>NZ_CP148990.1:0-4800000 GCF_042076515.1 Bradyrhizobium sp. A5 | reverse complement strand
TCGCAGGTTCCTTTAAAGGCTCGTTAAGGAAAACGAGGCGTGAAGTTCATGGGGTAAATTGCAGCGTTGGCGTGTCGCAACGGGACGTGGGCAGGCGGCCCGTGCGGTTACGGTCCGGCGGGCGCGTTTACATCCCGTTAACCATGAGCTGATCTTAATGAATGCACATTGCACGAGCGCGCTCGGTCGCGCGGCAATTGATAGAGAGCTGATATGGGGACCATCATCGAATTTCCGGCCGGTCGCCGGGTAGGCTCGTCAGGAGACGCCGCACCGCGTGCGGAAACGGGAACGATTGTGATCCTCCCCGTGATCCGCATCGAACGCGAGACGGACGAAACCAGCGACGGTCGCGGGCCGGAAGCGGGCACAGCGCCGGGGCGCCGTCGTCGTCGCCGCTAGCATCCGGCTTTTGCAATGCCGGACGTCATCCGCCAGATCCGCCCCGTCGTAACGGTCATCCTGCTCGCATTCACGGGCGCGACGCTCGCAGCCTGCAGCGGCGGCGATTTCGGCCGCACCCGCGCCGACATGCGCAGCGACGACATGCATAGCTGGCTCGGCGCCGAGGTCACCTCCAGCGTCGGCTTGAAGCCGTCGCGATTCCAGCTCACCGACGAAGAGCGCCAGCTTCGCGACCTCGCCTATCCCATGATCGAGCCGCCGCTGTCGCGCCCCGCATGGAAGAGCGTGTTCGGCGACTACAAGGCCTTGCCGTCGCCCTGGCGGCAGAAGATCGTATTCGACCGCACCATGTATGGGCGCACGCTGATCGACGAGCCGCACCGCTCGCATTCCTCGCGCTATGCGCAGTTGATCGAGGACGTGCGCAACGACACCAGCCGCTTCGAGCCGTTCTTCGGCTGCGCGATCCGCGTCATCGACCTCGACAAGAAACGCAACGCCAGCATGGCGCGCGTCTCCGGGCTTTCGCCGACGGAGAAGGCGGACGCGGTCGAGCGCATGCAGGAGAACTCGCTGATCATCCAGTGGGTGCAGCTCTCTCTCGAGCAGCGTGTCTCGTCCTACCGCTGGGCGCTCGAACGCCTGGTGATCCAGGCCCCCGACGGCATGGCCGCCGACGCCGACCGCCTGATCGGCGAGCTCGCCGCCCAGACCGCCAACCCGCCGGTTGCCGCGCAGCCGCCCTACGGCCGCGCGGTGGTCTCGAAGGGCTGATGCCTGGCGCTTTCGGGCGCTGCGGCGGCATTGGACCGGGACAAGCGCATCGCCCATCCGTCAGCGCTGCCTGTCGTGCACGGAGATATCGGACGCCTTGAGGCCCCCGAGGTATCGGTCTTCCGAACGATCGTGCCTGGATCGACAGCTCCTGAAGCACGACGATTAATTCCGATCTCACGTGCTTCCGGATTTGTTCGAGATCGCTGCCGACGTTAGTGCGGTTCCAATCTGAAGCGATTCTAATCTGAAGTGATTCTAGTCTGAAGGGATTCTAGTTCGAACGTGCGCAACAGCGCCTGAATACGCTTTCGTCACGTCGCCGTGATTGTTACGGCTGCCCTCGCAATCTCAGTTGGAATGTGAGGCGTGTTGGGAATGAAGAACGCGAAATTTCTGTTTTCGGTTTCGACGATCGCGTTGGCGACCTTGACGTTCGACGTTTCTGCCTTCGGTCAGCCGGCCACTCAACTCGCTCCTGTCGTTGTCGAATCCGCAGAAGCGCGACCTGCAGCCCGTCCGAAACCTTCGCAATCCGCACGAACGGCTGCGCGACGCAACGCGGCACGCGCCGCCAATGCTCAGCCTGCGGCTCCGGTCGCGGGTGCGTCCTCGCCGGGGCGCGAGACCGCAACGGGTCCCGTGCAGGGCTATCTCGCGACCACGAGCGGCACGGGTACCAAGACCGATACGCCGCTGAATCTGACCGCACAGTCGATCTCGGTCGTCAGCGCCGAGCGCGTGCGGGATCAGGGCGTCAGCAACATCCAGGAAACCCTCCGCTACGTGCCCGGCGTCTTTGCCGAGCCGGGCGGCGTCGATTCGCGCAACGATTATTTCAAGATCCGCGGTCAGGACCCGAACGTCTATCTCGACGGCACGCGGGTGAACAACCGTAACAACTTCAACGAATGGCGCGTCGATCCCTACATGCTCGAACGCATCGAGGTGTTCCGCGGGCCCGCATCGGTGCTCTATGGCGACACGTCGACGGCTGGTCTCGTCAACCTGATCTCGAAGCGTCCGCGCGCGGAGCAGGCCAGCGAGATCGGCGTGTCCTTCGACAATTTCGGCCGCAAGCAGGTCCAGATGGACTCGACCGGCAAGGTGACCAGGGACGGCGAATGGCTCTATCGCTTCGTCGGCCTGTTCCGCGACAGCGGCACCCAGGTCGATTTCGTCCCCGACAACCGCATGCTGCTGGCGCCGTCGCTGACGTGGCGCCCGACGACGAACACGAGCTGGACCGTGCTCGGCGTCTACCAGAAGGACAAGACCGGCACTACCAACGGCTTCCTCCCGCGTGAGGGCACGCTGACGCCTGGCATCAACGGCTACATCCCGCGCAACCGGTTCGTCGGCGATCCCAATACCGATCTCTACCAGACCGAGACCGGTGCGATCAGCAGCCTGCTGGAGCACAATTTCAACGACGCGGTGAAGTTCACGCAGAACCTGCGTTACGCCCATGTCGACGGCATCTATCGCAGCGTCTATGCGAACGTGTTCTCTACTGACCCGTTCCTCGACGCGTCCAGGCGGACGGTGAACCGCTACACCAGCAACCAGGAAGTCTCCAACGACAACTACACCGCCGACAACAATCTGCAGATCAAGGCGCTCACCGGTGCGCTCGAGCACAAGGTGCTGTTCGGCGTGGACTACCGCGGCCTCTATGCCCGCTCGTCCGTCGGCGGCGGCTTCGATCCGACGCCGTTCGATCTCTATGCGCCGGTCTACACCAGCGTCCCGCTGCCGGATCTGGTGCGGGGACCGAACGTGCTGCAGACCCAGACCGGCCTTTATGCGCAGGACCAGATGCGCCTCGGTCCCTGGCTCGCGACGCTCGGCGTCCGGCAGGACTATGCCAGCACGCGCATGACCGGCGCGGACAGCGACAGGTCGGCGACGACGGGGCGCGCAAGCCTGATGTACGAAACGCCGTTCGGCTTCAATCCCTACGTGGTCTGGGCGCAGTCGTTCAATCCGGTCTATTTCAGCCCGACCTATGGCGGCAGCAACTGTCTCGCCGGGCCCTGCAAGGACCAGCGCGGCGAGATCTACGAGGTCGGCTTCAAATACACGCCGATGCAGGGCCTCGCGATCAACGGCGCGATCTATGACACCGTGGAGCAGAATCGGCTGGCGGCATCGAATGATCCGTCCAATCCCTACGCATCGACCCAGATCGGACAGGTCCGCATCCGCGGCGCGGAGATCGAGGTCATCGGCAAGGTCACGCCGGATCTCGACGTGATCGGCAGTTATTCCTACATCAATGCCAAGGTGGAAAGGGGCGATAATGTCGGCAAGACCGTCGAGGGCGTGCCCGCCAACCAGGCGTCGCTGTGGGGCAAGTACCGCCTGAGCGCGCTGGGCCTGCGCGACGTCGCGATCGGCGCCGGGGTGCGCTACATCGGCGAGTCCTACGAGGAGACCAACACCTACACCATTCCGTCCTACACGCTGTTCGACATGATGATCGCCTACGATCCCGGCAAGTACAGGCTGCAGCTCAACGTCAACAATGTCGGTGACGAACGTTACGTGGCGGCCTGCTACGCGCGCGGCGATTGCTATTACGGACAGGGGCGGACCATCCTGGGAACGGCGACCGCCCGGTTCTAGGCTGAACCGTCAGGCTTCGATCGCCGCGAAATATCGTCGGCGGGGATGAAGCGGAGCGTGCCGGCACGACGCGTCGGCTTGCCGGTGTCGTTGGTGTGATTGACGCCGTCCATGACCGGAACCTCGTGGAAATCGAACGGGCTGATCCCGTCGAGGCAGGCGACGTTGACGGCATAGAGCGACGTGTCCGATCGCCGCTGATGATGGGTGTAGATTCCACAGACCGAGCAGAAGAAGTGCTGTGCCGATCCGGTATGGAAGCGGTACGTCGTCAGCGTATCCTCTCCCTTCAGGAACTTGATCCCGCCCATCTCCGCCATCGCCACGACGGCGCCGCGCATGCGGCAGTAGGAGCAGGTGCAGCGGCGGATCGACTTGAAGCCGTCGCTGAGCGTCACCTCGAAACGCACTGCGCCGCAATGGCACTGGCCCGCCCGAACGGTCGTGTCGTTCATGGTGCGGCGTCTCCCGTCAATTCGTGAACCTAACGCGCCTCGACCACTTCGCCGTCCTCCTTCACGAACCGGCCGACGGGTGCGTCCAGCAGATCGATAACGGCTTCGGAAGGGCGGCACAATAGCGTGCCTCTGTCCGTCACCACGATCGGCCGGTTGATCAGGATGGGATGTGCCATCATGAAGCCGAGCAGCTCGTCGTCCGTCCACTTGGAATCGGCAAGGCCGAGCTCCTTGTAGGGCGTACCCTTCTCGCGCAGCAATGCGCGCACCGTGATGCCCATCGCCGCGATCAGCCGCTTGAGCGTTTCGCGCGAGGGGGGCGTCTTGAGATATTCGATCACGGTGGGCTCGGCGCCGCTCTGCCGGATCATCGCCAGCGTGTTGCGCGAGGTGCCGCAGTCGGGGTTGTGATAGATCGTAACGCTCATGCGATTATCTCCGCGATCGGGAACGGCCCGTAGGCTGTCATCTATCTTCGTTCACTTGCGTGCCTCGGCGGCCGTGGGAGCTTTGCCGGCGCCCGCTTCATACCAGCCTCTGGTCGCCTTCACGATGCGGACGACGGATAGCATCACCGGGACCTCGACGAGAACGCCGACGACAGTCGCAAGCGCCGCGCCGGAGTCCAGGCCGAACAGGCTGATCGCGGCCGCGACCGCCAGCTCGAAGAAGTTGCTCGCGCCGATCAGGGCCGCGGGAGCGGCGACGCACCAGGCCACGCCAAACCGCCGGCTGAGCCAATACGCCAGGCCCGCATTGAAATAGACCTGGACAAGGATCGGGACGGCGAGGATCGCGATGACGCCCGGCTGCCTGACGATCTGCTCTCCCTGAAAGCCGAACAGCAGCACCAATGTCGCCAGAAGCGCGGCAAGCGAAAGAGGCTGCAGGGTCCGCAGGCTGCGGTCGAAGGCATCGCCGCCCTTTTGCAGCAGCACCCTTCGCCACGCTTGCGCGACGATCACGGGAACCACGATGTAGAGCAGGACCGAGAGCATCAGCGTGCCCCAGGGAACGCTGATGGAGGCCACTCCGAGCAGCAGCCCGACGAGCGGTGCAAACAGGAAGACCATGATCACGTCGTTGAGCGCGACCTGGCTCAGCGTATAGTGGGGCTCCCCCTCGCACAGATTGGACCAGACGAACACCATCGCCGTGCAGGGCGCGGCGGCCAGCAGGATCAGACCCGCAATGTAGGACGGGATCTGGCCCGCCGGCAGCATCGGCGCGAACACATGGCCGATGAAGAACGTGCCGAGCAGCGCCATCGAGAATGGCTTTACGGCCCAATTGATGAAGAGCGTCACGCCGACGCCGCGCCAATGCTCACGGACCTGGCCCAGCGAGCCGAAGTCGATCTTCAGCAACATCGGCACGATCATGAGCCAGATCAGCGCCGCGACCGGCAGGTTGACCTTGGCAATTTCGGCGGTTGCGACCGCGGCAAAGAAGCCGGGCATGACATGTCCCAGCGCGACGCCGGCCACGATGCAAAGCGCGACCCAGAGAGTGAGGTATCGTTCGAACAGTCCCATCGGCTACGCCACGTCGTCATTGGAAAGGGTTGCGCCCTCGGAGCGGCCGATCTCGCGCAGTTTGGTGCCGAGCGAGAGCTTGTCGACGCTCTTCAGCGGCAGGCTCACGAAGGTATCGATCCGGTTCTTCAGGTAGCGGAACGCCGTGACGAACGCCGCCTGCTTCTGCAACTCCGTGCCTTCGGCAGCGGCGGGATCCTCGATGCCCCAGTGCGCGGTCATCGGCTGTCCCGGCCAGATCGGGCAGGCCTCACCGGCGGCGTTGTCGCAGACGGTGAAGACGAAATCCATCACCGGCGCATCGGGCGCGGCGAACTCCAGCCAGCTCTTCGAGCGCATTCCGTCGGCTGGATAGTCCATGCTTTCCAGCGTGCGCAGTGCCAGCGGGTGGACCGCGCCTTTCGGCATGCTGCCGGCGGAGAAGGACTGGAAGCGGCCGGCGCCGTCCTTGCGCAGAATCGACTCGGCGAGGATCGAGCGCGCCGAATTGCCGGTGCACAGGAACAGGACATTGTAGATCTGGTCAGGCACGGACTCGTCCCTTTCGGTTTGGAGCGCAGCAGGCTTGCAGGCTGTCGACCACCGGCTCGCACACCTCAGGCCGCCCGCCGCAGCAATCCCGCAGCAGGAAAACCGCGACGTCGCGGAATTCGGCGAGGTTGGCGCGGTAGACGATCGAGCGGCTGTGCCGCTCGGAGGTCACCAGGCGCGCGCGCGTCAGGATCGACAGATGCGCCGAGAGCGTGTTCTGCGGTACTTCCAGCAGGCGCGCGAGATCGCCGGCTGCAAGGCCGTCCGGCTCGTGCCGGACCAGCGTCCGGAACGCCTCCAGCCGGGTCGATTGCGACAAGGCGGCGAGGGCGAGAACGGCTTCTTCGGTTTCCATATATCCAGACTTATGGAAATGTTGCGCCGTCGTCAATCCGGAATTTCTCGAGCCGCTTCGCGCATGGAATTTCTATTTCGAATATTCTAGAAATACGGTTGACGGAGCCGAGGCAGCGGCTCATATTCGGAGCATGAAGATCGCTGACGCAGCCGCACGTCTGGAAGCCCTGGGCAATCAAACCCGGCTGCAGATCTATCGCGCCCTGGTTCGGGCGGGGCACGCGGGCATGCCCGTCGGCCGCCTGCAGGACAAGCTGAAGATTCCGGCATCGACGCTGTCGCATCACATCAAGTCTCTGGTCGCGGTCGGGCTCGTCAGTCAGGTCCGCGAATCCACGACGCTTGTCTGCCACGCCAACTTCGATGCGATGCGGGGGCTGGTGGATTTCCTGGCGGCGGAGTGCTGTGCGGACGACGTCGGATGCAAGGATGCGCAGACGGCGGCTTGAGTTTTCGTCGTCGATTTATTCGATGATTCTAGAACGATGGGAGTAGTGACATGAGCGGCGCAAAGACAGTTGCCATCATCGGAGCAGGGCCGGTCGGGCTGGCCGCGGCAGCCCATGTGCTCGAACGCGGCCTGTCGCCGATCGTGCTGGAGGCCGGACCCGAAGCGGGGCATGCGGTTCGCCAGTGGCAACAGGTCCAGCTGTTCTCGCCGTGGGAATACAACGTCGACAAGGCCGCGGCGCGCCTGCTCGCACCGACCGGATGGAATTCACCGGACCCGCAGTCCTACCCGACCGGCGGTGAGCTGCTCGATCGATATCTGACGCCGCTTGCGACAAGGACGCCGCTGCGCGATGTGATCCGCACCTCCAGCCGCGTCTCGGCCATCAGCCGCGTCGGCTTCGACAAGGCGAAGACGAAGGGCAGAGAGCAGGCGCCGTTCGAGATCCGCTATCAGAACGGCAAAGGCCCCGAAGTGCTGCGCGCCGATGCCGTGATCGATACGTCGGGCTCGTGGTTCTCGCCCAATCCGGCCGGCCGCAACGGCTTGCCGGCGATCGGCGAGCGTGAATGCGCCGGCCGCATCGCCTACGGCATGCCTGACGTTCGCGGGGCTGCTCGTGCCAGATATGCCGGCAAGACCGTCGCGGTGCTCGGCGCCGGTCATTCCGCGGTGGGCACGCTGATCGATCTCGTGCACCTCGCCGACGAGGCGCCGGGGACGCAAGCCATCTGGCTGCTGCGCGGCGCCGATCCCGCCAAGGCCTTTGGCGGCGGCCGCAACGACAAGCTTGCCGCGCGCGGCGAGCTCGGCAGCACCTTCGCGGCGCTTGTTGCCGCAGGCAGGATCAAGGTCGAGACCGAATTCGGCGTCACGCACCTTTCGGAGTCCGAAGGTCGCCTCACGATCGCGTCCGGCGGCTGCTGCGGCGCGCGGAGCGTGGTCGCGGACGAGCTGATCGTGTCGACCGGCTTTCGTCCCGATCTGTCGTTCCTGTCCGAGCTGCGGCTGCGGCTCGATCCTGCCATCGAGGCGCCCGTTGCCCTCGCGCCGCTGATCGATCCCAACGAGCACAGCTGCGGCACGGTCCGCCCGCACGGCGCGCGCGAACTCGCGCATGACGAGCCGAATTTTTATCTCGCCGGCATGAAGTCGTATGGCCGCGCGCCGACCTTCCTGATGATGACCGGCTATGAGCAGGTCCGCTCGATCGCGGCCGAACTTGCCGGCGACAAGCAGGCCGCTGCGAGGGTCGAGCTCGTGCTGCCGGAGACCGGCGTCTGCACGCGCGGCGGCGTCGAGTCCGCCGAGGTGGCGTCAGGATGTTGCGGCGGTCCGGCGAAGGAGGAGGCGTCCGCCTGCTGCGCCGTCGATGAAACGGCCAGAAAGGCCGGTGCGTCGGGGTGCGGCTGTTCATGAGCCGAGTCCCTGCGGGCCGGGCCCGAGGTCCGTTCGCCATCGTGTTCGCGCTCGGCACCGCGCAGACCATCGCGTGGGCGTCGAGCTACTATCTCCCGGCCATCCTGGCGGCGCCGATCGCGCTCGATCTCGGTCTTTCGCCGACCTGGGTGTTCGCTGCGCTGTCGGGCGCGCTCGTCATCTCCGGCCTGCTCGGGCCGCGCGTCGGCCATGCGATCGATATGTTCGGAGGGCGGAGCCAGCTTGCGATCTCCAACCTGGTGTTCGCGGCAGGCTTGCTCCTGCTGTCGATGGCTCATGGCGCGGCGGTGCTGATCGCAGCCTGGGTGTTGCTCGGGATCGGCATGGGCATGGGCCTCTACGAGGCGGCCTTCGCAACGCTTGCACGCATCTACGGCACTCATGCGCGACGGGCCATCACCGGCATCACTCTGATTGCCGGTTTCGCCAGCACGCTCGGATGGCCGCTCACGACCTGGCTGGACTCCGAATACGGCTGGCGCGTCGCCTGCCAGGTCTGGGCGGCGATCCACATCGCTCTGGCGTTGCCGCTCAATCTTTCGCTGCCACGCGCCGTCCCATTGGATCAGATGCCTCAACCGGATGCGCGGGCGAGCCCACAACCCGGAGCCCAGAGTGAGACCTTCGCGATGGTGCTGCTGGCTTACATGTTCGCGGCGGCAAGCTTCGTCAGCTCGGGCATCTCGGCCATTCTGCCGACCATGCTGGTTGCCTTCGGCGCGACGCCGGCACAGGCCTTGCTCGCGGGCGCGTTGGTCGGGCCGGCGCAGGTCGGCGCGCGCCTTCTGGAGGCAGGGTGGCTCGGCCGGTTTCATCCGCTGCTCTCGGCGAGGCTGGCCATGCTCATGAACCCGATCGGTGTCGTTGCGCTGGTTCTGGGCGGACCCTTGCTCGCGTCGACCTTCACCGTGCTGTATGGCGCGGGCAACGGCATCATCACCATTGCCCGCGGCACGCTTCCCCTGGTGCTGTTCGGGCCGGCCGGATTCGGCAGGCGCGTCGGCATGATCTCGCTGCCTTCCAGGGTCACGGGGGCCGCTGCGCCGCTCGCACTGGGGCTGATGGTGGAGCACATCGGCAGCAATGCGCTGTGGATCAGCGCGCTCGTCTCGGTCTCGGCCTTCCTTGCGCTCTTGCTGCTTCGCACGGAGCAGGCAACATCGGCGCCGATTCAGGCGGGAGGACAAGATTCGTAAGCTACGTGGCCGTTCCCTGATTGCGGTGATGTGCATCGGTCAGGTCGGCAATCTGCTGCCGCATGTGACACTGTCGGCGAACCTGGCGCAGCATTTGATGCCGGCGTGGGGACTCTCGGCCGCCGAAGGCGGTCTGATGGCGAGCGGCTATGCGTTCGGCTACATGCTCGCGGTGCCCGTGCTGACGACATTGACCGACCGGATCGACGCGCGGCTCGTCCTGCTCTGGGGCTCGATCGTCAGCGGCCTCGCGACCGCGGCCTTCGGCATCTTCGCGCAAGGATTCTGGTCGGCGACCGCGATCTGGTCCCTTGCGGGCCTCGGATTTGCCGGCGCCTACATGCCGGGCCTGAAGGCGCTGACGGACCGGCTTCCCGCCGGCGACACCTCACGCGCCGTCACGCTGTACACGTCGAGCTTCTCGGTCGGTGTCGGCCTCTCGTTTCTGGTGGCGCAGCTGATCGCCGACCATTGGGGATGGCGGACCGCCTTCCTCGTCACCGGCTTCGGACCGATCGCAATGGTCGTCGCTTGCCTCCTGATGCAGGGGCAGCGGCCCGCGCCGAAGGCGGGACGCCTGCTTAACTTCGCGCCCGTCTTCGCCAACCGCGAGGCGCTCGGCTATATCCTTGGTTACGGCGCCCACTGCTTCGAGCTCTACGGCATCCGCACCTGGCTTGTCGGCTTCTGGACCTTCGTCGTCGCCCATCAAGGCGCGCCGTCATGGTTGGGCCCCGTCGTACTGAGCTTCTGTTTTGCGGTGATCTCGATGCCCGCCAGCATCCTCGGCAACGAGGCTGCGCTGAAATTCGGCCGTCATCGGGCGATCACGATTGTGATGATCGCGTCAGCCTGCGTCGCGCTGGTCATCGGCCTCAACGCGACCGCGCCCGCATGGGTGCTCGCGCTGCTGCTGCTCGTCTATGGCCTGACTGTGCCCGCCGATTCCGGCGCGTTGACCGCGGGCATGTCGGCCGCCGCCGTCTCCGAACATCGCGGCGCGACCCTGGCCCTGCACTCGACGGTCGGCTTCGGCCTCTCGGCGCTCGGCGCCTGGGGCACCGGCGCCGCGCTCGACGCGGCCGGCGGCCCGCAGAGCGCGCGCGGCTGGCTGCTGGTGTTCATCGTGCTCGCGGCGGGAATCGCGGTGGGGCCGTTGGCGTTGCTGTGGGCGCGGAGGGCTGACGCCCGAGAGAATTTGCCGGGATTGAACTCAAAGTGAGACGACAAGCGATCGTCAGCCGGACCTCACGCGGCAAACGCGTGTGCGTTGCCGCGTGACGTCTGACATCTTCAGAAGCTGACGCCCAGCCGCGCATTGAACGAGCGCCCCGGTCCCTTCACGTTGTAGCCATACGCCGCCGACGATCCCATCATCGAGACGACCTTGTAGTCGACCAGATCTGCGCCGCCGAGCGGCAGGTAGTAGTTCTGGTTGAACAGATTGTCGATGCCGAGGTCGAGGCGCACGTGCTGCCACTGATAGCCCGTGCGCAGATTGACCAATGCATATGATGGCGTCGTCAGCTCGTTGCGGGTCTGGTTGACCTGGTCCTTCGAGCCGATGAGCTGCAGCTCGACGCTGTTGGTCCAGCCGCCGAGGCGATGGTCGAGCGCAAGCTTCGCGTTGACAGGCATCATGTGGTAGAGGTCCGCGCCGTCGGTGCGCTGGCCGCGGACATAGCCGATCAGGCCGCGCAGCTGGCCCTGACCATAGACCGGATTGTCCCACACGCTCAGCCGGCCCTCGAAATTGACGCCGTAGAGCGTCGCGTCGTGATTGGCGAACTGCAGGTAGACGAAGCCGGTGCTGGTCGTCAGGTTGGCCGGATTGCTGGCGAGGCAGCTTGCGGTCGCGCAGCGGTCGACGTCGATATAGTCCTGCACGTAGCTCGCATACGGCGTCACCTTCACGTCCCAGATCCGTTGCGCGGGATCGTGCCATCCGGCGGTGAAGCTGACGGTGTGGGCCTTCTCGGGCTTGAGGTCGAGATTGCCGACATAGCCGTTGCCATCGCCGAACCAGCCGATCATCTGCATCGCCATGGCATTGGTGGACCAGGCGTAGCGCTCGTAGAGATTGGGCGATCGCGTCTTGCGCGCAAAGCCGAGCTCGTACTGGCTGACATCGTTCGGCTCGTAGCGGAGGAGGGCGGAGCCGTCGACATGAACGTCGGTGCGGGCGTGGTTGACGGCGTTGAACGCGGCCGCGTCCGCGCCGTAGTCCATGTCGTTGTATCCCTGCACATTGCCGGTGTTCATCCACACCACATCGTTGCGCAGGCCGACGATCGACGTCCATTGCCGGTCCCAGTGGCGTTCCCACTCGACGAAGGTCCCGACGCGGTCGCGCGTGCCGCCGTTGATGTTGATGAAGGTGTTCGGGCTCATCATCATCGATCCCGCCACAGGGCTCCACCAATCGTCGAGACGGTTGACCGCCAGCTCATTGCCGATTCGCAGCAGGTCGTGACCGGAGAGAGCCACCGTCGCCTTCACCGCGTAGCCGCCGTCGAGACCTTTGGTGTCCATCGGCATGTCGCTGACCTTGTCGGGCGCGATGAACCCCATGGTGTGCCGGATCTGGTGCACGAAGGCGCTGGCTTCGAGCTTGCCCCAGTCGAACACGCCTTCGTAGCGGCCGTTGGCATACAGGCCGCGGTTGTAGACCATGTCCATGTACTGGTTGACGTAGCCCTGGTACGGAATGAACTGGCCACCGATCTGGAACGTGAAGAGGTTGCCGAACGTCTGCTTCGAGACGCTGATCGAATGGTTCTGGGTCTCGTAGAGCGTCGACTTGATCGTCGATCCGTCGCCCGCCTTGTAATCGCTCGCACGGACCCAGCCACCGGTATAGGTGACGCTGGTGTCGCGGTTGGCGACCGTCGCGGTGGCATCGACCCCGTACGCATTGCCGTTGCTGCGGAAGAAGCTCGACAGCTGTGTGCTGGTCACCCAGCCGGCCTGTTCCGGCACGAAGGCCGGCGGCGCGGTCGTCACGTCGATGCGGCTGCCGATATAGTCGCCGCCGACCGACACCGGGCCGACGCCGAGATAGGCCCGCATCTTCGCGATCATCGCCGGATTGACGAACGACAGCGGCGGATTCATTTCGTTGGGACAGGCTGGGCTGATCAGCATCGAGTTGACCGCGACCTGCAGCCTGTCTGCGCCAAATCCGTTGATCGCCGGCAGGCTGGACACGCCGCCGGCGCCCCATGTGGCGCCGCCGGGCAGGTCGGTGACGAGCGAGGCGGAGTCGCTTGACGACAGGCCGCGGTCGAAGCCGGCGCTTGGCGGCAGTTCGGCGGACGCTGGCACTGAATTCCGACGTTCATCTGCCGCCGCCCTGACTCGCTGCGGTGTTGCAGCAGCCGGCGCGGCGGCGACAATGCCACGCGGCTTCCGTTTGCGCTGTTGCGGGGCATCCACGGTCACGGGCGAAAGTTTCTGCTGCGCTTGCGCGAATGCTGATGTGGCGAAGGGTGGAAGCAGGGCGATGGTGGCGAGCAGGGCGGGCGGGACGAGCACCGTCGTCGCGGCCAGGATGGACCGGTGCAGGCTGATTGATGGGTTCGGCATATGCGTGTTTCTATTCTTGGCCAGCGGTTGCGCTGACGCGTGACGGAAGCAGGGCGAGCTTTGGCAGCCCCTGCCGATGATGCTGGAAATAGCGGGTGGACAAGCCGCTCTGACTCCGTGCGCGCGCCAAACGCGGGAGGGGGCACGAGAGCAGAGCCGGTCAGGCGACGTTCGCGCCGGACTGGCGCAACGTCAGGTCAGTGCGGGAGGTCCACGGGACAGGTGGTCGAACGATCGTGCGTGGGCGACGATCCGCTGACGAAAGGAGTAGACCGCACTCGCCGTGAGCGGAATGCGCTCGGCCAGCGTGGATTGGGGCGATGGCAGCGCACCGGAAACATAATGCCCCACGCAGAGCGGGCAGTGCGCGGTCGTCTTGCCGCTGTGCTTGTCGGTGTCGGTTCGCGCGACATCTGCGCTTTCGCTGCTGATGCAGAGCTCATGAGCGCCCGCCGCTGCGAGAGGGGAAATGCTTGCGACGAGAATGCTGGACAGGATGACATTGAAAACCAGAGCGTAGGCCGCAATAAATGCAGCGCCCCATCCGATCCGTCGCTTGAAAGCGAGCCCCGTCATCACTCAATCCCTGTGGATGCACTACCACAGCGAGAGAGCGAGTCAAACGCGCGCAAAGACGCATTGGGCCGAACGTCTCTCAGTGTTGCCTGGCCGCCACGTTGAACCACACGGATCGAGTCGTCTATGGGATTTGGTGCTGCGGAGAGGATAACGGTTCGACGATTTATCGCGATGTCACACGTGATTGCCGTACACTTCCAGACCGTCCGCGACCGCCAATAATTGGCGGCGCTGACATCGCTGCCGCTTCTTGTTTCGAGGCCTCTCGCGCCGCGCTCCCCCGTCAGCTCCCGAGAAGGATCGTGAGAAGGAGGGAGGAATCTTCGATGCCGTCCAGCGAATGGATCTCGCCGCCCGTGAGGTAGACCCACTCGCCAGAACTCAACACGACCGCAGAATCCGCCAAGCCAAGCGATATTCGTCCTTCCAGGCAGTGGAGCATGATGTTGCCGGGCACCTTGTGCGGGGCGATTTTCGTCCCGGCCAGGACGATCAGCCGGACCGCCTCGAAATGTTCGGATTTTATGATCGCTGCCGTTTTGGCGTCCCTTAATTTGCCTCCAAGCGGACGCAAATCGACGATCTCTCCCGGTTTCGCGTGCTGCAATGCCACGACGTACTCCCTCGCTTCGCTTCGACCGGCTACCGACAGCCCACGAATGATGGCAATCGGTCCCGGCCACGCAGCATTACTGCCGTTTCCTCGGCTGCGCAATTAATCGCCCTTTTCCGCGGCTGCATGCGGCAACAGCGGAAAGAGAGCGCTGTCCTACTCCGGATTCTCTCTCGGCTGCGTCGGCCTCATGCAGCGCGAGGATTGACGACCGTATAGCCTCTAAGCGAACGAGCGTGAAGGCGCGTAGCGTGTCCCCCCGAGTTAGCGTCGTATGCCAACCAGGTGTCGCCGCCGATGTGCTGTTCCAAAACAAAGACATGTCCGTGTCGCGCTGCGACCATTCCAGGCGCTGGGGCTGCACGCGGGAAGCGCAGCCAATTGGATGCAAGGTTCAATTCAGGCACGATACGTCCGAACACCCGTACTGCAGCCCCGCAACCACAGAAAGAACGAGGACAACCGGCCGGGCGACCTCCAATCACTCGTCCTCGGCTTACGTCGAGACCGGCAACGGAGATTTGGCTTTCGGAGTTTCGCTCCCTAAGTTGCGACCGTCGCGGATTGGTTTGGCGGCGTTCTTGCGAATAGGAAAAGTCGCAAGGCATGGTCACATTGCATTCGGTTGGATGAGCGGGACGGAAAGTCCGGGCTTCAGAAGCGATCGGCCCAACGAGGGTAAAGACTAACGCAACTAGCGCATTCTTAAACATGCAGGACTCCAAATGTTACAGTCCTGCCCCGCAGCTAGAAACCAATACGAATTAGGCGAAATTTGGTCCGAAATGGCCAGGAGCGCTCATGCTCATGGCGCCGAAGACGCCGCGCGAACTGGCGGAACATCGCTGCATCGGCTACCGGCTCGTCAAGTCAGGTGGCCTCTACGCATGGGATTTTGAGGAGAAAGGACGCCGGTTCGAGGTGCGCGTCGAAGGTCCGCTTGTCTTCAACAATGCAGACCTCATGCGTGATGCCGCCCTCGCGGGCCACGGTCTTGCTTACATGCACAACGATATGATCGCGGCTGACGTGATGGCAGGGCGGCTCAAGCGCGTTCTCGATAAATGGATGCCGACCTTTCCAAGCTGCCATCAGCTTTGAGCACGACAACGTCTGCTACGGCCGGAAGCGGAAGCTGTGTTCCCGCAGGTAGAGTGACGGCTTGGCGCGAGTTCAAGAACACGAATGATCTCAATGCCCCCGCTACTGTGCATGGGGTTGTTTTCGCAGTTTTTGTTTTGAGCTCGAGGAAACGGCCGCGCGTCAGCGCCGTCCGCGCGGCGCCTCGGCCTTGGCGGGCACTTCGGTCTGCGGCGCGCAGGTCGCAGCCTGAAGCGAGGCCTGCGCCTGCGGCATCAGGCCGGGCTCGGCGGCGAGCGCCTTCATCACGATCAGGCCCGTCGCGGTCGGGGAATCGATGATCAGGCGGTCGGCCGCGGTGATCTCTTCGTCCTCGGGCAGCTCGCTGTGCTGCGCTTCCGTCATCAAATCGAGCTCGATCACCTTGCGGCCCGCCGAGCGGTCGTTGATGGCGTAATAGGCGATCTCGTTGCGGGTGTAGAACGACACCGAGGTGTAGGACTGGCTCACCGGCACCATCAGCTTGATCGGCCCGTTCGACAGATCGTAGCGGCAGATCGCCAGCGCAAAGGCCGGGTCCATGAATGGCATCGGCGAAGTGTTGGGATCGGCGAGCGGAAGCTGGGTGACGCCGTTCAGCCGGGTCATCGGCGTCAGCCGCGAATAGGCGTCTTGCGTCGCAATCCGCGGCAGCGCCAGCACGCTGACGAGATGGACCACGAGGCCCAGCACCACACCCGCGACGATGGTGAACAGCAGGCGGATCATGAGCAGCCCACCGTCGAAATCGTCGGCATCGGCGCATCGCGCTGGGTGCGGGTCGCGACCCCGACCGGCGTGTCGTAGAGCCGCAGCATCAGCGAGTAGCGCTCGATGCCGCCGGTCGGCAGCCAATTGCCGGCGCGCGAGCGCGAGGCGATGTGGATCTCGAACGAGCCGTCGGACTGCCGCACGATCTCCTGGCTGGTGAAGCCGTAGCGCTGCAGCGAATTGGCGACGAGGTGACCCTTGCGGTCATACAGCGTCAGCGTCCAGAACCGCGCCGGCGGCGTCACGCCGGAGACGACGATATCGCAGCGGCCATCGAGCGCTTTCTTCTTGTCATCCGCGGTCGCGGTGAAGGCGACGCCGTCGCCGGTGCCGATCGGCAGCTCGCCGTTGCGCACGATGGTGGCGCGCGAATAGGGATCGACGTCGGCGGTGCCGGTGCGCGGGCGCGCGGTCCAGGGGCCGATGGTCAGCGCGCCGATCTCGGTGCCGCGCGTCGTCGTCATCCAGGTCGCGCCGACGCCGACCGCGGTCGCGAGCAGGAGGGCCGTCAATGTGGTCAGGATCAGCCGCACTTGTTTCGATCAGTTCTTGCGCGGGGCGGACGCGTTCGCATTTTCTTCCGCATAGTTCTGCGGGAAGGCGAGCGCGCTGGTCGATGAAGCCGGCTTGGGCTGTTTGCCGTCGTCGGCCGTGGATTTGTTCGCGGTCCTGGCGGCGTCATCGAGCAGCTTCTCGACGCGCACCAGGATGTCGGCGCCACGCTTGGTCAGCACGGGGGGCGGACCGGGCTTGGTCTCCAGCACCTTCGGCGCCGCATTGGCCTGCGCGTTGGCAACGCGTTCCGGCGGCAGCTTCTGTCCCATGCCGACGCCGGGAATTTCCCGGACCTCGACGCCCTGATGCGCCGCGAGCATGATGTCGTGCCAAGTCTGCGCCGGCAGCGAGCCGCCGGTCATACGGTTGGTCGGCGAGTAGTCGTCGTTGCCGTACCAGACAGCGCAGCTGAAATTGCCGGTGTAGCCGACGAACCAGGCGTCGCGATACGCGTTGGTCGTGCCGGTCTTGCCCGCGGTCGGAATGCCGTCGAGCGCGGCGCGGCGCGCGGTGCCTTCGCTGACGACGTGGCTCATCATGCCCGCCATGTCGGCGGCGATGTTCGGCGGAATGGCCTGACGCGGCTTCGGCCCGTCGCGGTCCCAGCGCCAGACGAGATCGCCGGCGCCGGTGCGCACTTCCAGCACCGAATGCGGCGTCACCGACTTGCCGCGGTTCGGGAAGGTCGCGTAGGCGACGGCGTGCTCGAGCACGGTGACTTCGTCCGAACCGATCGGCATCGACGGCGTGTCGGGCAACGGCGCCTTCAGGCCGAAGCGGCGGGCCACCTCGACGATCTTGGCGCGGCCGACCTTGGCCGGGTTCGGCGCCTTGGGCTCGTTCTTCTGGCCGATGGCGATCGACAGCTTGACCGGCACGACGTTGATCGAGCGCGTGATCGCCTGCGTCAGCGTCACCGCGCCGGAATAGGAATGGCCATAGTTCTGCGGACACCAATTGCCGATGCAGACCGGGCCGTCTATCACGATCGAGTTCGGCGTGAAGCCGTTCAGCAGCGCGGTGGTGTAGACGTAAGGCTTGAACGACGAGCCGGGCTGGCGGTAGGCGTCGACGGCGCGATTGAACTGGCTGGCGCCATAGTCGCGGCCGCCGACCATGGCGCGGATGCCGCCGTCGAGATCGGAGACCACGGTTGCCGCCTGCGTCGCGTGATAGTCGCGGCCGAACTGGCGCAGCTGGTTCTCGATCGCGTCTTCGGCGGCCTTCTGCACGTTGGTGTCGATCGCGAGGCGCACCACGAAGACGCGCTCGGTGTAGGATTTCGGGAAGGTGTCGACCAGCTTGCGCATCTCGTCGAAGGCGTAGTCGAGATAGTAGTTCGGCGAAGCCTCGTCGCGGCGGTCGACCGCGAAGGCCGGGTTGCGGCGGGCGCCGAACACCTGGCCCTCGGTCATGAAGCCGGCATCGACGAGGTTGTCGAGCACGACGTTGGCGCGGGCGCGGGCGGCGGGCAGGTTGATGTGGGGCGCGTACTTGGTCGGCGCCTTGAACAGGCCGGCGAGCATCGCGGCTTCCGACAACGTCACGTCGCGCGCCGACTTGTTGAAGTAGAAATGCGCCGCGCCATCGACGCCGAAGGTGCCGCCGCCCATATAGGCGCGGTCGAGATAGAGCTTGAGGATCTCGTTCTTGGTCAGGCGCCATTCCAGCCAGACCGCGAGGAAGGCCTCGTTGACCTTGCGCTCGATGGTGCGCTCGTTGCTCAGGAACAGGTTCTTGGCGAGCTGCTGGGTGATCGAGGAGCCGCCCTGGCGGACGCCGCCGGCCTGGGCGTTGGTGACGAGCGCGCGCGCGGTGCCGGCGATGTCGATGCCGAAATGCTCGTAGAAACGGCGGTCTTCGGTCGCCAGCGTCGCCTTGATCAGGACGTCCGGAAAATCTTCCAGCGGGATCGAATCGTTGTGCTTGATGCCGCGGCTGCCGATCGGGTTGCCGTAGCGGTCGAGGAAGCTCACCGCCAGATCGGACTTCTTCAGCCAGTCCTCGTCCGCGGTCTCGCGGAAGGCGGGAATGGCGAGCGTGAGCATCAGGACCAGGCCGCCGAGCCCGAGCGTCGCGGCCTCCGACAGCGGCTCGATGAACACCCAGCGCTTCCACCGCCCGACATAGAACCGGTCCATGAAGGTCGAGTAGCGCTCATAGAGCTCGCGGATGCCCTTGGCCGAGGAGAACAGCGAGGAGTCGATGCGCGCGTCGAGGTCCAGAAAGAAATTCCGGATGCGGCTCTTCCAATTGGATGGTGTGTTCTGGACCACCTGGAACCCTTGAGGCTCTCTGCGTCAGCGTTCAAGCACCCGGCCGGGGCGGCAGCGAGACGTCTTGCGGGATTGTTGCGGCAAACCCAAGGCGCCCGGTTCGCGTCCGAGGGGACTTGCCGTTCCTTCTAGCCGAGCAGGGTCCATAAACCAATGGTCAGGCTCGCGATTTTGAACAACAGGCCTAATTGAACCCCGGTTCATTACGGGCTTCACGGCGGCGTTGCTTGCAGCATCCCGGCCGCTCGCCCTAGATAGCGCCAGCCGTAGCTCTTTCGAATTTGTTGAGGCGCATGACCGCAGCTCCCAAACGACCTTCAGCCCAGGAAGGATTCTTCTGGAAAACCAAGACGTTGGAAGAGATGTCGGGGCCCGAATGGGAAAGCCTGTGCGACGGCTGCGGTCGCTGCTGCCTGAACAAGCTCGAAGAGGAGGACACCGGGGAGATCTATTACACCCATGTCGGCTGCAAGCTGCTCGATGCCCAGACCTGCGGCTGCAAGGACTATGCGAATCGTTCCGACAAGGTTCCCGACTGTGTCCGCCTGACCCCTGCCAACGTCCGCACCTTGAATTGGCTGCCGGCGAGCTGCGGCTACAAGCTCGTCGCTGAAGGCCGCGACCTCTATTGGTGGCACCCGCTGGTCTCGGGCGATCCCGACACCGTGCATGAGGCCGGCGTCTCCGTCCGCGGACGGGTCGAGGGCAGCGAGGAGGAGATCCCGGATGCGGATCTCGAGCACCACATCGTGCAATGGCCGGCGCAGCTGCCGAAACGGGCACGCATGAAGCGACGCCCGAAGGACTGATCCGCCGCGCCGCCTGGATCACTTGTTCGGGATGGCCCGGGGGTGGGATGCTCCCATGCGCGGCGGTGCCTGCCTGAGAAGAACTTTGCTGTCTACATTGCCTCGATAGAACGAATCCTCCGCGGCGTTGCGCCGCCTCACGGCTTCCGATCGAGATGAACAAGTTCGACCGGCAGAGCAGTTCTGCCGACCTCCAGACGTTGCCCGACGAGATCGCCGAAGAGCTGTCCCGCCTTCCGGGCGAGGTGTTGAGCATCGACGACGCTCCCTCGCTCGCGCCGCCGGCGCCGCTGTCACAGGACGAGGTCCGCACCATCGTGATCAGCCTGATGCTGACGATGTTCCTGGCAGCCCTCGACCAGACCATCGTCGCCACCGCGCTTCCGACCATCGGCCGCCAGTTCAACGACGTCTCCAATCTCTCCTGGGTCATCACCGCCTATCTGCTCGCCTCGACCGCGGTCGCGCCGGTGTTCGGGACGCTCAGCGACATCTATGGCCGCAAGGCCATGATCATCATCTCGCTCAGCCTGTTCGTGGCGGGCTCAGTGCTGTGCGCGATCGCGCCGAACATGCCGATGCTGATCCTGGCGCGCGGCCTCCAGGGGCTCGGCGGCGGCGGCATCATGCCGGTGGTGCAGACCGTGATCTCCGACGTCGTGAGCCCGCGCGAGCGCGGCCAGTACCAGGCCTACTTCTCCAGCGTCTGGATGGTTGGCGGCATCCTCGGTCCGGTCATCGGCGGGGTGTTCGCCGAGCATCTACACTGGTCGATGATCTTCTGGATCAACCTGCCGCTCGCGGCCGCAGCGATCGTGATGTTGCTGCCGAAGATGAAGAAGATCCCGGTGTTCCACCGCAAGCGCAAGGTCGACTGGCTCGGCGGCGTGCTGCTGATGGCTTCTGCCGTCGTCTTCATGCTGGTGCTGACCTGGGGCGGCACGCGCTATCCCTGGCTCTCGCCGACCGTGCTCGCGATGGTCGGCGGCGCCGTGGCGCTCGCGGTCAGTTTCGTCTGGCACGCGCGCCGCGCCGACGAACCGTTCCTGCCCTTGAAGCTGCTGACGGGAAAGGTCGCGCCATTCGCATTGACGGCCGGTGGCTGTGGCCTTGGCGCGATCACGGGTCTCACCGTGCAGCTCCCGCTCTATTACGAGTCGGTCTACCATTTGAGCGCCAGCGAGGCGGGCCTTGCGCTGATCCCGCTCGCGGCGGTCTCGACCATCGGCGCGGCCGTCGCCGGCCGCACCATGGCCCGTGCCAAACACTACAAGCGCGTCGCCATCATCGGCACGTCATGGGCCGCGATTTGCGCGCTGGGCCTCACGCTCACCACCTTGCCGCTGTGGGGCCTGCTGACGCTGATGGCCGCGTTTGCGCTCGGCCTCGGCACGACCTTCCCGGTCTGCGTGGTCTCGCTGCAGAACTCCGTCGCGCGTCCGCAGGTCGGCACCATCACCGGCGCGATGAACTTCTTCCGCTCGCTGATGTCCTCGTTCACGGTGGCGGCCTTCGCGGCAATCCTGTTGATCGCGCTCGGCGCCGACGTTCCGCTCGCCGGCGAGCATTACGCCGCGGGCAGCGTCGCGATTCCCGCCGACGACATGCGGCACGCCTTCCGCTACGTCTTCGGCGCCGCCACCGCGCTGATGGCCACCGCCTCGCTCTGCCTGATCATGATGGAGGAACGGCCGCTGGCCGGTCCCGCCACAGCGACCGGTCAGGTGGAGATGGCGGAATAGGGGGCTATTCGGCTCACGTGCCGGGGCGCGACACCTCGGTCTCCTTGCTGGTGATGAACTCCAGCAGCACCGGCACGCCTTCCCTGGTCTTCTGGATGCCGCGCTTGATCGCGGGGATGATGTCCTCGGGGCGGGTCACGCGCTCGCCGTAGCCGCCGAAGGCGCGCGCCATCGCGGCATAGTCGCCGGAGATGTCGGTCGAGCGATATTTCTCGGTCGAGATCGGCATCACCTTCAATTCGATCGCCATCGAGAAATTGTTGAGCAGGATCGACATGATCGGGATGCGCTCGCGCACCGCCGTCTCGAAATCCATGCCCGTGAAGCCGATCGCCGCGTCGCCCCAGACATTGATGCAGAGCTTGTCGGGCCTGGCGAGCTTTGCGCCCATCGCGAGGCCGAGGCCGTAGCCGAGCTGCGTGGTCTTGCCCCAGCCGAGATAGGAGAGGGGTGTGACCGCCTTCCAGAACGGCGAGAGCTGGTCGCGCGGGCTGCCGGCATCATGGGTGATGATGGTGTTCTCGATGTCCACGGTCTGTTGCAGGTCCCACAGCACGCGATAGGGACTGAGCGGCGCGTCGTTGCTGGTCAGCTTCGGCATCCATTTCGCCAGCCACTCCTCGTGCGAGGCCGCCATCTCCGCCGCGACGGCCGATGCATCGCGGTTCGCGGTGACAGTCTTGCCGATCTCCTCCAGCAGCGCATCGAGCACGAGGCCGGCATCGCCGACGAGGCCGATCTTCGCCTCCACGTCCTTGTTGAGATGGTTCGGATCGAGCGTGGAATGGATGATCGTCTTGCCCTTCGGCATCGCGATGCCGAAGCTTGTCTCGGTGAAGGAGCAGCCGATGCCGAAGATGACGTCGGCCTCGGCGAGGAATTTCGGGACCGCGCGCGGCACCGCGAGGCCGCCGGAGCCGAGCGAGAGCGGATGCGTCTCCGGAAACGACGATTTGCCGCCGAGGCTGGTGGTGACGGGGATGGCCAGCCGCTCGGCCAGCCGTTTCAATTGCGGCCAGGCCTGCGCGTAATGCACGCCCTGGCCGGCATAAATCACCGGCCGCCTGGCGTTGATCAGCAGGCTAGCTGCCTCTTTCACATGGACAGGGTCGGCGCCGTAGCGGGTGCGCAGCACCGGCGTGTAGTCCAGCGGCTCCGGCACCTCCTCGTTCCACATGTCGGCGGGGATCTCGACGATGACAGGCCCGCCACGGCCGTTCTTCAATTTGGTGAAGGCGCGGCGGAAGATGTTGGTGACCTCGGCCGCCAGGATGATCGGCTCGGACGATTTCGAGAACGCCTTCATCGCCTCGCTGGAATTGAAGTTCGGCTCGATATGCGCGAGCCGCCGCTGATAGCCCATCGGCAGCACCAGCACGGGCACGGATTCGCCGAAGCACTGCGCGACGCCGCCCATCGCATTCTCCGCACCGGGCCCATGCTGCATGCAGAACGCGCCGATCGTGCGCCCCGATGTCACCCGCGAGATCGCATCCGCCATGTGCACCCCGACCCGCTCCTGCCGCACCATCACGGGCCGGATCTCCGCCTTTGCCGCGTGCTCGATCAGATGGTTGACGGGATAGCCGCAGAGGATCTCGATCCCCTCGCGCTTCATGATTTCCGCAATGGCGGTGCCGAGCTTCATGGCGTCTCTCTCCCTGGCGAGGCCGGTTGATCCGGCTGGTTGGGGAGAGAGGATCAGGAAATTCGGAGCGGGTAAAGCGCCGCTCGCTGCTCGTGCGGGGAGGTCAGCCATGCAGTTCGGCTTCGCCGATCGGAATGACCGATCGGCTCTTAAGCGCCCGCCAGCAGGCGGCTTGCCGATAACAGGCCGCGTTAGCCGGAGATCACGATGTTCGCATTGCTGCCGGGAAGCGAACCCTGCGGCTGTGGATGCTTCTTGAGCGCAAACTGTGCCGCGAGGGCCAACCCAAATGCCATGCTGAATGTCGTGCCGGTCGCGATGAACTGCAGCTTGCTCGCAACCCAGATTGCGTCGGGCGGTGCAGTCAGGGACAACAGGTTTGGCAGGAGCAGGAGAACCGTTCCGACCGCGAAGACGAAGCAGTTCAGCAATCGCCACCAAACTGTCGCAGCAGAATTGTCGATATCTGGCAGATCGGAGCAGGACTGTCTGTCCAGATAATAGGAGACGTAGACCGAGACGAGCGCAGGCCCCAGCCCCCATTGCAGCATTCTGAAATACAGGTCGGGATACGGCAACTGGCTAAGCGAGGGCTGGCCAAAATAGTGCACCGCAGCCGTCAAGCCTGCCGGCCCGACCACGAACGACACCAGGAAGGTCCAGCAGTACGTGACCAGATGAGACTGACCGGTATCGACTCCCAATGTACTCAGGATCCATCGCAGAAGCAGCACCACGACGATCGCCAGCCCGTAATTGCAGAGTGCATACAGCACCCACGCCAGCAAGCGGTTTGGGTCCTGTCTCAGAACGATGCCCTGGCCGTCGATGAAGTCATAAGCGACGGCCGAAACGATAACTCCGATATAGACCGAGAAGATCAGGGCAATGGCGTAGATGATCCAGTACTGCAAGGGGTTACTATGGGTCGCGGCGTCGATGTCTATTCCAAACTCCTTGGCCTCGGTGCACAAATTGTTTCTCAGGCCATTGCGGTAGATCAGATAACAGGCAACGAGCCTGGCAAAATTGTCGTGAAGTTCCCTGATCGTTTGAGGGAACGTCGTTAGTTCCAAGTCCAGCGCACTGCCGGACTTCCATCGAGCCATAGTAGAAGATGCCCATTGGAACTTTTGAGCGAGCTGCTCGAAAGCAAAACTATCTTCGGTGAAGAAAGTCGCATCTGCTCGGAATTCGCGGCGTTGCGTCAACCACCATCTCATGTAGCAGACCTCCGCCCACATCCGGTCGGGTGTCCTGGGGCCTTTTGAAAAATCTGCTTCCGTCACTCCCGCCGCGCTCGCAATCACTTCTGCGGTCGTCTCGGCGGGCACGCGAAGCGCAAATCTTATCTGCGCGATGATCTGCTTGGCGAGCTGGGGAACGCTGATCCAAGTGTGGATGACGTCACGCATCATCAGGAGGGCGTTCCACGGGGCCTCCTTGGTGAGAAGGTACAGGTAGACGGCACCCATGGCGGCGACGACGATAAGGTAGGGTGGAGACTGGGTCTTGACCGCCTCGAGAATAGCCTCCGGAATCGCCGGAACGAGCGGGGCCAGCATGATGACTTGCCGGTTTTCCTCAACGAGCAACAGGAAGAAGCCGCAGGCGAACAAGACGAAGGCCGAACTTCCGAGCAGGTATTGCCGGTGGCTGGTCATATACTTTGGAAACGTAGGGACGTCGGCAACGGGAACGGCACGGCCGAAGGCCTGCCATGCCAACCGGGCCGCCACGGTCAATCCCAGCAACGTGATAGCCCATTGGGCCACTTGGGGAAGAAAGTCGCCGACGGCGTTGCCCCCTTGATCGGCGAGAGCGGGACTACAAACCAAAACAGCCGTGATGACAACGGGAACAAGGCGTGCCATTTCCGAAACTCCCCTAATGCAATGAGGCGCAGTCTCGAACTGGTTTGGATCCGTGGGGACCCATCCGGACGCTACACCCGAATGTGGAGGTGGTCTGTGAGGGAGTTCACACGCTTCGCGGCGTCGCATGCCACGCAAAGATCGCTGCCGCGAGACGACGATCCGGATAGCGCGTAACCGTTCGGACTTGCCGCCGTTGCCTCAGTGGTGCGGTGCCGCTGGCTCTCACTTGCAGTTCTTGCAGATCGTCAGCTTGCGCTTCAGCGCCTCATCCTCCAGTTCATTCGATTGCCGCGCCGTGGTACCGCTCGTGTCCAGACTGGGGTGGGCGCGTGATTTCGTGGAGCGCGTCGATTGATTGGGCGTGTCATTGTCCTCGACGGTGTCGACGCTCAAGCCATCGTAGTCGACGGCTGGATTCGGTCCCGATGGGAGTCCGCTGATCGCCGGTGTCGACGACACCCTGTCGGATGCTGCGGGTGAATTCCTGGCGCCCACCTGTGGCGGTGCTTTGGGCGGAGCAAGCGAAACCGGCGGAGTAGTTGGAGTCTGCCCTTGCGCGCCATCCTGCGACCAGACGCCAGCCAAGCTGAGGCTGAAAGCCAACAAAATCGTGCGTCTCATCGGCATCCTTCGAAGAACTGGGTTCAATGATGATAGCATGGCGAGCCAAGGCGAAGAAATATCAGCACTCACAGGCCCGTCAAAGTTGACGGAAATGCGGTGCGCGTGGCCGCAGGGCTACGATCCCTAGTGTTACCCGACAGGCGAAACACGCCAGCGCTGGGTCAATGTCGCCTTCATAAAATATTCGTATTTACAGAAATTCGGTTTTGTCGTATGCATCGCGCCATCCCGCCCGCCACAAGGGGCGTTTCGCGATCGTCACGGGACGCGGGCAGGGATGCGGTGGCCGCGACGGCGTCGGCGCGCGAGGTTGGTTGCAGGGCGGAAATCCCGTGAGCAGCTGCCTGCGCGGTACGACACGGCGCTGACAGCGTTTCTGTTCGGTCTCGACGGTGAGCGCACGCCAGCCGTCGGGGGCGCGGGCGGGAATGTGCGCGGACGGAGAAGTCGTGTGGTCCTGACGCCCGGGGTCTGTGCGTCAAGTCCTGCGGTGATGTGGCGGCCAACCGGTGCGCGCATCAGTCATCCGTAAGGGCGACGGGGGCAATAGTGCATCGCTCCCCGAGGAGAGCACGAAGGACACCGTTAAAACCATCCGCGCAGGGAGGGCCGGGCGACCGGCACACCTGTCGTCCACCCCGTGCGCGTTCTCCAGCACACGCGGGACAGTGGGTGCCAGCCGGCGCCCGGCCTTCCCTGCGCCCTTTCTATGAGGGCGACGCAACGAAGCAAAGCTCGGGCGAAACAAGCCGCGAGGTCGCGAAGCCGTGTCCGCAACTGAATGCATCGTCAGGGATGCGCCATCCACCCCACACTCCGTCATTGCGAACGCAGCGAAGCAATGATGAGATCGGGGAGAAGCTATGCCTTCTCCTCCAGCGCGCGCCGCAGCCTCCGGATGATGACGCCGCGGGCGCGGTCGTCGGCCGCCGCGCCAACCTTGTCGCTGATGTCGAGCACGAGTTCGGACATTTCATTGTGCCAGTCGAGATGGGTGACGGCCTCCGGTGCCAGACGCCGGCGATGGTCGACGTCGAGCACGCGCGGTTCGGGCGCGGCGAGTTCATAGATGTCGTCCAGCATCGGCTGGTAGACCTTGGCCGCGGGAACGATGCGTTCGGCGACGCGCTCGGCGAGCCCCGCGATGGCGTCCTCCTCGCCGTGAACCAGGAACAGGCCGCGGGCGATCGGGCGGCGTGCCGCGATCCAGCTGGCCATTCCGGCGCCGTCGGCATGGCCGGAATATTCGTCGATCATGCGAATCCGCGCAGCGACCCTGATTTCCTCGCCCTGGATCCGCACGGCCTTGGTGCCGTTCTGGAGGAAGCGGCCGAGCGTGCCGTTGGCCTGGAAGCCGGCGAGCAGCACGGTCGCACGCTCGTTCCAGAGCCAGCGCTTCAGATGATGGCGGATGCGGCCGGCATCGCACATGCCGCTCGCCGCGATGATGATGTGAAATCCGGACAGCCGCATGATCGCCTTGCTCTCCTCCGGCGTCTCGGTGAACTTGAGATGCGGCGAATTGAGCAGGCGGTCAGCATCGACGGTCGGGTCGAGGCTCGCGGCGTGCTGGCGGAACACTTCGGTGGCACGGATCGCGAGCGGCGAGTCGAGGAAGATCGGGGCCGTCGGAATCTCGCCGTGCTCCATCAGCTCGACGAGATCGACGATCAGCTCCTGGGTGCGCTCGACCGCGAAGGCGGGGATCAGCAGCGCGCCTCCGGCGGCGGCCGCATCGCGCACCTCGGCAGCGAGATGCTGCCTGCGGAGCGCAGGTGTCGTGGGGGCACGGAGCCGGTCGCCATAGGTCGCTTCCGAGATGACATAGCCGAGGTCGGAAGGCGCCTCGGGATCGGGCTGGAGCAGCTTGGCCTCCGGCCCGACGTCGCCGGAAAGCAGCACGCGCAGCGGACGCGGCGAACCTGGCTCGGCGATTTCGAGCTCGATCGAGGCGGAGCCGAGCAGGTGGCCGGCATTCCAGTAGCGGGCGCGGACGCCAGGGATCACGTCGGTCCAGCGTTCGTAGTCGACGGCACGGAACGATTGCAGCGTGGCGATCGCGTCGGCCTGCGTGTAGATCGGCTGCACTTCCTTGCGGCCGCGCGCCGCGTTGCGCCGGTTGAGCTGCGCGACTTCCGATTCTTGGATGCTGCCGGCATCGGGCAGCATGTAGGAGCAGAGGTCGATGGTGCCGCGCGTGGCCAGGATCGGTCCCTCGAATCCCGCGCGCACGAGCTTCGGCAGCAACCCGCTGTGGTCGATGTGCGCGTGCGTCAGCAGCACGGCGTCGATATCGGCGGGGCGGAACGGGAAGGCGCCGTAGTTGAGCTCCTTGAGTGTCTTCTGTCCCTGGAACAGGCCGCAATCGACCAGGAAACGGCCGGATGCCGTCTGAAACAGATAGCTCGAGCCGGTCACGGTGCGGGCGGCGCCGCAAAATCTGACGGTGATGCTCATGGTGTCGTCTCCGGCGAAGGGGTCTTGGTCAGTTCGGACCGCAGGGCGGCCGCGAGGGTTTCGTCGAGCGCGATCGCGTTGGTCGGATGCGGCACGCTGTCGGTCGAACGAACAGACCGGATGCCGGCGTCGGCGAATGCACCGACCATCGCAGGCGGAAACAGCGCGTGGGTGATGACCGCGTCGACGCTGGTCGCGCCCAGCGCTTTGAGCGCCTTCGCCGCCACCATCAGGGTGGTTCCGGAGGAGACGATGTCGTCGGTCATCAGCGCCGGCCGCCCTGCCAGCAGGGCGGCATCGGCAAAATGGATCTCGACGGAGCGATCGCCGCGCCGCAACTTCCGCGCGACCGTATGCTGCAGGCCCAGCCGCCCCGCGAGGTCTTTCACCCAGGGTTCGGATTCGGCATCGGGGCCGATGACGATTGTTGCGGGATCGACGCCGGCTGCCGCCAGCGCGTCGGCAATCGCCGGCATTGCGGACAGGTTCGCGGCCTCGATGCCGGGAAATACGGCGCCGATGTCGGGGGTGCGATGCAGGTGCGCATCCACGGTGACGACGCGGTCCACGATCGTCGCAAGCAGCGTGCCGATGGCATGCTGGCTGATGGCCTCGCCCGCATGAAACGCGATGTCCTGGCGCATGTAGCAGAGATAGGGCGCGACCAGCACCAGCCGCTTCGCGCCGCCGCGGCGCAGCGCCTCCGCGGCGAACAACAGGGCGATCAGCTTGTCGTTCGGCTGATCGAGCGGGGCATAGAGGATGGTGGTGTCTGCAACTGGCGCGACCGCGACGCGCAGTTCGCCGTCCGGAAAGCGGTGCAGCGCGATCTCGTCGCAGGCAAGGCCAAGCCGCGCCGCGAGGCGCCTGGCCGCATCGGTGCCGAAGGGCAGGGTCTGGAGCGAGATGGTGCTCACGATGCCTTGCCCAGGAGGGCCTCGTGACCGTTGACGATGTAGCCGGTCTGCTCTGCGGCCGCAGAGGTAGCCAGATCATGCTCGGGGCGATCGAACGTGTAGACACGATAGAGCGGCTCGCCTTGCTCGACCCGGTCGCCGATCTTCTTGAACAGGCGGATGCCGGCGCCCTTGTCGAGCGGCGCGCCGGCGGTCCGGGCCAGGCGATTGAGGCGCAGGCAGTCGATCGCGGACACCACGCCGTCGCTCGCAGCCTTGACGTCGAAGCTGAGCGAGCCCAGCTCGGTGTTGCATGTCGAGGGCCCCTGCGCGTCGATGATCTTCTGCATCTGTTTCAGCGCCGCGCCGCTGTCCAGGAGTTCGCGCGCCCGCGCATAGCCGGCGCCGCCACGCAGCTTCGGATCGTATTCCAGCAGGTGCGCGGCGAGCCGCAGCGATTTCTCGCGCAGATCGCGCGGTGCGTCCGGATCGTTGCCGAGCACCGCCATTACGTCATTGGCCTCGAGCACGGGCCCGATGCCGTTGCCGATCGGCTGGCGGCCGTCGGTCGTGATCACCTCGACCGTGCGGCCGAACCGGTCGCCGACGAATTCGAACAGCTTTCGCAGCCGCATCGCCTCGACGGCGGTGGTGACCTTCGCGGTCGGCCCGACCGGAATGTCGATCAACAGATGGGTCGAGCCCGCCGCGATCTTCTTCGACATGATGGAGGCGACCATCTGCTCGCGGGTATCGAGGCTCAGGGGGCGCTCGACCGAGATCAGGACATCGTCGGCCGGCGACAAATTCACGTGCCCGCCCCAGATCAGGCAGCCGTTGCACGCCGAGACGATCGCCTTCATCTCCTCGACGCCGACATTGACGCGCGCCAGAACCTCCATCGTGTCGGCGGTGCCGGCGGGCGAGGTGATGGCGCGCGAGGAGGTCTTGGGGATCGGCAGGCCGTGCGCGGCGACGATCGGCACCACCACCATCGAGGTGCGATTGCCCGGAATGCCGCCAATGCAGTGTTTGTCGACGACGATCGGATCCGGCCACGTCAATTGCGTGCCGACCTGCGCCATCGCACCGGTGAGGGCCAGGAGCTCATCGCTGGTGATGAAGCTCGCCGAACCGATCAGGAAGGCGGCGATCTCCATGTCGGAGTAGCGGTAATGTGCGAGGTCGTCGATGATCGCGCGGATCTCGGCCTCGCTCAATGTGCGGCCGCGGATCTTCGCGCGTACCGCCTCGAGGCTCTCGGGAGGAGTGGCGGGTGTGACCGCGACCAGCGTGCCGGCCGGTTCGGCGAAACGGCGGAATGCGGGCTCGGACAGGCCGATCTCGTCGTGGGCGGCCAGCGTGTCGTCATCGGTGATCAGCAGCGTCGCCAGCAGCACCTTGCCGTTGAGGCGGAGCTCGACGCGGCTGAAGCCGCGAAAGATCTCGGCGCGCAGCGCCTTCGATCGCCTCGAAATGACGACGACGTTCTCGCGGCCGGTGTCGAGGTGAACGCGGCGAATCTTCAGTTGGGGACGGTGAGGATCAGGTTGCATGGACGGCGCCGGCGGGGAGGGCTGAATTGATGCTAGACCGCCGGAGTCGCGATGCGCTTGACGCAGATCATGGTCGCGCGGTCGGCGCAACCTGGACGGAGCGCACGATCAGGTTCGCTTCGAACTCGGCTGCCGCTACTTCAGCGACGTACTGATCGAGTTGAATTTGTTGTTGAGGAGCGCGCTGCCCGTGTTGTTCACGACGGTCACGATGGCAAGCGCTATGCCGGCGGCGATCAGGCCGTACTCGATGGCGGTGGCGCCAGTCTCATCGGCAAGGAAAGACTTAATCAAACGCATTGCCAACTCCTGTTCATCCGGCCCAAATCTATGACCGTGTCGTTTTCGAACCGGTAAATTGATCGAATAGAGTTTTATGGCGCGCCAAAACAATTGAGCCCGCAGATGCGCGCCTTCGCCTGATACGATGGCACTCATTAAATTTGGGTTCCATCGATCGATCCAAATGGATGCAAATTGGCCGGCCATCGCGGAACGGGCATGATGACGTGCTTTGTGAGCCCGTCAGCGACGGATCGGGGGGCTCGCCGCGCCATGGAGGCGTCGCTTCAGCGCGCCTGCGAGGCGATCGACCAGATCCTTCACCGTGCCCGGCCGCGACCGCGCCACCGTGTCCGCGGCCTGCTCGTTCGCCGACGCGTCGTTCACGATGCTGATGTAGTTCTTTCTGACGTCCTGCTGCACGGAGTGCAAACCCTGGTTCGATCGGCGAGTTCGACCATGGTCTGCGCAACGGCAATCGGCGGTTAATTTTGTCTCCCGTAGGAATACCCTTGCCGGGGCCGCTTAACCGATTGTTGAGCATATTGATCGCCGTGCCGTCCGTCCGCATTCAGCGCCCGCAACATCGCAATGCGGGCGAACATCAGCCAGCCGCCGCCGGTCTCGGCCGCATGGATCAGGGTCTCGATCGCGGTCTGCCAGTGGGCTTCGTGCTGCGCGTCCTCGGGCAGCTGCATGATGTAGTCCGCCGCCTGCTGCAGCGTCAGCAGTCTGCGCTTGCCGCCGATCTGAACGGGATCGTCGAATGCCGTCGACCAGGGCATGTCAGGCCGGCCGATCGGCGAGGGGAGACATCACGGGGCGATGGCAGACGCGACGCGTCTACCCGGCCTTCTTCGCCCGCGCCGCCGTGCGCACCGGCTTGTCGGCCTTCCTCGAAGCTTCCTTGGGGGCCGCTTCCTTGGCTGTTGTTGTCTTGCCACCTTTGCCGGCGATCGGGAGCAGCATCTCGCGCTGGCCCTCGACGCGCTTCTTCGGCTTCTTGCCCTTGGCGACCTTGGCCGCGGGCGCGACGTCCTTCTCGCTCGCGAGGCTCTTCTTCAGCGCGTCCATCAGGTTGATGACGTTGCCGCTGCTCTTCGGCGTCACCTTGGCCGCGATCGGTGCGCCCGCGCGCTTCTTGTTGATGAGATCGATCAGCGCGGTCTCGTAATGGTCCTCGAACAGCTCGGGCTCGAACGTGCCGGACTTCTTCTCGACGATGTGCTTGGCGAGGTCGAGCATGTCCTTGGTCAGCTTCACGTCCTGGATGTCGTCGAAATAGTCCTTCTCGCTGCGCACTTCGTAGGGATAGCGCAGCAGCGTGCCCATCAGGCCGCTCTCCAGTGGCTCCAGCGCGATGATGTGCTCGCGGTTGGTCAGCACCACGCGGCCGATCGCGACCTTGTCCATGCTGCGGATGGTCTCGCGGATCACCGCGAAGGCGTCGTGGCCGACCTTGCCGTCCGGTACGAGATAGTAGGGACGGATCAGGTAGCGGCTGTCGATGTCGGTCTTCGGCACGAATTCGTCGATCTCGATCGTGTGCGTCGAGTCCAGCGCGATGTCGTCGAGCTCGTCCTTGGTGACTTCGATATAGGTGTCGGTGTCGACCTTGTAGCCCTTGACGATGTCCTCGGAGGTCACCTCGTCGCCGGTCTCGGCGTCGACCTTGAGGTACTTGATCCGGTGGCCGGTCTTGCGGTTGATCTGGTTGAACGACACCTTCTCGGTATCCGAAGTGGCCGGATACAGCGCGACCGGGCAGGTCACGAGCGACAGACGCAGAAAACCCTTCCAATTGGCGCGGGGGGCCATGGGCTACTCCAAACGCAACAGGGACAGACTTATGAGGATACCATCGAGGAACGGCGAATCATAGCAAGGCACGCTGCGGAATCTTGCAACTGCGTTAACCGGCCGCCCGGCCTCCGGTTGCTGCCTGATCCAACGGCAAAGATCGGAACATCGCATCAGATCGGGCGTTGCCACCGTGACAGCCAGAGATTGAGGTCACCATGGCAACCACGCGAGACCAGCATCAGATCGTCGAGACCGCGACCGAAGCGCGCGCGGGCGAGCCCGGGCCGTCGGTCGCAGCCCTGCTCGCCATCTCGACCGGGCTGGCCATCCTGATCCTTGCCGTCATCTGGTTCGTGTTCTTCCGGACCTGACGGCCGCATCGACGGGAAGGGCGGACCTTCCGACTCGCCGCGGTACGCGGCACATTGCGCCCGCCATGCCGCCGGCTCGTCCGCCGGCCTGGCGGGCGCAGTCGCGTCGGCGCGTCAGAGGTCTTATATGACCAAAAAGTAACGCTGCCGGTTCCCCGCGTTCATATTCAGTTCACGCCGGAATTGCTCATCTCTGGCGAGTTCATGCGGCCTATTTCTGGAGAGAAGCGTGCGCCTGCTCGTCGTTGAGGATGACCCCGATCTCAATCGCCAGCTCACCAAGGCGCTGAGCGACGCCGGTTACGTCGTCGATCGCGCCTTCGACGGGGAGGAGGGGCATTTTCTCGGCGACAACGAGCCCTACGATGCCGTGGTGCTCGACATCGGCCTGCCCAAGAAGGACGGCATCTCGGTGCTGGAAGCCTGGCGCCGCAATGGCCGCACCATGCCGGTCCTGATCCTCACCGCGCGCGACCGCTGGAGCGACAAGGTGCAGGGCTTCGATGCCGGTGCCGACGATTACGTCGCAAAGCCGTTCCATCTGGAGGAGGTGCTGGCGCGCATCCGCGCACTGCTGCGCCGCTCGACCGGCCATGCCCAGAGCGAGCTCAGCTGCGGCCCTGTTACCCTCGACACCAGGACCGGGCGGGTCAGCGTTTCCGGCAATCCCGTGAAGATGACCTCGCACGAATATCGGCTTCTGGCCTACCTGATGCATCATTCAGGGCGCGTCGTGTCCCGCACCGAATTGGTCGAGCATCTCTACGACCAGGATTTTGACCGCGACTCCAATACGATTGAGGTCTTCGTCGGCCGCATCCGCAAGAAGCTCGATGTCGATATCATCCAGACCGTCCGTGGTCTCGGCTATCTGCTGACCCCGCCGGCCGCGCCGGGCGCCTGAAGCGTCCGGACTTGACGGGCGATCGAACTGGGGCCTTGGTCGCGTCATGACCACCGACGCCCTGCCGCCTCGCGCCCCCGGGATCATTCCGATGCCCGCCAGCTCGCTTGCCAATCGCCTGTTCCTGTCGGCGACGGCCTGGCTCGTGGTGATTCTGGCCATCACCGGCGTGGTGCTGTCGTCGGTCTACAAGAATGCCACCGAGCGCGCGTTCGACCGCCGGCTCAATCTCTATCTGCGCACCCTCATCGCCGAAGTCGCCACCCCCGACGAGCCGCCGGACCGTCAGTTCCAGTCGCTCGGCGAGCCGCTGTTCGAGCTGCCGCTGTCCGGCTGGTACTGGCAGATCACGCGGACCGATACCGAGAAGCCGGAGGTGCGCTCCTCGCGCTCGCTCTGGGACAAGAAGCTGCCGAAGCTGGAGGAGCAGGGCAGCGAGCTCACCGCCGCCGGCATTCGTCTTGCCTATGTCGACGGGCCCGAGGGGCAGAATCTGCGCATGGTCGAGCGTCCCGTCGATCTTGGTGCCGACGGCAAATATCTGGTCAGTGTTGCCGGCGACGACACTGAGATTTTCGACGAGACGCGGAGTTTCGATTACTATCTCGGCGGCACCTTCACCGCGCTCGGCATCGTGCTGCTGCTGACCACGGTGTTCCAGGTCCGCTTCGGCCTTGCGCCGCTCAAGCGCATCTCGGAATCCATCGCCGACATCCGCTCCGGGCGGGCGGAGCGGCTCGAAGGCGAATTCCCGGTCGAGATCGCGCCGCTGGCGCGCGAGACAAATGCGTTGATCGACGCCAATCGCGAGATCGTCGAGCGCGCCCGTACCCATGTCGGCAATCTCGCCCATGCGATCAAGACGCCGCTCTCGGTGATCGTCAACGAGGCCGGCGCCCATGTCGCCGATCCCTTCGCGGCCAAGGTCATGGAGCAGGCGGACGTGATGCGCAGCCAGCTTGCCCATCATCTCGAGCGCGCCCGCATCGCGGCGCGCGTCTCGGTGGTCGGAACCGTGACGGAGGTTGCGCCCGCCATCGAGGCCCTGCGGCGGACCATGGAGAAGATCCACCGTGACCGCGGCATCATGGTCGAGGCCAACGCCGATCCGTCAGCCAAATTCCGCGGCGAGCGGCAGGATCTGGAGGAGATGGTCGGCAATCTCGTCGACAACGCCTGCAAATGGGCGGCCTCGCGGGTCTTCATCGAGGTTTTGGTGGAGGCGACGCAGCAGGCGGGTGCCGGCCCGCGCCTGCGGATCATCGTCGACGACGACGGGCGCGGCCTGTCGGAGGCGGAACGCGTCCAGGTTTCGCGGCGCGGCCAGCGGCTCGACGAGTCGAAGCCCGGCTCGGGACTGGGGCTGTCGATCGTGACCGACCTTGCCGCGCTCTATGGCGGCAGCCTCTCGCTCAGTGGCGCGCCGATCGGGGGACTGCGGGCGGAGCTGGTGCTGCCCGGAATATAATCCTTTGTTCCGACGTGACTATTTCGCCTGCGCGAGGCCGATCGGCGCGAAACCGGAGGCATTCGCGGCAACTTCCTAAACGGCTTCTTAAGTGGGGCCCACCTATGATCGCGCAGGACGCACCCTACGTCTGCCATTTTACCATGCATTATCCGGGCGCATGAGCCAGACATCGATCGAGCGGCTGAGGGAATATCTCGCGCAGCTCCCGCCGCAGGCGCAGGCGCTGCTGATGCGGGAGTTCGAGCGCGCGCTCGAACGCGGCCAGGACACGGCTGTTGCGACCCTCGTACTCGAGCAATTGCGCAAGATCGTCCGCAAGACGGAAGCCGACGAAGCCCCGCCGCCGCGCACGGACGATCTGTCGCGGCTGCTGTTCCAGTTGCTGGAACCGTTCCTGGTCGAGGCGGGCACGCCGGTCCGGGTCGGCCAGATCCGCCGCTCCTCGCTGCACCCGATCTGGCAATGGCTTGGCCGCGACGGCGCCCCAGACAAGGTCAGCGAATTCGAAGCGGCGCTGGCGCGCATGCCGGTTGCCGACAGTGCCGGCCAGGTCGAGGCCCTTGCGCAAAAACTCCAGGCGGTGGCCGCCGACGCCATCTTCGAACTGACGGGACCGGGCGGCGGCGACAAGTCGCGCGCGCTCGCCCGTGTCGGTCCGCCCAATGTGGTCGAGGACCTCTATTCGATCGGAGCGGTACTTCAGGTCCGGGAAGCCATCGCCACCCTGAACGAGAAGCTGCCACGCTCGCTGCGCGCCTTCGGCGATGCCCAGATCGCGTCGGTGACGGCCACGCTCAATATTCCCGTGCTCCAGACGCCGCAGATGCTGCCATTCGCGCTGTCGATGGTGGTGCAGCGCATGACCGCGCCGTGGCAGATCATCCGCCTCGCCATCAAGATTGCGGCGTCCGACGACGAGATCCGCGTCGCGGCGACGCCCTATGGCGCCGCCGTCACGATCGCCCTGCACGATCTCTCCTGCGTGGCCGCGATCCTGCGCATGGACATCAAACGCGGCCATTTCGACAACGTTGCCGACAACCTCAAGACGCTGCACGACGGTGTGCGCGGCCTGCGCACGGAACTCGACCTGCGCAACGATTCCCCCTGGGGCAAGCAGTTGACCTCGATCCGGGCCGACATTTCCAACGCGCTGCAGTCGGAGATCGACAGTGTTCCCGGCCGCGTGCGCCGCATCCTGCGCCAGCGCCCCGAGAAGGAGATTCCGCCGGGAGCGCGGATCGACAGCACCGAGGTCGAGGAAACCGTCGCGCTGATCGATTTCGTCGCGACTTGCCGAAACTACGCGAGCGAGCTTGCGATCAACGAGGTGACGCTGCGCACCTATTCCGACCTCCAGCAATATGTGGAGCGGTCGACCGAGCAGCTGGTGCAGTCGCTGCGCGCCGCCGATCTCAAAGTCCGCACCTATCGGCAGCAGCAGGTGCAGGCCGCAATCCGTTTCTGCCAGGTGCTGTTCGGCGACGATTACGCCTCGCTGATGAGCCGTGCCGCGGAGAACGCAGCGACGGGCGAGCGCAAATCGTCGCGCGCCAGCTGATTTAAGCGCATTTTTTCGTGATCACAATTTCTGGTTGACCGTGCCGGCGGCGAGCCCTACGGTCTCCGTGCAAGTTTTGGAATTTCTATCTGTGGGCGCATGAAACCCCTTATCAGCTCCATCGAAATTGAAAACCGCGTCATTGTTGCCAAATATCGAAGGCTGATGACCGGCGCGAAGGTGGTGCTGGTCGAGAAGGCAAGCGGTCGGCAGCTGCCTGAGACGATCACCAGGGTTGCATCACCTGTTCCGGTCGGGGCGCTGCGCATCAGATTGCCGGACGCAATCACGCCAGGGACGTACTTTCTGAAGGCCATCAACGGTCACGGCGAGGACGCTGCGCAAAGTGCGGACTTCGAGATCGGCTAAGCCGTTGGATTTTCACCGTTTCGGGACTGTGCGCGGTCGCGGTGAATTGACAATTGTCAATTGCCGCATCATCCGGCCGTGGTGTAAAGCCACCTGTGGGCGCGGGTGGCGCGCTGCCGGAAGCTTGCCAGATGACGCTATGGTTCGTGTTCGCGCTGATGACGGTCGCGGCGATTTTCGCCGTGCTCTTGCCGCTCGGCCGCAGCGGACGCGCGCAAAATCAGGGCAGCGAGGTTGCGGTCTACAAGGACCAACTGGCCGAGGTCGAGCGTGATCTCGCCGCCGGGTTGATCGCCGCGCCCGAAGCCGAGGCCGCGCGCGTCGAGATCAGCCGCAGGCTGCTTGCCGCAGCCGGCACAGAGGCCGCGCAAGCGCCGACGTCGAGCCTCAAATGGCGCCGTGCGGCGGCCGTGCTGGCGCTCGCCGGCCTGCCGCTCGTTGCGGTCGGTGTCTACATGCCGCTCGGCTCGCCCAGGCTTCAGGACTTTCCGCTGGCGCAGCGGGAGCGCGGATCAGGGTCGGGCATGGCGCAGTCGCTCGAGAACCTCGTCGTGCAGGTCGAGCAACATCTGGAAAAGAATCCGACCGACGGACGCGGCTGGAACGTGCTCGCGCCGGTGCTGCAACGGCTCGGCCGCTTCGACGATGCGGTGCGCGCCTATCGCAACTCGCTCACCTACAATGGCGAGAGCGCCGAGCGCCGCTCCGATCTCGGCGAAGCCATCGCAGCCGCCGCAAATGGCGTGGTGACCGCCGAAGCCAAGGGCGAATTCGAGCGTGCACATGCGCTCAACGCCGACGATCCCAAGGCGAACTATTTCCTCGGTCTCGCCGCCGAGCAGGACGGCCGCAAGGACGATGCCGCCAACATCTGGCGCGCGCTGCTGGCGAAGGCGCCGGAGGATGCGCCGTGGCGTTCCCTGGTGCAGTCTTCGCTGGCGCGGGTCGGTGGCGGCACGATGCCGGCGCTGTCGGACGAGACCCTCGCCGCGTCCAGGGACATGAACGAGGGCGATCGCAACGCGATGGTGCGCGGCATGATCGAGCGCCTCGCCACGCGCCTCAAGCAGAATGGCGACGACGTCGAGGGTTGGCTGCGCCTGGTGCGCGCCTATCTCGTGATGGGCGATCGCGACAAGGCGGTGGGCGCATCGGGCGATGCCCGCCAGGCCGTTGCCAACGACGCCGCGCGGCTGCGCCAGCTCAACGAAGGCCTCAAGACGCTCGGGCTCGACGGATGACGATGCGGCGACGAGACCAGCAGGGAACGGATACGCCATGACGCGCAAGCAGCGACGGATGACCATCATCGGCGGCTCGCTCGCCGTGCTCGCCCTCGCGGCCGCGCTGGTGCTCAACGCGCTCAGGGATTCGATCGTGTTCTTCTCGACCCCGACCATGGTCGCCGAGAAGCACGTCGAACCGGGAAAACGGTTTCGTCTCGGCGGGTTGGTGCAGCCCGGCTCGCTCCACCGCGGCGACAATCTGGCGGTGACATTCGAGGTCGCCGATGGCGGCGCAAAGCTGCCCGTCGCCTACAAGGGCATCCTGCCGGATCTGTTCCGCGAAGGGCAGGGCGTGGTCGCCGAAGGCGCGCTCGATGCCAACGGCGTGTTCAAGGCCGATACCGTGCTCGCCAAGCATGACGAGACCTACATGCCCAAGGACGTCGCAGACGCCCTGAAGAAGCAGGGGCACTGGAAGGACGACTACGGCGCCAAAGCTTCTGATAGCGTCAAGCCGGCGGCAACGACGGCGCAGGGCAATTCGCAGGGAGCAGTGCGGTGATCGCTGAATCCGGACATTACGCGCTGGTGCTGGCGCTTGCCCTGGCGCTGATCCAGTCGGTCGTGCCGCTGATCGGCGCCCGCTTGCGCGATGCCGCGCTGATGAACGTGGCGCGCTCGACCGCGCTGGCGCAGCTGCTGTTCGTCGGCGCCTCGTTCATCGCGCTCGTGATGTTGCACGTCAGCTCGGATTTCTCCGTCGCCAACGTCTACGAGAACTCCCACTCGATGAAGCCGCTACTCTACAAGATCACCGGCGTGTGGGGAAACCACGAAGGGTCGATGCTGCTCTGGGTGTCGATCCTGGCGCTGTTCGGCGGCCTGGTTGCGGCCTTCGGCAACAATCTGCCGCTGTCGCTGCGCGCCCATGTGCTGGCCGTGCAGGCCTGGATCGCCAGCGCCTTCTATCTATTTATCCTGGTGACCTCCAATCCGTTCCTGCGCATCGTCAACCCGCCGGTCGAGGGACGCGATCTCAATCCCGTGCTCCAGGACATCGGCCTCGCCGTGCATCCGCCGATGCTCTATCTCGGCTATGTCGGCTTCTCGATCTCGTTCTCCTTCGCCATCGCGGCGCTGATGGAGGGCCGCATCGACGCGGCCTGGGCGCGCTGGGTGCGGCCGTGGACGCTGGTGGCTTGGATATTCCTCACCCTCGGCATCGCGATGGGCTCCTACTGGGCTTATTATGAACTCGGCTGGGGCGGCTGGTGGTTCTGGGATCCCGTCGAGAACGCCTCGCTGATGCCGTGGCTGGCCGGCACCGCGCTGCTGCACTCGGCGCTGGTGATGGAGAAGCGCAATGCGCTGAAGGTCTGGACCATCCTGCTGTCGATCCTGACCTTCTCGCTGTCGCTGCTCGGCACTTTCCTGGTGCGCTCGGGCGTCATCACGTCCGTGCACGCCTTCGCGACCGATCCGACTCGCGGCGTGTTCATCCTGTTGATCCTGTGCCTGTTCATCGGCGGCAGCCTGTCGCTGTTCGCGGGCCGCGCGACCTCGTTGAAGCAGGGGGGCCTGTTCGCGCCGATCTCGCGCGAAGGCGCGCTGGTGCTGAACAATCTGCTGCTCACGGTGGCCTGCGCGGTCGTGCTGTTCGGCACGCTCTATCCGTTGGCGATGGAACTGCTGGCCGATTTCAAGATGTCGGTCGGCGCGCCCTTCTACAATCTCACCTTCGCCCCGCTGTTCACGCTGCTGCTGCTGGCGGTGCCGTTCGGGCCGATGCTGGCGTGGAAGCGCGGCGATCTGCTTGGCGTCACCCAGCGCCTGCTCGCGGCCGGCGTTGCCGGCCTCGTTGTAATCGCCATTGTCTGGGCCTGGACGCGCGGCGGCAGCGCGCTCGCGCCGCTCGCGATCGGGCTTGGCGTCTTCGTCATCGCCGGCGCCGTCACCGACATCGTCGAGCGGACCGGTCTCGTGCGACTTCCGTTCGGAACGGCGCTGCACCGCGCCCGCGGCCTGCCGCGCTCGGCCTGGGGTACGGCGTTCGCGCACGCGGGCCTCGGCGTCGCGCTGATCGGGATCGTCTGCGAAACCACCTGGAACAGTGAATATATCGCGACGATGAAGCAGAACGACGTCGCCCATGTCGCCGGCTACGATCTCAAGCTGGACGGCCTGTTTCAGCGTCAGGGGCCAAACTTCCGCGAGATGATCGCCGAGTTCAATGTCAGTCGCGACGGCGAGACGGTCAGCGTCATGACGCCCTCCAAGCGCAGTTTCACCACGCGCGGCTCCTCGACGACCGAGGCCGCGCTGCTGACGCGTGGCGCAAGCCAGCTCTACGTCTCGCTCGGCGACGCAAACGCGGAGGGCGCCATTGCGGTGCGCATCTATCACAAGCCGCTGGTGCTGCTGATCTGGTGGGGACCGGTGCTGATGGCGTTCGGCGGCGTGCTGTCGCTGTCCGACCGGCGCTTGCGGGTCGGCGCGCCGAAACCGGCGCGGGCCAAGCAACGCCTCCAGCCAGCGGAGTGATCCGATGCGGCGGATGATGCTTGCGATCGTCGCGCTGATGCTGCTGGCTATGCCGGTGGCGTATGCCGTGCAGCCCGACGAGATCATGTCGGATCCCGCCAAGGAAGTCCGCGCGCGCGACCTGTCGCGCGAGCTGCGCTGCATGGTCTGCCAGAACCAATCGATCGACGATTCCGACGCGCCGCTCGCGCGCGATCTGCGCCTGCTGGTGCGCGAGCGCATCGCGGCCGGCGACAGCAATTCGCAGGTGCTCGACTTCCTTGTCGCGCGCTATGGCGAGTTCGTACTGCTCAAGCCGCGCTTCGAGCGCCAGACTGTGCTGCTGTGGCTGCTCGCGCCGCTGCTGCTGATCGGCGGCGGCCTGGCGCTCTGGCTGCAGATCCGTCGCCGTTCGAGAAGCGGTGCAGACGTACCAGCCCCGCCGCTTTCGCCCGAGGAGGAGACGCGGCTCGCCGCGTTGATGTCGGACGAAGCCAAATCCTCCTAGCTGCGTGACGCCGTCCGCGCCTACGTAATGATACGTAGACCGCCTGCGATGGCCTGTTTTCACGCTATGTTGACCTTTATCTGGAAGCTTGGCGGAAAATTCCATTCCTGACTCTGAGTCTCCCCGATGTTCACGAACAGCAATCTGACGATCCGCTTCCTGGTCGGCGCCGTCGTCGCAGCATTATTGTTCCTGCTGGGCATCGGCGGCGGCACCGGCTTCGTCGCGGTGCTCTATCTCAATAACGAGATCACCAGCCTGTCGTCGGATTTCGCAGCGCTGAGCGGCCCCGCGCGCGACCACGCGATGCAGATCTACCAGCAGGCGCAGGCGGCGTTCTCCTATTTCCTGATGGCCTGCGGCGTGATCGCGGTCGTCGCCGTCGCGATCTGCCTCACCACCTGGTTCGCCGTGCGCAACGGCATCCTCAGCCCGCTGGCGGCGATCGTGCATGCCATGCGCGAGGTCGCCGACCAGAAGTTCGAGACATCCGTTCCGGGCCTCGGCGGCACCAACGAGATCGGCCTGCTCGCCGGAGCGCTGGAGGTGTTCAAGACCAACGGGATCGAGCGGCGCCGGCTCACCGAGCAGCAGCTGCGCGAAGCGCAGCACCAGTCGGAGCGCTCGCAATTTCTCGACGACCGCATCAAGCGCTTCAACGATCTCGTCGCCGGTGTCGTCGACAGCGTGGCGTCGTCGGCCGTGCATCTGAAGAGCAACGCGGAGACATTGTCGCGGACGGCCAACGACACCAGCACGAAGGCCAGTGCGGTCGCGAGCGCGGCGAGCCAGGCCAGCGTCAGCGTCCAGACGGTCGCGGGCTCGGCCGAGGCGATGACGAATTCGATCGGCACGATCAGCCGCCGCGTCACCGACGCGACACAACGCGCCGAAGGCGCGGCGTCCCAGGCCGAGAAGAGCCGCGACACCATCCACACGCTGTCGGATGCCGCCGACAAGATCGGCGAGGTCGTGCAGCTCGTGCAGGCGATCGCATCGCAGACCAATTTGCTCGCGCTCAACGCAACCATCGAGGCGGCGCGGGCAGGGGAGGCCGGCAAGGGTTTTGCCGTGGTCGCCTCCGAGGTGAAGAGCCTCGCGCACCAGACCAGCAAGGCGACGGAAGAGATCACCTCGCACGTCGCCAGCATCCAGGGGATCACCGCGGAGACGCGCGGCGCGATCGACGGGATCTCGAAGACCCTGTCGGAGATCTCGTCGATCATGTCCGGCATCGAGGTTGACACCGCCCAGCAGCGCAATGCCACACAGGACATCACGAGCAGCGCGCAGGACGCCGCACACGGAACGCTCGACGTCTCCAATCACATCGTCCAGATCACCTCGACCTCGGCGGAGACCGGGCGCATGGCCGCCGAAGCACGCGATTCCGCCGTCGACCTGTCGCAGCAGGCCGAGACCCTGAAGCGCGAAGTGGACGAATTCATCGTCAGCGTCAGGGCGAGCTGAGGCCGCGAAATACGCGGGTATGCGCCGATCTCGGGAACTCGATTAAGTTCCTGTCACACCACGATTTTCGGGCTGCGATAAACGGCCGCATCCGCGTCGCCGTTCATTACAAAAGTTTAACCCCGCCGCCAGCGCGCGGTAAGGCGGGAGCCCCCATCTTCAGGACCGTAAGGTGCTGCCATCCGGCACCAAATGGATTTCAAGGCCCTGGAGATCTCTGCATGACCGACCGTCCCGACCTCACCAACCTTCCGTCCTATCGGCAGCCGCGCCGCTCGGTTTTCTCCGCGCGGAGGATCGCGCTGATGGCCTCGGTCGTCGCAGGCCTGGGCATTGCCGTCCACGGCTTCAGCCCGTCGACCTCACCAAGCGATCTGTTCTCGAGCCCGGCGCATGCGCAGGTCAACAACGAGGTCCGCAAGGTCGAGCGTCCGATCGGCTTCGCCGACATCGTCGAGCGCGTGAAGCCGTCGGTGATCTCGGTGAAGGTCAACATCAAGGAAAAGACCGCGAGCAACGATGACGGCGACGACTCCTCCTCGCCGTTCCAGCCGGGCTCGCCGATGGAGCGCTTTTTCCGCCGCTTCGGCGGTCCGGATGGCTTCCCGGGCCAGAGGGGGGGCGGTGGCCGCGGCCGCGTCGTGCAGGGTCAGGGCTCCGGCTTCTTCATCTCGGCTGACGGCTATGCCGTGACCAACAACCACGTGGTCGACGGCGCCGACAAGGTCGAGGTCACCACCGACGACGGCAAGACCTACACAGCCAAGGTGATCGGAACCGACCAGCGCACCGACCTTGCCCTGATCAAGGTCGAGGGCAGTTCCAACTTCCCGTTCGCCAAGCTTGCTGACGGCAAGCCGCGGATCGGCGACTGGGTGCTCGCGGTTGGCAATCCGTTCGGCCTCGGCGGCACCGTGACCGCGGGCATCGTCTCGGCCAGCGGTCGCGATATCGGCAACGGCCCCTATGACGATTTCATCCAGATCGACGCGCCCGTGAACAAGGGCAATTCCGGCGGTCCGGCTTTCGACACCAACGGTGAAGTGATGGGCGTCAACACCGCGATCTACTCGCCCTCCGGCGGGAGCGTAGGCATCGCGTTCTCGATCCCGGCCTCCACCGTGAAGACGGTGGTTGCCCAACTCAAGGACAAGGGCTCCGTCAGCCGCGGCTGGATCGGCGTGCAAATCCAGCCGGTGACGTCCGACATCGCCGACAGCCTCGGCATGAAGAAGGCCGAAGGCGCGCTGGTGGCGGAGCCGCAGGCGAACGGTCCGGCTGCCAAGGCCGGCATCGAGTCCGGCGACGTGATCACCTCGGTCAACGGCGAAGCCGTCAAGGACGCCCGCGAGCTCGCCCGCACCATCGGCGGACTGGCGCCCGGCGCCACCGTGAAGCTCAACGTGCTGCACAAGGGCCAGGACAAGGTCGTGAACCTTACGCTCGGCCAATTGCCGAACACGGTCGAGGCCAAGGCCGACACCGACAAGGACAGCGGCAAGGGTGCAAGCCGCGGCACCGACGTGCCCAAGCTCGGCATGACCGTTGCGCCCGCCGACTCCGTGGCCGGCGCCGGCAAGGAAGGCGTCGTGGTCACCGAAGTCGATCCGAAGAGTGCAGCGGCCGAACGCGGCTTCAAGGAAGGCGATGTGATTCTGGAGGTCGGCGGCAAGAGCGTGAGCACCGCCGGCGACGTCCGCGACGCCATCAACACGGCGCGGACCGACAACAAGAACAGCGTCCTGATGCGTGTGAAGAGCGGCGGTCAGTCGCGCTTCGTCGCCGTGCCCATCGCCAAGGGCTGAGCCTTCAGGAGGCTTACGAGATGAGGGGTGTCGCCGGCATCAGTCGCCCCCGCCGCCGACGCCCTTCGGGGGAGCAGCGTAAATTTCGCTTCCCCAGTCTACCTTCCGGTGGAAATACGCCCCCCTCCGTCGGAAGGCCTAGGGCGGTGAGGTCCCCCCAGCTTCACCGCCCGCCTTTTTGCCTACCCAAGTCCCATTTGCTTGGCTTGCATGCGATTGCCGCTCGCGCCATGTTCAGAGAAGGTTAACCCCTTGACCGCCGCCGAACGCACGATGCGCCTCCTCATCATTGAAGACGACCGCGAATCCGCCGACTATCTCGTGAAGGCGTTTCGCGAGGTCGGACATATTGCCGACCACGCTGCAGACGGCGAGGAAGGCCTCGCCATGGCCGAGAACGGCGATTACGACGTGTTGGTGGTCGACCGCATGCTGCCCAAGCGCGACGGCCTATCGCTGATCGGTCTGCTCCGCGACAAGGGCAACACCACGCCGGTGCTGATTCTGTCGGCGCTCGGCCAGGTCGACGACCGCATCAAGGGCCTGCGCGCCGGCGGCGACGACTATCTGCCAAAGCCCTATTCCTTCGCCGAGCTGCTGGCCCGCGTCGAGGTACTGTCGCGCCGCCGCGGCGGCCCGGCCGAGGACACCCTTTATCGCGTCGGCGATCTCGAGCTCGACCGGCTGTCCCACCGCGTCGCCCGCGGCAAGGACGAGCTGACGCTCCAGCCGCGTGAATTCCGTCTGCTCGAATACCTCATGAAGCACGCCGGCCAGGTGGTGACGCGCACCATGCTGCTGGAGAACGTCTGGGACTATCATTTCGATCCGCAGACCAACGTGATCGACGTGCACATTTCGCGGTTGCGCTCCAAGATCGACAAGGGTTTTGAGCGGCCGCTGCTGCACACGATCCGCGGCGCCGGGTACATGATCCGTGACGGCATTCGGTAAACTCGTCCGCACGACGGCATTCCGGCTGACGCTGGTCTATCTGCTTCTGTTCGCGCTCTTCGCGGCTTCGCTGCTCGGCTATTTTGCCTGGAATACGCGGCGGCTGATCACCGAAGAGATCACGCAGACGGTCAATTCCGAGACCTCGGAAATCAACGAGATCTACGGGAGGCGCGGCCTGTTCGGCCTCGTGCGTGCGATCGAGTATCGCGCGCTGCGGCCGGGCGCCAACCTCTACCTCGTGACCACGCCGACCGGGCAGGCGGTTGCCGGCAATGTCGGCTCGCTGGCACCGGGCGTGATGGCGACGCGCGGCTGGACGGAGACGGCCTACCGGCGGATCGAGGACGGGAACGAGCGTGATCATCGCGCGCTGGTGCGCGTCACCGAACTGGAAAACGGCTTCCGGCTCCTGATCGGCCGTGATCTCGACGAGCGGCGGCGCCTGTTCGGCATCGTCGCGAAGGCCGCGCAATGGTCGATCCTGATCGTCGTGGTGCTCGGCCTTGGCGGCGGCGTCTTCGTCGCGCGCAGGGTCCTCAGGCGCATCGACGCCATGACCGGCACCGCGCAGCGCATCATGACTGGCGATCTCAGCGGGCGCCTGCCGGTGGGACGCAGCGGCGACGAGCTCGACCGTCTTGCCGAAAATCTCAACGCCATGCTGGAGCGGATCGAGGCGCTGATGGCGGGATTGAAGGAAGTTTCCGACAATATCGCGCACGACCTCAAGACGCCGCTGACTCGCCTGCGCAACCGCGCCGAGGAGGCGCTGGCGAAATCTGGCAGCGAAGCCGATTACCGTGCCGCGCTGGAGCGGACCATCGAGGAATCCGACGGCCTGATCCGCACCTTCAACGCGCTGCTGATGATCGCGCGTGCGGAGTCCGGCCAGGCGCGCGGCAACATGGATGATTTCGACGCCGCTGATGTCGCGGGCGGCATCCACGAGCTCTACGAGCCGCTCGCCGAAGATGACGGCATGACCCTGAAGGTCAAGGCCGATCATCCGACGCCGGTTCATGCCAACCGCGAACTGATCAGCCAGGCGCTCGCCAATCTGGTCGAGAACGCAATCAAATACGGCAAGCCGGCTGCGCAACCGGCGGGAACCGTGGTCAGCATGGACAGCAGGCAGATCACGATCGAGGCCCGGCGCGAGGGCGACCAGGTGCTGCTCAGCGTCACCGATCGCGGCCCCGGCATCCCCGAAGGCGACCGCAAGCATGCCGTCGAGCGATTCGTGCGGCTTGAGGCCAGCCGCACGCTGCCGGGCTCCGGCCTCGGCCTCAGCCTCGCCTCCGCGGTGGCGACGCTGCACGGCGGAGAATTGCGGCTGGGCGATGCCCATCCGGGTCTCGTCGCCACGCTGGTGCTGCCGGCGCGCGCCGGCGCCGGCGACAGGGTTGCTCCTCCAATACCGGATGTGCCACAGAAGGTGGCATGAACCACTCCGCGCCGGGAAACGCGGACAAGCATGGTGAGGGTCTGGCCGCGCGTTTCGCGGAGGCTCCCCATATTGCCGCTTCCACAACCGACGAACGACGCTTGGAAAGCTGGCTGGCCGAGCTCGAGCCGGCACAGTCGGCGCGTCTCGACGCGCTGCTGGTGCATCCCTTCGCACGGGATATTCTGGCCGGCATCGCGGAATTCTCGCCGTACCTGTTCGATCTGGCGCGCGCCGATGCGCCGCGCCTGATCCGGCTGCTCGCATGCGATCCGGATGCGCATCTCGCCGCGTTGATCGCGGAGGCGAGGGACGCGGTGCTTGCAGCTGGCGACGAAGCCGAGGTGATGCGTCTGCTTCGCCGCATGAAGGGGGAGGCCGCGCTGCTGACTGCGCTATGCGACATCGGCGGGGTCTGGCCGGTGATGCGGGTGACGGCGGCGCTGACCGATGTCGCGGTGTCCTCGGTGCAGGCGGCGCTGCGGTACCAACTGCGGCAGGAAGCCGCACGTGGAAAAATCCTGCCGCCCGATCCCGAGGCGCCGGAAGCGGGCTGCGGCCTGATCGTGCTCGCGATGGGCAAGATGGGCGCCGGCGAGCTGAACTATTCCAGCGACATCGATCTGATCGTGTTCTTCGATCCCGATAACACGACGCTCGCACCCGATATCGAGCCGCAGCCGTTCTTCGTCCGGGTGACGCAAGGCATGGCGCGCATCCTCCAGCAGCGCACCTATGACGGCTACGTCTTCCGCGTCGACTTGCGGCTGCGTCCCGATCCGTCCTCGACCCAGGTGGCGATCTCCCGCGACGCCGCGCTGCATTACTACGAGCGCGAAGGGCGCACCTGGGAGCGCGCCGCGATGATCAAGGCACGCGCCTGCGCCGGCGATCCCAGGGCGGGCGAGGCGCTGCTTGCCGAGATCGCCCCTTTCGTCTGGCGCAAGCATCTCGACTTCGCCGCGCTCGCCGACGTGCACGACATGAAGCGGCAGATGCAGACCTATCGCGGCCAGAGCGAGATCGCGGTGGAGGGCCACAACGTCAAGGTCGGCCGCGGCGGTATCCGTGAGATCGAGTTTTTCGCGCAGACGCAGCAGCTGATTGCCGGCGGCCGCCATCCAGAATTGCGGGTGCGACCGACGCTCGCCGCGCTCAATGTGCTGGCGGCCAACAACTGGATCACTTTCGCCGCGCGCGATGAATTGACCATTGCGTATGAATTCCTGCGCCGGGTCGAGCATCGTCTCCAGATGATCGCGGACGAGCAGACCCATGCGCTGCCCGACGACAAGGAAGCGGTCGAGCGTTTTGCACGCTTCTTCGGCTATCCCGATCGCGAAGCCTTCGCGCGCGATCTGTTGCGGCAACTCGAGATCGTCCAGGGCCATTATGAGAAGCTGTTCGAGGGCGATGATCCGACCGGCACGGCAAAGCTGCCGGCGCTCGACTACAGTGCAGGCCCGGATGATCCGCGCCTGTTGCAATATCTGACGACGCTCGGCTTCAAGAAGCCGGCCGCCGTGGCCCAGACCGTGCGCGACTGGGTCACCGGCGACTACCGGGCGTTCCGCAACGAGGCGACGCGAAGCGCCTTCGTCGACTTCGTGCCGGCCCTGATCGACGGCCTCGCGCATGCCGAGGAGCCGGATCGCGCCGTCGTGACGTTCGATCATTTCCTCGGGGCGCTCCAGCTTGGCGGCCGGCTGATCACGCTGCTCGCCCAGAACCGCGATCTCGTCGCGCTGGTGGCGCTGGTGCTTGGCGCGGCGCCGCGGCTCGGCGAGATGCTGGCGCGGAAGCCGCAGCTCATGGACGGCCTGATCGATCCGCGCTTCTTCGGCGCGATGCCGGACAAGCAGGAACTGTCGGCGCGATTAGCCGCGACGGTGCGCGATGCCGGCTCCTATGAGGAATTCCTCGATCGCCTGCGCTTGTTCGGGCAGGAGAGCCTGTTCCTGATCGGCACGCGCATCCTCTCCGGGACCGTCTCGGCGCAACAAGCCAGCACGGCCTTTGCGGACGTCGCCGAGGGCACCGTCCATACCGTGCATGGTCTTGTCGCCGAGCGCTTTGCCGCCCAGCACGGCCGCATCAAGGGGCAGGAGACCGCGATCATCGCGATGGGCCGGCTCGGCAGCCGCGAGATGACGGCGTCGTCCGATCTCGACCTGATCCTGCTCTACGATTTCGACAGCGAGGCCCCGGACTCGGACGGGCCAAAATCGCTGCATGGCGCGCACTACTTCGCGCGCTTCACCCAGCGTCTGATCAGCGCTTTCACCACGCGCACCAATTACGGCGTGCTCTACGAGATCGACATGCGGCTTCGTCCCTCCGGGCGCGCCGGCCCGGTGGCGTCGAGTCTTGCCTCCTTTGCGGACTACCAGGCCAACGAGGCCTGGACCTGGGAGCATATGGCGCTGACCCGCGCGCGCGTGGTGTCTTCATCGGATGCATTCCGTGAACGGATCGAACGCATCATCCGCGATGTCCTGACGCGCCGCCGCGACCGCGCCGTCGTCGCCAACGACGTCGCCGACATGCGGCGCGCCATCGCGCAGGAGAAGGGCGAGAGCGACCATTGGGATCTCAAATACGCCGCCGGCGGCATGGTCGATATCGACTTCATCGCGCAATATCTCCAGCTCGTGCACGCCCACGACAAGCCGGATATTCTCGACGTCGGTACGATGCAGGTGCTGGACAACGCCGCCAAGCTCGGCGTGCTCCCGCAGTCGGAGGCGGAGATCTTGCGTGCCGCCGCACGGCTCTATCATGACCTGACGCAGATCCTGCGGCTTTGCGTCAGCGATCGATTCAAGCCGGAGACCGCCGGCACCGACCTTCAGCGCGTGATGGCGCGCGCCGGCGACGCACCGGATTTCTCGTCGCTCGAGGCCCGCGTCAAGGAAACGCAGGGCGAGGTGCGGCGCGTGTTCAGCGCGCTCCTGGAAGGGAAGCAGTCTGTTTCAGCGACGTGAGGGCGTCGCGCACGTTCGGCTCCAGACCCGCGCCGCCCGCGTCGAGATGCGCGAAGATCGCGCGCTTCATCCGGGGGTCCCAGAATTTCTTGATGTGCTCGGCGATCCCCGGCACGGCCTTGTCGTGGCCTTGGCTGCGGAAGAACGTGCCGATCTGGTTGGCCATGTAGACGAGGCGGTCAGGCGACGACATCGATGATCTCCTGAGCACGACGAGCCGCGACGCGGCCCTGGTGCGTGAACACTTCAAATCCGTCGCTACGCGCAATCGCGATCAGCGTGATGCCGGCGGCTTCCGCTGTGCGCACCGCGAGCGCGGTGGGCACGGAGACCGCAACAAGCACAGGCGCGCCAATGGCGGCCGTCTTCTGCACCATCTCGACCGAGACGCGGCTCGTCAGCAGCACCAGGCCGCCGCTCGCCTCCGTCCGGCTGCGCGCCAGCGCACCGGCGAGCTTGTCGAGCGCGTTGTGGCGGCCGACATCCTCGCGAAGGGCGACGATGCCGTTTGACGGGGACCAGAAGGCCGCGGCGTGGACCGCGCGGGTCTGTATGTTGATCGATTGCAGAGGGGCGATGGTCTGCATCGCCGTCATGATCTGTTCGGGTGTGAAGGTCTGTCCCGGCGGCACCACGGCCGCAGGCCGCACGGCTTCTGCAATCGATTCGATGCCGCAGATGCCGCAGCCCGTGGGGCCGGCAATATGCCGCCGACGCTCGTTGATGCGCGCGGCTTTTTCTTCGTCGAGCCACATGCGCAGCTCGATGCCATCGTCGAGGCGAACCATTTCGAGGGATTTGACGTCGTCGACCGATTTGATGATGCCCTCGTCAAGGCTGAAGCCGACCGCAAAATCCTCGAGGTTCTGCGGCGTGCCCATCATGACGGCATAGGTGCCGCCATTGTAGGTCAGCGCCAGCGGCGTCTCTTCCGGGACTAGCCGTGTCCCTTCCGACGCGGCACCGTCGCGCCAGATTTCGCGGTCGATGGCCTGGACCGGCACGTGCATGCCGTTACTCCGCCGCCTCGGCCGGGGCGATACGGCGGGAGTGCCGCGCCTGCGCGTCATAGGTCTTCTGCCAGTCGGACGGACCGTTTGACGGCGAGATCTGCACCGCCGTGACCTTGTATTCGGGGCAGTTGGTCGCCCAGTCCGAATAGTCGGTGGTGATCACGTTCGCCTGCGTATCCGGATGATGGAAGGTCGTGTAGACGACTCCCGGCGATACGCGGTCGGTAATCTCCGCGCGCAGCGTGGTCTCGCCCGCGCGACTCGTGAGCCGCACCCAGTCCCCGTCGCGCACGCCGCGCAACTCGGCGTCGTAGGGGTGGATCTCAAGCCGGTCCTCCGCATGCCAGACCACGTTCTCGGTGCGCCTGGTCTGCGCGCCGACATTGTACTGGCTGAGGATGCGGCCCGTGGTGAGCAGCAGCGGGAAGCGGGGACCGGTGCGTTCGTCGGTCGCGACATATTCGGTGACGATGAACTTGCCCTTGCCGCGGACGAAGCCGTCGATATGCATCACCGGCGTGCCCTCCGGCGCCTTCTCGTTGCATGGCCATTGCACCGAGCCAAGCTCGTCGAGCTTGGCGTAGGAGACCCCGGTAAAGGTCGGCGTAAGCGCGGCGATCTCGTCCATGATCTCGGACGGGTGATTGTAGGGCATGTCATAGCCCATCGCCTTGGCGAGGCCGATCGTAACCTCCCAGTCGGCCATGCCGTTCTTCGGCGACATCACCTTGCGCACCCGCTGGATGCGGCGTTCGGCGTTGGTGAACGTGCCGTCCTTTTCCAGGAAGCTCGAGCCGGGCAGGAACACATGGGCGTAGTTCGCGGTCTCGTTCAGGAAGAGGTCGTGGACGATCACGCATTCCATCGCGGACAGCGCGGCCACCACGTGCTTGGTGTTGGGATCGGATTGCAGGATGTCCTCGCCCTGCACATAGATGCCCATGAACGAGCCTTCGATCGCGGCGTCGAACATGTTGGGGATGCGCAGGCCCGGTTCCGGGTTGAGCTTGACGTTCCAGAGCGCCTCGAACTGGTCGCGCACGGCGTCGCCCGAGATGTGGCGATAGCCCGGCAGCTCATGCGGGAACGAGCCCATGTCGCACGAGCCCTGAACGTTGTTCTGGCCGCGCAGCGGGTTCACGCCGACGCCGGAACGGCCGATATTGCCGGTTGCCATCGCGAGGTTGGCGATCGCGATCACCGTGGTCGAGCCCTGGCTGTGCTCGGTGACACCGAGGCCGTAATAGATCGCGCCGTTGCCGCCGGTGGCATAGATGCGGGCGGCTTCGCGCAAATCCCTCGGATCGACACCGGTCAGGATCGCGGTCGCCTCCGGGCTGTGCTTCGGCTGGGCGACGAACGCCGCCCATTCCTCGAACTCTGTCCAGTCGCAGCGCTCGCGCACGAAGGCTTCGTTGACGAGCCCCTCGGTGACGATGACATGCGCCAACGCGGTCACGACGGCAACGTTGGTGCCGGGCATCAGAGGCAGGTGCAGCGCCTTCACGTGCGGCGATTCCACCATTTCAGTGCGGCGCGGATCGATCACGATCAGTTTGGCGCCCTGACGCAGCCGCTTCTTCAGGCGTGAGGCGAAGACTGGATGGGCGGAGGCTGGATTGGCGCCTATGATGACGGCGACATCGGTGTCCTCCACCGAGTCGAAATCCTGCGTGCCGGCGGACGTGCCGAAGGTCTGCGAGAGGCCATAGCCGGTCGGCGAGTGGCAGACGCGGGCGCAGGTGTCGACATTGTTGTTGCCGAAGCCGGCGCGGATCAGCTTCTGCACCAGATAGGTTTCCTCGTTGGTGCAGCGGGACGAGGTGATGCCGCCGATGGCGTCGCGACCGTATTTCTTCTGGATGCCGCGCATCCTGGCGGCGGCAAACGAGAACGCCTCATCCCAGGACACTTCCTTCCAGGGATCCTCGATCCGCTCGCGGATCATCGGCTTGAGGATGCGTTCCTTGTGATTGGTATAGCCCCACGCGAAGCGGCCCTTGACGCAGGAATGGCCACGATTGGCCTTGCCGTCCTTGTACGGCACCATGCGCACGACTTCCTCGCCGCGCATCTCGGCCTTGAAGGCACAGCCGACACCGCAATAGGCGCAGGTGGTGACGACCGAATGCTCGGGCTGGCCGATCTCGATCACGGACTTTTCCGTCAGCGTCGCGGTCGGACAGGCCTGCACGCAGGCGCCGCAGGAGACGCATTCGGAGCCGAGGAAGCTTTCGCTCATGCCGGGGGAGACGCGGCTGTCGAAGCCGCGGCCGGAGATGGTCAGCGCGAATGTGCCTTGCACCTCCTCGCAGGCGCGGACGCAGCGCGAGCAAACGATGCATTTGGAGGGATCATAGGTGAAGTAGGGATTGGACTCGTCCTTCGGCATCCAGCCGGCGTTGATCTCACCGTTGGACTTGCCAGGCGTCCTGGCGAAGACGTGGTTCTCGCCCTCGTAGCCGTAGCGCACCTCGCGCAGGCCGACGGCACCGGCCATGTCCTGCAATTCGCAGTCGCCATTGGCGCTGCAGGTGAGACAGTCGAGCGGATGGTCGGAGATGTAGAGCTCCATCACGCCCTTGCGCAGCTTCTTCAGCCGCTCGCTTTGGGTATGCACGACGAGGCCGGGCATCACGGGCGTGGTGCACGAGGCTGGCGTACCGGCGCGGCCCTCGATCTCGACCACGCAGAGCCGGCAGGAGCCGAAGGCGTCGACCATGTCGGTCGCGCAGAGTTTTGGGATCTGGTGTCCCGCGTCCATCGCGGCCCGCATGATCGAGGTGCCTTCCGGCACCGTGATCTCGTTGCCGTCGATGGTCAGCGTGACCATCGTTGTTGATCTGGAGCGCGGCGTGCCGTAGTCGATTTCTTCGATCAGAGACATCGTTGCTCTCCTATTCCGCGGCCTGAAGCGTGGTTGGCGCCGGGACGAAATCCTCCCGGAAGTGCCTCAATGCGCTGAGCACGGGGTAGGGCGTGAAGCCGCCGAGTGCGCAGAGCGAGCCGAATTTCATGGTGTTGCAGAGGTCCTCGACGAGCGCGAGGTTTTCGCTGACGCGCTCGCCGCGGATGATCTTCTCGATCGTCTCGACGCCGCGGGTCGAACCGATCCGGCAGGGCGTGCACTTGCCGCAGGATTCGATGGCGCAGAACTCCAAGGCGAAGCGCGCCTGCTTGCGCATGTCGACGCTGTCGTCGAACACGACGATGCCGCCATGACCGATCAGGCCGTCGCGTGCGGCGAAGGCTTCGTAGTCGAACGGCGTGTCGAACAGCGCGCGCGGAAAATAGGCGCCGAGCGGGCCGCCGACCTGAACCGCGCGAACGGGGCGGCCCGTGAACGTGCCGCCGCCGATATCGTCGACGAGTTCGCCAAGCGTGACGCCGAACGCCGTCTCGAACAGCCCGCCGTAGCGGAGATTGCCGGCGAGTTGGATCGGCATCGTGCCGCGCGAACGGCCCATGCCGTAATCGGCATAGGCCTTGGCGCCCTCGGCGAGGATGAAGGGGATCGCGGCCAGCGACAGGATGTTGTTGATCGCGGTTGGCTGGCCGAACAGGCCGTGATGGGCCGGGAGCGGCGGCTTGGCGCGCACGATGCCGCGGCGACCTTCGAGGCTCTCAAGCAGCGACGTCTCCTCGCCGCAGACATAGGCGCCGGCGCCGACGCGCACTTCGAGATCGAAATCGTAAGTGGACCCGCCGATCTTGCTGCCGAGATAACCGCCGCGCCGGGCCGCCACGACGGCGGCTTTCATGGCCTCGACCGCGTGCGGATATTCGCTGCGGGTGTATATGTAGCCTTTGGTGGCGCCGACGGTGATGCCTGCGATCGTCATGCCCTCGATGACCAGGAAGGGATCGCCCTCCATGATCATGCGGTCGGCGAAGGTGCCACTGTCGCCCTCGTCGGCGTTGCAGACGATGAACTTGCGGTCGGCCTTGGCTTGCGCGACCGTCTTCCACTTGATGCCGGTTGGGAAGCCCGCGCCGCCGCGACCGCGCAGGCCGGACGCCGTCACTTCGTTGAGGATCGCGTCGGAGCCGAGCGACAGCGCGCGCTCCAGGCCCTTGTAGCCGCCATGGGCGCGGTAGTCGTCGAGCGAGCGTGGGTCGATCACGCCGCAGCGGGCAAAGGTGAGGCGGGTCTGGCGCTTCAGCCAGGGAATCTCGTCGGTTGCGCCGAGCCGTAGCAGATGCGGCGTGTTGCCGGCGAGTGCGTCGAGCAGGGAGGGGACATCGGCCTCGGTCACGGGGCCGAAGGCGATCCGGCCCTGCGGTGTCGCAATCTCGACCAGCGGCTCCAGCCAGTACAGGCCGCGCGAGCCGGTTCTGACGATCTCGACCGCAACGCCGCGCTTGGCCGCGGCCTGCTGCAGCGCAATCGCAACCTCGTCGGCACCGACGGCAATCGCACCGGCATCGCGTGAGACGAATAGACGCATGCTCATCGCTGGGCCTCCGCAACCAGCGCATCGAGGCGCTTCTCGTCGAGCCGGCCAACGAGGCGGCCGTCGAGCATCGCCGACGGTGCGGTCGCGCACAGGCCGAGGCAGTAGATCGGCTCCAGCGTGACGCGATCGTCGGCTGTCGTGTTGCCGAGCGGCACGCCGAGCTTTGCTTCCGCGCGCGCCGCCAGCGCATCTCCGCCCGCGGCCTGACAGGCCTCCGCGCGGCACAGCTTCAGCACGTGGCGGCCGGCCGGCTTGTGCCTGAAATCATGATAGAACGTGACCACGCCATGGACCTCGGCGCGCGACAGATTCAGCGCCTGCGCGACCATCGGAATGGCGGCCTCCGGCACATAGCCGAACGCCTCCTGAAGGGCGTGCAGAACGACCAGCGTTGCGCCTTCCTGTTTGGAATGTTCGGCGATGATCTCGGCGCCGCGCGTCTCGTCCCAAGGCTCGTGCGAAGGCTGGTGCGAAGGCTCGTAAACCGTTGTCATTCTTCGTTCTCAGATTGAGCGTCCCTTCCTCGCAAACTATTTGGAATCGTTCGAAGATCAATAAAGCTGTCTCATGCGGCGATTGCGAATTCAGATCGATTTGCGATTACGATCGAACGATATGAAACTGCAATCGACACCATTCTGCGGGGCGGTTTTCGCGTGTTGACTGGGATAGGTCGTGCTAGCTTGCATGCCACGACAAAACCTGAGGGGACGTCCGGTTGATCGACAAGCTTGAACTGCTGCTGGCGCTGGCAAAAGAGCGGCATTTCGGACGCGCGGCCGAGGCCTGCGGCGTGACGCAGCCGACCATGTCGACCGGGCTGAAGCAACTCGAGGAGATCCTCGGCGTGATGCTGGTCCAGCGCGGCTCACGCTTTCAGGGCTTTACGCCCGAAGGCGAGCGGGCGCTGGACTGGGCGCGGCGGATCGTGGGCGATGCCCGCGCGATGCGTGACGAGATCAACGGGCTGAAGCATCAGCTCTCCGGCGAGATCCGTATCGCCGCGATCCCGACCGTGCTCGGCATGGTCGCCGCGCTGACGACGCCATTCCGCGCGCGCCACCCCGAGGTGCGCTTCCGCATCCAGTCCACCACCTCATCGGAGGTGCTGGGGCTGCTCGAAAATCTCGAGGTCGATGCGGGGCTGACCTATATCGAGAATGAGCCGATCGGGAAGGTGCGCACCATCCCGCTCTACAACGAGAGCTATCGCCTCCTGACCGCGCCGGACGGGATGTTCGGTGACCGCGAGACGGTGACGTGGAAAGAGGTCGGGCAGGTGCCGCTGTGCCTGCTCACGCCCGACATGCAGAACCGCCGCATCATCGACCGCGCATTGCGCTCGGTCGGCGCGGAAGCGACGCCGACCTTGACGTCGAACTCGCTGCTCGTGCTGTTCACGCATGTGAAGACGGGGCGCTGGGCGAGCGTGATGCCGGCCAAGCTGGCCGAGACGCTCGGCCTGTCCGACACGGTGCGTTCGATCCCGATCACCGATCCCGATGTCAATTACAGCATCGGCATGGTGATCCCGCAGCGCGATCCGATGACGCCGCTAATCGCCGCGCTGGTCAATGTCGCGCGCGAAGTCGCACCGTCGCTGCAGCTGTAGGGTTCAGGCCGCAGCCGATATCCCGGACGCCGCCTTGATCGCATCGCGCGGCAGGGTCACGCGCACGACGGTGCCGACTTCAAGCTTCGAGCGCAGCCGCATCGAGCCGCCGTGGAGCTGCGCCAGCGAACGGGCGATCGCGAGCCCCAGGCCGGAGCCGTGATAGGTCTTGGTGAGCTGGCTCTCGACCTGCTCGAACGGGCGCCCGAGCCGCGCCAGCGAATGCTGCGCGATCCCGATGCCGGTGTCGGCGATCATCAGCACGATCCTGTCGTCGAGCTGCCGGCTGCGCACCACGATGCGGCCGCCGTCGGGCGTGAACTTCACCGCGTTGGAGAGCAGGTTGACGATGATCTGCTTGGTGGCGCGGCGGTCCGCGACGACCGAGATGGATGTCTCGATATCGGCATCGAGCGTCAGATTCTTGTCCTGGGCACGGCCGGTGACGACCCGCAGGGATTCCGCCAGCGTCTGTGCGAGGTCGAGCTCTTCCATGTCGAGCTTCATGCGGCCGGCTTCGATCTTGGACATATCGAGGATGTCGTTGATGACCTCGAGCAGGTAGTGGCCGCTGGTCAGGATGTCGTGGCAGTATTCCTGGTACTTCTCGCTGCCGAGCTCACCGAACATGCCCGAGCCCATGATCTCGGAGAAGCCGATGATGGCGTTGAGCGGCGTGCGCAGCTCGTGGCTCATATTGGCGAGGAATTTCGACTTGGTCTGGTTGGCTTCCTCGGCGCGGGTCTTCTCGCGCTGGTATTTCTCGGCGAGATCGGCCAGCTCGTTGGTCTGGCGCTCGAGGGCCGCCTGCGAACGCTTGAGGTCGATGACGGTGGCACGCAGGCGCAGATCGTTGTCGACCAGCTTCTGCTCGTGCTCCTTGATCCGGGTGATGTCGGTGCCGACCGAGACGTAGCCGCCGTCCTTGGTGCGGCGCTCGCTGATGTGCAGCCAGCTGCCGTCGTCGAGCTGGGCCTCGAAGGTGCGCGCGCCCGGACCCTGGCTCGCGGTCTCGTTGTGGCGGGTGCGCACCTCCGGCATGCGGCCGACTTCGAGCACGGTCTCGTAGGAGGTGCCGGGGATGACGGCCGAGTCGGGCAGCTTGTGCAGGCGCTGAAAGTGCGAGTTGCAGAGCACCAGGCGGTCGATCGCGTCCCACAGCACGAACGCTTCCGGAATGGTCTCGATGGCGTCGCGCAGGCGGAGGTCGGCTTCGACGGTCCGTTCGGCGAGGCTCTTCTGCTCTGTGATGTCGACGGCGATGCCGATCAGGTGCACGCTGGAATCGGTCGCCCCGCGCGTCTTCTCGCAGCGGACGCGCAGCCAGATCCAGTGGCCGTCGACATGCTGCATGCGGAAGGTCTGGTCGATGTGGGCGATCTGACCCGAGATGAGCTGGTCGGCGATCTCGAACAGGTCGATGTCGTCGGACTTCACCAGCGCATTGACCTCGCCGAAGGTCAGGAGCTCGTTGCGGCCGTCGAGGCCGAGCATCGAGAACATCGACTGCGACCAGAAGATCCGGCCGCGCGACAGGTCCCAGTCCCACAATCCGCAGCGGCCGCGGTTGAGCGCGGTGTCGATGCGGCCGCGCACGGCGTCGTTGATGAGGTCGCCCTCGCGGGCGCGGGTCGACTGCCAGTGGAAGGCGAAGCCGAGGATCAGCACGACGAAGCCGGTCGTCGCCGACAGCGTCACCGAGAGCGCGGCGTCCGAGCCCCAGATCGGCTCGTTGCGCTCCTGGATCACGGTGACGAGCCCCGGCATCGACTTGATCTGCCGCGAGGTCGCCATCGCGGCGTTGCCGTTCGGCAGTGTCATGTCGGAGATGGTGTTGTCGCGGGGCGGCGCCACCAGCATTTGCGCCGTCGTGATCGCGTCGAGCAGGCGGTCGTTGCCCGAAGGATCGTTGTCGACGGGAATGCGGGCGAGGATGCGGCGGTCGATGCCGGCCGAGGTGACGATGACGTGGCGGCCGGAGGCCGTGCCCCAGGTCGGGATGAGATCGGGCAGCAGCGTCGGCAGGTTGTCGATGTTCTTCAGCCGCTCTTGCCGGGACGACGTCAGGCGGTCGAGGCGCTCGGCGAGCAGGTCGGCCAGGGCCGAGATGTCGTGGCGGGTCACCAGTCGCTTCTGGCGCGTCTGATCGACGACTTGCACGAATGCACCGAGGCAGATCGTGATCAGGAACGCGATGATGAGCGTCGGCACGGCGCGGCGCAGCGCGGGCTCCGCGATCAGGAGCCGATGATAGGCAGGTTTCGCGATCGATTGCGCCAATCCCTTGATCGAATCGGATTGCGCGCACGCGTTCGCGGCGTCTGCACGCGACATGCCTTTAGCCCCCGGGAAACTTGCTGCGACTCGATTCGAAAGCAGCCCCACATCACTTTCGAATCAAAGCGATTTGAATCCACTTTCCGCAGGCTGTCGAGAGTCAACGAAACGTTAACGCGAAATTATTCTTATCCAACGGAGAGTTCGCGCGTCCTGCGTCGGTAAATCGACGTGCACGATGAGTCCGAAACGAGAACGCGTGACTTTCGATCGTTCCGCATCATGCGTGCGGCGGCTCGGCGTGGCTGATGACCCGCTTCACGCTCGGGAAGGCACGGCGCAGCTTGCGCTCGATCGCGTCGACATGCTCGTGCACCCTGATCACGCTCATCGACGGGGTGGCGCGGCAGTGGAAGTTGACGATCTCGCCGCCTTCGGTGTCGCGTACGCGCACGTTATGAATGTCGTGGATCTCGCCGCCGGCGGCATATTCGGTGAGCGCTGCGGCAATGGTCTGCACCCGTTCCGGCGCGGCATCGACCCCGAACGGTAGTTCCGGTTCCAGCGGCTCGATATGGACGTCGACCTCGACGTCCGCGCCAAACTCCTCCTGGATGTTCCGCTCCAGCGTGTTGGCGACGTCATGGGCGGCGTCGAGCTGCATCCGGGCGTCGACCTCCAGGTCAATGCTGACGATTAGCTTGCCGCCCAGGTCGTGCACCGTGACGTGGTGGACGGCCAGGCCCGAATTGTGCGCGATCACCATGATGCGGTCGCGCACGGTCTCGTTGTCGCGAGCGACGGGGACCGCGGTGAAGGTGAGGTCGGTATCGCCGAAGGCCGTGTCGACGGCGGCCTGCGCCTTGCGCTTGATCTCCTCGACGCGGTCGATCGGATAGGTCCGCGGCACCTTGGCGATGGTGTCGATGAAGGTGGTCGCCCCGACCATGCGCACCCGCAGCCGCTCGACGTCGATCACGCCGGGGACACTGCGGATCGCAACCGTGGCCTTCTCCTGCGCGCCTTCCGGCGCACGGTCGACCAGCGTCTGCACGGTCGAGCCGGCCATGCGCAGGCCGAGCAGGGCGATCATCACGGCAACCGCGGCGGCGGCGGCCGCGTCGCCCCACCAGAAACCGAGGGCGGCGAGGATCAGGCCCGCGATCACAGCGAACGAGCCCATGACATCCGAGGCGAAGTGGAGCGCATCGGCCGCGAGCGCCTGGCTCCCGGTCTCACGCGCGGCACGGTGCAGCGCGCGGGCGCGCCAGAAATTGACGACGATGTCGATCACCAGCACCACGAACGGCACGGCCGAAATGGTCGGCGGCGGGGTTCCCTCGCGCAGCCGGCTATAGGACTCCACCAGGATGCCGCCGGCCAGCACGTAGAGCAGGGCGGTGACGCCGAGCGCGGAAATGCTCTCCAGCTTGCCGTGGCCGTAATGGTGCTCGTCGTCCGCCGGCTTGTCGGAGACCCGCACCACCGCCCAGGTGATGATGGTCGCGATCAGGTCGACCGAGGAGTGCAGGGCTTCGGAGATCAGCGCGAGCGAGCCGATCGCGATTCCTACCGCGAACTTGGCCGCCGCCATGCCGCCGCTGGCGAAGATCGAGATCGCGGCGACCGAGGTCTTGCTGTGCTGGGAGGTCATGGCGGGGGATTTAGCAGTCCATGGCCGAACATCAAGCGATGATCCGGGTCGTAGTCGCTAGTGAGTTGCAGGAGCGGATTAATCACTGCCGCCGTCATTCCGGGGCGATGCGAAGCATCGAACCCGGAATCTCGGGATTCCGGGTTCGGCTCTTCGAGCCGCCCCGGAATGACCGCGCCCCCTATAGAGTCACCACGATCTTCCCCAGGTGCTTGTTCGCCTCCATGTGTGCGAAGGCCTGATCGATGTCGTCGAACGCGTACACCTTGTCGATCGGCAGTTGCAGCTTGCGCGACTCCACCGCGCCCCAGACGTCCTTGCGGACTTCGTCGAAGATCTCGCGGACCTCCTCGATGGTGCGGGTGCGGAAGGTGACGCCGATATAGCTGATGCGGCGGGCGGCATGCAGGTCGAAGTTGAAGTCGGCATGGGTGCCGCCGAGCCGGCCGACATTGACGATCCGGCCCTTGATCCGGGTCGCGGCCAGGTTCTGGTTGGCGACCTGGCCGGAGACCTGATCGACGATGAGGTCGACGCCTTCGCCGCCGGTCGCCTTCAGGACCTCGTCGACCCATTTGGGGTCGGAGGAGTCGACCGCGAGGTCGGCGCCGTAGTCCGTCAGCCGGCTGCGCCGATAGGCATCGGTCGACGAGCCGATCACGAGCCTGGCGCCCTTGAGCTTGGCGATCTGCATCGCCATCAGGCCGACGCCGGAGCTGGCGCCCTGGATCAGTACGCTCTGGCCCGGCCGCACGCCGCCGACGGTGACGACGGCGTTGTGCATGGTCGCGAGCGCGACGGGGAGGGTGGCGGCCTCTTCGAAATTCATGTTCGAGGGGGCGCGGAACAGCCGGCCGTGATCGGCCAGCGTGTATTCGGCGAATGCCGCGCCGCCCGAGCCCATGATGCGGTCGCCGACCTTCACGCCCTTCGCATCGGGTCCGAGCTCGGCGACTTCGCCGGCCCATTCCATTCCGAGCACCGTGCCGACGCCGCCGGCCGCGCCGTGGGCGTGGCCCTTGCGCATGCCGGTGTCGGCGCGGTTCAGCCCGCAGGCGCGGACGCGCACCAGCACCTGCGTGCCCAAAGGTTTTGGTTGAGCGACGTCGGAAATCCGAGCGCCGTCAGTGCCGTAGACGTAAGCCTTCATGAATTACTCTCGCTTCTTGCAGTGATTATTCCGCAGCTTGCGCTGTCGGATGAACGATCATGCCTTCGAGCCGGCCGCGGATGATGGCCTCCGCCTCACGCACGATGCGGGAGACGAGCTCGGCGCAGCTCGGAATGTCCTGGATCAGACCCTGCACCTGGCCAGCCGACCAAATGCCCTCGTCGGAATCGCCCGTCGCATAGACCATCTTGCCGCGGGCGCCCGCAACGAGCTCGCGGATGTCCTCGAACTTGGCGCCTTCCTTCTCCATCGCCACGACCTTGGTCGAGATCGCGTTCCTGGCGACGCGCGAGGTGTTGCGCATGGTGCGGAAGATCAGCTCGGTCTCGCGCTCGTCGTTGGCGACGATCTTCTCCTTGATGAGCTGGTGGATCGGGCTTTCCCTGGTCGCCATGAAGCGGGTGCCCATGTTGATGCCTTCGGCTCCCAGCGCCAGGGCGGCGACCAGGCCGCGGGCGTCGGCAAAGCCTCCCGAGGCGATCATCGGGATCTTGATCTTGTTGGCCGCTGCCGGGATCAGGATCAGGCCGGGGGTGTCGTCCTCGCCGGGATGGCCGGCGCATTCGAACCCGTCGATCGATATGGCGTCGACGCCCATGCGCTCGGCCGAGAGGGCATGGCGGACGCTGGTGCATTTGTGCACGACCTTGACGCCGTGCTTTTTGAACTCGTCGACATGCTCCTGCGGCTTGTTGCCGGCGGTCTCGACCACGGTGATGCCGCTCTCGATGATGGCGGCACGGTATTCGGTGTAGGGCGGTGGCTTGATCGCGGGCAGGATGGTGAGGTTGACGCCGAACGGCTTGTCGGTGAGGTCGCGGCAGCGCGCGATCTCCTTCCTCAGATCCTCCGGGGTCGGCTGGGTCAGCGCCGTGATGAAGCCGAGCGCGCCGGCATTGGCAACGGCGGCGACCAGCTCGGCGCGCCCGACCCATTGCATGCCGCCCTGGACGATCGGGTGCTCGACGCCGACGAGTTTGGTGAACCGTGTCTGCAGCATGATGTTTCCCCCTGGGTGGCCCGCAGGCTCTGTTGTCGATTGATGCCGGGAGGATGCCGCTCAGGTGGAGAAAAGTCTATTGCGGGGGCGTGCGGAGGGGGCGGGGCGATCATGCGAGGGACGAGGGTGATTCCGCGGGGCGGATAATTAGGGTGGCTCGTGTCCCGGACGCGCTGCAACGCCTCTTGGCGTTGCGGCGCAGAGCCGGGGACCTATGCCATCCGCGGTGTTCTCGGAAAGATGGGCCCCGGCTCTGCAACGCACCGCTGAAGAAGCGCTGCGTTGCGTCCGGGGCACGAGAGCATCTGTTGATATTTGTACGGCATCGAAATTCGCACACCTTCGCCTTCTCGCGGCATTCCGCCTGAGCTTTGCTCCCCGTCGCGTCGCCCTTATCGAAGCAAGGGTGCCGGGAAGGCCGGGCGCCAACCGGCACCTGCGTCAACCTTGGCCACGAAGCCTCAGAAGTCGCGATGGAATATACTCGACGTCGATGCTGATGCCGTCTCCACTCAGAGGGTTCGCCGTATAGACGACGGAGACAGACAACTCGAATTGGCTCACAATCGTCAGGATGGCGATCGTGAGAGCGGTGTCTCCACTCGGGGCTCCGCCCAGCAGCATCTCTGCGATACGGCAACAATCATCCATCGTCGCCCCCAACGGAGGAAGCTTGATGACCTCTGCCTGACGTGCAGCAAACGTGGTGGGATCGGCGACGTCGGGTTCACGCGCAACAACGGCGCCTGAGTTGATCAAGGGCAGGACGAACTTCAGAACCGGCGCGGTCACCAGATTGAGATTTTGAATGTTGACCTCGGTTGCGTACACGCCCGGCCGGGCGCCCGCGACACAACAACAGTTCGTCTCGGTCTGTTTACCGCATACGATCTTCGCGCTGTATGCAAAGAGGCCCTCGGCTGCCGCCGGTATGGCGCCGAGCTTTTCGAGAAGTGGATGCTTCAACCGGTCAGCACTTGGGCCCGTCTGATTGTTAGCCATCTCGACCTCCATGAAGGGTTGGTGGAACGGATGAGCGGCACCTGGGCGCGTTGCTTAAATTCCTCGGTCTTGGATTCCTCGGTCTTGCCTCGATTGACTCTTGATCACTCTTCACTAGACGCGTTGCGAAGCGCCTACTCACGACCTATAATAGCACTGTCGAGGAATGCTCGCCACCTCATGTTGCAGGCGGGATTACTCCGCCGACAGCCGCACCATTTGCCGGCCGCCGTTTGCTTCCTTCAGGCTGTTGACGAAGTTTTCCGGGCGTTGCCAGCGGTAGGGGACCTTCAATCCCATGTACTCGGCGATGTCGCCGATGAAGCCGGTGCAGTTGGTGGTCTCGGCGTTCCAGACCGGCGAGCTCGCCTGCAATTTCTTGATATAGGCGAACACGCGTTTGGCGTCGGCTTCGTTCAGATAGACCCGGTAGCTCGCGGTGAGATAGTCCGGATCGAGATCGCCGTAGCTCGCGCCGGTCTCGGACGGCACCCAGGTGAGATGGCCGAGAACGTAGGCCCAGGTGTCGCCGGCGGGCGTGAGTCCTGCGACCTCGACGGCGCGCTCGCTGGTCTTGCCGTACCAGACGAAAGCATGGCCCCAGCTCGCCGCCGTGCGCGCGCGAAAGTCGACGTAGTAGGGACCTTTCTCCGCGCGCACGACGGGGCGCCGCGTCGATTGCGGCGCCGGTCGTGAAACGGAGTCGGTCGTGGCAAGCGCGTTGGCATCGGCAACGCGCTTGTTCGCTTCGTGGGCCGAGGCCGAGGGCAGCGTGCACGCGATCATCGCCGCAAGGGCGAGTCCCGCAAGGATGCAGGATCCCGATCGATCAGGTTTGTTCGTCATGCGAGCCCCCTCGACTGTCGGCCGTTTACGCTGGTGACGCGTCTACGATGCTGCGCGTCAGTAGCGCGAGACGACCGGGCCGGGTGCCTTGCCGATCGGGGCCTTTCCAACCGGGCTCTTGCCAATCGGCATCTTTCCGATCGGCGCCTGCGGCTGGACATAGACGGGCTGCCGGCGCGGCAGATCGGCCGCGTTCGCAACCGTCACCAGAGCAAACGTAGCACCCAGAACAAATACAATCTTCTTCACAGTCATACCCCTGAAGGTTTGGTCCAAACACGGCAGCGCCGTGCCCCCAGACACGTCTCACAGAAGGGCGTCGGATTGCGTCCACAGTGCGGCATCCGAGCGACATGTTGGCGGCATCTGCCGAGCGCGCGCAAAAGTGATGTGTCTGGATGTTCGGAGTGCGGAGGTCAGGATCGGTAGAGTGAAAGCGAAACCCATCCTTGCGGCCTCTCTACGCAGCTCCTCACCCGATCCGGTTCAGGCTGTTGCGGATCGTCGAGAAGATGCCGCCGATGTCCTTGCGCAAGGCATCGAGCGCGTTGAAATGGTCGAAGATGTGGGCCAGCCGATCCTCGACTTCGCGCTTGCTCCTGGTCAGCGCGTCGACGCGCGAGGTGAGGGTGACATCGCCGTTCGCCTCGATCTCGTCCACGGTCCTGGCGAGCAGGTCGCGGGTGGCGCTGACGTCGGCGATCATGGCCTCGATGCCGAACACCGGAGCCTTCAGCGGGACGAGGTCGGCCTGCGACTTCGACAGTTCCGTCTTGAAGGCGTTCAGCGTCGCCAGTGTCTCCTGCAACGCGCCGAGGCGCTAGCGCGACTGGAGGACGAAATCGTTCAGCGCGTTCTGGCGGTCGGCAAGTGACTTGCCGTCGGGATCGGTTTCGACATCCGCGAGCGAGCGTTCGAGCTGGGCTCGGCGCTGGGCGAGCTCCTCGAAGTCGAGGCCGACCGTCTTGAGGATGTTGAAGCTGTCGTCGACGCGTGCAAGGCGCTGCTCGATCTCGATCTTGTTCTTCGACAGCGTCTCGACGCGGGTGCCGAGCGGCGCTTCGCCGCCGGTCTCGAGCTCGTCGATGTTCTTCGCGAGGCGGTCATGGCTGAGCCCGAGCTCGCTGATCAGGGCGTTGATGCCGGCGTCCGTCGAGCGCAGCGGCACCAGCTCGGCGTGGGATTTCGCCAGATCTTCCTTGTACTGGTTAAGGGTCGCAAACGTCCGAGCGGTGGAGGGCGTGCGGAGGTTGCGGGGTTTTCCCGAAGTGGGGGGATGGCGCTGGCCCAGTCCTCAGTCGTCATTCCGGGCTCGGCGCTCTGCGCCGCCCCGGAATGACAGCGAGAGCTACAGCCGAAACTCGTTGGTCAGCTCGCCGATGCCGTCGATCGCGACGGTGACGATATTCACCGGCTCCTTCATCACGCCGACGCCGGCAGAGGTGCCGACGGCGATGAGGTCGCCGGGGAGCAGGGTCATGTCACGGGAGATCCTGCTGACCAGATCCTGGGCGCTGAAGATCATGTCCGCGATCGGATAGTTCTGCCGCTCGGCACCGTTGAGGATGGTGCGGACCGTGAGCCTTGCGGGATCAAGGCCGGTCGCGATGGCAGGGCCGAACGGGCCGTAATCGTCGATGCCTTTGGCGCGGGCCCATTGGGGGAAGGTGGGATCGCGCGTGAGGATGTCGTTGGCGGTGATGTCGTTGACGCAAGTGTAGCCGAAAATGAAGCTGTCCGCCTCATCAGGCAAGACGCGCGCGCAGGTCTTGCCGATGACGATGCCGAACTCACCCTCATAAGTGGTCTTGCCGTCGTAACAGGAGGGGCGCGGATCACGGCGCCCGGCGTCGTGATGCTGGTGGTGGCTTTCAGCAGATAAAGCGGCTCCGGCGGCTCGGGCTGGTTCAGCTTGGCGGCGAGCGCGTGAAAACTATTCCAGAGCGCGACGATCTTGCTGGGCGCGCACGGGGCGAGCAGATCGACCTCCGACAGCACCAGCGTCTTTCCGGTGGGCGCTTTGCGGCCGAACATCTCGCCCTCATGCCCGCTGATGCCTGGCGAGGTCAGCGTGCCGAAACCGGTCGAGCCGGCGTGGCGGAAGCGAAGCCATTTGGTGACGTCCGCCATCATGCCACCGCCAGTGCATGCGGATCGGCCGGCGTCGAGACGCCGTCATAGAGACCGGCGATGCGGGCGCGCTGCGTCACCATCGCCAGCACCGAGTCGAGCGCGGGCGTCGGAATTCCGGTCAGCCGGCCCATCTCCTGCACCACGGTGACGAGCGGGTCGATCTCCATCGGGCGGCCGCGCTCGAGATCCTGCAGCATCGAGGTCTTGTGCGCGCCGACCTTGCGGGCGCCCTCGATGCGGCGCTCGACATCGACGCGGAATTTGACGCCGAACGTCTCGGCGATGGCTTGCGTCTCCACCATGATCGCGCGCGACAGCGCGCGCGTGGGCGGATCGGTGCAGATCACGTCGAGCGTTGCGTGAGTGAGCGCGCTGATCGGGTTGAAGCAGACATTGCCCCACAGCTTCAGCCAGATCTCGTCGCGGATGCGGTCGAGCACCGGCGCTTTCAGTTCGGCCGAGACGAACAGATCGGCAAGACGTTGCACGTCCGGCGTGATCTCGCCGGAGGGCTCGCCGAGCGGAAAATTATTGCCGTAGACGTGGCGGATCACGCCGGGCGCCTCGATCTCGGTGGCGGGATAGACGATGCAGCCGATGGCACGCTCGGCGCCGATCTCGCGCCACTGCCGTCCGCCAGGGTCGATGCTTTCCAGCGTCGCATTCTCGTAAGCGCCGCCGTGCCTGTAGAAGTACCAATAGGGGATGCCGTTGACGGCAGTGACGATGCGGGTGTGGGGCCCGAGCAGCGGCTGCATCTTCTCGATCACGCTGGTGATCGAGTGCGCCTTCAGCGTGATGATGATGAAATCCTGCACGCCGAGCTCAGGGGGATTGTCGGTGCAGCGCGGATGCACCGTGTGCGTCTCCTCGCCCGTGAGCAGCGTCAGGCCGCGCTCGCGCATCGCGGCGAGATGGGCGCCCCGTGCGACCAGGCTGATATCGGCGCCCGTGCGCGCGAGCTGAACCCCGAGATATCCGCCGATCGCGCCGGCACCGTAGATGCAGATCTTCATGAAATCCTCACGGGTGGCCGGAATTTTGGGACGAGGGATCCTGTCCGGCTCGGATGGGTCCGAGCCGGGCTGGTCGTCGCAGGAGAGGGGGCGTGCCGCTTCAGGCTGCTGCCTGCGGCGTGCCGTTGATCGCTTCGTCAACGGCAGCGGCGATGTCGCGCATGCTGATGACGGAGACGAGGCTGTAATCGTCGATCACGGGCAGGTGCCGGATGTGATTGCGGTTCATCAGGTGGCGGACGTGCTCGATCGTGTCCGAGGAGGTGCAGGAGACGAGCTGCTGCACCGAGACGAGCTGCGAGACCTTGACGTTGACGCCGTTCGCGCCGTGCTCGGCGACGGCGCGCACCACGTCGCGCTCGGTGAACATGCCGACGGCGGTGTTGCCCTCGGAGCGGACCACGTCCTTGACCACCAGCGCGCTGATATTGTTGGCCCGCATAAGCTTGGCGGCGATACCCACCGTTTCGTTCATTCGCACCGTGACAACGCGCGGTGTCTTCTTGCGCAGAATGTCTCCGACCAGCATTGCAACCTCCCTGGGGTGAACGACGGGGGAAGTGTGGTATACATAATACCAATCGTCAAGCGCTCGATTTGGCTGATCCGAGAAATCTTGCGGCAGGACTGCTGACGTTTGTCGCGAGACAAAAAAGAAGGGGCGCATCGTTGCGCCCCTTCGCGATCTTGCATTGGCGTGTGGCGGCTTACGCCGTCTTGGCGTTGCCGGTTGCGGAGGTGGCGCTCTCGGCTTCTTTGCCGAGGATGAAGGAGCGGCGCAGCGGCTTGATCACGAACAGCGCCATCAATGCCGCCGTCGCGTTCAGAGCCACCGCGACCACGAACACGGCCTTCCAGCCATAGGCGGCCGAGATTACGCTGGCGAGCGGAACGAGCAGGGACGCCGTGCCCTTCGCAGTGTAGAGCATGCCGTTGTTGGTGGTGGCGAATTTCGAGCCGAACGTGTCGCCGCAGGTGGCGGGGAACAGCGAGTAGATCTCGCCGAACACGCCGAAGTAGACCGCGGTCGCGAGCACGAAGACAACGGGCACGTGGCCGTAAGCCGACAGCGTCAGCAGCATCACCGCCGCCGTGCCGAACGCGATGAACATCGTGTTCTCTCGGCCGATATTGTCGGAGACGAAGCCGAAGAACGGGCGGCCGAAGCCGTCGAAGATGCGGTCGAGCGAGATCGCGAACGTCAATGCCGCCATCTGGAAGCCCGCGAGCGTCACCGGCGTGTTGGCGATCTTGAAGTCGTGCGCGATGGGAGCAATCTGCGCCGCAGTCATCAGGCCGCCGGATGCGACCATGACGAAAACGAGGTACATCACCCAGAAAATAGGGGCGCGCAGCACCTGCGGCGGGGTGAAGTCGATCTTGGTCTGCGGCAAATTGAGCTGCTTCTTCTTCGGCGGGATCGAGATCCGCGGCGGCTGGATGAAGAAGGCGAGCACGAACACGATCAGGCCCTGGCCGATGCCGAACTTCAGGAACGCGCTCTGGTAGCCGCTCGACGCGATCATGACCGCGATCGGCACCACGGTGAGCGCGGCGCCCGCGCCGAAACCGGCGGCAGTCGCGCCGGCGGCGAGGCCGCGGCGGTCAGGAAACCACTTCAGCGCGTTGCCGACGCAGGTGCCGTACACCGCGCCCGCGCCCATGCCGCCGACGACCGCAGCCGCGTAGAGCAAGGCGAGCGAGTCGGCGTAGGAGTTGAGCACCCAGGACAGCGCGATCATGACGCCGCCGAACATGACGACGATGCGCGGACCGTATTTGTCGACGAACCACGCCTCGACCGGCACCAGCCAGGTCTCGGTGACAACGAAGATGGTGAAAGCGAGCTGGATCGCGGCGCGACCCCAATGGTGAGCCGCGTCGATCGGATCGACGAACAGCGTCCAGCCGTATTGCAGGTTGGCGATCATCGCCATGCAGACGATGCCCATGGCGAGCTGAAACCAACGGAAACCTGTGCGAAGAGGCGCGGCTGTGACGGCGCCATCCGTGCTGGAAATCATAAGAACCTCCCAACGCGCCTGATTGTCGCGACCTGGGATTGCAAGATGACCCAGTGTCGCAAATGTTGTGGCTTATCGTCGCAAGCGCGGTGGGGGAGATTGGTATACCATATTCCAGAAGGCAAGCCTTATCTGGGGCCGCGACGCAAGAAAATGCCCCGTTCCGTTCGCATCGCCGGAATCGCGCAGGCTTCGCGCAAAACGAAAACGCCCGGCCGTGAGGCCGGGCGTCCGTGAACGAGCGATGGTGGCGTGCGTCAGGCGGCGACGGTCGATTTCGCGACCACGATCTTGCGCCAGGGTTTCAGCACCGCGATTGCCAGCGCCGAGGCGAGGATGTTGGCGCCGGCCGCGATGATGAACACGCTGTCCCAGTTGCCCGACGACTGCTGCATGTAGTTGGCGATCGGGACCAGCAGCGCGGCCGTGCCCTTTGCGGTGTAGAGCAGGCCCGCATTGGTGGTCGCGAATTTGGCGCCGAACGTGTCGGTGCAGGTCGAGGGGAACAGCGAGTAGATCTCACCCCAGGCGAAGAACACGAAGCCCGAGAGCAGCACGAACCAGATCGGATCGTGACCCCAGAGGTAGAGCATCCAGATGCCGAAGCCCTCCATGCCGAAGGCGATGAACATCGTGTTCTCGCGGCCGATCATGTCGGAGACCCAGCCGAAGAACGGACGCGTCAGGCCGTTGAGCACGCGGTCGATCGTGGCTGCGAACGTCACCGCCGTCATGGTCATGCCAATCAGCGTGACCGGCACGCTGTCGACCTTCCAGTCGACCGCGATCGGTTTCAGGTTCGCCGTCACCATCAGGCCGCCGGCGCCGACGATCACGAACATGAAGTACATCAGCCAGAAGATCGGTTGGCGCAGCACCTCGGTCGGCTGGTAGTTGCGGCGCGTCTGCACCAGCGCGGCGTTCGCCACCACGGCCGGGACCTGGCCCGGCTTCGGCGCCAGCAGGAAGAAGGCGAGGATGCAGATGATGATGCCTTGTCCGAGGCCGAAATACAGGAAGGTGGTCTGGAAACCAGAGTCCTTGATCATGGCCTGGATCGGCGCGACGGTGAGCGCGGAGCCCGCACCGAAGCCGGCTGCCGTGATGCCCGCGGCGAGACCGCGCTTGTCGGGAAACCATTTCAGCGCGTTGCCGACGCAGGTGCCGTAGACGCCGCCGGCGCCGATGCCCGCGATGATCATGCCGAGATAGAAGCCGTTGAGCGTGGTGGCCTGCGCGTTGATCGCCCAACCGATGGCGCAGAGAATGCCGCCGATCAGCACGACGAGGCGCGGGCCGTATTTGTCGACGAACCAGCCTTCGATCGGCACCAGCCAGGTCTCGAACAGGACGAACAGCGTAAAGGCCCATTGGATCGAGGCGCGATCCCAGCCGAACTTCTTCTGGATGTCGGGGACGAAGAACGTCCAGCCGTATTGATAATTGGCGATCATCACCATCGCCGCTACACCGACCGCCAATTGCGCCCAGCGATACGTGTCGCTGACGCGCGCGGCTGTAGGGGCCGTTGCCTGCACCATGTCCGTCATAAAGCCTCCCGTGGCGCCTCTATTTTTCTGCGAGCGCTGGAGCGGCATTCTTGTATTCATTATGCCAAGGTTCAAGCGCCGGTCCGGTCACCGTGCGCAAATGCCGCAGGACCTTTCCGGCCCAGCTGGGAATCGGACAACGCAAATAGAAATGGCCCCGTCGTGCGGGGCCATTCATCAAAAGTAGTATATCGACGGTTCTGAAACCGGTGCGGCGCGGCGCGCTCGCGGCGCTGCTTACAGGCCGAAGCGGGGCAGGTCGCCGTTGTGATTGGAGATCTCGGCGCTCGCCATCAGGAAGCGGTCCACCGCGGCCATGAAGCGGGCGAACAGCGAGGAGGATTGGGCGAGGGCGACGGAAGCGGTCTTGGACATCGGAATTCCTTTCTCGAGACAGTCAGTATTGCTGTCTCATTTCGAAGGGCAATTTACGTATACCAGATGCCAGTGTCCATGCATGCCAGCGCATGGCAGCATGCGCGCTCCCGCATTGCAGCATAATCGTCTGCTAAAGCGGCCGTTTCGGGCTTAAGATTGGCCGGAAACATACCAAAGGGGCGAATTCGGCTCCGAAACGATCGGGAATCGCGGTGCGCTGGTGGCTCCCGTTGCCCAGATCCGCAACACTTTCGGGCGGTCCCGCCACCGCGCTGCAACATCTGCGGCCTTGGCAGAGCAGGTCAAAGCCGTTAGTGGTCTGCCCCCTTTTCCAATCAAGCGTCAGAGTGGTTCATGTCGAGCGCTTCGTCCGCTGTCTCGATCGGCATCGATTTCGGGACCAGCAATACGGTCGTTGCGATCGCGGCGGATGACCGCCGGGTCGAGGCCATCCGCTTCGACCACGGCGGCCAGCGATACAGCGTCTATGTGTCGGCCCTGTGCTTCTGGGAGGACCGGCCGGGAGCCGGCGCCCAGGCCGAAGGCGGCCCGTGGGCGATCGAGACGTTCCTGGAAGGACGCCACGCCTACCGCTTCCTCCAGTCGTTCAAGACCTTTGCCGCGAGCAGCAGCTTCAACACAACGCAGGTGTTCCGGCAGCGCTTCAAGTTCGAGGACATCCTGGCGGCGTTCCTGCGGACACTGGCGCGCCATGGCGGCGACAAATTCGATTTCGAGACCTCCACCATCACGGTCGGCCGTCCGGTGCGCTTCGCCGGCGGAAATCCCGACGAAGCGCTGGCGATGCAGCGCTACCGGGCTGCGTTCGAGCGTCTCGGCGCCGGCCACGCGCGTTATGTCTACGAACCCGTGGGTGCCGCGTTCTCCTTCGCCCGCCGGCTCGAGCGCGATGCGACCGTGCTGGTCGCGGATTTCGGCGGTGGCACCAGCGATTTCTCGGTGATGCGTTTCTCGCGCACGGGGGGTGTCTTGCGCGCCGAGCCCCTCGGCCATGCCGGCATCGGCATTGCGGGCGACACGTTCGACTACCGCATCGTCGACCACGTCGTCTCGCCGCGGCTGGGCAAGGGCTCCAGCTTCCGCTCGTTCGACAAGGTGCTGCCGGTCCCCAGCGGCCACTACACCAACCTCGCGCGCTGGCATCAGCTCGCGATGATGAAGAGCAACGGCGATCTGCGCGAGCTTCGGGAGCTTGCGCGCAGCGCGCTGAAACCGGAACTGCTCGAGGATTTCATCACCATCGTCGATCTCGATCTCGGCTTCTCACTTTATCGAGCTGTGTCGGATGCCAAGGTCGCGCTTTCGGCAAAGCACGAAGTCGACTTCCGCTTCAAGGGCGGCGGCGTCGACATCGGTTCCACCATCACGCGGAAGAACTTCGATTCCTGGATTGCCGACGACGTCGCGCGGCTCGGCGCCACCGTCGACAAGGTGCTGGCCGAGGCCGGCATCACCGCACGCGAAATCGAGAAAGTGTTCCTGACCGGCGGGACCTCGTTTGTACCCGCCGTCCGGAAGCTGTTTGCCGACCGGTTCGGCAACGAACGGCTGATGTCGGGCGACCAGTTCGAGTCGATCGCCTACGGGCTCGCGCTGATCGGGCACAGTCCCGATCCGGACCGCTGGACTGCGAGCGGCGGGCTCGAACCGAAGGCGGGCGCGTAACCTCGGCCGTCCCGATGCTCGCGCCGTCTGGGCGTTACTGATTGATCTCGGGCTCGACGAGCCTTGCCAGATTCCGCAGCGATTCCTGCCAGCCGAGATAGCAGGCCTCCGGAGGAATGACGTCCGGGATGCCCGCCTGGGTGATATCAAGCTCGGTGCCGACCGAGACCTTTTTCAGGATCACGGTTACCTCGATCTCGCCGGGCAGATTGGGATCGTCGAACCTGTCGGTGTAGCGGAGACGTTCGCCGGGGAGGAGCTCGAGATATTCACCGCCGAATGAATGGCCGGCGCCCGTCGTGAAGTTGCGGAACGACATCTTGAACGTGCCGCCGACCTTCGCCTCGAGATGCTGCACGGTGCAGGTGAAGCCGTTCGGCGGCAGCCATTTCGCCAGCGCGTCCGCTTCGATGAAGGCGCGATAGAGTTTCTCCGGGCTGGTCGAGAGAACGCGGTGCAGGCGGACAGTGTTCGGCATGGTGGTCATCCCTGTGACTTGATGGGCCCGACATTGGCGTCTACGGCCCGTTCATGTCCCGAGGACGACCGAGACGCTGCCGATCCGACAGGGCGTCGCAGGTTATGCGAAAGGCTGCGTCAGGTCGGCGCTCGCAGGCCCGGGGAGCTGATCCATGCATCGATCTGTATGGCAGTCTCGTCTTGCCGGACCTCTCGCAGCAAGTTCTTGCGGCGGTGACCTGGCGGAAGCGTGCGCATTTCCGCGCGCAGACGTTCGATGGCCCGAGTGAGCCTCTGGCTGAGAGTTTCAGTCTGCTTGAAACGACGCCGTCCCATGGCGCATCTCCCTTGCTGATGAGGCGGGAGCGCAATTGGCGTTCTCATCACCGGTAAAAGCCACATGCCGGGCGGTGATGTGGATCAGTACCATCGGATCCGCGGTACGTATGTTCACTAGGATACATTGTCTGACCGGAACCTTCGAACAGGCCTCCGTCCATCAGATTTGCTGTAAACTCGAAACGTCCGGAACCAGGGGGCACGATTAAATCTGGCCCATGCCTTGCTAATGACGATGGTGAGGTATAGGTTAGAGGCGTTCGTTCAGCCGCTGTGCCTTGTTGAATGCGCCCGCGGGCTCCTTTTCCATCGACATCGACGAATTGAATCGGTTCCGCGTGAGTGTCACGCGGAATGCACGCATGTGCGCTTTGGAGAAGAAAAATGCCGACAGGTACAGTGAAGTGGTTTAACGGCCAGAAGGGCTTCGGATTCATTCAGCCCGACGACGGCGGCAACGATGTGTTCGTTCACATCAGCGCGGTCGAGCGTGCTGGTCTGGCGGGTCTCGCCGAGGGCCAGAAGGTCAACTTCGAGGCCAAGACCGACAAGATGCGGGGCAAGGTCAGCGCTGAGAATCTCTCGCTGGCTTAAGCTCTCCAGTGCCGTTTCACGGATGTACTGAAACGGCCATGCGACCCGCTCGATCGTAAGGATTGAGCGGGTTTTGTCCGTTGCCGAACAGGGTGGAAGATGAGCACCAAGAGATCGGCCGGCCCGTCACCCGAAGGCATCGCGCGTTCCGAGCGTCAACGCGCGGCAGCCGAGGAGGGCGCGCGGGCGATGGCGGATGCCGAGCGGCAGTCCTTCGATGTCCGCAAGAACATGGCGCGGCTTCGCGAGCTGCGTGAGGCGAAGGAACTTGCCGATGCGACTCTGCGCGCATCGTTGCCCCCGCCTGCGCCGAAGAAGCGCGCGACGAAGAAATCGCCGCGATAGGCGCGTTCGATAGCGCCGACGATCATTCCAGGAAGACCGGTCACATGCCAGAGATTGCGGATCGTGGCTAGGATCAAGCCCGATGGCGGCGGCACGATCACCTTTTTTCTCGCGCTTGGCGCGGGACGGCAGACGTGCAGGCTCGCCACCAATTTCCAGACCCAGAAGCAGGCCTTCAGCTATCTTCAGAAATACCGGACGGAGTTCGAGCGTATCGCGCGGGTCCGGTTGGCTTCAGGCGAACTCGAAGACGGGATCGTCGTGCTCTCGATGCTCTAGACCGACGGCGCTCTTCTCAGCACCTGCTACTCGGCCTGATCCTTCGGCTTGGCCTCGCGAGCCAATCGCTCGGCCTTAAGGCGCTCGCGGTTCTCGTTGAAGGAGTGTTGATCCCTGGCATAGTCGTTGACCGGCTTCTGCGTCTCCACAGGTTTGAACGCCTTGTTGGCTTCGCGCTTGGCGCGATCGGGGGATTGATCTTTCGACATGTCGTCCTCGACTTGATCAACGAGCGGGGCCTCGACTCTTGCCGGGCAACGCCTCTCGCTATGGACCGGCCTGTCTTCATCAAGAAGACAAGGCGGACAATTTCTTCCGGGATGGCGGGCTTTTTTGCGAGAGTTGGTCGCTCGCTGTGCAAACAGTACGCACTTCTGACAGCGCACCGGCGAAACGATAACGGCCTGCAATAGCTTTTGTTCCCGGGGGGGCACTGTTTCATTCAGCCGTCGGTTTACTCCGCGGGGCGCCCGGCGGATTGCGTGATACGCTTTCCCCCGCGCCAACAAAAAGGCCGCCGAACCCGGCGGCCTTTCGTGTCTCTGACAGAGCCGTTTACTCGGCGGCCTGCTTCTGCGGCGGGTCGAGCGCGCCGGACTTGTGGATCTCGGCGACCTGGTGGTCGCTGAAGCCGAGCACCGAGCGCAGGATCTCGTCGGTGTGCTCGCCGAGCAGCGGCGAGCGCTCGACGTCGCTCGGGCTATCCGACAGCTTGATCGGGTTGCCGACCGAGAGGTACTTGCCACGGGTGGGGTGGTCGACCTCGACCACCGTGCCGGTCGCGCGCAGCGACTGGTCCTCGGCAAGCTCCTTCATCGACAGGATCGGGCCGCAGGGGATGTCGTCCTTGTTGAGGATTTCCATCGCCTCGAACTTCGTCTTGGTCATCGTCCACTGCTCGATGCGGGCGAAGATCTCGTTCAGGCGCGGCAGGCGCGCCGCCGGCTTGGCGTAGCTCGGATCGGTTTTCCAGGTCGGCTCGCCGATCACGTCGCAGATCTTCTCCCAGACCGGGGCCTGGGTGATGAAGTAGATGTAGGCGTTGGGATCAGTCTCCCAGCCCTTGCACTTCAGGATGCGGCCGGGCTGGCCGCCGCCAGAGTCGTTGCCGGCGCGTGGCACGGCATCGCCGAACGGAATGCCTTCGCCGAACTGGCTGTACTCCTTGAGCGGACCGTGGGCGAGACGCTGCTGGTCACGCAGTTTTACGCGCGCGAGATTCAGGACACCGTCCTGCATTGCAGCCGTGACGCGCTGGCCCTTACCCGAGTGGGTGCGGTGATAGAGCGCGGTGACGATGCCGAGCGCCAGATGCAGGCCGGTGCCGCTGTCGCCAATCTGCGCGCCGGTGACCAACGGAAGACCGTCGCGGAAACCGGTGGTGGAGGCGGCGCCGCCGGTGCACTGCGCGACGTTCTCATAGACCTTGCAGTCTTCGTAGGGGCCGGGGCCAAAGCCCTTGATCGAGGCGACGATCATCTTCGGATTGATCGCCTGGATCTTCTCCCAGGGGAAGCCCATGCGGTCGAGCACGCCGGGGCCGAAATTCTCGACCAGCACATCGCACTTCTTGATCAGCTCGGTCAGAACCTCCTTGCCCTTGGGGTTCTTGGTGTCGAGCGTGATCGAGCGCTTGTTGTGGTTGAGCATGGTGAAATACAGGCTGTCCACGTTCGGGATGTCCTGCAACTGGCCACGGGTGATGTCACCCACACCCGGACGTTCCACCTTGATCACGTCGGCGCCGAACCAAGCGAGCAGCTGCGTGCAGGTCGGTCCGGACTGGACGTGGGTGAAATCGAGAATGCGAACGCCCTCGAGCGCTTTGGTCATCGTGTTGCTCCGTACTCTGTCTGCCCCTGCACCCGCAGGGAATAAAGGGTTGAAGGGGAGGGCTTACTTCTTCTTCTGCAGAACGCTCTGCGGATTGAGGTTGCCGATGCGGCCGCTCTCCGAGCCCGCGGCCGGATCGATCACAGCGTTGATGAGTGTCGGCTTGCGTGAAGCAATGGCGTCGCTGACGGCGCGCTTGAGCTCGTCGGGCGAGGTCGCATTCACGCCGACGCCGCCGAAGGCTTCCATCATCTTGTCGTAGCGCGCGCCCTTGACGAACACGGTCGTGGCCGGGTCGGCATTGGCGCCGTTGACGTCGGTGCCGCGATAGATGCCGTCATTGTTGAAGATGACGACGCAGATCGGCAGATTGTAGCGGCAGATGGTCTCGACCTCCATGCCGGAGAAGCCGAACGCGCTGTCGCCTTCCACCGCGAGCACGGGATGGCCGGTCTCGAGCGCAGCCGCGATCGCCTGGCCCATGCCGATGCCCATCACGCCCCAGGTGCCGACGTCGAGACGCTTGCGAGGGCGATACATGTCGATGACGCCGCGGGCGAGGTCGAGCGTGTTGGCGCCTTCGTTGACGAGGATCGCATCGGGATGATCCTTGATGATGGTCTTCAGCACGCCGAGCGCGCCGTGATAGTCCATCGGCGACTTGTTGTTCATGAGCTTCGGCGCCATCTTGGCGACGTTCTCGTCGCGCTTGGACACGATCGCCTTGGTCCATTCGGTCGGCGGCGCGGTCCAACCCGTGGCGATCGCCTGGTTGAAGGCCGAGACGACCGAGCCGATGTCGCCGACGACGGGCGCGACGATCTCGACGTTGGAGTCCATCTCGCGCGGTTCGATGTCGACCTGGATGAACTTCTTGGGCGCTTCGCCCCAGCTCTTGCCCTTGCCGTGCGAGAGCAGCCAGTTCAGCCGCGCGCCGATCAGCATGACGACGTCGGAATCTTTCAGCACGGTCGAGCGGGCAGCACCGGCGCACTGCGGATGCGTGTCGGGGAGGAGGCCCTTGGCCATGCTCATGGGGAGGAACGGCACGCCGCTAGTCTCGACGAAAGTCTTGATCTGTTCGTCGGCCTGCGCGTAGGCCGCGCCCTTGCCGAGGATGATCAGCGGGCGCTTGGCGCTCTTGAGCACGTCGAGCGCGCGCTTCACCGAAGCGGGCGAGGGGATCTGCGCGGGCGCAGCGTCGATCACCTTGACCAGCGATTTCCGGCCGGCCTCGGCGTTCATCACCTGGCCGAACAGCTTGGCCGGCAGGTCGAGATAGACGCCGCCCGGACGTCCCGAGACGGCGGCGCGGATGGCACGGGCAAAGCCGATGCCGATATCCTGGGCGTGCAGCACGCGATAGGCCGCCTTGCACAGCGGCTTCGCGATCGCGAGTTGGTCCATCTCCTCGTAGTCGCCCTGCTGGAGGTCGACGATCTCGCGCTCGGACGAGCCCGAGACCAGGATCATCGGGTAGCAGTTGGTGGTGGCGTGCGCGAGCGCGGTGAGACCGTTGAGGAAGCCAGGCGCGGACACCGTGAGGCAGACGCCGGGCTTCTTGGTGAGATAGCCGGCGATGCCCGCGGCGTAACCGGCGTTCTGCTCGTGGCGGAAGGAGATCACGCGAATGCCGGCGGCCTGCGCCATGCGGCCCAAATCCGTGATCGGGATGCCCGGCACATTATAGATGGTGTTGATGCCGTTCAGCTTGAGCGCGTCGATGACGAGATGAAAGCCATCCGTCAGTTCCTGCTCGGTGCCCGGTGCCTCGGACTTGGTCGCGGTGTTCAGCATGGGCCTTGTCTCCCTGGTCTCAAGATGCCGTTTAGGCTTCGCGGGCGAATGCCTCGCCCTTCTGGTGAACGGTGCTAGAAGAGTTCCTGGCCATGCGCTTCGACGTAAGCGGCAAGGCCAAGGGTGTGGTCGCGGGCCCGCTTCTCGGCGAGTTCGGTGTCGCGCGCTTCCAGCGCTTCGATCATGCCGAGATGCTCGGGCAGGGAGGTCGCGGTGCGGTCCTTGCGTCCGATGGTCAATTGCCGGTAGCCACGCACGTGCAGCAGCAAATCGTTGGTGAGATCGACCAGCACGGGCGATTCCGACAGCGAGATCAGCGCCTGGTGGAAGGCGATGTTGGCACGTGAGTATTCCTCGACGTGATCCTCGGGCAGGCGGTCCTTGCTGAAGTCCTTGAAGTAGTCGCGCAGCGCCGTGATGTCCTTCTTGCGCGCGGTGGTAGTGATGAGGCGCGCGGCCATGCTCTCCAGCGCCGCCCAGGCACGGATCATGTCGACGATCTCGCTCTTGGTCCGGCGCACCACCATGATGCCGCGGCGCGGAACGGTCTTCACGAAGCCGTCCTGCTCGAGCATCGCGATCGCTTCGCGGATCGGTGTGCGGCTGACACCCAGGCGCTCGGACAGCGCGCGCTCGTCGAGCATCACCGGCTCGGGCGTCGAGTAGATGTCCATCTTGAGGATGGCTTCTTTCAAGGCGTCATACGCCTTGTTCTTGAAGCTGCTCTCCGGGGCAATACGAACGATTGCGATATCTGCCTCGGCCATGTTCGGCAACGCCTTGGTTGGTTTCCGCAGTGACACGACGAATCTCCTCCAGTGGGAGTCGTCTTTTACAGGATTATTAACGGGAAAGTTTTTGGCATACCAAATGCCAGAATGTCAAGCTGCCTATTTTTTGCAGCCTTCTAGGGTGCTCCGCAGCTTGACAAGTTGGCTTCTGGCATACCAAATGCCATCGTCAGCCATTTTCGATCCAAGGCGGCGGAGTAATCTCATGCTTTATGCCACTCCGTTCCGCGACATGGAACAGAGCGCGGCGAATGGCAAGCATGACGGGCAGCCGCAACACGCGCGCGCTTTGAAAAGAACGAACTAAGGTCAAGGGAGAAGCCACATGTCCAATTCCAAAGATGCCGTCCGCAAGGTGCTTGACCAGGTCAAGGCGGACAACCGCACCAGCCTGACGGCGCCGGAAGGCAAGCTGGTCTGCGACGCCTACGGCATTCCGGTGCCGAAGGAGGGGGTGGCGAGGTCGGCGGGCGAGGCCGGCAAGATGGCCTCCGCGATGGGCTTCCCTGTGGTGATGAAGATCGTCTCTCCGGACATTCTCCACAAGACTGAAGCCGGCGGCGTCATCGTCGGCCTCAAGACGGCCGAGGATGCCGAGAAGGCTTACGAGACCATCCTCGGGAACGCCCGGAAATATAAGTCCGATGCCAAGATCGAGGGCGTCCAGGTGCAGCAGATGCTGGCCGGCGGCACCGAAGTCATCGTCGGCTCGATCACCGACGGCTCGTTCGGCAAGCTGGTTGCCTTCGGCCTCGGCGGCGTGCTGGTCGAAGTCCTGAAGGACATCACTTTCCGCCTCGCGCCCGCGACCAGGGAGGACGCGCTGTCGATGCTCGACGGCATCCAGGCGCATGAGATTCTGAAGGGTGTTCGCGGGGGCGAGCCGGTGAACCGCAACGCGCTCGCCGAGGTCATCGTCAAGGTCTCGCAGCTCGTGACCGACTTCCCCGAGATCGTCGAGCTCGATCTCAACCCGGTGTTCGCGACCGCGAAGGACGCGATCGCCGCCGACGTGCGCATCGTGGTGGACTTCGCCTATGTGCCGAAGCCCAAGCCGCGCCCGACCGAAGAGATCGTCGCGGCGATGAGCCGCATCATGCAGCCGAAGGGCGTCGCCGTGATCGGCGCCTCCGCCGAGGACGGCAAGATCGGCAACTCCGTGATGAAGAACCTCATCAATGGCGGCTACAAGGGCGAGATCTATCCGATCCACCCGAAGGCACCGGAGATTCTGGGCTACAAGGCCTACAAGAGCGTCAAGGACGTGCCAGGCGTGATCGACACCGCGGTGTTCGCGATCCCCGCGAAGTTCGTCGCCGGCGCGCTCGTCGAATGCGGCGAGAAGAAAATTCCGGGCGCTGTGCTGATCCCCTCGGGCTTCGCCGAAGCCGGCGCGCCGGAGCTGCAAGCCGAGATCGTCGAGATCGGCAAGAAGTACGACATCCGCCTGATGGGGCCGAACATCTACGGTTTTTATTATACGCCCGCCAATCTCTGCGCGACCTTCTGCACCGCCTATGACGTCAAGGGCCACGCGGCACTGTCGTCGCAGTCCGGTGGCATCGGCATGGCGATCATCGGCTTCTCGCGCTCGGCGAAAATGGGCGTGTCGGCGATCGTCGGCCTCGGCAACAAATCCGACATCGACGAGGATGATCTGCTCGCCTTCTTCGAGCAGGACCCGAACACCAATCTGATCGCGCAGCACTGCGAAGATCTCAAGGACGGCCGTGCTTTCGCGGAAGCCGCCAAGCGCGTCTCCAAGAAGAAGCCGGTCGTGGTGCTCAAGGCCGGCCGCACCTCGGCCGGCGCCAAGGCGGCGTCCTCGCACACCGGCGCACTCGCCGGTAACGACAAGATCTACGAGGACGTGCTGGCGCAGTCCGGCGTGATCCGCGCCCGCAGCCTGCGGCAACTGCTCGAATTCGCCCGCGGCGTGCCGGTGCTGCCGACGCCGAAGGGCGAGAACGTGCTGATCATCACCGGTGCCGGCGGCTCGGGCGTGCTGCTGTCGGACTCCTGCGTCGACAACGGCCTGTCGCTGATGTCGATGCCGCCGGATCTCGATGCGGCCTTCCGCAAGTTCATCCCGCCGTTTGGCGCGGCAGGAAATCCTGTGGATATCACCGGCGGCGAGCCGCCGATCACCTACGTCAACACGGTCAAGCTCGGCCTGTCGGACGAGCGGATCCATTCGCTGATCCTCGGCTACTGGCACACCATCGTCACGCCGCCGATGGTGTTCGCCCGCAACATGGTCGAGGTGAAGAAGGAGATGGAGGCCAAGGGCTTCGTGAAGCCGATCGTCGCCTCGCTCGCCGGCGACGTCGAGGTCGAGGAGGCCGCCGAATATCTCTACCAGAACGGCATCCCGGCCTATGCCTACTCGACCGAGCTGCCGGTCGAGGTGCTCGGTGCCAAGTACAAATGGGCTCGCGGGGCAGGGCTGCTCTGAGCGTTATCTCTCTTGTCATGCGGGGGCGGTGCGAAGCATCGAACCCGGGATCTCGAGATTTCGGGTCTGGTACGCCAGGCCCGCGCTGCGCGCAGCCCCGGCGCACCATCCCGGAATGACGGATGCACAAGCGGCAGGTCGCGATGAGCAAGAACGTGATCCGGCGCAAATCGCTCGAGCCTCGATCTTCGTCGGACGCCGATCGCGACGGCGGCGTGCAGTCCGTCGACCGCGCGCTGTCGATCCTCGAAACGCTCGCAGAGGACGACGAGGGCTATCGCCTCAGCGACCTCGCCGTCCGCACCGGCCTGTCGGCCTCCACCGTGCACCGCCTGCTGGCGACACTGGAGAGCCGCCGCTTCGTCCAGTTCGACCGCGCCGAATCCAAATGGCATGTCGGGGTGCGCAGTTTTACCGTGGGCGCGAGCTTCGCGCGGCGGCGCAATTTCTCGGCGCAGGCGATTCCCTACCTTCGCAAGTTGCGCGACCTCACCCGCGAAACCGCCAACCTCGCCATGGTCGACGATGAATTCATCATCATGCTGACCCGGATGGAGAGCCGCGAGATCATGCGCTCGCTGACCCAGGTCGGCGGCCGCGTCGCCATGGTGACGTCGGGGGTCGGCAAGGCGGTGCTGGCGACCTATTCCGACGAGGACGTCGGCGCCGTCATCCGCCATCATGGCATGCCCCGCCTGACCGAGAAATCGATCGTACGCCCGAGCGACCTGTTCAAGGAGCTCGAGAGAATCCGCAAGCAGGGCTACGCGATCGATGATGAAGAGGCTTGCATGGGCCTGCGCTGTATTGCCGCAGTGGTCTACAACGACTGCGCCGAGCCGCTCGCGGCCATTTCCGTCTCGGGCATGACCAGCCGCATGACCGACGACAGACTGCCGGAAATCGGCCAGATCGTCCGCGAAGTCGCCGGTGAATTGACGGTCGCGCTCGGCGGGAGGCTGCCGGCTGCCGGCTAACCGGGGAACACGGGCCCTGTCGCTGGACAGCATCGGCCATTTTGGCTGATATGCGACCAAACGACACAATGCGGCAAACGTCCGCATGAGCCTGGAGATGCCCTCATGTTCCAATTTCCCGCGCGCCTTGTCGGCGCAGCCGTCGCGCTGACTCTTGCCGCAGCGACGCCTGCCTTCGCCCAACAGCTCGAGCTCAGGCTGATGGCGCCGGCGGCCCCGGGCGGTGGCTGGGACCAGACCGCGCGCTCGATGCAGCAGGCGCTGGTCGCCTCGGGCGTCGCGCGCAGCGTACAGGTCGTCAACGTTCCCGGCGCAGGCGGCAGCGTCGGCATCGCGCAGTTCGTCAACGGCGCCAAGGGTGACGGCAACCAGTTGATGGTCAACGGCTTCGTCATGGTGGGCGCGCTCGCCATGAACAAGTCGCCGGTGACGCTCGAGCAGGTGACGCCGATCGCGCGCCTGACCGAGGAAATCCAGGTGATCGTGGTCCCCGCGAATTCGCCGATCAAGACCGCGCAGGATCTGGCTGCCGCGGTGAAGGCCGATATCGCCAAGGTGACCTTCGCCGGCGGCTCGGCTGGCGGCGTCGACCACGTGATGGCGGCGTTGTTCGCCGGCGCCGTGGGCGCCGACGCCAAGAAGATCAACTACATCCCGTTCTCCGGCGGCGGCGAGTCGCTCGCCGCGATCCTCGGCGGCAAGGTCACCGCGGGTATTTCGGGGCTGAGCGAATATGACGGGCAGATCAAGTCCGGCAAGCTGCGCGCGATCGGCGTGACCTCGGAGAAGCGCATCCCAGGCAGCGACATCCCGACCTTCAGGGAGCAGGGCATCGACCTCGTGATCGCCAACTGGCGCTCGGTGGTTGCGCCTCCCGGCATCACGCCGGAGCAGCGCAAGACCTTGAGCGATGCGGTCGAGAAGATGGTGAAGTCGGACGCCTGGAAGGAGATCCTCAAGCAGAAGGGCTGGGAGGACGCCTATCTCGGCGGCGACGCCTTCGCCGACTTCCTGAAGAAGGAAACGGTGCGCGTCACCGACGTGCTGAAATCGGTTGGCCTGGTCAAGTCATGACCTCAGGCGATCCGGCCCAGCCCCCGCGGCGCGTCGATCGCGCCGGCATCGTCATCGCTGCGTTGCTCGCAGGCGTTGCCTCAGTGCTGGTCTTCGATGCGCGCGGTCTGCAATCCACGACGATGTACGGGATGGGGCCGGAGGCGATGCCTGTCGTGATCGCCTGTGGCCTCGCACTGCTCGCGATCGGCAATTTTGTTGACGCGCTGCGCGGCAATTTGCCGGCGCGCGAGAGCGCCGATCCGGTGCCGGTGGTTTTGATCCTCATTGGCCTTGCGTTGTTGATCGCCATCATCGGCTTCGGCGGTGGCTTCATCCTGGCGACGTCGGCGCTGTTCGTGACGACGTCGGCGGCGTTCGGGCGCCGTGCCATCCTGGTCGACGGCGTCATTGCGCTGGTGATGTCCGTCCTCATCTATCTCGCGTTCGACCGGCTGTTGACGCTGAGCCTTCCGACCGGCCCGCTGGAGCGACTGCTGTGATGGACACTTTTGCGGCGCTGGCGCATGGCATGGCGGTTGCCGTCCAGCCGATGAATTTGCTCTATGCGCTGATCGGCGTGTTCCTCGGCACGGCCGTGGGCGTACTGCCCGGCATCGGCCCGGCACTAACGGTCGCGCTGCTGCTGCCGGTGACGTACAAGCTCGACCCCGGCGGCTCGCTGATCATGTTCGCCGGCATCTATTACGGCGGCATGTATGGCGGCTCGACGACCGCGATCCTGATCAACACGCCCGGCGAGAGCGCCTCGATGGCGACCGCGCTCGAAGGCAACAAGATGGCCAAGGCCGGCCGCGGCGGGCCGGCGCTCGCGACCTCGGCGATCGGCTCCTTCGTCGCCGGCACCATCGCCACCATCGGTCTCGCGTTCCTCGCGCCCTGGCTGGTGGATTTCGCCGTGCGCTTTGGCCCGGAAGATTATTTCGCGCTGATGTGCGTCGCCTTCGTCACGGTGTCGGCGACCTTTGGCGATTCCCCGGTCCGCGGCCTCACCAGCCTGTTCATCGGCCTGACGCTCGGCCTCGTCGGTATCGACAAGCTGACCGGTCAGGCGCGGCTTGCGTTCGGCGTCCCTGAATTGCTCGACGGCGTCGAGGTGACGACGCTCGCGGTCGGCCTGTTCGCGCTGGGCGAGGCGCTCTTCGTCGCATCACGCCGGCACCATACCGAGGAGAAGCTCGAGCCGGTGCGCGGCTCGCTGTGGATGACCAGAGAAGACTGGAAGCGGTCGTGGAAGCCGTGGCTGCGCGGCACCATGTTCGGCTTCCCGATCGGCGCGCTACCGGCGGGCGGCGCGGAGATCCCGACCTTCCTGTCCTATTCCTGCGAGAAACGGCTGACCAAGTACCCAGAAGAATTCGGCAAGGGCGCGATCGAAGGTGTCGCTGGACCGGAAGCCGCGAATAACGCCTCCGCCGCCGGCACCTTGGTGCCGCTCTTGACGCTGGGATTGCCGACCTCGGCGACGGCCGCGATGATGCTGGCGGGGTTCCAGCAATACGGTCTCAACCCCGGGCCGTTGCTGTTCGCCGAGCGGCCCGACCTCGTGTGGGGCCTGATCGCCAGCCTGTTCATCGCCAATTGCATGCTGCTCGTGCTCAACCTGCCGCTGGTCGGCCTGTGGGTGCGGCTGCTCGCGATCCCGCAGCCCTGGCTCTATGCCGGCATCCTCGTCTTCGCGACCATGGGCACCATCGCCGCAAAGCCCTCGGTGGTCGAATTGTCCATGCTGGCGGGCTTCGGCGCGCTCGGCTTCCTGATGCGCCGGTTCGATTTTCCGATCGCGCCCGTCGTCGTCGGCCTGATCCTCGGCCCGATCGCCGAGAGTCAGTTGCGCCGCGCGCTCGCGATCAGCCTCGGCGATCCCATGACGCTGCTCCAGAGCCCGATCTCGGCGACGCTGCTCGGCCTCGCACTGATTGCGCTGCTGGCTCCATTCGTGCTGAAGGGGATGGGACGCTTCAAGGCGAACGAGGACTAGCCGTCGCGGCGCTCGCGTCGTCCAATGCTGCGTCCATCTCCTGGGGAAATGCCATGCCGTCGGAACTTCGCTCGCCCCGTCTCGCCGTCCTGATCGATGCCGACAATGCTTCCGCGAAGATCGCGGATGGGCTGTTCGAGGAGATCGCCAAGATCGGCGAGGCCAGCGTTCGCCGCATCTACGGCGACTTCTCCAATGCGCGATCGAGGGGCTGGGCCGACATCTTGTCGAAACACGCCATCATCCCGCAACAGCAGTTCGCCTATACGACGGGAAAGAATGCGTCCGACATAACGCTGGTCATCGATGCCATGGACCTGCTGCATAGCGGCCGCTTCGATGGCTTCTGTCTGGTGTCTTCCGACAGCGACTTTACCCGTCTGGCCGCCCGCATCCGGGAGCAGGGCGTCGACGTCTTCGGGTTCGGCGAGCAGAAGACGCCGGAAAGCTTCCGGCAGGCCTGCCGAAGGTTCGTTTACACCGAGAACCTGCTTGCCGTTCCGGCCACCACGCAGGACGCCGCCGCGAAATCGACGTCGCTGCAGCCGCCCGATGCAGCCACTCCCATCATCAAGAAGGTCATTACCCAGATGGAGAGCGAGGACGGCTGGGTCGCGCTCGGCGAAGTCGGGCGGCAGCTCGCCAATCTGGCGTCCGATTTCGATCCGAGAACGTTCGGCTTCCGCAAGCTCAGCGATCTCGTGCGCAAGACGAATTCGTTCGAGATCGATGAATCTAAGGGCCGGGCGATGCGAATACGGGTCAAGCCCACTGCCGCACCATCGCCGAGACGGCGGAACCCGCGCAGACCCGCAAGATCCGGAGCAGCGGTCGGTTCGGCGCCTAAGGCCTGAGCATGGCGTGCCGTTACATTTGCGCTTGCCCGGTTGAGCGCAGGGCGTAACCATCGCCTGGCCGTAACGCCACGCGAGAGTCCCGATGACAAAACTTACCCGCTTCGCCGTCGCACCGCTGCATGCGATGACCCGGCGCCTCGCCGATGTCGCATCCGCGCGTGTCGCGCCAGATCTCGTCGTCACCGGTGCCCGGGTGCTATCGACCTATTCGGAGCGCATCCACGCCAACCGCGAGATCTGGATTTCCGGCGGCCGTATCGCGGCGGTGAAGCCAACCGGGACTGCGAAGAAAGTCTGGAGCGACGTGTCGCCGTTCGACGCGGCCGGTGGCATCATCGCGCCGGGCCTGGTCGACCCGCACATCCACATCGAATCCTCGATGGTGACGGCCTGCGCCTATGCCGAGGCGGCCCTTCTCAACGGCACCACCACGATCTTCTGTGACAGCCACGAAATCGGCAACGTCATGGACGTCGCCGGCGTCGAGGCGATGCTGGAGGACGCGCGCGTGGCGCCGCTCTCGATCTTCCTGACGGTGCCGTCGACGGTGCCTGCGACCTCGGCCGAACTGGAGACGGCGGGCGGCGATCTCACGCCGGACAAGATCGCCGGCCTGTTCGACCGCTGGCCTGAGGCGGTGGCGCTCGGCGAGAAGATGGATTTCGTGCCGGTGACGATGAGCGACGAACGCAGCCACGCGATCCTCGCTGCCGCCTTGAAGCGGGGGCGGCCGGTGTCCGGCCATGTCTATGGCCGCGAATTCGTCGCGGCCTATGCGGCATCAGGCGTCACTGACACGCACGAGGCGATCGACCGCGACATCGCCGACGATCTGCTCGATGCCGGCGTCTGGGTATTTCTGCGCGGCGGGCCGCCGACCACGCCCTGGCATTCGCTGCCACAGGCGATCCGCACCATCACCGAGCTCGGCGCCTCGCACAAGCGCACCGCCGTGTGCACCGATGACCGCGATGCCGACGACCTCCTGCTGTTTGGCCTCGACTGGGTGGTGCGCGAAGCGGTGAAGGCGGGAATGTCGCCGGAGCAGGCCTGGTCGATGGGGTCGCTGCATGGTGCCACCCGCTTCGGCATGGATGGCGATATCGGCGGGCTCGGCGGCGGCCGCCGCGCCGATCTCGTGCTGATGGACGATCAGCTCAAGCCGCAATGCACCTGGTATGGCGGCGAACTGGTGGTCGAGCACGGCAAGGTCACGCCGCGTCTCGATCAGGCGCTGTCGCAACGCTATCAATATCCGAAGGCGGCCTACGCGACCGTGAAGCTGCCGGAAAAGTTGAAGCTGACGCCCGAGCTGCCGGCGAAGGCCTGCACGGTCAACGCGATCAGGACTGCGCTGCCGGGCATTACGCTGATCCACGAGAAGGTCGCGATCAAGCCGGCCCGGGACTGGCCGTCGCTGTTTGAACGGTACGGCCTGTGTTTTGTGACGGTGGTCGAGCGGCACGGCAAGTCGGCCGGCAACGTCGCCTATGGCTTGCTGAAGGATTTCGGTCTGAAGCGCGGCGCGGTCGCCTCCAGCGTCGGGCACGACAGCCACAACATCATCGTTGCCGGAACCAACGAGCCAGATATGCATGTGGCGATCGCCGCCATCAAGCAGCACCAGGGCGCGGTCTGCGTCGTCGCCGACGGCAAGGTGCGGGCGCTGGTGCCGCTTCCGATCGCCGGCCTGCTCTCCGACAAGCGCGTCACGGAGGTCGCCGAAGAGGTCAAAGTGCTGAAGAAGGAATGGGCCGAAGCCGGCTGCACCATCCCTTACATGGGGTTCAATTTGATTCCGCTATCGGTCATTCCGGAAATTCGCATCACCGACAGGGGCCTCGTGCTGGTGCCGCAGATGGAGCTGGCGCCACTGTTCGAGTAACCGCTTTCACGTGCTTCTCGATCTAACCGATTGAGGCGCCCGCGATTTTTCCGCGGCTGCCGCATCGTGGAAAATAAAACCGATCTCGTTGAGATCGCATCTCGCACGCCTGATGATCTCGCTCGCTGACGCAACCTGAGCGAGGTCCGATATGGCGAAGATGCGAGCTATCGATGCCGCTGTCCGAATCCTGGAAAAGGAGGGCATCTCGACGGCCTTCGGTGTTCCCGGGGCCGCGATCAATCCGCTTTACTCGGCGCTGAAGAAGCGCGGTTCGATCCGCCACATCCTGGCACGGCATGTGGAGGGCGCCTCGCACATGGCCGAGGGCTATACGCGGGCGAAGGCGGGCAATATCGGCGTCTGCATCGGCACCTCGGGGCCGGCCGGCACCGACATGATCACCGGGCTCTATTCGGCGATCGCAGACTCCATTCCGATCCTCTGCATCACCGGGCAGGCGCCGCGGGCGCGGCTCTACAAGGAAGACTTTCAGGCCGTCGACATCGAATCGATCGCAAAGCCCGTGACGAAGTGGGCGGTGACCGTGCGTGAGCCTGCGCTGGTGCCGCGGGTGTTCAGCCAGGCCTTTCACGTCATGCGTTCGGGCCGGCCGGGGCCGGTGCTGATCGACATGCCGCTCGACGTGCAGCTCGCCGAGATCGAGTTCGACGACGAGACGTATGAGCCGCTGCCGGTCTACAAGCCGGCCGCGACGCGCAAGCAGGTCGAGAAGGCGCTGGAGATGCTCAATGCGGCCGAGCGACCGCTGATCGTGGCGGGCGGCGGCGTCATCAACGCCGATGCCTCGGATTTGCTGGTGGAGTTTGCCGAGATCGCCAACGTGCCGGTGGTTCCGACGCTGATGGGATGGGGCGCGATCCCCGACGATCACGTGCTGATGGCCGGCATGGTCGGCCTTCAGACCAGCCACCGCTACGGCAACGCCACCATGCTCGAATCCGATTTCGTGCTCGGCATCGGCAATCGCTGGGCCAACCGGCACACCGGCTCGGTCGAGACTTACACCAAGGGCCGTACCTTCGTGCATGTCGATATCGAGCCGACCCAGATCGGCCGCGTGTTCAATCCCGATCTCGGCATCGTCTCGGACGCCAAGGCGGCGCTCGAACTGTTCGTCACCGTCGCCAGGGAGTGGCGCTCAGGCAGGCTCCGCGAGCGCGAGGCGTGGCCCGCTTCCTGCCGCGATCGCAAGAGGACGATGCTGCGCAAGAGCCATTTCGACAACGTTCCGATCAAGCCGCAGCGCGTCTACGAGGAGATGAACAAGGCCTTTGGCCGCGACACCACCTATGTCACGGTGATCGGCCTGTCGCAGATCGCGGGTGCGCAATTCCTCGGCGTCTACAAGCCGCGCAACTGGATCAATGCCGGGCAGGCGGGCCCGCTCGGCTGGACGCTGCCGGCGGCGCTCGGCGTGCGCGCGGCGTGCCCAGAGCAGGAGATCGTCGCGCTGTCGGGCGATTACGACTTCCAGTTCCTGATCGAGGAGCTTGCGGTCGGGGCGCAGTTCAATCTGCCCTACATCCACGTCGTCGTGAACAATTCCTATCTCGGTTTGATCCGTCAGGCCCAGCGCGGTTTTGACATGGACTACCATGTCCAGCTCTCGTTCGAGAACATCAACGCGCCAGAGCTCGGCGGCTATGGCGTCGACCACGTTGCGGTCGCCGAAGGCCTCGGCTGCAAGGCGATCCGCATCACCGACCCCAGGGATTCGCAGGCCGCGTTCGCGACCGCGCGCGAATTGATGGCGAAGCACCGCGTGCCCGTGGTGGTCGAGTTTATCCTCGAACGCGTCACCAACATTGCAATGGGGACCGAGATCGACAACATCGTCGAGTTCGAGGAGGTGCTGGATCTGCCGCTCGACGAGATCGGGACCAAGCGTCCCAACGCGCTGCAGCCGGCGGAATAGGGGGGCAGCACCATGCCGAAATTCGCCGCCAACCTCACCATGCTCTTCAACGAAATGCCGTTCATCGACCGCTTTGCCGCGGCGAAAGCGGCGGGCTTTGCCGGGGTCGAGTATCTCTTTCCCTATGATTTCGAGAAGGCGCAGTTGCGTGAGCAGCTCAAATCCCACGGGCTGACGCAGGTCCTGCACAATCTGCCCGCGGGCAATTGGGCCAAGGGCGAGCGCGGCATTGCGATCCTGCCTGATCGCACCGCCGAATTCCGCGATGGCGTGTTCCGGGCCATCGATTACGCCAGGTCGCTCGATTGCGAGCAGCTCAACTGCCTCGTCGGCATCGCGCCTGTCGATGCCGATCCGCGCGAGCTGCAGGAGACGCTGGTTGGTAATTTGCGTTTCGCGGCCTCGACGCTGGCGCGCGAAAACATCAGGCTGCTGGTCGAGCCGATCAACACGCTCGACATTCCCGGCTTCCACCTGAGCGGCACCGAGCAGGCAGCGCAGCTGATCTCCGAGGTGCGGTCGAACAATCTGTTCATCCAGTACGACATCTATCACATGCAGATCATGGAGGGCGATCTCGCCCGCACCATGCAGGAATATCTGCACCGGATTGCCCACATCCAGCTTGCCGACAATCCCGGGCGTAACGAGCCCGGCACCGGCGAGATCAACTATCCTTTCCTGTTCCGCCATCTCGACGCGATCGGCTATCGCGGCTGGGTCGGCTGCGAATACAAGCCGCGCACCACGACGCTGGAAGGCCTGTCCTGGCACGCGGCGCAGACATTCGAGACCTGAGGACATCTGAGTATGATCGACATCGGATTCATCGGACTTGGCACCATGGGACGGCCGATGGCCGGCCATCTCCTGGCCGCGGGCCATCGCGTTCTCCTGCATGACGTCATGCCTGTTGCCCCCGAGCTGATCGCAGCCGGCGGCGTCCCCTGCAAGTCGGCCAGGGAAGTCGCGGAGGAAGCGGATGCCGTCATCATCATGGTGCCGGATACGCCGGATGTGGAGGCGGTGCTGTTCGGCAAGGACGGGGTCGCGAGCGGCATCTCCAAAGGCAAGATCGTCGTCGACATGAGCTCGATCTCGCCGCTGGCGACCAAAGAGTTCGCCAGGAAGATCGAGGCGCTCGGCGCCGACTATCTCGACGCGCCGGTGTCGGGCGGAGAGGTCGGCGCCAAGGCTGCAAGCCTCACCATCATGGTCGGCGGGCCGGAGCGGGCTTTCGACACCATGAAGCCGATCTTCGACAGAATGGGCAAGAACGTCACCCGCGTCGGTGCCAATGGCGACGGCCAGACCACGAAGGTCGCCAACCAGATCATCGTCGCGCTGACGATCGAGGCGGTCGGCGAAGCGCTGTTGTTTGCATCCAAAGCCGGGGCCGACCCAGCGCTGGTGCGCAAGGCGCTGATGGGAGGGTTTGCGTCCTCTCGCATCCTCGAGGTGCATGGCGAGCGCATGGTGAAGCGCAATTTCGATCCCGGCTTCCGCATCGAGCTGCACCAGAAGGATCTCAACCTCGCGCTCGAAGGCGCTCGCGCGCTCGGCTTGTCGTTGCCGAGCACGGCGGTGGCGCAGCAATTGTTCTCGTCCTGCACAGCCCATGGCGGCAAGGGCTGGGATCACTCCGCGATGGTACGGGCGCTGGAACTGATGGCGGGTCACGAGGTCGCCGTGGCCTGAACTGTTACGCGGTAACACTCTTTCGAATGTCGCGCATCTTTCGGCCTGGGGGAACTGGAACAATGGTCCGGCCCCGTGGTTGAAGGCGCATCAACAAACACTGGAGAGTGTGGACATGAAGACCCGTCTTGCAATTTCGCTGGCTGCCGTGTCCCTGCTGGCGTCGAGCGCAGCCTTTGCCCAGTCGACGACCGAACAGGGCGCCAGGAACGGCGCACGCGCGGGTGGCGACATCGGCGGTCCGGTCGGGGCGGTGGTCGGCGGCACCGTGGGTGCGGCCGTCGGCGCTGGCCTGGAAATCCCGAACGCGATCCTGGGCGGTATCCCGCGCTCCGACTCTGTCGTGGTCGAGGAGCGCGTTGTGGTCGGTGAGCCGTTGCCCCCGACTGTGGTGCTGCGTCCCGTGCCGAACTACACCGAGTATCGATATGCGGTCGTGAACGATCGCCGTGTGATCGTCGAACCGCGCACGCGCAGGGTCGTCAAGATCATCGACTGACCGGCCAGAGCACAGGCGTTTGAAGAAAACGGGCCCTGCGGAGCGTTACTCCGCGGGGCCTTCGCTTGTGACCGCAGGACTGGCACGAAGGCGCGCCACGGCCCAATCAGCGGCGGCCGCGAGCACAAAGCCCGCGCAGGCCGTGGCTGCATCGACGAGAAAATCTTCCAGGCGCGCGTGGCGTCCGGGCGCCCAGTATTGCATCAGTTCGAGCACGCCAATCAGGACCACCGCGACGGCGGCGACGACCCAGCGGCGATTCCGGTAGGCGAGGCCGAAGGCCAACCCTACCAGGACGAAGGCGAGTGCATGCTCGCCATCCTGGCCGAGGTCGGAATGGGGCCGCAGGCCGGGCGGGCCGAGGGTTGCGAAAGTGACGGCGGCGGCAAGCAGCCAGGCAAAACAGCGAACTAAAATCGTCATCCAGTGCGAATAGCACGGATTTGCAACAGCCCGCTACGCGGCCGGGATCAGATCGTCGTGTAGTTAATGACGAAACGTTAAAGTGGCTCACGCACACCGAGTCCGTGCATGAAGCGTTCCCGGATTTGCACGGGATCGCGCCGGGTGGCGCCGACGCCCGGCTTGTCGTCGATCCGGACCGCGATCAGGCTCGGCTCGGAAGTTGACATCGCCGTGTCGACCAGTCGCTCGAAATCCTCCTCGTCCGCGGCCCAGGCGCTGTTGGCCAGCCCCGAAGCAGTGGCGATGCCGACGATGTCGGCCACATTTGCCGCCGGCGTTGGCTGTGCGCCGGTGATCTGGTAGATGCCGTTGTCCATCACGATCATGATGAGGTTCTTCGGCTTCAGCGTCGCGATCGTCGAGAGGGCGCCGAGCTGCATCAGCAGCGAGCCGTCGCCCTCGAGTGCGAAGACGCGGCGGTCGGGCTGCGCGATTGCGACACCCAGTGCGATCGGGAAGGCGAGGCCCATGCTGCCGAGCATGTAGAAATTCTGCGGACGGTGGCCCGCGGCCCAAAGGTCGAAATTGGTGTTGCCGATGCCGCCGATCACGGCTTCCTCGAGCCTGAGCTTTGCGATCAGGCGCGAGGTCACGTCGAACCGGTTCATCACCTTGGTATTGCGCGTGCTCATGGCCGACCTCACTTGTCGAAAGTCTTGCCGCCGGTGAGCAGCGGGTTGAGGATCAGCGCCACCGGCGCCTGTGTCGTGACGGCCTGCTTGATCGAGCGGTCGGCGATGAATTCGAGCTCGTCGAGCCGGGTGATGGTGTGATGCTCCAACGCCAGCGAGTCCAGCACCGGGCGCATGGTGCGGCAGACCAGCGACTGGCCGTAGTTGAACTCGCCGAGCGTGCCGCGCTCGGACACGAACATGATCAGCGGGATCTGGTAGGGCACTGCCAGCGAGGCCAGCACGTTGGCAAGCGTTGCAAAGCCTGACGTCTGCATCAGCACGGCGCCGCGCCGTCCGCCCATCCAGGCGCCCGAGACGATGCCGACGGCCTCTTCCTCGCGGGCGGTGGCAAAGGTCGTGAAGAAGGGGTCGGCGTGCAGGTTCTGGATCAGCGGCGTCAGCACGCGGTCGGGCACGTAAGGGATGAGGCTGATCTCGTTTCGCTTCAGGGTTTGCAGGACGATGCCATGCCAGCTCTTGTCGCTGGACCCCTGCGTCACCTGGGGCGAGGTCTGCTGCTCCGCAATCGCCATTGCGCTCTCCCTTGAGCCGCGCATGCTTCTTGGTTCTGGCCGTCGCGGCGATCTCCCGAACTTGACGCAGGCAGCGGGATTGTCAACATGTCCGGGCCGGTACCGTGATCTGCGCCAGACGGCCTGCCGTGGCCGGCCCCGCCATGTCATAAGCGGCGACAACGAGAAAATGGGAGGGACGCATGGACGGGGCGCGCATCGCGCTGACCTTGCGGGTCTCCTCGAGAGAGCCGGAAGGGTCCTGATGTCCGTCAACAGCAAGCGCGTCTTCTACGTCAAATACCTGGCCAATCCGATCTATATCGACATCCTGAAGGCGCGGCCCGACGTCCGGCTCGATCGCATCGAGAACGAGAGTTCCGAGGATTTCTACGCGCCGATCATCAGCGCCGCCCATGTCTACCAGATCGGCGCCGCCCGCGACGAGCTCGCGCCGCATTTCCATGTCGATGCCGGCTTCCTGAAGCGAACGCCGAATCTGCTGCTCGTGTCGAGCAACGGCGCCGGCTTTGATCCTGTTGACGTCGAGGCCTGCACCGATGCGGGCGTGCTGGTCGTCAACCAGTCCGGCGGCAACGCCCATTCGGTTGCCGAACACGCGCTGGCGATGATGCTGACACTGTCCAAGCGCATCATCCAGTCCGACCGCAAGCTCCGCAGGGAGTCCAACGTCAATCGCAACGAGCTCGTCGGCAACGAGGTCGAGCACAAGACCGTCGGCATCATCGGTCTCGGCAATGTCGGCCGCCGGATCGCGGCACTCTGCAAGGGCCTGTTCGGCATGAAGGTGCTGGCCTACGATCCGTACCTCACGGCCGAGGTGATGGCCGAGCGGGGCGGCGAGAAGGTCGAGCTCGACGAGCTCTTGCGCCGCGCCGATTTCGTTTCGATCTCCTGTCCACTCGACAAAAGGAGCCGCAACATGATCAGCACGCGCGAGTTCGCGCTGATGCAGTCGCATGCCTATTTTATTACCACCGCGCGCGGCTTTATCCACGACGAGGACGCGTTGCTCCGGGCATTGCGCGACAAGCGCATTGCCGGTGCCGGCCTCGACGTCTGGTCCAAGGAGCCGCCGCCGCCGGAGCATCCGTTGCTCCAGTTCGACAACGTGCTGGCCAGCCCGCACACCGCCGGTGTCACCATCGAGGCGCGCCAGAACATGGGCCGCATCGCCGCCGAACAGGTGCTGGACACGCTCGACGGCGAGCGCCCGCCGCGCATCATCAATCCCGAGGTCTGGCCTCGCTATGCCGAGCGCTTCAAGCAGGCCTTCGGCGTGACGCCGGGGTAGCGGCGCGCGAAGTCCGATTGCGCTCCGGTCGTTGGTTACGACGATGGAAGCGGAAAGCGGAGGATTTTACTGATGGCGTGAGGGAACGCGTATGACTTGTCCTGTAGATCAGGGGTCATGAGCATATTTTCGATTGCGACCTCCGGACTTTCTGCAGCGAGCCTGCGCGTGAACGTCGCCGCGAGCAACATCGCCAACGTCAACACGACCGGCCCGCTGCCCGCTTCAGGCGGATCGAGCTCGTCGGCCGGTGCGGGCAGTCCGGGCATCGCGCCAACGTTTCCTGCGGCCTACGTGCCGCTGCGAGTCGATCAGGTCTCCCAATCGAGCGGCTCGACGCCGGACGGTACGGTCGCGACCGTGTCGACGGTGTCGCCGAGCTACACCGCGCAATCCGACCCGAGCGCCCCCTTTGCAAATCAGGACGGCATGGTGGCCGCGCCGAACGTCGATCTCGCCAATGAATTCGCTCAGCTGGCGACCGCGAAGTACAGCTTCATTGCCAATGCGAAGGTCATTCAGGCTTACGCCGAAACGACGGATTCGCTCCTCGACATCACGACGTGACGACGCCGGGGTAGGTCGTCTACCCCAGCTTTGCGCCGAGCTGTTTGAACACGGCCTCGCAAGTCATGAGGTCGAGATGGCCGCCGCCTGCGTTCTTGAAGAACGTGATGTCGGACGGTGACGTGCGTCCCTGCACGCGGCCGCTGGCGAGATCGTAGAGATCGCCGAGAACATCCTTTTCGCTGATCGCGCCGCTTGCGATCGGCTGCAGGATGTCGCCGACGCCATGGAATGCGGATTCTCGCCGGTCCACGAAGACACGCGACATCCTTGCCGCCTCGTCATCGGCCTCGCGGGTTTGCGGTGTATAGCCGCCGACGAGGTCCAGATGCGTGCCCGGCCGCAAATTGCGGCCTTTGATCAGTGGTTGATGCGCGCGGGTGCAGGTGGTGATGACGTTGGCTTCGCGCGTCGCGGCATCGAGGTCCGTGATCGTCTCCGTCTTCACGCCCTCCGCGGTCAGTCGCTTGGCGAGATCATCGGCGCGTTCCACGCTCCTGTTCCAGATCAGCACGCGTTGCAGCGACGGCCGGACCGTTCGATGTCCCCGGATCAGCCATTCCGACATCTCACCGGCACCCACGCAAAGCAGCGTTTCGGGATTGGACGGTGCGAGCAGTTTCGTGCCCAGCGCGGAGTCGGCGGCGGTGCGCCAATGCGTGATCTCGGTGCCGTCCATCGCCGCCAGCGGCCGCCCGTTGGTGCCGTCGAACAGCACGCAGACGGCCTGCACCGCCGGCATCTTTCCTTCCGCCAGATTGGCCGGAAAGCTGGTGAACATCTTGCTCGCCATGTACCGGCCGGGATCGACGGCGCTGCGGATGACGTATTGCCCTTTCTCGTCGCCGAGGAAGGCGTCCAGAACCTCCATCTTCGACCGGCGGTGCGCTTCTTCCAGGGCCGCAATGAGGACGGGAAACGTCAGGGCATTCGTGACTTCGGTATCGGCGACAAAGTGCAAGACAAAATCCTCATCGGTGGCCGGCAATTGCCGTTAAACCCGCGCGGAAAGTTCCGCAATGAATCTTGCGCGAGAGATCATCAACCTTGATCCGCGTCAAAATCTCCTTCCCATGTTCAGGCCAAATGGGATTTAATCGGCTGCCGGGGCAGCAGGAGGTCCCATGTCTATCTATGTCGTCAGGTTCATGAAGGACGTGCTCGGGGAGTACGGCCGGCAGAGCGAGATTTGCCAGGGTACGCTGGAGATCGACGCCGCCGACGAGAACGAGGCCACGGAGCGGGCAAAGGCAAAGTTCTGCCAGGACCAGGCGTTGCATGACTGGTCGCTGCATGCCGACCGCATCCATGTAAAGCCGGCAGACTTTCCGTCCTGAGACTTATCTTCCGGGCACTGTTCCCGGAGGCGGAGCGGTCGCGCCGGTTCCGAGCGATCGCTGCACCATGACGGTGTCGGACCAGCGGCCGTGGCGATAGGCGACGCCGCAAAGCAGGCCGGCGCGTGCGAAGCCGAATTTCTCGTGCAGCGCCAGCGAGGGGGCGTTGTCGGCATCGATATAGCCGATCATCTGGCGGAAGCCGGCCGCCGCACAGGCATCGATCAATTCCTGAAGCAGCAAACGTCCGACACCGCGGCCGAGATGGGCGTGGTGGACGTAGATCGAGTGCTTGGCCGTGTAGCGATAGGCCGGACGCTTGCGGAACAGCACCGCATAGGCATAGCCGACGATCTCGCCGCGAAAGGTCGCGACCAGATGCGGCAGCCGGGTCTGCTTCAGATTCTTGCGCCGGTCGCGTAGATCATCCGGCTCCGGCGCGCCTGTTCCCTCGACGTCGCGGGGCACCCCATTGCGGACGTGGTGGCGATAGATCGCCAGCATCGCCTCGATATCGCTCTCGCGTGATGGCCGGACCAGCACCGGCTCGTCGTCTGGACGCGCAATCGCTGTTTCGGTCATCGACACCTACTCGACGGCGACGTAAGTGTAGAGCCCAATGCGGCCATGGGCATCGACCTCCTTGTAGACGCCCTGGATTTCCACATCGAAGCCCGGAAATGTATTGAAGCAGCTTTCGAACATCTTGAGATAATCGACCATGGGCTTGGCCCGTTCCGTCAGCCGCTCGCCGGGAACGATCGTCGCGATGCCTGGCGGATAGACAACGAAGGGCGTGGTCGCGATGCGGCCCGCGATTGCCTCGATCGGCAGATAGTCGACATCGTTGCGGATCAGGCGGCGCGCTGCATCGCGCGGCGAGATCGCAATCTCCGGCATGTGCTCCGGCATGAACTGGCGGGCCTGGAGCGCGCTGACATTGGCATCCCGGAAGAAGCGGTGCATCTCGCCGCAGAGATCACGCAGCCGGACGCCGGCATAGCGCGTCTGTCGCCGCTGATAGAACTCCGGGATCGCGTCGGCCAGCAGCGCATTGTCGTCATGCAGCCTCTTGAACGCGACGAGGCCGGAGATCAGCGTGCCGGCCTTGCTCGCCTCGACGCCGGGCGTCAGCAGGAAGAGCAGGGAGTTGAGGTCGTTCTTTTCGGGGACGATGCGGTTCTCGCGCAGATATTGCGCGACGATCGGTGCCGGGATGCCGTGCTCGGCATAGGCGCCGGTGGCGCGGTCGAAGCCGGGTGTCAGCAGTGTCAGCTTGTTTGGATCGGTCATGGCAAAGCCTTCCGCGAGATCGGGAAAGCCGTGCCAGCTGGTATCGGGAGAGAGCTGCCAGTGGGCGGGATTGGTTGCGAGCTCGTCGGTCGAGAGCGTTTCCCAGGCGACGTTGTGCGCGGCGCCGGGGCGGCTGACGTCGGGAATGGCGACGCGATCGGGGACGAAGGGTTCGAAGAACCAGCGGCGATCCGGATTCTGCTCCTTCTCCTCGAACTCCCGGCGCATCGCACGGATCTTCTTGCGAAACTCGATGCCGAGCCGGATCGTGTCGTCCCAGAGAACTTCGCCGGAGCGGCCCTTCATCATCTGCGCGCCGACGTCGAGCGAGGCGAACAATGGATAGAATGGCGACGTGGAGGCGTGCTGCATGAAACTTTCATTGAAGCGACGGTGCTCGACGCGGCGCTTCTGGCCGCGGATATGGCGGTCCTTGATGTGGATTTGCGAGGCCTGCGAAAAGCTCGCGAGCTGCTTGTGGGTCGACTGCGTCGCGATGATGCCCGGGGCGTCGGGAGGCAAGTTCGCCAGCCCCATCGCAAAGCGGCCGGCATAGAGCGGGTGGAACTTCATGAAGCCGGCCCAGGCCTCGTCGAACAGGATGTATTCGCAGAGATGGCCGATACGCTTCAAAATCATCTCGGCGCTGTGGATCGATCCGTCATAGGTGCATTGCTCGACGACGGCGACGCGGAACGGCCGCTCCTTGCGCCAGGCGTCCTTGTCCTCGACCAGCGGGTGGTTGCGGATGGCGTCGCGCAGCGCCTGTTCGTCGAGGGCGTCCCAACGCATCGGCCCGATCAGGCCCCAGGCGTTACGGATGGTCGGCACGTAGATCGGGATGCCGCCATTGATCATTAATGCGCCGTGATGGGCGGCCTTGTGGTTGTTGCGGTCGAACAGCACGAGGTCGCCGTCGGTGACAAGCGCGCCGAGCGCGATCTTGTTGGAGGTCGAGGTGCCGTTGAGCACGAAATAGGTCTTTTCCGCGCCGAAGATCGCTGCTGCTTCCTTCTGCGCCTTCAGCGCCGGGCCCTCATGGGTGAGGAGGTCGCCAAGGTCGAGCACGGAATTGTCGAGATCGTCCCGGAACACGGACTCGCCGAGATGTTCGACGAAGACCCGGCCGATCGGACTGCGGTTGTAGAACACGCCGCCGTTGTGACCGGGGCAGGTCCAGAGCTGGTTGCCTTCCTCGGCATAGTCGACCAGCGCGCCGAAGAACGGTGTCTTCAGCGTCTCGGCATATTGCTTGAGCCGGCTGATCAGATTCTTGGCGATGAAGGTCGGCGTCTCCTCGGACAGGAAGACATACCCGTCGATGAAGTCGAGCACCTCGACCGGCAAATCCTCGAACCGCTTGCGCCGGATCAGGAGGATGATCGGGAAGTCGAGGCCTCGGCGGCGCATCAAATTGATCAGCGCCGAGGTCTTGCCCTCCAGCCCCTTTTTACCCCAGTCCACCACCATGCAGCCGATCGCGGCATCGGTCTGCACCGCCATCTCGGCGTCTTCCAGCTTGCGAGCCCGGACCACCTCGAAGCCGGAGCGCTGGATCTCCTCAATGATCTGGTTGAAGCGGTTGCCTTCGAGGTCGTCGGCGTCGAAAACAGGTGCGGCGAACAGGAAGTTGAAGCGCTTGAAATAATCCATGTGCGGTCCCGAATATGCCCCGCCACACGTCTCGGTGTATTTGATGACGGTTCTATGACAGCGGTCACGTCGGCTTGCGATACCGGCTGCCGAGCGCGGCTTCGATCGTCTCGGGCTTCTCGATGCGCTCGATCAGCAGATCGATGCGGTCGCCGCCCCAGAACAGCTCGCCGTTGAACACCATGGTGGGCACGCCGAACACGCCGAGCGTCTCGGCCTCGTCGATGATGCTGTCGTGCTCGGCGCGGGCGGGGCCGTGGACATAAGCCTCGAAGTCGCTGGCTGAGCCGCCGCAGGCGGTGATGACGCCGGTGATGTCGGCGAGATCGTCGATCTCCAGCTCATGGCTCCAGAACTTGCGGAACACCGCGTCGTGGTAGGGGCGGAAGAAGCCGTGGCGTTGCGCGAACAGCATGCCGACGCTGGCATGGAAGGCATCGTAGATGCGCCGCGGTCCCTTCATGACGAGCCCCTGCGCGTTGGCATAGCGGCGCGCGTCCATATAGGCGTACCGCACCTTGCGCCAGAAATGCGGCGTGCGGTCCTCTACCGTCCCCATGAATTCGGCGACGCGCAGCGTGTAGGGCAGCCATTCGAGCTCGACACCGTGCGCTTCCTCGAGCGAGAACAACCGCTTGTTGGCGACGAACGCGTAGGGGCTCTTGTAGTCGGTGTAGATGCGCACAAGTGGCTTGGACATTGCGAGCCTCCCTAAGCTTCTGCCTTCGTCAGCCTGTATTGCCCCAAATCGGGGTCATGCGTCATGCGCCAGTAATCCACGAATCGCCACGGCATCGCGGAGAACACGCGGCCACTGGAATTGCGGTAGTAGGTGCTCATGCCTGGATGGGTCCAGATCATGGTTTCGTGCTCGGCATCGACCTTGCGGACGTAGTCGTCGAGCACGTCCTGGCGCACGTCGACGGCGGCGACGTCCTGCTCGACCATGTCGGCGAGGCAGGCGGAGATGTAGCGGCTCTGGCACTCCGACTGGAAAATGACGCTGCCGCCGTGTGCTGGGCCCGAGTTCGGTCCGAGCATGCAGAAGAAGTTCGGAAAGCCCGGCACGGTGAGGCCGAGGAACGCGGTCGGGTTGTCGTTGGCCCAGGCCTGCCGCAAATCCTTGCCGTCGCGGCCGCTGATGTTGAGGCGCGCCGCCATCTCCGTGACTTTGAAGCCGGTTGCGACCACGATGATGTCGGCGGGACGGCGCTCGCCGTCGGCGGTGACGATGCCGCCCTCGTCGAAATGATCGATCGTGTCGGTGACGAGCTCGACATTGTCCCGAGTCAGCGTCTTGAACCAGTTGTTGTCGAGCAGGATGCGCTTGCCGTAGGGCGGATAGGTCGGCACGCACTTTGCGATCAGGTCGGGCCGATCCTTCAGCTCGGCGAGGATGAAGTCGGTCAGTTCCTGGCGGTGCCGGTCATTGCCCTTGTTGACGGCGCGCTCGGGATGCGGCCAGGCCGGGTCCTTGCGAAGGAAGGGCAGCAGGCCGTCGCCGTAGCGCCAGAACATGTTGAAGCGATACCACTGCACGTAGAACGGCAGATGCGCCAGCAGCCAGCGTGCGCCTTCGCTGATCGGGTCGGCGTAGCCCTTCACCGGCCGCGCCCATTGTGCGCTCCTCTGATAGACCGTAACCGAGGCGACGCGGCCGGCGATCGCCGGCACGAGTTGCATCGATGTCGCGCCGGTACCGATCACGGCGACATGCTTGCCGTCGAGCTTGATGTCATCCGACCACAGCGCTGAGTGCAGGATCGCTCCCTTGAAATTTTCCTCGCCCTTGAAGTGCGCGCGCGAGGGATCGTTGAGCTGGCCGATGGCAGAGACCAGCGCGGTGGACTCGAACGTCTCTTCGCCGTTCGCGGTCTTGAGTGTCGAGATCCAGCGTCGTTTCTCCTCATTCCAGCGCGATGATGTCAGCTCGGTGTTGACACGCAGATGCTTGCGGATGCCGTATTCCTCGGCGACCTTCTGAAGATAGCCGAGCAACTCCTCGCGTTGACAGAAGTAACGCGTCCATTCGTTGTGCGAGCCGAAGTAGGAGTAGGAGTGGTTCGGCGTGTCGACGCCGCAGCCGGGATAGCGGTTGATCCACCAGGTGCCGCCGAGCTCGTCGTTCTTTTCGACGATGGTGTAGGGGATTCCGAGATGGCCGAGTGCTACGCCGAGCGCGATGGCGCAGACGCCGGCGCCGACGATGAGGACATGCTGTTCCGCGAGCTTTTCGTCGGAGGGGCGCTTGGTCCAGCGCGGCTCGCGCGGCACGAATCCCATCTCCTCGCGCATCAAGGGCGCGTATTCCGGCGCGACGTTCTCGCCGAGGCAGGTGCGCATCATCTTTAACAACAACTCTTCGCCGGGATCGGCGATGACGGGCTTGGGCGTGCCGTCGGCAAAGAGCTTGACCACGGCGGCGCGGATCTCGTCCTGGACCTCTTTCGGCACCCCGGCCTCGGGATCGGGAATGAGGCGGATGTCGCGCTTAGGCAGATAGGGCGGCTCTAGCCAGCGCTTATCGCCGGTCATGTGCGCCAGCACCATCAGGAGGCAGCGGATATCGCCCTCGGCGATCGCCGAGGCGAGGTCGAGCGGCTGGCGTGGAGATTCGATGTTCATGGCGATTTCTGATCTCCGGATCAACTAAACAGGCCGCGCGTCATCAGCTTGCGATAGGCGGAGATGACGTGGTCGGGCACGGCGGTAACGCCGCCTTCCGAATAGGAGTAGCGGCGGCTGAGATAGCCGCGCGAGCCCATCAGCATGTGGACGATCGCCTCGAATTCCTCGTCGCTGTAATCCTCGATGGCGCCGGCCCCGCGGGCGCGACGCAGGATGCGGACATAGGCAACCGAGATGTTGTCGAGATGCTTCTGGTAGCCGATCGGTGCAAAGAATTCGGCCTCGTTGAGGATGCGCAGGAATTCCGGCACCTCACGGATGAAGTCGAAGAAAGCAGAGAAGCGCGCGATCTCCTGGCGGGCCGCATCGGCATTGCCGGTGCGGGCGCGGATGAACTCGACCATGTCCAGGCCAATCTTGGGCAGGAGCTGGTCGAGCAGCTCCTGGCGGTTTTCGAAATGATTGTAGAAGGTGCCTTGCGCGACGCCGGCCTCTTCAGTGATGCGGGCGACGGAGGCCTCGGCATAGCCATGCTTTCCGACGACCTTGGTGGCGGCCTCAAAGATCTTCTGCTTGGTCCAGGCGTTGCGCTCGACGCGATTGAGCTTTGCGACCTTGGCGTTCGCGTGCGTCATTCAGACGTCTCCAGCTCGGCGCGCAACACGCGCTTGAGAATCTTTCCGCTCGGATTGCGCGGAAGGCTGTCGCGGATGACGAGCTGCTTCGGCACCTTGAAGCTCGCCAGCCGGGCGCGGCAATGTTCGGTGAGGGCAGGGAGCTCAAGGCTCGCGCCTTCGGCCAGCACCACGATCGCGACCGGCCGCTCGCCCCAGCGCGCATCGCGCAGGCCGATCACCGCGACCTCGCGCACCTCTGATAGCTCGTAGATGACACGCTCAACCTCGGAAGAGGCGATATTCTCGCCGCCGGAGATAATCATGTCCTTCTTGCGGTCGGTCAGATACAGGAAGCCTTCATCGTCGAGATAGCCGACATCGCCGCTGCGGAACCAGTCGCCGAAGAAGGCGGCTGCCGTCTTGTCCGGATCCTTCCAGTAGCCGCGCGTGATCTTGGGGCCGCGCAGGCAGATCTCGCCGTTGACGTTCGACGGCAGCGTCCTGCCATCCTCGTCGCGAATCTCGATCTCGACATGGGCGATGGCCCGCCCCGTCGAACCGATCTTCTCGATCTCGCGGCCGGCGTCCATGAAGGTGTCGCCGCCGACGGTTTCAGTGAGGCCGTAGGCGTCGATGTAGCGCGCATTGCGGAAGTATTCGGAGAAGGCGCGGATGCGCGCCTCCGGCGTCTTTTCGCCGCCCCCGATCGCCCATGCCAGGCTGGAGACGTCGTAGCTGTCGCGGGTCGGGCAGGTGAGCATCGCGGTGGTCATCACGGGGGCGAACCAGGCGGCGTTGAGCTTGTCTTCCGCGATGGCGGCAAGCGCGGCTTCCGGCTCAAAATTACGTTCGATGTGGACGAATCCGCCATGCCAGAGCACGGCGATGCCGGGGAGGTCGAGCGCGCCGACGTGATAGAGCGGGCCGGCGACGAGCAGACGTGTGCCGCCGCAGAGTCCGAGTGCGATGGTCTGGTCGGCGGACTTCCAGTAGAAATTATCGTAAGAGAGCATCACGCCCTTGGGGCGGTCGGTCGTCCCCGACGTGTACATCAGCCGCATCAGGTCCGATGGCGCGCGCAGATGCATCGGCGCAGCAGGCGCATCGCCCGCGAGGCGTGTGACGCTCCGTTGCGCGGCCTCGTCCAGCACGACGATGTTCGCGCCCGCTGCATGTGCGGCAAGTTCTTCATCGACGATCAAGAGGCGCGCACCGGCATTGCCTGTGATGTAACCGACCTCGTCGCGTGAAAGGCGGAAGTTGATCGGCAAGAACACCGCACCAAGATGGCTGGTGGCAAACACCAGTTCCAGGAACGCCGCGCTGTTCTTCATCAGCACAGCCATGACATCACCGGCGCCGATGCCCTGCGCGGCGAGCCAGCCGGCGGCCTTGCGGATGCGCGCATCGAAGACGGCATAGGAGATCTCCTCGCCGCGATATTTCAGCGCAGGCCGGTCCGGCGTGCGCCGGGCATGAAAGGCGATGAAGCTCGACAGGTTGATCATTGCGCGGATTTCGGGCCGGTTGCGGCCTCGGTGTCTCCATCGATGAATTCTGACTCGTAATTCATCTTTGGCTTGACGTCACCCCCCTACCTCTGAAATCCTTGAGCACACGGAGACGAGACGATCTCCGACAGGGATCAGGAAACGCCGACCCGACAGAGGGAGGGGATAATGACGAGAACCCGCACGCCGGGCATCAGCCGCCGTTCAACGCTGGCGCTGATGGGCGCCGGTGCGATGAGTGTTGCCGCGCCGTGGGTGGCGCGGGCCCAAGCCAAGACCATCAAGATCGGCATGCCGACAATTCTGTCGGGCCGCGTCGCGCAGCTCGGCACGTCGTCGCGAAATGCGGTGATGCTTGAGGTCGAGAAGGTCAACGCGGCCGGCGGCCTCGCCGGCCGGCAGATCGAGATGGTGATCCGCGATTCCAAAGGCCAGCCGCAGGAAGCCGCCCGTGTCGCGCGCGAGCTCGTCAACACCGACGGCTGTGAATGGCTGGTCGACGGCGAGGCGTCGTCCGGATCGTTCGCGGTTCACGAAGTGGCGCGCGATCTCGGCGTGCTCTGCGTCCACACCTGCTCGGAAGCCTCTTCGCTGACGGCCGATCCCAAGCAGCACATCCCGAACGCGTTCCGTTGCGTGCGGCAGGGCATCCACGATTCCATCGTCGGCGGCAGCTACGCCGCCGCGATCTCCAAGGCCAAGGGCCTGAAGAAGTGGGCGACTTGTTCGCCGGACTATGCCTATGGCCGCGACACCACCGGCGAGTTCACGCTGTACCTGAAGCGCTTTGCGCCCGACGTCGAGATCATCAGCGAGTCCTGGCCGAAGCTGTTCCAGCCTGACTACACCGAGGTGGTGACCAAGATCTTGCAGGCCAAGCCGCAGGCGCTGTACTCCTGCCTCTGGGGCGGCGATCTCACCTCCTACATCGACCAGGCCAACATCTACGCGATGTTCGGCCAGATGGAGGTGTTCGCGGTCAACATGGCAGACTACACCGCGCTCACCGTGGTGAAGAACCTGCCGAAGGGTATCCATTCCGGCAACCGCTACATCAAGACCTTCCCGACCACGCCGGAGAATGCCGCCTGGGGCGATGCCTACAAGGCCAAGTACAACGAATATCCGACCAACTGGTCGTGGCAGAACGCGACCGCCGTGATGTTCCTCGCCGAAGCCGCGAAGAAGGCGAATTCCACCGACGGCAAGAAGATTGCGGAGACATTGAAGGGCCTCACCATCAAGTGCCCGTTCGGCGCCGACGGCACCGTGACGATGCGCGGCGACGACCACACGCTGGTCGGCTACGCGATCGGCTGGGGCACCACGATCCCGCAGGAGCCTTATGTGCCCGAGGTCAAGGCCGGCGACTGGAAGACCATCTTCGAGCTCGAAGCCGAGTGGAAGAAGAGCAAGGGTTACACCTGATCCGACACGCGGCGGAGACGGGCGACCGTCTCCGCCGTTTTTGTTTGGCTCTCCGCGCCGCTTCGGGCGCGCTGCAATGAAAGTGTTCCCGTGGATCTCGACGCGCTTGCCGGCTGCCTCACCAGTTCCTCCTGCCTGGTGACGCAAACCACCAGCGGCCTCATCATCGGCATGCTGCTGTTCCTGGTCGCGGTCGGGCTGACGCTGATCTTCGGCGTGCTCAAGGTCGTCAATTTCAGTCACGGCGCCTTCTATATGTTCGGCGCCTATTTCGCGATGACGGCATATCAGCTCACCGGGAGTTTTGCGCTGGCGATGCTGGCGGGTGCGGCGGGCACCGCGATCCTCGGCCTGATCTTCGAGCGCGTCTTCATGAGCCGCGTCTATGGTGCCGACGTGCTGATGCAGCTTCTCGTCTGCTATGCGTTCGTGCTGATCTTCGATGACGTCGTGCGCCTGATCTGGGGGCCGGAATTCAGGTCGATGGGCATGCCGGCGGCGTTCCAGGTGATGCCGCTGTTCATCGCCGGGGGCGTGGTGCCGCCTTATTATCTGTTGCTGATCGGCGTCGCACTCGTCGCGGCCATCGTGCTCGGCATCGGATTGTCGCGCAGCCGCATCGGCAAGGTGATCCGTGCGGCCGCGCACAATCCCGGCATGGTGTCCGCGCTCGGCATCAATACCGGCCTGATCTATGGCGGCGTGTTCGCGCTCGGCGGCATGCTGGCAGGCCTTGCCGGCGCGCTTGCGGCGCCGGTGCGGTCGCTGACGCCGGGGATGGGATTTTCGGTGCTGATCGAATCCTTCATCGTCACCGTGATCGGCGGCATGGGCTCGATCCTGGGCGCGCTGATCGGCGCGCTGTTGCTCGGCCTGATCCGCTCCTACGGCTCGCTCGGCTTTCCCCTGTTCACGGAAGGCCTGATGTATCTGTTCATGGTGATCGTGCTGGTCTCAAAACCCACCGGCCTGTTCGGCAAGGAGGCGGCATGACCGAGCTGGAGGCCGGACGCGCGCTGGCGCCGGCGCGCAGCGGCGCGGCGCTGCAACGCTATCGCGACGCCCTGATCGCGCTGGTCGCCTTTGCCGTGCTGGCAAGCCTGCCGATGTTCACCGGCAGCAAGGCGCTGCTCGATTTCGTCATCCGCTGCTCGGCTTACGGCCTGTTCGCGACATCGCTCAATCTCCTGGTCGGCTATACCGGCCTGACCTCGTTCGGCCACGGCATGTTCTTCGGCCTCGGCGCCTACAGCTATGGGCTGATCATGCAGAAACTCGGCGTATCGATTCCCGTGGCCTTCGTCGCGACGCTGGCGATTACGGCGATCGTTGCGGTGATCATCGGCGCGATCTGCGTGCGGCTGAAGGAGATCTATTTCGCCTTCGTCACGCTGGCGTTCCAGATGCTGATCCACTCGACCATCCTGTCCTGGGCGTCCTTCACCGGCGGCGATCAGGGGCTGCGTGGCGGCATTCCGCGCCCCGTGTTTTTCGGCGTGGATCTTGCCAACCACGTCCATCTCTACATCGCGAGCTGCGCGCTGCTGATCCTCGGCCTGCTCGCGATGCGCCAGATTGCGCAATCGCCGTTCGGCTACACCCTGCGCATGATCCGCGACAACGCCGCGCGCGCGAGCTTTCTCGGCATCGACGTCTGGCGCGCCAAGCTCACCGTCTTCGTGCTGGCGGCGCTGTTCGCCTCGATGGGCGGCATGGTGATGGCGTTGTTCGTCTCCGGTGCCTATCCGGAGTTCGCCTACTGGACGATCTCGGGCGAGGGCATTTTCATCAACATGCTCGGCGGCGTCTCGACCTTCCTCGGACCGATGGTCGGCACGGTCTTGCTGCTGCTGCTCAATGACACCGTGACGCGCTTCACCGAATACCACGGCATCGTGCTCGGCGTGGTTATCCTGTTTTTCGCGCTGGGCCTGCGCAAGGGCCTGCTCGATTTCGCCGCCGAATGGTTTGCTCATCGGCGCGACGCAGGCGAGGGGCGCTAGCCATGCTCCAGATCCGCAACCTCGCAAAATCGTTCGGCGGCGTGAAGGCGACCAACGACGTCTCGCTCGACTTTCCCGACGGCTCGCTCACGGCCGTGATCGGCCCCAACGGCGCGGGCAAGAGCACCTTCTTCAACCTCATCACCGGCGCGCTGAAGCCGGATTCCGGCCAGGTGCTGCTCGACGGCGTCGATCTCGCCGGTCGCTCGCCGCCGGAGATCGTGCGCCACGGCATCGGCCGCGCCTTCCAGGTCGCCAGCATCTTCAAATCGCTGACGGTGCAGGAGACCATGCTAGCCGCCGTCAGCGCCGACCAGCGGACGTCCGCGGTGTTGCACAAGCGCTTCCCGCTGCCGGAGACGCGCGACCGCGCCGAGCACGTGATGGAGCTGCTTGGCCTCGCGAGCAAGCGCCATCGCACGGCCGCGACGCTATCGCATGGCGACCAGAAGCTGCTCGATATTGCCCTTGCGCTGGTGCTCGAACCCAAGGTGCTGCTGCTGGACGAGCCGACCGCCGGCATGGGTCCGGAAGAGCGCTGGCGCATGATCGACAAGGTGCGCGAGCTCTGGGAGACGCAGAAGATCACCGTCGTCTTCATCGAGCACGACATGGATATCGTGTTCAAGATTGCCCCCAAGATCGTCGTTCTCTGCTATGGCCGTATTCTGGCAACCGGCACGCCCGACGAGATCCGCAACAATAGCGCTGTCATCGACGCCTATCTCGGCACCGAGCATGCGGGAGCCGCCGCATGAGCGCAGCCATCATTGAAGTTGCCGATCTCGACGTCTATTACGGCACCAGCCAGATCCTGTTCGGCGTCGGCCTGTCGGTGCGGCAGGGCGAGACGATGGCGCTGCTCGGCCGCAATGGCGCCGGCAAATCCACCACCATGAAGGCGATCATGGGGCTGGCGCCGCCGCGTCGCGGCAGAGTGAGCCTTCGCGGCGCGGTGATCTCCGGCCAGAGGCCGCACCATATCGCGCGCGCCGGCCTCGGCTTCGTGCCGGAGGATCGCCAGATCTTTCCCGAGCACACGGTCGAGGACAACCTCGCCATCGGTCGCAAGAAGGGGCCGGAGGGCCAGGACGAATGGCCGATCAAACGCATCTATGAGGTCTTTCCGCTGCTCGAGCCGCTGCGCCACCGCATCGCAGGGCGGCTGTCCGGCGGTGAGCAGCAGATGCTCGCGATCGCCCGCACGCTGATGGGCAATCCCGCGCTGTTACTCCTGGACGAGCCGAGCGAGGGGCTCGCCCCGATCATTGTGCAGCGGATCGGGGAGCTGCTGCGGCAGCTTCGCCAACTCGGGTCGACCGTGCTGATCGCGGAGCAGAACATGCATTTCTGCCTGGGGTTGGCGAGCCACGCCACCGTCATCGACAAGGGCCAGATCGTCTACGCCGCCGGAATCGACGAGCTGAAGGCCAACGACGCGATCCGGCGCCGCTATCTGGCCCTGTAAGCCGCCGGCCGGTGCCCGAATAGGCCGAAAGAAGAAAACCATCGCCCCGGGACTGTCCTGAGGAAGGGGTTTCCCCTCCGGAGGGCAAAAACGCCAATCGCTTCCATTGCCGTTTGAGGCCGAAACGACGACATTCCGTTCAGAAATTGATGGATTGGCGGCCATGGAACGCACTGGATTTGAACCCTTCGGCGAGGAGCTGGTGTCCGCAACGGACACCCAGCCGCGGTCGCGTGCGTCCAAGCTCCTGCTGCGGGTCGGCACCGGCCTGTTCTGGTCGCTGGTCGCCGGCATCGTACTTGCGCGTGCGGCCTTCTTTGAGCCCGGCGTGTATGACGGCTTCAGCCGCGTCGCCTCGCTCGCGAAAAGCCTGATCTTCTGAGCCGGAATATTCCGGGCCGAGCACAGAACTTCCATCGGCCCTGATATGCCGAAAACTTATTCCCCTATCGAGCGGCGCTGCGTATAAATCCTTCTCCTCTTGGAGAGATTTGTGTCGCAGAATCAAGCATCCACGCCGGCTGACGCCAAGCCGGCCACCGCCGCGAGCCGCATTGCGGCGCTGATTCCGGGCATTCTCCTGTGCGTTCTGGTCGCCGGCGTCTCGGCCTTGCTCGAGCGGGCGGAACTGGGCGTTTTCGAGCATCCCTATGTCGAGGCGCTGGTGATGGCGATCCTGCTCGGAATGGCACTCCGCAGCTTCTGGAAACCCGCGCCGCGTTGGCAGTCCGGCATCGCTTTCAGCGCCAAACAGCTGCTCGAAGTCGCGGTCATGCTGCTTGGGGCCTCGATCAGCTTTGCCGCCATCGCGGCGTCGGGCATCGCGCTGCTGGCATCGATCGCCGCGGTCGTCGTGGTCGCGCTTTGCGCGTCCTTCGGTCTCGGCCGGCTGCTCGGGCTGTCGACGCGGCTGTCGATCCTGATTGCCTGCGGCAACTCGATCTGCGGCAATTCGGCGATCGCGGCCGTGGCGCCGATCATTGGCGCCAACAACGACGAGATCGCCTCCTCGATTTCATTCACCGCGATCCTCGGCGTGATGATGGTGCTGGGGCTGCCGCTGCTGATCCCGCTGTTGCAGTTGACGGCTACTCAATACGGCATCCTGGCAGGTCTGACCGTTTACGCGGTGCCGCAAGTGCTGGCGGCGACGGTGCCGGCGGGGCTCGTCAGCACGCAGATCGGCACGCTCGTGAAGTTGATGCGTGTGCTTATGCTCGGGCCGGTCGTCGTCGGCCTCTCGCTCGCCGCCTCGCGCTGGCAGACCAGCGCGAAGAAGACCAATGTCGGGTTTTTCCGCCTCGTCCCCTGGTTCATCCTCGGCTTCCTCGCGCTTGCGACCCTGCGATCGCTGGAGATCGTGCCGGGTACGGTGGTGGGGCCGGTGACGAAGATCACGAGTTTCCTGACCGTGGTGTCGATGGCCGCACTCGGCCTCGGCGTGGACGTGCGCGTGCTTGCCAATGTTGGCGGAAGGGTGACGGCTGCGGTCACGCTGTCACTTATGCTGCTGCTCGGCATCAGCATCGCGCTGGTGCATTGGTTCAGGTGAGCAACACTATGGAGGATCGATCTCGACGGGCGTCGGCGCTCCTTCCTCTTCACCGTCAAAGAGGATCAACACACGCAATCCGGATGATGTCCTTTCCAACGGCAGCAGCCCCTCCGGTTTTCGGCTGGAATTGAATGCAGAAAGCTCAGCGAGCCGCTTGACGTTCTCGCTTTCTGCGTCCCAAGCAAAGATCGCATACAGGCCGGGACCATCTTCGACAGGGCCCGCAAGGATGAGGATCTGGTTCTCAAACACCGCAAGATCGCGCACACCGCGGCCCTCACCCAGTGGCAGACGAAAAAGCCGATGGGTCGATCCCGTTCCGCCATACAGGGTGTCAATACCGGCGGACAGAAGGAGGGCGCGGTTGCCGTCGAGAACCGGTCCCCGGAGCCCCGCCAGTACGAAGCCATCCTTGATTGCCACGCCTTCGATCGTCAGTCCGTTCGTTTCAAGCCGCCGATCCATGAAAGGCGCAAGCAATGGCTCCGCCGCGATAATCTCTCTCAGCCTGGGCGTGCGTTCGACCTGCGAAGCATCGCCATCCTTGCCGGTGGTGCGGAAGCGGACAATCTGGCTGCTTGCGGATATCCGCGCCTTGATCTCCCTCGCGGTGAGCTTGTGTTCCTTGTCACGTGGATGGCCGTGCGAGCCCATCACGTAGTAGAAGCCTCCGGCAAATGCGACGCCTTCACCATCGAGTTCCAGCGCCTCGCCTCTGAATGTGTCGCCGATCAAGTGAACGGTGGCACCAGCGACGAGTTTTCCGTCAGTCAAGGTGACGAACTGCGCGTCCTGTACATTGTCGTCGATTGCAACGCATGAGCGCGGAAACCCCTGCGTGGTCGCGCAGGCGATGCCGCTGGCGTCTCTGGATTTTCCACCATTCTTGCCGAGCAGCTTGTTCTTGACCGGCCAGGCGTTTCCGTTTTCGCCAAGGGCAGGCTGCGTGCAAGCGAACGCCGCAGCCCCGACATACAGCATGCAGATTCCAAGTATTCTTGCGAGGCTCACGACGTCTCCTGCCGATGACCGCTTGGCAGTTGCCGCAAGGCGGTGCGTGTCTCGCTTTGGGAGGGCGCTAGCGCGCGAAATACCGCATCAGTTGTCCCTTTTTATGCGCGACGTATCCGTCCTGCCAGTCGGCGGTCGTTTCCAGGAAGCCCGACCACCCCTTCTTGCCTTTGCGTTTGCGCTCGCTCTCGATCGCCCGGAAGCGGTAGTGGTCGTAAACGTCGAGGATATGAACTGCATAAGCCTCAGCCAACGGGCGATTGCCGCTGACGATCAGCATATTTTCATCGTTTGAATAGGAGGCTTTGAAACCGAGGTTGTGGCTGCCGAGAATGACGTGACAATCATCGAGCCGGGGATCAATGACGACAAGCTTGTCGTGTATGATTGCGCCAATCGCGCCCTTCGCCGTCAACTGCTCGGCGCCAAAGTCGCCGAGCAAATTGTGGTCGTCGATGCGCGAGGCGCGGACTATCGAGACGTTCTCGTCGTCGAATGTCGCAGGCGACTCGCCTTCTTCCACGATTTCACCATCCTCGTCTTTCTTCTTGCCGACATAGTTCGGCATCGCCATGGAGCTCGAGACCGCGCCGCTGATAAGCAGCGAGCGGTCATGTAGCCCGATGTTGATGACTTCGCCGATGATGCAGTCCTTGCCTTTTTGTCCTGGATAGAAAGCCAGGAAGAGGATCGCCTCCTTGGCGCTGCGCATCAATTTGTAGGCATCCGTCAGGTCGGGCGGCGTCTGCGTCGGCCTGGTCTTGGATGTTGGCTTCTTCCGCTGTGGCATATTGGGAGAGAACCAGGCGCGCAGGGTTGTTCCGTTCCCTGCGTCCATTTCCTCGGGCGTGGCATTGTCCTTTCGGAACGTCTCGCCCTGCTGGTTGTCCTTCATCGCCTTGCCGAACGGTTTCGGAATCTTCAGTTCGTCTTTCCTCATACGCTTCCAGTAGTTGAGATAGGTCTCGGCAATGCCGTCGTTCTCGATCAGCAGCGCGTTGTTGGTCTGCCCGGCAACGCCGGTAGAGGTCCAGTTGGTGCTGCCGGTCAGCACGGAACGATTTCCACCGTCCGGCGGGACATGCACGACGAACTTGTTGTGGCCGATGTGGATGGAGTTGTTGAACATGCGGTGCTGGATGTCGACCCCTTCGTCAACGAGACGTTTGCGTGCGGGCCTGTTGCGCTCGTCCCATTTCTTGTCCTTGCCTGCGGAGGTGTTGGAAAGGATTACGTGAATACGGGACTTGTTGGCGACGAGAATGTCTTCGAGTTCGCGGTCCTCGAGCTCATACAGGCTGAGATAGAATTTCCCTCGCGCTGGAAGAAATCGTGGATCAGCGGGATAACGTCGCCCGCGAGATATTTGCGGTGCACATCGTTGGGGTTTTCGAGCTTGTCTATCAGCTCGTTAGGCTCGATGACGCCGTCATCGAGCAATACGTTGCGTAGCCATTGAGCCGCTAGAATCCCGTTGGTGAAGGTCGAGCGGAAGGGGCCACGCTTGGTTGTCACGAGGACGTCGTTCGATTTTGTGGCGGGTGCGAGATAGCCGAGTGGGCGCCTTGGTCCTTCGTACGCCCTCACGCGAATCCTCTCCGGTTTGCCGTCGGGGCCTTTCACGGGGCGGCCTTTGTTGTCCCGCTTGATGATGTCGGCAAAATCAATCCCGTTCGGTGGGACGGGTTCGAGGCCGGGGCGCATGTCACCTACAGGCCGGATCTCGTAACGCACCCGAACCTCGTCGGGCCGACGCGTTGCGCCGTCGCGCTTCTTGCGGAGAGTGAGGTCCCGCCAAGCGAGCTTCTGCACCGGCCAGACGCCCGTATCCTGTGGAATCCAATTCGGATTGCGTTGTCCCTTGAAGGAAACCCAGGCGGCGCATTTTACCCGATCTTCTTTGCCATCGGCGCGGCGCTTCACAACGCCGCTTTCGTCAACGTAGACGCGGGTGACTTCGAAGCCAAGGCAACCGTCAATCTTGGCGTCGATATCCCACGCAACGTAGGCGACTTCATTGTTCGCGTAACCGCGAACGGCAATGATCTTACCCATCACACACCCCAGCCGGCATGAAACGAGGTGTTTATAGATCAAAAGAACCAGAGGTTGTGGGGATGGCTGATGAGATGGGACCCTCTATTTGTGCGGCATATTGCCACCCGGCCTTTGTGCGTCGAGGGCCATCATCCTTCCTGTGCTCACGCCGAAATGGGCCTCACTATTGGTGGTCAAATGCGTAATGAGAAGCGCCGAAGGCCGGGATGCCGACGGCCGGTATAATCCGGAAGCGGTCGCAGGAAGAAGCGGCGGCGTCGATCAGGATCGTTAGATCACGTCCGCCAGCGAATGCCCCTGCAGCTCGATGTTCAGCCCCTGCATGCCCAGATCGGTGATCTCACCGCCCATCGCCTTGATGCTTTCCTCGCGGATCAGTGACATCAGTCCGCGGCGCAGTGCCAGGAACTCCGACGACATCATCATCGCTTGCTGCCGCGGTCGCTCCAGCGGGATCGGGATCTCCGCCTTGATCGAGCCGGGGCGGGCGGTCATGCAGTAGACGCGGTCGGAGAGGAAGATCGCTTCATCGATGTCGTGGGTCACGAACAGCACCGAGATCTTCAGCCGCTGCCACATGTTGGTGAGGATCTGCTGCATGATGACGCGCGTCTGCGCGTCGAGCGCGCCGAAAGGCTCGTCGAGCAGCAGCACTTTGGGCCCCGTCGCGAGCGCGCGGACGATGCCGACGCGCTGCTTCATGCCGCCGGAGAGTTTTTCCGGATAATGCTTCTCGAAGGCCTCGAGCCCTGCGAGCCCCAGCAGCGTGCGCGCGGCGCGTTCGCGCTGCGAGCGCGGCATGCCGCGCATCTTCAGACCGAACTCGACATTCTCCCGCACCGTCTTCCAGGGAAACAGCGAATATTGCTGGAATACCATGCCCCGTTCGGCACTGGGGCCGTTCACACGCTCGCCGTCGACGGTGACCACACCCGTCGTCGGCTTGAGGAACCCCGCGACCGCATTGAGCAGCGTCGACTTTCCGCAACCGGAAGGGCCGACGATCGAGACGAACTCGCCGGGCTTCACATGGATCTGCGTGTCGGTGACGGCCTGAACCGGTCCCTCGATGCTGTCGTAGCTGAGGGAAAAATTCCTGACCTCGATGTGGCCCTTCGGCGGGTTTGCAAGCATCTCGCTCATGTCGACCTCCACGGCATCACCAATTGTCCCGCGCCCCTGATGAGCAGGCTCGATCCGAGGCCCAATACGCCGATCGCGATCATGCCGAGTGCAATGTCGGCGTACTGGACCAGCGAATAGGCCTCCCAGGTGAAGTAACCGATGCCGTACTGACCGGAGATCATCTCGGCGGCGATCAGCGATACCCAGGCCACGCCCATGCCGACGGTGAGACCGGTAAAGATGTGCGGCAGCGAGGCCGGAAAATACACGTCGCGGAAGATCGATCGCTCGCGTGCGCCGAGGCATTGCGCGGCACGCACCAGGACGGGGTCGACCAGCGACATGCCGTGCAGCGTGTTTATCAGGATCGGGAAGAACGAGCCGAGGAACGTGATGAAGACGATGCTCTGCTCGTTGGTCGGCCACAGCATGATCGCCATCGGCACCCAGGCGATCGCCGGGATCGGCCGCAGCACTTCCGCGACAGGGAAGACGATTTCATGCACGAGCTTGAAGCGGCCCATGATCAGGCCGAGCGGCACTCCGACGATCGCCGCCAGCGAGAAACCGACGAGGATGCGCCGGCAGCTCAGGACGATGTGCAGCAGGAATTTTGGATCGTGGATCGCCTTGGTGAAGCTCGCATAGACCGCCAGCGGCGAGGGCACGTTGGTGAAGCGCACGAAGAACACGACGCGATAGGTCGTGAGCAGGTGCCAGGCCAGCAGGAAAGCGAGCAGCGAGATGATGCCGATCGCGGTCGCGCGCAGCCCCGCCCGGTTGAGCCGGTACCAGCGCAGCGCGAGTGTGCCGAACGAGGGTGGTGTCGCCTGCGGTGTGGCGGTGGGCACGGGGCCCGTCTCTGCGATTGCTGTTGCCGGCATGCTGTCCTCGGAATGTCTGAGGATGGCGGGACTGCTCACGTCTTGCCTCCGCCGACCGCTGCCTTCACGGCGTCGTCGAAGCCGAGCACCTTGCCGCTGATCCTGGCGGCGTGGGCTTCGGCGTCCTTCTTCAGCAGGAACGGTGCAACCTCGCCATTGCCGACCGCGAAGAACGCCTGGTCGGCGAACAGCTTGATGCCGCGGGTGGTATCGAAGACATAGGCGACGTTGATCTTCTTGCCCTTGGCCTTGAAGTCGGCATAGGCCCCCAAGGTGCAGCTCGCCGACGAGAACGGCAGGATGCCGGCGTCCTCGACCCAGACCTCACCGGCCTTGCGCGGATCGGTGATCGGCTTCTTGCAGAAAGCGTCTTCGCCTTTGATCTCGTAATTGCTGGTGCTCGCAAGCTGAGCATCGTAGTCGAGCTTCATCTCGGCATAGGCCTTGCGGATGTAGCTGTCGTCGACCCACTTTTTCGGATCGAATTCCTTCATGCGGCCGAGGTTCTGGAGGACCTTGACGTCGGTCGCGGCTGCATCGACCAGCGCTGGCTTGACCGTTGGATCTGTCGTCATGTTGCCGCTGGGTCCAAGGAAGATGTAGACGACTTCCTTGTTGATTCCGGTCCATTCCTGGATCTTTTCGGCGGCGAGCTTGGGATCGTCGCGCAGCCACTGGTTGGCGGCGATCAGCGCCTTGAAGTAGGCAACGACGACCTCGGGATATTTCTCGGCAAAATCGGTGCGCACCACGATGCCGTGGAAGGTCGGCAGATTGGTCTCGACGCCGTCGAAGATCTTTCGCGCGAAGCCGCGGAACGGCAAGAGCTCGGCGAAAGGAACGAAGTCGGCATGCGCGTCGATCTTCTTCTCCTGGAGGTTGGTCGAACCAACCTCCGGGCTCTGGCTGACGAGCTGGAAGAAATCAGACGCGTAGCCGCGGTCCTGCATCGCCTTCAGCACCATGCCGTGCGCCGCTGAGCCGAAGGGAACGCTGACGAGCTTGCCCTTGAGGTCGGCCAGATCGTAGTAGGGCGAGTCCTTGTGGACCACCATGCCGTTACCGGAACCGGACAGGCTGTAGGCGGCAATGCCGGCCAGGCGGCTCTTGCTCTCGGGGTTACTATCGAAGGTGAAGCCGTTCACGATCAGCGGATAGTCGCCCATCATGCCGATCTGCAGCTTGTTCGCCATCATGGCATTGGTGACGGGCGGGCCGGACGTGAAGTTCTGCCACTCCAGCTCGAATTTGATGCTGGAATATTTGCCGTCCTTCGGCAGATATTTTTCGAGAAGATGAAGCTGGCGGATGACGACGCCGGCGGTCACGGTGTTGGTCGTGGTGTCCTGCGTTCCGATGCCGAGCGTGACGGTTTCCGCCGTAGCCGGCTGCGCGAGCAGGAGCGCCAGCGACGTCACCGACATCGCGATCGAGAGCGTGGGAAGATGGCGGGCCATTCTCATCCTCATTCGGTTGGATGTGCTGTGGTTGCCATGATTGGGTGAGGGCTCGGGCAGGGCAAATCCGGAATGACCGCCGCAGTCGATTAGTTGCCGGGAAAAGCTGATTGCATACTCCTTGGGCAGTCTTGCACTATAAAGCCGCTTGCCTGTGCACCGACCCTAGTCGCCGCTCTGGCCGCGCATCTCTTCCAGCACGTCGGTCCGGCACACCACGATCTGCGAGCGCTTGGTCACGACGATTCCCTTCTCCTGCATCCGCTTCAGGCTGATCGTGACCCATTGTCGGGTAGCGCCGACCATGTGGGCGATGTCGGCATGGGTGAAGGCGGCGGCAATCACCCGGCCGTCGGCGTCCTCGACGCCGTAGAGCTCGACGAGATGCAGCAGCAGATGCGCGAGGCGTTGCGTGATCGAGCGCGTTCCCAGCATCTGCGCCAGCGCCGAATAGCATTTGCCCTTGAAGGTGAGGCCCTCGATCAGGCCGATGGCAAGATTCGGGATCTCCACCGCGAGCGACCGCAGCTCCTTCCCTGGCAGGTGCACGACGCTGCAATTGCTGGATGCGACGCCGGACCATTGATGCACGGTGCCTTCGAACACCTCGGGTCCGCCGACGAAATTGCCGACATGCCAGTAGGCCAGCGTGATCTCGCGTCCGAGCGGCGAGGTGTAGAACACGCGGACGCGGCCGCTCTCGATCAGCCAGATGCCGTCATGCTTGCCGCCCTGGCTGAACAATGTCTGGCCGCGGTTGAGCACCTTTCGGCGGCCCTGCTTCAACACCAACTCCCGCTCGCGCTGTGTCAGCTTGTCCATCAGCGGTGGCGGCCCGCCGATCCATTGCTGATTTTCGGTGAGGAGCAGCGAGGAGCCACCCGCAGGCCGAGCTATCGGGGGAACAGCCCCTCGAACCACATTGGCCGCCTGCAACATCATCCGCCTCCGGAACGTTCAAACCGTTCTAAAGAGGAGCAATGTCCGTGCCAGATGGCGGCAGCCAATCTACTGCGTCATTCCGGGATGCGCGCAAAGCGCGCAGGCCCGGATTCCATAACCACGAGCGGGGGGTTATGGATTCCGGGCTCGCCCTTAGGGCGCCCCGGAATGACGACACCGTATAGGGGTCAGCGTCCCGCCAAACTCAACAGATACGGCTTCGGGTAAATCCCCCGGTTGTGCCCATCCGAAAACGAGATGTTCAGCCCATAACCGAGATCGCCGATCTCGGTAATCGCGATGCCCGGAAACGCTTCGGGGAAGCGGCCGTCGAAGCGGGCCCGTATGCAGTGGGCGCATTTGCAGGAGAGGCGAAGCTGCTCGGCGGGCAGGCTCAGCGCATCGTCCTGCGCCGTGCGGACGAGGAGCGTCGCGAGATCGGCGCTGGCTTCGTAGTCGGCCACGGTCGGTGCCACAGAGGTCATGGCCGCTTCTACGTCATCGCAGACGCGTACGAATAGCAACTAATTGCCGGCGCGGGCGCAGCGTCACTGCCTTCTCGCCGGTCATCGCCGGTGAAATGTGAAACTAATCGACCGGGAATCTCACTTCCGCATTGCCCGATTTCCCTCGCTCCGAAACGTTGCGCCAACGCAGGCAAGGAGAGAAGACGGATGAGTGCTTTTCAGAAGGAGACGGTTTTGTCGGTCAGGCACTGGACCGACTCCCTGTTCAGCTTCACCGCGACGCGCGATCCCGGCTTCCGCTTCCAGAACGGCCAGTTCGCGATGATCGGGCTCGAGGTCGAGGGCAAGCCGTTGATGCGCGCCTACAGCATGGCGAGCGCCAATCACGAGGAGGCGCTCGAGTTCTTCTCGATCAAGGTGCAGGACGGCCCGCTGACCTCGCGTCTCCAGAAGATCCGGGAAGGCGACATCATCCTGGTCGGCCGCAAGGCGACGGGCACGCTGATCACCGGCAATCTCATTCCGGGAAAACGCCTGCTGCTGCTCTCGACTGGCACCGGGCTCGCGCCTTTTGCCAGCCTGATCAAGGACCCTGATGTTTACGAGAATTACGAGACCATCGTGCTCGCCCATGGCTGCCGCCAGGTCTCCGAGCTTGCTTATGGCGAGCACCTCGTCGATGGCTTGCGCAATCACGAATTCTTCGGGCCGCTGATCCGCGACAAGCTGGTGTATTACCCGACCGTCACCCGCGAGCCGTTCAGGAATCGCGGCCGGATCACCGACCTGATCGCCTCGAACCAGATGTTCGACGACATCGGACAAGGCGGCCTCGATATCGGGACGGACCGCATCATGCTGTGCGGCAGCCCGGCGATGCTCGAGGAACTGCCGTCGATGTTTTCCGCGCGGGGCTTCGTCGAAGGGAACCACAGCCAGCCCGGCCATTTCGTGATCGAAAAGGCTTTCGTCGAGCGCTGAGGCGCAAATCGGTCTCCGGCGACAACTAATTGCTATCGCCGGAAGGCCCCCTGAACAAATCTGATGCAAAGGCGCCGGACCTTCCGGCGGACCAGGAGCAAGCGATGGCACTAGATCAGATCGTCGATGGACTTTCGGAGGTTTCCTGCGATGTGCTGGTGATCGGCGGCGGCACGGCTGGCCCGATGGCGGCGCTGAAGGCGAAGCTGAAGAACCCGAAGGCGAATGTCGTTCTGCTCGAAAAGGCCAACGTCAAGCGCTCCGGCGCGATCTCGATGGGCATGGACGGGCTGAACAACGCCGTCATCCCCGGATATGCGACGCCGGAGCAGTACACCAAGGAAATCACCATCGCCAACGACGGCATCGTCGATCAGAAGGCGGTCTATAAATATGCGCAGAACTGCTACAAGATCATCGAGGAGCTGGACAGCTTCGGCATCCGCTTCCTGAAGAACGAGAACGGCGATTATGCCGTCAAGAAGGTGCACCACATCGGCACCTACGTTCTGCCGATGCCGAACGGCGAGACCGTGAAGAAGGCGCTGTATCGCCAGCTCCGCCGCGCCCGCATCCTGATCTCCAACCGCTACATGGCGACGCGCCTGCTCAAATCGAGCGACGGCCGCATCGCCGGCGCAATCTCTGTCAACACCCGCACCGCCGAGATCCTGGTGATCAAGGCCAAGGCCGTCGTCCTCTGTATGGGCGCCGCCGGCCGCCTCGGTCTGCCGACCTCCGGCTACATGTTCGGCACCTATGAGAATGCCGCCAATTCCGGCGACGGCTATTCGATGGCCTATCACGCCGGCGCCGCGCTCGCGAACCTCGAATGCTACCAGATCAACCCGCTGATCAAGGACTATAACGGGCCCGCCTGCGCCTACGTCGCCGGTCCCTTCGGCGCCTTTACCGCCAACAACGAGGGCTCGCGCTTCATCGAATGCGACTACTGGTCGGGCCAGATGATGCTGGAGTTCTACAACGAGCTCCTGTCCGGCAAGGGGCCGGTGTTCCTCCAGCTCAAGCATCTGCACCCCGACACGATCTCGGAGATCGAGTCCACGCTGCACAAGGTGGAACGGCCGACGCGCGGCCTGTTCCAGCAGGGGCGCGGAGTCGACTACCGCAACGAATCGATCGAGATGCACATCTCCGAGATCGGCTTCTGCTCCGGCCACAGTGCGTCCGGCGTGTTCGTCGACGACAATGCCCGCACCACCGTGCCCGGCCTCTATGCCGCTGGCGACATGGCAAGCGTGCCGCATAATTACATGCTCGGCGCCTTCACCAACGGCTCGGTCGCCGGCATCGACGCGATGGAGTTCGCCGACAATCACGATTTTGCGGACTTCGACGCCGCCGACGTCGCCAGGGAACGCGATCGCGTGCTGGCGCCGACCAAGCGCGAGGACGGCATTCCGCCGAACCAGGTCGAGTACAAGACCAGGCGTCTCGTCAACGACTACCTCCAGCCGCCGAAGGTCACGCGCAAATACGAGCTTGGCATGCGCCGCCTCGCCGAGACGCGGCAGGATATGCAGGAGCATATGATCGCGCGCAACGCGCACGAATTGCTCCGCGCGCTCGAGGTGCAGTCGATCATGGACTGCGCCGACATGGCGGTGCATGCCTCGCTCTATCGCGAGGAGAGCCGCTGGGGCCTTTATCACTGGCGCACGGACTTCCCGGAGAAGGACAACGAAAACTGGTTCTGCCACACGCTGCTCTCCAAGCAGGACGGCAAGATGACCAGCGAGAAGCGTGCGGTGGAGCCGTACGTCGTCCCAATCGCCGACGATGAGAAGGACCTCTACGACAAGCAGCGCATCCGCGCCTCCGCCTGATCCGCCGCAACTTAGCAACAGGAGATCAACGATGCCTCTCGCTTCCTATCAGACATCGGTTCCGGTGGTCGTTGACGACGCCAAATGCATCGCCGACAAGGGCTGCACCGTGTGCGTGGACGTCTGCCCGCTCGACGTGCTGCGCATCAGCGACATGACCGGAAAGGCCTACATGGCCTATGACGAATGCTGGTACTGCATGCCCTGCGAGGCGGATTGCCCGACCGGCGCCGTCACCGTCAACATTCCCTATCTCCTGAGGTAGTCATGTCGAGCCCGTTCGAATCCTACGACGATCTCGAGGACGCCGACGAGCGGCTCCAGGCCGCCGATCCCGCAGAGCGCCGGGTCGCGATCATCGCGCTCGGTCATTCCGGCGATCCGGCCGCGGTTCCGCATCTCGCCAACATGGTCGCCGATCCCGACGCGGGCGTACGCCAGCAGGTCGCGATGGCGCTCGGCGAGTTCGACGGGCCGGAGGCTGCGAGCGCGCTGGTAAAGCTGCTGGTCGATCCGGAAAGAATCGTCGCTGCCGCCGCAGCCGACAGCATGGCCGAATTCAAGAATCCCGCTTGTGCGGAGATCATCCTGCCGCTGGTCAAGCATGCCCACGCGTTCGTCCGCATGGGCGCGCTGCGTGCGCTGAAGGAGCTGCGCTGCAAGGATACGCTGAAGCCGGCGCTGGAAGCGCTTCTGGATACGGACGCTGCCGTGCGCGTGCAGGCGATCGGCGTGATCGGCTTCCTCAAGCTGGAAGAATCCATCCCCGCTCTGACTGCATTGATCAACGATCCCGATGCGCATGTGCGCCGGGCCGCCGTCAGCGCGCTGGCGTTCTCGCAGATGAAGCCCGCGGCCGAGACGATCACGCGCGCGCTGAAGGACGCCGACTGGATGGTCCGCGAGATGGCGGCGGAAACGCTGGGTCTCAACGTCAACGGTTCGATCGCGGCAGACCAGCTCGTCGGTGCGCTCGCTGACGAATTCTGGCAGGTGCGGCTGAAAGCAATCCGCAGCCTCGGCAGAATGAAGATCGAGCGCGCGGTACGCCCGATCGGAAACTGCATCAATCACGACCAGACCAATTTGCGGAAGGAAGCGGCCGCCGCGCTCGGCGAGATCGCCCATCCCGACGGCGAGGCGTTCCTGGCGGTCATAGCCGACGACGCCGATCCCGACGTCCGCAAGAACGCGCGCTGGGCGCTTCAACAGATCGTGGCCCGAAAGGCGCGGGCAGGGGCGTAGAAGCAGGGCATCCCGCCGCTCTGGACTTCCGGAGCCAGACGTTTATTGGTCTTCGCCGGGAAACAGCGAGGACGCGGCTATGACGACACTGACAACCAAGGATCTTCTCCCCGAGGACGGCACGCGGGGAACGTTGGTCGGCCGTGTCTGGCTGCCGCAGGCGAACGGCCCGGCCGTGGTCGCCGTGCGCAGCGACGGCGTGTTCGACGTCACCGCGAAATTTCCGACCGTCAGCGCGCTTTGCGAAGAGGATGCTCCGGCGAAGGCGCTTGCCGCTACCAAGGGCGAGCGCATCGGCGATCTCGATGCTATAGTCACCAACACGCCGCCCGACCAGCGTGACACGAAAGAGCCGTGGCTGCTCGCGCCGGTCGATCTCCAGACCCTTAAGGCCGCCGGCGTCACTTTCGCCATCTCGATGCTGGAGCGCGTCATCGAAGAACGCGCGAAGGGCAATCCGGCGTCGGCCGAAGCGATCCGCAAAGAGGTGACGCGGCTGATCGGTGACGATCTGTCGAAGCTCAAGCCGGGCTCGGACCAGGCGATGCACTTGAAACAGGTGCTGATCGACCAGAACGCCTGGAGCCAGTATCTCGAGGTCGGCATCGGTCCGGATGCCGAGGTCTTCACCAAGGCCCCGACGTTATCGTCGGTCGGCACCGGCATGGATGCCGGGTTGCATCCGAAGTCGACATGGAACAATCCGGAGCCCGAGCTTGTGCTGTTCGTGTCGAGCCGCGGCAAGATCGTCGGTGGCGCGCTCGGCAACGACGTGAACCTTCGCGACTTCGAGGGACGCTCGGCGCTGCTGCTGTCGAAGGCCAAGGATAACAATGCGTCCTGCTCGATCGGGCCGCTGCTGCGCCTGTTCGACGACAGTTTTTCGCTCGACGACGCGCGCAAGCTGGACATCAGCCTGAACGTGAAGGGGACGGATGGTTTCGTCCTCGACGGCCATTCCTCGATCAGCATGATCAGCCGCGATCCCACCGATCTCGTCGAGCAGACGATCGGCAAGGTGCACCAATATCCTGATGGATTCGTGCTCTTCCTCGGCACGATGTTCGCGCCGGTAAGGGATCGCGATGCGCCGGGGCAGGGGTTCACCCACAAGCGCGACGACATCGTCACGATCGCCGCGCCCCAACTCGGCAAGCTCGTCAACCGTATGCGCACCAGCGACGAGTGCGAGCCCTGGACCTTCGGCATCGGCGCGCTGATGAAGAACCTCGCGCAGCGGAAGCTGATCTAGTTTCTTCGCCTCTCTGTCTGCGGCCGTCATGCCCGGGCTTGTCCCGGGCATGACGTTCTTCGTGCCGCATGGCAACGCGTGGATGGCCGGAACGAGTGTTTAGCCCGGGCATAATGGTATGGCGCTCGCCGAGTGTCACAATATTCCTTCATCTCCTAGTTGCATCCTTGGAACAAAATCGCGCTGGGTGTGTCATTTGACTACCCATCCAACCAACGTACGTTTCTGAACGAATAGTCAGATAATATGACTAGTCGGAAGCTATTTTCCGTGGAATAGTGCTTCCGCCGTCTGACAAGGGCGGCTTGAGGGTGCCAGGCTACCAATAGGCGCCCCAGATAACATTTTGGGAGACTCGCCTGATGACCCTCAAAGCCCTCTTTGCGGCCAGCGCCACTGCCGCGTTGCTGCTTGCGCTGCCGGCGAACGCCGCCGAACTCACCATCGGCTTCTCGCAGATTGGATCGGAATCCGGATGGCGCGCGGCCGAGACTTCCGTCTCCAAGCAGGAAGCCGCCAAGCGCAAGGTCAATCTCAAGATCGCTGATGCCCAGCAGAAGCAGGAGAATCAGATCAAGGCGATCCGCTCCTTCATTGCGCAAAACGTGGATGCGATCTTCCTCGCGCCGGTCGTCTCGACCGGTTGGGATTCTGTGCTGAAGGAAGCCAAGGAGGCCAAGATTCCGGTCGTGCTGCTCGACCGCGACATCGATCCCTCCGGCAAGGAGCTCTATCTCACCGCCGTCACCTCCGACAGCGTGCACGAGGGCGAGGTCGCAGGCAACTGGCTGGCCAAGACCGTCGGCGCCAAGGCCTGCAACATCGTCGAACTGCAGGGTACGGTCGGCGCCAGCGTCGCCGCCAATCGCAAGAAGGGCTTTGATACCGCTATCGCCAAGCATGCGAACCTGAAAGTGGTGCGCAGCCAGACCGGCGACTTCACCCGCGCCAAGGGCAAGGAGGTGATGGAGAGCTTCATCAAGGCCGAAGGCGGCGGCAAGTCGATCTGCGCCGTCTACGCGCACAACGACGACATGATGGTCGGTGCGATCCAGGCGATGAAGGAAGCCGGCCTCAAGCCCGGCAAGGAGATTCTCACCGTCTCGATCGACGCGGTGCCCGATATCTTCAAGGCCATGGCCGCCGGTGAAGCCAATGCCACGGTCGAGCTGACGCCGAACATGGCGGGTCCCGCGCTCGATGCCATCGCGGCTTTCAAGGACAAGGGCACGGTGCCGCCGAAGTGGATCCAGACCGAGTCCAAGCTCTATACTGCGGCCGACGATCCGCAGAAGATCTACGACAGCAAGAAGGGTCTCGGCTACTGAGGCGGGTGCCGCGCCGGATCGCGCTCTGTGGTCCGGCACCCCTCTTCGAAACCGCTGTAAGAGCGGCTAGGCTGGGTGTCCGCATCACACGCGGGCGCCGGTGGGAGTGAATTTGCCATGGAGAACAGCCTCGATCCTGCTGCTTCCCTGCTGGAGGTCCGCGGGATCAGCAAGAGCTTTGGCGCGGTGCGTGCGTTGCAGGAGGTCGACTTCACGTTGCGCGCCGGCGAGATCCATGCGCTGCTCGGCGAGAACGGGGCCGGCAAGTCCACGCTGATCAAGGTCATCACCGGCGTCTTCCCGCGGGATGCCGGCATTGTGCGCCTCGGCGGCGACGAAGTCGCGCCGCGCTCGGCCAAGGCCGCGCTTCAGGCCGGCATCGCCACCGTCTACCAGGAAGTCAATCTGCTGCCGAATCTGTCGGTGGCGCAAAATCTGTTTCTCGACCGGCAGCCGATGCGCTTTGGCATCGTGCGGGAAGGAGAGATGCGCCGCCGCGCGATGACGCTGCTCGCGGACTTCGGCCTCGACATCGACGTAGCGGTGCCGCTCGGCAACTATTCGGTGGCCATCCAGCACGTCACTGCGATCGCGCGTGCCGTCGATCTCTCCGCGCGCGTGCTGATCCTGGACGAGCCGACTGCGAGCCTCGACCGTCACGAGGTCGAGATCCTCTTCGGCATTATGCGCCAGGTTGCGGGGCGCGGAATCGGCATCGTCTTCGTGAGCCACTTCCTCGACCAGGTCTACGAGATCTCCGACCGCATCACGGTCCTGCGCAACGGCCGTCTGGTTGGCGAGCGCGAGACCGCCTCGCTGCCGCGGCTCGAATTGATCCGCATGATGCTCGGCCGTGAGTTGGCCGAGACCACCAGTGCGCGGGTAGCGATGCGCGAGCATCGGGCGCGCGACGTCTGTGCGAGCTTTGAGAATTACGGCAAGGCCGGCTATGTCGCGCCGTTCAATCTCGAACTGCGCCGTGGCGAGGTCGTCGGCCTTGCCGGCTTGCTCGGCTCGGGCCGCACGGAGACGGCGCGGCTGGTGTTCGGTGCCGAGCGCGCCGATGGCGGGCAGGCAAGGGTAAAGGGCGCGCCTGTGCGGCTTCAATCGCCGCGCGACGGTGTGCGCCACGGGTTTGGCTATTGCCCGGAAGAGCGCAAGACCGAAGGTATCGTCGCCGAGCTCAGTGTCCGCGAGAACATCGTGCTGGCGCTCCAGGCCAAACGAGGCCTGCATCGCCCGCTGTCGCGCCGCGAGCAGGACGAGATCGCGCGGCGTTACGTCAGGATGCTCGATATCCGCCCGCCCGATCCCGAGCGCCCTGTGGGCCTGCTCTCCGGCGGCAACCAGCAAAAGGTGCTGCTGGCGCGATGGCTCGCGACATCGCCGCGGCTGCTGGTGCTGGACGAGCCAACCCGTGGCATCGACGTCGGCGCGCATGCCGAGATCATCCGCCTGATCCGCGAGCTCTGCGATGACGGGCTGGCGCTGCTCGTGATTTCGTCCGAGCTTGACGAGATCGTGAGCTATTCGGATCGGGTCGTGGTGCTGTGTGACCGCGCTCATGTCGAGGAACTTGCGGGCGAGGCGATTGACGTTACGAACATTCTCGCGGCCATTGCGGCCGACGGCGGCGCAGCAGCGCATGAGGGGCGGGCATGACAGCGCTGTTGCCGCGCCGCGGCTTTGCCCAGATCCTCGCGTTGATCGTCATCCTGGCGGTCGACCGCGTCGTGTCGCCGCAATTCTTTGACCTACGCCTCCAGGAAGGCCGCCTGTTCGGCAGCCTGATCGACGTGCTCAATCGCGGCACGCCGGTGGCGCTGCTTTCGCTCGGCATGGTGCTGGTGATCGCAACGCGCGGCATCGACCTCTCGGTCGGTGCCATCATGGCCATTTCGGGCGCGATCGCGGCGAGCCTTGCTGACAGTCACGGACTTCCGATCGTGCTGGCGGCAGCGCTCGGTGTGGGCTTGATCTGTGGATTGTGGAACGGCTTTCTCGTCGCCGTGCTCGGCATGCAGCCGATTGTGGCGACGTTGATCCTGATGGTGGCGGGACGAGGCATCGCGCAGCTCATCACCGAAGGGCGGATCGTGACGTTTTCCTCGCCGGATCTGGTCTGGCTCGGTAACGGCGCTATCCTCGGCTTGCCGGTGCCGGTCGCAATCGCACTCGGCATGCTGATCCTCACCGGCGCGGTGGTGCGCGGCTCTGCGCTCGGGCTTCTCATCGAGGCGACCGGCGGTAATGCGCGGGCGAGCGAGCTTGCCGGCGTCGGCACGCGGGCCATGATCCTGGCTGTCTATGTCTGGTGCGGCGTCTGTGCCGCGCTTGCCGGCGTGATCGCGGCGGCGGACATCATGGGCGCCGATGCCAACAATGCCGGCCTATGGCTCGAACTCGACGCGATTCTCGCGGTAGTGATCGGCGGCACTTCGCTGTTCGGCGGCCGTTTCAGTCTCGTGCTCGCGGTGTTGGGGGCGCTCATCATCCAGACCATGAACACCGGAATCCTGCTGTCAGGCTATCCGCCGGAATTCAACCTGCTGGTCAAGGCGGGGGTGGTGCTCGCGGTGCTGCTATTGCAATCGCCGAAATTTTCGGGGCTTGCCGGCATGGCCATGCGGCTGCGGAGGACGAAAGCATGAAAGGCCTGCCGCCTGTCCTGATCACGGCGATCGTGCTTGTTGCGGGCTTTGCGCTCTGTGCCGTGCAATTCCCCAACATCGCCTCCACCCGCGTGGTCGGCAATCTCCTCACCGACAACGCCTTCCTCGGCATCGTGGCGACAGGGATGACCTTTGTGATTATCTCCGGCGGGATCGACCTCTCGGTTGGCTCGGTGATCGGCTTCACCACCGTCTTCGTGGCGCTGGCGATCGAGCGCTGGGGCGTGCCGCCGCTCGTCGCCTTCGTCGCCATCCTCGCGCTGTCGGCCGTTTTCGGGGCGGCGATGGGCGCCATCATCCATGTCTTCGATCTGCCGCCTTTCATCGTAACACTCGCCGGGATGTTCCTGGCGCGTGGCGCAAGCTTCCTGCTCTCGACGGAATCGGTGCCGATCACCGCACCGGTCTATTCCACCGTGTCGGACTTCGCACTGCGCGTGCCCGGCGGGGGTCGACTGACGGCGATTGCCATCATCATGCTCGTCGTCGTGATCGGTGGCGCCTTGCTGCTGCGGCTCACGAGGTTCGGCGCCAATGTCTATGCGCTCGGCGGCAGCCGGACCACCGCAAGCCTGATGGGCGTTGCCGTTGGTACGATGACGGTAAAGATCTACATGCTGTCGAGCCTGCTCGCGGGGATCGCAGGCATCGTCTTCTCTTTCTATACCAGCGCCGGCTATTCGCTCTCTGCTGTCGGCGCCGAGCTCGACACCATCGCCGCCGTCGTGATCGGCGGCACGCTGCTCACGGGCGGGCAGGGATCGGTGATCGGCACATTTCTCGGCGTGCTGATCCAGGGCCTGATCCAGACTTACATCAATTTCGACGGGACGCTGTCGAGCTGGTGGACCAAGATCGCGACCGGCGTGCTGCTGTTCGCCTTCATCGCCCTGCAGCAGGGATTGGTCGCGCTTGCGCGTCGGCCTGTCGTCAGGCGTGCGGGAGCAGCCTCATGACCTCGCGCATCGTCGTCATCCCGACGCGGCGGGCCCATTCCAACCACGCGGAAGTCGCCCGCTCGATCGGCGTCGATATCATCGCCGGCCGCTACGCGGAGGGGATGCGGCTGCCGGGCGATGCCGAGATGATCGCGATGTTCGGCGTGTCGCGACCGGTGCTGCGTGAGAGCGTGAAGACGCTGGTCGCCAAGGGCCTGCTCACCACCAAGGCGCGGGTCGGCACCGTCGTGCGCGAGCGCGCGGCCTGGAACATGTTCGACGCCGACGTGCTGGCGTGGCATCTGGATGCGGGCATCGACAAGCGTTTCCTCAACGACCTCGCCGAGATCCGTCTCGCGGTTGAGCCGCGCGCAGCTGTGCTCGCGGCGGCACAGCGATCCGAGGAGGATGTCGCCGAGCTTCGTCGCAGCATGGAGCGCATGCGGCTTGAAGCGTCCGATTCCGTCGGCTTCGCAGATGCCGATCTCGCGCTGCATATCGCGGTGGCGCGAGCCTCGGGCAATCTGTTCATGCGCTCGATCGGGCACGTCATCGAGGCTGCGCTACGTGCCTCGTTCCTGCTCAGCGCTCCGGTCGAACCGGAAGACCGCGACACCGTGCTGCTCTGGCACCAGAAGATCGTCGATGCCATCGCAGCCGGCGATGCCGAAGCCGCGTCGGAGGCCATGGTCCATGTCATTCACAACGGCATCCGGCGCCATGAAGGCACTGTGATCGAGGTTGAGCCGGCTGCGGCGCTGCCATCGGCGGACACGGGAGAGCCGGCGTGAGCGAACTTCGCATTGCCATTGTCGGCTTCGGCAAGATCGCGCGCGACCAGCATGTCGGCGCCATCGCCGCGACGCCGGGGGCGACGCTGGCCGCCATTGCCAGCCACCATGGTTCGCTGCCGGGAGTGCCGTATTTCACCAGCATCGAGGAATTGCTGGAGAAGGGGCCGCCGATCGATGCGGTCTCGCTTTGCACACCGCCCCAAGCGCGGCGCGCCGCAGCGGTGGCCGCGCTTGCTGCCGGCAAGCACGTCATGCTGGAGAAGCCGCCCGGCACAGGCGTTGCCGAGCTCGATCCACTGATCGCGTTGGCGGCGGAGGCGAAGCGGACGCTGTTTGCGGCCTGGCATTCGCGCTACGCGCCGGCGGTCGAGCCGGCGCGCCAATGGCTGACGACGCGCCACATCAAATCCGTGCACATCAACTGGAAGGAGGATGTCCGCGTCTGGCACCCCGGGCAGGCCTGGATCTGGGAGCCGGGCGGTCTCGGCGTGTTCGATCCCGGCATCAACGCGCTCTCGATCTTGACCCGTATTCTGCCTGAGCCGGTCTTTGTCACCGCGGCCGAACTGGCCTTTCCCGCGAATTGCCAGGCCCCGATTGCCGCGAAGCTGTCGCTGGCTGACATCGATGGTCTGCCGGTCACCGCTGAATTCGACTTCCGCCAGACCGGTCCGCAGAGCTGGGACATCGCGGTGGAAACCGACCGGGGGCAAATGACGTTGTCCGGCGGCGGGCGGCGCATGTCGATCGATGGCAACGCAGCCGCCGAGGCACCCGATGAGGAATATCGCGAGTTGTACCGGCGTTTCGTCAAGCTCTCCGACACAGGCGTGAGCAACGTCGACCTGACGCCGCTCCGTCTCGTTGCGGATGCCTTCCTGCTCGGCAAGCGCATAATCGTCGAACCCTTTGTGGACTGACCATGGCTGGCGCAAGAATAGAAAATGACGTCTTCGGAACGCTGCCGGATGGCCGCAATGTCGAGCGCATCACGCTGCGCGGGGAGGGCGGCTTCGAAGCCCGCATCATCACCCATGGCGCGGTGATTCAAGCGCTGATCGCACCGGACGCCAAAGGAAACTGCGACGACGTCGTGCTCGGCCATGATGCATTTGCCGGCTATCTCGCCGAACGAAAGTTTCTGGGCGCTACCGTCGGCCGCTACGCTAACCGTATTGCCAAGGGACAGTTCTCGCTCGACGGTGGGACGTTTCAGCTTCCCGTCAACAACGGCCCGAATGCGCTGCATGGCGGGCTGGACGGTTTTGACCGTAAGCTCTGGGAGATTGCCGGGATCGACGACGGCACCGAGCCGGCGGTGACGCTCACCTATGTCAGCCCGCATGGCGAAGAGAATTATCCAGGCCGGCTTGATGTGCGCCTGACCTACCGCGTCACCGGCCCGACCGAGCTGTCGCTCATCATGGAGGCGCGAACGGACCGCCCGACCATCGTCAACCTGACCAACCACAGTTTCTTCAATCTGGAAGGCGCGACTTCAGGCACGTCCATTCTCGACCACAAGCTTACAGTTGCCGCCGATCATTTCCTCGCCATTGACCCCACCGCGATCCCGCTGCCGGTGCCGCCGCGTGCGGTCGCCGGCACGCCGTTCGATTTCCGCGGTGCGCGCCCCGTTGGTGACCGCATCCGCGAGAGCGATCAGCAATTGCGTCACGGCAAGGGTTACGACCACACCTATTGTCTCGGGCGCGACGGCAAGTTCGCATTCGCGGCGCGGCTGGAGGCGCCGCGCTCGGGGCGCATCATGGAGCTCTTCACCGATCAGCCCGGCCTTCAGGTCTATTCCGGCAATTATCTCGACGGCACGATCTCGGGGAAGGGCGGCAAGCTGATCCGGCAGTCGGACGCGATGTGCCTGGAGCCGCACATCTGGCCAAACGCGCCAAACCGGACGGATTTTCCAAGCCCGCGCCTCGATCCGGGCGGGATCTATCGCCATCACACCGTCTATCGCTTTGGGGTAAGGGCGCCATGATGGAGCAGGTGCCGACCTCCGTCCTCTCGGCCGAGCCGTGCCATCTCGGCGAAGGCCCGACCTATGACGTTGCGACCGATACCGCATGGTGGTTCGACATTCGCGAGGGACGTCTGTTCGAGGCACATCTTGGCAGCGGCAGCATTCGCGTCCACCCACTCGGCCGGATGGCGAGCGCGCTCGGGCGGATCGATGCCGAACGGCAGCTGATCGTCGCGGAGGACGGTCTCTACATCCGCAACATAGACGATGGCGCGATGGCGCTGTTCTGTCCGCTCGAAGGCGACAACCCCGTGACCCGATCCAACGATGCCCGCGTGCACCAGTCCGGCACGTTCTGGATCGGGACCATGGGGAGGCAGGCTGAGCGCGGGGCCGGTGCGATCTATGCGCTCCATCGCGGCAAGATCTCGACGTTGTTTCCCGGGATCAGCATTCCAAATTCGATCTGCTTCTCGCCGGATGGCGCCACCGGCTACTTCACCGACACCGCCCGCGCCGTGCTCTACGCGGTGCCGCTCGATCCCGCGACCGGCCTGCCGCGCGGCGAGCCGGAGGTGCTGCTGCGCCACTCCGGCATCGGCGGGCTCGACGGCTCGGTGTGCGACGCCGATGGCCAGATCTGGAACGCCTGCTGGGGCGCGAGCCGTATCGACGTCTATTCGCCGCAAGGCGAGCGCCTGCGCTCACTCAGCGTGCCGGCGAAGCAGGCGAGTTGCCCGGCCTTCGTCGGTCCCGATCTGTCGCGCCTGCTCGTCACCTCGGCCTGGCAGGACATGGACGCCGCAGCGCGCGCCGATGATCCGCAAGCCGGCTGCACTTTTCTATTTGAGGCATCCGCGCGAGGCCGCGCGGAGCCCGATGTGATGCTCGCATAGGACACCAGAGGCCGCCCACGACCAACGTTCGCGACGAAACCAAGAAACAGTCTGACACCCAAGGGAGTGAAACATGATGAAACTGAAGACGACATTCCTGGCACTGGCGCTGGCCGGCGCTGCGACGATGGCCGCAGGCGTCACTGCGTCCGCCCAGGACAAGGCGACCGTCGGCATCGCCATGCCGACGAAATCCTCGGCGCGCTGGATCGACGACGGCAACAACATGGTCAAGGTGCTGAAGGAGCGCGGCTACAACACCGATCTGCAATATGCCGAGGACGACATCCCGAACCAGCTCTCGCAGGTCGAGAACATGGTGACTAAGGGCGCCAAAGCGCTGGTGATCGCTGCGATCGATGGCACCACGCTGTCCGACGTGCTCAAGCAGGCCAAGGCCAAGGGCATTATCATCATCGCCTATGACCGCCTGATCCGCGGCACGCCGAACGTCGATTACTACGCGACCTTCGACAATTTCCAGGTCGGCGTGCTCCAGGCGCAGTCGATCGAACAGGGGCTCGGTCTGAAGGACGGCAAGGGCCCGTTCAACATCGAGCTGTTCGGCGGCTCGCCCGACGACAACAACGCCTACTTCTTCTACAACGGCGCGATGAGCGTGCTGAAGCCGTACATCGACAGCGGCAAGCTCGTCGTCGCCTCCGGCCAGATGGGCATGGACAAGGTCGCGACCTTGCGCTGGGATGGCGCCACTGCCCAGTCCCGCATGGACAATTTGCTCAGTGCCTACTACGGCAACAAGAAGGTCAACGCCGTGCTGTCACCCTATGACGGTCTCTCGATCGGCATCATCTCATCGTTGAAGGGCGTCGGTTACGGCAGTGCCGGCCAGCCGATGCCGATCATTTCGGGCCAGGACGCCGAGGTGCCTTCGATCAAGGCCATGCTGCGCGGCGATCAGTATTCGACCGTCTTCAAAGACACCCGCGACCTCGCCAAGGTGACCGCCGACATGGTCGACGCCGCGCTTGCCGGCAAGCAGGTCACGGTGAACGACACCAAGACCTACGAGAACGGCGTCAAGACTATCCCGTCCTACCTGCTCAAGCCGGTCGTGGTTTACAAGGACAATTGGGAGAAGCTGCTGGTCGAAAGCGGCTATTACAAGAAGTCGCAGTTTCAGTAGACGCTCTTTCCTCTCCTTCGCCCCGCTCTTGCGGGGAGAGGGTCGGGGTGAGGGGCTCTTTCCACACGGGCAGCTGCCTCGCGGAGACTCCCCCTCACCCGATCGCTTCGCGATCGACCTCTCCCCGCAAGCGGGGCGAGGTGGAGTAACGGATGGGACATGATCCAATGACCGCCATGCTGGAGATGCGCAACGTCAGCAAGAGCTTTGCCGGCGTGCAGGCGTTGCGCGATGTCAACTTTTCGGTTGAGGCCGGACAGATCCATGCCCTCGTCGGGGAGAACGGCGCGGGCAAGTCCACGCTGATGAAGGTGCTCAGCGGCGTCTACCCCCATGGCAGCTACGAGGGCACCATCGTCTTTGATGGCGAGGAACGCCGCTTCCGAGACATCAACGATTCCGAGGCGCTCGGCATCATCATCATCCATCAGGAACTGGCGCTGATCCCGCTGATGTCGATCGCGGAAAACATCTTCCTGTCGCATCCGCCGTCGAAATTCGGCGTGATCGATCGCGACGAGGTCTACCGGCGTACGCGGGAACTCCTCGCGCAGGTCGGTCTGAAGGAATCGCCGGATACCCTGATCACCGATCTCGGCGTCGGTAAGCAGCAGCTGGTCGAGATCGCGAAAGCCCTCTCCAAGCGGGTGCGGATGCTGATCCTGGACGAGCCGACCGCGAGCCTCAACGAGGCCGACAGCGCCGCGCTGCTGGAACGCCTGATGGCATTCCGCGAACAGGGTATCGGCTCGATCCTGATCTCGCACAAGCTCAACGAAGTCGCCAAGGTCGCTGACCACATCACGGTGCTGCGCGACGGCCGCACCGTCGACAGCATCGACTGCCATGCCGAGCCGATCCAGGAAGACCGCATCATCCGCAGCATGGTCAACCGCGATCTCGCCCATCGCTTTCCCGAGCGCAGCGCGACCATCGGCGAGCCCGTGCTCGAGGTCGCGAACTGGTCGGTCTATCACCCCATTCATCCCGAACGGCAGGTGATCAAGGCCGTCAATTTCAGTGTCAGGCGCGGCGAGGTCGTGGGCATCGCCGGGCTGATGGGCGCCGGCCGCACCGAATTCGCCATGAGCCTGTTCGGCCGTTCCTGGGGCACCAATATCAGCGGCCGTATCTGGCTCGAAGGCCATGAGATCGCGCTGCCGAACGTGGCCGCCGCGATCGACGCCGGCCTTGCCTATGTCACCGAGGACCGCAAGCAGCTTGGTCTGATCCTCGCCGACGACGTCCGCAAGAACATCACGCTCGCGAGCCTCGACCAGGTCGCGCCTAACAGGGTGATCGACGACATCGTCGAGCTGAAGGTTGCGAGCGACTATCGAAGCCGGATGCGGATCCGCTGCTCCGACGTCTATCAGGAGACCGGCCAGCTCTCCGGCGGCAACCAGCAGAAGGTCGTGCTGTCGAAATGGCTGATGACAGATCCCAAGGTCCTGATCCTGGACGAGCCGACACGGGGCATCGACGTCGGTGCCAAATACGAGATTTACGGTATCATCAACGAGCTCGCTGAGGCCGGCCGCGGTGTGGTGGTGATCTCCTCGGAGATGCCCGAGCTGCTCGGCATCTGCGACCGCATCTGCGTCATGAACGACGGTGCTTTCGTCGGGGAATTCAAGGGTGCGGAGGCGACGCAGGAAAAGATCATGCGCGCCATCATGCGCAATGAACGAAGCAACGGAAACAGCGCGCCTGAGGCCGCAGAGATGGGAGGATCGCAGCCATGACCGACAAGACGGTTACGCTGCCCGAGGAGCGCCGGCACGGCAGCTTCATCAAGAACAACTTACGCAATTACGGCATGCTGCTGTCGCTGCTCGCGATCATGCTGTTCTTCCAGGTCATGACCGGCGGCACGCTGCTGCAGCCGCTCAACCTCACCAACCTCGTGCTGCAGAACAGCTACATCGTCATCATGGCGCTGGGCATGCTTCTGGTGATCGTCACCGGACACATCGATCTTTCGGTCGGCTCTGTCGCGGGCTTCGTCGGTGCCGTGGCCGCTCTTCTCATGGTGACCTACAAGGTCGACTATACGCTGGCCTTCATCGCGTGCCTCGTGGTCGGCGCCGCCATCGGCGCGGCGCAGGGCTATTGGGTCGCCTATTTCAAGATCCCGTCCTTCATCGTCACCTTGGCCGGCATGCTGGTGTTCAAGGGCCTGGCGCTGGCGGTGTTGCAGGGCCAGTCGCTCGGGCCGTTCCCGCCGACCTTCCAGAAACTGTCGTCTGGCTTCATTCCGGAACTACTGCCCGAAGCCGGCACGCTGCATCCGACCTCGATGCTCATTGGGGCTCTGCTGGCGCTGGGGCTGGTCTATGCGAGCGCCAGGAGCCGCACGCGCGAGCTCTCGCACGGCATCGAGGTCGAGCCTTATGCGTTTTTCCTCGGCAAGAGCATCGTGCTGGCCTGCGCGGTGCTCTATTTCACCTATTTGATCGCGACCTATCGGGGCCTGCCGAACGTACTGGTGATCATGGGCGCGCTGATCGCGCTCTACGGCTTCGTCACCCGCCGCACCGTGATCGGCCGTCAGATCTATGCTGTCGGCGGCAACGCCAAGGCGGCTAGCCTGTCGGGCATCAAGACCGAGCGGCTGACGTTTCTCACCTTCGTCAACATGGGCGTGCTGGCTGCGCTGGCCGGCCTCGTCTTTGCCGCGCGCCTCAACACCGCGACGCCAAAGGCAGGTTTGGGCTTCGAGCTCGACGTTATCGCCGCCTGCTTCATCGGTGGCGCCTCGGCCTATGGCGGCGTCGGGCGCGTCGGCGGCGCCGTGGTCGGCGCGATGATCATGGGTGTGATGAACAACGGCATGTCGATCCTCGGTATCGGCATCGACTACCAGCAGGTCATCAAGGGTCTGGTGCTGCTCGGTGCGGTGTGCATCGACGTGTACAATCAGCGGCGGTGAGGCGGGCTGCGGCAGCTATCACTGCGTCGTGAACAACACCGCCGCGATCGCGACGGAGAGGCTCACGGCCGATACGGTCGCCACGGTCGACAGCACCCCCATTCGTCGCAGCGCGATGGCGAAGGCGATGATGATGGGGGTGGCGGTCATCAGCCCGATTTGTGCATCGCTCATGTCGCCGTGCTCCGTGGAACCCTGAGCCGGGTTCGTACCCGGATCCGGCCGGCTGGACGTTGCGTCGGCGCAAACTCCGCGACGTCCATCCAATTTGTTCGACGACAAACTCGGACCCGAATGGCCGGGCTAAGTCTGCCCGGTGTCTTGGGTCCAGAGAGCAGATGTCGGCGGCCGATTGCGAACAAGAAGGAACCGGCTGGGGAATTCTGGAAGATCTCCCCGGCGATCCCATGATCTGGGTGCTGATCTTCAGCGAGCTCGTCGCGTTCGGCCTGTTCCTCGGCGCATTCACGGTCGCCCGCGCAATCCATCCGGCAGTGTTTGCGGCAGGGCAGGCGACACTCGATTCGAATCTCGCAGGCCTCAATACCGTCGTGCTGGTGACCAGTGGCTGGGCTGCGGCCCGGGCTGCGAATTCCGCGCGGGCCAGTGAGAAGCGGACGTCGCGCCGCTGGCTCCTGATTGCCATGGCGCTCGGCGGCTTCTTCATCGCGATCAAGCTCGCCGAGTATGGCGGGGAGATCGGTCACGGCGCTGGTCTGGAAACCAGCCCGTTCTTCACACTCTACTTCCTCCTGACCGGCTTCCATCTCCTGCATGTCGGTCTCGGCATCATCATCCTCGCCGTCGTCTGCCGGCGGGCCGAGATATCCGGCGTCGAGACCGGGACCGCGTTCTGGCACATGGTCGATCTGGTCTGGATCGTCATGTTTCCGATTCTGTACCTGGTGCGGTGACGATGCCGGATCGCCTGAACGTCACCTGGATCGTGCTGATCGGCCTCGCGCTCGCGACCATATTGCTGCCTCCGCTGATGCCGCGACCGCTGCTCGGCAACGCTCTGTTGCTGGCCCTGGCCGCCATCAAGGGCCGCAGGATTGCGCTCGATTTCATGGATCTTCGGACCGCTCCCGCGCTGTGGCGCGGTCTCGTCGGCGCGTGGATTCTCATCGTGGTGCTGTTTGCCTGGCTGGCATCCGCCGTGGTCGCCCTGATCTGACGCGCTCATTGCGCCCTGACAAAGAACGGGCGGCGCCGATCGGCAATAAATCGCAGCATCGCGTTTCCCGATAGGAATCAAACGGAAAGGATTGGCAATGGCTGAACGCCTGACCAAGTCGGCCGCTCGAAACGTCTTCTACGGCGGCTCGGCCTTTTTCTTCGTCATCTTCTTAGGGCTGACGGCGCACAGCCATTACTACATGGTTACGACATCGACGGACGCCTCAACGCTGACGTCGTCGGTCGCCCGCGGCAAGCATGTCTGGGAGAAGAACTCCTGCATCAACTGCCACACGCTGCTGGGTGAGGGCGCCTATTTCGCGCCCGAAGTCGGCAACGTCTGGGATCGCTGGGGCGGCAACGAGGATCCGGCCGGCGCGCGCGAGACGCTGAAAGCCTGGATGCAGTCGCAGCCTTCGGGGGCGGAAGGGCGGCGGCAGATGCCGCAGTTCAACCTCACCGACCAGGAGCTCAACGATCTCGCCGACTTCCTGCAATGGACCAGCAAGATCAAGCGCCAGGAATGGCCGCCGAACAAGGCCGGCTGAGCACCTGTCTCTTTCAAGACCTTGCCTCTTTCAAGACAGAGAGAATCCGAGATGAAATACCAAACCCAGAAAGTCGCGATGCTGTACTTCTACGGCGCGCTGACCCTGTTCCTGGCCCAGGTCCTGTTCGGCCTGCTCGCCGGGACCATCTACGTCCTGCCCAATACGCTGTCGGTGCTGCTTCCGTTCAACATCGTCCGGATGATCCACACCAACGCGCTGATCGTGTGGTCGCTGATCGGCTTCATGGGGGCCACCTACTTCCTGCTGCCCGAGGAGACCGAAACCGAGCTGTATAGCCCGCTGCTGGCGAAGATCCAGTTCTGGATGTTCTTCGGCGCCGCCGGCGTTGCCGTGGTCGGCTATCTCTTCCACTACCACGAGGGCCGCGAGTTCCTCGAACAGCCCTTCATCATCAAGGTCGGCATCGTCGTCGTCTGCCTGATGTTCCTGTTCAACGTCACCATGACGGCGCTCAAGGGTCGCAAGACCACGGTCACCAACATCCTGCTGTTCGGCCTGTGGGGTGTCGCGATCTTCTTCCTGTTCGCCTTCTACAATCCGGCGAACCTCGCTGTCGACAAGATGTACTGGTGGTATGTCGTCCATCTCTGGGTCGAGGGCGTCTGGGAGCTGATCATGGCCTCCGTGCTCGCCTATCTCATGATCAAGCTCAACGGCATTGACCGCGAGGTCGTCGAGAAGTGGCTCTACGTGATCATCGGCCTTGCGCTGTTCTCGGGCATCCTCGGCACCGGCCATCATTTCTACTGGATCGGCGCGCCCGGCTACTGGCAGTGGATCGGCTCGCTGTTCTCCACACTCGAGGTCGCGCCGTTCTTCACCATGGTGATCTTCACGGTGCAGATGACCTGGAAGGCCGGCCGCAAGCATCCGAACCGCGCTGCGCTGTTGTGGTCGGTCGGCTGCTCGGTGATGGCGTTCCTGGGCGCGGGCGTCTGGGGCTTCCTGCACACGCTGTCCTCGGTGAACTACTACACCCACGGCACCCAGGTCACTGCAGCGCACGGCCATCTCGCCTTCTTCGGCGCCTATGTGATGCTGAACCTGTCGGTGATGGCCTACGCGATCCCGCAGCTCAAGGGACGCGCGCCCTATAATCAGTGGCTCTCGATGGCGAGCTTCTGGATCATGTGCACGGCCATGATGACCATGACGTTCGCGCTGACATTCGCCGGCGTAGTCCAGGTCCATCTCCAGCGCGTGCTTGGCCAGAGCTACATGGACGTGCAGGACCAGCTCGCGATGTTCTACTGGGTCCGGCTCGGCTCCGGCGTGTTCGTCGCGATCTCCGCGCTGATGTTCGTCTGGGCGGTGCTAGTGCCGGGCCGAGAGAAGCGGGCGATCGTTCCCGGTGTGCTGCAACCGGCCGAATAACGCGAAGGCGGCCGCGCAACGTCGCGGCCGCCTTTCCAAATTGATTTCCGGAGGACGACCATGAAAGCAGCACTTCACGCCCTGGCGGCGCCCGCGCCCACGCTGCCGGCCTATGTCGCAAGCGGCAACGAATGCGTGCTGTTCGAGCACGCCTGGCGGCATCAATTGCCGGTCCTGCTCAAGGGGCCGACCGGTTGCGGCAAGACGCGCTTCGTCGCACACATGGCGGCGCGGCTGGGATTGCCACTGCACACCGTCGCCTGTCACGACGATCTCACTGCCGCCGATCTCACCGGCCGCTATCTGCTGAAGGGCGGCGACACCGTATGGACCGACGGCCCGCTGACGCGTGCGGTGAGGGAAGGCGGCATCTGCTATCTCGATGAAGTCGTGGAGGCACGCAAGGACGTCACGGTGGTGCTGCATCCGCTCACCGACGACCGCCGCATCCTGCCGCTGGAGCGCACCGGCGAGGAACTCGCGGCGCCGGAGCGATTCATGCTCGTGGTCTCCTACAATCCCGGCTACCAGACGCTGCTCAAGGCGCTGAAGCCGTCGACCCGGCAACGCTTCGTCGCCATCGAGTTCGGCTTCCTGCCGCCGGAGCAGGAGATCGCCGTGGTCGCGGACGAAAGCGGACTTGCGCCCGACTATGTGCGGCCGCTGGTCCTGCTGGCCGGTCGTCTGCGGGCGCTGAAGGGGCACGATCTGGAGGAGGGCGTTTCGACCCGTCTCGTCGTCTATTGCGCAACCCTGATCGCCGCCGGCGCCTCGATTGGCGATGCCGTGCTCGCGGGCATGATCGAGCCGCTGACGGATGACGCCGACGTCAAGGCGGCGCTGCTTGACGTCGCGCGTGCCGTGATCTCCTGAGGGGGGTGTGATGCTCGATTTCCTCGAGCTTGAAGAAACCGTCGGTCGCGCCTGGCATCGCTTGGTCGGGGGCACCGCCAGTTACCCGGTCCATGCCGAGCACGCGGTGTTGCTTGCGGACGTGCGTAACCGGATCGCGATCATGTTCCGCGCGTTCGGTGGTGAGAGCGGCGTTCAGATCGCGAGTGCCGGTGCCCGCCGGACCGGCCACCGGCTCGGATGGCGGCAGCGGATCGGGCTCGGCGACGAGCGCGTCGATCAGCCGGGGCGCGATGCCGCGACGATCTTCCTGCCTGATAGCATCGCGATCTTTCCCGATCGCGAGCTGAACGCCGCGCTGTACCGGTGGCTCGCCGCGTGGTTCGCATTTGCGCCCGCTGAGGCGATCGAGGAGTCCGATCCGCTGCGGCGCGATCTGTCGATGCTGCGGCGAGCCAGCGAGATCGCAGTGCTCGTGCTGACCCAATGCCCAGGTCTCGCCGATGACTACGCACGGCTGTCGGCGGCGACCGCCATGGCCCGGCCGCACCGCCCGTTGCCGCGCATCGAGCAGGATGTGGAGCAGATCGTGCTCGCTCTGCTCGGTGCCGATACGCCGCCCATGGGCCAGCTGTGGCCGGCCATGATGGGGACGGGGCCGCTGCCGGACAAGGCGCCGCCGGGCTATCGTTCTATCCTGCCGTGCCCGCTCTGGGGCGACCGCTGGACCCGCGAGCTCTCGCCGGTACATGCGGGGGACGATGAGTGTGCCTCGGTCGCAGCGCCTGCGGCCTCGGACGATCGCAAACGTTTCGCGGTCCGCGAGCGCGAGGACGGTGCCAATCGCCGAGATCCGTTCGTGCTCAACCGCTTCGAGAAGATCCTGGCGATGGCTGAGATGGTCAATGTCGACCGTCCCGCTGACGACAGCGACGACGAGGACGCGCGGAAGGCGGCCGACGATCTCGACGAGATCACGCTCAGCCGCCGCAGCGGCAAGCCGGCGAGCCGGCTCAAATTCGATCTCGATCTGTCGCCTGAAGCGCTTGATGCCTCGCGATTGAACGCGGACCTGACCTATCCCGAATGGGATTACCGCACCGGCTCCTATCTGCCCGATTATTGCCGCGTCCTCGCGGCGCGAGCCTCCGAGCTGGGCGAGAGCTGGACGCCGGACGAGGCCATGCGCCGGCACATCCGCCAGGTGCGCCGTCGCTTCGAGATCCTGCGGCCGCGTCACGAATTGATGCGCGCCCAGGCCGACGGGCATGACCTCGACCTCGATGCCCTGGTGCGCGCGCGCTGCGATCTTCGCGCCGGGGGCAATGGCGCGGGTCTCGATCGCGTCCACATGGCGATGCGACCGCAGGGGCACGATCTCGCTGTGACGCTGCTCGTCGACGTCTCGCTCTCGACCGACGCCTGGGTCGATGGCTATCGCGTGCTCGATGTCGAGAAGGAGGCGCTGCTCGTGCTCGCACACGGGCTCTCGGCCTGCGGCGATCACCATAGCATCCTGACCTTCACCTCGCGTCGGCGCTCCTGGGTACGGCTCGAGACCGTCAAGGCGTTCGGCGAGCCGATGAGCGGAGCGGTCGAGCGGCGGATCGGCGCGCTCAGGCCAGGCTATTACACGCGGATCGGCGCGGCGGTGCGCCACGCGACGGCCGAGCTTGCGCGCCAGCCGCAGCGCAAGAAATTGCTGCTGGTTCTCACCGACGGCAAGCCGAACGATGTCGATCACTACGAGGGGCGCTTTGCCGTCGAGGACACCCGCAAATCCGTGCATGAGGCGCGGCGGTTCGGCATCGCGGTCTTCGGCGTTACCGTCGATGCCGCGGCGCAGTCCTACTTTCCGACGCTGTTCGGCCGCAGCGGTTATGCCATCGTCGGCAACATCCGCCGCTTGCCGGCTGCACTGCCCGCGATCTACCGGCAGGTGGCCCATTGAAAAGCCCGCGCCGTCGTGTTCTCGCGTGAGCTATTGCTCATAAGGTGGGTATATGATCGAATGGCCGGATGGACCAAAGCCGGGCCAGACCCGATCTGATCATCTTCGACTGCGACGGCGTGCTCGTCGACAGCGAGTTGTTGAGCTGCCGTTGCCTGTCCGAGGTGCTGGCCGAATTCGGCATCATGCTCAGCGAGGAACAGGCGCTCGAACTCTTTCTCGGACGCAGCACGAAGGCGATCGAGCAGCACTATCGTGAACTCGGGCAAGTCGTGCCGGACGGCTTTCTGCCGGGCTTAAAGTCACATGTGCTCAAGACCTTCGCGCGGGCGCTCCAGCCGATTCCAGGCATTGCCGACGTGGTGTCCGAATTGCGCGCGCCGTTTTGCGTGGCGTCGTCCAGCGACATCGACCGCGTCTCGCTCTCGCTCGATGTCACCGGTCTCCGGGCGCATTTCGGCGACCGGCTCTACACTGCGCAGATGGTCGAGCACGGCAAGCCGGCGCCGGATCTTTTTCTCTATGCGGCTGACAAGATGGGCATGCAACCTCCGCGCACGCTGGTGATAGAGGACAGCGTCAGCGGCGTGCTGGCCGCCAAGGCTGCCGGCATGATCGTCTGGGGATTTGTCGGCGGCAGCCATTATCGCGGGCGTGACGGCCGGGCTACATTGTCCGCCGCCGGGGCCGATCGGGTCTTTTCGCGCATGACCGATTTCTGGAAGGACACTTGACGCCGCCATGGCTGCCGAGAACGAAAAATCCAGGCTCGACGACGCCGCGCGCGCCGGCTGGCTCTATTTCATTGCCGGCCACACCCAGGACGAGATCGCAAAGATGCTCCAGGTGTCGCGGGCGTCGGCGCAGCGGCTGGTCTCGCTGTGCCTCGCCGAGCGGTTGATCACCTTCCGGCTCGAACATCCCATCGCCGCCTGCATGGAGTTGGCCGCGCGCCTGAAGGAGCGTTATGATCTCGCCCATTGCGAGGTGGTTCCTGCAGATCCAGCTGCGCCGCAGGCCACGGCCGGCATCGCCGAGCGCTGTGCCAATCTGCTCGATGCGACGTTGCGCTCCGAGACGCCCGTCATCGTCGCGCTCGGCACGGGGCGGGCGGTGCGTGCTGCCGTCGAGCGCGTCACGCCGATCGATCGGCCCAATCATCAGATCGTCTCGCTGGTCGGTAACATCTCCGCCGACGGCTCGGCGAGCTTCTACGACACTGTCGGCCGGCTCGCGGACCGCACCGGCGCGCGGCACTATCCGATGCCGCTGCCGTTCCTGATGTCCTCGGAGGACGAACGCAACAAGATGGTGCGGATCGAGCCGATCGCGAAGGTGAAGGCGGTTGCGGCCAAGGCGGACTTGCGCCTCGTCGGCATCGGCCAGATGGACCAGAAGGCGCAGGTGCATGTCGACGGCTTCGTCACCCGCGACGAACTGTTCGAGATGATGCGGCAGGGTGCCATCGGCGAAATTACCGGCTGGGCCTATGATTCCAAGGGCCGCCTGCTCAAAGCCGGCACCAACAAGCGCCTGACCAGCATTCCGCCGGAAGTGCCGGCGAAGACGACGACAATCGGCGCCGCGGTCGGCGCGGCCAAGGTACCTGCGATCACGGCGGCGCTGAACGGGCGGCTGATCAACGGCCTGATCACGGACGAAGCGACGGCAAGGGCGATATTGGAGCGGTAGGCGCGAGCTTCGCGCGGCAGCGGGGCTCGGCTCCCTCCCCCGCTTGCCACCCGCTTGCCGGAGAGGAGTGGGGGAGAGGTCGAACACGTTGCGGGCGCTCGGCCCGAACAGCTGCCACGACACTCGCATTACACGACACTCCCTTCCGCATCGCAGCACTCATAAGTTGCGGGAAGGCCCGCGCGCCTGCTTGACAACGCCCTCGTGCTAAGCTGAACATACGCCCAACGCGTGGGCATATGCTCAAAAGCGCGAAGTTATAGGGAGGTCACCGTGAAACACGTCCTCGGCGCCGTCTGCGGCGCGTCTTGCCTGTTGCTGGCCGTCCCCGCGATGGCTGAAACGACCCTGACGATCGCCACCGTCAACAACGGTGACATGATCCGGATGCAGGGGCTGACCAGCGAATTCACCAAGAAAAACCCTGATATCACCGTCAAATGGGTGACGCTGGAGGAGAACGTGTTGCGCCAGCGCGTCACCACCGACATCGCCACGAAGGGTGGTCAGTTCGACGTGTTGACCATCGGCACCTATGAGGTACCGATCTGGGCCAAGAAGGGCTGGCTAGTGCCGCTCGCCAATCTCGGCGCCGACTACGACATCGCCGACCTCCTGCCGAAGATCAGGGACGCGGTCTCCGTCGACGGCAAGCTCTACGCCGCGCCGTTCTATGGCGAGAGCTCGATGATCATGTATCGCACCGATCTGTTCGAGAAGGCCGGCCTGAAGATGCCGGAGAAGCCGACCTGGGATTTCGTGATCGACGCCGCCAAGAAGCTCACCGACAAGAGCGCCGGCGTCTACGGCATCTGCCTGCGCGGCAAGGCCGGCTGGGGCGAGAACATGGCGTTCCTCTCCGCCATGGCCAATTCCTACGGTGCGCGCTGGTTCGACGAGAAATGGGAGCCGCAGTTCAACACGCCGGAATGGAAGACGACGCTCACGACCTACGTCAACCTCATGAAGGACGCTGGGCCTCCCGGCGCGAGTTCCAACGGCTTCAACGAGAATCTGGCGCTGTTCAACGCCGGCAAGTGCGGCATGTGGATCGATGCGACGGTGGCGGCATCGTTCGTCACCAACCCGAAGGATTCAAAGGTCGCCGACAAGGTCGGCTTCGCGCTCGCACCGAACACCGGGCTCGGCAAGAATGCCAACTGGCTGTGGGCCTGGAATCTGGCGATCCCCGCGGGCTCCAAGAAGGCGGAAGCCGCCGAGAAGTTCATCGCCTGGGCGACGAGCAAGGATTACACGAAACTCGTAGCGGCGAAGGATGGCTGGGCCAACGTGCCGCCGGGCACGCGGACCTCGCTCTACCAGAACGATGAGTATTTGAAGGTCGCGCCGTTCGCGAAGCTTACGCTGGCCTCGATCGACGCGGCCGACCCGAACAAGCCGACGGTGAAGCCGGTTCCCTATGTCGGCGTGCAATACGCCGCCATTCCCGAATTCCAGGGCATCGGCACGCAGGTCGGCCAGCAGTTCTCGGCTGCGCTTGCGGGATCGATGACGGTCGATGCCGCGCTCACTGCCGCGCAGACCGCGACCGAGCGCGAGATGAAGCGCGCGGGCTACATCAAGTGAACCCGAGCTCTCCCTGAGCTCAAACTTGCGGCCATCCACCGTCCCTGATGGATGGCCGCCTTCTTCCCGCAAGCGGAGAAGCGTGAATGGCAACCCGGCAGACGCAAATTCTTGCGCGCGCTCTCCTGACGCCTGCGGTCGGGCTGCTGTTCATCTGGATGATCGTCCCGCTCGCGCTGACGATCTATTTCTCGACGCTGCGTTACAGCCTGCTCGATCCCGGCTCCGAGGCGTTCGTCGGTCTCGAGAATTTCCGCTACTTCCTCACCGATCCCGCCTTCCTCGCCTCGCTCCGGAACACGCTGGTACTGGTCGGCTCGGTGCTGGCGCTGACCATCTTGCTCGGCATTCCCCTGGCGCTGCTGATGGACCAGCCGGTGATCGGCCGCAACGTCGTGCGGCTGATGGTAATCGCGCCATTCTTCGTGATGCCGACGGTGAGCGCGCTGGTCTGGAAGAATCTCCTGATGCATCCGGTGTCCGGGTTTTTCGCATGGCTCGCTAAGCTGACCGGGCTGACGCCGATCGACTGGTTCACCGATGCGCCGCTGTTCGCGGTGATCCTGATCGTCTCCTGGCAATGGCTGCCGTTCGCGACGCTCATTCTGCTCACGGCGCTGCAATCGCTCGACGAGGAGCAGAAGGAGGCCGCCGAGATGGACGGCGCCAGCGCGGTCTCGACCTTCATCTACATCACGCTGCCGCATCTTGCGCGGCCCATTACCGTGGTGATCCTGATCGAGACCATCTTCCTGCTCACGGTGTTCGCCGAGATCTTCGTCACCACCGGCGGCGGGCCGGGCCTTCAGACCACCAACATCGCCTTCCTGATCTATTCGCAGGCGCTGATTCAGTACGACGTCGGCACCGCGTCAGCGGGCGGCCTTGTTGCTGTCGTGATCGCCAACGTCGTGGCCTTCTTTCTCGTCCGCATCGTCGGCCGCAATCTGGAGACCTGAAGAATGGCGCGGATGGCAACGACGCAACGGGTGGTGATTTCGACGATCGGGGCGTGGTTCTTCGGCTTCCTCATCTTCTTTCCGATCCTGTGGATGGTGTTGACGAGCTTCAAGACCGAGCTGGGGGCCTTCGCCATCCCGCCGTCCTTCCTGTTCTTCCACTGGACCACGGAAAATTACGTGACCGTGCAGGAGCGCAGCGATTATCTGCACCACGCGATGAACTCGATCATGATCGCCGGCGGCTCGACACTGATTGCGCTCTTGATCGCGATCCCGGCGGCGTGGTCGATGGCGTTCTCGCCGACCAAGCGGACCAAAGATATCCTGCTTTGGATGCTCTCGACCAAGATGATGCCGCCGGTCGGCGTGCTGGTGCCGATCTACCTCATTTACAAGAGCTTCGGCCTGCTGGATTCCCGCATCGGCCTCGTCTTCATCCTGTGCCTCGGCAATCTGCCGATCGTGATCTGGATGCTCTTCACCTATTTCAAGGAGATCCCGCGCGACATCCTCGAAGCCGCGCGCATGGACGGCGCCACCATCGGCCGCGAGCTCATTTACGTCCTCACGCCGATGGCGATCCCGGGTCTGGCCTCGACCATGCTGCTCAATTTGATCCTGGCCTGGAACGAGGCGTTCTGGACGCTCAATCTGTCGACCTCGAACGCCGCGCCGCTCACCACGTTCATCGCGTCCTATTCGAGCCCGGAAGGGCTGTTCTGGGCCAAGCTGTCGGCGGCGTCGACGCTGGCGATCGCGCCCATTCTCGTCCTCGGTTGGTTCAGCCAGAAGCAGCTCGTGCGCGGGCTCACCTTTGGCGCGGTAAAGTAAGAAGGGCTGCCGGATCATGGGTCAGATCGCACTTCAGGACGTGCAGAAGTCCTTCGGCCCGGTGCACATCATCAAGGGCGCCGATCTCGACATCGCGGACGGCTCATTTGTGGTGTTCGTCGGACCATCGGGCTGCGGCAAGACCACGCTCTTGCGCTTGATCGCGGGGCTTGAGGACGTCAGCGGCGGAAAGATCCTGATCGACGGCAAGAACGTGGTCGATACGCCGCCCGCCAAGCGCGGGCTATCCATGGTGTTCCAGTCCTACGCGCTCTATCCGCATATGAGCGTGCGCGGCAACATCGGCTTCGGCCTGAAGATGGCGGGCCTTTCCAAGGACGAGACCAACCGCAAGGTCGAGGCGGCGGCCGCGACGCTCAACCTGACGCCCTATCTCGACCGCAAGCCGCGCGAGCTCTCCGGCGGCCAGCGCCAGCGCGTCGCGATCGGTCGTGCCATCGTCCGCGAGCCCAAGGCGTTCCTGTTCGACGAGCCGCTCTCCAATCTCGACGCGGCGCTGCGCGTGCAGATGCGCATCGAAGTCACGCGGCTCCAGAAGCAGCTCGGCACCACCGCGATCTACGTCACCCACGACCAGGTCGAGGCCATGACCATGGCCGACAAGATCGTCGTGCTCAACGGCGGCAGGATCGAGCAGTATGGCTCACCGCTGGAGCTCTACGAGAAGCCGGCCAATCTCTTCGTCGCCGGCTTCATCGGCTCGCCGAAGATGAACTTTGTCACCGGAGAGCTCGCCGGGCAGCAAGGGGCGACCACCATCGGCGTGAGGCCGGAGCATCTCAAGATCGAGCGAGACGGCGCAGGCGGCTGGCTGGGGACGATCGCGGTCGCCGAGCATCTCGGTAGCGACACCTTTCTCTACGTCGATGCCGGTCCGCTCGGAATGCTGACGGCGCGCTACATCGGCGAATTGAGCCTGCATGCCGGCGACCACGTTTCGCTGGTGCCGGACCCCGCCCGCATCCACCGCTTCGACGAGCGCGGCAACGCGCTTCGAGGCTAACAAGAACCGGCGAGAAAACGGGAGGATGAAAATGTACCTGGAAAAATTCAAGCTGAACGGCAAGACCGCGTTTATCACCGGCGGCGGGCAGGGCATTGGCCTCGGCTGCGCCGAGGCGCTGGCCGAGGCCGGCGCGAAGGTCATCATCGGCGACCGCGACAGCAAGGTCGCCGATAGCGCGAAAGCCGACCTGAAAGCAAAGGGCTACGACATCGAAACCGCGATCATGGACGTCACCGACACCAAGCGGGTCGCGGAAGTCGCCAACGACCTCGTCGCCCGCCACGGCAAAGTCGACATCCTCGTCAACAATGCCGGCATCGCACGCAGCGAGACGCCGGCCGAGACCGTCACCGACGAACATTGGCTCAACGTCATCGACGTCAATCTCAACGGCACCTTCTGGTGCTGCCGCGAGTTCGGCAAGCACATGCTGGACGCCAAGCGCGGCGCCATCGTCAATGTCGGTTCGATGTCCGGTTTCATCGTCAACAAGCCGCAGGAGCAGTGCTTCTACAACGCCTCCAAGGCCGGCGTGCACCATCTGACTAAGTCGCTGGCCGCCGAATGGGGCGCGCGCGGCATCCGCGTCAATGCGGTGGCGCCGACATACATCGAAACGCCGCTCAACGCCTTCGTGAAGAGCAACGCCAAGATGTACGACGCCTGGATTGGTGGAACCCCGATGGCGCGGATGGGGCAGGTCGAGGAGATCGCCTCCGTCGTGCTGTTCCTCAGCTCGGATGCCGCGAGCCTGATGACCGGCAGCATCGTGCTGGTGGATGGCGGCTACACTTGCTGGTAGGCTTGCGTCAAAACTGACGAGAGCGACCGGGAGCGACAATGCCGCGAGCGTATATCGGCGTCGACGTGGGGACCACGAGCACGCGGGCAGGGGTGTTCGACGAGGCCGGCACGCTGCTGGCGAGCGCCCGCCATCCGATCAGGATCTGGCACGAGGCCGGCGATATCGTCGAGCAGTCGTCGTCCGACATCTGGGACGCCTGCGCGAAATCGATGCGGACCGCGATGGCGGAGGCCGGCATCGCGCCGGACAGCGTCGGCGGCATCGGTTTCGACGCGACCTGTTCGTTGGTGGTGCTCGATCCCCACGGCGAACCGGTCACCGTCAGCGCCTCCGGCGACAAGCAGCGCAACGTCATCGTCTGGATGGATCATCGCGCCATTGCCGAGGCGCGGCTGATCAACGAGACCGGAGATGGCATGCTGCGCTATGTCGGTGGCTCGATCTCGCCCGAGATGGAGATGCCAAAGCTGCTGTGGCTGAAGCGCCATTTGCGCACGAGCTTCGACGCGGCCGGTCATTTCTTCGATCTGGCAGATTACCTGACCTGGCGCGCCACTGGCTCGCTGCAGCGCTCGACCTGTACAGTCACGTGCAAGTGGAACTATCTCGCGCATGACGGCGGCGGCTGGAGCGCGCCGTTCTTCCAACGCATTGGCCTCTCGGACTTCGTCAGTGAGAAGTACGCCCGTATCGGTACCGAAATCGTCGCACCCGGTACACGGCTCAGCGCTGGTCTCACGCGCGGGGCCGCCGCCGATCTCGGCCTATCTCCGGGCACACCGGTCGGCGCGTCGCTGATCGACGCCCATGCTGGCGGCATCGGCGCCATCGGCGGCCGGAACGGATCGGGCGGCGCGACCGATGTCTGCGACCGCCTCGCCTACATCATGGGAACGTCGGCCTGCATCATGGCAACGACCAAGGAGCCGTGCTTCGTGCCCGGTGTCTGGGGCCCTTATTATTCCGGCATGGTGCCGGACTTCTGGCTCAACGAGGGCGGGCAGTCCGCGGCAGGCGCGGCGATCGATCATCTTCTCAAGTCGCATCCCGGTTTCACCGAGACGAGCGCGGCGGCGCGGAAACATGGCCTCGACATCATCGAGTTCCTGGAGCGCCGCATCGTCGCGCGTGCCGGTGACGCCAGCCGCGCCGCGCTGCTCGCCCGCGATGTCCATGTCCTGCCCGAATTTATAGGCAATCGCTCGCCTTATGCCGATCCAGATACGCGCGCGGTGATCGCGGGCCTCGATCTCGATACCGATATGGGTGCGATGGAACGGCTGTTCGTTGCCGGCCTGTGCGGGCTCGCTTATGGTCTCGCGGAGGTGATCGAAGCCTTTGCCGCGCACGGTGTCCATTCCAGGATCATGATCATGGGCGGCGGCGCGAGCCGAAGCCCGCTGGTGCGGCAGATCATGGCAGATACCACGGGCCTCACCGTCGCTCTGCCGCAGACAAAGGAGCCGGTGCTGCTGGGCGCCGCGATGTTAGGGGCGGTCGCCGGCGGCGCCTACGCCTCGATCGGCGAGACCATGGCAAAGATGTCTGCGCTGGGCCAGAAGAGCGAGCCAACGGCGCCCGACATGGCTGTCTTTCACGCCCGCAAGCGCAACGTCTACAAGCTGCTGCGCGAGGTCGATCGCTGCAGCCGCGCGGCGATGCGTGATATCGTTAGGGGTTGAGACGGATGCTGATTGCCTGCGGCGATGCGCTGATCGATTTCGTGCCGACGCGAAACACCGAAGGCCGCGAGGCGTTGATGCCCGCTGTCGGCGGTTCCTGCCTCAACGTCGCGATCGGTATGGCGCGGCTGGGCGCGCCGACCGGCTTCGTCGGTGGCATCTCGACCGACCTGTTCGGGCGGTTGATCGCAGACCACGCCGCCGCCTCCAGCGTGCAACTCGGTCTTGCCACCCGCAGCGATCGCCAGACCACGCTAGCTTTTGTGCGCATCGCCGCGGGCGAGTCGAGCTACGCGTTCTACGATGAGGGGACCGCGACACGGAACTGGGCGTACCGGCGAGGGTCGCTTCCATTTGCAGAGGTCGAAGCCGTCCACGTCGGTTCGACCACGCTGGTCGACGATCAAGGCGCCGCTGAGACGAAGGCGCTGATCGCGGACGCGCGGGCATCGTCGACGATCTGCTTCGATCCGAATTGCCGCCCCAATCTGGTCAAGGACAAGCCGGCCTATCTCGCGCGCATGGCCCAGTTCGCCGAGGGCGCCGATCTCGTCAAGATGTCGGACGTCGACTTCGCCTATCTCTTTGGAGCCGAGCCTTACGAGCAGCGCGCCAGCGCGCTCCTCGGGCAGGGCACCAGCCTCGTCGTCGTCACCCGCGGCAGCGACGGTGCGATCGCCTGGCACGCCGAGGCAGGGCTGATCGAAGTCGCCGCGCCGACGGTCGCGATCGCCGATACCATCGGCGCCGGCGACAGTTTTCAGGCGGCGCTGCTGTTTGCCCTGCACAAGCAGGGGCGGCTTGCCCGGCAGCAGCTCAAGGACATCGGCGCCGACGAACTCCGTGTCGCGCTGACCTTTGCCGCCAATTGTGCCGGTCTGACCTGCACCCGTCCGGGCGCCGATCCGCCCTGGAACCACGAGGTTGGCTGGATCTGGTAGCAGAGCCTCCAGACATCCTCCGAGACAGGCATCGTCCGAGATGTCCCGGCGGACTGCGGCCATGCGCCGGCCGAAATGGACAGGTGAGGTGCGCGCTGGCAAGGTCCGCGCGTCCTGACGCGAGCCTGTTCATCCATGAGCAACGATCTCTGTTTCCTCTCCGCCGTCGAGCTGCGCGAACAGATCCACGGCAAGAAGATCTCCCCGGTCGAGGTCACGCGGGCCGTGCTCGCACGCGCCGAGGCGCTCCAGCCCGAGCTGAACTGTTTCATCACGCTCTGCGGCGAGGAGGCGATGGAGGAGGCGCGCGCCGCCGAGCGCAAGGTGATGGCGGGCGAGCCGCTGGGCCTGTTGCACGGCGTTCCCGTCACGGTGAAGGACATCGTCAATACACGCGGCGTGAAGACCACGTTCGGCACCGTTCCTTACAAGGACAATGTGCCGACCGAGGACGCTGTCGCGGTCGCCAAGCTGCGCGCGGCAGGCGCGATCCTGATCGGCAAGACCACGACGCCCGAGTTCGGCAGCAAATGCCTGACCGACTCGCCGCTGTTCGGCCGCACCCGTAATGCCTGGAGCGCGGAGCGCTCTTCCGGCGGCTCTAGCGGCGGTGCGGCGGTGGCCGTTGCAAGCGGCATCGCACCGCTGGCGATCGCGACCGACGGCGGCGGCTCGACGCGGATTCCAGCCGCCTGCAACGGGGTGGTCGGGCTGAAGCAGAGCAACGGCGTGATCGCACACAGCCAGGCGCTCGATGCGTTCGGCAACCAGACCTATGTCACGCCGATGACGCGCGATGTCGCCGACACCGCCCTGATGATGCAGGCCATGGCCGGCGAGGACTCCTGCGACCCCTGGTCGATCGGGGTCCCCGTGCCCGACTTTATCAGCTCCGCCGCCCCGCGCGGCGATCTGCGGGGGCAAAAGATCCTGTTCTGCGCCTCGCCGCCCGGACGGCCGGTGTCCGCCGATGTCGCAGCCAGCTTCAAGGCGAGCCTCGATCGGCTGGCAAGCCTCGGTGCCGAGCTCGAGGAATTTTCCGGCGAGGGGTTTGACGTCGAGCCGATCTGGCGCGCGATCAATCACACCGTCTGGCGCACGCGCTTCGCCAAACTGGTCGCCGAGCATGGCGACGTCCTCAGCGAAGCCTTCGTCAAGCAGGTTGCGCTCGCGACCAATGTCAGCGGCGTTGCCTATCAGGAGGCGATGTTCGCGCGCACCGCGCTGTTCCGTCGCGTGCAATCCCTGCTTGCGCGCGGGAATTTCTTGGCAATGCCGACGATCACCCGCACCGCGCTCCCGATCGACCAGGACCTGTTCGGCACCATCGAAATCGACGGGGCGCGTTTCGACAGCGTCCGGCCGCACTGGTTCCCCTGGACCATGCCGTTCAACATGACTGGCCACCCCGCGATCAGCCTGCCCTGCGGCTTCGGTCGCGATGGCCTGCCGATCGGTCTTCAGCTCGTCGGACGCTTCCGTGCCGACGCGGAATTGCTGCGCGCCAGCGCGCTGTTTGAGGCTTCGCATGACCTTCTGTCCCGCCGGCCCGGCTGAACGGACGCGCGCGCTGCAAAGGGCTTGCGTCCGGCGCCCGGACATGTTGATCGTGCCGCGGATGAGCCCTGAACCCGATCGCGCATGAGCGTCTTTGTCCTCCGACGTGTCCTGACCTTGCTGGCGACGCTGGTCGGCGCATCCGTGATCATTTTCCTGGTGCTGGACGCGCTTCCGGGCAATGCCGCGCAGATGCTGATGGGCGCCGACGCGTCGGCGGATGCGGTCCGTGCGCTCACGGTCAAGCTCGGGCTCGATCAGCCGCTGGCGGTTCGCTATCTGCATTGGATCAAGGGACTGCTGATCGGCGATCTCGGCAACAGCTACGTCTATGGCACGCCGGTCGGCAGCCTGATCGCGGAACGGCTGGTGCTGACCATTCCGCTCGCGATCATGTCCATGCTGATCACGGTGTCGCTGGCGCTGTCGGCCGGCATCTACACCGCCGCCAACCACAACAAGCTCGGCGACGTCGGCGTGATGTCGCTGACGCAAATCGGCATCGCGCTGCCGAACTTCTGGTTCGCGATTCTCCTGGTGCTGTTGTTCTCGGTGCGGCTGCAATGGTTGTCCGCGGGCGGTTTCCCCGGCTGGGAGGACGGCATCTGGCTGGGGATCAAGTCGCTGTTGCTGCCGGCGGTCTCGCTCGCGGTGGTGCAGGCTGCGATCCTCGCGCGCGTCACGCGCTCGGCGGTCCTCGAAGTGCTGCGCGAAGATTTCGTTCGCACCGCGCGTGCAAAAGGCCTCGGCAAGCGCGAGGTGTTGTGGAACCACGTGCTGCGCAACGCCATGATCCCCGTGATGACGGTGATGGGGCTGCAATTCGCCAATCTGCTGGCCGGCACCATCGTGATCGAGAACGTGTTCTACCTGCCGGGGCTCGGCCGCCTGATCTTCCAGTCGATCGCCAATCGCGACCTGATCGTGGTGCGCAACTGCGTGATGTTGCTGGCCGCCATGGTCGTCATCGTCAATTTCGTGGTCGACGTGCTCTATGCCTTCATCGATCCCCGCATCAAGGTCCACGATTTGTGAGCGTGCCCCTGACCAGTTCGGTTGATGCGCCGGTCGTGGTGCGCCGGTCGCCGGCCCGGACCTTCTGGGCCCGCGCGCTGCGCCATCGCAGCTTTGTGCTGGGCGGTGCGCTCAGCCTCATCGTGCTTGCCTCGGCGCTGCTGTCGCTGGTGTGGACGCCGTGGTCGCCCTACGAGATCGACATCGCATCGAAACTGCGGCCGCCATCGACTGCGCACTGGCTCGGCACCGATTCCTTCGGTCGCGACATCGTCTCGCTGCTGCTCGCGGGTGCGCGCTCGACCATCCTGGTCGGAGTCATCGCCGTGAGCATCGGTCTCAGCTTCGGCGTCTGCCTCGGCTTGATCGCGTCGGCGAGGCGCGGCTGGACCGAGGAGATCATCATGCGGTTCTCCGATTTTGCCTTCGCGTTTCCGGCCGTGCTCTCCGCCATTATGCTCGCCGCGGTCGTGGGTCCGGGCATGGTGACCTCGATCGTCGCGATCGGGATATTCCAGATCCCGACGCTGACCCGGCTGACGCGCGGCTCGGCCAATGCGATCTGGGCACGCGAGTTCGTGCTGGCGGCGCGCGCCTCGGGGAAGGGCAAGTTCCGCATCACCATCGAGCACGTGCTGCCCAACATTCTGTCGATCCTGATCGTGCAGGTCACCATCCAATTCGCGCTCGCCATCCTTGCCGAAGCAGCGCTGTCTTATCTCGGCCTCGGCACGCAGCCGCCGCAACCGTCCTGGGGCCGGATGCTGAACGACGCGCAGACGCTGCTGTTCCAGTCGCCGATGCTCGCGGTCTATCCGGGTGCGGCGATCGCCATCGCGGTGCTCGGCCTCAATCTGCTCGGCGATGGCCTGCGCGACTTGCTCGATCCCAGACTGGCGCGGGAGCGGTGATGATGGGCGAGCGCGCCACCACACCGCTGATCGCTGTCGACAATCTCGGCGTGCGCCTCAACACCAGCCGCGGGCCGGCACAGGCCGTGCGCGGCGTCAGCTTTGCGCTGAAGCGCGGCGAGACGCTCGGTCTCGTCGGCGAATCCGGTTGCGGCAAGTCGGTCACGGCGCTGTCGCTGATGGGGTTGTTGCCTGATAGCGCGGTCGTCACCGGCAGCATCAAGCTTGACGGCGGCGAGCTCGCCGGTTTGCCCGATGCGGATTATTGCAAGCTGCGCGGCAATCGCATCAGCATGATCTTCCAGGAGCCGATGACCGCGCTCAATCCGATGCACACGATTGGCCACCAGGTCGCCGAGCCGCTGCGGCGTCACAAGAAATATTCGGCATCGCAGGCGCGGCGGGAGGCGATCGCCTTGCTCGACCGGGTCGGACTGCCAGATCCGGCCAGGCGGATTGATGCCTATCCGCACCAGTTTTCCGGCGGCCAGCGTCAGCGCGTCACCATCGCGATGGCACTCGCCTGTGAGCCGGACCTTCTGATCGCGGACGAGCCGACCACCGCGCTCGACGTCACCATCCAGGGCCAGATCCTCGATCTCATCGCCGATCTCGTCGAGGAGCGCGGCATGTCGATGATCCTGATCTCGCACGATCTCGGCGTCATCGCCGAGAACGTGCAGCGCATGATGGTGATGTATGGCGGCACGGTGGTCGAGAGCGGTCCGACCGACGAGGTGTTCCGCCGTATGGGGCATCCCTATACGCAAGGCCTGTTCCGTGCCCGCCCGCGTCTCGGCGCGCGCAAGGGGACGCGGCTGACGACCATCTCGGGAACGGTGCCGGAGCTTGCCGATTTGCCGGCCGGCTGTACCTTCGGCGATCGCTGTCCTCTGGTCGAGGACAGATGTCGCGCGGCGCTGCCGCCGGTGGTCGAAGTCGGACCCGGGCACGGCGTGCGCTGCGTGCGCACCGATGTCTCGTTGGCCGCGAATGTCGGGGCGCCCGCATGACGGCGACGCCGCTTCTCGACGTGAAGGATCTCGAGCAGCGCTACACGCTGCCGCGCGAAAGCCTGTTTCGTCCGCCGGGGCAGGTACGCGCACTCAACGGCGTCAGCGTACAGGTGGCCGCGGGCAAGAGCTTCGGCATCGTCGGCGAGTCCGGTTCGGGCAAGTCGACCTTTGCGCGGGTGGTGATGGCGCTGGAGCGACCGACGTCGGGGCAGGTTGCGCTGCTCGGGCGCGATCTCAACCGCATCTCGGCCGACGAGCTGCGCCGCGCCCGCCGCGATTTCCAGATGGTGTTCCAGGACCCCTACGGCTCGCTCGACCCACGCCAGACCATCGCACGCATCGTTGCGGAGCCGCTGACCGTGCTCGATGGTGCCGATCGCACCACCTTCCGCGCCCGTGTCTCGGCGGTGTTGCGGCAGGTCGGCCTGCGCGAGGCGGACATGGACAAATATCCGCACGAATTCTCCGGCGGCCAGCGCCAGCGCATCGCGATCGCGCGGGCGCTGATCACGCAGCCGAAGCTGATCGTCGCCGACGAGCCGGTCTCCGCGCTCGACGTCTCCGTGCAGGCGCAGGTGCTGAACCTGATGCAGGACCTGCAGGAGCAGTTCGGCCTCAGCTACGTCCTGATCAGCCACGACCTCGCCGTGGTCGACTATCTCTGCGACGAAGTCGCGGTGATGTATCTCGGCCGGATCGTCGAGCAGGGACGGCCGGAGGATCTGTTCGAGCGCTGTGCCCATCCCTATACGCGGGCGCTATTGGACGCCGTGCCGCGGGCGCGCGCGGGCGGGGGTAGGCGGCGGCGCGGGGCCCAGGCGATCGCCTCGCAATCGGCTGTGACGAGCGGGTGTCCTTATGTCGCGCGCTGTTCGCTCGCCGACCAGCATTGCCGCGAGGTTCCGCCCTTGCTACGCAAGGTCGGCGAGGGCCATCTCGCTGCCTGCCACAAGGCGGAGACGGTGATGGCGTTGCCGCAAGTCGCCATGGAAGGTTAGTATCCCCATGGAATTGGCGTAGGCTGGGAAGCAGATAAGGCCGGGGAGTTACGCATGTTCAGGAAACTATCGATCGTCGCATTTGCCGCCGCGCTGGCCGTGGCACCGTTGCCGGTGCTGGCTCAGAGCAAGAAGGACAGCGTCGTCATGGCGATGGCGCTGGAGCCGCCGGGGCTCGATCCCACCATTGCGGCTGCGGCTGCGATTGCCGAAGTCACGCTCTACAACATCTATGAGACGCTGACCAAGATCAACGAGGACGGCTCGGTCTCGCCATTGCTGGCGGAGAGCTGGACCGCATCGCCCGACCTGAAGACCTATACTTTCAAGCTGCGCAAGGGCGTCAAATTCCAGAACGGCGAGGCGTTCGATTCCGCCGCCGTGAAGTTCTCGTTCGAGCGCAATGCGATCGCCACCAGCACCAACAAGGACAAGAGCCTGTTCCAGGCTTTTGAAAAGGTCGACGCGCCCGACGCCGAGACGGTCGTGATCTCGGTGAAATATTCCGAGCCGAACCTGCCGTTCCTGCTCGGGCAGGCGAGCGGCTCGATCGTCGAGCCGAAGAGCGCAGGCACCAACGGCACGCAGCCGGTCGGCACCGGGCCCTATCAGCTCGGCGCCTGGGCCAAGGGCTCCTCGATCACGCTGAACAAATGGGCCGACTATCGCAACGCCGCCGCGATCAAGCTGTCGAAGGTGACGATCCGCTTCATCTCCGATCCGGCGGCGCAGACCGCGGCGCTGCTCTCGGGCGACGTCGATGCGTTCCCGCGCGTTGCGGCGGCGCGCGCCATCGGCCAGTTCAAAGCCGATCCGCGCTTCAACGTCATGGTCGGCGGCTCCCGCGCCAAGACCATCGTCGGCATCAACGAGCGCAAGAAGCCGCTCGACGACGTCCGCGTGCGCCGCGCCATCCTCGCCGCGATCGACCGCAAGGCGATGATCGACGGCGCGGCCGACGGCTTCGGTACGCCGATCGGCAGCTTCTACGTGCCCGGCGCGCTCGGCTATGTCGACACCACCGGCATCAACCCCTACGACCCCGAGAAGGCCAAGAAGCTGCTGGCCGAGGCCGGCGTCACCACGCCGCTCGAACTGTCGCTGAAGCTGCCGCCGCCGTCCTATGCGCGGCAGGGCGGCGAGATCCTGGCGGCCCAACTCGCCAAGGTCGGCATCATCGCCAAGATCGAGAACGTCGAATGGGCGCAGTGGCTGTCGCAAGTGTTCGCCGGCAACGGCCCGCACAATTTCGACCTCACCATCGTCAGCCATGTCGAGCCGATCGACCTCGTCAAGATCACCGAGCCGGACTACTACCTCGGCTACAACAACGCGGCCTTCAACGCGCTTTACAAGCAGATAGTGGCGACGCCCGACGAGGCCGGCCGCGCCAAGCTGCTTGGCGATGCCCAGCGCATGCTGGCCACCGACGCGGTCGCCGGCTTCCTCTACCAGCCGCAGCTGATCACCATCACCAACAAGAAGCTGAAGGGCGTCTGGAAGGACGTCCCGCAATACGAGAACGACTTTTCGACCTGGTCCTGGGAGTAGGGGCCGCTCGATCACGTCGAGCCTGTCGCTTCAGCAATGACCTCTCTCCATCGGAGGGAGGCCATTTTTCTGAGGGTCCAAAACAAAAACACGAAAAACAACCCCATGCACAGTAGACGGGCTTAGTGATTTCAATGGCTTGCGCGATCCGCTCGGCGGCTTGCGCGGGCCGGCGGTGTCGTTGACCCGTCGGGCAAAACACTGGCAATATAGCATCATCGCGGCCTCATGGTTCGGGACGCGCCGTCAGGCGAGGCACGCCATGAAGAAGCCATCCCGTCGCGATGCGCGCGTCGCCGCGACTGTTGTCGGCGCCGGGGCGCCGGCCAATCTGCAGCTCGACAATGCATCCATGAGCGAGATCGCTCAGGCGCTGGCCAGCGGGCAAGTGACTGCCACGGCGCTGACCAAGGCCTACCTCGCGCGCATCGCCGCCTATGACGTCAAAGGCCCCGCACTCAACTCCGTGCGCGCGCTCAATCCCGATGCGCTGTCGATCGCGGACAAGCTCGACGCGACAAGACCGTCGGCCAAGCGGCCGCTGGCCGGCATCCCGATCCTGGTGAAGGACAACATCGCGACCTCCGACAAGCAGCCGACCACGGCGGGCTCGCTGGCGCTGGAGGGCGCGTGCGCCAGGAGAGACGCCACCGTCGTCAAATTGCTGCGCAAGGCCGGTGCGGTGATCCTGGGCAAGGCAAACCTGACCGAGTTCGCCAACATCCTCGCGGCCGACATGCCCGCGGGCTACTCCTCGCTGGGCGGGCAGGTGAAGAATCCTTTCGCACCGGATTTGATGGACGATCGCGGCATTCCGGTCGTGCTGCCGGGCGGCTCCAGCGCGGGTTCGGCGGTCGCCGTGGCGGCCGGCCTGTGCGCGGCCTCGATCGGCACCGAGACCTCGGGCTCGCTGCTGTATCCAGCCAGCCAGAACGGCCTCGTTACCGTGAAGCCGACCGTCGGGCTGGTCAGCTGCGCCGGCATCGTGCCGATCTCGCACAGCCAGGACACCGCCGGGCCGATGACGCGCACCGTGCGCGACGCGGCGATGCTGCTCAATGTGCTGGCGGCGAAGGACCCGCTCGACCCCGCGACCGAGCGGCAGCGGCGGCCGGCCGACTACACCGCAGATCTTGCGAACGACGCGATGAAGGGCGCGCGCATCGGCGTGCCGAGCGACGCGAGCGACCCGCTGAACGATCGCTATTACGGCAAGCTGCCGCCCCGATCGGCCAAGGTGATGGCCGATGCGATCAAGGTGCTGGAGGATCTCGGCGCCGTCATCGTGCGTGCCAACATGCCGACACCGGGCTGGATCGGCGGGCCGGGGACGAGCATGAACGTGCTCAACCGCAATCCGCTGAGCCGTCACAAGGGCAACGTGGCGACGCCGCCGATCGTCTTCCTCTACGAGCTGAAGCGCGATCTCAACCTTTACCTCAGGGATTGGGCGACCAATACCGACATCAAGACCATGGCCGACATCGTGGCCTTCAACGCGGCGCATGCGGAGAAGGCGTTGCGTTTCGGCCAGGACCTGTTCCTCGCCGCCAACGAGACCAGAGGCGATCTGAGCGAACGCGAGTACAAATCGGCACGCGCCATGGACCTGCTCTCCGCCAGGACGCGCGGCATGGACGCCTACATGAACCAGCACAAGCTGGATGCGGTGCTGTTTCCTGGCGCGGCAGGCTGCGTGATCGCGGCGAAGGCAGGCTATCCCAGCGTCATGGTGCCGGGCGGCTTCATCGCGGGAGCCGACGACAAGGACACGCCCGACTATCCGCTCGGAATCACCTTCGCGGGCCGCGCCTGGAGCGAGCACAAGTTGCTGCGTCTGGCTTACGTCTTTGAGCAGGCCGCGAACATGCGCAGGCCGCCGCCCGGGTTGTCCGCGCTTTAGAGTTCAATGCTCGCGTCGCATGTTTGTTGGCAAGCAGGTGCCCATGGGCACGCACCAATGAACTCGGGAGGTCTGCTTTCCGAGGCAAAGCGGACACGCAGTCCCGCCCTTGGAATGTAGCCTTGTGACCCTCAACGGACCTTGACCATTCTCATTCCGTGTTGGGATCGCTGTTTGTTCCGCGCGACCGTCCTTGTTTGACCCTCAGTGTTGTAGGTCGATTTTGGGGTGTCCTAAATTGCCTTTGGAACTGTTACATCATTTGTTAATTGAGGAACCGCGAATACCCGCAACGGGGCGGCCCCAATGTGTGACAAGTGCATCGATCTGGATGAAAAAAATCGAGCACTACAGATCAATTCTGTCCCGCATAACCGACAAGATCGCTACGGACGGCATAGCCGAACTCGTTACCGAACTACTCGCCAAGAAAGCCGAGCTTCACCCGGACCAGCGAGAGTCGGAACGATGAGCGACAAAGACCCTCCGAAGAAGCCGAGCCCGAGCCACAAGCCCTCTGTCTATCGAGGAGTTGCGATGGATGGTCCGTGAGGACATCGAGGAGCAGAGAAAAATCCTCGAGAGTATCCGGCGCAAACTGAATTGAGGCTGCCTCAGTTAGCAACCTCTCCGACCATGTCGCCTTATGGCCCGTGCCTGACCTTAGCTCTACGAGCCGAGAGGTCTGCTTCCTCTAGGTGACCCGAACAGGGATGCGAGCGGGTTAAGGCAGCCTTTGACCCGCAACGGGCATCAATGGCCTTGACCCGGTGCGGCCTACCTCTGGTTTGATCGGGTTCTCTCGGGGGCGCGTCATTTGCGTCCAACAACGACCTCGGGCGGTCAATCCGGCGTGAGGCTGAAGATGGTGACGGTCCTATTGGAACTCCCCCGTGATAGGCAAGACATCAGGCAACAAAAGAAAGGACCGACCGTATGATCAGCCTAATAAATGTCTTCACGGTAGATCCCGCCAACCAAGACCGGCTCCTCGTTTTGCTCGCGCGCGCAACCGATGAATTCGTCAGCCGGGCACCGGGCTTTGTTTCCTCGGCCCTTCATCGGAGCCTCGATGGCACGAAGGTGACCATGTATGCGCAGTGGCGCAGCGCGGAAGACTATGAGTCCATGCGCCAGGATCCTGGACCGCTACCCTTTCTCGAAGAGGCGCTCACGATCGCGAAATTTGAGCCGGGCATATATGAGGTCGTGCGCACATTCTCGCCCATTGATAGGTAGGCCTCGCCCCCGCGCGCGATTCCGGACTTCCGCTGTTGGCCCATCGCGTCGTTTGGCGCACTGCATCGGCAGGTCTGGAGTCGGGGGCAGAGCAGAAGTAGTTGTCTCCGATGCGGACCGCCGCCTTTGACCCATAGCGGGCATTCCCGATGACATGTAAACTGGCCTTCCAGGAATTGGCGAGACAACTGCGCGATGAGCACGTCCGAGGTTTTAACCGAACGTGAACAGAAGCTATTGATCGCGCTCGTCAAGATGGTCGATCAGTATTTGGACGAGCATGGCGACGAGGTGGATAGCCTCGCCGAGTCTGCGGACGAGCATGCAATTGAAGCCCTTGCGGCTTTTGGCTTGATGGAAAACATCAATACTCGCTTCGGACGATGGACAGAAGCGGGCAACCGATTTCGCGAAGAGTTCAACAGGATTAAAGGATATCGATCCGTCGACAATCCCGGTGGCATTAAGCTGGTTGGCCGACCAAAACCTGAAAGCTGACCAGTCTTCCGCTATTGGCCCTTCGCGACTATTCTCCACGCGCGCCTGCCGGTCAGGTGTTGGAGGTAGACCGGACATCGCGATGCTGCGGTCGAATCGACGTGAATGACCCATTGCGGGCCTCATCTGTTCAACCTCTCAAAATTGGATTAAGGTGGCATTACAACCATTCGATGCAGGCACAAAAGCTGTCTAAAATTCCTCGGGTTTTCTTGGAGAGACTGCGATGTCGATTGCATCTTTCAGGGTAGTGAGCATGTCTCTTCTTGCGGCCGTCTCATTCTTCTCAGGCGCCCCCGCAAGTAGTCAGGAAATTCGTGTGACTTTGCTAGGCACAGGCAATCCTCCACCAGTGATGGATCGTTTTGGTCCGAGCATACTGGTCGAGGCCGGCGACAAGAAGTTTCTTTTCGATGCTGGTCGGGGCGCAATACAGCGCATGACTCAAATCAAAGTCGGATGGGAGACCATCAACGGTGTGTTCTTTACTCACCTTCATTCCGATCACGTCGTCGGATTTCCTGATGCATGGCTGACAGGCTGGCTTGTTAGCAGGCGGAATCGGCCGTTGGAGGTGTGGGGACCACCTGGGACCGAGAACATGGTCAGCCATCTTCGGCAAGCATTCGAGTTCGATATTCGTTTCAGAAAATCTGACGATAAAGCACCGGCAGAGGGTGCTCTCGTCAATACGCATGAGATCGGCGCAGGCGTAGCTTATGAACAAGACGACGTGAGAGTAACGGCGATCAAAGTCGACCATGCACCGGTCGAGCCGGCCTACGGTTATCGGATTGATTATGCGGGCCGCTCGGTTGTTCTATCAGGTGACACCCGAATTTCCGACAACCTCATCCGCGCGGCAGAAAGCGTTGATCTTCTGGTGCACGAAGTCGCATCGCCGGAGTCTTTTCAACGTGCCGGCATTCCGGCCGAGCGTATGAAGACAATTGTCGGACACCACGTCACTCCTGAACAGGCTGGGGAAGTATTCGAAAAGGCCAAACCGCGGTTGGCTCTCTATTCTCACATAGTATTACCCACAGCCACAGCCGACGATCTCGTGCCGGGTACGCGCAAAAACTATCGTGGCCCTTTGGAAGTCGGTGAAGATTTGATGGTCATCGAAGTAGGTAAAGAGATCGTTGTTAAACGCCCCTCCCACAAGGTTCAATAGCAGCCATCCCAGAGCAAGAGGATGACCGCTTGTGGCCCGTACCTATCTTCTGAGCTGTCGTGGCATAGCCCACTTTTGACCCAGATGGGAAATCTAACGAACCTCTTGGACTGACTATTGCTAAGGAGACAACTTCGAAAAAACGCTTCGAATGAGTCAGGAGCCTTGACCAGCCTGACCTACGCAATTCTGCTAATGTTAGGAGTCTGGTCGTGTGACCCGTGCGGAGAGGCAACGGTGACAAACTCGGAAGTCTCCAACGACCCACCTGGCAAACCGCCATCCGATAATGAGCATCCGGAAAATGCAGCATCCGATGGGGAGCAACCGGGCAAGCCTTCGGATCGCAGCTTAAAGATTCGCTTGCGGGCACGAATGCAGTTGATCGGTGGCGCGCTCGCCTCGATTGCCGCCGTGGGTGCGATTGCGGGTGGCCTCGTCGGCTACTGGACTGTTTGGAAGACGCTCCGCACAGACGTGTTTCCGGGAAGCCAGAAAACGCAGAAGCAGGCTACGGCCCGGCCCGGCGTTGCTCCCCGGTTGTCCCTCGTTGTCCTGCCATTCGCAAACCTCAACAACGATGTTGAACAGGACTATTTCGTCGACGGCATTACGACCGATCTGACGACAGACCTCGCGCAAATGCCCGACGCGTTCGTGATCGGCCGCGGGACGGCTTTCACCTATAAGAACAAGCAGGTCGATCTCAAGACGCTCGGAAAGGATCTTGGTATCCGATGGGCGGTACAGGGCGCGGTGCAGCGGGCTGGAGATCGGGTCCGTATGAACGTATCACTTGCCGACCTGGCGACTGGCCGCGATGTCTGGTCGGACCGCTTTGACGGCGATCGGACAAATCTTGCGGCCTTGCAGGAGCAGGTCACGGCTCGGCTCGCCCGCTCTCTCAACGTCGAACTCATCCAGGCCGAAAGCCGACGCAGCCAAATGGATAGGCCAACCAATCCAGACGCCGTGGATTTTAGCATGCGCGGCTGGGCGAAGCGTTACGGTCCACGGACCAAATTGACGAATGCTGAGGCAAACAGCTTGTTCGACAGCGCACTGCGTCTCGATCCGGACAACATAGATGCGATGATCGGCAAGGCGTCATGCATAGCAGATGGCGTGATCTACGGATGGTCTCCATCCGCGTTCGAAGACAGAAAGACGGCGATCAAGCTAATTGATCAAGTTCTTGCAAAACGCCCGGCGATCGCAAACGCGCACGTAGCCAAGGGCAACATTTTGAACTACGGAAATCCTGAGCAAGCATTGCCTGAATACGACGCAGCTTTGGAAATCGATCCTAATTCGCCGGTCGCGTATGCATCCAAGGGGATCGTACTTATTACGGCGGGACGCGCTACCGAATCGTTTTCTCCAATTCAGATCGCTTTGCGCCTAAGCCCCAAAGATCCTGCCGCTGGCACTTGGCGCTTTTTCCTCTGTCATGCTCATGTCCATCTGCGCCAATACAAGGAGGGTATTGAGGAGTGTAGGCGCTCGATCAATTTGAACAAATTGGACTGGTTCCCGTATGTAGATCTGATTTCAGCTTATGGGTCCACTGGCCAATTGGAAATGGCCCAGCAAGTATTGGTCGAATTGAATGCAATCCGACCGGACTTCACGATCCAGTGGTTCCGGCAAATTGGCTACGCGCGTTCGAGCAATCCGCAGTATCGTCGTGAGTACGACGAAATCGTCGAAGGCCTCAGAAAAGCTGGCGTTCGCTAGCAATGAGGCAGGAACTTTCGTGGCTGGTTACGGGCAGACAAAAGCAGTGACTAAGGTCTCCTCTTGGCCCCTTAGCCGACATTAGCGATCTCGGAATCGACGTCCGCTAGTGGTCCCAAGTCAGGCCTCAATCCCGATTGGCTGTCTGCAGTGTTGGCCAATCCCAACGCCGCTTCGGCCGTGATCGCTGGCACGGGGTGGCTTTTGTTCCAATTTTCGTCGGCGAGGCGATGCCGAAGTCGATCCAGCGGCCTGTCAAGGCCAACGACGATGAGGCAAGACACCAGCAGGCTGATTGCAACCACCACGACATAGTCGTTGCTCAGAAACTGAATGATCGGGAAATGCACGAGATAGATCGGGTAGGAAAGATCCCCGACAAATCGATCGATGCTGACGTCCTTGAAGGCCGTGAAGGCAACCGGTGCGACCGCGGCGGCCAGTGCGGCTGCAACGAAGCCGTACTGCTCGGGCACATTCAAAACAAAATGCTGTCCGAGCACGATCAGCCCGGCGATGGCGACGAGCGCTATGGCTTTGGACTTCAGGAGCGGAAGCACTTCGATCTGGCGGAGCAACCGGAAGCTGAGCATTCCGAGCACAAATAGCGGGAGCTCGAACGGAAAGAAGCGATAGAACCAGGGATCGTGATCCAGTCCAGCGCCATAGGCTGCAAGCCTCGCTCCGGTGAGCACGAGGGCAATCGCACCCAGATAGACGCCTCGAAGCCGGGCCAGGACGGGCGCCAACAGGTAAAAATACAGCTCCAGCGCCAGCGTCCACGATGGGCGCACGATCAGGTACGAGGACAGTTGAGGCGCGGTGGAATGAAAATCCGCGGTGAAGAATAGCTCGCCGTGATCGACTCCGAGAAACAGCAAGGTGTCCTGGAGGACGATCAAGATGTTGGACGCGAACACCAGAATGGCCGGTTGCCACCCCAGGCCGGCAATGTCGCGGAAACCGCTCGCGGGCCAAAACGCGAGAGCGAGTGCAGCGACGATCCAGTATGTCGGGAAGATTCGAAATGCGCGACTGAGATAGAATGCTGCTGCGGACGCGTATCGCTGCGACAGCACCATCTGCATGTAGAATCCGGAAATGACAAAGAAGACCTCGACCGCCATGATCCCCGTCGTGAGACGAAGCCAGGGAAATGGCGGCAAGACGTGGTCGCCGACAACGGCCAGTGCCAGGAGGAGTCGCAAAAGTCCCATCAGTTCACGCGATCAGGCGCGGGACGGCGTCAGACGCGATGGAGCATTGGGGCCAATGGCCGGTTCAACCGGAGCCGACGCAGGAGGGGTGACTTCCTCCGTCAGCCCGCCCCTTTGGGGCGTTCGTGACGGACTCGAACAGAACCTCGTGGCCATTTGCGGCTACTCCCTGCATCACGCGAGTTGATATGCCACAACAACTCTTAATAGAGTCGCAACATGGGCGTGTGTTTTGGATGCGGAACACGCGGTTGACTTATGGGAACCTTTGCGAGGTCAGGAGGCGGCGCACCGCGGTCTCGGCGGTGCGCCGCTTCTCGGGTTATGCCGCCTTGGCGTCGACGTTGCCGATCCAGTTGCGGGCCAGCGTCACGTCGGCTTGTGACAATTGATGACCTGATGGCAGCACCTTGTGCTCGACACGCGCACCAGCTTCCGACAATAGCGCCGCAAGCTTGGCCGAATTGCTCGCGGGCACGATAGGATCGGCCTGGCCGGACAGCAACAGGATGGGCTTGCCATCAAGCTCCGCCTTCGGTGGATCCGACAGCGGCACCATCGCACGCAGCAGGATCGCGCCTGCGAGTGCGTCCGGCTTCAGCAACAGCAGCGCGGCGGCGATGTTGGCGCCGTTGGAGAAGCCGACGGCCACAGGCGCGGCGATGCCGTACTGCTTCCGTGCCTCCGTGACGAAGTCGCCGAGCTCGAGCGCGCGCCGGCGCACGTCCTCCTCGTCGAACACGCCTTCCGCGAGACGGCGGAAGAAGCGCGGCATGCCGTGCTCGAGCACGCGGCCGCGCGGCGAGAGCAGGGCCGAGCCGGGCGAGATCATCTTGCCGAGCCCGAGCAAATCGTTCTCGTCGCCGCCGGTGCCGTGCAGCAGCAGGAGTGGGGGAGAGCCCGCGCTGGTCGCGGGCTCGTAACGATGGATGAATGCAGTCTCGGTCATGCCACGGTCTCCTCCAGGCTCGGCAGCACGCCCTCGATCTGCTTGCGGTGCTGCTCGAGGAATTCAGGCAGCTTCAGGTCTCGTCCCAGCGTCGCGACGGGCTCGTCCACGGCGAAGCCCGGGATGTCGGTCGCGATCTCGAACAGCACGCCGCCGGGCTCGCGGAAGTAGATGGAGCGGAAGTAGTTGCGATCGCGCTGCTCGGTGGGATGCAGGCCGTGATTGCTCACGAGCTTCTGCGCCATCTTGCCCTGCTCGGCATCGTCAGCGGCGCGGAAGGCGATGTGGTGCACCGAGCCGCCGCCCTGATGTCCGCGCAGGAAGCCCTTGGCCTCGTAGATGTCGACGACGCTGCCTTCGACATCGCCCGCTGCCTTGAAACGGATCACGGAGCCTTCGCGCCCCACCTCCTTGAAGCCGAACACGTCGGTGAGGACGGCAGCCGTCTTCGCCGCGCTGTCGAGCAGCAGGGTCACGCCGTGGAAGCCGCGGATCGCATGCTCGGCCGGCACCTCGCCATTGCTCCAGCCCGGCTCGTTCTCTGCTCCGGGTACGCCGACCAGCGCCAGCGCCATGCCATCAGGGTCGGTGAACGGCAGCACGGATTCGCCAAAACGCTTCTCCAGCGCTTCGTAGGCGATGCCCTTCTCGGTGAAGCGCTGGGTCCAGTAGCCGAGCGAACGCTGCGGCACGCGGAAGGCGGTCTGATGGGTTTCGCCGACGCCGCGGCGCCCCGAGGGTGCGCCGGCCCAGGGGAAGAAGGTCAGGATGGTGCCGGGGCGGCCGGTCTCGTCGCCGTAATAAAAATGATAGGTGCCGGGATCGTCGAAATTGACCGTCTTCTTGACGAAGCGCAGTCCGAGATCGCGGGTGTAGAAGCCGAAATTGCGGATGGGATCGCCGGCAATCGCGGTGACGTGGTGCAGTCCAGACATTGTCGTCCTCCAGAATTCGCAGGAGCGGTCTTGCTCTGGGTGGAAATATCGTTCCGCTTTGGATTGGAGACAATCCATGCAAATATGACGTCTATGTCTACGATTTGGAAACAATCGCCGGAGACGGCCCATGGATAAGGTCGGCAGCCTCCGGGCCTTCGTGAAGGTGGTCGAAAGCGGCAGCTTTGCCGAAGCCGGCCGCCAGCTGCGGCTGTCACGCTCGGCGATCAGCAAATACATCGCCGACCTCGAGGGAAGCCTCGGCGTCCAGCTCCTGAACCGGACCACGCGGCACGCCAGCCCGACCGAGATCGGCCAGGGCTATTTCGAGCGCGCCGTCGTGATCCTCTCGGAGATCGAGGCCGCCGACCAGGCCGTGACGCAGGCCCAGTCGGCGCCGCGCGGACTGCTCCGCGTCAACGCGCCGATGTCGTTCGGCACCATGCGGTTAGGTCCGGTGCTCGCCGATTTCATGGCGGCGTATCCGGAGCTTCAGCTTCAACTCGTGCTTAGCGACGATCTGCTCGATCCCGTCCAGGACGGCTTTGACGTGACGCTGCGGATCGCGGAGTTGGAATCCTCGAGTTTGATCGCGCGAAAAATCATGCCGGTAGGGCGGATGATCTGCGCTTCGCCGGACTACCTCGCACGCCACGGCACGCCAAAACATCCGCAGGATCTGCGCGACCACGCCGCGCTGACCTACGGCTTTCTGCTCACCGGCAACCAGTGGAAGCTCACTGGCCGCGACGGCGATCATTGGATCCAGCCGGCCTGGTCTCTCTGCGTCAACAATGCCGAGGTGCTGCGTGACGCCGCGATCAAGGGCAGGGGGCTCGCGCTGCTGCCGGACTTCATCGCCGCCGATGCTTTGAAAAAAGGCGAGTTGCGCACGGTGCTGGACGATTATTCCGCGCCGCCGCTCGCGCTCTACGCGGTCTATCCGCCGACGCGGCATCTGTCGGTGAAGGTGCGGTTGTTCATCGATTTTCTGGTGGAGCGGTTTGGGCGGGAGGACGAGGCGGGGGCGAAGACGCGCAAAGGCCGGGCATGAACTCATCGAGCGTCCGCGACGTGTAATGTTTGTCCTGTCGCACGCGATGTTCAGCCCACCGGGCCCGGGGTCCAATTGTCCCCTGCAAGTGGGCTTACTCGGACGTCATCAATGACTCCCTGCTCCAAGCTTGGATCGAAATGGCGCATCGTCCGCTCGTTGAGGTCAATGATGCGGCCAGGCCTTAGCGGGCCCACGTCATTGATCTTGACGATGACCTTTTTGCCGTCGGCCTCCACGAGGGCATATTTCGGCTTTTCTCCAAACCGGACCCCACCAAATTTTCGACGCAAGTTCGTCTTGATGGCAGCCGTCCAGGCAGAGGGATCATAACGCTCGCCGGAGGCTGTGCTCGGGCCGCCTTCTTCCTTGCCGGGCTTGAACGGATTGTACATGGACGCTGCGCCGACGATCGCATCTCCAGAGGTGGCATCGACGACGGTACTTGAGCGAACTCCTCGCGGTTCACTTCGAGCAACGGTGACAGAAACGGCAAGCGCAACCAGGGCGCCGCAAATTGCGGCGCTCGAGCGAGATAGCATCATAAGTCCTGTGATTTTTTCGATTGCCGGTTCCAACACCGCAAACATGGTCAAGCGAACGCGGATGCGTTCATGAACTTGCGACCATCAATCTGCGGATTCGAGCCAACCTTGGCCGCGGAACCGTGTGGGAACCAGAGTGGTTCCTCACGCTGTGTTTACGTTCTGACTCTCTAAGACAGAGATTGCGTCAGCAGCATGACTTAAGGGGAAGGGTATTCTTACGGGACCGTCGTCGTGTGAGCCTCTCTAGCTGACCGACCGCTGCTCTTCCGGCCGGAGCAGTTCGTCCAGCGCGCTCATCGAGGCATCGCGAAGTGCGGCGAGCTCGCGCGCGGCGCTCTCGCACTCGGGTGGGGACATCGAGTTGGTTGTCATTTCGACCTCGCGGCAGCGCTCGAACAGGCGGACGAGGCCGAGCGCGCTGGCGGCGCTGCCGAGCTGGTGCGCGGAGCGCGCAAGCTGCTTGTGATCGCCGGCCGTTGCCGTGTTCGCGATGTCTTCGACGAGCTGTTTGCTCGTCTCCACCAGCAATTGGTGTAACTTCGCGACCTGCGTCGCGCCCAACAGCTCCCTCTGGTCGTCGAGGAAATGCCGGTCGATCAACGCGCCTGCGGCGAGTTGCGCTGCGGCCGGCTTGTCCGGGGTGTCTTCGATCGCTTCCCGCAGCGCATTGATCAGGATCGGCTTGCCGACGATCCTGGTAATGCCGGCGCCGGCGAGCCGCTCGCGGGCGCTGCGCGACACGTCGGCGGTGACGGCGATGATGCGCGGCATCTTCGGCAGGCCGAGCTTGCCGATCCGCGAGGCCGCCTCGACGCCGTCCATGTCGGGCATGTGCAGGTCCATCAAGATGACGTCGAACGGCTGCTCGCGGACGAGCGCTATCGCCGAGGCGCCGTTGCGTGCGATGATGGGGCGATGTCCAAGCCGTTTCAGGATGGCTTCGCCGACCTCGCAATTGACGGGATCGTCGTCGACCAGCAGCACGCGGAGCTGCCGCGACGGCGGCGCAAGCGCACCTTGCGCGATGCCGCTCGCGGCATGGCCGAGCGGCACGTGAAGCGTGAAGGTGCTGCCCGCGCCCGGCGTGCTCTCCACAGTCAACTCGCCGCGCATCAGGCCCGTGAGGCGCCGCGCGATCGCAAGGCCAAGGCCGGTGCCACCGAACCGCCGCGCGATGCTGTCGTCGGCCTGGACGAAATCGTCGAAGATGCGCTCATGCATGTCGGGCGCGATGCCGATGCCGGTATCGCGAACGGTGATCCGGAGCAGGGCGTGATCGCCTCGCTGCCCGGCGGTCGCCTTCACGGCAATTCCGCCGCGCGGGGTGAACTTGATCGCGTTGCCGATCAGGTTCAGCAGGATGCGGTTGAGCCTGACAGGATCGCCGTGCACGGTTGTGTTGACCGTTTCGTCGAAGGCGAGGTCGAAGGTCAGGCCCTTGCCGAAGGCCTGCGGGCGCATCAGGTCCACGGCGGTCTCGATCAGCTGGTGGAGGCGGAAGTCGCGCGTTTCCAGCGTCTCCGTGCTGGCCTCCAGGCGGGCATATTCCAGGATGGCATCGACCAGCGCGATCAGCGTTTCGCCCGACGCAGCCGCGGTCGCCAGATGTCGACGCTGGGCGTCGCCGAGGTTGCCGTCGTCGAGCAGTTGCAGCACGCCCATGACGCCGTTCAGCGGCGTGCGCAGCTCGTGGCTGACGACGGCGAGGAACCGCGACTTGGTCTGGTTGGCCGCAACCGCGACGCTGCGCGCACGCTCGGCTGAATCATGCTCGGCAAGGGCGTGGTCGCGCGCCTTCTCGAGCTCGGAGGTCCGCTCGATCACCTTGCGCTCGAGCGTCGCGTAGGAGTCGCGCAGATGCGCGGCCATCCGGTTGAACTGATCGCCGAGCGCCTCTAGCTCGTCGCCGGTCCTGATCGCGAGCCGCAGGCCAAGATCGCCGCTGCCGATCCGTTTGGCTCCTTGCGTCAGCATCTGTATCGGCACGGTCATGCGCCGGCTGAGGAAGAGAGACACCAGAACCGCGATCGCGAGCAGGATGACCAGGAGAAACGTCGAGCGTCCGATCGATGCGTAGATCGGTGCATAGGCTTCCGTGAGCGGCAGCTCGACGAACACCACCCAGCCAAGCGAGGGGACCGTCGCATAGGTCGACAGCACGCGCTGGCCCGACAGGTCCTCCTTGACCAGCCCGTTCGCGGACGGCCCCACACCGTCGAGCGCGGCGCGCACGTCGGCGTGGCCGGAGAGATCGGAGCGGCGCAGCGCCGGCCACAGATCGGGATGCGCGATCAGCACGCCCTTGCGGTCGACCACATAGGCCTTGCCGGTGTTGCCGACCCTGATCCCGGCGACGAGGTCCCAGATGAAGCGCAGATTGACCTCGGCGACGACCACATTCGGCGCGGGACCGCTCCCGCGCGTGGCGAGCGTCATGAACGGCTCGGTGTCGCCGAAGAAGTAGACCGGTCCGTAATAAGCCCGGCTTTCGTTGGCGCCGCGGAAGGCCGGCGAGGTGGAGAGGTCGACCTTGCTGCCGACCCGGTCCGCGACGCGGCGCGACACGCGCACCTGCTCACGGCCTTGCGCGTCGAGTTCGGTAATCTCCGCGATCGCGGGTGAGAGGCGCAGCAGGCGGATGGCGTTGAGGCGATCGTCCTCGTTGGTCGACAGCTCCGCGGGCAGGCGCGAGAGCCACCGGATCTGGTTCTCGATCTGGCCGATGAACTGGCCGATCTGGATCGCCGCGGATGCGGCCTGCTCGCGCTGCGTCGCCGCGAGCAGCTGTTTCTGCTCCCGATAGGAGAACCAGACGTCGAAGCCGGTGTTGATGGCGAGGGCGGCAAAGGCGAGTGCGACGATCGAGTAGAGATATTTTCGGAACAGCCGGCCCGGAGGCGTCCGCAGCTGCTCCTGGTCGACCGCTTCGTTCACTCGCGGATCTCGTCGGCGCGCGCGAGCAATGTGAAGGGGATGGTCAATCCGAGCGCGCGGGCGACCGTGCGGTTGATCAGCAGTTCGTACTTTCGCGGCGATTGCACGGGCAGATCGCCGGCCTTGGTGCCGCGCAGGATGAGGTCGACATAATCGGCCGAGCGCACTTCGAGCGTCGGGCCGTAGCTCATGAGGCCGCCCGCATCCATGAAATAGTGGAACGGATAGATCATGGGAACGCGGTACTTCGCGGCTGCCGCGACGATCGCCTGCCGGTTGATCACCAGGAAGCTGTCGACCAGCGAGATCATCGCGGCCTTCGGCGGCCCGGCAAAGCGGCCGATCGCGGCGTCGATGTCGGCGGGCGCGCTGACGGGGGCGAGGACCACGCCGACGCCGGCTGCCGCGGCCTCCTGCTCGACGGAATCGAGGAAGAAGCGGCCGGCGCGCGGTGTGGTCGCCGGATTGTAGAGGACGCCGACGCGCGCGATGTCAGGGACGGCCTCCTTGATGAGCTGAAGCCATTTGCCGCCCATCTCGGCGGTGCTGCTGGTGAAGCCGGTGACGTTGCCGCCGGGCCGTGCGAGACTTTCCACGAAGCCGTTGCCGACGGGATCGTTTGCGGTCGCGAAAACGATCGGAATCGTCCTGGTGGCGCCCAGCATGGCCGCGGTTTCGATCGTCGAGCCGGTCAGGATGACGTCCGGCTTGAGCCCGATCAGCTCCTGCACAGCGGACTTCAGCTTGTCCGGTCCACCGAACGTCGAGCGGATCTCGAAGCGGTAGTTGACCCCTTCGACCCAGCCGCGCTGCTTCAACCCTGCGATGAGGCCGCCGAGGCGAGAGGTCGTGTTGCCGTCGGACATGTTCCTTCTGGTCAGTTCGTCATCGAGCGACAGGCTGGTCAGCGACGCCACGATTCGCATGCGATCTGATGTTGCGCCGAGCGCAAAAAATCCCGCGGCAGTTGTGCCTGCAAGGCGAAGGAAATCGCGGCGGGCAGGCGCCGGCACGGTGTGGGCAGGAGCAGGCCGCTTGATCATGAAATGTTTCGCAAAACTTCTTTCCAGTCGTGTGCATAACGCGAAAGGCTAACGGCCACAATTGATGAAAATCGACGCGTATGAATGTTCATTCGCAGCATTGGGCAGCCCGATACCGTATTCCTACGCGCCTTGGGAGTCGCTGTTTCGAGCCTTGTCTGCTCCGTGACGTTTTGTAAGGCCTTGTGGCATTGCAACATTCCCGTCTCGATTTCGACGACGGTTCGGGGAAGCCGATTTCGTGACTGCTGATTTTTGAGCCGTTGTTTCAAGCTGTTTCGAAGGTTTACGATGCGCAGAATCTACCTCATCCCGGCCCTCGTCGGCCTGCTCACCTCTGTTGCAGCCGGACCGCTTGCGGCCCAAGGCGCGGTGCCGAAGCAGAAGACCGCACCCAGAGCCGCTGCGGCCGGTGCTGCGCCTGCCGGAGCTGGCGCACCGGCCGCTGGCGCGACGTCGACGGCTGCGGCCGAAACGCCCGCCGGCGAGGACAAGACCGCCAAGGCGATCGATGGCTTCCGCTCCGCCAAGTTCGGCATGAACGAGGCCGACGTGCGCGCGGCGATGACGAAGGACTTCAACGCCAAGCCCGACGCCATCAAGATCCAGGACAACGCGTCCGAACTGACGCGCAGCCTGCTGCTCGCCGTTCCGGAACTGCTGCCGAACGGCGGCACCGCCGAGCTCTCCTACGTGTTCGGCTACAAGTCCAAGTCGCTGATCCAGGTCGGCGCGGTCTGGTCGAAGGGGACCGACACGGCGATGACGCCGGAGAAACTGTTCTCCAACGCCAACATCCTGCGCGCCCATTTCATGGGCGAAGGCTTCAAGCCCGACTCCATCGCGGTCAACATGCCGGTCGCCGGCGGCATCGTGATGTTCCGCGGCAGCGATGCCAAGGACCGCTCGGTGATCCTGCTGCTCCAAGGCACATTCGAGAACAAGGAGAACAACCAGCGTGTGCTGACGCCCACCAGCCTGCTGCTGTTCTACGTGGCCGATGCCAAGAGCCCCGACATCTTCAAGCTGCCGCCCGGCCAGTTCTGATGCCGGGCGCTGTCGACGACATTCTCCCACCCGGTTATGGATCGGCGCCAATGCCGATGATGGGGATCTGACATGCGCGGACCATCTGCGACGCGAGACAATGACGAGCTGACGACGCTGCGGAGGCTTTCGCGCTTCCGTTCGATGTCGCTGCTCTGCGCGATGCAGATGGTCTTCCTGCCGGTGTACAGCGTCCGCGTTCAGGCGCAGACGGCGAACGTGATCACGCCGGACGGGCGCACCGGCACCTCGCTGCAGACCTCCGGCAGCATCACCAACGTCACGACGTTGACGGTCTCGGGCAACAATGCCTTCAACTCGTTCTCGCAATTCAGTGTGGGGCAGGGCAACACCGTCAACCTGCAACTGCCAACGGGGACGCAAAACCTCGTCAACATCGTTCACGACGCGCCGGTCTACGTCAACGGCACGCTGAATTCCTACATGAACGGTGCGATCGGCGGTAACGTCTATTTCGCCGATCCCAAGGGGTTCGTGGTCGGCCGTTCCGGCACCGTGAACGTCGGCAGCCTCAACGTCTCGACGCCGACGCGCGAGTTCACCGACAGCCTGATCGGTGCCGGGGGGCAGATCAACCAGTCGGCGGTCGGCAACCTGATGGCCGGATCGTTCCCGGTCTCGCCTGACGGCAACATCCGCATCTACGGCCGGATCAATGCCATCGACGGCGTGCGCCTGACCGGGCAGAACGTCTATGTCGGCGGCGCCACCCAGCGTGACATCGCCAATCTCGACCATGCCGCGAAGTTCGCAGCCTCGGTCAATTCGAAGGGCCTGCGCAGCGCCAGCGCCATCACCGTCAGCAATGGCTCGATCCATATCGGCGCGGTCAACAATGCCAGGGTCAACGGGCGTCTGACCGCGCGCAGCAAGGCTGCGACGCCGAGCAACATCACGGTGCAGGCCGGCAACAATATCGACATCGGCAAGAATGCGAGGCTGAACATCGCAAGCACGACCGGCAATGCCGGCGAGATCCGCCTGAAGGCGGCCCAGCACCTGACCGTGGCGGGCGGCGCCAGGTTCGACGCCGGCGCGAAGACCGGCAATGCGGGCCTGGTCGATTTCAGCGCGAACGGGATCATCGACATCGGCCAGGGCATCAAGGTCAACCTCAGCGCAGACAACGGCAAGGCCGGCACGCTGCTGATCGATCCGACCGACATGGTCGTCGGCGATACCGCCCAGGGCGACACCGGCGTGACGCTGTCGAACAGCTCCATCGTGAATGCGCTCGCCGGGCTCAGCGCCGGGGCGGACTACCTCCTCCAGGCCGATCATTCCATCACGCTCGCCGCGCATGCGGTGATCGATGCCCGCCGTCTCGACGGCTCCGGCCATTCGACCGGCAACGCCAACAACGTCATCATCGACGCGCCGAACATCGCGATCATGAATGGCGCGCAGATCCTGGCCCAATCGGTCAATTTCGGCGGCACCACCTACACCAGCGGCAACGTCACGCTGAGGGCGACGGCGAGCGACACCAAGCTGTCGGGCCAGGCGACCGCCGCGACGTCCATCACGGTCGACGGCACGATCACCGGCGGTGACATCTCGATCGGCGCGACCTCGACGGCCACGTCGAGCTTCCTTGAAGGTTCGGCCGCAAGCACTTTCGCGCTTGTCGGCGAGACGCTGGCGGCCTCGCTGCTCGGGCTCAATGGCGGCTATGTCGCGGCAAGCGCGACGGCGAACATCAACATCAACGGGCACGCCAATATCAGCGGCGGCGGCAGCGTCACCATTGCCGCCCACGGCTCGGAGACCGCATCCGATCCGGCCTTGGTAGCAAGTCTGCTCGGCAGTCTCACGCCCATCGCCGCATCGGTCGTCGTCGGCAAGATCGACGGCAACGTGTCGACCAGCGTGGCGTCTGGCTCCACGATCAATGCGGGTGGCAATCTTGCGATCCATGCCACCAACGACGCGAACATGAACGTCGCCGCGCTCACCGCGACGGGCAGCGCGCAATTCGTGGAGACGATTGCCTATTCGACCGGGTCGGTTAACACCACAGCAAACGTCGCGACGGGCGCGCATCTTTCGGCCGGAACCGTGAATGCCTCCGGAAACACCCTGTCAGTGCGTGCGCTGAACAACAACAGCTTCTCGACGAGCGCCAACGCCGTCGTCTTCAGCAATCCGAGCGCGAGCGGCGGAATGGGCGGCGCGCTCGCCATCAGCGACGTCACGACGTCGGCGAACGCGGTTCTCGGCGCGTCGTTGGGAACCAGCGCGTCGAGCCGGATGAACGGCTCCGTGGTGGTCGAGGCCACGTCCAATACCACGTCCAATTCGACCATGGCCTCGACGATCGCGGGCACTCCGGCGCTAGTCGGCCTGATCCAGGCGGAACTGGTGTCGAGTCCGTCATTGAACCCGGTGATCTCGCAGCACATGACCTCGCTGATGCCGGTGAACTTCAACTTCAAGTTCGCCGGTGCATTGTCGCTGGCCAACAGCACGGAAAACGCGACGGCCGCGATCGCTCAAAATCCAAGCGGCGGTGCTCCAAGCATCTATGCAAGTGGCAACGTCGCCGTCGCCAGCAACCTCGTCGATCGGGGCGTCCGCAGCAATGCGACTGCCGCCGCGATCACATCGGACATCACGGCCGGCGAGGGGACGGCAATCAGCGCGGCCGTCGCCTGGGGCAACTTTACGCATAACTCGAACGCCTATGTCGGCAACGGGACCCTGATCAACGCGGCGAACATCGCCGTCGAGGCCAACACATCGATGCCGATCACCAACACCTGGCTGAAGTGGGACGGGCTGGGTGCGGTGCTGAGCCATCTCAACGGCAATCTCGGCGTCGGCGGCAACATCCTGACCAGCTATGCCAATGCCACGTCGGACGCCGGAGACACGATCGGGGTCGCCGGTTCGCTGAACCATTTCGTCGTGAACAACAACACGACGGCCTGGGTCGCCGGTTCTGCCAGCCTGACCGCGACCTGCACGAGTGCGACCTGCGGCAGCAACTGGTCGGCCGGGATGGACAATGGCGACGTCCACACCTACGACGCAAGCATCCAGATCGCGGCCACCACGACCACGGCGTCGATCGACGCCGCCGGCAATGTCGGCACGCTCGGCTTCCTGCCGGGCAACACGTCCGGTGGCTCATCGGTCGGCGGTGCGCTCAATCTCGTCCAGTTCAACACCAGCACCATTGCCGGCGTCTCGGACCGCGCGACGCTGCGCGCGGCGGACGACATCGCCGTCAACGCGACCACCTCGGACCAGTTCGTCGCCGTCGCGCCGTCGTCCGGCAAGGCTGCCGGCGCGCTGGCGCTGAACGGGATCACCTCGCTCGGTTTCCTGAACAACACGACGCATGCGTCGATCTCGAGCCAGGCCACCGTCTATGCCCCGACCGTGAATGTCCTGGCGCAGCAGGATCTGTCGGTTGTTTCACTGTCCGGCGCGATGAGCTTCAACAGCAGCGGCGGTTCGGCGGTTGGCTTGGCGGTCGCCTATCTGGGCGCAAATGCCGACACCTCCGCCTATATGGGCGACAACCATTCCGATATCCGGCCCGGCGTGTTCAGTGCGAATGATCCGTTTGCCGGCACGAGCGGCGGAAGCGGGTCGGTCAATGTCGACAATCTGACGATCAGCGCAACGACGTCGGGGCGCATCACGGTTGCTTCTGTCGCGGCAGCGGTCTCAGACCCGGCGGCGTCCAATGTCTCCGACAAGGCGGGCGCCGCAGGCGCGGCCTCGACCGGAGGCATCGCCGCCGTAACGACGGCCGCGAGCAAGATCGCTTCGTCCTCGGGATCGAGCACCGACGGCTTCAGCGTCGATCTCGCCGGCAGCTCGTCGGTGACGGACGTCTCGCTCGGCACCAGCGCCTATATCAGGAATACGAGCGTCAACAAGTACACCACGGCCAGCGCAGTCACGACCAATACAATCGTTCAGGCGCTCAACGACACCATCCTCAGCAACGGGTCCGGCTCCGCGGCGTTCAATCTGGCCGGGGCGTCCGCCCAGGGGGCTGCGATCGGCGGCGCGATCGCGGCAGCGATGTCCAGCAACGCGACGCTCGCCTATATCTACGGCACCACCATGAACGATCAGAGTTCGGTGACGGTGCAGGCGCTCAATGGCGGCTCGGAGACCGTCGTCGCCCTCGGCGTGGCGGGATCGAAATCCAATGCGGCATCGCTGTCGGCTTCCGTCGGCATCATGACGGACAGCGCCAACGCCTATATCGAGAGCTCGACGATCACGGGGCAGGCGACCGGCGTTAACCGCGCGCTCGAGGTCGACGCCTACCAGACCACGAATATCGCGATCGGCGGTGGCTCGCTCTATATGTCGGGTGGCCAGGCCGGCGTCGGCATTGGGCTAACCTATGCCTCGATTGCCGATCCCACGGGCGGCAACGCTACCGACGCGCACATCCGCAGCACCGCGCTCTCGAACTATGACACTCTGCTGGTGATGGCCGACAGCGCCAGCGTGATTGCGGCCGGTGCGGCCTCGGGCGGGGCAGGGTCCAACGGACTGGCCGGCGCGATCGTCGTCAACGAGATCTCGCCCACCACGACGGCCTATATCAGCAGCGGTTCGACGGTGACCATCAACGTCGGACGCGTGACGGTGCTGGCGGACAGCGGCGCCGTGTCGGCGCTGAATACGGCGCTCGGCAACCTCGTCAAGAAGTCGAACAACAACCATCTCGCCTCGGACACCTGCACGGTCGCCGGCGGCACGGGCGGGCAGAACTGCATCGACTTCAGCGCGGCCGCGCTCAACGACGGTGCGGGTAACGGTCCGGGCGCCAGCATCATCTCCGTTGCGGGCATGATCCAGGCCGGCAAGAATAATGTCGGGGCGTCGCTGGTGTACGACACCATCGCGACGACGCATTCGGCCTACATCGCCAACGTGCTGCTGACGGCGGGTGTCAACGGCAATGTCAGCGTGAGTGCGGTCGATTCCTCGAAGATCCAGTCGGTCACGATCGGCTTTGGCCTGGCGACCGGACAGTTTGCGGGCGTCGGCGGCACGACGATCAGCAGCATCGCCAATACCGTTTCGGCGGCCATCGGAAACAACCTGTCCAGCGCGTCGCAATCGGCCATCACGGCCAAAAGCATTTTGGTGACCGCGACCGACAATTCCAGCATCACTGGAACCGCCGCCGTCGCGGGCGCCTCGACGCAAGGAAGCGCCGCGGGTCTGGCACTCGTCTACAGCAGCATCGCCAACAATGTCAGCGCGGGCGTCACCGGCTCCAAGCTGACTGCCTCGGGCAACGTCGCCGTCAGCGCGAACTCGAACGCCAGCATCTCGACCGTCGCCGTCGGTATTGCGATGTCCTCGCAGGTCGGGTTGGCGGGCTCGGTCGCCACCAATCTGATGGGGACCAACGTCACCGCCAGCATCACCGCTGCCAGCACCAACGGTATCAACGGCGCCGACGTGACCGCCACCAACAACGTCGGCGTGACCGCCGGCAACAACGACAAGGCGGCGGTGTTCGCCGGCGCCGTGTCGATCAGCAAGGGCGCGGGCGGCGGGGCGGGCTCGCTGGTGACGAACAAGATCACGGGGACTACGGCAGCCTATATCAGCGGTGCCAACACCAAGGTCGACGCGCTCGGAACCAGCACCACCGACACGCTGTCGGTCAACAACGGCACGCTCGTCCATGCCTTTGATCTCGGCACCGCCCACGCGCCGAGCGACACCACGCCTGACCTCTCCGAGAACCAGGACGCCGTCCGCGGCCTTGCCGTCGTCGCGAGCTCGCATCAGGCGGTCACGGCCAACGTCGCTTCGCTTGCCGCCAGCAGCGGCATCGCCATCATGATCAACCCGATCACCAACGTGATGAGCGGAGGGACCCGGGCCTATATCGATAGCGCATCTATCGACACGCGCCTGACGTCTTCGACGCTGGCGCCGCAGATCGAGGTTGCGGCGTCGAGCTTCTCCTATTCCGGAACGTTCGGTGCCGGCATCATTCCGCCAACGGGCAATGGCGGCGGCGGCGCCACGATCATCAGCACGACGATGTCGCGCGATACCTTCGCCACCATCACCAATGCCACCATCGGGGGTGTCCAGTCGTCGAGCCCGACGGTCGGCGCCGTCACCGTGAAGGCCAATGCCGAGCAGGATGCGTCCTCGATCGCGATCGGGTTCAACACCGGCTCGGTCGGGCTGAACGTCTTCCAGGCGACGACGGAGGCCTATGTCGACGGCGGCGCGCTGACGGCCGCGTCGCTGACGGCGAACGCCAACAACAACACCGGCATCTTCTCCGCGAATGGCTCGGGCGCCTATGGCAGCCAGGCCGCGATCGGCGCCGCCTTCCTGGTCCAGGTCTCCTCGAACCGCACCGAGGCCTATGTCGGCGACGAGTTCGCCTATCACGGCGGCACGGCGACTCACACGACGGCGATCAATTTGACCGGCGCGCTCGACGTCGAGGCCAAAACCAAGAATCGCTTCGAGGCCTATTCGGTGGGCGGCGCGCTCGCGACGGGATCGGCCGCGATCGCGGGCATGGCGAACATCGAGATCGCCAGCAACACCACGATCGCGGGCGTCTACGACGTCACGCTGCAGTCGCCGAGGGGCGGCGCAGCCGGCGCGGTCACCATCAACGCGAACGAGGACGTCGCGATCAAGGAAATCGCGGGCGCGCTCGCGGTCGGTGCCAGCGGGGGAGGTGTCGGCATCGGCGCCGCCGCCAACGTCATCCTCTTCAAGAGCCAGACCACCGCGGAAAGCATCAACAGCAATCTGAACTCGTTGGGGGCGATCAACGTCAACGCGCTCAGCACCAAGGAGGTGCTGTCCTATGCGGTGACGGCCGGTATCGGCGGCAGCGTCGGCATCGGTGCGACCGTCGGCGTCATCATCATCGGTGCCAATCTCGGCGATACGCACGAGCAATCGCAGCTCGACGGCACCATCGGCGCCGCGAACTCCGGAACCAATTCCTCGCACGGCAGCGACGCGGTGGCGAGCGGCACCGCCGGTAATCCGAACGGCGCTAGCGTAACGTCGACCTACAATGTCAGCGGTGTGCTCACCGACGCAGGCCGTGACGGCGTCACGGCGCAGGTGCTGGGCGGCAATGTCACGGGCAGCGAGGTCAATGTCGCCGCCACCAGCGCCAACGCGGCCAAGATGTACCTGCTCGGCGCCGGCTTCGCCAAGAATGTCGGTATCGGGGCTGGCATCGGCTACACCAGCGTCAAGAGCTACGTGCTCGCGGATCTGACCGCGAACGTCACGGCGCCCTCCGTCACCGTTGCGGCGGTGGTCAAGGACGCCACCACCGGACCTTATGCCGGCAAGACCATCGACACCGAGGCGATCGCCGGCGGCGCGGCGCTGTACTTCGGCGCGGATGCGGCCGTGGCGATCGGCAATGTCGCCAACGACGTGACGGCCCAGCTCGGCGGGCATGTCACCGGTACGGGCGGCACCGGCGTCACCGTCATGGCGCAGGATTCCACGACCCAGGTCGTCTTCACAGGCGGTGTCACCGCCGGTGCCGCGGCAGTCGGAGCCTCGGTTGCCACGGCGTCACGGTCGAGCACGGTTGCGGCGCAAGTTCTGGATAACGCGGTCGTCGATGTTTCAACTCTGGCCGTGGGAGCATCCGGCGCAGGTACGCTCACCACGACGGCGACTGCGCTCGGCGGCGGTATCGTTGCCGGCGTCGGTGCGGATGCGGAGGCCCACGAGAACTCGGGCGTGACGGCCGAGATCGGAACCGGTGCCTCGATCACCACGTCGGCATCTGATGTTGGCACGCTGGTGACGGCGTCGATCAAGCCCAATCTGTCGAGCAGCGCGATCGGCGTCTCGGTCGGCGGCGGCGCTGTCGGCATCGCCATCGCCAAGTCAACGGTCGAAGCCACGGTCACGGCCGATGTCGGCGACAACGTCGTCTTCTCGGGCGGAGCGCTCGGCGTGACCGCGATGGCGCTGGTCCCGACTACCGGCACCACGACCTACGCCAAGGCACTCGCAGGCGGCGGCGGCTCGCTGATCGGCGCCCAGGGCAGCCTGGCCCAGGCCTCGGAGAACGCGACGGTCAGCGCCTATGGCGGGACGGGAATCACGCTGCCCAACAGCGACGTGGTGATCGCAGCCCAGAACGACAGCGCCCAATACGCCGAGGCGACCGGCCTTTCGAGCGGGTTCCTCGCGCTCGGAGCGACAGTGGCACAAGCGTCGTCGAGCGCGCACACTTATGCCTATCTGGGCGCGCCTGCCGATATGGACGCCGCCCACCTGAATCACGCCGGCTACACCGGCATCCTCGAGATATCGGCGACCGGCACGGATGCCAATGTCTCCAACGCGACGGTTGGCGCGGGCGGCACCTACGCCGGTGCGGCGGCCGTCGCCACGACCAGCTCGACCGCCGTGACCAACGCGCGGTTCGATGGTGGCGCGACCGACGACACCCTCTATTTCGGCGGCCTCAGCGTCAAGGCCAAGCACACCACGAATTATGCGGCCAGCGGCGACGCCTATCAGGCGTCCACGGCCGGTGTCTCCGCCGGCAAGGCGCAGAACGACGTCAACACGACCACCACCGCCGAGATCGGAACGCATCTGATCATCAACTCGGACGGCGGCAACATCGTCGTCATCTCGAACGACATCGTCAATCAGGCCGGCGGCGGCGCGCGCTCGGGGTCTGGCGGCTCGTTCTCGGGTGCGGCGGCCCTGAGCGACTCCACCGTCACCCAGAACGTGACCACCAACATCGGCGCCGGCGCGGTCCTGAGCCTCAACGGTGACCCCAGGACCGCGACGGGGGTGATCGACATCGAGGCGTACAACACGCTGAACACCACCGCCACGGCGAGCCTCGCCACGGCCGCTTTCTTCGCCGGCGGCGGCGCCGAATCCAACATGACGGCAAACGCCATGCTCGCGGTCAACATCAATGCCCGCGAGCTGTTCAGCGTCGGCAAGATCTATGTCGGCACGGCGGCGAAGATGGCGGCGTCCAACTACGCCAACGCCAGCCTCTACGGTGCGATCGCCGGTGTCGGCGCCAGCACCAACAGCTGGGTGCACGCGAACCAGGCCGTCACCGTCAGCGGCAGCACGACAATCGAGGCCTGGCGGGACATCAACATCCTTGCCGGCATATCCGGCGATACCATCACCTTCAGCAGCGTGCAGGCGACCGCGACGACGGTCGTCTACAACAACACCGCCATTCCGATCTCCACGCTGTACCGCGGCACGGCCAATGCCGGCAACGACTCCAGCCTGACGCTTGCCGACAGCTCGCGGGTGCTCGGCGTCCGGGATATCTATCTCGGCGCAACGCAAGGGCAGGTCACCGCGTCCGGCAACGGCAACAACTACAATCCGTATCTGGACATCTTCAGCGCCAAGAACAGCGATAACCACAGCCACACCAGCGGCACCGGCGATGTCGCGCTCAACGGAATGGTGGTCGCGGGCATCAACAACGACGTGACCATCACGATCGATCTTGGTGCAAGCGCGCCGACCTTGAGCACGACGAGCCCGCACTCGTCGCTGTCACCCACGCTCGAATACGTCGCCGACGTCGATCATTTCAGCCCGGTGATGAGCTGGAACCACCAGACGGTCCAGTACACGATCGTCGGCGGCTTCAATCCCTACCAGAACATGGTCGACCAGCTCGTCACGCTGACCGGTCTGACTGCGACGCAGATCCGGACCCAGCTCGCGACGTCGACGTCCGCACATCCCGCCACGATGGCGCCGTCCGGCGCCGATCCGACCGGCGACATCCAGCGTCAGATCAACGCCCTGATCCAGCAGGCGCCCTATACTTCCGACGCCGCCGGCAACGCCTTCGCGTTCGGCGACATCCTGGTGTCCGCCGGCAACGTCTCGATCCTGGCGCAGAAGCTGAGCGGAAACGGCCTTGCCGGTCATACGGCACCGTCCGTCACTGCGCAGGGCTCCGCAAAGATCAAGGTCGAGAACCGCGGCCTCGACTTCATGGACTTCGCGAACCTCACCGTCACCAATGTGACCGGCGGCAACATCACCTATCGCCAGATCGACCATGTCGATCCGGATTCGCACTCCAACGTGACCTTCACCGCCACGCCGAGCGCGACGCCGATCATCGACATCTCGGCGATCTACAACCGCGTCGATCCAAGCACCGGGCTCGGCGTCGACGGGAACGGCAACCAGCTCACCCGCAAGCCCGACATTTATTTCGACGGGGCCGTCACCAACGAGAACGGTCTGCTCAAGATCACCAGCCAGCTCGGCAGCGTCGTCGCCTCGCAATCGCTCAATGCCGCGACCATCCAGATGGTGGCGCCCAACGGCTCGTTCATCTTCCTCGGCGGCCTCGGCAGCTTCTACAACTCCAACCACGATGTCACCTCGCAATGGGCCGGGGTCGAGTACAAGCCGGCCGACAACGACACGCTGACGGCGGTGATGGCGGCGGCGACCTTCCTCGGCGCCTATGGCGCCTACGAGTACAGCCCGCATATCGGCGACGGTGGCAATCACCCGTATTTCTATTATTGCTGCGTCGACGGCCATAGCGGCGTCCAGCAGACGGCCGCCAACAGCACGGTCTTCACCGCCCGCATGCTGATGACCTATTACGACGGCCTGTCGCTCTATTCGGCGATCTTCCTGCCGATGGGCAACGGCTCGCCCAACGGAGGCGGCGGCAGCGTGGGCAGCACCGCCACGCTTGCGGCGATGGAAGGCCCGACGGTCCAGACCATCTCGACCGCGCCGTGGGAGCGGAATACCTATACCGACCAAGGCGTCTACAGCAACACGACCTACGACTATACGACGACCTCGACAGACGCCCAGGGTCACACCACCACCACCAACCACACGTCCACGTTCTACTCGCCGTTCAATTGCTCGGGATGCTCGGCCTATTTCCAGGTCGTCAATATCCAGAACGACGTGATCACGCCGAGGACCGCGAACACGAACGCGAGCTCGAACTGGAGCTCGACCACACCCTCGGGGTACCAGAACCCCGCGAACGCGCCCTTCATTCTCGGTCAGGCGATCATCATCTCGGCGGGGGTCATCAACGTCAACGGTCTCATCCAGAGTGGCACGAGCAGCAATTACTCGGTCGACATCGGCGGCGGGGTGCTGTCCGCCATCAACAGCCTCAAGACCAGTAATAACGGCGCGGACTTCGCCCAGGCCCAGGCCAATGCGCGGAACGGCAGCTATTACGACATCACGGCGGCTGCGACGACGCAGTTCTCCAGCGATATCAAGATCGGGGTGAAGTACAACGCGCTCACCGACCAGATCATGGTGAACGGCGTGGTGCAGGGTTCGGGCGGCTACGTCTATCTGAACGGCAAGATCATCTCGACCTCGACCGACGGCACTGCCCAGGGCACGATCGCGGTCAAGGGTGGTGCCGGCACGATCAATGTCAACAACTCGACCGGACTTCAGCTCGTCACCAACACGATCAATACGGGCGTCAGCGCGCCCAGCGTGATCCAGATCGTCGATCAGCTCCAGCAGCAGACGACGTGGTACGTCTACAATCCCTCCGCGTCGGGCGGCCAGCAGGTGTCGACGTATCGGACGAATAGCGTGAATGCGAGCCAGTACACAGGCTCGATGCTGACCGGCCTCAGCGGCACGGCAGGCATCCAGTACGCCGTGAAGCCAAACATGTACTACCAGTGGGTCGATACGGCGACGCTGGATCGTCCGACCACCAGCACGCAGTTCGACTATGGCTGGCACTACACGCCGAACGCCTCCGGAGACAACTGGACCCGCACCGTCAGCCTGGTCGAGAACGTGATGCAGGCCACGGGTGGTGGCGGCAACACCGGCCAATTGCAGACCGCGAACTTCCAGGAAGTCGTCACGGCGACCGGCAGCTATCACGGGGGTGGCTACAACACGTCGGCTGGCTTGTGCTGCGGTGCGGACGGTCATTACGACTGGTACCAGCAGATCTACGATCACCTGACCCTGACGCTGACCAACACGGTCAAGGCGTCGAACCCGATCAACATCCAGTTCAGCGGCGGCGGGGTGAGCACGGTCAACGTCAGTTCGAACTCCGGCATCGTCATCAACGGCCCGATCAACAACCTCTCGGGTGATACGACGGTCATCGCCACCGGCGCCAATTCGGCCATCACATCAGGTGCGAGTGCCAACAACCCGATGATATCGGGCAAGAACGTGACGCTGTCGGCGGATGGTGGCATCGGCACGCGCGGCACGAACGGTGTTCCCGTCCAGGTGCAGGTCTATGGCGGCAGCCTGAAGGCCGATACGATCGACCGCGACATCGCGATCGCAGCCACCGGCTCGTTGTCGATAGACCATGTGAGGGCGAATGCGTTGGGCGCGACGCCGCAGGGCAGCGTCTTCCTCTCGGCGACCGGCGACATCAACTCGGCGGCCGCTTACGACGTCGCCACACCCGTCGTGGTCGGCAAGAACATCGAGATCAATTCCAGCGGCGGCGCGATCGGTGCGACCAGCAGCGTCGTCAACGGCGCAACCACCCTGACCAGCATCAATCCGCTGGTGATCCAGGCGACAGGCACCACGCAAACCGGCGGCGCCGTCGATGGCGGCGTTCTCGACAGCGCTTCGGCCACCGGCACCTACATCGTCCAGTCCAAGGGTGACCTGCGCCTCGGCACGATCCAGTCGAGCGGCGGCCCGGTCTTCCTCGAGGCGGCCGGCTCCGATAACAACCCGGCCAGCATCCTGAACGGCCGCCCGGCCGCCGGTATCAGCGCGGCGGAGAGCGCGCATCTCCAGGCGGTGTGGGACAATCTCGGCCTGCTCAACGGCAATCCCGCCACCGCCGCCGTCAACAGCTACCAGTCGATGGTCACGGCGGCCTACAACGACTACTTCCAGCTCAAGAACATCGCCTTCGCGAACGGCACCTATAATCCGACCTCGGTGGGCCTGACGGTGCTGCGGGCGCAGGTGGCCGCCAAGCTCGGCATTGATCCCGCCAACGTCTCGACGACCGATATGAAGGTCGAGGCGACGACGCGGTTCCTGAGGGACCAGTTCCTGCTCGGCAAGATCTCCACCGCCGAGCTCAAGAGCTCGCTGACGACGTTGCTCGGAAACGCGCCCACCGACGCGCTCGCGACGGTGTTCGGCACCACGCTCTCGTCGGGCCTGTTCACGAGCCTGTTCCAGGGCGTCGCCGCCGCCGATCAGCGCCTGCCCACCAACACCGCCCTGCAGGCCGCGCTGAACACTTACTCCGCGAATTACAGCTTCACGCTGGCATCGACCGAGCGGGTCTACGGCATCATCACCTCGGGCTCGCAGTGGACGCATGATCAGCTCGCCTACACGGTCTCGTCGTCGGCCGTCGGCGCGGCGCCGCCACCGATCGATCCGAACGTCGCGGCCAATGTCAGCGCGAGCCAGATCATGCTCTACGCGCCGAAGGGGTCAGTCGGCAATTCAGCCGCGCCCCAGACGTTCACCTTCACCAGCGTCGATTCCTCGGCGCTGTCGACGGAGCAGAAGGCATTGCTCTCGTCGGCCGGCCCCGGCCAGCTCACGGTCGGCGCGACCACGGACCCGACCACCCATGTCACGACCTATACGGTCAGCCTGTCGCAGCAGAACCTCGTCGTCCTCGACAACCCGATCGCCATCTCGGCCAAGGCGCTGACGAACATCTATCTCGGCAGCAAGAACAGCCTCACGCTCGGCGGCATCACCGCGAGCTACGGCCCGATCGCGGCGGCTCAGGCCAACGGCATCGCTGTAACCGGCCGCGGCGACGTCAAGCTCGACGCCGTGACCGGCATCACTGCCGCCGCCGGCGTGACCGGTGTGCCCGTGATATCGGGTGATATCGCCAACCTGACCCTGATCGCCGAGCACGGCAATATCGGTGCCCCCTCGGGAACCGCCGGAAGCAATCCCGCGAGCAACGCGAACGCGATCCAGATCGCTTTCGCGGACGCCGCCAACGATCAGCTCGACCAGGTCTCGTCCGGGCAGGGCATCTATGTGAAGCAGACCACCGGCGATCTCATTCTCGGCAACATCTCAGCCGGCAGCGACATCCAGATCGCCGCGGCCGGCAGCATCTACGCCGAAGCCGGCTTCACGGACCGGACGGCGATCCACATTCTCGGCGCCGACCTCGACCTGCGCGCCGGCGGCAGCATCGGATTCAACGGCGCGTCCTTCCAGCCGCTGCAGGTGAATATCTCGGGCACGGTGACCGGCTCGGCGGTCGGCGATCTCAGCATCCTCGCGGTGACCGGCGATCTCGCGGTCGGTGCGAGCGGCGCCTATGGGACGCTGAGCGCCGGTGGCGCGCTGACGCTGAACGCGGCGCGCGGCGCGCTCACCATCAATACCGGCCTCACCAGCGTCGGCCTGATGCAGCTGCTCGCCAACCGCGCCATCACCATTCCGGACGGTACCAGCGCGGCGCCGGTGCTGGTGACCAGCAGCTCGGAGGGCGTGACGCTGGCCGCCGCGACGCTGTCGATGGGCGCCTATTCCGCGATCAACGCGGCCAAGGTGATCACGATCGCCACGACCGGCGACGCGATCCTCGGCCAGCTCAACACGCCGCTGTCCTTTGTCGCGGCCGGCAATGCACCGTCGATCGTCGTCAGCGCCGGCGGCGTGGCATCGCTTGGCGCGATCCTCGGCAACGGCGACGGCCAGACCACCTTCATGACCTCAGGAGCCGGCGCCAGCCTCGACCTCACGGCGTCCAACGGCATCGGCAGCGCGACGCGGCGGCTCAACTTCAATGCGTCGCTGCTCTCGGCAAGCACGATCGATAGCGGTATCTACCTCCAGGCCTTGACCGGCACCGAAGCGACGCTGCTGTCGGCGCTGAAGGGCAACGTCGATATCATCGGCACCCAGGCGCTCACGCTCGACCGGGTGATGGCGGGCACGGCAACCGGCGCCAGCGGCAAGTTCAGCGCCGTCATCGACAATGGCAGCATCGTCATCGGCACCGTCGACAGCAGTGGCTCGCAGACGGTCCACGCCAGCCAGAACGTGACGTTCAAGTCGCTTACGGCCACCGGCTCTGCCAGTGATGTCGGCAACATCGACGTCACCGCAGACAACGGCTTCATCCTGGCGCAGACGGTGATGTCGGGCGGAGTGACCACGCTCGGCTCGGTCTCAGCCCACGGCTCGGCCAGGCTGATCGCGGCGGGCACCAACACCGGTCATAACCTTGCGGCCGCAACCGGCAACGCGGTCTTGAGCGGCACGGTCGTTCGTTGGGATAATCTCATGGCCGGCGGCACGCTCGACGTCACCGCGACGGCCGGAGGGATCACGGTCGGCACCGCCATCAGCGGCGGCACGCAGACCCTGCATGCCCTTAACGACATCGTCTTCAGCCAGCTCACCACGACCGGCATCCCGGGTGATGCCGGCGACCTCAACGTCAAGTCGGACACGGGCTCGCTCCACGGCGGATCGATCACCGCCAACGGCGAGACGCGTTTCGACGTGGCCGGATCGGTCTCGTTCGACCGGATTAGCGGCGACACCGTCAAGATGACCTCGTCGGGTGATCTGACGATCAACTGGGTCAGCGTCGTGAGGGAGCTCGACCTCGCGGCCGACACGATCAACGTCAAGGGCGAGCAGATCCGCTCGAAGCCTGCAATCCCGTTGATCCTGAACATCACCGGCTACAACGGCGGCGTCGCCAAGTCCGCCAACATCTCGATCGATCCTGACAGCATCATCATCAACCAGCTCAGGGTGGTGGACGCCAACGTCTTCACCGGCGCGCACGCGGTCACGATCCTGAACGGCTATGTCCCGGGCCAGCTGATGCTGACCACGGCCACCCAGCAGGTGCTGCTCGACAACCGCACGCCGGCGCCGTCCAGCTGGCCGACCCTGCAGCTCTATCAGCCGGGCGGCGTGTTCACGATGACCCAGATCGGCAACGCCAATGTCACCAATGCCTATGTGGTGTTCTACAGCGGCGACGTCTCGGCGACCGTGACCAATTACGGGCCGGGCCACACCTGCTGCGACGGTTTCACCGGCGCCAGCATGGTGCGCAACATCCCGGTCGACGGCGAAGGCAAGGAGAGCATTGAGACCTGGATCGCGAAGAAGGACAGTGGGACGTTCTACTTGCTCGGCCTCTCCGGCAAGGCACGGCTCGATGCGCTGCTGACGCCGCGGCCGGTCGAGACGATCGGCTCCGGTCCCGCCGTCAACATCGAGGGGCTGAGCGACCTGCGCAAGCTGCGCCGTCAGGGACAGCGCGTCGGTCGCCCGGGCTGGAAGGACGCTTCCGTCGAAGCGACGCGGCCGGCCGTCGGCCGCCTCGCACAGGCCTGGTAGCGGGATTCGGGATGCGGATTTGGAGGGCAGCGTTGGGAGTCGGGCTTGCAGCTTGCTGCATCGCATCCGCGCACGCCCAGTCGATCAATCCCGGCGTGATCCAGAACGATGTCGACCGGCAACGCCGCCAGCTCGAACAGCAGAGTGCGCCACCCAAACTCACCGGTCCCGCGGTGATCGGCGGGGAGCGGGAGAAATCCCAGTTGCTGAAGCCGGGAGGGCCGAAATTCCGCCTGCGCAAGGTCGAATTCGACCCGTCCAAGTTCATCACGCCGGCGGAGCTCGAAGAGATCGCGAAGAAGTATGTCGGCAAGAACGTCGACATCGCCTCGCTGCTCCAGCTCGTCGCCGACATCAACGCCATCTACACCGAGCGCGGCATCGTCACGGGCATCGCGACGCTGCCTGACCAGGATGCCAAGCGCGGCATCGTCCGCATCAAGCTGACCGAGGGCCGGCTCCAGAAGACGACCATCGAGGGCAACAAGCAGACCCGCACCGACTACATCCTGCAGCGCGTGAAGGAGCCCGAAGGCGAGGTCCTCGACGTTCCCAAGCTCAACCGCGACGTGACCTGGTTCAACCGCACCAACGACGTGCAGATCAAGGCGCTGCTCCAGCCCGGCACGAGCTTCGGCCTGACCGACCTGCAGTTCGCGGTGATCGAGCCGCCGGTCGACACTCTGCAGCTCTTCACCGACAACCAGGGCCCGGAGAACACCGGGCGCTGGGAGGGCGGGGCCTTCTACAAGCGCCACGGCCTGTTCGGCGTCGACGATCGCCTGACCTTCTACGGCGTCCGCTCCGACGGCAATCTCAACGGCAACGTCGCCTACAGCATTCCGGTCAATCCGTGGGGCGGCCGCGTCGGCGTCAGCTACACCGAAGGCAAGATCAAGATCGTCAACGGACCGTTCGTCGCGCTCGACGTCACCGGACGCTCGAGCCAGGCCGCGATCAACTTCAGCCAGCCGGTCTGGGTGTCGCAGAACTGGCTGGTGCTGCTCAATGCCGCCGAGACCGAGGGCAAGACGGTGAGCCGCTTCGCTACGGTCGACGTCACCAACGACCACTACGACAAGGCCACGGCCGGCGTCTCGGTGACGAATTCAGGCAACACCTATTCGATCACGGTCTCGCCGGCGGTGAACTACATCGAGTGGCAGGACCACGTGCTCGGCAACAACCGCACGTTCAACACGTATACCGGCTCGCTGATCGCGACCAGCGCCGCAGGGCCGGCGAATTTCAGCGCCAACGTGCTGGCCAGCTGGCAGTACACGCAGGAAAAGCTGCTGCCGGGTGACCAGATTTTCTCGATCGGCGGCCCCACCACCGTGCGCGGCTATCCCTCCAACGCGGCATCCGGCGACAGCGGCTATTATTTCAACGCCGAGCTGCACTACAACTGGTCGCAATGGCTCAGGGGATTCGACACCTACATCTTCACTGACTGGGGTGCGGTGTATTCGACATTCCCCGGTGTCACCGAAATGGGCTCGGTCGGCGTCGGCTTCTCCTGGACCTACGCGTCGTTCATGACGTTCGAGGCGAATTACGCGACGCCGCTGAAGATGGCCGTCTCGACCCAGAACCACTATGAGGCCTATGGTCGCGTCATCTTCCGGCCGCTACTGATGTTCCAGAAGCCGGAACCACCCGCGCCTGTGGCGGCTGTTGCGGGCAAGAGCAGGTCGTAGCTTGACGTTGCCCCTTTTCCTCATGGCCGGGCTTGTCCCGGGCATCCCCGTTCTTCGATGTAGCAACCAAGACGTGGATGCCCGGGACAAGCCCGGGCATGACGAGCTTGGGGGGCGTCTCAACGCCGCAGCGTGAATTCCTCCGCACCGCGCCGGTGTTCCCACTTCGCCTGCTCCAGCTCAGGCTGGTCGCATTCGGCCTCGGGATAGCCGATGCAGAGATAGGCGATGAATTTCCAGGACTGCGGCACGTCGAGAACGGCGTGAATGCGTGCGGGGTTCAGGATCGACACCCAGCCAAGCCCGATACCCTCGGCGCGCGCGGCAAGCCACATCGCGGTGATCGCCGCGACCACGGAATATTCCGTCGTCTCCGGCATGGTGGCGCGGCCGAGGCCGTGGCCGATGTCGCTGGCCTTGTCGGCGAACACGGCGAGGTGGCCGGGCGCCTGTTCCAGGCCCGACAGCTTCAGCGCGGCATAGCGTGCGGCGCGTTCACCGGCGTAACAGTTCAGCGCGTCGGTGTTGCAGGCCTGGAAGTCGTCGATGACGGCGCGGCGTCGAGCAACACCATCGACGATGACGAAGCGCCAGGGTTGGCTGAGGCCGACCGACGGCGAAAGGCAGGCGGTCTCGATCAGGCGATCGATGGCACCATCCGGCAACGGATCGCCGCGAAAGCGGCGCACGTCGCGGCGCCACACGAACAGCTCGCGCAATTGTCGGCGGAAAACGTCGTCGAATTCGACCATGAGGTCAGCGTCCCCCCAGCAAGGCCGCGGCGACCAGCAGGATCAGGATCTCGCCGAGCTGCTCGAACGCACCGAGGATGTCGCCGGTCTGCCCGCCGATCTGGCGGATCGCAAGCCGCGCCAGCAGCAGGCCGGCGAGCGACAGCAGGATCAGGCCGGCGAGGGCCTTGCCCGGTCCGAGCGCGAGAGCGAGTACGAGCGTGCCGAGCGCAAACGCAATGGCGACGCTGCGACCCGGCGGCGCACCTGCGCTCGCCGACAGACCATCGGGCCGCGCTGGGGGCACCAGCGACATGAAGGCCGGCACGCCTGCGCGCGCGCCTGCTTGCGCGGCGCACAGCGCGAGCGCGACCAACCACGGATTGGCGATTGTTGCGAGCGCGCTCCAGCGCAGGCCGAACGACAGGATCAGCGCGCAGGTGCCATAGGTACCAATCCGGCTGTCGCGCATGATCTCGAGCTTGCGTGCGCGGGTGCGGCCGCCGCCGAGCCCATCGGCGGTGTCGGCAAGCCCGTCCTCGTGCAGCGCGCCGGTGATGAGTACGGTCGTCGCGAGTGCGAGCAGGGCGGCAAGGTTCGGTGTCAATCCGCACCGGCTGGCGATCTTGTAGACCAACGCGCCGGCAAGGCCGACCAGCAGTCCGGCGACGGGCAGCGCCCAGGTCGCGCGCGCGACGGCGCCGTCGGCCGCGGGCTTCGACGACGCGACGGGGAGGATCGTCACGAACGAAGCCGCCATCCTGAGATCGGCGACGACGTCTTTCAAGAAATCGGCACGAGGCATCATTTCAGTTTCATCGGCAGGCCGGCGACCACGAACTCAACCTCGTCGGCAATTGCCGCGATGGTCTGGTTCATGATTCCGGCGGCGTCGCGATAGCTGCGCGCCAGCGCGTTGTCGGGGACGATGCCGAGGCCGACCTCGTTGGTCACGAAGACGACGGGGCTCTTGAGGCGGGGCAGGGCGGTGGCGAGCTCCGTTACCTCACGCTCCCAGTTGCGCTCGGCGTGCATCAGGTTGGAGAGCCATAGCGTCAGGCAATCGACGAGCCTGGCGCCGCCGCCATCGCTTGCGGCCAGCGCGGGTACGAGATCGAGCGGCACCTCGCGCTCGATCCAGTCGGTTCCGCGGCGCGCGCGATGCGTGGCGATACGCGCCTCCATTTCGGCATCGAGCGCCTCAGCCGTCGCGACATAGACGGGCTGCCCCGGGAAGGCGCGCGTGCGTATTTCTGCACGCTTGCTCTTGCCCGATCGCGCTCCGCCCGTGATCAAGATGACGGCCATGAAGGTCTCCTATGGGGCCTGACTAATCACCAAACGCGGCCAAAGACAAAGCCGAAATCAGGCGGCCGGGGGCTTGCGCTCGGCCCGTGCTTTGCGCAACAGGGGCGGGACAGGAGGCAGGCGTGGGCTTTGCGGGCGCGATGGTGGTGGCGATGGCGGTGGATGCCCTGATGGGCTGGCCGTTGTGGCTGTTCGCGCGGATCGGCCATCCCGTGACGTGGCTCGGCCGGCTGATCGGCGCGATTGATAATGCCTGGAATCGTCCATCCGATGCGCCGACATTTCGCCGTGCTGCCGGCATCGCCGGCGCGCTCCTGGTCATCGCGCTGTCGGTGGCGCTCGGCTGGGCGCTTCAGTCTCTGCTCCAGTCGTTGCTCCCTTGGGGCTTGGCGCAGATCGCCCTGCTCGGCGTGCTTGCCTGGCCGCTGGTCGCGCTACGCTCGCTTCATGACCATGTGGCCGCAGTCGCAAAGCCATTGCGCGCCGGGGACATCGCCGCTGCGCGCGACGCGGTCTCGCGTATCGTCGGCCGCGATCCTGCGGCGCTCGATGAAGCCGGCATCGCGCGTGCGGCGATCGAGAGCCTTGCCGAAAACGCTTCCGACGGCATCGTGGCGCCGGTGTTCTGGGGCGCACTGTTCGGCTTGCCGGGGATTTTCGGCTACAAGGCGATCAACACATTGGACTCCATGATCGGCCATCGCAGCGAACGGCACGAAGCCTTCGGCTGGGCAGCGGCCCGCATCGACGATGTCGCCAATTTCATTCCAGCGCGCCTGACCGGATTTCTCTTCGTGCTGCTGGCCCCAAGGCGATCCGAGGCGCTGTCGTGCATGACGCGCGATGCGCGCCGCCATCGCTCGCCCAATGCCGGCTGGCCGGAAGCGGCGATGGCGGGCGCGCTCGGCGTGCGGCTCAGCGGTCCCCGCATCTATCACGGCAGCACCACCAACGAGCCCTGGCTCAACGAAGCCGCACGCGATCCGCTCGCCGCCGATATCGGCGAGGGACTGACGGTCTATCGCCGTGCCATGCTGCTGCTCGCCGGCGTGCTTGCGATCCTTGCCTTCGCGTGAAAGAACGGGGCATGCGCGAGCACGGTGGAAATCTCGATCTGGCCCAGCAGCGTTTTGGCGGGCGCGCCGAGCACTGGATCGATCTCTCGACGGGGATCAACCGGCTGCCTTATCCGGTGGGCGAGGTGAGCGCGCATCATTGGCAGGCATTGCCGTCGCGCGCCGAAATCGAAGCCCTGCACCACGCGGCGCATCACGCCTATCGCACCAGCGCGCCGGTCGTGGCGACGGGCGGTGCGCAGGCTGCCATTCAACTGTTGCCGCAACTGGCGCCACCCGGCCGGGCCCGCATCCTCGCGCCGACCTACAATGAATATGCGGGCGTGCTGTCGGCCGCTGGCTGGGACGTGCAGGAGGTCAGCGAGCTCGCCGCGCTGGCGGGCGCGGATGTTGCGATCGTCGTCAACCCGAACAATCCCGACGGCCGGTGCCATCCCGCAAAGGATCTGCTCGCGCTGCTGCCGCGCGTCGGCCGTCTCGTCATCGATGAAAGCTTTGCCGACGCCGTTCCGCAACTGTCGCTCGCGCCCGAAGCGGCTCGGCCGGGACTGCTGATCCTGCGCTCGTTCGGAAAGTTTTATGGCCTCGCCGGCCTGCGGCTTGGCTTCGCCATCGGCGATGCGGCCGACATCGAGAAGCTCGCTGCGATGTCGGGTCCATGGCCGGTCTCGGGAGCTGCGATCTCGATCGGCTGCCGCGCTTTGCGCGATGATGCCTGGGCCGAGACGACGTCCGCGCGACTTGCGCACGACTGTGTTCGCCTCGACGGCATGGCGCAGTCGCAAGGCTGGCGTCTCGTCGGCGGCACGCCGCTGTTTCGTCTCTACGAGACGCCCGACGCGCTTGCTGCGCAGGACAAGCTGGCGCGCAGCCAGATCTGGTCGCGCGTGTTCGCGAGAGAGCCGGGATGGCTGCGCCTCGGGCTTCCCGGCAGCGAAGCCGAGTGGACGCGCCTTGCCGAGGTGCTAGCGCGCTAGCGCAAGCAGGCCTTCGACGTCGAGATGCTGTTCGATGTGATCGGCCAGCGCCTCGAGCGCGCTCTCGACCCTGTCGTGATAAGGCTCGTCGCCGGCGGGAATGTCGAGCTTGGTGAGATACGCCTTGCGGAAATCGTCCGACGTGAACAGACCGTGCAGATAGCTGCCCTGCACGCGCCCATCGCGCGAGATCGCGCCTTCCGGTGCACCGGCGAGCCTAGCAAAGGGCCGCGCGCGATCGGGCCCGTCGGTGCGGCCGATGTGGATCTCGTAGGCCTCGATCGGCTGATCCGTGGCGGCATGCACGGCCGCGACACGCGTCAGCGTCTTTTGCGGGGTCATCACCGTATCCACGTCCAGAAGCCCGAGGCCCGGCGTGTCGCCCGCGGGGCCTTCGATGCCATCGGGGTCGGCGACGCTGCGGCCGAGCATCTGATAGCCGCCGCAGAGGCCGAGCACATGGCCGCCGCGACGGTGGTGCGCGAGCAGATCGATGTCCCAGCCCTGCGCGCGCAGGAAGGCGAGATCGCCGCGGGTGGATTTCGAGCCCGGGATGATGACGAGCCTGACGTCGCCGGGGATCGCTTCGCCTGGACGGACCATGATGAGATCGACGCCGGGCTCGAGCTTGAGCGGATCGAGATCGTCGAAATTGGCGATCCGCGACAGCGCAAGGCAGGCGATCTTGCATTGGCCCGGCTTGCGCGCGTCGCTGAGGCCGAGTGCGTCCTCGGCCGGCAACTCGCCGGCGCGGGCGAACCAGGGCAACACGCCAAACCCGCGCCAGGCCGTCGTCTGCTCGATCAACCTGTAGCCGTCGTCGAACAGCGTGGGATCGCCGCGAAACTTGTTGATGACAAAGCCCTGGATCATCGCGGCGTCGTCGGGGGCGATCACCGTCTTGATGCCGACGAGCTGGGCGATCACGCCGCCGCGATCGATATCGCCGACCAGCACGACGGGAACGTCGGCCTTGCGCGCAAAGCCCATATTGGCGATGTCGGCCCTTCGCAGGTTCACCTCGGCGGGGCTGCCGGCGCCTTCCACCAGCACGAGATCGGCGCGCGCCTTCAGCCGCTCGAAGCTTTCCAGCACGGCGCCCATCAGCGAAGGCTTCATCGCCGCGTAGTCGCGTGCACGCGCAGTCGCGACGCGCTTTCCGTGGACGATGATTTGCGCGCCGACATCGGTCTCGGGCTTGAGCAGCACCGGGTTCATGTCGGTGTGCGGCTCGACGCCGGCGGCAAGTGCCTGCAACGCCTGGGCGCGCCCGATCTCGCCGCCATCGACGGTGACGGCGGCGTTGTTCGACATGTTCTGCGGCTTGAACGGCAGCACGCGCAGGCCGCGCCGCGTGAAAGCGCGCGCGAGGCCGGCGACGATGAGCGACTTGCCCACGTCCGAACCGGCTCCCTGGATCATCAATGCGCGCGCCATCGCGATCGTCTTCAGAACTCGACGCCGGCTTGCGCCTTGATGCCGGAGCGGAAGGGATGCTTGACCAGCGTCATCTCGGTGACGAGATCGGCGATCTCGATCAGCTCGTCCTTGGCGTTGCGTCCGGTCAAAACGACATGCGTCATCGGCGGCTTCCGCGTCGTCAGGAGTTCGACGACCTCGGCGATGTCGAGATAGTCGTAGCGCAGCGCGATGTTGATCTCGTCGAGGACGACCATGCGCAAATTGGGATCGAGGATCAGCTCCTTGGCCTTCTCCCAGCCGGCACGCGCGGCGGCGATGTCGCGGGCGCGGTCCTGCGTCTCCCAGGTGAATCCTTCGCCCATGGCGTGGAACTGGCAGAGGTCGCCGAAATGGCCGGTGAGCAGCCGCCGTTCGCCGGTGTCCCAGGCCCCCTTGATGAACTGCACGACCGCGCAGGGGAAGCCATGGGCAACGCAGCGGACGATCATGCCGAAGGCCGAGGAGGACTTGCCCTTGCCGGCGCCGGTGTGGACGATGATGAGGCCTTTTTCGCCGCTCTTGGTCGCCATTATCTTGTCGCGGGCGGCCTTCTTCTTCGCCATTTTTTGGGCGTGCCGGGCGTCGGTTTGCTCACCCGTCTGGGTATCCGGTTCAGGCGTCATCGTACCGGTCCTTCGGCTTGACAAGAGGCGGCCGGGGGCAAATGGTGACCCGGCGTTGGTTCCTGTCCTATGACAGGCGAAGAGGGAATGCGATAGGGTCCGAATCTGCAAGATTCGGGTTCAAACTGCAGCCGCCCCCGCGACCGTGACCGGAGAGATGTCCGAAGCCACTGATCCCCCAGGGGATCGGGAAGGCGGGGATCGAAGGGCCAAAAGCCCTGCTCCGCAAGCCGGGAGACCTGCCAGCGCGGACGATTTTTGGACCGGCGGACGGGGTGTTCCGCGACGGGGAAAACGGGCCTTCGGGGGAATGGTCCGTCTGCCTCTTCGCCTCCCGCTGACTATCCTGGAAGAGGCGATGACCGTCACACTTTACGTCTGCATTACCTGCCGCGCCGGCGAGACGATTGGCGAGGGCGAGGCCACGCCCGGCAAGCGCCTGCATGGTGCGATCCTCGACGCAGGCGTGCCCGACGGGGTCTCGGTGGTTCCCGTCGAATGCCTGTCTGCATGCAGCCAGGGTTGCTCGGTCGCACTCAGCGCGCCCGGCCGTTGGTCCTACGTTTACGGCCGCCTCTCGGAAGCCCATGCGAACGACGTGGTCGCCGGTGTCGCTGCCTATGCGGCCGCGCCGGACGGTCTCGTGCCTTGGCGCAGCCGCCCCGAAATCTTTCGCAAGCAGTCGCTTGCGCGCATTCCCCCCATCGCCGTCGTGCCGGAGGCAGCCGAATGAATTCGCTCGCAAAGGTTCCGGTGACGGTGGTCACGGGTTTCCTCGGCTCCGGCAAGACGACGCTGATCCAGCATCTGCTCGCAAACCCTGACGGCAGGAAGCTCGCCGTGCTCGTCAACGAGTTCGGCAGCGAGGGCGTCGACGGTGAGATCCTGAAGTCCTGTGCAGACGCCAATTGCCCGGAAGACAACATCATCGAGCTCGCCAATGGCTGCATCTGCTGCACCGTCGCCGACGATTTCATTCCGACCATGGAGAAGCTTCTGGCGCGGCCGGTGCGGCCCGATCACATCCTGATCGAGACCTCGGGCCTGGCGCTGCCAAAGCCGCTGCTGAAGGCGTTCGATTGGCCGGAGATCCGCTCGCGCATCACCGTCGACGGCGTGATTGCGCTGGCCGATGCCGAAGCCGTGGCGGCGGGTCGTTTTGCACCGGATCCGGATGCGGTCGAAGCGCAGCGCGCGGCGGACGAAAATCTCGATCACGAGACGCCGTTGTCGGAAGTGTTCGAGGACCAGATCGCCTGCGCCGACATCGTGCTGCTGACCAAGGCTGATCTTGCCGGCGCGGCGGGACTTGAAGCCGCCAGGGCATTGATCACGGCCGAGATGCCGCGCCGCGTGCCGATGCTCTCCGTCACCGATGGCGCGATCGATGCGCGCGTGATCCTCGGTCTCGGCGCTGCCGCGGAGAATGATCTTTCCGCACGCCCCTCGCATCATGACGGCGAGGAGGATCACGAGCATGATGATTTCGCCTCCGTCGTGATCGATCTTCCTGAGGTCACCGACATCGACGCTCTGGTCGCCTCGGTGCAGCGTCTGTCCCGCGAGCAGAACGTGCTGCGCGTCAAGGGCTATATCGCCGTGCAAGGCAAGCCGATGCGCCTTTTGCTGCAAGCGGTCGGCGAACGCGTGCGCCACCAGTTCGACAAGCCCTGGGGCGCGGGCAGCAGGCAGTCGAAGCTCGTGGTGATCGGCGAGCACGGCGATATCGACGAGGCTGCGATCAAAGCGGGACTTGGTGTCTGATGCACGTCGTCTTCCGCGAGAGCCGCGGTCTCGAGGAGACTGCGACGCCAAGGGACATCGGCCAGGACGCGGCCGATCTCGTGGTGCTCTCGTATTCGGATTCCGATCTGGCCGCGTTCGCGGCCGGCTGGCGGCGTGGCCGTGACAGCCTGCCGTCGCTGCGGCTCGCCAATCTTTCGGAGCTGCGTCATCCGCTGTCGGTCGACACCTATGTCGAGCGCACGCTGGCGCAGGCGCGCGGCATTTTGGTCCGTCTCATCGGCGGCGAGTCCTATTGGTCGTATGGGCTCGCGGCTCTTCAGCAACTCGCGAAGGATCGCGGGATCGTGCTGGCCGTGCTGCCGGCCGATGGCCGCGACGATGCGCGGCTCGATGCGTATTCGACCGTGCCGGTCTCGACGCTGCGGCGGCTCAAGGTACTCTGCGACACGGGCGGTCCCGTAGCTGCCCAAGCCGCGATCGCGCAGCTTGCGCTGGCCTCGGGGCTCTATGCTGGACCGGTCGTCGGCGAAACCACTGTTCCCGAGATGGGCTTTTACGATCCCGTGCGCGGCGTTATCGCAGCGCCGCTGATCAGCGAGGGCAAGCCCCGCGCGCTCGTGACGTTCTACCGTTCCTATCTCACCGCCGCGGATACCGGCCCGGTCGATGCTGTGATCGCGGCGCTGCGCGACAAGGGGTTCGACGCGTACGGCGCGTTCGCCTCATCGTTGAAGGCGCCGGGCGTTGCGGATTGGCTGCGCTCTCACCTCTCGCAAAGCCCGCCGGCCGCGATCGTCAATGCGACGGCGTTCTCGGCGCTCGGTGACGACGGCACGACGCCGTTCGATGCGGCCTCCTGTCCGGTGTTCCAGGTTGCGCTCTCCACGGCGCGGCGGGAGGACTGGGACAGCGCTCTGCGCGGCCTGTCGCCGGGCGATCTTGCAATGCATGTGGTGTTGCCCGAGGTCGACGGCCGCCTGTTTGCCGGTGTGGTGAGTTTCAAATCTGCGGCGGAGCGTGATCCCGATCTGCAATTCTCGCACCTGGCCCATCGCGCCGATATCGAGGGCGTGGAAGCTGTTGCCGCGCGCGTCGCCGCTTGGTGCGACCTGGCGGAGACGCCGACGAGCGAGAAACGACTGGCGATCGTGCTGTCGAACTATCCGGGACGCCCGCACCAGATCGCGCATGCGGTGGGTCTCGATGCGCTGGCGTCGGTCGAGGCGCTGGTGTCCGATCTCGCAGAGACCGGATTCGATGTCGGGCCGGTCCATGCGCTCGGCGAGGAATTGCTGCAGCGAAGTTTGACCTGGAGCGTTGGCGAGTGCAGCGCGGCGCTCGCGAGTCTTCCGCGGTCGCTGCAGGATGATCTCGCCAAAGCCTGGGGCGCGCCGGAGAACGATCCGAGCTGCCGCGATGGCGCATTCCATTTCGCCGCGATCCCGTGCGGCCGATCCATCATTGCGGTCCAGCCCGAGCGTGGCGATGCCGCCACGCGGGATCACGACTATCACGATCTCGCCCGCACGCCGCGCCACGCCTATGTCGCGTTCTATCTCTGGCTCCGCGAACAGGGCGTTGATGCGATCGTTCACATGGGCGCGCATGGCACGCTGGAATGGCTGCCCGGAAAATCCGTGGCGCTTTCGTCGGCCTGCTGGCCGGAAGCCCTGATCGGCGATCTCCCAATCATCTATCCCTTCATCGTCAATGATCCCGGCGAAGCCGCGCAGGCCAAGCGGCGCGTCGGCGCCGTCACCATCGGCCATCTGCCGCCGCCGCTCGCAGTCTCTGCGGTGCCGGAGAGCCTCCGCCGTCTCGAACAGCTCCTCGACGAATATTCGACGGCCGATGGTCTCGATCCCGCGCGTCGTCAGCGATTGATCGCCGCAATCCGTGACGAGGCGCGCGTGGCCGGCCTCGAAGACGATCTTGGTCTGGATGCCTCGGCCGCGCCGGCCGAAGCGATCCCGCGGATCGATCGCTTCGTCTGCGATCTCAAGGAAAGCCAGTACGGCGACGGCCTGCATGTGTTCGGCCGCGGCGCTTGCGGCGACGCGGAGCGGGACGCGCTGCGTGCCGCGCTGGCCGGCAAGCGCGTGGCGCCGGGACCGTCGGGCTCGCCCTATCGCGGGCGCCAGGACGTGCTGCCGACCGGGCGTAATCTCTTTGCCGTCGATCCGCGCGCCGTGCCGACGCCGTCGGCGCATGCGCAAGGCATCAAGCTCGCGGAAGAATTGCTCCGCCGTCACCTGCAGGATCACGGCGACTGGCCGAAAGGCCTCGTCGTCGATCTCTGGGGCTCGGCGACGATGCGCACCGCGGGCGAGGAATTCGCCATGGCGCTGCATCTGGCGGGTCTCGCGCCGCGCTGGGACCACGCCTCCGGCCGCGTCAACGGCTACGACATCATTGCGCCTGCCGAACTCGGTCGCCCCCGCATCGACGTGACGCTGCGTGTGTCCGGCCTGTTCCGGGATGTCTTCTCCGGCCTCGCGCAATTGTTCGATGCCGCCGCCGAGGCGCTCGCAGGCCGCGAGGACGAGGGCGATGAAAATCCCTATCGCCACCGCGCCTCCCGTGTGTTCGCGCCGCGCCCCGGACAATACGGCGTCGGTCTCTCGGCGATCCCCGATGCCTTCACGCCCGAGACGCGCGATGCAGCCGGCGAGGCTTGGTTGTCGGCATCGTCCTGGGCGTTCTCGGCCGATGGCGAGATCAGCTCCGATCGCGCCGGCATCGAACAGCGGCTCGCCGCGGCCGATGCTTTCGTCCACGTCCAGGATCTGCCGGAGACGGATCTCCTGCTTGCCGCCGACTATGCCGCACACGAAGCCGGCATTGCGGCGGCAGCCGTGCATCTCGGCGGGACAGCCCCGTCGCTCTATCATCTCGATACGACGCGGCCCGAGCAGCCGCACGCGCGGACGCTGACCGAGGAAATCTCCCGCGTGGTCCGTGCGCGCGCGACCAATCCGGGCTGGATCGCCGGCATGATGCGCCACGGTTTTCGGGGCGCCGCCGAGATCACGGCAACGCTGGAGCACATGGCCGCTTTCGCCCATCTGGCCGATGCCGTGCCGCCGCATCTGTTCGATCTCTATTATGATGCGACGCTCGGAGATGCCGATGTTCGCGCCTTCATGACCCGTGACAATCCGGCGGCGCTCGCAGCAATGGAGACCTGCTTCGCGCGCCTGCACGAAGCCTCGCTCTGGCGAACGCGCCGCAATTCGATCGCGGCTGCACTGCGGGAGGCGTCATGAGCGCGTCTTCGGTGAAGGGCTGGTGTCCCGGTGCGCTGCGCCCGATGCAATCGGGCGACGGGCTCGTGGTCCGTGTGCGTCCGTTCGGCGGTCGTCTCGAAGCCGGGCAGGTCGCCGGTCTTGCCGAGCTCGCCGAGCGTTACGGCAACGGCCTCATCGACGTGACCAGCCGCGCCAATCTCCAGATCAGGGGCGTCACCGAACAGGGCCATCGCCGGCTGCTCGATGGACTTGCGTTGCTGCGGCTGCTCGACCCCGACACCGACATCGAAGCCCGGCGCAACATCCTGGTGACGCCGTTCTGGAATGTTGGCGACGAGACGCAGGCGCTTGCAGCCGAGCTCGAAGAAGCCCTCGCGAACAGCGCGCTCGAACTCCCCACCAAATTCGGTTTCGCCATCGATGACGGAAGATCGCGCGTGCTCGCCGGCGATTCCGCCGACGTGCGCATCGAACGCGACCGGGGCGGCCGTCTGCTGGTGCGGGCCGATGGTGCGAGGTCAGGCCGTTCCGTCGGGCGTGGAGAGGTCGTGAGCACCGCGCTCGCATTCGCATCTTGGTTCATCGCCTCCGGCGGCGCGAAGGGGGGGCGAGGACGCATGGCTGCCCACATCGCGGCCGGTGCGACATTGCCCGAGACGTTGCGCGGCGGGGCCGAACCGGCACCCGTGATGGCCGCGTCGCGGCCCGGGCATTATCCGCATGGCGCCCTGGTCGGCGTCGCGTTCGGACAGATGTTGCACACGACGCTGCATCAATTCTCCGGCTGCGGTCATGCGCTGCGCATGACGCCGTGGCGGATGGTGCTGAGCGAGGGCAAGCGGGAGGTGCCGAGCGGGGCAGGTCTCATCACCGAGCCCTACGACCCCGCATTGCGCGTCATCGCCTGCAGCGGTGCGCCGCGCTGCCGCGAGGCGCATGCCGATACGCGCGCGCTGGCGGCAGCGCTGGCCCCGCGCATCGCGCTCGACACGCGGCTTCACGTCTCCGGCTGCGCCAAGGGCTGCGCCCGTTCCGGCGCGTCCGCGGTGACGCTGGTCGCGACCAGCGCCGGCTTCGACCTCGTTCGCGGCGGCTCGACGCGCGACGAGCCGGTCCTGCGCGGGTTGAACGGCGCCGACATCGTCAGCGATCCCTCCATCCTGGTCGGAGGGCACTGATGCCGCACGTCTACGAAACCGATGGTGCTGCGATCTACCGGCAATCCTTCGCGACGATCCGGGCCGAGGCGGATCTTTCGCGCTTCACGGCGGACGAGGAGCAGGTCGCGGTGCGGATGATCCACGCCGCCGGCATGGTCGGCCTCGAGGCACATATCCGTTTCACATCAGGCATGGCGACCATTGCGCGCGCGGCCTTGCAGAAGGGCGCGCCGATCCTGTGCGACGCCCGCATGGTCTCGGAAGGAATTACACGCGCGAGATTGCCTGCGGCGAACGCCGTCATCTGTACGCTCGGCGACGAAGCTGTTCCTGCGCTGGCGCAATCCATGCGCAACACCCGCTCGGCGGCGGCGCTGGAGCTGTGGCGGCCGCATCTGGATGGCGCGATCGTCGCGATCGGCAACGCGCCGACCGCGCTGTTTCACCTGCTCAACATGCTGGAGGACCGGGATTGCCCGCGGCCCGCGGCGATTATCGGCTGCCCGGTCGGCTTCGTCGGCGCAGCCGAATCCAAGGCGGCGCTGATGGCCGATCCGCCGGTGCCGGCGCTGACGGTCGAGGGCCGCCTCGGCGGCTCGGCGATTACCGTTGCCGCCGTGAACGCGCTGGCGAGCCGGAGCGAGTAGCCATGGGACGCATCATCTGTTGCGGTCTCGGCCCTGGCGATCCGGATCTGATGAGCGTCCGCGCGGACCGCACGGTGCGCGGCGCGCAGCATGTCGCCTATTTCCGCAAGAAGGGGCGGCCCGGGCAGGCACGGCGCATCGTCGAGGGTATGCTGGCGGCCGAAATCACCGAATATCCCATGGAATATCCGGTCACGACGGAAATTGCGTTCGACAGTCCCGACTACGTCCGGCTGCTGGCCGGCTTCTACGACGAATGGGCCGAGCGCCTGGCGAGATTGGCGCGCGCGGTCGACGTCGTCGTGCTCTGTGAAGGCGATCCTTACTTCTACGGCTCCTTCATGCATCTGCACACGCGACTGCAAGGCCGGGTCGAGATCGAGGTGATCGCCGGCATTCCCGGCATGGTCGGCTGCTGGAATGGCGTCGGACGGCCGATCGCGCTCGGCGACGATGTGACGACGGTGCTGATGGGCACGCTGGCCGAAGACGAGTTGGAACGCCGCATGCGCGATTCCGATGCGCTCGTGATCATGAAGACCGGGCGCAATCTCATAAAGGTGCGCCGCGCGCTCGCCTCCGCCGGCCGGCTCGATGATTCCTGGCTGGTCGAGCGCGGCACCATGCCGGGCGAGCGCGTGGTGCGGCTTGCCGAGATCGATGCCGCCGATTGTCCTTACTTCGCGATCGTGCTCGTGCACGGCAAGGGCCGGCATCCGGACGCGGCCGAATGACGGGCACGCTGACCATCGCGGGCCTCGGGCCGGGCAGCGATGGCCTGGTGACGCCCGAGGTTTCCGCCGCGCTTGCGGCTGCGACGGACATTCTGGGTTATGCGCCCTATGTCGCGCGCGTGCCGCCGCGCCCTGGTCTCAACTTGCGCCCATCCGACAATCGCGAAGAGCTGCAACGCGCGAGCGAGGCGCTGCGGCTCGCCGCCGAAGGCGGACAGGTCGTGGTCGTGTCCTCCGGCGACCCCGGGGTCTTCGCGATGGCCTCGGCCGTGTTCGAGGCGCTCGAACAGGCTCCGCAATGGCGGGAGCTTCCCATTCGCGTGCTGCCGGGCATCACCGCGATGCTGGCGGCAGCCGCGCGCGCTGGGGCGCCGCTCGGGCATGATTTTTGCGCGATCAATCTCTCCGATAATCTCAAGCCGTGGACGGTGATCGAGAAACGTCTGCGGCTTGCCGCCGAAGCCGATTTTGCCATTGCGATGTACAATCCGCGCTCGGCCAGCCGGCCGGAAGGATTTGGCCGTGCGCTCGTGGTGCTGAAGGAAGCCGGCTGCGGCGAGCACCTGGTGATTTTCGCCCGCGCGGTCAGTGCCGCTGACGAGACAATCGAGACCGTGAGGCTGAACGACGCAACGCCAGAGATGGCCGACATGCGCACGCTCGTGATTGTCTGCAACGCGCAGACGCGCCGTGTCGGCCGCTGGGTCTATGCGCCGAGGCGGGTAGAATGACCGAGCCACTGCATGACCTCCGCCACGCTCTCGACCCGCAGCCGTTCAGGCAGTGTTGGTCGCGAGATCATGATCACGGGCAGGCCGAGCATGCGGGCCGCGTCGATCTTGGCGCGCGCACCGTCGCCGCCGGAATTGCGGGCGACGATCCACGCGATGCCGCGCGTGCGCATCATCCCCAGCTCGCCGTCGAGCGTGAATGGTCCACGCGACACGATCACGTCAGCCGGAAACGCCAGCGCCGCGTCGGGCGGATCGACGAAGCGCAGCGTGTAGGCATGCTGCGGCTCTCCCGTGAACGGAGCGATGTGCTGGCGGCCGATGGCGAGGAACACGTTTGCCGGCGTCTTAGGCAGCGCGGCGACGGCGGCATCGACGTCAGCGACTTCGATCCAGTTGTCGCCAGACGCCCTGGCCCATGGCGCGCGTTCCAGCGCAATCAGAGGCGTGCTAGTTTCTATGCATGCTGCGACTGCATTGCGGCTCATCTCGGCCGCGAAGGGATGCGTCGCATCGATCACATGCGTGATGCCTTCGCGGCGGATGTAATCGGCAAGACCGCTCACGCCACCGAAGCCGCCGATGCGGGTCGGCAGCGGCTGATCGGCAGGCGCGCGGGTGCGGCCGCCATAGGAATAGATGGCATCGATGCCGGCGCGCGCGATCTCCGCGGCGAGCAGGCTCGCATCGGCAATTCCGCCCAGAATGAGGGCGCGATTCATGGCTAGTTCCTTGGCTGATCCCTGGCTGACGATCATCGGTATCGGCGAAGATGGCCTTGCCGGGCTGTCCGAGGCAAGCCGAAAGGCACTCAGCGATGCCGAAACCGTATTTGGCGGTGAACGGCATCTGGCGCTTGCCGGCGTGACGGGCCGAGGTCGTCCGTGGCCGGTGCCGTTCGATGCGGACGTCGTGCTGAGCTGCCGTGGCCGGCCGACCGCGGTGCTCGCCTCGGGTGATCCGTTCTGGTACGGCGCCGGCGCGAGCCTTGCCGAGAAACTCTATGGAGACGAGTGGATCGCGTATCCGGGCCCCTCGACATTCTCGCTCGCTGCTGCGCGGCTTGGCTGGCGTCTCGAATCGGTCGTGTGCCTTGGGCTTCATGCCGCCCCGTTCGAGCGGCTGGTGCCGCATCTGGCGAAAGACGCGCGCATCATCTGTCTGGTGCGCGACGCAGCGGCGGTCGGTGATCTCGCGAAATGGCTGACGAAGCGCGGATGGGGCCCTTCGCTCCTGTGGACTCTCGCTGCCCTTGGCGGTCCACGCGAAAGCATCGACCAGCATCGCGTCGACCTCTTTGCAGATGATCTCTCGGAGAAACTGGTTGCGGTCGCGCTGCTGGCGAGGGGAACTGAGGGCATTCCTCGCAGCTCGGGACTGCCGGACGATCTCTTCGTCCACGATGGCCAGATCACCAAGCGGCCGGTGCGCGCGCTCGCACTCTCGGCGCTGGCGCCGCGCCCGGGTGAGCGGCTGTGGGACATCGGCGCCGGCTCGGGCTCGATCTCGGTGGAGTGGGCGCTGTGCGGCGGGACAGCGACCGCAATCGAGGCGCGCGAGGATCGTGTCGCGAATATCCGTAGCAATGCGGCGGCGTTCGGATTGGCGCATCGTGTCAGCGTCATTCCCGGGAAAGCGCCCGAGGCCCTTGCAGCGCTGGAGGCACCGGATGCCGTCTTCATTGGCGGTGGCCTCGATGGCGCAATGTTCGATGCTGTCTGGTCGCTGCTCGCGCCGGGAACTCGTCTCGTCGCGCATGCCGTGACGCTGGAGACGGAAGCGTTGCTCGGCGAGCTGCATCAGCGCCACGGCGGCGAGCTGATGCGGGTCGAGATTGCGCATGCCGCGCCACTCGGCCGCTTCCGGTCGTGGGAGGCGGCACGGCCGGTGGTGCAGTGGAGCACGGTTCGATGAAGGTCGCCGGACTCGGGTTCAAGCGGGATGTCACGCTGGCTTCGCTTCGCGAGGCACTTTTCGCGGCTGGTGGTCCCGCGGGCCTTGCGGCGGTGGCGACCGTCAGCGACAAAGCCGATGCCGAGGTGCTCAAGCAGCTCGCGCGCGAATGCGGCGTGCCGATAAAGGCGGTATCAGCCGATGTCTTGGCCGGCGTCGACACGCCGACGCAGTCGAATCGCGTCGTGGAAAAGTTCGGCACGGGCTCGGTCGCCGAAGCCGCAGCGCTTGCGGCGGCCGGGCCTCGCGCGCGACTGATTGCGATGCGCGTGGTCTCGCAGGATCGGACCGCGACTGCGGCGATCGCCGAAGGAGACGGCGCATGACGGTGCATTTCATCGGCGCTGGGCCTGGCGCCCCCGATCTGTTGACGCTGCGCGGCCGCGACCTGATCGCCGCCTGTCCGGTCTGCCTCTATGCCGGCTCGTTGGTGCCCGAAGGTGTGCTGGCGCATTGCCCGCCCGGCGCGCGCATCGTCAACACCGCGCCGCTGTCGCTCGACGACATCATCGCGGAGATCGCTGCCGCGCATGCGGAAGGCAAGGATATCGCGCGGCTGCATTCCGGCGATCTCTCGATCTGGTCGGCTATGGGCGAGCAGCTCCGCCGCCTGCGCGCTCTCGAAATTCCCTATACGGTCACACCCGGCGTTCCCTCCTTCTCGGCCGCCGCGGCTGCGCTGGAGGTTGAGCTGACGCTGCCCGGCATTGCACAGACGGTGGTGCTGACGCGCACGCCGGGCCGCGCCAGCGCGATCCCCGAGGGAGAAAATCTCGCCGCATTCGCCGCGACCGGCGCTGTGCTCGCGATCCATCTGTCGATCCATCTGCTCGACACGGTCATCGCCGAGCTGACGCCGCATTACGGCGCGGACTGTCCTGTCGCGATCGTCTGGCGCGCGAGCTGGCCGGACCAGCGCATCGTCCGCGCCACGCTGGCAACGCTCGACGCCGCTGTAGCCCGTGAGATGGAACGCACCGCGCTCATCCTGGTCGGCAAGACGCTCGGCGCTGCCAATTTTGACGAGAGCCGTCTCTATGCCGCCGATTACGATCGCCGCTATCGGCCTGTCGGCGCCGAGCCGCGCTTTCCGGAGGCGTCGTGATGGCGGCCGGCCTCGTCATCTCCGCGCCAGCCTCCGGCGTCGGCAAGACCACGCTGACGCTGGCGCTCGCGCGTGCCTGGCGCAATCGCGGCTTGAACGTGCAGTGTTTCAAGAGCGGGCCCGACTACATCGACCCCGCCTTCCATGCCGCTGCGACGGGACGGGCCTCCGTCAACGTCGACAGTTGGGCGATGGACCGGGCAACGATCGCGCATCTCGTCAGCCGCGGCCTTGATGCCGATGTCGTGCTCGCCGAGGGCTCGATGGGCCTGTTCGACGGCGTCGCCGCGCCTGGCGTCTGTGGCACCGGCGCCACCGCCGATATCGCGCAGATGCTGGGCTGGCCCGTTCTGCTGGTGATCGACCCTTCCGGGCAAGCTCAGACGGCGGCAGCGATCGCTGCAGGTCTGCGCGATTATCGCCCCGGTGTGCGCCTTGCCGGTGTCGTGCTCAACCGCGTTGCCAGCCCGCGTCACGAAAATCTCGTGCGGCATGCGCTGCTCGAGGCCGGCATCACCGTGTTCGGCGCGCTGCCCCGTCATGCGGAGATCAGCCTGCCGAAGCGGCATCTCGGCCTGGTGCAGGCCGAGGAGCAGGCGGAGATCGGCACGCTGATCGACGAGGCGGCGCGCTTCGTCACCGAGCATGTCGATCTCGACGCGGCGCTGCGATCGGCCGCGGCCTGGTCACCGCAGCCTGCAATGAACGGCCTGAACGTAACGCCGCCCGGCCAGCGCATCGCGCTTGCGCGTGATGCCGCGTTCTCCTTCGTCTATCCGCACATGCTGGAAGCGTGGCGCGCGGCGGGCGCCGAAATCCTGCCGTTCTCGCCGCTGGCCGACGAGGCGCCTGACGCGAGTGCCGATGTGTGCTGGCTGCCCGGCGGCTATCCGGAGCTTCACGCCGGGACGATCGCCGCCAATGCGCGTTTTCGCAGCAGCTTGCGCGCCTTCGCCGAAACGCGGCCGGTGCACGGCGAATGCGGAGGCTATATGGTGCTGGGTGAAGGCCTCACCGACGCCGACGGCATCCGCCATGAGATGACGGGCCTGCTCGGCCTGGAGACGAGCTTTGCCAGGCGCCGCATGCATCTGGGCTATCGTCTCGCCGCGCTCGCTGCCCCGATGCCGGGGCATCAGGTTGGCGCGCGGCTGCGCGGCCACGAGTTCCACTATTCGACGATCGTGGCGCAGCCGGACACGCCGCTGGCGGTCGTGCACGATGCGACCGGTTCCGTCATTGCCGAGACCGGCTCGCGCCGCGGATACGCCACCGGCACGTTCTTCCATCTGATCGCGGAGGACCGGTGAGCGGTTTTGTCACTTTCATCTCCGCCGGCCCCGGCGATCCCGAGCTGCTCACGCTGAAGGGGGCCGCGCGGCTGCGCGAGGCCGACGTCGTGCTCTATGACGATCTCGCCTCCGGCGCGATCCTCGATCTGGCCCGGTCCGGTGCGAACCTCGTCGCGGTGGGAAAACGGGCAGGGCGGCCCTCGACAAAACAGCACCATGTCAACCGTCTGCTGGTCGACTATGCGGCGACCGGCGTCCGGATCGTTCGGCTGAAGTCCGGCGATGCCGGGATTTTCGGTCGCCTCGAGGAGGAGCTCAAGACGCTGCGCGAAGCCGGCATCGGCTACGAGATCATTCCCGGCGTCACCACCGCCTGCGTCGCTGCGGCGCATGCCGGCATTCCCCTGACCCGCCGCCACACCTCGCGCCGGGTGCAGTTCGTCACCGGGGCCGACGTCACCGGTGAGCTGCCGCAGACTCTCAACTGGGCGGCGCTGGCCGATCCCGAAGCGACCACCGTGGTCTATATGGGCCGCCGTACCTTTCCGGCGCTCGTCGCGAAATTGATCGAGCACGGTCTGGCGCCAGGCACTCCGGCGCTGTTCGCCGAATCTCTCGGGCGCCCCGATGAGCGGCTGGTCCGCACCACAATTGCCGAACTGGCGGAGCAGCTTGCGCGCGGCGGCGCGGCGTCGACGGCGTCCGTGATTCTGTTCGGTGCGCTCGCAGGGGATTACCCGTCATGATCGCCCCGGCCGCCGCTCGCCCCTTGACGCCGGCTCCGCGAAAGGGGCACACAGGAGATGCATGGTGCTCGACGCGGCGCAAAGCGCCGGAGCATAATCGGGAATGGGGGTGGGCGGACCCAGTTGCGGCGCCCCAAACCCCAGCCGCCCCCGCGACTGTAAGCGGTAAGGGACTCCGAACCGCCACTGGGCCGCAAGGCTCGGGAAGGCCGGAGAACCCAGTGAGCCGCGAGCCAGGAGACCGGCCGTGCGTGTTTTGAGGCCAACGCCGTCGGGTGTGACGGCAGGAAGGATCTGAGCCATGCATATCGAACCCGGGATCGTGACGGGCGCCAAGCTCGTGTTGAGTTACGCAACAGGCATCGCCGCCGGCGGTGTTGCGCTGAAGCTCGTGGTCGAGACCGCGCGTGAGCAGGGCGTCGGCTCGCTTGCGTTGCGCACCCTCGCCACCACCGCGCTCGTCTTCACCTTCTTCGAGATCCTGCCGCACTTCCCGGTCGGCGTCTCCGAGGTGCACTTCATTCTCGGCTCGACCTTGTTCCTGCTGTTCGGGGCGGCCCCCGCAGCTCTCGGCCTCGCCTTCGGTCTACTGTTCCAGGGCATCTTCTTCGAGCCGCCGGATTTGCCGCAATTCGGCATGAACGTCACCACGCTGCTGGTGCCGCTGTTCGCCATCCAGGCGATTGCAGCGCGGATCATTTCGCGCAACACCGCCTATGTCGATCTCAGCTATCGCCAGGCGCTGGCGCTTTCGACGACCTACCAGGCCGGTGTGATCGGCTGGGTCGCGTTCTGGGCGCTGTATGGCTCCGGCTTTGCCATGAGCAATCTCGCCAACATCGCGACCTTCGCGGCCTCCTATGCGCTCGTCATCGTGATCGAGCCGCTGGCCGATCTGGCGGTGCTGGCGCTGGCGAAGTCGTTGCGCGGCGTCACCGCTCCCGGCCTCGTCACCCCGCGCCTGCACAACGCGGCCTGAGAGACAAGCGAATGGGCGGCCATCGCGGTCGCCCTTCGCACTCGCGATGCTCACCCTCTCCCTGATAGGCATCGGTTGCGGCGATCCCGAGCAGCTCACGCGCGCCGCGATCCGTGCCATCAATGCGGCCGATCTCGTCCTGATCCCGCGCAAGGGGAGCGAGAAATCCGATCTCGCCGATCTCAGGCGGACGATCTGCGCGGATGTGCTGACCAACGACAAGACTGGGATCGCCGAGTTCGATCTTCCCGTGCGCGACGCCGGTGAAGCGGACTATCACAAGGGCGTGGACGATTGGCACGATGCGGTTGCCGCGACCTGGTCGCGGACGATCGCGAGCCATCTCGAAGGCGATGGCAAAGTCGCGCTGCTGATCTGGGGCGATCCCTCGCTGTACGATTCCTCGCTGCGGATTGCGCGGCGGCTCTCTCCCTTGCCGACAATTGAGGTCGTGCCCGGCATCACCTCGATCCAGGCGCTGTGCGCGGCGCATGCGCTGCCGCTCAACGACATCGGCGAGCCCTTTCTGGTCACGACGGGGCGCCGTCTGCGCGAAGGCGGCTGGCCGCAGGGCGTCGACACCGTGGTGGTGATGCTCGACGGCGGCAGCGCATTCCAGTCGCTCGATCCGGACGGCTTGCAGATCTGGTGGGGTGCCTATCTCGGCATGCCCGACCAGATCGTCATGTCCGGCGCGCTGGCTGAGATCGGCCCGCGCATTGTGGCCGCACGCCAGGAGGCGCGCGAGCGGCATGGCTGGATCATGGACAGCTACATTCTCAAGCGCAGGCCATAAGGCAAGCGAGGCAGCATGCTTCCCGAATGGGTCACTCAAAAATGCCTGGATGTCTCCGCGGTTCATCGCGAGGCGGCAATTGCGCGGCAGGCGCAACTGACCAAGCCGACCGGCGCGCTCGGCCGGCTGGAACAGCTCGCGATCGAGCTTGCAGGCCTGCAGGCGACCGAGCAGCCGCGCGCGGCGCGGGTGCCGATCATCGTCTTCGCCGGCGATCACGGCATCGTCGCGCGGGGCGTGTCGGCCTATCCGCAAGCCGTCACCATCGCGATGATGGCGAATTTTGCCTCCGGCGGCGCCGCGATCTCCGTGCTGGCGCGCGAGCTCGGCTCGAGCCTCGAGGTGGTCGATGCCGGCACGCTGACGCAGGGGGAGATGACGGGCGTCGTCACCGATAAGCCGCGCCATGGCACCCGCGATTTCAGCGTCGAAGCCGCGCTCACTGCCACCGAACTGGCGTTTGCCTTCGAAGCCGGCCAACGCGCGGTGGCGCGCGCCGGGGCCAGCCAGCCTGATCTGCTAATCTTCGGCGAGATGGGCATCGGTAACACCACGACATCGGCGGCGATTGCCGCGAGCCTTCTCGGCGTGAGCGCTGAGGAGATCGCGGGCAGCGGTACCGGCATCGATGCGGCCGGCCGCGCGCACAAGGCGCGCGTGATCGACGCTGCGATTGCGCGCCATGGCGTTGCCGGGGCCTCGCCCGAAAAAATTCTGTGCGCGGTGGGCGGACTCGAGATCGCAGCGATCTGCGGCGCGATCATTGCGGCAGCGCAACGCCGCATCCCGGTATTGATCGACGGATTCATCGTCTCGGTCGCGGCGCTGGCGGCGGCGCGGCTCAATCCGTCGTGCCAGCCGTTCCTGCTGCCGTCGCATCAATCGGCGGAGCAGGGGCATCGGCTGGTGCTGCGCGCGCTCGACGTGCAGCCGCTGATCAGCCTCGATCTCAGGCTCGGCGAGGGATCGGGCGCCGCCATCGCGCTGCCGCTGGTGCGGTCGGCCTGCGCGCTTCACAACGGCATGGCGACGTTCGCGCAGGCCAACGTGCCGGATCGTCCCGCCTGAACCGCCTCAGGTCATGCGCTGATTGACCGAGACGACGCGCCAGCCGGCGGCGAGCCGGTCGATCCGGGTCAGCGACAGCGGATCGACCACGAAGCGCAACGCCGCTTCCGGTGTCAGATCCAGCGCGATGCAGAGCACAGCGCGGATGGTGCCGGAATGTACGACAAGCGTCGCTGGGCCGGAGCCGATCCGCGACAGTCCCTGCTGCACGCGCGCGACCTGATCCTCAAAGCTTTCGCCGCCCGGCGGTCTCTTGTGGGCGGGATCGCTCCAGAATTCCGTGTAGGTCTCACCACCGGTCGCGGCGAGTTCGTCGTGCTTCCGGCCGGTCCAGTCGCCAAAATGCTGCTCGCTGAAATCGGTCACCAGCGCCGGTTCGAGCCCCAGCGCCCGCGCGGTCTCGACCGTGCGCCGCGACGGGCTGGCATAGCTCGCCGCATCGCGCGGCAGGCGTTGCCGCAGCGCCTCCAGTTGCGCGGGATCGCCGAGATCCGCCGGCGCGTCGGACGCGTGGATCGTCCCTGCGACGCCGGCGACGGGCGCATGTCGTATCAGCCAGAGCAAGGTCTCGCCCTCCATGCTCATCTCCAGAGAAGTTGGTAGCTGTGGCAATATCGCCGCACGCTGCACATTGACTCCGTCTTGCTCCTAATCCTAGATGGTCGTGACGGTTTCCCCGCGAGGGGATGAAAAGGGAATGCGGTGCGGAGACGTCGTCTCCAATGCCGTGGCTGCCCCCGCAACTGTAAGCGGCGAATCTTGCGTCACGAGCCACTGGGTATCTCGGTCCCGGGAAGGCGACGCAAGGTCATGACCCGCGAGCCAGGAGACCTGCCGTCAGCCGTGGTCACACGCGAAGATGTCGGTCGGGGAGTACAGACATTCGGCTTCATCGGAAGGCGGGAAGCCGGAAGATGGGACCTTAATTCGCTGTGACGTGCCACTGCCGTCACACCGAGGTCCAAAACCGTGTTTTCCATCCGTGTTGTACGACCGCGCCGCGTCCTGCTCGCGTCCGCCGCTCTCACGTCGTTTGCCGTTATCGATCTGCCCTCAGCGTCGGCGCAGCAGGTCCGCGATCCCCTGCCGCCGATCGAAGTGTCCCCGGTCCAGTCCCGCAAGCAGGCGAGGCCAGCCGGCCGGGAAGGGCAGAGCCTTCGCCGCGCCGTGTTGCGACGATCCACGATTGCTGCGGCCGCGCCAAAGTCCGCCGCGACGGTCGCTTCGGCGCAGACACAAGCGCAAACACCGCTCAACAGCAATGCGGTCGCCGAAAGCGCATCGCGCCTTGGCCTGACGGTGCGCGAAACGCCTGCGACCGTCGAGGTGATTTCGGCGCAGACCATGCGAGAGCAGGGCTATCGCACCGTGTCCGAGGTTGCTCAAGGCGCGGTCGGTGTCACCTCCGGCGACAACCCGGCCGAGCCCGCGGCCTTCTCGATGCGCGGCTTCACCAACAGCCAGATCAACACGCTTTACAACGGCATCAAGATCGGTCCACAGAACATGACGTCGCGGATCAGCGACACGGCCAATCTGGAAGCCGTGGAGTTCCTGAAGGGCCCGGCCTCGCTGATCTCGGGCGAGGGCGCCGCCGGCGGTGCGATCAACTTCGTCACCAGGCAGCCGCACACGGGACCAATCCGGAACGAGGCGGAGTTTTCCTGGGATTCGCTGAATTCGTTTCGCGCGCATTACGGCTCGGGCGGCAGCACCAATGTGCAGGGGCTCGACTATCGCTTCGACGTCAGCCGCTCCTCGCTCAACGGTTTTGCCGACGACACCAACACCAAGACGCTCGACGTCTCCGGTCAGCTCAACTATCGCGTCTCCGACAGTCTCAAGGTCTGGGGCGCGATCGAGTATCGCGAGGATCGCTCGAAAGCCTATTGGGGTGCGCCGCTGGTGCCGATTGCCTATAGCGGCTCCCACGCCACGGGCGGCATCGTCTCCGGCAACTACGTCTCGAACTACAACGGAACCAACCTCAGTGCTGTCACCATCGACGACCGTACATTCAACACCAACTACAACGTCCTCGACAATCGCAACGTCGCGCAGGAAGTGTGGCTGCGTGGCGGTTTTGAGCTGAAATTGGCGCCCGACCTGACGTTGAAGAGCCAGGCCTATGGTTACGGTGCAGAGCGCACCTGGTTCAACAACGAGATCGAAGCGTTTAATTCCACAACGAACATGGTGGATCGCGAGCGCTTCTATGTCGCGCACAGCCAGCGGCTGGTTGGCAACATCACCGACCTGATCTGGGATGCGAACATCGCAGGTTTCGACAACCGGCTGGTCACGACACTGTCGTCGAGCTACCTCGACTTTGTCAGGCCGGGCGCGGCAAACTTCCCGGGCGATTCCGTTTCACTGGTCGATCCAAATCGCGGCTATTACGGCCTGCTCACGACGCAGCAGCAGACCGCCCGCATCGACAACGAGGCGCTGTCGTTCGAGGACCGGCTGAAGCTGACGCGCAGCTTTGCGCTGGTTGGCGGCCTGCGCGTCGAGCATATCGGGCTCGACCGCAATTCGACCGACAAGAACGGATTGGAGAAGGCCGGCTTCCCGTTCACGAAGGACTGGGCGCCGGTGACCGGTCGCATTGGATACACCTGGGAAGCCGTGCCCGGCCTGACCTTCTTCAGCCAGTACGCCACTGGGGCGGACATCTCGGCCAACAGCATCTTCCTGCTCGGGCCGACCCAGCCGCTCGATCTGACGACGGCCCGCACCTATGAGACCGGCGTCAAGCATCTGTTCTGGGACAACCGGGCGGAGTGGTCCTTCTCGGCCTACGACATCCTGCGCAAGAACGTCTACGCCGCGGCGGGTGGGATGCAACTCAACATCGCCGGGCGGCAGGAATCGAAGGGCGTGGAGCTCGCCGCCGCGGTGCGTCCGATCGAGCCGCTGCGCCTGTGGGGCAACATCGCCTATGTCGATGCGCGCTACGCCGACTACAATTTCGCCGGCGGCTCGTTCTCGGGCAACACGCCGCCGAACGTGCCGCGCATCGTCGCCAATGCCGGCGCGTCGTACCGGTTCTTCACGCCCTGGCCGGTCGAGATCGGCATCACCGGCCGTCATGTCGGTGACCGCTACAACACCGATGCCAACGTCGTGACGATGAAGGCTTACACCGTCGCCGACGTCTATGCCTTCGTCGACATCCCCAAGAGGGTGTTCAATGCGGTCGATCAGGCCCGCCTGACCTTCCGCGTGCGCAACATCGCCGACAAGCGCTACGCGATCTGGGGCGATCCGTTCTATCCCGACCAGATCCTGCTCGGCGCGCCGCGCACCTATGAACTTTCGGCCGCGTTCAAATGGTAGGACGCTGACCCCATGATGGCCGCGATCGTCCTGCTGCACCGCTGGCTCGGGATCGCGTTCTGCCTGCTGTTCGCGATGTGGTTCGCAACCGGCATTGTGATGCACTTCGTTCCGTTTCCGTCGCTGACGGAAGCGGAGCGATTTGCCGGACTGGCACCGGTGGGCGGCGCGCAGGTGACCATGTCGGCCCATGACGCCGTGGTCGCCAGCGAGATTGCGGATGCCAGACGAGTTCGCCTGATCCGGCGGAGCGATGGACCGGTCTACATCGTCTCGGGGCCATCGCGTGTTCGCGCGGTTCGTGCCCTGGATGGAACGGACGCGTCGGTGACGTCGTCTGAATTCGCGCTCGCCATCGCGCGGGAGCATGCGCACTTGCGCGGGCTCGATGCCACGCATGCGGAGGTCATCGCACGCGCGGATTACGATCAATGGAGCGTGCCGAATGGCTTTGATCGCCATCGGCCCCTATTCCGCGTCGCTCTCGACGATGCCGCCGGGACGGAGGTCTACGTTTCATCGCGGACCGGCGAAGTCGTCCTGGATACGACGCGAAGCGAGCGCGGCTGGAATTGGGCGGGGAGCGTCCTACACTGGATCTATCCGACAGTGCTGCGAAGCAACTGGGCGCTATGGGATGGCGTGGTTTGGACGCTATCGCTGCTGGCCTTGATTGCGGCATTGCTCGGCGCGGTGCTCGGGCTCGCACGGCTCAGGCTTCGCGGTCGGCAACTGTCGTCGCCTTATCGCGGCTGGCACGCCCTGCATCACGTCATCGGCCTCGTCGCGACAGCTTTCGTGCTGACCTGGATCTTCAGCGGCTGGCTCTCGATGGATCACGGCCGGCTGTTCTCGCGCGGGGAGTTGACCCCGGCTGAAGCCGGCGTGATCGATGTTTCGCCGGACTGGACGACAGCCGCGTCGCTCGATCGGAAGCCGATATCGTCAGCGGCCCGCGAGGTCGAATGGTTTGCTTTCGATGGCAGACTCCATCGGCGCGAGTGGCTCGGTCTCGACAAGCAAGCTCTGGTCCGCCCCGCAAATGGAGAGTCGGAATTCCTGAGCGCGCTGGAGGTCGGAAGCTTGATGACGCGTGTCGCGGACGGCTGCGGCGCACCCTCCAGTCTTGCCGGTGACGACGCCTATCCTGCGCAGTCCATCGTTGCGCGTGTACCCGTCTATCGCTCCCGCTGCGGCGACCTCTGGTTCGATATCGACGGGGCCGACGGCCGCGTGCCGCAGAGGCTCGATGCGTCGCGGCGGACCTATCGCTGGGTCTACAGCGCGTTGCATACGTTCGATTTTCCGGTCCTGCTCGCGCATCCGCGTTTGCGCGATGTCCTGATCGTCGGGCTCTGCGCGCTCGGGCTGGTGTTCTCCATCACCGGCATCGTCATCGGCTGGCGGCGCCTGCGATCGACCTTTGCGGGCTGACTTATGCCCTGAGCACGGACTCGATGTGCTGCGCAGCTCGCAGCAGTGTGCGGTCCTGTCCGCGACGGGCGATGATCTGCAAGCCGAAAGGAAGTCCGCGCTCATCGGTCCCGCAAGGGATCGAAATCGCCGGCAGTCGGGCATGATTGACGAACGGCGTGAATACGGCGTGCGCGCGCGGGCTTGCGGCGCGGCCGCCGATCGTCTCGGGTCCGAGCTGGGTAAACGGCCACGCAACGCAGGGCACCGTCGGTGCCAGCAACAGGTCGACCTCGCTGAAGAAGGCAGCGAAGGCATTGGCGATTGCGGTGCTGGCGACGAGGGCTCCGGCAACCTCTGACCCCGACCAGGTGAGTCCTCGCTCGATCTGCCTGGCGATATCAGGATCGAAGACATTCGGGTCCTTGCGAAAGGTGTCGCCATAGAGCGCGGCGAGGCCGGCATGCTGAAGCGGCATGATGGCTTCCTCCGTGGCGCCCGCCAGCCAGACCGGATCGCGATGTGCGATACGCAAGCCTGTGGCGGCGATGCGTTCAACAGCGGAAGCGAGCCCGTTCGCAACGACGTCGTCAACGGCGACGTCAAGTCCGAGGCGCGGTGAAAACGCGATGCGCAAGTCCGTGATGTCTTCAGCCTCTCTCGCGACGACTGCCGAGTCCGGATCGCGCGGATCGACGCCGGCCATGGCCTCGAACGCCAGCGCGATATCCGCGACGTCGGCGGCGATCGGAGCGATGACGGAGAGGCCAAAGAACGGCTCGGCGAAACCCGGCCCATACGGGATCGCGCCATAGGACGGCTTGAAACCGGCGACACCGACATGGGCGGGCGGCCTGCGGCTGGAGCCGCCGGCATCGGTACCGATCGCGAGCGGCACGAGGCCGGCCGCTACGGCGGCGGCCGGACCGCCCGATGAACCGCCAGGTGTCAACGTGGGATCGAGCGGATGGAGTGTGGGTCCGAACAGCTGTGAGGTCGTCACACCCTTGCTGGCGAACTCCGACGTCGCGCCGATGCCGATGATGACGGCGCCGGCCTCGCGCAGGCGCTCGATTGCAATGGCATCCTGTGGCGCAATGAAATTGGCGAACAGGCGCGAGCCCTGCGTGATGCGCCAGCCAGCGGCCCAGATGTTGTCCTTGACGACGATGGGGACGCCGGCGAGCGGCATCGCTTCGCCGGAGCGCAGGCGCGCATCGACCGCTGCCGCGTCGGCAAGCGTGCGGGCGGGATCGATCGTCACCACCGCGTTCAGCGCCCTGGCCGCCTCGATGCGCGTAAGCGCTGCCTTGGCTGTTTCCACCGCGCTCGTGCGCCCAGCGGAGATGTTGGCCGCAATCTCGCGCGCGCTATTGTTTCGCTCTGTCATGGCCTTCCCAGATCAGCGCCAATGTGCCGCACAGGGCAAGGCAAGCCAAGGCGAAGAACGCGGCGCCGAGACCGGCAACGCCATCCAGCACCGAAACCAGCGCCGGCGCGGCGAGCAGGCCGGCATAGGATGCGGTCAGCACGGCGCCCGTAGTCTCGCCGATCCGGTCCTGCGGGGCGAGGCGCGCGATCTCGGCGATGAAGACGCCGTTCCAGCCGGATGCCGTCAGGCCGAACAGGGCCGCGACGGCGAATTGCTCGGTGCGACCGAGCGATGCGCCATCGAGGCCGAGCAGCGCGGCGCAGAAGGCCATGCCGAGGCCGATGACGACGAGCACCATGCGCGAGGCATCGAGACGCATGGCGACATAGCCCCAGCCGAGCCGGCCGACCAGGCCGCCGGCCTGCGCGCACGCGAGCGCCAGGCCGGCCTCGATGTGGCTCAGGCCGAGCTGACGTGTGCCGAGCATGACGAAGACGGTGTTGAGCGACACCTGCATTGCGCTGAACGGCATCGAGGCCAGCGCCAGCAGCGCGATGCGCCGGTCCGCGGTGACCAGCGCCAGCCGCGCGCGGAGATCAAGTTGCGGAAGCGGAACGGCTTTGCCGGCAAAAGCCGGCCGCAGGTGCTCGAACAGCAGGATTGCGACGAGAGCGCAGGCACCGACGACTGCGTAGCACCAGGCCGGTCCCAGCCAGATCGCGACCGCGGGCAGGGCCAGCGAGCCGCAGACGGCGCCGATCTGGTTGCCGGTCTGGCGCACCGAGAACACGAAGGCGCGTCGCTCCGACGTTACCAGCCGCGACAGCAGCGCCGCGCTCGCGGGCGTCTCCGGTCCGAAGGCAAGGCCTAGGCAGAGGCCGGCGGCGAGCAGGGCCGCGGTCGATCCGAGCGAAGCCAGCGCCATGCTGACGACGATCGCCGCCGCGCACAGGCTCGCGATCCGGAGCGAGCCCATCCGCGCGATGAGGCCGCCGCCCCAGAACGAGGCGGGGATGCCGACGGCGAACACTGCGCAGGAGAACATCGAGAGCTGCCAGACCTCGATATGGGCGCGCGGCGCGACCACGCCCGGGGCAAACAAGGCGAGCGCCACCAGGGCCTGAAGCGAGGTCATCGCGCCGAGCGCCGGCAGCAACGGCGGCGCTGGCCGAACGGCGGTGTTTGCGTCTACCATGGCGCGGCGCTATCAGGAGGAACGGCACTATGGCAGGCGGTATTTCCATTCACGCGGTCGATGTGGCCGGCGGACGACCGGCGCAGGGTCTGCGCGTCGAGATCTGGCGGATCGATCCTGACTCCTCGCGCGTCGCCGACGGTCGGCTCGGCGCCAACGGTGTGCTCGATCACCCCATTGCGCAGGGCGCGGGCGTGACGGCAGGCGAGTACGAGGTGCTGTTTCATCTCGGCGAATTCTTTGCGGACAGCGACGGCTTTCTCACGGTGACGCCGTTCCGCTTCCGCATCAAGCATGTCGAGGAGCATTTTCATCTGCCGCTGAAATTCACGCGCTGGGGCTATTCGCTGTTCCGCGGCGCCTGATCAGTTGGTCAGCCGCCGCGACAGGCCTGTGACGCGCTCCATGACCGCGACCATCGCAACGGTGGCGATGATCAGCACGCTCGATAGCGCGGCAATGGTGACGTCGAGCTTGCCCTCGAGGTCCTGCCACATCCGGATCGGCAGCATGTCGGTTGCGGCGTCGCGCAGGAACAGCGAGACCGGTACGTTGTCGAACGACGACATGAAGGCGATGAAGGCGCCCGCGATGATGCCCGGCCGGATCAGCGGCAGCACGATCCGCCGGAACGTGTAGAGCCGGCTCGCGCCCAGCACCGCGGAACTCTCCAGCAGGGTCGGCTCGAGCTGGGCGAGCGCTGCGACCGTGTTGCGCACGACATAGGGCACGCAGACCACGGTGTGGCCGATCACCAGCGTCAGTAACGACACCTGCATCCCGACCAGCGAGAACAGCATCAGCGCAGCCAGACCAAAAGCCAGCGCCGGCAGCACCAGCGGCGACATGAAGAGGGAGTCGAGCAGACGTGCCGACAGCGTCCGCGACCGTGAGATCGCGAGCGCCGCCCCAACACCGAGCACGACTGACAGGCCCGTCGCCCACAGTGCGACGGTGAGGCTGTTCTTGGCCGCGAAGTGCAGCTGCCAGGCGTTCCACAACTCGGCGTACCAGCGCAGCGAATAGCCCGGCGGCGGGAAGCGCAGTGAGAACCCGCTGGTAAAGGAGACGATCAGCACCACCAGCGAGGGCGCGATGATGATGATCAGTGCGATCACCGCGATCGCGGTCATCACGAACTCGAAGCTGATGGCTTCCAGGGTGCGCTTGCGTCCGCTCATCACGCGCCTCCATAGCCGCGCGACAGGCGGCCGAGCGTGGTGAAGACCGAGACGACCGCGAGCACGGCCAGCAGGAAGATGATCGAGATCGCGGAGGCAAAGGGCCAGTTCTGCAGCGTGGAGGCCTGCTGATAGAGATACATCGGCATGAACAGCATCTGCCCGCCGCCGATCAGCGACTGGGTGATGAAGGCGGTGATCGCCGCGGCATAGGTCAGCGTGCAGCCGGCGATTACGCCGGGTAGCGACAGCGGCAGCACGATCCTGAAGAAGGTGCGCCAGCTCCCGGCGCCGAGGGAGCAGGAGGCATCGTCGAGATTGGAATCGATGCGGCCGAGCGCCGTGATCAGCGGCAGCGTCATCAGCGGCATCTGCACCTGCGCCAGCGCGATCACCACGCCGAACTGGGTGTAGAGCAGTTTTATCGGTGTATCGATCATCCCAAGGGATTGCAGCGTCGCATTGATGATGCCCTGGCGGCCCAGGATGACGATCCAGGCGAAGGTGCGGACCACGACGCTGGTCAGAAGCGGCAGCAGCACGATCAGGATGATGATGGTCTGAAGCTTTGGTCCGACCCGCTGGTAGAGCCAGGCGATGGGAAAGCCGAGCACGAGGCACACGGCCGTCACCTCGGCCCCTAGCATCAGCGTCGAGCCGAGCACGCCGAGGCTGAAGGGATCGGTGAGGAAGTGTAGGTACTGGCCGAGCCCCCAATGGAGCGCGGCCGTGTCGTTGTGCAGCGAGAGCCAGAGCAATTGCAGCAGCGGCGCCACGAAGAAGACCAGGAAGAACTGCGCCAGCGGCGCTGCCAATCCCATCCCGTAGGACGTCACATCCCGCGATGCCGGTGCCGTGCCCATGACAAATCCTCAGCGATGCCTCTAGATCTTGATCTCGCGGTTGAATCGCTCGATCCACGCCGAGCGCTGTTCGTTGATCTTCTTCCAGTCCTGGAACACGAATTTCTGCTTCAGCTCGGCGGTGTCCTTGGCGAGCACGCGCGCGATCTCGCCGCCCATCGTCACCTTGGAATTCGTCGGCACGATCAGATAGGGCGGGTTCATCAGCGTGGTCTGCACCTCCGGCGTCAGCGACGCCTCGATCAGCTTGAAGGCGAGCTCGCGGTTAGGCGAGTTCTTGACGATGTGGATCGTGGTCTTGAAGGCGATGGCGCCTTCCTTCGGCGCCACGAACTCGACCGGTACGCCGCGCGCCTTGAGGATCTGGATGGCGTTGAAATTGCCGGGCGAGATGTCGATCTGGCCCTGCTGGAACAGGGTCGCGAGCGCGCCGGGATTGGCGGCGACGGCGGCGAGATTGGGCTTCAGCTCCTCGATCGCCTTGAAGCCGGGATCGACATTGGCTTCCGAGCCGCCGCGCATCTTGGCGATCTCGACCAGCCAGCCGGTGCCGAGCGTCGAGTTGAGATTGGTGATGCCGACACGGCCCTTGAACTCCGGCTTCCACAGATCGGCCCAGGAGGTCGGCGGCGTCTTGACGGCTTCCGGATTGTAGGTGAGGCCGACGACCTGGAAGAACGGGGCTGGGCCCATCGGCTCCTGCGCCTCGGAGATCAGGTCCTTGTAATAGGCGCTCTTCTCGACCGGATAGGGCTCGACGAGATCCTGCCCGATCGCAACGAGGGCCGGGCCCGGATCGTGCAGCATCACGTCGATCGGCGGATTGGCCTTTGCCGCGTTCACCTTGGCAATCTGGTCGACCGAGAGCATGGGGTCGAGCACGATCGCGGCGTCCGCGCTTGCCTTGCGGAACGCCGGCACCAGCACCGCCTTGTGCGCCTCCTCCCAGCTTCCGGTGAAGGTCGCAAACACCAGCGGGCGGGCCTGGGCGTAGCTTAAGCCCGGAAACGCCTTCATGGCGCCGAGTGTGAGTGCGGTCGTCATCAGGCTGCGGCGGTTCATGATCATAGTCGAACTCCCTCTGGACAAAGATTGAATCTAAAGCGTTGCGGGAAAGGCGTTGGCGAGCGATGGGGCGAGCGGCGCGAGGCGCACGGCGGCGCCGCTCTCCAGCGCGCGCGTCTCGCCGATGCGCGCCTGGGAGACCTTGACGCCGGAGCCGTCGGCGGTCGTGACTTCATGAACGACGGTGGCCCCCAGCGGCAGCGACATGCCGACGACGCCGGCAAAGCCGGACTCGTCGCCGACGAATTGCAGATGCTCGGGCCGGATGCACACGGTGACGCGGCCGCCCTCGGTGAGCGCGCCGCCCGCGGGCCGTGCGATGATCTCCGCGCCGGCATCGAGGCGAACTTTTGCAGCCGTGCGGTCCGCCGAGACGACCACGCCGGGCATGCGGTTGCTGGAGCCGACGAAGGTATTCACGAACAGGGTTTGCGGACGGTCGTAGACGTCCGACGGCGATCCGAACTGTTCGAGCTTGCCGTGGCTGAGCACGGCGACGCGGTCGGCCATCGACAGCGCTTCTTCCTGGTCGTGCGTCACGATCAGCGTGGTGATGCCGGAGACGCGCTGCAGCCGCTTGACCTCGATCTGCATGTCGAGCCGCAAATTCTTGTCGAGCGCGGCAAAGGGCTCGTCGAGCAGCAGGATCGAGGGCTTGATCGCGAGCGCGCGGGCGAGCGCGACGCGCTGCTGCTGGCCGCCGGAGAGCTGCCGCGGCAGCCGATCCGCCATAGCAGGCAATTGCACCAGGTCCAGCAGGCGCTGCGCCTCGCGCTGGCGCGTCGCCTTGTCGATGCCACGGGCGGCGAGCCCGTAAGCGACGTTCTCGCTGATCGACAGATGCGGAAACAGCGCATAGTTCTGGAACACGATGCCGACGGCACGGCGGTTTGGCGGCAGCGCATCGACGATGTCGTCGCCGATGATGATCCGTCCCTGCGTCTGTGCGATGAAGCCGGCGATGATCCGCAGCAGAGTGGTCTTGCCGCAGCCGGACGGACCGAGCAGGGCGATGATCTCGCCGCCCTTGATGTCGAGATTGATGTTCTCGACCGCGAGCGCACCGCTCGGATAACGGTGGGTGACGGCGTCGACGACGAGTGAGCGGCCGCCTTGCACTTCAGCCATGATGTTGCCTCCCGTTGCCCCGAAGAAGAAAGCAAATCTCGTGCCCGGCGCGGTCGCTTTTGGCGGCGCGTTTTGGCATTGTCGTCCGATGACCTCGGATCAATCGATTTGCGACCTCACCGCCACAACCCTTGCGCGCGCCGTTGCCAAGAGCGAGCTGTCCTCGCGCGACGCCGTTGAGGCACATCTTGCGCGGATAGCGCACAGCGACGTGCAATTGGCGGCATTCGTGACCGTCGACGCGGAGGGCGCCCGCCGTGCCGCGCAAATCTGCGACGCTGCGCCCGCGCCGATCGGCCCGCTGCATGGTGTGCCGGTTGCGATCAAGGATCTTACCGACACCGCCGGGCTTGCGACCACCTACGGATCGGTTCTGTTTCGCGATCACGTCCCGGCCGAGGATGATCTCGTCGTTGCGCGGCTGCGGCGCGCCGGCGCGATCATCTTGGGAAAGACCAACACCCCGGAATTCGGCTTCGGTGCGGTCTGCATCAACAAGCTCTGCGGGCCGACGCGCAATCCGTTCGATCCCGCGTTGACCTCCGGCGGATCGTCCGGCGGCTCCGCCGTCGCGGTCGCGGCCGGCATGGTGCCGCTGGCGCACGGCACCGATTTCGGCGGCTCCGTCCGCACGCCCGCAAGCTTCTGCGACGTCGCCTCGATCCGGCCGACACCCGGCCGCATCCCGTCCCCGCGCCGTCCACTCGGCTGGGACATGCTCGCCACCCACGGCTTCCTCGCCCGCGATGTCGACGATCTCGAACTCGCGCTGTCGGTCTGCGGGGGAGGCGATGCGAACGATCCGCTTTCGGTCGGCGTCGGCAGCGACGACCGGCTGCTTGCGAGACGCCCCAGAATCGCAGTGACGCCCGATTTCGGCGTCGCGCCGGTCGCGCGCGACGTGCGTGCGCGCTTTTCTGCCGCCTGCGACGCGCTCGCCGGCGTCGCCGATGTCGCTCCATCCTCGCCCGATTGCGGCGGTGCGATCGAGACCTTTCGCACGCTGCGTGCCGCGCACATTGCCAACAGTTACGGCGAGCTGTTGAGGGCGCGCCTCGCCGAGCTCACGCCCACCGTGATCTGGAACATCGAGGCGGGGGCAAAGCTCTCGGCCGAAGATTACCTCAACGCCGAACGCCGCCGCACCGCGATCTACCGCAGCTTTCGCGAGCTGTTCACCCGTACCGATTTCCTGGTTGCGCCGGCGGCGTCCGTCTTCCCCTGGCCGAACGAGATCAGTGACGTCACCGCCATCGATGGCGCGGCGCTGGAGACGCCGATCGACTATCTCGCGGTGACCTTCATCGTCTCGTTGGTTGGTTTCCCGGTGCTGACTCTGCCAATGCGGCGAGAAGGGAACGAGCTGCCCTTCGGCATCCAGATCATCGCACCGCCGGGATGCGAATCCCGGTTGTTTGCCTTCGGCCGTACTCTCGAACACGAATTGGGCTTTTCGCATCGCCGACCAAAGCTCCCCTAGCTGTCGCGATGCTCGAGCCGGGCAGCGAGTGCCCCGGCAAGACCTAGGGTGGGTTTGGCGGCGGGCCGGCGGAACGTGCCCGCGGTTGCCTTGCGCAGCCGCAGCGCGACCAGCGCCTCGGCCTGCTTCACGGCGGCGACGACCTGGTCCACGACAGGGACGGGGATTCGGTCGGCGACACGCTCGGCGAGACCGGACAGCGGGGCGCCCGCGAAGATCAGCACATCGGCCTCGTCCTCGACGATGGCGCGCTGGGCGAGTTCGACCAGCACGTCTTCTTTCTCGGTGCCGACCTCGGAGATCGCCTTGAATGGCGTATCGAGCATGCGAATGCCGGCGCAGCGCTCCCGTAGTCCATGATCGCGGACGCATTCCTCGTACCAGGGCCCCAGCGCCTGGGCGAAGGTGACGATGGCAAAGCGCCGTCCGGCCATGCAGGCGGTCAGCATCGCGGCTTCCGCCATGCCGACCACGGGAATGTCGAATGTTTCGCGCGCGGCGAACAGGCCGGGATCGCCGAAGGCGGCGATGATCGCGGCATCGACCCTGGTGTGCTGCTCGGCCAGCATCTCCAGCGCAATGGCGCCGCCGATCTGTGCTTCGGTGCGCGTCGAGATATAGGGCACCCCGCGCGTCGCGGTGCAGGGTATCAGCTCGGTGCCGGGCGCGGCGGCGCGCTGCCCGACATCGGTCATCAACTGGGTGACTGCCGGGCTGGTGTTGGGGTTGAGCAGCAGCAGCTTCATGGTCAGGCCGCCGTCAGCTTGGGCTTGAGCTCGGGCTTGGGGGCGAGAGTCTCGAGCAGTGCCGTGCCGGTCTGGCGGACATGGGTGCCGAGCAGGCGGCCGGCCGCCTCGCTGTCGCGCGCCTCCAGAGCCGCGAGGATGCCGGCATGTTCGTCGACCGAATTGCTCCAGCGGCGGTCGGCACCAAGCGCCAGATAACGCGCGCGTTCGGCGCGGGAGATCAGCGTCTCGTGCGCTTCGCGCAGCGGCGTGTTGCGGGCCATGCGGACGATGGTGTTGTGGATCTCGCCGTTGATGGCGAAGTAATCGTCGAGCTTGCCGCTGCGGTGGTGACCCTCCATCCGGGTCTGGAGTGTGCGCAGGCGGGCGAGATCGCGGTCGGTCGCGCGCTCGGCGGCAAGCTCCGCGGCAATCCGCTCGATCCCGGCCAGCGCCTCGAACAACTCCGAGATGCCCTCGACCGCGATGCCGGCGATGCGGGGGCTGCGGTTGGGGCGCAGCTCGACCAAACCTTCGGCGGCCAGCACCTTCATCGCCTCGCGCAGCGGCGTGCGCGACACGCCCAGCTCCTTCGACAGTCTGGTCTCCTGGGTCTGCGATCCCGGCGGCAGCTCGCCGCGAATGATCATGGTCCGCATCCGCGCAGCGGCGCGCTCATGCAGGCCCATCCTCTTGAGTTTGGGCGATTTTCGGCCCTTCGGTGTTTCCGACTTCTGCTGCACGCGCGCCTCGTTGCTTCAGTTCATCCTAGCCGTTTCCGGCCCTCTGGCCTGCCCAAAATAGCGACGTATGTAGCTGAAAACAATGGCATAGCGCGCAAATTGTATGCAGCATGCAAAAACCGGATTGCGCTGCCGCAAGGGCCGGTCGATGATCGCGCGCGACGCGCGGGATCTCGCGCTTTCCGAAACGGAGTGAGCGATGCGGACGAGTTTGCGATGGGGCCTCGTGGTGATGGCGGCGATGTTCGGCGGAGGCGATCTCGCCATCGCGCAAGCCCCCAAAATCAAGCTCGGCTATGCCAAATGCGCGCACTGCCTGCCGATGTCGCTGATTTCAGGCATGGCGAAGGGTGTCGAGGTCGAGGCCACCGGCTTCAACTCGGGCAATGACGTGCTGACCGCGCTGATATCGAAGAGCATCGACGTCGCGCAGGTCACCTACCTCCATTACATTACCGCGCTCGACAAGGGCTTTGACGTCGTCGCCGTGTCCGGCCAAATCAATGGCGGCTCGGAATGTCTCTCGTCTACGAAGCTGGACCTGCCGCCGGATGATTGGACCGCGTTCAAGGCCATCGTTGCCAAGGGTAAGAGCGACGGTCAGCTGTTGAAGGTCGCGGCTTCCCGCGGCAACGCGCAGGACATCCACATGCGCGGCGCGTTCCTCAAGCAGGGCGTCGATCCCAACAAGGACGTCCAGTTCATCAACATTCCCAATCCGTCCGATCATCTGGCGGCGCTGCAGCGCGGCGAGATCGACATGATCTGCTCGGTGGAGCCGTTCGCCTCGCAGATTCGGCTCGCCGGCGCCGGCAAGCACTTTGTGCTGCCGTACGACCAAGCGGCCGGCAATCTGACCAATCTGATCGTCACCCGTTCGGACGTCATCGCCAGCCAGCGCGCCGGTGTTCAAGGCGTCGTCAGCGCCGTGGTCGAGCTCGACAACAAGCTGATCGCCGACAAGGCGCCGTGGATCGAGGTCATCAACAAGCTGACCGGCCTCGACAAGACTGTGGCAACCGAAGCCTTGAAGAACGCTTCGCCAGATCCCGCGATCCATCGGTCGCAGACGCTGGCGATCGCCGCGATGATGCGCGACCTCAAATATATCTCGAAGGACGTCTCCGCGGAAGCGGAGAAGAACATGGACTATTCGTTCCTGGAGCAGGCCACGGGAAAGGCTAGGAATGACCTCGGTTACTGACGTCTCGCCAGCTAAGCCGGCGTTTCCGCTGACGCGGGCTTTGCAGGGGCTCGAACGCGTCGTCGTTCCCGCGCTGCTGATCGCGGGCTGGGAAGCCTTTGCCCGCAGCGGCGTGTTGCCGCCGGCGCTGCTGCCGGCGCCGAGCGCGGTGCTGCATGCGCTCGGCGACTGGGTGTTCGGCTTCGACGAGACCACGCAGACCTATTCCGGCCACTGGCTGCGCGACGCGCTCGCCAGCGCCCTGCGCGTGTTCGGGGGCTTCGCGCTGGCAAGCCTGCTCGGCATTCTCGCCGGTGTCGCCATCGGCTGGTCGCGCCTGTTCGAGAAGACGCTGGAGCCGACACTCCAGATGCTGCGGCCGATCCCGCCGGTGTCCTGGATTCCGCTCGCGATCATCTGGTTCGGCATCGCCGACAAGCCGGCGATCTTTCTGGTCTTCCTCGGCGCCTTCTTTCCGGTGCTGATGAACACCATCCATGGGGTGAAGACCGTGGACCATAATCTGGTGCGGGCCGGTGCGATGATGGGCGCAAGCCAGCGGCAGATGCTGACCGACATCGTGCTGCCGGCGGCGCTGCCCTCGATCTTCGCCGGCCTGCGCATCGCGGTCGGGTCGGCCTGGATGCTGACGGTTACGGCCGAGATGGTCGCGGTCAAGAGCGGGCTCGGCTACGTCCTGTGGGATTCTTACTATTTCCTGCGCTACGACATCGTGCTCGCCGCGATGATATCGATCGGGCTGCTCGGCTATCTCTCCGACCTCGGCCTCAAGGCGATCATGGCGCACACGCTGCGCTGGCAACAGACAACCACGGTGCAGGGCAGGGCGGGCTGATGGCGGCTATCGAGCTACGCAACATCGTCAAGGTGTTCTCCGACAAGCGGCGCGGCCGCGACCTGCTCACGCTTGACAACATCAATCTCGACATCGAGACCAATGATTTCGTCTGCCTGCTCGGCCCGTCCGGCTGCGGCAAGTCGACCCTGCTCAACATCATCGCCGGATTCGAGCAGGCCACGTCCGGGCGTACGCTGGTCGACGGCAAGCAGGTGGAGCGGCCGGGCTCGGATCGCGGCGTGGTGTTCCAGCAGCCGACATTGATGCCGTGGCTGACGGCGATCGACAACATCGCCTTCCATCTCAAGCTCAAGGGCGTCGCCAAGGCTGAACGCTACGACCGCGCCATGGAGTTTATCGATCTCGTCGGCCTGCGCGGCTTCGAGCACCACCATCCCTCCGAGATGTCCGGCGGCATGAACCAGCGGGTCGGCATCGCCCGGGCTCTGCTGATGAATCCCAGCGTCATCCTGATGGACGAGCCGTTTGCGGCGCTCGACGCCCAGACCAAGCTCGAAATGCAGGAGGAACTGGTGGCGATCTGGCAGAAGCGCCGCTGCACCATCGTGTTCGTCACCCACAGCGTCGACGAGGCGCTGGTGCTCGGCAACAAGATCGTGGTGATGACCAAGCGGCCCGGCCGCATCCGCGAAGCGGTCAATTTCGACCTGCCGCGCCCGCGCGACATCACCAGCCCCGAGTTCAATGACGCCAAGCGCCGCATCCTGTCCCTGATCCGGGAGGAGTCGACGCGCCTTGCGCAGGCGTCGTAAGGTATGGCCATGCGCAAACGCCTCGGCATGATCACGCCGTCTTCGAACTCGGTGCTCGAGCCCGTCACCAGCGCGATGCTGCATGGCGTGACCGACGTCACCGCCCATTTCTCGCGCTTCCGCGTCACCGAGATTGCGCTGGATGCCGCTGCGCTGAACCAGTTCGACGCCTCGGTGATGTTGCCGGCGGCGGATCTGCTGGCGGACGCCAAGGTCGATGCCATCGCCTGGAACGGCACCTCCGCGAGTTGGCTCGGCATTGGCCGCGACAGGAGCCTGTGCGAGGCGATCACGGCGCGTACGAATATCCCCGCGACGACGTCGACGCTCGCCTGCATTGACGCGGCCCGCGCGCTTGGGGTCAGGCGGGTCGGCCTGGTCTCGCCCTATACTGACGACGTGCAGCGGCGGATCGGCGATGTCTGGGCCGAGGAGGGCATCGCGCCGCATGCCGAGCGGCACCTGGGCCTGCGTGACAATTTCTCCTTTGGCGAGGTCGCGCCTGCGACGATCGCGGGCATGATCCGCGCCGTGGCGGCCGAGGGCGCCGATGCCGTCGTCATCCTCTGCACCAATCTCGACGGCGCGGCGCTTGCGGCCTCGCTCGAACGGGAATTGAATGTTGCCGTGCTCGACTCGGTCGCGGTCACACTGTGGCGGACGCTGGAGCTTGCCGGCGGCGACATCGCGGCCCTTGCGCAGTGGGGCCGGATCTTCCAGACATCGGCGGTCATCAAGTGATGGAGACTTCTGTGACGCAGCTCGATCTCGCCATTCGCGGCGGCACCATCGTGACGGCCAGCGACGAGTTCCGCGCCGATATCGGCATTCGCGACGGCCGGATCGTCAGCATCGCCGACCATCTCGAGGGCGCGGCGCGCGAGATCGATGCGACGGGCCTGCTGGCGCTGCCGGGCGGCATCGACAGCCACGTCCATATCTCGCAGCCGTCAGGGCCCGATGTGGTGATGGCCGACGACTTTGCCTCGGCGACGCGCGCGGCTGCTGCCGGCGGCAACACCATGGTGCTGCCCTTCGCGCTCCAGGAGAAGGGAACGTCGCTCCGGACCTGCGTCGAAAACTACCGTAAGCTCGCCGAGGGCGAGTGCTACATCGACACGGCCTTCCACCTCATCATCTCCGATCCGACCGCCGTCGTGCTCGGGCAGGAGCTGCCGGCGCTGGTGAAGGACGGCTACACCTCGTTCAAGGTGTTCATGACCTATGACGATCTCGTGCTCAGCGACAGGCAGCTGCTCGAGGTGTTCGAGGTGGCGCGCCGCGAGGAGGCGCTGGTCATGGTCCATTGCGAGGGCTACGACGCGATTCGCTTCCTGACCAGCAAGCTGGAGCGCGAGGGCCATATCGCGCCCTACTACCACGGCACCTCGCGGCCCCAGGCCGTCGAGCGCGAGGCGACGCATCGCGCCATCAGCCATGCCGAGGTGATCGGCGTTCCCATCATGATCGTTCACGTCTCCGGGCGCGAGGCGATGGAGCAGGTGCGCTGGGCCCAGCAGCGCGGATTGCCGGTGCATGCGGAGACCTGTCCGCAATACATCACGCTGACGGCCGACGACATGAAGGGCCTCAACATGGACATCACGGGCGCGAAGTATGTCTGTTCGCCGCCGCCGCGCGATGCCGAGAGCCAGCAAGCGATCTGGGAAGGCATCACCTCAGGTGTGTTCCAGACCTTCTCGTCCGATCACTGCCCGTTCCGCTACGACGATCCCAAGGGCAAGCTGACGCCGAATTCGCGCACCTCGTTCCGTTGGGTGCCGAACGGCATTCCCGGCGTCGAGACCCGGCTGCCGATCCTGTTCTCGGAAGGCGTGTCGAAGGGACGGATCAGCTTGCAAAAGTTCGTCGAGCTGACAGCGACCAACCATGCGCGCATCTACGGTCTCTATCCACGCAAGGGGTCGATCGGCGTGGGCTTCGATGCCGACATCGCGTTGTGGGACCCGAAATTGACGAAGAAGATCCAGCAGACCGATCTGCATCACGGCGCCGACTATACGCCCTGGGAAGGCTTCGACGTCACCGGCTGGCCCGTCACCACCATCGCGCGCGGCCGTGTGGTATACGAGCAGGGCAGGATCGTCGGCGACAAGGGCGCGGGCGAGGTGCTGAGCCGCGGCAAGTCGAGCCTGGTGTGAGGCGGGCTACAATTTCCTGTCTGACAGGCGAGACATGGACAACAGCCGTCACCCGAGCAAGCGCGTATCCCTTGCCGGCATCCATATTGACCGGACGTCGACCGTGCCGCTGCATCTGCAGATCGCGGCCCACATCCGCGACGGCATCCTGCGCGGCGTCTTTCCCGCCGGAACGCAATTCCTGGGATCGCGCGAGATCGCGCGGGAATTGGGCTGTTCACGCACGGTGGTGCTGACCGCGTGGGATCTGCTCTACGCCGAGGGCTACCTCGTATCGACGCCGCGCGGCAGCGTCATGGTCGCCTCCGTCACGGCCCCGCATGCGCAGCCTCCGTCCACCGCGTCGCCTGCGACCCAGCCCGCCCGGATGTCGGAGCGCTGGCGATCGCTGCTTGGTTTGGACTACGAGACCAACTGGCCGTCCGCGTTCGCCCCCGGCGCGCCCGACATCTCGACCTTCCCGTTCAAGGACTGGTCGCGCCTGCTGCGCCAGGCCTGGCAGAATCCGAAGGAGCAGGAGTGCCTCGATCTTCCGCCCGAAGGCCATCCGCGCCTGCGAGCGGAGATCGCGAACTTCCTCGGCTCGGTGCGCGGGCTGGTCTGCTCGCCGGAAGAAGTCGTCGTCACTTCAGGTACATCAGGCGCGCTGGATTTCTGCAGCCGGATGATCCTCGATCCCGGCGACGAGGTCTGGGTCGAGGAGCCCGGCTTCATCGAGGCGCGCTGGGCGCTCACGGCGGCAGGTGCAAAGCTGGTGCCGATTCCGGTCGATGACAGGGGATTGGTCGTCTCTGAAGGAATCCGCCGCGCACCGCGCGCGAAGCTGATTGTCGTCACGCCGTCGCACCAATATCCGCTCGGCGTCAGCATGGGGCTGGAGCGGCGGCTCGAACTGCTCGACTGGGCCAACAAGAACGACGTCTGGGTCATCGAGGACGATTACAATTCGGAGTTCAGGCATCAGGACAGCATGATTGCGTCGCTCCGCTCGCTCGATCGCGAGGGGCGGGTGATCTATTTCGGCACCTTCTCGAAGATCATGATGCCGAACCTGCGGCTCGGCTACCTCGTGGCCAACAGGCATTTCATCGAAGGGTTTTCCAGGGGCCGGGCGCGGATTGACGTCCACACCTCCGGCATCGGCCAGCTCGCGCTCGCTGAGTTCATGCGGGAAGGGCATTTGTTGCGGCATCTGCGCGGGATGCGGCGGGTCTATGCCAGCAGGCGAAAGGCGCTGATCGATGCCATCGTGGCGCTGATGCCTGACGATCTGACCGTGTCCTCCGCCGTCACCGGACTGCATCTGGTGGCGCTGTTCACCGAGGCGATGCAGGCGCGGATGAGCGACCGCGAAGCGGCAGCAAGCCTGAAGCAGGCCGGTATCCACGTGCAGCCATTGTCACAGAATTTTCTGGAGCAGCCGACGCGGCAGGGATTGGTGTTCGGCTACGGGCGGCTGCATGTCGAGGATGCCGCACCGCTGCTTGCGAGAATCGCGGCCTGCATCGGCAGCGGCCCCCGCAATGCGCCGCCCAGCCCGGCAAGATCCTCGCTTACTGTTCGTACAATAAAGAGAAGCTGAGCCGACCGCTATGCATAGCTCATAGGCACCCGAATATCCGGCGGTGCCGGTCGATCGCCTGCAAATTAGACAGGCGATGGGGGAGCCGGAATTGCAGTGCAGCGGACGTTGCGATTTGCGCCCGGGAATCCGTGGTGCGCCGCACTACTCCCGCGAACGAGCGGTTCGCTCTCATGTGCTTGCTGCGCAGGCATGGCTGCACCAAAACGTGCAGCGGGTGCCGCGGCGCGCGGCGGCGACCGTACGCTGGTCTAGTGATTTGCGGCAACTCTGGCCCTGTTCCGAGCCAGCCGCTCTGTCGCACGCTCGCCGGCGATGGCATGACAGGGGATGATGATGAACGCTCTCGGTTTGGCATTGGACGTTATGACGGACGGCAAGAACCCGGCGTCCGGTTCGGACGTCATCGGCAGCTGACCCCGCACATGAACGATTTCGACAGTCTCTGGGAAGTCGGCACCGATATCGGTGGCACCTTCACCGATATCATCGCGATCCGGCGCGATTCCAGCGAAGCGCGGATCGCGAAAGTCCCCTCGCGCCCCGACGCGCCGGTTCAGGCGATGCTCGAGGCGATCGAGGCGGTGGGCCTGCGCAAGAGCGAGGTGAAGCGTTTCGTCCACGGCACCACGCGCGTGACCAACGCCATCGTCGAGAACCGGCTGCCGAAGGTGGCGCTGGTTGCGACCGAAGGCTTTGCCGATGTGCTGGAGACCGCGCGCTATCGCCGCCGCGATCTCTACCGTCTCGACGTCCCGCCGAAATCACCGCCTCTGGTGCCGCCGGAACGATGCTTCGGCCTTGCCGAGCGCCTCGACCACGAAGGCCGTGTGCTGAAAGCGCTGGAGGAATCTGAGATCGAGCGACTGGTGGCGTGGCTGAAGCAGACCGGCGTGCAGAGCGTCGCCATCGCTCTGCTGCACGCCTATGCCAATCCCGTCCACGAGAAAATGCTGGGCGAGCGCCTCAAGGACGTCGTCGCCCATGTGTCGTTGTCGCATGAGGTCAATCCCGAGGCACGCGAATACGAGCGGACCTCGGCCACCGTGTTCAACGCGGCCGCGATGCCGATCGCGGTGGAATATCTCAGCGAGCTGGAGCAGCGGCTGCCGATCGGGCCTGGCCTGCAGGTGTTTCATTCGGCCGGCGCCATGATCCCGATCTCGGCGGTGAAGCGGCGGCCGCTGGTGATGGCGATGTCGGGCCCGGCTGCCGGCGTCTCGGCCTCCGTCAGCATCGCGCGCCAGCTTGGCACCTCGCGCATGCTGACCTTCGACATGGGCGGCACCACGACCGACGTCTGCCTGATCGTCGACGGCCAGGCCGAGATGACCGACGGCCGCATGCTCGGCGACAAGCCGCTGCGCCAGCCGATGCTTGCGGTTCATTCGATCGGTGCCGGCGGCGGATCGATCGTGCGCAACGGTCCCGGCGGCCTCACGGTCGGCCCCGAGAGCGCCGGTTCCGAACCGGGGCCGGCCTGCTACGGCCGCGGCGGCCTTGAGCCAACCATCACCGACGCCAACGCGGTGCTGGGCTATCTCAATCCAGAAACAAAACTCGGCGACCGCATCGGCATCGACATCAAGGCGGCCGCTGATGTCATCGCGCCGATCGCGCGCGCACTTGACCTCGGCCTGACCGAAACGGCGCTCGGCATCATCAAGGTCGCGAACGCGACGATGGCCCGCGCGCTCCGCCGCGTCACGGTCGAGCGCGGCATCGACGGACGCGATTGCGCGCTGCTCGCCTTCGGCGGCGGCGGTCCGATGCATGCCGCGGGTCTTGCCGATCTCTACGGCATCGCAGAGGTCGTCGTGCCCAGCGCATCGAGCGCGTTTTCGGCGCTGGGCTGTCTCACCGCCGATTTCAGCTTCCTGCAGCAGCAGACCTTGCGCGCCGCCCTCGACGGCATCGACCTTGTGCGCACCTCGGAGCGGATCGGGACGCTGATCAACGACGCCTCGGCGCCACTGATCGCCAACGGCGTTGTGCAGGCGGAGATCCAGGTCGAGCTGGTCGCCTTGATGCGCTACGCGGCGCAGAACGACGCAATCCCGGTGTCATTCACGCTGCCGCTCGATGTGGCCAGGCTGAAGACGGATTTCCTGACGCGGCATCACGAGCTGTTCGGCTACGCGACGGGCGAGGCCTGCGTCATCGAATCCGTGCGGGTGCAAGCGCGCCGCCCATCGACGACGACCGTGAGCCGTCCGGCGACGGCCGTGCGCGCCGTGTCCACCGGCAAACGCATTTGCTCGTTCGACGGCTTGCATGAGATCGAAACCGCGATCATCGATCGTGCCTCGCTGACCGACATCGTCAGCGGCCCTGCGATCATCGAGGACGCGTGGTCGACCGTGGTGGTGCCGCCGGGCTGGCAGGCGAAGCCCGATATATCAGGCAATCTGTTCCTGACCCGGAGGGCGGCATGAAGCTCGATCCGTTTGTCGTCGAGGTCATCAGGCACGGGCTTTCTGCCGCGGCGGAGGAAATGAGCCTGGTGATGACGCGCTCGGCGCGTTCGCCGCTGTTGCGTGAGGCCGGCGATTTGTCGTCGGCGATCACCGACGGCCGCGGCGGCCTGGTCGGGCAGGGCCGCGATATCCCGATCCACCTCGGTGCGATGGCCTACACCATCCCCGAACTGCTCAAGGTCGTGCCGGTCGAGAGCCTGAATGATGGCGATGTGCTGATCTACAATGTCGGCGCGCTCGGCGGCAATCACCTCAACGACGTCAAGGTTGTGCGGCCCGTCTTCGTCGACGGCGAGATCGTGGCCTTCGCCATCAGCCTCGCGCACTGGCCCGACATCGGCGGCACCTGGCCCGGCAGCTATTTTGCCAAGGCCATCGACACGTTCCAGGAGGCAATGCGGATTCCGCCGGTGCTGATCGCAACCGCGGCCGGCGTCAATACGCCGATCGTGCAGCTGCTCAAGGCCAACGTCCGCGACCCCGAATCCTGCGAGGGCGATCTGCTCGCCCAGATCGCGGCGACCAAGGCCGGTGAGAAGCGCATCGTCGAACTCTGTCGCGAGCACGGCAAGGCGGTGTTCACGGCGACACAGTCGCGCCTGCACGATCTCTCCGAGATCGAGATGCGTGAGGCGATCCGTGCCCTGCCGGATGGCGTCTACGAAGGCGAGGACCATCTCGACGATGGCAGTGTGAACAATGCGCCCGCGCGCATCCATGTGAAGATCACCATCGCGGGCGACGAGGCGACCTTCGACCTCTCCGGCAGTTGTGATCGCGTCTCCAATTTCTGCAACACGACGCCGTTCATGGCGCGCTCGGCGGTCGCCTATGCCGCGCGCATCATGAGCGGTCGCGACATGCACCAGAATGCGGGCGCGCTCCGGCCGTTGACGATCATCACGCGTCCGGGCTCGATCCTGGAGCCGGGCTGGATGGCGTCCGTGGCCGCCGGCAACCACGAGACGTCGATGCGCATCGTCGATGCGATTTTCCGCGCGATGCAGCACACGATCCCCGAGCGGCTGTCGGCTGGCGGGGCGACCACGGCGGGCGTTCTGTTCTTTGCCGAGCCGCGGCCAAACGGCTCGTGGAAGATGCTTTACGAGGTCCACGGCGGCGGCGAGGGCGCGCGGCACAATCGCGCCGGCATGTCGGCGACCCGGGTGCATCTGTCCAACACGTCCAACACGCCGGTCGAGGTGATCGAGGCGAGCTACGCGATCCGCCTCGAGCAGCAGGCCATTCGCTGGAACTCGGGCGGTGCGGGCGCTCATCGCGGCGGTGACGGCTCCGTCCGCACCTATCGCATCCTCGCACCCTCGATGCACCTGACCACCTGCATCGAACGGATGGTGATTGCGCCATTCGGCATGCAGGGCGGCGAGTCAGGGAAGGCTTGTCGCATCTCGCTGGTCCGGCAGGGCGTGAACGTCGCCATCGACGGCAAATCGAACCTGGTGTTGCAGCGAGACGATCTCGTCACGATCGAGATGTGCGGCGGCGGCGGCTACGGCGCCGCGGCGGCAGAGTGAGGAGACCCGCGATGAGCAAATTGTTGCGAACTGGACTGAACGCGGGCGAGGCCGCGCCGATGGCCGTCGTTGGCGGCGAAGGCGTCTACTTCCACTTGTCGGACGGCCGCAAGCTGATTGACGGCAGCAACACCGGCGGCGGTCTCGGCCATCGCCATCCCGCGATGGTGGAAGCGATCCGCAATGCGGCGGATACGCCCGTGGTGAACGAGGGCTGGACCTGGGTCGGCCGGGAGCAGGCTGCTGACGATCTGATGAACACCGCCTTCAAGGGCGAGGAAGATTGGGTCGGCGCGGTGCGCTTCTGCACCAGCGGCAGCGAGGCCAACGATATGGCGCTGTCGCTGTGCCAGGCGCTGACGCAGCGATCGGCGCTGGCGACGCGCGAGCGCGCCTATCACGGCATCACCGGCCTGTCGCGCAGCATGACGGTGCAGCCGCAATGGCACGGCGGCCTCGCGGTGCATGCCGGCGGCTCGAAGCTGCCGGCCTCTATGGCACCGGTGCGGATCCTGCCGGCGCCCGATGGCGCGATTTATGGCGCGCCGGCCAACAACACCCCGCCGAGCGAATATCTGGCGGACGCAACTCGCCTGCTCTCGGATACCGCGGCAACGATCATCGATTATACGCAGGGCGGCATCTATTACGACGGCGCCTATCAGGACGAGGTGGCGCGCTGCGCACGGCAGGCCGGCTCGTACTGGATTGCCGACGAGGTCGTGACCGGCGCTGGACGCGCGGGACGCTGGTTCGCGTTCCAGGGCGCGCAAAGCCGCCCCGATATCGTGACGCTGGGAAAATCGCTCGGTGGCGGGGCAGCCGCTGTCGCGGCGGTTGTGGTGTCGAAAGACATCGTCGAGCGCCTCAAGGGCACGAGCTGGCAGAATTATGGCACGCTGCGCGGGCATCCCATCAGCATGGCCGCCGTCAGCGCGTACCTCAAGGTCGTCAGCGAGGAGAAAATCCTGGAGCACGTGAAGAGCCTCGAAAAGCTGTTCACCCGCCGCCTGCTCGCGATCGCGCAGAAACATCCGAGCGTGCAGCGTGTGGCCGGGCAGGGGCTGCACTGGACAGTGGAGCTGCACGGCCCGGATTGGCGCAACTGGCATGCGGACACCACCGAAATCCCGATCGCATCGCGCGTGGCAGAGCGGGCGCTGGAGGCCGGTGCGGTGATCGGCACCAGCGGCGAGCAGACCTCGCTGTTCCTGGCGCCGCCGCTGGTGATCTCCGAGCATGAGGCCGAGTGGCTGCTGGATGCGCTCGACCACGGCCTCGATATCGCCGACGAGGAGCACGGGTGAGCGCGGACCACGCAACACCCCTGCGATCGCCGGCGTGGCCGGCGGATGAGCCTTGGCATCTCTTGATGCCGGAGGGGACGCTCTACGACGCGCTGGCACGGGCCGCTCAAGATCGCCCCTCGCACCCGGCGACGGTGTTTTACGGCGCAAGCCTGAGCTATGCCGAGCTGCGCGACCGCGTCGATGCCATGGCCGGGTTCCTGCAGAAGGTCTGCGGCGTCGCGCGCGGCGACCGCGTCATGATCGCGCTGCAGAACTCGCCGCAATATGTCATCGCCTATTATGCGGTGATGCGGGCGGACGCCGTGATCGTGCCGGTCAATCCCATGAACAAGACGGGCGAAATCGCGTATCTCGCCGAGGACAGCGGCGCCAGGGTCGCGATAACAGGCAGCGAACTGAGCGATGTCTTTGCGCCGCTGGTGGGCGGGGCCATCGCGCATGCCATCGTCGCGCAGTATCGCGACGAGGTGCCAAGCGCGACGCCCTATACGCTGCCGCCATGTGTCACTGAAGCGCCGTCAGAGGTGCCGTCCTCGCCGGGTTGGCACGCCTGGTCGTCCGCGATCGCGCAAGGCTTGCAGCCCGGTGCGATGGCCGCCGGTCCGGACGATCTGATGATCCTGCCCTACACGTCGGGGACGACGGGCAAGCCCAAGGCCTGCATGCATACGCACCGCAGCGCGCTGTTCACCGCGGTCCTGCAGGCGCGCTGGTATGGAATGGGCGCCGATGACGTGATGACCGGATTCATGCCTCTGTTCCATGTCGCGGGCATGCAGGGCTCTATGAATGCGGCGATGGTGGCCGGCGCGACGCTGTTGCTGATGGCGCGCTGGGACAAGGATCTGCTGCCGGATCTGTTCGAGACTTACGGCGTGTCGTTCTGGAACGCGGCGCCGACCATGATCGTCGACGTGCTCGCCAGCGCGCGGTTTCATGACCGATGCTTTGCCAAGCTGAAAGTGCTGACCGGCGGTGGCGCGGCGATGCCGACTGCGGTGGCTGAGCGGTTGAAGGGCCGGTTTGGCCTTGATTTTGTCGAGGGCTACGGCATGACCGAGACGATGTCGCCGACGCACCTCAATCCGATGGCCGCGCCGAAGCGCCAGTGTCTCGGCATTGCGGTGCACGAGACCGATGCGAGGATCGTCGACCCCGAAAGTCTGATCGAGCTCGACGACAATGTCGTCGGCGAGATCGTGGTGCACGGGCCGCAGGTGTTGCAGGGCTATTGGAACAGGCCGCAGGCCAATGCGGAATCCTTCATCGAGCTCCAGGGCAAGCGGTTCCTGCGCACGGGCGATCTCGGCTATCGCGATGCCGACGGCTATTTCTTTGCGGTGGATCGCCTCAAGCGGATGATCAATGTCAGCGGCTTCAAGGTCTGGCCGGCCGAGGTGGAAGCGGCGATGTACCAGAACCGCGCTATCCGGGAATGCTGCATCATCTCGGCGCCTGACAACTACCGCGGCGAGACGGTCAAGGCGCTGGTCGTGCTGGACGAGGCCGCGCGCGCCACCACGTCGCCGGACGATGTCGTGAGCTGGGCGCGCGGCGCGATGGCGAGCTACAAGGCGCCGCGCGCGGTCGTCTTCGTCGACGAGCTGCCGCGGACCGCGAGCAACAAGATCGACTGGCGGCTTTTGCAGGATGCCGAATGGGGGCGAACGGCATGAAAACTGCTTGGCTGGAAACCCGGCGCAAGACCGCGTTATGCTGCGCGCGCCGATACCCGCTTGAAGCTGCAATCCCCAGCCTCGCCAAGACATTCATGAAGAGATCAGGAATTCGCTGATGCGTATCGTCACCGTCGCCGCCGCCCAGATGGGCGCGATCCAGAAAGCCGACAGCCGCGAGGCTGTGGTCAAGCGCATGATCGCGCTGATGGACGAGGCCAAGGCAAAGGGCGCCGACCTGATCGTCTATCCGGAACTGGCGCTGACGACGTTCTTTCCGCGCTGGTATTCGGAGGACCGCGCGGAGGCCGACATCTGGTTCGAGCGCGAAATGCCGAACGCGGCGACCAAGCCGCTGTTCGAGCGTGCGGCGCAGCATCAGATGGCGATGAATTTCGGCTATGCCGAGCTGACGCCCGACGGACATCATTTCAACACCGCGATCTTGACCGACAAGTCCGGCAAGATCGTCGGCAAATATCGCAAGGTCCATCTGCCGGGCCATGTGGAGTACGACACCAGGCGCTCGCACCAGCATCTGGAGAAGCGTTATTTCGAGCCCGGCGATCTCGGCTTCAACGTCTGGCGCGAGCTCGGCGGCATCATCGGCATGGCGATCTGCAACGACCGTCGCTGGCCCGAGACCTATCGCGTCATGGGTCTGCAGGGCGTCGAGATGGTGCTGATCGGCTACAACACGCCATCGGTGAACGCGGAGAGGAGCGAGGAAGGCGTCGAGAAACGGCTGTTCCACAACCGTCTCTCCGTGCAGGCCGGCGCCTACCAGAACGCGACCTGGGTGGTGGCGGTGGCCAAGGCCGGCAATGAGGACGGCCACCCGCTGTTCGGCGGCAGCCTGATCGTCGACCCCAACGGCGAGATCGTCGCCGAGGCCAGGACGGAAGAGGACGAGCTTCTGGTTCATCCCTGCGACCTCGACGCGACGACGTTCGGCAAGACCACGATCTTCAACTTCGCACAACATCGCCGCATCGAGCATTATGGCCTGATCACCAGCCAGACCGGCGCTGTGCCGCCGCCGGAGAAGTGATGCCGATGGCAGACAAGGGCATATCGCTACGCGAGCTCGACCCGCGCGATCGCTACAAGTTGCTGTGCGGCGTGATCGTGCCGCGGCCGATCGCGCTGGTGACGACGCTGGACGAGAACGGGGCGGTCAATGCCGCGCCGTTCAGTTTCTTCAACGTCTTCTCCGAGAGCCCCGCGCTGGTCGTGCTTGGGCTGCAGCACAAGCCGGATCACAGCCAGAAGGACACGACGCGCAACATTCATCGCGATGGCGAGTTCGTCGTGCACATGGTCGACGAGGCGCTGTCCGGGGCGATGAATGATTGCGCGGTCGACTTCCCGTCTGGGGACAGCGAGGTCGCTGCGACCGGGCTTGCGACGCTTCCCTCAGTCGATGTGAAGGTGCCGCGCCTGGCCGCTGCGCCATTCGCGCTCGAATGCCGCCGCCATGTCGTGATGACCTTCTCGCCCGATCGCGAGTTGCTGGTCGGAGAAGTGCTCAGGGTTCACGCCCGCGAAGGCCTCGTCGATGAGGCCAATATGTATGTCGACCTCGAAGCCTACCGGCCGATCGGCCGCATGTTCGGCAATCTCTACACGACGCAGCGGGACACATTTGCGCTTGCGCGCGAGAGCCATGCGCAATGGCTCGCGCGGCAGGACGCCAAAGAGCTGAAGGACGCCTAGTGAGCCGAGAGCTGCACCGTACCCAGCGCCATGGTGACGGCCGCCTGTGTCGGGTCGATCACGGCAATGCCGAGCGCGTCCTCCAGCGGGCGGCGGTGGCGCGCCATGCCGGCGCAGCCCATCACGATGGCGCGGGCACCGTCCTCGTCGCGGAGTGCGCGGCCGATTTCGATCATCTTGGCGAGCGTGCCTTCGCCGGACGCGGTCTCGGCGACGCTCATGTTGAGCGGTCGCTCGCCGGCAAGGCGCTCCGTCAGTCCCATCTGCCTGAGGTAGCGCATGTGGCGCGGGATCGAGCGCTGGGCAATCGCGATGACGCCGAATGTTTCGGCGCGGGCCAGCGCCGTCAGCACGCCGCACTCGGCGATGCCGAACACGGGCCGGCTCGTACCTTCGCGGCAGACCTGAAGCCCGGGATCGCTGTAGCAGGCGATGACGAAAGCAGCCGAGCTGTTGTCGCCCTCGACCAGCTTGCGCAGCGGCATCGCGACGCCGTCGACATCGGCCTGGCTCTCGATGCCGAACGGCCCCCCGGCCAGCGACTGGCAGACGACTTCCGGTCCGCCTTCGAAACCGAGCGGCTTCAGGGCCTCCTCCAGTCCTTGCGTGACCGCGGGGTTGGAGTTCGGATTGATGACGAGAATGCGCGGCCGGGCCATGGTGGTCTTCCTTCGAGATGGCGATCACTTGCCTCAGGCATATCATGGAGTGCCTCATGACTGAACCAGTTTACGACCTGATCATCCGCGGCGGCAGCGTTGCCACCACGACCGATGTGTTCGAGGCCGATGTCGCCATCTCCGGCGAGACCATCGTTGCCGTCGGCCGCGGGCTGCCTGCGGCCAAGCGTGAGATCGATGCGCGCGGCAGGCTGGTGCTGCCGGGCGGCGTCGACAGTCACGCCCATATCGAGCAATTGTCCGCGGCCGGCATCATGAATGCCGACACGTTCGAGAGCGCGACCGTCTCTGCTGCTTTCGGCGGCACCACCACGGTGATCCCGTTCGCCGCCCAGCATGTCGGCATGAAGCTGCCGCAGGTGGTGGAGGATTATCACGCACTCGCCAGGAAGGGCGCGGTGATCGACTACGCCTTTCACATGATCATCGCGGATGCGACGAGGGAGACCGTCGAGGAGCACATTCCGGCGCTGGTGAAGCAGGGCCATGCGTCGATCAAGATCTTCATGACCTACGACCGGCTCAAGGTCGACGACGAGCCGCTGCTCGACATCCTGCTTGCCGCGCGCCAATCCGGCGCGATGTTGTGCGCCCATGCCGAAAATCACGGCATCATCGCCTGGATGGTGAAGCGGCTGCTCTCGCGCGGCTACACAATGCCGAAATACCACGCCGTCAGCCATGCCCGCGTCTCGGAGGCCGAAGCCTTCACGCGGCTGATCGGCATGGCGGCGCTGATCGACCAGCCCATCATGATCTTCCATGTCTCGACGGCCGAGGGCGCCAAGGTGATCCGCGATTCGCGCGGGCAGGGCCTGAAGGTGTTCGCCGAAACCTGTCCGCAATATCTGTTCCTCACCGCCAGCGATCTCGATAAGCCCGGCGCGGAAGGCGCCAAGTGGATGTGCAGCCCGCCGCCGCGCACGCATTCCGATCAGGAGGCGCTGTGGCAGGCGCTGTCGCTCGGCGATCTCCAGACCATCTCGTCGGATCACGCGCCATATCGCTACGACGAGACCGGCAAGCTGCGCGCCGGTCCAAACCCGAACTTCAAGCAGGTCGCCAACGGCCTGCCCGGATTGGAGCTGCGGCTGCCGTTGCTGTTCGACGCGATGGTGTCGAAGGGCCGGCTGGGTCTCGAAAAATTCGTCGAGCTGACTTCGACCGCGCCAGCCAAGATCTACAATCTGCATCCCCGCAAGGGCTCGATCGCGGTGGGCGCCGATGCCGATATCGCGATCTGGGATCCCAATCGCGAGGTCACGATCGCCGACGCGATGATGCACGATCTCACCGGATACACGCCGTTCGCGGGCCGCAAGCTGAAGGGCTGGCCGGTGTCGGTGCTCTCGCGCGGCCGCGTCGTCATCGACGGCGACAAGTGCCTCGCGTCCGCCGGCAGCGGAAAATTCCTGGCCCGCAGCGGCGGGGAGGCGGCCAAGCCGACCGGCCGGCTCGTGGCCGACATGGACCCGGAACGGAATTTTGGAGCAAGCCTGCTGTGACGGTGGATTGCGCGCGATGAAGATCGTCATCTTCGGCGGCACCGGGTTCGTCGGCCTCAACCTTGCGGAGGTGCTGCTGGCGCGCGGCCATGACGTCACGCTGTATGACCGTGCTGAATTGCCGCCGTCGGCTCGACGATCTCTTGCTGATGACGGCGCACGGCTCAAGGTCGTGCAGGGCGATATCACCGACACAGACACGATCGACGCCCTCATCGCCGACGGCGTTGATGCGATCGTGCTCGGCGCGGCGATTACCGCTGGCGATGATCTCGAGAAGGCGTCGACTGCGCGCATTCTCGAGATCAACGTGATGGCGCAGATCCCGATCCTGCTCTCCGCGATCCGTCATGGCGTTCGCCGCGTGGTCAATCTGTCGTCGGCTGCGGCCTATGGCGCCGCGGGCGCGCGGGTCGAGAGCCTGGACGAGGAAACGCCCTGCGATCCCGTCTCCTTCTATGCGATCAGCAAGTTCACCTCGGAGCGGTCAGTCGCGCGCCATGCGGAGCTCTTCGGCGGTGATTTCCTGAGTGTGCGGCTGAGCGCCGTGTTCGGGCCCTGGGAGCGGCCGGGGTCGGTGCGCGATACGCCAAGCCTCCAGTATCAGATCCTGGCCGCGTTCACGCGCGGCGAGCGCGCCGTCATGCCCGAACCGGGCATGAGGGACTGGATCTATGCCCCGGATGCCGCTGAAGCCGTCGCGATTCTGGTCGAAGCCGAGCGGCCGCGCCATAGGCTCTACAACATTTCCAACGGGGGGCCATGGCCTGCGCTGCAATGGGGCGAAGCTCTTGCGGCGCTGCATCCCGGCCTCGAGTGCCGGCTCGCGGCGCCTGGAGAGAAAACTGTCATCAAGCTGCATGGACCTCATCGCGCGCCGCTGTTGGTTGCGCGGATGGCGGACGAATTCGGCTGGCGCGCGCGGTTCGGCTGCGCCGAGTCTGCGGCCCACATGAGCGCTTGGTGGACGCAGCACAAGGAGGCGATCTGACATGCGGCTGCAGGGACGCACGGCCATCGTCACGGGCGCAGCTTCGGGCATCGGTCGTGCCAGTGCAAAGCTGTTTGCCGAGGAAGGCGCGCATCTCGCTCTGGTCGATCGCGATGCCGCAGGACTTCAGGAAACGCTGAGCCTGGTCGGCGAAGCAACGACACATGTCGGCGACGTCGGCGATGCCGGTTTCGCGGAGACCGTCGTCGGGGATGTCGTGGCGCGGCACGGCCGGCTCGATATCCTCATGACTGCCGCAGGCTTTTCCTGCGGCGGCACGGTGCTGACGACGAGCGTGGACGACTGGGACGCGGTGTTCCGCGCCAATGTCGGCGGCACCTGGCTGTGGGCGCGGGCCGCGGTGCCGCAGATGCAGCGGCAGAAAAACGGCTCGATCGTCACGCTGGCCTCGCAGCTCGCGATTGCCGGCGGCAAAGGCAACAGCGCCTATATCGCCGCCAAGGGCGCGATCGTCAGCCTGACGCGGACCATGGCGGTGGATTTCGCCACCGACGGCATTCGCGTCAACGCGATTGCCCCCGGCGCGATCGACACGCCGATGCTTCGCCGCAGCTTTGCCCGTCATGCCAATTCGGACGAGGTACGCGAAGCCTCCCGCAAGCGCCACGCCATGAAGCGGTTCGGCCAGGCGGAAGAAATCGCGCAGGCTGCGCTGCATCTGGCCAGCGATGCGTCCTCGTTCACGGCCGGCACCGTCATGGTGGTCGACGGAGGCTGGCTCGCGGCATGAGTGATGGGTTGACCAAGCTTGAAGCCGAAATTCGCGCCGATCTCACCATGATCGCGCATCCCGGCGCCGCATGGCTCGAACCGAAGACGGGGCCCGACGGCGAGCCCGCGCTGGACGTGCTGATCATCGGCGCCGGCCAGTCCGGCATTGCCATCGGCTTCGGCCTGATGCGGTCCCGTGTCAGCAACATCCTGCTGCTCGACAAGGCCGAGGAAGGCAAGGAGGGCCCGTGGCTCACCTATGCCCGCATGCCGACGCTGCGCAGCCCGAAGGACTACACGGGACCTGACCTCGATATCCCGAGCCTGACTTACCAGTCCTGGCACGAAGCCCGCTTCGGCAAGGAGAGCTGGCAGACGCTGAACCTGATTCTGCGAGAGCATTGGGCCGAGTATCTGCTCTGGCTGCGGCGCACGCTCGGCTTGCCGGTGCGCAACGCTTGCGAGCTTCTGGAGATTGCACCTGCGTCCGACGGCCTGCTCGCCGCGCGCGTGAGATGCGCCGAAGGCATCGAGACGCTCTATGCCCGCAAGATCGTGCTGGCGACGGGGCAGGAGGGCATGGGCGAGTGGATGATCCCGGAGCCGCTGCGCGGTCTGCCGGCGGGTTCGGTCGCGACCGTCGCCGACGATATCGACTTCGAGAATCTTCGCGGCAAGCGTGTCGCCGTGATCGGCGCCGGCGCCTCCGCCTTCGACAATGCGGCGACCGCACTGGAGGCAGGCGCCGCAGAGGTGCATCTGCTCTGCCGCCGTGCGCAGATCCAGGTGATCCAGCCCTATCGCTGGCTGACCTTTCGCGGCTTCCTGCGTCATCTCAGCGATCTCGACGATGCCTGGCGCTGGCGCTTCATGCGCACCATCCTCGAAATACGCGAGGGCTTTCCGCAGCCGACCTACGATCGCTGCGCGCGTCATGCCAATTTTACATTGCACGAAGGCGCGCCGCTCGAGGCTGCACGCCAGACCGCCAGCGGCGTCGAGCTGCAAACGCCGCGCGGCGCGATACCTGCGGATTTCGTCATCTGCGGCACTGGCATCGACATGAACTATGCCAGTCGCGGCGAGCTCGCCAGATTCGCCGGCAACATCGCGAGCTGGGCCGACCGCTACCAGCCGCCGGAGGACGAGCGCAACGCGCGGCTCGGCCGCTTCCCCTATCTTGCCGACGACTACGCCTTCACCGAGCGCGTGCCCGGAAAGACGCCGTGGATCTCGGACATCCATCTCTTCGCCATCGCCTCCACCATGAGCTTTGGTGCGTCGGGATCGTCGATCAACGCGATGACGACCGCTGTACCGAAGCTGGTCAATGGCCTGACGCGCGGCCTGTTTCGCGCGGACGTGGAACGGCACTGGGCTTCGCTCAGCGCCTATGACGTGCCGCAGGCCGTGGTTACGCGGCCAACGCGAAAAATGGAGAATTCGCGATGATAATCATTCGCCGCCGTGGCGAAAAGTCCGCGGAAGTCTCCCATGAGACTGGCGCGCAACTTGCTTGTTTCTTGACCCGCCCTGCCGGCCTTCCTGTTCTGAAATTCAAGGGAAAACGAATGCGTTTTGTGTCTTTCAGGTCCGCGACCTCAGTCCTCGCCAGCACTGCGCTGTTGCTCGTCGCCACCGCGCCTTCGCAGGCACAAACCAGGGCGGAGACGTTGCGCTATGTCACGGGGTCTTCGGTCAACGCGCTCGATCCCAACATTCCGGGCTCGACGCGCGAGTCGTTCGCGCTGAGCATGAGCACCTATGACCGGCTGGTGGCGTTCGGCCGCAAGCAGCTCAACGGCAAATGGGTGTTCGATCTCGACGCCATCACGGGCGAGCTCGCCGAATCCTACGAGGTCAGTCCGGACGGACTGAAGATCACCTTCCGCCTGCGCAAGGACGCCAAGTTCCAGGACGGCTCGCCGGTCACGGCCGAGGACGTCAAATGGTCGCTCGATCGCTGCGTCACCGCGCCGATCCTCGGCAAGGCGCAGCTGCTGACGGGCTCGTTGACCTCGGCCGACCAGTTCAAGGTGATCGATCCCCTCACCATCGAGGTAACGCTGCCAAAGCCCGACAAGCTCGCGCTGCCCAATCTCGCGACGGTCTATCCCATGATCATCAACTCTAAGCTCGCCAAGCAGCATGCGACGGCGGATGATCCCTGGGCCATGGCTTGGCTGAAGGAGCACACCGCCGGCAGCGGCGCCTATGTGGTGGAAACCTTCAAGCCCGGCGAGCAGGTCATCCTCAAGCGCGACGAGGCCTGGAATCGCAGCACGGCCAACAAGCCGGCGTTCTTCAAGCGCGTGATCGTGCAGTCGGTGCCAGAGCCGGCGACCCGCGCCAACCTCGTCGAGCGCGGCGATGCCGACCTCGTCGTCGATCTCCAGGCCAGTGACGTGCAGTCGCTCGAGGCCAAGGGCAAGCTCAAGGTGGTCTCGACCCCGCAGTACAATGCGATCACCTATGTCTCGATGAACAACCAGATGCCGCCGTTCGACAACGTCAATGTCCGCCGCGCCATCGCTTACGCGCTGCCCTATGACGACATGTTCAAGGCCGCTCTGTTCGGACGCGGTGCGCCGCTGTTCGGCGCGAGCTGGCCGGACGGCAAGCCGCTGAACGGCATCTATCCGTTCCAGCAGCCGGTGAAGCTCGATCTCGACAAGGCCAGGGAATATCTCAAGGCCGCGGGCCTTCCCGAAGGCTTCTCGACCACGTTCAGCTTCAACGTCGGCCAGGCCGCGACGGCGGAGCCGATGGCCGCGCTGGTCAAGGAATCGCTCGGCAAGATCGGGATCAAGGTCGACATCCAGAAGCTGCCGGACGCGCAGATGTCGACGCAGATCAACGAGAAGAAGCTTCCCTTCTACACCGAGGGCATCGTAGCCTGGCTGCCTTCGACCGATTACTTCTACCGCAACTTCTACACCGGAAATCAGCGCTGGAACTACAGCTCGATCAACAACCCGGACCTTTCCGCGATTGCGCAGGAAGCCCGCTTCGAGCCGGATAAGGCCAAGTATGAGGAGGCCGGCCGCAAGCTCAATGCGATGCACTTCGACCTGATGCCGCAGATCATGCTGTGGCAGCCGAACCAGGATGCGGTGATGGCATCGTCGATCGAAGGCTACACCTACGAGTTCCACCGCCAGGTCGACTATCGCGACGTCAGCCGCAAGTGATCGCGGAAGACGAGAGAGGCTGCGAAAGGTGAAGACCGGTCTTGGTGCGACATTGCTACGGGCGGGCAGGCGGCTGCTATCGTCGCTGCCGGCGCTGTTCGGTGTGCTGGTCTTCACCTTCCTGCTGATGCGCGTCCTGCCCGGCGACCCCGCGGTGTTCTTCGCCTCGGGGCCCAATGCGGGCAAGGAGGAGATCGAGCAGATCCGCAAGCAAATGGGGCTCAACAAATCGGTGCCGGAGCAGCTCCTGTTCTATCTCTCCGACATCGGCCGCGGCAATCTCGGCCGCTCCATGATGACCGGGCAGCCGGTGCTGAAGGATCTGCGCGAGCGGCTGCCGGCTTCGCTGGAGCTGACCTTCACCGCGCTCCTGATTGCGCTGATCGCGGCGGTGCCGCTCGGCGTGGTCGCGGCGCTGCGTCCGGGGTCGTTCGTCGATCACAGCGTGCGGCTGTTCTGCGCGCTCGGCGTCTGCGTGCCGACCTTCGTGTCGGGCCTGCTGCTGATCTATGTCTTCTACTACCTGCTCGGGCTGGCGCCTGATCCGACCGGGCGGATCGACGTCTTCACCTCGCTGCCACCGCAACGCACCGGATTCCTGTCGATCGATTTCCTGCTTGCCGGAGATGTCGAGGGCTGGTGGGCGGCCTGCAAGCAGTTGATCCTGCCGGCGGTGAGCATGGCGCTGTTCGTGATCGCGCCGCTGGCGCGGATCACGCGCGCGTCGATGCTGGTGTCGCTCGGCAGCGATTTCGTGCGCACCGCGCGCTCGGTCGGATTATCCTGGCACAAGGTGGTCGTCACCTATGCCCTGAGGAATGCGATCCTGCCCGTCATCACCATCGCCGGCATCGTGTTCTCGACCATGCTGGGGGCCAACGTTCTGGTGGAGAAGGTGTTCTCCTGGCCGGGTGTTGCCTCCTACGCGCTCGATGCGCTGCTGTCCTCCGACTATGCGCCGGTGCAGGGCTTCGTGCTGCTGATGGCCAGCCTGTTCGTGCTGGTCAATCTGGTCGTCGATGTCTGCTACGGCATCGCCGATCCCAGGGTGTCGATCGAATGACCAGCGCAACCCTCCGTCATTCCGTCTGGATCCTGCGCGGCAATCCGCTCACGGCCGTTGCCGCGGCCGGCGTTGCTTTGTTCGTCCTGGTCGCGATTTTCGGGCCGTGGATCGTGCCCTATGATCCCGTGGTCTCCAATGTCTCCGAGGCCTTGCTGCCGCCGAGCGCGGCCCATCTGGCCGGGACCGACCAGCTCGGCCGCGACGTGTTCAGCCGTCTCGTCATCGCCGCACGGCTCGATCTTGCCATCGCGGTCTCGGCGGTCGGCATCTCCTTCGTGATCGGCGCGGTCGTCGGCGCGTTCTGCGGCTATACCGGCGGCAAGCTCGATCGCGGCGTCGGCCGCTTCGTGGACGTCATGATGGCGTTTCCGCTGTTCGTGCTGGCGATGGCAATGGTCGCGGCGCTGGGCAACCGGATCGAGAACATCGTGATCGCGACCGCGATCATCAACCTGCCGTTCTACATCCGCTTCGCGCGCGCCGAGGTGAACGTCCGCCGCAATGTCGGCTGGGTCGAGGCTGCGCGCGCCTGCGGCGAGAGCCATTTCTCCGTGGTGCTGCGCTTCCTGCTGCCGAACATCCTGCCGGCGATGGCGGTGCAGATCTCGCTCAACCTCGGCTGGGCCATTTTGAATGCGGCGGGCCTGTCGTTCATCGGCCTCGGCGTCAAGCCGCCGACGCCGGAATGGGGCATCATGGTCGCCGAAGGCGCGCGTTTCATCTCGACGGGGCGGTGGTGGCTGGTGGCGTTTCCGGGTCTTGCGCTGATGATGGCCGTGCTGTGCTTCAATCTGCTCGGGGACGGGATGCGGGACATTCTCGATCCCCGGATGCGAACATGAGCGAGCAACTGCTAGGGATCCGCGACCTCCACGTCTCGTTCTCGACGCGGCGTGGCATGGTCGAGGCCGTGCGCGGCGTGACGCTCTCGGTCGACAAGGGCGAGATGCTCGGCCTCGTCGGCGAGAGCGGCTCGGGCAAGTCGGTGACCGGCTTTGCAACCACACGGCTGCTGGATACGGCCGGGCGCGTCACCGGCGGCAGGATCATGTTCCGCGGGCAGGACGTGACGAAGCTTGGGGGAGACGACCTCCGTCAGCTCCAGGGCGCCGCGATGTCGATGATCTTCCAGAACCCGCGGGCGGCGCTCAATCCGATCCGGGCGATCGGCCTGCAGATCGCGGACGCGATCCTCACGCACAAGAAGATCTCGAAGGACGCGGCGCGCGCCGAGGCGCTGGAGCTGCTGCGTGCCGTCCAGATCCGCGACCCCGAGACGCGGATGAATGCCTATCCGCACGAGCTGTCCGGCGGCATGTGCCAGCGCGTGATGATCGCGATCGCGATCTCCTGCAATCCCTCGCTGTTGATCGCCGACGAGCCGACCACCGGGCTCGACGTCACCACGCAGAAAGTGGTGATGGATCTTCTGGCGGACATTGCCGCCGCGCGCGGCATGGCGACGATCCTGATCACGCACGATCTCGGCCTTGCGGCGCGCTATTGCCGCCGCATCGCCGTGATGGAACGCGGCCGCATTGTCGAGGAGGCAAGCCCCAAGGCGCTCTTCAGCGCGCCGCAGCATGCCTACACCAAGCGGCTGGTCGCAGCATCGCCCACCGCGAATTCGCGGATCGAAGACCTCGTGACGGAGGAGGAGCGGGAAGGCTACGCGGCAGTGCTCGACAAGCCGAGGCAGGAGCCTGCGTACGGGACGCCGCCGCTTCTTGAAGTGCGCAAACTTGCAAAACGTTTCGACGAGGGCTCCGCGGCGGTCGCGGATTTCTCGATGACGATGGCCGGCGGCGAGAGCGTCGGGCTGGTCGGCGAATCCGGCTCCGGCAAGAGCACGACGTCGCGCATGATCTGCCGGCTGATTGATCCCAGCGAAGGCGACATCGTGTTCGACGGGCAGTCGATCGGGCATATCGCGTCGCGCGACTTTCACCGCTCGCCGCTCCGCAAAGACATCCAGATGGTCTTCCAGGACCCGAATGAGAGCCTCAATCCGCGCTTTACGGCGTTCGACTGCATTGCCCATCCGCTGCTGCGGCTGGGCGGCATGCGTGCGGGCGACGCGCTGCGCAAGCGCGTGGAGGAATGCGCCGAGCGGGTCGGATTGCCGCTGGATCTTCTGCCGCGCTTCCCGCATCAGCTCTCCGGCGGCCAGAAAGCCCGCGTCGGCATTGCCCGCGCCATCGCCTGCCGGCCGCGGCTGCTGGTGCTGGACGAGCCGACTGCTGCGCTCGACGTCTCGGTGCAGGCGGTGGTGCTGCAACTGCTCGACCGCCTCAGGCGCGAGAACGACATCGCGCTGCTGTTCGTCAGCCATGATCTCAACGTGGTGCGCATGCTGTGCGACCGCACCATCGTGCTGCGCAACGGCGGCATCGTCGAGCAGGGCGACAGCCGGGCGCTGTTTGACAATCCCAAGACCGACTACACGCGCAAGCTGGTCGAGGCGATCCCCCATATCGACACCGGGCCGGCGCTGGCGGTTGCGCTTTGAAGCCTGAACCGGTCGAAATGCCGAGGAGTCCCGCTGGGGAGGGTCCGGTTAGTGGCATACCGTTTGCAGGCTAATGGGCTCTGGTTTCACCTGCTCTTGGCCAAAGACGGCCGGCAATCACGGCACTATCGGGAGGATTTCATGGATCGCAGGACGGTATTGAAGGGATTGGCCGGCGCGGGCGGTCTGGCATTGACCGGCGTCTCGGCCCCGGCGATCGCACAAGGCGCTTCTGCCCGCACCCTGCGGTTCGTGCCGCAGGCAAACCTCGCCAATTTCGACCCGATCTGGGGCACGCAATATGTCGTGCGCAATGCCGCCGCGATGGTCTGGGACACGCTTTACGGCATCGATTCCTCGCTGGTGCCGCAGCGGCAGATGGTCGAGTCCGAGCAGGTGAGCGACGACGGCACGACCTGGACATTCAAGCTGCGGCCGGGCCTCAAGTTCCATGACGGCGAACCGGTGCTGAGCAAGGACGTCGTCGCGAGCCTGACGCGCTGGTCGGCGCGCGATCCGATGGGTCTGATGATCAAGGCGCTTCAGCAGGAGCTGACCGCCGTCGACGATCGCACCTTCAAATGGGTCCTGAAGCAGCCGTTCCCGAAGCTGCTTTACGCGCTGGCGAAGAACAATTCGCCGTGCGCCTTCATCATGCCGGAGCGTATCGCGCAGACCGACCCGTTCAAGCAGATCGGCGACTATGTCGGCTCCGGGCCGATGAAGTTCGCCAAGGGCGAGTGGGTGCCCGGCGCGAAAGCCGTGTTCGAGAAATTCGCCGACTATGCGCCGCGACAGGAGAAATCGTCCTGGCTTGCCGGCGGCAAGCAGATCCTGGTCGATCGTATCGAATGGATCGTGATGCCGGATCCGGCGACGGCGGCTGCCGCGTTGCAGAGCGGCGAGGTCGACTGGTGGGAGAGCCCGATCGCCGACCTTGTTCCGGTGCTGAAGAAGAACAAGAACATCAGCGTCGATATCGGCGATCCGCTCGGCAATGTCGGCTCGTTCCGCATGAACTTCCTGTATCCTCCGTTCAACGACGTGCGGGCGCGGCGCGCCGTGCTGATGGCGATGAGCCAGGAGGACTACATGCGCGCGATCGTCGGTGACGACAATGCGCTGTGGAAGACGCTGCCCGGCTTCTTCACGCCGGACACGCCGCTCTATAGCGAGATGGGCGGCGAAATCCTCAAGGGCAAGCGCGATCTCGATGCGGCCAAGAAGCTGCTTGCCGAGAGCGGTTATTCCGGCCAGCCGGTGACGTGCCTCGTGGCGCAGGACCAGCCGATCACCAAGGCGCAGGGCGACGTCACCGCGGACCTGCTGAAAAGGCTCGGCATGAATGTCGACTTCGTCGCCACCGATTGGGGCACCGTCGGCTCCCGCCGTGCGGCGAAGACGCCGCCGGGACAGGGCGGCTGGAACATGTTCCACACCTGGCACGCGGGCGCGGACTGCATCAATCCGGCGCCCTACACCGCCATTCGCGCCAATGGCGACAAGGCCTGGTTCGGCTGGCCCACCAGCCCCGGCACCGAGAAGGAAGTCACGTCATGGTTCGAGGCCAAGAACCTCGACGAGGAGAAGGCAGCGATCGGCCGCCTCAACAAGGCGGCGCTCGATGACGTCGTCTACGCCCCGACCGGCTTCTTCCTGAGCTACACGGCGTGGCGCAAGAACGTCTCCGGCATCACCAAGGGGCCGCTGCCGTTCTTCTGGGGCGTGTCGAAATCCGCATGACCTTGCGCTGAAGCCAGATGCTCTCTTACATCCTCCGCCGCATCGTCTCGACCTTGCCGGTAATGGCGATCGTCGCGCTGTTCGTGTTCAGCCTGCTGTACATCGCGCCGGGTGATCCCGCCGTGGTGATCGCGGGCGATCAGGCGAGCCCGGAGGATGTGGAGCGCATTCGCCAGGGTCTCGGTCTCGACCGGCCGTTCCTGATCCAGTTCGGAAGCTGGGTCTGGCGCATCCTGCACGGCGATCTCGGCACCTCGATCTTCACCAACCTGCCGGTCTCCACGATGATCGGACAGCGTCTCGGGCCGACACTGTCGCTGATGATGGTCACGCTGCTGCTCACCATCGTGGTCGCGGTGCCGCTCGGCGTTGTGGCAGCATGGAAGGCGGGGAGCCTGATCGATCGTGTCATCATGGCGTTCGCGGTGTTCGGCTTCTCGCTGCCCGTCTTCGTCGTCGGCTACATCCTCGCCTACATCTTCGCGCTGGAGCTCGAATGGCTTCCGGTGCAGGGCTACACGCCGCTCTCGGAGGGGGTCTGGCCCTGGCTGCAAAACCTAATTCTGCCGGCGGTTGCGCTTGGCTGCGTCTACATCGCGCTGATCGCGCGCATCACCCGCGCCACCATGCTTGAAGTCTTGCAGCAGGACTATATCCGCACCGCCAAGGCGAAGGGCCTCGGGCAGGGCGGCATCCTGTTCGTTCATGCGCTGAAGAACGCAGCGGTGCCGATCGTCACCGTGATCGGGATCGGCATCGCACTGCTGATCGGCGGCGCGGTCGTCACGGAAAGCGTGTTCGCGATCCCCGGCCTCGGCCGTCTCACGATCGATGCGATCCTGCGCCGCGACTATCCCGTCATCCAGGGCATCGTTCTGCTGTTCAGCTTCGTCTACGTTCTCGTCAATCTGATGATCGACGTCGTCTATACGCTCGTTGACCCGAGGATCCGCTATTGACCGATACGACCGTCAATCCGCAAGCACTGCCGGCCGGGCTCGTCGTCGCGCCGCAACTGCCGGAAATCCTTCGGCCCGTCGTGATCCGGCGCGGCATCGTCGGCCTGCTGCGCGGCCATCCCACGGTCGCGATCGGCGGCGCGCTGCTGCTCATCCTGGTCCTGATCGCGATCTTTGCGCCCTATCTCTGGACGGTCGATCCGACTGCGCTTGCGCCGGCAAAACGCACCCGCGCGCCGTCCGCCGCTTTCTGGTTTGGCTCCGATGTGCTTGGCCGCGACATCTATTCGCGCGTGCTTTACGGCGCGCGCATCTCGCTCACGGTGGGCTTGTCGGTCGCGATATTCGCGTCCGCGGCCGGTCTTGTCATCGGAATCGTCTCCGGCTTCATCCGCTGGGCCGACGGCATCCTGATGCGCTTCATGGACGGGTTGATGTCGATCCCGCCAATCCTGCTCGCGATCGCGCTGATGGCGCTGACGCGCGGCAGCGTCGGCAACGTCATTCTGGCCATCACCATCGCCGAGATCCCCCGCGTCTCGCGCCTCGTCCGCAGCGTGGTGCTGTCGCTGCGCGAGCAGCCCTATGTGGATGCTGCGGTCGCCTGCGGCACGCGCACGCCGATGATCATCCTGCGCCACATCCTGCCCAATACGCTCGCGCCGATGCTGGTGCAGGCAACTTACATTTGCGCCAGCGCCATGATCACCGAGGCGATCCTGTCCTTCATCGGTGCCGGCACGCCGCCCACCATTCCGTCCTGGGGCAACATCATGGCCGAAGGCCGCGCGCTGTGGCAGGTCAAGCCCTACATCGTGTTCTTCCCGGCGGCGTTCCTGTCCGTCACCGTGCTTGCCGTGAATCTGCTCGGCGACGGCCTTCGCGATGCGCTCGATCCGCGCATGGCCAAGAGCCTCTGATGATGCGGGGCTGATCGCGATGGCATTGCTCGAAGTCGAGAACCTCCAGACCCATTTTCGGACGCCCAGCGGCATCAACCGCGCGGTCGACGGGGTATCCTTCCACGTCAACGAGGGCGAGACGCTCGCCATCGTCGGCGAATCCGGCTGCGGCAAGTCGGTGACCTCGATGTCGCTGATGCGGCTGATCCCCGAGCCGCCGGGCAGGATCGCGGGTTCCATCCGCTTTGCGGGGAAGGACCTGTTGCAACTCTCCGACCGCGAGATGCGCGCCATCCGTGGCAACGACATCTCGATGATCTTCCAGGAACCGATGACCAGCCTCAATCCGGTGCTGACTGTCGGCCGTCAGATCCGTGAGACGCTGATGATCCATCAGGGCCTGGACAAGGTCGCCGCCGAGGCCCACGCGGTCGAGATGCTGACCCTGGTCGGCATTCCCGAGCCGAAGCGGCGGGTGCGCGAATATCCGCACCAGCTCTCCGGCGGCATGCGCCAGCGCGTGATGATCGCGATTGCGCTGGCCTGCAATCCCAAGCTCCTGATCGCGGACGAGCCGACCACCGCGCTCGACGTGACCATCCAGGCGCAGATCCTGAAGCTGATGCTCGACCTCAAGAGCCGGGTCGGCGCCGCGATCATCCTGATCACCCACGATCTCGGCGTCGTGGCCGAGATCGCCGAGCGCGTCATGGTCATGTATGCCGGACGCAAGGTCGAGGAGGCGCCGGTGGCCGAGCTGTTCCGCTCGCCGCGGCATCCCTACACGCAGGGTCTGCTCGGCGCAGTGCCGCGGCTCGGCTCGTCGCTGACTGGCACCGCGCGACGTCTGGCTGAAATCCCCGGGCAAGTGCCGGATCTCAGGAAGCCCATCGTCGGGTGCGTCTTCGCCGGCCGCTGCGCGCTCGCGACCGATCTGTGCCGCCAATATGCGCCGGGCCTCGAAGAGAAGGCGCCTCGTCACGTCGCCGCCTGCCATTATTCCGCCAAGGGGGCCATCGCGGCATGAGTCCTCCGCTGCTCCAGGTCAACGACCTCAAGAAGCATTTTCCCGTCAACAAAGGCCTGTTCGGCCGCAAGTCCGAATGGGTCTATGCGGTGGACGGCGTGTCGTTCGAGATCGCGCGCGGCGAGACGCTGTCGCTGGTCGGCGAATCCGGCTGCGGCAAGTCGACGGTCGGCCGCGCGATTTTGCGGCTGTTCGACATCACCTCGGGGCAGGTCATTCTCGACGGCCAGCGGATCGACGACGCCGCGCCGAGCACGATGCGCCAGATGCGCCGCCGCGTGCAGGTCGTGTTTCAGGATCCGTTCTCCAGTCTCAACCCGCGCATGCGCGTGCGCGACATCCTGGCCGAGCCGATCCGCAATTTCGGCCTCGCCAAATCCGCCATCGATCTCGAAACGCGCGTGACGGCGCTGATGGACACCGTGCGCCTGCCGCGTGAGGCGCTCAACCGCCGGCCGCACGAATTCTCCGGCGGCCAACGTCAGCGCATCGGCATCGCGCGGGCGCTCGCGGCTGAACCCGAACTGATTGTCTGCGACGAGGCAGTCTCGGCGCTCGACGTCTCGGTCAAGGCGCAGATCGTCAATCTGTTGCAGGATCTCCAGCGCGAGTTCGGCCTGGCGCTGCTGTTCATCAGCCATGACCTTGCAATCGTCGAGCACATGACCCACCGCGTCGCGGTGATGTATCTCGGCAAGATCGTCGAGGTCGCGCCGCGCCGCGAGATCTTTGCCGCGCCCAAGCATCCCTATACCAAGGCGCTGCTCTCGGCGGTGCCGCTGCCGGAGCCCGGCGCTCAGCGCAATCCGATCATCCTCAAGGGCGACGTGCCGAGCCCGATCAACCCGCCGAGCGGGTGCCGCTTCCACACCCGTTGCCCCTACGTGTTCGATCGCTGCCGGACGGAGGAGCCGACGCTGCGCGCAGCTGCACCCGAGCAGTGGGTGGCCTGTCATCTCGAAGACGGTGTGCCGGCGACGGCCGGATAGCCGTCGCCGTTTGGTGCATCGCTACTCGACGGTCACGGCCGTGACCTGGATCCAGTCGTTACCGTCGAATTTCTGCACCACCAGCCGCTTGAACGGGACGTAATTGTCCGGCGTCGTGCTGTAGGTGGTGCCTGGCAGCAACGAGGGCGCCGGAACGTTGTTCAGATGCGTGGCCTGGTACAGCAGGTTCTCCCGCGTGAGATTGTCTCCGCAGGCCTCGATGATCTTCCCCATGATGTAGGCGAACGAATAGACGGCGAAGCCGATCTCGTTCTTGGGGTCTTCGTTCGGGAGATACTTCTTCATGAACGCCTGATAGGCGACGACGTCAGGGTCTTCGGCCCATTTGGGGCTCGACACCTGCTTGTAGGGCGTTGCCGCAATGATGCCGGTGACGGAATCGAAGCCTGCGGCCTCCAGGAACTGCCGGCCGACCGACGGGCTGACCACCAGTTGCATCGGCTTCCAGTCGAGCTCGAAGGCCTTCTTCATCGATTGCGACGCGGCCTTGCCGAGCGAGACGTTGAAGAACACGTCGGCACCGGATGATTTGAGCTGCGCGACCGGAGAATCCATCGTGGGATCGGTCAGCTCATAGGTGACCTCCTTGACGATCATGGTGGATGCCCTGTCGCCGAGGCCCTTCTTGAATCCGGACACGTAGTCGCGGCCGAAATCGTCGTTCTGCATCAGGATCGCGACCTTCGCGTTCGGCTTCACGGACAGCAGGTACTTTGCGAGGATCTCGCCCTCGGTGCCGTAGAGATGGAACGCCGGCGTCGACCATTTGAAGGCCTTTGGCTGGTTCCACTTGTTCGCGCCGGTCGAGACCAGCAGCTGCGGCACGCCCTTGCCGTTGAGGTATTTCTGCACGGAGGATTGCGCCGCGGTCCCGGACGATCCGAACAGCGCGAGCACACCGTCGCTCTCGACCAGCTTGCGGGTTTGTTCGACGGTCTTGGGCGGCGAGAAGGCGTCATCGAGGGAGATCAGATTGATCTTGCGGCCGTTGATACCGCCTTTCTCCTCGTTGAGCATCTTGAAATAGGCGACCTCGGTGCGCCCCTGGATGCCGTGGATCGACAGCGGGCCGCTATAGGGCATGGTCTGGCCGAGCTTGACCTCGGTATCCGAGGCGCCTTCGTCGTATTTCTTCTCGGCGGCAGTTGCGCCTGTCACCACGAGCAGTCCGGCCGATAAGACCAAGATGGCCGACAAGAGTTTCTTCATTTCATCCTCCCGATTATGTTTTGTTTTTAACCCTCATCCAGGTGAACTCGCCTTTGCGGCGAGTTCTTCGCGGAGCTGTCGCTTGACGATCTTGCCGCTCGCGGTGCGTGGCAGCTCCTCGAAGCGGATGTCGACGCGGACCGGCAGCTTGAAAGTCGCAAGCCTTGGGCGCAGGTGCTCGATCACCTGTTCCGGACTAAGGCGCGATCCGGCCCTTGCGCGCACGACGGCACCGACGAGTTCACCGAGTACGCGGTCGGGGATGCCGACAATGGCGGCTTCGAAAATATCGGGATGAGCGAGCAGGGCGTCCTCGATCTCGACGCAGTAGATGTTCTCGCCGCCGCGGATCAGCATGTCCTTGGCGCGATCGAGCAGGTAGACAAAGCCGTCCGCGTCCATCCGGGCGATGTCGCCGGTCCGGTACCAGCCGTCGCGAAACGCAGCCGCGGTTGCCTGCGGATTGTTCCAGTAGCCCTTCACGACGTTGCCGCCGCGGATTTCGAGTTCGCCGATCGCGCCGATGGGGAGCGTGTTTCCGGCCTCGTCGATGACGCGCAAGTCGCATCCGGGAACGGCCGGCCCGACCGAGTCCGGCCGCGCCAGATAGTCCTCGGCGCCGTTCGACGTCGAGACCGAGGACGTCTCGGTGGCGCCATAGCCCGTGCCCCCGAACTTGCCCGGAAACAGCGCGGCGACCTTCCGGGTCAGTTCCGGCGATGCGGCGGCGCCGCCGTAGGACAGGCCTTCAAGGCTTGAGACATCCCGGCGCTGGAAGTCCGGCGATTCCAGCAGTTGCCACGTCATGGACGGCACGCCGGACATGCCGTTGACGCGCTCGCGCTCGATCAGCTCGAGCGCCGCTTCCGCATTCCATTTGTACATGAGCACGATCTTCGCGCCGTTCGCCAATGCCGGGATCATGATCGAATGACACCCCGTGACATGAAAGAACGGCACAGGGAGCAGGACCGCCTTCTGCGCGTCCGGTGGCGCGGGCAGCGGATCGCCGCGCCGGATCGCCGCGCGGGCACCCGAGAACGTGATGTTCACGAGGTTGCACATGATGTTGCGATGCGTGCCCAGCGCTCCCTTGGGGCGACCGGTGGTGCCTGACGTGTAGAGGATGGTTGCGTCGTCGTCCGGCTGGATGTCCCGATCGGGTGGCGCCCGGTCCGGCAAGGCATGGTAGTTCGACGTCGGGCCGATCAGATCCTCGAGCGAGGTCGCGTCGCCCAGGGTCTCCGGCGTAGCGCGCACCGCAATGAGCGCGGCAGTGTGATCGCCCGCGGCCAGCGATTTCAGACGGGCCAGGCGCTCGCCATCGACGATGGCGACACGTGCGCCGGAATCGCGCAGGCCATAGGCCAGATCATCTCCGGTTCCCCAGGCATTGAGCGGTACCGCAATAGCGCCGATGATTGTTGCCGCCCAGAACGCCAGCGGCCATTCCGGAAGATTCCGCATCGCAATAGCGACGCGGTCTCCCTTCTTCACGCCGTAATCGTCCGCCAGTCGCCACGCCAGCGCCGACGCTGCGCGATAGTGCTCGCGAAAAGAGAGGCGCTCGTTCTCGAAGACGATGAAGGTGCGGTCGCCCCACGCCTTGCTGGCCTCGAAGATTGCGCGAAGATCGCGATGCGCCTTCCTGTAAACCCGGACATGACGCCCCGCGACCTGGATCGTCTCCATCTCGAACGGCGCGCCTGGAGCTGTGAGGATGCGGGTGGCTTCGTCGAGTGAAACCGCCGGCCAATCGCGACGCTCGCTTGTCATGGGAACCTGCAACGCGAGGCCACGAGTAACGGCATGCGCTTCCCTCCGCTGAACACGGCTTGTCAAGCACCGCGCATTGTTGGCGCGACGCAATCCTCGCCGCGCATCAAAAGCTTGGGTGATATGGAAGAGTCTGACTTGCGTTGACCGGCTGGTGAGCTGTCACCAACGCGGGAGGGGTGATATGCAAACAGCCGCTAGTGAATGCATATGCGTGCCGACGCGGTCAGCGGCGCTGACGTTTGTATGGGTCTGGGTCTGGATGAGAGCGCCGGAGCCGCGATCGGGCGATGGTGCCAATATGCCCCTGTTTTGCCCGACGTGTCAAAGTCTGCTCGCAGCGAAAATTCGCAAGTCAAAACAACCTCGTTCTACTGTGCATGGGGTTGTTTTCGCGTCTTGGCTTGAGCCGGCCCTCACCCCTGGCGGCGCAGGAAGCCCGTGATCGTGACCTTTTCCCAAATGCCCGCTGCCGCAAAGGGGTCGGCGCGGTTGAAGGCTTCGACTTCGCTTCGGCCGGGCGCCTCGATCAGGAACAGGCTGCCGATCATGGTGGCGCCGTCGTCGGAGACGAGCGGACCGGACATCACGATCTTGACTCCGAAGCGAGAGGTGTCGCTCAGGAAAGCCTTATGGGCATCGTAATTGGCGAGCCGGGTCGGAAGCGCGCCGGCGCGGTCAACAGCATGAATGGCGAACAGCATGATGGTCTCCGTTGATTTGGCCGTTTCTTGGGACGGCCGCGAGCGGCGGCCGTCCATGTTCGTCGCAATCGGTCGATTTACTTGGCGCTGAGCTTGCCGGCTTCCTCGAAGGTCGGGCAGGTGCGCTGCTCCAGCGGCACGTCGAACGGTTGGTAGTTGTCCTTGGTGATGACGGTCGGCTTCAGGACGATCTCGGCAATGATGGGCTGGTTGCGCAAGCTGCGGATCGCCATCATGGTGCCGAGGCAGCCCTGCGCAAATCCGTTGTAGTCGCCGCTGGCGAGCAGCTTGCCGGACTTGATCGCGTCGATCGCCTCCTTGGTGCCGTTAATGCCGATCACCTGCGCCTTGCGATTGGCGCCGTCGAGCGCCTCGATCGCGCCGACCGCCATGGCGTCATTGGCAGCTAACACGCCGTCGATCTGCGAGTTCGACTGCATCAGGTTTTCCATCACCTGGAGTGCCTGCAGCCGCTGGTAATTGCCGGGCTGCGAGGCCAGCAGCTTGGCGCCCGCGTTTTCCTTCAGTGCGTCGTTGAAGCCGCGCACGCGGTCGACATTGGTCAGCGAGCCCTTGACGCCCTCGATGATGACGATGTTGCCCTTGCCGCCCAGCGTCTTGAGCAGGAAGCGCGCGGTCTCGAGCCCGAGGCTGTAATCGTCGGCGCCGATGAAGGAGAGGAACTTGCCGCCGGCGGAGCGGTCGGTGATGTTGACGACGGGGATCTTGGCTTCGTTGATCTTCTCGACGCCCGGCACCATCGCCTTGTAGTCGACCGGCGTGAAGACGATCGCGCTCGGCTTCTTCACCACCACGTCCTCGATCTGGCTGAGCTGCTCGGGAATCGAGTCCGGCTTGGTCGGGATGTACTGCAGCGTCTTGGCGTTCAGCACCTTCGCCATGTTGTCGGCGCCGACCCGCACCGTCTGGAAGAACGGATTGGTCTGGTTCTTGGTGAAGACGGCGATGGTCTCGCCGTCAGCGCGCGCCTGCGTGGTGAACGCGGCCGCCATCAGCAGCGGTAGCGCCAGATAACCCAGTTTATGTTTCATGTTGCCTCCATCCCTCGTTTTGCTTGTTGGTAGTCCAGGAACTCATTGCGCGCGGCGGCGGGTCTTCATGTCGAGCCAGACCGCGAGAATGACGATGATGCCGGTCACGAGCGGCTGCCAGTTGGCGCTGACTGAGAGTAGATTCATGCCGTTCAGCACCAGCGTCAGGATCAGGGCGCCGATGAAGGTACCGAACACGGTGCCGACGCCGCCGAACAGCGAGGTGCCGCCGATCAGCACGGCCGCAATCGCCGGCAGCGTCAGGCTTTCGCCGATGTCGGCCTCCGCGGAATTCAGCCGCGACAGGAAGATGATCGAGGCGAGCCCCGCCATCGTGCCGGAGACGGCATAGACCAGCAGCAGCCGGCGCGCGACCGGGATGCCGGAGAGCCGGGCCGCGACCGGATTGGCACCGATCGCATAGATCTCCTGGCCCCAGATCGTTCGCTGGGCAAACAGCGTTCCGATGCCGAGGAACACCAGTAGCAGGTAGACCGGGATCGGCAGGCCGAACAGATAGCCGCTGCCGATCTGGCGGAATCCGGCCGGGAAACCGTGGAGCGTCTCGCCCGCCATGTACCAGTAGGTGAGGCCGTTCAGCACCCAGAGCATGCCATAGGTGGCGATGAAGGAGGGGATGCGCAGGGCCGTGACCATCACCCCGTTGAGCAGCCCGACGATGCCGCCGCAGGCAAGCCCGGCGAGGATGCCGAGCGCCGGCGAGCCGGTCTTGTGGATCACGGTGCCGGCGATGCAGGCGGACAGTGCGACATTGGCGCCGACCGAGAGATCGAGGCCAGCGGTCAGCACCACCAGCGTCAGGCCGGAGGCGATGAAGAAGGTCAGGCTCGCCTGCCTGAGTACGTTGAGGATGTTGCCGAGGCTCAGGAAGGAATCGCTGAGCACGGCGAGCACCGCGCAGATCAAGAGCGCCGCGAGCAGGCGGTAGAACACCTGGATCGCGTCCTGCGACAGGAAGGAGCGGGGCGGCATCATCGCCTCTTTGGTGATGTCGGTCATGCGCGGCTCCGGAGGCCGTCGAGGAACAGCGCGACGATGACGAGGACGCCGACGCTCGCGACCTGCACCGATGATGGCAGCGAGATCAGGTTCAGCCCGTTGCGCAACACCCCGACGGAAAGGACGCCGAGTAGGGTGCCGAGCAGCCAGCCGTTGCCGCGCTCGAACGAGGTGCCGCCGACCGCGACGGCCGCGATGGCATCGAATTCGAGCCCGAGGCCGGCGGTGGGATGGCCGGAATTCATCCGCGCGGTCATCAGCAGGCCGGCGATGCCTGCCATGGCGCCGCCGATCGCATAGACCACGATCAGCAGCTTGTTCGGCGACAGGCCGGCATAGCGCAGCGCCTCGCGGTTGCCGCCGAGCGCGAAGATGTAGGTGCCGAAGCGGGTGTGATAGAGCAGGCCGTGAAATGCCGCGTAGGTCACCAGTGCCATCACGATCGGCACGGGAACGCCGAGCAGCGTGGCCGAATAGATGTCGCGCACGCTGTGGGGGATGCCGACCACGCTCTGGCCGTCGCTGACGATCAGCGACAGGCCCTGCGCCATGCCGAGCGTGCCGAGCGTCGCCACGAAGGGCGGAATGCCGACGATGGCGACCAGCCAGCCGTTGGCGAAGCCGAAGGCCGTGCCGACCAGCAGGCCGGCGCCGAGGCCCAGCAGCATCGACTTGGTCGCGAGCGACACGATGGCAACGCAGAGCGAAGTCAGCGTCAGCACCGCGCCCATCGACAGGTCCAGTCCTTCGGTCATGATGATCAGCGTCATCGGTAGCGCCAGCATCGTCAGGATGGTCGACTGCACCAGCACGTTGGAGAGATTGGCGACGGACAGGAAGCCGGGTGCGATCGCGCCAAACAGCGCGATCAGGAGCACGAGCACGATGGCAACGCCGGGAATGCGCTGCAGCGGATTGGGTTGCGAGACGATTGCGGCCTCACGCATGATGCATCCCCAGTCGCACGATGTTCTCCTCGGTCAGTTCGTTGCGCGTCAGGTGCCCGGCGATGCGGCCCTCGCGCATCACGTAGGCGCGATCGCAGACATGGCAGATTTCGATCTGCTCGGATGAGATCATCAGTGCCGCGGCGCCTTCGGCGACCAGACGATCGATCAGGGCAAAAATCTCGGACTTGGCGCCGATGTCGATTCCACGGGTCGGCTCGTCGAAAATGAACAGCTTCGAGCCGGCCGCCAGCCACTTGCCGATCACGACCTTCTGCTGGTTGCCGCCCGAGAGCAGGCCGACGGTCTGGCGCGCGCTGGGCGTCGCGATCCTGAGCTGCCGGATCAGGCCGTCGGCGGTGCGTTGCGCAGCGCGCTGGTCGAACAGGCCGCTCGGGAACAGCTTTCGCAGCGCCGAGACCACCAGATTGTCGCTGACCGACCGCAACAGCGCGAGGCCTTCGCTCTTGCGGCTCTCCGGGATCAGCGCGATGCCGCGGCGGGCGGCCAAATCAGGCTCGCCGGACATGGCCTTGCCGTCGAAAATGATCTCGCCGGCGCTCGTGGGATCGGCGCCGAAGATGGCGCGCGCAACTTCGCTGCGGCCCGAGCCGACCAGGCCGCACAGGCCGACGATCTCGCCCCGTCGCACCTCGATGTTGATGTCGGAGATGCCGCTTGGCGCGCTCAGGCCCTTGACCTCGAGCAGCAGCTCGCCGGGCTTGTCGGCAAAATTGCGCGGATAGGTCATGTCGACGTTGCGGCCGACCATCATCCGGACGAGCTGATCCGGGGTGACGTCGGCAGGTTTGACGCCGTCGATGCGGCGGCCGTCGCGCAGCACCGTGATGCGGTCGCCGAGCGCGAACACCTCGGCCATGCGGTGCGAGATGTAGACGATGGAGACGCCGTCGGCCTTCAGCCGCGCGATCAGCGCGAACAGCAGCTCGGTCTCGCGGTCGGACAGCGCCGCGGTCGGCTCGTCCATCACGAGGATGCGAGCGTTCTGGCTGATCGCCTTGGCGATCTCGACCATCTGCTGCTGCGCGACGCCGAGCTTGTCGACGGTGGTGGACGGATCGATCTCGAAGCCGATCGTATCGAGCACACGCCTGGCGTCGGCCAGGATCTTGCGGCGGTCGATGGTGCCGGGGATGCGGCCTTTCGGCTCGCGGCCGAGGAAGATGTTCTGGGCGATATCGAGATGGGGGACCAGCGAGAATTCCTGGAAGATCACGGCAATGCCGAGCTTCTGCGCATCCGCCGTCGATGAGATATCGACCTTGTCGCCCCTGTAGTAGAACTCGCCGGAATCGGCGCGATAGGCACCGCACAGCACCTTCATCAGGCTCGACTTGCCCGCGCCGTTCTCCCCGAGCAGCATGTGCACTTCGCCGGGGTAAACGGCAAAGGACACGTCATCCAGCGCCTTGACGCCGGGAAACTCCTTGCTGATGCCGCGCAGCTCCAGCAGCGGCACCGGTAAGGCGGTCTCGATGGCCAACGCAGCATTGCTCATGCGCGTGCTCCGCTCGCAAAGATCTTCCCGGGGTTCATCAGTCCATCGGGATCGAGTGCCGTCTTGATCGACCGCATCACGTCGACGGCCTCGCCGAGCTCGTCGGTGAGATAGTCGATCTTGCCTATCCCGATGCCGTGCTCGCCGGTGCAGGTGCCGTCCATCGCAATGGCGCGGGCGACCATGCGGGCCTGCAGCGCCTTGGCACCTTCGGTCTCCTCGGGCCTGGCCGGGTCGATCAGGATCAGCGTGTGGAAATTGCCGTCACCGACATGGCCGACGATCGGCGCGGTAAAGCCGTGCTCGTCCGCGTCGCGCCGCGTCTCGGTCAGGCATTCGGCCAGCCGCGAGATCGGGACGCAGACATCGGTTATCACGGCGCGTGCGCCAGGTCGCAAGCCGAGGCCGGCATAGAGCGTGTTGTCGCGGGCGTGCCAGAGCCGGCTGCGGTCTTCCGGTGCCTTGGCCCAGGCAAAGCCATGACCGCCATGGTCGGCGGCGATCGCCTGTGCGGCCTCGGCCTGCTCGGCGACGGAACTCTCGGAGCCGTGGAATTCGAAGAACAGGGTTGGGGCCTCGCGATAGCCGAGCTTGGCGTAGGCGTTGATGCCGCGCATCATGACGTCGTCGAGCAACTCGATGCGCGCCACGGGGATCGCGGATTGGATCACGGAGATCGCGGTGTCGACGGCGTTGTGCAACGTATCGAAGCTGCAGACCGCGGCCGAGATGGCCTGCGGTACCGGATGCACCTTCAGCGTGACCTCGGTGATGACCCCGAGCGTTCCCTCCGCGCCCACGAACATGCGCGTCAGATCGTAGCCTGCAGCCGATTTGCGCGCGCGCCTGGCGGTGCGGATCACGCGGCCGTCGGCCAGCACCACCTCCAGCGCCATGACATTGTCCTTCATGGTGCCGTAGCGCACCGCCATGGTGCCGGATGCGCGCGTCGAGGCCATGCCGCCGATGGAGGCGTCGGCGCCGGGATCGATCGGGAAAAATAATCCGGTGCCGCGCAGCTCGGCATTGAGCTGCTTGCGCGTGATGCCGGGCTGCACCACGACGTCCATGTCGCTGTCGTGCAAATTGAGCACCTTGTTCATGCGGGCGAAGTCGAAGCAGACGCCGCCCGCAACCGCGGCCGCATTTCCTTCAAGCGACGTGCCTGCGCCGAACGGGACGATCGGCATGCCTGCGCCGGCGCACAGTTTGACGATCTCAGCGACCTCCTGAGTCGTCTCTGGGAAGACGACGATGTCGGGCGGCAAGTTGCGATAGTGCGACTCGCTCTGCCCATGCTGGTCCAGCACGCCGCGCGCAACGCTCGCGCGCGGGCCGATCATGCCGGTGAGGCGTTCGGCCAATATGCTCGTGCTGACCCGCGGTCCCATCACTAACTCCCGTCTGCTCCCTGTCGCCGGACTCTTGTTCGGTCCGTCGCCGACCAGTCTAGGCGGCTCTTGCGCTGCTCGCGACCTGCTTCAGGCCGAAATCGTAATTGAGGTGAAAATAGTCGCGCTCCACCATGCGACCATCCGGCGCACGGCCGGCAGAATGCCGGACGAATTCGCGGATCAGGCTGTCTTTGACGCCGAACACCACGTCGCTGTCGAGATATTGGTCGCCGGCGACGAACACGTGCGTGACGAGCTGCTCGAAGCCCGGCGCCGAGATCATGAAGTGGACATGCGCGGGGCGCCAGGGATGGCGACCCTGAACCTCCAGCATCTCGCCGACCGGACCGTCATGCGGGATCGGATAGGCGGCGGGCTTGATCGACCAGAAATGGAAGCGGCCGTTGGCATCGGTGTGGAAGCGGGCGCGCATCGCGAGATCGCCGATGTCGTCGAGCTGCTGCACGTCGTAATAGCCGTCGTCGTCGGAATGCCAGACGTCGACGGTGGCACCTACGAGCGGCTGTCCGTCGACGGTCGAGACGGAGCCGGTGACCAGCATCGGATCACCCTCCATCGGGCCCGAGATATCGGCGCCGCTATCCTTCTCCGGCGCGGCCTGGACGAAGAACGGGCCAAGCACCGTGGTCTCGGTCGCGCCTTCCGGCACGGGATGGTTGATCGCATCGACCAGCATGGAGACACCCAGCGCATCCGACAGCAGGATGAACTCCTGGCGCTTGTCGTCGCACATGTGGCCGGTGCGGGTCAGGAAGTCGATGCCGTATTCCCATTCCTTCTGGGTCGGCCGCACCTCGCGGACGAAGGCATGGAGATGGCGCACCAGTGCCTCGCTGATGTGCTTGATGCGCGGATCGCTCGCGTCCTCGATCCGCTCAAGCACCGCGTCGGTGATCGTGGTCTCGTTGAAGTTACGCATGGGTGCCTCCGCGATCAGAGTTTGGGTTCGCCAAGCCCGGACAGCCGTTCCAGGTGCTTGACGGTCGCGATGAAGTCGGTGTCGCCATCGCCTTGCGCCACCAGCGAGCCGTAGGTCTCGCGCACTTGCGCGGCGAGCTGGAGCGGCACGCCGACGGCGTGGCCTGCGCCGAGAATGAGATCGAGATCCTTCGCCATCTGCTTGCAGGAGAAAGTCGACTCGAAATCGCGGTTGCGCAGCGGCGCGGTCTTGTATTTCACCATGGGCGATGCAACGGCGCTGTCGTCGAGCACCTTCAGAATGTCCTGCCAGGCGATGCCGCCCTTGCGCGCCAGCGCAAGGCTCTCCGCCATCATCGCGGCGGATACCGCGATCATCAAATTGACCGAGAGCTTTGCGTAACGCGCTTCCTCGGCCGGCCCGAGATAGGTCTGGGCGCGGGTGAAGGCTGCGAACAGCGGCTTTGCGTTCTCGAAGGTGTCTTTTGGTCCCGACACGAAGCAGGTCAGGGCGCCGGTATGGACGATGCTGGCATTGCCGGAGACTGGTGAACGAAGATAGGCGATACCACGGGCCTGCGCGGCGGCTGCAACTTCAATGGATGCTTCGACGCTCACGGTGCTGGTCTCGATAAGAACGGCTCCGGGCGCCATCGCGGCGATGAGGCCGGTCGGGCCGAGCGAGGCGCCGCGCAGCGCGGCATCATCGGGCAGCGACGTGATCACGACGGCCTTGCCGCTCACGGCCTCGGCCGGCGAGGTGGCAATCGAGATGCCTTGCTCCCGCGCTTCGCTGATCCGCGCCGCGTTCTGATCGAACGCGGTGACGGCATAGCCGGCCTTGGCGACGAGGGCCGACATCGGCAGGCCCATCTTGCCGATCCCGATGAAAGCGACGTTCTTTGATGCGTCTGTCATTGTTGTTGTCCGTTGGCCGCTCAGGCGGCGTGTCCCCGTCGTTCGATGTCCTGCACCAACCGCCGGCCGGATTGCGCCAGCAGCTCTTTCTTTGCTTCCAAATCCTCGACCAGCAACCGGCCGTTCCGCTTCTTCCAGGCGCCGCCGATCATGACGGCCTCGATATTGGCAAGGCCCGTCTGCATCACGACGGTCGCGACGGGATCGTGCACCGGGACAAGGTTGAGATCGGACGCGTTGATGATGACGAGGTCGGCGAGCTTGCCCGGCGTCAGCGATCCGATCTGGTCCTCGCGGCCGAGCACGCGGGCGCCTTCCGTCGTGATCCAGCGCAGCGCTTCCCGAACGGGGATCGTGGTCGTAGCCGGAATGGTGCCGCTGGCCTTGCGCGACTCCGCATTGTCGAGCGCCCGCTGCATCGACAAAGCGATGCGGGCGACGGAGAGGAGGTCGCCGGCCAGCACGGACTCCAGATCAATGCCGATCGTTGGTCGTACGCCGCGCTTGAGCAGCCGCCCGGTGATCGGGAAACCGTGGCCCTGGATCATCTCATTCTCCGGCGTCACCGAGAAGGACACGCCGAGATCGACCAGCCTGTCGAGGAGATCGTCGGGCAGGTCGTTGCCATGGACGATGTTGATGCCGGGGCCGACAAGGCCGGCCTCGATCAGCTTCTCCCAGCCACCCGGCGTCTTGGCCGGACCGCCGCCCTGATGCATCGATGCGATCAGCTTCAGCTCCCGAGCCAGGCGGAAATCGTGCATGGCGACATCGAGCGTCGAGTAATGCGGGCCAAGGATGGCAAGCCCGAGCGTGACGAGGCCATCGCGGTCGGCGAGGGGGTCGGCCAGCAGCCGTTCGATCTCGCGGCGCGGATGCGGAATCTCGGAGAAATGCGGCTCGCCGGGCTTCGGCTCTGGCTTTGGCGAGCCGTGGAAGAAGGCGGCGCGGATGCCGCTATCGATCAGGCCGCGCACGGCCGCGTCGGTGTGATCGGGTGTCGGATTGTTGTGGCACCAGTCGACCAGCGTGGTCGTGCCGCAATTGATCTGGTTCAGCGCGCCGACCAGCGTCGCAATGTGGATGTCCTCCGGTCGGAACACGGTCGCGAGCCCGGCATGCATGCGGCGGAAATATTCCAGCAGCGTCCAGTTGGCGGCATAGCCGCGCAAGCCGGTCTGCCAGGTGTGCATATGCGCATTGATCAGGCCGGGGATGACGATTCGGCCTTTGCCGTCGACGATCTCGCTCGCACCGCTGCCGAGCTCGATCGACGGACGCACGTCGACGATGCGGCTGCCCTCGATCAGCACATCGCCGGTATTGAGATCGCCGATCGCGTCATCCATGCTGATGACCGTGGCGGATTTGATCAGCGTGCGCCTCATTGCTTTACGCCGCCGCTTTGATGGCAACCGGCGGCTCGCCGGCCCAGGCGCGCGCAATGAGGTCGCGGATGGCGCCCCGCTCGAGCGGGCGCGGATTCCAATAGGCATTGGTGACGGCGAGATCGGCCGCCTTGTCGATGCCGCTTTCGGGCATCCCGATGTCGCGCAGGGCCAGCCTGGCGCCCAGCCGCTTCGCGAGGTCGAAGAATCCCTGCGAGGCATCGGCCGCGCCGATCGCACGCGAGATCCGCGCCATCGCATCGGGCACGGCCGGTGCGTTGTAGGCCAGCGCATGCGGGAGCACGATGGTGTGGGTTTCCGCATGCGGCAGATCGAACGTGCCGCCGAGCGTATGGCAGAGCTTGTGATGCAGCGCCATGCCGACCGTGCCGAGGCAGACCCCGCACAGCCAGGCGCCATAGAGCGCCTCGGTGCGGGCCTCGCGGTCGTCATTCTCCAAGGCAATCGCGGGCAGGGCGCGGGCCAAGGCCCGGATGCCTTCTTCCGCCATCAGCGATGTCACGGGATTGGTGTCGCGCGCGTAGAGCGCTTCCACCGCATGGGCGATCGCGTTGATGCCGGACGTTGCGGCGAGGCTGGCCGGCAGCGTGAGGGTGAGATCGACATCGTAGATCACGGTCTCCGGCAGCACGGCCGCATCGCGCACCGTGGTCTTCAGGCCGTTCTCGGTCTGGCCGACGATCGGCGTCATCTCCGAGCCGGCATAGGTGGTGGGAATGCAGAGCTGGTTGACGCCGGTGCGCAAGGCGAGCGCCTTGCCGAGGCCCGTCGTGGAGCCGCCGCCGAGCGAGACCACGCAGTCGGCCTCGCACGCCTTCATCGCCGCGAGCGCGCGCTCCGTGACCTCGACCGGGGTGTGCATGGTCGCGCCGGGAAAGATGCCGGCATAGAGCGAGCCGAGCGCCGTACCGAGGCTCCTGCCCTGGGCTTCCTGCTGCGGCGTCGTCAGCACCAGCGCGCGCTTGCCACCGAGACGCTCCACCTCCGCCTTGGCCGAGGCCAGCGTTCCGCTGCCGAACACGACGCGGCAGGGCAGGTTCTCGAAGGTGAACGAACCGATCATGCGCCGGTCTCTTTGATGGGATAATCGACCTGGAAGCGTCCGATCCGCAAGTCGCCCAGCGCCTCGCGGACGCGCAAATGTTCGGGGTGATTGGCATAGGCCGCCAGCGCGGCGTGGTCGGTGAATTCGGAGAACAGGACGACATCGCAGGCGTAGTCGACGTCGCTGACGTCTACACCGACTTCAATGTGGGTGAGGCCGTCGATCCGGCCGCGCAGACCTTCGAACAGGGTTTTGACCTTGACCCGGGCCGCGGCGCGCTCCTCTTGGGTCTCGCCGCGCAGCCGCCACATCACGATGTGCCTGATCGGGCCCGACATTTCCTGGTTTCCTCGCCTGCCATTGTGCTTTGTTGGCGCTATTTTGCCTTGCGGAAAGTGGAAATAAAGACCAAAATTTGTAAGTCTCTTTTCCGATTTATGCAAAAATGGACCGGCTGCTCCAACTCGAAGTCTTCTCCAGAACCGCCGAACTCGGCAGCCTGTCCAAGGCCGCCGAAACGCTCCGGATGTCGAACGCGGCTGCCAGCCGCCATCTCAGCGCGCTGGAGGAACGGCTTGCGGTCCGGCTGATCGAGCGCAACACGCGCCGGCAATGGCTGACCGAAGCGGGGCAGGAGCTACTGCAGCGCTGCAACCCGCTTCTGAACGAATTGGCCGAAGCCGAAGACGCCGTCTCCGACCGAGCGCTGTCGCCGAAGGGCATGCTGCGGGTAACGAGTTCGCTGTCCTTCGCGATGATCTATCTCGCGCCGATGCTGCCGGCCTTCCGCGCGCTCTATCCTGATCTCAGCGTGCAGATCATCAGCGCAAACCGCTATCTGGACTTCATCGAGGCCGGCATCGACGTGGCGATCCGCACGCGCGAGCAGGAACCGGATTCCAATATCATCGTCCGCCGCATCGGCCAGATGCATCGCGTGCTCGCGGCTGCTCCGTCCTATCTGGAGAAGCACGGACGGCCGGAGCATCCCGCCGATCTGGCCCGCCACAACATGCTGATCTACAACCTCGCCAACGATCCCTATTCGCTGCGCCTGAGCCAAGGGGGCGCAACGCAGACGATCCGGATCGCACCGACGCTCGACAGCAATGACGGTCAGATCATCTGCGGCGCTGCGCGCGCCGGGCTCGGCATCCTGATCCAGCCGCTTTACATAGTGCAGAGCGATATCGCGGCCGGCCGTCTGGTGCCCGTGCTGATGGGTTGGGAGCTGCCGCTGCTCACCATGAACATCGCCTATCAGAACCGCGTCCGGCTGCCCGCCAAGATCAGGGTCTTTTCCGATTTTCTTGTCAGCCACATCCGAGAGCATTCAGAGCCGGGAATCTGGATCGACGCGACAAAGTGATGGGCAGGCGGAGTTCCGGGGGCTCTGACCGCACTGCACAGTTTTGCTACACGTCGACACGAATTGCGGCAATCTTCGCTGCAACAACGCGCTTGACATAATAACCGATCTCAACGACCGTAATGCACGAGCGTCGGGCAAGGCAGCCCGTCAACGCGAACAAGTTCAAACCATTTCCAACGCCACGCGAATGCGTGTTTGGTTGGCGGCGAGCGCGCCCTCGGCTTTACAGCCGGCGGGCGCTTTTTTATTTTGGATCGAGTGATGACGCGAAGACATTATCGGATTGGCGTGATGTTCTCGACGACGGGCTCCTACAGCGTCGTCGCGCGGTCGATCCTCAATGGCGCGTTGCTCGCGTTTGAGGAGGTCAACGCAACCAGCCACGATATCGAGCTGGAGCCAGTGGTGGTCAATCCGTCGGGCGACCTCGCGCGCTATCGTTCGCTCAGCCTTGAGCTGCTCGGTTCCGGCATACGCCAGGTGGTCGGCTGCTACACCTCGTCGAGCCGCAAGGAAGTGATCCCGTGTTTCGAGAAGTTCGACGGGCTGCTCTGGTATCCCTCGCACTACGAGGGTTTCGAGAGCTCCGATAACGTCATCTATACCGGCGCGGCGCCCAACCAGCACGTGCTGCCGCTCGTCGACTATCTGGCGTCCCGGGTCGGCTCGCGCGCCTTCTGCATCGGCTCGAATTATATCTGGGCCTGGGAGAACAACCGCATCTTCCGCGAGGCGCTGATCGCGCATGGCGGTACCGTGCTCGCCGAGCGCTATCTCTCGATGGGCGATACCGAGGTCGACCAGGTCATTGCCGCGATCATCGAGCAGCGCCCGGACTTCGTCTTCAACAATCTGATCGGCACCAGCGCCTATGCCTTCTTCCGCGCGTTCCGTGCCGCCTGCCGCGCACGCGGGATCGATCAGGCCGCGGAAATTCCCGTCGCGAGCTGCACGCTGTCCGAACCGGAATTGCCGGAGATCGGCCCCGATGCCATCGACGGACATCTGTCGTCGAGCGTCTATTTCTCGTCGCTGAATTCGCCGGAGAATGCCGCCTTCATCAATGCGTATGCGCAATCCTTTCCGGATGGACCGGTCTCCTCGGCCGACGCCGAGTCGTCCTATATCGCGGTCAAGCTGCTCGCGGCCGCATTGTCGCAGGCCGGCACCGACGATGCGCGCAGGGTGCGCGCCGCCGTGGCCGATCAGCGGCTGCGCGCGCCGCAAGGTGAGGTCCGTATCGACCGGCAGACCTTTCACGCCTGGCTCACGCCGCGGATCGGCCGCTCGTCCGTCAACGGGCAATTCGAGGTGCTGCTGGAATCCCGCGAGCCGATCGCGCCCGATCCCTATCTCGTCCAGTCGTCGCCGCGCTTTGCCAGCGCAATGCGCTCTCCGCTGTTGAAGGTGGTGTAATCATGAGCTCTCGACTGCTACAGAACTTCAAGGGCGGCCGCGCCATCGTCGTGACACGGCGAGGCGGATGGGAGAGCACGCTCGAAACGACGCTCGCCAAGCTTGGCGTCTCCACCGAATACCCCGAAATCATCGACGGCCGCGCGCAGATCGACGTGACGAGCCTGCAGGCCGACCGCGACATTCTCTTCGTCGACGGCGATCTCGAAGGGGCCGTCGCGATCGAGGTCCATCCCACCTCGCGGCTGCCGCCGGTGCCGGTGATCGGCCTCGTCGGCGTCGAGGCGCCGAGCCGGCTGAAGGCGCTCGTCAATCTCGGTGCGACCTCGTTCCTGCGCAAGCCGGTGCATGGCGGTGCGGTCTACACATCCCTGTTCATGGGCATCAACCAGTTCCTGCTGCGCGCCGAAATGAGCGAGCGCCTGCAGGACCTCGAGGAACGCCGCCGCGGTCGTCGCGCGGTGATCCGGGCCGTGATCCTGCTAATGCAGCAGGGCGGTCTCGACGAGGAAGGTGCCTATTCCCAGCTCCGTCGCGAAAGCATGCGCGCGCGGCAGAACATGGAACTCTATTGCGAGGAGTTCCTGAGCAAGCGGGCGAAGCCGCCCGATACGTCCGGCCGCACGACCGGCATCATGCTGCAAGGCGGCAACAAGCAAGCCATCTAGGAGAAGCAAAATGAGCAAGTCTGTATTGCGGGGGCTGCGTGCCGCAGCCCTCACGGGGACGCTTGTCCTCGGATCAGTCCCGGCATTCGCGGCGGAGAACCCGATCAAGCTCGGCGTGCTGGAGGATCAGTCCGGCGACTTCGCCGCGGCCACGATCGGCAAGGTCCACGCCATCCAGCTCGCCGCCGAGGAGATCAACAAGGCGGGTGGCATCATGGGCCGGCCGCTGGAGCTCGTCCCTTACGACACGCAGTCCGACAACACCCGCTACCAGGAGTTCATGCGGCGTGTGCTGCAGCGTGACAAGGTCGACGTGGTGTTCGCGGGCTTCTCCTCGGCCTCGCGCGAGGCGTATCGGCCGATTGTCGATCAGTTCAACGGCTTTGCCTTCTACAACAACCAGTACGAAGGCGGCGTCTGCGACGGCCACATGATCGTAACGGGCGCGGTGCCGGAGCAGCAGTTCTCCACGCTCATTCCCTACATGATGGAGAAGTACGGCAAGAACGTGTACACGCTCGCCGCCGACTACAATTTCGGCCAGATCTCGGCGGAATGGGTGCGCAAGATCGTCAAGGAGAACGGTGGCAAGATGGCCGGCGAGGAGTTCATCCCGCTCGGCGTGTCGCAATTCTCCCAGAGTATCCAGAACATCCAGAAGGCCAAGCCCGACTTCGTGGTCACGCTGCTGGTCGGAACCGCGCAGGCTTCCTATTACGAGCAGGCGGCCTCCGCGAACGTCAACCTGCCGATGGCATCCTCGGTCAACGTCGGCCAGGGCTACGAGCACAAGCGCTTCAAGCCGCCGAGCCTGAAGGACATGTACGTTACCACCAACTACATCGAGGAAATCGACTCGCCGAAGAGCAAGGAGTTCTACGCGAAGTTCAAGGCCAAATTCCCGAGCGAGCCCTATGTGAACCAGGAGGCGGAGAACTCCTATCTCGCGGTCTACCTCTACAAGCAGATGGTCGAGCGGGCGAAGTCGACCAAGCGCGAGGACATCCGCAAGGTGATCGCGTTGGGCGACGTCTGCATGGACGCGCCGGAAGGCAAGGTCTGCATCGACCCGAAGAGCCAGCACATGTCGCACACGATCTATCTCGCCAAGGTCGGTGCCGATCACGCGATCTCCTTCCCGAAGACCTGGGAGGACATCAAGCCGTACTGGCTGGGTGAAGCCGGCTGCGATCTCACCAAGAAAGATCCGATGGCCCAGTACACGCCGTCGAACCCCCCGCCGAAACCCTGACCGGCGGCTGGTCGTCCCGGCGTACCTGCGCGCCGGGGCGATCACGGTTACCCGCGACGGCAACGTCGTCCCTCTCATCGATCTGGTTGATTCATGGACATCGCGACCCACGTCTTTTCGGCACTTTATCAATTCGGTGACGCCTTCGCGTTCCTGGTGCTCTCGGCCTGCGGGCTCGCGGTGATCTTCGGCATGATGGGCGTGATCAATCTGGCCCATGGCGAGTTCATCATGTGCGGTGCCTATGTCACCGCGGCGACCGTGCATGCCGGTTTGCCGCTCCCGCTCGGTATCCTGGCGGGGACGGTCGTGTCTGCGCTGGTCGGCGTGCTGGTCGAACTCGCGGTGATCCGTCATCTCTACGATCGGCCGCTCGACACCATCGTCGCAACCTGGGGGCTCAGCCTGATCGCCACGCAGGGCACGCTGATCATGGTCGGCTCGACCATGGCCGGGGTCGGAACGCCATTCAGCAGTTTTCAGGTCGGCGACTACTCCTATTCGATCTACCGCATCGTGCTGTTTTGCTCCGCGCTCGGCGTGCTCGCCGCGCTCTATGCGCTGTTCAACTGGACTCGCTTCGGCGTGCTGGCGCGCGCCACCATCCAGGTGCCGCACATGGCGGCGGCCCTCGGCGTCGATACGCGCCTGATCTACAGCCTGACCTTCGCCTGCGGCGCGGGGCTCGCCGGCCTTGCCGGTGGCCTCTATGCGCCGACCATGACGCTGGTGCCGACCATGGGCGCGACCTTCATCATGGAGGCGTTCGTCACGGTCGTGATCGGCGGTGCCGACGTTTTCCTCGGCACGGCGCCCGCCGGCGGCCTGCTTGCGATCGTGAAGTCGGGGATGACGTCCTGGCAGGGACAGTTGTTCGGCCAGATCGGCCTGCTGGTTGCGGTCATCATCGTGGTCCGGGTGCTGCCGAGGGGCATCTCCGGCTTCGTGCTGCGCGAACGCACCTGACGGAGTGATGGCGTCGTGACTGCTCTTGTTTCCTTTTTTCGCCGTCTCGAAGGCCCGCAGACCGTCGGTCGCGGTCGGGCCTTCTGGGGCCTCTTTGCCATCGTGCTTGCGATCGCGCTCGCGTATCCGCTGTTCAGCGACGGCTACACGGTCGGCAACACCGTCTACTTCTTTGTCTGGGTGTTCATCGCGCTGAGTCTATGCCTGATCTGGGGCTATGGCGGCTCGCTGTCCTTCGGGCAGACCGCGTTCTTCGGCATCGCCGGCTATGGCTATGGGGTTCTCACCCTCAATTTCGGCTCGGCCTATGGCTTCACGCTGGTCGCGTTTGTGGCTGCGATCGCAATTGCGGCGCTGTTCGCGGTCCTGCTCGGCTATTTCATGTTCTTCGGCCGCATCGCCGGTGTGTTCCTCGGCATCGTCACGCTCGCCGTGACGCTGATGCTGGAGCGCTTCATGGCGCAGACCGCGGGGCCGGAGTGGCACATCGGCAGCGCGCGGCTCAACGGCTTCAACGGCATGAGCGCGATGCCGCCGCTCACCATCCCCTGGCCGGGCGAGCCGATCGTGCTGTTCGCCGATGTCGGGCTCTACTATTTCGTGCTCGGGCTCCTGGTCTTCGTCTATCTGGCCTTGCGCATCCTGATGAACTCGTCGTTCGGCAACGTCATCGTCGCCATCCGCGAGAACCCTGAAAGGGCGGAGATGCTGGGCTACGATATCCGCAAATACCAGCTCATCACCTTCGTCATCGGCGCCGCGCTCGCGGGGATATCGGGCGTGCTCTACACGGCGTGGGGCCAATACATCACGCCGTCGAGCATGGGCATGACGGCGGCGGCGCTGCCGCTGATCTGGGTCGCGGTCGGCGGCCGCAGCGACCTGACCTCGACCGTAGTCGGCACGCTGGTGGTGCTTGCGGCGTTCCAGGCGCTGACGATCTACGGCAGCCAGTACGCGCTCGTTTTCATGGGCGTGCTGCTGGTGCTGACGGTCCTGATCGCCCCGAACGGTCTCGTGCTCGGCGCGATGAACTGGCTCGGGCGGCTCGCAGCGCGCCTCACGCAGAGGGCCGGCTGATGTCGCTGCTCGAGCTGCGCGAACTGAACAAGCATTTTGGCGGCCTGCACGTCACCAACGGCGTGAACCTGACGCTCGAGCCCGGCGAGATCCATTGCCTGATCGGGCCGAACGGTGCCGGCAAGAGCACGCTGTTCCGCCTGATCCTGGGGGAGCATCATCCCGGCAGCGGCGAGATCCTTTTCGCGGGGGAGAACATCACCGCGCTGAAATCCTTTGCGCGGATTCATCGCGGCCTGTCGGTCAAGTTCCAGGTGCCGGGCGTCTTCAAGGGCCTGTCCGTCCGCCAGAACCTCGAGATCGCCCTGCAGATTCAGCATCGCGGCGCTGAGCTCGAGGCCGAGATCAATCGGCTGCTCGGCTTCCTTGGCCTCGAATCCGAGCAGGCGCAGACGGCAGGCAATCTCAGCCACGGCCAGAAGCAATGGCTGGAGATCGGCATGGCGATCAGCCTGAAGCCGCGCCTCTTGCTACTCGACGAGCCGACCGCCGGCATGTCGCCGGAGGAAACCCACATGACCGGCAAAATGGTGCAGCGGCTCAATGCCGGCGGCATGACCGTGCTGGCGATCGAGCACGACATGGCGTTCGTGCGGCAGGTCGCCCAGCGCGTCACCGTGCTGCATCTCGGCCAGGTCTTCGCGCAGGGCTCGATCGACGAGATCGTGGCCGACGAGCGCGTGGCAGCGATCTATCTGGGGCAGGCCCATGCTTGATATGCCGCGCAAGGAAGTGATCCTCTCGACGCTGGGCCTGCGTGCCGGCTATGGCGGCAAGCCGGTGCTCCAGGGCCTCGAGATCGAGGTGCGGGAAGGCGAGATCGTCGCGGTCATCGGGCGCAACGGCGTTGGCAAATCGACGCTGATGAAGAGCCTGATCGGGCTCGTGCCGGCGATGAGTGGCTCGATCGTCTATCGCGGCGAGGCCGTGGAATCGCTGCCGGCGCACAGGCGGGCGCGACTCGGCATGGGCTATGTGCCGCAGGGACGCGACGTATTTCCGCGCCTGACCGTCGGCGAGAACGTCGCGGTCGGTGCCGCGATCAAGGGCGGCGGCATCCCCGAGGCGGGCCGGCGCAAGATCGTCGAGGCCTTTCCCATTCTCGAAGAGCGCTGGCAGCAGCGCGCCGGCACCATGTCCGGAGGCCAGCAGCAGCAGCTGGCGATCGGACGGGTCCTGATAGCCGATCCGAGCCTGATCCTGCTGGACGAGCCATCCGAAGGTATCCAGCCCAACATCGTCCAGGACATCGCGCGCAACATGGTCGAGCTCAACCGCAAGACCGGCGTGACCATCATCCTGGTCGAGCAGAATCTCGACATGATCCGCGCCATGGCGCAGCGCTGCTACGTCATGGACAAGGGCCGCATCGTCGCAAGTCTCGACCGCTCAGCGCTCGACGACGTCGCGGAGATGCGCCGGCACCTCGCGGTCTAGACAGTCCAACCAAGGAGAACAGCAATGGCCTGGCAAAACGAGTCGATCATGGCACGCAAAGGCGTCGCCAAGGGCGCGCGCGGCAAGGAGTATACGATCACGGAAAGCGAGCAGGGCAAGTACCACTATGTGTACGGGCCCTATGTGGATTCTGTGCTGACCGTCGATCCCGGCGCGGTCGTCTCCGCCGAGACCCACGACGCGTTCGAAGGCGCGATCAAGCACGAGACCGACAGCCCGTCGAAAATCCTCAATTTCCCGTTCCTCAATCCGCAGAACGGGCCGATCCACGTCAACGGCGCGGAGAAGGGCGACACGCTCGCGGTCTACATCGAGAGCATCGTGCCGCGTGGGCCGCAGCCGCGCGGCACGACCGTGATCATGCCGGATTTCGGCGGCCTGGTCAGCACGGGGAATACGGCGCTGCTCAATCCCGCACTGCCGGAGCGTGTCAAGAAGCTCGAGATCGACGCCAAGACGGGCACGAAGTGGAGCGATAAGATCACGCTGCCCTATGAGCCCTTCATCGGCACCATCGGCACCTCGCCGGAGATCGAGGCGATCTCATCGCTCGTTCCCGACTATTACGGCGGCAACATGGACCTTCCGGATGTCGGCGTCGGCGCCGTCATCTACCTGCCGGTCAACACCAAGGGCGCGCTGCTCTATCTTGGCGACTGCCACGCCGCGCAGGGTGACGGCGAGCTCTGCGGCGTCGCCATCGAGCATCCGACCGTGACCACGGTGCAGATCGACCTGATCAAGAACTGGACCATCGCCTGGCCGCGGCTTGAGACCAAGGATTTCATCATGACCATCGGTTCGGCGCGGCCGATGGAGGATGCCGCCCGCATCGCCTATCGCGAACTCTGCCGCTGGATGGCGGCCGATTACGGCTTCGATGAGATCGACGCCTATATGCTGCTGACCCAGGCCGGACGGATGCGGGTCGGCAACATGGTGGACCCGAAATATACGCTCGGCGCCTCCATCAAGAAGTCCTATCTCGTTTGAGGCCAGCCGGATCATGTCCACCAAGCACAAGGTCGCAGCCGTCCAGTTCGAGCCGACCATATTCGAGAAGGAGCGCAACATCGCGCGCCTGCTCGAGCTCTGCGAGCAGGCGGCGGCGGCCGGTGCCAGGCTGATCGTCACGCCGGAAATGGGGACGACCGGCTATTGCTGGTTCGACCGTGCCGAGGTCGCTCCCTTCGTCGAGACGATCCCGGGGCCGACCACGAACCGCTTTGCGGCGCTGGCGCGTAGGCACGGCTGTTACATCGTGGTCGGCATGCCGGAGGTCGACGAGGACGGCATCTACTTCAACTCGGCCGTCCTGATCGGGCCCGACGGCATCGTCGGCCGCCACCGCAAGACGCATCCTTATATCTCCGAGCCGAAATGGGCGGCGGCGGGCGATCTGCACAACCAGGTGTTCGAGACGCCGGTCGGGCGGATCGCGCTGCTGATCTGCATGGACATCCATTTCGTCGAGACCGCGCGGCTGATGGCGCTCGGCGGCGCGGACGTCATCTGCCACATCTCGAACTGGCTGGCCGAGCGCACGCCGGCGCCATACTGGATCAGCCGCGCCTTCGAGAACGGCTGCTATGTCATCGAGAGCAATCGATGGGGTCTGGAGCGCACCGTGCAGTTCAGCGGCGGCAGCTGCGTGATCGCGCCGGACGGGCAGGTGACGGCCGTGCTCGACAAGGGCGATGGTGTCCTGATGTCGGAGATCGATCTTGGCGCCGCCCGCGCGCGCCGCATGCTCGGCGAGACGGTGTTCGCACAGCGTCGGCCGGAGCTTTACCCTGAACTGCTCACCGATACGTTCAGCTGGAATCCGCGCGAGTTCTTCGGGCTCTATGGCCATGAGCCGTGGCCGACGGGCAAGACGTCGCAAGTCAGCGTCGCGCAATTCGCACCTCGCGATGACGTCAGCCAAAATCTCGCGGAGATCGCAGCGCTCGCGCGCAAGGCCAGCGACGAGGGCGCGGAGCTTGTGGTCTTTCCGGAGCTCGCGCTGACGGGATTGGCCGATCCCGCGAGATCGGCGCAACCGATCCCGGGGCCGGCGACCGACAGCCTCTGCAGGATTGCAAGCGAGCTCGGTCTCTACCTCGTCTGCGGCCTCGCCGAACGCGACGGCGATCTGCTCTACAACAGCGCCTGCCTCGTCGCGCCCGACGGTGGCATCTCGGTGTATCGCAAGACGCATCTCACGGCCGACGAGCGCAGCTGGGCCACGGCCGGTAACAGTTGGACCGTCGTCGACACGCCGATCGGCCGGATTGGGCTGCTGATCGGTCATGATGCGTCGTTCCCGGAGGCGGGGCGGGTGCTGGCGTTGCGCGGCTGCGATCTCATCGCGTGCCCCGCCGCGATCAAGGGGCGCTTCAGTTCGTCGCATGCCGGCACGCAGGTCGATCAGCCGGCACCGATTCCGACCGGGCCGGATCCGCATCACTGGCATCATTTCCGGGTTCGCGCCGGCGAAAACAACCTGTTCTTCGCCTTCGCCAATGTCGTCGATCCCGAGCGCGGTTATCCCGGGCTGAGCGGGGTGTTCGGCCCCGACACGTTCGCGTTCCCGCGGCGGGAGGCGATCGCGGCCGGCGACACGGGCCTTGCAACCGCGCTGGTCGACACCACCAATCTCGACAGCGTCTATCCGACCAATGTCGTGCGGCGAAAGGATCTGGTGTCGATGCGCATGCCGCACAGCTATCGTGGATTGATCAAGGCGGTCGCGAACAATTACTGAACCGGGAAAAGGAATTCTGCCATGGATCTGGGACTCAAGGACGCCAAGGTTCTCGTCACGGGAAGCACCAAGGGAATCGGCCGCGCGATCGCCGAGACGTTCGCGACCGAAGGCGCCGATGTGGGCGTGTGCTCGCGCAATCTGGACGAGGTTGAGAGCACGGTCGCTGCGCTCAAGGCCAAGGGCGTTGCGGCCTATGGCGGTGCGGTCGATGTCGCCGACGCCGCCGTCCTGAAGGCCTGGGTGGGCGATATGGCCTCGAAGCTCGGCGGCATCGATGTCGTCGTGGCCAATGTCAGCGCGCTCGCGATCGGCCAGGACGAGGAAAGCTGGGAGAAGGAGTTTGCGACCGACATGATGGGCACGGTCCGGCTGGTGAACGCAGCCATGCCCTATCTGGAGAAGAGCGCCGCCGGCGCGATCGTCACCATATCGAGCGTCTCGGGGCGCGAGGTCGATTTCGCCGCCGGTCCCTACGGCACCTTCAAGGCGGCCATCATCCATTACACGCAAGGTCTCGCCAATCAGCTCGCCGGCAAGGGCATTCGCGCCAACTCGGTTTCGCCGGGGAACACCTATTTCGAGGGCGGCGTCTGGAACATGATCAAGGACAACAATCCCGAGCTCTACAAGACCGCCCTGGCACTCAATCCGACGGGGCGAATGGGCACGCCGCAGGAAATGGCCAACGCCGCCGTCTTCCTCGCCAGCCGCGCCGCAAGCTTCATTACGGGGACGAACCTCGTTGTCGACGGCGCCCTGACGCGCGGGGTGCAGTTCTAGCGCGCGAGGCAGATGTCGTTCAGGCCGTGTGCGGGCTGGTCCGCGGGGGCAAGGCCGCCGATGGGAATTTGGCTGCGAAGGCGCTGGTCTTGGGTTGAACGCGCGATCCGTCGATGACCTCGAGCCGGCCGCAGCGGTTCAGCGTGTGCAGCTTTCGGCCGGGCCACAGCGGTCCGGGCTTGAGCGAGTGGCGGACGATCTGCTTGAACGTCGTCGGCGACAGTTCGACAATCTCGGCCAGAGCGAGCGCCGCGCCATATCCGTCGGCGCAGTCCTGCACCGGCCGCCACAATTTGCCGTCCATGGTGACGAAATTCCCCGCCGGCCGTGTGCTCGCGCGGTCGATCATGACCGGGTTGCTGGCATGGGGCGTCCAGGGGCCGAGCAGGTGGTCGGCGTAGTAGATCGCCAGCGCATCCGAATAGCCGCCGGTTCCATCGCGCCAGGCTCCGAACAGATAGTTCAGCCCGTTGTGCCGCGTGATCGTAGCGTCGGCGATCTCGAGGCCGGAGAGCAGCGTCGCGTGCCGCTCCCATTTGTCCGGAAACCGGACGCATTTGTAGAGCGCGACGTCGCCATGGAGCGAGCTCTCCGGGATCATCCACAACTCGCCGTCATCCTCCATCAGAAATGGATAGGAGAGATGCCAGGGCTCCTCCAGCACGGGCACGACGTCGCCGACCGGTCCGGTGTCGCCGAACTCGATCGCCGAGATGATGCCTTTTCCGACCCGGTGATCGAGGTCTTCAAAGAAGACGAATGTTCGCCCCTGCCAGGTGATGGGAAAGGGATCGGCGTAGAAATGGTTTCCGGGATCACCCAGCACGTGCCATGTGGGACCGGAGAGATCGCCGGTCTGCCAGACGCCGTCGCCATCGTTGAAGCGCCATCCGACGTGCCAATGCGGGGCATAGCAGCAGAGGCGATAGATTTCCTTGGCGATCGATACGGCGAGGCCGCGCGCGACATAGGCTGCTGGTCCGCGGCCGTCGCCGCTCCGTGCAGGACGCGCCAGTTGCGGCACGATGCGCGGGCGTCCCGACAGGATTGCCGCCACCATGGTCAGTGTTCGCGCCATGATCGTTTCGAGCCCGCCGCTCAGGCCGGCCGCGATTTCTGCGGAGGGGTGACCGCGATCGAGCACCGCACCGTCGATCTCGTTGACAATCTCGATGACGGGCAGGTCGCCGGCGAGAACGGCGGTGAGTGCGGCATTCTCGCCCGCGGCTCCGTTGAACAACGGGCGTAGATAGAGCCGGGCAGAACAGTTCGGATCGCGTGCGGCGCTCGTGAAGTCGATGACCACGTCGACCGTGCCGGTACGCGCCCGCGTCTGTTCCGGAGTGATCGTCAGCCTGTCGGCTCCGCTGGGCTTGCCCTTGTGCAGCACCAGGCGCTCCAGCCCGAACAGCGCGTCGAGACCTGCGGGCCGCGGCTCGGTGGTCGCCGTCCACGCGATCTGAACCGGAACATCCCGGCCGTCGATCGACAGCGTCTCGCGGTGCATCCACCGCCGCGCATGGTCACATTCGCAGCGAAACTCGATGATCATGTCGAGCCAATCCATTCCAGCGCATCTGGTCAGATAACCTGGCTGAGGATTTGAACGTATTCCTCCACCATCGCGTCGACCGAATAGCGCAACCTCAGGCCTTTGGCGTTGTGTTGCAGTTCGGCGCTCAGTGCCTGGTCGGACAGGAGCCTGGAGACGGCAGCCGCCAGCTTCTTCTGATCTGACGTATCGACAAAGAGGGCCGTGGGCTTTCCTTCGAAGGACAGAACCTCGCGCAGCACGGGAAGATCCGTGACGACGGAGGGAACGCCCGCGTTTGCGGCTTCGACCGCGGCCAGACCAAAGGTCTCGGCCTGCGTCGGAAAGACGAACACGTCGAGGCAGGCGAGAAAGCCGGCGATCTGGCGCGGAGCGATTTCGCCGAGCAGATGCAATCTGTCCGAGACCTTCAGGGAATCCGCGAGCTGCCTCAGCCGCGTCTCGTCGGCCCCTTGGCCAGCCAGCGCGAGATGCCAGGACGGTTCGTCCGGCAACAGCCGTATTGCCGCATCGAGCCGCTTGTGCGGGTGCAGCCTCGCCGCGCAGCCGAGCAGGACGCGGTCCGGCGGCAGATTGAAGTTTTGCCGCGCGTCGTCCTTCGACAAGACGAGCGCCTTGTCCTCGAAGCCGTGCGGCACATGCACCATGCGCGACCGGTAGGCTGCGGGGTAGCGCGAATACTCGCGCTCCATGTCCCGCGAGTTGAGCGTGATGCGGTCGAAGAAGCCGACGCTGCCCATGGCGATGTCGGCGGTGCGGACCGGCCAGCTCATCGCCAGCGCGGATGAAACCTGGTTGGCGACAACCGGCGCGCGGCTGACGAGGCGCGTCATGCCTGCGCCGATGACGTTGCCGAAATGCTGGAATGTCAGGACGGCGTCAGGCCTGATCATCCTGATGTGGCCGCCGAGCCTCCCCAGCATGCGCAGCAGCGACAGCGGATTGCCCGGCCGGCTCGTCGCGCAGTAGAACGTGTCCGGCGGCTCATCGAACGAGTCCGATTTGCGGAAGAAGAACAGGTTGGAGACGCGATGGCCGCGCGCCGAGAGGCCGGCGCCCAGCAGTCTCGAAATCTCCTGCGCACCCGCGTTCTCGGCCTGGGTCTGGACGAGAAGCACGTGCAGCTTTCGCTCGCCGCCGTTCGGCTGCGCAAGCGCTGTCGCGTTCGTCTCGTCCAATTCCTTGTTCGGCTGGTAGTGCAGCACGGATCCCGACCCGCAAAAGAAACGAATTCTTCACCTTCTTAACCCCGTACCTACCATGCGGGTGTCGGTCGGACACCGACAAGCAGCAAACGGAGTTAATGCGAGGCTTGCTGGAGGACATCGTTGGCGCAGGAATTGGTCGGTTCCCGAAGGGTGCGCAGCGAGCGTGTTAACCAACGGCTCTGCGCGCGAGAGGGCGCGTGACAGCGGATGACCCCCGCGCGGACGCCTAGTCGCTGGAGTCCGCCCCACGGACCGCGTAAGTGCCGCGTTTCCAGGCCGAGAGACGCAACAGGACGAGAACCGAAGGGTCGACCCCGGTTCGCTTGCGGCACAGGATGTTGAGGGCGACGGTCGTGAGCGCCAGTGACACGGTGGCCGCGATCGCCGCACCCAGCACGCCGAGCCAGGGAATGAGCACGACAAACCCGACCAATCGCAGCGCGACGTTCGCGGCAACGACCGGGACATAGATGCGTTCATGGCCGGTCAGCTGCAGGATTGCCGCGGATGGCCCGCCCGCCGCCTGGATGGCCGTTCCGATCGCGAGCACGATCAGGACCGAGTGCTGGGCGGTGAAATGCGGCCCGAACAGATTGAGAAGATAGGGGCCGCCAATCCAGATAAGGGCGAGCCCGGCGGCCACGCAGAGCGCGGTCACCTCCGCCATGAGCCTTAAAGTTCGCTCGAATTCCCGGTGGTTCTTGCTGAAGTACAGCGAAGGAAGCCGGCGCGCGCCGAACGTGTACAACGCGGCGGACAGCATGGCGAAGATGTTGGCGAGGCGCGACGCTGCAAAGTAGATACCGGCTGTGGCGGGATCCATCATCCAGTAGACCAGAATGACGTCGAAATACTGGTTTGCGACCTCAAGAATCGACGCGACCCAGAAATGAAACGAGCTCGATCGCCAGCGGGATCTCTCGGAACGCGCGGTCGTACTGCGCAGATCCGGCAGCGCCCGCGCGATCGCGACGATCTGCGCGACAAGGCCCAACGACATGGCGATCGTCATCACCGCGATCAGCTCGGTGGGATCGAGCTGCTTGTGGCCGAACAGCATTGCGAGCAGGAACAAGACCACGATCACCCGCCAGAAGAACTCGCGGTTGCCTTCGCCCATGAGAATGCTGACCAGCGAACGCGCGATCTGGCTGCCAAGCATCAGTCCGGCGCTCACGGCCGTGTAGGCCGAGACCGCGAGGATCAGCAGCCACCAATCGCCCCGGAGATTCGCGACCAGTGCGACTGCGGCGATCGCGATCAGCATCGCGACGCAGGCGATCTTCAAGCTCGAGAGGAGGACGCCTTTGGCGAGGTCAGGCCTGTCTCCGACCTGATACTCATTCAGGAATCGCACCAGCAGCGATTCTTGGCCGACCAGCCCGACGACCGCCGCGATCTGCGCTACTGAAAGCCAGGTCGCAAATATGCCGAATCCGTCCGGCGTCATCGTGCGTGCCGCGAGCGAGAACACCGCAAAGGCGAGTGCGCCGCTGCCAACCTTGAGCAGGATGGTCCCGACGACACCGCGCGTTACGTCGCGCCGCAGAAACTGAACAATGGTGGTGATCATCAGAGATACGCGGCGTCCCGCGAAGATACCGGTTTCAAGTGCGGCGCCAACCTAGCATGGCGGAAAATCGCGAGTGTTAATGCGCGCTCCGTTGAGCCAGTCGCCTGTGGTCGACGAAGGTCGTAAGTTGCTGCGTCACCGTGGAACAGCTGCGCCCCGCTTGTCCCGGATCGATGCTGCATTGACGCGCGATAAGAGGCGGAGCCGGTCGGTGCTGGGCTGTTCGAGCTTCGGAATGGTCCTGAGAGAGGGATTGGCGCTGCCGATCCGACGAGAGAGCGGGATTTCTAGACTGTTCCGAGCAAGGCGCGTGCCGGGACAGGTTTGTCCCGCACTCCATTAACCTCAATCTCTGGAAATGATCGCCTCCGACGCTGCGATACGACATCAGGCGAGAGAATTGCACATGGAACCACAGCTGACCGTGGAGCCCAGACCATGACGACGGATAGAGCCGTGACCAAGCCGGGCGGTATTGCCGGAACCGCGACGATTGTCGCTGATATCGCGATCGTCGGCGGCGGCCTCGCGGGATCTCTTGCCGCTGCGGTGCTTGCACGGGCAGGGCATCGCGTCGCTCTCGTCGACAAGCGCGCGGTGCATCCGGAAGAATTCCGGGTCGAGAAGATCGGCGGCCAGCAGCTGGATATGTTCCGCAAGCTGGGCTTCCTCGACGCGCTCGCGAACGTCGCCTGTCGGTACGATCAGGTGCTCAATATCCGGGAAGGCAAGGTGGTCGATGTCAGCATCGGCCAGGCCTACGGACTTCCCTACGCCAATCTCGTCGCCATGGCGCGTAGCCAGTTACCCGATCGGTCCAGTCTGATCGTCGACGAAGTCACCGCAATCAGCTGCAGCGACGATGTGCAGCATATCGAGCTCGCCTCCGGAAAGCGCCTGGACGCGCGCCTTGTCGTTCTCGCCACCGGCATGGCGAGCGCGCTCGGCTACAAGCTCGGCATCAGGCGGCGCGTGCTGGCCGAACATCACTCCGTTTCATTCGGCTTCACGATCGCCCGCAAGGACGGCGCGCCGTTCGATTTCGAGGCGCTGACCTGTTATGGCGAGCGCACGGGCGATGGGATCGACTATCTCAGCCTGTTTCCCGTGCCATCGGGCATGCGGGCCAATCTCTTCATGTTCCGCGACCCGACCGATCCGATCATGCGCGAGCTGCGCCGCGAACCGGAGGCGACCGTTTTACGCCTGCTGCCGGGACTAAGGCCTTACCTTGGCGACTTCCGCGTGACCGACAAGGTCCAGAACTGGGTGATGGACCTGACCGTGGTGGAAGGACATTTGCAACCCGGAATCGTCCTCATCGGCGATGCGTTCCAGACCAATTGTCCCGCCGCCGGCACGGGCGTCGCCCGCCTGTTGGTGGACGTCGATCGTCTCTGCACCGAATACGCGCCGCGTTGGCTCGCAAGCGCGGGCATGGGCAACGAGAAGATATCGCAGTTCTATTCCGATCCCGACAAGGTCGCGGCAGATGAGCGATCGCTGAAGATGGCGCGCTTTCGCCAGGCCCTGACATCCCGCAGCGATATCGGATGGGATGTCCGGCGCCGTTTCCACTTCCTGCGTCGCAGTCTCACGCACCGCGTCGATCAGATGCATCCGGGCTGGCTGGGACGTGTTCGCGGCGCGCTGCGCGCCTGAATTCGGCGCCCTCTTGCCCGCCGCCGGTCAGCGCGTGGGCGTTGGGGTGCGGGTCGGCAGGAGCCTGAAATCCGATAGCCGCTTGGCCGCCAGCTTGAGCCAGGGAGCCTGTTTCAGCGCGAACAGGCTGATGGCGCCCGCGGTGCTGCCGGCCTGCGTCACCATCCACATCGGCGAGGGCTGCCCACCAAACAATTTCTTGTAGGGCTCGTCGCCAATGGTGAAGTCGAGCATCTGATCGCCGCGCTCTATGCAATCCCTCGCGACCTGCTCGAACATCAGGGATCCCAGGGACTGGCTCTTGTACCCCTCAATATCGAAGGCGCTCATGATGATGAGGAAGCTGCCGCGCTGGCACAGGCCCAGCACGGCCGCGATCACGTTGCCGTCCATCTTCATGGCATAGAGCCGGGCCAACGAGCCGAGGCCGCTGAGCGCGATGCCGGAATAGAAGTCGTAATATTCGGGGCGCTGCAGCAGGTCTCCGTCGCCCTGCGCCTGAAACCGAGGGCCGCGAAACTGCTTCATCGCGTCCATCGCCTCGAGAATGGAGGCGCTGTCGTCACAGCATGAAAAGCTCAGCGCGCCCTTCTTCTGGAGCTGGCGATGCTTCTTTGCGAGCTCTTTCTGATAAGAGCGATCCAGCGTGCTGGCGCGCCATTGTTCGAACGGGGCGACGAGCACGGTCGCATAGGCATTCGTATCCATCGACACCCGGCGCGGTGCGCCCAGGAGACTTTCGATCGGGAGCCGTCCGTCCGGCAGCTTGGTCATGCGGAGCAGGTCGAACGGCCTGACGAGGCGCCGAATTTCTTCGCATGCAGCTTCGTCCTCCAGCAGACTGGAGAACACCTCTGGACTGCAGACCGGCGCCAGATAGTCGGAAACACGCAGATCGGCGAATTCAACGGTGCGAACGGGACCGCGGCGGATGCGGAGCAGGGGCAGCACCATCGCCAGCGCCCCCGTCGCGCGGTGACGAACGACGACGACGAGCTTCTTGGCCCCCGCATGGGAGGCGAGCCTCGCATAGAGGCCGTCCAGCCAGAGCGGATGCTGAAACGCGGTCGCGGCCGAGCTGTCGAACAGCTCCGCGTATTCCGGAGACAGAAAATCGAACGCCTGCTCGATGGCGATATCGAATGTGTTGCTGGGCTTATTCATGAATGACCAGGGAAACGAGATGGCCCGGAAAAGTCGATCGAGCCGGATCCGCGCGGTTATAGCAGGGACGTCGCGGTCGAGACACCGGCAGGCTGCGATTTGGATTAATGCAGCCGAGGCGGGGCGTATCGTTACCAAATTGTTAAATCCCGCGCGCTTCCTCCGGCGCGGGACATCAGGATCGGCACGCGCGGACGAACGATCGGCCGCCCTCGATGGAAGGCCCGATCGGTCCCGCTCAGTCCGGCAGGAGCGCAGGGACCGGGAGTGCAGTGACGGACTTGATCTTCTCCATCGCAAAGCGCGAGGTGACGTTGTTCAGCGGCACGGCGCTGATCAGCTTCTTGTAGAAGAGGTCATAGCTCTGCATGTCCGCGACCACGACGCGGAGCATGTAATCGACGTCGCCGGCCATGCGATAGAACTCCATCACCTCGGGCATGGCGCTGACGGCGCCCGCGAATCGCTTCAACCACGCGTCTGAATGGTCGGAACTTTCCACCGACACGACCACGGAGAGGCCGAGCCCGATCTTGGTCCGCTCGACCAGCGCGACGCGCTTGATGATCACGCCGTCGGCTTCGAGGCGTTGGATGCGCTTCCAGCAGGGCGTGGAGGACAAGCCGACGCGGTCGCCGATCTCGGCGACTGACAGGGAGGCATCGTCCTGAAGGACCATCAGAATCTTGCGGTCTATGGCGTCCAGGCGACGGCTGGTCTCGGGAAGCGGGACGGCGAGGTCGGTCATATCGCTGAGCTTTGTTCCAGTTCGCGGTAGCTAAGAAAGACGGCGCTGCAGTTGCGGCGTGAGATGTCGTTAGCCATGCGACCCAAACAGGAATATCTCGTAGAGATCATCGGCCTTGCCGCCGTGGTTGCGCACGACGGCCCGGCTCACGTGCTCATTCCACGCGCGCGCCCTCCGGAACAACGTGATGAAGCGCGAACGCAGTACAGAGATGTAGACCATGTTCCCTCTCATCCCTCGGGAGGATAGCGCCAGTAAGGCTATCACGCAGCACGCGGCTTTGAACACGGTCGCCCCGTGGCAGCCACAAGTTTGGTAGAAACGCGTCGCGTGCGCGAGGCGGCTTGGAATTGCATTATGAGGTTCCGGACGTGCGTAGACGATTTGACGCGTGGGAGCGGCGCAGAGCACGCGCATCTCGCCCGGCGTCAGTCCGCTGCAAGCAAAGCGAGCACGTCGTCATGCCGCAGGCGAGGCGCCGAAGCAGCGCCGAACAGTCTGCGGCACTCGGACGCCGAAGACAGCACCGGCATGCCCATGCCTCCGACCGCGGCGTATATCAGCGCATGGTTGTTCTGCGTCCTCGCATGCCAACCCGTCATGAGCCCTAGGGCGAACAGGAGTGCCGTGACCAGGATGAGCGGCAGCAGAACAACTTCACTGACGTCGCCCCTGTTGATCGCCCGGGGCATCCGTAGTCCATGGGCCATCTGCGCCAGCCTCATTTCAGATAGTCCGGCAGGGTGAAGCCGTCATAGAACCGATCCGACAGGATCGCCGTCTTGAAGGTCGCGGACTTGTAACCGGCGACGATGTCCTGCGCCCATGGTGCGTTGGCGTTGGCCTGCTTCACGGCAACGACGTTGATGTAGGGCGCCGTCATCTTTTCCAGCGCAAAGGCGTTGGTCAGCTTCAGCCCGCTATAGATCGCGAAATTGCCCTGGACCGCGGCGAAGTCGACGTCCTCCAGCGCCCGCGGGGCCTGCGCCGCCTCCAGCGGAATGATCTTGATGCCGCCGGGATTCCTGATCACGTCGAGCTCGGAGACATCCACCGGCTTGCTGTCGCGGATTTCAACCAGGCCGAGGTCGCGGAGCACCCACAGCGCGCGCTGAAGATTGACGGGATCGTTGGGCACCGCGACGCTCGAACCCGGCTTGATCGGCGTACCCAGCGGATGCTTCTTCGAGTAGAGACCCATCGGCGGAGTCGGGACATGGACGATGCCAACGAGATCGGTCTTCTGCCGCTCGTTGTAGGAGTTGAGGAAGATCGTGTGCTGCATCACATTGGCATCGATCTCCGACTTGAACACCGCGTTGTTGGCCTCGAGGCCTGTCGAAAATTCGACGTAGCGGATGCTGTAGCCCTTCTTCTTGAGCTCGGGTTCGACACCGACCTTGAACTCGTCGATATACGGGCCGGGCACGAACCCGACCTTGAGTTCGGCCTTGGCGGGCTGCTGCGCGAGAGCGCTGCCCGCGACGAGCTGGGAGAGGATCGTGAGGCTCGAGAGGAACGACCAGGCTTTGTTCATTTCAGCGGCTGCTTGCTTTTCTTGACTGTGGCGATCGGCGGGATGGTCGGCTCAGGCGACATCCAGTGCGGTCTGAGCGCGAAACTTGGCGGTTCAGCCGCGCGTAACTAGGACCCCTTCGGGGACCAGATCTTGATCGCGGTGGTGTCCAGCTTCACCGGGATCAGGCCTTCGGCAAGGAATGCGTCCGCGATGCGTTGCTGCTCCGTGAGGCCGGGCCCGGTGACGGAGCCGACCTGATAGGAACGGTGGCTGTTGGCCTCTTCCACCGTCGCCGCATCGATGCCCCAGAGGCTGGCGAGCACGGTGGCGGCGTCCTTGGGGTGCGTCTTGACCCATTTTCCGGTCTCGGAGAGCTTGGCGAAGATCAGGTTGAGGGCATCGCCACGCTTGTCGGCGAACGCGGCGGACGCAAGATAATAGCGCTTGTAGCTCGCAAGGCCGTTGCTGCCGTCTGTCAGGATCCGTCCGCCGGATTGGTGAAGCGCGCTGGTCAGGAACGGATCCCAGGCAACCCACGCATCCACGTTGTTGCTGACGAAGGCGGCCCGGCCGTCTGCCGGTGTCAGATAGGCGGGGGTGATGTCCTTGAAGCTCAGCCCGGACTTTGACAGCGCGGCGAGCAGCAGATAGTGGCTTCCGGCTCCCTTGGTCACCGCGATCTTCTTGCCCTTGAGATCAGCGACGCTCTTGGCCGTCGAGGCCTGCGGAATCACGATTGCTTGCGCGGCCGGCGATGCGGCCTCTTCGGCCACATAGGCCAGCTTGGCGCCGGCGGCCTGCGCAAAGATCGGCACGGTGTCGGCGACGTCGGCGCCGATATCGATACTGCCGATGTTGATGGCCTCCAGCAGCGGCAAGCCGCTGGTGAATTCGTGCCAGGAGATCGTGAGGCCGAGCGGCGCCAGTGCCTTTTCCAGCTCACCATTCGTTTTCAGGATCGCCGTCAGCGTCGAGGATTTCTGATAGCCAATGCGGATTTCCTCGGATGCGGCCGGGGCGGCGGAAGATGCCAAGGCGAGCAAGCTCGCGGCAGCCACGGCGACGGCGCGCAGGTTGGATAGGAGATGAGACATTGCGAGTTTCCTGTTCAACGGGTCCCGTGAGCCACGGCCCAATCGGCGTGTGTCCGGGCGAGGTTCGACATCGGCAATTTGCCGGCAATCGCGCTCTTGTTGCAATTTCGCAGAATGGCGCTGAGCGGAACTAACGTTCTCTCGTGCCGCGCCATTCGAGAATGACGTTCCAACGCAAGCGCAGCGGGAGATTACGGAGACCGAGCGGGAGGGCGTTGATGTCGCGTGCTGCGCGACTGCCCCTGATGGCCACGATGCAATTTTGCCGGTGTTTTGCCCGACGAGTCAAATCTCCGCGGCACCTGCAAGCAGGCTCGTTAGCAGCTTCTATCGCGTGACCGAAGGGATGCTTCAGCTCCTGCGCCGGCAAGCCAATTCAAGCATACCTCGTCGCAACTTAAGCCGCGCCACCGCCGGCAACGGCCGACGGCGGTTCTACTGTGCATGGGGTTGTTTCTTCAAAAAATTGCTTGGCGCGTTGGCCTGAGGGTGCCGGCGGCGGCGCTAGAAGCCCGCCGCTAGGCCGAGACGCCCGATGCCGGGAAGCTTGAGCGCCGGCCGCCGGATGTCCACGCCAAGCACCGCGCCGAAGAAGTTGACCTCGATGCCTTCGATCCAGCCGACCGTCATGCCGAGGTAACCCGAAAGCGAGGCGTAGAGGCCGGTGCCGGACGGCGTGATGCCGGCCCAGCGTCCGCTATAGGGATAATCCTTGCCGACCGCCGTCGGAGGAAGGACACCACGGAGCGCGGGAACGGCGTCCAGCATCGCCTGCACGAAGGTGTTGGAATTCGGCCCCGGCCAGGCGCTGTAATCGCCATAAGCGCGGAACCTGTAGGTCTCGACGACGTGACGGATCTTGGGAATCAGCTCTTCGGCGAGTGCGCCGTCGACCGCCACGACGGTTTCAGGGATGGCGCCGAACCAGCGGCCGTCGGGCGCAAATCCGTTGCTGCGGATCGGGTCACCCCACGCCGTATAATCATATCGGTTGTAGGTCGCGGCGCCCTTCTGCTTGACGACGATCCAGGTGTGGACGGCGAAAATGCCGCGCCAGCGCACCGTGCGTGCGGCAAAGACCCGGATCAGCGCCTCTGGATTGGCGGATGCGGGCGGCAGCAGGCCGGCGCTCGAGCGATCCGCCGTCTGCCAATTGCCGCGGCCATCGCCGAATACAAAATAGCGGCCGGCCGACAGTCCTATCGGCAGGAAGATCAGCAGCAGGAAGAGAATCAAGGCTTTCCTCAAGGGCGAACGGCTGTCAGGCAGGACGACACCGTCAAATATAGTTCGACCGGACCGCCGTACCAGCGCTTGCATTCGAGCGGCCCGGCTATATCTCATTGCACATGATGAAACTGTCCCTCGTCGAAGATCAGGCCATCCAGGCGCGAATCGCGTCCATCGCGGGCGCGGAGACGTTCGATCGCCTCTTCGCCGGAATCCGATTCGACGAAATCGACGGCAATCTGCTGTTTGCCATCGCCAGGGACGAAGACTGCGCCAGCGAGATCGAAGACGAATTCTCGCATCACCTCGCCGTGGTCGCGACGCAAATCCTCAAGCAGAGTGTCGATGTGGTTGTGGTCCTGCCAAAGGTCCTGCAATAGCCCCCGACAGGGGCCGTTTTCCAAGAAGCGCTTTTACGCTTGCGTCTCCGCTTTCCAATGCCATCGCGAAATTGTAATGACGTCCCTGGGCCTCGGGGCCCCGCGTGCGTTATGGACGGAGCTCGGCTGAGGGCTCGCCGTCGCACGCCTATTTTTACGAAAGAATGATGGATACAAATTGGCGGCCACCAAGAAAGCCCGCGCCGTAACGGGCGCGCCCAAGAAAAGCAAGACGACATCCCGTTCCGCGATCTCCTCCTCATCGCCTCTCGGCATGCTGGCTCTGCATCTGCTTGAGCAATGGAGCAAGTCCGGTCGCGACGGCCTCGTCTTCCTCTGCGACGACGAGAACATGGCGGAGCGGCTCGGGGGCGTGATCCACGCGCTCGATCCATCGGTCGAGGCGCTGGTGTTCCCGCGACTCAACAATTTGCCATTCGACGGCCTGGAGCCCTCACGCGAGATCGCGGGCCGGCGGAGTTCGGTGTTGCGGCGTCTTGCCAGGACAAAGAAGCCCGTTTTCCTGGTGTCGACCGCAGAGGCCATCATGGAACGGCTGCCGCTGCCGGCGAGCTGGTCGAAGACCAGCCTCAGCCTGAAGGTGGGCGCGGCCTTTTCCGAGCTGGAGCTGGAGCGCCGCCTGGAAGCGCTCGGCTACGATCTTGACGAAGAGGCCGACTATCCGGGAGGCGTCCTGTTCCACGGCAAGACGTTCGAAGTGTTTCCCGCCGGCGCGCTTGGTCCGTTCAGAATTGAACATGCCGACGGTGCACTCCGCCGAATAGTCGCCGTCGATCCGGTCGAGCATGAGGTCCTGTTCGAGACCCGGGAACTGCTGATCGATCCGATGTCCGAGCGGATTGCGTTTGGGAACAAGCGCGGACAGCGGGCGACGCTGCCGGATTATTGCGGCCGTGCGCGGTGGATCGCGGATGCCGGCGTGCTGGCCCACGCAGAGAGCTGGCTCGGGACGATCGAGGAGGCGGCCGGCCGCAGGGATGCGGAGCGCGAGTATCTGGGCGGTGCGGACTGGAAGCGGCTGAAGAAGCGCATGAGCGTGCTGCCGCAAAAGTCGGCTTTTACCCCGACGCCGGATTTCTCGAAGGCCGCCTCGCCTAGAAAGATCCTTCGCGCGTTTGTTGCCGATATGCAAAGCGCCGGATCGCAACTGCTCCTCGTCGCGGCGGTCGAGGACGACCTTCGCGCGATCGAGCGGATGAGCGGCATCAAGGCGGAGCGCTGTGCCGATTGGAACGAGGCGACCAAGGGACGGGATCGCGAGACGGCGCTGCTGGCTGACTTCGACGCCGGCTTCATCGGGGCCGGCCGCAAGCCCCTGGTCGTCGTGACGGCATCCGACGTGCTCGGCAGCAGGGCCCATCATCCGCAGCCGATGGCGAAGGCGTGGACCACCGCGTTCGATCATCCTGACGTGCCGTCGCGCGGCACGGCGGTGGTCCATTTGCAGCGCGGCCTGGCCGTGCTCGACGGCCTGCAGATATTCGATATGGGGAAGGGGGCGCGGCGCGAGATGGTCAGGCTGGCGTTCGCAGGCGACAACGCCGTTCTCGTGCCGCCGGCCGATCTTGCCCTGATCTGGCCGTATGCGGCGGAGCCCGGCAAGCTGGCGCGGGACAAGGCGGACGGAAGTACATGGTGGGCACGCCGGACCGAGGCCGAAGCGGAAATTCAGGTCGCCGCCAAGGCGCTCGCCAAGCACATCAGCCAGCGCCACCGCCGCCGCGCACCCAAGCTGGTCGCGCCAGGGCAGGCCTATGAAAGGTTCGTCGCACGGTTTCCGTATTTCACCACGGTCGACCAGGCCAAGGCCATTCAGGACGTCCTCGACGATCTGGCGGCAGGTCATCCCATGGACAGGGTGGTGTGCGGCGACGTGGGATTTGGAAAGACCGAGGTGGCGTTGCGCGCGGCGGCCGCGGTGGCGCTGTCAGGGAAACAGGTGGCGATCGCGGTGCCGACGACGGTCCTGGCGCGGCAGCATGTCGAAACCTTCCGCAAACGCTTTGGTCCTCTCGGCATCGAAGTCGGAAACCTGTCGCGGGCCACTTCAGGCCCGGAGACGAGAGAAACGAAAGAGGGCTTGCGAAGTGGCAGGCTGAAGGTGGTGGTCGGCACGCAAGCGCTCTCCGCGAAGGACGTGAAGTTCGCCGATCTTGGTCTCGTCATCATCGACGAAGAACAGCATTTCGGGGCGGCCGAGAAGGCCAAGCTTTCGGGGTTGGCGAAGAGTGCGCATACGCTCTGGATGAGCGCGACGCCGATCCCGCGCACGCTCGCTGCGGGACTTGCAGGCTTCAGGGATCTCAGCGTGATCGCAACGCCGCCCGTTCACCGGCTTCCGATCGTGACCAAGATCGCCCCGCTTTCGGATGCGGCGATCGCCGGAGCATTGCTTCGCGAGCGGAGGCGGAATGGACAGAGTTTTCTGATCTGCCCGCGCATCCAGGATCTGGAGCCGATGCTGGCGCGTGTACAATCGGTGGCTCCCGACCTGCGCATCGTCTGTCTCCATGGCAGATTGCCTGTCGACGAGATCGACGAACGGATGATGAGTTTCGTTAACGGCGAGGCTGATGTTCTCCTCGCGACAAATATCGTGGAGAGCGGTCTCGACATTCCGCGCGCCAACACCATCGTCGTGTGCTGGCCTGAGAAGTTCGGTCTCGCGCAGCTCCATCAGCTCAGAGGACGGGTCGGGCGTGGCGGAACGCGTGCCTTTGCATATCTGCTGACGGAGTCGGCTTCGGAACAATCCGAGAAGCGTCTGGCCGTCCTCGAGGAGTTCAGCAAGCCCGGCGCCGGATTCGCCATCAGCGAGCGCGATCTGGACCTTCGGGGCGCCGGCGATCTGTTCTCGGAGCAGCAGTCTGGGCATGTCCAGGTATTCGGACCGGTGCTCTACAGTCATCTCCTGAAGCTGGCCTCCGAGCGAGCCAACGATACCGGCGCCTTTCTGTGGGTGCCCGATCTCAACCTGCCGTGTGCCGACACATTGCCCGAAGGCTACGTGCAATCCGAGGCGATGCGGCTCGAGATCTATGGTCGCGCTGCGAGGTGCCGGAACGAAGACGATCTGGTGGATCTGGAGGAGGAGATCTCGCGCCGTTTCGGCAAGCTCCCCCCGGAGGCGCGCGATTTCTTTGCCGCGGCGAGACTCAGGCTCGATTGCAAGCGGCGTGGCATCGTCCGGCTCGATGTCGGACCTGAGGCCGTCGCCGCGACATTCCTCCCCGGGCGACTGCGCAAGAACAGGGCGCGGTCGCTCCAGCGCGATGGCGATCGCGTGGTCTACGCCGGCGGGGGGCACGAGGATACGTTCGACCGTGTGGAGGAACTGATGGATCTGCTGGACGAGTGAAGAGAAGCGGTCGCACGCTGGGACAGCTACGGCCGGGGTGCTATGCAGGAGCAGACGATCATGCCGGATTCCGTTGTGTGACGCTTCGGGCGGCGCGCGTTGAAGGGAAATATGGGCGAGGCGCTGCACGCGCTCCTGCTGACCCGGCACTTCGCGCCTCTGGCATCCGCGCGTCGAGGACAAGCTGTTCTACAACCATTATCTGGTCGATGCCGGCCGCGCCCACATCAAGGTGCGACCGCACACGACACCGTCGCCGCAGTTGCTCACCATGCTCAAGGCGTGCCCGGCGCGCTGCTACGAGCTCAACGACAAGGGACAGGTCGAGGTCACCGTCGATGGCTGCGTCGAACGGTCGACGATCTCGCCCTGAAAGTGGGCGACACCGTTTCGGCCGTGTTCAAGTCGTCGGATGTAATGATCGGCAAATAGTCGCGCGGTCGGCGGTTGACACCGCGTCATGATCCTCGCGCATGCGTTTCATGCGCAAAGAGATGCCCCGCCACCATGCTTCGATGACCTGACGCTCGCAGAGCAGCGTGGTGCCGATACCGCCGGTAAAGCTGAGCCAGGCCTCCAGACATTTTTCGGGCACGGCGGTCAGCACGGGAATACCGGCGGCGATGGCGTCGGCGAGCTCGTCGCGCAGCCCCTGTCCGGCGGCTTCCTGCTTGGAGAACTTGTTGATCACGATCAGGTCGACATCCTGCGCGATCGCGCTTGCGACCGCGACGGAGGCGTCGGCAAGACCGGCGGCATCCAGTTTACACGCCATGGCACCGCTGCCGAGCGGCTGGCAGATCGAGATCTCGCGGCCGGTCATGAGGTCGATCGCATGCATGCCGACCTGGCAGCCGCCTCCGTCCTTGATGTTGCGCTGGACGATACCGCCGATGCGCTCACCCGTCCGCACCAGGTCTTGCGCGAAGTCGGCGAGCAACGCGTCAAGGTCGTCTTGCGGCCGGTAGAGAATGGCCGCAACGCGGTTCGGGTCGATCTCGGCGAAATCAATAGGCATGGCTGTGGTCCTTGTCTCGCTTGGTACGCCTGTATCCTGAGTTGAGCAATGGCCGAGCCGCTCTGGCGCAGGCGGCGTAATATTACCGATCGCGCGATCAGATGCCCGGACCAGCGAGACGCCTTTGATCTGGGCATAGACGCCCATGCCGTCCGATAGTTTAAGCAAATCCTGCGACCGGCGGCTGATGCGCGAAAGGATCGACGCGCCCGATCCGTCGGGGCCAAGCCGGATCACCATCGTGACCTCGCCCGCGCCCAGCGGCGATTGCGCGACCACGCATGCCGGCAGGATGTTGAGGATCGAGCTCTCCGTAGGCCGCGTCCGGACGATGCTGACGTCGCTGGCCGCGATGCGGAGCCGGCGGCGTTAACGCCGGCAATGCCGCAGCCTATGCGCGGGCCGGCGCCGATCTCCCGGTGACGTCGGCTCCATATCTGGCTAAACCAAGGACGTGCAGGTGCGGATCGCCGCAGCGGGCGTGAATGCGCCTGGCCTGATTGAGGTGGCAAAGAATCCGAAGGGCGATGGCTTTGTGAAACGTCCGGGCATCGTCCGTCTGTCCGCGTCGCTTCTTCTCGGTTGGTCAAGCCGCGCGCAGTGGTGAGACTAACTCGAAACATCACCTACCTTGGGCCGTGTGCACCTGTCGTGGCAATCAGACGCCGAGATAGCGCTGCAACAGTTCCGGCTGAGTCTTGAGTTCTTGCGCTGGGCCCTCGTACACGATGTGACCATTGTTGATAATGTAGATTCGCGTCGCCAGCGCTAGCGTCGCCGCCATGTTCTGCTCGACCAGCACGATGGTCTGGCCGGCGGCCGCGAGCTCGCGGCAGGCCTTGACGAGGTCGTGAACGATGACAGGTGCGAGTCCCTCGAACGGCTCGTCCAGCAGCACGATCTTGGGATCGCGCACCAGGGCGCGTGCGATCGCCAGCATCTGCTGCTCGCCGCCGGAGAGCTCGTTGCCGCGGTTGCCGCGCCGCTCCTTCAGCCGCGGGAACATCTCGTAGATGCGGCCGAGCGGCCAGCGTTTTGGCGCGGTGATTCCGGCGAGAACGATGTTCTCCTCCACCGACAGGCTGCCGAAGATGCGTCGCTCCTCGTGCACGAGCTGCATGCCCGCCTGCGCAATCTTGTGGCTCCTTCGGCCGGCGATGTCGATACCGTCGAACTTCACGCTGCCGCTGCGCGGCGTCACCACGCCCATCAGGCTCTTCAGCGTGGTGCTCTTGCCGGCGCCGTTGCGGCCGAGCAGCGCCACCACCTCGTGACGTTCGACATGCATGGCGACGTCGAACAGGATGTGGGAATCGCCGTAATAGCTGTTCAGGCCGTTGACCTCGATCAGGCTCATGCGGCGATCTCTCCGTGCACGCCGCCGAGATAGGCTTCCTGCACCGCGGCGTTCGTCTTGATCTCCTCAGGCGTGCCGGAGACCAGCACACGGCCCTCCTGCAGCACCGTCACGCGCTCGACCAGCTCGAACAGCGAATCCATGTCGTGGTCGATGATGATCATGGTGCGGCCGCGCGCGATCGATTTGAGCAGCTTGACGGTCTCGACCCGCTCGCGCGGGCTCATGCCCGCAAGCGGCTCGTCGAGCAGCAGCAGGCGCGGCGACGTGGCGAGCGCAAGGCCGATCTCCAGCCTGCGCTTCTCGCCATAGGCGAGCTCGGACACGGGCGTGTCGGCGCGGCGGGTCAGGTTCACCAAAGCGAGCGTGTGCTCCACCTGCTCCGTCAGGCCCTTGACGCCGGCAAGCGTGCGGAACAGATCGAGCCGGAATTTTCCGCGTAGCTCCGCGAGGGCGGCGATCGTCAGGTTCTGCCGCACCGTCAGGCCCGTGAAGAGCTGGTTGACCTGATAGCTCTTGGTGAGACCGAGCTGGCAGACGTCAGTGACCTTCAAGCCGGTGATATCGCGGCCCTCGAACACGATCTGGCCGGAGGTCGGCGGGATTTCACAGGTCAGCATCTTGAAGAAGGTCGACTTGCCGGCGCCGTTGGGGCCGATGATGCCGCGCAGCTCACCCTGATTGACGCTGAAATCGATGTCGCTGTTGGCAACGAGGCCGCCATAGCGCTTGGTGAGACCGGTGGCTTTCAGGATCGGCCCGGAATAGGCGGGATGCTCGACCTCCTTGGCCTGCATCGGTGCAGGCGGAGCTTGCTGTGGCGTCTCAATCTCGGCTTCCTCTTCCGTCTCCGCAGCCTTCCGCACCCGCTTGCCGGACACGAGGCCGTAGAGATCGATGAGGCCGCCGACGATGCCGCCGCGCAGGAAGCAGACCAGCAGCACGAACACGACGCCGAGCACGAGCTTCCAGGCTGCGCCCAAGCCGAGCGCGGACTGGAGGAAATCCTGCAGGAACAGCCACACCGTTGCGCCGACCAGCGGGCCGAACAGCGTGGCCCTTCCGCCGATCGCTGTCTGCATCACGAGCTGGCCGGAGGTGTCGAAGGTGAAGGCGTCGGGCGGCATGAAGGCCTGGAGCACCCCGAGCAGGCCGCCGGCGAAGCCCGCGTAAGCGGCGGCGATCACGAAGGCGGTCAGCTTGTAGCCGTGGATATTGTGGCCGACGGCGGTGGCACGCAGCGGATTGTCCCGGATCGCGCTCAGAATTGCGCCGACCGGCGAGCGCACGATCCTGAGCGCGATGATGATGCCGACGAAATAGCACAGCGCGATGAATTGATAGAGCGACCAGCCATTGGTGAAGTGGATGGTGGTGAAGCCGAGATTGAAGCTCGGGGTCGGCACGCCCGGCAGTCCGTTCTCGCCGCCGGTGAAATCGGAGAGCGGATTGAACTCGACGAAGAAGAACACCTCCGCGATCGCCACCGTGATCATGGCGAAGTAGATGCCGGTGCGGCGCAGCGCAATCAGGCCGATCAGATAGCCGGTCGCCGCCGCCGCGATCATGCCGATGACCAGTGCGCCCAGCACGTTGCTGAAGCCGGCGCGGGTCAGCAGGTAAGCGGCGACGAAGCCGCCGGTGCCGTAGAAGGCGGACTGGCCGAACGACAGCAGGCCCGTGAAGCCGAACAGGATGTCGAAGCCGAGGCCGAACAGGCCCCAGACCAGGATCCGGTTCACCGTGTTGGGCGCGAAGCCGAGGTGAGGCAGCACGAAGGGAGCCACGATCAGGCCGATGGCCGTCAGTGTCTCGGTCAGGAACGGGCGTTGCTTGAGCATCAGCGGATCACTTATTCGCGGCCCTGCGCGCCGAGCAGGCCATGCGGTCGCACCACGAGCACGAGCGTCATCGCCGCAAACAGCATCACATAGGCATAGCCGGGGTTGAACATGGAGGTGACGCTGATGATCTCACCGGCGATCAGGCCACCGAGGATCGCGCCGGGGAACGAGCCGACGCCGCCGATCACCACCACCACGAAGGTCTGGACCAGGATGTCGTCACCTATGCCCGGTGTCAGCGACACCACGGGCGCGTTGACGATGCCGGCAAAGCCGGCGGCCATTGCGCCGATGCCGAATACGACCATGAAGACGCGATAGACGTTGATGCCGAGCGAATCGACCATCACCGAATCCTCGATGCCGGCGCGCACAATCATGCCGAGCCGGGTGCGGTACAGGACCAGGAACAGCGCACCGAGCGCGATCGCGACGATGCCGACTACGGCGAGACGGTAGGTGGGATAGAACATGAAGCCGAGATTGGTGATGCCCCGGAACAGCGCCGGCGGCGGCACGATCTGCGATTGACTCGAGAACACCAGACGCACCAGCTCGACGAAGCAGATGCCGAGCCCGAAGGTCACGAGCAGCTGGTCTTCGTGCGGGCGATGATAGAAGTGGCGGATGATGAGACGTTCCATCGCTACGCCGAGCAGCATCACGAACAGCGAGCCTGCGATCACGGCGAGGATGAACGATTCAGTGTACTGGTAGGCGACGAAGCCGGCATAGCCGCCGATCATGAACATCGCGCCATGCGCGAGGTTGAGCACGCCGAGCGTGCCGTAGATGATGGTCAGGCCGGAGCTGATCAGCGCGAGCAGCGCGCCGAGCGCGAGCCCGTTGAATAGCTGCGAAACGAGGTTGGGCCAACTAATCATGTAATGATCGCGGTTATGGCACGCCGATGCGGCGCACCGAAAGCAAGGCGACGCCGCAGGAGCCGGAAGCGGCCTACGGCGTCACGGGGCTTTGGCAGAGCTCAGCTGTAGTCGCCGAGATGGCAGCCGAACGCGTCCGGCTTCTGCATCAGGCCTTCGCCCGGCACGATCTCGACGACGTCGTACCAGTCTTCCTTGCTCTTCATGTCCTTCTGCTGCTTGCCCTTGACGATGATCACGGGGCGGACGCATTGATGGTCTTCGGGACGGTAGTGCACGTCGCCGACGAGCGAGGGGATCGTCTCGCCCTTCTCATAGGCCTTGATCACATCGGGCGGGTTGAAGCTGCCGGCCTGCTCGCACATGCGGGCCCAGTGCGCGAAGCTGACATAGGCGTTCTCGGCGCCCCATTCCGGCTTGTAGCCGTACTTCTTCTCGAAGGCCTCGTTGAACATCTTGGCCAGCGGGAACTTGTCCTCGAGCGTCCACCAATAGTCGGTAGCGGCGTAGACGCCCTGCATCAGGCCGCCGGTCTCGCGCGCGATGAACGGCACCTGATACGGGACGACCAGCTTCATCTTGTCGAGCACGCCGAACTGCTTGGCCTGCTGGGTCGACAGCACCGCGTCGTGGCCCCAGTTGACGTTGATCAGAACGTCGGCGCCTGAGTTCGCGACGTTCAGAAGATAAGAGGAGTAGTCGGGCGCCCCGAGCGGCGCGACCTGGTTGGTCACGGTGGTCCAGCCTGCGGTCGCGAGGAAGTCCTGCATCGACTTCGTGACGGTGTGACCGTAGGTGTAGTCCGGCGTGAGATATGCCGCCTTCTTCGCCTTGCCGAATTCCTTGACCATGATGGGGCCGATCGCCGCCGCGGCCGTCTGACCGAAGAAGTTCTGGCGAAAACCGTACCGGACGCAGTCCTTGCCGGTGGTGTCGTTCGAGCCTGAGATGCCACACACGAATATCACATGCTCGCGCTGGGCGAGCTTATTGAGCGCGACCGCCACCGCGCTCGACGTGCCGCCGGTGATCATGATCGCCTTGTTCTCGCTGATGAAGCGCTGCTGCGCCTGCACAGCCTCGTTCGGCTTGGCAGCGGAATCCGCGACGCCGAACTTCAGTTCCTTGCCGAGCACGCCCTTGCTGGTCTTGGGCGAGATCTTCTTGATCAGCTCATGGCCCTCGTTGATGTGCTCGATCGCGAGTTGATAGCCCTTGAGCTCGTCTTCGCCCTGCACGGCATAGGTGCCGGTGCGCGGAACGGAGATGCCGATGAAGGCAGTGGAACCCGACACCCCCGCAGGATAGGAACCGATCGCCGGCTTGTCCTCGGCAGACGCCGGCATCGCCGGCAGCATCGAGCCGCCGATGAGACCTGCGGTGGTCTGGAGCAGGCCACGGCGCGAAAGCCCGCGGCGGATGAGATCGTCAGTCATGGTCGTTCCTCCGAACATCGTTCTTTTTTGCAGGCAAACACGACTCGTCCGGCGCCGGCTGGCCTCACGAGGCTGCCTGCACTGGGCAAGTCACATCCGCGTGTAGCTCTTAGACCTAAGCATTGCTTGTGAATGCCTTCTGTCAAATGCGTCTTTGGTCGAACGACGAAAATTATGTCGTGAAAACATATCGTATCACGATATATATTAGCCTTTGTGACTACGAGGCTGGCGGGTTCGGCGATAAAAATGGCGAGGCAAACGACAGTGGCGGGGGCCCGGAAACGGCGATCCTGGCCGCAGGAGGAGGAGCGGCAGGAGGCTGCGTGGTCCGGGGAGGGCAATGACCAGCGCGCGACGCCCCAGTCCGGCGAGGCCTCCTGCATGCCTGAGCCACGCAATCGGCCCACCGGGGGGCGGGAACCGGCCATCGGCTCCGCTCGGGCCAAGCGCGCGCCTGCGCCAATGAAGCGATTGAGCGTGCGTGCCCAGAACGTCTTGAAGGAGCTCGCGGTCGAGCTCACCGGCGAGCAGCCGCCGAGGGGGAACTGGTCGCCTTCGCGCGACCTGCTGCGCGAGCTGACGGCCGAACGCCTCGCGACCGCGCGCAATTGCGGTCCGCATACCATGCGGGAGATCATCGACTGGGCGCAAGGCTGTGGGGTGACCATCAAGCTGGTGATCCCGCCCGGCAGCTCTCTGTCGCAGATGTGGGCTGAGTTGGTTGCCAACGCATCGGCCGGTGCTTTGACCAGTGAGGAGATTGCCGGCGCACTGCAGCGTTCTATCCGGCGAAAGAGCGTCCGGATCCCGATCGCGTTTCAGGTCATCCTGGTGAAAATCCTGCTGTCCAGCGTCGAATAAGCGATCGAATAGCTGTGCATCCGCCAGACCGGCCAGTTGGTCCGGTGGTGGCCGCTTGCTAATTTAGGCTAAGTCTCCCGCGAAGCCGGGTGGCATGTTCGAGGTAGGCATGGTTCAGGCGAAGAAGGCGCAGCGGTCCAGGGGGAGGGCGGTCGCAAGGCGCACCGGCAGCGCGATGCGTGATTCCGATTACGCAGCCCTGGCGCAGCTTCGCTTCCAGATCCGTAGCTTCCTGGCGTTCAGCGAGGCGGCGGCTGCCGAACAGGGGCTGACGCCGACGCAACACCAGGCGCTGCTCGGCATCAAGGGGTTTGTCCGTCCCGGTCCCGCGACCGTCGGTGATGTTGCGCGGTTCCTGCTGATCCGGCATCATTCCGCAGTCGAGCTGATCGATCGACTGGCCAGGCTCGGGCTGGTCAGCCGCGTAGCCGATCCGGAGGATGCCAGGCGCGTACATCTCAAGCTGACGAAGAAGGGTGAGCAGAAGCTCCAGGCGCTCTCGCGGAAGCACCTCGAGGAGCTTCTCGGCGCCGCGAGCCCGGCGCTGAGCCGTCTGTTAAAGGCGTTCCAGTACAATAGCAAAGCGCAAATAGTCTAAGCCCGTCTAAGCGCGAATAGTGGGTGGAGCCCATCCTTCCAACAGGTAGGCCCTGGCTCCAGGACAATTGGCGCTTACTCTGGTCCACTTTACGATACGGCAGTATCCTAAGCATCTGACTGCATTCGACGCTCTGAGATTCCGCGCCATTTCATTGTACGCGGCCGCCTACGTTGCGGCCGATGGCATTCATGTCGGCATTGGTGCAGCTGCGCGATGGTGTTGCGCGAGGAGGCGATGATATCAAACGTGCGCGCTTGCTCGATAGGATGGTCTCACGAGAAGTGAGGCAGATCTCAATTCGAAGTGTATGATGGAATCGATGGTTTTGCCTCCTGCGGTTGACTTGCGGACGCGTCAACAACGCCACAAAGCTGACGACTTGCGAATGTCCTGATGAACCGAAGTGTGCTCAGTCGGCCGCTTGCGCCATCTGGCGCCGAACAAAAAAGATCTCGCGATTGGCCTCCGCTGATTTGGCCGTGGCCCGAATGCGAAGAAGATCCTTGCGTGAAACCAGACCAACCAGGTGCAGCGTGCGCCGATCTATGATCGGCACGCGGCCGATGTCGTCGGCCACCATACGGTCAGCAAGATGGGACACTGGCTCGTCCGCATAACCAACGGTCAGCGAGCGGTCGGAAGCACGGTCATACAAAGTTTCGTCGCCATGTGGTCTTCCCGCCCGCCAACGCAGCACGTCGGCTCGGCTTACCATTCCGACAACAGCACCGTCGGCATCGAGGATCGGATAGGATTTGTGGGGGCGCTCCTCGTCGGCGAAGAAGGCAACGGCCTCGTCAATCTTCATGGCCGCCGGCAGGGTGTCGACCTTGGACACCATGACTTCAGCGACACGCAAGAGCTCGAAGGGGTCGATACTGTATTCGCGTACGACGTGCTGGCCTCGCCTGGCGATCTTTTCGGTGAGGATTGAGCGCTTGAGCAACAGTACGGTAACGGCATAGGACGCACCAGTTGCCAGCAGCAGTGGGCCGAGGAGCGCGAAATCGCCGGTCAATTCGGCTGCAAACAGGATGCCGGTGAGAGGTGATCGCATCGTGCCACCCATCATTGCCGCCATGCCGATCAGCGCCCATGCACCCGCGTCGCCCGGCAGAAACTGTCCCTCAAGCCAGCCCGCGCATCCGCCGAAGATCAGCAACGGCGCGAGCACGCCACCAGACGTACCCGAGGCGAGAGCGATGATCCAGATGACGGATTTCACGGCAAGGATGAGCGTGACTTCCGATGCGCCGATATGGCTGCTCAATAGATCGCTGATGATGTCGTAGCCGACCCCGAGGGCGCGCGGCTCGACGAGCCCGCCCAGCCCGACGGCCAAGCCGCCGATCGCCGGCCACCACATCCAGTGCATCGGTAACTCACCGAACAGGTCCTCCACCTTGTAGAGCAAACCGGTGAGGATGCCTGATTGAAGCCCGGCAACGATGCCGACCCCGACGCAAGGAAACAAGCCCCACCAGGGCAGATCAAGGTGACCGGCGAAGGGAAACAGAGCGCCGTTGCCGAGCAGCAACGGACGCCAGGCGATGGAGACCGTGCTGGCCGCGATGACCGGAAGCAGACTGCGCGGCTTCCATTCGAACAACAAAAGCTCGACGGCGAGCATCACCGCAGCAATCGGTGTTCCGAAGATGGCCGTCATGCCGGCAGAGGCGCCCGCAACAAGCAGGGTCTTGCGTTCTGCGGCACTCAGACTGAAGCACTGGGCGAACAGCGAACCGATGGCGCCGCCGGTCATGATGATCGGACCTTCAGCACCGAACGGACCGCCGGTCCCGATCGATATCGCTGACGACAGGGGTTTGAGCACGGCCACTTTTGGCCGCATGCGGCTGCCGCCGATCAAAATGACCTCGATAGCCTCGGGAATGCCATGGCCCCGGATCTTGTCCGAGCCAAAGCGAGCCATCAGTCCAATGACGAGCCCGCCAACGACGGGAGCAAGGATCATCCACGGACCGGGTTTAAGAGTGGCAAGTGACACGGTTTGCGTACTCACTGTCTGAAACCATACCAGGTTGGTGACGAGGGCTATGGCTTGTAAGAGCAGCCACGCCGCCGCCGCGCCGCCGGTGCCGACAAAGATCGCCATGGTGATGAGCATCAGCACACGGCGGTCGGCAGTAAAATCACCAAGCCGAGGCGGTGGATGCCCTGGCTTGGAGTCAGCAGGCGTCGTGCGATGCATGGCGATTCCCTCGGGATGGGCGCTTTGCAAGCCCAGAACGAGACCTGCGCTGCGCCAGTTATATCGTAGAGCGATATAAATCAACGTCAGAAACCGGGCCGCCCGATGCCATGTGTGAACAAGCGACGAACTTTGCCCCCCAATCGGCTTCCAACATTGACACCACAATTGATCAACGTTCTGACGGCTTTCCAAAGGATTGGTCAGTCCCGGCAGGGAGCAACCTTCGGTGCCGATAAGGGGGTAAATCGCGCGCCGAATGACAAGCAGTCTCAGTTGTTTGAAGTGGCAGCACCGAAGATCGTGGGTTTGACTCCCACTCTCTTCGCCAGCCCTTGCGAGGTCGCGTGTTCTCCGCGGTGGACACCGTGCGATGTCCGCTCTGATTCTGCCTTGAGAGCAAAGCGGAAGTCCGGCTCGCCGGGCGTCGGATTTGCTTCTGATCCGGCGTACGATTCAGGAGTCAGAGTCTCGAAAATGATTAGCCCGCTCGACCAGATCGACCATGTGGGCGGCCGCATGAATTGTTAGCGGATGCTGAGTGCAGCCGGGCCGCGGGGTGATATAGCCTGCCATTTCGCGAGCCAATTTGAGTTGGTCATCCGATGCTATCGCAAGCAGGGAAATCATGAGATTCTCTAATGCGATGACGCGGATACGCAGGGTCACGAGTTCAGCGTTGGTCAGATTCGGGATTGCAATGCGCTCATCGTCGGGCGCCGCATCCGAGGCGGGCCCCGCGCCGCCTTCGTTGTCCCATCTGGACAGAGCTCGTTGACGCTGGTTCCAGTCGCTGGAGGTATCGGGGTTTTCTCGGGCCATGCGCAGCTCCTGTATGTAGTCATGAACTCATCATCCCTAGGCGCGATCAGATCGGCATGCGATAACCGTAGAACTCGTGGTCCTCATTATAACCGCCCTGGCCTGCGCCCAGATCGGCGAAGTCATGCACGAATTCGATCGCCGCGATCCACTTGACCATCTTGAAGCCCAACTCGTTCTCGCATCGCAGCCGCAACGGAGCGCCATGCAGTACGCTGACGGGCGCGTCGTTCATCTCGTAGGCGAGGATCGTCAGCGCGTGGCGCATGTTCTCGATCCTGTGAACGTCATAATAGCGCCCGCCGTCGGCGCCGTCGGCCAATGAATAGAACACAGCGTAGCGAGCCTCGGGTGTCGGCCTCACCAGGGCGAGGATGTCGCGCATGGCAACGCCGCCCCATTCGGCCACACCCGACCAGCCCTGAATGCAGAAATGCGTCGTGATCTGCTCTCGTTTGGGCATAGCCTTGAGGTCGGCGAGAGACAATTCCTGAGGCGCCTCGACCAGGCCGCCGATCCGCAGCCTGTAGGCGGCGAACTTCTCTGCGACGAGATCATCAAATTCCTTCGAGTTCGGCATCGTGCCGTTGGGCCAGAAGTAGGGCGAGATATCCTGCTTCGTGAGCTGGGAGCGCGCATCCCAGCTTTCGGCTAATCCCATGAGCCAACCGATCATGAACGCGCCGACATGTTGGACCAGACGGGCATGCCGGATGGTGTAGGGCGAAGCCAGAAGCCAGGCGATCGTCAGAACGACCATCGCCATCACAAACAACGGAAAGCCCGTCCATGACGCGTTATCCACGCCGGCGAACATATGGTTGGTGTTCTGCCTGATGCCGGTGACGAAGACCATGACGCCATGGGCGAGGATAAAGCCCACGAACCAGGCAAAGGAGATGAAGTGAACCGACCGCATCGCCTGCCGGTTGAACAGCCTGCCGAACCATCCCAGCGCGTTGGAAATCGCGGCGCTCTGCATCAGACCAGTCACGATCGAAACCGGCGCTGCGACGAACACCGTGATGAAATAACTGAGCTGCTGGAGGCCGTTGTAGCGGGTCCAGCTATGATCAGCCGGAAAGTTCAGTGACGCATACTGGATCGCCGTGGACAGCGCGGCCGGGAAGACCTCCCAGGTCAGCGGCACCAGCCGGCGCCACTGATCGGTTGAAAATAGCAGCGCATAAAACGCAACGCCGTTGATCAGCCACAGCAAGTTGACCGAAAAATGCCACCAACGCGATAGCCCGAGAGTATGGCGCAGGCCGGGAATGCCGAGCCATGTCGGCAGGGTCACGGAATCGTCCTTGGCGGTCCAGACGCGCCCTTTTGGCACCGGGATCTGGAAGCGGAACCAGTCGCTCCCCGGCGTGCAATCACGGCCCCAATAGAGCCGGGGATGGTCGGCCAGAATTTGCAGGCCGGCGCGCATGATGAACAGCATGAAAAACATGTTCAGGAAGTGCTGAATCTGCAGCCACCATGGGAATCCCGAATCAACCGACGGCGCGGCCTGCGCAATGCCGGGATGCTGCCCGATGAACGCCTCAACGTCCGGAAGTTCACGCAGGCTTTGAGCCAGGGCAACCAGGCAGAGCAGCGCCGCGGCGGCAATCGGCAGGCCCCACAGCGTGTTGATCCAGCGCCGCCCAATGCGGATCCGGGGCGCGATCCCGTTCTGCGGAGGCATCCAGTGATTGAGGCGGATGCGATCGTCGGCATCGCTGAGCTTGGCACGAAGTGGTTCGGCCAGCGAAGATGGCGGACGCGCAGGAGCTGGTCGATCGTTTCCTATCATCGAGCGGGCCTGACAATGGGGCCGTCAATCGTCAAGGTTGGTGAGCGCGGCACCCTTGTGAAAGGCGATGTGGTTCGTCTTGCTGCTCTTGATCTCGTATTGCGGATCGTCTGCGCTCGCATGATGAGTATAGCCTTTGACCTTGAACTCGCGAGTATGCACGCGGGTAATCACGCCGCTGACGCGCCCCGCCTCGGAGTTCCAACTCACGCGATCGTGGATATTGAAGGTCTTCGGCATGGTTGTTCGATCCGACGCCTCGAAAGAGCTGCCAATAGGGAATTCTCATTGAATGCCATTTACTGGAGCGGCATAGGTACCAAGCGGTGCACTTCCTGTCGGTTCCCTAAAAGCGCAATATCTTTCGACTAATCCATGCGCGCTTCTGTTTCCCGCATCGGACGCTTAGGATCAACAGTGAGGCGGGCCGTCACGCGCCTTCGCCAATTGGAGCGACGCCACGAACAGCTTTTTCACCATAGGCCACTCGACCAGGACGATCACCGAGTTTGTCGATCTCTTGCGAGAGTCGGGCGTCGGCCTCGTTATCGACGTAAGGTCGATGCCCCGGTCGCGCACCAACCCGCAGTTCAATCAGGAGAGCTTCCCCATAGCGTTGGCGCCGTGGCAGATCGGCTATGAGCATATCAGCGAGCTCGGCGGCCTGCGGGGAAAGTCGCGCGACTCGGAATCCTCGCCCAATACGTACTGGCGAGTGCGCAGCTTTCGCAACTACGCAGACTATGCTCTGACGGCGCCATTCGCTGTCGGGCTGACGCGGCTTCGGGAACGCGGCGCGGAGCACCGGTGCGCCGTCATGTGCGCCGAAGCGGTTTGGTGGCGTTGCCACCGCCGGATCATCGCGGACTACCTTCTGGCCGCAGGCGAGCAAGTGATGCACATTCTCGGAAAATCGCATGTCGATTTGGCGGGCCTGACGCCCGGCGCCGTCGTGCGCAACGACGGTAAGCTGGTTTATCCTGAGGAGCCGCGGTTATGATTTGGGAAGCGCGTAGGCAATGATGGAATCACCGGCTTCGGTACCCGTCGAGCCGTGGCCGCCGGCGACCACCACCACGAACTGGCGCCCGCTTCTCTCCGACCAGTAGGTCATGGGCGTAGCTTGCCCGCCGATCCGAGGCCTGACTACCGATATGTAAAGTTGCTTATCGAATGGGCGAGATGAAATTAGCTTGTGCAACAACTTATGGTAACGGCTTGATCCAAGGGCTGTCCGGTCAGGCGATCATATCTTTGTCTGCTATCTTGCGATCTTTTTTCCTGGAGCGATCCGCCTCGCGGCGTATCGGCCAAGGTGCGGGGTCAATCAACTAAAACCGTGCTGCGATCTCCCCCAGTCGTCGATGCGCCATCTCGCGTGCGGTAAGGATCGAGTCCGCCGGGCCGGTGGTCGGCCCGATCGGCACGAAGCGCACGTCGCTGACGCCGATGAAGCGGAGTGCTTCGCGCAGGTAAGGCGTCGCCATGTCGATGCGGCCGCGGTTCATGCCAGTCGCAAAGTCGCCGCCCGAAGCGAGTATGATGATGGTCGGGCGGTCCCTCAATAGCGGAAGATAGCCCTGTGTCGGATCGAAGCGGAACGTCAGGCCTGGCTGGATAACGATGTCGAACCACTGCTTGAGCTTGTAGGGGATGCCGAAATTCCACATCGGTGTCGAGATCAGCACGCGATCGGCCAGCGAAAAGCGCGTCGCCATCCGTTCCGCCTCGGCAAAGCTGTCGCGCTGCGCGTCATTGAAGGCCTGTGCTTTCATGCGCGCATATTTGGCCTCGACGATGGGACCTGAAAATTCCGGTAGCCGCTCACGCCAGAGATCGAGCATATCGATCTCCCAGTCGGGGTGGGCCTGGCGAAATCCGTCAAGAAAGACACGGGCACCTGCACTCGACTCGGAGTCTGGGCGGGGCGAGCAGGAGAGGTGCAAAAGCTTGGCCACCGCTCATCCCAGTGCTTTGATGACGGCGTCCGCGCGAGTAACAACCGCGACGTTCTGCATTGCAAAGTTGATCGAGGCGGAGTGCCAGTCAGTATTCATGGTCGAGCAGCAGTCCTCTGGCACGATCATGAAATAGCCCTTGTCGGCGCCGGTCCGCGCGGTGTGCTCGACCGACATGTTGGTCCAGGCGCCGGTGTTGATGATCATGTCCCGCCCGGTAGCCTTCAGGATCGTCTCGAGCCGCGTACCTTCCCAGGCGCTCATTCGCATCTTCTCCACCACGAAGTCGCCGGGCCGCGGCTCCAGGCCCGAGACCGGCGCCGCGCCCCAGCTGCCGCGCACCATCGCCTTGCTGTCGACAAGGCCCTCGAACAGCGGTGCGTTCAGCGTGACGCCGGGCGCGCCGGGCTCGACCACGAACCAGACATGGATGATAGCGACGCCCCGCGCGCGAGCCGTCTCTGCCAGGCGCCGGACGTTCTCGACCACGTGCTGCTGCTTCGCATGACCTGGTGCGCCTGAGTCTGCGAATGCGCCGCCATCCATGATGACGTCGTTCTGAAGGTCCTGGATGATCATGGCGCAGCGCTGCGGATCGAGCTGCATCTGCCCATCGCCGAGGATCGGAGCTGCGGCCGCAGGGCCGGCACTTGTCGTGCCGCCACCAGCGTGCCTGCCGCTCATATAGGGCTCGTGGCGCGGGCCGGCCTTGGTCGGAATGGCATAGACAGAATGCGTCGAGGTCAGATAGAGCGTGCGGAAATCCGCTCCGCCCCAGGTGAGATTGGCGACCAACTCGGGCAGGCGGACCTTTCCGAGCAGCTCGCCGCGCGGCGAATAGACCCAGACCCCACCGGGCGCGGTGACCCAGACATTGCCGTGCTGATCGCATTTCATGCCGTCGGGCAGGCCCGGCTCCAGCTCGGAGCGGATGCCGTTCGCGAACACGCGCGTATTCGAGGGCGTGCCGTCGGCATCTACGTCGAACATGCGGATCAGCGCCTGCACGGTGTCGTTGACATAGAGGAGCTTTTCGTCCGGCGAGAAGCACAGCCCGTTCGGTTGGTCGAACAAATTGCGGTCCACCACGAGCTTGGGTTCGCCGCCTGGGACGACACGATAGACGCCCTGGAAGCCGAGCTGGCGCGGCCGCTCGACGCCATAGACCGGCATGCGGCCATACCAGGGGTCGGAGAAATAGATCGCTCCGGACGAGTGGACGCAGACGTCGTTGGGGCTGTTGAGCTCCTGTCCCCCAAAGTGCGAGGCCAGCACCTCGCGCCGCCCGTCCGGCCGTTCGCGGATCAGCGATGAGGTCGCGTGTTCGCAGACGATCAGGTTGAGCTCGCCATCATAGGTCATGCCGTTGCATTTGTTCGAGGGGCGCTTGACCTCGACGACGCCGCGCCGTGCATCCCAGCGCCGCCGCACGTCGCCCGGCATGTCCGAGAACAGCAGATAATGATCAACCGGATGCCAGATCGGCCCTTCAGTGAAGTCAAATCCCGTTCCCACCTGCGCGGTCGGAGCGTAGGGGTCGATCAGGGTCTCGAATTCGGAGCGCAAGGTGACGTGTGTCATCAGTCGGTCCTTAGATCACCCTAGGCCGGGAACCAGTTGCGCGCGGGCAGTGATTGCACGATCGGTCCGGGGACCTGGTCGTGCAGTCGGCCAACGACATTCCCGCCTTCGATCTTGGCGGGGCGATCATGTACCGGCAGCAAATAGCGCGAATTGTTGAGCAGCTTCTTGATCGAGGCCTTCTCCGCGCGCTTGCTGGTGCCATGGTTCCCGGTGGTGCGCGGCTCCCAGTCGTTGATCTCGTTGAAGGGCGTGACGATCTGGTCGTTGAAATCGTAGATCACGTCGCCGCAGATGGTCGCGATGCCGTCCGCGGTCTCGACGACGACGTTCATCGAACCCTCGGTGTGGGCGTTGGCTGCGTCGCAATAGACGCCGGGCATCAGTTCGATCGGGCCGGTGATCTCCAGATCGAGAAAACGCAGCGCGCTCTTGGTGTGCAGGCGGTCGATCAGGTGCTTGATGTCGGGCGCCGGATACTGTGGATGCATCAGGCCAGAAACGGAATATTCGAGCTCCTTGCGGTTGACGACGACCGTCGTGTTCATCGGGAATAGATCGTCTTTGCCGGCGTGGTCGATATGAAGATGAGTGTGGCAGACGAAGCGGACGTCGCCCATGCGCACGCCGTGGCGGGCGAGCTGGTTCTCGATCATGTGCTCGTGGTACTGCAGCCCCCTCATGCCCAGCGTCTCCATTATCTGGTTGGAGCGATAGCCGGTGTCGACCACGACCGGGTACTTTCCGCCCAGGATCAAGAAGCCGAGCGTGAGGACGCGGCGGGTGCGGCCGCAGTCCCGGCCGAGAACCAGAAAGCTCGATTCCAGCTCGATATCGCCATAGTCCAGGATCTTGATCTCCAGCGCCATTCCTTGCCCTCCCTGTCTTGTTCTTGTCCGTTAAAGCCGATAGACGCGCGTCGCGGTGCCGCTAAAGATCTCACTCTGTTGCTCGGTACCGAGCGGGCCGGCTGCGGCACGAAATGCGTCGACGAGCTCGCGATAGCTGGTCCACAATTTCTCGATCGGGAAATTGGAGCCGAACAGGCAACGATCGGCGCCAAAGATCGCGACGGTGTCGGCAACCACAGCGGCGATATGCGTGGGGTCGTTGCGATGGATGAACGTGCCGAGCCCCGAGAGCTTCGAAACCACGTTCGGACACGCCGCGAGCCGGGCCATCCCCGCGCGCCACGCCGCGCGGCCCGCGGGCGAGAGATCTTCGAGCATGCCGGCATGCTGAAGGATGAAAGTCACCTTGGGGCAGGACTCGGCGAGCTGCGCGGCATCCGGCATCTGCGGTGTGAAGACCTGGAGATCAAAACTCCAGCCGTAGTCGGCGAGCCGCGCGACGTTGCGGCGGACCATCGGGGCGATGCAGAGATCGGGCTTGACCGCGAAGCGATAGAGCGGGTTCTCGTGCCAATGCAGCTGCATCCGTACGCCGCGCACGAGCGGATAGTGCTGCAGGCGGTCGAGCTGCGGGCGCACGTCGTCAACGGCGAAATCGGCATAGGCGACGATGGCGTGCGGCCAGCCGTGCGCGTCGGCAGTCTCCTGCACCCAGGCGGCTTCGTCCTCGAAACGGTCATTGGCCCAGTTGGTCTGGACGTAGACGGAGCGAGTGACGCCGGTGCCCTCGAGGTCGTCGAGATATTCCTGGATAGGATAGTCGCGGCGGATTGGCTCGTAGGGTCCGAAGATGCGGGGCTGCATGGGGCCGGTCAGCCAGGGCAAGTCGGACTGCCTCCAGATGTGGTGATGCCCGTCGACAATCTCGGTCACGCAACTCTCCTTCGTCCCAGTGCCAGTATATGGGCGACGATCGACGCGCTCGATCCCCCGTCCATGAGATCGTTGACCAAGGGCTCGATGGCGACGAGCGCTTCGGTTTGTGGACGAAAGCCAGGGCCTGTCGCGAGCGGCGTCAGCCAGGTCACGCGCCAGGCGCGGCGCGACAGCTTTGCTACCGCGTCGCGCAGCGCATCGACTTCGCCACGCTCCAGCCCGTCCGAGACGATGACCACGGCCGCCCCGCGCGCATAACCCCCGAACCGTGGCACCGCAAGGAAAGCCTGCAGCGCGTCGCCGATGCGGGTGCCGCCGTCCCAGTCGCTGACGAGATGGGCCGCGGTGTTCAGTGCCTGCTCGCGGCGCTTCAGCCGCAGCGCGCGGGTTAGTCGGGTGAGGCGGGTGCCAAACGTGAAGACCTCGATATTGGGAGCCGCCTGCACCAGCGCATGGGCAAGCTTCATGTTCTCCTCGGTGCGGCTTTTCATCGAGCCGGAGACGTCGATGAGCAGCAGGAACTTTCGCGGCCGCTGGCGCCGCTTCATCCGTGCCAGCCGCAGGATCTCGCCATCGCCGCGGACGCTGTCGCGCAGGGTGCGGCGGAGGTCTGCAAAGGGACCGCTGCGAGCCCGCATGCGGCGGTGACCGCGTCGCCGCGGCAGGCGCCTTGGCGCTTCATGTGCCAGGCGACGCAGCGCAGCGGTTGTGGATAGCTGCGCGAAGCGGCGCTCGACCAGGGCTTCAGTGCGCGTTGCGGTCAGGCCGGATTCGTTGGCCTCGTCGGAGAGAAGGGGCTCCTCGTCGCCGTGGCCTTCGTCCTGAAGCCGGACGGTCTCGTCGTCCTCGCCGTCGACCACGCGCTCGAGGGCCTCGCTGCCGCGGAAATGCAAATCGAACAGCCGGTCGAAGGTCGCGCGGTGTTCGGGTGGCGGCGCGAGGGTAGCCAGCGCCGCCTGCCGGATATCATGGAGATCGCGCGGGCCGAGCAGCTCGATCGCGGTGAGAAATGCAGTCGTTTGCTCCGGTGCGACAGCAAAGCCGTTGGCGCGCATCAAGCCGGCGAACGACACGAAGATGCGCGTGGCTTGCGGAAGCTGCGGTTCGGTGCTCATGCGGTTGCCTCCGCGAGCATCGCGTCGAGCCGGGGAGAGATGAAGTGCAGGTCCTCTTCGTCCTTCAACGCCACGCCGATCGAGCGCTTGAATGCGTCCGGCCAGCGCGCGCCGCTCTTGTTGAGAAGGGTTGCGGCTTCGGCCCAGTCGACGGCTTCCGCAACGCCCGGCGCCTTGCTGAGTGGCTCACGCCGGAGCTTGCCGACGGCCGCGACGACGGCGCGCGCGGTCGCCTCCGCAACGCTGGAGGCCCGCAGCATCACGATGCGTGCCTCGCGCTCTTCGCTGGGGTAATCGATCCAGTGATAGACGCAGCGGCGGCGCAGCGCCTCGTGCAGGTCGCGGGTCCGGTTGGACGTCAGCACGACGACGGGGTGTTCCGCGGCGCGCAGGGTACCGCGCTCGGGGATCGATATCTGAAAGTCGGACAGGAATTCGAGCAGGAACGCCTCGAACTCCTGGTCGGCACGGTCGATTTCGTCGATCAGCAGTACGGTCGAGTCCGGCGCGCGCAGGGTCGCCAACATGGGCCGCTCGATCAGAAACGTCTCGCCATAGATGTCGATGCTCTGGTCGCCGGCCTGCCGGATCGCGAGCATCTGGCGCGGATAGTTCCACTCATAGAGCGCAGCAGAGGCGTCGATGCCCTCGTAGCATTGCAGGCGGATCAGGCGACGGCCGAGTACGGCTGCGATGGCCTTTGCGGCTTCGGTCTTGCCGACGCCCGGTGCACCCTCGAGCAGTAGCGGCTTGCCCAGGGCAAGGCCGAGATAGGCCGCGGTCGCAAGGCCGTCGTCGGCGAGGTAATAGGCCGCGCGCAGCGCCTTCTCCAGCGCCTCCGGACTATCGATGCCGACGATGTTGCTGCGGACTGCCATGGAGAGATCTCTAGCGCCGCGCCTGCGGCCGCGCGCCACCCTGGGCTTTCAATGCGCGCAGCACTTTTTCCGGCGTGATCGGCAGATCGTCGATACGGACGCCGACGGCGTTGAAAATTGCGTTGGCGACGGCGGGCAGCACCGGATTGGCGCACATCTCCCCGGGGCCTTTGGCGCCAAACGGACCGTCGGGGGCGGGGCGCTCGAGCACCGCGATGTCATGCGGACAGATGTCGCCCGGGCCGGGCATCAGATATTCGACAAAGTCGCGCGGGCCGTGCACGGACTCGGGATAGTGAGGTTCGGTCGTCTCGTAGAGCGCGTGGCTGACGCCCATCCAGGCGCCGCCGACGAGTTGCTGCTCGACGAGGCGCGGATTGAGCGCGCGGCCGAGTTCGTAGGCGGAATCCATCCGAACCATCGCGACCTCGCCGGTCTCGTCATCGACATCGACCTCGGCGACGAGGCAAGCATGGGCATAGCAAGTGGCCGGCGACATCTCACCGGTTTCCGGATTGACCTCGGAGAGGGGGACAAGAAAGATACCGCGGCCGGAGATGGTCTTGCCTTGCTTGAACTGGGCGGCGATCGCGACGTCCTTGGTTGAGATCGATCGATGCGGCGCGCCCTTGACGTGGATGTTGCCGCGCCCGTCGGTTTCCAGATCGGCGGCGTTGACTTCCAGCTCCTCTGCCGCAGCCTCCATCATCACGCCGCGTGCCTCGCGGGCCGCCGCCATCACGGCGTTGCCGACGCGGTGGGTGCCGCGCGAGGCGAACGAGCCCATGCAATGTGGTCCGGTGTCGGAATCCGCCGTGTCGACATAGACGTCCTCGACCGGCACGCCCAGCGTCTCCGCACAGATCTGCCGCGTCACCGACTTCATGCCCTGGCCCAGGTCGATGGATGACAGCGCCACCGTGAACTTGCCGCTCGGGTTGGAATGCACCAGCGCCTGGCTGGGATCGCCGCCGAGGTTCATGCCGATGGGATAGTTGACCGACGCGATGCCGCGTCCGCGATGCCGGGTCATCTAGCGCCTCCTGGTGCCGAATACGGAGGAGAAACGGGTTGCGCCATGCGAGGGCGCGGCGGGTCGCGGCGAGGGCGGCGGCGGAGGAGGCGGTGGCGGTTCGCGGGTGAAGGTGGGCGGGAGCCGATCATAGCTGGTTCGCTGCTGGGCCGGTGCGGACGGCCGACCGCGCGCTTCCGCCGGCGTCGGCGGGATGACGGCGCGGCTGCCGCCGCCGTCCTTGCGTGAGGAGGCGCGTTTGAACTCCTCGCGCATCGGCCACTTGGCCTTTTCGGCCGCGACCTGAACGCATTCGATCAGCGCGGTGTTCTTGGCCTCGCGTCGGTGCGCCTTCATGTCGCCGTCACGATAGGCGTTCAGGATTCGGAACTCCATCGGGTCCATGTTGACGAGGTGCGCCAGCTTGTCCATCTGGCACTCGATCGCGAAGTCCATCGCGGTGACGCCGAAGCCGCGCATGGCGGTGGCAGGCGTCCGGTTGGTGAAGACGCAATAGACGTCGCCATAGACGTTGGGGATGGTGTAGGGGCCCGGAAGGTGCGCTGCGCATTTCACGGCGGCGTAGCTCGACAGCCTCGTATAGGCGCCGCTGTCGAAATAGGCCCGGATCTTTCGCGCGACCACTCGGCCATCGCGCATCACGCCATCCTTGATATAGATGCGTTCGGCGCCGCGCGGCGGTCCGTACTGCATCTCCTCCTCGCGACCGAACACATAGCGGACGGGACGCCCGGTCAGCATCGCGCCGAGGATCGCGATCGGCTCGGTCAGCGTATCGACCTTGCCGCCAAAGCCGCCGCCGACAGTGCCGCCGATGAAGTGGAAGGTGTTGGAAGGCACGTCAAGAATCTTGGCGCAGGTGTCGACCGAGAAGAACAGGGCCTGCGTCGAGGTGTAGACGACATAGCGGCCGTTGGTGTCGGGGGCGGCGATCGCGCCGTTGGTCTCGGTCGGGGCGTGCTCGATCGGCGACATCTGGTAGCGTTGCTCGAGCACGTGGTCGGCGGTCGCCAGCGCCGCGTCGGCGTCGCCGAAGCGCAGTTTTTGGTGATCGTAGGTCTCGTGATAGGTGAAGGTGTTCTTTGGATAGATCTCGTTGACGACGGGGGCGCCTGGCTTCAGCGCATCCTCGACGTCGAACACCGCCGCCAGCGGTTCGTAGTCGACCTTGACCTTTGCGACCGCCTCAAAGGCCTCGCGCTCGCCGTCGGCAACGATCGCGACGATCGGCTCGCCCTTGTAGCGGACCTTGTCGACCGCCAGCGACGGCTCGTCGTCCTTGCCGAAATTGATCAGGCTCAGAAGCGTGTTCAGATTGACCGGCACGTCGGCGCCGCGGATGACCCGGCGTACGCCGGCCGAGCGCTCGGCCTCGGTGGTATCGATGCGGCGAATTCTGGCATGCGAATGCGCCGAACGGACGACCTTCAAATGCAACATCCCCTGCAGCTGGTGGTCGTTGAAATAGCTGGACGTGCCCGTGACATGGCCAAGCATGTCCTGGCGCTGGGTGCCCTTGCCGATCTCCTTCAGATTGTCGTCGCGCTCGTCGGCGAAGATGTCCTTGCGCAGTTCCAGCATGGTCACGTTCCCTTAGGCGCTGACCCGGCCGCCGGCGGCGGCGAGGATGGCATTGATGATCGGCTCGTAGCCGGTGCAGCGGCAGATGTTGCCGGAGATGGCCTCGATGACCTCGTCGCGGCTCGGGGCGGGATTGCGGTCGAGCAGGGCTTTTGCGGCCATCAGCATGCCCGGGGTGCAGTAGCCGCACTGTGCCGCAAAATGATCGGCGAAGGCGCGCTGCAGCGGATGCAGATTGGGACCCTGCTTCATGCCATCGAGTGTCTCGATGGAGCGGCCGGCCACCGCTTCCGCCAGCGTCAGGCAGGAGAGGTGTATCTCGCCGTCGATCAGCACACTGCAGGCGCCACAGCCGCCCTGGCCGCAGCCAAATTTGGGCGTCATGTCGCCGATCAGTTCGCGCAGCGCCACAAGGAGATTGGTGCCGCCGTCGACGAAGATCGCGACGTCGCGGCCGTTGTGACGAAATTGCAGGGGGATCTTGGACATGAGGTCTATTCCCAGTCTATTCCTGGCCGGACAGCAGACGACGCAGATGGACGCCGACAATCTCACGGCGATACCAGGCGCTGCCGAGCGCGTTGTCAGATGGCGATGTTCCTTCAGTCGCAGCGGACGCCGCAGCGGCGATGGTCGTGGTGTCCAGCGAGCGGCCCTCGAGTGCGCGCTCGGCGGCGCGGGCGCGGATCTGCGTCGGCGCCATCGAGCCCAGTGCGATCCGGGCGCCTGCGATCCGGCCGCCGCTGATCGGCAGCAGTGCGGCAAGCGTGATGACCGAGCCGCCCTTCGGTTTGATGCGCGCGATCTTGCGATAGCGGAACGCGTCCGCGCTTGCCGGGCGGGTGCAGGACACCGACAGCACCAGTGCCCCGGCCTGACGCTCGCGCGCCTGCAGGAATTCCTCTATCGGCACGTCGCGCGCTCCAAAGCTGCCTTGAACGGCGACGGTCGCGTCGAGTGCCAACAGCGCGACGGTGAAATCGCCATAGGGGTTCGTTGCAAACAGATTGCCGCCCACCGTGCCCATGTTGCGCACGGCGGGACCGCCGATCGAGCGGGCAGGGGCATGTAGGAAGCCGAGGTCCCGTTCGGCCAGGATGCGTGCGAAGGTGACGCTGGCCCCCAGGGTCACGCGTGGGCCGGATGGGTCGATCCGGGTCAACGCCTGGTCCTGCGCCCGAACGACGGTCGAGATCGCGACATCGCCCTCGTTGAGCGCACGCATCACCAGCGTGCCGCCGCCGAGATAGCGCGCACTACGGTCTGACGACAGCGCCCCAGCCGCTTCGCTCGCACTTGCAAAGGTCTTCACTGTCACGGCCATCTATGCGACCTCCTTCAGATGGCGGCGGATCATATCGAATCCGGCCTGATAGATGTCTTCGGCGACCATGTGGGTGATGCGGTCCCTGTCCTCGGGCTTCGTCGTGAAGCGTGATTCCCAGTGCCAGAACGTGCGATCGCCATCGGTCACCGGAAGCAGGCGGACATGGGCGACGTAGTTGAACATCGGGATCGGGGTATCGAGCAGGCAATAGCTGAAGCTCTGTTCGAGGTCGGACAGTGCGAGCAACTGCTCACGCAGTTCGGAGCCGTCCTTGAGCCTGAAGCGCCGGATACAGCCGACCTTGTCCGAGGAATGGGCGCGCTCGATCGAGGACGTCGCAACCGCCGGGTGCCAGCGGTCATGTCCGTTGAAGTCGCGCAGCATCGACCACGCCGTATCCGTCGGCGCATCGAGAATCGTGCTTTTGACGATATGCGGCACGACCGTCAGCCTCCGAACACGCGCTTCAGCGCGTCAAAACCGCCCTGGAACACGCCGCCGCCGATATTGCCGACGAGTTCTGCCTCGCGCTCCGGCGCGCAATCGAACTCGGCGGTCCACTCCATGAACGTCTGGTCGCCGTCGGTCACCGGTGTTAGTCGCAGCGTAGCGACGTAGTTCTCGACGCCCATCGGGGATTCCAGGATCGAGTAGGTGCAGAACATGTCGTAGTCGGACAGACCGAGCAGCTTCTCGCGAATGCGGTCGCCGTTGCGCAGGCGAAAATCCCTGACACAGCCGATCTTGTCCGATGGCTCGCCGCCCTCGATCCGGCTTTCCGCAATCGCGGGATGCCAGTTCGGCAGGCCGTTGAAGTCACGCACCCGCGCCCAGACGCGGTCGTTGCGCGCATTGACGACGGTGGAGACGTAGACCCGGGGCATGGGGCAGACCTCAGCTCTTCTTCCGCGGACCGCGTTCGGTCGGTGGTTCGCCGCCTTCGGCCGATGTTGCCGGCGGAGGAGCCGGCTTGTCGCCGCCGCCCTTGCGTGCAGACTCCTTGATGCCCTGCAGATCGCGGGCCTCGCGGATCAGGCCCGGCATCTTGGCGAGACTGCCGCCTTCCACGCCGATGTCGGCGAGAAGCGAGTCGATCAGCGGCGCCTGGACGCGATAGCGCAGCGCCGAGTCGATCACCTCGTCGGTGGCGCTCCGACCGCCATTGCCGCCGTCTCCGCCATGCCCGTTGCCGTGGAGGCCGGCGACCTGGAGGATGCGGATGCCCTCGATCTTTTCCATCGGCTTGACGCTCTCGCGCACGATGCCCTCGACACGGTCGAGCAGCTTTCTGCGGAAGAGCGAGTAGCGCGCCTGGTCGGTCAGCACATTTTCGGCTTCGTTGAGCATGCGCTGTGCCTCGGCTTCGACTGCGGCGCGCACCCGCTCGGCCTCCGCGGCGATCCGGGTTTCTTCGGCCTGCTTTTCGGCGAGCATGACCTCGACGGTCCTGCGACGCTTTGCGATCTCGCTCTCGCGCGCGGTGATGACCCGCTCGGTCGCCTCCGTGGCCCGCATCCGCGCTTCTTCGGCCATCGCCTTGGCGGCGGACTCCTCCAGCGATTTCTGGTGAATGGCGATCGCCTTTTCCATGAGGACGGTCTCGACCTCCTTCTCGCGATTGACCTCGAGCTTGCGCAGTTCCCGCTCGCGGCCGACACGCGCCTCGTCGAGACCGCGATCGGATGCGATGCGGGCACGCTCCACTTCCTCGCGGGAGGCGATCTCGGCCTCCTGCAGCGACTGGATGCGGGCGACCTCGAGCTGCTCGATCGCGCGGCGGCGTTCGAGGCGGGCGGCTTCCAGCGCTTGCTCCCGCGACACGTCCGTGGTCTCGACCTCCTTGCGGGCAACGATTTCGGCCTGCCGGACCTGGCGGTCCGCGTCGATCCGCTCGGATTTCTTGGCGGATAGCGCAATGACGCGGTCCTCGTCGGCGATCTCGATCGCCTTCTTCTGCTCGATATTGAGGACTTCGCGCGTCTTGGACGCGTTGATCCGTTCGGCCTCGAGCGCGAGATCGACGCCAATGCGCTGGCGCTCGATGGAGTCGCGTCGCTTCAGCTCTGCGGCCTCGAGCACGCCGGTCCGCTCGATCTCCAGCGAACGCGTATCGCGCTCGGCCTGGATGCGCTCGGCTGCGACCGTCTTCTCCTGGGCGATGCGGGCCGCTTCGATCGCCTCGCGAGAGGCGATGTCGGCTTCCTCGACAGCGCGGTTGCGGGCGATCTCCAGCGAGCGGACGCGCTCCTCCTGGGCGATGCGTGTAGCCTCGGTGGTCTCCCGCGCGGCGATGCCGGCGACCTCCAGCGTCTGATTTCGCTCGATCTCGAGCTGCCGCGTGCTCTGCTCGGCGGAAATGCGCTCGGCGGCAAGCATGCGCTCGCGGGCAATACGTGCGGCCTCAACGGCCCGTTGCGCCTCGATCTCGGCCTCCTGGATGGTGCGAACCTGCTGGATCTCCAGCGCACGGGTGCGTTCGTCCGAAGAGATGCGCTCGACATTGACGACCAGCGTTTGGGCGATGCGTGCCCTCTCGGTGGCTTCGCGGGCCGCGATCTCCGCCTCGTCGACGGCGCGGGTACGCTCGATTTCGCGGCGCCGTGTCTCTTCTTCGTTGGCGATGCGGGCGTCAGTTACGATGCGGTCCTGCTGGATCCGAGCTTTCTCGATCGCTTCGCGCGCAGCGATCTCAGCTTCCTCGACGGTGCGCATCCGCTCGATCTCGCGCTGGCGGACCTCGCCCTCCGATGCAATGCGTGTCGTGTCGATCGAGCGCTGGTTGGCGATTCGGGTCTTCTCGATGTCCTCGCGGGCCAGCAGTTCCTTCTCTTCGATGGTGCGGGTGCGCTCAATCTCCTTCTGGCGGGTCTCGCGCTCGGAGGCGATCCGTGCCTCCGCAATCGCCTGGTCATTGGCGATCCGCGCGCGTTCGATCGTCTCGCGCGCCGAGATCTGCGCCTGCTCCGCCTCGGTCTCGCGCAGCGCCCGTTCGCGGGCGACTTCGGTGCGCTGGAGTGCGCGGCGCATCTCGATGTCGCGTTCCTGCTCCAGCCGTGCGGTTTCGCTCTCGCGCTCGATTTCGAGCGCCTGCCGTTCGGCTTCCAGATTGCGGGTGCGGATCTTGATCATCGAGTCCTGCTCGATGTCGTTGCGCAGCTTGCGTCTGGCCTCGATGTCCTGCATCAGCTGGGTCAGGCCCTCGGCGTCGAAGCGGTTCGAGGGGTTGAAGAACTCGAGGTCGGTCTGGTCGAGGTCGGTGATGGCGACAGATTCGAGTTCGAGGCCGTTCAAGGCGAGGGCTTCGGCGGCATTGGTCTTGACGCGCGCGACATAGTCACCGCGGCGCTCGTGCATTTCCTCCAGGGTCATCTCGGAGGCGACCGAGCGGATCGCAGAAATGAACTTGCCGGCGAGCAGAGCGTGGAGCTGCTCCGGCTCCATGGTGCGGCGGCCCAGTGTCGCGGCCGCAATCGACACCGCTTCCCCGGTGGCCTGGACGCGGACATAGAAGTCCGCCTCGATGTCGACGCGCATGCGGTCGCGGGTGATCACCGCGTCCTGCCTCGAACGCACTATGCCCATCGGCAGCACGTTCATGTTGACCGGGGTGTAATCGTGGATGAAAGGCAGGACGAAGGCACCGCCGTTGATCACCACGCGTTCGCCGAGGAAGCCGGTGCGGACGAACGACACCTCCTTGGAGGAACGGTGGTAGAGCCAGTTGACGATGTAGACGCCGACCACGATCACGATGATCGCGACGATCAGCCAGAGGATGAGCTCGCCGACCAGGATCCCTGACATGTTTCCCTCCCTCAATCTTACAGGCGTTATCGCGCGCCGATCGCCTTGAATTTGCGTACCTGCTCCGTCAGAGCCCGTTCCACCGGCAGCCGCTCCATCGAGGAGGCTCCGTAGAAGCCGTGACAATAACGGGTGTTCTTCATGATGAAATCGGCATCCGCAGGATCCGCGATCGGCCCCCCATGGGCGAGCACCAGAATGTCGGGATTGACGCTGAGCGCAGCGGAGGCCCAGGTGTCGATCCGGGCCGGGCAGTCCTGGAGCTTCGGTGCGGTCTGCGCGCCGATCGTCCCGCCGGTGGTGAGCCCGAGATGGCAGACGATGATGTCGGCGCCGGCGATCGCCATTGCGGCCGCTTCCTTCTCGCTGAAGACATAGGGCGTCGTCAGCAAGTCCTTCTCGCGCGCCTTGGCGATCATGTCGATCTCCAGCGCATAGGACATGCCGGTCTCTTCGAGATTGGCGCGGAAGACTCCGTCGATCAGGCCAACGGTCGGAAAGTTCTGCACGCCAGCGAAGCCGAGCGCCTTGAGATGGTCGAGAAACACATCCATGTCGCGGAACGGATCGGTGCCGTTGACGCCCGCAAGCACCGGCGTCTTGTGGACCACGGGCAGCACCTCGCCGGCCATCTCCAGCACGATGGCGTTGGCGTCGCCGTAGGCCATCAGCCCCGCGAGCGACCCGCGGCCGGCCATGCGGTAGCGGCCGGAATTGTAGATCACGATGAGATCGACACCGCCGGCTTCCTCGCACTTGGCCGACAGCCCGGTACCGGCGCCGCCGCCGACGATCGGCTCGCCGCGCTTCGCCATCTCGCGAAAGCGCCTCAGGAGGGTAACGCGTTCAAACCGGGCCATCGGTCACCTCGCTAGTCTCCGGCGCGCCCCGCCGCGTCCGAACAGTGTTCGGAACGCGCTCACGATGGTCGAGGCGAACTCGGGATCGTTGATGTTCTGCTTGACGCGGATGAGTTGCCTGTTGCCGGTCGCGCGCACCGTGCGCTCCAGCGCGCGAAATAGCGCAGCGTCCGCCTCCGGGTCCCAGAACGGCTGGCCACGGGCATCGAGAGCGGAAACGCCACCCTCGGGGAGGAAAAAGCGCACAGGCCCGTCCATCTGGTTGAGCCGCTCGCCGATCCAGCGGCCCATGCGCTCGTTCTCTTCCACCGTCGTCCGCATCAACGTCACCTGCGGATTGTGGACGTGGAATTTGCGGCCGCGATAGCGCTCGGGGATAGTGTCGGGCGCTCCGAAATTGACCATGTCGAGCGCGCCGACCGAGCCGACATAGGGCAGGCGGGTGCGGATAACAGCGCCGAAGCGATCCTCCGTCGCCGGAAACACGCCGCCCATCAGCAGGTCACAGATCTCGGTGGTAGTGAGATCGATCACGCCGGCAAGCTGGCCGGAATCGACCAGCTTCTCCATCGATCGTCCGCCGACGCCGGTGGCGTGGAAGACCAGGCACTCGGAATCCTCGTGCAGATCGGCCGCGATCTTCTGCACCGCCGGCGTGGTGACGCCGAACATGGTGATGCCAATCGACGGCAGCCCGGTGCTCGCGGCGCGCTCCTTCGTCTCGCGCTGGTCGAGCCGCGCCTTGACCATTCCGGCGATGGCATTGGCGCCGTTCGACAGCACTGCGCGCGAGATCGAATTGAGGCCCTGCACGTCAGTGACCGAGTACATCATCGTGATGTCGGCGGGGCCGACGTAGGGTCCGACGTCACTCGAGGCGACCGATGAGATGATCAACTTCGGCACGCCGATAGGGAGGGTGCGCATGCCGGGCGCGACCAGCGACGCGGCGCCGGAGCCGCCGGCGGAGATCACACCGGCGATATTGCTCTGGCGCTTGATCCAATTGGCAAACGCATCCGCCATCGCGGTAACAGCAACACCGCGATCTGGACCGAACACGGCCGAGCCGCCGCGGCCGTGGTTCAGGGCGATCTCCTGCGCGGAGACGTCGCAGGTCGCGTGCTTGCCGCTGGTGGAGACGTCGACCAGTCGCGTACGCAGGCCACTTTCGGCGATGATGTCACGGATGAAGCGAAGCTCCGTCCCCTTGGTGTCGAGCGTACCGACGACGAGGATCACGGGTGCGCCAGCGGTTTGCGCTGTCACCGGCTCACGCTTGCGCCGTGCGCTTTCGTCGAGGCGCGCAACTTGTGTTGAGAGCGTTCGCGCCGCCGCTTCGATCCGTGCGATCGGGACCGGCTGCGACCAGCGCGTCGGCAGGGTGGGATTGGAGATGTAGATTCGTGTTGGGCCGCTCGCGCGCGCCGGCTGAGGGACCGGCTTTGCTTCGCCGCCGGCAGCCGGCACATCGATGTCGGGCTCCAGTTCGGCATGAAGTCCGACGCCGAGCAGGCGCTGCTGTAGCCCGCGGTCGGCAGCCAGGCGACGAGAGTCGATGATGCGGTTGATGCGGCCGTTGACCATGATCGCGACGTTGCGCGAGATCGCTGTGGCAACGCCGATGTTCTGCTCGATCACGAGCACGGCCATGTCGCCGTCCTCGCCGAGCCGCAGCAGCATTTCCTCGACCTGGGCGACGATGACGGGCGCAAGCCCCTCGGTCGGCTCGTCCATGATCAACAGATGCGGATTGATCAGCAGCGCGCGCGAGATCGCGAGCATCTGCTGCTCGCCGCCGGAAAGCTGGCCGCCGCCATGGTCCTTGCGTTCGGCCAGCCGCGGAAAGATGTCGTAGATGCGCTCGACGGTCCAGGGGCCAGGCCGCATTCCGCCGGCCAGCCGCAGATGTTCGTCGACGCTGAGCGAACGCCAGAGCCGGCGGCCCTGCGGCACATAGCCGACGCCGAGGCGCGCAATATGGGCCGGCGGCCGGCGCGTGATATCCTCGCCGCGGACGCGGATCGCGCCGCCGCTGACCGGCACCAGGCCCATGATGGCCTTGCACAGCGTGGTCTTGCCCATGCCGTTGCGGCCGACGACGGAGAACACACCGGCGTCGAGCGAGAGGTCGACGCCCTGGAGCGCATGCGAGTGGCCGTAAAAGACGTCGAGGCCCCGGACCTCGAGCGCGGCGGCGCTGCGGCGGACCTCATTCATGGCCGCCTCCGAGATAGAGCTCCTGCACCTCGGGATCGGACTGGATCTCCTCCGGCAGGCCCTCCTTGAAGATGCGGCCGTTGTGCATCATCGTCACGCTCTCGACGACGCGCAACGCCACATCCATGTCGTGCTCGATGATGATGTAGCCGATATGCGCCGGCAGCGAGGTCAGGATCTCGACCAGCTCGGCCCGCTCGGTCGGCGAAAGGCCGGCGGCGGGCTCGTCGAACAGCACGAAGCGCGGCGCGCCGGCAAGCGCCAGTGCGATCTCGAGCTGACGCTGTTGGCCATGCGCGAGCTCGGCGACGCGCTGGTCCTTCACCGCGGTCAGATGCACGGCCTGCACCAGACTGTCGGCGGCATGCATCAGCGCGTCGTTCTGCCCCGGGCGTAAAAACGAGAATCGCCCGCGCGAGACGCCGCGGCAGGCGAGATAGACATTGTCCTGCACAGTGAGGCCGGGAAACAGCGCTGAGATCTGATAGGTGCGCCTGAGACCACGGCGGATGCGCTCGTAGGGCGGGAAGTGCGTGACGTCCTCGCCGAAGAAGCGGATGGTGCCGGAGGAGGGTGGGAAGTCGCCGGTGATGCAGTTGAACAGCGTGGTCTTGCCGGCGCCGTTGGAGCCGAGCACGGCGCGGCGTTCGCCGGGGCGCACGGTGATGGTGACGTCGGTCAGCGCCGCCAGCGCGCCGAACAGCCGCGTCACGCCGCGGAGCTCCAGCGCGGCCCCGGCGCCGACGGTGGAGAGGCGATGCGCGACGCTATCCATGGCCGCGCCCTCCGCCCAGGCGATCGGCTTGGCGACGCTGGCTTTGCCGCCAGCGCTGCCACAAGCCGATGACGCCGTCCGACGACCAGAACACGATGGCGAGAAAGCCGAGCCCGATCAGCAGGCGGAAGCGGTTGCCGTCGAGCCCGATCTTGACCAGGAAGTCGAGCGCGAAGGTGCGCAGCAGGACGAAGACCAGCGCGCCGATATAGGGGCCGACCGGCCGCGTGATACCGCCGACGACGGCGATGATGAGGATGTCGATGCAGGCGCCGACGCTGACCGTGCCCGGCGATATCTGGCGGTAGTTCCAGACCTGGAGCACACCGGCGAGGCCCGCGATGAAAGAGGCCACCGCATAGGCCGCAACGCGGTGCGCATTGACGTTGAAGCCGAGTGCGGCCATGCGGCGCGGGTTGTCACGCACGCCCTGAAGCGCCAGACCGAACGGCGCCCGGGAGATGTAGTCGACGGCGAAGTAGCAGAGCGCTGCGACCGCGAGCACGATATAGTAGAAGGGGACATCCCAGCGCCAGTCGACGCCCCAGAAATGGGGCGTGGCGACGTTGTTGATGCCGGTGTGGCCGTTGAATATCGGCCAGTTCTGGTTGGTGAAGTAGTAGAAAGCCGCGCCGATCGCGAGCGTGATCATGATGGTGTAGATGCCCTCGGTGCGCACCGCGAGCGTGCCGCCGAGCGTGCCGAAGAGGGTCGCAAGCGTCAGCGCCATCGGTACTGCCAGCCACCACGGCCAGCCCAGGCTGATATTGGCATTGCCGCTGACGCCGAACACCGCGACCATGTAGGCGGACAAGCCCGCGATGGTGAGCTGCATCAGGCTGACCATGCCGCCATAGCCGGCCAGGAACATCAGGCTGAGCGCGATGGTGCCGAGTATCAGCGTCGTCGCGAAGATCTCGATCAAGAAGAAGCCGTTGGCGATCAGCGGCATGATCAGGAGGATGACTGCCACGATCCAGGCCGCGGGATTGTTGATGTCGGGCCACCCGCGCACGGCCGGCCGCTGAACCGTTGCGGCGGCCTTGTGAACCTGGACGCGGGCATCGTGGGTGACGGACATGTCAGCGTCTCGCCAGCAGGCCCTGCGGCCGCACCGCCAGCACCAGCACCATGATCAGGAACGTCACGACGATCGCATAGGTCGGGACGTAGACCGAACCGAGCTGCTCGGCGAGGCCGATGATCAGCGCGCCGAGCGCGGCACCGGGAATCGAACCCATGCCGCCGACGATCACGACCACGAGGGACGCGAGCAGAAAGCGGATGTCCTCGCCGGGGGAGAGCGACTGGAAGGTGCCGCCGACCACGCCGGCGATGCCCGCCAAGCCAGCGCCGAGCGCAAAGACGAGCACGAAGACGATCTGGATGCGCACACCGGTCGCGGCGAGCATGTCGCGATCATCGACACCCGCGCGGATGATCATGCCGATCCGGGTGCGGTTGAGCGCGAGCCACATCGCGATGCCGATGATCGCGGAGGCCAAGAAGATCACGAGCCGCACCAGCGGATAGCGCAAATAGACCGGCTCGCCCGAGGGCTTCACCGCGGTGATCAGCGGCAGCTCGATCGGCCCGATCAGCCAGTTCGGCGTCTGGATTTGGTAGAAGTCGCCGCCGCAGGCCCACAGCATCAGATCGGCAAACACGATCGAGAGCCCGATGGTTACCATGGTCTGACGCAGGTCCTGGCCCTCCATGCGACGGAAGACCAGGACCTGGAGCAGGACGCCGACCAGCGCCGTCAGGATGAAGGCGATGATGAAGGAAAGGATCCAGGAACCGGTCGAGGCGCTGATGGCGTAGCCGACATAGCCGCCGAACAGATACAGCGAGCCGTGCGCGAGGTTGACGTTGCGCATCAGACCGAAGATCAGGGTAAAGCCGCTCGCGACGAGGAAATAGAGGCCGCCGAGCGTGATGCCGTTGAAGAGCGCGTTGAGGAAGACCCGCTTGCGGCCGATCGCCTCTTCAAGCCCTGCTGGCCACACCGCGAAGATCAGCCACAGCGCCACGGCAATCGCGATGATGACGATCAGCGCCCAGGCGGGATGACGCTCTACAAAGCGGGTCATGCCTTCACCTCGCACCGCTTGCGAGGCAAGGTCGCACGCAGACCGTCACCGGCCGCAAGCCCTGCCATGAACGTACGCTCCCTGTCGAGCGCGATCCTCTTTTCGGGACCGCGTTCCGTACACCCTAATGCGGCTGTAAGGGAGACGTTTGATCGACAGTATCTTTTCGCGCACCGGTCAGGCGCGCAAAACCTTGGCGGCGCGGCGATAATCGGTCGGGGCCATCCCGACATTGGCGGCGAAGAAACGAGTGAAACCGCTTTGCGAGGAGAAGCCGAGATCGAAGCCGATATCGGCGATCGGTGCCTCGCTCGCCACCAGCGATTCCAGCGCCTGCTCCATCATCAGCGTGTTGAGATAGAGGTGTGGGGTGACGCCGGTCTGGGTGCGGAACAGCCGGTAGAAATGAGGCCGCGACAGGCCGGATTCGCGAGCGATGGTGTCGAGCTCGATCTCGGCGCCGGGACTCTCCGACATCATCTTGATGCATTTGCGAACGCGAAAATCAGTCACGGAACCGTTTGGGCGCGGATCGCGCGCGGTCGCGGCCTGCTGCCAGCTCTCGTCGTAGCAGACGTCGATCAGCCTTCGCAGCTCGGCATCGAGGCTGTTGAGCGAGGGTGCGCCGCACACGAGGGCGGCGGCATGCCTGATCTGCTTGTCCAGCGCAAGCGACCGCGAGAACTGGGTCCGGCCGAAGCGCAGGCGGTCGGCGCCCGGCGCATCGGGCGCGAACCACTCCGCATTGACATAGAGCACGAAGAAAACCGCGCCGCCGTCGAGATCGGAGGGCAGGAAATTATGCGGCTCCCATGGATTGATCGCGACGACGGAGCCTTCGGTGAGCTCGTAACGCCCGTCGCTGACATCGATGCATGCGGAACGCCCCCCGACATGGAAGATCAGATGACCTTCGCGATGTGCGTGGATGTTGAAAGGGCGGTTCAACTGATAGACCGTCGCCCGGCCGAAGCGGCCGTGGAAGACGGCGAGCGCCCGGCTCATGCCTTCTCTCCCAGTAGCTCTTGTCTTTTTCGGTAACGTTCAACAACCGGGGAGAGAATGCAAGGGCGCACGTGTCGCGCTCTTTGCAAATCTCTCCCCGGTCAGTCATGGCTCGCGAACGAGACTACGTCAGTACTTCTTACATTCTGGTACTGTACGGCTTGGCAAACCGATCTTGGCGAACACCGCGGGGTCATAGCCCAGCGTCTGATTCACGTTCGGGATCACCTTCACGACCTTGGAGAACAGCGCGCCCTTGCCGTCGTCGACGACCTCGGTGACGAAGTTGGTGCCGATCGCCTGGCGGTTGGAGTCGAGCTTGATCTTGCCGTTGGGCGCGTCGAGCTCGATCTTGGCGAGGGCGTCCTTATACTTGGCCTGGTTGTTGGAAAGATCGCCGTTGACCTGACGCAGCGCCAGGATCAGCGCCATGGTCGAGCCGTAATAGTTGGTCGCGAGCAGCGACGGGCTCGGGAAGCGCTTGTTTGGCGGGAAGGCGTCCTGATAGTCCTTCACGAACTTCTGCCAATTTGGATTCTCCCAGGTGTCGGCCTGGCCGCTCGCGGCGAGCGTCCCGACCAACGCGCTCTTGGCGTTGCCCTTCGACGACAGGATGGTCTGGTCGATCATGATCGAACCGCCCATCAGATGCGCCTTGCCGCCGGCCTGCTGGTATTGGTTGAGGAAATTGACGGCGTCGGCGCCGCCGAGGCCGAGGTAGATCGCATCGACATCGTCTGGCAACGCGGCGATCACCGAGGCAAAATCCTTGGTGCCGAGCGGCACCCATTGCCGGTTGGTGACCTGTCCGCCGGCACCGCAGAATTCGAGAACTAGGCCGAACACCTGGGTGTAGATGAACGAATAATCCTCGCCGACGGTCGCGATCTTGCGATACTTCTTTTCGTCATAGGCGTATTTGCCGAGGCCCACCTGCCACTGCGCACCGTCCATGTTGTAGCGGAAGAAGTTCGGAGCCGGATCGACATAGGTCGTTTCCTGGGCGCCGGAAGCGGCATTGATGAAGGTCAGCTCCGGATGGGTCTTTGCGAAATTCTTGACGGCGATGCCCTCGTCGCCGGACAGCGGCGACAGCAGGATCTGCACCTTGTCCTGCTCGATCAGTTTTCGCACGGCGCGGACGGCGGAGTCCGGCGTTGCGTCAGTCGATGCGATAACGAATTCGAGCTCTTTATCGCCGACCTTCTTACCCAGCACGTTGAGCGCCGTCTGGAAGCCGCGGATGCCGTCCTCGCCGAGCACGGTATAAGTGCCTTCGAGGGTGGCGGTGACGCCGACCTTGATCTTCTCCTGCGCGAAGGCGGTGCCCGACAATAACAGGCTGCTCAACGCGATCAGTCCTAGACTGCCTTTCAACATTGCTCTCCTCCCTGGGGTTTTCTTGTCGCTGTTTTTCGCCGCACCCTCGCGCGTCCGCCGCGCGGTGCGGCGTTTCGGCAAGGCGAGCGGTCGCTTCGACGGTTTATTGGGAGGGAGGCTAGCCGAACTCGGATGCAGCGCACGCGTCGGAGCCATGCGCGGCTTAACGGGCAGTCTCATTTTGAATATTGCGGCGCAAATTGTTTCGCAATGCAATAGACTCGATCGTGCCGCGCGGCCGTAGCATGGAAGTCGAGGCGATGATCTCCAACCGCGACAAGGGCTTCGTCGTGCACGGCTAAGATGCCCAGATCGAGGTCAGTACCTTAAACGTTGGCCCGCTACGGCTTGCTGCACGGCAAGGTCATTAGCGTCTCGCGCGATGCCGTCGTCAAGGACAAGCCGCCAGAGCAAAATGGTGCTGCGAAGCAGGGCGGCCGCATTGTTCGAAATCGAGTGTGCCCGCATGCTCTATGCGGCGTGCGAGGCACGCAGATGCAGGTCGAGAACAAGATAGTCTACTTCGCGCCTGACAGGGCGGTGACAGTCGAGATTAAGATAGATCAGCGTCGGATGATCGAGTTTGTGATGCCGCCGCGGTTGGATATCGGGCAGGAGATTGAAGCTGTCGTGCCGTGAGGGGCTGTCAGTGCTCCCAATCGGCGTGGTCCAAGGCATGTGAGGTGTCCAGCCAGGCATTCCCGGGTGAAGTTGTCGACCTTGGCCAGGAGATGGAAGCGACAGCCGACTTCCCGCCGTAAGGGTCTCGAAAATGTGGCGCGTGCAGCCTCGCTTCCGTGCGCCGGACGTGTGCACTGATAATCCGAAGAACAGATTTTCGCTTCCAGTTCATGCACATATGGTCCTGGACGAGCCAGGCAGCAGAGGCTTGATCAAACCCAATTTCCCAGTCAGTCCATCTCAGTTAAATGAACGGCTTAGATCGAAAAATTTCTACGGCCCCCATGATGGATTGGAGCGAAAGTTCAAGTGTTTCAATCGGTAGAAGGCGGCGTGTGCACGACGTGTGCACCGGCAGATCAAGAGGAATCCATCGCAGGCAAGTCGGGACTCCTTCGTTGGAGCTGCGCGACGTCCGCAATGCGTCGACGGATAGAGAGCGGGTGCGCTGCGCAGCGCTGGGCGCCCGCGCAGGGCCTAAGATGCTTAGCTATCTCGCGAGGGCCCAGCATAGGTGAATCTCGAGGTGTCGCGTGAGCTGCAGTGAGAAAGCAAAAGCCGGGGTCGGGGGTTCGAGTTGCTCCCCCGCTTCCAATTGTTCGATTTCGTATGCCAAGCTACGATCTCGTGCGATTTCCGGCTCCTGATGGTAGCAGTTGGCGCACCAGAGATGCGAGCGTTTGCCGAACGAGGCAGATCTGATGTTGACAGCTTCTGGCGCCAACCGGAGATTGGCAGACAGAGGCATGTCGGGAAACAGGCGGCGGCATCGACGAGCTTGCGATGCGCTCAGCTCTGCGCGCTTAAGCCACGAGTACCGCTGACTGTCCGAGCTCCTTCGTTGCGAAAATGGGGCTTGAACGCATGCTCCGGCACGTCGCGCGACATGCAGCTGCCGGCATCGATCATGTAGAGAACTGCGTTATTGACCAGGCGAAAGATCCGGATTGTGCGGCAATAGTCATTCACGGCTTCGGCGATCAGCTCGCCCTCCGCCCGGTATGGCATCGAGAGCGTCGCTGAGCTTGAGGATCGCCGATTCCAAGTGACTCGTGCTGGCTTCGATCTGTCAGCCGCTTGCGCCTGGAAGCCCGCGATGAGTTCCATCGAAGCTCCAATCCGTCAGCAGCACCGGTGCCGGTTCAACACCTTAGCTAGATCGACAAGCCATTATCCGCCCCTGTCGACGTAGGGATTGCCGCCGCCAGCGCCGATAGAGACCCTCGCAGTATTTCCGAGGTGACTCTTGAGCCTTGTAAGTGCTTCGGCAGACCAATTTCGGACATCGGCAACGGCAACCCATGCCTCAACATAGTGTTCCGGCGCGTAGACATGGCCGTACCCGAGCGGCGTACCGGTTGCTACCGCCATGTCGACGGCGATCTGCAGCATGGTCACGACAGGATACCATCGCAGCTCGGGCGAGACGTCCGGGCCGCGCGGCGCATTCATCCAGGTTGGGCGCTGGTAGGCATACCGATGGTCGAAGAATGTGATCGGATCGCTTGCATATTGCAAGAAGACGACGCGCATCGGGCCCCATGGCGTGTCCGGGGCGACGGTCGGCCCGTTCTGGTTCATAAACCGCACGAAGCGGCCATCACGAAATGTGGGCAGCCAGGCCGGGGAGCCGGCATTGCGGTTCGCTGTGATCGAGCGCCAGATCCTGCTCGTGAAAGGTGAACCGCTCCAGAGTGCCCCGGCGATCGGATCGCCAATGGTCTCGAACAGCTCGGCGGAGTTTTGCGAATTCATTGCTCCAAGACTCAGGCCGTGAAGGTACAACTTTGGGCGCCGATCCTTCGGCAGCGTCGTCCAATGCCTGTAGATCGCGGCAAACAGGGCTCGCGCGGATTCCGCGCCGTATTCCGGTTGAAACAGCAGCGAGAGCGGGCTGTTGAGATAGGAATACTGCACGGCGACGCTGGCAACGTCGCCATCGGCAAGATACTCGATCGCATCCATCGCTGCCGGGTCGATCCAGCCTGTGCCGGTCGGGGTAATGACGACAAGAACGGAGCGCTCGAACCCTCCTTGGCGCTTGAGCTCGTCCAGTGCTAACTCTGCGCGCGCACGCGCCGTTTCCGCGCCGCGCAAGCCCACATAGACGCGGAGCGGATCCCGGGCCGGGCGGCCCGTGAATGCTCCGATCTGCGCGGCGGTCGGTCCGGAAGCCACGAACTCCCGCCCGGCACGCCCGAGTTCATTCCACTTCACCAGCGACGCGTCGCTTCCCGTTCGTCCGACCTCAGCAGGCTGCGGCCGCTCCGGTTCAAGCAAGGCGTCAAGCTCCCGAAACGACGAATCCAGCGCGCTGAAGGCTGCGCGAATGAGTAGATTGTTGGCGATCGACCAGACCACGACGACGACTAGGAGGAGGCCGACCAGGTTCGCAATCCGCCTCGGGATGAACCGCCGGATCCGGGCAGAGAGGAAGCTGGTAGCCAGCTTGAACGATTGCGCCAGCACGAGCAGCGCGAAGAACGTGATGAGCGCTATGGCGGAGACCTTGAGAGGATGGGCGGTTTCAACCAGCTCCATGTCCATGGCGGCACGGATCGAATTTTGCCATTCCGCCGCCCGCCAGAGAAACAGAATGATGATCACAAAGCAGCCCGCCGCGACCATCAGGTTGACGGCCGATCGGATGTGGGTCGATGGTTCGGGTAGTTCGAGGTAGTGCCAGAGCCAACGCCAGAGCACGCCGATCTCGTAGCCAATTGTAAAGCAGGCGCCGGCAAGGACCCCTTGCGTCAGATAGCTTCGCGGGACAAGCGTCGGCGTGAGCGCGGCCGCAAAAAACAACGCTCCCAAGACCAATCCGACGCCCGACAGAGAAGACAAGGACCGCCGGACAACATGCGCCGGAATTTTGACGATGCTCACGCCGCGCCACCTCCAACGCAGTTTGGGAATTCCGCCGCTTATATCGAACTTGCGTGAACGGCAAAGGACCGGCAGCGCAAGTGCGAAAACTCACCTCGTGGCTATCGAGCAGTACAGCAGGATCGGCATCAATCTTCCACTGCCTTACTCTCGCGGCAGCTTGTTGGCACGCGCGGGTTCGTCGTAACCTCTCCGGCGGCTGTAGTACATCAATGCCGTGAGGCCACAGCCCGCCACGAGCGCAAGTATGGCGGCGGCGCCGACGATGATGTTGCCATACAGCGGCATTGAGGGGGTCGCCCGCCAGACCGACACCAGGTACCAGACGGTGGCAACGAGAAGTGCCGCCAGTACGACGCCGATGAACCAATGAATCCTGCTGGGCACGGTTTCCTCCATCATATGGCTGGCTTGCACGGGTTTTCCGGCAAGTCTACCGGGCCAATGTCGCGTTTGCGCCGTTAACCCCATCGCCAGCCGCAATGACGATGGCCGCGATGCCAGTAGCATTTCCAGCGACGACGAAGCGGCGACGGACGCCCCCGACGCGGCGGGGGCGGGGCTCCCCACCATTGCGCATTTGTCACGAAATCTGACGGCTCCTCAGCGCCTCCAGGATGGGATGCCGCCGGCATTGCCTCGGCAATCTCGATCAGACACACGCCCATTGCGCCGACAGCGCCCGCGGCAAGCGTATTCCGAGCCATGGCGAGCAAAGCGCGGCGTGTCGACGTGCTCATTTTCTCACTCCTCCGCCTCACGACGTGAGAGGCCCCGGACTACCAATCGATCCTCGCGACAGGTTGCCGAAGGCATCGTTCGCAACAGGCTGCGCTCGAACCTAGTGGTGACCACCCAAGTCCTGCATCAGATGAAACCCTGAGGCGCCGCACGGGCATTTCCGATCGCCTCTCCGGATTCTGGCGGACCGGCGAGGAGCGTCGATCTGCGCAGCCGTGGGAGGTCATTTGGGATTGGTGTCCTTGTAGATGATGCCGTCCTTCATGATGATGACGAACTTGTTGGCGGGGTCCGCGATGAGGTGAATGTCTTCCAGTGGATTGCCGTCGACGAGCAGGAGATCGGCCAATGCGCCTTCTTCGACCACTCCGATCTTGCCTGGATAAGGATTGCGCGCACCGCAAAGTGCGAGCAGCTCTCCATTGGCCGACGTCGCCATTGCCAGCGCTTCCGCCGGCGTGAACCAGCGCGTGAGGTCCACGATTCCCTGACCCTGATGCTCGGCCAGTGCCTTCGAGAAGAGGATATCGGTTCCGAAGGCAGTCTTGATCCCGAATTTCTTGACGAAACCGTACACAGTGTCGGTTCCCGCCACGACCTGACGCATCTGCGCTTGTTGGGCTGGGGGGAGCATGGCGGCACCGCCGAGGTCCACGAATGGCTGCGTGCTCAGCCAGATATTCTTCTCAGCAATGAGACGTGCAGTCGGCTCATCCATGAGGTGACCATGTTCGATCACTTTGACGCCTGCGGCGATGGACCGCCGAATGGCGTTCGGCGTGTATGCGTGGGTCGCCACATACGTCCCCCAATCGGTAGCCGCTTCGACCGCCGCCCGTAGTTCCGCTTCGCTGAAGGTGGTCACATCAAGTGGACTAAAAGGCGAGGCCACGCCTCCGCCCGCCGTCAGCTTGATCTGGGACGCTCCCTGCATGAGCTGTTCGCGCACGCGCTTGCGAACCTCGTCGGGACTATCGGCGATCATGCTTCCGCCGAGCTGTTCGACGCGGCTCGTTCCGCCCTGGCTTTGCGGCAGCTCCCAGAGCTCGCGGAAATCTCCATGGCCGCCGGAGACGGTGATGACGGCGCCCGATGGGTAGATGCGAGGGCCCGGGACGATACCTTCATCGATCGCGCGCTTCAGCGAGAAGGCGGGACCGCCCATGTCTCTGACGGTTGTGAACCCCCGCATCAGCGTCGCCGTCGCTTCCGCGCCCGCCAGCAGCGTCGTATAGCCAAGGTCGCTCGACAGCATTTGGGCTGGTGTCGGGCGAACCATCGTCGCGTGCCAATGCATGTCGCTGAGCCCAGGCATCAGCACGCGCCCGCCGCCTGCTATGATGCGGGTGTCCGCCCGACGATCGATCGGGATGGGCGCGGTCGCGATCCGCTCGATAATGTTGCCGCGGATGAGGACATTCGATGGAGCTGAAAGCGCCAGGCTCCTCCCGTCGAAGATGCGTACGTTCTCGAAAATGGTGACGGCGGTGCGCTCCTGCGCCGCCGCCGAGTTGAGCAAGGTGCACGTCGCAAGAATAATCGCAGCACATTCAGCTTTTCGCATCAGCATAGCTCCTTCCGCCGGCATGTCGTCATCTCCTCCCGCGCGCGCCTAGCGTAAGATTAGTCACGCCGGCTGCGAGGTTCAGCCCAATTGATCGCTCGATCGATAACGGCTGGAGGATAACCGTTCGGCGAGAGCCGCCGATCAGGACGTTGGCGCCGAGACCCGGCCCCAATGCGATATTCCCGCTCGCGCCCACATAGTTTCCACGCAACGTACCGGGACCGATGCGTGAATTCCTCGCGAGGACAGCCCAAGAGAGCGTGCCCGCGCTGGTGACACCCAGATCGAGGCCGACGCGCCTGATCCGTCCCTCATAGATGTATTGCCGGGAGGGATTAACCGCGTGAAATACGCAACGCAGTTCCTGGGTCGATCCGAGGACCAACCCAACGCGCGGCGTGCTGGCGCACAAGAGTCTGCCGACCCTGAATGGTTCGGCACGCGATGATGGCGCGGCGGCGCAAAGCAACGCGGATACTCCGATTGTTGCAAGAAGCAGGTTCATTCAGAGCTCCATTTGAGTGCGAGAGTCGACGGGCCGGACCTCGGCTGCCGATGGCGACGCGGCGGGATCGTGGCGGGCATCGCCGAGATAGTCCTCGGCGTAAAACCTGATGATCGCGATGCGGCCGATGGCGACCAGCGGCATCGCGAGCGCGATGCCCATGACACCGAACAACGTCCCCAGGAGGACGATCGCAACGAGCGTCCAGCCGGGAGGAATCTCGATCGCCTGGCGCTGGATTAGTGGGCCGATCACGTAGCCCTCGACCGACTGAATGAACGTGTAGACGGCGACGGCCCAAATCAGCACCGAGCTGCCGAGCGGCATCGCGACGAGCGCGATCGGGATTGCGGCAGCGATCGGCCCGAGATATGGAACGAAGTTTGACAGGCCCGCCTGGAGACCAAGCACGAAAGGCCCGGGCAGTCCGATGACGTAAAGCGCGCCCCACACACACAATGTCATCAGGACGATACGGATCAATTGCCCGACGAACCACAGCCGCAACACGTTTCCCATCTCGTTCATTACCGCCCGCATCCGGGGGCGATATGACGGCTTCACGAGCAACACGAGGCTTTCACGATGGCTGATCGGATCAAAGCCAAAGAGGATGCCGAGAAACGTGATCACGAGCGCGGTGGTCAGGACGCTGGAGGCGCCGCCGAGGACGAGCCGGGCATGACTGAGAAGGCGGCTTTGATCGGACAGCAGCCATTGCGTGAAGTCGCGGCCCCAGTCCGGTCCAAGCAACTCCAAGCCGTAAGTCAGAAGATGCTTCTGCAGCAGGTCTAGCTGGGCATCCATGACCATGAGCAGAAGCCGCGTTTGCTCTGGCAGTTTGCCCGCGCCCCAGACCAGCCCGAACACCGCCAACGCCGTGAGCAGGACAAGGACTAATGCCATCCGCCAGGGACGGTCAAGCGGAAGAACGAGTGCGAGTGCTCTCGCTGCGGCATCCAGGAATGCGGCAAAGAGCACGCCCGCAAAGACAACGAGGAGACTTGGCGTGGTTTGCCATACCAGAAAGAGCGCGACGCAGGTCGCCAGCAAAATGATGCTCGTCGCGAGATAGCCGGGGCGCCCGTCGGTTGCCGGCCCATCGGGAGGGGCGCGTGGCGCGACCTCGTGTGGGCGATCCTGTCCTGTCAGCGCACTGCTCATCGTCGGGGCATCTCGCAGGTGCAGTGCAGCCTCCTCGCATGTGGACCTAAGTGCGAACGCGGCGGCTGCCATAATGTGGATGCACGCCTCCCCGATGACGCCAGTGGCGATGTTTGGTCGGATTCGTGTTGGTGTTCGGTGTGTTCGACCTGTTCGTAACCGGGGGGTGGGTAGGTTGCCGTGTCGCGGATGTGCCCGTCACGGACGACTGTGCCAGAGAGGAAATCGGATGTATCGCCGCCATCGATCCCCCGAGTATCAGAGCGCAGCATATTGTCCGGAGATACATCTTCAGCTCCAATGGACCAAAGCGACTTCAGATCGAGATGCGTGCAGCAGATCGATCGCGGGTCTTGGTCTTCCTGATCCGCAACCTTAGAGATCGCCTTTCGACCCGCACATCAGGGATACTCTGTAGGCGGGCGGGGCGGGAATCGGCGCGCCGAATTCCACGCGGCGACTTTCAGGTCTCGGGCGCGACCCTGCTCTGTCGGCAATTCGTTGAGAGGGCTCGTGGAACGGCTGCCAAGGCGACGAGCACAACGCCCATTCCGAAAAAATCGCCAGCCTTGGTGAGCTCTGCCGCAATACGCCGAGCGTGCTGGATGGCAGCGTCCCGATCGGCGTGCTCGAAGCCCACCTCGTCTGTGGAGAGACCGTATTTGTCGACAATATGAAAATAGTAGCGCACGCCCTGGATTAGTCCGGTGCGATTCCGCCTTCCAGTGACAAATATGTAAGGGGCATTGGCCAAAGGGATGAGATCCCCGCGACCGCGAAGCTTCTGCAAACGATCCGGTCTGCCTCTAGGGCTCATACCCCCTCTCGGCCAAGCCGGCGAGGTGCGGCACCTCGGGCGGCGAGCTCTGGGAGCGCCGAGATTTGCAGGCATATTTAAGGCGATTTTGTAATGCTTTTGAGTGTGGCCGCGGCATGTTGGAGGGACATGCATGATGTCGCGACAGTCTCTCCCCGATTTGATGCCTCGGTGAAAAACTACTTGGTAATGTATTCGCTGCGGGGTAATAATTGGTACAACCGTAGGGTGATGTCTTGAAGTCCAGTCCGGGATGTCAAGTTGCTTTCAAAGCCGGCAATGACCGGACATGCCGAGATTGCGCCGACGATCTTCTCTTTGCGGTACGTCCTTTGGGTGACGGGAATTTCGTGTACGAGGGTGTGAATCCGTCGTTTGAATCACGCCTTGAGATGTCCTCGCAGGAAATCTGGAACCTCGAGGTTTCCGACTGCATTGGCAGGAAAGACGCTGAGTCCGTTTGTGAAGCCTTGCAGGCGTGTCTCGCGGAAAGGACCGAGATCAGAATTCGCCATCGTCTCGCGCTGGGCGGATCTCGGCAGAACATCGAGACCAGAATCGTCCCGATCATCGATTCGGTAGCCGGCGTCATCGTCCGATTGATCGGCAGCCACCGGATCCTCGATAGGAAGTCCTCCGAGAGCGCAATACAACCGAAGGCCTTCAGCTTGGCCTCCATCCAGGAGGACATTCAGCAGCGGATCGCGTCCGAGCTCCACGATTCGACTTGTCAGCACCTGATCGCTGCGAGCCTCGGCTTGATGCGGATCCGCACCCATTTCGGTGCTCTCCCCGGTGGAGAACAGCTCTGTGATGAAATCGACGCCTCGCTCGAGGAGGCTCTGAGAGAAATCCGAGCGTTGACCTATCTGCTGCATCCCCAAAGCCTGACGATCGACGGGCTGAAGGCGACGATCGAGCAGTATGCCAGGGGCTTTGCTACGCGCGCTTCGCTGCAGGTCAGCACTAGAATTCCGGCTGTCGTCGACCGATTGCCTTACGAGAGCCAGCGTTCGCTGCTGCGCGTCGTTCAGGAAGGGCTGACGAACGTATTTCGCCACGCGAAGGCCACGGAGGTCAAGATCGCGATCGACGCGACCGACGGGCGTCTTCGGCTGACGATCAGGGACAACGGGCGCGGCTTTCCGCTCGGCCACCCGGCGCGGGGCGGGAAATCGATATCGATCGGGGTCGGCATTCCCGCGATGAGAGCCAGAGTCGAGCGGCTTGGCGGCAGGCTCGACATCCAGCCCGATCCGGCGGGACCGGGCCACGGCACGACGCTCTGCGCAGTATTGCCTTATGACCTTGCTGTGAAGGACTCAGTCGGCGCGAGAGGTCACTAGGACCATGAGGGCTTACGCAGGCAGGTAGAAGAAAGAACACTGGCCACCAGTGGCCGGCTCCTCCCGTTTGAGGGGCCGGCTCCTGAGTCAACGAACCTGGAGTGCTCCGCCATGAAGCGGATCCTTATCGCCGACGATCATGACGTGGTGCGTTCAGGCTTGCGCGCCGTGCTTTCGCAACGCGCGGACTGGGAGGTCGTTGCAGAAGCGACCGACGGAAGCAAGGCGGTCGCCGCCGCCATCGAGCACCAACCTCACGTCGCCATCGTCGACTTCTCCATGCCGCGCATGACGGGAGTAGAGGTCGCGCGTCGGATCAGGGAATACCCACTTCAGACCGAAGTGTTGATCTTCACCGTCCACAATTCCAGTCTACTCGCGCAACAGGCCCTTCAGGCCGGCGCGCGCGCTTTCCTGTCCAAGTCGGATGCGAGCAGGTTCCTGCTGACCGCCGTGGATTCGCTTCTTGCGCACAGGCCGTTCAGCATCCGGAGCAGCTCGAGCGAATTCGACCGTGTGAGGGGTGCTATGGCGCCCGATAACGGGCTTACGCCGCGAGAGCAGCTCGTCGCCAAACTGGTCGCAGAAGGCTACAGCAACAAGGGCATCAGTGTCATCCTGGGCCTCAGCGTCAAGACCACGGAAGCGCATCGGGCAGCGGCAATGCGGAAGCTTGACGTGAATTCGACAGCGGGTCTGGTCCGATATGCGGCCCGGGTGGGGCTGATTGATTTGTGAGCAGGCGCGTGCCCATCGGGTATTTGCCCGGCGACATCAGGGGTTTTCTAGGATAACGCCTCGAATGATTGCCGGTATCGTTGACCCAATCTGCGGCCGGCAATTTCCTTGATGCCGCGGATCGGCACACGGGAACGACGCCGTGAAGAGCATCCTGGTTGCGGATGATCATGAAGTGGTGCGCTCCGGAATCCGCGCCATCGTCGAAACTCGCTCCGAGTGGACCGTCAGCGGAGAAGCAACTAATGGCAAGGAAGCCATTGCATTGGCGCTGGAGACGTTCCCCGACGTCGTGATCGTCGATTATTCGATGCCTGTGATGAACGGGCTGGAGGTCAGTCGTCGTCTCAAGTCCATGCAGCTGCGCACGGAAGTGTTGATACTGACGATGCACGAGAGCGAGGAGCTGTTGACCGAAGCGATTCTGGCCGGCGTTCGCGGTTTTCTATTCAAGTCCGACGCGAAAAAGCACTTGATTTCGGCGATCGAGGCGTTGCTCGACGGCAAGCCCTATTTCACCAGCATTCTGCTGGAGAAGATGCTACATGACTATCAGCTCAGCAAGCACAACAGGTCCGACATGCTGCTCACCTCGCGCGAGCAGAGTGTGGTTCAGCTCATCGCGGAGGGCCACACCAATCGCTCCATCGGCGCCGTCCTGAAGCTGCGCGTGAAGACTGTCGAGACACACCGCGCGTCGGCCATGCGCAAGCTGGGGATGTCGTCGACGGCCGAAGTGGTCCGCTACGCGATCCGCAAGAAGCTGGTCGCGCCTTGAGAGGTCTGGTCGCGGAACGAAGCGATCTGCTCGGTATATTTCCCGCCGACAATCAGGGTTTTTGAGGAACGCCGCATTGCGCCCCATCGCGTAAAGCTAGCGCAGGTGCCGGCGTGCTCGCGATCGCTGATCCGGCATGGCGAAAGTCCTGGCAATTCCGCGAAGGGCCTGACGAGGAGCGTGATATGAGGCGACTACTGATTTTGCTCGTCCTGATCGGCCTTGCGACGACGGTTTCCCTATCCGAGGCCGTTGCGCAAAGTAGCGCTGCGCGAGGAGCCGTCTCGGGCGCCATCATTGGCGGGGCGGTTGGCGGGCGACGAGGCGCGGCAATTGGCGCCACCGCCGGAGCGATCGCCGGCGCCAATTCGCGGCATCGGCATTGGCACAACTATTATTGGCGCCACGGTCGGTGCTGGTACCGCGCCCGCAACGGGCGTTCCCATCCGGTGTCCAGCAGATACTGCCGCTGACGGGATCTTGCGGATGGTGTGCGTCCTGAGAGAAGCGGTGGAAGATAGTCGGGCGCTCGAGTGACCGGACCGATGGTCCCTGCGCGAGAGCCCGCCGCGCCCCGCGTTCGGGGAGGCGAGGTTTCAGGAGGCAACAAATGTCGAACTATGAACCAGATCTCACGAACCCAAGCCTCGGTGGCGCCGCTGTTGCGATCGACGTCGGATTGCGCGACTACATGCTCCGCATCTACAACTACATGGCGGCGGGCGTCGGCCTCACTGCTGTGGCGGCATGGCTGACCTATCAGCTCACGGGTCCTGCATTGCTTCAGAACCCGGTGATGTGGATATTCATCCTGGCGCCGCTCGCGCTCGTGTTCTTCATCGGATCGCGCATCAATTCGCTGTCGGTCGGAACGGCGCGGCTCCTGTTCTTCGTCTATGCGGCGCTGGTCGGCGTATCGCTTTCCACGCTCCTGCACATCTACACCAGCGCCTCGATCGCGCGGGTCTTTTTCATCGCGGCCGCTATGTTCGGGGCGCTCAGCGTATTCGGTTATACCACGAGACGCGACTTGTCCGGGCTCGGCAGCTTCCTATTCATGGGCTTGATCGGTGTCATCATCGCAAGCTTGGTCAACCTCTTCCTTAGGTCTTCGGGAATGGATTGGCTGATCTCGATCGTGGGAGTCGCTGTCTTCGCCGGGCTCACCGCCTACGATACGCAGAGGATTAAGGCGATGTATGATGCCGGCGACGGCCATACCATAGCTGGGCGCAAATCCGTGATCGCTGCGCTGTCACTTTACCTCAATTTCCTCAATCTCTTCTTGATGTTGCTGCGCCTGGCAGGCGGCCGACGGTAGCTGGTATGTCGGCTGCGCCGTTTCGACGATCATTGCCGTTCAGAACGATCCGAAGATCGATCCCAGGACGAGGACGGCGCCAAGCGCGATGATGCAAGTCACGATCACGGTCATTACCATATCGAGATAGCTCTCGCCGTGGGTCAACCCGCTGATCTGGAACAGCAACAGGACCGTGCCGTTGTGCGGGAGGGCATCGAGCGTGCCGGCACCGATCGTGGTCACGCGATGCATGAGTGCAGGATCGATGCCGTGCTCCGCGGCAAGCCGCACATACGTGTCGCCGAGGATGTTGAGGACGATCGCCATTCCCCCGGACGCGGTGCCGGTCAATCCGGCCAGCACGTTCACGGCGATCGTGAGGGAGACGAGGGGGCCTCCGCCGACGGAGAGCAGCGCATCGCGCACATCTGCAAAGGCCGGTAGGGCGGCAACCACGGCGCCGAAGCCGACGAGACTGGCGATCGTCAGTATCGGCAATACGGATGAGATGGCGCCAGCGTCCAGGCTCTCCCGTAGCGCCGGGAGACGCTTGTAGTTGAGGAGAATAACGGTCAGGGTCGCTGCCGCAAGCGCAATTACGACCGACCAGACGCCTGCTACCGCTCCGATCGTCGTTCCGCCCCACATCTTCTCCGTCAGGAACGAAAAGTCGAGACGGGGCAGTATGACGAGCGACATGAGAAAGTTCATGCCGATGACGACGCCCAGCGGCAGCACCGCAAGAGTGAAGGGAGGCACGCTGGCACTGTGCTGACCGTGCTGAAACTCGGCCGGATCGAAATCGCCGGCCGCCGACGCCTGCACGCGAATTGTCTCGTTGACGGGAGAAGTCGCCAGTCCATCGTGGTAACCCTCGCCTACCTTGCGCGCTGCCGCCTCGGCGCGCCGGAGCCACCACATGCCGAGAACCATGATGATGATCGAGGCGATTATGCCCAGACCGGGCGCCGCGAAGGTTGTCGTGCCGAAGTACGGCATCGGAATGGCATTGTTGACGGACGGCGTTCCCGGCATTGCCGACATCGTGAATGTGAATGCTCCAAGACCGATGGCGGCCGGCATCAGGCGGCGCGGCAGGTTCGCAGCCTGAAACATCTCTCTCGCCATCGGGACCAGGACGAAGAAGGCGACGAAAACGCTGACGCCGCCGTAAGTCACCACCGCTGACGCCAGAACCACCGATAGCATCGTGCGGCGGGTGCCGAGCCGTTCGGTCAGGAACCGCGCGATCGACGTGATTGAACCGCTGTCGTCCATCAGCTTGCCGAACAGCCCGCCGAGCAGGAACATGGGAAACCACTGCGTCACGAACCGCCCGGCACCGCCCATGAAGGTCTGGGTCCAGTGAGCGAGAAGTGGCTCGCCGGAAATCGCGGCCGCCAATATCGCCGCGGCCGGGGCAACCATCAGGACGCTCCATCCGCGATACGCGAGCCACATCAGCAAGCCGAGACCGAGAAGTATCCCCACGAGTCCCATGGCCTAAGCCTCCGCTAGGTTGCTGAATTCGCCGCAAGCGTTGCCGCGTCGTCGCGCCCCGCCGAGGGTTCGAAACATTGGCGCGGCAGAAGGAAGATCCATGTGACGAGCACGAAGGGCGCGGTGAGTGCGGGAATCGCAAGGGGCGTCAGGGCAACGTTCAGCGCCGCTTGCGCAATGACCGTGACCAGCGTGCCCAGCATGGCGTAGGTCGCGACGCGCCAGCTCGGCCGGTAAAACACGGTTCCCAAGGCGATAGCGGTCAGAACCGGACTGAAACCGAGGAGGCCGCCGGTAATCAGCTCGCTCTCGGCTCCGAAGAGATGCGCCGCCAGAACGGCCAGTATCGCACCCGCGAGTGCGAAGCCGGCGGCGGGCAACGAATTCACGGCAAGCCCGATGAGCAGCAGAAGCGCAGCCACGCCGTTCCCCTTCAGGAAGACCTGCGAGATGCTTTGCAGGACGCCGTTGAGGAGGTCGACGAGTTTGAGCGGGTCAGCCTCATAGGGCTGAAACGCCGTGACGCCGCCGCCGGAGGGCAATGCGGCTCCTCCGAGACCGGAGAAGCCGTACGTGGCCAGCAGGAGGAGCCACGTCGTAATCACGAATGGAAGCGTGAGGCTGGACAGCCCCAAGGGCTTGACGGTGTTGGCGATACCGAGCATCGCGATCACCGAAACCGCCGCTCCCAGCACCACATAGAACCACATGAGTGCATTGGGGGACAGAAACGTTGCCAACGCGAGTCCGACGAGGATTCCGTTGTACCCGTAAAACCCGGAATGGAGCGAGGCAGCATCGACGCGAAGCCATTGTGCCGTCAGATTGGCGACGACGAGCGCGAGGATACTGGCGATGGCGATCCTCGGCACGCCGGCTGCGTACGAGGCCCAGGCGATCGCTGCCAGAAAGAGCAATCCGGTGAGCGGGTTGTCCTGAAGCATCACCTGTCCGGTGCTGCGCAAATTGACGTCCAGAAATCGCAACACATATGACGATGCGCAGATGCCCTCCCATTTTCTCAGGACCGTTTCCATGCCTGCCTCCTCGAACGTGTCCGCTAGCGCCAGAGATAGGGAGGAGGTAGCGAAGCGCCGACGACCTCCTCACGTACCACTGCCCAGAACTCGCGAACCTTGGCCTTGACCTGGGCGGTCTCGCGTCCCAGCACCTTGAACACGAGGCCGGCATCATTGGGCAGATGACACGCGCCGAACGCCAAGCCGCCGGCGCGGTCAAGATCGGCCGCGGCACGCGCGTGGATTCGTTCCGCCTTGTCCTTGGGGGCGCACAGGATCACATTGGCGAACACATCGAAGGAATCCATCACGCCGGTCTGCCGCATCGCATATCGCTGCGGCTCGATAACCAGTTTCTCCGCAAACAGGATCCGACCGTCGGGTCGCGCGCCGGACGTTGACATCGACAATATCGTGGCCCCGAAGCATTCGTCGGGATGATGGTGCTTGCGGCCGGGTTGAACGATCTCGGAGAGGAGCAGGGTGGCCGAGGGCGCCACGAAGATCTGCGTGTCGCTGAGGTAACGCGAGTGCCTATGGGGGATCACGGGGTCCGGGAGAAATTCCAAATAGGCATCTTCCGCGACCGTGATGGTCTGGCTCTGGGCTGCATAGTTCGCCTCCATCGCGTGAACCTTGGTCGCGGATTGCGAGGTGATGTGTGCCTGCGCACGCGGACCCAGGGTGACGTCGAGCGCGAGTCTGTCTCCTTGCAGCATGCAGCCGGTCGTGGTGATCAGGAATACGGAGGCGAGAGCCGGCATCTCCTCGTCGCAATAGAGCGCGCGCTGGACCATGTAGGGCGCGCGCCGCTCTAGCTTCGCTAGAACCGTCCGTCCCGAGCGGTGCTCTAGGCCGAGACGCAGAAAGCCCGTCTTGCCGACCGCGCCGCTCTTCATCTGCGCCGGCTCGTCCTGAAACCGGGCAAACTCCGGGCTGGTTGCGCCGATGACTTCAGCGCGCGTCCAGGGAGGAAAAGCCGCTCGTGTCATGCCGGGCGCCGTAGCTGTCGATGGACATCGAACAGGAATTCCCGCTCGATCAATTCGACCAACGCCGGAATGCCCTGACCCGTCTTGCAGTTCGTGAACAGGAACGGCTTGAGGCCGCGCATCATCTTTGAATCGCGCTTCATCACCTCCAGGCTGGCACCGACGTGGGGTGCAAGATCGGTCTTGTTGATGACCAGGACGTCGGAATAGGTGATACCGGGTCCGTTCTTGCGTGGAATCTTGTCGCCCGCGGCGACGTCGATTACGTAGATGAAATAGTCCACCAGCGCAGGCGAGAACGTTAGCGTCAGGTTGTCGCCGCCGCTTTCGATCAGTACTACATCGCTGTCCGGGAAGCGCCTCTCCATGTCTTCGACTGCCGCAAGGTTCATGCTTGGGTCTTCTCGCACGGCAGTATGGGGGCATGCGCCCGTCTCGACGCCGATGATGCGCTCCTGAAGCAAGATTCCCTTGAGAGTGCGCTGAACATGCTTGGCGTCCTCGGTCGTGACCACGTCATTGGTGATAATGAGAACTTTGATGCCGAGATCGAGCAGGCGTGGCGTGATGGCTTCGACGATCGCGGTCTTGCCGGATCCGACCGGGCCGCCGATGCCGATGCGCGTGATGTTCTTCGACATTCGAAGCTCCCATTGCTCAGTTCATGAACAGGCGGACATGCGCTCTGGTGTGGATGGCCGCGAGAATTTCCGTCAACGGAGCAAAGCCGGCCATGTCCGAAAGCCGCGCAGCCGCAGTGGCCGGATATGCCTCTTCCGCCTTGCGGGTGAGCTCGTAGAGAATCTTCTGCGTATCGATGTGGCTTACCTTCATCAACCGCAGGGCCGCGCCGAGAATCGTCGTCGCAACGCCGTATTGGTGCACGATGAACGCCTGGCTGGCGGGCAGATTCTGTACGGCAAAGCCAATCGCCAGCGCTAGCGGGTAGCAGCCGGGGGTCACGGATGTTTCGATGCGTTCGCGCCAGGCGCGGAGCAGCGGCGCGCCGACCACCGCCACACCCATCTCGGCGAACTTCTTGCCCATGCGGACTGACATCGCCCGCGCTTCATCGGAAAGCTTGCGGGCGTAGACCTGCGCGTCGATCCGGACGAGGGTATCGACATCGTCCGCCGTTGCCGCGCGATGCGCGGCGATCAGCGCGATGCAGTCACCGCGTGCAGCCTGCTCGAGTGCTGTCTGGGCGAAAGCGCGAAGCGTGGCCGCGTTCGTGACCGCGCCTTCCTGGATCGCAGATTCCAGGCCCGAGGAAAACGAGAATGCGCCGATCGGAAACATCGAATCGCCAAACTGCAGCATCCGTGAGAGAGACGAAGCGCTGCCTGCCGCCTTGGCATCCTCATTCGTGATGGTCATGAGCGGAGCCGGCCGTTGCGGACAACGCTTGTCCCGGAGTTCCCGAGTGCCCGTGGAAGCGCGTCGGAGGGTGTCCGAAGACGTGTCCGCTCTCGGGTTCGGTCTCGGCGTAGCTCTCGTGCGTATGGGAATGCACAGGGCCTTCCGCGCCACCGAACAGCCGCCGCGATTCGTGTGGCGCGAGATAGGGGATGACGTCCCGGCCGGGGACGAACTCGTAGCGGAGTCCCTCGAAGCGGTGCGTGTTCATCACGGACGTCATCACCTTGCGATCAACGGTGAGCGGGACATAGACAACCGTGTCCTTGACCAGCGCCGGCCAATGCTGATTGCCCATCGCGTGGCCCAGTTCCACGCATGTCCGCATTGCCACCTCGGGCGTAAGACTCATCAGCGCGTTCAGATGCACGATCATCACATCGCGCAGCTCGATCCGCACGACGATTGCCGAGCGCGCCTGGGCATCCCAGAGCAGGACGTCTCCATCCCGGATATGGGTGCCGCGGTCGATTGAGATCGCGACCTGCACGCCCCTCGCCGTCGTTTTGCGGAAGCGACTCTTCTGCGCTTCCCACTGATCGATCTCCAGCAGATCGGTATCGGCGGCGGACAGGCGCTCGGCCCACTCGGGCGCATCGATGTTGCCCATAACGGTCTCGATGAGGATCATGACAGGCCTCTCAACTGAAGAAGTATTTCTGATTCAAGGCGACCGTCTTCAAGGGCGGGACGGTCGCGTGCTTGCCGTCGACCGTCACGGCAAAGGTTTCCGGACTGACTTCGATCTTCGGCGTCCCGGTGTTTCGGATCATATTGCTCTTGCCGATATTGCGTACGTTCCGCACAGGTATCACTTGACGGCGGAGTTCTAGCCGTTGCTTGACGCCGGCGGCGTGCGCTGCGCCGGAGACAAAGGTGATGCAGTTCGCCCCCAGCGCGCCACCCTGGGTTCCGAACATGGGTCGATAATAGGTCGGCTGGGGCGTCGGGAGAGACGCGTTCGGATCGCCCATGACAGCCCAGCTGATGAATCCGTTCTTGATCACGATCTTAGGCTTCGCGCCGAAGAAGGCGGGCTCCCACAGGACGAGGTCCGCGACCTTGCCGACCTCGACGGAGCCGAGCACGTCGGAGATGCCGTGCGCGATAGCGGGATTGATCGTGATCTTCGCCACGTAGCGCAGCACCCGGAAATTGTCGTTGCCGGGCGCGTCCTCCGGAAGCTTGCCGCGGCCGGTCTTCATTGCATCGGCGGTCTGGATGCATCGCAGCCAACATTCCCCGATGCGGCCCATGGCCTGGGAATCGCTCGAGAACATGGAGATGATCCCGAGATCCTGAAGAACGTTTTCCGCCGCAATGGTCTCAGCCCTGATGCGGCTCTCAGTGAACGCGACATCGGACGGAATGTCCGGACTGAGGTGGTGACAGACCATGATCATATCGTAGAGTTCGGCCTGCGAATTGATGCCGTAGGGAAGGGTGGGATTTGTCGAAGATGGCAGGACGTTTGGGAGGCCGGCTATCTTGATAATGTCGGGTGCGTGGCCGCCGCCCGAGCCCTCGGTGTGGAACGAATGGACCGTCCGCCCCTCGAACGCTTCGATCGAATCGTCGATGAAGCCAGACTCGTTCAATGTGTCGGTATGAATGCAGACTTGGGTGTCCGTCTCGTCGGCCACGGTGAGCGCGGAGCGCAGGACGGCCGGCGTGGTGCCCCAGTCTTCGTGACATTTTACGCCGACGGCACCCGCCTCGATCTGCTCGATCAGGGCGGCCTTGCCGTGCCCGTGACCCTTGCCGAGGATGCCGACATTGAGCGGCCAATCCTCGAACGCACGCAACATCATGCTGATGTTGCCTGGACCGGATGTCACCGTCGTCGCATTGGAGCCATCCGACGGGCCTGTCCCGCCACCGATCAACGTCGTCGTGCCGTTCGACAGTGCGGCCTGCGCCTGCTGCGGAGAAATGAAGTGAATGTGCGTATCGATGCCTGCGGCCGTCAGTATGAGATGCGAACCCGAGATGGCGTCAGTGGCCAGTCCGACCTCCAAGCCGGGCGTAACCCGATCCATGATCTGCGGATTTCCGGACTTGCCGATGGCACAGATGCGGCCATCCTTGATGCCGACATCGGCCTTTACGACGCCGAGCACAGCATCGATCACGGTGACGTTTGTGATCACGAGATCGGGTGCGCCGGCTGCCCGCGTCACCTGATTGTCCATGCCCATGCCTTCGCGCATGCTCTTGCCGCCGCCGAAGACGATTTCGTCGCCGTAGCCCCCCCGCAGATCGCGTTCGATCTCGACGAACAGTCCGGTATCGCCCAGGCGGATGCGGTCTCCTGTCGTCGGGCCGAAGAGGCCGACATATTCTTGCCGAGAGATGCTGGCCATCACGTTCCCTGTTCTAAGTATTTACACTCAGCGCCGTCGTTTATGAGGAGCGAAAGCCTCGCTGTTTCGCCTGCGCGACTGCTTTGGCCTTGACTGTGGCGGCATCCGCACCGGCCGTGGGGCCGTCGACTAGATTGTTGAAACCGTAAACGGCGCGATTGCCGCTATACGGGACGAGCTGAACCTCACGCTCGTCGCCGGGCTCGAACCGCGTTGCCGTCGACGAAGGGATATTGAGGTGAAGTCCGAAGGCCGCCGCGCGATCGAATTCCAGCGCTCGGTTGACCTCAAAGAAATGGAAGTGCGATCCCACCTGAATCGGCCGGTCTCCGGCATTGCGAACCTTGAGCTTTGTGACCGGCCGATCGGCATCGAACGTGATCGCCGACGGGCTGCAAATGTAACCGCCGACTGGAACTTCGACCTCTGCCGGGTCGGCGTCGGCAGCAACCTGTGGGCCAATCTTCGGTCCAGCCATGTCGATCTCCCCATTACTGGATCGGCGTATGGACGGTCACCAGACGGCTTCCGTCGGTGAACACGGCTTCGATCTGCACCATTGGAATGAGATCGGCGACGCCGTCCATCACGTCAGCCTTGCTGAGGACGGTGCGCGCCTCGTTGGTCACGTCTTCGATCGTCTTCCCGGCGCGAGCGCCATCGAGGGCGGTCGCGGAGATGATCGCTACCGCTTCTGGATAGTTCAGCTTCAGGCCCTTGGCTTGTCGCTTCAGCGCAATTTCAGCCATCATGTAGACGAGCAGCTTGTCGAATTCGCGTGGCGTCAGTTGCATGCGGGGCACTCCCGGTGCTGCCGGCGTTGGCAGTCCCCATTGATGCAGCCAGTGATGCAGACGCGTGCCCCAGCGTGCAATGGGACTTCTACCTAGTCCTGCGTCGGAAACTACTTAGCGAGCCGAACGTCGCTGTTGCGTGCCTGTACTGCGCTTGTTTTCCCAATATGATGGTTGACGGCAGATATCATACCGGGGTGCGCCCGTGATGGGGTCGATTGTCGAAATGGTATCCGCGCGTCATCTATCCGACCACGGTGTTGCTGTTCGGCGGGGTCGTCTTTGCCAATGTCGCGGCCTGGCATGGGCGTTCGCTTTGTTTGCCGACAGGCCAGCGATGATGGGGATTGCGCTGCTCGCCTGGGTGTTCGGCCTTCGCCATGCGGTCGAGGCCGACAGCATCGCTGCGATCGACAACGTCGTGCGCAAGTTGATGCAAGGGGGCGGCACGCCGAAGACCGCGGGCCTTTACTTTTGCCCCGGGGCCATTCCACCGTCGTGGTCGTCGCGACGCTGCTACTCGCCGTTGGCGCGGTGCGGTTTGGCAGTGCCGGCCTGCTCGCCGGCGTGGGCGGCATGATCAGACCTTCGGTTTTGGCGGTTTTCCTCTTCCTGATCGCTTGCCTCAACTTCGCGATCCTCATGGACCTGTGACGAGTTCTCCGCGAGGTCCGCGCGCATGGGCCCCATGATGCGGGGCGGATCGATGCTCTGCTCGCCTGCCGCGGCATCCTGGCGCGTCTACTCGCGCCGATGTTCCGCCTGGTGACGAAATCCTGGCACATGTATCCGCTCGGCTTGCTGTTCGCTCTCGGCTTCGACACCGCGACCGAGGTCGGGCATTCTCCATTTCGGCGACCGAAGCCGCGCGCGGATGGCGCTATCGCATGTTCTCGTATTCCCCGCGTTGTTCGCCGCCGGTATGGCGATAACTGATACCGCCGATAGCGCGCTGATGGTCAGCGCCTATCGCTGGGCTCTCGTCGATCCCTCGCGGAAGCTCTGGTAGAACCTCGCAATCACAGGGGCCTCCGTAGTTGTCGGTCTCTTCGTTGGTGGCGTCGAGCTGCTGGGGCTGATTGGCCGGCGCCTCGGCCTCGAGGGCAAGATCTGGTCGTTGGCCGAGGGCATTAACGCCAGCCTCGCCAATTTCGGATTTATGGTGATCGCCCTGTTTGCGATAGCATGGCTCTTCTCCGTCGTCTCCTATCGCGCGCATTTGCCGGCTCACCGATCACGCACCGTCGCATGCGCTGACCGCGGACCATTCGGTAATAGTCGTCGCCGCGCCTCGGGGTTTTCTCGGATGTCGAAGGCGGAGAATTGCGGCTAGCATCGCTCGGATTACGCAACCGCGTCCCACAATATCAGCCGGCGGAGTTTTTCGTCGGGCCGGAGGCTTTCATGTCCGATCTCGTGGCGATCGTCTACCCCTCGGAAGACAAGGCAGAGGATGTACGTCAACGCCTCTTCAGACTGCAGAAGGAGTACTTGATCACGATCGGTGACGCCGTGATTGCCGTGAAGACGGAGTCGGGCAGCATCAAGCTAAATCAGCTCGTCAACACCACCGCTGCGGGCGCGATATCGGGAAGCTTCTGGGGGCTTTTGATCGGCGTGCTGTTTCTCAACCCGATCGTGGGCGTCGCGCTGGGCGCCGCCTCCGGCGCGCTGGGCGGCGCGCTGTCCGATTTCGGCATCAATGATGCATTCATGAAAGAGCTGTCGGCCAGCATTCAGCCTGGCAATGCGGTGCTGTTCGTCCTGGTCAAGAACATGACGGCGGACAAGGTGCTCAAGGAGATCAAGGATGCCCGCGGTGTCGTGCTCAAGACCTCGCTGGACGAGACGAAGGAAAAAATCTTACGCGACGCGCTCGCCGGTGTAGCTGAAAAGCCAGCCACCTAGCAATATCGCGCCCTCAGCGTTCAGCCGCAGGCGAGCTTGCGCGGTGGCAGGCGTGCAAGTCCTGCGATCTCCGATCGAGCGACGTCCGCGGTCCATTCGCTAGGCAACGAGGCAGGACATATGGACGATGGGAAGACCTACTGGAGTGCCCAATGCGATGGCGCCGCGATAGTCGGGCGGAAGTCGCATGAAGCCAAAGAACAAAAGTGTTGCTTTGTGGATCGCTGTGTTCTTTGCTGCCGTCTTCTTTCCATCACTTCGAGCCCAAGCTGAATGCGCGGAATTGTCTCGTGAACTCATCGTCGGAATCAAGGAGGCGCCACCCTTTTCGCTGAAGGACGAGAAGGGCGACTGGATGGGAATTAGCGTCGAACTTTGGCGACGGATTGCGACGGAGCTGTGCATTCGGTATCGCTTTGTGGAAGTAGACGACGTTGGCTCGCTCTTGCGAGGAGTTAACGCTGGTGATTTCGACCTCGCAGTCGCTGCGATCATGATAACGCCATCTCGGGCGCGCGACGTCGACTTTACATTTCCATATTTGCGGATAGGGACCGGAGTTGCGGTTCGAGCCGATCCGACGGCGAGCTGGCGACCCGTGATCCGTTCGATCGGATCGTACGGCTTCCTGCAGGCGGTGTCGGCGCTGCTCGCCCTCTCGTTCCTGACGGGATTGTTGATTTGGCTTTGCGAACGGAGAACAAACGACGGATTTGGCGGCGGTACATCTCGTGGCATTAGCGCCGCCATTTGGTGGTCGACGACCGCTATGACGCAACGTATCGGTGGCGGCGTAGTTCCGGTAACGGTACCGGGACGAGTCTTGGCCTTGATATGGATGATCGTGTCGGTGATCGCGGTCGCAGTCTTCACGGCCGGCCTCACTTCGGCTCTGACGTCGAGGCGATTGCAGGGTGTCGTCACCCGTGTCGCAGACCTCACGGCGATGAGAGTAGGTGTGGTGGCGGGAACCGTGGCGCAGGAGCGGGTGAGCCATTTGCGAATTTGCTTCCAAGTGCTGCCGAACGTGCAGCGAGGCTTGGCGGCTCTGCAAAATGGGCGTCTGGATGCGCTGGCTCATGATAGGCCCATTCTCGCTTGGCTGATTCGGCGGAACGATGCCAAGGCAATCGAGCTGGTGGACGTGACCTTTGCGCCGCAGGACTATGCGATCGCACTTCGAAATGGCAGCGGGCTCAAGAAGCGCGTCGACCTCGCCTTATTGGAAGCTCGGGACCCGGATTGGTGGAGGGAGAACCTGGCTCGTTATATGGGCTGGACTGGTGAAGAACCGTAGAACTCTGGCCATCGGCGCGCTCCTGGATGATGTCGTCGGCGGACAGGATGGTTTGGATACGTTCCAGAGCCACCGTCGTCTGCGCGATCGCGCTCGTCATGCTTGCAAGGTCTTTGATCGGTTTGAAAAACGTTGACAGATGCGCCAGATACACGGTCAGCGCTCCGGCTGTCATCGTTCCCGCAACGATCAGGGAAGTGCCCTGCCAAAGCACAATCGCTGTACAGATCGCCACCACGATATTGACCATCGGTGACAGCAGCGATTTCACCTTTCGCGCCTTGAGCGCGGCTTCAACGGTCGCGTGACTCGCGGCCTCCAAATGGGCGACTTCGAGATCCTGCCTTCCAAATGCCTTGACTGCACGAACCGAACCGAGCCCCTACTGGACGACCGCGACGATGTCGCTCTGTCGCGCACGGACAGTTCGCGTGACTCCCTTTACCGCTTTCCTGAAATGAAAAGAAACACCACCAGGAAGGGGGTGAAACCGACGGCGATCAGGGCGAAATCCCAGTCGAGCCAGAACATCAGCTCGACCATGAAGACGATGGTGATCAGGTCAACGACGATGTCGAGTGTAGATGACGACCCAAAGCGTTGAAACGTCGCAACATCATTGGTGATAGTGGACATCAGCGCGCGAGTCTTGACGTTGTCGTAGTAGCGCAGAGAGGGGCGGTGTAAATGTTCGCAAATGCGAATACGCAAGTCGTGCTACCCACTACCCCACGCTTGTGGTGTAGTAATTGTCGATATAGGTGGCGATCGCTCCGAAGACGGCGATAAACAGGGTCGCGACTCCTGCGAACAGGGCAACGCCGAGTGTATGACGTCCAAAGCCGTAATCGTGCGCCCCACGCGAGCCAGTACGGAAGCTTGCGGTGTCCGAGGGCGTCGTCGAGCACGAGCTTGAGTGGCCACAGTGCCGCGAGGCTCATGGCGACCTCGACCAGCGTTGCGATGGAAACAATGAATAGCCAGCCTCGGTATGGCCGGAGGAGGTCAAGAACCAGGCGGCTCAATCGGCCGCTCTTCGCCGGCTGTGCGTGGGCCGCCTCGTCCACTGAAACGGCGGTCCCCGCGACGGATTTCGGAAGCGGCATTTGCTGATCACCTGGTCGTGGCGGCCTTCTGGTTCAGCCAAAATTCCACGGTGTTACGTCACCCGCTATGCAAAAATCGGAAGGTTGCGGAGGCGAAGTTATTCGCGTGAGAGAACTCAAATTCCGATCTGACAGAACTTCGAGCTTTGTTTCGATATCGTGGGAGTCGTCGTCCTGTGGTCGGATTGTGCATAGACGGCGCCATGCCTAAATAGACATGATTGGCGAAGCGGTCTCGTCGTGGCCGTTGAGCCAAAACACGAATGAGGATCCAGGAGATGCCCATTTCGATTTCAATGATTGTTCTAAGCTCGCAGCTGGTCATGCAGGTAGCTGACGGGGTGCCGAAGTTCGATATCGCGCGGAGTTGCACGCTCGATGTCGCTGCCACCGCCGGCCTCTCCGTCGATCAGTCGCTAAAGAGCTGTATCAATGACGAACGGAAGGCAAAGCAGCAGCTTGCGAGCCAGTGGTCGAAATTTCCTGCGCCAAGCCGGGCAAGCTGTGTCTCGCAAGAGAGCATTGGCGGCACGCCAAGTTACGTCAGTTTGCAGACCTGTCTCCAAATGGGGCAGTGGGCGCGGTAGCAGCTCAGCCGTAGTGATCATATTCGCTCAGCGCAATCCGGACTTCACGCGCAAAATCGACCAGCGAGATGGTGAACCCGCCGAGCGAAATCATGAAGAAGATGGCGACTCCACGTTCGTGCTGTATCTGGAAGAACGCCGTTACAAAAGCGACGATCACGAGAAGCGTCACCGAGATACTTGCGATCACTGCCCAGAAGATCGCCCGATTCATCATCGCCGCGCGCTGCATCAGACGCGGCAGATCGGCCTTCAGCCGGCATCGGACCGTATCGTCATCGGGGATCCCGTTCAGGATCACCGTCCGGTCAACGATCCGGTTCAGGCGGGAGATCAGGATAGCGATGAAGGCGCCCAGTGCGCCCAGCAGGAAGGCGGGGGCCGCTGATTGCGAGATGACATGAGATAGCTGAGTTACGGATGGCGTTTCGGTCAACATTGAGCGGGGTTCCGGTTCACGATCAGGCCGCGTCGTTTAGGCCGCCCGACTTGTCCACGTAACGCGCCATCCAATGGATCGACTATGCAAAATCGGCGTCGTCTGCGTTGAGCCGTCGATTCATCGAGATAGATAATCAGAGTTGCGCGTCGTGCACGGTCCGATTTTGCATAGGCAGATGACGACACCGGCTCATATAGCTACTCCCGCGCATCGTCTTACAGCCTCGAACGCACATGTCCCATTGAGAGTGGTAGATAGCAATACCTCCGCCCGAGCATCGGGACTGCTGGCTGCGCACAAGGCCGACCTCGCCGTCGTTCGCGGCGATACCGGCGGCTTGGAGGATGCCAGGAGCGTGCTCCTGCTGACCCACGGCGTGGTTCTGCTCATGGCGCCTTCGGCGGCGAGCGGCATAGTCTTGGTGAGCTTCGCGATACGACTATCGGCGTCATCGGTGGGGCGATTAACCGGCCGACGGTGGATGCGCTGAAGTAAATTTATCCGTTTGATCGCGCTAAAGTCATTTTCCAGGATGTTGTCTTAGCCGACGGCGGCACCGCGCTTTCGTCCGGCCAGGTTCAGGCCCTTCTTGCGGTTTCCCGCTGACCGAGAAGTACCTGGCCAAAGTCAGACAGTTCTTCCGGCGGGACCGGATCAAAGGATCGGCCCCGAAGCTGATCGAAATCGAGTCGGCCGGCGCCGTCGCCAACATCGCCTAGTATTACGAAAGTTACGACATCCCAAAGGGGACCTTGCGCGGCGCGCCACCTGTCCCATCTGATGATCTGACGTCGCTTCGCGTTTCGTATTTTCTTGTTGCAAACAAGTCGGTGGGTAACAGCGCCATCATTGACCTGGCCCAGTCCCTAGTCGATGTCCGGAGGGACCTGTTGTCGCAATATCCTATATTGGCGTAAGCTGCCGCACCGAGCACCGACGCCGATGCACTGATCCCTATCCATCCGGGAGCTGCGACGTACTACAACGGAAACCAGCAGAGCTTCCTCGATAAGTATGACGACAAGCTTTATTACGGATCGCTGCTGCTGGGGTCCCTGATTTCGATTGTGGTTGCTGCGTGGCGCTTCGCCGGTTCGGGGACCGCCACTCAAAGCGAGCTCGAGCCGCTCTACGAGCTCGGCAATGAGATCAAGGCCCCAGGCAGCGAGAGAGCGAGTTGGAGCAGATTGAGAAGCGGATCGATTACATTCTGAGGTGGGAAATGGCCCGGAACGCGAGCGGCGAGGGGGCGGACAGCACGGACATGGCCGCGTTAAGCTTGGCGGCCCACAGGCTTTAGTATCTGATGAGCCATCGCAGGCTATCGCTTCGCGGTGCCACATCCGCCGAAACAGCGTAACGTGCCGGCTGGCCCTCAGTGGCTGGTCCAGGAAAAGATCGCGTCCCAGGGATGCCCTGCGCCGTCGACGTCACCATACCCCGTTATGAAAGACTGGGCTCGCGTTCGACTCGCGACCGGGCAAGATCAGACAACCGATCGCGACATAGCAGATGATCACTACTGGTAGCCGCACGCCATATCGGTGTGGATTTCGCACGCTGCTATTCCCCGATCTGACCCCCGCATCAGAGTGTCGAGTATGGTCGCAGACGCGGAATTGATTGCCCTATTTGTTCACCATCCGTCGCGTCGGCGTCACGGTGCTGGTCGGCGCCATCGGTGAGATGGAGAACGTCAGCCATGTATTCCAGCCCGATGGCCGATTTTCGGCGGCGAACTCGCCATAGGCTTTGACGTTGAGATATCCCTGCATGTCACCAACAGGGAAGAGGTATCCGAGTTGCGGACCAATTCCGAAGACTCGGGATCGAAAGCCACCGAGGATGGGATTCTGACCGAAGTCGTCCGTGACCTGCTGATAGGCATATCCCACGAAGCCGACGAAAACCTGTTTCGAAAGAAACTGGGAGACACCCCAGTCGAGATGGAAATCGATGCCGTTCTGATACTGCGTATCCTGGTTCTTGAAGTTGTAGGTAAAGCCGGCAACGGCGGAAAATTCCTGACCTGCCGCCGGATTGAAAAAGGTATACCCGGCGCCGCCATCGATTGCGGCGTGACCGATACCGAGATTGGAGAGGCGACTGGGATCGTAGGCGCCCACCGGGATGTCGCCGGTCAGATACGTCATGAAGTTATGTATGCCAGCGTTCCATTTCAGCGTGGCTTGCGGATACAGATCTCCCACCGACGTAAGCGAATCGGACAGGCTTCCTGTCCGGGTCGTCGCAAAGGGACCAACCGCTGTGGTGAGCGTTCCGTTGATGCTGGTGGCGGCGCGACCGAACAGGCCGGTAACGCCGATAGCCAGCTGTCCACCCAGGACAGGCGTTGCGAACGTGTAGGTCGGATTGAGCAGCACGAGGTCGGCCTGCGCATTAAGATTTGCGTTCAGGTTGACATTGACGTTCGCCGGGATCCTTCCAACCTGGATCTGTTTTGCCGCGGCTACCGCGCCGGATGCCTCGACGGAGGTGTGATAGTAGACCTCGGCCCAGGACCAGCCTGGTACTTGAGGCGTGGCTGCGAGGCTGCCGAACCGACCGGGAAGCCAATAGGACACTCCGCTTTCGTCCGCGCTGGCCGCCCCGGGCAGCGAAGCAAATATCGCGATGGCAAGGCCGGCGGAGTGTGCCAGCCGATGGGCTGCGCCTCGCTTGGAGATATTGCCCGTCATCTGCATGTCTCTCTCAATGCCGTTATGCTCACAGTCGCGATTGAACTTTGGAATTGCAGCGGTGACTATGCAAAATCGGCCACGTCACGAACGTCGAACCTTGCTGTGGTTCTAATACCACGCTCACGTTGTCTCCCGATGTGCCCAGTAGAAACGCGAATTCTCACCTATAGGGATCGGCTCGGTCCTGGTGATCAGCGGTATGGCTTACGCGCGCTGTGGCAGGCGAAGCGCGGTGCAAGGTTTGAGAGGGGCTTTCGCCAAAGACCTTGCGGTACTCAACCGAAAATCGTCCCAATTCGGCGAAGCCAAAGCAGGTCGCAATCTCCGTTACCGTCGAGAGATGACCGTCAGTCGCTATCAAGGCGCGCCTTGCCTGCTTGAGGCGCAGCATTCTCAGATGGCGGCAGGGCGGTAAACCATGGATTCTGTGAAAAGCTTTCCGAAGGGTCCGCTCGCTGACTGAAAGGGCAGCACACAGGGCCGAAATCTGGATCGGCTCGTCGACTTCCGCGAGTGCCAGAATTTCGGCCTGTCCGACCAGGTCGCGGCACGGATTATTTCGGGCTGCACGGATTGATTCCGCCTCGGTTTTGGCCGTCAGATGAATCTTCATCGTGGCACCTGCACTGCGCAAAAACACAGCAGACTGTTCTCCGACACCAAAAACCACAGCGCTGCGGCGCGGCCTATTGTCCTTGAGGGCAACGTCAGGTTGTCTGGTCGCCGATCGTCCGATCGGTCGCCGCCGGAAACTTGGATTCTTCTGGAGATAATGCGTTGGCGTTGATCCGAACCGAATCTTTTCGCGTCAGGAATTGGGCAGCGAAACCTGTGCATGTGCGCTTGCCGGGTATTGGATGGCGGCGAGAGCCAGCAAGGTCGCCATCCATTTCGGTCTCAACACACTGTTTCGGATGGTGGAGTGTGTCACGGCCAAAGCATCACCTTCGAGGTTCATCGAGGCCGGACCCTAGGATGTCGATCGCGCACCGCCTATGCAAAATCGCGCAACAGTCGCCTTTGAGAACTATCCGACTGCATACTCATCTCGTTTGGAATGATCTTTCTGTCCCTGCTACCGTCGGTTTCTGCATAGCCGCTGCGTATCACGTTCTGCACATTTACCGTTCGTTCGAAGCGTTCGCGCAACCCGGATTCAAAAGAATGGACAGTGCATGAGGAATCGATTTCTTGCAGCTAGCATGATCGTGCCGCTCATTATGAGCGGATCTCTGACCAACGCGGACGCTCTGCCGCTACTGGGCCATCCTCCGGCGCTTCACGATGCGGTTTCGCTGGGAGCCGAATCTGTCGCCGTTCGGCGGGGGGCCGTCGTCGCCCGTGGGCCGCAGGGAGGCGTGGTCGCCGCTGGCCGGACGACCGTCGTTCGCCATGGCGTACGCCCGGTGCATCCAATCGCTCGACCGGGCGTTCGACCGGTGCATCCGATTGCTCGTCCCTGGGTGCGTCCGACGCGGTATTACTGGCTCCCGGGAGGCGCCATCGCGGCAGGTGCGGCGATCGGCTTTGTCGCTGCCGCATCTGTCGGCGCGTATGCCGGCGTCGCTCCAGGCCCGAATTATTGCTGGTACTACACCGACGCCAGCCGCACCAAGGGCTTCTGGGATGTGTGTCCTTGAGCTGACGGCGGTTTCAGATCGTCCCGAAGACATGCCTTGTCTCGCGGCGATTTAAAGTTGCGGTCTCGTCGAAAATTCCGATCAGGGGCTTTCGACGCTCCTTGCTGCCGATGGTGCAAGCAATCCCGTCTTCTCGGCGATAGAAACGGCTTCGGCAAAAGATTGAACCCGCAGCTTTTCCATCACCATATGCCGGTGTGCTTTGATGGTTCGTTCGGATGTACCAAGCTGAAAGGCAATCTGCTTGTTCATCTTGCCCCGGACCATAAGTGCGAATACCTCGTTTTCCCGAGGCGTCAGGGTCGCTATCAAGGATCTGAGCGAATTGATCTGATCCTGCTGCTGCTTCGTCGCCTCAAATCCGGCGAGGGCGCGACGGATCGCATCGAGCAGCGTTTCCTTGGATACGGGCTTCAGCAGAAAGTCTTCGGCGCCGGCCTTGATCGCGCGTACGCTGGTGGGGACGTCACCACGGCCGGTCATGAATACGATCGGCCAGCCGTACGACAGCTTCGTGAGTTCTTCCTGAAGCTGTAGCCCATTAAACGATGGCATGTTCACATCGAGCAGAATGCAACCGGGCTTGGCAGTCTCGACGCCGCGCAAAAACGAGCTTGCGGACTCATAGTCGGCAATCTCGAAGCCGGAGACCTTCAACACACGCGAAATGGCCGCCCGGAAAGAGGCGTCGTCGTCGACAATGTGTATGACGGGCGTGCCGGTCATTCTCTCGTTCGGAATCACCCTGGTAGCCGTGGCGCAGTAATAAGGGTCAAGCGCTTTGGCGAAGTCGGTATCAGCCGTCGGATTATTGGATTGGGAATATAACGCCGACAGTTGAAACTATCCAGCCTACGCGAGCAGCATCTGCGCCGAGCGTCATTTTGGCATCCATAATGCCTGGTATTCTCCGTGGTCCCGCTACCGAGCAGGCCGCATCGGCTACAAGTAGGCAGTATAGGAACTGACCCAGACGAGAATGGAAGCGAGCAGCCCGATGACGCCCGCATTCGCAGCAAAGGCGGTTGCGTTTCCGGACATCCCGAGCCGGAGCGAGTCGCGGTTCATCTCGTCAGGAATGGATATCTCTGCCGGGAAGGCCGACGCCCCACCGATCGCATTGGTCCGCGCCAGTGTACCGGATGTGGCAATTTGTCCTTGGCCGATCCCCTTTGGAATTTCAATGATTTTCGCGCGGTAGATTCGGCCCGGAGCGCTTTCGAGCACAATATCGACGGGCGTGCCCGCCTTGATCGTCTGGAAGCCGTTTTGTGAAAACATTCCGACAATTGTAATTTCATTCTCGACGATAAACGACATCGTTGAGCGCGCCTGGAGGGCACGATCGCCGACGGTGAGTGCAACAGATGTGACGTAGCCGTTGGCCGGCGCGCGAATGCTTGTCTGCGACAACTCCCAATTTGCATTCTCGAGTTGGGCCTGAATCTGGGCAACGGAGGTGTTCACCCCACCGATTTCCGAATCCAGGGCGAGCTTGGCGCTCTGCTGAGCAGCTTTGGCCACATTGAGCTGCGCCAGTGACGTTTCGTATTGATTCTGGCGATCCTGTCCCTGGAATTGTGTGTTGGCATCGTCAGCCACGAGCTTCTGAATGTCGGCCAGGCGTTTCGCGTTGTACGAAACTTGCGCGGTCAGACCGGCGACATTTGCGGCTGCCTGGTCGTAGTTCGACTTCAGGATCTCGGTTTGCTGTTTCGCGGCAGCAAGCGACGCCTGCAATTGCGTGACCTTGTATTGAAATGGTGCCGGATCAATCTGAAACAGGATGTCTCCTGACTTCACCGGGATGTTCGGCTTTACCGGAATCGCCACCACCTGACCCGTCACATTCGGCGTCACCTCGACCACCCGGCCAGCGACCGTCACCTTGCCCGACGGTGTCAGGTAGTTGAACAGCGCGAGGAACGTCGCGAGGATAGAGGCGCCGGTCAGGATCGAAATCGTTCCCGACAGCCAGCCCCAGCGCACGAGCCTGAACCTGAAGAAGACGGCCCACATCGCAGCGATATAGAGACACAGGATAATAACCACGGTGGAGCCTCACGTTCGGGTACGAGATGGCCATTAGCCGGGAATCGATCAATGCGCGCTATGCAAAATCGGCGCGGCGAAAATCGTCGTGCCAAACGGTCGTCGTGCTGGCTTTTGCATAGTCGATGCAGTGTGACCTCTCCAGGGTGGCCGGCAAGCAAGACCATTCGCCGGAATCATCGTGACCAACAAGGAGAGCGTTATGACGCAGGCGTCGATACGCAGAGCCGCGGCGTTTGGCCTCGTCGCGGCCGGCGTGGCCCGCCGGACGATGCGACGCGGTTGCCGTTGGCGCGGTCGCGGTGGGGGCTGCTTATGCGGCGCCGGTCGTAGTGGCGCCTGTGCGGGTTGTTCCCGGGCGTTGCGTGCAGGCCGTCGATCCCTACGGGCGCATTTACATGCGCTGCTATTAGGGCTGGCGCCGGGCGGCGGGTGTAGTCAGCCGTGATCGACAAATATGTGCGAAGAGCGGACATCCATGCGGATCAGGATTGCCCGTTTTTGCATAGCCAGCCATCGCACAGGGCGTCAAACATGTACCTGCTACCCAAACTCGCTTGACCGCAAGCTGCGAACCGAAGGGAATTGTTCTGATGTTTACAAAACGCGATCTGCTTCGTTCCGCAGCGCTGGCTGCGATCACTGTCACTGCAGCGAAAGCTGTCCCGGCAAACGCGCAGGCCAAAGCGGAATGGCCTGACATCCGCGAGGCCAAGGCGATCGCCGAGGAAGGCTTCATCTACGGGCTGCCGATCGTAATGAATTACGCGGTCATGTATGAATATTCAGTCGACAGGAACTCGGGACAATTCAAGGCGCCGTTCAATCAGATCAATAACGAGGCTAGGGTCTTCACATACAAAGACACGGCCGTCATAACTCCCAACAGCGACACACCGTACTCGCTCGTATGGACCGATCTGCGTGCCGAACCGATCGTCTTTTCGGTGCCGGTTGTCGAGAAGACGCGCTATTATTCTGTGATGCTGTGTGACGGCAACACGTTCAATTACGGATATGTCGGTAGCCGCGCGACCGGCAGCGAGGCCGGTGACTATATGGTGGTCGGTCCCGATTGGAAGGGCGCTACCCCGCCCGGTATCAAGAAGGTCTTCCAGTCCTCGACGCAGTTTTCGGTCATTATCTACCGCACACAACTTTTCGATGCTGCAGACATGCCGAATGTTGAGAAGGTCCAGGCGGGCTACAGAGTGCAGCCCCTATCGGTCTATCTCAAGCAACCCGCACCGGCCGCCGTACCAGCCATCGAGTTTCCCAAAGCCAATGCGGAGTTGGTGAAGAAGAACTTCTTCGAGTACCTCGACTTCGCCTTGCAGTTCGCCCCGGCAGGGGCGGAGGAAACGCAGATCCGCGCCAAGCTCGCCCGCATTGGCGTCGGGGCCGGCAAGACCTTCGACTTCAAGGATCTTCCACTGACGCACAAGATTGAAATCGGGCTGGGAATGCGGGACGGCGAAGAGAAAGTCGAAAAGTATCTTGCCAGCGGACAGAAAGACGTAAACGGATGGAAAATCGGATCGCTGTTCGGAGACCGACAATTCTTCAGTGGCGACTGGTTGAAGCGTGCGGCTGCCGCCAAGGGCGGCATCTATGGCAACGACGCGGTTGAGGCCGTCTATCCGCTGACGAGGACGGTTGCCGATGGTGAGGTCCTCGATGGTTCCAAGCACAGTTACACCCTTACCTTCGCAGCTGGACAATTGCCGCCGGTGAACGCGTTCTGGTCGGTGACGATGTACGACGGCAAGACACAGTTGCTGATCGAAAATCCGATCAACCGCTATCTGATCAATTCGCCGATGCTGCCGGGCATGAAGCGGAACGCGGACGGTTCGCTGACGCTCTACATCCAGAATAAATCGCCGGGCGCCGACAAGGAGGCCAATTGGCTCCCGGCGCCGAACGGAGAAATCTATCTCGTCATGCGTCTGTACTGGCCGAGGCCGGAAGCGCCGTCGGTCCTGCCGGCGGGCGAAGGGACGTGGCAGCCGCCCGGTATCAAGCGGGTTTGATGGCACTTGGATCAATCATGCTGCCCGGGAAGTGACTTGAGCGCGCGGACTCGTGCGGGCCGCTTTTGGCCGGCGCGAGTTCGAACGTGACTCACAGGCGCCTCCGCAGATCGCAAGGAATACTTCAACGCTCAGGTGTCGACCTGCGCTCAGGGCGCCTGGCGGGAAGACGCGGAGTTGCTCGGCACCCGCTAAGGCTGCTGCGGCAGGTCTTGCACGGAGGCATCGTCGTAACGTCAAGAGAGCGAAACAAGCGGGGCGAGAAGTCATTCAGTGCTGCAAGGCCAAGCCCAGCAAGCCGGTCATCGAAGCAATTGCTGTCGTGTTCGGGGAGCGCGCGATTCCTGGTATCAAGATGAAGTCGTAAGCCAGTCTGTACGAAGCCGAATGGGAGGACGTTTCCGTTGGGGGCTGCAAGCGACATACCCTTACGCAGCCTTAGCTTTGATGAATATTCTGACATGGTTATTGGAGCGACGGTGAACTTCCTGCTGATTGGTCCCAGTCAAGCGCCTTGGTCGGTCATTGCAAGTTGGATTCGATCGTCTGGCAATTTGGCGTGGAGGGAGGCTCCAAGATTTGCACGGCGTCTCGAGCCTGGATGCTTTGAGTTTCATTTTTCAGCACGAACAAATCGCTGATCGCCTGACTTTTGACGGTCATATTCTCCAGCCTCGGGATTTCGTGGTACTTTCGCCTGGAAGTGAGCTTGCGTTCGCGTGGTGCGGAATCCATCGTTGGATGTCGATTTCGATGCCTGTCGGGCTCTTCGAAACGTTTGCCATTGAAGCCGGCAGAAAACATCTTGCAAGCAAAGCAGACGCTCGCATGTCGCGCGGCACGCGAGTGCTTGCTTTCGATGCGTCGTCCAGTAGCGAGACGGCTCGCTTTATGTTTTCCGGTCGGTTCGTTTTTGCATAGTCGGTGCTTCATCGGGCACCCATAGTGCCGGATAGCGCGACCAACCGCAGATGACCGCAGCGATAACCCGAATCCCAACAGGAGAAGTAGAAATGACGAGTACAAGATTCGTTCACCTGGCCGGCGTGCTCGCCGTGACGTCGATGCTCGGTGTCATGGCAACAGCCAGTGCCCAGACCGCACAGGCGCCGTCTGCGTTGAAAACAATTGGTGCGCCGTCCGCCGCGGCCAAGCCCGAGATCGTCCCCTCGCTGTTCGTGCTCAATTCCCGTGCGGCGACGTTGCAGGGCGAGACGCTGGTGCTGACGGGCATTGCCCCGAGCTCCATCATATTTGCGGACCGCCCAGTGCGATCTGCCGGCCATCAGCCCACTGCCGACGTCATCGCGGAATGGGGATCGGGTGACGACAGCTTTGCCAAGAATCCTCCGAACGCGACCTTGTCGGTATTCGGCAAGGACGGTGCGGTGAAGGACGCAGTCGTGGTGCTGAAGAACCCGAAGCTCGAGGGCGACAAACTGACGTTTACCGTTCAGACCCTCGAAGGGGATATTGCCGGTGCGGACGGCGGGGCGGCGCTGTTCATTGACATCATCGGCCGACCGTTCACGCCAATGTCGTTTGCTGGCGTCGCTCGACGTACGGCATTCCGGGGCGCGATGTATGCCGGCGCCGTCGGCGCCGCCGCCTATGGCGCGGCTGCCTACTACCACCCGTATGGTTACGCCTATCCCCGTCCGGCCTGCGGCTATTACCCGTATCCGCCCTGCTACTGAGGCGAGAGGCGGGGAAGCGCATGTTTCCCCGCCTTCGATCGATTTTCGTTTTCGGTCGACGACTCCACACAGAGAGCCAGCCAGTAAAATGGAGATAGCAATGAATATCACCCGCCGTAGCCTTGCGATGGGCGGACTGAGCCTTCTCGCCAGCGCCTCGATGAGCTCCCTGAGTCGTGCCGAATTCGGCTCATTCCTCGGGATCGGGGAGGGCATCGAAGACTTCATGCTGGCCACCGACGCCTACATCTTCGGATACCCACTGGTGACGATGGAGATGACGCGGCGCGTCATCACCAACGTCGCGTCACCGGTCGGGACGCGCGGTCCGATGGGCCAGATCATCAAGCTGCGACAATATCCCGATGCATCGTTCCGAGACGTTACTGCGCCGAACGCCGACACGCTTTACACGACGTCGTTTTTCGATGTCGGCAAGGAGCCGTGGGTCCTCAGCACTCCCGATATGAAGGGTCGCTATTTCCTGTTGCCCATGCTGGATGGCTGGACCACCGTATTCCAGGTGCCGGGCAAGCGCACCACAGGTACTGGCGCGCAGACCTACGCAATCACCGGCCCGGGCTGGAAGGGCACGTTGCCGCCCGGGGTCAAGGAATACAAGTCGCCCACGGCTATCGTATGGCTGCTCGGGCGCATCTACTGCACCGGCACGCCGGAGGATTACGCCGAGGTGCACAAGCTGCAGGATGAATTCAAGCTGGTGCCGCTGAGCTCGTATGGCAAGCCCTATGCGCCGCCGCCGGGGACGGTCGATCCATCGATCGATATGAAGACCGCGGTGCGCGAGCAGGTCAACCGGATGGATGCAGTGGCGTACTTCACGCTGTTGTGCAAGCTGATGAAGGACAACCCGCCGTCGGCGGGGGATACGCCCCAACTCGCGAAATTCGCCAAGCTTGGTATCGTTCCGGGGCAGGACTTCGATGCGAGCAGGCTCAAGGCGGATTTCGTCAAGCGGGTGCCCGAAATCGCCGTCGACCGGATCATGCTCCAGTTCAAGGTCAACAAGGCAGTCACAGACGAGAACGGCTGGACGTTCACGACCAGGACCGGCATCTACGAGACCGACTATTTGATGCGCGCCCTCATCACCGCGATCGGGCTTGGGGCCAACAGGCCGCAGGATGCAGTCTATCCGACTTCGCAGAAGGATGCCGAAGGCCGCAAGTACAGCGGTGCCAACAAGTACGTGATGCGATTTCCCAGGGGGCAGCTGCCCCCGGCGGAGGGATTCTGGTCGCTGACGATGTATGATTCCGGCTATTTCTTCGTCAACAATCCGCTCAACCGCTATTCGATCAGCGCGCGCGAGAAGCTGAAGTCGAATCCGGATGGCTCGGTCGATCTTTACATCCAGAACGAATCGCCCGGCAGGGACAAGGAATCGAACTGGCTACCTGCGCCAGCGGGCGATTTCATCCTGATGCTGCGTATGTATTGGCCGCAGGAGAAAACTCCTTCGATCATCAATGGCTCGTGGAAGATTCCGCCGGTGAAGAAAGTCGCCTGAACCAGCGGTGGCGTCGCGCTTCGGCGCCGGCGTCTCATCCGCAACGAATGGAATGGGGGTGCAAGATGTACAGGGCCTTGATTTTCGCAACGATATTGTCTGCGACGGCGATTCCGGTCGCCCGCGCTCAGGTTGATTTGAGCACCTATGCCGACGCCAACGGATTCTTGAATGTGCAGACGCTGACATGCGCTCAACTCGCCGGGACCTGGCAAGGCGATGCCGACCGGCTGACGGCCTGGTATAGCGGCTGGTACAACGGGCTCGCTCGCAAGCACTATATGGATATCGTCAAATCAAAAGAGGCAGAGCACGAGGTCATCGTCTATTGCAAGGCGAACCCTGGTCAATTGATCATCGAGGCGATCGCCGTCGTGTTCAAGGACATGCGGGCGAGGCTGGGGATTGAAATGAAGCCATGAAATCCGGCGGTTTGCCGTTACACTAGTCTGGGCGCCCTTGCCACAAGGGCGGATTTTGCATAGTGCCAAAAGGACATCGTTGCAGGACTGCTATTTGCAAGCCGCGCGCTGGAGCCAATCTGATCGCGGTTCGTATCTGATCTGAGACTGCTTTTCTTGCCGAGGGGACAACTGCAAACAGCCAATGATCGTTTCGTCATGCGCACCATAGCTGTCGTCGACGACAATCCCAGTCTGCTGCAAGGTCTAAACCGCCTTTTGTCGGCCCACGGCTTCCGCGTCCGGACGTTTGCATCGGCGGAGGCGTTTTTGGAGGCCGATGCCGGGTGCGAAGCGGATTGTTTGCTCCTGGATATTCACCTTGGCGGAATCTCAGGTATCGACCTGCAACGGCAATTGATCGCGTCAGGTAGGGAACTGCCGGTCATTATAATGACGGCCATCGATAATGAGGTCACCCGGCAGGAGGCATTCGACGCGGGCTGCGTTGCGTATTTGAAGAAGCCGTTTCTGTCAAAGCTGCTAATCGATGCCATCGGCAGGATTCCTTGAGGAATGGTATCCAATCCCTTTCGCAATGGCCCGGAATTGTAGCCAGAGGCCGATTGTCATAATTGCTCTCCCGGACGCCGGGCAAGTCGAGTAGGGTGGGTTCCAGGTCATCATAGAATGACATCCCGCGTAAACGGCCGCTTTATCGCATGATAACTCGAATAGTTTTCAGTTCGATCGTTCTGTTGCTGGCGATGACCGGTGCGGCGTCCTCCCAGCCTAAGCGGGTGCTGATTGTTCATTCCGTGGGCCGAGATTTTTCGCCGTGGGATGACTACGCGAGAAAGATCCGCGAAGAGTTGAAGCTTCAGTCGAAAGATCCCATCGATATCTTCGAGGTGTCGCTGTCGACGGCCCGCTTCCCCGACGGGAATGAAGACGCATTTGTCAACTATTTGAACGCGGTGTTTTCCGAGCGCAAGCTCGACCTGATCATGACGATCGGCGGCCCCGCGGCACGCTTCTTTCAGCAGAATCGTCAGCGGATTTTTCCTTCGATCCCAACCTTGTACGCGGCTCTCGCGCAGCGGATGTCGTCGGACGCGCCGGCGACCGATGCGATGGTTTCGGTATCTGTCGATATAGTGAGCACTCCCGACCAGATCCTGAAGTTGGCTCCGGAGACGACCAAGGTCTTCGTCGTGATGGGAAGTTCTCCGATCGAGAAGCTATGGCTGGAGGAGATGCGCAAGCTGTTCCAACCGCTGAAAAGCCGGCTCGAGATCACTTATTCCAATGAACTGTCGCTGGAACAGATCCTTGAGCAGGTGGCTGTCCTGCCACCCCGGACTTTCATCGTCTACGGGCAGATGTTGGTGGACGCCGCCGGCGTTGTGCATGAAGGCAATCGAGCCATAGACCGGATTCACGCAGTCGCCAATGCGCCTATCTTTTCGGAACAGGACGCGTTCTTCGGCCGAGGGATCGTGGGCGGTCGGATGACGAACATTTCCGACGTTAGCCGACAGACCGCCTCAGTGGCCGTGCGCATTCTGGGCGGAGAGTCGCCGGGCAGCATCAAGACGCCTCCGATTCCAGCTGCATCGCCCAGGTATGACTGGAGAGAGCTGAAGCGCTGGAACATCAGCGAAAGCCAATTGCCGCCAGGCAGTCAGGTAATGTTTCGCGTGCCGAGCGTGTGGGAGCAATATCGGCTGGAAGTGTCGGCTGTTACGGCTGCTATCCTGCTGCAGGCCGGTATCATTGGATTGCTGCTGATCGAGCGGCGCCGGCGCCATGTCGCTCAGGCCGAGGCTAACAGCCGTCGTCGGGAAGTGGTCCACTTGAACCGCGTTACAACCGCCAGCGTTCTGTCGTCATCCATAGCGCATGAACTCAACCAGCCGCTCGGAGCGATTTTGAGCAATACTGAAGCTGCGCAGGTTCTGCTGAAGGCGAATCCACCTGACGTTGCTCAGCTCGGCGAGATCCTTTCCGACATCGTCCGGGACGAACAACGGGCCAGCGACATCATCAGCGGGTTGCGAAATTTGCTGAACAATAGGACGGAATCCGATCTGCGAACGTTCGATTTGAACGATTCCGTGCGGGACGTAGTCAAAATTGTGTCTCCTGAAATTACAAGGCGGGGGGTGAACCTGCGTACCATTCTCGCGCCCGAGCCGTTACGGGTGCGGTGTGATCCGATTCATCTGCAGCAAGTCCTCATGAACCTCGTGATGAATGGCGTGGATGCGATGGACGAGGTGGTCCCGCGCAATCTTTCGATCCGGACGGCGCTGGCTGACGCTGACGGCATCGAAGTCCAGATATCCGACTCAGGAACGGGTATTCCCAACGACAAGCTGGCCAGCATCTTCAATGCATTCGTCACGACGAAGCCGCAAGGGACGGGGCTGGGACTCCCAATCGCGCGAACGATCCTTGAAAGCTACGGCGGCGAACTCTGGGCTGAGAACCGCAGCCGGGGCGCGGTGTTTTCATTCAGACTGCCTTTGGATAAGTCGGCGACAACCTAGATCCCTGGACCTGTCGTGTTTCTCCGCCAGTCAGGGCTGACGATAGGACGCGGTAATGAGAGCGTATTCTTCAGCTGCACTTAAGCCGGTCGCGCGATTGTAGAATTCCTGCGTAACCATCGTGCCGCGATAATTGGGAAGCGCGCTCGCAAGATGCGGGTGGCTGCCTCCATACGTCGCGGCAGTCGATGCGCCAGCCGTCCGAAAGAGTTGGGATGAGACGTTTACGCCGATCGCTTCGCGAGTGATCCTGGAGATCCGGGTACGACGGATCTTGGTGGTCAGTTGTCAGCCGGCGGTTGAAGAAATCCAAGGATCAGGATGTTCACTACCACGGCACAGGAGCGGCCTGTGCGCTTCGATGTCGCCGCTGACTGCATCAGGGACGAATTCTGGGACTTGGCCTTCATCTGTACGTGCGACTGGGTATCTTAGACGGCACGCGGAGCGACCAGCGGCCGGCCACCTTGGTGAAAGTGTCTGCAATCGTGAGGACCGCAGATTCCGACCGACACCTCAGTCGCCAAGCTGGCTGCATGAGCCGACGATTTCTCCCAATTGCTTACTCGCGCGAACGAATTCGCGAAACTTCGCCGAGCGTGGATTTCTTTAAACTAGCGTCAAACGCTCTCTGTAAGTCGTTGTGAGTATTACTGGAGCAACTGACTCCTGTTCTCTCGAAGGGCGCTAGGACCGAGTTGGAGCGTTTGGCCCTCAACACAGATCGGATGTTCGGTCTCAATCTCTGAAACCAACAGCATATCTGCTGAGAAGAGGCCTGCTCGCTCGGACGCACTTCGCCCGAACCCACGCCGTCGCACCAAACCCTCGGGCAACACAGACCCAACCGCCAATATAAACCTCTTCCTCTCGACGGCGGGGAGGTGGTCCGTCTTCGTGAAATGGTTTTAGGCAAAGCGTTTGCCCCAGGTTGCACGGCGATCTCCCGCGAAGGCACGCGGGCACCGGCCGGAAAACCTATCAGCGCAGGCTCTTAAACAGGCGTTCGGCATTCAAACGAACTGCCGGCGCTGACCGCGGCCTCAACGTGCTAACGGGATGCCGCGAAAGAGTGCTCTCACCATGCGTTGAAGTTGGCGACGAGTTGCTTGTCCAGGGACAAGCTTTCCATGCCACTGGAAAGCAAAATACCGCTTCGGTTATGGTGGCCACTCCCGGGCATGTCTCGTTTGTGGTGCAAGAAGTGACCGATCTCGTGCGCCACTACACCAATGAACGCTTCGCCAAGATCGAACACGGGTAGATTGCCTTGGTCAACAACCACGAATACCTGCTCATCAGGCAGATACTCCCCAGCCGCCTCAGTATCCATTGCATCATAGTCGCCGACGAGAAAGCAGGTGAGATCGGCGCCGCGCCTCTTCAATGGTACGACATCCTTTCGAAAAACATCCCGCGAGATTTTTGGTCCCAAGGCTTTCTGGACCGTAATCCATTTCGCATCGACCAGCGTGAAAAAGATATTCGTCTGAGCCCCGAACACCCAGTTCAGCCTGGTGAGGAACCAGGGCACGTCATCCGGCGTCCATTTCGTCGCGTTGATCACTTTGCCTGACTGATCGAGGTGCTTGAGGAATCTGAACGCGATCGTGAAGTCTTTGCGCGGCAGACTGGCGACCTCCAACTTGATGGCCGTGTTGCCGCGCGCGGCTTTGAGTTCGGGAATACCGACACCCTTGGCAACGACCTTGAGGCCGCGCGCACTGCCATCCGGCCGCGCGGTCCCATACAGCGCTGTACGCAGGCGCAGCAATTGATCATCGCGCTCCTGGCTTTTTTGCTTTCCATATCGAGTGTTGATGTATTCCTGAGCGATGCGTTCGACTTGCTCGAAGCGCACATCTTCAACCTGTAACCGATCGCGATCATACGATAGGCGAACGTCCTTGCTGTCGCGCAGGCAGACCAAGTTGAAGCCTCCCCGAGGAACGATCATGAAGCTTTGCGCCGCGTACACACCAGAATTCTGCAAGAACTGAGCGAAGCTTGCCATAGCTTTCCCAAACCCTAAATCACGATAGTGTCGCGCCGGTCCACCGCGCCGGGGACAACCATCCGTAATCATTGCTCGCCGGTTGAACCAGCAGCATACTGGAAATTAGCCGTGCGGGGCAATGTGCTGGCGTCGATTTTGCGGTCTGGACTTCGTTGGCGGCTGCGAGGGCGAGCGAGGTGTACGTCGAGTGGAGGCTACTCTGACAGCGGATGTCGCTAGCTATTCACGCCTTCTGCGGTGACGGGCGCGGCGTGCTAGCGACGCAGAAAGCCGTCTGCCAAGACGTCGTAGACCCAACGATTGCGGGCCACGGCGGGCGCATCGTGAAGACCAGCGATGACGAGTTGCGGTTCATTGGGTATACTGGCGATGCGCGCCGCCTGCTCTTCGACGGAACCATGCTTGGCGTTCGCGACACATGGAAACGCGAGCAACACAACTGCCGATTATCATTAGGGAGCGTCATACGCTCCCGGCTGGATGCGGGCCGCACGTGAAGGAGATCCCGGCAAATCTTCCCGACTACACCGACCGAAGTCCAGTTAGGAGTGACCTGCCGTTTCGTTTGCCGGAGCCTAGCCGGACTACGATTGCTCGACCACGTAAGGGAGGTAGGTCATGCCACTGACCGAAGGCGACGTCCTGGACACACTCAGTGACTCGGTAGCGCTTGGCATCGAGTTTTACGTCGACAAGATCCATATCAAGGGCGAATACTTGACGACAGTTCGCGATCACATTCGTGCCGGCAATATATTGGTGCAGGGCGGCACTCAGGATCTCGCCTTCTACGATCAGGCGACGGATATTTTGTTGACGCAGAAGAAGTCGCCTCCCGCAGATGATAGCGATCGGGCGTTGCTCCTGCACGAATGCGTCCACGCCATGATCGACGTCTATGATCCTGACGGCACTGTTACGCGCCACATGGGCGAACTGGCGGCCTATCTCACTCAAACGACCTATAGCGTTCGCAGGAATCCGTCGTCTAACCGCAACGGCACCGCACCCTGGGACAAGTTCTGGGGCGACCTCTACGCCACAGTGCGCGCCAACAAGCTCGACACCAGCGCGGGCAACGGCGTGAGGATCCCGTCGGCGACGCTCGAAAATCTGCGCCGGCAACTCGCTGCGCTGCCTTTTGTGAACTATGGAAATTTCGCCAAAGAAGCGACCGGCGTATCGGATGGGCTGACCCGCAGGAACTTGTTTCTGTCGGGCGATGAACCCGTGTCCATGCGATCATCGAGCGTTTCCCACGAAACTTATGTTGATCCGAGCGACGACTATTTGATACGCACCCTGATGGAGGCCTACTCGAGCACCGATGTTAGAGGCTATGGCAGCCGCCTGCGCCGGCTACGTCGTGATTTTCTCTATTGCTCGCTGTCTCGCGCCCATGAGCTCCGGAAGAGGTTCTCGGTGCGGAAGCGTGGAGACCGGCTCTCCGAACTGTTTCACGATCGCCTGTCGCATGGCGGCCGCGCAATTCTACTCCGTGTGCTTGCGCTGCGAAGCTGACCAGCATGCTGGACAAGTCGGAAAAATAGTCTCGAGAGGAAGAATGCGCTACCGCACCGCGTCGAATTCTCGGCGTGTTGGTGCATCGTCTAAGCGGACTCCCGACCACTCCTTTGCAGCGGATTTTAGTCCCGATGCCTTGCGCGCAGATCTTGAAGGTCCTTTTTCAATGCCACCAGATCCAGCCCGCGAGGAAAAGTGAGGCGTCCAGAGCGGATCACGAGCCGGACATACGGATAACGTTCTTCGGCAAGCATCGGAGAACTGATCTTGTACTTGTGCCAATCTTCGACGATGTGTGCCTGTTGCTCGACGTTGTATGAGTCCCAGCTATCGCCGGGCGTGTAGTCGTAGCCGGCACCGACTGTCTGCGCCCAGAAGGAGCGCGCCATCGTCCAGTTTGAATCGTTGAACGCCTGCCACACGTGGGTCATTTCGTGCACGAAGAGGTCGCAAATGCGACCGAAGTTGTCGCACAAGAGGCCGAAGGTGGGGCTAGGCGATGCCAGGTTACTGAAAGCGACATTGCCAAGATTGATGGCATACCGCATGCTCGGCACCATGGGATTGCTTCCCCTAAAGAACGGTCCATCGTTCGTCCACGGTCTTCCGCCTGCTCCCAGGCCATTGGTAATCGCAATTGTCTCCACGGCGGCAGCGTCGGGCCAAAGACGTTGCGCGCGAAATCCCGTTCGCTGACGTCCAGCACGCGCGCGAAGTCCGGTCGGCTTCCTTCACATTCCGGCGCGGTCGGAGCCGCTGGGGTGGACGCAACCGGTGGAGTGGGCGCAATCGGCGGGGGAGGCGGCGTACCTGGCGGCAGATAGATGAATCCCCCTCGCCATCCACCTTTCCCGCCGGTCGTACCGGAAGAAAACGCAAAATTCTGGCGGTCAGGCGACATCGCGCGGCAGCCTACATACTCGGCCAGGTACCAGTTCACCTGCCGTGTGGCTTGTTGGAAATCGCGCTGTTTGACGAGCTTGATGCCCGGAAAATTGAACTCGATGAGGTCCCAAGGGTCGATGCCGATCCGCTTGGCGAGGGATATCCAGGTCTCGCCTGCCGTCGCCGCATGCCGGAGTCCCGCTGGCGGTACATAGCTTTCGACGACAGGCTTCAAGGGCCTTTCCTGGTTCGGCAATGTAAGACCCCCCCTGCTGATTCCTGCGGAACTACCCGTTCTCGCCACCAATATTTATTGGTCGCCGCTACCTCGAGGCGGTTCGATGGTTCCATTCATTCGGCCACGAACTGGCACTGGCAAATCGAGGAGCCTTATTCGTAGCTTGGGGGCGTAGACACGGAGCAATGTCGAACGAGCAATATCCGCTTTTTTAGCGCCGGCCTTTTGACTTCGAGCCGAGCAGATCATGCGTGCCGCTGATGCTCACGGTTCCAGAGCACTCGAAACCGCCGAAAATTCCGCAGGAGCCGGTGACCGTAACGCGCAAGTCCTTGCGCTGGTACATGTCGACCGAAATGCCCACGCGCGAAAAGTCGTTCGCGCTGTTCGGCAGGATTAAGTCGATGTGTTCGGCCGCCCAACGCGGAACATGTGAGTTGCTCTTCCAGAACAGCTCATTGCCGGCGTGGTGCACGAAGTTCGGCCCGACCGTAAGGGCACCGTCCACGCTCTCGAACACGAAGCCTGTTTCGTCGATGTGCACGTTCACCCGATCAGGTGCTACTGCGAAATGCAGCGAGGTGATGTCCTGGGGCTGCGGGTCTTTGCCGAATTGCGAGCTGTAGGCATCGCTCCATTGTCCGCGGTCGCGTCCGAGCCCAAAGCCGTGCCGCCCCGGGAGATCCCGCGTTGAGAGCGGCTTGTCGGACAGCTTTGGGCGCCAGATCTCCCGAAACCCCTTGCCGATCGTTGCCGCCATCGACAGATCGAGAGCCCAATGCGACCCCTTCTCCGGGCTTTGCCCTTCGGCGAATGCGTCGAATCCGTCCGTCGTCTTGGCAATGCGCAGCTTCTTGATCAGCTCTTCCCAGTCTTTGGGCAGGAAGGTGACGCCGTCGAGCGTGGTCGTCGCGGCAGCGACACCATACTTCTCGAGCTGGTGTCGGATGTAGGGCTTCTCGTCATAAAGGCGCACATCCGGGTTGGGGCCGGCGAAATAATTCTTCAAATCGATCTGCGGTCGCAGCATGGTCAGTCGCGCCGCGATCTTCCGGTAAGTGTCGGTCGTCGTCGGATCGGTCGTCGTCATGGTGCGCCCTCCGAAGCAATCCTCGCGCCAGATTGGTCCCGCCCGGACGGGTTCGGGTTCAATGCCGGCTCGTTCGATCAAGCTGCGCCCGGCCCAGATCATTCGAAGTCCTGTCGCGCCGGTGCAGAGACTGTTTGAACCTGCCGATCGGAAACGGCGACAACCATCTGTGGAGTAGTGTGAACAGCGAGGACGATCAAATGTCACTGCGGAGCAGGGTATTGGACGTACTCAATGGCCCGGCCGTCGCACGCATGCGCTTCCGGTTTCCGATCCGCGGCAGCCACGTGACGATTGCGCCGCAAACGTTTCATCACGTTGCCCGGGCGATCCGGTTGGGGCAGGTCACCGTCGCGGTTCCGACCGATCTCGCAGCTGGTGTTGCCGCGCAATATAACGATGTCGCGCGAACCCGAGTCGACGGCACCGCGGTCGCGGCCAATACACTGGAGGTCGTGTCGGCGACGGGGCGGCTGGACGCGGCCTATATCGTCCACGAGAGCCTGCATGCGGCATACGATCTGTTGCGTACCGGCCTTGATGCCAATGCGGAAGAGGCGTCTGCCTATGTCTGCACGGCGCTCTATTGCCGCATGACAGGCCTGCCCCGCCCTCGCTGGGCCAACGGGCCGATCTACGCCAATGCCGCAGAGGTCGCCCGAACGCTGCTGTCCCAGTATCAGAAGGGCGATCCCGGGATTCCCTGGGTCGGCGAGCATGAATGGAAGATGCTGCGCGCAGGTGTTGGCTTTGATCCGGTCTATACCAGCGGCCCCGGCGGTATTCTCACGGGATGGCTCCTCGGCCAGCAATATACCCACGACGGCTAGAGTGCCGGGACCGCATCCGTTTCAAGAATGGCGGGAGCTTCCAATTCCTGCCATTCATCGCCAACGGAGCCCATGCACTTGAGCGCGTCAGGCGACCAGCAACCCCAGCTTGCCGACCACCGCAAGCGAACGCCGAACGCTTTCTCGTGTTGACAGCAGCAACGGCTCGGCAGTCTGCCCGGCTCTATCCTTCTGGTCTATCTGGATGGTCGGGCCGAATTTCTCGGTCATTTCGGCCGTGATCTGGTCGATGGACCGCGCACCGTCGAGCAATTGCAGGAAATCCCTGGTCCGGTCGTCCTCCAACTGCACTGTTTGATGGAGAAGGTTGGTGACGAGCGGACCTGTTTGCGCTTGTCTTCGCGCGAGCAGGCTCGCCTGCGGATGCTCGGTAGCTTCCTTCAACAAAAAGGGACGCGACAGCAGGAACGAAACCTCGCCGCCGCAAGCCAGGATGAACATCGCCTCAGTCAGCACCTTTTGGTCATCATCTGCCTGCCGGCCGCCCAGCAGCGCGCGGGCGCCATCGAGCAGTTCGTCAAATGACAATGCTCGCGGCCACGCCCGGCCGAGACATAGATGCGCGGCCTTCAAGAGCGGATTGGTTACCGTGACCCTGCTGCCGTCCTGGTTCTCGAATTCCATCGCGGAATCGTCGGTCACGCAAGCGTCGGAGTGGACCGGGTTGGTCGTGCTCAGCAAATGGAACCGGGTAACGAAATCGAGGTCAATCTGGCGGGATAGCGAAATGCTGTCGTGGCAGAGCAAAGTGCGCCGAAAGCCGTTGCCGTCGATGAAGTCCTGATATTGATCGCGCGCCATGAACTCGCTTTCCGGGAAGCGCTGCAGCGTTGCGCGAACCTCCCCGGAATAGCCGGCAAGATAGCGTCGTGAGAAATCAGCGTCGCCCAGATATTGCAGGCCGTGGCGGCTTGCGTCTTCGGCGACCTCATGCAGCAGGAAGGCCTCGGCGCCATCATCGAGATCGTCGTGAAATAAAAGCTCGTCGGGGGACTTAAGGACGCGGTTGTACTGGTCGCGCATAACCGCGCCGTGCACCGAGTCGGCCTTCGAGCCGTCGCTCAGGAACTTCAGGATCGCGCGGGCCTGTCCTACCTTCTCCTTCATGTCGGTGAGGCGGCGGGTGTGATACCGCATCATGTCGCGGACCATGTCGCGAAGATGCGAGAACGGGTGCGCATTATAGCTGACGTAGCAGACCCCGCGCGGAGCCAGGTTCTGCTTGAAGATCATCATAATCTTCTCGCGCACTGCCGGCGGCACCCAGGAATACACGCCGTGCGCTATGATGTAGTCGAATTGCCCGAAGCTTGCGTCGACATTCATGATGTCGCAATGGAGGAGCTTGATATTGCTGAGGCCCAATGTGGCGATATTTTGCTGGCCGCGCTTGATCGTCACGCGGCTCAGGTCGACACCGACGAATTCGCTGTTTGGATATTGAAAGGCCATCGGCAACAGGTTGCCGCCAACGCCGCAGCCAAGCTCCAGCACCCGGCAACGCTCGACTGGCACTGGCTGCATGCCGTAAACGGCAGCAATGGTAGCAAGATGGTTCGGATGAGTGAGCCCGTAGACGTGGCCGGGGTAGTAGACCTCGTCGTATGGCGTGGGGCCGGTGCTCGCGTGGCGATGCTCGGTTTGAGTGTCCATCGTCCTCAATTCCACGAATATGCGAACTTGTCGTTCTCGATCGAGACCCGCGCTTGCTTGACTTCTTCCTTGGCAAGCGACTTGCTGAGGAATTCGCGCGACAGCTCCGGGAGCAGGGTGTTCGTGATGATGTTGTCAATCATTCGCCCGCCGGAATCCGGGTCGTTGCAACGCGACACAATGTGCTCCACGACCGCGTCATCGTAGCCGAAGGACGCGTTATGATTGTCACGGAGGCGTCGTCCGATCCGGTCGAGCTGCAACCGCACGATCCCGGCGAGCATCTCGTCGGATAGCGGGAAGTACGGTATCGAGACGATGCGTCCGAGCAGGGCTGCGGGAAACACCTTCAGCAATTCCGGCCTCAGCAACTTTGCGAGCTCTTCCGGCTCGCTGCGATACCGTGGATCGCGCGAGAAGCCCATGATCAGATCGGTGCCGACGTTGGTGGTCAGGATGATCAAGGTGTTCTTGAAGTCGATCCGCCGCCCGTTGCCGTCCTCCATGGTTCCCTTGTCGAACACCTGGAAGAAGATCTCGTGGACGTCGGGATGAGCTTTCTCCACCTCGTCGAGCAGGATAACGCTATAGGGCTTGCGCCGGACAGCCTCCGTGAGGCGTCCACCTTCGCCATAGCCGACATAACCGGGAGGTGCTCCCTTCAAGGTCGAGACGGTGTGCGCTTCCTGGAACTCCGACATGTTAATCGTGATCATGTTCTGCTCGCCACCGTAAAGGGTCTCGGCAAGCGCCAGGGCGGTTTCGGTCTTGCCCACTCCGGATGGACCAGCCAACATGAACACGCCGATCGGTTTCGACGGGTTGTCAAGCTTGGCGCGGCTGGTCTCAATTCGCTTGGCGATCATCGTCAGCCCATGAGACTGGCCGACGACGCGGCGGTTGAGGATCTCCGGTAGCTTCAGCACGGTTTCGATCTCGTCGCGCATCATCCGGCCGACCGGGATGCCGGTCCAATCAGAGACAACGGACGCCACCGATTGCTGGTCTACATGGGCATAGACCATCCGCTTTTCCGGATTGATGCTCTCAAGCGTATCGAACTTGCCGCGCAGTTCCGCGCGCCTGACAGTCGGATCTTCGCCTTCTTTGGGCTGGGACAGAATCTCTCGAATGCTCCGGATGTCCTTGACGAGCTCCTGCTCTGTAGCCCAATCGGATTCGAGATTTGTGAGCTTGTCCTTCAGTGCCGCAATGTCGTTGTCGATCGCCGCGATGCGGTCGCTGTCCTCAATCCCAAGATCGCTGTCGCTGACGAGTGTTGATCTCTCAGCTTCTCGAGCGGTAATCGCAACGCGTGCATCCTCAATCAGGGCCGGCGTCGTGCTCTGGCTGATGGCCACGCGTGCCGAGGCGGTGTCAAGCAGGCTGACCGCCTTGTCCGGCAACTGCCGCGAAGGAATGTAGCGATGGGACAGGTTAACCGCTGCGACGATCGCGGCATCGGAGATGCGAACGCCGTGGTGCTTTTCCATCGGCCCGAGAAGTCCGCGCAGCATGATGCAGCAGGTCTCCACGTCCGGTTCATCGATCTGGATCGGCTGGAAGCGTCGTGTGAGCGCGGGATCTTTCTCGATATACTGGCGATATTCTGCCCATGTGGTGGCGGCGATCGTGCGCAGGGTGCCACGGGCGAGAGGAGGTTTCAGGAGATTGGCCGCATCACCGGTGCCGGCCGCGCCGCCGGCGCCGATCAGTGTGTGGGCTTCATCGATGAACAGGATGATGGGGGTGGGTGAGCTCTGGACCTCGTCGATCACCGAGCGTAAGCGCTGCTCAAACTCACCCTTCATAGAGGCACCGGCCTGCATCAGGCCGATGTCTAGCGCACAAAGCCTTACGCCGCGGAGAGGTGGCGGCACGTCGCCGGCGGCAATTCGCTGGGCGAATCCCTCGACAACTGCGGTCTTGCCGACGCCAGCCTCGCCGGTAAGGATTGGATTGTTCTGCCGCCGACGCATCAACACGTCGATCAGTTGGCGGATTTCTTCGTCCCGGCCAAGGATCGGGTCCATCTCACCCGATTTGGCCTTGGCGGTGAGATCTTGAGAGAACCGGTCGAGCGGCGTCGTCCCCTTGGGACTCGCTTGGGCCGCGCCTTCCGTGCCGGCGCCGATCAGGCCCGAACCGTCCATCGGCCGCATGGTCTCCTCGTCGGAGCCGGCCCAGACGGCGCGGCGCTCCGCGGCGAGTGCATCGACGTTGACCTTGGCAAATTCTTGCGAGAGATTGTTCAGCGTGCGACGAATATCGTTCGATTTTAGGCCCGCCACGAGCAGATGGCCTGTGCGGATCTGGGTCTCGCCAAAGAAGAGCGTGGCATAATGCCAGCCCCGATCGAGCAGATCGATGACCGAATTGGCGACGCCCGGCATGTCGGTTTCGTTCTTACGAAAGCCATTGATCACGCCGGCAAGGTCCGACAACAAGCGTGCCCGGTCGAGCTTGTAATGATCGACCGAGAGGCTGAGATCGTTGCGTTCCTGCTGCAGGATATGAAACAGCCAGTGCGCTAGCTCGACGTTGCGATTGCCGGCGCTCTTCGCGTGGCGCAGGGCCTGTATGAAGGCATCATAGCCGGCCCGGTTCAGCTTGCCCGTTACAGCTTCAATGCTGATGTCGGTCACGGCGGCTCCTCCTGCTTAATCCCTCCGCGGATGCCTGGCATCAAGCGGAGATTTCATCGAATCCCATAGCTTTAGGCAATCGACGCCACGGATAGGTTCAAATCGCCGCGGCATCGGCTGCCGCGCTCCGACGGGCCCTCAATCGCTCGCCGAGCTGAAAGCGGGCGTCTCGGCGATATTCTTCCGTTGAAGTCCAGTTCGGCGAGACCCAGGTGGTCCATCCAAGTCGTCCACTCTGTCCGAGCCTGACCGGTACGACCTCTCCCGCAGGAATGGCGAGCTCTACCTCCCATTCCAATTCGTCGCCAACATAGAAGAAGACAGCGTCGGCCAATGGTTCCGACAGGTTGGGCGTTTCCGTCGGCAGGAACTGCTCGTACTGGACAAAAGTTTTGACAAACACTCGAACTCTGATCTTGTCCTCGACGCTGAACACACGCGAGCCGAGAAGGGCGTCCTGACCGAGCTTCGCATGCGTTCCGCCGAGCCGGCTGCAGTGACTTGGGTCGAATGAGAGCCAGGTGCCGACGAATTCGTCGATCTCGACTTTGACGTCGAACAGTCCTTGCAGGAACCGAGTCAACCGTGATGCACACTTTGCCCTCGGCGCGACCAGTCCAGCGAAGCTGAGCTTCGCCATGTCCGGTACCGTATCGCGATCGGCGAAAACAGCAGAGCCTAAGCCGGCGAAGGAGCCGACATAGGCGATGAAGCGATCCTCGGCAGGGCGGTCATGCTGCGCGATCGGGCGCGCATCGGCCCAGGCACGAAAAAAGAGTTGGAGGAAGCGTCCGTTGAGGAGATCGAGAAAGCGCGGGAAGGCGTCATCACGCATCAGCCACCAACCGAGGCTTTCATCGGTGGTGGCGATTGGCAGCGCGCCCTGCGGCCCCAGAAGCCCGAGAAATTTGACGAGTATCCTGAGCCGGCCAGCATGGTCCTCGACCGCCGCGAGGTTCGAGGCGGGGAACTCCAGATAGGGCACCTGGCCGAGGTCGACATATTCGTCGCGACGAGCGGCACTGTCACCGATTCGCGGTCGATCCGGGTTGGCCCGCTCGATCTGGCGTAACGTATGGAAGAAATCGAAACGCCAGGGCTCGGCCTTCATCTGGTCGATCAGCGTCATAGCGGCCTCCGCGTGCCCATGCGCGGTGGCCATCGCATGATCTCGCCGCGCTCCGGCGTCGAGATGACCGTTTGGGAAAAGGTGTTGAAGCCGGAATAGTCGGCGAAAAAGCGCTCCAGCACCGCACCGAGCAGAAACACGCCGCTGCCCTCAAATGCTTTCTCGTCGAGCGTGACGGTAATCTCCAGGCCCCGTGCCGCACCGCTTCCGGTGCGCTCGCGCACCCTCCGCACGACGGGACGGCTTTCTATGCTGCGTACGCCGCGAATCTTGCGCTCCGTGGCGTCGTCGAACTGGTCGGCGAACAAGGACAGCATCTCGCGCAGCGCTCCGGCGTTCTTGCCGCCGCCGCGCTCGACGAGGCCAAGATAGTTGAGGCTGAGCATGTTGATCAGCCGCCAGCTGACAACCCCACTGTAGGCGATTTCGCTGCGGCTGCGCAGTTGAGCCACCACCGGCTCGCGTGGCGGCGTGGGACCGGCGACGCACGTCAGATCAAGGGAAGTGTCGTCCAGCAGGCGAAAATCGGCGCCGCCCTGGCCAACCGGCAAGTGCTCGGTGAGATGGCGATTAGAGCACAGAGCTCGAACGCTCAGTTCGGCAACGGAGCCTTGGCCGCTCAATTCACCGGGCTCGAGCAGTGACAGGAACATGTCCGTCCCGGTGTAGTCGGAGGAAGAACCGTATGTCTTCTCTTCCACTGTGCGGCGTCGAGGTAAGCGGCGGACGGTAAAATAAAGTCCGTCGACCGATCCGCTGTTCCGGTCGACGGTGGCCGAATATAGCGGGCGCACGGGCCGCTTATCCTTCTCTGCCGGAAGATGCGCGTAGACTTCGAGCACCTGGTGCGGTTCGTATTCCAGATAGTGGCTGCGATCTGGCACCACATGGTACTCGTAAGTATTCGACTTGACAGGAATGCGATCGCTCGTCTTCTCGAACAGATTGATGGCTGGCGCAGTATAGAGCCTGAAGGTCTCGGGGCGCACCGAGGCGGCCAGCCGCGAATTGTGTTCGTCGAAAGCGAAGACAATATCGATCGATTTGCTGCGCAGCCGCGACATTACGCTGCGTAGTCCCGTCAGGTTTATACCGAGGAACTTGCGTGGAAACATGAAATATTCTCGCAGCAGCTCCGAGCCGCGAAAGATCCGATTGTCGTTGGGAAACAGAGACTCGTTTTCGTCGAAGCCAATTTGCTGCACGCAATCATGGGGCGCTCGAGTCACTACCGGATCGCCGAAGTCGTCGAGATGCCGGAAGTAGACTCCCTTGCAATTCGAGATCAGTTGCTCGTAGAGCGCGATGGCGTCGGATTCCGCGCCCGAGAGGTAGATCGGAAGTTCGCTCACGCGGCAGCCTGCGAACCAGGTTTCCGGCTTGGTCCGAGCGTCTGCGTCCGCCAACTCCTCGTCGAGTCGGGTCGCACTACGATGGGTCAACGATAGCCTCAGCCCCGCGATGACGTCGCCGCCGACCGGGATCCCAAGCGCTTGCAGAGCGCCCGCCGTCGAGAAATACTCGGCGCCGGTGACATCAAACGGCCAGAGAAAGATATCGCGGCAAAGTCGAAACCGGCACGAAAGACTTCGCTCTCTCTCACGGTAGGTCGCGTCTAAATAGGCGCCGCGCGCGATCTTTTTGCCGTCGCGCAGCGCCGGGTCGGCGTAGGGTGGCCGTGCCGTGACGAGCATCGCCGACGGTGTGGGCGCAAGATAGTTTGGTACCAGCTGCTCAAGCAGGTTTGCAGTGAATTCCGGGAATTCGTGCTTGAGCTTGAGCTGAACGCGGGCGGCAAGAAACGCGGCGCCTTCCAACAGTCCCGTGATCATCGGGTCCGAGCGGTCCCGGATCAAGCCGCCGAGGCGCTCTGCGATGCCTGGATATTCTTCGGCAAAATCTCCCGCCTGCTCGTACAGCAATGACAGTTCACGATTGTAGAAATCGAGGAATTCGCGATTCATGCTAAAGTCGATTGATTTGGATATCGCCGCTGTCGAGGTCGACGTCGGCGATAAATTCCACAGGAACGTTGAGCGGCTCGGCCTTGAGGTCGGCGTGAACGATGAAGCGCAATTTGAGCTGCTCGGGACCGACGGAGCCGTCGCGGCGGACTCGGATCGTCTTGCGATCTAGTCTTGGCTCGTACGTCGTCAGAGTCTCGCGCAGGGCGTCGGTGAGTTCGTCGTCCGTGACCTCGTCGATCGAACGGTGGGCGATATCGGGGAAGCCGTAATTCAGGATCGAGGTTCGAACGCTATCCCGCCCGCTCAGATCCAAGGTCGATTCCAGAGCAATGGTATTGAGGAGCGTTTCAAGGTCGTGCGAGACCTCCCGCCGCAGCAACGTTTCCGAGATCGGAAAGCGGCCTGCGCTGCGCCGCCCGGCAATGACGCGCTCACCGAACCCATCGCGCAGATTAAGCTTCTTGCGCGCATCGCGTGCTTCATGAGCTGAGCGAAAGGCCAGCATCAATGGAGGAGAGAGCCGATCCTTCTTTGGAGCAATGGTCATTTACGGTCCCCAAGATGGCCGCCCGACTCGCTATTCTATTCCGCGGCGCATCAGCTGGTCTCCAAGATAATGTCGCCTCGACAGGCGGTCGGACCCACGATCGGGTCCGCCGAGACGTGCGACCGCAATTGCGTCGCCTGGCGCCGGTTCGCGCTAATCGCTACCGGCGCCAGGTGAGGGGTCGACGATCAGGCCCATTCCTTGTTGGCGGGAACGTCCCAACCAAACACCGGCGCAGCTCCAGCGCCGCCTTTTTCCGTCTGGGTCTTGTAGGTCATCTTGACCTTCGCGAAGTTCAGACTCACGTTTTCGGTGAGGCGATCTTCACCGTGCGATCCGCCCGTCGATACACTGGTGACCAGGATGTGCTTCATCTCGATCTTGAGATACTCCAGCGGATTTTCACCCGCTTTACGGACCGTAAGGATCGCCGTATCAATGTGCTTGCCGTTCGCGCAGACCTTGAAAAGCTCCGGCGTGGCCTTGTCGACGAAGTGCGTAAAGTGGAGATCCTGGACGCTCACCTTGCCGGCGCCGCCACCTGACCCGCTGTGGAAAGTGCCTGACTGGCTCTCGCCGAAAGACCAGCTCAAAATATCGATTTCGTCCTTGTGCTTGTCGTCCAGCGACTCGCCCTTGATCGGATCGAGTTTCAAGAAGATGTCGACAGCCATAGCGTAGTCCTCTCAAATTTCTGCATGGTTACGGTTGCGATGTTGCGGCGTCAGGAACCGGGGCCGGGTAGGCGTGAAACCAGGCTGAGGCCGACGTCCATCGCCTCCAACTGAAAGTGTGGACGAAGAAAGAAGCGCGCGTTGTAATATCCCGGATTCTCCTCGTTTGCGATGACTTCAACCTTCGCAGCGGCCAGTGGCTTGCGCGCTTTCTGAGCTTCTGACGAGAGGGCTGGGTTGGCATCAACGTATTCGTTGATCCAGGTTTGCAGCCAGATCGTCAGCTCATCCTTCTCCTTCATGGATCCGATCTTGTCGCGAACCATGCACTTCAGATAATGCGCAAAGCGAGACACTGCGAACATGTAGGGCAGTCGGGACGACAGGTTGTCGGACGCGGTGGCATCCACGCCCTTTTCTCCGAAGTACTTCTTTGGCTTGTAGAGTGACTGGGCGCCGATGAAGGCAGCCTTGTCGGTGTTCTTGCGATGGATCAGCGGGATGAGGCCCGCCTTTGCAAGTTCGTGCTCGCGGCGATCACTTATGGCGATCTCGGTCGGGCATTTCAGGTCGACGCCGCCGTCATCGGTCGGGAATGTGTGCGTCGGCAGGTTGATGACCTCGCCACCGGACTGCACACCGCGGATGCGCGTGCACCATCCAAACTCCTTGAAGGCGCGGTTGATGTTGACTGCCATTGCGTAGGCGGCGTTGATCCAGCCGTATTTGTCGCCGGTGTGTCCGTCTGTCTCCTCTTCGAAGGCGAACTCTTCCACGGGCTCCGATTTTGCACCGTAGGGGAGGCGGCCGAGCGCGCGCGGCATGCACAGGCCGAGATAGCGCGAGTCGTCCTGATCGCGCAGTCCCTTCCATGCGGCATATTCCGGCGTATCGAACACCTTGCCGATGTCGCGAGGGTTGGACAGCTCGGTCCAAGAGTCCATTCCCATCAGCGTCGGCTCGGCGCCGCTGAAGAAGGGGGCGTGCGCGGCGCCAGCGATCTTGCTGAGATCGCGGAGCAACTGCACGTCGGTTGGGAGGTGGCTGAAATAGTAGTCGCCGATCAGGCAGCCGAACGGCTCGCCGCCCAACTGGCCGAATTCATACTCGTAGATCTGCTTGAACAGGGGACTCTGGTCCCAGCGCGCATCGGGGTAAAGCCGCAGATTCCGATACAGCTCGTTCTTGGAGACGTTCATCACCCGGATCTTCAGGTTAGCGTCGGTCTCGGAATTGAAGACGAGGTAATGGAGGCCGCGCCAAGCACTTTCGATTGCCTGGAACTCAGGTGTGTGAAGAATCTCGTTCATTTGCGCGGTCAGCTTCTGGTCGATCCGCGCGATCATCTCCTCGATGGTGTCGAGGACGTCCGACTTGATGACGCTCGTGTCCTTCAAGGCCTCTTGAACGAGCGTGGATACCGCGTTTTCGACTTCGGTCGCCGCACGTTCAGTGCGCGGTTTGAAGCTTTGCTTCAGCAGAGTGGCAAACTCGTCAGCTTCAACAGTCTTGACCTGGGTGGTGCTCTCTTTGTGAACAGCTTCTTTTGCCATGGTCCCCATTCCTTCCTTAGCTCTCGGTGCCAGGTTCGGTCGAATGGCTTGTCGCGCGTTCCCGAAGCGCCGCCATAAGTTGAGGATCGGCGAGAAGTTTTTTGAGCTGGTCCTCGGCGGCCACCTTGCCGTCCATGTAGCGCAGCAGGTTGGCGAGTTGTTCGCGCGCCTCGAGCAGCTTGGCAGTAGCCGGCACCTGGCGGGCGACGGCCACCGGTGTGAAGTCTGCCATCTTGTTGAAGCGCAGGGTGACCGAGATCTTCTCGTCGGATCCATCGCTGAGGCGATTGGCGACGCGCGCCGTCACGCCGGGCTGGATTGCCGCCATGCGGTTGTCGAAATTGTCCATGTCGAATTCGAGGAACTTGCGCTCTTCGACCTTCGACTTCTCGATGCCGGGGTTATTGCCGGAAAGGTCTGACAGGACGCCCATGACGAATGGCAGCTCGATCAGCCGTTCGGCGTCGTAAGGATCCTCGTATGTGATGTGCACGCGTGGTGCGCGGTTTCGTCGAATGAATTTTTGACCGCTGTCGGTAGCCATGGTTCCCCTCTCAACGAAATCGAGAAGCCAAATTGCACGACGCAGATTGACTAAGGCGTTTCAACTTGCGGTCGGCAAAACATCCTTGTGTCCAGTTAGTGCCCTTGAGCGAAAGGTGGGTTCAATACGATTTGTTGATTGTCTTGAGAGCGCCCTCAGGCAGGAGGTCATTCAAAAGGCTGAGGAAATCTCTTTGTGCGAGATCGCGCGCGCGATCGATCAAAAAGGGGATGGGGCTGGACGGCTCCGCGGTTCGGAAAAACGACGCCACCTTCGTCAGCAAGCCCAAGGCCTGCGCTCTATTTTCTACTGAAAACACAATATCTTGAGCGCTGTCATCGGTCGTCGATGAGGGCGAGGTCGCGAGCTCCGCCATCCGTTCGATGGGCAGGTCGAAGACCTTGTCGCGCCCGATGTTGATCGCAGCGCTCTCCACGTGGGACGGGACCAGCATCCGCATCACTTCAATGAATGATTTGCCGACCATCTCCTGCGCTTGACGCACCAGCAACAGTGCCGGGTTGGATGGTTCCATCCGGGCGAAATAATCGGCCGCCGCAGCAAGCGCTGCAGATGCCTGTGCGGATGAAGCCACCACCCCGGTGGTGTCTGACGGCGCCTGTATATCGACAGGACCGGCACCTTCCGCGGTTCCGGCGATTGCCGTAGGATCCCGCAACGCGACAAGACCCGCGAGCCAGGTAGCCATGCCGTTAACCAGGCCGGAGAGCCTGTCGAGACTGATCGGTTGCCCCGCGTTCAATTTCTCGTGCCAGGTTTGCTTGATGCCCGCGATTTCAGCAGCGACCGCGGAGCACCGCGCGCTGGTTACTTTGAGAGTGTTGAGATCCGTCTCGCTGACGATGCGCTCGATGGCCGCCAGATCTGGCCCGTCGGCGTCGGCGTCGCCGGCGGGAATTTCGCCCATGGCGACTTGATAAGCGCGGTAGTTCAGGTTGCCGTGTCTGCGGTTCTCGATAAGGGGAAGGAACTGGAGCGGGTTGATCACGGTCGGGAACACGTCGATTGCTTCGACCGTGACGGCGCGAAGTGCGTAGTCACCGTCTTCGCCCTTCGGATGCACCGCTTCCCACTGCTCGCGCAGCAGCAAATTGGTCGCCTTCAGGCAGCAGAGAAAGCCGTCGAGATCGCGGTTGAGGATTGAAAACTTGGCCAAAAGCAAGTTCAGGCGAAGATCGCGGGTGCGCGCAAGAAGGGGCTGTGCGGCGGAAAACTGGCCGGCAAAATCGACTGCCTTTGGATCGAAGCGTCCACGCTCTCCATTGGCGTTGACGACCTCGAAGAACGACATCGGCAGCAGGGATTCCGCGCCTGCGAAAAAGTTGAGATATTGGACGTCTCCGACGGCGTCGAGATCTGGTCCGCAGGGATCGTCAGCGGTAATGGGCTGCGTCAGGGAGGCGACATCAAGCATACGAGGATCGTCCATCTGCTCGGTCACGGCCCCGCTGCCGAGCCCGTTGCGACTGCCGGATCGCGGGGGATCATGATCCGATCTATACTTATGGGTCAGATGCCTGCTGATCTTGGTTCATTCCCGAAGATCATGCCATTTTCGCGTGAACCGGCAAGCTCTTGGAGCCGACTACTTGATGACCGGGGCGGTTCTTTGGACTGCTGTTGTGGAACGTCCGGAGGCCCAGCCCTGGAGTGGATTTTCCGGCACTGCCGGTGGCGGGCAGGATTTTCGTGGTTCTCGCATAACGTCTGATCAGCTCTTTGCAGCGGGTCATTCGATCGAAGGAGGGAGTTTAAGCCCACATGGGCCAGCTTACTCAGGATACCCGCCTTTGCGAACTCAAGACGCCTCTTGGCAAGGACGTTTTGGTTTTTGCCGGATTCGAAGGCTCGGAAGGTCTCAGCGAGCTGTTCGAGTATCGCATCGAGTGTCTCAGTGAGGATGCGGACCTCGATTTCGACCGTGCCATCGGTCAGCAGTGCACGCTGACCATAAAGCTGCATGAAATGCAGCGCGAGTTCAGTGGCGTTCTGACGGAGGCCCAGTGGCTCGGGGTGAAGAACGACTATTTCAGCTACCGGATCGTGCTGAGGCCCTGGTTATGGCTGTTGTCGCGGACCACCGATTGCCGGATCTTTCAGGACAAGAAGGCGCCCGACATCATCAAGGAGGTTTTCAACGAACGTGGCTTCACCGACTATGAATCTAAATTGACCGAAGAGGGGGCATGTCCGAAGCTCGAATATTGCGTTCAGTACCGCGAGACCGACTTGAATTTCGTGTGTCGGCTGATGGAGCAGCACGGCATCTACTACTTCTTCAAGCATGAGGGCGGCAAACATACGCTGGTGTTGGCAGACTCCAAATCATCGCACACCCCGATCAAAGGTCTTGCTACGATTCCCTACATCCCGCTGACGGGTGCCGATCGTCGAGGAGAGCAGCACATCTATGAATGGGTCTCGGAGCGTCGGTTTCGTACCGGCAAGATCGAACTCAACGACTACAACTATCAGAAGCCCAACGCTCAATTGATCAGCGATGCCAAGGGCTCCGAGCATTACACTCGGTCGGAGATGGAGTTTTACGACTATCCCGGGAAGTTCAAGGAGAAATCCGACGGCGAGCGCTACGCGAAGATCCAGCTCCAGGCCGAGCAAGCGATGGATCGGCGTCGCCGCGGCAACGGCGACGCCGTTAACCTGTTCCCCGGCGGGCTGACGAAGCTCGAAAAGCACTCCAAAGACTCGCAGAACGTGGAATATCTCGTGGTGCGAGCGACGCACTCGTTCTCGATCGAATCTTACCGCACTGGCGGTCCCAGCGACGCCGGGCAACATGTCTATTTCGGCAGCTATGAGTTTCTGCCAAGCGATCGGCCGTTTCGAGCGCTGATGATGACGCCGAAGCCAAGGATCAACGGCATCCAAACTGCCAAGGTGGTGACCAAAGACGACAATTCGAACGAGGAAATCGACGTTGAATCGCTGGGCGAAATCTATGTCCGCTTTTTCTGGGATCGGAAGAAGAAGCGGTCGTGCCGGTTGCGCGTGGCTCAGGTTTGGTCTGGCAAGCGCTGGGGCGGTCAGATCATCCCGCGCGTCGGACAGGAAGTGGTTGTCGAATTCCTGGAGGGGGATCCGGACCGGCCCCTGGTGATCGGCACCGTGTACAACGACGAATACAAGCTACCCTACGATCTGCCGTCGAAGAAGACGGTTGCAGGATTGAAGTCCGACTCCACCAAAGGTGGTGGCGGCTTCAACGAGTGGAACTTCGAGGACAAGAAGGGATCCGAGAAGATCACGGTGCATGCTGAGAAGGACCACGACGTGACGGTCCGCGACACCGAGACACGGACCATCGGCGAAGCTGCATTCGGCGGCGACACCCGCAAAACCACGCTCAAGAAAGGCAATGATAAGCTCGATATCGAATTGGGCGGTCAGTACATCACGCTGGCCATGGACCAGTCTGTCAATGCGGGCATCAGCATCACACTCACGGCCAATGCCAATATCACCCTGCAGGTTGGTCCCAGCCAGATTATCCTGACCCCGGCGGGCATCGTCATCAACGCGCCGACGATCGCCATGACAGCGCAGGCCGGCATGGCGCTTGTAGCCGGCGGTCCGCTGGTCGCGCACGGCACTCCAACTCTTGTCGGCTGACGGTCATGGGGCAGGTTCGGTTCGGCACGGTACAGGATCTGTTTCAGGCCTATCCCTTGGCGCGCTATGATGTCGGCAGAGCCGACGCTGACAAGCCTTCGATGGATTTCCTTCAGGAGGCCGCCGACGCGTGCAATTGGCATCCGGCCGTGTCTTACTGTGCCTATTTGCTTCCAAGGCGCGTGGCAATTGGCTGGGGATGTCGCTCCCTGCGACGGATGTTCGACCATTTCGATGCCAGCGATAGCAGGTCGCTGAATATTGTGGAGACCTGGGTCCGGCAACCGGACGAGCAGTCCCGGAACAAGGCGCTGGCTGTCGGCAATGCCAACGATCCTGAGCAACCAGCAACATGGCTGGCGCTGGCGGCCGGATGGTCCGGCGGAAGCGTGGTTCCCCCGGAATTTGCGCCCGTGGAAGCCAGGCCAGATCAGGCCGCACGGGCGGTGCGTGCAGCACTGCTGATTGGCCTCTGCCGGCTCCCCCGCGACTCCCGGGACGAGATAATGACGTCATGCCTGGAGGATGGTATTCAATTGGCACGCGGCGAACCGCGCCCTCCTCGATAACGAGACGATGTGATGGTGCTTCGCTTTAATATCGAGAACGAACCGAATCTTCCGGACGGCGGACCTGTGTCGTTTACGGTTACCGGCAGGCGTTCGGTCGATATTGGCAGGGACCGTCACCTCGACTGGACGCTGCCGGATCCGGCGCGGACGATTTCCGGAAAGCATTGCGAGGTGCACTTTCGCGACGGTGGCTATTGGCTGCACGACGTCTCGACCAACGGCACCTTTCTCAATGGTGCCGACCAGCGCATGCGGGGGCCGCACCGCTTGCGCGACGGCGATCGGCTCACGATCGGCCACTACATCATAGGAGTTTCGCTGAAGGATGAGGCTGGCGGGCGCACCCCAAACCATGAGGCGCAACTGCACGAACCCTCGGTCCAGCAGCATGCGGATTACGGAGAGCTTTGGACGGCCGATCGTGACGTTCCGCCGCCGATCGATCCGCAACTGTTGAAGAAGCCACGCGAGGCTGCGCGGCCCGTCAATCCGGGGTTCCTGGATTGGGCGGCGAGCGTCCCGGCACCGGGTGGAGACCCATTCCGACGGTCATCGCCGGCGTCTCCGTACCAACCGTCCGTGCAGGACGACGACATGAACTGGGCAGCCGGTCCGGTTAACGCGCCGAAACCGCAAGTCGAGCGTCCGCCAGTCATGCCGACCCCACGCCGGCCGCCGGTGTGGATCGATGATGAGCCGGCCGCTGCCCAGCAGCCAGCATCGCCATCGCCACCGCGCCCACAGGTTGGGTCGCCGCACCCGGCGCAAGCAGCAGATGAGGGGCGTGTCACGGCCAAGCCAGTCGGCGGTACCGAGTTCGCACGGCTGGTGGCGCGCGCTGCAGGATTGCCGGACAATTTCTTTGCCAGCAAGTCCGATGCCGAACTCGCCGAACAGCTTGGCATCATCTTGCGCATGACCGTGGATAATCTGATGGCGCTGCTGCAGGCGCGAACCCAGGCCAAGCAGCTGACCCGCAGCACCAGCCAGACCACCGTCCAGGCCCTCGAAAATAATCCGCTGAAATTCTCGCCGACCTCGGAAGAGGCGATGCGCATTCTCTTTGGGCCGCCGACGCGTAGCTACCTCGACGCACAGCGCGCCCTTGCACAGGGCTTCAGTGATCTCAAATCACATCAGTTGAAGACCTACATGGCGATGCAGCACGCTGTGCATGAGCTGATTGCGGGCATAGATCCGACGCTGATGGCGCGCGAGCTCGAGCTTCAGCGTGGCGCAAGCTCCTGGCTCGGCACGAACAAGGGCAAACTCTGGGACGAATTTTTGACGCGCTGGAAGGCGCATCTTGGCCGCGACAACAGCGCTCCGATCGAAACCTTTATGTTGCTCTTCTCAGACTATTACGACCGCGGTGACAAGCCCGGTTCAAAGTAAACTATCGGCGACCACGCGGTTGCCGACAATTTCTAAGTGGATGTAGGAATGTCTTGGTACAGCAAGGTTTTCTGGTCGGAAGGTCTGTTTCTGCGACCGCATCATCTGCAGCAGAACGACCGCTACATCGAACATTTGCTGGAAAAGCGCGTTCGCTACACGACACCGTACCCCTGGGGCTTTGCCCAGCTGGAGATCGATAAGGATCTTACCGAACAAAGCAAGTTCGCGGTGCGCAATGCGTCCGGCGTCATGCCGGACGGTACGCCGTTCGCTATCCCTGCGGACAGCCCAATTCCCGAAGCGATCGATGTGCCGGAGACGGCCGCAGGCCAGATCGTCTGGCTGATGATGCCGGTCGCGGCACCAAACACCCGCGAGGTCGACGAGGACCGCACCGACAGCGCCAGTCGCTATGTTCGTACTTCGGAAACCTTCATTGACTCGACCTCGGCGCTACGCATCGAGGAAGAGATCGACATCGCTTATCCGCGCTTGTCGTTCGAACTGCGCAAGACCAACAAGCCCGGATACATGGGCCTCGGCATCGCGCGCATTCTGGAAGTGCGCGACAAGAACATCCTGTTCGACGACAAGTTCGTGCCGACGATGCTGGTCTGCGCCGCGCATCCGATCATCGATGGTTGGCTCAACCGCATCATCGGCTGGGTTGAGACCAAACTCGACGAGCTGGCGCGTTATGCGGTCGATCCGTCATCCGGCGGTGGGTTGCAGAGCGTCGACTATCTGGTCCTGCAAGTGCTGAACCGTACCATTCCCGTGCTGACTCATTTCCAGCGCTCCGGCAGCGTGCACCCCGAGCGCCTGTACGAGGAATTGCTGAGGTTCGCGGGTGAACTTGCGACTTTTTCCACGGCGGAACGGCGGGCGCGCAACTATCCGGCGTACGATCACGACGATCTCGAGAACGTCTTCACACCATTGGTGAGCGACATCCAGGACTTCTTGAGCGCGCGGCTGGGCCGGCGCGCGATCCGTCTGGAGATCATCGAGCGCGCGCAGAATGCGTTCGTATCGCCGATCCGCGATCGAGCGCTATTCCGAAATGCGACCCTGGTGCTGGAGGTTGCCGCACGGCGGCCACTCGTGGAGATCCAGAACGATTTCCCGCACCTGTTCAAGGTCGGGCCGAACACCAAGATGAACGAGATCGTGCACGCAAACTTGCCGGGCCTGACCTTGGTGCATTTGCCGACGCCGCCGCCGCATATCCGTGCCATCACGGATCACGTCTATTTCTATCTCGACCGCAAGTCGCCGCTGTGGCCCGAGTTCAGCACGGCGGCCTCGATCGGAATGCACTTCTCCGGCGACTGGCCGGAGCTTGAGCTGTACCTTTGGGCTATCCTGGAAGACAGGCCATGAGCGACAGGGACAAGCCGGTTAATCCTTTCGGTCGAGGCGAACGGACGATCATCCGTCCCAACCCCGGCGGGAAGTTGCCGCCGGCGCCGACCTCTCAGCCTCCGCCGGGCGAGGGGCCTGCGGCACGTCCGGCCTATTCGCCATCACCCGTACCTTCTCCCGGCGCGCCAGCGCCACCATCATCCTTTTCGCCCGTTCCACAGGGCTCGAACTACGCCTCCGCGCCGACCAGCCATCCAGCCGAGGAATGGATCTCGACACCCGCGCAAGGCCAAGTGCCGCAACCCATGTTGCCGCCAGGCCCGCCGGTGCGCGTTGACGATCTGGTGGCGCCAAATGCCAATCCGGTGATGCGCGCTGCGGGCCCGTTGCTGCAACTGCTCGGTCGGTTGCGGGTGGCGCTCATGCGCGCGTCATTCGCGAGCCTGATGGAGCAGGTCGCAGACGCCATCAAATTCTTTGAGAAGGACATCCGTTCAGCGGGCATTTCCGAGCACCAGGCCAACACAGCGAAATATATCCTGTGTGCCACTGCCGACGATATCGTGCAGCACATCCCAACCGAGGAGCGTCACGTCTGGACGCAATACTCGATGCTGAGCCGGTTCTTCGGCGAGCGTGTCGGCGGCGTCCGTTTCTTTGAGATCCTCGACCATTTGAAGGTTGATCCACTGGTCAACTATCCGGTCCTCGAACTTCAGCACGCCTGCCTTGCGCTTGGTTTTCAGGGCATTCACCGGACGTCGGGGGGCGGACTTGCGAACCTGCAGGTGATCCAGCGTAACCTCTATGAATTGCTGCGCCGGGTCCGGCCGAAGACGATGAGCGACCTGTCGCCCAACTGGCGCGGGCAGTCGCTGGCGGGGCGCCGGCAGCGTCTGCGTGTTCCAGTCTGGCTCGTGGCGGCCGTCGTCGCCGCGCTGCTGACCGGGTCCTATTTCGTCCTGCGGACGCTCCTCACTGGCCGGGCAGAGAATGCGGCCGAGGTGGCGCTCGCGCTCCATCCGGCCGGCCCGATCGAGCTCAAGCGCCAGGTCGTTGCACCACCGCCGCCGCCTCCGCCTCCGCCGCCACCAGATCGCATCACCCAGTTGCAACGCATCCGCAACGCGCTCGCGAAGGAGAACACAGCCTGTGCCATGACCGCGGACCAGACCCCCAGTTTCATCGTGATCAGGGTCTGCGATCTGGCCTTGTTTGCATCGGGCCAGGCGACCATCCTCGACGGTTTCAAGCCGATCGCACTCCGCGTCGCAGCAACCCTCGACAAGGAGCCGGGACGGATCCGGGTCGTCGGCCATACCGACAGTTCGCCGATCCGCACTGTCCGCTTCCCGACCAATTTCGAGTTGTCGGTCGAGCGCGCCAAGGCGGTTGCCGCGGCACTGAAGCCTGGCTTGACCGATGGTTCGCGCGTCGATGTCGAGGGCAAAGGAGCAGATGCGCCAATCGCCAGCAACACGACACCCGAGGGACGCGCCAAGAACCGGCGCGTCGAGATCTTTATCGAACGCAGCGAATAGGCAGATTCCACCGGGTCAGGTGGTTTGCAACAGGTACGGTTAGATGCTTGCCAAGGACATTCTTCGCATCGTTCTCTACGGAGTCGGGCTCAGCTCGCTCGGAGCGGTGATCTATTTCGCCGGTCCCTTCATTGCGTTCGGCGACTGGCGGCCGCTGGAGAACCATATCGTCCGGCAGATCGCTATTCTGCTGCTCACCACGGTCGTGGCAGGCATCGTTGGCCTCAATCTGTTCAAGCGGCGCAAGGGTGCCAAGGAGATTGCCGATGGCATCGCTGGTGCGGACCAGCTCGTCAGCGATGAACCGGTGCTCAAGGAGCGCATGAAGGATGCGCTCGCGACGCTGAAGACCGCCAGCGGCAACAAGTCGGGCTATCTCTACGATCTGCCCTGGTACGTCATCATCGGTCCGCCCGGCGCCGGCAAGACCACGGCGCTGGTCAATTCCGGGCTCAAATTTCCGCTCGCGCGCGGGGCGACGCCCGCAGCGATCGCGGGGGTCGGCGGTACCCGCTACTGCGATTGGTGGTTTACCGAGGAGGCGGTGCTGATCGATACCGCCGGCCGCTACACCACCCAGGATTCCAATAGCAAGGCCGATAAGGACAGCTGGCTGGCGTTCCTGGACATCCTGAAGAAAAGCCGATCACGCCAGCCGATCAACGGCGTCCTTGTCGCCATCAGTATCGAAGACATCCTGACGCTGCCGAAGCAGGAGCTCGCGCTTCACGCCGATGCCATCAGGATGCGCCTGCTCGAGCTACATCAAAGACTCAAGGTCAGCTTCCCGGTCTACGCGCTATTTACCAAAGCCGATCTCGTTGCCGGCTTCACCGAGTATTTCGCCTATCTCGGGGAAGCGGGCCGCCGCCAGGTTTGGGGTGCCACGTTCCAGACCGCCGATAAAACCCAGAATCTGGTGGGGCAAATCCCGGTCGAGTTCGACCGTCTGCTGGAGCGCTTAAGCGAGGAGACGCTCGACCGTCTGCAGGACGAGCCGACGCCCCAGCACCGCGTGCAATTGTTCGGCTTTCCGGCACAGATGGCGCGGCTCAAGCCCCAGATCCACGATTTCCTCAACCAGATCTTCGAGCCCACGCGCTATCACGTGAACGCGAACCTGCGCGGGTTCTACTTTACCTCCGGTACGCAGCAGGGCACGCCGATCGACCAATTGATCGGGTCGCTGGCACGTACCTTCGGTGCTGAGGAAGTCGGGTCCGGATCCTATTCGGGGACGGGCAAGAGCTTCTTCCTTGCCGATCTGATTTCCAAGGTCATCATCGGCGAAGCCGACTGGGTCTCGACCGACCGTGCCGCGGTGCGCCGCGCCCTGATCCTGAAAGCCGCAGCGCTATCGTTGATCGGCCTGGTGTCGATCGGACTGATCGCAGCCTGGCTGATGAGCTACAAGCGGAACTCCGATTTGATCGAGCAAAGCCTGCAAGCGGATAGCGAGTATGCGGCCGTCGGCGCACCACTTATCAAGCAGACGTTGATTGCCGATCACGACCTCGACAAGGTGCTGCCACTACTCTACCGGCTGCGCAACGCCCCGGCAGGCTACAGATCGCGCGGCGAGTCGGTGCCTCTGTCGGCTCGCTACGGGCTCAGTCAGCACGCCCGGCTGCTGTCGCCCTCGAAGGCGGCCTATCATACGGCGCTTGAGCGCATGTTCCGGCCGCGCCTGCTGTATCGCCTGGAGGAGCAGCTCAATGCGCGCATAAACGAACCTGCCTTCGTCTACGAGGCGCTCAAGGTCTATCTGATGGTCGGCGGCCTGCAGTCGCCGGACCGTGAGCTGATCCGCTCCTGGATGCAACGTGACTGGGCGGACAACCTCTATCCTGGCGCCACCAACGCGGAAGGGCGGCGTCTACTCGACGAGAACCTCGTGGCGATGTTCGACCTCGAGACCGAACAGCAGCCGCTGGTCGAACTCGACGGCCGGTTGATCAAGCAGGCGCAGAGCTCCTTGGCGCGCCTGAGCGTGTCGCAACGCGCCTACGAGTTTCTGAAATCGGAGGCTCGCGCATCGACTGCTGGCGACTGGATCGCCGGTCGCCATGGCGGACCCGACATGGGTGTCGTTTTCGAAACCACGACGGGGCAGCCTTTGGACGCCGTGCGGGTACCTGAGTTCTTCACGTATAACGGTTTCCATCAGAAGTTCGTCGCACGGCTGTCCGGATTGTCTGAGCGGATGAAGCGGGAGCGATGGGTTTTGGGTGATGCAGGCCAGCAGTCGGCCATCGACCAGCAGTACGACAATCTGGCCGGCGATCTGCTCAACGTCTATTCCAACGATTTCGTGGCGACCTGGCGAACCGCGCTCGGGAGCCTGCGCCTGAAGAAGCTGCTCGCCGACAAGCCGAAATATGAGGTGCTGCGGGCGCTTTCGGCGCCGACCTCGCCCATGCGGCAAATTCTGGAATCGGTGCGTGACGAGACGGCGCTGACCAAGGAACGGGCGAAGCCGGCGAACGCTTCGGCGCCAGTTGCCGTACCGGCGCCAGTACTCTTCACCAATGCCCAGGATGGACCGCCTGGCGCGATGATCGAAGCACAGTTCAAACCTTACCATGCGGCGCTCGAAGGCGAGAGTACTCACCGGCCGATCGACTCGGCCGTCGCGAACCTGAACGACATCGCGCAGAACCTGACGCTGATCATCGAGAATCCCCAACTGACCGCACAAGCCACGGCCGCGCTTCAGACCCAGGTCGCAGCGCTCCGCAACAATGCCTCGCGCATGCCGCCGCCATTCTCCGACATGCTGCGAGCAGCAGCCGCGGAGTTCGAAGGCAGCATCGCGGCTTCAACCGCGGGGCAAATCCTGCAAACGTTGCGCGATCAGGTCACGCCAGTCTGTCAACAGACCGTGACCAACCGCTACCCGTTCATCCGCAGCAGTAGCCAAGAAGTCCCGCTGGCGGATTTTGCCAAATTGTTCAGTCCGAATGGCGTTATGGACAAGTTCTTCACCCAGTATCTGGCACCTTATGCCGACACGTCGCGATCGGACTGGACTTGGCGAAAGGAGAGCCCCGTTGGTCGGTCGTTCTCGCCCGACACGCTCAAACAATTCCAGAATGCGGCTTATATCCGGGATGCGTTCTTCCAAACGGGCGGCGGTGTGCCGGCCGTTTCATTTGCGATCCGGCCCCCCGGGGCGCCGGGACCAGGCGTGACCGTTAAGACCGAGATCGGCGGCACCACGATTGCGAGCCCAACCATTCCCGGATCGGCCCCCTCGCCTTTGTTTGGCGGTCCGCAACCTACGCCGCCGCCACAGCCACAGAGCAACTCGCCAACGACCGTCCTATGGCCGGGCCCAGCGCCGCGAACGGCAATTTCAGTCAGTAACGACACTGGCCCGCCATCCGTGCTTGAGCGCATTGGTCCCTGGTCGTTGTTTCGGATGCTGGAGGCAGGTTCGTTAGCGGTGAAAGCGGAAACGGCCAGCGCGACCTTCATCGTCGCTGGGCGCGAGCTCAGCTATCAAATTTCGACGGGATCGTTGCGCAACCCGCTGAACCTGTCAGTGCTGCGCGAGTTTCGTTGCCCGACCGGGATATGACCATGCGTTGCGGGCTATTCGGCAAGATCGGCGCAAAGCGCGATTTCATCGCGATCGCGACCCCACGCAGCTTCCTCGAGGCCTGGGAGCCGTGGGTACAGGCGGCGCTGTCAGCAAGTCGCCACCAGCTTGGCCCAGGATGGCAGCAGGCCTTTCTGACCGCTCCAGTCTGGCGGTTTTGGCTCGGCGCCGCGATTTGCGGCACGACAGTGGCGGGTGCGATCATGCCCTCGCTCGACGGGGTGGGGCGATACTATCCCTTGACCCTGCATGCGGTGACCGGCGAGGCCGTCTCGCTGCCGCCGCCGAGCATTGATCCGCAGGACGAATGGTTCGGGCAAGTGGAGACGTTCCTACTTTCGACCCTGGATCGGGCCGCAACCTTCGAGCAGATCTCCGATGCATTGGATCGGCTTGCGGTGCCACGATTGCAGGAGACCGTCGGCAGCGGTCCGCCGATCACGTCGCTTGGTACAGCGGCAATGGGGAGGGCTTCGGCGGTCGACGCCTTCGCGGGGGCGTTTGCAGCACTTTGCGCCACCAACCCACAGGTCTACGCCGCGGCTAGCTTCTGGTGGACCGCCGGAGGAGAAGGCTTTCCGCCAATGGCGCTGAGTTGCCGCGGATTACCAGATCCGTTTCACTACATCACGCTGCTGACCGGTGATCTCGGCCTCGCGGCGTCCGGGACTGGATGACGCGCGATGGTGCATATTCCATCCTTGTTCGATGTTGGTAGCGTCACCCATGCCGGGCGGGTGCGGGAGCGGAACGAGGATTCATGTTTGATACGTACCGACGTTGGCCTGTGGGCGGTCGCCGACGGTATGGGTGGTCATGAAGCCGGAGATCTCGCTAGTCGCATTGTAGTGCAGTCGCTTGACGCGATCCGCACGCCAGAATCAGCCGCAGACCTGTTGGCGGAATGCGAGGAGCGGCTGTTCAGCGCAAACCAGCAGATACTGGCGCTAAGTCATGAACGACAGGGTGCCACCGTCGGGACCACAGCGGCGGTTCTGCTCGTTCGCGATAGCTACTATGCTTGCATATGGGCGGGTGACAGTCGGGTTTACCTGATCAGTCGCGGCGCAATTTGCCAAGTGTCGCATGATCACAGTGAACTGGAGGAACTGATCGCCGAAGGCGCGCTGTCGCGCGAAGACGTAAATGATTGGCCGAGCAATGCCATTACTCGTGCCGTCGGTGTCGCCGATGATCCAGAATTTGAGGTGGTGACAGGCCCGGCCGAGCCGGAGGATATCTTCGTCATCTGCAGCGATGGCCTGACCAGGCACGTGCACGACGACGAGATCCTGCAGCACGCGGCTACGCGGCGCGCCCAGGCGGCTTGCGATGACATGCTCGCGCTGGCTCTTGATCGCGGCGGGCTTGACAACGTGACGATTGTGATCGTGCGATTGCTGACGCCACGATCTCAGGAGGCGACAAGATCTCCGCTCAATCGGGAGCCGCAACCATGACCCCGAACGATCCGTTCCGATCGTCCTATCACGGCGTGCCGCCCGGCACCCGTCTCAACGGCATTTACGAGATCGAAGCGGTGATCGGCGCGGGCGGCATGGGTGAGGTCTACAAATGCCGTGAGATCCAGACTGGATCGCCTGTTGCGGTGAAAATGCTACTGCCCGACATGGTCGATAACGAGGCGGCGCTCGCGCTGTTCCGTCGAGAGGCCGCGGCACTCCACAATCTCCCGCATGACGCGATCGTTCGCTACTTCCTGTTTACCGTGGAGCCGGTGCTGCAGCGACCTTATCTCGCGATGGAGTTCGTGAATGGCCGCTCGCTCTCGAACATGCTCGATGATGGGCCGTTGACCTTCGAGGCGCTGATCAGGCTGATGCAGCGCGTCGCATCGGGGCTGGAGGCCGCCCATGAGCACGGCATCATCCATCGCGACGTTTCTCCGGACAACATCATCGTTCCGCTCGACGACGTCAGGCGGGCCAAGATCATCGACTTCGGCATCGCCCGGTCGACCCAGATGGGTGACAAGACCATCATCGGCTCGGGCTTCGCTGGCAAGGACAACTACGCATCGCCGGAGCAGGTAGGGTTGTACGGCAATGACGTGACTGCGAAGTCCGATGTCTACAGCCTCGGTCTTGTGCTCTTCCATGCGCTGACCGGACAGAAACTCGACATGGGTGGCAGCCAGTTTCAATTGGTGGAGAAGCGCCGGCGGGTGCCCGATCTCGGTGCGGTGGATATGCGCATCCGCCCTTTGCTGGAGCGGATGCTGCAGCCTGATCCGGCATTGCGCCCGACGATGGGGGAGGTCGCCAACTGGACGCCAACCGGTTCGGCCCAGACGCCGGCCGCGCCGTTATATGGCTTCGATCCGCTGCGGCGGCCGGAAAGCGCGGCGCCGGCGCCGCTGGACAGGATGCCGTCGACCGCGCGGGGTCCGCGCGGCCTCTGGCTGGGGGCGGGCGTGGCGGCATTGTTGCTGCTGGTCGGCGGTGGTGGATATGCCTTCTACAAGCTGGTCTGGTCAGCGCCCGGCACCGCGGTCTTGCCGCCACCTCCGAAACTCGCTGGAACAGTGGTGCCGCCGAAGGTCGAGCCCGCTGGACCACAGCCCGGACGCCAAGAGCCAGTGAAGTTGCCCGCGCAGCCGACGGCGACGCCGCCTCCGGGACTCGAGGGGCCGGGGCGAGCTGAGCGCATCCGCAAATACGTGGCCCAATATTCTGGCGGTGACTGCTTCTTCGTCTTGCCGATTGCCGTGAGCCCAAATGCCGCTGTCATCGAAGGGTTCGGTGCCTCGACCGCCCCATTCGATACCTTCGACAAAGCGTTCCGGCGTGAGCAGGGTTTCGAGGCTTCGATCGGCGTCAGGCAAGTGACCCAGGCGCAATGCCCAGCCGTCAAGTTCTTGAGTCAGGTCGGGAGCGATCAGGCGCGAATGCCACGCATCACCTTGTCAGCAACAGAGCTGAAAGGCGGTGAAACCCTCAATGGGACCATTGAGAACTTCGCCAACCGCGTGGTGGAGCTGCTCATGGTGTCGGATCGCGGCGAAGTCCAAAGCCTGTCTTATCTTCTGAAGCCGGGCATCGACTCACTTTCGTTTACGCTCCCGACAGCGCGCGCGAGCGGTCCGCAATTGCTGTTAGTCGTGGCGGTCCCGCAGGTCCTGGACTCATTGCGCCAGCCGCGACCGATGGCTGCCGACACGTTCTTCCTGCAGGCGCTAAGCGAGGCTCAGCGCAACAAGGTGACTGTCATCGCGGCCGCGCGCTACGTGCTGCTCACCAATTGACCGGCGCGCTCAGAATGTTCCGATCACCAGGATTTTCAGGTCGGCATCCGGCTTGAAGTCGCTTGCCGTATACTCAAGCGTGTTTCCAATAGCAGACGATGCCTTTAGCCGCCCAGGACAGAAGCTCACCAAACGGTCGCTGCCGCCTGGGTCGATAGTCAGCTTGAATGACCGGATCGGCCCGGCCCAATTCGCGCCGGTCTTGAGCACGTACGAAATGCGCCGCTCCTGCAGATTCGCGCTGTTGGTCTGGTTACTGCCCGCGCGCTTGTCGAGCTCGGCGAGGAACGTATCCTGGACGCAGTATTCTTTCCGGTAACGCGCGACTTCCTGACCGAGTGCGCTGCTGCGGCGCAGGCTCGAGCGCAGAATGGTGTCAGGACTGGAGCCAACGCTCGGCCGGTACTGGTGTTCGACCGTGACGGTGCGTATGGGCGGAAACACCTGCTGGCGCACAGCCGAAGTCTTGATAACCCAACCCGGCGCATACTGCTGGCGACCGTTGTCGCTCATCCCGGCTGGCATCAGAAGTCCGTCGTCCACGAGCCGGGTCCGGGTCGCCGCGGGCAGGTCGGTCACCCGGATCTCGCGGCGACCAATTGGCAGCAGCGGCAACTTGAGTTCGCGGAGCAGGGCACTGACGTCCCTGTTGCCAACCATGGCGCGCTGATCGACGGTCAGCGGCGCCGGGTTGCCGTCGACCTTGGTCTCGAAGTCGACGAAGTTGATCGGATCATTTGACGGCAGTGCAACGTTCTCAGCCTCCGACAGGTCGATGTCGGGCAGCGGAAAGGCAACAGTAAGCGTGACCTGCTTGGCGGTGAGGTTGGCGAATTGGTAGCGAACGCTGATCCTGTCAAGCGCGATACGAAGGTTCTCGCTCTCCATGGCCACGTCACTGGAGCGTACGAACTGGAGCCCGCCGATCGACAATTCCGCAGCCGAGTCGTTGGCGCGTGCCGGCCAGCCCGTCGCAACCAGGAGCGCGACCATCAGGGCCCGCATCCGGAACGACGGTCGGGCGTGGGGTCCGTTCGGCAAGCTAGTCTCCATGCGGCGTCGCAGCATATGCTGGTTCCATCCGATGCGGGTCAATCGATCGCCTGATAAAGATCGCCCCACTCGGGCTTCCAGACCCCGTCTGGATCGCAAACCACGAGCGCGAGCTTGACGTCGTTTGCCAGCCGGATCGCGCCGCGAAAAGCATCCTGAGCTGGCAATTGCGCGCTGACCTGGTCGGTGGTCAACCGTCCCCGGCTCGCGGCGGCAGGCAGCACGATCGATCCGGAGGCGCCGTTATTGTCGCGTTTCAGGAGCAGCGTGATTGCGTCGGGCTGGACTTCATTCACTTGCTCAAATCTATTCCGGGCCATGGTTTTCCACCGCACGCTGGAGAAATTTCGGACTATCACCGTCCAGTGATAGAATTGAACGTGATTGCGATTGCTCACCACTAATTGACGCGCCGCATCAACGGCATCTCGGATTAGTCGATCCGACGCGGCGATCGGTTCGGGGTACATTGAGGCGAACATGCTTCGTCCAAATCATTGGATCTGGGTCTTCATCGTTGGCGCTGGGATTTTCACAGCCAGGGCGCACGCCGACGATACTGTCGTACGCAGCTTCGCCGGCGGTTCGGCCGCTTCCATGGTCGGCATCGTCCCGGCCAGCGAGGACGTGGAACTCGCAGGACCGCAAGCACTCAGCGCCGACGGGCAAGGCAACCTGTTTGTGCTCGATCAGATCAACGGTCGCATCCTCCAGTTTGACCCGAAACAACCAAGTTCCGATCCTGACGTCCTCAAGATGCCGAAAGACGTCCAGCCGACCGATCTCGTCGTCCACGACGACGACATATTGGTTTGGGACGGCGGCGTACGAACGCTGAAGGCGGCGCCGGGGCAATCCACGCGCGGACTCGGCGGTGACGTGATCCAGCTCGAGGAGGTCTCCAGCCGTGGGGCGGATGATCAGGTCGCCGTCTCCGCTTTCGCCCAGATGGGATCGCAGGCGCCCGGCAGCGCGGCAGACCTGCTCGACCAGAACACCCGCGCGGCCATCATCAAGACGACCCGCCAGTCCGACCGGCAATATGTGGCTTCCCGAAGCAAGGGCTCGGTGATCGCCGATATCATTCCGGACAAGGGCAATTCCAGCGTACGGGTCGAGATCCAGACCATGGTCACCAACGAGACCATCGGCCAGCTCGGCCTGCGCGTGCGCAACCAGCTTGGGACGGTGGAGTTTCTCGAGATCGACAACAGCGACCGCTTCTACGTGCTGGCCGAGGATGTTCCGCCATCGGGAAAGAACGCCACCACATTCGTCGCACGCTATGCCGCGAACGGGCGTCTCGAGGGAATCTATGAGCTTCCTCTGGAAAATACTCCGCTGACCCGGCGGTTCGTTACGGTTTCGAGCGATGGCGACGTCTATTTCCTGCGGACCAAGCCGGACGGTATCGAAGTGGTTGGCGTCGGGTTTCGACCTCTGACCAATGCCTCGATTATCGACGTGCGGCCGTCGCGAACGGCAACCGCGCCGGCTCCGCAATCCGACGTCAAATTTGACGCTTCGGCCGCCGTGAGACCGTCCAATCGCCAGCAGGCGATCGAGACGGCGTTTGCGTTCGAGGGCATCCAGTGGAAGCTGACGCAGGCGAACTACGGCAACGATCCCGACAGCCAATGCAGCGGTTTCAGCCGTGTTCGTCGGCCGTGGTATCTGCAGGGAAAAGTGAACCAGGAGGTGCGCGGCGTACCCTATTGCTGGGGCTGCCACGGTTCGCTCGCGAACTTCCGGCAGCGGATCGAGAGCGGAACGCTGGCCGGCAATGTGTGCACTCGCAATGCGCCGCGGCCGGATGTGGCTGGCGTCGACTGTTCGGCATTCGTCAGCGCCGCGTGGGGGCTCTCCGTCCACTACACGACTGCCGCTATCCCCGCGATCGCAGCGCCCGTGGCAAATCCCTGGGACCTGAGGCCCGGCGATGCGCTGAACAAGCCAGGCTCGCATGTGATGTTGTTCCTGCGGTTCACGCCTGATCGCAAGGCCGAGGTCATGGAATCCTCGACCGGTGGCTGCAACGGCCGCGTCTGTCGCAACGTCTATCCGTTGGCGAGCCTGCTCGCGCGCGGCTATGTTCCGGTCCGCTTTCGGGCGTTCGCGGATGATCAGACGACGGTTTCAGCGGGCGCCTATCAGGAGACCGAGCAACCGCCAGCGGGCCGCAAAACGGCAAGCAAAAGGCGCTGAACCCAGTGTGTCGCCAGAGCTACAAAATGGTAGGCATGATGTCGAGGTGGATCACGATGCGGATGCCCAGAGGGCTTGATTGCGGGATCGGGCGGCTATGCGCCACCGTCGGGCTCGCTGCGTTGATCGGACTGACAATCCCGCAGGCGCATGCGGCAGGAGATTTGTCGATCAGCAATCCAGACGGGGCGGCGGTGCGCGCGCTCGTGATCGGGATCGACGACTACCAGCACGTGCGCAAATTGAAGGGTGCGGTCGCTGACGCCACGGACATCGTGACCAGCCTGAAATCCATGGGAGTTGGCGACGTCGTCGAACTGATTAACGCCCAGGCCGACAGGGCAGGCGTCCTGCGCGAGATCAGTGCACTGGTGGAGCGGACCAAGAACAACGACCTCATCTTTCTGTCGATCGCCGGTCACGGCACCCAGGAGCCGGAGCGCGTCAAGGGCGCGGAGCCGGACGGGATGGAGAACGTGTTCCTGCTGCCAGGCTTTGAAATCACGCCAACCGGGTCCGTTGAGCGTGTTCTGGGCAGCGAGTTCAACCATTTCATCCGGCAGTTCGAGCTGCGCGGAGCGAGGGTGATCTTCGTGGCTGATACCTGCCACGGTGGCGGTATGGTGCGCGATATCGATCCGCGTGCCGCTGAAATGAGCTTCCGGCAGGTCCCGCGCTACACGTTGCTGGTCGACGAACTGAAGCCGGTGTCGGACAGCAACGATCCGAAGTCCGAGCTTGACCTTGACCACACGGCATTTCTGGCCGCGGTGGACCGCTACACCAAGGCGCCGGAAGTCCGCATCCCTGGCATCGATGGCCTACGCGGGGCTCTCAGCTATGCGGTCGCGCGTGCGGTGGAAGGTAGCGCGGACATCAATCACGATGGGAAGGTGACGCTTAAGGAGCTTTTCAGCAATGTTCGGCAGGTGGTCTATCAGCTCTCGGACCAGCGCCAGAACATTGTGACCATATCGTCGCCAGCTCAGACGCCGGATACCGACGTCGCCTTCGGATTGACGCGCGGTGTAGTGCTGATTCAGGGGCCGGCCGCAAGAGCGGCCTCGGGTCAGGCCGGAGCCGTGGCGCCCGTCGAAGGGCAGGCTCCGGCGCCTTCGGCTGTCACTGCCAAGGCACCAACCGTTCCGACCCTCGCCGCGGCGACCAAGGAACTTCCGATCAGTGACGCGCCGGCCCCCCTTCGCCTCGCTGCGCCGATCCGACTGGCGGCGCTCGACGGCAAGACGAACTATTTTGCAAGCGTGAAGCCAAAAGATGTTCCCGTGCAGGCTGTTCAACCGACGGACAATCCCGACCTGATCTGGGACCCTGTGTCGCACGACGTGATCGCTTGGGGGGATGTGGTTGCCTATGGGATGGACGTTGCCAGCCTGCCGACGGTGATTGATCGGACAGCGGCAATTCGTGAACTCAAGCGCATTGCGACCCGGTCGCCGCAGGTGATGCGTATTTGGCCAGACGATCGCCAACAACGTGCTGGCCAGACGGTCGAAGTTGACCTGTCTGATGTGGCATCAAGGGCGGTGCTGCTGTTCAATGTGTCCGGCGATGGCACCATACAATTGTTGTATCCGGTGGGTGCTGATGCGGCGTTGGCCCGATCGACGAGTTTGCGCCTACCGCTCAGGGTCGGCGAGCCGTTCGGTGCGGAGCAGATCGTTGCGGTGACCTCGCAGCAACGCATGGTCGATCTTGAGACAGCCCTAGTGCAGTTCAACCGGCGTCGCGCCTCGGGCCAGGTGATCAAGAGTCTCGAGCGTTACTTGCCCGCGGACGCGCGAATCGCCTCGATCGGCTTCTTCAGTGCTCCTTGATTCTTAAGGGAGCAGGCCATGCCTTCATCGCAGCCGATCCGCCAGGAGCGACCATGGCTCGCATTCCTGCTGCTACTGGCAGGTAGCGGAGCTGCGTCCGGAGCACCGTTGCCGACGGCGTCGTTACATGTCGGCACGACGTACGCACCTTGGCTTTGGCCCGTACAAGCGGTGCGCAGGCAGACCAATACCGCGAGTGTGTCCCTTCAGATCCTGCCGAGTCAGACCGTCAACGTCGGCGGCAAAGTCTCGTTCGGCGTCACCGCCAGGAAGCCTGGATATCTCATTTTGGTCGACGTCGACGCGGAAGGGCGGATGTCCCAGATCTTTCCGACCCCCGAGCTATTGGCTCAGTCGAACGAACGCGACATTAATCTCGTCAAGCCGGGTGTCGAATTCGTTGTTCCTGCTCCGGCGGCGCGGCAACGTGGTTTTGAATATGTCGTCGCACCGCCGACTGGGTCCGCAGTGATGATCGCCATCCTGAGCGAGCGGCGGGTGCAGTTGCTCGATCTGCCGGACTTGCCGCGCAAGCTACAAGATCAGGCCGAGGCGTTGAGCTATCTATCGGCCTGGACCAGTGAGTTGCGCGTGCCGGACGCCGGGAGCGGAAAGCTGGTGACAAACAATTGGTCGTTCGACGTCAAGTCCTATTCCATCAAGTGAGCCCGGTAAGGCTAAGGTCTATGAAGACTAAAGCTTGCTCAGCCGACTGAAGAAGCCGCCCCGGGCGATCATGTAATGAATGTCCTTTGGAAAGGGAAAAGCGCTGCGGACGTTGGAAATCGCGCCCTGAAGGAATTCCCTGCTGTGGCGCCGGCTTGTGGCGCAGACGCGGCTGGTCAGCGACCTGCGGTATCATGAAGCGATCCACGAAAGCCGGGTCGAGATCGTTGACCCTGACCATCTGGCCAAATGCCGGGAATAAGTCGTAATGACCGACCCTTACGCTGAGGTTCTTGAGAGCAGGACGTTGTGGCTGCGCTTGATTGCCATCGGCCGTCGCCAGCCCGCGCCCGATCAGGTCCAGCTTCACCGATTGCGGGAGAGTTGAGGGACCATACACGATTTCGAGCGCGCGGCCGCTCTGTCCGGACAGCCACTGGTACCAGAAGGTCGCATCGTCGGGCCGCGCATTGGCACCGTAGAGGCAGTCAAATCCCCAACAAGCGGTCAGCTTCCCTTGATACTTTCCGAGGCTCCCGACGAGATTGCGCATGCCGTTACCACCACCGGAGTGGCATGCGATGATGAGCTTGCCGATCTGGAGCTGAGGAATGGACGTCGAGGACATACCCAAGAACCTGGCAAGAGCTCCAAGGATCTCCTCGAGATAACGTTCGCCCCAGTTCGCGCCTGCCAGGTCGGACACGCTGTAGTTTCCGGCAAAGGTGTCGCCAACGGCATATTCGTAGCCCAGGAACGGCGCGATAAGCACCACGTCCTTGCCGGAGTCCCGGACCTGTTCGCGCAGTCGCGCTGGATCGCTGTGGAACAGGAATTCATGGTTTTTGACGTAGAAGCCGTGAAGCCAGATCACGACATCGAACTTGGTGGCGGCCGTTGGGGGCTTTGGCGGAAGATAAACCGCCGTCGGCTTCATGCCGGGCGCCTGCCGCTTCGTGAAGAGCGTCACCCCTGGAAAGGCGTTGGCGTCCTTCTGCTCAAGCTCACACGCCACCACGCAGGTCGCTCCGCTTCGGCCAAGTCAGGCACGGACCGGCCCGACCTGATGTTATGCTCGGCTGCCGGCCACGTTCGCGATACCAAATCGCCGTGGCCCCATGGCTTTCGATGACGCCGTGGTAGCCGCGCGCGTTGCTAGCGGCAGGACTCTACATTACCTACGTTGCCCCCGGGGCCGCCGCCGCCACGGTATTCGAGGTGGCAGCCGCGACTGACTTGACGGCACAGAGATTGGTCACAAACGATCTGACCACTGCCGCCGCTGTTCTTCGCAGTTGCTTGCCGCCGCGGAACGTCGGCTGTTGACTCCGGCCGCTCGCTTGCCGAACGATCCGCACGCGATGGACGCTCGTCCGCGTTGCGCCTTGCAACCGGTTTCTTCCCGCGCCGCTTCTCGCATTCATTGTCGTCGTTGAGGAACGAGCCCTCGGCACAGGTGATCCTACTGCACTGGTCACCGTCAGCCTTATATCCATGATCACAGATCAGGGGACAGACCCGGGACGGCTTGAGCTTGATTGCGTCAAGCGCGTCAAGACTTGCGAGCTTGGCGTCGAATTTGGTTCCCGCGTGCCGGTTGAAGAGAGCCAACGAGCGCTGTGAGGCCGCATTCCATTGGCCATCGACGGGACCGGCGAAGCAGCCGACGCGGCTCAATTCGCCTTGCACGGACTTCGCGATATCGGCTTTTGCGATATCGGTCAGGCGCGGCTCGTCGCTCAGTGCCGCGAGCTTGGGCGTCTTGCTGTCCTCGCTGGGCGCAACGGCTGTAGGGTTATCCGCGACGGTACTCTCAACGGCCGGCTTATTCCCGGAGAGTGCCGCGATGATTGTAGATTCGGATGCAGTTCGTTTCCGTTCCGCCTCGGTGGCCTGCTCCTGCGCCGCTTGCTTCGTCCTCTCGGCGGCAATCCGGACCTCTTCCGCAGCCTTCAGATCCGCGGCCGCCTTCTCCTGTTCGGCACGCTGGGCGCCCTGGGACATCAGGCGAGCTTGTTGCTGCTCGGCCTGCTGCGCTTTCGCCGTCGCCGCGACGCGTGCGTCCTCGGCCTCGAGCTGATTAAGCTGCAGCTTGGCCAGATTTGAGTAGTATCCGTCCGGATGCTGGGTCAGGAACGCGTTCAGAGCAGGCTTGTTGCGGAGCTGCAAGGCCAATTCGTAATCGCGACGAATTTCCGACTGGGGGTTGGCTGCTTGTATCGGCTCCTCGGCCTTGGCAGCCGGAACAAGTGCAACGTCTTCGCCGCCCAGCGAGCCGTAGACATAGGGCTCCTGTCGGTTGCCCGTGGCTTGCAAGACATCGTCGCGGACGAAGCCGAAAGCCCTGCGCAAGTCGAGCCCCGGTTTTGCAATATACTTCACGAGAGCCGTCGCGTACGGACTATTCTTGCTGTTGCCATCGAGTGCGGTTAGTCCCGCTTTCGCGGCAAACGCGATTAGTGTGTTGGAGACGGCAGGTTCGACCCTGGCCAGCCCGCGGCTGATTGATCGCGAGGCAACCGTACGCTTCATCGAGTCGGCAAACGGATTGTTGCGGCACGCGTCGACTATCACAACGCGCAGCTGCCTCGCAGGCTCGATCGCCAGCAAGACACGGTCGAGCGAGAATGCTTCGTCATAGATGTCCGTGTCACGCTCGAGTCTGGCGTCCGTGGGGATCAGATAGTTCGTCCCGTCGATCTCGATACCGTGGCCAGCATAGTACACCAAGGCAATGTCGGCATTGCGGGCTTGATCGGCGAATTCTCTCAGGGCCCGCCGCATGTCGGTCGCGGCGAGGTTGAGCCTTGAGTCAACCACATCGAAACCCGCACCTTTCAAGGTTGCGGCGATGGCCGCAGCGTCATTGGCCGGGTTTGGAAGCAGTGGGGCGTTTTGATAACTGGAATTGCCGACCACCAAAGCCACGCGCTTTGTCGCCCAGGCTGGCTGAGAGGCCAGGAACAGCGAAGCGGCGAGAAGAAGACAAACTCGGAGGTGCCTGTACAATCTCATGGCGAACACCCAACCTATGCCCGTAGAATGGTAACGTCGCGAGGACGGCCGCGTAGGAAATAATTCCTGAATTCGTACGCTACTGGCGGCTGCCTATCTGCATACAGTACCGATCTCGAGCCCGATCCATTCCTATGTGTTGTTTTGAAATGCGGAGGCGTTCAAAAGGTGCGGAGGATTATTGCGGCCGGGCGTTGTGTGCCGATTCATGTGCATGGATAGGCGCCCGCAAGTCTTAGTATTGTACGATCGCGCTATAAGTTATTGATATAAAACAGTTATTATATTTTTTGGCCTACTTGCGGCAGCGCGTCTGAAGGCTCTGGCGTGATTCAAACGAAAGTTCCGCTGACGGCAGATCGAGGGGACGTGAAGTCCAGGGTCCGGCTTGCGGATCGAGCGTCTCGGTCGGTGAAGATCATCATCTTCATGTTCCCGCCGGAGCGCTCGATCTTCGAGCGCAGGACTATCCAATTACTATCCTTGAGCCACATCGAGCCTGACGTCGCCTGATCCGACGCGTCGAGCATCGGGGCATCGATAAGCAAGCAGACGCGGTAGCCCGGGCAAATAGCCGGCTTGCCTCGTCTATACTACCGGTGCCCCGACGGTGGAATGCGAGATTGGCCTCTTCTCGAATGTCGGTGTAGCCGGCGCGGCGGCCGACCGACGCGTCCTCGCAGCGACATCGTGACTGCTAACTTGATGAAGCGTGGCCCATTGGTCGCCTTCGTGGCTAGCAAGGTTCAAACAGATCGCTCACGCGATTGCTGCCGCGACAGCGCTTCCATAGGAAGCGAGGTGCGCATACGTGATTGCCCTCTGCCCGGCAGGCTGTTGCCACAACTGAGGGCCGGACCGCGTCTTTTCCGGTGTGACCGATTTCGAAAGACGGCGCACGGAGATACAATCGCAATTCCGAGCTTCGGAGAAGCTAATGCCCATTCCGTTGAGGATCTACATCACGCCATTTGCCGACAGGGGGGTCGTTGAGCCCGGGCAATGGAGCAGCGATACGGCCAAGAAGGCGCTCGACGTGGTCAATACGATCTGGTCAAAGGCCAAGATCTCGTTCGTGATCAGCGATTGCTTGATGGAGAAGCCGCTCGACATGGCAAAGAGCGCGCGCAGCAACGATCAGCGATTGCTGGGTGTTCTTGCCTCTCGGCACGATCCGGACAATGCCATCCACATCTACCTCGTCAATTCGATTGAAAATCTGTCTGCCGGCGGAAGCTCATACCCCAATAGCCAACCCGAGCCGGCAAGCTTCGTCCAGTGGTATGGCAATGACCACGCCAATGGACGCGCCTGGGCTCACGAGCTTGGCCATCTGATGAGCCTCGATCACGTCGAGATCGACTATTCCAATGAGAAGCAGGCGGCGCAACGGGTCAAGAACCTCATGACGATAGGATTGAGCGCCGGCTCCGACTTGACTGGCCAGCAGATCGATGCAGCCAAGGGCTCAAAGCTGGTCAAGCGATTTGGCGGATAAGTCGTTGGCCGACCGCCGAAGTCGTCGCCGCCGTCGTCCTGCAGATCGCGTGTCCGCGCGAAGCGGCGGGACCTGCTCTTCACGTGGCGATCTCCACCGAATTCAGAAAAACGATTGCATTGTGGCAATCGACGTAGTCACGCGCTCCCGGCCGGACGGTCGAGGCGGCGGAACTTACGGCAAATCTCGTCTCGCCAGGCCTCGTAAGCGGAGCCCTTGGCGAGCCCCCCTTGTGGGAATTCGAAAAGCAATCGAATGACTGTGTTTCGCGCATGGCGGCGACAGCCTTAAAGAGAGAGCAGATCAAGGAAAGACGCCAGGTTCCTATTCGCGAGATCCTCGTCGCTCCAGTCCAGACGTGTAGCGCGAGAGTCCATGATTGCGATCACAGAACTGGTAGCCACTTCGTCCGCTTTGAGTAAGGCCATCCGCGACTACAATGACCCCAACGATGAAATCACCAGCGACCACACCAAGTGCTTCCGGGATATTGCGCCACGGGGCTGGACGACGCTTACCGTTTCGCTCTGTTTTTGATGGACGATCAGGTAGACGCAAAGCAAGCCGGTAAGAATACTATCGAGATGCGCTGCTGTTTCAACAGCGGTTGGGTGGGGGCCTCCAAGTCTAGGGCAATTCCGCGAAGCCTTCGTGCTGTACGAATTCCACGGCCTGTCCTGTCGTGACCTCTCCTAGCTAGGTCGTTGCTGCTCCGATCGCGACAGTGATGTCGCGTATTGCACAAGCGCATACTGCTTCGGCGCCAGATCGAAATGGGAACAAGATCACAACCTTCGCTTCAGCTGTCGATTTCATGAACTTCTTTTCTCTTTCACGCACTAAAAACAAGGCGGTCCAGCGCCGTCCGGCCGATTGCCGACGAGTTCCTATTTGTTTGTTGCAGGTCGAAGAGACATGTTCCACAAAACTGGTCCGGGCAAGGTTGACGTCGATCTGGATTTTTCAGGAGTGGGGGTTCTGCACGCGCGGCTCTCGAATTTCGATTTCGATGATTTTGCCGGCTACCAATTTCGGGGCTTGAAGACAGAGCATGCCGAATTTCTGAAGAGCAAAGTCGTCCCGCTACTCGAGGACGACGCCGGTCAGATCTGGATGACGGGATCGGCGAGCCGGATCGGTACGGCGGATTGGAATATGACGACGTCGGCCAACCGCGTGATTACCGTCGCGAAGTCTCTGTCGGAGATGGGCATCCACCCGGAGCAAATGCAGACGCACGCCATCGGCAATACGCAGACGGCAAATCACAGGCTGGACGAAGACAGCGACAGATCAGTGGTCCTTTGGGTGCTGCCGAAGGTCTATTTCGAACCGATCATAAAGCCAGACTTGCCGCGACCCGTTCCGCCGAAGCCAAAGGTCAGTCGAAATTTCAAGATAGCCATGCTGCTTGAGGTCGACGGGTCGATCTCGTTTGCAGCGAGAGCGGCCATCAAGCGCATCGTGAAGGGCAGGGCTGGAGCCGGGATTGCGTTTGCCAGCGCGTTGTTCTCCATATGGGACACGGAAAACAATTTGAAGTGCACCTACGTCTATGCGGCGGTCGGCCTGGGCTTTGGATTAAGCCTTCCGAAGACCGGCGGCAGATCGGGTACCCTACATGGCCCCTGGAATTCGTTTACGACCGAAAAGCCAATCTCCTGTTCGCAGTTCGGCAAGTCGATGCGCTTTACGACTATCGGCATAGGCGGTCTAAGCAAGAACTGGATTCTGCTGGAAACGCCCAGGGGAGTGAAGGACGTCTACTTGAGCATCAGCACCGGCACGACCATAGGCGGGGGCGCATCGACATACCCCGCCCATCTTAGCGCTTTCGTCCCGCTGGAGAGACCGAAGCCGTTTGGCGGGCCGTGAGTGAACCGGCTCATCGAAACCTTTAGCCCGCCATCTGCGAGGCGAGCCTTCGACGTTCGACTGCAATCTACGTTTAGACGCCGGTGTCTTGGGTGCGAAGTGCAGCTTGGGCAGCTTACGTTCCTTCTGTAACCGGTTGACGTATTTGAGTGTGCGCTGCGCCTAGCTCTTGTGCCCAAGGTTCTGAATTTGTTAGCCAAAGGGCTGGCTCTTCGATCAGCTGCCCTTCGGCTATGCAGCGGACTTGGTCGCTTGCACTCGACCACCGATTGACCACCGAAGCATGGTGAACAAATGGCGATAAAGGTGGTCGAACACGAATTGCTTTTGTTGATCTTTCCTCCCGCTATTTACGTTCAGGACGCAGGGGGCGCAGGTTTCGCAATAATCGGGCGGCTTCAATTTACAGTTCGACCGTAACTTATTGATCTATTTAGGCCTCTTGAGGCGCCCCTTTATCCAATAAGAGGTAGACTCTTAATCAGCGGGTCCCAGGTTCGAGCCCTGGTGCGCCCACCAAGCTTTTCAAGACTTGGCCAAACCTCGCGCAGAACGGACCTTTCAGTTGGGAGGTACCCGACAAGATCTTTTGCATCGGCGTCAACTATGCCACGCATCGGGCCGAGAGCGGCCATCCGACGCTGGCGCATCCGATGATCTTCACCCGCTTCGCCAACAGCCAGGTCGGCCATGGCCAGCCGATGATCCGACCGCTGGAGTCCAAGCGTTTCGACTATGAGGGCGAGATGGCCGTCATCATCGGCAAGGCCGGCCGCCGCATCTCGCGCGAAACGGCGCTCAGCCATGTCGCCGGCTTGCTTGCTACAATGACGGCAGCATCCGCGACTGGCAGCGCCATACCTCGCAGTTCGCGCCGGGCAAGAATTTTGCCGGCACCGGCGGCTTCGGGCCCTGGATGGTCACGACCGATGAATTGACTGATGTCACCAGGCAGACACTGATTACCCGTCTCAATGGCATCGAGGTCCAGAAGGCACCGATCTCCGATCTCGTCTTTGACGTCCAGGCTCTGATCGCCTACTGCTCGACCTTCACCGAGCTCGCACCCGGCGATGTGATCGTGACAGGTACGACCGGCGGTGTCGGCGCCTATCGCACGCCGCCGCTATGGATGAAGGGCGGCGACGTCGTCGAGATTGAGATCTCCGGCATTGGCATCCTGCGCAATCCCGTTAAGGACGAGGGTCAGCCACGGCGACGCGCGCAGCCTGATCGGCTGCGCTCAACAACAATAAGAAGGAGACCCCCATGCCCATGCCTATGCATATTCTGCCGACCACGGTGGTCGGCAGCATCCGCAGCCGGAATGGCTGGTAAATCGCGCGATGCTGTCGAAGGTGGTGCCGCGCACCCGCCTGCACGACATGTGGCGCTTGCCGGCGGAGCATCTGGAGGAGGCACTGGACGATGCGACCATCATCGCGATCCGCGACATGGAGCGCGCCGGAATCGACATCGTGACCGATGGCGAAATCCGCCGTGAAAGCTACTCCAATCGTTTCGCCACCGCGCTCGATGGCATCGACGGGGACAATCCTGCGTTGATCGTTGTACGTACCGGCAACACCCAAACCCCGGTGCCACGCGTCGTCGGTCCCGTGAAGCGCAAGGGACCGGTGGAGCTGCAAGACATGCAGTTCCTGCGCAAAAACACCGATCGCGCCGCAAAGATCACCCTGCCGGGCCCGTTCACCATGAGCCAGCAGGCCAAGAATGAGTTTTATAAAGACGAGGAGGAACTCGCGATGGCCCTGGCCGAGGCCGTAAACGCTGAGGCGCTCGATCTGCAAAAGGCCGGCGCTGACGTGATCCAGCTCGACGTGCCCTGGGTGCGCAACAATCCGGATCTTGCCAAGTGTTACGCCGTCAAGGCAATCAACCGCGCGCTGAAGGGCATCACCGTGCCGACCGTGGTGCGTCTCTGCTTCGGTTATGCCGCCGTCGTGCCTGGTTCGAACAAGCCCGCTGGCTATTCCTTCCTTGCCGAACTCGACGACACCACGGCTGAACAAATCTCTATCGAGGCCGCGCAGCCGAAGCTCGATCTCGGCGTCCTCAAGGACCTCTCGTCGAAGAAGATCATGCTCGGTGTGCTCGACCTTGCGGATCCCGCGATTGAGAGCGTCGACACCGTGGCCGGTCGCATTCGCAACGGCCTTAAATATGTCTCACCGGACCGCCTTGTCCCTGCGGCGCCGGATTGCGGCATGAAATACATGCCCCGAGCCATCGCCTTCGGGAAGCTGAAGGCGATGTGCGATGCGGCCGCCCAAGTCCGGCGTGAAATTGGTTGACGACTTTTCGAGGGGATTTGCGAAGTTCGATGTCTGCTTCGAGGTATACTAGTACTTCGCGGGGAGGGCGGCTTTTGACACAATGCAGCCCTCTCTTGATCAGCTCCGACGTATTTGGCGTGAGCCAGCTCAAACTGGCCCATGATGGATTGGAGCGAGAGCTCAAGTTTTTCAATCCCTTAGAAGGCTGCGTGTGCACGACGTGTGCACCGGGAGATCAAGAAAAATCTATCGTCAGCAAGCATGGTTGGTCGCTCTTTGGAGTGATGCGAGTGTTTAGGTGGGGCAGGGTGCTCGCGTGCGACCTAAGGGATAACACTGCTCGTCACGAGCCGGGACTTCTGCTCGGCTTACCGTCGATGTCGCCGCAAGTTGCAGTGAGGACAAAAAATTGCGTCGGGGGTTCGAGTCCCTCTCCCGCTACCAATCGTACGCTTTTGTACGCCAACCTACGATTTGCCGCGACCCAGTGCGCGAGATGGTCATGCGACGTCGCGACTGGCGATCGCTTCCTGTCAGAGATCTGCAGTCAACAAAAGGGGGACGGTAGGCCCCAGGTAGAGTGGCCTTCGTTGCGAACCCGAACAGATGGGTCGCATTACCCTGCGCCACTGACGTTCGCGAGAATTGCCCTTCGCGAGTTCCAGCATTGTTCTGCAATACGTCGTCCTCGCCACGGTCTGGAACATCCCGGGCGTTTGCGTCGGCTACGTGGGAGGATTTGCCGCGCGCCTTTGATCCACCGGCCGGCTTTCTGGTCACTGCGAACAATCGCGTCGTTGCCGACGATCATCCGGACTATTTGTGCACCGATTGTCATCCTCCATATCGGGCCAAGCGGATCGCCGAGCGGCTAGCCGAACTCCCGGCCGCGACCGTCGCCGACATGGCGAGCGTTCATGCCGATACGCAAAGCTTCACGGCGCGCGAATTCGTCGCCCACGCTGCCGTCATGGCTGCGCAACGATGATACCGCCTTCCTCCGCGGGCGTCAGCTGCCACATAGAGATTCAAATCCGCCCGTGGATCGACCAGGGTCCGCGTCCGCCCGACGCCAGCCGCGCAACATGGCAACGGAGCACTCAGACAACCACAAAATTATCTTAGTCGGCCACATGTAGAAGTACGGCAGTTGGCGTATTTCGCATCAAGATCATCTGCCAAATGGCTTTATGGATCCAAATCCTTGATTGGAGTTGATTGATATCCTAATACCGTTGTCGGCCGGGGCGATACATGTGTGGACTCGTGCGAACGATCATTGCCGACGATCACGCCATCATTCGGGAAGGCTTGAAACAGCTTCTGTCGACCGTAGACGCGCTTACGGTCAGTGGAGAAGCGGCGGACGGTGAAGCCGTTCACCGGCTACTGAACGAAGGCTCCGCCGATCTTCTCATACTCGATCTCGGTATGCCGGGTGTCAGCGGGTTTCAGTTCATCGCTAACCTGAGAACCCAATGGCCGGAGCTGCGCGTTCTTGTTCTCACCGCTAACGTTGAGCCACGTTCGGTCCGGGCAGCTTTTTCCGCAGGCGCCAACGGCTATTTGACTAAGGGCGGCGATCCATCTGAACTCATCGCCGCAATCGATGCCATCAGAAAAGGCGCCCCCTATATCGCGGAGGAGGTTCGCTTTGCGGTGGACCAGCATGACAGCCCGAGCGAGACTCCGGAGCCCACGGCGGCGATAATGTCTCCGGTCACGCTCACAAGGCGTGAGCGGCAAATCCTGGGGATGATCCCCCACGGAGCCACCAGCCGCGACATCGCCAGCCGTCTCGGCATCAGCCCGCTTACCGCTCGGAAGCATCGTGAGAACCTGATGCGGAAGCTTGATCTGCACAGCAGTGCTGAATTGACAGCCTACGCCATTCGGCTCGGCCTTCCGGCGGGCTAGCGCAACGGCAACTCGCGAACGAAGCCGCCGCACCGACCGGCGCGCGGAGAGGTTTCGATGCAGGAAGACAAGATACGCGAAGCGCTCGTCGAACTCTTGTATCGCAATTCCTATGGGGTGGTGGCCTCCAACGTCTTGATCTCCCTGGCGGCGGCGTACGTTCTGAGGAACACCGTACCGGCGAGCTGGTTGGTCGGATGGCTCGGTGCGCTGTATCTGCTCACCGCCATACGCGTCCTGGCCGCGAGCCGGTTCTTCAGCCGGAATCGAGAACCAACGTCTGTGTTGCGATGGGCGTGGCTCGCGGCTGCGTTTTCCTGCGTGTCGGGCTCGCTGTGGGGAATGCTCGGCTGGGTTGGCTTCGTTCCTGAGCAGCCCGTTCCTTTTTTATTCACCTCTGTTGCCTTGACCGGTCTGGTCTGCGGCACGGTTCCGTCGCTCTCGGCCTTTCCGCCGGCTCTCGTCGGCTCGATCATCGCAACGGTGCTGCCGGTCATGGCGCGCTCCTTTATCAATGGAGGTGACGCCTCCGGCGCATATCTCGCTTTGCTTACGGGGCTTGTGGCCATCAATTTCTACTACTGCCGCACGACGCACCGCATGCTGCGCGAGACCATCAGGTTGCGCCTGGAAAATGTAGAGCTGGTCGGCCACCTGCAGGAAGAACGCGACCGCGCGCAAGCCGCAGATCGTGCGAAAACGCGTTTCCTTGCGGCCGCCAGTCATGACCTGCGCCAGCCGATCCATGCCTTGAGTCTGCTGATCGCCACGCTCGCGATGCTGGGTCAGCGCGGCGCTGTCCAATCCGGCGATGCACGCGATCTTGCCGGCAAGGCAAAATACATTGTCGGCAACCTCAGCGCCCTTCTGAATGGACTGCTCGACATTTCCCGGCTGGATGCCGGCGTCGTTACCGTTGCGAGGGAGACGGTGAGTCTGTCCCAGCTTTTGTACCATCTCAGCAACGAATTCGCCCTAGCAGCGAACGAGCGCGGTCTTGATTGGCGCGTCGTTGAATGCGGTCTGCAGGTGGACAGCGATCCGATGATGCTGAAACGGATCCTGGACAATCTGCTGTCGAACGCCTTTCGTTACACGCGATCCGGCGGTGTTCTGCTCGGCTGCCGCAGGCGCGGCGCTTCGGTGGAAATCCAGATCTGGGATACCGGCCCCGGCATCCCCGCGGATCAGCGAACAATGGTGTTCGAGGAATTCGTGCAATTGCAGAACCCGGCGAGGGATCGCGCGCTTGGCCTTGGCCTCGGCCTCGCCATCGTTCGCCGCACCGCCGCATTGCTACAACATCCGCTGAAGCTGGTCTCCGTCACCGGGCGCGGCTCGATGTTTTCCATTACGGTTCCGATCGCCGGTGTGGTGGAAACGCCCGTGCTCGATAACAAGGCATCACCGGCAGGCATCGCCGTCAGCATCATGGTCGTGGAAGACGAGGGGGATGTTCTCGATATCATGGTGCAATTGCTCACGCTGCAGGGCCACCGCGTCTATGCCGGCCGGTCTGCCGCCGAGGTGCAACAGGTCCATGCAGAGGCGCTCGCTGCCGGCGATGCACCGGTCGATCTGATCATCGCCGACTACCGCCTCGGGGATGGTGCGACGGGCGTGGACGCAATCGAGGCGCTTTGCACCCATATCGGCCACTCGGTCCCTGCCGTCATCGTGACCGGCGATACTTCGCCATCGCGCATCAAGGAAGCCACCGCCAGCGGCCATCGTATTCTGCACAAGCCGATTACCGGCGAGGAATTGTACGAAGTGATCGTTGCGGCCTGTGTTGGCGGCAAGGAATCCGTCAATAGCGGTGGCTAAGGGATGTGCAACTGCTACGGGATTGGCGATCACCCGGGCCACGGTTGAGATGGTGTCTCGGCCCTGATCTCACGCCGCGCTGCCACCTGCGGCAGCGCAAGGGCCTTTCGTCACTAGCCTCCTGACCGACGACGAAATGCGGCATCTGCCGTATCGCTCGCGCATGAACCCGGCGATATCGTTCACCGGACTGGAAGCGCTTGAACGGCAGCCGACCTTGAATCCGGCAGTCGAGAGCAGGCGTGCGCTCCCAACGGGTCGAACGCGAACCGGAAGGCAATTTGGATATGGCAATTACCAATCGCTCCCGCGCTTTGCGACCGTCGCGACCTCTCAAGGTGTGGACAGTCGCTGTCCTGGCCGGCTTCGGCATTTTGCACGTCGTCGGAGGAGTCATGCTGCATCAGGCGCCGGGTACCCGACCGATCGAAACGGCAGCAATGGCGATCGGCAGCGACTAGTCGGATTGGCTGTTTTCACTTGAGTGAGGTCGGACGATCCCATGCCGCCCGGCTATTGACGATGGTCATTTTTTTCAGGAAGCGAAATCATGTCAGACATAGCGATTTATCTGGTACTGAGCGGAGCGGTTTTTGCCGGCGCATTCGTTTCCGGCCTTTCCGGGTTTGCGTTCTCGGCGGTCGCAGGGGCCATTTTGCTGCACGTTTTTCCACCTATCGAAGCTGTGCCATTGATGATGGCTTGCAGCATCACAGTGCAAGCGGCGAATCTGTTTGCGCTGCGCAAGAGCATGCAATGGAAGACCAGCTTGGTTTTCATCGCTGGTGGACTTTTGGGCATTCCGATCGCGATCTATCTCCTGCAGAGTGTGGATACAGCGATCTTCAGACTGGGGTTTGGCATTCTCGTATCGCTTTACGCGGCATATGCCTTGTTCCGGCCAACGGTTGCCTACTTGCGTCATATGGAGAGCCCGAGCAGGAACGCACTGGTAGGGTTTGGTGGCGGGCTGGTGGGCGGCTTGACCGCGATGCCCGGCGCACTTCCTGCGATCTGGTGCGACATCCATGGTTTCCCGAAAACCCAGCAGCGCGGCCTGGTCCAACCCTACATCGGGGTCATGCAACTTTTCGCCCTCGCTCTCATGCTTTCGCACCACAGCCTCTCGTTAAAGGTTTTGATCGATTTTGGCCTTGCTCTGCCCGCTTTGGCGGCAGGAACGGCTGCAGGTATCGTGCTGTTCGGACGGATCAACGAAGCAGCCTTCAAGCGAATTGTCCTGGGCCTGTTGCTGTTTTCGGGAGTTTGCCTTGTGATCTAGAAGGGGGCTTCGAGGAGGGTGTGAGTGGCCTCGGGCTGAACGGCGCCGCTCGATGTTTTCCGTTACGGTTCCGAAAGGCAGGGGAAGCTCTCTTGCCCGATAAAACGGCCTCACCAGGAGGCGTCGCCGTCCGCATCATGGTGGTGGAAGATGAGTGGGATGTTCTCGATATCATGGTGCAGTTGCTGACGCTGATCTTCCACGGCGCCACCGTCTGCGGCGGCGCAGGGCGTTTCGACATTAGTCACCCTGCCGACGACGAAATACGGCATCTGCCGTATCGCTCCCGAATGACCCCGGCGATATCTTTCATCTCGACTGGTCGCGCTTGAATAGCAGCCGATCTTGAATTCGGCAGTTGGGGGCAGGAGTGCGGTTTTGCGCTGGAAGGGTATACCTTCCTGAGTGCAGGCTCTCGCTGCCCTGCCTTGGGCGTTAAAGATCAGAATGCTTACTGTCGAGTGGATGTCACAAAGGAGATATCTAACATGTTCATGAAGCAAATTGCCGTAATTGGTGCTGGCTTGGTGCTGGGCGGCTACTTGGCCGCCTCGGGCGATGCGCTCGCCCAAGGTCAGGGTGGGCTTGGCCAGCGCCCCTCGTACACGATCAAAAACGGCGCGCTAAATCTCGCCGGCCCGCAAACCAAACCGCCTTCAAACTACCCTTCCGGCTCGCCTTCCTCTGGTTCGCCGATCCACAATGGTTATAAGCCCAACACCGACTTCGGCCTTAGCGGCCCCTATGTCGGTATGAAGTATATCGGAAATCAATAGCTGACCAGGCCGCGGCTACTCCTGACTGGTGCTTCATTCCCCGGCCAGCCTCGTTTGGGGCCAGCATTGCTGGATTTGACATTCGCCCGTGATGCTCTGAAAGGCGTTCTGAAGGTTGGGCGGCGGGGTTATATGATGCGACGAATAATTGCCGGTGCAGCAGCGGTGGCGATTGCGTGCGGAGGTGAGGCAGGTCAGGCGCTTGCAGCCGATGTGCCGGTCAAGTCCATTGTGCAGTCGATCGATCAATTGTGGAACATCAGCTACAACACCGAAGTCCGCTATTTCAGCTGGCAGAACACCCGAGGCTTTCCCACCAATGCGGTCCCCCTGAGCGGCACGGGTCACGGTACGCAGATTTACACACCGATGTCGCTGTCGTTGATAGGCAATCCCAACCCGAACTGGAAACTGGAATTCGTGCTGCTGGGTGGCTTTGTCTCGTCGTCGCAATCGACATCCGGCGAGCGAGGCTCGGTTGATACGCCGGTCGATTCGCAATTCTCGGGCACCGTCACTTACAATGGCTTCACCGGCTTCCAGCCGTTTGCTGCGATATTGATCAACGCCCCGACTGGGAAGTCCGCGCTTTACGGCAACTCGCGCTTCGCGCGCATGGACGGCGATCTCGTCGACCAGGGCACCTACGGCGAAGGCTGGAATTTCGGCCCGACCGCGGGCGTCAATATTCCGCTGTCGCAGACACTGATCTTCACCTTGTCGGGTGGTTATACCCGGCGCAACGCGTTCGACAAAGAAGCTCTCAACCTGATTACCGGCCTGACCACCGATACCATTAGTGTCAAGAACGGCGACGAGGCAACGGTGACCGCCGCCCTTGGATATTCCAAAGGGCCGCTCTCGCTGCAGGGCTCCGGGTCCTATTCCTGGGACGGCATCTCGCAATCCGGCCAGTTCGGTATGCTAGACTACGGCAAGTACAGGGTCGGGCCGCGCACGACGATTTCCGGCAGCGCGTCTTATGCCTTTGATCAAGTATGGTCGATCTACAGCAATGGTTCCTGGTCCCATACCGAGAAGAATGAGATTCCTGATCCTAGCGGGTTGGCCTTGATTCAGGAGGGATTCAATTCCAACAGCAACCTTTATCAGGTCCATGCCGGATTGAACTACAGGTTTGCAAACGGCTTCACCCTTGGCCCAACCGCGGGCTATCTCTACCGTGACCACGATGGCTATGATGCTGCGACGTTCAGCTTTGTCCCGGCGAAGACCCGCTGGGCGGCGGGCGGAAGCGCCAACTACAATGTCGCCAACAAGATCAACATCAATGGCAGGGTCGAGCGGGTCTGGATTCGGGAGAGCGAGAATCCGGGACCGCCGGCCTTCGCACCGTTAGTGCCATTCATGTCCGGCGACGCCTGGGTCGTCGCCGGCGGCGCAACCGTGAACTTTTGAGGGGCCAACATGTCAAAACGTTTCAACACCGGCCTTCTCGTCACCGTCGCTTTTGGAGCAAGCGTCCTTACCGGTTCGATTGCCGCGGCCCGGTTCGCATGCGCCCCCGGACTCGAAAATGTGGCAGGCACCTGCGTGACTGCCGGCCTTGCCGGATCGATGCGACTACGCAGTGTCCTGATGAACCAATTGAAGATCGGCTATAACCTTCCGATACCACCAAGTTTGAATAACACCTATCCGAGGAATTTTGACGTCAACCGGTTTGAATTCAGCCAGCGCGGCAACTTCAGAACCCGCGCGTCTCCGCCTTCGCCATAGGTCCGGAACCGCGGATCGCCGCCCGTGGGTTTCTTTGCTCTATCGTCGCCAAAACTACGATGGCACTTATTCGATCCTAGGCGTGGCCAGAGCGGCACGGTACTTTGCAATGGTAACGAGGGTCGGAACTAGCGCGGTCTGCATGAGCTCATTCGGTACTGCATTGCTGTACCGGAGAAGGTGCGGCGTCATCGAGGGACGAACAGCCGATCGACTTAAGAACTTGAAGTGAAAGGAAGATGCTTCGATAGTCAGCCTTGAATTTGTGGCGGCCCAAAAATCAGCCATTCCGGATCAGACGATAAAGCGAAGTAATAGTAATATGTTAACCCATCGATTTTCCGTTGCGCCCATGATGGACTGGACTGACCGGCATTGCCGGGTGTTCCACCGTCACCTCAGCCGGCGGGCGCTGCTCTATACGGAGATGCTGACCACTGGCGCCATCATTCATGGTGACCGGGCGCGGCTGCTTGGGTTCGACGCGGTGGAGCATCCGGTGGCGCTGCAGCTTGGCGGATCGGATCCGCACGAGCTCGCGACGGCTGCGCGGATCGGTGCGGAGTTTGGCTACGACGAGATCAACCTCAATGTCGGCTGTCCGTCCGACCGCGTGAAAGACGGCCGTTTTGGCGCTTGTCTCATGGCGGAGCCGGAGTTGGTGGCGAGGTGCGTCGAAGCGATGAAGCGTGCGGTTGCCGTTCCAGTCACCGTCAAATGCCGCATCGGCATCGACGACCAGGATCCGGAAGTCGCGCTGGATGAACTGGCGCAGGCGGTGGTCGCGTCCGGCTGCGACGCGCTGATCGTGCATGCCCGGAAAGCCTGGCTCAACGGTTTGTCGCCGAAGGAGAACCGGGACATCCCGCCGCTCGACTACGATCGCGTCTATCGGCTCAAGCGCGCGATGCCGAACGTACCTGTCATCATCAATGGGGGCATCCAGAGCATCGACGAGGCCAAAGCACATCTCGAACACGTCGACGGCGTGATGCTCGGCCGCGCCGCTTATCAGGAGCCGTGGCGGCTGCTCGCCGTCGATTCTGACATCTTTGGCGAGGCTGCGCCGCAAGCAACCATGCAGGACGCGCTCGAAGCGATGATGCCCTATATCGAGCAGCAGCTTGCATGCGGCACGCGGCTGCATGCGATCACGCGGCATTTTGTCGGCGCATTCCACGCCGTGCCCGGCGCACGCGCGTTCCGTCGCCATCTTGCCGAGCAGGGGGTGAAGCCGGGCGCCGGCCTCGAGGTGTTGCGCGATGCAATCGCGCGTGTCGGTGCGCGCGTGCCGGCGGAGGCGGCGGCCGCCTAATCCACTGCCATGCGTGAGCGGCGATGGTTGCTCTGGAGTTCCGGATAGCCGGTAAGCATCAGCTTGTCGGCGCGCACACCCCAGCTCTCCAGGCGATCGAGGAAGCTCATGCCGAGCAGATTGGTCTTCATCTGTCCGCGTTGCACGACGAGCGCCGGCACCGACTTCTCGACGAGGTGGCCGACGGAGAGACGGTCGAGCGTGAGGCGAGCCGCCTTGGTGTGACCGCCCGCGGTTTCGAGATCGACGTCGTATTCGAGCATCTCGAGCGGCAGTCCGATCGCCTTCGCTGTCTCCCAGGTCAGCACCACGGAGGTGGCGCCGGTGTCGATCACCATGGGTGCGGCGACGCCGTTGATCTTGGCGCGCAGCGCGAATTCGCCGCCCTGGCCGCGCGGGATCTGCACCGCCGGGGCGGGCGACGCGGTTTGTCCGCGAAAGATGTGCGAGACCCTGTTGCTCGCGCGCACGATCTGATCGGGATCGCCATAGGCGACGACCGCACCTGCCGTGCCGGCGAGCATGATGAGAACGAGCAGGAAGCGGATCATCGCGCGCCTCCGAAGGCGCGCAGGCCGGTCAGGCGCGTTTCGGTGATCCCGCGATCGGCACCAGTCCGGCGTCCGCCATGCGTGTCGGCAACAGCGCCATGACGGACAGGCGTTCTGGACTCTCCATGGCGTGCCAGCGCGCGATCTCCGGCAAGGTCCGGCCGCAGCCGAAGCACAGCTTGGTCTTCGGATCGATCATGCAGACGGCGACGCACGGCGTTTCTTTGCTCATTTAGATATAGTGCGGGATCGTCGGGCATTTCTGCAAGCATCTCGTTAAGAGCCCGTGCCTGCGCTCATGATCGGCCTGTTGCGCGGCCGGCGCTTCTCGTCGGGAACGAGGGAGCTCTCCGGCTGCAGCGGCGGTGCATCCTCCGACAGTGGCGCCAGCGCGCTCATCACGCGTTCCGGCGGGAAGGTGACGATCACCTCGGTGCCGATTCGCAGCTTCGATTTCAGCGTGAACGTGCCGCCATGCAGGTCGATCAGGTTCTTGGCGATCGGCAGGCCGAGGCCTGCGCCCTGTTCGGCCGATTTGATCGAGTTCGAGCCCTGGCCGAACGAGGCGAGCACGACCGGAATTTCCTCCTCGGGGATACCCGAGCCGGTGTCCTTCACCGAGAGATATTGTCCGCCCGAGGCGGTCCAGCCGGCCTTGAGCCAGATCTCGCCGCCTTGCGGAGTGAACTTGATCGAGTTGGAGAGCAGATTGAGCACGACCTGGCGGATCGCGCGCTCGTCGGCCCAGAGCCGCGGCATGGCCTGCTCGAACACCTCGTGGATGGTGATGCCGCGGCTGGAGGCGCGCAGCTTCATCAGATGATGACAATCGGCGACGATGCCGACCAGCGACACCGCTTCCTCGTTCAATTCGTAGCGGCCGGCCTCGATCCGCGAGAGGTCGAGGATTTCGTTGATGAGGTTGAGCAGGTGCACGCCGGAATTATGAATATCGGCGGAATATTCCTTGTACACCGGCACCGCGTGCGCGCCAAAGATCTCGCTCTTCATCACCTCGGAGAAGCCGAGGATCGCGTTCAGCGGCGTGCGCAGCTCGTGGCTCATCTGCGCGAGGAAGCGCGACTTGGCGACGTTGGCGGCTTCGGCGCGGTGCCGCGCTTCGTCCGAGATCGCCTTGGCCTGTTCGAGCTCGCCGATCAGCGCGTCCTTCTCGGCGCGCGCCTCCAGCGTGGCAAAGGTCGAAGAATGCAGGCGGTGCGCCAGCAGCACGAAATAGCCTTCGGCCGCAAGCGCCAGCGCCGCAAGAATGTAGTTGTCCAGCGAGCCGGTCATCGCAAAGCTCAGCGCCATCGCAACCGCAACCGGCGCGGTGGCGGCAAGGGCTGCGATCGGCAGATTGGCGGCGAGCATGCTCGATACTGCGATCACCAGCAGCATCAGGAACATCATCAGCGTTTCCGTGACCATGTCGAGCACGGGATGGATCAGGATCGCCATCCAGCACAGGCCGTAGAGCAGGTCGAGCACGACGAAACGCGTCCGCCACGCCCGCGTCGCTGTCGGTGAGGCGGGCTCTGCCAGGAAGCGGTGGCAGCTGCGGATCATCGCGGCGTGGATGCAGAGCATGCCCGCCGTCCAGGCCGCAGCCGGGATCGGCTGCATCCACAGTCCGAACAGCACGCCGGTGGCGACCACCAGCAGCATCACGACATAGGAGGCCGACAGCCGCGTCTGGGCATATTGGCGCAGCATCTCGGCGTCGAAGGCCGGCCGGGTTCCACTGGTCGACGTTAACCTGTCGCGCGCTTCGCGCACCCGTTGCGCCGCAGCCCGTCGGCTGCTCGCCGACGGAGCGCTGATTGGCTCGGCCGGAAGCTGCACGACTTCAGGCTTTTCAGCGGGGTTACTCATCAAGCAACACGATTCCTGCCCGCGTCGGACGCGGGCCTTCTGCATTGTCTATCTCTGGCAAGAAATCCTTAAGAGGTGACTTAAGGAGCTAAAGAATTACGTTAACGCGGCGTTAATTCTTGGCGCGCTGATGCCGCTCAGTGCAGCCACGCATGCTGCGCGACGTAGACGACTGCCCCCGCCAGATAGCCCGCGAGCGCGGGGACGGCGATGCGGCGGGCGTACCAGAGGAACTCGATCCGCTCGAGCCCCATGGCGGCGACGCCGGCGGCCGAGCCGATGATCAGGATCGACCCGCCGGTGCCGGCGCAATAGGCGATGAATTCCCAGAGAAAGCTGTCGGTCGGGTAATGGGCGAGGTCGTACATGCCCATGGTCGCGGCGACCAGCGGCACGTTGTCGATGACGGCGCTGAGCAGGCCAAGGACGACGACGATGATATCCTGGCGGCCGATCGCGGCATCCAGCCATTTGGCCAGCATCGACAGCAGACCGGCATGTTCGAGGCTGGCGACCGCGAGCAGAATACCAACGAAGAACACGATCGAGCCCATGTCGATCCGGGTCAGGGCATGAGCGAGCGACAGCGGTCGGCGCACATGCTCGTCCTTTTCGCGATGCACGATCTCGCCGGCGAGCCAGACGATCCCGAGCCCGAGCAGGACGCCCATGAACGGCGGCAGATGGGTGACCGTCTTGAAGGCGGGCACCGCGATCAGCACGCCAAGCCCGAGATAGAACATCAGGTTGCGCTCGAACCGCTCGACGGCGAGCAGTCCGTTGTCCTTCGACGGTGCCGCGATGGTCTTGCCCTTGAGCGCAAAGCTGATGAAGGCGAGCGGTACCAGCAGATTGACCAGCGATGGCACGAACACCGAGCCCATGATCTTGAGCGGCGAGATTTGCCCGCCGATCCACAGCATGGTCGTGGTGACATCGCCGATCACGGTCCACGCGCCGCCGGCGTTGGCCGCGATGACGATGAGGGAGGCGAACAGCAGGCGGTCCTCGCGTCTTGCGATCAGCCGCTGGATCAGCGAGATCATCACGATCGTGGTCGTGAGATTGTCGAGGATCGCGCTTAGGAAGAACGTCACGAAGCCGACCAGCCACATCAGCTTGACCTGGCTCGTCGTGCCGATGCGCGAGGTGATGACCTCAAAACCGTCGTGGGCATCGATCACCTCGACGATGGTCATCGCACCGATCAGGAAAAACACGATCTGCGCGGTCGAGGCGACGGATTCGTCGAGCTGACGGTCGACCAGCGCATGGTCGCCCGTCGCCATGGCGTAGATGGTCCACAGCAGGCCCGCGCCGAGCAGCGCGGACGCGCTCTTGTTGACCCCGATCGGATGCTCGAGGGCAATCGCCGCATAGGCCAGAACGAAGATTGCGGCGAGTGCGATCAGCAAGGCGGGGGCAGTCCGTCAGGTGTCAGCGATTGAGGCGCGCGAGCAGGCTCGACGTATCCCAGCGCTTGCCGCCCATCTTCTCGACCTCGGAGTAGAACTGGTCGACGAGTGCGGTGACCGGCAGATTGGCGCCGTTGCGACGGGCTTCGGCGAGCGCGATCGAGAGGTCCTTGCGCATCCATTCGACCGCGAAGCCGAAATCGTACTTGTCCTCGTTCATGGTCTTGTAGCGGTTCTCCATCTGCCAGGACTGCGCCGCGCCCTTGGAGATGGTTTCGATCACGGCCGCGACGTCGAGGCCGCTCTTCTTGGCGAAATGGACACCCTCGGAGAGGCCCTGCACGAGGCCTGCGATGCAGATCTGGTTGACCATCTTGGTCAGCTGACCGGAGCCGGCGGGCCCGAGCAGTTTGCACATCCGCGCATAGGCGCCCGTGATGACCGGCTCGGCGCCGGCGTAAACATCCTGCGCGCCGCCGCACATCACCGTCAGCACGCCGTTCTCGGCGCCGGCCTGGCCGCCGGAGACCGGGGCGTCGATGAACTTGAAGCCGGCCTTGGTCGCGGCCGCGTCCAGCTCGCGCGCGACTTCGGCGGAGGCGGTGGTGTGGTCGACGAACGTCGCACCCTTCTTCATGCCGGCGAACGCGCCGTCGGCGCCGATTGTGACTGAGCGCAGGTCATTGTCGTTGCCGACGCAGCACATCACGAAATCCTGGCCTTCGGCGGCGGCCTTCGGGGTCGCCGCGGTCTTGCCGCCGAACTTGTCCGCCCATTCCTTCGCCTTGGCCGCGGTGCGGTTGTAGACGGTGACCTCATGGCCCCCTTTTTTCACGAGGTGTCCGGCCATGGGGAAACCCATCACGCCGAGACCGAGGAAAGCGACTTTAGCCATGTGTGGTACCTTGTCCGTAGCTTGAGTTTTACGGTTGCAGCCGGGCGAGGGGCGCCAGCCGGCTTTCTCGAGGTTCCGCCGAAAGACGGATCGGGCGCACCATAAACCCTTGAGGCCGGAGGGCAACGGCTTCGTTTGGCGGCCTCCTGTGCTAGGATGGCGGAGCCAAGGACTTCAAGAAAAGGGAGCGAAAGCATGGGTGGCACAAGTGTCGGCGTCCTCGATCATTTCAACATCCGCACCCGGCATCTGGCCGAGACGGTGCGCTTCTACGAGGACGTGCTGGGCCTCGAAAAAGGCGCCCGGCCCAATTTCGCCTTCCCGGGCGCGTGGATGTACAGCGAGGGCAAGCCGGTGGTGCACCTCGTCGATATTTCTCCAACCTCGGAACTGCAAAAGCCGGATTCCGGCGTGGTCCACCACGTCGCCTTCGTCAGCCGCGGGTTCGACGGCATGAAGCAGCGGCTGGCCTCCAGGGGCATGAAATTCGACGCCCGCCAGGTGCCCGGCGGCGAGCTCTGGCAGATCTTCGTCTACGACCCCAACGGGGTCATGATCGAGCTGAATTACGAGGCGGCCCTGGAGCAGGGGGCGGCACCCGTCGAGATGGCTGGTGATATCGGCAGGCAGTAGCCTTTTGGCCGTTTCCGCTCTAATGGGGCATCCTCAAGCTTTGAGCATGATCTGATCGGAAAACCGCCCACACTTTTCCGGATCATGCTCCACTCCAGGAGATGCGCTTTGAGCGTGACGCAGCAACAGGTTCTCGACAGCCTCGCCCGGATCAAGTCGCCCCGCGGGGTCGCGCTCACCAATGCCAATGTGCTGAGCCCGATCAGCGCGGCCGACGGCAAGGTGTTCTTCTCGATCAACGTCGATGCCGCCGAGGCGCGGGCCTGGGAATCCGTCCGGGCCGAAGCGGAGGCTGCCGTGCGCGCCATTCCCGGCGTCACCACCGTGATGGTGGCGCTGACCGCCGAGCGGAAGGCCGGCGCCGCGCCGCCTCCGCCGCCAACGCCGAGCCGCGGCACGCCCGGCGTGCAGCCGGTCCATGCCCACAAGCCGCCGCCGCAGGGCGGAGCCCAATCGCCGATGGCACGGCAGTCCGAGATTCCGGGCGTCGCCGCCGTGATCGCGGTCGCCTCCGGCAAGGGCGGCGTCGGCAAGTCGACCACTGCGCTCAATCTGGCGCTGGGCCTGCGCGACCTCGGCCTCAAGGTCGGGCTGCTCGATGCCGACATCTACGGCCCCTCGGTGCCGCGGCTGACCGGGCTGCACGAGAAGCCGGAGCTGAACGGCGAGCGCAAGATGATTCCGCTCCGGCGCTTCGGCCTCGCCATCATGTCGATCGGCTTCCTCGTCGAGGAAGAGACCGCGATGATCTGGCGCGGTCCGATGGTGATGTCGGCGGTAACGCAGATGCTGCGTGACGTCGCCTGGGGCACGCTCGACGTGCTTGTCGTCGACATGCCGCCGGGCACGGGCGATGCCCAGCTCACGCTGGCGCAGAACGTGCCGCTGAAAGGTGCCGTGATCGTCTCGACCCCGCAGGACCTGTCCCTGATCGACGCGCGGCGCGGGCTTGCCATGTTCAGGAAGGTCAACGTGCCCGTGCTCGGCATCGTCGAGAACATGAGCTATTTCCAGTGCCCGCATTGCGGCACGAAATCCGACATCTTCGGCCACGGCGGGGCGCGCCACGAGGCTGAGAAGCTGGGTGTGCCGTTTCTGGGCGAGATCCCGCTGCACATGGCGATTCGCGCCAGCTCGGATGCCGGCAGCCCCGTGGTCGACAGCGAGCCGGACGGGCCTCATGCGGCGATCTACCGCGCCATTGCAAGCCAGGTCCGGGACCAGCTCAAGGGCGTTGTCGCCACAGTCTGAGCGGTCTTTTCCGGGGACATGCGACTTTCGTAGAGCCCCGTCATGCCAATGTCGCGTTCCGAAACCTTGCGGTCCGTGTTAAAGGCCCACGGCAGTCAAGCCCCTTCGGTTCGACGCGGCCTAAAACGCGTCGCCGGAATGAGCGGCAGCAAAGAGGAAGTTAGGGGAAACGCCCCAGCAAGGAGAGCCTGAAGATGAAGCGTCGTGATTTTCTGAAAGTGTCGGCAGCAGGTGCTGCGGCAACCGCCGCGGTGGCCTCGCCGGCGATCGCGCAGTCCTCGCCCGAGGTGAAGTGGCGCCTGACTTCGAGCTTCCCGAAGTCGCTCGACACCATCTATGGCGGTGGCGAGCAGGTGGCGAAATACGTCGCCGAGATGACCGACAACAAGTTCCAGATCCAGGTGTTCGCCGCCGGCGAAATCGTCCCCGGCCTGCAGGCGCTCGACGCGACCTCGAACGGCACGGTCGAGATGTGCCACACCGTCTCGTACTACTATGTCGGCAAGGACCCGACCTTCGCGATCTACGCCTCGGTGCCGTTCGGCCTCAACGCGCGCCAGCAGAACTCCTGGTGGTACCAGGGCGGCGGCATGGAGCTCGGCAACGAGTTCTTCAAGAAGTCGAACGTGATCGGCTTCCCCTGCGGCAACACCGGCACCCAGATGGGCGGCTGGTTCCGCAAGGAGATCAAGACGGTTGCCGACCTCTCCGGTCTCAAGATGCGCATCGGCGGCATCGCCGGCCAGGTGCTCCAGAAGGTCGGCGTGGTGCCGCAGCAGCTCGCTGGCGGCGATATCTATCCGGCGCTGGAGAAGGGCACCATCGACGCGGCCGAGTGGGTCGGCCCGTACGATGACGAGAAGCTCGGCTTCGCCAAGGTCGCCAAGTACTACTACTATCCCGGCTTCTGGGAAGGTGGCCCGACCGTCCACGCCTTCACCAACCTCGACAAGTGGAATTCGCTGCCGAAGAACTACCAGGCGATCCTCACCAACGCGACGGCCAACGCCAACAGCTGGATGGCCGCGCGCTACGACATGCAGAACCCGGCCGCGCTGAAGCGTCTGGTCGCCGGCGGCACCCAGCTTCGTCCCTTCACCAACGAAGTGCTCGAAGCCTGCCTCAAGTCGACCAACGAGCTGTGGGGCGAGATCTCGGCCAAGAACCCCGACTTCAAGAAGTCGATCGACGCCATGCAGGCCTACCGCTCCGACGAATATCTGTGGTGGCAGGTCGCCGAATACACCTACGACAGCTTCATGATCCGCTCGCGCACTCGCGGCTGATCTTTCGAAAACGTCGCAAGACGACAGAGCCCGGCCTCGTTCGCGAGGCCGGGCTTTTTCTTTGGCGGCGCATGTGCGGACTCAAAGTCCGCAAAACAACCCCATGCACAGTAGACGCGGGGTGCCGGGAAATGGCCCGATGGGGGCCGACAACAGTTTGACTTACCGATTAAATTTGCGGGAAGGCGCGCGTCCGCTTCTACACCGTCATTGCGAGTGCAGCGAAGCAATCCAGGCTGCCTCCGAGGAGGGATTCTGGATTGCTTCGCTGCGCTCGCAATGACACGCGGATAGAGTTGGAGCTCGGCTGCGCAACGAACCCGTTTGACACGTCGGGCAAAACAGTGGCATAAAGCGATTATCGAATAATCCGAAATTTGGTCTCGGCGCCGATCCGTTGAAGCTGTCGATGCGCTTCGATCCCGATGATATTCAACGCGCGTTGCGCAAGGCGTGGTCGCCGTCGACGTCTAGCCAATGGACGGCGGGCAACCCCGCGGCAGGACAATGCAACGTCACGTCGCTGCTGATCCACGAACTCTTCGGCGGCGAGTTGCTGAAGACGCCTCTGCCGGCCGGCGATCATTTCTACAATCGGATCGGAGGCCGGCGGTATGACTTCACGGCGAGCCAGTTCGATCAGGCGATCGCCTACATCGACTTGCCGACAGATCGCGCTGAGGCAGAACTGGGAGCATCAAGCGGCCAACTATCCGCACTCAGGGCCGCTTTTCGGGTCGTACGACGTTAAGTGTGGGGCGGGTGCAGACCTCGATGGGACGACACCCGATTCAATCATTCGCATAACCTGAATTGGCGCGCCGACGCTCATTCTTCTCACTCTTCGACCTTGGGGCACGATGAACCTCGCTGCCGACGAAGTTCAAAGCAGCTCAGGGCAGGTCGTTGTCGAAATTCACTCTCCGCTAGGTTGACGTCGGTCAAGAGCTTCGGCTTTCGCTGCGCTAGAAGTTGGGAATCGTTGGCTTCGAGACCAAACGCGCATGCCACTCAAGACATACCTCGCCCCTGACGAGAGGCATTTGCTTGCCCGATTCTGGCAAAGCGCCTCCGGTTTCTGGCGGGGGCCGGCGGCTTGGCAAGGCTGGCTGCTGGTGGGCCTCCTGGTCGCCACCATCCTTCTACAATTGTTGACCCAGTATCGTCTGAACTTCTGGAATCGGGATTTCTTCGACGCGATCGAGCGCAAGGACGCAGCCGGGCTCTGGCAGCAGGCTTTGCGACTGCTCCCCATCGGCGGAGCAAGCCTGACCCTTGCCGTCCTCTCCGTCTGGGGCCGCATGACCATGCAGCGCAAATGGAGGGAGTGGCTGAGCAATCACCTCTACGACTATTGGCTGGAACGGGATCATATCGTCCGGCTCAGGTTCATGTCCGGGGAGCACCAGGCTCCGGAGTATCGAATCGCCGAGGACGCAAGGATCGCGACCGATCTGCCAATCGACCTGTTGCTTGGGTTGCTTTCTTCGGTCCTCGTCGCCGCCACATTCATCGGCGTTCTCTGGGAAGTCGGGGGACATCTCGCTATTGATGTCTTCGGAGCCAGCGTCGTGGTCCCCGGCTATCTTGTGATTGCGGTGATCCTGTATTCTGTCCTGCTGACGGCCGCGATGATGCTCATCGCGCGGCACCTGACCCGGATCATCGAAGACAACAAGCGGACCGAAGCCGAGTTGAGGTCGGTCGGGACGCATCTGCGCGACGCTGGAGAAGAGATCCTGGACCCGAATGTCCTGCAGGGCGGCCGTCGGGCGATCGCGGCAGCGCTGGATGAGGTGATCCGCATTTGGCGAATCTACTGCTGGCAACTGATGCGGATGACGCTGGTTACGCATACGAGCTTTCTGCTGACCCCGTTAATCGCCTTGCTGCTGTGCACGCCCAAATACATCGAGGGCACGATGACCCTCGGCGAAGTCGTTCAGGCCGCCGCGGCCTTCGTCGTCGTCCAGGCGGCCTTCAACTGGGTTACCGACAGCTATGGACGCATCGCCGAGTGGGCCGCTTCGGCGAACCGCGTCGCGTCGCTGCTGCTGTCGCTTGACCAGATCGACGGGCAGTCTAGTCCCTAATATTTTCACAGGTCTGCACCACAGTGCATTCGACCAAGCAGAAGCGATCCCCCTGCAAAAGACGATCTGGTTCACCTGGAAGGTAGAGACGATTCAGCTTCCGCCGATCCTGATGTCCGGTAGCGGGCATAAGCCTTGATGTGCGTCAAACGTGCCTGGCTACGCCGCCGTACATTGTCTTCGACCGCGCGGGCGCGATTTTCTTTTTGAACGGATCAGAACACTCATGAGCCGCCTTCGCAGTCACAAAGAGACTCATCTGGTCGATCGCATAGGTTGGCTCAGGGCGGCGGTGCTGGGAGCCAACGACGGAATTATCTCGACCGCGAGTCTGATTGTCGGAGTAGCCGCAGCGGCCGCAAAGCAGAACGACGTGCTGATCGCAGGAGTCGCGGGATTGGTCGCCGGCGCGATGTCTATGGCCGCCGGCGAGTATGTCTCCGTGAGTTCGCAGTCCGACACCGAGAAAGCGGACATCGCTAGAGAACGGGGCGAACTGCGCAGTAATCCCGACGGTGAACTCGACGAGCTCGCCGAAATCTATGCCCAGCGCGGGGTTGACGCGGGTCTTGCCCGGCAGGTTGCGGCGCAGCTCATGAAGAGGGATGCGCTCGGCGCCCATGCTCGCGATGAACTGGGAATTTCCGAGATGACCACCGCGCGTCCCGTGCAAGCGGCGATCACGTCGGCTGCGACGTTCTCGGTCGGTGCAGCGATGCCGCTGCTGATGGTCATCGTGTCACCTTCGAACATGCTGGTCCCGGTCACCTCGGCGGCATCGCTGGGTTTTCTCGCTTTTCTCGGCGCCGTTGGCGCGAAGGCAGGCGGTGCAGATATCCTTCGCGCGACTATCCGGGTGACGTTCTGGGGAGCATTGGCGCTCGGGATCACCGCCGGGATCGGAAAGCTCTTTGGTACGATACTCTAAGCATCGATCTCATCTGCAGATCTTCTTCCACGCGACTGGTACGGGTCCAATGCAATCAGAACTCGAAACCGGGCCAAGATACCTGCCGGTCCAAGCCTGCCGGCTGCGGGGTGACGCGGTGTGAAAATGCCTTCTTCGGCGGAAGGGCTTTCGCCTCCTCTTGCGCCAGCAATTTCAAGAGCATCTTCCGCTGTGCGTCCGTGCATGTCTCGGTGAGACGCTTCTTTAACAGCGCCAGATTCTCCCGGTGGATGTATTCCTCCAGAACATGATCTCTTCCTGAGGCAGCCGCGTTCTGCGTGCCGGAATTGCCCGCAATCCACCCGTTCATGACCTTCGACTTCATGGGATCATCCCGACGTCCAACCGTCGGGATGGCGTGCACCGCATTCGGGCATCCTTCGCATACGGGAAACTCAAACGCACAGAACTCATGATTTGAATAGGCTTCAGCGGTATTTGCGAAGCGACACAGCATACAGAGCGCCGGGTGCTGAACGGGCTGTATCTCAAGCATGTCATTCCCCCATGCCACGATTTGCGAATACGTCGCTCTCAATCACCAATTGGATGCAGAGCGGAAGCCGGTGACGGGAATATTGTGCCGCATCGCAACATGAGCGAATGGTCAAAATTGCTCATTCGTGGAGATTTAACGAGCCCTGACTTTGCAGAGCCATCGATCAAATCCCGAAAATTGTCAGGAAGCGATTCCCGGCCCCAGGGCTCAAATTGATCGAGCCCTCGGTCTCACTTGCGTGATGGCGACGCCGGAGATTGCGAGCAGCCCGCCGACGATCAACCTCGGGGTCGCGCGCTCGCCAAGAAACAGCACGCTCGACATCAGGGCGAACACCGGCAGCAGCAGACCGAAGGGAGCGACGCGGCTCATGGAGCAGCGGGCGATCAGCCAGAACCAGAGGCCAAAGCCGACGATTCCACCGATAAAAATCGTGTAGGCGAGGGCGAGCCAACCATTTTCATCCGCGGTGGCAAGGCTCGCCAACTGTCCGTGTTCGAGCAGCAGCGACATCACCATGACCTGCGGCACCGTGAACAGCGACGACCATCCCATCAGCATCAGCGGATCGAAAGGGCCGTAACGCTTGGTCAGGACGTTGGACACCGCGAAAGCGAAGGCTGCCCCGACCACGAGCAGCAGCGGCAACGGGTTTGCCGACGGGCCGGGCTGCGCTGCCAGCACGACCACGCCGACGAATGCGAGCACCACGCCGGCGGACGTGATGAGAGACGGTCTCTCAGCGAGCAGGGGCCAGGCCAACAGGACGGTGAAGGGTGTGGCGAGTTGATATGCGACCGCCGACATGCTTCCCGAGCCGAGGCCAAGGCCGACATAGAACAGCCCGAAGTTCAGTCCGCCAAGGAAAAGCGAAATGGCCGCGATGGGGCCAAGCTGTCGGCGCGTGGGCCTCTTGACGAACGGAACGAGCAGCAGCGCGATGGCGAGGAAGCGCAGCGCGAGGAAGAACAGCGGCGGAAACTCCGTGACGCCCACCTTGATCGCCACGAACTGGTAGCCCCAGAGCAGGGGAACGGCGACGGCGCAGACGATCTGGAGAGCCGACATGGCATTCTTAATTTCGAGACCGTTCGGTCCAGATATAGATGCGCTGATGGCGGAAGGCGCGGCATGATCGTTCATATGATTGGGTTGCTCACTTGATGAAGCGATCGAGAAGTGCGTCAGCGGTGGCCTTCGACGTGGTCCGTGCCGGGGCCGTCTTTCCGACCACGCGCAGCCCCTCAACGAAACAGACCAGAATTCGGGCGGCCCTCGAAGGCTCGACACCATCGGCCAGCTTGCCCGCTGTGCTCGCACGGGACAATGCGGCCGCCAGCCTGCTCTCCATCGCTTTGAAGAAGCTCGCGATGCGAAGGCCAACTTCAGCGTCCTGGCCTGCCAGTTCCATGGCTGTCGCCACGAGCAGGCATCCGCGCCGGCCATTGGCACCGCTGGTGCGGTCGACGTAGCCGGCAATGAAGGCCCGCAGGCCGTCGACCGGCTCCCTTTCGGGGGCGAGTTCGATGTCGATCCGGGTCAGGGCATCGGCAATGTAGCGATCCAGCGCACGCAGGAACAGCGAGTGCTTGTCGCCGAACGCGGCGTAGAGACTGCCGCGCGAGAGCCTGGTCGCACGAAGCAGATCCGGGAGCGCCGTGGCGTGATAGCCGTGCGACCAGAACACCTCCATCGCGCGCTCGACCGCGACGTCCACGTCGAAACTTCGGGGACGGCCACGGGGCGACTGCACTGGGGTCTGGCGGCTCATCGCAGACATATAGACTGATCGGTCGTTAAATCGCAAGCTGCAATCAGCTGCCGCGTGATTCTTCTGAACCTTATCTTGGCCAGGGGCGTCAAACCCTGAACGCTTCAGGGTGTTTGCCGTGCCGACCGACTTGAGCAGCCTATTTCACGTGCCAACGCTGATCCTCGCCTGGATCGCCACGCTCGCCATCGCGGGCGGGCCACTGCTTTGGAGGTTCCTGAACTACAGGCCGGTGACGCGCTGCGAGATCCTGCAAGCCGTGGCGAACGTTGTCGCGACAGGGAGCTGGCTGACGCTCGGCCTTGCCGCGATCAACGCCCATGAGCGCGGCTTGATCTCGGTGTTCACGAGTGTCCTCGTCATGGCGTTCCTGTTTGCTGGAGCGGCCGGGGCCTCGTCGCTGAGCGCGCGGTGGTGTCCTGATAAACGGTCTTAGCAGCGGCCGTGAAAGCAGGTCCGGCCGGCATGCGAAGCTTACACGGAGCTGACGGAGCGTGAAACGGCGGGCAGGGCCTGCCTTTTTGCTGGCCGAAACCGCGAAGATGGTGGAAGAGAGCAACGATGCGGCGCGAGCCGTGATTGCACCGGAACATCCGGCGGGAATGCGATGCGCCTTCTGATCGTCGAGGACAATGCCGAACTGTCGCGGCTCGTTGCCGCCGGGCTGGCGGCAGCGGGCTACGAGAGCGACATCGTCGGCAGCGCCGCCGAGGCGCGCGAGGCGGTCAGCAGCGTCCGCTATGCCGCGATGATCCTCGACCTCGGCCTGCCCGACGGCGACGGCCTGTCGGTGCTGCGCGAATTGCGCCGGCAGATGGAGCCGCTGCCGGTGCTGGTGCTGACCGCGCGCGGCGGCTTGCAGGATCGCGTCACCGGCCTGCGCAGCGGCGCCGACGACTATCTCGCCAAGCCGTTCGCGATGGAGGAACTGGTGGCGCGGCTGGAAGCGATCCTGCGCCGTCCCGGCCAGTTGCTCGGCCGTTCGCTGCGCCTCGCCAACCTCGTCTACGACACCGAGAGCCGCCAGATCTTCGTCGACGACCAGCCGCGGATCATCTCCGCGCGCGAGACCTCGGTACTGGAGATCCTGCTGCGGCGGCAGGGGCGGGTGGTGCCGAAGAAGAACGTCGAGGACCACATTTTCGGGCTCGAAGGCGAGGTCGCCTCCAACGCGGTCGAGGTCTACGTCTCGCGGCTGCGCAAGCAGCTCACTGAACACGGCGCCAAGGTCGTGATCCACACCATCCGCGGCGTCGGCTATCTCATGGCCGAGGAGAAATAGCGTGGCCCAGGTCGGGTCCCACGGCGGATTTCGCGCGGCGTTCGCAAGGCCGACCTTCAAATCGCTGATCTCGCGCATCGTGTTCATGCACATCGTGGCGGTCGCGGTGGTCGCGATCTTCCTGCCGCTGGTGCTGTTCTGGCTGCTCAATTCCGAGGTCGACCAGTTGCACCGCGAAGCCATGCGGGCGCAGGCCGAAGTGCTGGCTGAGCGCATCGTCGCGGCGCCGGACGGCCTGCTGACGTTCAATCTGCCGGACAGCCTTCGCGGCCTCTATTCCGAAGCCTATGGCCGCTATCTTTACGACATCCGCGATGCCGACGGCCGTTTGCTGTTCTCGTCACGCCCCAAGACCGGAGCCGCGGCAGCACAGGCGCCGCCGTTGTCCGAAACGATTTCCGGCGCCGGCGTCACGCGCATCATCGACGGCAAGATCGTGCGCATCCGCGTCGCCGAGGATCTGGCGCATCGCGACGTCATTATCGACGACATCATCTCGAATTTCTTCCGGCGGGTCGGGTGGATCACCATTCCGATCCTGCTGATCCTGCTTGCCATCGACATCATCATCTTCCGCCGCGCGCTCGCGCCGTTGTGGAAGGCGTCGGAGGAAGCCAGCAATATCGGGCCTGCGCGCACCGACATTCGCCTGCCGACCAGGCAGATCCCGCGCGAGATCATGCCGCTGGTCACCGCCGTCAACCAGGCGCTCGACCGGCTCGAAGGCGGATTTCGCGTGCAACGCCAGTTCACGGCCGATGCCGCGCATCAATTGCGCACGCCGCTCGCGATCCTGCGGACCCGGATCGAAACGCTGCATGACGCCGCCGCGCGGCAGGCGCTGCATGACGACATCGAGGGCATGAGCCGCATCGTCGCGCAGCTGCTGGAGATCGCCGAGCTCGACACCCTGGTGCTCGATCCCGGCGAGACCGCGGATTTGCGCGCCGTCTGCGCCGAGGTGGTCGCCGCGATCGCCCCGTTCGCGATCGCCCAGCACAAGGATATTGCGCTGAAGGGCACGGACGCGCCGGTGTTGATCCACGGCAATTCCGAGATGCTCCAGCGCGCGATCGTCAACCTCGCCGAAAACGCCATCAAGTTCACGGCAAAGGACACTTCCGTCGATATCGAGGTGAATGACGACGGTTCGGTGCGGGTGCGCGATTGCGGTCCGGGCATCGCGGCGGCCGAGCGCGACCTGATCTTCCAGCGCTTCTGGCGCGCCGACCGTCAGCGCAGCGACGGCGCGGGCCTCGGGCTCTCGATCGTGCGCGGTGTCGCGGACGATCACGCCGCCACGGTGGCGGTGGAGAATTTGCCGGGCGGCGGCGCGGAGTTCACGCTGCGGTTTCGGCTGGCAGAGAAGGCGCTCTCTTCATCCTCCCCTGGAGGGGGAGGGTCGGCGCGAAGCGCCGGGGTGGGGTGATCCCTCCACACGGGCACTATCGGATGCGGAGGGACCGTCACCCCACCCCGATGCGCATTCCGCTTCGCTGCATACGCATCGACCCTCCCCCTCCAGGTAGGGGAATCGCATATGACGCTAACGGCGTGTTGCAAAGGGGTTGGAACTGGATTCTTTGGGTGTCTCTCGCTTCCCGAGGGAGACCGGAATGCGCAAACTCAGGCGCCTGCTTCGACCGCTTAAGGATCCTCGCGCCGACAACACACGGCACGATCTGGCCGAGATTCTCATCATCGCTTTGGCGGCAACGCTGGCTGGCGCCAAGACCTGTACCGAGTTCGAGTTCTTCGGCAGAGGCCGAGAGGAGCTGTTGCGAGGGTTCCTGGAGCTTCGACACGGCATTCCCAGCCACGATACGTTCAGCACGGTTTTCCGCGCGCTGGACCCGAAGGGGCTGGAAGCGGTTTTGCGTAAGTTCAGCAAGGGCTTCGGCATCAAGGGCGTGGTCAGTATTGACGGGAAGACCTTGCGAGGAGCCTTCACACCTGGCCGGCGGGCCATGCCGCTGCATATGGTCAATGTCTGGGCGGCAGGCACACGCATGGCGCTGGCTCAGAGCAAGGCCCCCAATCGCAACGAGGTTGCCGGCGTTCTCAAAGTCCTCGCTCTGCTCGATCTGGACGGCGCTCTTGTCACCGCCGACGCCTTGCATTGCCGGCCCGACACGGCGCAGGCCATCCGCAAGCGGAAGGGCCACTACGTGTTGGCCATCAAGAGCAATCGCGGTCGGCTCTTCAAAGCCGCGAAGGCGCTCATCGACACCGCCCGAAAGCCCACGCGAGCGAGCCAGCGGAGGACATCCGCCCACGGCCGCACGGAGCGCCGGCAGGCCATCGTTACCCCGGCATCGCAATTGGCGGAGCAATTCGGCTTCCCCGCCATCGCCGCCGTTGGCCGCATCGACAGTTGGAGAGCCAATACCGGCAAAGCCGCCAAGCACACGGCACGATACTTTCTGGCATCGCGTCCGCTCCCGGCCAAGAAGCTGCTTGAGGTCGTGCGCGCCCATTGGGGCATCGAGAACAACTTGCACTGGGTTCTCGACGTTCTGTTCGATGAGGACGCATGCCGTAGCCGCAAGGGCCATGCTGCCGAGAACCTCGCAGCTATCCGCAAACTCGCCATCAACACATTGCAGGCGACACCAGGCCCTGTGCGCACAAGCCACAAAATGCTCGAAGCCAGATGGAATAACGATTTCCTTCTCCGCGCCCTTACCCATATGCGATAGCCCTACCCCTCCAGGGGAGGGTAAGAGGGCCGTTGCGCCAGTCGTTGCTACTTCTGCGGTGGCCCGAGATCCAGTGGCGGCAGGTCGATCTGCGGCACCTCGATCTTGACCTTGTCGAGGTCGACGTTGAGCGGCTTGTCGAGCAGGCCCGTCACCGTGACCGGGAAGATGATCACGAGCAGCACCATGATCATCTGCAAGCCGATCCAGGGGATCGCGCCCCAATAGATGTCGGAGCTCTTGACTTCCTTCGGCGCGACGCCGCGCAGGTAGAACAGCGCGAATCCGAACGGCGGATGCAGGAACGAGGTCTGCATGTTCACGCACAGCATCACGCCGAACCAGATCAGCGCAGCGTCCGGTCCCACCACCGGCGCGAGGACCTTCTGCGCGATCGGCGCGATCATCGGCAGGATGATGAAGGCGATCTCGAAGAAGTCGAGGAAGAACGCCAGGAAGAAGATGAACAGGTTGATGAAGATCAGGAAGCCCCAGACGCCGCCGGGCAGCGAGGTCAGCAGATGCTCGAGCCACACCCCGCCGGAGACGCCCAGGAACACCACCGAGAAGCAGGTCGAGCCGATCAGGATGAAGGTGACCATGCAGGTGAGGCGCATGGTGGATTCGTAGCCCTGCTTGATGAGGTCGCGCAGGTCGGGGATGCGGGCAGCCTGGATGCAGATCCAGGCCACGGCGATATAGCACACTGCGAACGAAAGCCTGAAGACCAGGTTCTCGGTGAACAGCATCGCGACGATGGTGCCGATCCCGGCGGCGATCACGCCGATGATCAGGATCCTGCGGTCGTTCGTGGTGAAGTCCTTGTGATGGATCGCGGCGAGCACGATGGCGCCGACCGCGCCCATGGCGCCGGCTTCGGTCGGAGTCGCAAGGCCCATCATCATGGTGCCGAGCACGACGAAGATCAGCACGGCGGAGGGGATGATGCCCATCAGGCACTTCTTCCACAGCGCCCAGCCGTTCAGCGTGCGCGCTTCCAGTGGCACCGGAGGCACGTGGTCCGGCTTGATCAGGCCGAGCACGAAGGTGTAGCCGGCGAACAGCACGATCTGGAACACCGAGGGACCCCAGGCGCCGAGATACATGTCGCCGACCGACTTGCCGAGCTGGTCGGCGAGGACGATCAGCACCAGCGAGGGCGGCACCAGCTGCGTGATCGTGCCGGAGGCAGCGAGCACGCCGGTGATGTAGCGCATGTTGTAGCCGTAGCGGATCATGATCGGCATCGAGATCAGCGCCATGGCGATGACCTGTGCCGCCACCGTGCCGGTGATGGCGCCGAGAATGAAGCCGACGATGATCACGGAATAGCCGAGGCCACCGCGGATCGGGCCGAACAGCTGGCCCATCGAATCCAGCATGTCCTCAGCGAGCCCGCATCTCTCCAATATCGCGCCCATGAAGGTGAAGAACGGAATCGCGAGCAGCAGCTCGTTGGAGAGCACGCTGCCGAACACGCGTCCGGGGATCGCCTGGAGGAAGTTGAGGTCGAAGAATCCGAGATGGATGGCGAGGAAGCCGAAGGAGAGGCCGACCGCCGCGAGCGTGAACGCGACGGGGAAGCCGATCAGCATCGCCAGAACCAGGCCGCCGAACATCAACGGCGGCATCATCTCCAGCGTAATCATTGGGTCGGCCTCTCGTACTTGGCGTCGATCGTGACATAGCCCTTGAGAGCCGCGATACGCTTGATGACTTCGGAAACACCCTGGAGCGCCAGCAGGACGAAGCCGGCGGGGATCACGAACTTGATCGGCCAGCGGATCAGGCCGCCGGCATTGCCGGACATCTCGCCGACGCTATAGGCCTGCATGAAGAACGGCCATGACAGATAGGCAAGCAGCAGGCAGGAGGGGATCAGGAAGCAGAGCGTGCCGATCATGTCGAGCCAGAGCTGGCCGCGCTCCGAGAGCGTCAGATAGAAGATCTCGACCCGCACATGCTCGTTGCGCTTGAAGGTGTAGGACGCGCCGAACATCACCAGGATCGCGAACATGTACCATTGCAGCTCCAGCCAGCCGTTGGAGGAGTTGCTGAAGGCGTAGCGGATCATGGCGTTGGCCGCGCTGACCAGGCACGCCAGCAGCACCAGCAGGTTACAGACGTACCCGATCTTTTCGTTGAGGAGGTCGATGGCGTTGCTCACCGCCAGCAAGGGACGCATCTTACTTTCTCTCCGTCGCGGCCATGAGCGTGATCCGGACCCGGTGGGCCGCGCCAGCGCGAGTTGCGAAGCGGCTTTCCGAAGAGACCAGGCTCGAACAACAACCTGAAGCGCGATGAGATGATTGATCCCATCTCATCGCGCTTCAGACTTCACGGGAGGCTTCAGCACGCATCGCTCTGCCCGCGTGCAAAATGCACGCGACCGCACGGATCGTTTTCCGAAAGCGATTGCGGCGTCAGTCCTCCCCTCGTGCCTTGCCGTCTTGACCGCGACCGCCAGAGGGGCGGGCCGGCTTATTGCTGCCGGGCAAGCAAAGGCGGGTGCACCAAACCAGCGGGCTTGCGTGCCGTCAATCGGAAAATGGACAAATTGACGCGCGCTCAAAAGCTTAGGTTAGCGACGCTGGCGCGAATCCCTCAGCCGCCGGTCACGCTCATATGCCGGGAGACGCTGGGGCGGTCATGGCGGCGGTCGATGATGAAATCGTGGCCCTTGGGCTTGAGCCCGATGGCGCGGTCGATGGCATCCGCAAGCAGTGCATCCTCGCTCGATGCACGCAGAGGTTTGCGCAAATCGGAGGCATCCTCGTGGCCGAGGCAGGTGTGCAGCGTGCCGGTGCAGGTGATGCGCACCCGGTTGCACGATTCGCAGAAATTATGGGTCATCGGCGTGATGAAGCCGAGCTTGCCGCCGGTCTCGGCGACGCTGACATAGCGTGCAGGCCCGCCGGTGCTCTCGGCCAGATCCGTCAACGTGAACTGCTGGGCCAGGCGCGCGCGCACCAGCGACAGAGGCAGATACTGGTCGATGCGGCCCGAGCCGATCTCGCCCATCGGCATGACTTCGATCAGCGTCAGGCCCATGCCCTTGCCGTGGGCCCAGCGCATCAGCTCGGGAAGCTCGTCCTCGTTGAGGTTCTTCAGCGCCACCGCGTTGATCTTCACGCCAAGGCCCGCGGCGCGCGCGGCCTCGATGCCTTCCAGCACCTTGTCGATCTCGCCCCAGCGGGTGATCTCGCGAAACTTTTGCGGATCGAGCGTGTCGAGCGAGACGTTGATGCGGCGGACGCCGCAATCGGCAAGCTCGCTGGCGTGCTTGGCGAGTTGGGTGCCGTTGGTCGTCAGCGTCAGCTCGTGCAGGGCGCCGCTCGAAAGATGCCGCGACAGCGAGCGCACCAGCGTCATCACGTTGCGGCGGACCAGCGGCTCGCCGCCGGTGAGCCGCAGCTTCTTCACGCCCTTGGCGATGAAGGCCGTGCAGAGCCGGTCGAGCTCCTCCAGCGTCAGCAGGTCCGCCTTGGGCAGGAACGTCATGTCTTCCGACATGCAGTAGAAACAGCGCAGGTCGCAGCGGTCGGTGACGGAGACGCGCAAGTAGGAGATGGTCCGCCCGAACGGATCGGTCATGGCGCTCGACAGCGCGGCGAGAGGGCTCGCCGTTGCGAGAGGGCTCGCGGAGGATGCGTTCATATCAAATGCCTTGTCACTTACGGCGACGGGCGCACCTTTTGCTTCAGCGGTGCTCTGGAAGCAATCTAAGCATCGGACGCGGCCAGGACAATCGGGTGGTATACGTTAAGTCAGCGCTTGCCCGCGTTCGGATCGGGGAACGGCGAGCCTGCAGCAGGGGCCATCTCGGCCGGCGCCGCAGCGGGCGCGGCTGCGGCCGGTTTCGGCTTCTTCGGCCGGTGCAGCTTGCGAACCGGTTTCGGCGGCGCGGCCGGCTGAAGCTCGGCGAACACCGGATTGGGGTCGGTGGTCACCGAGGCGGGCGTGGTGAAATCGCCGGGATTCCTGATGACGTTCACCGGCACGCTGGCCGGCTGGTACTTGGGCAGCGCGAAAGCGACCGTGAACGGGGCGTCGGGAGCGGGAACCGAGACGGAGCAGGGGGTCTTGCAGCCCGAACCCAGCGAGGTTGTGGCGTCGGCGCCCGGAGGATTGGATTCGAGCCGGACCTGAACGGTCGGCGGCGCCGATTTGAACATGTCCCAGGACATCGAAGAGCAGCCCCCAAGACTTGTTGCCCCCAGGAGGCTCGCCCCCGCTAACGCAATCGCGATGACACGATGCATGACCATCCACTTCTACTGCGACGAACCGCCACATCCCCGGCCGGACCATAGGAGTGTCGTTTCGGGCAGGCAACCGGCGCGCGACGCATAGATAATAGATGGTTAACGCAGAGTGCCGAAAAATAGCGCTGCTAAATCAGCGGCTTGTTCTGGCTAGCCTGTCATCAGGCTGAGGGCAGCCGCCGGCAGGTCGCGCATGTGATGGATCAGCCGGTCCGGCTTCAGCTCGGCGATCGGCACGTCCGTATAGCCGAAGCTGACGCCGATCACGGGCACCCCGGCCCGGCGGGCCACGCCCACGTCGGTTCCGGCATCGCCGACCATGATGCTGGCCTTCACATCGCCGCCGGCGCGCGCCACGGTCTCGCGAAAAATGGTCGGATCCGGCTTCTGGACCCCGAACGTGTCGGCGCCGCAAATCGCCGCGAAGCGACGGCTCATGTCGAGCTGGTCCAGCAGCCGCTTGGACAGCCATTCCAGCTTGTTGGTGCAGACCGCCAGCCGGTGGCCCTGGGCGGCAAAATGGTCGAGCGCGGCTTCCAGCCCCTCGAAGGGCCGGGATTCCACCGCGATGTGGTCGGCGTAATAGGCGATGAAATCCGCCGTCATCCGGTCCATGTCCGCGAGGCTTACGGTGCGGCCCTCGGCCTCCAGGCCCCGCTCGATCAGCTTGCGGGCGCCGGCGCCGATCATGTTGCGGGCCGAGGCCATCGGGACAGGCGGCAGCCCTTCGCGATCGAGCACGTAATTCAGCGCGGTGATCAGGTCGGGCGCCGTATCCACGAGCGTGCCGTCGAGATCGAAGACGAGGGTGTAGGGGGAGGTCATGGTGCAAGCGCTACCGGCCCGGCCGGACCTGCGCAAGGGGCGGCGCCATAAGATCAGCTTATGGGCCTGTTCCCGCGAGGAAAACGAGGCTACACAGGCCGCCGCAAGCGGCCAGACTCGGCGGCACACTCTATTCATTCAGGGGCGGGCGCATCGTGAACATGGACCAGTTGAAGCGGCAGGCTGCGGCGCGCGCCCTCGAGGAGGTGCGCGACGGCATGCAGCTCGGGCTCGGCACCGGCTCGACCGCCAAGCATTTCGTCGAGCTGCTCGGCGAGCGCGTCGCAGCCGGGCTCAAGGTGATCGGTGTGCCGACCTCCGAGGCGACGCGCCTCGATGCCGAGCGCTGCGGCGTGCCGCTGACCACGCTCGACGAGATCGACCATCTCGACATCACCATCGACGGCGCCGACGAGATCGATCCCGAGCTCAACCTGATCAAGGGCGGCGGCGGCGCGCTGCTGCGCGAGAAGATCGTGGCGGCCGCTTCGGATCGCATGATCGTGATTGCCGACGACACCAAATGGGTGCCGACGCTCGGCCGCTTTCCGCTGCCGGTCGAAGTCATCCCGTTCGGGCTTGGCGCGACGCGCCGCGCGATCGAGAAGGCATTTGCGGAATGCGGCGTTTCCGGGCAAATGGCGGTCCGCAAGGCCAAAGGCGGGGACAAGGACGGCCACGTTTTCGTCACCGATGGCGGCCACTGGATCCTCGATGCCCAGCTCGGGCGTATCGTGGATCCACCACGCCTCGCCAAGGCGTTGAGCGCGATCCCCGGCGTGGTCGAGCATGGGTTGTTCATCGGCTTGGCCAGCTCGGCTGTTTTGGCGGGTGGCGAGGGAATCCGCGTGATTGAACGGCGAAAGCCGAAAGGAGACTAGGAATGACGAGCGTATTGAAGTTTTTGCCGGCCGCGACCCTCGCTGTGGGACTGGCGCTCTCGGCCGCTCCGGCCCTCGCGCAGCAGGCGGCCCAGCCCAAGGCGGCTGCCGCGCCGGCCCAGCCGAAGGCCACGCCCGCGGCGGTCGCCGCGGCCAAGGAGATTTTGCAGATCAAGAACGCCACTGCGATGTATGCCGGCGCGGTGCCGGGCCTGGTTCAGAAGACCAAGATCGCGCTGCTCCAGCAGAACCTGAACTACCAAAAAGACCTCAACGAGGTCGCCCCGATCGTCGAACAGCAGCTCATGGGCCGCCAGAACGAAATCGGCGACGGCATGGCGCAGATCTATGCCAGCGAGTTCACCGAGCAGGAGCTGAAGGACCTCGTCACCTTCTACAAGTCGCCGCTGGGCAAGAAGCTGATCGACGCCGAGCCGCGCGCCATCGGGCTGAGCATGGCCTTCATGAACTCCTGGGCCCAGAACTTCTCCGAGACCGTGATGGGCGCCTTCCGCGCCGAGATGCGCAAGCGTGGCAAGGAAATCTGACCGTACCTATCTGATCAGAAATCCTTGAGCGGGGTCGGAGTGGACAATGGCTGAATTCGACGTCGACCTCTTTGTCATCGGTGGCGGCTCGGGCGGCGTGCGTGCCGCCCGCATCGCGGCCGGCCACGGCGCCCGCGTGATGATCGCGGAAGAGTACCGCATGGGCGGGACCTGCGTGATTCGCGGCTGCGTGCCGAAGAAGCTGTTCGTGATCGGCTCGCACTTTCGTCACGAGCTCGAGGACGCCGCCGGTTTCGGCTGGACCGTTCCGCCCGCCAGCTTCGACTGGCCGACGCTGATCGCCAACAAGGACAAGGAGATCGCGCGGCTGGAGGCGGCTTACACGACCAATGTCGAGAAGTCCGGCGCGCAGATCGTCAAGAGCCGCGCGGTGATCGAGGACAAGCACACCGTCCGCCTGCTCGCGGACGACCGGAAGATCACAGCCAAATACATCCTGATCGCCACCGGCGGGGCGCCCAACCACGGCGCCTCCATTCCCGGCATCGAGCACGTGATCTCGTCCAACGAGGCGTTTCACCTTGAAAGGCTGCCGAGGCGGATCGTGATCCAGGGCGGCGGCTACATCGCGCTGGAATTCGCCGGCATCTTCGCGGGCTTCGGCTCCGACGTCACCGTGATCTATCGTGGCGACAACATCTTGCGCGGCTTCGACGAGGACGTCCGCGCTCACGTCCGCAGCGAGATGGAGAAGCAGGGCATCACCATCCTGACCGGCTGCACGGTCGCGAAGGTCGATCGCCATGGCGACGAGTTCACCACGCATCTGTCGAACGGCTCGAGCCTCGCGTCGGACCAGGTGATGTTCGCGATCGGCCGTCATCCGGCGGTGGCCAATCTCGGCCTGGAAAAGGCCGGCGTCGCCATCAACCCCGCGAATGGCGGCATCGCGGTCGATCATTTCTCCAGGAGCTCGGTCGACAGCATCTATGCGATCGGCGACGTCACCCACCGCTTCAACCTGACGCCGGTCGCGATCCGCGAGGGCCATGCCTTCGCCGACACCGTGTTCGGCAAGCGCGAGGTGCAGGTCGATCATTCCAGCATTCCGACCGCCGTGTTCTCGCAGCCGGAGGTCGGCACCGTCGGCCTGACGGAGACCGAAGCGCGCGCGCAGTTCAGCCACGTCGACATCTACAAGACGAATTTCCGCCCGATCAAGGCGACGATGTCGGGGCGCGACACCCGCGTGCTGATGAAGCTCGTCGTCGACGGCTCGACCGACCGCGTGCTCGGCTGTCACATCGTCGGCGATTGTGCCGCCGAGGTCACGCAGGTTGTCGCGATCGCGATCAAGATGAAGGCGACCAAGGCCGATTTCGACTCCACCATCGCTTTGCATCCGACCGCCGCCGAAGAGCTCGTCACCATGCGCACGCCGACCGCGCGCCACGTGCGGCAGGCAGCGGAGTAGGGGTTGCACTCAGCGGACTGTCTCTGTGCGGGCGGCAAGTTCGGCACCGGGGTCTGAATTCCCCGACCAACGTGGGTTAGCGTGCTGCGTTCCTGCAGATCGACGCACGACGCCACGAAGTCTGCAGGTCTACCCTCGAGATTGAGAGACCCGCGCACCGAGGTCGCTTTGGCTGGTCTCTGAAATCCTTCCCTTCCCAAGGCAGGGCGGGCATTTGGTTGGGTAGATCTTGCGGCCCGGGAATGTCGATTGCCCCGATGGGGGATAACCGGTGCCGTTGCAGGTCGAGCAAATATGCTCCTTGATTTTCGCGATCATGTTGAACCTCTCGGGAAGTCTCTGGCGAGTCAATGCAGCGTTTCCGCGGCGGCCTCGTCGACCGCAGCCATGAGGTCGGCCGTATCCGACTGCTGGATCATGTGACCCGCATTCGGGACGCGGCGCATCTTGCTGTGCTTGATTTCGTCATGCAGCCGACCGGATTGCTCGTCGATGTCGATGAGACGATCGTCCTCGCCGGCGAGGATGGTAACGGGCATGGCAAGCCCGCCATAGGTCTTCGCAGACAGCATTGCCGAAGGCACCATCAATGCCGCCTCGGCCGCGCCGGCACGAAGCTGCGATGGGCGCACCGCCAGCGATTTGGGGAAGCCGTCGAATTTCTGCGGGACAGACTTCGGCCCGAACAGCTGCCGCAGCATCGCCGGCCACATCAGGCGACTGAGGATCGGCGAAATCGTGTGACTGAGAATGTCGCCGAACCCTGGGATCGCCGGCCCGGCCATCGCCATCATCGCGTCGGTGCGGGCCGTCGGGAAATAGTAGCCGGATGCGAGTATCAAAGCCTCTACGAATGACGGGTGTCTGCTTGCGAGTGCGACCGCGACCGATGCGCCCCAGGAATGTCCGAGCACGATCGCCTTTTCGACGCCCAGATGCGCAAGTGCATCCTTGAAGAGGTCGGCTTGCGCCGCAGGCGTCCACACCACGTTGCGGGGCCTCAGGCTATGGCCGAAGCCGGGACGGTCGAACACGATAACGCGATAGTCCTTGGCTGCGAGATCGATCAGACCGCTGGACTCGAAATCCTGGATCATGCTGCCATTGCCGTGGAGCAGTACGAGAGGACGACCGGATCCCCGCTCGACGTAGTGCAGGCGCACGCCGTCGATGTCGATGAACCGTCCTTGAGGCGGGTTATCGCGTTGCGCCTTGTCGGCAAGGCGCCGATTGACGACGGCAGCGGCAGCCATCAAGCCGGCCGTGACGACGAGGGCGGATGCGATGGGATAGTCCGCGAGAGTACGAAGGGCCATGGTCGCCAACGACGGCGAGCGTTTCTTCAGGATGCGCATGTGCACTTTCGCTGGCTGGAGCCAGCTGTTGGAGAGCAGGTGGGGACGCCGGGTTAACGACCCGGTCTCATCACGACCTTGATGACGCCGGATTCTTTGTCGCGGAACTTCTGATACATCTCGGGCGCGTCTTCGAGACTGGCCGGATGTGTCACCACGAAGCTGGGATCGATTTCGCCCGCAACGATCTTGGCGAGTAGCGGCTTGGTGTAAGCCTGAACGTGGGTCTGACCGGTCTTGATGGTCAGTCCCTTGTTCATGGCGGCGCCCAGTGGGATTTTGTCGCCCATTCCAACATAGACGCCTGGAATCGAGATGGTGCCCGCCTTGCGGCATGCCATGATCGCCTGGCGGAGAACGTGAACACGATCCGTTGCCAGGAAGGTCGCGGCCTTGACCTTGTCGAGCACCGCGTCCGCCGCGCCGTGGCCCGAGGCTTCGCAGCCGACCGCATCGATGCAACTATCCGGACCGCGCTTGTTGGTTCGCCGCATCAATTCTTCATGGACGTCGGACTTCGAGAAATCGATCGTCTCGGCGCCGCCGGCTTCCGCCATGTCGAGACGCTCCGCAACTTCGTCGATCGCGATGACGCGTCCGGCTCCCAGCATCAGGGCGGAGCGAATTGCGAACTGGCCGACGGGGCCGCATCCCCAGATCGCGACCGTATCGCCCGGTTCGATCTGCGCATTGACGGCGGCCATGTAGCCGGTCGGGAAAATGTCGGACAGAAACAGCGCCTGCTCATCCGTGATGCTGTCGGGGATCTTGATCGGCCCGATATCGGCCATCGGCACGCGCAGGTACTCTGCCTGTCCGCCGGAATAGCCACCCAGCATGTGGCTGAAGCCAAAGAGCCCGGCGGGCGATTGGCCCATGGCCTTGGCCGCGATCTCCGCGTTCGGGTTGGTGCGGTCGCAGCAGGAGAACAGTCCCTGCTGGCAGAACCAGCAACTCCCGCAGCTGATCGTAAAGGGAACAACGACACGATCGCCAATCTTGAGATTCGTGACTTCCGATCCCAGCTCGATCACCTCGCCCATGTTCTCGTGCCCGAGGATATCGCCGCTCTCCATGGTCGGCTGGTAACCGTCAAAGAGATGCAAGTCGGAGCCGCAGATGGCACAGGCCGTGATTTTGATGATCGCGTCGCGCGGATGCTGGATTTTGGGATCCGGAACCGTGTCGACCCGAACATCGCCTTTGCCGTGCCAACAGAGTGCACGCATGGTCATATCTCCACCTTTGGGGACGGCATGCGCATTCACGGGTCATGTCGTGCAAAGGCAACAGAACGGAGGGAGAGAGGTTCCTAAGTCGAATGAGCGCGACAATCAGGTCAGGCCGGGTCAATACGGGCTGTTAGAAGGGGCTTTCTCGACTTCGCACTGGCGAGGGCCATTTGGCGCACCATATCAAAAGTATTGCTGGCAGAGACATGACAGGCGCCGGTGACAGAGAGACGCTGCCGCGCTCCCGCCACAGACTGGAGGCGCGCCTTGAACGTCATCTCCTATCCTCTCCGTCTTTGCCGCAGGTTCGAACGCCGCTGGCTTGCGAGAGCGGTTCAGGACGAGAGCCAGCATTCCCCGTCGCAACGGCCGGAAGGCTGTGCTGGTTGCGGGAAGCTCGTGGCGGCTCCGGTGCACGCGACCTATTTGCCGACCGGGAAATTCATCAATCAGTGGCGGTGCCCTGTGTGCAAGAACTCCTGGCAGAGCTCCGCCGAGCCCGAGAGCAGCAACATATCCAATTGAGCCGGAGCATCTTTGGACTACGCCGGCTACTGCCTCCCTCTGGAAGACGCCACCGCCGAGGACCCATCGCGCAAGCAGTCGAGGCGCATGGGTGACGCGTGCTCCCTCTGGGGGAGACGCAGGAATGGCTCGAAGGCATGACGCCGCCGTATAGGAACGAACCTCCACGGGTCCGATTGAGCCTTCTGGGATCAATTGGATAGCAGGAGCCGGACACGCGTTAGACTCTCATCTTGTTGGCGCTGACCGCCGGGACGATCACGGTCGCCGGGGCGGTACCCGCGGATGCCCAGGAATATCGCTGGTGTCTTCAAGGACGGCAGACGGGTTTTCCCGGCGACTGCAACTATCAAACGCGGGCGCAATGCATGGCCTCGGCGTCTGGCCGCAACGCAGGATGCGGCGTCAACCCGCGTGCGGCCTTTGCGCAGAGGCGCTCGCGCTACTAGCGCAAGCGCACGGGCAAGCTGATCCCTCGGACTGCGGGAGCAATGTCATGGACAGAGACAAGAGCGGACACGTCGTCGAGACCGCAGTCGAAGCTCGCCAAGGCGAGCTTGGTCCGAGCGTTCTGATGCTGCTCGGTGTGAGCGTGGGACTCGCGGTTCTCATCCTGGCCGTCACGTGGATGATTTTCTTCAAGACTTAAATGCGCCGGCGATGTCTCGTCACGTGACGTAGGAACGAAAACTCCGCTTGGCGCTTGGCTCATTCCTTAGTCACTGGAGACAATCATGAAGCGCCTATCAATGTACGTTTGCATTTCTTTATTCGCTGCGGCCACAGCATTCGCAACCGCTCCCGCGTCCGCGCAAAATCCGCCGGCGCAGTCTGGGCCGAACAACAACGCGGTCAACACTGCGGGTCAGAACAACTCCGACGCGCCTGTCGCGGGTCGCAACAGTTTCACGGAAGGTCAGGCCAAGTCCAAGATCGAGGACGCCGGCTATTCCAACGTCACCGAACTGAAGAAGGACGACAAGGGCGTGTGGCGCGGCCAGGCCAGCAAGGGTGGATCAGCCATTGCGGTCAGCGTCGACTTCCAAGGCAACGTCAATTCGGCCAAGTAAGCAAGGAAACAAAATGACCGTTACAATCTCTCGCCTTTACGACAACTACACCAACGCGCAGCAGGCGGTTCAGCGACTCGAAGCTGCCGGCGTGCCGCACTCGGACATCAGCATCGTCGCCAACAATTCGGACAGCTGGTTCAACACTGACAAGAAGGTGGATCGTGACCGCGATGGCGTCGACGATCGCGCCGAAGGCGCGGGCACGGGCGCAGGCATCGGCGCGGGCGTGGGCGGCACCGCGGGCCTTCTGGCCGGCCTCGGCCTGCTCGCGATCCCGGGCCTCGGCCCCGTCGTCGCAGCCGGTTGGCTTGCCGCGACTGCAGTCGGCGCGGCCGCAGGTGCTGCGACCGGCGGCGTCGTCGGAGCGCTGACTGAAGCCGGCATTTCGAAGGAGGATGCAGACTCCTATGCCGAGGGCGTTCGTCGTGGAGGCACGCTCCTGTCCGCGCGGGTTGCAGATGCCGATCAGGCTCGCCTCGACACGATCTTGAACGAGTCGTCCGTCAATTTGCGGGACCGTAGCGCCGCCTGGCAGAAGTCCGGTTGGAAATCGTTCGATCCGGCCAGCAAGCCTTATGGCGCCGACGAGGTTCGCAAGGAGCGGCAGCTCTACGGCGGATCGCTCCGCTAAGCGAGAGTTTGACGGCCCGCTTCGGCGGGCCGTCTTTTTTGCGCTACGCGTAGAGATAGCCGACCGGCTTGCCCTCGGTCCGCAAGGGACGAACGTCCTTTTGCGTGATGATCTGACCGGCGAGGCCGTCGATCTCGTCACGCTGCGTCGGGGTCCAGCTGCGCAGCTCGTTCATGCCCTTGAGCAGGCCGAGCCGGAGCACCTGGGTGTTCTCTCCGAGGCCGATCAGGCTGACCGACTCCTTGCCCGCCGTCACGACGTCGCCGGCCGCGAGCTCGAATGTCTCTCCGGACTTCTTCCTGAACTCGGCCGTGCCGCGAATGACGCGATAGATCACGACCTCGCCCTTGGCAAAAAAGGCGGCGTCCGCAGCGATCGACGGGCTCTTCGGCAGCAGCGACTGGCCGCGCGGGTCGGTTGCGATGATGTGGCCGGTGACGAGGTGGCCGCTCGGAATCTCGATGCCGATATCGCGCACATAGACCGGCAGGGCCGACTTGACCGGGCTGTCGGTGAGCGGATTGAACAGCGCATCCAGCGCCAGGGGGTCCTGCAGCCAGAAGCCTGCATCCGCCGGGCGATCATGCAGCGGATGATTCCAGGCCACGCGTGGCGTCTCGGCCTCGTTGATCTGGTCCGGACCGACGATGGTCGGATTCGGAAAGGTCGTGGGGTCGGTGATGAAGGCCTCAAGGAATTTGCCCGAATAGCCCATCGAGATCGGGTCCGGCACCACGGTCTGCGCCGTCTTCAGGTTCTCCTCCGTCGTCAGTCCCGACCAGGTGTAGAACAACTGGCGGTGCACGATCGCGCTTTGAAGCATTACCGCGCCGGGACCGACATTGTAGAAGCGCCCGTCGTAGTCGAAGGTGAATGCGCCTGAGGTGACCAGCACGAGCTGAAAGCCGCCCGGCGGCAGATGAAGATGGAAATCGGTGGGGCCGGTGTCCGGGCGGTAGATCGGCAGGTTGGTCGCGACTTCGTGCAGCAGGAAGGTTTCGTTGTTGGCGTGAAAGCCTTCATTGGCGCGGTTGTAGAGTGCCTGCGGCCGGTAGGTCGCCTCATACTTCGCATTCTTGTCGCGGTCGATGGCCACGAAATCCTGGTCTTTGAGGCGAAGCGGCGCGCCGTTCGGGCGGGTGAGGCCGGTGAATTTGAGGTCGCCGGCAGCATGCACGTTCATGGCATTCTCCGATCTGTGCCGGTCATCCGGGCCCGTTCTGGCGGGGAGGGCGGAGACTGACGGCCTGATGCTGCTTTGCGAATTCTGGGCCAATTCGGTTCCAGAGTGGGAGATCTCCCCGCGCGCCATGGCAGAGCGAGTGAAAATCCAGTGGCTGCACCGAAGGTTAGATCGACCGATTCGGCCGGCGACTTGCCCCTTTTGCCTCCCGCGCGATCTCGCGAATCTGGCGCCTTCTGTCTAATTTGGCGGCAAGCCTGTTGGGGAACGTGCAGCCGGGGCAACGGCGAGCGCAAACGCGGCCGCAGGAAGTCGCCCATTGTATCGCCGAGATGAGCACCGAACTGCGCATGCGGCCGGACTTCGTTTCTGGCTCACCTGCTCAGCATCGTGATCGTACAGGCCGGGAAACATCGTCAAGCGGACGGGCAGGAGTTCCGCAAGCCGTCCGAAGTTCACTCAAACGACTGAACGACGGCGCGTTCCGGCTTGCCGGTCGGGCTGTCCGCCCACTTCGCCATGTCCACCGTCCGCGCGTCGATGCCTTCGCACCAGAGGCAGCTGAACTCTGTCGAGCCCTTTTTCGACAGGATGGGGACCAGGCTGTGGCCACAGCTAGCGCAACAGGTGATGTCGGTCATGCGTTTCTCCACGCCACTGCAAACTCCGCAGCGCCCTTATCGTTTTCGAAGCTTGTGCGGACGCTATGCCGGCGCCTGAGCACTGCGCCCGACCGGAGCGCTCGTTCCCGAGATCGTAGCTGTAGCAATCCATCGTGACACCGATGCGATGTCGTCGCCGTTTTCGCGATAGGCGCGAAGCTGGAGCTCGGCCGAGCTGCCGCGTTCCACGATGGTCCGGCAGTGCTCGACCTCCGCGGCGCAGTTCAGCGTGGCCGCGTCCTCCGCGGTGTCGTCGATGATGCGCGTGAGCAGCTCGGAGATCGTGACCGGACCATCCTTGGAAGCAAAGATGCAGTCGGTGCCGTAGCGCTGGGCGCGCCATTTGTTCTCGACCGCGATCGCGCGCGCGACGACGGTGACTTCCTTCGACAGATGAGGCCGCAGATAGAGGTGCCGTGTCAGGCAGCGATAGAGCGAGGCGATCGCGACGGCGTCGTCGACGAAGGTGCAGGTGTCCGGTGCGCGGCAGCTCGCTATCGGCCGCCAGCCGGTAGCCTTCAGTCCCGTCTTGTGGGAATTCCGGAACGGGGAGGACGTGCCCAGCGCGATGAACAGCGGCCGTAGAGATCGCGACCGTTCGCGACCGCGCTGGTGAAGCGCAGCCGCTGGCCTTCGTTGACGAGACCGGCAAGCGATCGGAGCACGCGGTGCGTCGCGCCGACCGGATCGCTGTCGAGACCTGCGCCCATGATGGCGAGGAACACGGCTTCGGAGTCCGTCGAGCCCAGCCGCGACGGATAGTAGGCGTCGGGGATCAGCGCCTCGACCTTCCGCCGCAGGCGATTCCAGCTGCCGACGAAGCCGTTGTGCATGAACATCCACTGGCTGCGGGCGAAGGGATGACAGTTCTGCCGCGTTACCGCCGTGCCGGTGGCGGCGCGCACATGGGCGAAGAACAGGTGCGAGCGGAGATGGCGGCAGAGGTCGCGGAGGTTTTCATCCGACCAGGCGGGGCGCGTCTCGCGATAAAGCCCAGGCTCCGGGTGCTCGCCGTACCAGCCGAGACCGAAGCCATCGCCATTCGAGCCCGCTATCGATTGCAGCGAGCGGATGCTTTGCGCAATCAGCGAATGCTCGGTGACGTCAGGCTCGCACGATGTCGTCTCGCTCCGGTATGCGATCCAGCGCCCCATGGGTTCCTGTCAGGATGTGTCGTGAGGTGCACCAACGATCCTTAGCGCGCCGGAGTTCCCCCGCATGGGCTGGACGCATATGCGCGTGGAGCGGGGTTGCCTTACGCCCGGCGCCGTGTAGAACACGTCCGGGTGCTCGCTGCATGTGGCAGCGACAGGTCAAGCGATGGTCGGGCCGCCACGCAGGATGCGTGTGCCCATGAACGACCAACTGCCCCGCAGGGACCTGCCCAAAACACCTCTTTTCGTTGAGCGGGCGCTTTCCACACTCCAGCAATTCCTGCATGTCGAGGCCGTCAGCGGCATCGTGCTGCTCGTGGCCGCAGCGGCTGCGCTGCTCTGGGCCAACTCACCCTTCGCCGATTCGTATCATGATCTCTGGCACCTGGAGATTCCGCTTCGCCTCGGCGAGTTCGCCTTCGAGAGGCCGCTGCATTTCTGGATCAACGACGCCTTGATGACGATCTTCTTTCTGGTCGTCGGCATGGAGATCCGCCGCGAGATCCACGAGGGCGCACTGAGCCGGTTTGATCAGGCCATTCTGCCGGTGCTCGCGGCTGTCGGCGGTGTCGTCGTTCCCGCGCTGATCTACCTGAGCTTCAACGCCGCTCCCGGGCGCGACCAGGGCTGGGCGATCCCGACAGCAACCGACATCGCTTTCGCCGTGGGCGTGCTCGCGCTGCTCGGAAAATCGATCCCGGGCAATGTCCGGGTCTTTTTGCTGGCGCTCGCCATCATCGACGACATCATCGCGGTTCTCATCATCGCGGCGTTCTACACCAGCGGACTCGATCTCAACGGCTTCGCCGTCGCAGCGCTCGGCGTTCTGATCGTGCTTGGCTTTCAGTGGATCGGACTTGGTTCGGCGTACGCCTATGTGGTGCCTGGGTTTATCGTCTGGGCGGGCTTCCTCATGGCCGGGGTTCATCCGACGCTGGCCGGTGTCGTGCTTGGCCTGATCACGTCGGTGCGATCGGCCAGCCCAGAGATCGTCCCGCCCGTCATTCGTGTCGAGACCGCGCTGCATCCCTGGGTCGCTTACGGAATCATGCCGCTGTTCGCGCTGGCAAATGCCGGTGTCGGCTTCGCGAGCACGGAGCTCTCCGGCGGTGCACAGTTCGTGACACTCGGTGTCGCCCTGGCCCTGTGTGCGGGCAAGCCTGTCGGCGTGATCGGTGCAACGTGGCTGGCGGTGCGCACCGGCTGGTGCCGTCTCGCTCCAGGCGTGTCATGGGGCGGCGTTTGCCTGATCGGGCTTTTGGCCGGCATCGGCTTCACCATGTCGATCTTCATCGCGATGCTCGCGTTCACCGACGACAAGCTGCTGGATGCTGCGAAGCTCGGCGTGCTGCTCGGCACGCTGATTTCCGTGACGCTCGGCCTCGGATGGGGCGCTGAATACGCCCAGCGCCGGCGCAACGAGGCCGAGGGCTAATCCCGTTCGCCGAGAGTTTCGACGTAAGCCTTGCCGTAGGGATAAAAGTGCTCCTTGCGGCCCTGGTCCCATAACGTCTTGAGACCGCGGGCCGTGATGTCCCAGTCCGGGCGGCATTTCATGGTGACGGCTCGCAGGTCCTGGCGAAGCTCTTCGACGGTCGGACGCCCGAAGAACCAGTAGCCGTTGTAGACCTGGTGAATGACGAGGCGGGGCTCCAGCACGACGACGTGCGGGATCATCGGATTGTGGACGGGATCGGTGTATTCGGCGATGTCGAGATCCTTCTGAATGATCCGCCGGGAATCGGACAGGAAGGGCCAGTGCGCCCCGACGCCGCTGCGATACTCGTTCGTCTGGGTGATATTATCGGTAGTGATCGTCACCATCCGGCAATAGCCGACTTCCATCTCCCGATGGAGTTGCAGCAGTCCTTCGGCCTGCCGTCGGTCCTTTGGACAAAAGCCGCCACGGCCGAGAACGACCACCATGGGGTCGCCTCCTTGCAACTCCGAGAGCTTGCGGTGTTTGCCGGTATGGTCGCTGAGCTCGTAATCCGGGAAAGACACTCCCGGCACCATGTCAGTACGCATCAAGCCCTCCCATGTCAGTTTTGAATATGCCGATGCTTTCACAGATCGACGACGACGTCGCCCTCGGGCCGCGCACAACAGATCAGGACATTTCCGTCCGCCGCTGGGTCGAGCGGATCCGGCGCATAGCTGACTTCGCCGGCCACGAGCCCGCTCTCGCAATTGTGGCACACGCCCGTCCGGCACGACCAGCGCACCGGCACGTCGCACGCTTCGGCGAGCTCGAGCAGGCTGGCATAGGACGGACCCCAGCAGACATTGAGGCCGCTGCGGACGAAACTTACCATCGGACCCGGGCCGAGGGCTCCAGCCGGCAGATGTGCGGCAATCTTGGGCGCGGCTGCAATACCCGGCGTCAGTGAAGGCTTGGTGCCGAACAGCTCGGTGTAGATGTGATCCGGCGCGATGCCTAAAGCGCCGAGACCCGCCGCAAGATCGGTCATGAATGCAGCCGGTCCGCAGATATAGAAGTCAGCGTCGCGCGGCACGTTGAGGCTTTGGAGCAAGCGAGCATCCAGATGTCCAATGGTGTCGAAATCCGTCCCGGCGCGATCGCCGGGATCGGGCGCGCTGTAGCAGATGTGGCTGCGATGGTGAGCGAGCCCAGTCAGCAGCCCGCGCACCTCCGCGGCGAATGCGTGTTCGTGGCCGTTGCGGGTGCCATGCAGCCACCAAACCTCTCGTGTCGCTCCTTCCGCGGCAAGCGCCTGGAGCATGGCGAGCACCGGCGTCGCGCCGATGCCGGCACTCAGCAAGACAACCGGCCGCGCGTCCTGGCGCAGCGTGAAACTCCCGCGTGGCGCGCCGACCTCGACGACGTCGCCAATCCGGAGTTCGTCCGCGATATATTGACTGGCTGCCCCGTGTGCCTCCCGCTTGATACTGACGCGATAGGACGCGGCATCGGAGTGGCTCGACAGCGAATAGCTGCGAGTCATCGCGGGTGCCGCCGACGGTCCGAGCCGTACGACGATGAACTGGCCGGGCAGGGCGGCGGCGACGGGATGTTGGTCCGTGGGATCGAGGATCAGCGACGTCACAGTGCCGCTTTCGGAAATCCTGCGCGAGACGCGGAACGGGCGGAATCCATGCCAGGCCGGCGGTGGGCTTGCTGTCGGGCCCAGACCGGCATTTCCCGCGGCCGTCTTGTCGTTGTGCTGCTGCGCGAGCAGCGCCTCGAACGAATGCCGCCAGCCGCGGCTCAGCGCCGGAATGCGCAGCGCGCGCTCGAGTCGCTCGCGCGGGTGGGGCGGCAGGTAGAGCAGGGCGTTGATCTCGGACACGCTCATGCGCTCGGGGCCATCTGCGACCCGCGTGATCTCGTCACCGGCTTCCACGTCGCCTTCCTCGATCACGCGCAAATAAAAGCCAGGTCGGCCGTGCCTGACGAGCAGCGCGGCCATGTCAGGCTCCTCCATGCGAATGCCGAGCCGGTAGCAGGTGACGCGCGGCTGGGTCACCTCGAAAACGGCAGAGCCGATCCTGTAGCGGTCTCCGATGCAGACGTCGGTGTCGGCGAGGCCATCGACAGTGAAATTCTCGCCGAATTGTCCAGGAACCAGGTTCGATCGCCCCAGATGCTTTTGCCAGAACAGATAGGACTCGCGCTGATAGACGTAGACGGCGCGCTGCTCGCCGCCATGACCTGCCGTATCGCCCTGGCCGTCGCCGTCGACGTTGAGCCGGCGCACCCTGCGCGGGCCTTCGACGGGCGTCTTCCAGATGCCGGTGTGTACGGTTTTGCCTTGCCATGCGATGTCGCGCGGCATGCCGACATTGACAGAGAGCAGACTGGCCATAGGTGTTTCCCGGCGTGACGGGCGCGGCACTGGCGGATTCCAGATCGCTGCAATGCCAATCTGCATCCAAGTCGGGCTTTAGGCCCGTTAGTCGTTGTTAGACGTTGCTAGACGGCCTCGTCGCCGGCTGCCCGCGCCTCGATGTTGGGGGCAGAGACGCAAAACGGGAGATCGAGATGGACGATCAAGTCACACTGGCGGCGCTCCAGCGCCATTGGGCTGCTTCGGATGCGAACGATTTCGAGGCCGAGCACGACCTCTACCGCGAGGATGCGGTGCTCGACTATCCGCAGTCCGGCGAGCGCATCCGCGGCCGCCGGAAGATTCAGGAGAGCCGCTTCGTGCAGCCGAACAGCAAGCGCTTCACGGTTCGGCGGATCGTCGGCGGTGGTGATCTCTGGGTGAGCGAATTTGTTCTGAGCTACGACGGCGTGCCCTCCTACGTGGTGAGCATCATGGAATTCCGCGACGGGTTGGTGGCGCACGAGACGCAATATTTCGGTGAGCGGTTCGATCCTGCGCCGTCGCGCGCGCATCTTGTCGAGCAGGTGAATTGAGGCAGCGATTCGCGCTCCGTCGACGCGCGCAATTGCTTAACCAAATCCAGCAACATGGAACCCGATGCGGCGGCTGGTCGCAGTGCCGCCGCCTTGATTCCGGCGCACCCATCTTTATCTCTGAAACGAACAAGAATCCGGGCCCCTCTGGCGAGGCTGCCGATAATGTCGGCAAACCTCGCGATGTCGGATGACCTGTCCCGCGCGAATGCGATGGATCGGCCGATCGTCGGGCCTTCTCTGTTCCCTCCGACCCAATCGTCCCCATCGCAGCTCCGCGCGGTCATTTCGCAATGTTGAGGAGCTATGATGTCCGACGCCGCCACTTCCAATCCGATCGAGCCCGAGATCACAGAACCCACTCGCCTCAATGAGCAGGCTGCGGTCGCTCTGGTGATTGCCGGCGCGCTCGTCGCGGTCGCCGACCGTCGCGTCTCGCCGGTCGAGCGCGACGAGGTGATCCGTTTCATCCGTGATCGCGGATTGGCGCCGCACATGAGTGACGATCGCCTGTTTGCGATATTCGACGAACTGGCGGAACGACTCGAGGAGCCGGACTTTGCCAATGTGGTGATCGACACTCTGCGGCCCGTCTCGAATCTCCCGATCTCGTCGCATCTGATGGAGCTGTCGGAGCGCGTTGCGGCTGCGGATGAGGACGTGCATCCCCACGAAGTGCAGGCGATCAAGCTGTTACGCCTGCTGACGCTGGTGTTGCCGCGGGCCAAGCAGGTCACGCCGAACGCGGTGCGCGCCGAATAACGCACCGCTTGATGGAGCCAACATGAGCGCAGTATCGGACGAACGTACGACGGCAACCAAGCGCAGCACCGGCCAGATGGCCGGCGGTGACCCGCGCCTCGACAAGCTCGTCGATCGCATGCCGTCCCGTGTGGGCGACACCGTCTCCTACCTGCTCAAACCGTCCAGCCGCTGGGTGAGGATCCCCTCGGGTGCGCTGCTCGTCGTCGGCGGCGTGCTGTCGTTCCTGCCCGTGCTCGGCGTCTGGATGCTGCCGCTGGGACTTGCACTGCTCGCCGAGGACGTGCCCGCGTTGCGCACCTCCCGTTCAAAGGTCTTCGACTGGATCGAGCGGAAGAAGCCGCATTGGCTCGATCCGTCCGCACCGAAAAAATGATCAAACATGTTTGAATTCGTCACTGCCGACGCGCTGTCCGCGCTGCTCCAGGTCATCCTGATCGACCTCGTACTGGCCGGCGACAATGCCGTCGTCATCGGCCTTGCCGCCGCGGGCCTGCCGGCCGAGCAACGCCGCCGCGCCATCGTCGTCGGCATCATTGCCGCCACCGGCTTGCGCATCGTTTTTGCAGGCGTGGCGACCCAGCTTCTGCAGGTGATCGGCCTGCTGCTTGCCGGCGGCGTTCTGCTGCTGTGGGTCTGCTGGAAGATGTGGCGCGAGCTGCGCGAGCAGGCCGCGCAGTCCAGCGAGCTTGCGTTCAGCCATGGCGGCGGCGCGAGCGGCGCGCCGGCGCCGCGCAAGACCTTCGGGCAGGCGGCGGCGCAGATTGTCGCAGCCGACATCTCGATGTCGCTCGACAACGTGCTTGCGGTCGCCGGCGCCGCGCGCGAGCATCCCTATATTCTCGCCTTCGGCCTGCTCTTATCGGTCGGGCTGATGGGCGTGGCCGCCGACCTGCTCGGCCGCGTGCTCCAGAAGCAGCGCTGGATCGCCTATGTCGGTCTTGCCATCATCGTTTACGTCGCCTTCGAAATGATCTATCGGGGCTCGCTCGAGCTCGCGCCCGTGATCGCGAGTCTCTGAGGTGACGTTTCCAGCCCGCGCTCCGGAGTGATCGATGACGTCTGAACCCAAAGCACCTTCAGCCGCGCCTTTGCCGCCGCCGCCGATCGGCCTGTTTGCCCAGGTCATCTTTGGCTCGCGCTGGCTGCAGGTGCCGCTCTATATCGGCCTCATCGTCGCGCAGGCCGTCTATGTGCTGCTGTTCTTGAAAGAGCTCTGGCACCTGGTCCTGCACTCGTTCGACGCCAGCGAGCAGCAGATCATGCTGGTCGTGCTCGGGCTGATCGACGTCGTCATGATCTCGAACCTTCTGATCATGGTGATCGTCGGCGGCTACGAGACTTTCGTCTCCCGGCTGAACCTGAGCGGTCATCCCGACGAGCCGGAATGGCTCAGTCACGTCAACGCCAGCGTGCTCAAGATCAAGCTGGCGATGGCGATCATCGGCATCTCCTCGATCTCGCTGCTGCGGACCTTCATCGAGGCCGGTAATCTAGGCACGACGCGCAGCAATTTCACCGAGAGCGGCGTGATGTGGCAGGTGCTGATCCACCTGACCTTCATCATCTCGGCGATCGGCATCGCCTGGGTCGACCGTCTCAGCGATAGCGGGCACCGCAAGGCCGGTCACGGCTGAGGTGCGATCGGGCCGCGCTCAGAGACGCCGGCCCCGCGCCAGCGTCTCGGACGGCGCTTCGCCGAACGTCATCTTGTAACCCCGCGAGAAGTCGCCGAGGTGCCAGAAGCCGTTGCCGAGCGCCGCGGCCTTGACGCTCAATCCGGCGCCGCCGGTCATGAGCTGGATACGGGTGGACCACAGGCGCTTGAGCCTGAGATAATGATGCAGGCTTACGCCATGCACGGCGTGGGTCGCGGTCTGGAGTGTGCGCACGGATACGCCGAGCGCGCGGGCGAGGTCGTCGCTGTAGAGCGGCTTGCTGCCGAACAGCGCGACGACTTCGTCGAGCCGCGCGATCAGCTTGCGGTGCTTGTCGAACGTCCCGCGCCGCGCAGCCAGCCCGTCCGCCGGCACGAGCGCAGCGTCGAGGCAGTCGAGCAAGGTTTCCTGGATCGGCCGGTTGAGCGCTTCAAACTGCCGGGGATCGCCGTGTTCCGAGGCCAGGCAAAACATATTCAGCATCGTAGCGCGCAACCGCGCCATCGGCGCGTCGTCAGTGCGGAAGAAGCCGAGCCCGCTGTCGTAATCCGCCCATCCGCGATGGCGCATGTCCGAGTTGAAGCGCATCATCAGGTAAGTATTGGGCTGGCGCTCGACAGATTTGATGGGAACCCTGCCGCGTATGACACTCACCGTCGAATTGTCGATCTCGCGGCCGTTGGAGATGGAGTGAAAGCAGAACGGGACCACGAGGCCGACGCCCTGATCGGTGCCGACATCGACCTCGAGCTGGCGGGCGAAGGCGCGCTGGAGCACGAAAAGCCCGTCCTGGAGCGGAAGGATCGCGCGCGACAAGGAGAAATCTCGCGGCTGGAGCGGCACGCTCGTGCCGAGGCCCAGCACATCGTTGGCGCGAAATTCCCCGAAGTCCGTAAAGCGCTCGATGCCGAGGACTCGCGAAGGCTTTAGCCGAGCTACCGGCAATTTGGAGTCCTCTGGGGTTAAACGGGCGCGAAGGGTACCAGATGGCCGACCATCGGCCCTATCCCGGGAAACTACTGTCGGGCTTCATTACGCGACTTGCGGATAGGCCGCGTTCTCCCGCCGCTCGCGCTCGCCGAGCTCACGCACGAGCTCTTGAAGAAATGACTCGGTGTAGGCGGGCAGGGTGCGCTCGGCGCGGACATAGATGCCGAGGTCCGACCAGACCGGGCTCCCGGCATTGTCGAGCGGCAGGAACACGAGCTGGCTCTCGCGCGACAGGCGGCCGATGCCGAGCTGGGTCTGGAAGGCGACGCCGACGCCACGCGCGGCGAGCTCGCGCATCAGGTCGATCGAGTTGGCCTGGATTGCCGGCTCCGGCGTTTCCGGGAGCTGAGCGATCAGCGGCTGGAGCAGGTGATAAATCGACAGCTCCGGCAGTGCGTTGATGACGGGAAAGGCGAGGCATTGTGCCAGCGTGACCGTCTTGCGACGCGCCAGCGGATGTTCGCGGGCGACGACGGCGCCGAGGCGAAACCGCTTCAAGGCGACTTGGCGCAGGTCCGGCGGATGCCGCAGCGCCATGGCGATGCCGATGTCGGCCTCGCCGCGGCTGAGCGCTTCCAGCACGTCCGATGATCCTTTCACCTCGGTGGTGAAGCTGACGCGCCGGGCGCGGCCGCGATGCGAGGCGATCAGGTCTGGCAGCACCGACTCGGTCAGGGACTCGATGCAGGCGATGCTGACCGTGCCGTGCCAGGCACCAGAGAGTGACGCGACGTCCGAGCGGAAGCGGTCGAGGTCCTGGAGCACGTTCATGACGTGCCGGGCCAGCATCTCGCCGACCGTGGTCAGGGTCAGGCCGCGCGCATTGCGCTCGAAGAGAGGCGATCCAACTTCTTGTTCGAGCTTGAGAATTTGGCGGCTCACCGCCGACGAGGCGACGTTCAGGACGCGCGCCGCGGCGCGGATCGAGCCGGTGCGGCGGACCGCGTGGAAATATTGGATGGATGGTGAGTGAAAGCGCATGGGATCCCCGGTCCGATTATAGCTGTTGCCGAAACGGCATCAACATGTGCGAAATTCTCTGCTTTTCGAGAGCGGCTGTCCCCCCTAGGTTGCCGCCGGCTTGGCCGGCCTTGCCGGGGAGACGCCGGGCCTGCGCAACGACGCGCCAGGGGATTTTGGGGTGGACAAGAACGTTGCTTGCGAGGTCGTGCGCGACACCCGCATGGTCGACCGCCGTCGGGCCGCGGCCTATGTCGGCGTGACCGCCGGACGCTTCGAGCAATTGGTGCGCGACAATGTCGTGCCGCCGCCGGTCATGGTGGACAACAAGCGGCGTTGGCCGCTCGCGTTGCTGGATATTGCCAGGGACGCTGTCGTCAGCAGCATGCCGCGCCTGCCGGAGGTCACGGTCGATGCTGCGCCCGACCTGCGCCCGTGCGAACGCGACCCGGCGTTGGTCTCGCGCGAATTGCCCGATCAGGTCTGGTTCGAGCAGCGCGCGCAGTTCGTGCAGCGTGTGCGGCGGTCGCTGCTTTCGGGCAACGAGATTCGTCTCTTGCGCGAGTTCAAGCTGCTCAAGCAGAACCAGATCAGCATGTTCGGCTATTACGGCAGCTTCGAAGCCCTGATGGTGCGCGGCTATGTCGTCGAAGTCGCCCGCAAGCCGCCGTCGAGCCGTCCGCTCGTGACCTATCGCCTGACCACGCAAGGCGAGCAGGTCATCTCGGCGCTGAAGGACGCGCCGGTGATCTGAGCCTGTCAGGACTTTCGCGAGCGTGCGATGTCCGACTTGAGCGCCGTCAGTTCCTTGCGCACCGCGCGCGCGGCGTCGCGCTCGATCTTGCGGTACCGCGCGATCAGGGGCGCGCCGAATGTGGTGAGCATCGCGCCGCCGCCATTCTTGCCGCCCGCCTGCGGTTCGACCGCAGCGCGACCGCAAATGCGGTTGATCTCGTCCCCGAGATCCCAGGCGCGCTTGTAGGACATGTCCATCGCCCGGCCGGCCGCCGAGATCGAGCCGTGTTCCCGGATCTGCTCCAGCAGCTCGATCTCCCCGGGGCCGATGCGGCCCCGGTCGTCAAGATCGATGCGAACGCTCAGTTGGGGACGTGAATTTGCGCTCGCGCGCGGCATGATCGGATCTCTTGGGCCAATTGCATCAGAGATTGCCACTCCTGCCCGTTGCGGACAAGGAGAGTGCGGCCTGCCGCATCACCGCATGGAGGGTCCCGTGACCTGCCGCAAGCACGGCATCGTTTTTCAAGATCGCTAAAATTATCTGCAATCCGCTCAGCGGCTGCAAACTCTCCCGACAAGTCCCGCAGCGCCTTAAACCTGGGTTTTGCAACCGACGTGCATCCTGCCTGCAAAGGGTGGGGCATCAGAATGTCAGTTGTCAGGGAGATCGTCGCCGCGATAGCGGGAGTCTACGCGCTCTTGTTCGTGTGCGACGCAGTGTTCGGCGTCGGCGAGGCGCGTTTCGACGACACCTATTACAGCGCCAGTCATTACGCGCCCCGGCCGAAGGAGTTTCGCTTCGCCGGCGATACGCCGCCGGCGGTGCGCGTCAGGGACGCCTTTGCGCAATTCGCGCCGAGCGAAGCCAGGCCGAACAGGCGCTACTCGTCTCTGACGACGATCATCCGCTAACGTCACTCCGCCTGGATCCATTCCGCTACGCCGCGCCACAGCGTGTCGCGGTGCTCGGGGCGGAAGAAGCCGAAATGGCCGATCGCCTTGGCGCCGACGTCGGACGGCTTCACCGTCAACACCTCCGGTTTGATCGCGCTGAACCCGCCCGTAAGCAGCTCGACCGCCGGCCGCGTCGCCCAGGGATCGTCGGAGAAGCACAGCGCGCGCAGCTCGCCCTTGAACTTCGCGAAATTCTCCAGCGCGGGCAGCTTTGAATCGAAGAGATAGCGCGGACTCGAGACCCAGTCGGCCCACTGCAGGAAGACACCCTTGGGCAGGTCCTCGCCGATGCCGACCCCGCCCGGTGCGTAGCCGAGCGCGTGGGCGAGCGGTACGCCAATGAGGTTCATGAAGGCGAAGACGCGGTATTTCTCCGGCGACGTCATCAGCCGCCAGGTCGCGGCCTGCGAGGCCACGAACGCGGCGCGCGATATTTCCGTGTTGTTCGCAATCAGCCCGAGCGCCTGGCCGCCGAAGGAATGGCCGACATAGGCAAGGGGCAGGGTGGTGTAGCGCTCGCGCATCCAGCGCACTGCGGCGGTGACGTCCTGCGTGGCCCAGTCCGACATCGAGGCCTTGAAGCCGACCAGCGATTTCGGCTGGTTGTAGCCGACCATCGCCGGCTGGCGGGAGTCGCCAATGCCGCGATAGTCGTAAGTGAGGACCGCGCAGCCGCGATGGGCAAGGTAGGAGGCAAAGCCGCGGTAGATCTTTCGCGGGACGGCGGTGGCCGAATTGATCAGCACGGCGTGGCGCTTGGCGCCGCGCGGCAGGAACAGGGTGCCGGTCAGCGCATACCCGTCGGTCGCCGGGAAGCTGATCTCGTCGATGAAAACGTCGTCCGGTGCGGCGTCCATGGCTGGAGGGTGTGCTGCCAGTTTCTTCTACCGCCCCTAGCAAATGCGAATTCAGCTTTTCCCGCAAGGGTTTGCAGTGCGAAATGGATTTACAACTGGCGGGGCGGGGCCAGCCTGTGTATAAGGCGGCCCTCGCAACCCACAGATCAGGTTGTGTTTTTTGCTTCACGGAGAGATTGCGATGTCCGAGCGGTGGACGCCCGAGTCCTGGCGCAGCAAGCCGGTGCTCCAGGTGCCCGATTATCCCGACGCCAAGGCTTTGGCCGACGTCGAGGCGCAGCTTGCGACCTTTCCGCCGCTGGTGTTCGCGGGCGAGGCACGCAATCTGAAGAGGGCCTTAGCGCGCGTGGCGGCCGGCGAGGCCTTCATGCTCCAGGGCGGCGACTGCGCCGAGAGCTTTGCCGAGCACGGCGCCAACAACATCCGCGACTTCTTCCGCGTGCTGCTGCAGATGGCGGTGGTGCTGACCTATGCCGGCGCCGTGCCGGTGGTGAAGGTCGGCCGCATCGCCGGCCAGTTCGCCAAGCCGCGCTCCTCGCCGACCGAGAAGATCGGCGGCGTCGAGCTGCCGAGCTATCGCGGCGACATCGTCAACGACATCGCCTTCACGAAGGAAGCGCGGGTGCCGGATCCGCAGCGTCAGTTGATGGCCTATCGCCAGTCGGCCGCGACGCTGAATCTGCTCCGCGCGTTTGCGACCGGCGGCTACGCCAATCTGGGCAGCGTGCATGAGTGGATGCTCGGCTTCCTGAAGGATAGCCCGCAGTCCCGCCGTTACAAGGAGCTGGCCGACCGCATCTCGGACGCGCTCAATTTCATGCGTGCCTGCGGCCTCGACCTCGAGAGCCATCCCGAGCTGCGCGCCACCGATTTCTACACCAGCCACGAGGCGCTGCTGCTCGGCTACGAGCAGGCCATGACCCGCGTCGATTCCACCACTGGCGACTGGTACGCGACCTCCGGCCACATGATCTGGATCGGCGATCGCACCCGTCAGCTCGACCATGCCCACGTCGAATATTTCCGCGGCATCAAGAACCCGATCGGCCTGAAGTGCGGCCCGTCGCTCAAGCCCGACGAGCTGCTCAAGCTGATCGACGTGCTCAACCCGGACAACGAGCCGGGCCGGCTGACGCTGATCAACCGCTTCGGCTCCGACAAGGTCGCCGACCATCTGCCGGGCCTGATCCGCGCCGTGAAGCGCGAGGGCAGGGTCGTGGTCTGGTCGTGCGATCCCATGCACGGTAACACCATCACGTCCACGTCGGGCTACAAGACGCGGCCGTTCGACCGCGTCCTGTCCGAGGTGAAGTCGTTCTTCACCATCCACGCGGCGGAAGGCACCCATGCCGGCGGCGTGCATCTGGAGATGACCGGCCAGGACGTCACCGAATGTATCGGCGGCGCCCGCGCCATCACCGACGAGGATCTCAACGACCGCTATCACACGGTGTGCGATCCCAGGCTCAACGCCGAGCAGTCCATCGACATGGCTTTCCTGGTCGCCGAGCTCCTCAAGCAGGAACGCGCGGGCAAGGCGAGGCCGGTACCGGTCGCAGCGGGGCTCTAGGACCTTGCTGCGGATCTGGAAGGCCACGATCAACTCCCGCAATGGTCTTGCCTTTGCGTTCCGCTCGGAGCAGGCCGTCCGGGAGGAGATTTTCGCGCTGCTGCTGTCGCTTCCGCTCGCGTGGTTCGTCGGCTCGACCGCAACGCGCGCGGTCGAGCTGGTGTGCGCGGTCGCTTTCGTGCTGGTGGTCGAGCTGCTCAACACCGCGATCGAGAAGCTCGCCGATCGCCTGACCATGGACCATGACAAGCAGATCGGCCGGGTCAAGGACATGGGCTCCGCCGCGGTCGGCGTCGCGCTCCTGATGGCCGGCGCGTTCTGGATCCTTGCCATCGTCGAACGATTGGGCTTCGTCTAGCCAAGGGATCGGAGCGCGGTGGCCATGACCGAACGTCTCAACGCATTCGCGGTCACGCTCGCCCAGCTCAACCCGACCATGGGCGACATCGACGGCAATGCCGCCAAGGTGCGGGCCGCGCGCGCGCAGGCGATCGCCGACGGCGCCGATCTCGTGCTGTTTCCGGAATTGTTCATCGCCGGCTATCCGCCGGAAGATCTGGTGCAGAAGCCGGCCTTCCAGGCTGCCTGCCGCGCCGCGATCGAAAGCCTGGCGCGCGAGACTGCCGACGGCGGGCCAGCCATGCTGGTCGGCACGCCCTGGGTCGAGGACGGCAGGCTCTACAATGCCTGCGCGCTGCTCGACGGCGGCCGTATCGCGAGCTTGCGCTTCAAGTGCAATCTGCCGAACTACGGCGTGTTCGACGAGAAGCGGCTGTTTTCGCGCGGCCCCGCGGCCGGTCCGGTGACCGTGCGCGGCGTGCGCATCGGCGTGCCGATCTGCGAGGATATCTGGCTCGAGGAGTCCGAAGACTACGAGAACGTGGTCGAGACACTGGCCGAGACCGGCGCCGAGATCATCCTGGTGCCGAACGGCTCGCCTTACGCCCGCGACAAGAACGATGTGCGTCTCTCAGTGGCCGTGGCGCGCGTGACGGAGAGCGGGCTGCCGCTGGTCTATCTCAACCAGGTCTGCGGCCAGGACGAGCTCGTGTTCGACGGCGCCTCCTTCGCGCTCAACGGCGATCTTTCGCTCGCCGCGCAATTGCCCGCCTTTGTCGAGAACATCAGCACGCTGCGTTTCACCAGACATGGCGACGATTGGCGCTGCGCGGGGCCGATCGCGCAGCTGCCCGAGGGCGACCACGCCGACTACGCCGCCTGCGTGCTGGGGCTGCGCGACTACGTCGCCAAGAACGGCTTTCCCGGGGTGCTGCTCGGAATTTCCGGCGGCATCGATTCGGCGCTCTGCGCGGCGATCGCGGTCGATGCGCTCGGCGCCGACCAGGTCCACGGCGTGATGCTGCCTTACCGCTACACAGCCGCACATTCGATCGCTGATGCCGGCGAGCTCGCCGGCCATCTCGGCATCCGCTACGAGGTGCTGCCGATCGCCGAGGCCGTGACCGGCTTCGAAACAATCTTGTCCGGCATCTTCAAGAACTTGCCGCCCGATATCACGGAGGAGAATCTCCAGGCCCGCACCCGCGGCACGCTGCTGATGGCGATCTCCAACAAGACCGGGCTGATGGTGGTCACCACAGGCAACAAGTCGGAAATGTCGGTCGGCTACGCCACGCTCTATGGCGACATGAACGGTGGTTTCAACCCGATCAAGGACATCTACAAGACCCAGGTGTTTCGGCTGGCAAGCTTGCGCAATGCCTGGAAGCCGGACGGCGCGCTCGGGCCTGCGGGCGAGGTGATCCCGCCCGACATCATCACGCGCCCGCCGAGCGCGGAGCTGCGCGAGAACCAGACCGACCAGGACTCGCTGCCGCCCTACGAGGTGCTCGATGCCATTCTGCAGGGTCTCATCGAACGCGAGGAGCCGCTCGATCAGATCATCGCGTCCGGCTTCGATCGCGAGACGGTGATCCGCATCGACCATCTCCTCAACGTCGCCGAATACAAGCGCCGCCAGGCCGCGCCGGGCGTGAAGGTGACGGCGAGGAATTTCGGCCGCGACCGCCGCTATCCCATCACCAACCGCTTTCGCGACAAGGGCGAGGGGCTGCCGGTGGCGGACGAGACGCTGGTCTCGCGCGGCAGCCGGGCGTCGATCGACGCGTTCGAGGGGTAGCTACCCATCCCGCTGTCATCATCCGCCTCAGTGCGCAATCGCGCACTGGGGCGGATGATCCAGTACTCCGCGTCGGACATTGTGAAAGCCAACTTCCGCCGCGGAGTACTGGATGCTCCGCCTTCGCGGGGCATGACAGTTGAGTTTGAGGTGGCGGCCGAGTTTACGGCAGGCGCCTCACTTCTGCTGCTGCGGCAGGAAGCTCGGACCGACCGAGCGGATCGGCTTATTTTCGGAGGATGTCGTCGCCGTGCCGGTATCCGCTGGCGGTGTCGCGGCCGGTGTCGTCGCTGTCGTCGGCGCCGGGGTCGTGCCCTTCTTCGCGGTCGTCGCAGGCGTGCCCTTGCCGAGCCGCTGCTGCTGCATCTTCTTGGCGCTCTCCTCGGTGACGATGATGTCACCCTGCTGCTCGGCTGAAGCCTTGTCGTCGGCCGATTTCAAGGCGTCGGCCCAGGTCTGGCCCGCCGCCTTGCAGGAGCAGGACGGGTTGAACTCGCTGCGGAATTTGAACGCGGTCGGCAGCGCCGTGTAGGGCTGGCCGCTGGTGGAGACCGCGGAGTTCATGTCTTCGCCGGGATTGCGGTGGGTGTAGAGCACGGCTTCCGCGGCCGGGCACAGCGCCTTGCAGGTCTTCTCGTCGTCGGGGAAGCGCGCCGGCACGGTGGCGAACGAGACCGGGAAATAGGCGCCGTCGCAGGTGCGCACGCACACGGTGCGGTAGGTGCCGGATTGCGGGCCGAGATCGGCGGGCGGGCCGCCTTGCGGATTGTTGGGATTGTTGCCGCCGAACAGATTGCTCAGGAAGTTGCCGCCGCCTTGTGATTGCGCAGCGTTGGCGTATTGCGGACCGCAATTGTTCTGCGCCAGCGCCACCAGCACCGAGCGGCGCTGGTTGTCGCGCTCCGGGCTGAAGCCGCCGGGGCCGCCGCCGCGCAGGCGTTCGAGATTGCCGGTGATCTGGTCCAGATTGGCGCGCATCTGCTGGATCTGGGTGTTGACCGGCCCGCATTGCGCCGACTGGCCGTTGAACAGCGAAAAGAAGCCGGAGGAATCGCAGCCCATCCGCTTGGCCTGCATGGTGACGCGGTCGAGCTCGGCCTGCTGCTTGGCCTGGGAGTCCTGGTAGCGGCGGATCTGGTCGTCGCGCGCGGGATCACCGCCGCCGCCGCGATCGAGCGCGGCGAGCTGACCTTCCAGTCGCACGCACATCGGATTGGGGCCAAGCCCATTCTGGCCAGGCTGAGGCGGCGGACCCGGCGGGCCGGCCTGCGCGAAAGCGCCGGTGGCGAGCACGACGGTGCTCAGAAGCACGGTGCAGGCAGAGAGGAAGCGGGCACGGAAGAGGGACAAAAATTCAGGCATATCCGCCATTCTAGCGAGGTCACGGCCCCATGTGACATTGGAGGGCCGAAGCGCGCCCTCCCATAGCCGCTTCCCGCGGCATCGTCACGTCGTTTCGGGGCCAAAGACCGGGCCTAAGATACGCCAGTTCCGAGCGAATTCAGCGCTGGCAGGTGATTGCGACGTATTCGTCGCAATGGCCATGCGAGCAGTTTGCGCCGGTTTTGGGGACAGAGCCGGTAATTTCGTCGGGATCGACCCGACGATAGCTTGATGCCTGGGCAAAATCTCGTGACTGGCAGTAGGTCCGCGCGACCTGTGCGCCGCATTTGTCGCCCTTGGCCAAGCAATGATCGACGCCGTAGCCGTCCGCCTGGCTGGGAATGATGAAGACGCGGGTTTCGGCAAGAGCGATGGATGCTGAAAGGATGGAAGCGCAGGAAATGAGCGCGAGCAATGATCGCATGAAAACACCGGAGGCAAAAAGAAGGAACTGCCAGTTCCAGAATGGGCGCAAATAGTTAAGGATCATGAACCATTAGGGCCGGCGAGGGCGCAGCGTGGAGACAAAACGGCATTTCCGCGGCACTCTTGACGCGGGGCCGCCTCATAGCCCATATGTTCCGCCATGAACGGTCTCCTCGTCATTTGCGCCATTTGCCGCGAGATTACGAGCTAGCGATTCGCTGGCTGGAGCCGTCTTTTCTCAAAACCATTGAGAGCACTGGACGCCCGGCCAACAGCCGACGGGTATCCATATGGAATTGCGCCTTTACGATACGCTGACGAAGGAGAAGCGGCCGTTCGTGCCGCTCGATGCGAACGACGTCCGCATGTATGTGTGCGGACCGACCGTCTACGACTTCGCCCATATCGGCAACGCGCGGCCGGTGATCGTGTTCGACGTGCTGTTTCGGCTGCTGCGCCATCTCTACGGCGAGGCGCACGTCAAATACGTCCGCAACATCACCGACGTCGACGACAAGATCAACGACCGCGCCGCGCGCGACTTCCCCGGCCTGCCGCTGAACGAGGCGATCCGCAAGGTCACCGAGCAGACCGGACAGCAGTTTCACGCCGACGTCGATGCGCTCGGTGCGCTGCGGCCGAGCGTCGAGCCCCGCGCGACCGAGCATATCGGCGAGATGCGCGAGATCATCGAACGGCTGGTCAAGGGCGGCTTTGCCTATGCCGCCGAGGACCACGTGCTGTTCTCGCCGCAGGCGATGAATGCGGCCAATGCCGGCCTGCCGCGCTATGGTGCGCTGTCCAATCGTTCGCTGGACGAGATGATCGCCGGTGCCCGCGTCGATGTGGCGCCCTACAAGAAAGACAACACCGACTTCGTGCTGTGGAAGCCCTCCAAGCCCGGTGAGCCGTCATGGCCGTCGCCAGCCGGCATCAAGGCCGAGGGGCGCCCGGGCTGGCATATCGAGTGCTCGGCCATGGCCTGGAAGCATCTCGGCGAGCATTTCGACATCCATGGCGGCGGCATCGATCTCGTATTTCCGCATCACGAGAACGAGGTCGCGCAGACCTGCTGCGCCTTCCACCGCGAGCGCATGGCGAACTACTGGATGCACAACGGCTTCCTGCAGGTCGAGAGCGAGAAGATGTCGAAGTCGCTCGGCAACTTCATCACGATCCATCAGCTGCTCGCGGATTGGCCGGGCGAGGTGCTGCGCCTGAACATGCTGAAGACGCATTATCGTTCGCCGATCGACTGGACCATGAAGTCACTGGAGGAGAGCGCCAAGACGCTCGACGACTGGTATCGCGTCGCGGCCGACGTCGCGCCGGGCAAGCCAGCTGCGTCCGTGGTCGATCCGTTGCTCGACGACCTCAACACGCCGCTCGCGATCGCGGCGCTGCACGGTCTGCGCAGCAGCGACGTACTCGCCCTGGCGGGTTCATTGCGGTTGCTCGGCTTCCTGTCCGAGAGCGCTGCGCAGTGGGAAGGGCGCAAGCAGCAGGCCAGCGGCGTCGATGCCAAAGAGGTCGAGCGCCTGCTCTCGGAGCGGACGGCGGCCCGTAGTCGCAAGGACTTCAAGGAGTCCGACCGCATCCGCGATCTGCTCGCCGCGATGGGCGTTGCGATCAAGGACTCCAAGGCGGGAACGACCTGGGAGATCGCGCGATGAAACGCCCCGACACGCCGTTTCCGCGGCACTGGCTCTATTACATCGCGCTCAAGATCCTGCTGCTCGGCGCCGCGGCGGCACTGGCGCTCAAGCTCTACGGGATATGGTGAAGACCATGGGACAGACTTTGCCAAAGCCCGGCCTGCGGCCATTCCTGCCGGCAGACGTGCCGGTTCTCGCCGCGATCTTCACGGCCAGCATCGAGGAGCTGACCGGCGAGGACTACAACGAGGCGCAGCAACAGGCCTGGATGGAGGCGGCGGACAGCGAAGAGTTCGGCAAGCGGCTTGCTGCCGACCTGACGCTGGTCGCGACATTGGAAGGCTCGCCCGTCGGCTTCGCTTCGCTGCGCGGGGCCGATCACATCCGCATGCTCTATGTGCATCCGGCCGTGACCGGACAGGGCATCGCGACCATGCTGGTCGACGCGCTGGAGAAGCTTGCCGGTGGCCGCGGGGCGACCGGCCTCTCGGTCGACGCCAGCGACACCGCCCAGGGCTTTTTCGCCAAGCGCGGCTACGTCGCCATGCAGCGCAACAGCATCACCGTCAACGACGAGTGGCTTGCCAACACCACGATGAAGAAGACGCTCGGAGCCGCGTCATGAGCAGGGAGCGCCTCTATCTGTTCGACACCACGCTGCGCGACGGCGCGCAGACCAATGGCGTCGATTTCACGCTGGCCGACAAGCAGATCATTGCCGCGATGCTGGACGATCTCGGCATCGACTATGTCGAGGGCGGCTATCCCGGCGCCAATCCGACCGACACCGAGTTCTTCGGCACCAGGCCGAACTTGTCGCATGCGCGCTTCACCGCCTTCGGCATGACGCGCCGGGCAGGGCGCTCGCTCTCCAACGATCCCGGTGTTGCAGGTCTGCTGGAAGCGAAAGCCGATGCGATCTGTTTCGTCGCGAAGTCCTCCGCCTATCAGGTGCGCGTCGCACTGGAGACGACGAAGGAGGAAAACCTCGCTTCCATCCGCGACAGCGTTGCGGCGGCGAAGGCGGCCGGCCGCGAGGTCATGCTCGACTGCGAGCACTTCTTCGACGGCTACAAGGAAGATTCCAGCTTCGCGCTCGCCTGCGCCAAGGCCGCTCATGAGGCCGGCGCGCGCTGGGTGGTGCTGTGCGACACCAATGGCGGCACCATGCCGAACGAGATCGAGGCGATCGTCGCCGAGGTGACGAAGCACATCCCCGGCGATCATCTCGGCATCCACGCCCATAACGACACCGAGCAGGCGGTTGCGAATTCGCTCGCCGCGGTGCGCGCCGGCGCGCGGCAGATCCAGGGCACGCTGAACGGCCTTGGCGAGCGCTGCGGCAATGCCAATCTCTGCTCGCTGATCCCGACCTTGAAGTTGAAGCAGGAGTTTGCCGACGCCTTCGAGATATCAGTCACGGCGGAGAAACTGGCGACCCTGGTCAAGGTCTCGCGCACGCTCGACGACATGCTCAACCGCGTGCCGAACCGTCATGCGGCCTATGTCGGCGAAAGCGCCTTCGTGACCAAGACCGGCATCCACGCCTCCGCCGTGCTGAAGGATCCGCACACCTACGAGCACGTGCTGCCCGAGACGGTCGGCAATCACCGCAAGGTGCTGGTGTCCGACCAGGCCGGCCGCTCCAACGTCATCGCCGAGCTCGACCGCGCCGGCATCGCCTATGAGAAGAGCGATCCGAAGCTGACCCGGCTCGTGGAGGAGTTGAAGGAGCGCGAGGCGGCCGGCTACGCCTATGAATCTGCCAACGCCTCGTTCGACCTGCTGGCGCGCCGCACGCTCGGCAAGGTGCCGCATTATTTCGAGGTCGAGCAGTTCGATGTCAATGTCGAGCAGCGCTACAACGCGCTTGGCGAGCGTGTGACGGTGGCGCTTGCCGTGGTCAAGGTGGACGTCGCCGGCGAGCATTTGATTTCGGCGGCAGAAGGCAACGGCCCCGTCAACGCGCTCGACGTCGCGCTTCGCAAGGACCTCGGCAAGTACCAGAAATACATCGAGGGTTTGACGCTGATCGACTACCGCGTGCGTATCCTCAATGGCGGCACCGGCGCGGTCACGCGCGTGCTGATCGAAAGCAAGGACGAGAACGGCGACAGTTGGACCACGGTCGGCGTGTCGCCGAACATCATCGATGCCTCGTTCCAGGCGCTGATGGATTCGGTGATCTACAAGCTCGTGAAGTCCGGCGCGCCGGCGTAGGGGACGGCAATTTGATGTATGGCGGTGCTAAAAGCACCGTCATTGCGAGCGCACACATGATCGACCACATTTCCGTCGGCGTCAGCGACCTCGAACGCTCCGCAAAGTTTTACGACGCCACGCTCGCGGCCCTCGGCCTTACGCGCTTGGTCACGCGGCCGCGGACGATCGGCTTCGGCAAGGCCTATCCCGAGTTCTGGATCAACTTGCGCGAGAACATGCCGCGCGTGCCGCCGGAGAGCGGCGTACACATCTGCCTGCGGGCGAAGACCACGGCGGAGGTCGACGCGTTTCACGCCGCGGCACTTGGGGCTGGAGGTGCGTCCGAGAGTGCACCGGCAATCCGTCCGCACGACCGCGTGCGCTATTACGCGGCATTCGTCGTCGATCCCGACGGCAACCGGATCGAGGCGGTGACGTTCCCGAGCGAATGATGTTTAGAGCTTACGCGCCACTTCCGGGGCGAGCTGCTTTTCAGCTTCGGCGAGCTGTGCCACCGCGGACTTCAGCTTCGGCAGGATATCCTCGACGCGATCGGCCTTGAGGATGTCGACCGACAGGCCGGCGCGGATGAACTCGGTCTGGCGCATGTGTGACAGCAGCGAGAACAGCGGCTCCCAGAAATTGTCGATGTTGGCGAGCAGCACCGGCTTGGCGTGACGGCCGAGCTGCTTCCAGGTCAATTGCTCGACCAACTCCTCCAGCGTGCCGACGCCGCCCGGCAATGCCACGAAGGCGTCGGAGCGTTCGAACATCAGCCGCTTGCGCTCGTGCATGTCGGGGGTAACGATCATCTCCTGCACGCGCGTCAGCGCATTCTCGCGCTGGCGCAGGAATTCGGGGATGATGCCGGTGACAGTGCCGCCGTGATCGAGCACGGAGGTCGCGACCGCGCCCATCAGGCCAAGCGAGCCGCCGCCATAGACGAGACGGACGTTGTTCTCGGCGAGCGCCTTGCCGAACGCATTGGCGCCTTCGATGAAACGAGGATTGGTTCCGGGACCGGAGCCGCAATAGACACAGACGGTTTTGATCGTGCTCATTGGCGCCATGATGCATTGCAGCGAAAGGGCGTCAAGCCCAATCGGTGATTCGGACCACCCGGAAATCTACCGGTAAATGGCGACAAACAATCGAAGATTCGCCATCTGGCGGGGTGCGTTCGCCTCCGGAAGCTTCTATATGACGAGCGAAAATCGTTAATCGCAACGCAGCCCGCATCCGGCGGGCTTTCAGGCTGTCTTGATGACTCATCCCCATTCGCCCCATGGCGCCGAAGCGCCCGAGCCGGCCGGCGGACCGCTGGAACGGGCCACGCTGATGGGCACGCTGGCGCATCTGTGGCCCTATATCTGGCCGGGCGACCGCTTCGACCTGAAGATGCGCGTGGTCTGGTCGATGGTGCTGCTGCTCGCCGCCAAGCTGATCACGCTCACGGTTCCATTCAGCTTCAAATGGGCGACCGATGCGCTGACCGGCGCCAACACCGCGCCGGTGCAGGCCGACAACTGGCACCTCTGGGTGATCGCCTCGCCGTTGCTGCTGACCGCGAGCTACGGCGTGATGCGCATCATGATGGCGGTGCTGACGCAATGGCGCGACGGCATCTTCGCCCGCGTGGCCATGCATGCGGTGCGCAAGCTTGCCACCATCACCTTCATTCACATGCACGAACTCTCGCTGCGCTTTCACCTCGAACGCAAGACCGGCGGCCTGACGCGGGTGCTCGAGCGTGGCCGCGAGGGCATCGAGGTCATCGTGCGGATGGTGATCCTTCAGCTGATCCCGACCATCGTCGAGGTCTCGCTGCTGATGGCCGTGCTGCTCTGGCAGTTCGACTGGCGCTACGTGGTCGCGACCCTGATCACGGTGACGGTGTACATGTACTACACCTACATCGCGACCGAATGGCGGATCGGCATTCGTCGCAAGATGAACGATTCCGACACCGAGGCGAATACCAAGGCGATCGACTCGCTGCTCAACTACGAGACCGTGAAATATTTCAGCGCCGAGGCGCGCGAGGCGCAGCGTTACGACAAGTCGGTCGCGCGCTACGAGGAATCGAGCGTCCAGGCCTATACGTCGCTCGCCGTGCTTAACACCGGACAGGCGGTGATCTTCACGATGGGGCTGACCGCGACCATGCTGATGTGCGCGATCGGCGTGCGCAACGGCACCAACACGGTCGGCGATTTCGTGCTGATCAACGCCATGATGATTCAGCTTTACCAGCCGCTGAATTTCATGGGCATGGTCTATCGCGAGATCAAGCAGGCGATCATCGACATCGAGAAGATGTTCAACGTCCTTGGCCGCGAAGCCGAGATCAAGGACGTGCCCGATGCAAAGCCGCTGGTAGTCTCCGCCGGGAATGTGCGTTTTGAGGACGTGCGCTTTGCCTATGAGCCTGCGCGCCCGATCCTGAAGGGCATCAGCTTCGAGGTGCCGGCCGGCAAGACGGTGGCGATCGTCGGCCCGTCGGGGGCGGGCAAGTCGACCATCTCGCGGCTTCTGTTCCGCCTCTACGACATCTCGGGCGGCAGGATTTTGATCGACGGCCAGAACATCCGCGAGGTCACGCAGGCCAGCTTGCGCGCCTCGATCGGCATGGTGCCGCAGGATACCGTGCTGTTCAACGACACCATCCGCTACAATATCCGCTACGGCCGGTGGGACGCCAGCGATGCCGAGGTCGAGCAGGCAGCGCAACTGGCGCAGATCGACCATTTCATCCGCATGGCGCCGAAGGGCTACGAGACCCAGGTCGGCGAGCGCGGCCTGAAGCTCTCCGGCGGCGAGAAGCAGCGCGTCGCCATCGCGCGTACCGTCTTGAAAGCGCCGCCGATCCTGGTGCTGGACGAGGCGACGTCGGCGCTCGACACCCACACCGAGCACGAGATCCAGGGCGCGCTCGAGCGGGTGGCGAAAAACCGCACCTCGCTCGTGATCGCGCACCGGCTTTCCACCATCGTCGGCGCCGACGAGATCATCGTGCTGGACCAGGGCCGCATCGCCGAGCGCGGCACCCACGCCAAGCTGCTCGCGCAGAGCGGCCTCTATGCCAGCATGTGGAACAGGCAGCGCGAGGCGGAGGCCGCGCGCGAGAAGCTGGCCAAAATGGCTGATACCAGCGAGGCGCCCAACCGGGAGCCGCCGCCGGTCCAGGACGCCCTCACAGCGCCTGAGGCCGCGGAGTGACCTTGTCTCCGGTCCCAACTCTGGCCTAAACAACTCCACCGCGCGGGGACGCCCCGCGCGCCATCAACTCCCAGGCGGCAGATAGCGATGTCCATTCTCGATTCGATCCAGCGTCAGATCCCGCCGATCCACAAGGAGGGCTATCCCTTCATCGGCGGCTTTGCCCTGGCGAGCCTGATCCTGTTCTGGCTGTGGTCGCCGCTCGGGTGGATCGGCACGATCCTGACCGTGTGGTGCGCGCTGTTCTTCCGCGACCCCGTGCGGGTGACGCCGGTGCGCGAGGGGCTCGTGGTGTCGCCGGCCGACGGCCGCGTCTCGATGATCACCATGGCACTGCCGCCGGCCGAGCTCGGGCTCGGCGACCGGCCGCTGCCGCGCATCTCGGTGTTCATGAGCGTGTTCAACTGCCATGTGAACCGCGCCCCCGTTGCGGGCAGGGTGGACCGCATCGCCTACCGGCCCGGCCTCTTCATCAATGCCGAGCTCGACAAGGCGAGCGAGGACAATGAGCGCAACTCGCTGGTGATCACGACGCCGACGGCACGGATCGGCGTAGTCCAGATCGCAGGGCTGATCGCCAAGCGCATCGTCTGCTTCGTCAGGGAAGGGCAGGCGATCGGGGCCGGTGAGCGCTTCGGCCTGATCCGCTTCGGCTCGCGCCTCGACGTCTATCTGCCCGTCGGCACCAGGGCGCTGGTCTCGGAAGGGCAGACCGCAATCGCCGGCGAGACGATTTTGGCCGACCTTGCCGGCGACGACCCGAGCCGCGCCTACCGCGCCAATTAACCAATAAGTCGGTCCATGAGGGCCTTCCGCCGCAATGGCGGAGGGGAGCGCGGCTTGCTATATCTCGCCTTGAGGTGAGGACGATCCATGACGCCCTACGACTCCAGAGATCCAGACGTGCGCCGCCGCCGGTTCCGCCCGATCCCGGTGCGGATGCTGGTGCCCAACGTCATTACGCTGCTGGCGATCTGCGCCGGCCTGACGGCGATCCGGCTGTCGATCGAAGGGCGGATGACGCTTGCCGTCTATGCCATCGTGTTCGCGGCGGCGCTCGACGGCATCGACGGCCGCATTGCGCGGCTGATCAAGGGCCAGTCCAAGTTCGGTGCCGAGCTCGACAGCCTCGCCGATTTCGTCAATTTCGGCGTGGCCCCCGGCCTGATGCTGTATTTCTGGCAGCTGCACGAGCTCGGCAATGCCGGCTGGATCGCGGCCATGGTGTTTGCGATCTCCATGTGCCTGCGGCTTGCGCGCTTCAACGCGACACTGGACGATCCGAACAAACCGGCCTTTGCCGCCAATTTCTTCACGGGCATGCCGGCACCAGCCGGTGCAATTACCGTGATGTTGCCGATCTATGCCGCATTCCTGGATCTGGGGCGCTGGCCCGCGTCGCTCACGGCCGGCTACACGCTGTTGATTGCCTTCCTGATGGTGTCGCGCCTGCCGGTGTTCTCCGGCAAGAGCATGCGCATGCGGGTGCCGCCGGAGCTGGTGTTGCCGGCCTTCGTCGCGGTGATCTTCTTCATCGCGCTTCTGATCAGCTATCCCTGGTACGTGCTCTCGATCGGCACGGTGCTGTATCTGGCCTCACTGCCGCTCGGTTTCAAATCCTATCGCGATCAGGCCCGTGCAATGGAAGCCACCGCGCCGGCGGCAGGAGGCGAGGTCCCGTCGCCCCCCTCGGCGCCGACACTGGCAAACCTGGCGGAGCCGCCGGACGACGACGACCGGCCCGGACGGCTGCACTGAGCGGCAAGACACGGATATCTGCCATGAGGGCGTGCTGAGTTGGGTTGAAGCCTGATCTCGGCTATATCGCCCGTGCAGGCGGCACCGCGCCAACAGCGGCCGCCAATCTGGGAGAGAACGCCGTGACCAATTCCGCGACCGGGCCGCTGCCCGCTTCCGTGCTCGAAGCGCTGGGCCGCTACGACACCCCGACGATCTGCAATGCCATGGAGATCGTCGCGCCCGAGCGCCGGCTGATCGGCTACACCACCAAACAACTCGTCTGCCCGTTCCCCGATCTGCCGCCGATCGTCGGCTACGCCCGCACGGTCGCGATCCGCTCGGTGCTGAAATCCTCGCTGCCGGCCGACGAGCAGTCCAGGCGCCGCATCGACTATTACGAATATGTCGGCACCGGCCACGGTCCGCGCATCTCGGTGATCCAGGACATCGACGGTCCCGATGTCGGCTACGGTGCGTTCTGGGGCGAGGTGCAGAGCAACGTGCACAAGGCGCTCGGCTGCCTCGGCGTCATCACCGACGGCTCGATCCGCGACATCCCGCAATGGGCCCCGGGCTTCCAGGCGCTGGCCGGTTCGATCGGCCCGTCACATGCGTGGGTGCATGCGGAGAGCTTCGGCGGCGAAGTGCGCGTCGCCGGCATGACCGTGAAGTCGGATGACCTCATTCACGCCGACCAGCACGGCGCCATCGTGATCCCGCTCGACATCGCCGCGAAGCTGCCGGAAGCCGCCGAACTCTGCGGCCGGCGCGAGACGCCGATCCTCGAGATTGCCCGCAGCCCCGACTTCTCGCTGGAGAAGCTGAAGGCCGCGCTGAAGCGCTCCGCGGAAATCCACTGAGCTCCTGACTTGCCAGGCGGTCGCCGGCCCGCACGGCCGGCGACATGGATGTGGTCCTGGCGCGCAAGACAAATTGCTGCTCAAGACAAATCGCTTGTTCAGAAGCGTCGGACCATTCCAGACATCGGCCTGCACGAGACGCCGAGGTTTTCGTCGCATGGCGACGTCATCATGGTTAGCGAAGTGTTGAGATTCATGTCGCTGTACGGCAATCGCGGTACCATCAGCAGCGGCGGGACACGCTGTCCGGACTTAACCTTTACGCGTCTTTAATCGCGGCTCACTAGGGTTTCCAATGCGGTTCGGGGTTGGGCCGCGCCATCGGCCACGACGGCCGTTGTTGCGTTCGCGTTGGAGTCTCCCATGGATATCATGACGGGCGCCGGGCTTGTGAGCGGCCTCGCCGTTATCGCGCTGATGGTGTTCATGGGCGGCGATCTGCACATGTTCATCAGCGACCATGCGGCGATCATCATTTTCGGCGGCTCGGCCGCAGCGACCATGATCCGCTTTCCGCTCTCGGTGCTGATGCACGGCCTGCCGCTCGGCATGAAATTCGCCTTCACGATGAGCCGGCTGTCGGCCCACGACCTGGTCGACGAGCTTGCCCGCATCGCCGAGATCGCCCGCAAGCAGGGCCCGGTGGGGTTGGAAAAGGTCGAGACCGACGAGCCGTTCCTCGCGAAGGGGATCCGCTACGTCGCCGACGGCTACGATCTCGATTTTATCAGGGACAATATGGAGCGCGACCGCGACAACTTCCTGTTGCATCTCAACGAAGGCAGCAAGATCTACCGCGCCGTCGGCGACTGCGCGCCTGCGTTCGGCATGATCGGAACGCTGATCGGCATGGTGCAGATGTTCTCGAACATGTCGGATCCCTCGAAGCTCGGCCCGTTCATGGCGACCGCCCTGCTGGCAACTCTCTACGGTGCGTTGGTCGCGAACCTGATCTGCCTGCCGATCGCCGACAAGCTGCATGGCAAGCTGATCGACGAGGAAACCAATCGCACGCTGATCATCGACGGCATTTTGATGATCCGCGACTCCAAGAGTCCGACGTTGGTGCGCGAAATGCTGCTGGCCTATCTGCCCGAGAAGCACCGCCACGCCGAAGGCGAGCCGGTTCCGGCGTAACGCCGGACGCCAGGATCTGACCGATGGCAAAGAAGAAACGCGAAGAAGCTCATGGCGGCCATGGCTGGTTCGTTACGTTTGCCGATCTGATGGCCTTGCTGCTGGCGTTTTTCGTGATGCTGGTCGCATTCTCCACCCAGGACTCCAACAAGCTGAAGATCGTCGCAGGCTCCATGCGCGAGGCCTTCGGCGTCCAGAGCGAGGCGCGCTACGCCGGCATCATCGAATCCGACGGCCTGCCGACCCGCGCGCGGCTAAAGAACGTCGACCACATCCAGCCTGAGGAGTCGTCGAACACGCCGACACCGGACCAGGAGGATCACGACAAGACGTCCGGCGCGAGGCTCAAGGTCGACCGCAGTTTCGCGCTCGCCGCAGCGTCGCTGCGTCAGGCCTTGCAGGACATGCCGGAACTGACCGAGATGTCCAAGCACATCATGTTCGAGGAGACCAAGCAGGGCCTCAATCTGGAGATCGTCGATCAGGACGGCCGCTCGATGTTCGCCGACGGCTCCAAGGTGCCCTATGACCGCACGCGTCGCCTGATCGAGAAGCTCGCCATTCCGCTCAAGGCCACGCCGCTCCGCGTCTCCATCGCCGGCCACACCGCAGCCGGTTTCGTGCCGACCCGCAGCGACTACGGCGCCTTCGATCTGTCGGCCGATCGGGCCAATGCAGTGCGCCAGATCCTCGAACGCGAGGGCCTGCCGCCGTCGCACGTCTTCGCCGTTTCGGGCAAGGCGGACACCCAGCCGCTGTTTCCGGACGACCCCTCGCTGGCGGCCAACCGCCGGGTGACGATCACCCTGATGCGGGAAGATCCGCCGCTGCCGCCGAATTTGAAGCCCTAGAGGTCTTGCGCTACCATCTTACCTGAGGCATGTCGTCGCGCTGGTGGCAACCGTTGCTGCGGCGTCACAGCATCTGCCTCGCCGCCTGCTAAGGTGCTGTGCCGATTGACAGCCGCGCCGGAAGCGTCAAAAGGCGCCGGATCAATTCCAGGGACGAAGCGTTTTCCATCCACATGACCGCGAGCATCACAACGACCGAGACCCAGGACGGGCCGGTCACCTCGGGCTTTTGGTCCCTTACGCTCGGGAGCATCGGCGTCGTCTTTGGCGACATCGGCACCTCGCCGCTCTACGCGTTCCACGAGGCGGTCAGAGGCGCGGCCCATGGCGAGCCGGTGTCGCGGGTCATAGTGCTCGGCGTGCTGTCGCTCATCCTGTGGGCGCTCTTTATCGTCGTCACCGCCAAATATGTCCTGCTGCTGCTGCGTGCCGACAATAACGGGGAGGGCGGCACGCTCTCGCTGATGGCGCTCGGCCAGCGCGCGCTCGGGCGGCGAAGCTGGTTCCTGCTCGCGCTCGGCGTGGTCGGCGCGTCCATGTTCATCGGCGATTCCATGATCACACCGGCGATCTCGGTGTTGTCGGCGGTCGAAGGTCTCAAGCTCGCCACGCCCGCCTTCGAGCATTACGTCGTGCCGCTCACCGTCTTCATTTTGGTGCTGCTGTTCGCGGTCCAGAGCAAGGGGACAGCGCTGGTGGCCTCGGCCTTCGGGCCGGTGATGGTGATCTGGTTCACCTGTCTGGCGGTGATGGGCGCCGTCCACATCGCCGACGATCCGTCGGTGCTGGCCGCTATCAATCCCTATTACGCGCTGGAATTCCTGCTGTCGCACGGCACCATCGGCCTCGTCACGCTGGGCGCCGTCTTCCTGGCGGTCACCGGCGGCGAGGCGCTCTATGCCGATCTCGGCCATTTCGGCCGCAAGCCGATCCAGTCCGCCTGGATGTTCTTCGTGCTGCCCTCGCTGCTGATCAACTATTTCGGACAGGGCGCGCTGGTGCTGTCCGATCCCAGCGCGATCGAGCATTCCTTCTACCGCATGGTGCCCGAGTATCTGGTGTTGCCGCTGGTCGGACTTGCGACCGCCGCGACAGTGATCGCGAGCCAGGCGGTAATCACCGGCGCCTATTCGCTGGTCTATCAGGCGGTGCAACTCGGCCTCTTGCCGCGCTTCGAGGTGCGCTACACCTCCGAAACCCATGCCGGCCAGATCTATCTGCCGCGGGTGAACCGGCTGCTCCTGATCGGGGTGATGCTGCTGGTGCTGTTGTTCCACACCTCCAGCAACCTGGCTTCGGCCTACGGTATCGCGGTCTCCACCACCATGGTTGCCGACGGCATCATGGGCTTCGTGGTCATCTGGAAATTGTGGAACTGGCGCGCCGCGACGGCGGCCGCCGTGATCATGCCCTTCGTTGTCGTCGACATGACTTTCTTCAGCGCCAATCTGCTCAAGCTGCTCGAAGGCGCCTGGGTGCCGTTGCTGTTCGGCGTCGTCATGGCCGGGACGATCTGGACCTGGCGGCGCGGCACGGGGATCCTGATCCAGAAGACGCGCCGGATCGAGGTGCCGCTGGACGACCTGATCAAGAGCCTCGAGAAGCGACCGCCGCACGTCGTCAAGGGCACGGCGGTATTCCTCACCAGCGATCCTTCCTTTGTACCCACCGCTCTGCTGCACAATCTCAAGCACAACAAGGTGCTGCACGAGCACAATGTGATCCTGACCATCGAAACCGCGCAGACACCGCGGGTCGATCTGGCTGATCGGTTCAGGATGGAGAAGGTCAGCGACAAGTTCTCGAAGGTCCGGCTGCGGTTCGGGTACATGGAGCAGCCGAACGTGCCCAAGGCGCTCGCGATCGCGCGCAAGCAGGGCTGGCAGTTCGACATCATGTCGACGTCGTTCTTCGTGTCGCGGAGGTCGCTGAAGGCCTCGGCTCAGTCCGGCATGCCGCTGTGGCAGGACCATTTGTTCATCGCGCTGAGCCGGTCCGCCAATGACGCCACCGACTATTTCCAGATTCCCACCGGGCGGGTGGTTGAAGTCGGCACACAAGTCACCATCTGATCGCAATTGGTGGACTTATGCAATTTTTGCATGGCGAGGGCCCGAAATCGGGCTAGGCTATGCCGGTAGCGCAGGACTATAAGCCGCGCGCTCTTCCGCCGTTGTGCAGTGAAGCATTCTAGAGGCCACTGGGCTCTCCATGACAAGTGATGTAGCGATTTCCGCCCCGGAAACGGCGGCGGCCAGTGGGCATGGCGAAGCCCATACGACCGCCCGTTTCGGTGCGCTGACGCTCGGCAGCATCGGGGTCGTCTACGGCGATATCGGCACCAGTCCGCTCTATGCGTTCCGGGAGGCCGTGATGGCCGCGTCGGGGACGGAAGGGGCTCCGACCCAGGCCGCCGTGCTCGGTGTGCTCTCGCTGATCCTGTGGGCGCTGGTCGTGGTGGTGACCCTGAAATACGTGGTGATCCTGCTTCGCGCCGACAATAACGGCGAAGGCGGCACACTCGCCCTGATGGCGCTGGCGCAGCGCGCGGTCGGCACCGGCGGGGCGACTATCGTCATACTTGGCATCATCTCCGGTGCTCTGTTTTACGGAGACGCCGTGATCACGCCGGCGCTCTCGGTGCTGTCGGCGATCGAAGGCATGAAGGACGTCACGCTGCGGTTCGAGCCCTACATCGTGCCGCTGACCGTGGTGATCCTGGCCTGCCTTTTTGCCGTGCAGTCGCGCGGCACCGCCCGGGTCGCCGCCTTCTTCGGCCCTGTGATGTGCGTGTGGTTCGCGGTGATCGCACTGGCGGCGATCCATCCGATCATCGAACAGCCGCAGGTGCTGTATGCGCTGAACCCGCTCTACGCCGTGTCCTTCATGCTCCACCACGGCATCATCGGCTTCGTGACGCTGGGCGCGGTGTTTCTGGCCGTCACCGGCGCCGAGGCGCTTTATGCCGACCTCGGCCATTTCGGCAAGCGGCCGATCCAGACGGCCTGGTTGTTCATCGTGCTGCCGTCGCTGGCACTCAACTATCTGGGGCAGGGCGCTCTCGTCCTCGGCGATCCCGGCGCGATCGTGAGTCCGTTCTTCCAGCTCTTCCCACAGGGTTTTTTCCGCGGCTGCATGGTCGTGCTCGCGACCGCCGCAACCGTGATCGCGAGCCAGGCCGTCATTACCGGTGCCTATTCGCTGACACGCCAGGCGATTCAGCTCGGCCTGCTGCCGCGCTTTGAAATTCGCCATACGTCTGAAGCCCATTCCGGCCAGATCTTCATCCCGCGCATCAACCAGTTGCTGCTGGTCGCGGTGGTGCTGCTGGTGCTGCTGTTCCGCTCCTCCAGCGCGCTCGCCTCGGCCTATGGCATCTCCGTGACCGGCACCATGGTGGTCACGGCGATGATGGGCTTTGTCGTGATCTGGAAGGTCTGGAAGTGGTCGCCGTTTGCGGCCGCCGCGCTGATTGCGCCGTTCCTGTTCCTCGACCTGACCTTCCTCGCGGCGAACCTGCTCAAGGTGTTCGAGGGCGGCTGGGTACCGCTGGCGCTCGGAGCGCTCATGATCATCCTGATGTACACGTGGCGGCGCGGCAGCCGGCTACTGTTCGAGAAGTCGCGCAAGCTCGAATTTCCGCTCGCCGATCTCGTGGCGATGCTGGAGAAGCGGCCGCCGCAGCGAGTGCCCGGCACCGCCGTGTTCCTGACCAGCGATCCGCTCAGCGCGCCGACCGCGCTGATGCATAGTCTGAAACACTACAAGGTGCTGCACGAGAAGAACGTCATTCTCACCATCGAGACCGCGCAGACCCCGCGCATCGATCCGGCCGAGCGGGTGAAGCTGGAGCAGATCAGCCCGACCTTCTCCAAGGTGACGCTGAAGTTCGGCTTCATGGAATCGCCCAACGTGCCCAAGGCGCTGGCGATCGCCCGCAAGCTCGGCTGGCAGTTCGACATCATGTCGACCTCGTTCTTCCTGTCGCGCAGGGCGCTGAAGCCCGCCGCCCATTCGGGCATGCCGCGCTGGCAGGACCGTTTGTTCATCTCGCTCAGCCGCTCCGCCAACGACGCCACCGACTATTTCCAGATCCCCTCCGGCCGCGTGGTCGAGGTCGGAACGCAGGTGACGATCTAGCGGCCTGGGGCGAAATTCGCGATCGTGGATGCGCGCCAGGTTCGCAACGATGAAGGGCCGCTGCTGGACTCGAATCATCGGCCCCCAGACGACCGAAGGAACCGACCCCGCGGTCACGCCGGCTCCGGTTCCCACCCCGCGGCGCGGACCGCCGCGACGGCGGGAGGGACCGGTCCGCGGCCGAGCCCAAGCGCTGCGCCGTAGTCCCCGCCGCAGACCTCCCGGGGCCGTTTGAAAGCTGCACTTCAAGTCGCTGCGATTTAGCTTTAACTTGCGACATGCGGCTCAAGCCTTTGTAGCGCTTGATTTTCGCCTGCCGAGAGGCGAGGTTGCCGGCCGCCGGGATCGCCCCGGCAGCGGCCCGCGACGTTGGAGGATGATGTGGCAAATCAAGTACAGGATCTGACCCCGGACGAGGTCTCCAAGGGTGTCGCGGAAGGGCGCTATCTGCTCGTCGACGTGCGCGAGCCGAACGAGGTCGAAGCCGAGGCCTATCCTTATGGCATCGTCGTGCCGCTCTCGACCTTCGATCCCAAGGCGATCCCAGATCCCGCCGGCAAGGAAGTCGTGTTCGCCTGCCGCTCGGGCAAACGCTCGGTGACGGCCTCGCTCGCGGCGCAGGCGGCAGGTCTGCCTTACGACAAGCATCTGGCCGGCGGCATGCTCGGTTGGAAGGCGGCGGGTCTTCCCAGCAAGGTCGGTGGCTGACCTCGCGATGACGACCAAGAGCTCCTCGCTGAACAAGGTCTTCTCCGACCTTCCCGTCACCATCTTCGAGGCGATGTCGCAGGCCGCGCGCGACAATGCCGCCATCAATCTCGGCCAGGGCTTTCCCGACGATCCCGGTCCGGAGGACATCCGCCGCGCCGCGGCCGAGGCCTCGCTGAACGGCTACAACCAGTACCCGTCGATGATGGGCATCCCGGAGCTTCGCCAGGCGATCGCCACCCATTACGGTCATTGGCACGGCCTCAAGCTCGATCCGATGAGCGAGGTGATGGTGACCTCCGGCGGCACCGAGGCGCTGACCTCGGCCATCCTCGCGGTGGTCCAGCCCGGCGACGAGGTGGTCTGCTTCCAGCCGGTCTATGATTCCTACCTGCCGATCATCCGCCAGGCCGGCGGCATTCCGCGCCTCGTCCGGCTCGAGCCGCCGCACTGGCGGCTGAACGAGGACATGCTGAAAAGCGTCTTCAATTCAAAGACCAAGGCGGTGCTCTTCAACAATCCCCTCAATCCCTCCGCGGTGGTCTATCCGCGCGGGGACCTCGAACTGCTCGCGCGCTACTGCCAGGAGTTCGACGTCATCGCGATCACCGACGAGGTCTGGGAGCACGTCACCTTCGACGAGCACAAGCACATCCCGCTGATCACGATCCCCGGCATGCGCGACCGCACCATCAAGGTCGGCTCGGCCGGCAAGATCTTCTCGCTGACCGGCTGGAAGATCGGCTTCGTCTGCGCCGCGCCGCCGCTGCTGCGCGTGGCGGCCAAGGTGCACCAGTTCCTGACCTTCACCACCGCGCCGAACCTTCAGGCCGCCGTCGCCTACGGTCTCGGCAAGTCCGACGACTACTTCCTGTCGATGCGCAAGGACCTGACGCGGAGCCGGGACCGCTTGACCAAGGGGCTGGAGAGCCTCGGCTTCCCCGTGCTGAAGTCGCAGGGAACCTACTTCCTCACCGTCGACCTGTCGCCGCTCGGGCTCAACGAGAGCGACACCGAGTTCTGCTGGCGGATCGTGAAGGACTACAAGGTCGCCGCGATCCCGGTCTCGGCCTTCTACGAGCAGGACCCCGTGACCTCGGTGGTTCGCTTCTGCTTTGCCAAGAAGGACGAGACCCTCGACACCGCGCTGGAGCGGCTGTCGGACGCGGTGCGTGGACGCAAGAGGTAGACGGGGATGACGAACGTCGGCCGCTCCGGATTTGGCTTTGGTCTCGCAATCGCCGCAGCGCTGACGTTCCTCTCGGCCCCGGCAGGGGCCGGGGAGCGCGTCGTCAACTTCTACAACTGGTCCAACTACATGGCGCCGGACGTGCTGGAGGCCTTCACCAGGGAGACCGGCATCAAGGTGGTCTACGACACCTTCGATGCCAACGAGACGCTGGAGACGCGCCTGATGGCCGGCAAGTCCGGCTACGACGTCGTGGTGCCCACCGCCTATTTCCTGCAGCGCCAGATCAAGGCCAACATCTTCCAGAAGCTCGACAAGGCGAAGCTGCCGAACCTCGGCAATGCCTGGCCCGTGGTGACGCAGCGCCTCGGCATCTACGATCCCGGCAACGTTTACGCCGCCAACTACATGTGGGGCACGACGGGCATCGGTTACAACGTCGCCAAGCTGAAGCAGATCCTCGGACCCGACGCCAGGATCGACAGCTGGGACATCGTCTTCAAGCCGGAGAACCTGGCAAAATTCAAAGACTGCGGCGTGCACATGCTCGACTCCGCCGACGACATCTTTCCGGCGGCGCTGAGCTGGCTCGGGCTCGATCCGAACTCGACCAGGCAGGCGGACCTGGAGAAGGCCGCCGACGTGGTCGCCAAGGTGCGCCCGTCGGTGCGAAAATTTCACTCGTCCGAATATTTGAGCGCGCTCGCCACCGGCGAGATCTGCTTCGTGGTCGGCTGGTCCGGCGACATCATGCAGGCCCGCGCCCGCGCCGCCGAGGCCAAGAGCGGCATCGAGATCGGCTACACGATCCCGAAGGAGGGCGCGCAGATGTTCTTCGACAATCTCGCGATCCCAGCGGATGCGAAGAATGTCAGCGAGGCCTACGAACTGATCAACTATCTCTACCGTCCTGACGTCGCCGCCAAGAACTCGGACTTCCTGTCCTACGCCAACGGCAACCTCGCCAGCCAGAAGCTGGTCGATCCGAAGATACTCAACGACAAGAATATCTATCCGGACGAGGCGACGCTCGCGAAGCTGTTTGTGATCACGGCGCGTGAGCCGGCGACGCAGCGGGTCATCAACCGGCTGTGGACGAAGGTGAAGACGGGAAGGTAGAGGGGCGAGCCGTCGTCATTGCGAGCGGAGCGAAGCAATCCAGAATCTCTCCGCGGAGACGCTCTGGACTGCTTCGTCGCTTCGCTCGCAATGACGGAGCAAAATCACCGCCACCTGCGATGCAGCCACAGCCACTGCTCGGGATATTCGCGCACCCAGCTCTCCACCACGCTCGTGACCGCCTGGGTCGTGCCCTGGATGTCGATCTTGCCGTCGGCATCACGCACCGGCGGAATCTCCTCGGTCAGTTCGGCGCGGAAGCGGTTGCCGGGCAGGCGGATGATGCGGACGCCATGGATGGGGCATTCGACCTGGCGGAGCAGGCGCGCCAGCATCGGGTTGGCGCGGGTCTTGCGGCCGAAGAAGGTGACCTCGACGCCGCCGGTCAGGTACTGGTCGATCAGCATGGCGACGTGCTTGCCGTCCTTGAGCGCCTGCGCGAGGCGCAACGGCGCGTCGCGGCCCGCCGGGATCAGCGTGCCCATGTTGACCTGGCGCATCTCTTGGATGATGCGGTCGGCCGAGGCGATGTTCGGCCGGCGGTAGAGGATCGCGGTGTCGAGTCCATGTGCGACGGCGGCGAGCGCCGGCAGCTCCCAATTGGAAAGGTGGGCCGCGAAGATCAGCGCCGGCTTGCCGTCGTCGCGGATGCGGTCGAACAGCTCGATGCTGCGCTGGGGCAGTTCGATCCGGCTGTTTTCCGGATGGTCGCGATCGTAGTCCCAGACGTGGTCCATGTGCGCAAACTCGCCGCCGACGCGGCCGAGATTGTCCCACACGCCCATCAGGATCCGTTCGATCTCTTCCGGGGACTTCTCGGGAAACGCGGCGGTGAGGTTGGCGCGGCCGATGCGGTGCTCGCGCAGGCGCGGGCCGATCATCTTGGTCACGCGCGCGAAAAAGTCCGAGGTCTTGACCGGATCGAAATAGCGCGTGGTGCGCAGCATGCCGACGGTGGCGGCGCCGATCAGGCCCCCGCTGATCGACTTGGCTGCATTCCGCGCGCGAATCTTCGTGCTGATAGGAATCAGCGCCATGCCGCGTCCGGTCAGACCGGTTCGCGGGTCAGGATCAGCGAGGCGTTCTGGCCGCCGAAGCCGAACGAGTTCGACATCACCGCGGTGACGCGGGCATCGCGCGCCTTGTTGCCGACGACGTCGAACAGGATCGCGGGATCCGGCGTCTCGTAGTTGATCGTCGGCGGGATGCGTTGATGCTCAAGCGTCATCAGCGAGAAGATCGCCTCGACCGCGCCGGCGGCCGAGATGGTGTGCCCGACCATCGACTTGTTGGAGGTGACCGGGATCTTCGAGATGAGATCGCCGAACACGGCAGATGTCGTGTTGTACTCCATTTTGTCGTTCTCGGGCGTGGAGGTGCCGTGCGCGTTGATGTGGTCGATCTGGTCCGGCGTCATGCCGGCATCGGCCAGCGTCTTGTTCATGCAGCCGATGATCGGTTTGCCATCGGGCGACGAGCGGGTGCGATGGAAGGAATCGGTCAGCTCGCCGCAGCCGGCGATCACGCCGAGGATCTTGGCGCCGCGCGCGGTCGCGGCCTCGTAGCTTTCCAGCACGAGGGCGCCAGCGCCCTCGGCCATGACGAAGCCGTCCCGATTCTTGGAGAAGGGGCGGGAGGCTGCCTGCGGCGGATCGTTCTGGGTCGACAGCGCCGAGAGCAGCGAGAAGCGCACGAGCGCTTCCGGGTTCACGGTGCCGTCGGTCGCGACGCACAGCGCGGCATTGGTCTCGCCGCGGCGGATCGCCTCGACGCCGAGCTGGATCGAGGTCGCGCCCGAGGCGCAGGCTGTCGACAGCGAGATCGGCGAACCCTTGGTGCCGAAGGTCTCGGCGAGGTGTGCCGCGACCGAGCCGAACATGAATCGGTGGTGATAGGCGGCGTACTTGCCGCCGCCGGAAATGCGCAGCAAATCGTCATAGGTGAAATCGGGCGAGCCGACGGCGCGGCCGAGTTCGCGGCGCTGCGGCCATTCGACTTCGACCGGCGCAACCGCAAGGAAGAGGGGACCCGGGAAATCGGCCTTGGCGCCGATGCCGGCCTGCTCCAGCGCTTCCTCCGTCACGAGTTCAGCCATCCGTTCGGACAGGCCGGTGGAGGAGAACGGATCGACGCTGACGAAGTCCACGGTGCCGGCCATCGTCGTCTTCAGCCCGTCGACCGGAAACCGCGTGATGGTGCGAATGCCGGATTCGCCGGCGACGAGCTTCGCCCAATTGTCGGCCTTGCCGGCGCCGAGCGAGGTCATAATGCCCATGCCGGTGACGACGACGACGGGGCGCCCGAGTTTGTCGCGTGGTGCAGTCATGTCGATCCCCCGATAGAGCTAGAGCGTCACCAGCCGAAGCGCGATGCGCTTAGCTGACCGCCTCGACCAGCGCCATGCCTTCGCCGCGCCAGTGTCCGGCCCCCACCACCACAATCTGGGTGGGGGCCCCCTGCATTTCAATCTCGGTCCCGGTCGAATCGTTCGGCGGGAACAGTGCGCCGCGCGAGATCGACAGGGCGGCGAGCGCAAGCCCGAGCGGGAATTGCGTTTCCATGGTGTGGCCGAACATCGTGCCGGTCGAGCGCACCGGGAATTCTGCATGGCCCTTCAGGAAGCCGCGCTCTTCCGATGTCGCCGGCTCCGCGCCGGTCGCTCCGGTGATGATCGCGCCCTTGCCCTCGCGCCTGGGCAGTTTGTCCCAAAGCTTCTCCAGCGTTGCCGCCATGTCGCCGGGCTGCTTGCGCCGGGCGAGGTCGGCGACGACGCTGGACAGCTTTGCGAACGGCTTGGCGCCGCGCGCCTCGGCGTGTGCTTTCGATTCCAGCACCAGGAAGGCGCCGGCCGAGCCGAGGGCGAAGCCGGCGTGGTCCTTGCGCGCCCATACCGGCGCAAACTCGTTCTTCAAATTGAAGTCGCCGAATTCGTAGAGGACCATCAGGTCCTTGCGCTCGCCGTTATGCGAGCCGCCGATCAGCGCGATGTCGCTCTCGCCCGAGGCGATGCGCGAGAGCGCGATGCGGGCGGCATCGGCGCCCGCGACTTCTTCGCCCATGAAGGTGCGCGAGGTGCCGCCGAGACCATGCACGATGGCGATGTTGCCGGCGAGGAGGTTGGAGAGCTGGGCCAAAAACAGCGTCGGCCTGAGATCGCTCATCAGCCGCTCGTTCAGGAAGCCGGGCGCGTTCGCACCCTTGGCCTCGGCCGTGAGCACGCCGGTGTCGACGTTGAGATCGCGCTCGCCGCCGCCGGCGGCGACCACCATGTCGATCTTCGACAGGATGTCCTTGTTGCCCTTGATCCCGGCGGAGTCGAGCGCGAGGCCGGCGGCATAGGTGCCGATGCGCTGCCAGGCTTCCATCTGGCGCTGGTCGCCCTTCTTCGGGATCTGGCTGTCGAAGCTGACAGGCATCAGGGGATGCACGATGTAGGGTGCAAACCCCTTCTCGTCGACATTGATGCGCTTCTCCTGGAGCGCGGTCCAGTTGGCGTCCAGGCCCTCGCCGAGCGAGGTGGCAAGTCCAATACCGGTGATCCAGACTTCGGTCTGGCCGGGCTTCGAAACGGAGGTGTCAGTCATGACGATACGGCCTGCTGCGGAAAGCCGACTCGCTTGGCGACCGCGTCCATGTATCCGCGCATATCCGCATTGGGGAAGGGGATAAGCGTGAAGGTGAGTGTCGAATTCGCGCGCAGCTTACCGTCGACCCTGATCTTGGCCTCGGTCATGGCGTAGCCCGAGCCCTCATGGGCGAGGCTCGCCTCGATGCTCATGAGATCGCCGGGGAATACCGAGCCACGCACCTTGGCCTCCTTTACGGCGGCAAGGATCGGCATCCGCTCGAACTTCAAGACTCCGAGCAGCAGAAAGCCCGATGCCTGCGCCATCGATTCGATCAGGAGCACGCCGGGCATCAAGGGATAGCCGGGGAAGTGTCCCTCGAAGACGGTGCTTTCCTTCGGGACCTGGGCTTCGACGACGATCGTCTTCTCGTCGACCTTGAGGTCGACGATGCGATCGATCATGTGGAAATATTCGAGTTGCATGACCGCCCGATCAGGCGCTCGCGCCCTTGGCGGCAACCAGTTCGTCGATGCGCGCGCACAGGTTCTTCAGCACAAAATACTGCTCGGTGGTCGCCTTGCCGTCGTTGACTTCCTGGGTCCATTTTTCCAGCGGCAGCTTGATGCCGAACTGCTTGTCGATCGCGAACGCGATGTCCAGGAAATCGAGGCTGTCGATGCCGAGGTCATCGATGGCGTGGCTATCCGGCGTGATCGTGTCGCGGGGGATGTCGCAGGTTTCAGCGATGATCGTAGCGACCTGATCGAATGTGGATGACATCACTAAGCCTTTGATATATTGCGGATATTGTCAGATGTTCCAGAGTGGCATGGTGGGTGGGCATCGCGCCCCTGATGACGCCCTCAAACCCCCCTCTGGCCGGGTTGAGTGCCCGTATAACGGAGCGACGCCCTGAGTTCAATGGAGCCGGACAGGGGCGGGGACAGGGCTGGGGATGCCCGCCGGCACCCTTTCGGCTCAAGGGGCAGTTGGCAGGCCGTGCCTAGATCTGCGGCGTGACGATCTTCGCGCAGTCCCGGCGGCCCATCAGCACGCAATCCTGGGTCCGCCTGAGGTCGGCGATGCTGACCGCGAGCCAGATTCCGACCGCGGTCAGTGCGATGGTGAAGGCGAGTGCGGCGATATTCGCAAGCATGCGGTGGCGGAAATCGTCCGGCTCGGGGCGAGGCTGCTCGTAGCGCGACAGGTCGAGCGGTTCGGGGGCGACGCGGAGCGGCTGCACGGTACCGCTGCCCCGGTGGGTGGCCGGGGAAGGCAAGGTGCGCGGCCTGAACTGGAGCACCCGGTGCTCGTCATCCGAGCTTATGGGCCGCTGGGTTTTCATGGTGCAGGGATCACTCCGAAGCAGCGATTTTTAGATAGCATACGGGACGAACGCGTTGCAGAAAATCTTCTCAACGCGCACGTGCATTGCGCCTTTGCACTATCCTTCATGGGATGTCTTGGGGCGTAGCGAACGATCGTGGCGGCGGGCGTCATCCTGGTGTCCGGCACGTGCGGGTTGCGCTGCAGCAACAGTCCGAAGCACACGCCGTCCCGCCCGTGAGCATCGGCTTGTGATCTCCGTGCCGGGGCCGAACGCATTTTGTCGCCGCCGGGCCCATGGCATAGTCGGGAAACCTGGACCACCGGCTGCAATTCTGTGAGGGGCCCTTCGACCATGACCAGCAACGCGCGCGAGCCGAGAGTGCATCCGGTGCCGATCCTGTCGTTGCGGCCGACGCAGATGACGGTCGGCATGCGCGAGGTCAAGGAGAAGCGCAAGCGCTGGCGCGAGCACGGCAAGAAGAAGCAATCCGAGCTGCTCGGCACCCACATGATTCCCGTCGTCTGCGGGCCGGACCAGCGCTATTACGTGATCGACCATCATCATCTTGGCCGCGCCCTGCACGACGAGGGCATCAAGGAGGTGCTGGTGACCGTGGTCGGCGATCTCAGGATGGTTGAGCGCGAGGCCTTCTGGGGCGTGATGGACAACAAGCGCTGGGTCTATCCCTACGACGCCAAGGGCGAGCGGCGGCCGTTCCGCGATCTGCCGAAATCGGTCGTCGATCTCAAGGACGACCCCTTCCGCAGCCTCGCCGGCGAGCTGCGTCGCATGGGCGGTTTCGCCAAGGACACCACGCCGTTCTCCGAATTCCTGTGGGCCGATTATCTGCGCCGGAAACTGTTGCGCAAGGAGGTGGACGCCAATTTCGACAAGGCGCTCGAGAAGGCCTTGTCCGCAGCCAAGAGCAAGGATGCGATCTACCTGCCCGGCTGGTGCGGCCCGGCGTCGGACGATTAGGCGGGGGCGCTCACATCAGGACGGCAGGCGGCCCGCAAACCGAGCCTGATCACAGCCTCTTGAGCAACATCATTATCGGCGCTCATGAAACCGTCCTGAAACAGAGCGGGCCCATCTGTGTGGAGTAGTCGAGCTCACACAGGAGGCCAAAATGCGCCGTCTGGTTTTCGTCATTGCCTTGCTCGCGGTCGCTTCAGCAGGGATATCGGCATCGTTTGCCGCGGTTCACCACGCCAAGACATTGACGTTTTCCGAGCGCTTCGCGCCGGCGCTCGAGTTGATGGCGAAGCGCTAGCGGCATAGCGCCTTACGACCGCAGGCAACACGGATCATTTCGGTGGTTGGCCAGGCGAGGACAGCAGGCGCTCCATTTCCACTGCGGCATCGCCATCGCGGGCCTTCTGCAGCAGGGTGTGGCGCTCGGCACCGGCCGGCAGGTTTTTGGCGGCGGCGCGGGCCTCTTGCGTGAACTTGTTCAGGCGTTCCTGAAGGGACAGGGCAGGTCGTGTGCGGTTGCGCTTCTTTGTCATGGCTTGGCCTTTCCGGCGCGAAGCCAACCATGCGGATGCGAGTGGCGTCCTTAACTTTTGTTGGAACCGGCGGCGCGGATCGCGGGTTTTCATTGCAGCGGAGCCCCGGCGCCGCGAACTGCAATACGGGTTCCCATTCACGCCAACCGGAGCTCCATCGCGTGTCCAGCGATACGATCCGCGCTGCGCTTGTCAGGCGTTTGCGCATCTCCTCCGCGATCGCGGAGGAGGACATCAAGGAGATCGAGGCCCTTCCAATCTCGGTACGGCAGTATCCGGCGGAAACGCCGGTGGTACGCGACGGCGAGCGGGCGACGGACTGCTGCCTGATCGCCGAGGGCTTCTGCGTGCGCTCCAAGACGATCGCGAGCGGCAAGCGGCAGATCCTCTCGATCGACATCCCAGGCGAGATACCGGATCTGATGAGCCTGTTCCTGCATGTGATGGACCATGATTTGTCGACATTGACGCCGTCGACGCTCGGCTTCATCAGCCACGAGACGCTGCAAAAGCTGCATCGCCGCCGGCCGAATGTCGCGGAAATGTTCTGGCGGGATACGTTGATTGACGCCGCGATGTTCCGCGAATGGATCGTCAATGTCGGCCAGCGCGCCGCGCCCGCGCGGCTTGCCCACGTCATGATCGAACTTCGCGAGCGACTGAGAATCATCGGGCGCGTGGATGGTAATGATTTCGAGATGCCGCTGACCCAGGAGCAGATCGGCGAAGCTCTGGGGATCACCGCTGTTCACGCCAACCGCGTCATCAAGCAATTGCGCCAGGAGGGCATCGTCGAGCTGCAGCGAGGCCGGGTGACGGTGCTGGACGAACGGAGATTTTTGGAACTGGCGGATTTCGACGGCCGCTATCTGCACCAGTCGCCAACGCTTTGAGGGCGCAAGATGCCGCGATTCGAATTTTGACATTCGGCGGTGGGAGTGCCGAACCTGCGGCCGACGGCGCAGTCCGGCTTGACGTATCGCAAAATCGACACTGGTGCTGGCCGCTAAGGTCCGCAGGCATGATGCCGAACAGCGTTTGATGTCGAAGCGCCAGGTGGGTACATTATGCCGACCTGGAGACGTAACGATGAGTCTGATTTTTCGCCTTCTGTTTGTCCTCGCCGGCGCCGTCACCGCGCTGTTCGTCGCGCGGGATGCGCTGAACTTCACCATCATCCAGACCTTCGTCGCCATCCTGCTCGTGACCTCGGTCCTGCTTGCCGGGAGCCTCTGGAGCCTGCGGCGGAAAACGTGAGCGGCACGGAGAGCGGAAGCCCGGCCGGACTGAGCGAGACCGAGGCTCGGGCGCGGCTCGCGGACGACGGTTACAACGAATTGCCTCGACCCGACCGGCGCAGCCCCATGCGCATCGTGCTCGAGGTGCTGCGCGAACCGATGCTGGCGCTGCTCCTCGGCGGCGGATTGGTCTACCTCGCGATCGGCGATCTCAGGGAAGCCATCATCCTGCTGACATTCGGTGCAATGTCCATCGTGATCACGGTGGTGCAGGAGACCCGGACCGAGCGCGTGCTGGAGGCCTTGCGGGACCTGACAAGCCCGCGCGCGCTCGTCATACGGGACGGCGCGCGCCGCCGGATTCCGGGGCGCGAGGTCGTCCACGGCGATCTCGTCGTTCTCGGCGAAGGTGACCGGATTCCCGCCGACGCCAGACTGGTGGACGCGCGCGATCTGCAAATTGACGAGTCCCTGCTGACCGGAGAGTCGGTGCCCGTTCGCAAGCAGGTCGCGGACAAGGCGGCATCAGTCGATCACCGGCCCGGCGGCGAGGATCAGCCCTTCGTGTATTCCGGTTCGATGGTGGTGCGTGGTGAGGGGCTGGCGCGGGTCGGGGCCACCGGCCCCCGTAGCGAGATCGGGAAGATCGGGCTGTCGCTGCGCGGTCTGCAGGCGGAGCCGCCGCGGCTCCAGCAACAGACGGCGCGGCTGGTGCGGCTCTGCTTTCTCGGCGGCGCAGTGATCAGCTTGGCTGCCGTCGCGCTTTACGGCACCCTGCGCGGGGATTGGTTGCAAGCGCTGCTCGCAGGCATCGCAATCGGCATGTCCATGCTACCGGAAGAGTTCAGCGTCGTGCTGACGGTGTTCATGGCGATGGGGGCATGGCGAATCTCGCAGGCCCGCGTCCTGACGCGCCGGGCCGCCGCCATCGAGGTCCTCGGTTCTGCGACCGTGCTGTGCACCGACAAGACCGGGACGCTGACGCAGAACCAGATGTCCGTCGCTGAGCTGCGGCTGCTCAATGGGGCATCGATGCGTCCGGCGACGGCCGGACAAGATCATGCCGGGCCCGAATTCGTCGAGCTGGCGCGCTGCGGCGCCCTGGCGAGCTCGCCGGAGCCGTTCGATCCGATGGAGAAGGCCCTGCACGCCTTCGCGCGGGATGCCTTGCGGGAGAGCGATGCGCTGGGCGGTCCCCGGACCCTGGTGCGGACCTACGGTCTGCGTCCCGAGTTGCTGGCCATGTCTCAGGTCTGGCGCACCCCCGGTGGAGCCGACCTCGTCATCTGTGCCAAGGGCGCGCCCGAGGCGATTGCACGCCTGTGCCGGCTGAGCGACGCCGACCAGGGGGCAGTGAGAGATGCGGTTGGAGCGATGGCCAGGGATGGGCTGCGCGTGTTGGGAGTGGCCGCAGCAGCGGGAAATGACACGCAGCTTCCATCGTCCCAGACGGATTTCGCCTATCGCTTCGTCGGCTTGGTCGGGCTGGCCGATCCGCTCCGTCCAGAGGTCCCTGAGGCGGTTCGCGAATGTCGCGCGGCGGGGATCCGCGTCGTCATGATCACGGGCGACTATCCGGCAACGGCTGTTGCCATCGCAAACCAGGCCGGACTCGACGCCCGCGACGTCGTGACCGGCGACCAGCTCCAGCTGGCGGACGATCCGGAGCTCGCCGACCGTGTCAGGCATGCGAATGTATTCGCGAGGGTCTTGCCGGAACAGAAATTGCGCATCGTCCAGGCGATGAAGCGCAACGGCGAGATCGTCGCGATGACCGGCGACGGCGTCAACGACGCTCCGTCGCTCAAGGCCGCCCATATCGGTATCGCGATGGGAGGGCGCGGGACCGACGTCGCCCGCGAGGCATCGGCGATCGTTCTGCTCGATGACGATTTCGGCTCGATCGTAGCGGCCATTCGCCTGGGCCGGCGCATCTACGACAATCTGCGAAAGGCGATGGCCTTCATCTTCGCCGTCCATGTCCCGATCGCGGGACTTGCGCTGTTGCCTCTGGTGTTCGGGTTGCCGTTGATCTTCAGTCCGGTGCACATCGCGTTTCTGGAGCTGATCATCGACCCCGTGTGCGCGCTCGTGTTCGAGGCGGAGCGGGACGAACACGATGCGATGACGCGTCCGCCGCGGCGGGCCGATTCCGAATTGTTCTCGTGGCCCTTGATCGGCTGGAGCGTGCTTCAGGGCGCCCTGGCATTTACCGCGACCGCCGCCATATTCGTCGGTGCGCTTCGCTCCGGCCTCGCGTCCGACGAGGCGAGGGCGCTCGCGTTTGTCTCCCTCGTCGTCTGTATCTTGGCCCTGGTCCTGGTCAACCGGTCCTTCAGCGCGTCGCTCGTGTCCGCATTCTTCCGTCCGAATCCTGCTTTGGCGTGGATCTTCGTGGCGGTCGCGCTCGTTCTCGCCACGGCGCTGCTGTGGCCCCCGGCGTCCAGCCTGTTCCGCTTCGGTCCCTTGCACGTCGACGATCTGATGATCACGCTCGGCGCGGGATTGCTGGTGCTGACGGTGCTCGAGCTGCTGAAGCCGCTGTGGGGACAGCGGCTCCGATTCTAGTCTAGCATATCGGCTGATTGAATCCTGCTTCTCAGCTATTTCTTGGGCAGGCGTCCCATCAGATAGAACTCGTCATTCGGGCGCATCCCGGTGAAGTTTGCCAGCCGGTTCGACAGCGCGAAGAAGGCGGAGATCGCGGCGATGTCCCAGATGTCGTCGTCGCTGAAGCCGTAGGGTGCGAGCGCGGCGAAATCCTCATCGGAGATCCGCTGTGCATCGACCGAAACCTTCATCGCGAAGTCCAGCATCGCCTTCTGCCGTGGCGTGATGTCGGCCTTGCGGTAGTTCACCGCGACCTGGTCGGCGATCAGCGGATTCTTGGCGCGGATGCGCAGGATCGCGCCGTGCGCGATCACGCAATATTGGCACTGGTTGGCGGCCGAAGTCGCCACCACGATCATCTCGCGCTCGGCCTTGGTGAGGCCCCCGTCCTTCTCCATCAGCGCGTCGTGATAGGCAAAGAAGGCGCGAAATTCGTCGGGCCGATAGGCCAGCGTCAGGAACACGTTCGGCACGAAGCCGCTCTTGTCCTGTACGGCGAGCAGGCGCTTGCGGATGTCGTCGGGAAGCTTGTCGAGGGCGGGTGCGGGGAAGCGTGGAGCTGTGGGCTTTGTCATGTGCATGGTTCCGGCTTGGGGCCGGCAACCATAGTCGATGCGGACGGCCTGCTCAACGCGCGGCTCCCGTGCCTCGGACGCAGCGCAACGCCTCTTCAGCGGTGCGCTGCAGAGCCGGGGCCCATGTTTCCGAGAGTGTGGTGCGTGTGGGATGGGTCCCGGCTCTGCGCAGCAGCGTTGCACGCTGCGGCGCGTCCGGGACACGAGAGGAATCTACCGCAGCGGCTTCTTCAGGAGCGAGAAGCGGTCCGGATCGAGCCCCATAGACGGTTGCAGCATCGGTGCTTCGGCGGGGGCGAGCGTCTTGGCCGGCGGAGCAGAGAACACCGGGTCGTTCGGCACGTCGCGCTGCGAAGTGGCGCCGCGCCAGCGCTCGAGCACCGCACCGACGAAATGCATGTCGTGCCCCGAGGTGACGGACGGCACGCTGCTGATGGTGGCTTCGCCGCGCGGCAATTGATGCGGCGGCACCTCCTTGAAGCGAAGGCGCGTCGGCAGCGCGACGCCTTCGCCAAACGCCAGCACCTCGCGGGTGCCGAGCGAGGGCACGAAGGACAGCAGATTCGCGGCCGCGTCCGACACCGCGGCACGCAGCAGCGCCTGGTCGCGCTCGTTGGCAAGACGCATCGTGAACAGCGTGTTGCACTGGGAGATGATGGTGGCGTCGAGCTCGGCAGGGCGCTGGGTGATGAGGCCGAGATAGACGCCGTATTTGCGGCCTTCCTTGGCGATGCGCGAGACCGCCTTGCGGGTCGGCCCGAAGCCGACATTGCGGTCGGCGGAGGCGTAGCGGTGGGCTTCCTCACAGACGAACAGCATCGGCGAGACGCCGTCGCTCCACAGGCCGAAATCGAAGGCCATGCGGCACAGCACCGAGACGACGGAATCGATGACCTCGGCGGGAAAGCCGGCGAGCTGCATCACCGTCATCGGCTTGCCGTTGGCGGGCAGACGGAACAGATGGCTGATCACCTCGGCCATGGTGTCGCCGCCGACATTGGCGTTGTCGAACATGAAGGCGTAGCGCGGGTCGTTGCGCACCGCCTCGATGCGCGAGATCAGCTTGTGATAGATGATGCGCGACGAGCGATTTTCGAGCTTGCCCATGCGCTCGTCGATCAGCGAAATCAAATCGACCAGCCGGTACGGCACCGGCGTGTCGACGGTGAAGCCGACCTGCTTGGGATCGATGCGCTTCAGGCCGAGGCGGTCGGTGTTCTGGTACTGGGTGTAGATCCCCTTGGCGATCGGGATCACTTCGGCGAGGACGTCGAGCTCCTCCGGCACGCCGGCGCGGCCGCCAAACAGGACGTCGACGATTTCCTCGAAATTGAACAGCCAGAACGGCAGCTTCAGGTTCCGCGGGTTGAGCACCAGCGCGCGGTCGCCGAAGCAGCGGCCATATTCGTTGTGCACGTCGAGCAGGAAGATGCGCAGATTCGGACGCGCCTTGAGGATCTCGTTGAGCAGCAGCGACACGCCGGTGGATTTGCCGACGCCGGTCGATCCGAGCACCGCAAAATGCTTGGACAGCATTTCCTCGACGTCGACATAAGCGACGACGGAGCGGTCCTGCTGGAGGAAGCCGACGTTGATCTGGTCCGACCCGGTCGGCGCGTAGATCGTGCGCAGCTCCTGGCTGGTGATCAGGTCGACGGAATCCCCGATGGTCGGATAGTTGGTGACACCGCGCTGAAACTTGGCCTTGTCGGCGGCATTGTGGATTTCGCCGAGCAGGTCGACGGAGGCGATGGCAATGTAGTCGTCGCTGCTCGACAGATTCTCGCAGGACACCTCGGTGATCATGGCGACGATGACCGAGCTGGCGCAGCGGATGCTGACGAAGCGGCCGACGGTGGCCCGGACCTCAGAGACCGGCAACTGGCTTTCCGCCAGAAGTCCGACCCGGGCGAGCGACCCGCGAACCGAAATCACGCGTCCAAAGGATGTCACGATGAATGAACCTGGAATGAGCGAGGAGTTTGACCCCGACTATGAGAGGCGGGGCTGCACAAACGGTTAAGCAGCAGGTGCAGGCGTTTTCTTAAATCTGCGACAATTCGGCCATGAGATTTGTTCCGAATGTATGCTTGCTCCCGGAATCGGCGGAAAAGGCTGCTTTTCTGAGCCCGATCTTGTCGCGATAGGTTAAGGAACGATTTACCATGTGCCGAACAGCGGTTGACGAAGGACGGAATTCGCGACGGCCGGCAAGGGGGACGCGACGGATGTCGGGAAAGATCGTCAAGACGCGCGTCGGGCCGGGCATCTATCTGCTTCGATTCAAGACGCAATACGAGCTGACATCGACCTTCCTGCGCGTGCAGGAGCACTACGAGTCGCCGGAGTTTCACGGGCGGGTGTTCTCGCTCGAGCAGTACATGGACTGGTATGCCGCGCGACACGGCAACTTCACCTACTATCAGGACTGGTCCGGCTTCAACGTGCCTTCGACGGCGTTTGCTCCGTTCCATGCCGGCGCGTTCGATCCGCTCACGCGCAAGGAGAAGCGACTGCTCGGATTGTTCGCGAGGTTGCGCGAACGGTTTTACGTCATCGGCGTCTACGAAGGCCGCGGCAGCACCTTGACGCACGAGCTCGCGCACGCGTTGTTCTTCACCGACGCCGATTACCGCCGCAGGGTGCGAGAGGCGATGCGTCCATATGATACGCGTGCGCTCGGGCGGCAGCTCGCGAGGGTCGGCTACGCGCAACACGTCATCGAGGACGAAACCCAGGCCTATCTGATTGCGCCTTCGGGCAAGCTCGGTCTTGCGTCGAAGGCGTTGATGCCGCTGCGGCGAAAGCTGCGGGCGTTATTTCATGAGCACGCGACGAAGCTGTCGGTACCGGCGGGCTAAGGGAGGTTGCGCCGGATGAAGTCGATGGTTCTCTTCTGGCGAAAATAGTTGCAGTGCCAGACTTCGGGATCGTTGCCAAAATCCTCAATGTCCCTGATTTTCAGCGGAAAGTCTGTCTCTCCCAGGTTGGTCATCGAGCCAGTATCGACCACGAGGTCGTTGTCGCCGGGGAAAATCTGGTCGGCCGCAAGGTCGGCGCCCCGTAGCGCTCTGAAGTTTCTCCAGAACTGCCATCCGGGGTCCACCGTCGCGAAATTCGACTTGACGACGAAATACACAGGCTGCGTCGTGCACGGACCGAGTCGAAGCAAATTGAGTTCATAGTTGTTGGATATCTGGGATTGTCCGAACAGCCCCGGAATGAGCGCTATGAGCCCGTCAAGGAGAGGCGTGTGGGCGAGTGTCCCGGTGACGGTCATCACCACCTCGACCAGCTTGCCCGCGACCCAGAGGAACGGATTGGCAGCGCCGACGAGCGTCAGCGTCTTCTCGGCAAACGTCCCGATATTGGAGATCAGGCTCAACGCGTGCTGGAGCTTGTCGGGCGCAGCCAGCGAGGTGCCGTACAGCGGCGAGCCCGCGAAGACGACGCGCGTCTCGGCTTTGAGCGCAGCGCCGAACGCCTCCAGCCACCAGCGCACGATCAGTCCCCCGCGGCTGTGGGCGACGACGTGGACCGCTCCGGTGGCGCCGCTGAAAGCGCGTCCGAGCTCGAGCGCGTTCAGCACCGGGCTTACGGCGAGCGTCGCGTGCTCGAACACGAGAACCTGGTCGTACTTGTCGGGTCCGTTCAAAGCGGCATTGAGAAATGCCTGGCCGTCCGTCGTCGCCTCGAATTCGCTAACCATGTTGACGGCGTTGGAGAAGGTCCCGTGGACGAGCAACAAGGTCCGGCCGTTGAACGGTCCGTGGACATCATTGGCATCGATGACGAATTTTCGCGGTCCGCCCCGCACTTGCCTGAGGTGGGACTGCAGCGAGACGCCGATCGCGGAATTGAGGCGCATGTCGATCGCGCCGATGGCGGCGGCGGCCCTGTTGGGCTGGAGCCTCGGAAACTCCTTGGTCAGGACGACCGTCTGGTCCGGAAGCGGCGGAGGTCCCCCGGCCCGTCGTGCACGGCGGCGGCGCTGCGGCGCTTCCTCCCGGGCTGGAACGCCGTCATACCAGCGCAGGACGCCGCTTTCCTCGACCAGGGAAGCCGCAAGAATATTGTCGTCGGGCGTGTTGGAGGCACGCCGCCGGCGGCGTCTCAAGCCGGCGACGGAGTCCATCCTGTCATCATGATCGACATAGAGAGCCTGGAACAGGTCGTCATGATCCTCGGCCGCCTTGATCAGCGACAGGTAACGCCTGGGATCTTCCGCGGCAAACTGTGACATGTTCGATGCCGTCATTCGTTGATGATCGGGAGCGGCGTGACGTTCAATTCGCGTGCGCGCTGGATGTCGAGCAGGCTGTCGAACTCCTTCGGGCTGCGCAGGTTGGCCCGACCTTCGGTTTGCGCGTCCTTGAACCCATAGGCTCCCGTCAGGTAGGTGGCCTCCAGCATCACGAGATCGCCTGACGTCACATAGGCCCTGATCTCGGCGTAGCTGATTTTGGTGAGCCGCCAGCCATAGGGATCGACGTAAGGCAGTCCCGCATCCCGGGTGGCCGCGTCGCCAACGCTCGCCACCGTTGCTGGTATCTTGATCACGCCCACGAAGTCGTCATGCGCCTTTTCAGATCGCCAATAGCCGACGAAAGCATGCCCGCTGAGCAGCACGACGACCGGGAAGATGCCGACGTATTCGAGGCAAGAGGCGAGCAGCAGCGCGAGGTCGATGCAGGTGCCGGTGTTGGACGCGACGATCTCGCTCGGCGTGCGCAACCGCTGACTTTGCTCGGAATAAGCGGGAGGAGGATTGATGTACTGGAAACGATATTCGTTCACCAGCGCGGTCCAGATGGCCTGGACCTGGCGGTCGACGGCGCCTTCTTCGTCTTGCTGATAGCCGTCGAACCCCGCTCCGGGATCGTCGAGAATGCCAATCAGGTAGCGTCGCGAGGCGTGGATGATTGCAAGAATTGCAGGATCCCTGGGCAGCACGAAGGAAGGCAGCCACGGGTTGTTCCTGGTGTCGTCGACCCACTCGTCAACAGGGATCAGGGTGACGCGCCTTGTCTCCTCGAACGCTGTCTTTCCGCCACAAGTCACTCTCACGTAAACGGCGGACTGCACTCGCTCGTGCAGCGAACGCGTCAGGCCGGCGGTGAGGGGGACGATCACTTTGGAGAACAGCGGCAGCTGCAATTCCGTCATGACCGGGATCGTGTAGCGGTAAGGGTAATTCTCGGCGCCGACGCAGAGCTCGACTTGAATCGCGATCGCTTCGACAGGGTCCTCAACCAGCCGCGTCAGCGTCAGTTTTTTGAGCAAGGGCCTGTTATTATGCAGCAGCGAGTAGTTGATTTCCCCTGCGACGTCCAGGTCGACCTTGATCGGAATCATGAGGCGGCCCTCTTCTTTCGGGAAGATGCCTTCTTCCTCGCAGGACGCGATCTCGACGTCGGCCTCTTGATGGATTCGCTGCCCTCTTCGAAGACACTACGTCCCATCCAGATCACGATCGACGTGCCGTGTACGTCCAGCGGCATCGCCTCCCACGACATCAGGAAGGCGTCCGGAATCGATAGGATCTGGTCTTTCGTTCCGTAGCGCCAGTTCCAGTAGAATGTCTGAAAGAACAGTTCCGCGACATCGTCGTCGATCTCGTCGAGAAAGCCAAGAGCGACATGGGCTCCCTTTCTGACCAGTTCGCGCGCGATGCGCGCGCCGGAATAGTAGAGATTGAGCGTCACGAGCCGAGGTGGGGCGGTCGGGTTCACAAGGGTCTCGGCAAGATCCTCGTATAGAACGGGAAACTCGCTTTCATGGGCCTCGCGGAGGATCATTCCATCAGGCACCCGTCCGTCCTTGTCGATGGTCGCGTTGAAGAGCGCCTCTTTCTTCTTCTTCATGTCCGGATAGAAATCTTTGACCATCCACCCGGCCTGGTGGGTATCAATCCCGGTGACGTGGATCGCTTCCCAATTTTTGCGGCGGACTTCCTTGGCGAGTTCGCTTTTTTGGGGCGTTCGTAGGAACGTCCGGTATGGATCGTCGTCTTTTCTGCCAGATGCACCGATCGCGACATCGATGCGCTTTTCCTCATCCTCGAATCCGTACTCGTCATCGAAGCGCCCAGGCGCGCTCTCGACGAAGAGGACGCTGTTCGGCGGGTGCGGCCTGACCTTCGCAAAGCCGCGGCCGAAAAGGCGAGAGATCAAGGTGCTGTGGTAACGGCCCTCCGCGCGCGTGCCGGCGCTGAGCAGGTATTCCCAGGGAATTTCGCAGGCGGCCTCATGGATCGCGCAAGCCTTCTTATCCTGGCGATCCCAATCGTACAGTTCGACCTCGATACGGTTTACGTGTGCCAACTCGCGCAATCGTTTGGACGAAATACCCACGCGCTCGAGGTCCTTGGCGGCGCGTTTGCCGATGGATTTGCGTTGCTCTGGATCGGAAGCCCATCGCGAGCGCACGCGCAGGAGATAAGTCCACTCTTGCGCGAGGCGTGGGAGAAGCTCGGCATTTTCGATGCTGATCTCGGCGACGCCGGCCGCGCGTATCGTGGCGATGCGTCCCGACGCTGGATTGCCGGCCGGCTGCGCGCTCATGGATCGCTTGGCCATCGAGCTCCCCCAACTCCCGGCGCGCCCATCGTCCTGCCGCACGGGTTCCGGGCATTACATCTTTAGATAGCAGCTTCCGTCAAGATCAGCTCAGGCAGGAAAGCAAATTGTCGCGTGAGGCCGGGCCGCGGGAAGCGTTGCCAGGCGTCCGCGCGGCGCGTGAGATGTGGCGCAACGGATCGAGCGGTGTCCCGGTAAGCCCGGTCACAGGAGTTTGTTGACGGGACCTAATCATTTGTACATTAGTACAAATTACCCCGCGGCCTCGGGCCGCCCCGGACGCATGAGCCGATCGCGGCTCTGCGTCCGAATGTGCGATCCGGTCCAGCGGATCGCCACGCCCTGGAGGAGACCATGCAGCCCGAACCGATCCTCGATCTCGCCCATCTCGGTCACATGGAACTGCTGACGCCGAAGCCGGACGAGAGCCTGAAATTCTTCGTCGACGTCATGGGCATGACCGTGAGCGGGCAGAAGGGTGAATCCGTTTACCTGCGCGGCTGGGACGATTACGAGCGCTATTCGCTCAAGCTCACGGCCTCGAAGACGTCGGGCATGGAGCACATGGCGCTGCGCGCGCGCAGCCAGCAGGCGCTCGAGCGGCGCGTCGCCGCGCTCAAGGGCTCCGGCTTCGACATCGGCTGGATCGACGGCGACATGGGGCAGGGGCCGACCTTCCGCTGCCGCGATCCTGACGGTCACATCGTCGAGCTCTATTACGAGACCGAATGGTACCAGGCACCGCCGGAGCTGAAACCTGCGCTGAAGAACCAGGCGCAGCGCTTTCCCGCACGCGGCGTCAATGTCCGCCGTCTCGACCATCTCAACTGCCTCGCCGTCGACATCAAGGCCAATCGCGAGTTCTTCCAGAATTACCTTGGCTGCCGCCTCACCGAGCAGATCGTGCTCAATAACGGAAGGGAAGCGGCGATGTGGCTGACGATGTCGAACAAGAGCTACGACTTCGCCTATTCGCTCGACCATTCAGGCGTGCCCGGACGCTTCCATCACGTCACCTATGCGCTCGACAGCCGCGAGGAGATTTTGCGCGCTGCCGACATTTTTCTGGAGAACGGCATCCACATCGAGACCGGCCCGCACAAGCACGCGATCCAGCAGACCTTCTTCCTCTATGTCTACGAGCCCGGCGGCAACCGCGTCGAAGTCGCCAATGCCGGTGCGCGCCTCATCCTCGCGCCCGACTGGAAGCCGATCGTGTGGACCGAAGAGGAGCGCAAGAAGGGCCAGGCCTGGGGGTTGAAGACGATCGAGTCGTTCCACACTCACGGCACGCCGCCGGTGGAAGTGAAGAAGCACGATTAACGGCTTGAAGTCCGCACGCGCGCGATCGTCTCGCGCACACCGGTCCATGCCGGCTTGTCGGGCGCGAACTGCTTGCGCAGGAAGGTGACGAGCTCCTCGACTTGCGCGTCGCTCATGCTGTTCCTGAAAGCGGGCATGTAGCCGAGATCGCTGGAGACCGGATCGGCAATGCCGTGCAGGATCACCTGCACGAGATTGTCCGCTTTTGCGCTGTGCAGGCTGCTGTTGAGCGCGAGCGAGGGCCGACTGCCGAACAGCGGCAGGCCGCCGACCTCATGGCAGACGGCGCAGGCGCCCTGGTAGAGGCGTGCGCCGGTGGAGGCGGCGGTGGCGACTTGCGTTGCGCTTTCCAGACGTGCCGCAAGCGCGTCCCGTGTCTCGGTCGCCGTGGCGTTGAACGAGTTGAGATAGACCGCCATTGCGCGGATATCATGATCGGGCAGGGCCTTGAGATCCCTAACGATCGGCGCCATCGGACCGGCGGCGACGCCGTGATAGCGCGAATGGCCGGTGCGCAAGTAGGTGAACAACTCGTCCTCGCTCCACGGGATCGGCGCGTGCGAGAGCGAGGTCAGCGGCGGCGCCTCCCAGCCCTCGGCAAAGCCGCCGGCGAGATAGGCGTTACGCTGCTCGGCGCCGAGCGCATTGCGCGGCGAATGGCAGGCGCTGCAATGGCCGAGGCTCTCGACGAGATAGGCGCCGCGATTCCAGGTCTCGGATTTGGCGGGATCGGGCTTGAACTCTTTCGTGTCGTGGAACAGCGCATTCCAGCCGGCAAGCAGCGGGCGCAGATTGAACGGGAAGGCGAGCGCATTCGCCGGCGCGGTCGCCCGCACCGCAGGCTGCGCCATCAGGTAGGCGTAGATCGCCTGCATGTCGGCATCGCCAGTCCTGACAAAGTGTGGGTAGGGGAAGGCGGGATAAAGCTGCCGCCCGTCGCGATGCAACCCGTCGCGCATCGCGCGCTCGAAGGCGGGATAGGACCAGGCGCCGATGCCGGTCTCGACATCGGGCGTGATGTTGGTGCTGTAGATCGTGCCGAACGGCGTCTCCAGCGCGCGGCCGCCGGCGTTGAGCGCGCCCGTGAGGCTGGTGTGGCACTCGGCGCAATTGCCGAGCGCGGCAAGCTGCTGGCCGCGGGCGATGGTCGCGGCGGAATAGACCGACGCATCAGGGCGGGCGATCGGTGCGATGGCGCGGCCGGGCATGAGAGCTGCGCCAATGCCGATCGCGGCGGTGCAGATGGCCGCAATTGTTGCAAAGATGCCGGCGCGCTTGGCGAACGGACTTTCCCAGATGCGCGACGGCGCCGCCGCAGCTGGTGCGGGCAGGGCTTGCGCCTCAGGCGATGTTTCGCCGTGCAGTCCCCTCAGAATACGCTCCGGTGTAAATGGTGGCTCGCGAAAGCGCACGCCGGTGGCATCGAAGATCGCATTGGCAATCGCCGCCGCGCTCGGCACCGACGCGGACTCGCCGACGCCGAGCGGCGGCTGGTCCGGCCGCGGCAGCATCAGGACGTCGATCTTGGGCACGTCGGGGAAAGGGATGATCGGATAGGCGCCCCATTCCCGCGCCGCCACCGCGCCGCGCTCGAACGAGACCTCCTCCATCAGTGCGCGGCTGGTGGACTGGATGACGTTGCCGTGGATCTGGTGGCGCACGCCGTCCGGATTGATCATCAGGCCGGAATCCTGCCCGGCGACCACGCGGGTGACGCTGACGTCTCCGGTGGTCTTGTTGACCGCGACGTCCGCGACCCAGGCCGACCACGCCGCGCCGTAGCCGGGAAACTTGCTGTGGACGTAGAGCGCATAGGCAAAGCCGCGACCGTGCACGATCTCGCCGTCTCTTTCCTCGCGAACCGGTCGTGGCGTCCAGCCCGCGCGCTCGGCGACCGCGTTGACGAGATCGACCGCGCGCTGGTCTTTCAGATAGCGCAGGCGGTATTCGATGGGGTCGACGCCGGCCTCGGTTGCGGCCTCGTCGATATAGGATTCATGCGCAAAGGTGTTCGGCAGCGCTGAGACGCCGCGAAACCAGGACGCGCGCACGATCGGCGCCATGTCATGCGCAACAACGCGCATGTTGTCGTAGTCGTATGGCGGGATCGCGGTGCGGTCGCCCATCTGCAGCACCGCGGGTTCGGGCGAAACGCGACCGGTGAGCAGGAGCGCAAGCGTCGGCGCGGCATTCGAAGGGTAGCGCGTGGCGAGATCGTAAGCCGCGATGCCGCCGTCGGCGTCGAGGCCGCCATTGACGTCGATGAGCTGTGCGGTGCCCTTGGGCTCCCAGGCGTGCTCCTGCTCGCGCGTCAGCTGCACGCGTACGGGCCGGCCGACGGCGCGTGAGAGCAGCAGCGCATCGGCGGTGACGTCATCGGCGCAGTTGCGGCCGTAGCATCCAGCGGCCTCCAGCCGGATGACCTCGATTTCGCTCTCGGGACGCTCGATCAGCAGCGCGAGATCGCCGCGCAGCACGTGTGGGTTCTGGGTGCCGGACCAGACGCGGATATTGCCGTCCCTAAAATCGGCGACCGCGCAGGACGGGCCGATCGACGCGTGCATCTGGTACGGCCAGACGTAAGTGCGCTGCATCGGCTTGGCTGCGCTGGCGATTGCGGCGTCGACGTCGCCCTTGTTGATCAGCGTGCGCGGCGTCGAGGGATTGGCGCGCAGCGCGGTCTCGACATCGGCGAGGTCGGTGAGTGCAGGCGTCGGCCGCCAGCTAACCGCGAGCTGCTCCGCCGCGCGGATCGCATGTTCCTCGCGTTCGGCGACCACGCCGACGAAATCGCCAATGTGCACGACGGCGATGAGGCCGGGGATGTCGCGCACCGACGACTGGCCGACCGAGATCAGGCTGGTGCCGACGAACGGTCCGGCATCGACGCCGGCATAGGGCGGACGCACCACGCGGCCGTGCAGCATGCCTGAAACCCGGACATCGTGCACGAAGGTCAGTTCGCCCGTGGCCTTGGCGGGGAGGTCGACGCGCGGCATCGACTGGCCGACGATGGCGTAGTCGCCGACGGGCTTGACGGCGACGTCTTCGGTCAGTTCGAGCCGGATCGTCTCGTCGCCGATCAACTCGCCATAGCTGACGCTGCGGTTGTCGTGCCCGCGCACGAGGCCGTCCTCGATCCGCAAGTCGGCAGCCGGCAGCTCCAGCCATTCTGCTGCGCGAGCGATCAGGAAATGGCGGGCTTGAGCGGCGGCCTTTCGCAGGGGAACGGCGGTGATCTGGATGGTTTCGCTGGCGATCGTCGCGCCCTGATTGGGAACCAATGCGGTGTCGCCGAGCACCACGACGACGCGGGCAAAGGACACATCCAACTCTTCGGCGACGATCTGGCCGAGCGCGGTGCGGATGCCGGTGCCGAGATCGACATGGCCGTTATAGGCCGTAACCGAACCGTCGGCGGTGATCCGGACGAAAGTTTCGGATGTGCATTCGTCAATTGTGCGGAGGACGACGAGCGAACCCGGTTGCCGCTCAGCTCCGCTCGAGAGGGGCGAGGTCATCAATCACCGGCTCCGGCGAACTGGCCCGACGCGCGCATCACCGCGCGCAGGATTTCGACATGCGTGCCGCAGCGGCAGAGATTGTAGCGCAGCGCAGCAAGCGCCTCCTGCTCGGTCGGCTGCGGATTGATCGCGAGCAGCGCCTTGGTGGTCATGATCATGCCATTGAGGCAGTAGCCGCATTGCGCTGCCTGTTCGTCGATGAAGGCCTGCTGCACGACATCAGGCTTGTCGCGCGTGCCGAGGCCTTCGAGCGTCACGATGTCGCGGCCGGCGCAACCGGCGATCGGAATCACGCAGGAGCGTGCGGCCACGCCGTCGATCAGGACAGTGCAGGTGCCGCATTCACCCAAGCCACAGCCGTATTTCGGACCGTTGAGCCCGAGATCGTTGCGCAGCACGTAGAGCAGCGGCGTCTGCGGCGCTGCCGTGACGTCGTGGATCCTGCCGTTCACGGTGAGGCGGATCGGTGTCTGAATCATCCTCGTTCCCAAGCCCCGCGATCACGCGATCGCAAAGAATCCAAATCGCTCAAAATCCAAGTCGTGACGATACCGTTTGTACACAAACGTGCAAGTCGGCTTGCCGCGGTGCAGCGCGATTGCCCGCTTTGTGGACAGGGCGGATAGGCAAATGAGGTTTTATGCGGCAGGCGCATCTTTTGCGCTGCACCGCCGCTTGACAGCCTTCGGGAGCACGCGCACCATCGTTCGTATACGAATGATAACTGCGGTGCCCGCTGGCTTTGACATGGTGATGGAAACGACGAGCGCTGTTGCCGAGAAGATCCGCTGCGATGCCTGTCCGGTGATGTGCTACATCAAGCCGGGCGCCGCGGGCGCCTGCGATCGCTACGCCAATCACGACGGCAAGCTCGTCCGCGTCGATCCGCATGTGATCCTGGAGCGCACCGTCTCGCATGGCGGCAAGCTCGTCCCGTTCAGCCGCACCGAAGATTGGGACGGCAAGATCGTCCATGAGCCCTCGACCTTCGTGACGGCGATCGGCGCGGGCACGACTTATCCCGACTACAAGCCAGCGCCGTTCATCGTCTCCGCGGAGGTCGACGGCGTCGACATGGTGACGGTGGTCACCGAAGGCATCTTCTCCTATTGCGGCGTCAAGGTGAAGATCGACACCGACCGCTATCTCGGCCCCGAGACCGCGACCGTCCGTGCGCAGGGCGAGGCGGTCGGCCACGTCACGACCAGCGAATACGGCTCGCAGATGCTGTCGCTCGGCGGCGTGCATCATCTCACCGGCGGCTCCAAGAAGGAGGGCCGCGTCACCTGCGACACGCTGATGGATCTCGCCAATTGCAAGGCGGTTGAGCTCACCATCGACGGCGGCGCGAGCGTGGTGGTGCAGGCCGGCCAGCCGCCGATTGTCAACGGCATGAAAGAAGAGCGCATGCGCGTCGGCTGCGGCTCGGCGACGATCGGCATGTTTGCAAAGCAGTGGCACGGCAAGGTCGACGAGGTCGTCGTGGTCGACGACCACATCACCGGCGTGCTGAGCGAGCACCAGGCCGGCAAGCTGCTCGACATTGCCGACACCGGCATCAAGATGAAGGGGCGCCGCTCGACCCCTGGCCGCTATTTCCAGGTCGCAGATCCGGCACCGGCTGGGGGGGCACCAACATCTCCGATCCACTGTCGATTCTAGGGCCGTTCGACGTGAAGGAGGCCAAACCCGGTCTCTCGATGCTGATGGTGTCCACGACTGGCGAACATTCGTCCTACTACGTGCTCGACGAGGCCCTGAAGCCGGTCGAAACCGAGATGCCTGCCGACCTGAAGTTTTCGGTCGAGCGCATCCAGGAGAATTGCGAGCCGGCCCTGTGCACGGTGCTGTTCATGGCGGGCGCGGGCGGCTCCTTGCGCGCCGGGGTCACCGACAATCCGGTGCGGCTGACGCGTTCGGTGAAGGACGCGCTGACGCGCGTCACCAGCGGCGGCGCTCCTGTTTATGTCTGGCCGGGCGGCGGCATCACCTACATGGTCGACGTGACGCAGATGCCGGCGGGCGCGTTCGGCTACGTGCCGACGCCGGCGCTGGTCGCGCCGATCGAGTTCACGATGAAGTTGTCCGACTACGCCGCGCTCGGCGGGCACATGGACTACGTCAAGCCGCTCTCCGAGGTGAAGAACGGCGATGATGTCCGCCAGCTGCCCTGGCAGAACCCGATTCCGGGGCCGCGGGCATGACCAGGCTCCCGCAGATCGCATTCCTGTCTGATGGCCGGCGGCTGCATTTGCAGGATGGCCCGATTGATCTGATCGTCGAGACGAGGGGGCGTGCGGACGAGGTGCGGGCTGCGTATGAGGCGGCGGCGCGCCGTTTCACCGGCCTGCTCGACGAGCTTTGTGCGGAGTTGACGGAACTGCGGAAGGCGGCTGAGGGGCGGACTTCGCTGACGGGCCTGGTGGCGCGTCGGATGCATGCTGCTGTCAGGCCTCATGCTTCCAATTGCTTCATCACGCCGATGGCTGCGGTGGCGGGCAGCGTAGCCGAGGAAGTTCTGGGTGCCATGATTGACGTTGCGATGCTCGATCAGGCCTATGTCAACAATGGTGGCGACATCGCGCTGCACCTCGGCGCAGGCGAGCACTTCTCGGTCGGTCTGATGGATCGGCCGGACCGCGACTGCGTGATGCGGAGGATACGGATCGATTCGGACGACCGAACGCGCGGCATCGCGACCAGCGGGCGCCACGGCCGCAGTTTTTCGTTCGGCATCGCCGACGCGGTGACGGTGCTGGCCGCGACGGCGTCGCAGGCCGATGCGGCGGCCACGATCATCGCCAATGCGGTCGATCTGCCAGGGCATCCCGCCATCATCCGGAAGCCTGCGAATGCGCTTCAGCCTGACAGCGATCTCGGCGCACGTCTGGTGACCCGCGATGTCGGTGAATTGTCGCAGACCGAGATCGCAGCAGCGCTGGAATCTGGCGCGGAATGTGCACGGCAATTATTCGATCGCGGATTGATCGAGGGTGCCGTGTTGCAGCTTTGTGGTGATATGCTTGTCATCGGACCGAAAGATATTGAACGGCAGAGATCGCGCCCGCTGGTACTGGAGAACGCGGTTCATGCCTGAGCAGGGAAGAGACCAAGGGAAACAGTCATGAGCGCGATCATCCGCAAGATCGTCACCGTCGTCGAAGAAACGCAGATGGAGATGGGTCGCCAGGTCTCGCCGCCGACCCGTCGCGCCGCGGCAATCGCGGTGATCGAAAATCCCTTCGCTGGAAAATATGTCGAGGATCTCTCGCCGTTGATCGCGATCGGCGAGGAGCTTGGCGAACTCCTGTCGAAGCGCGCGGTGGCGGCGCTCGGCATCGACGGTTCGAAGGCGCAGAGCTACGGCAAGGCAGCGGCCGTCGGCGAGAATGGCGAGCTGGAACACGCGGCTGCGATCCTGCACCCCAAGATGGGCGCGCCGGTGCGCAAGGTGCTGGGCAAGGGCGCCGCGCTGATCCCGTCGTCGAAGAAGCGCAGCGGTCCCGGCACGACGCTGGATATTCCGCTTGGCCACAAGGACGCCGCCTTCGTGCGCAGCCATTTCGACGGCATGGAGGTGCAGATCAACGATGCGCCGCGCGCCAACGAGATCATGGTCGCAGTCGCCGTCACCGACAGCGGCCGCCCGCTGCCGCGCGTCGGCGGGCTGACGGTTGCCGAGGTCAAGGGTGAAGACGGTCTGAGATAGCGGGCACGGCTTCTCCGACATCATCGCGCTGAAAACGTAGAGAGTTCAAAACTGGAGGTTGGGATGCGAGCAAGAAATCATTTCGTCGGCGCGGCCTTCGCGCTTCTGGCGGGCGGCATGGCTCATTCGGCCATGGCGCAGGACATCAAGATCGGCGAGATCAACAGCTACTCGCTGTTGCCGGCCTTCACCGAGCCCTATCGCAAGGGCTGGCAGCTCGCGGTCGAAGAGATCAACGCGGCCGGCGGCATCAACGGCAAGAAGCTCGTCGTCATCTCCAAGGACGACGGCGGCAAGCCGGCCGACGCGCAGACCGCGGCCAACGAGCTCGTGTCAAGCGAGGGCGTGGCGATGCTGGCGGGCACGTTCCTGTCGAACATCGGCCTCGCCGTCAGCGACTTCGCCAACCAGAAGAAGGTGTTCTTCCTCGCGGCCGAGCCGCTAACGGACGCTGTCACCTGGTCGAAGGGCAACAAATACACCTTCCGCCTGCGGCCCTCCAACTACATGCAGGCGGCGATGCTGGTGGAAGCTGCCGCGAAGTTGCCCGCAAAGCGCTGGGCGACGATCGCGCCGAACTACGAGTACGGCCAGTCGGCGGTGTCGGTATTCAAGAAGCTGATGTCGGAAAAGCGCCCCGACATCCAGTGGGTCGACGAGCAGTGGCCGCCGCAGGGCAAGATCGACGCGGGTCCGGTGGTGCAGGCTGTTGCCGCCGCGAACCCGGAAGCGATCCTCAACGTCACCTTCGGCGCCGACCTTGTGAAGCTCGTGCGTGAAGGCAACACCCGCGGCCTGTTCAAGGGGCGCGAGGTCGTGTCGTTCCTGACCGGCGAGCCCGAATATCTTGACCCGCTCAAGGACGAGACCCCCGAGGGCTGGATCGTCACCGGCTATCCCTGGTACTCGATCAAGACGCCCGAGCACGACGCGTTCCTGAAGGCCTATCAGGCCAAGTACAACGACTATCCGCGCCTCGGCTCGATCGTCGGCTACCAGACCATCAAGTCGGCGGCTGCGATCCTGACGAAGGCCGGCTCGACCGATCCGGAGAAACTGATCGCCGCGGCGGAAGGGCTGTCGATGCCGTCCCCGCTCGGTGAGATCACCTTCCGCAAGATCGACCACCAGTCGACGCTCGGTGCCTATGTCGGCAAGACCGCGCTGAAGGACGGCAAGGGCGTGATGGTGGATTCCGTCTACAAGAAGGGCTCGGACTATCTGCCGAGCGACGCCGAAGTCGCGAAGCTGCGTCCGAAGGATTGATCTCTTTCTTCTCCCTCTCCCCGCTTGCGGGGAGAGGGTTGGGGGTGAGGGGGAGCCTCCGCGAGGGAGGTGACCATCGAACTCGCGGCGACTCCGTCTCACCCGAATTTGCGCGTTGCGCAAATTCGACCTCTCCCCGCAAGCGGGGCGAGGTGATCTGAAACCCAACCCGGACCGCCGATGGCCTTTTATGTCGTACAGTTTCTGACCGGCCTCGCCAGCGCAGCGTCGCTGTTTCTGGTGGCCTCGGGCCTGTCGATCATCTTTGGCGTGACGCGGATCGTGAATTTCGCGCATGGCGCCTTCTACATGATCGGCGCCTACATCGCCTTCACGCTGACGGAGCGCCTCGCCGGCACCTTCGGCTTCTGGGGCGGGATCGTGCTGGCGGCGCTCGCCGTGGCGCTGATCGGCGTGCTTGTCGAAATGGTGCTGCTCCGCCGCATCTATCACGCGCCGGAACTATTCCAGCTGCTCGCGACCTTCGGCCTGACCTTGATGGTCGAGGACCTCGTCGTGCTGGTCTGGGGTCCCGACGATCTCGTCGGCCGCCGTGCGCCGGGCTTCCGTGGCGCGGTCGATTTCTTCGGCCAGAACATCCCGAGCTACGATCTGTTCCTGATCGTGCTCGGCCCCGTCGTGCTCGGGATCCTCTGGCTGCTGTTCCAGCGGACCCGCTGGGGCGTGCTGGTGCGCGCGGCGACGCAGGACCGCGACATGGTCGCAGCGCTTGGCGTCAATCAGAAATGGCTGTTCACCAGCGTGTTCGCGGTCGGCGTCTTCCTCGCCGCCCTCGGCGGCGCGCTCCAGATCCCGCGCGATGCCGTGCATCATGCGATGGATTTGCGCATCATCGTCGAAGTCTTCGTCGTGGTCGTGATCGGCGGCCTCGGCAGTATCGTCGGCGCCTTCGTCGCGGCGGTGCTGGTCTCCGAGCTCAACGCGTTCGGCATCCTGATCTTCCCGAAGATTTCCATCATCCTGGTCTTCCTGGTGATGGCGGCGGTGCTGATCGTCCGCCCCTGGGGCCTGTTCGGCAAGCCCGAGGCGCCTGCGCGCAAGACGCCGGGGCTCACCGTCAATCCGTGGCGGCCGTTGACGTCGAACGAGCGGTTGGCGGCGCTGGCAGCGCTCGTCATCGCGGCGACCTTGCCGCTGTTCGCCGGCAACTATGCGCTGACCGTCGGCTCCGAGATCGCAATCTTCGTGATCTTCGCCGTCAGCCTGCACTTCCTGATGTCGGTTGGCGGGCTCGCCTCGTTCGGGCACGCCGCCTATTTCGGTCTCGGCGCGTACGGCGTCGCCTTCCTCGCCAAGATGGCGGGGCTGCCGATGATCGTGTGCCTGTTGCTCGGCCCGCTGCTCGGCTGCATGGGGGCCGCCGTATTCGGCTTCTTCGCCGTGCAGCTCTCCGGTGTCTATTTTGCGATGTTGACGCTCGCTTTCGCGCAGATCGTCTGGTCGATCGCGTTCCAGTGGGTGAGCGTGACAGGCGGCGACAACGGCATTTTGAGCATCTGGCCGGAAAAATGGGCGGCGAGCCCGTCGAATTTCTACTGGCTGGCGCTCGGCGTAGCGGCGCTCGTCACCATCGCGTTGCGCGCCATGGTCTTCTCGCCGTTCGGCTATGCGCTCCGGGCCACGCGTGATTCGCTTCTGCGCAGCGAGGCGATCGGCATCAACGCCAAGCGCATCCAGTGGACGGCCTTCGTGATCGCAGGCACCACCGCCGGCATCGGCGGCGCACTGTTCGCCTACCTCAAGGGCAGCGTCTTCCCGGACAATCTCGGTATCTCGCTCTCCGTCGATGCGCTGGTCATGGTGCTGCTCGGCGGCGTCGAGACGGTGTCGGGGGCGGTGATCGGCGCCATCGTCTACAAGGCCCTCAACATCTGGCTGGTCAGCCAGACCGATCTTTCGAAGCTCGTGCTCGGCGGCTTCATCGTGTTGATCGTCGTGGTTTTCCCAAAAGGCATCGTCGGCATGCTGGAGATGCTGGCGCAGCGCCGCAGGAAGGCATCGCCGCCGGGATCGCCCCTCATTGCCAAGCCGATCGAGTCCGCCGAATGAGCGTCGCACCCCCACTTCTCGCGGTCGAAGGCCTGACCAAATCCTATGGCGGCATCCACGCCGTGCGCGGCGTGTCGTTCTCGCTGAGATCAGGCGAAATCCTCGCGCTGATCGGCCCGAACGGCGCCGGCAAGAGCACCTGCTTCGACATGCTCAACGGCCAGAACCGGCCGGATTCCGGCCACGTCCGCCTTCTTGGCGAAGAGACCACCGGCAAGAAGCCGCGCGAGATCTGGCGGCTCGGCGTCGGGCGCACCTTCCAGATCACCGCGACCTTCGCCACCATGACGGTGCGCGAGAACGTGCAGGTCGCGCTGGTCTCGCACGGCAGGCAATTGTTCAACCTCTGGGGCTCGGCGCCGAACTACGATCGCGGCGAGGCCGGACGCCTGCTCGAACTGGTCGGCATGGGCGGCTATGCGGATCGTCCCTGCGGCGAGCTCGCCTATGGCGATCTCAAGCGGCTCGAGCTCGCGGTGGCGCTCGCCAACCAGCCGAAACTTCTGCTGATGGACGAGCCGACCGCCGGCATGGCGCCGCGCGAGCGCGTCGAGCTGATGCGTCTGACCGCTCAAATCGCGCGGGAGAAATCGATCGGCGTGCTGTTCACCGAGCACGACATGGACGTGGTGTTCGAACATGCCGACCGTATCATCGTGCTCAATCGCGGCACCTTGATTGCCGAGGGCTCGCCGGCCGAGGTCCGCGGCAATCCGCAGGTTCAGGCGGTCTATCTCGGCGAGGGCCTGCTCTACGAGGCCGGGCATCGCGAGGGAGCCTCCGCATGAAGCTCACGGTGCAGGACCTCAACAGCCATTACGGTCCGGCGCATATCCTGTTCGACATCGGCTTCGAGGTCGGCGAGGGCGAGGTGGTGGCGCTCCTGGGCCGCAACGGTGCCGGCAAGTCGACGACGTTCCGTTCGATCGTCGGCCTCGTCGCGCAGCGCACCGGGCGCATCATGTTCGAGGGCAAGGATGTCTCGGCGCGGCCAACGCATGAGATCGTGCGCGATGGGCTCGGCTACGTGCCCGAGGAGCGGCGCATCTTCACCGATCTGACGGTGGAGGAGAATCTCGAAGTCGGCCGTCAGCCGAAGCGCCCGAACGCGCCACACTGGACCCGCGAAAAGCTGTTCGCGCTGTTTCCAAATCTCGGAGAGATGAAAAACCGTCCGGGCGGCCGCATGAGCGGCGGCGAGCAGCAAATGCTGACGATCGCGCGCACGCTGATGGGCAATCCGTCGCTGGTGCTGCTCGACGAGCCCTCGGAAGGCCTGTCGCCCAAGATCGTGGAGCAGATGGTCGATGCCATCCTGACCATGAAGAAGGAAGGTGTCAGCATCGTCGTCTCCGAGCAGAATTTGCACTTCGCGCGGCTGATCTCCGATCGCGCCTATATCATCGAGCGCGGCCGCATCTGTTTCGGCGGCACCATGGCCGAGCTCGACGCGCGTCCGGATATCCGCGACGCGCATCTGTCGTTGTGAGGGGCGGGGAACGGATGGCGAGAAGCGTCGCGGTGAAGAAGGGCGTCAAGCTGGCCAAATCGTCCAACAAGTCGTCTTACGTGCTCGACGAGCAGGTCGGCTTCATCCTGCGCCAGGTCTGGCAGCGCCATAGCTCGATCTTCTCGCGCGATATCGGTACCAACATCACGCCGACGCAGTGGGCGGCGCTGTCGAAACTTGCCGAGACGGGTGCCTGCTCGCAGAACCAGCTGGGCCGGCTGACGGCGATGGATGTCGCGACCATCAAGGGCGTGATTGACCGGCTGACGGCGCGCGGCCTCACCGAGACCAGCCAGGATCCCGAGGACGGACGGCGGCTGCTGGTCAGCCTGACGCGGGCCGGTCAGCAGCTTGCGGAGAAGGCTGCGCCGAATGCGCTTGCGATTACCCGTGAGACGCTGGCGCCGCTCGAGCCTAAGGAGCGCGAGACGCTGATGGCGCTGTTGAACAAGCTGCGGTGAATTCGGTCTCGTAGGGGGGGCAAAGGCGCACTTGCGCCGTGCCCACCACTTCTGCAGATATCGGGCGGCAATGGTGGGCACGCTTCGCTTTGCCCACCCTACGGCGGCTCTTGAACAAGCTGCGGTTAGCGGCGACTCATCTCGATAAAGGTTTGTCGAGGTTTCCGGCATGAGAGCAGCGACACGGATTGCAATGGCTTTAAGCTTCGGCGTGGCGCTGGCGGGCAGTAGCAATCCCGCCTGGGCAGCGCAGCCCTATGAAGGGTTCTGGGCGTCAACGAAGAGAGATTGCCGCGATCAGGACAGCGCCAACCGCATGAGCATCGAGGGCGGCAACCGCCTCTATTGGTACGAGACTCGCTGCCGCGCCAGCGAGATCACCGTCGGTGGAAAGCTCGGCTGGAAGATGAAGCTTGCCTGCGAAGGCGAGGGCGAGAAGTTTCGCTCCAATCCGCGTATCTCCATCGCTGCGGACGGCAGGCTGGTGATGGACAACGGTCCCGTTGGACAAGCCAAACACCAGGCCTATGTGCGTTGTGAGATCGCGAACAAGCGCTGACCCCTTACGTCTTTCCAGGCCATTTGGCGCGGTAGCGGATTTCGCTGCCATCAGCGAGTCGGCGCCATGTGCCGAATTCCGGCGTATGCGGCGCCCGGGCGGTCAAGTCGATCGGATAGATTCGGCTCGGCTGGTCCTGGATGTTGACGGCGAGTTGCCGGTGCGAGGTTCGAAACGCCAGTTCGACCTCGCCCGCGATGACGGGCTGGTCCCCGTCGCGATAGAAGGCGGCGGGGGTCACGTCGCCCGGCATGGTGTTGAGGTCGGTCTGCAATTCGATGGTGATGCCCTGCGGTGACGTCGGCACCGTAACGCCGGCGGGAAAGCGAACCTCGAACACGAGCAGGGGATTGCCGGCGTTCGGATTGAGCCAGGGGGTTGCGGTCGCATAGGCATAGGCAATGTAGATGCCGATACCCGTGGCGCAGAGCAGGACGACGACACCGAGCGACTTCAGGCTGTTGCGCGCGACGCCCCCATTGTCCGCGCCCTTGCCTGAACGCGTCACCAGCCAGCTGGCAAGCACCGAGCCGGCAATCGCCCCGATCGGGGAGTAGAAGAACAGCCCCAGCAGACCCGATGTGATCGGGTCGGCGCGGTTGCCGAAATCGAGCAGCGAGAACAGCACAAAGGTTGAGACATAGCCCGCTACCGCGCCAGCAACGCCGACGGCTATTCGCGATGAGTTTTTCATGTCTCGCTCGATGGTCCAGCAAATGAACTGCCGCCCCCGAGGGCTGCCTGCGTTAGACGCAGCAGGCAGCAGACTTGTTCAATGCGCTCAAAGCTGCGTCACTTCGCCACCACTTCCGGCACCCTGCCAGCGGGGGGGGTGTTGCGGCTGCGCTGGGTGCGCACGATGCCGTCGATGATGGTCATGCCGATGCCGGGGAGGTCGCCGAGCTGCACGCTCTCCAAAATGGTCTTGCCGGGCGAGTGCTGCGCCTTGTCCATGATGACGAAATCGGCGGAGCGGCCGACCTCGATCAGGCCGCAGTCGAGCTGCCGCATCCGCGCGGTGTTGCCGGTGGCAAGGCAGAACGCGATCTCGGCGGGCAGCTCGCCGATCGAGGACAGCATTGAGACCATGCGCAAGATGCCGAGCGGCTGCACGCCGGAGCCGGCCGGCCCGTCGGTGCCGAGGATGACGCGATGCAGGTCGCCCATCTCGCGCGCGATGCGCAGCGTGTAGAGCGCCGAGCGCTCATTGCCGTTGTGAACGATCTCGAGCCCGCGCTTGCACCCCTCGCAGATGCAGCGGATCTGGTCGTCGGGAAGGGCGGTGTGGCCGCCGTTGATGTGGCCGACCACATCGGTGTCGGCCTCCAGCACCACGTCCTTGTCGATCAGGCCGGAGCCGGGGATTGAAGGGCCGCCGGTGTGGATCGTGCTCTGGATGCCATATTTGCGCGCCCAGCCGACCATTTTTCGTGCAGTAGGTCCGTCCTTCACGCCACCGAGGCCGACCTCGCCGAGCAGCTTGACGCCGGCGGCTGCCAATTCCTTGAAGTCTTCCTCGACCATCTCGCATTCGATGACGGGTGCACCGGCGTGAACCTTCACGCCGCCCGGGCGCAAGGTCCAGAACGCGCGCTGGGCGAAGATCGCCATCGCCTTCAACCCCACGACGTCGCGGGGGCGGCCGGGCATGTGCACTTCGCCCGCCGAGATCATGGTGGTGATACCGCCATGAAGCGAGCTGTCGATCCAGCCGATCTGGTTCTGCCGTGGCGTCCAGTCGCCCGCGACGGGGTGGACATGGCTGTCGATCAGGCCGGGAGTCACCGTCGTGCCATTGGCATCGACAATGGTAGTCGCGCCTTCGGTGTTGAGGTCCTTGTGGCGGCCGATCGCGGTGATCTTGCCGTTCTCGGCGACGATGGTGTCGCCGTCCAGGATCGGCTTTTCCAGCGCTCCGGAGAGGATCAGACCGATGTTCCGGATCACGAGTTTCGAGGGTCCGGTGGCGTGGGGTGCGTCATGCGCCATGGAAGGGGTCCTTGTCCTTAACTGCAACGCTCGCGATCTTGGGCAGCCTTGACCGCGGGAGCAAGCGGGATTATTCATTAGTATACGAATGATCGTGTACAAACGACGCATGGCTGACCGCCTCGAACCGCACTGGAAGCGACACGGAAGGGTGAGATGAGCAATTTCAACCAGGAAAGCGTTTTGAGCGTCCACCACTGGACCGACACGCTGTTCTCGTTCAAGACCACCCGCAGCCCGACCTTCCGCTTCCGCAACGGCGAGTTCACCATGATTGGGCTCAAGGTCGGCGAGAAGCCGCTGCTGCGGGCCTACAGCGTCGCCAGCGCCAATTACGAGGACACCCTCGAATTCTTCTCGATCAAGGTGCCGGACGGCCCGCTGACCTCGCGGCTCCAGCACCTGAAGGAAGGCGACGAAATCATCGTCAGCCGCAAGGCCACCGGCACGCTGGTGATCGACAATCTGGAAGAGGGCCGCAACCTCTACCTCATCGGCACCGGCACAGGCCTGGCGCCGTTCCTGAGCGTGATCAAAGATCCCGAAACCTACGAGCGGTTCGAGAAGGTCGTGCTGCTGCACGGCTGCCGGCATGTGAAGGAACTCGCCTACGGCGAGATGATCACCGAGCATCTGCCGAACGACGAGATGCTCGGCGACTATATCCGTGCCCAGCTGATCTATTATCCGACCGTGACCCGCGATCCCTTCCGCAACCGCGGCCGCATCACCGACCTCATCACCTCCGGCAAGCTGTTCGCCGATATCGGCCTGCCGGCGCTGGAAGCCGCCCACGACCGCGTCATGATCTGCGGCAGCCCGGCGCTCGTTGCCGACACCCGCACGCTTCTGGGCGAGCGGGGCTTTGTCGAGGGCAATCACGGCGAGCCGGCTCAGTTCGTGGTCGAAAAGGCCTTTGCCGAGCGCTAAGCGCGGAATTCTCGCGTCATAAGACCGTAGTTTCGCCGCCGCACGGGCGTTGCGGCGCCGATTCGGCGCGCGCTACACTGCGGGAGCGAATCAGCGGAGTTCCCAGATGGTTGCGGACAGCGACAGCAATATCGCCTGGCACCGGGTCCAGTTGAAGAAGAACCGCGCCGAGTTGAAGGCGCTCGAGACCGCGCGCTTCACGATGGGCGAGATCGCGTCCTCCAAGCGGACGGGCCAGACCCAGAAGACGATCGCGGACCTCAAGCGCAAGATCGCGCAGTCGGAGCGCGTGATTGCGGACCACGACAAGCGCACGCGGCGTCCGCTCACGACCGACTTGCGGAGCCTCAGCGACGGCAGCTGGAGTCATTGGGACGCCTACACCAGCCAGCAGCAGCGCAAGACCGCGCCGCGTGCGCCGGGACGCGGATAGGGATCAAGAGCCGGTCAGCTTCTTCGCCACGACGTCGCGTTCCCAGCCGAACACGGACCGGCCGTCGAGCTCAGGCGATGCGGCACGTTCAGCTGCGATGAACGACTCCAGCGACGGACCACTGGCAGTGCGCTCCAGCCGACGCGCCTGATCGTCTAGACGCTTGATCGCCTGCGTCTCCTCGTCGCGTCCGAGCTTCGCGTTCTGGATCGCGCCCTTCAGCACGCGAATGGTCTCGTCATAGACCTTGATCGGGACGGGGTAGGGATGCCGGTCCTTGCCGCCATGGGCGAGCGAGAAGCGCGCGGGATCGTCGAAGCGATAGGGCGCGCCGTGCACCACCTCGGCGACCATCGCGAGCGAGCGCACGGTGCGCGCGCCGACACCCGGCGTCAGCAGCAGCTCCGGGAAGTCGACCGGGCCGCGCTCGGCGGCGGCCGCCAGCGTGCCGTGCAGGCGCCGCGCGAACACGTCCTTCGGCCTGACGTCGTGATGCGCGGGCATGATCAGGTGCGGCAGCATCGCCTGCGCCGGCTCGGACGCCGTGCCGGTGAGCCGTTCGAATTCGGAGAGGATGCGATCGGGGCCGAGATCGCTCAGCAGCTCGAGTTGCGCGCTGCGCGAGACACGGGCACGATGGTCGGTGAGATTGACGATCTCGCCCTGCTGCGGTCCGTCGATCGCGCTGTGCGGCGTATCGACAAAGCTCTTCAGCGCCTCGGAATGCCAGTGATAGCGGCGGGCCTGCCGCTTGTCGCCGTTCATGCCCTGCTGCACCACGGTCCATTTGGCGTCCGCAGTGACGAAGAAGCCGTGCAGGTAAAGGTCGAAACCGTCCTGGACCGCGGCACTGTCGACCTTGGCCACCAGGCGGCTGGCGCGCGTGAGTTTTGCGCCGTCGAAGCCGACACGCTCGCCGAGTTGCATCAGCTCGTCCGGCGTCTTGCGCGAATGCTGGCCGCGGCCGCCGCAGACATAAATGCCGAGCTCGTCCTGGAGCGGGCCGAGCCCGCGCTTCAGCGCGCCGATCACCGAGGTGGTGATCCCCGAGGAGTGCCAATCCATCCCCATCACGGCGCCGAACGATTGGAACCAGAACGGATGGGACAGCCGCTGGAGGAACGCATCGCGCCCGTAGTGATGGACGATCGCCTGGGTCACGATCGCTCCGAGCGACGACATGCGCGTCGCAAGCCACGGCGGAACCCGCCCGGTGTGGAGAGGAAGATCGGCGCTGCCGGTACGTCGAGTCATTGCCAAGAAATAGCGTAGATCGGCGACGGTTGCACTAAAGGGATCTGCTCCGCATCCGGCGGCGGCTGGAATGAAGCTGATGCAGTCAGGCAGCCTTCGCGACGGTGGCGTTCGTTCGTCTGTCCGTACGCGATCGCGGTTTGCGCAGCCTTCGCCGCGCCCAGATCAGCAGGCCGGTCGAGAGCAGGGTGAGCAACGCGATCGACGTCACCACATTGAGAGGCGAGGCGATCAAGGCCGACCAGTTTCCTTCATGAATCAGGCGCGGCCAGTTGCGCGGCAACGGCGTGACGCCTGACGAACTGACGGCATAGGCGCGCAACTCGCCGCCTTCGTAGATCCGAGCCATCATGCGCCCGCCGCGCACGCCGATCGAGATGACGTGCGACAAATCATGGGAGGCTGCGACAGTGCCAACCGCCTCGGGCAGTGGGAGTGGACGGCCGCCACCGCCGGGAGCGGACGCGCTCTGGAATGTCAGGCCGAAAGCGAGGCACAGGCCGGTGAGCGGGCTCAAGAGGATCAGCGGCAATGCGAACCAGGCAGTCCCCTTGTGCCATCCGGACAGCGTGTTGCGCAGCCGCGGCAGTCCCATGAAAATGCCAAGCACAATCAGGATGACCATGGCGACGGTCGAACTCGTGACGAGCCATGCCTGGCCGAGCAGCCGCTCATGTGTGCCGCGCGCCCATACGAAGAGATCGGAGAGGCTGAAACTGGTGATCGCGGGTTCGCCGGTGGCGAAATCGATCGCCGGCGCTCCCGCGCCTTGCAATGTCATCCGCTGCGCGGCGGCATTGATCGAAAGCCCGCGAGCCTTGCCGTCCGGGTCATATCGTTTGACCAGGTCGACGATGCGCGTGGAGGCGATCGGCGGACCACCAACGGCGCTGATTTGCGCCAGGGGTTCAAACGACAGGATGAGGCCGGTCGCTATGATCGCGATCAGCGGAAGCGCAAAGACGAGCGTGACCCAGCGATGGAGTGTCAACAACAAATGCTTGTTCATTCCCGGTCTCCTGCAATCCGCAGCTTTGGTCGCTCAGCGTGACGCCGAAGACAAATGACGCTTTATCCATGTTGTTGCGTTGATTTGCAGCAAACGGAATCAGTGCCCGGCGCAGCGATGTCAGCGAATGCCAATCGTTCGCAGGTTCGAGCGTCACGAGCAGCTTGTGCAGCAGCCGCGTCGCGCGCTCGACTTCGGTTACCGAGCCCAGGTCAGGCTGTAGCGTGTCGCTGATATCGTCACCGCGATCGGCGACTTCCTCACTGCGCGCGGATGTCAGCGGCCTTCAGCACCGGCTCCCATTTGGTCGCCTCGGCACGCATATAGGCGTCGAAATCCTTGGCGGAGGAGCCGACCGGAGCGGCGCCAATCTTGCCGAGCGTCGACAGCACGTTCGGGTCCTGCAACGCCGCCTTCAAATCGGTCTCGAGCTTCGCCACGATCTCCGGCGGCATCCTGGCCGGGCCAAGGACACCCCACCAGACCGAGACATCATAGCCTGATACGCCGGACTCGGCGACGGTGGGGACATTCGGCAGCGCCTTGGAGCGCTCGGCGGAGGTCACCGCGAGCGCGCGCACCGGGCCGCCTTCGAGCTGGCCGATCGCCTCCGCAAGTGGATTGATGCTGAGCGGGATCTCGCCGGCGATGACGGCTGTCAGCGCCGGCGCACCGCCCTTGTAGGGGATTGCGACGATCTTGGTGCCCGACATGTATTTGAGCAGCTCGCCGGCGAGATGCGCCGAGGTGCCGTTGCCGGACATGCCGTAGGAGAGCTTGTCCGGGTCCTTCTTTGCGGCGGCTAGGAGATCGCCGAGCGTCTTGTAGGGGCTGTCCTTGGCAACGACGATCGCGAGCGGCGAGGATGCGACTTCGCTGATCGCGGTGAAATCCTTGAAGGTGTCGTAGGGCACGCTCGGATAGATGAACTGGTTGAGCGGATGGCCGCTCGCGACCAGGATCAGCGTGTAGCCGTCGGGGGCCGCCTGCGCCAGCGCCTGCGAGGCGACGATTCCGCCCGCGCCGGGCCGGTTATCGACCACCGGCTGCTGGCCCCATGTCTTCGCCAGCGCCTGGCTCAGCGTGCGTGCGAGCACGTCGACCGCGCCGCCGGCGGCGTAGGGCACGAGGATATGAACCGGCTTGCTCGGATAGGTGTCAGCGGCCTGCGCGGTGCTCCCCGCCAGCAGCAGGCCGGCACCCAGCATCAAGCGGCCGATCGTCTTGTTCAAACCCAGCATAGTCCAGCACTCCTTGCGGGCGTTCGCATCCCTGCCGTCGGTCTTTCGGGTGGTCCAGACGCGGCCCGCGGTTTTTGTTGACGGGACCTGATCTTTTGTACGATAGTACAAATTAGATGGCACGCAAGCCCACCAGCAAGGAAACGGCCCGCAAGCCGAACATGCGCGAGGCGATCCTCGTCGCGGCCGAGGAGCTGTTCGCCACCAACGGATTCAATGCCGTTTCGGTGCGCGACATCGCGCAGGCCGCAGGCGCCAATCCCGGCAGCGTCACCTATCATTTCAAGACCAAGGACGGCCTGCTGCTGGAGATCTACCGGCGTCATTGCGGGCCGATGAACCTGCGCCGTTCCGAGCTGCTCGCCGCCGCCAGGCGCGTGCGTGATCTCCAGGACCGGCTGGAGGCGATCGTGCGGGCCTATGTAGTGCCGGCCTTCACCTCGGGCAGTGATCTTGCCGGCGGCGGCGCGCGCTTCACGCGGCTGCGCGCCGTGATGTCGGCCGAGGGCAACGAAGTTACGCGAAAAATCATCGCGCAGACCTTTGACGACACCAGCCATGCGTTCATCGATGCGGTGCACGACAGCCTGCCGCACATTCCACGCACCGATATCGTCTGGCGCAGTCACTTCCTGCTCGGCGCGCTCTATTACTCGCTGGTGACGCCGGACCGCGTCTCGCGCCTGTCGCGCGGCGAGGCTGACGGCAGCGATGCTGCCAGCGCCATCGAGCAATTGGTGCAGGCGACCGTTGCTGCGTTCCAGGCGCCCGCGCTGGATCAGGCCGCCCCGGCGCGGCGGCGGCCGGTCGTCAGCAGCAAGACTTGAAAGAAGCGTTCTCGTTCGGCGGTTCACCTGATGACGATGATGTACACGCCGACCATTCCACCGCCCGATCCGAACACGCGCACGCCGAAGTTCAAGCTGCCAAAACTGTCTTGCGACGCGCATTGCCACATCTTCGGGCCCGGCGCGAAGTACCCTTACGCGCCGGATCGGTCCTACACGCCGCCGGACGCACCGCTCGAGGATTTCCGCGCGCTGCATGCCAAGCTCGGAGTGGAGCGTGCCGTCATCGTCAATGCCAGCGTGCACGGTATCGACAACACGGTGGCGCTTGACGCCATCGCGCAGAGCAACGGCGCCTATCGCGCGGTCGCCAATATCGACGACACCATCACCGAACGCGGGCTTCGCGCGCTGCATGAGGGCGGTTTCCGCGGCTGCCGCTTCAATTTCGTCCGCCATCTCGGCGGCGTCCCCGACAAGGCCGTGTTCAACCGTGTCATCGCCATGGTCGCGCCGCTCGGCTGGCACATCGACCTGCATTTCGACGCGATCGACCTGCCCGACTATGCCGACATGCTGGCCAGGCTGCCGCTGAGCTACACCATCGACCATATGGGGCGGGTGAAGGCGGCCGAAGGGCTCGATCAATTGCCGTTCAGGATCCTGATCGAACTGATGCAGCGCGACGAAAAATGCTGGGTCAAGATCTGCGGCTCGGAGCGGGTGTCCTCTAGCGGTCCGCCGTTCGCCGACGCGGTGCCGTTCGCGCGAAAGATCGTCGAGACCGCAGCAGACCGCGTCATCTGGGGTACCGACTGGCCGCATCCCAACGTCAAAATGATGCCGAATGACGGTGACCTCGTTGATCTGATCCCGCAGTTCGCGCCGGAGCCGGAACTCCAGCAGAAGATCCTCGTCGGCAATCCCGCGCGGCTTTTTGGGTTCGACCCATGACGGTGGCGTGATCGATAAGTTGCTTATCAACCAAAGAGGGGGGCAGTCCCATGAAAACAGGCCTTGTCGTCACCGCCCATCCGGGCGATTTCGTCTGGCGCGCCGGCGGCGCCATCGCGCTGCATGCGAAGAAGGGCTATCGCATGAAGATCGTCTGCATGTCCTTCGGCGAGCGCGGCGAGAGCCAGTTCGCCTGGAAGGAAAAGGGCGCGACGCTGGCATCGGTGAAGGCCGGCCGCAAGGACGAGGCGGAACGAGCGGCAAAGCTGCTCGGCGCCCAGATCGAGTTCTTCGACTGCGGCGACTATCCGCTCAAGCTCACCGAGGCGCATTTCGACCGTATGGTCGACATCTACCGCGAGCTCAATCCGAGCTTCGTGCTGACCCATGCGCTGGAAGATCCCTATAATTTCGACCACCCGAACGCCGCGCATTTCGCGCAGGAGACCCGCGTGGTCGCGCAGGCGATGGGCCATAAGCCCGGCGCGCAATACAAATACTCCGCGCCTCCGGTATTTCTGTTCGAGCCGCACCAGCCCGAGCAGTGCAATTACAAGCCTGATCTGCTGCTCAAGATCGACGAGGTCTGGAAGGAGAAGTACGAGGCGTTCCAGATCCTCGCCGCACAGAAGCATCTTTGGGGCTATTACGAGCGCGTGGCACTCAACCGCGGCATCCAGGGCAGCCGCAACACCGGCGTGCCCATGACCTATGGCGAGGCCTATCAGCGCCTGTTCCCGACGGTTGCGGAGGAGCTGGCATGAAGCCCGTCGTCGTTCGCAATATTGACCGAGCCGATCCCGCCAGCATGTCGGAGTATGGCGTCTCGACAGTGCACGAGGCCTACGGCCGTATCGGCCTGATGAAACCGTATCTGCGCCCGGTCTGGGCGGGTGCGTCGATTGCCGGTCCGGCCGTCACCGTGCTGGCGCAGCCCGGAGACAACTGGATGATCCATGTCGCGGCCGAGCAATGCAGGAAGGGCGACATCCTCGTCGTCGGCTGCACCACCGACAATACCGACGGCATGTTCGGGGAGTTGCTCGCAACTTCGCTCCAGGCGCGCGGCGTGCGGGGGCTGATCATCGACGCCGGCTGCCGCGACGTCAAAGCGCTGCACGAGATGAAGTTTCCGGTGTGGTCGCGCGCTGTCTCGGCCAAGGGCACGGTGAAGGCGACGCTCGGCTCGGTCAACGTCCCCGTGGTTTGCGCCGGTGTCAATGTCGATCCCGGTGACATCGTCGTGGCCGATGACGATGGCGTCGTCGTGGTGCCGAAGCGTTATGCCGCCGAAGTCGCCGAGAAGGCGAAGAAGCGAAGCGCAGACGAGGGCGGCAAGCGCAAGCGGCTCGCCTCGGGCGAGCTCGGTCTCGACATGTACAGCATGCGCGAAGCGCTGGCGAAAGCGGGGCTCGTCTACGTCGACAATCCCGAGGACGTCTGAAGAGAACCGGAGCGGACTGATGGATCGTCTCAGGCTGAAGGCTGTGCTCGGCAGTCACCCCCATGTCCAGGCGGTGAAAAATGGGGAGCTCCGCTCCGACCTGTTCGACTTCGACTTCATCGAGTACGCGCCGACCAACACGGCGTTCAAGCCGATGGTTCGCGAGCAGGCCTTTGACGTCTGCGAGATGGCGATCGTCACCTATCTGATGGCCAAGGCGCATGGCAAGCCGCTGGTGCTGCTGCCGGCGACGATGCTCGGCCGCTTCCAGCATGCTTACGCGCTCTACAATCCTGTGCAGGGGGAGCTCGGGCCGTCCGATCTCGAAGGCAAGCGCGTCGGCATCCGCTCCTTCACCACGACGACGGGGGCGTGGATCAGGGGCATCCTCGCCAACGACTATGGCGTCAACCTCGACAGGATCCGCTGGGTCACCTTTGAAGATCCGCACGTCGCCGAATATGTCGATACCACCGAGCGAGCACCAAAGGACAAGAAGGTCCTGCAGATGCTGCTCGACGGTGAACTCGATGCGGTCCTCGGCGAGACCTCGAACGACCCCAAGCTGAAGCCGCTTTTTCCTGATCCCGCCGCGGAAGCCGCCAAATGGTATGTCCGCCGCGGTGTCGTGCCAGTCAATCATCTCGTGGTCGTGACCGAGCAGCTTGCAAGATCGCGACCCGACGTGGTCGCTGGCGTCTACGATCTCCTCAAGCGGAACAAGGCGCAGGCTGGCCCCGCCGTAACGCCGGACCTCGTTCCCTTCGGCATCGAGGCGAACAGGAAGCCGCTCGAGCTGATTGTCGATTACGCATTCCAGCAGGTGCTGATCCCGCGCCGCTATGCGGTCGAGGAGCTGTTCGATGAAACGACGCGAGGACTGAACTGATGGCGGGTGATCCCAAACGCTGGAAGATCGGGCTGGTTGGCTATGGCGAAGTTGGCCGGATTCTGGCCGAGGATTTGCGCCAGCAGGACATCAAGGTTGTTGCTTACGACATCAAGCTCGGAGGCGAGCACGGCGCGGCGCCCAGGGAGCATGCCGCCAAGTTCGGAGTGGCACTGGCATCCTCTCATGCCGAGCTGACCGCGAGATCCGATTTCATCATCTCTGCGGTCACGGCGAGCCAGGCCGTTCCGGTCGCAAAGGCCTGCGCGGCCGCGATCAACCAGGGCACATGGTTCCTCGATTTCAACTCGGCCTCTCCCGGCGCCAAGCAGCGCGCCGCGGCGCTGATCGATGGCGCCGCGGGGCGTTATGTCGAGGGCGCGGTGATGACCTCGGTGCCGCCGTATCGCATCAAGGTGCCGCTGCTGCTCGGCGGCCCCGGCGCGAAAGAGCTGGAGCCGTTACTGAACGCGATCGGTTTTGCGGCGAAGGTTGCCAGCGACAAGCTCGGGGTGTCGTCGGCCGTAAAGATGTGCCGGAGCATCATGATCAAGGGACTGGAGGCCATGGTCATCGAAAGCTTCACCACCGCGCGCGCTTATGGCGTCGAGGATGCGGTGCTGGCGTCGCTCACGGAAACCTTCCCGAGCATCAATTGGGAGAAGCAGGGCGCCTATTTCTTCCAGCGCGTGATCGAGCACGGCCGTCGCCGTGCCGAAGAGGTGCGCGAAGTCGCGGAGACCGTACGGGAGGCGGGGCTGACGCCATGGTCGGCGCAGGGCACGGCCGAACGTCAGGCTTGGGTGGCCGATCTCGCCGACGAGGGCCTGTTCGGCACCAGGGGCACGAAGGAGTTCGCCCGCAGCGCCGATTGGCGCACCGAGGCGGACAGGATCCTCGCGAAGATCAAGCGCTGACGCCGGGGGCCCATTCAGCTCAGGACCCTGCTGCCGCCGCGATAGCCCGAGACTTCGTCGCGGGCGGCCTCGATCAGATCGATCAGGCTGTTGGCCTTGCGCACGATGTCCGTCGTCCGCTCGCTGCGGAACTCGGTCAGGATCAGGCGAACGCATTTGTCGGCGGTATCCAGCGTCCACAGCGCGCGTGCCATCTCGTCCTGTGTGTGGATTGCCGTGATGTCGAGGCCTGACAGGACTTCGCCGATTCCATTCAGGCGCTTGACGGCGGTCTCGGCTGGCGTGCTGGCCCGGATGGAATGATAATCGATACTGTTGAATGCGCTGAACATAACCAAACTCCCGGTGAACGCAGATGGTCAGTGCAAGGTCTTAGTAAGATTACCTGATCCTTGCTGCAACGCGTTGGGCTACGGTCCGGGATTCTACCGGACTTGGAGTTTTGGGGAGGTTCGACGGTACGATTGAACGGTCAGGCGTGTTTGCCGACAACCTGGCCGTTTACGGCGACAAGTTTCCCCTCCTTGTACACGGAGCGCCCCTGCGGCACCGCGACGACGGCCTCGGGGATATGGGCCGCATTCAGCGTCACGAAGTCGGCCTTGGCGCCGACACGCAGGCCGTAACCTTCGAGACGCAGCGCCTTGGCGCCTGATGCGGTGACGAGGTCAAATGCGACGCGCAGTTCTTCGTCGATGTTGAAGCCGGAGCGATAGCCGAGCGTGGTTGCCCGGCGCAGCATGTCGCCGTCGCCATAGGGCCACCAGGAATCGCGGATGTTGTCATTGCCGCTGAAGACGGTGACGCCGGCGTTGCGCAGGGCGAGAACCGGTGGAAACGGCCGCGCCCCCGGCGCATTGGTCATGATTGCGACGCCCGAGCGGGCAAGAACCTCCGCCATCTTCTTGAGGTAATCTGCCGGAATATCGCCGAGCCCGTAGGCGTGGCTAATGGCAACACGGCCTTCCATGCCGAGCGCGCGCGTGCGCGCCGCGATCTGCTCGATCTCGAAGGCGCCGAGGGTGCCCATGTCGTGCAGATGGATGTCGACATCGACGCCATGCTTTTCGGCCACGCCGAACACGACGTCGAGGTGCTTCTCGACATCGCGGTCAAAGCTCGCGGGATCGAGCCCGCCGACGAGGTTGGCGCCGAGCCCGATGGCCTCATCCAGCAATTGGGGCGTGCCGGGGCTCGCCAGAATGCCGCTCTGGGGAAAGGCGACGAGCTGGATGTCGATCAGGTCTCGGTATTCCTCGCGCACGCGCAGGATCGTCTCGATCGATTTCAGCCCGACCGAGCCATCCACCATGACATGGCTGCGCATCTGCGTGGTGCCATGTCCGATGCAGAGATCGAGCTGGCTGCGCGCCCGCACGTCCATCGGCGCAGCCTTGGCCATGTTCTGCGCCTGGAAGGCGACGCGCTCGTGCACGTCGAACCCGTTGGTACACGGCTTGTGCGGACGCCAGGCATCGCCATAGAAACTGGTGTCGAGATGGATATGGCCCTCGACGAAGCCGGGGACGACGAGGGCATGATTGAAGTCGATCGCCGCAGCGCCGGTCGGGGGCTGGTCAACGGGCATGATCGCGGCGATGCGCCCATCCTTGACCGCGATGTGATGCCGGGACCCGCCGTCGAAGCGTGCATTGAGGAAGATTGTGTCGAAGGCCATCCGGTTCCTCCGTTTGTCGCCGTTCAGCTCCGCGATGAAAACAGCGTCGGGCGCGGCCGTTCAAATGTCTGCCGGCCATTCTTGAACCCCATCACGACATCCGGCAGCTCGGCGATGGCGAAGCGGCTGTCCTTCGTATCGAGCACGATGAGATCGGCGGGGTTGCCGACCTTGATGCCATAATCGCCAAGGTTCATCAGCCGCGCCGGCAGGTCGGTCACGAGATCGAGGCAGGTGTCGAAGTCGCTGACCGAGGCGTGCGCGACATTGGCATAGAAGTTCGCCATTCGCAGCAGCGAAGCGTCACCGAACGGGGTGAAGGGGTTGAGCACGTTGTTGGTGGCGACGGAGCACAGTACGCCGTTGTCGACGAGCTTGTGTGCGAGCGTCAATCCGCGCGGTGCATTGTGGGTGGCCTCGCGCCCCATCAGATAAAGGTCGGTCGCGGGCAGCACGGTGACGGCGACGCCGGCATTTGCGAGCTGCGCGGTGGCCGCTTTCAAGCGCTCCGGTGGCAGCGCCGAGAGCTTCGTGACATGGCCGATTGCGACGCGCCCCTGATAGCTGCGCCGCTCGGTCTGCCGGCAGACCTCGTCGAGGTGCCACCAGGACGGATCGAGATCGAAATCGAGATGGAGATCGACGTCGACGTCGAATTCCTGGGCGAGGTCGAAGATGCGTTCGAGGTGGGCGTTCGGGTCGGAGTCCATATAGGGACAGCCGCCGATCGACTCGCCGCCGTCGCGCAGTGCCTGGACCAGGAGCTCCTCAGCTCCGGGATCGTTTGTCAGCCCTTCCTGCGGGAAGACGCAGAGCGAGAGGTCGATGGCCCAGGCATGGTCGCGCTTCAGCGCCTTGACCGCCTCGTAGCCGCGCAGGCCGATGCGCGGGTCGATCTCGACATGCGTGCGCATGCGCGTCGTGCCGTGCACGATGGCGCGTTCGAGCACTTTCGCGCCGCGCGCATAGACGTCCTCGACCGTAAAATCCTTCTTCATCCCGGCGACGGCACGGATCGCTTCCGAGACGCTGCCGTGATTGTGCCCGCAGCGGCCGAGCAGGCAGGCCTTGTCGAGATGGATGTGGGTGTCGACGAAGCCGGGCAGGGCCAGACGCCCGCTGAGATCGACCTCGACGGCCTCGCAGGCGAGCTGTGGCTCGATCGCGGCGATGCGGCCGCCCTTCACGCCGATATCGACGGGTGTGGCGGATGATCGCAACAGCGCGTTACGGAAGATCTGGTCGAAGGCGGTCTGAGTGGTCATTGCATCGAATTCAGCTGTGCTAGCCTAGCGGAAGCGCTAGGTGAGGGCAGCTCCAGATTGTGTGCAGTTCTGACATCAAATTGTTCAAAAAACGTGCATGCAGTTTGAAGTACGAATTGTATACTGTCGAGACCCCGGAGAACCCGCCTATGTCCGCCCCCGCAAAAGCCGACCGCCCGATGACCGACGCCGAGATTGTCGAAGCCTATCTGACGGCCTCGATGATACCCGATCCCGACGCCGCTGCGGCCTATATGAAGCCGGGCACCGTGATCACCTTTACCGGCGGGCGCGAGTTCGATCATCCGCGTGGCCCGACCGGCTCAACGCGAAGCGCTACCGCTGGGTCAAGAAGAAGATGGACCGCTTCGACGTCTGCCCGGGCGCGGACGAGACCGTCGTCTACAGCGTCGGCACTCTCTATGGCGAGTGGATGGACGGCGCGCCGTTCGAGGGCAATCGCTATGTCGATCGCTTCGTCGTCAGGGGCGGGCGGATCGTGAAGATGGACGTCTGGAACGACAGCGCCGAGCGGATTCTGGTTCAGCGCGGGATTGAGGCCTAACGTCGTCTTGCGACCTTGGGCAGCTTGACGACGCGGTCGCTCGTCACCTCGTCGGCATACGGCGCGAGGATATCGAGCAGATCGCGGCCGCGCTGCGGGGTAGGGGCGACCAGCGCGCGATTGGCCACGGAATCGAGGTGATGATGCATCAATTCCATCACCTTGGCCTCGTCGCCCTTGGCCAGCGCGGCGATGATGGCGCGATGCTCGTTGATCGCGCATTCCGTGGAATGCGGCCGGCTGTACAGCGACAGCGTCAGGCAGCAGCGATACGCGACCTCGCTGACATAGCGCACCAGGATCGGGCTGTTCGTCATGTGCGCGAGCAGAATGTGGAATTCGGTGGCAAGCCGGATCGAGACGGCGTCCGTGCCGCCGCGCGCGCGATCCTCGGCATCGACATGGGCGTTCAGCTCGGCGATCTGGGCCTTGGTTAGCTTGCCTGCGAGCTGGCGGACCACGAGACGTTCGAGCTCGATGCGGATATCGAAGGCGTCGCGCGCTTCCTGCCAGCTCGGCGTCGCCACCACCGCGATCCGGTTGCGGCGCAATTCGACCAGCCCTTCCGCGGCGAGTTGCCCCAGCGCGTGGCGTGCAATCGTGCGGCTGACGCCGAACCGTTCGCCGAGCGAATCCTCGGGCAGCTTTGCGCCGGGCTCGAGCGCCTGCTCGATGATCGCGCGCCTGAGCGCGCGACAGATCACGCTGACCTTGTCCGATGATTCAGAAGTCTTGCTGGTGGGGCGCGCCGCCATCGGCGAATCCTTGAGGGGAGGGGCGAGGCCTCTCTTTAACACAGCGCCGCAGCAATCCCGCGCTCCAATTGCATGCAGTTTGGCGCCTGCATTGCCTAAATCGAATCCGGCCATTTGGCCGGGCGTCCGGCGAGGTCCTTGATTTCTCGCGTCTCGCAGGCTGGCATCCAGCTTGCATGCACTTTGGCTGTGATGCGCATGCAACCTAACGCCCAGTTCGACGGCCAGCCCGTGCCCGAAGGCTCCAGCCCTGTTGCCATCGAGCTGTCCGAGGCCTCCGTGACCTTCGGGCGCGGCGACCGTGCCGTGCCCGCGCTGTCGACAACCAGCTTGCGGATCGCCGACGGCGAGTTTGTCGCATTGGTCGGTCCGTCCGGATGCGGCAAATCGACTATCCTGCGTCTCGTCAGCGGCCTGGTGCAGCCGACCAGCGGCGTCGTCATCGTCGGTGGCCGGGAGGTCGCGGCGCGAGCGTTGCGGGTCGGCATGGCGTTCCAGAACCCGACCATGCTGCCGTGGATGACGATCGAGCGGAACATTATGCTGCCGCTCAAGATCGTCGAGCCGTTCCGTTCGAGCTTCCGCAAGCTGTGCAAGACCGAATTCCGCGACAAGGCCAACGCGCTGCTGGAGCAGGTCGGTCTCAAAGGGTTTGGCACTCGCTATCCGTGGCAGTTGTCCGGCGGCATGCTCCAGCGAGCCAATCTCTGTCGCGCGCTGATCCACGAGCCGCGCATGCTGCTGCTCGACGAGCCCTTCGGCGCGCTCGACCAGTTCACCCGCGAGGAACTGTGGTCGATCCTCCAAAACCTCTGGATGACGCACAAGCCGACGGTGCTGCTGGTGACGCACGATCTGCGCGAGGCCGGCTTCCTGGCGAGCCGTATCTGCGTGATGAGCGCACGTCCCGGCCGCATCCTCGACGACAGCCGCGTGGAGTTCTCCCGGCCGCGCACCGTCGCCGTGACCTTCGAGCCGGATTTCGTCGCATTGAACCAGAAGCTGCGCACCTTCATCGAGGACGCGCGCAGCGCGGCCCAGCAGGGGACAGGCTGATGTTCGGGATCGATCTCAGGCAGAAGGCGTGGTCCGCCGGACTGATCGTGCTGTTCTTCGTCGGCTGGGAATTGTTCTGCCTGATGACGGGCATGTCCGATCTGGTGCTGCCGCGGCCGTCGCAGGTGTTCGTGACGCTGTTCCAGCGCTTCCCGGTGCTGTGGCCGCACATCCTGCAAACGCTCGGGACCACCATGTTCGGTTTCGTGCTCGGTGTTGCGCTCGGCGTGGCGCTCGGCGCGATCATTGGCGTCTCCAAGACCGCCTATGACACCTGCTATCCGCTGCTGATCGGCTTCTCGTCGATCCCGAAGGTCGCGGTAGTGCCGATCTTCGTGCTGTGGTTCGGCTCGGGTACGGTGCCGGCCGTGCTGACTGCCCTCTCGATCTGCTTCTTCCCGATCGTCGTCAACATCGCGACGGGCCTTGCGACCACCGAGCCGGAGCTCGAGGACGTGCTGAAGGCGCTCGGCGCCAGCAAGTTCGATATCCTCTGGAACGTCGGCCTGCCCCGAACGATGCCGTTCTTCTTCGCCTCGCTGAAGGTCGCGATCTCCTACGCCTTTGTCGGCGCCGTGCTGTCGGAGACCGTCGCCTCCAACCGCGGCATCGGCAACGTTATGATGACCGCGTCGTCGAATTTCAACGTGCCGCTGGTGTTCGCCGGTCTGTTCGTGCTCGCCGGCCTCGGCGTCGCGCTCTACGCCGTGTTCTCGCTGATCGAGGGGCGGGTGACCGGCTGGGCCACGCGCAAGAACGACGTGATTGCCACCTGAATTCTTGAACCATCACGCAACGAAGCTTGAGGAGGTCTCGATGTTGAGAAACGTTACTGCCGCACTGCTGGGATTGGCCTTGTCCGCGGGCGTCGCAACGGCCCAGGAAACCACGATCAAGTTCACGCTGGGCTGGAAGACGCAAGGCAGCGACGCCGCGTTCTTCTATGCCAAGGACAACGGCTTCTTCAAGGAGGAAGGCCTCAACGTCGTCATCGACCAGGGCGAAGGCTCCGGCGCTACCGTCACGCGCGTCATGTCGGGCGCCTACGACGCCGGCTTCGGCGACGTCAACGCCATCATTCAGAACGCCTCGACCAAGCCGCAGGACGCGCCGGTCATGGTCTACATGATGTGGAACCAGCCGCCGTTCGCGATCGTCGCCAAGAAGACCAGCGGCATCAACACCATCAAGGATTTCGAAGGCCACACGCTCGGCGGTGCGCAGGGCACGCCGACGACGCGCCTCCTGCCGGTGTTCACCCGCAAGAACGGACTCGATGGCGAGAAGATCAAGATCTCCAACATGGCCCCGAACCTGCAAGAGCCGATGCTGATCAAGGGCGACATCGATGCGGCCCTCGTCTTCAACATCACCAGCTATTTCAATCTCGTGCTCAATCGCCAGGACCCGGACAAGGATTTCAAATGGTTCTCGTTCGGTGATTACGGTCTCGATCTCTATTCCAACGGCGTAATGGTCTCGAAGAAGCTGATCGCGTCCAACCCGAAGGCGGTGGCCGGCCTGGTGCGCGCCATCAACAAGGGCGCGATCGCGGTGGCCAAGGACCAGAATGCCGGCATGAAGGCCGCGCTGAACTACGACAATCTGATCGACGTCGCGGTCGAGAAGCGCAGGCTGCAATATTCCTTCGACAAGCTGATCGTCTCGCCGGAGATGAAGGAGATCGGCATCGGCGACATCAAGGACGACCGCATGGCGCGCGCCATCGGCATCGTGGTCGAGGGCTATCAGCTCGCCCGCGCGCCGACGCCGGCAGAGGTGTTCTCGCGCGAGTTCCTGCCGCCGCGCGCGGAGCGGGAGTTGGTGTATACCGCCAATTGATTGGGGGAGATCGTCATGGCCACGGAGATTTCGGCAACCAGCCTGTTCCGTGGCCCTGATTGCGGCATCAGCGACAATGTCGTGCTGCGGCACGATGGCGGCGTCATCACCGACATCTCGGGAGGAGCGGGACCTGGGCCTCGCTCCTTCGTCATTCCCGCCTTGGTCAACGCCCATGACCACGCCCGCGCCACCGCGTCGTCCTTTGGCGCGGTCGGCATGCCGCTGGAAAGCTGGATATTGCGGACCATACTCGGCACGCCGGTCGATCCTTACCTGACCGCGGCCTCCGCACTGGCGCGTTCCGCCAAAGCGGGCTGCGCGGCCATGATGGTGCACTACACCCGCCCGAGCGGGACCATGCCCTTGCTCGACGAGGCCACGGCGATTGCCAGGGCCGCGTCAGACGTCGGTATCCGCATGGCCTTTGCGCTTGCCGTGCGCGACCAGAATCCGATCGTCTACGGGGACGCCGAACCGATTCTCGCAGAACTCGCCAGCGACGATCGCAAGACGATCGAAGACCTGTTCGTCCGCGCACCGATATCGCCGACGGCGTATATCGAGCTGACCGACGCCATTGCCGCCGCCATCGCCGGTCCAATGGTGGATGTGCAACTCGGGCCAGCCGGGGTGCAATGGTGCTCGAAGCCTTTGTTGGAAGCGATCGCGGAGAACTCGGCGCGAACCGGCCGCCGCATCCACATGCATCTCCTGGAGACCGTGTACCAGCGCGCATGGGCCGACCGGAACTTTCCGGACATGGTGCGCTGGCTGCGCGACATCGGCTTCCTCTCGGAGCGGCTGACGCTGGCCCACTGCATCCACGCCCGGCCAGACGAACTGGAGGTGATCGCGGCCTCCGGTGCGCGCATCGTCACCAATTTCAGCTCGAACATGCATCTGCGTTCCGGGCTTGCTCCGATCGCCGCCGCGCATAAATGCGGCTGCGCCATCGCCGTCGGCGTCGACGGGCTGGCGCTCGACGAGGACGACGACATCCTGCGCGAGATGCGGCTGGTGCAGATGGTCCATGGCGGCCTCGGCTTCAAGGCGACATGGACGCCGGCTGAGTTGTTCGCGCTTGCGATCCGCAATGGCCGCCGCGCGACTGGCGCACCTGGAAGCGGCGAGCTCAGTCCCGGCACTCCGGCCGACTACGTCGTGATCGATCTGGACCGGCTCGACCGCGACCGGATCATGCCGGTCGACCCCATGGCCCTGCTGTTCGCGCGCGGGAATGCATCCCTGGTGAAGGAGGTCGTCGTCGCCGGCAAGACCGTCGCGCGGGACGGGGCCTGTGTTGGCGTTGACCTTCCGGCGATCGAGCAGGAATTGCGGGCCATGTACCGCGCCAATGCCGGCAAGCTTGGAAGCTTTCAGCGGATGTGGCCGCCGCTGTCGGAGCGGCTGTCCGGCTGGTTCGAGCAGCAGCTCACCTGCGAATAGGTGGCAGGGACGAAGACGCCCGCCTGACGACCAGGCGGGCGCTCCCAGACTCTCGCGTGTCGCGCTTACTGCAGCGCCTCGAGCTTGGCGTTCTTGCCATCGACCACCTTGAATACGACATAGCGCGGCTGCATCTGCCCGTTCGGCAGGAACTGGACGTCGCCGAACACGGTACCCTTGACCGGCTTGCCGCGGATCGCTTCCGCCACGGTCTTGCGGTCGAGCGACTTGGTCGATTCAACCGCTTGTGCCCAGACTTGTACGGCCGCGGCACCAAGCGCCGCGCTCTTGTCGGGCGGGGCGCCATAGGCTTTGGTGTAGGCCGCGACGAAGGAGGTGCTCTCCGGTTGGGTCGTGAACGGCGGCAGATCGGGGAAGAAAATATCGGCCGAGATCACGCCGTTGTTGGCATCGCCGGCGACCTTGAACACCGTGCTGAGCATGATGCCGACAGCGCCGACGAAGGTCGATTTGATGCCGGCCTGGCGATACTGGTCGACCATCGCCGGCAGGCCGGACGAGTTCGAGGAGTTGGTGACGATGATGGCGTCGGCGTCGGTGCCCTTCAGATTGGTGAGCTGAACCCGGAAATCGGTGTCCTTGAATGCGAATTTCTCGGTCATGACGACCTGGCCCGAAAAGTTCAGCTTCTTGAACTCGGCCTCGACCGCGGTCTGAAAACCGTTGCCGTAGACGTCGTTCTGGGTGAGGAAGGCGACCTTCTTCGCTTTCATGGTCTGGACGACGTATCTGGCAATCACCTCCGCGTCGAAGCCGTTCGAGCTGTTGATGCGCATCGCGTAAGGGTTGGTTTCGCCGCTGAGGATCAGGTCCGACTTCGAGACGGCGGTGATATCGAGGACGCCGCCGCGCGCGAGGATCGGCTGCATCGCCAGCGTGACCGGCGAATTCCAGCCCTCGATCACGACGTCGGCCTTTTCGGCAATCATCTCGTTGGCGCGGCTGACGCCCACCGCGGGCGTGCTTTCATCGTCCTTGGAGATCACGGTCAGCTTGCGGCCGAGCAGGCCGCCTTTGTCGTTGATCTGCTGGACCATCAGCTTGACCGCGTTGGTCACGGTCTGGCCGTCGGGGCCGGCGCCGCCGCTGAGCGGAAAGATGGTGCCGACCTTGATGTCCTGCGCCATCGCCGGCACGGATGCGAGCCCCAACAGCAGCGCGAGAGCGAGTTTCGTCTTGTGCATGCGCGTCCTCCCAATGTGTTTCATGTTTTCCTGGTGATACGTCGGTACAGGCCCACGAGCCCCGCAGGCCAGAAGATCAGGACCAGCGCCAGCACCGATCCCAGCACGATCTTGTTCCAGTCGCCGCCGAGCGACAGCAGGTTCTGCTGCGCGATCAGCAGGGCGGTGCCGATCAAGGGGCCGAGCAGGATGCGGCGCCCGACCAGCACGATGGCGGTGAGCATCATGACGAGGAAGTAGGACTCGAACATGTCGGGGCCGACATAGGCGCGCTGATAGGCGTAGAGCCAGCCGGCAAGCCCGGTGATGGGCGCGGAGATCACGAACACCGCGAGCCTGATCCGGCGCGGATCGACGCCAAGGCTCGCGGCCAGCGCCGGGTTCATCTGCACCATCAGCGCGGTGGTGCCGAGGCGCGAGCGGCGGAAGCGCGCGATGAAGGCGAGCGTCAGAAGCAGAAGGACGAAGGCGACCGGCCAGAGGTCTTCCTGCATCGCGCCGGAGAAATTGGTGACGAGCATGGGGAGCTTCAGCGGCGGAATGCCGACGATGCCGTCGGAGCCGCCGACGGCGTCCCAGTTGAACGCGATCTCGTAGGCGACGACCGCAGCAGCATAGGTCACGAGCGAGAACACGAACTCGCGGGTCCGCAGTGTGACGGCGCCGAGGAAGGCCGCCGCCGCAAGGCATAGCGCGATCGTGGCGGCCGCCGTGACCCAGCCGTTCAGGGCGTATTTGACCGAGAGGTTCGCCGCCGCATAGCCGCCGATGGCCCAGAATACCGTATGCCCGAGGCTGACCTCGCCGAGATAGGACAGCACGATGTCCGCGCCGTAACACATCACGGCGAAGATCGCGATCGTGGTCAGGGTCCAATAGGCGACCGAGGTGCCGCCGAGCAGGCGCGGCAGGAAGAAGCCGATCACCACGAAGGCCACGACTGCGGCGTAGCGCAGGTACGGGATCGAGGCGGGGCGTGGAGACTCGATCGCGGTCATTTGGTCGCAAGCCCCGCGGGACGGATCACGAGCAGCGCGAGCAACAACGCAAAGGCCGCTGCCGTCGTATAGGCTGGCGCCACGAACGCGCCGAAGAAGGCCGTGAACAGCCCAAGCCCGAGGCCGGCCGCGAGCGCCCCGCCGATCGAGCCGATGCCGCCGAGCACGACCACGACGAAAGTCATGATGACCTCGTTGAAGCCCATGCTGGTCAGGATCGGCGAGCGGGGCGCTACCAGCGCGGCGCCGAGCGCGACCGCCGCGCATTCGAACACGAAGACGCCGAGGTAAACAAATTTTGCGTTGATGCCGAACAGTTCCGAGAGCTTTGGGTCCTCGGCCACGGCGCGGATGACCGAGCCGAACCGGGTACGCTGCGTGAACAGCCAGACTGCGCCGTAGAGCAGCAGCGTAACGACCAGCACCAGCACATCCTGCCAGGTGAACCAGAGCGGGCCGATGTCCACCTTGGCGCGCGCCAGTGTGCCGGGCAGCGTCTGCGGATTGCCGCCGAAGATGAGCGCGCTGCCGCCCTGCAGGACGTAGCCAAGGCCGAGCGTCACGATCATCAGGCTGGTCAGGTTCTGCGTCATGACCAGCCGCATCATCGCGCTCTGTAAGAGGAGGCCGATGGCGCCAAGCACGACGATGGCCACGAGGATGGCGAGCGGGTAGGGCAGGCCCACCTTGACGATGGCGTACCAGGTGACGAACGCGCCGAGCATATAGAGCTGGCCGTGGGCAAAGTTCACGAGGCGCGCAACGCCGAGCAGAATGGTCCAGCCCAGCGCAATGCAGGCATAACCGGAGCCGAGCACGATGCCGTTGATGATTTGCTGCGCAATATTCATGCCGGCGTTCCATCCGCGATGGTGCCGAGATAGGCCTCGATGATGCGGTGATCGGCGGCCATCAATTCGGCGGGGCCTTCACCGACGATCTTGCCGCGTTCGAGCAGACAGAGATGGTCAACCACTTTCAGCGCCGCCTTCACGTTCTGCTCGACCAGCAGCACCGGAAGGCCGCGATCGACCAGCAGGCGGATCCGGGACAGCAGATCCGTGATCAGACGGGGCGCAAGGCCCGCGGATGGCTCATCGAGCATCAGAACGCGCGGGCCGGCGAGCAAGGCGCGTCCAACCGCGAGCATCTGGCGTTCGCCGCCGGAGAGCGCTGCGCCCCTGTGCGAGCGGCGCTCCGCAAGGCGGGGGAAGAATTCGAAGACCTCGGGAACGGTGAAGAGATGCCGGCCGGTGGTGTCCGTGGGGGGCCGTACCAGCGTCAAATTCTCATCGACGGTCAGCTCGGCAAAGATGTTCTTGCCTTCCGGCACCAGCGTGAGGCCGCGTGCCACCCGGTCGTGGGCGGCAAGCTTCTCGATGCTGCGTCCTTCGAGTTGCACGCTGCCGGTGACGACAGCGCGGCCGCGTGACCAGCCGGCGAGCGCGTTGACGAGTGTGGTCTTGCCGGCGCCGTTGGCGCCGACGAGGCCGACCATCCGCCCTGCGGGCACGCTGAGATTGACGCCTGATACTGCAACGTTGCCAGCGTAGCGTACCGAGAGGTTGTCGCTCTGGAGCACGCCGCTCATTCGTCGCGCCCCAGATAGGCTTCGCGGACCAGGGGATCACGCTGGATGTCGGCCGGCGTTCCCGTCGCCAGCATTGCACCCTGGTCGATCATCACGATGCGGTCGGCGATCGACATGATCAGGTCCATGTGATGCTCGATGACGACGAGAGCGAGGTTGCGCTTGCGCAGGCCGATCAGGACGTCGGCGAGTTTCTTCATGTCGCCGCCACTCAGACCCGCGGCGGGTTCATCCAGCAGCAGCACTTTTGGGCCGGTTCCGTAGGCGAGGGCAACGGAGAGCAGGCGCTGTACGCCATAAGGAATGTCGCCGGGAAGCTGGTCGTGGTACTGGCGCGCGATGCCGAAGAAGTCGAGCAGTTGAGCGGCCGCTATCTCGGCGGCGCGGCGTGTGGTTGCCTCGCGCCACGGCGCAAACAGCGATGTCGCGAGACTGGTCGAGAAATCGCGGAAGATGGCCGAGACCGCGTTCTGCAGGACGGTCAGCTCGCCGAAGAACGAATTCTGCTGGAAAGTACGGCGCAGACCGCGGCCGGCGAGGTCGAATGTCCGAAGCGCGGAGACGTCGTTGCTGTCGAGGAAGGTGCGGCCGCGATGGCTGACGGCGTTTGTGACGGCGGCAAAACAGCTGCTCTTGCCGGCGCCGTTCGGACCGATGATGCCGAGGATCTCGTCGCCATGGACCGACCAGCTCACGTCGCGCAGGGCGACAAGCGCGCCATACTGCACGGTCAGCCTTTCGACGCGCAGCACCTCGCTCGCGCTGCGACGCGTCTCCCCGGAACTTGCCACTCGGCCGTTCATCCCTTGTTGTCCCGGTCGCGCTTACGGCAACCGGTCGTTTTTGGCGGGGCAACGCGCCGCTATCGATGCGGAATCAAATCGCAGGAGAGCGGCGGCCTCGCGGGATGCAAGGTATTGCGCGCGCACGATGAAAACTTGTGCTGACTGGTTGTCAGACCGGAGGCACTTGCGCGGCAGAGCGCTCAACCCTGACGGTGCCGGGCGATATCTCCTCCCGCATCGGTACATGTAAAACGGGGATGGCCGATAGACGGAGCCTCGTCTGGTGATTGCGCCGGCTCTGGGCTATCACATGCGCGGCCGTGCGCTGGCGCAGCCCATGATCTTTTGAGGAGCTTTCGATGCGTCTTCCCACCGTTATCCTGGCCCTGACGTGTCTTGCGGGCGCAGCTTCCGCCGAAGACCTGTCGGGCACGCTCCAGAAGATCAAGGAAACGAAGAAGATTAGGCTCGGCTATCAGGAAGCGTCCGTGCCTTTCAGCTATCTGGACGGCAACCAGAAGCCGGTCGGCTTTGCCATGGACATCTGCCTGAGGATCGTGGATGCCGTGAAGAAGCAGCTCGGCATGTCCGACATCGGCGTCGAGTATCTCGCGGTGACCTCGTCGAACCGCATACCGCTGATGGTCAACGGCACGCTCGATCTGCACTGCTCGGCGACCACCAACAATGCCGACCGCCAGAAGCAGGTCGCGTTCACCAACACGCATTTCCTCAGTGCAACGCGATTTGCAGCCAAGAAGGCCGCGAAGATCAACAGCATCGACGATCTCAAGGGCAAGGCCGTCACGGCGGTGGCAGGATCGGTCAACCTGACCCAGCTCGCCAGGGTCAACACCGAGCGCAACCTCGGTATCAACATCATGCCGGCCAAGGACCAGGCCGAGGCCTTCCTGCTGCTGGAGACCGACCGGGCCCAGGCCTACGCGCTGGACGACGTTCAGCTTGCCGTTGCGATCGCGCGCGCGAAGGAGCCGCAGCTTTTCATGATCAGCGACGAGGCGTTCTCGAAGCCGGAGCCGTTCGGAATCATGCTGCGGCGGGAGGATGCGCCGTTCAAGGCGCTGGCCGATCGCGCCACGGCGGAACTCTACGCAAGCCCGGAGATCGAGGTCCTCTACCGGAAGTGGCTGGAATCCCCGACCCCGCCGAACGGTCTCAACTACAACGTCCCGATGTCGCCGGCCCTGCGCAACGCCTTCAAAAAGCCGAGCTCGAGCGCCGATCCTGACGTCTACGCGGTGAATTGAGGCGAGGGCGCTAGCGCGTCCGCGGCAGATCCAGCAATTGGCCCGCCAGTGCTGCGCCGATCACGGCGATGGCGGCCATGACAAGCGCCCACGGGACGAACAGACGATGGCCGATCAGCGCGCCGCTCACCAGCGGGGCGCTGATGTTCGCACCGGACATCAGCGACTGGTTGAGCCCCATGATCATGCCCTGACGGTTGATCGCGGTCGAGCGCGACAGCTCCGCGGTCAGCGTGCTGCGGGCGAACATGGTGCCGGCGATGATGAGCGTCAGCTCAATCGCGAGCAGGCCGACATTGCTGCCGGCCGCAAGCCCCGCGAATCCGAGTCCCATGCACGCGAACGCGGCCATGACGATGTTGCGATCGGAAGCGATCAGGTTGGCGCGTGTGATCAAGAGGCCCTGGACCACAATGTTGATGAAGCCGGCATAGGCGAACATCCAGCCGAGCTCGCGCGCGCCGAAGGGATGGCCGTCCGAGGAGAACCGTTCCGACAAGAACAGGCCGATCTGGGACAGGAACATCGAGTTGACGAAGAAGAACACGATGAGCAGGCCGAGCAGGCGCAAGGCGTAGCGCATCCCGAACAGGCTGCGGGTGAACGTCGCCTCGGACAGGCGATGCTGGTAAAGCGACCCGGACGCCGGGTGATCCGGCGGGAGCAGGGCGACTGTCGCGATGATGCTCACCAGGGAGAGCGCGGCCGCGGCCCACACCGGCGCGGTCTGGCCATAATGCACGAGGAAGCTCGAGAGCGCGGGGCCGAGCAGCAGCCCGGTTCCAATTGCGCCGCTGGTCATTCCGAGCGCCTGCTTGCGCGTCGCAGGCGCACTGTGCTCGGCGGCGTAAGCGTGCGCGACCGAGATGTTGCCGGATGTCAGGCCGTCGATGACGCGCGCCAGAAACACCAGCGTCAGATTGGCCGCGAGGGCGAGCAGGACAAATCCGATCAGGGTCCCGACCTGGCTGACCACCAGCACCTTTCGTCGGCCATAGCGGTCCGAGAGCATGCCGACCACGGGGCCGGCAATGAGCTGGCAGACGGCATAGACGGAGATCAGGGCGCCCAGCAGAACCGGCGTGGCGCCCAGTCTCTGTGAATAGAACGGCAGCAGCGGGAGGATGATTCCCATGCCGGTGGCATCCACGGCCACGACGACGAAGGTCGGCATCAGCGCCAGCGTGCCTGCGCTCGCCATCGCCGCCCGTGCCTCTATCGTGGAACCCGGTCCCATCTGCGTTGTCCTCGTTCGCTTTTGCGTGATCGGCTGGACTCTGCGGGTGTATATAGTTGCAGACTAATAGTTCGTATCCTATCTAATTTGCATGGCTCCCTCGCAGGCTCACATCCATGCCGAACTCGGCCGGCTCATCGCGCGCCTGGCCCGCGTCTGGCGCCGCGAGTCCGACCAGGCCTTGTCCGATCACGGCCTGTCCTATGCGACCGCGATTCCGCTTCTGGTGCTGTCGAGGCACGGTGAAAACGTCCGTCAGGGGGTACTTGCCGACGAGCTCGGCATCGAGGGGCCGTCGCTCGTGCGCCTGATAGACCTGCTCCAGGCCGAGGGGCTGGTTGAGCGCAGGGAAGACCCGACCGACCGCCGCGCCAAGACGCTCCATTTGACCAAGGCGGGCGAGGCCAAGGTCGAGGAGACCAACCGGGTGCTGCGCCGGGTGCGGGCGAGCCTGTTGAAGGATATCGGCGCGGACGAACTTGCGATAACCTTCGAGACGCTTCAGCGCATCGAACGGCGGGCCGGTCGCCTGCAGGACGGCAAGACCGGTCCAGAGGCGAAGTAGCCATGCGCGCAGACGAGCCTTTTCTGGTCCGCCACGCGGACCTCATTTTCGCGTTGAAGACGTTTGCCGCGTCGATTCTCGCGCTCGTCATCGCATTGGCCATGGACTTGCCGCGGCCCTATTGGGCGATGGCGACGGTCTACATCACGTCTCAGCCGCTTGCGGGCGCAACGAGCTCGAAGGCGTTCTTTCGCGTCATGGGCACGCTGGTCGGCGCGATCATGACGGTGGCGCTGGTGCCGAACCTGATCGATGCGCCCGAGCTGCTCTGCCTCGCGATCGCGCTCTGGGTCGGGCTCTGCCTCTATCTGTCGCTGCTCGACGGCACACCACGCAGCTACGTCTTCATGCTGGCCGGATACACCGTGGCGCTGATCGGCTTTCCGTCCGTGTCTGAGCCAGCCGCCATCTTCGACACGGCGGTGGCGAGGCTGGAGGAGATCTCGCTCGGCATCATCTGCGCCAGCCTCGTTTCCACCATCGTGTTTCCCCGCAGCGTCGCGCCCGCCGTCGCGCACCGCGTCGACAGCTGGTTGTCCGATGCGCGCAATCTCAGCCGAGCCGTGCTGCTGCGCGACGGTACGAGCGAAGCGCACCGCGCCAGGCGCCTCAAGCTCGCAACCGACATCGTCGAGATCGATACGCTCTCGACCCATCTTGCCTATGACCGGCTGGCGGATCGCAATGCCGTGAGCAGCCTCGGCGAAATCCGTCTGCGCATGCTGATGCTGCTGCCGGTCGTCGCCTCGCTAGAGGACCGTCTGACTGCGCTGGGGGAGGAGGCTCTGCGCCGGCAGCCGGAGCTGAATCGGCTGCTGGAGGATCTTGCGCAATGGATCGTGAGCGACGTCGGTGCGCGGCAGCCGGCCGAGCGGATCCGCTCCATGATTGCGGAGCGGCAAGCGGTGCTCGATGACGACGCCTCCTGGGAGCGGATCATCACCACCAGCCTGTTGTCGCGGCTACGCGAGCTGGTCGCCCTCTCGCGCGACTGCCGCGCGCTGACCGAGGCGATTGCCGAGGGCCAGGACGTCTCGACGCTCGATCTTGCTTTTCATCCCGAGACCGGCGCCGCGCCCGTGCGCCACCGGGACCGCGGCCTTGCGCTGTGGTCCGCGGCCGGCGCGGCCGGCGCCATCCTGATCTGCTGCGCGTTCTGGATCGGCACCGGCTGGCCCGACGGCGCGTCGGCGCCGATGATGGCAGCGGTGGCGTGCTCGTTCTTCGCAGCCCAGGACGAACCCGCGCGCTTCATCCGCAGTTTCGGCCTGTGGTCGCTGGTCGCGATCGTGGTGGTCGCGATCTATCTGTTCGCGCTAGTGCCGGCGATCTCCCATCTCGAGGTCCTGGTCGTGGCGCTGGCCCCGGCCTTTTTGCTCTACGGCTTTCTGATCGCGCGACCGGCGACGGCCGGCACCGGCATGGCTCTCGCGGCCAACACGGCGACGCTGCTGGCGCTGCAATCGACCTACAGCGCGGACTTTGCGTCCTATGCGAACTCCGCGGTCGCCTTTTTCGTCGGCGTCGCCATCGCCGAGCTCGTGACGCGGATCGCGCGCGGCGTCGGCGCCGAGTGGGTCGCCAATCGCCTTGTGCTGTCCAACTGGACGACGCTTGCGGTTGCCGCCGAACGCCGCGGCAAGCGTGATCGCGCGGAATTCGCCGGCCTCATGCTGCACCGGCTCGGGCTCCTGGTGCAGCGGATCGCCTTTCTGTCCGAGAGCGATCGCCGCGATACCGACAGCCTCGTCCAGCTCCGCATCGGCCTCAACATCATCGACCTTCGCCGCGCCCGCTATGGGCTCGCGGCATCGACCATTTCCGTGATCGACCACATGCTCGACCAGCTCGCCATCGCTTGCCGCAAATTTGCAAGCGATGGGATGCCGGTCGAACTGCTGGCAAGCATCGATCGGGCGCTGGCCCGGGCGGTGAAGGATCCCAACGAAAAGGCGCGGGAAGACGCCCTGATCGGCCTTGTCGGCATCCGCCGCGGCCTGTTCCCCGACGCACCGGCCTACCGGCCGCGCGCAGGCGAGAGTGTTGCGGCATGAGATATGTGATCGACATCTATGGCGTGCTCGTGCCGGCGCTGCTGCTGTGGATCATCGTCGCCTATGTCCTGAGCGCGATTCTTCGCCGGCTCATGCATCGCTTCGATCTCTACCGGCTGGTCTGGCACCGCGCGCTGTTCGATTTCGCGATCTTCGTCTGCCTTCTCGGCGGCGTCGTCTATCTCTCGGAGTATCTCTCATGAAAGGGAATTTTCCCTGGCTCGGTCGCCTCGCACTGACAGTGCTTGCCGTCGTCGCGGCGCTCGTCGTCGGCCGCGAGCTCTGGGTGTATTACATGGAATCGCCGTGGACCCGCGACGGCCGCGTCCGCGCCGACGTGGTGCAGGTCGCGCCCGACGTGTCCGGTTTCGTGACGCAAGTGCTGGTCAAGGACAATCAGAAGGTCCATCGCGGCGACGTACTGTTCCGGATCGACCGCGAACGTTTCGCGCTGGCGCTGCGGCAGGCCGATGCCGCGGTGGCCGGTCATCAGGCCACGCTCGATCAGGCCAATGCCGATCTGAAGCGCTACAGCGCGCTGACGACCGACGCGGTGTCGCAGCAGAAGCAGGAGCAGGTGCTGGCGACCCAGCTTCAGGCCAAGGCGGCCGTCGATCAGGCCGTGGCCGACCGTGCGGTGGCCCAGCTCAATCTCGACCGCAGCGAGGTCCACGCCTCCGTGAACGGCGTGATCACCAACATGGATCTGCGTCCGGGCGCCTATGTCACGGCCGGGAAGGGCGTGATGGCGCTGGTCGATACCGACACGCTGCATGTGGAAGGCTATTTCGAGGAGACCAAACTCGCGCGCATTCGTGTGGGCGACAAGGTGCGGATCCGCCTGATGGGCGAGAAGGTGACGCTGTCAGGCCATGTCGAGAGCATCGCCGCCGGTATCGAGGATCGCGACCGCGCCGACGGCGCCAGCCTGCTCGCCAACGTCAACCCGACCTTCAGCTGGGTGCGCCTCGCCCAGCGCGTGCCCGTGCGCATCGCGCTGGATCCGGTGCCTGATGGCACGGCACTGGTCGCCGGGCGCTCGGCAACGGTGGAGGTGCTGGATTAGTCGAGCGCCTTACGCTGCGCGCCACCTTCTCCCACAAGAGGAGAAGGGAAGAGCGCGCCTCAAGAACAGAACGCCTGTCTCCTCATGCGTTCGAATATTTCTTCAGCTCGAACCGCGCGATCTGGTTCCTATGCACCTCGTCCGGCCCGTCGGCAAGACGCAGCAAACGCGCGGTCGCATAGGCCTGCGTCAGCCCGAAATCGTTCGACGTGCCGCCGCCGCCATGGGCCTGGATGGCCCAGTCGATGATCTGGCAGGCCATGTTCGGCACGGCGACCTTGATCATCGCGATCTCGGCCTTCGCCACCTTGTTGCCGACCGTGTCCATCGCGTAGGCGGCATTGAGCGTCAGCAGACGGGCCTGCTCGATCATGATGCGGGATTCCGCGATGCGCTCCTGCGTCACCGTCTGCTCCGACACCGGCTTGCCGAAGGCGACGCGGCTGCGCACGCGGCGGCACATTTTCTCCAGCGTGCGTTCGGCTAGTCCAATCAGCCGCATGCAGTGGTGGATGCGGCCCGGGCCGAGGCGGCCCTGTGCGATCTCGAAACCACGGCCTTCGCCGAGCAGCATGTTTTCTTTCGGCACGCGCACGTTGGTGAAGACGACTTCCGATGCACGGTCGGGCACGCCGTAGAAGCCGAACACCGGCAGGGGACGCTTCACCTCGACGCCTGGTGTCCCCATCGGGACCAGGATCATGGATTGCTGTTTGTGGCGGTCTGGATTGTCGGGATCGGTCTTGCCCATGAAGATGCAGATCTTGCAGCGAGGGTCGGTTGCATTCGTCGTGTACCATTTGCGCCCGTTGATGACGTAATGGTCGCCGTCGCGCACGATCGAGCTTTCGATGTTGGTCGCGTCGGATGACGCGACCGCCGGCTCGGTCATGGCGAAGCAGGAGCGGATTTCGCCCGCGAGCAGCGGCTTCAGCCAGCGCTCCTTGTCCTTCTCGGTGCCGTAACGCTCCAGCACTTCCATGTTGCCGGTGTCGGGCGCCGAGCAGTTGAAGACTTCGGGCGCCAGATGCGAGCGGCCCATCACTTCGCAGAGCGGGGCATATTCGAGATTGGTGAGGCCTGCGCCGTGGCTCGACTCCGGCAGGAACAGATTCCAGAGGCCCTCCGCACGTGCCAGCGGCTTCAGCTCCTCGACGACGGGATAGACTTTCCACGGTCCGAGCTCCTCCGCCTCGCGATAGAAGCGCTCCTCGTTCGGATAGATGTGCCGGTCCATGAAACCCTCGAGCTTGCGCTTGAGCTCGACGACTTTGGGCGACATCGGGTAGAGCATCTGGGTCTCCTGCAGGTCGATCAGGGTCTGGTTTTGGGGCAGGTTGGCATCGAATCGTGCCGAAGGTTGCCCGGCATGCAGCCCCATTTTTCATCAATTGGTCGGCCGCAACTTGCGTCAAGGCAGACCCGGCACGTTGCCATGTTAACGGTCATTCACGGGCTGTCTTGTGTCGTACCGCGGTTGGGAGGCGGGCAAGACAGCCAGAAGCAACAAACTGCAATTGTCGCCTTCGCGGTACTGGCAATTCAACGCGCGGTGCCTAAGATCAGCCTCAATTAGAAGCAGGGGGCTGCAATCATGACAAGAGAAGGGGACTTTGGACGCGCATCCATGGGGATCGCTCGTCTTTAGTTCGCCCATCGACTAGCCGCGGAGCGCATTTTCCTAGACCGCGTCCTGGCTCTTCCAACTCTCAATAGGTCTTCCCGTCGATCCGCTGGTGCGTGGTCGCCGGCTTCGTTCGTTCAAAAACCAGCAGGGGCTTGACCCAAATGTCGCAACCTAGAATGCAATCTACGATAGCGTCATCATCATATGCACCTTTAAATCCAGAGAAGGAAATGGACCTCGACATGCACACACATTCAGGACGCTCCGTAACTCGCCGCCGCGGATTTGCAGCCGCCGTTGCGACGGCGAGCGCGATCATCGCTTCACCCGTTTTCGCCGGCGGTCCGCTGCCCGCACCCGTCGTCTCCTGGACTGGCGCCTATGCCGGCGTTCACGGTGGTTGGGGGTGGGGGAAGAGCGAGTTTCGCGATCCGCTCAACAATCCCGCCAACAATCCGTCCTTTGCCTACTACAACGGGCCGCTCGCCGGCGGGCAGCTCGGCTACAACTGGCAGCAAGGCAACTACGTCATCGGCGCCGAGATCGACGGCTCCTGGTCCTTTGTGAAGGGCAACACCAGCACCTCGCCCATCGTCACGTCGGGCACCAACAACGGGGTCGGCTACACCGCCCTGGCGACCGCAACGGGACGTGTCGGTTACGCATCCGGCCAATGGCTCGCCTACGCGAAGGGCGGCGCGGCCTATGCCCGCATGGAGCTTTCGTCGAGGTTCACGCCCGAGGTCACCAACTACGACCGAAACCTGTTCGGTGCCGTGGGCGGCGTCGGCCTGGAAGTGGCCTTCCTGCGCAACGTTTCCGCCAAGGTCGAATACAACGCGATCTTTCTCCCGACCGAGACGCTCCACTGGGTGAGCCCGGACACGACGTCCGAGATCAAGCACTTCGTCCAAGTGGTGAAGGCCGGCATCAACGTCCGCTTCAACGGCGACGATGGACCGCTGCGCTAACGCCCCGAGCTCAATCGAAACAGCATTCAGCAGAAATTTGGAGAACATCATGTCCATCATTTCCAAGAACCACCGCTCCAGGAACCGCCGCGCCGCCCAAATGGTCGCTGCCGCCGTCACCATCGGCCTCACCGCCGTGATCGCGGCGCCGAGCCGCGCGGCACCGGTCGAGTACGTCAAGGTCTGCTCGTTGTACGGCGCCGGCTTCTTCTACATTCCGGGCACCGACACCTGCACCAACGCCAACCAGATCGCGACGAACCAGTTCGACATCGCGCGTGCGCAGACCCGCGCCTCGACCGGTACCGCGATGGCCGCGTCGCTCGTCGCTCCGTGGCTTCCGACCGGCACCAACTACGCGGTCTCGACCCACTGGGCGACCTATGACGGCCAGCACGCCGCGGGCTTCTCGGGCCTGGTGCGGGTCTCCGGCAACTTCGTGTTCTCGGGCGGTTTCTCGCTTGGCCTCGACAAGGGAAGCCTCACCTCCCTCACCAACCGGACGCAGACGGAATACGGCACGGCGATCCCGGCGCAATCGTGGAGCGACGTCCGCGGCCTCGGCCGCGCGGGCTTCATGTACGCCTGGTGAAGCGCGCGAAACCTTATCCGATAATTCATTCCGGCATTTTGAAAGATCATCTCATGACAATCTCCGTCCTCCGATCGGCGCGCCGCTTCCTCGCCTGTGCTGCTGCCGTTGCGCCGCTTCTCGCCGCCATGTCGCTCACCGCCACGTCCGCGAATGCGGCCGATATGACCGTGAAGGCTCCGGTCGTCGCCCCGGTGCCGCTCTGGAACGGCTTCTACATCGGCGCTCACGGCGGCTACGGCGTCGGCAGCAGCCGTCTGGTCGACCCGAGCTTCGCCTTTGCTCAGGACCGCTTCACGATGGATACGAAGGGTGCGATCGCCGGTGCGCAGGTCGGCGGCAATTGGCAGTTCGACAACATCGTGGTCGGTGCCGAACTCGATCTCTCCTGGGCGTCGATCAAGGGCAATCGGCCGGTCGACCCGGCGAACCCCCTCTTGTCCGGCCTTTCAGTGTCGTACCAGGCACTGGCGACGGGCACCGGTCGCATCGGCTACGCGTTTGACAACGCGCTGGTCTACGCCAAGGGCGGCGTGGCATGGGCCAACATTGCCTACCAGGCCTTCGTCGGCACGCCCGTTCCAACCGACATAAACCATCAGCGAACCGGCTTGACCGGCGGCGTCGGTCTTGAATACGCGCTGACGAAAAATCTCTCGGCGCGCCTCGAGTACGACTATCTGTACTTCGGCCCGGCTGCGATCGCGCTGACGACACGGATCAGCACCCAGAACGTCGACCATGAGCTGCACCTCGTGAAGCTCGGCGTGAACTACCGCTTCAACGGCGATGCCATCGTTGCTCGTTACTGAGCCGCGTTCCCATCATTGATTGGAGACAACCATGTGGAAGCAAATCAACGCGGCACGAGGCGTCCTCGGACGAAGCTTGCGCGTGATGCTAGCGGCCGCTGCCCTGGCTCTGGTGATCCCGACGCCGGGCCATGCCGCGGTCGAATACGAAAAGGTCTGTTCGCTCTACGGCGCCGGCTTTTTCTACATCCCGGGCACCGACACCTGCGTGAACGCGGCGCAGACCGTGCAGAGCCAGTTCGACATCGCACGCCAGGTCACCCGTGCAGCAACAGGAACGGCCATGGCCGCTTCGCTCGTCAATCCGTTCCTGCCTGACGGGACCAACTACGCGATCTCGACCCATTGGGCCGTGTTCGACGGGCAGCACGCCGCCGGAGCCGTCGGCATGATCAGAATCCAGGGCAACCTGTCCCTGACCATGGGCATCGCGTTCGGTCTCGATCGCGGCAGCCTGACGTCCAACTCCAACCGGACCGCGACGGAGTTCGGCGTGGCGATCCCGGCACAGTCGTGGAGTGACATCAGGGCACTTGGACGGGTCGGCCTCCAGTATTCCTGGTAGCTGGTCCTGAATGCGAAGGCGCCACCCGGACGATCGACTTGACGTCCGGGTGGCGCAGATATCGAGAGCGAAGGGAAGGGCGGCCTAGACGATTTCGAGATAGTCCGGGCCGGGCAGCTGCGGAAACGGCGCTGTCGGCAGCGTCTGATACCAGAACGCGACCGAGGCGATGTCGTCCTGCAGCGGAAGATACCTTGCCTCTTTGACGCCGGGCAGCCAGCCCAGTGCCTGGATCGTCACGCGTAGATCAGAGCGGAAGCGTATGGGGTCGGGGATGTGCCAGCGGTACATACCGAAACGCTGCTGCGACTTGTAGACGCCGTCTGGGCGGATCACCTGCGGCAGGCCGGCATAGGGCGTGGTGAATTCCTGGTAGCGCGATTGCCCTTGACCGCCATGCGCGACATGGGGATCGAAATTATAGGCGCCGCAAAAATAGTCCTCGGTGCCGGTGCCGCAGATGGTCGGGAATTCGCCGTCGCCGTCGAGGAAGAACTTGATCTCGCCTTCGCCCCACCAGCCATTGTTGTTGACGCCCCAGGCCATGTAGGTGCCGACATAATGACCCGCGCCCTGGACGCCGTCGAGGATGGTGTAGACCTCCTTGTAAGGCAGCGGATTGGTGCGCCGGAACTGCGCATGGAAATAGCCGCAATCGTCGGGCACGTCGGTCAGCGCATAGTTGATCTGGTAGTAGACGGTGAGGGCCTCCTCGCTGCGGTTCTCCAGCGTGAAGCGCGCGCGCTTGCGGAACGGCATCTCCCAATAACAGTTGAAGGCGCGGCCGGGATTGACGCAGACCGCGAGCGAGGACACTTGCGCGAACTCCTCCCAGCCGCAGGCGAAGAAATCGCCGGCCGGGCATTCGACGCTCGGCAGCGTCTGGTCGTCCCAGTAGACGCGCAGGATCGAATGGCGCAGCCGCCCGCGCGCCAGCGTCATCCAGATCTGCTGGATCGCACCCTGGCCTTCGATGTCGGCGAGCGTGAAGGTCGTTCCCGGCTCGATCACGACATAGGGCGAGACCTTCCAGCCCCGGCCGAGGTCGCGGGCCTGCCGTGCGGCGGCACCGTCGATCGCCATGCCGCCCTTGCCCTTCTCGCCGGTGAAGTTCTCGGGGCTGATCGAGCGCGTCTGCGCGTTCGACAGGCGCGACAGATTGCCGAGATGCAGGCCCAGTCCGGAAAACGCCATGGTATCCTCAACATGAAGTTGGCGACGTTCCGGTATATCGTCCCCGAATTGACCAAAAGATGAAGATGATCGCGTAAGGAGGGGCCTTTGCACGACCGCGCGTCGTCAACCCACGCGATACTCCCTGAATTTCTCGCGCAGCGCGGATTTGAGTACCTTGCCGGTGCCGGTCATCGGGAATTCATCCAGAAACTCGACAGCATCCGGCATCCACCAGCTCGCGATCTTCGGGCGCATGTGGTCGAGCAGCGTCTTGCCGTCGACCGTCGCGCCCTTCTTGCGGACGACGAGAAGCAGGGGACGTTCCTGCCATTTCTCGTGGTTGATCGCGACCACCGCGGCCTGCAGCACGTCGGGATGAGACAGGGCGACGTCCTCAAGCTGGATCGAGGAGATCCATTCGCCGCCGGACTTGATGACGTCCTTGGAACGGTCGGTCAGCGTCACGTGGCCTTGGCTGTCGATCACGGCCATGTCGCCGGTGATCAGCCAGCCGTCGGGGTCGAGGCCTTCCTCGAGCTTCATGTAGCCGGAGGCGACCCACGGGCCACGCGCGCGCAGATGTCCGACGGTCTTGCCGTCGCGCGGCAGCTCAACGCCGCCGTCGTCGACGATGCGTAGCGCAGTGCCGAAACAGGCGCGGCCCGACACCTGGCGCCGGTCGAATTTCTCGATGTCGCTGAGATGCTCCGAGCCGGGCCTCAAGCCCGGCATCGAGCAGCCCAGCGCCTCGGTCATGCCCCAGGCCTGGATATAGTCGATGCCATAGTCGCGCTTGAGCTTCTCGACCATCGCGCGCGGTGGCGCGGAGCCCGACGAGAGCGTCGCGCGCAGGGTGGAGAATTTGTTGCCGGTGCGGCCCAGCCAGTCGAGCAGGATCAGCCAGAAGCTCGGCACGCCCGCCGACAGCGTCACCTTCTCGCCTTCGAGCAGTTCGTAGAGCTTGTCGGGTTCGTAGTTGCGGCCGGGCAGCACCAGCTTGGAGCCGGTATAGGGCGCGGTGAACGGCATGTTCCAGCCGTTGCCGTGGAACAGCGGCGCCATCGGCATCATCACCTCGCGCACGCCTTCGACGTGTCCGGGCAGGAAATCGAAACTGCTGCAGGTCATCGTCTGCAGGATCGCCGCGCGGTGCGAGTAGATCACGCCCTTCGGATTGCCCGTCGTGCCCGAAGTGTAGCAGATGGTGGAGGCCGACTTTTCGTCGAACTCCGGCCAGGCGAAGCCGGCGTCGTTCTCCTTTTCCAGCAGCTCCTCGTAGCAATGCACGTTCGCAAGATTCGTCTCCGGCATCCGCTCGCGCGATGACATGATCACGTAGGCCTCGACCGTCTTGAGCTGCGGCGCGATCGCTTCGACCAGCGGCAGCGTGGCGCGGTCGACGAACAGCAGCCGGTCCTCGGCGTGATTGATGATGTAGACGAGCTGCTCGGGAAACAGCCGAGGATTGACGGTGTGCAGCACATAGCCCATGCCCGGCGCGGCATAGAACATCTCGAAATGACGATGGGTATTCCAGGCCAGCGTGCCGACGCGATCGCCTTGCTTCATGCCGAGCCGCTTGAGCGCCAGCGCCATGCGCTTGATGCGCGGGTGGGCGTCGGCGTAGGTGGTGCGATGGATGTCGCCTTCGATCTCGCGCGCGACGATCTCCGCTTCGCCGTGATAGTCGGCGGCATACTGGATCAGGCCGCTGATCAGAAGCGGCATGTCCATCATCAATCCCTGCATCGTCTCCTCCAGTCCGCCGCGTCGTTGCGCTGCGTATGCTTGTGATTTGCGCGGAAGGTTAGCGGAACGCCACGCGGCGTTCACGCGAAAAACGAGGGGCGCGATTGCGTGGGGCGCTTTTTCGAGGCTAACTGATCCGAGCTGCCGGCGAAGCAGCGTTCGCGGTGGAGGAATCGATGTCAGCGGAAAGACACAAGACCGGTGCGGCCGGCGAATCTAAGGTCGACATTGCCGCACTCCGCGCGCGCTATCGCGACGAGCGCGACCGCCGTCTGCGTGCCGAAGGCAAGGCGCAATATGTCGAAGTAACCGGCGACTTCGGTCGCTATCTCGACGATCCCTGGGCCGATCCCGCATTTGCGCGCGAAGCTGTCAGCGAAGAGACCGAGGTGCTCGTCGTCGGCGGCGGCTTCGGCGGTCTGCTCTGCGGCGCGCGCCTGCGCGAAGCCGGCATCGACGATTTTCGCATGGTGGAAAAGGCCGCGGATTTCGGCGGCACCTGGTACTGGAATCGCTATCCCGGTGCGGCTTGCGACACCGAGAGCTACATCTATCTGCCGCTGCTGGAAGAGACCGGCTACATGCCGGTGCGCAAATATGCGCGGGCGCCCGAGATCTACGAACATTCCCGACGCATCGGCCGTCACTTCGGCCTCTACGAACGTGCGCTGTTTCAGACCGTCATCGCGCGCATGGAATGGCAGGAGACGGAGGGGCGCTGGCTGGTCGAGACCGATCGCGGCGATCGCATCCGCGCGCGCTTCGTCATCCTGGCCGGAGGCCCGCTGAGCCGTCCGAAGCTGCCGGGCATCCCCGGCATCGAGACGTTCAAGGGCCACAGCTTTCACACCAGCCGCTGGGATTACGGCTACACCGGTGGGACCGCCGAAGGCGGTCTCACCGGTCTTGCGGACAAGCGCGTCGGCATCATCGGCACCGGCGCCACCGCCGTGCAATGCGTGCCGCATCTCGGCCGCTCCGCGAAAGAGCTCTACGTCTTCCAGCGTACGCCATCGGCGATCGGCGTCCGCGACGACCGGCCGACGGACCAGAACTGGGCGCAAAGCCTCAAGCCCGGCTGGCAGCGCGAGCGCATGGACAATTTCACCGCCGTCATCTCCGGCGAGCCGTTCGAGCAGGATCTGGTGCAGGACGGCTGGACCGGCTTGCTCGGCGAGATCTTGCTGGCGCCGCGCCGTCAGCCTCAGCCGGTGACCTCGATGGAGGAGGCGTTGAAGGTGATCGAGCAGGCCGACTATCGCAAGATGGAGGAGATCCGCGCCCGCGTCGATGCCGTGGTGAAGGACGATGCGGCCGCGGCGGCGCTAAAACCCTGGTACAAGGCGTTCTGCAAGCGGCCGTGCTTCCACGACGAATATCTCGACACCTTCAATCGCCCCAACGTGCATCTCGTCGACACCAAAGGGCAGGGCGTCGAGCGGATCACCGAGAACGCCGTCGTCGTTGACGGCAAGGCCTATGAGCTCGACTGCCTGATCTATGCCAGCGGCTTCGAGGTGGGCACCGATTATGGCCGGCGCATGGGCTTCGAGGTTTACGGCCGCGGCGGCACGAGTCTGTCGGAACGCTGGCGCGATGGCGTCAAGACGATCCATGGCTTCTACAGCCGCGGCTTCCCGAACTGCTTTCTGATCGTCACCGTGCAGGCCGGCCAGAGCGCCAATTTTCCGCACATCATCGATGAGCAGTCGCAGCACATCGCCTACGTCATCAAGGAGGCGCGCAAGCGCAAAGCGCGAACGCTCGAGCCGACGCTCGCCGCCGAGAACGCCTGGGTCGACGAAGTCGTCAAGGCCGCGCTTGGCCGCCAGACCTATCTGGCCGAATGCACGCCCGGTTATTACAACAATGAAGGCGTGTTCGATCCGATCGCGGCCAGAAACAGCCAATATTGGCGCGGGCCGGTGGCGTTCCTGAGGCTGCTCGACAAGTGGCGCAAGGAGGGCAATCTGGAAGGACTCGAACTGTCGTATGATCACGCCATGGAGTCGGCGCCTTCGTCCGGGTAAGCTCGGGCATCGGATTGCCGCAGACAGAGAGGACGTTGGACATGATCAGGGGCAGGACTGTAGCCGGGGCGGTTTTTGGCGCGATGGCGTTGCTCGGTTGCCTGGCGCCCGCGGCGCACGCCGCCACCTGCGGCAGCTCGCCAGCGGGGTTTGAAGCCTGGAAGCGCGAGTTCAGCGCGGAGGCTCAGGGCAAGGGCGTCGGGCAGACCGCGCTGTCGGCGCTGATGCAGGCCAATTACGCCAGCGCCACGATTGCGGCCGACCGCGGCCAGCGCAGCTTCTCGCTGACGCTCGACCAGTTCCTTGCCAAGCGCGGCGCTACCACCATCGTAGCCAAGGGCCGGCAGCTCAAGCAATCGCAGGCCGCCTTGTTCGCCTCGATCCAGCAACGCTATGGCGTGCCGCCCGGGCCGCTGATCGCGATCTGGGGCATGGAGACCGGTTTCGGCAGCCAGCGCGGCAACCAGAACATGCTGTCGTCGATCGCAACCCTTGCCTATGACTGCCGCCGTCCCGAATTCTTCACCGACCAGCTCTATGCCGCCCTGAAGCTGATCGACCGCGGCACGCTGTCGGGATCAACCCGCGGCTCCATGCATGGCGAGGTCGGCCAGACCCAGTTCATGCCGAAGAACATCCTGGCCTATGGCACCGGCAATCTCGAGGTCGCCGCCAACGCGCTGAACTCGACCGCGAATTTCCTCAAGGCCCATGGCTGGAAGGCGGGAGCGGGTTACCAGCCGGGCGAGCCGAACTTCGTTGCCATCGAGGCCTGGAACGCGGCAGGCGTCTATCAGAAGGCGATCGCGCTGATGGGACGGCAGATCGACGAAGGAGGTGCGGCCGCGTCGCGTTAGCGCTCTTGTTCAGCAAGGCGTGATGCGCCGGCACAAGAAAGTTGTTGCCATCAGGAACCGACGGCACGAGGCTTGCTTGATCAGGGCAGGGCTGGGCATGAGGAGACTCAACATGGCTACCCAGATCGTGATGGACCAGACTGGCGACACGCGCCACGAGTTTGATCCCGACAATGCCGAAGCGCTGGCACGGGCCGAAAAGCGCTTTCGGGAGCTGACCGGAGCCGGCTTCACCGCCGCTTTCCGGACCGGGCCCGGCGAAGTGACCCGTATCAAATCATTCGATCCGACCGCACAGGAAACACTGTTCTATCCCCGTCTGGTCGGCGGCTGATCCGAGCTGCTCATGTTCGCGGCATACTGGTTCCGCACGCCGGCGCGTGCGCGTCTTAATGCGCTGCGCGAACTCTATCGACGCTTCTTCGGCGAGAACACGCCGGATGCGCGGGGCCGCCGCCTTTTGGCCGAATGGCTGTCGCCGGCGCAACGCGCGCAGTTTGAGCAGCATCGCTATTTCGATGTCATCGGCTGCGACACCGGCAGGACCTATCGCATTCACTACGGCACCGCCGCCAACGTCCACGAGACTGACCGCGACGGGCACCCGACGATGGGCTGGTGCTTCGTCCCGTCGGGCTTCCTGGTGCCGGGCGACGTGATGCTGGCGCAAAAGATAGCGCTCGAGACGGATGAAAAGGGCGCACTCGCGCTCGCCAACCGGTTTCCGCCGGCGACACATTCGGAACACTTCTACCGGCGCCCATTCTAGCGCCTGGGATGATCACAAGTGGGTGGTGCGATAGGCGTCCAGCGCATGTGCCGCAAAGATACCGATGCTGCAGAGGACGAGGAGGGCGGAGATCAGCTCGATCATGACTCGTCCTCCCGCAGCGGCTCTGCGACGAGGTTCCGGCAGCAGGAAAAATCATAGATCAGCTCGAGGAGGAATTGCATGGTGGCCGTCCCTGTACTTATTTTGACAACCACTTAACCGGCCATCTGTTTCAGGCGTGTTTCGTCGTTTAGGGAAACGGGTTTCGCGGGGAACTCCGGGGCTGGTTTGTGCGCTGCGGACCCGCTACATCCCGCTTCCAATCCGTCCCTTCGGCCGCGCTCCCCGCGGGCCGCATGTTACGTTGCGAGGCAAGATCATGGCGCAGGTCGAGTGGTTCGACGATCTCACCATCGGAATGCGGTTCAGATCGCCTGAGGTCGAGATCACCGAGGCCGACATCAAGCGCTTCGCGGCCGAATTCGATCCGCAGCCGATGCATCTCGACCATGAGGCCGCCAAGGAGACCCTGTTCAAGGGGCTGGCCGCGTCCGGGTGGCATACCGCTGCGATCGCCATGAACCTCGCGATCCAGGCCCGCCCGTTCGGCCCGCATCCGCTGATCGGCGCCGGCGTCGACGGCCTGCGCTGGACCATCCCGGTGCGACCGAACGACCGCCTGCATCTGGTCGGCGAAGTCATGAGCCTGACGCCGTCGAAATCGAAGCCGCAGGGCGTCGCGCTGGTGAAATGGACGATGTTCAACCAGAACGACGAGGAGGTTTACACCTTCACCCCTATCGCCATCATCCCCAGGCGGATGTAGGGCGGTCGCCGTCGGACCCGGTCAGCCTCCTCAAACCCTTGCGGGCCACCGGCAGAGGTGGTCATCTCCACGTGGGGAACACGCTGGAGGCAAAGATAAAGATGAAGAGAGTCCTTTTCGCCGCTGTGCTGGCCGCGGGCGCCTTGGCCGCCGGGCCAGCGCTCGCGCAACAATCCAGGGTCGGCGACTGGACCATCGAGAAGCGTACGCAGGACACGCATTGCAATGCGAGCCGCGGCTACAAGGACAAGGACGACGAGAACCGCGACTACGTCATCGTCATCACTTATTCCGAGAAAGCCATCGTGATCGTGATGATCTATGGCGGCTGGGAGTGGGACAAGGTCGGCGAGGTCCTGCGCGCCGATGTCGGCACCGATGACGCCGACATCATGAAGAAGGCGAAGTGGGAGGTCATGGACAAGACCACCGTGCGCGGCATCTTCGAATACGACCAGTCGATGATGGATCGCCTCTCGAAGGCCAGGCGCCTGTCGCTCGATTTCGAGGAGGATGACGAGGACAGCATCGAGATGCAGATCCCGCGCGCCGGCGAAGCGCTTGCCGCGCTGAAGTTCTGCGAGGAGAACCGGAAGTAAATTGCCGGTGCCGGCCGTGAGATCGGGAATATCTGGCAGCTCTGACTGATGGCAGTAGCGGGGGCGTGACACATCGCATACAGCGCGCGCGCTGTTCGTATTTATCCTAGTCTTTGGTGAAAACGTCCAAGCCGCACCCTGCGGTTGACGTTACGCAAGGACGATGTTCGATACTCCAGCATCTCGCTGCACTGCATTTTCCTCGTCGAAGGCGACGGTTGAAGGCCCTGTTTCCTTCGCCAACTCCGGATGCGCGCGCCCGCTCTACCATCGGGGTAACACACCGCTCGCATCGTTTCTCCGATGACAATCCTCCAGGCAAATCGATTTTCCTCGCTCGTCGGCGAGATCTACGATGCGGCGGCCGACCCCGCGCTGCGTAGCGGCGTATTGGAGCAGGTTTCGAACTTCGTCGGCGGGTGTGCCGCGACCATCCTGTCCCGTGATGCCGCCAGGCTCTCGATCGAGATTCACCAGCATTTTGGCACCGAATCCCGCTTCCGCCAGCTCTATCGTGACCGCTATGTCGAGCAGGATCCCTTGCTCGATCGTCATCTCGATCTCGCCGCCGAGCAGACGATCGGTGTCACCGACATCATGCCCCACGCGGAGTTTCTGGCGACGAGCTTCTATCGCGAGTGGGTCGAGCCGCAGGAAGCGATCGACCTCGCCACGATCGCGATCGAGAAGTCGGGGGCGCGCACTACGATCCTCCAGGTGCTGCGTCACCGGTCGCGCGGGACGGTCGACGAGCCGATGCGCGAGCGCATGCGGCTGCTCGCGCCGCACATCCAGCGTTCAATGATCATGGGCCGGCAGATCAGGGCACGTTCTCATACCGTGGACGATCTCGCTGATGTCCTCGACGGTCTGAGCACGGCGATCTGCCTGCTCGACGCGGACGGCCGGGTGGTCCATGCCAACGCGGCGTGCCGCGAGCTGTTCGTCGATGGCAGTCTGTTGTCGATGGTCGGCGACAGGATCGTCGCGCGCAACACCCAGACAGACAGGATATTCCGCAGCCTGTTCGAAATTGCCGCAGATGATGGAACTGATGTGCCCGGTCCGCGCCGGATCGAGCTCGTGACATCGGCGGCCGGTCAACACTATCTCCTCTGCGCCTCGCCATTGAAGCGGGAACGGCTCCAGCCGAGAGACAGCACCGCAGCGGTGCTGCTCGTTCAAAAGGCAACGATGGCGCCGTCGCTCGTGCCCGACGCAATTGCCACCGCCTTCAGGCTGACGCCGTCCGAATTGCGCGTGTTGATGGCGATCGTCGAGATTGGCGGCGTTCCCGACATCGCAGCGAAGCTCGGAATCGCCGAGACCACGGTGAAGACGCATCTTGGCCGGCTGTTCGAGAAGACCGGTGCCGGAAGGCAGGCAGATCTCGTGAAGATCGCGGCAGGATTCTCCGCGCCGTTTGCGCAGCGAGCGAGCAGCAACGACGACGCCGTGTGATTCATTTCACAGCGCACGCCGTCGGACGATGCAATCTCAATCCATTGTGATGACCAGGACTATCGGGTCCTCCGAACGTAGGACGCATGCCGCTTGAGACTTTCGTATATGGCGCGGCTTGAAATGAGAAGGGCAGCGTGTGCCACGGAACGGAGCGCACCGGCACCGAACAGGTGCGGGGATGCAACGGCGCATGGCCAGGCTTGCTCGTCGGTTGGAGAAATTGCAGTGAGCGGCAAGGAAGAAGTTTCCATTCTCGACGTTTCGACGGACCATATTCCCGAGGACGAGCGCGTGCCGCTGCTGCGCGAGTTCTACTGCCGCGGCGTGCTGAAAGCCGAGGTCGAGGCGACCGAGGGCAAGCTGTTCGCAGCGAGCCTCATATCTCACGGTGTGCCGGACGCTCAGCTCGTGATCGGCGGGCTGATCGGAGCGCGCGTCATCCGGACCAGGCAACTGGTGATCGACGGCGACGACAGCCTCGGCCTGATGGTCAATCGTTCCGGCGTCGTCCGGATATCCGCGCGAGGGCGAGATCTCCAGCTTCATCCGGGTGATGCGGTCTTGACGAGTGCGGAAGACGTGACGACCTACGAACGGTTCTCGCTGGGAAATTGCCTCTCGCTGCGCGTGCCACGGCGGGTGCTGGCGCCCATGATCGTGGATATCGACGACGCGGTGATGCGCGTCATTCCGGAGCGCGCCGCCGGGCTTCGCCTGCTCGTCGACTATGCGGCGGCCCTGGTGCGGGAGCGCGCGTTCTCGGTGCCTGCACTGCGCCAGCTCGGCGTGACGCATCTGCATGATCTGATGGCGCGCGTTCTCGGCGCAACGGATGACGTGCACGAGGAGGCCGGGCGGCGAGGCGTCAGGGCGGCGCGGCTGCGCAAGGTGAAATCCTTCATCGTCAACAATTGCTGGCAGCAGGATCTTTCGGTCGCAACCGTGGCGCAGGAATTCGGTGTGACCACGCGCTATCTCCAGCGCTTGTTCGAGGCGGACGGCAAGACCTTCTCGTCCTTCCTGACCGAGCAGCGTCTCAAGCGCGCCCATCGCATGCTGCGCGAGCCCGATTTCGCCGGGCGGCCGGTGAGCTCGATCGCCTACGACGTCGGCTTCGGCGATCTCTCCTATTTCAACCGCTGCTTCCGGCGGGCCTATGGCGCGACGCCGAGCGGCGTCAGGAGCGGCGAGGCGTTGTGACCGCGCCCAACTGAATTTCAGCGAAATATCGGTTCAAGCAGGGAATGATTTGACATGATCCTTGATCGCAGACTCATGGCCATGGCGCAGTGCTTTTGCCGCAGTCTCAGTCTTGCAGGCCTTCTATATGGAGCCCCGGCGCTGGCGGGCACGCCCGACGAGATCCGGGTGCCCGGCGAGATTCCGGGTATCGCGCTGCATGCCGAGGGCGCGCAGATCTACGAATGCCAGCCTGATGCGGCCAAGCAACTGGTCTGGCAGCCGCGTGAGCCCGCAGCGACCCTGATGGAGGGCGGCAACTCGGTCGGTCGCCATTATGTGGCGCTGCATTGGGAGGCGGTCGATGCGAGCACGCTGGTCTGGGAGCACAAGGACGGGAGCTCGGTGAAAGCGAGGATCGTCGCGCGCGTTGCGGGCCGCGCCGCGGATGATCTTCCCTGGCTGAAGCTGAAGGTCGTCGCACAGACGGGCAACGGCCTGTTCTACGGGGTCACCCACGTCCAGCGCATCGACACCCAAGGCGGCCTGCTGCGCGGCTCCTGCGAGCAAGCCGGCGCCTATCGCAGCGTACCGTATTCGGCCGACTACGTGTTCTGGCGTGCGGAGTAGTTTGTACCGCCGCCTTCGGGGCGGCGCCGTGAGTGGAGTTTGGAATGCACCGTTTCTTCTTTGATCTGTTGGTCGACAATGTCGTGAAGATCGATCCCGGCGGCATGGTGTTCGAGCAGGCCAAGGCGACGGTCGTCGTCGCCGACGAGATGGCGCGGCATCTGTTCGTCTGGCGCGACGATTTGCGCGATCGCGATGCCTGGATCCGCGTCAGGGATGCCGGCGGACGCGAGATCTACCGCGCCGCGGTCTGGGCGGAGAGCGAGGAGAAGGTCGGCTGGGACCAGGCGTAATCCAATTGGGGGATGAAATTGTCGCGGCTGTGCATCAGTGCAGCACGAAGCGGCTGCCGGTGCGCTCGAAGCGAAGTCGCGGTCGCTTCCGTCCAAGTCGGTGACGAGAGCCCTTTCTACCTTGGCGTTCAGCGAAACCTTCGCTTGAGCGTGCGTCCTCCGATTGGAGGAGCCGCCAACAACCAGCACCCCGCTTGGGGCGGGATGGCGGCGACCGAGGAACTGGAAATGAATGTGACGGCTTTTGGCGGCATTGCACGAACGAGTCTGGCTTGGCGGTCCCGGCGCCTTCTTGCATCGGCGGCTCTTGTTGCGCCGCTGTTGATGATCGAGCGAGCCGAGGCGGCGTGTACGCCGACGGCACCGGTCAGCAACGTGACGGTGGTGTGTGCGAGCGACACCGATAACCAGCAGGGCGGCAATGTCGGCTACGGTTCACAGGATGACGACAACAATACCTACAACGTCAACGCGGGCGTCACGGTCAGGGGAGGCAATTTCGGCTTCAAGACCGGAGCGAACAGCGTCTTCATCAACGCCGGCACGATAACTGGAGTAAGCGCTACGGCCATTCGTGCCGATGATACGAACATCACCAACCTGAACGGCGCGACAATCTCGGGCTTTAATGGCATGACGGTATCGAGCCTTGTCCTCAGTAATGCCGGAACGATTCGCGGTGAGGATCGCAGCATTTCTGTGGCGGGCGATGCGACCATCTCCAACTTCGGCACCGGCGTCATCACGCAGACCTTGGCAACCGGTGGCGCAATTACGTCCGCGGGCCTTGCGACGGTGAACAACGCCGGCGCGATCTCCGGCCACGCGTTCGGCATCAGCGCGAAGAATGTCAACCTGACGAATCTCGCGGGGGGCACCATCAGCGGCGGTATCGCTGTGTTTGCGGACCAATCCGTGATCGTCAGCAACGCAGGACTGATCCAGTCCAACAGCGCATTTGGCGTTGCCATTCAGGGCAATAGCGCAACGGTCGCCAACACCGGCGCGATTACAGGGTGGCGTGGCGTCTCGGGCGATGAGGTCTCCGTCTCCAACTCAGGCACGATATTCGGTGGGTCCACGGGGATATTTGCCAACAATGCGAAGGTCATCAACTCCGGTTCGATCACGAGCGCCGACAGTGGATATGGGATAGTGGCGACGAGCGGGATCGATTTGACTAACTCGGGAACGATCAGTTCCACCGGCGCCTCTTCAGGTGGCCTCCGCATCGGGATCGGTGGAACGATCTTTAATTCAGGGAGAATCGTGGCGGATGGAGCAGCGATAGTCTTTGCTGCCGGCGGCGACAAGGACCTGGCAGTAACGAATACGGCGTCCGGGTCGATCGTCGGAGGCGATGCAATAGTTTCAGGCGGAACCGTGAACATCACCAATCTCGGTACCATTCGCGGGACGCTGGCGGACGGCGTCGGCGTGTTTACGAATGGCGTCAACCTCAACAACAGTGGTTCAATCATCAGCACCATCGGCGTTCAATCCTCGGGCTCGGCAAACATCACCAACTCAGGCACCATTACTGGCACCGGCGGCACCGCGATCAAGCTTTCCAGCAACGCCGACACGCTGACGCTGCTGCCGGGCTCGAAGATCAACGGTGTGGTCGATTTCGGCTTCGGCAATGACGTCGTCAATCTCAATCTCGCCCCGAGCAGCCGGGTGTCGTCGCTGACGACCATCGACATGCCGACCTTCGTCAACTTCAACGGCACCATCAACACCACCTCGTCGGGTGGTGTCTTCAGCGGTCCGTTGGTCGTTGCTGGCTCCACGCTCGCAACTCTCGATCCCACCGCGCTGGCGCAAACCGATCGAACACTGATGGACTTCACCGGCGGCGCCTCTTCGCTGGTGCAGGGCCGTCTGAACGGCGGCGCCGGTCCTGGTGGCAGCAACATGATGGCGATGGCCTATGCGCCTGAGACGGCGCAAGTCGGTCCCTTCGCCAAGGCGCCGCGCAGCCTCTGGACCGATCCGGCGCCGATCACGGTCTGGGTCAACAGCTTTGGCGGTCAGCGCATTCAGGACGAGACGGCGGCAACCTTGCGCGCGACCTCGACGGCGTGGGGCGGCGCGATCGGCATCGACCGCAAGGTGCAGCCGAACTGGCTCGTTGGCGCCTTCCTCGGCGGCGGGCAGGGCGGCCTCTCGGTCGATCTCAATTCGCAATCGGTCGACACCAATTACGTGTTCGCGGGCGTCTACAGCCGCTTCGAATGGGCCTCGCAATTCTTCGACTTCACCTTTCAGGGCGGCAATGCCGACAACAGGTCGCGCCGTCTGGTGCTGAACAGCGCCGCCGCCGGCGGCATGGAAACGGCGACCGCGAATTACAGCGGCTGGTACGTCAGCCCGGAGGTGGCCTACGGCTACAAGCTTGCAATCGGCAACGGCTATCTGCTGACGCCGACGGCGCGGCTGCGCTACGTCGCGGGCCGGTTCGATGGCTACAGCGAGACCGGCTCGGCACAGGGCCTCTCGGTCGGCGGCCGCACGCTGCAGGATTTCGAGGAGCGCGGCGAGGTTGATCTATCGCGGGTGACGAGTCTGGCCGGCGGCGAGCTCAAGGCCAACGTCCATGGCGGCGTCATCGCGCTCCAGCGCGCCGGCGACAGCAATATCAATGCGGTGCTCATTGGCCAGAATCTGTCCTTCGTCACGCCCGGCAGCCGCAGCACCGTCGGCGCCGTCGCCGGCTTCGGCTTCGACTATCGCACCAGCGGCAACGTGTCCGTGTTCGGCGCGGTCGAGGGCATGATGATGTCGGACCAGAGCCGGACAGGTACGGCGAAGGGTGGCGTTCGCGTCGCGTTCTGAGCCGGCACCCAGCCCTGGCGGCTTTGAGCACGACGCTGGCCGGCCGGGCCCCTCCGCCCGGCCGGCGCCTCATCCGATCGGAGGATGTTGCATGCTGCGGTTGTGCTATGTTGGGTGATATTGATCACTCAGGCCAGTGACAGCCATGCACGGACCTCGGAAGCTGCCGGAATTGGTCGAGTCCATCTATGACGCCGGGCTCGATCCCACGCTATGGAACAACGCCGTCGCCGGCATCCGCGATTTCGTCGGCGGGCAGGCCTGCGGCCTGTTTTCGAAGGATTCGATCAGCAAATTCGGCGTCACACACTATTATTGCGGGGCGGACCCGCATTACATCCAGCTCTATTCCGAGACCCACTCGAAGTTCGATCCGCTGAGCGTCCTGCCGCCGCAGGGCGAGATCGTCAGCATCCCCGATCTCGTCAATTTTGACGAATACCGCAGAGGGCGCTTTTACCAGGAATGGATGCAGCCGCAGGGCTGCAGCGATGCGGCCAACGTCGTGCTCGACAAGTCGAATGCGAGCTGCCCCGTGATGATGACGGTGCTGTCGGGCCGGCGCATGGTCGATCCCGCGATGAAGCAGCGACTCTCGCTCATCGTCCCCCACGCCAGCCGCGCGCTGCTGATCAACCGTGCCATCACCTCGCAGCTGACCCTGGCGACGGCGCTGGCGGACGTCCTGGACAATCTGGCCTCCGGCATCTTCCTGCTCGATGCCGCCTGCCGGGTGGTGCATGCGAATTCCGCAGGGCACGCCCTGTTGGCGGCCGACGACGTGGTCCGATCCGTCGCTGGGCAACTCGTGACCAGCAGCACTGAAGCCAATCAGACCCTGCGCGAGGCGTTTACGGCCGGAAGCGACATTGCCCTGCTGGCTGCAAGGGGCCACGCGATTCCGCTGCTGTCGCCCAGCGGCGAGCGCTACGTCGCGCATGTCCTGCCGCTGTCGTCGGTGCTTCGCAATGGCAACGAGCGGGTCGTCGACGCCGCCGGCGCGCTGCTGCTGCGTAGGGTGTCGCTCGGCGGCCAGTCCTATGGCGAGCTGATCGCGCGGACCTTCGACCTGACGCCGGCTGAACTGCGCGTATTCCTGTCGATCGTCGAAGTCGGCGGCGTCCCGGAGACGGCGGCTGCGCTCGGAATCGCGGAAACGACAACGAAAACACATCTGCATCGCGTCTTCGCCAAGACCGGCGTGTCCCGGCAGGCCGATCTCGTCAAGCTCGCCGCGGGATTCTCCAATCCGCTCGTGAACTGACCGGTCAATCACTGCCTCCTTTGAACCTTTTGCTTGCGTGGCAGACTCACAGGAGCCGCAAGGCATGAACGAGATTTCGCAATCTTCGTGTGTGATGATTGGCTGTTCCGATGCCCCGATCTCCAAGACAGTCCGAGTTGATCGAGAGCATCTATGATGCCGGTCTCCACCCGGAGTCGTGGAGCGACGTCATCGTCATGCTCAATGCGTTCATCGGCAGCCGCGCCTGCGGCCTGATTTCGAAGGACCCCGTCAACAAGTCCGGCGCTACGCACTATTACTGCGGTGTCGATCCGGGCTACATCAAGCTCTATGCCGAGACCTACGCCCGGTACGATCCGCTTGCCAGGCTTCCGCGATATGGCGAGGTGCGGAACATCCCCGATCTCGTGAACTACGACGCGTATCGCCGTGGTCGCTTCTATCAGGAATGGTTGCGCCCCCAGGGCAGCGTCGATGTCGCCAACGTGGTGCTGGAGCAGTCGAAGTCACCCAGTCCGATGTTGATGACCGTCATTCCGGGCAGGGACATGCTCGATGCCGAGAAGCGCGCGCGAATGCAGTTCCTCGTTCCGCATGTCAGCAGGGCGCTGCTGATCAACCGGGCGATCGAGCGAAAGCAGCGACGGGCGATCGCACTCGCCGACGTCGTCGATCAGCTGAATGCCGGTGTCATCCTGCTCGACACGGCCTGCCGCATCGTCCACAGCAATCCGGCTGCGGAGACGCTGCTCGGCGCCGATGATGTCCTGCGGTCCGTCGCGGGCCGGCTGGTGGCGAGATCCACTGCGGCAAATGCGGACCTGCGCAATATCTTCCGTGATACAGGAGAGGTTGCCCTCGCCGCAGCGGCGGGGCGGAAGATCTCGCTGATGTCGCATGACGGTTCCCACTACATCGCGCACGTCATCGCACTGCCGTCGCTGTTGCGTGAGGCCGCGGCCGAGCGCACGTCGGCCGTGGGTGCCTTGTTCGTCTGGAAGGCGGAACTCGACGGCCGCTCATGTGCCGATGCCCTCGACCGCACGTTCGAGCTGACGCCTGCGGAGCTCAGGGTCATGCAGTCGATCGTCGACGTCGGCGGCGTGCCGGATACGGCGGTTGCGCTCGGCATCGCCGAGACGACGGTGAAGACGCATCTGCATCGCGTGTTCGCCAAGACCGGCGTCTCGCGTCAGGCCGATCTCGTCAAGCTCGCCGCGGGATTCTCCAATCCGCTCGTGCACTGACGCGCGCGCCAAGGCGCGCGAGGCGAGTCGCTCCAGCTCGCAATAGGTTCAATCAGAAGCATCATTAGAAAGTTATCGCGCGTCGTTCGATCGAATGACGCGATCATTCACGTTCTCTCTTACGAGAGCGTCACACGGCTTCTTGTTCGACGCGTTCGATTGTCGTGTGAAGCAACTCACAGCAAGCGGAAGCGAATCCCAGCAATCTCTCGTACAGGTTGAGAGGAGATTGTCATGCGAACGGCATCATCAGTCCTGTCGGGCAGGTTCCGCGACATCGTCATCCGTATCGGCGCGGCATTCTGCGCGCAGCGCGAGATCGATGCGCAGCGCGCGTTGCAACGCTATCGCGAACTGCTGGAGCAGCCGCACGAAGCGCCGCATGTGAGTGAAATGAGTCCCGTCGCCAGTGAAGAGGATACATCCAGAAATGCCAACCGAGTTGATCCGCGCGAGCGCGCGGCCGGGCAGTCCACGTTCGAACGCGCGTAGCGGCAACATTGTCGCCATCGCGCTGACCGCCGCACTGGTGATGCTTCAACTGGTCGGGCTGGCAATGCTGGAGCGCTCGCACGCGCAATCGGTTCCGCCATCGCTGGTGAAGTCGCCCCAGACGAGTTGCGCCGAGAGCGCCGAAATTTCCCCAACACAGACGCCCTACGATTGAGCGGAGAGACATGGTGCCTGACATCACGACCAGCCTTCTGCTCAGCGTCGCCGTCTTTGCCGGAGCCTTCGTCTCCGGGCTCTCGGGTTTTGCCTTCTCCGCGGTGGCCGGCGCCATTCTGCTCCGCGTGTTTCAGCCGCTGGAGGCGGTACCGCTGATGATGGCGTGCAGCATCGGCGTGCAGGCCACGAATCTGTGGGCGCTTCGGCGCAGCATCCGCTGGGAGGGCAGCCTGCTGCTGATCGTCGGTGGATTGATCGGCGTTCCCATCGCGGTGTCGCTGTTGCAGAGCACGGATACGCATCTGCTGCGCCGCGGCTTCGGCATCATCGTCGCGCTCTATGCCGCCTACATGCTGCTGCGGCCGACGCTGGTCACGGCCGGCGAGGCCGTCGGCCGACACTGGGTGGCGCTGATTGGATTCGGCGGAGGGCTGGTCGGCGGCCTCACCGCTATGCCCGGCGCGATCCCGACGATCTGGTGCGACATGCGCGGCATGCCCAAGAGCGAGCAGCGCGGCCTGGTGCAGCCCTTTATCGCCGCGATGCAGATTTTCGCGATCGCGCTTCTGGTCGGACACCAGGACCTGTCGTCGAAGGTCTTCGTCGACCTCGCGATCAGCCTGCCGGCGCTGTTCGCTGGCTCCGCGCTCGGCGTGATCGCCTTTCACCGGGTCAACGAGACGGTCTTTCGCAAGACCGTGCTCGTCCTGTTGTTGCTGTCGGGGATTTCCCTGATCTGACGGCCTGCTCTAATGACCAGCGCCCCCGTGATGAAGTCCCTGGACCGGCGCCGCGCTGATGTCGCTGCCGTGATGCACCAGAGGCTTGTTGCCGGTGACGGTCCGCAGCAGCACGTAGAACACCGGCGTCAGGAACAGGCCGAACACGGTGACGCCGATCATGCCGGAGAACACGGCGACGCCCATGGCGCGTCGCATCTCCGAGCCTGCGCCGGTCGAGAGCACCAGCGGCAGCACGCCCATGATGAACGCCATCGACGTCATCAGGATCGGGCGTAGCCGCAGGCGGCTCGCCTCGATCGCGGCCCGGATCGGCGTGCGCCCGGCGAATTCGAGCTCGCGTGCGAATTCGACGATCAGGATCGCGTTCTTGGCGGAGAGGCCGACCAGCACGATCAAGCCGATCTGGGTGAAGACGTTGTTGTCGCCCTTCGAGATCCAGACGCCGAACATCGCAGCCAACAATCCCATCGGCACGATCATGATGATCGACAACGGCAAGGTCAGGCTCTCGTAGAGCGCTGCCAGAACCAGGAACACCAGGAGGATCGCCAGAGGGAATACCCAGAGGCCGGAATTGCCGGCGATGAACTCCTGATAGGTCAGGTCGGTCCATTCGAAAGCAAAGCCGGGCGGCAACGTCTCCGCCGCGATCCGCGTCGCGACTTCCTGCGCCTGGCCGGAGGAGAAACCGGGGGCCGCCGCCGCGTTGATGTCGGAGGACAGGAAGCCGTTGTAGCGGATCGCCCGCTCAGGACCCGCGCTCTGCCGGATCGTGAGCAGCGCCGACAATGGCACCATGTCGCCCGAGGACGAGCGCACCTTCAAGTGCCTGATGTCGTCGGCGCGGGCGCGGAACGGCGCGTCGGCCTGGACATAGACGGAGTAGGTGCGGCCAAACTTGTTGAAGTCGTTGACGTAGTAGGAGCCGAGATAGATCTGAAGCGTGTTGAACACCTCCGTCACGGGGACGCCGAGTTGCAGCGCTTTGGTGCGGTCGATGTCGGCGAACAGCTGGGGCACGTTGACCTGGAAGCTCGAGAACACGCCGGCGATTTCCGGTGCCTTCTGCATCGCCGCCGTAAATGCCTTGGTCGCCTCGTTCAGCGCCTCATAGCCGAGACCGGCCCGATCCTCGATCTGAAGCTTGAAGCCTCCGATGGTGCCGAGGCCGTTGACCGGCGGCGGCGGGAACATGGCGATGAAGGCTTCCTGGATGCCGGCGTACTTCTTGTTGAGGTCGGCGGCGATGGCATTTCCGCTCAGGGCCGGACCCTTGCGCTCGTCGAACGGCTTCAGCGTCGAGAACACGATGCCGGCGTTGGAGGAGTTGGTGAAGCCGGCGATCGACAGGCCCGGAAAGGCAACGGAGCTCTCGACACCGGGCTGGGTCAGCGCGATGTCGCTCATCTTGCGGATCACCTCTTCGGTACGGTCGAGCGCGGCTCCATCGGGCAGCCGCGAGAAGCCGACCAGATATTGCTTGTCCTGGCCCGGCACGAAACCGCTCGGCACCTGCTGGAACAGCAGGGCGGTGAGGCCGACCAGCACCACATAGAGACCCATCACCGCCGCCTTGCCCGAGATCACCTTGGTGACGGTGCCGCTGTAATTCTCCGACGAGCGCGTGAACGCCTTGTTGAATCCGCGGAAGAACCAGCCAAGGCTCTTCTCCATGATGATCGTCAGCCTGTCCTTCGGCTCATTGTGTCCTTTGAGCAGCAGCGCCGACAGCGCCGGCGACAAGGTCAGCGAGTTGACGGCGGAGATCACGGTCGAGATCGCGATCGTCAGCGCGAACTGCTTGTAGAACTGCCCGGTGAGGCCGGAGATGAAGGCGAGCGGCACGAACACCGCGATCAGGACCATCGCGATGGCGATGATCGGTCCGGAGACTTCGCGCATGGCCTGATAGGTGGCGTCGCGCGGCGACAGCCCGCCCTCGATGTTGCGCTCGACGTTCTCGACCACGACGATCGCGTCGTCGACGACGATGCCGATCGCAAGCACCAGGCCGAACAGGCTGAGCGCGTTGATGGAGAAGCCGAACAGATGCATCACGGCGAAGGTGCCGACGATCGACACCGGCACGGCCAGCAGCGGAATGATCGACGCCCGCCAGGTCTGCAGGAACAGGATCACGACCAGCACCACCAGCGCGATCGCCTCCAGCAGCGTATGGATGACGGCCTCGATCGAGGAACGCACGAACTGGGTGGGATCGTAGACGATCTGGTAGGACACGCCTTCCGGCATGTTCTTCTTGATCTCGGCCATGGTGGCGCGAACGTGGTCGGAAATCTCGAGCGCATTGGAGCCCGGCGCCTGGAAGATCGGAATCGCCACCGCCTGCTTGTTGTCGAGCAGCGAGCGGAGGCCGTATTCGGAAGCCCCGAGCTCGATGCGTGCGACGTCGCGCAGCCGCACCACTTCGCCACGCGTGCCGGTCTTGACGACGATGTCGCCGAACTGGTCCTCGTTCGCAAGCCGCCCTTCCGCGTTGACGGACATTTGCAGGTCGATACCCCTGACGTTCGGGGAGGAGCCGACCACGCCGGCGGCCGCCTCGACGTTCTGCGCCTGGATCGATTTGACGATGTCGCTCGCGGTCAGGCCGTGCTCGGCCGCCTTCTGCGGATCGACCCAGACCCGCATCGAATAGTCGCCGGCGCCGTAAAGCTGGACATCGCCGACGCCGTCGATCCGCGCCAGCCGGTCCTTGACGTTGAGCACCGCGTAGTTGCGCAAATACGTCATGTCGTAGCGGCCGTTCGGCGACAACAGATGCACGACCATGGTGAGGTCGGGCGAGGACTTCTTGGTGATGATGCCGAGCTGGCGCACCACGGCCGGCAGGCGTGGCTCGGCCTGCTGCACGCGGTTCTGCACCAGCTGGGTCGCCTTGTCGGGATCGGTGCCGAGGCGGAACGTCACCGTCAGCGTCATCGCGCCGTCGGTGGTTGCCTGGCTCGACATGTACAACATGCCTTCGACGCCGTTGATCTGCTCCTCGATCGGCGTCGCCACCGTCTCGGCAATCACCTTCGGATTGGCGCCGGGATAGGTCGCGCGCACCAGCACCGAGGGCGGCACCACGTCGGGATATTCCGAGATCGGCATCGCGAATAGCGAGATCAGCCCCGCGAGGAAGATCAGGACCGACAGCACCCCGGCGAAAATCGGACGATCAATGAAGAATTTCGAGAGATTCATGGCTTCGCCCCTGGGCAATATCTTGGTCGTCTCCACACAGCTCCGCTGTCATTCCGGGGCGCGCAGAGCGCGAACCCGGAATCCAGAAGTGATGTGCTCGGAGTTTCGAGACTTGATCATTCCGGGCGCGGCCCGGAATGAAGTAACTAACGTTGCACCACGTCCTGGTTGCTATGGTTCGATGCCTGCTGCGGCCCGCGCGCACCCATCGCGGCGATCTCCGTCTTGAGGAGCGCGCCTGGACGGACGCGCTGCAGGCCGTTGACCACGATGCGGTCGCCGGGCTTCAGGCCCGCGGTGACGATGCGAAGGCCATCGACCGAACCGCCGAGCGTGATCGGCCGGTAGACTGCGCGGCTGTCGTCACCGACCCCCATCACGAACTTCTTGTCCTGGTCGGTGCCGATCGCGCGCTCGTCGATCATCACCAGCGACTGCTGCTTCGGCTGGCCCATGCGCACGCGGGCGAACTGGCCGGGGATGAGACGCCCGTCTTCATTCCTGAACACGGCGCGGACGCGGATGGTGCCGCTCTGGCCGTTGACCTGGTTGTCGATGAGCTGGATGTGGCCCTTGGCCGAAAGACCGCCTGACGTCGCCATCTCGACCGGGATCTGGTCGAGCTTGCCGCGCTGGCCGGAGGCATCCGCGATCGAGTTCAGCGCGCGCAGCACAACCTCTTCATCGGCGTCGAACGAGGCGTAGATCGGGTTGACCGAGACCAGCGAGGTCAGCACCGGGGAACCGGTGCCGGCGGCGACGAGATTGCCGACGGTGATCTCGAACTTGCCGACGCGGCCATCCACCGGCGCGCGCACCTCGGTGTAGTCGAGGTTGAGCTTTGCGGTCTGGAGCGTTGCTTCGGCGGCCTTCACGTTGGCGATCGCTTCGCGATTGGCGTTGTCGCGCTGGTCGTAGTCGCGCCGCGTGACCACGGCATTGCCGACCAGCTGCGCGCCACGCTCGAGCTCGCTCTGCGTGAACACCACGCGGGCCTTGGCGGCCTCGAGCTGGGCGTTGGCCTTGTCGACCTCTGCCGCGTAAGGCGCCGGATCGATCTTGAACAGCACGTCGCCGGCCTTCACCAGCGCGCCTTCGGTGAAGTTGGTCGCAAGGATCGCGCCCGCGACGCGCGGTCGAAGCTCGACCCGGTTGATGGCCTCGAGCCGGCCGGAGAAATCGTCCCACAGCACGGTCTGCTTTGGCTCGATCAGCGCGACTGTGACGGGGACGGCCTGCTCGGCCGCGGCGGCCGTTGCAGTGGCCTGCGCGGAACGAAAATAATGGCCGGTCGCGATCGAGCCGGCCACGGCGAGGGCGCCTACGACCGCGACGCCGCCAAGAAGGCGGCGGAAACGGCCGGTGCGGGGGGAGTTTTGCGAGGGATGCATTTGCGCGCTCCAGATATGTAGTGTTCACTACAGATGTGGAGCTGGATGTCGCAGTGCAAGATACTTATGTACCATTCACTAAGAAAATTGTAGCCGCTTACCGCAAGAATGGGAAGGCGGAAGAGAAAAGAAAGACAGAACAAATAGATAGGATCAGGCGTTAGATTGAGGAACGCCGCCGATTCCGAGGAGAACAGGCACATGGGCATGGGACGCCCCCGCGAATTCGACGCCGAAACGGCGTTGGACCAGGCGATGGAAGTGTTTTGGCGCCATGGCTATGAGGGCGCCACCATTGCCCAGCTCACCGAGGCCATGGGCATCAATCCGCCCAGCCTCTATGCCTGTTTCGGCAACAAGGAAGGCCTGCTCAAGGCCGCGCTCGACCGCTACACCAAACTGCGCAATGTCTGGATGAACGAGGTGGTGGCGGCTCCGACTGCACGCGATGTCGCCGAACGAATGCTGATGGGCATCGCCGAGAAACAGACCGATCCCGCCAATCCGCCCGGCTGCCTGCTCGTGCAGGGCGGCATCGCCTGCGGCAGCGGCTCCGAGAACGTCCCCTTCGAGCTCGCGGCCCGCCGCGCCGAAAATGAAGCCCAGCTCCGCGACCGTTTCGTTCGCGCCAAGGCCGAAGGCGATCTCAAGCCGACCTCCGATCCCGCCGCGCTTGCGCGCTACGTCTCCGCGGTGTCGGTCGGCATGGGCGTGATGGCGTCCTCGGGCTCGGATCGCGAGGCCTTGCGCCAAGTGGCGAGCGTTGCCGTGCAGGCGGTCGAGGCGCAGTCGACCGACCGAACCTGACGGCTGGCGGCCGTTGTCATTTTGAGGATTGGAGCGACGACGGCGGCACGAAGCCGCCATACTCGCGTTCGATCAGTCCGGCCAGGGCCATCGTCGTGCGATCTTCGAGATAAGGCCCGATGATCTGGACGCCGATCGGCAGGCCTGTCGGCGTGCGCTCGATCGGAACGGCGGTTGCCGGCAGACCGCAAGTCGAGGCGGGATCGGCCCAGATGAAGCAGGCATCGGAGTAGTTGTAGAGCTTTCCGTCGATGTCGAGCTGCCGCGCATCGAACGGCTCGGAATGGTCGTGCGGGAAGGCCGGTACGGCGGCAGCCGGGTAGATCACCGCGTCGAACTCGCGGAAGAAGAGCTGCCACCGCTGCTGCAACTGCAAGCGGGCCGCATCCATCGCAAGCCACTCGCGATGGATCATCCCCCAGCCGCGGGCGCGCTCGGCCTGCAGGCTGCGATCGTCGGGCGAGAGAGCTGCGGCAACGCCTTGTGCCTCGGCGAGGGCGGCCGGTGTCAGGCGCGGGCTGCGCGCTGCGTTCAACAGCTTCATGTAGAGCCGCGCTGACTCGGCGAGATCGGGCAGCGATGTGCTTGAGCGCGCGACCCGTGCGCCTGTTCGTTCGAGCCGTTCCGCCAGCCGTCCGATCGCAGAACGCACGGCATCACCCGTCGGCATCAGCGGATGGGTATCGATGACGAGGATCCTGAAATCCCTGAGATGGTCATGGCGCGAGGTGGGCAGTGCAAGGCGATAGCCGATCCCGTCGCGCGTCTCGTCGGGGCCGGCGATCACGTCGAGCGCCAGCGCAAGGTCCGCGGCAGTGCGCGCCATCGGTCCGACGACAGCGAGATCGCCCTGGCCGGGGACAGGCGGTGCCGGCGGCAGGCTGTATCCGCGCAGTGGGACCAGACCGTGGCTCGGCTTGTGTCCAAACACACCGCAGAAATGCGCCGGCACCCGGATCGAGCCGCCGATATCCGAGCCGATCGAGAGCGGACCGAAACCGGCGGCCAGCGCCGCCCCCGATCCGCCCGAGGAGCCGCCGGGCGATCGGTCGAGATCCCACGGATTGTTCGTTGTCCCGTAAATCTCGTTGTAGCTCTGGAAATCCCGCAAGCCGATCGGGATGTTGGTCTTGCCGATGATGACGGCGCCCGCCGCCTTCAACCGCGAGACGACGAGAGCATCTTCCGCCGGTTGAAAATCCCTGAAGTGTAGAAAGCCCCACGTGGTCGGCAGGCCGGCCACGTTGAACGGCTCTTTCATGGTGACGGGGATGCCCAGCAGCGGCAGCCGCTCGCTACGGCCAAGCGCGGCATCGGCGGCGCGCGCGGCGTCCCTGGCGCGATCGAAATCGCGAACGATGATCGCGTTGATCGGTCCGTCCAGTGCCTCGATACGCGCGATCGTGTGTTCGAGCAATTCCGACGCCGACACCTTGCGCGCGCGCAGGGCGCTCAGCAGTGCGCTGATCGAGCCGTAGTTCAAGTCAGCGGCCTCTGCGGTCATCACGAACTCCATTGTGTCTCATCGCGGTGTCGAGCCTATCCCCGTTGCCGATTGCTGGGGGCGCCGAACGTGCGATTTTGAAAGGGGATCAGGAGGCGGTGCAGCGGGCACCAGACCTGCTTGCCGACTGGGGCGCGTCATCCGAAGTGGCGATGGCTTCCGAACGGTTAATGGCCCGGAGCGGCGGCGAGCTCCCGATCGGCGATCATGCAATTCTGCGCCTGTTTTGCCCGACGTGTCAAACGTGCCCGGAGCGCTGGGCTTGCACCACGTGGGGCGAAATACTTCAATGATTTGTACTGTGCATGGGGTTGTTTTCGCATCTTTTGTCGGAGCGTCGTCACGCCGCAGGGTTCGCAGCGTGAGCCGCCTGCATTGAGCGGAGATCCCTAAGGGTTTTTACACACAGTTCTGGCACGTTGCCGCGCGTCAAGACCTGCAATCCGCATCGTCGCGTCTCAACGCGTGCACGAAAAGACGGGGTGGGCACTGAGGGGGCGTTGCTTTATGACTGCACTTGCTTCGGACGCCGGTTGCGCGAAGCGCGGGATCGTGCCGATCCTGCTGTGCGTCGTGCCGTTCAGCCAGATCCCTCTCGACGCCTATACGCCCGGCCTGCCGCAGATGGTGGTGGACCTCGCCACCGATTCAGCGTCGATGCAGAACACCGTCACCGCTTACATGCTCGGCATGAGTCTGGCGCTGGTGCCGGTCGGAATCGCCTCCGACACGCTCGGCCGCCGCAGCGTCCTGCTCGCGGGCCTGACGGTGCTCATCGCGATGAGCATTGCCTGCGCGCTCGCCACCAGCGCCTCGCTGCTGCTGGCGTTGCGGTTCCTGCAGGGCATCGGCGGCTGCACCTGCCTCGTGGTGGCCTATGCGGTCGCGGCTGACTGTTTTCGCGGGCGTGAGCTCACCGCGATCTCCGGCCTGTTGGGTGCGGCCTGGGGGCTCGCGCCCGTGCTGGCTCCGGCGGCCGGGGGCTTCATTGTCGAACTGACGTCCTGGCGCGGCGTCTTCATCATCATCGCCATCGCCGCAGCCATCGTCGCCGCGGTGGTCGTGCTGTTTCTGCCCGAAACTCTGCCCGCCGAGCGGCGCGCACCGTTCGATCCGTATCGCACGGCAGGCATTTTGCGCGAGGCGCTGATGCGACCGGGCTTCCTGGCCTTCGTGCTGGTGTTTGCCGCGGCGGCAAGTGCACAGCTGGCATTCGGCGTTGTCGCGCCGTTCTTCTACCAGACCGGTCTCGGCCATTCGGCGGCCATCTACGGCCTCGTCGCGCTCGGCCTTGGTGGTGTGAACCTCGCCGGCGAGCTCGGCTGCGCGCATTTCGCGCGCTTCATGCTGGCCCGCGTGATGGGCCTTGGCGCCTTCGCGCTGTTTCTCGCCGGGGCTGCGGTCTTGACTGCGACCGGCATGATCCTGGGTCTCGACTTTGCGTCGATCACGATCGGCGGCGCGCTGGTGCTCGGCGGCTGCGGCGTGCTGTGTCCGATGATGTACGGCATGGCGCTCGGCTTGTTCGAGCGCGACCACGGCTTGATCGGCGGTCTCATCAGCGCGCTCTGCTATCTCGCGGTGAGCGGTGCCATGGCGATCGCGGCGGTGCTGCCTGAAGCGACGCAGGCGCCGATCGGCTGGCTCTATCTCGGCCTCTGCGCCGTCGCCGGCGCGCTGCTCGCCATCTCGCTGCCTGCGCCACGCCGCGCGACACAGACTTGAGGAAGGAATCAATCATGACCACCGTCGGTATTCGCGGCACGTTCTTCGACTTCGTCGACGATCCCTGGAGGCACGTCGGCAACGAGCAGGCCGCCGCGCGCTTTCATCAGGACGGCCTCATGATCGTCACTGACGGCGTCATCAAGGCGTTCGGTCCTTATGACAAGATCTCCGCTGCGCATCCGGGCGTGCAGATCACCCACATCAAGGACCGCATCATCGTCCCGGGCTTCATCGACGGTCACATCCATCTGCCGCAGACCCGGGTGCTAGGTGCCTATGGCGAGCAGCTGCTGCCATGGCTGCAAATGTGGATCTATCCCGAAGAGCTCAAATACAAGGATCGCAACTATGCGCGCGAGGGCGTGAAGCGCTTCCTCGACGCGCTGCTGGCGTCCGGAACCACCACCTGCCAGGCGTTCACGAGCTCCTCGCCGGTCTCGACCGAAGAATTGTTCGAGGAAGCCGCCCGCCGCAACATGCGCGTGATCGCGGGCCTCACCGGCATCGATCGCAACGCGCCGGCCGACTATGTCGACACGCCCGAGAATTTCTATCGCGACAGCAAGCGGCTGATCGCGCAGTATCACAACAAGGGCCGCAACCTCTACGCCATCACGCCGCGCTTCGCCTTCGGCGCCTCGCCTGAGCTGCTCAAGGCGTGTCAGCGCCTCAAGCACGAGCATCCGGACTGCTGGGTCAACACCCATATCTCCGAAAATCCGGCCGAGTGCAGTGGCGTGCTCGTCGAGCATCCGGATTGCCAGGACTACCTCGGCGTCTACGAGAAGTTCGGCCTGGTCGGCCCGAAGTTCTCGGGCGGCCACGGCGTCTATCTCTCCAACAACGAGTTCCGCCGCATGTCGAAGCAGGGCGCGGCGGTGGTGTTCTGCCCGTGCTCGAACCTGTTCCTCGGCAGCGGCCTGTTCCGGCTCGGCCGCGCCACCGATCCGGAGCACCGCGTGAAAATGTCGTTCGGCACCGATGTCGGCGGCGGCAATCGCTTCTCGATGATCCATGTGCTCGATGACGCCTACAAGGTCGGCATGTGCAACAACACCCTGCTCGACGGCAGCATCGATCCCGTGCGCAAGGACCTCGCCGAAGCCGAGCGCAACAAGCTTTCGCCCTATCGCGGCTTCTGGTCGATCACGCTCGGCGGTGCCGAGGGCCTCTACATCGACGACAAGCTCGGTAATTTCGAGCCGGGCAAGGAAGCCGATTTCGTCGCGCTCGATCCGAACGGCGGCCCGGCAGCGCAGCCCTGGCACCAGTCGCTGATCGCCGACGGCGCCGGCCCGCGCACGATGGACGAGGCCGCGAGCATGCTGTTTGCCGTCATGATGGTCGGCGACGATCGCTGCGTCGACGAGACCTGGGTGATGGGCAAGCGCCTCTACAAGAAAGGCTGAAGCGGACGCGATGAACGGATCACCGGATAGAGCCGGCCAGCCAGTCGCGCTCGTCATCCAGCGCCGCATCGCGGACGAGGGCTTTGCCGCGTTCGCGCGCTGGAACGGCGAGGTCGGCGAGGTGCTCAAGGCATGGCCCGGCTTCCTCAGCCAGGAAGTCGTGCCGCCGCAGCCGCCGGCGCATGTCGACTGGGTGACGATCCTGCGTTTCGCGAGCCCGGCGGCCGCGCGGGCGTGGCTTCAGAGCGAGGTGCGGGCACGGCTGGTCGCTGAGGTGCAGCGCTTCTTCGTCGGTTCGGAGGATGTCCATATCCTGCCGGACACCGGCGTTCAGCGCGACAGCGCGGTCTCCGCCGTCATCTCCTTCAAGGTTCCTGACGGGCTCGAGGACGCGTTCCTGAAATGGCAGCAGCGCATCCAGGCCGCGGAGGCCGAGTTCAAGGGATTCCTGCGCCACAAGATCGAGCGGCCGATCCCGGGCCTGCACGACGAATGGATCATCATCCTGTCGTTCGACAGCGATGCCAATCTCAATGCGTGGCTCGACTCGCCCTTGCGGCAGACCCTGCTGAGGGACGGTGCGCGCTTCAACGCCGGCATGAGCGTGAAGCGGGCGAGCTATGGCTTCAATTTCTGGTTCCCGGCCGGCAAGACGCAGGCTCCCGAGCAGGGACCGGCCCTGATCTGGAAGAGCAACCTGATCGTCCTGCTGGTGCTCTATCCCGTGGTCTTCCTCTGGGGCTTTTTTGTCAGTGCTCCGTTGATCGACAGCCACGGCGTGCCGGTCTGGCTGTCGCTGTTCGTCGGCAATCTCGTCAGCACCCAGTTGCTCGGCTGGTGGCTGGTGCCCGCTGCTTTCAGGGCGCTCGACTGGTGGATTGCGCCGAAGGCGGCGTTCGGCCGTCAGATCGCGGGATACGCGCTGCTCGCCGCGCTCTACGCGGGATCGATGGGCCTGTACGCGCTGCTGATCGCGTGGCATTGGGGACGGTGAGGCCCGCTCAGGTGCCGCCGGATGCGTGATCATGTTCGCCCTGACATTTCTCGGGACCTCGGCCAGCGTTCCCTCGGCAGAACGAAACCATCCGGCCCTCCTCGTTGAAGCCGCAGGCAAGCGCATCCTGGTCGATTGCGGCGAGGGCACGCAACGCCAGTTGCTGCGGAGCGGCGCCGGCTTTGGGCGACTTGATCGCATCCTGCTGACCCATGGTCACCTCGATCACGTGCTCGGCATCCCCGGCCTGTTTTCAACACTGGGCCTGCGGCGGAGCGCCGAAGTGATGACCATTCACGCCGGCGCTGGCACGCTGGATGTCGTCGCCCGCATGCTCGCGGGCCTGTGGGGCGCGGGCAGGGCGCCGATCCCGGTTGAGTTCGTTCCGTTGACTAAAGGACAGGTCGTCGACGCCGGGGAGTTTACCGTCGACTGCTTTGCTGTCCGCCACCGCGACACCGACAGCTTTGGCTTCGTGTTCCAGAGCCCCGCACGTCGCCATCTCCTGTCCGACCGCCTCGCGGTGCTCGGCGTCCCTGACGGTCCGATGCGCGGAGAGCTGGCTGCAGGGCGGCCGATCGTGATCGCAGGTCGAACGATCGATCCGGAGGACGTGCTGGGGCCGCCGCGCGGCGGCAGGAAGCTCGTCGTGATCGGCGACACCGAGACCAGCGATGGGCTGTCCAGATATGTCGCCGGCGCCGATCTGCTGGTGATCGAGGCGACGTTCCTCGATCGCGACGCGTCGACCGCGCGGGACTACGGTCATCTCACGGCAACCGAGGCCGCCTCGTTTGCTGCGGCAAACAGCGTCAAACAGCTCGTGCTGGTCCATATGTCGGGACGCTATCAGGATGACGAGGTCCTGGCCGAGGCGGCAAGGATCTTTCCGCACACGCGGATCGCCGCCGACTTCGACCACATCGTGATCTAGTCGAGGTCCATGGCGCGCGCGTTAGCCTTACCGGTCAAGGTTGACGGGACATCGTGCTCACACGGGGGCGCCGATCGCGATAGTTTGGGTGCCTGAACAGTAACCCATGTTTTGAGAGCCCAATGTCTCGTTCCGTTGAATTGATCGTCGAAGGATATGTGCGGCTGAACGATCGCGATGCGCTCCACGAGATCCTGACGCATCGGCAGGACCTGCTGCGGCAACTGGTATCGGTGACCGGCGTCGATCCGAGGCAGGCCATCGCGCAGGTCAGCGAGGAGATCACCATCATCGAAGCCGGGCTCGCGACGCTCGCGCCGGAATAAGCGCGTCCCCAGGCCCACAGTCGGGTCAACAGCTCCGTGCACCGCAGCGCTTGCCAGCCCCGGGACGAGCGGGTAGAACGCTGGCACGCCTGAGCCGTGATTTGCGCCCAAACGCGCTTCCGGCCACAGCCGGACAGATCGATAAGTCATTGAATTTGTTCGGCTATTCCGTTGGGGAATGGTGTAACGGTAGCACAACAGACTCTGACTCTGTTTGTCTTGGTTCGAATCCAGGTTCCCCAGCCAATTCCGGGCGCTCCTCCAGGCTCAAATTGACCTCGTGGCCGGCGACCAGGCCCCGGCTCGGCGGGCGCAACTCGCGGCGGTTTGCCTCACCTGAAATGCGCATGTGCCGGTCGGATCGCCGTCGGCCGCTTCGTCCTTGGGGCGTGTACCCTCAAGGAGATCCGTGATGCCCTATGTCGATGGCTTCGTGCTCGCCGTGCCCAGGGACAAGATCGAGGCCTACAAGGTGCTGGCGCGAAAGGCCTGCGCGGTGTGGATGGCGCACGGCGCACTCGACTACGTCGAATGTATCGGTGACGACGTGCCCTATGGCGAACTGACGTCGTTCCCGCGCGCGGTGATCGCGAAGGAGGATGAGGTCGTGGTGTTCTCCTGGATCGTCTACCGCGATCGGCAGACCCGCGATGCCGTCAACAAGAAGGTGATGGCGGACCCGCAGTTCCATGGCGCCGACATGCCCTTCGACGGCAAGCGGATGGTCTATGGCGGCTTCACCACGCTGCTGCAGGCGAGCGACGTCGTCGGTTGACGGGGCATCTGTTTCGCTCGTGTCCCGGACGCGCTGCAGCGCACCGCTGAAGTAGCGCTGCACTGCGTCCGGGGCCCGAGACCTGAGTCTTCGCGCGCAACTGCATCATCCTCGTCATTGCAGACACAGCTTCGCATCCTCGCGGCGTGTTTCGCCCAGCTTTGCCTGGTCGTCTCACCCTCAAATGAAGGAGGGCGCAGGGAAGACCGGGTGCCGGCCGGGCACCCACGGTCCACTGTGCGAAAGGTGGCAACAAGAATTTGCACAGCGGCATACAGGTGAAGCCAAACATCCGGCCTTCCCTGCGCAGTGGTTTTACGGCTTATGTCGCGCTCTCCTCGGGGAGCGATGCACTATTGCCCCCGTCGCCTTGCAGATGGCTGATGCGCGCACCGGTTGGCCGCTTCATCACCGCAAGACTTGGCGCACAGACCCCGGGCGTCAGGACCACACGATTTTGCCGTACGCAGATCACACCGGTCGTGCGTGCGATGTGCGTCGCTCACGGTTTCCCGCCCTGCGATCACCGTCGCACCAGTGTGGCCCACGTCCACCGCCGTCCGGCCCGCGTTCGTGACGATCGCGATACGCCCCTCTTCCTTGGGCCGGAGTGCGCGCAATATCCGCCTATTCCGAAATTCTGTAAAGGCGAATATTTTTGGTGGCGCGGGTTGACCGGTGTCTTGGGTGTTTTGCCCGTCGGGCAACGCAAGATCTCGTAGCCGTCGCAGTTGTCCTTCGTCCACCAGGCGACGCCAGATTGAACCACCGCACATGGCGCCGCGTTCGCTGCTTCCTTATGCAGCATTGCGCAAGTCCGTTTCACCTTGCCGGTATCCGGATGGCATGCCATCCTAGGGTCAGCCAGGCATAAACAAGCGGAAGCGGGCGCCAGCCACAGCTTCCAAAAAACCTTGGTCGGGGAAACCCTTTGGGAGGTCTGATTTCATGAATTTGAAGCACGTCACCGGGCTGCTTTGCGCGGCCGCGATGTCCCTTGCACTCGGCCCAAACGCGGACGCGCAAGACAAGGTCGTCAAGATCGGCGTGATCCTGCCGATGTCCGGCGGCACCGCCTCGATCGGCGCGCATGCCAAGGCGGCGCTCGATGTCGCCACCGATATCATCAACAACGCGCATCTCGAACTCGGCAATTTCCCGCTGGCGAAGAACGCAGGCCTCGCCGGCCTCGGCGGTGCCAAGGTCGAAGTGATCATCGCCGACAACCAGGGCAATCCGGCAACCGGCCAGAACCAGGCGCTGCGTCTGATCACGGAAGATAAAGTGGCCGCATTGTTCGGCTCCTATCAGTCCGGAGTCACGCTGACCACGAGCGCGATCGCCGAGAAATACGGCGTTCCCTTCCTGAACTCCGAATCGGTCGCCGCCAATCTCACCGAGCGCGGCTTCAAATGGTTCTTCCGCACCACGCCGATCGCCACCGACTTCGCCAGGATCTATGTCGACTTCCTCGCCGACATCAAGGCGCGGGGCGCCAAGACCGACAGCGTCGCGCTGGTTCACGACAACACCGAATACGGCTCCTCGGTCGCGAACACGATTGCCGGCGCTTTCAAGGAGAAAGGCCAGCCGATCGCGCTCGACGTCGCTTATCCCGTCAACGCGACCGACGTCCAGGGGCAGGTGCTCCAGCTCAAGGACAAGAAGCCGGACGTCGTCATCATGATCAGCTACACCTCGGACGCGATCCTGTTCGCCAAGACCATGCAGTCGCTGGACTACAAGCCGGCAGTGCTGCTGGCCGACGATGCCGGCTACTCCGATCCTTCCTTCACCAAGGCAGTTGGCAAGATCTCGCAGGGCGTCTTCAACCGCTCGTCCTGGGTCGTCGGCCCGTCGGGTTCAGCATCCGCTGTTATCGCCGACATGTACAAGAAGAAGAGCGGCGAGGAGATGGACGACACGGTCGCCCGGCAGATGCAGGGCTTCTTCGTGCTGGCCGAAGCGATTGACCGCGCCGGGTCGATCGAACCTGCCAAGATCCAGGCCGCGCTGAAGGCGACAGACCTGAAGCCCGAGCAACTGATGATCGGCTACAAGGGCGTGAAGTTCGACGACAAGGGCCAGAACGTCCTCGCCTCCGGCGCTATCATCCAGCTCCAGGATGGCGAGAACTACGTCTCGGTGTGGCCGAAGACCAACGCCGAAAAGGCGCCGATGCTGCCCTACAAGGGCTGGTGAGGTTGCTTGAGGGCGGGACCGCGCGTCCCGCCTTTTCCTTACGTGATTTGATCAGAGCAACGCAGCTCATGTCCTTTGTCCTCGTGCAGGTGATCGTCGGCGGGCTTCTGCTTGGCGCCGTCTACGCCCTGTTTTCCTCGGGCCTCACGCTGGTGTGGGGCATGATGAACATCGTCAATTTCGCGCATGGCGATTTCGTCATGCTCGGCATGTACGTCGCCTATGTCGTCTACACCCTGGTGGGGGGAGGGCCGCTCCTCGGCGCACCGCTGGCGACGCTGGTGCTCGCGACCGTCGGCGTCGTGGTCTATTTCGCCCTGATCCGCGACATCATGAAGGGGCCGATGCTGGCCCAGATCCTCGGCACCTTCGGGCTCGCGCTGCTGCTGCGCTATTCGGTGTTCTGGTGGTTCGGCGCCAACTTCCTGTCGATGCCGCCGAACATCGTCGGCGGCACCTACGCGTTCGCCGGCCTGCGCATCGAGGCCTCGCGGCTGCTGGCCGGCGTGGTCGCGCTGCTGGTAACATTGGGCCTGCATCTGCTCCTGACGCGCACCTCGCTCGGCTCGAAGATGCTGGCGGTGGCGGAGGATCAGACCGCGGCGCAGCTGATGGGCATCCGGCCCGACACCATGCAGGCGATCGCCTGGGGCATCGCGGCCGGCGCCACCGGTCTTGCCGGCGCTCTGATCGCGAACTTCTTCTACATCGTACCGACGGTCGGCGAGACGCTCGGCATCGTCGCCTTTGTCACGGTCTCGCTCGGCGGTTTCGGCAGCGTGCCGGGCGCACTCGTGGCGGGCCTGTTGATCGGGGTGATCGAGTCGCTGTCCGGCTATCTGATCGGCGCGGTCTACAAGGACATCGTCGTCTATGTCCTGTTCCTGCTCTTCCTCTGGTTCCGGCCGCAAGGCTTGATGGGTAAATCCTGATGGGGAAGCTGTAATGCGGCGCCTGATCTGGCTCTCAGTCGTCGCTGCCTGTGCGATCGCCTATCCGCTGCTGATGTCCTCGCCGTTCCAGCAGCGCCTCGGTGCGCTGGTGCTGCTCTATGCCATCGCGGCCTCTGCCTGGAATATCGTCGGCGGCTATGCCGGACAGGTGTCGGTCGGCCATGTCGTGTTCTTCGGCTGCGGCGCCTATGCCGCGATGGCCTCCTACGCCAAATTCGGTCTGTCGCCGCTGTTCGGCATCCCCGGCGGCATCGTGCTGGCGGTCGGGCTCGCCGCGATCATCGGCGTGCCGACGCTGCGGCTGTCAGGTCACTATTTCAGCATGGCGACCATCGCGGTGGCCGAGACGGTGCGGTTGATTGTGACCAATACCGAATGGTTAGGCGCAGCTGTTGGCCTCTCTGGTCCGACCGTTCCGCGCAACGTCTTCGATCTCTCGTTCCTGTCGTCGCTGCCGTACTACTATCTCTTTCTCGCGGTGCTCGTGATCACGTTGCTCGTCACCTGGTGGATGACCAACAGCCGGATGGGATTTTACCTGCGCGCGATCAAGGATTCCGAGCGGGCCGCGCGTTCGCTGGGCGCGCCGGCAGCACGCACGAAACTCTACGCCTACATGCTGAGCGCGGCGCTCACGAGTGTCGCCGGCGCGCTCTATGCGATGATGTTCGGCTTCGTCGATCCCGAGTCCGGGCTCGGCATCCTGATCTCGGTGAAAATCCTGATCATGGCGGCGCTGGGCGGGGCAGGGCTGCTGTTTGGGCCCTTGGTGGGAGCCGCGATCCTGGTGCCGCTGGAGGAGATCTCCAACAGCTGGCTCGGCGGCAAGGGCGCCGGGCTGACCTTCGTGCTTTATGGCGCGATCATCGTGCTGATCGCGCGCTTCCAGCCGGGGGGCTTGCTCGCTCTGTTCACGCGCCGCAGCAAACCGAATACCGACACGGGAGCCGGCCATGCTCCTTGAGGCACGCGGGATCACGAAGGCGTTCGGCAGCTTCAAGGCGGTGGACAATGCCTCCGCGACGCTGGAGCAGGGCGACATTCTCGGTCTGATCGGGCCGAACGGCGCCGGAAAATCCACCTTCTTCAACTGCCTCACCGGCGACCTCCAGGCGACTTCGGGCCGCGTGCTGTTCGAAGGGAAAGACATCACCGACTTCACGCCGGAGCAGCGCGCCGGCCTCGGGCTTGCCCGCACCTTCCAAGTGCCGCAGACTTTCGAGGGCATGACGGTTCTGGAGAACGTCATGATCGGCGCGTTCCTCCGCACCTCGCATCGCAAGGAGGCCGAGACGAAGGCCCGCGCCGTGCTCGAGCGTGTCGGCATGATCAGGCTCGCGGATGCGCCGGCGCGCTCGCTCGGCACGCCCGGCCGCAAGCGGCTGGAGATCGCGCGCGCGCTGGCGACCGAGCCGAAAGTGCTGCTGCTCGACGAGGCCATGGCGGGGCTCAACGCGCATGAAGTAAAGCTCGCGATCGATCTCGTTCGTGACATTCACCGCTCCGGCATCACGCTCGTGATCGTCGAGCACATCATGGAAGTGATCATGTCGCTGGCGAGCCGCGTGATGGTGTTCCACCAGGGCAAGGAGATCGCCCGCGGCAGCCCGCGCGACGTTACCTCCAACCCGGCCGTGATCGAGGCCTATCTCGGCAAGCGCGCGGCCAAAGCGGCCGCGGGCCATACGCCGGTCGAACTGATGGGCGGGCCCGACCTATGAGCGGAGCGCTGCTGCGGATCGAGCACCTCGAGGTGCGCTATGGCGACCTCATCGGCGTCTCCGACGTGTCGCTGGAGGTGCCGGAGGGCAGCGTCGTCGCGCTGCTCGGCTCCAATGGCGGCGGCAAGACCACGACGCTGAATGCGATCGCCGGGCTCATTCCCGTGCATTCGGGATCGATCAGCTTTCGCGGCGAGGACATCGCCGGGCAAAAGGCGTTCACGATCGTGCGCAAGGGACTGGCGCTGTCGCCGGAGGGCTGGCGGCTGTTCGTGCAGCAGAGCGTCGAGAACAATTTGATTCTTGGCGCCACGCCGCTGCACGACAAATCGCGCCAGGCAGTATTGCTCGAACGGGTCTACGAGTTCTTCCCGCGCCTGAAGGAGCGACGCAACCAGCGCGCCGGCACAATGTCCGGCGGCGAGCGGCAGATGCTCGCGGTCGGCCGCGCGCTGATGAGTGATCCAAAGCTGCTGATGCTGGACGAGCCCTCGCTCGGCCTCGCGCCGGCGGTGGTCGAGTCCATGTACGAAACCTTTGGCCGTCTGCATCGCGAGGGCCTGACCATCCTGCTCGCCGAGCAGTCGATCGAGCTGGCGCTGGAAGTCTCCGACTTTGCGACGGTGTTGCAGGTCGGCAAGAGCGTGCTGTCCGGCACGGCCGCGGCGCTCGCGGAGGATCCGCAAGTGCAGAAGGCCTACCTCGGGGTGGGGTGACCGGCCTCCGCCTGAAGCAGCAGCAGCAGCAGGCAGCCGGCGAGCCGCGTCTCCATCTCTTTCGCCGAAAGCGACAGCGGGCCGGGATCGTTGAGGATCGCATTCACCAGCGTGCCCAGCACGACCTGAAAGCCGAAGGCGATGGCGCGGGTCTTGGCGGCCTTGCGGCCCTTGCGCATGGCCGGGAGCAGGAGAGGGGTGGCGCGCATCGTGGTTGCTTTCGCGAGCGCCTTGAACGGCGACCATGTGTCCGGGCGAGTGTCATCGTGCTGAAGCGCGGCGCGGAGCACGCCCTCGTGGTTGCGCATCCAGGCGATGATGCCGCTGACGATGATCGTGCAGAGCGTGTCGAGAGCCGTGTCAGATGACGGCCGCCTGATCTCCTGGAGCCGCTGCTCGCCGTCGCGTGCGGCTAGCGCCATCAGCGCGTTGAAATAGGCCTCCTTGCTCTCGAAACGGCTGTAGAAGGCGCCGACAGTGGCGCCCACTTCAGTGCAGAGCGCCTCGATCGAGAGTTCGGCAAGGCTGCGCGTCCGCAGCATGTCGGCGCCGGCGCGGAGCAGCGCCAGCGTAGTCTCGCGGCTGCGCTTCTGCCGCGACGGGGCGACACCCGGGAGGTCGAAGTCGCGAGGCTCGTCCGGCGTTGGTCGCATCCGTGCTTGCATCCGGCTTAAATCATAATCATAATTCGGATTATAATTTAGGTGGGACTGGGCCCCGGGTCAACCGTGGCGGCTCACGCCACCAAATAGGGGAGGATCGGATGAGCGCAGGCAACGGCACGCCGTTTCGCGGCACCGTCGGCAAGACGATTGCAGAGTCAAAGCCCTGGTGGCCGGAAGCGGCGAGGCCGCCCAAGGGCGCGCCGAACATTCTGGTCGTGCTGTTCGACGACGTCGGCTTCTCCGATTTCGGCTGCTACGGCTCGGCGATCAGGACGCCGACCATCGACAGGCTCGCCGCGGAAGGCTTGCGCTACAGCGGTTTCCACACCACGGCGATGTGCTCGACGACGCGTGCGGCGCTGCTCACCGGCCGCAATCATCATTCGGTCGGCGTCGGGTGCCTCGCCAATTTCGATTCCGGTTATCCCGGCTACCGCGGCAAGATCGCGCGCGAGGCGGGGACGCTCGCGGAGATGCTGCGCGTGCACGGCTATCGCAACTATATGGTCGGCAAATGGCATGTCACGCCGCTGACCGAGAGCGGCGCCACCGGTCCGTTCGACGGCTGGCCGCTGGGGCGCGGCTTCGATCGCTTCTATGGCTTCCTGGATGCGGAGACCGACCAATATGCGCCGGAGCTCGTCTCGGACAACACGCATATCGATCCGCCGGGCAGCTACGCCGACGGCTATCATCTGACCGAGGATCTGATCGACCAGTCGATCCGCTTCATCGGCGATCATGTCGCCGATCGCCCTGATGTTCCCTGGCTGACCTGGGTCGCGCTCGGCGCCTGCCATGCGCCGCACCAGGCGCCGATGGATATCATCCGCAGCTATGATGCCGCCTTTGCGCATGGCTGGGACGTCGAGCGCGAGCAGCGGCTCGCGCGGCAGAAGGCGATGGGGCTGGTGCCTCAGGACACGCGGATGCCGGCGCGCAATGACGGGGTGAAGGCCTGGGAGGAGCATTCGGCCGACGAGCGCCGGATTTTCACGCGCCTGCAGGCGGCTTTCGCCGGCATGCTCGACCATTCCGACCGGCATCTGGCGCGGCTGATCGCGTTCCTGGAGACGGCCGGCATCCGCGACAACACCGTCATCATCGTGATGTCCGACAACGGCGCGAGCCAGGAGGGCGGACCGCTCGGCTTCGTCAACGCGATGGGGCCGTTCAACTTCAAGCCGGAGCCGCTCGCGGAGAAGCTTGCCCGGATCGACGACATCGGCGGGCCCGACACGCACAGCAATTTTCCGCATGGCTGGGCCATGGCCTCGAACACGCCGCTGCGGCGCTACAAGCAGAACACCCATGGCGGCGGCATCCGCGATCCCTTCGTGATCAACTGGCCGAGGAAGATCACAGGTCGAGGCGAGCTGCGGCACCAGTTCGTCCATGCCTGCGACCTCACGCCGACGCTGCTGGACTTGATCGGCATCGCGGCGCCCGCCGAGATCGCGGGCTGCCGGCAGATGCCGCTGGAAGGCGAGAGCTTTGCGCGCTCGATCGCGGACGCGTCAGCGCCCTCGAAAAGCTCGCCGCAATATTTCGAGATGTTCGGCCATCGCGGTCTCTGGCACGGCGGGTGGAAGGCCGTCGCGTTCCATCCGTCGGGCACGCCGTTCGAGAGCGACAAATGGGAGCTGTTCCATCTCGACGAGGACTTCTCCGAGACCAATGACCTTGCGGCGAAAGAGCCGGAGCGTCTGGCCGCGATGATCGCGAAATGGTGGGCGGAGGCCGAGACGCGCAACGTGCTGCCGCTCGACGACCGCTTCGGGCCGCGCTTTGCCGAAAACGCCGCGCGCTTCCACGGTGCGCGGCATCATTTCGTCTTCCACGCCGGCATGGGCCATGTGCCGACCGACGTCGCCCCCGACGTGCGCAGCCGCAGCTACACGATCGAGGCGCATGTCGAGATCGGCGGGACGGGCGCGGACGGCGTGCTGATCTCGCATGGCGATGCGACGTCGGGCTACAGCCTCTACGTCAGGGACGGCCATCTGGTGCACGATCTCAACATCGGCGGCAACCATCAGATCGTTCGGTCGGACCGGAAAGTGCCGTCAGCTGCGCGGCGGCTTGGCGTGCATGTCGAGCGCCTCGTGCGCAAGGAGGCTCCGGCGAAGGGCTCGCGCACCGGCGTCACCGAGTACACGCTGCTGATCGACGGCGAGCCGGCGGGATCGCTGCAGACCCAGCTCGGCTTCCACACGCTGATCTCGTGGTCTGGCCTCGACATCGGCCGCGATCGCGGCAGCCCGGTGTCGCATTACGAGGCGCCGTTCGAATTTGACGGACGACTGCTGCGCGTCACCGTCACCATGCACAACGACCAGAAGCTCGACGGCGAGGCCGTCGGCAACGCACAGATGGCGCGGCAGTAGAGACGAAGGGCGTTACTTGATCTTGTCGTAGGCGGCCGCGAAATCGCCCAGCGGCATCGGGATCGCGATGGTCTCCTTGGCCATGTTCTGGAAGGAGACCTTCAACTGCTTGCCTGACTTCAGGCTCGCGAGCAGGTCCGGGGCAATCGGCGTCGAGGCGTAGCAGCCGCGGTTCTCGCAGGTCTGGATCTGGAGGTCGACCGTCTTGCCCTCGTCGACCTGAAGCTTGGCGCCCACGGGCAGGTTGAGGCCGAGCGGCAATTGCAGCAGCGCCACCGGCGTGCGGGTGTCGGGCGCGATGCGGATGTTGATCAGGACGATGGTCTGGCCGGTCTTGGTCAGCACCGCGTTCTGCTCGATCGCGCATTCGAGCGGCGCGTCGCGGCTGGCGCTGGTGCAACGTGCAACCCAGCCGGCCTGCTGCGCCGGAGCACCGTCAGCCTGCGGCTGCGTCGGAGCTGGTGCGGGCTGTGCGGCAGGCGCCGCATTCTTCCTGGCGCCGCCCTGCTGGGCATATGCCGCGCTCGTCGATAACAGCAGTGCAGCGGCAAGGGCGACAAGTCGGGATTGCATGGGCATGGCGAAACCGCGTTGGCGTGACCGGGGGCCTCGCTGTAGCGTCGCGGCCGCCGCGGTGCAAGCCTACTCGGCGGCTTCCTTGACGGTGCCGTGCTCGGCCGTTTCATGGCCTTCGCCGTCACCCGAACGGCCCCAGCCCGAGAACCAGTTGTTGAGCTCGTCGAGATAGAGATAGACGACTGGCGTCGTGAACAGCGTCAGCGCCTGGCTGACGATCAGGCCGCCGACCATGGCGTAGCCGAGCGGCTGGCGGATCTCGGCGCCGGTGCCGTGACCGAGCATCAGCGGCACGCCGCCGAGCAGGGCTGCCATCGTCGTCATCATGATGGGTCGGAAGCGCAGCAGCGCGGCCTGGCGGATCGATTGCTCCGGCGTCTTGTGCTCGTCGCGTTCGGCGGCGATGGCGAAGTCGACCATCATGATGCCGTTCTTCTTCACGATGCCGATCAGCAAGATGACTCCGATCAAGGCAATGAGGCTGAACTCGAAGCCGGCCGCCATCAGGATCGCGAGCGCGCCGACGCCGGCCGAGGGCAGGGTCGACAGAATCGTGATCGGATGGATGTAGCTCTCGTAGAGAATGCCGAGGATCAGATAGACCACGACCAGCGCGGCGAGGATCAGCAGCGGCACGGTGCCGAGCGACTGCTGGAACGCCTGCGCGGTACCCTGGAAGCTCGAATTGAGCGTCGGCGGCGCGCCGAGATCGGCCATCGCCTTCTGCACCGCCGCCGTGGCCTGACCCAGCGCGACGCCCTGCGCGAGGTTGAAGCTGATGGTGATCGCCGGGAACTGGCCCTGGTGGCTGATCGAGAGCGGGCGGACCGGATCGGTGCTCCAGGTCGCGAATGTCGACAGCGGGACCTGGTCGCCGGTCAGCGGCGAGCGCAGATAGAGCTTGTTCAGGCTCTCGAGGCTGCCCTGCATCTCCGGCAAAATCTCGAGGATCACCTTGTAGGTGTTGAGCTGGGTGAAATATTGCGTGACCTGTCGCTGTCCGAAAGCGTCATACAGCGTGTCGTCGATCAACTGCGGCTGGATGCCGTAGCGCGCCGCGGTGTCGCGGTTGATCTTGAGCTGGACCGTGGTGCCCTGGGTCTGCTGGTCGGTGGCGACATCGCGCAGCTCCGGCAGCGTCGCCATCTTGGCGAGGATCTTTGGCGCCCAGTCGTTGAGTTCGGCGAGATCGGCGTCCTGCAAGGTGAATTCGAATTGCGTGCGGGTCGGACGGCCGCCGAGCCGGACGTCCTGTGCGGCCTGCATGTAGAGGCGGGCGCCCTCGATCTTGTCGAATTGCGGGCGCAGTCTTGTGATGATCTGCTGGGCCGAGGCGTCGCGTTTGTCGCGCGGTTTGAGCGTGATGAAAAGGTTACCGTTGTTGCCGGCGCGGCCGCTGCCGCCGATAGACATGGCAACGCTGGCAACGTCCGGGTCGGCCAGGATGACCTTGCCGAGCTGTTCCTGACGCCTCACCATTTCCTTGAACGAGATATCCTGGGAGGCTTCGGAGGTCGCGGTGATCAAGCCGACGTCCTGCTGCGGGAAGAAGCCCTTCGGGATCAGGATGAACAGGTAGACCGACAGCCCGAGCGTGAGGAAGAAGATCGTAAGCGTGGTACGACGCCAGGCCAGCGCAAGGTCGAGCACATGTTCGTAGCCGCGCAGCATCGCATCGAAACCGCGTTCGCTCCACTGGTAGAACTTGCCGTGGGTCACCTCGCCATGGGCGCGCAGGAAGCGCGAGGCCATCATCGGGGTCAGCGTCAGCGACACGAACATCGAGACGAAGATCGTCATCGCCAGCACGACGGCGAATTCGCGGAACAGGCGCCCGATGATGCCACCCATTAGCAGCAGCGGGATCAGCACCGCGACCAGCGAGATGCTGATCGAGACGATGGTGAAGCCGATTTCCTTGGAGCCCTTGAAGGCCGCCGCCATCGGCGTTTCGCCTTCCTCGATGTAGCGCGTGATGTTTTCCAGCATCACGATGGCGTCGTCGACGACGAATCCGACCGCGATCGTGAGCGCCATCAGCGACAGATTGTCGAGCGAATAACCCCAGACCCACATCAGGGCGCACGCGCCCAATAGCGCCAGCGGAACCGTGATGGTGGGAATCACTGTCGCCCAGAAGCTGCGCAGGAAGATAAAGATGACCATGACCACGAGGGCAATGGTCAGCAGCAGCGTGAACTGGACGTCCTCGACCGCGGCCCGGATGGTCGTTGTGCGGTCGCTGATCACCTCGATCTTGATCGCGGGCGGGATCGCGGCGACGAGCCGGGGCAGGGTTGCCTTGATCCGGTCGACGGTATCGATGACATTGGCGCCCGGCTGCTTGAAGATCACCAGGAACACGCCGCGCTTGCCGTTGGCCCAGGCCGCCTGCTTGGCGTCTTCAGCGCCGCTGACCGCCTGGCCGATGTCGCGGATGCGCAAGGGACCGCCGTTGCGATACGCGATGATGACGTCGTTCCAGTCCTTGGACTGGGTGAGCTGGTCGTTGGCGTAGATCGTGTAGGCGCGCTTCGGCCCGTCGATGTTGCCCTTGGGGCTGTCGACCGTAGTGATGGCGATCTGGCTGCGCACGTCCTCGAGCGACAGGCCCTTGGCGACGAGCTTCGCCGGGTCGATCTGGATGCGGATGGAGGGTTTCTGCTGGCCGCCGATGAAGACTTGCGCGACGCCCGAGAGCTGGCTGATCTGCTGGGCGAGCTGGGCATCGACCGCGTCACTGACGCTGGTCAGAGGCAGCGTCTCTGATGTCGCCGACAGCAGCAGGATCGGGGCGTCGGCCGGGTTGACCTTGCGGTAGGTCGGTGGTGACGGCAGATTCTTTGGCAGTTGGCCGCTGGCGGCGTTGATGGCGCCCTGCACGTCGTTGGCGGCGCCGTCGATGCTGCGGTTGAGGTCGAACTGGATGGTGATCGACGCGGTGCCGAGATAGCTCGTCGACGTCATCTGGGCGATGCCGGGGATCTGGGCGAATTGCCGCTCCAGCGGCTGCGCCACCGACGAAGCCATCGTCTCGGGACTGCCGCCAGGCAAATTAGCGGTGATCTGAATGGTCGGGAAGTCCACCTGCGGCAGCGGCGCGACCGGCAGCAGGGGGTAGGCGACGAGACCGACGAAGAGAATGCCGGCCATCAGCAGCGAAGTGCCGATGGGATAACGGATGAAAGGTGCCGAAATCCCGCCCGCGTTCATTCCTGTCGTACCTTGTTCTGGCTTGGATCCGAACTCGCCACGGCCGTCGAGACGAGGCTCCCGGGCTGCACCTTGAACTGGCCGCCGGTGATCACCTGCTGCCCCGGGGTCAGCCCTTCATCGACGACTGAACGACCGTCGATGGCGTAGCTGACCTTGATCTTGTGCACTTCGGCCTTGTTGTCCTGATTGACCGTGTAGGCATAGAGGCCGTTGGTCGAATGCTGGACCGCGTCATCCGGAACCACGATCGCGTCCTTCAGAGTGCGCACCAGAAGGCGGGTCGAAACCGACTGGCCCGGCCACAGCGCGTGGTCCTTGTTGTCGAACACCGCCTTGAGCCGAATAGTCCCGCTGGTGGTGTCGACCTGGTTGTTGATGACCGCAAGCTTGCCTTCGGCAAGCGTCTTCTTCCCGTCGGTCGTGAACGCGATCACCTTCAACGCGCCGGCCTTCTGGCCCTCGCTGATATAGGGCAACTGGTCTTCCGGCGCGGTGAAGATCACCGAGATCGGCTCGACTTGCGAGATCGTGACGATGCCGGTCTGGGTCGAGGCGTTGACGATGTTGCCGACGTCGACCAGGCGCAGGCCCGCGACGCCGGTGATCGGCGCCTTGATCTGGGTATAGTCGAGCTGGGTCTGCGCGTTGGAGATGGCGGCCTCGTCGGCGGCGATCTGCGCGGTGAGCTGGGCGACGGTGGAGCGCTGGGTGTCGACCCGCTGTGCAGTGGCGAATTCGCCGAGCTTCGTGGCGCGCTGCAGCTCGAGATTGGCGTTGGCCAGACTCGCTTCGTCCTGGGCCTTCTTGGCCTTGGCCTGGTCGAGCGCGGCTTGATAGGGGCGGGGATCGATCGAGGCCAGAAGCTCGCCTTCCTTGGCGATCCGGCCTTCAGTGAAGGCGATCTTGTCGATCTGTCCGTCGACGCGACTCCGGACTTGCACGGTGTTGAAGCCCGCAACCGTGCCGAGGCCGGTCAGATAGACCGGGAAGTCGACCTTCTGGACCGGTGAAACGCTGACGGGGACGGCGGACGGGCGCGGCGGTCCCTTCTGGGCGGTCTGGGATTTTCCGCTCTCGGGCGAGCCGTATTTCTTCCAACCAAAGTAGCCAGCGGAGGCCACAGCCGCGATGATCAGAATCCAGAGGACCGGCCGTGATGTCTTCATATCGGCTCGCATGCCCAAAGTTATGAATTATGGGCCAATCATAGGGTTCCAGCACGCTTGTATAATACACGCCAAGTTCGAGTGTAAACAGCACTATCGCCTGAGAATCCTAAACAATTGGAAAGCTTTGCACTGCCTGGGCAGCCCTTTGGCGAAGCGGTGTGCAGTGCTGCATTTTCCCGTGAGGAACGATCAACGGGCAAAGCTTGTGCAATGCTCGGAACCGGTGTGGGCGGGCATGTCGCGTCGTCGGCAAAGCCTGCTCCGACAGTGAGTGCGCCGGCTCGCGCGAGAACGGTTCTAAACCGTCGAGGTGGCGTTTCGGTTGTCAGGAAAATCTGCATCGGTCATATCGGCCCCGCCACAACGGGAGCGCAGGATGGACGAGCTGAACGGCAAGCTGATCGCGTGTCAGATTCTGATCACGGGTCTGATCGCGCGCGTCGCCAACGAGCAGCGCGATCCCTTGCGCTTTCTCACTGAATTCCGCGACGAGATCAAAGCCGTCGTTGGCGGCGTCAATATCGCCGGCATGGACAATTCCGATCGCGTGCGCGCGGTCGCGCAGAAGACCGTCGACGAATTGTTCTCGCTGATGAAGCCGCCGAGCAGCGATTGACGTCGCGCACGACGCTGGTTTTCGCTGCGTTTTTCCCGTTCGATTTAGAACGACTCCAATCTCGGTTTAGAACCGTTTCAAACTACAGTTTAGAATCGTTTTGATCTGGACTTATTCAAGGGTTCTCGCGGCGTGCTCGCATTGACCCGCTATTTTGCCGCCGATACCAACAGCTTCATCGTTCGTCGAAGTGAATGAACGAACAGGAATATGGGGCGTGTTGAAATGGGGCAGGTGTTGGCACCGAGATCGTTGCGTTCGGTCGCAGCGTTCGACTTGATGGATGAAAAGTGGTCGGCAGGTTCCGGCAAGACGGTGTCGGCAGTCGCGAGCTTGATCGCGGTGGCGTCGGTGTCGAGTGGCGCGCAGGCGCAGCAATCGAACCTGCCGCCGGTGACGGTCGATGCTCCCGTCGAGCGTCCGCGCCCGACAGCCTCGAAGCCGACCGCAGATCAGGTCCGTGCGCGTAATGCTCTGCGCCGCGCCGCACAGCGCCAGCAGGCCCAGCAGCAGGCCGCCGCCGTCACACCGGGCGCCGCCGGCGCCGTGGATCGCAATCCCTATGCCGATCCGGCGGCGCCCTACAAGGTCGACCACGTCCAGGCCTCCGGCAAGTTTCCGGAGCCGATGCTGAACACGCCGAAGACCATCACCGTGCTCAGCAAGGAGGTGCTCCAGGACAAGAACGCCACCACGCTGAAGGAGATCGGGCGCTCGACCGCCGGCGTGACGCTGGGATCGGGCGAGGGCGGCAACGCGTTCGGCGACCGCTTCTTCATCCGCGGCTTCGACGCGCGCAACGACGTGTTCATCGACGGCATCCGCGATCCCGCCGTTTCCATCCGCGAGAACTTCTTCACCGAGCAGATCGAGATTCTGCGCGGGCCGGCATCGTCCTATGCCGGCCGCGGCACCGCCGGCGGCGCCATCAACATCGTCACGAAGCAGGCGGGCGACACCAACTTCAAGCGGATGGATACCGAGTTCGGCACCGACAGGACCAAGCGCGTCACGCTCGACGTCAACCAGGTCATCGATCCGACCTTCTCGGTGCGCGCGGGCGGCCTGTTCCAGGATGCAAACGTCGCCGGGCGCGACTACGTGACCGACAATCGCTGGGGCTCGTTCATCTCGACCAAATACACCCCGACCACCGATCTGAAGATCACGACGAACTACGTCCATACCGACCTCAGCGGCCTGCCAGATTTCGGCGTGCCCTACTACAAGCAGGGCAACGTGCCGGTGACCTCGGCCGGCATTCCGCGTGGCAACTGGTACGGTTTCCTCAATCGCGACTTCCAGACCGCGCGGCAGGATTTCGGTACCGGCACGATCGAGTACAAGGTCAACGAGGCCATCACGCTGAGCAGCAAGGTGCGCGGCGAGCACTCGCTGCTCAACTATATCGGCACGCTGCCGCAGAACCCGAATACGACCAGCCCCAATCCGCTGCTATGGACCACGACGGCGAGCGCGCAGAGCCGCTACCAGAACGTGGACGTGTGGGCCAACCAGAACGAGGCGACGTTCAAGCTCGACACCGGCGGCGTGAAGCACACGGCGGTGTTCGGCGTCGAATATTCGAACGAGAACATCTCGATCGACCGTTACACCGGCCTGTCGTCGGAACTGTTCGGCGGCGGCTCAACCAGCAGCGGGGCGGTGACGGGAGTCAATCTCTATTCGCCGCAGTACACCAACATTCCCTTCAGCAACACGCCGTCGCTGGTTGGAAACCCGACGCGTTACGGCGTCAACACCAGCAGCGTCTATGTCATGGACACCGCGAACTGGCAGGACACCATCATCGTCAACGGCGGCATTCGCTATGACGGCTACAGCCAGAGCGCATCGACGAACTCGGCCTACCTGAAGCAGAACGCCGATCTGGTGAACTACAACGTCGGCATGGTCTACAAGCCGATGTCGATCGGCAGCATCTATGCGGCCTACGCGACCTCGGCCAATCCGTTCGGGTCGGAGCTGGACGCGACCGGCACCGACTACGGCGGCGTTCCCGCCAACTCGACCATCCTGCTCGGGCCCGAGCGCAACAAGGCGGCCGAACTCGGCACCAAATGGGAGCTGGCAGACCGCCACCTGCTGGTCAGTGCCGCGCTGTTCCAGACCACGAAGGACAACGCCCGCGAGACCGTCAGCGGTCTGCTCACCTCTGGCGCGGCCTACCGCATCCAGGGTATCGACATCGAGGCCGAGGGCAAGATCACGGACCGCTGGAGCATCTTCGGCGGCCTGGTGCTGATGCAGTCGAAGGTCACGCAGAGCGGCGTTGCCTCCAACCTCGGCCTGCAGCTTGCCAACGTGGCGCACCAGTCGTTCAGCATGCTGACCAAGTACAAGTTCGACGGCGGCTGGGAGCTTGGCGGGCAGGCGGTGTACCGCTCCAAGGTCTATGGCGGCACGTTCGCGGCCAATACCGGCAACGAACTGCCGAGCTACTGGCGCTTCGACGCGTTCGTCGAGAAGAAGATCGACGCGAACTGGACCATGAAGTTCTATGCGCAGAACCTGACCAACAAGCTGTACTACGATACGCTCTATCGCAGTGCAGTACCGTTCGTCGCGGTCGCGCCGGGACGGGCGTTCTATCTCGTAACGACAGCGAAGTTCTGATCATGCTGACGTGCCTGCCTGGCGTCCTGAGCAAAGATGATGTGGCGGATTTCCGCCGCATCATGGACGCCAGCGATTGGGAAGACGGCCGCTCGACTGCGGGGGCGCAGTCGGCCATGGTCAAACGCAACGAGCAATTGCCGCCGGATGGTGAGGTCGCGCGCAAGCTCGGCAACCGCATCATCTCGGCGCTGACGTCCAACCCGCGCTTTATCGCGGCGGCGATACCGCTCCAGATCTTCCCGCCGCTGTTCAACCGCTACGCCGCGAGCGGCGGCCACCATTTCGGCCTGCACGTCGACAATGCGATCCGCGGCGACCGCCTGACCGGCCTTCGCATCCGCACGGACCTGTCTGTCACGCTGTTCCTCGCCGAGCCGGAGGAATACGACGGTGGCGAACTTGTGATCGAGGACACCTACGGTTCGCACGAAGTCAAGTTGCCAGCGGGCGACTGCGTGCTCTATCCCTCAACCAGCCTGCATCTCGTAACGCCGGTAACGAGGGGAGCGCGGGTTGCGTCTTTCTTCTGGCTTCAGAGCATGATACGGGACGATCAAGCCCGGAGCATGATCTTTGACCTCGACACCGCGATTCAGGCGCTGGTGGAACGGCTCGGGCGCGACGATCCCGAAACGGTCAAATTGACGGGTATCTATCACAACCTCATTCGCCACTGGGCCGAAGTATGAAGATCATGTCCTTCCGAGCAAGCCTTGCCGCAGCCGTGATGCTGGCGGCCGCCTGGCTCGCATTCCCTGTTTCTGCCCAGCAACAAACCGCGCCTGCGGCAGCGCCGTCATCGGCAGCGGCCGGTCCGGCGACGGTGCCTTCGACCCCAGCGCCGGCGGCTGTTGCCCCGGCGGCGGCCACGCCGGGAACTCCCCCGACTGCCTCCGCACCGGCCGACGCTGTGCCGGGCGAGCCGGGCGGCCGTTCGGTGAAGTCGACCGCCCCCACCATGAAGGAATTGTCGCCCTGGGTGATGTTCATGTCGGCCGACATCATCGTGAAGGCGGTGATGATCGGGCTCGCGTTCGCGTCGCTGACGACATGGGCCGTCCTCATCGCCAAATCGATCGAGCTGTCGGTTGCCTCCGCCAAGCTTCGTTCGGCATTGAAGAAAGTTTCGGAAGCGCGCTCGCTGGCGGAAGCGCAGATGGCGCTCGGCGCCAAGCAGGGGGTGTTGCCGTCCTTCCTCGCGTCCGCGCTGCGTGAGGCGCGGATGTCGGCAGGCATCTCCAGCGATGCCGGCATCAAGGAGCGCGCAGCTTCGAGCTTCTCCGAGATCGTGCGCGCCGAGGGTCGGCGCATCCGGATCGGCATGGGCGTGCTGGCGACCATCGGCTCCACGTCGCCCTTCGTCGGGCTGTTCGGCACGGTCTGGGGCATCATGAACAGCTTCATCGGCATCTCGAAGTCGCAGACCACCAACCTTGCCGTAGTCGCGCCGGGCATCGCCGAGGCGTTGCTCGCCACCGCGATCGGCCTGGTCGCCGCGATCCCCGCCGTCATCATCTACAACCACTTCTCGCGCGTGACGAAGGGCTATCTCGAGCTCGTGAGCCGCGCCTCGGGTGCGGCTGCGCGCCTGCTGTCGCGCGATCTCGACCGCAGTCACGGCAGCGTGCATTCGCGCGCGGCGGAGTGAGCCATGGCCGTTTCGATCACGGACAACGATGACGACGACGATTTCAACGAAACGCATGACATCAACGTCACGCCTTTCATCGACGTCATGCTGGTGCTGCTGATCATCTTCATGGTCGCAGCTCCGTTGTCGACGGTCGACCTGCCGATCGATCTGCCGACGTCGACATCGACGCCGCAAAAGAAGCCCGACAAGCCGACCTATGTCAGCATCAAGCCGGATCTTTCGGTCGCGATCGGGGAGAATTTCGTCAAGCGCGTCGACCTCGTCAGTGCGCTCGACAACACGCCGGACATGAGCAGGGACAAGTACATCTTCCTGCGCGCCGATCGTGCCGTGCCGTACGGCGAGCTGATGGCCGTGCTGGAGTTCCTGAACAAGGGAGGCTATTCCAAGGTTAAGCTGGTGACGCTGGAAGGTGTCCCGGGGGCAGCGCCGCAGGGCGCGCCGGCGGAAGCACCGAAGCCGTGACGAAGGCCCGACGCCGATGTCCGATTACGAACTGAAACCGTCTCGCAAGCTGTGGGTGTTCGCCGCAGTAGGGGCGCTCGCGCTTCATCTTGGCGGGGCCGCGCTGGCGCTGGCCTATCTGCGCAACGAAGAACCGGATTTCATCGCGGATCCGCAGGGCATCGAGGTTGGACTCGAGGCCATGTCGCCCAATGGCGAACCCAGCGAATTGCCGCCCGGGCCTGACTCGAACGAGTCGGTGGCCTCGCCCGAGCTGACCCAGCAGAAGGCCGAGCTCAAGGAGAGCAGCCTTCCCAAGGACGTCCCGATGGAGGTCGAGGAGGCCGACCGGGCCGTGACGATGAACGAGACCAGGAAGCCGGTCGAGGAGGAAACCAAGGAATCGGTTGTCCCCACGGCCGCCTCGGTGGCTTCACCCGCCGCCGAAGCGACGGCGATGCCGACTTCCGATGCGGAAAAGAAGAGCGACCGATCGGTGCGCATTCGCCAGGGCTGGGAAAAGGACCTGGTCGCGCATCTCGACCGGCACAAGCGCTATCCCAAGGGCCTGTTCAAGGCGGCTGAGCTATCGGTTCGGATGACGCTCGACCGGCTTGGCCACGTGGTCGAGGTTGCCATCGAGAAGGGCTCGGGCGATGCGGCGTTCGACGAGGCCGCCATCGGAATGGTCAGGCGCTCCGATCCCGTCCCGACCCCGCCAGCGCTGGTCGCCGACGAAGGGCTGACCTTCGTCTTGCCGGTGCTGTTCAGGAAGAACGAGAAGGGCGCCAAGGCCGAGGCCGCAGCGCGGCCGTCTTCTCAACGCCAGTAGAGCCGGATCGCGACGTAGACCACGACCAGGCAGGCGAAGATCAGCGCCACCGGGAGCGGCCGTTTCTGGGTTCCGCCGAACGTGGCCGACACGAAAGAGGCTGCGGTCTTCTTCGGCTTCGGCGTCGGTCGCCGGAAAGCGGTAACATTGTCCGCCGCCGGTTCGGCCGCGCGAGTCTGGACGTCGGGCGCGGTTCCCGCGCCGCCCATCTCGGCATAATAGGCCTTGTAGATCGCGCCGATGGTGGCCTCACCGGCTTCGCCCTCGCTCATCTGCGCCAGCAGGTTCTTGTAGCTCGCGAGGAACTCCTGGGCCTCCGGAGGCAGAGCGGACGACCCGTTCAGCTTGGCCATCATCTTCCAGGTGGCGAAATCGGCGCGGGCACGGGTGTCGGCGCGTCGCGCGATCAGCATATCGGCAGCTTTGACCAAGTCGGCCTCTGGCCCTTCGGCTTGTGTGTTCGGGTGTCGCTGTTCAACTACGCATTGCCGGTCAGAAAGAGAACAGCCTGAATCACATAACCGGTCAACGTTCGCAGTATTGCTGAAATAACATCAAGATTTAGACCTAACTGCGAGCCCACGAGCGGCAGCAGGATCAGGAGGCCGATCAGGATCAGCATCCCGAACGGCTCGAGCCGGGCCAGCGGCAGCGCGAGCGGCCGCGGCAGCAGCCCGACCGCGACGCGGCCGCCATCGAGCGGGGGGATCGGCATCATGTTGAAGACGGCCAGGACCGCGTTGATGAGCAGCGCGTTCTTGAGGTTGTCGAAGATCCACTGCGCAGAGCCGGCCGGTGCCAAGGGCAGGGCGTGGAGGGCAAGAGCCGCCGCGAGCGCCAGCAGGATGTTCGTGGCGGGCCCGGCCAATGCCACCCAGACCATGTCGAGCCGGGGGTTGTTAAGCTTGCGGAAATTCACCGGCACCGGCTTGGCGTAGCCGAATAGGAACGGCGAATGCGCGAACAGCAGCATCGCCGGCAGGATCACGGTACCGAACGGGTCGATGTGCTTGATTGGATTGAAGCTGACGCGGCCGAGCTGCGCGGCGGTGTTGTCCCCGAGACGGTCCGCGACAAAGGCGTGCGCGGCCTCGTGAAAGGTGATCGCGAGTACCAGCGGCAGCACCCACACGGAGAGTTCATATAAGGAAATGTTCACGGCTCGTCCGTCCCGGTTCGCTTGCGGCCTTGCAGCCAACCCGGCCGATCCGGTGGTGGGGGCAACCCGTCAGCTATGGATATGGGACACCGGTTCCGAAATCCCAAGCTGTAAATGATCCGCCAGCAGCGCCGCCGGCTGTGACAGGTTGCGCGCACGGTGGAGGCGGATGTCCGCCGCCGGCAGCGAAGGCAGGCCATTCGCGAGGACGCGTAGGCGAGGGGGCAGGATACCGGCCTTCACGACCGTGATCGCGAGGCCCTGCGCCGCGATCGCCTCCACCGCTGCGAGCGTCCGGCTGACAAAGGCCAGCCGCCAGGGCCGGCCGGCGGCATCGAGGGCCTCCGCGGCCCATTGCCGGAACAGGCAACCCGGCGGGTAGAGCGCGACGGGCAACACGTCGTGCTGCATGCCGGCTGGATACGACTCGGCCGCGGCCCAGACCGCTTGCTCGCTCCGTAGCAACTCGCCGCCACCGCGTCCCTTCGGGTGCATGGCGATGACGAGATCATAGGCCTCGCCGAGTCGCGCCGGCATGGTCGCGGTCAGTCCGGTCTCGATCTCGACCTGGATCTCCGGATGGTTTTGGGCAAAGCGCGCCAGCAAGGGCGGAATGACGATCGTGCCGTAATCGTCCATCACGCCGAGACGGACGACGGTTTCGTACTTGCGCGCGCGGAGCGCATCGACCGCCTCGGCATTGAGGTCGAGCAGCCGCCTGGCATAGATGAGGAGCTCATCACCTGCCGCGGTCAGTGCCACGCCGGCCCTGGTGCGCTGAAACAGCTTTGTCCCGAGCCGTTGCTCCAAACGCCTGATCTGAACGCTCACCGCCGATTGGGTTCGGTTGAGCATCGCGGCCGCGCGCGTGAACGAGTGATGCTCGGAGACGGCAAGGAAGGCCTTCAGCAGATCGGGATCGAGAACAGGTGCGGTCATGATGAAAACTTATCCCAGCATGACGGAAATTCCATTCCCTGTTTGGGCGAGCCTCGTATGCTGCTTTCAAAGCATCAACGGGAGGACTTGTGGGCGAAATCTCCGGCGTTCTGGCCGCCGTGCTGTCGAGCGGCCTCGGTGGCACCTCGATTGGCGCGACGCGCTATCTCGTCAGCAGTCTCGATCCGCTGGCGATCGGCTCGTTCCGGTTCGGCATCGGCTTTCTGCTGCTGTTGCCGCTGACGCTGTTGCGCGGCGACCGCTGGCCGGGGCGAGGGGACTGGGCCGCTGCGATCGGGCTCGGCATCCTGTTCTTCGCGCTGTTCCCAATGCTGTTCAATGCCGCGCTGATCTTCACGACCGCCGCGCGCGGCGCGCTCGCTTTGTCGACACTGCCGCTGTTGTCGCTGGTGATCGGGGCCGCGCTCGGCGCTGAAGCCCTGACCTGGCGCAAATCGATCGGTGTGGTGATCGCGACGTTGGGCGTTGCCATTGCGCTGCTCTCCGACCTGGCCTCGGCACCAGCTGGCGCCTGGCGTGGCGATCTCTTGATGATGGCGGCGGCACTTTGCATGGCGCTCTACGGCATCTGGTCAAAACCGTTGATCGGCCGCTCCAGCCCGATTGCCTTCACGACGATGAGCATGGCGGCGGGCGCGGTTTGCCTCATCCTGCTCTCATATGTTCGCGGCAGCTTTGCGCCGATTTCCGGCTTCGGCCTACCGCAATGGCTGGCGGCTCTCTATCTCGGCGCGTTCGGCGCGGCGCTGACCTTCTATCTCTGGGCCTTCGCGCTGGAGCGGACGACGCCGACGCGCGTTGCGATCTCGGTGACGGTCAACCCAATCACGGCCTCGCTGGTCGGGGCCTGGCTGCTGAACGAACCGCTGCGCTGGAATCTGGCGGTCGGCATCATCGCAGTGTTCGCCGGGATCTGGATCGCGACGACAACAGGCCGAAGTGCACAGCCAGCGAGCGCGTCCGTTTCGACCCAGGCCTGACGTCAGGTAGGGATCGTCCCCGCATATTGTGTCAGGCCGTCATCGAGCTTCAGCCAGGCCAGTTTCTCCGAGACCCAGATATGCTCGGTCGGCGCGAAGGCGTTGCGGTCATCGAAGGTCGTGAGCGAAACGCCCGCCAGCGTGCCGTTGCGCCGCCAGGAGAACATGCGGGTGCCGCAGCGCTTGCAGAACACGCGGTCGATGGCTTCGGCCGAGGCATAGCGCGCTGTCTCGCCCTCGACGGTGAGGGCGCGCTGGTCGAACTGGGCGCGGGCGAAGTAGGGCGAGCCCATCGCCTTCTGGCACAAGCGGCAATGGCAGATGCGGACGTTGAGCGGCTCGCCCTCCGCCTTGAACCGCACCGCGCCGCACAGGCATCCACCTTCCCGGGTCATGGTGTCCTCAATAGGTTGCGCGTCCGCCCGAAATGTCGAACACGGCGCCGGTCGAGAACGCGCAGTCTTCCGATGCAAGCCAGCTCACCATCGCGGCCAGTTCCTCCACCAGTACGAAGCGGCCTTTCGGGATCTTCGACAGCATGAAGTCGATATGCTGCTGCGTCATCTGGTCGAAGATCGCGGTCTTCGCCGCCGCTGGCGTCACGGCGTTGACGAGAATGTCGTGGGCCGCGAGCTCCTTGCCGAGCGACTTCGTCAGCGCGATCAGGCCGGCCTTGGAGGCCGAGTAGTGCGCGGCGTTGGGATTGCCTTCCTTGCCGGCGATCGAGGCAATGTTCACGATCCGCCCGTATTTCTGCGCGAGCATCGCGGGCACGATCGCCTTGCAGACGATGAAGGGACCGTCGAGGTTGATGCGCAGCACCTTGCGCCATTCCTCCAGATCGGTCTCCCAGACCGGCTTGTTGACGCCGGCGATGCCGGCATTGTTGACGAGGATGTCGATCTTGCCGAAGGCGGCGAGCGTGGCATCGCGGGCCTGCTCGACGGCCGCGGTGTCGGTGACGTCGACTTTGAAGACCTTGGTCTCGCCCCCAATCTCCTTTGCTGTCTTCTCGGCCAAGCCCGAGTCAAAATCCCAGATCGCGACCCTGGCGCCGGAGGCGACGAAGCGCTCGGTGATGGCACGGCCAAAGCCCTGCGCGCCGCCGGTGACGATTGCGACGCGGCCGTTGAGATCGATCTTGTTCATGCTGGCAGCCTCTGGCGTCAGAGCATGTAGCCGCCGTCGACGACGAGGTCGACGCCGGTGGTGAAGGCGCTTTCGTCGCTGCCGAGATAGACCGCCATGGATGCGATCTCGTCGGCGGTGCCGAGCCGGCCCATCTTCTGGCGGGAGATGAACATGTCCTTGCCCTGCGGGCCCTGCGCTGCGGCGCGGTCGAGCATCGAGGGGGTCTCGACGGTGCCGGGGCAGATACTGTTGCAGCGGATGCCCTTGGTGATGAAGTCGAGCGCGACCGCGCGGGTCAGCAGCGACACCGCGGCCTTCGACGCGCTGTAGACGTAACGGTTCGCCGGCGGCCGCAGCGCGGCGCAGGACGAGATGTTGACGATGCTGCCGCCGCCACCCGCGAGCATGTCGGGCAGGAACGCCCTGATGGTCCGGTGCATCGACTTGACGTTGAGGTCGAACGAGAAGTCGAAATCCTCCTCCGAGCACTCCAGGATGGTGCCGTGATGCACGAAGCCGGCCGCGTTGAGCAGGATGTCGATCTTGCCGACGCGCTTGGCGAAGGCGTTGACGTCGGCGGTGTTGCGGACGTCGAGCTTTGCGACCTCGGCGATGCCTTCCTTGGTCAGGCCCGCGATGCCGCTCTCGTTGATGTCGGTGGCAATCACGGTGGCGCCCTCACGCGCAAACGCGATGGCGCATGCGCGCCCGATGCCGGCCGCTGCAGCCGTGACGACGGCGCGTTTTCCTTTGAGGCGGTCTGCCATTTTGTTTTTCTCCTCTGAATTTCTTGCGGTCATTCCGGGGCGCGCCTCCTGGCGCGAGCCCGGAATCCATTATGCGACGGGTTCTAAGGTCTGATGGATTCCGGGCTCGCGACTTCGTCGCGCCCCGGAATGACAGTGCTAGTGATTGTCCCGCGCCACGCCGAACGTGCCGGCGACGTTCTGGTAGCGCGTGGCGAGCTCCATGCAGGCGCCGGTCGATTGCTGACCCACCGTGTTGCGATAGATCTCCTGCCACGGCGTCTGGTTCGGTGGATACTTGAAGCCGCCGCTGGCCTTGAGCTCGGCGTGGCGCTTCTTCAGCTCCTCGTCCGAGATCAGGATGTTGGCGCTGCCCTTGTTGAGGTCGATGCGCACCTTGTCGCCGGTCTTGAGGATCGCAAGGCCGCCATTGGCGGCAGCTTCCGGCGAGGCGTTCAGGATCGAGGGCGAGCCCGAGGTGCCAGACTGGCGGCCGTCGCCGATGCAGGGTAGCGCGAGAATGCCGCGTTTGATCAGCGCCGCCGGCGGCTGCATGTTCACGACCTCGGCGCCGCCGGGATAGCCGATCGGTCCGGTGCCGCGGACGAACAGCATGCAATGCTCGTCGATGTCGAGCGAAGCGTCGTCGATCCGCGCGTGATAATCCTCCGGTCCCTCGAACACGATGGCGCGGCCCTCGAAGGCATTCAGGTCCTTCGGGTTGCTGAGATAGCGGTCGCGGAATTCCTTGGAGATCACGCTGGTCTTCATGATCGCGGAATCGAACAGATTGCCCTTCAGCACCAGGAAGCCGGCGTCCTTCACCAGCGGCTTGTCATAGGCCCAGATCACGTCGTTGTCGGGCATCGGCGCGTCCTTGCAGTTCTCGCCGATGCCGCGGCCATTCACCGTGACCGCATCCTCATGGATGCGCTTGTGCTTCATCAACTCGCGCACCACGGCCGGCACGCCGCCGGCGCGGTGGAATTCCTCGCCGAGATAGAAGCCGGCCGGCTGCATGTTGACCAGCAGCGGCACGTCGTGGCCGACCTTCTGCCAGTCGTCGATCGACAGCTCGACGCCGATGTGGCGGGCCAGCGCGTTGATGTGGATCGGCGCGTTGGTCGAGCCGCCGATCGCCGAGTTGATGACGATGCAGTTCTCGAACGCCTTGCGGGTCAGGATGTCCGAGGGCTTGAGGTCTTCCCACACCATCTCGACGGCGCGTTTTCCCGTCTCGTAGGCGATCTGGCCGCGCTCGCGATAGGGCGCGGGGATTGCGGCGCAGCCCGGCAGCGAGAAGCCGAGCGCTTCGGCGAGGCCGTTCATGGTCGACGCCGTGCCCATGGTGTTGCAATGGCCGACCGAGGGCGCCGAGGACGCCACGATCTCCATGAACTCCTCGTAGTCGATCTCGCCGGCAGCGAGCCGCTCGCGCGACTTCCAGACGATGGTGCCGGAGCCGGTGCGCTCGCCTGCGTGCCAGCCGTTCAGCATCGGGCCGCCCGACAGCACGATCGCGGGCAGGTTCACGGTCGCCGCCGCCATCATGCAGGCGGGCGTGGTCTTGTCGCAGCCGGTGGTCAGCACCACGCCGTCGAGCGGATAGCCGTAGAGGATCTCGACCAGGCCGAGATAGGCGAGGTTGCGGTCGAGCGCCGCGGTCGGGCGCTTGCCGGTCTCCTGGATCGGATGGGTCGGGAATTCCATCGCAATGCCGCCGGCCTCGCGGATGCCTTCGCGGACGCGGTGCGCCAGCTCGATATGGTGGCGGTTGCACGGGGAGAGGTCGTTGCCGGTCTGGGCAATGCCGATGATCGGCTTGCCGGACTGCAACTCGGCGCGGGTGAGGCCGTAATTCAGATAACGCTCCATATAGAGCGCGGTCATGCCCGGATTATGCGGGTTGTTGAACCATTCCTGGGAGCGGAGGTGGCGGCGAGCGCCGTTGCTGGCGGGCGCATGCCCATTGGTTGGGTTTTTTGTCATTGGTTTCTCCTGCAATGCAAACGCACTGGCGTCGGGGGGCTCAGCTTCGGCTGGTGCGATGCCCAACGGCGCGGTCGATGGTTCAAAGGCCCGTTGGCGGGTCATTTCCTCACGAGGTTGATACTACTCATGGCTACTTGGTAACGCTATCATTTTGTTCGTCGCGCCTGCGCCGGATACGGCTGGCTTGCTGTCCGGACGCCGTGATGCCGAGCTCTGCCGCTCGATCACCTTGAAGCCGAGATCGAGCACCGGACGCTCCGGGCGCCGTCCGTCGATCGCCTCGATCAGCATGGTCGCGGCGGTGTTGCCCATCTCGTAGCGGTTGGTGCGCACGCTGGTGAGGGTGGGGACCGCGGAGGCCATGAACTCGAGGTCGTTGAAGCCGACGATCGCGATCTGTTCGGGGATCGCGATCTCCCGGCGCCGGCATTCGAAGAGAACGCCGAGTGCGAGGTCGTCATTGGCGCAGAACACCGCATCGATGCCGGGCTCGCGTCCGAGCAGGTCGGCGAAGAGGGTGCCGCCGAGCGTCACCGAGGTCGGCGTCGCCGTGGTGACGACGAGGCGCTGTTCGAACAGGCCTGCTTCCTTCATGGCCGAGACATATCCGTCCAGCCGCCGCTGCACCCGCGGGTCCATGCGCGCGCCGACAAAGCCGATCTTGCGGTGGCCTTGCGCGAACAGGTGCGCAACGGCCGCGCGCGCCGCATCATAGTGCGAAAAGCCGATCATCATGTCGACCGGATCGGGCCCGACCTCCATGATCTGCACGATCGGGCAGTCGGCGGCCTCCAGCATCGCGCGCGATTCCGCGGTCTGGTCGATGCCGGTGACGATCAGTCCGGCCGGCTTCTGCGCCAGAAACAGGCGCAGCAGCTTCTCCTCCTGGAGAATACTATAGCGTGTGTTGGACAACTGGATCGAGTACCGGCTGCCTTCGGAGGCATCATAGATGCCGCGCAGCACGTCGGAGAATACGTTGTTGGTCAGCGAAGGAATCAAGACACCGATCACCTCGGTGCGTTGCGAGGCCAGCGCGCGTGCCGCGAGGTTCGGCACGTAGCCGAGCTCCATGGCGGCGCTCTCGACCCGCGTCCGCTTGGCGACCGACAGCGCCTCCGGATTGCGGAAGAAGCGCGACGCCGTGATCGGGCTGACGCCGGCAAGCTCGGCGACTTCCGCCAGCCGGATTTTGCCTGACTTGGTGCGTTTTCGACCCATTTGCTGCTCTTAACACAGTCACCCTCGCAAACAAAGGAACGTTGACAGCGCTACCAGCAGCGACTAACCAAAGACAAATTGCCAAAACCGCACAAACTGCCGACAATGTCGCTCGCCAAGATCGGGCTTCGGTTGGTGAAGTCTGAAAAAACAAGACGGTCGCGGCGCTCGGAGCGTCGTGGACTTTCGAGGAGGGAGCTAGATGTCGTCTGTGCAAATCCGCGACGTGCGGAAATCGTTCGGCAATTTTGAAGTCCTGCACGGCGTCTCGATTCCGATCGAGGATGGCCAGTTCGTCGTTCTGGTTGGTCCCTCCGGCTGCGGCAAGTCGACGCTTCTGCGCATGCTCGCAGGCCTCGAGAACATCACCTCCGGCACGATCTCGATCGGCGACCGCGTCGTCAACAATGTCCAGCCCAAGGAGCGGGACATTGCGATGGTGTTCCAGAACTACGCGCTCTATCCGCACATGACCGTGGCCGAGAACATGGGCTTCTCGCTGAAGCTGCGGAACGCGGGCTCCGACGAGATCAACAAGCGCGTCAAGCGCGCCGCCGAAATTCTCGCGCTGGGGCCGTTGCTCGAGCGCTATCCGCGCCAGCTTTCCGGCGGCCAGCGCCAGCGCGTCGCCATGGGCCGCGCCATCGTGCGCGATCCCCAGGTCTTCCTGTTCGACGAGCCCTTGTCGAACCTCGACGCCAAGCTGCGCGTCGCCATGCGCACCGAGATCAAGGAGCTGCATCAGCGGCTGAAGACCACGACCGTCTACGTCACCCACGACCAGATCGAGGCCATGACCATGGCCGACAAGATCGTCGTCATGCATGACGGCATCGTCGAGCAGATGGGCACGCCGCTTGAGCTCTACGACAAGCCCGACAACCAGTTCGTCGCCGGCTTCATCGGCTCGCCCGCCATGAATTTCCTCAAGGGGCATGTGCGCGTCAATGGCGTTGCGACCTTCGAAGGGCCGAACGGCGTCAAGCTGCCGCTCAAGAACGCGCCGGCCGCGTCCGACGGCCGCCCGGCCGTCTATGGTGTGCGGCCCGAGCATTTCACCATCGCCGACGACGGCGCCGATGCCGAGATCATCGTGGTCGAGCCGACCGGCTCGGAGACGCAGGTGTTCGCCAAGGTCGGTGGCGAGCAGGTCGTCGCGGTCTTCCGCGAGCGCCACCAGTTCAATCCGGGCGACAAGGTCAAGCTGAAGCCTGACCCGTCGCTGGTTCACTTGTTCGACGAGGCGACGGGCAAACGCATGTAGCGACGCCGAGGAACTGCCCAAGAACTACACAACATAAATATAAAATCTTAGGGTCTTAGGGAGAGAATGATGAGCAATTTCGACAGGCGAAGTGTGCTTAAAGCCGGCCTGGGCGGCGCGGCCTTGCTCGCCGGCCCGGGCATCGTCCCGGTCCGCGCGGCGGAGTGGACCAATGTGCCGGAGGCGAACGCCTCCATCCGCGTGCTGCGCTGGAAGCAGTTCATCCAGGCCGAGTTCGACAAGTTCGCCGAGCAGACCAAGAAGTTCTCCGAGAAGACCGGCGTCAAGGTCAAGCTCGAGGCCGAGAGCTGGGAAGACATCCGTCCCAAGGCCGCGGTCGCTGCCAATGTCGGCGCTGGTCCCGACCTCATCATCGGCACGCTCGATGATCCCCACAAATTCCCGGAAAAGCTCATCGACATGACCGACGTCGCCGATTATCTCGGCGCCAAGTACGGCGGCTGGTATCCGGTCGCCGAACGCTACGGCAAGAAGGGCAACAGCTGGATCGCCATCCCGCAGGGCGCGACCGGCGGCTGCCTGAACTACCGTATCAGCCACATGAAGGCCGCGGGCTTCGAGGAGTTCCCCAAGGATACCGCCGGCTTCCTCAAGCTCTGTCAGGCATTGAAAAAGAACAACACGCCCGCCGGCTTCGCGCTCGGCCATGCCACCGGCGATGCCAATGGCTGGTGCCAGTGGGCGCTCTGGGCGTTCGGCGGCAAGGTCGTCAACGACAAGAACGAGGTCGTAATCGACTCGCCGGAGACCATCGCCGCGCTCGAATACGTCAAGCAGCTCTATGAGACCTTCATCCCCGGCGTGCTGTCGTGGAACGACAGCAACAACAACAAGGCGTTCCTGAACGGCGAACTCAGCCTGACCCTGAACGGCATCTCGATCTGGACCGTCGGCAAGAACTCCACCGATCCCAAGCAGCAGGAGATCGCCAAGGACATGAACCACGCGCCGATGCCGATCGGTCCCGTGGGCGTGCCGACCGAGCAGCAGAACGTGCTGGTCGCCTACGGCTACAAGCACTCGAAGTATCCCAAGGCGGTGAAGGAATACATCAAGTTCATGTGGGATAAGGAGAACTACGACGCCTGGGAGGTTTCCTCGAACGGCTACGTTTCTCCGCCGCTGCCGGCCTACAACGACAACCCGGTGTGGACGTCGGATCCGAAGATCACGCCGTTCCGCGACTGCCTGAAGCGCAGCCGCGACAACGGTTTTGCCGGCGATCTCGGGTATGCCTCCGCCGCCGTGATGGGCGACTTCGTCGTCGTCGACATGTTCGCGGAAGCCGCCTCGGGCTCTGTGACGCCGAAGCAGGCGGCCGCGCGTGCCGCCGAGCGGGCCAAGCGCTACTATCAGGTCTGATCAGTCCAATCCGCGCGGCGTCCGGTTCGCCGGACGCCGTGACTATTCGTCGAGAGGAATCCGACATGGCAGTTATGGCCGAGCCCGTTGTCGCGCCTGTAAGGCGCAGCAGCCTGTGGAGCAGAGCATTCGAGAGCCGGCATTTTCTCGGCGCGATGTTCATGGTGCCGGCTATCGCGATTCTCATCCTGTTTCTGGCTTACCCGCTGGCGCTGGGCTTCTGGCTCGGCATGACCGATACCAAGATCGGCGGGGCCGGGCGCTTCATCGGCTTCCAGAACTTCGTCTCGTTGTCGAAGGACTCGGTGTTCTGGCTCTCCGTGTTCAACACCATCTTCTATACGGTCGCCGCGAGCGCCGTGAAATTCGCCATCGGGCTTTACCTGGCGCTGCTGCTCAACGAACGCCTGCCGTTCAAGTCGATGATCCGGGCCATCGTGCTGTTGCCCTTCGTGGTACCGACGGTGCTCTCGGCGATCGCGTTCTGGTGGATTTACGACAGCCAGTTCTCGATCATCTCCTGGGTGCTGATCAAAGCCGGCCTGATCACGCGCTACATCGACTTCCTCGGCGATCCCTGGAATGCGCGCTGGTCGGTCGTTGCCGCCAATATCTGGCGCGGCGTGCCGTTCGTGGCGATCACGCTGCTTGCCGGGCTCCAGACCATCTCGCCATCGCTCTATGAGGCCGCCAATCTCGACGGTGCCACCAACATGCAACGCTTCCGCCACATCACGCTGCCGATGCTGTCGCCGATCATCGCGGTCGTGATGACGTTCTCGGTGCTGATGACCTTCACCGACTTCCAGCTGATCTACACCATCACGCGGGGCGGGCCGATCAATTCCACGCATCTGATGGCGACGCTGTCGTTCCAGCGCGCCATCACCGGCGGCAATCTCGGCGAGGGCGCGGCGATCTCGAACGCGATGATCCCGTTCCTGGTCGCGGCGATCCTGCTCAGCTTCTTCGGGCTTCAGCGCTCCCGCTGGCAGCAGGGCGGGAGGGACTGACCATGAGCACCGCAGACGACCAAAGCGTCGGAATGGACTACCTCGAGAGCTTCCCGCGGAAGCTTTTCCGCGTCTACCTTCCGCTCGGCCTGATCATCTTCTTCCTGCTGTTCCCGTTCTACTGGATGGCGGTCGCGACGTTCAAGCCGGACGCGGAGATGTACGACTACGAGAAGTACAATCCGTTCTGGATCGTGAATCCGACGCTGGAGCACATCAAGAAGCTGTTCTTCGAGACCGACTATCCGCTCTGGATGTGGAACACCGTGATCGTCTCGGTATCCTCCACCTTCATCTCGCTGTTTGCCAGCGTCTGCGCGGCCTACGCGATCGAGCGGCTGCGCTACAAGGGCTCGCGCTATGTCGGCCTTGCGATCTTCCTCGGCTATCTCGTGCCGCCTTCGATCCTGTTCATTCCACTGGCGGCGATCGTGTTCCAGCTCGGGCTGTTCGACGGCAATCTGGCGCTGATCCTGACCTACCCGACCTTCCTGATCCCGTTCTGCACCTGGCTCTTGATGGGCTATTTCCGCACCATCCCCTATGAGCTGGAGGAGTGCGCGCTGATCGACGGGGCCACGCGGCTTCAGATCCTGATCAAGATCACCCTGCCGCTGTCGCTGCCCGGGGTGATCTCGGCGGGTATCTTCGCCTTCACGTTGTCCTGGAACGAGTTCATTTACGCGCTGACCTTCATCTCCTCGTCCGAGAACAAGACCATTCCGGTCGGCGCGATCACCGAGCTCGTCAACGGCGACGTCTACCATTGGGGCGCGCTGATGGCGGCGGCCCTGACCGGCTCGGTCCCCGTAGTTATCCTTTATTCCTTCTTCGTGGAGTATTATGTGTCGGCGATGACGGGCGCCGTGAAGGAATGATCGCGGGGCCGCCATGAGAGCGCCTCTAGCCTGATGCGCTCCGACAACAAGAAGGAGTAGGCTCTTGCACATTCTGGTTCTGGGCGCCGCCGGCATGGTCGGCCGCAAATTGTGTGAACGGCTGTTGCGCGACGGCCGGCTCGGCAAGAGCGACATCACCAAGCTGACCATGCATGACGTGATCGAGCCCAAGCAGCCGGAAAAAGCCGGTTTTGCCGTCGAGACCGTGTCGGGCGATTTTGCCGTGCCGGGCGCGGCCGAGAAGCTGATCGCCGGCCGTCCGGACGTGATCTTCCATCTCGCCGCGATCGTCTCGGGAGAGGCCGAGCTCGATTTCGACAAGGGCTACCGTATCAATTTGGACGGCACGCGGATGCTGCTCGATGCCGTCCGCCTCGTGGGCGGCGGCTACAAGCCGCGCGTGGTGTTCACGTCCTCGATCGCGGTGTTCGGCGCCCCGTTCCCCGACGCGATCGGCGACGAGTTCTTCCACACGCCGCTGCTCAGCTACGGCACCCAGAAGGCGATCGGCGAACTCCTGCTCGCCGACTATTCGCGCCGCGGCTTCCTCGACGGCATCGGCATCCGCCTGCCGACCATCTGCATCCGGCCTGGCCTGCCCAACAAGGCGGCGTCGGGCTTCTTCTCCAACATCCTGCGCGAGCCGCTGGCCGGCAAGGAAGCGATCCTCCCGGTGTCCGAGGACGTTCGTCACTGGCACGCCACGCCGCGCTCGGCCGTCGGTTTCCTGCTCCATGCCGGCACCATGGACCTCGCCAAGGTCGGTCCGCGCCGCAATTTGACCATGCCTGGCTTCTCGGCCACGGTCGGCGAACAGATCGCGGCGCTCAGGCGTGTCGCCGGCGACAAGGTCGCCGCGCGCATCAAGCATCAGCCCGATCCCTTCATCGTCGGCATCGTCGGCGGCTGGCCGCGCAATTTCGAGGCAAAGCGGGCGCGCGAACTCGGCTTCACCACCGAAGAGAAGACCTTCGACGATATCATCCGCATTCACATCGAAGACGAACTCGGCGGCAACTTCGTCGCCTGATCCAACCGATGAACAGCTTGGATATGACGATGGCGAGCGTTGCTTGCATCGGCGAGTGCATGGTCGAACTCAGGCAGGCCCATGGGGGACAGTCTGCCGGGCAGGGCGGCGGGCTGTACTCGCGCGGCTTCGGCGGGGATACCCTCAACACCGCGGTGTATCTGGCGCGGCTCGAGGTCAAGGTCGACTATCTCACCGCGCTCGGCGATGACGCCTTGAGCGACGAGATGATCGCGGCCTGGACCGCCGAGAGCGTCGGCACCAGGCGCGTCGTGCGGTTGCCGGGCAAGCTGCCCGGCCTCTACATGATCCAGACGGATGCGAACGGCGAGCGCCAGTTCTTCCACTGGCGCGACAGCGCGGCGGCGCGGCAGTTGATGAACCTGCCGGAGACGGACGAGCTGCTCAACTCGCTGATGAGCTACGACATCGTCTATCTCTCCGCGATCACGCTCTCGATCTACGACGCGGCCGGGCGCGATCGCCTGTTCGCGGCGATCAAGCGGGCGCGGCTGCTCGGCACCCGCTTCGTGTTCGACACCAATTTTCGCGCACGCGGCTGGCCCGATCGCGACGTCGCCCGCGAGGTCTTTGCCGCGGCCTTCGCGGCCGCCGACATCGTGCTGACTTCGACCGAGGATCTGCTCGCGCTCTATCCCGGCGAGAGCCGGGAGCAATTGATGGCACGGATCCCAAGCCCGGAGCTGGTGTTCCGGCTCGCCGAGCCGGTCAGCCTGTTGCGTTTCCCCGGGGCTACCCACGAGGTCCGCGCCGAGCCCATGACCAAGCCGGTGGTCGACACCACCGCCGCCGGCGACAGCTTCGCGGCGGCCTATATCGCGGCACGGCTCGCCGGTTCCGATCCGGTCGAGGCGGCCCAGGCCGGGCATCGCCTCGCCAGCCTCGTGATCTGCTATGCCGGCGCCATCATTCCGGGCTATGCCATGCCGCCGAAGAAGCGGCACCGGCCGGCGACCACGCGTCAAGCGACCAAGTGAAACGAAAGCCAAGATGACCACGAGCGCCCAGCAGAACCACCTCGTCGCGCTGTTCAAGGCCGCGACCGTCATTCCCGTCCTCACCATCGAGCGTATCCAGGACGCCGTGCCGCTGGCGCGTGCACTGGTCGCCGGCGGCATCCGCACGCTGGAGGTGACCATGCGCACCCCCGTCGCGATCGAGGCGGCAAGGGCGATGATGGCCGAGGTGCCCGAGGCGGTCGTCGGCATCGGCACGATCCTCAATCCGGCTGACTTTATCCGCGTCGAGAAACTCGGCGTCGCGTTCGGCATCAGCCCGGGCCTGACCCCCGATCTCCTGAAGGCCGCCACCGACAGCTCCCTGCCGTTTGCGCCCGGCATTGCCACCGCGTCCGAGCTGATGATGGCGCTGTCCTACGGCTTCGACGTTGCAAAGTTCTTCCCGGCCGAGCAGGCCGGCGGCATCAAGGGCCTGCGCGCCCTCGGCGGCCCGTTCCCGAACGTACGGTTCTGCCCCACAGGCGGCGTGGGGGAGGCCAATGCGGCGACCTGGCTCGGCGAGCCCAACGTGGTCGCGGTCGGCGGTTCCTGGCTGTGCCCGGCGGCGGAGATCAAGGCCGGGAACTGGGCCGGCATAACTGCCATCTGCCAGCGCAGCCTCCAGGCCCTGAAAGCCGGGTGAAGTCTTGCCAGCCCTGCGCTAAGATTTAATTCAGCAAGGACTTGATTCAGCGAAGGCTTGGCTCAGCCAAGACCCAGATTAGACGACTCCAGGGAGAAAAGACCATGACCGCCAGCATCGTCGGATGGGCCCATACGCCGTTCGGCAAGTTCGACACCGAGACCGTGGAAAGCCTCGTGGTGAAGGTCGCCAACGAGGCGCTGGCGGATGCCGGCATTTCGGCCGGCGACGTCGACGAGATCGTGCTCGGCCATTTCAACGCGGGTTTCTCGCCGCAGGATTTCACGGCGTCGCTGGTGCTCCAGGCCGACCCGAAGCTGCGCTTCAAGCCGGCCACCCGGGTTGAGAATGCCTGCGCTACGGGCTCTGCCGCCGTGCATCAGGGCCTGCGCGCGATCGCCGCCGGTGCGGCCAAGATCGTGCTGGTCGTCGGCGTCGAGCAGATGACGCGCACGCCGGGTCCGGAGATCGGCAAGAACCTGCTCAAGGCGTCATATCTGCCGGAGGACGGTGAAACCGTCGGCGGCTTCGCCGGGGTGTTCGGCAAGATCGCCAGCTCCTATTTCCAGAAATACGGCGACCAGTCCGATGCGCTGGCGCTGATCGCGGCCAAGAACCACAAGAACGGTGTCGCCAATCCCTTCGCCCAGATGCGCAAGGATTTCGGCTTCGACTTCTGCCGCGCCGAGAGCGAGAAGAACCCCTACGTTGCCGGCCCGCTGAAGCGCACCGACTGCTCGCTGGTCTCCGACGGCGCCGCGGCGCTCATCCTGGCCGATGCCGAGACCGCCAAGAGCATGAGCAAGTCGATCGGCTTCCGCGCCACCGCGCATGCCCAGGACTTCCTGCCGATGTCCAAGCGCGACATCCTCCAGTTCGAGGGCTGCACCGTCGCCTGGCAGCGCGCGCTGGAGCAGGCGGGCGTGACGCTTTCCGATCTCTCCTTTGTCGAGACCCATGACTGCTTCACCGTCGCCGAGCTGATCGAATACGAAGCGATGGGCCTGACGCCGAGGGGACAGGGCGCCCGCGCCATCAAGGAAGGCTGGACGCTCAAGGACGGCAAGCTGCCGGTCAACCCGTCCGGCGGCCTCAAGGCCAAGGGCCACCCGATCGGCGCCACCGGCGTGTCCATGCACGTGATGACCGCGATGCAGCTCGCAGGCCAGGCGCCCGAGGGCATGCAGCTCAAGAATGCAAAACTCGGCGGCATCTTCAACATGGGCGGCGCCGCGGTCGCCAACTACGTCTCCGTGCTGGAGCCGCTGAAGTAACGTCTTGTCGCTTCCGTTGGGTGGGCAAAGGTGCGAAAGCTCCGTGCCCACCTTCTTTCTTGCGCTAGATCATGGTGGGCCCGCCGGGGCCCCTTAAAGCTCCTGATTGATTTGCAGGGAATACATCATGAGCAATGACTACGAAGACTCGCTGTCGATGGACGCACTCAACGATCGCATCGCGATCCTCGAGGATAATATCAGGCAGCTGATCGAGCAGGCTGCGGCTGCCTCGGGCGAGCAGAGCGAGTCCCGCATTGCCGACCGCCTCAACCAGCAGAATGACGAGCTCGACCGGCTCCTCAAGATCCGCGATTCCCGCCAGAAGAAATAGCGGCTGATATCGCCTTGCGGCGCATGCGGCCATACCCCGGCTGCCCTTGCGCGCGCGGCGTCACTGCCGTTAGCTGACCGAAATCGCGGGGCCGATCTGGCCTTGCGCAATCGGGAGCGAACGAATGGGGCCGCTAAAGGGCATCAAGGTCGTCGACATGACCACCGTGCTGATGGGGCCTTATGCGACCCAGATGCTCGGCGATTACGGTGCCGACGTGATCAAGGTCGAATCGCTCGATGGCGACGTCACCCGCCTGATTGGCCCGATGCGGCACACCGGCATGGGTCCGGTGTTCCTCAACACCAATCGCAGCAAGCGCTCGATCTGCCTCGACCTGAAGAAGCCCGGCGGCCGCGAGGCCGTCCTGCGGCTGCTGAAGAACGCCGACGTTCTCGTCTACAATGTTCGCCCGCAGGCGATGGCGCGGCTTCAGCTCGGCTATGACATCGTCTCGAAAATCAATCCGCGCCTAGTCTATGCCGGTGTATTCGGCTTCGGCCAGGACGGGCCGTATGCCGCAAAACCCGCTTATGACGATCTGATCCAGGGCGCCACGGCGCTTCCCGCGTTGATCGCGCAGACTGGCGACGGCGTGCCGCGCTACGTGCCGAACGCGCTGGTCGACCGCATCGTCGGCCTGACCGCCGTCGGCGCGATCTGTGCCAGCCTCGTGCATCGGGATCGCACCGGCCGAGGCCAGCGCGTCGACATCCCGATGTTCGAGACCATGGCGGGATTCGTCATGGGCGACCACATGGGCGGGCTCACCTATGAACCGCCGCTCGACAAGGGCGGCTACGCCCGCCACCTCTCGCGCGACCGCAGGCCGTACAAGACGTCGGACGGCTATCTCAGTGTCATCGTCTACAACGACAAGCAGTGGGAGAATTTCTTCAAGGCGACGGGGCGCGACGATCTGCGCGACGATCCGATGTTCGCGACCTTCGCCGGCCGTGCCGCCAACATCGATGTCGTCTATGCCGAGCTCGCGCGCATTTTCGAGACGCGCACCACGGCGGAATGGATCGACCTCCTGACCAAGGCCGACGTGCCTGTGATGCCGATGCATGATTTGCAGGGCGTGCTCCACGACGAGCATCTGGAGGCGACGAAGTTCTTCCCGGTCGTGAACCATCCGACCGAGGGGCCGATCCGCAGCATGAAGGTCACGGCGACCTGGTCGGAGACCGAGGCGGAGCCGGTGCGGCTGGCGCCGCGGCTCAACGAGCACGGCGCGGAGATTCTGCGCGAGGTCGGTTACTCCCAGGACGAGATCGCCGCCATGGTCCGCGACGGCGTCACGCGTTCGCCGCCGGACGAGATGTAGGGGACCGCCATGAGCTTCATCACCGGCGTCGGCCTCACGTCTTATGGCAAGCACGAGGGTTCATCCTCGCTCGACCTGATGAGCAAGGCGGCGCAAGCCGCGCTCGACGATGCCGGGCTCGAGCGTACGGACATCGACGGCATCCTCTGCGGCTATTCCACGGTCTCGCCGCACATTATGCTGGCGACCGTGTTCGCCGAGCATTTTGGCATCCGCCCGTCCTACGCTCATGCCGTGCAGGTCGGCGGCGCCACGGGGCTGGCGATGACCATGCTCGCGCATCATCTCGTCGACGCAGGCGTTGCGCGCAACGTGCTCGTGGTCGCCGGCGAGAACCGTCTCACCGGACAGAGCCGCGACGCCTCGATCCAGGCGCTGGCGCAGGTCGGTCATCCCGACTATGAGGTGCCGCTTGGCCCGACCATTCCCGCCTATTACGGCCTCGTGGCCACACGCTATATGCACGAATATGGCGTGACCGAAGAGGATCTCGCCGAGTTCGCGGTGCTGATGCGCGCGCACGCCTGCACCCATCCCGGCGCGCAATTCCACGATCCGATCACGGTCGCCGACGTCATGGCCTCGAAGCCGGTGGCGATGCCGCTCAAGCTGCTCGACTGCTGCCCGGTGTCCGATGGCGGCGCGGCGTTCGTGATCAGCCGCGAGCGGACCGGGGAGGCCGGCGTACGCATCCGCGGCTGCGCGCAGGCCCATACCCATCAGCACGTCACGGCCGCGCCCGCGCTCAGCGAACTCGGCGCCGAAATCTCGATCGCCCGCGCCAGGAAGGCCACGGGCCTTGCGATCTCGGACGTGCGCTACGCCGCGATCTACGACAGCTTTACGATTACGCTGGCCATGCTGCTGGAAGACCTCGGCCTTGCCGGTCGCGGCGAGGCGGCGGCCCGCGTGCGATCAGGCCATTTCAGCCGCGACGGCGCCATGCCGCTCAACACCCATGGCGGGCTGCTCAGCTACGGCCATTGCGGCGTCGGCGGCGCGATGGCCCATCTGGTCGAAGCGCATTTGCAGATGACGGGGCGAGCTGCGAATCGGCAGGTGCGCGACGCCTCGATCGCGCTGCTGCACGGCGACGGCGGCGTGCTGTCGTCCCATGTCAGCATGTTCCTGGAGCGGGTGCGATGAGCGAGCGTCTGGCGGACTGGACCAAGGGCGAACAGGCCATCACTTTCCAGACCTGCGCCGCATGCGGACATGTGCAGTATTTCCATCGCGCCTTCTGCGCGGCTTGCGGCGCCTCCGATCCGCCCGAGGCGCGTGCCAGCGGCAAGGGCAGGGTCTATGCGACCTCGCTGGTCTGCCGCGCCGCCACGCCCGAGACGCGCGCGCACGTGCCCTACAACATCCTGCTGGTCGATTGCGCCGAGGGCTTTCGCATGATGGCGCACGGCGAGAACGGTCTCGCCATCGGCGATGCGGTGACGGCGAGCTTCAAACCGTTCGCGGGAAAACTCGTGCCGTTCTTTACGAAGGAATCGTAAGGGGATTCGTCATTCGGGGGCGGTCCTGAGAGACCGAGCCTGGAACGGGAATTCTGGGCCTGGCCTGTGCGAGAGCCACCCCGGAATGACGAAAACTCTTGCTAACGCAACTCTTACTAACGCCCGTAGAACAAGATGCTGGCGATGACCAGCATCGCCGTCACCGCCAGCATATGCGCGAGCGCTCCCGAGGCCGCCCCCTTGGTGGCTTCCTTCATGCCTTTTTCTCCCTAGACCTGGGCGTGACTCATCGTTGCGCGCTACTCGCGCCCCGACGGCCAATTGTTTTTACTCGGAACACCCCTTGCGAGTACTCACCGCGATTTGTCCCCACGCCGCGAATATCGACTGTCCCAAGGTCGATCAGCATTGCGGCGGCATTTTGACTCGATAATGTTGCTCCCAAGGTTGCGCGCGCATAGAGTTTCCCGGGACTTATCCCGCTAACGACAAAAAGTAATAAAAGCCCCCAAGAAGTCTTCGAGAAAAACCCAGGAAAATCATGGCCCGCATCGGTTACAGCGACCCGTCCAAGGCATCCGACCGCACCCGCGAAATCCTCGACAAGAACCGCAATGCCAACATCTTCCGGATGATGTCGCATTCGCCGAGCTATTTCGAACAGTACTGCCGGCTCGGCGGCGCCATCCGCCACAAGGGCGAACTCGATCCGATCGTGCGCGAGCTCGCGATCACGCGCACCGGCATTCTGTGCGAGGCGCCGTACGAGATCGTCGCGCACAAGCGCATCGGCAAGAATGTCGGCGTGACCGACGAGCAGAACGAGGCGCTCGAGAACTGGCAGGCCGCCAAGTGTTTCGACGAGACGCAGCGCGCCGCGCTCGCGTTCACCGATGAGGTCGTGAAGTTGAAGAAGCCGACGGATGCGACGTTCAAGGCGATCGCGGCAAAGCTGACGCCGGCCGCGCTGGTCGAGCTTCAGCTCTCGGTCGGATTCTACATCATGACCTCGAAATTCCTGGAGACATTCGAGATCGATCTCCAGCCGGTAACGGAAGTGGTGGGCTGAACGGACTGCGCCATCCGCGCACGCGATCCTCATCCTGAGGAGCCCGCAAAGCGGGCGTCTCGAAGGATGGATGCTGGCGAGATGCGGGCCTTCATGGTTCGAGACGCGCTTCGCGCTCCTCACCATGAGGGTCGTACACTCACGTCGACGTCAGGATATCCACCTTGGCGTTGGCAACGATCAGGCGGTCGGCCAGCAGCAGCGCCAGGTTCCGCATGACACGCTCGCTGGCGCGCGGGTGCTGCTTGCGGAAGCGTTCGAAGTCCTTCAGGGGGACCTCGAACGCGGTCGCCGCCATGTCGGCGAAGACGTCGGCGGAGCGCGTCTGCTCGATCAGCGCCATCTCGCCGAACGCCATGCCGGCGGTGAGCGTCGCCAGCCGCACGCCGTCGGGCAGGGTGACATGCACGGCGCCGCTGCGCAGGAAGAACAGGGAGTCGGCGGGATCTCCGGTGGTGAGGATCTTCGCGCCGGATTGATAGGTCCGGATGCTGCAGATCGATGTGAGGTCGGTCAGCTCTTCCTCGCTGAGGCCTTCGAGCAGCGGCTGCTCGGCAAGCTCGGTGGTCTCGTGGAAGTCGATCGAACCGCCATAGCGGTAGACGATCTGGTCTTCGGCCCATTCGATCGCGGTGTCGAGCAGGTAGAAGTCGCGGACGTTCTTCAGCTCCGCCGTCCATTCCCGCAACGTGTCCCATTCCTTGGAAGTGCGCCTGACGCCTGACAGCACCACCGTCACGTTCAGCGCGGCGAGCTCCTCGAACGCCTCGGCCACGAGCCGCGCACCGGCGCGCGTGGTCGAGGTGACACGATGCAGATCGAAGATCACGAATTGGGGCCGGGGCCGTCCGGCGAGCCGGCGGGAGACGTAGTCGACCGCCGACAGCGACAGCGTCCCGACCAGCTCGATGACTCGCACCTCCTGCTCATGCGCGGCCAGGATCTCGCGCTCCTGTGGACGGCGGACGCGGCGGGACGGGCTCTTGCCGATGTCGTAGTCGGCGATGACGGCGTTGCGCGCGTCGTCGCTGCGGTTGAGCATGTGCAGGTCGTAATGCGAAGACAGCGCCTCGCAGACCTTGATGCCGCGCACGCTGTTGCCGTGCTTGTCGAGCTTCGGCGAATAGCTGCCGAGGCCGAGGCGGGCGGGCAGCGCCGCCAGGATGCCGCCGCCGACCCCGCTCTTGGCGGGGATGCCGATCCGGTAGATCCATTCGCCGGCATAGTCGTACATGCCTGATGACGTCATCACCGACAGCGTACGCGAGATCGCGTAAGCGCTCAGCACCTGCTCGCCGGTGACCGGATTGATGCCGCGGTTGGCAAGCGTCGCCGCCATCACGGCGATGTCGCGCGCCGTGACCAGCACCGCGCATTGCCGGAAATAGACGTCGAGCACGCCGGCGACATTGTCCGAGATTACCGCATTGGTCTTGAGCAGATAGCCGATGGCGCGGTTGCGGTCGCCGGTCTGGCTTTCGGATGCGTAGACGGCCTCGTCAACGGCGAGGTCGCGCCCCGCAAAGCGGCTGAGCGCGAGCCGGATCTGCTCGAAGGCGTCCGCGCCCTTGCTGTCATAGATCAGCCCGGTGCAGGCGATCGCACCGGCATTGACCATCGGGTTGAACGGATGGTTGTCGGAATTGAGCCGGATCGAGTTGAAGGGATCGCCCGAAGGCTCGACGCCGATCGCGCTTTCGACCCGGCCGGCGCCCAGGAGATCCAGCGCCAACGCGAACACGAACGGCTTTGACATCGACTGGATGGTGAAGGGCACCCTGGAGTCGCCGACCTCGTAGACATGGCCGTCGAGCGTGGCGAGGCTGATGCCAAAATAGGCAGGGTCGGCTTTGCCCAGCTCGGGAATGTAGTCGGCGACGTGGCCTGAGGTCTCCGCCGAGAATTCGTTGAGGCAGGTGTCGAGAAACCGCAGCAGAGGCGGTTTCGAACGGGCCCAGGCGTTGGCGGGAGGCGGTGTCATCGCCTCTCTTGTGCAACGCAATCAGGGTACGCGCAACCCGTCCGGAATCGAGTTTTGCCGTCGGACCAGCAGGAGCGCGACCAGGACCGTGGGCATGAGGATGCCGAGACCGAGCATCGTCACCTGCATCTGCGACAGCGGCATGATCCCGCCGCCCGGGGTTGCCACCACGAAGCCGCCGATCACCAGCAGCACCCGCAATGGCCACTCCATCAGGCACGCGCCGCGGAGGTCGCCGACGAACGGCTGATAGCCCTGGATGCCACCGCAGATGAACAGCGTCCCGAACGCGGCGAGCGCCATCAGGCCCAGACCTTCGAGATAGGGGCTCGGTCCTTGCAGCACCAGCGCAGGATTGAGCACGAAGAAGAAGGGGATGAAGTAGATGATGCTTCCGACCCACATCGATTCCCAGCCCGTCTTCATCGCCGGCGAGCCGGCGATGCCGGCGGCTGCGAAAGAGGCGATGGCGACCGGCGGCGTGATCGAGGACAGCATGCCCCAGTAGAAGATGAACATGTGTACGGCCATCTTGTTGAGTCCGAGCTTCTCCAGCGCGGGCGCGACCAGAATGGCGAGGAAGATGTAGCAGGCCGTCGTCGTCAGCCCCAGGCCGAGAATGAGGCTCGTGAGGGCGCACATGCCGAGCAGCAGGAACGGATTGTCGCCGGCAATGTGGAGGAGGTCGTTGGCGAGGCTCGACACCACGCCGGTCATCGAGAAGGCGCCGATCAGGAGGCCGCAGCCGGCGAGGATGCCGACCAGTTCCACGAAGGTGCGCCCGTTGACTTCGAGGAACTTGCCGATCGTCGCCAGCGTCCAGCGCGTGTCCTTCGAGAAGAGCTGGTTGAGCACGAGCAGCAGCGCGGTCGCATAGAACGGCGCGTGGCTCTCGCGCTTGAAGTAGAGCAGCATCACGACCAGCAGCGCGATGACGAACACGTAGTACCAGCCGTCCTTGATCGTATCCATGATCCGCGGCAGCTCGGCGCGCGGAATGCCTTTCAGCCCGTGGCGCGCGGCGTAGGAGTCGACCTGCATGAACAGGCCGATGTAATAGAGCGTCGCTGGAATGATCGCGGCGATCGCGACGTCGGCATAGCTGACGTTGAGGAACTGGGCGATTACGAAGGCGGTCGCACCCATCACCGGCGGCGCCAGCACCGCGCCGGTGGAGGCACAGGCCTCGATCGCTCCGGCATAGGACGCGCGAAAACCGCTCTTCTTCATTACCGGGATGGTCATGGTGCCGGCGGTGAGCACGTTGGAGATGATCGAGCCCGACATCATGCCGAGCAGGCCGCTGGCGAAGATGCAGACCTTCGCCGCACCACCGCGGAACGTGCCGCACATCGCGAAGGCGAGGTTGATGAAGAACTTTCCGGCGCCGGTCATCATCAGCGCGGTGCCGAACACCAGGAAGCCGATCACGGTGTCGGCGAAGGCCTGGATGGGAATGCCGAGCAGGCTCTCGCCCGACAGTACGTGGTAGGCGGTTGCTTGTTCGAGCGTCGACTGCGTGCCGCGGAACGGCCCGAGCCAGCCGGCCTCCGCGAACAGCGGATAGACGGTGAAGGGAAAGACGCTGAGCAGCAGGCTCCAGCCGCCGGTGCGCCGCAGTGCCTCCATCAGCATCGCCCACATCACGAGGCCCGCCGCGATCACATTGTTGGGCGCGCCGCCGAATTCCCAGCCGGCTTCCGCGGCCTTGCGCACGTTCGACATCAACATCAGGGCGGCGGTGAACGTCACGACGAAGAAGAGAAGGTCATACCAGGGAATGCGGTCGAGCGGCGCGCGCTCTGTGCCCGGAAAAATCAGGAACGTGAACGGCAGCATCAGCGCAATCAGGAGATAGAAATACTCGGTGTTGAGCTGGGTGTAGCCAATGAAGAAGCGCAGCGAGAATTGCTGATTGATGCAGAGCAGGATCGTCGCCGCGGTCGCGGCCACCAGTGTCCAGCGCCATGCACCGCGAAGCGTGCGGACGCGCGTGACCTCGGCCTCCTGCATGTTGCCGGCGGCGCCATGCGGATCGTCGAACACGATCCGCTTGGCCTCGTCCTGCGGGCCGGAAGAAATTGACGACATGATCGACTCCGCGCGTGGGCCGTTAGCTGGTGACGATTATTCGTCGAACCCGTTCGGCATGTCGGCCCTGGCCAGCGCCGCGGCGCGCGCCTTCATCCAGCCTTCGAGGAACGCCTTGTCATCCGCAGGCGGGTTGGACTTGCCGTAATCGGCCCACGCCGCGCCGAGCACGTCCTGGCGCTTGAACAGTTTGTTGTTGTGCGCCTCCTGCGCATCACTCCATTGTCCGGCTTCTTTCAGCGCCTTCACCGCGCCGGCATGGACGGGCACCACCCAGTTCTTGGTCTGCCGGTCGGCGGCGAGGCCGCCGGCACCGGGCGCGGAGTCTTTGTACGCATCGTAGTTGACGATCATCGCCTTGGTCATCGCATAGACCTGGTCGGCCGGCTGCGAGGCATAGGCGACGAAGATCGGGTAGGGGTAGTTGCCGAGCTCGATCGGCTTGTCCGGCGTGATGCCGGCGCCGCAGGTGGCCGTCTGCGGGAAGAAGAACGAGCCGACCTTCTGCATCCGCGCCCAGCCTTCCTTGTCCTTGGCGGGCAGCGGCGGCCAGATCAGGCCGCGCGGCGAGGTCTCGGCTTCCTTGGCGGGGCCGGTGATGGTGGTGCCGAAGGCCGCATCTGTGTCGTTGTTGATCAGGCCTTTCCACATCGCGCCGTAGCTGGCGAATTCGACGACCTTGACGTCCTTCTGCGTCAGCCCCGCGAAGGCGAGCACCGCCAGCGAATTCTGGTTCAGCGCGGGCGAGCCGACCACGAATCCGACGCGCTTGCCTTTGAGGTCCTTCAGCTCCTTCACGCCGGCATCAGCGGCGACGCCGAGCGTGCCGCAATTGCAGTCGACGGACGAGAGCATGATCTGAAGCGGCTGCGGCCCCCATTCCCTGGAGCCGAACTCGAACACGCCTTCCTGCGCGAAATAGGTGCCCGATCCCATTGCGGATGCCGCCGCGCGCTTGGCGCGCAGTGGCGCAAGACGCGCGACGTCGTTGCCTGCCGGCAGCACGCGCACGTCGGTGCTGTATTTGTCCTTCATCATCTTGCCGACGCCGACCGCGATGTTGAAGCCGGCGGTGCCGGTGTCATAGGCGGTGAACGTCAATGTCGCCGGCAGCTTGATGTCATCGGCGAATGCATAGCGTGTAGACACAAAAGAAGCGCCCGCAACCAAGGCAGGCGCGAGCATGATCAGCCCACGAAGCATGTTTCCCTCCACGATCCCCGCTTTTGCCGCGAAGATTTTCGTTCTTTGTTTGAAACGGTTTTTTATTTGAGTCGATCATGTCACCGCGATCGAGCGATGGCAACGTCGTACCGGGAACGCAGCAATGAAGCAGACAGATTGTCGCGGAAATGACGGAGAATGCAGTCAGTTCGCGATCATCGCGATCGCCTGTCCCTCGGCCACGACGTCGTCGAGCTTGACCAGCAGCGATGTGATCGTGCCGCTCGCGGGCGACGGCACAGGGATCTCCATCTTCATCGCTTCGACGACTACAATTTCATCGCCATCCGCAACGGTTCCTCCAACTTGCACGAGAGTTGCGCAGATGCGACCCGCGATCTCTGTGACGATCTTAATTTCTGGCATGCCATCGCCTTTTTGTTGTCGTTGCAAAATGCCTGAGGTAGCGTCGTCTGCAAGTGGAATTTAATTCCGCACAGCGGAACAATTGGTAGGGAACATGGGACGACGTTCGGAGCGGTTGAGTAGGCAAGGTGCACTCGCTGGCGACGCCGGCGAGGGGGATGTCATCCAGGTGGTGTCGCGCGCGTTCGACGTGTTGCGATGCTTCGAGGGCCACGAGGCTCGCCTCGGCAATCTCGAGATTTCAAATCGGTGCGGTCTGCCGCGTTCGACGGTGTCGCGGCTCACGCACACGCTGACGCGGATGGGGCAGCTCGTCTATCTGCCGCGCGACCAGAAGTATCGCATCGGCCCGAGTGCGGTGGCGATGAGCGCCTCGATGATGAAGGGCGCGCAGCTCCGCAGCATGATCCGCCAGCGGCTCCAGGAAGTCGCCGAGCAATTGCCTGGTACGGTCGGCTTCGTCGTGCCGGATCGGCTTCATCTCGTCTATCTCCAGTTCGCGCGCTCGGCCGCCGCGCTCGGCCTGCACGAGGGCACCGGCAGCCGCATTTCGATGGCCTCGACCGCGGCGGGCGCGGCCTACACGGCTGCTTTGTCGCCGGAAGTCGGCGATGCCTTCATCAACGACATGGAGCGGGATGCGCCCGAGGCCGCAAAAATCCTGCGGCCCCGTATCGAGGCTAACCGGCAGTCGCTGCGCGAGCGGGGCTATGTCGTGGCCTGCGGCCTGTGGAGCCCGCACATCAACGGGCTCGCGGTGCCGATCTGGTCGCCGCAGTACCAGACCTTCGTGGTCATCACGATCGGCCTTCTGGCGGCGATGTATGACGAGCAGCGTCTGCATGCCGAAGTCGCACCGCTGATGGTCGCGCTCGGCCGCTCGCTCGGCAGCCTGATGGAAGGCGCGGAGGGCGACGTCTTCAACGCCCGTATCCCGCGCAAACCGGTCGCAATGGCCGTGCATAACAATAACAAGCCGATCAATTCGGAGGGAGTGAATGAACTGGAAGCCGGAACTCGACGAGCTCGCCCGGCGCGAAGCCTTCGCGCGGGAGATGGGCGGCGTTGACAAGGTCAAGCGTCAGCATGACCAGGGCCGACTGACTGTTCGGGAGCGTATCGACAAGCTGACTGACAGAGGCAGCTTTCACGAGATCGGTGCCGTCTCCGGCATCGGTGAATACGATTCCAGCGGCGAGTTGCAGAAACTGACGCCGGCGAACTGCGTGTTCGGCCGCGGGCGCGTCGACGGCCGCACGGTGGTCGTGGTCGGCGACGATTTTACCGTGCGCGGCGGCTCGGCGGATGCGTCGATCTCGGCCAAGCCGCTGATGGCGGAGGAGATGGCGCACGATTTCCGCCTGCCCATCATCCGCATCATCGAAGGTTCCGGCGGCGGCGGCTCGGTCAAAACCATCGAAACCAAGGGCGCGGCGAATCTGCCGGGGGGCATCGGCGGCACGCGCTGGTATCGCTTCACGACAGAAAACCTGTCGCGCGTTCCGGTGGTGGCGCTCGGCCTCGGCTCGGTCGCGGGCCTTGGCGCCGCGCGTCTGGCCGCCAGCCATTATTCCATCATGACAAGGAAATCCGCGATGTTCGTCGCGGGCCCGCCGGTGGTGAAGGCGCTGGGGCAGGACCTCACGAAGGAAGAACTCGGCGGCGCCGACATCCAGACCCGCGCCGGAGCGGTCGATCATGCCGTCGACACGGAAGAAGAGGCGTTCGCTTGCGCACGGCGTTTCCTCTCTTATCTGCCGTCATCGGTCTACGAGCTGCCGCCGACTTTGCCCTGCGCCGACAACCCCGAGCGGAGCGAAGAAGCGCTGATGAACGCGGTGCCGCGCAACCGCAAGCAGGTCTACAAGATCCGGCCGATCATCGAGTCCGTCATGGACAAGGGCTCGTTCTTCGAGGTCGCCAAGAACTTCGGCAAGCCCCTCATCGTGGGCCTGGCGCGGCTCGAGGGCAGGGCGGTGTTGGTGCTCGCCAGCGACAGTTTCCACTATGGCGGCTCATGGACCGCGGATGCCTGCCAGAAGGTGGTGCGCTGGGTCGACTTCGCCGAGACCTTCCATCTGCCGATCGTCTATCTCATGGATTGCCCCGGCTTCATGATCGGCCTCGATGCCGAGAAGGCGGGCACCATCCGCCACGGCGTTCGCGTCATGACCGCGGTTAACCAGACCACGGTGCCCTGGTGCACGGTCATCCTGCGCAACGCCTTCGGCGTCGCCGGCGTGGTGCATCAGCCCGCCGACCGCTTCTCGATCCGCTACGCCTGGCCGTCGGCCTATTGGGGCTCGCTGCCGCTCGAAGGCGGCATCGAAGCCGCCTACCGCGCCGACATCGATGCGGCCGAGGACAAGGCCGCCAAGCTGAAGGAGATCGAGGAACGGCTGAACAAGCTGCGCTCTCCGTTCCGCTCGGCCGAAAAGTTCTGGGTCGAGGAGATCATCGATCCCAGGAAGACGAGGTCGCTGCTGTGCGAGTTCGCGCGGCTGGCCGAGCCGCTGCGCAAGGCAGGGCCACCGGAGAACATGACGATCAGGCCGTAGCTCGCTTGTACTGCGAGCTGCTGCTGTCGGCCTTCGACCCGATTGCGCTCGGACCGTATTGATCCATCGCAACACCACCCGTCCAATTGTCTGCAAGCGTCTCGCTCTTAAAAGGGAGAGACGTCATGACAAACGCGGGAAACGCACTGCTTTGGACAGGCATATTCTTTTGTCTGTCGTTTGCTTCGATCTTTGTAGTCTGGTTTGCCGAGCGGGTACGCATGGGCGTTCAGAGCAAGCTGTAGCGCTTCGGCTCTGGCACCTGAAGCCTGCCGAGCAGCGCTCGGCTTGCGGCGACACAAAGGATCAGTTCGGACAAGGTTGTCCGGCAGCTCCCCACAGAGCCATGTCCTTGACATGATCCTCGAACGTACCCGGCGGCGTCGTGCGGCCCGCTCCGGGCGCCCATCCGCGCGGGATGAAGCCATTCAACGATGCATCGTGCCGCAGGTGCTCGACGAGCCCGGCGGCGTCGCGACCGCCATTGCGTTTGGGATCTTTCAGTTGCGCGCAAATCTCGGCGCCGCTCTTGCCGAACCAGATGAAAGCCACCGGGGCGAGCTGCCAGTCGATTCCGGCGCGCGGCGGCGCTGGCGCCGGCTCGTTCGCTTGGGTTGAAGTCATGTGACAGGTCGAGCAGGCGAGCTTTTCAGCGCCGATGCGGCTCTCTCCACCATGGATGTTCATGCCATGCACGCGGGGCTTGGTTTCGCCTGCCGGTGTCCATATCGGTATCGCCTTGGCATCGACGTGGCAGTTCGCGCAGCGCGGATGTGTCACCACCGCTTCGATTCGCTTCCAAGCCTCCAGCCCGTCGGCGCGGCTGACGCTGCCCGGCGGTGGCACCCCCTTGGTGGCCTCGTCCTTAGCTGCGACGATCCCGGTGAGAACCGCGATCGATGAAGCGGCGATGATGACCGCGATCAGAGACCTCGTCATGGCGCGCCTCACACGAATTCGATGAACTTGTTGAAGGGCATTTCGCGGATACGCTGGCCGGTCGCCGCGAAAATCGCATTGGCGAGCGCCGGTGCCGCAGGAGGGACGGGCGGCTCGCCGACGCCTCTCACCTTGGGATCGTTCTCGAGCCCGCGAACTTCGATTACCGGGCATTGGTAGATCCGCATCGCTTCGTGGTGGTTGTAGTTGGTCTGCTGCACCGCGCCTTTAGCGTAAGTGAGCTCGCAATTGATGGCATGGCCAAGCCCCCAGATGACGCCGCCCTGCACCTGGTTCTCGAAATTGACGGGGTCGATGACCTTGCCGACATCGACGGCGACCCAGACCTTGTCGATCCGGATGCCTCGCTCCGTCTTCGTCACTTCGACGACTTCGGCCGTCGGAGTGCCGAAGGACTCGACGAACGCGACGCCGCGCCCGCGGCCGTTGCCAAGCGGCCCCTTCCAGTCCGACATTTCCGCAACCGTCTCCAGCACCTTGCGATAGTGCGGCACGGTGCACATCGCGATGCGCGCCTTCATGGGATCGAGCCCGGCCGCATGGATCAGCTCGTCGATGAAGCTTTCGGTGAAGAAGCCCGACGTCGAGGCGCCGACCGATCGCCACGTGGTGCTCGGCGAAAGTCCCTGCGCCTCGTAGCTCGTGGCCCGGAAATTGGGGATGTCGTAATAGACGTTCCACAGACCGGCGGCCAATTGCCCGTCGGGATCCTTCGAAGGGGTGCCCGAACGCTCGAGCAGCCCCTTGAGCGGAGCCGTCGAAGCAAGTTGCAGATCGGCTGCGACGATCTTGCTCTTGTCGACGCTGCCTCGATGCCGGGCGATCGCAATCTGCCGCGGAATGTCCTGGAGGAAATCCTCCTCGCGCGAGAACACCAGCTTGATCGGCGTTCCCTTCATTTGATTGGCGATCTCGGCGAGAACGCGGACGTTCTCATATTCGAGACGGTGGCCAAAACTTCCACCGGTCCATTGATTGTGGAACGTGATCTGTTCCGGCTTGAGGCCGATCGCGGTTGCCGCGACATATTGCACGAAGCGGGGGCTCTGGTGACCGACCCAGATCTCCATCCCCTTGTCGGTGACGAGACCGATCCCGTTCAGCGGCTCGAGCGGCTGATGTGCCACGTAAGGCGCGCGATACTCGGCCTCGACGAGCTTGCCCGTCTTCAAGCCAGCGTCGATATCGCCGATCTTGCGCCACTCCTTGCCGAGGAATTCAGGCTTGAACGAGGATTCCAGAACCTTCCAGTGATCGGCCTGCTCGGCGGGATAGGCTGACGGTGCCCACTCGCAGATGACGGCGTCGGCCGCCTTCATCGCATACCAGCTATTCGTCGCGATCACTGCGACGCCAGTCTTGAGTTCGAGGACCTTCTTGACGCCCGGCATTGTGCGCGCCTTGTTGGCGTCATATGACTTCAGGGGCTGGCTCTTGCCGGGGTTCAGCTTGACGGCGGCGTACACCATGCCTTCCATTTTCATGTCGATGCCGAACTTCAGCTCGCCCATCACCTTGTCGCGAATGTCGAGGCGCGCCATCGGCTTGCCCAGCATGCGCCATTTCGAGGGATCGCGCGGCTTGGCATCGAGCACTGGCGGAATTTTTGCTGCGTCGGTAGCGAGATCGACATAGGCGATCCTGGTGCCGTTGGGCAGGATCACATGGCTCGATTGGGTACGCAGGTCGGCCACAGCGATACCCGAGCGTTTGGCGGCGGCAGCCTTCAGCGTCTCGCGTGCGACGGCGCCCGCCACGCGCAGCTTTTCATAAGTGTCCGGCAGCGTGCTCGACCCACCGGTCATCTGCAAGCCGGACTGCCTGAGCCATTCGAGCGTCTTGGCGCGCGCTTCCTCGGCGGCGGGACTTTGGTCCGCAGCCACGAACGGCGCGAACTCGTCGGCGAAGCCTGTGTTGAAATAGGCGGGGCTGGGGCCGGCGAAGCGAATCTCGAACTGGCCGGGATCGAGGTCCATCTCCTCGGCAATCATGATTGGCTGAATCGAGCCGACACCCTGGCCGATATCGGCATGCTGGGCGATCAGCGTAATTTTCTCCGGGCTGATCTCGACCCAGGGATTGAAGGTCACTGAGTTCGGCCCGAGGCCGGCGACCAGCGGATTGTCACCGGCGGTGGCAGCCGCTTCAGCTGTGCCAAAGGCGCCGAAAGCGATGCCCCCGGCGACGGCCGCGGAGCCGAAAACGAAGGCGCGGCGGGAGAGGTCCTGCATGTGGCCCATCTCACTTCTCCGCCATCTTCTTGGCGGCGGCGGCGTGGATCGCGGCGCGGATGCGCGGATAGGTGCCGCAACGGCAGAGGTTGCCTGACATCACCTGGTTGATCTCGTCGTCCGTGGGGTTGGAAATCAGATCGAGCAGCGAGATCGCCTGCATGATCTGGCCGGTCTGGCAGTAGCCGCATTGCGGCACCTGATGTTCGATCCAGGCCTGAATGACCGGGTTCTGCTCCTTTTTCTCCAGGCCTTCGAGCGTGACGACCGACTTGCCCGCGACCTCGCCGATATGCGCCTGACAGGATCGCACGGCCATTCCGTCGATCTGGACGGTGCAGGTCCCACATTGCGCGATCCCGCAGCCGTATTTGGGACTGGTGATGCCGAGCTCGTCGCGCAGGACCCAGAGCAGGGGCATCTCGGGAACGACATCGACTCGATGCCTGGTCCCATTTACGGTGAGTTCGATCATATCGCGGCATCCTTACAAATCGTCCTGCAGCAACAATCTAGCGAGGCGAACAGAGGCCTGCGGTTAAATGTGGTAAAAGCGTACGGTCAAGACATATGGAACCGGCGCGGCCTGGTAAGCACAGCCGGCACGCAGTCATGTTCCGTCCATTCAGGGAGACTACGCGCGGCCGGATGAGGCCTCGATCTCTAAACGATCGAGCAGGCGACGGGCTCTCGCGACGTCCTTGCCGGTGCTGTCCTGAGCAAACTGCCGGCAGATTGGATCAAGCATCGCTGCGGCCGCAGAAGCAGCTCCGCTCTCCGTCCAGACATTGGCGAGGTCGGTCGCGGCGCGGAGCTGGAAGGAAAGGGCGCCTGACGCTCCGGCTGTCTGCACCGCGCTGATCAGCGCCTGCTCCCCGCGCGCGCGATCGCCGCGCTGAATTTCGATACACCCCAGGACCCGTAGCAGTTCGGGCTGGCACCAGGTCTCATCGAGTTGGTCCGCATGCGCTATGGCGGCTGCAATGCTCTCGCGCGCAAGCTCAATCCGGCCGCGCTGCAGCGCCGCTTCCGCGAGCATGCCGAGGTAGATCGGCGCGCGGATCAGGAATTTGCTGTCGAGGATCTCGTTGGCGGCGACGCGCATCTGCTCGACCGCATCCGCACTTCCGCGATGATGCCCTATCACAGCGCGGAAGAAGTGGCTGAGCGGCGCCCAACTCGCGAGGTTCCTCCGGTTGAGATTGTCGTCGAGCAGGTTGAGATGCTGCTCGGCCGTGTCGATATCGCCTCTCCAGATCGCAATGGGAATGGAGGCCAGGGCAAGAGCGTTGGACTGTGTCACCAGATGCTCGGTTGCGGCGGCGCCGTCGACGGCGGCTCTGGCAGCCTTGACGGCTTCGAGCGTATCTCCGCGTACCCATCCGACGAAGGCGAGCGAGACGCGGATCACCACGTAGGGATCGACTTGGAAGCGCGATATGCGCGTGCGCTCCGCAAGACTGTCGTGCTGTCTGGCGAGCCGCTTCAGGGAAGCGTGGGCGCCGACGATATCGCCGCGATAAAACTGCGTCATGATGCGAAACCGCGCGCCGGAGGATGCGGCGGCGCTATCCTTCGTGCGCTCGCTGATCGCATCGAAGCGATCGAGGCTCGCCAGAACGTCGCGGTGACGCCCGGCGAATGACTGGAGGACCGCAAGGCCCCATACCGCACGGAGCTGATAGTCCGCATCGCCCTTCAGCTCGGCCAGCCTCACGCTTTCGCGGCACGCACCTTCGGCCTCCGGATCGAGCCGTTCGGCGAAAGTCAGGCTTCGGGCATGGGCAGTCGCCAGCTTCATCCGCACCTCGAGATCTGGATGAGCCGTCAGCTTTGCGGCGTCCAGCGCCGTGCGCACGCGTTGCCGGCATTCGGCCACCGACGAGAGTTCATCCCAGAGCGGGATCGCTGCGGCGGATAGTCGGAGGCCAGTCTCGACATCGCCATCCGCGCCGAAAGCCCAGTCGATCGCGTTGCGCAGGTCGTTGGCGCGCCGGCCGTAGGTCGTCATCCAGTCTTCCCGTGCCACCCACGTCCATTCCGCCTCGGCACGTTCGAACAGGTCGAGCATATAGACGGCATGGCTCTCGCAGGCGCGCCTATGTTCACCTTCCGCACGCAGCCGCTCTGCGGCATAAGTTTTGGTCGTGTCGAGCAGTCTGTACGCAGCCTTGCCGCCCGAGACTGTCTGCGAGACCAGCGACTTCGATGCGAGGTTGTCGAGGCAAGCGGCGGTCTCGCCCGGCGACGCGACGATGTCGCTGGTGATGCCGAGCACGTCCTCGGTCGTGAACAGTCCGGCGAACACGGACAGATGACGCAACAGTGAGGCCTCGGCCTCGGATAAAAGCCGATAACTCCAGTCCAGCGTCGCCTGCAGAGCCTGGTGTCGAAGCGGCGCGGTTCGCGGACCGTAGTTCAGGAGATCGAAACTGTCTTTAAGATGTCGTAACAGGGAAGCTGGATCGCAGCTCTTCAGCCGCGGCGCCGCAAGCTCGATCGCGAGGGGAATTCCATCCAGCCGCCGGCAGATATCGGCGATGACGGAGACGTCGGAATCGCTCAGACCATAGCCTGCGGCTTCCTGCGCACGTGTGACGAACAGCTCGACCGCCGGGAACGCCATGGCCTGTCGTCCGTCGAGGCCTGCCTCATCCGAGGGACAGCGAAGCGGGGCAAGCCGGTATACATTCTCGGTCTTCGATCGAAACGGCTCGCGGCTGGTCGCGATGATACCGATCTCGGGCACTGCGAGATGCATGTGCTCGGCCACGAGCGCCGAGGTCGTCAGCACATGCTCGCAATTGTCCAGGATTAGCAGCATGTTTTTGGACCGCACAGCGTCGACGATCCCGACGAGCAGATCGATGACTCCGGCGGCGGATCCCAGGGCGGACGCGATGGCCGCGCACACCAACTGCGCATCATTGATCGCAGCGAGATCGACGAAACAGACACCGTCATTGAAGCGTTCTGTCAGCTCCCGCGCGGCTGCGACGGCGAGGCTCGTCTTGCCGACGCCAGCGGGACCGACGATGGTGACAAAGCCGCGATCACACACGCGTTTGGTGACTTCGCCGACATCGTCTTCGCGCCCGATCAGCAGGTGTGACCCTTGCAGCTGCCGCTCCAAGCCGCCGCCGCCATGGGAGGGCGCTACCGACGAGGCAGATGCCGTCTCGAACCGCACAGGCGCGGCAAAGCGATAGCCGCGGCCGGGAACGGTGACGATGTAGGGAAGATCGGCCTGGTCCTGCAGCAGTGATCGGCGCAGGGCCGCGATATTCACTTTCAGATTGCTCTCATGCACGAATGTGTCGGGCCATGCGAACCGGATCAGATCGGCCTTGCTGACCAGTTCACCCTGCCGTTCGAGCAACACCTGAAGCAGATCGAGCGCGCGCGCCCCGACCCGAACCGGAACCTGACCCCGCAGCAGCAATTGCCTCCGGGGAAAAAAACGATACTCGTCAAAAAAGTAAGCGCCTTCGCTGACCGGGCGCAAGGTGGCCTCCCAACACGTCCAATGTAGAGTCTATGGCATCGGGCGCGGTCTGGCCATGTTGCGTATCGGCGCGACAGCGGATGCGTCGTGCGATTTTGCAAGTGCGGTCTGGTGCCGTCAGAGTGGCGAAGAGCCAGCCAGTGCGGCCGCGAGGCACGGCTGATTACAAGCCACCGGTTCGTGCCTGGCGCGGCCGGATAACGGACTGCGCGAAGCCATCCCGAACCTGGCCGCAAAGAAGGTTACGTTCCGGGCGCATCGATTATTGGGGCGGGATTTGGGCGTTCTTTTCGCTCGTATGTCGGTGACCTCAATTTTGTTTCGGTTGCGCCGGAGGCGCCCGAACGCCCGATCTGCGACGTTCAATCCGTGTTGGCCGCCACGTGCTCCTGCGAAGGATCCGTGAAGTCCTCCTTCGGATGAGACGTTAAGGACAATTGCTATGTATGCGGGCGCCGGACTATCGATACGTGCTTCCAGGCACTGGCTTCTAGTACTGCTCGTTCTGGCGATTGTTTCATGTGGATCGTCGTCTGGAACGAACGCTGCGGACCCCAGATCCCTGAGACAAGGAGGCGCGATCGGCCACTCCGATGCGAGGTTTGTGTCCCTCGGCGTGCGCAAATCGATGGTGATCGATCTTCCCCGCGACGTGAAGGATGTGCTGGTCGCCGACCCCAAGATCGCCAACGTCGTGCTTCGATCGGCGCAGCGCGCCTACATCATCGGTGCTGCTGTCGGGCAAACCAACGTGGTGTTCTTCGATACCGCCGGCCAATCGATTGTCGCCTACGATATCGCCGTCAAGCGTGACCTGAACGGTGTTCGTGCCGCGCTGAAGCAGGCGCTTCCCGCGGCCAATGTCCAGATTGACGGCGTCGGCGATGGGGTCATCCTGACCGGATTCGTCGCGACGCCCATCGAGGCCCAGCAGGCCAACGATATTGCTGCGCGCCTCACTGGCGCGGCCGAAAAGGTTGTGAACTCGATCACGGTTCGGGGGCGTGACCAGGTGATGTTGAAGGTGACGGTCGCCGAGATTTCACGCGAGATCGTGAAGCAGCTCGGCGTCGATCTGAGCACCAGTCTCAGCTCGGGTACGTCGGTTGTCAGCCTGGCGAACTCGAATCCCTTCACGGCCTACGGCAAGAACCTTGTCGACGGCAACAACGTGTCCCTGTCGGCCGGCGGAGCGACGGCCACGCTGAGGGCGATGGAGAAGGCGGGGGTCGTACGCACTTTGGCTGAGCCCACGCTGACGGCGATATCGGGAGAGGCCGCCACCTTTGTTTCCGGCGGTGAGTTCCCCGTTCCCGCGGGGTATTCCTGCGACCCAACGACCCATGTGTGCACGACGCAGATCAGCTTCAAGAAATTCGGAATGTCGTTGAGCTTCACGCCGGTAGTGCTGACGGAAGGCCGCATCAGCCTGCATTTGATGACCGAGGTGTCGGACCTCTCGAACGAGAATTCGATCACCTTGTCCCAGGCGGTGAGCGACAACACGACCAACTCTCTGACGGTCCCCTCCATCAAGACGCGCCGGGCCGAGAGCACGCTCGAGATCCCTTCGGGCGGGTCCATGGCAATCGCCGGCCTGATTCAGGACCAGACAAAGCGAGCCGTGAATGGCTTGCCCGGGCTGATGCAGGTGCCGCTGCTGGGCGCGCTCTTCAGGAGTCAGGACTTTGTCAACAATCAGACCGAGCTCGTCGTTCTCGTGACGCCTTACCTCGTTCGCGCCGTGAGCCCCAGAGAGCTCTCGCGCCCGGATGACGGCTTTGTCGGCTCGAGCGATCCGCAAGCCAATCTCATCGGCAGCATCAATCGCCTTTACGGCCGAACAGGATCAACCGGAGCCCGTCGCAGCAATATCGGCTTCATCACAGATTGACGCGCTATCCATACGTCGATCCCGGCAATGTTCAGGCAATCTCTGCAACATCTCTAAACATCTTCGTCAATATCCCGCGGCTGTTCGGGCATAAGGACGTGCGTGGACTTAATATCAGGATCGGCGAAATGCTTTTTAAGTTTTCGGTGGTGCGCATGGGCATTCGTGCTGCTTGCCTCGCGCTCGTCGGCATAGGTCCGTTGCGCGCAGAGCCGGTGTTCGACGGTTTGGCCGGCGCATGGTTCGGCATCGGCACGATGAAGCCCTCGGACGGCCCACGCGAGAAGGTTCGCTGCAAGGTGGCTTACAACGTCACCAAGCCTGGACGGTCGTTGACGCTGGACCTGCGCTGCGCGAGCGATGCGTACAAGATGGTCTTGTCCGCGAACATCGAGCAGAGCGGGACGGAGCTTTCCGGCAACTGGTTCGAGAGCGAATACCGGCAGGGCGGCAAGGTCTACGGCACGAACAGGGACGGCCTGATCGAGGCGCGAATTGAGGGAAACACCGTAGCTGCGCTGGTGACGATCCAGACCAGGAGCAACCATCAATCCTTCCTAATGGAAGCGCCGGGGTCCTGGATGTCGGAGGTCGCGATCGAGTTGAACAAGGAAGCGAAGTGATTTGGCTCATGCGCAACAATTCTTCATACGCAGCAATTCTTCGCCGCTTGGTGGAGAGGCATCGCAACCACTATCGTTCCGTTCGGGCTCAGGAATTCCCAGATTCTCGCGCCTGAGGACCGTTGCCTCGGCCCCTGGATGTTGACACTCCCCGAGCAGCTGGCGGCGGTTCTCTCTCCCGTATCGAGCTCTCTCCGATTTGTAACAGTTGATTGCTGAACGGGCCGAGGTACAGCTGTGGCCGCTGGCGGCTGGTTGCCCGGCTCATCACGCAGGACCCGCTTCTGGTTCACTCACATGAATCGCGCACTCCGAGTCGCCCGCTGTTCGCTCGTCGCCATCGTATCTTCACTCGCGACCGGCACCTCGCGAATCGGTGACGCCGCAGTGTTCGGCGTAACCTCCAAGATCTGATGCTAGACCTATTTACGCCATCGCCGGCTTCGGCTCGGGCTTCGGCTGCCGCGAGATCGCCAGCACGATCAGCGCGGCGAACACGCAGAGCGCGCCGGCGATGAAGAAGGCGGGCAGATAGCTCTGATAGACCGTCCGCGAGAAACCGGCGCCGAAAGCGGCAGTGCCCGCGCCGAGCTGATGGCCGGCAAAGATCCAGCCGAACACCAGATTGGCGCGCTCGGGTCCGAACTTCTGCGCGGTGAGGCGCACCGTCGGCGGCACGGTGGCGATCCAGTCGAGCCCGTAGAACATCGCGAAGAGCGACAGGCCGTAGAACGAGAAATCGCTGAAGGGCAGGAAGATCAGCGAGAGCCCGCGCAGGCCGTAGTACCAGAACAGCAGATAGCGATTGTCGTAGCGGTCCGACAGCCAGCCCGACATGATGGTGCCGAAGAAGTCGAAGATGCCCATCGCGGCTAGCAGGCCCGCGGCCTGCACCTGCGGGATGCCGAAATCGAGACACATCGGGATCAGGTGCACTTGCACGAGGCCGTTGGTCGAGGCGCCGCAGACGAAGAAGGTCGCAAACAGGATCCAGAACGCGCGCGACTTCGAGGCATCGCGCAGCGTGCCGAGCGCCACGCCCGTGATCGAGCCGTGGCTGACCGGCGGCACGGGCAGGGGCTCGGTGCCCTCGTCACCGAATGGGCGCTGGCCCACATCGCTCGGTCGGTCGCGCATCGCGAGCAGGACTGCGAGCGCGGACACGCCGAGCGCGATGCAGACGAAGCCGAGCGCCAGCCGCCAGCCGTAACGTTCGGTGAGGCTTGCGAGCAGCGGCAGGAACACGAGCTGGCCGGTGGCGACGCTCGCGGTCAGGATGCCGACGACGAGGCCGCGCCGCGCCGCAAACCAGCGCGTCGCGATGGTGGCGCCCAGCACCAGCGCGGTCATGCCGGTGCCGATGCCGATCACCACGCCCCACAGCGCGACGAGCTGCCAGACTTCGGTCATGCCGAGCGAAAGCACCAGCGCTGAGACCACGATGAGCTGAGCCGTGAGGGTGACATTGCGCAGGCCGTAGCGGTTGAGCAGGGCTGCGGCGAACGGCGCCATCAGCCCGAACAGGATGAAGCGGATCGAGAGCGCAGAGGAAATCTGCGCCGTGCTCCAGCCGAACTCCTGCTGCAGGGGAACGATGAACACGCCGGGCGCACCGACCGTGCCCGCGCTGATCAGCGCGGTGAGGAAGGTCACGCCGACCATCACCCAGCCGTAATGGATGTTGCGGCGGGAAAGCGCTGCCGCGAGCCAGTTCGAGATCATTGGGCCTCAATGTTTGATGAGCAGTCTTCGAAAGACCTGCGCGAGTGTGCAGAATGGCACGGGCGGTGTCTGGCGGAAATGACAGAGTTCCCTCATTTTCGGACGTGTGCGCGTCAGTGCACGAGACGCTCCACTGCGATCGCCGTGGCTTCGCCGCCGCCGATGCAGAGCGCCGCGACACCGCGCTTGAGGTTCTGTGCCTCGAGTGCATGCAGCAGCGTCACGATCAGCCGGGCCCCGGTGGCGCCGATGGGATGGCCGAGCGCGCAGGCACCGCCGTTAATGTTCAGCTTGTCGCGGGGAATACCGAGATCGCGCTGCGCGGCCATCGCCACCACGGCGAAGGCCTCGTTGATCTCGAACAGGTCGACGTCACTAGCGCTCCAGCCGACCTTGTCGAGCAGCTTGCGGATCGCCGGGATCGGCGCGGTGGTGAACCATTGCGGCTCCTGGCTGTGGGTAGCGTGGCCCTTGATCACGGCCAGCGCCGGCAGGCCATTGCGGTCCGCGAGCGAGCGTTTCGTCAGCACCAGCGCCGCGGCGCCGTCGGCGTTGGCGGAGGAGGCGGCCGGGGTGATGGTGCCATTGGCGCGGAACGCCGGCTTCAATCCGGGAATCTTGGCGGGATCGACCTTCAGCGGATGCTCATCATTGGCGACGATGCGCGGACCAGCCTTCTCCGTCAGCGTGATCGGCGCGATCTCGGCCTTGAACGCACCGCCCTCGACCGCCTTGCGCGCCCGGCTGAGCGTCTCCATCGCATAGGCGTCCTGGTCCTTGCGGGTGAACTGATAAGCTTCCGCGGTGGCCTCGCCGAAATCGCCCATGGAGCGGCCGGTCTCGTAGGCGTCTTCCAGGCCGTCCATCATCATGTGGTCGATGATGCGGTCGTGGCCGACGCGGTAGCCGCCGCGCGCTTTCGCCAGCAGATAAGGCGCATTGCTCATGCTCTCCATGCCGCCGGAGACGACGATCCCGGCCGAGCCCGCGCGGATGACGTCGTGCGCCAGCATGGTCGCCTTCATGCCGGAGCCGCAGACCTTGTTGACGGTCGTGGCGCCGGTGGCATCAGGAAGTCCTGCGGCCCGCGCGGCCTGCCGCGCTGGTGCCTGGCCCTGGCCGGCGGGAAGGACGCAGCCCATGAAGACCTCGTCGACCTTCTCGGGCGCGAGTTTTGCGCGCTCCAGCGCGGCGGCGATCACATGCGAGCCGAGCTTATGCGCGGCGAATGGCGACAATTCGCCCATGAAGCGGCCGAGCGGAGTGCGGGCGGCGGAGACGATGACGACGGGATCGGCGGCTTCGGCCATGACAAAATTCCCTGCGATGACGGGTAAGATTATGGTCATCATATGATGCGGCGCAAAAAATGCAACCGCGGCAGGGATGAGAAAATGTCGTGGGTCGGATGAGATTTGGTCGTCCGAGGGAAGGGGAGGCTCTACCGCTTCCGGTTCACAAACGCCTGCATCAGCCGCGTCGGCTCGTCCGTCAGGAACGATTCGCCGAACACCTTGACGCTGAGGTTCACCGACTCCGTCAGCGGCAGTTCCTCCCACTGCCGCAGCAGCGCCTTCTGCGAGCGCAGTGCTTCGGGGCCGCATTCGAGCAGTGCCTTCACGAGATGCTCGATCTCAGCATCCAGTCCGCCCTCCGGCGCGACCTTGTCGACCAGACCCCAGGCCAGCGCAGTCGGCGCGTCGATATTCTCGGCCGTCATCACCAGCCAGCGCGCGCGGGCCCAGCCGATCAGGCGCGGCAGCAGCGCGGCGTGGATCACCGAGGGAATGCCGACGCGCACCTCCGGCATGCCGAAATGCGCATCGTGCGCCGCAATCCGGAAATCGCAGGCCGCCGCGACCTCTAGCCCGCCGCCGAGGCACCAGCCGGGCATGCGCGCGATCACGGGGGCGGGGAATTGGCGCACGGCTTCGCAGAGATCGCGCAGGCGGCTGATGAAGGCTTCGGCGGATGTCTGGTCGAGCTTCGCCATCTCCTTGATGTCGGCGCCGCCGATCATGCTCTTCTCGCTCTGGCCGCGCAGCACCACGACGCGAATGCTGCGGTCTGAGCCGAGCTGCTGCAGGCCCTCGCGGACTGCGTCGGTCACGGGTGAGCCGAGGATGTTGAGCGAGCCGGCGTTGCAGATCGCGACATGAACGACGCCGCGCGCATCGCGCGTCACGCCGCAGTGCTGATTGAGCATTTCCATCGTGGCATCTCGAAAGTCTCGTGGACAGGCGCAAGGCGCACCGGTCCGGATCACTTCCGGGCCGAAACGCCGGTCTTGTCAAGCGGACAGGGGGACGGAGTTGCCAGTGCGAAATCCGCGGCATAGTATGACATGTATCATACATAGGGCCTGCCATGACCAGTGACGATCAACTCGACCTGTTTTCGCCGGCGCAGCGGCGCGAGCGCATCGTGGACTGGCAGGTTCCCGCGCCGGTCGCCAGAGTGGCCATGGGGTTATCAGGCATGGACGCGATGCTGGGCATTCGCGATGGCCGTTTGCCGCCGCCGCCCTTCGCCAGGCTGATCGGCTTCACGATGGCCGTGGTCGAGCCGGGCCGGATCGTGATGGAGCTGCAGCCGCGCGAAGACCTCGAAAATACCATCGGCCTTTTGCACGGCGCGACCGCGGCGGCGCTGATCGATACCGCGATGGGCTGCGCGATTTCGACGCGGCTGGAGGCCGGGCAGTCGTGCGTGACGCTCGACCTGAAAATGACCTTCCTGCGGCCGCTGTCGGTCCGGTCGGGCTTGATCTCCGCCGAAGGTAAAGTGATGAAGCTGGGCCGCCAGACCAGCTATACCGAGGGCTTCGTGCGCGACGGCAAGGGCGCACTCGCAGTCCATGCAACTGCAACCTTTTCGATGATCGGCGTCACAACTTGACATGAATTAATGCACACGCCGGGCCGTTCCTGTGTTATGAGATGATCTTCGACATTTAATGAGACGTGCATGCGCTATTCCCGGGAACACAAGCAGGAAACCCACGACCGGATCGTGAAGAAGGCCTCGGTGCGTCTGCGGGAGAAGGGCGCCCACGGCATCGGCGTCGCCGACCTCATGAAGGAGGCGGGCCTGACCCATGGCGGCTTCTACGCGCATTTCGACTCGCGCGAGGCGCTGGTGATCGAGGCCTTTGGCTACGCCATGGACCGCTCGATGGAGCACTGGCGCAAGCAGTCGGATCAGGTCGTGCCCGAGAAGCAGCTCACCCAGATCGTCGAGACCTATCTGTCGACGCTCCACCGCGACAATCCCGGCCATGGTTGCTCGATTCCTGCGCTGGGCGCTGAGATCGCCCGCGAGAGCCCGAAGACGCGCAAGGCCTTTGCCGGCAAGCTCGACGAGATGGTCGAGATGATGACCGACTTCATCCCGAACCTGCCGCGCAAGGCCGCGCGCAAGCAGGCGATCGCGACGCTGGCGACCATGGCCGGCACCATGCTGCTGGCGCGGATTGCCGGCTCGAGCGAGCTGTCGGACGAGGTGCTCAAGGCGGGCAAGGACAGCGCGCTCGAGGGTGCGAAGCGCGAGCCGAAGGTCGCGGCGGTTAAGAAGGCGAAGCAGAGTTAGCGATGTCGTATGGTGGGCAAAGGCGCTTCAGCGCCGTGCCCACCATCTCTCGTCGATCGCGGCAGACATGGTGGGCACGCTTCGCTTTGCCCAACCTACGACATCCGCCCCGCAAACAGCGCCCGATTGCGCTCCACGATTTCACCGATGTAATCCGCCACCGCCCGGATACGCGCCAGATCCTTGCTGTCGGCGTGCATCAGCATCCAGAACGTCCGGGTGATCGAGATCTCCTCGGGCAGCACCGCCACAAGCTGCGGATAATCACTCGCCATGAAGTGCGGCAGCACGGCGATGCCGAAGCCCGAGAGCGTGGCATTGAGCTGCGCGATCAGATTGGCGCTGCGGAAACGCGCGGAAATCCGCGGCGAGACCTGCGGCAGATAGTCGAGTTCCGGCGTGAACAGCAGCTCCTCGATGTAGCCGACGAAGCGGTGCTGCGGCAGCACGTCGCGCGAGGTGATGTTCGGGAAGCGGTCGAGATAGGCGGGCGCCGCGTAAAGCCCGAGGCGGTAGTCGAGCAGCTTGCGGCCGACGATGCGGCCTTCCTTCGGCATGGTGAGGCTGATGGCGATATCGGCCTCGCGCTTGGAGAGGCTGAACAGGCGGGCGGTGGCTACAAGTTGCAAATCGAGGTCCGGATAGCGGTCCGCGAAAGGCGCCAGCCGCGGCGCGAGGAAGGCCGTGCCGAAGCCATCAGGCGCGCCGATCCGCACTGTCCCGGTCAGCCGGGCCACCGAGCCGCCGACCTGCTCCTGGTTGGCGACGATGGTCGATTCCATGGCCTCCGCGCTGTCGGCGACGCGCTGGCCGGCCTCGGTGAGGAGATAGCCGGTCTTGCGCCGGTCAAACAGCTTGGCCGAGAGGTGCTTTTCCAGCCGGTCGACACGGCGGATCACCGTGGCATGGTCGACGCCGAGCTGTTTGGCTGCAGCCGACACCGACCCGCCCCGCACGATGGCCAGCACGAAGCGGAAGTCGTCCCAGTCGATGTGACCTTGATCCAGCATTTCCGCACATCTATGGTGCATTATCTCAGACTTGAATCCTATAAAATGCAGGTCGATAGGATTTGTCAAAGCGATCAGACCGGGATCTAAGGAGTTCATTCCATGCGCGCAGTCGGACATTTCATCGGTGGCAAGGAGGTCAAGGGCACCTCGGGCCGCACTGCCGACGTTTTCGAGCCGATGACCGGTGACGTCCAGGCCAAGGTGGCGCTGGCGTCCAAGGCCGAAGTCCGCGCCGCCGTCGGGAACGCGCGCGCAGCACAGCCCGCGTGGGCCGCGACCAATCCGCAGCGCCGCGCCCGCGTGATGATGAAATTCGTCGAGCTGGTGCAGCGCGACTACGACAAGCTCGCCGAGCTGCTGGCCCGCGAGCACGGCAAGACCGTGCCGGACGCCAAGGGCGACATCCAGCGCGGCCTCGAGGTCGCGGAATTCGCCTGCGGCATCCCGCATCTGATGAAGGGCGAGTACACCGAAGGCGCCGGCCCCGGCATCGACATCTACTCCATGCGCCAGGCGCTCGGGGTCGTCGCGGGCATCACGCCGTTCAATTTCCCGGCGATGATCCCGATGTGGAAGTTCGCTCCCGCGATCGCCTGCGGCAACGCCTTCATCCTCAAGCCGTCGGAGCGCGATCCCGGCGTGCCGATGCTGCTGGCCGAATTGATGATTGAAGCGGGCCTGCCGGCCGGCATCCTCAACGTCGTCAACGGCGACAAGGAAGCGGTCGACGCCATCCTCGACGATCCCGATATCAAGGCTGTCGGCTTCGTCGGCTCGACGCCGATCGCGCAGTACATCTATGAGCGTGCGGCCCAGACCGGCAAGCGCTGCCAGTGCTTTGGCGGCGCCAAGAACCACGCCATCATCATGCCGGATGCCGACATGGACCAGGCGGTCGACGCGCTGATCGGCGCGGGCTACGGCTCGGCCGGCGAGCGTTGCATGGCCGTTTCCGTTGCCGTGCCCGTCGGCAAGTCCACCGCCGACCGCCTGATGGAAAAGCTGATCCCGCGCGTCGAGTCGCTCAAGATCGGCACCTCGATCGATCCGTCGGCCGATTACGGTCCGCTGGTGACGCGCGAGGCGGTCGAGAAGGTCAAGGGCTATATCGACATCGGCATCAAGGAAGGCGCGACGCTGGCCGTCGATGGCCGCGGCTTCAAGATGCAGGGCTACGAGAACGGCTTCTATCTTGGCGGTTCGCTGTTCGACAACGTCACCAAGGACATGCGGATCTACAAGGAGGAGATCTTTGGCCCCGTGCTCTCGGTCGTGCGCGCGCACGACTACAAGGAAGCCCTGGCGCTGCCGTCCGAGCATGATTACGGCAACGGCGTTGCCATCTTCACCCGCGACGGCGACGCCGCGCGCGACTTCGCGGCCAAGGTCGATGTCGGCATGGTCGGCATCAACGTGCCGATCCCGGTGCCGATCGCCTATTACACTTTCGGCGGCTGGAAGAAGTCCGGCTTCGGCGATCTCAACCAGCACGGCCCGGACTCGGTCCGCTTCTACACCAAGACCAAGACAGTGACCTCGCGCTGGCCGTCCGGCGTCAAGGAAGGTGCGGAGTTCTCGATCCCGCTGATGAAGTGATCCTCTCAGGAGCGAGGCCGGGATGCAGTTCGCTCTGAACGAGGATCAGGTCGCGGTTCGCGACATGGCGTTGGCGTTTGCGGCGGAAAAAATCGCGCCGCACGCGCTGCGCTGGGACGAGGAGAAGCATTTCCCCGTCGACGTGATGCGCGAGGCGGCGACGCTCGGCATGGGCGGCATCTACATCCGCGAGGATGTCGGTGGCTCCGCCATGACGCGGTTCGACGCGGCGCTGATCTTCGAGGCGCTGGCGACGGGCTGTCCGACCACGTCGGCCTTCATCTCCATCCACAACATGGCGTCCTGGATGATCGATGCCTATGGCAGCGACACCCAGCGCCATACATGGCTGCCGAAGCTCTGCACCATGGAGCTGATTGCGAGCTACTGCCTGACCGAGCCGGGCGCCGGCTCGGACGCGGCGGCCCTGCGCACCCGCGCGGTGCGCGACGGGGACCACTATGTCCTCAACGGCCTGAAGCAGTTCATCTCCGGCGCCGGCGGCACTGATCTGCTGGTTACGATGGTCGGACCGGCGGCGACGGCCCCGGCGGCATCTCGACCCTCGTCATCGACGGCAAGACGCCGGGCGTGTCGTTCGGCGCCAACGAGCGCAAGATGGGCTGGAACGCGCAGCCGACCCGCGCGGTGATGTTCGAGAACGCGCGCGTGCCGGTCGCCAACCGGCTGAGCGAGGAAGGCGTCGGCTTCAAGATCGCGATGGCCGGCCTCGACGGCGGCCGTCTCAACATCACTGCGTGTTCTCTTGGTGGTGCTCAAACTGCGCTCGACAAGGCGCGCGCCTACATGAAGGAGCGCAAGGCGTTTGGCAAACGCCTCGACGAATTCCAGGCGCTGCAATTCCGCCTTGCCGACATGGCGATCGAGCTGGAGGCCGCGCGCACTTTCCTGTGGCGCGCCGCCGCTGCGCTCGACCGCAAGGACCCCGATGCGACCATGCTGTGCGCGATGGCCAAGCGGTTCGGCACCGATGCCGGATTCGAGGTCGCCAACCAGGCGCTGCAGCTTCATGGGGGTTACGGCTACCTCAGCGAATACGGCATCGAGAAGATCGTGCGCGATCTGCGCGTGCACCAGATCCTCGAGGGCACCAATGAAATCATGCGGCTCATCGTGGCGCGCAAACTGATCGAGGGCGCGCGATGAATGCAGTGGAGGAGGGCGACCTCATCGTTCGCCGCGAGGGCGCGGCGGGCGTGATCCGGCTCAACCGGCCCAAGGCGATCAACGCCATGACGCTGGAAATGTCTGAAGGCATCGACGCCGCGCTCGATCGCTTCGAGGCCGATCCTGAGGTGGCTGTGATCATCCTGGAAGGCGCGGGCGATCGCGGGCTCTGCGCTGGCGGCGACATCCGCGGGCTCTGGGAGAGCTCGCGCGAGGGCGGCGACCTCGGCGCGCGGTTCTGGCGCCAGGAATACATCATGAATGCGCGGATCGCGAGGTATCCGAAGCCGTATGTCGCGTTCATGGACGGCCTCGTGATGGGCGGCGGCGTCGGGCTGTCAGGCCATGCCAGCCATCGAATCGTCACCGATCGGACGAAACTTGCGATGCCCGAAGTCGGCCTCGGCTTTTTCCCGGACGTTGGCGGCACCTGGCTGCTGTCGCGCTCGCCCGGCGAGATCGGCACCTATTTCGGCCTCACCGGCCAGACCATGAACGGCCCCGACGCGATCCACGCGAAGTTCGCCGATGCCGTGGTGCCCGCGGCCAAATGGCCGGAGCTGCGCGGAGCACTGACGCGGGTTGGTCCAGCAGCGAGCCCGGCCGAAGTCAGCAGGCTCATCAACAGCTTCGCGACCGGCGATGCGGCCGGTCCGGTCGCGGCAAAACAGGCGATGATCGATGCGTTGTTCGGCTTCGACCGCATGGAGGACATTGTCGCTGCGCTGAAGCGCGACGGCTCCGAGTTTGCATTGGCCGCGCTGAAGACGCTCAATGAGAAGTCACCGCGCGGTATGGTGGTGACGCTGAAGCTGCTGCGGCTGGCGCGCACGGCGTCGAGCCTCGAAGAGTGCCTGGTGCGCGAATATCGCGCCGCGCTGGAGGTCTTTCGCAGCGACGATTTCCGCGAAGGCGTGCGCGCCGCCGTGATCGACAAGGACCGCAACCCGACCTGGTCGCCGCCGCGGATCGAGGACGTCACACTGGAGATGCTTGCGCCATATCTCGCCGGGATCGGCGCCGACGAGCTGAAGTTCAACTAATCAACGAAACGTCACAGCGGAGGATATCGAGATGGCCACGATCGCATTCATCGGTCTCGGCAATATGGGCGGCCCGATGGCGGCCAATCTGGTCAAGGCCGGCCACAAGGTGGTGGCCTTCGACCTCGTCGAGGCCTCGCGCACGCAAGCCAAGGCCGATGGCGCGGGCATCGCCGACAGCGCAGCGGGCGCGGTGAAGGGCGCCGATGTCGTCGTCACCATGCTGCCGGCGGGCAAGCACGTGCTCGGTGTCTGGAACGAGGTCGTCCCTGTCATGACCAAGGGCGCGTTGATCATCGACTCTTCGACCATCGACGTCGAGAGCGCGCGTCAGGCGCACGCGCTTGCCGCCAAGAACGGCGTGCTCTCGGTCGACGCGCCGGTATCCGGCGGGACCGGCGGCGCCAAGGGCGCTACGCTCACCTTCATGTGCGGCGGCGAGGAGGGCGCATTTGCTGCGGCCAGGCCCGTGCTGGAGAAGATGGGCAAGAAGATCGTGCATTGCGGCGGCGCCGGCGCAGGCCAGGCGGCCAAGATCTGCAACAACATGATCCTCGGCATTTCCATGATCGCGGTGAGTGAAGCCTTTGCGCTGGGCGAAAAGCTCGGGCTCTCGCATCAGGCGCTGTTCGACGTCGCCTCGACCTCGTCGGGCCAGTGCTGGTCGCTGACGACCTATTGTCCGGTGCCGGGTCCGGTGCCGACCTCGCCCGCCAACAACGACTACAAGCCGGGCTTCGCCTCGGCGCTGATGGTGAAAGATCTGACCTTGGCACAGGACGCCGCGAAGGCTGCGGGCGCCGCGACGCCGCTCGGCCAGCATGCGCAGGAAATCTACCAGGCCTTCGACAGGGACGGGCAGGGCGGGGTGGATTTTTCCGGAATTATCAAGCACGTTAGGGGGCTGGCCGGGAAAGCCTAATGACGACATTTCAGGACGCGCGCGCGTTTCTTCTGCAACATCGGACGGACTACGAGACAGCGGTCAAGGATTTCCGCTGGCCCGATCCGGTTCCCTTCAACTGGGCGCTCGACTGGTTCGACGCCGAGCTGGCGGCGAATGGGGAGAGCAAGGATCGGCCCGCACTCTGGATCGTCGATGCCGCGCAGGACAAGCAGACGAAGCTGTCCTTCGCGGCGCTTTCCAGGCGCTCCAACCAGGTCGCCAATTTCCTCCGCGCGCAGGGCTTGAGGCGCGGTGATCATCTTCTGCTGCTGCTCGGTAATGTGGTTCCGCTGTGGGAGACGATGCTGGCTGCGATGAAGCTCGGTGTCGTCGTCATTCCCGCCACCACGTTGCTCACCGCCGACGAGCTGCGCGACCGGCTCGATCGCGGCAAGGCGAAGGCAGTGGTCGCTGCGCAGGACCAGGTCGCGAAGTTCGCAAGCCTTGGTGCCGAGAACGTCGTCCGCATCGTGGTGGGCGCGGGCTCCGAGGGGTGGCTCGGATATGACGAGGCGGCGAAGGCGTCTGAGAGCTTCACGCCAGACGGCCCCACCAACGCCGACGACCCGATGCTGCTCTATTTCACCTCGGGCACCACGGCAAAACCCAAGCTCGTGCTGCACAGCCAGCGCAGTTATCCCGTCGGCCATCTTTCCACCATGTACTGGATCGGATTGAAGCCCGGCGACGTCCATCTCAACATCTCGTCACCGGGCTGGGCCAAGCACGCCTGGAGCTGCTTCTTCGCGCCGTGGAACGCCGGCGCCACCGTGTTCGTAGTCAACCAGCCGCGCTTCGATGCCAAGGCGCTGCTCGCCACCATCGGCCGCTGCGGCGTCACCACGCTGTGCGCGCCGCCGACAGTGTGGCGACTGTTCATCCAGGAGAATCTGGCGTCGTTCAAGGTGGCCTTGCGCGAGGTCTGCGGCGCCGGCGAGCCGCTCAATCCCGAAGTGATCGACCAGGTGAAGGCCGCCTGGGGGCTCACCATTCGCGACGGCTATGGCCAGACCGAGACGACTGCGCTCGCGGGCAATTCGCCGGGGCAAAAGATCAAAGTCGGCTCGATGGGCCGGCCGCTGCCGGGCTACCGCGTGCAGGTCAGCGACGCCGACGGCCATCCCGCAAAGGAAGGCGAGGTGACACTGGTGCTGGGCGCGAACCGTCCCGCCGGCCTGATGCAGGGTTATCAAGCCGATGACGGCAAGCTCTCGGGTGCTGAAGGTGCGCTCTATCGCAGCGGCGACGTCGTGTTTGAGGACGAAGACGGCTATCTCACCTTCGTCGGCCGCTCCGACGACGTGTTCAAATCCTCGGACTACCGCATCAGCCCGTTCGAGCTGGAAAGCGTGCTGCTGGAGCACGAGCTGGTGGCGGAAGCGGCCGTGGTGCCGAGCCCCGATCCGATCCGGCTCGCAATCCCCAAGGCGTTCGTGCTGCTGACGGCAGACGCCGAGCGGACGGGCGAGACCGCGCTCTCCATCTTCCAGCACCTGCACAGCCGGCTTGCGCCGTTCAAGCGTATCCGCCGTCTCGAAATCGTCACCGAGCTGCCGAAGACGATCTCTGGCAAAATCCGCCGCGTCCAGCTACGACGGCTGGAACGCGACGACGATCGCAAGGATCCCCTGCGCGGCCGGGAATTCCGCGAGGAGGATTTTCCGGAACTGTCGAAAACAAGAAGTGAAACTTAGTGTAGCTTGTCATTCCGGGGCGATGCGCAGCATCGAGCCCGGAATCCATTTCGCGGCAGAGTTTGCTGCCGGATGGATTCCGGGCTCGCGCTTCGCGCGCCCCGGAATGACGGCAATTGGAGTTGCTAGATGAACGAAATCTGGAAGAAGCCGCCGATCACGCTGGAGGCCTATCAGGCTCTGGCCGGCAAGGAGATCGGCGTCTCGTCGTGGTACCTGATCGACCAGCCCCGCATCGACACCTATGCCGACGTGACCGAGGATCACCAGTTCATCCATGTCGATCCCGAAAGGGCGAAGGAAAGCGCGTTCGGCACCACGATTGCGCATGGCTTCCTGACGATGTCGATGATGTCGGTGATGTCCTACGAAGTGATGCCGGCGATCGCGGGAACGACGATGGGCGTCAATTACGGCTTCGACAAGCTGCGTTTCATCTCGCCGGTGCGCTCGGGCAAGCGCATCCGCGGCCGCTTCGTGCTGGCGGAAGCGAAGCTTCGTAAGCCCAACGAATTGCAGTCCCGCACCAACGTGACGGTCGAGATCGAGGGCGAGGACAAGCCCGCGCTGGTCGCCGACTGGCTCGGGCTGATCTATTTTGCCTGATCTGAGGCGTCGTTCCCGGGCTTGACCCGGCAACCCATCGCTGCTCAAAAGCCTGTCGAATTGATGGATGGCCGGGTCAAGTTCGGCCATGACGAAATAGCATCCAGGAAGCACACTCATGGCAATCAGGTTCGACGGACGTGTCGCCATCGTCACCGGCGCGGGCAATGGTCTGGGACGCGCGCACGCGCTGGGATTGGCGAGCCGCGGCGCAAAGGTCGTGGTCAACGATTTCGGTGGCGCACGCGACGGCAGCGGCGGCTCGCTGTCGCCGGCGGAAACCGTGGTCGAGGAGATCCGCAAGGCGGGCGGCACCGCGATGGCCGACGGCGCCGACGTCTCGAATTTCGAGCAGGTCACCGCGATGGTCGCCCGCGCCACCAAGGAGTGGGGCAGCGTCGACCTGATGTGCGCCAATGCCGGCATCCTGCGCGACAAGTCGTTCGGCAAGATGGAAGCCGCCGATTTCCAGAAGGTGCTCGACGTGCACCTCGTCGGCACCTTCTACTGCTGCAAGGCGGTCTGGGCCGGCATGCGCGAGCGCAACTACGGCCGCATCGTGCTGACGACCTCGTCCTCCGGCCTCTACGGCAATTTCGGCCAGGCCAATTACGGCGCGGCGAAATCAGGCATGGTCGGCCTGATGAACGTGCTGGCCGAGGAAGGCCGCAAGACCAACATCCGCGTCAACACTATCTCGCCGACGGCGGCGACCCGCATGACCGAAGAGCTGCTGCCGCCGCAGGCGCTGCAATTGATGAAGCCGAACGCGATCACGCCCGCGGTCGAGTACATGCTGAGCGAGGACGCGCCGACCCGCACCATCATGGGCGCTGGCGCCGGCTCCTTCGCGGTGATCAAGATCCTGGAGAGCGAGGGTATCAACCTGCCGGAGTCAGATTGGACGCCGGACGCGGTCGCCGCGCATTTTGCCGAGATCAGCGACATGTCCAAGGCGAGGGCGCTGCAGGGCGCGTTCGAGCAGACACAGAAATACGTGGCCCAGGCGGCGGCACGGGCGGGCATCAAGCTGTAGCTCCACTGTCATTCCGGGGCGCGCGTAGCGCGAACCCGGAATCCATTGCGCTACAGAAACGGCCGCCTATTGGATTCCGGGCTCGCGCCAAGTGGCGCGCCCCCGGAATGACGAGCTAGGCGAGAGAATCTGGCCTAAACTCCCGCCATGACTCCACCTGAAACCCACGTCGCCGTCATCGGTGCAGGTCCCGCCGGCCTGATGGCGGCGGAGATGCTGGCGCAGGGCGGCGCTCGCGTCATCGTCTACGACGCGATGCCGTCGGCCGGCCGCAAATTTCTGATGGCCGGCCGCGGCGGGCTCAACCTCACCCACAGCGAGCCACTCGCGGATTTCCTTGCCCGCTACCGGGAAGCGATGCCGCATCTGCGCGCCGTCATCGAGGCGTTTCCGCCCGATGCGCTACGCGACTGGAGCGCCGCACTTGGACAGGTGACCTTCGTCGGCAGCAGCGGACGTGTGTTTCCAAAAACGTTCAAGTCCTCGCCATTGTTGCGCGCCTGGCTGCGGCGGCTCGATGCGGCAGGCGTGCAATTCGCGTTTCGGCATCGCTGGACCGGATGGGACGCGCAGGGGCGGCTTACATTCCAAACACCCGACGGCAGGCTTGCGATCGACGCCAAGGCAACCGTGCTCGCGCTCGGCGGCGCGAGCTGGCCGCGGCTTGGGTCGGATGGTGGCTGGGTCGAACTCCTCGCGGCAAAGGGCATTGCCATCTCGAAGCTAAGGCCGGCCAATTCCGGCTTCACGGTCGCGTGGTCCGACGTCTTCCGGGAGCGTTTTGAAGGCCAGCCGCTCAAGGGCGTGGCGCTCACGATCGGATCACACAAGGTGCGCGGAGAGGCGATGATCACGCGCAGCGGCCTCGAAGGCGGCGCGATCTATGCGCTGTCGGCGGAGCTGCGCGAGGCGGTGCTGGGTCTGGGGCACGCGACGCTGATGATCGCCTTGCGGCCCGATCTCGACACGACTGCCCTGACCACGCGGCTATCGGGGACGCGCGGCAAGCAGTCGCTCGCCAACTTCCTGCGCAAGGCGGCGCAGCTGTCGCCGGTCGGCATCGGCCTCATGCAGGAAGCCGCCATCGCATCTGGACGTCCACTGGCATCGTTCTCGCCGGCCGATCTGGCGCACCTGATCAACGCGATCCCGGTTCAGCTCACCGGCGTCGCTCCGATCGATCGTGCGATCTCGACCGCGGGAGGGATCAGCTTCGACGCGCTCGACGACCGCTTCATGCTGCGCAAGCTGCCCGGCGTGTTCGCCGCCGGCGAGATGCTGGACTGGGAGGCACCGACCGGCGGCTATCTGTTGCAGGCGTCGTTCGCGACGGGGGCTGCGGCGGGCAGGGGCGTGCTGGCGTGGTCGAAGCGGTCATAGAACGCCGCCGCCCTTCGAGGCCTCCGCTTCGCTCCGGCACCTCAGGGTGACGGCTACGAGGGAGCGGTATTGCAGCGACAGACTAATGAGAGCGTCATCCTGAGGTGCGAGGTTTCCGGTGCGAAAGCGCCGGAAGCCGAGCCTCGAAGGATGCGCGGGCCCTCCTGCGTCTACCTCAGCTTCCCCCGTGCCGACACCGGCAGCGTGCCGATGATCTCCTCGCCGCGCACCATCACCACCTCGTCCATCATGTTGACGACGACGCAGACATGGTTCGGCACGACGCGGACGACATCGCCGACGTTCGGACGCGTATTGCTGCGGGAGAGGTCGAGAAAGCCGTGCTCCTCGGCAAAGCGCGCGATCTTGGCTTCGGGGTGTTCGAGGATCAGGCCGTGGCCGTCGAGCCCGCCGGTGTCCGTGGTCAGCGTCTTGGAGCCGGCGTCGAGAATGCCGCGCTCGGGCGCGGCGCGGCTCACCACCGTGGAATAGATGTGCAATGCGCAGTCATCCCAGGTCGCAGAGCCGGCGGCGACCTGCATGCGGTCGTTGTAGATATAGGTGCCGAAGCGATGCTCGGTGCCGCCCTTGAGCTTGCCGATGTTCTTCAGGTTCGGCGTGCCGCCGGTCGAGACGATCGTCGCCTCCAGCCCGTGCGCGCGGACGCCGGCCAGCGCCTCGTCGTAGAATTTCTGCGCGTCGGCCCAGCCGGTCTCGGTCGGATACAGCATGAAGCCGGCGAAGTGCAGTCCCTTGGACGCGGCAATCTCGCGCGCCAGCGCGATCGCTTCCGCCGGTGTCTCGACGCCGGCGCGCTTGCGCCCCGTATCGCATTCGACCACGACCGAGAGCGGTCGGCCTGACGCCGCGGCGGCCTTCGGCAGGCCCGCGACGACGGTCGCATTGTCGGCGGCGACCGTCATGTTCGCCTTCGCCTGCAGCGCACCGAGCCGCGCCATCTTCTCTTCGCCGAGCAGATTGTAGCTGATCAGGATGTCGTCGATGCCGGCATTGGCCATGATCTCGGCCTCGCCGAGCTTCTGGCAGGTGATGCCCTTGGCGCCGGCCGCAATCTGCATCTTCGCGATCGTCGGGTTCTTGTGCGTCTTGATGTGCGGCCGGTTGGCGATGCCAGCATCGTCGCAGGCCTTCTGGATCCGAGCGATGTTGCGCTCGACCTTGTCCATGTCGATGACGGCGCAGGGCGTGCCGTATTCGCGGGCGATCTTGGCGGCGAGGGGAGTGGTCATGGAAGTCTCTTAGTTGGCGCGCATTCTGATCGCAAAACCGGTGCCCACTTTTGCGGAATGCGCGCTAGGCCTGTTCAATCTCTTCGCGGAGCATTTCCAGTTCGAGCCAGCGCTCCTCGGCGGCGGACAGTTCTTCATGCGCCTTGGCGATGGCGGCAGACGTATCGTCGAATTTCTTGCGGTCCTTGGTATAGAGGCCGGGATCGTCGAGCACGCGTTGCAGCCTGGCGATATCTGCCTGCAATTTTTCCATCGTCTTCGGCAGGGTGTCCAGCGCGTGCTTTTCGTTGAAGCTCAGCTTGCGCTTGGCTACGGATGCGGGAGCGGTGGATCGCTCTTCCTTCTTGTCCGCGCTCGGCTGCGCCTTCGCGGTCTCGCGCTTCAGGTCTGCGCCGCGCTGGATTAGCATGTCGCTGTAGCCACCGGCATATTCGGTCCACTTGCCGTTGCCCTCCGGCGCGATGACTGACGTCACGACGCGGTCGAGGAAGTCGCGGTCATGACTGATCAGGATCACTGTGCCCTCGTAATCGCCGAGCATGTCTTCGAGTACGTCGAGGGTTTCGAGATCGAGATCGTTGGTCGGCTCGTCCAGCACCAGCAGGTTCGAAGGCTTTGCCAGCGCGCGTGCCAGCATCAGCCGGCCGCGTTCACCGCCCGAGAGCACCTCCACCGGCGTGCCGCGCTGCTCCTGCGCGAACAGAAAGTCCTTCATGTAGCCGACAACATGCTTCGGTTTGCCGCCGACCATGATCTGGTCGCCGCGGCCGCCGGTGAGCGCCTCCGCCAGCGTCGACTTGGGATCGAGGCTTTCGCGGTGCTGGTCGAGCGTGGCCGTCTCCAGATTGGCCCCAAGCCGCACGGTGCCGGTATCAGGCTGCATGCCGCCGGTAAGCAGATTGACCAGCGTGGTCTTGCCGGCGCCGTTCGGCCCGATGATGCCGATCCGGTCGCCGCGCTGGATGCGGGTGGAGAAATTGTCGACGATCATGCGCTCACCATAGGCCTTGGTGATGCCCTTGGCTTCGATCACCAGTTTGCCGGACTGATCCGCCTCGGCCGCGGCGAGACTGGCGGTGCCGGCGGTGCCGCGATAGTTGCGCCGCTGGTCGCGCAACGCATGCAGATTGCCGAGCCGCTTGACGTTGCGCTTGCGGCGACCGGAGACGCCGTGGCGCAGCCAGTGCTCCTCGTCGACGATCTTGCGGTCGAGCTTGTGCTGGTCGCGCTCTTCTTCCGCCAGCACCTCGTCGCGCCAGCTCTCGAACGAGGCAAAGCCGCGGTCGATCTGCTTGATCTTGCCACGATCGAGCCAAGCCGTGGAGCGGGAGAGATTGGTGAGGAAGCGGCGGTCATGGCTGATGATCACCAGCGCGCTGCGGCGGCTGTCGAGCTCCTTTTCCAGCCACTCGATGGTGGCGAGATCGAGATGGTTGGTCGGCTCGTCCAGCAGCAATATGTCGGGCGAGGGCGCCAGCACATAGGCCAGGGCCGCACGGCGCGCCTCGCCGCCCGAGAGGTTGTGCGGGTCCTCGTCGCCGCTGAGGCCAAGCTGCTCCAGCAGATAGCGCGCCTGATAGGAATCGTCGCCGGGCGCGAGCCCGGATTCGACATAGCCGAGCGTGGTCTTGTGCTCGCCGAAATCTGGCTCCTGCGGCAGATAGCGGACGGTGGCACCGGGCTGCACGAAGCGCGTGCCGCCGTCGGGCTCGACCAGGCCGGCCGCGATCTTGAGCAGCGTCGACTTGCCGGAGCCGTTGCGGCCGATCAGGCAGACCCGCTCGCCGGCCGCGACGTTGAGCTCGACGCCTGACAGCAACGGCGTGCCGCCGAAGGTCAGCTTGATGTCTTTCAGTTGGATCAGCGGCGGCGCCATCGTCAGCCCTGACTCGTTGCGGCCTGATCGGCGCGGCGGCGCTGGATCCGGCGCAGCGTCTGGTCGAGCGCGGAGAGGAAGGCCGAGCGGTCGCGTGGCGCGAACGACCGCGGGCCGCCCGTGACTTCACCGGCCGAGCGCAGATCGGTCATCAGATTGCGCACCGCCAGCGTCATCCCGATTGATTCTTCCGTGAACGGCTTGCCGTTCGGCGCGATCACGTCGGCGCCCGCCTTCACGCAGCGGCTGGCCAGCGGAATGTCGGAGGTGACGACGACGTCGCCGGGCTTGACCCGCTCCACGATCCAGTCGTCGGCGGCATCCATGCCGGCGCCCGCCGCGATGCGCTCGATCAGCGGATCCTGTGGCACGCGGATGAAGTTGCCGGCGACCACGCTCACGGGCACGCCGTGCCGGAGCGCGACGCGGTAGATCTCGTCCTTGACCGGGCAGGCGTCGGCGTCGACATAGATACGGGTGGGGGTGTCAGTCATTCGCGGCGTGGTACCCCATTCGGGCCCCAAAGGCGAGGGGATTGACCCGTGTTCCCCGGGGCCTACCATCGGCCTCGAAGCAACAAGAATCCAGGGATGGTCCGCCAATGCCGAGCCGGCTCGAAACCTACCGCGTCGAGGCCTACAACACTGCCAAGCAATCCGAAAACAAGATGCACGACGACAGCGTGGCGCGCCGTTTCGGCTTTTCCGGCGGGCTGGTCCCCGGCGTCGACGTCTTCGCCTACATGATGCACGTGCCGGTCGCGCGCTGGGGCCGCGATTTCCTCAGCCACGGGCTGATCGAGGCCCGCTTCATCAAGCCGGTCTATGACGGCGAAACCGCCGACGTCGACGCGACCGAGCACGACGGCCAGCTCACGATCGAGGTGTTCAGCCGCACCGAGCTCTGCGCCACCGGGACAGCGTCGCTGCCGGCGGCTGCGCCCGTGGTTTCGTTGAGCGACTATGTCGAGGTGCCCGCGGTGGCCGAGCGCAAGCCGGTCGGTCCCGCGACCTTCGAGACCGGCAAATGGCTCGGCACGATGCCGCGCCGATGGATCGGGCAGGACGCGGCCGATTATCTCGCCGATATCAGGGAGACCGATCCGATTTTCGCGCGCGAGGGATTTGGCCATCCCGGCCTCATCCAGCGCGTGATGAACCGCGTGCTGGTCGACAATACCATTCTGGGCCCGTGGATCCACGTCGGCAGCCGCATGCAGCTGCTGTCGGCCGCGCGCGTCGGCGACGAGATCACCGCACGCGCGAAGGTCACCGCGACCTACGAGAAGAAGGGCCACCGCTTCGTCGAGCTCGACGCGCTGGTGGTCGCCAACGGCACGACGCCGCTCGCGCACTGCCAGCACACCGCGATCACCCAGCCGCGCGAGCAGGCGGTGGCGTAGGCGGAAGTAGGCACATCGTCACCACGTCGTCATGCCCGGGCTAAACACTTGTCCCGGGCATCCACGTTCTTCGTGCATCGAGGCAAGGCGTGGATGGCCGGGACAAGCCCGGCCATGTCGGCAGAGAAAGAAAGTCCCTTACGCCGCCTTCCCCTTCGCGTCCTGGATCGCGCGCCACACCCGCTCCGGGGTCAGCGGCATGTCGATGTGCTTGATGCCGTAATCGGAGAGCGCGTCGACCACCGCGTTCACGACGGTCGACAGGCTGCCGGCGCAGCCGGCTTCGCCGCAGCCCTTGCTGCCGAGCGGATTGGTCGTGGCCGGCACCGGGTGATCGCCGACCGTCATGTTCGGCACGTCCTCGGCGCGGGGCAGCGCGTAGTCCATCAGCGAGCCCGTGATTGGCTGCCCGCTCTCGTCGTAGCGGACTTGCTCCATCAGCGCCTGGCCGATGCCCTGGACCACGCCGCCATGGAGCTGGCCCGCGACCAGCATCGGGTTGATCACCGTGCCGAAATCGTTGACCGCGCTGTAGCGCACGATCTGGACCACGCCGGTGTCAGGGTCGATCTCGACCTCGGCGACGTGGCAGCCGTTCGGGAACGCCGACGGCACCGGCTCGCTGGTGTGGTCGACGTCGAGAGAGTCAGGCACGCCGTCCGGCGCCTTGCCGTCGTGCAGGCGCTTGGCCAGCTCCATGATGTCGATGCTGCGGTCGGTGCCGGCGATGGTGAAGCTGCCGTCGGCGAACTCGATGTCGGCCTCGGACGCTTCGAGCATGTGCGCAGCGGCGCGCTTGCCCTTTTCGATGACCAGCTTCGAGGCCTCCACGATGGCCTGCCCGCTCGCGGTGATCGAGCGCGAGCCGCCGGTGCCGTTGCCGGTGTGGACGATATCGCTGTCGCCCTGCACCAGCTTGACGCTGTCGAAGGGCACACCGAGTTGCGAACAAAGCACCTGCGCGAATGCGGACGCGTGGCCCTGGCCATAATCGAGCGTACCGGTGATCAGCTGCACGCTGCCGTCGGGATCGAACACGATCTTGCCGAGCTCGGGGCTCGGCGGCGCGGTGACCTCGAGATAGGAGCCCACGGCGATGCCGCGCAGCTTGCCAGTCTTCTTGCTCTCCTTCTTGCGCTTGGCGAAATTCTCGTGGTCGGAGATTTCCAGCGCCTTGTTGAAGACGGCCTGGAAGTCGCCGCTGTCATAGGTGACGCCGGAGGAGGCCGCGAACGGGATCTGGTTCGGCTTGATGAAGTTGCGCTTGCGCATGGTCAGCCGGTTGATGCCCATCTCGTCGGCTGCGCGGTCGATCAGCCGCTCCATGTAGTAGTTCGCCTCGGGCCGGCCGGCGCCGCGATAGGCGCCCATCAGCGTGGTGTTGGTCAGCACCGTCTTGATGTCGATGCCCATCAGCGGCGTGCGGTAGACGCTGGAGAAGTTCTTGCCGGTGTTGAGCGAGAGCGGGCCGGGCGCGACGCCGGTGATGTAGGCACCGAGATTGCCGTAGCCGGACAGCTTCGCCGCGAGGAAGTGCCCCTCGGCGTCGAGCGCCAGCTCGGCATGGATCTTCTGCGCGCGGCCGTGGCTGTCGGAGAGGAAGGCGGTCGAGCGCTCGTCGAGCCACTTCACCGGGCGTCCCAGCGCCTTGGCCGCGTACAGGATGCACATGTATTCGGGGTAGTTGACGTTCTTCATGCCGAAGGAGCCGCCGACATTGGCGGTGAGGATGCGGACCTTCTCGTTCGGCACTTTCAGGTTCTTGGCGAGGTTGGCGCGGTTGCCCGCGACGCCCTGCGTCGGCATCTGGATGGTGTAGCGCTCGGTGGTCTTGTCGTAGGAGGCCAGGCCGACGCGTGGTTCCATCGAGACCACGGCGACGCGGGTGTTCTCGATGTCAATCCTGGTAACGTGGGCCGCGCCTGCGAACGCTGCGTTGACCTTGTCCATGTCGCCGTAATGGTAGTCGAGCGCGACGTTGTTCGGGATGTGGTCGTAGAGCTGCGGTGCGCCGGGTTTTGCGGCTTCCTCGGGATCGGTCACGGCCGGCAGCGGCTCGATGTCGAGTTCAACGGCTTCGGCCGCGTCGCGGGCCTGCGCCAGCGTCTCGGCCACGACAAAGGCGACGGGATCGCCGACGAAGCGGACCTTGTCGGTCGCCAGCGGCTGGCGGTTCGTCTGGAGCAGGGGGGAGCCGTCGCGGTTCTTCAGCGGCAGGCCGCAGGTGAAGGGGCCGTAGCCGGCGGCGTCGAGGTCCTTGCCGGTCCACACCCCCAGCACGCCCGGCATCGCCTTGGCGGCATCAAGGCCGATGCCGCGGATCACGCCATGGGCATGGGTCGAGCGGACCACCACGGCATAGGCCTGGCCGGGCAGGTTGAAATCGTCGGTATAGCGGCCCTTGCCGCGCACCAGCGTGTCGTCTTCCTTGCGGCGGACCGGTTGCCCGACGCCGTATTTTTGCAGTGCAATAGCGTTTTCGAGCGTGGACGATTTGGTGTGTTCTTGCATGGAAATGACCTGAAAAGCCGGCAATTGCGCGTTTTGTGGGCGCTTGGGGGGACCGGGTCCCTTCAAATAACCCACCGCCTCGTTCACGACAACGCACGAATGGGCATGGTCCCATGTGATGCGTTGTTGCGCAGGACTGACGCGCTGCTAATGTTTCAGGCGAAAAAGCAATTCCAGATCGGCCCGAACCGGCCGCGGAAAGACAGTTTATATGAATGACCACACGCGGCTCCGCGACGGCCATGCGCCGCACGGTGGGCTCGAGGGGTCGATGGCGGCGGTGGCGTTGGCCCCCGAACCGGCTGTCGCCGCGCAAACGCCGGGAACCGGCGTCTACGCGGCGCTGGACCTCGGCACCAACAATTGCAGGCTCCTGATCGCCTCTCCGACCAGCGACGGCTTTCGCGTGGTCGATTCCTTCTCGCGCATCATCCGGCTCGGCGAGGGCGTCTCGGCAACCGGGTGCATCAGCGAGGCCGCGATCGAGCGCGCCATCGTGGCGCTCAGCATCTGCCGCGACAAGATCAACCTGCGGAGGGCGCGGCGGCTGCGGCTGATCGCGACCGAAGCCTGCCGCGCGGCCTCGAATGCGGAGGGGTTCCGCAGCCGCGTCGCGGCCGAGACCGGCATCGAGCTGGAGGTGATCGACCGCGAGACCGAGGCCTCGCTCGCCGTGCTCGGCTGCTCGCCGCTGGTCGATCCCAGGGGCAGGGGCGCGATCCTGTTCGACATCGGCGGCGGCTCGACCGAACTCGTGCGGATCGAGCGCGATCCGGAGAATCCGGAGCCGCGCATCAAGGCGTGGATGTCGATCCCGCTCGGCGTGGTCACGCTCGCCGAGCAGTTCGGCGGCCGCGACGTGACACCCGAGATCTATGCCGCGATGGAGCAGGAGGTCGCCAACCACGTGGCGCCGTTCGCCGAACAGCACGGCGGCGATCTCGCCGACATGCACCTGCTCGGCACCTCCGGCACCGTGACGACGCTGGCCGGCATTCATCTCAATCTCGTGCGCTATGATCGCCGCCGCATCGACAGCGTCTGGATGCACGATACCGACATCACCGCGACCATCAGCAAGCTGCTCGGCATGAGCTACGAGGAGCGCGCCGGCAACAGCTGCATCAGCGTCGAGCGCGCCGATCTCGTGCTCGCCGGCTGCGCCATCCTCGACGCGATCCGTCGCGCCTTCCCGCTGCCGCGCCTGCGCGTCGCCGACCGGGGCCTGCGCGAGGGCATGCTGGTCGAGATGATGCGCGAGGACGGCGCGCTCGGGAGCTGGTGAGATGGCCAAGGACACGACCGGCCGCTTGCACGTCCAGGTCAAGACCGGCGGCAAGCGCAAATTGTCGTCGAAGCTGTGGCTGGAGCGGCAGCTCAATGACCCCTATGTGGTCAAGGCGAAGGCGCTGGGCTATCGCTCGCGCGCCGCATTCAAGCTGCTCGAGATCGACGACAAATACCGGCTGCTGAAACACGGAATGTCGGTCGTCGACCTCGGCGCAGCGCCGGGCGGCTGGAGCCAGATCGCCGCTAAGCGGGTCGGCTCGATCGACGGCAAGGGCAAGGTCGTCGCGATCGATCTTCTTGATATGCCCGAGATCGCCGGCGTCGAGTTCGCGCAGCTCGACTTCATGGACAATGACGCCCCGGCGAAGCTGAACGCGATGCTCGGCGGCGGCGCCGACGTCGTGATGTCCGACATGGCCGCCAACACCACCGGCCACCGCAAGACCGACCAGCTTCGCATCGTCGGCCTGATCGAGACCGCCGCGGCGTTCGCCTGCGACGTGCTCAAGCCCGGCGGTACCTTCCTGGCCAAGGCGTTCCAGAGCGGCGCCGACGCCGAGCTGCTCGCCCAGCTCAAGCGCGACTTTGCGACCGTGCGCCATGTGAAGCCCGCAGCGAGCCGGCAGGACTCGTCGGAGCGGTACGTGCTTGCGACGGGATTTCGCGGCGGCAGCTGAGACCCGGCGGCCGTCCGGGGACGCGACGGCAAAGGCTTGGCGGAACGAAAGGAAACGTCATGCATCTTCTTTGCCAGGGCGCCCCTCAGGTGCTCGAACTGGAGGCAGATGTCCTCGACACCCGGCCTGGCGCGGTGCTTCTTGCTCAAACACCCGTATTCCCGGGAGGCGGAGGCCAACTCCCCGACAGGGCGTCCATCCAATGGAGCAAAGGCGAAGCGGATATCCGCGCCTTGAAGTCTGACGAGCGGGGCTGGTGGCACGAATTCGACGGCGAAGCCGAGATATTCGGTCCCGTCCACGTCTCGGTAAACGCAGCCTTTCGCCGCCTCATGTGCGAGCTGCACACGCTCGCCCATGTCACCAACAGCGTGGTGTTTCAGAACTTCGGCGGAGCCTTGCTCACCGGCGCGCAGCTTTCGGCGGACGGAACGTTCCGGATCGATTTCGATCTGACCGGTTCGGAAGCGGACAGGCTTCGCGCTCTGGCTGATCCGATCAACGACGTTATCCGGCAGGATCTTCCGATCCGGACATATCAGATGCGCTGGGACGAAGCCAATTCCGTTCCCGGTCTCTTTCGCAGCAAGAGTGTGTCGCCTCCGCGTCAGGCGGACGGCAACGTCCGCATTGTCGAGATAGGAGATCTCGACCGGCAGGCATGTGGGGGAACGCATCTCGGTTCGACCGGGCAAACGCGGCCGGTGCGCATTCTCAAGGTCGACAACAAGGGACGTCAAAACCGGCGCATCAAGGTCGGCTTCGTCGACTAGGGAGCGGGGCCGCCGTCAAAATGGCGGCAGGTGCTACCCCAGCCGCTGATCCCGCACGTCCTGCGTATCTTCCGTCGCGGTCTTGACGGCGGCGCTTGCCGCGCTCTTCGCCGCGCCCTTGCGGCTGGAAATATCCCCCACCTTGCGGCCGGAGATCTCGTGGCCGGCGTCCGCGGGCATCTGCCAGAAGAACCAGCTCGATGCCGCCGAGGTCAGCGCCACCACGACGAAGGCGGGGGCGAACACGGTGGCGTTGAGCTCGCTGACATGGCTGAGCCACATCGTCGTCTCGACCGAGGCCGCGCCGACGGCGACGCCGGCGGAGACCGCGAGCTGCTGGTTGACGCTGACCAGCGTGGTGGCGCGGCTCATCTGCGCGGTCTCGACCTCGGCATAGGCCACTGTGTTGATCGCTGTGAACTCCAGCGAGCGGAAGAAGCCGCCGACCACCAGGATCACCATGATGATGAGCAGCGGCGTGGTCACGGTGAACAGTGCGCAGACGCCGAGGAAGACCGCGCTGACGATCGCATTCACCGTCATCAGATTGCGGAAGCCGAAGGTGCGGATGATGCGTGCCGCCAGCGCCTTCATGCCCATGGCGCCGAGCGAGGAGCCAAACGTGACGAGGCCCGACTTGAACGGCGACAGCCCGAAGCCGATCTGCATCAAGAGCGGCAGCAGGAACGGCAGTGCGCCGATGCCGAGCCGGAACAGGAATCCGCCGAGCACGGCCGCGCGCAGCGTCGGCAGGTTCAGCAGCGAAAAATCCAGTACCGGCGATCCGGTCCGCCGGGCATGGATGACGTAGAGCGTCATCGAGATCGAGCCGCCGACGACCAGCGCCGCGACCGTGCTCCACGGCAGCAGGTTGAGGCCGGCCACCGACAGGCCGAAGGCAATGCCCGCAAGCCCGAGCCCGGCGAGCACCATGCCGTAGAGATCGAACGGCTCGCGTTCCTCGCTCTTGATCGGGTCGATGAACTTCAGCGCCATGAAGATGCCGAGCAGCCCGATCGGGATGTTGATCAGGAAGATCCAGTGCCACGACGCGTAGGTGGTGATGAAGCCGCCGAGCGGCGGGCCGATCACGGGACCGATCAGCGCGGGGACCGTCACCCAGGCCATGGCATTGACCAGCGCGCTCTTGTCAACCGAGCGCAGCAGCACGAGGCGCCCGACCGGCGTCATCATCGCCCCACCCATGCCCTGGAGGATGCGCGCGAACACGAAATCGGTGACCGAACTCGAGAGCGCGCAGCCGACCGAGCCGACCATGAACACGCCGACCGCGATCGCGAACACCATCCGCGCGCCGAACCGGTCGGCGGTCCAGCCGCTCGCCGGAATGAACACCGCCAGCGACAGCAGGTAAGAGGTGATCGCGAGCTTCAGCGTCAGCGGGCTGGTGCCGATGTCGGCGGCGATCGCCGGCAGCGAGGTGGCGATCACCGTCGAATCCATGTTTTCCATGAACAGGGCGGTGGCCACGATCAGCGGAATGACGCGTTGCTTGTCGACCATGACGGATTGGTAATGAAAATCAGAAGAGGGGTGGAGTTGCGGCTTACCACCACGACTCGGTCAGGACCATTGCGGATCGACGCATAGCACCTAAATCGCGCGTAACATCGGTGTGACCCTCTCTCGTCATTCCGGGGCGCACCACCTGGCGCGAGCCCGGAATCCATCGGGCCGCAGCGACCGCCGCGAAATGGATTCCGGGCTCGCGACTTCGTCGCGCCCCGGAATGACGGCGGGTGGAGGCCGGGGGCACGCTGAATTTACTTAAAAACCCTGTGCATGGCTGGCCAGCGATCCGAATTGCTTTGATTCGTCATCCGGCCGTGCTATCGACCCGCGTCAACCCCACCGATGGGCTCCGATTCTCCGGCGATGCCGCAAGGCACGCCGAGGGCGGCGCTCATCCATAGCTATTTGCGGCAGGGCCGCAGGAAGGAGTTGGCAAATGGCCACGGTGCAACTTCAAGGCATTCGCGAAGCTCTTACGTTCGACGACGTGCTGTTGAAGCCAGGCCTGTCGGACGTCATGCCGGGCGAAGTCGACATCCGCTCCCGCGTCACCCGCGTCATTCCGCTCAACATTCCGATCATGGCCTCCGCCATGGACACGGTCACCGAAGCCCGCATGGCGATCGCCATGGCGCAGGCCGGCGGCCTCGGCGTCATCCACCGCAATTTCGATCCGGAAGGGCAGGCCGCCCAGGTGCGGCAGGTCAAGCGCTACGAGTCGGGCATGGTGGTGAACCCGCTCACCATCAGCCCCGAGGCGACGCTCGACGACGCGCTCAAGCTGATGAGCGACCACGGCATCTCCGGCATTCCCGTCGTCACCGGCGCCGGCAAGTCCACGCCGGGCAAGCTGGTCGGCATTCTCACCAACCGCGACGTGCGCTTTGCCACCGACCGCAGGCAAAAAGTCTCCGAGCTGATGACGCATGAAGGTCTCGTCACGGTGCGAGAGAATGTCAGCCAGGACGAGGCGCGGCGGATGCTGCACCAGCATCGCATCGAGAAGCTGCTCGTCGTCGACGAGCAGTATCGCTGCGTCGGCCTCGTCACGGTGAAGGACATGGAAAAGGCGGTCGCTCATCCGCTCGCCTGCAAGGATGCGCAGGGCCGCCTGCGCGTCGCCGCTGCCACCACCGTCGGCGACACCGGCTTCGAGCGCACCGAGCGGCTGATCGATGCCGGCGTCGACCTCATCGTCGTCGACACCGCGCACGGCCATTCCCGCCACGTGCTGCATGCGGTGAACCGCATAAAGCGTCTGTCCAACTCGGTGCAGGTCGTTGCCGGCAACGTCGCCACCACCGAGGGCGCGCAGGCGCTGATCGATGCGGGCGCGGACTGCATCAAGGTCGGCATCGGCCCCGGCTCGATCTGCACCACGCGCATCGTCGCCGGCGTCGGCGTGCCCCAGCTCACCGCGATCATGGATGCGGTGGAAGCCGCGAAGAAGTCCGACATCCCCGTCATCGCCGACGGCGGCATCAAGTTTTCGGGCGACCTTGCCAAGGCGCTTGCCGCCGGCGCCGACATCGCGATGGTGGGCTCCCTGCTTGCCGGCACCGACGAGACGCCCGGCGAAGTCTTCCTGTGGCAGGGCCGGTCCTACAAAGCGTATCGCGGCATGGGATCGGTCGGCGCGATGGCGCGCGGCTCGGCCGACCGCTACTTCCAGCAGGACATCAAGGACACGCTCAAGCTCGTGCCTGAAGGCATCGAGGGCCAGGTGCCCTACAAGGGCGCGGTCGGTCACGTCATGCACCAGCTCGCCGGTGGCCTGCGCGCCGCGATGGGGTATGTCGGCGCCAAGGACATGAAGGAGCTGCACGAGAAGGCGAACTTCGTCCGCATCACCGGTGCCGGCCTGCGCGAAAGCCACGTCCACGACGTGACCATCACGCGCGAGAGCCCGAATTATCCGGGCGGAGGTTAGTCGCTTTCGCTCGATCGCTCCGCTCTCTCCTTCGTCATGGCCGGGCTTGACCCGGCCATCCACGTCTTGGCTCTCGCTCCACGGCTTGTGGATGCCCGGGTCAAGCCCGGGCATTACGACGAAGAGTGATGCACCAGATTTCTCAAAGTCGTCAGTCGACAGACATCAGCCGCACCGCCCTTGAGTCCTTTTGTATTGACGCGGCTACCTCCCTCCGCTTCCGTTCGCGGCGAAAGCAATCCGGAGGAAGCCCCATGTCCCAGGCAAAACGTATCGTTCTCGCCGCGCGTCCCGTCGGCGAACCAAAGCCGTCCGATTTCCGCACTGAGGAATTCGCTGTTCCGACGCCGGGGCAGGGCGAAGTCCTGCTGCGCACGATCTGGCTGTCGCTGGATCCGTACATGCGCGGGCGCATGAGCGACGGTCCGTCCTACGCGACGCCGGTGCCGGTCGGCGGTGTGATGGAAGCCGGTACGGTCTGCGAAGTCGCTGCGTCCAACAATCCGAACTTCGCCAAGGGCGACATCGTGCTCTCGCGCGCGGGCTGGCAGACCCATGCGATCTCGGACGGCAAGGGGCTCGCCAAGGTCGATCCGAAACTCGCGCCGATCTCGACCGCCATCGGCGTGCTCGGCATGCCCGGCATGACGGCGTACACAGGCCTGCTCGACATCGGCAAGCCGCAGGAAGGCCAGACCGTCGTCGTTGCCGGCGCCTCGGGGGCGGTCGGCTCGGCCGTCGGCCAGATCGCCAAGATCAAGGGAGCACGCGCGGTCGGCATCGCCGGCGGCAAGGACAAGTGCGACTACGTGGTGAAGGAGCTCGGCTTCGACGCCTGCCTCGACCATCGCGATCCCGATCTCGCCGCGAAGCTGAAGGAAGCCTGCCCGAAAGGCATCGACGTCTATTTCGAGAATGTCGGCGGTGCGGTGTTCGAGGCGGTGTTCCCGCTGCTCAATCCGTTCGCGCGCATTCCGGTCTGCGGCCTGATCGCCCATTACAACGACACCGAGTCCAAGCCGCCGAAATGGGCCGGCGCGATGATGCGTGCGATTCTGACCAAGCGGCTGAACTTCCGCGGCTTCATCGTCTCCGACTTCGCCTCGCGCCATGGCGACTTCCTGCGCGACATGTCGGGCTGGGTCCGCGACGGCAAGGTCAAGTACAAGGAGTTCGTTACCGAGGGACTGGACAGCGCGCCCGGCGCCTTCATCGGGCTCCTGAAGGGCGCCAATTTCGGCAAGCAGCTGGTGCGGGTCAGGCCGGACAAGGCTTAGTTGCCAAGGTTTGGCTGCAAGACCTGGTTGCAGATCGGCCACTCCCCGTGCGGGAGTGGTTAATAAAGAGTCACCGATCGGCCACACCTGCCCGCAAAAGCCGCAGGTGCGACCGGTCGTTCATTGACCTCGAAGCGAAGGCATTGAATCATCGCACATATTTCGGGTGTTGCGATGTTAGAGATCGGTATTTTCTGCGTCATTGTTCTGGCCGCCGGCTATTGGACGGCGATGTATGTCATGGGACGTCATGACGACGTCATTCATGGCAAGTTCGTGCACACCGACGACGAGGGCGCGCTCACGCAGCCCGCGATGCCGGTGCCTCCGCCGCCATTTCCGAAGCGTCCGCTCAAGGCCGCCGCGCCAGCCAATGTTCAGTCCGTGAAGGCTGAGGCAAAGCCGGTCAACAGCGACGCGCTGCAATCCTTGCTCGCCGCGATCCAGCAGGATCTCAAGAGCGTCGCCTGACGAGCGCGGTTAGTGCTCCCCACCCATCTGGGCGAACAACTCCTCGATATCGACATCGACCTGTCCGGCGGCGCGGATGTGGCGGACCTCGAAACTGTCGGGCTTGAAGCGGTATTCGACCAGGCCGACTTCCTTGATCGCGATGCGGTCCTGGCGGGCATCGTTGATCCTGAAGCCGGCCGACGGCGCCCAGACGTGGCGGGTGTGGCGAAAAGTGAAGTCGCGCCGTTGATGCACGTGGCCGCTGGCGATCAGGCGCAAATCGACGCCCGCGAACATCCCGATCAGCCGCGCGCGTGACGGCTGCGGCACGTAGCGGATCGAGGTCTCCGGCGTTTCGGGGTCGTCGGGCAAATTGAGGAACAGCGGCTTGTGCAGGAATAGCGCGACCGGCTTTCCGTTGGTCCGCGCGATCTCCCAGGACAGCCAGTCGAACTGCTCGGCCTCGAAGGCGAGCCCCGCATTCATCACCAGCGTGTTGAGGCCGATGAAGTGCCAGCCCGCTTCCTCGAACGACCAATGGTCTTCGCCGATGATGTCGCGAAACTGCTGGCGGTGGGCTTCGGTGACCGGCGGCTTGGGGGCCGGCCCGATTGCGGTCGGATTGTCGCCGATGTCGTGATTGCCTGGAATGTAGCGGCAGGCGACGGGCAGGGCGTCGTGCAGGCCCTTGGCGAATGCGACATCGTCGCGGCTGGTCGGTCCGTCGAACGAAACGTCGCCGGTGTTGACGACGAGATCGGGCCGATCGGCGTCGATGTGCTCACTGACACGGTGGAAGTTGGCGATCAGGCCGGGGAAGCGCCGGCCGAGATGGGTGTCGGAAATCTGCGTCAGGCGAAATTCGGACATGCGGTCAACTTACCCGGTGTCGCGCGTCGGAACGATGACGGTGCGGGCGTGCATCGCAATAAACAAAGTTTAAAACACGCGGTAGCGGATCGTGTAGGCGTCCTGCGGCGCAACTGCGCCCGCCACTGGCGAGGCGACGCGATCGGCGAGATGCCACGGGCTGAAGTCCTCCGAGCGGTGCGGCTCGGCGGGCGGGCGGATGCGGAATTCGAAGGTGTCCTTGCCGGGCAGGTTGACGGCCAGCACGCGGTCCGCGGTGCGATGGTTGAGCACCACCGCGCCACGCAGCAGCGCGCGGCCGTCGCCGAGCTCGCGCACGCCGTCGACCAGCGCCAGTGTCTGGTTGCGGTCAGTGTGCAGCTCGATCTGGGCATCGGACACCGCCGTCAGCGTCTCCCTGGGCATGCGGATCTCGAACTCGACGGCGGGCCTGGACGGGTTGAGGCTGAGATAGGCCAACGCGGCATGGCGCATGTCGTAGGCGGCAAAGGCGAACAGGACAATCGCGGCGAGCACGGCGAAGCCGTGCCTGACGACGTCGCGCCAGGTCCGGTAGCTCAAGCGGAAATACACTGTCATCGCCAGCGCCACGGCAAGCGCTGCCGCGATGCCCGAGATCGCCGACATCAGGATGCCGAGCCAGCCGTCAGCAGATTCGGTCCAGAGGCTGGTCAGGCTGGTCACGGCGGTCGTTCGCCTTGCGGCCCAAGGGCCAAAAATCGCTTTAACTAACGGGATTTGGTCGCGGGATCGGGAACACCGGTTCAACTGGTCGATTGTCAGCGCCTCTGGTCGCGGCTAATGACGGTCCGCGGCGTTCCGCGTCACGGGAAAGTTCCGATGTCCATTCAAATGGTTTTGCTGCCTGTCTTCGTGCAGGTCGGTCTCACCTTCGCGCTGCTGATCGGCGTGGTCTTCGGGCGCCGCAAGGCATCCAGCTCGGGCGAGGCCAGGAGCCCCGACATTGCGCTTGGCGAGTTCGAGCTGCCGGTGCTGTTCTATGCCCTGATCGCGTTGGCGCTCCCCTTGCGCCATGCCGATCTCTTCATCGTGCTGATGTCCTGGGTGTTCGTGGTGACGCGGTTTGCCCATGCCGGCGTCTTCGTCTCCTCCAACGACCTCCGCCGGCGCTCGACGGTCTGGCTCGCCGGCGTGCTCGTGCTGCTGGCGATGTGGATCTACTTCGCACTGAAGATGCTGTTGCTGATCTGAAAGATTCAAATGACTCCCGCTGCCCGGCTGTCCGCAGCCATCGAACTGATTGACACCATCGAGAAGGACCGCGTGCCCGCAGCCAAGGCGCTGAAGGAGTGGGGCACCGCGCACCGCTTCGCCGGCTCGGGCGACCGCGCCGCGATCGCCGGCCTCGTCTGGGACGTGCTGCGCCGCTATGCCTCGAGCGCCTGGCTGATGGATGCCGATACCGCGCGGGCGCGGCTGATCGGCATGCTCCGCCTCGAGCGCAACATGGATGCGGCCACCATGGCCGCTTTGTTCGACGGCAGCCGGTTCGCGCCGGCGCCGCTGACCGACGCCGAGCTGGCGGCGCTGGCCTCGCGTTCCCTGAAGGATGCCCCGGCCGCGATCGCCGGCGACTATCCCGAATGGCTCGATTCCCATCTGGCAAAAGCGTTCGGCGAGGACCGCGTTGCCGAAGCCGTCGCGATGGCGAGCCGGGCGCCGCTCGACCTTCGCGTCAACACGCTAAAGTCCAATCGCGACAAGGTGCTGCGCGGGCTTGCTCATCTTCATGCGAAACCGACGCCATGGTCCGTAAACGGCTTGCGCATCGAGCTTTCGGCCGATGCGCGCAACCCCGGCATCCAGGCCGAAGAGGATTTCATCAAGGGCGCCGTTGAAGTGCAGGATGAAGGATCGCAGCTTGCGGCCCAGCTCACCGCGGCAAAACCCGGCGAGCAGGTGATCGATCTCTGTGCAGGCGCCGGTGGCAAGACGCTGGCGCTGGCCGCGATGATGCAGGGCAAGGGCCGGCTGATCGCGACCGACAGCGACAAGCGCCAGCTCATGCCGATCCACGAACGCCTCTCGCGCGCCGGCGTCCACAACGCCGATGTCCGCACGCCCAAGGGCGAGGCCGATCCGCTGGCCGAGATCAGCGGCACCGCCGATCTCGTTGTCATCGACGCGCCCTGCACGGGAACCGGAACCTGGCGCCGCAACCCTGACGCCAAATGGCGCATGCGGCCGGGCGCGCTCGAGATCCGCCTGCGCGACCAGGCCGCGGTCCTGGATCGCGCCGTGCCGCTGGTCAAGGCGGGCGGCCGCATCGCCTACATCACCTGCTCGGTGCTGCCGGAGGAGAATGGCGAGCAGGTGCGGGCGTTCGTCGCGCGGCATCCCGAGTTCGCGGTCGTGCCGCCCGAGCAGACCGCGAGCGTGCTCTGGGACAAGGCGGAAGCGTTCGCGGACGCCGCGCTGCAGTCGCCGGAGGGCTGGCTGATGACGCCGCGGCGGACCGGGACGGACGGGTTTTTCGTGTCGGTGCTGAAGAAGGTGGGCTGATCTCGCTCCGCCGTCATTCCGGGGCTCGCGAAGCGAGAGCCCGGAATCCATTGAGCCGCAGAGACAGTCGCGCGATGGATTCCGGCATCGCCCTCCGGGCGCCCCGGAATGACGGAGGCGGCCGCCCAAAACAAAAGCCCCGAACCGGATCCCGGTCGCGGGGCTTTCTAATTCTTGCGTTCTGCCGGTACGTCCGTGGTCAGAACGGTGCGCGGGTATTAGCCGACGCGGAGATTGTCAGCCGACGACTTGCCGCTGCGGCGGTCGGCCACGATGTCGAACGAGACCTTCTGGCCCTCGTTGAGGGTCGAGAGGCCGGCGCGCTCGACAGCGCTGATGTGGACGAACACGTCCTTCTGGCCGTCATCCGGCTGGATGAAACCATAACCCTTTTGGGTGTTGAACCACTTCACGGTGCCCATAGCCATGGGAATTTCCTTTGTTAGAGATGGTACGCGCGGACCGGTACGCGTCGCTGCGCCCATGATCCTGTTCAGTCGATGTTTGGAGAAGTCATCTGAAGCGTGCGCGCCCGTCTGCAACGAAGGGAAGCGGCCCAGTCGTTCGGCCAAGTATCGATGATCACATTATAGCGAGATTTTGGGCTTCTTCAAGGCATCACCCGTGGTCCGGCGTCTCGCGAGACTTTGCTATTTTGCGCTGCAAATAAAACCGGCCGGCGCGTCTCAATCCACGATGAAAAGCGTGGCGCCGGTGGCCGTCGAGGACCGGTGCGCGGCATCGCCGAAATCCGAGACCTGGTAGCTCATCCCCGCCGTCAGCTTGAACTTGCGCCCGTCGCGCAGCTCGCTGTCGAGTTCGCCCTTCACGACGAAGATCACGTGGCCACGGTCGCACCAATGGTCGGCGAGATAGCCCGGCGAATACTCCACCATCCGCACCCGGAGATCGCCGATGTTGAGCGTGCGCCACAGCGCCTGGCCGGTCTCGCCGGCATGCGTGGTCGGCTCGACCTTGCTCCAGTCAGTGACGGTGAAGGGGCAGGTGGGAAGTTTCATGGTGGGATCCTGTCTTGATGCCGGCGGAGCCCTTGTTATCGGATGCGAACGCCGCAGTCCTCATCTTTGCTGGTGCGTCAGTGCGCATGGGTGCGGCACCTGCATCTTGCTTGCAATCATGACCCAGACCAGCAGCGCGGCGGCGCTGATCCCGGCGCCGAGCATGCACACGCCGGTCCAGCCGGCCATCGCGTACACCATTGTCGAGGTGATCGCGCCGGCCGCGCTTCCGACCGAGTAGAACACCATGTAGCCCCCGATCAGTCGGCTGGCCGCATCCGGGCGCGCGGCGACGATCAGGCTCTGGCTGGTCACATGCACGGCCTGGAGCCCGAAATCCAGCATGATGACGCCTGCGACCACGAGCCACAGCGAGGTTTGCAGGCAGGCGATCGGAGCCCAGGCGGCCAGCATCAGCATCAGCGAGAGGCCGGTGGTGCGCTGCCCCCATCCGAGATCCGCGAGGCGTCCGGCATTGCGCGCCGCAAGTGCTCCGGCGAATCCGGCGATGCCGAGCAACCCGATCGCAGTGTGCGACAGCGCGAAGGGGGGCGCCGAGAGCGGCAGCACGATCGAGGTCCAGAACACGTTGAGATCAGCGAAGATTAGAAACGCAAACAATGCGCGCTCGCGCAGCAGCGGCTCCTCGGCAAACAGCGCGGCCGTCGAGCGCAGCAACGACGTGTAGGACGCTTCGGCCATCGCCGTCGGCCGGCCGGGCGGCAGCACGCGCAGGAGCAGGGCGGCGAGGGCGAGCATGAGGCCGGCCGAGACCAAATAGACCATGCGCCAGCCGCCGATATCGGCCAGCGCGCCGGAGGCGAACCGCGCCAGCAGGATACCCGCGACGACGCCGCTGGTGACGGTGCCGATGGCGCGGCCGCGCCCGTCCGGCGTGGCCAGCGTCGCCGCAAACGCAACGAGGACCTGGACGACGACGGCCAGCACGCCGACCAGCGCCATCCCCGCAAGCAGCACCGCAGCGTGCGACGCCGTGCCGACGACCACGAGCCCGATGGCCGACAGCACGGTCTGGCCGACGATCAGGCGGCGGCGATCCCTGAGGTCGCCGAGCGGCACGATCAGGATCAGGCCGAGCGCGTACCCGATCTGCGTGAATGTCACCACCGTGCCGATCGCAGCGGGCGCGATATCGAGGTCGTGCGCCATGGCGTCAAGCAGGGGCTGCGCGAAGTAGATGTTGGCGACGCTCAGGCCGCAGGTCAGCGCGAACAGCAGCGCCATCGCGGGAGAGAGCCCGCGCCCGGTCGTATCATCGGCTTTCACGCCCGCTGTCGCGGTGTCGTTCCCCGTCATCGTCGTCTCCGGCGTATTCGATTTGGTCTTAAAATAAGACCAGTTGCATCATGTGCTGTCTAGTCTTATTTTAAGACCAGTTTGAAGGGGGCGGCGAATGAAGCGGACCGGTTTTGCCGAGGCGAGCTGCCCGGTGGCGCGCGCACTCGATGCCATCGGGGACGTGTGGTCGCTGCTGATCGTGCGCGATGCCTTCGATGGCTTGCGCCGGTTCGGCGATTTCCAGAAGAATCTGGGCATTGCCAAGGGCATGCTCAGCGCGCGCCTGCACAGGCTGGTCGAGCTCGGCGTGCTCGAACCGGTTCCGGCCTCCGACGGCAGCGCCTATCAGGAATATGCGCTGACGAAGAAGGGGCGCGACCTGTTTCCGGTCGTCGTCAGCCTGCGCCAGTGGGGCGAGGCCAATCTGTATGCCCGAGGCGAAGCGCATTCCGATCTGGTGGACGAAGCGGGCCAGCCGGTCGGCAAGCTCGTGCTTCCGTCGCGGGCCGGCCGGCCGCTGGCATGGTCCGACACCAGGGTGAGAAAGGCCGGCGCGCGCAAGCGCTGAATGCGCGCGGGCCTCCTCAAGCTGGGATCGTCGGCGTCAATGCGGCAAATGGTTCGCCGAGCCCTGCACGATCAGCCCGGCCTCGTTCACCCGCAGATATTCGCAGATCCGCTTGCCCCGCTCGTTCTCGTAGAACACGACCACGCTGTCAGGGCTGACGAACAATTCGATCACGGTGAAATGCAGGTTCGGGATCAGCCCGAGCGCCTTGCCCCAATAGGCCCGTAACGCGTCCTTGCCGCGCACGGTGCCGCTGGCATCGAACCCCATCATGGGGATGCGGTCCGAGGTCATCACGGCGTCCTCGTCGTAGAGCGTGAGCACGCGTTCGAGATCGCGCGCATTCCAGGCCTCGACCCAGGTGTGGCCGAGCGCGGCAAGCGTTGATGGCTGATGGTGCTGTGGCACGAGCGTTCTCCCTGATTGGCCCTGCGTGATGCGGGTCATATTAGGTCAATAATACTTACCTATTTCCGTTTGTCCATGCCCAAAGAAGAATGTGGGTGCGTGCCCCGCGCGGTTGCGGGCCGGTCGCACGTCGCGTATCTGCTTGCCATGACAGCAGCACAGCACGACCGCTCCGCGTCGACGCCCTCCGTGGCCTCGGCGCATGACAAGATTCTCATCGTCGACTTCGGCAGCCAGGTGACGCAGCTGATCGCGCGTCGCGTGCGCGAGGACGGCGTCTATTGCGAGATCGTTCCGTTCAACAAGGCCGAACAGGCCTTCAAGGAGATGAAGCCGAAAGCGGTGATCCTCTCCGGCGGGCCGGAGTCGGTGCATGAGGCAGGCTCACCCCGCGCGCCGCAGCTGATCTTCGCCTCCGGCGTGCCGGTGCTGGGCATCTGCTACGGCCAGATGACCATGGCGGAGCAGCTCGGCGGCACGGTCGAGGGCGGCCATCACCGCGAATTCGGCCGCGCCGATGTCGAGGTCAAGGCGCCGAGCAAGCTGTTCGAGGATGTCTGGTCGCCCGGCGGCAAGAACCAGGTCTGGATGAGCCATGGCGATCGCATCACCAAGATGCCGCCGGGCTTCAGCGTTGCCGGCACCTCGCCGAACGCGCCGTTCGCGATCATTCAAGACGAGACGCGCAAATATTACGGCCTGATGTTCCACCCCGAAGTGGTTCACACGCCCGACGGCGCCAAGCTGATCCGCAATTTCGTCCGCAAGATCGCCGGGCTCTCCGGCGACTGGACCATGCGCGCCTTCCGCGAGGAAGAGATCGCGAAGATCCGCGCCCAGGTCGGCAAGGGCAAGGTGCTCTGCGGCCTCTCCGGCGGCGTCGATTCCGCGGTCGCGGCCGTGCTGATCCACGAAGCCATCGGAGACCAGCTCACCTGCGTGTTCGTCGATCACGGCATGCTGCGTCTCGACGAAGCCAAGACGGTCGTCGACCTGTTCCGCCACCACTACAACATCCCGCTCGTGCACGTGGATGCCTCCAAGCAGTTCCTCGGCGAGCTCGAAGGCGTCACCGACCCCGAAACCAAGCGCAAAACCATCGGCCGTCTCTTCATCGAGGTGTTCGAGGCGGAGGCCAAGAAGATCGGCGGCGCCGACTTCCTCGCACAAGGCACGCTCTATCCCGATGTGATCGAGAGCGTCTCCTTCACCGGCGGCCCCTCGGTGACGATCAAGTCGCACCACAATGTCGGCGGTCTGCCCGAGCGCATGAACATGAAGCTCGTCGAGCCGCTGCGCGAACTGTTCAAGGACGAGGTCCGCAAGCTCGGGCGCGAGCTCGGCCTCCCCGAAATCTTCGTCGGCCGCCACCCGTTCCCGGGCCCCGGCCTCGCCATCCGCTGCCCCGGCGACATCACGAAGGACAAGCTCGACATCCTGCGCAAGGCCGACGCCGTCTACATCGACCAGATCCGCAAGCACGGCCTCTACGACGACATCTGGCAGGCCTTTGCCGTGCTGCTCCCCGTCAAGACCGTCGGCGTCATGGGTGACGGCCGCACCTATGATTTCGTGGTCGGCCTGCGCGCCGTGACCTCCACCGACGGCATGACCGCGGACTTCTACCAGTTCGACATGAAGTTTCTGGGCGAGACCGCCACGCGCATCATCAACGAGGTGAAGGGCGTGAATAGGGTGGTGTACGACGTGACGAGCAAGCCGCCTGGGACGATTGAGTGGGAGTAGGGGACGCTCCTGTGGTTCAACATCACTGAATTGGGCGTTACTTCCCAGAGAGGAAGCGCGGCATAGATCATGGGATTTGGGGTATTCATCCATCGATCGGACTCGATCTACGATGACAGCCCGGCTGAACGATATCAGTTTCCCAGTCAGTATTTTCGTCGCGTCGAAGCATGCATCGGCGATTGGATCATCTATTATGAGCCGAGCAAAGTCGCCGAAACGCGCGGCTACTTTGCGATTGCTCGGGTTCAGCAAGTCATTCCCGATCCAGGCACTCCGGGGATGTACCTCGCTCTGATCGAACCCGGAAGTTACCTCGATTTTGCCAATCCGGTTTCCTTCAACGGGCCAGCTGGTCCTGTCGAACGCGGCGTCCTGAATGAGCAGGGGCGAATTTCGGGGCGTGCTCAGTCGGCAGTCCGACCAATCTCGCCGGAGGATTTCAACAGAATATTCGAGCTCGGTTTTGCGGAAGGCGCACCGCTGCTGCCCCGCGTTGATACCGATGTTCAGTTGTCGCAATTTGACGAAAAGCAGCAGGCCCCGTTCATATTCGAGCAACAGCGAGATCGCGTCAGCCTAACTGTATCGAGAGTTCTGCGTGACCGCGTCTTTCGCCGGATTGTACTGCGCGCCTACGACGAGCGCTGCGCCATTACCGGTTTGAAGCTCATCAATGGAATGGGGCGCGCAGAAGTCGCGGCGGCGCACATTCGGTCTGTGGAGGCAAAGGGGCCGGACATAGTAAGCAATGGGATCGCGCTATCCGGTACGGCGCATTGGATGTTCGATCGTGGTTTGATCAGCTTAGCGGATGATTTGGAAATACTGATCTCGCGCCAGACAAACGACCTGGAGGGAGTTCGATCGGTGATCAACAAGACCGGTCGCGCACTTGAGCCAAGGAGGCCATCGGATCGGCCTCATCCGCATTTTCTGAAATGGCACCGCGAGCATTGCTTTAAACAATGACCATGTCGGCAGCAGCGCAATGCCCGAGTTCGCGCTTTCATCTGCTCCTCGACCCGGTGCCGATTTGTCGCACCTCCCAGTGAGACGGCATGCACCGGTAAAGCGACGACTGATGAAGACAAGGATTTAGGCAAACCGTCGCGCCCAATCTCGCCATATTTGCTGGTACTGTCGAGGTCACGTTTTAAGGGCTCCGTTTCGGTCGGTTCTGTACCATCATGGACCATGATGGTATCTGGCGGCGAACCGAACGGAGAATACCTTGTTGACGGATACGGGACTTCAGAAGCTCAAGCCTGGCGAGAAGCTTTACAGGCGCGGCGACCGCGACGGCATGGACGTTGCCGTCATGCCCATCAACAGGCGCAAGCAGATCCGGGAACGTGGCGGCCACACCATCAAGGTGATGCATTGATGCGCGCCGCGTTGAAAGTGGTGATGGCCGCAATATTTGCCATGCCGGCTGCGGTGGCTCTGGCGAAGTCTCCGGACTGCGCGAGTTGGCCCACGAACATGGCCCTCACGCACCTCAAGAACGCCGGCCTGATTGATATCCCGTCAGTGATCGACGCGCAGACCAAAGCCGTTCGTCTCGCATCCGAAAAGATCGGCAAAGACCTCCACCAGCAGGTTTACGACATCACGTTTCACACCAGGGATGGCAAGACGATCGAGGTCATCACGAAAAGCCAGGCATCAAGCGAGGAATGCTCGATGAGCGGCGTCGACGTCTACTTGGTCTCGACAAAAATCGGCGGGTCGGCAGCGCTGCCATCTGAGGGCACGACTAAAAAGTGATCCGGCTGTACCGAAGGCTCAAGAACTGGAGTTGACCGGTCGCGCGCTGCTCTAAGACGTTAGCGCGCGCGACCAGGTTTCGGCGTCGATCACACGGTAGATCGATTACTGCTCCTTCCTGAACAAATCCTGGAAGATCAACTGGCCCCAGACGCGGTCGCGTGCGTGCACCAGCGCGCCACCCTCGTTGAGCTTTCCCAGCTTGACGGGAGCGAACCCGAGTTGCTTGGCCAGGGCCGCCACGGGAGCGATCGCGTCCTCGTCGTCGCTGGACAGAAAGACGACCCGGTGGCCGCCTTCGACGACCGGATCGGCAGCCAGTTTGGCTGCACCCAGGTGATTGAATCCTTTCACGAGCCTGGCGCCGGTGAACGCCTTCGCAACGACGGCGGAGGACAGAAGACCGTCCAGCTCTTCTCCAAACCCGTTCGTCGCGTCGATGATCGTCTTGCCTGTCCAGTTCGGGAGGGCCTTCGCGACCTCGCGATGCTCGGCGAACGGGACCGCCAGGATGATCGTGTCGGCCTCGACGGCATCCCGCAGCGACCTGGCGACGACTGTGGGTCCAATCGCCCGAGCCTGCGGCGCCAACGCCTCAGGCGGGCGGCGGCTCGCGACTGTTACGTCGATGTTCTTGCGGGCGAAGGCGTGCGCGAGGGCCTGGCCTATCTTGCCGAAACCTAAAATTGCGTAGCTCATGATATTCTCCGATCCGTGTTGATATTGATGTCCGGGCCTTCAGATCGCGGAGAAGCCGCCATCGACGGACAGCTCCACCCCATTCACGAAGCTCGAATCGTCTGACGCAAGAAACAGCGCGACTGCCGCGATTTCCTCGGGGCGCCCCATCGTTCCCCGCGGGATCAGGGATTCGAACATCCGCTTCGCCTCCTCGGTGAGAACTTGGTCCTGCATCGGTGTGGCGATCGGCCCCGGGCTCAGCACGTTCACCCGGATGTTCCTGCCCTTCAGTTCGTTGAGCCAGGTGCGTGCGAATGAGCGCAGCGCCGCCTTGCTCGCCGCATACACGCCGTAACCGGGAAAACCTTTCACCGATGCGACCGACCCGGTCATGAAGATCGACCCGCCATCGCGAAACAGCGGCAACGCCTTCTGAACCGTGAACAGCGTGCCGCGCGTATTCAGGTTGAACGTCGCGTCGAAATGCTGCTCGCTGATCTCGCCCAGCGGGACGGCTTCGCCGATGCCGGCGCTCGCGTACAGGACGTCGATCCCGCCCTTGTCCCGCTTGACCCTGTCGAACAGGCGGTCGAGGTCGTCGAGATTGGCCGCGTCGCCGCGCACGCCGGTCACGTTCCGGCCGACCAGTTTGACGGCAGCGTCGAGCGCCTCCTGCCTCCGGCCCGTGATGAAGACATAGGCGCCTTCTTCGACGAACCGCCTGGCGCTCGCCAGCGCCATGCCGCTCGATCCACCCGTGATCACTGCAACCTTGCCTTCAAGCTTTCCCATGACTTCTCCTTGCGTGGTGTGGGACGGCATCTGCCCCCGAGACCCTCGAGATGGGTCTGCCGGCGTCAGGCGTTGAGTGCGGAGGCGCGCACATCCGTGGTGCGAAATCGAACCGGCTGGACGACTGACGCCAGCCGTGACGATCGGTGTCCGCCGTTCGGAAGTCGGCTCTTTCGGTGCGGGCTATGATAATTGCCACGCGCCACCCACATACGTGAGGCCGTTCGATGGGTTGGATACGGGCTTTGGAAGGCGCACCGCGCGGTGCGGGATTGCACCATGATCGACTGGGATGACGTTCGCTACTTTCTGGCCGTCGCACGCGGAGGCTCGGTGCGGGCTGCCGCCGAGCGCCTCGGTGTGAACCACGCGACCGTGCTGCGCCGCATCGCCCAACTCGAGGAACGCCTCGGGGTCCAGATGTTCGAAAAGCTGCCTTCGGGTTACCGCCTGACGGCTGCGGGCGAGGAGGTCCTCGAATTCGCGGACCAGATGGAGGCGTCGTCGCACCTGCTGGAGACGCGCGTCTTCGGCCGCGACCAGGGCGTGCGCGGGCGTCTGCGGGTGACGCTGGCGCCGCCGCTGGCGACACACCTGCTCATGCCTGATTTCGCCGATTTCGCGCGTCTGCATCCGGACATCGAGATGGACATCCTGTCGTCCGGCGAGCTGGCCAATCTGACCAACCGGGAGGCCGACGTCGCGCTCCGCGTTGTCTACGACCGCAAGACCCTGCCGCTCAATCTTCACGGCCTGAAGGGACCGGAGGTGTTCGGCGGCGTCTACATGTCCAGGGATCGACTGACCGCGTGGCGTGCGGGCGCACCCGATCCCATCAGGTGGATCGTCATCAGCATTCATGGAATTCCGGATTGGGCCAGCGACGGTGAGGTTCGCACCGCCGATGTTCCGTTCAGGGTCACAGATGCCGGAGCGCAGATCGTTGCCGTCAGGCAAGGGCTCGGGATGACGACACTGCCGTGCTTTGTCGGCGATGCCGACCCGCTGCTCGCAAGGGTGCCGGGCTCCGATTTGCACATGTACGGAACGCTCTGGCTTCTCACTCAGGGCGAGACACGCAAGACCAAGCGCGTGCGGCTCTTCACGGAGTTCATATCCCGCAGGCTCACCGCGTACGCTCCGCTTCTTGCGGGGCTGTCCATCTCGCGCGGCTGACGCACGGCAGGTCGCCGACTTTTTGCGAACAGCGGGATACTAATCCAACGTCGCGATCGCGCTTCGAACGCCGATGCTCAACCGTTGCACCTCCGGTATCCGGCGCGCAGGTGCCCGGCACAAACGCGGGATGTCCGCGATTTCATCTGATGCTACGACATCGGCGCCGCACGTCTGGAGTCATTGTCCATGTCTACCGCCACACCCGCCGCCAACCCGTCCACCGCCACCTCCACCGACCCCGAAACCCTCGGCTGGATGCGCGGTTTCCCGCCGGCGCCCGACCGCCTCATCACCTTCCAGGACAGCTCGTTCCGCAGCTTCCCCGAACTGCGCTGGGCCTGGAGCAACATCCGCCAGCTGGTGCCGACCGTGAACGTCTGGCGCGGGGCGGGGCCTGCGTCGCCGCTTCCGCGCGAGGATCACGACATCGGCGCGGTCGCCTCGATCACCATGGACGGCCGGCCCATGACCTTCGCAAACATGCTGGAGGAGACCTACACCGACGGCATCGCCGTGCTGCATCGGGGCAAGCTGATCTTTGAGCGTTATTTCGGAGCGCTGAAGCCGCACAAGCCGCACATTGGGATGTCGGTGACGAAGTCGTTCACCGGCGTGCTGGCCGGCATTCTGGTCAGCGAGGGCAGGATCGATCCGCAGGCGCCCGTCACGGACTATGTGCCGGAGCTGAAGGCCAGCGCGTTCGGCGATGCGCGCGTGCACGAGGTCATGGATATGACCACGGGGCTCGCATACACCGAAGTGTACACCGACAAGAATTCGCACGTCTGGGGCCTGCGGCGCGCCAACGGCATGGCGCCGATTCCGCCTGACTATGACGGCCCGACCACCATTTTTGATTTTCTCGTCGCGCAGACAAAGCAGGGCGAGCACGGCAAGGCCTTCGCCTACAAGACCGTCAACACCGACGTGCTCGCCTGGATCATCAGGCGCGCCAGCGGCATGACGTTGTCCGACCTTCTGTCGGAGCGCATCTGGCAGCCGATGGGCGCCGAGGAGGACGCGCATTATCACGTCGACCGCATCGGCACCGAAAGCGGCGGTGGCGGCCTCTCCACGACATTGCGCGATCTCGCCCGCTTCGGCGAGACCATGCGCAATCACGGCCGCTTCAACGGCCGCCAGATCGTACCGTCGTCCGTTGTCGAAGACATCGCGCGCGGCGGCGACCCCGAAAAATTCAAGCCGGCCGGCTACGCTACATTACCGGGCGCGTCCTACCGCAATCAATGGTGGGTCACGCACAACGCCCACGGCGCCTACATGGCGCGCGGCGTCTACGGCCAGGGCCTCTACATCGATCCCAAGGCCGAGATGGTGATCGCGCGCTATGCCTCGCATCCCGTGGCGGGCAATGCCGCCAACGATCCCGTGACGCTGCCGGCCTACATGGCGCTGGCGAGGGCGTTGATGGCTGGCGGGTAGGGTTGGCTGCTGAATCGTCTCTTGGCGCCACAGACTCGGTGTCATCGCCCGACTTGATCGGGCGATCCCAGAGACGATCGTCAATGAGCCGAGAGGCCGCGGCGTACTTGGTCGCACGGCCGAGCCGGGCGACGACAGCCGTGGTCAACGGATGCCACGGGGAACATCCCCTGCCAAACAGCAAGATCGGTCGAGCGCGTCACCGCCATCCGCGCAAAACTGTATCAGCCACGGAGCAGGGACGATGAAGGCGGCGCTGCAAAACTATCAGGACCGGATGCGGCGGGTGCTGGATCATATCGACCGTCACCTCGACGCCGATCTGGACCTCGACACGTTGAGCGCTGTCGCCGCCTTCTCGAAATTCCATTTCCACCGGCAGTTCACGGCGACCTTCGGGCTGTCGGTGCATCGCTACGTCCAGCTTTCCCGTCTGAAGCGCGCATCGCATCAGCTGGCCTACGCGGACGACCTCGATGTCACCGACATCGCGATGGATGCCGGCTACGACGCGCCCGATGCTTTCGCCCGCGCCTTTCGGCAACGGTTCGGGCAGTCGCCGTCGTCGTTCCGGAAATCGCCCGTGTGGGAGCCGTGGCTTGCGGCCTTCGGGCCTCTCGACAACGCGAGGAGCAAGCTCATGCAGACGACTTTTTCCACCAACGACGTGACGATCCGCGATGTGCCACCCACGAAGGTGGCGATCATGGAGCATCGGGGGAGCCCCGAAGCACTTCGCGCCACCATCCAGAGGTTCATTGCCTGGCGCAGGGCGGCGAACCTGCACCCCAGCACAAGTCCGACCTTCAATGTCTGGCGGTCCGAGCGGCGTCCTGCCTCGCCGGCTGACTACAGCGTGGACCTGTGCGTCGGGACCGACCGGCCGGTCGCGGGATGCGGCGAGGCGGTCAAGGCCGGCGAGATCCCCGGCGGACGCTGCGCCGTGCTGCGCGTGGTCGGCCACACCGACAATCTGGAGCCCGCCGCGCTCTATCTCTATCGCGACTGGCTTCCGGCCAGCGGCGAGGAAGCCCGCGACTTCCCGATCTATTGCCAGCGGCTGAGCTTCTTCCCGGAGGTGCCGGAGCACGAGACGGTCGCGGATGTTTTTCTGCCGCTGAGATAGCGCTGCTGCCCGAACGCAGAAGCAGGTAGTAGCCGAAGGCGTAATCCACCACTTGAGCTTCCACGGAGAGAGACAGTGGTGGGTTACGCCTACGGCTCGCCCCCTACAAGCCCCGCGCCAACTTCTCGAACTTCTTCACCAGCCGCTCCCGCTTCAGCCGCGACAGCCGCTGGATCCAGAATATGCCGTCGAGCTGGTCGATCTCGTGCTGGTGGCAGACGGCGCGCAGGCCATCGGACTCCTCGCTTTGCATGGTGCCGTCGAGATCCCAATAGCTGATCCGCACGCGCGCGTGGCGCTGGACCTCGTCGTTGACCCCAGGCATCGAGACGCTGCCCTCGCGGTGCATGATCAGCTCGGGCGAAGCCCATGTGATTTCCGGATTGACATAGGTCTGCGGCCCCGACTTGGCGTCGAGTTCGAGCACGACGACGCGCAAGGGCACGCCGATATGCGGCGCGGTGATGCCGATGCCGGGCGCGCCGCGCATCGTCTCCAGCAAATCTGCTGCGAGTTCGCGCAAGCCGTCGTCGAAGGCGGTGACGGGACGGGCCGGGCTCGCGAGGCGCCTGTCGGGGTAGCGTATGATGGGGCGGATGGTCATGATGTGATTGGCATCCGCACTACGCCCACACCGGCGGCGACCCGATGGAATCCCGCAAGGCGGCGGTCAGGATGGTCAGTTTTGCAGACGGCTGAGCCAGGGCCCGCAACAGGTAGATGCCGGTCTTCGTCTCGTTCCACGGTTCGCCGTCGATCGGGATTCGTGTCAACGTACCGGCGCGCACATCTGCGCCGACCACCCAGTCGGCGAGGAATGCAACGCCAATGCTGGCGAGCGCCGCGAGACGCATCGCTTCGAAATCGTCGCATCGAAACACGGCTTGCTGTTCGGGCGCTGTGCCCGCGGGCTGACCAAGCACGTCCGTCCAGCCGAGCAGGTCGGCGCCGTGCAATTTGTCAATCAGCCGATGGCCGGTGAGGTCTTTCCCTACGGTCGGCGTACCATGACGATCGAGATAGGCCGGAGTGGCGACCAATATCCTGGTCTGCGATGCCAGCTTGGTCGCGATGAGGGTGCTGTCGGCAAGTTCGCCGATCCGGATCACGGCGTCCAGCCGCTCCAGCACGGGATCGGCGAGTCTCTCGGTGAGATCGAGCTCGATCATGAGGCCGGGATGATCCCGCATGACCGTTTCGAGGGTGGGGATCACGTAGCGCTTGCCGAAGGTCGGAAAGCAGGCAAGGCGAAGAACGCCGGCGACCGCACCATCGAAAGCGGCGATCTCGGCGTGCGTGTCCGCGAGGTCATCGAGCAACCGCTGCGCGCGTTCGAACAGTCGTTCTCCGGCATCGGTCACTGCGAGTGCGCGGGTCGAGCGTACCAGCAGGGGCACCCCGAGACTATGCTCGAGCGCGTCGATCTGCCTGACGATGGCCGAGGGCGTCACACCGCGATGACGCGCGGCGCTGGAGAAACTTCCGCCACGAACCACGTCGACATAGATTGCCAGATGCTCCGCAAAACGCGGATCTTTCATCTTTGCGCCTTTCGCAAAAGGGTTTCGAGTTCAACGTTCATTATCATCGAACCTCAAAAGCCGTATCTCCTCCCTCGAAGGCGGGCCCTGCCGGCCTAAGCCCTTGATCAAAGGAGACTATCATGAAGGTTCTCGATCGCATCCTGTCGCAATCGGCCTACACCGCGGACATTGATGTTTCGCTCGACCAGGTGGACATTGCCGAATGGCTGTTCACGCTCTCAGAAGCCGAATATCTGCGTTGCTGCCCGCCTGATCACATTGCGGCCGGCGTCAGCACCACCGACGACGGACGCCGCATGATGATCAACGTCGAGCAGATCGGCACCGGCCTGGTCGTTCAGCACTATGTCGCTGAAGAGGCCGGCAAGACCTACTGCCGCATGAATTCAATCTCGGACGTGTTCACGGCCAATGGCAGGACCCAGGTCAACGTGATCTGGGAGCTGAAGGCCGAAACCGTCGATGGAGGACGTACCCGCTATACGAACAGCGTCACGGCGCACCCGACCGATGTCTTCATGGCATTCCTGGACAAGCACGGCCTGTCCTTCGACGGCGCTGCCAAAGCGCGCCAAGCGGCCGGAAGCGACCACAATCGCCGCGAGACGCCGTTATTCGCCGCCAGCATCGCGCGGCGCGCCATGGCGCTGGCGCAGGAGCAGGCGAAATGAGAGGTGTCGTCTATGACAGCTTCGGTCCGGCGGAGGTTCTCCGCGTGGCCGAGGTGCCGAGGCCCGAGATTCGCCCCCACGACCTGCTGGTGCGTGTGAAGGCGGCAGGGATTAACCGCGCGGATATTCTTCAGCGCATCGGCGCCTACGGCAACCAGAGCTTTGGCGAGAGCAACCTGCTTGGCCTCGAATTGGCCGGTGAAGTTGTTGGCGTCGGCAGCGAAGTCGATGACGTCTCGATCGGGGAACGTGTGATGGCGATCGTGGGAGGGGGAGGATATGCCGAGTTCGCCCGGGTCGACCGTGACATGGCGGTCAGGCTTCCAGGCAATGTCTCATTCGTCGAGGGCGCGGCGATCATGGAATCGTTCGTCACGGCGGTCGAAGCGGTCTCGCATCTCGCAGGCCTCGGGCAAGGTCAAACCGTGCTCATTCACGGCGCCGCGGGCGGAGTGGGCTCGGCATGCGTGCAGGTCGCGCATGCGCTGGGCGCCTCCGTCTACGCAACGGCGAGCGCTTCGCGGTTGGCGGATGTCGGCAAGATCGGCGCGGCCACTGTGATCGACTACCGGGCAGATGATTTCGAAAGCGTGGTCGCAAAGCTTACGGATCATCGTGGCGTTGACGCCGTGATCGATTTCGTCGGCGGCGACTACCTGCCACGCAACCTTCGCAGCCTCCGGCCCGGCGGAACACTGGTTCAAGTCGGCCTTCTGAGCGGACAGCACGACACCTCGATTCCGCTCAACCTGCTGCTACACAACCATCTGCGATTGGTCGGCACCGTCATGAAATCGCGTGGCGTGGACGAGAAGCGGGCGATGGTCCGCCGATTCTCCAAAGGCTTCCTGCCGCTGTTTGTGTCGGGTGGGCTGAAACCGTTGGTCGACCGGGTGTTTCCGCTGGAACGCGCCGCCGATGCCCATCGCAGCGTGGAGCGCGGCGGGGGATTTGGAAAGATTGTCCTGGCGGTCAACTGAACGCGCTCTGGCGGGAATGTCGTTGGCGGAGTGCTCAATCCAATGGGGATCTGTAAGGGGACTCCGATATGCGGCGCCACGCTGCTTGCCACTCACGGATGGTTGAAGCACGTCATTCTTGACGCCCTACCAACTGGTAGGTAGTTGTACCCCATGCCCAACGTATCTTCCACTGCTGACGACATTCTGGCCTGCGCGCGCACGCTCATCATCGCGGGCGGTTACAACGGCTTCAGCTACGCTGATATTGCCGAGGTGGTCGGCATTCGCAAGCCGAGCATTCACCACCATTTCGCCAGCAAGGTCGATCTGGTCCGTACCCTCGTGTCGCGCTATCGCGAGGAGGCCCAGGCCGGGCTGGCGGCACTCGAGCGCAACATTCCTGACACGCGCGAGCAGCTCGAAAACTATGTCGCGTATTGGGAGGCGTGCATCACCGACGTGACGGCTCCCTTCTGTGTCTGCGCGCTACTGGCCAGCGAGCTTCCGATCCTGCCGGAGGAGGTGGCGCTCGAAGTCCGCGCGCATTTCCGCTTCCTCGCGTCGTGGCTGACGTCGGTGATGGAGCGCGGCAAGCGGAAGGGGCGGTTGAGATTCTCGGACACGGCCCGGGTCGAGGCTGAAGGATTCATGGCGACCATCCACGGCGCGATGCTGTCGGCGCGCGCCTATGGCGATCCAAAGATGTTCGGCGTGATCACCGCTCCGCTGCTGGAGCGGCTGTCCGGCAAGCACTGAGAGACATCGGCGAAGCGACAACGACGCCCCGCGAGCACTTGGGGTGAACGCGATCGCGTGGCGCGCGAGTAAACTACCAACTAGTAGGTAAAGAGGAGACTGCAGTGACGCATCATCAACTGGATCTCGTGCGTGCCGATCGCGAACGATGGCTGAAACAATACTACTTCACCCGCGCGGCGTTCTCCATCGCCTGGGTCGCGGCCGCGTTTGCCGCGGGATCGTCGTCGGCGCTGATCGCCGCCGCCTTGCTCGTGCTCTACCCGGCATGGGATGCAGCGGCCAACTTCGTCGATGCCCTGCGCAGCGGGGGCTTCGGGCAGAACCGCACGCAGGCACTCAACGTTCTGGCCAGCCTGGCGACCACCGTCGCGGTCCTCATCGCCTTGCAGATGAGCATGAACCTTGTACTCGCGGTGTTCGGGGCCTGGGCGATCCTGGCCGGCCTGCTCCAGCTGGGGACGGCCATCCGGCGCTGGAAGAGTTTTGGCGCGCAATGGGCCATGGTGCTGAGCGGCGCCCAGTCGGCGCTGGCCGGCGGCTTCTTCATCTTCCAGGCCTCCACGCCCGCGGTGCCGTCGATCGCGACCGTCACAGGCTACGCTGCGGTCGGCGCGCTCTATTTCCTGGTCTCGGCAATATGGCTCACCGTCGGCGACTGGCGCCGTCGTGCCGCGATGTGAGGCCACCGCGTCCGAAATCCGAGCCTTGCAGGATCGACATCCTAAGTCATTGATCCTGCAAGCGCCGGCTACTGTGCATGGGGTTGTTTTCGCGAGTATTGTTTCAAGGCATCAGCCGAACTCGTATCGGCTCTGCACCATCCCGGACGCGAACGTCGTCGTTTCCACATGCCGGAGCGGCAGATCGGCTGCGAGCCGACCAAACAGGGGGATGCCGTCGCCAAGCAGCACGGGAATGCGCGTCAGCACGATGTCGCTGATCAGCCTCTCCTGCAGGAACGACTGGATCACCCGACCGCCATCGACATAAGCGCGTCGCCATCCCTCGCTCGCCAGCATTTGCATCAGAGGCCGCGGCGCCAGCGACGAGATCCGGACCTTGCCGCCGAGGTCGGCGCGCAGGTCGGCTTGCGACAGGGTTTGGCTCAGGACGACGACGGGCTTCTTGAAAGGCCAGCTGTCGAACGACAGCACCTTCTCGAAGGTGGCGCGGCCCATCACCAGGCCGTCGACCGTATCCATGAACGCGTCGTAGCCGGTGTTCTCACCGGAGGCTGCGTATCTGGTCAGCCAGTCGATGTCGCCATCGGGCCGGGCAATGTAGCCATCGACGCTGGCCGCGATGAAGACATGACCGGTCGTCTTTTTGGAGGAGGTGTTCAATGTCGTTACCATCGGCGTTGCAGGAGGGCTGATCGAGATGCACATTCGCGATCAGGGATCGAAGGTCAAGAATTTGTCGAGCAGGCTGGAACAGGCGTGCAAAAAATTCGCGACGACGATGTCGGACCGCGCTGTTCCCATCCGTCTTTCACCCAGACAGACCTGACGGGAGACCAGAATGAACGCTTCCTCTTATCGCTGGGTGATCGTCGCCGCCGGCGGCTTGCTTGGCTGTGTCGCCATCGGCGGCATGTTTTCGCTGCCGGTATTCCTGCAGCCGATCGCAAATGACACGGGCTGGTCGGTCACCGGTATTTCCAGCGCGATGACGATCGGCTTTCTGGCGATGGCCTTCACCAGCATGCTATGGGGCACGCTGAGCGACAGGTTCGGCCCGCTCCCGGTGGTGCTGACGGGATCGATCGTGCTGTCGCTGAGCCTGTTCGCCGCGAGCCATGCGACCTCGCTGCTGGCGTTCCAGATCGTTTTCGGCCTCCTGACCGGCGCCTCCTGCGCGGCGATCTTCGCGCCGATGATGGCGACCGTCACCGGCTGGTTCGACACTCATCGCAGTCTCGCGGTGTCGCTGGTGTCGGCCGGCATGGGCGTGGCGCCGATGACGATGGCGCCGCTCGCCGCATGGCTCGTGTCCAATCACGACTGGCGCACCGCGATGCAGATCGTGGCGCTGGTGGTTGGCGCCATCATGATCCCGGTGGCGCTGCTGGTGCGCCGTCCGCCCGCGCTCGCCCACGCCGTGGCCGCCCCGGCGGGTGAGGGCGCCGGGCAGAACGAGATGTCGATGGGCGAGGCGCTGCGCTCGCCGCAATTCCTGATCCTGCTCGCGACCAATTTCTTCTGCTGCGCCACCCATTCCGGTCCGATCATCCACACCATCAGCTATGCCGTCAGTTGCGGCATTCCGCTGGTCGCGGCGGTGACGATCTACAGCATCGAGGGCTTTGCCGGCCTCGGCGGGCGCATTGCCTTCGGCCTGATGGGCGACCGCTTTGGCGCCAAGCGCGTGCTGGTCTCGGGCTTGCTGCTGCAGGCGTTCGGCGCGCTGGCCTATGTCGCCGCGCATCAGCTCGCGACGTTCTACGTGGTCGGCGCCGTCTTCGGCTTCATCTATGCGGGCACCATGCCGCTCTATGCCGTGCTGATCCGCGAAAACTTTCCGCTGCGGATGATGGGCACGGTGATCGGCGGCACCGCGATGGCCGGCAGCCTCGGCATGGCGACCGGCCCGCTCGCCGGCGGGCTGATCTACGACGCGTTCGCCAGCTACGCCTGGCTCTATGTCGCCTCCTGGGCGATGGGCCTCGGCGCCTTCCTGATGGCGATGAATTTCCGCCCCTTCCCGAAGCCGCAGGCCGAGGCGGCGCCGGTCGTGGCGTGACGACGCCTATGACGGGACGCGCTTCTCGAAGAACAGATCCGGATACGGATCGTCGTTGAAGCGCGGGATCTCGCGCCAGCCCGTGGTGCGGTAGAGCTGGCCGGCTTCCGCCAGCGCACTGTTGGTGTCGAGCCGCAGCAGGTCGATGCCGAGCTCGCGCGCGGCATCTTCGGCCGCATCCATCAGGCGCCGGCCGAGCCGCAATCCGCGCGCGGCAGGGGCGACCCACAGACGCTTGATCTCGGCGTAGCCGTGATCGGTGCCCTTCAGCCCGACACAGCCGATCGGCAGCGTGTCCGACATCGCCACGATGAACGTGCCGCGCGGCCGGCGCATATCCTTGGCGTCGGGGTCGCGCGACAATGAGACGTCGAAGCCCTGCCTGAAGCGGCGGCCGAGCTCGGCATAGTACTCGCCGAGGCAGTACCGGGCTTCATCGCTCCGCGGGTCCATCTCGGTGGGCGCAATGCGCTCGCGCGTCAGCGCCGAGGCGATCAAGTCCATCGCCGCCAGCAGCGCATCGCGCTGCGAATGCCGTGCAATGATGCTCTCGGCCTGTGTGTTCGATAGCGCCTCATAGGCGGCGAACTCGCGCCGGCCCGTGCGCGTCAGCTTCGCGACGCGGCGGCGGGCATCGCCGTCGTGCGTAGTGGTCTCGACCACCCCTTCGTCCTCGAGGCTGCGCAAAAGCCGGCTCATCAGCCCGGAATCGAGGCCGAGATAGTCGCGGATCTCGGCCACATCCGAGCGCCCATGGCCGATCGCGTTGAGCACCCGCGCTGCCCCGAGTGGCCGGCCGCGTCCGAGGAACGAAGTATCGAGCGCGCCGACGGCGGACGTGACGGCACGGTTGAAGCGGCGGACGCGGGAAACGGGATCGAGCATGATGTCTGACTTTAGTCAGAGATCAATTCCCGGTCAACGGCGGCAGGACCCTTCGCTCTAGCTGCAGATCGCGCGGGGAATCATCCAGGTCGCAAAGGTCTGCCAGAGTCCGTCCTCACGGCGGCGCTGGTAGGCGACGAAGTCGGCGCCGTCGCCATGCACGAGTTCATAGCGATGTGCTTTGGAGGATACGCTGGTGTTGGGATTGCTCATGGAACACTCCATCTCGAATGGGCTCTGCGGCTGAGTTAGGTGCAGTGCAGCAAAAGTCCAATGGGAGGACGGTAATCATCCCATCACGTTCTGGAGAGCGGTCAGTCCAGCCCCAGGGCCTTGCGCGATTTGCGGGTGAGCTTTGCGACGATCGTGGCATGAGCCTGCGCCAGATAGGCCGTGAGCTCGGCATCCGGCAGCGCGTTATTGCCAGCGAGCTGCACCCATTTGGCGCGCGCGAGATACGGCGCTGGCCGTGCCACGCCATGTTCGATCAGGATCGCGTAGGCCATGTCCGAGACCTTGAACATGTAGCCGCCGGAACCCGCGGCAAAGCCACCGCTGAGCGCGAACATCTTGCCGCCGACCTTGAACACGGAGGTGCCTTCCCACTGCACCACCTTGGTGACGGCAGGCAGGCGCAGGCAGCGTGTTTCAAATGTCTTGGGTGTCATGCGATCGCAATCGAGGCGGATGGCCTGCCGTTATGGCAACATGTATTCTCCAACCAGGGATGAATGGCCATGTCGCGAGTTTCGATCAAGACCAGGGACGATTTGCCGGAGGCGCTGAGGCCGCTGTGGGACAAGATGGCGACTTACGGCGCGTTCGAGAACCAGGCCGGTGTCATGGCGCATCGCCTGCCGATCTTCAAGCACATGTGGTCGCTGCTGGTTGATCTCGCCAGCGAAGGCCAGGTGTCGAAGCGCCATCTCGAGCTTGCGCTGGTCACAGTCTCGCTGCTCAACAAGTGCGACTATTGCGTCTCCCACCACGCACCCAAGCTGGCGGTGCAGGGCGTATCGGAGCAGGGCGCCGCGCGCCTCGTCGACTACAAGGACCATCCCGAGCTCGATGAGCTCGACAAGCTCGTCGTCGAATATTCCATCGCCGTCACCAACAACTGGAACAAGACCCGCGACGAGATCTTTGTCCGCCTTCGCGCGCATTTCTCGGAAGCTCAGATCGTCGAGCTGACCTGGCGCATCGCGCTGTGCGGCGCCTTCAACCGCTTCAACGACATCCTTCAGCTCGAAGTCGAGCAGGGCGTTCCCCACAGCGAGGCTGCCGAGTAGGCGGAGTCGCCCGCGGACTCAGCCTGAAGCTGCCGTGACGGAATCGCCGGCGCGATAAGCGTCGGGAACGACGAAGACCTCGTCGGCGCGGCCATAGCCGCCGTCGGGGACTTCCGCGATCAGGACCATCGTGTGCGGCCGCGCCGCTTCGCCGAAATAGTCGACGAACAGCGCGGTGAGGCGATGCACGATCTCCGCCTTCTGGGTTCGCGAGAGCGCGGCCTGCGGGATCTTGATGTTGGCGAAAGGCATGATTGTCGTCTCCGTGTAAGGTGTCGTGCTGCGTGTCAGATCACGCCGCCGTTGGCGCGGATGATCTGGCCGTTGATCCAGCCGCTGTCGCGGCCGGCGAGAAAGGCGACGACGCCGGCGATGTCGTCGGGCTGGCCGAGGCGGCCGAACGGGTTCATGGCGGCAATGGCGCGCACCTGCTGCTCGCTCTTGCCGTCCATGAACAGCCGGGTCTCGACCGGACCTGGCGCCACCGCGTTGACCGTGATGCGCCGGCCGCCGAGTTCCTTGGCGAGGATATGCGTCATGGCTTCGACTGCGGCCTTGGTCGCGGCGTAGACGCCGTAGCCGGGCTGATAGAGGCCGACGACGCTGGACGAGAAGTTGACGATGCGGCCGCCGTCGCGGAGCCGCCGCGCCGCTTCGCGCAAGGACCGGAACACGCTTTCGAGGTTGATCGACATCTGCCGCGCGAACGCGGCGTCCGTCATCTCGGCGAGTGGCCCGAGTTCCATGACTCCGGCATTGTTGACGAGGATGTCGACGCCGCCGAAGGCCCGCTCGGCCGCATCGAACAGCAGCGATGGGGTTGCCGGATCGACAAGATCGGCCTGCACGGCGATGGCGTGTCCGCCGGCGGCTTCGATTTTGGCGACGAGCGCGTCGGCAGCGTCGCGGCCGCTGGCATAGTTGATGGCAACCGCGATTCCGTCCTGGGCCAGCCGGCGGGCGATCGCCGCGCCGATGCCGCGGGAGCCGCCGGTGACGATGGCGCCGCGCTGGGATGGAGTGGTCATGATGGGTCTCCTCGATGGTGTCTGACCGGGAGATACTCCATCGCGATGGCCGGATAATCGCCTGAGACTTGCCATCACTTGTCGGCTGTGGTGAACAATCGTTCCATGGACCGTTTCGACGCCATGCGCCTGTTTGTCCGCCTGGTCGAGCGGCAGAGCTTTACGGCCGCAGCCGCCGACCTCGGCATTCCGCGCTCGACGGCGAGCGAGGTGCTGCGCGGCCTCGAAGCGCGACTGGGCGCGCGCCTGCTGGAGCGGACGACGCGGCATGTCACGCCGACGCTCGACGGCGAGGACTATTACCGCCGCTGCGTCGCCATCCTGGCGGAGGTCGAGGAAGCGGAAGCCGCGATGCGCGATGCACAACCGCGCGGCCTGTTGCGTATCGACGCGCATCCTTTGCTGACGCGCACCTTCATCCTGCCGCACCTGCCTGCGTTCCTGGCGCGCTATCCGCAGCTCGACTTGCAGATCGGGCAGGGCGACCGCCTCGTCGATCTCGTGCGCGAGGGCATCGATTGCGTGATCCGCTCCGGCGAGCCCGAGGACAGCGGCATGATCCTGCGCCGCCTCGGCACCATCGCGGAGGTTACGGTGGCGAGCCCGGCCTATCTGGCGAGCCACGGCACGCCGGCGACGCCGGACGCACTCGACGGCCATCAGATGGTGGCCTTCCTCTCCTCGCGCACCGGCGACGTGCTGCCGCTGGAATTTTCCATCGCCGGCACGCTTCGCCATGTCGTGCTGCCGAGCCGGGTTCGCGTCAACAATTCCGACGCGATGGCCGACCTCGTGCGGCTCGGCTTTGGTCTTGCGCAGGCTCCTCGCTATCGCTTTGCGGACGATCTCGCCAGCGGGGCGCTGGTCGAGGTGCTGGCGGACCATCCGCCTTCGCCGACGCCGCTCTCGGCGCTCTATCCGCAGAACCGCCAGCTCGCGCTGCGCCTGCGCGTGTTCCTGGAGTGGATCGCCGGCATTTTCGCCGAAGCGAAGCTGTAGGGAGAAGCGGGCTACAATCCCTTGCGTTGCCCGACGGGCAAAACACACAAGTCAGGGGTCAATCAGCCGTCGCAAAAATATTCCATTTTACCAAAATTCGGTTATGGCGTATTCAAGCGTCACCTCACCCCGGTCAGAGGGGCGTATCGCGATCGTCACGAAACGTGGGGTGAGCTGCGGTGGACGCAGACAGCATCGGCGCGACAGGCATCGCAGGGCGGGCAACCATGAGCGAAGGCCATTGTGCACACGACCGGTGTGATTTGCGTACGGCAAAATCGTGTGGTCCTGGCGCCCGCAGGCTGGCGTCAAGCGTTGCGGTGATGCGTGCTGTCCAACCGTACATGCGCATCGTCAGCCGCAAGGCGACGGGGGCAATAGTGCATCGCTCCCCGGGGAGAGCGCGACATAAGCCGTAAACCCACTGCGCAGGGAAGGCCGGTTGTTTGGCTTCACCTGTATGCCGCTGTGCAGCCTCTTGTAGCGCAACTTTCGCACAGTGGACCGTGGGTGCCAGCCGGCACCCGGTCTTCCCTGCGCCCTCTGACATCTGAGGGTGTCGAGATGAAGCAAAGCTCGGGCGAGACACGCCGCGAGGACGCGAAACTGCGTCTGCGTGGTTGTGGGATGGGTTTCGCAAGTGCTCCACCCATCCTACGAGTTGCCACCAACATACTCCGTCATTGCGAACGCAGCGAAGCAATCCAGAGTCTCTCGGCGGAAGGATTCTGGATTGCTTCGCTGCGTTCGCAATGACGATGTTGATGCAATTGAACGCCTCTTTGTGAGTTGTGCCGGAGCGGCATATCGCTACGATGCGCGCGCTCCCGACCACGGGACGCACAACGCGCGGAGGCGACATGAGCGAACAGGAACGCAAGACAAAGGGATCGGACCTGTTTGTCGCCGCGCTGGAGAACGAAGGCGTCGATCGCATCTTCGGTGTTCCCGGCGAGGAGAACCTCGACCTCGTGGAGTCGCTGCGCACCTCCAAGATCCAGCTGATCCTGACCCGCCACGAGCAGGCCGCAGCCTTCATGGCCGCCACCCATGGCCGGCTCACCGGCAAGCCCGGCGTTTGTCTGTCGACGCTCGGCCCCGGGGCGCTCAACCTGTCCACCGGTGCGGCCTATGCGCATCTCGGCGCGATGCCGATGATCCTGATCACCGGCCAGAAGCCGATCATGAGCAGCCGGCAGGCGCGCTTCCAGATCGTGGACGTGGTCGCAAGCATGAAGCCGCTTACGAAGCTGTCGCGGCAGATCATCAGCGCGTCCAGCATTCCGACCGTGGTGCGCGACGCCTTCCGCGTGGCGATGGAGGAGCGGCCGGGACCCGTCCATCTCGAACTGCCGGAGGACATTGCTGGCGATGAAGTGCCGGCCGTTCCCGTCATCCCGGTCCATCCGATCGAAATTCCCGTCGCCCACCGCGCCGCGCTCGACCGCGCCGCGGGAATGATTCTGGCTGCAAAACGCCCGCTGGTGATGATGGGCGCCGCGACCAGCCGGCCACGTTCGACGCACGGCATCGCAAGCTTCGTGCGCCGGACCGGCATTCCGTTCTTCACCACGCAGATGGGCAAGGGCACCGTGCCCGGCGGCACCAATCTCTATATGGGCACCGCGGCGCTGTCCGAGCGCGACTATGTTCACGACGCGATCGAGGCCGCCGATCTGATCGTCGCGATCGGTCACGATCCCATCGAGAAGCCCCCCTTCATCATGGGGCCGTCGGGGCCGAAGGTCATCCACGTCAGCTACACGCCGGCGAGCGTCGAGCTGGTCTATTTTCCCGACGCGGAAGTCGTCGGTGACGTCGGCCCGAGCCTGGAGCTTCTGGCCGATCGTCTCGAAGGCAAGCTGCCGCAGGCGGCGGCGCTGTTGCCGCTGCGTGAGGACATCCTCGGGCATATCGCCGACCGCGCCACCGAGGCGCGCTGGCCGCCGACGCCGCAGCGTATCGTGCACGACATCAGGCAGGTGATCCCGGAGAACGGCATCGTCGCGCTCGACAACGGCATGTACAAGATCTGGTTCGCGCGCAACTACCGCACCCGGGTCGCCAACACGCTGCTGCTCGACAACGCGCTGGCGACCATGGGCGCCGGCCTGCCGTCGGCGATGATGGCCGCGATGCTCTATCCCGAGCGACGCGTGCTCGCGGTCGCCGGCGACGGCGGCTTCATGATGAACAGCCAGGAGATGGAGACCGCCGTCCGGCTCAAGCTCAATCTCGTCGTGCTGGTGCTGGAGGACCACGCCTACGGCATGATCCGCTGGAAGCAGGCCGTCGATCATTTCGCCGATTTCGGCATGACGTTCGGCAATCCCGATTTTGTTCTCTACGCGAAGGCCTATGGCGCGAGGGGCCATCGCATCGAGAGCATCGACAGCTTTGCTCCGACGCTCGATGCGGCCTTCAAGGAGGGCGGCGTGCATCTGGTCGTGATCCCGATCGATTATTCGGAGAACGTACGGGTGCTGGTCGACGAACTGCGGGCGCATGAGAAGGCGAAGGCGTGATGTGATGGACGCTCTCTCCACATCGTCATCGCGAGCGCAGCGAAGCAATCCAGAATCCCTCCACGGAAAGACTCTGGATCGCCTCGCTGCGCTCGCAATGACGGAGTTTGTGGCAGGCGCCTTTGCCCAACATGACAACCCTCCTTGTGCCGCGATCTCCGATCGCAGACACTCCCCATCACCCAACCAACCACAGGAATAAGACATGACCCGCGTTCGCTGTATCACCGAGATGGGCATGGGCGTCGACGTCCACGGCCGGGATGCCACCAAGGCGGCGAAGCGCGCGGTGTCGGATGCGATCAGGCATTCGAGCCTCGGCTTCTTCCGGATGATCGGCAAGACCGCCAACGACATGTTCGTCGACGTCACGATCGCCGTGCCCAACCCCGAGGCGGTGGACAAGGAAGCTGTTGCCAAGGAGCTACCTTACGGCACGGTGACCGTGACCGCCGTCAAGGGCGGGCTCGAGATTCCCTCGGCCACGGAAGTGGCCAACGACCCCATCCTCATCGCCAATGCCGCCGTCATCGTCAGCTTCGAGAAGGACTAGGCCGGTGTCCGACAGCGATGTGGCTCTGCTCGATCGGCCGATCTGGAGCGCGCTGACGACCAGCCAGAAGCATCTGGCGGAAGGCGGCCCGCGGGCGCTGCGTTATCCCGTGGACATGACGCCGTTTGCAGACATGGCGGACATGTCGGCGGCAAGCTTTGCCGCGCTGGGTGATCTCCTGCCGGCCTCGCAAGTCGCCGCGCTGTTCACGCCGGACCCCGTCGACATTCCCTCCGGCTTCAAGGTCGTACTCTCGGAGACCGGCGAGCAGATGATCGGCTCGCCGGCCGACAGTCCGCTTCGCGATGCCGAGATCGTCACACTGGGCGCAGCCGACGTTCCCGCCATGATGGCGCTGACGGAGCTGACAAAGCCCGGCCCGTTTGCCGCGCGGACATATGAGCTCGGCACCTTTCTCGGCATTCGCGCAGGCAATGAACTGGTGGCGATGGCCGGCGAGCGGATGAAGCCGGGAAAGTTCGTCGAGATGACGGCGGTCTGTGTCCACCCCGATCACCGTGGCCGCGGTTATGCGCAGGCGCTGCTCGCGGCGATCGCGCGCCAAATCGAGGCGCGCGGTGAAATTCCGTTCCTGCACGTGTTCTCGAGCAATGCCTCGGCGATCGCGCTGTATCAGCGGCAGGGGATGACAATTCGTCGCCGCATGCACGTCACCGCCCTGATGAAGGAGGGATGAGTGCGGTCCGCCGGGCTTCATATCCGGCCAATTCACGCTATATCCATCCCAACCATAATTTGGGGGAAGCACATGGACGCCAGAACACCGGATTTTTCCGCCGCACGGACGGCGATGCAGCGCTATGTCGATCAGGAGATCATTCCGGGCGCGTCCTGGGCCGTACTGAAGGGCCGCGATGTCGTCGATCAGCAATGCGTCGGTTTCGCCGATCGCGAGGCGAAGACCGCGCTCCGGCCCGATCACATTTTCCGCGCGTATTCCAACACCAAGATCTTCGTCACCTGCTCGATCATGCTGCTGGTCGAAGAGGGGCGCATCGGGCTCGATGACGCCGTCGAAAAAGTCCTGCCACAGCTTGGCAATCGCAAGGTGCTGAAGCAGGGCGCCTCGAGCCTTGCCGACGTCGAGCCGGCGAAGGGCCCGATCACGATCCGCCAGCTCCTGACCCACACGTCGGGCCTCAGCTACGGCATCTTCGATCCCGGCTCGGTGCTGTTCAAGGGTTACAACGAAGCGCGCGTGCTCAATCCGCTGACGCCGCTGACCGACATGATCGACCAGCTCGCCGATCTGCCGCTGTCCTATCATCCCGGCACGGGCTGGGAATATTCGGTGGCGACCGACGTGCTCGGTCGTATCGTCGAGGTCGTCTCGGGCAAGTCCCTCGACGCATTTTTCAAGGAACGGATATTCGATCGGCTCGGCATGATCGACACTGGCTTCCACGTGCCTGAGGCACAGCAGGGCAGGCTGGTTGCGCTCTACACCGGCGCCGACGTGCTCGATCCAATGAAGCCTGGCCTGACGCGGGCCGACAATCTGCCGTTTCCGCAAGCCTATCGCCGGCCGTTCCCGCGGCTGTCGGGCGGCGGCGGTCTGGTTTCGACCCTGCCGGACATGCTCGCAATGGTGCGCGCGCTGCTGCCCGGCTCGGATGCGCTGCTCAAGCCGGAGACGCTGCGCCAGATGATGACGAACCAATTGGCCGCCGGGCAGACCATCCGTTTTGCCAATCTCGGGCCGATCCCCGGCAAGGGCTTTGGTCTCGGCGGCGCCGTCACCTTCGCTCCGACGCCGTTCGATCCGCCGAATTCGACCGGCGAATTCCAGTGGGGCGGCCTTGCCGGCACCCATTGGTGGATTTGCCCGCAGGCCAACACCGCCGGCGTGCTGATGGCCCAGCGCCACATGGGTTTCTGGAATCCGTTCTTCTTCGAGTTCAAGCGCCTGGCCTACCAGGCGGTCGGCGGCTGATACGCGAGAGGGCACGTCAGGGTCGCGCGCGTGCCCAATTATCTCGGCTTCGATGGATATCGCTTCGGCTGGGTCGCCGCGTGGATCGATGATCGCGGCGATCACGGTTTCGATTATTCGCCGGGCCTGACTCGTTTGCTCGAGATGCCGCATGCACGTGCGATGATCGACATGCCGATCGGATTGAAGCCGAGCGGCTATCGTTGCTGCGACAAGGAGGCCCGAAAATTGATCGGTCCTGCCGTGTTCCTCGGTGCGCGGCGCGACCTCTGGAAGTTCTCTGACATGGGGGCTGCCAATCGCCATTACTGGGAGCATGAAGGCCGGGGCATGGGCGTGTCCGCGCAGCTCTGGAATATCAGGGACAAGATCAGGGACGTCGACGCGATCATGACACCGGCGCGACAAGCGATTGTCGGCGAAGCGCATCCGGAATTGGTGTTCTGGAATCTCGCCGGTCAAATCCGGCTTGCGCTGAAGACATCGTCGCACGGTCGCGAACAGCGCATCGCGTTGCTGGAGCAACGCGGATTCACATGCGTGCGCAAATGGCTGACACAGCGGCACGGCACCGGCATCGGCCCAGACGATCTCATCGATGCCTGTGCTTGCGCGGTCGCTGCGCGCGACAGCACGCAGCGCGTCGGCGGCGAGGAGATCGATCCGCGCGGACTGCGGATGGAGATCAATTATTGAGCCTTGCGCCGATCCGCGCCCCGCCTAGATTAGACCCGGCTTGATACCAGCTCGAAGGATCCCCGATGTCAGATCTCTCCGCATTTGCAATTACGAGGCGCTGGCCGGCCGAGCACCCCGAGCTGCTTCAGCTTTACTCGCTGCCGACACCGAATGGCGTCAAGGTTTCGATCATGCTGGAGGAGATCGGATTGCCTTACGAAGTTCATCTCGTGGACTTCGGCAAGGACGACCAGAAGACGCCTGAATTCCTCTCGCTCAATCCAAACGGCAAGATCCCGGCGATCCTCGATCCCAACGGTCCCGGCGGAAGGCCGCTGCCGTTGTTCGAGTCCGGCGCGATCCTGCAATATCTGGCGGAGAAGACCGGCAAGCTTTTGCCCGAAGATGCCGCGCGCCGGTACCAGACCATCCAGTGGGTGCATTTCCAGATGGGCGGCATCGGGCCGATGTTCGGCCAGGTCGGCTTCTTCCACAAGTTCGCCGGCAAGGATTTCGAGGACAAGCGTCCGCTCGAACGCTACGTGGGCGAGTCCAGGCGCCTGCTCGGCGTCATGGAGACGCATCTGGCGGGCCGGCAATGGTTCATGGATGACGACTACACCATCGCCGACATTTCCATGCTCGGCTGGGTACGCAACCTCATCGGCTTCTACGGCGCCGGCGATCTCGTCGAATTCAGCCAGTTCAAGTCGGTCGGCGCCTGGCTCGAACGGGGCCTTGCGCGGCCGGCCGTTCAGCGCGGGCTGAACATTCCGAAGCGGCTGTGAGCTAGAACAGCCGTCCGCCGTTGGGCACCGGCTTGGTCGGCTGCACCAGCACGACCTTGCCGTCGGTATCGGGAAAGCCGAGCGTCAGCACCTCGGAGACGACAGGCCCGATCTGGCGCGGCGGGAAATTGACGACCGCCGCGACCTGTTGTCCCACCAGCGTCTCCAGCGGGTGATTTTCGGTGATCTGCGCCGAGCTCTTGCGCACGCCGATCGCGGGACCGAAGTCGATCCACAGCCGCCACGCCGGCTTGCGGGCCTCCGGAAACGGCTTCGCATCGACGATGGTGCCGACGCGGATATCGACCGCGAGGAAGGTGTTGAAGTCGATGGTCGGCGACGAGGCTGCGGCGGGATCGTGGGTGACGTGCATGGAATGTCCGGTCGGAGAGCTGGCTTGGTTCGCAATATTGTCGCGCGAACCGGAGTTTCGTACAACGCTACAGTCACGATACGATGCATGCACGAGGAACGTCTTGCCCAACATCATCTACGGCATCAAGAACTGCGACACCATGAAGAAGGCGCGCGCCTGGCTCGACACGAACGGCGTCGCCTATGAATTCCACGACTACAAGGCGGCGGGCATCGAGAAGGACAAGCTCAAGCAGTGGAGCGACAAGGTCGGCTGGGAGACGCTGCTCAACCGCGCCGGAACGACCTTCAAGAAACTGCCCGACGTCGACAGGGAAGGCCTCACCGAAAAGAAGGCGCTGGCATTGATGCTAGCGCAACCATCGATGATCAAGCGACCGGTGCTGGAAGTCGGCGGCAAGCTCCTGGTCGGCTTCAAGCCGGACGTCTATGCCAAGGAAGTCAGGACCAAATAGGTCGACATCCGAGCGCGCTGACGGCTAGTTCAGCTCGATGGTCTCGGAGGTGACGGCGGGGCCGGACTGATCGGCGAACTCGACGACGTCCGCGGCCGCGATGCGACCGGGTGCGCGATGGAAGAGGTCCTGATCGATCACCGCGCGCAGTTTCGGCCGAGGCAGCGCGTCATTTCCGCGCATCAGATTCTTGATCTCGAAGCCGCCGTCCTCGCAGAACGTCTTGAGCGAGGCGATGATGTGACAGACCTTGCCGTCGGTCAGGAACGGCAGCAGCAGCCGTTCATAGGCAACCACGCGTCCGTAGATGTCGTCGATGTCGGCAACGCTGTAGACCGGAAGCCCCCGCGCCACGCATTCATAGTAGAATGGCATCACGAACGGCGCGAGCCGCGGCCCGATATAGTCGTCGAGCAGAACGCCCTTGCCGGTATGTCCATAAGCGCGCGAGATTCGCGTGCCTTCGCTCTGGATGGTCAGGCGCGGCGTCGGCGTCGAAATGTCCACAGTATAGTAGATGAGATCGGACAGCTCGTCCTCAAGGCGCGCGGGCTGATATTCCCAGACCGCCGGCGCCGTCTGCGTGCGCGCAAAAAGTCGCAGCCACGTGTTCAGAAGGTCACGCTGCCTGATCGACTTGACGACGGAAGGAGCGGCGCTTGCAAAATCCAAGACAATATTCCCGGCGATAAAACGCGCACATCATCGTCGTTGCGGGAAAATTTTCTATGAAGGCTGGCGCGCGGCACGAAAGACCGTTAACGACGGCTTGATGACCGGTGTCTTGCGAACCGGGAGGCCGGGCAGGCGCGACGTCAACACCTCCGACTAGGGGAGCATTTGGATCCCAGCCGGAGGCCTGATCTGCTCAGCTTTCCGCCTTGCCTAACCCCCGTCACCTCCGGCATATTCCGCGCCCGGAGGCGGCGGTTCCGGGTGGGCTCCAGGGCATCCGGAATGCCGAAGCAACCAAGGACAGCCACGCGCATAGCGCGGGCAGGGGGAAATCTGTTTGGCCGATGAGTTCATTCTCGAAACGGAAGGCTTGACCAAGGAGTTCGCGGGCTTCTTCGCCGTCCGCGACGTTGCGCTCAAGGTTCGCCGTGGGAGCATTCACGCGTTGATCGGCCCGAACGGGGCCGGCAAGACGACGTGCTTCAATCTTCTGACCAAGTTCCTCAAACCGTCTGCCGGAAAAATCCTGTACAAGGGACAGGACATTACCGCGATGGCGCCGGCCGACGTGGCCCGGATGGGGCTGGTCCGTTCATTCCAGATTTCCGCGGTATTTCCGCATCTCACCGCGCTGGAGAACGTTCGTGTCGCGCTTCAGCGTCAGCACGGCAGCTCCTTCGATTTCTGGCGTTCCAAGTCCGCGCTCAACCGTTTCAACAACCGCGCGCAGGAGCTGTTGAGCGACGTCGGCCTCAGCGAGTTTTCCAATACGCCGGCAGTCGAGATGCCCTACGGGCGCAAACGCGCACTGGAGATCGCAACCACGCTGGCGCTCGACCCTGAGATGATGCTGCTGGACGAGCCGATGGCCGGCATGGGCCACGAGGACATCGACAAGATCGCGGCGCTGATCAAGCGGATTTCCGCGAAATATACCATCCTGATGGTCGAGCATAATTTGAGCGTCGTCGCCAATCTCTCCGACATCATTACCGTGCTGACGCGCGGGCAGGTGCTCGCGCAGGGCAATTACGCCGAGCTCACCAAGGACGAGCGCGTCAAGGAAGCCTATCTGGGAGCTGGTCATGGTTGAGACTGTGATTGCGGGCGCTCCGGCAAAGGCTGCGACCGGAGGCAACATCCTCCAGGTGCGCAACCTGGAAGCCTGGTACGGCGAATCCCACATCCTGCACGGGATCAATTTCGACGTGAATGCCGGCGAGGTCGTCACCCTGCTCGGGCGCAACGGCGCCGGCAAGACCACCACGCTGAAGTCGATCATGGGCATCATCGGCAAGCGCACCGGCTCGGTGAAGTTCAACAACCAGGACATCATTCGCGCGACCTCCGACAAGATCGCGCGGATGGGCATCGCGTTCTGCCCGGAGGAGCGCGGGATTTTCTCCAGTCTCGATGTGCGGGAGAATTTGTTGCTCCCGCCGGTGGTCCGCCCGGGCGGATTGCCGCTCGAGCAGATCTTCGACCTGTTTCCCAATCTGAAGGAACGTCTCAACAGCCAGGGCACGAAGCTGTCCGGCGGTGAGCAGCAGATGCTCGCGATCGCGCGCATCCTGCGCACCGGCGCGAGCTTCCTGATGCTGGATGAGCCGACCGAAGGTCTTGCGCCTGTCATCATCCAGCAGATCGGCCACACCATTGCGCGGCTCAAGAAGGAGGGCTTTACGATCCTCCTGGTCGAGCAGAACTTCCGCTTCGCATCGACCGTCGCTGACCGCTACTACGTGGTCGAGCATGGCAAGATCATTGACGGATTTTCCAATTCGGAGCTTGCCGCCAACATGGACAAGCTCCACACCTATCTCGGCGTTTAAGGCGGCCACGCGTCAAACGACCAAGAGAATATTCACGAGGGAAGTCACATGAAGAAGTCGATTGCGTCGTTTCTGCTCGGCACGGCGTTGGCCGTCACCACGGCCGGCGTAGCCTTCGCGCAGGACAAGACTGTCAAGATCGGTGCGCTGTCCGATCAGTCCGGCCTCTATGCCGACCTCGGCGGTCCCGGCTCGACGCTCGCCGCCCAGATGGCCGTCGAAGATTCCGGCCTGGTGGGGAAGGGCTGGAAGATCGACATCATCTCGGGCGATCACCAGAACAAGCCCGACATCGGCACCGCGATCGCGCGGCAGTGGTTCGACGTCGACAAGGTCGACATCATCGTCGACGTGCCGAACTCGGGCGTGGCGCTCGCCGTCAACAACGTCATCAAGGAAAAGAACGGCGTCTACATCAACTCCGGTGCGGCAACCTCGGATCTCACCAACGCGCAGTGCTCGCCCAACACCGTGCACTGGACCTACGATACCTACATGCTGGCCCACACCACGGGCCAGGCGCTGGTGAAGGCCGGCGGCGACACCTGGTTCTTCCTGACCGCGGACTACGCCTTCGGCGCAGCGCTCGAGCGCGACACCACCTCGGTCATCACCGCCAATGGCGGCAAGGTGATCGGCGGCGTCAAGCATCCGCTCAACACCCCGGACTTCTCCTCGTTCCTGCTCCAGGCGCAGGCGTCCAAGGCCAAGATCATCGGCCTCGCCAACGCCGGCGGCGACACCACCAACTCGATCAAGCAGGCGGCCGAGTTCGGCATTGTGAAGGGCGGCCAGAAGCTCGCGGCGCTGCTCCTGTTCCTCACCGACGTCAAGGCGATCGGCCTCGAGACCGCGCAGGGCCTCAACTTCACCGAGACGTTCTACTGGGACATGAACGACCAGACCCGCGCTTTCTCCAAGAAGTTCTCGGAGAAGATGAAGAACGGCGCGATGCCGACCATGGTGCAGGCGGGCGTCTATGCCGGCGTGCGCCACTATCTCAAGGCGCTGGACGCGCTCGGCGGCAATCCGCATGACGGCGTCAAGGTCGTCGAGAAGATGAAGTCGATGCCGACGGAAGACGATCTGTTCGGCAAGGGCGAGATCCAACCGAACGGCCGCACCATCCATACCGCCTATCTGTTCGAGGTGAAGAAGCCCTCCGAGTCCAAGGGGCCGTGGGATTTCTACAAGCTCGTCGGCTCGGTGCCGGGCGACCAAGCCTTCACGCCGCTCTCCGAGAGCAAGTGCGCGCTGCTTAAGAAGTAGGATAACGGCCCGCAGGCCTAAGGTCTGCGGGCGACTTTCAGGGGAACGCCGAAGGGACCGGGTGCGGGATCGATGCAGGCTCTTTACGCTCAGCTACTGGTGGGACTGATCAACGGCTCGTTTTACGCGCTGCTCAGTCTCGGGCTCGCCGTGATCTTCGGCATGCTCAACATCATCAATTTCGCCCATGGCGCGGTCTACATGATGGGTGCCTTCGTCGCCTATTTTCTGTTGAACCTCGGCGGCATCAATTACTGGTGGGCACTGCTGATCGCGCCGATCATCGTCGGCATCTTCGGCATGATCCTGGAACGGACCATGCTGCAATGGCTGACCGGGCTCGATCATCTCTACGGCCTGCTGCTGACCTTCGGCATCGCCCTGATCGTGCAGGGCGTGTTCCAGAACTACTTCGGCTCGTCCGGCCTGCCTTACGCCATTCCGGACCAGCTCAAGGGCGGCATGAATCTCGGCTTCATGTTCCTGCCCGTCTATCGCGGCTGGGTCGTCATATTCTCGCTGGTGGTGTGTATCGCCACCTGGTTCCTGATCGAGAAGACGCGGCTCGGCGCTTACCTGCGCGCCGCCACTGAAAATCCGACGCTGGTGCGCGCCTTCGGCGTCAACGTGCCGCGCATGATCACGCTGACCTACGGTCTTGGCGTCGGCCTTGCCGCGCTCGCCGGCGTGCTCTCGGCGCCGATCAACCAGGTGCGGCCCCTGATGGGCGCTGACCTCATCATCGTGGTGTTCGCGGTGGTCGTGATCGGCGGCATGGGATCGATCATGGGCTCCATCATCACCGGCTTCGCACTCGGTGTGATCGAGGGCCTGACCAAGTATTTCTACCCCGAGGCCTCCAACACCGTCGTGTTCGTGCTGATGGTGCTGGTGCTCTTGGTGAAGCCAACGGGATTGACGGGAAGGGCGGCCTGATATGACAGCCTTGACGGACGACACGCTGCCGGTAGCCCCGCGCGCTATTCGCGACGAGATGATCGTATTCGTGGTGATGGCGCTGCTGCTGGCCGCGGTGCCATTCAGCGGCATTTACCCGTTCTTCGTGATGCAGGCGCTGTGCTTCGCGCTGCTCGCCTGCGCCTTCAATCTTCTGATCGGATATGGCGGCTTGCTGTCGTTCGGTCACGCGATGTTCATGGGCACCGCAGGCTATTGCAGCGCGCATGCGCTGAAGGTGTGGGCGTTGCCGCCGGAGCTTGGCATTCTCGTCGGTATCGCCGCGGCGTTCGGGCTGTCGCTCATCACCGGCTATATCTCGATCCGCCGCCAGGGCATCTACTTCTCGATGATCACGCTGGCGCTGTCGCAACTGCTCTACTTCATTTATCTCCAGGCGCCGTTCACCCATGGCGAGGACGGCATCCAGGGCATCCCGCAAGGCCGCATGTTCGGCCTGTTCGATCTCTCGAAGCCGACGACCCTGTACTACGTCGTGCTGGTCGGCTTCCTCGCCGGCTTCCTGCTGATCTACCGCATCATCAATTCGCCGTTCGGCGAGGTGCTGAAGGCGATCCGCGAGAACGAGCCGCGCGCGATCTCGCTCGGATACCGGACCGACCAGTACAAGTTCCTGGCTTTCGTCCTGTCGGGCACGCTCGCCGGCTTTGCCGGTTCGCTGAAAGTGTTCGTGGCGCAGAACGCCTCGCTCACCGACGTGCACTGGACGATGTCGGGCGAGGTCGTGCTGATGACGCTGGTCGGCGGTCTCGGCACCATCTTTGGTCCCGTTGTCGGCGCCTTCGCGATCATCGCCATGCAGCAATATCTGGCGGGGTTCGGCCAGTGGGTGACGGTGATCCAGGGCTCGATCTTCGTGGTCTGCGTGCTCACCTTCCGCCGTGGCGTCATCGGTGAAATCGCGCATTACTTCCGGCGATCGCTCTAAATCATTGATATCGCACCGATTTAATTGGTGCGTGAAAGCGGTGGATGATCCGGCTGCGCGGGCGTGAGGTGGCACGCGCGCGGAATGAAAATGGTCTATGACAGTTTTATGACGGCTCATTCGGGCCGGGCCATTTCCAACCGGTAGACGATTTCCATGATGCGATGGTTTCGCGCTTTCCTGCCCAAGGAAGAACGGTTCTTCGACCTGTTCGACCGCCACGCCAAGACCGTGATCCAGGGCTCGATCGCGCTTCAGGGCATGCTCAACGGGGGTGAGGAGACGCCGGTCTACTGTCAGCGCGTCAACCAGTTCGAGAACGACGCCGACAACATCACCCGTGAAGTGCTGACGGCGGTGCGCCGCACCTTCATCACCCCGTTCGACCGCGGCGACATCAAGAACCTCATCACGTCGATGGACGATGCGATCGACCAGATGCAGCAGACCGCCAAGGCCGTGATGCTGTTCGAGGTCCGCACTTTCGAGCCGCCGATGCGCGAAATCGGCGGGCTCCTGATCGAATGCGCCAATCTGGTCGGCCGCGCGCTGCCGCTGATGCAGGAGATCGGCAAGAACGTCGCGATGCTGACCGCGATTACGGAAGAATTGACCAAGCTCGAGGGCCGGGTCGACGACCTCCACGACATCGGGATGAAGGAGCTGTTCCTGAAGCATCGCGACGGCAGCGCAATGGATTTCATCGTCGGCGTCGAGATCTACGATCACCTCGAAAAGGTGGCCGACCGTTTCGACGACGTCGCGAACGAGATCAACAGCATCGTCATCGAGCAAGTGTAGGGCAGGGGCCGCGCCGTGGATGCTGCGTTGGGTCTACCCGTCCTGGTCGGATTGATTGCCGTCGCGCTGCTGTTCGATTTCCTGAACGGCCTGCACGATGCCGCCAATTCGATCGCGACCATCGTTTCCACTCGCGTTCTGCGGCCGCAATTCGCGGTTTTCTGGGCCGCTTTCTTCAATTTCGTCGCCTTCCTGGTGTTCGGGCTGCACGTCGCCCAGACCATCGGCACCGGCATCATCGACCCCGCGATCGTCGATGCCCAGGTGATCTTCGCGGCGCTCGTCGGCGCCATCGTCTGGAACCTCGTGACATGGGCGCTCGGCATACCGTCATCGTCGTCGCACGCGCTGATCGGCGGCTTGTTCGGTGCAGGCGTTGCCAAGGCCGGGGTTTCGGCGGCGGTCTGGAGTGGATTGTCCAAGACGGTGATCGCGATCGTGCTGTCTCCGCTGGTGGGGTTCCTGCTCGCGATGGTGCTGGTGGCGATCGTGTCCTGGGCGTCGGTGCGGTCGACCCCGTTCGCGGTCGACCGTGCCTTCCGCATCCTGCAGTTCGCGTCCGCTTCGCTCTATTCGCTCGGCCATGGCGGCAACGACGCGCAGAAGACCATGGGCATCATTGCCGTGCTGCTCTATTCGCAGGGCCAACTTGGCGGCGAATTCTTCGTTCCATTCTGGGTCGTGCTGTCGTGCCAGGCGGCGATGGCGATGGGGACGCTGATGGGCGGCTGGCGCATCGTGCGCACGATGGGATTGCGCATTACCAAATTGACGCCGATGCAGGGCTTTTGCGCCGAAACCGGTGGCGCCGCCACGCTGTTCATGGCGACCTTCCTCGGGGTTCCCGTCTCGACCACCCATACCATCACCGGCGCCATCGTCGGCGTCGGCGCCGCTCGCCGCCTCTCGGCGGTGCGCTGGAACGTCGCCAGCTCGATCGTCTATGCCTGGGTGATCACGATGCCAGCCTCGGCGATCGTCGCGGCTCTGACCTGGTGGGCGGTCAAGATCTTCGTCAGGTGACGAGCTTCAGCCCGACAATGCCGGCGACGATCAATCCGATGCTGGCAAGGCGGAACGCGCTGGCCGGCTCGCCGAACAGGACGATGCCGAGCGCCGCGGTGCCGACCGCGCCGATCCCGGTCCAGACCGCATAGGCGGTTCCAATCGGCAGCGATTTGAGGGCGAGGCCGAGCAGGATGACGCTGCCGGCCATGGCCGCGAGCGTGAGGACCGACGGAACGAGCCTGGTAAAGCCCTCGGTGTATTTGAGGCCGATCGCCCAGGCGATCTCCAGCAGGCCGGCGATGAACAGGATGCTCCAGGCCATGGCGACCCTCCATTCAAGGCAGGGTCGTCCCCGCGGCTGATAGTCCGATGAGCGGGAAGGCCGTCCTTCCCAAAGCGGATATGGGGCTGGCCGTAAGGCTCCGCAATCACCAATGAGGCTTGATCCGGCCCATATTCCCTGCCAAACGCTGCCGCCATGTCCGACATCGCCACGACCACAGCCGAATCGCCGGCCCGTTCCACGCTTGCCGCCGAAGTGGCGCGGCGGCGGACCTTTGCGATCATCTCGCATCCGGACGCCGGCAAGACCACGCTCACCGAAAAGCTGCTGCTGTTCGGCGGCGCCATCAATCTGGCCGGCCAAGTCAAGGCCAAGGGCGAGCGGCGCAACACGCGCTCGGACTGGATGAAGATCGAGCGCGAGCGCGGCATCTCGGTTGTGACCTCGGTCATGACCTTCGAGTTCGAGGGCCTCGTGTTCAACCTCTTGGACACGCCGGGCCACGAGGACTTTTCGGAAGACACCTATCGCACGCTGACCGCGGTCGACTCCGCCGTCATGGTGATCGACGCCGCCAAGGGCATCGAGGCGCGCACCCGAAAGCTGTTCGAGGTGTGTCGTCTTCGAGATATCCCGATCATCACCTTCATCAACAAGATGGACCGCGAGAGCCGGGACGTGTTCGATCTGCTCGACGAGATCGAGAAGACGCTGGCGCTCGACACCACACCGATGACCTGGCCCGTTGGCCGCGGCCGCGACTTCCTCGGCACCTATGACGTCGTCAATGGCGGCGTGCGGCTGCTCGAAGGCGGCGGCGCCAAGACCGGCGCGGCACAGCAGATCGAGATTGCCGAACTCGGCAAGCTCAATGCGAACCTCGATGTCGGAGCGGTCAAGGATGAGCTCGAGCTCGTCACCGCGGCCTCGAAGCCGTTCGAGCTCGCCGCGTTTCGCGAGGGCCATCTGACGCCGGTCTATTTCGGCAGCGCGCTGCGCAATTTCGGCGTCGGCGACCTCCTGGAAGGCCTCGGCAAGTTCGCGCCCGAGCCGCGGGCGCAGGAAAGCGACCAGCGCAAGGTCGAAGCCACCGATCCGCACATGAGCGCCTTCGTGTTCAAGATCCAGGCGAACATGGATCCGAACCACCGCGACCGCATCGCTTTTGCGCGGCTCTGTTCCGGCAAGCTCAGCCGCGGCATGAAGGCGAAACTGGTGCGCACCGGCAAGAGCATGCCGCTGTCGAGCCCGCAATTCTTCTTCGCGCAGGATCGTTCGGTCGCGGATGAGGCCTTCGCCGGCGACGTCGTCGGCATTCCCAATCACGGCACGTTGCGTATCGGCGATACGCTGACAGAAGGTGAGGATTTCAACTTCGTCGGGGTCCCGAGCTTCGCGCCGGAAATCGTCCGCCGCGTGCGTCTCACCGACGCGATGAAGGCAAAGAAGCTGAAGGAAGCGCTCCAGCAGATGTCGGAAGAGGGCGTCGTGCAGGTGTTCCGCCCGCGCGACGGTGCGCCTGCGCTCGTCGGCGTCGTCGGCGCGCTGCAGCTCGACGTGCTGAAGGCGCGGCTCGACGCCGAGTATTCGCTGCCGGTCGAGTTCGAGGTCAGCGAGTTCCAGCTCGCGCGCTGGGTCTCCTCGGAGGACCGCAAGAAGCTCGACACCTTTATTGCCGCGAACACGTCCAGCATTGCGGACGACGTTGACGGTGATCCCGTCTATTTGGCGCGAAACGAGTTTTATCTCGGCTACGCCCGGGAACGCGCCGAGGGGATCGAGTTCACCAACGTCAAGGACGTCAAGAAGAAGGGGTGAGGCGCGCCCCCATCCTGCGGTAGAGCGCGAGCATGTGAACGCCTGCGGGCTTGACGCGCTCACGGACGATACCACGTCAGCCTTGTGGCATCGTGAGTTCACGTCATGTGGCGCGGCATCTTTGTTCTTCTCCTGCTGGTAGTATCGACGGCTGCCGCCGATGCGCAACGTCGTCAGATCAACCCGATCCCGTTTGCGCACGAGCCGTGCAGCGTGCTCGATAATCGGCCATGCACGCCCTCGTACTGCAGTCCGCTCGAACCCGGTCCTTGCATTCCCGAGATCGACTATCCCTACGGGGAGAACCTCCAGCTCACGATCGAAAGTGTGCCGCAGAGCGCCGATCGGGCCAAATACCGGAAGCCCGATCATGATCTCGATACGATCGGTGATCTCTTCGCCGAGCTACGCACCTGCTGGTCGCCGCCATCGGACCATGCCCGCGCGGGCATGCAGATGTCGGTGCGTTTCAGCTTCAACAAAGCAGGCGGCCTGATCGGTCCGCCGCGTCTGACCTTTGCGACCGCAGGTGTCCTCGCCGATACCCGAACCACCTATCTCAACGCGATCAATGCGTCGCTGAAGGCCTGCCTGCCGCTCAAATTCACCAGCGGCCTCGGCGCCGCGCTGGCCGGGCGGCCGATCATGATCCGCTATGTCGACAATCGGGAGCTGGGCAAGTAGCGCATTGCGGGTATCTGCCAATCAATGATACGCCATTGGCGGGGGCGCTGGTTGAGGGGAAGATGTCGTGGGTCTGCTGATCATGATCCTGGGGCTGGTGCTGTTTTTTGCGCCCCATATTTTCACGACGAAGCGTGACGCGCGAGCTCAGGCAATCGCGCGGCTGGGCGAGGGGACTTATAAGATCCTCTATGCGGTGGTGTCGCTCGCCGGTCTGGCGCTCATTATCTGGGGCTTTGCCAATTATCGCGCGACCGGCTGGATCGACGTCTGGTATCCGTCGAAGGCGATGAAGCACGTCACAATCGCGCTGATGCTCCCCGCCGTCATTCTGGTGGTCGCCTCCTATCTGCGTGGCCGTATCTACGCGACGCTGAAGCATCCGATGCTGGCCGGCATCAAGCTGTGGGCTGCGGCGCACCTGCTCGCCAATGGCGATCTCGGCTCCATCATCCTGTTCGGATCGTTCCTGGGCTGGGCGGTGTATGACCGCATCTCGTTGAAGCATCGCACCGACGGGGGTGGCCCTCCGATTCCGGTGGGTGGCGTCACCAACGATCTGATCGCGGTTGCGGTCGGCGTGGTCGCCTATCTGGCGCTGGCGTTTGCGTTCCATCCGGTCGTGATCGGTGTTCCCGTGATGGGCGGGTAACAGATCCGCACGAGACAGGACCCGCATGCCCGTGCGCGGAAAGTGACAAAAGCAACAAGCTGAGGCATTCCGATGGACTGGTCGTACTCTCAGATTCCGCCGATGCGGCTCGAGGCGCGCTTTGGCGATCGGGTGGTGCCGGCCTTCTGCGATCGGCCGATGAGCCTGTGGGCGATGGTTGAGGACGCGTGCGCCCGCAATGCTGATGGCGAAGCGCTGATCGCAGGTAATGTTCGCCTGAGTTGGCGACAGGCGGCGGAGCAGGCCACGCGGATCGCTGCGGGCTTTCGCAAGCTGGGACTCCAGCGCGGCGACCGTGTCGCGATCCTGCTCGGCAATCGCATCGAATTTCCGCTGTTGTTGTTCGCCGCCGCGCATGAGGGGTTGGTCACGGTGCTGCTCGGCACGCGCCAGCAGAAGCCGGAGATCGCCTATGTGCTCGCCGATTGCGGCGCCAGGATCCTGATCCACGAGGCGGCGCTCGCGGAACGCCTGCCCGACGCGCTGGACGTGCCCGATGTGATCCACCGCATCGCCATCGACGACGATCCCGCTCTCTCGCGTTTCGCCAAATTCGCTGACAACCTGCCGGCACCAGCGCCGGTCGAGGTCGGCGAAGAGGACACCGCGATGATCCTCTACACCTCGGGTACGACCGGCAAGCCGAAGGGCGCGATGCTCGCCCATTGCAACATCGTCCATTCCTCGATGGTGTTCGTCTCCTGCCTGCAATTGACGTCGGCGGACCGTTCGATCGCGGCGGTGCCGCTCGGTCATGTGACCGGCGTCGTCGCCAACATCACGACGATGGTCCGCTGCGGCGGTGCCCTGATCATCATGCCGGAGTTCAAGACCGCCGAATATCTCAAGCTCGCCGCGCGTGAACGCGTCACCTACACGGTGATGGTTCCGGCGATGTACAATCTCTGCCTGCTCCAGCCCGATTTCGACACCTACGATCTGTCGAGCTGGCGCATCGGCGGCTTTGGCGGCGCGCCGATGCCGGTCGCGACCATCGAGAAGCTCAAGGCCACGATTCCCGGCCTGAATCTCGCGAATTGCTACGGCTCGACCGAGACGACATCGCCCTCGACGATCATGCCGCGCGAATTGACCGCGAGCCACATCGACAGCGTCGGTCTGCCGTGTCCGGGCGCGCGCATCGTCGCGATGGGGACGGACGGGCGCGAGCTGCCCCATGGCGAGATCGGCGAGCTCTGGATCCAGAGCGCCTCCGTCATCAAGGGCTATTGGAACAACCCGAAGGCCACGGCCGAGAGCTTCACCGGCGGATTCTGGCGCTCCGGCGATCTCGGCTCGATCGATGCCGAGCGATTCGTCCGCGTGTTCGACCGGCAGAAGGACATGATCAACCGGGGTGGACTGAAGATCTATTCCGCCGAGGTCGAATCCGTGCTGGCCGGCCACCCCGCGGTGATCGAGAGTGCGATCGTCGCCAAGGCATGTCCGGTGCTGGGCGAGCGCGTCCACGCCGTGGTGGTAACGCGCGGGCCGGTGGCCGGTGAAGCCTTGCGGGCCTGGTGCGCCGAGCGGCTGTCCGACTACAAGGTCCCCGAAACCATGACGATCACCGCCGAGCCGTTGCCCCGGAACGCCAATGGCAAGGTGCTGAAGCGGCAGTTGCGGGAGCTGCTGGGAGCCTGACCGGGCGCGCCGGTCTCCGGGCGCTCCCGGGTCGTTAACGCCTTGATTGGGCTTGCTTTGCCTTGCCTCCGCCATATCGATAGGGTATCGCCGCCGCCACGTGGGGACCGGTATTTGACGCGAACAATCTGGCGCGCGCGCCCGGCCGGGCATGGGATTAGCTTAAGTGTCTGAATTATTTGACGAAGTCGACGAGGAAGTCCGTCGCGAACAGCTCAAGAAGCTGTGGGATAAGTATTCCATCTTCTTCATCGCCCTGATGGTGCTGGTCGTGGCCGCCGTCGGCGGCTGGCGCGGCTACCAATATCTTGAGGGCAAGAAGGCCGCCGAGGCCGGCGCCGCCTTCGAGAAGGCCGCCGAGCTGTCCGACCAGGACAAGCACGCGGAGGCGGAGGCCGCCTTCGCCGAGCTCGCCGTCAAGGCGCCCTCGGGCTATCGCACTCTGGCGCGGCTGCGTGCTGCGGCCGAGGCGTCGGCTCGCGATCCCAAGGCCGCTGCCAAGATGTATGACGACATTGCCGCCGACCGCGGCATCGGCGGTGAGTGGCAGGATCTGGCCAGGATCCGCGCCGCCGGCTTGCTGGTCGACAGCGCGTCCTATGCCGACATGCAGCAGCGGTTGGAGGCCTCCGCCGCGCCCAAATCGACGTTCCGCCACACTGCGCGCGAGTTGCTGGCGCTGTCGGCCTGGCGCAACAACGACACCACTGCGGCCCGCAAATGGCTCGACGCGATCGCTGATGACGGCGAAACGCCGCCGGGCCTGCGCTCGCGCGCCGAGGCGCTCCAGGCCCTGCTGCCGCCCGTCGCCAAGAGCTGACGGTCCCGAGAGCTGAGACGAGACACCGATATGCGCCGCACGCCACGCTTGATCGCAGCCGCCGTCCTGATCGCCTTCACGGGCGTTCTGGCCGGCTGCTCCAGCTTCGATCCCAGCGACATGCTCGACTTCCTCGATACCAAGAAGAAGCTGCCGGGAGACCGCAAGCCGGTCTTCCCCGAGGGTGTGCCGGGCCTCGAGCAGGGCGTGCCGCGCGACATGTACAAGGGTGCTCAGCAGCAGCCGGATCCGAACGCGCCTGCCGTCGCGGCTTTGCCGGCGGAGCCGCCGCCCGAGGCCAAGCCGGCAAAGGGTGCCAAGGCGAAGAAGACCAGGCAGCCAGCCACCGCGGCAGCTCCTGCTGAGGCCCCGGCGGGCGAAGTCGATGGCGAGGCCCAGCCCGAGGCCGCACCGCCCGCGGCCGCTCCGCCGCCCAAGCAGAAGATCGTCCGCAGGCGCACCACCGCGCCGCCGCCGGATCAGCCCGCCCAGCAGGCGCAACCGACCCAGACCACGCAGCAGCAGTCGCAGGGAGCTTTCCCGGCGCCGATGCCAAGCGGCAGCTTCTCGCGCTGATCACTTCATTACATTGACAGGCGCGGCCTTCGCAGCGCACGAATGACCGATGTCCTTCACGATTGCCATTATCGGCCGACCCAACGTCGGCAAGTCGACGCTGTTCAACCGCCTGGTTGGGCAGAAGCTCGCGCTTGTCGATGACCTGCCCGGCGTCACCCGCGACCGCCGCGAGGGCGAGGCCAGGCTGGGCGACCTCGAATTCACCATCATCGATACCGCCGGCCTCGATGAGGGCGCCAAGGGTTCGCTGACCGCACGCATGCAGGAGCAGACGGAGGCGGCGATCGCGCAGGCCGACGCGCTGTTCTTCGTGATCGATGCCCGCATCGGCCTGACACCCACCGATCGAGCCTTCGCCGATTTCGCCCGCAAGGCCAACAAGCCGGTGCTGCTGGTCGCCAACAAGAGCGAAGGCAAGCATGGCGATGCCGGCGCGATGGAGGCCTTCGCGCTTGGCCTTGGCGATCCCATCCAGATCTCGGCCGAGCATGGCGAGGGCATGGGCGAGCTCTACGATGCGCTCCGCGAACTGATGCCGGAGCCCGTCGAGGAAGATGAAGCCGAGGACGACGCGCCGCTCACCGAGGAAGAGGCCGCGACGCGCCCGATCCGGGTCGCCATCGTCGGCCGGCCCAATGCCGGCAAGTCGACATTCATCAATCATCTGCTCGGCGAAGAGCGCCTGCTGACGAGCCCGGAGGCCGGCACGACGCGCGATTCCATCGCGGTCGAGATCAACTGGAAGGGCCGCGAATTCCGAGTGTTCGATACCGCGGGCCTGCGCCGGCGCTCGCGCATCGAGGAGAAGCTGGAAAAGCTCTCGGTCGCGGACGCGCTGCGTGCGGTGCGTTTTGCCGAAGTCGTCGTGATGATGATGGACGCCCAGAACCGGTTCGAGGAGCAGGACCTGCGCATCGCCGACCTGATCGAGCGCGAGGGCCGCGCGGTCGTGCTCGCCGTCAACAAATGGGACCTGATGGAAAGCAAGGGTGGCGGCGCCATCTCCAATTTGCGCCGGGATGCCGACCACTTGCTGCCGCAGGTTAAGGGGGTACCGATCGTCGCCGTATCGGGCCTGATGGGCGAGGGCATCGACCGCCTGATGCAGGCGATCCAGGACGCCTACGCGGTCTGGAACAGGCGCGTCTCGACGGCGGCCTTGAACCGCTGGTTCGAGGAAGCGGTCCAGGCCAATCCGCCGCCCGCGGTGTCCGGCCGCCGCCTGAAGCTGAACTATATCACGCAGACCAAGGCACGTCCGCCGAGCTTCGTGCTGTTCTGCTCGCGCGCGGACGCCGTGCCGCAATCGTACATGCGCTACCTCGTCAATTCGATGCGCGAGGCTTTCGAACTGCCGGGCACGCCGGTTCGGATCACGTTGCGCGAGAAGGCCAACCCCTTCGCCCACAAGCGCAAGCGGCCGTCGTAGGGTCGGGCAACGCGACTTGTCCGCCGTAGCTTGAAGAGCGAAGGCGGAAGCGTGATCATCGCGACTTCGTCAACTCGCGGAGAGAAGGTGGGCACGGCGCCAGAGCGCCCTTGCCCACCTTGCACAGCGTTGGCTGGCTTACTTCTTCACCAGCGGGCACTCGCTGTCCTTGAGTGGCTTGGCCGCATCTTCCGCCGAGATGGTCGCGACCAGCTTGTAATAGTCCCACGGGCCCTTCGATTCTTCCGGCTTTTTCACCTCGAACAGATAGGCCGGGATGATGCGGCGACCGTCCTCGCGCAGCGGGCCCTTGCCGAACAGCGCATCCTCGGTCGGAAGCTCCTTCATCTTGGCGACGACCTTGGCGCCGTCATGCGGATTGCCGCCGAGGGCATCGAGTGCCTTCAGGTAATGCAGAATGGCCGCATAATTGCCGGCCTGCGTCATTGACGGCATCGCCTTGTTGGCCGCCTTTTCCTGGAAACGCTTCGAGAAGGCGCGGGTGCCTTCGTTGAGGTCCCAGTAGAACGACTCGGTGAAGGTCAGGCCGTGCGCGGTCTTCAGCCCGAGCGAGTGGACGTCGTTGATGAAGAGCAGCAGCGCGGCGAGCTTCTGGCCGCCCTCGACGATGCCGAACTCGGCCGCCTGCTTGATCGAGTTGGTGGTGTCGCCGCCGGCATTGGCAAGCCCGATGATCTTCGCCTTCGAATTCTGCGCCTGCAGCAGGAAGGACGAGAAGTCCGACGTATTGAGCGGATGCTTGACGCCGCCGAGCACCTTACCGCCATTGGCGGTGACGACCGCGCTGGTGTCACGCTCGAGCGCGGCACCGAAGGCATAGTCGGCGGTCAGGAAGAACCAGCTGTCGCCGCCGGCCTTGGTCAGCGCCTTGCCGGTGCCATTGGCGAGCATGTAGGTGTCGTAGGTGAAAGAGATGGTGTTGGCGTTGCAGGCCTTGCCGGTGAGGTCGGCGCTGGCGCCGCCATTGTTGAGCAGGACCGCGTTCTTCTCCTTGACGACGTTGCTGACGGCCAGCGCGACGCCGGAGTTCGGCGTGTCGGCGATCACATCGACTTTCTGGGTGTCGATCCACTGGCGCGCGATGTTGACGCCAACGTCAGGCTTGTTCTGGTGGTCGCCGCTGATGACGTCGATCTTCCAGCCCTTGGCGGCCAGGCCGGAATCTTCCACCGCCATCTTGACCGCGATCACCGCGTTAGGGCCGCCGATGTCGGCGTAGAGACTGGACATGTCATTGAGCACGCCGATCGTGACGGTCTTGTCTTGAGCGTAGGCGGATGTGGCAAAACCGAAAGCGGCACAGGCCAGAAGGGCCGCAGAGCGGCGCGCGAACGTCATCGTCATATAAGGTTTCCTCCATTGTCAAATATGCGGACGGCTCTCTTGCGAAGCCTTGGTCCGGTGATGGCTCTACCTTGTCCCGCGGTCTGCGGCAATGCGCCTAAAGCCGGATGACGCTGCGTCGAAGCGTCATCCGTCGGTTAACTTTTGGGCAAAATGCGCCAAGGCGCTATTGGGGACGTTATTTCAGAGCGTCCGACGTCAACCTGAATTTCTGGATGCGCTTTCCGGTATCGACCTCGGCGGTATAGACGTTACCCTTGGCGTCGATCGCCATGGCATGCACCCAATGGAATTGCCCGGCATTGCGGCCGTTGTGCCCGAAGCTGCCGACCACGCTGCCGTCGTCGCGCTTGATCACCCGGATCTCGTTGTTCTCGCCGTCGGCGCTCAGCAGATAAGTCTGCTTCGGATCAGGCCAGATCGCGATGTCCCACACTGCGCCGTTGCCCAGCGTGTTCTTCTCGAAGAAGAACTCCTTCACGAAGGTGCCGTCCTTCCTGAACACCTGGATGCGGTTGTTGATGCGGTCGCAGACGTAGACGAACCCGTCATTGGCGAGCTTCACGCAGTGGACGGGATTGCCGAATTGCTGCGACACCGGCGCCTTGGGATCATAGGCCGCCTGCCTGGCGTCGTCAGGCTTGTTGCCATAGGCGCCCCAGTGCCGCTTGTAGGCGAGCGTTGTCGCATCGAACACGACGACGCGGCGGTTGCCATAGCCGTCGGCGACGTAGATCTCGTTGGCCTCCTTGTCGATCGCGGTCTCGGCGGGCTTGCCGAGCTGCGTCGTGTCGTTGCTGCCGAGGCTCGGCGCGATCTTGCCGATCTGGGCCACGAACTTGCCGTCGAGCGTGAACTTCAAAATTGCGTTGTCGTTGTCGGCATTGCCGCCGACCCAGACGAAGCCTCGCTCGTCGACCTCGATGCCGTGCTCGCGGCCGACCCATTCATAGCCTGCGCCTGGACCGCCCCAGGACCGCAGCAGATTGCCTTCGGCGTCGAACTCGAGCACGGGCGGCGCCGACACGCAGCATTTCGAGCGCGGCGGGGTGAGGCTCGCGCCCTTCTCGTCATCGGTGAGCGAGCGTGGGCGATGGATCACCCAGATATGGCCCTGCCAGTCGACGGTGATGCCACCGACCTGGCCGAGGATCCAGTTGTTCGGCAGCTGCTTTGGCCAGGAGGTATCGACCGCGAAGGTCGGGATGTCGCCGGCGGTCGCAACGCCCGGACATATGAAGGCGATGGCCGCAATCAGGATGGAGAAGGCGCGACAGACATTTGCGAGCGCACGGTTGAGGCCGGCGCGATCATGCCATGGTGCCATGGCAAACTCCCTTTGGCTTGCGGCTTGCTGCCGCTTGAGCGCGGGCAGTCAATCGCGGGGAGGTCTCCAAGTCAATCAGGCCGGCGAGCGGAAGCTCATCAGGCTGCGGCTCTTGTAGTCGTAGAACTTGCCGGTCTCGGTCCAGTCGGGCGCGCACATCGGGACGATGAATTCGGCGACCTGCTCGGGCGTCTCCAGCGTTGCGGGATCCTCGCCCGGCATCAGGGTTGCGCGCATGCGGGTGCGGATCGGGCCGGGGTTGAACAGGTTGACACGGAGAGGCGTGTTCGCGGTTTCCTGCGCCCATGCGCGCGCCAGCGTTTCCAGCGCCGCCTTGGAGGCGGCGTAGGGGCTGACATAGGCGGTCGCCTTGTTGGCGGCGCCCGAGGTGATGAACACGGCGCGGCCGGCGTCGGATTGCCTGAGCAGCGGTTCCATGCAGCGGATCAGCTGGAAGTTCGCGGTGACGTTCACCGCCATCACGTCGGTGAAGGTTTTCAGCTCGATATGACCGATTGGCGAGGAGGGGCCGAGCACGCCGGCATTGCCGACGAGGATGTCGAGCTTGCCGTAACGCTCGTGCAGGCCGGCCCCGAGCCGCGCGATGCCGTCGGAATCGGTCAGGTTGAGCGGCACCAGCGTGGCGCCGCCGCCGTCCTTCCGGATCTCGTCGTCAAGCTCCTCCAATCCGCCCTGCGTGCGCGCCGTCGCAACGATATGCGCGCCCGCTTTTGCAAGGGCGACAGCGGTGGCATAGCCGATGCCGCGCGAGGCGCCGGTGACGAGAGCGATGCGGTTGGCGAGGGGCTTTGTCATGGCGGGGGTTTTACAGGCGTGGATGGCCGGGACAAGCCCCCACGTGGCCCGTCATTCCGGGGCGATGCGAAGCATCGAACCCGGAATCTCAAGCTTACCAGGCAATGTCGAGATTCCGGGTTCGCGCTGCGCGCGCCCTGGAATGACAGCAGAGGGTCAGCTCGCTTCCGCCAGCAGCGACAGCTGCCGCGGCTGTTGCTCGGTCTGGGTCTGGTCGGTGAGGTGGGTTGGATAGGCGCCGGTGAAGCAGTGGTCCGAGAATTTTGGATTGGCGGGGTCGCGGCCGGGCTCGCCCATGGCGCGATACATGCCGTCGATCGACAGGAAGGCGAGCGAGTCGGCGCCAATGATCTCGCGCATCTCTTCCAGCGAGTGCGTCGCCGCGAGAAGGCCGCCGCGATCGGGCAGGTCGATGCCGTAATAGTCGGGATAGAGGATCGGCGGCGAGGCGAGGCGGAAATGCACTTCCTTGGCGCCCGCATCGCGCATCATGCGCACGATCTTCTTCGAGGTGGTGCCGCGCACCAGCGAGTCGTCGATCAGGATAATACGCTTGCCTTCGATCGCGGCGCGGTTCGCCGAATGCTTCATGCGCACGCCGGATTCGCGGATCGCCTGCGTCGGCTGGATGAAGGTGCGGCCGACATAGTGGTTGCGGATGATGCCGAGTTCGAACGGCACGCCGGAATGCTGGCTGTAGCCGACCGCGGCGGGCACGCCGGAATCCGGCACCGGCACGACGACGTCGACCGGGACATGGCTCTCGCGGGCGAGTTGCGCGCCGAAGGCCTTGCGCACCTCGTAGACCGAGCGGCCGTGGACGACGGAATCGGGCCGGGAGAAATAGATGTATTCGAAGATGCAGGGACGCGGCGCCATCGGCGGGAACGGCTTGTGGATGTCCTGGCCGTTTTCGTCGAATACGATGACCTCACCGGGCTCGATGTCGCGGACGAAGCGCGCGCCGATGATATCGAGCGCGCAGGTCTCGGAGGTCAGGATCGGGCAGCCGTCGAGGTCGCCAAGCACCAGCGGACGGATGCCGCGCGGATCGCGCGCGCCGACCAGCTTCTTGTTGGTCAGCGAGACCAGCGCATAGGCGCCTTCGATCTCGCGCAGCGCGTCGATGTAGCGTTCGATGAAGCGGCTGCGCCTGGAGCGTGCGACCAGGTGCAGGATCACCTCGGTGTCGGTGGTCGACTGCATCATCGCGCCGCTCTTCACGAGCTCGCGGCGCAGCGTCAGGCCATTGGTAAGGTTGCCGTTGTGGGCGACCGCAAGGCCGCCGGCATTGAGTTCGGCGAACAGCGGCTGCACGTTGCGCAGGATGGTGGCGCCGGTGGTGGAATAGCGGACATGGCCGACCGCCATGTTGCCGGGCAGGCGGTCGATCACCTCGCGGCGGGAAAAGGTGTCGCCGACAAGGCCGAGGCGACGTTCGGAATGAAAGCGGGAGCCGTCATAGGAAACGATGCCGGCCGCTTCCTGGCCGCGGTGCTGAAGGGCGTGGAGGCCGAGCGCGGTGATGGCGGCCGCGTCGGGGTGGCCGTAGATGCCGAACACGCCGCATTCCTCGCGCAGCGTATCCCCCTCCAGATCGTCCTGTAGCTCGATCGCGGCTGGGCCAGAGGGCCGGTTCAAGTCGAGATCAAGCTGGGCGTCCTGGTCAGGGTGTCGCATCTCGTCCGCGCCTCTCTTTAGGGCCTAATCAACGCGCCGCAGGTTTCTCGATCAGCTTTTTCAGGCTGTCACGAGCCGGTTTGCTGTATCCGTCGCCAGTAGCCGAAGGCTGCTGTTCGGAATCAGCTTGATCATCATCTGGTTTGTTTTTCTTGAATCTCTTCAAGATGGTGTTCTCGGGGTCATCCGGCAAGAGGGCCATCAACCAATCCCCGGTTCCCTGCAGCACCAGGCGGGATTTGGCCCCCGTGACCCAGTCCGGGCGCTGCTTGTCCGGCACCAGCCAAGTAAAGAACAGGAAGGCGACCACGACGATCAAAAGCCCGCGAGCGAGGCCAAACAGGAAGCCGAGGGTGCGGTCCAGCGCGCCGATGCGCGAATCCAGGATCATGTCGGAGATCCGGACCGTGATCACGGAAACCACGACCAAGGTACCGACGAACACGCCGGCGACCACGACCACGCTGGCGACCGTGTCGTTGTTGAAATAGGTCTTTGCGGTCGGCAGCAGCTTCGAGAACGAGTACAGCGTCACGATCGCCGCCGCGCCCCAGGCCGCGATCGACAGGATTTCGCGCATAAAGCCGCGGACCATCGCGAGCAGGCCCGAGATCAGCATCACACCGAGCAGGATCAGGTCGAGGATGGTTACTGGCATCGGCTGGTCTGGTCCGCTCGTACTCTCAAAGGTGTCAGCGAATCGGTGCTTGGCCGCCGCCCTAACTGAAGGCCAGACGGCGTTCCCGGCAAGGCCGCAAACACGCAATCCCATGCTGCTTTTGTGACGGCTGTATAGCGACGGGGGCGGGGGACGTCACCTCCACCTAACCCTCTCCGCGGCGGAATCTTGCCGGTGTGGCATTTTTCTCTACCGGCGGGTTCTGTTCGCCGCGGCGGGAGCCGCGGGCGGCGATCTCGGCGACCAGGGTGGTCAGGCTGTTGATCGCGTTCAGGGACAATCCGGCGTCGCCGCCCGCATCGCCGCCCCGGGCCGATTCGGGGAGCACGGCGCGCTTGAAGCCGAGCTTGGCCGCTTCTTTCAGCCGAGCCGGGGTCTGCGCAACCGGGCGAATGACGCCGGAGAGCGAAATCTCGCCGAAATAGACCGCATCGGTGGGTAACTGCGCATTAACCAGGGAGGAAACCAGCGCGGCCGCAGCGGCCATATCGGCCGCTGGCTCGTGGATACGCAAGCCGCCCGCGACATTGAGATAGACGTCGTGGCCGGACAGCTTGACCCCGCAATGGGCCTCCAGCACCGCCAGCACCATGGAGAGCCGGCTCTGATCCCAGCCGACCACTGCGCGCCGCGGTGTACCAAGCGAGGTCGGCGCCACCAGTGCCTGCAATTCGACCAGAACGGGCCGTGTGCCCTCGATGCCCGCAAAGACTGCGGTGCCGGGCGTGCCGAGGTCGCGCTCGGACAGGAACAGCTCTGAGGGATTGGTGACCTCGCGCAGGCCAAGGCCGGTCATCTCGAACACACCAATCTCGTCGGTCGGGCCGAAACGGTTCTTCACGGCGCGCAGGATCCGGAATTGCTGCGAGCCTTCGCCCTCGAAGGACATGACCGCGTCGACCATGTGCTCGACGACGCGGGGGCCGGCGATCTGGCCATCCTTGGTGACGTGGCCGACCAGGATGATGGCGGCGCCCGTCTTCTTGGCAAACCGTATCAGCGCCTGCGCCGAGGCGCGTACCTGCGTGACGGTGCCGGGCGCGGATTCCACCGTGTCGGTCCACATGGTCTGGATCGAGTCGATCACGATCAGCCGCGGCACCGCGCCTTCCGAGAGCGTCGAGACGATATCCTCGACCGAGGTCTCGGCCGCGAGCTGCACCGGTGCATCCGACAGGCCGAGCCGCTCGGCGCGGAGCCGCACCTGGGCAATGGCTTCTTCGCCGGAGATGTAGACGATGCGGTGGCCGGCGCGCGCCATCAGGCTCGTTGCCTGCGTCAGCAGCGTCGACTTGCCGATGCCGGGATCGCCGCCGACCAGAAGCACCGAGCCGCGAACGAAGCCGCCGCCGGTGACGCGGTCGAGTTCGGTCATCCCCGAGGACAGGCGCGGCGCGTCCTGGGTCTTTCCCGACAGGCTTTCCAATGCAAACGTCCGGCCCTTGCGCTTGGAGCGGATCGAGACCGGCACGCTGCCGGTCGTGTCCTCCTCGGCAAGCGTATTCCACTCGCCGCAGGACTCGCACTTGCCCTGCCAGCGGTTATAGGCCGCGCCGCAATTCTGGCAGACGAAGGACAGCGTGTTCTTGGCCATGGGGACAACGAGTCGGGAATCTCAGGTTTGCTGATAGCACGGAATGACGGGCAGCGAGGGCATCCGATGGCGCTCCAATGAGCGCAATTCGGTGCGGCAGATACACCTTTTGTTAGGGCTACGTCGCCGCACCTCGCCGGGCTTTGCCAAATGTTAGCGGACGCGGGTCCAGTTTCGGAACCGATACGGGGTGGCTAAGACGATGACGGCATTTTTGCGCATATTGCTCGCTGTGGGCATGGCCTGCGGCGTTCTCGCGCCCGTCAGCCTGGCCGTCGCCGCCGATGCAGGGCCGCTCGACATCGTTTTCGTCAATCCCGGCAAGACCGGCGAAGTCTACTGGGACATGGTCGCGCAGACCATGCAGGCGGCCGGACGAAAGCTCAATGCACGTGTCGAGGTGCTCACCAGCGAGCGCAATTACCGCACCATGCAGGAACTGGGGCTCGGTGTTGTAGCCCGCACCGACAAGCCGGATTTCCTCATCCTGTCGAACGAGGAATCCGCCGCCGTTCCGATCCTGGAGGCTGCCGAAGCTGCCGGCGTCAAGACGCTGTTGTTGTCGAACACGCTGATCGGTAACGATGCGGCGCGTCTCGGAGCGCCGCGCCAAATCCTCAAAACCTGGCTCGGCGATATCACGACCGATCTCCAGACCGCGGGGGCCCGGATGGCCAACGCCCTGATCGGCAGGGCGCGCGCCGAAAAATGGCAGAGCGCTGACGGCAAGATCCACATTCTCGGCATCGGCGGCGACGAGATCACGCCGGCATCGATCGCCCGCAATGCCGGTCTCCAGCTTGCGGTCGCGGCAGCGCCTGATGTGGTGGTGGACCGGATGCTGTTCGCCAACTGGACGCAGTCCGAGGCCGAGCAGGTCACAATGAATTATCTGAGCTGGGCCTCGCGCAAGGGGATTCGGCCCGCCGGCATCTGGGCCGGAAACGATCCGATGGCGCTCGGAGCTATCAAGGCCGCCTCGACGGCGGGCCTGGCGCCCGGCGAGGACATCCAGGTGGTCGGCCTCAACTGGTCGGAGGACGCGCTGCGCGCGATCAGGGCTGGCCGTCTGCTTATGACGGACGGCGGCCACTTCCTGCTCGGCGGCTGGTCGATCGTGCTCTTGCGCGACTATGCCGATGGCTGCGATTTCGCAGTCGCTTCCCCTCATGTCGAGGTCAAGACATCCGCGATTACCCGCGCCAACCTTGCCTCGGTCGGCGACCTCATCAGGGCCCGTGCCTTCGACAGGATCGACTTCACCCGGTTCAGGGCGAAGGCAGGACACTGCGGCCAGTACGATTTCTCCAGCGATGCGCTGATCTCGTCGCTGGCGCCCCTGGAAGGTACCGCTGACTGATGCGAAACGGTAACGACATGACCGATCCGAACGGCAACGAGCAGGTTGCGCCTTCGCGCACCCGCTCGGTGGTCCGGGCGATGATCTGGGCCACGATGCCGGTGCTGCTGGTGGTGCAACTGTTCGCCTCCGCCGGTGTCGAGGTCTCGAGTTTCTGGTCGCAGATCAGGCAGCTGGACGCCCGCATTGCCCGCGTCGCCGAGAGCCGCGCCGAGCTGATTGCCGAGCCGCTCTGGAAAATGCGTTACGACCAGGTCACGAGCGTGCTCAACGAGATCATGCACGACGAGACCATTGCCGCGGCGGCGGTCTACGACGATACCGGCGTTGCGATTGCCCGCGTGGTGGCGCGTCCGGCGGATCAGTCTGTCGCAGAAGTGTCGCGTCCGATCAACTATCGCAACGGCAACATCGCCGTTCAGGCCGGCCGTATCGCGATCGCCTATTCCTATGGAACCGTTTATACGGACACCAGCAGCCAGCTGATGCTGCTGATCGTCGTAGGTCTGCTCGCAACGCTTGCGACCGTGGTCGCTTTGCGGATATCGGCCAACATCTTCATCGGCAAGCCGCTTGCCGCGATCATGTCCGCGATCCAGCGCAGCAAGCAGGACGGCCGTGCCTATCCGGCGGACATCAAGTCGTCCAATGAATTCGGCCAGCTCGCGCGTGCCTTCAATTCCATGCAGCACACCACGTCGGGTGCGCTCGACCGGCTCGGCCACATGGCCTCGCACGATCCGCTCACGGGGCTGCCCAATCGCCGCTCGCTGTCCGAGCGACTCGCGACCTTGAGCAGCGATGCCGGCTCGCCGGACTCCCTGATCGCGTTCTGCTTCATCGATCTCGACGACTTCAAGGGCATCAACGACACTTTCGGCCATGATGCCGGCGACAAGTTCCTGGTGCACATCTCCGAGCGCCTGCGCGAGGCGGTCGAGCCGCAGGACTGGGTCGCGCGGCTCGGCGGCGACGAATTCGTCGTCATCCGTCCCGAGGTCAGCAACGCAGCGACCGCGCAGGCGTTTGCGCGCCAGTTGCTGGATGCCATCTCCGAGCCGATCCGGCTGCACGACAAGCAGGTCATTCCGCGCGCCAGCATCGGCCTTGCAGTGCGCCGCGCCGGCGATCCCGAGCTTTCGCACCTGCCGGCGCTCGCCGACATCGCGCTCTACCATGCCAAGAGCAAGGCGCCCGGCACCGTCGCGGTGCTCGACGAAGCGCTGCAGCGCGACTACCGCCGCCGCCGCGATCTCGAGCTCGCCATTCCCACAGGCTTCGCCGAGGGTCAATTCGAGGTCTGGTATCAGAGCCTGGTCGATCTCGAGAGCCAGGCCGTCGTCGGCCTCGAGGCGCTCATTCGCTGGCGTCATCCCGAGCATGGCTTGATAGGCCCCGGCGAATTCCTGCCGCTGATCGAGCGAAGCGGCAACAATGCGCGGTTGACGCGCTATGTGCTGACCGATGCCTGCCGCGCGCTGCAGCGCCTCGCGTCCGCGGGCAGGCCGCATATCCGGATCGCGATCAACCTGCCGCCGTCCGAGCTCGCCGACCATTCGCTCGCCGCCGAGCTGCGCGAGACCTGTGCGCGCTTCGATGTTGCGCCCTCGTCACTGGAACTCGAGATCACCGAGGGCTCGCTGATCAACAACATCGCCAGCGCTTCCGAGACGCTGCACCGCCTGCGGCGCCTCGGCGCGACCATCGCGCTCGACGATTTCGGCACCGGCTACAGCTCGCTCGCCCATCTCAGGCGCTTCCCGCTGGACAAGGTCAAGATCGACAAGGCCTTCATCAGCGAGATTCCCGGCAGCGCGGAGGACCAGGCGATCGTCGGGGTCATCGCCTCGCTCGCCGGCACTTTGGGGCTCACACTGGTCGCCGAAGGCATCGAGCGGGCCGAGCAGGCGCAGGCCATGCGCGAGATGGGCGTGACGCTCGGGCAGGGCTTTCTCTATCACCGGCCGCAGCCGCTTGAGGCCGTGCTGCGATGGCTCGAGGGACAGGCGGTGCCCGAAAGCCGCGTCCTTGCGGAGAGCCCGCCAATCACGCCGGAGTTTGCCGCCTGAGTGCGCCGCGATTACGTCTGCGCCGCATTCCAGAGCATCGACAGCCCGGCAGCGATCATGATCGCGTCCATCACCAGGCGGAACATCTCTGGCTTCAGATGCAGCACGAAGCGTTTGGCGATGAAGGCGCCTGACATCAAGGAGGAGCCTGCGACCAGGCCCTTGACGAAGACGTCGCCGGTCAGCGCGCCGAAACGCTCGAACGTCACGGATTTCGCGAAGTAGAGGCCGAGCGAAGAGGCGGCTTCGGTGGCGAGGAAAGCGCCCTTGCTGAGTCCGTAGAACAGGAACAGCGGCACGCTGAGCGGGCCGGTCGAGACCACGATGCCGGTGAGATAACCGATGATGGCGCCGCCGATCGCAAGATGCCAGAGGTTGGCCTTCAGATCGTGCCGCGCCAGCCAGTGCCGCACCGGCACCATCGCGATCAGGAAGATGCCGATCGCGAGGTCCACGGCATGCGACGGCAGCGCCAGCAGCGTGCGTGCGCCGAGCGCAGCCGCTGGAATGCCTGTCACCGAATAGGCGGCGCAGGCCCGCCAATCGACCTCGCGCCACCAGGCCAGGATGCGTGAAAAATTCGCCATCACGGAGGCGACCGCCATGATCGGCACGGCCTCCTTCGGCCCATAGGCATAGACCAGCACCGGCATCAGCATGATCGACGATCCCGTGCCGACGATGCCTGAGATGGTACCGGCGAGCAGGCCGACGATGAGGACGAAGAGAAAGGCCAAGAGCAGGACTCCGGGAATCGGAGCAGTCTAGCCGGAGGAGGGGGCAGGCGGGAATGGCGGCACTGGTTCCTTCCGTGTCCCGGACGCGGTGCGGCACGCGGTGACGCCTCCGCAGAGCCGGGACCCAGCAAGCCACACGGATCGCCGACGCATGGGCCCCGGCTCTGGAGCGCGCCGCTGAAGTGGCGCTGTGCAGCGTCCGGGGCACGAGATTGTTGTTCATCGATAGACATGGCTGTCCATCCTCGCGGCGTGTTCGCCCGAGCTTTGCTTCGTCGCGTTGCCCCCAATGAAAGAGGGCGCAGGGAAGGCCGGGCACCGGCTGGCACCCGCGGTCCACTGTGCGAAGTTGTGGTGAGAAAACTGCACAGCGGCATACAGGTGTAGCCAGGACATCCCGGCCTTCCCTGCGCAGTGGTTTGACGGCTTATGTCGTGCTCTCCCCGGGGAGCGATGCACTATTGCCCCCGTCGCCTTGCGGATGGCTGATGCACGCGCCCGGTCGGGCCGCCACATCACCACAACGCTTGACGCCAGCCTGCGGGCGCCAGGACCACACGATTTTGCCGTACGCAGATCGCACCGATCGTGTGCGCGAGGTGTTCCGCTCACGGTTTCCCGCCCTGCGATCACCGTCGCACCAGTGTGGCCCACGTCCACCGCCGTCCGGCCCGCGTTCGTGACGATCGCGATACGCCCCTCTTCCTTGGGCCGGGTTGAGGCGACAGATACGCTTTTTCCGAAATTCGGTAAAGTGGAATATTTTCGACGACCGATGTCGACCTAGGGGGGGCGTGTTTTGCCCGTCGGGCAACGCGATATCTTGTAGCCCGGATTGCACTGCGCTCCGTCCGAGCTACGACTTTGCAGTCCGTCAGCCCTGTTCGTCCATGACGCGCAGCTTCTCGACGCGGCGGCGGAAATCCTCATCCGTCGAAAATTCCGCCGAGAGATAGGAGGAGACGAGATCGACGGCAAGCCACGCGCCGACGATCTGTGCGCCGATGCACATCACGTTGACATCGTCATGTTCGACGCACTGATGGGCGGAATGGATGTCGTGGCAGACCGCGGCGCGGATGCCCTTCATCTTGTTGGCGGCGATCGAGGCACCGACGCCGGTGCCGCAGACCATGATGCCGCGTGCGGCTTCACCCGAGGTCACCTTCTGCGCCACGGCGCGTGCGATGTCGGGGAAGTCCACCGGCTTGTCGTCATAGGAGCCGACGTCGACGACGTCATGGCCGAGGCTGCGGATGTGGTCGATGACGGTCTGCTTGAGCGGCCAGCCGGCGTGGTCGGATCCGATGACGAGACGCATGTGATGTCCTTCTTGATTTTGCCATAGCCGTGACAGTCGCGTGCGACTGTCACGGCGTTCTTCTGTTCAGCTGCGCATGTCCGGCGGCAGCTCGACGCCGTGGAATTTCTTGTAGATCGTGTTGAGCTTGCCGTTCTTGATGTTCTCGGTGATCCAGGCGTTGAGCTTGTCCATCAGGCGCTGCTCGCCCTTCTTCAGGCCGATGGCAAGGTCGAAGGTCGCCAGCGGTATCCGGGACTCGAACACGCGTGAGGGGTTCTTCACGCCGATCTGGTTGATGATCGTCGCGGACGAGGCGACGCAGTCGACCTGACCGGACACCGCCGCCGTCACCATGGTGGCGTCGTCGTCGTAACGGGAGATCTTGAGGTCCTTGTCCTTCATGTTGGACAGGGTCGTGTCCTGCGTGGTGCCGCGGGAGACGCCGATCGACTTGTCCTTGAGGTCGGGCCAGTCCTTGACCGTCGATGATTTCAGGCAGCCGACGTCGGATTGCAGCGTCGCATAACGCTTGGTGAAATCGATCACCTTGGCGCGGTCGGGCGTCACTGACAGCGTCGAGATGATGATGTCGGCCTTGCCGGTCAGGACGTTCGGGATACGGGTTGCGCCGGTGGTCTGGATGAACTCGAGCTCGAGCCCCCAGTCCTTGGCTAGCAGCTGCGCCACTTCGACGTCGGAGCCGGTCGGCTTCATGCTGGAGTCCATCATGCCCGAGGGCGGGATGGCGACATCCGTCGAAATGCGGATCTTCTTCGCCTGCGTGATGTCGTCGAGCAAATCGGCCGATGCCGGCGTCGCCGTCATCATGACGAGGCTGCACAGCGCGGCGGCAGCCCCCAGCAATGTTGTGTTGGTCATCCCTAGTTCCTCTCCCTGTTATGATTTTAAGTTTCCCGTACCCACAAATTGTGTGAGTTCGGGGGTCGTCGGCGACGTCAGGATCGAGGCAGGTCCGGTCTCGTGAACCTTGCCGCGATGCATGAAGACGATCCGGTCGGCGATGCCCTTGGCAAAGCCCATCTCGTGGGTCACCATCACCATGGTCATGCCGTCAGCCGCCAGCTGCTCGATCACCTTGAGCACTTCGCCGGTGAGTTCCGGATCGAGTGCGGACGTGACCTCGTCAAACAGCATGACCTTCGGCTGCATCGCGAGCGAGCGGGCGATCGCGGCGCGCTGCTGCTGGCCGCCGGAAAGCTGCTCCGGATAGGCGTGCAGCTTCTCTTCGAGCCCGACCTGCGCCAGCACGTTTCGCGCGAGATCCTTGGCCTGCGACGTCGTCATGCCCTTCACGGCACGGGGCGCCAGCGTGATGTTCTGCTCGATCGTGAGATGCGGAAACAGATTGTAGCTCTGGAACACGATGCCGACGTCTTGGCGCAGCGCGCGCAGGTTGACATCCGGGCGGTCAACGCGGTGCCCGCACACGACGATCTCGCCGCCGTCGACTTTCTCGAAGCGGTCGATGCAGCGCAGGGCCGTGCTCTTGCCGGAGCCGGAGCGGCCGATCAGCGCCAGCACCTCGCCGCGATCGACGGCAAAGGAGACGCCGTCGAGCACAAGGAGCGGACCAAAGCTCTTCTGCACGTCGCGAAGCGACACGATCGGTTCGGAGGAGGGCGGGTTTTGCTTCATGTCAGGCTGGCGAGAGGGTGGATCTGCCACGCCCCATCCGCCGTTCCAGCTTCTGGCTGAACAGCGACAGGGGATAGCACATGGCGAAATAGGTAGCGGCGATGATGGCGTAAATGACGAACGGCTCGAACAGCGAGTTGTTGACGATCTGGCCCGAGCGCATCAACTCGACGAAGCCGACTACGGAGGCGAGCGAGGTGTTCTTGATGATCTGCACCATGAAGCCGACGGTGGGCGGCGTCGCGATGCGGATCGCCTGCGGCAGGATCACCTTCATCATGCGCTGGGTCCGGCTGAGCGCGAGGCCTTCGGCGGCCTCCCATTGCGGCTTCGGCACCGACTGAATGCAGCCGCGCCAGATCTCGCCGAGATAGGCGGCGACATAGAGCGTGAGCGAAGCGCCGGCGGCCGTGAGCGAGGAGACCTTGAGGCCGATCGCGGCGAGGCCGAAATAGCCGAGAAACAGGATGACCAGAAGCGGCGTGCCCTGGATGAGCTGGACATAGACAGCGCTGGCGATGCGCACCGATTTGAGCGGCGAGATGCGCGCCAGCGCGATCACGAAGCCCACGATGCCGCCCCCGATCAGCGCGATCACGGATAGACCAATGGTCCACAGCGCGCCCTGGCCGAGGAACATCAGATGATTGATGTTGAGATGTCCGCCCATGGTCATCTCACAACGGTGTGCCGAGCCGGCGACGGCGCGGGAACAGCACGAGGCCGAGGCCCCAGAAGCCGGCGCGCATCACCAGCGACAGGATGATGTAGAGCACGGCGACGATGATGTAGGTCTCGAACGCGCGGTAGGTGTCCGACTGAATGTAGTTGGCGACCGCCGTGAGTTCCTCGGCCGAGATCTGCGAGCAGACCGAGGAGGCCAGCATCAACAGCACGAACTGGCTCGTTAGCGCCGGATAGACCTTCTCGACCGCCGGCAACAGGATGATGTGCCAGTAGATCTGCAGGCGTGACAGCGCCAGCCCTTCGGCGGCCTCGATCTGTCCGCGTGGGATCGCCTCGAAGCCGGCGCGCATGATCTCGGCGGTGTAGGCGCCGACATTGATGGTCAGCGCGGCCACCGCCACGGTGAAGGCCGAGAGTTTCAGCCCCAGGCTGGCGAGGCCGAAATAGACCAGGAAGATCTGCACCAGCAGCGGCGTGTTGCGGATCGACTCGACGTAGACTTTGCAGGCGCCCGCGATCAGCGCGCTGTGCGAGCCGCGGCCGACGGCGGCGAGCGTGCCGAACAGGGCGCCGAGCACCGTCGCAAAAGCCGCCAACTCCAGCGTCAGCGCCGCGCCGCCGAGAAAACTCGGCCAACGCTCCAGCACTGCGGGAAAGTCGAGTTGGAGGCTCATTGTGTCGGGTTCAGCCGGTGGTCTGGTTGGTCATGCGGTCGTAGACGCGGAACAGCGCCTGGTTGCCGTTGCTGCCTTCGCCATGCGCACGCGCGTCCACATACTGACTCGTGACGAGCGCCGTGCCCGGCAGCGGCACGCTCAGCGCCTGGGCCTGCTCCTGCACCAGGCGGAGGTCCTTGAGCTGCAGATCGATCCGGAAGCCGGCGGAGACGTCGCCCGCGATCATCGCGGGGCCGAGCTTGTCGAGCATCCAGGAGGCAGCGGAGCCACCGAGCAGCACCCGGCGCAGCAGATCGAGATCGAGGCCCGAAGCGCGACCAAGAGCGAGCGCCTCGCAGATGGCCTGGATGTTGATGCCGCAGATCAGTTGGTTGCAGAGCTTCACCGTTTGCCCCGCGCCGGAAGCGCCGACATGCGTGATGGTGGTGCCCATAGCGCGGAAGAACGGCTCGGCCTGCGCGAACGCGTTCGCATCGCCGCCGGCCATGATCGAGAGTGCGGCCTTCTTGGCGCCCACCGGGCCACCCGAGACCGGCGCGTCGATGAAGCTGACGCCGATTTTTTGCAGATCGCCATGGATGCGGCGGACCGCGACCGGCGAGATCGTGCTCATGTCGACAATGAGCTTGCCGGATGGCGGCGACTTCAGCAGTCCGTGCTCGCCGTAAACGGTCGCTTCGACATGGGGCGTGTCGGGCAGCATGGTGATGACGATGTCGGCGCCTTGCGCGGCATCGGCCGGGTTCTTGGCGCGGGTCGCGCCGTCCTTGACGATATCGGTTACGGCGGCCTCGTTGAGATCGAACGCGTGCACCGCGTGCCCGGCCTTCAGAAGGTTACGCACCATCTCCAGGCCCATTGTGCCGATGCCGATGAAGCCGACGCTGCCCTTGTCGTTCCGTCCCATGTCACTCGTCCGTTTCTTGGTTAGTCCGCGATCAGCGCGAGGCGCTGGTCTTGTCGATGTCGCCGACGACGGCGCGCCTGCGGTATTCGTCGCCGATGGCAAAATGCTTGCGCAGCGTCGCGTCGGCGCGCTCGGGGTCGCGCGCGATGATCGCGTCGAAGATGCGCCGGTGGTCGTCGATGAGGTACGTCTTCATCGATGGAAAGGCCTGTACCAACTCGCGGCGGCTGCGATGCGAGTGCGTCAGCAGACCCGCCAGCGAGCCGTGCAAGACCGTCAACGTCTCCGAATGCGAGGCCACGACGATGGCGCGATGAAATTCGAAGTCAGCCATGCCGCCGGCATCGGCCTCGTCGATGGTGTCCCCGATCTTCGCCAGTGCGCGCTGTAGGCGTTCGAAATCGGCAATGTTGGCGCGCTCGCAGGCGAGGCGGATCGCCTGGCATTCGATCGCGACGCGCGCCTGCATGACGTCGTCGAGCATGTCCGCCTGCTGGGCGAGGGCGAAGGTGAAGAAGTCGTTCAGCACCGAGACGTCCGGCCGCGTCACCACGGTACCGATGCGGTCGCGGATCTCGACGATGCCGAGCACGGTGAGGGCGCGAAGCGCCTCGCGGACGATCGGCCGGCTGACGCCGAGGAGGGTTGCCAGCTCGCGCTCGGAGATCAGGCGGTCGCCCGGCTTCAGCGAGCCTGCAAGCAGGCGCTCGCGCAGGAAGGCGAACACCTTCTCGAACCCTTTTTCGCCCTCAGCGGCTCGCTTGAGCTCCATCCCGGTCTCTTTTGGTCTGATCGTGGTCAGACCAGTAAGATAACCAGAGCCGGCGCGTCAAGGGCCTTGGTTAACGGCCGATCTCGGAGGCGAGCCCAATCCGACCGGTTCCCCGGCCTGATCCTTCAAGTTTGAAGCATATTGATCGGAGCGTCCGCCCAAAGAATTTGAGGTCCGAGATGCCCGATCACCCTTCCTTCTCCGCGCTCGACCGCCACGCGGTGCTCAGCGGTTCCGACAACGGCTTTCCCTGGTACGCCGGTGTGATGCTCGCGGTCGAAGCCAGCGAAGTGGTGCGGCTGCGCTGCGAGAAGCTCAGCCATGGCGGCGAGGCGGCCGGACAGGAAGCCGCGCTGATGGTCAGCGAGAAGATCGCAGCAGCTTTCGAAGCGGCCGCGAGCCTGCTTGCCGGGGCAACGCCGGGGACAATCGTCCGGCGCTATCGCGAGCATGTGGCCGCGAACGCCAGGCGGCTGTCCGGGAACCAGGCTTCGTGACCGGGTTGCGCTGCTGACAGCATATTGGCAGCAGCGGCGAGCCCTGCGCATCAACGTTGCTTCAGCATCACCCATGCCGGCGCGTGATCGCTGGCGCCATCCTCGCCGCGAACCTTCTTGTCGACTCCGGCTTTCGCCAGCCGTGAGACGAGGGCAGGGCTGAGCAGGAGATGGTCGAGCCGCAGGCCCGCATCACGCGGCCAGCGGTTCCGCTTGTAGTCCCAGAACGTGTAGATGCGTTTCTCCGGATTCAGCTCGCGGATCGCATCGCACCAGCCTTGTTGTACCAGTGATGCAAACGCCGCGCGGCTCTTCGGCTGGATCAGGGCATCCTTGTCCCATGAGCGGGTCGGATAGATGTCGATCGTATCGGGCGCGACGTTGTAGTCGCCGGCGAGCACGACGGGCAGGTCCTGCCTGATGAAGGTCCTGGCGTGGCGCCTGAGGCGCGCGAACCAGTCGAGCTTGTAGTCGAATTTCGGACCTGGCTGCGGATTGCCGTTCGGCAGATAGAGGCTGGTGACGATGACGCCGCGCACCGCGGCCTCGATGTAGCGCGCCTCGTGATCGTCAGGCTTTCCGGGCAGGCGATCGCGAGTCAGCACAGGCTCCGCATTGCGGGCGAGGATGGCGACGCCGTTCCAGGTCTTCTGTCCACACCAGACCGCGCCATAGCCGGCCTTTTCGATCGCGGCCGCCGGAAATTCGCCATCACTTGCCTTCAATTCCTGAAGCGCGACGACATCGGGCTTTGCCGCGCGCATCCATGCCAACAGATTGGGCAGGCGGCGATTGATGTTGTTGATGTTGAATGTCGCAATCTTCATGTAGAGCTGACGCTTCTGCCTTCCTTCACCGGAGATACAATGTCCAAGTTGAACTTTGCTGCTTTCGTCGTCGTTGTCGCAATCTCCGGAGCGGCTTCGGCACAATCGTCCGATCCGCGCGGTGCGTGCAAGGCGGACTATGACAAATTCTGCGCCGGCATCGCGCCGGGCGGCGGCAAGATCATCGCCTGCCTCGACGCCAAGCGCGACCAGCTCAGCGAATCGTGCAAGACGGCGCTCGACGGCCGGAAGAAGAAGTAAGTCGCGGGTCCCAGACGCGCGTAGCGCGTTTCCGTCAGGACGGCAGCGGCGGGTTCGCGGGCTGCTCGATCGGCGGCGGGGCAGGGGGCTGCTCGGCGGCTTGCGCGGGTGCCGGCTTCGTCAGCGGCTCCACCACGTTGCCGCCCTTGTAGACGCGGGCGTAGCGGTGGCCGAGGCTGGTCAGCACCTCGTAGCCGATGGTGCCGAAATGATGCGCGAGCTCGTCGACGGTGATGCCTTCGCCGATCAGCGTCACCAAATGGCCGCGCCGCGCCGCATTGGGCGGCAGGTCGGTGATGTCGATCGCGATCAGATCCATGGACACGCGGCCCGCGACCGGGCAGCGCTTGCCCGCGACGATCACCTCGGCGCCGCGGGTGCCGTCATTGGAGCTGGCGGCGCGGAAATATCCGTCGGCATAGCCGACCGCGATGATCGCGAGCTTCGTTGGCCTGCGTGCTGTCCAGGTGCCGCCATAGCCGACGGTCTCGCCGCGCTCGACGTTGCGGATCTGCACGATGCGCGCCTTGAGGTCCACGACCGGCTGCATCGGGTTGTCAGCCTCCGGCGTCGGATTGACGCCGTAGAGCGCCGCGCCGGGCCGCACCAGGTCGAACTGGAACGGGGCGCCGAGGAAAATGCCTGACGAATTGGCAAGCGCTGCCGGCACGCCGGAGAATTCGCTGGCGATGCCGCGGAAGGAAGCGAGCTGCTTTGCATTGACGGGATTGTTGAGCTGTTCGGCCGAAACCAGATGGCTCATGACCAGCGTGATGCCGTGGTCGCCGGCATTGATGCGGGGAATGATCGCCTGCGCCTCGGCAAGCGTCAGCCCCAGCCGGTTCATGCCTGTGTCGATGTGGATGGCGGCGCCCCCGGTCCAGCCGGTGCGGCGGCAGAACACGTCCCATTCGGCGAGTTCGTTGAGATCGCCGATCACCGGCCGGCAATTGATGCTGGCGTAGTGCTCGCCGGTGTTCTGAAAATAGCCTCCGAGCACGTAGATCGCGGCTTCCGGCACGGCCCCGCGTACCTTGCGCGCTTCCTCGATGGTGGCGACGAAGAAGGTCTTGCAGCCGGCCTTGCTCAGGGCCCGCGAGACCTGCTCGGCGCCGCAGCCATAGGCGTCGGCCTTTATCACCGCCGAGCATTCGGCCGGTACTGCCGTCTTCTCGAGCTTGCGCCAGTTGGCGATGATGGCGTCGAGATCGACGGTGAGTACGCCGCCATAGGCAGCGAGCGCGGCGGCCTGACTGGCCTCCGCGGAGAGGAGGCCAGATTGCGGGATCATTTTCGGGTCGGACGCCATTGTCATGGCGCCGTTTTACGCAAGAGGCAGGCTTGGTTCAAGGAACTCAGTAGTCGTTGCCGCTACGATCCGGCAATTGAGCGTCAGACGCGAGGTCGCCGAACCGCGTGACCGAGGCTTCGAAGGCCAGATCGACGGTGCCGGTCGGGCCGTGGCGCTGCTTGCCGATGATGACTTCGGCCTTTCCGTGCGCAAGACTCATGTCAAGCTGCCACTTCTCGTGTTCAGGCGTGCCCGGGCGCGGCTCCTTCATGGCGAGGTAATATTCCTCGCGGTAAACGAACAGCACGACGTCGGCGTCCTGCTCGATCGAGCCCGATTCACGCAAGTCGGAGAGCTGCGGCCGCTTGTCGTCGCGCGATTCCACCTGACGCGAGAGCTGCGACAGCGCGATCACAGGGACATTGAGTTCCTTGGCCAGCGCTTTCAGGCTGGTCGTGATCTCCGTGATTTCCTGGACGCGGTTTTCGCTCCGCTTGCCCGAGCCCGACAACAGCTGGATGTAGTCGATCACGAGGAGATCGAGGCCCTTCTGCCGCTTGAGCCGGCGCGCGCGCGCCATCAGCTGCGCGATCGACAGACCGCCGGTCGCGTCGACATAGAAAGGCAGCGATTGCAGCTCGATCGAAACCTGGCGGATCTTCTCGAAATCGCCTTCCGTGATGCCGCCACGGCGGATGTGGGAGGAGGAAATGCCGGTGCGTTCGGCCACGATACGCGTGGCGAGCTGGTCGGCGGACATTTCGCAGGAGAAGAAGCCGATCACGCCGCCATTGGCGGCCTTCATGGTGCCATCGGCCTGGAGCTCCGGCACATAGGCTTGCGCGACGTTGTAGGCGATGTTGGTCGCCAGCGACGTCTTGCCCATGCCGGGACGTCCCGCGACGATGATGAGGTCGGAGTGCTGCAGGCCGCCCATCTTGGTGTCGAGATCGCGCAGGCCCGTTGAAATACCCGACAGCTTTCCGTCGCGCTGGAACGCCTTTGCCGCGAGATCGACGGCAACCGCCAGCGCCTGCGAGAATTTCTGGAAGCCACCGTCATAGCGGCCGGATTCAGCGAGCTCGTACAGCCGGCGCTCGGCGTCCTCGATCTGCGCCCGCGGCGCGAAGTCGACCGGCGCGTCATAGGCGACATTGACCATGTCTTCGCCGATGCCGATCAGGTCGCGGCGCAATGCAAGATCGTAGACGGTACGGCCGTAGTCCTGGGCGTTGATGATGGTGGTCGCTTCGGCCGCGAGCCGTGCCAGATATTGCCCGATGGTCATGCCGCCGACATCGGTGTCGGCGGGGAGGAACGTCTTCAGCGTGACGGGCGTGGCGATCTTGCCCATCCGGATCAGGCTGCCGGCGGTCTCGTAGATGGTCTGATGCAGCGGCTCGAAATAATGCTTCGGCTCCAGGAAGTCGGAGACGCGGTAGAAGGCATCGTTGTTGACCAGGATCGCGCCCAGAAGGCTCTGTTCCGCCTCGATATTATGCGGCGCGCTCCGGTAGGCGGGAGTTCCGGGCTCGGGCGCGAGTTTGAGGACGTTCGAATCAGTGAGGGCCATGGTCGAGCGATAGCAATTTTCTGGGGCGGATGCGGGGCCGGGATAAAGCGCCGACTGACGCGGAAGCGGAAGTGAAAGCTGGCCGCTATCAACCGATCATTAAAATGGTGGATGATTGGCAGCCGCAGCACGCACCACGCTTGACGGATTTTCGCGGAACTCGCGCGCGGCCCGCAAGGCGCCGCGACCGCACTGCGGAAAAATCCGGATGACATGAACCTGGTGGATTGGCGCGCAGACGTATCGATAAGCGCGCGAAGTGCCGCGCGCTGGGAGCTCTCGGCTCGGATTCAGACCAGCAGGAGGTAGACCAGCGCGACCAGGGCCGCTCCGACGCCGGTGGCGATCAGGGCGTAATCGGTGCGGAGGTCGTCCTGCACGTCGAATGAGGTTGGGCTCTGCTTGCTCATGGCGACGGTCTAAGCCAGGCCCGACAAGACTTGTGTGAAACAGATCACATCTCCCCGGATTCTTTCGGGGGTACGGTCGGAACAGGTGGGTGGGCAGGGGATTACCCCAAAGGCCCGCCACCGCGGAGACGAGGCAAGCAATGCGGCCAGAACGGCAGCACCAGATTTGGCGAAGCGAGGCAGGCAGCCGGCTTTGGCTGTCGGGTCTGATCGCAGCCATGCAATATGCCGAGCAGCCAGAAATCCGCCGAGAGCCGATAGGCACTGAAACGCTTGCGCAGTTGCGGGCTCACCTGGCCCTGCCGGCGTCGTTTCCGCTGTCCACCCTCCGTCACTAGCACTTTATTCACCTTCCCACGTCGGCTCGGAGCCGCCATTGAATGCGCGCAGCCGGGCGGCTGCGGCACGTGGCTTTGCGACGATGTGCCGCTTTCCGGCGAGGCCGCGCCGTCGGGCAAGGCTTGCCTGGTTCGAGCGAGCCGCCGCGCTATTGCACTGTGCTCACAGCCGATATTCCAAAACTGCTTAATCACATCCTTGCGCTTGGAGGCTGCTTCCATTCGCGGCTCAATCCGCTAAAAGGTGACCGCCGCCGCGCGGATGCCGGCTGCATTCGCGTAAATTCAATGGAGATGATGGGAATGTCGAGCCGAGCGCTCAGCCTCGCGACGGTAGTGCTTCTGATCGGCTTCGGCGCGACCGACTCCGTTCTCGCGCAGGCGACGAACCTCGAGGCCGGCAAGGCCCCATCCCAGCTCTTCGCGCAGACCTGCAATGCCTGCCACAAGAGCCCGAGGGGGCTCCTGAAGACAGTGGCGCCAGGGTCGCTGCCGGGCTTCCTGCGTCAGCATTACACCACCAGTTCCGACATGGCCGGCGTGCTGGCCTCCTACCTCGTCTCCAACGGCGCCACCGACACCCGCTACCAGGCCAAGGACGGCAAGGACAGGAAGGACGGCGCCAGGGAAGCCAATACCAATCCCGCGCAGGCGCCTGAGCATCAAGGTCGCCGCCAGCGCTCGCAGGACGCCGCCAAGCCGGAAGGCGAGGGCGCAGCTCCGGCCGCCGAAGGCGCGCGCCAGAAGCGCGCTGCACGGCCGGCCGAGGAGGGATCGAAGGACGGCGCGAAGCCCGAGGCCGCGCCCGAAGGCCGCAAGGCCAAGCGCCGCGGCAAGCCCGGGACCGAGGAGGCTCCGAAGGTCGACGCCGCCGCGCCGGCCAGTGAGGACAAGAAGAGCGAGCCGAAGGCGGAGTCCAAGCCGGAGACTAAGCCCGAGACCGCGAAGGTCGAGCCCGGACGTGACGAAGCCAGGCCTGACAGTGCCAAGGCGCCCGAGAAGCCCGCTGAGGCCAAGCCTGATAGCGCCAAGGTCGAGCCGCGCGGCAGCGAAGCTCCCGCGCTGCGGCCCGATCCGGTGCCGCAGGTAACGCCGGCTGTGCCGGCCGCCGCGAAGCCGGCTGAGCCCAAGTCTTCTGAGCCCAAGTCTTCCGAACCCAAGCCCGCCGAAGAGGCTGCTCCCAAGCCGGCTGCGTCTGTCGCGAGCCCCGAGCCGGTGGCCAAGCCGCAGGAGCCGGCGCCGCCCGCGACTGCCGCAGCCCCGCCGCCGGCGGAATCGTCGGGACCACCCGCGCCGCCGATTTCGCGCTAAGCCAACCCACATTCTCCAATCGAGCTTGCGAAGGCCGCTCATCGCGGCCTTCGCCTGGTCTTGACCCAGATTAGAGTTGTACTCTAGAGTATCACTCTAGGAGGCGTCGATGACGGCGAGCGTGCGTGAGGACCTGTTGGCGGCCGGGCTGGTCGTGTTCGACCGCGTCGGCTTCGAGGCCGCGACGGTGGCTGCGATCCGCACCCGGGCGCGCGCCTCCAACGGTAGCTTCTTTCATGTCTTCGGATCGAAGAAGGAGCTCGCGGGGGCGCTTTTCCTGGAGGTGCTCAGGCACTATCACGCAGCGGTGCTGGCTGCGCTCGATCCAGTGCCTGATGCCGGGCAGGGCATCGATCGCCTGATCCGGGCGCATCTCGACTGGGTCGCCTCGAGCCGGCGCGAGGCGCGCTATCTCTTCGAGATATCGCGCAGCGAATGGGGCGAGGACGTGCGCGATGCCCAGCGCGCGCAGAATGCGCGGCTGGCCGAAGGCATCGAGCGTTGGCGCGCGCCGCTGGTTGCCGGTGGCGAGCTGCTGCCGATGACGCCGGTGATGTTCGTCAGCCAGTTGATCGGGCCGGCGCAGATTTTCTGCCGCGCGTTCCTCTCGGGGCGCGATCGCTCCGATCCTCGAGCCGAAGCGGACACGCTGATCGCCTGCGCCATCCGCGCGCTGGTCCCGCCCGAGCGCATCACGAAACGATGAGAGGTATCATGCAAGACGAAGCAGATCCCGAATTCGCAGCCGTTGCCGAGCGCATCCACGTCAATGTCGGCCGGCAGGGTTTCATGAGCTTGGTCGGCGCCGAGCTCTCGGACCTTGCGCGCGGCAAATGCACGATCGCGGTGGATCGCCGGCCGGAGCTGCTCCAGCAGCATGGCTTCTTCCACGGCGGCGTCACCGCCTTCCTGGTCGACAACGCCACGACGATCGCAGCGGCCACCTCGCGCGGCCAGCCGGCGCTGACGGCGGAGTACAAGCTCAATCTGTTGTCGCCGGCGGTCGGCGAGAAGCTGATCTGCCGGGCCAGGGTGATCAAGCCGGGCCGCCAGGTCTCCGTTGTCGCCGCCGACGTGTTCTGCGTCAGCGACGGCGTCGAGAAGCACACGGCAACGGCGCTGGCCTCGATCGCGATGCTGAGCGAGGACGTCGCCACAAAAACGAAAAGCCCAGCCGCGTAGCGCGGCCGGGCTTCGCTTCGCGTATGAACGCGAGGCTTACTTCTCGGTCTCTTCCGCAGCCGGGGCCGGCTCGTCGTCCTGCTGGGCTTCCGGATCGAAGAACTCGCCTGCGGCGGCGATCGCCTCGGCGGCAGCATCGCGGTCCTCGTTGCGGGTCGAGATGTCCTCGCCGCGGTTGATGCGCTCGGCCTCGTCCTGGCTGCGCGCAACCGTGACGCTGATCTGGACTTCGACCTCGGGGTGGATGGCAACAGTGATGGAGCGCTTGCCGATGGTCTTGATCGGCGCGTCGAGCTGGACCTGCGGGCGGGACAGCGAAATGCCGTCAGCTTCGAACGCGACGACGATGTCACGCACGTTGACCGAGCCGAACAGCTGGCCGGCTTCCGAGGCCTGACGGATCACGATGATGTTCTTGCCCTCGATCTTCTCGGCGACCTTGGACGCCTCGCCCTTGGACTGAAGGTTGCGAGCCTCGAGGTCGGCCTTCATGCCTTCGTACTTGGCCTTGTTGTCGGCGGTAGCGCGCAGCGCCTTGCCGCGCTTGAGCAGGAAATTGCGGGCATAACCGTCGCGGACCTTCACGACTTCGCCCATCTGGCCGAGCTTGCTCACGCGTTCCAGCAAAATGACTTCCATATTCGTTCTCCTTTGAAGTGTTGAGTGTTGAAGTGTTGAGTGTGGATTTTCGAACTTGAGCTCAAGCGGTTGGCAGCGGCGGCGGCTGCCGGCTGCGCAGGAAGCGCTCCCGGAAGCCGAACACGGCGTCCGCCATGCCGAGGATCACCATCGCGATCACCGGCCATCCGAACACCACGACGACGGCGTAGGTCGAGCCGAGCCAGAAGGTGCGGCTCTTCAGTGCCAGCGTCAGCGTATGCAGAACGGCAAAGCCGGTGAACGCATAGCCCATCATCAGCGCCGCCGCGGTGATCTGCGCGGCGATCGCGAGCAGCCCGCCGGTGAAGCAGAAGGCGAGCGCGACGCATAGCCCGACCAGCGTCATCGGCGGCAGCTCCGCCGTCTTCATGTCCGGCCAGGGACGCCGCAGCCGGCCCGACGTCGCCGTGATCTTGGCGCTGAGCCAGAGATTGAGCGTGAGCGTCATCATCGCGACGATGGTGGCGGCGGCCGGGGCGATGCGCACCATCGCTTCGACGAACTGGCTGGCTTCGCCTGATGTCTGCGGATCGGTGGTGCGGAGGAGGCGCATCAACCCGCGCCGCAGCGTGCCGGTGATGGTCTCGGCGTCGGTGCCGAGCGTGAGCAGTGCAGCGATCGTGGTCAGCGTGGCGAAGCCTGCGATCCACAGCAGGATGCGGCCGACCGGATACCATTCGAGCTCGGGTTCCACCGGCGGCGCGGGGGCGGGCGTGGCAGGTCCCGTCGGACGGCTGAGCAGGACGAGATGGCCGAGCCACCAGGCCGGCAGCGCGACGGTGACGGCAAAGGCGATGCAGTAGTTCAGGCCGAACAGAGCGCCGAGGCCGATCGCTGCGGCGATGCCGCCGACGCTGGCGCAAAGCGGTCCCCAGCCGATCGCGGCGACCATCAGCGGCAATGGCGCGAGATAGAACAGGACGAGCGAGATCAGCGCGCCCGAAACGATCGAGGCGAACATCAGGGCCGACGCTGCGCCGGCGATCAGGGCTATCAGTCCAAAAGCCATCATCAGCTGTCCCGCTCCCTTCGAGCGGTTAGAGGCGTCTTGCCCCAACCATCGGCGACCGGACGACCCGGAAGCCTTATGAGATCAAAGAGTGCGGCCGGCGGCGATGTCGCCGCCGGCCGGATTCGTCTTAGCGAATGACGTAGGGCAGCAGGCCCAGGAACCGCGCGCGCTTGATGGCGCGGGCGAGCTCACGCTGCTTCTTGGCGGACACCGCGGTGATGCGGCTCGGCACGATCTTGCCGCGCTCGGAAACGTAACGCATCAGGAGCTTGGAGTCCTTGTAGTCGATCTTCGGAGCATTCGCGCCCGTGAACGGGCAGCTCTTGCGACGACGGAAAAACGGACGGCGTGCACCAGCTTCAGCCATTGATCTTACTCCGCATCCGTCGTGGTGGTTTCAGCTTCGTCGCGCGGACGGCGCGGGCCGCGATCACCGCGGAAGCCGCCGTCGCGATCACCGCCACGGAAACCGCCCTCGCGGTCGCCACGGAAGCCACCGCCTTCGCGATCGCCACGGAAGCCGCCGCCGCGGTCGTCACGCTCGCGGTCGCGATCAGCCTTGCGCATCATCGCGGACGGGCCTTCTTCGAGTTCTTCGACGCGGACGCTGAGATAGCGGATCACGTCTTCGCTGATGCGCTCCTGGCGCTCGATCTCGGCGATCGCCGCGGACGGCGCGTCGATGTTGAGCAGCACGAAGTGCGCCTTGCGGTTCTTGTTCATGCGATAGGTGAGGGAGCGCACGCCCCAATTCTCGGTCTTGGTGACCTTGCCGCCGAGACCCTCGACGATGCTGGTCATCTGCGCAGTCAGCTCTTCGACCTGCTGCGTGCTCGCGTCTTGGCGCGCGAGAAAAACATGCTCATAGAGAGCCATGGAAGTCCTTTCCTCATGTTGGCGCATCGCCCGGCGTCAAGCCCTTAAGAGGCCTTCGGAAAGGACTCTGGGATTAAGCTCAGAAGGCGGAAACACGGGACGACGGGCCGACTGGCCCTGCCACACCAAAATCACGAATGATTTGCTGAGACCGTCCGTTCAGCTCCCGGCCGGGGTCTGCGGATGCGCGCCTTATACGGATTTTGGCCGGCTTTGCAAGGTTGCAGGCCGGCTTTTCGGTCCAGATCGCCCCTGGCGGCTCGGCCAATCCTGTCCTCCAATACCACGCCGGCTTGATTTATTTGTTTGTACGTCATACAAATAAACGAACGGGAGGACTTAATGGCGAAAAGGCCGGTCCATGAACCGCTTGAGGCGGCTGGCGACCCCAAGCATGCGGCGCGGGCTACGCGCTCCGCCGGCCGCAAGATGCGGTCGCTGCTGCTGGACGCGGCGAGCCCGCTGTTCCGGGAGCGTGGGCTGTCCGGTACCGCGATCACCGATATCGCGGCCGCCGTGGACGCATTTCCGAGCCAGATCACCTATTACTTTCGCACCAAGGAGGCGCTGTTCGTTGAATGCGCTTGCCGCGAATTGCTGTATCTGGCGCGGGCGACCGAACAGGCGGCGCTGAAGGCGCATACGCCGCGGGACTACACGCGCGCGTTGGCCGAGACCGTGACGGCGAGCGATTCGGTCGCCTTCTTCGCCGAGGCGCTGGCGCTGACGCGGCGGCGCCAGGATCTCGCGCCGCTGGTCGAGCGTACCATCGAGCGCCTGCACAGCGAGGGCGCGCGGGCCTATGCGGGCCAGGTCGCGCGCAACGGCTGGCGCTCCCTGCGCGCGCCCGACGAAAGCTCGCGGCGGTTCTGGGCCGTCGCCATCGGAATCATTCTCGAAGGCTACGCCATGGGTCGTTCGCCCGAGGCGCTCTGTGCCGAGATGCTGCGCGTGCTGGGTGAGCAGGCGAAGACCGCCGGCGACATTGCGCGCCTGCGTCTCGTCGACGAGCGCGGCGCATCAGGCAATTCGAATGAGGAGGGGTAAGCCATGACCGCGCTTCGCATGCGTGCCCGCGACTTCCTGACCGACGGCCAGCTCGCCGACGTGCGCCAGCGAGTGACCTGGAAGGGCGTTGCGCTGATAGCGCACGCCTGGGCGCTGATATTAGGCGCAATCGCTTTGGTCGCGTGGTGGCCCAATCCGCTGACCTATGTTCTCGCCGTGGCTGTCATCGGTTCGCGCCAGCTCGGACTTGCGATCCTGATGCATGACGGCGCGCACGGCTGCTTGTCCGCTGACGAGAAGACCAATCTGGCGCTGAGCCAGTGGTTTTGCGCCTATCCGGTTTTTGCCGAGACCCGTGCCTATCGGCGCTATCATTTGCAGCATCATGCGCGGACCCAGCAGGAAGACGATCCTGATCTCGTGCTGTCGGCGCCGTTTCCGATCACGAAGCTGAGCTACCGCCGCAAGTTCATCCGCGACATCACCGGGCAGACCGGCTACCAGCAGCGCAAGGCGCAACTGCTCAATGCGCTCGGGCCGAAGGACTGGCCGTGGCGCCAGCGCGCCGCACATTTCCGGGAGAAGCTCGGTCCGCAATGCCTCGTCAACGCTGGGATGTTCGCAGCGCTTGCGGCGGCCGGCGTGTGGTGGGCCTATCCGCTGCTGTGGCTGGTGCCGCTCCTGACCTGGATGATGGTCATCACCCGCATCCGCAACATCGCCGAGCACGCTGTCGTCCCTGATAGCAGCGATCCCCTGCGCAACACCCGCACCACGCATGCCAATGTTATCGAGCGTCTGTTCATCGCGCCGTATTACGTGAACTATCACCTCGAGCATCACCTGCTGTTCTACGTGCCCTGCTACAATCTGCCCAAGGTCCATCGCCTGCTCAGCGCGAGCCGACATGCGGGGCGCATGGAGGTGCAGCCGGGCTACGCGACGGTACTGCGGCTTGCGACGACGAAGCCGAATCGCGACGACCGGCCGGGGCAATTGGTCAGCAGCGTGCGCCGTGCGCAGTCAGGGGCGGCGGTCGATGCCAATCAGGCCAATGGTGGATTTTGAGGGGCTGCATCCCCAGTTGAATAGGGGGCGAAGTTCCTATCTTGGCTTGACATTCCGGCCCCGGACAGTGTCTACGGCCCCCTTTGGAGCATGACCCGGAACCATGGCCTAAGGCCGTGCGTCATCGGTTGCCGGTTTCTCGCAGGGATCACGCCCGACAAGCAGGGAGCGCCGATGACGGCAGCATTCACATTTCCAGGGCAGGGGTCCCAGGCGGTCGGCATGGGCAAGGCCCTGGCCGACGCGTTTCCGGCGGCGCGCGCCGTATTCGACGAGGTCGATGCCGCGCTTGGCGAGAAGCTGACCGCCGTCATCTGGGATGGTCCGGCCGAAACCCTCCAACTGACTGAAAACGCCCAGCCGGCGTTGATGGCGGTGTCCGTCGCCACCCTGCGCGTTCTCGAGGCCGAAGCTGGTTTTTCCGTCGGGCGGGACGCGGCCTTCGTCGCAGGTCACTCGCTCGGAGAATATTCGGCGCTGGCCGCTGCCGGCAGCCTGACGATTTCAGATGCCGCGCGCCTGCTTCGCACCCGCGGTCTCGCAATGCAGAAGGCCGTTCCGGTTGGCGCCGGAGCGATGGCCGCCTTGCTCGGCCTCGACTACGAGACTGCCATCGCGGTCGCCAGCGAGGCGGCGCAGGGCCAGGTCTGTCAGGCCGCCAACGACAATGGCGGCGGGCAGGTGGTCGTCTCCGGCGACAAGGCCGCGGTCGATCGCGCCGTCGAGATCGCCAAGACCAGGGGCGCCAAGCGCGCGATGCTGCTGCCGGTGTCCGCGCCGTTCCATTGCAAGCTGATGCAGCCCGCCGCCGATGCCATGGCGGAGGCGCTGGCGAAGGTCACAATCAAGCCGCCGGCCGCACCCCTGGTATCGAACGTGCTGGCGAGCGCGATCACCGATCCCGACGAGATCCGCCGCCGTCTGGTCGAGCAAGTCACCGGCACGGTGCGCTGGCGCGAGTCGGTTGCCTATATGGCGGGGCAGGGCGTCAACCGCTTCTTTGAGATCGGTGCCGGCAAGGTGCTGACCGGCCTCGTCAAGCGCATTGCGGACGGCGCCGTCGGCGTTGCTGTCGGCGGACCGAATGACATTGCCGCCGCCAAGGATGCATTGGCCGCTGCGAAGCAGGCCTAGAGGAGTCTTCGAATGTTCGATCTGACTGGCAAGAAGGCGCTCGTCACCGGCGCGACTGGCGGCATCGGCGGCGCGATCGCGCAGGCGCTGCACGCGCAGGGCGCCACGGTCGCGATCTCGGGGACGCGCAAGGACGTGCTGGACGAGCTTGCGGGCAAGCTCGGCGAGCGCACCCATGTGCTGCCCTGCAATCTCTCCAAGGCCGACGAGGTCGAGGCGCTGGTGCCCGCTGCGGAAGCTGCAATGGGTCAGGTCGACATTCTCGTCGCCAATGCCGGCATCACCCGCGACAATCTCTTCGTCCAGCTTCGCGACGAGGACTGGGACGAGGTCATCAACGTCAACCTGACCTCGACCTTCCGCCTGGCGCGCGCCGCCACCAAACTGATGATGCGCAAGCGCTTCGGCCGCATCATCGCCATCACCTCGGTGGTTGGCGTCACCGGCAATCCCGGGCAGGGCAACTACACCGCGTCGAAGGCCGGTCTGATCGGCATGATCAAGACGCTCGGTGCCGAATACGCCAAGCGCGGCGTAACCGCGAACTGCATCGCACCCGGCTTCATCAAGACGCCGATGACCGATGCGCTCAACGACAAGCAGCGCGAAACGATTCTGAGCAAAGTTCCGGCCGCCCGCCTGGGCACGCCCGAGGACATCGCGGCAGCCGCCGTTTACCTCAGTTCGAACGAAGCAGCCTACGTCACGGGGCAAACCATTCATGTCAACGGCGGCATGGCCATGATCTGACGTTCGTTCGGCGGACCGCCCGCGAGGGCGGTGCGGGATGCGGCAAACGGCCGTTTCCGGAGCGAAATGAGGCGTGTAGTCAAGGCAGTTGAAGTATGATAACCGGACCTTCAACGGATGGGCAAAGAACGCCATTGCAGGTTTTTGAAACCCTGTATATTGGCGATGCGGAGCCTTGGCCGTCGTTCGCCGGGCCTCTATCAGTTAAGGTGGGGCCAAATCAAAGTTCGTAAGCGAAGGCAGTCAACGACCACGACGGCTCGTATCGTCCCGGGGGGTCGGGTCTACAGGGAACAACACGAGGTTATGCAATGAGTGAGATTGGCGAGCGGGTTAAGAAGATCGTGGTCGAACACCTTGGTGTTGAACCCGAGAAGGTTGTCGACGCAGCGAGCTTCATCGACGACCTTGGCGCCGACAGTCTGGACACCGTCGAGCTGGTGATGGCGTTCGAAGAAGAATTCGGTTGCGAGATTCCGGACGACGCCGCGGAGACGATTCTCACCGTCGGCGACGCCACGAAGTTTCTCGAGAAGAACGCGAAGAGCTAAGGCTCTTTAATTTTCGCGGGGACAACATTGAAACCGGACGGGCCGCTGACCAGCGGTCAGCCGGTTTCTTGTTATTGGCCGTGAATCTTTCGATGCGGAGTTTTCGGATATGAGGCGGGTTGTCGTCACGGGTCTCGGCATGGTGTCGCCACTCGGTTGTGGCGTCGAGCCGACCTGGAAGCGGATTCTCAACGGCGAGAGTGGTGCGCGCAGGATCGAGAGCTTCGATGTCTCCGATCTTCAGACCAAATACGCGTGCACCGTCGTGCGTGGCGACGGCACCAACGACAGCTTCAATCCCGATATCTGGATGGAGCCAAAGGACCAGCGCAAGGTCGACGACTTCATCATCTTCGGCATGGCGGCTGCGGGCCAGGCGCTCGACCATGCCAACTGGCATCCCGAGTCCGAAGAGGACAAATGCGCGACCGGAACCATGATCGGGTCGGGCATCGGCGGCCTCAGCGGCATCGCCGAGACCGCGATCCTGCTGAAGGAACGCGGGCCGCGCCGGGTGTCGCCGTTCTTCATTCCGGGCCGCCTGATCAATCTCGCGTCCGGCTACGTCTCGATCAAGCATGGTCTCAAGGGTCCGAACCATTCGGTGGTCACGGCCTGTTCGACCGGCGCGCATGCGGTCGGCGACGCCGCCCGTCTGATTGCGCTGGGCGATGCCGACGTCATGGTCGCCGGCGGCGCGGAATCCCCGATCAGCCGCATCGGAATTGCCGGCTTCAACGCTGCGCGCGCGCTCTCGACCGGCTTCAACGACACACCCGAGAAGGCTTCGCGTCCCTACGACAAGGACCGCGACGGCTTCGTGATGGGCGAGGGCGCCGGCGTCCTCGTCCTCGAGGAGCTCGAGCACGCCCAGCGCCGCGGCGCCAGGATCTATGCCGAAGTGATCGGCTACGGTCTTTCGGGTGATGCCTATCACATAACCTCGCCGTCGCCCGACGGTGATGGCGGATTCCGCAGCATGGCGGCCGCTCTCAAGCGCGCCGGCCTCACGGCATCCGATCTCGACTACATCAATGCGCACGGCACCTCGACGCCGCTCGGCGACGAGATCGAGCTCGGCGCTGTCGAGCGCCTGCTCGGCAACGCCGCCTCCAAGGTCGCGATGTCCTCGACCAAATCGTCGACCGGCCATCTGCTCGGTGCCGCCGGCGCAATCGAGGCGATCTTCGCCATTCTCGCGATTCGCGATAATGTCGTGCCGCCGACCATCAACCTGGACAATCCGTCGGTCGAGACTGCGATCGATCTCGTGCCGCGTACGGCGAAGAAGCGCGAGGTCAACGTCGCGTTGTCGAATTCTTTCGGGTTTGGCGGTACCAACGCGTCGGTGATCTTCCGGCGGCTGGTTCACTAGTTTGCGTTTGAAACGAATCCACCGTTTTGCCGTATTCGGCGATAGTCATACCCCGCGGGCGCGTGCATTGGCTGGACAAACGATTGTCAGGCCGCGATTGAACCGGCAGGATTCAGGTTGCATCGATGAGTGAAAGGCCGCCCATTTCGCCCCGGAGTCCGCGGGCAGCGCTTGAGCCCGAGCAGGTCCCGCCGCCGCCGAAGCGGTCGGACCGCGCCCGCAATCCTTTCGTGATCGTCGGCAACGCCATCATCACCCTGCTGCTGATCGCCATGATCGGCGCGGGCGGCGTGTATTATTACGGCCGGCAGGTGATCGAGGCGCCGGGACCGCTGAAGGACGACAAGATCGTCAACATCCCGCAGCGCGCCGGCAAGCGCGACATCGCCGAGACCCTGAACCGGGAAGGCGTGACCGACGTCAATCCGTGGGTGTTCATCGCTAGCGTGGCGGCGCTGAAGGCGAGCTCGGACCTGAAGCCCGGCGAGTATTCGTTCCAGAAGAACGCCTCCTTGCGCGACGTCATCGCCACCATCGTCGAGGGCAAGGTGGTGCAGCATGCCGTGACCGTCCCGGAAGGCCTGACTTCCGAGCAGATCGTGGCGCGGCTCTCCGACAACGATATCTTCACCGGCAGCGTCCGTGAGCTGCCGCGGGAAGGCACGCTGCTGCCGGAGACCTACAAGTTCCCGCGCGGGACCCCGCGCGAGCAGGTGATCCAGCGCATGCAGCAGGCGCACAAGCGCGTGCTGGCCGAGATCTGGGAGCGCCGCAATCAGGACATTCCCGTCAAGACTCCGGAGCAGCTGGTGACGCTGGCCTCGATCGTCGAGAAGGAAACCGGCAAGCCCGACGAGCGCAGCCGTGTTGCCGCGGTGTTCGTCAACCGCCTGAAGCAGAAGATCAAGCTGCAGTCCGATCCGACGATCATCTACGGCATCGTCGGAGGCAAGGGCACGCTGGGGCGCCCGATCAAGCGCAGCGAGATCACGCAGCCCTCGCCCTACAACACCTACGTGATCGAGGGCCTGCCGCCGGGCCCGATCGCCAACCCCGGGCGCGCCTCGCTGGAAGCCGCCGCCAATCCGGCCCGCACCCGCGACCTCTTCTTCGTCGCCGACGGCAGCGGCGGGCACGCCTTTACCGAGACCTACGACGCGCATCAGAAGAACGTCGCCAAGCTGCGCGCGATGGAGAAGCAGATCCAGAACGACACTGTCGAGCCGGCCGAGGATGTGCCGCCGCCGGCTGCCGCAGCGCCCGGCGCAGCCGACACGCCGACCGCGGCCATGCCGGCCCGGCCCAACCAGCAGAAGAAGCCGCCGGCGGCGCGCCCCGCCAATCCCGCGCCGGCCCACCAGGGCGCGGTGCAGCCGTTGCCGCCGGTGGTCCAGCGCTAGGTTCGCGCAGACCTGCCTGCCGGACTTTGCGGATTACACTTTCCCGCAAAATAGTCTTAAGATTCGCGTGGCCTGATGGCCTCGCGAATCCTGTGTTTCTGGAGAATTTGATCTGATGGCGCTGTCGTCCATGACCGGCTTTGCCCGAAGCCACGGCGCGAGCGGGCCGTACACGTTCGAATGGGAATTGAAGTCGGTCAATGCCAAGGGCTTCGACCTCAGGGTGCGGCTGCCGCAGGGGTTCGACGAGCTCGAGGCCTACGCCAAGAAGCGCGCCGGCGAGATTTTGTCGCGCGGAACCGTCTACGCCAATCTCACCGTCAAGCGCACCAACGCCGCAGCCTCCGTCCGCGTCAATGAGGACGTGCTCAACGCCGTCCTGAAGGCCGCCGCAATGATCGCCGGCAAGGTCGACGCCGTCGCGCCGAGTGTCGACGGCCTGCTCGCCATCAAGGGCGTGGTCGAGGTCGCCGAACCCGAGGGCGACGAGGAGGAGGACAAGGCCGCGCGCACCGCCGCGGCGGAAGCCTTCGACAAGGCGCTCGCCGAACTCGTCGAGATGCGCAAGCGCGAGGGCACCTCGCTCGGGCAGATCCTGATCCAGCGGGTCGACGAGGTCGAGCAGCTGGCCACGAAGGCGGAAGGCGCGCCCGGCCGCAAGCCCGAGGCGATCAAGGCCAGGCTCGCCGAGCAGATCGCAACATTGCTCGACACCTCCGATCGCTTCGATTCCGACCGCCTGATGCAGGAAGCGATCCTGATCGCGACCCGCGCCGACATCCGCGAGGAGCTCGACCGCATCGCCTCGCACATTGCGCAGGCGCGCGAGCTGATCGGCAAGGGGGGCCCGGTCGGCCGCAAGCTCGACTTTCTGGCGCAGGAGTTTCACCGCGAGGTCAACACCTGCTGCTCGAAGTCGAACGACATCGAGCTGACCAATACGGGGCTCGCCATGAAGAACGTGGTCGAGCAGTTTCGCGAGCAGGTCCAGAATCTGGAGTGATCGATGACGACGGGCGATCACGGAACTGACGGGGTCGAGCGGCGCGGATTGATGTTCGTGCTGTCCTCGCCGTCGGGGGCGGGCAAAACGACGCTATCGCGGATGCTGCTCGAGCGGGAGCCCGGCCTGAAGATGTCAGTGTCGGCGACGACGCGAGCCAAGCGCCCCGGCGAGGTCGATGGCCGCGACTATCTGTTCGTCGACAAGCCTCGCTTCGAAGCGATGGTGAAGGGTGACGAGCTCCTCGAGTGGGCCACCGTGTTTGACAATCTCTACGGGACGCCCCGTGCCCCGGTGGAGGCGGCACTGTCGGCCGGGCAGGACGTGCTGTTCGACATCGACTGGCAGGGTACGCAGCAGCTGCACCAGAAGGCGAGCGTCGATGTGGTTCGCGTCTTCATCTTGCCGCCGTCGGCGGCCGATCTCGAAAAGCGGCTGCACTCGCGCGCGCAGGATTCCGACGAGGTGATCCGCAATCGCATGAGCCGCGCCAGCCACGAGATGAGTCACTGGGCGGAGTACGATTACATCGTGATCAACAACGACGTCGACGAGGCCTTCGCCGAAGTGCAGTCGATCCTGAAGGCCGAACGCCTCAAGCGCGAGCGGCGGACTGGCCTCGTGGGCTTCGTGCGAGGTCTTCAAGGCCAGCTTCAAGGCTAGGCTGCGACAGGCGCGGCCCTTCCTGTGCCAGCCGTTCCAGCATCGCCGTGATGATGTCGATGTCGACGGCAGCGTCGTCGCGGTGGGCCGGCTCCTCGTCGTTGACGGCGAGCCGAGGCGCGGGGGTCTCGATCTCGAATTCCCCTTCGAATACCGCGATCCCGGCCTCGTCGGGTTCTGCATCCTCGACCCGAGCAGGCTGAGCGTGGCTTGCGACCCTGGCGATCGCGTCGCTGAATGCGGCGAGCTGCTTGGCCTGAGGACGCGCGGCATCGAAGTCCACCGGACGCGGCCGTTCTGCGCGCGCCGCCGCGACAGGTGCCGCCTCGAGCCAGGGTGCGCGGCCGTCGTCGCGATCCGGCGGCTCGCGCTGGTCCCAGTTCACGCGGCGGTCACCCGCCTGGACGCGGACGCGTCCGCCGGCAAAGCGATAGATGACGCTGGCGAGCAGGCCGGCCAGTGCCAGCGCGCCGACGATGACGAGCATCAGCGTCTGCAGCGAGCCGGTCGGCTTTTCGGCGGGGATTTCGGCGGCAGCGAGCGTCACAGGCGCAGGGGCCTTCGCCGGCTTCGCGCTCGGCTGTGCGGCGGTCGATGCAGGTGTGGCTACCGGCTGTTGCGCGGGCGCGGCCGTGCTGGCGTCGGGCCAGCGTGCGGCGACGGCGGGCGCTTGCGCGCTGCTGTCCGCCTGCCGGGTCGCCGGTGGGGCACTCGCTGCGGCCGGCGCGCTTGCTTGCGGCGCGATGTATTCGGCGCGCGCATTCTGCACCGATTGCGGCGCGGCCGACTCCGGGTTCGGCGTGTCGGCCGTCGCCTGCGCGCTCTGCGTGACCTTGCCGCCTTCGGCGCGCAAGTACCAGCACTGCCGCTTGGTCGCGCGATCGAGGCGATAGAACCAATGCTGGCCCTGCGGCGCGGTGCCCTTCGGCGAAGCGAGGCAGTCGCTTGCCGCGTTCGCCGTGCTTGTTGCTGCTGTGGCTGCTGCCGTCGGTGCATTCTGCGATACGGCTGCTAGTGGCGCGCCTGCAATGATGCCGCCAACCAGCGCGGATATGAATTTCGCGGTGCGGTTGCCCATCCTGGTCTCCCGATTACGCATGACGCAACTCGTTACCGTCCCTTTCTCGTCAAAGAGTTGGGTGGCAATGAGCCGCAAATCCGGAGAGGATGTGGCTGGAATTGGGCCTGCGACGCGTTCGTTCCGCCGCGCATGCAGGCAATGTCGAGCGCTATTGCTTGGTCGATGTCCAGGTTCCGCCACAGCCGTCGGAGCGGCGCCAGGTTCCGGAACCGCTGCGGCCCGAGAGGCGGCCGGCGCCCGTGAAGGTCACACCATTGCCCGCGCCGGACGTATGAACCGAGCCGCTCGGGACAGCGACTTTTCGTCATTGCCGATCGCGCCGCCGGCGCTGCCGGACTGCGCTAAGGCGGACGATGAAGCGAGGATGATGAGGGAGCCGAAAGCCAACGTCCGGGCGATAGCGTGCGACATGAGCATTCAATCCAAAGATCAAAAGGTATTAGCGGCCGGAGCCGTCGGCGCAGACGGACCCGATAATCCGCCAAGCTTTGCCAGCCTTGCCGCATTCTTCAAGCGCGGCGTCGTTTCGTGACGATCGCGAACGCCTCTTTGGCAGCGGCCGAGGTGAAGTGTGTATGCCACAAATCCGAAATTCGGGAAAGTAAAATATTTTTGCGTGAAGGGATTGACGAGGTGTTTTGCCCGACGTGTCGCTGAGGCTCTGCTCTGCTTCATCCATCGCGGATGCATTAGCCGGCTATGCGATTTGGCGTCCGAAGATTGCGTTAGCGTGCTCCAGTTGCCGCCGACACTCGTCGAGCGGCCCCCCGGGGGGCCGCCGGTAAGGTTGACCAGTGAGGTTAATTTCAGCGGGCGTTTGTCCATCGGCACTGGCCTCGCTAACCCTGCGATCCAGGCAGGGACGACATGCTCGATAGAACCATGCAGGAGACGTTTCCCAGCGTCGATCGCCGAGACGCGGGCGGTTACATCGTGGCGTTGGCATTCTTCGGCGCCGCCGGCACTGCGATGATTGCCTGGATCGCCGCAATCGTCTGGGTCAACTGGCGTCTGGTCGAGTGGATGCTCGTTTGAGGGACCGGCAGATTACCATGAGCGAGTTCGACGGACTTTCCGACCATTTTGTTCTGCGTATGTACGAGTTCATTCGCAATGAGGTGCAAGCCGATGCCATGGCTGGCACACGGCTGGTCGGCCTACCCGCAATGCACCGCGCGGATCACCTTCTCATGGAGATCGACCGACGCGGCCTCTTCTGCGCACCGATTGATTGGCCCAAACACCTCATCGAAGCGGCATGCGACCCGTCCGTTGGACTCCGGAAGGCGACAGCTTGATGGCTTCCCGGGTCTGTGCTGATCGCGCATCCAGGAACGACAGGAAATGGATCAGTCTCTTGGTGCAGGGAAACGTAGGGGCGGGAGTCTATTTCCACACCCGCGCAAGCACCAGCGCCAGCAGCCCCAGCACAGCGCTGATGAGTCCCACCATCGCATAGGATTGAGCGAACACGCCGGTCTGGACGAAGACCTGGCATGCGATGGCGACGCAGATTGCGGCCAGCAGCAAGCAGGCGCAACCGACGATGATCGAGAGATAGCGTATCGCAGTTGCGACGGGCCTTGTAAGCGATGAGGAATCGGTCATGCAGGGTTACAACGGCGCGGCAGACGACGAGTTCCTTCGCCGTCGCTCATAACCAAGCGGTCAATCATGCGTGCAGCAGTCGACCAGCGCGCGCCAGATGCGTTTGAGTTCAATGGTCTTCTCTAGTTCGAGAACATGATTCTCGCCGGGGCCTGGCGAAATCGCCTCCAGGCGCACGGGTCGCGGTTCGATCCAGCGCTCGGATATTGGATCATACCATTTGCCGGGACTAACCAAGTGGGGCTCCTTCGCAGGCACGACGCGGCGAGCCCCAGGTGTGGGCCGTCGCCGTCATCGGCTGGGGCTTATCGTTGCCTTCACAGTGAGCAAACATCTGGTAGCGCGCGGTGTTCCAATGCAGGCTCAAGTCATCGGTGCCGAAGCGAGGCCGATCGCTAGCGCTTCGGCTCGTCCCGCTCGTCGGAGCGCGATCCGTGGGCTGAGTTCTGCGCCTCTTTGACACGGTGTTCGTCGAGCACCGTATCGAGGGATCCTTCGCTCCCTTCAGTGTTGGATCGCTTCGCCTTGCGGCATCTTCCGAGCAGCCTCTTGATGTCATCGGCCGCCTGGAGCAGCGGCGGTGTCAGCGAGAACAGCGCGCCCATCGCGATGGCGATGATGGTGTGACGCAGCGAGATCTTCTCGTCTTCGTCGAATGGATAGTCGTTGGGCTCGACGGCGGCCGGTGCAAGACCTGCCGACGATCGTGGACGATCCGGCCTGCGCGGCTTTCGCGGCGGCATCATGATCACGACGAAAAGCACGTTGATCAGCAGCCAGATGCCGATGATGATGAGAAATGTCTGCATTCCAAAACCAGGAAAGTATAAATGTGCTGCCGGCTTAAACCGTCATTGAACGGCGGTTCGCTCGTTAATGCAAGTTGTGCTTTGGGTGCCGGCAAGCGATGCGCGAGATGCAGAGCGCGATGACTATCGGAATTTGACGGATTGGGGCGCTGTTCGACCGCATGACCGGCCCTGCGGAACTGAACCGACCGGTGCCCTCTGTCCGGCCCGTCTCGGGGGCTGGCCTCTCACCGAAACCGCCGCGTCACCATCGCCAGCACGAACACCGGCTCGGTGCCGTCGAACACGCTGAGCGTCCAGCTGTCGCCAGGGCGTAGCGCATGCTCGACGTCGCGGGAGAGGCGGACCGCTTCGCGCCAGGCGGCCTCGTCGTCGAGGAGCGCTTCGCCTGTCGTGTCGGTGTGGGGCTGCTGGCCCTCGAAGTGAAAATAATACCGCGGCATGTCCGGGCAATGCGGGGTACGCGATTATGTTCCGGCGGCGCGGTTGGTCTACTCCGCTGAGGCCGCTCGTCCCAGCACTTCGCGAAAATGCCTCTTCACCGTGTCGTTGCAGGCGCAGGCGCTCGACTCGAGCGCGGCGGCATCGAGGATCAGGATGGCGCCGCGGCGGGTGGCGAGGATGCGCCTGGCCTTGAACGTCTGGATGACGCGGCTCGCATAGCTGCGGGAGACGCCGAGCATGCCGGCGAGCTGCTCGTGGGTGAGGGGGATCTCGTCGCCGCCGATATGCTCCCGGGCCGCGATGATCCATTTGGCGGCGCGCTGCTCGATCGAATGCGCGGCGTTGCAGGCGGCGGTCTGCAGCAGCTGCGCGAACTGGCAGGCTGCGTAACGTGCGAACAGTTCCTGCAGGCCGGCCGATCGCTGCTGCGCCTGTTCGAGCGCGCGCAGCGGCAGGCGCGCGAGCGTCCCGCCGACCTTCGCGACGATGCGGGAATAGGCCAGCGACGGTCCGCGGCCGGCGGGGATCCCGATCGCACCTTCACGGCCCACCAGCAGGCTTTCGACTTCGCGATCGTCCTCGACCGGCACTGCGAACGACACGAAAGTCGGGCCGCAGGGAAAATGGACGGCCGCGACGTCGTCGCCAGCATGATGCAGGATGTGGCTCGCGGCGAGCTCGACCGATTGCAGGTGCGGGGCGAGCAGCTCGAAATCCTGGGCGCCGAGCTTGCGAAGCAGATCGTTCTGGGGCCGGCCGGTCACGCTTCTCGTCACTTGGTTCTTGATCTTGGCTGGTGCTCGGCCGGGAATCGGCAGCTCGAAAAACCCTACGTTTCCGTAGCGGAACTGACGGTTCCAAAGTGCACACAAGGCCTTCCGGGAAATCGAAAATTCGCGGGCAGGCACAGCCAATCCGTCGGGCGTTGCCCGTAGGGCACGCTGCGAACCTTGTTCTGGTCCGGAGAACTACGGAAATTCGAGATCCGCCGGCCGTTCTGTTCAGGAGTGAACACAGAGCGCGCACGGATGGGCGCGTCGAGTTTCCGGTCACCTCGCGGCAGCGCCTAAAGGCGTTGTCCGGGCCGGATCATCCCAGGTGAATCCGGTGCGTGGCCGAGATGCGGCCTTGGGCCATTTGTTTGCGATAGGCGTCGATCGCCTTGTTGGCGAGCATCAACTGCCGGCGTTCGCCGGTCCTGAGCTGGGCTTCTATGGTATCGAGAAGCATGTTCGCCGTCGCATCCGGAGGACCGAGCTCGCCGCTCTTCTCCAGACAGCTCCAGGCGATGAAGAATGCGCTTTCGACCGTGCAGCGGATGGACATGGGCTGCCAACGCAGCGCGGCCGAAGCCGTTCCGTGCGCGGCGGCGAGACATTCATCCCGCCGCCGGCGAATAACTCAGTTCTTCAGCACGATGCGTCCGACCACCTTGCCGGCGCGCAGCTCGTCGATCCATTTCTGGACATCGCCCATCGGCTCCTCGCGCATCGGCGTCGGCTTGATCTTGCCGGCGCGGGCGAGCGCCATCAGTTCCTTCGCCTCCGCGAGCGTGCCGACCATGAAGCCTTCGATGGTCATGCGCTTGTAGACCCATTGCACCATCGGCAGCGTGAACTGCCCGCCCATCAGGCCGGAGACCACGATCTTGCCGCCGCGCGCGGCGACGGCGACCGCGAACGCCATCGACTTCTCGTTGCCGGCGAAGTCGACGATCTCGTCGAAGCCGCCTTCGGTCTCCTTGAGGATGCGCTTGATCACGTCGGGCTCGGACGGATCGTAGGCGCCGGCTGCGCCGCTCTTCAGCGCGGTGTCGCGCGCGGCCGGCGAGAGGTCGGCGACCGTGATCGGCTGCTTGAACATGGCTTGCGCGAACGACAGGCCCATCATGCCGACGCCGCCAAGACCGATCAGCAGCAGGTTGCGCTGGCGCGGACGGTCGACCAGGCGCTTGAGCGCGCCATAGGCGGTCACGCCGGAGCACATCAGGGTCGCGGCCTGGTTGACGGGCAGGGGATCGTAGTCGAGCAGGTATTTCGCGTCGGGCACCAGCACGTGGGTGGCGAAGCCGCCGTCGATGGAGACGCCGAGGAAGCGCTGCTTCACACAGAGATTCTCGTCGCCATTGGCGCAGTCGCGGCACTGGCCGCAGCCGATCCAGGGAAACACCGCCTTCTTGGCCCCGACGAGGCCCGCAGGAACGTCAGGTCCGACTTCGTCGACGACGCCGGCGATCTCGTGGCCGAGCGTGAAGGGCAGCGTCATGCCGCGCGTGGTGTCGAGCTTCTTGCCGCCGCCGAGATCGGCGTAGCCGTCCTGGATGTGCAGATCGGAATGGCAGAGGCCGCAGCGCTCGATGCGCACCAGCACCTCGCGCCCCTGTGGCTTTGGCGTGTCCACGATGGTCTCGCACAGCGGCGCATCGAACTTGACCAGGGATTGCCGACGCATCAACGCCATATTCCTTCCTCCGAAATTCCTGTTATCGAGCCTCGCTGCGTATATCCGCCAATTCACGCGCCATGGCAACAAAGCCGGAAATAGGCACGGTCTCGGCGCGCCGCGTCGCATCGACGCCGGCGGCGGCCGCAAGACGCGCGGGATCGACGCCCAGCGATTTGAGGCTCTGGCGCAGCATCTTGCGGCGCTGGCCGAAGGCTGCGGCTGCGACCTGTTCGAGCAATCTTCGATCGCAGGCGAGAGGTTCTGCGCGCGGCACCAGGCGCACGACGGAGGACGTGACCTTCGGCGGCGGCACGAAGGCGGACGGCGCAATGTCGAACAGGATCTTGGTCTCGCAGCGCCAGTTGGCGAGCACGCCGAGACGGCCATAGGCCTCCTCGTCCTCGCGCGCGACGATGCGCTCGCCGACCTCGCGCTGAAACATCAGGACCATCATGTCGTACCAGGGCGGCCATGGCTCGGTGGTGAGCCAGCCGATCAGGAGCTGGGTCGCGATATTGTAGGGCAGGTTCGCGACGATCTTCGCGCGCTCGCCGGCGAGCAGCGGGCGGGGATCGAAGGTCATGGCGTCGCCGTGCACGATCTCGAGCCTATCAGGGTAGCGCGCCGAAATATCCTGCAGGGCGGGGATCGCGCGCTCGTCATGCTCGATGGCGACAACGCGCCTGGCGCCGAGCGCGAGCAGTGCGCGGGTCAGCCCGCCCGGGCCCGGGCCGATCTCGACGATGGTGGAGTCCTCGAGCGGCGCTGCTGCGCGCGCGATGCGCGCGGTGAGGTTGAGGTCGAGCAGAAAATTCTGGCCGAGCGATTTGCGGGCCGACAGCGCGTGCTGGCGAATGACCTCGCGAAGCGGCGGGAGGTCGTCGATCGCGCTCATTCGCTTGTCGCGGCCGCCATGCGGCTTGCAAGCCTCAGCGCGGCGATCAGGCTGGCCGGATTGGCCTTGCCCGTGCCGGCGATGTCGAAGGCGGTGCCGTGATCGGGCGAGGTGCGGATGAAGGGCAGGCCGAGCGTGACGTTGACGGCGTCGTCGAAGGCGACCGTCTTGATCGGGATCAGCGCCTGGTCGTGATACATGCAGACCGCGCAGTCATAGAGGTTGCGCGCGGCTTCGTGGAACATGGTGTCGGCGGGCAATGGCCCTCTGGCATCGATGCCGTCGTTGCGCAGCGTCTCGAGCGCAGGCGCGATGATGGTCTGCTCCTCGTCGCCGAGCGAGCCGTCCTCGCCGGCGTGCGGGTTGAGACCGGAGATAGCGATGCGCGGCGTCGCGATGCCGAAGCGGGACTTGAGCTCGGCGGCGACGATGCGCACGGTCGAGACGATCAGCTCGCTGGTGAGCTGGGCCAGCGCTTCGCGCAGCGAGACGTGGATGGTCACGGGTACCACGGCGAGCCGCGGCGACCACAGCATCATCACCGGCTGCGGCACGCGGCCGTCCACGGCCGCGAGCTCGGCGAGGAATTCGGTGTGGCCGGGATGACGGAAGCCTGCGCGGTAGAGCACGCTCTTGGCGATTGGATTGGTGACGACGGCGCTGGCGCGCCCTTCGCGGACATCGGCGACCGCCTGGCGGATCGAGGCGAGCGCGGCCGGTGCGCTCGATGCGTCGGGCGAGCCGGGCCCGGCCGTGGTGTGCGCGCCGGTGGCCACGACGGGCAGGGCCTCGGCGAAGACGGCATCGGCCTCGCCCGCGCTTGACGAGGCGATCCTGATATTGGCACCAAGCGCTTTGGCGCGCCGCGCGATCGCCGCCTCGTCGCCGAGCAGATAGAAGGCGGGCAGGTTCAGTTCACGGCGCCTGAGCCAGGCTGCGATCGTGATGTCGGGGCCGATGCCGGCGGGCTCTCCCAGCGTCAGTGCGAGGGGCTTGGCAGGGTGGGTGGCCATCAGCGGTTGCGATATTCGATCATCGCCGCCTTGCGGAGCTCGTCGAGATAGGTCTTCTGGGTCTTCTCGTATTTCTGCTGGTACATCTTCTCGCGGACCTCGCGCTTCTTCGGCGTGTCGATCATGGTCGGCTTGCGCGAGCACAGCACAACCATCTCGATGCCCGCCTTGGTTACCTCGGGCGCGGTCAAATGGCCGATCGGCGTGTCGTCGAGCACCTTGCGCAGCGCCTCTGGCAGCTCCGCGGTGGTCTTGGTGACGCTGTCGCGGATGGTGGCGTTCGGCGTCGAGCGGAACAGCGAGTTGGCCTCCTCGCAGCTTCCGACGCGCGAGCGATATTGCTCGGCTTCCTTCATCCGCGTCTCCTGGAAGGCCGGAGACGAGCCGCGCGGCACGATCAGCACGATCGGCTGCATCTTGTATTCGGTGCCCTCGATCTGCAGCTTGTCGCCGGTTTCGGCCTGCACGGCCTGCGCCACGTCGCGCTCGCCGACCATCAGCTTCTCCTTGTAGCGGCCGCGCACGAGGCTGGTCCAGACCATCTCGGCCTTCATGCGGCCCTTCAACGTTTCGGGGCGCACGCCCTTGACCTCGAGCGACTTGGTGAGCTGGTCCGGTGTGATGCGCATGCGCTGCGCCATGCCATCGTAGGACTGGTTGATGTCGGAGACGCCGGGGTCGACGCCGTACTTCTTGCCTTCCTTCATCTTGATCTTGTCGTCGATCAGCTCGTTGATGACCTCCTGCCGGCTCGGGGTCTTCTGTGTCGTCAGCTGGTCGAGCTTGGAGCGCTGTTCGATGTCGAAATCGGTGATGGGGTCGCCGTTGACCATGACGACGATGTTCTGCGCGCGCGACGGCGAGGGCAGGCCGGTCAGCAGCAGCCCGGCGCTGATGGCGAGGAGGAGGCGGAAAACAGGCAATGGGGTCGTCATGGTTGTCGCTCGCATGTCAGCCGAAATGAACCTGCGATCGGGAACGCGGTCGTCACTTCAGGTGGTTCATTGCATGCCGGTCAGGCCGGACGTGCTGGACCCCGACGATGTCGCCAGCGTGCGCAAGCCGATCTGGAACATGAACGCGTGGCTCAGCACGGGCGGCGTCGTGCCCGCGGAGTAGCTATACGAAGTTACGTAGTTCGCCGCCAGCACGAAGCAATCGTCGACATAGCCGGCCCCGAGCACATACTGGTTGATCTTGTTGGCCTCGAGGTCCCAGCGCGCCGAGCCCGTCACCACCCAATTGGTCGCGACCTTCAGCGAGCCTGACGTCAGGATGCCCTCGCGGCGCGTCAGATAGCCAAGCTCCGCCTGCGGTGCGTAATTGCCGTACATCAGGCTGACCGACCAGCGATTGAAATTCGCGCGGCCTTCCGCCTCGAAGCGCTGCACGTTCCAGCTCTGCTCGTCCATGCGGGAGCGAACGCTGAACGTGTAGGTGCTGTTGGGCGAGTAGCTGGCGCTCGCCACGTAATCGGAACGCGGCTTGTCGAGGCCGGAATCGAGGCCCGTGTTGATGGAGTCCTGCACCGCATAGGAGTTCAGGCCGAACAGCTGGTAGGACTGTCCGAACAGCACCTTGACGGCGCCGCCCTTGTCGAACTGCGTGGTGGACTGCACGCCGACATTGGCGCGGCCGCCGCCCTCGACGCGGTCGTAGCCGGAGAACTTGTCGACGCTGAACAGGTTCGAGGCGTCGAACACCATGCTCTGGGCGTCCTCGTTGGGAAGCTTGCCGGCATAGGTTTCGTTCGGCCGGATGATGATCTGCGCGATCGGCTCGATGGTGGTGGAGCCCCAGGGCTGGACGTTGATGAAAGGATAGCGGTATTCGAGACCGACGGTCGGCATCAGGCGGAATGCCTGGGTGTCACCGGCGGGAAAGTAGTTCGACACGCCAGGCTGATTGGAGATCGAGGCGTTGATCGCGTCAGCGCGGAGACTGGCGAACGGGGTCCAGATCTGGCCGAGCGGGTCGGTGAAGGATTTGCGCCACTGCGCTTCCGCCGTCAGGCGGGTGTAGGTGCCGGGGACGCCGCGCAGCAGGCATTGCGATGGCGTTCGGGCGAGCGGGTCGGCCGACGCCGTCGTGCACAGGCTGTTGGTGTTGGCGAGCGTCGTGATCGGATCGAACACCGCGGCATCACGCGACAGGTTGACGAAATTGGTCTTGTAGCTGAACTCGCCGCCGAACACCGGATAGTTGAGCACGTTCGAATAGTCGATCACGGGGTAGACGATCGGAACCTGGCTCTGATTGCCCGAATAGCTCAGCCAGTACATCGTGCGCGCGTCGAAGAAGCTGCGATTGCCGACACCGGTCAGATAAAGCTGCGACAATGCGTCGGTCGGCAGATACAGGAACGAACCGAGCGGATCGCGGTATTGCGCCAAGCGGTAGTCCGAGAAGAAGTAGTAGTCTGACATGACTACGCCGTCCCAGCCCCAGACCCATTTGTCGTTCAGCGCGAACTGGCCCTTGGTGTCGACCGCGCCACGGAACTGGCGGTCGCCGGGCTGGCCTGCGAGCGCGCCGGGATCGAGCTGGTCGATGCCGTAGACCCGGACTTGGTAAGCGCCGTCCATCAGGCGCTGGCGGTACTCGGCCTGGAACAGCACGCCCTGCCTGGAGGTAATGCGCGGGCTGAAGGTCATGTCCATGTCGGGCGCGATCGCCCAATAGAACGGGACTTCGACGCCGTAGCCGAATGGCGTGTTCGACGTGAAGCCCGGCATGAGGAAGCCGGTCTTGCGCTTCACGGTCGGGTCAGGTGTCGAGAAGTAGGGCATGTAGGCGATAGGCACGCCGAAGAACTCGAGCTGCGCCGTCTCGAAATACAGCATCTTCTCCTGCTGGTCGTGGATGATGCGCGCACCCTTGACCTGCCACAGCGGCGGCTTCTTCGGATCGTCCTTGCACGGCGCGCAGGCCGTGTAGACGCCGTTCTCGAACACCGTGTAGTTGCCGTTGGAGCGGTCGGAGCGGCTTGCGGCCATGCGGGTCTGGTCGGCCGTGTCCACGCGCAGCGAATCGACGAAACCGTCGCGGTAGTCGTCGCTGAGATCCAGGATCTCGGCATAGGTGATCTTGCCGTCGGCATCCGTCATGCGGATGTTGCCTTCGGCATGCAGGCGCTTGGTCTTCTGGTCGTAGATGACCTTGTCGGCCTCGACGCTGGTGCCGTTGTAGAACAGCTGGACGTTGCCGACCGCGGAGACGCGCGAGTTGTTGTAGTCGTAGTCGACCTCGGTCGCCTGCACCAGCATCTGGTTGTCGTTGGGGACCTTTTGCGGCTTCGGACGCGGCGGGAGCGGATTGTAGGTGAAGCCCTGGGCGGAGGCGGGGGCCACGAAGGCTGCATCCATCAGCCCGCCGAGCGAGGCCACGGCGGCAATGGCGAGCAAGAGCCTGCGCGCGGACAAGCCGCACCCGTTCGCGCGCACCAATGTGCGGCGCGTCAAACGAGACACGAGCCCTCGATGGACGGCAGTCACTAACCGTCCTCCTGATACAACAAGGCCAAAAAGCCGGTGAGGCCGCCCACCACCACGGGCAACCACGCCGCAGCGATCGGATGCATCAACTCAGCCTTGCTCAAGTCTTCAGTCACTTTCGACAAAACGTAGAGCAGAAAGCCTGCGCCCACGCCACTCAAAACCATCTTCTGTACGCCGCCCATCCGGAAGAAGCGCAACGACACGGAGGCCGCCAGCATCACCATGGCGGCAAGCAAAAACGGCTGCGCCAACAGCTTGTGATACTGGAGTCGATAGCCGGCTGTCGCGAAGCCCGAGCTTTCGGAGGAGCGGATGTAGCTCGGTAGTTGCCAAAAAGACACAGTCTCCGGTGTGGAAAAGCTGTTGCGAATCTGGGCCTCGGTCAGCGTCGTCGGAATCTCCAACGTGGCCTGGTCGATGGGCGGCTGGTCCAGCGAGAAGCGGCGCACCGACTTGAACAGCCAATGGCCGGACTCGAGCGTCGCCTCGCGCGCCTCGATTCGCTCCTTGAAGTGTTGCTCCGCGTCAAAACGGAACAGCGTGAGGCCGGTGAGCCGCACGCCCTGTTGCTCGCTGCGCGCCGCATTGATGATGGTCTGGCCGTCGCTCGTCACCTGGTTCAGCCAGAAGCCGGACGCATCCTGGATTCCACCGCCGGGCGCGGAACCAAACAGCTCGGCTTCCATGCGCTTGGAGAGTTCGCGCAGATTCGCCGACATCGGATTGTAGGCGACGGTGGCGATCACCCCGATCAGCAGCGCGCTGCCGAGCGCCGGCGAGATGAACTGCCAGGCGGAGATGCCGGCGGCGCGCGCGACCACGAGCTCGAGCCGGCGGGAGAGCGCGAGATAACAGGTCATGGCGCCGATCAGCATGCAGAACGGCGTCAGCTTCTCGAGCAGCTGCGGGACCCGGAACAGGGAGGTCTCGGCCACCATCATCGCGGAGGCGGATGCAAGGCCCGAGGTCTTGCGCACCATCTCGATGTAGTCGACCAGCACCAGCAGCAGGAAGATGCTCGCGAACACGCCGAGCGCCGCGACGACGAAGCGCCCGGCGAAATAGCGTCCGAGTGTATTGGTGAGCATGCTCATGCGGCGACCGGCCGTCTGAACAGCCGTGCGATGCGCGCGTTTGACCTGTTGATGGCCTCCATCAGGCCGGCAGGCGGCTCGACCACGACGCCGCCGATGATCATCCACAGCCCGACGCCGATGGCGCCAATGACCATCGCGTATTGGACCAGCACCGGGGCCGGCGACTTCACCGCCATCACCGAACAGGCAAATCCCGCCATGCGCAGTCCGAACACGGCGATTATGGAGCCGCCGATCGAGAAGTTGCGGCTCTGGCGGGTGGTGCGCGGTGCGCCGAGGAAGGCGAAGGTCAGCACGGCAAAGGCGAAGGGATAGATCGGCGCCAACAGGCTGTCATGCAGGGCCGAGCGGAACTGCCCGGGAATCTGCTTGTAAACCGGATCGTCCTCTGACGGCGAGAACAGCTCCCAGAGGTAACGCTCGCGGATGCCGAGGGTGACGTCGCGGCCCTGGCCCGAGAACTTCGACATGTCGAAGCCGTAGCGGCCGAATGCCACTAGCGCCGGATCGCGCTTGCCGGCCTCGAAGCGCTGCAGATTGCCGTCCTTCAGGACCAGGAAAGAGCCGGTCTCGTTCTTAACGACCTCGCCTTGCTCGGCGACGATCGAGACGCGCTCGTTGGGGTCGCGGCGATCGTCGATGAAGATGCCGGCGAGGATGCCGCCGGGCTGGCGCTCGCGGATCCGGATCGTGAGGTTCTTGTCGAGCTGGGCGAAGCGGCCTGGCTGCAGGATGTTGGTGAGCACGTCGGCCGTGATCTCGGCATCCCACTGCTTGATCCGCCGCATCCCGTCGGGAGCAAGATAGGCCGCAATGAAGGCTACCAGCAGGGCGACCACACAGGTGGCGTAGAAGAACGGATAGAACAGCCGGAACGGCGAGAAGCCGGCGGCATTCATCACGATGATCTCGGAGTCGGTCGCGAGCTTGTTCAGCGTATGCGAGATCGCGATCATCAGCGCGATCGGCGAGATGATCAGGACCAGCGCAGGCACGACGAGGCTGGTGATACCGAGGAAGGTGAGGATGGTCTGACCTTGGCTGGTCATCAGGTCGATGCCGCGCAACGCCTGCGTAATCCAGATCACGCCGGTGAGGCTGACCAAGACCAGCGCAAACGACGCCAGCGTCGTGCGGAAGATATACCTATCGATCGACCCCATGCGCTACCGCACGAATCCCCACCAAAGCCCCAACATTCGTCCCGGGAATTTCCGGCTGTCCGACCCATCCCGGAAGGGATCCCCAGGGTCGCGCAGCCATCTCGTCCACAGGCTTACTCTCTCACTACCATCCCTTTGATCCGTCAACAAAATGGCTGCCCCGTGGCGCCCTCATTATATGGTTAATATTTCCCTCATTGTGGCTCGGCGGCCACGGGGGTGCTTGGCATCTGCCGGGCCGGTGGCCCATAGTGGGGAAAGTCCAGTGAATCGCCGTTCAGCTCCGGCCCGTGGCCGGGACCGCTAATCGGCAAAAGCCCTATGATTTTGAGGAGTTACCCATGTCCGATGCCATCAAGGTCGGCTTTGTCCCGCTGTCATCAGCCGCCCGTGGCATTCTGGTGGTGTTCTGTGACGACGGCTTGAAGCTGGGGCCGGCGACGGTCAAGGCGCTGGGCGGCGCTGGCGAACTGGTGAAGCGGGCGGCCTCCGCCGCCGGCTTCAAAGGTAAAAGCGGCGCGGCCCTCGACATCCTGGCGCCGGAGGGGGTGAAAGCCACCCGTCTGATCGTCATCGGCGCCGGCAAGGCGGCAGGCCTGAAGGCGAACGACTTCCTCAAATTCGGCGGCGTGGCGGCGGGCAAGCTCTCGGCCAGTGCCGCCGCCATGACCATCCTGGCGGAACTGCCCGATGGCGCCATGACCAGCGAGCAAACGGTCGCGATCGCCGCTGGCCTGCGGCTGCGCGCCTACAAGTTCGACCGCTACAAGACCAAGAAGAAGGAGGGCGAGGAGGGCGGCCTGCGCGCCGATATCTCGCTCGCGGTGGGTGACGTCACCGCCGCGAAAAAGGCGTTTGCCTCGGCGGGCGCTGTCGTCGACGGCGTGATCATCGCGCGCGACCTCGTGAACGAGCCGCCGAACGTGCTTTTCCCCGAGGAATTCGCGCGCCGCGCCAGCCAGCTCCGCAAGCTCGGCGTCAAGGTCGAGGTGCTCGACGTCAAGGCGATGGACAAGCTCGGCATGGGCGCGCTGCTCGGCGTCGGCCAGGGCTCGTCGCGGCCGAGCCGCACCGTGATCATGCGCTGGGACGGCGGCAAGAAGGGCGAGGCGCCGGTCGCCTTCGTCGGCAAGGGTGTCTGCTTCGACACCGGCGGCATCTCGATCAAGCCGGCCGGCAGCATGGAAGACATGAAGGGCGACATGGGGGGCGCGGCCTGCGTCGTCGGCCTGATGCACGCGCTCGCGGCCCGCAAGGCCAAGGCCAACGTGGTCGGCGCCATCGGCCTCGTCGAGAACATGCCCGACGGCAATGCGCAGCGCCCGGGCGACATCGTCACCTCGATGTCGGGCCAGACCATCGAGATCATCAACACCGACGCGGAAGGACGCCTCGTGCTGGCCGACGTGCTCTGGTACGTCGCCAAGAAGACCAAGCCGAAATTCATGGTGGATCTGGCGACGTTGACCGGCGCGATCATGGTCGCGCTGGGCACCGAGCATGCCGGCATGTTCTCCAACAACGACGAGCTCGCCGAACGCCTGCTGACGGCCGGCGTCGAGAGCGGCGAGAAGGTCTGGCGCATGCCGCTCAGCCCCGAATACGACAAGCTGATCGATTCCCAGTTCGCCGACATGAAGAACACCGGCGGCCGCCACGGCGGCTCGATCACCGCGGCGCAGTTCCTCCAGCGCTTCGTCGACGGAACGCCCTGGGCGCATCTCGACATCGCCGGCACCGCCATGGGCGCGCCGAAGACCGACATCAACCAGAGCTGGGGAAGCGGCTATGGCGTCCGGCTGCTTGATCGACTGGTCGCAGATCACTACGAGCGCAAATGATCCAAGATGACTGAAGTGCTGTTCTACCATCTGCAAAACATGACGGTGGAGAACGTGTTGCCGCCGCTTCTCGAGAAATCGCTGGAGCGCGGCTGGCGCGTCGTGGTGCAGGCGACCTCGCCGGAGCGCGCCGATGCGCTGGATGCGCACTTATGGACCTATCGCGACGATTCCTTCCTGCCTCACGCGACATGGCGCGTGAGCGACGCCGCCGATCAGCCGATCGTGCTGGCGGTCGAGGAGGACAATCCCAACGGCGCCAATGTCCGATTCCTGGTCGACGGCTCGGCGCTGCCGCAGGACGCGCAGAGCTATGAGCGCATGGTGCTGCTGTTCAACGGCGACGATCCGGACGCGCTCGCGCTCGCCCGCAGCGCCTGGACGGATTGCAAGGCGCGGGGATTTGATGTCACTTATTGGCAGGCCGACGAACGGGGCCGGTGGCAACGCCGGAATTAGCGGCCGTTCGGAATTAATGATAATTTGCACTTTTCGGGCGATGATGGTTTTTGTCACCTTCGTGCCGCAAAGTGATGTTGGTACAATCGCTTAGGGCTGGTCCTTGACGCGGGGAATTTGGTTTATCGTGCGACATCAAAAGCTTCCCAAGTCGCTCATAGTTGCGTTGGCTGCCGTAGCACCGCTGGTCGCGGGCTGCTCGGGGACCGATCTGCTGTCCAAGGACGCGCAATGGTTCAACACGCCGAGCCGCCTGTTCATCAAGAGCATCTCGATCGAATCGCCGCCGCTGACTCCCGACAAGCCGGTGACGGCGGAGGATATGGTCAGCGCTGACGGGGCCTGTCCCGGCATGGCGCCGCCCCCCGGACCGGCCGATGCCAATGCGTCGACCACGGCACCGGCGCCGATGGGCGGCACCGTCGCGCTCGGCCACACCGAATGCGATGTGGTCCGCGGCATCGGCGCGCCTTCGACCGTCAACCTCTCCAGTGACGGCGCGGGTCGCCGCGTCGCCGTCGTGACCTGGAACACCGGCCCGCGCGCCGGCATCTATACCTTCACGTCCGGCCGCCTGTCCTCGATCGAGGGCACGCCGGAAGCGCCTGTCATGCCGAAGGCGACCAAGCCGAAGGCGAAGAAGAAGTCGGCTTGAAGTTCAGAGCGACTGGCTACTGAATCGGCGCGCCGCCCGCACGCTCGATCAATTCTGCCCATTTAGGGCTTCGTTCTGGATCAGGGCGGCGGCTCCTCCAACGTGCGTGTCACGCCCTCGATGCCGAGCGTCGCGAACTTCTCTCGCGCGGCTGCTGTCGCCATCGTCCTTCTGCGCCTCATGATGGAGTCGCTTTCGAGGTGGCCGCGCGACCGAGAATGCGCTCTTATGGCGTCAGAAAAAATGGAGGAAATTATGCGGCTCATCGCCCTCGTGTCGGCTCTGCTCTTGCCGCTTGGCCCGGCTGTCGCCCAGGACTATCCGACGAGGCCCATCACGATGCTGGTGCCGTTCGCCGCCGGCGGACCGACGGACACCATCGCGCGCCTGACCGCGGCAGGCATGGGGAAATCTCTGGGGCAGCAGATCGTCGTCGAGAACGCGACGGGGGCTGGCGGCACCATCGGATCGACCCGCGCCTCGCGCGCCCAACCGGACGGCTACACGCTGCTCATCCATCATGTCGGCATCTCGACCGCCGCCACGCTGTACCGCAACCTCAGCTATGACACCAAGACGGCGTTTGCGCCGATCGGGCTTGTGACCAACGCGCCGATGACCATCATCGCGCGTCCCGATTTCCCGGCCGACACGCTGAAGGAACTGGTCGCCTACGCCCAGCAGCAGGGCGATAAGCTGACCTACGCCAATGCCGGGTTAGGCGCGGCATCGCATCTCTGCGGCATGCTGTTCATGACGGCGATCCAGAAGCAGCTCACGACGGTGCCCTATAAGGGCAACGGTCCGATCATGAACGATCTTCTCGGCAAGCAGATCGATCTCACCTGCGACCAGGCGACGAACACGACCGGGCCGATCACGGCCAAGCAGGTCAAGGCTTACGCGATCACCACCAAGGAGCGGCTGAAGAGCCTGCCCGATCTGCCGACGGCCGACGAGGCCGGCCTCAAGGGGTTCGAGCTCGGCGTCTGGCACGGCATCTATGCGCCCAAGGGCACGCCGCCCGCGATCGTTCAGAAGCTGACGGCGGCGCTTCAGGCGGCCCTCAGGGATCCCGTGCTGATCGCTCGGTTCAACGACATCAATACGGAGCCGGTCCCTCAGGACAAGGCGACGCCCGAAGCGCTCGGTGCGATGCTCGTCAGCGAGGTCGACCGCTGGGCTCCAATCATCAAGGCAGCCGGACAATATGCCGACTGAATTTAGCCCGCCGCCTCGTCGAATTGCGTGCTCGCCTGCAGCCACTGCTCCTCCGCGCGCGCCAGCGCGTCGGCGGCATTGGCGCGGGCCTTTGACAGTTGCGCGGCCTGCTTGGGATCGCGGGTGAAGATGTCGGGCAGCGACAGCGCGGTGTCGATCTTGGCGATGATGTCGCTGACGCGGGCGATCTCGCTCTCGGCTTCCGCGATGCGCTTCTTCAGCGAGCCGCGATTGTCAGACTTCGGACGTTGCGGCTTCTCAGCTGCGGTGCTGCGCTCGCGCGGGGCCGGTTCGCCGTTGCGCGACGACAGCACCAGGCGGCGGTACTCATCGAGGTCGCCGTCGTAATTGGTAACGGTGCGGTCGGCGACGATCCAGAGCTGGTCGGCGCAGGCCTCGATCAGATAGCGGTCATGCGAGACCATGATCACGGCGCCGGGGAATTCGTTGATGGCTTCGGCAAGCGCGGCGCGGCTGTCGATGTCGAGATGGTTGGTCGGCTCGTCCAGGATGATCATGTTGGGGCCGAAGAAGGTCGCGAGCCCCAGCAGCAGCCGCGCCTTCTCGCCGCCCGACAGTTTGGCCACCTTGGTGTCGGCCGCCTTGCCCGAGAAGCCGATCGCGCCGGCGCGCGCCCGCACTTTTGCCTCGGGCGCATCGCCCATCAGTTTGCGGACGTGGTCGTAGGTGGAGGCGTCCTCGTTCAGTTCGTCGAGCTGATGCTGCGCGAAATAGGCGATCGACAGCTTGTCCGCGCGCGTCACCTTGCCGGAGAACGGCGCGAGGCGTCCGGCGAGCAGCTTGACCAGCGTCGACTTGCCGTTGCCGTTGGCACCTAACAGCGCGATGCGATCGTCATTGTCGATGCGGAGCGTAACGCGGCTCAGCACAGGTGCTGCCGGATCGTAGCCGACCGAGGCGTTGTCGACGGCGATGATCGGCGGCGACAGGATCTTCTCCGGCGCGGGAAAGCTGATCTCGCGCACGTCCGCAGTGACCAGGGCCGTGATCGGCTTCAGCCGCTCCAGCATCTTGACGCGGGACTGTGCCTGCCGGGCCTTGGAGGCTTTGGCCTTGAAGCGATCGACGAAGGCCTGCAGCCGCGCGCGTTCGGCTTCCTGGCGCTTGACCGCCTTGGCATCGAGCAGTTCCCGCATGGCGCGTTGCTCCTCGAAGGAGGAATAAGTGCCCTTGTAGAGCGTGAGCTTGCCGCGCTCCAGATGCAGGATCTGGTCGACCGAGCTTTCAAGCAGGTCGCGGTCATGGCTGATCACGATCACCGTGCGCGGATAATGTGCGAGGTGATCCTCCAGCCACAGCGTGCCTTCGAGATCGAGATAGTTGGTGGGCTCGTCGAGCAGCAACAGGTCGGGGGCCGCGAACAGGGTGGCGGCGAGCGCGACGCGCATGCGCCAGCCGCCGGAGAATTCGGCGCAGGGGCGCAGTTGGTCGGCGGCAGAGAAGCCGAGACCGGACAGGATCGCGGCGGCGCGGCTCGGCGCCGAATGCGCGTCGATGTCGACCAGCCGAGTCTGGATCTCCGCGATCCGGTGCGGATCGGTGGCGCTTTCGGCTTCCTGAAGCAGCGCGTCGCGTTCGAGATCGGCCTTGAGCACGACGGAGATCAGGCTTTCCGGGCCGTTCGGTGCCTCCTGTGCGAGGCTGCCGACGCGCCAGCGCGGCGGCAGGGTCACCGTGCCGTGCTCGGCCGAAAGCTCACCCCGGATCACCTTGAACAGCGTCGACTTGCCGGTGCCGTTGCGTCCGACCATGCCGACGCGCGATCCGGGCGTGATCTGTACGGAGCTCTGGTCAATCAGAAGGCGTCCGGCGAGGCGGATTGAGAGGTCGGTGATAGCAAGCATGCGGCGTTGTCACCGCAGCCGGGAACAAACGCAACCCGTTTTTCCGTGTGTGCGCCGGTCAGCGTCTCAAGTCAGTGCGAATCGCGGTCGCGCTTCTTCAACTCGTCGAGGAGCTGCTCGAGATGGGTCGGGAGCCGGGGGTCGGGGCGCAGGCGCTGCTGCAGCCGTTCGCCCACGGCATCACAAATCGAGCGGCTGGTGCGCCGGTCGATCCGTTCGCTGTCATTGGCATAAAGGCTGGGCATCGCCGGGTTCCGTGTTTGCAAAGTAATGACACGGTATCAAGTCATTGGCCCCCAAAATGGTTTCGCCATTGGTGGGGGAACGCCCGGCATCCTCGTGAAAATTGCATGAGCTCGTCGTATTGGCCCAAATACAAAGCCCCGGCGCAGGGGAACGCCGGGGCCTCGCTTGGAAGGCACCTTGGGGCAAAGGTACCTCTGGAAGGTATTTTAGAAAGGTGCTGTCGGGCTCAGTAGCAGCGGTTGATCATCCGCCAGCGGGGTCCCCAGGGGGTCGGGACCAGCCGGCGCACATAGCAGCCGCCATAACCGTAGGAGACGACCGGACCGCGGCCGTAGAAGCGCGGGCCGCCAAAGCCGTAGCCGTGGCCCCAGCCGCCGCCATGCCAGCCGCCGCCGTGCCAGTGAGCGGAGGCGGAGGTCGGCGCCAGCGCGGCGCCCAGCGCGAGCGCGGCAACTGCGGCAAGCGAAAGTTTCCTCAACATGGTGATCTCCTCAGAACTGCCGGCGCGAAGCTATCGCGTCGATGGAAAGGCCTCCGAAACGGTCTGCCTCATGCTTGAATTCATGTTCGGGCTTCGGTTTCGATGGTCCGACCTTACGCCGGCGAAGCTGAACCAAAGCCTGAATGGAGGCTTCAGATTGGGTTCATCTGGGTGAAACCTCGGTAATCCAAGCCCGGGTTGGCGGGGCGGCCTGCGGCGAAGCGCCTGTGAGAGCCGTTTCTGGCCTCGCTTGCCGTATCGCGACAGCGCCGATATAAGCCCGGCAACTCCGAACCACCGCTTTCTTCTCAAGGACAAGATTATGGCCATCGAACGCACTTTCTCGATCATCAAGCCCGATGCGACCGCGCGTAACCTGACCGGTGCGGTCAACGCCGTGATCGAGAAGGCGGGCTTGCGCATCGTCGCGCAGAAGCGCATCCGCATGACCAAGGAACAGGCCGAGACCTTCTATGCCGTCCACAAGGCTCGCCCGTTCTTCGGCGAGCTCGTCGAGTTCATGACCTCGGGCCCGGTGGTTGTGCAGGTCCTCGAAGGCGAGGGTGCCGTCGTCAAGTACCGCGACGCGATGGGTGCGACCGATCCGTCCAAGGCGGCCGAGGGCACCATCCGCAAGCTCTACGCAAAGTCGATCGGCGAGAATTCCGCTCACGGCTCGGATGCGCCGGAGACCGCCGCGATCGAGATCGCGCAGTTCTTCTCGGGCAACGAGATCGTCGGCTGATTGATCAGCCGACAGGTTAGGGCGACGCGGCGAAAGGACTCATTGTGAATTGGCTCTGGCAGATCTTCGATCCCGCTACGATCGGGGCATTCTTCACCCAGTTCCGCAATGAGATGGCCGAACCGACCTTCTGGATTGCGGTCGGCAAGATCATCTGGATCAACATCCTGCTCTCCGGCGACAACGCGCTGGTGATTGCGCTCGCCTGCCGCGGCCTCAAGCCGCGGCATCGGCTGTGGGGCATGATCTTCGGTGCCGGCGCAGCCGTGCTGCTGCGGATCATCTTCACCGGCATCGTCGCGAGCCTGATGGAGCTGCCATATCTCAAGCTTGTCGGCGGTCTCGCGCTGATCGTGATCGCGGCGAAGCTGCTGGTGCCGGAGAACGAGGACGAGGACGACGTCGAGTCCGCCTCGCATCTCTGGCAGGCGGTGCAGATCGTCGTCGTCGCCGACATCGTCATGAGTCTCGACAACGTCATCGCGGTCGCGGCCGCCGCCAATGGTAGTGTGCCGCTCTTGATCCTCGGTCTTGCCATCAGCGTTCCCCTGATCGTCGCCGGTGCGGCGCTGATCATGGCGCTGCTCGCAAAGCTGCCGGTCCTGGTGTGGGCCGGTGCGGCGCTGCTCGGCTGGGTCGCCGGCGAGGTGATCGCGACCGACCCCGGCATCGAGCCGAGACTGCACACGGTATTCGCGGGTCCCGTCGGGGCGTCGCTGGACTCGGTGCTGGCCGTACTGCGGATCCCGCCGCAATTTGCCCACGCCGGACCCGCCGCAGAATATCTCTGCGCGGCCCTCGGCGTTCTCGTCGTGCTGGTCGTCGGCACCATCTGGCGCCGGCGCAGCATGAGCCAGGCCGCGCTCGAATCCTCCGAGCGCCACGCCAAGGCGTCGGCGGAGTAAAGTTTTTCGAGGACGCGCACTTCACCTCTCCCAGCCGGGGAGAGGCAAGCTAGCGCCGGACGATCGAGCCCGCGCGCCCGATCAGGCGGGCGAGCTGCTTGAAGCGGCTGCCGACGCGGTCGGCGACGAGGTCGCCGAGCCGGTGCTCGAACACCAGCATCAGATTGCGGCCCCGATTGCGGAAATGCGTGGCGGGCAGCACGCCCGGGCGTGCCGCCGAAATCAGGTGTGCGACGCGGAACGCCGCACCCAACAGACGGGCGCGTTCGAGCTGGGCCGGCGTCAGCAACTCCTGCGTCGTCAGCGGCGGCTGGTTCTCCTCGCTCAGGCCCGCATAACGGTAGAACACGGACAGGCCGACGAAGGCGCGCTCGGTGTGGGTGATCGCGCCGAAATTGCCGTTGACGACGAGGCTCAGCGTCTGCTCGCCGCGATGGTCGGGATGCACGCGCCAGCCGATGTCGGAGAGCAGGCACGCCGCGTGGCGCAGCCGGCGGTCCTCGTCGGTCTCGCGCAGCTTCACCACGCGCGCGAGGCGATCGGTCCAGGCGATCAGCTCGCGGGCGTGCTTGGCCGAGCGCGACAGCAACTGGTTCAGCTCTTCCGCCGCGCAGATCAAACCGTCCTTGTTGCGCTCGGACTCGGTCAGCTTCTCGTGCAGCAGGCCCTCGCGTACGCCGAAGGTCGAGAACACGATGGTCTTCGGTTTCGCGACCCGGATGATGTGCTCGAGCACCAGCGCGGCATAGGTGAGGAGCGGGCGGCGTGCGTCGGCGACGACCTCGATGTCGGCGAGCATGCCGGTGGCCGCAAGGCGGCGTAGACGGCGCGAGAAGTCGAGCGCCTCGGCAGCCGAAATCGAGTAGCCGTGCATCACCTGGAGCGGATAGCCGCTCTGGAGGATGTGGATGCGCGCGAGCGCGCGCCAGGTGCCGCCGACGGCGTAGAAGGTGCGGCCGTGGCCCGCGGCGAGCTGCGGCACCTCGTCGAGCTCCTCGCGCACGATGCGGTCGGCGCGCTTGAGCGATTTGTGCGCGAGGTCCTGCAGCGCGAGGCCGCCGAGCGGCAGCGTCACGCCGCTGCGCACGCTGTTCCTGCGCACGTCGATCAGCTCGAGCGAGCCGCCGCCGAGATCGCCGACGATGCCGTCGGGATGATGGATGCCGGAGATGACGCCGAGCGCCGACAGCCGCGCCTCGCGCGGGCCCGACAGGATCTCGATCTTCACGGCGCAGATGCGCTCGGCTTTCGCGATGAAGTCCGGGCCGTTGGAGGCGTCGCGGCAGGCCGCGGTGGCAATCGCGAACACGCGCCCGACCTGCATCACCCGGCACAGCGCGCGGAAGCGCTTCAGCGAGGTCAGCGCCTTGTCGACGGCGTCGGGCGCAAGCAGGCCCGTGCTCTGCACCTCGCGCCCGAGGCCGCACAGCGTCTTCTCGTTGAAGATCGGTATGAGGCTCCGCGCCAATCCCTCGTAGACGACGAGACGGACCGAGTTGGAACCGATATCGATGACAGCGACGCTCGAGCCGCGCTTGCGCGGCCGCTTCACGTCAGCGATCCCGGATCAGGATTGATGACGTTCATTACGGCGCGTGAGACGGCGCGGCGAGGATTCCTTGAGCGACTTTCCACGGCCAGACAGACTCGGATTTGTCATGAAGTAGTTGTGGACGTTGAAAGGCTCCTCGCCCTTCGCGGCCTTCATACGCGTTGAGGACCCGTCCGGCAACAATTGCCAGCTCTGCTCATTGTCCTTGAGATTCGCGACCATGATCTGTTCGAGAACCTGCTGATGCACCGTGGGATTTTGCAGCGGACACAGCACCTCGACGCGGCGGTCGAGGTTGCGCGGCATCATGTCGGCCGAGGAGATATACACAGCCGCTTTGGCGCCCGGCAGGCCCTGGCCCATGCCGAAGCAGTAGATTCGGCCGTGTTCCAGGAAGCGTCCGATGATCGACTTGACGCGGATGTTCTCCGAGAGGCCGGGAATGCCGGGCCTGAGGCAACAGATGCCGCGCACCACGAGCTCGACCTGAACGCCGGCCTGCGAGGCCTCGTAGAGCGCGTCGATGATGTCGGGGTCGACCAGCGCATTCATCTTCATCCAGACCGCGCCCGGACGGCCGTGCTTGGCGTGTGCGGTCTCGCCCTGGATGTGCTCGATGATACGCTTGCGCAAGGTCAGCGGCGACACCGCCATCTTTTCGAGGTCGCTGGGCGCGGCATAGCCGGTGATGAAGTTGAACACGCGCGCGGCGTCGCGACCGATGGTCGGGTCCGAGGTAAAATAGGAGAGGTCGGTGTAGATGCGCGCGGTCACGGGGTGGTAATTGCCGGTGCCGGTGTGGACGTAGGTCGTGAGGCTGCCGCCCTCGCGGCGCACCACCATCGAGAGCTTGGCGTGCGTCTTCAATTCGAGGAAGCCGTAGACGACCTGCACGCCGGCGCGTTCGAGGTCGCGCGCCCAGCGGATGTTGGCCTCCTCGTCGAAGCGCGCTTTCAGCTCGATCAGCGCGGTGACGGACTTGCCGGCTTCGGCGGCCTCCGCGAGTGTGCGCACGATCGGCGAGTTGTTGGAGGTGCGGTAGAGCGTCTGCTTGATCGCGACGACGTCGGGGTCGCGTGCGGCCTGCTGCAGGAACTGCACCACCACGTCGAAGGATTCGTAGGGGTGATGGACGACGAGGTCCTTCTGCCGGATCGCGGCAAAGATGTCGCCGCCATGCTCGCGCACACGCTCGGGATGGCGTGGCACGTAAGGGGTGAATTCGAGGTCGGGGCGGTCGAGGCGGGTGAGCTGCGAGAGCTCGTTCATCGCGAGCACGCCGTCGACCAGGAACACCTCGTCGTCGGCCGTCGAGAGCGCATGCTGGACGAAGTTGCGCAACTGCTCCGGCATCTTGGCGTCGATCTCGAGCCGGATCACCGAGCCGCGTCGGCGGCGCTTGAGCGCGGTCTCGAACAGGCGGACGAGGTCCTCGGCCTCTTCCTCGATTTCGAGCTCGGAGTCGCGGATGATGCGGAAGGCGCCCAGGCCGTGGAGGTTGTAGCCGGGGAAGAGCCGGTTGATGAAGAGGCCCGTCGCCTGCTCCAGCGAGATCAGGCGCACCTTGCCCTCGGTCGGCAGACGGATGAAGCGGTCGATCTTGCCGGGCATGCGGATCAGCGCGTTCATCTGTCTGCCGTCGGCGGCGCGCTTCAGCTGCAGCGCGATGGTGAAGCCGAGGCTCGGAATGAACGGGAAGGGGTGGGCCGGGTCGATCGCGAGCGGCGTCAGCAGCGGGAACACGTTGTTGAGGAAGTAGTCCTCGATCCAGCTCCGTTCCGCCTTGGTGACGTCCTTGCCGTCGACCAGGATGATGCCGACATCGGCCAGCGTGCCGCGCAGGTCGGCCCAGATCGCCTGCTGGTCGGAGGCAAGCTGCGAGACGGTTCGGTTGATCAGCGCGAGCTGCTCGGACGGGGTCAGGCCGTCGGGGGCGCGTTCGGCAATGCCCTCGCGGATCTGAGCCTTGATGCCGGCGACGCGGACCATGAAGAACTCGTCGAGGTTATTCGCTGAAATCGACAGGAACCGCACCCGCTCCAGCACGGGGTGACTGGGATTGACCGATTCCTCGAGGACGCGGCGGTTGAAATGCAGCCAGGACAGCTCGCGATTGATGAATCGCTCGGGACTCGACGCGATCGCCGGCAGGCTCTCGGTCTCCGTGGCTTTTTCTTTGTTTTCAACAGTTTGCGCGGAGTCCATGAGAAGTCGGTCCATCCAGTTCGCCCCAATTTGCGATCACATGCGCAAAACCGGCGGGAGCATGTGTTAGTCCGATGACGTTTCGATGACATTGATGTTCCGCCGCCGCGCCGCGTCAAGCGGCCATAGGGCGGACGACCAGGTCAGGCGTCCCGGAGCAGCTCGGCGGCCAGCGCCCTTGTGACGGGGCGGCCGAGCCGCAGGGCCTCGCTGTCGAGCAGTTCCACGGCCCGCCGGGCGGCCGCCGAGGATCGCTCCAGGCGGGTAGCGAGGTAGCTGACCACGCTCTCGTCCACGGCGAGCTGGCGATCCGCGCAGAATTTGACGATCAGGCCGCGGAAAAGCTGGTCATCGGGCGGCAGCAGCGAGATGACAGGCACCGCGCGCAGCCGCGAGCGCAGGTCGCGCAGCTCGATCTGAAGCGATGACGGCACCTCGCGTCCCGTGAGCAGGACATAGGCGCCGTCCTCGCGGGCGAGGTTCATCAGGTGGAACAAGGCGCGCTCGTCGAACGCCCCGGCCTTGAGATCCTCGACCACCAGTGCGCCGGTGGCGAGCGCGCCCGGAACGGCTTCGGCGGTCAGCCCGTCGGCTGCGGTCGAGCGGGCACCGGCGTCCTCTGCCCAGATCGCGGCGAGATGGCTCTTGCCGCTTCCTTCCGGGCCGGCCAGCCACATGATCCGGTTCGGCCATTCGGGCCAGGCATCGACGAGGGCAAGACCGGCGGAGTTGGCCGGGCCTTCGAGGAAATTGTCCCGGCTGAGGCTCTCCGCATGCGGAAGCGAGAACGCCAATTGTCGGGGGTGAACGCGGCCTGCCACGCTTGCTGTGCTCCGTGCCGGCGCGCCGGCTTGGTTTGAAAGGGTCGACGTATCGAGCGGGAGTTGGCCTTTTGCGGGGCCGCCTCCCGGCTCATTTAGCTTCGATCGCTTTACCTGGCGTCGATCGTGCTCATGTGCCGCAGCCACTCGACGAGGTACAGCGACACCGAGGACAGCGTGAAGACCGTCACGAGGCCCATCAGGATCATATCATAGGGCGCCGCCTTGAAGCCAAAGGCGAGGGCGGCCAGCACCAGGGCCGCGTAGCCGACCTGGGCCGCGGTGTTGAGCTTCGACACTTTCGAGGGCTTCATCTCGACCGGCTTGTCGAACAGCCAGGAGACGATCACCGCGGTGACGATCATGATGTCGCGCGACACCACCAGGATGACGATCCAGCGCGGGATGTCGCCCCAGATGCCGAGCGCCAGGTAGATCGAGACCAGCAGCGCCTTGTCGGCGAGCGGGTCGAGTAGGGCGCCGAGCTCGCTCGTCATGTTGAAGCGCTTGGCCAGGAACCCGTCGACGGCATCGCTGATGCCGGCGATCAGGAACACGGCGAACGCCACTTCCATTTGGCTCGACACGATGGCCCAGACGATGATCGGGACCAGCAAGATGCGGCCCAGGGTAATGATATTCGGAATACTCACACGGCGCTTCCCGGCACCCGGCCTGACCTCGAATCCCGCCTCTTGGGGAGGCTGAACCGGTTGATATCTACATAGTATAGGGCGGGGCGCCATGCGAGCCATTGCGCGTCCCCGGAATTCGACGTAACCAGCCGCAAACCCACTGGAAATCGGGCATGACCGACCGCAAAAACGGCCTCACTTACGCCGATTCAGGCGTCGATATCGATGCGGGCAACCGCCTGGTCGACCTGATCAAGCCGATGGTGCGCGCCACCGCACGGCCCGGCGCCGACGCCGAGATCGGCGGTTTCGGCGGCCTGTTCGATCTCAAGGCGGCCGGATTCAAGGACCCCATCCTCGTCGCCGCCACCGACGGCGTCGGCACCAAGGTAAAGATCGCGATCGAGACCGGCCTGCATGGCGGGATCGGCATCGACCTCGTCGCCATGAGCGTCAACGACCTCGTGGTGCAGGGCGCCGAGCCGCTGTTCTTCCTGGACTATTTTGCCTGCGGCAAGCTCGATCCGGAGGCGACCGCTTCGATCGTCGCCGGCGTTGCCGAAGGCTGCCGCGAATCCGGCTGCGCGCTGATCGGCGGCGAGACCGCCGAGATGCCCGGCCTCTACAAGGACGGCGACTACGATCTCGGCGGCTTTGCCGTCGGCGCCGCCGAGCGCGGCACGCTGCTGCCGCGCAAGGACATCACCGCGGGCGATGCCGTGATCGGCCTCGCCTCGTCGGGCGTGCACTCCAACGGCTTCTCGCTGGTGCGCAAGATCGTCGAGCAGTCGGGCCTCGGCTTCGAGGCGCAGGCGCCGTTCGCGCCGGTCATGACACTCGGCGGCGCGCTGCTGACGCCGACCAGGCTCTATGTCAAATCCTGCCTGCGCGCGATCCGCGAGACCGGCGCGGTGAAGGGGCTCGCCCACATCACCGGCGGTGGCTTCACCGACAACATTCCGCGCGTGCTGCCGAACCATCTCGGCGTCGGCATTGACCTCGCGCGCCTGCCGGTGCTGCCGGTGTTCAAATGGCTGGCGGCGCAGGCCGGCATCGCCGAGCTGGAAATGCTGCGCACCTTCAACTGCGGCATCGGCATGATCGCGATCGTCGAGCCGGACAAGGTCGACGAGGTCGTGCGGGTCTTCACCGATGCCGGCGAGACGGTGGCGCAACTCGGCACCGTGATCCCGGCCGAGGGCGAGCACCGCGTCGTCTATAACGGCCACCTCGATCTGGCGCTGTGATGAAGCGCCGCGTCGCCATCCTGATTTCGGGCCGCGGCTCTAACATGTCCGCCCTGATCAGGGCCGCCACTGCTGCGGATTTTCCGGCGGAGATCTCGCTCGTCATCTCGAACAAGGCCGATGCGCCCGGGCTCGAACGGGCCAAAGCGAGCGGCGTCAACACGCTGGTGATCGAGAGCAAGCCGTTCGGCAAGGACCGCGCCGGCTTCGAGAAGGTGCTGCAGGCAGCCCTCGACCAGTACGGCATCGAGCTGATTTGCCTGGGCGGCTTCATGCGCCTGTTCACGGCCGAGTTCACGAGAGCCTGGTACGGGCGGATGCTCAACATCCACCCGTCGCTGCTGCCGTCGTTCCCAGGTTTGGACCCGCACGGCCAGGCCCTGCGCGCCGGCGTAAAACTGTCTGGCGCGACGGTGCACTTCGTCATCCCCGAGACCGACGCCGGCCCGATCGTGATGCAGGGCGCGGTCCCCGTCAGCGACCATGATACGGGCGACACGCTGTCGGAGCGCATCCTCGAGGTCGAGCACCGCATCTATCCCGAAGCGCTGCGGCTGCTCGCAACTGGAAAGGTCCAGATCGCGGGCGACGTCTGCAAGACGGCGGGTAGCGGGCCGTCCGAGAATTTTCTAGTTTCGCCGGTGGTGAGCTAAGGCAGTCAGAGCAGTTATTCAATAGAGTTGGCCGGCTCGCCGTTGCGAACATATCCGAAAATGCGGAAACCTTCGTCTGTTTCCTCTCCTGCAAACCGGATACGTTTCCAGACTGCTCGGACAAGATCTCGCTGACGCGCCGTCTTCACGGACAGTTCGGCCCACTCCATCGATTCCCAACCACCGTCCTGCCAGTGGTAATACCATTCCCCATCCCAGCGACCGAGGACCCGCCTTCAAGGTCTTTGCAGCGAAAATCGGGTTGATCGGCACCATCGAGGCCAAGCATTGCGGCCCGCAGTTCTCGCCATTTGGTGTCATTGGCGACCGAGAAATACTCCGATCGTTGGATCATCGATTTATCGCTCACGACGTTGCAAACGGATCGAGCATCGCTATGCCGGTCGATTCAATGTCGGCAATGTTGCGCGTCACCAGTGTCAGGCCGTGGACCTTGGCTGTGGCCGCGAGCAGACTGTCAATGAGCGGTAGCGGATTGGGAATTCCAAGAAGGGCCCAGGTTTCGGCGATGGTCTCATCGATGGGAAGAACCCGATCGGCAAGTCGGGTTCTCATCTGCGAAAACCATCGGTCGAGAGATCTCGCCTGGAGCGGATCACTTCTCCGTTTCAGTTCGATGCCTCGGCGAATTTCGGCCAGAACCAAGACACTGGTTCCGATATCCTCCGCTGGCGTCTGATTAACCCAACGAATTACGTTTGGGTCGGCGCGTTCGCGCTTGCGTATTTCGGAAATGATGTTGGTATCGACCAGAAACCTCACAAATCGACCTCACGCCAGCCGTCACGCCGCGGCTGATCGAAGACACCGTCGAAGACCTCATCGGGAAGCTCGGAACCAAAGACGTCGAAGGCTGTCCTGACATCAGGATTGAGGAGGGCGCTGGCGAGCTTTGATCGAAGCACAGCGGCTCTTTCGGGCTTGTCGCGCAGGGTTTTCGCCAGGGCACGGATGAGGCTCGCGTCCTTCCTAGCGGCTTGGACTTCAACCCGCACCAGACCACGCGCGGCGGCGCGGCGCCTATGGGTCCTAGTTGCCTTTCGCTGGGATTTCGTTGCCACGGCTCGGCTCTAGAGTAAATAACCGGTAATATAACCGGAAATCTACATAAGGTCCAGTCGCATGAAAAAGGCGGCCAAAACAAAATCCCCCGGCAGAGCCGGGGGCAACGTCATGATCTCTCGCTTGTCAGGCTCGAGAGAACTCAGGAGACCTTGAGGTTTTCCGCGGATGCTTTGCCGCGGTTCTCCACGAGGTCGTATTCAACCACCTGGTTTTCGTTGAGGGTCGAGAGCCCGGCCCGTTCGACGGCGGAGATGTGGACGAACACGTCCTTGTCGCTGCCGTTCGGCTTGATGAACCCATAGCCCTTGGTCGGGTTGAACCATTTGACGGTGCCCTTTTGCGGCATCCTCAGTCTCCTCCGCTGGATACAAAAACGACGCGGCCGCTTTTCGCGTGCCACGCCACAAACGGGCTTCCGGAAGTCTGTTCGAGTCTCAATGTCGCGAAACGCACAGCCGAGCGGCCAATTCCGATTGTGTCCAATATTGCAACATGAAAAGCGCGCGTTAGCAAGCCGCGTGCGGATTTCAAGCCCGGCTCGGATGTCCCCGCGCGCAATTTGCGACCTGTGGCAACGGAACCACAATCAGGGCAATAGCCTCGGCGATGATATGCCCACAGGTTGACCCTCAGTGGCAGTTCGGCACAAATCGCAGCAGGGCGCCGCAGCATCGTGTTGCATTTTTGCGCGCCGCCATTTTGCTTCGGGATACATCGTCATGCGCTGCACCTCGCAGCCCACCGGGACACGGCAGACGATCGGGCTGGACCGCGTCCGCCGGATCATGGCGGCTGTCGCGTTCGTTGTGATGATGTTTTCGGCGACATCAGGCTTCGCGCAAAGCCCGACGCCCACGCCGACCCCGACGCCGACGGCATCACCGACGCCGGTGCCGACGCCGACTTCGACCAATTACGACCAATCGGCCGGCAACAGTGCGCTCAATCTCGGCTCGAATTTCCTGGAGCGGCTTGGTAACCAGGCCTCCAGCGGCGTCAACCGCGCCTTCCGCACCAATCCCGGCGGCGGCGGTGCGTCGGTGGTCACGGAAGATCCGCGCTACCGTACCTGGTTCGAAGGCTATGGCATCTCGGTCCGGACCGATGCGCAGGGCGATTTCGTCGGCGACAAGCGCAAGACGTTCGGCGGCGTCGCTGGCTTTGGCGCGCGGGTCGCCCCTGGCGTCAATCTCGGCTTCTCCGTCGACCAGAGCCATACCGACATCGACGTGCCGCTGGCGCTCCAGTCGGCAACGCTCGACCTGACACAGATCGGCTTCAACGGCTCGGTCGACAAGGGCCCCTGGACCTGGGCGTTCGCGGTGGTGCACGGTTTCGGCAAGGTCCGCTCCAGCCGGGACACCGGCCTCGGCCTTGCGACCGCCGGCTATCGGGCCGCCGTCGACGGCGCGCTGACCGAGATCAGCTATTACTGGACCCAAGACCAGATGCGCATCGTGCCCAAGGGCGCGCTCGAATATGTGCGCGCCACCAGCGCCGCGTTCCAGGAGGCGGGCGGGCTCGATCCGCTCAACGTCGGCTCCACCGCGCTATCGCGCGCGCGCGTCATGATCGGCGCGGAGATAGGACGCTATTTCATCTTCGACCAGAAGATCCTGGACCTGTCGGCCTACGGCAAGTTCGTCGACAATTTTTATCAGAATCTGGGATCGGTGCAGGTCAGCCTCGGAGCCCAGAGCATCGTCGTGCCCGGCATCGGCGAGAGCCGTTACGGCATGGACGCCGGTGCCTCGGCCTCGCTCAGCCTCACCAGCACCGCGCGGCTCTACGTCAATTACGACGGCAAGTTCCGCAACGAGCTGACCTCGCACCAGGGCACGGCCGGCTTCGAATATCGGTGGTGAGGCGCAGGCATGATCCGGAAGAGTGTGCAGCGGTCTTCCGATAAGATCATGCTCAGATAAAGTCTGTGTTCAGGTCGGCGTCGCCGCGGCATATCCCGTCAATCCAAAACCCTCGCGCGCAGCCGTCATCATCGGCACCAGCGCGTTTGGATGAATGAACTCGTCGCGGAAGCAGGGATAGGTCTTGGAATCGAAGATCTTCTTCAGCCAGTCGACCACGATCTTGTGGCGCTCGGAGGAGCGAAATTCCTTGTGATAGGTGAGCCAGAGATCGGCGTGATGGCTGACGCCGAGATCGACGGCGATCAGCGGCACGCCGAGCGCGATCGACACGGTCGGCAGGAAGCCGATGCCGGCGCCGCGCTCCACCGCATACAGCACACCGACCGACGAGTTGGTCTTGATCCCGACGATGCCCTCGAGTGACTTCAGTCCGAGCACGCGGGCATAGGCAGTGTCGTCGACCTGCGGCGCGCTCTGCTTGATGATGCGGTGGTTCTTCAATTCCGCGAGCGTCGCCGGCACCCCGTAGAGGCTCTCATACTCCTTGGAGACGAAGGGGTAGATGTGGAGGCGGCCGAGCTTGGCGACGATCAGGTCGGGATTGGTCGGCGGCTCGAGCTGGATCGCGATGTCGGATTCCAGTCGCGCGACGTCGGCCTGCTCCATCGCGCAGCGCAGATCGACGGTGATCTTGCGGTAGGTCTTCTGGAAGTCGATCAGCCGCGGCAGGATCCAGAAATTGCCGGGGCCTTCCGTCACCGCGACGCGCACGGTGCCCGACGTGTCGTTCGACCCGCGCGAGGCGCGCCGGAAGACGTTGAAGGCGTGGCGTTCCATATGCGCGACGTCGGCGATCATCGCGGTGCCTTCGTCGCTGAGCGTGAGTCCGCTCTGGTCGCGCAGGAACAGCTTGCAGGCGATGCTCTCCTCGAGCCGGTCGATCCTGCGCATCAGGGTGGTGGAAGTCAGTCCGAGCTCTTCGGCGGCGTTACGAAAACTTTTAAATTTTGCGCAAGCTAAAAACAGTTTCAAATCGTCCCAGGACGCATTTAGCGCTTCTTCATGGTGCTGCATCATTGCAGCACCCCGGTGCAATACTTGCTGCATACTCCTGATCTCCAGCCGCTAAGCTTCTCGCCATGGCGGCACATAAAACCCCCAAACGATAGAGGGACGACATGAGTATGGAAAGGGGCTCGTTTGCCGCAAGGCATGATTTCGACGCCCTTCCGCTGAGCCCGGACGTCGATGTCCGAGTTGCGCAATTTTCCGAAATCGCTGAACTGGCCGGGATGGCGCACCGGCTGGTGCCGGGCGTGCAGATCGGGGCTGCGGAGCTCGAACGTTATTTCGCCTTCGATCCCCAGAGCCTCCTGACCTTCAGCCGAAAGGGCCGTCTGCTCGGCGGGATGGCCTTCCTGTTTCTCAACGATCGCGGTCACGACGCGCTGTTGCTCGACGAGATCTGCCTGACCGCGCCGCAGACGCGTTATCTCGCGTCGGCCGACCAGGACGTCTCCGCAATCTACATCTGGGCGATCGCGGCGACGGGCCGCGGGATCGCCGGTCTCGGCAAGGCCTCGGCGCATCTGCGTCAGATAAGATTTCGCGACGCGGATTGCTATGCGCAGCCGGCAACGGTGGCCGGACGCGAGATCATGAGGGCGACGGGCTTCGAGCCCATCGCGAGCTTTCAGCCGGACCTGTGGTGTTACGAGCGCCCGTGGCATCGGCGGCCAATGCGCATGCCGGGCGCGATCATCCAAGCAAGGAGCTATGCAGATGCACGGCACTAGGATTCCTCTCGCGAAGCCCGACTCCCGCGCCATCACCGTTCGCCTGGCGCGCGATCCCAGCGATCTCATGCTGGTCACCGCCATTCGTTCCGCGGTCTATCTTGCCGAGCAGGATTGCCCGTTCGACGAGGAGTTCGACGGCAACGACATGGTCGCGGCGCATTTCATCGGTTACGTCGGCAACGAGCCCGCGGGCTGCCTGCGGGTGCGCTTCTTCGGCGATTTCGCCAAGGTGGAGCGGCTTGCGGTGCGGCACCAGTACCGGCGCTCGCGCATCTCGTTCAAGCTGGTACAGGCGAGCGTGGACTATGTGAAGCGCAAGGGCTTCCGCAAGATCTACGGCCAGGCGCAGGACCGGCTGGTCGATTTCTGGGCTCATTTCGGCGCCAAGCCGCTCGGCCACAACCGCAAGATCACCTTCTCCGATTTCTCCTACACGGAGATGCTGCTGGAGATCGAGCCGGGGCCGGACGCCATCACGCTGGACAGCGATCCCTATGTGATCATTCGTCCCGAGGGCGATTGGGACCGGCCGGGCGTGCTCGACGCATCGGCGGGGCGGTCGGTGACCTCGCCGCTACGGGACCTCGCACTCGCCGATCGTTGAAACTGGTGCAGCTCCGCGCAAGACAATGCTGGTCTCCATCCATGACGATCCGCCGATCCTGATCTGTGCGGATCTCCAGGTCGAATATCTGACCCCCGGGCGTCGCCACGTCATCCTGGATGGCGAGGCGGCCACGATGCGCTGCCTGGAACTCCTAGCGCTGTGGCGCGCCAATCTCTGGCCGGTGATGCATCTCAAGCGCATTGCCCAGGCGGCCTGGTTCAATCCGGCATCCAGGCTGACCGATTGGATCCCGGAAGCGAAGCCGCAGCCGGGAGAGATGACGTTCGAGCACCCGCTGCCTTCGGCCTACAGCGCGTCGCGGTTCGTGGACTACATGTCCAATATCCGCAGCGTGCGCTGCATTCTGATCGGCTTTTCCTTTGACGAGACCATTCTCGCCACCGCCGTCGACGGATTTCACCGCAGCCATCGCTACCAGGTGATCGGCGACGCCGTGGCCTGCCGGCAGCCTGCTACGGGCGATGCGGCCGCGTACAGGGATGCGGTAGTGAATGTCATCGCGAACTTTGCTACAATTCATCCCAGCGCCGAACTGATCAGAACCAGCGGCGCCATCACGGTGTAAGCCGCCGCGACTGGCAGATGGATGGGTGGGACATTGTCACGGGGAGAGCAGCTCAGGGAGCTGGCGAGCGATTTGTCGCGTGCCGCCGAGACGGCCCGCCGCGTCGGCTTGCCGACGACGGTCTATCTGCTGTCGATGGCGCTGGTGGAGGTGAGGGAAGCCGCAGTCGCCGACGACGACCGGGATGACGACGGCGCGGCTTGAGAGCCGCCGATGTCCCGCCCATCTGCATGCGGCTTTGTGCATCGCTGCTGAGCGCTTGCTGCCGACGAATTGACGTTGCAAGTTTTGCCCCGTCGCAATAGCCAAGTGTCCTGATAATCACGTGAATGCGCCGGCTGTGCCTGCGACGTGACGACCTGAAGGGTGCCCGCAAATGTCCATGCTGCCCAATTCGCAAGAAGCCCGCGATGTGGCCTATCAGCTCCACGCCTACACCAATGCGCGCGCGCACCAGCAGGCTGGTCCCCTGGTGATCGAGCGCGGCGAGGGGCCTTACGTGTTCGACGCGTCGGGCAAGCGCTATTTCGAGGCGATGGCGGGGCTGTGGAGCGTCGGGCTCGGCTTCAACGAGAAGCGGCTGGTCGAGGCTGCGCACAAGCAGATGCAGGCGCTGCCGTTCTATCACACCTTCTCCGCCAAATCGCACGGCCCCTCGATCGATCTCGCCGAGAAGCTGGTGGCGCTGGCGCCTGTTACGATGAGCAAGGTGTTCTTCACCAATTCCGGCTCGGAGGCCAACGATACGGTCCTCAAGCTGATCGCCTATCGGTCCAACTCGCTCGGCCAGCCGCAGCGCAAGAAAATCATCAGCCGTATGCGTGCCTATCACGGCGTCACCATTGCGTCCGCCAGCCTCACGGGCCTGCCGAACAACCATCGCTCGTTCGACCTGCCGCTGCCGAACATCCTGCACACGGGCTCGCCGCATTTCTACAAGGACGGTGCGCCCGGCGAGAGCGAGGAGGCCTTCGCGACGCGGCGGGCCGAGGAGCTCGACGCGCTGATCCAGAAGGAGGGTCCTGAGACGATCGCGGCCTTCTTCGGCGAGCCGGTGATGGGGGCGGGCGGCGTCGTCGTGCCGCCGGCGACCTATTGGGAGAAGATCCAGGCGGTCCTGAAGAAGTACGACATCCTGCTCGTCGCCGACGAGGTGATCTGCGGCTTCGGCCGCACCGGCAAGATGTTCGGCTGCGAGACTTACGGCATCAAGCCGGACGCGATGGTCGTCTCCAAGCAGATCACGTCGAGCTATTTCCCGCTGTCGGCGATCATCATGAACGACCGCATGTTCGAGCCGATCGCGGACGAGAGCAACAAGATCGGCGTGCTCGGCCACGGCTTCACCGCGGGCGGCCATCCGGTCGGCTCGGCGATTGCGCTCGAGAACCTCAAGATCATCGAGGAACGCGGCCTGGTCGCGCATGCCGCCGAGCTCGGCGGCTATATGCAGGGCAAGCTGCGCGAGCTCGCCAGCCATCCGCTGGTCGGCGAGGTCCGCGGCGTCGGCATGATCGCGGCGATCGAGCTCGTGCTCGACAAGGGCCGCAAGACGGCAGCTAGCACGCCCGGCGCCGTCGGCGGCATGGCCAGCCGCATGCTCCAGGAGCGCGGCGTGATCTCCCGCAACATGCTGGATGCCATCGCCATCTGTCCGCCGCTGATCGTCACCAAGGCCCAGATCGACGAGCTGATCGCGGCGATCACGGGCGTGCTGAACGACATGAAGCCGGAAGTGGCCAAGCTGACGCCGGCTTAGAGCGGTTCATCGATTTATTGAATCGGGAGGGATTCCGTCGGGCGGCGGTTTGTGATTCAAGATGCTGGCTGGATCGGAGGCCAGCATCAGATGGTCCGACCTCTTTCGAATGATCTTCGTGAACGAGCCGTGAAGGCGGTGGAATCCGGCGAGATTTGCCATGCTGTGGCGGCCCGGTTCGATGTTGCAGTGTCGTCCGTCGTGAAGTGGAGGCAGCGCTATCGCGCGACGGGTTCGGTGGCGCCGGGCAAGATGGGCGGTCACCGTAAGCCGGTTCTGGGGCCGCATCGAGCGTTCATCGTGGAGCGGATCAGGCAGACGCCACATCTAACGCTGCACGGGCTGAAGGACGAACTTGCCGCGCGAGGCGTGAAAGTCTCACACCATGCGGTATGGACCTTCCTGCGACGCGAAGGTCTCAGCTTCAAAAAAAACACTGTTCGCCCTTGAGCAGGGTCGCGCCGACGTCGCGCGGCGGCGGCAGCGCTGGCGCAGCTTGCAGGATCGCCTCGATCCAAGCCGCCTGGTGTTCATCGACGAGACCTGGATCAAGACCAACATGGCCCCGTTGCGCGGCTGGGGATCCAAGGGCGAGCGGTTGCGCGGCTTTGCGCCGCACGGTCACTGGCGAACCCTGACCTTCCTCGGTGCCCTACGCTCTGACCAGCTCACTGCGCCTTGCGTGTTCGACGGACCGATCAACGGCGAAAGCTTCCGCGCCTATGTCGAACAGCAACTCGTCAAAGTGCTCAAACCGGGCGACATCGTCGTCATGGATAATCTCGGTAGCCACAAGTCCCCGACCGTTCGGCAGATGATCCGGAAAGCCGGCGCAAGACTGTGGTACCTGCCGCCGTACTCACCCGACCTCAACCCGAACGAGCAAGTCTTCGCCAAGATCAAGCACTGGATGCGCATCGCACAGAAGCGCACGATCGACGACGCCTGCGACCACATCGGCAACCTCGTCAGAAGCGTTCTGCCCAGCGAATGCAGCAACTACTTCGTTAATGCCGGATACGCTTCTATCAAAAAATGAAACGCTCTAGGGAAGCGCTTCGTCGGGGTGCTCAGTTTAACCCGTCACCCTGAGGTGCTCGCCCCTTCGGCGAGCCTCGAAGGGCGACGGCCCGACTGCAGCAGCGGGGCCGTGCATCCTTCGAGGCTCGCCGTGGGACGCGTTGCGTCCCACGCCTCGCACCTCAGGATGACGGGGCAACACTGTTTTCGCGTTGGCAGTTAGCGACTTGCCTATTCCGCCCGCTGAACCCCGATCACGCGGCCTTTCTCGACCGCCAGGGCCAGCTCGCCGCGCTTCAGCTTCAAGGCGGCATCGCCGAACAGCTCGCGGCGCCAGCCGCGGAGCGCCGGCACGTCAGCTTCGTCGTCGGCTGCGATCTCCTCGAGATCGTCGACGGTGGCGATCACCTTGCTGGCGACCGCGTGGCGCTCGGCGGTCATGCGCAGCAGGACCTTCAAGAGCTCAACGATGGCGGCGCCGTTGTTGTTGTTGCGCGGCTTCTCCAGCTTCGGCAGCGTGGCGGGATCGCGCGCCAGCCCGCGCTGGACCGCGGCGACGATGTCCGCGCCCCATTTCGACTTCTCGAAACCTTTCGGCACCGAGCGTAGATTTGCGAGTTTCTCGATCGTGTTCGGGGCGTGGGTCGCGATGTCGCTGACGGCTTCGTCGCGCAGCACGCGGCCGCGCGGCACGTCACGGCTCTGGGCTTCCTGCTCGCGCCAGGCTGCGACCTCCATCAGGACGGCGAGGTCCTTCGGCTTGCGCACCCGCGTCTTCAGTCGCTCCCAGGCCCGCTCGGGGTGGAAGTCGTAAGTCTTCGGCGAGGTCAGGACCTCCATCTCGATCGAGACCCATTCGCTGCGGCGGCGCTTCTTCAAATCGGCATCGAGGGCGGCGAACACGTCGCGCAAGTGAGTGACGTCGGACACCGCGTAATGCATCTGCTCCTTGGTCAGCGGCCGGCGCGACCAGTCGGTGAAGCGATGCGTCTTGTCCGGGCGATGGCCGGTGACCTTCTCGACCAGCGCGTCATAGGCGATGCTGTCGCCATAGCCGAGCACCATGGCGGCGACCTGGGTGTCGAACACCGGGTGCGGGATGATGTTGGCCTGGTGCCAGATGATCTCGATGTCCTGCCGGGCAGCGTGGAACACCTTGAGCACGGCCTCGTTCGCCATCAACTCGAAGAACGGCTTGAGGTCGATGCCTGCGGCCAGGGTGTCGATGACAATGGCTTCCTCGGCGCTGGCCATCTGCACCACGCATAGCAGCGGGTAATAGGTGGTTTCGCGCAGGAACTCGGTATCGACAGTAATGACGGGATGCTTGGCCAGGCGGCTGCAGGCAGCCGCGAGGTCAGCGGTGGTGGTAATCAAATCCATGAACAGCCCATGACACGTATATCAGCCGTTCTGCCGAAAGCGCTGTGATGTCAAGGGGCTCGTAGCGAATTCGAGCCTTGCATTTGGGCTGGAATCGCTTCCTTGCGACGAAATTCCTATTCGTAGCGGATCCGCTGGGTGGGTTTGCGCGCGCAAGGCAGCGCCACCACGACCACGCACATGGCGACCAGCGCCAGTCCCAGGAACTCGATAACCAACAGATCCACGGTAAAAATCCTCCCCAGAAACATTGCTAGACTTGTCTGGCGTGAATTGAGGGTCTGTTAATTGTCGTGGTTACCGGCGGCGGGTCGGGCCGGATGGTGGACGAGGGGTTAACGGCGGCAATGGTCCGAAACGAATTCGGCGCCCCGCAGGACGGAGCGCCGATGGTCGTTTGCCGTTGCGCGCCGCCTTACGGCAGCTTCAGCGACGTCTCCGCGTTGTACGGCTTCAGCGTCTCGTCGGCCGCCTTCTGGGCGGCGACGAGGGCCTCCTTCGGCTGCTTTTTGCCGTTGAGGACCAGCATCACCTCGTCCTCCAGCGTCTTGCGCACCGGGACGGTCTTGTAGGTCGCAAACCAGGATTTTGCGACGTCGAGCTGCTCGACCGCGGTCTTGGCGTCCGGGTTCTTGTTGAGGAACTCGATCATGTCGGGCGTCTTGTAGGCGGCCATGTTGGGCGCGAAATAGCCGGTGGCGCGGCTCCACCAGGCGCTCTTCTCGGGCGAGGTCATCCACTTGATCAGCGTCCAGGCGGCCTTCTGCTTGTCGGCCTCGAGCCCTGCCGGAACGATCAGCGAGGCGCCGCCGATCGGCACGGCGTTGCGGACGTTGCGCGGGATGAAGGCGACCTTGTAGTTGAACTTGGCGTTGTCGCGCACGTAAGTGAGCGAGCCCGTCGAGAGCATCATCATCGCGGCATTGCCGGAGATGAAGGAGGTGCTGACGGCCGGTCCCGGCGTTGCGCCGGGCGCGTGGACCTTGTGCTTGTAGACGAGGTCGTTCCACCAGGTCAGCGCGCCGAGCATCGACGGCGTGTCGTAATAGACCTCGCCGCCGAACTCCTCGTTGTAGTAGCGCCCGCCATTGGTCATGGTGAGCGTTTCCATCATCCAGCCGCAATAGTCGTAGGCGCAGGGGATCGCGATGCCCCAGCGGGTGACCTTGTCGCCTTCGCGCTTGGTGAGCTTCTTGGCCCAGTCGGTCAGTTCAGCCCAGGTCTGCGGAGGCTTGTTCGGATCGAGGCCGGCTTCCTTGGCCTGATCGGCGTTGATGTAGAGCAGCGGCGTCGAATTGTGGAAGGGCACGCCATAGACCGAGCGGTTGATCACCGCGTTGCCCTGCAGCGCCGGGAAGAACTGGCCGAGAAACTGATCCTTGGTGGTGCCGTCGGCGGCGATCAGGCTGTCGAGATTGGTGAGTTCGTTCTCGATCTGCATGTCGAGCAGGAAGTTCGCCGACATGATCACGGCCGAGGGCGGCTTGCCGGCCTTGATCGCGGCGCGCGTCTTGATCAGCGTGTCGTCATAGGAGCCGGTGTAGACGGCGGTCGCCTTGATCGCCGGATGGGTCTCGTTGAACTCCTTGATGAGGGTACTCATGTCGCGTGCGAGCTTGCCGTCGACGGGGACGGGAAAGAACAGGTCGATCTCGGTCGGACCATCGGCCATTGCCGGGACGGCGAGGGCGCCAGCCATTGAGCCTGCCATGGCAAGGCCGAGCATGAGCCTGCGGGTAAACAGCATCGAGAAATCTCCTATTTGATGCCTGAGGTGACGAACGAACTGATGAAGCGCTTCTGGAAGATCAGGAAGGTGATGAGCAGCGGCGCGATCACCATCAATGTGCCGGCCGCGATGGTGCCCCAGGCCTGCGTGCCTTCCGCCGTGGCGGTGAACACCGACAGCCCGACCGTGAGCGGCCGCTTGTCCGGCGAATTGATCACCATCAGCGGCCACAGGAAGTCGTTCCAGTGGCTGGTGACGGAGATGATGGCGAAGGCGGAGAAGCTCGGCAGCGACAGCGGCACGTAGATGTGGCGGATACGCTGGAGCAGGCTGGCGCCGTCGATCAGCGCGGCGTCCTCAAGCTCTGTCGGAATGGCCTCGAAAGCCTGCCGCATCAGGAAGGTGCCGAAGGCCGAGGCGAAGAACGGCATCATCACGCCGGCCAGCGTGTCGTAGAGGCCGAATTGCGCGACGATACGCAGGTTCGGCACGATCAACAGCACCGGCACCAGCATCAGCTGCATCAGGAACAGGTAGAACAGCAGCGTCTTGCCGGCGAATTCGAGCCGCGCGAAGGCAAAGCCCGCCAGCGTGATCGTGACGAACTGCACCAGCAGGATGCCGGTGCAGATGATCGTGGTGTTGAGGAAGTAGCGCGGGAAATCGCCGATTTCCCAGGCATCCCTGATATTGTCGAGCGTCGGCTTCAGGCTCGGCATCAGCTCGGCCATGAGGTTGATACCGTCGGACGCCGGGCGCAGCGTCGCCACGCCCATCCACAGGAACGGGATCAGCCAGACCAGCGCGAGCAGGACGGTCAGCACGAAGCCGAGCTTGGGCGTGATCTCGCGGCGGGTGGCGAGCGGGGCGTCCTTGAACAGCCAATCGATCAGATTCATGCCCCGCCCTCACGGTTCGCCATGGTGCGGAACGAGAGCGCGGTGAGGCCCATCAGCGCGGCGAGCGTCAGCAGCGTCGCCGCCGAGGCCTTGCCGATGTCGTAATGCTCGACCGCCTGCTGATAGATGTAGAACAGCACGAGATTGGTGGCGTTCGACGGCCCGCCCTTGGTCATGACGAAGACGTGGTCGACCTGCGTCACCGCATTGAGGATGGCGATCACGGTGACGAACAGGAAGGTCGGCTTGAGCTCCGGCAGGGTGATGTGGCGAAAGCGCTGCCAGGGTCCTGCGCCGTCGAGATGCGCGGCTTCCATGACATCCTCCGGCACGGACTGGAGCCCGGCGAGGAAGAACAGCATGTAATAGCCGGCGTTCTTCCAGATGGTGATGATCATGATGGCATAGAGCGCGATGTCGGAATCGCCGAGCCAGTTCGGCAGCACCGGCAGCAGCCGGCCGATGTAGTAGTCGAGCAGCCCGACATTGGGCAGGAAGATGAACAGGAACAGCGCGGAGGCCGCGACCATCGGGATCAGCACCGGGAGGAACAGCGCGGCGCGGAGCGCGCTGGTCACGGCGTTGGTCCGCGCCAGCGCCAGCGCGAACAGCAGCGCTAGGCCGATGCTCGGGATTGCCGTGCCGACGGCATAGACGAGGTTGTTGACGACAGCGCCGGTGAAGGCGGTGTCGGCCAACACCGCACTGATGTTGTCGAGACCGACGAAGCGGAGCGGCGCCTTCGGCGTCGCGCGCTGGTAGAGCGCGTCGATGAACACGCGGCCCATCGCGCCGTAGGTGAACAGCGCGAGGAAGACCAGCGACGGAAGCAGCAGCAGATAGGCCGGCAGCGAGATTTTGAAGCGGGTGGAGAACCGCTTCAGGATATGCAGGTGCGGCGGCGCCGATGCCGCGACCGGGAGAGCCGCGGGTTCAGCAAGGCTCATCTCACCGCGCCGCGAAGTTGAGCGCATAGTCGCGGCCGTCCATTCCCGCCGGTGGCGCGAAGGGGAAGCGCAGACTGGTGTCGAGGAAGTCGTGGCTGTGCACGACCAGGTTCTCCCCGTCGATCAGCACGACGCCGTAAGCCGGCGGCTCGTGGCTCGCCAGATGCGGCGCGTCGGCGTCGAGCTCGAACCAGACCTGATGGTTGGTGCCGCGCAGGGTGGAGAAGGGGATCTTGCCGTAGCTGCCGAAGATCGGCCGGTGCACATGCCCGAAGAAGAGATGGCGGATGCGCGAGCGGTAGGGCGCGATCACCTCGGCGAATTCGGTGCTCTGCTTCAGCGCGATGTCGTCCATCGCGAGCACGCCGACCGGGAATGGCGGGTGATGCATGAACACGACGAAAGGCATGTCGGCCGGCGCGGCGGCGAGCGTGCTCGCCAGCCAGCCGAGGCGCTTGGCGCACATCTCGCCGGCGTGGCTGGTCTCGTCCAGCGTGTCGAGGAACACGAACAGGCCGTGCTCGGTTGTCTTGGTACCCTGCACGAAGCCGTTGGGATCGCGCGGCGCGGCTTTCAGGGCGTCGAGGCAGACCACGCGCTTGTCGTGATTGCCGACCATCGCGATGTAGGGGATTTTCAGCGCCGCCATCGCGTCGGCGAAATTGGCGTAGGATTCAGCCTCGCCCCAATGCGTGAGGTCGCCGGTCACGACCGCGAACGCGGCATCGGACTGGTGCTTGTTGATGTCGGCGATCGCGGCATCCAGCCGGGCGCGCGGATCGAGGCCATAGAGCTTCAGCCCGGGGTTCGCCAGATGCGTGTCGGTGATGTGGATGAATTTGAAAGGCATGGCGCTTGTCAGGATCGTTGGAGGACGGGCGCCTCCGGAAGGACGACCCTGACAGGCCGTTAGAGTGGGAGTGTTTCAGTTTGATGACAGTGGTCCCCGAGGCGCTCGGATTCCACAGGACGCGCCGGCGAGGGCGCTGGGCCGCACAAAAATCTCGAAAACAACCCCATGCACAGTAGCCGATGTTGTCGGGACAAGGGCTTACGCGTTCCTCGGCGCAGGTTGACACGTCGGGCAAAACAGGGGCATGATGCCATCATCGGAAAATCCGCAGAGCGCGCCGTAGCCGGTCTGGTGATGGGCGGCCCGGTAGAGGGCGGCGGGGCGCGTCGGCTGGGTGGAGAGCGAAGCGAAACTCATCGCTACTACGCGCGGAAAGATGATGGGTTTCGCTTCGCTCTAACGATCCAACGAAGAGATCGAGCGTAAGCGCTCAATCTCAGCAATCAGCCTGGGAATATCTTGGCGTGCGTGAGCGATGAAGTCCTGATCCGCGCCGGTCGCGCCGGTGAGGTAAATGTCCTCCCCTTCGGTTTGGATAAAATCAGATCCGCTGGTTTTCTCGCGTGCCTCGATGAACGACTTCCAAGGACCGGGGGTGGCTTGATCGCACCGCGACTTGATTGCTTCGATATCTTCTTCGGTCAGAGGGGGCAGCACGGTCATCTTGTAATCCAGAAGAACTCACGTCCCGCAGAATGTCTGCAACACGCGCTGGTCCGGCAGCGGTGGATCGGCGTAGGCCGCATAGTCCGGCTGATCCTCGAACGGTTTGGCGAGCACCGTCACCAATTCCTCGAACGGCGCGTAGTTGTCATCGTTCACCGCGGCCTGGATCACGGCCTCGACGCGGTGGTTGCGCGGGATGAAGATGGGATTGACGGCGTGCATCGCCGCCTGCCGCTCGGCTGCGCTTTGCGGCTCCTGAGCAGTGCGGGCGTGCCAGCGGTTGGCCCATTCGTCGAAGGCTGCGGGGTCCATGAACTGGGCGCGCGCGTCGTCCGCGGCCGGATCGCCTACGGCGTCACCAAGCTTGCGGAAGGTGAGGGTGAAGTCGGCCTGGTTCTTCGCCATGGCATCGAGCAGGTCCTGAATCAGCGCCTCGTCGCCGTCGCGCGTCGTGAACAGGCCGACCTTCTTGCGCAGGCCGGCCTGATAGGCCGCGCTGAACGTCTCGGAGAATGCGCCGAGAATGTCCTGGGCTTCGGCGACCGCCTTCTCCTGCTCGTCGGAGAACAGCGGCAGCAGGCATTCGGCCAGCCGGGTCAGATTCCACAGCGCGATGCGCGGCTGGTTGGCATAGGCATAGCGGCCCATCTCGTCGATCGAGGAAAACACTTGCGAAGGGTTGTAGGCATCCATGAAGGCGCAGGGGCCGTAATCGATGGTCTCGCCGGAGACCGAAGAGTTGTCGGTGTTCATCACGCCGTGGATGAAGCCGACCAGCAGCCAGCGCGCGACCAGCTCGGCCTGCCGCGCGACCACGCCGGCGAGCAGCGCGTGATAGGGCCGCTCGGCGCCTGACAGCTCCGGATAGTGGCGCGCGATGACATGGTCGGCGAGCCTGCGGAGCGCCTCGGTGTCGCGGCGTGCGGCGAAGTACTGGAAGGTACCGACGCGAATATGGCTGGAGGCCACGCGCGTCAGCACCGCGCCCGGCAGCGCCGTCTCGCGCAGCACATGCTCGCCGGTGATGACGGCTGCCAGCGAGCGCGTGGTCGGGATGCCAAGCGCGAACATCGCCTCGCTGACGATGTATTCCCGCAGCACCGGTCCAAGCGCGGCGCGGCCATCGCCGCGGCGGGAGAACGGGGTCGGGCCCGAGCCCTTGAGCTGGATGTCGCAGCGGAGGCCGTCCCTGTCGATGACCTCGCCGAGCAGGATGGCGCGGCCGTCGCCGAGCTGGGGCACGAAATTCCCGAACTGGTGGCCGGCATAGGCCATGGCGATGGGATCGGCGCCTGACGGAACTGTCTTGCCGGCCAGGATCTCCGCGCCTTCGGGGGTCTCCAGCAGATCCGGATCGAGCCCGAGCTGGAGCGCCAGAGGGCGGTTCAGCTTGATCAGCCGGGGCGCGGCCACCGGGGTCGGTGCGACCCGGGCGAAGAAGTTGTCCGGCAGCGCCGCATAGGAGTTCTGGAAGGGGAAATGGACGGTCATGGAGGTAAAGATAGGCGGGGAACGCCGGATGGCAAAGGCTTGAGGCCCAATCGCCCAAAAATGGGCGTTCCGGGCCTAAAACAGCCCGTTCCCTTGGTTGCCGCCCCCGGCCTCGTCGGGTAAACCCTGCCGCAACTTCGGATCGGCCACATCAGCCGTCCGATTCGATCCTCAGACATCATTTTGGGACGACCATGCATCGCTACCGGTCACATACATGCGGCGCGCTCCGCGAGAGCAACATCGGCGAGACCATCCGCCTCTCGGGCTGGGTCCATCGCGTGCGCGACCATGGCGGCGTGCTGTTCATCGATTTGCGCGACCATTACGGCCTGACCCAGTGCGTGGTCGATCCGGACTCGCCGGCGTTCTCGCAAGCGGAAAAGCTGCGCTCCGAATTTGTGGTCAAGATGGACGGCGGCGTCCGTCGTCGCCCTGAAGGCACCGACAACGATGATTTGCCGACCGGCAAGGTCGAGGTCTACGTCCGTGACATTGAAGTGCTGGGCCCGGCCGGCGACCTGCCGCTGCCGGTGTTCGGCGACCAGGAATATCCTGAAGACATCCGCCTGAAGTACCGCTTCCTCGATCTGCGCCGCGAAAAACTGCATCAGAACATCATGACCCGCGTCGAGATCATCAAGTCGATGCGCCGGCGCATGGAGGGGCAGGGCTTCTTCGAATTCAACACGCCGATCCTGACCGCGTCCTCGCCGGAAGGCGCGCGCGACTTCCTGGTGCCCTCGCGCATTCATCCCGGCAAGTTCTACGCGCTGCCGCAGGCGCCGCAGCAGTACAAGCAACTGCTGATGATGTCGGGCTTCGACCGCTACTTCCAGATCGCTCCGTGCTTCCGCGACGAGGACCCGCGCGCCGACCGTCTGCCGGGCGAGTTCTACCAGCTCGACGTCGAGATGAGTTTTGTTGAACAAGAGAATGTCTTCGAGACGATGGAGCCGGTAATCACAGGCGTATTCGAGGAGTTCGCGAAGGGCAAACCGGTGACAAAAGTCTGGCCTCGGATGTCCTATACCGCTGCTGTACGGGCCTACGGGTCGGACAAGCCGGATTTGAGGTCACCACTCATAATCCACGACGTCTCTAGGATATTTAGACAGTCGGGATTTGGCATTTTTGCTAGGGCCTTGGAATCGAACCCTTCAGTGAGGGTCTGGGCAATACCAGCTCCGGGCGGAGGGTCGCGAGCCTTTTGCGATCGTATGGATAGCTGGGCAAAGGCAGAGGGGCAGCCCGGTCTAGCCTATATTTTCTGGCGTGATGGCGAAGAAGGTGGCGCCGGGCCAGTGGCAAAGAACCTTGGTCTAGATCGTACAGAGATACTCCGGCGCGGTCTGGATGGAAGGTTGAGCGAGTGGATTGAGTTGCCTGCACCCGAGATGAATGATCTCGGATTGGAGTATTTCCCCGAGGAGCTTGCCGATCGATACAGGCAACTTCGTCCGCTGGGTATGAACCCTGGAGATTCCGTATTTTTCGTGCTCGGAAAACCGGGCGATATGGCGCGATTTGCTGGGCTCGCCCGCATGAAGATATCGGATGAGCTGAATTTAATGGACAAGGAGCGGTTCGAGCTTGCTTGGATCGTCGACTTCCCGATGTACGAGTACAACGAGGAGGACAAGAAGGTCGACTTCTCGCACAACCCGTTCTCGATGCCGCAAGGTGGCCTAGAGGCATTGGAGACCAAAGATCCTCTGTCGATCATGGCCTACCAGTACGACATTGTTTGCAACGGCTACGAGATCGCTTCGGGCGGCATCCGCAACCACGTGCCGGAAGCGATGGTGAAGGCGTTCGAGATCGCCGGCTACGGCGAGCAGGAAGTGGTCGACCGCTTCGGCGGCATGTACCGGGCCTTCCAATACGGCGCACCGCCGCATGGCGGCATGGCGGCCGGTGTGGACCGCATCGTGATGCTCCTGTGCGGCACCAACAATCTGCGCGAGATCTCGCTGTTCCCGATGAACCAGCAGGCCATGGACCTGCTGATGGGCGCACCGTCGGAAGCCACCACGAAGCAGCTCCGCGAGCTGCATGTGAAGGTGAACCTGCCGCAGAAGTGAGCTGAGGCGGTTTCATTCTCGTGCCCCGGACGCAGCGCAGCGCTTCTTCAGCGGTGCGCTGCAGAGCCGGGGCCCATGTCTCCGCGAACCGCTCTCCGCGAACCGCTCTCCGCGAACCGCGGCCTTGCTAGGTCCCGGCTCTGCGCAGCAGCGTTACACGCTGCAGCGCGTCCGGGACACGAGACCGTCTCTCCTACAGCCCCGTCGATGCCTCGATCCTGAACTGTGCCAGCGCGTTCTCCGGAGCGGTCTGGGTGAGCTGCAACAATTGCATCAGCGGCACCTTGGCGCGGGGCGTCAGCTTGATCGTGAGTGTCTGCCCTGATGTCTCGACGAAGCCGGCGAGCGCATCGACCGCCGCCTTGGCATCGAGATTGGCAGCCGTGAGCCTCTCGCCCTGCGCCCGGATCATCTCGGCGATGGCGCTGCGGGCGGCGTCGCGGCTGACGTTCTGCATGCGCGAGAACTGCGCCACGACGAGATCGACGACGCCGCTGTCGCGCAGCGAGAGCTCGATCGCGCCGGTCTCGATCTGCGCCGCCTGACCCATCGCCTGCGCCGGATCGGCCGTGAACACGCCGCGCGGCACGTTGGCGAGCGCAAGGCGGGCTTGCGCTCTGGCGAGATTGCCGAGATCGATGGTTGCCGGCGCGAGCGCGAATGCGCCCGACGATTCCGTCCAGGCGGCGCCGAGATCGAGGTCGATCGCGAGCTTGTCCACGCCCGCCATGATCAGCGGCCGCTGTGCCGGATTGGCCGGATCGGTCGGCGTCACCATCTTCACGACCAGACTGGCCTTGCTCGGGATCGACCCGACCAGTTCGCCCCAGTTCAGGCTGATCGTGTCGATGGTGACGAGCTGCCGCGTGTTCTTGAAAGGAGAGACCACGCCCTTGATCTCGGCGCCTTCGAGCACGCGGAACAGGCCCAGCATCTGATCCGGCGAGGGTGTTTGTCCTGGGGCTCCGAGGCTTGCCGCCCAGCGCATCAGATTCGCCGCGCTGAAGGACTTCAGCGCAAAGCGCTCCATCTTGAGCTGCCCCTGCGGCATCGGCATATCGAGCCCTTCGATCGCAATCTTGTCCTGATCGTATTTGACGGCGTCGAGCTTCCCCGTTCCTTGCGGCGTCTCGACGGTTTGTCTGCCGATTTCAGCCTTGCCGATCTGAAAGCCCTCGAAGAAGTCGGCCACCTTCCCGATCATGTCGCGGGACTGCGCCGGCGTCGGAGTTGAACCATCAGCCGGCATCATCGCCATGATCTCGGCCGGGCGGAATTTCGAGGGCCGGATCGCAACGTCGTCGATGGCGATGTTGTCCATCAGCACACGCACGCCCGGTGCCATCGTCACCACGTATGAATTGGCTGAGATACGTCGGTAGACCCTGTGGAAACGGTCGTCGCTCGAGCCTTGCGGATCGAGCGCGGCCGTCACTGCGCTTGCGTCGAAATCATGGACAGCCAAACCGGACAGATCGCCGGTCATTTTTGCAGGCTTGCCCGGCTGGCTCACGTCGAGCGAATAGGTGACGCGGTCGGTCTTCGCCGTTTCGATCTTGCCTCGATTGGCGTTCTGGATCGCCAGACCCGAATAGACGAAGTCTCCGCTGCCGGCGTTGCCCGTGCCCGCATCGATGCTGACCGTGATGGTTGGCGCCATGATCGAGGACGCCGAGACAGCCGCGTATTGCGCGAGCATGAAGTGGTACATGTCGATCATCGAACCGGACAGCGGAACGTTGGCTGCGCGGATCGGACCGGAAACGTCGCGAGCGGTGATCTCGGGGATCTTGTAGTTCGCTTTCAGCTTCGCCCCCTCGGTGTACGTGAAGGCGACCTCGACCCCTGACACGTCAATGCCGTCGGCTGAGAAATGGGCCTCGTCTGGCTGGCGTACCCCGACGGCCGTGATCTTTGCGATCTTGACGTTGGCGAGCTCCGGCCGGGTGGTCTCGACATTGATGTTCTCGATCGTCAGCGTCCGGCTCATCGCGTCGAACGCGACCTTGCCGTGGCTGGCCTTGCCGCCACTGGCGCGCATCTGCTCGAACGCCACCTCGACCTCGGCGACGGCGCGATGATTCGCATAGAGGTTGAAGCCGAACCATCCGCCCGCGGCAAGCACGGCCGCCACGATCAGGCCAATCAGGATTCGCTTCATTCCCAGCTCCAGTTGCTGTTTTGCACTGCGCAATCTGCCATATTCGCGAAACGCCGTGCGGTTCAGGTAAAGCCATAGCTATCAAATATTTGACTATGTGCCTTGTTGACGGGAGCGCAATCGGATGTTGCCACCGGGGCGCCCGGCGTGCTTCATCCCGTTTCCATGACCCGGAAATACCGCCTCACGGCGGAGCGGTCATGACAACCTAGTTTGAGGCCGGTAACGCGAGGCGAGACACCGCATGTCGTCTTATTCCGATGATCTCCACCAGGCAGCGCTGGCCTATCACCGTCTGCCGCGCCCCGGAAAGCTCGAGATCCAGGCGACCAAGCCGCTCGCCAACCAGCGCGACCTCGCGCTTGCCTATTCTCCGGGCGTCGCCGCGGCCTGCACCGAGATCGCCAAGAACCCCGCGGAGGCCGCCTCGCTGACGGCCCGTTCCAACCTGGTCGCTGTTGTATCGAACGGTACCGCGGTGCTCGGCCTCGGCAATATCGGCCCGCTGGCGTCCAAGCCGGTGATGGAGGGCAAGGCCGTCCTGTTCAAGAAGTTCGCCGGCATCGACGTGTTCGACATCGAGATCGCCGCCGAAACCATCGAGCGCGTGGTCGAGACCGTGGCCGCGCTGGAGCCGACCTTCGGCGGCATCAATCTGGAAGACATCCGCGGACCGGAGTGCTTCGAGATCGAGGCGCAGCTGAAGGCGCGCATGAAGATCCCCGTCTTCCATGACGACCAGCACGGCACCGCGATCATCGTCGCTGCTGCCGTCACCAACGCCCTGCGGCTGAACGGCAAGAAGCTGTCCGACGTCAAGATCGTGGCGTCGGGGGCAGGGGCCGCCGCAATCGCGACGCTGAACTTGCTGGTCTCGATGGGCGCGCAGCGCAAGAATATCTGGGTCTGCGACATCGACGGCCTCGTGCATGAGGGCCGCAACACCACGATGGACCGCTGGAAGGCGGTCTATGCGCAGAAGACCGACAAGCGCACGCTCGGCGACGTCATCGGCGGCGCCGACATCTTCATCGGGCTCTCGGCACCCGGCGTGCTCAAGCCGGAGATGGCCAAGGCGATGGGCGACAAGCCCTTGATCATGGCGCTCGCCAACCCGACCCCGGAGATCATGCCGGAGGAGGCGCGGAAAGCGCGCCCCGACGCCATGATCTGCACCGGCCGCTCCGATTATCCGAACCAGGTCAACAACGTTCTCTGCTTCCCCTTCATCTTCCGCGGCGCGCTCGATGTCGGCGCCACCGCGATCAACGAGGAGATGAAGCACGCGGCCGTCGAGGCCATCGCGCAGCTCGCGCGCGAGGCGCCGTCCGACGCGGTGGCGCAGGGCTTTGACAGCGGCGAGACCCAGGGCTTCGGCCCCGGCTCATTGATTCCGAGCCCGTTCGACCCGCGGCTGATCCTGCGCATCTCGCCGGCTGTGGCGAAGGCCGCGATGGAGTCCGGCGTCGCGACGCGGCAGATCACCAATTTCGACGAATATACCGCGCTGCTCGAGCGCTTCGCTTTCCGCTCCGGCCTCGTCATGAAGCCGATGTTCGCGAAGGCCAAGACCCAGCCGGTGCGTGTCATCTACGCCGAAGGCGAGGACGAGCGCGTGCTGCGCGCCACCCAGGTGGTGCTGGAGGAGAATCTGGCGCGGCCGATCCTGGTCGGCCGTCCGTCCGTGGTGGAGGCGCGCATCAAGCGCTTCGGCTTGTTGATCAAGGCGGGCAAGGATTTCGACCTCGTCAATCCCGAGGACGATCCGCGCTATCGCTCCTACGTCCAGTCTTACGTCGAAGTCGCCGGCCGCCGCGGCGTAACACCGGACGCGGCACGCACGGTGGTGCGCACCAACAACACGGTGATCGCGGCGCTCGCGGTGATGCGCGGGGAGGCGGATGCCATGCTCTGCGGCGTCGAGGGCCGCTACATGCATCATCTGCGTCATGTCCGCGAAATCGTCGGCTTCCAGGCTGGCGTCAGCGATTATGCCGCGCTGGCGCTGCTGATCACCAGCAAGGGCGCCTTCTTCATCGCCGACACCCAGGTACGCCCCAATCCGACCGCGGAAGAGCTCGCCGAGATCGCCTCGCTTGCGGCGGTCCACGTCCAGCGTTTCGCGCTCAAGCCCAGGATCGCGTTCGTCTCGCATTCGGATTTCGGCAGCTACGACACCGATTCCTCGCGCAAGATGCGCCGCGCGACTCAGCTGTTGAAGGAGAAGCATCCGGAGATCGAGGCAGACGGCGAGATGCAGGGCGACACCGCGCTCTCGGCCGCAGCACGCAAGATGGTCTTGCCGCACTCCAAGCTCGAGGGTGAGGCCAACATCATGATCATGCCGACGCTGGACACCGCCAACGTCGCCTACCAGATGATCAAGTCGCTGGCGGACGCGCTGCCGGTCGGCCCGATCCTGATCGGCCCGGCGCGTCCGGCGCACATCCTGACACCCTCGGTGACCGCGCGTGGCATCCTCAACATGACGGCAGTTGCGGTCGTCGAAGCGCAGGAGCGCGCGGCGCGCCAGCAGCCGACGTTGTTTACGTAAGGCGGGCTGTTTCTTCACCTCGCCCCGCTTGCGGGGAGAGGTCGAATTCGAGCGTAGCTCGAATTCGGGTGAGGGGGAGCCTCCGCGAGTCCAACTCTCACCGTCCCCGCGGGGGCTCCCCCTCACCCCAACCCTCTCCCCGCAAGCGGGGCGAGGGAGCGCACCCTCGGTGCGTCAGCACTTCGACCTCTTCAAACAGCTTTCACCATTTCCCCGTTTGTAAACTGGCGCACGACTCATCATAATCGCGCGGTACTCTCGCCGGAACTTCGATTTCAAAAAGCCTGAGCCAAGAGGCCGATCATGCCAGCGTTCGTGACTTTCGGGCGAATCCTGTTCGCGGTGCTGTTCATCTACACGGGCGCGACCAAGCTCTTTGCCATCCAGGCGACCGCCGATTTCATCGCCACCAAGGTCGTGGTGCCTGAAATCATTGCGCCCTATGCCCAGCAGATCGAGACGGCGACCGCCATGACAACGCCGCAACTGCTGGCGATCGCGGTCGGCGGGCTCGAGATCATCGCGGGGCTGATGATCGCGCTGAACTTCGGCGCGCGATTCTTCGCGTTGCTGATGATCGTTTACGTCGCGGTCGCAACCGTGCTGTTCTCCGATTTCTGGAACCAGACGCCTCCCGACAATGCCAAGGTGCTGGTCGACGCGCTCAAGAACCTCTCGATCATCGGTGCGCTGTTCATGATCATGGGGTTCGGCCGCGCCACGCGCTCGGCCGAGACGGCCTACGGCGACGTGTAGCCGATCGGCTAGCTGCTGACGCCGCAGCTCGCGCGAAGCAGGGCGGCCTTGGCCTCGTAGGACTTCGCCAGCGTCACGAGCTGAGCGACCAGCTCGCCTTCGGCGACGGAGGTCGCGAGCTTGCGGCAATGCCTGGCCTGATCAAGCAAGCGCGCGGTTTCTTCGCGGGGATGGTCGGGCACGAGGATGTGGGACATTTGGCCAGCCTTTCGCAACTGAAGTCCCGGCAATCCCAATTCTAGGCGAATCCGCACGGCACGCATTGATGCGGCTCAATCACGGCCGTCCGACACGACGACGTGGAGCGCGCGGGGGCGCGATCTCGCGCATCCACCGGGAAATCGTTGCGTCGTTCGCTCCACCCGTGATGCGGCTGCATGCCGAGCAAGGTGGCCCGGCGTGCAACGGCGGGGTCCTGTGCGGGCGACGGAGTCGTTCGCTATCCGTAGTGGTTGCACGAGATAGCGGCTGGTAACAAAACACCGGTACTGTGCATGGGGTTGTTTTCGAGTTCTAGCTGGAGCTTCTTGCCGACCGCCACGGGGTGACGGTGACCTCATGGTCCGCGTCGAGCACGTAGGGCGCGCCCGGCTTCATCCCATGCGAGGCCAGCACCTCGTGCGAGGTCCGTTCCGGCACGCCGACGAAGCAGCCTTCGCCGCGGGGCAGGCGCACGCGCGGGGCTTCCGAAAGCCAGAACGTATCGTAGCGGTCCATGAACATGTCGAACACGACGGGGCCGCCGATGATCGCGACCGTTCCGGACGTGACGTCGGCGAAGGCGCAGGCCTGCTCGAAGCTGGCGTGATCCGGATTCCAAAGCGTCGCGTTCGGCATTTCGGGATCGACGGTGAGCGCCTTGATCTTGCGGGTCAGGATCAGTCGCTTGCGCTTCGGCGAGTTCGGCTGCTGCTCGTGCGAGTGCCGGCCGTGCACGATCAGCGCGGCGCGATCGAGCGCCTGCTCGAAGAAGCGCTTGTCGCCTTCGAACCTCAGACTGTCGGGCATGACGTGTTCCGCGTCGGCGAGCATGCCGTCCGCGGAGACGATGACGTAGCCTTCGATGCGGAAGGGCAATGGCGCGGCTATTCGGAGACGGTCGTCACGACGCTGTTGACCGGCCGGCTGCTGACCGTCGGCAGCTTGATGTCCTTGAGCAGCTCCTGGTCGTACTCCGGCAGCGACGACGCCGGGAATTTGGCGCGCATCGCCACCACCTTGTAGCCGCCGGCCTTCAGGCGCCTGAGCAGCTCGGGCAGCGCTTCGGCGGTGTGCTTCTGGAAGTCGTGCATCAGGATGATGCCCTTGCCCTTGGTGTCGAGCTTCTTCATCACGGTCTCGACCACCTTCTCGGGCTTGGACGCCTTGAAGTCGAAGGAGTCGATGTCGCAGGAGAAGATCGCCGTGTTGCGGTTGCCGAGATAGGTGACCATCTCCGGCGGATGCTGGAGTGCCGGGAAGCGGAAGAACGGCGAGGGCGAAATGCCGCCGAGCGCCCATTTCACCGCGGACAGGCCCTTCTCGATCTCGTCCTTGCGCTGGGCTTCCGTGAGCTTCTTGTTGTTGAGGTTGGCGTGCGACCAGGTGTGGGTGCCCACGGTATGGCCGGCCGCGTAGACCTGCTTCAGGATCTCCGGCTCGTAGGTGGCATGCTTGCCGATCGAGAAGAAGATGCCGGTGGTGCATTCGTCGGCGAGCGCCTTCAGCACGGCCGGCGTGTTACGCGGCCAGGGGCCGTCGTCGAAGGTCAGCACCACCTCCTTGTCGCGCAGGAAGTCGAGCTCCTTGAAATGCTCGAAGCCGAAGCCCGGACCGCCGGTGGTGTCGATCTCGACGGTGCGGGCGACACCGAGCGCGCCCTGCGTGTTGCAGGCGGCGCGGGCGGGCTGTGGCGCCTGCTTCGGCGGCGGCGGGTTGACGAAGCCGGACTGCGCGGCGGCTGCTGCGGGGGCGGCCGCCGGTGCTGCAGCCGCAGCTGTCGGGGCAGGTGCCGCCTGTGTCGCGGCGGCAGGTTTTGCGGCCGGGGTCTGCGACCACGCCGCGCCCGTCAGCGCCACGGAGATCGCACTCGCCAAAATCAGTCCTGCCGCCACACGCATGGTGTTGTCCTCGAGATTGATCCCGTTGTTCTGCCGCGGCTTTTCGCCTGCGGCAAAACCATCCTGCCCCTTATGTGATCCTAGCCTAGATGGTGGGCCCTCGCCATTGCAACGGCTGTTTAGCGCTTCGCCACAATTGTGCCCAACCGGGTTGGACGGAGCGCGTCAACTGTCGGCCAACGCCCTGGCGATCGCGGTCTTGACCCGCGTGTCCGCCGGTTCGACCGCGGACGGAAACACCTCGGCGATATAGCCGTCCCGGCCGATCAGGTATTTGTGGAAGTTCCAGCGCGGAACGTCTCGGGGCCGTGCCTCGGCGGCCCACTTATAGAACGGATGCGCCTTCGCACCGACCACCACGGCCTTGGCCGCAATCGGGAAGGTAACGCCGTATTGGTGGTGCGCGGTCTCCGTGATCTCGCTGGTGCCACCGGGCTCCTGTCCGCCGAAATCGTTGGACGGCACGCCGATGACGGTCAGCCCGCGATCGCGAAACTGGCTCCAGATTTCCTGCAGGCCGGCATATTGCGGGGTGTAGCCGCAGAGCGATGCGGTGTTGACCACGAGCAGTGGTTTGCCGGTGAAAGCGGCAAGGCGGATGTCGTCGCCCGACAAAGCCGGGAAGGAGAAGGCGTAGGCCGGAATCCGGCTCATGCCGCCGTCGGCCCGCGCAGGTGTCGCAGATGCGGTCGTCGCCAGAAGCGCGGCGAGCATCGTCCTGCGGTTCATCATGACGGCGTCCCCCGAAATGATCCAGGATGCACCTTACTCCGCCGCCGCGGCCCGCCTGCTCAACACCGCGTTATCGGCTGCCGGTGCGGCGACATTAGTACAGGCGGACGATGAAGTCGGTGCCTTCGCCGGTCTCGCCCTGGTTGATGCCCTGGTCGGAGATGATGATCGAGCCGCCGGTGGTCAGCATCTCGTTGACCTTCGCCATGGCGTCGGCGGGGATCGAGACTCGATCGAGTGCCTCGGCCGGGCTGTCCGGCATCACCACGGGCTTGGCGGCGACGGGGATCACGGCGGCGCCACCCTTGCGGCGTGTGATGCGGCCGCCGTCTTCGCGCGCGGCGGAGCGTACGGAGACGGGCAGCGACACCACCGACCAATGCAGCGCATTGGCGTCGGTCTTCTCCACTTCGGCGGTGAAGACATGCGTGCCGAGCGGCCGGTCGCTCGCGGCAATCGTGACGGGCACCTCGAACAGCGGCGCGAAATTCTGCCGCACGTAGAGCTTGGAATCCTTGCGGCTGATGAAGACGGCGATCTGGCCGGCACGCTTGGGCGCTTCCGGCTTTGCGGCAGGCGCTGGATCGGCGACGCGCGTCTCGTCCTTCTTCACATCGGACGAAGGCGCCGTAGCCGTTACGGCTGGGTCGGGCTTCTTCGCGGTGTCGGCCGGTTCGGTCTTGGATGCCTCGACCTTGTCGGCAGGCTTGTCACCGGGGGGCGTCGAAGCCTTGAGCGCTTCCGCGGCCTCGGTGGGCTTTGCGTCTTCGGACGGTTTGGGTGCCTCCGCGCTCTTGGTCTCGGACACCGCCGGCTCTTCGACCTTGTCGGCCGGTGCGGCAGCTTGCTCGCGCGCCGCCGCGTTGCCGGTGGTCGCATCCGACATCACGGTGTGGCCGACCGACGAGCGCAGTTCGAGCACGCTGTCCGCGCTTGCGGTCTTCGTCTCGACCGGTTTGCCTTCAGCGGTCCTGGTTTGTGCCGCGCCCTTGTCGGCCTTGTCGCCGACGTTGGTCTGCGGCTCGAGGCTGGCTGCGGGTTGCGGCGCCACGCGCACCGAGGCGAGCAGGGGATGCGAGAAGTTCTGCGGCGACATCTGGCCGGGCGTCACGATCACGCGCGCGCCCATCCTGGTCCAGTTCCACATCTTCACGGCGAACGCCATCGGCATGCGGATGCAGCCATGCGAGGCCGGATAGCCCGGCAGCACGCCTGCATGCATCGCGACACCGGACCAGGTGATCCGCTGCATGTACGGCATCGGCGCGCCGCTATAGATGTTGGAATGGTGGAATTTGTGCTTCTGGATGACGCTGAACACACCCATCGGCGTCGAATGGCCCTTCATGCCTGTCGACACTGGGGATTCCGCGAACACGCCGTTGGTATCGTAGACGGTCACTTTCTGCCGCTCGATCGAGACGACGATGACGAGCGGGCCCTGCGGCTTGGTGCCGACTTCCTTCTCGGCGACGACGTCCTTCTTCCCCGCCGCGCCGCGCTTCTGCGGCTTCTGGCGCGGGATGTCGGGATGCCGATCCTGCCGGGAGACGTAGGACCCGTCGGAATAATCCGTCCAGTAATAAAATGCAGCGTCTGCCTGGCTCGCCATACCGATCGCACCCGCCGCCGTCAGAATGGCGACCTGCCACAGCCGCGCTGGCATGGCAGCAGCAAAACGGGACCCGTTCACGCTATTCATTCCTCGAATCCACAATCCAAATCAGTGATTAGTCTCGCAGAGGGGATACGCGTTCACCAGCAGAGCGGTTCTGCCATCAGCGACTTTTGTCCTAGCCGTAGCAAAAAAGCCTCACGGAGCGGTAAACGGTGGCCGCGCCCGGCGACCCGTCGTCTTCCTGTCCGGCTGTCGCATCCCTACATTGCGGGAACTCGTTACCGGAGAACTTCATGTCATTTCGTTTCCCCGATCTTTCCGGCATCCGCCTGAAAGGCCTCGCTTTATTCCTCCTGGCCCTGGCCGCGCCGGTGGCTTCCGCATCCGCCGCCGACGAGCCGGATCTGATCTTCCGCCGCTCGACCGTGTTCAAATGGATGAGCCCGAACGACAAGCTTGCGACCTATGGCCTCGACGACCCCGAGGTCGAAGGCGTTGCCTGCCATTTCACGGTACCGGAGAAGGGCGGCTTCAAGGGCTGGCTTGGCCTTGCCGAGGAGGTCTCGGACATCTCGCTCGCCTGCCGTCAGACCGGCCCGATCAAGTTCAAGAACAAGATGGAGCAGGGCGACGACATGTTCCGCCAGCGCCGTTCGCTGTTCTTCAAGAAGATGCAGATCGTGCGCGGCTGTGACGCCAAGCGCAACGTGCTGGTCTACATGGTCTATTCGGACAGGCTGATCGAGGGTTCGCCGAAGAACTCGACCTCGACCGTGCCGATCATGCCGTGGGGACCGGCTGACGCCAACGTCCAGAAGTGCGCCGAGTTCTTTACTCAGTAGCCACGATGCGGCTGGCCCGCGGTCTCGCGAGATGCGAGCCGGTCAGCCGCACGAAGGCCTGCGGCGCGGCCTCAAAGCCGCGGCTTGATTGCAACGCCATCGCGCCGGGCGATGTGGCGCCTTGAACGGTGCGGTCCGTCCATTGGTCCGCGTCGCGCGCCGCTGCGCGATCTTGCGCCATCATGATGGCCATTCCTCACGTGAACGTGCCCGGTGATCCGGGCTTCTGGTTTCGATGGCTTGGGTCGCAGCCGAAGCGCTGCCGGTTCGAAAGGATCCAGCCTTCGTTTGGATTCCTCTTCAGCAGAAAAACGTAAAATGCATGTGAAGCGTGGAAGGCGCGCACATGACGGCGCACCGTGCGCGGCAGGTTCCGGGCTCGACCGGAGCCTGCCAGGGAAATTTAGGCCGCGGGGCGGCCCATCTGAAAACATTGGGATTTTCCGCCGAATGTTTCGTCGCTCCGGAGGCGGCGAAACAATTCTCGCGAAGATGAAACCATTTTCCGCTTTTGGCGCATCACGGGCGAAACCGCCCATGGTTATCAGCTTCGTAACGACGACGGCGCACTGCCGGCCAAGAAATTGAGAGACAAGACCATGCGCGCGCTCAGCTTCATCCTCGCCTTTGGTTTCGTGCTCGCCGGTTCCTCGTTTGCGGGCGCGCCGGACGGCGGTCTGCCCGGTGTCGGCACCTTCCAATACAGCGGCTCGCCGGTCACGACCGCATCGTCGCAACCGATCGTGGTCGCCGCGCGCCTCTGATCGCCGCCAAGAAAAAGCAGCCGATAAAGGCCATCATGATTGTTCGTTTTTGTGCCGCAGCCTTCGTATCCGTTCTGACGATCAGTGTCGCGCAGGCGCAGGTGCGCACGCCCTCACGGCTACCAGATCCGCGCATCGAATTCGTGCGTCAGTGTGCGCCGCGCATGATTGGGCGCTGGGAGCATCCGGAGGAGGTCTGTGGCTGCCTGCATGATCACGCCGCCGCGGCCGTCGAGGACCGCGATCTGCGCGAGGCGCTGCTGCGCGGCATCAGCGAGACCGGTGTGCCGACGATCGAGACCGATTGGGTGCCGGCGTCCAAGCAAAGCGAGATCGGCCCCACCTTCACCAAGATCGCCAAGCCGACCCTCCAATGCATGTTCGATCCGGCGAAGTCGTAGGCGTCACCTCGACTTCGGACCGTATCGCGGCACGCAGGCGCTGGTTCGCGCCACGCCCTTCTCGGTCATCTTGGCGCCGCGCACTTCCTTGACCTGTCCGGCCGGACAGGTTCCGTCATCCACGAGCACACGCTGACCAAGCTTGAGATCGGCGATGTCCTCCACGCGCCCGACCGTGGCTGCATGCGCCGTCGAGGCCAGCACGCTGGAGATCAGGAGCGAAAGGAAGGCTGTACGGCGGAGTGACATGACGAAAGCTCCCGGAATCGATGCTTCAATGTAGGTAGCGGCCGGCGATTCTGACAGCGAAGCTTCGTCACGCCCGCCGGGCCGATTTGTTCTTAGCGCCAAAGGCGAGGCGCGATTCCTGCGCAAGCCGCTTCGCTGACGCCACCAGCTTTGGAACCGCGTGCCCCGAAAACCCCAGCACGAATCCGGGCAGGGGACGCGCCCGCGAATAGGTGTCGGCCAATAGCCAGCCTTCCGCGCCGGCCGCCTGCTTCGCCTCTGCTGCCACCGCCAGATCGACCGAGGGATCGAACCGGGCGACCAGGTGCAACCCTTGCGACGGCACCGGCACCGACAATGCGCCATCGGACGCTGCTTCCAGCGTCTCTGCCAGCGCATCGCGCGCCTCGCGATAGAGTTTTCGCACGCGTTTGAGGTTCGCGGCGAACGCGCCGGAATTGAGCATGTCGGCGACTGCGCCCTCCATCAGCGTGCCGGGAAAGCGGTCGAGCGCGGCGCGCGTGGCCGTCACGTCGGCGATCAGGCGCTCAGGCAGGGCGCAATAGCCGATGCGCAGGCCCGGAAACAGCGTCTTGGCGAATGTGCCCATGTAGATCACGCGCTGGAGGTGGTCGATGCCGGCCAGCGACATCAGCGGCGCGCCGTCATATCGGAACTCGCTGTCGTAATCGTCCTCCAGCACGAAGGCGCCAGCCTGCCTTGCCCAGTCGAGCAGCTCGAGCCGCCGCGGCATCGACATCTGTACGCCGAGTGGAAACTGGTGCGACGGTGTCACATAGGCCGCGCGCGCCGCCGGCGCCGCACTGCGGCCCTTGGCAACGCGTATGCCGTGCTCGTCCAAGGGAACGGGCACGGCGCGATAGCCGCAATGTGCGATGGTATTTCGCGCGGCAGGGTAGCCGGGGTCCTCGCACCAGACCTGATCGCCAGCCTTCAGGATCGCACTCAGCACGATGCGCAGCGCGTGCAGCGTACCTGACGTCAGCATGATCTGATCGGGATCGCAGCGCAGGCCGCGTGCCGACAACAGATGATCGGCGATCGCCGCGCGCAGCTCGCGGCTGCCGCGGGGATCGCCATAGTGCAGATGCTCGGACCCGAACGCGCGCATGCGCCTGCCGACGAAGGCGCGAAAACGCTGCACGGCGCGCTCGTCGATATGGGTGCAGCCGAGCGAGAACGCGCCTTGTCGTGGCGCCTCGATCACGACCTTTGGTTTCTTCGGCTCGACTGCGCGAGCCGGAATGCGCGCGGCGACGAACGTGCCGGAGCCGACGGTGGCGACGGCAAAGCCGTCGGCGATCAGCCGCTCATAGGCGGTGACGATGGCGTTACGGCGAAAGCCCGTCTGCTTCGCCAGTGTCCGTGACGGTGGCAGCGGCTCGCCGGGCTTCACAAGGCCGGCGACGATCATCTCGCACAGCGCCTGATACAGCCGGTGCGCTGCGGAGGCGCCGGCCGTGATGTGCGGACCGGTGAGGTCGAGCGGCAATTCGGCCTTGGCGGGTGCAGAGGAATTGGTCGGAATATTTTGCATGGAATTGGCACTATCGCAGACCAAATGGGCCGCTACAACTGCGCTGGAATTGTTCCAATCCCGACAGGAGCCGCCGTGAGCCAAACTGAGACCCAAAATTCCTACCCGACTTCAGCGCGGAATCAGGTGAAGCGCCGTCACGATCGCGGCTTTTACGATCACGACACCGTTCATCGCATCCTGGACTCCTCGATGATGTGCCACGTGTCGTATGTCATCGACGGCCAGCCTTATTGCACGCCGACCTTCTTCTGGCGCGAGGGCACCAAGCTGTACTGGCACGGTTCGAGCGCGAGCCGCATGCTGCGCAACCAGACCAGGGGCGAGCGCGTCTGCCTGACGGTCGCCCATCTCGACCGCCTGGTGCTGGCGCGCTGCGGCTTCAACCACTCCGCCGATTACCGCGCCGTGATGGCATTCGGCACCGCCTATCTCGTTACCGATCCCGAGGAGAAAGAGCGCGCAGTGATCGCGATGGTCGATCGTTTCTTCCCCGATCGCACCGCGAGCCTGCGAGCCAGCAACACGCAGGAGATCAAGGCGACCTCGTTCATCGCGATGGAGATCGAGGAGGCCTCGGCAAAAGTTCGCGCCAAGGGTGTCGCCGACGATGACGAGGACTACGCGCTGCCGATCTATGCCGAGCGTATTCCCGTGCGCACCGTGCTCGGCGCGCCAGAGCCGTGTCCGCGGCTGCTCGACGGCGTGACGCGTCCTGGGACGTTGAATGGCTATTCGGAAGGCCGACTGCTCGAAGATGCATTGCGGGATGCATATTTTGTGGAGTACCCGAACGGCTGAAATGGGCTAGCTTGCGGGCTCTTCGATTTGTTTGAACGCCTGGAGCAGCCTGATGAATGCCGAAACGCAACAGAGGATTCTTGACGCCGTCGATGCCGGCTTCGAAGCCCAGCTTGCGACCACCCGCGATTTCGTTGCGATCCCTTCGACCCGCGGGGCGGAGGGGCCGTGCCAGGACATGATCGGCGACCTCCTGCGCGAGCGCGGCTATGAGGTCGACGACTGGCACATCAATGTCGACGATCTCAAGGACCTCCGCGGCTTCGGCCCGATCGAGCACGATTTTTCGAAGGCGCGCTCGGTGGTGGGCACCTACCGCCCGCAGACCAGCGCCGGTAAATCGCTGATCCTTCAGGGACACTGCGACGTGGTGCCCGCGGGCCCGCTGGAGTTGTGGGACACACCGCCGTTCTCGCCGGTCATCAAGGACGGCAAGATGTTCGGCCGCGGCGCCTGCGACATGAAATCTGGCACGATCGGCGCGCTTCATGCGCTCGACGCGATCAAGGCCGCTGGTTTCAAGCCGACCGCGCGCATTCACTTCCAGTCGGTGATCGAGGAGGAGAGCACCGGCGTCGGCGCGCTCTCGACGCTGCAGCGTGGCTACCGTGCGGACGCCTGCTTCATCCCAGAGCCGACCAGCGGCAAGATGGTGCGCTCGCAGGTCGGCGTGATCTGGTTTCGCCTGCGCGTGAAGGGCCATCCGACCCATGTCGCTTTCGCCGGTTCCGGCGCCAATGCCATCATGGCGGCATATCATCTGATCCAGGCGGTCCAGAAGCTCGAGATCGAATGGAACGAGCGGGCCAAGGCCGATCGTCACTTCAAGACCCTCAACCATCCCATCAACTTCAATCCCGGCATCATCAAGGGCGGCGACTGGGCTTCCAGCGTGCCGGCCTGGTGCGACGTCGATTGCCGTATCGCGATTCTGCCGGGCTGGTCGGTCGCCGACCACCAGAAGGAGATCGCGGCCTGCGTTGCCGCGGCCGCGCGCAACCACCGCTTCCTCGCCAACAACCCGCCGGAGATCGAATGGTCGGGCTTCCTGTCGGACGGCTATGAGCTGACCGACGCCGCAGCGCCCGAGGCCGCCTTCGCCAAGGCCTTCGACAAGGTCTATGGCGGCGCAGTCGAAGACCTCGTCTTCACGGCGCTCACCGACACCCGCTTCTACGGCCTCAATTATGGCATCCCGAGCCTGTGCTTCGGCGCGAGCGGCGGCGAGATGCACGGCTTCAACGAATTCGTCGACCTGGACTCGCTGAAGAAGTCGACCAAGGCAACGGCGCTGTTCATCGCGGAATGGTGCGGGGTGGAGAAGGCGTAGGCTGCTTGTGTCCCGGACGCGGCGCAGCGTGGCACCGCAGAGCCGGGACCCATGTCGCCACATTCGCTGGACCCGGGTTCAGCAGCGCATCGTTGCACGTTGCGGTGCGCCCGGGGAACACCGGACGCAGATCGCGCATCTGCCCAATTCACCATCGTTCCCAAATACTTTAAGCTTAAAATAAAGACTAGGATGCAGGCCGCTCCGGTGGCAGACTGGCGTCGCGGGACGAGTCCCTTGGAGTCACGATGCGCGATTGGGATGATGCTTACGCCAATTCGGCCCATATCCCGGGCTCGGACGAGATGCCGGCGCAATGGACGGAGCGGGCGGCGGCCTACCGCGCCGGACTGAAAGGTTTTCGCACCGATATCGCCTATGGCGACGGCGAGCGCCAGCGCCTCGACCTCATCCTGCCTGACGGCGACAGCAAGGGTCTCGTCGTCTTCGTGCACGGCGGTTACTGGATGCGCTTCGACAAGTCGACCTGGACCGATCTGGCCGAAGGCGCGCGGCACCACGGTTGGACGGTGGCGCTGCCGAGCTACACCCTGGCGCCGGCCGCACGCATCTGCGACATCACCGCGGAAATCGCCGCCGCAATCGCCAAGGCCGCTTCGCTTGCTTCCGGTCCGATCCGTCTAGCCGGCCATTCAGCCGGCGGCCACCTCGTCACGCGCATGCTGTGCGACGACAGCCGGCTGGAGCCCGCCGTCTACAACCGCATCGCCGGCACGCTTTCGATCAGTGGCCTGCATGATCTGCGTCCGCTGCTGAAGACGAAGATGAACGAGACGCTGCGCATGACCATGGAGGAGGCGACGCTCGAAAGCGCGGCGCTGCACCTGCCGCGCGGACATTCGCCCGTGACCGCCTGGGTCGGCGGCAGCGAGCGGCCGGAATTCATCCGCCAGTCCGATCTGATGGCCAATATCTGGACCGGTTTCGACGTGCCGACGCGCCTCGTCATCGATCCCGGGCTGAACCATTTTACCGTGATCGACGCCCTGAAGGATCCATCATCGCCGATCACCGCGCGCCTGATCGGCCTCGACTGACGAGGCGAGGGATGATCGATCGAAAGGGCCTGTCATGACGTCCAGCGATTACGATCCCACGAGCGAAGGCGCCGAGACCGATTTCGCCCGGCGGATGTCCTATGGCGATTATCTGGCGCTGGATGCGATCCTCGGCGCGCAGCATCCGCTGTCGGAAGCCCATGACGAGATGCTGTTCATCATCCAGCATCAGACGACAGAGCTGTGGATGCGGCTCGCCCTCCATGAGCTGACCGCCGCGCGCCGCGCGATCGCAAAGGACGAGGTCGCGCCGGCCATGAAGATGCTGGCGCGGATGTCGCGTATCTTCGAGCAGCTCAACGGCGCCTGGGACGTGCTGCGCACCATGACGCCGAGCGAATACACGCGCTTTCGCTCCCAGCTCGGCCAGTCCTCTGGCTTCCAGTCACGGCAATACCGGCTGATCGAATTCCTGCTCGGCAACCGCAACCACGCCATGCTCAAGCCGCACGCGCATGATGTGGAAACCACGAATCTGCTCGAAACCGAACTCGCGACGCCGAGCCTTTACGATGAAGTGCTGCGGCTCGCCGACCGCAACGGGCTGAAGATGCCGGCGGCGGTGCTGGCACGCGACGTCCGCGAGACCCACAGCTTCAACGAAGGCGTGCTGCAGGCCTGGCGTCAGGTTTACGAGGCGCCGGAAACGCACTGGATGCTCTACGAGGTCGCCGAAAAGCTGGTCGACTTCGAGGACTATTTTCGCCGCTGGCGTTTCAACCATGTGACGACGGTCGAGCGTGTCATCGGTTTCAAGCGTGGCACCGGGGGCACCGGCGGCGTCAGCTATCTCAAGCGCATGCTGGAGGTCGAGCTGTTCCCCGAGCTCTGGCGTGTGCGTACAATTCTGTAGAGATGTCCAAAGATGCCCACTCGCAAGACCAAGCTTCGCGTCTATGACGACACCAGAGCCTTGTTCCATCTGCCTGAAGGCGTGATCTATCTCGACGGCAATTCGCTCGGCGCGCTGCCGCTGGGCGTTGCCGAGCGCGTCAACCGCGTCATCACCATGGAGTGGGGCAACGAACTGATCCGCGCCTGGAACAGTGCAGGCTGGTATGCCCAGCCGCGCCATGTCGGCGATCGCATCGCGCGATTGATCGGCGCGGAAGCCGGCTCCGTGATGGTCGGCGACACGCTGTCTCTCAAAGTCTATCAGGCGCTTGCGGCCGCGCTGGACATGAACGCATCGCGCAAGGTCGTGCTGTCGGACATCGGCAATTTCCCGACGGATCTCTACATGGCCGAGGGCCTGATCGCGACGCTCGGCCGCGCCCATCAATTGCGCCTGGTGACGCCGGAGGAGATCGAGGCCGCATTGTCGGAGGAGGTCGCCGTCCTCTACATCACCGAGGTCGACTACCGCACCGGCCGGCGCCACGACATGGCGAAGCTGACGGCCAATGCACGTGCGCTCGGCATCGTCACTGTCTGGGATCTCGCCCATTCCGCCGGTGCGTTGCCGGTCGATCTCGCCAGCTGCGGCGCCGATTTCGCCGCGGGCTGCACCTACAAATACATCAATGCCGGTCCCGGCGCCCCGGCCTTCCTCTATGTCGCGCCGCGTCACGCCGACACTGCGCGCGCAGCTCTGTCCGGCTGGATGGGGCACGAAAAGCCGTTTGCCTTCGAGCTTGGCTATGCGGCCGCGGGCGGCGTCGAGCGCATGCGGGTGGGCACGCCGCCGGTGCTCGCGATGGCGGCGCTGGAAGCCTCGCTCGACATCTGGGATCGCGTCGACATCGCGGAGGTGCGTGCCCGCTCGCTGGCGCTCGGCGATCTCCTGATTGCGGAGGTCGAGCGCCGTTGCCCGTCCCTGAAGCTTGTGACCCCGCGCTCGCATGAGCACCGCGGCTCGCAAGTCTCCTTCGCCTTCGAGGGCGGCTACGCCGCCATGCAGGCCCTGATCGCCCGCGGCGTCATCGGCGACTTCCGCGCGCCCGACATCATGCGGTTCGGAATTACGCCGCTTTACATCGGCGAGAGCGAGATCATGCGGGCAGCCGAGATCATAGAAGAAGTGATCGGAGACGAGGTGCGGCGCCGGCCGGAATATCAGGTCGTCAACGCGGTGACGTGAGAAGCTATCACCGTCACCCTGAGGTGGCCTCTTCTTCAGCGGCCCTCGAAGGGCGACGGCCCGGCTGCATCGGGGCCGTTCATCCTTCGAGGCTCCCTGCACGGTGCTTTGCACCGCGCAGTTCGCACCTCAGGATGACGGGATCAAGGAGGTCGATGCTGAAAGTTCAGGGGCGTTCGCCCCACAGCGCCGTCACGATCGCGTCCAGCCCATCCGTCAGCGCCGCTGGCCCCGGTTGCAGGATGATCGGCGATTTGATCTCGACGATGCGATCATTACGCACGGCCGGAATTTCACTCCAGCCGTCGCGCGCGCGGATGCGGGCAGGCACGACCTTCTTGCCGCACCATGACGCCAGGATCACGTCGGGCGACGCTTCACGCACCGCGTCCGCCGAAACGATGCGATCCTTTGCGGCCTGGCAATGGCGCAGCTCCGGAAACACATCCGCGCCGCCGGCGATCTCGATCAGTTCGGAGACCCAGCCGATGCCGGAGATCAGCGGGCCGTCCCATTCTTCGAAGTAGACTCTTGGCCGCGGTGAGGGGCGGGATGTTGCCGCAATCGCGGCAAGGCGCCGCTCGAGGCCGTGCGCGAGTTCCTCGGCGGGCTCGACCGCACCGACCAGCGCGCCGAGCGTTCGGATCATCGCCAAAATCCCGGCGATGTCGCGCTGATTGAAGACGTGGACATCGACGCCGGCGCGAACGAGATCAGCGACGATACCGGCCTGGAGATCCGAGAAGGCGAGCACCAGGTCCGGTTCCAGCGCCAGGGTTTTCGGCATGTCCGCCGAGACGAAGGCCGACACCCGCGGCTTCTCGCGCCGCACCTGCGGTGGACGGACGGCGTAGCCGGAGACGCCGACGATGCGGTCCTGCTCGCCGAGCAGGTAGAGCGTTTCGACCGTCTCTTCGGTCAGGCAGACGATGCGGCGGGGCGGGAAGTGGCGCATGGCAGGAGCATATGCGCAAATGAAGGCGCCAAAGTCAGTATGGCCGTTACCTCTGACGTCATTGCTTTGCCGCGCCAGGCAATTCACGCTGAGACAACAATGAATTGGGAGGAGATCCGATGACACCGCTCGAGAAACTTCAAGCGATGAAGATGCCATTCGCCGAGCTCAAGGGCGTCGAGTTCATCGAGGCCGGGAGGGATCGCGTGGTGGCGCGAATGACGGTCCGCCCCGACCTCTGCACGCTCCACCACACCATTCACGGCGGCGCGGTGATGGCGCTCGCCGATTCCGTCGGCGCGGCGGCGACCGTGATCAACCTGCCGGAGGGCGCCAAGGGCACGACCACCCTGGAAAGCAAGACCAACTTTATCGGCGGGGCCAAGGAGGGAACTACGGTTATCGCCACAGCGACCCCGGTCCACCGGGGCCGGCGGACCCAAGTCTGGACCACTCGGCTGGAAACCGAGGACGGCAAGCTCGTCGCAGTGGTCACCCAGACGCAGCTCGTCCTCGTATGACTACGGGACTTTGATTTTGTTAACGAATTAGTCGCTTGCGGTGCTCGAAACTTGGGCAGGTTCCCGTCTTGAAAAATTTGTTGCGATGCACAATATTGGAGGTCTAGGGATTCGAACGCCTCCTCGAGGGACACCAAGAGGAGTTTTGACGTGATATTAGAAGAGATCGTCCGCACGACGCCCGTTCCGGGCTATGTACGGACCCTGAGTCAGCAGGAAGAATTGCCGCTCCTGCGCGATCACCTGCTGAGGCTCGATGCCGGAAGCCGGCATGACCGTTTCAACGGCTTTCTCGACGACAGTTTCATCGAGCGTTACGCCGCCCGCTGCGCCGAGGACGGCACCGTGATTGTCGCCTACATCGTCGACGGCATGGTCCGCGGAGCGGCCGAGCTGCATCCGCCGGAGGGCGATTCGCTGCCCGAGGTTGCCTTCAGCGTAGAAGCCTCGGCGCGCCGCCAGAACGTCGGGACCATCTTGTTCAGCCGACTGATCGCGGAAGCGCGCTGGAAGGGCTACAAGCGCCTGCGCATCACCACGGGCGCAGAGAATCACGCGATGCGGGCGCTCGCCAGGAAGTTCGGGGCGCATCTTGCTTTCCGTCATGGCGAATCGACCGGCACGATCGATCTTGCCAAGACGCCGGAGGCAGAGCTCGCTGAACTCGCGGCCTCGCCATTCGCGGCCGGCCGCGCCTTGCTCAGCTTCAACTCGACATGCTGGAAGATCATTTCCAGCATGTACGGTAGCCGCGCTGCCTGACGCATAGAGCCGGCAGGAATCAAAAAAGCGGACCGGCAAAACCGGTCCGCTTTCGTATTGGGATTAAGAAGTTAAGCGCTCAGGTGCCGGTGCGCTTGTCGTTGCCGAAGCGGCGCACGACGCGGCGTTCGACCACCACCGAGCGCTGCGCGCCCTGTTCGCCGGCGATCACGCGGGTCGCGGTGATGCGGCTGTTGGTGCGGGCCTGCTTCTTGACTTCGGCCTGGACGATGTCGAGCGGCATGCCCATCAGCGCTGCGGCGATCTCGGCCTGCTGCTCCTGATCGTCGGTGATGCCGACGGCGGCGAAGATCGCCTCGTCCAAGGTCGGCGGATCGTGGCGCACGCGCCGCGTGCCATATTTGGTATTCCAGTCTGCGCTCATAACGGCCTCGTTTCGATGCCGGGATGCCTAGTGCCGCCAATGTTGCATTGCAATATGAAATCGGTGTGGCATCTCAGCTATGCACCGGTCGGGTGTCAGGGCGCTGACACGACATCGCCATCGCGTTCGATCCGTTGTTGCGGCCAGCGCTTCAGTGCGGCGTGTCCGGCCTCCGTAAGCCCGTAGATTCCCCGGTCGGCGCGTTCGAACCAGCCATACACATTGTTAAGCAAGATCTTGCCGGCGTCAGGGCAGCGCTCGCGCAATTCGCGCACGCGCCGCGGGCCTCCCGCAAGCTCCGAGGCGCAGGCCAATGCCTGCTGCCGATAGGCGGTCATGATCGGCGCGCGCGTGCTGCCGCCGAGCACGGGATCGCCCTGGCGGCGCTGATGCTCGGACACGAGGCGCGAGCGAACCTTCGGCTCGCGGCGCGGTGCCGCTGTCGGCGGCTTCACCAGCACCTCGACCTGGCCGCGGTCGGTCACCCCGAGCATACCGAAGCCGAGCCGGCGGCAGAGATTGCGATAGCGCGCATCGCTCTCGCGTCCCTTGCCGCGGATCGACATCCTCGCGGCGATCCAGACCTCGTCGCCGGCTGGCGCGCGATCGACCGCTTGCAGAATGAGCTCGAGATTGAAGGCAAGCTTGAGCTCGCCGATCACCACGACCGGTGGATCGCCTGCGCTGAGGCCCACGAGATCGCAGCCGCCGATCTCGCCCTTGACCGTGAAGCCGAGCTCTTCGAGGAAGCGTTTGACGGGCAGATAGAGCGTGGTTTCCACGGCGTGTCCGATCGGAGAATCAGTTGCGGACAGTCTAGAGCGTTCCCGGCTTCGATTGAATCAGAGCCGATAAACCGGACGATCCGATCTGAATGCGGCTACACCCGCCCGCTCACCGGGATCAGCGCGCCGGTGATGCCGCTCGCAGCGTCGCTGGCGAGAAACAGGATCACCTCGGCGAGTTCCACCGGCGTGACCCATTTGGAAAAATCCGCCTTCGGCATATCCGTGCGGTTGGCTTTGGTGTCGATGATCGACGGCAGTACCGCATTCACCGTGACTTTGCCTTTCCACTCGCTCGCCAGAGCCTCGGTGAGGCGATGCACGCCGGCTTTGGACGCCGCATACGGGCCCATCCCGGAGCCGGCCTGAAGCGCGCCCATCGCGCCGATATTGACGATGCGGCCGGACTTGGATGCGGCCAGATGCGGCAGCGCGGCGTGCGAGGTGTTGAGGGCGGTCAGCACGTTGAGCGCATGCATGCGTTGCCACGTCTTGATGTCGCCGTCGCCGACGGTCTCGAAGGCGAAGCCGCCGGCGATGTTGATCAGCGCGTCGAGCCGGCCGAAATGGTTTGCGGCCGCCTCGATCGCTGTCTTCGCTTGTGCCGCGTCGGACAGATCGACGCCGCCGATCTCGATCCGCTCCGGCGTCGTCGAAAGTTGCGAGGGGGCGTGATCGATGCCGGCGATACGCGCGCCGCGTGACTGCGCGGTTTCGGCAACGACCTTGCCAAGCGCGCCGAGCGCGCCGGTGATGACGATGATTTTTCCCTGCACGAGCCTCTCCGTCGGTTCAGTCCACGTCGGACTATTGCTCTCCGTGAATTGGACTTGCAATGGCGGCACCCCCTGGAATGGGCTATGAATACAACTTTAGATCGCGGAGGAGGTTGTTTCATGCCTGACAATTTTCCAACCCTCGAATTTCCCGCGTCAATCGTTGATCTCAAACATCCGCTGGACAATTTCCGAACCGCGCTGGCCGGAACGGGGCCCGTACGCATCATGGCGATGGGATCGTCTTCGACGGCCGGACTCGACAATGTCGTTGCCTATCCCGCGCGGCTCGAACTGTATTTGAGAAAACACTTCAAGGAACACGATCAGCGCCCGAACATCCGGATCGACGTACTCAACCGGGGCAAGGGCGGCGAAGAGGCGAACCTGGAAGTGCCTCGGTTCAACGACGACATCTTTGCTGACAATCCATCGCTGGTGCTTTGGCAAGTTGGGACCAACGCCGTTTTCCGCCAGAAGGAGTTCGACTTCGACGAGGTGGTCCGCAAAATCGCGGAGGGATTGAACCTCCTTCACGCTCATCCGACCATCGATGTCGTGCTGATCGATCCGCAATACACGACGGCCATGCTGTTCGGCGACAACGCCGAGCTGGCCGAAAAGATGGTTTCTGCGATCCGAGCCGCCGCGCAAGACGCCGAGGTCAACCTGTTCCAGCGCTGGGCGCTGATGCGGCACTGGCACGTCTACAACCAGGCGTCGTTCGAGCAGCTCGTTGCCCCGGACGATGGGCTGCTGCTGCACCAGAGTGACTGGAGCACAGTGCACGTCGCCCGTGCCCTTCGTTCGGCGATCCTCAAGGCAACTGGAGCCACGCAAAAATGCGGGTGCTGGATTACGACTGCAGATAACGCGCCTGCAGCGCCTCTCGCTCTTGCGGACCAATCTTGAGCCCGTCGCGCAAGTAGGTGTCGAGATCGCCATACTCGCCGTCGACGGCTGCGAAGGCCGCCTCAAGGTAGGAGGTCTCGACGCTGCCGATGGCACTGCGCACATCGTCCGGCAGATCGGTGGCAGCCGTCGCATCGCGCCGGTAAAACTGGTTGGTGAGGAGATAGTCCTCAGCAATGATCTCGTCGGGCACGCCCAGCGCATGCAGGATCAGCGCGCTGGCAAAGCCGGTGCGGTCCTTGCCGGCGGTACAGTGGATCACGAGCGGGGCACGATCTTCCAGCAGATGACTGAACAGCGCGCGGAAGCTATGCGTGTTGTGCCGGACGTAGTTGCGATAGGATTCGCGCATGATATCGAGCGCGACCGGCGCCGTCAGCCTGCCTGCGACGAGCTCGGCGCGCAACGCGGCCACGACCGTGGGCTCGATCGGCAGCGAATGCACGGCGATCTCGTTCACGACGCAGACCCCGGCCGCGCGCTCCTCGACGCCGCGAAAGTCGAATGCGCTGCGCACGCCCAGTGCACGGACGACCTCGATGTCTTCGGCGGTGAGCTGGCCGAGATGGTTGGAGCGGAAGATGTGCCGCCAGCGTGTGGTGCGGCCGTCGGCGGTCGGATAGCCGCCGAGGTCGCGAAAATTGCTGGCGCCTTGCAGGCTGAGATGGCGGGCAGGGGAGTCTGACATGGGTTCAGCTTGGGCTATGTTTCCACCGGACGCGCTTGATAGGCGTCCTTGAGTTCTATTACAGGGGGCGATCATGGGCCGGCACAAGGCCATTCTTTTGGCGATCACCATGCTTGCGGGGGGAGTTCTCAGTGCGCGCCAGGCGGACGCGCAGACGTTCCGGACCTACCGCTGCGCTGATGGTACGCAGTTCATCGTCGGATTTTATGACGACGACAAGCGCGCCTTCGTCCAGATCGACGGCGAGCCGGCGACTCGCGCTAAGCGGCTGACGGTCTCGGGCGCGCGCTATTCGGGGTCTGGGATCACGTTGAGAATCCCCAACAGCGGGGCGACCACGGTCAAGCATCTCAAGCGGCCCGTGACGGCCTGCGCGGTGATCGAAAAGGCCGGCCTGTAGGCGGGAGGGCTGCAAGAATCAAAAAGGGTCGAAACCTCGTTGTTTCGACCCTTTTTCAAACTGCCGCCGGGCGCTTGCGAGAGCGCGGCGGTATCTTACCAAACACTGGCATTAGCGTTCCCATTTGGGCTTGGCTTCATCGACCGCGTCCTGGTGGTACCAGCTGTCGCTGCAGATCGAGACGTTCGCGGGAAGCGAAGCGTGATCGGCGGGGAAGCGGGAATCGCCATAGCGGTGCCCGGCGAGAGCCGCGCGGCCCCCGACGGGGAATTGATAGATCTTCGCAGATCCGTGACTCAGTCCGTTGTTCATCATTTCAATTGCTCCTGGGTCGAAGCGCCTTGGCCTCCATGGTGCGCCCGACTCGTTCGATTGTGGTTACTGGAATCCCCATATCGGCCGCGCATCCGGGATTTGAAAGTGCTGAAAAGGAAATCAGTTTCAGCTCATTTTGTAGGCAGCTCGCCTTCTGCATCCACCAGGGCAGGCGATGGGTGACCAACGCTTGGGCCATTCCAAAGGTTGCTGAGCACGGTCGGAGACTTCGCGAAAATTGCTGGACGTTGATGCGCGTTTCATCGGCAACCTCCGGCGCCGGACCGGCTGCTCCGGAATCGGGCGTTTTCCTCGGGGTTTTTGCAGTGCAGCTTCACGCAACGGTGCGCGGCTATGACGCATGCCACTGTGGACGGTTTGCCGCCTCTGGGGACATCCCGGGCGCCGTGGAAAACCCAGCGCGCTGCGGCCTTTTGGCACGTTAAATGCTTGTAAAGGGCCGGCCGATGGTGGCCGGGTAAACAATCGTGCGGGGGCCCCCGGGCCCCCACCTTTCGCATCATCTACAGAGAGGCTCAATGACCAAGTATAAGCTCGAGTACATCTGGCTCGACGGATATACGCCGACTCCGAACTTGCGCGGCAAAACACAGATCAAGGAATTCGCGTCGTTCCCGACGCTCGAGCAGCTTCCGCTCTGGGGCTTCGATGGCTCCTCCACCCAGCAGGCCGAAGGCCACAGCTCCGATTGCGTGCTGAAGCCGGTCGCCGTCTTCCCGGACGCCGCGCGCACCAACGGCGTGCTCGTGATGTGCGAAGTCATGATGCCCGATGGCAAGACCCCGCACGCGACCAACAAGCGCGCCACCATTCTCGACGATGCCGGCGCCTGGTTCGGCTTCGAGCAGGAATATTTCTTCTACAAGGACGGGCGTCCGCTCGGCTTCCCGGTCTCCGGCTATCCGGCGCCGCAGGGCCCGTACTACACCGGTGTCGGCTTCTCGAACGTCGGCGACGTCGCCCGCAAGATCGTCGAAGAGCATCTCGACCTCTGCCTGGCTGCCGGAATCAACCATGAAGGCATCAACGCGGAAGTCGCGAAGGGCCAGTGGGAATTCCAGATCTTCGGCAAGGGCTCCAAGAAGGCCGCCGACGAAATGTGGATGGCCCGCTACCTGATGCTGCGCCTGACCGAGAAGTACGGCATCGACATCGAGTTCCACTGCAAGCCGCTCGGCGACACCGACTGGAACGGCTCCGGCATGCACGCCAACTTCTCGACCGAGTACATGCGTACGGTCGGCGGCAAGGAGTACTTCGAGGCGCTGATGGCGGCCTTCGACAAGAACCTGATGGACCACATCGCCGTCTACGGCCCGGACAATGACAAGCGTCTGACCGGCAAGCACGAGACCGCGCCGTGGAACAAGTTCAGCTACGGCATCGCCGATCGCGGCGCCTCGATCCGCGTTCCGCACTCCTTCGTCAACAACGGCTACAAGGGCTATCTGGAAGACCGCCGTCCGAACTCGCAGGGCGACCCATACCAGATCGCTTCGCAGATCCTGAAGACGATCGCGTCCGTCCCGGTCGACAAGAAGGCGGCCGCCTAAGATCCTCCCGGCCCGGGCTGGGGGGCTGGCCCGGGTTGGCTCTCAATCCGCCGGAGCGACAAGCTCCGGCGGATTTTTTGCATCCTGATGACAACCGTTGTTGTGGGTCTGCCGGCCATGCCGGCTTGAAATCTGTCCATCACCTCTGAAAGCAGGATAGACTGGCGCCGGATGCGCGCGGGGCCGGGGACACGGCTGGTGTTTGAAGGCTTCTACAAGGTCAGATTTCAGCTCGGCGACGCGGTCGGCCGGAGCGTGATGCATGCCGGCAACGGCAAGATGCTCGGTGGCAACTCGGCCTTCGCCCATATCGGCAGCTACGAGAAGACCGACGGCGGCGTCGAAATCGTCATCAAGACCGTGCGCCACAATCCCGACCCGGCCTATCGCGCCATGGCAGGCACCGACGACGCCACGTTGCTGGCGAAGGGTTTTGCCGACGGCGATCTCTATCATTTCAAGGGCGAGCTCAAGGAGCTGCCGGGCGTGCCGTTTCAGTCGGTGATGACACCGATCACGGAAGACGAGGTGCCGATCGCCGGCGGCGTCGGCGAGGCCGGCATTGCCGACGGCCTCTATTCGATCCACCTGCGCATGCTCGACGGCGTCGATGGCGGCCTCACCGGCGTGATGCTGCTGAATGGGGGGCGCATCCTCGGCGGGGATGCCTCGTTCTACTATCTCGGCAGCTACACCGCCGCGAACGGGCGCTGGAAGGGCCAGCTTCTCAACCAGGAGCACACGCCGGCCAAGGACGATCCGATCTTCGGCGGCCACGAGGTCGGCATCGGCTTCTCAGGCACATATGATGCGGAGCGGGCCGTACTCGAGGCCACCGCACTTGCCGGCAAGCGCAGCCTGCGCCTCACCGCCGCGCTCAAGCTGATGCACCGCGCCTGATCGCGCCAGGAAATGCACATGGACAAAATTCGCATGCTCTCGACGCTCGGCCTGATGGGCGCGATGCGCAGCCTGTCCTCCGCCTTCGAGAGCGCGACAGGCATTCATGTCGATGCCGACTTCGCGCCGACGCTGGCGCTGCTCAAGCGGCTGCGTGACGGCGAGGCCGCCGATCTCGTGATCCTCACGCGCGAGGGACTTGACGAGATGATCGGCGAGGGCCGCGTGGTCGCGGGCAGCGCGGCGGATCTCGCGCGCTCCTTCGTCGGCATCGCCGTGCAGGCGGGGCAGGCGCATCCCGATATCTCGACCGAGGCCGCGCTGCGCAGGACGCTGCTCGCGGCGCGGTCCGTCGCCTATTCGCGGCTGGGCGCCAGCGGGGTCTATTTCACCCAGTTGATCCAGCGCTGGGGCATCGCGGCCGAGATCAACGCCACAGCCACCATCGTGCAGCAGGGCTTCACGGCCGAGCGGCTCGTCAGCGGTGAGGCCGACCTCGCCGTGCAGCAGATCAGCGAGCTGAAGCAGGTCGAGGGCATCGAGGTGGTCGAGGCGATCCCGCACGATCTGCAAACCCCGGCCGTGTTCTCCGTCGGCCTCATGGCGAACGCGAAGCATGCCGAAGCCGCCGACCGGTTGCTGCGCTATCTGGCTTCGCCCGAAGTCGTTCCGGTTCTGCGCCAATCGGGACTCGAGCCTTGAATTTGCCGATGCGCGGAAGCAACGTGGTGCCCATGCGGACTTATCTCCTTGCCATCCTCTTCGCGCTTGCCGCGCCCCTTGCGGCGCAGGCGCAATCGGCCGACCTCGTGCTGTGCGACCGCCTCGCCGCCGATCCCAGCGATCCCGACAAGCCGGCCGATGTGAGGGGCGTGGCGGAACTCGCCGCCTCCGACGTCGCGACCGCGATCAAGTTCTGCAAGCAGGCCGCATCGTCGTCGCGGCGGGCGATGTTCGCGCTCGGCCGTGCCTATGCGGCCAACCGGCAGACCGGCGAGGCGATCACCGCCTGGCGCAAGGCCGCCGACAAGGGCTCGAGCGCCGCGATGGTCGAGCTTGGCGTCGCCTACGGAACGGGCGTGGGCGTCGCCAGGGACGAGGCGCAGGCGCGAAAACTGTTCGAGAAGGCGGCGCAATCAGGCAACCCCCGCGGCGTCAGCAATCTGGCCGCGCTCGGCGGCACTGGCGGCGGCGCGCCCGCCGATCCCGCGCAGGCGCGCGCCTTGCTCGGCCGGGCCGCCGAGACGAACGCCGAGGCGCAGTATCAGCTCGGCCTGATGCTAGCCAACGGCACCGGGGGCCAGCAGGACGATGTCGCGGCGCGCGCGCTGTTCGAGAAGGCGGCCGCGCAAAACCATCCCGGCGCGCTGGAGCGGATGGGCGCCTTCGCGCAGGATGGCCGCGGCGGGCCGAAGGACAAGGATGCCGCCAAGGCCTATTACGAGCGCGCTGCCGCGCTCGGCGACGACGACGCCAAGAAGGCGCTGGAGCGTATTCGCTGTCCCTATGCCATCAAGGACAAGGCGGGCAAGCTCGTCACCACGCTGTGCTTCTAGTTCACCTCACGTGACAGCCGTTTGCGTCGGCGAGGTCGACGCGGCCTTGATCGAGCGCAAGGCCGCCGGGCCGTGCAGGCCTACACTCCCTTTCTTGGGAATGGAGACTTGCAATGAAGCTTCGAGCATGGATGCTGGCGCTGGCCGCTGTGGGAGCGGCAACCGCCGTGGCGGCGCAGGATCTGAAGACGCCATCCTCGGACCAGTACGTGCCGCGCCTCGGCGATATCATGGGCGCCGCGCAGACCCGCCACCAGAAGCTCTGGATGGCCGGCAAGGCGCAGAACTGGGAGCTGGCTGCCTTCGAGCTGCGCCAGCTCAAGGCGAGCCTGGTCGAGGCGGCCGTATTCTATTCCGGCATTCCCATCGGCAATGTCGCGACGCTGGAGCCATCGCTGCAATCGCTGTCCGACGCGATCGATGCGAAGGACGGCCGCAAATTCGCAAAAGGCCTCGGCGAGCTGACTGAAGGCTGCAATGCCTGCCACCGGTCGCTGCAGCGCAGCTTCGTCGTCATCAAGGTTCCCAGCGAGCAGCAGCCGTTCGCCAATCAGCAGTTTGCGCCGACCGGCAAACCGTGACGACGCCGCGCGCGACGAAAAACGTCGAAAACAACCCCATGCACAGTAGCCAAGCCGTTGAAATCGCTTGTTTCGTATTTTACGAAATATCGATTGACCCGTCGGGCAAAACAGGGGCATGATGGCATCGTGCAATGACCGGCTTTCGCGAATGGCCCTGCGCGGAAAAGCCGGATGGCCTTGGTGCGGCGAGGGTGCTAGGTAGTCCGCAATTCCCTCTGATGTTGCGGGTCGACTGCGTTGCTGGACGGGCTCTACAAGGTTGAATACGGAATCCACGATGCGTTCGGCCGCAGCATCATGTGCCTGCACGACGGCAAGATGCTCGGCGGCAATTCGGCGTTCGCCCACCTTGGAACGTATCAGGAGCGCGACGGCGAGATCGTCGCCGAGGTGATCACCGAGCGGCATAATGACGACCCCCACTACAAGCCGCTGATGGGCGCCGATGTCGCCACGATCAGCGCACGCGGCCGACTGATCGGCGACCAGATCCGCCTCGAGGGCAGCGCGGACACCATGCCGGGCGGCAACTTCTGGGCGATCCTCACCCGGCTCGACGACGGGGCTCTGCCGCCGCGCGGCACGATCGGGCAGGGCGGCATCGCCAACGGGCTCTACGGCATGAGCCTGCGCGCGCTCGACGGCGTCGATGCCGGGCTGTCCGGCGTGATGCTGCTGATCGACGGCCGCATCCTCGGGGGCGATGCGTTCTTCTACTATCTCGGCTCCTATTCCTCGGTGGACGGCCGTTGGAAGGGCGAGATGCTCAACCAGGAGCACACGCCGGCGAAGGGTGAAAATCCCGTGTTCGGCGGCTACGAGGTCGGGATCGGTTTCTCCGGGAACTGCACGGCCGACAGCGGCGAACTCGAAGGCATCGCGCTCGCCGGCAAGCGCAGTTTGCGGCTGGCGGCTTCGCTCAAGCTGATGCGGCGGGCGTAGAAGGGCCCCTATTATTCGAGCATGATCTTTACGGAAAACCGCTTCACAATTTTCCCGATCATGCTCGAGGCGCTTGGCGGACGCCCGAGCGGCAGCGCTGCGGCTGCCGCTCAGACTCCAACACTCTCCTGATGCCGAAAATCAGGACTTCTTCATGAGCGGACACTTGCTCTGGTCGCGCGGAATGTTGGCGTCGTCGGCCGAAATGGTCGAGACGACGTCGTAGAAGTCCCACGGCCCCTTGGACTCCTCAAGCGTCTTTGCATGCAGCAGATAATAGTCGTGGATGTGCATGCCGTCCTCGCGGACATGGCCATTCTCGGAGAAGAAATCCTTCACCGGCATCGATCTGAACTTCGCCAGCACGGCAGCCGTGTCGAGCGTTCCGGCCGCTTCGACGGCCTTCAGATAGTGCAGGGTGGCCGAGTACATGCCGGCCTGGACCATCGTCGGCATGCGGCCGACCTTCTCGAAGAATCGCTTGCCGAATGCGCGCGAGGCGTCGTTGCGATTCCAATAGAAAGCTTCCGACGTGTACAGGCCCTGCATGTTTTTCAGACCGACCGACTTGGCATCCGTGATCTGGAACAGCAGCGCCGCCACCTTCATCTTGCTCTTGAGGCCGAGCAAGCCGAACTCATGAGCCTGCATCAGCGAGTTGGAGGTGTCACCGCTGGCATTGGCGAGCGCCAGCACGTTGGCGCCTGAGCTCTGGGCCTGCAGCAGGAACGACGAGAAGTCGCTGGTATTGAAGGGGTGCCTGACCGCCCCCACGACCTTGCCGCCGTTCGCCTTGACCACGGCCGACGCATCGGCTTCGAACGCGTGACCGAAGGCATAATCGGCGGTCAGGAAGAACCATTCGTTGCCGCCCTGGCCCAGCAACGCCTTCGCCGTGCTGCGCGCCAGCGTCGCGGTATTGTAGGTCCACTGGAAGGTGTTGGGAGAGCACTTCTCGTTGGTGATCGTCGAGGCGCCGGCCGACGACACGATCATCATCTTGTTCTTGTCGCGGACCAGATCGGACAGCGCGAGTGCGACCGCGGAGTTTCCAATGTCGAGAATGACGTCGACGTTCTCGGTGTCGATCCAGCGCCTGGCGATGCCCGAGGCGATGTCCGTCTTGTTCTGGTGATCGGCGACAACCAGCTCGATCGGCTGCCCCAGCAGCTTGCCGCCGAAATCGGCGATCGCCATCTTGGCGACCTCGACCGACGCAGGCCCCGCGGCATCCGCGTATTGGCCCGACTGATCGTTGAGCACGCCGAGCTTGACCGGCTTCGACGCAGGCGCCTGCGCGTGAGCCGAAGCAAGGCTCAGGAAAACCATCGACGCTGCCAGCACATGTCTCATTTTCTTTAAACTCCCCATGAAATTTCTTATCGATGCTCGAGGTTACGATTGATGTTGCGACGTCACGGCGCGATCCGAAAATTCTATTCGGCCGCCTCGCGATAGCGCTCCAACCCGTCCAGACTTTCTCCATTGGCGCGAAGGGCACCGCCCCACTTGGCAAGCCACCACGCGTATTGTTCGGGCCATTTTTCGAAATTGCCGGTCAATCCGAAATGCTCTGCGGCGTGGAGCGCCCAGAACGGATCGAACAGCATCTGGCGGGCCATGAAGATCATGTCGGCACGGCCGTCCTGCAGGATCTTCTCCGCAAAATCCGGGGTCCGGATCATGCCGACCGCGCCGGTCGCGATGTCGGCCTCGTGGCGAATGCGTTCGGCAAACGGCACCTGGTAGCCTGGACCGCGACCGAGATTGGCATTGGTCGACCCGGCGCGGAGATTGCCGCCCGTCGAACAGTCGACCAGATCGACGCCGAGTTCCTTCAGCCTGCGGGAGAAGACGATGCTGTCTTCGATTTCCCAGCCACCGTCGATCCAGTCCGTGGCAGAGATGCGCACGAAGAGTGGCGCGGCCGAAGGAAGTGCGGCCCTCACGGCACGCGTCACTTCGAGCGGGAATCGCATTCGGTTTTCGAGGCTGCCGCCATATTCGTCGGTGCGGAAATTGGCGAGCGGCGACAGGAACGATTGCAGGAGATAGCCGTGAGCCATGTGAAGCTCGATGACGTCGAAACCCGCGAGCACGGCCCGGCGCGCCGTCGCGACGAAGGCATCGCGCACGCCGGTGAGTCCGTCCTTGCTGAGAGGAATGGGAGTCTGGAAGCCATCGGAGAATGCGACATCGGACGGTCCCGTGGGCACCCAGGTTTCCTCTCCCATCTCGATATCGCGGTCCGTCAAATGGCTATTGCCCCGGAACGCGCGCTGCTGGCTCGATTTGCGTCCGCCGTGATTGATCTGGATCGCGGCTTTTGAGCCGTGCGACTTGATGACATGAACGATCTGGCGCATGCCGTCGATCTGGCCGTCCTCCCACAGCCCGGGATCACCGTTGGTGATGCGTCCCTTTCGGCTGACCGACGTCTGCTCGACGAAGACGAGCCCGGCCCCACCCATGGCGAACTTGCCATAGTGAACCAGGTGGAACGGCGTAACGTAGCCGTTCTCGGCCGAATACATTCCCATCGGCGAGACGACGATGCGGTTGCCGAGTTCGACGCCGCGGAATGCAATGCTTTCAAACAGCTTGACCATTGTGATCTTCCCCTGAATTGGCGGACCAGGACATTCGCCGCTCGACGTTCGTCATGCTTGTGCAATGGCGCCGGAGCGGCGTAGCGCATCGATCTCGCCGCTGGACAGGCCGAGATATTCCGACAGGACCTCGCCATTGTGCTGACCGAGACGCGCGGACGGAACGTACTCGGGCGTCGCCGTGTCGTGCAGCACCAGCGGACTGCGATGAACGAGGATGTCGCCATATTCCGGATGCGCGATCTCGCGCAGCATGCCGCGGGCGTTGAGGTGCTTGTCCTCGGTTACCTCACGCAGGTCGCGAACGGCGGCGCAGGGCACTCTGTTGACGCGGCAAAGCTCGACGATCTCATCGCGCGTAAGTCGAGAGGACCACTCGGACACGACCCGGTCCGTCAGATCGATGTGCTTCAAACGATCGAGCACCGTTTTGAACCTGACATCGTCGGCCAGCTCCGGCCGCCCCATCGCGCGCGTCAGTCCGGTCCAATGCGATTCGTTGACGCTGATGATCGCGACATAGCCGTCGGATGCGGGATAGACATTGTAGGGCGCCTCCGCGAGCCCGCCGTGACGGTTGCCGGTGCGGGGCGCCGCGGCCTTGCGGTTGAAGACATCGGCCAGATTCGAAGCCATCGCCGGATAGACGGTTTCGACCATGGCGATCTCGACCAGCCGGCCGCGGCCGCTCTTTTCGCGATCGTAGAGCGCGGTGAGGATGCCGGCATAGAGATGAACGCCGCTGATGAAGTCGGTGATGGCCGGACCCGCCTTGACGGGGGGACCATCGGCAAAGCCTGTTACGCTCATGATGCCCGACACGGCCTGGACGGTCAGGTCCATCGCCAGATTGTCCCGATCGGGACCCGACAGGCCGTAGCCGGTGGCCGAGCCATAGATCAGCCGTGGATTGATGGCGCTGAGTGCAGCGTAGCCGACGCCCAATCGATCGAGCACGCCCGGCGCGTAGTTCTCGATCAGCACGTCGGCCTTTGCCGCGAGCTCCTTCAGGACCTTGACCCCGTCCGGCGACTTCAGGTTCAGGCTGATGTTGCGCTTGTTGGCATTGAGCATCGCGAACGGGACCGCGTTGCCCTTGCTGATGCGGGCGCGGTGACGCACCGGCTCGCCATTGGGCGGCTCGACCTTGATGACGGTCGCGCCGGCCTGCGCCATCAGGAATCCGCAATACGGTCCCTGATAGACTTGGCCGAGATCGATGACGGTCACGCCGTCGAGCGGCAACCTTTTGTCGTTGTCCAATGTGTCCTCGGCTCAGGTCAGAAGTTGTAGAGGCGCGCCGGATTGGCGATCAGGATCTTGCGGCGGATGGCTTCGTCGGGGACGCATTCGTGCAGCAGGCGAAGCAGGTCCTGAAGATCAGGCATCGTCTCGGCGCTGTGGCCGACATGGGGCCAATCGCTGCCCCACACGACCTGATCGGGCGCAGCCTGAACGATGGCGCGCATGAAAGGTGCCGTATCGGCATAGGGACGGCCGACACGCGTGTTGCGGTCGGCGCCCGAGATCTTGGTCCAGTAGCGGCCCGTCTTCAGCCGGTCGGTGAAGGCGCGAAAATCCGGATGCTCGTGTCCCTTGTCGGCCATGGTCCGCGACATGTGGTCGATCACGTAGTTCAGTGGCAGCTTCTCGAGTTCGGCTGCGGCAGCCGCAAGATCCGAACTCTCGATCCAGAGCTGCGCATGCCAGCCTCGCTCGGCGATACGGGGAGCGAGCCTGACCAGATCGTCGTAGCTGGTGCCGAGCGTCGAAACCGGCTTGCCGTCCTGCCGGATCATGGTGACGCGCACCGCCTTGAAGCCAGCGTCGGTGAGTTCATCGAGCCGCCGATCCGAGACGTCGGGACGCAGGATCGCGACGGCACGAAGCCTGTCGGGGTAGCGACGCAGCGCGTCGTAAGTGACGGCGTTATCGTCTCCAGATCCCACCGCATGGACGATGACACCGCGCGTGATGCCGAGCTTGTCCCAGATGGCAAAGGCGTCTTCGATCGTGAACGGCCGCGCGGCGGTGAAGCGTCCCTCGTTTCCGGCCGGAAAGCGATCGAAGGGGCCGTAGATGTGAAAATGACAATCGCAGCTGCCTTCGGGTAATCGATAGTCCATGCAAGCAACTTCCTGTTGTTTTTCGGTGATGGCCGAGGAGGAGGCGCCAGATCTCGTTGTCGCTCTGCGAGCCTGGCCAAGATCGCAGATCACTCGTGATTGCGCTTGTTGATCTTCAAAAGAAGGATCGGGAGGGGCTCAGTTCAGCTGCGGTCGCCCGAGCAGCGCGCGGGTCGAACCGAGCACATCAGCCGGTCGTGGCAGACAGATGGAATCCTGGCCTCATGACGCCTCCCTGTAAGCGCGCGTCACCTTTGGTGGGGCGCCTTTTGTTTTTTGGACGGCTATGCGCCGCGGCCTTGCGGCCGCCGGGAAGAATAAAGGGGGGGCGATGGGGTGTCCATAGTTTACATATATGTAGTTCTATTTCTATATATGTGTAAAAGATGGGGCGTTGATGCCGGGCCTGCAGACTGCCTCCCGCCTGAAGTCGGGCGTATCAAACCGATCCCTCGCGATACTCTTTCCAGATGTGTGAAAATGACGAATGCCACCATCAAGTCCGCGCAGCGGATTTTCGAAGTCCTCGAGTACTTTGAGGAAGTGAAACGACCGATTTCGCTGAAGGAAGTTGCGGCGAAGTGCGACTACCCGACGTCCAGTGCCGCGGCCTTGCTGAAGAGCATGGCGATGCTGGGTTACCTGTTCTACGACAGCTACAATCGCACCTACATGCCGACGATGCGCATCGCCCAGATGGGCCGGTGGTTGGATGCCGGGCTGTTCGGCGACAGCGCAATTCTTGCGCTCGTCAACTTCGTCCATGAGGAGCTGGACGAACTCGTCAGCATCAGCACGCAGTCCGATCTGCATGCGCAATACATTCACTGTCTGCAAACCAGCAAGCGTCTGCGGTTCGAAGTCAGGTCTGGCGACGTCCGGCCGCTTGCGATCAGCGGCATCGGGCGCACGTTGCTCAGCGGTCACACCGACGTCGAGATTGCCCGGCTCCTGCGCCGCATCAATGCCGTCTGCCCGCCGGAAGAACACTTCGAACTGAAGGCCTTGATGAAGATCATCAACGGCATTCGTCGCAACGGCTACATGTTCTCCAAGCACATCATCGTCCAGGACGCCGGGGTGATTGCGGCTTTGCTGCCAAAACGCGATTTCGGACGCCAACTGGTCCTTGGCGTCGGCGGGCCGGTCTCCCGTCTCGAAGAGCGGCAGGGCGAAATCCTGGCCTGTATTCGCGAAGGCATCGCGCGGTTCCTGATGTGACGCCTGTCGCGGCCGAACCCCGCCCAATAGCGAGACTTTGAGCCGAGTCCCCGTCGGGTCCTGCACGAAATCCGTACCCCGCCGGGCTTCCCCTTAGGGGCGGCATGGCCTATTACGCTGCAACGCAAAAATCCCCCTGAAAAGACCCCATGATCCGCCTCGACAACGTCAGCAAGCAAGCCGGCCACCAGATCCTGTTCATCGAAGCCTCCGCCGCCCTCAACAAGGGCGAGAAGATCGGGCTTGTCGGCCCGAACGGCGCGGGCAAGACCACGCTGTTCCGGATGATCGCCGGTGAGGAACTGCCCGACGAGGGGCAGGTCTCGACCGATCGCGGCATCACCATCGGCTATTTCAACCAGGACGTCGGCGAGATGAGCGGCCGCAGCGCCGTGGCCGAGGTCATGGACGGGGCGGGGCCTGTGAGTGCGGTGGCAGCCGAACTGCACGAACTCGAGACCGCGATGGCCGACCCTGACAAGGCCGACCAGATGGACGAGATCATCGCGCGCTATGGCGAGGTCCAGCACGCGTTCGAGGAGCTCGACGGCTATGCGCTCGACGGCCGGGCGCGCGAGGCGCTCTCCGGCCTCGGCTTCAGCCAGGAGATGATGGACGGCGACGTCGGCAAGCTCTCGGGCGGCTGGAAGATGCGCGTGGCGCTGGCGCGCATTCTCCTGATGCGGCCTGACGTCATGCTGCTCGACGAGCCGAGCAACCATCTCGATCTCGAAAGCCTGATCTGGCTCGAGAAGTTCCTGCACGACTACGAAGGCACGCTGCTGATGACCTCGCATGACCGCGAGTTCATCAACCGCGTGATCTCCAAGGTGATCGAGATCGATAGCGGCTCGCTCACCACCTACACCGGCGATTACGAGTTCTACGAGCAGCAGCGCGCGCAGAACGAGAAGCAGCAGCAGGCGCAGTTCGAGCGCCAGCAGGCCATGCTCGCCAAGGAGATCAAGTTCATCGAGCGCTTCAAGGCGCGCGCCTCGCACGCAGCCCAGGTGCAGAGCCGGGTGAAGAAGCTCGACAAGATCGAGCGGGTCGAGCCGCCGCGCCGCCGCCAGACGGTGGCGTTCGACTTCCCGCCGGCGCCGCGCTCCGGCGAGGACGTCGTCGCGCTCAAGAACGTCTACAAGGGTTACGGCAGCAAGCGCATCTATGACGGTCTCGATTTCATTATCCGCCGCAGGGAGCGCTGGGCGGTGATGGGCGTCAACGGCGCCGGCAAATCGACGCTGCTCAAGCTGATCGCCGGTGCGAGCGAGCCGGATCAGGGCACCGTGGCGGTCGGCGGCAGCGTCAAGATGGGCTATTTCGCCCAGCACGCGATGGACCTGCTCGACGGCGAGCAGACTGTGTTCGAGTCGCTCGAATATGCGTTTCCGACCGCGGGGCAGGGAAGCCTGCGCGCGCTCGCCGGCTGCTTCGGCTTCTCCGGCGACGACGTCGAGAAGCGCTGCCGCGTATTGTCGGGCGGCGAGAAGGCGCGTCTGGTGATGGCGAAGATGCTGTTCGATCCGCCGAACTTCCTGGTGCTGGACGAGCCGACCAACCATCTCGACCTCGCCACCAAGGAAATGCTGATCGCGGCGCTGGCGGATTTCGAGGGCACCATGCTGTTCGTCTCGCATGACCGCCACTTCCTGGCGACGCTGTCGAACCGCGTGCTGGAGCTGACGCCGGACGGTATCCACCAGTTCGGCGGCGGCTACACGGAGTATGTCGCGCGGACCGGGCAGGAAGCGCCGGGGTTGCGGAGCTAGCATTCCGCGGCGTGCCTTGACGCGCTGACGTCTCTCGTTACGCTCCCTGAAAAAGGGAGCGAGACAACCATGAAGCAGCTGCGGATCGGCGACATCACCATCGATGCGGTGATCGAGCGGGAGGGGCCGTGGCGGCGGCCGCAGGATTTTTTCCCGGCTTATGACGAGGGCGTGTTCAAGCGCCATCTGCTCACCATGGAGCCGGAGGTGTTCGATGCCGCGCGCGGCATGATGGTGATCACCTACCAGACCTTCGTGGTGCGTACGCCGCGCTACACCATCTTGGTCGACACCTGCACCGGCGAGGACAAGGGGCATCCGCCGCCGTTCGACTTTCCCGGCAAGGAGCGCTGGCGCAACGAGCTGTTCGCGGTCGGCATCTCTTTCGAGCAGATCGACTATGTGTTCTGCACGCACCTGCATATCGATCACACCGGCTGGAATACGAGCTTGCGCGACGGACGCTGGGTGCCGACGTTTCCGAATGCGAAATACGTCTTCCACAAGGGCGAGTACGCAGCGTGGGAGGCTGAGAACGCCAAGGGCAATAACCCACCCGGGACCGTGTTTCGCGACAATTGCCTGCCGATCGTCGAGGCCGGACAGGCGCTGCTGGTGGATGACGATTACGCGCTCGACGACACCGTCACGCTGACGCCGACGCCGGGGCATTCGCCGTGCCATTGCTGCGTGAACATTTTTTCGAAGGGGCAGCGCGCGGTGGTCGCGGGCGACCTCATGCATCACCAGATCCAGTGCCGCGAGCCGGACTGGTCGGCCAAGCCCGATTGGGACCCGAAGCTATCGGCGGTGTCGCGGCGGAAGTTCTTCGCCTCGGTGGCCGACACCGACACGCTGATCCTGCCGATCCATTTCCCGGCGCCGACGGTCGGGCTGATCAAGCCGCTGGACGGGGCGTTCGATTATCGGTTCAGGCGGGGGTGATTCTTGCTTTCACCTCGCCCCGCGTGCGGGGAGAGGTCGAAGTTGCGCGAAGCGCAAATTCGGGTGAGGGGGACTCTCCGCGAGTCTAACTATCTCCGTCCCCGCGGAGAGTCCCCCTCACCCCAACCCTCTCCCCGCACGCGGGGCGAGGGAGTAGATCACAGCGCCTTACGCGCCGACTTCGCACTTCTTCATGAAGCTGTTCTTGGCGGCGCCCGCGAGCGGTTTGCCGTCGGCGCTGACGGCCTTCGGCGTGCAGGCGTCTTCCTTGCACTTCTTCATGAACGACGTCTTGGCCGCGCCAGCGAGCGGCTTGCCGTCCTTGCCGACCGCTTTGCTCGCGCAGGTGTCGTCCGCGAGGGCCGAGCCCGCTGCAAAGGTGGCGACGATCGCTGCGAGAATAATCCGCTTCATCATGGGTGTCTCCCTGGAAAAAAATTCGCGAGCGGATAGGAGCCGCGAATCGTGGCGCAATCAAGCAGGATCGCGATCCGCCATCAGGCCGATCGCAGATTTTTCCATTCAGCCGCAGTTCAGATTCCGCGCGCCAGCAACGCCTTGAAATCGGCCCGCGCGCGCTGCGCCTCGGCGCGCGCCACCTCGGACGCATCGCCAAGGCCGAAATAGCCGTGGATCAGGCCGGCGCCCTCATGATGCTTGACCTGCACGCCGGCCGCCTCCAGCGCCTTCGCATAGGCGGCGCCCTCGTCGCGCAGGGGATCGAACCAGGCGGTGGTCACGATCGCAGGCGCGACGCCTTCGAGCGATGCGGCGCGGAGCGGCGAGACGCGCCAGTCGGCGGCATGGCCGGGATCGGCGAGATAGTGGCCGGAAAACCACTCCATCACCGCGCGCGACAGGAAGTAGCCATCGGCATTCTCGCTGCGCGATGGAAAGCGCGCATTCTGGGCGGTGTCCGCGTAGCTGCCGACGACGTCGGTCACGGGATAGACCAGCAGTTGCGCGGCGAGCTTGATGCCGGCATCGCGGCAGGCGATCGCGGTGGTGGCCGCAAGATTGCCGCCGGCGCTGTCGCCGCCCACTCCAAGCCGTTTGGCATCGCCGCCAAATTCCGCGACGCGGGTGAAGACGTCACGCGTTGCAGCGAAGGCGTCCTCGAAGGCGCCGGGAAAGCGTGTTTCCGGCGGACGGCGATAATCGACGGAGACGACGACGGCGCCGGTCTCGATCGCAAGGTTGCGCGCCTGCCGGTCATGGGTTTCGAGATCGCCCGCGACCCAGCCGCCGCCATGGAAGAACACCACAGTCGGCGCGGGTGTGGTGCCGACCCGGTAGACGCGCGCATCGAGCGGCCCGGCGCCGCCTTTGACCTTGATATCCGCGATCGCGTTGACGGGCGGCGGCGGCACGGCGGCGCGCGAGGCAGCCAGTGCGCGCAAGGCATCGCGCGCGCTCTGTGGCGTCATCGTGGTGGGATCGCGCAGCGGCAGCAGCGGGATGATCTGGGCAATGACGGGATCGAGCGGCGCGGGCATGGGTCAAGTTCTCCCCGGGGGTTCTTGGTCTTGCTTGGGGGTTAGCATAGATTTTGCGCGTCGCATCGGCAACCGGCGGTCTGTCGCGGTGTCGCCGGGTGAACAGGCAGGGAGGTCTTGAAGTGGAATTCGAAACGCTGGTCCAGTCGCGCCGCAGCGTGCGCGGTTTCAAGCAGCAGCAGGTATCCCGCGACGTGGTCGAGGCGATCATCGAAAGCGGCAAGCGCGCGCCGTCGTCGATGAACACCCAGCCCTGGCATGTGCATGTGCTCACGGGCGGCCCGCTGGAGGAACTGCGCCGCCGCAACATGGAGGAGATGGTGGGCGGCGCCAAGGTCAAGCGCGACATCGTCAGCCATGGCGAATACCAGGGCGTCCACCGCAACAGGCAGGTCGACATCGCCAAGAAATTGTTTGGCGCGATGGGAATCGCGCGTGACGACAAGCCGATGCGGCAGGATTGGGTGCTGCGCGGTTTCCGCCAGTTCGACGCGCCGGTCTCGCTGGTGCTGACCTATGACCGCGTGCTCGATCCCGGCGCGGTGTGCCATTTCGATCTCGGCGCGCTCTGCTACGGAATCGTGCTGGCCGCCTGGGACCGCGGTCTCGGTTCCGTCATCAACGGGCAGGGCATCATGCGCTCCGACATCGTGCGCGAGGTCGCCAACATTCCGGAAGACGAGGTCATCATGACCTGCGTCGCGATGGGTTATCCCGACGACGGCTTCGCCGCGAACGCGGTGCGCTCGGATCGCGAGGGCAATGACGCGTTTGTGCGCTATGTCGGCTTCGCCGACTAGCAGATCATTCTCTCGCGAAAATTTTTGCTGCGGCAGAGTGGCAGCCTCTTGCAATCTCGGTCGCGCGGGAGGAACAATATGCAGAGTGAAAGGTTTGTTGCTGGCGCGAGGGAATTGACATGCGGCGGCTGGCTGGCCTGGTTCGACGGTTGTTCGGTCCGCGACTGCGGCACACGATTGATGATGATCCAAGTCTTCCCTTCACAGCTGAAGAGTTCGGCAGGCTGGTCCGCAGCGGCAGACGCGAGGACATGAAGCTGCTCGCGGAAGGCCTGGCCTGCCGGTCGATGCCGCGCCGCGCAAAATTCCGGGCGACGCATTAGGTCGTGTCGAGAGGGACGGCGTTCGAGATGTGCTGGCACGCTCACCGCGTGAGCGCGACCTGCTTGAACGAGGCAACCAGCGCCTTCTCCAGCTTTCCGTTCATTCCGCAGAGGATGTTGTAGGCCTCCGCGCGCGGCAGGGTCGGCTTGTAGTGCCGGTACTCGATCAGCGCGGCGAAAATGTCCGAGATGGTGAGAATGCGGACGATGTCGCCGATGCTCTCGGCACAGAGCGCATCCGGATAGCCGCTGCCGTCGAGATATTCGTGATGGTGGCGCACGGCGTCGAGGATCTCCGGCGAGATCTTGTCGTGGCCTTTCAGGAAATCGTAGCCCGCGGTGGGATGAGTCTCGATCATGGCGCGCTCCTCGGGATCGAGGCGGCCGGGCTTGTCGAGGATGGCGAGCGGAATCTGCGCCTTGCCGATGTCGTGGAACATGGCCGCGGAGTAGAGGCGCTCCAGGTCGGCGCGTCCGACGCCCAGGCTGAGGCCGAAGTCGATGGCGACGCCGGTCACCAGCAGGCAGTGTTGATAGGTTCCCTCATGGTGGCGCCGTACCGTCGTCAGCCACTCCGACAGGCCATGCTGGGTGATGCGATCGGCGATCTGGCGGCCGGCTTCTTTGGTGCCATCGACATCGAGCGGCTGGCCGAGGGTGACGGACGTGAACATCGAAGCGATCGCGGTTGCCGCGGTCTCGACGGCGTTGTCCGGCGGCGTTCCGCCCGACGGAGCGGAGGCCTCGTTGGGCGTATCGCTCAGCGCCGCCAGCAATTTGATCCGGTTGATGACGCCGGGCAGGACCAGCGTCGCGCCGAGCGCATAGGCCTGCGAGATGCCGACGTGAGAGGTGTGCTCGAGGATGAAGATGCGTTTCCCGGCCTTCGCCAGCCTGCCGGCCCGCTTCTTGATGGCCGCGATGTTGTCGACATCGCGCAGCTCCGCGCGGATGACGATCGCCGACGGCACCTGCGTGAGCCTGGCGTCGGCGTCGAGCCGCTCCCCCGCGACGGTGAATTTCTCTTCGAGGATCGAGCGGACGCCGGACAGCCGTTCGGACGTGTCGGCCAGCACTTGCACGAGGGGGCGGGCCGCTTCGGCTTCACGGATGCCGCCGTCGCGATTGGCGGGGCGGAGGATGGTTCGCGCGTTCTGCACGGTCTGACCTGGAGGTTAGTCTGCTGGACTTTCGATGCGTGGGTCGAATGTTCGGACCTACCTGCTCTGAACGGAGTTCTAGGCCGACGCGGCTTTTCCGCTCGCGGGCTTTTTCTTGCCGTCCGCGCTGATGAAGTGGACCCCGGCCATGGTGCCGTCGATCCAGACAAGCTCGCAGCGCCGGTAAGCGAGCCCGGTCGAGGACAGCAGCATGAAGAATTCCTTGGCCTGGAGCACGTCGAGCGTGCCTTCGACCTCGATCTTGGCGCCGCTCTGCGAGACGTCGAGCAGCACGCAGCTGCGGCGCCAGGTGCCGTCCGAGCCCATCAGATTGACGGACTGCTTGTGATCCATCCGCACGCGAAGCGCCTTGCGACCGTCGAACTTCATCGGTTAACCCCCATGTTGGCGCCGCGATGTCCTTGAACGCTTGTGTTGGCGCTTGCTGCGATTTCCCCCCAGCGCACTGTCCATTGGCTGGTCGACAGAAGCAGTGTCTCGAACATGTGCTGCGCGCGTTCGCGCTCGGCAAAGGAAAGACGGGCGCCGCTGCGGTTGCTCAGGATCGCGAGCGTGGTCGCCCAGTTCAGGCGCGAGGCCCGGCAGGCCATCACCAGGCCCTCGCAATCGTCGTCGATCATGACGTGCTCGACGATTTCGATAGGGGCTCCTGACAGCACCGACAGCGCCGTGAACAGATTGGCGGTCTCGCCGCGGATCGCGAAGCGGTTCACCGTGGAGTCGTTGAGCTTGCCGACGCGGCTGAGCGCGACGATCTCCGGCCGTGCGCTCGCATAGGCGGCCGGGGAGGGCGGCTTGGGAGGAGCCGGTGCGGGCGGCACGGCCGATGCGGTCGCCTTGGCCGGCGTCGTCTGGCCGGGCGAGGCGGTGAGCAGCTTCCGCACGACCAGGTCGGGCGTTCCGGGCCGCAGCACCAGCGCTTTGGCAATCTCGCCATCCCCGTCGGCCCTGGCGATCAGCGCGGCGTAGGCCGCCTCGGAGAATCTGGTTCCCGGGTTCTTGATCAGTGCAAGACAGACGGCAGGGGTGCCACTCTCGATCAGCACTTCGCTCACGGTCGGCTCGATGCAGGTGCGGGCACTGATGGCGAGTTGATGCCGCTCGCTGCACGAGGCCGCGACCGCGGCCAGATCGGCTGCGGAGAGTGCCTGTGACTTGAGCAGAACAGCACGTGCCACTTCCGGGTCGTCGTGCGAGGCGAGACGCCGCAATGTCTCAGGCGGCGCGACCTTGAGTTCAGCTACCGTCCTGCCGAGCTGAACCAGCGCACTGGGCTCGACCCGCCCCGTCAATCGCAGCAGAACGCCGTCGACGACACCGGCGAGCAATTCCTGGGATCTGTCGCGGTTGCCACTGAGCAACTGCACAATGCCGGACAGGATGCGCGTGCAGCGGTCCAACGGACACGTTGCGACCGCTTCCTCCAACTCAATCAGAACATCAGCAGGCGAATTTGCCATCATGGCAGGGGCCTGTACTCAAAATGAATTTCGACTATCCAACGACCTTCATTGCGCACCACAGACGTTAATTTGGATTTTACACTTCAGTCCACCGGGTATTATTGTACCGTTTAGTGCGCTGAAAACGGTATCGAAATCTGGCAGGGCACGATCCGCCGCTTGTCCTTTGCGCTCGACCCTCGCCAACTGTTTGGACGAGCGAGATTTGAGTCTTTCGGTCTGACGCGAAGCCGAAAGGGGGAATTGAAATCGGCATATCGCCGGACGAGCGTCGTTTCCCGACGCGGTTTTTCATTTGTCATGAACAGCACTGATCATGCGCCAGCGCTGGCGCCAAAGATATTTCGCTTCTCGGACGTCGACGAATTTCGAAATGCCATACGAGGCCTGGATTTCGAGTTCACGCCTTTCGTACGGAAGATTTCGGCTGAGCAGGTCATTCTGTCGCTGCCCGGCTGCGACGTGAATTTGACGCAGGCGTTTCCGCGCGTCGTTGACGCCCAGCTCGTCGAGAATTGCACGGCGATCGGGTTCACGATGGATGACCTCGATGTCCCCGTCCGGTTCAACGGCACGCAGCGCACGCGTCCTGTCGTCGTCATCGGCAGCGGCGGCGCGGCTTACACGACGATCGAGGAAGTCCAGCGGCAGATCGCCTCGGTGGTCTTCAGGCCGGAGGTGACGGACCGCGGCTGGCCGCGAGCTGCCCTGAGCTTCAAGATTTTTGAGACGACCGCCGCGGGCCTGGACCAGCTCCGCAGCGTGGTTCGGGAGGTGCTGGCGGCGGCATCGGAGCCGGTCGACCCGTTGGACGTGCCGTTGAAGGCTGCGGCCATGAAGGAAAGCCTGCTCGGAGCCGTCGACGACGCCTTCCAAAGCGTCGTTCCGGCACGATGGACCCTGCGCCCCAACGACGAGCGGAACTTCAGGATATTCCAGGACATCCACGCGCTTTTGTCCGACGACCTCTCGCAGCCGATCTACAGCGAGGAGATCGCGCGCAAGCTCGGCCTGTCCGTCCGCACCATGCATGATGTCGTGCGCCGCTATCGCGGCATGAGCCTGCATCGCTATCTGCGCCTGCGCCGGCTGTGGCTGGTGCGCAAGCGGCTGCTGGCCGGCGCCGACAGCGTGAAGGCCGTCGCGCTGACCTTCGGATTCTGGCATCTCAGCGATTTCTCCAGAAGCTATCGCGACCAGTTCGGCGAAGCGCCGTCGCAGACGTTGGAGCACGGCCGGCGACGATAGCGCGGCAGAATCGGTTGGGGCCGGCGGCGTCGATTTGTGCTAGGCTCTGCGGCATGAGCAATCGCATCCTCGTCCTCTACGGTTCCTACCGGTCCGACCGCATGGGTATCCGCCTTGCGAATTTCGTCATCGATCGCCTGCGCGCCCGCGGCGAGGACGTCGAGTTCATCGACGCCAAGGCCATCGGCCTGCCGATGCTCGACCGCATGTACAAGGAATATCCCAAGGGCGCCGCGCCGGAGGCGCTGGAGAAGCTCGCCGGGCAGATCCGCGGTGCCGACGGTTTCGTCTTCGTCACCGGGGAATACAATTGGGGCATTCAGCCCGGCCTGAAGAACCTCACCGACCATTTTCTCGAAGAGTGGTTCTGGCGCCCCGCCGCGATCGTGAGCTATTCCGCCGGCCGCCTGTCAGGCGCGCGCGCGTCCACCGCTTGGCACGGCACGCTGTCGGAGATGGGCATGGTGGTGGTGTCGAGCACGATCGGCGTCGGTCCGATCGCGCAGACGCTCTCGGCCGAGAGCGAGCCGATCGGCGAGGGCGGCAAGGCATTGGAGCGATCGTTCCCGCGCTTTGCCGATGATCTCTCGTGGTGGATCGAGGCCGCCAAGGCGCAGCGGGCGCGCAAGGCGCCGCCGTATTGATGTCCTTTTCTACGCCGCCCGGACCTCGCCGAGGAAGCGGTCGAACTGGCCGGCGAGATCGCGTGACTGCGTCGAGAGCTGCTCGGCTGCGCCCAGCACCTCGCGGGCGGCCGCACCGGTATCGTCGGCAGCGCGCTGCACGCCCGATATGTTGGTGTTGACCTCCTGGGTGCCGCGGGCGGCCTCCTGGACGCTGCGGGAAATCTCCTTGGTCGCCGAGCCCTGTTCCTCGATCGCAGCCGCAATGGCGGTGCCGATCTGGTCGATCTCGGCGATGACGTCGGCGACGTTGCGGATCGCGGTCACGGTCTCGTCGCTCGCGGCCTGGATCGCCGTGATCTGCTCGGAGATTTCGGTGGTGGCCTTGGCGGTCTGACCGGCCAGCGACTTCACTTCGGACGCCACCACGGCAAAGCCGCGGCCGGCTTCGCCGGCGCGGGCGGCTTCGATGGTCGCGTTCAGTGCGAGCAGATTGGTCTGCTCGGCGATGCTCTGGATCAGCGTGACGACGTCTCCGATCTTCTGTGCGCCTTCGGCGAGGGCGCGCGCGGTGTCGCCGGTGCGGCGGGCATTGTCGACGGCGCGGGCCGCGATCTCGGTGCTCTGCGCGACCTGACGGCCGATCTCCGAGATCGAGGAGGTCAGCTCTTCGGTCGCGCTGGCGACCGTCTGCACGTTGGTCGAGGTCTGCTGCGAGGCGGCGGCAACGATCGCGGCCTGGCTGTTGGTCTGGGCCGCCGTCGAGGTCATCGACTGCGCCGTGCTCTCCATGGTGGACGATGCGCGGGACAGGCCGCCGACCAGTTCGGTGACCTTGGCTTCGAAGGCGCGGGTGAGGCCGTCGAGCGCCTGGGCGCGGCGCATCTTGCCGTCATTCTCGGCCTGCTTCTCGGCCGCAAGCCGGTCGGCCCGGATCATGTTGTCCTTGAACACCTTCACGGCGGCAGCCATCGCCCCGATCTCGTCGGAGCGCTCGGCGCCGGGGATCTCTTCGGCGACGTCCCCGTCGGCAAGCCGCGACATCCGGGTCGTCAGGCTAACGATCGGAGCGCAGACACGGCGGCGAACCATCACGATAAGGCCGGCGCTGGCGACCAGTACGGCAAGGAGGCCGGCCAGCGCGATGGTGAAGCTGGTGCGCGCGGCGGCGGAGGCACCCGTGAGGATCTGCTCGGCGTTGTCGTAGAGCGCGTCGCGGACTCCGATGATCGAGCCGAGGCCCTTTTGCGACGCCGCGTAGTAGGCCTCGACGTCGTGGTCGTATTTGCCGCTGACGGCGCCGTCCTTGACCATCTTGAGCTCGCGGCCGAATTCGTCGACATAGACCGAGTTCATGTTCTCGAGCGCCGCCGCGACGTTGGCGGGCGTTGCCGGATTGCCGCGCAATTCCATCAGCGACATCACGATCTGATCGTTGCGGCCCTGCATACGGGCGACGTCGGCCTTCTCGGCATCGGTCGCGATCTTCTTGCCGCCGACGAGGTTCTTGTGCACGCTGGCATTGAGGCCGCCGATGTCGCGCAGCGTCATGGCGATGTTGGCGTAGTTGGCCTGGCGATAGGCATCGCCGTTCAGGATAGCCATGCGGCGGACCTGCTCGTTGAGCAGCGCAGTGACGCCGGCGTTGAGCACGGCATTGTCGGCAACAACCTTCCTGGCGGCGTCCTTGCGCGCATCCGCGGGTCCCGCGATCGCCTTGTCGATAGCGTCGCGAAGTGCGGTGAATTTCGAATTGATGGCGTCGATGTTGCTGCCGATGGTGTTGCCGTCATCGAAGGAGCCGGGCAGCTCCTTGCGCAGCGCGTTCATCTTGTCGCGGGCGCCGTCGGTCTGCTTGCGCAGCTTGTCATGCCCGGTGAGCTGGGCAGGGTCGACGGTTGCAGGTCCGTAGAGGATGTTGGTGGCAAAACCGCGCTCGGGGTTGAGATAGCGCGGGATGTCGCTGGCGGCGCGGACGATCGCGAGCCGGCCTTGCGCTTCGGCGATCCTGTCCATCGTCTGATATTTCGTCACGGCGACGTAGACGGCGAGGCCACCACCCACGGTCGAGAGCGAGACGATGGCGGTGGTCAGGAGCGTACCGATTTTCATGATCTGTCCGGCAATTGCGCTGGGAAGAAAGATATTCTCCGGACGATAGGGGGACCGTATTAATCGCGGGTTTACGCTGCCTGCCGCGACAGGCGCGGCCGCTAGGTCTTTCGATCAAGCGCAGCGAGGATCTCCAGCGTGGCGCCGTCGCGCTCGCCTGCGAAATACCGGGCGAGCGCCTCGCCAAAGATCGGATCATCGGACACCGCGCCGAACAGCGTCATCGCCGAGTGGAATTTGGCGTCGTCCGGCGCGCCAAGGATCGCGTTGATGGTTCGTCCCTCGACGGCGAGCACGAGCCGGGTGCATTCGATCAGTCGCGGGCCGAGGACGGGGTGGGCGAGGTAGGCCATGGCCTCCGCGCGCGAGGCGATGGCGTAGCGTTGGGACATGGCGCTGAAGCCGAGGCCTGCGATTTGCGGGAAGACGAACCACATCCAATGGCTTTGCTTCCGTCCCCGGGCCAGTTCCTCCCGGACGTCGCGATAGACCGGATTCTGGGCTTGGACGAAGCGCTCCAGATCGAAAGGGGTGGTCATTGGATACCTCCTGGTGCCTCGCCGGCCCCGATTATGCCTAACTTTTGGCTCCCAATGTGGTAGCTGGTATAGAGTCTTCGGGTGGGGGTGGGTCCCCCCGGGGGTCGATTTGGGGATCTGATGGTTTCCGACGCCGCACAAGCCGAGAGGCTGTTGTCGCGCCGCCGTATCGGGCGAGCCGAGACGATATTGCTGTCTTTGGCTGCCGTCGCGCTGGCGCTTGGCGCAGCTGCCTGGGTCGCGGACCTCGGCGGTTTGAATTTGGGTGATTCGAGTTTGGGCACTTCGAGCTCGCTGGTGTCTGCCGCGTTGCCGCCCGCCAATGCCCCTTCGTTCGACGACCGTTTTGCGTCGCTGTCGGGCAACCCACCCGCCCGCGATCTCGGCTTGCGAACGCTGGAGCGCTCCGCCCTGAATGCGGTCCAGCTCAAGCTGCGCGACGCCAAGGCGATGCTTGCCCAGAAGCTCCAGGGTGATGACTGGCGTTCGAGCCTGACCGATGGCGACCGGCCCGCGGTCGACGAGACGAGACCCTCGCAGCGTGCCGACGGCATCCCGATGCCGCGCTCGCGTCCGCCCCAGGCCGATCTCTCCGCCCAGATCGCCTCCAGCCAGGCCTATGCGGAGACCAACCCGAGGGTCGACAACCGCAACTTCTTCGAAAAATTCACCGACAAGATCAGGCTGGCCTCGCTGACGCCGGACAGCGGCTTGTTCGGCAAGGCGCCGGATCTGGCCGCCCTCGGCTACGATTCGCGGACGGCCGTTTATGACATCTCGGCCAAGGCCCTCTACCTGCCGAGCGGCGTCGCGTTGGAAGCACATTCGGGCATGGGCGCGCTGATGGACGACCCGGAGCATGTCGACCAGCGCATGGTGGGCGCGACCCCGCCTGCGACCTACGATCTGAAGCCGCGCGAAAGACTGTTTCACGGCGTCCGGGCGCTGCGCCTGACGCCGACTGAGGGCACCAGCGCGCTCGGCCGCGTCGGCCTTCTCACCCACAACTACATGCTGGGGCCGCGCGGCGATTCCAACGGCTGCGTTTCGATCAAGGACTATGATCGTTTCCTCAAGGCCTGGGACAACGGCGAATTCAACCGTCTGGTCGTAGTGCCGAGCCTGGGCAGATCGTCGATTGCCGCGCAGCGCGCGAGCACCGACTCCTGATATTCGCCGAACGGCGGGGCTGCCGTTTCCCCTTCGTTAAGCCGTCGTCGTCCAGAAGCAGCCCATGAGTGATCCCCAGAGTTCCGAGACCCCGCTGCGTACGACGTTCAAGATCAAGTTGAACGGTGACACGCTGGCGATCGCGACCGTCGGCCAGGCCTATCAATTTCTCACCAACTTCAAGTCGGTCGAGTGGATGGAATTCCGCTCCCTGCATCAAGACGCGGTCGCGGCGCTCGAAGGCGCCGCCGGTAACGCGATGCTCGCGGTGCAGGCGACCAACGCCGTGCGCGCGCTGCTCGTGAGCGCGAAGCTGCTCTGAAGCGGCTTTCTGCCAGCTTGAACTCCGCTATAGGAACAGGCAAACGGTCTCCGAAGACCGTGGCCCGAGGCCGGCTACAAGGCCGTTCATTTGAAACTTACTTCAAGGGAGAGACCCCATCATGAAACGCCGTACATTCCTCAAGGGCGGCGCGGTTGCCGGCGCGACGACGCTGGTTGCTGCACCTGCGATCGCGCAATCGGCGCCCGAGATAAAATGGCGCCTGACCTCGAGCTTCCCGAAGTCGCTCGACACCATCTACGGCACGGCGCAGACCTTCGCGAAATATGTCGCCGAGGCCACCGACAACAAATTCCAGATCCAGACCTTTGCGGCCGGCGAACTCGTCCCCGGCCTGCAGGCGCTCGATGCCGTCAGCGTCGCCACCGTCGAGATGGCGCAGACGCCGCTCTATTTCTACATCGGCAAGGAGCCGGCGCTGGCCTATGCCACCGGTGCGCCGTTCGGCATGAACCATCGCCATCAGGAATCCTGGTGGTATTTCGGCGGCGGCGCCGACCTTACCAACGAGGCGCTGAAGCCGTTCAAGACGCACGCCATCCTGTGCGGCAATTCCGGCACCCAGATGGGCGGCTGGTTCCGCAAGGAGATCAAGACGGTCGACGATCTCAAGGGCCTCAAATTCCGCATCGCCGGCATGGGCGGCCACGTTCTGGCGCGGCTCGGTGTGGTGCCGCAGCAACTCGCGGGCGGCGACATCTATGCGGCGCTGGAGAAAGGCTCGCTCGACGCGGTCGAGTTCGTCGGCCCGTATGACGACGAGAAGCTCGGTTTCCAGAAGGTCGCCAAGTACTATTACTTCCCCGGCTGGTGGGAGGGCGGCGCCATGCTGCACATGATCGTCAATGACGAGAAGTGGGCGAGCCTGCCAAAGCAATATCAGGCGGTCGTCAACCAGGCTGCGTCTGCGGCGGGCGCCTGGATGCTCGAGAAATACGACAGCGTGAACCCGGCGGCGCTGAAGCGGCTGATCGCCAACGGTGCGGAGCTGAAGGCGTTCCCGCAGCCGGTGATGGAAGCCTGCTACAACGCGACCCAGGAGCATCTGAACGAGCTCGCCGCCAAGAGCGACCTGTTCAAGCGCACCAAGGAAAGCCACGACGCCTATATGAAGGAACTGCTGTTCTACACGCAGATCGCGGAGAACTATTACGACAACTATCTTCTCAGCAAGATGCGCAAGGGCTGATCTCAGGCGACCATGGCGGGCGGCCGGATTGCTGTGAGCCAGCGTCCGGCCGCCCGTCATCGCGTCAGACTTATGACGATGCATTTCAGCAACATACCGTCGAAAACCGAAGGCGGGATGATGCCGTCCATGCGTCTTCAACCGAACGGTTGATGTGGGATTTTGGCCGTTCCTCCAGACCTTGCTGAAGCAGGGAATGGAGTCGAAAATGACCTTACCGAACGGCATCGGCGGAACCGCTGGCAGCAGGAAGCTTCGCCCGATCGCGTCCTGCCTGGCTATCCTCCTTGCGACCACATTCCTCCACGCCGGATCCGCGCTGGCCGCCGACTACGCAGCCGGCGATGGCGTGAACAACGCGCCATCCGGATTTGCGACAGCGGTGGGGCCGAGCGCGACGACAGAGGGGACCTTCGCCGCTGCCTATGGCTACTCAGCCACCGCAACCGGTGAGAACGCGGTGTCGATGGGCGCCTTGTCCACCGCGACCGGAAATAACGCAACCGCGATCGGCATTGGTACCACCGCAGCCGGATTATCGGCCAGCGCGTTTGGCGACAACGCCACAGCAACCGGCGCAACCGCCACGGCGGCTGGTACGCACTCCACCGCTTCTGGCGCCAGTGCATCCGCGTTCGGCGCAAATGCCTTCGCGAGCGGAGCGACCGCCACCGCAACGGGCGCAGGGAGTAGCGCATTCGGCGCCTCGGCAACTGCAACGGGCGCGAGCAGCAGCGCCCTTGGCAACAACGCGACCGCCACCGGCGCTAACAGCCTGGCGAACGGTGACTTTGCGACCGCGACAGGCCAGAACAGCAACGCCAGCGGCCAGTTTGCAACCGCGACCGGCGTCGGCAGCCACGCCAACGGAGCTGCCGCGACCGTCTACGGTCAGGGCAGCAACGCGACCGGCACCAACGCCGCGGCGATCGGCGCCAGCAGCACCGCCACAGGCAATTTCGCGACCGCGCTCGGCAACAACAGCAATGCCATTGGCAACGTCGCGGTGGCGGTCGGTGCTTTCAGCTCCGCCAACGGCGAGGGGACGGTCGCGGTCGGAAATTCGAGCAATGCAGGTGCGACCAACGCCACCGCGCTCGGCTCGGGTGCCACCGTATCGGGAGCCAATTCCGTCGCGATCGGCGCCGGCTCGGTCGCAACGCTCGCCAACACCGTGTCGTTCGGCACGGCCGGCAACGAGCGGCGTCTGACCAATGTCGCCGCCGGCGTCAACCCGACCGACGCCGTCAACGTGAGCCAGCTCTCCGGCATCACCTCCGGATTCCAGTCGCAGATCGGCTCGCTCCAGGCGCAGATCGGCAACAACCTGACCGAGGCGCGGCGTGGCATCGCCGCAGCGGTTGCCGCTGCCAGTGCGCCGATGCCGTCCGCGCCGGGCAAGACCACCTGGCAGGTGCGCGGCTCGGCGTTTCACGGCGAAGGCGGCTTCGGTGTCGGTTTCGCGCATCGGCTCAAGACCGCGATGCCTCTCACCGTCGTGGGCGGCTACGGCAATGGCGGCGGCACCGAACACACCGCCTATGTCGGCGTCGGCGGAGAGTTTTGAGAGGGCGCCTCAGGCCGCGCCCAGTCCGAGCTTCGCATAGATGCGCCGTGCATAGGCGCCGAACGCGTCGGTCGTCTTCAGCGGCAGGTCGCGCGGAAAGGGCAGGTCGATCGGGAAGTAGTCGGCCATCTTCGCAGGGCCCGCCGTCAGCACCGCGCAATGTGACGACAGGAACACCGCTTCCTGGATCGAGTGCGTGACGAAGATGATGGTCTTGCCGCTCTCGCGCCAGATCCGCAGCATCTCCAGATTCATCTGCTCGCGCGTCAGCGCATCCAGCGCGCCGAACGGCTCGTCCATCAGGATCAGCTTGGGGTCGTGAATGAAGGCGCGCGCGATCGCGGTGCGTTGCTGCATGCCGCCGGAGAGCTGCTGCGGATATTTCTGCTCGTAGCCGGCTAAGCCAACCAGGTTGAGCAGGTCGCGCGCCCGCTCGCGCGCGGCCTTCATCGGCAGGCCGACGATCTCGGCCGGCAGCAGCACGTTGTCCAGGATGGTGCGCCACTTCAAGAGCAGCGCCTGCTGGAACACCATGCCGATGTCGCGGGTGGGATCGAACGGACTTTCGGCGTTGCCGATCTTCACCGTGCCGCCGTCGGCGCCGTGCAGGCCGGCCAGGATCTTCATCACCGTGGTCTTGCCACAGCCGGACGGGCCGACCAGCGAGACCAGCTCACCTTCCTGCACGTCCATGGTGACGTCGGACACCGCCAGAAACTCGGCGCCGCCGCTGCGGTAGACCTTTCGGACGCCTTGCAGGCTGATGAAGGGTTTTGAGCTCATGCCAGCCATTTGTTCAAATTGGCGGCGACGAAGGAATCGTCGCTGAGGTCGGCGTGCTCGCGCGTGACACGGTCGATCTCCTCTCGCTGGCCGGGGCTGAGGCCTTCGTCCGGATCGAGGCACCACAGACCCTTCATCAGGCCCTGGCGCCGCAATACCTCGTGGCAGCCGGCGATGCAGCCGTGAAAGTTGTTGGCGACGTCGAAGAAGGCGCTGTTGCAATCGGTGACGCGGGCATCGAGCGCGAGCAGATCGGCCGGCACACTGTCCTGGTGCCGCGCCGCCTTGCAGCGCTCGAACTGCTTTATGGCACTCGCGGTCCAAACCGACCAATGGCCGAGCAGACCGCCCTTGAAGTAGGTGCGCGTCGTCACGCCTCTATCACGGAGATCGAACGGCAACATCAGGTCGAGCAGGATGTGGTCGTCATTGCCGGTGTAGAGCGCGACGCGGTCGAGCGCACCGGCAGCTGCGACGCCGCGCAACACATCGAGCGTCCGATAGCGGTTGAACGGTGCGATCTTGATTGCGATGACGTTGTCGATCGATGCGAAGCGCTGCCAGAACCGGCTGGACAGGATGACGCCGCCGACGGCCGGCTGGAGGTAGAAGCCGATCAGCGGAATCTCGGCGGCGACCGCCGTGCAATGCGCGATGATCTCGTCTTCGGACGCGCTCTTCATCGCGGCGAGGCTGAGCAGGCCGGCATGATAGCCGATGTCGCGGGCGGTGCGGGCTTCAGCCGCCGCCTGCCGGGTCGGGCCGGCAAGACCTGCGACCATCGCCAGCGGACGTTTGGTCCAGTTGGCCGCGGTCTCCGCGGCGAGCTCCAGCACCGGACGGTAGAGGCCGACATCCCGGATCGCGAACTGCGTGGTGTGGACGCCGACCGCAAGGCCGCCGGAACCTGCATCGATGTAGTAGCGCGTCAGCGCGCGCTGATGCGTCTTGTCGAGCTGGCGTTCGGGGGTGAGCGCGAGGGGATGCGCCGGCATCACAGTGCCCTCGGCAATCAGCTTGCGGATGTCGGCGTTGATCTGGCTGTGGTGCATGATGTTCTATCCGAATTCCGGGCCGGCGACGGCGAATGGCATTTCCTCGCCGGTAGTGGTGGCGGGGCCGAACCGCATGCGCTGGAACGGCCGTTCGATAGTCCAGCCAGATGCGGTCAATCCTTCCAGGAACGCGCCTTGCGAGGCGACCGCGTCGATCAGCAGCGGGCGGGTCTCGGATCGCGCGATCGCATGAACCAGCGCCAGCGCTTCGGCGGCGTTGTCGGCGAACACCGGGCCGATATGGCGCGCGGTTCGGCCGTCGCGGACCAGCGCGATGCATCCATGTGCCGCGACGATGCGCGAGCCGGAGCGCTGCGCGAAGGCGGTCAGGAGAGCGGTACGGTCGAAGCCGGTGGCCCGCCGGTCCCGCGCGCAAAGCGCGTCGAGGGTTGCGACCGCGGGTGGTCCCGAAGTTTCCTGTGCGGGGTTCGCCAGCTTCAGCCGGCGTAGTTGCAGCGTCGGCGTGAACCCGAGCGGGCCATAGACGGCGGCGCCGTCGGGCGTTGCGTCGAGCCAGCTCGTCAGGCCGTTCTTGCGTGCCGTCTCCAGGCAGGCATCGACGAGGCGCGTGGCAAGGCCGCGGCGGCGATGTGTGGCCGACACCAGCACCATGCTGATCCAGGCGTTGTTTCCGGAGTAGGGCAGCAAAGCGGCGGTGGCGACCAGGCGAGCGCCGTCGCGGATGCCGAACACGATGCCGTCGTGCAGGAAGACGTGCCAGTCCTCCTCGGTCTGGTTCCAGTGCGCTTCACTCGAGAGCACGAGTCCCGCGATCGCATCCTCGACGCCCAGCTTGATGACGGTCGGGCCGTCAGTAGCGTCCATCGCGCACCTCGTATTTGGTGGGCTTGCCGAGGCTCGGCATGGCACGGGACACCCAGTCCGCGGTCCAGGCGATCAGCTGCTCGGTGTCCACGACCGGCAGGCCGAACAGCTCGACCGCTTTCGATGTGTCGGTGAGCCACGCTGTCGGCTCTTCCTTGCCGGTCAGCACCGGAGCCCGGCCGAACCTGGCGCCGAACCTTGCCGCGAGATCGCGCACCGCGAGAATCTCGTGGCCGCTGACATTGATCGGCGAGGTCGGCGCCGTGCAATGCGCAAGACACCGCAGCGCCTGCGCGGAGGCATCGCCCTGCCAGATGAAATTGACGTGGCCGAGGCTGACGTCGATCGGCGTGCCCGTGAGCACTTTCGTGGCGATGTCGTGCAGCACGCCGTAGCGCATGTCGATCGCGTAGTTGAGGCGGAACAGCCGGCCCGGTGTTTCGAACTTGCGGGAGAAATATTCGAACATGCGTTCGCGGCCGACGCAGGACTGCGCGTATTCGCCGGGCGGGTTCGGCGCCATGTCCTCGGTCGAGCCTTTGCCGTCGACGGGTACGAACGGATAGATGCAGCCGGTCGAGAACGCCACGATTCGCGACGACGGGAAGGCCTGCGCGACCAGAGCGGGCACATGCGCGTTCATCGCCCATGTCAGGGACAGATCGCCCTCGGCGCCGAACTTGCGGCCGGCCATGAAGACGATGTTGGGCGCCTTCGGCAGTGCGTGAATCGCGCGCTCGTCCATCAAATCGCAGTTGGTGGTTTCGACGCCGCGCGCCTGCAGCCAGTCCTTGACGCCTGCATCGCTGAAGCGGGCGACGCCCATGACGCGGCGATCCGGCGCGGCAGCTTTCGCAAGCCCCGCCAGCGTCGGCCCCATCTTGCCGGCGACGCCGAGGATCATGATGTCGCCTTCCACCTTGGCGAGGTCGTCGATCAGCGCCTGGGTCGGCCGGCACAGGAGATCGTCGAGCGCCGCGATGTCAGGAATCGTCTTCGGCAGCGTCTGGCGGGTGAGCAGCATGGTTCTATCCTTCAAATCTGCCGTTCTCAGGTCTGTCTTGCATCGCCGACCACGAACATGCGTTCGAGGACGAGCACCAGGCCATAGAGGGCGACCCCGAGCAGGGTCAGCAGCACGACGGCCATCACCATCGCCGGCGTGTCGAGCGAGGACTGTACCTGGATCATGAGGTAGCCGAGCCCGCGCTCGGAAGCGATGAACTCGCCGACGATGGCGCCGGCGACCGCGAGGATGGCGCCGACCTTCATGCCGGAGAACACGTAAGGCAGCGATCCCGGCAGCTGGATCTTGCGGAACAGAATCCAGCGCGAACCGCGCAGCGATTTGACGAGATCGAGCAGGTCAGGCTCGACTTCGCGCAAGCCGCGCGCCGTGGTGAGCAGAATCGGGAAGAAGCAGATGCTGAACGCGATCAGGATGTTCGGCACGATGCCGTAGGAAAACCAGACGATCAGGAGCGGGCCGAGCGCGACCTTCGGAATCATGTTCAGCGTCACGAACAGTGGCAGCAGCACCATGCTGAGCAGTGGTGCCCAACTGAAGATCACCGCCAGCGCCACCCCGACGAAGGCGCCGAGCGCGAAGCCGCCGAGGATCTCGATCGCCGTCACCAGCGTGTTGGCGCCCCAGGCATAGCTCGCGGTTCCCAGCGTCTGAATTGTCGCGAGCGGAGAGGGCAGGATGAATTTCGGCACGTGGAAGGCATCGACCGCGACCTGCCACAGCACGAGCACGGCGAGGTGAACGACCAGGATGATCGCAAAGCTGCGCGTGGTGCGTGCTCCGTCTCCCGTCACCGAGTGCTCCCTGTTGCCGGCGGTCACCTTGCCGCTGGTCGCCAGCCTAACCGTCCCCGCGGCAAGTTTCAACCAATTGGTTGATTAGGGCCGGAGCGAATGCAGCACGAGGTCGGCGACGTGCCGGCGGCGGGCGCGCCGCTGCGCCCGGCTCGACAGGTCCTTGCCGAAGATCGCCGACAGCGTCGGCGTGTTGGAGAAGAAGAAATAGCTGAGGCCCGCAATCGAGATATAGAGCTGGACCGGGTCGATGCCCTTGCGGAACACGCCCGAGCGCACCCCCTCGTTGAGGATGTGGGAGACGCTCTTGACCAGTGGGGAATGCATCGCCTCCAGCCGCGTCGAGCCGCGGACGTGGCGGGCGCCGCCGCGGTTCTCGTCGTTCAGAAGCACGATGAAATCAGGATTTGCTGCCAGGTGATCGAACGAGGCCTCGATCAGCTTGCGGATCGCCTTTTCCGGCGGCAGGCCTTCGAGATTGAGCCTGCGCTCCTGATCGCGGATATCCTCATAGACCACTTCGAGCACGGCGAGGTAGAGCGCGTCCTTGTCGCCGAAATAGTGGTAGACCAGCTGCTTGTTGACGCCGGCGCGCATCGCGATCTCGTCGACGCGGGCGCCCGCAAAGCCGTGCCGGGCGAACTCCTGGCGCGCCGCGGTGAGCAGCTTCTTGCGGGTGGCGACGGGGTCGCGCCGCTGCGGCACGGTGTCGCCTGAACGTTTTGCGGGCATTTCCAACCAAACAGTTGACAAGTTGAGGGCGGCCTTGTTGCATTGGTATCCTCACAAGGGGAGAGCGACAAGCCGGGTCGCGGCAACGAGGAGAGATGCGATGAAGCGTTTGCAGGCGGCGGTCGTGACCCTGATGCTCGGCTTGCCGGCGGTGCCCGCCAACGCGGGCGAAGCGGTCAATCTGATCCTGAACTGGACGCCGACGGCCGACCATTCGCCGTTCTATTACGCCAAGGCGCAGGGCTGGTACGAAAAGGCCGGCATCGACCTGACCATCGAGGTCGGCAAGGGCTCCGGTGTCTCCGCCGCCAAGGTCGGCGCGGGCGGCTCGGCCTTCGGCATCGCCGATCTCGCCACGATGCTGGTCGCCAAGAGCAAGGGCGCCGACGACGTCGCGCTGATGAGCATCTACGCCAACACCGGGCAGACGTTCTATTGGCTGAAAAGCTACGGCGTGAACGGGGTGAAGGATTTTCCTGGCCATAAGATCGGCAACCCGCCCGGCGACGCCTCGCGCGTGATGTGGCCGGCCTTCGCCAAGGCCGCCGGCATCGCGCCGGATGCCGTCAGCTTCGTCAATATCGGGCCGACCGCGAAGATCGCGGGCCTCAAGAGCCACACGGTCGACATCATCAGCGACTTCTACAACGAGCACGATTTGAAGGTGATCGAGTTCGGCCCCGACCTCGGCTACGTCAACTGGAAGGACATCGGGCTCAACCCCTATGGCAATTCGCTGATCGTCAACGGCGCCTATCTGCAGAAAAATCCAAAGCTCGTCGAAGAGTTCGTGCGCATCTCGCAGAAGGCTTTTGCGACGTGCGTCGCCGACGTCGAACCCTGCCTGAAGGCGCTGCTCGACCAGGTCTCCGGCCTCGACAAGGCGAACCAGGAGCGCCAGTGGGAGCGCATCAAATATCTGATGACGGACGAGTTCACGACTACCAAGGGTCTCGGCTGGATCGACGGCGAGCGGATGAAGAAGGACTACGAACTGGTCCAGACCTATCTCGGCATGGAGAAGCCGTTCGACGTGACCACGGCGTTCACGACCAAGATGCTGGATCCGAGCGTCAAGATGGATGCGAGCAAGGTGAAAAAGTAGGGGGGGCGATCTCTCCTCGTCATTGCGCGCTACTCTATCCCCGTCACCCTGAGGCGGCCGCTTCTTCAGCGGCCCTCGAAGGGCGACGGCCCGGCTGCAGCTCGGCCGTGCATCCTTCGAGGCTTCCCATGCGCCGCTTCGCGTCGCATGGCGCGCACCTCAGGATGACGGTGCGGTCAATCATGCCGGCGGCCTGGGCCCATCCCCACCCATGTAACCCCACGGAGAAATTAACCGGCCGTTAACCATATCTGCCGCATCGTTAACCATTCAATAACAGGGAACGAGTCGGCCGCTATGGAGGCTGCAGCAAAAGTCCAACGCCAAATGGTACGCCTGCGCGGGCGCTCCTACGTGGCTTTCGTGTTCGTGCCGACGGTTCCGATCCAGGACTGGCTCCAGGAGATCGACGCTACCATCGCCCGCTCGCCCGGCTTCTTCGCCGGCCGGCCCGTCGTGATCGACCTGTCCTCGGTCGATCTCAGCCAGTCCGGCATCAGCCATCTGCTCACCAGCCTCCAGGACCGCAACATCCGCGTGCTCGGCATCGAGGGCGTGGAGGAGGCGCGGTTGACGCCGGCGATGCCGCCGCTGCTTTCGGGCGGGCGCGGCTGCGTGGTCGAGCCGAGCGCGCCGAAGAAGCCCGAGACGAAGGCCGAGGCCAAGCCGACCTCGCTGCTGCTTGAGAACCCCGTGCGCTCGGGCCAGACCGTGATCTTCCCCGACGGCGACGTCACCATTCTCGGCTCCGTCGGCTCCGGCGCGGAAGTCGTTGCCGGCGGCTCTATCCACATCTACGGCGCGCTGCGCGGCCGCGCCATGGCGGGCGTGAACGGTCACACGAGCGCGCGCATCTACTGCCAGAAGATCGAGGCCGAACTGCTTGCAATCGATGGGTTTTACCAGACCGCTGACGATATCGACGAGGCCCTGCGTGGCAAGCCGGCGCAAGCCTGGCTGCAAGGCAACACCATGCGAATTACCGCGCTGAACTGACCAGAAGGAGATTTTCGAGATGGCCAAGGTACTGGTCGTGACATCAGGCAAGGGCGGCGTCGGCAAGACGACCACGACCGCCGCACTGGGGGCTGCGCTGGCGCAACGCGGCGAAAAGGTCGTCGTCGTCGATTTCGACGTCGGCCTGCGCAACCTCGACCTCGTAATGGGCGCCGAACGCCGCGTCGTGTTCGACCTCATCAACGTGGTGCAGGGCGTCGCGAAACTCCCGCAGGCGCTGATCAAGGACAAGCGGCTGGAGAATCTATGGCTGCTGCCGGCCTCGCAGACCCGCGACAAGGACGCGCTGACGGAAGAGGGCGTCGGCAAGGTCATCGCCGATCTGCGCAGCCGCTTCGACTGGGTGATCTGCGACAGCCCGGCCGGCATCGAGCGCGGCGCCTCCATGGCGATGCGCTTTGCCGACGAGGCCGTGATCGTCACCAATCCGGAAGTGTCCTCGGTGCGCGATTCCGACCGCATCATCGGCATGCTCGATTCCAAGACGGTGCGGGCCGAGAAGGGCGAGCGCGTCGAGAAGCACATTCTCATCACGCGTTACGATCCCTCCCGCGCCGCGCGCGGCGAGATGCTGACCATCGAGGACATCCTCGAAATTCTCGCGACGCCTCTGCTCGGCATCATCCCGGAGAGCCAGGACGTGCTGCGCGCCTCCAATGTCGGCACGCCGGTGACGCTGTCGAACGCCGAAGGCGCACCCGCGCGGGCCTATATCGACGCGGCGCGGCGGCTATGCGGCGAGACCGTCGCCATGCAGGTGCCGACCGAGCGCAAGGGTTTCATGGATCGGCTGCTGCGACGGAGGGCTGCATGAGCATGGGTCTGCTCCGGCTTCTCCGCGGCAACAAGGCCTCTGCACCGGTCGCTCGCGAACGTTTGCAGATCCTGCTTGCCCATGAACGCGGACTGCGCGGCCAGCCCGATCTGCTCGGCGTGCTGCGTGAGGAAATTCTCGCCGTCGTATCCAGGCACGTGACGCTGGATCCGACCAAGGTCATCGTCCGGCTCGAGCGCGGCGACGAGGTGTCGACCCTGGAGGTCGATATCGAGGTGCCCAACGACTTCGAGCGCAAGAACAAGAAAGTGGCGGTCGCGTAAGGGAACGCGGCTGCATAACATCCGGTTTGGGGTGGGTGAAAAGGCGGTCCGCTGGGCACAGCGGGCCGCCTTTGTTTTTGTGGGGGTGCGGCGGCACCGGGCTCGATCTCGATCGATGTGATCGGCGAAGGACGGAACGGGAGTTGCGGCGAAACCGTTGTCGGAGGTCCGCGGACCGCCGAGCCGGGCGCCGCGGTTTCCTCAAGCGGGAGAGCGCCCATGATGTCCGAGGTCCAGGTCCACACCGTCGCGCGGCAGATGCTGGAACAGCATGGTCTTGGTGCAATCGCGAAAGCCGCAGAACAGGCGCAGGCCTGCGAGGGCCGCGGCGAGGCCGACGAGGCCAGGGAATGGCGTCATATCGTCGATGCCATGAAGGTCATGCGCGGGCCGCACCAGAGCTGATCGGTATCAGTTGCGCCCGGTTCCATCCTTGATCATGTCGAGGCTGCGGCTCGCCGGCGCCTCGACGACGAACGGCTTTGTCAGCACCTGCATATCAGGGGCGAGGTGGCCGTTGCCGATGATGGCGTTCTCAGCGCGGCCTATCGTTCGCCCTGATCGCCGCCTTGCGTGCCGGACTTGTGCTGGGTCCGCGGCTGGCTGCGCTCACCGGTCTCCTTGCAGGGAAGCGGCTCCCACGATCCGTCCGGCGCCTGCTGATAGGCGCTGCAGGACGAGGACGAGGCCGACTTGTCCTCGCTCTTCTGGGCGTCGGAATTCTTTGCCAGCACAGGGGCGGTCAGCGCTGCGCTGGCCACGAGCGCACCGGCGAAAACGAAATGGGCAATCCGCATGGGGGTCTCCTGTTCAAGAGCCCGCATGCTGGCGAGGAATGTGACGATTATTTGCCGCGGCGGCGGTTCCGTCGCGGCGTGCTTGACCGCGATAGGAACTAGCCGCCCTTGGCGCGGATCAGGCCGGCGAGGTTGGTCTTCTGGGCCTCGCACCAGCTGGGCATGCCGAGGCGGCGCTGGTTGAGATCGGTCGCCTGCGTGGCCACCGCGACCTCGGCCATCAGATCGTCGTCCTGCTTCTCGCCCATCTTGCCGCCGGTGTGCATCCAGGCAATCGCCTTGCGCACCTTCTCGGTGGTGCCATCGGGCAGGTGCATCTGCTCCGCCTTCTGCACCAGGTCCTGGTAGACCACATCCGTGCCCGGGCATTCGACCTTGGCCGCGAAGGCCTGCAAGACCAGCGTCACATAGGTCGAGCGTGCATGGTCGTCGGCCGCTTGGGTCGGCGCGGCGATCAGCAACAGGCCCGCGATCAGGAAACCGGTGCGCATCCTTAGGTCCTCCTCCATTTTTTTGAGAGGCTAGCGTCCGGCGGGCTACTCCGCAATGGTGCCGGGGCGCATTTGTCGCTTCGCGCTGCGATGCGCTATCGTGGCCGCCATCCCTGTTACGGAGAGCGAGATGAGCCTGTTCAGCACGCCGTTCGATCCTGCACGCGACACGGCGCTCGTCACCGGCGCCGGCAATGGCATCGGCCGCGCGATCGCACAGGCGCTGATCGGCGAGGGGGTGCGGACCGTGTTCGCCGATGTCAATGCGGAGCGCGTGAGGGCCGCGATCAGCGCGAGCAGCAAGCCTGAATTGGCGGTGCCGTGGGTTGGCGATCTGGCGAGGCTCGAGGCATGCGATGAGCTGCTGGTTGCCGCACATGCCGCGCTGGGCGAGGTCTCGCATTTCGTGCACAGCGCGTCTCCGCCGCGGCGCGAAGCCGATCACGCGCTCGCGGTGGATCGCAAGACCTGGCAGGAGATGCACGCCGTCAATCTCGAGGCCGGCTTTCACCTGGCGCGCGAGATCGCAAAACGGCTGATCGCGGCAAAGCAGCCCGGCTCGTTCCTGTTTCTCACCTCGCTGCATGCGGGCACGCCGCGCAACCTGCCGCATTATTCGACGGCGAAGGCGGCAATGGCGATGCTGGTGAAGGAGCTCGCGAAGACGTTTGGTCGTCACGGCATTCGCGTCAACGCGCTGGTGCCGGGTGCGATCGCGGCGGGCGGGTTCGTTGCGGACGCTTCGCTGGCGCGGCACATTCCGCTCGGACGCCTCGGCGCGGCCGGTGATCTCGCGCCGATGGCGCTCACGGTGCTGTCAAACAAGCTCTCGGCTTACGTCACCGGCGCGGCGTTCGTGGTCGACGGCGGCCTGTCGCTGACGAACTGGTTCGAAGCGCCTACGCTAGACTGGTAGTTAGCGCTGCCAGGCCGGCACGGGATCGAGCGGCGTGCGATAGACCTCGTTGTGATCGCGATCGGTGACGCGCACCGCGCAGCCCTTCCGCTGCAACTCCGGCTTCACCTGCGACAGCTCGTTGGCCAGCTGGATAGCACGATCGGAGGCGACCTCGATGTCTTCGAGGATGATTTCGCCCTGGTTCTTGAACTCTTCACCGACCACGAGATCGAAGGAATAGTAAGGCATCCGAATTCTCCGGTGTGACGACCAAAATTTCCAAGAGAAGCCTGCAACGGAAGGCTTTAAAACATGCTGGATCGTACCACTGAGTCGATGTCTATCGGGTGAACGGACCGCGCAATCTCTGTGCGTATGGCGCAGAAATGATGTGCAGTGCGCCCGTGCATTAAGATTTTATTAAACATATCGGCGCGATCATTAGGCATGGAATTGCAGCAGAACCGGCTCCAGGAACCGGCAGCTGCAAGAGAAGGCCGCCGGCATAGATCCCGACGGCCTTTTCTCTTGCGAAGACGATCGAAGCATCGCGTCCCGTAGTAATCCGGATTCAACGCATCACACCGACCAGGACAGCGTGCGCGAGGTCGCGACAGCGCCGTTCTGTCGTTGCTCTAGCGCAGCGGCATCGGCGGCCGCACGACAGGGCCGTCGTCATCTGCGACGGCTTGCGTCGTGGCGACGGGTGCGACCGGCGGCGCGGCCACAGCTGCCTGCGAAGGCGGCGGAGGCGCGAGCGGTGCGGGCGGGTAAGCCGGCGTGTAGGTGCGCGACACGACCGGCTTCGGCTTGCGAACCGGCGGCGGTGTCGGGGCCGGAACTCGCGGCGGGAGCGCAGACAAGCGCGCACGCGGATCGATCGGCGGTCTGGCCTCGGTCACGGGCTTTGCTGCAGGCGGTTTTGCCATCTCGCGTGCCATCTGCTCCTGTCCGGCCTTCAACTCGGCGATGCTGGCCTTGAGCGCTTCGATCTGCTGCGCCATCAAGCCGAGATCACGCGTCATCGCTTGCACAGACTGCGTTGGATCGGGCTGCGTCGCCGCGGGCGCGGCTGCTGCAATTTGAGCTGCGGGTGCGGGCGCCGTAGATTGATCGCCGGTTTGATCGGTCGCCGCGGCTTGCGCTGCGGCGACCGGCGCGGTCTGCGATGTCGCAGGCAGCAGCGCTGCCAGGGCCGGCGTCCATTGCGCGAGCATCGGCTTGACGGTGTCGCCGTGTTTCTCCCAGGCGATGGTGGCGGCCGCGCTGCCGCCCGCAAACAGAAACGTGAGGAACGCGCCGCGCAGCCATTTGCTCGCGGCGGATCGCTTGCGCGGGCCGTGACCATCGCTCGCCGCGACGCGCACGGCGGTGTCGACGGAGGGAACGGCCGCTTGGGGCTCGGCCGCAGGACTGAACTTCGGCTCCGGATTGATTTTTGGTTCCGGTGTGAATGTCGGCTCCGGACGGCTCACGATCTCCGGTGCCAGCGAAGGAGCGACGCTGACGGGACGCGAGGCCCGCACGATGTCGGGCGAAATCTGCACGGCGTCGTGCGGGTCGTTGTCCCTGACCGCGTCCTTCACGATCGCATCGACGATTTGACTGCTGTTCAGCGTCGCGAGCATCGCAGCTCCTTGCACTTTGGTCGTCCGCATTGGCGCGAGCCGATCTGTTGACGTGGCCCATCCCAAGCCCAGGGGGCACGAGTCCAGCCGGGTTTGACCAAAGCAAGGCGAGGGGATGGAGACTGTGCGACGCTTGTCTGCCGTTTGTGGTGATGGAACCCGTTCCGCCCAACACGCGGAATTGTTCCGGATTGCCTTGCATTCAGCACGATTTGGGCAACATGTTGCGTTGCTGGGGGTTGCCATTCGCTATCGGGGGCCGGTGGTGCCAAGATCTTTATTCGCCTTGTTCGTCCTTGCCGTGCTGCCGCTCGGCGGCTGCATGCAGACGACGCTTTCGCCATCGACGGATGCGAGCATGACGGCCCGCGACCGTCAGTTGCTTGCGCACGCGCCTTACGCGAAGGCCGATGTGCCCGAGCAGTTTCTCCGCCACGTCGTCGATTATCCGCGCAAGGAGCAGCCGGGCACGATCCTGGTCGATACCGATGCGCGCTATCTGTATTTCGTGCTGCCGGACGGCAAGGCGATCCGCTACGGCGTCGCGGTCGGCGAGGAGGCGATGGCCTTCTCGGGCGTCGCGCGCGTCGGTCGCCTGGCGGAATGGCCGGACTGGGTTCCGACCGCGGACATCCAGGCGCGGCTCGGACCGTATCCAGCGCGCGTTGCCGGTGGCCCGGCCAATCCGCTGGGCGCGCGGGGCATCTATCTCTATGCTGGCAACAAGGACACGCTCTACCGCATCCACGGCACCAACCAGCCCGAATATATCGGGCAGGCGATCTCGTCCGGCTGTATCCGCATGCGCAACGAGGACGTGATCGATCTCTACGACCGGGTGAAGCTCAACTCGATGGTGGTGGTGCTGCCGCCCGGGCAGAACGCACGGGTCGAAACCGGCACCAGCTGGCGCGGGTAAGCGCTTCGCGCGCTACTCCACGGGCCGCGCGATGCGCCATTGCAGCGTCGTGGCGATACCGTTGACGTCGCCCGGTGCCTTGTCAGCGGGCGAGGTGTAGAGCGGGCGATAGCGGTATGCCCACATCTTGCTGCCGTCGTCGCGGTTGATCACGGTGAAGTCGCCGACGGCCCTGGCGTCTGCCGTTGCGGGAAGCGGTACCCAGCTTTCAGCGCATTTGTCGTTGCAGGTGGACGTCCTGCCGGTGGTGTCGCGCTCGTAATGGTACAGCGTCATGCCCTTGAGATCGACGAGCTTGGGGCCCTGTTTGGTCAGGATCACCTTTGCCGGTACGGGCGGCGATTCGGCCTTTGGCGTAGGCGGAGGGGAACCACCGCCGCCGCCATGGCCGCTGTTTGCGAGCGCATGGCCGGCCGAAAGCGCAATGGCCGCGGCCGCAATGAAACACCTGAACATCGGAAAGCTCCCGAACGGCAAAGTTAATCGCGCGTTAAGCGCCGAATGGGGCAGACCGTAGCAGCCGAAAGTTAGCTCCGGGTTTCATGGCGCTGCGACATTTGCGGACAGGAGTACCGCCTATACCTGCGCCTCGCGCAGGGGCGCGCGGCTGAGCTCATTGCCGGCGGCAATCGCCTTGCGCAACAACCGCATCAGTTCATCGCCTTCCCTCGCGCTCAGGCCACGCAACATGATGCGCTGGGCGGATTCCACCGCGGGCGTGATCTTGCGCAGCGTGCGTTTGCCTGCATCGGTAATCTCGAGCTCGCGCGCGCGGCGGTCCCGGCTCGAGGCGCGGCGCTCAATGAGGCCCTTCTGCACGAGGCGGTCGATCACGCCGGTGATGGTGGTGCGGTCGTAGGCGATCAGTCCCGCGAGCGTGACCTGGTCGAGCGCCGGATTGGCCTTGATGGTCGCGAGCGCCGCGTATTGCACCGGCGTCAGGTCGAAGCCGGTTTCGCCGACCTCGGCCAGAAACACCGCGACCGCGATCTGCTGGAACCGGCGCGCCAGATGTCCGGGCATGTCGTTGTTGTCTTTCACCGAATTCTCCTCGGGGCAGAGAGGCGTGCCATTATTGACAAGTATACTGATAGTCAGCATACTGAGCAATATCGAAGAAGACGTCGACGGGAGAGGTGCGCATGCAATTCCATCTCAATGGATTTCTGCCGGGCGATCCCGAGATCGCCGATCCCGCCGACCGCATTCAGGCGTCCGGCGCAGCGGGCGCCGTGCCCGAAGAGGTCGATGTCCTCATCGTCGGCTGTGGCCCCGCGGGCCTGACGCTCGCCGCGCAGCTTGCGCAGTTCCCCGACATCAAGACCTCCATCGTCGAGCAGAAGCCGGACCGCCTGCTGGTCGGGCAGGCCGATGGCGTTGCCTGCCGCACCATGGAGATGTTCCACGCCTACGGCTTCAGCGAGCGCGTGCTGAAGGAGGCCTATTGGGTCAACGAGACGACGTTCTGGAAGCCCGACGAGCGCGCGCCGGAGACGATCGTCCGCAGCGGACGGGTGCAGGACGTCGAGGACGGGCTGTCCGAATTCCCGCACGTGATTCTCAACCAGGCGCGAATCCATGACGGCTTTCTCGACGTCATGCGCAAATCGCCGGCGAGGCTCGAGCCTTATTACAGTCGCCACCTGGTCGACATACAGGCCGATCCGACCGCAGGTCCCGCCGATCACGCCGTGACCGTGCGTCTCGAGCGCGTCGATGCCGGAAGCGAGGGCAAGGTCGAGACCATCAAGGCGCGCTATGTGGTCGGCTGCGACGGTGCGCGCAGCATCGTGCGCAAATCAATCGGCCGCGAGCTGCACGGCGATTCCGCCAACCATGCCTGGGGTGTGATGGACGTGCTGGCGGTGACCGATTTTCCGGACATCCGGTTCAAGTCGCTGATCCAGTCGGCCAAGAACGGCAGCCTGCTCATCATTCCCCGCGAAGGCGGCTACATGGTCCGCCTCTATGTCGAGCTTGCAAAACTCGACGTCGGCGAGCGCGTTGCCAACCGCAACATCAGCGCCGATGACGTGATTGCGAAGGCGCGGCGGATCCTGAAGCCGCATACGCTCGAGGTGAAGGAGATTGCGTGGTGGTCGGTCTACGAGATCGGCCAGCGCCTAACCGACAAGTTCGACGACGTGCCGGAGGCCGAGATCGCCACGCGTCTGCCGCGCATCTTCATCGCCGGCGATGCCTGCCATACCCACAGCCCGAAGGCGGGGCAGGGCATGAACGTATCGATGCAGGATGCTTTCAATCTCGGCTGGAAACTCGCCGCCGTGCTGCGCAAGCAGTGCGGGCCGAGCCTTTTGCATTCCTATTCGGCCGAGCGGCAGGCGGTTGCGAAGGAGCTGATCGATTTCGACCGCGAATGGGCGGGGATTTTGGCGTCCGCAGCGAAAGCGGGCGGCGCTGATTCTGCCAAGACGCAGGACTATTTTGTCAGGCACGGCCGCTATACGGCGGGCACGGCGACGCATTACCGGCCGTCGGTCCTTACGGGCGCTGCGTCGCATCAGCATCTCGCAGAAGGTTTTGTGATCGGAAAGCGCTTCCATTCCGCGCCGGTTATTCGGCTTGGCGATGCCAAGCCGGTCCATCTTGGCCATGCAGGGCAGGCGGACGGCCGCTTCCGGGTTTATGCGTTTTCGCCTGCAGAAGATCCTGCGGCTGCCGGCTCGGCGATTCGCGCCTTGTGCAGTTTTCTGAGCGAAGCCCGGGAATCGCCCGTGAGGCGCTACACGCCTGCGGGCGCAGACATAGACAGCGTGATCGACCTGCGCACTGTCTTCCAGCAGGAACATCGCGAGCTCACCCTCGAGTCAATGCCGGCACTGCTGCTCCCCCGCAAGGGCCGCTATGGTTTGCTCGACTACGAGAAGATGTTCTGTCCCGACCTCAAGAACGGCCATGACGTTTTCGCCATACGCGGGATCGATCGCAAGGCCGGATGCATGGTCGTCGTACGGCCGGATCAGTATGTGGGACACGTGCTGCCGCTCGACGACTTTGCCGGGCTCGCCGCATATTTCGACGGGATCATGCTGCCTGCACGCTGAGGCGATTACAATTTAAGATAGATCGTCACAGGCGGATTTCATCGATCGTAATATCTGTACCGAAAGCTGTAAGCATCCACTCGGGGCAGCGGGGCAACGGGAGGATGACGATGAGACAGAGCCAGGCGGAGACGCGTCGCCAGAGTGTCGCGAAGCGGTCGATGACCAAAGAGGCCAAGCAACTGACTAGCCTGATCGACGGGTTGCGCAAATCCCTCGATGACATTCACAAGCAGCGTGTGAGCATGAAGCTCTCCGGTGCCGAGATGGGCGTGCTCGACGAGCGCCGCAACAATCTGCTGCTCACCATCGCAGCCCTGGACGATCGCCTCTCGGCGGTGCAGGGACTGATTGATCTCGGCCGCCCGCACGTCATTCGCGTGCACTGAGCGGATCACGGGCGCTAGCGGTTCCGTCGCGGCGGCGATGGACCCAGGCCCGGCTGGCGGCCCTGCACGGCATAGGGATTGGCGTAGCACTGCGCGGATTGCCCGGAGGCGGTCGCAGCGCACTGCGCGATCGACGTGAAGCTGCAATCGATGCTGCTGCCGTCGATGGTGTAGACCTCCATGCAAACTGGATAGCGCGGATCGTAGGTTTGCGCGGCTGCCGGCCCGGTGCCAATCAAGGCCACGCCAGGCAAGCCCGCGACAAGCAGAATCGCATTCATGATGGGTCGCACGATCAACCTCCGGCGCTCGGTTGGAACCAAGCACAATGCTGCCGCGGATGGCACCAAATTGCCATGCTCCCGGCAAATTGCCGCCAACTCCCGCTGCCACGAGAGGAACGGGTGCAGGGCAACGCCAGGGGACGCGAATTGGCCTACAAGATGGTCGCAGAACGCGACAATGAGAAGTGCAGTTTCGACCGCGAGAGCCGATTGCTCATCGTGGCGAAGGCGAAGGTGTGGGCGAGCGAGGGATGGCGGGTGGTCATCACCGACCAGGATGGCAAGGCCTACGCGCCGCCCGAATTCGACCAGCTATCGGCGGCGTGACCGCGCGAGGGAACGACATTTGACGACGCTGTTTCGGCCGGGGCGCGATATCTTCTATCCGCGCCGACGGGTCTGCGCGATCAGCCGGTCGCGCACGGCGCGGAAATCCGCGCTCATGCGTGTCTGCCCCGTCGTGACATAGGACAGCCAGGCGCCGTCGGCGGTGAGGCGGACGATCTGCAGATCGGGCGTGCCGTCGGTCGCGCGGTGCCGCTTCAGGCGTGCCTTCAGCCAGTCGTTCCAGAGCCGGCGGAGAGACGGATCGGTGACGACGACCATGCTCAGCGCCGCCCATGGCGTCGCAAAGCCGAAGGCCTTGCCGGTGAACACCGCATTGACATAAGCGCGCGTAAAGCTGCCATGCGGCCTGGGGTCGGCCTCGATGGCGGCGTCGATCTCGGCATCGACGCGGACCAGCAGATCGGCGAACAGGCCCTCAATCAGCGCCTGCTTGCTGCCGAAATGATGAAACAGTCCGCCCTTGGTGACACCGGCCGCCGCTGCGACCGCCTGCACCGTGACGCCGGAGACGCCGTGGTCCATGGCGATCGACGCGGCGTGGTCGAGCAGGGCGCGCCGCACCTGCTCGGGCTGCTTGGTGCGGGTGTAGGCGCTCGCCGGCATCACTGCGCCGTCGTCTGCGAGAACAGGTTGATGATCACGACCCCGGATACGATCAGGGCGATACCGACGAAGGCTGCGGCGTCCAGCATCTGGCGGAACAGCACGAAGGAGACCGTGGCGGTCAGGATAATGCCGACCCCGCCCCAGATCGCATAGGCGATGCTTAGCGGGATGACCCGGATCGCGACCGACAGTGCATAGAACGAGGCGACGTAGAACAGCACCATGGCCAGCGTCGGCCACGGCCGGGTGAACTGGGCGGATTGCTGGAGGAAGGCGGATGCCGTCACCTCGAGGACGATGGCGAGGGCGAGCGCTGCGTAGGCGTTGAAGGCGGACGTCATGGCGGACCCGGAAGAGCGCGAAAGATACCGCTCGGTAGGTATGTTCAGAACGTGGCTTTTGCCAGACGCTGCTATCACGCGTGCGTGACGAGCCTGCGACAGGAAGGAACTCTCATGAAGCCGCCGTGCGATGGATCGCGCAGCGGCTCCGGAGTGGCGCGGTTCCGAGTTGCGCTAGTTGATCCGCACGGAGAGCTCGACGTCTTCAGCGAAGGGCGTGGACATGTAGCCACTTCCGGGCTTGCGGACGCGTGCGAGATAGTCGGGGCTGTCGTCGGCGTTGTCCGCGATGATGATCGCGCCCGGTTTGAGATGGCTTTCGACCAGATCCAGGATCTCCGGGTAGAGCGCCTTGGCGCCGTCGAGCAGCACGAGATCGATCGTATCGGGCAGATCAGCGCCGAGCGTCTTCAGCGCATCGCCCTCGCGGATCTCGACGAGATCGAGCAGCCCGCCGGCCGAGAGATTCTCCCGCGCACGCGCCGCCTTGGACGGCTCGAACTCGCTGGTGATGAGACGCCCGCCGCCATTGTCGCGCAAGCCTGCGGCGAGATGCAGAGTCGAGATGCCGAACGAGGTACCGAACTCGACGATCGCTTTGGCGCGGGAGCTGCGCGCGAGCATGTAAAGCAGCGCGCCGGTCTCGCGGGATACCGCGAGCGGAGCGTCCTTCAGCCGTCCATAGAGGTTGCGGTAATCGGTCTTGCTCCGCATCATCCGCACGCGGTCGGCGTCGGTCACATCGGCAAAGGCAGCTCGCGTTGCGCCGCGTGCTGCTTCGTCCTGGTCGAACAGGCGATCCAGCAAGGGCGCTAGCAAGGTGATCGTTGGGCTGGTCATTTTGTGTCTCCAGAGGTCGCCGCAAAGCGCGTGCTTGCGTGGAGACCGAAATACGACTATTTCGTCGCATTCGCTATTCGCGTTGCACGGGGGCGCCATGGCCGACCGCCGAAGCCGTTCAGTTTCCTCACGAAAACAGCCGCAGCAGGCACGTTCCAGCGGCTTGGTGGCGGCCATTTTGGATGCCGCTGTTCAGGTCCTGGCGAAGGAGGGCGCACAGCGTTTCACCACGGCGCGGGTGGCCGAGCGGGCTGGTGTGAGCGTGGGATCGCTCTACCAATATTTTCCGAACAAGGCCGCGATCCTGTTCCGCCTCCAGAGCGACGAATGGCGGCGTACGAGCGAGCTGTTGCGCGACATTCTTGCGGACCGGGTAAAGCCGCCGCTGGAGCGGCTGCGTGCGCTTGTCCATGCGTTCATTCGGTCCGAATGCGAGGAGGCTGTGATCCGTGGCGCGCTCGATGACGCCGCGCCGCTCTATCGCGATGCGCCCGAGGCGCGGGACGCGCGGTCGGCCGGCGAAGGCATCGTTGCGGCCTTCATGCGGGAGGCGCTGCCAAAAGCCTCGGATGCGACGCGAGAGCTCGCCGGCGAATTGATCAAGACGACGTTGAGCGAGGTCGGCAAGCGGTTCTCGGAGAAGCCGCGCAGCGAGGTGGAGATCGTACGTCATGCCGACGCGCTTGCCGACATGTTCTGCGCCTATCTCGGGGAGCTTGCGCGTCGTCGAGATCATTCCTGACATCTGCGTTTGCGGCCCAATATCGCTTCGGGTTTCGCCCGATGATGGGGTAGCTTCGAATCGTCCTTTATCCAGATCGAGTGTCGCGCCATGCATGTCCTTCGCCCGCAGTTTCGCATCGACGAGCAGCGTGCGCTGGAGTTTGCCAGGCAACGCGGCTTCGGCATGATAGTGGCGGCCGACGAGCGCGGGCCGCGCGCCTCGCATGTGCCGTTCGTGCTGGATCAACGCGACGGCCGAACGATCGTGCAGATCCATTTCACAGCGAGGAATCCGCTCGTTCCGCTGGCGGACGGCACGCGGCGCTTCCTGCTGATCGTCGCCGGCGACGATGCTTACATCTCCAACGACTGGTATTCGTCGCTCGACAACGTCTCGACCTGGCTGTATGAGGCCGTTCACCTGTCCGGGGTGGCGCATCTGCGCGAGCTCGACGAGAATCGCGGCCATGGCGATTCACTGCTCGCCGTCTCCGAGGCGCGGCTGACGAAACAGCCCTGGGACCTCGCGCAGATGGAGCCGGCCAAGCGGGAGAGCATGCTGGCGGCGATCCGCGTCGTCGATCTCGTGGTGGATCAAGTCGAGGGGCAGGCCAAGCTCAATCAGCACAAGAGCGATGCGGACCATATCGCGGTGGCGGGCCGTCTGGCGCAGTCGGAGGAGAGCGGACACCGGCGGCTGGCGCGGAAGATGCAGGCGCTACGACCGGGGCTTGGATACGATTTCTTGTGATCCGGGCGACGCTTGCCTTGCATCGCGATTGATCCTACGGACCTCTGCATGCTCGTCATCTCCATTCAAAGCCAGGTCGTTCACGGCCATGTCGGCAACAGCGCCGCCGCCTATGCGATGCAGGCGGAAGGCGTGAACGTCGCGGCGGTGCCGACGACGCTGCTGTCGAACCATCCGCGCTATCCGACCTTGCGTGGACGTGTGCTGGAGACCGAGCTCGTCGCCGATCTCTTGAGAGGCGTGGAGGAGCGCGATCTCGTCGACGAGGCCGCAGTGCTCGTCACCGGGTATCTCGGCTCGCCCGGCAACGCCGAGGCGATCGCCGATTTCTCCGAGCGGGCGCTGACGCGCAATTCGAAGCTGGTCTATGTCTGCGACCCCGTGATCGGCGACGACGGCCGCGTCTATGTTGCCGATGGCATTCTGGACGTGGTTCGCCATCGCCTGCTGCCGGCAGCGAATCTGATCACACCGAACCAGTTCGAACTCGAGCTGCTCTCGGGCACCACCATCTCGGACGCGCAAGGCTTGCGCGCGGCGTGCGCGGCGCTTGAGGGCCAGCGCCGCATCGACGTCGTCGCCACCGGCTGCACGCTCGCGGACACACCAGTCGGACAGGTGGAGACGATCCTGTGCGCGGACGGGCAATTGTCGCGCTTTGCGACGCCGCACCTGCCGATCCGTCCCTCAGGCACCGGCGACCTGCTGACCGGCCTGATCGCGGCGCATCTGGCCAAGGGCAGGGCGATGGAGGCGGCAGTCCGGCTTGCGGTCGAGACCGTCTTTGCGGTGCTGGTGCGCACGCAGGAAGCCGGCACCACCGAGATGCGCCTGGTGCCGCTGCCGACGCCGGGGCGGGCGTAACCGCTCAGGTCGCGCGCTTGGCGGCCGATTGCGCCGATTTCTGCGGCTTGGCCAAAACCTTCTGCTCGCGCGCGGCCTGCGCCTTCGGCGGCCTGACACTGGCAACCGCCCGCACCTTCTTCGACTTGATGCTGGCGGCTTCCTTGCGGTCCGCGGAGCCACGCTTGGAGATGTATTCCAGACCGTCGACGGGGCCGACATGCGGCGGATCGCGGCCCAGATAGGGCCGGCCGATGCCGAGCGCCTTGCCGTTGGCGTCGACCCACTTCCACAGGATTTCGGTCGAAACCCAGCGTTGGGCGCGGTTGTTGCCCTGGGTGCTGACGATGTCGGCCGCCATGCCGTGGCCGTAGCCGCCGCGCGTGCTGCCGCCGTGATAGGAACGGTCCGAGGCGGCCTTTAGACCGCTTGCGATCGACTGGCGATAGTCGTCGCGGAACGCGCTGGTGATGCCCGGCGAGAGGCCGGCGGCCTCAGCCGCGAGCAGCGTGCGGAACAGCTTCCGCTTGAAGCTCTTGTCCATGCCGCCGATCACGTAATCCATCATCGCCATGCCGGCGTGCTCGGCCGCCTTCGGATCCTTCCAGCCGAAATCCTCGTCGACCAGCTTGGTGAAGCTGCGCATCACCGTGACCATCTTGCCCTTGCGCTTGACGGTGACGGCACGGCGCTCCTCGACCTTGACCGAGTCTTCCTTGGGGGTGCGCTGATAGAGCGCCCAGAGATAGCGGTCGATGCAGGCGTCCATGACGAAGCATTCGTCGAGCACGGCGACGGTGTCGGCGGGCGGTGATGCCTTGCTCGCGGCGGGCGCAGGACCCGTCGCGATCGCTGCCGCCGACAGCGCGTCCGTCGTCACGATCTCGGTGGGATCGGCGGATGCGAGCTTGATCGCGGGCTCCTGCGCCGGCGCCGTTTCGCTGACGACGGGGGCAAGGTCCGGCAAAATCTGCGGTGCGGGCGGCGCTTCCATCGGCAAGACCAATGCCGGATCGGCCGAGGCGAGCTTGATGGCGGGGGCGGGCGCTTCGAGCGGTGCGGCCTCGGCGATCGCGAGGACGGGCGTCGCTGCGACAGCGGCCGCGATGTCGGCGGTCAACGCGATGCCATCCTCGATCGTCGCAGCGCGCGGGACGTCGGCGAGCTCGAGCCGGCTAACGTCTTTCGCGCGGGAGACGGCCGCCGCATTGGCGCCGCTGTTCTCGATGAGGGCAGGTGCGTAGGCAGACAAAGAGAGTGCCAGCCAGCCGGCCATCACGGCCGAAGGGCACGAGACTGCCACCAGAAGAGACCGCCGATCGTTCATGATCCCTGCCTCCAGAAGGTCCTGTCGAACCTTCGTTGTCGGAACAGATTTGCACAGCCAGGCACGCGGTACGTCAATTGTTCGGAGGACGGTGTGGCGGCGCAATGGCGCAATTCGTCGAGACCCGGGCTTTTCGCGCAGGTGTTGCGTATCTGCAACGTGAGTTCCCAGCAGTTCCGTGGCGCTCCAGGGGCCAGGAAGGCCTGGAAAAGCGGTGCTGATTGTCGTCAAATTGAGGAATCCGAATTAACTCAATCTTGGATTGCGCCGTGGCATTTCTCGTGCGCCGGCAACGTCCGGTAGAGTTGGGAAGGACACGGACTGTGAAATTGAAATGCCTGTTGGCCGAATTTGCCGCCGATGAATCCGGCGCCACCGCGATCGAATACGGCCTGATTGCAGCGGCGATCGCGCTTGCGATCATCGAAGTGATCTATGCGCTCGGCACCAATCTCGTCGCCAAGCTGCAAGCGCTGGCGACGGCGCTGAAGTAGGGCGGCTCCGCTCGCCTGCTTGGGGCGCGAGAGGCGGGACACGCTCCCGCGCAACTCGTTGTGAAAGTTAACGATTACCCCATGCGCGGGACGCGTTGTTGCGATGCAGCAATGCATGTCGCAATGCAGCAAATCAGGATTACATTTGCTCCGAGCTATTCCTTTGGAGCATCACCAATGAACAAGAAGATCCTTTCGATCGCAGCCGCCGCCCTCGTCATCGCGGGCACGACTGCCACCTTCGCCGCCGAGCTGCCGGCTTATGAGGCCAACGGCATCACTGCTTCGCCCCTGCAGGTCCGCGTGCTCGGTGCCAACGGTGTCGAGCAGCAGGTGACGGCGCCGGCCGCCAGCGTGACGGCGCTGCAGGCCAGCGTTCTGACGCCGCGCAAGCTGAAGACCGCGACGGTCACCACGGGCTCCGCCCGCTAAACCCAAGCGACAGGCACGGTGCAGGCGTATCGTGCCTACCGCAAGATTCGGGTTTTTAGAAGGCGCTGTTTCCGCATCAGACCGCGTTCCCTTCGGGGAGCGCGGTTTTTTGTTGCCGGTGCGCGGATCGAGAAGCCGGTGCTGAAAAAGATCAGCTTGGAGCCTTCATTGTGTACGGCGGTTCAAGACCAGTGTGATCTCTTTAATAGTTGCTTTGCAGATCGCCGCGCCTGATGCGGGCGCCGCTGATTGGCGGCCAAGAATCGTTTTCATAATGGAGGCCGTCATGCCCGTTGCGCAAAGAGTCGTTGTTGCAACCACCCCGCTGCGTGAAGTCATCGTCAGGCACCTGGCGCTGTTCGCCGGCGCCGCGCTGTTCGTGTTCGTGCTGAGCCTCACCTATGGGCTCGATCTCAGCCCCGGATTCTTCTGAGCATTTGCTCGCTCCCTCCGCGCACACCTTCAACACGACCGCCGCGTGCCGGCCTTCGCGTGCCAGCCTTGCAGGCGCGTGGGTTGAGCCAGAAGCCTTGCCGCCGTAACGCTTGATCCATGGATCAGCGGACGAGCGGCGCTGACGCTCTCACGGAGAACAACGAGACGGCACCTGCGCTGCTTGGCGTCGTCTGCGGGCTGTCGGCTGCATTGTTCTGGGCACTCGGCTTTGCCGGCACCCGGCATGGCCTCAAGGTCGGCTTCACGCCGACCGATCTGCTGATGCACCGCTTTGTCTGGTCTGGCATCGTCTTCCTGCCGCTGGTGCTGCGCGCTGGCATCTCCGATCTCTGCGGCATCGGCTGGGGCAGGGGCCTCGTGCTGATGGTGCTTGGCGGCCCCGTGATGTCGCTGATCTCCTACATCGGGTTCCTGTTCGTGCCGCTCGGTCATGGCAGCGTGATCCAGCCGTCTTCCGCGACGCTCGGCGGATTGTTCCTCGCCGCGATGTTCCTGAAGGAAAGGATCTCGCCCTCGCGCCTTGCCGGCGCCATCGTCATCGTCGGCGGCCTCGGGGTGATCGGCGCCGAGTCGATCGGCCATATCGGCGCCGACGGCGTGCTGGGCGATCTGATCTTCGTGATCACCGGATTCATGTTCGCCGGCTTCGGCACGCTGCTGCGGCACTGGCGTGTCTCCGCGGTATCGGCCGCGCTGGTCATCAACGTGCTGTCGCTGCTGTTGCTGCCGATCTACCTGCTCAGCGGCGGGCCCGCCCGCATTGAGGCGATTGGCCTCAGTGAGAACGCCATCCAGGCGCTGGCGCAGGGCGTGCTCGCAGGCCCCGCCGCGCTCTATCTGTTCGTCGTCTCGGTCCAGCGCCTCGGCGTCGCCCGCGCGGCGGTGTTCCCGGCCTGCGTGCCGGCGCTGACGCTGCTCACCGGCTGGCTGCTGCTCGGCGAGCCGCCGACGGCGTTGCAGGCGGCGGGCCTGGTGACCGTGCTGTGCGGATTTTACCTAGCGCAAAGGCAGCCGTGACCCGGCCTCCGGGGCAGCGGTCTGCCAAGGGGCCGGGAGAATGACCCGGATGGGGCGGGCTTCGCCGGCAGTTTCCGTCCTCGGCGCCTGCGAGGATTGCTCCTGCGCGCCGTCCGCGGCTGCGACGGCGATCGACGCCAGGATAAAACTCGCCGCGATCACGACCGTCCGCAAATCAAACATTCTCGCCATCCTCTGTTGACACAGAGAACGGCCGAGCCATCGAAAAGTTCAGATCGCGCAGCGCGCCTCAGGCCTTCTTCACGAACTCCGATTTCAGGTTCATTGCGCCGATGCCGTCGATCTTGCAGGCGATGTTGTGGCCGTCGGTGGCGTCCTGGAGGCGGATGTTGCGGACCTTGGTGCCGCCCTTGACCACCGAGGAGGAGCCCTTGACCTTGAGGTCCTTCATCACGATGACGCTGTCGCCGTCGGTGAGCACATTGCCGTGGGCATCGCGCACGCCGGCCTCTTGCGTGGCTTCCGCCGCCGCATCACCCGCGGCGCTCCATTCATGGGCGCATTCCGGGCAGATCCAGAGATCGCGATCCTGATAGGCATGCTCCGAATTGCATTTCGGGCATTTGGTGGCGTCGGTCATGGCAGGTCTCGTCTTTCGTAAGTCAACAAGGGGAAGAGGGCGCCGCGTCAGGCTGACGCGCGCGAGGCGTCATCGAAACAGCGCGACGAAGATCACGTAGAGCCAGCCCAGGATGCCGTGGATGATCGCCCACAGGATCGAATGGTTGTTGGTGTAGGAGATCGCGATGGCGAGCGCCGAGCCGAAGCCGACGCCGTATTTCGCGCCCTCGACGCGGACGCCGTAATATCGATTCTCGTTCATGACGATCCTTCCGCGAGATAGCGCGCCGTTGCTGGCGCGCGCCTTGTCCTACGAGCGTTGCGCCGATCGCTTGATGCAGATCAATCCTGGCCCGGGCGCGCGGCCTTACGCTTATCAGGCCAGCGAAGCGAAGGCGAGGGTGGGTGATGTCGCGCAGCGTTCGAATCTATCTCGGCCTTGCCGTCCTGATCGGATTGTCGGTGCTGTTTCTCATCAGCGTCATCCACACCGCCGCGGGTGCCTCGCGCGCGGCCGCGGAGGGCCATCGCCTCGCGCAGGCCTGGTGCCAGACCTGTCACACCGTCGAGCCCGGCATGCCCGGGCTGTTCGACCGCGCCCCGAGCTTCCAGGCCATCGCCGACCGCAACGGCACCACCGCGCTGTCGCTGAAAGTGTTCTGGAAGACCAGCCACCAGACCATGCCGAACCTGGTGATCTCGCCGCAGCAGGCCGATGCGCTCTCGAGCTACATCCTGAGCTTGCGGGGCGATTGAGAGGGGCGTCCGACAAAAAACTGCAAAAACAACCCCATGCACAGTAGAAATCGCCAACGATTTCAGTTGTTCGGGAATACCGAATGAAAACTTGACCCGTCGGGCAAAACAGGGGCATGATGGCATGGTGGGGGCTGAGGGCTCGTAGCCCGGATGGAGCGCAGCGAAATCCGGGGCAGTGTGGCTTGGGGCAACATGCCGGATTGCGCTGCGCTCCATCCGGGCTTCTGTAACGGGCCCTGGTTAGTCAATCCCTTTTTGCGCGATCCTGTTGCCGGGCACTTGCTTCTGTACGGGATCGGCGCGAAGGCCGTCGCCTGATGGGGTGCATTTGAGGAGCCGGCCGGCCAATCTACGGAAGCGTGGTTATGACCCACTTCCCGGATGGCGGCCTGACCGGATCCATCGTCCCGGCTAGGGACCTCGCTCAGGGAGAGCCTGATGTCGTGACTCCCCCAGAACCGATTGATGCTTCCTTGTTTAAGTTGCGGCCATGGCGATGACCTTGGCCTTGTTTTTGACCTCGGGGTTGAAGGGTTTGGCATCGGCGAGCATGCGATGCAGGATGACGGCAAGCTTGCGTGCCAGGGCGACCTTGGCCTTGCGCATGCCGGCCCGATTGGCGATCCGCATGGCCCAGCTCTTGAGCGCCGAACAATTCTTCAGCGGCTTGGTCAGCATGACGTGAGCCGCCTGGTAGAGCGCCTCGCGTACGGAGGCGTCGCCGATCTTGCTGATGCGGCCGGTATAGTCGGTTTCTCCTGATTGGTATTTCCTTGGGGTCAGACCAAAGTGTGCGCCAGTGGCCTTCGAGGAACGGAAGCGCTTCGGATCGTCGATCGCCGCAGCATAGGTGAGCGCCACGATCGGACCGACGGAAGGCGTCGTCATCAGGAGCTTGGCGGAGGGCTGCGCTCTGGCGAGCTTCTGGGTGTGCCTGTCCAGGCTCTTGAACTCCTGGAGTAGCACGGCATGGGCCTGGAGGAGCGCCTTGGCGACCAGCTCAAGTCCGGGGTGACCGGCGACGAGTTCCCGGATACGTTCGGCGAAGGTGCGCTCGGTGGTCTTACCGACCTTCAGGCCGAAGCCCCGCAGCACGCCGCGCAGACTGTTCTCGACATCCTGCAGCTTCGACTGCAGCAGCTTGCGGGCCGTCAGAATGGCCCGCGTCTCCTGCGATGCAACGGATTTGCAGTGCACCGGCCGGAACCAGCCCAGCCGCATCAGCTGGGCGATCCCGCGCGCATCGTTGCGGTCTGACTTCACCGGCATTGCCTTGAAGGCATCGCGCACGTGCCGCGTCTCCAAGAGCTCGACCGCAAGTCCTGCATCCCGCATCGCCGCGTACAGCCATTGCGACAACGGACCTGCCTCCAGACCGATCCGCTCGCACGTCAGCCCCAGCGACCCGAACCACCCGATCAGAGCCTCCGGCTCGCTCAAAACCTTCGTCTCGCGCAAAATCTTGCCCGCTCCATCCACCAGGCAAACGCTCGAGCATTCCAAAGACACGTCAATTCCTGCATAGTGGTACACGGTCGTCCCTCATGATGCTTGGAGCGGGCTTGCCCGACTCCGTTAAACACCATCAATTTGAGGGACGACCGCCTTCCATCCAACAGGCCGCTCGCGAGCGCGCTTCCAAATCGCGCCGTAGCGAGCGGGCGGCCGGCCCGTTACCCCATCTACGCAGCCGCTCCTGGGCAGATGTAGGAATCCCAAAAAGATATGCGCGCGCGGCCTCGCGGCCATCTGGTCATGTTCGGAACCGCGGTCGTCGCATAGCCGTTGACCCCTCGATATCGACATCGGAGGAGGCGACGTTGGCGCGAAATCGGGCCCGTCAGAGGCAGGTCGAGCAAAGGCGGACCGAGAGACCTGTGCTCGTTCAGGCCCCTGCGCCCGTCCAGAGCGCGCCGGCCGCCGAGGCCGGCGTCGTCGCCGCGAGCGTCTATGCCGGGGGACGCAGGATCTGCGACATCGCTATCGAGGAGGCCGGCAAGTGGGCCAAGAAGCAGGGACACGTGGTCTGGATCGGCCTGCACGAGCCCGGCCTCGAGCTGCTGCAGCGCGTCGCCGCGCAGCTCGACCTGCATCCGCTCGCGATCGAGGACGCCTCGAACGCGCATCAGCAGCCCAAGGTCGAGCAATATGGCGATGCGCTGTTCGTCGTGGCCCGCACCGCGCAGCTGGAGGGCGAGCACATCGCCTCTGGCGAGTGCGGACATATCGCCTTCGGCGAGACGCACATCTTCGTCGGCAAGGGCTATGTGGTCACGGTTCGCCACGGCGCCTCGACCTCCTACAAGGCGGTGCGGGAGCGCTGCGAATCCTGCCCGTCGGCGCTGACGCAGGGCGAGGACTACATCCTCTATGCCGTGCTCGATTTCATCGTCGACAACTACCGGCCCGTCACCGAGAACATCCAGGCAGAGGTCGAAGCGCTGGAAGAGCAGGTGCTGCACACATCGCTGCATCGGCGCGATTTCGACCGCCTGTACCGGCTGCGGCGCGACCTGTTGCGGCTGCGCCGTGCCGTCGGTCCCGTCGTCGACGTCTGCAAGCGGCTGGGCCATGCCAATCTGATTGCGATGGACGACGAGATGAAGCCGCTGTTTCGCGACGTGCTCGACCATGCCAAGCGGGCCGAGGAGGACATCGACGCCTTGCGCGAGGTGCTGGCCTTCGTCTTCGAGGCCAACATGATGGCCGGGCAGGCGCAGCAGACCGACATCGCCCGCCAGCTCGCCGCCTGGGCCGCGATCCTCGCGGTGCCGACCGCGGTCGCCGGCATCTACGGCATGAATTTCGAGCACATGCCGGAGCTGAAATGGGAATACGGCTACTACGCGGTGCTCGGCGCGATCGCCGGCATCTGTGGCGTGCTTTATCTGCGCTTCAGGCGGAACGGCTGGCTCTAGACCATGAAACGCGCCGTCCCCGAGACACGGATCGAACTGCCGGCGGCCTCGCCGATCTCGGCACGGATCAGCGACCGCGCGCCCATGTCCTCGCCCTGCACGATGTCGATGGCGCCGCCATGCGGCCAGCCGACGTCGCGCAAATAGCCTGCAAGCGCGGCGGCGGCCGCGCCCGTCGCGGGATCCTCGACGACACCGCCGGCGGCAAAGGCATTTCGCACATGGAACAGTTGCGGCCTCTCCACGGTGACGAGCGCGACCGTGACCAGCCCCGCTTCGTCCATCAGGGCGCGGCCCCGTTCGAGGTCATACGCCATGCGCGCCAGCGCCTCGCGCGATCCCAGCGCAAGCAAGGCATGATCGGCCCCGCCGTGAATTTTTCCGGGCGGCAGTGCCGGGTCGAGATCGGACGGGATGTAGCCGAACAGGTCCAGAAGCGCATCCCGCAGCGAGGGCTCGAGCGCAGCGCTGCGCGTCGGCGGGGATTGCAGCGCCGCCGCGATGGTGTTGCCGTCGCGGCGCCCCGACACGGAAATGACGGCCTTGTTCAGATGCAGCTCGAAGCTGCGATCGCCGTGCCGGTGCGCCAGCGCCGCGCCGAGCGCGATGGTGGCGTGCCCGCAGAACGGCACCTCCATCGCCGGCGAGAAGTAGCGGACGCGCCATGCCTCGCCTTCGGGCGCCGCAAAGGCCGTCTCGGAGAAACCGACCTCCGCCGCGATCGCCTGCATCCTGGGTGCATCCGGCAGGGCGTCGCCGATCCAGACGCCGGCGGGATTGCCGCCTGAATTGCCGTCCGAGAAGGCGGCGATGCGGAGCACTGTCGTCATGGATGTGATCCCGGTCGTTGGCGAATTAGCTTGCCTTGCTTTGCGTCCTTTTGCACTCTCTTGCCAAGGAGACCAACGCATGAAGATCATAACTGTCGCGTGCGCGCTCGGAACAGCGCTGGTGCTGGGCAACCTCGGACCGTCGGATGCCGAAGCCCGGACGCGGAGGGCGCAAGTTGCTTCCGAGCCGCGGCTCAGGGTGGATGCCCCCGTGCTCAGGCCGACGCCGTGGGATTACAACGTCGTTCCACGCTATCGCTATCGTCCCGAAGACGACCGCGTCGATCCCTACGGCCCGCCGCTGGTGCCGTCGTATGTGCGCTATGAGGGATGGCGGTGGCCGTATTGGTGGTGACCGGGCCCGTAGTCCATATCCCGGGTTCACCATGAGGCGAGGGGGCCGGTTGAGGCTTTCTCCGAATGGCCTCATAGTGCGGGGATGTTGAAAGAGGCATTCGATAACCTGACGGCCGCCGTGACGACGATCAACACGCCGATGCCTGCCTGCATCGACGAGGGGACCCTGCTGGCCTGTCTGAAGGGGGAGATCTCCGAGCGCAAATGGCGCGTGTACGTGCAGGCGTTGTTCGACGAGGTCGACGTATCCGTCATCCACAATCTCGTCATTGACCATATCGTGACGTTCGACGAGTTATCGAAGGCCATCGACGCCTGGCAGGTCACGGAGTCCGACAATGAAAGATGGGTCAGGGAGATGGCTTCCTTCGAGGTGGGAAGATCTCCTGCAGAAGGCGCTGATCGCCCTCGATAGTCTGGAGGGCGGCGCCGGAGCGTGGACGTTCGGCGGCGGCACTGCTCTGGCGCAGATCCTGAATCATCGGATCAGCTACGACATCGATATCTTCCTGGATTCAAGCGCCGTCCTGAAGAACCTCGCGCCGAACATGAACCCGGTGACGAAGTCGCTTTGCGACAGTTGGCAATGGCCGGGCAAGTATCTGAAGCTCATCCTGCGCGACGTCGGCGAGATCGATTTCCTGAACGCCCCGTCTTACATCGACAACCCCACATATCAGCTGAGATTTGGCGAGCGTTCCATTGCGGCGGAGCGGCCTGCGGAAATCGCGACCAAGAAGCTGGTCTATCGGGCATCGACATTCACGGCGCGCGACGCGTTCGATCTTGCCGCGATCCATTCGTATGATCATTCCGCTCTGGGCGAGATCGCGCAATGTCCGGCCATCACCCATCATGTCGTGGCTTCCGCGCTGAACCGCTTGAATCTCGCGAAGGGCCAGTATCAAGCGGAGATGAGAAGACTGATCAACGCGACGCCGCGGGGCGAGGAAGTCATCGACAGAGCTTGCGAGATTGCTTTGGAGGCGCTGGTGGAGATCCGGAATTTGATCCCTTAGAGGTAGGCCAAGGCAGAGAGTTGAGTGCACCGTCGTTCAAGACTTGAGGCGCATCAATATCATCGCGCGTGCGACTGGATAGTCTTCTTGAGAGGGCGATATCTAGAGGCGCACGATGGACAATCTGATCAGACAAAAGATCCAGACCTTGCTGGACCAGCACCGCACCATGCGGATTGCGACCTTGCGGGCGGACGGTTGGCCGCAGGTGACGACCGTCGGCTATGCCAACGAAGGTTTCACCATCTACTTCCTGTGCGGCATCGACAGCCAGAAGGCGCAAAACCTGTCCCGGGACGATCGGGTCTCGCTCGCGATCGATGACGACCCGGCGCAGGTGATGGAAATCACCGGCGTCTCCATGGCGGCGCGGGCGCGAACCCTGACCGATCCGGCCGAAATCGAGAAGGCGATCGGCCTGTTGATGTCGCGTTATCCAGAGCAGAAGGCCGCCGGCCTGTCGATGCCGAACCCGTCCGAGGTTCGCCTGATCGCTCTAACGCCCACCGTGATCTCACTGCTCGACTATTCCAAGGGGTTCGGCCACACCGACCTCGTGGTGTGCTGAGGCGGTTGGTTCACTGGCGCGGGCGCTCGCGGGTACGTCGGCCTGACCCTGTCGCGGATGACGTCAACGATCACTCAGGCGTCGCCTGGCCGCCTCGGTCACGGGTGTATAAAGGGCGACGCGGGTGCCCTCGGGGTCGGCGAACTGGACCGTGCGATTTCCCCATGGCAGATCCTTGGGCTCATGCACCACCTCGACCTGGTCTTTGAGCCGTGCGAATTCCGCATCGACGTCTGACACCATGAACTCGAGGATGGCTGTTCTATTGGCGCCGGGCTCCGCACTGCCTTCCTTGAAGATGGCGACCGTCTCCACGCTCCCGATTGCCAAAGTTGCGCCCGGTGTGACGATCTCGGCGAAGACGGGAGCAAGCCAGTCCGCGCGATAGCCTGTCACCAGCTCGTAGAAGGCCACCATGCTTTTGATGTCCGAGGCGACGAGACGGGTGGATGTAAATTTCATAGTTCTTCCTTCGGTCGTAGCGATCTGTTTCCCTGCTTGGTGCCCCAGTCGTGCTGACAGCGTTGTGGCAGCAGCAGCCATACGAAAAGCGGAATGGGAGGACGGCAGCGTATAATTTCGTGCACTGTCAAATCCGGGCGCGGGAGTAGGGGCGCATCACCCCAAGTTCCAACGTCGCGCTCTTGCATGTCGGCGCGCCATGCGCATCCGCGCGGTTAATACATTGGTCATGTCTTTGCGGTCATTTTCACGACCTCAGTCAGCAAAGAGGCACCATGTCCGACATCACCATTCCCGGCGGCAAGATCCGTTCCTTCGTCGAGCGGATCGAGAACCTCGACAGCGAAATGCAGGAGTTGAGCGAGCAGAAGAAGGAAGTCTTCGCGGAAGCCAAGGGCGACGGCTTCGACGTGAAGATCCTCAAGGAGATCATCAAGCTGCGCAAGGAAGACAAGAACGAGCGCGACGAGCGCGAAAGCCTGCTCGACCTCTACATGCGCGCAATGGAAACGGCCTCGCCGGAGCAGGCGAAGGCGGCGTGAGACCAGCGGGTTGATCCCGTGAGGGAGAGACGGCCGCGAACCAAGGGTTCGCGGCTGTCATGCGGCTGCAACGACGCAAGGTGGCGCGCAGCGGAACTCACCGTCATTCCGGGGCGCGCGAAGCGCGAACCCGGAATCCATTGCGCCACCTGTCATGCCGCCCAATGGATTCCGGGCTCGCGCCCAAACGGGCGCGCCCCGGAATGACGGCGCCCCGCCATCAATAGCGGCTGCCGCTGCCCTTTTGCTGCGTGATCCAGGCCGACAATGATTTCGGTGCCGATTTCGCAGTCCGGCCCGGTGATGCCTTCGGATTGTCGCGGACGCCTTTGGTCGGACGGGTGCGCGACGCTTCCGTTGCGCCAGCGCCCTTCGAGGCAGACGTCGATGCCTCTGCGGCTTCCTTTTCCAGGCGCAACTGTTTCAATCGCGCCATCTTGATGCGCTCGGCCTCGACTTCGGGTCGCTCGGCGAGCAGCGGCTTGTGTTGAGCAAGCTCGGCCGGGACCATGACACCGAGAATGGTGGTCTCGCCGAGCGCCTTGCAGGCCTCTAACCGATGCAGTCCCTCGACCAGAACCAGGCGGTCTCCCTCGCGCCGAACGGAAATGGGCTCCTGCTGTCCGATGTCCAGCATACTTTCCGCGATCTCCGCGACGGTCTCCGGCTTGATGGCCTTCTTCATTCTCGTGGGAACGAAAATCTTCTCGATCTGGAAGCTTTCCGGTTTGGGCATAACTCGACTCCGCTTCTACCGGGCCCGTCGGAACTCATGCCGGTGGGGATGTGAGTTTAGGAGGGAAGGGTTCGACCGCAAAGGCAATTCGGCGGCAGGGTGTTGATGAGCAACGGAGCTGGAACCAGTCTCGATGACGGTGACAGTGCTGGACTGCAGCGGCGAGTCTTTCATGTTGAGGTAGTGCAGATTCTAGCCAAGCCTCTTGGTTTTGGCGTCCCTTCATCGTTTTCCCCTGATTGTGAGGGGATACTGTCACTACCCCGCTTTGGTGTAAAAGGATCAGGCGCTTAAGATTGCGAAGGGCAGCCTTTTGGCCGCCCTTCGAGGATGCTCGGGGGAAGTGCGTAGGATGAGGTGAGCCCTTGTGAAGCCATCATGCTTGGCGATCGGCGGAAGGATGATGGGGGCCGCTCCGCTCTACCCACGCTGCGAGCTTAGTTCACTATACCAATATTTGTGACAGTCAGGCGGCTCGCGGAAATCTTAGCGCCGATGATCGCTACGAGATCATGCTCGTTCTCGGCGATCCTCAGGAGACGGTCTGTTTCTATAGATAACTTAGTGACCAAGGAATCGTCCTGCAGCAAACAGTGCACGGGGTCGCTCGAAGTCGCATTTTCGAAGTGCTTTTGTTGCGCTGGCGGAGGCATTGATAGTGCGTCGAGAAGAGTTTTGATCCGATTATCAATATCCCCGCCTTCTCCGATTAATTGACCTGGTGCCTGCCTTCGCAAAAAAATGATGTCGAGTTCGCACATCAAGTCTAAGCGCTTCGAAACCAGAGGTGCAAAGAGAGTCGTGCCGCGCGTTTCTAGAATACCGATTTGACTTTTGGGGATGTCATACTGCTCCTTTAGCATCCTTTCTGCGTCACTTCTCAAAGGTGAATGCTGCCACAGCTCCCGGACTTGAGGAGCGATAGCGGTCCGGATGGCATGGATGTCGACAAGGTTGGCCCGCTGCCTTGGTGGGATCGGACCTTCGTACAGAAGTCGAAACTTCATTGTTTGCTCGCCCGCGGACGGGCGCCTTGGAATTGAAGTTTTCCTAGAGAGAAATCGCAAAAGACCCGCTGAGTCGATCAGCGGGTCTCGTCAAGCCTGCGATTTATAGTGTGGTGCTCACGAACACCCCGTCGTGCTTCCGCAAGTATCGCACTTCATACAGGTCCCATTCCGCACCAGCGTGAAGTTGCCGCACTCGCTGCACATCTCGCCCTCATAGCCCTTGGCCTTGGCTTCCGCGCGGCGCTCGGCCTTGCTGGGGGCTGCGGTCTGGGCGGAGCCCGACTTGCTCCACTGGAGGGCTTCGAGCTTCTCGGTGGGAGACAGGTCGTGCTGGACTTCCTGCTTCAGCGCGACCGCGCCTTCCAGGACGTCGCCGACCCGGGCGCTGGCGCCGTGTCCGGCCAGCGCGGTGACCTTGCTGCCGCCGGTCGGGGCGCTGTCGTTGCTGGATACCACCGCGGCGGAGCCGCCGCGCATCACCACGAGGTTGTCGGTGCGGGAGCGGGTGAGGCCGCGCGACACCAGCCTGTTGGCCTGGTGGGGCTCGCCCGGCTCCTTGCCTTCATCGACGCCCTTGCCGAGCGCGTCGAAGTGCGACTCGGTCGGATCGACATGGGCGAGGTCGAAGCGCGACATGTAGCTCACCGCGAGCTCGCGGAAGACGTAGTCGAGGATCGAGGTCGCGTACTTGATGCTGTCGTTGCCCTGCACGGGGCCCGCCGGCTCGAAGCGGGTGAAGGTGAAGGCATCGACATATTCGTCGAGCGGCACGCCGTACTGCAGACCCAGCGACACCGCGATGGCGAAGTTGTTGATGAAGGAGCGCAGCGCCGCGCCTTCCTTGTGCATGTCGATGAAGATCTCGCCGAGACGGCCGTCGTCATACTCGCCGGTGCGCAGGTAGACCTTGTGGCCGCCGACGACCGCCTTCTGGGTGTAGCCCTTGCGGCGATCCGGCATCTTCTCGCGCTCGCGCATCACGATGATGCGCTCGACCAGCTTCTCGACGATCTTTTCCGAGACCTGGGCGGTGCGTGCCGCCATCGGCTTGTCGTGGAAGGCCTCGACCGCATCGTCCTCGTCCTCATCGTCGGCGATGAGCTGCGAGTTGAGCGGCTGGGACAGTTTCGAGCCGTCGCGATAGAGCGCGTTGGCCTTCAGCGCGAGCTTCCACGACAGCATGTAGGCGGACTTGCAGTCCTCCACCGTGGCGTCGTTCGGCATGTTGATGGTCTTGGAGATCGCGCCCGAGATGAAGGGCTGCGCCGCCGACATCATGCGGATGTGGCTCTCGACCGACAGATAGCGCTTGCCGATCTTGCCGCAGGGATTGGCGCAGTCGAACACCGGATAGTGCTCGGCCTTCAGGTGCGGGGCACCTTCCACCGTCATCGCGCCGCAGATGTGGACGTTGGCCGCCTCGATCTCGCGCTTGGTGAAGCCGACGGCCTGGAGCAGGTCGAAGCCAGGGGCCGCGATCGCCTCGGCACCGATGCCGAGCTGGTCGCGGATGAAGTCTTCGCCAAAGGTCCACTTGTTGAAGGCGAACTTGATGTCGAAGGCGGTCGGCAGGGCTTTTTCGACCTTGGCGATCGCTTCATCGGTGAAGCCCTTGGACTTCAGCGTCGAGGCGTTGATGCCGGGCGCGTTGGAGAGCGAGCCGTGGCCGACGGCGTAGGCTTCGATCTCCGCGATCTCGCTCTCGCGATAGCCGAGCGCGCGCAGCGCGGCGGGCACCGCGCGGTTGATGATCTTGAAGTAGCCGCCGCCGGCGAGCTTCTTGAACTTCACCAGCGCAAAGTCAGGCTCGATGCCGGTGGTGTCGCAATCCATGACGAGGCCGATCGTGCCCGTGGGCGCGATCACCGTGGTCTGGGCGTTGCGATAGCCGTGCTTCTCGCCGAGCTCGAGCGCCGCATCCCAGGCGGCTTGGGCGTGGGTGACGAGATCGGTCTGCGGGCAGGACACCAGGTCCATCGGCACCGGGTTGACCGAGAGCGCCTCGTAGCCGTTGGACTGCCCGTGGGCGGCGCGGCGGTGGTTGCGGATCACGCGCAGCATGTGCGCGGCGTTCTTCTTGTAGCCGGGGAAGGTGCCGAGCTCGGATGCCATCTCCGCCGAGGTCTTGTAGGTGATGCCGGTCATGATCGCGGTCAGCGCGCCGGCGATCGCACGGCCTTCCTTGCTGTCATAGGGCAGGCCCATGGTCATCAGGAGGCCGCCGATGTTGGCATAGCCGAGGCCGAGGGTGCGGAACTCGTAGGAGAGCTCGGCGATCGCCTTGGACGGGAACTGCGCCATCATCACCGAGATTTCGAGCACGATGGTCCAGAGCCGGCAGAGATGCTCGTAGCCCTCGACGTCGAAGCGCTTGGCCTCGATGTCGTAGAACGTCAGCAGATTGGCGGAGGCGAGGTTGCAGGCCGTGTCGTCCAGGAACATGTATTCCGAGCACGGATTGGAGGCGCGGATGTCGCCGGACGCCTTGCAGGTGTGCCAGTCGTTCATGGTGGTGTTGAAGTGCAGGCCCGGGTCGGCCGACGCCCAGGCGGCGTAACCGATTTTTTCCCAGAGGTCGCGCGCCTTCAGCGTCTTGGTGATCTTCTTGGTCGTGCGTCCGACGAGATTCCAGTCGCCGTCGGTTTCGACCGCGCGCAGGAAGTCGTCCTTCAGCGAGACCGAGTTGTTGGAGTTCTGGCCGGAGACAGTGAGATAGGCTTCCGAATCCCAGTCGGTGTCGTAGACGTCGAACTGGATGTCCTTGTAGCCCTGCTTGGCAAACTGGATGACGCGCTTGATGTAATTGTCGGGCACGAGGCTGCGGCGCGCCAGCTTGATCTCGCGGCGGAGCGCCGGATTCTTCTCGGGATCGAAGCAATCGTCGCCCGAGCCTTCGCAGTTGACGCAGGCCTTCAGCACCGCCTTGAGGTGCTTCTGGTTGATCTTGGAGCCGGTGACCAGCGCGGCGACCTTCTGCTCCTCCTTCACCTTCCAGTCGATATAGGTCTCGATATCGGGATGATCGACGTCGACGACGACCATCTTGGCCGCGCGGCGCGTGGTGCCGCCCGACTTGATCGCACCCGCGGCGCGGTCGCCGATCTTGAGGAAGCTCATCAGGCCCGACGAGCGGCCGCCGCCGGAGAGCTTTTCGCCTTCGCCGCGCAGGCGCGAGAAGTTGGAGCCGGTGCCGGAGCCGTACTTGAACAGGCGGGCTTCGCGGACCCAGAGATCCATGATGCCGCCCTCGTTGACGAGGTCGTCACCGACGCCCTGGATGAAGCAGGCGTGCGGCTGCGGATGCTCGTAGGCCGATTTGGACTTGGTCAGCTTGCCGGTGAAGGGGTCGACGTAATAATGGCCCTGGCCGGGGCCGTCGATGCCGTAGGCCCAATGAAGGCCGGTGTTGAACCATTGCGGCGAGTTCGGCGCGACCATCTGCATGGTCAGCATGTAGCGGAGCTCGTCGTAGAAGGTCTGGGCGTCCGCGTCGGAGGTGAAGTAGCCGCCCTTCCAGCCCCAATAGGTCCAGCAGCCGGCGAGGCGGTCGAACACCTGCTTGGCGCTGAGCTCGCTGACATAGCGCTCCTTCTCGGGGAGAGCCGCGAGCGCTTCGGTGTCGGGCACGGAGCGCCACAGGAAGGAGGGGACGGATTCCTCCTCGACCTTCTTCAGGCGCGCGGCAACGCCGGCTTTACGGAAATACTTCTGGGCCAGCACGTCGGAGGCGACCTGCGACCACGCGGTCGGCACCTCGACGTTTTCCAGCTTGAACACAACCGAGCCGTCGGGATTCCTGATCTCCGACGTGGTCTGCCGGAATTCGATCCCGGCGTAAGGTGACTGTCCCTGGGTGGTGTGGCGCCGCTCAATCCGCATTGTATTGCCCCGTCCTTATTTTTAGCCGGCGCGCCTCCGCAAGGCGACCGGGTCGATATTTCGGTTCGCGAGTCCTCCAGCGGCCGTGCCGGCCCAAAGGCTTCGCAGTTCAGCCGGTGGTTCCGGCCCAGTTTCTCCCGGCGCGATGGGTCGGTGCGTGCACCTTTCATCGGCCGGCATGCCAACACCCATCCGCCCCCAAGGGGATGTGCGTGACATGCGTTCAACGCCCCACAACATCACAACGTCTACCGTGCCATTCGAGCCTGTTGCCGGCCCGTTCTGGCGCCCGAAAAGTCCGCTTCGCCGGGCAGACAAGCCCTCATCCCGCTGCCTTTGGCTGGCGTGGCGGAGTGGCGATTTGCGAGACCCTTTGGGGGAGTGCCGGCGGGACGCAAACTCACTCGCGCCGAACGGTTCGAAAGCTAGGACTCTCCGTTGCGCCCGTCAAGAACTAGTGCGAGTTCCTGAATCAAATACTAAATATGGTGGATTGTGGGGGATAACAGGGGGCAAGGCCGCGCCTGATGTGGAGGCAAGTATCAGTGAGTCCTCAGGGATTCCCAACCGAAAAAATTTGCATCCCGTGGTGTTCCGGACGCTTCCTCCCGCTCTTCACAGGGCAGGTATATTTTTGGCCGACGGGGTTGCGCAGGGGGGACTCACGTAGGGCTACGGACGGTGAGGGCAGGCATGCCCGCCGAGGTGGTGGTGGAGCCGGCGAATCCGCGCCAAGCTGGCCTCGTTTTCCGCCGGGGTCCCCACATGCTTGATTCGACTCGCCGGGATGCGCGGCCGCGCATCGCCCCGGCCGGCCTGATGTTCCTCGCCATCACCTCGATCGGCTGGGGCTTCAACTGGCCGGTGACGAAATTCCTGCTCTCCGAGCTGCCGCCGCTGACCCTGCGCGGGGTCACCGGCGTGCTGGGCGCGTTGCTGCTCGCCGCGCTCGCTCTGGTCCGCCGCGACAGCCTGAAGGTGCCGCGCGAGATCTGGCCGCGGCTGATCACGGCCGCGATGCTCAACGTCACCGGCTGGATGGTGCTGATGGGGCTGGCGCTGCTCTGGCTGCCGGCGAGCGAGGCGGCGCTGATCGCCTACACCATGCCGGTCTGGGCCTCGATCATCGCCTGGCCGGTGCTGGGCGAGCGGCCGACCCTGCTGCGCACGCTGTCGCTGGTGATGGCCTTTGTCGGGCTTGCCTCGATCATGGGCGGCAACGGCATTGCCGCCAGTGCCGAGAAGCTGCCGGGCATCATCATGGCGCTGTGCGGCGCGGCCGGCTTTGCGCTGGGGACGGTGTTCTCGAAGAAGTACCCGATCCATCTGCCGCCGATCACGGCTGCGGCCTGGCAGATTGGGATCGGCTGCCTGCCGATCTCGATCATCGGCCTTCTGGTCGAGACCACCCATCTGGACAAGGTGACGCCGGCCGGCTGGTGGCTGCTGGTCTATTCGGTCGTGGTGCAGTTCTGCATCGCCTATGTCAGCTGGTTCGCCGCGCTGTCGCGCCTGCCGGCGTCGGTGGCGGCGATCGGCACCATGGCCGTGCCTGTCATCGGCGTGGTCGCCTCGGCAATCGCGCTGCACGAGCCGCTGGGGCCGGGGCAGATCGCGGCGCTGATCTTCACGCTGGCGGCCGTGGTGCTGGCGACGCGCTAGTTTCTGGGTCGTGCGTCCTCGTTGGGCGCGTCGATCTGCCGTTTGATCTGCGCGATCACCGCCGCCAGATTTCGGTCCTCCGGCGTGATGATCGCGAGCCTTTCGGCGTAGCCCAGCGCCGCCCTTGCGTCGCCAGTTGCGCGGCTGAACGCGAACAAGGCTGACAGTACGTCTCTATCGCCCGGATGGCCTTCCAGAGCCTTGTTCAGGATCTTCATGGCCTCGTCGGCTTGCCCCCCGGAATGCAGCGCCACCGCGTAGACATAGACGTAGCGCGGGCGATCGGGGTCGAGTTCGGTTGCCCTCCGCAACTCGGCGAGCGCCTCGTCAGGCCGCTTCAGCCGGGTCAACGCCAGGCCGAGCGCGTGATGCGCGGCCGCGTCACCCGGCGACGCCGCGATTGCTCCGCGTAGAACGATTTCTCCATCGCTTTCGCGGCCGCTTCTGCGATAGAGGTCCGCCAGGTTGATCGCCGCCGTCGCATATTGCGGGCTCAGCCTGAGCGCGGCCCGGTACTCTCTCTCCGCATCCCCGGTCTGTCCGCGACGCGCGAGGAAATCTGCAAGCGCGGTGCGCGCCTCGGGGCGTTCGGCATTGGCGCGTTGCGCCGCGATAAATTCCCTGGCCGCCTGATCAAAGCTGGCGCGATCGCCTGACGGCTGGCTTGCAGTCGGGACCGACGCGAGCAGGGAGGCCGCCCTGATGCGGATCCCTCGCACGGGATCTGCGAGCAGCGGCGAGGCCAGCGGCCAAATCTGGCCGGCGGCCTCGTTTTCCAGCATGTCTAGGCCGCCGATCCGCACCATCGGATCGGGATCGACCAGCGCGGTGCGCGCCGTCGCGATATTCGCCGGCGTCACGCGCGCGGCAAGTTCGACGAGCGCGCTGGCGCGCGCCACGGCCGGCGCGTGGCGATCCGCGGCAACGACGGAAAGCAGCGCTGCGGCATCGGCCTGCTCGGTGCGGGCGGCATGGAAAGCCGGTGCGTAAGTCTGGAAGCCCTTGCGGGCCGGGCCGAACCAGCGTTCGATGGCCGCAGCGGACCACTGCGGAGACTTGTCACGGTGGCAATCGTTGCAGGCGTTCGGCGTTCCCAGCGAGACGGACAGGTCGGGCCGCGGCACCCTGAAAGCATGATCGTGCCTGACATCGACCACCATGTAGGTCCGGGCCGGCATGTGGCACGAGATACAGGTCGGTGCCGGATCGGCCTCGGCGTGGTGGCGATGCTTCACATCGGCATATTTGTCGGACGCATGGCACTGCAGACAGGTGCCTTCGCCCGGCAGGCGAAGCCTGGCGCTGTGCGGCTCGTGGCAGTCGCTGCAGGTGACGCCGGCCGCAAACATTCTGCCTTGCTTGAATGGCACATAGTTATAGGGCTCCTCGACATCACGGATCTGCCCGTCGGCATGATAGGTATTACGCGCCAGCGGCTCCACCGCATGGGTCTGCGACAGCCATTCGCCGGGTATCCAGTCCTCGCGGAAGCCGGCCCGGCGTGCGTGACAGAGGCCACAGGTCTCGACTTCCTTGCGCAGCGTGGCCGGCGCCGCGGAGCGCCGCGCGTTCCCGGTCTGAGGATCGATTGGCCAGGCGATGCCCTGTCGCTCGTCGAAACGCACCAGCAATCCTTTGACTGGGTCCTCGTGCTTGCCGAACGGCCACCAGTTCTGCTGCTCGCGCGCCCAGTCGGCGTGGCGCGAGCCCTGTCCATGACAGGCCTCGCAGCCGACACTGATTTCCGCCCATGTCGTGGCAAAGCGATCGGTCGCGGCATCGTAGTTCTTGCGCAGGCCGGTGGAGTGGCACTCCGCGCACATGAAATTCCAGTTCTGGTTCAGCTTGGTCCAGTGAAGAATATCGTCGTGCTTGATGGCTTCATCGGGCGAAAGAGACAGCCATCGCTGGCCGCCCTTGTCGTGCGGCCGGCTATCCCATGCAATCGGCAGCGCCTGAATGCGCCCATCTGGAAATTCGACGAGATATTGCTGCAGCGGATCGATGCCGAACGTATATTTCACTTCGAACACGGCAAGCTTGCCGTCGGCGCCGTCCGTCTCGACCAGGAATTTGCCGTCCTTGCGGAAGAAGCGGGAATGCACGCTGTAATAGTCGAAGCTCGCGTCGTTGAAATTGCCGAGCACGGTCTGGTCGGCGGCGTGCTGCATCGCCGCCTTGTGCTGCGAGGCGTTCCAAAGTTTCGTTTGGGCCTGGTGGCAGCCGGCGCAGGTCTCGCTGCCGACATAGGTCGCGGCCGGCTGAAAGGGGCTCTGCGAGACCGGTCCATGATTGAGAAACTGGAAGGCGATGCCGAAAGCGACGACGGCGACTGCAGCGACCGCAATCCAGATGCGCCGCGTCGGCAACCGGGCGGCGCTCTGCCCGGCGCGCCTCGGCGACTGCGAAGCCGGCAATGGCGCTTGAGCAGCTACCCGCGGTGTATCCCGGCCCGATTTGCGGCGCTTGCGTGCCAATTGCGGCCTTTCTTGCGATCAGCGAACGGCGTCAAGCATCGATCAAGATGGCCACACCAATCTTCAGCCTCAGTTCTATCGAGTCAAGGATCGACGGATCTCGGGTAGATCCCGAACCGGCGGCGACCCCGGCGCAATTACAGCCAGGGAAGCGGAGCCCGCTTTTATCGTCACTGCAACTCGATCTCTCCTGGCCTCCAGGTCTTGTCGAACCACGGTTCGAGCGGCCCGTAGAGACGCAGAAGGGTATTCCAGCCTTTGCCGGGAACTGTCTGCACCCAATTGTGCTCCTTGCCCGCCGGGGCCTTCGGTCCGAAGTAAACATCCACCGAACCGTCGGCGTTGGTCAGGATGGCCTTGTCCTGGCTGCTCACCATCGGAAAGCGCTGGTCGGTCTGAAGCATCGAACGTGTCTGGTTGTCGTATAGGATCACCGACCAGAACTCCTTCGCTGGAATGTTCGGGGGCAGATGCAGCTTGTAGTCTTTGCCCCCATCCAGGGGGGCGCCGTTGGAATCCACCAAACCAACTGCGTATTGGGAGCCCTGACCGACCATTTTTGCTTCCATCGCGGGTGTCACGCCGGTCGCATAGAAATAGAAGAACGACGCGGCATCGAGGAAGCGCACGCCGGGTTGCGATTCAAACTTGTAGCCACCAAGCCACTGACGCCAGGTGCTATTCGGATAGTAGAACGCTTCCGGAATCCGGCTTCTGAAGAGCAGGGCGCGCACTGTGGCATCGCCGACTGCTGCCGCTTCCGTCAGAATCTTCTTCATGCGAGCATCGGGAGCGAACGGCTTGCCCTTCTCAATGCCGATGGAAGCGAAGTAGCCAAGCGTAACCGGGTCGAGCGACTCGATCGGCTCGCTCTGAACGACCTGATTGAGATACTGCCAGACCTTGTCGTCGGCCGGTGCAACCGTATTGAAAGCCCTGCCGGACACGTTGACGAATGTATTGGCCGGAGGATTGGTCGCTTTCGACAAGGGATAGATGCGCGTAAGCTTCTTCAGGCTTTCGATGGCCGGGGTCATGTCCCCTTTCACGGAAAAATTGCGCCAGACAAGAATTGATTCATAGGTCGGAACACGGACGACGAGATATCCTTCGGGCACTTCTCCCTTGTAGCCGGGCGGCAACAGCAGATACTTGCCCCCTTTGCCCTTGTCGGGGCCGACCACGCCTATGTCGGTGACATAGCGAAACCAGAAGTCGTCGATCATGCCCAACACCATGGGTGGAATCTCAGCCACCAACGGGCCGTCGTGCAAGTTGATCCATATCCACGTGTAGGCAACGTTGGCGTTGGCGGTCAGAAACAGCGAACGGGCATCCATCAGCGTTTCGAAGGTCGGGATCGTGGAGTTGGCAGGCCCAACCTGGAGCAATCCTTCACGTAATCCGGCCATGTTCACCGCCGGGAGCGCCAGTAGATAAGCTTGCACCGCGCGCTGGAAGTCGAGATTCTCGTAGAGCTTTTCGACGGTGGCTTTGTCGGGGAAGCCGTCGAAGAATTTCAGCGTGCCGAGGCGCGTCTCCACTTTATCTGGCGAGGCGATGCCCGGCGGAATTGGAGTTTGCATCTTGTATTGCTGCGCGTGTGCCGGCGCCGCGGAACACACCATCAATGTCAGAGCTGAAATCGCCGCCGCTATTCGCTTCATCACCTGATCCCCCGAAGTCGAAGCATTAGGCTATGACCGCCCGCCGAGGGGATTGATTTGCGTCAAGCCGCCGATGGCGCGACCGGGTAAATTAGGTAATCAATAATGGAGGATGCCGGGATGAAGCTCTCAATTGGATTATCTGCGCTGTTGACGGCTGGATTGGTCGCCGGCTTCGTCGCGGCAAGCACCGAACAAGCCAGTGCCGTGGTGTATTGCCAATATGTCGAATATCCCGTCGGGTGCATCGTCAGGCCCGGAGTCGTGCTGCGGCCGCGGCCGGTGGCGCGCGCGGTCGTCACACCCCGTGTCGGGGTGGCGGGGAGGCCGATGAATCGCGGCGGTCCCGTCAATCGCGTCGGGCGCCGCTGATCCGGCGTCGAATTGCTGTCCCAGCTACGGGATGCGCCCTGTTCGCATCCCGGCATCTCATCAATGAATTTGCTGTTTTTGCTTTCGCTGAGGTAGCCGACATGAGACGTATGACAACGGCCGTCACCGCGCTGTCCTTGATCGCCCTGCTGCCAATTTCTGCGAATGCCCAACAGGCCGCTCCGCCCGCGGTCGTGCTGCCGACCGATCGCACCGTGCTGCCCATTCCCGAGCCGGCATACCCGCACAGCACCGTGTTCGACGCACGCAATGCGACGCCGCCGCCGCGCTTCGAGGTCAAGGCGCCTGCCAGTGCACCCAACGTCCTGATCGTCCTCATCGATGACATGGGTTTCGGTCAGTCGGGCGCGTTCGGAGGGCCGATCCACATGCCGACGGTGGAAAAGCTGGCGAACGAAGGTCTGCGCTATAACGAATTCCATACCACGGCGCTTTGTTCTCCGACCCGGTCGGCACTGCTGAGCGGTCGCAACCATCACATGAACAATTTCGGATCGATCGCGGAAACCGCGACGACCTTCCCGGGGCAGACCGGACAGCGTCCCAACAGCGTAGCCACCGTAGCGGAAATGCTGAGGTTGAATGGCTACAGCACCGCCCATTTCGGCAAGAACCACGAGACCGCCGCGTGGGAGGTGAGCCCCTCAGGTCCAACCGATCGCTGGCCGACCCGCCAGGGCTTCGACAAGTTCTACGGTTTCATGGGCGGCGAGACCAACCAATGGGCTCCGCTGATCTATGACGGCATGACCCAGGTCGAGCCGTCGAAGGATCCGAACTACAACTTCATGACTGATATGACCAACAAGGCGATCGACTGGATGCAATACCAGAAGTCGCTGACGCCCGATAAGCCGTTCTTCATGTACTTCGCGCCAGGCGCAACCCACGCGCCGCACCACGTGCCGAAGGAATGGATCGCCAAATACAAGGGAAGGTTCGACCTAGGCTGGGACAAGCTCCGCGAGGAGACGCTGGCCCGCCAAATCAAGCTTGGGGTGGTGCCACCCGGTACGAAGCTCGCTCCCAAGCCGGAAGCCATCAAGGATTGGGCTGCGCTGAATCCTGATGAAAAGAAGCTGTTCGCGCGTCAGATGGAGGTCTTCGCCGGCTTTGGCGAGTACGCCGACACCGAGATTGGCCGGCTGATCGATGCCGTCAAGGCTACCGGCCAACTCGATAACACGCTGGTCTTCTACATCGTCGGCGACAACGGCGCGAGTGCAGAGGGCGGCATGAACGGGCTGTTCAACGAGATGACTTACTTCAACGGCGTGCAGGAGAGCGTGCAGGATATTCTCAAGCATTACGATGAACTCGGCAGCCCGATGACATACAGCCATTATGCGGCCGGTTGGGCGGTCGCAGGCGATACGCCCTTCACATGGACCAAGCAGGTGGCTTCGAGCTATGGCGGCACCCGCAACGGCATGGTGATCCATTGGCCGAAAGGTGTCGCGGCAAGGGGTGAGGTGCGCTCGCAGTGGCATCACGTCATCGACATCGTCCCGACCATCCTCGAAGCCGCGAAGATTCCTGAGCCGAAGAGCGTCAATGGAACGCCACAGACGCCCATCGAGGGTGTCAGCATGGCCTATAGTTTTGTCGACGCCAAAGCCCCGAGCCCGCACAAGACGCAGTATTTCGAGATATTCGGCAACCGTGCGATCTATAGCGACGGTTGGCTGGCCGGTACGATTCACCGTGCGGCGTGGGAAACCACCAATCGCAGGCCGCTGGACCAGGACATCTGGGAACTCTACGACACGCGATCCGACTTCAGCCTGACGAACGATCTTGCCGCAAAGAGCCCGGACAAGCTGAAGGAGCTTCAGGATCTCTTTCTCAATGAAGCGGTCAAGTATTCCGTATTGCCGCTCGACGATCGGACCTTGGAACGGCTGAACGCGGCCATGGTCGGTCGGCCCGACTTGATGGCCGGCCGCACTTCACTGACGGTTCACGAGGGCATGATCGGCATGTCCGAGAACGTCTTCATCAATACGAAGAACCGCTCGCATGCGATCACCGCCGATGTGGAAATTCCCAGCGCAGGGGCGAGCGGGGCGATCCTTGCCCAGGCCGGCAGGTTCGGCGGCTGGAGTTTGTATCTGAAGGACGGCAAACCGACCTACACCTACAATTTCCTCGGTCTGCAGCGATTTACAATAGCCGCGAAGCAGGCGTTGCCTGCCGGAAAGTCCACGATCCGCTTCGAGTTCGCCTATGACGGCGGTGGGATCGGCAAGGGGGCCGTCGGCACGCTGTTTGTCAATGGCAGGAATGTTGCCACGGGCCGGATAGATCGCACCCAATGTTGTGGCTTCTCGGCGGACGAGGGGGCGGATGTCGGAGCGGACGAGGGCACTCCGGTCACAGAGGCCTATAAGGTGCCATTCAAGTTCTCCGGCAAGATCAGCCAGGTGACGGTCGAGCTGAAAGACATGAAGAAGGCGGACAGCGAGGAAGCAGCAGAGGGTCGCAAGGCGGCGATGTTGAAGAGAGGGTTGTCCGATTGAACAACCGAAGGACGAAGCGTAGGGTTTGTTCCAAGGTCGTGCGATCAAAACGACAGCAACAGTTTGAACGGGGGGCAGCAGTCATGACGGGTTACATCATGCGCGGACGAAGGTTGAGTGGCGCTCTCGCTGCCGCGGCACTTGCCGTGCTTTCTCCGCAAATTGCCCTTGCTGACGAAAGCGGCATTTCATTCTGGCTGCCAGGCCTCTACGGCAGCCTCTCCGCGACTCCGAGCACCCCCGGCTGGTCGATCGCCGCGATCTATTACCACACGAGCGTGAGCGCTTCGGGCGCGGCTGCCGCGTCGCGCGAATTCCAGGTCGGGCGGTTTTCGCCGAACGTCAACCTCGATCTCAATTTGTCCGTGCACGGCCAGGCCGACCTGATGCTCATTGCGCCGACCTACACCTTTGCGACGCCCGTGCTCGGAGGCCAATTGTCGGCGACGCTGGCCAGCGTCTACGGCAGAAATTCAGCAAGCCTTGCCGGGACATTGACGACGGCGGCGGGGCCAATCGTCACCACGCGTAACGGCTTCCTCGAGGACGCGCTCGTCTCTTATGGCGACCTGTATCCGACTTTCAGGCTGAAATGGAATAGCGGCGTCCACAACTACATGGTTTACGGCGCGGGCGACATACCGGTCGGCGACTACAATCCGAGCCGGCTGGCCAACGTCGGTCTCGGCCACGGCGCCATCGATCTAGGTGGTGGCTATACTTACCTGAATCCCGCGACCGGCACGGAGCTCTCGGGCGTCGCTGGCCTTACTTATAATTTCAAGAATTCCGATACACAGTATCGAAGCGGGATCGATTTCCATTTCGACGGGGGCGTGTCGCAATTCCTGTCGAAGCAGGTCTTCGTCGGCTTCGTCGGCTATGCCTATCAGCAGGTCACGGATGATTCCGGCCAGCCGGCCGTTCTCGGCGGCTTCCGCTCGCGCGTTTTCGGTGTCGGCCCCCAGATCGGATATATCTTCCCGATTGGAAGCAACCATGCCTTTCTCGGCTTGAAGGGTTATGGCGAGTTTGCCGCTGCCAACCGGCCGTCAGGCTGGAACACCTGGCTGACATTCTCGATCTCCGAGGCCGTGCCCACCAGCACGGTGACGCCGACGCGGCACGGCGTGTCTAAATGAGATAGAGAATCGCGCTCCAGGACCCGGATTTAGGAGCACGATTGCTGGTTCGCTCGCGGCGCGTTAGCCCGTGGCCATCCCGTCGCCGTTCAGCGCCTTCCTGATCGTCTCGGCGAGCTGGTTGCGGCGATAGGGCTTGGTCAGCAGCATCACGCCGTCGTCGAGCTTGCCGTGGTGGACGATGGCGTTGTCGGTGTAGCCGGAGGTGTAGAGCACCTTCACGCCCGGCCGGCGTCTGGCCACTTCGTCGGCGAGCTCGCGCCCGCTCATGCCGCCGGGGATGACGACGTCGGTGAAGAGGAGATCGAAGGCCTGGCCGGCTTCGATCAGTCGCAGCGCAGCCTTGCTGTCGGCGGCGGCGACCGTCTTGTAGCCGAGGCTCTGCAATTGCGCGGTGACGAAGTTGCGCACCAGCGCGTCGTCCTCCACCACGAAGATGGTCTCGGCGCCGCCTTCGGCCGGCGTCGTCACGGGAGCGGCCGCTTCGATCATGCCTTCGCCCGGCGGCAGATAGAGCTTGATCGTGGTGCCGTGGCCTTGCTCGCTGTAGATCTTGATGTGGCCGCCGGATTGCTTGACGAAGCCGTAGACCATGGACAGGCCGAGGCCACTTCCCTTGCCGACCTCCTTGGTGGTGAAGAACGGCTCGAACGCCTTCTGCTGGATATCGGCCGACATGCCGGTGCCGGTGTCGCTGACCGCGAGCATCACGTAGGGGCCGGGCCGCACCTCCGCATTGGCCTGCGCATAGGCCTCGTCCAGCACGACGCGGTGGGTCTCCATCAGCAGCTTGCCGCCGTTCGGCATCGCGTCGCGGGCGTTGATCGCCATGTTGAGCACGGCATTGGTCAGCCGCGACGGATCGATATGCGCCGTCATCGGGCCCTGTTCCAGCACGGTCTCGATCTGGAACTGCTCGCCGAGGGTGGGGCGGAGCAGTTTTGCGATGTCGGCGATCGCGCCGTTGATCTCGACATTGCGCGGCTGCAGCGGCTGCCGGCGCGCAAAGGCGAGCAGGTGCTGGATCAGCTCGGCGCAGCGCTCGGCGGCATCGTCGATCAGGCGCGCCACGCGCTGCAGCTCGGGCTGCTGCTTCAGGCTCGCGACAAGCGTCTCGGTGTTGCCGGAGATCACGGTCAGCATGTTGTTGAAGTCGTGCGCGACGCCGCCGGTCAGCTTGCCGATGGCATCCAGCCTCTGGGATTGATGCAGTTGCCGCTCGATCTCGCGCGAGGTCGTCGCATCGTGATAGACCAGCACCGCTCCGGTGACGTTGCCTTGCCCGTCACGCATCGGCCGGCCGCTGATCATCAGATGGCGCGGAGGGTTGCCGCTATGCGGGCGGACGAACATCTCCAGCTCTTCGAACTGCTCGCCGCGCAGCACGCGCGCCGACGGGAGCTCGTCGGGCCTGAGCGGCGTGACGCCGTCGCCATGATAGACGTCCGACATCGCGCGCAAATTGCCGAGGCCCATGCCGGTGCGATGCAGCAGCATGCGCTCCGCCGCCGGATTGGACAAAAGGACGGTGCTTTCGGCGTCGATCACCAGCACCGCCTCCGCCATGCTGTGGAACGTGCTCTGGAGCACATTGACCGACAGGCGCAGCTCGTCATGTGCGGTGACGAGGTGCGCGGTCCGCTCGGCGACCGCCGCCTCGAGCGCCGCCTTGGCGGCCTGCGTCTCGTGCAGCGAGCTCCGGAGCTCCCCGGTGGTGCGCCTGCTCTCGCGCAGCAGCATGGTGACCAGCAGCAGGATCACCAGCGCGCCCACGACGTCGATGCCGAGCAGCACGATGCCGGTCCGGCGCGAGGCCGCTTCGCGGGCGGCCAGCAGCTTCTCTTCGCCGGCGGCCAGGCGCTCCAGATTTCCCGCGAGCGTGTCCATCAGGCCGCGTCCCTCGGCGCGCCCTTTCAGCGCGTTGAAGGCCCCATCGTCGCCATCCGCACGCAGCCGCATCGCTTCGGATGCGACCTCGATACGGCGAAGGATGAGAGGCTCCGTGGCCTCCATCAGCGTCACCTGATCGGCGTTGTCGCGGATGGCAAGCTTGAGGTCGCCGAGCGCCGGTGCAATCTGGCTGCGGGCCGCCTGGAACTCGTCGACGAAGCCAGCCGTGCGGTAGATTTCATAGCCGCGCACCGCGCTCTCGGCGCGGCGAACCAGCAAGTGCACATCCGAGATCTTCTTCAACACCTCGACGGTGTGGTTGACGCGGGCGGCGTCCGACCGCGACTTGACGTCGAGTCCGATCGAGGCGGCGGTGATGATCAGGAGGATGGCAAGTCCAGCACCGAGAATGACACGCTGCGAGGGGATCAAGGTGCTTCTTTCTGGTCCTTCGGCTGTGCGGCCCCGCCGGAGCCGCCGAGGCATTCCCGGATCGTGGTCAGCAGCGCGTCCGGTGTGAACGGCTTGCGCAGGCAGCGCGCAGCCCCGAGTTCCAGCGCCATGCGGAGGAAGTCGGGAGAGGGCGAGGCGGATGATGCGAACGCGTAGCCTGACATCGCGATCAGCGGAATTGCGGGCGCGCGCTCGTGAAAGATGCGGATGGATTCGAAGCCGCGCATATGCGGCATGAAAATATCGACCAGCATCACATCGAACGTCTGCGCTTCGAGCGCAGCCAGCCCCGTTTCTCCGCCGTCGGCCAGCGTGACGTCGAAGCCCTGACGTTGGAGCAGGACCTCGATGGTCGCGCCGACCATCGGATCGTCATCTACCACGAGGATACGCGGCATGACATTTCCCAGTAGATCGAAGTCCCCATACCTGTCTCGGTGATATAGGCGAATCAAGCAATGGGTCAATTTGGGATTGGGTCATTGTAGATATGCACGGTGTGGTGAATACAGGTCCATCCGTGATCAAATGTACCGAACGCCGCAACGCGCGCGCGAGGCGCGAAATGGGCGATGGGCGCGCGACAAACGAAAGAGGCGCCGCATCAGTGCGACGCCTCTTCCTCTAGACGTTGTCGATCCGCTTACGGGCAGGGATGGCGCAGGCCGTCATAGCCGAGATACGTGCCCGAGGCCGGGTCGTAAGACCGGTAGCGCTGCGCGCAATAGGCCGAGGAATCTCCGCCGCTGTCGGGGACCACCGCAACTGACGGCTCGTCATAGTAGCTGTCTTCGCCGTAGTAGTAGGGGTCGTTGTAGTAGCCGCTGCCGTAATAGGCGTACGAGCCGATGCCGCCGATCGCGGCACCCGCCACGACGCCGGGCCAGAAGCCCCCGCCGCCATGGCGACGCCAGCCGCCGCCATGATGCCAGTTACCGCCGCCGCCATGCCAATTGTTGCCCGCGGTCGCGACCGGACGGCTACCGCCACCGAAGCCCGGTCCGGCGCTCGGGCGCATCGCCGGGCCGGCCGCGAAATTGCCACCGCCACCGATCCGCGCACCGCCACCGAAGCTGCCGCCGCCCATGCGCGGGCCGCCGCCGCCGCCGCCGAAGTGGGCGCCACCGCCGCCACCGCCGAAATGGGCGCCGCCACCACCGCCACCGCCACGGCCGGGGCCCTGGGCGAAGCTCGGCGTCGCCAACGGAAGAACCAGCGCCAGCACTACAGCGGCGCTTAAAACCTTCAGACTGTTCATGTTCAAACTCCTTTTCCCGGAAGCAAACCCATTGAATGGGCTGGAGTTCCTGGGTTCACGCGGCTGTGCGCGTGTGAGGGGGGAGATTTTCACGCCGTCGCTGTACCCGGCATGAACGGATCGCGTCCGATTTGGGGCAGGGCACGCGTTTGCGTGGTGCAAGGCCGCTCGGGCCGAACTGGACATTTCGCCGCCCGGATGGCATCAGGGCCAGACGAAGCAGGGCCCTTGCCGCATGAAACAGTTCTTTCTCAAGTTCTTCACCTGGTGGAGTGGCCAGACGTTTGGCACCCAGCTCTGGACCAAGCGGTACGGAGAGCTGGTCGGCCAGGACGAGCAGGGCAACCTCTACTATCGCACCCGTGGCGGGGTGGTCGATCCGACGCTCGGCTTCGAGCGGCGCTGGGTGATCTATAACGGCTACGCCGAAGCGAGCCGCATTCCGCCGTCCTGGCACGGCTGGATGCATCATACCGTCGACGTGCCGCCGACCGAGGACAATTACCAGCCGCGCGAGTGGGAAAAGCCGCACCAGCCGAATCTCACCGGCACCGCCAACGCCTACCGCCCCTCGGGCTCGACGCTCGCCAGCGGCAAGCGTCCGAAGGCGACCGGCGACTATCAGCCCTGGACCCCCGGCTAGGCTTCCGGTCTCCGCCGGCCCGTCATCGGCTGATTCGATGCAGTGGTCGCCGATCAGCTGCCTTAAGACAGGCCGCCTGGGAAACCGGCGGCCTCTTTCTGTTGGGGCGGGCACCACTGGAGTAGCGCTGCACCGCGTCCGGGACAGGAGAGCGGAGGCTACATCACCCGCTCGGCCGCGCGCTTCACCGCCTCGAGGCGGCGCGCCTGGTTTTGCGCGCCGCGTTCCCTGAGCAGCGCCAGCACCTCGGCCGGCGCCGTGTCTGGCGAGCCGGAATTGAACGGCGGTGCGGGGTTGTACTCGATCTGGAGCTGGATCGCTTCCGCCGTGGTGCGGTCGACCAGGATCGACACCAGCGTCAACGCGAAATCGATTCCCGCGGTGACGCCGCCGCCGGTGATGCGGTTGCGGTCGACGCAGACGCGCGTCTTGGTCGGCGTCGCGCCGAACTGGCTGAGCATCTCCATTGCGCTCCAATGGGTCGCTGCGCGGTAGCCCTTCAACAGGCCGGCGGCGCCGAGCGCCAGCGATCCCGTGCAGACCGAGGTGACGTACTTCGCGCCCTCGGCTTGCTTGCGCAGGAAATCCAGCACCTCCTCGTCATTGAGCAGATCGTTGGTGCCGCCGCCGCCGGGCACGCAGATCACATCGAGCTGCGGGCAGTCGGCGAACGTCGTGGTCGGCGTCAGCGTCATCACGGAATCGCTCGGCACCGGTTCGATCCGTTTCCAGATCAGGTGCAGCTTTGCCCCCGGAACCATCGCGAAGACCTGCAACGGCCCGGTGAAGTCGAGCTGGGTGACGCGCGGAAACACCAAAAGTCCGATCTGGAGCGGTGACGACATGAGAGCCTCCAACTATGAGCTTGACGGGTGCAGCCTGTCATGATGCCATTCTGTCCAAAATGGCGTAATTCCCTCACTTTCGGACATGACCATGATCGGCATCCTGATCTTCCCCGATTTCCAGTTGCTCGATGCGGCAGGTCCCATCTCGGTGTTCGAGATCGCGGCGCGCGCCAGCGGCAAGACGACGACCGGGATCAAGGTGCTGGCGCTGAACGCGGGACTGGTGCGCAGCTCGTCCGGCGTCGAGATGATGGCGCGGGATTTCAAGTCGGCGAATGCGATCACGACACTCGTCATCGCGGGTGGCGCGGGCGTGGCGGATGCGGCCCGCTGCGAGGTCACGCGCGCCTTCGTGCAGCGGCTGGCGAAGCGCGGCGTGCGGGTCGCCAGCGTCTGTTCGGGCGCCTATGTGCTGGCCGAGGCGGGCCTGCTCGACGGCCGCCGCGCCACCACGCATTGGGGACGCACGCGCGATTTCGTCGCGCGCTACCCGAAGGTGAAGTTCGAGCCGGACCAGATCTTCACGCACGACGGCAATGTCTGGACGTCGGCGGGCATCACCGCCGGCATCGACCTCGCGCTGGCGATGGTCACCGAGGACCATGGCGAGGAGATCGCGCGGCAGGCTGCGCGGCAGCTCGTGCTGTATCACCGCCGCAGCGGCGGCCAGTCGCAATTCTCCTCGCTGCTGGAATTGAAGACGCCGAACGGCCGCTTCGGCGCGCTGCTGTCCTGGGCGCGCGAGAATCTCGATGCCCGGTTGACGGTGGAAGATCTCGCCGACCGCGCCGGCATGAGTGCACGACATTTCGCCCGCGCCTTCGCCGCGGAGACCGGCACGACGCCTTCGAAGGCGATCGAGCGCTTAAGGATCGAGGTCGCACGCGAGCGCGTGCAGTCCTCGCGCGAGGCGATCGAGCTCGTTGCAGAGGCGACCGGCTTCGGCGATCCCGAGCGCATGCGCCGCGCTTTCATCCGCGCGTTTGGTCAGCCGCCGCAGGCGCTGAGGCGCGCGGCGCGGGCGGGGTAGGGCGCATTCGTCGAGCTTCGGTGGACGCGCATGAAGACGATCGAACTTGACGCCCGCAATTGGGCAAGCCCTCACGATTTCGTTTGGCGCTCAAAGCTGCGTTGGGGGCACCGGCATGGCACGGGGATGTCGTAGGTGCATTCTTGGACTCGATTTTTGGCGCTGGGACGAATGCGCTCAGGCCGCCCTATTTGATACGGGTCGTGAATGCAGCCGACCTTGCACCCGAGATCCGAGACTTGATCAACGACTTCTCGAAAGCGATTAATGAGACGCGAACTCGTAGACGTACGAGAACCGGGGAGGACGTGGCGGTTAGGTCTCGAGATTGAGAGTGGCCTTACGTAAAGGTGGGGCCATTCCCAGTTGTGACAACTCGGGCCGTCTACAAGGCCGAGCCGCCAGCCGCCGCCACAGGCGCGTCGGCCCGCGCCGTCAGCCGCCGCGCGATCGGCATCAGCATGTATGGCGCCAGATGAATCGGAAACTGTGTCATCGCGAAATAGAGCCAGGTGGTCGGCGGCAGCGCGCCGGCGGTCGCGGCCAGCATCAGGCCGAGATTGCGCTGTGACACCATCAGCCCGAGCGCAAGGGCGCGCTCGTAGCCGATGCGGCGGAACAGCAGCGTGGTCACGGCGAGCAGCGTGAAATAGATCGCGAAGGACAGCGCCGCGAGGCCGATCGTGAACAGTGGCTGAGCCACGAGGTCGCTTGCGACATCGCCCATGATCGCGGCCGCGAAGACCAGGAGGATGATGATGTTGAAGCCGTCGATTGGCTTCTTGTGACGCTGGATCGCCTCCGCGCCGAATGTCCATCGGGTCAAGGTCGCGGCCAGCAGCGATGCGGCGAGGATGCCCGATAGTTTCAGGCCGAGCGCCGGCGGCGAGATGCTGAGCATGTCGCCGAGGAAGAGGCCTGCGAACAGCGAGGCCGTGAATGGCACCAGCGCGGTTGAAGCCACCAGCGTGACCAGCACGAGCGTGGCATCGAGGCCCATCAGCGCGGCCAGCGCTGGAGCGGCCATCATCGGCGAGGCCATGCCCTGCAGCATCAGCGCGAGGAACAGGTCGGGCGAGCGGCTGGTGAGCCCGGTGGCATGGGCGATCAGTCCGACGATCAGCGGCACGCCGATCGTGGTCCAGACCGTGGCGGTCGCCACCAGCGCCGGCCGGCGCAGATGGTGGTGGAGCGCGGCCAGATCGACCCGCATGAAGGAGATGCAGAGCAGAACGAAGATGGCTTCGGTGATGTAGGGCCGCAGCAGCACGCCCAGCGGCGGGACCGCCATGGCGACGAACACGACGGCGGCCACCGCACGCGTGCCCTGGCTGCCGAGCCAGGTCAGTGCGCGCAGGGGGAGGGCGAAGATGGTTTGAAGAACGGACGACATGCGGGACGGCGGCGTCAGCCCAATCCCTTCAGCCACGCGCCGATCTCGCTGACGGCGACATTGGCCTGCTGGAGCAATTTGCCCATCGTGAAGAAGCCGTGGAACTGGCCGGGATAGTGCTTGTACGCGACGGGCACGCCGGCCTGCTTGAGGCGCGCGGCATATTCGTCGCCTTCGTCGCGCAGGGGATCGGCGCCGGCGGTCAGCACATAGGCCGGCGGCAGGCCGGCAAGGTTTGTCGCGCGCGCCGGCGAGGCACGCCAATCGTGGATGTCGGCGGCGCCGTTGAGGTAGTGATCGCGGAACCAGCGGATCACCGAATGCGTCAACAGTACGCTGGTCTCGGGCTCGCTGTGCGAGCCGTGCGTCATGGCGAAATCGGTGGCCGGATAGATCAGGACCTGGCCGGCGATTTTTGGACCATTACCGTCGCGCGCGGCGAGCGCGACGACGGCCGCAAGGTTGCCGCCGGCGCTGTCGCCGCCGATCGAGAGGCGCGCGGCGTCGATGCCGAGCTCGCGCGCGTTGGCGGCGATCCATTTCGTAGCGGCGATCGCGTCATCGGCGGCGGCCGGAAATTTGTGCTCGGGCGCGAGGCGATAGTCGATCGATATGACGATCAACGCGCCAGCGTCGGCGAGCTGGCGGCAGACGACGTCGTGGGAATCGAGATCGCCGATCACCCAGCCGCCGCCGTGGAAGAACACCAGCGCGGGCGACAGGCCATGCTGCAGACGTGGCTGCTTCGGCACATAGATGCGTGCCGGGATCGTGCCGTGCGGCGCCGGGATCGCAAGCGGCGCGACGCGCGCCAGCTCCGGGGCGTCAGGATTGGTGGCAAAGCGCGCCTGCGCGTAATAGGCGCGCGCTTCGTCCGCGGTCAGGCTCTCATAGGCGGGCCGGCCGGCCTCCTGGAAGGCCTTGTAGACGGCGGCGGCATCGGGATCGAGCACGACGGGCATGGGGAGGGACCCTTGAGGTTCTGGTTATCGTTGGACGCAATTTTCGGGGGCGATGCCCGCCTCGGCCCCGGGGAGGAGCTTGCCGACTATCCCATTCGGCCGCCGCTCTGGCCAGATGGCGGCGGGCAGGGCAGGAATGCCGCCCTTTCCCCGCCGTATTCGCCGTGTTAACCGGATGGCCTGCGAGCGGCGGTATCCCCTGTAGAATGTCCAGCAAGCCCGATTCGCTGTTGAAGCCGCGCGAGACAATGGTTCGAACCTTTACCCTGACAGGTCTTGCGGCGCTTCTGGCCGCCACCGCATTGACGGTTGCGACGCCCGCGCAGGCGCAGATCGGTACGATCTTCTCCGATCCGCCGCCGCGGCCGCCCGGCGCGATTCCGCGTGGTCAGCCGCAGCCGCAGATGCCCGATGAGGACGACGAGGAGGTCCCCGCGCTGCCGCCGCAGGGCCGCGTGTTGCCGTCGCGCCCGATGGCGCCGCCCCCGGGACGGCAGGGTAACGTGATGCCGGGGCCGGTCGAGTCCCAGCCGCTGGCGCCGCCGCCGGGCTCCACTGCCGCGCCGCCGAACCAGGTGCCGCCCGTCGCGGTCGCGCCGCCGCAGGGCGCCCCGGGTGGGCCCGGTCAGCGCCAGCCCCAGCAGAAGGGCGGGCCGGTGCCGCAGACGCCCGCGAGCCTGCAGCCGGGCGATGAGGTCGTGACCGAGCCGCCGGCCCAGAAGATCGTGAACAAGAAGGCGACCTTCTCCGGCCTCGACAAGATCACCGGGCGCATCATCAATTTCGACGAGGATATCGGCGAGACGGTCCAGTTCGGTGCGCTCAGGGTCAAGACCAATGCCTGCTACACGCGGCCGGCGACGGAAGCCGCCAATACCGACGCCTTCGTCGAGGTCGACGAGATCACCTTGCAGGGCGAAGTGAAGCGCATCTTCTCGGGCTGGATGTATGCGGCAAGCCCGGGCCTGCACGGCGTCGAGCACCCGATCTACGACATCTGGCTGACCGACTGCAAAGAGCCGCAGCAGACCATTGCGACCGCGGCGCCAGATCCCGCGAACAAGCCGGCCATGGCACCGCCGCCGCCCGCGCAGAAGAAGGCCGCGCCCAGGCAGGCCGTGCAGCAGCGTCCGCCGCAGCCCTTGCCGCCGATCCAGCAGCAGCAACCGGCGCCGCCGCCGCCTCCGCCGCCGGAGCAGCGTCCGGGTCTGTTCGGTATTCCCGGGTTCGGCCGCTAGGCTCTCTGACTTATTGCCGTGAAGCGATGATCTCGAGCGCGCGTGCGCCCGGGATCGCGGCGCCGTCCGCGAGCCTGAGGAAATCGCCGGGCTCGCCGGCGAGCGCCTTGTCGAGCAGCGCTGTGTAGCGCCGCCGCGGAATCTCGACCGCGCCAAAACTCTTCAAATGCTCGGTGACGTATTGCGTGTCGAGCAGCTCGAAGCCGCCATGAATGAGCCGCGCGACCAGGTGCACCAGAGCGACCTTCGAGGCATCGCGCGCGGTGTGAAACATGCTCTCGCCGAAGAAGGCGCGTCCGAGGCTGACGCCGTAGAGCCCGCCCACGAGATCGTCGCCCTGCCAGGCCTCGACGCTGTGGCAATGGCCGAGGTCGTAGAGGCCGCCATAGAGGTCACGGATGCGCTTGTTGATCCAGGTGTCCTCGCGTCCGGCCTGCGGCGCGGCGCAGCCGGCGATGGTCGCCTTGAAGGCGGTGTTGACGGTCACGCGAAACAGATCCGAACGCACGGTGCGCGCGAGCCGCGAGGCGACGCGAAATCCCGCGAGCGGGATAACGCCGCGCAATTCTGGCTCGACCCAGAACAGGGTCGGATCGTCGGCGCTTTCGGCCATCGGAAAGATGCCGCAGGCATAGGCCCGCAGCAGCACGGCCGGCGTGATTTCAGACGAAGCGGAGTCGCGCGAAGTCATGGTTCGTAACAATAGCAGGATCGCGGTGGGGTTGCGATGGTGAGGAACCCCGTGCAATCGCGGGTCAGCTCGCCGCGGCGCTGCTCGCCCGGTCGGGCGTCGTTGGCACGCGGCGGAACTTGAGGAGAATGCGGGTGCCGGAATGGGCGGGGTCGCGCTCGACGGTGGCATCCAGCTTGGTGGCCATCGCCGCGACGATGCGCTGGCCCATGCCGGTGGAGCGCGGATCGGCCTTGACCTTGTCGCCGACGCCGTCGTCGGCGATCGACAGCAGCAGATCGTCGCCCTGCGAGGTCAGCTCGACATGGATCGGGCCGGCGCCGTCGGGATAGGCGTATTTCACCGCGTTCATCACCAGCTCGTTGACGATGATGCCGACGGCGACGGCGCGGTCCGGATCGATCTCGATCGCCTCGGCCTTCACCGTCAGGCGCGACATCCGGTTGCCTTCGGCCGAGCGGCGCAAATCCTCGAGCAGGGAGTCCAGATATTGATTGAGGACGACGCTCTTGAGATCCTGCGAGGTGTAGAGGCGGCGGTGCACCTGCGCCACCGCGGCGACGCGGCCCATCGCATTGGTGAGCGCCGCCTTGACCTCGTCCTGGCCGGCGGAGCTTGCCTGCAGATGCAGCAGCGAGGCGATGATCTGGAGCGAGTTGCCGACGCGGTGGTTGACCTCGCGCAGCAAGAGCTCGCGTTCGGCGGCGAGCGCCGCGTAGCGGTCGCGCGAGGCGTGGATCTCGGCTTCGGCTTCCTCGCGCGCCTTCTGCAATTCGGCCTGGCGCAGCGCGCCGTCGGCGGCGACGTGGAGCAGCGGGATGAAGTCGCCCCTGACGTCCTTGACGAGATAGTCGGACGCGCCCGCCTTCAGCGCGGTGACCGCGATGCTGGAATCCTGCGAGGCGGTGACGAACACCACGGGCGGCGCGCCCGCGATCGCCATGATCTGCTCGAGTGTCTCCAGCCCGTCGAGGCCGGGCATGTACTGGTCGAGCGCCACGACATCGATGCCGCCCTCGATCTGCGCGCGGCGGATCTGCTCGAGGCCTTCCTCGCCGCTGGCGGCATGGACGACCTTGTAGCCGCGCCGCGTCAGGCCGCGATCGACCAGGCGTGCCAGCGCCGCGTCGTCGTCGATGTAGAGCAATGTGGGCGTGCGCTGGTTCATGAGGCGGCGGGCGGGACCTGGATGACCGAGAAGAACAGACCGAGCTGCCGGATGGCGTTGGCGAAATTCTCGTAATTGACCGGCTTGGTGATGTAGACGTTGCAGCCGAGCTCGTAGCAGCGCTTGATTTCCTGGGAATCGTCGGTCGTGGTCAGCACCACCACGGGCGAGGCCTTCAGATATTTGTTTTCCTTGATCTGCTTGAGGATATCGATCCCGGTCATGTCGGGAAGATTGAGGTCGAGCAGGATCAGCAGCGCGTTGCCCTTCTGCGCGAGCCCGCTGCCGTCGGCGCCGAACAGGTGCTTCATCGCATCGGTGCCGTTGGTGAAGGGGATGATCTCGTTGTTGACGCCGGAGCGGCGGATGTTGCGCTCGATCAGCCGCGCATGTCCCTCGTCGTCCTCGATCATGATGATGCTGACAGGCAGAGTCATTGGTCCGAGTTCCGGTTGCTGGCGTTCCAGTTGATCGGCAGCGTAATGGTGAAGGTGCTGCCCGTATTCAGTTCCGACGATACCGACATGGTGCCCCCGAGGCGGCGCACAAGTGCACGCACATGCGCAAGACCGATGCCCTGACCGGGTTTGTCCTGGGTTCCCGCACGCCGGAACAGGTCGAAGATCCGCTGATGATCCTTCGGGTCGATGCCGCGGCCGTTATCGCTGATCTCGAAGATAGCGTATCCGAGCTTGGTGCGCCCCCGGATTCCGATCTCGCCGGGAACGCCGTTCTTGAGATACTTAATCCCGTTGTCGATCAGATTGGAGAAAATCTGCTCCAGCGCAAGGCGGTCGCTGACGATATTCGGCAGCGGTTCGACATGGATTTCGGCCTGGGCCTCGGAGGCCTGATGCGCCAACGTCGACACGATCGCCTCGATCAGCTCGCGCGTGTCGATCTTCACCGGCTCGAATTCGCGCCGGCCCTCGCGGGTGAGATTGAGAATTGCCGAGATCAGGCGGTCCATCTTGGCGATCGACGACTTGATGAAGCCGAGCGCTTCGGAGAAATCCGTCGAAAGCTGCTTGTCGGGGCCTTCGAGCGCGATCTCGCCGGCAGCCGGCGGCGGCGGCCCGCCGGTCGCGGCCTGGGTGAGCCCGCCGATGCGGCGGAAGATGTCGCCGCTGAGCTCCTCGAGTTCGCTGGTAAAGCCCATGATGTTGACCAGAGGCGAGCGCAGATCGTGGCTGACGATATAGGCAAAGCGCTGGATCTCGTTGTTGGCTTCGCGCAAGTCAGCCGTGCGCTCGTCGACGATGGCCTCCAGGTTGAGATTGGCGTCGCGCAGCCGCGTCTCGGCCTCGTCGCGGGCCTGCGCAGAACGTCGTACCAGCCAGGTCGAAATCAGCGCCAGCAGCACGACCAGGGCGGAGCCGATGGCCGTCATCGACGCAGCGAACGTCTGGCTACGGTCGGCGTTCGTCGAGCGAAGGCGGAACAGCCGCTCCTCTTCCTGGATCATTGCGCCCGCGGCGCGGCGGATCGCGGACGTGGTGTCCACAGCGGCGGCCTCGCGGACAAGCGCCGTAGCCCGGTCGGGCTGTCCCTGCCGGATGAAGTCCATTTCCTGTGCGAATTGGCCGAGACGGGTATCGATGGCCGTGTGCAGCTTCTCCATGCTGTCACGTTGCACCGGATTGTCGCTGGTCAGGCGCGTGACCCGGTCGAGGACAGGAGGGATGGCCGCGACGGCCTTCTCGTGGTCGGTCTTGAAAGTCTCCCCCTGCGTCAGCAGAAAGCCGCGAGCGCCGCTTTCGGCCCGGCGGATTTCAAGCAACAGAGTGTTGAGCTGGTTCTCCACCTCGATGGTGTGAATGACCCGCTTGTTGTCGTCTCTCGCCTTGTTGACGAGATAGACCGAGCCGGCGCTGATCCCGGTCAACACCAAAAGCCCCGCTGTCACCAGCAGGACATGCCACAACGCGCGCCGCCGCTGCGCCTCAGCCGTCACGACGGTCTCGCCTCGTTACGCTCGTGGAGTTCAACACGCCCCCTTGGAACCGTCCCAACGATCGAGAACGCGATTCAGGCCACCGAGTTCCATGGGCAGCTGAAGTTATTTCGCGGCGGGGTCAGCCTTGCCGGCGAGGTACTGCTCCAGCCAGTGGATGTGGTAGTCGCCGTTGATGATGTCGTCTTCGCGAACCAGGTCGCGGAACAGCGGCAGCGTCGTCTCGATGCCCTCGACCACCATCTCGTCCAGCGCCCTGCGCAGCCGCATCAGGCATTCGGCGCGGGTCTTGCCGTGCACGATCAGCTTGCCGACCAGGGAGTCGTAATAGGGCGGGATAGTGTAGCCCTGATAGACCGCGGAATCGATGCGGACACCGAGCCCGCCCGGCGGGTGGTATTGCGTAATGCGGCCCGGCGAAGGCCGGAAGGTCTGCGGGTTCTCGGCGTTGATGCGGCACTCGATCGCGTGGCCGATGATCTGGATCTCGTTCTGCTTCGCCGGCAGATCGCCGCCGGCGGCGATGCGGATCTGCTCCAGCACGAGGTCGATGTCGGTGATGCTCTCGGTGACGGGATGCTCGACCTGGATGCGGGTGTTCATTTCAATGAAGTAGAACTCGCCGTCCTCATAGAGGAACTCGATGGTGCCGACGCCGAGATATTTCATCTCGCGCATCGCCTTGGCGCAGGTCTCGCCGATCTTGGCGCGCGCCGCCGCGGCCAGCACGGGCGAGGGGCCTTCCTCCCAGACCTTCTGGTGACGGCGCTGCAGCGAGCAATCGCGCTCGCCGAGATGGATCGCGCCGCCGCGGCCGTCGCCGAGGATCTGGATTTCGATGTGGCGCGGCTTCTGGAGATATTTCTCGAGATAGACGGATGCATCGCCAAAGGCGGATTTGGCTTCGTTGGCCGCCGTCGACAATGCCACCTGAAGGTCGGCCTCGCTCTGCGCGACCTTCATGCCGCGCCCGCCGCCGCCGGCTGCCGCCTTCACCAGCACGGGAAAGCCGATCTTCCTTGCGATCGCCATCGCGTCGTCGTCGGGGCCGACCGCGCCGTCGGAGCCGGGCACCACGGGGATGCCGAGCTTCCTGGCGGTCTTCTTGGCCTCGATCTTGTCGCCCATCAGGCGGATATGCTCGGCCTTGGGGCCGATGAAATGCAGATTGTGCTCGCCGAGGATTTCGGCGAAGCGCGCGTTCTCGGACAGGAATCCGTAGCCGGGATGCACGGCATCCGCGCCGGTGATCTCGCAGGCCGCGAGCAGCGCGGGCACGTTGAGATAGCTGTCCTTGGACGGCGGAGGGCCGATGCACACGCTTTCGTCCGACAGGCGCACATGCATGGCGTCGGCGTCGGCGGTCGAATGCACGGCGACGGTCGCGATCCCGAGCTCCTTGCAGGCGCGCAGGATGCGAAGGGCGATCTCGCCGCGATTGGCTATGAGGATCTTGTCGAACATTTTGCCTCAGGGGGCGAATGGGGAATAGCGAATGGCGAATGGGGCGGAGCAGCTATTCGCTACTCGCTATTCGCCACTCCCTCACTCAATAATAACGAGCGGCTCGCCGTACTCGACCGGCTGGCCGTCCTCGACCAGGATCTGCGTCACCGTGCCGGCGCGCGGCGAGGGGATCTGGTTCATCGTCTTCATGGCTTCGATGATGAGCAGTGTCTGGCCGACCGAGACCTTGCTGCCGACCTCGATGAATGGTTTCGCGCCGGGCTCCGGCGCCCAATAGGCGGTGCCGACCATCGGGGATGTCACGGCGCCCGGATGCTTCGACAGGTCGGGCGCGGTAGCCGCAGGTGCGGCGGCTGTGGCGACCGCCACGGGCGCTGCGTGCGCCATCGGCGCCGGCATCGTCGCCGCGACGCTGATGTTGCGGGCGACGCGCAGGCGCAGGCCGGCGCGTTCGATCTCGATCTCGGTGAGGCTGGTCTCGTCGAGCAGGAGTGCGAGCTCGCGGACGAGCGCGGAATCATCGCTGGAAAATTTTGCGGCTGCTTTGTCGTCTGGCTGGCGCGCCATGTTCTTTATCCGAATGTTCTGTGTGAGGAGGGAGCGTCAGGCTTTGGGCTTGATGCCGAGCTTGGCGGCAAGGCCCTGGATGGCGAGGCGGTAGCCCTCGATTCCGAAGCCGCAGAGCGAGGCGAACGCCGCGCGTGCGGTGTAGGAGTGGTGGCGGAAACTCTCGCGGGCATGGATATTGGTTACGTGCACTTCGACGGTCGGGATCTGCACCGCGAGCAGCGCGTCGTGCAGCGCGATCGAGGTGTGCGAATAGCCGCCGGCGTTGATGATGATACCCTTCATTTTGCGGGCATGCGCCTCGTGGATGGAGTCGATCAACTCGCCCTCGCGGTTGGACTGCCGGCAGTCGGCCTTGAGGCCGAACGCCGCGGCCGTCTCCCGGCACAGCGTCTCGACGTCGGCCAGCGTGGCATGGCCGTACTTCTCGGGCTCGCGCGTCCCCAGCATGTTGAGGTTCGGCCCGTTGAGAACGAGGATCGTGTCGGTTGCAGGTTCAGCCATTCAAATCCCGGCGGAGGTGCTTCGGCGTGGCGGGGTTATAGGTAACAAAGCGCGTCAGGGGAAGCCTTGAAGGGCCTCCCGGGGGCCTTCAGGCACCTCATCCAGGGTGCAAAAACCTGTGCGGAAGCTACGGAAATTGCTTGTTAACCAGTTCGAAGCATGGCCCGCCGGGCGGGGGGGCTCCCCCATGTGCCAAAAGCCCCTGCCGATCTCTCGGCAAGGGCTCATGGGAGCGTCAGCCCAAAGGCTTAGCCTTCGATGATGTAGACGATCTCGCGCGTCTGCGGACGAACGATGATGTACTGGCCGCGGACGTAGATCACGTCATAGCCGCGCCACTCCGGATAGATTTCGACGATCCGGGGCGGGAGCGGGTGGAAGCGAACGGACGCCGGGATCGCGGCACCCACCGAGATGTTGAAGTTGACGTTGGTGGTCTCTTCAATCTTGGTCGACTTGATCGCGGTGGAAATTTCGGTCCGCTTCTCGGGCGGCGGAGCGGAAGCGGTCGCCGAGGCGGTGCCGGTCGTGGTCTGGGACTTGGTGTCGGCAGCCTTGCTGTCCGCGCCCTTGGTCTGGGCGTTCATGTTGCCGCTCTTGGTGTCGGTCTCCGTGCTCTTGGACTTGTCCATCTGGGACTTGTCCATCGTGCTCTTCGACTTGTCCTGCGCACCCTGGGCGTGCTCGCCCTTCGTCGCGCCGGCCTTCTCGTCAGCCGCGTTCTTGTTCATCGGGCCGGACTTTTCCATCCCGCCGGACTTCTCCATGGCGCCGGATTTCTCCATTGCGCCAGACGACTTCTCCTCGGCCGCTCCGCCGGGCTTCATGGCGCCGCCAGCCTGGCCGACGGTGCCCTTCTCGGGAGCAGCTTCCTTGCCCATGGCGCCACGTTCAGCCGCGCCGCCCGAAGGCTGCGAATGCTGCGTCGGCTGCGCACCGGCGCCGCCGCCGCTGTCGCGGTTCATGGTGCCCTGTGCGTTCGCCAGACCGGTGCCGGCGACCAGCGCGAGCGCGGCAACCGAGATCATAAAGCGGTTCGACATTGAATTCTCCTCACGTGTTTATTTGCGTCATTGCCCGCGCCAACAACGAAAGGAGGTATCAGGAGTTCCGGAACATCTGCGGTTCCGCGGTATTTGTTTCTTGAACGCCAGATGAATGCGCGCGCCAGATTTCGGCGCAATGAAAAGGCCGGCTTTTCAGCCGGCCTTGCGTGAGGGTCGATGTCGCGAATGCGATCGGCAGGTCGCCTTGTTAGCAAGTCGCCTTGCCGCAGCGGGCGACCCCGATCTTTTCCTTGAGGCCCTCGAGGCCGACGGCGCCGATCACGATCTGCTTGCCGATCACGTAGCTCGGCGTGCCGTTCATGCCCATCGCCTCGGCGAGCTTGAAATTCTCCTCGATGGTGGCGCGCACCTCGGGGCTACCGAGGTCCTTCTCGATCTTCGCGGTGTCGAGGCCGGCCTCCTTGGCCGCCTGGATCGCGCGCGCCTTGTCGGCGGCACCGCGGCCGCCGAGCAGCTTCTGGTGGAAGTCGAGATATTTCTTGCCGGAGGGATCCTGCATGCGGACGGCGACGGCGACCTGCGCCGCTTCGACCGAGCCCTGGCTCAACACCGGAAACTCCTTGAGCACGACCTTCAGCTTGGGATCGCCCTTCATGAGGTTGAGCATGTCGTCCATCGCGCGCTTGCAGTAGCCGCAATTGTAATCGAAGAACTCGACGAAGGTGACGTCGCCGTCCTTGTTGCCGAGCACGACCTGGTGCGTCGAGTTGAAGATCGCGTCGGCGTTCTGCGCGATGCTGGCCTCGTGCTTCTGCGTCTCGGCCGCGGCCTGGCGCTTGGTGAGCTCGGCCATCGCTTCCTCGAGCACCTCGGGATGGGTGACGAGGTAGTTCTTGACGATCGCCTCGATGTCGTTGCGCTGGGTATCGGAGAAGCTGTCGGCCGACGCGGGCACGGTCGCACCGAACATGGCGAGCGCAAACAGCGCGGGAGCAAGCAGGCGCAGCGAAGGCATAGGCAAATCCTCTTATCCAAAGCAGGTTTCGGAAAACGTCCCGACGGACTTAGGCTTGGGTCGTGACGTCGTGGTGTCAGGCGTCGTGATGTCGGGCGTCGTTCGGGTCGAGCTAGTTTCGGGACGGCTTGGCCGCCACGATGTCGTCGGCCTTGACCCATCCGGGCGTGCCGACGGCGAAACGGGTCTTTGCGCGCGTGGCGAGCTCGCGGGCGGTCTTGTTGTCGCCGCGCAAGTAAGCGGCCTGCGCGGACGCCAGATCGGCCTCGGCATAGTCGCCCTTGCGGCCATAGGCCATCGCGAGCTGGGTATAGCCGAGCACGGCCTCGGGCTCCCGTGCCACCGCGGCGCGGAGAATCCGAACGGCGTCGTCCGTGTAGGCCTTATTATCGGTTCCAACCAGAGCCTGCCCAAGTAACATCTCGATGAGGGGCGAATTGTTCGACAATTGCACCGCCTTGCGCAGGGCAGGGATCGCCTCGGCAGGCTTGCCGCTCTCCAGCAGGGCCTGGCCGCGCACCTCGTAGAAGTACGGGTTGTTGGGCTGGACCTGGATCAGCGCGTCGATCTGGGCGAGCGCGCTGCGCAGATCGCCGTGCAGATAGGTGCTGATGGCACGGGCATAGCGCGCCGGCATGCTGTCGTTGGTCTGCGGATAGCGGCGATACACCGTCTCCGGCCGTTCCATGAAGGCCGAGATCTTGGCGCGCACCATGTCGTGGCGCAGCTGCAGCGCCGGGTCGTCCTTCTTGTCCCAATAGGGGCTCGAACTGGCGAACTCCTGAAGCGAGGCGACGCGCTCGGCGGGCATCGGGTGCGACTGCAGATAGGGATCGGCGCCGCGCGCGGCGAACAGGCTCTCGCTGGTGAAGCGCTTGAAGGTCTCGTACATGCCCTTCGGCGACTGCTGGGTCGCGGTCAGGAATTTGACGCCGGCGCGGTCGGCGTTCTCCTCCTGCTGGCGCTGGTAGGACAGCAGCGTCCGGCGGATCATCTCCTGAGGTCCCGCGATCGCAGCGGCGCCGGCATTGGCAAGCCCGTTGTTGCCCGCGCTGCTGCCACGTGTGGTGCCAGCGACCATCGCGCCGGCGCCGAGCAGCATCGCGATGATCATCTGGGTCTGGGCGGTGGCGAGTTGTTCGCGCAGCTTGGACAGATGACCACCGGCCAGATGCCCGGTTTCGTGCGCGAGCACGCCGATGATCTGGTTCGGCGTCTCCGACTGCAGGATCGCGCCGTAATTGACGAAGATGCGGCGGCCGTCGGCAACGAAGGCGTTGAACGAGCCCTCGTTGACGATCACCATCTGGATGTTCTGCTTCTCCAGGCCGGCGGCGCGCAGGATCGGTCGGGTATATTCGCGCAGCAGCTGCTCGGTCTCGGTGTCGCGCAGGACCGGTGGCCCCTTGCCCTGCGCCTGCGCCGCCGGCATCGGCAAGAGCGCGATCGCCGCCGCGGTGACGAGGGCGGTGAGGGCAGTGGCCTTCTTGCGCAAAGCGATCTGGAGCAACATCAGGCGGTCTGGGTCAAACGGTCTTGAAAAGTGGTTTGGTGACTGGTTTTGGCGATTGGCGGCAGACCGGATACGCGATATGCCCTTCCAAGCCGTATCCCTTATGAGCCGTACAATGCGGCCAGTCTGGGGCGCAAGCGCCCCGTTTCCCGGACCGGAACCGACCGGTTCTCCAGCGAAATAGCAGAATTCGATGCACGATGCGACATTGAGGAACCGGTTGGGGCAGTGGCTCGAGCCCTCCCGCCGCAGCGACGTCCCCCCGTTCATGGTGATGGACGTGATGGCCGCGGCAGCCCGAATCGAGGCGGCCGGAGGCCATGTCATTCACATGGAGGTCGGCCAGCCCGCGACGGGTGCTCCGAAGACCGCGATTGCGGCCGCCCATGCGGCGCTCGAGTCGGGGCGGATCGATTATACCTCTGCGCTCGGCATCCCCAGCCTGCGCGCGCGCATCGCGCGGCATTATCGCGATGCCTATGGCTGCGATGTCAGCCCCGAGCGGATCGTGGTGACCACAGGCTCGTCCGGCGGGTTCGTCCTCGCCTTCCTGTCGATGTTAGAGCCCGGAGATCGCGTCGCCGTGACGGTGCCGGGTTATCCGCCTTACCGTCATATCCTGACCGCGCTCGGCTGCGAGCCGGTGCTGATCGAGACCACCAACGAGACGCGCCACGCGCTGACCGGCGAGGCGCTGCTGGCGGCCCATCGGAAAGCGCCACTGAAGGGCGTGCTGGTCGGAAGCCCGGCCAACCCGACGGGCACGATGATGTCCCGCGAGGCGCTCGCCGGCCTGATCGCGGCGTCAGAGGACGCCGGCATTCGCTTCATCTCCGACGAGATCTATCACGGGCTCGACTACGCGTTTCCGGCGGTGACGGCGGCCTCGCTGTCCGAGCACGCACTCGTGATCAACTCGTTCTCGAAGTATTTCTGCATGACGGGCTGGCGCGTCGGCTGGATGGTCGTGCCTGACGTGCTGGTGCGGCCGATTGAACGGCTCCAGCAGAACCTGTCGATCTCGGTACCGTCGCTGTCGCAGATCGCGGCCGAAGCCGCCTTCGACGGTGCGGCCGAGATGGAGGAGATCAAGCACGGCTATCAGGAAAACCGGCGGATTCTGATCGAGGGACTGCCCAAGGCGGGCCTCAGCAAGTTCCTGCCTGCAGACGGCGCTTTCTATCTCTATGCCGACGTCTCCGACTTCACCTCGGACAGTTTCGAGTTCGCCAAGCAGATGCTGGAGCAGGCCCATGTTGCGGCAACGCCAGGGCTCGATTTCGACCCCATCCATGGCCGCTCGTTCATAAGACTGTCCTATGCACGCTCGGCTGATGAGATGCGGGAGGCGGTTGACCGGATCGCCCACTGGCTTAAATAGCCGCCAGTTTCGATAGCCTTCTGGAGTGCATCTTGTCTGACCGTTCCGTGCCCACCGCCGCCGTACATTCTTCTCTCGCCGCCTTGATGTGGCCGACCCGTCCGGGCGAAACCGTAGGCGCCTTGCGCGCCGTGGTGCTGATCGCGCTCGGCACCGCCTTAATGACGCTGTCGGCCAAGGTGAACCTGCCGCTGCCTTATGTGCCCATGACATTGCAGACGCTGGTGGTGCTGATGATCGGCGCCGCCTATGGCTGGCGCCTCGGCAGCGCGACCATGATCGCCTACCTCGGCGAGGGCGCGATGGGGCTGCCGGTGTTCGCCGGCCCGGTCGGTGGAATTGCACCGCTGGTCGGCCCGACCGCCGGCTACCTGTTCGGCTTCATCGGCGCAGCCTTCGTCACCGGCTGGCTCGCCGAGCGCGGCTGGGATCGCAGCGTCGTGCGGTTGTTTGCGGCGATGGCCGTCGGCCACGTCGTCATTCTCGCCGCGGGTTTCGGCTGGCTGGCCTTTGGTCTCGGTCTTGGCGTTGCCAAGGCCTGGCAGGTCGGCTTGCTGCCGTTCATCGCCGGCTCGCTGGTCAAGAACGCGCTTGGCGCGACGCTGATGCCGGCGGCGCGCCGGATCGTCGATCGCCGGTAAGGCGACGATTCCGACCAGTTCCAATTGACAGGGCCGGCCAAGTTGATCTTGGCTGGCCTCTGAGTTTGAGGGGGGGAGTGAGACGATGACGACGACAACGATGACGGCGGGAACGCCGGTTGTGCCAAGCGCGGCCAAGCCGTGGTACAAAGTCCTCTATGTCCAGGTGCTGATCGCCATCGTGCTCGGCGCCATCGTCGGCTGGCTCTGGCCCTCGGTCGCCACCAACGAGTGGATCAAGGCGCTCGGCGACGGCTTCATCAAGCTGATCAAGATGGTGATCGCCCCGATCATCTTCTGCACCGTGGTCTCGGGCATCGCCCACATCCAGGACGCCAAGAAGGTTGGACGCATCGGCGTCAAGGCACTGGTCTATTTCGAGGTCGTCTCGACATTCGCCCTGATGATCGGACTCATCATCGGCAATCTGGTGAAGCCTGGCGCAGGCTTCGGCAATGCGGCGGCCAACGAGGCGGCGGTCGCAAATTACGCCAAGCAGGCCGCCGGTCAGAAGTCTGTCGACTTCGTGCTGCACATCATTCCGGACACCGTGGTCGGCGCCTTCGCGCAGGGCGAGATCCTGCAGGTGCTGCTGTTCTCGGTGCTGTTCGGCTTCGCGATCATGAGCCTCGGCGAGCGTGGCCACACGATCCGCAGCTTCATCGACGACGCCGCGCATGCGGTGTTCGGCGTCATCTCCATCGTGATGCGTGCGGCGCCGATCGGCGCATTCGGCGCGATGGCTTACACGATCGGCAAGTTCGGCACCGGCGCGATCCTCAACCTGATCGGATTGATCGCCACGTTCTACGTCACCGCCGCGCTGTTCGTCTTCGTCGTGCTCGGCACCATCGCGCGCTTGGCGGGATTCTCGATCTTCCGGTTCCTGGCCTACATCAAGGACGAGCTCCTGATCGTGCTCGGCACCTCGTCGTCGGAAAGCGCGCTGCCGTCCCTGATGGAAAAGCTCGAACGGCTCGGCTGCTCCAAGTCGGTGGTTGGGCTCGTGGTGCCCACGGGTTATTCGTTCAATCTCGACGGCACCAACATCTACATGACGCTGGCGACGCTCTTCATCGCGCAGGCGCTCGGCTACGATCTCTCCTTCAGCCAGCAGCTCACCATCCTGGTCGTGGCGATGCTGACCTCGAAGGGCGCCTCCGGCATCACCGGCGCCGGCTTCATCACGCTGGCCGCGACGCTGGCGGTGGTTGATCCGCGCCTCGTGCCGGGCATGGCGATCGTGCTCGGCATCGACAAGTTCATGAGCGAGTGCCGCGCGCTGACCAATCTCTGCGGCAACGGCGTGGCCTGCGTGATCGTCGCCTGGTGGGAGGGTGAGCTCGATCGCGACAAGCTCAACGCCAACCTCTCCAGGCAGATCGATCCGACGGACATGGAAACCGCGATCACGACGGACTGATCGGCATCTGACGGGGTAACGCGCCGTCAGACCTTGAAGTAACAGGGCTGGTCGAGATCCTCGATCAGCCCTTTTTCTTTGGGCTCCCAGCCGAGCAGGGCGCGTGTCTTTGCGCTCGAGGTCGGAACGTCGATGGATGCGAACCGCGCGAACCAGCCGAAATGCGCCTCGGCTTCATCAGCGGATTTCGAGACCACGGGCACCCCGAGCCGCCGGCCGATCACTTCTGCGATCGCCTTGAACGGCACGCCTTCCTCGGCGATCGCATGATAGTGCTTCGCGGTGGCGCCTTGCTCCAGCGCGAGGCGGTAGACGCGCGCGGCATCGATGCGATGCGCGGCCGGCCAGCGGTTGCCGCCATCGCCGATATAGGCGGCCACGCCTTTCTCGCGCGCGAGATTGATGAGGATCGGAACGAAGCCGTGATCGCCCTCGCCATGCGTGGACGGTGGAAGCCGAACTGCGGCGGCGCGTACGCCGGCGAGCGACAGCGCCGCCGATTCCGACACGCGCGGGAAATGTTTCGCGGCCTCGTCTTCCTCGGTCGCGAGCCGTCCGGGCGCGAGCAGGGCGACGCCTGAGGTGACGATGAGCGGCCGTTCGGAGCCCCTCAGCTCCTCGCCGAGCGCCAGGATGGCGCGACGGTCCAGCTCGCAATTGTCGAGGAATTTCGAGAAGTCATGATTGAAGCCGAGGTGCAGGACACCATCGGACGCGGCCGCGCCGCTGCGCAACGAGGCGTGGTCCTCCAGGGAGCCGCGATGGACCTCGGCGCCCATGGCCGTGAGCGTCGCGGCGCCGGCGTCCGAGCGGGCAAGGCCGGTAACCCGATGGCCGGCGGCGATCAGGTCCCGCACGACGGCGGAGCCGACGAAGCCGGTGGCGCCGGTGACGAATACACGCATGAGGCAATCTCCAGAGGGTTGGTGGCGGCAACCATCTGCGCTACCATTATCCGGGTAAAGTAGTGACCTTATCAGGGTATAATGGCTAACAGGATGAGCGAGACCACGACCGCTGAAAACCTGCTCGGGACCTACCTGAAGGACCGCCGCACCCGGCTTGATGCTGCCGCGTTCGGCCTCGGTGGCAGCCGCAGGCGCACGCCCGGGCTGCGCCGCGAGGAGGTGGCCCAGCGCGCCAATATCAGCTCGACCTGGTACACATGGCTGGAGCAAGGCCGTGGCGGGGCGCCGTCGGCCGACGTGCTCGATCGCATCGCCCGTGCGCTGATGCTGACCGACGTCGAGCGGGAGCACCTGTTCCTGATTGGCCTCGGCCGGCCGCCCGAGGTGGTGCGCTACCAGGCCGCCGAAGGCGTGTCACCGCGACTGCAACGCGTGCTCGATGCGCTCGCATTCAGCCCCGCGCTGGTCCGGACCGCGACCTGGGACGTCGTCGCCTGGAACCGGGCCGCGAGCGCGGTGCTGACGGACTATGGCGCGATCCCGCCGGGACAGCGCAACATCCTGCGCTTCATCTTCTGCGATCCGCGCGTGCGCGCCGCGCAATATGACTGGGACAGTGTCGCCCGCTTCGTGGTGGCGGCGTTTCGGGCCGACGCCGCCCGTGCGGGCGCCGTCTCGCATGTCGCAGACTTCGTCGATGAGCTCTGCCGCACCAGCCCGGAATTCGCGGCGCTCTGGCGCGACAACGACGTGCGCCATCATGGCGACGGCACCAAGCGGCTGAGGCACCCCGTCCACGGCACCATGTCGTTCGAATATTCGAGCTTCAACGTCGAGGGCCGCTCCGACCTCAGCATGATCGTCTACAACCCGGCGACGCCGGAGGACGCCGAGCGGATCAAAAAGCTGCTGGCCGAGCGCGCCGACTGACGGATTTTGCCAGCTCGCGCGTTTAACCCGCATCTGACCTCGAAGGGGCGAGCGGCGTGGTGGGCAAGGCGACGGTTGATCAGATTGTGCTGCAGGCGGCGGAGCATTTTTCGGCGGGCCGGCCGAATGAGGCCGACGCGCTCTGCGCCGAAGTGTTGAAGGGCGAGCCGGATCATGTGCCGGCGCTGCATCTTGCGGCCGTAGCCGCCTTCGTCACCGACCGCGCGTCCGATGGTGCCGCGCTGCTCGGCCGCGTCTTCGCCGTCGATCCCGGGCACGCGCCGGCACTCGTCACGCTCGGCGATGCGCTTGCGGTGAAGGGCGAGCAGGAGGGTGCGGTGGCCGCATTCCGGCGCGCGCTGGTCAGGCGTCCGGACGATGCGGGTCTGCACAACAAGCTCGGCGTGGCGCTTGGTGAGCTCGCCCGTTTCGACGAGGCCGAAGCCGCCTATCGCCGCGCGCTTGCGCTCGACGCGCACCTGACGCGCGCCTGCTTCAATCTCGCCGTCGTGCTTGCGGAGCAGGGACGGTTGACCGAAGCGGAGGACGCCTATCGCGCGGTGATCGCGCGGGAGCCGGCCTTTCGCGGCGTCTGGCTCAATCTCGGCAATCTCCTGATGACACAGATGCGGCTGAGCGAAGCGGAGAGCGCTTACCGTCACGCCCTCGACACCGATCCCGATGATCCCGGGCTGCTCGGCAATCTCGGCGCCGCGCTCTATCGGCAAGGATTGCTCGAGGACGCCATCGTCCAGTACCGGCGCGCCGTTGCCCTCCAGCCGGACAACGCTCCGGCGCTGCGTCTGCTCGGGTTGGTGCTGCATGAGGCCGGTCACCTGCCGGAAGCGGCCGAAATGTACAGGCAGTCCTTCGCGCTCGATCCTGCGGATCATTTGATCGCAAACAATCTCGGCGCCTGCCTGTCGGAGCTCGGCACACTGGACGAGGCGATCGCCGCCTGCGAGCACGCGCTGCTGCTGAAGCCTGATTACGCGCCGGCCTGGACCAATCTCGGCATCATCTTCGAGAAGCAGGAGCGCGTCGCGGATGCCGTGGCGGCGCATCGCTGCGCGGTCGTGGCCGATCCCGCCTATGCCAAGGGCCAGGCCAATCTCGCGGTCGCGCTGCGCAACGCCGGCGAGATCGACGAGGCGCTCGCCGTCTCGCATCGCGCCATCGCGCTCGATCCGGAGCGGCCGCTGGCGCAGTACAATCACGCGCATTTCCTGCTGATGAACGGCGACTTCGTGAACGGGTTCGAGGCCTATCGCTGGCGGCGCAAATGCAAGACGCTGTCGGACGGCGATCCTTCATTCATCGAGCCGGAATGGCAGGGCGAGCCGCTGAACGGCCGCACGCTGCTGCTGTTTGCCGAATACGGTCTCGGCGATGCCCTGCATTTCGTGCGCTATGTGCCGATGGTGGCTGCGCGCGGCGGAAGGATCATCCTGCAGGTTCAGCCCGCGCTGGCCGCGCTGTTGCGGCAGCTTCCCGGTGCCACCGTCATCGCGCGCGGCGAGAAGCTGCCGCCGTTCGACCTGCAACTGCCGCTGATGAGCCTGCCGCGCGTGTTCGGCACGACGCTCGACAACATCCCTGCCGAGATTCCGTATCTGCACGCCGATCCCGGAAGACTGTCGCGCTGGCGTGCTGCGTTGGCCGATGTCACAGCCCTGAAAGTTGGCGTGGCCTGGGCCGGCAATCCCAGGCACAAGGGCGACCGGCAACGCTCGCTGCCTGCCGCAGCCGTGCTGCCGCGCCTCGTGATGCCGGGGGTGCAGCTCTACAGCCTGCAAAAGGAACCGCGGCCCGAGGATGGCGAGGTGCTGGCGGCGCTTGGCGACGACGTCGTCGATCTTGCGCCGGCGCTCGGCGATTTCGCCGATACGGCGGCTGCCGTCGCAGCGCTCGATCTCGTCATCGCGGTCGACACGTCGGTCGCTCATCTCGCCGGCGCGCTCGGACGTCCGGTGTGGATGCTGACGCCTTACGCGCTCGACTGGCGCTGGCTGCGCGATCGCGAGGACAGTCCCTGGTATCCGACCATGCGGCTGTTCCGCCAGCGCAGGCCCCGCGAATGGGACGACCCGCTGCTGCGCGTCTCGGCCGCGCTCGCGGTGCTCGCGGCGAAGACCGAAATCTAGAACCGCTCCGGCCGGTATGGCGCCAGATCGATCGCCGGCGTCTCGCCGTTCATCATCTCCGCGAGCAGGCGTCCCGTTGCGGGCCCGAGCGTAAAGCCCTGGTGGCCGTGGCCGAAATTCATCCAGAGGCCGGGGTGGCGTGGGGCGGGGCCGAGCACGGGGAGCATGTCGGGCGTGCAGGGACGGGTGCCGAACCACGGGTCCGGCTCGACGCGTTTGCCAAGGTCGATCAGCTCGCGGGCGGAGGCTTCGGCGCTGGTGAGCTGCACCGGCGTTGCGAGCGCGTCCTGCCCCGTCAGCTCGGCGCCGGTGGTGATGCGGATGCCCTTGGCCATCGGGCCCATGGCGTAGCCGCGGGCGGTATCGACCAGCGGCAGGTCGAGCGATGTGCCGCCGCTGTAATGCATGTGGTAGCCGCGCTTGCGCACCAACGGAATGCGATAGCCGAACTTCTGCAACAGATCAGGCGACCACGGCCCGAGCGTCACGACGGCTGCGGCGGCATCGATGCGCCCCCTGTCCGTGTCGACGGACCAGCCGCTCGCGGTCTGCAGCAAGGTCTGGGCATCGCCGACCAGGATGGTGCCGCCGAGGCGTTCGAACAGATCGGCATAGGCCGTGACCAGCGCGCCGGGATCGGACACGGTCCAGGTGTCGAGCCAGTGAATGGCGCCGGGGAGATCGTCGCGCAGGATCGGCTCGGCCTTGGTGAGTTCGCTGCCCGAGAGCACGCGAAAATTCACGCCGAAATCCCGGCGGTTTTCCTCCGCCGTCTGGATCGCGAGATCGAATGCGGCGGGGTCCCGATGCAGCATGCGGTAGCCGGCGCGGCGGATGAGATTGTCGGCATGGGCTTCGCGGATGAGAACGTCGTGCTCGCCGGTTGCATAGCCGATCAGGCGTGCCCACGCCGCGATCGCTTCGCGGTGGCGCTTCGGCGCCGAATGCCACCAATAGCGGAGCAGGGGCTCGATATGGAGGTGAAGCGAGGACAGGCTGTAGCGCACGTCGTTGGTGCGGCCGGTTGCGATCTTCAACAGCGTGGCAAGGTCGCGCGGCATCGGATAGGGCCGCACGGCTTCCGCCTGGATCATGCCGGCATTGCCGTAGCTGGTCTCGCGGCCCGGCTCCCTGCGATCGACCAGCGTTACCGACCAGCCGCGCCGTTGCAAATGGAGCGCGGCCCCCACGCCCACCATGCCGCCACCGAGAACGATTGCACTTTTCATTCGAATGACCTCGCCAAATCAAAACCGCCCGGCTTGGCCGGGCGGTTTCGTCTGGATTTCCTTTTTATTCGCCGCCGCCGAACCGGCGGGACCACCAGCCGGCGCGACGCGGTGCGGTCGACGTTTCAGCCGCCGCTGCCGGTGCGGGTTCGGGTGCAGGCGGAGCAGCCGGCTCCGGCGCCGATGCAACCGGCGCTGCGGGCTCGCTCGGGCTGCTCGACAGGAAGCTCACCTTTTCCCGGACCGTTGAACGGCGCCGTGCGGCCTTGTCGTCGGCGGGCTCCTCCTCTGCGACCGCGGGCTGAGGTTGGGCCGGCGCTTCGGTTTGCGGCTCGAAACGTAGCTCGGGCTGAGCGACCTGCGGCTCGACAATGTCGACGTGCTCGGAATGCGCGATCGAGGGCGCAGCCTCGCCGCTCGCCCCGTCGAAATCGGCGACGGCATCGGTCGCTTCCGGCGGCGCATTGCCGCCGAGTTCGTCACCGATCGAGCCGGCGAGACCTTCCTCGTTGCCACCGCGCCGACGGCGTCCGCCACGGCGACCGCGCCGGCGGCGGCGATCGCCGTTGCCTTGCTGATCGCCACGGGCTGCCTGCTCCTCGCCGTCCTCGCCGCCATCCTGCTCAGACTCGGTGTCCTCTTCGCCTTCGCCGGCCGCGAGTGCCGGTTCGGGAAGGGTGGGCGGGCTGTCTTCGCGAAGCTCACCATCGCGCGGGCCACGGCCGCGGCGGCGGCGGCGGCGCTTGCGGCGCTGTCCGTCCTGCTCAGTCGCCGTGTCACCGGCAGCCTGCTCCTCGGTGAGACCTTCGGTCTCCTCGGTCTCGACCTCGGATTCGGTCTCCAGATCGAACTCCTCGTCGTCATAGGGCTCTTCAACGAGCGGCGGCGGGCTCGCGGCCACCTGCGCTGCGAGCAGCGCCTTGGCGGCCTCGAGCGTGTGCACCTGCTCGCCGCGGTCGATGAGATAGGCCTGCGGGCCGCTGACGCTGGGGTCGGCGATGACCGCCAGGGAGACCTTGAAGCCGTTTTCGAGATCGCGCAGATGACCGCGCTTGTGGTTCAGCACGTAGAGCGCGACGTCAGTGCGGGTACGGACCACCAGATTGTGGGTCGCGCCCTTCATCAGGATCTCTTCGAGGCCGCGCAGCAGCTGGAGCGCCACCGAGGACACCGAGCGGACATGGCCGGTGCCGCCGCAATGCGGGCAGGGATCGGTCGACGATTCCAGCACGCTGGCGCGGATGCGCTGGCGCGACATCTCGAGCAGGCCGAAATGCGAGATGCGGCCGACCTGGATGCGCGCGCGATCCTGCCTGAGGCAATCGGACAGCTTGCGCTCGACGGCGCGGTTGTTGCGCTTCTCGTCCATGTCGATGAAGTCGATGACGATCAGGCCGGCGAGGTCGCGCAGGCGAAGCTGGCGGGCGACCTCTTCGGACGCCTCCAGATTGGTCTTGAGCGCGGTGTCCTCGATGTGATGCTCGCGGGTCGATCGGCCGGAGTTGACGTCGATCGAGACCAGCGCCTCGGTCTGGTTGATCACGATATAGCCGCCGGAGCGCAGCTGCACCGTCGGAGAGAACATCGCGTCCAGCTGACTCTCGACGCCCATCCGCGAGAACAGCGGCTGGCCGTCGCGATACTGCTTCACCGCGCTGACATTGGCGGGCATCAGCATCTTCATGAAGTCGCGCGCCTCGCGGTAGCCGGATTCGCCGGCCACCGAGATCTCGTCGATCTCCTTGTTGTAGAGATCGCGCAGCGACCGCTTGATGAGCGAGCCTTCCTCGTAGACGAGGGTCGGGGCCTGCGACTTCAGCGTCAGGTCGCGCACCGTCTCCCACATCCGGATCAGATATTCGAAGTCGCGCTTGATCTCGGGCTTGGTGCGGGCGGCGCCCGCGGTGCGCAGGATGATCCCCATGCCCTCGGGCACGTCGAGGTCCTGCACCACTTCCTTCAGGCGGGAACGGTCCTGCGCGCTGGTGATCTTGCGGCTGATGCCGCCGCCGCGCGCGGTGTTGGGCATCAACACGGCATAGCGGCCGGCGAGCGAGAGATAGGTCGTCAGCGCCGCGCCCTTGTTGCCGCGCTCTTCCTTGACCACCTGCACCAGCATCACCTGGCGGCGCTTGATGACTTCCTGGATCTTGTACTGGCGGCGCGGGCGGAAGGTGCGCTCCGGCACTTCCTCCAGCACGTCGTCACCGCCGACGGATTCGACGAGTTCCTCTTCGGCTTCCTCGCCGTCCTCGTCCTCATCGTCCTCCTCGTCGGAGTCGTGATGATGGGCCTCATCGCTCTCGCCGGCGGCGTACACCGCATCGGCCGGTTCAGCCGAGGCGGTCACGGCTTCGGCCAGGGCCTCGGCGTGTGCCTCGGAGGCGGCAGCTTCGTGCGGCTCGGCGGCGGCCTCGGTCGCGACCACAGGCTCGGCACCAAAGGCCGCGACGGGCGCAGGGGTCTCGTCGGTATGATCATGGTCGTGATGATCGTGCTCGCCGTCATGACCATGATCATCATGATCGTGGGCGTGATGGTGATCGTCATCATGGGCATGATGATCATCGTCGTGATCATGTTCGCCATGGTCGTGGTCGTGGTGATCGTGTCCTTCGTGCTCGCCATGAAGCTCCGCATCGGCGTGCAGATGCTCGCCTTCGTGCAATGCGCCCTCGGCGTGCTCCGGCCGTGCCTCGCCCTCGACCGGCTGGGCCGCCAGATCGGAGCCTTCGACGATGTCGCTGCGGACGCGTTCGCCCTGGCTGCGACGGCGGGAGTTGCGGTGGCGTGAGCGGCGGCGGCCGTGGGAGCGGTTCTCGCTCTCTTCCTCGGCTTCGCGATGGGCCTGTTCTTCGGCCTCGATCAGCGCCTGCCGGTCGGCGACCGGGATCTGGTAGTAGTCGGGATGGATTTCGCTGAAGGCGAGGAAGCCGTGGCGGTTGCCGCCATACTCGACGAAGGCGGCCTGCAGCGAGGGTTCGACCCGCGTGACCTTGGCGAGGTAAATGTTCCCGCGCAGTTGCTTGCGTTGCGCGGTCTCGAAATCAAACTCTTCGACGCGATTGCCGCGGACCACGACGACCCGGGTCTCTTCCGGGTGGGTGGCATCGATCAACATCTTGTTGGGCATGTCTTAGCTCTTGGCGGCGGCGGGCGCGATTCACCGTGGGCGCCATGATGTGCGCTGCCGGGTGACGCGACGGTCCACCTGATTCGGGGGTGAGGGGAAGGCCGAAACGCCGTCTCTCGCGCCTTGCCGGACCGGAAGCCGAAGGGCCGAAGCGGCGCGCGGGATTGTCTCTCCGCAGCGTCGCGAATGGTCCTTCAGAATTCGTCGGCACAGTCTGGCGCATCAAGCGTCGGCCCGTATGAAACACTGGGCGGCGAGGCCGCCCTTCAATCAGTTGCTGCTGGCCAGGCATGGCGCGAGCGCGCTCGCCTTGGGATTACGAACCGCCCCCTTGGGATTAAGGGACCGGGTAACGGGTTACGCCGCTGTCAGAACCGTCCCGGACACACAGTGGTAACCGGGGACCGTCCACCGCCGGGTACTTGCCCCGCTCCATCTCGCTGCCGCGCACCGCGCTGGTCTTTGAGAGAAACGGAAAACGCTGGAATTCCCAAACCTTGAGAGTTCCGGCGCTGCACCGGGAGGCTGAATGCGACACAACCGGAAATATCGGCCGTCAGCACTCCGTACATACGTGGAATGGACCATCCGTGCAAGGAGCGTCGCACCGCGGTCACAGTCGGCAAGTTTCGCGTCTCCGTCATTAAGGATCGTTTAACCCTGTAGTTCTATTGCCTTAAAAGGGCTGCTCGGAGGCACGGAATCGGTGGCGAGCCGCGCAAATCAAAGGGTTTTGCTGGGATGCGCGCTTCTCTGCGCCGCAGCATTGCCATGTGCTGATTCTTCGCGCCTGAAGGCAGCGGAAAGTCAGGCGCAACCCTCTGTTGCGGCAGTAAAGTTTCCCGTCGCCTCGGCCGCCCGGCTGGCCGGCGACGGCAAGCAGACCCGCTTCATCCTCGACATCGATCAAGCCGTCACGTTCCGCGCGGTGATGCTCGCCGACCCTTACCGCGTGGTGGTCGACGTTCCCCAGGTCAATTTTCAGCTGCCCGCCGGCACCGGGGCCGGGGGGCGGGGACTGGTCAAGGCCTTCCGCTACGGGCTGGTCATGCCCGGCGGATCGCGAATCGTGTTCGATCTGACGGGGCCGGCCAAGATCGCCAATTCGTATGTGCTGGAGGCGGCCAACGGCCAGCCGGCCCGGCTCGTGCTCGAGCTGGAGGAGGTCGATCGCGCCGCCTTCATGCAGTCGCTGCCGCCGGAAAGCCGCCCCGAGCTGAGGCCCGCCATCGCCGAGGCGCCGCCCGCGACGGTTCCCGCCGCCCCCGCCGAGGCGGCGCAGCAGAAAGCGGATGGCCGCCCCATCGTCGTGATCGATCCCGGTCATGGCGGCATCGATAACGGCACCCAGTCCAGCGGCGAGAGCGAGAAGAACCTGGTTCTCGCCTTCGGCCTGGCGCTCCGCGACAGGCTGGAGAAAGCCGGCAAATACCGTGTGGTGATGACGCGGGACGACGACACCTTCATCCCCCTCAACGACCGGACCAAAGTCGCCCGTAACCTCAAGGCCGCGCTGTTCGTCTCTATTCACGCCGACGCGCTGCCGCGCGCGGAAGGCGATGCGCAGGGCGCCACGATCTACACGCTGTCCGACAAGGCCTCCGACGCCGAGGCCCAGCGTCTGGCGGATGCGGAAAACCGGGCGGACGCGATCGCGGGCTTCAACCTCGCGGAGGAGCCGACCGATGTCGCGGACATCCTGATCGACCTCACTCAACGGGAAACCCGCACCTTTTCAAACCGTTTCGCCCGCCTTTTGATGGGTGAAATGAAGTCGACCGTGCGGATGCACAAGCATCCCCTGAAGTCGGCAGGCTTTCGGGTGCTGAAGGCGCCCGACGTGCCGTCGGTCCTGGTCGAGATCGGCTACGTCTCCAACAAGGGCGATCTTGAGCACCTGGTGTCGGATGGTTGGCGGTCGAAAGCCGTGGGCTCGATGGCGCAGGCGATCGACGGGTTCCTGACCAAGCGGATGGCGACGGCCGGACCGTCGAACTGAGCAAGGGATTCTGAGAAGGGTTTTCCGTCCCGGCGCAAAAGCCCTAGTTTGGCCACAGCGGACGCTTTATAAAAACGCCGCAGGGGGTTCCGGAATCGAAGAGAATCCCCGTTCGGCAAGCGTCTTTAGGTCCGGCACGGATGGTATTGAGTCGGCCGGTGAATTCGCGACGTGAGATTGGCGCCTCTTTTGGTTCGGGTGCCTTTAGTTTCGGTGCCCTGGGCTGTGATCTTGGGCTGTGATCTTGGGCTGATCCAGAGTTTGAACGGATAAACAGATAATGCGCTTGCTGGTGCGGTTCATGGGCTTCCTGTTCGCCGCGGGAACGGTGGTGTTCCTTGTCGGTGTCGGGGCCGTGGCAGGCCTGATCTGGCATTTCTCCAAGGACTTGCCGGACTACTCTCAGCTTCAGGATTACGAGCCGCCGGTGATGACCCGCGTGCACGCGGTCGACGGCTCGCTGCTCGGCGAATACGCCAAGGAGCGGCGGCTGTATCTGCCGATCCAGGCGGTGCCGAAGCTCGTGATCAACGCGTTCCTCGCGGCCGAGGACAAGAATTTCTACGAACATGGCGGCATCGACTACACCGGCATGGCGCGCGCCGGCGTGGCCTACATCCAGAATTACGGCTCGAACCGCCGTCCGCAGGGCGCCTCCACCATCACCCAGCAGGTCGCCAAGAACTTCCTGCTCACCAACGAGGTCTCCTTCGCCCGCAAGATCAAGGAAGCCTTGCTGGCGATGCGGATCGAGAAGACCTATTCGAAGGACAAGATCCTCGAACTGTATCTGAACGAGATCTATCTCGGCCTCGGCGCCTACGGCATCGCGGCCGCTTCGCTGGTCTATTTCGACAAGTCGGTGAACGAGCTGACGGTGGCGGAAGCGTCCTATCTCGCGGCGCTGCCGAAGATGCCCGCCACGCTGCATCCGGTGCGCAACCGCGACCGCGCCATCGAGCGCCGCAATTACGTGATCGACCGTCTGCTGGAGAACGGCTGGATCAAGCAGGCCGACGCCGACAAGGCCCGCAAGGAGCCGCTGGCCGTCACCAGCCGCTCCAACGGTGCTCACACCTTCGCCGGCGAGTATTTCGCCGAGGAAGTCCGCCGCGACATCTTCGAACGCTACGGCGAGAAGAAGCTCTACGAGGGCGGGCTCTCGGTCCGCACCACGCTCGATCCGAAGATCCAGGTCATGGCGCGCAAGGCCATGGTCGCCGGCCTCGTGAACTATGACGAGCAGCAGGGCTATCGCGGCGCCATGAGCAAGCTCGATACGTCGGGCGACTGGGGCGTGAAGCTCGCCGAGATCAAGTCGCTCTCCGACATCTCGCCATGGCGCATGGCGGTGGTGCTGGAGACCAGCGACCAGTCGGCGCGGATCGGTTTCCAGCCGAGCCGTGAGCTCGGCGGCGCCGTGAGCAAGCAGCGTGAGACCGGCCTCATCACGGCCGACGGCGTGCGCTGGGCGAGGGCGGCCCAAGGCAACGCCAAGGGCAGGACCCCGACATCGGTCGCGCAGGTGTTGCAGCCCGGCGACGTGATCTATGCCGATCCGCTTTACTCCAAGGAGGGACAGCCGGTCGAAGGCCAGTACCGGCTGCGCCAGATCCCCGAAGTGTCCGGCGCGATGGTGGCAATGGATCCCTGGACCGGCCGCGTGCTCGCGATGGTCGGCGGCTTCTCGTTCGACCAGAGCCAGTTCAACCGCGCCACGCAGGCCTACCGTCAGCCGGGCTCGTCGTTCAAGCCGATCGTTTATTCGGCCGCGCTCGACAATGGCTATACGCCCTCGACCGTCGTGCTCGACGCGCCGATCGAAATCGACCAGGGCCAGGGCGCCGGCGTGTGGCGGCCCGAGAACTTCTCCTCGGGCAAGTTTCAGGGTCCGGTGACGCTGCGCAACGCGCTGCGGCAATCGCTCAACACCGTGACGGTGCGGCTCGCGCAGGACATCGGCATGCCGCTGATCGGCGAATATGCCCGCCGCTTCGGCGTTTATGACGAACTGCCGAACTATCTCTCCTACGCGCTCGGCGCCGGCGAGACGACGGCAATGCGCATGGTCACGGCCTATTCGATGCTCGCCAATGGCGGCCGCCGGGTGAAGCCGACCCTAATCGACCGCATCCAGGACCGCTACGGCCACACCATCTTCAAGCACGATCAGCGCGAATGCCGCGGCTGCGACGCGCCGGGCGGCTGGAAGAACCAGGCCGAGCCGCAACTGATCGACCGCCGCGAGCAGGTGCTGGATTCCATGACCGCCTATCAGATCACCGAGCTGATGGAGGGCGTCGTGCAGGCCGGCACCGCGACCGTGGTCAAGGAGGTCGGCAAGCCGATCGCCGGCAAGACCGGTACGACCAACGAGGCCAAGGACGCCTGGTTCGTCGGCTTCTCGCCCGACGTCGCCGTTGCCATCTATATGGGCTACGACAAGCCGCGTCCGCTCGGCAAAGGCAACGCCGCGACCGGCGGCCATCTGGCCGCTCCGATCGCGCGCGATTTCCTGAAGCTCGCGCTCGCCGACAAGCCTGCCGTTCCGTTCAAGGTGCCGGCCGGCATCAAGCTGGTCCGCGTCGTCGCCAAGACCGGCATGCGTGCCGGCCCCGGCGAGACCGGCGGAACCATCCTCGAAGCGTTCAAGCCGGGCACGGCGCCGCCGGACAATTACTCCGTCATCGGCGTTGCCGATGCCGACGGCCGCATGCCGGCGTCGCAACAGCAGCAGCCGGATTCCGGCTTCTTCATGCGGCCGGGCACCGGCGGGCTGTACTAGCGTATAAGGCGGACGATCGCGGCCGCAGCGGTTGCGCTTTGCGGCCGCCGCCGCTACACCGCGATCTCAATTGCACGCGGAAACAATTCCGCGAGATCAGAGAACGACATGCGCGCCGAAATCGAACGGTTGGTAGAAGAGATCAAGCAGTCGGTCGGGCTGCTGAGGAGGCATCTTTGACGTCGAGAAGTCGACGGCGCGCCTCGCTGAGCTGAACAAGCTCGCAGAAGATCCCAACCTCTGGAACGATCCCCAGAAGGCCCAGAAACTGATGCAGGAGCGCACCTCGCTTGAGGATTCGCTGTCCGGCATCGGCAAGGTCGAGCAGGAGCTCGAAGACGACATCGGCATGATCGAGCTCGGCGAGGCCGAGGGCGACACCGGCGTCGTGGCCGAAGCTGAAGCTGCGCTGAAAGCCCTCAAGAAGGAAGTCGCCCGGCGCGAGCTCGAGGCGCTGCTGTCGGGCGAGGCCGACCGGTTCGATTCTTATCTCGAAGTCCATGCCGGCGCCGGCGGCACCGAGAGCCAGGACTGGGCGCAGATGCTCTTGCGCATGTACACGCGCTGGGCCGAGACGCACGGCTTCAAGGTCGAGTTCCTCGAAGAGTCCGAGGGCGAAGAAGCGGGCATCAAGTCCGCGACGATCCAGGTCTCCGGCCACAACGCCTATGGCTGGCTGAAGACCGAGGCCGGCGTGCACCGCCTGGTGCGCATTTCGCCGTTCGATTCCAACGCGCGCCGGCACACCTCGTTCTCGAGCGTGCAGGTGTTCCCGGTCATCGACGACAGCATCAAGATCGACATCAAGGAATCCGACGTCCGCGTCGACACCATGCGTTCGGGCGGCGCCGGCGGCCAGCACGTCAACAAGACCGAATCCGCGGTGCGCCTGACGCATATCCCGACCGGCGTTGCCGTGGTCTGCCAGGCAGGCCGCTCGCAGCACAAGAACAAGGCGCAGGCCTGGGACATGCTGCGTGCACGCCTTTACGAGATCGAGCTGAAGAAGCGCGAGGAGAAGGCCGCTGCCGACCAGGCCGCCAAGACCGATATCGGCTGGGGCCACCAGATCCGCTCCTACGTGCTGCAGCCCTATCAGATGGTGAAGGATCTGCGCACGGGCGTGCAGACCTCCGACACCTCGGGCGTGCTCAACGGCGAGCTCGACGACTTCATGGCCGCGACGCTGGCGCAACGCGCCTTCGGCACCCCGGGTGCCGACATCGAGGACGTCGATTGATGCCGCGCGTCGCCTTCATCGGGCTTGGGCGGATGGGCCACGGCATGGCCGGCCGCTATCTCGATGCCGGCTTCACGGTGACGCTGTGGAATCGCAGCAAGGCAAAAGCCGAAAACCTGATCGCGCGCGGCGCGCAATGGGCGACCTCGCCCGAAGATGCCGCGATCGACGCCGACGCGGTTGTGACCATGGTGGCCGACGACGAAGCCTCGCGCGCGGTCTGGCTTGGGCCCATGGGCGCGGCCAAGTCGGCGAAATCAGGCACCATCGCGATCGAATGCTCCACCGTCTCCCATGACCACGCCCGCGAGATGGGCCGAGAACTCAACGCGCGCAGCCTCATCTATCTCGATTGCCCCGTGACGGGTTTGCCGGATGCGGCCGCTGCCGGGAAACTGACCCTGCTGGTCGGCGCCAACGCGGCTGACCTCGATCGCGCGCGACCCTATCTCGAGCCAATCGGCTCGACCATCCGCCATTTCGGACCAGTTGGCAGTGGCACAGTCTACAAGCTCATCAACAATTTGATGGGCGCGATCCAGATCGCCGGCCTCGCCGAAGGTCTCGCGATCGCGGAGCAGGCCGGGCTCGACATGAACCTGGTGCTGGAGTCGATCCAGGCGGGTGTGGCCGCAAGCCCGCAGGTGCAGCGCCATTCCAGGCGCATGGTCGCCCGCGATTTCAGCGGCGCGACGTTCACGGCGGCACTGCGGCACAAGGATGCCGCCTATGCCGTCAAGCTCGCAGAGAGCCTGCTGGCCGACAAGCCGCTGGTCTCGCGCGCCGCGGTCGAGTCCTACGCGCAAGCGAAGGCCGCAATGCCCGACGATGATGAGGGCAAGATGATCGAGCTGGTGTCGCGGCCGAAGATGCCGATCTAGCTGGACGCATCGACATGGGGCAGCCTCGTTCGCCCTGTCGCTCCTGAATACGACAATTCCAAGCCTCATCGGAAATCGGGTGGCGCGATCCGTCCGCCTGGACTAGAGCGTTTCATTTTTTGATAGAAGCGTATCCGGCATTAACGAAGTAGTTGCTGCATTCGCTGGGCAGAACGCTTCTGACGAGGTTGCCGATGTGGTCGCAGGCGTCGTCGATCGTGCGCTTCTGTGCGATGCGCATCCAGTGCTTGATCTTGGCGAAGACTTGCTCGATCGGGTTGAGGTCGGGTGAGTACGGCGGCAGGTACCACAGTCTTGCGCCGGCTTTCCGGATCATCTGCCGGACGGTCGGGGACTTGTGGCTACCGAGATTATCCATGACGACGATGTCGCCCGGTTTGAGCACTTTGACGAGTTGCTGTTCGACATAGGCGCGGAAGCTTTCGCCGTTGATCGGTCCGTCGAACACGCAAGGCGCAGTGAGCTGGTCAGAGCGTAGGGCACCGAGGAAGGTCAGGGTTCGCCAGTGACCGTGCGGCGCAAAGCCGCGCAACCGCTCGCCCTTGGATCCCCAGCCGCGCAACGGGGCCATGTTGGTCTTGATCCAGGTCTCGTCGATGAACACCAGGCGGCTTGGATCGAGGCGATCCTGCAAGCTGCGCCAGCGCTGCCGCCGCCGCGCGACGTCGGCGCGACCCTGCTCAAGGGCGAACAGTGTTTTTTTTGAAGCTGAGACCTTCGCGTCGCAGGAAGGTCCATACCGCATGGTGTGAGACTTTCACGCCTCGCGCGGCAAGCTCGTCCTTCAGCCCGTGCAGCGTTAGATGTGGCGTCTGCCTGATCCGCTCCACGATGAACGCTCGATGCGGCCCCAGAACCGGCTTACGGTGACCGCCCATCTTGCCCGGCGCCACCGAACCCGTCGCGCGATAGCGCTGCCTCCACTTCACGACGGACGACACTGCAACATCGAACCGGGCCGCCACAGCATGGCAACTCTCGCCGGATTCCACCGCCTTCACGGCTCGTTCACGAAGATCATTCGAAAGAGGTCGGACCATCTGATGCTGGCCTCCGATCCAGCCAGCATCTTGAATCACAAACCGCCGCCCGACGGAATCCCTCCCGATTCAATCAATCGATGAACCGCTCTAGGTCGTCCGCCGAGGTGAAACGCATGTCCCCCAACGACAACCGGATCGACGCGCGAGACTGGTTGCTGCTGGCCGTGCTCTCGGTCCTCTGGGGCGGCTCGTTCTTCTTCAATGGCGCGGCGCTGCGGGAATTGCCGCCGCTGACGCTGGTGTTGCTGCGCGTCGCGCTCGGCGCGGCCATCCTGCTGCCGCTCATGCGCATGCAGAGGGTCGCTTTTCCCAGGGGGCTTGCCGGCTGGACGCCGTTCGTCACGATCGGGCTGCTTAACAACGTCATCCCGTTCTCGCTGATCGTGATCGGCCAGACTTTCATTCCGAGCGGACTGGCGTCGATCCTGAATGCGACCACGCCGTTGTTCACGGTGATGGTGATGGCCGCGGCAGGCGAAGAAGCCTTGCAGATGCGGCGCGTCGCCGGCGTGGCGCTCGGCATTCTCGGCGTGATCATCCTGCGCGGGTGGGGCATCGAGACGAAAGCGGGGCAGGGGCTCGGTATTTTGCTCTGCCTTGGCGGCGCGTTCAGCTATGGCTTTGCGGCACTCGCCGCGCGGCGGCTGTTGAAGGACTCCGCCCCGCTCGGCACGGCGACGTTTCAGCTGATGGCGTCCACGGTGATGATGGCCGTCGTTGCAGGTGCTGTCGAGCAGCCATGGCATCTGCCGATCCCTGGCCTTACGACCTGGCTCGCCGTGCTTGGCCTTGCCGGCCTGTCGAGGGCGCTCGCTTACATCGTCTTCTTTCAGATCATACAGCGCTCTGGCGCGAGCAACGTCATGCTGGTGACGCTGCTCATTCCCGTCACCGCCATTCTTCTGGGATCGCTGGTGCTGGGTGAGCCGATGTCGGCGCGCGAGATCGCGGGCGCGTTCGTCATCGGTAGTGCGCTGCTCGTGATCGACGGCCGCATTCTGAATCTGCTGCGCCGCACGGTGTAGGTTCCAGATCGCTGTTTCACCGTGCGGAAAATCGCGGCGCTTGCCAGCCGCGCGCTGCCTTGCGACACTCCCGGCAAAACAAGACTACAAAATACAGGGGAGAGAACGATGCCGGGTCGTCGCAAAAGCCTTGCTGCCCTCGCCATGCTTGCCGCCGGCGTGCTCGTCACGACACCGGCCTCGGCGCAGAAGACATACGACCCCGGAGCGACCGACACCGAAGTGAAGATCGGCAACATCATGCCCTATAGCGGGCCGGCCTCGTCCTATGGTGTGATCGGCAAGACCGAGGCTGCCTTCTTCAAGATGATCAACGACCAGGGCGGCATCAACGGTCGCAAGATCAATTTCATCAGCTATGACGACGCCTATTCGCCGCCGAAGGCGATCGAGCAGGCACGCAAGCTGGTCGAAAGCGACGAGGTCCTTTTGATCTTCCAGCCGCTCGGCACGCCCTCGAACTCCGCGATCATGAAATACATGAACGCCAAGAAGGTGCCGCAGCTCTTCGTTGCCTCCGGCGGCACCAAGTTCGGCGATCCCAAGAATTTCCCGTGGACCATGGGTTTTCAGCCGAACTACCAGAGCGAGGGAAGGATTTACGCGAAATATATCCGTGACAAGTTTCCGAACAGCAAGATCGCGGTGCTCTGGCAAAATGACGACGCCGGCAAGGATCAGTTCAAGGGATTGAAGGACGGCCTCGGCGACAAGGTGAACATGATCATCGCCGACAAATCCTACGAGGTCAGCGATCCCTCGATCGACTCGCAGATCGTCGCCCTGCACGATTCCGGCGCGGACATCTTCTTCTCGTGGGCTGCGCCAAAAGGTTCGGCGCAGGCAATCCGGAAGGTCGGCGAGCTCGGCTGGAAGCCGAAATTCTTTCTCGCCAACACGGCCACCTCCATCGCGTCGGTGCTGAAGCCCGCCGGGCTCGACTATGCCAGGGACATCATCTCGACTGCGTATCTGAAGGACCCGACCGATCCGACCTGGGACAAGGATCCGGCCGTGGTGAAGTGGCGCGAGTTCATGGACAAATATTACCCCGATGGCGACAAGACCAATGCCAACAATCTCTATGGCTATGTGCAGGCCGAGGCGATGGCGCAGGTCCTGAAGCAGTGCGGCGACAACCTCACGCGCGAGAACGCGATGAAGCAGGCCACCAGCCTGAAGAATTTCCACACCGACCTGATGCTACCCGGCATCATGGTCAACACGTCGGCCGATGATTACTTCCCCATCGAGCAGATGCAACTGATGCGCTTCAACGGGCAAGCCTGGGAGCTGTTCGGCGACGTCATCACCGGCGAGGTCGGCCACGAGCGCAGCCAGTAGTCAGGGCCGGCTGCGCTTCAGCACCATGCCGCCGGCAACGCCGACGCCGAGCACATACATCCACCCCTCGTGGAAATCGAACAGGTGCGAGTTCAGCAGCGAGCTCGCGATGTTCTGAACGACAGCGACGAGACCGATCCAGGCGGCAAGATCTCGGCCCAGGAACAGGCGAAGGTGGGCGATCCACATCGCGTAGAGAAGGACGACGCCGAGCAGGCCCCATTGCATGGCGACGTTGAGGGTCTGGTTGTGCGGATTGCTGACGATCTCCGCATCGAGGATGCTTCCGCTGGTGGCGGCGCGCTCGAATTGCCGCTTGATCGATCCGGTGCCATGGCCGATCAGAGGGGCCTCAGTGAAGGCGTGAAGCCCCTTGCGCCAATAGGTCAGCCGCTGCGCGGTCGATGCGCGGCTGATGTCCTCATGGCCACGGTGATATTCGACGGCGATGTCGGTGATGCGCTGGCGCAGATAGGGCGACGTCGTCCAGGCCAGCGCGCTCGCCGCGACAGCGCCCGCGAGCAGGAGCAGTGCCGCCCGCCGGCCGAGATGCCTCCAGGCAAACAGGGCGAGCAGCACGGCGATGCAAAGCAGCGCCGTGCGGGCGGATGCGACGAACACCATGTTGGTGACGAACAGCAGGATCAGCGCCAGGCACGCACCCGCGGCGACCACGCGTCCGTCGCGCCAGAAAGTCAGCGCGGGCAGCGCGAGCGCGACGGCGCAGAGCGTGAATTCCTGGCTCTGGTCGATGTAGTTCTTGACGGGAACGCCTGCCGACGCCGTCGCAGTGATCTTCCAGGCGGGATCGAGCAACACGATCCAGGAATAGACCGCAAGCAGCGCGCAGGAGCCAAGAAAGGCGAGGCAGACCCACAAGCCGCGCTCCGACCGGCTGAAATGGTAGAGGAACGCCGGGATCAGCACGAGCTTGGCGACCGGCTTGATCGCATGCAGCCGGTCCGCCCACAGTCCGTCGGACCAGAGCGTACCGACGAGGGCGAGCAGCAGAAAGGCAAAAGGCAGGGCGAACGCAGGCCGGGCGAGTTGCCGCCCATAGTCGCGCCAATCGATTGTCGGCGTCACCGCCAGCAGCCAGAGGCCGACGAGGATCGACGGCGCCGTGGTCGACCAGGGCAGCGAGGCCGCGATCAGGACGGCGAGCCCATCGGTGGTCCCCGTCAACGCGGCCGAATTGCCGAGGGCGGGCCTGCGGCCATGTCCGCATTCGGCGTTCATCCGTACGATGCCAGCTGTGCGGCGGCGAGGCTTGCGCCGGGCGCCTCATGTCCGAGGAAATCGCGGGCCTGGGTCTCATAGCCGAAACGCTCGGCGAGCTCGCTGCGTCGCGCCTTGATCCTGCCGCGCCATTCCTCCTGCCGCGCCAGCACCCGGGTGACGGAAGCGGCGATCGAGTCGGTCGAGAACGGATCGAAATAGTCGGCAAGCTCGCCCGCGACCTCGCGGAACACCGCGATATCAGAGCACAGCACCGGCGTGTTCGCGGCAAGCGCCTCGATGATCGGCACGCCAAAGCCTTCGGCGAAGCTCGGCATGATCAGTCCATGGGCTTCGGCGATGAGGGCTGCCTTCTCGTGCTCGTCGACATAGCCGGCGAAGCGAACGTTTGGCGGCAGATTGCGCATCCGGTTGATCTCGCCGGCATAGCCGATCACGACGAGGTCGGCCTGCGGCACGCCGCGGAAGGCGCGGATGACGGTGGCGACGTTCTTGCGCGGTTCGTTCGAGACGATGACGACAAAGCTCGGCCGCCCCGGACGCCCCGACGGGGCTGGCAGGTGCAGGACATCCGGGGCGTCGAACCGGGTGCGGGGATACACGACCCGCGCCGGCAGGTGGGCAAATTGCGGCAACAGGTCCCTGAACCGCATCATGCTGTAGTTTGAGACGAAGGCGAGCTCGTCGGCCTGCCGCAGGCTGGTGAACAAGCGCGACAGGAACAGCCGTGTCGCGACATCGCTGAGCTTGAGGTCGGTGAGCGGCAGCAGATCGTGGACCACGCAGATCACCTTGGCGCCCGGTTTGCGCCGGATCGCGACCCGCGTCGGCGTGTCCACCACGATGACGTCGTAGTCGCGCGCGTCGACCCGCGGCGGCGGCAGCAGGAAGAAGGCGGAGGAATCCTGATAGCTGTAGAAGCCGGGCTCGAGCTGGAACTCGCGGAACAGCTCGAGGTGGCGCAGGTCGGGCGGGACGTATTCGAGCGCGCCGGTCTTGTTCTCGATCCGCCGGGCATTCAGTCCGCGCAGGCCGATGGCGCGCAGGAAGCAGAGGACGTAGTCCGGCGATACCGACATGGCCGCCTTGTGGCGCAGCCAGTCGAGCGTGCGCCGCAGACCGTTGCGCGCCAGCGGCTCGGCCATGTTGATCTCGTCAAGGAAACGATAGAGCGCGAGCAGCTCGATGTTGCGCGCCTCCGACGGAAACAGCTTTGTCCGCAGCTCGCGCCGGCGCAGCTTGCGATAGCGCCGCGAGGTCTCGACCAGCAGCGTCAGCTCATGGCCCTCGGCCGCGAGCGAGCGCATCAGCTCGCGCGTGAAGTGGAAGATGCCGCGCTTGTGGTTGGGCTCGCCCAGCGCCTCGGAGACGACAAGGATGGTCTGTTTCATGCGCGTTTCTCGCGGAGCTCGAAGGCGTGCGTGGCCGGTGGCTCGACCGTCACGGTCGAGGCGATGCGACCGTGGTCGAGGTTGATGATGCTGGAGCAGGTGCGCCGCAGCAGCGGCTGGTCGTGCGAGGCGATGATCACGATCGCCGCCTGCGAGACGAGGTTTTGCAGCCGCCGCTCGGCTTTCTCCGCAAAATGCTCGTCGACGACGCTGAGCCATTCGTCGAGCAGGAGGATGTCGGCCGGGAAGGCGGTGGCGGTGGCGAACAGCACGCGCATCAGCATTCCCGAGGAGAACATCCGCAAGGGCAGCCGCTGCATCCGCGTCTCGAGCTCGGTGAAGGCCCAGATCTCGTCAATCACGCTACGGGTCGGCTTGCGGCCGCCGATCCGCAGCAGCAGTGCGATGTTGTCCTCCGCCACGAAATCCAGGTTGACGCCGGCGTTCAGGCCGAGCAGGGGCACGATGTTGCCCCTGACCGCAAGGCGGCCGGTGCTCGGCGGGTACACGCCAGCGATGAGGCGCAGCAGCGTCGACTTGCCGGAGCCGTTGGGGCCGGCAAGCCCGATGCGGGCGCCGGGTTCGGCCTCGATCGTGACATTGTCGACGGCGCGGATGGTCCGCATCTCGCCCGGCTCGCGGATGAGGTGACCGAGCAGCCGCCGCTTCAGCGAGAAGTCGTAGGCGCCGTAGAGCGGATAGTCGAGACAGACGTTGCGCAGGCTGATCGAGACCATGGTCAGATCCAGAATGCGGCTTTGCGCAGGTGAACCAGCGTCAGCACGCTCGCAAAGGTCAGCAGCGCCAGGGTGACGAGGACGTAGACGAGGCTGGTCGGGTCGACATGGCCGCCCGCAAGCGGCTCGCGCCACACCGCGAACAGATGCGTCAGCGGATTGAGCCGCATCACCGTCGCGCGGTGGTTGATCATTTCGGCCGACCAGATCACGGGCGAGGCGAGGAAGGCGAGCATCAGCGTGGATTCGATGATCGGCTTGAGGTCGCGGTAGCGCGTTGCCATCGCGCCAAGGACGAGGCTCAGGGCGAAGGTGCAGGCCACGAACAGGAGCAGGCCGGGCAGCGCCGCCAGCGCGTGAGAGAGGTCGTGGGGCGACAGGACGAGCCACAGCAGCAGCGGCACGCAGGCATTATGCAGCGCGAACAGTCCCTGGCGGAACGTGCATTGCAGCAGGAAGATCACCGGCGGTAATGCCCGGTCGCGGATCAGGCTCGCGGAGTTCTGCAGCGCCGTGGTCGCATCGAGCACCACGCTGTTGAGGAAGGTCCAGGCCGTCATCGACAGCGCCAGCATGGGGAGCCGCGACAGGATGTCGGCGTTCGACATCTGGCCGATCACCGAACCCAGCACCACGACCACGATCGCCATCTGCAGCGACATCCAGAACGGTCCGAGCAGCGAGCGCACGTAACGGTGCCGCATGTCGGACCAGGCCAAGGCGGCCGCGATCCGGACGCTGTCCGGCCAGTTCGCCGCCTGCGGCGGTTCGGCTGCGGTTGCCGATTCCCTGCAGGGCGCGGTGACGGCGTTGCGGTAGACGGTTTCCATGCCTTCCCGGAAAGCCGTGGCGGAATAGCGGGTGAGGGCGCGGGTGCGGGCCGACAATCCCATGCGCCGGCGGCGCTCGGGGTCGTGGATCAGGGTGTCGATGGCGTCCCCGAGCATTTCCGGATTGCCGGGCGGCACGGTGATGGCCTCCATGTCGTGGCGTGCGACGCGCGGCACGGCGGTATCGAGCGCCGTGTTCACGACGGGGCGACCGGCGGCCATGGCTTCGAGCTGGACCAGACCGAAGGTCTCGGCGTTGGTCACCGACGGCATCACGAAGACGTCGGACAGGCACATCAGCTTGATGCGCTCGCTGTCGCTGACCGAGCCGAGCAGGCGGACGCGGTCTGTCAGGCCGAGTTCGCGGATCATTTGCTCCAGCCGCGCTCTCTCGGAACCTTCGCCGATGATCCAGACTTCGAACTTGCGGTTGACGGCGGCGCGGATCAGCATGTCGAACCCCTTGTAGGGCACCAGGCGGCCACAGGCGAGCACGAGCCGGCCGCGGTCGTTGACATGGTTCGGCTCGATCTTCGGCCAGTCGTAACCGGAGGTGTCGATGCCGAACGGTACGACGTGGCATTTGTCGTCGAATTCGCGCAGCAGCGGCGTGGTCTCGACCAGGACGTGGTCCGACACGATGATCGCCTTGGCGCGGCGCAGAGTTCGCCGCATCAACGGCTCGATGAACCAGCGCAGGCCGGCATGGGTGACGATGTCGGCGTGCCAGTGCACCACCAGCGGCCGTTTGCGGCCGAATCCCAGGGCGAAGACGAGATCGGCGAGCGGGAAGGGAGCGTGGAGCGCGAGCAGATCGTGCTCGGCGATTTTGCGCCACAGCCGCCATGGATAGGTCGGGGCGGCGGGAAGCGACAGAAGATTGCCGAACGAGCGGACGCGCTCGACCGGCACGTCGTTGACGACGAGCTCGCGCGGCTTGGCCGATTGCGAGCAGACCAGCACGGCGGAGGCAAAAGCATCCTTCAGACCGGCGCAGATGTCGCGGATCACCGTCAGCGTGCCGCCGAACAGGTCGGGATAATAGATCTTGAAGATGTGGAGCACCGACGGGCGGCGCGGGATTTCGTGCAAGGTTTCCTGGCTGTGATGCATGGCGGCGTCAGCCTGCGAGAAGCGCTGCGACGAACGGTGCGGCCAGCACCGACATGAAGATCACGCCGCGCAGCAGCGTGGGCAGGATCGGCTCTATTGTGCCGCGTCCCCGGTCGGGAGCCGGCACGGCACGCAGTGAGCTGGAATTGCGGACCAAGCGGTCAGCCATGGGTGTTGTGTCCCTTTACGTCGCGCCCCTCAGTGGCGTCTCGTATATGTGGGAAAATTTACCACGTCAAATGCCAAAATAGAAAATGTGGGATTGTGTCCCACGTGTGGCGCAGGTACAATTCAGACATGAATGCCAAGTCCGGGTCCAAAGCAGCGGCTCCGCAACCGAATGCCGCCGCGAAGCTGCACGCGCCGCTGGCGCGGCTGCTGCGCCCGCTCGTGCGGCTCTGCATCCGCAGCGGCATGACCTTTCCGGCGCTGGCGCAACTGCTTCGCGAGCTGTTCGTCAACGTCGCCGAGCATGATTTCGCGCTGGAGGGCAAGGAGCAGACCGACAGCCGCGTCAGCCTGCTCACCGGTATCCATCGCAAGGAGGTGGCGCGGCTGCGCGGCGCCGGTGCGCCCGTGAACGAGACGCCGGCGGCGGTGTCGCTGACCAGCGCCGTGATCGCGCGCTGGCTCGCCGCGCCCGAGTTCACCGATGCGAAGGGCGAGCCCCTGGCCCTGCCGCGCACGGCCGAGGGCGATGCGCCGTCGTTCGAGCAGCTCGTCGCCTCCGTCACCAAGGACGTGCGACCGCGCGCGGTGCTCGACGAATGGGTCGACCGCAAGCTCGTCACCATCAACGCGGCCGACGAGATCGAGCTGCTCGAGGCCGCCTTCGTTCCGAGCGGCGAGGACGACAGCAAGTGGCACTATCTCGGCCGCAATCTGCACGACCATATCGCGGCTGCCGAACGCAACGTCTCGGGCTCAGCGCCGCGCTTCCTCGAGCGCGCGGTGCACTACAACAACATCTCTCCGAAGCTTGCACGCCGCCTCGAAGCGCGCTCGCGCGAGCTTGCCATGGACGCGCTGAAGACGGCCAACCGCGAGGCCAACCGCGCGCTCGCCAAGGACAAGGGCGGTGACGCCCGCTGGAATTTCGGCATCTACATCTACAGCGAAGATGCCGACGAAAAGGGCGAGGCCAAGTCGGGTGGCAAGGAAGGTGGTTCCTCATGAGCCGGCCGCCGCTCATTTCCCGCCGTCTGCTGCTGACGGGATTCTGGCTCGCCGGCACAGCCGTGGCGCGGGCGCAGGTCGGGCGCGGCACCGACCAGGGAATCGGCGGCACCGGGCTCACGCGCGGTGACGATCACGGCATCGGCGGTACCGGCATTGTCGGCGTGATCCAGCGCTTCGGCAGCATCTACGTCAACGGCGAGCGCATCACCTATGCCAGCGATGTCCCCGTCCGGATCGACGGCGTAGCGGCGAGCCCCAAAGCGCTGCGGGTCGGCCAGCTCGCACGCGTGGTCGCGACCCGCCGGGCCGACGGCACGCTCGTCACGCGCAACATTGCGATTGCGAGCGAGGTCGCAGGTCCGATCGAATCCGTGAAAGGCAACGAGCTGACCGTGCTCGGCCAGAAGATCGTCGCGAGCGACAAGGAGAGCAAGCTCCGCACTGGCACGCAGGTGGCGGTCTACGGTCTGCGTCGCACCGACGGCGTGATCGTCGCAAGCCTGGTCGAGCCGCGACGCGAGGCAACCGAGCGTGTCACCGGGCTCGTCGAGCGCGGGCCCGACGGGCTGCGCATCGGCGGGCTGAGGCTGAGCGGCATCGATCCCTTGCTGGTCGGCCAGCGCGTCCAGATCGAGGGCAGTGCGAGCCGGGGCGCGATGCAGGCCGCGCGCACGCGGATCGATGATTTCTCGGATCTGGTCGGTGCAAGCCGCCTGTCGATCGAGGCTTATGTGCAGCGGGCGGGGTCGAACCTCCAGCTCGGCTCCGGCTTCGTCGCCCGCGACGGGTCGCGCTTCGGGCCGGCGGCCGGCGAAGCGCGCATGGTGGTCAACGGTGTGTTCGACCGCTCGCGCGGCTTCCAGGTGGATTCGGCACAGGCCATCGGCCACGGGCCGGGAGCACCTCCGTCCGGCGGTGGCGCTCCCAATCGGTCGCCGGGCGGTTCCATCCTGCATCCGAATCGTACCGCGCCAAATCCGACCGGTGGTCAGCCCGGTGCACCGGGCGCGCCCGGGCCCGGATCCAGTCCAGGTGCGAGCCCCGGCCCGGCGCCGACGGGCCCGAGCGGCCCGTCAGGTCCCGGCGGCATGGGCTCTCCCGGCGGACCGATGGGGCCCGGCGGCATGGGTGGTGGCGGCTTCGGAGCTCCCGGCGGCGGGATGGGCGGCGGCGGCCGGCGCTGAGCAGAACCGAGGCGCACGCAGAACGCGCCTCGGCGTTGTCAGGGCATCTTGACGTGAGGTTCGCGCTCCCAGACCCTCAATCTGGCGAGGCTGTCGACGAACGCTCTGGCCTCTTTCGCGCTTGCGATCGAGATGCAGCCTTCATCGAAATCGTCGGAGGCAATGCCCGCTTTTTCAAACAGCGGCAGGGCAGCATCGACGTAGCCGATGAACTTGCAATGCGCGAACGCGTCGGCGAGGAAATCGCGTGCTGAGGATTCCAGCAGCAGATCGTCCATCGCATCCGCAGCCGGCAGCAGCGCGACCGCGTCGTAGAGAACGGACGGTCCTCCGTCGATCATCTGATCGGCGTCGATCCAGCTTCCGTCGCTGGCTTCGGCGCCCGTCACCTTCGGCGCGATGATCTCGAAGGTCGCCCCGGCCTTGTTCAGGGCGGCCTTGAGAGCCTTAAGGAGGCCTGCGTCCGAACCGTCGGAGACGAGGATACCAAGCTTGCGCCCTTCGAAGCGCTCCGGACCGTTTTCCACGATGCTCAGGGCGGGGGAAGGATCGAGATCCTGACGCGTCGGCAGTGCTGCATCGGCAGGTTTCGGCATCTTCTGCAGGCCGAGCTTGTCTGCGACCTTGCTCGCCAGTGTCTCGTCGATGTTGAGGAGATGCGAGACCATGCGCTCCCGGATCGCCGGAATTTTCACCTTGCTGAGCTCGAACGTCAGGGCTGCGGCAATGTGTGACTGCTCTCCTGCGGTCTGACTGATGAAGAACTGACGGGCCTGGCTGTAATGGTCCGCGAAGCTTTCAGCGCGAAGACGGCGCTTGGCGCCTTGCTCCACCTCGGCGAACGGCGTGAAGCCGCGTTGCGGCGACTCTCTTGGTCCTTCGCCGAAGGAATTCGGCTGGTAATTGACACGACCGACCGGATTGCGCATCGCCATGTGTCCGTCCTGCTGAAAATGAGCGAACGGGCATTTGGGCGCATTGATCGGGATGTGAGTGAAATTGGGGCTACCCAGCCGTTTCAGCTGCGTGTCGAGGTACGAGAAATTGCGCCCCTGGAGCAGGGGATCGTTGGAGAAGTCGATGCCCGGCGGAACATTCTGGGTCATGAAGGCGACCTGTTCGGTCTCCGCAAAGAAATTATCCGGCATCCGATCGAGCACCAGCCGCCCGACCGGAACGGGCGGCAGAATTTCCTCGGGAATGATCTTGGTCGGATCGAGTACGTCGAACTCGAAGGCGTCGGCAAAGTCCTGATCGAACAGCTGAAGCTGCAGCTCCCATTCGGGGAAATTGCCGGTCTTGATCGCAGTCCAGAGATCGCGGCGGTGGAAGTCGGGATCGGCGCCGTTGATCTTGACCGCCTCGTTCCAGACGACCGATTGCAAGCCGAGTTTCGGCTTCCAGTGGAATTTGACGAAGGTGGATTCGTTCCTGGCATTGACGAGCCGGAACGTATGAACGCCGAACCCTTCCATGAAGCGAAACGAGCGTGGGATGGCGCGGTCGGACATCACCCACATGATCATGTGCATGCTTTCGGGGGTGAGGCTTATGAAGTCCCAGAAATTGTCATGCGCCGATTGGGCCTGGGGAAATGCGCAGTCCGGCTCTTCCTTCACTGCGTGGACCAGGTCGGGAAACTTGATCGCGTCCTGAATGAAGAAGACCGGGATGTTGTTGCCGACGATGTCCCAATTGCCTTCCTGCGTATAGAGCTTGACCGCAAAGCCCCGCACGTCCCGGGCGAGGTCGACCGAACCCTTGCTTCCGGCAACGGTTGAAAATCGGACAAAGGCGGGTGTCTTTTCGCCCGCGCGTTGGAACAGGTCGGCCTTGGTGTATTTCGCGAGCGATTTGTAGGTCTCGAAGAACCCATGCGCCGCGTATCCGCGCGCATGCACGACCCGCTCGGGGATGCGTTCGTGGTCGAAGTGGAAGATCTTCTCGCGAAAATGGAAGTCCTCGAGCAAGGTCGGCCCGCGGGGCCCGACCTTCAACGAGTTCTGGTCGTCGGACACCGGGCCGCCCTGGGCCGTGGTCAGGACGCTCGCTTTGCCGGCCGCGGTTTGATGAAGCTCGCCACCTTCGCCACGTTCCAGCTTTTGGTCGTGGATGGTTGCCGTCCTCGCGGATACGCGAGTCGATTTCGTCGTCTTTGCCATCGTCAGGATCTCCCGGGGCGCCCATGGAGTCCTTCAAGCCGTCTGCGGAGGTTCCGTTCCTAGTGGGAGGCGGCCTCTTCCGGCCTCACGTCTAGGTCGTGGACTCATAAGCTCGGAGCCAAAGTCTCGTTGATGCCAGCAGAACGGCGGCGAGGAAGTTTCTAGCGAGTTTGTCGAAGCGCGTAGCGACGCGGCGGAAGTGTTTGAGTTTGCAGAAGAAGCGCTCGATCATATTGCGCTGGCGATAAAGACCCGGATCGACCGAGCGCTGAACTTTACGGTCCCGCTGGGTCGGGATGTGCGCCTCGCTGCCGCGCTGGCGAACCAGTTCGACGATGGCCTGAGCGTCGTAGCCGCGATCGGCAATGAGCGCGCGGGCCGGCGGCAGTCCCTCAAGCAGGGCTGCCACGGCGGCCTTGTCAGATGCCTGTCCGGCGGAGAGCACGATCCGCAATGGAAGGCCATTCTCATCCACGACGGCGTTGATCTTGGTGCTCAGTCCTCCACGAGAACGGCCAATGGCGTGATCCGGGCCCCCTTTTTACCGCCGGCTGCATGCTGGTGAGCGCGAATGATCGAAGAGTCTATGAGGTGCAGGGATCCGGGTGATTGCGCCGCAAGTGTCTCGAAAATCCGCAGCCAGACGCCAGCCTTCGACCAGCGGTTATAGCGATTATAGGCGGTCGTATAAGGCCCGTAGCGACTGGGCAGATCGCGCCAGGGCGAGCCCGTCCTCAAAACATAAAAGATCGCATTGATGATGCGTCGGTCGTCCACCCGTGCCACGCCCCGCGGTTTGTTGGGCAGCAGCGGTGCGATCAAACGCCACTCGGTCTCCGAAACATCGTACCGGGCCATGATCAAGGTCCTCCCCCGACCTCGAATCACGACAAACCCAAACGCTCAATGGTTATGGGTACAGAACCTAGCCCGCGCTGAGGCGCACGCCGGCTCGCAGGAACTTCTGCGGATCGACCGCTTCGCCGTCGATGCGGGTTTCGTAGTGCAGGTGCGGACCGGTGGAGCGGCCGGTCGATCCGACGAGGCCGATGACCTGGCCAAGCTTCACGATCTCGCCGACCTTGACGTTGATCTCGGAGAGATGGCCGTAGCGGGTCGAGAGCCCATTGCCGTGATCGACCTCGACCATGCGTCCGTAGCCGCCGGACCAGCCGGCCGAGACGACCTTGCCGTTGGCGGTGACGCGCGCGGGATCGCCGGTTGCGGCGCGGAAGTCGAGACCGGTATGCATCGCGGGCCGGCCCAGGAAGGGATCGCTGCGCACGCCGAAGCCGGAGGTGAATTCGACTTCGCCAATGACGGGCTTGCGATAGGGCACCAGCGCCAGCGTGCGATTGAGACGATCCATCTCGGCGCGCGTGGTGTTGATACGATAGAGCTGCTTCTCGAACGGGCCGGCATTGGCCGTCAGCTTGACCGGGATGAACGGCCCGCCCATCGCGGAGCGAGGCACGGCGGCTTCGAGGCTGGCGAGATTGAGGCCAAGATCGCTGACGACGCCGCGCATCCGGCGCATCCGTGAATCCATGCCTTCCTCGACGGCGCTGAGCGCCGCGATCTGGCGGCGCTCGACCTGGTCAAGCGAGGTGGTCAGCCGAACCAGGACGTTGTCGAACCCGTGGTTCTTGGCGAATTGGTTGGTCGGCGGTGCGATGACGGCCGGCGCCCGCGATTCGAGTCTTGCCTCGCGATCGGGCGGCGCGACGAAGATCACGGTGTCGCTGATCGGTGACGGCTTCGGCGTGCCCTGCGTCAAGCCCTGGTTCGAATCGCCGCGCTGCGGAGTCGCGCGGGGGATCGACCCGGTCACGTCGGGCATGGCTCCAAGCGCCGTCGCCCGGGACTCCAGCGCCGTCTGGCGCTTCATGATCTGGTCGAGCTTCTGGTCGAACTGTTCCTGGTCGAGCAATTGGCGGCTGGTGGTGCGGTCGACCTTGGCGCGCAGCTCGGTGATACGGTCCTCGTAGGCGTATTGCATCTCGGCCTGGCGGGCGATCAGCCGGGTCAGGACGTCGTCGCGGAAAGCGAAATAGGTGGCGGTCGCCGCCGACCAGAGCCCGAGCAGCACGACCGTGCCGACCACGATCCAGAACACGACGGGTCCGAGCCGGACCTGCTTGCCGTGATGCACGATGGTGTAGGCGTCGTCGGTCGGGGCAAGGGGAATCGCGGCCGCCACGGCAGCCGCAGGGCGGCGGTGGAAAACGCGGCCATGGTCGTGAGGGTGATGTTGGGGGTACTGCGAGAGTTGGGCAGAACTTTTCGACATCGGCGCTCCGGCGCCGGTCGGAACGGTTCCTTGCGGCTCAATTGCCGCGGCAATCTGGGCCGGTCATGGTTAATTTTCCGGAAACGGAAGCGCTCAAATCTAACGGATGGGTTAAAGACTTCTTGCCGCTTCCAGCACCTGATCGGCATGGCCGTCGACCCGGACATTGCGCCAGACCTTGGCTACCTTGCCGTCGGCCCCGATCAGCAGCGTGGTCCGAAGAATCCCAAGGAAGCTCTTGCCGTACATGGATTTTTCGCCCCAGGCGCCATACGCTTCCAGCATCTCGTGCTTCTCATCCGAAATGAGAGGAATCGCGAGCTTGTGCTTGTCGCGGAACTTCTCCTGGGCCTTTAACGGGTCGGCCGAGATGCCGAGCACGGTGGTGCCGGCCGCCGCGAAGGCGTCGGCCAGCCGGGTAAAGTCGATCGCCTCCCTGGTGCAGCCGGGCGTGTCGGCGCGGGGATAGAAGAACAGGACGAGCTTGCGGCCGGCATAATCGGCCAGGGTGACCATGTCGCCGCCGTCGCGGGGCAGGCGAAAGGCGGGGGCCTTCTGGCCCTCTGCCAGGGTGGACTTGGGCAAAGCGGACTTGGGCAAAGCGGACTTAGCCTTCTCTTTGGCCTTCACGGGCACGGCCGCCGATCTGGAGGAATTTAACTGTTTCGATGCGGCCCCATGTGACCCTGATTTTGCTATGCTCCCGGTTGATTTGCGCGCCGGTGTCCGCTGTGTTTTCGCGGACTTTGCTTGAGTCGTTGCCCGCGTTGTCGGGGCCTTCTTTTTAGCTGTCGGACTGCCGGAGGGCGTTTTGGACGATTTCTTTCGGGATTTCTTGGACATACGCCTTCCTTTCGTCGCTTTCGGCGGGTCAACCAAAGCGGTATTGCAGCTCTCGTCCGCTGTGCCGGAATCGCGCCCTCGGCTGGGCGAGTCTGACGGCGCCGGAGTATGGTTACAAGGAATTCCACGCACCACCCCACTGCTCGTTGAACGCGCTCCCGGGGCGAAATGACGAACAGCAGGAATATTCGAGGTATGGCGGCATCGCCGGGGCGGGGAGCTTCGATCCCCGTCGACGGCTGCGGTCCCGGCGGCGCTCAACCCCACGATGGGCGCCTGTATCGAGAGGCAATGGCAAGGAATACGTCGCCCCAGGATTACAATCGGGATCTCGATCGGCGCGGCAGCCAGCAGGAGCCGCAGGAATGGGACGACGCCGACTGGGATCCGGATCAGGAAGCGGCGGCGCGCCGGCGGGCGCGGCGGCTGTTGTCGCGTTCCAATTCAGGCTTTCATCGTTTTGGTGACGGATTCGGCTCGTTGCGCCGCTGGCTGGGCGGAGGTCGCTGGCTGAAGCGGATGGCCATCGTGGTCGGGGCCCTGGCCGTCATCTTCGTCGGCTGTTTCGGCGCGCTGTGGTGGCGGCTTGGCGCGGGGCCGATCAATCTCGACATCGCGACGCCCTGGCTCGCTGCCGCGATCGAGGACAATATCGGCCACGGCAACACGGTCGAGGTCGGCGGCACCCAGATCGAGCGGGTCGGCCGGGTTCGCATCGCGGTGCGCATCCGCGACATCATCGTGCGCGACCGCGACCACGCCATCGTTGCCAGTGCGCCGAAGGCGGAGGTGAAGCTGTCGGGTGCGGGTCTGCTGATGGGGCACCTGCGCGCCGAAAGCCTCAATCTCGTCGACGCCGAACTCGCGATCCGGATCGCGCCTGACGGCACTGTCACCGTGTCGGCCGGCGACACCGCAAAACCGCTCGCAACCGGCGTGGCGTCCAAGAAGGATGCGGGCCTGCCTCCGACATTCCCGCGCAACGGTGTCCCGCCGCCGCCTTTCGCGACGGCACCTGCGGGCCAGGACCCATCTCAAACCGCCCCGCAGGCCACGGCCCAGAGCGGAATTCTTCAGGGCCTCGACTGGCTCGACAGCCTGAGCATGACCGGCCTCGACGGGCAGAACCTCAACGAGATCGGTCTGAAGAACGGCAATCTGATCGTCGACGATCAGCAGCGCGGCAGCAAATGGTCGTTTGAGAACATCACGCTCAGCCTGCGCCGGCCGACCCGTGGTGGTGTCACGCTCAGCTTCGGCGAGGAGGGCGCACGTCCCTGGTCGCTGCGCGCCACGATCGGTCCCGCCGAGAACGGCGTGCGCTCGGTCGACATCCGCGCCGACAAGGTCTCCACCGCCAACATCCTGCTGGCGCTGCGGGTGAAGGACCTCACCTATACGGCAGACCTGCCGATGACGGGAGAGCTCAAGGGCGAGCTCGGCCGCGACGGCGTGCCGACCTTCTTTCGCGGCAAGGTCGCAATCGGCGCGGGCAACATCATAGACACCGACACACCCGACTATCCGATGGCGATCGACTCCGCCGAGATCAACGTCGAGTGGGACGCCAATCGGCGGGTGCTGGTTGCGCCGTTCAAGATCCTGTCGGGCGCGAACCGTCTGACGCTGCTGGCCCATCTTGAGCCGCCCAACGGCACCGTCAACGACTGGCAGCTCGGTTTCAGCGGCGGCTCGATCCTGCTTGGCGGCATCGACAACGAACCGCCGCTGGTCTTCAACCGCATTGCGATCGGCTTCCGCTTCGACACCGACCACAAGCGCATGCTGCTGACGCAGGCCGATATCAGCAATGGCGAGATCGGCGTCGCCGGCACGGGGGCGATCGACTATTCGGGTGAACCGCGGCTGACGCTGGGCTTCGCGGGAACGCCGATGTCGGCCTCCGCGCTCAAGCGGATGTGGCCGACGCTCGTCGTTCCCGAATTGCGGGAGTGGGTGATCGAGCGGATCGAGCGCGGCACGCTTCAGCGCATCGAGATCGGCGTCAATTCACCGACCAGGAACCTGCCGCGCAAGGGCCCGCCGATTCCCGACGACGGCCTGTCGGTCAACATCGTCGCGAGCGGCGTCGCGGTCCGTCCCGTCGATGGCATGCCTGTCGTGCACGATGCCGATTTGAAGGCGCACGTGACCGGGCGCACGGCGACCGTGAATATCGCCCAGGGCATCGCCGATACGCCGGCGGGTCGCAAGGTCACGATCTCCGACTTCGTGTTCGAGGTGCCGGACATGGCGCCCAAACCGTCTCCGTCGCGGACCAGGTTTCGCGTCGACGGCCCCGTGCCTGCGGCGGCCGAAATGCTTGCCAATGACCGGCTGAGCGACCTGTCGTCGACCGTCGTCGATCCCAACACCAGCAAGGGCACGTTCACGGCGAACATCCAGCTCGGCATGCCGGTCAAAGGAGAGCTGACCAAGGCCGACACCGTCTATTCCGTCACCGCCGATCTCAACGGCTTCTCAGCCGACAAGCTGGTGATGAACCAGAAGCTGGAAGCCAACAATCTCAAGATCGCCGCGAACAACCAGGGCTATCAGGTCAAGGGCGACGTCAAGATCAACGGCCAGGCGGCCTCGCTCGATTACCGCAAGCCGACCGAGGGTGATGCGGACGTCAAATTGCAGACCACGCTGGACGACGCCAGCCGGGCGCGCCTGGGATTCGATCTCAGTCCCGCCGTCAGCGGATCGGTGCCGATCAAGCTGTCGGGCAAGATCGCCGGCGGCCCCGACCAGACGACGAAACTCGGCATCGAGGCCGACCTGACCTCGGTCAAGCTCGACAACATCCTGCCTGGCTGGGTCAAGCTGCCGGGCAAATCGGGCAAGGCCACGTTCAAGGTGGTGCCGACCGCGCAATCGACGCGTCTGGAGGACATCGTCATCGAAGGCGGCGGCGCCTCGATCAAGGGCTCGCTCGAGGTCGATCCGAATGGCGACCTCGTGAATGCGAGCTTCCCGACCTATTCGCCGTCCGACGGCGACAAGGCGTCGCTGAAGGTCGAGCGCGGCCAGGACGGCGTCGTCAAGGGCACGATGCGCGGCGACGTGTTCGACGGCCGCGGCTTCCTGAAATCGGCGATCTCGGGCAATACCAAGGACGATGCCAAGAACAAGATGAAGAACGTCGACTTCGACATCGACGTGAAGCTCGGCGCGGTCATGGGCTTCAACGGCGAGGCGATGCGCAGCGTCGATGCCAAGATGTCGCGCCGCAACGGCGCGGTGAAGGCCTTCACGCTGAGCGGCAGGATCGGCAAAGACACGCCGGTGGCCGCCGACCTGCGTGGCGGCCGCGCCCAGGGCAACCGCGAGGTGATCTATCTCCAGACCAACGACGCCGGCGCGCTGCTGCGCTTCACCGATACCTACACCAAGGCGGTTGGCGGCCAGATGGTGGTGGCGATGGAGCCGCCGACATCCGAGCCGAACACGTCCCGCGAGGGCCTCATCAACGTGCGCGACTTCACGGTGAAGGGCGAGGCGCAGCTCGAGCGCGTCGCCGCCGGCGCGCCCAACGGGACCGGCAGCGGCGTCTCCTTCAGCGCGTTGCGCGCCGAGTTCACCCGGCAGAACGGGGCGCTGACCGTTCGCGACGGTGTGGTCAAGGGGCCGATGATAGGCGCGACCATCGAGGGCTCGATCGACTATCCCGGCAACCAGGTCTGCATGAGCGGCACCTTCGTGCCGATGTATGGCGTCAACAACATCTTCGGCCAGATTCCGTTGTTCGGTATCTTCCTCGGCGGCGGTAACAATGAGGGACTGATCGGTGTGACCTACGAGGTCGTCGGCACTCCTGCCGCGCCTGTCATGCGCGTCAACCCGATCTCGGCGATGGCGCCCGGCCTGTTCCGCAAGATCTTCGAGTTCAACACCGGCAAGCAGAACTCGCCGTTCGAGGAATTCCCATCGCAGTCGAGCGACGGCTCGACCGGATCTTCGAGCAAGCTCTCGAGTGGCTGCAGCCTGGCGAGACGGTAGAGGCGGTACTCAAGAATCCGTCATGCCCGGGCGTGTCCCGGGCATCCACGAACTTTCTTTCTGGATGCGCTGAGAACTTGGATGGCCGGGACGAGCCCGGCCATGACGCGTGTGGAGATATTAGCGCGGAAGCTTATGCCGCGCGCACGCCGGCCAGGAAGGTGCCGACTTCGCCGGAGAGCTGCTCGGCCTGCTTGGAGAGGTTCGAGGCGGCCGCGAGCACCATGCCGGCGGCGTTGCCGGTCTCGTTCGCCGCCGTGCTGACGCCGCCGATATTGGTGGTGACCTCCTTGGTCGCCTCCGCGGTCTGCGAGACGCTGCGGGCGATCTCCGCGGTGGCGGCGCCTTGCTCTTCGATGGCCGCGCCGATCGAGGTCGCGATGCGGCTGACCTCCTCGATGGTGGCGGTGATGCCGCCGATCGCGTCCACGGCCTCCTTGGTCGCGCCCTGAATCTGGGCGATCTTGTCGCCGATCTCACGGGTGGCTTCCGCGGTCTGGCTCGCCAGCGACTTCACCTCGGAGGCGACGACGGCAAAGCCGCGGCCGGCCTCACCGGCACGGGCAGCCTCGATCGTAGCATTGAGCGCGAGCAGATTGGTCTGTGCCGCGATGCTGGAGATCAGCTCGGCGACGTGCTCGATCTGCTGGGCACCGTCAGACAGTGCGCGGACGATGGTGTCGGTGCGGCGCGCGCTGTCCACGGCGCGGCCGGTGACTTCCGCGGATTGCGCGACCTGGCGGCTGATCTCGGTAATGGAGGAGGACAGCTCTTCGGCGGCCGCGGCGACAGTCTGGACGCGCTGGCTGGCTTCGGTGGCGGCCGAGCCGACCACGGCGGCGCGGCGGTTGGTGCCTTCAGCCGTGGACGACATCGACTTGGCGGTCGTCTCCAGCTCCCCGGAGCCCGAGGCCATCAGGCCGACGAGCTGGCCGACGGAAGCGTCGAAGCGGTCGGCAAGGGAGATCAGCGCGTCGCGCTTCTCCTGCTCGCTGCGGGTCTTGGTGGCGACCTGCTCGGCTTCGAGCATGCGGGCGGTCAGGGCGGTCTGGCGCAGCACTTCGAGCGTCTCGGCCATGCGGCCGATCTCGTCGCCGCGATCGGTCTCCTCGACCGGCTTGTCGATGGCGCCCTCGGCGATCTCCTGCATGCGGGTCTTCTGGCGGTCGAGCGCGCTCAACACGTCACGGGCAATCAGCCAGGACAGCGTGGCCATCAGCAGCATCAGGCCAAGGCCGACCGCGGCCAGCTCCAGCGTGAGCGCGCGCACGTCGGCGTCGATATCGTCGACATAGAGGCCGTAGCTGATGGTCGCGTTCCAGGGCGCGAACTTGCGCGCGAACACGGTCTTGCGGACGGCCTCGGTTTGTCCGGGGCGGGGATAAAGGTAGGACGTCACGCCGCCCTGTGCGGACAGGTCGCCTGCCTTGATGATCGCGTCGGCGATCAGGACGCCGTTGGAATCGGTCGCGCCGGTGATCTTGCCTTCGAGCTTCTGGTTGGCGCCGTTGACGATGATGGATGTGTCGGCGTTGTAGACGACCGGGTAGCCTTGGCCGGCGTTGAAGCTCATCTGGCGACCGCGAATATGGAACTGAGCCTTGGCCTCGGCCTGCGTCATCTTGCCGGCGGTGACGTCGTCTTGAACCGACTGGGCGAGGCTGTAGAGCATATCGACCGCGGTCTTCATCTGCTGGACCCGGTCCTCCATCATGCGGCTCTTGCTGAGGAAGCCCGAGACCGCGATGATGGCCGTGACGGTGAGAGCCGCAAGGCAGACCATGCTGGCAAGCTTGGTGCGGATCTTCAGGTGGCTCAGCAACTTCATCGCAGCCTCTACGAAATGGTTGTTATTGCTCGCATCGGTAGCATGAAGTTCTTACCAATCATGAACATAGCCATGCGGCGGCCTGCCGCGCGCGTGACCGTTCGCAGCCATGTGCGCAATTGTGCAGACGAACCGACATGCATCGGCGCACGCCAGCGCGGATGCTGGCGACGACCGATCTCAGACTTTGGTGGTCAGCGAGCCTGGCAGGAGCGGCAATGGGCCGATTCGCTCACCGCTTCGTCATGTCCGTGCTGCTCGCAGCGGCGCTCGTCCTGATCTGGAACGTGCTGGGCTCGCGCTAGATGACACCGGCAAGGCTGCCGATGCCATCCGTTACTTGTGGGTTAATTGCGCTCGCGTGAGCATAGCGCAATGCGTTGCTGGTCGACCCGCTAGTCCTTGCTCATCGCCGCATCGGCGCTGACCGAACCGCCGCCGGCTGCCGAGAGGTAGAGGCAGGCGAAGCAGAACAGGATCGCCGCGGTGCCGCCATTGAGCAGCGGCAGGAACACCGGCGTGTCGCCCTTGAGCATGTGGCCCATGAAGTAGGCGAAGGCCATCTCACCCGAGAGAATGAATGCCGCGAGACGGGTGAACAGGCCGATCATCAGGAGCGCGCCAAGCACGAGCTCGATCGTGCCGGCCGCGTAGATCAGCGGGGGGATGTTCGCGAAGTAGGGGAGCACCGGAAACTTGAACAGCTTGGCGACGCCGTACTGAAACAGCAGCAGGCCGGTGATGAAGCGAAACAGGCTCAAGAGAACCGGTTGAAAGCGAACGAGATAGGGAAAGTTCATTGGTTTGTGCCCTCCATCCAATGGCTGCGACTTGGACCGCATTCAGTTCCACCCCGCAAGCCGCCCAAGCTCGATTCGCGCTGACATTTTTGTCATGTCGGACAAAACACCGCAGGCTGCACTTTCAGCCACCGGCGAACCGGTTTTTTGCGTGTGTTCGCGTCGCATCTGTCCGTAATTTCCCGGTGACGCAAATGCGATCAGGTTACCTCCGGGAGACCTAGCGCCGCAAAGCGGGCACGACGAGAAACGGGATCATCCCGAGCACCACGCTCGCGAGTGCGAAGACGAGCAGCGCGTTGTAGCCGTGGGTCGCGTCATGGATCAGGCCACCGCTCCAGGAGCCGAACGCCGAGCCGAGGCCGCTGCCGATCGAGATGGTGCCGAAGATGGTTCCGACGCGCTTGCCCCGAAAGATCTTCATCGCGGTTGCCGTGATCAGCGGCCCGCGCGAGCCCATCATGCTGCCGAAGCAGACGACGAATCCGGTGAGCAGGATGACGTTCGGATAATACTGCAGCAGCCAGAGCAGGAAGATGCCGATGATCGAGATCGCGTAGCTGAGCAGCACGGACGGCCGGCGCCCGATCAGCCCGTCGAGCGCGGAAACCCCGAGCATGCCGAACACCAGCACGACACCGGAAAAGCCCCAGGCGGTTGCGGCCTGGAGCGGCGCGAAGCCGGCATCGATCAGATAGGCCACGATTTGTGCCGCGATCGCATACATGCCGACAGCGGTGAAGAAGAAGGTCGAGAACAGCGCCCAGAAGGCGTGGTGTCGCATCGCGCTCACCAGCGTCCAGCCGTGGTCGACGAAATCGGGATCGGTCTTCTTGGCGACATGCGGCGAGCCCGACGCGAACAACCGCCACGGCAACAGCAGCAACGGCACCAGCAGGCCGAGCGAGGCGAAGCCGAACAGCTGGTAGGTCTCGCGCCAGCCGATATGATCGATCAGGAGCTGAGAGGCCGGCAGTAGCGCCAGCACGCCGCCGCCCATCGCCGAGTACACCACCGCCATCGCGGTCGGCAGCTTTGGGCCGAACCAGCGGCCGAGCAGGATCGAGTTCGGCACATTGCCGATGAAGGCGACGCCGACGCCGACGCACAATCCGATCGAGAGCTGGAACTGCCAGAGCGATTGCGCGTGCGCCGCGATCAGAAAGGCCGAACCGAGCAGGAACAGTCCGAGCGCATAGACGATGCGTGGTCCGGAATGATCGAACAGGCGTCCGACCAGCGGCGCGGTCAGTCCGCTGATGAGCCAGGTCAGCGAGTAGATCGAGACGACCTGCGCACGGTCCCAGCCGAAGCTTTCCGAGATCGGCTTGAGGAAGACGGTGAAGCTTTCACTGAGGCCCCGGCCGAGCACAGCCAGTGTGAAGCACAGCGCGAGCACAATGAGCGCGGTGCGCACCGCGCCCTGCTGCATCGCAGCTCCGTTGTCCCTGGTCGTTTCCCTCGGCGTGTTCTGGTCCATTGCCCGTCAGGGAGCGCGCTTCGGCGCGCCCTGACAAGCATCAAAAGCTCATACGCCTATGCAGGCCGGATGAGGACGTGCTTCTTCTTGCCGAAGGACAGCTTGATCACGCCTTCCGGCGTCAGGCTGTCCGCAGACAGCGCCATCTTCTCGTCGGTGACGGGCTCGTCGTTGACGCGCAGGCCGCCGCCCTTGATCTGGCGCCGCGCCTCGCCGTTGGAGGCGACGAGGCCGGCCTTGACGAAGGCGTTGAGCACGCCGAGGCCGGCGTCGAGCTCGCCGCGCGGAACTTCCACAGTCGGCAGGCTCTCGGCGAGCGCGCCTTCCTCGAAGGTGCGTCGCGCGGTTTCGGCTGACTCGTTGGCGGCGTCCGGGCCGTGCAGCAATGCGGTCGCTTCGGTCGCGAGCACCTTCTTGGCCTCGTTGATCTCCGAGCCGCCGAGCGCTTCGAGCTTCTTGATCTCGCTCATCGGCAGCGTCGTGAACAGCTTCAGGAACCTGCCGACATCGGCGTCCTCGGTGTTGCGCCAGTACTGCCAGAAATCATAGGGCGAGAACTGGTCGGCGTTGAGCCACACCGCGCCCTGCGCGGTCTTGCCCATCTTGGCACCGGATGCCGTGGTCAGCAGCGGCGTCGTCAGCGCGAACAGCTGGTGAGTGCCCATGCGGCGGCCGAGATCGACGCCCATGATGATGTTGCCCCACTGGTCCGAGCCGCCCATCTGCAAATGGCAGCCGGTGCGCTTGGCGAGCTCGACGAAATCGTAGGCCTGGCAGACCATGTAGTTGAACTCGATGAAGCTCATCTCCTGCTCGCGCTCGAGGCGCAGCCGCACGGAGTCCATGGTCAGCATGCGGTTGACCGAGAAGTGCCGGCCAACGTCGCGCAGCATCTCGATCCAGTTCAGCTTGGTCAGCCACTCGGCGTTGTCGAGCATGATGGCGTCGCTCTTGCCGTCGCCGTAGTTCAGCACCTTGGCGAACACGCCGCGGATCGAGGCCTTGTTGGCCTCGATCTCGGCGACGGTGCGCATCGCGCGCGTCTCGTCCTTGCCGGAGGGATCGCCGACCATGGTGGTGCCGCCGCCCATCAGCGTGATCGGCTTGTTGCCGGACTGCTGCAGCCAGTGCAGCATCATCATGGTCAAATAGTTGCCGATGTGCAGCGAGCGGGCGGTGCAATCGTAGCCGACATAGGCGATCGCCTCGCCCTTGGCGGCGAGCGCGTCCAGCCCCTCGAAATCGGAGCACTGGTGGATGAATCCACGTTCCTTGAGGGTATTGAGGAAATCCGATTTAAATGCAGTCATCTGTCGGCGAACCTGATCATTCTTATTTTACGATCATTGCCGCAAGTTGCGGAACCGGCACGAACCGGGCTGCCGCAAAAATGCGCGCTGTGGCATTATAAGATGTGCTTGTTTGATACAAGCCGGGCGTCCGGGCAGGGGGCTTCGAGGCTCGCTTGAGATGATGTTGACGGCACTCGGTTTGATGAGCGGCACCTCGCTGGACGGGGTGGACGTCGCGCTGATCGAAACCGACGGAAGACAGGTGAAAGCGTTCGGACCATCCGGCTACCGGCCGTATAGTCCGGCGGAGCGCAATCTGCTGCGCCAGGCGCTGAGCGAGGCCGTGCACCTGCCGCAGCGCGACGCCCGGCCGGGCATTCTGGCTGAGGCCGAGCGCGTGGTGACGCTGGCGCATGCCGAGGCGGTCTCGGCGTTCGTGGCCCAGAACCGGATGAGGCCGGAGGACATCGACATCGTCGGCTTCCACGGCCAGACCGTGCTGCACCGGCCCGAGCGGCGGCTGACGGTGCAGATCGGCGATGCGCCGGCGCTGGCGAGAGCGATCCATATTCCCGTGATGCACGATTTCCGCGCCGCCGACGTCGAGGCCGGCGGGCAGGGCGCGCCGTTGGTGCCGGTCTACCACCGCGCACTCGCCAACTCGCTGGAGCGCGAGGGACCGATCGTCGTGGTCAATATCGGCGGCGTCTCCAACATCACCTATATCGACGGCAACGACACGCTGATCGCCTGCGACACCGGGCCCGGCAACGCGCTGCTCGACGATTTCATGTACCGCATCATGAATCAGGCGTTCGACGCGGAAGGCAAGTTCGCCGCGCTCGGCAAGGCCGACGAGGCCTGGATCGCGCGCGCGCTGGAGCTGCCGTTTTTCGCGAGCCTGCCGCCGAAATCGCTCGACCGCAACGACTTTGCCGCGTTGAAGCTCGGCGATGTGGCGCCGGCCGACGGTGCCGCGACGCTGACCGCCTTCACCGCGGCGGCAATTGCCCGCGTCATTCCGCTGCTGCCGCGGCGGCCGCGAAGCTGGATCGTCTGCGGCGGCGGCGCCCGCAACCTCACCATGCTGCGGATGCTGCGGGAGCGGGTCGGTTCAGCCGCGGTCGAGGCCGCCGAGACGCTCGGCTGGGCCTCCGACGCGATCGAGGCCCAGGCCTTCGGCTTCCTCGCCGCGCGCGGCCTGAAAGGCCTGCCGCTGTCCTATCCCGCCACTACGGGCGTGCCGATGCCGATGACTGGCGGAGTGATTGCGAGGCCCTGAGCCGTCACGGGTGATTAATGCAACTGCATTGATCTTGACGAGTGCATGCAATTGCATCTATCTTGGGCGCAATTGCATCAAACCGCCGGGATCTTTGTCATGACCGCTTCCCTGAAACTGATCAGCCACAAGCTTTGTCCCTATGTGCAGCGCGCCGTGATCGCTCTGAAAGAGAAGGGCGTGCCGTTCGAGCGCGTCGACATCGATCTCGCCAACAAGCCCGACTGGTTCCTGAAACTCTCGCCACTCGGCAAGGTGCCGGTGCTGGTGGTGACGACCGACAAGGGCGAGGTCGCGCTGTTCGAGAGCAACGTCATCTGCGAGTACATCGAGGAGACGCAAGGCGGCACGAAACTGCATCCGGCCGATGCATTGAAGCGTGCCGAGCACCGCGCCTGGATGGAGTTCGGCTCGGCGATCCTCGGCGATCTCTGGGGGCTGGAGACGACGACCGATCCTGCGACGTTCGAGAGCAAGCGGCAGGCGCTCGTGGCGAAATTCGCGCGGGTCGAGGCCGCGCTTGGCGAGGGTCCTTATTTCGCCGGCGATCCGTTCAGCCTGGTCGACGCGGTATTCGCGCCCGTCTTCCGCTATTTCGATCTGTTCGACGAACTGACCGAACACAATATCTTCAGGGATGTGCCGAAGGTGCGGGCATGGCGAGCAGAACTGGCGAAGCGTCCGAGCGTGCGCTCAGCGGTTGACTCGAATTATCCGGAGTTGCTCCGCGCTTTCCTCGTGCGGCACGACGCGCATGTCCTCAAGCTCGCAGCCTGAGCGCACGCCGATGTCGCAATCTGTGGCCTGGGTGATGCTGGTGATCGCCGGCGCGCTGGATGTCGGCTGGGCGATCTCGATGAAGTACGCAGAAGGCTACACGCGTGTCGGTTGGAGCATCATCTCGCTCGTGCTGCTCGCCGCCTTCGTCGTTCTGCTCGGACGCGCCTTGAAGGTGCTCGAAGTTGGCGTTGCCTATTCGGTGTGGACCGGTATTGGCGCTGCCGGCACCTTCATCATGGGCGTCGTGCTGTTCGGCGAGACCTTGAGCGCGATGAAGCTTGCGGGCATCGCGCTCGTCTTGATGGGGATCGTCGCGCTGAAGCTCGCTTAGCGCACGTTGGCCAGACGCATGTCGAGATAGGCGGTGATGGTTTCCATCAGCGGCTCGAGTTTGGCGTCGAAGAAGTGGTTGGCGCCGGGGATGATCTGCTGGTCGATCACGATGCCCTTCTGCGTCTTCAGCTTCTCGACCAGCGTGTTGACGTCCTTGGGCGGCACCACCGCATCCTTCTCGCCATGCACGATGAGCCCTGAGGACGGGCAGGGCGCAAGGAACGAGAAGTCATAGAGATTGGCCGGCGGCGCGATCGAGATGAAGCCTTCGACCTCGGGGCGGCGCATCAGCAGCTGCATGCCGATCCAGGCGCCGAAGGAGAAGCCGGCGACCCAACAGGCGCGCGCTTCGGGATTGATGGTCTGCGCCCAGTCGAGCGCGGCCGCCGCATCCGACAATTCGCCGGTGCCGTGGTCGAACGAGCCCTGGCTGCGGCCGACGCCGCGGAAGTTGAAGCGCAGCACCGAGAAGCCGCGATGCGCGAACGCGTAGTAGCACTGGTAGATGATCTGATGATTCATCGTGCCGTGAAACTGCGGATGCGGATGCAGGACCATCGCGATCGGCGCGTTCTTCTGCTTGGCCGGGTGATAGCGGCCTTCGAGGCGGCCAGCGGGGCCAGTGAAAATAACTTCAGGCATGGATGATCTCTTGATCCCTTGAAGGCGGTCCTCAACAACCAACCGATGGCACGGACTTCATCGGCTGCTGTGCCGACCAAGCCGCGAATGGAAGGGTGGAGCGGCGCCCTCGGATGATGCGCGAGCGGCGCGCGGTGAACTGACGCGCGCGTTCTAACATGAGGCGTGGGTCAAAAAGCAAGCATCTTGAACATCCCGCAATGGGGTCAAGGTGTTAGCGTGTCACCGGCATGTCATGACTCGGCGCCGACCGGAATCATGGTTGCCAAGCGGCTGGCAGCAGCCCATGTCGGGCATTGAAACGGGTGAAGCAACTCTCGCCCCTGAGGTAATATATTACTTTCATGCCAAAGCGCGTTTATCTCGACTGGAATGCGACCACGCCGCTTCGCGTCGAGGCACGGGCCGCGATGCTCGCCGCTTACGATCTGATCGGCAATCCCTCCTCGGTCCATGCCGAGGGGCGCGAGGCTAGGCGGCTGGTCGAGGACGCCCGCGCCACACTTGCGGCGGCGGTGGGGGCGTTGCCGCGCAACGTCGTCTTCACCTCCGCCGGAACCGAGGCCAATGCGCTGGCGCTGTCGCCCGGCTTGCGGGGGCCGTCTGGCGGCCGTGTCGAGCGGCTGCTGGTCTCGGCGATCGAGCATGCCTCGGTGCTGGCAGGCGGCCGGTTCCCAGCGGACAAAATCGGCCAGATCAGGGTCTCAGGCTCCGGCGTGATCGACCGCGGCCATCTCAAGGCGCTGCTCGGAGACGGGCCGCCGGCACTGGTTTCGATCATGGCGGCCAACAACGAGACGGGGGCAATCCAGCCGGTCACGGAGGCCGCTCGGATCGTTCACGAGGCCGGCGGCCTGCTGCATGTCGATGCGATCCAGGCGCTTGGGAAGATTCCGTTCGATATCAATGCAGTGGGGGCCGACCTTACGACTTTTTCTGCGCACAAGATCGGCGGCCCCAAGGGCGTGGGTGCGCTGGTCGTGGCGGAGGGAATTGCCGGGCTTGAACCGGTGCTGCGGGGCGGCGGGCAGGAGCAGAACCGCCGTGCGGGAACCGAGAATGTCGCGGGTATCGCCGGCTTCGGGGCGGCGGTGAAAGTCGCCCTTCAGGCTCTGCCGGAGGATGCGGAGCGGATAGCAACCCTCAGGGATCGCGTGGAAAACGGTATTCGCGCGATTGCCGGCGCGATGGTCTTCGCCGAGGACGTTCAGCGGTTGCCAAATACCGTTCTGTTTACCGCGCCTGGCCTGAAGGCCGAGACCGCCGTGATCGGCTTCGACCTCGAAGGCGTGGCGGTGTCCTCGGGCTCGGCCTGCTCCTCGGGCAAGGTGCAGCCATCCCACGTGCTGGCGGCGATGGGGTATGATGCCGCCGTGGCCCAGGGAGCGGTGCGTCTCAGTCTGGGCTGGTCCACGGAACCCGATGACATCAACTGGGCGTTAGAGGCTTGGCGAAAGCTTGGTAATACCCTACTTAGAGCCTAGGCGATGAAACACGGCTTGAACGGTTCTAAGCACGTGCTTTCTGCCAAAAGACATCGTAATACTCGTCAGAGTTTGATCCACCGCGGTCCTTGAAACCGCGAGCGGAGGATAGAATGCCAGCCGTGCAAGAGACGGTCGATCGCGTGAAGCGCATCGACGTCGATCAGTATCGTTATGGGTTTGAGACCCTGATCGAGTCCGACAAGGCCCCCAAGGGGCTGTCGGAAGAGACCGTCAAGTTCATCTCCGAGAAGAAGAACGAACCCGCCTGGATGCTCCAGTGGCGGCTCGAGGCCTATCGGCGTTGGCTGACCATGACCGAGCCGACCTGGGCCCGCGTCGACTATCCCAAAATCGACTTCCAGGACCTCTATTACTATTCGGCGCCCAAGCCGAAGAAGACGATCACCTCGCTCGACGAGATCGATCCGGAGATCCTCAAGACCTATGAGAAGCTCGGCATACCCTTGCGGGAAGTCGCCATGCTCGAAGGCGTCGAGCCCAAGCCCGGCGAGCAAGACCCCAACAGGCGCAAGATCGCGGTTGACGCCGTGTTCGATTCGGTCTCGGTTGCGACCACCTTCAAGGCCGAACTGAAGAAGGCCGGCGTGATCTTCATGCCGATCTCGGAGGCGATCCGCGAGCATCCTGAACTGGTGCAGAAATATCTGGGATCGGTGGTTCCGACCTCGGACAATTTCTACGCGACGCTGAACTCGGCGGTGTTCTCCGACGGCTCGTTCGTCTACGTGCCGCCGGGTGTGCGGTGCCCGATGGAACTGTCGACCTATTTCCGCATCAACGAGCGCAACACCGGCCAGTTCGAGCGCACGCTGATCATCGCCGACAAGGGCTCTTACGTCAGCTATCTCGAAGGCTGCACCGCGCCGCAGCGCGACGAGAATCAGCTGCACGCCGCCGTGGTCGAACTCGTCGCGCACGACGACGCCGAGATCAAATATTCGACGGTGCAGAACTGGTATCCCGGCAATTCGGAGGGCAAGGGCGGCATCTACAATTTCGTCACCAAGCGTGGCGACTGCCGCGGCAACCGCTCCAAGATCTCCTGGACCCAGGTCGAGACCGGCTCTGCCATCACCTGGAAATATCCGAGCTGCATTCTGCGCGGCGACAATTCCAGCGGCGAGTTCTATTCGATCGCGATCTCGAACGGGTATCAGCAGGTCGACAGCGGCACAAAGATGATCCATCTCGGCAAGAACACGTCGAGCCGGATCATCTCCAAGGGCATCGCCGCCGGCAAGTCGCAGAACACCTATCGCGGGCTCGTGACGGCGCACCGCAAGGCCACCGGCGCGCGCAATTTCACGGCCTGCGATTCGTTGTTGATCGGCGACAAATGCGGTGCGCACACCGTGCCGTACATCGAGGCCAAGAACTCCTCGGCGACGTTCGAGCACGAGGCCACGACCTCTAAGATCTCCGAGGACGTGCTGTTCTACTGCATCCAGCGCGGCCTTTCGCAGGAGGAAGCGGTCGGCCTCGTCGTGAACGGCTTCGTCAAGGACGTGCTGCAGCAACTGCCGATGGAATTCGCGGTGGAAGCGCAGAAGCTGATCTCGATCTCGCTCGAAGGGTCGGTCGGTTAGCTCCGACCCTCGCGGTGCGCTGCGGCGCTCCATGCATCAATTGAATAAACTGGATACCAAGATGGCTTTGCTTGAAGTGAAAGACCTGCAGGTTCGTGTCGAGGAGCGTGAGATTCTCCACGGCCTGACGCTGACCGTGAACGAGGGCGAGATCCACGCCATCATGGGGCCGAACGGCTCCGGCAAGTCGACGCTCTCCCACGTCATCGCCGGTAAGCCGGGCTATGAGGTCACCGGCGGCCAGATCCTGTTCAAGGGCGAAGACCTGTTGGAGATGAAACCGGAAGAGCGCGCGGCCAAGGGCGTGTTCCTGGCGTTCCAGTATCCGGTCGAGATTCCCGGCGTTGCCACCATGACGTTCCTGCGCACCGCACTGAACGCGCAGCGCAAGGCGCGCGGGGAGAGCGAATATTCGACGCCGGACTTCCTGAAGAAGGTCCGAGAGGTCTCGAAGTCGCTGAACATCCCGCAGGACATGCTCAAGCGCGGCGTCAATGTCGGCTTCTCCGGCGGCGAGAAGAAGCGCAACGAGGTGCTGCAGATGGCGCTGTTCGAACCGAGCCTTTGCATCCTCGACGAGATGGATTCGGGCCTCGACATCGACGCGCTGCGCATCGCGGCCGACGGCGTCAACGCGCTGCACTCGCCCAAGCGCGCGATGGTCGTCATCACCCACTATCAGCGGCTCCTGAACTACATCGTGCCGGACATCGTGCACGTGATGTCGAAGGGCCGTGTCGTGAAGAGCGGCGGCAAGGAACTGGCGCTCGAGCTGGAGGCGTCCGGCTACGCCCAGTTCGAGGACGCCGCGTAAGGAATTTTGCGATGAACGTTGCTGTGGCAAAGACCGGAAACGGCCGCGCGGTGAGCGATCTCTTCGCCAGTGCCGAAGGTCGGCTGCCGGGTTCGCCTTCCGTGATCGCGGCGCGCCGCGAGGCGTTCGAGACCTATGAGCGTCTCGGCCTGCCGCACCGCCGGATCGAGGAATGGAAGTACACCGATCTGCGCGCGCTGGTCGGCGAGGTGCTGCCGCTTGCGGCCGCGCCCGATGCAGCTGCGCTGAAACTTGCCGCGGACGCCGTGAAGGCGCATGCGATCAATGGCGCCCGCAAGCTGGTTCTGGTCGACGGCGTGTTCGCGGCCGATCTCTCCGACGCCAAGGCGCTGGCTGCCGAGGCGGGCTTTGGGACGTTGCGGGAGACGCTGGACAAGAGTTCTGATGTTCTGAAGACCGCAGCCACGGATGCCGTGATCGCGCTGAATGCCGCGTTGGCGACCGACGGCGTTGTCTTGTCGATCGTGGACGGCGCACAGCTGTCAGCGCCGATCCAGATCATCCACGTCGCGACCGCCGCTTCCGTGTCGACCTTCACCCGTTCGCAGGTGAAGGTCGGGGACGGCGCCCGCGCCACCATCATCGAGACCTTCGTCGCGGCTGGTGCGAAAGCCTACCAGGTCAGCGACGCCGTCATTGTCACGGTCGGCGACAACGCTGACGTGGCGCATATTCGCCTGATGGACGATGCGCCTGACGCCGTGAACATCACCTCGCAATTCGTCACGGTCGGTGCGAACTCGAAGCTGAATTTCTTCAACATGACCACCGGAGCTGCCGTCAGCCGCTTGCAAGGCTTCATCACGCTGGCGGGCGAGGGCAGTGACCTCTCGGTCAATGGCGTGAACCTGTTGCAGAATACCGAGCATGGCGACACCACGCTGATCGTCGACCACGCCGTGCCGAACTGCGTCAGCCGCGAAATCTTCCGCGCCGTGCTGGATGATCGTGCCCATTCGGTGTTCCAGGGCCGCATCATCGTCCGTCCCGACGCGCAGAAGACCGACGGCAAGATGATGATCCGCGCGCTGCTGCTCTCGGACGAAGCCGAGGCCGACAACAAGCCCGAGCTGGAAATCTTCGCCGACGATGTCTCCTGCGGCCACGGTGCCACCGCCGGCGCGCTCGACGACAACCTGCTGTTCTACCTGAAGGCGCGCGGCCTGCCCGAGAAGCAGGCCCAGGCGCTGCTGATCCAGGCCTTCGTCGGTGAAGCCATCGAGCAGATCGCCGACGACGGCTTGCGCGAGCACGTGATCGGCATTGCCGAGCGCTGGCTGGAGCGGCGCCAATGAGCACACATCCCGCGGTCAGGAACGGCGCCTATGACGTCGCGCGCGTGCGCCAGGACTTCCCGGCGCTCGCCATGCAGGTCTACGGCAAGCCGCTGGTCTATCTCGACAACGCCGCGTCCGCGCAGAAGCCGAGCGCCGTGCTCGACCGCATGACGCAGGTCTATACGAGCGAATACGCCAACGTGCATCGCGGTCTGCATTACCTCGCCAACGCCGCGACGGAAGCCTATGAGGGCGGCCGCACCAAGGTCGCGCAGTTCATCAATGCGCCGCGGACCGAGGAAGTGATCTTCACCCGCAACGCGACGGAGGCGATCAATCTGGTTGCGTCGTCCTGGGGCGGGCCGAACCTCAAAGAGGGCGACGAGATCGTCATCTCGATCATGGAGCACCATTCCAATATCGTGCCGTGGCATTTCCTCAGGGAACGCCAGGGCGCGGTGATCAAATGGGCGCCGGTCGACGACGAGGGCAATTTCCTGATCGACGAGTTCGAGAAGCTGCTGACCGCCAAGACCAAGCTGGTCGCGATCACGCAGATGTCGAACGCGCTCGGCACCATCGTGCCGGTCAAGGACGTCGTGAAGATAGCCCACGCCCGCGGCATTCCCGTGCTGGTCGACGGCAGCCAGGCTGCGGTGCATCTGCCCGTGGACGTCCAGGACATCGGCTGCGACTTCTACGTCTTCACCGGCCACAAGGTCTATGGCCCGACCGGCATCGGCGTGCTCTGGGCCAAGTACGACCACCTCGTCGCGATGCGCCCCTTCAACGGCGGCGGCGAGATGATCCGCGAGGTCTCGCGCGACATCGTCACCTATGGCGATCCCCCGCACAAGTTCGAGGCCGGCACGCCCGCGATCGTCGAGGCGGTCGGCCTTGGCGCGGCCATCGATTACGTCAACTCGATCGGCAAGGAGCGCATCGCCGCGCACGAGCACGATCTGGTCACCTACGCCCAGGAGAAGCTGCGCGAGATCAACTCGCTGCGGCTGATCGGCACCGCGCGGGGCAAGGGCCCGGTGATCTCGTTCGAGCTTAGGGGCGCCCACGCCCACGACGTCGCCACCGTGATCGACCGCCAGGGCATCGCGGTGCGCGCCGGCACCCATTGCGTGATGCCGCTTTTAGAGCGGTTCAACGTCACGGCCACCTGCCGGGCCTCGTTCGGCATGTATAATACGCGGGAAGAAGTCGATCATCTGGCACAGGCGCTTTTGAAAGCGCGGGATTTGTTCGCATGAGTGACACGGCCGAAATCAAAGCCAATCCGATGGAGACCCATTCGGCGCTGCCGCCGGAGGAAACCGAGCGTCTCACCACCGAGATCATCGCCGGCCTCAAGACCGTGTTCGATCCGGAAATTCCGGCCGACATCTACGAGCTCGGCCTGATCTACAAGGTCGAGATCAAGGACGACCGCTCGGTCGACGTCCAGATGACTCTGACGACGCCGAACTGTCCGGCCGCCGGCGAACTGCCGACCATGGTCGAAAACGCGGTCGCCAGCGTTCCCGGCGTCGGCGTGGTCGACGTCAAGGTCGTCTGGGAGCCGGCCTGGACCCCCGAACGCATGAGCGACGAGGCCCGCCTCGTGCTCAACATGTGGTGACGCGTAACGCCTGCTTTGAATCCTCGGCATTGAATTCGCGCCGCAACGGACCACATCATTGACATGACCCAGATATCGTCAGGCTCGACACCAGCATCCACTCCCAAGCCGCGGCGGCCACGCCCGCAGGTGATGCGGCTGACCGACGCTGCCGCCCAGCGCATCAGCGAGCTGACCCAGCGTGCGGACTCCGAGATCGTCGGCCTGCGCGTCGGCGTGAAGAACGGCGGCTGTGCCGGCCAGTCTTACACGGTCGAATATGCCCATGATGTCCGCCCGACCGACGAGGTCGTCGAGGACAAGGGTGTCAAGATCCTGGTCGACCCCAAGGCCGTGCTGTTCCTGCTCGGCACGGAGATGGACTACAAGGCCGACAAGATGCAGGCCCAGTTCGTCTTCAACAACCCCAACCAGGTCTCCGCCTGCGGCTGCGGCGAATCGGTCGAGCTGCGACCGGCCCAGATCGACGGGTAGGCCGGGCGTCTCGCTTCGCTCGCAATGGTCAGAATGCTATGAAGGCTCACTTGCTTGCGCAGGGAAGCCTCCTATGGACCGCGAATTCCTGATCGACCTGTTCGCCGATTTCGGCCCCGTCGCCATCCGAAAGATGTTTTCCGGCTACGGCATCTCCGCCGACGGTATCAACTTCGCGCTCGCCTTGCGCGCCGGCCTGTTCTTCCGCGCCGACGAGGCGACCATCCCGGACTATGAAGCTGAAGGCTCAAAGCCGTTCCAGTATTCGACCCCTGCCAAGACCGTGACGGTCAACTCCTACTGGGAGTTGCCGGCGCGCCTGTTCGACGATTCCGAGGATCTCGTCAGATGGGCGAGGGCTGCGCTCGCCGCCGCCCAGCGCGCCAAGGTGAAGCGGCCGAAGAAGAAAGCGGCGAAAAAGGCGGCGCCGAAGAAGGCCGTTGCAGAGAAGCGTCCGGCCAAGAAAGCAGTTCGTAGGGTAGGCAAAGCGAAGCGTGCCCACCGTTCGACATAGTGATGCCGAGATGGTGGGCACGGCGCTGCGCGCCTTTGCCCACCCTACAGGCCTGAGGACTAATCCGCGGCTTTCGTCAGGCCAACCCTCATATCCTTGGCCGTGAAAACACAGAGGCCGTCAGCAAGCACGCGGCCGTCGGCAATTCCGAGCACCAGCTTGCCGCGCCGGACCATACGCATGGCGACCTCGTAGCGCACGCATGCTGTGTCCGGCGTGATCAATCCCGTGGCTTCCACCTCGCCGACGCCGATGGCGCGGCCCTTGCCCGGGGACCCCGACCAGCCGAGCCAGTAGCCGATCATCTGCCACATCGCATCGAGGCCGAGGCTTCCCGGCATGATCGGATCACCGCGAAAGTGGCAATCGAAGAACCAATGGCCTGGTGCGATGTCGAGCTCGCCCGTGACGTGGCCCTTGCCGAATTCGCCGCCGTCCACGCTGATCTCGGTGATGCGGTCCATCATCAGCATGGGCGGTGCAGGCAGTTGCGCATTGCCCGGGCCGAAATAGCCGCCTTCGCTCGATCTCAGCAGCTCGTCCCTGGTGTAGGACGGTTGCGGGGTGTGAAAGTCATGAGGGTTGGGCACGACGACGAGTCCTCTGGATGGTCGCGGTGAGACGGCGAGGAAGATGTCGTTCGTGAGGTTTGAATGTCAAGCGCGCGCCGCTTCGGCGTCACGCCACCCGGCTGTGAGTCTCGACAGCGAATTCCGGATCGGCTTCACAGATCACGCGGTTGCGGCCGTTGCGCTTGGCGGCGTAGAGGCAGGCATCCGCGCGCTCGATCAGCGCGTCGGTGTCGTCGCCCTGCTTGAGCATGGAGACGCCGACGGAGATGGTGACGCGGCCGAGGATCTCGCCGGTCGACTTCTTCTTCAATTCCTTCGCCATCACCGCGCGGCGGATGTGGTCGGCCACCGTCAGGGCCTGGCGCAGCGCGGTGCTGGGCAGCACCACCGCGAATTCCTCGCCGCCATAGCGAGCAGTGATGTCCTGGCCCTTGATGGTCTGCTTCAGCGACAGGCCGACGAGCCGCAGCACCTGGTCACCGGTGAGATGACCGTAGGAATCGTTGAACGACTTGAAGTGGTCGATGTCGAACAGCAGCAGTGAGAGCGGCTCGCCCGACGCAAGCGCGTTCTGCACGGCCATGCCGATCATGCGATCGAAATATTTGCGGTTGCCGAGCCCCGTGAGCGGATCGGTCAGGCTCTCGGCGCGGATCGCCTCGAGGCTCTGCTGGAGATTGCTGATCTCGTTCTTCGACAGCGTGAGCCGGTCTTCGAGCGCCTTGTTGGTCTCGCGCATCTCCGTGGTCGAACGCAGCAGCGTCTCGACGATCGAGGCGATCTGTTCTCGGCTCTTGGCCGACGAGAGTCTTTCGGTCGCGCCCGACAGGCTGGCATCGTAGGAGCCGGTCATCCCGAGCGCTTCGCTCAAGACCTTCATCACGTCATCGATCTCGCCGATGACGCGCGCACCCACCTTGTCGATGCGGTCGGTGGTCTTGATGTGGGAGAGATAGGTCTCGTAGATCTGCTCGAGATCGCCTTCGGTCAGCTTGCCGTGGCGCGCCAGCGTCTCGTTGATGATCTTGTTGAGCGGAGCGTTATAGCCGGTGGCGTAGACGTACCAGATCTCGTAATTGCGAGGGATCGCGGTTTGCCGAAGCGACCGGATCTGACCGAGCGCCACTTCGGCAAACGCCATCGTGCGTTCGTGTTCGTCGAGCACCTTGACCACGGAACATTCCCCACGGCGATCGGTGCGCGGCCGGTCGCTGCAATGCTTAAATTATGTTCGTAGGCTAACGGGTGTTTGTGAACGGCCAGTAAATATACGGGCTTCAATGCATCAGAAAAAGTGTCGCGGCGATCCTGCTCAACCGCGACTCCGGTGCATCGTCGTTCAGGCGCCGGCGGGGGAGCGCACCGGCCGGAGCAGAAACGCCGGAAGATGCGAATGATCGCCGGGCTCGCTGTCAGCGTCGCGCTGGCGGCGCGGCTCGGGACGCCCGATCGAGGGCACATGCGCCGTATTGGCTTGCGGGCGCGAGCTGTGACGCGGCTCGGAGGAGGCCCGGGCCTCACGCGGAGGCCTTGCTTCGCGTGCAGGCCTCGCCTCGGGGGCCGGCCGCGCTTCTGCTGCAGGCTTCGGCTCAGAAGCGTGTCTCGCCTCGCCACGCGCTTCGCGCGGCTCGTGGCCGCGTTCACGGTCGCCGCGGCCGCGTTGCGGCTTGCCGCGTCCGCCGCGCGAACGTTCGCGGCCACGCTGCTCGCGCGGATGCTCGCTCTGCTCGGCGCCGTCGGCGCTCACTTCGTATTCGCCCTCGGCGCGCGGAATGGTCTGGCCGATCAGCTTCTCGATCGCGACCATCGACTTCTGGTCGAGCGGTGTCACGAGCGAGATCGCGGTGCCGGTGCGGCCGGCGCGGCCGGTACGGCCGACGCGATGGACGTAATCGTCGGGATGGTGGGGAACGTCGAAATTGAAGACGTGGCTGACCTCGGGGATGTCGAGGCCCCGGGCGGCGACGTCAGAGGCCACAAGCAGCGGCAGCTCGCCCTTGCGGAACTGTTCGAGCGCCGCCGTGCGGGCCGACTGGTCCATGTCGCCGTGCAGGGCGCCGACGCTGAAACCGTGCTTCTGCAGCGATTTGTGTACGACGGCGACTTCACGCTTGCGATTGCAGAAGATGATCGCGTTCTGGAGATCCTTCGCCTCGCGCAGCAGGCGTCGCAATAATTCGCGCTTCTCATGCGCCTCGCGCCCGGCGGGGACCTGACACTGCGTGACGGTCACGGCGGTGGTGGCGGGCTTGGACACTTCGACCTTCTGCGGATTGTGCAGGAAGGTCTCGGTGATGCGCCGGATCTCCGGCGGCATGGTCGCGGTGAAGAACAGGGTCTGCCGCGTGAACGGGACGAGCTTGCAGACGCGTTCGATGTCGGGAATGAAGCCCATGTCCAGCATGCGGTCGGCCTCGTCGATGACGAGCAGCTCGACGCCGGTGAGCAACAGACCGCCGCGCTCGGTATGGTCAAGCAGGCGGCCGGGCGTTGCGATCAGGACATCGACGCCGCGCGTCAGCTTGGCATCCTGGTCGCCGAACGACACGCCGCCGATCAGGAGGGCGACGTTGAGCTTCTGGCCGGCCCCGTAGCGGTCGAAGTTTTCCTTCACCTGCGCCGCAAGCTCGCGGGTCGGCTCCAGGATCAGCGTGCGCGGCATGCGCGCTCGGGCTCTGCCCTTTTCGAGGATGGTGAGCATCGGCAGCACGAAGGCCGCGGTCTTGCCGGTGCCGGTCTGGGCGATGCCGAGCACGTCCTTGCGGGCGAGGACGTGGGGGATCGCCTGTTCCTGGATGGGGGTGGGGGTGGTGTAACCTGTGGCCGCCACTGCGGCGAGGACTTTTTCGGATAGTCCGAGATTTGAAAAGGACATTGAGCCTCTGCTCGAAACCGCCGTTCGGAATCGAGGGTAATTAAGGCTGTCGCGTTCCACCCCGAAACGGCGCGCTCTCAAAGAAGCTGGGGGTGCTGACTCACGCGAACCAAGCGCAACGCTCAGGAATCGGTCTTCGATTTGAGCCGCGTCGCTTCGGAACATAGGCGGGAATCGGGCAAAGTCAATGGAGCGGGCGCGGGAAGACCCTAAAAAACCTGAGCTTTTCGTCCAAATAGCGGGCGCGACTGGTGTTTTCCGCCCCGGCCGTAATCCGGCCTGCAGCCGTGGCCAGAACGCTAACGCGCCGCCTGGGCGCGGAAATCGCCCGGGGCCATCCCGTAGGCGGCGTTGAAAACCCGATAGTAGGTCGCCAGGCTCTCGAAGCCGCAGGAGGTCGCGATATCGGCGATCAGCCGGTTTGGCGCCTCGCGCAACAGGCGGCGGCTTTGTTTCAGGCGCTCGTCGGTCACGGTCTGCGAGAAGCTCTTTGCCGCAGATTCGAACAGCATATGCAGGTGACGCACGGACACGCCGAGCAGGGCGGCCACCATCGTCGGTGTCAGATCTGGGTCTTGCAGGTGGCGCGCGATTAGGCGCCGTGCTTGCGAGAGGCGCGCGGTCCGCAGCGCCGCCTGTCCGAGCCGGCTGCCGGGCCGCAAAATGCCGCGCTCGATCAGCGCCAGATGGCCGAGCGCCTGAACCAGGGAGGCCTGGACCACAGCGGTTTCACCGGTGGCGCCGTCGTCGCCCGCGGCGGCCTCGCCAAGGTCGGCAAAGCAGGCAGCGAGCAGGGGCGCCAGGTTCGGATCGTCGAACCGCCGGGGCCCAAGCTCACGCATGCGCTTGTCCTGGGTCGAGAGGCCGCTCACGGGGATTCTCAGGATCCGCAGGTGAAAGCCGCCTGCGCCAAGCGGCGCGGTGCGATAGGGCTGGTCGGTATGGCTGGTGGCGAAGCTGCCATTGGCGATCGCGAAATCGCCTGCGCGCATGCCGCCGAACCAGCCGCCGCTGCCAAGCTGTTGGTAGACGCAGATACTGTCGCCGGGCGCGTAAGCGATGTCAGAGGTGCTGCGCTCGACCGTATAGTGCGAGGCCTTCAACTCGACGAGGCCGCCGCCGCCGATCTGGCGCAGCGAGAATTCGCCGTAGAAGTCGCCGCGCCGTTCGCGTTCTAGCTCGGCGGTGACGCCGAACAGGCCTTTGGAGCGCACTTCGCGCCAATAGTCGAAGCGGTCATGCGGTTCGACTTCGTCGGTACACCAGCGATACACGGCAGCCCCCGCTTCCAGTGCAATTGCCCAAGATGATTGTCTGAGAAAAAGCAGATTCCGGAGGAATCTGCCATAGGGGTTTGATGGAACCGGAGGCGATTGCCTGTTGAACCGTCGATATGGCTGGACCGACTATCACATCAGCGGCGGACGGTTCCAATGAACCTCTGTTCGAAGGATCCGGCGGAGCGCCGTCCTGCAACGGGAATTTTGCGATGACGCGTCGGCCTTTCAGAATTCTGGCAGCACTCGGCCTTGCGGCGAGCCTGAGCGCGATCGCGCTTCCGGCCCATGCCGAGAAGCGCGTCGCGCTCGTCGTCGGCAACAACGACTACAGGAACGTCCCGAAACTGCTCAAGGCCGTCAACGACGCCCGCACCATGGGCGATACGCTCAAGCAGCTCGGCTTCTCGGTGATGGTCGCCGAGAACCAGAGCCGGCAGCAATTCTCCGAGACATTGCTCGCCTTCGACCGGACCGTCGAGCCTGGCGATACCGCGTTCTTCTTCTACGCTGGCCACGGTTTCGAGATCGCGGGCCAGAACTATCTGCTGCCGACCGACGTGCCGGCGGCGACGGAAGGGCAGGAAGAGCTGGTGCGCGACGCCTCGATCCTTGCCGACCGCATCATCGAGCGTCTGCAGAACAAGAAGGCGCGGACCTCGATCCTGGTGTTCGACGCCTGCCGCAACAATCCGTTCGAACGCAGCGGGACGCGTGCAGTCGCAGGTTCCGGCGGGCTTGCGCCAATGACGCAACTGCCAGAGGGCGTGTTCTCGGTGTTCTCGGCAGGTCCTCGCCAGACCGCTCTTGATCGTCTCTCCAACGACGACGCCAATCCGAATTCGGTGTTCACGCGCACCTTTGCCAGGGAGCTGCTCGAGCCCGGCGAGAACCTCGTGCACGTGGCGCAGCGGACCCGCCGTCTCGTCAGCGAGATGGCCGGCACCGTCAAGCACAGGCAGGTGCCGGTTTATTTCGACCAGATGGTCGACGACGTCTTCCTCAGCGGTATCGCCAAGGATGCCACCGCGCGTCCGGCCGATCCTCCGCCGCAGAAGGTCGCGGCGCTGCCGCCGGTGTCGGTGCCGCGCCTGCCGAAGGAGGAAACCACCAATGCGCCGATCGCGAGCTTCTCGCGGCACAATGGCGGCTGGAGCGTAGTGTTCTCTTTCGCCGACCCCACGCTCGGCATTTCCTGGCGCATGGGCGGCAATGCCGATTTCCGCGAAACCGGCTTCATCGACACGCTCGATCCGCGCACGCGCAAGCGGATGCCGAACCCGTCGATCGAATTGCCGCCCGACGCGCAGGCCGGCACCATCGAGGTTCGCTATGTCGACCAGTCCGGCGACATGCAGGGGCCGTTTCCGATCAAGTTCGATCCTGAGGCCGCGCTGATCCGCGACCAGCGCAAGATTCTCGACATGACCGCGACGAGCTGGCTGTCATTTCGCGAGTTCAACGGGCTGCTGGTCTACTACACGCATCTGGTTTCGTATCGCTGCGCCATCCGCGAGGTGCGCATCGGCATCGACACCGCCGTGCCGAACCAGGTGCTGAAGATGCCGAACTGCGACATGCGCGATCCCAGCGCGATCAGCGCCGGCATGCCGCTCTACATGAAGCTCGCCCCGGCGACGCAGTCCGTCTCGGTGGAGCTGACCTATCGCGACGGCAGCGTGTCGGAGATCAAGAGTTTCCGCACCGCGAACCGCAGCAACAACTAAGCGCTCCGGGGATGGTCTGAGGATCTGTCGACGCCTCGGCGCGGAGAGTGGTTCCTGCGCGGAACGCTGTCAGCCGCGGCGCTTCCTGATGGCGCGCTTGATGGAGTCAATTGCTTCCATCAAGGGCGGTGCCAGCGAGAAGAACGCCCCCATGGCGATCGAGATAACGACGTGGCGAAGCAGGAACTTCTCCTGCTCCTCGAACGGATAGCCGTTCTGGTCGATCCGCACCGGCGCGAGCGTGCCGGAGCCGTGCTGATCCGGCTTCCGCGGCTTGCGCGGCGGCAGCATAATCACGACGAAAAGCACGTTGATCAGCAGCCAGATGCCGAGCACTATGAGAATCGTCTGCACTGCAACTTCCTGAAATCGATCGACGTCTTTGCAACGCTAACGGCCATTCACCGTTGCGGCAAACCAATTCAATGTTGCTGCACTGCAAAGAGGACTAAAGTCGTAAACGAGGATCCGATCGTGGAACCAGCCGCGTCACAGCCACTCCAGGCGCGTTCCGTGAAAGTCCGGTGTTGCATCGTCGGCGGCGGGCCTGCGGGCATGATGCTCGGCTATCTCCTGGGGCGCGCCGGCATCAAGGTCGTGGTGCTGGAGAAGCATGCGGATTTCTTCCGCGACTTCCGCGGCGACACCGTGCATCCCTCGACGCTTCAGGTCATGGACGAGCTCGGCCTGATCGACGCCTTCCTGAAGCTGCCGCACCAGCGCCTGCAGAAGATGGACGGCCTGTTTGGCGGCACGCATGTGCGCATCGCCGATCTCGGCCGGCTCCACACCAAATACCCGTTCATCGCCTTCATGCCGCAATGGGATTTTCTGAATTTCATGCGCGAGGCCGGCAAGCGCTTTGCTTCGCTCAAGGTGATGATGAACGCGGAAGCCGTCGACCTGATCCGTCATGGCGACGCCATCGCCGGCGTGCGTGCGAAGACGCCGGAGGGGCCGATCGATATCGAAGCCGATCTCACCATCGCCTGCGACGGCCGGCATTCGACCGTACGCGAGCGCGCGGGGCTCAGTGTGGAGGAGATCGGCGCGCCGATGGATGTGCTGTGGTTCCGCGTCGGCCGCAAAGCGGACGAGACCGAGAACCTGTTCGCGCGCGTCGAGCCCGGCAAGATGATGATCACCTTCGACCGCGGCGACTACTGGCAATGCGCCTATGTCATTGCCAAGGGACAATATGACGCGGTGAAGGCGAGGGGATTGCAGGCGCTGCTGGACGACATCGTGCGCCTGGCGCCGGTGCTCGAATGCGGCATTGCCGATGTGAAGGGCTTCGACGACGTCAAGCTGCTCACCGTCGCGATCAACCGTCTGGCGCGCTGGACGCGGCCGGGTCTGCTCTGCATCGGCGATGCCGCGCATGCGATGTCGCCGGTCGGCGGTGTCGGTGTCAATCTCGCCGTGCAGGATGCGGTCGCGACCGCCAACCTGCTCGCCGACAAGCTTCAGCACGGCTGCCCGTCCGAGAACGAACTCGACGCCGTGCGCCGCCGGCGTGAATTCCCGGTGAAGATGACGCAAGCCATGCAGGTGGCCGTGCAGAACAACATCATCAGCGGCGCCGTGCAGGGCGGCGACCGGCCGCTGAAAGTGCCGCTGGTCGTGCGCCTCATCACCGCGCTGCCATGGTTGCAGGGCGTTCCGGCGCGGCTGCTTGCGCTCGGCGTGCGGCCCGAGCACGTGCAGTCGAAGGCCGCGCCGGCTCCGTAGCGCAGCAATTCGGTAGGGATAATGCCGCGTTAAATTGCGCGCAATGCGTTGCGCGCGTGCAACAGCGCAGACGGATTCAAGGTCCGCCTGAGGTCAATCAGGCATCTTAACTTTCTTGATTCAAATTTGAGTAAGACCTGCGTGTGAGCGTGCACCCATCAAAGGACACGGGGTGTACCATGCGTAACAAATTGATTGCCGCCTTCGCCTGCACGACCGCTCTGGTTTCGACCGGCGCTGCCTCCGCCGCCGATCTCGGTGCGCGCTACACGAAGGCGCCCGCTTATGTCGAGCCGCTGTTCAACTGGACCGGTTTCTATGTCGGCGGCCATATTGGTGGCGCCTGGACCAACCAGCAGTTCATCAACAGCGGAAACACGACGCCCTTTGGCGATCTCGGTCCGGGCGAGGGCTTCCGTCAACGCAAATCGGGCATCATGGGCGGCGCCCAGATCGGCTACAACTGGCAGGCTAACAACTATGTGTTCGGCATGGAAGGCACGATCTCCGGCCTCGACAACAAGGGCACGGTCGTCAACACCGCCTTCGGCGCCGGCGACGACATCTTCACCTGGCGCGCCAACGTGCTCGCGACCGTCGTCGGCCGCGCCGGCTTCGCCGTGCAGAACAACCTGTTCTACGTCAAGGGCGGCTATGCCGGCGTGAACAACCGTCTCAGCGTCAGCGATACCGTTGCCCCGGCGACGGGCTCCGGCGGTCAGACCCACTGGGCCAACGGCTGGACCGTCGGCGCCGGTTGGGAATACGGCATCACCCGCAACTGGATCGTCGGCCTCGAATACAACTACGCGGCCTTCGGCAGCCAGACCTATCAACTCGGCGGTACCTCCGGCAGCTACACCTTCGATGCCAAGCCGCGCGACATCCAGTGGGCCGTCGTCCGCGCGAGCTACAAGTTCGATGGACCGGTCATCGCCCGTTACTGAGCGCGTCAAGAAACGACCAAGCAAAGCGACAAAAAACGATCACGACCCAAATTCAAAAGCCCCGGCTTCGCCCGGGGCTTCTTTTTTGCGCGCAGGTTTATCGCGTGCTTGATGGCTCTACGCCATCACCGAGAACCCGCCGTCGACGGGAATCGCGGTGCCCGTGACGAAGTTCGAGGCGGGCGAGGCGAGGAAGACGGCGATGCCCGCGAAGTCGTCGATGTCGCCCCAGCGCCCGGCGGGCGTGCGTGCCAGCACGCGCTCGTGCAGGCCCGAGACCTGCTTGCGCGCGCCGCGAGTGAGGTCGGTGTCGATCCAGCCTGGCAGGATGGCGTTGACCTGGATGTTGTCGGGGGCCCAGGCATTGGCGCAGGCGCGCGTGTACTGCACGATGCCGCCCTTGCTCGCCGCATAAGCCGTAGCGAAGCTCGCACCGAATATCGACATCATCGATCCGATGTTGATGACCTTGCCGTTGCCCGACGCCTTCAGCGCCGGATAGGCCAGCTTCGAGCACAGGAATGCACTGGTGAGGTTGGTGTTGATCACCGTGTTCCATTCGTCGAGCTCGAGTTCGTGCGGCGGCTTGCGGATGCTCATGCCGGCATTGTTGATGAGGATGTCGATGCGGCCGAGATCCCTGACGACACGCTCGACCATCGCGGCGATGGCCGCCTTGTCGGTGACGTCGGTGGTGACGGCAATCGCCTTCACGCCGCGCTGCTTGAGGTCGGCAACCGCGGCGGCCGACTTGGCTTCATTGCGTCCGACCACAGCGATATCGGCGCCGGCGTCGGCGAGTCCGTGCGCCAGGCCAAGCCCGATGCCGCCATTGCCCCCTGTGACGATTGCGACTTTGCCGCGGAGATCGAACCGGTTGGATGTCATGCTTTCATTTCCTGGTTTCTTCTATTGGTTGCTTTGCCAGATCAGGACCAGCCCAAAGCCCGCCATGGCCGCGCCATAGCCGGCCCATTGCAGCTGGTTGACCATGAAGCTCGATCGCGGCCAGGCGATGGTACCCGTGCCCTGTCCGATCCAGAGCAGCCCGACGGCGAGGGCAAACAAGCCTGCTACAAGCAGAAATCTGCGCATGCGATCCTCCCCATTGGTCTGGTTCTGTCGCGGCCCACGGCATGAACGATCGCCATGGGCCTGCGATCACTTGGAGGGCACAGTAGCCGTAGCTTCGGTTGGGATACAATGGCGCCGCCGGCACAATGCGCCTGCTGTCGCGAGGAGTGCTGCCATGATCAATCGCGCGGTGGCGCTCAGCGTGGGGGCGCGTGCGGCAGGGTGAGGGCGTCCGTCAGGAGATGACAGCTCACAACGAAAAAGCCCCGGACGATGCCGGGGCTTTGACGTCTGAACTTGCGTTCTGATCAGTCTTGGTCAGCTCAGTACTTGGCGACGACCGGACCAGTCCAGTTGAAGCGGTAGACCAGCGAGGTCGAGATGGTCTGGTTCCAGCTGTTGGCACGGATGCTGTTGCCGGTCGGCAGGTTGGTGCCGTCGATCAGTTCATCCTGCGTCTTGGCGTTGTAGAAGGCCGAACGATACTCGGTCTTCATGAACCAGCCGGGCGACTGGATGCCGAAGATGTTCAGGTTGTTCTCGACGCCACCGCCGATGAACCAGCCGTTGCGGTTGTAGCTGTTGAGGTGGGCACCAGCGGGAGTGCCGGCCAGCGTCTGGAAGTTGGTCTGGCCGAAGTGAGCGCCAGAGTAACCGCCGTTGACGTAGGAGAGGACGTTCGGGGCAACCAGCCAGCCGAGGCGGACACCAGCGGCCCAGGAGTCTTCCAGCTTCTGCGAGCCAGTGATGCCGAAGATCGGATCCTGGATCGTGGCGCGAATGCTGCCGAACTGACCATCGGCGAACACGCCGGCGACCCATGTGCCGCTGAACTGCCAATCGTAGCCGAGACCAACGGTGCCGAACCAGCCCGAACCGCCCTGACGCTGATCGATCGTCAGCGGGGTGCCGGTGAGGGTGTCGCGGACATGCTGGTCGGCATTCGAGAGGCCACCGCCAGCGCCACCGAAGATGTAGAAGCCGGTCCAGTTGGCAACCGGAGCTGCCATCGGGGCCTTCACGTAGGGGCGAGCGGCCAAGTCAGCGGCCGAGGCCGAACCAGTCATTGCCGCAACCGCGGTCAGAGCCAGCAAAATCTTCTTCATGATAAAATCCCCAACCTTGGTCTGTAGCAGGCGCGAGCGCACTGAAGTTCGTGTCATCTGATGCCCCAACTATAGACGGTTCTCGCCGAAATGCTGTTGCAGGGCAGGCACACTCGGCTGAAAACGCAAGCCGGCACGGTCTTTGGGGCTCATTGCCTGATTTCAAGAAAGTTGAGTTATTATAGTACGTTACAACGGTATCTGATATGTCGGTTTCGGTAGGATTTCGTTAGGAAAGTCGCCTTTGTCCAAAGCGAAGGTAATTTTGCCTATGCCTCGACGGCCTGAGTCGTTGGCCGAGTCGCGAATCGAGCCATGCTGATAGCCTGGCCGGCCGCGTCCGTAGCGGACGGAAAACGAAAAGGCCCCGGCGAACACCGGGGCCTTGTACGCGTCGGCAGATCGCCGCATCAGACGTCAAGCAGGTCATCATTGGCGAATTCGGCCTTGTCCGTGATGAAGGCGAAGCGGGCCTCGGCCTTGGTGCCCATCAGCCGCTCCACTGAATCCGCGGTGGTGTCGCGGTCGTCGGCGAGCAGGACCACCTTCAGCATGGTCCGCTTGGCCGGATCCATGGTGGTTTCCTTCAGTTGCGCCGGCATCATCTCGCCGAGGCCTTTGAACCGGTTCACCTCGACCTTGGCGTTGGCGTTGAACGCGCTCTTGATCAGCTCTTCCTTGTGCTTGTCGTCGCGGGCGTAGACCGACTTGGTGCCATGCGTGAGCTTGTAGAGCGGCGGCACCGCGAGGAAGAGGTGGCCCTCGTCGATCAGCCGCGGCATCTGCCGGTAGAAGAAGGTGATCAGCAGCGAGGCGATGTGGGCGCCGTCGACGTCGGCGTCGGTCATGATGATGATGCGCTGGTAGCGCAGATCCTCTTCGCGATACTGCGCGAGCTGGCCGCAGCCGATGGCCTGCACGAGGTCGGACAGCTGGGCGTTCGCCGTCAGCTTGTCCTTGCCGGCGGAGGCGACGTTGAGGATCTTGCCGCGCAGCGGCAGCACGGCTTGCGTCTTGCGGTCGCGCGCCTGCTTGGCGCTGCCGCCGGCCGAGTCACCCTCGACGATGAAGAGCTCGGAGCCTTCGGTGCCGGCATCGGTGCAGTCGGCGAGCTTGCCGGGCAACCGCAGCTTCTTGCCGGCGGTCTTGCGCGCGGTCTCCTTTTCCTGGCGGCGGCGCAGCCGGTCCTCGGCGCGGTCGATCACGAAGTCGAGCAGGCGGTTGGCCATGTTCGGATTGCCCGACAGCCAATGGTCGAACGGATCCTTCATCGCCTGTTCGACGATGCGTTGGGCTTCGGCGGTGGCGAGACGATCCTTGGTCTGGCCCTGGAATTCAGGCTCGCGCACGAACACCGAGAGCATCACGGCGGCACCGACCATGACGTCTTCGGACGTGATGGACGAGGCGCGCTTGCCCTGGCCGACGCGCTCGGCGTGATCCTTCAGGCCGCGCAACAGCGCGCTGCGCAGGCCCGATTCATGCGTGCCGCCATCGGGCGTCGGCACGGTGTTGGTGTAGGAGGACAGAAACCCGTCGGCATCCGCGGTCCACGCCACGGCCCATTCGCAGGCGCCATGTGCGCCGTTGCGCCCCGATTTGCCGGAGAAGATGTCGGGATGCACCAGCGTGTCGGCATGGATCGCCGCGGCGAGATAATCCTTCAGCCCGCCCGGGAAGTGGAAGGTCGCTTCCGCCGGCACGTCGTCGACGCCCTTGAGCAGCTCGGGCGCGCAGTTCCAGCGGATCTCGACGCCGCCAAACAGATACGCCTTCGAGCGCGTCATCTTGAACAGGCGCTGCGGCTTGAACGCGGCCTTGGCGCCGAAGATCTCGGTGTCGGGCTTGAAGCGCACGCGCGTGCCGCGGCGGTTGTTGACCTTGCCGAGATCCTCGAGCTTGCCCTTGGGGTGGCCGCGTTCGAACGTCATGCGGTAGAGCTTCTGGCTACGCGCGACCTCGACCTCGAGCAACGAGGAGAGGGCGTTCACCACGGAGATGCCGACGCCGTGCAGGCCGCCGGAGGTCTCGTAGACCTTGCTGTCGAACTTGCCGCCCGAATGCAGCGTGCACATGATGACTTCGAGCGCCGACTTCTTGGGGAATTTCGGATGCGGATCGATCGGGATGCCGCGGCCGTTGTCGATGACGGTCAAAAAGCCGTCCGCACTCAGATCGACCCCGATGAAGGTCGCATGCCCCGCCAGCGCCTCGTCCATCGAGTTGTCGATCACTTCGGCGAAGAGGTGATGCAGCGCCTTCTCGTCGGTGCCGCCGATATACATGCCGGGCCGGCGCCGCACCGGTTCCAGGCCTTCGAGCACCTCGATGTCGGCCGCTGTGTAGTCGGCTTCCGCGCCGCTCGCGCGTGAAGCGCCCTTGGTGGGCGCCTTGGCCTTCGGCTCGTCGCCGCCGAAGAAATCGTCTTTTGCTTTAGGCTTCAATTGCTTGGACATGTATTCTGATGTGCTTTGAAGGCCGCGCAGGCGGCGAATCGGTTCGGCCGACTATGGCACGGCTGGCCCGGAAAGGTCACCGCAGGTCGGTCGGGGTGGGTCTGGTTGGGGAGCAATGCCGGCGATTTTACGCCGGAGGCCCAGCAATTCCCGGCAATTTGACACCTTGGTCCGGTCCGGGCCGGATTTTGTGACTTGATGTCACACAAGCCCTTGGCTTACCAGTCTTTTTATCTGACGGGGCGGGAAGGCGGTCTGGAATGGAGCAGTTTGCGCACGCGCTGGCCGACTTCGTGCGTGCTCATCAGGCTTGGGCGGCTCCGGTCGTGTTCCTGCTGGCGTTCGGGGAGTCACTGGCGTTCATCTCGCTGCTGATTCCGGCCTGGGGGGCTCTGGTCGCCATCGGCGCGCTGATTGGCGTCAGCGGCATCAGCTTCTACCCCGTCTGGATTGCCGGCGGGCTTGGCGCCGCGCTGGGCGACTGGGTCTCCTACTGGTTCGGCTATCGCTACAAGGAGAAGGTTGCGCAGATGTGGCCGCTCTCGCGCTATCCGGAAATCCTGCCGAGGGGCGAGGCCTTCGTGCGCAGCTGGGGCGTGCCAAGTATTTTCATCGGCCGCTTCTTCGGCCCGTTGCGCGCCTCGGTGCCGCTGGCGGCGGGTATTTTCGAGATGCCCTATTGGCGTTTTCAGTCCGCAAATTTCATCTCGGCCCTGATCTGGTCGGCGGCGTTGTTGTTGTTCGGCGACGTGATCGCGAAGGTCATGGAATGGATTTGGCGGGTGATCTGACGCCTTGAACCTTGACGGGAACCGAGACTGGCCGTATAGCCGCGCGCCATGATCAACGCCGCGACCATTCTGTTCGTCCGTCGCCGCCGCCGCTCTTTAGCGGTTTGGGCGGTCGATCGCGTTTGAGATCATCGTCTTTGCCGCTGGACCCGATCCGCGGCATTCTCTCTCCTGTCAGCGCGATCTGATCCGGCGGCCCCCCAAGGAGCCCAGCAGGAGACCACGATGTACACGCCACCCTTTTTCAAGCCGGACCGCGCCGCGAGCCTGAAATTCGCCGAGGAGCGCGGCTTCGGCACCATGTGCGCCTTTGACGGCCACAAGCCCATCGCCTCGCCGCTGCCGTTCTACCTGACCTATGCCGATGACGGCACGCCGCAGGCCGCCTTTCATGTCGCCCGTCACAATCCGCTGCTAAAGCTCGCGGGCGGGACGACGTCCTGGCTGCTCGCGGTCAATGGCCCCGATGCCTATGTGTCGCCCGACTGGTACGTCTCGCGGGATCAGGTGCCGACCTGGCTCTACCAGTCGGTCCATCTGACCGGGCCGGTGAAGCTGTTGTCGGACGATGAGCTGGCGACGCAGATCGACACGCTCAGCGACAAATTCGAGAGCCGTCTCTTGCCGAAGAAGCCGTGGACGTCGGGCAAGATGACGGCCGGACGGCTCGAGGCGCTGAAGAAAGGGATCGTGGGCCTGGTGATGACGGTTGAAGAGGTCGAAGGCAGCTTCAAGCTCAGCCAGCACAAATCCGTCGCGGACTACACGGCGATCGCCAATGCGCTCGGCGCGCAAGCCCATGCCGACGCCAGAGAGATCGCGCAATTGATGCAGGACGTGAGGCCGGAGGCCTTCGCGGACGAAACCAACAAGCTCGAAAGGAGCGTGCCATGAGCGTTGCTGAGACCACGAAAGCCCCGACCACCGGCGCGGCGAAAAAGCCCGCCACCGTCTTCGTCGATGGCGGCTCCGGCACCACCGGCCTCGGCATCAACGAGCGGCTGAAGCTGCAGGGTGACGTCGCTGTGAAGACGATCGCCGACGACAAGCGCAAGGATCCCGCGGCCAAGAAGGCGCTGATGGAGGAGGTGGATCTCGTCATCCTCTGCCTGCCGGACGACGCCGCCAAGGAAACGGTCGCCCTGATCGACAGCATGGGTACCTCCGGCCCGAAGGTGCTGGACGCCTCGACCGCCTACCGGGTCGCGCCCGACTGGGCCTACGGCTTTCCCGAGTTGACCCCGGACCAGGCCGGCAAGATCAAGGCCGCGAAAAAGGTTTCCAATCCCGGCTGCTATCCGACCGGCGCGATCGCATTGCTGCGGCCGATCGTCGATGCCGGCCTGCTGCCCCCCGACTATCCCGTCACCGTCAACGCGGTGAGCGGCTATTCCGGCGGCGGCAAGTCCATGATCGCAAGCTTTGAAGACGGCAGCGCGCCGTCCTTCGAACTCTACGGCCTCGGCTTCGAGCACAAGCATCTGCCGGAGATGCAGCTCTATTCGAACCTGACGCGGCGGCCGATCTTCGTCCCCTCGGTCGGCAACTACCGGCAGGGTATGCTGGTCTCGATCCCGCTCCAGCTCGACACGCTGCCGGGCAAGCCGAGCGGTGCCGATCTCCAGGCCGCGCTGGCAAAGCGCTACGCCGGCTCGAAATACGTCTCGGCAATGCCGCTCCAGAACGAAGCGTCGAAGGGCGGCCGGATCGAGCCGGAGGCGCTCAACGGGACCAACATGCTCGAGCTCTACGTTTTCGCCAGCGACAAATATCACCAGGCCGTGCTGGTCGCCCGGCTCGACAATCTCGGCAAGGGCGCCTCGGGTGCGGCCGTGCAAAACATGCGGCTGATGCTGGGATTGCCGACAGATAGCTGATCAAGCGTCGCTCGCGAAGCCAATCCGTTGGACGAGGCGACGCGGCAATTTTTGACCCCGGCAAGACCATCGAATGACGCCTGAAAGGTACGCGTGATGAGCTCGAAGAAGATCGGCATTCTCGGCGCCTCCGGTTACACCGGGGCCGATGCGGTGCGCCTGTTGGCGCGGCATCCGAATGCCGAGATCATCGCACTCACCGCCAACACCCACGCCGGCAAGTCGATGGGCGAGGTGTTTCCGCATTTCTTCATGCTGAACCTGCCGAAACTCGTGGAATGGGAAAAGGTCGACTGGAGCAAGCTCGATGCGGTGTTCTGCGGGCTACCGCACGGCACCACGCAGGAAATCATCGCCTCGGTCCTCAAGGCAAATCCCAAAATCAAGGTCCTCGACATGTCCGCCGATTTCAGGCTGCGGGACAAGAACACCTATGCGCAATGGTATGGCCACGAGCACCGGGCGCTCGAACTGCAGGGCGAAGCGGTCTATGGCCTGACCGAATTCTATCGCGAGAAGATCATTTCGGCGCGCCTGGTCGCCTGTCCCGGCTGCTATCCCACGGCGGCGCTGCTCGCGCTGGTGCCGCTTGCGAAGGCCAGACTGATCGACGTCGACGACATCATCATCGATGCGAAATCGGGCGTCACCGGCGCCGGCCGCGGGCTGAAACAGAACACGTTGTTCAGCGAGGCGGGCGAGGGGCTGTCGCCCTATTCGGTCGGCACCCACCGGCACGCGCCCGAGATCGAGCAGGAGATCGGCGTCGCCGCCGGTTCCGCAGTGACGATCAACTTCACGCCGCATCTGATTCCGATGGCGCGCGGCGAACTGTGCACGTCCTACGTCAAGCTCAACGGCGCGACACCGGACGATCTGCGAACCGCGCTGGAACAGGCTTATGCCAACGAGCCCTTCGTGCATGTCGCCAGGAAGGGCGTGCTGCCGCAGACCCAGAATGTGCGCGGCTCCAACTATGTGCAGATCGGCGTCGTCGCCGACCGCATCAAGAACCGGGCGATCGTGATTTCCACGCTCGACAATCTGGTGAAGGGCTCGGCCGGGCAGGCGATCCAGAACATGAACCTGATGTTCGGGCTGCCCGAGACGGCGGGGCTGGAGCAGATCGCGCTGTTTCCATGACACGAGGTACTGCGGTGGACGATGCGACCTTGCAATTCTATCGGAGCAACGCCCAGGCCTACGCGGATTGGGCGAAGGCGCCCTCGACGCGGCTGCGTGGCTTTCTGGCCCTGCTGCCGCCAGGCGGCGCGATTCTCGAACTCGGCTGCGGCGCCGGCAATCATTCGGCGGTGATGCTGGCCGAAGGGTTTTCGGTGCGTGCGACCGATGGCTCGCCCGAAATGGCCGGGATTGCGTCACAGCGGCTCGGTCATCCGGTCGAGGCGATGCGGTTCGACCAGCTTGACGCGCATGAAGCCTACGACGGCGTCTGGGCAAGCGCCTGTCTGCTGCACGTGCCGCGCGACGAACTCGCCGGCATCCTCGGGCGAATTCATCGCGCGCTGAAACCGTCAGGCGTGTTCTATGCGAGCTACAAGATGGGCGAGAGCGACGGCCGCGACAGCCTCGGGCGCTACTACAGCTACGTGTCGCCGGAATGGCTGGAAGCGACCTACGCCGGCGCGGGGCCGTGGATCACGCTGTCGTCCGAAACCAGCGTGATCCAGAGCTTCGACGAGACGCCGGCCAACATGCTGCATCTCGTCGTTCGCAAAGCCTGATCGCTAGAACACCTTGAAGATCGCCAGCGCCAGCACCGCCTGGGCGAGGAAGCCGACGGTGAAAGCCAGCGTCCGGAACACCGGAATCCCGAGCGCGTAGACGATCAGGTGCGCCACGCGCGACCAGAAATAGACGGTGCAGGCGAGCACGGTCCATTTCGTGGAATAGTCGATTGCGTTCAGGATCAGCACGAGCGGCGCGAACAGCACGAGGTTCTCGACCGCGTTGTCATGCGCGAACATCAGGCGGTTGGCCCACTCCGACTGCGGCTTGTCGCCACGCGAGGGATTGGCCATCGCGCCACTCAGCCCCCGAATCTGGCAGCGGTTGATGGTGTAGGGAATCCAGAGGATTCCAGTCAGGATCACCGTCAATGTCAGCCAGAACAATTCACGCGTCATAGTCCGGTCCCCTCTGTCGTCGCCGTGCTGAAAGTGAGCTTATACAAGCGCACGAGATTGCGCTACGCGCGAACCCTGACATAGCTGCCGGGGGCATCCTCGATCGGAGGCATCGCGTCGCTGCCAACGCTGCGCGCCGGAACTTCCTCGGGATCGAGCCCGCCCAGCCATTCCCGCCAGTCCGGCCACCACGAGCCCTTGTGCTCCACCGCGCCCTTCAGCCATTCGGCGACGTTGATGTCCTTGATGTTGTCGTTGGTCCAGTACTGGTATTTGTTCGAGGCTGGCGGGTTGACGACGCCGGCGATGTGGCCCGAGCCGGACAACACATATTTCACCGGACCCCCGAAGAACTGCGAACCGTACAGCACCGATTCCGCCGGTGCGATGTGGTCCTCGCGGGTGGCGAGGTTGTAGACGGGAACCTTGACCTTGGAGAGGTCGAGCAGCGTGTTGTCGAGCACCATCGTGCCCGCCGACAGCCGGTTCTCCAGATAGCAGTTGCGCAGGTAATAGGAATGGTTCGACGCGGTCATGCGCGTCGCATCGGAATTCCAGTGCAACAGGTCGAACGCGCTCGGCTGCTGGCCCTTCAGGTAGTTGCTGACGACATAGGACCAGATCAGATCGTTGGAGCGCAGCATGTTGAAGGCCATCGCCATCTTGGAGCCCTCGAGCACGCCGGCCGCCTTCATGTCCCGCTCGAGCGATGCGATCTGCTCCTCGTCGACGAACACGAGGAGGTCGCCGGCATGGGTGAAGTCGACCTGGGCTGCAAAGAATGTCGCGGACGACACGCGCTGGCGGCGCTTCTCGGCGAGCCAGGCCAGCGTGGTCGCGAGCATGGTGCCGCCGACGCAATAGCCGGCGGTGTGCACCTTCATCTCGCCGGTGATCTTCTCGATCACGTCCATCGCCGCGAGCGGGCCCTCCTTCATGTAGTCTTCCCAGCTCTTGTTGCCGAGCCGCTTGTCGGGATTGACCCATGAGATCACGAACACGGTGATGCCCTGGTCGACGCACCACTTGATGTAGGATTTCTCCGGCTTGAGATCGAGGATGTAGAACTTGTTGATCCAGGGCGGCACGATCAGCAGCGGCGTGCGCAGCACGGTCTCCGTGGTCGGAGAATACTGGATCAGCTGCATCATCTCGTTCTGGTAGATCACCTTGCCCGGCGTCGTCGCCATGTTGACGCCGACGACCAGATTGTCCGGATCGGACTGGCGGATCTTCAGCATGCCCTTGCCGGCGGCGATGTCCTCCGCCAGCATCTTCAGGCCGCGTGCGAGGTTTTCGCCGCTGCTCGCCACCGTCTCGCGCAGCACTTCCGGATTGGTCAGCACGAAGTTGGACGGCGACAACGCGTTGGTGAGCTGCTGCATGTAGAACTCCGCCTTGCGGCGGGTCTGTGGATCGAGCCCGTCGGCGTCGCGCACCAGCTCCTGCGCCCATTTGGTCGTGAGCAGATAGAGCTGCATCACGAAATCGAAGAACTGGTTCGACTTCCATTCCGGATCGGCAAAGCGCTTGTCGCGCGGCGAGGGGGCGATCGCGGGCGGAGCGTCCTGACCGGCCATGCGGCGCGCCGCCGAGCCCCAGAGGTCGAGATAGTCCTTGGCGAGCTTGGTCTGCAGATCGGACGAGCGTGAGGTATCCGACAGCCAGTATTCGGCGACGGTCGTGAAGGTCTTTACGACCTCCGTGAGCTCAGCCGGCGGACGATCCTGCACCTCGCCGCTCTCGCGCGGCTTGAGGTATGCGGCAAGTGCCTTGCCGCCGCTTTCCATCGCCCGCGCGACATTCATCGCGAAGGCTTCCGCATCGAACTTCGTCTCGGATTTGGGCGTGTCAGTCGTGGCGGTACTCATGAGCAGAACAGTAACGATTCATTCCGTATTCGTCACCGCGAAGCTCGCATGTTTGGCGTTAAACACGCTCCAAGATGTGCTGCACTGCGACAAAGCCCCTTGGTTTTGTCACAATCCGGGTGCATCCCTCCGGTCAGTGGGCCTTGGAAGTTTTCTCGCTCCTACCATTTGTGGGCAGCAGTGGTTTGAGCTTGGGCAGGTTGTAGGGGTAAGCTCCCGGCAGCCTTGCATTGGGACGAGTAGGGGATTTCCCAGGTGTTGGCGTTGAGGGACCTGCAAAGGAAGCTGCCGATTGGCGGCGCGCTGCTGATGATGGCGTTCGCCCTGGGCGGCTGCTCGAGCCAGCTCGCGGACATGACGCCCGCAGATGCGCAAGCCCATACCCGGGAGCCCGGCAGCTACCTGCCGGTGCACGATCTGCCGCCGGATCGTGACCAGGCGGTCATCCCGCCGGACCAGCGCGCCAAGATCGAGGCCGAGCTTGCAGCTGCACGAGACCGCCAGGCCGTCGCTGCCAAAGACGCCAAATGAGGCGGCGCAAGGTAATCGCTGGCGCCCCCGCCACTCCGTGCTAAAAAGGCGTCAATTCAGCCGAGAGTCAGGGCGAGGGTGTTCAGCCCTTGTTGCCGAAAATCGCTCCAAGTATTTGATCTTGAGTGAGTTTTGCGCGAGAAGCAGCCGCCTTTCCGATCGGAGTCATTACCTGCCGATTCTGTCCTGACCGGTTGCCCGGAGCCCAGAGAGCCATGGAAGAATTTTACCGCATCCGCCGCCTTCCACCTTACGTGTTCGAGCAGGTCAACCGGGCCAAGGCGGCCGCGCGGAACGCAGGCGCCGATATCATCGACCTCGGCATGGGCAATCCGGATCTGCCGGCTCCGCCACATGTGCTGGACAAGCTCAGGGAGACGCTCGGCAAGCCGCGCACCGACCGCTACTCGGCCTCCCGCGGCATCAACGGCCTGCGCAAGGCGCAAGCCGGATACTACGACCGCCGTTTTGGCGTGAAGCTCAATCCTGACACCCAGGTGGTGGCGACACTCGGCTCGAAGGAGGGGTTTGCCAACGTGGCGCAGGCGATCACCGCGCCGGGCGATGTCATCCTGTGTCCGAACCCGAGCTACCCGATTCATGCCTTCGGCTTCCTGATGGCTGGCGGCGTGATCCGCTCGGTGCCCTCTGAGCCGACGCCGCAGTTCTTCGAGGCGGTGGAGCGGGCGATCGTGCATTCGATCCCGAAGCCGCTGGCTTTGGTCGTCTGCTATCCGTCGAACCCGACCGCCTATGTTGCGAGCCTCGACTTCTACAAGGATCTCGTCGCCTTCGCGAAGAAGCACGAGATCCTGATCCTGTCCGACCTCGCTTATGCCGAGGTCTATTTCGACGAGAGCAACCCGCCGCCCTCGGTGCTCCAGGTGCCCGGCGCGATCGACGTCGCCGTCGAGTTCACCTCGATGTCGAAGACCTATTCGATGGCCGGCTGGCGCATGGGCTTTGCGGTCGGCAATGAGCGCGTGATCGCAGCTCTTGCCCGCGTCAAATCCTATCTCGACTACGGCGCCTTCACGCCGGTGCAGGTTGCCGCGACCGCCGCGCTGAACGGCCCGGACGATTGCATCAGGGAGATGCGCGACACCTACCGCAAGCGCCGCGACGCGCTGGTGGAATCGTTCGGGCGCGCCGGCTGGGACATTCCGCCGCCGGAGGCTTCGATGTTCGCCTGGGTGCCGTTGCCGGAGGCCTTCCGCAGCGTTGGCAGCATGCAGTTCGCAACCCTGCTGGTGGAGAAATCCGGGGTCGCGGTCTCGCCCGGCGTCGGCTTCGGCGAGCATGGTGAAGGATATGTCCGCATCGCCATGGTGGAAAACGAGCAACGGATCAGGCAGGCCGCCCGCGGCGTGCGCCGCTTCCTTGAAAGCGGCATCGAAACGTTGCACAACGTGGTTCCGCTCGCCAATCGGCGTTAAGTTCTCTTCGACAGGTTTTCCAAGGCATCATGGTTGCACCCCTGAAAGTGGGCATAGCGGGGCTCGGCACCGTGGGCGCCGAAGTTGTCCGTTTGATTGAAACGCAGGCGCGCGTGCTCGCGGGCCGCAGCGGCCGCGGCATTCGCGTCGTTGCCGTCACCGCGCGCTCCAAGGCGAAGAAGCGCAGCATCGACCTGCGCGGCGTCGAATGGACCAGGGATCCGATGGCGCTGGCCACGCATCCCGGCATCGACTGCTTCGTCGAGCTGATGGGCGGTGCCGGCGATCCCGCGCTGTCTGCGGTGGAAGCTGCGCTCAACGCCGGCAAGTCCGTCGTCACCGCCAACAAGGCGTTGCTCGCCAAGCACGGCCTGAAGCTGGCGAAAGCCGCCGAAACGCACGGCGGTGCGCTGAATTACGAGGCAGCCGTCGGCGCGGCGATCCCCGTCATCAAGACGTTACGCGAGGGCCTCGCGGGAACCGACATCAACCGCGTCTATGGCATCCTCAACGGCACCTGCAACTACATCCTGACCCGGATGGAGCAGGAGGGCCTGTCCTTCGCCGAATGTCTCAAGGATGCGCAGCGGCTCGGCTATGCCGAGGCCAACCCGTCCTTCGACGTGGACGGCCACGATACCGCGCAGAAGCTCGCGATCCTCGCCAGCCTCGCTTTCGGCACGAAAGTTGCTCAAAGCGCGGTGTATGTCGAAGGTATCTCATCCATCGCGCCGGAGGACCTGCGCGCGGCCGACGAACTCGGTTACCGGCTCAAGCTGCTCGGCGTTGCCGTTCGCACCGCCAAGGGCGTCGAGCAGCGCGTGCATCCGACCATGGTTCCCAAATCCTCCTCGATCGCGCAGGTGATGGGTGTCACCAATGCGGTCACGATCGATGGCGAAGGCATTCCGCCGATCACGCTGGTCGGGCCCGGTGCCGGTGGCGCCGCGACCGCGTCCGCCGTCGTCGCCGATATCGCCGACGTCGCGCGCGGCATCCGTGCCAATCCGTTCGGCCGGCCGATCGCGCAGCTGCGAGATACCAGGAAGGCGCCGATGGAACGGCACGAGGGCGGCTACTACATCCGCCTCCTGGCGCGCGATTTCCCGGGCACGGCGGCCGCGATCGCCACCCGGCTTGCAGAACAGAAGATTTCGATCGAGTCGATCGTGCAGCGTCATCCCAATGGCGGCGCTCCGCCCGCCGACGGCAAGGCGGTGCCGGTGCCGGTCATCCTGATCACCTATGCCACGCATGAGGACGCCGTGCGCCGCGCGCTCGCTGCCGTGCAGAAGGACAAGGTGATCAGCGGCCGGCCGCAGGTGATACGGATCGAGAAGAACTGACACGGTTCGAACGAACTGTGGGTGCTACGAGTTGATGCGGACGGAGATTTCCGTCCAGAACTGTTTCGAAGGAGTTAGCCGATGTCGACCCATATTTCAGTCCCGCCGCAAGCGTTGCTCGAGCGCATCCTCACGCTGGAGATCGTGCGCGTGACGGAGCGGGCGGCGGTGTCGTCGGCGCGCTTGCGCGGGCATGGCAATGAGAAGGCGGCCGACCAGGCCGCGGTGGACGCGATGCGGCGCGAGCTCAACAAGCTGCCGATCGAGGGCACCATCGTGATCGGCGAGGGCGAGCGCGACGAGGCGCCGATGCTCTTCATCGGCGAGAAGGTCGGCATGAACGCCGGCCCGCAGGTCGACATCGCGGTCGACCCGCTCGAAGGCACCACGCTGTGCGCCAAGAACATGCCGGGCTCGATTGCCACGATGGCGATGGCCGACGGCGGCACGCTGCTGCACGCGCCCGACGTCTACATGCAGAAGCTCGCGATCGGCCCCGGCTACGCCAAGGGCGTCGTCGAGCTCGACGCGACGCCGGCCGAAAACGTCCGCCGCCTCGCCAAGGCCAAGGGTGTCCAGCCTGACGGCATCACCGTGCTCGTGCTCGACCGTCCGCGCCATGCCAGCATCATCGAGAGCGTGCGCTCGACCGGTGCAGCCGTGCGCCTCATCACCGACGGCGACGTCGCGGGCGTGATCCACTGCGCCGACCCCGACAACACCGGCGTCGACATGTATCTCGGCACCGGCGGCGCGCCGGAAGGCGTGCTCGCGGCCGTCGCGCTGCGCTGCATCGGCGGCCAGATGCAGTGCCGCCTCATCCTCGATTCCGACGAGAAGCGCGAGCGCGCTGCCAAGATGGGCGTCAACGATCCCAAGATGATCTACGGCATCGAGGACATGGCGCGCGGCGATTGTCTGTTCGCCGCCACCGGCGTCACCACGGGCTCGCTGCTGTCAGGCGTCAAGTTCCGCAAGGACGGCGTGATCGAGACCGAGACGGTGGTGATGCGCTCCGTCACCGGCACCGTGCGCTACATCAAGGCCGAGCACCGCGAGCTGGCGAAGTTCCATCTGGACTAGGCGCCGCAACGTCAACTGCCGTCATTCCGGGGCTCGCGAAGCGAGAGCCCGGAATCTATCGGGCGGCGGGTTCTGTATCGAGATGGATTCCGGGCTCGATGCTGCGCATCGCCCCGGAATGACAGCAAGAAAATTGACAACAAGAACAATCAGGGTAAGCGCACATGTCCGATGTCACCGCCGTCAAAGCCCTCGTCTTCGACGTCTTCGGCACCGTCGTGGATTGGCGCACCAGCCTGATCACCGACTTCATGTGGTGGGCGAAGGGCCGCGGCATCAGTGCTGACTGGACCGCCCTGGTCGACGGCTGGCGCGGGCTGTACACGGCCTCGATGGACGACGTGCGTAAGCACCCCGAGCGCGGCTATGTCATGCTCGACGATCTGCACCGCCGTTCGCTGGAAAAGCTGGTCGAGAAGTTCGAGATCAAGGGCCTCACCGACGCCGATCTCGACCACCTCACCAAGGGCTGGCACCGTCTGCATCCGTGGCCCGACAGCGTTGCCGGCTTGACCCGGCTGAAGACGAAATTCGTGATCGCGCCGTTGTCGAACGGCAACGTCGCGCTGCTCACCAACATGGCGAAGTTTGCGGGCCTTCCCTGGGACCTCATCATGTCGGCCGAGCTGTTCGAGCACTACAAGCCCGATCCCGAGACCTATCTCGGCGCCGCGCGTCTTCTGTGCCTCAAGCCCGAAGAGGTGATGATGGTCGCCGCGCACAATGGCGATCTCGCCGCCGCCCAGAAGAATGGACTGAAGACCGCGTTCGTGGCCCGGCCGACGGAGTACGGCCCGTTGCAGAAGGTGGACTTCGAGGCCACCGGCAATTGGGACATCGTCGCCAGGGATTTTGGCGGGATCGCCGACAGGCTCGGCTGCTAGGGCGCTTGCCGGCAACCTTGCGCGGCGTTGGTCACGCGCGTCTTTCCGCGCGGATCTTGGCTGCCTCCCAGACCTTGCCGAGCAAGGCCGGGACGAGGCCGTGCGCCGGGCACTGATTCCAGGCGCCGGCGAAAAATGCCAAGCCCAGGTTGCGGGCGTGTCGTTGATGGGCATCTTCGAGTGCCAGCAGGATCAATGTCCGTGATCGCAGCCGGAGCAACCCAATGAAGTCGCCGTCGCGCGCCTCGCGGACCACGCGCGCCGGCGCGCGCAGGGTGCGGATCACCGCTTCCGGCGGTTCGATCTTCGCCAGATTGTCACCATGCAACGCCAGCTCGCGCATCAGCTCGGTCGACTTGACGAGGTTCTCCAATGCAAGCGCTGTTGCATGCGCGCAAGCCATATCGCGTTGCGAAGCAGTCTCGATTCGATCGAGCGAGGCCTTCAACGCACCACTGCATTTGATCCAGCACGCTCGCAGTGGCCAGGCCGACAGCCAGGCCTGCAACGTCCGCGCGGCCTCGTAGGACTCCTCGCTCGCGACATAGTTGGCGCAGAAGAGCCGGCCCACGGCTTGCTGAACTACGACGCCCATGTTGCGATGCGCGTGCCCGCCGCCGACATAGTCGCCGAGTTCGGCGATCTCCGGCGCGATTCTTTCCAACAGTGCCTCGACATTCGACAGCGTGGTTTCGAGCTTCGTCTGGTGCGCCGCGCGCAGCGGATCGTGCCGGTCACGAAACGCCGGCCAGATGTCGCCATCAGCCGTGCGAAAAGCCGCGAGCTTTGCCGCGACCGAGCGATTGAACAGGCCACCGCGGCCGGACAGTGGTCGGGTGACCGTCCCCGCATCATTGACGCGGAGCAGTTCGTCCGGATCGCGGACGATGGCGAGGCGGACAAGGCCCGGAATGCTGATGACGAGAGCCATGGCTCAGCCTTCCGATAAGTTCCAGGGGGCAAAGCTGTTGTTGACGCCCTCGAGCGCCGGGCCGAGTTGCGGCACGTGCCGCAGCAGTACTGATTTCATTCCGTTGTTCTGGATCCAGTCGAGACCGAAGTCGGTGTAGACTTCCGCCCGGTAGTCGTCGGTAAAGAAGCGGTCGCTCTTGAGACGCCGCGAGGCCATCAGGATGAAGATGCGGAAGGCGGTATCGCTGAAGCCAAAACCGTCCGGCAGGTCCTCGGCCAACAGCCCGACCATCAGATCGACGCGGTCGACGTCACCCTTGTAGATCGCGCGCATCTTCCTTGCCGCGCCGGGAATGCTGGTGATTTCCTCGAATGTCGTAACCCGCTTTTTGCCGACCAACTCGCGGAAGCGGTTGTAGCGCGGCACTCCGCGTTCGCGGTCACGCATGATATCGATCGCGGCGACGTCGAGCAGCGGCTGGTCGTCCTTTGTGAACTGGCGGAGAAAATTGGGGTAGTTGTGCAGGCGAATGGCGCCGGGATGAGCCGTGCCGAAGGAGTAGAGCAGGTCGACGAAGCCGTGAGTCTGCATGAACTCGCGGGAGGCCCGTCCCTGCATATCGACCAGGTCGTAGGGTTTGGAGTCCGTGGTATCGAGCCTCCGCACCTCCATCTTGTCCGGGACCAGCGGGTGCAGGCGGTAGACTGCAGTGAATTCCTCGGTCATCGCGTAGGGCGCGCTATGCTGCTCGGTCGGAGAGCCGATGATGCCATAGGCGGCTTCGCTGTCCTTGCCGAGCACCGCGCGCAGCACCCGGTTCGGTATCCCCGACCAGTTGGCGTGCATGCTCAGGTCCAGCGCAGGATGGCCGAGGATGCCCGGCGTCCATTCGACGGTGTGGATCTTGGCGATCAGGGCCGCGTTGATCAGGCGCGCACGCTGGAATAGCTCCTCGTCGTCCCAGGTCGGATACCGCGTCTTCAAGCCATCGCAGATGACGTTGTGCTCGCGTGCGAAGAGATTGTGCAGCAGGCTGAGCCCGACCCACCAATTGTCGTTGAAGCCGGTGAGATCGGCACCCGCATGAGCTGGATCGGCTGGAAGCATTCCGTCGTTGCCGACCGCGATCTTGCCATCGACCCCGGAACGAATCTGCATCTGCCTTTCGCGACTGCTGCCGTAGATCTGTCCGGCGTCCCACCAGTGCGAGTTGAGGTTGCGAAATGTCGGGGTGGCGCCGAGCCATGGTTCGCGCGATGACCCGTCGCAAACTGTGCGACGGATCTTCATGCAGTCGTCGATCCGTTCCTCCTTAGGCCATTCGTCGCCCGGCGGGAGCGGGATTTTGAATTCGTTGCCCGGCTTGGGCAACCCATGGCTGAACCAATTGTGCGTTTCGAACTGGATCCAGGCGGCGGCCAGCAGATTGAGGCTAGTCGCGGGAATGAAGGTGTGGCGTGCCAGTAATTCCTGCGAAATCACGCGCGGGCTAGGGTCGAGCAGATCATTGCCGCTGTCCGGCACGCATTCCGGCAGCGGAAAATTGCGTCCGAACCGGGCGCCAGCCATGCCCATGCGCGGATGATCGAGGCTGTTGAATGAGCCGTCGGCGGACCGCCAGCGGTCGTTGCCAGTGCTCCAGCCAGGCGATGTCGTGCCGTAGCCGGTATGGTGGAGATTGTGCTCCCGCAGCCGGTCGCGGAAGACCGAAAGATTGGCAGCCGCGAGCAGGGTCGGCAGGTGGTCCCATCTGGCGAAGAAGTTGATGGCCCGAAACACAATATCCAGGACACCTTGGAGCAGGCCACGATGGAAGACAAAACCATCGTTCTCTCGGGACATTGGCACTCCCAAACGCAAACGCGTGAATAAATTGGGCTTGCAACCAATAAATGTGGTTCAATAGCACCAAAGTGCCCGCTTGCCAACGTGACTTGCTGGAGGCCGCGGTCGCCGGGCATTCAATTTTTCCTGTTGGTTGGATATTCGCTCGGATAGGATGCCCTACAGCCGTGGGGTGCATCAGGCGACCCGGCTGAATTTGCGTGAGCGGGGGCAAAGCTGCGCGTCAACGCACTTCAACCTCGTGAGAACCAGGCCGACACCGGCGTCGGCAAGACCGAAAAGCCATCTTGAGTTGCGTGTTTCGCCGTCCAGGGGTGACGCAGATGGGCAATATGGTTCGCAATTACGATGGCGGGATCACAAGCTCTCCCGCGCAACTGGTGTCGCCGCGCTCCGTCGACGAGATTCAATCGATCCTGAGGGACGCCGAGGGCTACCCCAGTCCTGTTCGGGCGATGGGCAGCTATCATTCCTTGACGCCGTGCGCATCCTCGGACGGGACGATCATCGACATGTCCGGGATGAGCCGCATCCTCAAGATCGATCCCCACAGCATGACGTTCACGGCCGAAGCGGGCCTCCAGTTCATTGCCGCGTCGCGGGTGTTGCGGGCGATGAACCTCCAGTTTCGGACCAATATCGAGATCGGGAACATGACGCTCGGTGCGGCGGCCTGCTGCCACACCAAGGATGGCCTGGATGGCGGCGAGTTCGGGCAGGTCGGCTCGTATATCACGGCGATCAAGTGGGTGACGCCCAGCGGCGAACTGGCGGAAGCGTCGGAGGCCACAAATCCGGGTCTGATGTACCTCATGCGGTCGAGCTACGGCCTGTGCGGCGTCATCTACGAGGTCACGTTTCATATCAAGCCGCTGGAGGCGATCCACTTCAGATATCTGCCGCGCCCGATCGGAGAACTGACCGAGAAGGAAGTGGATGGGATCATCGATGCGTCGCGAGGCCTGATCTGCTGGACGGTCGGCCGAAAGGCGCACTTTCAGACGCGACATCCCATCGACAGGGTTGGACCGTTGGGGGCGCTGTTCGCCGCCAGCCGCCGGAAGCTCTGGAATTATGCGGAAGCCCGCGTTGGCAGGTTCATCGACAGCAGCGTCCCGACCAAGCCTCTCAGGGATGCGACGCTCGACACGTGGTTCGTCGGCAACAGGCTGTTGATGTCATTCCTGCACCTGGCCGGCGGAGCCACCCTGTACAATCCCGACAAGACGATCGACTACAGCCAAACGCCGCCGTCGGCGCGATATGCATTTACATTCTGGGCCTTTCCGCGCCACGAATGGCTGAATGTTCTGCGCGACTACGTGGACTTCAGCGAAAAGTATTTCGAGGACCATGACTTTCGCTGCAACATGGCGCTTGGCTCATATTTCATCCGGAAGGACGAGCATTCGTTGCTGTCCTATTCGCATGACGGAGACATTTTTTCAGTTGACCCCATTCACGCTTATACGGACAGGCCGGCGTGGGACGGGTTTTTGAAGGAGTTCAATGAGTTTGCGTACAAGAGGAACGGCATTCCTTTGCTGAATCAAAGTCCGTTCATCACGAAGCAGCATGTCACGGCGGCGTATGGGCAGCGATGGACGCAGTTCTCTGCGCACGTCAAGCAGGAGGATCCGTCCGGGCGCATGCTGAACCCATTCTTTGCCAACCTGCTCTGAGCCCGTCAGGACTGGCTCAGAGCCGACAGACGAAGCGTGCCTTCTGATCTGGATGGGGACTGTCGGCGTTGTGACAGGACAGTATGGCTGACCGAATATCAGCCACTGCGGCGTGGACTTCTCTCGAGAGAAGGGTGCAATCTCTTGGCGCTCAGGAAAGATGGCAGCGGCGCCAAATCGAACCGCGGAACATTGTCAGAATTCCGGGATGAGTGATGGACGACCCTCAAGACAGAGTAACCGAACGCCGCCAACTGACCGTTCTGTTCTGCGACGTCGTTGATTCAACGGGCCTCTCCGAGCGCTGCGACATCGAGGATTTGCGAGAATTATTGCTGGAATTCCAAGCGATAAGCTCGCGATGCATCAGCGATGCCGGAGGCAGCGTCGTCAACTACATCGGCGACGGCATTCGTGCGGAATTCGGCTATCCGCTTGCTTCGGAGAACGAGGCGGAGAGTGCGGTACGCGTTGGCCTGACGTTGCTGCGCGAACTTCAAGAACTGAGCGAGCGCGCCACGGCGGCGATCCAGGAACCGCTTCGCGTTCGGATCGGGGTCCATACGGGTGTCGCGGTGATCGGCAAGGCGGGGCCGGGCCATGTGCACGATGCGACGGAGATCGTCGGCGAGACGCCCAACATCGCATTCCGGTTGCTGGAAATGGGCGAGCCCAATTCGCTCGTGATCAGTGGTGAGACCAGGCGTCTCCTACGCGGCGAATTCGCCTTGCAACCGCTCGGCATGCGGTCGCTCAAGGGATTGTCGCGCAAGGTCGAGGTCTTTCTCGTCGCGGGCGAGACGCCGAAAGATGGCGCCGGCCATCGCGCCCGCCACCGCAATGCCTCGCGCCTTATCGACAGGGTGACCGAACTCGGCCAGTTGCTGCAGGCTTGGGAGCTGGCGACGACCGGGCAGGGGCGTACGGTGGAGATCACCGGAGAGCCCGGGATCGGCAAGTCGCGCCTGGCGCTGGAGCTGATCGACAGGGCCGCATTGCCGGATGATCTGATCCTGGCGATCCAGGCTTCCGCTCCGCATCAGAACACGCCGTTATACCCGATCATCAGAGCTCTGGAGCAACGCATTGGCATTGCCAGGGATGAGGACGCCGAGGTCAATTCGGCGCGTCTGCGTGATTTCATGGCCGCGACGTCCGGCGGCGACGAGGAGCAGTTGACGCTGATCGGCCGGATGCTCGGTTTACCGGTGCCGGTGGTGTCAGGCCCGACAATTCCCGACGCGCATGAGCAGCGCCGTAAAACGCGCGATGCGGCCGTGCGGTTGTTGACCTCGCAGACGCGCGGCGAGGCCAGCCTGATCCTGGTTGAGGATTTTCACTGGGCCGATCCCTCGACGATCGAGATCATCGAGCGCATTGCCGGCCAGGTCGACGGCACGCGGTCTCTCCTGGTCGTCACCAGCCGGGCGTCCATCATCGGCAACGTCTCGCCGACGATCCTGCGCATCGTGCTTAAGCGCCTTGACCACGAGCAATGCCGCGATCTCGCCGGATCGGTCGTTCGCGACAAGCAGCTGTCAAGCCAGTTGATCCAGCAGATCGTCGCGCGATCGGACGGTGTGCCGCTGTTCGTGGAGGAGTTGGCGGCTGCAGCCCTCGAGACCGGCCAGCTCGATCCGGGCGTCAGAACGGTCGACGCCAGCGGACCTTCGGAGGTGCCGTCGGCGCTCTACGACTCCCTGATGCTTCGTCTCGAGCGCCTCGGCAATGCCAAGGCGGTCGCGCAGCTCGCATCGGTGATTGGCCGAAGCTTTTCGCATCGGCTTCTTGATGCCGTTGCGGGTGAACTTCAGGACGCCCTCGACCCCGCCCTCAATCGCCTGCGGGCGTCTGGATTGATCGGGCTTGAGCGCGACGACGACGAAAAGGTCTATTCCTTCAAGCATGCCCTGGTCCGGGACGTCGCCTATTATTCGCTTCTCAAACGGCAGAGACGGGAGCTGCACGACCGCGTGGCTGCGGAGATCGAACTCCATCTGCCCGAAGTTGCCATCACGGAACCAGGCTATCTCGCGCATCATTTATCCGAGGCCGGACGCACCTCCCGAGCGGCGCAGATGCGGCTCAAGGCGGCCCAGCAGGCCGCGGAGCGTTCGGCAAATCTGGAGGCGATCGCCGAGCTCAACATGGCGCTCGAGGAGATCCGGAGGCTTCCAGCGGGACTTGAACGGGATAATCTGGAGCTGAACGTCCAGATCGCGCTGATCGGGCCGACGATCGCACTGCGGGGATTTGGCGCCGACGCGGTCGCGGATGTGAGCAGTCGTGCCATCGATCTCTGCCGCGCTCTCGACAACGATACGCGCATCTTTCCGGCGCTGTACGCAAGATGGTCCTATTTGCGCGTCGCAAGCAACGTGCGGGAGGCGGGCACGCTGGCGCAGGACTTTCTGACACTCGCCGAGCAAAAGGGAACGAGGGCCGATCGGATGGTCGGCCATCGGCTGCTCGGCACGTCGTTGCTCGACGGCGAGACTGAGCAGGCTTGCGTCCATCTCGACCGGGCGGTCAAGCTCTACGATGCTGCCGCCGACCGTGCGACGGCCGTGACGTACGGCACGGATGTGCAGGTCACCAGTCTGTCCAACCTGTGCATCTGCTGCTGGCTGGTGGGCCGGGTGACTGATGCGATCAAGCATGGCCGGGAGGCACTTAAACACGCGCAGCAATTGGCGCATGCCCATACCCTCGGCTACGCCTACGCGCATGTCTGCATGCTCTACACGCTGGAGCGGGACGTGCAGACGGTGCGGGCGCTCGCACAGCGGACGCTCGAGGGGGCGATCAGACGGGAGCTGCCGCTGTGGATTTCGGTGGCGCGGACATTCCTCGGTTGGGCCGACATTGAAAGCGGCCGCCTCGCGGAAGGCATCGACGTGCTCGAGAAGCAGCGCGATTTCCTGCAGATGGCGCACGTCGTCTACCAGCTGCCATGGTACCTTTGCTGGCTCGCGGAAGCCTATGTCCGCTCCGACAGGTTGGCGGACGCCCGACGTTGTCTCGATCAGGCGCGCAATGTCTTCGGGCGGGGCGGCAATTACTGGTACGAGGCCGAGTGCCTGCGTATCGAAGGGCGATTTGCATCACATGCGCAAATCAACGACACCGGGCTTGCCGAACAGAATTTCGAGCAGGCTCACGCGCTCGCCCACCGGCGTGGCCAGCGCGGATTCGGCTTGCGTGCCGCGGTGGGTCTTGCCGGATTGCTCGTCACCAAAGGCCAGACCGAGGGCGCCCGCACGCTGCTGCAGCACGAATTGCAGTTCTTCGCCGGTCAGCCGGAGGGCGGGGATCGCTCGGATGCCATCAGGCTGATGCGCGACCTCCAGGAGCGCTCGCGCGGCTGACAGCTCAGGCCCGGGATCGAACCGGTATGCCATGCAGAGCTTACGGCTTGGCAGCGCGATCTTAAGGCGCGCAGAACATCGCAATCGCAAGATCGATCCGCTTGTCCAGCAGACGGCGGTTGAGGCGGAATCCGTCGTCGGCCAGCAGCCTGAAATGATCGTGGCTGAACACCATTCCCAGCAGCATTTCGGCGACGGCGCGGAGCGGCATGCCTTTGAGGCGCGGTTCCAGCCTGACAGTTTCGAGCAGGCCTGCAACGTCGTCGGTGCCGCTCTCCATGATGACCTCCGCGAACATGCGGCCGAGGTCCGGTGAGGCTTGGCGTTCGCCGATGATCAGCCGATGCAGCGCGATCTCGCTGGGCGCCAGCGCCACGTCCGCAATTCTCCGGAGTGCGGTTCGTAGCTGTGCGGTCGGCGATCCCGACAAGGGAGGGTTTGCGAAATGGGCCTCGGGCAGGCTCCGCAGCAGCATGGCCCGGAATAGCTCGGTCTTGCTCTCGAACAATTTATAGAGCGTCTTCTTCGACATCCCCGCGGCGCCGGCAATGTCGTCCATGGTGGTCGCGGCAAAACCCTTGCTGGTGAAGGTGGCCTTCGCTGCCGCCAGCAACTGCATCATGCGCGCATCCGGGGCAGGGAGGTCGAGGTCCCGTCTCTCCCGATCCGAACGCGTGCTGCCGCCGGTACGCCTGCGACCGCTGGATTGGCTCGTCATGTAAACCTGCCGTTAAACATCCGCTGCATCACGACCGCTTGATCTGGAATTCTGCCGCCAGCCTATCACTTGACTTCAAGGAAGGAAACTACCAAGTTTCCAAAAGGAAACTGAATAGTTTCCAAATGTTTCCAGCCAGATCGCCGCATCGGCAGCGCTGGCCAAATCGTCCATGGATTGTCATGATGCTTGCCCCGGTCGTCCGCATTGTTCCGTTGTTCGCCTTGCTGTCGCTCGCGGCCTGCGGCGAGCAGAGCCAGGTGCCGGTCGCGCAACAGATGGCGCCTGAAGTCGGCGTCGTCACGTTGAAGCCGCAGGAGGCGAAGATCTCGACGGTCCTGCCGGGCCGCGTCGTTGCCTATCAGGTCTCGGAGGTGCGTCCCCAGGTCACCGGCATCCTGCTCAAGCGCGATTTCGTCGAAGGGACCGAGGTCAAGGAGGGCGCTCAGCTCTATGAGATCGATCCCGTCCAGTACAAGGCGGCATTGGCGAGCGCCGACGCCGCGGTGCAGAAGGCGGAGGCAACGCTCGTCAGCGTGAAGCTGAAGGCCCAGCGCAAGACCCAGCTGCTCCAGACCAACGCGGCGAGTCAGCAGGACGTCGACGATGCCGTCGCCGCCTACAAGCAGGGCGAGGCCGATTTGAACGCGGCGAAGGCCAACCGCGACACCGCCGCGATCTCGCTGGACCGCACCAAGGTCACCGCATCGATCTCGGGCCGGATCGGCAAGTCGACCATCACGCCGGGCGCGCTTGTCACGGCGAGCCAGGCGACCGCGATGACCACGATCCAGCAGCTCGACCCTGTCTACGTCGATCTCGACCAGTCGACCTCGGAGATGGAGCGGCTGCGCAGCCAGATCGCGAGCGGGAAGCTCAAGCGTCCGGCCGATGGCGTCCAGGTCGAATTGCTGATGGAGAGCGGCAAGACCTACGGCCACAAGGGCAAGTACGGTTTCACCGACGCAAGCGTCAACGAGAACACCGGCTCGGTCTCCTCGCGCGCGATCTTCGCCAATCCCGAGCGGGCGCTGCTGCCCGGCATGTATGTGCGCGCACGCGTGGTTGCCGGCGTCGATCCGGCCGCGATCCTGGTGCCGCAGCGGGCTGTCTCGCGCAATCCGCTCGGGCAGGCGGTCGCGATGTTCGTCGACAAGGACGGCAAGATCGAGCAGCGAACGCTGGATCTGGGCGAGGGGGTCGACGGCAACTGGCTGGTGCAGTCAGGCGCCAAATCCGGCGATCGCCTGGTCGTCGATGGCACGCAGAAGGCGCGTCCCGGCGCGGCCGTGAAGACCGTCGAGGTCGCGGTTGACCCGGCGAGCGGTCTCACGGTGAACCCGACGCGGCAGGCCGATGCGCGGCCCGCGGCCGCCACAGCCGGGCAATAAACGTCATGTCGCGCTTCTTCATCAAGCGGCCGATCTTCGCCTGGGTCATCGCCATCCTGATCATGCTGGGCGGCGTGCTGGCGATCATGCGCCTGCCGATCGCGCAATATCCGCAGATCGCGCCGACCGTCGTCTCCATCAGCGCGACCTATCCCGGCGCCAATGCCCAGACCGCCGAGAACTCGGTGACCAAGGTCATCGAACAGAACATGACCGGCCTCGACAATCTGCAATACATGTCGTCGTCGAGCACCTCGACCGGCGCCGTGTCGATTTCCCTGACCTTCAACAACGAGGCCAATGGCGACATCGCCCAGGTCCAGGTGCAGAACAAGCTCCAGCTCGCGACCCCGCTGCTGCCGCAGGTGGTGCAGCAGCAGGGCATCAAGGTCGTCAAGTCGTCGTCGAGCTTCCTGATGGTGCTCGGCTTCGTCTCCGACGACGGCAGGCTCAGCGCCAGCGACGTTGCCGATTACGTGGCGTCCACGATCAACGATCCCATCAGCCGCGTCGCGGGCGTCGGCCAGGTGCAGCTGTTCGGCGCCGAATACGCGATGCGGATCTGGCTCGATCCCGACAAGCTGGCCAAGTACAATCTGATGCCCGGCGACGTCACCACCGCGATCCAGGCCCAGAATACCCAGGTCACGGCCGGCCAACTCGGCGGCCTGCCGGCCGTCGGCGGCCAGCAGCTCAATGCCACCATTACCTCGCAGAGCCGCCTGCAGACCGTCGAGCAGTTCAAGGACATCATCCTCCGCACCGCATCGACCGGCCAGACGGTCCGCATCGGCGACGTCGCGCGCGTCGAGCTCGGCTCGAAATCCTACGACTCCACGGCGCGCTACAACGGCAAGCCCGCCGCCGGCATGGGCATCAGCCTTGCCACCGGCGCCAACGCGGTTGCGACCTCCGAAGCGGTGAAGGCGCGCATCGCCCAGCTCACGGCGACCATGCCGGAGGGTCTTCGCGTCATCTACCCCTACGACACCACCCCGTTCGTGAAGCTGTCGATCGAGAAGGTGGTGCACACGCTGTTCGAGGCGATCGCTCTCGTCTTCGTGGTGATGTTCGTGTTCCTGCAGAGCTGGCGGGCGACCATCATCCCGACCATCGCGGTGCCGGTGGTGCTGCTCGGGACGTTCGGCGTGCTCTCGCTCGCCGGCTATTCGATCAACACGCTTACGATGTTCGCGATGGTGCTGGCGATCGGTCTCCTGGTCGACGATGCCATCGTCGTGGTCGAGAATGTCGAGCGCGTCATGGCCGAGGAGAAACTCGGCCCGCGCGAGGCGACCGAGAAATCGATGCGCGAGATCACCGGCGCGCTGGTCGGCATCGGCGTCGTGCTCTCGGCCGTGTTCATTCCGATGGCGTTCTTCAACGGTTCGGTCGGGATCATCTACCGGCAGTTCGCGCTCACCATCGTCACGGCGATGCTGCTCTCGGTGCTGGTGGCGCTGGTGCTGACGCCGGCCTTGTGCGCCACGATCCTGAAGCCGCCTAGAGATCACGGTGCGCAGCGCGGCTTCTTCGGGCTGTTCAACCGCGGCTTCGACCGCATGGCCGATGGCTATCAGCGCACCGCGGGCGCCGCGATCAAGCGGATCACGGCAGTGATCATCGCCTTCGCGGCCATTGTCGCCAGCATGGTGTTCCTGTTCCAGCGGTTGCCAAGCTCGTTCCTGCCCGAAGAGGACCAGGGCACGGTTATCACCCTGATCCAGCTGCCGGTCGGCGCAACCGCCACCCGCACGCTCGATGTCATCAAGCAGGTCGAGCGACAGTATCTCGACAACGAGAAGGACGCCGTGCAGGGCGTGTTCGCGGTCAGCGGCTACAGCTTCTCGGGCCAGGGCCAGAACGTCGCTCTTGCCTTCGTCAGCCTGAAGCCGTTCGACGAACGCAAGGACGCGGCGGCTTCGGCGCAGGCCGTGGTCGGCCGCGCCATGGGTGCGTTCGCAAAGATCCGCGACGCGATGGTGTTTGCGGTGCTGCCGCCCTCGATCCCCGGCTTCGGCAATGCCGGCGGCTTCGACGTCTATCTCCAGGATACCGGCGGTGGCGGTCACGACGCGCTGATCCAGGCGCGCAACCAATTGCTCGGCCAACTCGCGGCCGACAAGCGCGTGGCGCAGACGCGGCCGAACGGCCAGGACGACACGCCGCAATTCAACCTCGACGTCGACCAGGCCAAGGCCACGGCGCTCGGCGTGAGCCTCAGCGATCTCAACACCACGCTGTCGGCGGCGTGGGGCGGCGCCTATGTCAACGACTTCATCGATCGCGGTCGCGTCAAGCAGGTCTATGTCCAGAGCGACGCGCCGTTCCGCATGGATACCAGCGACATCGGCCGCTGGTACGTCCGCAACGCCTCGGGCTCCATGGTGCCGTTCTCGGCGCTTGCCACCAATCGCTGGAGCTTCGGCTCGCCGCGGCTCGAGCGCTACAACGGCGTTGCCGCCGTCGAGCTCCAGGGGCAGGCGGGGCAGGGCATCAGTTCGGGCGTCGCCATGCAGGCGGTGGAAGAGCAGATGGCGAAGCTGCCCAAGGGCTACGGCCACGAATGGACCGGATTGTCGTTCCAGGAGCGGCTGACCGGCAGCCAGACGCTGTATCTCTATTCGATCTCGCTGCTGATCGTCTTCCTCAGCCTCGCCGCGCTCTACGAGAGCTGGTCGGTGCCGCTCGCGGTGATGCTGACGGTGCCGATCGGCGTGCTCGGCGCACTGCTCGGGGCAACGTTCTTCAGCCAGGCCAACGACGTCTATTTCCAGGTCGGCCTGCTCACCACGATCGGTCTTGCCTCGAAGAACGCGATCCTGATCGTCGAGTTCGCGCTGGAGCAGATCGCGGCCGGCCGCAGCCTCGTGGATGCCACGCTGCACGCGGCGCGTCAGCGTCTCCGCCCGATCCTGATGACGTCGCTCGCGTTCATCCTCGGCGTGCTGCCTTTGGCGGTGGCGACGGGCGCGGGCTCTGCCAGCCAGAACGCGGTCGGCATCGGGGTCGCCGGCGGCATGATCGCGGCGACCGGTCTCGGCATCTTCTTCGTGCCGGCGCTGTTCGTGCTGGTGAAGCGGATATTTCCGGGCGCTCGGGCGGACACGGCCGCCTCGCAGTCTCGCGCGGTCGCGGAGCCCGCTGAGTAGCGAGCGCTGAGTCCGGGCGGCGCGTGCGCCACCCGGATCCGGTCTGACGAGCTACAACGTCATCTGCATCGGTTCGGCATAATAGCGGAAGCCGTCGCCGGCCTTGGCGACATGGCCGTAGCCCGGCCAGGCGAAATGATACGACATCACCGGGATCTTGTTGGCCGCGAGCATGGTGAGCAGTTTTACGCGCGACTCGGCCGCCTGCTTCGGGTCGGTGTCGTAGGAGAATTCCATCCGCGGCCGCTCCAGCAGCAGCACCGAATGGTGCGAGAGGTCGCCAAGGAACGCGAAGGACTTGCCGGCCGACGAGACCATGAAGATGGTGTGACCGACGGTATGGCCGGGCGCGGAAATCGCCTGAATGCCGGGCAGGAATTCCTGGCCGTCCTTGAAGAACACGATGCGGTCGCGGACCGGCAGCAGGTTCTTGCGGGCGTGCACGACGAAGTCCTTGGCCGGGCTCCCCAGCTTGCCTTCATCGGTCCAGAAGTCGAAATCAGTCTGGGAGATGTAGATCTGCGCGTTCGGAAACAGCGGCTTGTTGTCGGCATCCACGATGCCGCCGATATGGTCGACATGCGCATGCGAGCAGACCACGGCATCGATGTCACCAGGCTTGATGCCGGCCTCCATCATGCTCTTCTGCTGCCGGCCGGTGGTGGGGCCGAACATCTTCGAACTGCCCATGCCGGTATCGAACAGGATGAGCTTGTCGCCGGTGTTCACGATCGGCGAGTTCTGCTCCAGCACGACGTTGTCCGGCGACAGGAAATTGTCGGCGAGCATCTTCTTCACCTCCTCCTTAGGAACGCCGGTGAAGGTCCCGGAGGGATCGCCGAGCGGCAGCGGTCCGTCGGAGACGACGGTCACTTCGGCATCGCCGAGCGTGAAGCGGTGCCAGTAGGGCGTCTGGGTGCCGAGCTTGGGCGCGCGTGCGAGCGCACTGCCGCCGAGCATCGCACTGGCGCCGAGGCCGGCGCCGAGGGAGAGCAGGGACCGGCGTGAAACATTGAATGTCATCGGTTTCCTCCAGTTTATGTTTTGATCCGCGCGATTTTTCGCGCGTGATGTTCGGCCTGAGGCCAGCAGCCGGATGCTGCGCCGGTTCAGACGAGCTCGCAAGTGGAATTGGTTTGCGGACGATCGCGTTTTGTCAAAGCTGAAAGAGCAATTCCGGCAGACGACAAAAGACGCCGTTGCCGACGTTCTCGTCGTCAGAACGATCCAGCCGATTCTGCCGCAATGCAATCAATGATTGTGTCGCGATTGTGTCTGCTGACGGCGCGATGTGGGCGGCCGACAGAAATCTTTCTGTGTCATGATGGTGCTCGCTGCCACCTCACGCGATCCGCAGCGCGCGGTCGTTGGCTTCGGTCTCGGCAAAGCCCGCCTGCAGCACCTCCTCGCGCTTGTGGCGCAGATGCGCACGCAGGATGTGCGAGAGGCCGGCGCCGTCGCGCCGCTGCAGCGCGTTCAGGATCGCCTCGTGCTCCTTCACGGCGAACGCCCAGCGCTGCGGCGTCATCGGCGTGACATAGCGTGCGCGGCGGATGCGCGCGGTGACGGACGCGTAGAGCCCGGTCAGCGCGGGATTGTCGGCCGCGGCCACGATTGCCTCGTGGATGGCGCGGTTGCCGCGATAATACTGGATCAGGTCGCCCTCGCGATAATGCCGAACCATGTCGTCATGCGCGGCGGCGATCCGGCCGATCTCGGCATCGCTGATGCGCTCGCAGGCGAGCTCGCCGGCGAGGGCTTCGAGGCCCTGACAGACCTCGAACAGATCGCGCATGTCCTTGTCGGTCAGTTTTGCCGCGCGCGAGCCACGGTGGGGCAGGAGCTGCACGAGCCCTTCGGCGGCGAGCACCTTGAGCGCCTCGCGCAGCGGCGTGCGCGAGATCTGCAGCCGATCGCACAGCTCGCGCTCGGGAATCCGGGCACCCGGCGGGATTTCGCCGTCGAGCAGGATGGCGCGGATACGGCCGACGACCTCCTCGTGAAGCATGGGAGCGGCTCCGATTTGAATGCAAAAATGAAACTATCGACTGCCGATCGGAAGTTTCAGCTTGATAATCGCGAATTTTGCATTCAAAAATGTAAAAAACAAGAGGATATGAGGAAATGGACCACGCGGTGGAGGCGGATGACCTCGTTTTTGAATGCAATGACGGCATCGGGCGGATCACATTCAACCGTCCGCAGGCGCGCAACGCCTTCACCTTCGCCATGTACGAGCGCCTCGCGGCGGTCTGCGAGGAGGCCAACCGAGATCATTCGCTCAAGGTGCTGGTGCTGCGCGGGGCCGGCGACAAGGCCTTCGCCTCGGGCACGGACATCAACCAGTTCCGCGAATTCAAGACACCGCAGGACGCCATCGACTACGAGAACCGGATCGATCACGTGCTCACAACGCTTGAGCAGTGCCGGGTGCCGACCATCGCTGCGATCAACGGGTTCTGCACCGGGGGCGGGGCGGGCATCGCCGCGGCCTGCGACCTGCGCATCGGCACGAGAAGTGCAAAAATCGGATTTCCGATCGCCCGGACGCTCGGTAACTGCCTGTCGATGTCAAATGTCAGCCGTCTCACCGCGCTGATTGGTGCTGCCCGCGTCAAGGATCTGATCTTCACCGCGCGCCTCGTTGACGCCACCGAGGCTGCCAGCGTCGGGTTGCTCGGCGAGGTCGTCGACGACATCGCCGCGCTCGACAGACGCGCGGACGAGGTCGCCCGGCTGCTGGCCGGTCACGCGCCGCTGACCCTGACCGCGACCAAGCAGGCTGTCGCCCGCCTGCAGAAGCGGCTGACACGGGACGAGGGCGAAGACCTCATCCTGATGTGCTACACGAGCCAGGATTTTCGCGAAGGGCTCGATGCTTTCCTCAACAAGCGCGCGCCGCAGTGGCGCGGTCAATAGGACGCCCCGATGCAAAGCGATCGATCGCAATCCACCTCTCGCCGCTCGGGGCCGCTGGCCAGCCTCAAGGTCGTCGATCTCACCCACGTCATGGCCGGGCCAACCTGCACTTTGATGCTCGCCGACATGGGCGCCGACGTCATCAAGATCGAGAAATCGCCGAACGGCGACGACACCCGTCATTCGGTGCCGCCGAAGATCGGCGACGAGGCGGCCTCCTTCCTGATGATGAACCGCAACAAGCGCGGCATCGTGCTGGACCTGAAAACCGACGGCGGCAAGCGGGTGCTGCGGCGCCTGATTGCGGACGCCGACGTGCTGGTCGAGAACTTTGCGCCCGGCGCCATGGAACGGCTCGGCTTCGGTTACGAGGAGCTGCACAAGCAGCATCCGTCGCTAATCTACTGCTCGTTGTCGGGCTTCGGCCGCACCGGTCCTTACAAGCACCGCCGCGGGTTTGACCTCGTCGCGCAGGCCATGAGCGGCATCATGAGCTTTACCGGCGAGCGACCCGACGGGCCGCCGGTGAAGTGCGGCCCGCCGCTGTCCGACATCACCGCCGGCCTGCTCGCGAGCATGGGCATCCTGGCCGCCTATGCCCACCGCCTCAAGACCGGCGAAGGGCAGTGGGTCGAGACCTCGCTTTATGAGGCCGCTCTGGTGCAGACCTATTGGCAGTCGACGATCGCGCTGGCGGCAGGCACCGCGCCGCGCGCGATGGGCTCTGCCCATCCGCTCAACGCGCCCTATCAGGCCTTCGAGGCCTCGGATGGCTGGCTCGTGGTCGGCGGCGCCAACAAGAAGCATTGGCTGTTGATGCTGGAAGCGCTTGGTGCGAGCGAGCTCGCCGCCGATCCGCGCTTCGTCACGGGGGCCGACCGCATGGCGAACCTGAAGCAGCTCGAAGCCGTCCTGAGCGAGCGTTTCCGCACCAGGTCGCGGGCGCATTGGCTGGCGGCGCTGGACGAGAAGGGCGTGCCGTGCGGACCGGTGCATGACATGCTGGAGGCGCTCAGCGATCCGCAGACGCTGGCACGCGAGATGGTGGTCGAGGTCGAGCACTCCACCCTCGGCCCGGTGAAGACGATCGGGCTTCCCGTCAAATTTTCTCAGACCCCTGGGAAAGTGCGTACCGGCGCGCCGGTCTATGGTGAGCATACGCGCGAGGTTTTGGCCGAGCACGGGTTCGACCAGAAGCAGATCGAAGCGCTCGAAAAAGAAGGCGCGATCGTGCTGGGCTCAGGCAGGCGCGAGGAACGCGTCGCCTGACCGGACGTCGATACGACAAATAGAACAAGACATAAAAAGTTGGAGGAAATCATGGGTGGGACGTCGAAGCTTTTGTTGTCCGCGGCTGCGGCCGTACTCGCCGGCACCATGCCGGCGCTCAGCGCCTGGCAACCGCAAAAGCCGATCGAATTCGTGGCCACGGCGGGCCCGGGCGGCGGCACCGACAATCTCGCGCGTGCCGTGCAGAACATCATCACCAAGTACAAGCTGACCGAGCAGCCCATCGTCGTCGTCAACAAGGGCGGCGGCAGCGGCGCGGAAGGCTATGTCTACGGCAAGGCCTCCGCCGGCGACCCCTACAAGGTGATCTTCGGCACGTCGAACGCCTGGCAGCAGCCGCTCGTCTCCAAGGTCGCATTCAACTACACCGATCTCACGCCGATCGCGGCGATGGCGCAGGACGAGTTCCTGCTCTGGGTCAAGCAGGACGCGCCGTACAAGACGTCCGGCGACTATCTGAAGGCGGCCGCATCGGCTGAATTCAAGATGGGTGGCGCGCAGTCCAAGGACACCGACGAGGTGCTCACCCGCATGATCGAGAAGGCCGGCGGTATCAAGCTGACCTACATCCCCTTCAAGAGCGGCGCCGAGACCGCGGTGCAGCTCGCTGGCGGACACCTCGACTCTCACGTCAACAATCCCAGCGAAAGCCTCGGGCAATGGCGCGGCGGAACGCAGCGGCCGCTCTGCGTTTTCAGCCCGAAGCGGCTTCCGCAAGGCCCCAAGGTCACCGCGACCGAAGGCTGGAGCGACGTTCCGACCTGTGTCGAGCAGGGCCTCGATATCAAGCAATATGAGCAGCCGCGCACGGTGTGGCTGCCAGGCAAGGTCACGCCGGACCAGGCTGCGTTCTACATCGACCTGATGAAAAAGGTGCAGGCGACGCCGGAGTGGAAAGACTACATCGAGAAGACCTCCCAGGTCGACACGTTCCTGACCGGCGCCGAGTTCGACAAGTTCATCAAGGAGGACCTCGAGCACGTCAGGCAGGTTGCGGGCGAGCAGGGCTGGCTGGTCAAGTGAGGCGGGGCGCGCCACAAAGTCCGCTGTCGTTCCTGCGAACGCAGGGACCCATACCGCGTGATCTATCGAGGTATGCTGGTCGTCGTACCGAAATGGATTTGACGTCGAGACTTCGCCAAACTCCTCCCTGGGGTTTTGGGTCCCTGCGTTCGCAGGGACGACACCGAACGCTGGGGAAGTGCGCCATAGCCTGCCATTGTCCGACGCTGGAGCGGGGCTACCTATGATCTCGCGCCGCGCTCTCGAACTTGCGACTGCCGTGCTCACCGGCAGCTTTGGGGCGGCCGTCGTCGTCTCCAGCCTCGACAACGGCATCGGCTGGTCGAGCGCGGGCGTCGACGCCGGCACGTTTCCGTTCCTGACCGGCATCATCATCGTGCTCGGCAGCCTGTACAATCTGGTGCGGGGCGTGCTGCCGGCTGCGACACTGGCAAATGTTCCGATTGCGATCACGCCGATCGAGCTGCGCCGGCTGGCGGGCCTGTTCGTGCCGGCCGCCATCTTCGTCGCCGCGATCCCGCTGGTCGGGATGTATCTCGCCTCGGCCCTCTACATCTTCGCGGTGCTGGCGATCCCCCGACACCAGTCCGTGCCGCGTGCGTTGGCCATGGCGGGGGCAACGGCCCTCGCGCTCTATGTCGTGTTCGAGCGCATGTTCCAGGTAAGCCTGCCGCATGGTGCGCTGGCCGCCGCGTTCGGCTTCTGACGGAGAGGTCGATGGAAAACCTCCACGAACTCCTGCACGGCTTCACCATCGCGATCACCGTGCCGCATCTGGTCCTGATGGCGGTCGGCGTGCTGCTCGGCATCCTCGTCGGTGTGCTGCCGGGACTCGGCGCGCCCAACGGCGTGTCGCTGTTGCTCCCGCTGACCTTCGGAATGCAGCCGGTGTCGGCGATCATCCTGCTCTCCAGCATGTATTGGGGCGCGTTGTTCGGGGGCTCCGTGACCTCGATCCTGTTCAACATTCCCGGCGAGCCGTCGTCGGTCGCGACCACCTTCGACGGCTATCCCATGGCGCGCGACGGCCGGCCGACGACGGCGCTCGCGACCGCGTTCGGCTCGGCGGCGTTCGGCGCGCTGGTCGGCGTCATCCTGATCACCTTCCTCGCATCCTGGGTCGCGCAGGTTGCTCTCGCCTTCGGCCCGCCGGAATATTTTGCCGTCTATTTCCTCGCCTTCGCGAGCTTCGTCGGTATGGGCGGCGCGGCGCCGATCAAGACCGTCGTCGCGCTTGCGATCGGCTTTGCCATCGCCGCCGTCGGCATCGATACGGTGTCCGGCAGCGTCCGCCTCACCATGGGCATCGACGAACTGGTCAAGGGCGTGAACTTCGTCGTCGCGGTGATGGGCCTGTTCGGCATCGGCGAGCTGCTGGTCGCCGTCGAGGAGGAGTTTCATGCTCGCGCCGTCTCCTCGAAGATCGATTGGCGCGAGGTGTTCCGCGCCGTCGGACGCCTGCCGCGCCACAGCGTTGCGCTGTTGCGCAGCGCCGCGATCGGATGCTGGATGGGGATCACGCCGGGGGGCCCGACTGCGGCCTCCTTCATGAGCTACGGCATCGCCCGCCGCTTCTCGCGCCGCGGCCGGTATTTTGGCACGGGGGAGGTTGAAGGGATCATCTCGCCGGAGACGGCCGATCATGCGGCCGGCACCAGCGCGCTGCTGCCGATGCTCGCGCTCGGCATTCCCGGCTCGGCGACCGCGGCCGTCATGATGGGCGGGCTCATGATCTGGGGACTCAATCCCGGGCCGATGCTGTTTGTCGACCAGAAGGATTTTGTGTGGGGCCTGATCGCCTCGATGTATGTCGGCAATATCGTCGCGGTCGCGCTGGTGCTGCTGACCGTGCCGGTCTTCGCCGCCCTGATGCGAATTCCGTTCGTGGTCATCGCGCCCCTGATCGTGATCATCTGCGTCGTCGGCGCCTATTCGGTGTCGAACTCCTATCTCGACGTGGTCATGATGCTCGGCTTCGGCATCGTCGGCTATCTCTTCAAGAAACTGTTCTATCCGCTGGCGCCGCTCGTCCTCGCGATCGTCATCGGCGACAAGGCCGAGGATGCGTTCCGGCAGTCGATGCTGATGTCGAAGGGGTCGCTTGGGATTTTCTTCGCAAACAAGCTGGTGACGTGCCTGATCGTGGGCGGGATCGCGCTGTTGCTGCTTCCGCTGGTGCTGCAACTCGCACGCCTGCGGCGCCGGGACGCTCCGTCAGCCAATGAGACAGATAGAGAGAAGGTGATCGTATGATCGCAAAGCCGCTCATTGCACTGGCGATGGGAGATCCTGCCGGGATCAGCCCGGAGTTGACGGCGAAGCTCGTGGCGCAGGACGATGTCCGCGCGCGCTGCCGGCTTGTCGTGATCGGCGACCGCCGTATCTTCGACGAGGGCGCGCAGGTCGCGGGCGTCAAGCCGCACCTGACCGTGGTGGAGCAGGGCGCCGACCTTCGAGCTGTGCAGGATGATGCGCTGTTTGTCGACCTCGGCCATCTCGACCCCGCTCAGGTGGAACGTGGGGTGGCGAGCCTTGCCGGCGGCCAATTCGCGCTGGCCAACTACAGGCATGCGCTCGAACTCGGCCGCGATAGCCGCGTCGACGCGGTCTGCTTCACGCCGTTCAACAAGCAGGCGATGCGGCTTGCCCGCGCCGAGTATGACGACGAGATCGCGTTTTCAGCGGAAGTGGTTGGTCTCAAGACCCCGGCCAGTGAATTCAATGTGCTGGACCGGCTCTGGAATGCGCGTGTCACCTCGCATATCCCGCTCAAGGACGTCGCCGGCCGGCTGTCCGGCGAACGCATCCATCGCGCGCTCGAGCTGACCGACGCCTGCATGCGCAACGCCGGCTTCGCACGGCCACGGATTGCGGTCGCCGGCCTCAATCCGCACGCCGGTGACGGCGGCAATTTCGGCCGCGAGGAGATCGACGTGATTGCACCCGTGGTCGCCGCTGGCCAGCGCGAGGGCATTGCCGCCGAAGGGCCGTTCCCGGCCGACACCGTATTCCTGCGCGCCAAAAGCGGCGCCTTCGATGCGGTGCTGACGATGTATCACGACCAGGGCCAGATCGCGATGAAGCTGATGGGTTTCGATCGCGGCGTGACCTTGCTCGGCGGCTTCCCGTTTCCGATCTGCACGCCCGCGCACGGCACCGCGTACGATATCGCGGGTCAGGGGATCGCATCGATCGGCGCCAGCCGTGCCGCGATATTGCTGGCTGCGGAGATGGCGGCGCGGCACGCCGCCTGATTTTTCACAAGCTGCGCTATTTCGAGATCGGCGTCGTCAGCTCCTTGTCGGCGGTGTCCACCACGAACACGGCCAGCAGCTTTGCGGGCTCGGTCTCGCTGGCATTGGCGCTGACGGCGTGGCGGTCACCGGGCTTTTCAAGAAAGTTCTCGCCCTTGTGAAAGACCTTTGCGGGACCGTCATTGACCTGGCTGCGGATCGCGCCTTCGAGGACCGTGGCGTAGATGAAGGCTGAGGGCGCATGGATGTGGGCCGGCGAGGAGCCCCCGGGACCATACTCCACCAGCACGCCTTTCATGCTCTTGCCGGGGACGTTCGGCAGCGCCTGGTCGAACACGACCGACACTTTTGCCAAGGGGCCTGTTGGCTCGGCCGCATGGACCGTCAGGACTGATGCGGCACACACCGCCGTTGCGATCAGCAATCTGCGCATGGGAGTCTCCTTCTCAGAGGTTGGCTAGCCATTTGGCGAGCGGCGTCTTGCCGAGCCGGGCCTCGCCGAGCGGGTTCAGCGAGGTGTCGTCGATGGGAGCGCCGTAATACGGCGCCTTCGGGTCCGCCACCACCGGACGGGCGTCGCCGGACGCCTTCAGACGGCGTGCGATGAATTCGTTGAAGGGCGCCTTCTCAGGTCCTGCGATATCGATCGTGCCGTTGAGCGGCTGGCCCATTGCGACCTCGGCGAGGCGATCGGCGACGTCGTCGGCCGCGATCGGCTGAAACAGTGCGGAGGGAACGACGATCTTGCCCCCAATGACGCCCGTCTCGGCGATAGCGCCGAGGAATTCGAAGAACTGGGTGGCGCGCACGATCGAGTAGGGGACCTCGGAGGATTTGATGATGGTCTCCTGCGCGAGCTTGGCGCGAAAGTAGGAATTGTCCGGTGACCGTTCGGTGCCCACGATCGACAGCGCGACGTGATGCTTCACGGCTGCCGCGGCCTCGGCCGCGACGAGATTTGTGCTCGATCGCTGGAAAAAATCGAGCACGGCGGCGGGCTCCCAGGACGGCGCGTTGGCGACGTCGACGACGACATCCGCGCCCGCAAGCACGGCTGCGAGACCTTCTCCGGTCACGGCATTCACGCCCGATTTCGGCGAGGCGGGCACTGCTTCGTGGCCGTGGCTCTTGAGCTTCGTCACAAGCTTGGACCCGATCAATCCGGTCCCGCCGATCACGACGATCTTCATGGTCTATCTCCTCGGCATGTTGCGAACGTCGGGGCGTCGCACCCCGCGCTAGCCTGATGTGGCCTTATTCTACCGCAGCAATGCGGCAGGCTCTTGCCGGGAACGGGCCTGTGTTGTCGAAAAATGCTCAAGACGCCGTATCGCGATGTGACAGCAATCGGTCAGGTCTCATTCCGCATATCGAGTGGTCGCCTGCGCGGGACTGCGGGTCGCGTTTCGAGCTTCGATGTGCGGGGGAAAGATCGTCAGCACTCAGGAGCCAATGGGCAAGCCTGATGAACGGACGATGCCAGAATGCCAGTGTTTTGCCCGACGAGTCAAACGATCGGCTCGGGCAAAAAAAGCCAACGAAAACAACCCACCGGCTACTGTGCATGGGGTTGTTTTCGCGCTTGTTTAACCGGACGGCTCGCCGTCAGGATTTTATGGGGCGGCTCCCGTCTCAGGCCCCGCAGACGATCACGCCGTACCAGCCGAGCCCGCGATAGGTTTCGTACCCCGGCGTGGCATGAAACGCGACCAGCGTGCCGGAGCGATCCTGATAGAAGCCGGAGCGCTGGCCGCTGAGCGAGAGCGAGATGCGCTCGCTGAGAATGCCCTGGCCATCGGAGGCCGCGATCACGCGAAAGTTCGAGTCGACCAGCAGTACGCGGGCCTTGTCGCTGTCGCCGACGCGGACGCCTTGCACGATCGCGCGGGCCTGCGGCTCCCAGTCGAAATGGATGGCGAGCACGCCGATCGGGGCGCCGTTGGCCTGGCCGCCGGCGCGCACGCTGGCGCAATAGGTCGCGACTTGCGCGTTGCCGAGCAACTGCTGGTTCTCGACGTCGCCGGCGACATAGTCGTCCCCGGAGCGCAAGGTCTTCGCCTCGCGAAACCATTTGGTGTGGGCGACGTTCTGGCCGACCACGCGAAAGCGGTCGGCGCGGCCGTTGGCGATGACGTTGCCCTCGAGGTCGCAGAGCCAGAGGTCGAGATAGACGGTGTAGGCGCCGAGGATGACGCCGAGGCGCTGCGAGGCAAAGGTGACGGCTGCGGGAGCTGGCGAGGCCGCACAATCGACCAGGGCGGAATCGGTCGCCCACCAGCGCACGTCGCAGGTGCGCTCATAGAGGTTGCGGTCGATCAGCTCGACCGCGTTGAGCGACAGGTCGACCATGCGCTCGCCGCGCGAACGCTGGCTCATGCGGTCGATCGAGGAGACGAGATCGCCGGTTCGCTTGGTCAACTGGGTTTCGAGTTCGCGCGCGATACTCTCGACCTGCTGGCCGACGCCGCGCACCTCCTGCGCGACCACCGCGAAGCCCGCGCCTTGCGCGCCGGCGCGTGAGCTTTCGATCAGCGCGTTCAGCGCCAGCATCTTCATCTGGTTGGTGATCTGCTGGATCGCCTTGGTCTTGTCGACCGCAATCTGGTTGACCTCCGCGGTCAGGCGATTGATCAGCGCGGAGATGTCGGAATCATCGTCGGCGGGTTCAGGGGCGATCGGCTTGGCTTTCAGACCCAGCGCTGCAGACATCGGGGGACTTCCCTTGGCAATGAGGCTTGATCTGCAATGAACCCGGAACAATCAAGTACAGATCGAATACGAGTCTTTTTCGAGGATTCAACCTAACGCCTGCTTAATTTGCTGTTCGGCGGAATGCCTAAATGGTAGTCACACCGGCCCGCCGGGCGGCCATCCACCGCTTTGTGCGCCTCGGCCGTTGCAAATCCCCGGGCTTTCCCGGCCAATCCTCCGAAGCCATTGACCGGGCGTCTTGCGTAATCGCCCGGACCCCGAGTTCCCAACAGATCGCCTCTCGTCATGACGCCGCCCGCCACCGCCTTGCCCGTCGAAGCGCCCCAGGCCTTCCTGGGCGTGGCGCGATCGCTTACCGACAAGCTCTGGCGTGACCGGCTGGACGCGCGCGGGGCAGCCAAGGCGCTGGCCATTGTGCAGCGCCATCAATTGCCGGAACTGCTGGCGCGGGTGCTGGCGGGCCGCGGTGTCGATATCGACGAGGTTCCCGATTTCCTCGATCCGACCATCCGTAAGCTCCTGCCGGACCCGTTCACGGTGACGGAGATGGAAGCCGCATCCAAGCGGATTGCGGATGCCGCGGTGAAGGGCGAGAAGGTCGCGATCTTCGGCGACTACGACGTCGACGGCGCGACTTCGGCCGCGCTGCTCACCTGGCATCTGCGCCATTGCGGGCTCGACCCGCTGATCCACATCCCCGACCGCATCTTCGAGGGCTACGGCCCCAACGTCGAAGCCGTTCGCGGGCTGGCGGCAAAGGGCGCCACGCTGCTCGTCACCGTCGATTGCGGCACCACCAGCATCGAGCCGCTGGCCGAGGCGAAGCGCCTCGGCATGTCGGTCGTCGTGATCGACCATCACCAGACCGGCACGGAGCTTCCGGAGGTCGACGCGCTGGTCAATCCGAACCGGCTCGACGATCTCTCCGGTCTCGGCCATCTCGCCGCCGTCGGCCTCGTGCTGGTGACGCTGGTTGCCGTCAATCGCGAATTGCGCCAGCGCGGGTTCTGGAATGCTGAGATGCCCGAGCCCGATCTGCTCGGCATGCTGCATCACGTCGCGCTCGGCACGGTCGCCGACGTGGCGCCGCTGATCGGCCTCAACCGTGCTTTCGTCGCCAAAGGGCTGATCGCGATGCGGCGCCGCGACCATGTCGGCCATACCGCGCTGATGGACGTGGCCCGGCTCAACGGCCCGCCGGAGGCCTGGCATCTCGGCTTCATGCTGGGGCCGCGCATCAATGCCGGCGGCCGCATCGGCCGCGCCGATCTCGGCGTGCGGCTGCTGCTCGAAGCCGACAGCGTCGAGGCGGCGCGGATCGCGGCCGAGCTCGACCGCCTGAACAGCGAGCGCCGTGTCATCGAGCAGGCGGCGGAAGCGCAGGCTGAAGCGGAGGCGCTGGCCTCGATCGGGCTCGAGGATAAAATTGGCGTCATCGTCACGGCCTCGGAAGGCTGGCATCCCGGCGTGGTCGGTCTCGTTGCCTCCCGGCTGAAGGAGAAGTTTTCGCGGCCCGCCTTTGCGATCGCGCTGGAGCCCGGCGGTATCGGCACCGGCTCGGGTCGCTCCATCGCCGGCGTCGACATCGGCAAGGCGGTGCGGCAGGCGGTGGCCGACGGCATTTTGCTCAAGGGTGGCGGCCACGCGATGGCCGCGGGCGTGACGCTGCGCAAGGAAAAGCTCGCCGAGTTTCGTGCCTATCTCGAAAACGCGCTGGCGCAGGACGTCGCCGAGGTCCGCCACGTCAACGAGCTCTACATCGACGGTGCAGTTTCCGCGCGCGCGGTGACGACCGAGCTTGCGGCCACGCTCAACCGCGCCGGCCCGTTCGGCAGCGGCAATCCGGAAGCCGTGCTGGCGCTGCCGGCGCACCAGCTCGTCTATGCCGACGAGGTCGGCCAGGCGCATTTGAGGCTGCGCTTCAAGTCGGGCGATGGCGCCATCGTCAACGGCATCGCGTTCCGCTCGGTGGGACAGAAGCTCGGCAACGCGCTCGTTGCCAATCGCGGCCAGCAATTGCATGTCGCGGGGTCGTTGTCGGTGGACCGCTACCAGGGCGCCGAGCGCGTGCAGTTCCGCGTCATCGACGTCGCTCTACCGGACCAGGGGCCAGCCGTGATTAGATAGCGCATGATCCGGAAAAGTGCGAAGCGGTTTTCCGACAAGATCATGCGCAAGAAAATAACGGCCTCAAACAACAAGAAAGAAAGGGAGTGAACATGGCAGGGCAGGTTGAAGGCAAAGTTGCAGTGGTGACAGGCGGAGCCTCCGGCATTGGAGAGGCGATCGTCGAGCTGTTCGCGCGCGAGGGCGCAACAGTCATTGCGACCGACATCGACGAGCTGCGCGGCCCTGAGCTAGCCAAGCGCATCACCAAGGCTGGCGGCAAGGCGATTTTCCTGGAGCAGGACGTCACCAGCGAGGATCGCTGGATCGAAATCGTCGCCGAGATCGCAAAACGCTATGGCCGGCTCGACATCATGGTCTCCAACGCCGGCATCGGCATTGCCGTGCCGTCGATCGTCGACATGACGCTCGCTGACTGGCGCAGGCAGAACGCGATCAACCTCGACGGCGTGTTTCTCTCGGTAAAACATTGCCTGCCCTTGATGCGCAAGACCGGCGGCGGCTCGATCGTCATGATGTCCTCGCTGGCCGGCCTGCGCGGCTCGCCGGGCCTGTCGGCCTATTCGGCCACCAAGGGCGGCGTACGCCTGTTCGCCAAATCGATCGCGATGGAATGCGCGGCGGCGGGTGACGGCATTCGCGTCAACTCCGTCCACCCCGGCATCATCGATACGCCGATCTGGGGCAAGATCCCCACGGGGGCGACGGGCGCCGGCCAGAACGCGCCGATTGACCCCGAGGAACGCGCCAGGCTGGTCGCACCGCTCGCCCGCGCCGGCCAGGCCGCGGAGATCGCCTCCGGCGTGCTGTATCTGGCGTCCGATGCGTCGCGTTATGTCACCGGCAGCGAACTCGTCATCGACGGCGGCATGAACGCCGGCGGCGTGCCGCGGCGGCAATAAGCCGCCGCGCGGGCTGCGAAGGGCAGGGTGGCGCCCCGCAGGGGCTGACGCGCAAGCGTCGGCCCTGTACAAGGCGGACAGCTCCCGACCGACAAAGGTGTCCTTCGCCATGGCGCACAGCCTTCACTCGACTTCTTCCGCGCCTGAGCCCGTCCGCTCGAACCGGCCGGACCTTGCCACCGACGCAATCCGCACCGCGCGCGAGGACCTCGCGGCCTGCTTCCGCATGGCCGCGCGCAACGGTTTTGAAGAGGGCATCTGCAATCACTTTTCGGCCGTCGTGCCCGGCCACGACGACCTCTTTCTCGTCAATCCCTACGGCTATGCCTTCCGCGAGTTGACCGCGTCAAAGCTGCTGATCTGCGATTTCCACGGCAATGTGCTCGACGGCGAGGGCGTGCCGGAGGCGACCGCCTTCTACATCCACGCCGAGATGCACAAGCGCCTGCCGCGTGCCAAGGTCGCTTTCCACACCCACATGCCCTACGCGACCGCGCTATCGATGACCGAGGGCGATCCGCTGATCTGGGCCGGCCAGACTGCGTTGAAGTTTTACGGCCGCACGGCGGTCGACCGCGATTACAACGGCCTTGCGCTCGACAACCGCGAGGGCGCGCGCATCGCCTCCGCCGTCGGCGATGCCGACATCGTCTTCATGAAGCATCACGGCGTGATGGTGCTGGCGCCGACCATCGCGGAGGCCTGGGACGATCTCTACTATCTCGAACGCGCCGCCGAGGTGCAGGTGCTGGCGATGTCGACGGGACGCAAGGTTCTGCCGGTCGATCCCGCCATTGCCGCCGAGACCTACAAGCAGATGCGCGAAGGCGATTCCGAATCCGCGCGACTGCATCTTGCAGCCGTCCGGCGGCAGCTCGACGCCGAAGAGCCGCAGTACAGGCACTGAGGCGGCCTACGACCCTTCTAGGGCCCTTGCCGCAACTTCGCCAGCACCTTGAGCCCGCCATATCCATCGGCGGGCGTAATCCCCGCGCGCTGCTGAAAATCCTTGATCGCCTTCATGGTGTCGTTGCCGACGCGGCCGTCGGTGCCGCCGGTGTCGAAGCCGGCCTTGGTCAGCCGCGTTTGCATCTCCTGCACCTCGGCGAGCGTCAGCGCACGCTCGGAGCCGGGGAAGGGTTGGATGAAGGGCGGCCCGCCGAGGCAGCGGTCGCCGAGATGGCAGATCGCCAGCGCGTAATTCATCGAGGGATTGTAGCTCTTCACCGCGTTGAAGTTCGGTCCGAGCAGGAAGGACGGCCCGCCTGCAACCGGCGTCCAAAGCCGCGCGGATGCGTTTGGCTGCGGGAACGGCTGGCCGTCGGCGCGGGTGACGCCGGCCGCCTGCCACGCTGCATAGGTTCGGCTGCCGCTCGCATCGCCGGACGCGCGCACCTCGTAGCCCCAATGCTCGCCGCGGCGCCATTTGCCGCGATTGACGAGGTATTTTGCGGTCGAGCCCAATGCGTCGTCGGGCTTGCCGAACGGCGAGACCTTGCCGTCGCCGTCATAGTCGATGCCGACATTGAGCCAGACTTCCGGCATCCATTGTGAATGCCCCATCGCGCCGGCCCAGGACCCCTGCATCTCCTGCGGCGTGCTCCAGCCCTTGTCGACGATGCGCAGCGCATTGATCAGCTCGGTCTCCCAATAGGCCTTGCGGCGCGGCTCGTTCCAGGCGAGCGCGGCAAGCGAGGGGAATATCGGCGTCATGTGGTTCTGCTGCACCAGCGGATCGCCATAGGCCGACTCGACGCCCCATAGCGCCAGCAGTGTGCCGCGCTCGACGCCGAAATCGCGCTCGATTCGTGCGAGCAGCGCCTCGTTGTTCCTGAGCGCGATCTTGCCGTTGATGATGCGCCAATCCGAGACGCGGCGGTTGATGTATTGCCAGACCTGCTCGTGGAATTCAGGCTGGTTGCGCATCTGCTTGAACACGCTCATGTCCGGCTCGACTCGCCCCATCGCGCGCTGCCAGGTCGCCGCCGAGATGCCCTTGGCCATCGCGCGTGCACGAAAACTCTCGCGCCATTCGTCGAAGCCCGGAGGCGCGGCGATGGACCGCGTTGGCAATGCGAGTATGGCGGCCGCGCTGAGCGTGGATTGCAGCAGGGCGCGGCGGGTGGGATGGGCCGAGGAATCAGCTTGTTTCATGGCCGCATTCTAGCGGGAAACATGGCCCGTGTGAGTCGGTTCCTGGAACACCGGGAATAGGCCGCTCTGCCCCGGAACAAAGTGTCGCACTGCTGCATTCCTTCCCCACGACAATGAGGAGGACAAAATGAGGAAGTATCTGTTTGCCGCCGCCATGGTCACCGCCATCGCGGCCCCTGCATTCGCGGATGAAGTCGGCGTTCATGTCGGCCCGGTTGGCGCCGGCGTGACGGTCGGACAGTCCCACGAGTATCGTGAGCGGGACCGCGATCGTGACCGCACCACGGTCATCAGGGAGCGCGAGCCATCGAGCCGCACCACCGTGATCAAGAAGGAAGATGAATACGGCAATCGCAGCAAGACCGTGATTCATCACGACAACGACTGACGGAACAGGGTCCCGGCAGACCGCCGGGGCCCGCCTTCGTCGAGAATTCGGGGGTGGAATGAAGATACGCGCGCATGCGGAAAGCCACGTCGTCGAGCTGGACGACGGATCGCAATGGCAGATCTTTCCCGGCGATCTCGCAACGACGCTGAGCTGGAAGCCTGAAACCGACCTGCACCTGGAGCCGAGCGGCGAGCGGGTGAGTTCGCATGTGCTGGTAAATGCCACCGACCATAGCCGCGTGCGTGTGATCGCCGCCGGCGCGACTTGGCCCGATGGCGAGGTTAAGAAAGCATTGAAGGGTGGCTAGGGCCCGCTCATACCTAGCCAGATGTTCCCATTTTTAAGCCTGTGATTTTATGGTCGGTTCGCTTCCGTCTGCGCATGATGGGCGCATGCGAGAGCTGTTCGACATCATTCGTGCCAATCCCTGGCCGTTCGGCGCCGGGCTTCTCATCGTGGTCCTGATGATCATCGCCGAGAGCTTTGGCCGCGGCATTCATGGTGACGGCGCCGCTGGCGGCGACTTCTCGGATGCCGGCGGGTGTGACGGCGGCGGGGACGGAGGGGGCGACTAAGGCCTCGCTTAGTCCTCCTGCAAATCAGCTGCGATGCCGGCTAGCCAGCGGCGAATGCTTGCCTCGGCCTTGGCATCGAGGCTACCGGCGAGACGCTTTTCCAATGCGATCACACGTTCCCGGCACGCCCTAAGCAACGTTGTGCCGCGCGGCGTCATTGTCCACTGCTGGATGCGCCCGTGGACAGGGTGGGGCGTCATCTCAATGGCGCCGTCACGTTCGAGGTTGCGGATGATCACGCCGACCGTCTGTGGCGTCAGGAAGGTGAGGCGGGCGACGTCGGCGCCGGATAGTCCCGGATAGGCATTCAGCATCGTCAGCACTGCAAACTGCGGCGAGGTCACGCCGAGATCGGCAAGCGTGCGTTCCATCGTCAGCCGAACCGCGGCATGGGCCTGGCGCAGGAGATAGCCGAGATAGCCTTCTTCGCCGCGCTTGCCTTCGCCCGGGGCAGGGACCCGCACGGCGGCAGGCCCGGCGGCTTTGCGCCGGGATTTCGACCTCGTGATGTCAGGCGGCTTGCGCAAGATGTAAGTGCTCTTATAATATGTAAGCAGTCTTACAATAACACGAGGTGAACGGCAATGTCACACGCGCGCAGCGAATACGAGGATTTCAAGCGGATCGCGCCAGATGCGTATGAGCTGGTTTTGGCGCTGGGGCAGGTTGCGGCCAAGGCGGGTCTCGACAAGCAGCTTATCGAACTCGTCAAGCTGCGCGCCTCGCAGATCAACGGCTGCGCCTTCTGTGTTCAGCATCACATCCTGTTTTCCGAGCGCATCGGCGTGCCCGTGGACAAGCTCAATCTGGTCGCGGTCTGGCGCGAGGCGCCGATCTTTTCCGCGCGCGAGCGCGCCGCGCTGGCCTGGGCCGAGGCGCTGACCTTCCTGCCCGACGGCGTCAGCGACGAGGTCTACACGGAGGCCAGCCGCGAATTCTCCGAGACCGAGCTGATGTACCTGACTTCGGCGGTGGCCTCGATCAACGTCTGGAACCGCTTTGGCGCGGCGTATCGCTGGACGCCGACGAAGCGGCCGGTGGCGGCGAATGCTGCGGCGTCCTGATCGCAACGAGGGGAGGTTGTCATGACCGCAATGAGTTTGGCCACCATGCATCGCCCGGTGTCGTCGCGCTCGCTGGCGCTGGCTGTCTTCGGAGGGCTCGCCTGCGCGCTGGCGATCGGCAAGGCGCTCCCGGTGGCGATGGACACGGTCTCCGGCGTACTGGCGCCGCTGTGTGCGGCGGCAGCGGAGAGTTCGCCGCTCGACAAGGTCGAACCGATCGGCTCCTACGCGCTGCCCAACGTGCCGGGGAAGCGCGTCACCATCGTACGCGTGTTCTACGGACCCGGGGGATTTTCGCGGCCGCACCGCCACGCGGGCTCGGTGACCGCCTACATCACCAAGGGCGAGATCCGCTCCCAGCTCGGCGGAGGTCCGGTCGAGACGTTCAGCGTCGGCCAGTCCTTCTTCGAACCGCCGGGATCGACGCACCTGGTCTCGGCCAACGCCAGCTCCACAGAGCCCGCGGAATTGGTCGCGGTATTCGTGGCGGACGAAGGCGCACAGCTGACGACGTTGCTGGAGTAGCTCGCTTTCGTCGTCCTCAATCTGCGTCCAGCAGACTCAGCGGCCCTCTAGGCCAACTGATCGCCTCAATCGTTTCCATGCAGGGGAGAGGCCGTATTCGACTGCTGGAATCGCAAGTGCCCCGACAAGCAATCCGAGCACGCCGGAGATGAGCGCCTCGACCGTCCATTCGATCATGCCGGCAACTGACGGAAGGATGTGCGCGGCCGCCTCGGTTGCGGCATGGACGGTGCGGCCAACCAGAGGCGGCCCGTATTTTTCGAAACCGTGCAGGATGATACCTCCGCCGACCCAGATCATGGCGGCGGTGCCGATCATGCTCAGCACCGTCAGGAAGCTGGGCATTCCGCGAACGAGCGCGCGTCCCATCAAGCGGATCGCGCGGCCAATGACGGAGGCGCTGTCATAGCGTGCGAGGGCCAGGCCCACATCGTCCGCCTTCACGATCAGGGCGACCACGCCGTAGACCCCGACAGTGATGCCGAAGCCGACCAGCGCCAGCACCAGCGCCTGCGTCCAGATGCTGCCCGCCGGGAGGGCTGCCAGCGTGATCGCCATGATCTCAGCCGACAGGATGAAATCCGTCTTGATGGCGCTCGCGACCTTCTCGTCCTCGACCGACCGGGCATTCAGCGCAATCGGCTGGGCCTGAGATTCGTGGTCGCGCGCATGATGCGGGATTACGGCTTCGAATACCTTCTCGGCACCCTCGTAGCAGAGAAAGGCTCCGCCCAGCATGAGCAGCGGCGTGACAGCGGTGGGAAGGAAATAACCAAGCAGCAGAGCAAGGGGGAGCAGGATCAGCAACTTATTGCGCAGCGAGCCGACCGCAATCTTGCCGACGATCGGCAATTCGCGTTTCGCAGCAAAACCGATGACGTAGTTTGGTGTGACGGCTGCGTCATCGATGACCACTCCTGCCGCCTTTGTGCCTGCTTTGGCAGCCTGGCTCGCTACATCGTCGAGCGAGGCTGCTGCCACCTTCGCAATCGCTGCGATGTCGTCGAGAAGACCGATCAGTCCGACACTCATCAACCCTATCCTTCCTGGTTCAAGCCGAAGGTTCGCGCGACAGCGCGCTCTTGCGTGGCTCGACACCGGAACGAGCAAGTCGTCAATTCTCCTCGCCGCTCGATCCTTCGCGCAGGTCCGGCTTGATCACGTCCTCCGGCAGCGCATGGGCCACCGGCTGCGTTGTGACCGCGATCTCCGGGCCGGCCTCGCGGCCGCGGGCGCGGATCAGGCGTTCATAGGCCGAGACCAGGGTGACGTAGGGGCTCACCCAGATCCAGCCGTCGCGCGTGAACACCTGGACGTCGAAATGCAGATGCATCGACGTGCCGGCCGGATGGTCGAGATAGTTCGAGACCACGCCGATCCTCTCGCCCTCGGTAACGAGACGTCCGTTGAGCACGCCGTCCGCGTTCAGCGCCTGCGGGTTCATGTGCATGTAACGGAAGCGGGTGTGCTCGGTCCGGCTGTTGATTTCGAGCGTCGCCGCCTGGTCCTTGGCGCCGCGGATCACGATGGCGTCGCGCACGGCGACGACGGCGCGCTGCTTGGGATCGCAGGGCTCGCGGCCCTCGCCGGGCGGTGGGCAATCAGCGGCGCGGATATCCTCGCCCTGATGCCCGTAACCGCCTCCGCATTGCCAGACCTCGAAGCTACGGGACTCGCAGAAATTATCGCGCCAGGGATAGGCGGTCGGACCTTCGCTTTTGTCGCGCTTGCCGTAGGATTGCGAGCGGAGGAAGGCAGGTGCCTTCTCGAGTGGAAATCGGATCTGGGCATAAGCCATCACGTCGGGATGGCCGGCCTTGTTGCGATAGCCGGTGTTCGGGATGATGTCGCCGCTCGGCCGGTAGCTGAAGTCCGCCGAACGCGCCGCGGGACGATCGATGACGTCGGAAGCGACGTCCGTCAGCGGCCGCATGCGCTGGCCGCCCGCGATCCGCAGCGCTTTCAGGAAGCGCTCGGCAACCGGATAGGCCTCCTTGCAAGCGAGCCGTCGCGGCTTGGCGACGCTGTCGAGGCACTGGACCGACACCACATAGGCGACGCCAAAGCGCGTGAAGGCGTAACGGACATAACCTTCCCTGATGAACCTGCGCAGGTCCGGAAAGGTTGCCGCGAGCGGCTTGACCGGCTCGCCCTTGCCGCCGGCGGGATCGGCGATGTCATAGATCAGGGCCGAGCCGGTAATCTGCACCTCGACCGGCCTTGTGAAGACTCGGCTCGGCATGCCATCACCCGCGCCGGGCTCGAACGAAAAGCTCGCGCTGTAGCCGGCGGGGCCGGCATCGAACATGTCGACGGAGTTGAAATCGGCCTGATAGCGCGGCAGCGCCAGCGTCGCCGGCGCGCCGTTACGCTGCGCCTCGAAATAGGCTGCGGCGTCGAACGGCAGCAGCACGGGAACGGAGCTGCGGGCGATGCCGGTGAAGAATTGCGAGGAGACCGCGTTGATCTGCACCAGCGCCGGCATGGCGCGCGGATCGTAACGCGGCACCGAACGGCGGGGTGCGAAGATGAAGTCGCCCGCGATCGTGGGACGGCTGTTGATCTCGGTACGGAGCTGGTCGAGCGCTGCGCGCCAGTCGACGCGCAGGGCCGTGAGCGAAGGGCTGCGGATTTCGTCCGCGGCGAGCGGAGTGGCGGTGAGGAGCGACAGCGACGCCAGAAGCAGCGAGACGAAGCGGAAACTCTTCCCAACCACTGTCTCGCCCCCTGGCGGCACCTGTTCCTGATCTCTCGCTTAGTCCTTGGCGCGCTCGGAGTAGGAACCGTCTTCGGTCATCACCACGATGCGAGTGCCGACGGCGATGTGCGGCGGCACCGTGGTGCGCACGCCGTTGGACAGCACCGCGGGCTTGTAGGAAGACGAGGCGGTCTGGCCCTTGGTCACCGGTTCGGTTTCGACCACTTCCAGCGTCACGCGCTGCGGCAGCGCGAGCGAGACCACGTTGACGTCGTGGGTCGACAGCTTCACGGTCATCTCTGGCTGAAGATAGGCGGCCGCGTCGCCAACCACGTCCTTGGAAACTTGGACCTGGTCGTACGTCTCGGGGTTCATGAAGTGGTAGCCGTCACCATCTTCATAGAGGAAGGTGAAGTTGCGCTCTTCGATCGTGGCCTTTTCGACCTGGTCGGTGGTCTTGTAGCGTTCGGAGATCTTTACCCCGTCCGAGATTCGGCGCATTTCGATCTGGCTGACCGGGGTGCCCTTGCCGGGATGGATGTTCTCGGCGCTGACGACGACATAAAGCTTGCCGTCTTGCTCGATCACGTTGCCCTTGCGAATAGAACTGGCGATGACTCTCAAAGCTATATTTCCTGCTTGCTTGGCCCGGCTCCGGCCAGGACGTGGTCAAATTGATGGGGGACCTGGGGCCTCAAATCAGACCGGGGCACCCGTTTCGGGCCGCAACATACGCATTTTGTCGTTGAATGCCAGCATTTTGCTGGCCTGCCGGGCGGTCGGTTGATGGCTGGGGACAAGCCGATTTCGCCGTTCTGGTCGCGCTCGCGGCACCTGGACCGGCGGCCGTTCCTCCAGGCCAGAGGGGCCATTACCGGGGCCCTACGGGGCTTTTTCGTCGAGCAGGGCTTTGTCGAGGTCGAAACCTCCGTCCTCCAGGTCTCCCCGGGCAACGAAACCCATCTCCACGCCCCCCGCACCGAGCTTCTGCGGCCCGACGGCAGCCGCGCCCGCCGTTACTTGAGGACCTCCCCGGAATTCGCCTGCAAGAAGCTGCTGGCGGCGGGCGAAGAGCGGATTTTCGAGTTTGCCCGGGTGTTTCGGGACCGCGAGCGCGGTGACCTGCATCTGCCCGAATTCACCATGCTGGAGTGGTACCGGGCAGGCGCCCCCTACGACGCCATCATGACCGACACTGTCCTAGTGATCGCCCGTGCAGCCCAGGCGACCGGGATCGGGACGTTTTCCTTCCGCGGCCGGACCGCCGATCCCTTCGCCGAGCCGGAGCTTTTGACGGTCGCTGGCGCTTTCGAGCGGTTCGCCAGCATCGACCTGCTGTCGACAATCTCGGGCAGTGAGGGTAAGCGTGCCGCGCTTGCCGAGGCGGCCGGCGGCAAGGTCCGCGTGGCCGGGGACGACACCTGGTCGGACATCTTCAGCAAGGTCCTGGTCGAGCATGTCGAGCCGAAGCTGGGGCAGGGCCGTTTGACCATTCTGTTCGAATACCCATCTCCAGAGGCGGCGCTGGCGCGGGTGACGGCCGGTGACGTAAGGGTTGCCGAGCGGTTCGAGGTCTATGCCTGCGGCGTCGAGCTCGCCAACGGCTTTGGCGAGCTCACCGACGCCGCGGAGCAGCGCAAGCGCTTCATGGAGTCGATGGCGGAGAAGCAGCGACGCTACGGCGAGGCCTATCCGCTGGACGAGGACTTTCTGGCCGCGGTCGCTGAAATGCCGGAGGCGAGCGGCGTCGCGCTCGGCTTCGACCGGCTGGTGATGCTGGCGAGCGGCGCGTCGCGGATTGATCAGGTGGTGTGGACACCGCCTGCAGATGAAACGTTAAGTGAAGAATGACGAAGATCAATCTTGCACGCACATTGCGCGAGCCGGCTGAACTGGTCGCCGAAGGCCTGGCAACCGCCGCGGCGCTGCCTGCGCTCGAGCGCGTCGCTGCGCGCTATGCGGTTGCGATCACGCCGGCGCTGGTCGAGCTGATCGACAGGTCGGATCCCGACGATCCGATCGCAAGGCAATTCGTTCCGAGCCCCGCCGAGCTGGAGATGAAGCCGGGCGAGAACGCCGATCCGATCGGCGATCATCCCCATTCGCCCGTGCCGGGCATCGTGCATCGCTACCCCGACCGCGTGCTGTTCAAGCTCGTTCACGTCTGCGCGGTCTATTGCCGTTTCTGCTTTCGCCGCGAGATGGTCGGGCCCGGCAAGGAGAATGCGCTCTCGGACAGCGCCTATCGCGCCGCGATCGACTACATTCGCGCGCACAGCGAGATCTGGGAGGTGATCCTGACCGGCGGCGATCCCCTGATGCTCTCGCCGCGGCGGATGAGCGAAATCATGGCCGATCTCGCCGCGATCGATCACGTCAGGATCATCCGCCTCCACACCCGCGTGCCAGTGGCCGAGCCTGCGCGGATCAGCGATGAAATGGTCGCGGCATTGAAGGTCGAGGGGGCGACCACCTGGGTGGCGCTGCATGCCAACCATCCACGCGAGCTGGCCGGCCCGGCGCGCGCCGCCTGCGCGCGACTGGTCGATGCCGGAATTCCCATGGTGAGCCAGTCCGTGCTTTTGCGCGGCATCAATGACGACCCCACCACTTTGTCGGATTTGATGCGAGCTTTCGTCGAATGCCGGATCAAGCCCTATTACCTGCATCACGGCGATCTCGCGCCGGGAACGTCGCATCTGCGCACCACGCTCGCCGACGGGCAGGCGTTGATGCGGCAGTTGCGCGGGCGAGTGTCAGGACTGTGCCAGCCTGACTATGTCATCGACATTCCCGGCGGCGCCGGCAAATCGCCGGTCGGGCCGAATTATGTGTTGGAGGCGCAAAATACCGCAGCGGACACACGTGATGCAGATCAAGAAACGCGCTATCGTATCGTGGATTATTGCGGCGACGTTCATCTCTATCCGCCCGAGACCTGAGCGGTGAAAGCGGTGACGCTGGTTTGAGGAATGGAGGAGAAAAATGAAGAAGATCATCGTGGCAGCATCGCTCGTGGTCTTGCTCGGTGGCGCGGCGGCCGCGCAGACCGGCAGCAAGGGATCGACGTCGAGCGGTGCCACGTCCGGGCAGTCGGCGGGCTCTCTGCCGCAGGCACCCGTCGGTCATCGTCAGCCGCGCGCCGGCGACGTGCCGAACGAGAAGAATTTGAGCGACCCGAACGATCCGCTCAGCAAGGAAAACCAGGCGCTCGACAAGAAGATCAAGAGCATCTGCCGCGGCTGCTAGTCCATGGCGGATTGCGGGCAGGGCGCGACAGCTCGCCCCGCCCGCGTTTGCTTTGGCCTTACGCCGTGCGCTCGTGCAGCCCCGCGCGCTTGGTGTTGCGCCGGATCTCGACCGCGTCAGCGAGCTGCTCGAGCACGGTGGCCGTGGTCGCCCAGTCGATGCATCCGTCGGTGATGCTCTGGCCGTAGGTGAGGGGCTTGTCCGGCACCACGTCCTGGCGGCCGGCGACGAGATTGCTCTCGATCATCACGCCCATGATGCGGCTCTCGCCGCCGGAGATCTGGCCGGCGATGTCGGCCATGACCAGCGGCTGGTTCTCCGTTCTTGCTCGAATTGGCGTGGCTTGCATCGACCATCACCAGCGGCGCGACGCCGGATTTCGCCAGATCGTTGCAGGCCGCCGCGACGCTGGCCGCGTCGTAGTTCGGCTTGCTGCCGCCACGCAGGATGATGTGGCAGTCCTCGTTGCCCGCGGTCGAGGCGATCGCCGAGCGACCGAGCTTGGTCACCGCCATGAAATGATGCGGGTGCGAGGCCGACTTCACAGCGTCGGCCGCGATGCGCACATTGCCGTCTGTGCCGTTCTTGAAGCCGACCGGGCAGGACAGCCCCGAGGCGAGCTCGCGATGGATCTGGCTCTCGGTCGTGCGCGCGCCGATCGCGGCCCAGGACACGAGGTCGGCGATGTATTGCGGCGTCGTCATGTCCAGAAATTCCGTGCCGGCGGGCAGGCCGAGATTGTTCACCGCCGACAGCACATTGCGCGCCAGCCGCAGGCCCTTGTTGATGTCGAAGCTGCCGTCCAGATCGGGGTCGTTGATCAGGCCCTTCCAGCCGACGGTGGTGCGCGGCTTCTCGAAATAGACCCGCATCACGATCTCGAGCTGGTCGGCGAGGTCCTCGCGCAAGGCAGCGAGGCGCTCGGCATACTCGAGCGCAGCCTTGGGATCGTGCACCGAGCAGGGGCCGACCACGACCAGCAGGCGGTCGTCCTGCCCGTTGAGGATGGCATGGATGGCGTTGCGCGCCGCCATCACCACGCGGGTGGCGGTGAGCGTGCGCGGGACTTCCCGCATCACCTCTTCCGGCGTGCTCAGCTCTTTCAGTTCGCGGATACGAAGATCGTCGGTCGTGCTCAGCACGGCGGGCTCCTGTTTGTTTCGAACCTGCCGGCCAATAAAAAAGCCGCCAGGTCTGGCGGCTTGTTCGGACGTTTGCTGCAATGTTTCAGATTGAGCGCGATCCTCCTGCCGCCAGCGAGCTGTCGTAGCTAAAGTACCAATAAAAGCTGGTGGCGACGGTGATCATGGCAGGGCATATAGCGCGCCGCTGGCCGGTTGTCACCCCCAAATCGGCGCAGGGCGCGACGAGGCGTCTCAGGTGTTGCCGTTGCGCGCGGCGAGCGCCATGCCGATCAGGGTGGAGCCGCCGAACAGCAAATTGATACCGACGAGGACGCCGATCGCCCATTCAGCCGAGCTCGGCAGCCCCGTGATCACCATGAACGAGATCGCGATGTCGACGAGGCCCGAGATCAGCAGCCACGACCAGCGGCCGCTCAGCTCGCGGCGGTGCTCCAGCGCGTACATGATGGTGGCGATGCCCTCGGCAAGGAAGTAGGCGCCGAGCACGATGGTCAGCGTCAGCACGGCCTGCATCGGCCGGGCCAGCAGTAGCGCGCCGGCAAGCACGGCCAGCGCAGCCGAGATCAGCGACCACCAGAAGCCCGGCGTGCTCCGAGCCCAGTAGGTCACGATCAGGCCGCCGATGCCGCTGATCAGGAACATCCAGCCGAGGAAGATCGCAATGGCGAGGCTTGCGAGAGGTGGCAGGATCAGCGCGGCGACGCCGAGAACGACGAGCAGGATGCCTTCGAACAGGAAGGCCTTCCAATGCGCTTTCACCGTCTGGCCCATCGCGGATTGGAGCCGGGAAAGATCCTCAGGCGATGTCATCTGCAGGCTCCAGATCAGAAATCAAAAGGCGTGTGCCCTATGTAGTACGTCCATTCCGCGCTTGCCATCCCCGCGGCTCAGCCGCCGCCGTGCGCTGACGAAAAACCTTCGCCCGTGGTGCGGATGCGGTTGCGGCCGAGAACATAGATCGCGGTTGTGACAATCAGAAGCGCGAGGCCGAGCAGGATCGAGACGAAACCAATCGGGATCAGGGCCAGCGTCAGATTGCGCTCGGGGTTGATCAGCCAGTGGTGGATCGAGGTCAGCACGAAGGCGAGGCCGAGAAAGCCGACACCGCCGCCGGCAAGCAGCAGCGCCCACATCCGGCGCAACTGGCTGAGCCGTTCGCGTGCGACATCGGTCCGGGGCGCGTGGTGGCGCGCGACGCGGCGGACCAGACGGATGGCGAAGGCGATCGCGCCGAAGCCGATCAGGAGGCTCGCGGCACCCAGCCACATCCGCAAGCTGGGATCGAGATCTGGCATGCGCTGCAGGGCAAGCAGCGGGAAGTCGAAAGCCGAATGCAGCGCCAGCGGACCGCCCAACATCAGTAGGCGGCTGGAGAGGCGGGCCCAATCGCGGTTGTAGCGGTTCGCCCCCAGCGCCGTGCCGGCGCGCGCGATCGTGAGGTAAGCGCCAGCGATGATGCCGAGCGCGCCGTGGAACGGCACCGTCAGCACGCTGCGCAAGGCGGCCAGCGAGCGCCACATCTCGGCATGCTGCACGAGGTAGGCGAGGTTTTCGTAAGCGGCGAAGCCGAGGCCGACCGCGGCGCCATAGACCACGGTGTCCATCGGATTGGCAAAGGTCCGCCGCTTGGTCGAGGCGACCAGCACGATGGCGACCACCTTCACGGCTTCCTCCGGAAGCGCGACGCCGAAGATCGAATGCATGGCCAGCGCCGCCCACGGATTGTCGGGGGCTGCGACCATTTTGGCGAAGGGCGCGCGGGCAAGCCCCAGCAGCGAGATGCTGGCCGCGCCGAGCAGGAACGCCGTCCAGACCTGGGCCGGCGGTCCCGGGCGCTCCTCGGCAGCAATGACGAGCCACAGCATCAGCAGCGCCGGGGCGATGGCGGCAGTTCCGATGACGGTTGGCAACGCTTCAATCAGGTACATCGGCGCCGAAAATAGGTTCCCTTGATCCGGTTAGCTACGCCTTGCGATGCGACCATGTGTCATGTGCCTGCTGTGGCTTGGCTGAACAAGCGCGGCAGCCGGCATTCATCAGGGCCGCCATTGAACGTGCAGAATGTGAGCACAATCAATTGCATGAGAGGGCCACTTCGTCATCGACGTCAACGGACAAGCCGCTGCCATGGGATTGCGATTTGTTAGTCAGATCAAGGAAATGCGCAGATCTCTTCGATTCAGGATGCACGCAGCCCAACGTCGAGTCCAGAGGCCGGATTGCCTCCGTCCGGACAACGCGCGGACGGGACGATCGGTCTAGTCACGCTTCGTTGTGCGCCCGCGGGACAGTGACGTGATCCGACGGGCACGCACTCGTTCGAACTCCCAGAAGGCGCGCACGAGGCACGTGCCGAGGCAGAACACGATGAGCAGCAGCAGGAAGACCTGGTCGACGGCTGGGATCTGAATCATGGCGTTGATTAAGCAACGCCTATGCCACTTGTTCCCGCCGCGGTCTGCGCTGTACACAGCCGCGCCTTCCGCAAGGCGATGCTTGCGCAGGCCGAATCGCCCGCTCCCGCGAGGTGAGCGTGGTCGGGTTTGCCGCTCGTCAGTGCGTGGTGAACGGGGGCGGCATGTCGGGCGCGACGTCGAAGGCGCCGAGGTGGAATTCCTCGCCGATGGACTCGTCCGGCTCGGCGTGCTGCGCAAGCAGCGTGAAGGCGGCTTGCGGATATTGCTTCCAGATATCGAGATCGCCGGCGGTGATGGTCAGCCAGCCGAACGTGTAGATGTAGCGTCCGGGCTCGGTGACCCGGCCGACCCTGTCCCAGGTGATCTTATCGACTTTGATCTTATCGACCTGGATCTTATCAATTCTGACCTTCTCGACTGCCATTCGGTCCCCCGATCGCAAGTCTGCCAATGAGGTCCGGCACGAGGCACAGACCCCTAAAAGCTGATCCCGCAATGGGGCCGCGATAGGGCGGCGATGCGGAGGCAAGACGGCCGGACAACGGCCGCCGCCTGTCGCCTTAGCGCGCCGTCGTGGCCGCCTGTGCCTCCGCTTCGGACGCCAGCTCCAGTTGGCGGTGCGAGGCGTGGAAGACGTCGTGGACCAGACCGATCTTCTCCATGCCCAGAATGATCAGGCCGTTGAGATCGATCTCCCACCAGGCGTGCGAGATGTAGGCGTCCCGCGGGAAGCGGTGATGGTTGTTGTGAAGGCCCTCCCCGAAGGTGAGGATCGTGGTCACGAACTCGTTGGTCGAGGCGTCCTCGACCTCGAAGCGGCGGTAGCCGTAGGCGTGGCAGACCGAGCCGGTGAGCTGGCTGGTGAGGATCAGCAGATAGGCGCGGAGCAGGCCGGAGAACAGCACGCAGCCGATCATGCCGTGCACGCCGCCGAAGATGTAACCCACCACGCCCGGAATGAAGACGGCCGACATCCCGTACCAGACCCAGCGCGTGCGCACGAAGAACATCGCGATCGGATCGGCGAGGATGTCCTTGGCGTAGTATTCGTTGTCGGTGGTAGCCTGGTCGAACACCCAGCTGCCCTGGGCGTGCAGGAAACCCTTCAATGCGCTGACATACCGATTGCCGAAGCCATCGAATTGCGGGCTGTGGGGGTCGCCGACGTCGTCGGCATAGAGGTGGTGGCGGCGGTGGTTGGCGACCCATTTCGCGATCGAGCCCTGGATCGCCATCTGGGCGATGGCGCAGAAGAACACGCGCATGATCGGGCCGGTGCGGAAGCTGCGATGGACGAACAGGCGGTGCATGCCGGCACCGATGCCGAACGTGGTCAGCGCGAACATCCAGGCGAACGTGAACAGCTCCACCTTGCCGACGCCTTGCGTGACGGCCCAGACGATGCCCGCGACCGCGCCGACATAGAGAATGCCGAGCAACAGATAGCTCTCGCGCAGCTTGGCTTCGACGAGCGGTCCCTCGGTGACGACGCCGGGCGGAAGCTGCGGCTTGGTGGCGGGGGTGGTGCTTTGGGAGATCTTGGCCGGGGCGAACTCAGCGATGGACATTCCGGGACTTCCAATGCTCGGGGCCCGCAATGATTGCGGACGTGCTGGGACACACCCTATCGCGCAGGGGCCGCCACCTCCAGTATTTAGTTAAAGAAGAGTTAAAATCCGTTCGACCGCCTCAGGCCGACTGTGCCAGGGGGGAGCGCACGATCAGGCGGTCGAGGCTGTCCCGCTGCTGCTTTTCGGCGAACTTGACCGCAAAGCCGCTGTCGAATTTGCGGATCACGCGCCCGACGCAGGCGCCGACCGCGAGCGGGGTTCCGACCGGCGGATCATACTCGCAGGATATGGCGACGCCCGCCGTGGAGACGTCGATGATGAAGCATGGATGGGTGCTGCCGTCGGCGAGCGTCAGGAAGGTATGCGAGACCTGCGGAACGAAGCGTGCATCGCGCCGGAGCTCCTTGACGCTGTCGTCCTTCTGCTTTTTCTCGAGCCAGGTCAGCTTTTCCGACATCCAGGCCCGCCTTGTCCGCGTCATGTCGAGTTCCATCAGGAAGCCCGCCTTCAGCGTCGCGCTGATGGTGCACTGGAATTCGCCGAAGTCCTGGAAATAGGAGGTCACGCGCTCGCCGATCTTGCCGACGACCGGCACGTCCACGATCATGCGGAACGGCGAGACGCGCTTGGTGCGGCAGGCGAAGGTGCGCAGCTTGCCCTCGCAGTCGTACCAGCGCGGCAGCGAGTAGCTGCCGCTCACGGTGACTTCCACTGCACGCTGCCTGAGGAATTCTGCGACGGACATTGGGCGCCAATCGTGTTTCGGATGATTTCCGTAGAAACACGTAGCGGGGCAACGTCTAAGCAAACGATACGCCGATCAAATAGCAGGGGTAAATTTTCGGCTAACGGGCCGGCCGGTAGTGTTCCGGAATTCGCGGCATTGCGCGCCGGTTACAGCGATCCGAGCAGCACCAGCAAGCCGAGCAGGCCAATGGCAAGGAGGAGCTTGATCGCGGCGGCGGTCAGGCTGTCCGGCCTGATCTGCACTCCGAACCACGGCAGTGCCGTCCGCATCGCGAGCGCCGCGCACGCTTCGGCGATGGCGAGCACGACGGCGACGCAGGCAATGGTGGACCATGATGTGTCCGGCGGAATCCAGGATGCGAGCCAGGTCGGGACGGAGGGTCTCAACGAGGCCAGCAGCGCGAACCATGCGAACAGGGACACGAAGCCCTTGATGATGTCGGGCCCGAGCGTGTCGGGCTCGAGCCGGATACCGATCACTCGAAGCGCAGCTTCGATGCGCTGGCCATCGGTGAAGAACAGGAAGGCGCCGAGGTACAGGGGAACGCGCGAGTGGACGAGCAGGGCGATGATGCCGAACAAGACCACGTAGCCGAAGGCGTCGTGGAGAATGTCCCTGCCGTGCATGCGGGACGGATCCTGCGCAGCCGCGGCCTGCGGCTTAGATAGCGATCGGGCGCGTGCCATGTGCTCCAGCATTCCGGCGCGCCGCCCGGGCGCGTATGGCGTCGTCCGCTTTATCCATGGCGGCGGCGCCGGCGAGGTGACGCCAAGCTGGCCTTCCGAGGGGGATTTTTGGCGCGCCATGGGCCTCTGCCGTTTCCGATCGGTCATTGGTCGGAGGCGAGGGGCCGGGAGGTTCATGCGGGGACAGCGAATTTCGCCCCGCCATCCGATGGCCCGGATGCTGGCGCTCCCTAGCGGAATCGAACCGCTCTCTCCACCGTGAAAGGGTGGCGTCCTAACCGATAGACGAAGGGAGCAAACACAAGGTCCCACCGCTTTTCGCGGCGCGACCGCCGGCCGTCCGAGTCGGGCCCGGCGGCTGCAGCGGGCGAACGTATAGTGGCCTTTGGGCCGGTCGGCAAGCCGTTCGGGACCGGTCTTTTGCGCCCCGTGGATAGCTGTCCCGGAATCATTCCAGGGGCGATTTCAACGGTTTCTTAGGTTCCCCGGCGTAGCGCTGGAGCGGGAGATTTTTAGCCGATGCCACCGCCCAAGAAGCGCGCAGCCCGCAAGCTGCTGTCGCAGCACGCCTGGATCACGCTCGACGGCGGGTTCGCGGCGCGGCATTGCCTGGTCCAGGACATCTCGGCCTCGGGCGCGAAGATCACGATGGACGACGACGCCAGCCAGCTGCCGGGCGTCATCCGGATGGCGTTCGCGCGCGATGCGCGGACCGGGCAGAGCTGCCAGGTGGTCTGGCGCCGCGGCAAATCGGCCGGCATCAAGTTCATCTGATCGGGGCACCCGGACCCGGATGGCGCGGCGCGCCGGTCCGGGCTAGAACGGCGGCATGCGCACGCCGCCCCTCATCCTCATCTCGTTGCTAGCCTCGTCCGCAGCGGCTGCCGAGGCCCTGCGCCTGCCGGCCACCGAGCCGGCGCAGGCCAGCAAGACGCTGCCGCTGAAGAAGGGCACAGGCGGCATGGCGAAGGCGGGCGCCTGCGCCTCCTATGGCCGTGGCTACTACATGGTCGAGGGCACCGGCACCTGCGTCAAGATCGGCGGCTCGATCAGCGTCGAGACCACGGTCAGGCGGTAGGCCGCATGCCGCCGGATCTGTTGCGGCTCGATCTGGTCGTCCCCGTGCTGATGTATTGCGCGCTGCTGTGGTGGGTCGGCCGCGGCCTGAGCTGGACCGCGCGGCTTGCCACTGCGGCCGTGACGCTGGTGCTGATCATCTGCGTGCTGCTGGTCGAGCGCGGCCGGGGCTGAAACAAAAAGCGCGAAAACAACCCCATGCACAGTAGCCGTCAAGTGCGGGGGCGCCGCAATCCGCGTGCGCCGGCACGCCGATTCATCGCGCTCTCACCGCAGCTTGCGCCGCGCCAGGTCGTCACGACATCGGCGGTGCGACGAACTGCGCAAATCCGGCGCGCTTGCCGAGCTCGGCGAGCCAGCGCGTCAGGTGCGGCTGCGCCGGCCGGGTGATCCCCTCGACGCCGAGCCAGCGCCGCGCATAGGAGCCGATGGCGATGTCGGCGAGCGTGAACTGCTCGCCCTCGATGAAGCGGCGCGCGGCGAGCAGGCGGTCGGCGATCGCCCAGACCTCGGCGGCCGCATCGGCATCCTTCTGCACCTGGACCATGTCGCGCTCGGCGGGGGCCGTGCGCACGATGCCCCAGAACACCGGGCGGTCGACCGGCTGCACCGCCGACAGCGTCCAGTCGAGCCAGCGGTCGACGCTGCTGCGCAGCTTCGGCGCCTCCGGATAGATCGGCGTGCCGCGCCCGTGCGCGAGGCAGAGATAGCGCATGATCGAATTGGACTCCCACAGCACGAAATCGCCATCGACCAGCGTCGGGATCCGCGCATTGGGATTCATCGCGAGATAGTCGGCCTCGCGGGTCTTGCCGTATTGCATGCCGGCGTCGATGCGCTCGAAGGGAAGGCCGAGCTCGGTCAGGCACCACAGCACTTTCTGCACGTTGACCGAATTGGCGCGGCCCCAGATCGTGAGTTTGGCGTCCGGCATAACAGTTCTCCCGCGCGTTTTTCGTTGTCCATCGTGCGCGGGTGATAGCGGAATTCGGCGATGGCGGCGAGCCGCGATTGCGGCGCGCCCTCATGCAAAAAGCTCCGCCGACAGGCGGAGCTTTCATTGCAGCGTTGCGCGATGATCAGCGGCCGAAGAACAGCCACAGCAGCAGGATCACCGGAATCGGCACGCCCAGCATCCACAACAACAATCCACGTCCCATGTCGTCCTCCTCAGTTGCATTTGTCGAGGAGTGAACGCGCCGGACGGGCGGTGGTTCCTGCCGTAAAAACCCTACCAGTGGCCCGTATTCGGCATCGAGGCCCACGGCTCCTGCGGCGGCTTCGGCTCGCCCTTCTGCAGCAGCTCGATCGAGTGCAGGTCGGGCGAGCGGACGAAGGCCATGTTGCCGTCGCGCGGCGGACGGTTGATGGTGACGCCGGCCTTCATCAGTCTGTCGCAGGTGGCGTAGATATCGTCGACCTCATAGGCGAGATGGCCGAAGAAGCGGTCCTCGCCATAGGTCTCCTCGTCCCAATTGTAGGTGAGCTCGACCAGCGGCGCTCCACGCGTCTGCGGCTGCTTCTTCAGCGCCTCGAGATCGTCCGACGAGCACAGGAAGACGAGCGTGAAGCGCCCCTTGTCGTTCTCGATCCGCCGCACCTCCTTCAGCCCGAACGCATCGACATAGAATTTCAGCGCGACATCGAGATTGCGCACGCGCAGCATGGTGTGGAGGTAACGCATGGGTGGGGCTCCCTGGAACGGTGGGGTTTTGCTTTGGGCCGGGACGGCAGGGGACAGGAGATAGCAGGAAAGTGGGAAGAGGGGCAGGGGGCGTGGGCACATGTGCGTGAAGGCCGTCCGTTCGGCTCAGATTGCTTCACGTCCGAAGCAGTGCGGCCATCTCCTTCCAATGATAGATTCGTACTTTCTCCGTTTGATGTCGTGTGGCATTGGCGATGGCGTGCGCGATCTCGTTGCCGGTGAGCCCGCGATACCGGTCGGCTGGGCCAGCGAGCAGCGGATTGAGAACGCTCCATATCGCGATGAAGAGCCGCTCACGCGGGCGGTCTTCATCGCGCTCGCCCAGGATCATCGACGGGCGGAAAATATGCGTGTGGTCGAAATTGAGCGCCCGAATGTCCCGCTCCACCTCACCCTTGGTCCTGACATAGAACACGCCGGAGCCGGCGTTGGCGCCGACCGCCGTGACCAGAAACACCGACCGCGCGCCGTTTGCCTTGGCGATCTCGGCCGCCCGCAGCGGATAATCATGATCGATCTTGTAGTACTCAGCCTCGTCGGGCGTGTGCTTGCGCGTCGTTCCCAGCGCGATGAAGATCTCGTCCGCGACCAGTTGCGGCTTCAGCGCGGGCAGGGAGGCGAGATCGCCGATCAGCACCGTGAGCTTCGGATGGTTCAGCGCGAGCGGCTTGCGAACCACCGCAATGACCCGCGAATAGTCGGGGCTGTTCAACAGGTCTTGCAGCAAATGCGAGCCGATGAAGCCTGTGGCGCCGAAGATAAGTGCAGTTTTCATTCAAGCCGCCGTTTAGTGTTGATTGTCTGATCGCCTGTTGAGGGCCAGAAGAGTCGGTGGTCGAAGGCAGTTCATCTGGGAATTACGGTGCACTCAATTGACGGTGTCCGCGAAGCGTTGACCGAGCTGCGCGGCCGGCAGGGGCGACGTCAAATGAATGGAATGCACTGTCTATCCGTAACTCTTCAGACTTTGGAACGGTCGTCGGCGCTCTCGAGCGCCTTGGCGCAGCGACGGAGTAAGCTGCCAAGTAGCTTGGCTTCTTCAGGATTCAGGTTCGAGAGCATTTGACGCTCGACCGTATCGGCCGCAATCGCCCCCGCCTGCACAGCTTTGCGTCCGGCCTTGGTCAACTCGGTCACGATGATCCGTCCGTGGACCGCATGAGGGCTGCGCACGATCAGGCCCGCCCGCTCGAGATTGACTAGAATCCCCTGCATCGTTTGAGGCGTTACGAACGCGGAGCGTGCCAGGGTAGCGTTGGAAATGCGTGGGTTTGCGGCAACTGCCTGCAGGACCGCGTTCTGCGGGGCTGAGATGCCAATCCCAGCGAGCTCGGCGTCAAGTCTCTGTCGCAGCAAGTGTTGCGTAATTTTGAGACTATAGCCGATCCAGCCACCCTCGGCATCCGGGTCCATTTTTGACGTTGACATATAAGGGACCTGATAATAAATATAAGGAGCCTTATATTACATTGGAAAGCAGCCATGACAACGATTTTCGGCCCCGACTTCCTCGCGCTACAAGTCCGCAACCTCGAAGCGTCGGTCAAGTTCTACAAGGATGTGTTCGGCTTCGAGGCTGAAGCCAAGAGCCCCCCCGGCGCGGTGCTTTTCAGAACCAAGCCGATCTCGCTCGCGCTGCGAGAGCCACTCCGTCCGCTTCCTGAGACAGGCCCGCTCGGCGTAGGCATGTCGCTTTGGGTTGGTTGCGAGGACGCCAACGGTCTTCACGATCTGATTGTGAACAAGGGCGGCGCAATCCTCAGCCCGCCTAACGACGGCCCATTTGGACGCTTCTTTGTCGCGCGCGACCCTGATGGCTACGGCATCACTTTCCACACCGCTCGCGCCTAGGTGAACTGGCGCTTCGCCGTGTTGATTTACAGATTACGGCGACAGTGCACTCAATTAACGGTGCCGCCCATTCATTGACGAAGCGGCGGGGCTAACGGGATGGTGAATGCACAGTCCTGCAATCTAGTTCATGGTCCTTAGCCCAATTGAACCGTGCTGGAGCTGTGGCGACTAAACGCCATGGCCGCTGTCTTCGCAGAACTGTTGTTTTACCTCGTCAAAAGTCTCGTCGGTGAGTGCCTGAGACAGGCTGCATTGGCCGTTTGCGCGTGGCTCGATACGAAGGTCCGCGGCCGCACGGCGAGGTTCGCCGTGGGAGGCCTTCTCGGGCTCGCCGCCTTTATCCTCATTCCTGTTGTCGCCGGGCTGTTGGGCTTGTGATGCTCTCCGTGAAGGCGAACCTCATCATCGCATTGGCTATCGGGGCGATCATCTCGGCGGTGCTGCTCGCCCTGGAGCCGGTCACCGACTACGCTGTTCTGTCGTGGGAGGGGCCTGGCATCTCGGCGGCGTATTTGTTCTGGGGGGCAGCCGGGGGCTCCTCCTTCGTCGGGATTGCCATTTGCTGGGTCGTGAATGCGCTCACCTATGGTCTCAGTGCTTTCGCCATTCTCATCGTTCTCGGTGCTCTCAGGCGGCAGGCCAGGTCGACGACTTGAGACGTGCGGATTCGCTTGGAGCTCATAAACCGATCCGGCCGACGGCGTCAGATAAATCAGGATACCGCGGGTGGCGGGACAGCGATTCCGGTCTCATTGTCAGGCTGGCAGGGCTGAATGGTGTACCCGTCTTCCAGGACTGTCTTCCCATCGACAATGTCAACAAGGCCGGCTTCATCGGCGTGAGTCCAGACGTCTTCCTCGGTGGGGAATTCCTTGCTGAGCTTCTGGTCGTCTTCAAATAGTGCGTAGGGCATGTGAGTTCCTCTCCCGAGAGAACGCCTTGAGCGAGGGGCGGGTTCATGCGCACGGACTCCCTCATTCGTCAATCGTGACCGTCCGCGAAGGGGTAGGCGGGCGTCCCTTAACTGTGAACACAGCACTGAAGGGTTGAAGGCACGCCTTAACGGTATCGTTTGGTCGGCGACGAAGGGAGGGCGTGAGAGGAGCTGTTTAATGAGTTGTTTCGGAGATGGGCTTGGTCTTTTTCAGAGGATCGAGCCCGTCGCAAACAATGCATTGAAGCTCGGTCTTGCCGTAAAGGCCGGGCACCGGGATTGTTCTTTTGCCGCACCGCAGGCAACGCGTGACTTTGTCCATGAGGGCTCCTTTTGCGCGCTAACGGATGTCGGGAGCCAGGGTTCCATAGGAACAGCCACCACTATCGCAACTTGACCCGGACGGTTTCCTCCCGCCGTCCAACTGCGCGCGGTTTCTTCAATCTTTGGGGCCGCGCGCTTTTCAGGAGAACGATATGCCGACAGAGCCGATCAATGGTCGCGAGCCCGAACTGTCTGAAGACGATATCCAGCGCCAACAGCTGGGGCGGCGTGGCGTGCCGGGAAAAGAAAGCCCCACCAAGATGACGCCGCAGCGGGAAAAGAAGACACCTGGGAATGTCGATCCCGGGCACACGGCATAACCTCGCGCTTGGATTGGAAGGTGAGATGGTGGGTTTGCCGCTCTACCGCTTCAAGCCTTCCTTGCTGCGCCTTGCCTCCTCAGCCTCGTCCACGAGCCTCAAGGCGGTCCCGTCGTAGCTCAGCTTCAGTCCGCGGCCGACGATCCAGATCCATCCCTCGCGGGCGTCCCGGGTCGGCTGGGCGTTGAACTGGTCGGAGATCGATTTGACGGCGGTCTCTTGCGGGCCCGGATTGTTCAGCTCCGCGGTGACGCGCCGGATCGGGTGCCTTTCGTCGACGTCGTCGCTGTCGATCGTGACCCGGGCGCCGTCGACGGCGCATTCGAGGGTACGGGAGTCGCGAAGCTGGCGGCAGCGGTAGCGGCGTTGCGTGACGAGCTTGGTGGTCTCCTCGAAGGTCATCCCGGGCGAAAAGCCGAGGATGTCGGATTTCTTCACGAGAGTGAGCGACGCAGGCTTCAGGAAGCCCGGCTGAATCGCCACGAGGGCGGCAATGACAACAATGACCAGGCCGGCGATAACAATGGCAATCTTCATCAGTCCCTCGCGCAAGACATCCGACCTTACAACAGCCGGAGCATCGCGCCAGTCGGGTTTGGGCGTGAACGGCATCGACGCGCTGACGGTGCGTTGAATCGACGCCGTGCGTTTACGATCGGAGGAAGCGCGCGCCGAGACGGTTGGGGAGGGCGCGGCGTGTGGAGCTGGAGCTTGCTTCTGCAACGCATCCTTCGAGACGCCCGCCTGCGGCGGCCCCTCAGGATGAGGTCACGTTGTGCGGCCGGATATCAGAACCGGATTCAACGCTGACCGACCCCTAGACATGAAAATCTCGACATGAAAAACCGCCCCTGACATGGCCAGGGGCGGTTTTCGAAAAGTCGGTCTAGTGACCGGTGCCGGGCTTCGTCGTCTTCGGCGCCTTGCCGTCCTCGACTCGGCCTTCGTTGCGGAGGTCACGGCCTTCCTGAGCCTTCTTCTGGCTCTCGGGGGACTTGCCGTGCTCGTACAGCTCTTCCTTGACGAAGCCGGCGGCTTCCTTGGCTTTGCCTTCAACGCTCATTGCAATCTCCTTATTTGGAGATGAGACAATGCGTGTGAGGGCCGGGCGTTCCTCGTCGTCTGTCGCTAGGCTGCGATGCGCTGCTCGATGGGAGCCGTCAAAATCTTGAGCGCTTGCGCGTGTTGCAGGTCGGGAACCGCGATGGCCGTGTGGCTGTAGGTCGCATGTGTCCGTGATTTCGCGATCCCGTCCAGGATCTCGCCGCCCTTGATGACGTGGAGGCCCATGCCTTCCTCGGAGGGGAAGATCGCCAGCACGACATCATAAGCCGTGATGACGGACCTCAGCGCTCCAGCCTTGTCCTCGGCGACATCGACAAACACGCGAACGTCTGCTGCGAGTTCGCGCAGCTCATGAAAATCCAGCACTGTGGGGTACTCCAACGCAACGATACTGACAGAGAGCTTGGAGCCGTTGGGTTACTGAAGTCTGAACAATGCGTGCCGGGCCACAGGTTTCACGATGAGATGTGGGCAGGTAAATGAGACCGGGTGCCCGCGCTGCGTGACGACTGAACCAAACAGGCCCGCAATCGTTAGTTGTTGACGACAATTGGAGGGGCAATGCCCGACGATCGCGGCAGACGAGATCAAACCCGTATCGATCTCGGCGAGGACCACCAGGTCAGGTACTGGTGCGAGAAGATCGGTTGCACTCGGGACGAATTGATGCATGCGGTTGCCCAAAAGGGCGTCATGTCCGAGGACGTCGCGAACTATCTGAGGCGGACGAAGCGCTGACGAGGCCGGCGTTGACTTGCGCAAGCATTCAATTGGATCGATTGTGCACCGGATTTGATGTCCACCGGACAATCCCCCTCGCATTGTGAGCTGTAAGAAACAGCTTGCGATGCGGGTCCGATCGAAGATCGCGGCATCACCGCACAGCAGCGGGCGTCGATCGGTGATGGAGAGCGGGCTCTCCGCCTGCGTCAGGGCGAAGCACCATGATGATGTTTTGCAGACCATCGTGCCCAAAGTGCCAGACAACCACCATGCTGGCGCGTATCACCCCGGGGCCCTCGGGCTTCGACATCCGGCATTCGCGTGCCCGGCGTGCGACCAGGTTCATCAGACCGCCGAACTAACTGATCCCATGAGATCTGTCGCGATCAATGGCTGGCAATTGACGGCGCCGACGTAAGGACCGCAGCGAGAGCGGGAGGAACAGCCGGGCCGGCGCGGCGTTCGTCTGTCATGACCGAACCACTCCCGCTTATCATCGAGAGCTCACTTCAGATCGCCTGGGACTTCCTGGAGCGATCGGGCGAGATCACCGATCCGCAGCAGACGGCTGAAATTCTTCTGGGAAGCATCAAGACCCAGATCCTGAAGGGAGAGAGCCGCACGCTTATGCTGTCCAACAGGGCTATCGCTGCCGTCGAGCAACGCCGAAAGGCTGCCTGAGTTGGCGGCGTGAGCCGGCCGCAGAGGCGCACGGCGTGTGACGGTATCCGGCGCAGGCCCGCGCGATCGTGTCACACGGCGAACATCACATATGTCATGAGGATGATCGCGACGCTGATACCCACCATCGCGATCAAGAACCGGCCCATCAGTCCCGGTCGTCCACTTCTGGCTTGAGCTGGGGCGGGGTGTGGCCGAGCTCGATCTTTTGAGCCAATTGGGCTCGTTCCTTGTCCGCAGGCTGATCTTCTCCGCGGACGCGTGTGATCCCGTGGTCTGATGTCTTGGTCATGTGACCTCCTGACGACCAAGCTCCGGCGCCAGACGACGTTCCAAAACAAAGCCGTCCCAGCGACCGCGTCACGGGAACTCTGGTTCCATCCGCGACGTTAGTGTGCATGGAAACGATTGAAAAGATCATGCAGGCGTACGGGATGATGGTGAACCTGACGTCCGAGCAGAACGACGCCGCCCGCCAGCGCCTTGCGGTGTTTCTCGCCGACAAGTCCGAAGACGATTCCAACCTGACGATCGAGGGTTTGAAGTTTCTCCGTGGCGACCGGGTGGCAAGGACACGGCGTGCGAAATCCTGACTGCAGGATCTGTCGCGGTCTCGGCTGGGTTTGCGAGAACCATCCCGACAAGGAATGGTCGCGCGAATTCGGCTGCCAGTGCGGGGCAGGGATGCGGTGCGCGTGTCAGGGGATTCAGATAGCAATCGTCGAGCCCGGCATTACCGACGTGAGCGAGCAATCGCCCAAGCCGAAGGCTTGACCGGCTCGCCGCGCTGATGGGCACTTATTAATGTCGAACGGCGACTTCGCCAGCAACCTATCCAACAGGCGCCCGTTGCCATGCTGGTATCACGAAAGGAACCAGTATGAACAAGGCAGCACTTATCGCCGCGACGATCGCAGCGCTCGGAGCGACCGCCATTGCCGCGCCGGCAGAGGCGAGGGGCGGCCGCGGATTCGGTGGAGCCGGAATCGGCCTCGGCATCGCTGCCGGCGCACTCGCAGCCGGGGCCTACGGCGCGTACGGTCCGGGTTACGGATATGGCTATGGCCATGGTTACTACAGGCCCCGGCACGTCTACGCTCCGGGTTATGCCTACGGCCCCGGATATGGCTACGAGCCGGGCTATTATCGACCGCGCTATTACCGCGCTTATTGATCTCAAAAAGCCCGGATCGCTCCGGGCTTTTTCTTTGGCCGCAATTGCTTCACTTGATGAGTCTCTCGACCGGTGACTTTGCAGAAGATTCTGCAAGTCGCTTTGCGGATTACTTGGCGTAACCCTGCGAGCGGAGCCACGCGATCTTGCGATCCCCGTTCATCCAGTCGTCGGCATCAGCCTTGCTGGTGAATCCCGTGATTTCACGCTGCTCGCTGCCGGGATAGTCCGCCAGGATTTTCCAGTCGCCATCGGCGATCCGGACCGCTCTAAACGTCACTTTTGTTTTTGCCATGCCTCACTATGCAGCAATTGCTTGCGAAAGAGAACCCGCTTTGGCGATGCGGGCGTCATCCTGTCTGGCGGCGAACCGGCAGAACCCTCTCCACTCATTGCCGAATCGATGCGCGGGATGCCCCGGCAGACGCTGCTACCAGCGGCGAAACAGCCGGAACTCCCGTCAAACTGCGGCTTGCGTTTTCGGCCTTGATGGGTTCTAAGCCCGGTGACTTCCCGACCGTTGGCACGACCACAAAGCGCGCTGCGCGGCTTTGTCGCGTGCCCGGCCGTCATTTCACAGCGCGTGCGCACCCCATCCAGAGGACTTCAGACATGGCGAAGATGACCAAGACTCAATTGATCGATGCAATTGCCGAGGGCACGCAGTTGTCGAAGAACGACGTGAAGTCGGTCATCGAGTACATGGCGACGGTCGGATACAAGGAGCTCAACGAGTCCGGCGAGTTCGTCATTCCCGGTTTCGTGAAAATGTCGGTCGTGAACAAGCCGGCGACCGAAGCCCGCATGGGCGTCAATCCCTTCACCAAGGAGCCGATGCAGTTCGCGGCCAAGCCGGCGAGCAAGTCGGTCAAGGCCTCGCCGCTGAAGGTTGCCAAGGACTCGGTCTGATCCGGATCGATCGCGCGCCGTCTGCATGCCAAGGGGCACGCAGACGCGCGGGGCGGTGCCCGCAAAAAGCGAAAACCCCGCCTGGGGGGAAGCGGGGCTTTCTGATGGGGTGAAGCCTGGGGGAAGCTTCAGATATAAGACGCCCCAGCGCGACAAAGGTTCATCCGCCCGCCGCCAAAAAGAGAAAAACCCCGCGCGGGGGCTGCGGGGTTCTTCAAAGCTGAAGGTCGCGTCGCACAACCGCCAGCACCACTGAAATCTCCCTGACAATGCCGATGCGGGCATTTCGTTCCGCGCATGAAGCGCGGGATCGCATCACGCGGTCACGTCGACGATGGCCGGTGTCTCGACCGCGCGCTTGCGCCAGACGATGAATTCCGTCTTTGCATTGAGCCATTCATATTCGCCGCCGCGGGCCTTCAGATGCTCGAGCGCCGCGCCTTGCGCCGCCTCCTCGTCGGCCGCCTCGACGATGATCTCGACCGTCTCCTCGATCTGCCGAACGACCTCGACCGCGTAGAATTTTCTTGGCATCTGAACCACCCTCGGCACCGGTAACGGGCAGGGGGAGCAAGGCGTTCCATGCGAGGTGGGGCAGGGCGATCGCATAGAGGATCCAGAATCGCGCGGCAAAGCGCGACCTCGTCGTGAGGGCCACCGCAGGCGGGCGCCGCGAAGGATGCCGCAGGCAAGCTCCCCGCCACGTCTCTCTTCATATGCGATCGCCCGGGAAATCACGCGCAGGGGACTGGACTTTTTGTTCTCATTTTGTTCTAGTGAGCCCTCATCTTTGGAATCTCTGCGAGGTGACTCATGACCGTCGAGAAACAGCGTGAAGTGATCAGGCTCTGGAACCAGCTCAGGAAGGTCGAGGGGCCGGCCGCGGAGGAGCTCCGCATCCAGATTCTCGAATGCTTCTCGGAGAAGGGCAAGACGAAGCGGGCGGCGTGAGGAGCCTCGGCGAACGCCGATGGCGGGCGGCCGTCGGCAAGCGCGATGCGTTGCGCAGCTTCATCGATCGTTAGGAATTGCTTCGCGCCGATTTTTCCGACTTCGATTCGTTCTTTGAGAACGAAGTGGAGTCGGATGCAGAACAAGCCGTGGCTTCTGTGTCGATACGGGACGTTGCGGCTCCAGCGATGCCTGCGTGATTCCTCGCACAGTCCCGTCCTCGTGCCATCGTTATGCAGTGGGGCGAGGGAGAGCGACATGGATGCGTGCTGGTTTCTCGCCGAGATCGCCAAAGTGTTCTGGTACGACAGGCATCCGCGGCTGCGCAAAGGCAAGCCGTCGGTGCCGCAGGTGCCGCCGCCAAAGAGCGATGACGCCAGGTGAACGCGAAACGGGATCGCAACATGGGATCGCGCGTGCGTTCACGATCTTTCGCGATGACTCGTCGCCGCGCGCGATCCTCATGTCTTTTTAAGAGCTGCTCCGCATCGGTTTTTCGATTCCGATTCGTTCTTCGAGAACGAAATGGAGTCGAAGCTGGAACAAAGCCGGTCGCTCGCGGCGCGCGCAACTCCTAACCAAAACTTGCGCGAAAGCCGATAAGCCTATTCGGTTAGGTTAAAAGCCCAATCGCGTTGCGCTTGCTGCGGGTTGGAGTAGGTGTCTGGCAAAGACAACCAAAAAACGGCTTTGCCAAGAAGCGATCTGCCATGACACCTTTTTCAGAACCGTCCTTCTATCAAGGCGACCGGCACACCTACCGCCGCGTCGCCATCGTCGGTACGCTGTTCTGTCTCGCCTTCGTGGTGATCAGCGTCTCGCTGCGGCCGCAGCTTGAGGACACGCGGGTCGCGGTCAAGGCCGACAGGCTGGTGCGCACGGCAGGCCAGGCGCCGCACGCGAACTAGCGCCCGCCGCCACAGATACGCTCGTCAGCGGAGACACCATCGGGCGCGGCGCCGCGGGTCGCTAGCGCGACGAAGCCGGCATAGCCGGACAAATTGAGTAAAACTTCGAGCCACACCGACATGATGGACCTCCTCTCGTGAAGGCCCGGTCAACGTGCGCGCGCAGCGCATGTTCCCCTGGCGGACGATCCGATCAAAGCGGGGTCGAGGGATCGAGCCGCCGGCCGAGGGTCGCAACGGATTCCGTGGAGGGCGTATCCTTGAGGAATTCGGCAATGGCCCGCGCGAGTTCGCCGTCGCTCATCGGTGTCGGCGGCGGGCGCAGCGAACCGACACCGAAACTGCGGACGATCTCGTCGTAGTGCGGATCCCTGTTTTTGGGAACCAGCGTGCGGATGCGGGCGAGCAGTGCGGATATCGGCAATGTGTCCTCCTCGGCGTCCGCCCAGTTGGCAGCCTTTGTCGTTTGCTGCCGTTTGCTCCCGTGAAACCAAAAACCCCGCCAGCACCGCGGAGGATGCTGACGGGGTCTTCGTGCTGTCGCCTGGCCGGATGGCTGCGGCTTCCGCACTTACGAGTGCAATCCAGGCGGCGTGATTTCGTTCCGCCTCCATCGCATTTTTTTGCCGGGGCGGGTTCCGCGAGCTGTGCGCAACCCTCGCAGGCTCCCCGCGTTGTCCCGGCGAGATGCGAAGGAGGACAATCATGAAGAAGACACTGGCAGTTCTGGCCACCGTCGCCGTTGGCGTCACCGCAATTGCGGCGCCTGCGCCCGCCGAGGCACGCGGTCGCGGCATCGGCCCGGGCCTCGCCTTCGGCCTTGCCGCCGGCGCGATCACCGCCGGCGCGGTCGCGGCGTCCCGTCCGTATGGTGGCTACTATGGTCCGGGGTACGGCTACTATGGCGGCCCCGCCTATTACAGCCCGGGTCCGTACGCCTATTATGGCGACCGACCGTACTACCGGCATCGCCACTATTATCGCCACTGGTAACCGCGAAGAATTGAAAAGCCCGGAGCGCTGCTCCGGGCTTTTTTCATGCGAGGCAATAAGAACCGTCTTACGGCCACAGCGAAGGCCGTTCCACCTTGCGCGCGTTGTCGAGCGTCGAGACGAAATACTCTTCGCGCTCGCGCTGGAATTTTTCCTGGGTGGCACGGAAGGCGGCGACACGGGCGGCGATCTCTTCGCGTTCGCGGATCTTGCGTTGTTCATCCTCTGTCATGTGAATCCCCTCTACACCTGAGTATGTGCACTACCGAACTCAAGCTCTGCCGCCGCAAATCACTTTGAGTCGCATTCAACACATGCATTGGCGCTTCTGATTGGGGCGTCAATGGGGAGGAGGCATTGCAGGATTGTGATAAGCGAAGGTCGGAAGAAATTGTCGCCCATGATGTGATTCACATTTGCCCGTCTTGCCTCGCGCTTCTTTTCGCGGTGGATAAGAGCGTCAACAATCTTGTCGCTTGCGCATCTTGCCGCTAGCGCGAACCAAATCGGGAGACCGCGATGATTGCATCGGATCTTCGCAGCGGCGTCGAACGGCTCGGCGACATGATCGCCGAAGCCAAGACCATCGTGCCGTTCACCGGCGCCGGCATCTCGACCGAATGCGGCATCCCCGACTTCCGCTCGCCGGGCGGAATTTGGACGCGCTACCGTCCGATCGAGTTCGGCGAGTTCGTCGCCAGCCAGGATGCGCGCGACGAATCCTGGCGCCGCCGCTTTGCGATGGACGAGGTCTTCGCGGCGGCGAGGCCCGGCCGCGGCCATCGGGCGCTGGCCTCGCTGTACCGCGCCGGCAAGATCCCCGCGGTCATCACCCAGAACATCGACAATCTGCACCAGGCCTCCGGCTTCGCCGCCGAGCACGTGATTGAACTTCATGGCAATACAACTTACGCGAAGTGCATCGGATGTGGGCAATCCTATCCGCTCGACTGGGTGAAGCAGCGGTTCGACCAGGACGGCGCCGCGCCGAACTGCACGACGTGCGACGAGCCGGTGAAGACGGCGACGATCTCGTTCGGCCAGATGATGCCGGAGGATGAAATGCAGCGCGCGACACTGCTGTCGCAGGACTGCGATCTCTTCATCGCGATCGGTTCCTCGCTCGTCGTATGGCCGGCGGCGGGGTTTCCGGTGATGGCGAAGAACAACGGTGCACGTTTGGTGATCATCAATCGCGAACCGACCGATCATGACGACATCGCCGATCTCGTCATCCGCCACGACATCGGCGAAACCCTCGGGCCCTTTGTCGGCAATTGAGGCGTCAGTTTGATTCGCGGGCGTGCAAGCTGTTCATAGGTTCCGGCGAATCTCTTTTTTGTCTATGCGTCGCAACCGGGAGTGTTATCTTTTGAGTCGGAAGATTCGCGTCGCGTCGAATTGAGAACATTCTCTAAAGACGCGTGATTCGACGCCGCCAATCAGGCGGGTTGCATGGAATGTGTGGGGTCCGGGGTTATGGGGTCGTCGGACGGATTTGAGTCCAAGAAGCTCGGGGTTCCCGGGCAGGGCGCATCGCCGGGGCGGGTGACGCCCGGCGAACACGGCGGCGCCGGTCGCGATGGTGTGCTCAGTCCCTTCAGTGGACTTGGCGAGGCCAGCGCCAATCTCGTCGAGGTCCACGGCGTCATCAAATGGTTCGACGCCTCCAAGGGCTACGGCTTCGTCGTTCCCGACAATGGCTGGCCCGACGTGCTCCTGCACGTTACCGTGCTTAGGCGCGACGGTTTCCAGACCGCGTATGAGGGCGCCCGCATCGTCGTCGAGTGCATCCAGCGCGCCAAGGGCTACCAGGCGTTCCGCGTGGTCTCGATGGACGAGTCGACCGCGATCCATCCGGCGCAGATGCTGCCGCCGCGCACCCATGTCACGGTGACCGCGACCAGCGGGCTCGAGCGGGCCCAGGTCAAATGGTTCAACCGGCTGCGCGGCTTCGGCTTCCTGACCTGCGGCGAGGGAACGCCCGACATCTTCGTGCACATGGAGACGCTGCGCCGCTTCGGCATGACGGAATTACGGCCCGGCCAATATGTGCTGGTCCGCTTCGGGCCCGGCTCCAAGGGCATGATGGCGGCCGAGATCCATCCCGAGACGGGATCGCCGGGACTTTCGTCCCACTAGCCGGTCGCCGTCGTGCGCATTCGCCAGTTCCCGCAATCGTGAGCAGAGGCGCGCCGGCGAGCTGGCGCGCCTCTTTCTTTTCCGGCGACCGCCGCGTAAGGACTGTCGCAGTCCAACGCCCCGAGTGCACTTCCGATGCGTTTTGCCATCAATCCTGACCGAGATGCCGTCTGGTCCGTAGCAAAGGGCTGGCTTGCCGCAATCCTCGTCATCGTCTTTGCCGTCGCGAGCGCGCCCGTCGGTGCCGCCAGCTTCCAGCCGCTCGAGATCGTCACCAGGAACGGCGTGCAGGTGTTCTCGGTGGAAATCGCCACGACCGAGCAGGAGAAGCAGACCGGCCTGATGCACCGCAAGGAACTGGCCGACGGCAAAGGCATGCTGTTCGACTTCAATCCCGAGCAGGAGGTGTCGATGTGGATGAAGAACACCTATGTCTCGCTCGACATGATCTTCATCCGCGCCGACGGCCGCATCCTGCGCATCGCCGAGAACACCGAGCCGATGTCGACCAGGATCATCTCGTCCCAGGGCCCGGCCCGGGCCGTTCTGGAAGTGGTGGCGGGAACGGCGCAGAAATACGGCATCCGTCCCGGCGACCGCGTCGGCCACCCCCTGTTCGGCAGCAAGTAAGCGCCCAACAAGACCCCAAATAAGATCCATGGGCGAGCCTTGCTGGCCGCTTTGGAAGCGTGTATCGACGGGGCTCGCCGGACATTCGGGGTATAGCGCAGCCTGGTAGCGCGGCAGTTTTGGGTACTGCAGGTCGTTGGTTCGAATCCAGCTGCCCCGACCAGTCCCGGCTCGATAGCCCAAGGTTGCGCTCGGGGCTTTGAGGCTCGACCTCAGAACAACAACCAACCCGTAAGGCGCCAGGCGATCCAGGCGAGGGCGCCGATCCAGCCCAGCATCGCAATTCCGGCCACGCCAAGCCCGCAGAGCGCGAACAGCGAGTTTCCACTCTCCGGTGTGTCCTGGAGTTTCTCAGTCGTATCAATCTGACTCACAGCATCCCCTTGCCTTGCGGCCTGCTGTTCATTGGTCTCCGCTCGCTCGTGAAAATTCACCGCCCGTGCTCCTGCTCACACGGACGTGAGACGAGATGACTGTCCATCCATCGCGGGCGACCGCCGGATGCGGCCGCGCGCGGCTTCCCCGGACAGGTGGGAAGAAGCGGCAACTCGCGGCGGGGTGATTGGTTGCTGTCCCGGGAGCGGGAATGCGCGCTGCATCGATGCTTTTTCGCAGCTGCGGCGCGCCTGCTTCGGTCAGCCGCCGCGTTGAAGGGAGAGCCGGGCGCGCGATCGGCGCGATGCCCGTGGTTTCCCTGCGAGCGAGGCTTTCATGTCGATCAGTGCGATTGCATCATCCAGCGCGGCCGTGACGGCTTCGACGTCCCAGCCGACGGCAACAACGTCATCTTCGGTGGCATCGTCGACGTCAGCCACATCGGAGACGTCAGCGGCCTCATCCTCGCAATCGGCGGACGGCAGCTCTGGCTCGGGCGGCGGTGGCGGCTCGACCAAAACCATCGTCAGCGAGGTCTCCATCACCATCGACGGCGTCACCACCACGACGATCACCTATTCCGACGGCACGACCGAGGTCGAGACCTCTGCGAGCGCACAAGCCAGTCAAGGCAATCAGACGGGACAGACCTACAACGCGCGCGGCGCGCTCGGCGGCGATGCCCAGACCACGTCCGGCGCCGGCGTCTGAGCGGGTCTCCATTGCAGGGCGGACTGAGGCGTCCCGGCATGCGTGTGTTCCCCGCCTGAAGCCTGAGCGCTTGTTCTGGTGGCAACGCCACTTCTGCGCGATATTTCAAGGGATTATGGCCGGCGGACTGGCGCAAAATTGCCAAAACCGATCGAACCTTTGGCTGTCGCTGCAGACCAATCAGTATTGGGGATTTCAGCGCCCAATACCTAACGGACGCCGCCAAGCGATGATATTCCGCTTGCGCGGCGTTGCGCTTTTTGAAGGATCAGTTCGTTGCGTACCAGCCGAACGGAAACGGCAGGAACGGCCAGACCATCTGGTTGTCGTTGGCTGCCCTGGGGGCCTCCTGGACGGACATCCTGATGAGTGGAGCAGGCGGCGTCGATCGCACCGCCAAGCGTAGCCATGCACACTGCAAATTCATTGTGGTCGTCCCGGTCCCGTCAATTCTTTTCAAAAATGTCAGTTCAAAATCCGGCGTCAGTTCAAAATCGCTGCACGCCCAAACGGCGCGCTCATTCTCAAATCACGCATGTATTCTAGAAAAATCGACGCGGGCTTTCAACCGGTCTGGCCGGCTGTACACGGGAAGTAAGGTTGACCGGTTAGGTTAAGGGCGAGCGGTTGTTGCGGCCGCTTTGGCGGCTGCTATCAGATCGGTCCCGGCTCGCGATGGCTGCCTGAAATCCGTGCCCACACAGCAGCACGGTTCGTCGCGGCGCTCGTATCCTGTGAGTTCTGCGTCATGTCTTTCGATCGCAACGTCCGAACCGTCAGTCGGCGGTCGAGCTGGACCGAGATCTGGCATCTCTGGACCGTGGTCCTGCCGCGCCGCTCGATCAACGGGCAACTCGTCTATGGCAAGGTCTGGCGCCGCCATGACGGCCGCGACTGGATCTACAAGAAGTTCACGGAGTTCGACAGCGAAGAGGCGGCCTAGAAGACCGCCTCGTCTCAATCCGGCGCTGCTCGCAGGCTATCCCGGAGCCTGCACGCGCGGCAGCGGCAATTTGAAATGCCGTTTCGCATAGGCGACGATTTCGTTGTCCGAAGGATGATCGGCTGCTTCCACCGCGACGATCCGCTTGGCGATGTCGGGCGCGTGTGCGCGAATGTGGCTGGCGAGCTCCGTCTTCGCGCTTGCCGGTCCGATGATCAGGACTTCGCCGGCATCGGCGAGGGCTTTGGTCACGTCGGTGTAGAACGCCTTGTCGGGCGCGGCATGACCGCTGCCGATCTCGTTGGCCTTGTGATGAAGATGACGCGTTGCCAGTTGCGGATGCAGCGTGACTTCGTCGGAGCCGTTCAAGCCGAGATGAAAGATCTTGGCCTGGGAATGGTCGATCCAGACCACGGCATGAAAATGAGAGGGCATGTGTTTGGGCCTTGTCTACGGGGAGGACGCCGACATTGATGTGGCGGCGCATGTCGGGCCGACACTATTCCCGCCGGCGGCCCTTCTGGTTGACGCAGGTCAATCCGATCCCGGACCAACCGAAAACGGTACGGCCAACCCAACGACGCGCCTGGAGGGCTGGCGCGTCGCGGGCTCAGGCGGCCTTGGCGGGCGAGGCGGCCGCCGGCTTGGCCGGCGGCGGCTTCAGCGGCTTGTCCTGCTTCTTCGACCACGAGATATAGTAGGCGACCGTGGTCATGATCGCGATGCCGGCGACGCTGACGAAGATCTGTGCCAGCAGCGAGCCCGAGCTCATCGACAGCTCGAAATGGCCGACGAAGGACAGGAACACGCCGACGCAGAACACGGCGAGCGATTGCTGGCCGCAGACGATCAGCGGGTCGAACACTTTCCACTCCAGGCCCGGCCACTCCTTCGGGACGAAGCGGATCACCATGATCACGATCACGACGAAGTGGATGAAGCGGTAGGGCGCAAGGTTGGTCTTGTCGTTCGGGTTGAACGCCGAGAACAGCCATTCCGGGAACATGCCGCCGAGGGTCGGGAAGCGGCCGGCCATGGTCATGACCAGCGCGAACAGGAGATAGCCGAGGCAGAGCCACAGCGTGATCGGCGAGTTGATCACCGTCATCGAGCGCCGTGCCCCGCCCATCGCGCACCAGGCGCCGAACACGAACAGCACCTGCCAGGCATATGGGTTGAAATACCACTGGCCGGCCGGATAGGCGGTCAGGTTCAGGCCATAGTGGCGCGCGGTGAGCCACAGGACGATCGACAGCGCCATCGTCAGATCCGGCTTGCGCAGCATGAACCACAGCACCGGAGGAAACAGCCCCATCAGTACGATGTAGAGCGGCAGCACGTCGAGATTGAGCGGCTTGAAGCGCAGGAACAGGCCCTGGCGCAGCGTCTCGGTGGCGTTGTCGACGAGGCCGGCGACGTTGAACTCGTTGATCATCTCGGAATCGCCAAAGCGCAGCGCCAGATAGCTGATCGAGGCGATATAGATCACGAACAGGATGATATGGGCGACGTAGAGCTGCCAAACCCGCTTGGTGAGCCGGGTCGCGCCGACGATGAAGCCGCGCTCCAGCATCATCCGCGCATAGACGAAGGAGGCGGTGTAGCCGGAGATGAAGACGAACAGGTCGGCGGCGTCGGAAAAGCCGTAATTGCGGGTCGTGATCCAGTTCACGACGTTGTCGGGGATATGGTCGAGGAAGATCGCCCAGTTCGCGACGCCGCGAAACAGGTCGAGCCTGAGGTCGCGGCCTTTCTCGGGAAGGGTAGCGCTGATGTTCAGGAAGGCCATGCGAGGGGGCTTTCGGAGGGGGCGGTTACGCTGAGGTCGGCGAGGCGGTGCTGCCGGGTGGGGATCCCGGCGCGCGGAAGGCGGGTACGCAATTGTCACGGTGCAGCATAATGACTATACGGTCGGTGAGGCGACCCGGGGGCCGGAATCACTGATCAGTTCCCGAAAGGTGTCTCTATACTATCTATGCCCACGGTTTCCACCAACTGCCACCGTGACGCATCGAATTCGAACGAAAAGACGAAGAGGGCCGGACAGCCAATGACCGCACGCATTTTCAAGCCCGCCAAGAACGCGATGCAATCCGGCCGGTCCAAGACCAAGGAATGGCAACTGGACTACGAGCCGGAGCAGCCGCGCGCGGTCGAGCCGCTGATGGGCTGGACCTCGTCCGGCGACATGAAGCAGCAGATCACCCTGCGCTTCCATTCCAAGGAAGAGGCCGTCGCCTATTGCGAACGCAAGGGCATCGCCTACCAGATCATCGAGCCCCAGGATTCGATCCGCCGCCCGGTCGCCTATGCGGACAATTTCTCGTTTCGGCGCGGCGAGCCCTGGACGCATTGAGCCCAGCCAGACTCTATCGAGACGTCATGCCCGGGCTTGTCCCGGGCATCCACGTTTTGGGGCCGATGAAAGAACGGGGATGGCCGGGACAAGCCCGGCCATGACGACGGGAGCGGCTAATCGCCGAGCTCGCGAACCCTTGGCACCCATACCGCCGCGTGCTTCGCTGCCTCGCATGACACGACCATGACGAGGTGGGGGATGGCCGGGCGTGACCAGCTCGACGGCGTCGATCTGAAAATACTTTCCGAGCTGCAGCAGGACGGGCGGGTTCGCAACAACGAGCTGGCGCTGCGCGTCGGTGTGTCCGCGCCCAATTGCCTGCGGCGGCTGAAATCGCTGTTCAGCCGCGGCGTGATCCGGGCGATCCGCGCCGTTATCGACGAGCGGCGGCTGGGCTTTGAAGTGGTGTCGTTCGTCTCGATCCAGCTCGGCAGCCAGGCCCAGCCGGTGCTGGAGGCGTTCGAGAGCTCGATCGCTGCGATCCCGCGCATCCAGCAGTGCTGGCGGATTTCGGGCGACACCGACTATCTCCTGAAATGCGTCGCGCCGAGTGTCGAGAGCATGCGCCAGCAATTGCTGCATTTCGCCGCGATGCCGAACGTGAAGAACGTCCGCAGCTTCCTGGTGCTGGGCGTCGCCAAGGACGTGCCGCTTCCGTTGCAGGAGCTGGCGGCGTCGGCAACCCAGGCTATGCGGTAGAAACTCCGAATAAGGAAGGCGGCCCCTACGGGAATACAGTTTCGATTATTATGAAATAATTACTTAGTAACTCACTTAACTGTGACATGTGATTTAAACAGTCCTGCAATGCGCCTATCCGTGATTGCCGGAACCGGTGCGCCGCCTAGATGCAAGGAGTGACCTCAGTGTGCGTCGCATGCCGAGGACTCTTTTGTGGGACCCTGAAGCAGGAAAAGACAACATGACCTCGACCTCGAAGACGTTCGTCGCCTCCGCTGCGACGCTGTTTGCCTCTGCGTTTCTCATGATGAGCGCGCCGGCTGCCAGGGCCGACGATTACTGCATCACCAACGGCGCCCAGGCTGCGCATGGCTGCGGCTATCCGACGATGGAAGCCTGCCGGCAGGCGGCCGGCGGTATCGGCGGCTCGTGCTCGCAGGCCGGCGGCGCGAAGACCAACGATGCGCTCGCCTTCCAGCCGAAGCAGACGCAGTCGCGCACCAAGCTTCGCTCCGGCGGCCAGACCAACTCGAACTAAGTCCAATATCAGCGTAACGGTGCGGCCTCTGCGTTCGACCGCGGAGGCCGTACGCACTTGGATGGCTCAACGATACCGACCGCGAAACTCGCGTGGGCTGGCGCCGGTCCAGGTTCGGAATGCACGGGAAAAACTCTTCTCGTTGCGGAAGCCGGCGATCTCCGCGATGCGCTTGATCGGCGCACGTCCACGCATCAGCTCCTGCTTGGCGAGCTCGAACTTTGCCTCTTCCTTGAGATCGCGTAACGAGGTTGCTTCCTCGCGCAGGCGCCGATGCATGGTGCGGGTTGATAGCGCCAGCTCGCTTGCGACGTCCTCAGCACCGAGACTGCGGCCCCGCCCGTTGCGGAGTACGCGGCGAACGCGCTCCACCAGCAGGCGGTCGCGCCTGTAAGGCAGCACTGTCAACCGCAACGCGCCCTTCAGCATGCTGTCGAGATCGGCCGCGCTGCGCGTGAGCGGCAGGGACAGATAGTGCTTGTCGAACACGATGTGGGCCCCCGTCGCATCAAAACTCAAGCTCTTGCAGAAGATGGTCGGATAGACCGAGACGTGGCCGGGCTCGGCAAAGGGAAATTCCGCCGCGCGGAGCGCGATCGCGGAATCGACTGCCCAGCACGAGAAGCCGAGGACATAGCGGAGCAGGGTGACCAGGCAGAATTCGCGGAGAGCTCCGAGGTCGCGCTGCTCGCGAATGGAGATGGTCGCGGTCTCGTCGCCAACCGCGAGCTCGAACAGCACGTCCTCGGTCAGCAGACGATGATGCCGGCACCAGCGCTTGAGCGCGACTTCGAGATTGGGCGCCGTGATCGAGGCGCGGCAGAGCATGCCGTAGGTTCCCCAAGGCAGCCGGCGCGAGAACCAGCCGAGCGCCTCGTCGTCGAGCTCGCGCATGGCATGGCCGGCCAGCGCTTCGAACTGGGCCGCCGTGACCCGCCCGTCCCCGGATTGAACGAGATCTTCGCTGACTTGGCCCTTGCCCAGGGCCTCGGCCGCGTCCCGCCCGTAGCGGGCATAGGCAGCGACCACGCCGCGGACGAAGGCGGCGGGGGTCATGGCGCGGCGGGGCGTCGCGGTTGCGGCTTGAAAAGTCATGAAAAATCCTCGCCAAACTTGGCGGAAAATGCAACCTTTTCGACGGCCAAGGCGCCCGGACGGAGGTAGGTTCGGGCGATAAAAGACGGAGGAATCGCCTTGAACATCCCGAGCATCGATTTCGATCTGGGCGAAGACATCAGCATGCTGCGCGACACTGTGCGCGCCTTCGTGGAGGCGGAGATCACGCCGCGCGCCGCCGAGATCGAGAAGGCCAATCTGTTCCCGGCCGATCTCTGGAAGCGCCTTGGCGACCTCGGCCTGCACGGCATGACCGCGCCGGAGCAATATGGCGGCTCGAACATGGGTTATCTCGCCCACATCGTTGCCATGGAAGAGGTCTCGCGCGGCTCCGCGGCCGTCGGTCTGTCCTACGGCGCCCATTCCAATCTCTGCGTCAACCAGATCCGCCGCAACGGCAACGACGCGCAGCGGCAGCGCTATCTGCCAAAACTGATCTCCGGCGAGTATGTCGGCGCGCTCGCGATGTCCGAGCCCGGCGCGGGATCGGACGTGGTCTCGATGAAGCTGCGCGCCGACAAGCGCGGCGATCGCTATGTGCTCAACGGCTCCAAGATGTGGATCACCAATGGCGGCGACGCCGACGTGCTGGTCGTCTATGCCAAGACCGATCCGGAGGCCGGCCCGCGCGGCATGACCGCCTTCCTGGTCGAGAAGGGTTTTAAGGGCTTCACCCACGGCCAGCATCTCGACAAGCTCGGCATGCGCGGCTCCAACACCTATCCGCTGTTCTTCGACGAGTGCGAGGTGCCTGCGGAGAACGTGCTGGGCAAGGTGGGCGAGGGCGTCAGGGTGCTGATGTCCGGTCTCGACTATGAGCGCACGGTGCTCTCAGGCGGTCCACTCGGGATCATGGCGGCCTGCATGGACGCGGTGGTGCCCTACATGCACGAGCGCAAGCAGTTCGGCCAGCCGATCGGCGACTTCCAGCTGATGCAGGGCAAGCTCGCCGACATGTACGCGACCTGGCAGGCCACGCGCGCCTATGTCTATGCGGTCGGCCGCGCCTGCGACCGCGCCGACCATGCGCGCACGCTGCGCAAGGATGCCGCCGCTGCGATCCTCTATTCCGCCGAGAAGGCGACGTGGATGGCGGGCGAGGCGATCCAGGCGCTTGGCGGCGTCGGCTACACCAGCGAATTCCCGGTGGGACGTCTCTGGCGCGACGCAAAACTGTACGAGATCGGCGCCGGCACCTCGGAGGTTCGCCGCATGCTGATCGGCCGCGAACTGATGGCGGAAACGGCCTAAGCTTCCGTTCATCTAGAACGACCGCGGATTGTCGCGGCCTCTCATCACGTCACCAGAAACGCGGGACCTCATGCCGCTTCATTCCAGTATCGATCCTTCCTCGTCGGATTTCGCGCGCAACGCCGAATCCATGCGCGGCCTCGTCGCCGATCTGCGCGAAAAGCTCAGCCAGGTCGCCGGCGGCGGCGGCGAGGTTTCGCGCAACCGCCACACCGCGCGCGGCAAGATGCTGGCGCGCGAGCGCGTCGACCTCTTGGTCGATCCCGGGACCTCGTTCCTGGAGCTGTCGCCGCTCGCGGCCTACGGCCTCTACGGCGGTGACGTGCATTCGGCCAGCGTGGTGACCGGGGTCGGGCGCATCGCGGGCTGCGAATGCGTCATCGTCGCCAACGACGCCACCATCAAGGGCGGCACCTACTATCCGATGACGGTGAAGAAGCATCTGCGCGCGCAGGACGTGGCGCGGCAGAACAATCTTCCCTGCGTCTACATGGTGGATTCCGGCGGCGCCTTCCTGCCGCTGCAGGACGAGATCTTTCCGGACGAGCGGCATTTCGGCCGCATCTTCTACAACCAGGCGCAGATGTCGTCGCAAGGCATCCCGCAGATCGCGATCGTGATGGGCTCCTGCACGGCAGGCGGCGCCTATGTGCCGGCGATGTCGGACGAGAGCATCATCGTGCGCAATCAGGGCACCATCTTCCTCGGCGGCCCGCCGCTGGTGAAGGCCGCGACCGGCGAGGTCGTCAGTGCCGAAGAGCTCGGCGGCGCCGACGTGCATTCGCGGCAGTCGGGCGTGACCGATCACTACGCCCAGAACGATGCCCATGCGATCGGTATCGCCCGGCGCATCGTCGGCACGCTGAAGCCGTCCACGCGGCCGAATCTGAACATGCATCCGCCGCGCGATCCGCTGTTCGCGGCGGAGGAGATCTACGGCGTGGTGCCCGTCGATGGCAGGAAGCCGTTCGATGTCCGCGACATCATCGCGCGCGTCGTCGACGGCTCCGAGTTCGACGAGTTCAAGAAGCTCTATGGCACGACGCTGGTGTGCGGCTTCGCCCATATCTGGGGTTTTCCGGTCGGCATCATCGCCAACAACGGCATCCTGTTCAGCGAGAGCTCGCTCAAGGGCGCCCATTTCATCGAGCTGTGCTGCCAGCGCGGCATTCCGCTGGTGTTCCTGCAGAACATCACCGGCTTCATGGTCGGCAAGAAGTACGAGGCCGGCGGCATCGCGCGCGACGGCGCCAAGCTGGTCACCGCGGTTGCGACCGCCTCTGTACCGAAGTTCACCGTCGTGATCGGCGGCTCCTACGGCGCCGGCAATTACGGCATGTGCGGCCGCGCCTATTCGCCGCGCTTCCTGTGGATGTGGCCGAATGCGCGCATTTCGGTGATGGGCGGCGAGCAGGCCTCGATGGTGCTGAGCCAGGTCCGCCGCGACAACATCGAGGCCAAGGGCGATAGCTGGTCCAAGGACGAGGAAGATAAATTCCGCGAGCCCATTCGCGCGCAGTATGACAGCCAGGGGCATCCATACTACGCCACCGCGCGTCTCTGGGACGACGGCGTGATCGACCCGGCCGATACACGGCTCGTGCTCGGCCTTGGCCTCTCGGCGGCGTCGAATGCGCCGATCGAGCCCACGAAATTCGGCCTGTTCAGGATGTGATGCGATGGACCGCTCAAAGCTCTACCGGCGTTTTCGCACGCTCCTGATCGCCAACCGCGGCGAGATCGCCTGCCGAGTCATCCGCACCGCGCGCGCCATGGGCCTGCGCACGGTCGCGGTCTATTCCGAGGCCGATCGCGACGCGATGCATGTCGCGCTCGCCGACGAGGCCGTGCTGCTCGGGCCGGCACGGGCCCGCGACAGCTATCTCAACGTCGAACGGCTGATCGAGGCCGCCCGCAAGACCGGTGCCGAGGCCGTGCATCCCGGCTACGGCTTCCTGTCCGAGAATGCCGAGTTCGCGCAGGCATGTTACGACGCTGGCCTCGTCTTCGTCGGCCCGACTGCCGGGATGATGACGGCGATGGGCTCGAAATCCGGCTCCAAGGCGCTGATGGAAAAGGCCGGCGTGCCGCTGGTGCCCGGCTATCACGGCGATGCCCAGGACGATGCGACGCTGGCGAAGGCGGCCGAGAAGGCCGGCTTCCCCATCCTGGTGAAGGCTTCCGCCGGCGGCGGCGGCCGCGGCATGCGCATCGTGCGCTCGGCCGACGAGCTTGGCCCTGCGATCGTCAGCGCCAAGCGCGAGGCCAAAGCCGCGTTCGGCGACGACCGCATGCTGATCGAGAAATATGTCGACAATCCCCGCCACATCGAGGTGCAGATCATCGGCGACAGTCACGGCAACCTGCTGTCGCTGTTTGAACGCGAATGCACTTTGCAGCGCCGGCACCAGAAGGTGATCGAGGAGGCGCCGTCGCCGACGCTCAATCCTGCCCAGCGCGAGACGGTCTGCGCCGCCGCGCGAAAGGCGGCGGGCGCGGTGAACTATGTCGGTGCCGGCACGATCGAGTTCGTCTCCGACGGCAAGGACGTGTTCTTCATCGAAATGAACACGCGTCTGCAGGTCGAGCATCCCGTGACCGAACTGATCACCGGGATTGACCTCGTCGAATGGCAGCTGCGCGTCGCCTTCGGCGAGGCGCTGCCGCTGAAGCAGGACGAGATCCGGCTCAACGGCCATGCCGTCGAGGCGCGCGTCTATGCCGAAAACCCGACCAAGAACTTCATGCCGTCGGTCGGCAGGATCTCGACCTGGCGTCTGCCGGCGGAAGGCGGGGGCCTGCGCATTGATGCCGGCTATCGCGAGGGCGATAGCGTCTCGCCGTATTACGACGCCATGCTGGCCAAGATGATCGCGTGGGCGCCGACGCGGGATGTCGCGATCGAGCGGCTCAACCGCGGGCTGGAAGAGTCGGACGTTCGCGGCATCGTCACCAACATTCCGTTCCTGTCGGCGCTGATGACGCATCCAAAAGTGCGGAAAAACGCGATCGACACCGGTTTCATCGAGCGCGAACTGGCGGTGCTGACGTCGGCCGCGGCAGCGCCCGGCGAGCTTGAGCTGTGCGCCGCGGTCGCCGCTGTTATCAACGACGAGCAGCAGGCCGCGCAGGCAAACGCGGCGTCGCCCTGGCAGACCTTTGGCTGGATGCCGGTCGGCCGCCGGCAGCGCAATTTCGTCTTCCGGGTGGGCCATGGCATCGGACTTGGGACGGAGCAGAAGGTCACGCTGAATTACGGCAGCGGCCCGTGGACGCTGGTGATCGGCGGCCGCGAACTGGCGTTCGCGATTGCGCCGAAGGACGGCGGCTTCGGTCTGACGCTCGATGGCGTCAAATCGCAGGTCGCGGCCGTGATCGACGGCCACGAATTGTACTTGCGCACGCGCAACGGCCGTTTCGACCTGCATTGGGTCGATCCGTTCGGCGGCGAGACCGAGGAGCAGACCGGCGCGGACAAGATCGCGGCGCCGCTGCCGGGCACGGTGGTCGCCGTGCTGGCCGAGGAGGGGGCAACGCTCGAGAAGGGCGCGCCGATCCTCACGCTGGAGGTGATGAAGATGGAGCAGACGCTGCGCGCGCCCTATGCTGGCGTCCTGAAGTCCATCAAATGCAAGGTCGGCGACATCGTCCAGGAAGGCGTCGAGCTCGCCGTGGTCGAGCCGGCGGGCGAGTGAGACCATGAGCGATCCCGTCCGAATCATCGAAATGGGGCCGCGCGACGGCCTGCAGAACGAGAAGACGCCCGTGAGCGTCGAGGCCCGCATCGCCTTCATCGAGGCGCTGGTCGCGGCCGGGCTGAATACGGTCGAGGTCGGCGCCTTCGTGTCGCCCAAGGCGATCCCGCAAATGGCAAGCTCCGACGCCGTGCTGCGCGGCGTGAGCCACATCAAGGGCGCCGAATTCCACGTGCTGGTGCCGAACGAGAAGGGCTATGACGCCGCGCGCGCCGCCGGCGCGAAGGTCGTCTCCGTGTTCGCGGCTGCCTCCGAGGGTTTTTCGCGCGCGAACATCAACTGCACGGTCGCGGAGTCCATCGAACGGTTCAAGCCGGTGCTGGCGCGCGCCAAGGCCGATGGCGTCAGGGTCCGCGGTTATATTTCCTGCGTGCTGGGCTGTCCGTTCGACGGTGAGATCAAGCCGAAGGCGGTTGCCGATCTCGCCAGCACGCTGTGGGAGCTCGGCTGCTACGAGATCTCACTCGGCGATACCATCGGCGTCGGCACGCCGACCAAGGCGAAAGACATGCTGCGCGCCGTGAGCGCCAACATTCCCGCCGCCAACCTCGCGATGCATTTTCACGACACCTACGGCCAGGCACTCGCCAATCTCTATGCCGGCCTGGAGGAGGGCGTCCGTGTCATCGACGCCGCCGCCGGCGGCCTCGGCGGCTGCCCCTACGCGCCGGGCGCGACCGGCAATGTCGCGACCGAGGATGTCGTCTACATGCTCGAAGGCATGGGCGTCAGGACCGGCGTGGACATGGACAAGCTGCTGGCCGCGACCAACGCGATGAGCGGCGTGCTGGGCAAGCCGCCGGTGAGCCGCGTGGCCTCCGCGCTGAACGCGAAGATGAGGCGGGCTCCCTCCTAGTTCTCCGTCATTGAGAGCGTCACCTGCTCCCGTCCGGCCCCATCACCAGATCCGGCAGGCCGGTCGAGATCCCCGGCACCAAGCACAGCAGTAGCACCGCGAGCATCATCAGCAGCACGAAGGGCAGGGTGCCCCAAATCACCTCGCGCAGGGGAATATCCGGCGCGACGTTGCGGATGACGAAGATGTTCAATCCGACCGGCGGGTGGATCAGGCCCATCTCCATCACGATGGTCATGACCACGCCGAACCAGATGATGTCGAAATTGGCGGCGCGTAGGGGTGGCAGGATGATCGGCGCGGTCATGAGAATGATCGATACCGGCGGCAGGAAGAAGCCGAGCACGACGACCATGACGAGGATCGCGAACAGCAGCTCCCAACGCGGCAGATGCATCGCGACGATGGATTCGGCGACCGACTGCGAGATGTGCAGATAGCTCATCACGTAGGAATAGAGCAGCGACATGCCGATGATCATCATCAGCATGGTCGATTCCCGGATCGTCGATTTCATGATCGGGGCGAGGTCGCTCGGCCGCCAGACGCTGTAGATCGCGGCGATCAGCGCCAGCGCGAGCAGCCCGCCGAGGCCCGCGGTTTCCGATGGGGTGGCATAGCCGCCATAGAGCGCGATCATGACGCCGGTGAGCAGCAGCACGAACGGGATCACGCGCGGCAGCACGCTGAAGCGTTCGGCGAGCGTGTACTCGTCGCGGGCCAGAATCGCAGCTTCGGGGCCGCCATTCTTGTAGATGGCTTCAGCGGCGGCATATTCCCGGCGGAAGCGGAACACCGCGTAGACGCCGAACAGCGTGACGAGCAGCAGGCCGGGCCCGATGCCGGCGAGGAACAGCCGGCCGAGCGACTTTTCCGCCGCGACCGCGAACAGGATCATGGTGATCGAGGGCGGCAGCAGGATGCCGAGCGTGCCGCCGGCGGCGATGATGCCGGCAGCAAAACCGCCGGAGTAGCCGCGCTTGCGCATCTCGGGGATGCCGGCCGAGCCGATCGCCGAGCAGGTTGCGGGCGAGGACCCGGCCATCGCCGCGAACAGCGCGCAGGCAAAGACGTTGGCGACGCCGAGACCGCCGGGCACGCGATGCAGCCAGGCATGCAGCGCCGAATAGAGATCCTGGCCGGCGCGGGACTTGCCGATCGCGGCCCCCTTCAGGATGAAGAGCGGAATCGACAGCAGCGTGATCGAAGCCATTTCCTCGTAGACGTTCTGCGTCACCGTATCGAGCGAAGCCGATGGCATGTAGATGCCCATGAACACGACCGCGACCGCGCCCAGCGCGAACGCAATGGGCATGCCCGAGAACATCACGAACAGCGTCGCCAGCCCGTAGGCGAGACCGATACCGAAGACGCTCATGGCCGCTTGGCCCCTGTGAGAGGCAGCGCAAGCTGCACGACGATCTGGACGCAGAGCAGGCTCATGCCGAGTCCCATCAGCGTATAGGGGATGGCGAGCGGCGGGGACCACATCGAGTTCGAGACCTGGCCGTCGACATAGGCTTCATGCGCCAGGGTCCACGATTTCCAGGCGAAGAAGGCGCAGAACAGCAACGTCGCGGCATCGACGAGCCAGAGCCTGACCTTGTTCGCCAGCGGCGAGAGCAGGCCGACGAAGGCCTCGATGCCGATATGACCGCGGTTCTGCTGGACATAGGCGGCCGTCATGAAGGTCGCGCCGACCAGCAGGAACACCGCAGCCTCGTCCTGCCAGTAATTGGCGGCCTTGAACAAGGCGCGGCTGAGCACGCTGTAGCTCAGGATGGCGCAGGCCGCGATCAGCGCGATCGCTGCGAATACGACGATGATGCTGTTGAGGATGGCGAGACAGCGATCGAGCGCCACCGCGAGGCCTGTGCCTGCGGCGGCGTTTGCCGGGCCGTCACGATCCGGAACCGGACCGTGGATCATGCCGCGACGTCGGTGGCGAGCTTGAGAAGGTTCGCCGCGGTCGCGGTCTTGGCGCCGTAATCCTTCCAGGCGGTGTCGCGGGCAATGTCGCGCCATTTGCCGACGGTCGCCGCATCGAGCGCCGAGACCTTGGCGCCGGCCTTCTCGTAGACCTTGGCGACCTCGACGTCGTCATCCTGCGCACCCTTGCGGCCGAAGGCCTCGAGCTCGGTGCCGACGGTGAGCAGGATGTCCTGCTGGTTCTTTGGCAGCTTGTCGAAGATCGCCTTCGACATCATCAGCGGCTCGAGCATGAACCAGTAGGACGTGCCCGCGCCCGAGGTCAGCGACTTCGCGACCTCTTCGAGGCGGAACGAGATCAGGCTGGTGGAGGAGGTGATGCCGGCGTCGCAGGCGCCGGTCTGCATCGCCGCGTAGATTTCGTTCGACGGCACCGACAGCACCGAGGCGCCGGCGGTCTGCAGCACCATGTCCATCTCGCGCGAGCCGCCGCGCACCTTCATGCCCTTGGCATCTTCGGGCGCGACGATCGGCTTGGAGCGGCTGGCAACGCCGCCGGCCTGCCACACCCAGGTGAGCAGGATGATGCCCTTGTCGGCGAGGAAGTCGGTCAGCGCCTTGCCGACCGGCTCCTTCTTCCAGCGCAGGCCCTGGTCGTAGGTGGTGACGAGGCCGGGCATCAGGCCGATATTGGTCTCCGGTAGTTCGCCGCCGGCGTAAGGCATCGGATACAGCGAGATGTCGAGTGCGCCCTTGCGCATTGCGGAGAACTGCGCGTTGGTCTTGATCAGCGAGGAGTTCGGATAGATCTCGGCGGCGATATCGCCATTGCTGCGCTTGGCGACTTCAGCGGCGAACATGCGGCAGAGCCGGTCGCGGAAATCGCCCTTGTCGATGGTGCCACCCGGGAACTGATGCGAGATCTTCAGCGTGGTCGCGGCATGCGCGGTACCGGTGCCGAAGCGGAGGATGGCGGGTGCGGCGACGGCGGTCGCGATCAAATGGCGGCGCGTGAGCATGGTGTGATCCCCTTGTAACGTTTCTTTGGATGGTTCTTGTTGGCGTGACTTTTCGGCGTGACCTGTTCGTGTGATCTGGGGCAGGTCTTGGAAGACCGGCGCTAGGCCCATCCTAGCCGGTCTTTCGCCCGATATTCTCTCATCTGATAGTTCGAGATCGAATGCCGCGGCAAGGGCCGGCCTTGCTGCGCTGCACACTGCCATGGGGCCTGCCCGCGTGGCGGATCCGATGCAGCGGATGTCATTGCGGCGAATGCGGGGACGGCAACGGCACGCAGAAATTTATCGGCGACGCCGTAACAACGCAGGCGGTCGATCCGTCGAGATGAGATAGCGGCGTCCGTCGCTAACAAACGTCATCTCGAAGGGAAGACTCTCATGACCATTCGTACGCGCATCGTGCTCGGCGTCTCGGCTGCCGCTCTCTCGCTTGGCCTGGCGCTGTCGCCAGCCGCCTTTGCCCAGGACAAGATGGGCAAGGACGACGGCATGATGAAGAAGGACACGATGTCCAAGGACGGCATGAAGAAAGACACCATGTCCAAGGACGACGCCATGAAGAAGGACCACATGTCGAAGGACGGGATGAAGAAGGACGACGGGATGACGAAGAAGAACTGATCGTCCGCCATCGTCGGGCGCGCTTGCGAAAGGCAGACGCGTGCTCTCGTAACTCCGGGGGCGGTCACGTGGACCGCCCCCGGAGTGAAGCTATTAATTCAAGTTCAATTGAACGTGACTTTTGAACGTTACTTGCGCTTGGCCTTGCGGGCGGCGTAGCGAGCGTCGCGCCTGGCCTTTTGCTCGGCCTCGGCCTCGGCTGCCTTCGCGATCGCTTCTTCGGCTTCGCGGGCAATCCGCGCCGCCTCGAGCGCCGCAGCCTCTTCCTGAAGGCGCTTCTGCTCGGCCTTTTCCGCCTCGCGCGCAGCCTTTGCCTCGGCGCGCTTGGCTGCTAGGGCCTCGCGTTCGGCACGCTTCGCCAATACCGCGGGGTCATCCGGCCCGGGCTGCGACTTGAATTTGTTCAAAAGATTTTTGCGTGCTTCCTGCGCGGCCTTTTGCCGGTCGGAAAAACCTGGTTCCCTGAATCCACTCATCGAACGAACCTTGTCATCCTCGCTTTCAGTCCTACATCACTGCCGGTTGGTACGTCGGCTGGGCATAGCGGGCGCCGCGCGACGAAGAAGCGTGTACATCGGCGCGCGTCGCGAAGCCACCTATAATCGCAGCCGATCAGGTAGACGAAAAATCGCCACCCCCCGACGATCTCTCGTAGCCCCGAAAAACTGCCGAATTGTGATGTCCCTCATAAAGGGCCCACGGAGCGGCGCCTAGCGTCCGCCCGGTACGAGACGGAGCACGGGCATGACCATCTCAAGACTGAGCCTGAAGGCGTCTGCAATCGCCGTCGCGGTGGCGGCCGTGGCCGGCGCCGCGCTGCTGCTCGCCCGTCCGCAGCCGATCGAAAGTGCCGTTCTTGGTGCCGATTGGGAATGCACCCGGACCGCCTTCGTGCTGACGAGCTGCGCGCCGCGGGTCCGCGAGGCGATTCCGGCGGTCGAAACCTCGCGCAAGGATGCGATCCGGCAGACCCGGGGGTAACGCCGGGGCATCGGGCAGGATGTGACGCCAAGCCGCAGAGGTGATAAAGCCCGCTCACCTCTGCGGTCGGTCAGCCATGTCCAAGACTGAACATAAGACTGAGCCCAAGACTGGGCCCAAATCCAAGCCAGAACCAGGCGAAGCACCAAAATCGCCGCCGAAGCCGCCATCCGGTGACAACCGCCGCGGTGCCATGGCCGGATTGGTCATCGCCATCGTGATCCTCGGCGTCGGCTGGTGGCTTGCCCGCGATCTCACCGCGGCCAGCAAGATGCAGGACTGCCTGATGTCGGGGCGGAGCAACTGCAACGTCATCGAGCCGGCGCGCTAGAGACGCTGCAGCCGCGGCCTGCGCAGACGAAAAAATGCCGTGATCTTAATCATTTGTAACGGGACTTAGCCGACCAAAGCAGATCAGTTATGTCAGCCGGCATCAGCCCGGCGCGAAGCGAATCGTCTATCGCGCATGGGACCACGGCAATCGAAAGAGTAGGGGGTCCAGCACGCATGAGCGCGTCCAGCCGCATGAAGATCATCATTCCCTTGGTTTCGGCCATGGCGTTGCTCGCCGTCCCGGCGCAGGCACAGGATTCATTGCCGCCCAGGCCCCAGGCCCGTCCGCAGGCGGGGCCCGGCGCAGGTGCGCCGCCCCCGAACAATCAGCAGAACATGCGCAAGGGCCCGCCGCCGCAGCAGGCGGTCAGGCCTCAAGGACAGCCTGGCGGCCCGCCTCAGGCTGGCGGCCCTCGTCCCGGCTATGCGGGTCCCGGTCCCGCTGGACCTGGTCCCCGCCCACACAATGCCGGCGGTCCACCGCCGGGACGCAACTATGCCCGCGGGCCGGCACCGACACGCGACTGGGGCGGCCACGCCTATCGGGGCAACCGCGCCTGGGATGGCGGGCGCTGGCGCCAAGCGGTCCGCAACGGCCGCTCCGGCTGGTGGTGGGACGTCGGCGGCGTCTGGTATTACTATCCGCAGCGGATGGCCGGTCCGCCCGCCTACATCTCGGAAGACTATTACGACGACGTGCCGGTGGCCTACGCCCCGCCGCCGGTCGCCTACGAACCGCCGCCTCCGCCGCCGCCGGCTGATCCCGGCGTGAGTGCACTTGGCGGTGCCATCGTCGGTGGTGTGCTCGGCGGCCTGATCTCGGGCAATGCCTCGGGGGCGGCCGCAGGTGCGGTGATCGGCGGCGCGACCGGTGCGATCGCCGGCGCGACGGCCGCTTCGCGCCCCGGCTACTATCTGGCCGAGGGCAATTGCTACTACCGCTATCCCAGCGGCCAGTATGTGCAGGCCGACCCCCGCGCGTGCTATTGAGTTGCAGTCAAGGATCTGGCGTGAAGGAGCGGGCGAAAGGCCCGCTTCTTTTTTGGTGGGAGCCGTCCATCAATTGATCGGTTCGGGCGTCAGGCTACGAGCCAGTTGAAGAACGTCATCGTGGCCCAGACCAGGCCTGCGATCCAGGCCAGCATCACGATGCCGATCGCCGCGAGAAACGCGGCCCCGAACAGGTCGGACCTGCCGCGCTGGGCCGGGACGTGAACCTCGGCCGCTGCTTCTCGTGCCATAACAGACCACCCATGCCCTCTCGCGCCGGTGCGAGCGGTTGACGTGATTTTAGCCGAGGCCCGGGAGCCAGGCTGTGATGCAATTCACAGATGCGTCTGCATGAAACCCAATCCGATTGCGCCTTGCCGAAAATGTCTGGAAAGATCGCGCTCGCCTCGGTCTTCTGGCCATCCGTATCAATCGGAACGGGCTCGCGATCGGCTTGCTCGAAGGGCGGGAAAACCACCCCGCATTCATACGGAGGAAATTGCCATGCGCCCGTCGAAATCGGTCGGCTAATGTCGGCTTCATGTGCACGAAGTACGACCCGCAGCACGAAGCCGAGGCCGCAATGAAGCGGGCCGCGGCCTCCGAAGGCGCCGACCGGCAGCGACTGATCCAGCTGGCCCTGGCCTGGCACCAGCTCGCCCGCGATCGGCGCGACGCGCAACCGGACTGATCGCTCGTCCGCCGGCATGACTGCCGGTCAAGGCCTCAGCCTTCGATCTCGGAGGAACGAGATCCAGCCGGACGCGTCGTCTCGCCGGCACGGCTCGGCCCATATTTTGACTTGGGGCACACGGTGCGGCCGTGCGCGACGGACATTGTCAGGATGCGCCGCTGCGCGATCAATCCGCGCGAGCGAAACGCAGCGTTAAGAGATGTGCGGTGACGGTTTTTGCGGTCGCGATTCGTGCTTTGGGAACGAAGCGGAGTCGGATCGTGAACGAACGAATGGCCGACCGGCTGTCCCGATCAATCGATCGCCAGTGTTTGTTGTATAGATTGCTTCTGGTGGCTTCCCCGCGCCCACGCCTGAACGGCGAAGGCGAGTTGATGCTGACTCGCAGCCATGTTCGCGATGGACGCCTGCGCCATCTCGATGCGCTTCGTGATCGCACTGGAGTTAACGACCCCTGCGTCGATTGCCAAAAAACACATCGCGATCGCGGCCACCGCAGATGCGATCGCCATTCTCGTCCACTCGGTTCGCATCGTATTCCTTATCGGGCGCGCGTCGCCCGGCGCATAGATAGGGCTCATCTGCCGGGATCAAAGTCCGCGGCGAAGGCACCCACGCGTTCGTGAAGGACGGCGGATTGGCAGTAGGCCTTCGTTAGGCGGATCAAGCGGCAACGAAATCCTCACAAACCGCGTCACGAGCCCACGCGGCTAGACTCAGTTTGCCGTCATAACCATGAAATCGCTCTCGCCGACGATCTTGATACTACGGCCCTTTGCGATCAGCTCCTCGGTCTTGCGATGCTTCGTACTCTTCTCCTGGCCTTTCGTGGCGCGCAGATCCTGATCGCCAACCACGAGGATGGTTGTGCGTTTGGTGACGTTGTCATCGACATCGGCGCCAGCAACAGAGGCTTGGCTTGCGGCCTTATCGCGCGACATGCTCAGCCTGCCTGTGAACGTCACGGTTTCGCCAAGAAGCGGACCGTCGCCGTCACCCTTGCGGGCAACCTTGGGATACACAGGGGCTTTGATCCTTCTGGGCGCTACGCCGGGCGAGCTGGAAGCGTATCCGAGATCGTCAAGCCATTGCTGGAGGGGGACGCCACCATCGGCAATCGCCTCGAGGAGCAGAAGACCAGCGACGCGAGCATCCTCCGCGGCGTCGTGGTGCCGGAATTCAAGGCTGAATGCTTGGGCCAGATTGGCAAGGCCATAGCCGCCGTCAAGCTTGAAGCGATCCCAGGTTTTGCGTGCCACTTGGAGATTGTCGAGCCAGTAGCAGGGCAAGCCGTCTGCTCCATATTTTTCCGCAGCCCTCCAGAGCGCTGTCCGATCGAAGGGGCTGTGATGCACGATCGCTGCATCCTGTAATGCCGCGCCGACGACGGGAAACACTTTTGCCATTGTCGGTTTACCGGCCACATCTTCGGGGCGAATGCCGTGGATGCTGACATTGATGGGATCGAAATCGTCCTCGGGATCGACAAGAACAGTGATGCTCTTGAAGACGTCTCCGCCTTTGAAGTGCACGAGTCCGATTGAGCAGATGCTCGCGAGATCCGCATTCGCCGTCTCGACGTCCAATGCAATAAAGTCGGTAATACCTTTCATGAAAGCGCTCTCTCCCGCCTAGGAATTGTTAAAATAATTCCTCATCTTAAACGGGAGCGCAAGGAGAGGGAGGCGGGTCCGACGCAGCAAAATCGACTCACGGTGCGCCGGCGATAGGCGCTTTCCGATGCACATTCCACGCGCATGCCAATTCAATGGTGGCTGGCGATCCCGGCAGGAATCGAACCTGCAACCCTCAGAGTAGAAATCTGATGCTCTATCCAGTTGAGCTACGGGACCGTCTGGAGCCGGCCTCGGCTACCGCCTGCCGGTCTTCTATCACGTCAAATATGAAAAATCCTCAAGTCAGCCAAGCCTGAACCGAACCGTTTTCCCAGTCGACGCGACAAAGCGGGACGGTGGGGTGTCAGGGTGCCGGGTCGAGCGGCAGCGGACTGGACGATGGTTCACATCGCTGGGAACGCTGTTCCAGCTTCCGGGACACGACCGCCGGTTGACGGGTCAGGTACGGCTGCGCGCTCAGGACGGCGTGCGCGGCGGTATCTCGATCGGTCACCTCAGGGCTTGCTTTGCCATGGCGAATGCGACGATTTGCACATCTGGTTCCATCGCCTTGAGTCCGTCACCTTTCCGCGCACTTCATGCTCACGCGGCGTTCGTCCGCGATCCCGGGAGTCCATCATGATCGGTCTTGTTCGCGCCGTCACATTCTGCGCCGCGCTGGCGTTCGGCCTCGTGGCCGCGCACGCCGCGGACAAGGCGTTCAAGCGCGACGACCTCGCCGATTCCGCGATCAAGCTGGAGGCGCAGATCAAGAGCGAGGCGGGGCCGGTCGCCAAGACCGGCGCGACGCTGCGCACCGACGCGGACACCGCCTTCCGGCGCAATGATTTCCGCACCGGGCTGTCGGTGCTTGGCCAGATCGCCGCGACCACACCCGACGACGCCGGAAACTGGCTGCGGCTCGCCAAGGTCATCTTCCAGATCTCGCCGAAGAGCTCGAGCGAGCAGACGTTCCTGCTGGAGCGCGCCTCGACCGCCGCCTACATCGCCTACCAGCGCGCCGGCAATCCGGGCGAAGAGGCCGACGCGCTCGCCGTGCTCGGCAAGTCGCTGGCCGAACGCAAGCTGTGGCGGCCGGCGCTGGATGCGCTGCGGCTATCGCTCGACATGCGCGAGGTCGCCGACGTCCGCGGGAGTTACGAAAAGATGCGCGACGAGCACGGTTTCCGGCTGCTCGACTACACCGTGGACTCGGATTCGGCGAGCCCGCGCGCCTGCTTCCAGTTCTCCGAGGAGCTTGCCAAGCGCACGGATTTCGCGCCGTACCTCGCGCTGGCGGGCCAGGACAAGCCGGCGCTGTCGGCCGATGGCAAGCAGCTCTGCGTCGACGGGCTGAAACATGGCGAGCGCTACAACATCAACTTACGCGCCGGCCTGCCGTCCACAGTGAAGGAGGGCCTGCCGAAATCGGCCGAGTTCAACGTCTATGTGCGCGACCGCAAGCCCTTCGTGCGCTTCACCAGCCGCGCCTATGTGCTGCCGAAGACCGGCCAGCGCGGCATCCCCGTGGTCAGCGTCAACACGCCCGCGGTCAGCGTCAACGTCTTCCGGATCGGCGACCGCAATTTGATCAACACGGTGGTCGACAGCGATTTCCAGAAGACGCTGTCAAAATACCAGCTCAGCGATCTCGGCGGCGAGCGCGGCGTCAAGGTCTGGAGCGGCGAGCTGGCGACCGCGATGACGCTCAACCAGGACGTCACCACCGCATTTCCGGTCGACCAGGCGCTCGGCGAGCTGCAGCCCGGCGTCTACGTGATGACGGCCGCGGCCAAGGGCCCGGGCTCGGACGACGACTATCAGCTCGCCACGCAATGGTTCATCGTCTCCGATCTCGGCGTCTCAGCCTATTCCGGCAATGACGGTATCCATGTCTTCGTGAACTCGCTGGCCTCGACCGATCCGGTCGGCAAGGCCGAGGTTCGGCTGGTTGCCCGCAACAACGAGATTTTGGCGACGCGAAAGACCGATGACAGCGGCCACGTGCTGTTCGAGGCGGGCCTCGCGCGCGGCGAGGGCGGCCTGTCGCCGGCGATGCTGACCGTCACGGGTGAGAAGGCCGACTATGCCTTCCTGAGCCTGAAGACCTCCGCTTTCGACCTGTCCGACCGCGGCGTCTCGGGCCGCGCGGTGCCTGTTGGTGCCGACGCCTTCGTCTATGCCGAGCGTGGCGTCTACCGCTCCAGCGAGACCGTCTATCTCACTGCGCTGCTGCGCGACGGGCAGGGCAATGCCGTCACCGGCGGGCCGATGACCCTGGTGATCGAACGCCCCGACGGCGTCGAATACCGCCGCGCCGTGCTGCCCGACCAGGGCGCCGGTGGCCGCTCGCTCGCCGTGCCGCTCAACTCGGCCGTCCCGACCGGCACATGGCGCGTGCGCGCCTTCACCGATCCGAAGGGATCGTCGGTCGGCGAGACCACCTTCATGGTCGAGGACTACGTCCCCGATCGCATCGAATTCGAATTGTCCGCCAAGGACAAGCTGATCAAAGCTAACGCTCCAGTGGAGCTTAAGGCGGACGGCCATTTCCTCTATGGCGCGCCGGCCTCGGGGCTCCAGCTCGAAGGCGACATGCTGATCGCGCCCGCGTCGGAACGTCCGGGCTTTGCCGGCTACCAGTTCGGTGTCGCCGACGAGGAGACCACCTCGAACGAGCGCACGCCGCTGGAGAATTTGCCCGAGGCGGACGCCAACGGTGTTGCGACCTTCCCGGTGACGCTGGACAAGCAGCCGGCCTCGACGCGTCCGCAGGAGGCGCAGATCTTCGTCCGCATGGTCGAGACCGGCGGGCGCGCGGTCGAGCGCAAGCTCGTGCTGCCGGTCGCCCCCGCGACCGCCATGATCGGCATCAAGCCGCTCTTCGCCGACAAGAACGTCTCAGAGGGTGACAAGGCCGAGTTTGACGTCGTGTTCGTCTCGCCCGAGGGGGAGCGACTACGCCGCGACGGTCTGCGCTACGAGCTCCTGAAGATGGAGTCACGCTACCAGTGGTACCGCCAGAACAATTACTGGGAGTACGAGCCGGTCAAGTCGACCTCGCGCGTTTCGGATGGTGACGTCACCATCGCCGCCGACAAGCCGTCGCGGATATCGCTCAGCCCGCAGCCCGGCCGCTACCGGCTCGACGTGAAGTCGAACGACGCGGACGGCCCGGTCACTTCAGTGCAGTTCGACGTCGGTTGGTATTCCGACGGCAGCGCCGACACGCCGGACCTGCTGGAGACCTCGATCGACAAGCCGCAATATGCCTCCGGGGATACGATGACCGTGTCGGTCAACGTCCGCAGCGCCGGCAAGCTCACCGTCAACGTGCTCGGCGACCGCCTGTTGACGACGCAGACCATCGACGTCAAGGAAGGCACCGCGCAGGTGAAGCTTCCGGTCGGCAAGGACTGGGGCACCGGCGCCTATGTGGTGGCGACGCTGCGCCGTCCGCTCGACGCCGCCGCCCAGCGCATGCCCGGGCGCGCCATCGGCCTGAAATGGTTCGGCATCGACAAGCAGACCCGTACGCTGCAAGTGAAGCTGACGCCGCCGGCGCTGATCCGGCCGAACGCGATGTTGAAGATTCCGGTCAAGCTTGACGGGCTCAATCCGGGCGAAGACGCCAAGGTGGTGATCGCAGCGGTCGATGTCGGCATCCTCAACCTCACCAATTACAAGCCGCCGGCACCCGACGATTACTATCTCGGCCAGCGCCGCCTGAGCGCGGAGATCCGCGATCTCTACGGGCAACTGATCGACGGCATGTCGGGCACGCGCGGCCAGATCAAGTCCGGCGGTGACGCCGGCGCGGCCGAGCTGCAGGGCTCGCCACCCGCGCAGAAGCCGCTGGCGCTCTATTCGGGCATCGTCACGGTTGCCGCCGACGGTACTGCCGAGGTGAGCTTCGACATTCCGGAGTTCGCCGGCACCGCGCGCGTGATGGCGGTGGCGTGGACCGCGACCAAGCTCGGCCGCGCCAACACGGACGTCGTGATCCGCGACCCCGTCGTGCTGACCACGACTCTGCCGCGCTTCCTGCTCAATGGCGACCACGGCACGGTCAACCTCGAGATCGACAATGTCGAGGGCCAGGCCGGCGACTACGTCATCAACGTGAAGACGGGCGGTCCGGTGAAAATGACGGGCAATCCCGCCACCACGGTCAAGCTCGCCGCCAAGCAGCGCAACTCGTTTGTACTGGCGATCGACGCGACCGCGGCGGGGCAGGCGACGCTCGACGTCGACATCAAGGGACCGAACGGCCTGGCGCTGGCGCGCCACTATGCACTCGACGTCAAGGCGGCGACGCAGGTGCTGGCGCGGCGCTCGATCCGCACACTGGCGAAGGGCGAGAGCTTGACGCTGACCTCGGACATGTTCGCCGACCTCGTGCCGGGCACCGGCAGCGTCTCGGTCTCGGCCAGCCTGTCGACCGCGCTCGACGCGGCGACGATCCTGAAGGCGCTCGACCGCTATCCCTATGGCTGCTCGGAGCAGATCACGAGCCGCGCCATGCCGCTGCTCTATGTCAACGACTTAGCTGCCGGCGCGCATCTGGCCATGGACACCGAGGTAGACCAACGCATCCGCGACGCGATCGAACGGCTTTTGGCCCGTCAGGGCTCCAATGGCTCGTTTGGCCTGTGGTCGGCGGGCGGCGACGATGCCTGGCTCGATGCCTACGTGACGGACTTCCTGACCCGCGCCCGTGAAAAGGGTTTTGTGGTGCCGGACGTGCTGTTCAAGAACGCGCTCGACCGTATCCGCAATTCCGTGGTGAACGGCAACGAGCCGGAGAAGGACGGCGGGCGCGATCTCGCCTATGGCCTCTACGTGCTTGCGCGCAATGGCGCTGCACCGATCGGCGATCTCCGCTATCTCGCCGACACCAAGCTCGCCAACCTCGCAACGCCGATCGCGAAGTCGCAGCTCGCTGCCGCGCTGGCGCTGGTCGGCGACCGCAATCGAGCGGAGCGGGTCTATGGTGCGGCCCTCGACAGCCTCGCGCCGAAGCCTGTGCTGGAATTCGGCCGCACCGATTACGGTTCGCAGCTGCGCGATGCCGCCGCGCTGGTCTCGCTCGCAAGCGAGGGCAACGCGCCGAAGGCGACACTGACGCAAGCGGTGGCGCGGGTCGAGACCGCGCGCGGGCTCACGCCCTACACCTCCACGCAGGAGAACGCGTGGCTGGTGCTGGCGGCGCGGGCGCTGGCCAAGGAGAACCTCTCGATCGAGGTTGACGGTCAGAGCGTCAAGACCGCGCTCTATCGCAGCTACAAGGCCGCGACGCTGGAAGGCAAGCCGCTGAAGATCACCAACACCGGCGAAGCGCCGGTGCAGGCGGTGATCTCGGTGTCGGGCTCGCCGGTGACGCCGGAGCCGGCAGCGTCCAACGGCTTCAAGATCGAGCGCAGCTATTTCACGCTCGACGGCAAGCCCGCCGACATCAGCAAGGTCAAGCAGAACCAGCGCTTCGCGGTGGTGCTGAAGATCACCGAGGCCAAGCCCGAGTACGGCCACATCATGGTGTCCGACTATCTGCCCGCGGGTCTGGAGATCGACAATCCGAAGCTGGTCTCGTCGGGCGACAGCGGCACGCTGGACTGGATCGAGGACGGCGAGGAGCCCGAGAATACCGAGTTCCGCGACGACCGCTTCAACGCGGCCGTTGACCGGGCCTCGGATTCCAAATCGGCCTTCACCGTCGCCTATGTCGTGCGCGCGGTCTCGCCCGGCAAATACGTGCTGCCGCAGGCCTATGTCGAGGACATGTACAACCCCTCGCGCTACGGCCGGACAGGCACGGGCACCGTCGAGGTGCGGACGGCGAAGTGAGCGACATGGGCGAAGCTGACAACGGATCTCGTCATTCCGGGGCGGTGCGAAGCACCGAACCCGGAATCTCGAGATTCCGGGCCTGGTCCTTCGGACCATCCCGGAATGACAGCAGCGGAGCAGGGCGCGCGACCATGCGTATCCTCTCTGCGTGCGCGCTCACGCTTATCCTCGCCATCGCCGGCTTCGTCGGCTGGGTCTACTCCCTCGGTTCTCTCCCGCTCGACGAAGCGCGTCAGGTCTCCACCACCATCGTCGACCGCAACGGCAAGCTGCTGCGCGCCTATGCGATGGCCGATGGTCGCTGGCGGCTACCGGTCGACGCCAAGGCCAATGTCGATCCGACCTATCTGAAACTGTTGCTCGCCTATGAAGACTGGCGCTTCTACGCGCATAACGGTCTCGACCCGCTCGCGCTGGGGCGCGCCGCGTTGCAGCTTGGGACGCGCGGCCACATCGTCTCGGGCGGCTCGACCATCAGCATGCAGCTCGCGCGCCTGATGGAGCCGCGGCGGCAGCGCTCGCTCTATGCAAAGCTGCGGCAGATCGTGCGGGGAATCGAGATCGAGCGCAGCCTGAGCAAGGCCGAGATCCTCGATCTCTATCTGGCGCTGGCACCTTACGGCGGCAATCTCGAAGGCATCCGCGCGGCGTCCATCGCCTATCTCGGCAAGGAGCCGAAGCGGCTCTCGCTGGCCGAGGCCGCGCTGCTGGTGGCGCTGCCGCAATCGCCGGAGACGCGCAGGCTCGACCGCTATCCCGAGGCCGCGCGCAAGGCGCGCGATCGCGTGCTCGACCGCATGGTCGAGGAGCATGTGGTCAGCGCCGACGACGCGACGCAGGCCAAGGCCGTCGCCGTGCCAAAGCTGCGCAAGCCGATGCCGATCCTTGCCCCGCACGCCTCCGACGCGGCGCTCTCGACGGTCAAGGATACGCCGGTCATCAAGCTGACGCTCGATGCGACCTTGCAGAAGGTGCTGGAGCCGCTTGCGCGGGACCGCGCCATTGCGCTGGGACCGAACATCTCGGTCGGCATCATCGTGGTCGACAATGACAGCGGCGATGTGCTCGCGCGGGTCGGCTCTGCGGATTATTTCGACGAGAGCCGGGCAGGGCAGGTCGACATGACCCGCGCCATCCGTTCGCCGGGCTCGACGCTGAAGCCGTTCATCTATGGGCTCGCCTTCGAGGACGGCTTCGTGCATCCCGACAGTCTGATCGACGACCGGCCGGTCCGTTTCGGCTCCTACGCGCCGGAGAACTTCGACATGACGTTCCAGGGCACGGTGCCGGTGAAGAAGGCGCTGCAACTGTCGCTGAACGTGCCGGCAATCGTGCTGCTCGACCGCGTGGGCGCGAGCCGGCTGTCGTCGCGGCTGCGGCAGGCCGGCGGCAATCTGGTGCTTCCCAAGGACGAGGCGCCCGGTCTTGCCATGGGCCTCGGTGGCGTCGGCGTGACGCTGCAAGACCTCGCCCAACTCTATGCCGGCTTCGCCCGGCTCGGCACCACCAAGCCGCTGCGCGAGGTCATGGCCGCCAAGGACGACCGTGAACCGCGGCGGCTGCTCGATCCGGTCGCGGCCTGGCAGGTCGGCAATGTGCTCTTGGGCACGCCGCCGCCGGAAAACGCCGCGCACAACCGCATCGCGTTCAAGACCGGCACCTCCTACGGCTATCGCGACGCCTGGTCGGTCGGGTTCGACGGCCGCATGACCATCGGCGTCTGGGTCGGCCGGCCCGACGGCGCGCCGGTTCCCGGCCTGATCGGGCGCGTGGCGGCCGCGCCCATTCTGTTCGATGCCTTCGCCCGGACCGGCAAGACGCTGGTCCCGCTGCCGAAGTCGCCCAAGGGAACCCTGGTCGCCAGCAACGCGAAGTTACCGTTGCCGCTGAAGCGTTTTCGTCCGGTCGGGGAACTGGTACGGACCGGCAGCGAGCAGGCGCTTCACATCCAGTTCCCGCTGAACGGTTCGCGGATCGACGTCGATCGTTCCGGCGGCGCTGAGAGTGCGGCGATGCCGGTGAAGGTCGCCGGCGGCGTCCTGCCCATGACGGTCATGGTTAATGGCGCTGCGCTCGGCGAGATCGATGGCAGGCGCCAGCGCCTGATCGATCCACCCGGTCCCGGCTTTGCACGGCTCACCGTGATCGATGCCACTGGCGCTGCGGACACAGTCGTCATTCGAATTCAATGACCCGGCCTTAAGCGGTTGTCGGAATGACGGTTTCAGCGTAAGCGGAACCAATGGCCGAGACCTATCCCAGCCCCCGTTTTGGCGCACCGCGCGAGCCGAAAGCACCCGTGAATCCGGGCAGCCGGCTCGTGCTCGTGCTCGACTACGTTACGGCCAGCCATGCCCGTGCGGTCGCCTTCCTGTTGCTCTGCGCGCTGCTGCTGTTCCTACCGGGCTTCTTCACCATTCCGCCGGTCGACCGCGACGAGGCGCGCTTTGCCCAGGCCACCAAGCAGATGGTCGAGAGCGGCGACTATGTCGACATCCGCTTCCAGGAGGACGTCCGTTACAAAAAGCCGGTCGGCATCTACTGGCTGCAATCGGCGGCGGTTGAAATCGCCTCGGCGCTGAAGCTGCCGAAGGCCGAATTGCGGATCTGGGTCTATCGGATTCCGTCGCTGATCGGCGCGGTCGGCGCCGTGCTCATGACCTATTGGGCCGCGCTCGGCTTCGTCACGCGGCGCGCCGCAGTGCTTGCCGCGCTCCTGATGAGTGCTTCCGTGCTGCTCGGCGTCGAGGCGCGGCTCGCCAAGACCGACGCGATGCTGCTGTTCTGCGTCGTTGCCGCGATGGGCGCGATGGCGCGGGCTTACCTGTCGTGGCAGCGCGCCGAGGACGAGACGCACCCGCCCTGGAGTTGGCCCGCGATCTTCTGGACGGCGCTCGCCGTCGGCATCCTGATCAAGGGCCCGCTGATCCTGATGTTCGCAGGACTGACCATCGTCGCGCTCGCGATCCAGGACCGCGATGCCTCCTGGCTGTGGAAGTTGCGCCCGCTCTGGGGCCTGATGTGGATGCTGGTGCTGGTGCTGCCCTGGTTCGTCGCGATCTTCTGGCGCGCGGGCGATGCCTTCTTTGCGGACTCCGTCGGCGGCGACATGCTGAGCAAGTTAGGGGCCCAGGAATCCCATGGCGCACCGCCCGGCCTGTACCTGGCGCTGTTCTGGATCACCTTCTGGCCGGGCGCGCCGCTGGCGGCAATGGCGGCGCCTGCGGTGTGGCGGGCGCGGCGCGAGCCCGGCGCGCAGTTCCTGCTGGCCTGGCTGGTCCCGTCCTGGATCGTGTTCGAGGCGGTGCTGACCAAGTTGCCGCATTACGTGCTGCCGCTGTACCCGGCGATCGCGATCCTCACCGTCGGTGCGCTGGAGCGACGCGTGCTGTCGCGCTCCTGGCTGATGCGCGGCTCGGCCTGGTGGTTCGCGATTCCCGCCGCTGGCTCGATCATCGCGGTGGTCGGCGCGGTCATGCTGACGCGGCAGCCGGCTTTCGTCGCCTGGCCGTTCATCGCGGCCTCGCTGATCTTCGGCCTGTTCGCCTGGTGGCTCTACGACAACAACCGCGCCGAGCGCTCGGTGCTCAACGCGCTGGTCGCAGCCCTGATGCTGGCGGTCACGGTCTACGGCATCGTGCTGCCCTCACTGACGCCGCTGTTCCCGAGCATCGAGATCGCGCGCGCGCTTCGCAACGTCACCTGCGTCGGGCCGAAGGCGGCTGCGGCCGGCTATCACGAGCCCAGCCTCGTGTTCCTGACCGGCACCCAGACGCTGCTCACCGACGGCTCGGGCGCGGCGGATTTCCTGCGGCAGGGCAGCTGCCGTTTCGCGCTGATCGAGCAGCGGTCGGAGCGCAGCTTCGCGCAGCGCGCCGAGGCGATCGGGCTGCGCTACAAGGTCGGCACGCGTATCGACGGCTATAATTTCTCGCAAGGGCGCGCGATCTCGATCTCGATCTTCCGCTCGGAAGGCACCGAGTAGGATGTCGGCCCCGACCAACATCGCACCGCGCCCGGGCTATCCCGCGCAATTGCTCGCCGTGTCGGGCCGTGCGCTGGCTCAGCTTGTCCGCACGCCCTCGCATTCGCGGCGTGCCGAGGCCGCACGCAAGCTGGCGCGGCATTCGCTGTGGCTGAGCGCGGCAGGCGCCGCGCTCGTCATCGTGCTGATGGTTCTGTTCGACCAGACCGAGATCCAGTTGATGCCGGCTCGCGGCACGCCGAGCCTGTGGCCGATCCGCATCCTCACCGATTTCGGCAAGGACGAGTATGTGCTCTCGGTGCTGGGGCTTACGCTGGTGGTCGTGGCGCTGGTTGCGGCCGGACGTCACGGCACCAACCGCGCGCTGCTGCTGGGCCTCGGCACGCGGCTCCAGTTCCTGTTCCTGTCCGTTGCCCTGTCCGTGTTCGTCGCCGAGATCCTGAAATATCTGATTGGACGCGGCCGTCCGTTCGTCGGCGGCAAGGCCAATCCTTTCAACTTCGTCCCGTTCGAGGGGACGGGCGCTTATGCCAGCCTGCCGTCGGGGCATGCGGTGACGGCGTTCGCGCTGGCGTTTGCGGTCTCGGCGCTGTGGCCGCGCCTGCGCGTGTTCATGTTCACTTACGCAATCGTGATCCTGCTGACGCGTCTCGTGCTGCTCGCGCATCACCCGAGCGATGTCGTGGCCGGTGCTCTGGTCGGCATGGTCGGCGCGATGGCGGTGCGCTACTGGTTTGCCGCCCGCAGGCTGGCCTTTGCCATCCGCGCCGACGGCACCATCGTGCCCCTTCCGGGGCCGGTCCCTGGACGCTTCAAAAGGGTTGCCCGCGGGGCATCCGCCCCATAAAAGCGGCTTTCTGCGGGGGCTGCCGGTTCCGCGAGGCGCGCAGGCCAATTCCAACCACGAGCTTTCGATTTGTCGTCGTCCCAGCCTTCGGTTTCCATCGTCGTTCCCGTGCGCAACGAAGCCGACAACATCGCGCCCCTGATCGAGGAGATCACGACGGCGCTCGATGGCCGCTGGGCCTATGAGATCATCTATGTCAACGACGGCTCGACCGACGCGACCGGCGAGCGGCTTGCTTCGATCATGACGCAACGGGACAATCTGCGTCAGCTTCGTCACGCCCGATCGGGGGGCCAGTCGGCGGCGGTGCGCAGCGGCGTGCGCGCGGCGCGCGGTGCGATCGTGGCAACGCTCGACGGCGACGGCCAGAACAATCCGGCCTTCCTGCCGGACCTGATCGCGGCCGTCGAGAAGGGCAGCAACATCGGACTTGCCGCAGGCCAACGGGTCGGCCGCAAGGATACCGGCTTCAAGAAATTCCAGTCGCGCGTGGCGAACAAGGTCCGCAACGCGATTCTGCAGGACGGCACGCGGGACACCGGTTGCGGGCTGAAGGCGTTCCGGCGCGACGTCTTCCTGATGATGCCCTATTTCGACGGGCTGCATCGTTTCCTGCCGGCGCTGGTCCGACGCGAAGGTTTCGACATCGCCTATGTCGATGTGATCGACCGGCCGCGCCGTTCCGGCGTGTCCAATTACGGCTTCTTCGACCGGCTGTGGATCGGGATTATGGATCTCGCCGGCGTCTGGTGGCTGATCCGTCGCAAGAAGCCGACGCCAGAGGTGACCGAGGTGCAGGCATGATCATCCATTACGGCCAGGCGCTGAATGACTATCTCTACGACGTCTTCGTCGCCAAGTTCGATTTCTGGCTCGCGTTCGGCCTCGTCGCGCAACTGTTCTTCACCGCGCGCTTCCTGGTGCAGTGGATCGCGAGCGAGCGTGCCGGCAACAGCGTGGTGCCGATGGCGTTCTGGTTCTGCTCCATGGGAGGCGGGCTGATGACGCTGGTCTACGGCGTCGTCAAGCGCGAGCCCGTCATCATCCTCGGGCAGGCGCTCGCGACCATCATCTACATCCGCAACATCATGCTGATCATCAAGAACCGTGGCCGCGCCTCGAAGACGCTGGAGCGGTGATCGAAGGGATTTAGAGCGTGCTGTTTTTATACGGAAACATAGCCTGAATTTTTGAGATAGTTGGCGCATTCCTGCGCGGAGAAGAGGTCGAGCAGTTCACCGACCTTGCGCCAGGTTGCCTCGACGTCACGCGGCTCTGCAGCTCGCATCAGATGTTTGAGCTTGGCGAAGACCTGTTCGATCGGATTGAGGTCGGGACTGTAGGGCGGCAGGAAGAGCAGATGCGCTCCGGCGGCGCGGATGGCATTGCGGGCGGACTTGCCTTTGTGACTGCCGAGATTATCGAGGATGACGACCTCGCCTTTTGCCAGCGTTGGCACCAGAACCTTCTCGACATAGAGGGTGAAGAGTTCCCCATTGATGGGGCCGTCGATGACCCAAGGTGCGCTGATCTGGTCGTGCCGCAGCGCTGCAATGAAAGTCATGGTCTTCCAATGACCGAAAGGCGCGGATGCCTGGAGCCGCTGTCCACTCGGACCCCAGCCGCGCAGTGGTGCCATGTTGGTCTTGATCCAGGTCTCATCGATAAAGATCAGGCGTGAAGCGTCAATCTTGCCTTGATGGGCCTTCCAGCGCGTCCGTTTACGAGCGATATCGGGGCGATCTTGTTCGGCCGGCAGGATCGTTTTTTTTGAAGCTCAGCCCTTCGGCATGCACAAACGTCCACACGGCCCGCACATCTGTCTTGATCCCGCGTGCTGCCAACTCCTGTGTCAGCTTCCGTAAGGTGAATGGCCCAGAGAGAACGCGCTTGCGTAGCCAGTCGGCATGGGCACCGGATAGAACCGGCTTCTTGTGACCACCAATCTTGCCAGGCGAAACGCCTCCAGTCTCCCGCCTCAGATTCTTCCACTTCGTTACACAGGACGGGCTGATCTCAAGCGCCTCTGCAATCGAGCGAACCGTCTCCCCTGCGTCAGCCCGCGCCAGAGCCCGTTCACGAAGGTCTTCCGAATAGGGTCGCGTCATCCATGCTGGCCTCCGTCCTCCAGCATGAACTTTGAATCAGAAATCGGCTCCCCTGGGAATCCCGATTCCGGTAAAAAACAACATGCTCTCTAGCGCGGCAGCGCTGACGCCGCGCCTGTTGCGGGCAGGGCGGCTGTATCCGTTTCGGGCCTGCGATAGGGCTCGCCCGCCGCGTCCAGCACGGGATAGGCGACCGAGCAGATGTGCGAGTGGATGCGGCGCAGGTCGCGCAGCACGTCCAGATGCAGCGATGTGGTCTCGAGGGTCTCCGGGCGGCCCTCGCGCAGGCGGTCGAGATGGCGCTCGACGGCGGCGAGCTCGGTGTTCTTCAGCGCCGTCTTCTCCACCAGCAGCTTGCGCGCCTCGTTGGCGTCGCCCGACATGAAGACGCCGAAGGCGATCCGCAGCGATTCCATCGTGCGCTTGTGGAAGGCGGCGAGCTCCTCGGCGCCTTCGGCCGAGAACTGGAATCGCCGCTTGATCTTCTTGGTGGCAAGCTCGCTCAAATTCTTGTCGATGATGTCGCCGATATGCTCGAGGTTGATGGCGAAGGAGATGATTTCCATGGCGCGCCGGCCTTCGCCTTCGTCGAGGCTGCCGCGCGTCAATTTGGTCAGATAGAGCTTGATGGCCTCGTCGAGACTGTCGACGACATTGTCCATCTTGGAGACCTGGTCGACCAGCGAGCGGTCGCCCGTCATCATCGCCGTCATCACCTTGCGCAGCATGACCTCGACGAGGTCGCCCATGCGCAGCGCCTCGCGGGCGGCGTCGGCGAGCGCCAGCGACGGCGTCTCCAGCGCGCTCTCGTCGAGATAGCGCGGCCGGGCGGGATCGGTCTCCTGCACGCGATCGGGCAGGAGGCGGGTCAGCAGGCGCGACATGGTGCCGAGCAGGCCGATGAAGATGACGGCGGTGCCGACGTTGAAGGCGATGTGGAGCGCCGCAATCATCCTTGCAAGATCGGGCTGCCAGGCATGCATGTGCTCGGCGATCGCACTCAGGAACGGCAGCACGAGGACGATGCCGACCACGCGGTTGATCAGATTTCCGAGCGGCACGCGATAGCTCGCGGGATCGTCGCGCCTTGCGCCCTCGAACACGGGGTTGATGGCGCTGCCGAGATTGGCGCCCAGCACCAGTGCCAGCGCCGCGTAAGGCGTGATGAACTGCGAATAGGCCAGCGACATGATCAGCAGCACGCTGGCAACGCTCGAATGCACCGCCCAGGTGATAAGCGCCGCGATCATGATGCAAAGAACGGGATCGCCCGTGATCGCCGAAATCACGACGCGGACACCGGGCGCGTTCTCGGCCGGCGCCAGTGTGTCGAGCAGGATATGCAGCGACAGCAGCATCAGGCCGAGGCCGATGCAGACGCGGCCGATGTCCTTGATCCGCGAGCGCGGTCCTGAGCGGAAGGCGACGAGCCCGAGCACGAACAGCACGGGTGCTACGGCCGCGATGTTGAACGACAGCACCTGCACGATCAGCGTCGTGCCGACATTGGCCCCCAACATGATGGCGAGCGCGGCAGCGACGCTGACGAGGCCCCCGGCTGCGAAGGAGCTGGTGAGCAGCGCCGTCGCCGTGCTGCTCTGGAGCAGCGCGGTGAGACCGAGGCCGGCGGCGAAGGCGCTGAAGCGGTTGCTGAGCGCCTTGCCGAGCAGCCAGCGCAGGTCGGGGCCGAACGCGCGCAGAATCCCGCTGTGGACCATGTGCAGGCCCCACAGCAACAGCGCCACGCCGCCCATCAGATCGAGCAGTACCAACGTTCCCATGCTCCGTGTCCGGATTGGAGTCGATTGGTAAGGCTAGCGCCAAATGCTTGAGGTTCAAACCATTTGTTGGCGCATCGGCGTTAACGTTTGCGCGGGGTGCTCGTTCCCGCGGCGCGCGTTGGCGCGTCCGCGGGCGTGATGCCTTGTGAGCAGGCTCACATTGCCGCTTTGAGGGCAGCGAAGCCGCGGTCGAGATCGGCCTTGAGGTCGTCGGTGTTCTCGAGCCCGATGTGCAGGCGCAGAGTCGGGCCGCCCGGCGCCCACTTGGTCGCGGTGCGATAGTCGTTGCAGTCGAAGGGGATCGCGAGGCTCTCGAAGCCGCCCCAGGAGAAACCCATGCCGAACAGCTTGAGCGTGTTGAGCATGGTGTCGACGGCTGTCTGCGGCGCCGGCTTCAGCACGATGCTGAACAGGCCGGAGGCGCCGGTGAAGTCGCGCTTCCAGATCGCGTGGCCGGGATCGGTCTCCAGCGCCGGATGCAGCACGCGCGCGACCTCGGGACGGCTCGCGAGCCAGCGCGCCATGTCGAGACCAGAACGATGATGCTGCGCCAAGCGCACCGACAGCGTGCGCAGGCCGCGTAGCGCGAGGAAGACGTCGTCGGGGCCGGCGCAGACGCCGAGCAGGCGAATGCCTTCGGCGATCTGCGGCCAGGCCCTGGCGTTCGCCGAGATGGTGCCGAACATGATGTCGGAGTGGCCGCCGATATATTTGGTGGCGGCCTGCATGCTGATGTCGACGCCCTGTTCGAGCGAGCGATGGAAGAGCGGCGTCGCCCAAGTGTTGTCGTCGATGACGAGCGCGCCGCGCGCATGCGCGACCTCGGCGATGGCGCGGATGTCCGGCATCTCGAACGACTGCGAGCCCGGCGCCTCGACCAGGACCGCGCGCGTGTTCGGCTTCAATAACTTGTCGATGCCGGCGCCGATCAGCGGATCGAAATAGCTGGTCTCGATGCCGAGGCGCGCGAGGATGCCGTTGCAGAAATTGCGCGTGGGGCGATAGACGTTGTCGCAGACCAGCACGTGGTCGCCGGTCTTCAGCACCGAGAGCAGGGTGGTGGAGATCGCCGACAGCCCAGACGGCACGATGCCGACGCCGGCACATTGCGGCCCCTCCAGCGCCATCAGCGTCTCCTGGAACGCCTTGGTGGTGGGGGAGCCGTGGCGGCCATAGGTGAACTCGCCGCGATGGGCGTGCAGGTCCTCGGCGGTCGGATAGAGCACGGTCGAGCCGTGGAACACGGGCGGATTGACGAACCCCTTCTGGGCCTTGGTGTCGCGGCCGGAGGTGACCAGCCGGGTCTCGGCCTGCTGCTGGGAGGGGTGCGAGGAATCCATGCGTCTGCTTTCAAAACCGCGTTTCCGCGGGGCGCGCGAGGCGCCCTACGGGCCGGCCGGTGGCCGCTGCCGTTAATAACAGAACACAGAAGAGTCCCGTCAACCCCTTGACCCGGCTCGCCAGTCGTTCTGTGATGCGCAGGTGCTATTCAGTCGCCGCATGTTGAGGGGCAGCCGCGACCTTCGATCCATCGTCTGATCGGACCTTGCGCCACAGCCATCAGTGCGGGCGCCAGCGGCGGGGATTAGGTTATGGCCTCTCGGGATGGGCGAGTGTTCGGCAAGATTTCCAGCACGACTCTTGCAAGGCTAGCCCCGGTATGGATAGCCCTGGCAGAGACGATCCTGTGACAACGTTCCTACCTTGAGACGACTTTGAAAGGCCTTCAGCCCATGAAACGCGTAACCCTGGCTCTCACTCTCGCTCTCGCCGCCGGCCTGACAGCCCAAGCCGCCGATGCCCAAACGCTCAAGACTGTCAAGGACCGGGGCATGCTGTCCTGCGGCGTCAGCCAGGGCCTGCCGGGCTTCTCATCGCCCGACGACAAGGGCAACTGGACCGGCCTCGACGTCGACGTCTGCCGCGCCATCGCCGCCGCCATCTTCAACGATCCGACCAAGGTCAAGTTCGTGCCTCTGTCAGCCAAGGATCGCTTCACGGCCCTGCAATCCGGCGAAGTCGATGTGCTCTCGCGCAACACCACCTGGACCATCTCGCGGGACACCTCGCTCGGCGCCAACTTCACCGGCGTGACCTATTACGACGGGCAGGGCTTCATGGTGAAGAAGTCGCTCAAGGTGAATTCGGCGCTCGAACTCAACAGCGCCTCGGTCTGCGTGCAGACCGGCACCACCACCGAGCAGAATCTCGCCGACTACTTCAAGGCCAACAACATGAAGTACGAGGTGATCGCGTTCGGCACCAACGACGAAACCGTCAAGGCCTATGAAGCCGGCCGCTGCGACGTCTTCACCACCGACCAGTCGGGCCTGTACGCCAACCGTCTGAAGCTTGCCAATCCCGGTGACCACATGGTGCTCCCGGAAATCATCTCGAAGGAGCCACTCGGCCCGATGGTCCGGCACGGCGACGACCAGTGGTTCGACATCGTGAAATGGACGCTGTTCGCACTGATCACCACCGAAGAGCTCGGCGTGACCTCGAAGAACGTCGACGAGAAGGCGAAACTGGAAAATCCGGAGCTGAAGCGCGTGCTCGGCAGCGACGGTAATTTCGGCGAACAGCTCGGCCTGACCAAGGACTGGGTGGTGCGGATCACCAAGGCGGTCGGCAATTACGGCGAGGTGTTCGATCGCAACGTCGGCGCCGGCTCGCCGCTCGCCATCAGCCGCGGTCTCAATAACCTCTGGAACAAGGGCGGTCTTCAGTACGCGCCGCCGATCCGCTGACCCCGCCTGAACCGCTGACAGCGGCGATGAACACCGAGGCTCGAAAACCGCCGGCCCAGATTGCGCTGAAGATCAGGCGCATTCTGGGCGGCAAGACTGGCTGGAACGGCATCGCCGTCCAGTTTGCCTTCGCGGCGGTTTTGGGCTGGATCGGCTATGAGATCGTCTCCAATACCCGCGCCAATCTCGAGAACCAGCACATCGCCGCCGGCTTCGGTTTTCTCCGGAACAATGCCGGCTTCGACGTCAACCAGACCCTGATCTCCTACACCGGCTCGGATACATTCCTGCGCGTGTTCGTGGTCGGGCTTCTCAACACCCTCGTGGTCTCGGTGGTGGGTATCGTCTTCGCCACATTGATCGGCTTCATCGTCGCGTTGTGCCGGCTGTCGCCCAACTGGCTGCTGTCGCGCATCGGCGAGCTCTATGTCGAGGTGATCCGCAACCTGCCGGTGCTGTTCCAGATCCTGTTCTGGTACCTGGCGGTGCTCGCGGCCCTGCCAAATCCGCGGCAGAGCATTTCGCTGCTCGGCATCGCCTTCGTCAGCAATCGCGGTCTCGTCGTTCCGCGCCCGATCGGCGAGGGCGGCTTTGAGCCGTTCCTGGCGATGCTGGTCCTCGGCATCGTGGCGTCATTGGTTCTGCGCTTCTACGCGCGGCGCGCACTGTTTCAGCGCGGCCAGATGATCCGGATCTGGCCCTATGTGCTGGGCTTGCTGTTCGGGCTGCCACTGGCGAGCATCTTGATATTCGGCCCGCCCGTCACATTCGAGCTGCCGCAGCTCAAAGGCTTCAACTTCGCCGGCGGCTCGCGCATCATCCCCGAGTTCGTGGCGCTGACGCTGGCGCTGTCGACCTATACCGCCGCCTTCATCGCCGAGATCGTGCGCGCCGGCATCCTGTCCGTGCACAGTGGACAGATGGAGGCCGGCTCGTCGCTTGGCCTCAGTCGCGGCACCACGCTCCGGCTGATCGTCGTGCCGCAGGCGATGCGGGTCATCGTCCCGCCGCTGACCAACCAGTATCTCAACCTTACCAAGAATTCCTCGCTGGCGGTGGCGATCGGCTATCCCGATCTCGTCTCGGTATTCGCCGGCACCTCGCTGAGCCAGACCGGGCAGGCGATCGAGATCATCGCCATGACGATGGGCGTCTATCTCTTGATCTCGCTGCTCACCAGCGCCCTCATGAGCGTCTACGGTTGGCGCCTCGGCCGGAGTCTCGGCGCATGAGCGATATCACTTCGTCCGCCTACGTCCGTCAGGACCTGCTCACCGAGCGTCCCGCGCCGGTGAAGACCACGGGCTTCATTGGTCTCGTGCGCACGCGCCTGTTCAACTCGCCGACCAATATCCTGCTTACGATCGTCGGCGCCTTGCTGCTCTGGTTCACCATCATTCCCTCGGTCAGGTTCCTGATGGTCGATGCGGTCTGGAGCGGCAAGGATCGCACCGCGTGCCTGACCGAGAATGCCGGGTTCGCGGTCGGCGCCTGCTGGCCTTACATCCAAGCCAAGCTGCCGCAGTTGATCTACGGCTTCTATCCCGAGGCGGAACGCTGGCGGGTCAACCTCACGCTGGCGCTGTCGGTGGTTCTGCTGGTGCCGCTGCTGATTCCTCGGCTGCCGTCGAAGGGGCTCAACGCCGGCCTGTTCTTCTTCGCCTTTCCGGTGGTCGCCTTCTTCCTGCTGCATGGCGGCGGCATCAAGGGCTTTGGCCTGAGCTGGACGGCCGGCCTGCTGCAATTGTTCGACGACAGCATCATCGGCGCCGGGCAGGTGCTGCTCGGCCTCAGCAAGACCTCGGCCATGGCGCCGCTGCTATGGGTCGTCGGCAACCTCATCGTGCTGGTCGGCATCGCGATCTCCTGGCTGATCTTTCCGCTGGTCTGGCTGCGTGACCAGATCCAGGGCACCGGCCGGCCGGTCTGGACCGATGTCGCCATCACGACCATCGTCGTCTCGCTGATCGCCTTCGCGCTCGGCGGCGGCGTTCGCACGGGCTGGCGCGCGCTCGCATCGAGCATCGCCGCCTTCGTCGCCATCGCGGTCGTGATCAAGCTGATGGGGCTCGATCAGGGCGGACTGCCGATCGTGACGACGAATTTGTGGGGCGGCCTGCTGGTGACACTGGTGGTCTCCGTTACCGGCATCGTCACCTCGCTGCCGATCGGCATCGCATTGGCTCTCGGCCGCCGTTCCACCATTCCGCTGATCCGGATCTTCTCGGTCGCCTTCATCGAGTTCTGGCGGGGCGTGCCGCTGATCACCGTGCTGTTCTTCGCGACCTACATGCTGCCGCTATTCCTGCCGGGCAATTTCACCGTCGACGGTCTGGTGCGCGCGCTGATCGGCATCGCGCTGTTCACCGGCGCCTATCAGGCCGAGAACGTGCGCGGCGGCGTTGCCGCGATCCCGCGCGGGCAGGGCGAGGCGGCAGCGGCGCTCGGGCTGTCGTGGTGGAAGACGACCTCGCTGATCGTGCTGCCGCAGGCCTTGCGCCACGTCATTCCGAACCTCGTCAATAGCTTCATCTCGCTGTTCAAGGATACGTCGCTGGTCTCGATCGTGGCGCTGTTCGACCTGCTTGGCTCGCTCCGGGCATCGTTCTCGGATCCGAAATGGTCGACGCCGTCCACGGCCTTCACCGGATTTGCCTTTGCCGGCATCATCTACTTCATCTTCTGCTTTGGAATGTCGCGCTACTCGCTCTTCGTCGAGCATCGCCTCAACGCTCACCGCCGCAACTGATCGAGCTCACCATGTCCGACCCCATCGTCAAGATTTCCGACCTGAACAAATGGTACGGCGAGTTTCACGTGCTGCGCGACATCGACCTTGAGGTCCGCAAGGGCGAGCGCATCGTGATCTGCGGCCCCTCGGGTTCGGGAAAGTCGACCCTGATCCGCTGCATCAACGCGCTGGAAGAATTCCAGGAGGGCCAGATCGTCGTCGACGGCATCGAGCTCGGGCCGAACCTCAAGCATGTCGACGCCGTGCGCCGGGAAGTCGGCATGGTGTTCCAGAGCTTCAACCTGTTCCCGCATCTGACGGTGCTGGATAATTGCACGCTGGCGCCGATCTGGGTGCGCAACATCCCCAAGAAGGACGCCGAAGCGACCGCGATGAAATTCCTGGAGCGGGTCAAGATCCCGCACCAGGCCAACAAGTTTCCAGGGCAGATGTCCGGCGGCCAGCAGCAGCGCGTCGCGATCGCGCGCGCGCTGACCATGAACCCGAAGGTGATGCTGTTCGACGAGCCGACCTCGGCGCTCGATCCTGAAATGGTCAAGGAAGTGCTGGACACCATGGTCGATCTCGCCGAGGAGGGCATGACCATGCTGGTCGTGACCCACGAGATGGGTTTTGCCCGCGAGGTCGCCAACCGCGTCGTGTTCATGGACGCCGGCCAGATCATCGAGGCCAACACGCCGAACGAATTCTTCGCCGCTCCCCAGCATGCGCGGACGAAGCTGTTCCTGAGTCAGATTTTGCGGTGAGCTCGTCAGCTCTCCGAAATCAGATCGACCGGCTGCAAGCTTGCCGGCCTAGACGAACGGCAGCTTGATGTTGCTGCGCTTCTCGAGCCATTCCGGCACGGGCAGGTTCTTGGCGCGCATGAAGTCGGCGTTGAACAGCTTTGACAGGTAGCGGCTGCCGGAATCGCAGAGGATGGTCACGATCGTCTTGCCGGGCCCGAGCTGTTTTGCCAGCCGCATCGCACCCGCAATGTTGATGCCGGAGGAGCCGCCGAGGCACAGGCCTTCGTGCTGGAGCAGATCGTAGATCACAGTGACGGCGTCGGTGTCGGGAACGAGATAGGCATCGTCCACCTTGGCGGACTCGACGATCGCGGTCGCGCGGCCAAGGCCAATGCCTTCCGTGATCGAGCCGCCGGGCGTCGCCTTGGGGTCGCCGGTCCTGAAATATTCGTACATGCCCGCACCATGTGGATCGGCGCAGGCGATGCGAATGTCCTTGTTCTTTTCCTTCAGGAAGCGGCTGATGCCGGCGAGCGTGCCGCCGCTGCCAACCGAGCAGACGAAGCCGTCGACCTTGCCGCCGGTCTGCTCCCAGATCTCCGGACCCGTCGACTCGTAGTGCGCCTTGGCATTGTCGAGGTTGTTCCACTGGTCGGCGAACAGCACGCCGTTCGGCTCGGTCTTGCGCAGCTCGTCGGCGAGCCTGCGGCCGACATGCTGGTAGCTGTTCGGATTGGAATAGGGCAGCGCCGGCGATTCCAGCAGCTCGGCGCCGCACAGCTTCAGGAAGTCCTTCTTCTCCTGGCTCTGCGTCTCCGGGATCACGATCAGCGTGCGGTAGCCACGGGCGCTCGCCACGACAGCGAGGCCGATGCCGGTATTGCCGGCGGTCGATTCCACAACGAGGCCGCCCGGCTTGAGCTCGCCGCGCTTCTCGGCCTCCAGGATCATCCATTTGCCGGCGCGGTCCTTGACCGACTGGCCGGGATTCATGAACTCGGCCTTGCCCAGAATGGTGCATCCGGTCAGTTCGGAGGCGCGCTTCAGCTTGATCAGCGGGGTGTTGCCGATGGCTTCGACAACGTCGTTCTTGATGATCATGTCAGGGGGAATTCACTGGCAAGGGGTTAATCAGGTTGGCCAGAACCTAGTGCTTGGAAACCAAAAGGGGAAGGCTTTTGCGCGGCGAAACGGGGCCAAGCGCCGCCAAAGCAACGATATTCCGGGAAGGGGATGGGCGATGGCGGGGCGCAGCGGCGAGATGAGGAGGATCTGGCTGATCGCCGCCAGGATATGGAAGATAATTATCGTCACGAGCGATCCCGGGGAGAAATCTTCACCTTGGCGAGCCGTGCCAATGCCGCGCGGACGAGGAGGTTCCTGCCAACGCGACGGGTGCGTCTTCGCTGCCTGCAATTGACGAGCTCGTGAGAATGGCTCTGCCAGGCTTTGAGGCCCGGTCGAAATCGCCCGGGCTGCTGTCGCTGACAGGTGTGGCGGCAATATCACATGAAATCTTGGTAAGATTGAATGCCACCGCGAACGGCGCGGGAATACGAGAAAGAACTGCGGCACAGGGCGATCTTGTCTTTGTGTGATCCTGGCGCCGACACGTTCTCATGTGCGTTTCGCAGGTGCGGGACTGTCATGGCGTTCCGCGCCCGGCTAGGATGGATCGCAAGGTTCCGCAGAAAGCATCACCTTTGAACGAGTTGCAGAAGGCCCACCGACTGTCCCGCCGCGAATCGGTTAATCCGGCTGCGCGGCGGCGGCTTTATCTGCCCGGCGGAGGGTGGATGTGACACAGCGAGTTCCGGCGATCGCCACGCGGCGGTCTGTTGGCTCTGCGTCCTGGACGCGGCGTGCGGTGCGCTGGCTTGGCGCGCTGTGCCTTGCCGCCAGCTCGGGCGCCTGCGTGCTGACCCAGGACTTGCCGGATCCCGCGCTGGATGTCCCCGCGCAATACAAATACGCCGGCAAGGCGGACGCGCCGCCGACGCTGGATTGGTGGCGCGGCTTTCGCTCAGCAGAATTGACGCAACTGATGGAAGAGGCGCAGACCGTCAACCTCGATATCGCCGCCGCCGTCGCGCGCATCGTCCAGGCCGACGCCCAGGCACGGCAGGCCGGCGCGGCGCTGCTGCCGAGCCTGTCCGGCACGGGGCAGGAGGCCTATTCGCGCACCTCCGGCTCTTCCGCATCCGGGCTGACCAACGGCGGCCGCGAGGTCGTCAACTATCAGGCCTCGCTCAGCGCAAGCTACCAGCTCGACTTCTGGGGCCAGAACCGGGATGCACTGCAGACGGCAGAAGAAACCGCCAATGCCAACCGCTTCGATCGCGACGTCGTCGCGCTGACGACGCTCTCCGCCGTCGCCAACGCCTATTTCCAGGTGCTGGCCTCGCAGGATCGCATCAGGACCTCACAGCGCAACATCGCGAGCGCCCAGCGCATCCTCGACGCCGTCCGCGAACGCCGCAAGGCCGGCACCGGCACCGACCTCGACGTCGCCCAGCAGGAGAGCGTGCTTGCCAACCAGAAGGCGCTGGTCCCGCCGCTGCGCCAGACGCTCGACCAGAACGTCAATGCGCTCGCCGTGCTGGTGTCGCGGCCGCCGGAGAGCGTGCGGGTGCTCGGCGGTTCGCTGAACACGATCGCCATTCCGCGCGTGACGCCCGGCCTGCCGTCGGAGATCCTGACGCAGCGGCCGGATATTCGCCGGCAGGAGGCGCAGCTCGCTTCCGCCACGGCGAACATCGGCAATGCCCGCGCGCAGTTCTTCCCGACCATCCAACTCACCGGCAATGGCGGCTATCAGAGCTCGGCGCTGGTTTCGCTGTTCCAGCCGCATGCGGCGTTCTTCCAGCTCGTCGGCAGCGCGACGCAGCCGATCTTTGACGGCGGCAAGATCCTCGGCAATTTCGAATTCGCCAAGGCGCGGCAGGACGAGTTGCTGCAGACCTACCGGAAGACCATCATCCAGTCCTTTGCCGACGTCGACAACGCGCTGTTCTCGATCAAGCAGACCACGATCAAGCTTCAATTGCAGCGCGATGTCGTCACCGCCTCGCGGCGCGCCTTCGATCTTGCCGAGCAGCAATTGCGCGCCGGCACCGCCGACATCGTGACCGTGCTCAACACCCAACTGACCCTGTTCTCGGCGGAAGACGCGCTGTCGCAGGCCCAACTCGCGCGGCTTCTCGCCATCGTCAGCCTGTATCAGGCGCTCGGTGGCGGCTGGGAGCCGCGCATGGAGAAACCGGTCAATGCTCTTTAAGCCGGATGGCAGGGATGATGCGAAGCAGGGAGGCGCGAAGAGGTCGCGCGGCCGCGGCTTCGTCATGACCCTGATCACGCTCGCGATCCTCGGCGCCCTTGGCTATTACGGCTGGACCGTCTGGCATCAGCAGCCGCAGCAGGCGAACGGCCGCAACCAGCGGCCCGATCTGCCGGTCCCGGTGCTGGCGGCGACACCGCGCATCCAGGACGTGCCTGTCTATCTCGACGGCGTCGGCGCGATCCGCGCGCTCAACACCGTGACCGTGCGCTCGCAGGTCGACGGCAAGCTGATTGCCGTGAAATTCACCGAAGGCCAGGACGTCAAGAAGGGCGATGTGCTCGGCGAGATCGATCCGGCGCTCTACCAGGCGACGTATGACCAGGCCGTCGCCAAGAAGGCGCAGGACGAGGCCCAGCTCGCCAACCAGCGTATCGATCTTACCCGCTACGAGCAGCTCGCTGCCTCCAACGCCGGCTCCAAGCAGCAGGCCGACACGCAGCGCGCGCTGGTCGCGCAGACCGAGGCACTGGTCAAGGCCGATCAGGCCTCGATCGACAACGCGGCGGCGACGCTGAGCTACACCAAGATCGTGGCGCCGATCTCCGGCCGCGCCGGCCTGCGCCAGGTCGACCAGGGCAACATCATCCACGCCTCGGACACCACGGGCCTCGTAGTGATCACGCAGTTGCAGCCGATCGCGGTGTGGTTCAGCCTGCCGCAGCAGCAGATCATGCGCGTCAACACCGCAGCGTCGAAAGGCGCTCTCGCCGTCGATGTGTTCGGCAATGACGGCATCACGGTGATCGACACCGGCAAGCTCACCGGCATCGACAACCAGGTCGACCAGACCACGGGCACGCTCAAGCTCAAGGCCGAGTTCCCCAACGCCAACTACCAGCTCTGGCCGGGCCAGTTCGTCAATGTCCGCCTCAAGGTCGAGACCCTCATGCAGGCGCTGGTGGTGCCGACATCGGCGGTGCAGCGCGGACCGATCGGCACCTTCAGTTATGTCATCGGCGAGGGCGACATCGTCTCGGCCAAGCCTGTGACGGTGACGCAGCAGAACGAGCACGATGCGGTCATCGCCAGCGGCCTGTCGGCGAACGACAGGGTCGTCACCACTGGCTTTGCCAATTTGTCCGACGGCTCCAAGGTGGTGGTCGGTCGCGACGACCAGACCCCGTCGGCCGATCTCGCGCCGCGCAAGCGCACGCGCGGTCCGGATGGTCAGAAGAAGGACGGTCAGGCCAAGGATGGTCAAAAGGACGGCGAGCCGCGCGCGAAGCGCAGCAGCACTGAAGGCGACCAGAAGGGTCAGACCGGGCCGGCACCTGCACCAAGTCCCGGGTCATCGGGATCTGGAGCCAAGCAGCCATGATCCCGACAACGGCCGCCTGAGCGGCAGGCGAAACTCATGGGCGTCTCCGAACCCTTCATCCGCCGCCCGATCGCGACCTCGCTGCTCGGCATCGCGCTTCTGATCGGCGGCGCGCTCGGCTATTTCTCGCTGCCGGTCTCCGCGCTGCCGCAGGTCGATTTCCCGACCGTGCAGGTGACGACGCAGCTTCCGGGCGCGAGCCCCGACGTGATCGCCTCGCTGATCACCGCGCCGCTGGAGCGGCAGCTTGGGCAGATCCCGTCGCTGTCGGCGATGAACTCGACGAGCTCGTTCGGCGTCAGCCAGATCTCGCTCCAGTTCGACCTCAACCGCGACATCGACGGCGCGACTCAGGACGTGCAGGCCGCGATCAATGCGGCCGCAGGCGTGCTGCCCAAGACGCTGCCTTATCCGCCGACCTACGCCAAGGTGAACCCGGCGGACGCGCCGGTGATGACGCTGGCGCTGCGCTCCGACACGATCTCCCTGCGGGCGATGAGCGATATCGCCGATACGCTGCTGGCGCAGCGGCTGAGCCAGATCTCCGGGGTGGGGCGGGTCTCCGTGCTCGGCGGGCTGAAGCCGGCCGTCCGCATCCAGGCGGATCTCGCGCGGCTCGCTGCCTACGGTATCGCCATGGAGGATTTGCGCGCCGCGATCGCCAATGCCAATGTTTCCGGGCCGAAGGGCTCGCTCGACGGCGCGCAGCAGGCCTACATCATCGCGGCCAACGACCAGATCGCCGCCGCCGACGCCTACAAGCCGATCATCATCGCCTACCGCAACGGCTCGCCGGTCACGATCGCCGACGTCGCGCAGATCGTCGACGGCCTGGAGAACGACCGCACCGGCGGCTGGTACCAGGGCACGCCGGCCGTCATCATCGACATCCAGCGCCAGCCCGGCGCCAACGTCATCGACGTCGTCAGCCAGATCCGCGCCGAGATCCCGAAGGTTCAGCGTGCGATTCCAGCCGGCGTGAACCTCACCATCGTCTCCGACCGCACGGTGACCATCCGCGCCTCTGTCCACGATGTGCAGTTCACGCTGATCCTCAGCGTCGTCTTGGTGACGCTGGTGGTGCTGCTGTTCCTGCGCTCGCTGCGGGCCACGCTGATAGCCGGCGTGGCGCTGCCGCTGTCGCTGATCACGAGCTTCGGCATCATGTATTTCGCCGGCTTCAGCCTCGACAATCTGTCGCTGATGGCACTCACCATCGGCACGGGCTTCGTCGTCGACGACGCCATCGTCATGATCGAGAACATCGTCCGTCACATGGAGAACGGCGACAGCGCGATGGAGGCCTCGCTGAAGGGCGCCAGCGAGATCGGCTTCACCGTGATCTCGCTGACGGTGTCGCTGATCGCGGTCTTCATCCCGCTCCTGTTCATGTCGGGCCTCGTCGGGCGCATGTTCCGCGAATTCGCGCTGACGCTGACCATTGCGGTCGTGACCTCGGCCGTGGTCTCGCTGACGCTGACGCCGATGATGTGCTCGCGCCTGCTCAAGCACGCGCATGAGGAGTTCGCGGTGCCGGGATTGGCTGCCGTCAGCCGCTTCATCGACCGCACCGTCGAATTCTACCACCGGACGCTGTTGTGGGTGCTGGAACGCCAGCGCGCCACGCTGCTCGTGACCTTCGCCACGCTGGTCGCAACCCTCGTTCTCTACGTCGTCGCGCCAAAAGGCTTCCTGCCGCTCCAGGACACCGCCTCGATCACGGCGGTGACGGAGGCGGGGCCCGACGTGTCGTTTGCGGAGATGCAGAAGCGGCAGACCGAGGTTGCCGACGCCATCAAGGCCGATCCTGATGTAACCGGCGTGGTCTCGGTGATCGGGGCGGGCTCGGTCAACCCGACCACCAATGTCGGCCGGCTCGTCATGTCGCTGAAGCCGCGCGGCGAGCGGCGCGATGATGTCAGCGCGGTCGTGATCCGGCTGAAGGAGCGGGTATCCGGCATCCCCGGAATGACGGTCTACTTCCAGCCGGTGCAGGATGTGCAGATCTCGACCCAGTCGAGCCGCTCGCAATACCAGTACACGCTGACCGGAACCGATGCAGCCCTGGTCTCGGAATGGGCGCGCAAGCTGGTGGCGGAGATGCGGCGCGATCCGCTGTTCCGCGACGTCTCCTCGGAGGCGCAGGAGGGCGGCCTGCGCGCGCAACTCGATGTCGACCGCACCCGCGCCGGACAGCTCGGCGTCAGCCTGCAGGCCATCACCGACACGCTGAACGACGCCTTCGCGCAGCGCCAGATCTCGACCATCTACGGCCAGGCCAACCAGTACCGCGTGGTGCTGGAGGCGCTGCCGATGTACCAGCGCGATCCCTCGATCCTGTCGAAGCTGTATCTGCCGGGCGGCGCGAGCGCCACCGCCGGCGCGCCGAACGCGCAGGTGCCGCTGTCGGCCGTGGCGACGCTGAAGCGCACCACCGCACCACTGGCGATCTCGCACCAGGCGCAATTCCCGGCGATCTCGCTCAGCTTCAACCTGGCGCCGGGCGCAGCGCTTGGCGACGCCGTCGAGGCGGTCAAGACGATCGAGACCCGCATCGAAATGCCCAACAGCATCGTCGGCGTCTATTCCGGCGACGCCGCCGAATTCGCCAAGGCGCTCGCGGGGCAGCCGTGGCTGCTGCTCGCCGCCGTGATCACGATCTACATCGTGCTGGGCGTGCTCTATGAGAGCTACATCCACCCGATCACGATCCTCTCGACGCTGCCTTCGGCCGGCGTCGGCGCCATCCTGGCGCTGATGCTGTGCGGGCAGGACCTCTCGGTGATCGGCCTGATCGGCATCATCCTGCTGATGGGCATCGTCAAGAAGAACGCGATCATGATGATCGACTTCGCGCTCGAAGCCGAGCGTGGGAAGGGCATGTCGCCGCAGGAGGCGATCGTGCAGGCCTGCCTCTTGCGCTTTCGCCCGATCATGATGACGACGCTGGCGGCGCTGTTCGGCGCGCTGCCGCTGGCAATCGAGAGCGGCACCGGCGCCGAGTTGCGCTTCCCGCTCGGCATTTCCATCATCGGCGGCCTGCTGGTGAGCCAGTTGCTCACGCTCTACACCACGCCCGTGATCTACCTCGCGCTCGACCGCATCAACCGCCGCCTCGAGCGCGCGCTGCCGCCGGCCGAGCCTGGAGGTCCGCCGGTCGCGGGCGCGACCGAGGGGATGCAGTGATGGCATCGATCTCGGAACCCTTCATCCGCCGCCCGGTCGCGACCACGCTGCTGTCGATCGGGTTGTTCCTGCTGGGTGTCGTGGCCTACGATTTCCTTCCCGTCGCCTCGGTCCCGAACGTCGATTTTCCCGCCATCTTCGTCTCGGCCAGCCGGCCGGGCGCCGATCCGTCCGTGATGGCGGCGACCGTGGCTTCTCCGTTGGAGCGGCGGCTGGGCGAGATCTCGGGCATCAACCAGATCACCTCGACCTCGTCGCTGGGCACGACCAACATCCAGCTCCAGTTCGACATCGGCCGCAACATCGACAAGGCCGCGCGCGACGTGCAGGCGGCGATCAACGCATCGCTGGTCGACCTGCCAAGCGACCTGCCGGCGCTGCCGCGCTTCCGCAAGGCCAACACCGCCGGCGCGCCCGTCTTCGTATTGGCGCTGACCTCGAAGACCCTTGCGGCGAGCGCGATCTACGATGTCGCCGACACCGTGCTGGCCCAGCGCATCTCCCAGGTCCCCGGCGTCGGCAACGTGACGATCAGCGGCGCGGACCAGCCGGCGGTGCGGATCCAGCTCAATCCTGTGGCGCTGTCGAACGCCGGCATCGCCACCGACGACGTCCGGACTGCCATCATCAACGCCAATCCGCTCGGCCCCGTCGGCATCTTCAACGGCGAGCGCCAGAGTGAGACGCTGTCGCTGAACAAGCAGATGCGCACGGCCAAGGAATTCCGGGACATCATCATCAAGAGCGCGAACGGCAGTTTCTTGCGGCTGTCCGACGTCGCCGAGATCGAGGATGGCGTCCGCAATGCCCGTTCGATCGCGTGGTTCAACAAGCAGCCGGCAGTGCTGATCCAGATCACCAAGCAGGGCGACGCCAACGTCATCGATACCGTCGACCGGGTGAAGGCGCTGATCCCCGAGCTGAAGCAGTGGATTCCGGCCGGCGTGGACGTCTCCACCCTGGTCGACCGCACCAGCACGATCCGCGCCAGCGTGATGGACATGCAATGGACGCTGCTGGCGACTGCCATCCTGGTGATGGTCGTGGTGTTCGTATTCCTGCGCCGTCTGACGCCGACGATCGCGGCGGGCATCTCGGTGCCGCTGGCGCTGGCCGGCACCTGCGCCGGCATGTGGGTCGCAGGCTTCTCGATCGACAATCTGTCGCTGATGGCGCTGGCGATCTCGGTCGGTTTCGTGGTCGACGACGCCATCGTCATGATCGAGAACATGTACCGCAATCTCGAGCACGGCATGCGGCCGTTCCAGGCGGCAATCGAGGGTGCCAGGCAGATCGGCTTCACCGTGGTCTCGATCAGCCTGTCGCTGATCGCGGCGTTCACGCCGTTGATCTTCATGGACGGCATTGTCGGCCGTCTGCTGCGCGAGTTTTCGCTGACGCTGACCTTCGCGATCGTGGTGTCGACGCTGGTGTCGCTGACGGTCACGCCGATGATCTGCGCCCATTACATCCGGCCAACCACGTCCGGCACCGCGACGCTGTTTGATCGCATCATCGAGGGTTCGCTGTCGCGCATCGTCGCGTTCTATGCCCGCACCCTGCGTACTGTACTGGAATTCCCGTTGCTGACGCTGCTGGTGTTCTTCGCGACGATCGGGCTGACGGTGATGCTCTACATCAAGGTGCCCAAGGGCTATTTTCCGACCGACGATTCCGGCTTCGTCATCGGCGCGACGCGCGCCTCCGCGGACATCTCGTTCCAGTCCATGCTCAGCCTTCAGCAGCGGCTCGCCGACATCGTCATGCAGGATCCGGCGGTGGCCGGGATCGGCTCGACGGTCGGCGGCGGAGGCGGGCCGGGCGGCGCGACCTCGAACCGCGGCACTATGTTCATCAGCCTGAAGCCGCCGGAGGAGCGCGATCACGTTTCGACGCAGGTCGTGATCGATCGCCTGCGGCGCGCACTGTTCCCGGTGCCCGGCATCCGCCTTTTCATGTTTGCCGCCCAGGATGTGCGCGCCGGCGGACGGCAGAGCGATTCCGACTACCAGTACACGCTGTCCAGCACCGACCTTGGCTTGCTCCAGAAGTGGGCTCCGATCGTGGCCAAGCGCATGGAAAGCGTCGAGGGCATCACCGACGTCTCCAGCGATCGAGATCCCGGCGGACTTCAGCTGACCTTGTCCATCGACCGCCAGAAGGCTTCGGCGCTCGGCGTCCGCGTCCAGGACATCGACAATGCGCTGAACAATGCGTTCTCGCAGCGTCAGATCTCGATCATCTACACCCAGCGCAACCAGTACATGACGGTGCTGGAGATCGACCCGAAATTCCAGGTCGATCCCTCCAATCTCGACCGCATCTATGTCGCCGGGGCGGGCGACGTGCAGGTGCCGCTGTCGGCCGTTGTGCGTGTGACGCGCGGGCTTGCCGCGCTCGCGGTCTATCATTCGCAGTCGTTCCCCTCGACCACGGTGTCGTTCAACCTGCTGCCGGACGTGCCGCTCCAGGCCGCGACCCAGAACGTGCAGCGCGCGGTGGAGGAGTTGCACATGCCCGAGGGCATCCGCGGCAGTTTTGACGGCAATGCCGGCGATTTCGCCAAGACCAGCGGCCGCCAGCCGCTGCTGATCCTCGGCGCGCTGGTGGCGATGTATATCGTGCTCGGCGTGCTCTATGAGAGCCTTGCCCATCCGCTCACGATCATCTCGACGCTGCCCTCGGCCGGCCTCGGCGCGCTGCTGGCCTTGCAGATCACCAACACGCCGCTGACGGTGATCGCCTTCGTCGGCATCATCCTGTTGATCGGCATCGTCAAGAAGAACGGCATCATGATGGTCGACTTCGCGCTCGATGCCGAGCGCCAGCGTGGCCTGTCCTCGGCGGAGGCGATCTTCGAGGCCTGCCAGGCGCGCTTCCGCCCGATCCTGATGACGACCATGGCGGCGCTTTTCGCCGGCATTCCGCTGGTGATCGCGACCGGCCCCGGCACGGAGCTGCGCCGTCCGCTCGGCATCACCATCATCGGCGGCCTGTTCGTCTCGCAGATCCTGACGCTCTACACCACGCCCGTGATCTATCTCCTGATCGACCGGCTGCGCCGCCGCTCCAAGCCCCGGCCGCTCGCCGCGCCGGCGGAATAGGCGGGGCGTGTCACCACCCGCATCAGGATGATATTGTTGTAATATCCGTTTTCACGCATCTGTTAGATATTCTCATTTCTGTCAACAAAGTTCGTTACTGAACGGCCACGCGCATGGCCATCGAACCGGCCTCGCGAGGGGGCTGCGCCTTTGCATTTCGGACGAGTCCGTCCCGACAACGCGCGACCTGATTGCGGGACACTCGGATTGCGGGCCGGCGACAGCCGGCTGGCTCATGTCGTTATTGGGTGGTGAGGCTGATGACTGATGCGGTCGGAACACATTTCTTCCCGGAGATTGCCGCGGGTGGATTCTCCCGGGTCGATGGCACCGTTCAGTTCTGGCTCAGAGTCAGTGCGCTGATCGGTCCCGAGTCTATCGTGTTGGACTTTGGCGCCGGACGAGGTGCCAAGCAGAGCGAGGATTCCGTCGCCTATCGGCGCAGCCTGCTGTCGTTGAAGGGACGGGTGCGCGAGGTGATCGGCGTCGACGTCGATCCGGTGGTCATGACCAATGAGGCGCTCGACCGGGCGTTCCTGATTGGACCGGACGGCAGGCTTCCGATCCCCGATCGATCAATCGACGTGATCGTGTCGGATTTCGTGTTCGAACACATCCAGGACGCTGCCAGCGCAGCGCGGGAGCTCGACCGCGTCCTCAAGCCCGGCGGCTGGATCTGCGCGCGCACGCCTAACCGCTACGGATACATCGCCATCGGCAACCAGCTGATCCCCGATGCGCTGCATGCTCGCGTCATCCGGTCAGCCCAGGTCGAGCGGGAGGGCAAGGACGTCTTTCCGGCCGTCTATCGTCTAAATACCGCCAGCGCTTTCAAGCGGCATTTTCCAGCGTCCCGTTACGATGTTTACGTCATTCCGTGGGACGCGGAGCCGGCCTACTATTTCGGATCGAAGCTCCTCTACTCGTTATTCCTTGCGATTCAGCACTTCACGCCGGCTTCATTCAAGACGGTCTTGATGGCGTTCATGCGCAAGCGCCCGGTGCCTTGATCTCGACGGGGCTGGAGCGACGCGAGGGTGTCGCAGTTTGCCGGCGGATTGTGCCTTGCCGGTTGTTGAACTGCCGCTTCAAGCGTATAGCGGCGACCATGTCGAACACCACCGCCGCCGCGCCGGCCGAGCCGATCCCCGAATGCCCGCACTGCCAGAAGCCGATGCCGCTGTGCATCTGCGACAGCGTCACCCCGGTCGAGAACCGCCTCGGGCTCCTGATCCTCCAGCATCCGCAGGAGCAGGACAGGGCGCTCGGCACCGCGCGGCTGCTGGCCCGGCATTTCGCCAAGGCCACGGTGCGGGTCGGCTTGTCCTGGCCGAGCCTGTCCAAGGCGCTGGGGCGGCCGATCGAGAACGCTTCGCACTGGGCCGTGCTCTATCTCGGCTCGGCGCGCGCCGCCGACCTCGAGGCTGAAGGCGAGATCGTCGCGCTCAACCGCAAGGGCGAGGTCGCGGACAACCAGCGTGCGCTTCTCGGCAAGCTGGAAGGCGTGGTGCTGCTCGACGGCACCTGGAGCCAGGCCAAGGCGCTGTGGTGGCGCAATCCCTGGATGCTCAAATGCCAGCGCGTCATCCTCAACCCGGCGCATCCCTCGCGCTACGGGCGCCTGCGCAAGGAGCCTCGGAAGGACGGACTCTCCACCATCGAGGCCGCCGCGACGATCCTGGCCAGTCTCGAGAAGCGCCCAGACATCGCGCAGACGCTGAACGCCAGTTTTGAACGGATGCTGGCGCGCTACCGCGAAGTCCAGGCCGAGATGCCGGAACTGGCGCCGAAACCGCCGGTGAAGGACCGCCGGCGCGGGGTCCGGCGAGGCAAGCGAGCCTGACTTCGGTCCACATCAGCCCTATGGTTGATTGCCCCGCCCGGGGCGGGCCGATAGAGAGCGTCGGCCAGACCAGCCGCGATCTGCTATCCTGTCGCGGTATCGGAATGCCGGAAGCGGAATGGGCAGTCGAATTCACTTCGCAACGAAGGAAATCCTGGCACAGGCGACGCGGCCCGATCGGTGGGGCACGCTCGCGCTGATGGACATCTCGCTGCGCTACCGGCGCACCGTGATCGGCCCGCTCTGGATCACGCTGACATTGGCCGCGACGATCGCCAGTGTCGGCACGGTCTATGCGACGCTGTTCAAGCAGGACATTGCCGGCTTCCTGCCGCTGTTCGCGGTTGGCCTGATCGTCTGGACCCTGATCGCAACCACGCTCCAGGAGGGCTCCAGCATTTTCGTAACCTCCGGTCACCTGATCAAGGCGGTGCCGGCGCCCCTGATCGTGCACGTCCTGCAGATGATCGCGCGCAACGTCCTCATCTTCGCCCATCATCTGGTGATCGTGATCCTGCTCTATATCGTCATGCCATGGCCGCTGCACTGGGACATGCTGCTCGCGGTGCCCGGCTTTGCGATCCTGCTCGTCGTTCTCCTCGGCGGCTCGGTCGCGCTCGGCATGCTCTGCGCGCGCTTCCGCGACATCGGGTCGGCCATCGTCAGCGGCCTGCAATTCATCTTCTTCCTGACGCCGATCATCTGGACCGAGGACGCCGTGCGCGGCACCGCGTTTCACTGGCTGATCCGCGCCAATCCGTTCGCGACCCTGCTCGATCTCGTGCGCAGGCCGCTGCTGTCGCAGCCGACCGATGCGGAGCAATGGCTGCTTGGGTTGGTCTATGCGGCCATCGTGGCCGTCATCGGCCTCGACTGCTACGCGCGATATCGCCATCGCGTGGCGTATTGGTTGTGAGGCACCCATGAGCCCTGCCGCCCATATCGTCCTGCGCAACGTCTCGGTGACGTTTCCGATGCTGTCGTTTCGCGACCGTTCGCTGCGCAGCCGGTTCGTCGGCACGGTCACGCTGCGGCGGAAGGCGGCGGTCCCGCACATCGTCTCCGCACTGAACGACGTCAGCCTCGACATCCGCGCGGGCGACCGCCTCGCCATCATCGGCGGCAATGGCGCCGGCAAGACCACCTTGCTGCGGGTTCTCGCCGGCATCTATCATCCGACCACGGGCAGCGCGGACGTGTTCGGCCGCTGCCTCTCGCTGTTCGATCTGTCGGCCGGCATCGACGAAGAGGCGACCGGCTACGAGAACATCATGCGGCGCGGACTCGTGATCGGCGCGCGGCGCGCCGAGATCGATGCGCGACGCGCGCTGATCGCGGAGTTCACCGAGCTCGGCGATCGGCTCGACCTGCCGCTGCGCACCTATTCCAGCGGCATGATGCTGCGCCTGATCTTTGCCGTTGCGACCGCGGTCGAGGGCGAGATCGTGCTGCTCGACGAATGGATCGGCGTCGGCGACCAGCAGTTCCGCAAGAAGGCGAGGGAGCGGCTCGACCAGATCGTTGCGCGCGCCGGCATCCTGGTGCTGGCCTCGCACGACGTCGATCTGATCAGGAGTACCTGTAATCGCGCGGTCCTGCTGCAGCAGGGGCGAATCGTCGCCGCCGGCACCACAGACGAGATCCTGAACCAATATCTCGAGAACGCAGGAAAGTAATCGTCGCGACGCGTTCGACTGCAAGGCGTCAATCGTCGCCGCCTGCTTTGTCGCCTCAAGCATCACGATTGTTGTATGCAATCGCTCCTGAGCTGCCGCTAGGGCGGGCAGTGTGACTTTTCAACACTAGCGAAATGAACTGGAATCCGTAAATGTACGGACACACGAGATTGAAACATCTCGGTATTTCTTTATCGATCATTCCGTCGGGGTTTCCATGAAAGTTCAGTTCGCCGCTGCCGCCGCCGTTCTTTTGGCCTCCACCTCGCTGGGTTACGCAGCCGATATGGCTGTAAAGGCACCCTATGCCGCGCCGGCAGCCGTCTGGAACTGGACGGGATTTTATGTCGGCGGCCACGTCGGCGCCGGTTGGGGTACGACGGAGTCAACGCTGACCGCCATCAATCCCGGCGGCGCGATCCCGGGCGGGTTTGCCATCGCCCAGAACAGCCGGAGCGGTTTCCTCGGTGGCGGCCAGGCCGGCTACAATTTCCAGTCCGGCTGGGCTGTCTTTGGTGTCCAGGGCGACATTGCCGGGATGGACGTGAAGGGCACGACGCCCTGTCTGGGTGGCGTTGCTTCGTGCACGGCGAAGAGCGATTGGTTGGCTACCGTGACCGGTCGGTTCGGCGGCGTCGTCGGCGATCGCACCCTCGTCTATGTGAAGGGTGGCGCGGCCTGGATGCACACGGACCACTCCTTGAACATCCCCGGCGGTTTTGGTGGACCATTCGGCGTGGGTGCTGTGAGCTCGAGCAGCACGACGTTGGGTTGGGTGCTGGGCCTGGGCGCCGAATACGCGTTTGATCACAACTGGAGCGCGTTCATCGAGTACGACTACATCGACTTCCAGAAGAAGAACATCGCATTCGACTTCTCGGGTCTGGTCGGCGCCCCCGCGTCGGCAAGCGTCGATATCAAGAACAAGCTCTCGATCGCGAAGGTCGGCTTGAACTACAAGTTCGGCGGCCCGGTCATCGCAAGATACTGATCGGCTCTCAGTCGCGTGAACGGAAAAGCCCCGCTCGGCGGGGCTTTTTTGTTGGGCCATGAAGCGGTTAAACGCGGCTGCGCAAGTCGGACGAAGGCGGTTGCCTAAGCCCTTGATCCCCTATATTGCTCCCGCTTAAGGGGCCACGTGGCGGAGTGGTTACGCGCCGGTCTGCAAAACCGTTTACTCGGGTTCGAGTCCCGACGTGGCCTCCATCGCAATACTCTGATCTCTCAGCACAATTTGCTCTCGGCGCAGGTCCCGCCGCAGCTGGTACACCGGGTTTGCCCGGGGCTCGGCGGAAACACTCGATTCAGTCCCGGTGGCATAGACTTCGCATCGGCGAAGTGATGCATCACGAACCCCTGGAGCTGGAGAGCACGTGGGCGACATCGTACGATTTATCCCGAAATCAGAGCTGGAGCGGGCTCGCCTCATTCGCGAGGCCCGTGCGATCTATGACAGCATCTTTCCGCCGGCCGAGCCTGACCGGACGCCGCAGGACGGCGAGGAGCGCGTCAATACCTGATCGCGCCAGTGCCTGCGAAGGGCATGGCATAAGTTGAACCGCCCGCGAGGCGGGCGCATTCGTTCACGGTGAAGCGGCCTCAGCAGGCCGCGTACCAGCCGTCCGGAAACGGCAGCAGGGGCCAGGCGCCCTCGTTGTCATTGGCGGCTTTGGGCGTCGCGACGAAGCTCCACGAGCGGGGCACGAACTCTTCCTCCGGCGCGAACGCCAGATCGTCACGGACCAAATCTTCGTAGACCATGGCGTCCTGAACGGCATCCAGCAGCAAATTGAATTCGGCTTCGCTCATCACACCCTCCGGAACGCGGATGGCGCAATGTCGCAAAGCCGGCTTGTTTCCCGATTGAGCCGATCGTTTGCATTTTAACGATCTGGCGATCAGGTCCCGCTTGGTTAGCGATCTCTAAAGATTCCCAGGAAATCCCGGATGGAACCTTAGTCAGGCGGGGCCGGCGGCCCGTGTGAATGAGATCACATTCTCGGCGGTTTATTTCTCTTAACCCTTCGTACACCGGCCAATGGAGGCCGGGACGGGCAGGGCGGACGGGAGAGCAGTCATGAAGGCAAGGTTCTTGCGGTTTGCGGGTGTGAAGAGCCGGGCACGCCGCGCCTCGACGGTCGGGCTGTTCCTGACGCTGTTTGCCTCCGCCGCTCATGCCCAGGGCACAGCCGAGCAGCGCCGGGCCTGCACGCCCGATGTCTACCGGCTCTGCGCCGGCGAAATCCCCAACGCCCGCGCCATCACCGCCTGCCTGCGACGTAACCGCTCAAGCTTGAGCGAGGCTTGCCGCAGCGTGTTCGACCAGGCCGGCGGCTGACATGGCCGGTCTGTGAGTTTGTGCGCAGCAAGTGGCTCGCGCGGGCTCGCGAATCCGGCATAGTCGGCCTGTGGATATGCTGCGGACAGGCTGTGGAAGACGAGTATCTGTTTCGAATGCCAGGCGCAGATCTGTCCTTGGGTCGTCATATCTCCGTTAAATAGTGCCACCAAATGGTTCGCTCCTCGTGCGGATCATTGTGCCGCGTTGAACTATTTGGTTCCCCCGAATTCGGAATCGCTTACCGCGGCGTCCCTCATGCCCGAACAGTTTTTGGGCAGCCGCCTGCCCAAATGACGGGCTCCCTCCGTCCAATTTTTTGTACGCCCGCGGACAAGCTTTCCGGTCCGCTCTCCACCTAGGCTCGCCGCCGAGATCTGGAACATGGCCATTGCCATGACAATCGAAGGAGCTGGAGATGGAGAGACGGGTATTTCCGCAGGCGCAGCGGAGGATGTCGCGCGCGTTGCCATGGCGCAAGGTCGCACTCGGCGCCACCATCGCTGTCGGCCTCACAGCCGCAGCACCGCTGAGCGCGCAGGCTGCCGCGCCCGCCGCCTGCGCCGCGCTCCAGGCCAAATATCCGGACTGGAAGGGCAAGACGCTCGTCAACGCCATCAACCCGCACACGCCGGGCTACGAGACGATCGATCCGAAGGACCCCAGCAAGTATATCGGCTTCGACATCGATCTCGGTGAAGCCATCGGCGAATGCCTCGGCTTCAAGCTGACCTACAAGCCGGTGACGTTCGCAGCACTCCTGACCACGCTGGCCGCGGGCCAGGCCGACATCGTCATCTCCGACATCTATGCCACCAAGGAGCGCGCCAAGGCGGCCGACTTCATCACCTACTCGAAGGTGTTCGACGGCGTGCTGGTCGCCAAGGGCAACCCGAAAGGCATCAACGGCATCAACATGTCGATGTGCGGTGCGGCCGCCGCCGAGAACACCGGCTATGTCGAGGTCCCCCTGATCCAGGCGCTGATCCCCGAATGCAAGAAGGCCGGCAAGGCCGAGCCGACCATCCAGCTCTACGACAACAACGCCAACTGCATCCAGGCGATCCTCGCCGGCCGGGCCGATACCTATGTCAACGACGTCAACACCGTCGACAGCGCGGTGAAGGCCTATCCGGACAAGCTGGAGAAGGCGATCGCGGTGACGATCCCGTATTCGGTCGGCATCGCCGTGCCGAAGGACAAGCCGAAATTCCGTGATGCCGTGCTCGCCGCGCTGATCGAGGTGCAGAAGGCCGGCACGCACATGGAGCTTCTGAAGAAGCATGGGCTCGACGTGAACAACTTCAAGGAGCCTGACATTCTGACGGCAGACTAGAGCGCGGTTTACCTCTCCCCGACGGGGAGAGGTCGGCGCAAAGCGCCGGGTGAGGGGGCGCGGCAAACTCGGTGCAGCCTACCCCCTCACCCGGATCGCATCGGACGATGCGATCCGACCTCTCCCTATGGGACAGGTGACCATTGTCATCGCCTTCGACCAGATCTGATCCCGCTTTGAGGACTGCCGACTGATGTCGCTGTTCTTCCACTATCTCAGCATGCCCTACCTGCTCGAGGGCATCGAGCTCACCCTCGAGGTGACTGCCCTCGGGCTCGGCGGCGGATTGATCCTCGGATTGATCCTCGCCGGCATGCAGCTCTCGCGCTTCTGGGTCCTGGCGGCGATCGCCAGGGCCTACACCGTGATCTTTCGCGGCACGCCGCTGATCCTGCAGATGGTGTTCGCCTACGATGCGCTGCCGCATATCGGCATCAAGCTGCCGGCGGTGCTGGCCGCCGGCCTCGCGCTCGCCTGCAACGAGGCGCCGTTCATCGCCGAGATGCTGCGCGCCGGCGTGCTCGGCGTCGATCGCGGGCAGGTAACGGCCGGCCAGGCGCTCGGCATGACGCCGCGAATCCTGATGTGGCGCGTGATCGCGCCGCAGGCGATCCGCACCATGATCCCCGCCTTCGGCAACGAGGCCGTAAGCGCGCTGAAGAATTCCTCGCTGGCCTCCGTCGTCGCGGTCCAGGAGCTGACGCTGCGTTCGACCCAGCTGGCGTCCTCGACCTTCGACTTCTTCTCGATCTTCTTCGCCTCGGGTCTGCTCTATCTCGTGCTGACCTTCGCCATCAGCGTCATCCAGCTGTTCGTCGAATGGCTGCTCGATCTCGACCGTGCCAAGGGTCGCCAGCGCAAGCTGGTCGACTATCTGCCGTGGCGCCGTGTCGGCCTCGTCACCACGCTCGAACCCGCCGAGGCGACCGTCGCCGATCCCGAACCCGTGCAGGCCGAGACCGCCGACACGCCGCCGCTGGCGCTGACCCGTGATGAGCGCACCCGGCGGGCGGCAACGATCGCGCGCAACAACATCGCGGTCGAAACCAGGGACCTCACCAAGAGCTACGGCACGCAAAAGGTGCTCGGTGGCCTCGATCTCACCGTGCGCGTCGGCGAAGTCGTCGCGTTGCTCGGGCCCAGCGGCTCCGGCAAGAGCACGTTGCTGCGTTGCATCAATCATCTCGAAAGCTGGGACGGAGGCACCGTTCGCGTCGGCGGCCGCCGTCTCGGTTTCGACGACGACGGCAAGCTGCTGTCGCCGCGCGCGATCGCCAACGAGCGGGCCACCGTCGGCGTCGGCATGGTGTTCCAGCAGTTCAATCTGTTCGCTCATCTCTCGGCCAAGGAGAACATCGCCGGGCCCCTGCGCTGGGTCCACGGCATGACCCGCATCGATGCCGACCGCCGCGCCACCGAGCTGCTCGACCGGGTGGGGCTGTCGCATCGTGCCGACGCGCTGCCGCGGCATCTGTCCGGCGGCCAGCAGCAGCGTGTCGCCATTGCCCGCGCGCTCGCGCCGAACCCGAGCGTGCTGTTGCTGGACGAGCCGACCTCGGCGCTCGATCCCGAGCTCGTCAACGAGGTGCTGGAGGTGATCCGCCGCCTCGCCATCGACGACGGCCTCACCATGATCATCTCGACCCACCAGATCCGCTTTGCCGACGAGGTCGCCGACCGCGTCGCATTCCTGAGCGGCGGCAAGATCATCGAGGAAGGGCCGGCGCACGAGGTGCTCACAAATCCCCGCAATCCGCTGACGGCACGTTTCCTCAGCGTCATGGAGGCCGACAAGGCTCCGGAGGCGGTGCGATGAGCGCAGCGCCCACAAGGTTAAAGACCGCGTTTCCCGAAGAGGCCACCTCATGAAGCACTTCACGCTGCCGGTTTCGCCGAAGACCGTCCACTGGGGCTATTTCTCCAAGACCGTTGCTCCGGCCCTGACGCTGCGCTCGGGCGATCGCGCCACCATCGAGACCCTGACCCATCATGCCAACGATGATTACGAGCGCATGATCGCGGGCGATCCCGGCGCCGAGAGCGTGTTCCAGTGGACCCGCGAGCACAAGGCCGTCGCGCGGCGCGGCTCGGGCCCAACGGAAGGCCCGTTCATCCGCGGCGCAGGCGAGGGGATCGGCGTGCATCTGCTCACCGGCCCGGTTGCGATCGAAGGAGCCGAGCCCGGCGACATCCTCGAAGTGCGCATTCTCGACGTCCGGCCGCGGCCGAGCTGCAGCGCCTGCCATGCCGGCCGCTGCTTCGGCTCCAACGTCGCAGCCAACTGGGGCTTTCACTACCACGATCTGATCGAGGAGCCGAAGCCGCGCGAGGTCGTCACCATCTTCGAGCTCGACACCTCGGGCGAGCCCTACGCCAAGGCCGTCTACAACTACGTCTGGACTCCGCAGACCGACCCCGATGGCATCGTACATCCGACCATCGACTATCCCGGCGTTCGCGTCGACCACGCCACCGTCACCAAGCGCGAGAACATTCTCTCCAGTGTGAAAGTGCCGGCCCGTCTGCATTTCGGCACCATGGGCCTCGCGCCGTCGGAGGCCGATTTCGTCAGCTCGATCCCACCGAGCTATACCGGCGGCAACATCGACGACTGGCGCATCGGCAAGGGCGCACGGATGTTCTATCCGGTCGCGGTCCCCGGCGCCTATTTCTCGGTCGGCGATCCCCATGCCGCCCAGGGCGACAGCGAGCTCGGCGGCACCGCGATCGAGACCTCGCTCACCGGGGACTTTGAATTCGTCCTGCACAAGAAGGCCGACCTGGCCGGCACCAATCTCGAAGGCCTCGACCATCCCATGCTCGAAACCGATCAGGCCTGGTCGTTCTACGGCTTCACCTATCCGAACTATCTCGCCGAGCTCGGCGCTGGGGCCCAGACCGAGATTGCCAATCACAGCAGCCTCGACCGTGCGATGCGCGATGCGTTCCGCAAGCTCAGGCGGTTCCTGATGACCGTGCACGGCCTGAGCGAAGACGAGGCGATTTCGCTGCTGTCGGTCGGCGCCGATTTCGGCGTCACCCAGGTGGTCGATGCCAATTGGGGCGTCCACGGCACGATCCGCAAGAATATCTTCCGATGCGACTGAATCTCTCCTTTGTCATTCCGGGGCGACGCAAGCGTCGAACCCGGAATCCATTTCACCACCGTCCCCTGCGCCCAATGGATTCCGGATCGCGCTTGCGCGCGCCCCTGAATGAAAAAAGGGGGCTCGCAACACTCTAATACTCTGAGGAATCGTCCATTTCCCGGCATGACCACGTGACCAGCGAACCTCATCTGCGCCCCGTCGCGGCGACGGACGATCGCGTGCGTCTGGCACAGAGGTTGCTTCGATCCACCGCAACCTGGGTCGATCCAATGAGCTTCCGCCCCTTCACAAGCGAGTCCTATGCGCAAGACGACCGCCCTGAAGCCTGGCGGGACGTGCTGGCGGCGGTCGGCCTGCAACCGGCTACCGGTCATTCCTTTCCGGACGGACACGCGACGGCGTCGCATCGCCATGCCGCTGGTGTCGCGTTGACGCGCATGGCGGCAGGCGCGCAGACCATTGGTCCGCTCTCGCAAGCGATCGAAGACCTTCCGATCGCTCTGATGCCGGTCGAGGACGGCATGGTACTCAAGAGCGCCGGCGGTCATCGCATCGTTCCCGTGGGCCATCTCGTGCTGCTGCCCCGGAGCGGCGACTGGAGCATCGTGTTCCAGCGCGACATGCGCGCGATCGTGCTGTCGGTGACGTCAGAAGCGCTGCGCGGCCGGCTCTCGGGCAAGCCGCGTCTCGGCGAGCCCCGCGTGGTCCCGCCGAGCGGCTTCGCCGACGTGTTCGCGCGCCTGCTGGACGCGACCGCGCGCTCGCTCGACAGCTTGAGCGACGCCGAATGGAATTCGGTCGCGCACTCTCTCGTCGATCTGCTTTTGACGCTCGCGCATCAACTGGCGGCCTCGACCTCCGACGCAGGGTCCAGCGCGACCCAGGCCGCGCTGCTGCACCGGATCTGCCAGACCATCGAGCGCCGGCTCGACGATCCCGAATTGGTGCCGGCGCGCGTCGCGCAGGCCGAAGGAATCTCCGAGCGTTACCTGCAGAAGCTGTTCGAGACGGTCGGCGACAATTTCACCCATTACGTTCGGGAGCGCCGGCTTCAGCGCGCCTGGGCGGACCTGTCGAACCCGAGTGAGGCGCATCACTCGATTTCGGAGATCGCCTACGCGTACGGCTTTGGGGATTCCGCGCATTTCAGCCGGGCCTTCCGCCATCGCTTCGGCCTGCCGCCGCGCGAGTTTCGCCAGCAGGAGGCGGAGCGAGCGACGGTGCAACACGGCGTGGCCGGTCAGCGCGGCTGGCCGCAGGACGCGCTGGCGCAGCTTCGCGGGCATCAGGCGGGCGCGGAGGCGCGCGGCGATGTCTTGCGCGCCGGCTCCGACGAGCCGAGGACGGCGGAACGCAAGCACCATCATCTTCCGATCGAGGCGAGCCGTGTTCACTGGGGCTATTTCAGCCGCTCGCTGCAGCCGCAGTTCGAGATCGCATCGGGCGATACCATCACCATCGAAACGCTGACCCAGCACGCCTCCGACGACCCCGAACTGATGATTGCGGGCGACGCCGCCGCCGAGAGCGTGTTCGGCTGGACCAGGGCGAGGAAGAACGTGGATCGCCGCGGCGCCGGACCGATGGACGCCAGCGTGTTCGGCCGCGGGGCCGGCGAAGGCTTTGGCGTGCATATCTGCACGGGGCCGGTGGCGGTGAAGGATGCCCAGCCCGGTGACGTCCTGGAGGTGCGCATCCTCGACATCGTGCCGCGCGCGAGCCGTCATCCGAAACATTCAGGCCGCGTGTTCGGCTCCTCCGTCGCGGCCTGGTGGGGTTATCACTACGGCGAGTTTCTCGCAGGGCCAAAGCCGCGCGAGGTCGTGACGATCTACGAGATCTTCGACGATGCGGTCGCGCCGCACGCCCGCGCGCTCTATTCCTACCGCTGGGAGCCGCAGACCGATCCGTCCGGCGTCGTGCACGCCACTTACGACTATCCCGGCATTCCTGTCCTGCCCGGCACGGTGAAGCGCCGCCACGACGTGCTCGACGGCATCCGCATTCCCCTGCGTCCGCATTTCGGCGTGATCGCGGTGGCGCCGCGCGAGGTCGATTTCATCGACTCCGTGCCGCCATCCTATTTCGGCGGCAATCTCGATAATTGGCGGCTGGGGAAGGGCTCGACTGTCTATCTACCGGTTTCGGTCCCCGGTGCGCTGTTGTCGGTCGGCGATCCCCACGCCACCCAGGGCGACGGCGAGTTGAGCGGCACCGCGATCGAATGCTCGATGACCGGCACGTTCGAGGTGATCCTGCACAAGAAGGCCGATCTCGCCGGCCGGCCCTTCGCCGATCTGTCCTATCCCCTGATCGAGACGGAGACCGATTGGGTGCTGACCGGCTTCAGCCATCCCAACTACCTCGCCGAGTTCGGCGCGCAGGGCCAGAGCGAGGTCTACGCAAAATCCTCGCTCGACCTCGCCATGAAGGATGCGTTCCGCAAGATGCGCCGCTTCCTCATGAACGTCAAAGGCCTCAGCGAGGACGAGGCGATCGCGCTGATGTCGGCCGCGGTCGATTTCGGCGTCACGCAGGTGGTTGACGGCAATTGGGGCGTGCACGCGATCATCAGCAAGCGCCTGTTTCAGGACGCGCTTTAAGACAAGGATAACCCGGTGAAATTCCACATGATCAGCGGCGGGCCGAAGCCGGTCGCGCCCTTCAGCCACGCCGTCGAGACCGACGGGTTTGTCTTCGTCACCGGCCAGATGCCCGACACGCCGCAAATGCCCGGCGTGCTGCCCGATGGCATCGTCGCGCAGACCCATGCGGTGATGGAGAACCTGAAAGTGGTGTTGGCCGGTCTCGATCTCGGCCTCGAGCACGTCGTGATGACGCGGATCTATCTGACGCGATTCAAGGACGACTACACGGCGATGAACGAGACCTACCGGACGTACTTCCCGCAGGGTAGCTTGCCAGCCCGTACCTGCGTCGGCGTCACCGGTCTTGCCTACGACGCGCTGATCGAGATCGACCTGGTGTGCCGGCGGCCGTGAATTCAGCTTTCGTAGCCCGGATGAGCGAAGCGATATCCGGGACTGCCGTTCGCCGAAAATCCCGGATGTCGCTCCGCTCATCCGGGCTTCTGTAACGGGCCCTGGTTAGTCAATCCCTTTTTGCGCGATCCTGTTGCCGGGCACTTGCTTCTGTACGGGATCGGCGCGAAGGCCGTCGCCTGATGGGGTGCATTTGAGGAGCCGGCCGGCCAATCTACGGAAGCGTGGTTATGACCCACTTCCCGGATGGCGGCCTGACCGGATCCATCGTCCCGGCTAGGGACCTCGCTCAGGGAGAGCCTGATGTCGTGACTCCCCCAGAACCGATTGATGCTTCCTTGTTTAAGTTGCGGCCATGGCGATGACCTTGGCCTTGTTTTTGACCTCGGGGTTGAAGGGTTTGGCATCGGCGAGCATGCGATGCAGGATGACGGCAAGCTTGCGTGCCAGGGCGACCTTGGCCTTGCGCATGCCGGCCCGATTGGCGATCCGCATGGCCCAGCTCTTGAGCGCCGAACAATTCTTCAGCGGCTTGGTCAGCATGACGTGAGCCGCCTGGTAGAGCGCCTCGCGTACGGAGGCGTCGCCGATCTTGCTGATGCGGCCGGTATAGTCGGTTTCTCCTGATTGGTATTTCCTTGGGGTCAGACCAAAGTGTGCGCCAGTGGCCTTCGAGGAACGGAAGCGCTTCGGATCGTCGATCGCCGCAGCATAGGTGAGCGCCACGATCGGACCGACGGAAGGCGTCGTCATCAGGAGCTTGGCGGAGGGCTGCGCTCTGGCGAGCTTCTGGGTGTGCCTGTCCAGGCTCTTGAACTCCTGGAGTAGCACGGCATGGGCCTGGAGGAGCGCCTTGGCGACCAGCTCAAGTCCGGGGTGACCGGCGACGAGTTCCCGGATACGTTCGGCGAAGGTGCGCTCGGTGGTCTTACCGACCTTCAGGCCGAAGCCCCGCAGCACGCCGCGCAGACTGTTCTCGACATCCTGCAGCTTCGACTGCAGCAGCTTGCGGGCCGTCAGAATGGCCCGCGTCTCCTGCGATGCAACGGATTTGCAGTGCACCGGCCGGAACCAGCCCAGCCGCATCAGCTGGGCGATCCCGCGCGCATCGTTGCGGTCTGACTTCACCGGCATTGCCTTGAAGGCATCGCGCACGTGCCGCGTCTCCAAGAGCTCGACCGCAAGTCCTGCATCCCGCATCGCCGCGTACAGCCATTGCGACAACGGACCTGCCTCCAGACCGATCCGCTCGCACGTCAGCCCCAGCGACCCGAACCACCCGATCAGAGCCTCCGGCTCGCTCAAAACCTTCGTCTCGCGCAAAATCTTGCCCGCTCCATCCACCAGGCAAACGCTCGAGCATTCCAAAGACACGTCAATTCCTGCATAGTGGTACACGGTCGTCCCTCATGATGCTTGGAGCGGGCTTGCCCGACTCCGTTAAACACCATCAATTTGAGGGACGACCGCCTTCCATCCAACAGGCCGCTCGCGAGCGCGCTTCCAAATCGCGCCGTAGCGAGCGGGCGGCCGGCCCGTTACCCCATCTACAAGCCTTTGTGTTGCCCGACGGGCAAACACACAAGTCAGGGGTCAATCAGCCGGCGCAAAAAGATTCCACTTTACCGAAATTCGGTTATGGCGTATTCAAGCCCCACCTCACCCCGGTCAGAGGGCGTATCGCGATCGTCACGAAACGTGGGGTGGGCTGCGGTGGACGCAGGCAGCATCGGCGCGACAGGCATCGCAGGGCGGGCAACCGTGAGCGAAGGCCATTGCGCACACGACCGGTGTGATTTGCGTACGGCAAAATCGTGTGGTCCTGGCGCCCGCAGGCTGGCGTCAAGCGTTGCGGTGATGCGTGCTGTCCAACCGGACATACGCATCGTCAGCCGCAAGGCGACGGGGGCAATAGTGCATCGCTCCCCGGGGAGGGCGCGACATAAGCCGTAAACCCACTGCGCAGGAAAGGCCGGATGTTTGGCTTCACCTGTATGCCGCTGTGCAGCCTCTTGTAGCGCAACCTTCGCACAGTGGACCGTGGGTGCAAGCCGGCACCCGGTCTTCCCTGCGCCCTCCGACATCTGAGGGTGTCGCGAATGAAGCAGAGCTCGGGCAACTCAAGTCGCGAGGGCGCGAAGGCATGTCCGCGCGCTGCGCTGGCTCCGGACCGACCTTCGAGGCAACGCCATGTGTTGCCGCGGCGCCTGCGCCGGTAGACGCCAGGCACCGGAGCCTGTTTCGATCGGGAGAATTTCAACATGAAGTCTTTTTATTCTGCACTGTTCGCGATCGGTCTCGCGGTCGCCGCTTCGCCGTCGTTCGCGGCTGACTCCCGCAATGTCACCGTCGTCAACGAGACCGGCTATGGCATCAAGTTCCTGGGCTTCAACGCGCCGGACGACGGGCTGGACGAATGGGACAACGAGCTCGACAAGGTTTTGCAGAACCAGGCCAGCACTTATGTCGAGTTCGACGAGGACGACGAGGGATGCGTGTGGAACATCCGCGTCGACTGGCAGAACTATGACGAGCCCGTGCTCTGGAAGAACGTCAACCTCTGCAAGTTCACCGCGCTTCGGCTGCGTTACGATTCCGGCACCAAGACCACCTCGTTCGTCGCCGAATAGACCGGCTTGACGCAGGCCCGGGGAGGGGCCCTCGGCTCCTTCCTCGACGCGTTGCGGAAGATGACGAATTCGTCCTTTGCAAGCGCAAGCGGCTTTGTTATACGCAGCCGCGCGCGGACGTCGGTTCGCTGCTTTCCTCGGTAGCTCAGCGGTAGAGCATCCGACTGTTAATCGGATGGTCGCTGGTTCGAATCCAGCCCGGGGAGCCAACAAATTCAAGCACTTAGCGCCGGAATGAGTTGGCAATAAGAAGACCGTTCACACGCCATGCACACAATTCCGTGATCGTCCTGGTCCGGCCTGATTCCATGTCAGGCGGTGCGCCGGGGGATTCCATCGCTCCCACGCCGAGCGAAGCGCTTTTTCCACGCCCTACGACGGGCAGTAGCTCGCCCGCGTTCCGAGCCACCAGTAATCGACAATTTGACTCCCCGCGATCGGCGCCATTCTTCGCGGGATGTCTCGCCCCGTCCGACATCGCGCCGGCCCCGGATCTGATGGCCGCCCCGTCAAGATCACGTTTGGCGAAATGCGCGCGATGGGCCTGCGCGGCGTCCTGGTCTATTGCCACTGCGGGCATCACATCGCATTGAACGCCGATCGCTGGCAGGACGAGGTGCGTTTGTCCGACCTCGAACCACGCTTCGTGTGTCAGGGTTGCGGCAGCCGCGGCGCCGACGTGCGGCCCGACTTCGAGCGGGGTGACTTGCGGCTGGCTATCAAGAGGCATCCACAACCCAAATGACCAACGGCTGGGGGCGGCCTTTCGAGGAGCCGATCGAGGTTGACGGCCGCGAGCTGGTGACGCTGCGGGATGCGGGCGAGTACATTGCGGCGCTGCCGAAGAAAGAGCACGACGCGCCGGAGTGGCGGGCTGCGATGGGAGCTTTGCTCCTGGTGGTCGAGCGCGGCGGTCCCACGCTGTTCGCGCGGATCGGTATTGTGCGGGCTTTGAATCGGCACCATGTCGTCGAATTCAATCCGAAGGGCAAGGAGCCGCACTGGGGTCGGCGCAAGCTCAAGAGGGATCAATGACCGTCGTCGTGCCCACGGGAAAAGCCGCAGTATGGTTCCAGCCCCACTGCGGCTTGTTTCCCGGGCAACTTGAAATGAACCGATGCTTAAATCTCGCCGGTGTTCACACAGTAGAACACCCCGTTCCGAAACTGGAGTCGGTATAACTACCGGAGTCCGCTTTTCTACGGATTGTTCCGTTTGCGGGAACATGACAGGGCTCGTTATTCCAGCCCCCTATGCTCCCGGCTGCCGATCCAATTGCGGATTAGAGCGCCGGGAGTGCTAGGCCCGCCAGCATTAACCGGCGGGCCTCATGTCGTCAGCAGTGGTACAGCGGGAATTGCGGCGCTCGAACAAACTCAATCCCGCTGATGTTCATTCCCGTTATGGCTATGCATGAGCTCAGCCGGAAGCACAGCCGGGCGATGTAGACGCGGATCAGGCGCATTAGGCCATCGCCCCTTGCTGCCAGTCTTGCGTCCCGACCTGTTCAAGCAGGCCGTCGAGGTCGCCGACGCCGCTCTCGTCAGGCTCCCGGCCGTCATGCTCGTCCTCAAGGTCAAGGCGGCTTCCCCGGGCCCAATGTTCTTGGTTGGCAGGGTCGCCACCCCAACCGTCACAGCTCCCCAGCGAAGGCTCCAGGTCGCTGTTGTCGAGCTCGAGGTCATCGGGACCGATGTTCTGCTCTAACTCGTTGTCGTCGACCGGCCCATCATCGACCTGCTCCTCTAGCTCATTCATGACGTAGGGGTCGGATGCATCCAGGAAGGCGATTAGCCGGGTGATCTCGGCGGATGCCTCTTTCCTGAGTCTGGCGAGGTCACTGAGCGCCCTTGCACGCTCCCGCTGTTGGATGTCGAGCCCGGTCAAAATCGCACGGGCGGAGTCCGCAGGTAGTTCTTTGATGTTTTCCATGTGGGTCGTGCTTTCGGTTTGGCTTCTCACAGCCGCGCCCAGTTACAGACTGGGCAGCCGGGGGGTGAGAACCTGCCGAAAGACAGGTCGTCGCGCTTTTAAGCCTCGCGGCTCTGGACATGGCGCAACGCCCCCGGCATAAAGCCAGAACGGCGCGCCCGCCAAGGCGCTCCAGTAGCGCCTTAGAAAGCCCGCCAAGGCTTTCCGCGCTTTCGGCAGCAATCGACGCCAATCGATCGCCAGCCTATTTCGGTCCGGGTTCTCACACCCACGGACATGCTGCTCCTGATTTGCTTAAAAATCCATCCCCTTTCGGGGCGCCTCGGCGCGTCTAGTCCCAGAGGCCGCGGCTCACGTAGTCGCCCCTGGTGCCTGAGCCGTCATTGAAGACAGCCTCGTCGAGCGAAACCAACGGGCTGTCACCGAACTTGCGATATTTGGTCGCGAAGGTCTGATTGTGCGCGGTGACGTAGCTCCGAATGCGATCCTTAACCTCCTCACGCTTCAGCGAGCCGGTCAGTAAATCCTCGAAGATCATGCTCACAATATCGTCGCGATCTGGCAGGCTGGCCGGAAGCATGGCGCGGATCCTGTAATAATCATTTTGTTCTTCGCGGACGATGGAGTTTTTGGCTCGCTGCCAACGAAGCAATTGCCCGCGCCTGATATTGTCTTTCGTCCTTTCGAAAACGAACCGATCGAATACCGGATCTTCGCGTCGGGCCCGCTTAAGAGCGTGATGCGCCAGCAGGCGCGTTGGTCGGCCCGCAGTCGTTATAGAACCGATCGTCGCCCCTCGCTCAAGTGCAGCTTTTACCTTTACCAGCACTCCGGGCTGCACCGAGCCGCCGGTCTTGTATCGCAGGAAGTGGCACATATTGCACTTCCGAATGACGCTGCCTTTGTCGAAGTTGAGCCGTTGGTGCACGACAAATGGATGCCCAAATTTGCAGTGGGTTTTGCTCCGGTTGTAGTTGCCCTTCCTTCGCTGCGCGACAACGGCATTTGCCTCAATGAGAGGGCGCGCCGTCGCTGCATACTCTGGATGATCCTTGAAGTAGATCTCAAGGCGCGCTGCCGTCACTCCGAAGGCCCTCGGGGTTTGTCCGACTCGAAGGCCCGCCAACAACCGCAGCGCTAACGGTTCTCGGATGCTGTACAGCTTCGCCCGCATGCTCGCCTCCACAAAGCGCCGAATTGCGCCGGGGAAGGGCGCGCCTGAGTCGGGGCGCAAGAATGACGTGGCGGTTGCGAAAAATGGCGGTTGCCTTTGCTCGCCCGTTGCAGTTGTATGGGTGAGGGGGCACCATGCAAAGCAAAGTTGTTACCGGCGCGCGCACGTTGATTGCACTCTTTGCGGCCGGTTTGCTAGGCGGCTGCGGCGTAGCGGCAAAGATCGAGGCCAGGAACGATTACCGGACCTCAGCCGATCAGTATAAGGCCTGCCTCACTGCCAATTCGGCAGCGCCGCAGAATTGCGAAGGCCTACGGCTCGCAATGGAAACCGATGAGCGAAAATTCAACAATCTGTCTGCTGGCACAAATCCCGGCTCTCAGACGTCGCATAACGTGACGGTCCTGAACCGCTGACGTTAGGGGCCCTTAGCGCGTCCGCGTAATTCTTGAGTTGGAGCAGGAGAGTTTTACCGTGAGACGGATTTCTGCGTTGGTCGCCCTGTGCGTCTCAGCAGCGTCGTAGATGCACGGACCTCGCCACATCGAATTTGTGCTTGCCGCCATCCTGTTAGTGGGATGGGCATTTTACCAATGGACGCATTAGCCATGGCCGACGAGCACGCCGATGTGAAATTCATAGTCGACTCAGCACCGCGATTAGCCGGGATCGCCACTTTAGCGGCCATGTCCTTTGGGCTTGGTGAGGGAGTAAACGAAGCCATCAAAGAGTCGCGCGGAAAAACCAATTACCCTTACGGATGGTCACAGGCCGCCCTCGGGTTTCAGGATGGTACGCTCATGATGGCAATTGTGCGAACCTGCATTCTCCTAGACAGCGACCCGAAGACGGTAAGTTTACAAGGGATCTTTAGGCGTCTGAAAATACCTGGAGTCCAGCGCGCCCTCATCGAAAAGGTCTATGGCGAACACGAAGGCTTTCAAGCCATATTCGGTCCTTCACCTACTGAAATGGTCGCGGATTTTCTTTCATTGTACGGCGAGATTGATTGGAAAATGCATTCAAGGCTCATCCACTTTCGCAATTTTGGAGTGGTCCACCTGCTAGATCGCAAAAATTGGAAGTCCATCAGGTTCGACGAGATGCGCCATATGGTCGTGTTGGTTGGCAGGCTCAGTGACAAGCTAACAGAGCTTTGTCGCTCGCCTGTCGCACCTGTCGGGCACCTAATCAAAGAATGGCGCCTGTACGGCACGGAAGCTCTCGCCAGATAGTCATGTCGGGGCGAAGATCGCGCTTGCTGTCCGACCCTCACCGTCGGGCTCAACCGAGTCGATACGACAAGGGGTAGTTTTGCCTTAGCGGAACTTCGCGCCAGTGACCCATATGACAATGGATTTGCGGATGCCCTTGGTAACTGGCCGAACCGAGTGCAGAATAAAACTTGGAAATGCAATGACCCGACCTTTCGGTGTCAAAACCCGTTCTGCATGAGCCTCATTTCCCAAATTGACCATGAATTCTCCGCCTTCGAAATCATCATTGAGCAACAGAGTCAGGGAAAGCTTGCGAGGCTGCACCATGCTTGGCGGTAGACTGGCTTTGCCCAAGCAAATATCCATATGCCAATGATAGGCCCCCCGCTCGGCAGCATTGTAGGTGGTATACTGAAATGCGCCGTATCCATTGAGATCAAACCCGTAGAATTGATTGTTGAGTCCCTCGATAACGGCATTCATGCGCTCGTAGATCCAGGCAGTATCATCGTTACGTTGATGAAACTTGATGTCGCAACGGCGCCCATCCTCGATTTCTTCCAAACCCATAACCTGAGCGCGTTCGAGGCCTTGAGCATCGCAATAATCGATGATTTGCCCCAGCTCTTCGTCCGTGAAGGCGTTATCCCACCACACGAACGGATATGTCACGACTGAGCGTTCGTAGGGAGAATTGCTGATTGTGCCATATTTCAAGACGGGTCACTCGGCATCAACGCTAGCCGCTCATCCAGGCGCCGCCGTCATGCCCGCCGCCCCAGAAGAAACCCCGCCGGCGCCGCGGCTTGTCTTTGCGGTAAATCTGCTCGGCGAAGCGGAGCATCATAATCCCGTAGCGAGTGGCTGAGAGCAGATCGTCCCCCAGCTTCACGACCTTGCCGTCCTTGCGGTGAAACAGCCGGAATTCCTCAAACCAGTCGAGCAGGGTGCTGAATACCTTCAGCTTGCCGGTTTCCATTCTGGTGAGCATGTCCATAAGGCCTGCCTCAACGCTGACAGAGCCATCTGCAAACTGCGCATGGACGTCCAGCATGTTGAGCTGCTGAGCCCGGTACTGCTCCGCCAGCGCCACGCCGGCGCCCTCCAGCGTCTCCCGCCGTCCGTCACGGGGCCATGCCCAGGGCAGGGCGCCCCACGACCTGATTGCGCCAGCGTGCACCACCGGAGTGGCTTCCCGCAGCCTATGGGCCTTGATCACATAGACGACGTCCTGATCAGCGTCCCAAGCGAGCTCCACAGCGGCAAAGGGGTGGTCCCAGCCGAAGTCCATGCCGCCGATCCGGTGCCAGTGGGTAGGGATATCGAACGGCGCAACCGTGATCGACTCCTCCGTGACCGGGAAGATGCGGCCCGAGCCCAGGATAGGGACGCCCTTGGTGCGGGCGTCTCGCTCATGGGCGGGATAGCTTGCGATGATCTTCTGCCGCTGTTCTGGAGTGTAGTGCTCTGCGTCGTCGATCGTCATAGACGTGTCGTGGCGATCGGAGGACTTCTCGAGCAGGAAGCGCCTCACCACCTCAGACATGCCCAGCAGAGGGGTGAAGGTCAGCCAAACTGGCCCCTGGTGGAAGTTGGTGCGGGTCAGTCCTTCCGAATAGATATCCTCCGGGGGCTCCTCATCGAACCAAAGCCAATGCAGGGTTTCGCCCTGCCATTTCTCACGGCCCTGCACGTAGGATTTGAGGCTGATCGAGCTTTGACCGGCTTGTACGTCACCACCACCGCCCCAGCGGACGACGATGCTGCCGACCAGATCGGAGACGCCGGCGCCCGGCGTCGTCTCGACAATAGCATCCTTGGGGATAGATCCCGTCCCATGCTGTCCAACGCGGCCGAGCAGGATGCGTTGCGGATTGTCCCGCAGTGTCTCGCCGGTCGGGCTGCCGACCCACGCATAGGTCGGTTCATCGAAAACCTTACCCTTCCAATCGTCCGGGTATCGACCCGTCGCGTGCATCGCGGCCTCAAAGCCGCCGGCGATCGTCTTGCCGACCTGGTTGGCAGCGCGAAACAATCGCTCTCGATAAAGTTGGCCCGCTTCGTGAAATGCGCGCTGCTTCGGGTAGGGGCGGTAATACTTCAGCCGGTTCTCAGTTAAGCGCCGGTTTAGCTCCGCCTGTGCCTTCGCCAGCGCTTTGGCCTCTTTCTCGCTCAGATGCTTTTCGGCGGATGTCGTCGATGATTTCGCGGAGCTCTTCGTCGCCGACGTCGTCATACCGATTGTCCTCGATGGTGTATTCCTTCGGAAGCACGCTGGCGATCAGCTTCAAATAATCGCGCGGGTTTTCCCGATAGACGATCTCGATTGCCGCCTGACCGCGCGGAAGGCTGGACGCGCTCTCCGCGGTGCCTCGCATGTGAAAGTGATCCAACAGCGCCTGGATAAAATCGGCATGCAGCTTGTTGCGCGCGCCTTTGTGGCGACCGCCATTGCCGCTGTTGCCCGGCAGAAAGCGGCCGGTCTTTGCGTCTTGCTCGGCCATCAATCCTCGTCGCCGCGGTTGGGGTTGTTGCTGAACATGGAGCCAAGATCTTGGCTCTCGTCGTGCTCGACATATCCGCCGGGGTGGGTGTCCGCGGACTCGGATTCGCGCTCGAATGTCTCTAGCGCGTCGAGATCCGTTACGCCGTTCTTGTCGGTCGCCTTCTCCCAATTCGTACGGCCGCCCTTTTCTGCGGCCTCCACGTCGTTTCCGCCGAACGTCTTTCGAAGATACTGCGTAAGTATGTGCTCATGGTTCGGCTGCTCGTTGTAGCTCCTCTCAAAGACCTCGTGAGCGGCTTTGTCGTGCTTGCCGTCGGCGATCATATCGTCCAGGCGCTCGCTTTTGCCCACATGATCACGGGAAAGCTGCGCATACGTTTTATCGTCAATCGTGCCGTCGAGCCACTTTTGTTCCAAAGCGTCAGCCTTGACCTTGCGCTCGGCAGATTTCCGACTCTCCGTAACGTCACCGGAATCTCGATCGCCGTCATAACCGCGCGCTAGCGCCTCCAGATCCTTAAGGGAGCCATCGGCTTGCATCTCGGAAAAGACGTCCATCGGCATTTCGTCGAGCAACTGGTGCCAGAGATGCGATTCATAGTCTTTGAATTCCTGCTGCGTCAGCTTGCCCGCTGAAAGCATGCTGTGCGCGTGCGCAATCGCAATATTGGCTCCGGTAAGGTTGTCGTGCCATTCGGGATTGCGCTTGGCGAATGCGTTCCGCTTAAGAAGTTCTCGGCTCGTCATAGAGCGCCCCTACAGTTTGATGAAAGTCGTGGCGAGGATGGTGGGCTGCACAGTGCGGTGAGGATTGCCACCGCCCGTGTTCGCTGCATTGTTGATGGTGATGCCAGTTGTTGAACTCCCCGTATTTCCAGACGTGGCAGAGCCAAGGATACCAGCGCCCGCACCACTAGCGCCAAAGGAGATTGGCTGTTGGTAGGTGTGGGTATGACCAGGATCCGTCAGAGTGTTCGGATGCGTATGAGCGGGGATCTGTGCAGCCGTAAGGGTCAGGCTTTCTCCGCCTCCAGAAGCACCAAGCACGGTTGCAGCGGTTCCAAAATACGTTGCCGTAAGACGCCCCGCAGCCACGTTGCCCATGTCGTCAAGGCTTGCGACTATGCGACCGCGACAATCAGGCAAAGTGAGCTGTTTATTCGCTGCCCAATCCGCCGCAGCAGATGCTCCACGACCACCCCCGATAGCCAAATTTGCATCAGCGCTCCAGAGATACTGGAATAGGGCCTGCGCATCGAGGTTCGCGCGCTCGGTTGCCCCGGAGCTTGCGGAGCCGATCGTGCGGCCATTGCAGCGGACCCATCCGGTCAGCGTGTTGGTGCCGTAGAACTGCATGAAGGCGCCGGTTTGGAAGATCGTCGTGGGATCGACCGTTCCGCCCCCGCCACCACCGCCGGAAGGACCGACAATCAGCAGATTGTCTTGGACGAGCTTCTGAGAGCCGTTCCTGTCGGTGAGGCGAATTTTGATACTGCCATCCGCACAGAACAGCTGCGGCACACGACCAGCTGCGTCGAGCGTGACAGGGTTGGGGTACACCAGCGTAAGCGCCGTATCTTGGTAGCAGTTCTGCGGAGTGGACGTGGTGCCAGCTTGGATCAGATAGAGCTTGCCGCCGCTCAGTGGCTTGGCGAACTCGTCAAGCTGCTGCGTCATGCTGATGCCAGGGATGGTGCCGGCTGCAAACGAGGGCGCGATGAACGCCAGACTGAACAACCAGGTCAGGAAGTGACGCTTCATGGCTCAGCCCTTCCGCATCACGGCTTTGTAAAGCTTGGTCGTGTCCTCGCGGAGGATGGAGACCAGGTCCGAGATCTTCACGGGGTTGAGACGGGCGCCCTCGATGCGATCGGCAATGCCGGCAATCAGCGACGCAAAATTCTCATCGGTTGAACCGTGGCTGATCTCATGGACGAGATCTTCATGGGGCTTGCTATTGGACCTCATCAGGCTGCCCCCGCCATCGTCGCACGCGGGGAGGGGATCACGCCCTCCCGCCGCAGACGCTCAACGACCGTATCGCGGAGGAAGTTTGAGCGAGTGGTGAAGCTGGCCGCCGCTGAGCGATCGATGACCTCGAGCAGCTCAGGCGAGCACTTGAACACGGCCCGCTCTGTGAAGTGATCAGACGTTTGTTCGGACATTTTGTTTCGCACCAATGAATGATTTGGTGCGACCAGTATACGCCTACGAGAATCCGAAGAAAGAAAAAACGTCTGTCAGATCAATTGGTTACAGTTGTTCGGCGTGGTTGACGATGAAACTAAGTCGCGTGCAGTGGCTCGGCTGGGTTGTTAGGATTGGTGGATAACTCTATCGCCCGCCCTGCTGACTGCTCGGACATCAAACCGCACAGGCTTCTTCCAAATCGCAACCCTCTTGGCCTCCGCTATGGCCTCATCTTCACCGCTCGCTTTGATCGGGAGCTCTTCGCATACGAGGCCGTTCGGCTTAGTCACATCGCGGAAGTAGCAATCCATCATGAAATGAGACATTTCGAGCCGCCCTTGTGACCCTGGGAAATTTACGGGTGGTGTTTCATAGCGAAGTCGTCTCCGGCCGGATCATGCAAACCCGCGGGCCCGGGGCTTCCCGCAGCAGCTCAAGGCGCTTCAGACACTCTTCCTTGGCAAACTCAAACCGCATGCCGTCTTGCCAGCCTTCATCGGGGTGCCGGCCATACTTCAGTCGATACTCGATTCCTTTCACCACCGGCGGGAAGATATTCTGTCCGGGCTGCTGAGCGATGACGGCAGCCGGAAGCAGGGCCACCAATGAAATCCACCGCATTTGAACCTCCGATTTGTGCACTCGCGTGTGCATCCAAAAAACCTTGGCGTAACCTTTTGATATAGCTCAAGTAGCATCCGATAATTTATCAAGTGCTCTGAAAACGACGCCTCCGGGACGATCTCGACGGATGCGCTGAGCCATTCGGCGAGCAGCACGAACGATCGCCTTCCGATGCTTGTGAAGCGGCTTCCCCTCTAATCGAGGATAGCACCAGGCTGCCAGATCTGCCGTCGTCAGCTCGGTATCTGGCAAAGCCATGAATGCGCGCCAGACACGGCGCTGAATTCTACCGGCACCGCGCAAGGGGACAACTGGAACCGCTGAGCCGCTTCCGCCGGCCGCTATTGGGGTCCTATTTCCGCTCTTCACCATTTCTCAATCCCTTCAAAACCCATACCCCCCTAACGCCCGTAACGGGGGTAACAGGTGTAACGGCCGTAACGCGCGTAACGGGCTGATGGTCAATCATGTGTTGCCTCCGTTACGCGTTACGCTCGTTACTGGGGTACACAGGATCAACCCAGTAACGGCCTTGGATCTTGTAAACTTCTCCCGCTTTGGCCATTCGGAAGAGGATTTGACGCACTTTGTTGCTGGTTTCGCCGGTGGCAGAGGCTATTTCGGCCGGCGTCATGGGCTGGCCGTTACACCTGATCGCGTCGAGCGTAACGTTACGCGTAACGCTCCGCCTAACGGCTGCGGCCTCTCCGAGGATCGACCAAGCTCCACCATTGAAGACGACAGCGGTCTCTTTTTCCTCCACATCGCGGCCGCGGACGTAGAGCGTGCGGCCGTTCTGGTCCTGATCGAGGACGACGGTGGTGTCGGCGCAGGCTGACAGACCGTTGGAGCCTGAAAGGGCTTCTAGCGGGTCATCGGCGCCGCCTTTCTTGGTGTGGTGCAGACCGAGCACGCAAACACCGTGCTTCGTTGCCCAGACCTGCAAGGGCGCCCAGATCGAATAGTCACTTTCATAGGCATTCTGGTTTTTGTTGCCGGGCGGCTTGATCCGCTGAAGCACGTCGATCACGACCAAGAGGGGATCTTGCACCGAGAGGCGCCAGTGCTCGAGCCGGTCAATAAAGCCGTTGTTAAGAGCCGGTGCTTCGGTCACAAACTCGAGGCGCGATAGGTCCGGCACCCCGTCATAAGGGAAGAGAGCCTTAATTCGCGATTGGACCCGGCGGGGGCCGTTCTCCAGGTCGACGTAAAGCACGTCCCCTTGGTCGCAAACGATCGAGCCCAGGCCCACTCCACCCGAACAGACGGCCAGCCCGAAGTCGAGCGCTAGCCAAGTCTTTCCGAGCTTCTGCCTGCCGGCGAGCACCGTAAATCCACCATAGAGATAGCCGGGTACGACAGCCTTAAGGGCAGGGAAGTCCATTGCCATGAGGTCGTTCGCATTTGTGCGCTTGAACCCAGGCCCTGCCTTGTCTCTTGCGATCGCAACCCGGTCCAATGCCGGATTACTCATTGCAGCAACGTTCATGCGCGGAGACCCTCCGCCATGACCTTCTGAATGCGGTCCTGCCCGTACTCGAACGTGAGCTGATTATAGATTGCGATCTCCTGGAGGAGGTCTGCAGCCTCGGTCTTTCCAATCAGTCCGAGGCCTATCAGCTCGCCGACGTCCTGTGCCGTCTCGGCGAAGGCGTAGAACTTCGCGTTGGCGACGATCATGGTGTATTTGGTTTGAAGAGGGGACCATTCTTTGATGTCACGCATCTAGAACGCCTCCGCTTCCCAGCCGCCGCCATGCTTTTTGGCGCGCTGCTTCATTGCGATAAAGCGGAATGGATACATTGCCGCGGCGATCTTGATTTTCGCTCTGGCGTCGTCTTTCCAGAAGCCCTTCACCTCGTGGAGCTCGAGCACCATGTCAGCGGCGAGCACCGCAAAGTCGGACGTGTAGAAGGTATTATCGGCTAGACGGAGCTTGATGGCCTCGAACCTGTGCCAAACAACCAGGCCTGCTTGATACTGCGCCTGCAGATGCAGGTCGTAGGCCGCCTCGGTTTTGTTCATCTCACCGGTTTTAAGCCGGCCCAGCGCGAGAAATGCCTTGTTCATTTAAAGCACCTCCGGCGTTGAGATTCGGTCGAGCGCCGCACCGATCGGAGACGACGCAATGCCGAATTTGTCCCGTTTCAAAGCGTGAGTGATGGTGCGAAGCGGGACGCCGTGCTGCAAGGCAAGACTGGCCAGGATCGCAGCATCGCTCATCAACACATCCAGCATCGAATTAGACCGGTCGGCGTTCAGAAATACCTCTCCGACCTCACCGGTTTTGTAGAAGCCAACCGTCATGGTGATGTGGATGCCGTCCCGGTCAAACTCCTGGGTTTCGTTCAGCCGAGAATTGGGGAGCTTTTCGCGGCTCATGCTGCCCCCTTGGGATTAGAGGGCACCAAGGACGCCAAAAACTCGGCCGTCCTGCTTGACTCGATCAGGCGTGCAGCTTCACGGAATTGCCGGGCAAGTTCTTCCTGCTCTCCGCGTGCATAGTGCGCGAGGCTATGATCGCGGATGCAATCGATTTGCTGTTTGAGTGCTTCTAGGTGCATTACCGTGCCTCCCCATGGAGGAGGGGGGCCACGATTGAGGCCATAGCAAAACTGATCGCGCACCGCCGGGTTAGGTGGCAGGCTTGCAGTTCGAGGAGGGACGATTTAGATTCCGGGTTGTTCGTGCTGGTCGCCTGAACAGAATCCCGAAGGTCGGTCGCTGTCCCCACAGCGCCGGCCTTCTTCATTTTCCGGCACATCAGGCAGCGGCCTCCGTCTCGGAGGTCGACTGGCGAACGCCTTGAGCAATGAACGCCTCGATGTCTTCGTCGCGGTAACAGATCTTCCCACCGATGCGGACGAACCGCGGACCCTTTCCCTGGATGCGCCAATTCGACAACGTGCCTTCAGCCACGCAAAGGCGTTTGGCTGCTGCCTTGCAGTCAATAAGTATTGCCATCTTTCACCCATCGGGTTGGCCGGTGTTACCGGCACGCTTCGGATGGGTGCGAATATGAGTGCGTCGTTTTGCGTTGAGAATCGAATAGCCCGGACGCTATTCGGACGCTAATTCAAGCGAGCCTCTTCGATCTTCTTAATCAGCCGCCGGATGCGACGGACGATAGTTCCGACGTCCTTATCCGTCTTTACGTTTTTCCACCCTCCATACGCGCCTTGACCTATGGCGGTGTTCACCAAGATTTCCACCGAATTTCGTCCGGTTGCTGGCTGCTTCAGGTACTGCATGGCGATGTGCAGATCGCCTGCGGGAACTCTTTCCGTTGGGCGTCTGCCGACTTTGCGTTTGACGTTAGCAAGCTGTGCTTCCAACGCCGCAATCTCGGCCAGTTTTGCCTCCTTGAGCTTCGCCGCGCGTGCTTCGTTGGGCTTCACCCAGAGCGAGCCGATATGGAAATAGCATTGGTCGCTCAAATCAGCGGCCTGGTTTCTCAGTTCCTGGAGGCGCCTCGCCGGGAGAGCCGAGTTTTCAAGCGCACCGCGGAGCCGTTGGATTGCAATAGACAGTTCGAACAGACTCTCATGCTCGCTCATGCGCGCGCACCGATCTGGACCACATTGTCCGCCGGCGGGTTGAGGATGATTGAGAGGAGCCCCGCGAGCTTCTCAAGCGCGTCTCGCTTTTCGGCGGCGTAGCTATAACGGTCATAGACGCGGCGGACGCCCATCAGCTTGTGACCAAGCACCATTTCCGCAATGTCGCTGGTTACGCCGGCGCGAGACATGAGGCTGCGCGCGGTGCGGCGTAGATCGTGCAAGCGCCATTCTGCCATCGGTTTCAGACCGTCCGCCTTTCGCTGCTTGGCGATCACAGCGTCGAGCTGGTTCTTGGCCTTGCTGTAGCCGCTGAATGGCCTTGCGCCCTCGGTGGTCGAAAATACGTAACCGGACTTCCGATCGCTCATCCATTGACGAGCGGAGGCGGTGAGAGGCACGGCATTGAGTTCGCCCGTCTTGTAGCGCTCACCCGGAATGATGAAAGTGTCCCCGTCGACTTCCTGCGCCTGCATGAGGCCGATTTCGTCGCGGCGCTGCGCCGTCAGCAGCAACACGCGGACCAGATTGCGGAAGGGCTCGGGGCCGGCCTCGGTGCTGTCCAGCGCTTTCCACAGGCTGCGGATTTCATCGTCCGCGAGAATGCGATCGCGAGCGCGCTCGGCCGGCTTGGTGCGGGCCATCCCCTTGACGATGGGGGAGGTGAACTCGTCATCCCGCGCCATCTGCCAATTAAAGGCCTTGCGAACGTAAGCAAGGACACGATCAGCCGTGACGGCCAACTCGCCATCCTTGCCCTCGATCGCGTCCAGCATCTCCACGATGTCGCGACGCTTCAGGTCATAGATCGATTTGCTGCCGATCTTGGGGCGAACGTAGTCGTCGAGGCATTGCTTGACCGTGGCTGCGCTCCGCAGGCCCTCAACGTGCCGTTTGACGAATTGGTCAAGCACTGCGTCGACCGTGTTCTTAGCGGCCTGCTTCGCCTGGAGGGACTTCTCTCGCTCAGCCAGTTTAGCGGCGCCAGGATCCTTGCCACCTGCAACCTGTCCTTGGAGAACCTTGGCCTGGGCCCGGGCTGTGTCGGCCGTGGTGCCGCTCTGGCCGTGAACGCCTAGGGCCAGCCACCATTGTTTGCCGTTCTTTCGATACCGAAAGCCGTAGGAGACTTTCCCGCTCGGAAGCTTGCGGGCCACGAACCCGTCAATCTTGGTGTCGACCAGCAAGGCGCCGGCGGGCAGGGCATCCACTGTGGTCTTGCTGATCAACTGTTTCACGTTGAGACCTCCGAATTCCGTGCACACGACCATGCACACACACCGGAGTGATTTCAAGTGGAGTTGAGTGGTTTGTGGTAGATAGCGATTAAGGCCTTTATTGCAGTGTTTCTACGGCGTTTTGCGATAAAACAGAGTCAGCTCAACCGCTTAGGTGGGGCCGATTCCTCCGACTGTTAATCGGATGGTCGCTGGTTCGAATCCAGCCCGGGGAGCCAAATTCAACAATAAATTGAATGACTTGACGCTGCGTCCTGATGTGACGCGCAATGCGGTTCGGGCGATCTCTCAGGACGATCCGCGCTCGAATCCTCCGCAGAATCGTGTTCAAGCAGATGTGTGCGGCAGCGCCACCGCGGTCATTGGGGCGGCGCCAAATCGACTTAATTCGAATCGAGCTTTGCGGGGGGCCGGACCCTTACGGAGCTGATTCCCATGCCAGACATCCAGATCGACCGCGCCCACCTCGCTCCCTCGATTCTGCCGGCCGACCTTCCCGAGCTCAGCGACGATGAATGCATCGCCTGTCTGGCGCGCGCGGTCGAGACGCCCGATTCGGCGCGCCTGGACGAGGTCGCGGCTCTGATCGGCCGCCTCGCGGTGACAATCGAATAGTCCAGCGCCCCCTCTGATGCGGTAGTTGCGGAAGCGTTGGCTGGCAGGGCCAACGGCCATGTTGCGTTTTGGCCGGGCATGTTCCAAAGATGCCGCCAACTTTCTTCCGCGGCGTCGTCCGCATTTCAGGGTCCGCAAATGTCCGGTTTCTCGACCGCGCGCCTCAAAATGGTCGATGGCCAGGTGCGCACCAGTGACGTCACTGATCGCAATGTTCTCGATGCCATGCTTACGGTTCCGCGCGAAGTGTTCGTGCCGGAGTCCAGACAGGCATTGGCCTATCTCGACCTCGATCTCGATGTGAGCGAAGGTGCCGCCAAGCGCTTCCTGATCAAGCCGCAGCTGACCGGCAAGCTGCTTCAGGCCGCCGAAATCGGCGAGGCGGACAACGTGCTGGTGGTCGGTTGCGCCACGGGCTATCTCGCCGCACTGACGGCCAAGCTCGCCCGCCAGGTCACTGCGACCGAATCCGATTCGACCCTGGCCGCCAAAGCCGGGGATGCCTGTGCCTCCCTTGGGCTTGCCAACGTCACCTGCAAGGCCGCTTCTTGTGCCGAGGGCGATCCCTCCGCTGGTCCCTATGACGTGATCATTCTCAATGGGGCCGTCGAGGTGACGCCGGAAGGGCTGCTCGGGCAACTCAAGGACGGCGGCCGTCTGGTGGGGGTGTCTGCCGAATCCAGGCCGCCACGGGCCATGATCGTGACCCATACCCACGGCGAATTCGGCCATCGGGCGCTGTTCGATGCCGCGGCTCCGGTCCTTCCCGGGCTCGAACGGGCCGCAGCCTTCGTCTTCTGACGGCCGATGCCTGTTAAAATCCCGTTCTGAATCAGAAGTGTGGCCGGGATGCTGCACGTGAAGAGTTTCCACTGGGAACTCCCTTGAGGTAGTTCCGTCGCGCCCATCCGCGTCCTATGTTGCGGCGGGGCCACGACTCCACTCGGTTGACGATAACCTAGCTCGCGGGCACGAGCCGGGCGTTAGAATGAACGGAATTTTTGGGATGCATGGGGTGAAGCTCTTCACCGGAGCCGCGGTTTCGGTCCTGCTGCTGGCGATGGCCGGGTCGGCGCCTGCCTTGGCGGACACGATCGAGGCCGCGCTGGTGCGTGCCTATCAGAACAATCCGCAGCTCAACGCGCAACGCGCCCAGGTGCGCTCGACTGACGAAAACGTGCCTCAGGCTTTGTCGGGCTACCGCCCCAAGGTCAATGTGACCCTCGGCACCGGGTATCAATATCAAGATACCCAAGCGGCGCAGAAGGGCACTCCGTTCTATGGTGTCCCCCAGTCCAACAGCGCCAGCTTGACCGTCAACCAGACGCTCTACAACGGCAATCAGACCGCCAACAAGACGCGCGCGGCGGAGAGCCAGGTCTCCGGGTCCCGCGAGGCGCTGCGTGTGCTCGAGCAGACGGTCCTGCTGCAGGCTGCCACGAGCTACATGGACTATTTGCGCGATGCGGCAACTCTCGAAGTTCAGCGCAGCAACGTGCGCGTGCTCGAACAGACACTCAAGCAAACGCGCGATCGCTTCAACGTCGGCGAGGTCACACGCACAGACGTGGCACAATCCGAAGCGCAACTGGCCGCCGGCAGGACCCAAGCGCTGACCGCCGAATCGAACCTCACGACGACGCGCGCGAACTTCCGCCGCATCATCGGCAATGAGCCGACGAACCTTGCCCCGGGCTCCCCGGTCGATCGTTTCCTGCCCAACACGATCGCATCCGCGGTCAATCTTAGCCTGGTGGAGAATCCCAACGTCACGGCTTCGATGTACGGCATCGACGTCAACTATCTCCAGGTCAAGATCAACGAAGGCGCGCTGCTGCCCACGGTCACCGTCCAGGCTGCCGTCAGCACGGCTTATCAGCAGACCCTGTCGGTTTTCCGAACGAATACGGCGTCCGCGATAGCGACAGCCTCCATTCCGATCTTCCAGGGCGGCGCAGAATATGCGCTCATCCGCCAATCGAAAGAGAATCTGGCGCAGCAGCGCCTCAATCTTGAAACCACTCGCGATCAAACCCGTGCCAATGTCGTGCAGGCCTGGGGCCAGTTGGAAGCCGGCAAGGCGCAGGTGAAGTCCGCGCAGGCGCAGGTCACGGCGTCCGAGATCGCGCTCAACGGCGTGCGCGAGGAAGCCAAGGCCGGTCAGCGCACCACACTCGACGTGCTCAACGCGCAGCAGGCGCTGGTGAACGCGCGCGTTGCGCTCGTCACGGCCCAGCATGACCGCGTGGTGGCGTCCTATTCGGTGCTCAACGCGGTCGGTCGTCTGGCGCCGCAGGTGCTCGGTCTCAACACCACGGTCTACGATCCCAGCGTGCACTACCAGCAGGTCCGCGACAGCTGGACGGGCGTGCGTACGCCCGACGGACGCTAAAGTCCCGTAGTTATCCGGTCGGCCTCGCAAAGAGCCGAAGCCGACCGGTGCTTTGCTTGCAATCATCAAAATCCCTGACATAGCCTTGCCAAGAAGATGCGGGTCGATTCGCCCTGCACCTGATGTCGCGTGCGTAAAGCTTGAGTACCGGGGGCAGGGAGCGCCGCCGCACGTTGAGCCGTGAACTGGGGACAAGTGGGGTTGCCGCGACGAAAATGTCGGGGCGTCCGTCCGGAACCGGCCAATCCTGTCGTGCTTGGTGTAAAATAACGCATGCGAGGGCGTTGATCATGTGGAGTCGGAGATGACGCAGCCTGCAAAGGTCACAGAACCCTCGATGGAGGAGATTCTGGCCTCGATCCGGCGCATCATTGCCGACGATGAGGCCAAGCCGCCGCCGGCGGAGGCCGCCAAGCCCGCACCAGCTCCCGCCGCGCCGGCACCGAAGCCGCAGGCGATGAACGACATTCCGCCCTCCAAGGTTGCCGCCGCCAAGCCTGCCGCTGAAAAGCCCGCGCCGCCGCCGGCCGCAAAGCCGGCTCCTGCGCCGCCTCCGCCACCCGCACCGGCGGCGGATGCTTCCAACAACCAGGATGATATCGACGCGCTGCTCGCCGGGCTCGATGTGGCGACGCCGGCGCCCGAGGTCCGCACGCCGGAGCCGGAGCCGGAGCCCGACGTGCTCGAACTGACCGATGAAATGGCGATGGACCCGACGCCGGCTCCGCCGCCGCCGAGCTTCCGCAGGGTCGAGCCGCGCGACGACCTGGAATTCGCCGAATCGCCGCCGCCGCGTCCGACGCCGCCACCCTCCTATGCGCCGGTGGACTTCGATGCACCGCCGCTGCCGCCGCAGCAGCCGATGCTCGCGCATTCGACCGTCTCCGCGGTCGAATCCGCCTTCAACTCCCTGGCCCACACGGTGCTCAGCAGCAATGCGCGGACCTTGGAGGATCTGGTCAAGGAGATGCTGCGTCCGATGCTCAAATCCTGGCTCGACGACAATTTGCCGGGCCTTGTTGAACGCATCGTGAAGGCCGAAATCGAGCGAGTCTCGCGCGGCGGCAGGTAGGGGAGGCCGCAGAGCCCTCATAAAGCCCCGCTTGCAGGTCATCGTCGGACTCCCGACCGGGCCGGGAAGCCTCGTTGCCGCTGAGCTTTCCGTTGACTTGGCCCCCGCACGCGGCTTTCTAGCGCCCATGATCGAGAAAAATTACCAGCCCGCCGATATCGAAGCCCGCATGTCCGTTGTGTGGGAGGACAGCCTTGCCTTCAAAGCCGGCCGCCCCGACCGCCGCGACGCGGTGCCCTTTACCATCGTGATCCCGCCACCGAACGTGACGGGCTCGTTGCACATGGGGCACGCCCTCAACAACACGCTGCAGGACATTCTGTGCCGGTTCGAGCGGATGCGCGGCCGCGACGTGCTGTGGCAGCCCGGGACCGACCATGCCGGCATCGCCACCCAGATGGTGGTCGAGCGGCAGCTGATGGAGCGTCAGCAGCCCGGTCGCCGCGAAATGGGCCGCGAGAAGTTTCTGGAGCGGGTCTGGCAGTGGAAGGCCGAGAGCGGCGACACCATCATCAACCAGCTCAAGCGGCTCGGTGCCTCCTGTGACTGGTCGCGCGAGCGCTTCACCATGGACGAGGGCCTGTCCAAGGCCGTCATCAAGGTGTTCGTCGAGCTGCATCGCGACGGACTGATCTACAAGGACAAGCGGCTGGTGAACTGGGACACCAAGCTGTTGACCGCGATCTCCGATCTCGAAGTGCAGCAGACCGAGGTGAAGGGCCACCTCTGGTATCTGCGCTATCCGATCGAGGGCAAGACCTTCAACCCCGAGGATCCCACGAGCTTCATCGTCGTCGCCACGACGCGCCCCGAGACCATGCTCGGCGATACCGGCGTTGCCGTGCATCCCGAGGATGAGCGCTATCGAGAGCTGGTCGGCAAGAACATCGTCCTGCCGCTGGTCGGCCGCAAGGTCCAGATCGTCGCCGACGACTATTCCGATCCGGAGAAGGGCTCGGGCGCGGTCAAGGTGACGCCGGCGCACGACTTCAACGACTTCGAAGTCGGCAATCGCCACGGCCTGCGCCGCATCAGCGTGCTCGACAGGGAAGGCTGTCTCGATCTCCTCGACAACGAGGACTATCTGCGCGACCTGCCGGAAGGTGCCTCGCAATTCGCCGAGGAGTTTCACAAGGTCGATCGCTTCGTTGCGCGCAAGCGCATCGTCGAGCGCCTTGAGTCGTTCGGCTTCGTCGAGCGGATCGAGCCGCACACCCACATGGTGCCGCACGGCGACCGCTCGGGCAGCGTGATCGAGCCCTACCTGACCGACCAGTGGTACGTCGACGCCAAGACGCTGGCCAAGCCAGCGATCGCGGCGGTGCGTTCGGGCGAGACCTCGTTCGTGCCGAAGAACTGGGAAAAGACCTATTTCGAGTGGATGGAGAACATCCAGCCCTGGTGCATCTCGCGCCAGCTCTGGTGGGGCCACCAGATCCCGGCCTGGTACGGTCCTGACGGCAAGGTGTTTGTCGCCGAGACCGAGGAAGAGGCCGTCAGCCACGCGCTCGGCTATTACGTCGAGCAGGAGGTCATCACGGTCGAGCAGGGCCGTGAGATGGCGCTCGACCGCAACAAGCGTGAAGGCTTCATCACGCGTGATGAAGACGTGCTCGACACCTGGTTTTCCTCGGCGCTGTGGCCGTTCTCGACACTCGGCTGGCCCGCAGATGCGCCCGAGGTGCAGCGTTATTACCCGACCAATGCGCTGGTGACGGGCTTCGACATCATCTTCTTCTGGGTCGCCCGCATGATGATGATGGGCCTGCACTTCATGAAGGAGGTGCCGTTCTCGACGATTTATATCCACGCCCTCGTCCGCGACGAGAAGGGCGCCAAGATGTCGAAGTCGAAAGGCAACGTCATCGACCCGCTCAGTCTGATCGACGAATATGGTGCGGACGCGCTGCGCTTCACGCTGGCCGCGATGGCGGCGCAGGGACGCGACATCAAGCTCGCCACCAGCCGCGTCGAGGGTTACCGCAACTTCGCGACAAAACTCTGGAACGCGTCCCGCTTCGCGGAGATGAACCACTGCGCCGTGCCCGAGGGTTTCGAGCCGGCGAAGGCGAAGGAGACGCTGAACCGCTGGATCGCGCATGAGAGCGCGCACACCACGCGTGAGGTGACCGAGGCGATCGAGGCCTATCGCTTCAACGATGCGGCCGGCGCGATCTATCGCTTCGTCTGGAACGTCTATTGCGACTGGTATGTCGAGCTCGCAAAACCCGTGCTGCTCGGCCCGGACAGCCCCGCCAAGGACGAGACCCGCGCCATGGTGGCGTGGGCACGGGACGAGATCCTGAAGCTGCTGCACCCCTTCATGCCCTTCATCACCGAAGAACTGTGGGAGGTGACGGCAAAGCGCGAGGGCCTGCTGGCTCTGGCAGAATGGCCGCTGAAGCCTGCCGAGCCGACGCCGGAGCAACTCGCGATGCTTGCCGCGGCAGCCGGTCCGACCGATCCGCTGATCTCGCCGGCGTTGATCATGCCGATCTTCGACCATGCCGACTTCACCGATCCCAAGGCTGAAGCCGAAATCGGCTGGGTGATCGACCTCGTCACGCAGATCCGCTCGGTGCGCGCCGAGATGAACATCCCGCCGGCAACATTGACGGCGCTGGTGCTCTCTGGCGCCTCGGCTGAGACGAAGGAACGCGCGCCGCGCTGGACCGACGTCATCAAGCGCATGGCGCGGTTGTCGGAGATTTCCTTCGCCGACCGCGCGCCCGACGGCGCCGTTCAACTGCTCGTCCGCGGCGAGGTGGCAGCGTTGCCGCTGAAGGGCGTGATCGACGTTGCGGCCGAACGGACGCGCCTCGACAAGGAGATCGGCAAGGCCGACGCCGACATCAAGCGCGCCGAGTCCAAGCTGGCGAACGAGAAATTCGTCGCCAACGCGGCCGAAGAGGTCGTCGAGGAGGAGCGCGAAAAGCGCGAGGCGGCGCTGGCCCGCAAGGCCAAGCTGCTCGAGGCGCTGGAGCGGTTGAAGCAGGCGTCGTAGCCTCATCGTCATTCCGGGATGGTCCGAAGGACCAGACCCGGAATCTTGAAATTCCGGGCTCGATGCTGCGCATCGCCCCGGAATGACTATCAGCGGGGAAACGGCTTGCTCAGAAACTTCGAGCCCTTGACGCCATAGCGCCAGGGCAGCTCGACGGCCTTGGTGATGCCGATCCGGATGCCGGCCACGACCTCCAGGTCCCCCGTCCGCGCATGTAGCGCGATCGGCCGCCGGTCCAGCGGCAGGGCGTTGTGGGCGATCGTGATGCCCAGCGCCTCCGTCAGCTTGCCCGGGCCCGAGCACAGCGCGTGCACATCGACCGCGTTGCGGCGGCGGCGCATCGCGGCGATCCCATGGGTCGGCTCCAGCGCGCGGATCAGCACGGCGGCGGCCGAGCCTTCCTCCTCGCAGACGAAGTTCACGCACCAGTGGATGCCGTAGGAGCGGTAGACATAGGCAAAGCCGGGCGGGCCGAACATGATCTGGTTCCGCGGCGTCGGGCCGTTGTAGGAGTGCGCCGCAGGCTCGGTATGATGATAGGCTTCGACCTCGACGATGATCCCGCCAACGCCGTCGACCAGCATGGTCGTGCCGATCAGATCGGGCGCAACCTCGTGGACGCTGCGGTCGAAAAAGCCGCGCTTGAGCCGCTTGCCGAGCCGTGGTGTGGAAGTCTTCGAGGCTGGAGCCATTCGAGGTGAGAATCGCCTGAGAACAGAGCAGGATATTGCCCATATCTGCCATGTTCCCTGAAGCGGCGCGAGCCGGGTTGCGGCAGGCAAGCAGACCGATTAGGTAGGACCTGAACAGACCGGACAGCCCATGGTCGTTATTGTCGACACTATCTCGAACCCGTTGCGCCCGCGTCACCCCGAAAAGGTGAACCGCCCCGATTCCGCTTCGCCGCCGAAGCCGGACTGGATCCGCGTGCGCGCGCCTAACACCCGCGGCTATGCCGACACCCGCAACATCGTGCGCGCGAATGGTCTGCACACGGTGTGCGAGGAGGCGGGCTGCCCGAACATCGGCGAGTGCTGGGACAAGAAGCACGCGACCTTCATGATCATGGGTGACACCTGCACCCGTGCCTGCGCCTTCTGCAACGTCAAGACCGGCCTGCCCAATGCACTGGATGCAGCCGAGCCGCAGAACGTCGCCGAGGCCGTCGCCAAGCTGGGCCTCGCCCACGTGGTCATCACCTCGGTCGACCGCGATGATCTCGCCGATGGCGGCGCCGAGCACTTTGCGCAGACCATCCGCGCCATCCGCGCCGCGTGTCCCTCGACCACGATCGAGATTCTGACGCCGGACTTCCTGCGCAAGGAGGGGGCGCTCGAGGTCGTCGTCGCGGCGAGGCCCGACGTCTTCAACCACAATCTCGAGACCGTGCCCTCGTGTTATCTCACGGTGCGGCCGGGCGCGCGCTACTTCCATTCGATCCGGCTGCTGCAGCGGGTCAAGGAGCTCGATCCCACCATCTTCACCAAGTCCGGCATCATGGTCGGCCTCGGCGAGGAGCGCCACGAGGTGCAGCAGGTGATGGACGATTTGCGTTCGGCCGACGTCGATTTCCTCACCATCGGGCAATATCTGCAGCCGACCCGCAAACATCACGCCGTGATGCGCTACGTGCCGCCGGACGAATTTTCGTCCTACGAGAAGATCGCCTACACCAAGGGCTTCCTGATGGTGTCGGCGAGCCCGCTCACCCGCTCGTCGCATCATGCCGGCGAGGACTTTGCGAGACTCAAGGCCGCTCGGGCAGCTAACGCCCGCTGAACCGCCATGCCCAAATTTTCGAGCAAGCGCCGTGTCAATCACAGCGCATCCAAGATGTTTGATCTGGTCGCCGATGTCGAGCGCTATCCGGAATTCGTGCCGCTGTGCAGCGCGCTGAAGGTGCGTCAGCGGATGGCGAAGCCCGATGGCACCGAGGTGCTGGTCGCCGACATGACGGTGTCGTTCAAGCTGGTCAAAGAGTCTTTCACCAGCCGCGTGACGCTCGACCGCGCCAATCTGAAGATCCTGGTCGAATATCTGCAAGGTCCTTTCAGCAACCTCGAAAACCGCTGGACGTTCGAGCCCAAAGGCCAACAGGAGGGTGAGGATGTCTGCGACGTCGGTTTCTTCCTCGCCTATGAGTTCAAGAGCCGCATGCTTGCGATGCTGATGGGCTCGATGTTCGATGCCGCCTTCGCGCGGTTTTCCACAGCGTTCGAGAAGCGGGCGGATGCGATCTACGGCCGGCCGAAGCTGGCGTCGTCCTGATCAATCCACCGCCTTCACGATATCAGGCGGCTGCGAGGCATAGTAGGCCGCGGCCTGGTCGATCTCCTGCGGTGTCATCGATCTCGCGATGTTGCGCATCTGCTGGCTGATGTCGTTGCGGCGCTCGCCGGATGCGAAGGCATGGAGCTGCGCCTTCATGTAGGCTTCGGACTGGCCTTCGAGCCACGGACTGCCGGTCTTGTTGTCGAGGCTGCCATGGCAGGCGCCGCAAGGCGCGATGCCGCGCATTGGCGCGCCGTAAACGACGATGTTGGGTTTCGGCAGTTGCGGCGTCGGGTGATAGGCGGGAAGCCTCGGCAAATAGGCGTAGTAGTTCGAGAGATCGGCGATCTCCTCGTCCGTCAGGTTCACGGCGAACGGTGACATCACGGCATTGCTGCGCGCGCCGGAGCGGAAATCGTGCAGCTCCTTGTAGATCACGGCGGCATACTGGCCGGCGAGATTGGGTGAGTCCGCACGGCTGATGCCGGTCGGGCCGTGGCAGATCGCGCAGCGCTGCGCCTGCGTGGCGCCGCGGCCGATCGCTTCCTGGCTCGGACGCGCCAGCGTATGCGAGGTCAGCACGACCTCGGACAGGCGTTTTGCCTGTTCGGGCGCCTTCACATTCGCCGCGCGCTGCGGCACGCCGGCAGCGCTGCAGATAGCATCCCAGACATTGGCGAACTGTACCCAGGGCTGAGCGAAGGGCAGCACGATGAAGCCGGCAATCGCTGTGACGATCAGGATCGCAGCGGTGATGCCGACACCAATCCGGAAATGGCTGTTGCGGAGGGTGAAGAGGTCGCGCGCGCTCATCACTGCGCTCCCACGTAGACGGCGGGCACCGAGGTGCCTTCACTCAACGCCAGATTCAGGATCGGATAGCCGTAATTGGTGATGGTGAGGGCGATCATCAGCGCCACCCACAATGCGTGCGTGTTGAGCGCGACCGGAACGGTCACTGGCTGATGCAAGGCCAGCGCAAAGCGGTACGGCCCGGCCTCGGTCTGGGGCGCACGCATGCCGCGCGCCAGGATGACGATGAACATGATGCCCGACGCCAGTAAAATAAAGCCGCCGAAAGCAGAGAGGGTGACGGAGAGCGCCTGCGGCGCGATGGCTGGATCGCCGAAGTCGAAATAGGCCATGCGGCGCGGCATGCCCAGAATGCCAACCCAGTGCCACGGAAACGTCGTGACGACCATGCCGACGAACCACAGCCAGAGCTGGGTGCGCATCAGGCGAAGGTCGATCAGCTCGCGGCCAGTCAGATGCGGCCACAGATCATAGGCGATCGCGAAATACATGATCACGATGGCGCCGCCGAAGATCAGGTGGAAATGACCGGTGATCCATTGCGTGTTGTGGATGGACGCGTCGAGCTGATAGCTCATGTTGATGAGGCCGCCGGCGCCGCCGAAGCCGAGCATGACGAACGAGAACGCCAGCGCCAGCATCATCGGGTTGTCCCAGGGCAGGGCCTTGATCCAGCCAAACAGGCCGTGGCCGCCGCGCAGCCGCGCAGCGATCTCGACCGACGCGCAGATAGTGAACACCGTCAGCAGGGTCGGCAGCGCGACCAGCGCGGTGAAGGCCGAATGGATGAACTTGAAGCCGGCGCCGACCATCGGATCGGCAAAGGTGTGGTGCATGCCGATTGGCATCGCCACCACCAGGAACAGAATGAAGGAGATCCGCGCCATGCTGTCGGAATAGACCCGGCCGCCGATCGCGCGCGGCACGATGGTGTAATAGGCGATGTAGGTCGGCATCAGCCAGAAATAGACGATGGCGTGCAGCGTCCAGGAGAAGAAGATGCGCGCAAGACCGGCGTCGATGGTGTTCTTCAGTCCTGCCGCGACGGGAATGATCTGGAGCAGCAGCTCGAGCGCGGCGCCGACCGCGGTCCAGGCCCACAGATAGGAGCCGGCAACATTGGCGAACATCGCCAGCGGTACCGGCGCGCCGGGATGGGCCTTTCGCCAGACGCGCAGATTGATCGACATCAGCGCGACCCAGATCCAGGAGCCGACCACGACCAGCACGACGCCGAGGTAGTAGAAGACGTTGCCGATCAGCGGCGGATAAAACGTGTAGAGCACCGAAGCACGGCCGAGCGCGATCGGGATCACGGCCATGATGCTGCCGGCAACGATCAGCCAGAAACCGGCCCAGGCCCAGCGCACGCCGACCAGGCGCTGCTCCAGCGCGGATTCGCTGATGGCATAGCCAAAGCCCATAGCCACCAGGGTCGGGAACACGTAGCCCATCACCGTACCGTGCGCGGTGAGCGAACGGTAATAGAGCTCGGGATTGGACAGCCAGGTCCCGATCGGGCTGCGAATGAACATCTGCCAGGCGCCGAGCGTCAGCGCGACGCCGAACACAGCAAAGGCAAACCAGAAATGGGAGAGGATGAGCTTCCTATTGACCAACACAGCTCAGCCTCCCGCCGCTCTTCGCGCGATTGGCGAAGTCAGCCTTGTCAATCACCTTGACCTTGCCCCACATGCCCTCATGGCCAAAGGAGCAAAACTCCTGACAGGGCATCAGATAGTCGCCAGTCTTCGTAAAGCGCATCAGCTGCTCGGAGACGTAGCCCGGCACCAGCATGGTGTTGACGTTGGTGCCCTGGATCAGGATGCCGTGCACGACGTCTGCGCTGGTGGCGCGCAGCGTGATCGGCGTATCGGCGGGCACCACGATGCAGGCCGGCGTGAAGGAATATTGCTGGCCGATCGCACGCACCGTGACCGCGCCATTGGCCTCCAGCACGCTGCCGAGATTGCTCTCGACGAACTCGCCGAACAGATGGATTCGCGACGGATCGATGATCTCGACGCGTGGCTGCGGCATGGTCGCGCGATGGATGCCGGCGAATGCCGCCAGCAGCGCCATCATGACGATGATGATCACGGCGATGGTGGCCCAGCGCCGCTCGACGCGGGCGGCGACCTCGGCGCTCGCATGGCTTTGCTCAGTGCTCATTGCAGCGACCCGCGCGGCAGGAAGACGAACAGGTAGAACGCGAGCCACATCGCGACCACGCAGGCCGTGGCGATGCCGGCGAGCACGATCGCGCCGGACGGCCCTTGCGCGACGACCTCCTCGACGGCCTCGTCAGCGGCGGCTGGGCTGGTCGGCGGATCGGAATTGATCATGATGGCTCTCTGGCATCTCTCAGTTCAGCGGCGCGGAGCGCAGCTCGTTGGCGTCGCGTGCCGAGACCGGTGTGCCGCGATTGCCCCAGGCGGTGCGGATGTAGGAGACGACGGCGGCGACCTCGTTGTCGGAGAGGAGGCCCGCGAACGGAGGCATGCCATACGGCATCGGATTGCCCTTGGTGCCCGGCGGATAGCCGCCATTGAGCACCATGCGGATCGGGTTGACCGCCGACTGCATCTCGATCGACTGGTTGTTGGCGAGCGGCGGCCAGTGCGGCGGCTTGCCTTCGCCCTGCGTGCCGTGACAGCTCGCGCAGTTCTTGTCGTAGACGGTCTTGCCGAGGCTGATCAGCAGGCTGCTTTCGGTGGTCGGCAGCGCCGAGCTCGGCGCCGGCGGCGGCGAAGGCTCCGCGATGCCCTTGAGGTACACCGCCATTGCCTTGGTGTCTTCGTCATTGAGATATTGCAGGCTGTTGTGCACGACCTCGGCCATCGGGCCGTAGACAACGCCGCGCATCGAGACGCCGGTCTGGAGCAGATCGGTGATGTCCTTGATGCTCCAGTCGCCGAGACCGGCTTCGCGGTTCGACGTGAGCGAAGGCGCGTACCAGTTCTGCATCGGGATCAGGCCGCCCTTGAAGGCGTCCGATTGCGAGGTGCCGCCGAGCGCATTGATCGGCGAATGGCACATGCCGCAATGGCCGAGGCCTTCGACCAGATAGGCGCCGCGATTCCATTCCGCCGATTTCTTGGGATCCGGCTTGAACTCGCCCTCGCTGAAGAACAGCGTGCGCCAGCCGAGGATGAGCTGGCGATTGTCGTAGGGGAAACGCAGCTCGTGCGGCTTGTTCTTCTGGTTCACCGGCGCGATCGAGCGCAAGTACGCGAAGATCGCGTCGCTGTCGGCGCGCGTAACCTTGGTGTAGGACGCGAACGGCATCGCCGGGTAGATCAATCCTCCGTCAGGGAAACGGCCGCTGTGCATGGTCTTGTAGAAATCATCGGCGCTCCACTTGCCGATCCCGGTTTCCGGATCAGGCGTGATGTTGGAGGTGTAGAGCGTGCCGAACGGGGTCGGCATGGCGCGGCCGCCGGCGAACAGGCGGCCCTCCGGCGCGGTATGGCACGCGGTGCAGTCGCCGGCGCGGGCGAGATATTCACCGCGTGCAATGATGTCGCCGGTCTTTTCCTGCGCCTGCGCGACCGTGGTCAGCGCGGCGAGGGCGAGCAGCGTGATCGAGATTTTGAAGCCCATCACCCGCCTCGCGTCAGTTGGGCTGGCTGCCGCAGCCGAAGGGCAGCGCGTAGGTGCCCTTCGGTACGGGGGCCGGGTTGGCCGGCGCTTGCCGCGTCGCGAGCCAGGCTGCGACGGCGGTGACATCAGCTTCCGTCAGATGGCCGGCGATGAGCTGCATGCAGTCGGGCGATCTCGCGGTGCGCGTGCCGTAGCGCCATGCGCCGAGCTGGGCGCTGACATAAGCGGCGCGCAGGCCGAGCAGGCCGGGGATGCCGGGCTGCATGCCCGTCAGTCCCGGCCCGTGGCAGCTCACGCAGGCCGGAATGTTGCGCCCTGCATCGCCGCTGGTCGCGAGCATCTCGCCCCGTGCGAGGAGGTCCTTGCTGACTTCGCTCGGCGCAGGCTGCGGCAACGGCGGATGCTCGCTGGCAAAATATTCCGCCATCGCCTCCAGATAGGGATCGGGCAGGAACTCGAGGAGATAGTTCATCGGCGGGTATTTGCGCCGGCCGCTGCGGAAGGCGAGCAGCTGGTTGTAGAGATAACCGGCCGGCTTGCCGGCAAGCCGCGGGAAATAGACGTCGCTGGTGCCTTCGCCCTTGTTGCCGTGACAGGGCGTGCAAGCCTCCACCCGCGCTGCCATCGTATCCGGCGGCTGGTTGGCCGTTTGCGCGGCCGCACCATCAAAGGCGGCCAAGGTGATGATCACGGCGGCGAAGGCCGCGGCGCGAGCGAACACTTTTCGTCGCCCTCCAACAATGCTGGTCCGGTTGATTCCGGATCACAACGTATATCAGCATTATTGCGTCAACATATGCTGCGCAAGCTCGGACATCAGTCACGACGTTCGCTCGCGCCATCTGCGTTTGCGATCGCGATCGAATTCGACAGATTTGCGTGCTTTTTGAAAACTGGATATAACGCTGCAGTCTCGCGACAGTTCCTGTCCGAGTTGTTACGTATTCATGACACCCTCCGTTGTCAGAGGGCGCAGGGAAGACCGGATGCCGGCTGACACCCGCGGTCCACTGTGCGAAGGTTGCGCTACAAGAGGCTGCACAGCGGCATACAGGTGAAGCCATAACAACCGGCCTTCCCTGCGCAGTGGTTGGAACGGCGTATGGCGAGCTCTCCCCGGGGAGCGATGCACTATTGCCCCCGTCGCCTTGCGGATGGCTGACGCGCGGGTCCGGTTGGACCACACCCGTCACCACAAGACTTGGCGCACAGACCCCGGGCGCCAGGACGACACGCTTTGGCCGTACGCAAATCGCACCGGTCGTGTGCGCGACGCTTTCGCTCACGGTTTTGCCGCCCTGCGAAGCCCTTCGCGCCGATGCGACTTGCGTCCACCGCCGCCCACCCCACGTTTCGTGACGATCGCGATACGCCCCTCTGACCGGGGTGAGGTGACGTTTGAATACGCCAAAGCCGAATTTCGGTAAAGTGGAATATTTTCGTACGCGCGGATTGACCCGCGACTTGTGTGTTTTGCCCGTCAGGCAACGCAAGCACTTGTAGCCCGGATTACTCTGCGAAGCGCAATCCGGGGTTCGTGCCCGCAGATGCAAAGACGCCGGATTGCGCGGAGCCTTTCATCGGGCGGCGCTTTGCGCCGACTCATTGGCTCCATCCAGGCAACGGAACGGCGATTGGAACGAAACTAATTCCAAGCTGCGCGCTGCTTGTTCCAGCGCAACCAGATTCACGGCACCTGCGGCGAGCTTCGCGCGAGATCGAGGCGGCGCAGAGCGTCGCGCGGATTGCGACCCGCGAGCGGGGGCGACAGGCCGCGGGCAAAGTGGGGCTGGAATGGGAAGTACGATCATGAGGATGCGCGGCACGATACTGCTGTCATGGACTGCGTCTGCCTTGTTGCTGCCGGCGATTGCCGCAGAGTCTTGCCTCGCGCAATCGGCGACACCAGGCACGGCCATCCAGCTCGATCCGGTGGTCGTCAGTGTGCCGAAAAGCGGGACGAAGCCGTCGGTGGCGTCCCGCGAGCGGGTTGCAACGCAACGGCGTGCCGCCAAACCGCAGCCTCGCAACGATGTCGGCCCTGGCGAGACAGCGGGGCGTGCTGCTGCCGCCGCCGCATCGGTGCAGCAGCGCTTCGAGGCGCTCGCGGGAGGCGTGGCACTCGTCAGGCAGGAGGACCTTTCCCCCACCGCCAATCCGACCGTATCGCGCGCCCTGAACGGCGTTCCCGGCGTCGTTGTGCAGGAGTTTTTCGGCGGTAACGACCAGCCGCGCATTCAGATCCGCGGCTCCGGCCTGCAGCAGAACCCGGTCGAGCGCGGGCTGCTGGTGCTCCAGAACGGACTGCCGATCAACCGGGCTGATGGCTCCTACATCGTCGGATTTGCCAATCCGCAACAGGCGGAAGCCATCGAGGTCTATCGCGGGTACATGGCCAACCGCCTCGGAGCGACCGTGCTGGGCGGCGCGCTGAATTTCGTGTCGCCGACGGGATCGTCATCGCCGGGCACGCAAGCGGCGGTTAGCGGCGGCAGCTTCGGGCAGTTCAATGCCAGCACGCAGAGCGGTGGCAGGAAAGGCGATGTGGACGCGCTGGTCCAGGCCGATTTCAGCCGCCGTGACGGCTTTCGCGACTACAATAGCTCCGAGCGCAGCAGCTTCAACGCCAATGTCGGCGCCGTGCTGTCCGAGAACGTCAGCACGCGCTTCTTCATCGGCTATACGGACCTCGGCTTCGACGTGGCGGGACCGCTAACCAAGAGCGCCATGGAGGCCAATCCCCGGCAGGTCTTCGCCGGTCCGACTTTCATCCCGCCGTCGACCTCGATCAATCCGGGTCCGAATGTGGTGCGCGACAAGCCGCGCCGCGAGGCCGACCAGTTCCTGGCGGGCTCGCGGACCACCGCGACATTCGACGCGCATCTGTTCGACGTGGCGCTCGGCTATACCCACACCGACGACATGTTCCGTTTCCCGATCTCGTCAGGCGTCCGGGCCACCCGGGGCGACGATGCGACGGGCGTATTCCGCTACGCGTACAAGCCCGACGGCGCTGCCGCTTTGCCGCTGCTGGAAACGACCGCGCAATATTCCGTGGGATCGGCGGATCGGGAGAACTTCATCAATCAGGCCGGGCAGACCGGCGCCAAGTTCGGCGAAAGCCGGCTCGATGCGGCGACGCTCGCGCTGTACGCCGGCCTCAACTTGCCGGTCTGGGACCGGGTCACCGTGTCGCCGGCGATCGCCTACGGCTATGCCACCCGCGACAACGAAGACACCTATCGGAATGCGACACGGCCGACGATTGCCTATAATCCGGTAAATCCGACCATGTTGTTGCCGAACGGTGCGGTGCCGACGCAGAGCTCGAGCTATGCGCGGAGCTACGCAGCGTGGAGTCCCAGCATCGGCGTGACCTTCCGCCCCGTGCCCGACCAGACCATCTTTGCCGCGGTCAGCCGTAGTTTCGAGCCGCCGTCGCAGGACGACCTTCTCGCAACCGTCAACGGGACCCCGAACAGCAGCGCGGGACGGCCGACGCCAGGCAGTCCGGGCCTCGTCGCGGCGGCCTTCGCGACGCCCGATCTGAAGGCTCAGACCGCCACCACGGTTGAAGGCGGCTGGCGCGGCCGCTCCGGCGTCTTGTCGTGGGACGCGGTCACCTATTATTCCTGGGTCGACAATGAGCTCTTGAGCCTGCGCGACTCCACCGGGGCATTGATGGCGGCGGTCAACGCCGACCGAACCACGCATTTCGGCGTCGAGCTCGGCTTCGGCGTCAGGATCACGGAGCGGCTGACTGGCCGCGTCGCCTACACCTTTCAGGACTTTCGCTTCGAGGACGATCCGGTGCGCGGCAACAACCGGCTGGCCGGCGCTTCGCCGCATCTCTTCAATGCCATCCTGCAATATCGGGCGACGGATGCCTGGAAGCTCGAGGGCGTGGTGCGCTGGAGTCCGGGCGCCATGCCGGTCGACAACATGAACACGCTATTTGCCGATCCGTTCGTCGTCGCCGATCTGCGGTCCGAATACCGGATCAGCGAGCGCTTCTCGGTGTTCGGCGAGATCACCAATCTCTTCAACGCGACCTATGCCGCATCAACCCTGATCGTCGATCAGGCCAGGCCGGATCAGGCCGCGTTCATCCCCGGTGACGGACGCGGATATTACGGCGGCATCCGGGCGCGGTTCTAAGTTGCAAAGGAGAGTCCAATGATGGCGAAACAAGCGATGGCACCGGTTGAACTGCCGGGCAGTGATCTCGACGTGGCGAAGATGCCGGGCCATTGGCTGCTGGCCCGGCTCGGCAAGCGCGTGCTGCGTCCCGGCGGTCTTGGCCTCACGCGTGCGCTGCTGCATGGGCTGGTGATCGGCGCGGAGGACGATGTGGTCGAGTTTGCGCCAGGACTCGGCGTCACCGCCCGCATGATCCTGGATCGGGGCCCGCGACGGTATGTCGGCGTCGAGCGCGATGCGCGCGCGGCGGCGTGGACGATCCGTCAGCTTCCTGCGAGGCGAAATGTCTCGGTCGTCATCGGCGCGGCCGATCAGACGACTCTGCCGGCCGGCTCGGCGTCGGTCGTGATCGGCGAGGCGATGCTGAGCATGCAGACCCAGGAGCAGAAGCGCCGCATCGCGGCGGAAGCGTTCCGGCTGCTTCGCCCTGGGGGGCGCTATGGAATCCACGAACTCGCCGTGATCCCGGACGACATCCCGCCCGATCAAAAGCAGGAGATCGATCGCGCGCTATCCGGGGCCATCCATGTCGGCGCGCGGCCATTGTCCGGGCACGAATGGAGAGCGTTGCTGGAGGGGGCCGGCTTTCACGTCGATGCCGTTGAATTCGCACCGATGCATCTGCTGCGGCCCCGGCGCCTCGTGCAGGACGAGGGCCTGTTCGGCGCATTGAGACTCGCCAGGAACCTGTTGCTCGATCGTGCCGCGCGGCATCGGGTGCTGGCGATGCGCCGGGTGTTCGAGCAGCATCATGCCAATCTGGCTGCGATCCGTGTGATCGCCCGCAAGGCGTAGGCGAGGCGCTCAGCTCCGCGGCGAGCGCGGATTTCTCCGCTTCACTGCGTGCCGGCGCGGCGAGCGTGTCACGCGGGGCCGCAGACGGGTTGCCGCGGCGGCACGGCGTGGCTTGGTTTGGGCCGGGCCGCGGGCGAGGTCCGTCAGCATGCGCAGCGCCTCGACCACCGAGCGCTGGCGCACCGCGCTGCGGCCGATCGCGCCGAAACGATGCTCGCGGTGGACGATGCGGCCATCGCGCGCGGCGACGGCAAAATGCACGAGGCCGACCGGCTTGCCGGGCGTAGCGCCGCCGGGGCCGGCAATGCCCGTGATGGCAACCGCAAGGTCGGTGCCGGCGCGCTCCAGTGCGCCGACCGCCATGGCGGTTGCGGTCTCCTTGCTGACGGCGCCGAAATTGGTCAGCGTGCTCGCTTCGACGCCGAGCATCGCGCGCTTGGCATCGTTGGAATAGGTGACGAAGCCGCGGTCGATCACGTCGGACGAGCCGGGGATGTCGGTCAAGGCGCCGGCGACGAGGCCACCGGTGCAGGACTCGGCGGTCGCGATCGTCAGCTTGCGCATCCGGCACAGGTCGAGCAGCGAGCGGGAGAGGGCGCGTGCGTCGCTGCCGGCCATGACCTAGACGCTCCAGGGGAGGCGGATGGTGGCGCTCGCAGTGGCCGCAATGCCTTCCTCGCGGCCGGTGAAGCCGAGCCGCTCGCTGGTGGTCGCCTTCACCGCGACGCGGGAGATGTCGACGCCGGAGATCTCGGCGATGCGCGCGCGCATGGTGTCGCGGAGCGGGCCGATCTTCGGCCGCTCGCAGATCATCGTCACCTCGAGATTGGCGACGCGGCCGCCGCGCTGCGTGACGCGCTCGATGGCGTATTTCAGGAACTGGTCGGACGAAGCGCCCTTCCATTTCGCATCGCTGGGCGGGAAGTGCGAGCCGATGTCGCCATCGGCCAGCGCGCCGAGAATGGCGTCGACCAGCGCATGCAGGCCTACATCGCCGTCGGAATGGGCGAGAAAGCCCTTGGTGTGCGGCACGCGCACGCCGCAGATCATCAGATGGTCGCCCTCGCCGAAGGCGTGCACGTCGTAGCCCGTGCCGGTCCTGATGTCGCCGAGCAGGCTGGCCAGGCGCGCTTCCTCGCGCACGAAATCCTCGGGGGTGGTGAGCTTCATATTGGCAACATCGCCTTCAAAGGTTGCAACCGTCAATCCCGCCCATTCGGCAATCGCGGCATCGTCGGTGAAATCGCTGCGACCGTCCCTGGCCGCCCGACGATGCGCTTCGAGAATGACATCGAAACGAAAGGATTGCGGCGTCTGCGCGATGCGCAGGCGCGCGCGATCCGGCGTGTCCTCGACATTGCCGTTCGCGCCGGTGACCTTGATGGTGTCGGTGACTGCGACGGCGGGGATCGCCGCACCGGTGCGGCTCGCAGCCTCGATCGCGCGCGAGATCAACCCTTGGGAGACGAAGGGCCGCGCGGCGTCGTGGATCAGGACGATGTCTGGCTTGTGCGTTACGAGCGCTTCGAGACCGGCGAGCACCGAGGCCTGGCGCGTTGCGCCGCCATGGGTCGGCGCCTCGTGCTTCAATCCTGCGACCGCTGCCGTGAACATGGCGCTGTCATCGGGATTCAGCACGGGCTGCACCGCGAACACGTCGGGATGGCGGCTGAACGCTTCCATGGCGCGATAGATCACGGGCACGCCGCCGATCGTCCGATATTGCTTCGGCCCGCCGGCGCCCGCGCGCAGGCCGCGTCCGGCTGCGACGAGAACGACTGCGGTGCGCTCTGATTTCGCCATAGGACTCAAATACTCAGCTGATGATGGAGAGAGTTGGGGTGTGGGTGATGACCGGCATGCCTCTAGCACGGCAGGCACGCAAAAAAAGGGGGTTTCCCCGGATTGTGGGAAACAGCATTTTGCTGCACTGCACTTGAAAGATTTGCAGAACTGTCTAAACTGTAGGCATGACGCTTGACTGCACAAGAATTGTGCGCAAGATAGATCATGGCAGGCGATGAAGCCCTGCCTAGTCAACGAGACCCCTGTGACCGGCTCGGCAATATCCGGCTCTAAGCCGTTGAAAATAGGCGATATCGACGTCGCCACCCCGGTCTTCCTGGCACCCATGTCGGGGGTGACGGACTCACCCGTCCGCAAGCTCGCAGCCGAACTCGGGGCCGGTCTGGTCGTCTCCGAAATGACCGCCAGTGACGAGCTCGCCAACGGCCATCGGATGTCCCGGTTGCGCTGCGAAGCGACCGGAATCGGCTCGCACGTGGTCCAGCTGGCCGGCTGCGAGACGCACTGGATGGCGGAAGGCGCCCGGATCGCCGAAGCCGAAGGCGCCGACATCATCGATATCAACATGGGCTGCCCGGCCCGCCACGTCACCGGCGGCCAGTCCGGCTCGGCCCTGATGCGGGATCTCGACCATGCCGTCAGCCTGGTCGAGGCGACGATCGCGGCGGTGAAGGTGCCGGTGACGCTGAAGATGCGGCTCGGCTGGGACGACCGCAGCCGCAACGCGCCGGAGCTGGCGCGCCGCGCCGAAGCCGCCGGCATCAAGCTCGTCACGGTGCACGGCCGCACCCGCTGCCAGTTCTACAAGGGCGAGGCCGATTGGGACGCGATCCGCGCGGTGCGCGACGCCGTCTCCATTCCGCTCGTCGTCAACGGCGACATCACGTCTTACGAGAAGGCGATCGCGGCGCTCGAGGCCTCCGGCGCCGATGCCGTGATGATCGGCCGCGGCGCCAACGGGCAGCCCTGGCTGCCGGGCCAGATCGGCCGCCGCCTGAAGGGCGGGGCGGCGGAAGCGACGCCGTCGCTGGAAACACAGCTGCATTATGTGCGGACGCTCTACGAGGGGGTCTGCGCACTATACGGCCTGCGGATCGGCCTGCGGCACGCACGCAAACATCTCGGCTGGGCGCTCGACGTCGCCGCCGATGCGAGTGGTGCGCCGGTCGAGAAGCTGAAGGGATGGCGCCAGGCAATCCTCACGTCGGAGGATCCGCGCCGCGTCCACCAGTCACTGCAAGATGCCTTCGACGACTTCGCATGGAGCGCTGCTGCATGAGCTCAGCTGCTGAACATCGTCGGCCGATACCGTCCGACAGCGACGCGATCCTGGATGCCTTGCCCAATCCGGTCCTGCTGATCGGGCCGGACGGCAAGATCGTCGGCGCCAACATCGCCACCGAAGCCTTCTTCGACATCTCGACGCAATTCCTGAAGCGGCAGTCGCTGAAAGAGCTGGTGCCGTTCGGCAGCCCGTTGCTGGCGCTGATCGACCAGGTGCGCTCGTCGAATTCGCCGGTCAACGAATACAAAGTAGATCTTGGCACGCCGCGCATGGGCGGCGACCGCCAGGTCGACCTGCATGTCGCCCCGCTCACCGAGCGCCCAGGCCATATCGTGGTGATGCTGCAGGAGCGCTCCATCGCCGACAAGATGGATCGCCAGCTCACCCATCGCAGCGCCGCCCGCTCGGTGATCGCGCTGGCGGCGATGCTGGCGCACGAGATCAAGAACCCGCTCTCGGGCATCCGCGGCGCGGCGCAGCTGCTGGAGCAGCAGGCCTCGTCCGAGGACCGCATGCTGACGCGGCTGATCTGCGATGAGGCCGACCGCATCGTGACGCTGGTCGACCGCATGGAGGTGTTCGGCGATGAGCGCCCCGTGGTGCGCGGCCCCGTCAACATCCATTCCGTGCTCGATCACGTGAAGCGGCTGGCGCAGTCGGGCTTTGCCCGCAACATCCGCTTCGTCGAGGATTACGATCCCTCGCTGCCGCCGGTGCTGGCGAACCAGGACCAGCTCATCCAGGTGTTCCTCAATCTCGTGAAGAACGCCGCCGAGGCGCTGATCGACGTTCCCGACGGCGAGATCCAGCTCACCACCGCGTTCCGTCCCGGCGTGCGCCTGTCAGTCCCCGGTCAAAAATCCCGTGTATCCCTGCCGCTCGAATTCTGCGTGAGGGACAATGGACCTGGCGTGCCGGACGATCTTCTGCCCAACCTGTTCGATCCCTTCGTGACCACCAAGCAAACCGGCTCCGGCCTGGGTCTTGCACTGGTCGCCAAGATCGTCGGCGATCACGGGGGCATCATCGAATGCGAATCTCAGCCGCGCAAAACCACCTTCCGCGTGCTGATGCCGATGTATTCCACATCGGTGAAACATGCCGATCACAGCAGTCGCGACGACTCTGCCGGGAAGTCGTCGTCTGCATCTCAGGGGGCAAAATGAGGATTAACAATGCCCGCAGGTAGCATTCTCGTAGCTGATGACGATACCGCCATCCGCACGGTTCTCAATCAGGCTCTGTCCCGCGCCGGCTATGAAGTCCGGCTCACCGGCAATGCCGCAACGCTGTGGCGCTGGGTCAGCCAGGGGGAGGGCGATCTGGTCATCACCGACGTGGTGATGCCGGATGAAAACGCCTTCGATCTGCTGCCGCGGATCAAGAAGATGCGGCCGAATCTGCCTGTCATCGTCATGAGCGCGCAAAACACCTTCATGACGGCGATCCGGGCCTCCGAGCGCGGAGCGTACGAATATCTTCCAAAGCCCTTCGATCTGAAGGAGCTGATCGCCATCGTCGGCCGCGCGCTCGCCGAGCCGAAGGAGCGGACCACGACGCCGGACGAAGACGCCGAGATGGAGGCGATCCCGCTGGTCGGCCGCTCGCCGGCGATGCAGGAAATCTACCGCGTGCTCGCGCGGCTGATGCAGACCGATCTCACCGTGATGATCACGGGCGAGTCCGGCACTGGCAAGGAGCTGGTGGCGCGCGCGTTGCACGATTACGGCAAGCGCCGCAACGGCCCGTTCGTCGCCGTCAACATGGCGGCGATCCCGCGCGATCTCATCGAGTCCGAACTGTTCGGCCATGAGCGCGGCGCCTTCACCGGTGCCAACACCCGCGCTTCCGGCCGGTTCGAGCAGGCCGAGGGCGGCACGCTGTTCCTCGACGAGATCGGCGACATGCCGATGGAGGCGCAGACCCGCCTGCTGCGGGTGCTGCAACAGGGCGAATACACCACCGTCGGCGGCCGCACCCCGATCAAGACCGATGTGCGGATCGTCGCGGCCTCCAACAAGGATCTGCGCGTGCTGATCCAGCAGGGTCTGTTCCGCGAAGATCTGTTCTTCCGCCTCAACGTCGTGCCGCTGCGGCTGCCGCCGCTGCGTGAGCGCATCGAGGACCTGCCCGATCTCATCCGCCACTTCTTCACGCTGGCCGAGAAGGACGGCCTGCCGCCGAAGAAGCTCGACGCACTGGCGCTGGAGCGGATGAAGCAGCACCGCTGGCCCGGCAACGTGCGGGAGCTCGAAAACCTCGCGCGACGCCTCGCCGCGCTCTATCCGCAGGACGTGATCACGGCCTCTGTCATCGACGGCGAGCTAGCGCCGCCCTCGGTCAGCCCGGGTGCCGCGGTCCAGCAGGGCGTCGACAATCTCGGCGGCGCCGTGGAGGCCTATCTGTCCTCGCACTTCCAGGGCTTTCCGAACGGCGTGCCGCCGCCGGGCCTCTATCACCGCATTCTGAAGGAGATCGAGGTGCCGCTGCTCACGGCCGCCCTCGCGGCCACCCGCGGCAACCAGATCCGCGCAGCCGACCTGCTCGGCCTCAACCGCAACACGCTGCGGAAGAAGATCCGGGATCTCGATATCCAGGTGTATCGGAGCGGGGGCTAATCTCCCGCGACGGTGGCTCAGCTCCCCCTACCAAAGGTGAGCTGAGCCTGTCCGGATCGCGCTGGCCAGTGTGGCTGACGCGGTGGACAGAAGTCCGAGTCGGGCTGAAATGTTCCGCAGGGACACAGGTTTTGGTCATTGGGCCGCAGGGCGCGATGTCGCGCTCATCTGACAAGGCGGCTTGATGCGGGCTGCGCGGCGACGATGTTTGCCGTCAGCTTGTGCAGGCCGGGCCCGTTAACAAGCAGGCCCGCCGCTGCGATCAGCAGCAGAACCGCAGACACCATCATTGCAAGGAAGAACCTGTCCATGCGGGTCAAGCCGCGGGGGCGGAAAACCGTTCCCGCAGGCAAGCTCTGCCTGGTGACCGGCCTGTGGATGCGCGGGTCCATCGCGGCGGTGGCGCCGCGGAATTGTCGCAATTCGGCAACAATGTGGTATGAATACATCAGTATCCGCCCGCCGCGGACCCCGTTTTTCAGCACCCATTGCCGGAATGACCAGCGCAGACACCTCGGCCGCATCCTTTGACACGGCCCCAGCGGAAGAGCCCCGGCGCTGGTCGGTGCGACGCTGGCTGGCACCGTTTGCCGTGGCGCTGGCGATGCTGTCGGCGATGATGACCTTCGTGGTCCTGACCGGCCTGACGCGGATCGATCCGACGCCCGAGGTGGTTCGCTCGTTCTACCTGCTCAATGCGGGCTCGATCCTGCTGCTGGTCGGGATCATCGTCCGCGAGCTCTGGCAGCTCATCCTGGCACGGCGGCGGGGCCGGGCGGCGGCCCGCCTCCACGTCCAGATCGTCAGCCTGTTCTCGATCGTGGCGGTGCTGCCGGCCGTGCTCGTGGCCGTCGTCGCCAACGTCACCCTCGAGCGCGGCCTCGACCGGCTGTTCTCGGGGCCGACCAAGGAGGTGATCCAGAATTCGCTGACGATCGCGCGGGCCTACATGCAGGACCATGCGCAGCTGATCCGCGGCGACATTCTCGGCATGGCCAACGACATCGCGCACGCCCGGCCGCTCTACGACCAGGATCGCCGCTCGTTTCGCGAGTTGCTGGCGGCCAGCGCCAGCTCCCGCAATTTGCCGGGCGCGATGATCATCGACAAGGACACCAATATCCTGGAATCCGCCGATACCGGCATGCGGCTGGCCTATTCGCCGCCGGCGCCGGACTTCCTCAGCAACGTCAACGAATCCGAGCCCGAGATCGCGGTGCTGCCGGACGCGAGCTTCGTCGCCGCCGTGATCCGCCTGCGCGCCTTCAGTGACACTTTCCTCTATGTCGCCCGTCCGCTCGACCCGAACGTCGTCAACCAGCTGAAGCAGACCGAGGTGAGCGTCGCCGAATACGCCCAGATCGAGTCGCGGCGGCTCGGCATCCAGGTCGCGTTTGCGCTGATGTTCGCGGTGATCGCGCTGACCATTCTGATGGCCTCGGTGCTAATCGGACTGAACTTCGCCAACTCGCTGGTGGCACCGATCCGGCGGCTGATGAACGCGGCCCACACCGTTTCCACCGGCGACCTCAATGTGAAGGTGCCGGTGCACCAGTCGGAGGGCGATCTCGCCCAGCTCGGAGAGACCTTCAACAAGATGACGCAGGAATTGCGCAGCCAGCGCGACGAGCTCGTCAATGCCAGCGACCTCATCGACAGCCGCCGCCGCTTCATCGAAGCGGTGCTGTCGTCCGCCAGCGCCGGCATCATCGGCGTCGACAATTCGGGCAGCGTCGGCATCCTCAATCGCTCCGCCGAGAAACTGATCGGGCACTCCGAAGCGGAGACGCTCGGCCATCCTCTGTCAGACGTGCTGCCCGAGCTCGACGAGATGATGAAGACGGCGCGGGAGGGGACCCAGCGCCTGGTACAGGGCCAGATCACGATCACGCGCGACGGGCAGGAGCGCAACCTCTCGGTCCGTGTCAGCGCCGAGAAGACCAGCCAGCCGCACGACAGCTACATCATCACGCTCGACGACATCACCGAGCTCGTGTCCGCGCAGCGCACTTCGGCCTGGGGCGACGTCGCGCGCCGCATCGCCCACGAGATCAAGAATCCGCTGACGCCGATCCAGCTCTCCGCCGAGCGCATCCGCCGCAAATTCGGCAAGGACATCACCGAGGCCAAGGACAAGCAGATCTTCGAGCAGTGCACCGACACCATCGTGCGGCAGGTCGACGATATCAGGCGCATGGTCGACGAGTTCTCGCGCTTCGCGCGGATGCCGAAGCCGGTGATGGAGGGCGAGGACGTCGCCGATACCGTGCGGCAGGCGGTGTTCCTGATGAAGGTCGCCCATCCCGAGATCGATATCGAAGTCGAGTTCAGGGACGATCCGCTCCGCGCCCAGTTCGACCGGCGGCTGATCTCGCAGGCGGTCACCAACATCGTCAAGAACGCCACCGAGGCGATTGAGCAGGTTCCGCCGGAAGAACTCGGAAAAGGACGTATCGACGTCGTGGTCTCGCGCGAGGGCGAGGACGTGCTGATCGACGTCGTCGACAACGGCATCGGCCTGCCCAAGGTCGCGCGCTCGCGGCTGCTCGAGCCCTATGTGACGACGCGAGCCAAGGGCACCGGCCTTGGGCTTGCGATCGTCGGCCGCGTGCTGGAGGACCATGGCGGCCGCATCGAATTGAAGGATGCCTCCGACTTCCGGGATGGCCAGCGCGGTGCCTGGATGCGGATGCGCTTTGCGATCTCCGGCGCTCCCGCGAAGAGCGAGGGGACCGAGACGGCACCGGTTGCCCGGGAGCAGGCCAAGGATACGCCAAAGCAAGCGGAATCCACCCAGGACGCGGAAACAAAAGCGCCGGCTGTCGAAACCAAGGTGCCGGCTGAAAAGACCAATGATTCAACGAAGATCGAAGCCTCAACAGGCATCTGACCAGACAGGCGCGACCCATGGCTAGTGAAATTCTGATTGTCGATGACGAGGCCGATATTCGGGATCTCGTCGCGGGCATTCTCGAAGACGAGGGGTTCGTGACCCGGACCGCGCGCGACAGCGACACGGCGCTCGCCGAGATCGCCAACCGCAGGCCGCACCTGGTGTTCCTCGACATCTGGCTGCAGGGCTCCAAGCTCGACGGCTTGCAGCTGCTGGAGCAGGTCAAGAAGGACAATGCCGACCTGCCGGTCGTGATGATCTCCGGCCACGGCAACATCGAGACCGCTGTCGCCGCGATCAAGCGCGGCGCCTATGACTTCATCGAGAAGCCGTTCAAGGCCGACCGGCTGATCCTGGTCGCCAACCGCGCGCTGGAGAACTCGCGGCTCAAGCGCGAGGTCAAGGAGCTGAAGCAGCTCGCGCCGAGCGCAAGCTCGCTGGTCGGCCGTTCGCCGAGCATGAACCAGCTGCGCCAGACCATCGACCGCGCGGCCAAGGCCAACAGCCGCATCCTGATCGTCGGTCCTGCCGGCGCCGGCAAGGAGCTGACTGCGCGCACGCTGCATATGGCCTCGGGCCGCGCCGACGGTCCGTTCGTCGTGATCAATGCCGCCGCGATCACGCCAGAGCGTATGGAGCACGAGATGTTCGGCGTCGAGCCGTCCAACGGCGAGCAGGCGCGCAAGCCCGGCGCGCTCGAGGAAGCCCATGGCGGCACGCTGTTCATCGACGAGATCGCGGACATGCCGCGCGAGACCCAGAACAAGATATTGCGCGTGCTGGTCGAGCAGTCGTTCCAGCGCGTCGGCGGCACCGGCAAGGTGCAGGTCGACGTCCGCATCATCTCCTCTACCGCGCGCAATCTCGAAGAGGAGATCGCGGCCGGCCACTTCCGCGAGGATCTCTATCATCGCCTCTCGGTGGTGCCGATCCGCGTGCCCGCCCTGTCGGAGCGGCGCGAGGATATTCCGGAATTGATCGACTACTTCATGGAGCAGATCTCGGCCGGCAGCGGCCTGCCCAAGCGTCAGATCGGGCAGGACGCGATGGCGGTGCTGCAATCGCATGTCTGGCCCGGCAATGTGCGCCAGCTCCGCAACAACGTTGAGAGAGTCATGATTCTGGCCGCGGGCGGACCGGAGGTGATCATCACCGCCGACATGTTGCCGCAGGACGTCGGCTCGATGGTGCCGGCCATGCCGACCAGCAACAATGGCGAGCACATCATGGGACTGCCGCTACGCGAGGCGCGGGAAGTGTTCGAGCGCGACTATCTGATCGCGCAGATCAGCCGCTTTTCCGGCAATATTTCACGCACCGCCGAGTTCGTCGGGATGGAGCGCTCGGCGCTGCACCGGAAATTGAAGGCGCTCGGCGTCGGCTGACGCCGTCGGCACCTTCACATTGGGCGAGGAAAATCATCGATTTCCGTAGTTTTTCGGGGCAATAGGGCCTGGCCTGCCGCGTGAAGCGGCTTGCCTAATAACCCGACCTGTCCTCTAATCGTACCGCTGTTCCTTCCGAGGGGGATCTCATGAGGAGCGGCAACCGGAAGAGACTCCAGAACTCTCAAAAGAGGGTCGCAACCGGCGCAATAAAAAGAAACTCAAAGCGAGAAAAAAACAATGGCGGCAGACCGCGCACAAAACCTACAGGACACCTTCCTTAATCACGTTCGCAAAACGAAGACGCCACTGACGATCTTTCTGGTCAACGGAGTGAAGCTCCAGGGCATCGTGACCTGGTTCGACAATTTCTGTTTGCTGCTTCGGCGCGACGGTCACTCGCAGCTCGTCTACAAGCATGCGATCTCGACCATCATGCCGGGCGCTCCGATCCAGCTGTTCGAAGGCGGCGAGGATCAGCCGGCTTGAGAGTGACCTGATTGGAACCCCGGAATTTCGACGGGGATGCCGACCGTCCGCGGCCGGCAGGGGCAAAGCAGACGGGGCGGGTGCTTGTCATCGGCCCCTATTTGCGGCTGCGTTCGGGAAGTGCCGACGCGCAATCGGAGAGTCACGCCTCGTCTAACCAGATATTGCGAAACGCGGAGGCCCGGCTCGACGAAGCCGCGGGCCTCGCGCGCGCGATTGATCTCGTCGTTGCCGACGCCATCATCGCGCCGGTCAGCCAGATCCGCCCCGCGACCTACATCGGCAAGGGCAAGGTCGAGGAGATCGCCGCGCTGGCTAAGAGCCTCGATGTCGAACTCGTGGTGATGGATTGCGCGCTGGCGCCGATCCAGCAGCGCAATCTCGAGAAGGAGTTGAACACAAAGGTGCTCGACCGCACCGGCCTCATTCTGGAGATCTTCGGCCGCCGCGCCAAGACCAAGGAAGGCTCGCTCCAGGTCGAGCTCGCGCATCTCAACTACCAGCGCTCGCGCCTGGTGCGATCGTGGACCCATCTCGAACGCCAGCGCGGCGGTTTCGGATTCATGGGCGGTCCCGGTGAGACGCAGATCGAAGCCGACCGCCGCCTGATCCAGGAGCGCATCTCCAAGCTCGAGGGCGAACTGAAGAAGGTGCAGGCGACGCGGCGGCTGCATCGCGCCGGCCGCCAGCGCGTGCCGTATCGCGTGGTGGCGCTGGTCGGCTACACCAATGCCGGCAAGTCGACGCTATTCAACCGGCTGACACGTGCCGACGTGCAGGCCGCCGACATGCTGTTCGCCACGCTCGATCCGACCCTGCGCGCGCTCAGCCTGCCGCATGGCGGCAAGGCGATGCTGTCCGACACCGTCGGTTTCATCTCCAACCTGCCGACGCAGCTCGTCGCCGCCTTCCGCGCCACGCTGGAAGAGGTGCTGGAGGCCGACGTCATCCTGCATGTCCGCGACATCTCGCACGAGGATGCCGAGGCCCAGCAGGGCGACGTCGACGCGGTGCTCCGCCAGCTCGGCATCAATCCCGATGACAGCGGCCGCATCATCGAGGTCTGGAACAAGATCGATCGTTACGATGCCGAGCAGCGCGAAGAGCTTCTGAACATCGCCGCGCGCAGGCCGGAGGATCATCCGGCGATGCTGGTCTCGGCCGTGTCAGGCGAGGGCATCGATGCACTGCTCGCCGCGATCGAGGAACGCCTGGCGGCCAAGCGTACCACGCTCGATCTCTCGATCGACGCCGCCGATGGCGCCGGCATCTCCTGGCTGCATCGTAATGCCGAGGTGCTGGCCAAGGAGCTGCACGACGGCCGCTTCGACATGACGGTGCGGGTGGACGAGACCAAGCGGGATATCGTGGTGTCGAGGTTCGATGCGGTGCCGCATCACGCGGCTTAGGCGATCTGGCCTTGGCCAGTGACTTCAGAGAATTGTTGCCTCAAGCACCACTGTCGTCTCGGACAAGCGTAGCGCAGATACTGGATCCATAACCACAGGACGTGGTTTGGTGGGTGGTATTGGCCGCTTCGTGCTGCGGATGGATCACGCGGTATGGGTCCCCGCCTTCGCGGGGACGACAGCGGAGTTAGCGGCGAACTTCCTTGCGTCCTTCTGATACTGGATTCTCCTCGCCCTTCGCCGCATTCCAGAGCGCATCCATCTCCGCCAGCGACGCCTGCTCCAGCGTGTGCCCCTGCGCTTCCAGCGCCCGTTCGATGAACGCGAACCGCCGCTCAAACTTCGCATTCGTCGCGCGCAGCGCGGCTTCCGGATCGGCATCGACGTGGCGGGCGAGGTTGACGAGGGCGAACATCAGGTCGCCGGTCTCGTCCGCGATCTCCTGCTTGTCGTTGCGGTCGAGCGCGGCCTCGATCTCGTCGGCCTCCTCGCGGATCTTTTGCAGCACCGCGCGCGGATCGTTCCAGTCGAAGCCGACGGTGGAAGCCTTGCGCTGGAGTTCCATGGCGCGCGTCAGTGCGGGCTGGCCGGCCTTCACGCCCGCCAGCAGCGATTTGTGCGCCGGAGTTGCTTCAGGCGGCCGGCGCGCGGCGCGTTCGGCTTTCTCTTCCGCCTTGATGCGGTCCCAGACTTCCTTGACGTGGGAGGACGCGAGGTTGCCCTCCTTGTCGGCAAAGACATGGGGATGGCGCCGGATCATTTTCCGGGTGATGGCCTCGACGACGTCGCCGAAGGCGAACGCGTTCTGCTCCGACGCCATCTGGGCGTGGAATACGACCTGGAGCAGGAGGTCGCCGAGCTCCTCGCAAAGATCGCCGAGATCGCCGCGGTCGATGGCATCCACCACCTCATAGGCTTCCTCGATCGTGTAGGGCGCGATCGTCGCAAAGTTCTGCTCGAGATCCCAGGGGCAGCCGGTCACCGGCGTGCGCAGCGCCGCCATGATCTCGATCAGGCGGGAAATGTCGCGGGAAGGGGTCATTGCGGGGGCGTCTCCTGGATCCAGAACCTTATGCCAAAAGCGGGCCGCCGTTCCCAGCCGTGCGCGGGGGAACAGGCCGATTTCCACCGATTGGCTGATACGTTCCGCGGTGCTAAAGCGCGGGCCATGAGTGACGCATTTTCATCAGAGACCGCCATGGTGCTGTTTTCCGGCGGACAGGATTCCACCACCTGCCTCGCCTGGGCGCTGAACCGCTTCGCGCGCGTCGAGACGCTGGGCTTCGACTACGGCCAGCGCCACGCCGTCGAGCTTGCCTGCCGCGACCGTCTGTTCGACGGCATCAAGGATCTGCGCGAGGACTGGGCGGCAAAACTCGGCGAAAGCCACACGCTGTCGATTCCGACTTTGGCCGCGGTGTCGGAGACGGCCCTGACGCGCGATGTCGCGATCGCGATGGGCGCCGACGGCTTGCCCAACACCTTCGTGCCGGGCCGCAATCTGGTGTTCCTGACCTTCGCCGCGGCGCTGGCCTACCGGCGCGGCATCACCCACATCGTAGGCGGCATGTGCGAGACCGATTATTCCGGCTATCCCGATTGCCGCAACGACACCATCCAGGCCATGCAGAGTGCGCTGTCACTTGGCATGGCCCGCAAATTCGAGCTGCATACGCCGCTGATGTGGATCGACAAGGCGGCGACCTGGCAGCTCGCGCACGACCTCGGCGGCGACGGGCTGGTCGACCTCATTCGCGAGCAGTCCCACACCTGCTATCTCGGCGAACGCGGCGCGCAGCACGATTGGGGTTACGGATGCGGGGAATGCCCGGCGTGCAGCCTGCGGGCGAAGGGATGGCGGGAGTTTGTGGCGGAGAGGTCGCGCCGAGGGAGCACGAGCTAACCAAAATCTTCCGGCCGCAGCTCGATCGGCTTGCCGTGCGGAGTGCGATCCGCCGCGTGGTCCCAGGCGTCACGATAACGATGCAGCGTGTCCATCGAGGCGACGCCCTTGCGTGCAACCAGTCCTTCCAGCGTGGCGAGCCAGTGCAGATAGTAGGTCTCGCCGGTGTCAGGATCGCCGGCGGCCTGTGCACGCTTGATCTCGTCGGCGAGGGCCGCGGCCCATTCCGGCCAGGTGAACACGCCGCGATCGTGCAGGCTCAACGCCATGGCGAAGGCATGTGCCTCCCAGGGGGCGCGGAACACCGGGCCCTCGTCGTCGCGCGGGATGCTCGGAATGGCCGCCGTGGCGGCGGCCGCAAGCGCGCTGCTCATGACGCCGGGTCCAGATAGGGCTCGAACGCGTCGATCGAGACCTTGAGGGTCGGATCGCCATCCTCACCCCAGAGATCGCGGCCTTCGAATACGACCGTGTAGAGCCATTGCGGGTTTTCGCCGAGCTCCATCGCAGCCGAATCCGGAAACACGTGGCAGCCGTGATTCAGTTCGACGACACCGACATGGCCGCGCACATAGCGCGGCAGCCGCGTATGGGTGGCCGGGTGGATGTTCTTCGCGCGCACCTTGTCGCCGATGTTGAATTTGGCGGGTGCGGGCGCGGTGCGGCCGAACTTGCCGCGCACCATGATGCGCTCGACCTGGCTGAGATCGAACTTGCCGTGCTTGAGCGCCTTTCCGGGCTGCATGGCGTGGCCAGCGGCCACTTCCTCACGGGTGAGGTAGCCCTTTTCGATCAACATCTCTTCGAGGCCGAGAAACCATTTCTTGTAGTAGGAGCTCGACAGATAAACGTCCGGTGGCAGCGTCTCGCGATAGAAGCGCGAGGTGTCGATGTTGAAGGCGCCGGCCGCGCCCATCGCGCGCACCATGGCGAGGACGCGCGATTCCCAATCGGCGTGAAACATCGGCTCGTTCGGCTCGGGTTCGACCTTGCCGAACCCGTCCATGCCGCCCATGTCGTGCACACCGTTCATGAGGGCGCTCCGGGCGTCCTGGGGAAGCCGGTGCCGATCATGGAATCGCGCGTGACGAGGTCTGCGAGCTGCTCCTCGCTCCAGCCTTCGGTGCCCTCGGGCCGCATCGGCAGCACCAGGAAGCGCGTCTCGGCGGTCGAGTCCCAGACCCGGATTTCCATGTCCTTCGGCAGCGTGACGTCGAAATCGGCGAGCACGCCGCGCGGGTCCTTCACCGCGCGCGAGCGGTAGGGCGAGGCCTTGTACCAGACCGGCGGCAGCCCCAGCATTTCCCAGGGGTAACAGGAGCACAGCGTGCACACGACCATGTTGTGGCGCTCAGGGGTGTTCTCGACCACGACGAGATGGTCGCCGACGCGGCTGACATGGCCGAGCGTGCCGATGGCCTTGCTGCCGTCCTCCAGCAGCGCGGTCTTGAAGGCCGGATCGGTCCAGGCCCTGGCGACGACGCGCGCGCCGTTATGCGGGCCGATCTTGGTCTCGTACGCCTGGATGATGGCGTCGAGCGCAGCCGGCTCGACATAGCCTTTTTCGGTCAGAATGGTCTCGAGCGCGCGCACGCGCAGCTCGGTCTCCGACAGCTCGGAATGGTCGTGATCGTGGTTGTGATGATGTTCACTCATGAGTGCGAAGATAGTCCCAGAATGCGGGCGTTGTCGAGGCGAAGACTCTGCTAACATCTCACTATGGGATGGGCTGCACACACGGGAATGACCGCCGCAATCGCGACACTCGTCGCATTCGCGCCGCAGGATGCGCGCGCCGCGAATGGCGCCTATGCGGTGGATGCCGCCGATATCTCCGAAGTCGGCTCCTGCAAGGTCGAGAGCTGGATGTCGGCTGCGTCCAACACGGATTTCTCCGCGGTCGCCAATCCCTCCTGCGTCGTCGATCCCTTCAGGCCGATCGAACTGAGCCTTCAGACCATCAGGGCCCGCAGCGATGGTGAGTGGGGCACGACGATGGCCCCGAAAGCCAAGACCAATTTCGTCCCGACCGGGATCGGCCGATGGGGATTATCGGCCTATGGCGGAGGATCGTTTGATGCTGCGACCGGCGAGGCGTTGACCGGCTTTGCCGTCATCCCCGCAACTTTTCGCCTGTCCGAGACCATGCGCATCAATGTCAACGGCGGCTGGCTCTGGGATCGCACCGTCGACCGGCATTATCTGACCTATGGCGTCGGCTTCGACTGGAAGTTCACCGACACTTTGCAATGGACGATCGAGGCGTACGGGCAGGCCGGTGCCTCCGAGATCGCAAGCATCGTGCAGCCGCGCTTCCAGACCGGCGCGCGCTACCGCCCGAACGAGATCTTCTCCGTCGACGTGATCTACGGCCGCAACATCACCGGCGAGAACGCCAACTGGATCACGCTCGGGACCACGATCCGGTTTCCGGTGGAAGGCTCCCAGCCGGAGCATCGGCGGACCGGGCATTTGTGATCAAGACCAACAAGAAACGGAGGAGATTGCCTTGACGGACTATGTGAAGATCGAGAGGGGCCTAGGGCCGGACGGGCGTATCGCGATCGTGCGGTTCGACCGCGGCGACGGCATCAACGCGCTGTCACCGGAAGCACTGCGCCAGCTCACCGCGGCCGCGCGCAGCTTCGAGGACGATTCCGCGACCTCCGTCGTGGTGCTGACGGGCAGCAACAGCGCATTCAGCGCCGGCTTCGACCTCAAGGATTCCGAAGGGCGCGCGCGCAAGGACATGGACCTCGGCACGCTCAGGCGGCACCTCAAGCTCGGGCCGCGCCTCACTCACGCCTGGCAGGAGATGGAGCAGATCACGATCGCGGCGATCGAGGGTTTCTGCGTCGGCGGCGGCGTGGCTCTGGCCGTGGCGCTCGACTTCCGCGTCATGGGCCGCGACGCGCATTTGCGCGTGCCCGAGGTCGGGCTCGGCATGAACATGAGCTGGCAGAGCATCCCGCGCATGCTGCATCTGATCGGCCCGGCCCGCACCAAGCAGGCAGTGATCCTGGCCGATCAGCGCATCTCGGCGGACGAGGCCTACGAATGGGGCCTGGTCGAGCAAGTGGTCGATCCCGGCCATGCGTTCGACGCCGCGATGGAGCTTGCGCGCAAGGTCGCCGCGCAGCCGCCGCTCTCGGTCGCCATGACGAAGCTCACCGTCAACCGGCTCGCGCATGCGCTGGACGATCTGGCAAGCCACATGGACGTCGACCAGTTTGCCCTCGCAAGCCTCAGCGAGGACCACAAGGAGGGCGTCGATGCGTTCCTGACGCGGCGCAAGCCGAAGTTCAGTGGGCGATAGAGTCAGCCGGCGCGGAGGCTGATACCCCCGGCGAGGGAAATTTTCTTCTCTGAGGAGGGATTAGGAAAACTTCACCCATTTCCTCCCAAATATCTGAAATTGCAACAAAGAGCTGAAAAGGCGAATGTGCGTGCTGCGCTGCAGCACCTCGCAACGCAACTGCTTTTCTCTGTCGCTTGATGCGGCCTGCCTCCCGCGCGCCTCCTGGCGGGTGGGGCAGACGAATGATGATGCACGAAGGCCGCCTCCATGAACGCCCACCAATCGCTCGCGATCGGACAACCGCTCGAAACGCTTGAAGCGATTTCACCTGCCGCAGTCGAAGCGGACGCCATGGTCCGTTTCGCTGGCATCTCGAAGACCTATCCGGCCTATCGCGGCAAGCCCGGCGTCAACGCGCTGCAGGATATTGATTTCGCGATTCCGCGTGGGTCGATCACCGGTGTGATCGGCCGTTCCGGCGCCGGCAAGTCGAGCCTGGTCCGGCTGATCAACGGGCTCGAGAAGCCGACCACGGGTCATGTCATCGTCGATAACAGAGAGATTTCGGCGCTGGCGGGCCGCGAATTGCGGCTGGCGCAGCGTTCGATCGGCATGATCTTCCAGCACTTCAACCTGCTGTCGTCGCGGACCGCTGCCGACAACATTGCGCTGCCGCTCGAGATCGCCGGCTGGGCCAAGGCCGACATCAAGACCCGTGTCGCGGAGCTGCTGGCGCTGGTCGGCATCGCTGACAAGCACGACCGTTACCCTTCCGAACTCTCTGGCGGCCAGAAGCAGCGCGTCGGAATCGCGCGGGCGCTGGCGACGCGGCCGAGCGTGCTGCTGTCGGACGAGGCGACCTCGGCACTCGATCCGCAGACCACGCGCGCCATTCTAGATCTGCTCGCGAACATCAACCGCGAGCTGGGCGTGACCATCGTGCTGATCACCCATGAAATGTCGGTGGTGCGCCAGCTCGCCAAGGAAGTGGTGGTGCTCGACGCCGGCCACGTCGTCGAGAGCGGCCATGTCGCCGACATCTTTACCCATCCCGGGCATCCCATCACGCAATCCTTCCTGGCCGAGGCGATCGGCGACAGCCTGCCGGTCTCGCTGGCAAGCCGGATCGTGGCGGTGCCATCTGCCGGCGGTCAGGTCGTAATCCGCGTCCAGGTCCGCGGGGCAGGGGCTGGCGATACGCTGGTGGCGCGGCTCGCGCGCGAGCTCGGCCTCGATGTTGCGCTGCTGTCGGCCCGGATCGACGAAATCGGCGGCCAGCATGTGGGCTCGCTGGTGCTTGGGATTCCTCTCGGAATTCCTGGCGGCGAGAGCGCGGTGACGCGCACGCTTGCCTGGCTGTCTCAATATCAATTCTCGGCGGAGCGTCTCGGCTATGTCGCCTGAACTCATCAATCTGATCATCCAGGCCACCGGCGAGAGCCTGTATATGGTCGGCATCGCGGCGCTGCTCGGCACCGCCTTCGGCCTGCCGCTCGGCGTCTTCCTCGCCACCAGCCGGAAGGGCGAGCTGTTCTCGGCTCCCGTCGTCAATCGCGTGCTCGGCATCGTCGTCAACGCGACGCGCTCGACACCCTTCATCATCCTTGTCGTCGCCATCATCCCGTTCACGCGGTTGATTGCCGGCACCTCGATCGGCTCGACTGCGGCGATCGTGCCGCTGGTCATCGCGTCGACGCCGTTCATCGCCCGCCTCGTCGAGGCTGCGATCCGCGAGGTCGATGGCGGCCTGATCGAGACCGCGTCCTCGTTCGGGGCCTCGCCAATCCAGATCGTGCTCAAGGTGCTGATCCCCGAGGCGCTGCCCGGACTGGTTCTGGCCCTGACGCTGGCGGTAGTCAGCCTGCTCGGCTACTCCGCCATGGTCGGCGCCGTCGGCGGCGGCGGCCTTGGCGATCTCGGCATCCGCTACGGCTACCAGCGATTCATGCCGGAGATGATGCTCGCCGTCGTGGTCGTGCTGATCGCGCTGGTGCAACTCGTGCAGAGCGCGGGGGATTATCTGGCGCGCCGGGTCAACCGCCGGCTGCGGCATCGCTGAACCACATTTTTCGAAACTGGAGATATCAATGCGCTTTCTGGCAACCCTAGCGGCTGCAGCCTTGCTTGCGACCACGACTCATGCCGAGACCATCCGTGTCGGCGTCACCGCCGGCCCCCATGCCGAGATCCTGGACGTCGTGAAGAAGGTTGGCGCCGAGCGCGGCCTCGACATCAAGGTGGTCGAGTTCACCGACTACGTGATCCCGAACCAGGCGCTGGCGCTGAAGGATCTCGAGGCTAACTCGTTCCAGCACGAGCCGTACCTGAAGAACCAGATTTCCAAGACCGGCTGGAAGATCGTCAAGGTCGCGACCACGATCGGCTCGCCGCAGGGCGTCTATTCGCAGAAATACAAGAAGCTCGCCGACCTGCCCGAGGGCGCCCGCGTCGCCATCGCCAATGATCCCTCGAACGGCGCGCGCGGCCTGATGATCCTGGCGCTGCACGGCGTGATCAAGCTGAAGGACAACAATAACGTCGCGTCGACGATCGCCGACATCACCGAAAACCCGAAGAAGCTCCGCTTCGTCGAGCTGGACGCCGCGCAGCTCCCGCGCGCGCTGCAGGACGTCGACGTTGTCTCGATCAACAACAATTACGCGGTGCAGGCCGGCCTCAATCCGGCAACCGACGCGATCGCGCGCGAAAACCCCGACGGACCCTGGGTCAACATCCTCGCCGTCCGCGACGAGGACAAGGACAAGCCGTGGGTGAAGCAGCTGATCGAGGCCTATCACTCCGATCAGGTGAAGGCGTTTCTGGAAACGCGCTTCAAGGGCACCTACCTGCCGACCTGGTAAGCGGCAAACAGCGCGTCAGGCCGCCACCAGCCTGGCGCGCCGCAGCGTCTCCGAGGGCAGCTCGGAGAAGTGGCGCTTGTAGTCAAGCGAGAACTGGCTGAAGTGCCAGAAGCCGTGCTGCACGGCGACGTCGTAGACGGAAACGTCAGTGTCGCCGGCGCGCTTGAGATCCCGCCGCACGCGGTTCAGGCGCATCGCGCGCCAATAGTGCATCGGGCTGGTGCCCACCACTTCCTGGAAGCAATAGCCGAGCTTGCGCGGGCTCGCGCCGACCGCCTTGCAGACCTCAAGCAGCGACAGCGCGCGCTCGCCGCGGTCATGCATCAGCTCGCGGGCGCGATCGACGGTGCGCCTCCGGGCCGCTGAGCTGCGGCCGGGGTCGCTGGCGCGTGCCGTCGGCAACATGTCCATGATCTCGACGAGGAGGGCATCTTCCAGCGCCTGGCGCGCCACGGGATCGGCGAACCGTTCGGGGGCCGTCGTGATGGTCTCTTGAATGGCGGTCAGATGGGCACGCAGCCGCGCGACCGGCGCTTGCGCGGTCTCGATCACCCGCAACTGGTGCCAGACGGCGCGCGGCAACTCGATATCGAGCCGGGCTGCAAGCTCCGCGATCAGCACCGTGCTGGCAACGACACCGCGCAGCTCGAAAGCCTTCGGCGTACACATGTCGATCTCGGCGTCAATGCTGGCGAGCACGCGGGCGCCCCTGGCGCTGGTCCCGTTGCAGCTGAGTTCGCCGTCGCCGTCCCAGGGCAGGCCGATGCCAAAACTGTCGGCGCCGAGCTGGCCGTATTGGCGCACCTGCTGGCTGGTGATCTCGCGGAACACCTCGAGCCGAGGCAGAGAGAGCTGCGTAAAGCTGCCGCGGAATGCGCCGGCGCTGATCTGATCGTAGCTCAGCCGCCAACGGCCGAGGCCGGCGCAGTGCTCGTCGACGTCCGTACTGCTGGCCTGAAGCAGATTGGGAGCTGAGTCCTGAATCGGAAGAGTTGCGCTTAAGACCATGACACTACGTCGGAATTTGCAAGTCGAGTAGCTAGCAAAAACCACGCCAGACTGGCACGACCGTGGCCCCTGTCCAGCAAAATATTGCTGGATCTCGATAACGTTCGGTCTCGCCGACGTGCAGTCTTCGTCGCAGTTATTCCCGACAGCGAGGTCGGGATGGCGCTTCGCGGAGGGATCGAGATGCGAACGACCGAGATCATGCGCGGCAGCCCGCCCGCGCCAGAGGCCCAGGTGACCCGCGCCAACTGGCGCAGCTTTCCTGCCATCCGCTGGGGCTTTACCCATACCCGCGAGGTGCTGCCGACCGCCGAGGTCCGCCGCTCAGCCCACCCGACGCCAATACGAAGTGCGCCGCACGAGCTTCAGAAGCTCGGCTTCACGGCGCCCGACGGCAAGCCGACCACGATCGAGGCCAGCTTACGCGAGACCTTTGGCGACGCGCTCCTGGTCATGCACCGGGGTACGCTGATCCACGAATGGTATGGCGACGGCATGAGCGTGACCACGCCGCATCTGGTTTGCTCGATCAGCAAGTCAATCGCCGGCACGCTCGGCGGCGTCCTCGCTGCGCGCGGGCTGCTCGATCCCGAGGCGAGGGTGGTGCGCTACGTGCCGGAGCTGGAGAATTCCGTCTACGGCCGCTGCACCGTTCGCAACGTCCTCGACATGGCGGTCGCGATCAAGTTCGAGGAGGACTACGAAGACCCCGCCGGCGACGTCGCGCGCTATCGCTTCTCCTCGGGCTGGGACGTTCCGCCGCCTGGCGTCGAGCCCGGCCATCAGCGCGCCTATCTCACCACGCTGCGCGGCACCGGCAAGCCGCATGGCAAGGTGTTCCACTACGTCTCGACCAACACCGAGGTGCTGGGCTGGGTCTATGAGCGCGCCTGCGGCATGCCTTATCCGCGCATCCTCTCCGAATATCTCTGGCAGCCCCTGGGCGCCGAGGAGGATGGCTCACTCACACTCGACAGCCACGGCATGGGCCGCATCGCCGGCGGTCTCTCGGTCACCACGCGCGATCTGCTGCGCTTCGGCGAGATGATCCGCAATCGCGGCCTGGTCGATGGACGGCAGGTGGTGCCGGGCTGGTGGATCGACGACATCCACGAGAACGGCGATCCCAGGGCGTGGGCCGACGGCGACCTCGCCGACATCTTCCCGGGCGCCCGCTACCGCAGCAAATGGTACACGATCGATCCCGCGCGCAACGATCTCGCCGCAATCGGCATCCACGGCCAGTGGCTCTATATCGATGCGGCCACCGACACCGTCATCGTCAAGCTCGCGACCCAGCCCAAGGCGATGGACATTCCGCTCGACCATCGCTGGCTCGCCGCCTTCCGCGCCATCACCGCGCATCTCGCCCCGCGCTGACCTCTGGACATCACCATGCTCGATGCCGTCAAAGCCACAGCGCAAACCGCGACCCCGCATGCGCTCGATCCGCTGACCGCCGAGGAGATCACGGCGGCGTGCACACTGGTGCGCGTCGCTGCGGCCTCGCCGGAGAATTGCCGCTTCCCGACCGTGCGGCTGAGGAGCCGACCAAGCAGCAGCTGGCTGCGGGCTCAGCGGGGCGCCGCGCCTTCGCGCTGACGCTGGACATCACTACGGGTGAGGCGATCGAACACATCGTCGATCTCGACCGCAACGAGATCGTCGCGCGCAAGCTGGTGCCGAACCGCGAAGCGCCCTACGGGCAGCCGCCGGTGATGCTCGAGGAATTCTTCAAGTGCGAGGCCGTGGTCAAGGCCGACCCTGGCTGGTGCGCGGCGATGGTTCGGCGCGGGCTGACCGACAAGGACATCGAGCTGGTCCAGGTCGACCCGTTTTCCTCGGGCTTCTTCGACATGGAATTCGAGCGCGGCGCGCGCATCGTCCGCGCGGTCAGCTTTTTCCGCGAGCACCTTCAGGACAACGGCTATGCGCACCCGATCGAGGGCGTTGTCGCGGTCGTCGACCTGATCGCCGGCAAGGTCATTCACCTCACGGACGCAGACCCGATCGTGCCGATCCCGCGCAAGAAGCGGAACTATGGGGCGCATGAGGTGAAAAACCCGCGCACCGACATCAAGCCGCTGCACATCGAGCAGCCCGAGGGTGCAAGCTTCAAGGTCGACGGCTGGAAGGTCGACTGGCAGAAATGGAGCTTTCGCGTCGGCTTCACCCCGCGCGAGGGCCTGGTGCTGCATCAGCTCAGCTATCAGGATGGCGCGCGCAAGCGCTCTCTGATCCATCGCGCCAGCGTCACCGAGATGGTGGTGCCCTATGCGGACCCGACCGACAATCACTTCTGGAAGTCGGCGTTCGACGCCGGCGAATACGGTCTCGGTATGCTCGCCAACGCGCTGGAGCTCGGCTGCGACTGTCTCGGCAACATCCATTATTTCGACGTGCCGGCCGCCGACAACAAGGGCGAGTCCTATCTCATGCAGAACGCTATCTGCATGCATGAGGAAGACTACGGAATTGCCTGGAAACACTATGAATTCCGCAACGGCCTGTTCGAGGTCCGCCGTTCGCGCCGCCTCGTCATCTCGTTCTTCGCCACCGTCGGCAATTACGACTACGGCTTCTATTGGTACCTCTACCAGGACGGCACGATCCAGCTCGAGGCCAAGCTCACCGGCATCATCCAGACCGCCGCGGTGCCGTCCGGCCAGACGTACAAATGGGGCGGCATGGTCGACGACAATCTCGGCGGTCCGACGCACCAGCACTTCTTCAACGTGCGCATGCACATGGATCTCGACGGCGGCGGCAACACCGTCACCGAGCACGAGTTCGTGCCGCGGCCCTGGGGTGCGGACAATCCCCATGGCAACGCATTCGACACCACGACGCGCGTGCTGTCGCGCGAGCGCGATGCCGCGGCAATTGCCAATGGCGAGACCGGCCGGTTCTGGAAGATCAGCAATCCCAACGAGACCAATTCGGTCGGCAACGCGCCGGCCTACAAGCTCGTCGTCAATCCGAGCCCGCTGATGCTGGCGCAGGAGGGCAGCTACGTGCGCAAGCGGGGCGGCTTCGCGACGAAACACGTCTGGGTGACGGCATTCAATGCGGACGAAAAATACGCCAGCGGCGACTATCCCAACGTCCACGCCGGCGGCGACGGCCTGCCGTGTTACGCCGCGCAGAACCGCAATATCGAGAATACCGACATCGTCGTGTGGCATTCCTTCGGCCACACCCATGTCTGCAAGCCCGAGGACTTTCCGATCATGCCGGTTGAATATGCCGGCTTCATGCTCAAGCCGACCGGCTTCTTCGCAGCCAATGCAGCCGGCGACATCCCGCCTGATCGTAACAGCCGCAGCGTGCTCGCGGGCGAGGAGAAAGGCGGCGGCAGCTCGTGCTGCCACAAGGGCTAGGTGGTCGCCGGCGCAATCCGGCACGCGGACAGCCCGACGCATAACCTATTGACGCATGAAACGGTTCGGTTCGGCCGCAGCAGACGACAGCGCCGCAGCTACAAAAAAGCCGCCAAGTACACGGCTCGCGGGCGCATGGTTTCTCGCTAACCTATGATAAGCTTCGCATCCATCTGCGATCCGACGTTGATCCTGGTCAAGATCCGGTCCGAGGCGGGGGCTATCTGTGAGCGGCTCCGGAGACCACACATGCGAGCAGACCAGATCATGTCCCGGCGGGTGGTCACGATCCGCCCCGAATCCTCTGTTGCTGATGCGATACGGCTGATGCTGTCGCATCATTTCAGCGGTTTGCCCGTCACGGACGGAGGCGGGAAGCTCGTCGGCATCGTCTGCGAGAGCGATTTCCTGCGAAGGACGGAGATCGGTACCCAGCACGCGCGCAAACGGCTGCTCTCGCTCCTGCTCGGATCAGACCGCTTCGCGCGGGAGTTCGTGAAGGAACACGGGCAGAAGGTCGAACAGGTCATGACGCCTGCCCCGGTGACCGTGGCTGAGGACACGCCGCTCGACGAGATCGCCGCCTTGATGGAGTCTCGACGGGTGAACCATGTGCCGGTGATGCACGAGGGTCGTATCGTCGGGATGATCACCCGCTCCGACTTCGTGTCCGCGGTTGCCGGCCCGCTGGCGAAAGTCCCATGCGACCTGGAGGACGACAATCAGATTCGGCAATCTGCTCTGGCCGCGATGTCGGATGCGGCGTGGCATCCAAGCGGGCTGAACATCAGCGTCAGGGACGGTGTCGTGACCTTGCGTGGCGTCGTCCGAAGCGAGGCCGCGCGTCAGGCGGCGGTCGTCGCTTGCGAAACCATTCCGGGTGTTCACAAGGTTGAGGACCGTCTTTGCCTTCAGACGCTTCGTGCAGATCCGGAGGACGATTATGGCGGCGGAGACATCGCATCGCTCCCGGCAGAGACCTCGACTGCCGACGATGAGCCGTTGTGACCGCGACCACTGCGGCTGGTCATGCACGGTCGGTGCGTTGACGTGGCAGATACTGGCCTCGATCCGCAACGTTGAATTTCGACGACTGGCGGTGAGCCGATCGGGACGGCCGACTACGCCAATTCGAGATCGCTGCCGCGCGCGCCGTCCGGCGCCAATCCGATCGACGCCGGTCCGGCAATGAGATTATCGAGGTCGACCAGCAACAGATCGGCAATATGTGTGAGCTGGTGGAGAGGGATGCTCATCTCACCGCTCTCGGCACGTGACACGAACTCGGGCGAGACGGCGAGGAAATTCGCAATCTGGATCTCGGTATAGCCACGCGCCTCCCGCGCGGCCTTGACCTGCGCGCCGATATGCTGCCTGTGCAGGGCCTGCTCTTCGTCGGTCATCATGAGAGCCTGCTCGTCCGGGCTCGCAACGCCATCGGCGAACGCAACGCCGAGCAACCGTCGCTTCTGCCACGCAACACGGCAGGTCTTTCGCAGCCCGTCGGCAAAGACCAGCGTGGCCTCTTTCGGAAACGACAGCGACCAGTCGAGCTTCAGTCTCGCTCCCGTGCCTGATACGTCGCAGATCGTGCAGGGGATGCTGACGGCACCCCTGGCGCCGTCAAACTCGATAATCCCGGTCCTGGCCGTAGATTGCCTGGTCGCAGCGCGCAATTCGTTCATGGATCTCGAACCCCGGATGCCCAGCACGCGCTGGCACAGAACGTTGCGGCGCGTTCCGCAAAGTGACTGAAATATCCCGCAACATAGTCTACCGCCGGGGTTCCTCAGGCTCAATCGAGCGGCGAGGGCATGGTAAAGGATTCGTTCTCCGCGCAGGCCTTCGATGTCGCCGGACGTCCCGTGCGATCGACCGCGCCAGTTCGTCTAGAACAATTCCAGATCCAGCGAACCATGCACGCTTGTTCGTGCGTGAGCGCATTCGCCGCACTGGCTGCACACAGGTCTGGAGAAATTCTAACGCTGTTCCTATCGCGCTCTGAAATCGGCTGCGTTAGGGCGAGACACCAAAAACGATACCGGCAAAGCCGGCAGTGCGTGGGGCCGTCCGGCAATGAGGGCCGGACCTTCGGAATGAGACCTGAGCGATGAGAGCGATATTCGGCAAGCTGCATCGCTGGGCGGGACTGCTGACGGCCGGCTTCCTGTTCTTCTCCGGCATCACCGGTGCGATCATCTCATGGGACCACGAGACCGACGACGTCCTGAACAGCCATCTGTTCGACGTCTCGACCAAAGGTCCGGCGATTCCCTCGATCGAGCTCGCCGGGATGATCGAACAGCGCGATCCCCGCGCGCGCGTCGTGTACCTCTTCATGACGCCGGAGCAGGGGCACTCGCTGTGGTTCTTCGTGATGCCGAGGATCGATCCTTCGACCGGCAAGCGTTTCACGATCGACTACAACCAGGTCTTCCTCGATCCCAGCACGGGTGTCGAGCTCGGCCGGCGTTATTGGGGTGCGGTGTGGCCGGTGACGCGCGAGAACCTCGTCTCGTTCCTCTACAAGCTGCACTACACCATGCACATTCCGGAGATCTGGGGCAGCGATCGCTGGGGCATGCGCGTGCTCGGAATCATCGCGATCATCTGGACCATCGACTGCTTCGTCGGTTTCTATCTGACGCTGCCGTCGCGGCGCGGAGCCAGGGCGGCCCGGGCGTCGCAGGTCGCGCGCCAGCTCGATCGCGGCTTCTGGGCGCGCTGGGCGCCGGCATGGACCATCAAGACGTCAGGCAGCGCCTACCGGATCAATTTCGACATCCACCGCGCCTTCAGCCTGTGGACGTGGGGCCTGCTGTTCATCATTGCCTTCACGGCGTTCTCGCTGAATCTGTATTTCGAGGTGTTCTCGCCCCTGATGAAGATGGTGTCGAACTACACGCCGACGCCCTATGAGCAGCGGCCCTACCGCGATCTCGACGATCCCATCGAGCCCAAGGTCAGCTTCGCCGACATCGCCGCGCGGGCTGCTGCCGACGGCAAGCGGCGAGGGTGGACCGTCCCGGTCGGCTCGATCAATTACGGCCCGGCCCATGGCGTCTATGCAGCGGCCTTCTTCCATCCCGGCGACGATCACGGCGCCGGCGGCGTCGGTCCAGCGCAGCTCTACTACGACAGCGAGGATGGCCGTCCGCTCGGCGAGCGGCTGCCTTGGGTCGGTACCGCCGCCGACATCTTCGTGCAGGCGCAATTCCCGCTGCATTCGGGCCGCATCGTCGGACTGTTCGGCCGGATCCTGATCTCGATCATGGGCCTCGTCGTGGCCGCGCTCTCCGTCACCGGCGTCGTGATCTGGTGGCGCAAGCGCAGGGCACGCATTCGCGTGCGCGAGACCGCCGCCATACGGCTGAACCGGCAGCTCACGCCGGCCGAGTAGGGCTCACGCACGCCTCCCGGGCGACTCTTTCCGCCCAGCGCCGCCACAGCGACTGGAGATCGCCCTCAGTCCGCGGAAACTCCATGAGATCACCGGCGTCACCAAGACCGTTTCCTCAAGCTTGATGAAGTCGCGCGGGGAAGGGCGATCACGAGGGCGGGAACGATGTTGCTCAGAGGCAGCGGCGTGAGGACCAGGGTGACGTTCAGCAGCACGACGACGGCGCCGATGAGACGCTTGGTCACCTCGACCGGCGTCGGCCAGCGCGGATGAATGAATTTCTCAAGATACCTCAGCACGGGCACGGCTCGCTGCACCAGAGCGGCCAGATGCCGCGTCGGCAATGAACGGGCGGCAACGCGGCGCGGGAACGCCGGCGCATTCCGACCCATGATCATCTCGAATGCGGGGATCATGAGCAGCAGCCCAGCCACGATCGAGACGCCCGGTGCAATAGCGACCACGGCGAGCAGCAGCATGGTCAGACCGAAGGAGCGCTTGTGGAGGCGGCCCATCAACCAGCCCAACGTAAAGTGATCTGTCGGCGCCTCGTCGTGCAGCCGCTGCAGCAGCAACGAGGCGGGTACAAGCATCCCTTCATCGGCGGCGGCTGTAGGCTTCAACTGGCGCATCCTGACCCGGTCGATGCTGCCGACCGCGACAGGATCAGAGCCGCCCCAGCAGCAGCAGCACGACGAGAATAATCAGGATCGTCCCGATGACACCCATCCCACCGTGGCCATAGCCGTAGCCGTAACCTCCAAAGCGACCGCTGAAGCCACCAAGCAGGAAGATGACGAGGATAATGATAAGGATAAGTCCGATCGACATCTGTCCGACTCCTTTGGTGAGACGTTGTGGATATTGAGTGTCCCGGTCGTCCAAGCGTGGTGCGCGATCTTCAAGCTTCCGGCGGCGTCAACACAACAGCTACGCTATTTCTTCTCGATCGAAATGCCACGTTCGCCGATGCTGATCTCGACGCCAGTGGTCTTCTGCCGTTCTCGGTAGACTTGATAGCCCAGTATCGTCGCGACGACGGCGAGCCCGCCGATGACGAGATAAAGCATGTTCCGAGACATCGTCCTGGAATCCCAATTCGTGTGCTTTGCTTTGATGGATCGATCTGACCCATCCCGGTCAAAGACCGCCACTCGACATCTGCTCGCCGGCCACCGCTTGGTCAAAGTTTGCCAAGCAAGAGCAGGATCAGCAGAATGACAATCACCAAGCCGAGACCACCGCCGCCATAGTAGCCAGTACCGTAAAACGGACCGCCGCCGATCCCGCTAAAGCCGCCCAGCAGCGCGATCACGAGAATGATCAGAATGATAGTTCCAATCGACATTGCAGCATCTCCCCTTTGCAGTTTATCCGCGATCGTATTGTCTCGAACACCAGCGGTCCCAAGCGAGTTCCTGATGCGGAACTTATCTTGTGATGAGAGGTAGCAAGCCTTGTTGACTTAAATCAAAGATGTAGATCGCTCGAAACGACACCAACATCTTGGTGGACAGTCAGCAGACGGCTGTCGAGCCGTTGCAGCCAACGCCGGGGCGGAGATGACGCATCACGCGGCTTGATTTTGAGCCAGTCGCCGTCACGCCCATGAACGAGCCGGAGCGTTCGCGTGTGATAGCAGGCAGGATCTGGAAGGTCACCAGGGCTCACTCGTGGGCGCCGCCGTGGTGGTCGTCGGCTATCGCATCGCCATACTTGCTGCGCTCGGCGGCGGGCTCGCGACGTCGGCTGCCGCCGCGACGGTGAGTTTGCCGCCGCGTCAGCCGTCCGCTAAGGCCGCAAAGTGCGAGCGTTAGTCGGAGCAGCAAACAGTCCGGACAGCCAGGGGCCCATGAGCCCCCGGCCTCGGTCGGCAAACTACTTGAGAGAAGAGAACCAACTATCGATGTCCTTGCGAACCTTATCCTTCGCAAAGCCATATCGTTGCTGAAGCCGCCCTTCCAGCTGCTCGCGTTTGCCGTCGATCGCGGTCAGATCGTCGTCGGTAAGCTTGCCCCATTGCTCCTTGACCTTGCCGCGGAGCTCCTTCCAATTTCCTTCAATCTGATTCCAGTCCATGGTGTGTCTCCAAACTCAAGATTGAACACGCTGCCGCATCGTCGCGGTCGCTGCAGAGATTGCCATGCCCAAACAGTGTCAATCGCGCCCTCAGTACGGGGCGTAGTATCGACGGCGATAGGGGGAGGGGCCGCCGTAGTAACCTGGCGCGTAGTAACCTGGCGCATAGCCCGGCCCATAGTAGCCTGGCCCGTAGGCCCCATAGGCCGCGGCTCCGGCCGCAGCACCCAGGATTCCAAGACCAATTGCGGCGCCGGGAGCACGGCGATAGCCGCGACTACGGTAATGGCGTCGGTAGTAGACCTCTGTCACTCCGGACGAGGACTTCGCTTGTGTCAGGAGAGCCGTGCTCGGCGAGGTCGGCGCGGCCTCCGAAGGGAGGATCGAACCGAGCATCGCGGCACCGAAGAGCGCGGCGGCTATCGTGCACTTCCTTGTCTGCATATTCATTGCTGTATCCTCTCGAATCTCGCGCGTCTCAAGCGGCCAGTGACTTCGTGTCACTGGCCGGCCTGATGGTTGCCCCTGTCGTAGCCGCTCACGAAGAGCGATTTACTTGGTGCAAGTCTTGTCGGCTTTCAGAGCCGCTTCTGCCGAAGCCTTTGTCGTGTGGGCGACGCCGACAACCTTCATGCTGCTGCCGGTTGCAGGCTGGCTCTCGACGATCTGACACTTCATGGTCGCAGTATCCTGAGCCAGGTAGAACGATGAGGGCGATTGCCCGACGGTCTTGCCCGTTTCAGCAGCGAATGACGGCGAAGCGAACGCGAGGACTGCGACCGTCGCCAATAGAGTGTTTCTCATGAAATCCACCAATTCTTGTTCGTCCGGAATCGGACAAGGAACGAATGGAGACGGCGGACAAGGGTTCCGGCTATCGCGGATTTGTTTTTTGCGCGCGAATTGACGTGGATCAATGACAGCTTCGAATGCGGCTTCGAATGGCTGCAAGCAGGCTGCTCGATCCGCGCCATATCAAACTGCCGAGGCTCAGGTTGCCGTCCTCACGGACAGGGATGGCGCAGGCCGTCGTAGCCGAGATAGGTGCCGGAATACGGGTCGTAGGACCTGAAGCGTTGCGCGCAATAGCCAACCGCGTCGCCACCGACATAGGGGGCCGGAGCGACATAGGCCGGACCATAATAGCCCGGAGGGTAGCCGTAATAGCCATAAGGCTGCGTAGCACCAATAATTGCCCCGCCGATCAGCGCGCCAGCGATTCCCGCACCAATTCCAATGCCCGCACCACCATGATAGTGGCCACGCCAGCCGCGGCGATATTGCACCGTCTCCACCGATGGTGCCGCCGCGCTGCGCAGCATGAGCGCGGAGGTTGCCGGCGCCGCCGCGAGAGGCGCGACAAACCAAGGTGAGGCAGCGACGATGAACGCAAGAAGCACGGTCTTGGACGACTTCATGACAACTCTCCAAATACATTTCCCGGCCGCGCAGCTTTCTTCGGCGCAGCCGGCATGGTTGCAATAATGATCCGGGAGCGCCTGCGTGACTTGATCCAGCGCAACGTGAGCACGTATCGATTGAACAAACTTGGTTTTACTGATCGGAAACATTCGCAAAGCAGCGCAATGCTACGTAAGGATAACCGGACACTATCCTAGCTCTGAACGCGAGCATGCGTGCTGCTTCGGTCAATAATGTCGCTGATCGAACGGCCTTCGCGGATGAACCTTTCCGCCCGACAGCGGCACAAAGACTGGAAATTGCTCGATGTCCGCGGACATTTCATGAAATCGCTCGCCTTGCTCTGCCTGCTCGCCTTCGCCACATCCGCTTATGCGGCCACGCCGGAGCAGCACTATCTCGACCTGCGCGATCGCTACATCGCGAAGTTCACGAAAGCGGCGGAGAATGACGAGACCCTCAAACAGCACAATGCTGCGCTGGGGGAGTTGACAGGCGTGCTGCGCGGCCTCGTGGGACCGGTCACGATCAAGGGCCTGCCGGCCGCCGGCAAGTCGAACGTCGACACGCGCTTCAAGGACGAAACGGGCTTCGGCCATCTCGACGGGCTCGGTTTCGCCACAGAAGGTGACAAGTTGCAAGCCGTGGTGACCACGACCAATTTGCTCAAGCACTGGCTTGCCGAGCACCGCGAGGACGGTATGCCGCAGGAGATCGACGCGGCATTCAGGTCGGACCGCTTCTATTACTACGCGATCCAGGATGCGGCCTTCGCCAAATACGCCGAGCTTCCGATCACGAAGCCCGCATCAGCAAGTGTCGCTGTTGCCGTGCTCGGCGTACGCGGCAATGGCGATCTGAAGGGGCCGCCGACGGAAATCGACGTGGTCGCAATTCAGGGCGACAAGGTGTTCTTCCTCGCCACAAGCGACGCGGTAAAGACGGCTGAGATTCCGGCCTGCGAGAAGGTCTGGAAGCAGATGATGGCGCGGCCCGTCAACAAGAAGGACCCACACGGCGACATTGTCCGCGAAGATCAGGCCATGGATGCCTACACGAAGTGCTTCGCCAAGGAAGCGCCAAGCCAGGGCTGGTTCGCGGTCGCCGTCAAGAAGGCGCAGCGCCAGCTGGATCTGCTGCCGCTGCGGTAGCTTTGGCTTATATCAGCGAGCCTGACGCAGGGCTGCTTGACTTGGGTCAAACGGACTGGCGCAGGAGGTGCCAGAGAGGAGCAGCGTCAATAAGCGGAGCAATGTCAATGACGATCGCGAGCGTGATGGTCTATGTCGATCCCGAGCAGCAGGCAGAAGGTCAGGTCCGTGTCGCGCGGGACGTTGCAAACAAGTTCGGGGCCACTCTGATTGGCGTTTCCGCCGTCGCGGTCGAGCCGCCGTTCGTTGCGGAGGGCGTCATCATCCGGGAGACGACCGCGGAAGATCTGAAGCGGATCAAATCCACGCTCGCCGACAAGGAGCAATGGTTTCGCAGCGTGGCCGGGCTGCCGAAAGAACGGGTCGAGTGGCGCTGCAGCGTGGACTATCCAACCGCATTTCTGGCCGACGAAGCGCGATCGGCCGACCTGGTGGTGATCAAGCGGGCGCAACAAAATCTAAATCAATTCCATTTCGTCGATCCGGCCGAAGCGATGATGCGAATGGGGCGGCCGACACTGCTGGTGCCTGATCATGTTCCGGCACTCAGTGCCGATCGCATCCTGGTCGGCTGGAAAGACACGCGAGAGGCGAGACTGGCCGTGCGCGATGCGCTGCCGTTCCTTGCGAGAGCTTCGCAGGTGACCGTGGTCGAGATCTGTACGTCCGATGACCAGGACACGGCGCGGCACCGGGTCCGCGATGTGGCGAAATATCTGCAGCGCCATGGCGTGAAGTGCCAGGTCGATGTGCGCGTGCACATGGCCGAGGCTGATGCCCACCAGCTCGTGCGCTTGACCAGGGAAGAGGGCGCCGATCTGATCGTTACCGGAGGCTATGGCCACAGCCGGCTCGGCGAGTGGATGTTCGGAGGCATGACTCGCGGTCTTCTGAACGAGGCGCCGGTCTGCGTGATGATGTCGCACTAGCGTGTCACACGAGCCAGCCGGTTGCCTGGCAGTCTAGCATCGACTTGCGGGCCGATGGCGCTGAACGTGTCTCGGCTCCCTGGCTAGGAATTGCGATTCTGGAGACTTCGATGGCCATCAAGGACATTCTGCTCACCCTGACCAGCTATCCCGATCCGACGCCGGTTTCGGTGATTGACCGCGGCGTGTCGCTGGCTTCACTCCTTGGCGCCCACATCACGGCGATCTCCTGCGAGGTCCATGTGCAGGTTCCCGGCAGCTTCCTGTCCGGCGCCGGCAATCTCGGGGCGATCGTGGCCAGCGAGGCTCACAAGAGCAAAAGCAACGCACAGGATCTGCTTGCGGCCTTTGAATCGGCCGCCCGGAAATTGGGCGTGCTGCACGAGATCATTCTCGAAAATTGTCTGACATCCGAGGTGCCGGACCTTCTGGTGGAATACGCGCGGCTGCGGGATATCACCATCGTGCCGGTGCCGGAATCCTACGACCAATGGCATGCTGAAGCGATCATCTTCGGGGCAGGGCGACCAACCCTGGTCGTCCCGGAAGCGCCGGCCGCGCGCCCGGTCGAACTGAACAGGGTCATCGTCGCCTGGGACTTCAGCCGCGCCGCGGCACGTGCGGTCTCCGATGCCATCCCGCTCCTGGAGAAGGCTCGCGAGGTCTGCGTACTTACGGTCACCAACGAGAAGACCATTCCGAGCCGACGCTCGTCGTCCGAACTCGCCAAGAACCTGTCGCGCCATGGAATCGAGGTGGTCGTCGAGGAGGTCGACGCCGCAGGACGTGCCATCGGCGACGTTCTCGCAGCGCAGATTGCGGCCCGCAGCGCCGATCTCCTGGTCATGGGCGCCTACGGTCATTCCCGTCTCCGGGAGTTCGTGCTGGGAGGCGCGACCCGGAGCATCCTGACGAGGCCTCCGATTCCGGTGCTGTTCTCCCACTGATCAGCAACGCGACCCGCAAACGACGGCCAGCCCGATGTCCGTGGTGCCAATCCTCCAGGCGCTCTTGCTCCTGACGCTTGCAAATGGAGCGCCGGTCGTCGCCAAGAAGGTCTTTGGGTCTCGCTTCGCGTTACCGCTGGATGCGGGGGCATCGCTCTTCGACGGTCGCCCTGTGTTCGGCACCTCGAAGACCGTTCGCGGTATCCTTGCATCGGTTGTCGCAACTGCAATCGGCGCAGCTTTGCTTGGCCTGCACTACGAACTCGGCAGCCTGGTCGCGATCGTCGCTATGGCTGGAGATCTGTCCTCCAGCTTCTTGAAACGGCGCCTGAACCTTCCCTCCAGCAGCCAGGCGATCGGATTGGACCAGGTCCCGGAATCGCTGTTCCCGCTGTTGGCTTGTCGGGACGCGCTCTCGCTGAGCTACGCAGACATCTTCGTCGCGGTCTGGATCTTCTTCGTCGGTGAACTCGCGATCTCCCGCATCCTGTACATGTTGCGCATCAGAGATCAGCCCTATTGAGACGATCTGCGGTCCGGCACAGCCGGTGCAACGTGATTTCCGGCGGGCAGTTGAAACGTACGGCCACGACGCTGGACCCTGCGCCCACCGACGTATAGCCGACCATGTCGTGATAGCGCCAGGCGCCGGAGCCCATCCGGCGCGGCAACACCGAGTCGAGCGTGATGGGGATCGATCCCGGAAGGCAGACCTGTCCGCCGTGCGTGTGTCCGCTCAAGAGCAGATCAAAGCCGGCATGTGCCGCCTGTCGATAGATTTCCGGTGTGTGGGACAGCAGGATCGAGAATGCGCCATCAGGGACCTGCGAGCCGACCTTCTCGATGTTGTCCACCCTGAAATAGTGTGCATCGTCGATACCCGCGACAAATATCTCCTGATCGCCGCGTTTGATCGTCGCACACTCGTTTTGAAGCATCCGGATGCCCATCGCCTCCAGGCCCGGCAGCATCCTGATTGTGTCGTGATTGCCGAGCACGCCGAGAATTGGCTGCTTGAGGTGAGCCGTGACCCGGGCCATGCCTTCCAGTGCGGCATCGAACTCTCCGAACGTCTTGCCGCGATAGTCGCCGGTCAGAACGCACAAATCATAGTCCAGGCCGGCCACCAGCTCGACCAGGCGCCGCATGGCTCGCTGGCTCATATCGACATGAGTATCGCTGATGTGAAGGATCGTGAAGCCGTCGAACACGGCCGGCAAATGCGCGCATTCGACATCGTTGTGCTTGACGACGACGCGCTCGGCATTTCGGCGCCCGCGCCAATAGAGCCCGGACAGCTTCAGAATGCCTCGTATCAACGCATGAACGGAGTACCAGTTTTCGATATGAAAGAAGTTGAGGCCCTGGCCAAAGATCTGCGCCTCATGATCGGTCTCGATTCCAAGCCGCTGCCGGGCATGTATCCGCCCCAGGCGTTCTTCCAGTTTCGAAACCAATGCGTCGTCCATCTGATCTGCCTTCCGGTTCGCTGCGATCAATTGCGCGAACCCGTGGCCTTGTCATCCGCAGGGCATCGATCGACCTTGTCCAGAGCAAGAAGGAGCGATGCAACGCGGTTGGCCGACGCCGCCCATTCCGCAAGCTTCGGGTAGTTGTCCGTAAACCAGTTGCAGGCGCTTTGCACGGCAACGAAGGCTGCCGCCGCCTGGACGACTTCGCCAAGCAGCATCGTACCGGCAACGTATTTGGGCGTGCAGAGCAGCAGGCCGATCACCGGCGTCAGCAATGAATTGGTGTGAGATACCACCGTCAGGCGCACGAGTTGCCAGCAATAGGCCAGCCACGAGGCAATCACGGCCTTGAGCGCGGCGCCGGTCGCACGAATTCCATCCTCGCCGTTCGCCTCGGGTAACCTGTTCTCTCCACTTTCGCGCAAGTGCGTTCCGATGGCCCTTAGCTGGGCTTCCACCCGCTTGTTCTCCTCCAGGACGGGCGTCAGCTGGCGGCCGATCAGCATCGTCATGGCTGCCACGATGAGCGAATAGGCGGCGACGGCAACCACGAGATAGCCCGGAATGGTCAAGCTCACGCCCGCTGCTTCGATCGCGAGATTGCCGCCAACCACCCAGAGGATCCCGGTAAAGGTGGCCGCCGTCAGCAGAGAGGAAATGAGGCCAAGAATGAGGTCGACGGGCAGGTCCGTTGCCAGTCTGCCGTCCTCGGCGATCCGATATTCGGGGGCTTGGTAGTCTCCCGCCACGGCATTCAGTCGCACGAAGCGATCCCGCTCCAGCCAGTAGCGGTAGAGCTCGGTGCTGAGCCAGGCCCTCCATTTCCGCTGCAGCGTCATCCGCCCCCAGACGGAGAAGACGGCGAGCGAAAGGCTGGCCGCGACCAGCGGCATGAATCGCAAGGCCTGGGTGAGAAGCTCCTTCCCATCCTTGCGTTCGACCGCGTTGAAAAAATCGCGGTTCCAGAAGTTGAGCGAATACTGGGTCAGCAATTGCAGAAGAACCGTGGCAATGAGCAGCACGGTGAGAAGCCAGGCCCAGGCAGCTGACTTGCCTGCCCAGAAGCCGCGCGCATCTTTCCAAAAACGCAACAGCAGCTGCCGCTCGTTCGGCGGTTGATATCCCTGGTTGCTAGGCATGATCGCCGGCGATGGCTGTGACGTTCACGCTGGAAGCGAGGCGATGAACGTCGGCTCCGAGGCAAAGCCCGGTTCCCGGACTGAGCAGCGCAGCCGAACCACCGGCCACGCCATAACGCAGGGCGGTCTCGAGCGGTGCGCCCTCTGCGAGGCGCGACACCATCGCCCCCAGGAAGCTGTCACCGGCGCCGGAGACGCTGACGAGCTCGATAGGCAAGCCCTTTGCTCGCAAGGCGATGTCGCGCGTCAGGAGCAGGGCCCCGCTGGGGCCCATGGACAGAGCGATGATCTCGATACGATAGCGATCGAACAGGCGGCGGCCCGCCTGGATGAGCGAAGGCTCATCGGCGCTGCTGATCCCGGCCAGATCCTGAAACTCCCGAAGGTTGGGCTTGATGAGATAAACGCCCACATCCAAAGCGGCTTTCAGCGAGGCGCCGGACGTGTCCACGATGACCTTCGCGGGTCCTTTTGCTGCCTGGGCGACCCTGCCATAGAAATCAGGCGGGACACCGGGGGGCAGGCTGCCGCTCGCGATGACGAATGCAGCCTGCGGACTGATGCGCGCAATTGCATCGAGGCATTGCTGCCATTCGAATTCACTGAGCAAGGCGCCTGGAAAGACCAGCCGAAATTGCTCCCGGGTCGTCTCGTCGAAGACAGTGATATCTTCCCTTGTGTCGTTCGACGTCGGGATCACGATACTGCGGACGGCTTCGCGTTCAACCAATGCCGCAAGGGTTTGCCCGGTGGCGCCGCCGGCTGGATAGATTGCGGTCGCCTCGGCACCGAGCCGGTTCAGAACCCTGGCGACGTTGATTCCGCCGCCGCCGGGATCGCGCTGAGCTTCCGCGCAGCGCATCTTGGTGAAGGGCAGCATCTTCTTGACCGAAGTCGAGATATCGACAGCCGGGTTGATGGTCAGCGTCACGATCTGGACGGGCGGTGTCTCAGCCAAGGCCTTCGTTCTCCATCAGTGCGCAAAGGCCCTCGATCAACCTGCCATCGGACCAGACTCGCTGTGACGCGGCCGCCCTGGGATTTCCTCCGGCATTGGTAGGCACGCAGGTTCCGGGTGGTATTGAGATATGTCAAGCAGCCACGGCAGGACCATGCGATGGATTGATCATCCTTAGTCTGCTGCCGGGGTCTGCACTTGCGAAGAACGAAATGGGGAGGGGTCGTCGACGACGGCCTCAGCGGGAGCGGTTTCTTCCGCGTTGCCGAGCGCGATGGCGTGTTCTGGCTCGTCGATCCCGACGGCGGCCGCTTTCTCTCCAAGGGTGTGAATACCGTCCGCTTCGATCAGGACCGCATTGGCCAGACCGATCGCGCGCCCTACGCCGAGAACTGCCTGGCCAAGTACGGCAGCCTGCACACCTGGCGCGCGGCTGCTGCCGACCGGCTGGCAAGCTGGAACTTCAACACGGTCGCCTGTTGGTCGGACGAACGCGTTGCCGGTGCGGGGTCGCAATTGTTGGCGAATGCGCCGACCTCAGAGCTCGGCGCGTCCTTCCGCCTGCACCGGCGCGATCAGACTTTTCCGGACGTCTTCGATGCCGAATTTTCGTCGCATATCCGCGCCGCCGCCAACAAGCGTTGCGCCGGCTGGCGCAACGACCCCGGCTTGCTCGGCACCTTCATCGACAACGAGCTGTACTGGTCGCCCGACTGGCGCGGGACTGACGAACTGCTCACATTATTCCTGAACCTGCCGTCTCATCGTCCGGGCCGGGTTGCGGCCATCTCGATGATTCAGGCACACTACAGGGAGTTCTCCCAATTCAACGCCGTATGGCGCACGCCGGCGCGATCATGGGAAGAGCTTGCAAGGATCGAACATGTCGTGGCGCCGTTTATCAGAATGCGGCCCAGCGCCGTGAACGACGCGCTCGAGACCCGTGCCAATCTCGCCGATCCCGCGCGCGAGGCGTTCTCTGCAGATTGCGATGCCTTCGTGGCCGTCGTCGCCGACAAATATTTCGAGCTGTGCTCCGCGGCGATCAGGGCGGCCGCCCCCAACCATCTCGTGATCGGCTCCCGATTCGGATATCAGCCGCTGAGGGGCGTGATTGCCGCAGCCGGCCGCCACCTCGATGTGATCTCCTTCAATTGCTACGATTTCGATCCCGGCCCGGTCATCGATGCGTATTCCGCAGCCGGCAAGCCGTGCCTGATCTCCGAATTCTCCTTCCGCGGCGACGACGCCGGCTTGCCCAACAGCAGAGGGGGAGGGCCGCGGGTGGCCACACAGGTCGAGCGCGCCCGCGCCTTCGAGCGATACGTGTCGGCCGCGCTGAGCAAGCCGAACGTGGTCGGCTATCACTGGTTCGAGCATGCCGACCAGCCGGTCGAGGGCCGCTTCGACGGCGAGGACTCGAATTTCGGCACGGTGACCATCGAAGACGAGGTTTACGACGAGTTGACCAGGACGATGACCAAGGTCAATGCCGCAGCCGAGCGCATTCACGCCGCTGCCGTCCCGGCGGTCATCTGATCGTTGCAACGAGCCGAAGCGTCAGGCGCCTGATTTGGCCGGGTTGGTTTCGGCATCGAGCACCACGGCCATCGTACGAAACACGCTGGATGGGTTGACGCTGATCGAGTCGATCCCGAGCCCGGTCAGATAGCGCGCAATCTCCGGATAATTCGCCGGAGCCTCGCCGCAGATGCCGACATGGCGACCGTTGCGCTTGGCACCGACCACGGCCAGCCGGAACATCTCCAGCATTCCCGGATCGCGCTCGTCAAAGTCAAAGGCCACGATATCGGAATCCCGGTCCACGCCCAGCGTGAGCTGGGTGAGGTCGTTGGACCCGATCGAGAAGCCGTCGAACAGTTCCGAGAACGCATCGATCTGGATGACGTTGTTCGGAATCTCGCACATGACATAGATTTCGAGACCGTCTTCGCCGCGCTTCAGTCCATTGGCGGCCATCGTCGCGATCACGCGCCGGCCTTCCTCGACGGTTCGGCAGAACGGCACCATGATGCGCAGATTGGAAAGACCCATCTCCTTTCGCACCAGGCGGAGCGCCGCGCACTCCAGCGCAAATCCCTCGGCGTAGGCGGGGTGGCTGTAGCGAGACGCGCCGCGGAATCCCAGCATCGGATTCTCTTCCTTCGGCTCGAAGCCTTCTCCGCCAACCAGGCTGGCATATTCGTTGGTCTTGAAGTCGGACAGCCGCACGATCACGGGCTTTGGATAGAAGGCCGCGGCGATGGTGCCGACGCCTTCCGCGAGTGTCTGAACGAAGAAGTCGCTCGGGCTCTTGAAGCCCCGCGTCAGACGTGCGATCGCGGCTCGCGCCTTGGCCGACTTGACCTTGTCCGGCTTGAGCAAGGCCATCGGGTGAACCCCGATATGCTCACTGATGATGAACTCCATGCGGGCGAGGCCTACACCGGCCTGCGGCTGCATCGCCGTCCGGAATGCCATCTCGGGCGTTCCGACATTGACCATGATGGCCGTGCGTGGCTGCCTGAGCTCGCTCGCCGGCGTCCTCGTCACGTCGAAGGCAACCGATCCCTGATAGACGCTTCCGACATCTCCTTCGGCGCAGCAGATCGTGACTTCAGTCCCGGTCTTGATCTTTTCGGTCGCGCCTGTGGCGCCCACAACGGCGGGGATTCCCAGTTCTCGCGCCACGATCGCTGCATGGCAGGTGCGACCGCCCTTGTCGGTGATGATGCCGGACGCGATCTTCATGACCGGCTCCCAATCGGGGCTGGTGGCCGGCGCAACCAGGATCTCGCCCGGCTTGAAGGCGGCGAGGTCGCGCGCGGTCGCGACACGGCGCGCACGTCCCGACGAGATCTTCTCCCCCACTGCACGGCCGCTGACGATGACCGGGCCGCGTCCCTTCAGATTGTAGGTCTCGTAGAAACTCGCCGAACGCCGCGAGGCAACCGTCTCGGGCCGGGCCTGGATGATGTAGAGCTTTCCGTCGACGCCGTCCTTGGCCCATTCGATGTCCATCGGCATCGCAACGCCGGCGTGTCTGGAGTAGTGGGCTTCGATCAGGACCGCGCTCTCGGCGAGGCTCAGCACTTCCGGATCGGAGATACAGAACTGCTGGCGTTCGGCTTCGGGGACGTTGCGGGTGAGCGTCGCGTGCTCGCCGCCACGCTTGCCGTAAATCATGCGGATCTGCTTGGCGCCGAGCCGGCGTCGCAGTACACGGCGATATCCCTGGCTCAGCGTCGGCTTGTGGACGTAGAATTCGTCCGGATCCACCTGGCCTTGCACGATGGTCTCGCCGAGGCCGTAGCAGCCTGTGATGAACACCACGTCGCGAAAGCCGGATTCGGTATCGAGCGTAAAGACGACGCCGCTGGCCGCCAGATCGGAACGGACCATCTTCATCACGGCGACGGAGAGCGCGACCTTGAAATGATCGAAGCCGTTGTCGATGCGGTAGGAGATCGCGCGATCGGTGAAGATGGACGCAAAGCAGCGCCGACACGCTTCGAACAGATCCTTGGGCCCGCGCACATTGAGAAAGCTCTCGTGCTGGCCTGCAAAGCTCGCCGTCGGCAGATCCTCGGCGGTCGCCGAGCTGCGCACCGCGACAGCAACCCCGGTCCCGGCCTCGCGTTCGAGCTGCCGATACGCCTCCACGACCTGCTCGCGAAGGAGGGGGGTGTCCATCGCCCCGTAGATGATCTTGCGGGCCTTGGCGGCCTTGCTGGCGAGTTGCCTGATGTTGCTCTTGTCGATCCCGTCGATCAGCTTGTGCAGTTCGTCCGCGACGTTGCCCCGCGACAGCGCGTCGCGATAGGCGTCGGCCGTGATCGCAAAGCCGTTGGGGACGGCAATCCCCTGTGACGCGAGGGCGGAGTACAATTCGCCCAGCGAAGCGGTCTTGCCGCCCACCAGATTGACGTCGGCCAAGCCGAGTTCAAGGAAAGATTTGATGTATTTCGACATGGAGGCAGCAAATCACGTGCTGGCCTTCCACGCTTGAGGCAGGTCAAGGCCTGCAACAAACCGAACGCGGTTGCGGCGCTACGCCGAAAATTCGACGGACCGGCCGGCATCATCGATGAGATGGACGCGGTCGATGTCGGCACGCGGCAGCAACGACCGAATCTCGTCCTCCGGCATCAGGCTGAAGGCCGTCGACAAGGCATCCGCCGCGGTGGCGCTGCGGGATACGGTCGTCACGCTGTGATAGCGGAGGGCACATCCGCCCGTTCGGGGATCGAACAAATGGTTGAAGCGCGCCCGGGCGTCGAACTGGAAGCCGTAGCTGCCCGAGGTGGACACGGCGCGATCGACGATCGGCAGCGTTGCCTTCATCTGGCCTGCGACGTCCGGATCGGCGATGCCGACTTCCCATGGTCGTCCGTCCGGACGCGCCCCGATGGCCCGGGGTTCGCCCATGTCGACCAGGCTGTGGGAGATGCCGTGAGCCCGCAGCAAGTCCACCACCTTGTCCGTGACATAGCCTTGCGCGATCCCGTTCAGAGTAACGGCCATGCCGCGGGGCATCACGATACGATCGCGACTGACCGTCAGACGGCCGCTGCCGACGCGCGCGAGCGCAGCATGGACCTGCTCCGCCGCCGGGCCGGCGGGGTCCGCGTCATCTCGCGCGAAATGGCTGGCATAGAGGTCCCACAACGGCTGCACCGTGACATCGAACCGGCCGCCTGTCAGCCTGGAGTAGTGTTGCGAGGTCGATAGCAGATCGACCATCTCGGCGGCGGGATCGACCAGAATGCCGGTGCGATTCAGTTCGACCAAGGCAGACTCGTTCAGGTAGAGGCTGAACAGCCGCTCGAGCCGGCGCGCCTCGGCACAAGCGAGCGCTATCAGCCGCTCCGCTCGGCTACGGTCTTCCCCGTGAATCTCCATCGTCGCGACCGCCCCCAGCATCGTGCCCCGCCAGACGGTCGGCGCGACGTCGGCGCGAGCAAGGCGGTTGGTGGTCAGCAGGCCAATGCCCGCGGCTGCGGCGCTGATCCGGATGAATCGTCGGCGCGTCGGCGTTGGCGTCATGGTGATCTCCCTGATCGATCGCTCGACGACCCGCCGGTCGCTTCGGACGCCGCGCCGCTGTTGATATTGGCGGACGTCAGGACATAGTCCCGGGGCACATCGCCGAAGCCGACGATCCGGCCGCCGTTTTCGCCCGCGAACTTCTCGGCTGCCGCCCGGTCCGAGAACGGAACGGCTTCGTCCCCGCCCATGCCGCTCTTGACCCGGCTTTCAATCACGAACAGCGCCTTGCGCGCCTCGACCCAGTTGTCGGAGCCCGGCTTGTCCCAACTCGGCGCCTTCGCCATGTCAGAGACGTAGATCGCCAGGATATCCTTCGGCTCGTCCGGCAATTGGGTGAAAGCGAGCGTGTCGCGCGCGGACGAGAACCAGACCGGCTCCATCAGGCTTGCGACGAAGATCTGGCCCTTCGGTCCGGGGTGCTCGAGCACGTTCATGCCGCAATAGTGGCCGATGTCCTCCGCGGTCATCCGATGCGGCGGCGGGATCTTCGCGACCTGCTTCTCGTTGCAGCCCGCGAGTGCGAGCGGCAGCAACAGGGCACAGGCTATGGTCCATCGTCTCATAGCTCTCTCCGGGAGAAAGCGAGCGCGGCGAGTCCGAGCGGAACCAGGGTCCAGCAGAGCAGGGCGGTCAGAAGGACAGGCACCGTCAGCGACGTGGTTTGCGCGAGGCCGGCCATGCCGGCGAATGTGCTGACATTGGCGAACCCGGTCAGGTTGATCAGCCGGTAGCTGTCCGTCGGATTCGAGAGGAGCAGGGCGTTGAGCGCGGTCGCCGAGATGTTGCGCCCCTGGTCGAGCGCAAGCACGCCGAGGAGTGCCATGTCGTAGATCAGCACCAGAAACAGCCACAATCCAATGCAGATACCGGCTGCCGTTCCGCGGTCGCGCACGAGCGCGCTGACCAGGTATCCGATCGCCACGAAGGTCGCGCCCAGCAGCACGGAGGAGCCGATCATGGCCACGAAGGCCAGAAGACTATCGGCATCGATCTGGCTGCCCGTCGCCGCCAACGCTCCCACGGCAAGCCCATAGCCGAGGCAGGTTGCGAAGGCGAGAACGGCGAGATGGCCCAGGAACTTGCCGAGCAGCACCTGCCATCGCGCGACCGGATAGCTGAGCAGCAACAGCATCGTCCCGCGCTCCATCTCGCCGACGATGGCGTCGTGGGAAATCAGAAGGGCGATCAGCGGAACGAGAAAGATCGTCAGGCTCGACAGGCTCACGATGACCACGTCGAGCGTGCGAACGCCGACGTTGCCGGTTGGCGCGCTGCCGAGAAAGCTCAGTGACAGGGCGAGCCCGGCGAGCAGGAGCGTTGCCGCCAGCACCCAGCGATTGCGGATGGCCTGGTGGATTTCCTTGGCCGCGATGATCAGGACATTCATGACGCCTGCTCCGATTGCCGGAGGAAGTGAGCGTAAAGCTCGTCGAGGGTCGGCGGGACCACATCGACGTCCTCCACGGAATTGCCCGAGGCCGTGGCGCGGTGCAGAAGCTCGATCTTCCGCTCCGGCGCGGCGTCGATCTCGACGATGTGGCCGTTCAGGCGGCGGCAGGTCGCATCCTTCGGCGCCCACCCCGGCAGCTCGCTCGGCGCGAGGCCGGAAACCTTGAGACGGATCCTGGTGGGCAACCGGGCGAGGCGGCGCAGCTCCTCGATCGATCCGTCCGCGACCTTGATGCCGCGGTTCATGATGATGACCCGGCCGGCGCGCTCCTCGAGCTCGGTGAGCGCGTGTGACGACAGCAGCACGGTCGTGCCGCCGGCGGCGAGCCGCTGGATGACGTCGTAGAAGGTCTGGCGCAGCTCCGGGTCAAGCCCGGTGGTCGGCTCATCCAGCAGCAGCACACGCGGATGCCCGATCAATGCCTGCGCAAGTCCCAGGCGCTGGCGCATGCCCTTCGAGTAGGTGCCGACGCGGCGGCGGCTGGCCGGTCCCAGTCCGACGTTGTCGAGCAGATCGAGCGCCTTGCTCACCGGCTCGCGTTTCAGCCTGGCGTAGAAGGCCTGCGTCTCGCGGGCGGTCAGCGCTGCGTCGAAGGAGACATTCTCGGGCAGGTAGCCGAGCTGCTGACGGCCCGCGAATTCGCCGGCGGCGGGATTGTCCCCGAGCACCTCGATCGAGCCGCTGGTCGGCCGGATCAGCCCGAGCATCAGTTTCATGAGCGTGGTCTTGCCGGCGCCGTTGTGGCCGATCAGGGCCACCAGTTCGCCCTGGTCGAGCTCGAACGAAGCGCCACGGACGGCCTGGACGCTGCCATAGTCCTTGGTGACGTCGCAGATGCGCACCGTCCTCGTCATCGGACCTCCTCGGCCTTGCGGCGCGGGGGCGGGGATATCAGAGGGTGGCTGTCAACGACCCCGCCTGGCAGCAGAGCCGGAAATTGCGCCTGCGCCCAGCGGATCACCTGGACGGCGGGGCTGTTGATGAGGACCTTCGCAGCGGGCGCCGTCCACAGCACGCGGTCGATGAGATCGTTCGGCCGGTAAGCCGTGTCGGCGATTCCGTCGCCGTTGAGGTCGAACGCCGGATTGTCGCTCCAGTAATTGCCGCGTCCGCCGGTCGACCAGTCCAGGTGCCGGGTGCCGACATATTTCACCTGGTTGGCGTTGTTGACGAAGGCGTTGCCGGTGATTTCGTTGCCTTCGGAGCCGGCGGTGAAGTGCACCCCGATGGCGCAGCCTTCGAACCAATTGTTGCGGAACTTGTTGTGATTGGTGTTGTAGATGAACACGCATTTCTCGGGGCCGCTGCGAAGCGAGCGCCCTCGCATCGGCTCCGGAAGCATGCCGGGCTCGTCGGCCGCGCCGTCTTCCATCCCATCCATCGTCGCGCTCAGCGGGCCACCCGTGACCCGGTTGCCGTCGATGTCGGCGTAGTTTGCGTAGTTGAACAGAAATCCGTGGTCGCGGTCATGGTCGGAGATGTTGCCGCGGATCACCAGCCGGTTCGAATACATGATCGCGTATCCGACATGGTTGCCGATCGAAACGTTTCCGCTGACTTCCGTGTCGTTGGTGTACATGTAGTGGATCGCGAAGCGGACACGCTCGAAACGGTTGTTGAGGAAGCGGTCCTTGCTGCTGGAGATCGAGAAGATGCCGTCGCGGCCGTAGCGGAATGTGTTGTCCGCAATGGTGACGTCGGGCGCATTCCAGAGCGAGACGCCGTTGCCCGCCTCGCTGAGACGCCCACCGCGCAGCCCCTCGATCTCGTTGCGGACGACCCGGGAGCCCCGGGCGCCATGCACGTAGACGCCGAACAGATTTCCCGTCAGCCGGTTGTCCTCGATCTTCGCGCGTTCGGCCGTCTTTTGCAGGAAGATTCCGGAATTCATCGCCTGCAGATCGCGGCCGGATCCCCGGATGGTGACGCCGCGCACGGTGACGTCGGGGGCACTGACCGTGATGACGTTGTCGGCACCGTCGCCGTCGAGCACCGCTCCCTGCCGGCCGACCAATTCCAGGGAACGATCAATCCGGATCGGGCCGTGATATTCCCCGGGAGCGAGCTCGACGACGTCGCCCGCGCGCGCGCCATCCAACAACGCCTGCAGCGGACGGCCAGGCGCAGCCGTCAACGTCTCCGCGTTGGCGAAGCCAGACAACCCGGCGGCGACCAGCGCCGCCGGAAACATGCGTGACAATAAGCCCACAAGGTCGCTCCTGTCAGACCGACTTCGGCTCGACGAGCATGCGGCCCTTCATCTCCATGTGCATGGCGTGGCAGAACCAGGAACAGTAATACCAGTAAACGCCCGCCTTGTTGGCCGTGAACGAAACGGACGCGGTCGCCATCGGCGCGACTTCCATCTGGATGCCGTAGTTGACGATGCAGAAGCCGTGCGTCAGGTCCTCGACCGCGTCGATATTGGTGACGAAGACGGTGACTTCGTCGCCCTGCTTGACCTGGAACTGTTCGAGGCCGAACGCCGGTGCGGTCGATGTCATGTAGACCCGCACCTTCTTGCCGTCGCGAATGACCTTCGAATCCGCCTCGAGATTGATGCCGTCCGCCTTGGCCTGCTTGACCGCATCCGCGAACATCGGATCCGCGCGGTCCCAGATCGAGATCGGGTTGATCTTGGAACGGTGGACGATGGTCGCGTCATGCGGTTCGGCGAAGCTCGGGCCGTCATGCACCAACTTCATCTGATCGCCCGAAATGTCGATCAGCTGATCGTTCTCCGGCTTCAGCGGTCCGACGTTCAGGAAGCGGTCTTTCGAGAACTTGTTCAGCGAGATCAGCCATTTCCCGTCGGCCTCCTTGGTCTGGCCCATCGAAGTATGGTTGTGGCCGGGCTGATAATGGACGTCGAGCTTCTGGAGGATGGGATTGACCTTCTCACCCTTGAAGGCCCGCTTGGCGAGATCGATGTTCCACTTGCAGACCTGACTGTCGAGGAACAGGGTCGTGTAGGCGTTCCCCTTGCCGTCGTAAGCGGTATGCAGCGGGCCGAGGCCAACCTCGGGCTCCGCGACGACGACGTCGCGCGGTTTGATCTTGTCATCGAACAACTGGTCGAACAGGCGCACGTCCATCACGGTCACGGTGGGCGAGAGCTTCCCGGCCGCCACGATATGAATCCCGTCCGGAGCCGTATTCATCCCGTGAGGATTGTTCGAGACAGGAACGTAGCGGGTGTAGGCCGAGCCCTTGCGACCGTCGATCACGGGCACGCCGTTCATTTCCTTGAAGTCGCCCTTCTTCACGGCCTCCTCGATCCGCTTGAGGTTGAAGATGACGACCCAGTCCTGCTCGTTGGCGGTCATCTCCGCCAGCGTGACGCCTTCTTCGGCGTTGTAGCAGGTCGCGAACGCGTACTTGCCCTGGTAGTCGGCGTCGACATTGTCGAGATTCCCGCTGACGATAACCTGCCAGGCCACCTTCATCGTGTCGCCGTCGACCGCGCTGAGCATGGAACGATACTGTTTGGGATCGTCGAGAATCTTGCCGTCGTTGGGCAGGGGTACCCCATCCTCGCCATTGGCGAAAACATAACCGGTGCGCGGATATTTCTGCACTCTCAAGCCGTGGACCGTATGCTGGTTCGGCAGTTCGATGATCTTGTCGCACTTCATGACGTCGAGCCGCACGCGGGCAACGCGGCTGTTGGCCTTGTCGTTCATGAAGGCGTAGCGCCCGTCATAGGTGCCGTCCGTGAACGAGATGTGCGGGTGGTGGAGGTCGCCGTTCAGGTAGGTGCCGCCGCGGTCCTTGAGGAATTCGCGGGTCATGGGCTGCAGTCCCTCAGTCAGAACCTTGAGGCTTTCATTGGTCTGGCCCCAGCCGGTCGCGCTGCAGCGGTTGAACACCGGAACACGCATCAGTTCACGCATCGAGGGGAGGCCGACGATCCGCATCTCGCCGGACTGGCCGCTCGAGAAGAACACGTAGTATTCGTCGAGCTCGCCGGGCGCCACTTCGGCCTTCTGTACCGCCGGTCGTGCCGGCGGCGCCTTCGGTGCTGCCGTCTTCGTCTGGGCATCGGCCGTCGACACGAACCCGCCGCCATCCTTCATTGCCGCTCCACCAGCAAGGCCCACGCCCGCCGCGGCTGCAGTCGTTCCCAGCACGGTTCGTCGACTGACGCCCTTTGCTCTTTCGTTATCACTCATGATTGCCTCCTCGGCTTTCGGTTTCAGGTTGCAGGTGGAACGGGGGAAGCGACGACAGGCTTGCCGCCGGCGGTGATGACGGTCGCGGGACCCTTGCCGCCGGTGCGCATCGAAGGCGATGACAATGCCTCGCGCTTCTCCCGCTTCAGCCGCACCTGGATCATGTGCGGGCAGCGGTGATCGTCGTAATAGAGCTCCTGGCAGTGCATGCAGTAGATGCACTCATTGACGTTGATATGACCTTCGGGATGGATCGACTGCACCGGGCATTCCTTGGCGCAGCGTTGGCAAGGCGATCCGCATTCCTCCCAGCGGCGGAGCCATTCGAACGTCCTGATGCGGCCCGGAATCGCAAGCGCCGCGCCGAGCGGGCAGAGGTAGCGGCAGAAGAAGCGCTCGATGAAGAGGCCGATGACGAGCAACGCCACCGCATAGAGGACGAACGGCCACTGCCGCGCGAACTTCAGGATGATCGCGGTCTTGAACGGCTCGATCTCCGCGAACCGCTCGGCCATATCGACGGAGTAGAGCGACAGGCCGAACAGCCCCAGGAAGATGACGTATTTGACCGGCCAGAGCCGCTCATGCAGCCCCCAGGGCACGGTGATCTGCGGCACCTTCAGCCACTTTGCCACCGTGTTGGTGAGCTCCTGCAGCGCGCCGAAAGGACATAGCCAGCCGCAGAACGGCCCGCGTCCCCAGAACAGCAGGCCCCCCGCCGTCGCAGCCCATAGGATGAAGATCAGCGGCGCGGCGAGAAAGTACTCCCAGTGGAATCCGGTCACCAGCGCATTGGTGAAAGTGACGACGTTGACCACGGAGAGTTGCGCGTTAGCGTACCAGCCGAGCCAGACCAGAACGAAGGCGAGGTAACCTCGCCGAACCCATGTGTAGAGCACCGGGCGGCGCACGAGCAGATTCTGGAAGAAGAAGATGCCGGTGAGGGCGGCCAGCATAAAGCCGGTAATGCCGATCGAGACCGTGCTCGATCGCCAGATCCGCATCCAGAGCGGCTCATCTACCTCCGGCGGCGGGGCGGTGGCAACGGGCGCCGACGATGCCGGGGCCGCGGCGTTCGCTGGCACCGTCACCGCGCGCTGCTCACGGCGTATGTAGCGGTCGGGCAGGGTGTAGTTGAGGTCGAAGGTCAGGAATGCCTTGTCGCGTCCGCCGAGGCTGCGCTGCACCAGCAGCTGAAGCTGCCATGGCTGCGTCGGGTCCAGCGTGAACTCGGGAGGCGTGACGAACAGGCCGATCTCCCTGAACTCCGGCGCACCGGCAGCTGCCAGCGCACCAAGACGCGTATGGTTGCGGTCGCGAAAGCGGGTGCTGTTGCCTTCCTGCAAAATCTCGATGCGATCGAAGATGCCCCCGCGGACATAGGCCGACCCCTTGAAAGAGTAGGGGCCGTTGCCGGCGACGACGATCGCTTGCTGCCCGGGCTTCAGGACGTCCTTCAGCCGTCGATAGCCGTCCTCTCCGAGCAGGCTGCGCCCGACCGTCGGCGCCGTCACGAGCGCCGCATAGAGATCGATGAAGTCGTCGCTTGCGTCGCCTGGTTCGGGATACTGACTCGCCGCAGCGTTGCCGGACTTTGCAAAGGCTTCATTGACGTCGCCGATGCCGAGATGAAGCCGGCGCAGTGAGCCGTCGCCGACGAGGCTCTCCCAGTCGCGAATTTCGCTCTGTTCGAGATCGAGAGTCTTGATGACCGGGGGCAGGGCCGCGGCAGCCGGCGCGCCGTCTCCGCCACCGACACGACCGCTCCGGATGAGCTTGGATGCCGCGCGGACGACGCTGTCGCTCATCACCAGCACCGTGACGGTGGCGCCGCTCACGATGTCGATCTGCGGCGGGCTCTCGGCGCCACGCGCCACCGGTTTCATGTCCTTGCCGATCAGCGCATTCATGGCGGCAACGATGCGCGCTTCCGGAATGCCGACCAGCACGATCGGCTCCTTGTGGTCGACGAGCTTCACACCGGTGATGACGCCGTTCGGGTCGATGCCCGCCAACATGTGGATCGGCTTGCCCGAGTAGCCGACCGCGTTCGCGAAATCGGAGTTGAGAAAGACAAACCCCTGGAGCTGGTCGCCGCGGTAGACCGGCATGATGGGTGGATCGCCCTGCGGCGGGCCGAAACGATCCGCCCCCGGGAAAAACTCCGCGGGCGAGATCTTCGGCAGATATGTCTGCAAGTCACCGGCAGCGTGTGCGGGCGAGATGTACGCCAGACACAACAACATCAGGCTGGCCAGCGTGACCGCTGCAAGCGTTGCCAAGTTCCTGGCGTCGTTCGCCCGCTTCAACATGTCACCTCAAATGCGAACTGCACGGCCAAGTGCGCCGCGGGTGCCGATCCATCTTAGTCGATGATTTGTCGTCGCTGACGTGCAACAATCAGCGCGGGTAAGTCGCATCTGTCAAGCCTCGGAAATATATTTCGTGTTGGTCCGACGCTCGATCAGAAGTCCGAATATGGGAATCATCGTCATGCCGTTGCTGCGCACGTCGTTGCTGTGCTCGGAGCCTGCGGGTGTATTGAAGTCTCTCGACGAGCTCTTTGCGCTTGCGCATACAATGGAGCAGGAGGCTGCAAATCGGTACGATAGTCTCTCGGAAGAGATGCGCCGCCAGGGCAAGGACGATCTCGCGGGCGTATTCGCGCACCTGGCTTCCGCCGAGCGCGAGCACGTCGACAGCGTCACACGGTGGTCGCAATCGCGCCGTGGCAAGGACCCGGATCCCGCACTGGTACGCTGGGATGCGCCGGAGACTCTCGGTGAGGAAGCCGCGGCGGAGCTGAAGACCTCGCGGTTGATCACGCCCTACCGCGCGCTTGCAATGGCGGTCCGCAACGAAGAGCGCGCCTTCGCCTTCTGGTCCTACCTGGCGGCCTATTCCAATGATCCCGAAATCAAGAAGGCATCCGAGGCCATGGCCAAGGAGGAGCTTGGCCACGTTGCCACGCTGCGAAGGGAGAGGCGCCGCGCCTATCATGCCGATCAGGAGCATGGGGGCACCAAAGGATCGCCGGCCGCATCAGCCCAGATCGATGCACAAAGGCTCGAACTTCGCCTTGCCGACCAGCTCGCCGATCTCGAGCAGCGCCTGAGTGGGCCGGCCGCCGTCCGGACACGGGACATGCGTCGGGAGGCGGCCGGGATGGCCGACGAAGCCGCCCATGTCGGGAGCTTCCCGGCTTCGCTGGAAGGAAAGGATGCGCTGGAGATCGCCGAAGTCCTGGCCGACAGCTACCTCGACGGCGCGGACCGCTCGGACGATTCGGCGCGGGTCGAGGTCCTGCAAAGGCTGGCGGAGAGGGCGATCTCCAGACTGGCCTGGCTGCGATCGCTTTCGCCGGGTTAGCGATCGGGCCTGCCTGCCCGAGTCCGGTGACGCTTTCGTAGAGCTCATCGAACGATGAAACTGCGAGATCCCGGAGCGCCTGGGGATTCCGGGAGGCCTCCCAACTGAACCGACTGAAAACCGTCGCACCGCACCGGCACGATCTCCACGACCGGGGACGGTGGGCGCCCGCCGAGCGCAGAGTGGCCCAATCCGATCCCGATTGAGCAAGGACAAGGCGCGCCCAAGATTGATGGCCCCAATATCCATGATTCGCATAAGGTATATTATGGAATATATTTATATACAATTCTATCAGACACTTAGACAAAGATCCTGCCACAGCGCCTTCGCTCCAGGCCTCTTTCCGGCTTGAACCTCAACCGACGCCGCAGCGTTTGACGGCTACTGTGCATGGGGTTGTTTTCGCATTTTTTGTCCGACGCATCTGCCGAAAGCCGATATTGCCGCGACGTTGTCCGGCTGCAATAAGCGAGCTTCGCGAGATCGCAGATGACCTTCTGGCCCGACGTCCGTATAGGTTTGCATCTCACAACAAGAACAAACTTCCGAGGAAGCAGACCCATGATTTTTTCCCGACGCACGCTTCTCAAGGCCTCCGCCGCGACCGCCGTCTTTGGCGGCGTCAGCGCGCCTTATGTGGCCCGTGCCCAGGCCGCCGAGTTCACCTACAAGTTTGCCAACAACCTGCCGGAATCGCATCCGTTCGTGGCGCGCGCCCGTGAGATGGCGGCGGCCATCAAGACCGAGACCAATGGCCGGTTCGACATGCAAGTGTTCCCGAACAGCCAGCTCGGCTCCGACACCGACATGCTGAGCCAGGTGCGCTCCGGCGGCGTCGAGTTCTTCACGCTGTCCGGCCTGATCCTGGCGACCCTGGTGCCGGCGGCCTCGATCAACGGCATCGGCTTTGCGTTCCCGGATTACCCCACGGTCTGGAAGGCCATGGACGGCGACCTCGGCGCCTATGTGCGCGGCGAGATCAACAAGGCCGGCCTCGAGGTCATGGACAAGATCTGGGACAACGGCTTCCGCCAGACCACGTCCTCGACCAAGCCGATCAACGGTCCGGACGACTTCAAGGGCTTCAAGATCCGCGTGCCGGTGTCGCCGCTGTGGACCTCGATGTTCAAGGCGTTCGACGCCTCGCCCGCCTCCATCAATTTCGCCGAGGTCTATTCGGCGCTGCAGACCAAGATCGTCGAGGGCCAGGAGAACCCGCTGGCACTGATTTCGACGGCAAAGCTGTACGAGGTCCAGAAGTATTGCTCGATGACCAACCACATGTGGGACGGCTTCTGGTTCCTGATGAACCGCCGCGCCTGGGCTGCGCTTCCGGACGACATCAAGACCATCGTCGCCAGGAACGTCAACGCCGCCGCCGTAAAGGAGCGCGAGGATACCGAGAGGCTCAATATCAGCGTCAGGCAGGAACTGACCGGCAAGGGCCTGCTGTTCAACCAGCCCGAGGTCGGGCCGTTCCGCGACAAGCTGCGCTCGGCCGGCTTCTACAATGAGTGGAAGGGCAAGTACGGCGAAAAGGCCTGGGAGCTGCTCGAAAAGTCCGTCGGCAAACTGTCGTAACGCGCCAGCAATAGGGCCCTTGCCATGGCTCATGTCGAGATGACGCCAGCCGTGGCCGGCGAGGTGGCTCAGTCCCCTCGCCGCCGGTCCCTGCTCGGCTCCATCGAGCTTGCACTCAAATGGCTGGTCGAGATCCCGGCGGCGATCCTTGTCGTCGCCGAGATCGTGATCCTGTTTGCCGGCGTGGTCTCGCGCTACGTGCTGCATGCGCCGCTGGTGTGGTCCGACGAGTTGGCCTCGATGCTGTTCCTGTGGCTGGCGATGCTGGGCTCGGCGGTCGCATTCCGCCGCAGCGAGCACATGCGGATGACGGCGCTGGTCGCGAGCGCCGGTCCCAGGCTCTGGGCTTATCTCGACGTAGTCGCGACCTGTGCGGCGCTGGCGTTCCTGCTGCTGATCGTGCACCCGTCCTATGAATACGCCTATGAAGAGAGTTTCATCACGACACCGGCACTCCAGATCTCCAACACCTGGCGCGCGGCCGCGCTGCCTGTGGGCATCTGCCTGATGGTGCTGTTCGCGCTGCTGCGGCTCGCCCGCGTGGGCGATCTCAAGACATTGCTGACCGCCGTGGCAACGATCGTCGTGTTGATGGGCCTGTTCTGGTTCGCGCAGCCGCTGCTCAAGCCGCTCGGCAACATCAACCTCATCATCTTCTTCGTCGGCGTGGTCGGCCTCTGCGTGTTCGCCGGCGTACCGATCGCGTTCGCCTTTGGACTTGCGATCTTCGGCTATCTGGCGCTGACCACGCGGACCCCGTTGATGGTGCTCGTCGGACGGATGGACGAGGGCATGAGCCACCTCATCCTGCTCTCGGTGCCGCTGTTCGTATTCCTGGGGCTCCTGATCGAAATGACCGGCATGGCGCGGGCCATGGTGGCGTTCCTGGCAAGCCTGCTCGGCCATGTCCGCGGCGGCCTGCACTACGTGCTGGTCGGTGCCATGTACCTGGTCTCCGGCATCTCCGGTGCCAAGGCGGCTGACATGGCGGCCGTCGCGCCGGTGCTGTTTCCGGAGATGAAGCAGCGCGGCGCGAAGCCCGGCGATCTCGTCGCCCTGCTCGCCGCCACCGGCGCCCAGACCGAAACCATTCCGCCGAGCCTGGTGCTGATCACCATCGGCTCGGTCACGGGCGTCTCGATCTCGGCGCTGTTTACCGGCGGCCTGCTGCCGGGCGTCGTGCTGGCGCTGACGCTGTCGGGGCTGGTGTGGTGGCGCTACCGCGGCGAGGATCTCAGCCACGTCCGGCGCGCCACGTCGGGCGAGATTGCACGCACGTTCGTCGTCTCCATCCCTGCCCTGGCCCTGCCCTTCGTGATCCGTTACGCCGTCGTCGAAGGCATCGCCACCGCGACGGAAGTCTCGACCATCGGCATCGTCTATGCGCTGGTCATCGGGCTGCTGATCTACCGCCAGTTCGACTGGCGGCGGCTCTTGCCGATGCTGATCGAGACCGCCTGCCTGTCCGGCGCGATCCTGCTGATCATCGGCACTGCGACCGGCATGGCATGGGGCCTGACCCAATCCGGCTTCTCGCGGGCGCTGGCGGCCTCCATGACCGGCCTGCCCGGCGGCTCCGGCACCTTCATCGCAGTCTCGATCCTGGCCTTCGTGGTCCTGGGCAGCGTGCTGGAAGGCATACCGGCCATCGTGCTGTTCGGGCCGCTGCTGTTTCCGATCGCGCGCCTGGTCGGGGTGCACGAGGTGCACTACGCCATGATCATCATTCTGGCGATGGGTATCGGGCTATTCGCCCCGCCGTTCGGCGTCGGCTATTATGCCGCCTGCGCCATCGGAAAGGTCGATCCGGCCGAAGGCATCAGGCCGATCTGGGGCTATCTGCTGGCGCTGCTGGTGGGATTGATCATCGTCGCGGTCTTCCCCTGGATCTCGATCGGATTCCTGTAGAGGGCGGCGTTCAAGGAGGGTGTCGATGAGCGAGCGGCAGAACCAGTACAATATCGGCCTGGACAAAACCCCCGCCAACTACGTGCCGCTGAGCCCGCTGAGCTTCATCGCGCGCAGCGCCGCCGTCTATCCCGATCACGTCAGCACGCTCTATGAGGGCCGCAGCTTCACGTGGCGCCAGACGCATGAGCGCTGCAAGCGTTTTGCCTCCTGGCTTGCCGGCAAGGGCATCGGCGTCGGCGACACCGTCGCGGCGATGCTGCCGAACATTCCGGCGATGAACGAGGCGCATTTCACGGTGCCGATGACGGGTGCCGTACTCAACGCGCTCAACATCCGTCTCGATGCGCCCTCGATCGCGTTTCAGTTAGACCATGGCGGCGCGAAAATCATTCTGGTCGACCCCGAATTTTCCGGCGTCATCACCGATGCGCTCGCACAGATGAAGGGACCGAAGCCATTCGTTGTCGATGTCGACGATGCGTCCTTCAAAGGCGGCAAGCGCATCGGCGAGATCGAGTATGAGGCCGCCATCGCGCAAGGCGATCCGGACTTCGTCGCGATCCCGCCGCGCGACGAATGGGACGCCATCGCACTGAGCTACACCTCGGGCACGACAGGCAATCCCAAGGGCGTCGTCACCCATCATCGCGGCGCGTATCTCAACGCCGTCAGCAATATCCTCGCGGGCAATCTCGGCCAGCACCCGGTCTATCTCTGGACGTTGCCGATGTTCCATTGCAACGGCTGGTGCTTTCCCTGGACCATGGCTGCAGCCGCGGGCATCAACGTCTGCCTGCGCAAGGTCGAGCCGACCAGGATCTTCGAGTTGATCAGGACGCACGGCGTCACCCACATGTGCGGCGCGCCGATCGTCTACAACACGCTGATCAACGCGCCCGATGCGCCGAAAGGCAACGCCGGCCGCCGCGTGGTCGGGCTGATCGCCGGTGCAGCACCGCCGGTTGCTGTGCTCGAAGGCGCGGAAAGCATCGGCATCAAGCTTACCCACGTCTATGGCCTGACCGAGGTCTACGGCCCCGCCTCCGTTTGCGCCGAGCAGCCGGGCTGGGACGAGCTTCCGCCCGCCGAGCGCGCGCGGATGAAGCGGCGGCAAGGCGTGCCCTACCCGCTCGAGGAAGGCGTCACCGTCATCAACCCGCAGACCATGCAGCAGGTGCCACGCGACGGCGAGACCATCGGCGAAGTCATGTTCCGGGGCAATATCGTGATGAAGGGTTACCTCAAGAACGAGAAGGCGACGAAGGAAGCGTTCGAGGGCGGCTGGTTTCACACCGGCGATCTCGGCGTGCTCGACGAGCACGGCTACGTCACCATCAAGGATCGCTCCAAGGACATCATCATCTCCGGCGGCGAGAACATCTCGTCCGTCGAGGTCGAGGACATCCTCTATAAGCATCCGGCCGTGCTGTTCGCAGCCGTAGTCGCAAAGCCCGATCCGAAATGGGGCGAGGTGCCCTGCGCCTTCGTCGAGCTGAAGGACGGCGCGAGTGCGACCGAGGCCGACATCATCGCCTTCTGCCGCACGCATATGAGCGGCTTCAAGACGCCGAAGGCGGTCGTGTTCGGACCAATCCCGAAGACGTCCACGGGCAAGATCCAGAAATTCCTGCTGCGCAACGAGGTTGGCTCGGCGAAGGCGATCACCGCCTGAGCCCTGCTCCGGCCTCAGACACATTTTGAAACACGAACTGTGTCTGCGCGGTGAATGTGCGTCGTCCTGAAACCGATCGCGCGGGTTTGACGACATCGCGACACGACAGGAAAAGATTGGAAAGCGTTAGAGACGCATTTACGTTTCAGTTCCGTCGGATTCGCTGTTTCCACATGATTCGCCGCGCGGGCTGCGCGGCCGGCGACCGGCGCTGTTGGGGCGCTTCATGCGGTTGGTGTCGTGAGCGCGGACGTGCGTGCGCGTCTGCCGCTGCTGCTATTGACGGCCGGTCTGCTGCTGCCGCGCGCGGCTGATGCGCAAGTCATGCGCGAGTTCGGCGCGTTTTCGGGGGCGCAAGGATTCGGATCGCCGAGCCCGAATGTGCCGGCCTATGGCGTCAGCAATTTTTCGGGCGCTGGATATGGCGCTCCGCAGGCGCAGAGTTTCCCGGGCGCCTGGTTCGGCAATGGCGGCGGCGTGCAGCCGGGCTATGGCTGGAACGGCGAGCCGCAGCAGGGTCTTGCCGTCGATGCGCGGTTCGGCGGCCTGCGGCAGTCTTTGGGCGGCGGCACCGACCGTGCCTCGCGGACCGAGACGACGCAGGCCACGTTTCTGGCGATGACGCAGTTCACGCAGACCCTGCTAAATCCCGCCATCGACGGCCGCGGCATCGGGCTGGCTGAATTCGACGCCGAACTCTCCGCCTACACCGCGATGGGGAATGATCCCACGCACGGCGGCATCGGCCGCGAGGCCTATGCCGCGCTCTACGGCAAGCCCTCACTTGCGACGGCCCAATGGAGCGTCTGGGCTTCCGGCTTCGCCGGATCACAGGTGTCGACTGGCGGCAGCGGCGCCGCCAGCCGGAGCTTTGGCACCGTGATCGGCGCCGACTATGCACTCTCGCCGCAGACGCGGATGGGCTTCGCGCTCGCCGGCGGCGGCACCGGCTTTGCCAACAATTTTTCGAGCGGCCGCTCCGATTTGTTTCAGGCCGGCGCCTTCGCTAGGCATTCGACTGGATCGGCCTATGTCGCAACCGCGCTCGCTTACGGGTGGCAGGCCATCACCGGCGATTATCAGGCGACGCCGGCAGGCACCGGCCAGCTCAACGAGGCCATCAACGCCAACGCCTATTCCGGTCGGATCGAAGGCGGCTATCGTATTGCCACGCGCTGGCTCGGCATCACACCCTATGCAGCCGCGCAGATCACAACTTTCCGTCTGCCCTCCAATACGGCGCAGCCGGCCTACGCCGTCGATGCATCGCCGGCCGCGCTCGGCAGCGACAGTTTCACCGACAGCCGCACCGAACTCGGCCTGCGTACGAACACGTCCTTCGCGTTGCTCGGTAGCGTGATGAACCTGCGCGGACGATTAGCCTGGGCGCATGATTTCAGCGCCGGGCAACCGATTCCGGCGGCGTTCCAGTCGCTGCCCGGCCAGGGCTTTCTCGTTGGCGGCACGGCACTGGCGCCGAACGCCACGTTGACCGGCGTTGCGCTCGAGCTACGGGACTCGAGCGGCTGGTCGGCCTCGGCGAACCTCGACAGCGAAGTGTCGAGCCTGGTTCGCTCCTATACCGGCAAGGCAGTGCTCCGCTACGCCTGGTAGACCGCCTAGTGCGTCTCCAGCCGCAGCCCGTCATAAGCCGGCACCACGCCTGATGGCAGCGATTGCCGGATCACCTCGTAATCGACGTCGGCGGTCATGTTGGTGATGACAGCGCGCTTCGGCTTGAAGCGTTCGATCCAGGACAGCGCGTCGTTAATGCTGAAATGGCTTGAATGTTGGGTGTAGCGCAGACCGTCGACGATCCAGAGGTCGAGATTTTCGAGCGCGCCCCAGCTCTCGCGCGGAATGTCGTTGAGGTCCGGCGTGTAGGCGGCGTTCCCAATGCGATAGCCGAGCGCCGGGATCTGGCCGTGCTGCACCAGGAAGGCCGTCATGGTCACGGCACCGCCCTTCCCCAGAATGGTCTGCTCTTCGCCCGCCTCGATCGAATGCAGCGTCAGGATCGGCGGATAGTCGCTGCCTTCCGGCGAAATGAAGCAGTAGGAGAACCGCGACAGGATATCCTTGGCGGTGGACTGGTTGAAATAGGTCGGGATGCGCCGGCGCATGTGCATGACGACCGAGCGAAGATCGTCCATGCCGTGGGTCTGGTCGGCGTGCTCGTGGGTCAGGAACACCGCGTCGATGTGGTCGACATCTGTCGAGAGCAATTGCTCGCGCAAATCCGGCGAGGTGTCGATCACGATCCGTGTGGTGCCGTGCTCGGACTTCCGTTCGACCAGCAGCGAACAGCGCCGGCGGCGGTTCCTGGGATTCTTGGGATCGCAGGCACCCCAGCCGAGTGCCGGGCGCGGTACGCCGGCGGAGGAGCCGCAGCCCAGGATCGTCAGCGTCAGCGTCATGCGGCTCCCAATCTCAAGCTTTCACCTTGGAGAACAGGCGGAAGAAGTTTTCGGTGGTCTGGCGTGAGATCTCCTCAAACGACACGCCGCGCGTCTCGCCGAGCACCTTTGCGACCTCGACCACATAGGCCGGCTCGTTGCGTTTGCCCCGAAACTTGCCGGGCGCAAGATAGGGCGAGTCTGTTTCAACCAGAATACGGTCAGACGGCAGTTCGGCCGCCAGCGCGCGCAGGGCTTCCGACTTCTTGAAGGTCAGGATACCCGTGAAGCCGATGTAGAGACCGAGCGACACCGCCTTCAGCGCCAGTTCGCGCCCACCCGTGTAGCAATGCAGCACGGCACGAAACGATCCCTTCGCCGTTTCCTCTTCCAGGATACGGGCGCAGTCTTCGTCCGCCTGGCGGGTGTGGATCACCAGCGGCAGACCAGTCGCGCGAGCGGCTGCGATGTGGGCGCGAAAGCCCCTCGCCTGCGCCTCCGGCGAGCCATTGTCGTAGAAATAGTCGAGACCGGCCTCACCGAGCGCGACGACCCTGGGATGCTCCGTCAGCGCGATCAGTTCGTCCGGCGAAATGCCGTCCTCCTCATCCGCATTGTGCGGATGGGTGCCGACCGAGCAATAGACATCGTCGTAGCGCCCGGCGATCGCCAGAAGCTGGTGCAGCTTTCGCACCCGCGTCGAGATCGTGACCATGCGGCCAATGCCGGCCGCACGCGCACGCGACACGATCCCGTCGAGATCTTCCGCGAAATCCGGAAAATCCAGATGGCAGTGACTGTCGACCAACATCGCGCGAGCGCCTTACGCAGCCGGCTCGATGTAACGCGGGAACGCCGGTGTCGGCGCCGGCAGCGTCGAGCCCGGTGCAATGCGCTTGGCATCGCCAAGCGCAGCGAAGTTCCGCTCTTCCGCGGGGATCCCGAGGCTGTCGAGCAGCAATCCGGAGGCGGTCGGCATCGCCGGCTGGGCCAGGATCGCGATCTGGCGCACGACTTCGGCGGTGACATAGAGCACCGTCTTCTGTCGCGCCGGATCGGTCTTGGCCAGCGCCCACGGCGCCTCGCCCGCGAAATAGCGGTTGGCTTCCGCGACCACGGCCCATACGGCGTTGAGCCAGTGATGGATCTGCTGCGTCGCCATCGCTTCGCGGCTCGCCGCGATCATGCCGTCGGCCATCGCCAGGATCGCCTTGTCGTTGTCGCTGAACTCGCCGGGCTCCGGCAGCACGCCGCCCAATTGCTTTGCGACCATCGACAGCGAGCGCTGTGCGAGGTTGCCGAGGTCGTTGGCGAGATCGGCATTGATGCGCGCGACGATGGCTTCGTGGTTGTAGTTGCCGTCCTGGCCGAACGGCACCTCGCGCAGGAAGAAATAGCGCATCTGGTCGACGCCGTACTGGTCGGCAAGGTTGAAGGGGTCGACGACGTTGCCGACCGACTTCGACATCTTCTCGCCCCTGTTGAACAGGAAGCCGTGGGCATAGACCCGCTTCTGCACGGGGATCCCGGCCGACATCAGGAATGCCGGCCAGTACACCGCATGGAAGCGGATGATGTCCTTGCCGATGATGTGCACATCGGCTGGCCAGTAGCGCCAATTCTTGTCGCTCTCGTCGGGGAATCCGACGCCGGTGATGTAATTGGTCAGCGCGTCGACCCAGACATACATCACGTGCTCTTCGTCGCCCGGCACCTTGACACCCCAGTCAAAGGTCGTGCGTGAGATCGAGAGATCGCGCAGTCCACCCTTGACGAAGCTCACCACCTCGTTCTTGCGCGAGTCCGGTCCGATGAAATCAGGGCGTTCGGCATAGAGCTTCAGCAGCTTGTCCTGATAGGACGATAGCCGGAAGAAATAGCTCTTCTCGTCGACCCAGTTCACCGGCGTGCCCTGCGGGCCGAGGCGTACGCCGTCGTCGTTCAGGCGGGTCTCCTCCTCGGCGTAATAGGCCTCGTCACGCACCGAATACCAGCCGGAATAGGTGTCGGCATAGATGTCGCCGTTCGCCTCCATGCGCCGCCAGATCTCCTGGCTGGAGCGATGGTGCTGCTCTTCAGTGGTACGGATGAAACGGTCGAACGACACGTTCAGACGCTCGTCCATCTCCTTGAAGCGGGCCGCGTTGCGGGCGGCCAGTGCGGACGGAGTGAGGCCCTCGTTCTGCGCGGTCTGGATCATCTTCAGGCCGTGCTCGTCGGTGCCGGTCAGGAAGAACACGTCCTTGCCGTCGAGCCGCGCAAAGCGCGCCAGCACGTCGGTCGCGATGGCTTCATAGGCGTGGCCGATATGCGGGCTGCCGTTGGGATAGGCGATTGCTGTCGTGATGTAGAAGAGATTGTCGCGCGCGGGGGCGGCAACGGGCGCAGTGACCTGCGCCGCCGCGACGGGATTCGGAACGCGCGGCGCCTTCGGCTTGGCAGTTTTCGGCGGCGTGGCGACAGGAGCCGGTGCGGCGGTCACGGCGGGAGCAGTCACCCTCGCCGTCCTGGCCACCTTATTCGCTGGAGCCTTGTTCTTCCCGGAGGCCTTGGCTGGCTTGCTGGCGGTCCTTGTCTTCGAAGTCTTCTTTGCGACAACCTGCTTCTTCGCAGCCTTCTTGCCGGCCTTATTTGCCGTCTTCGCGGCGCTCTTCTTCACGCCCTTCTTTGCAGCGGCTTTCTTGCTTTTCTTTACCTTCTTGGCGGCCTTGGACGCGCGCGTTTTTGCAGCCTTCTTCGCGACTTTCTTCACGGCCTTCTTGGCAGCCTTTTTCTTCTTGCTGCTTTTGGCTTTGACGGTTTTCTTAGCTCGCGTGGCCACGACGAATTCCTTTACCGGCTTCTCGAAATTTGGAAACGAACCTGCGTTAGGTCATTGGTTTGAGCATGATCCTCTTGCAGAACGGCTGCACAATTTTCCGGATCATGCTCTAGCGCGTTGCGTCCGCCAGCCAGCCGAACACCGAAAAAACCAAGGGCTTTCGCTCCAGATTGTAGGTCTCGGTGTCGCGCGCGGCGCGGACGATCTTTTCCCATACCTCAGCTAGCCGCGCAAGGCGCGGCAGGTTCTGGTTGGCATTGGCCTCGTCGACATGCAGCCGTTCCGCGATCCAGCGGTCGATGCCGTCGACGAAAGCCGCCAGCGCGACGCGGTCGCTGGTCCCGAGCGAATCGCCGAGCGTGTGCAATTCGCGCGGATCGACCTGCGGAAGCTTCGCCAGCAGCGCCGCCGTACGCTGCTGAAGCTTCAGGGCATCACCGCCAAGCAGCGTCAGCGCCCGCGCGACGCTGCCTTCGGAGGCCTCCGCCGCTTCGCGCAGTGCGGGATCGTTCGGGTCGAGGTCGGCGGCTGCGGCGGCGGCACCAATCACATCGTCGGTTGCGAGCTGGCGCAGGCGCAGCTTTCTGCAGCGTGACTGAATTGTGGCGAGCACGCGTGCGGGCGCGTGGCTTACCAGCAGGAACAGCGATCGCTGCGGCGGTTCCTCGAGAATCTTCAGGAGCGCGTTGGCCGCATTCGGATTGAGCTCGTCAACGGTGTCAACGATGCAGACGCGCCAGCCTTCTGCCGCCGCGGTCGAGCCGAAGAAGCCGATCGTCTCGCGCGTCTCGTCCACGGTGATCACGGTGCGCATCACGCCGCGGTCGTTGGCGGTGCGCTCCAGCGTCAACAGGCCGCCATGGGAGCTGGCCGCAACCTGCCGCGCCACGGCGTCGTCCGCGTCGATCGCAAGAGTCTCGGCGCTCTGCACGGAAGGCGAAAGCGGCTGGCCGCGGGCGAGCACGAAGCGCGCCATGCGATAGGCCAGCGTCGCCTTGCCGATTCCCTGCGGCCCGCCAATCAGCCAGGCATGCGGGATACGTCCACTGCGATAGGCTGCGAGCAGCGCCGCTTCGGCCTCGCGATGTCCGAACAGCAGGCTCGTCTCACGCGGATGCGGAATGGCGGAGTCGCGCTCGACCTGACGCCGGCTCATGCGGACACCACCGAAGCGGGCGTCGGCAGGAGGCGATCGCGCAGCGCCGTCCAGATACGTGCGGCCACCGTGTCGGGATCAGAATTGGCGTCGATCAGCACGCAGCGATCAGGATCGTCCGCGGCGATCTTGCGATAGGCCTCGCGCAGCCCTTGGTGGAAGCTGAGCTTCTCGCCTTCGAACCGGTCAGGCGTGCCGCTGCCGCGGCGTGACGCTGCGCGCTGCAGGCCGATCTCGACGGGCAGGTCGAGGATGATGGTGAGGTCCGGCTTGAGATCACCGATCGTGACTCGCTGCATGGCGTTGATGAGGCCGACCGGAACGCTGCCGAGGCTACCCTGATAGGCGCGCGTCGAGTCATAAAAGCGGTCGCACAGCACCCAGGCGCCATGGTTGAGCGCGGGCTGGATCACGGTGCGGACATGGTCGTCGCGGGCGGCGGCGAACAGCAGCGTCTCGGCCTCGGGCCCAAGCAGCTTGCCCATGCCTGACAGCACAAGATGGCGCATGATCTCGGCGCCGGGCGAGCCGCCCGGCTCGCGCGTGACGAGGGTGCGCATCCTCGCCGCCTTGAGGCGGTCGGCGAGCTTCTTGATCTGGGTCGACTTGCCCGTCCCCTCGCCGCCTTCAAAGGTAACGAAGCGTCCCCGTCCGGACGGCCGCTGTCCCGCGCGTTCACTCATGATCAGAGCTTCTCGGCGCCTGCGCGGAACATGCCGATCACGAGCTCGCTGGCGCCGTCGATCGCGCGGCGCATGGTCGAACCGGTGCCGACCGCCTCGGCCGCGTAGACCGGCGTCTCCACCGCGATGTTGCCGCTGCGCCAGACCCTGACCACGCCGACCTTCTGGCCGGCCTCGATCGGGGCGCGCACCGGACCGCTATAAATGACGCGGGCGATCAGCTTATCGCTGCCGTTCTTGTGCACCATCACCTTCACGGGCGTCTTGGCCACCAGCTTCACCGAGCGGCTCTCGCCACCGAACACCTTGGCGTAGCCGACCTGCTGGTCGGCCGCGATCAGCGCGCGGGTCTCGAAATTGCGAAAGCCCCATTCCAGCATCTTCTTGGCTTCCGTGGCGCGATCTTCGGGGTCTTCCAGGCCGTTGACGACGACGATCAGCCGCGTGCCGTTCTGCACCGCCGAGCCGACCATACCGTAGCCGCCTTCCTTGGTGAACCCGGTCTTCAGTCCATCAGCGCCTTCCATCGAATTGAGCAGCGGATTGCGGTTGGGCTGGCGGATCTTGTTCCAGGTGAACTCCTTCTCGCCGAACAGTTTGTAGAATTCGGGGAAGTCCAGGATGATGTGCCGGGCAAGAATGCCGAGCTCGCGCACCGTCATCTTGTTGCCGGGATCCGGCAGGCCGTTGGAATTGCCGAAGGTCGACTTCGTCATCCCGAGCTCGCGGGCGCGCTTGGTCATGAAGTCGGCGGCGAAGATCTTCTCGTTGCCGGCGATGCCTTCAGCCAGCGCGATGCAGGCGTCGTTGCCGCTCTGGATGATCGCGCCGTGCAGGAGGTCGTCGACCGAGACCTTGCTGTTGATGGCAGCGAACATGGTCGAGCCGCCCGACGGTGCCCCGCCCTTGCGCCAGGCATTCTCGCTGATCCGGTACTCGTCAGTCAGCTTGACGTCGCCCTTCTTGATGGCATTGAAGACGACCTCCGCCGTCATCAGCTTCATCATGCTGGAGGGCGCGCGCAGCTCGTCGGCGTTCTTCTCGAACAGCACGCTGCCGCTGGAGGCTTCGATCAGGATCGCGGTGGGCGCGTCGCCGTCGAAGCCGGACTCCTCCGCCTTCTTGGCGCCCTGGACGCTCTGGTTGGCAGCATAAAGCGCCCCGCCCGAGCCGATGGCCGCTATTAGAACCGCAGCAATCAGTCCGCGCGCCAGCATTCCGGCCGTGAACCGGTTGCGACGAAGCGGAAAAAGACGAAATGCCATGGCCTAGCCCTGAGAGCGGCGTTCTAACAGTTGGAACCTTCGCGAACAACACGAGGCTGGTTGCCGGAACCCGAGATTGCACGATTCTCGCTGCGCCCCTATCGTGGCACCTCATATTTCTCGACCAAACCCCTGAAACAAGGCGGAAAAGCGATGTCTTCCACCCGCGTGATCAAGGCCAACGGGATCGATCTGTTCATCCGCGAAGCCGGCAAGGGTCCGCTGGTGGTACTGTGCCACGGCTGGCCGGAGCTGTCGTACTCCTGGCGCCACCAGATCCCGGCACTTGCGGATGCCGGTTTCCACGTGGTCGCTCCGGACATGCGCGGCTACGGCCAAAGCGCGGCGCCGGCGGACGTCACCGCCTACTCGATTTTCGACACGGTCGGTGATGTCGTCGGCCTGGTGCAGGCGCTCGGCGAGACCAAGGCCATGGTGGTCGGCCACGACTGGGGTGCACCGGTGGCCTGGCACGCGGCATTGTTCCGGCCCGATATCTTCACGGCGGTCGCGGGGCTGAGCGTACCGCCGCCGTTCCGCGGCCGGGGCAAGCCGCTCGAGCTGTTGCGCCAGGGCGGCGTCACCAATTTCTACTGGCAGTATTTCCAGACACCCGGCGTCGCCGAGGCCGAGTTGGAGCATGACGTCGCCCGGACCATGCGCATCGTGCTGGGCGGGCGCGGCCTTGCCGATCCCAGCGCCGCCATGTTCGTGCAGGACGGCAAGGGCTTTCTCGGCCATGGCAATCCCGAGGAGCCGCTTCCGGACTGGCTCAGCGAGGCTGAGCTCGCCAATTTCACCGAGACGTTCCAGAAATCCGGCTTCCGTGGTGGGCTGAACTGGTATCGCAACCTCGACCGCAATTGGGAGCTGACGGCGCCCTGGCAGGATGCGCAAATTCACCAGCCCTCGCTGTTCATCGCCGGCTCGGAGGATGCCGTCATCACGGGGCTGATCGGGGCCAAGCGCGTCAACGAGCTCGCGCGCGTGCTGCCTAATCTGACGCGGAAGCTGATCATCGAAGGCGCCGGCCATTGGGTGCAGCAGGAGCGGCCCGACGAGGTGAACGCGGCGTTGCTGGCATTCCTGCGCAACGTGTCGTCAGGCTAGCCGAGCTCCTTCCGCATCGCGACGTGCGACGTGTTCGCCTCGCCAATTTCGACAAATCCGCATCTCAGGTAAAAGCGCCGCGCGGGCGTATTGCTCGCGAGCACCGTGAGCGTGAGCGCCGCGACACCGCGGTTTCTCGCGCTCGCTTCGAGCCCTTCGAAGACCGCCGTGCCGAAGCCGCGACCACACTCCTTCGACAGCAACGCGATGTCGACGATGTGCCAATGCTCATCTGAGCAATGGAGCAGGAGTCGACCGATCGCAGCCGCGCACCGCGTGATGATCATTGACCTCGCGGCCGGAAATCGCTCGCTATAACCAGCAGCCTGGCTGCGGAACTGTTGCGCAAGCACCTGTTCAAGCAAGAGCCCGGACAGGCCGGCTGCCTCGAACTGCTCCTCTCTGGCGTCGCGGAACAGGCGCCATACGAAGGCCTCGTCGTATTGCGTTGCTGGCCGAATCCGCAAGTCAAGGTCGTCCGGACTGATCTCGACGAACATCTCGTCAACCATCACGCCGCGCGTGCCGGATCATGAGGAGTTAAAGGACGGGAAAATTCCGCTGTAGGCGATGCACCAAATCAGCGCCTGGGTCGGCTGCATGTTGTCGTGAGGAATCCCTTGCCCCTTCAGCGTCATGGCGTTCGGCGCCAGGGTGGTCGTGCTCGGCAGCGGTACGAATCCGTTGAAGATGGGGTCGATGGCTGCCATGTTCGATGACGTGCCGGGACCGGGCGCGGCGTTTGCCGCCGTCTTGCTACCGAGTTGCAAGCCGTGAGTGTGCGCAGCCATCTCGCCGATGGCCAGTCCGACCGTCGGGCTGCCGATGGACTCGCCGATCACGCGCGGCTGCAGACCCGGACCGTCACCCTGGCTGTTGGTAATACTGCCACTCAGATTCGGCAGCTGGAAATTGGTCGTGCCATTGCCGCCAAACGCAGTTCCGATCAACGCGAACAGCGGCGTAAACTGCTGGATGGCAAGCAATTGTCCAAAGCACGGCAGCCAACCCTGATTGAAGCCCTGGGCCGCAAATGTAAACGGAAATGCCTGGATTTCGCCGATATACGGGTCCGCCACGAAGTCCCTCCTCGAATCCACTGAAGCGCGAAATCTATCGACCTGACCTGCGATAGCGTCATCAGCCCGATGATGGAAAGACGCCGGCGAAGCAGATGCAATAATTACCCACGACTGTCGGCATGGTGTTGTTGTGCGGCAAACTGTTGCCTGCAAGCGCGACGCAGGCCGCCATCGTCTCATACGGCGCAGCGTCCGCTGCTGGCGCGTAGAGATTTCCCGCTGACGCCGTTGCCAGATGAACCGTCGCAGACGGCGTTGGCGTTGTGGCTGTGGTGGTGGAGGACATCAGCGCGTGGCTGTGCTGGGGCATCTCGTTCTCGATCAGGACATGTCCGTCCTCGCCTGCGATCTCACCGAGCACATACAGCGGCAAAGCCGGCCCCTGGCCCTGGCCAATCGGCACCCGCCCGCGCAAATCAGGTGCATTGAAGGTCTGGACGCCATCGCCGCCATAGGTCGTGCCGATGACGGCGTAAAGCGTGTCGTATTGTGAGATCGGCAGGCTCTGTCCACTGCAGGCCAGCCAGCCATCCGGCACCCGTGGAAACCCGAACAACCGGATTTCGCCGATAAAGGGGTCTGACATCGCCGAAGTCCCTTTCAAGCTCAAAGCTGCAACGCATAGTCCGAAACGTGTCGCCTCTCACGAAGCGCAATTCGCTAAAAGCCCGATTCTGAAAGCAGCTTTCGGAAACTCGAAAGGTTCGCGGTCAAAGTCTCAGTCTCGCGACGGAAAGATGCCGTTCAGAGCAATCATGTAGTTGATGACCAGATAAGGCTGCATATTGTTGTGAGCTTGGTTGCCGCCTTCGTTCAGGACATTTGTGCCCGGCGCGAGCGGAGTCTCTCCGCCACCAGCGGTCAGGAAAATAGACTTTGGACCAGTTGGCGGAAGTGTGTTGGTACCGAAAAGGTTGTTGGCTGGAACAGCCCCTCTTCCGGCCCCCTGGGTTGTTGACGCCTGAATGATATGATTGTGGCTCGGAAGCTGTTGCGTGCTCAAGGTCGCCGAAACTGTTCCGCTGGTCATGCCGGCAGGAAAGTTACCTCCACCGCCGGTGGACCCGATAATTGCGCGGCCACGCAAATCAGGTAATCCGAACGTCCTGATGCCATCCCCACCGTAGTAAGTGCCGAGCAATGAGAATAGCGCCTGATTGGTCTGGATTGCCATCAGGGCGCCGTTGCACAGCGCCCAACCTCTCGGCACTGTCGTGCCAGCAAAGGGCATGATCTGACCCAGGACGGGCTGTAACGGCATGCTCCCCCCTATTCCAACAGGCGATCGATAACTTCTTCGTTTTGGCGAATATTTCTGCGCGGAGTTTTGACGCACGGCGGTCTGAAATCAGTAGTCCCTTACAATCATATGCTCGCTAAGATTGTTAGTGGGCGGAACCAGAACAGTCAAGCTCACCGAGCAATCATTAAAAGCAACAACTTTTACGATTGCTCGGACTGCGGAATTGTTTTTGACGATGCGCCGCCCCCAACTCTACCCCAACCTGCCGTGTTGCTAAGCTGCAACGGGTGATCGAAAAGTGCTTGGGCATGGCGGGTTTTACCGGCAACGATCGTCAGCGCGCTTGCTCGGAGCAGGTAGTCACGCCCTAATGCACGCAACCGGTAGCTGTCGGATTTTTGAGTAAGATTTTTTGCAGCGGCAAGGTCCAGTTCGAGGGCGAGCCGCGATGGGGGCGCAGTGAATCTCACGAGCCGGACCGCACAAAGCTGTCTTGCCGCGCTCCGCGTGGTTGCGTGGAAGGCAGGGCGTTTGGTCTGCTTCGCTGCTGCGGTTGTGCTTGGTACCATGGCCGCTGCAAACGCCGCCTGCAACTTCACGTCTGGATCAACCAGCAGCGCTGCGGTCACCATCAATGGAACCGGTGGCGGCAATCAAGTCGGACTTTGCGTAACCGAAGACCACGTCGTGTGGGGTCTTTACGGCACAGCGAACGGAGCGAACCCAAACGCCGACGCCAATCTCACTTATCCAGTGACGGGTGCTGGAACTCCTACCAATCTAAGCTATTCGACGGGCAAGGCCACTTACACCATTTCGCCGGTGCAGGATTCCGGCAATCTCACTTTCCCGGAATACGACATTACCTTGAACACGGTCTCCGGATCGGGGACCGACACGATCACGCTCTGGTATGCGCAGAACTGCTCATTCACCAGCAACTGTACCGGTTCATCGACGACGGACACGTCCTTCACGATTACCGTCACCCTGCCGCCACCGACGGTGACGGCAGTCTCTCCGACAAGCGGCCCCACAACCGGCAATACACTGGTGACGATCACCGGCACCAACTTTACGGGCACAGCCGGCGCCGGCGGCGTAAAGTTTGGCGGTGTCAATGCCGCCAGCTACAACGTCGTGTCGGCGACATCGATCACCGCCACCTCGCCTGCCGGAACCGGTACCGTCGACGTCACGGTAACGAATACTGGCGTGACGTCGGCAACCTCTGCCGCGGATCATTTCACCTATGTCCTCGTACCGGCCGTGACGTCTGTCTCCCCGACGTCGGGACCGACCACCGGCGGCACAACGGTGGTCGTGACCGGCACCGGCTTCACCGGCGCCACTGCGGTCAATTTCGGCGGCACAACGGCGACTGGATTCACCGTCAACTCGGCGACCCAGATTACAGCGACCTCGCCACCGGGCACCGGCACGGTCGATGTCACAGTCACGACGCCAGGCGGAACATCCGCAACAACGGCCGCCGATCAGTACACCTATGTCGCGGCCCCCACGGTCACGTCGATATCACCGACGTCAGGCCCGGGCGCGGGCGGCACGACGGTCACCATCACCGGCACAAACTTCACGGGCGTGACAGCCGTGACGTTCGGCGCGACACCTGCGAGCGGCTTCACGTTCAACTCCGCGACGTCGATCACCGCAACCTCGCCGGCCGGCACCGGCACTGTGGATGTCAGGGTCACCACATCAGGCGGTACATCGGCGACGTCAGCGGCTGACCAGTTCACCTACATCCCTGCTCCCACCGTGACGTCGATTTCGCCGACCGCAGGTCCTACGGCCGGCGGTACGACCGTGACGATCACAGGCACCAATTTCACCGGTGTCACGGCAGTGACGTTCGGCGCGACGGCGGCCGCGGGCTTCACGTTCAATTCCGCGACGTCCATCACCGCGACATCGCCGGCCGGCACCGGCACAGTCGACGTCAGGGTGACGACATCAGGCGGGACGTCCGCGACTTCGGCCGCGGATCAGTTCACCTATGTCGGCCCCCCTGTGGTCACATCGATTTCGCCGACGGCGGGCCCGCTTGCCGGTGGCACCACGGTCACGATCACCGGCAGTGGTTTTTCAGGCGCAACGGCGGTGAACTTCGGCGCAGCACCGGCTACGGGCTTCACGGTCAATTCGGCCACCCAGATCACGGCGACGTCGCCGGCGGGCACGGGCACGGTCGACATCAGGGTGACGACATCAGGCGGGACGTCCGCGACTTCGGCCGCGGATCAGTTCACCTATGTCGGCACCCCTGTGGTCACATCGATTTCGCCGACGACGGGCTCACTTGCCGGTGGCACCACGGTCACGATCGCCGGCAGTGGGTTTTCAGGCGCGACGGCGGTGAACTTCGGCGCAACACCGGCTACGGGCTTCACGGTCAATTCGGCCACCCAGATCACGGCGACGTCGCCAGCGGGCACGGGCACGGTCGACGTCAGGGTGACGACATCAGGCGGCACATCGGCCACCTCGGCCGCCGATCAATTCACCTACGTCTCCGCGCCGACCGTCAGCTCGGTCGCACCGACCTTCGGTCCGTCGACCGGCGGGACGGTGGTGACGATCACGGGCACCAATCTCACCGGTGCAACCGCCGTGACGTTCGGGGCAACGCCTGCCACCGGGGTTACGGTCAACTCAGCAACCTCGATCACCGCGACATCGCCGGCCGGCACCGGCACCGTCGACGTCAGGGTGACGACATCAGGCGGCACATCGGCCACCTCGGCCGCCGATCAATTCACCTATTTCGGCACACCGACCGTGACGTCGATCTCGCCGACTTCGGGCCCGCTTGCCGGCGGGACGGTGGTGACGATCACGGGCACCAATCTCACCGGTGCAACCGCCGTGACGTTCGGGGCAACGCCTGCCACCGGGGTTACGGTCAACTCAGCAACCTCGATCACCGCGACATCGCCGGCCGGCACCGGCACCGTCGACGTCAGGGTGACGACATCAGGCGGCACATCGGCCACCTCGGCGGCGGACCAGTTCACCTATTTCGGCACACCGACCGTGACGTCGATCTCGCCGACTTCGGGCCCGCTTGCCGGCGGAACGTCGGTGACGGTCACCGGCACCAACTTCACGGGCGCGACCGCCGTGAAGTTCGGGGCGACGAACGCAACGACCTTCACGGTCAACTCCGCGACCTCGATCAGCGCGACCTCTCCCGCCGGGGCCGGCACGGTCGACGTCTCCGTGACGACGGTCGGCGGGACGTCGCCCACCTCGGCCGCGGACCGATTTGCCTATGTGTCAGCCACGACGACGGGGCTCACGTCGTCGCAGAATCCGAGCAGTTTCGGTCAGTCCGTCACGTTCACGGCCTCCGTAAGCAGCTCGGGCGGAACGCCGACGGGGACAGTGACCTTCAACGACGGCGGCACGCCGATCGGCACCTCCGCACTGTCGGCCGGTGTCGCGACCTTCGCGACAACGACGCTCGCCGTCGGCAATCACACAATTACGGCGACCTACAATGGCAATCCAGCCTTCAACGCCTCGACCTCGCCGGCCCTGAACCAGTCGGTCGATATTCCCGCCGACAGCGCCAAGCTGCGCGCGCTCCAGCTCAACGTCACCAAGGTCGTGGCTCAGAGCTCCGGCCAGGCGATCTCTGGCGCGATCGACACCGCGATCTCGGAAGGGTTCAGTAGTGGTGGACAATACATCATTCCGGGCGCCGGCGGGGTGCGCGTCAACTTCGCCGCCGCGCCTGACGGTGACGAGGATGACAGCAAGCCTCAGTCCATCTCCCAGGGCGCCAATGCCTATGCCGGCAACGCAAGCTCCGGCACGGGCGGTCGGGGTACGCGCGGCTCATCGCGGATCGACGACGCCTTTGCCGCAATCGATCGGGCTGCGCCGGCAAAGGCCCCGCCGACGGCGCGCTTCAAGCAGCAGAAGGACTGGCTGTTCTGGGTCGACGTGCGCGGCACCGGCCTCGACCGCTGGGGCTCGTCCGGCAATATCGGTCAGGGGGCAACCCAGGCCACGCTCTACGGCCAGCAGATCAACGTGCTGTCGGGCCTGACTTACCGGGCGAAGCCCAACCTGCTGGTCGGCGTGACCGGCGGCTACGAGAACTTCAGCTACACCCAGACCGACATCAACGGAAAGCTGAAGGGCGACGGCTGGACGGTCGGTGCCTATCTCGGCTGGAAGATCATCCCGACGCTGCGCTACGACGCGGCTGTGACCTATTCGGGCATCGGCTATGACGGCGTAGCTGGCACGGCCCAGGGCAATTTCAACGGCAACCGCTGGATGTTCGCGACCGGCTTCACCGGCACCTACGGCTGGGCCAATTTCAATATCGAGCCGTCGGCCAAGGTGTACGCGCTTTGGGAGCGGGAAAACGCCTATGTCGATTCGCTCGGCACTCCGCAGGCGGCCCGCACCTTCTCCAGCGGCCGCGCCTCCGCCGGCAACAAGGTGTCCTATCCCGTGCCCTGGCTCGATAGCGTGCTGCTGATGCCGTTTGCCGGTATCTATGCCGACTACTACTTCACCCAGGATGACGCGGCCGCGATCGTCGCCGCTGGCGGCATTCCGCTGGCCTCGACACCCCTGCTCCAGGGCTGGTCGGCCCGCGCCACGGGCGGCATTGGCGCAAGGCTTGCGGGCGGGGCTACGGTCGGCTTCGGCGCCGAGCTTGGTGGCATCGGCGGCAACACGCAGATCTGGACGTTCACGGGACGCGCGCGCATCCCGTTCTGAGCGTTGCACCAGTGATGGGCAACGCAGCTGGCTGGATTTTTCGGGGATCAGTTAGAGCGTGCTGTTTTTATACGGAAACATAGCCTGAATTTTTGAGATAGTTGGCGCATTCCTGCGCGGAGAAGAGGTCGAGCAGTTCACCGACCTTGCGCCAGGTTGCCTCGACGTCACGCGGCTCTGCAGCTCGCATCAGATGTTTGAGCTTGGCGAAGACCTGTTCGATCGGATTGAGGTCGGGACTGTAGGGCGGCAGGAAGAGCAGATGCGCTCCGGCGGCGCGGATGGCATTGCGGGCGGACTTGCCTTTGTGACTGCCGAGATTATCGAGGATGACGACCTCGCCTTTTGCCAGCGTTGGCACCAGAACCTTCTCGACATAGAGGGTGAAGAGTTCCCCATTGATGGGGCCGTCGATGACCCAAGGTGCGCTGATCTGGTCGTGCCGCAGCGCTGCAATGAAAGTCATGGTCTTCCAATGACCGAAAGGCGCGGATGCCTGGAGCCGCTGTCCACTCGGACCCCAGCCGCGCAGTGGTGCCATGTTGGTCTTGATCCAGGTCTCATCGATAAAGATCAGGCGTGAAGCGTCAATCTTGCCTTGATGGGCCTTCCAGCGCGTCCGTTTACGAGCGATATCGGGGCGATCTTGTTCGGCCGGCAGGATCGTTTTTTTTGAAGCTCAGCCCTTCGGCATGCACAAACGTCCACACGGCCCGCACATCTGTCTTGATCCCGCGTGCTGCCAACTCCTGTGTCAGCTTCCGTAAGGTGAATGGCCCAGAGAGAACGCGCTTGCGTAGCCAGTCGGCATGGGCACCGGATAGAACCGGCTTCTTGTGACCACCAATCTTGCCAGGCGAAACGCCTCCAGTCTCCCGCCTCAGATTCTTCCACTTCGTTACACAGGACGGGCTGATCTCAAGCGCCTCTGCAATCGAGCGAACCGTCTCCCCTGCGTCAGCCCGCGCCAGAGCCCGTTCACGAAGGTCTTCCGAATAGGGTCGCGTCATCCATGCTGGCCTCCGTCCTCCAGCATGAACTTTGAATCAGAAATCGGCTCCCCTGGGAATCCCGATTCCGGTAAAAAACAACATGCTCTAGTAGAGACCGCGACCGCTCAGAATGCTGCGGGCCTCGGCAGCACCATCGCCCGATGACGGAGCGCCCTCAGGCGCGTAGCCGCCGTCCTGGTCGTAGGACACCGCGCGGGCATTCTGGAGCGCCCGGCCCCGGCTGCGGCTGGACGCCGACATTTCGGAGGTCGCATTGATGGAGGCGACATCGGCTGATGTGTTGCCGAGATTGTAGGGCCGCCCCTCCGGCATCGGAACGTCGCCGCGGATCGCTCCCCGACCTGAGGACGCAAGCTCCGGCACGAAGGGTCTGGCCGAGGCGACGCGAACCATCGAGGGCGTCGGCGCCGGAACGCCGGTGCGCAAGGTTGCCATCAACTGGCGATCGTCGGAGCCTTCGAGCGGCGCCCGGCCGACATATTCGACACGGACCTTCGCCACACCATTGCCTTTGAATTCAAGGAGTTCCGCGGCCTTGTTCGAGACGTCGATGAGCCGGTTGCCGTGATAAGGGCCGCGGTCATTGACGCGCACGATCAGCGACTTGCCGTTCGAGACATTGGTCACCCGCGCGTAGGACGGCATTGGCAGGGTCGGATGCGCCGCCGTCAGCGAGCCCATGTCGAACACCTCGCCATTGGCGGTCAGACGGCCGTGGAAATCATCACCGTACCAGGACGCCATACCCTCGGCGCGATAGTTCACGTCCTCCTCGGGCACATAGGTCCGGCCCGCCACCACATAGGGTTTGCCGACGCGGTAGGTCCCGCCGCCCTTCGGCACGGGATCGCCCAGAGCCACGACGCGGGGGCTCGAGGACACGCCGTATTTCGGATCGACCCGGCCGGCGAACTTGTTGGAGGAGGCGCAATTGGCGAGCGCGAGGCAGGTTACGACCGCCGCGACGCCGCGCGCGACCCGCAAAACCGAATCTGATCGTCGGATCCCCATGTACCCCAAACACCACTTTACCGAAGACGTACCCAACCCGCTTTTGGCTACGGGGAAGCACTGTCCGGTCCCTTGCTCCGAGGCGGCCCACCACCGCGTCGGAAACAGTAAGGATAACGCAACCCGAACACGGCGGAAATGGGGAGCTCACAGCCATCACGCCGGGATGGTAAACGGGGCGTTCGCTTCCCCCCGTTGATCTACGGAACACGCAGCCCCGCTGTGTGCCAGTCCTGGACATTCTGTTGCGCCAAATCCTCACTCCACCCCCATTGTCGCGAACTTCCCTGGAATTCTTTTGACTGTGCAAGGCCGCCCGCGTTCTCTCGCGTGCAAGGGCGGGATTTGGAATTTAACGATGATCGAGACGGTTTCGGCACTGATGGGTCTGGTAAGCGCGGGGATCTTCCTGGCCCATGCTTTTGAAGGTTACCGCACGAGGGCCTGAGGGCAGTCGCGCGGACGGCAAGCACCTCTTTCAAGACGGCACGTTCGGACAATTTTAAACAATCCGGCCGAGCATCGAAGACAAGAGCGGCAGGTGTCCCATGCGCAACCATGACCTCGTATCCGATGGTTTCCTGGCATTGACTGCCAGCGGTTTGATTCTGCTCTGCTCAAGCCTCGTGGCATTGGCCTTTGGCTGAGTACGAACACAGCCTTCCTTGTTTCTAACCACAACTACACCGCGATGCAGCATGCGGCCTGGTCGGCTATTGCCCTGCTCCCGGTTAGTTGATTGAATTTTTGCGTTCGCCGCCTCGACTCATTTCAAGAGGCCATCACCAACGAGGGTGACGCAAATGCTTGCTGAGAAATTTTTCCTGGTTCTTGAATCGCTGATCCGCGGTGACCGTACCTATGCCGACGGAAGCCCGCGCGTGATCAGCACCTCCCCGCACGTTCCGGTAAATCTGCCGGGCCGGAAATAGAAACCTTCGTTCTTCGGCCTGGGATCGCGCCGCTCAACGCAGGCCCAATAGCGAGCGGCGATAGAAGCTGTCGCGGGCCTCGCTCAGACAAACGAAGCTGCCGTCAAAGCCCTGACCGTATCGCCTCTGCCTCTTGCCGTAATAGACGCCTTTCCTGAAGTCGAGCCAGACCACCTGATCCTGCGGGCAATGACGTTGCGCCTGCGCCTCGTCGCGAAACGGCGTCAGCGGTGTTGCCAAGACCTCTGTGCCGCCGGCTGCGCACATCAGGACGGCGACAGCGACGGCGATCGCGCCGGATCTCCTAGCGAACACAGTCCAAGACATCCCCTCACCTCCCGATCCCGCGACAGCCGACAGGCAGGGTAACACGACACGCCATCGCGCCGTGAAAGGCCGCACCTGCGCCTCGCGTCTTCCACCGGCCATCTTGCCGGGTTAGATGAAACCAAGATCATCTCGCTGCGAGGATGCTGCCTGAATGTCGGTTGAGCCTGAGCCCAGAACCAAGCCCGAGACCGGACCCGGCCCGGCCTCGCCGCGCCTGGGCGTGCTGCCGGCGATCATCTTCGGCTCCCGCTGGCTGCAACTGCCGCTCTATCTCGGGCTGATCGTGGCCCAATGCGTCTACATCGTACTGTTCCTCAAGGAGCTCTGGCATCTCTCCTGGCATGCGATCGACCTCACCGAACAGCAGATCATGATGAGCGTGCTGGCGCTGATCGACGTCGTCATGATCTCCAATCTGCTCGTGATGGTCATCGTCGGCGGCTACGAGACGTTCGTTTCGCGGCTCGACCTGCAGGGGCATCCCGACGAGCCTGAATGGCTTGGCCACGTCAATGCGAGCGTCCTGAAGATCAAGCTCGCCATGGCCATCATCGGCATCTCTTCAATCGCGCTTTTGCGCACCTTCATCGAAGCCGGCAATCTCGGCTCGGACCGCGCCAGCTTCACCGAGAACGGTGTGATGTGGCAGGTACTGATCCACATCACCTTCATCGTCTCGGCGCTCGGCATCGCCTACGTCGACAAGCTCAGCGATTCCGGCATGCGCGAGCACGGCGAGTGAGGCGCAAGGGCCAGCCTACTTGTCCGCTTCAACCTGCTGAATGACCTGGTGCAAGCATTCCTGGAGCTTCTGCGCGACCTGCTCACGCGTCACGCCCTTGCTGGCGAGATCGTCTGACACCTTGCCCACGACGCCGTCGATCGTCCGGCTCTCCAGATTGTCCGTCACCAGCGCGGTCACATAGCTTGCCGCGGCTGGGCCGCTGAGCCCGAGCTGCGCCGCCGCCCAGTGGCCGAGTAGCTTGTTGGACCGGGCCGTGGCCTTGAACAGGAGCTCCTCGTCGTGGGCGAATTTGGCTTCAAAGCCCTGCTCGCGCTTGTCGAACGTGGTCATGGTCAGCTCCAATGCTGTCGTCTGATGCGGATCGGACTAAGTGAACGTCTCCGTGGTTCATGTGAGTTCAGGATCCTTTGAAGTTTCCGGCGGAAGGCAAACGCCGTCAAGCCCGCCAATGCAGGCGGCCGGGCGCCGCACCAGCTCCGCGCCAGCCAGGTCGGCTAGGCAGAGATGTTTACCAATCGTTAAGCAGACTCAGCGCCGCATGGCCCGGGACATCGAGAGCTGACGCATGAACAAAGAGTTGCGGGAGTTTCGACGGCTTCAACGGGTCTGCCTGGAACAGGCCGCCCTCTCCACCCTTGATCTCGCGAGAAGCGGATTGCTCAAGGTCGCCGACGATTGCCGGATCGCAGCCGAAGCGATCGAGGCACAGTCTCCCCGTGGCGCGCTAGCAGGTGCCGTGCAAGCACTGAAACTCGCCCTGGGCGTTACGCGTGTTGCGGGCCGGCACTAAGCCGGCCCACAAAACCGCGTTCGGTCAAGTCTTCGGCTCAGCCGATTCTCGCGCGAGTCGCTCGGCTCTCAGCCGTTCCTTGTTGGCGTAGAACGCCTTCTGCGCCTGCTCGTGGTCGCGCATGGCCTTTTCGGCCTCGACGCGGCGTACCGCATCGCGCGCCTGGCGCTGTTCGGGGGTCAGGGGTTTGCGTCGAAAGGAAAGATCTTCAGCCATGGCAAGGTAACGCGGCCACGGGAGAAAAGTTCCGCTGGCCCCCGCGGCGCCGCCCGAGAGTCCCATCGGCTCCCGACATGCCTGCCAAAATGTCGAAAACAACCCCATGCACAGTAGCCTGTGCGTGTCGGATCAAAGGGTTGCACTACCCGCCTCGCGCGTCCCGCAAAGCCCGATTTGACACGTCGGGCAAAACAGGCGCAAAATGCGATTATTCCGAAATCGCCTGTTGCGGGCGTGTCCCCGGTGGCGGTGTGGCTCGGTCGAGCGAAGCCGCCCCCCTCGCCCGAGGCGTTCAGCTTCCCTTGCGCGTGGTCCCCGACTGCGCCCCGCCAAGACCCGGATTGATCACCAGCGACGCGCCAGCGGCGCCGCCGGCCTCGTAGGCCGTCATCGACACCATCCGGCTGCCGCCGCGCTGGGTCCGGAGCTTGAGGTCGAGCTTGTCGAATTCCGCATCGACCACCGAGGTCTTGAGGACGACCAGCCCGCGGCCGGTGCTTTCGTTGACCTGATCGCGACCGGCCTTGATCGCCAGCAGCCTGTCCGCGATCGACGCGACCATCCCGAGCGCGAAGGAGGCATTGGCCAGATGCCGCTCCTGGTGCCGGAACCTGCTGTAGTCGACCGAGGTCTTGAAGCGGCCGAGTTCGGCCCGCACGGCGCCGTCGATCAACTCGGCCAGATAATGCGCGACCTCGATATCCGCGCCGAGACCGAAGAACACATAGCTGCTCTCGCCGGCCGCGTTCTTCTCGCGCCAGACCCGGCAATCGCAGAAATGCGCGATCGCGCCAATGCAGTCGTCCAGGGGAATTCGCTTCTTGCGATGGGTCTCGTAGACCCTCCGTTCGCACGGCGAGGCGCGCAGCTCGACGTCGGAGAGCGACAGATCGTGGCGATCCAGCAGCTCGGCGACCTTCGCGGCGGCAGACAGCGCCTCGTCCTCGGTGCAGCCATTGGCGATCGTCTTGGCGCGCAACGCCTGAATGCGGAGCTTCAGCTTGTCGAGCGCGGCCGGATTGAACGTCTGATTCACCTATCACCTGTCCGGGAAATCTCGACCGGCGGCCCCCGGGCGAATAGGAAGGGCTGTCCGTCAACCTCGTTGATCTAACTCGTCTTTTTTACGCCTCGGAATAATAGCTACGGTGTTTGCAACGGGTCGTCTCAGCACCATCTCAACCGTCGTTCTACGCCCCGAGCGTGCCTTGCGGCCTGCCGCCCAGGCCCTCGTTCACAATGGCTGGGGAGCGGATCCAAGGCGCGCACGGACGACCTGAGCAAATCGATCACTTAGCACCCTTCTCCGCTGTCGTGTCCAACACATGACCAATAAACGCGGATAGACTTTCATCGGTATCTCACGAAACCATTTCGCAAAGCGGCGAAGTTCCCCCGAAACAATCCGCCCTTAGCGTGATTGCCAATCAATAAGGGGGATGGCGATCATGTTGAACATGCTTCTGGACGCGATCTACGCGGGGGTCGTTTCAGCCTCGATTCCCGGCATGAAGGCGCAGGGTGCAAACAGCAGGGCGCTCTCTAGCACCGCCGCCGCGTGCGCAGCTTGGCTACCGGAACTGATCGAAACGCTGGATAACGTCGCTGCGCTTCCTGCGCCCAATCAATCCGAAATCGACGCATGCCACGCTCGGTTGCGACTTCCAAGCGAACCAGCTGAGCCGACGCTACATTGAGTGCATCTAACCTCGTTACACGCAAGACATGCCTAGACCCCGCGCAAATGATCTTCATAAAACCCGGATTTAATTTAAATGGAACAAATTTAATAAAATCTGTGTTATCTGGGGATGAATGGGAGTTTAGCTCCATGCAAGACGAAGAACTGGCTCTTCAAGCCGTCAGCGATGCGCAGCGTATTTTGGAAGAATACCTAAAGCCGCAACCGCGCAATAACGAGCGCGCCCTTCTCGACCAATTGGTGGAAGTTCTCGATCGGCCAAGCCTTATTGTGGCGGTCGGGCGGATGCATCACCGTTAGCCTCTCGCGCCAGCTTCAACCATTCTTCAGCGAGGGCGAGCCGAGTTCTTCGTCTGCACTGTTTCGTGCATTGGCGGCGCGGCTTCAGCATTCTTCTGCAAAAGTCACATACTTCTCGGTCTCGACGCCCATGGGACCACTCCGCACGGCCGCGTGAATGGTTTCAGGGTCAAAAGTCGCTCTGGTGGCGATTGAACCTCGAGTTACTCCAACTGGACCAATCTTCGCCGGGGTTTTGCACCATCCCCCCGGGGCTGGAAGCCGCCGCCCGCAATGTATTTAAGCGGGCGGCGTTTTTGCATCCAGCGAGGCGCCGATATCGGGGCTGGCGGAGTACCGGAGCCCACAGACGCCTGACGATTATGCGCCTATTCAGGCCGACGTCGTCATTCTCACGGATGATTTTTCTCAATCGCACGGACAAAAGGTTATCGGATTTCGGTGTGCGACAGCTCGCTCTTCAGCGCCTGGAGGAGCTCGTTCAGCGACCCTCTTCCATCCGATTTTATCATCGGCCTGCAGAACGGAACATCGTTCCCAAACATAACGGTGTTCGTCCTGCCACTGCGACCGACTGCGCCATTACTTGATCTTCAAGCGGCGCGCCCACGGCGGCGGACGTCGAGAAGCTGCAGAGCGCAATTGACGACTATGTCGAGCAGCTGGCCGGCGGCCGCAACCGCGCTCCCGCGAAGTCAGTGCCTATCGGATGACATGTTCCCGCGCCTCTGCGCTTGCCTCAGGAACGTATTGCGTCAATCGCGTGGGCGATCAGGATTGCTACGCTAACCGAGATGATGATGATGACCAGCAGCCAAACGATCACATTCGTCTCCATCCACGCTATGGAGTGAACGCGCTCGATCGCGCACAGTCAAAAACAACCAGCCGAAAACCTTAATTTCGGGCGGACTGAGGATTCAATGCAACTATTGCGTCCGCCGTCGGCCCTATCGGCGAAATGCTAGCAGAAGAAGAACACCAACGACACACGCCGCGAGTATGAGAAACAAAATACCCACGTCTCCCCCGACTTGAGTCTTCCTCAAGCTTAATTCTTCAATTGAATTGCGGGAACCAAATAATGCGCATAGGACCCTACATTAATCGTTTAATGAGAGTATTTCGCAATGTTCCTTTGTGCCTCAATGGCGTTAGCGTCATTATTTTTGGCAGCCGTGGTCTTCGTCGCCTACATCGCCCGTGAACTTCCCGGAGTTATATTTTTAAGCGACGACTAATCTTGATCAGATTTTCTTAAATAGATTTATTTTATATTATTTTCTGGGGACGGTGCCGTGGGGGACATACGCGGCCCTGTGCTTGGGGAAGGCCCGCCCCGCAGCCAGCCCCGGCGGGCCTTCCTCGAAATGCGTAGCGGTATCGCTTCGCGGAGGTGACTTTAAAGCATCCAGGCAAATCTCAGCCAGGCGGACACCGCGAAACAAACCGCGACGCCGAGGTACGGCAGAGACATGCTCATCGGAATCTCCAGGCAAGAGATTACGCAGGGCTGGCGACCCTTCCCGTGCTCGCATTGACGGCGAGCCTGACGTTGCTTCTTGCAGGCGGGGCTTTCTTGGGATGCCGTCCACTTAGGACTTCGACTTCTGCTCGCGCAACGAGAGCGCGCAGCCGCTGGATCTCCAGCATGATATCGTTCAACTTTTGGGTTTCCTCAGAAATGTGTCGCACACGCAGGCTGTAAATATCCATCGCGCCCTCACTAATCGGACATAAAAACAACTTGGCAAAAAACCCGGCTATAGGAGCAGCGTAGCTGTATTTTCCAACTCGGGAAATGGCCCCCGTAATATTTAATGAAAATGAACGGCCAGCAGCCGTGTACCGGCGAGTCTCTGTTCGTGGGCTACCAAGCGATCAGTAGACCTGTGCACACGCCGAGATAAAGATGCGGAACCCAACATAAGGCCGCCTTCGCAACCCGGCGGACAACGAAAAGCCCTGGCTCTCCAGTTCAAGAGCTAGCGCTCTCCTTGCGTTGCCCGTTTGAGTTCGAAGGGCTGCCGGGCGGAGAAACTGTATCCCGCTCATGCTAATCAGCGTTACCGGAGTCGTCCCTACTGCCGGCGGTCGTGCAGCCGTCGGCGCAAGCCGAAAAGGCATCGGTGAGCAAGGCCGCCACTGAGGCGGGCGTCACCAACCTATCGCATGCTGCACACCACGAAGCACAGCTACGGTGCTTCGTGTGGAGCGGCCATCGTTCCAGCGATGATCCACTGCATATGCCGCAACGGCAGCAAAGATGATGGCAAATCCAATCTTGCCCATATTCAATGGCGCTCGCCCGCGCTCCAAGAGAATTTCGGAAGCAAATTGCTGCGCAAAAAATGTCGTCTGACGAAAGCGTCGGCGTGGACGGAAGTTGGTCCTCAGGGAAAGGCCGCAGGGTGGTTCCAGCCCCCACTGCGGCCATCCCGGACAACTGAAAATTGATCGGTACTCAAATCTCGCCGGTGTTCTCACAGTAGAACACCCCGTTCCGAAATTGAAGTCGATATAACTACCGGAATCCGATTTCGACGTATTGTGGCCAAATTGCCAACATGGCACAGCTCACTTTCCAGCCCCAATGCTCCCGGCTGCCGATCCAATTGCGGATTAGAGCGCCGGGAGTGCTAGGTTCTGTACCCATAACCATTGAGCGTTTGCGTTTGTCGTGATTCAAGGTCCTGGGAGGACCTTGATCATGGCCCGGTACGATGTTTCGGAGACCGAGTGGCGTTTGATCGCACCGCTGCTGCCCAACAAACCGCGGGGCGTGGCACGGGTGGACGACCGACGCATCATCAATGCGATCTTTTATGTTTTGAGGACGGGCTCGCCCTGGCGCGATCTGCCCAGTCGCTACGGGCCTTATACGACCGCCTATAATCGCTATAACCGCTGGTCGAAGGCTGGCGTCTGGCTGCGGATTTTCGAGACACTTGCGGCGCAATCACCCGGATCCCTGCACCTCATAGACTCTTCGATCATTCGCGCTCACCAGCATGCAGCCGGCGGTAAAAAGGGGGCCCGGATCACGCCATTGGCCGTTCTCGTGGAGGACTGAGCACCAAGATCAACGCCGTCGTGGATGAGAATGGCCTTCCATTGCGGATCGTGCTCTCCGCCGGACAGGCATCTGACAAGGCCGCCGTGGCAGCCCTGCTTGAGGGACTGCCGCCGGCCCGCGCGCTCATTGCCGATCGCGGCTACGACGCTCAGGCCATCGTCGAACTGGTTCGCCAGCGCGGCAGCGAGGCGCACATCCCGACCCAGCGGGACCGTAAAGTTCAGCGCTCGGTCGATCCGGGTCTTTATCGCCAGCGCAATATGATCGAGCGCTTCTTCTGCAAACTCAAACACTTCCGCCGCGTCGCTACGCGCTTCGACAAACTCGCTAGAAACTTCCTCGCCGCCGTTCTGCTGGCATCAACGAGACTTTGGCTCCGAGCTTATGAGTCCACGACCTAGGCCTGCGAGCGTGAACCGGCCCGCCGGGTCACCCGACTCTCAGATTTTCAGCTGACGTTTTGCCTTTGCTGCTCGTTTCTTCGTAGCTCACCTTAGCACCCTCGTTGAGGCTGCTCAGGCCGGCCCTCTCGACGGCCGAGATATGGACAAATACGTCCTTGCCGCCATTGTCAGGCTGAATAAACCCATAGCCTTTTGTCGCGTTAAACCACTTTACCGTCCCTGTAGCCACGTCCGCCTCCTGCTTGAGCAATGTCTCCAGCCTAGATCGAGCAGGCGAGGCACGGCAAGAAAAACTCGCGAGCTTGATCCGGCGTGCTGCCCTCCCGCCCTCCCACCAGCGGCGCGAACCGTTTCGCACCCCGGCGAAATCTTCTTGGGGCTGTTGAGCACACTCGTCGTCGCCGGTGGCTCTGTGTTCGCATTCGGATTGTCGTCAATAGACTAGCCAAAATCGGCCCCGCACCTGATCCTTGAGCCGGCGGTAGCTTATCGGGGCACCGGTCGCTTGAGCCAACATTCGCACGAGCGATCGATTGCTGCCGCTATGGACGTGTTTGGAAAGCTATCAACCAGCGGTCCCCCGTAGGATCCGCCAAAATCCATCCGGAGCGCACTGAGCCTTCGCGCCGCTCTGAATATCCTCGGCCGCCGCACCGACGCTTCCCTCGTTTGGGTGGCTTGGAAAAAGAAGGCCATCGACGACCTTCACCGCATAGCCGCGCCGGATGTATGCACCGGCACGTCCGATCAAGAAGCTTGGCAAGTCCTCTCCCGAAGAGGTTTGGATGGCAGAGGACATTGTTGCTCGACGAACTGGTGGCTACACAAAAATGAAGTCTTGCGCTGTCAATGCGTGCTGACTGTGAACGATAACGTCGTTGCCAAGGCCGAACGTGATGATGCTCTCGTGCGTAGTATCGTTGAAAGCAGAGATAGCCAGCTGCCCGAAGTTACCGATCCCAAGGCCACTGACGTCGATGTGATCCTTGCCAGATTGAGAACCTGCGGTCTGGCCGAAGTCCTCGATCTTGTCGTGGCCGTTTGCTGCTACAAAAACGAAACTGTCATTTCCTCCTTGCGCCTTTCCGATAATCAGTTGAGCGTCGCCCCACATGTCGTCATTGCCCGTGCCACTTACGATGGTATCGTTCCCGCCCCGCGCCCGGTCGGCCAATAGTTGGGCGTCGCCGACCAGGGTATCATTGAAGGACCCAGCTGAAAGGCCGCTTGCGTCGTCCCCTCCTGTAAGGATGTCGTTTCCGCCTACCGCGTGACCGGACATGTTTAAGGCATCGCCATAGGCAGTGTTCGTTGATCCTATTCCTCCAGTGAAATGATCCGCTCCGCCGACCGAGTTACCAATCATTTCGAGTCCGGCATCGCCATAGAATGTATTTGTCGTATTTTGAGCGCCGAAGAACGTATCGCTGCCGCCCCTAGAGCTTCCCGACATCTGGCCGGCGGCATCTCCGAAGAACGTGTTAGTTGCCGTGTCTTGCGAACCTGACGCGGTGAACGTGTCATCGCCGCCCATTGAAGCGTCGGACATGTTTCCGCCAGCGTCGCCGAAGAATGTAGCGGATGCTCTGATGGACAAGAAGTTATCATTGCCACCGTGGGTATGACCTGACAGGTTGCCGCCAGCGTCGCCGTAAAAAAACACCGCCGACCCTATAGTTCCGCCGGCGCTGAACGAGTCATCTCCGCCCGATGCGTTTTGAAGCAAGTCACCACCCGCATCACCAAAGAAGGAGAAAAGGAAGACGGTGTTTGGAGGGCCGCCCCCACCAATAAGTGCGGTCAGGCTATCATTTCCTCCATGACCGTTGTTCGTGATGCTCCCGCCAGCATCGCCATAGAATGCGTCAACAGGCAGCCCCCGACTTGCCAGCATCGAAGCCGTATCGTTACCGCCCGCAGCGTTATTGGAAATATTGCCTCCAACATCCCCGTAGAAAGTGCCGGTCCCCTGGAACGTGTCGTCGCCGCCTACAGCATGCCCTCTTAAATCCTGCCCCGCGTCCCCATAGATGGTCGAGGTGCCATCACCGCCAGACGATACGAAATGGTCATTTCCACCTGTTGCGTATTGCGAGATGGAGCCGGCAGCGTCGCCAAAGATAGTGAAAGTGCTGAAGTTGACGGCAATGGTGAAAGTGTCGGTGCCTCCTCTCGAATGGCCCGACATGTCGCCGCCCGAGTCACCGGCGAAGACGAAATTGGTGAATACAGCCCTTCCAAAGAAGGCATCGTCGCCGCCGATAGCAAATCCCGTTATGTCTCCGCCAGCGTCGCCATAGAAATAGCTGCTCAGCGGTGCTCCCGCTTTACCTCCCGACGTTTCCGAAAAGGAATCATTTCCGCCTAAGGCGTGGCCCGATAGTCTGCCACCGGCATCGCCGTAAAAGCTGTTGGTCGCGGTTCCCAGCCCCGTAAAGCTATCTGATCCACCAACTCCAAAATCGGTGATGTCGCCGTTTGCGTCTCCAAAGAAAATGTTTGTTGCGTTAGCTCCACTGACGAAGGTGTCGTTACCTCCCGAGGCGTGGTTTAGGATGCTTCCACCAGCGTCTCCGATCAAAACGTTGTAGGTGCTGTCAATTCCCGCGTAAGCCTCATCGTCGCCCACTTGAGTTCCGCGCAAACTTCCGCTTGTGAAGGAGATTTTCGCCATTTTACTCGCCCTTAAATATATTGCTGTTCTATTTTAAATATTAAATGCAGGCCAATGTAAATATTGGCTGCAGATTGATGGTTGTCAAATGAGTTGAATGCGCATTTAGGTCGAGCTGAGAAGGGATGACTCTTGCCTCCCGTCGTGCCGGTTCAACGCGATAGAGTGCTGGTCGAGATGCGACGTCAGACGTCGCCAATACTGTTGCTCAACGCGCGACCGATGCCGAAGTCTACGCGGCATTGCAGAGCTTGATCGCGGAGACCTGCAGCTCTCGCTGCCGCTGTTCGGCACCGCACGTAGAGAGAGCGCTGTTGGTACAGGCTAAAGCACCAACGAAAGCGACATCCACGCAGCCAGCGAGAGGCAGAGAAAGATTCCGAAATAAGGTAATACGAGGCGCATCGGTCTTCCCTCCGAAACGCGACTATTTGCTCAGCCTCTCACGAGTTATTCAAAGTGTCCAGACATGTCTTCGGTCGCGACGCCCGGACGTTGCGCGCAAAGGTTCCTTTGACGGAACAAGGATTTGGCAGGCGACGAGAATATCCCTGAACCGCTTCCTTGATGGGACGACCGGGTCATGGGGTTTGTATCTTTAATTGTTTTCATTCCTGAGGTTGGTATTTTTCAGCTCGTTTTTAAACCAGAACATGACTTCGAACTGGGCCACTGCAAAGCGGCACTTTCTTCTGCGCCGGTCGCGACCCATTTCCAAGTCATGCCTACCGCGTTCGAGTTTTGCCTTCCCGCGGCTGCCGTGCCCGTAGGTCCAGACTGGATCCACGAAATAAAATATGACGGCTACTGGCTGCGCTTGAGCGCAACGGCAAGGCCGTGCGGCTAATCACCCGCAACGGTCACCCCGCGCATTCAATCGCTCGCTGCTGACAAGAGCGAACTGGATCGGTAGCCTGGTCTTTTGCATCAACGCATTGGTTCCGATGATGAAGATAGTGGCGGTCATCGCCTTCCTGCTGCTGCTTACAACTCCACTCCGCGCCGGGGCGACCATCGTTGGCGCCGGTTCACAGTCTTGTTCAGCTTGGACGAACAGAACCAAAAACGCCATCGTTAAGGGAGCGTTCGAATCTTGGGTCATGGGCTTCGTAAGCGGTCTCAATGTCAGTGGCGACAGGGAAATCGTCGGCGGAGGCGATTACACCGCGATCGTTGCTTGGATGGATCAGCGCTGTCGATCTCGTCCAACCGACCAAATTGGAATCGCAGCACTAGATCTCGCCATGGAATTAGCAGGCAATGCGGCGAAGCGCTGATCGCACCGGCCGCGGGAGCTGTCACAAGCGGCGCCTGCGGCCGATAATCCGAGTTTGGCCGTCATCGCGGTCAAAATTGACCAATAGCTATCCAATCGTGCGGAGGTGCGACCTTCACTGTGTCGAGAACGTTTTTGTTGCGTTCAGTTTATGAGGGTCCAATGGATTCATTCAACGTGCGACACCGACATTTCCGAGTAACGCAGACGGCTGAACGACGTCATGCTGTCGAAGCACTAAGGCTGCGGACGAGGCCAATCAAAGCGGCCTCAACCCGACGGGGTCGAGACAGATCATATCGGATAGCCAAGCATCTCCGGAGTTTCAGGAAAACCTCAAGCGCCTATGAGCCGCGCGGCTCGAGTTTGAATTGGGACCGAAGACGAAGCCCAAAGTCTGATTTGATCAGAAAGTCAGGAAATGTCGAAACGACGGAGGATGATTTTCCTGCTGGTTTGTGTGCGGATTGTTGGCTCGATCGTGGCGAGCGCTCGGTACTATCAAAGGATGCCATGGCATCGATGCCAGCGCGGCCGCCGAGGCTGAAAGCCACGAACGAGATAAGCCAAGCGAGCCTCAATAATCTTTTCGGGCATTTAGATCGCCTCCCCAAGCTGGCGAAGCGGCACACCGTATTGCAGGGCCAGGCTGGCAGTCCTCCGAACTCAAGGGCAACAACTACGGTCAGCGACCCAGCCAGGGAGAACATCGGCGAACTGCGAAGTACAGCTCTTTTGCCTAAGTCGCTGACTTTGTTGTGGAGTTCGAACAGCGGCGAACAATGGAGAACAGTATACTGGCGGAAGGGGTGGGATTCGAACCCACGGTACCCTTGCGGGCACGCCGGTTTTCAAGACCGGTGCCTTAAACCACTCGGCCACCCTTCCAAACCCGGAATGGCTGTCGCTTAACGCAAGCGACGACGCATGGCAACGCCCTCGCCAAACCCTTGAGCTGCCCGATCTGTCAGCCGCCCGTCAGCCTGTTCCCTTAGGCTGCATTCCCCAGCAATCCCGGACACTGGCGACATCTCCCAGGGCGTCGCTGGTTGCGAGGCCCGGTCTGGATTCGTCTCCGTTTCCGGGCCTCGTTTGCTGCCCCCAAAAGCAAAACGGCGCCCCGTGAGGAGCGCCGCATGGAATTGTTTGGTGCTCGGTCGGCTCAGTAGCCGCAGGAGGCGCAGCCCGTCGCCACCGGGGCGTAATAGGAATAGCCGGGCGAGACCATCTCGACGCGCTGGCGCGTGGCGTATTGCGGCGGGATGCGCTCGTACTGGACGCCCGGCGGCGCAACCATGACGGTCTGCGGCACCATCACGGTGCGGTACTGCGCCGGCGTGCGATGCGCGACGGTGGCGCCGGGCGACACCATCACGGTCTCGTCGACGGTGCGGTATTGTGGCTGCACGTATTGCTGCTGGTAGCAGGTCTGGCACGGCGGCGGCGCGTAGCAATTGTAGCAGCCGGCGGAAGCGGCGCCCGTCATCGAAATCGCGGCGACGGCGGTCGAGAAAACAACAGCAAGAGTACGAGACATTATGTAGTGCCCCAGTTGCCCGAAATGGATTTGCGAAGGTCGGCGCATTATACGCCGTAAAATCCTGCTGCGTTGAAGTTCGTCGAGGCATCCTTAATGCGAACGGCCGGCTTTCGCCGGCCGTTCAGAACTTGTTGACCATGCCCGACCGCGTCGTTCGCGATCACACAACGCGCACGACGCACTCAGTTCGAGCGACGCTTCACCTCGCGCACAGCGCCACGCGCGGCGCTGGTGGTGAGCGCGGCGTAGGCCTGGAGCGCGGTCGAGACGCTGCGCTTGCGGCCCGTCGCCTGCCATGCGGCGTCGCCCTTCGCCTCTTCCGCCGCGCGGCGCTTGGCGAGCTCCTCGTCGGAAACCTCAAGCGTGATGCTGCGGTTCGGAATGTCGATCGCTATGCGGTCACCGGTGCGCACCAGACCGATATTGCCGCCTTCGGCCGCTTCCGGCGACAGATGGCCGATCGACAGGCCCGACGAGCCGCCGGAAAAACGTCCGTCGGTGACGAGCGCGCAGGCTTTGCCGAGGCCCATCGATTTCAGATAGCTGGTCGGATACAGCATCTCCTGCATGCCGGGGCCGCCGCGCGGGCCTTCGTAGATGATGACCACGACCTCGCCGGCAACGACCTTGCCACCCAGAATGCCTTCAACCGCAGCGTCCTGGCTTTCGAACACGCGCGCCGGGCCGGAGAATTTCAGGATCGAGGCATCAACGCCGGCGGTCTTCACGATGCAGCCGTCCTGCGCGAGGTTGCCGTAGAGCACGGCGAGACCGCCGTCCTTGCTGAAGGCATGCTCGAGATTTCGGACTACGCCTTTCTCGCGATCGGTGTCGAGCTCGTCATAACGGCGCTCCTGCTGAAGGCGACCTGCGTCGGGATGCCGCCGGGCGAGGCACGGAAGAAGGTGCGGACCGACTCGCTCTTCGAGCGCTTGATGTCCCAGCGCTCCAGCGCATCGTTCATGGTCGGCGCATGCACGGTCGACACGGAGGTGTCGATCAGCCCCGCACGGTCGAGCTCGCCCAGAATGCCCATGATGCCGCCGGCACGATGCACGTCCTCGACATGGACGTCGGCGACCGACGGCGCGACCTTGCACAGCACGGGCACGCGACGTGACAAGCGGTCGATGTCCTGCATGGTGAACTTGACCTCGCCTTCATGGGCGGCCGCGAGCAGATGCAGCACGGTGTTGGTCGAGCCGCCCATGGCGATGTCGAGTGTCATCGCGTTCTCGAACGCCTTGAAGTTCGCGACGTTGCGCGGCAGCACGGAGGCATCGTCCTGCTCGTAGTAGCGGCGGACGATATCGACGATGGTGTGGCCGGCTTCGACGAACAGGCGCTTGCGGTCGGCATGGGTCGCCACCACCGTGCCGTTGCCGGGCAGCGCAAGACCAAGTGCCTCGGTCAGGCAGTTCATCGAATTGGCGGTGAACATGCCCGAGCAGGAGCCGCAGGTCGGGCACGCCGAGCGCTCGATCACCTTGACGTCCTCGTCGCTGACCTTGGAATCGGCCGCGGCCACCATGGCATCGATGAGGTCGACGGCCTTGGTCTTGCCCTGCAACGTGACCTTGCCGGCCTCCATCGGGCCGCCCGAGACGAACACGGCGGGAATGTTGAGCCGCAGCGCGGCCATCAGCATGCCGGGCGTGATCTTGTCGCAGTTGGAGATGCAAACGAGGCCGTCGGCGCAATGCGCGTTGGCCATGTACTCGACGCTGTCGGCGATCAGCTCGCGCGACGGCAGGCTGTAGAGCATGCCGTCATGGCCCATCGCGATGCCGTCGTCGACCGCGATGGTGTTGAACTCCTTGGCGACGCCGCCGGCCTGCTCGATCTCGCGAGCGACCAGCTGGCCGAGGTCCTTGAGGTGGACGTGGCCGGGCACGAACTGGGTGAAGGAATTGACGACCGCGATGATCGGCTTGCCGAAATCGCCGTCCTTCATGCCCGTCGCGCGCCAGAGGCCGCGGGCGCCCGCCATGTTGCGGCCGTGGGTGGTGGTGCGGGAGCGATAGGCTGGCATGGCGGTTTCCGTCCTCGGTTTGCATTGGCCGGGGCGGGAAAATATGGAAGCGCCTCAGGCCTTTCCGGCCGGATAGCGCACAGGGTGGCTCGGCGCAACGGGAACTTGGGCCGGACAGGGCTCCCCTGCCCCCGGCGCAGGCTATTGCAGGGTCGGATCGAGCCGGTCGCGGAGCCAGTCGCCGATCACGGAGACAGCGAGCGTGGTCACGACGATGGTGGTCGCCGGCGCCAGCATGATCCAGGGGGCCCGGGTCAGGTATTCGCGGCCGTAGCCGACCATGTTGCCGAGGCTGGTCATCGGCGGCTGCACGCCGAGCCCGAGGAAGGACAGGCCTGACTCCATCAGGATCACCTCGGGAAACACCAGCGTGGTCGAGACGATCAGGGTCGAGGCGATGTTCGGCAGGATGTGCCTGAGATAGATCCGCGTCGGCGTCGCGCCCAGCTGGCGGACCGCGGCGGCGTAGCCTTGCGCATTGGCGGAGATGGCGAGGCCTCGCGCGATGCGGGCGTAGCGCTCCCAGCCGAACATTCCCATCAGGCCAATGAGCAGCGGCAGCGAGTTGCCGAAGAAGGCCAGCACCGCCAGCGCCATGATCAGGAACGGCATGCTGGCCTGGAAGTCGGTCAGCATCAGCACGAACTGCTCGATGGCCCCGCGGAAATGCGCAGCGAGGAAGCCGAGCGTGGTGCCGACGATGGCCGAGATCGCCGTCGCGCCGAACGCGATCAGCAGCGAGATGCGGATCGAGACGAGCAGCCGCGACAGCACGTCGCGGCCGAGCTCATCGGTGCCGAGCCAGTGGGCGACATTGCCGGGCGCGGACAGCCGGTTGCGCAGGTCGAGCTGGGTGTAGCCGTAGGGCGCGATCTTCTCGGCGAAGGCCGCGATCACCAGCATGGCGACGATCCAGGTCACCGCAAGCGCAACCGATACAGGGATCGCCGGCAGGCTGATGCGACGACGGACGGATGCGTCCTTCAACGTCGCGTCAGTCATGCGTGCGCTCCTTTGGCACGCAGCCGCGGATCGAGGAAGCCGTAGAGGAAATCGACGATCAGGTTGGACGTGACCATGGTCATCGCCACCAGCAGCAGGATGCATTGCACGACAGCGAGGTCACGGTTGGCGACGGCTACGACGAGCAGGCGCCCTACCCCGGGCCACGAAAACACGCTCTCGACCACGACCGCGCCCGCGATCAGCGACCCCACCATGAAACCGAGAATGGTGACGGTCGGGATGGCCGCGTTCGGCAGCGCGTGCGACGTCACCACCTTGCGCCACGGCACGCCCTTGGCCGAGGCCGTGCGGATATAGGGTTGGCCGAGCACCTCCAGCATGGCGCTGCGGGTGAACCGCGCCAGCACCGCGGCGCCGCCGAGGCTGAGCGTCACGATCGGCAGGATGGCGTGGCGCCAGCTGTCCTGCCCGCCCGAGGGCAGCCAGCCGAGCTGCACGGCGAAGACGAGAACGAGCAGCAGCGCCAGCACGAAGCTCGGCACGGTGAAGCCGGCGACCGCGGTCATCATCACGGCACGGTCGATTGCCGAGCCGCGATGCAGCGCGGCATAGATGCCGGCGGGAACGCCGAGCACCACCTTGAAGAAGAAGGCCGGCAGCGTCAGCGCCAGCGTCGCAGGGATCCGCTCCAGCACGAGCTGGATCGCGGGCCTGCCGTCGCGCATGGAGCGACCGAGTTCGCCTTGCGCGATGGCGTGGAAGTAGTCGAGATACTGGAACCAGATCGGATCATCGAGACCCCAGGCCTTGCGGAAGGCCGCGATCACTTCCGGCGGCGCTTCCGGTCCCAGGATCATCAGCGCGGGATCGCCGGAGAGCCGCAGCACGACGAAGGCGAAGGTGACGACGAGCACGATCGTCAGGGCCGCGCGTCCGATCCGAATGGCGAAGTAGCGTCCCATCACGCCGCGTCCCGCGTCGCGGCCTGCGGCCCGGTGACGAGATGGCAGGCCACCTGCCGGTCTCCGCCGACGACCGCGAGGGCCGGCGTCTCCGTCGCGCAGCGCGCGATCGCGCGCGGGCAGCGTGGATGGAAGGCGCAGCCCTTCGGGCGCGCAGCCGGATTCGGCGGATCGCCCGCCAGCACGATGCGGCCCGCGCTGCGGCGGCCCGGTGCCGGCGAGGCCGAGACCAGTGCCTGCGTGTACGGATGCTCAGGCCGCGCGAACAGATCGTCGGCATTGCCGATCTCGACGATGCGGCCGAGATACATCACGGCGACGACATTGCTGATCTGCCGCACGACGCGCAGATCGTGGCTGATGAACAGCAGCGTCAGCGACAATTGCGCCTGCAGATCGCAAAGCAAATTCACCACCTGAGCCTGGATCGAGACGTCGAGCGCGCTGACCGGCTCGTCACAGACCAGGAAATCGGGCTTTGTCGCCAGCGCCCGCGCCAGCACGACGCGCTGGCGCTGCCCTCCGGACAGCGCGCCCGGATAGCGGACGCCATGGCCCGGCGTCAGTTCGACCGCGCGCAGCAGCTCCCGGACGCGCTCCTCGCGCTCAGCCGATGTCCCGAGGCCGTGAATGTCCAAGGGCTCGCGGATCTGCGCCGCGACCGGCAATCGCCGGTCCAGCGCGCCCAGCGGGTCCTGAAAGATCATCTGCATGCGCGCGCGTTGCGCGCGCCACGCAGGCGTCCCCGGCGCGGCCATCGGCTTGCCCTCGAACCTGACGTCGCCGCGGTCCGGTGGCTCCAGCCCGAGCACGATGCGGCCCGTGGTGGACTTGCCCGAACCGGACTCGCCGACGAGACCGAGCGTCTCACCCCTGGGAATGATGAGCGACACGCCATCAACGGCATGAACCGCCGTGCTTCGGCCGAACATTCCGGAGCGCATGCTGTAGCTGCGCGAAATCGAGCGCACCTCGACGAGCGGCACGTTCATTCGGCGGCAATCCCGAGCAAGGCCCGGCGCGACGCTTCGGCGCGGATGCAGGCGACAGCTCGGCCAGTCGCGATCGGCGCAAGGCTCGGCGCGGCCATACCGCACGGCTCCGCCGCGAGCCCACAACGGGGTGCGAAGGCGCAGCCGCCGGGCATGCGCGCGGGATCAGGCACGGTCCCGGGAATGGCGGTGAGCCGCCGGCGCGGCCCGTCGAGCGGCGGCAGCGCGCCGATCAGGCCTTGCGCATAGGGGTGCACGGGATCGGCGAAGAGCTGGTTGCTGGGCGCCTGCTCGACGATGCACCCCGCATACATCACGGCGACACGGTCGCAATTTTCGGCGACGACGCCGAGATCGTGACTGATCAGAACCATCGCCATGCTCATCTCGCGGCGGATCGACGACAGCAGCTCGAGGATCTGTGCCTGGATGGTGGCATCGAGTGCGGTGGTCGGCTCGTCCGCGATCAGCAGGTCGGGATTTCCGGCCAGCGCCATCGCGATCATGATGCGCTGGACCTGGCCGCCGGAGAACTCGTGCGGATAGGCAGAGAGCCGACGCGCCGCGTCGGGAATGCCGACGAGATCGAGCAGCCGCCTGGCTTCGGCTCTCACCGCCTCGCCCGAGAGATCGCGGTGCAGCGCGAGCGCTTCGCAGAGTTGCTTGCGGATCGTCAGCACCGGGTTGAGCGCGCTCGCCGGATCCTGGAAGATCATGGCTACCCGCCCGCCCCGCACTTGGTCGAGTTCGGCGGCCGGAGCGCCAAGTATCTCACGACCGTCGAGCCGCACGGAGCCCGTGACCTTCGCATGCTTCGGCAGGAGGCCGAGCGCAGCAAGCCATGTCACTGACTTGCCGGAGCCGGACTCGCCGACGAGGCCGAGGGCCTCGCCCTTGTTCAGGGTGAGATCGACGCCGCGCAGCACCGGCACGCCGTTGAAGGCGACGCCGAGGCGTTCGATGCTGACCAGCGGCGCCATCGATCAAGCCTCGAAATTGCCGGCGCGGAAGTCCATCGCAAAGGCCGGCGACGCCTTCCACTTGATCGACTTCGGCTTGGCCGTGAAGGTCGCATTCTGGTGCAGCACCGTGTAGGCGGGATCCTCGCGCTCGGCGACCTCCAGCATGCGGCGGAACGCCTTCTTGCGGGCGGCCCGGTCGGTCGAGGTCTCCAGGAACTCCGAGAGCGTGTTCAACTCGGCGTTGGTCCATTCGCCGATCTGCTGCTGCTGGCCGTTCGGGCCGTGCTGGGCGACCAATGACGACACCGGATCGTTGAAGGCGGCCGAATTCGACCAGTCGCGCACCGCGCGGGTCGGCGCACGTTCCATGACCTGCGACCAGTTCTCCTTGGTCTCGATCTGGACGTTGAGGCCGACCGACTTCCACATCTCGACCAGCACCTGCGCGGTCGCGACCTGGTTGGTGTAGTAGTTGTTGAGGAGGCGATAGGGAATCGGATCGCCCTTGTAATTGGCCTGCTTCAGCAAATCCTGAGCGAGCTTCGGATCGTAGGCGGGTACGTTCCAGTCGGCGTTGAACATGTCGCCGTAGAATTCCCACTGCAGACCCTTCGGCACGCGGGTGCGCCCGGCCCACAGGCTGTCGACGATGGCCTGGCGGTCGATCGCGTGGGTGAAGGCGCGCCGCACCAGCGGATTGGCGAGCTGGGCGTGGTTCTTGTCGAACACGGTCAGGCGGTGATTGAGGATCGTGCCGCCCTGCACTTCGAACGCCGCGTTCTTCTCGATGCCGGCGATCTGGTCCGGCGGGATGTCGCAGGCGAACTGGTATTCGCCCGAGAGCAGGCCGTTGATGCGGCTTGCCACCTCCGGCACTTCGAGGAAGCGGATGCGCTTGAGCGGCGGCCGGCCGCCCCAATATTCGTCGTGTGCTTCGAGGGTCAGCGACACGTCGGGCTTGAGCTCGACGACCTTGTAGGGGCCGGTGGTGACCGGCTTGCGCGCCCAGTCGAGATAGCTCGCGGATTCGTCCCAGGCGCGGCGGTTTGCAATGTCGGAGCCGTAGCGCGACAGCCGCCCCTCGATCGTGACGTCGGGCGTCGCGTTGTAGAATCGCACCGTGTACTTGTCGACGGCGTCGACACGCACGAGGTCCGGCCAGATGCGGCGCGCGACCGCGGGCACATCGGGCGGCAATTCCTTGCCCGGACGCGGCGTCGGGATCTTTTCAAAAGCCTGGATGGTGGAGCGGCTCTTGGCCTCGCTCTCGCCGAACATGCGCGCACGGCTGAAGGTGAAGACGACGTCTTCGGCTGTCAGCTCATCGCCATTGTGGAACTTCACGCCCTGACGCAGCTTCAGCTCGACGGTCTGATCGTCGATGCGGCGCCATTCGGTGGCAAGGCCCGGCACCGCCTCGAGGCTGCCGCGCCAGTTCTTCGAGATCAGGCCTTCCCAGATCGACGAGAAGAACACACGCTCGCCGACATTGGACTGCTCGCGCAGCACGTCGAGCACGTTCGAATTCGTGACCTTTTGCACGGCGATCGTCACCGACGGGCGGTTGTCCGCCTGTCCGATCGCAAAGCGCGGCAGCAGCAGCGTGCTTGCGGCAGCACCGCCAGATTTCAGGATGGTGCGACGGGTGAGCTTGCTCATGATGGTAGATCCTGCGCTCTGTGATGGCGGTTATTCGGCGAGCCCGAGCGCGGCCAGATGGGCTGCGCCGGTGCGGACGTCGTCGTGATTGCGGAGCTCGAGGATCAACCGCGGATTCGAGGTCAGCCGGCCGAGCGCACGGAACACGGCAACCCACGGGATGTTGCCCTCGCCCGGCGCCCAGTGCCGGTCGGCGAAACCGTCGGTGTCCTGCAGATGAACATGCGTCAGCATGTCCCCGGCGGTCTCGACGTAATAGTCGACCGGCGGCGCGCCGGTGGAGACGTGGGCGTAATTGGCGTGACCGGTGTCGAGGGAGACGCGGACCTTGGCGCTTTCGAGCGCCTTGGCGAGGCGCACGCGGTCGCGCGGGTCCCTGTCTTCGATGTTCTCGATGACGACCTCGCAGCCGATCGTCTCAGCACGCGCGATGACTTCGGCAAGCGTCGCCTTGACACGTTCGACGAGATTGCCGCGGTTGTCAGGATAGAGATCGAGGTTGTTGTGGTCCCAGGTCGTGAACGGCGAATGGATCACCATCTGCGTCGCGCCGAGGAATTCGGCGGCGTCCAGCCCCTGCAGCAGGCGCTTCGTCACGACCTGGCGGATCATCGGATCGTGGCTGCCAATAGCAAAGCCCCAGAACGGGCCATGGATACCGAGCCGGCCGGTATGTCCAGAGAGCATCTGCTTGATCTCGGCGGCGGCGCTGCGCCAGTCGCCGTCGAGCAGATCGGCGCGGAAGAAATCCTGGATTTCGAGGTCGCGCTGCCGTTCGAGAAGCCAATCGCGGTGGGCGGGGATGGATTTGATGGACAATGCGGCGCCCAACACCGGCTTCGACATGGCTTGCTCCTTGGCTGTCAACGATGACAAGGGCAGCGCTAGACCAGTTCAATGACAGGCCCATGAAATGCCGGTTCCGAAACGTCGAGGAGATGTGGACATCCTGTCGATCGCTTGCATCGATTTCAGGCAGCCACGCGCGCAAGCGGTGCAGGCGTATGCGTCAGCGCGCGAGTCCAAGCACGTTTGTGTCCGTAGTGATCCGGAATGGAATCCTAGCCATACTTCGCGTACATCGCACCCATCGATCGGCGGCCTTCCAAGGGCATCACCCTCTGATCGCGCTGCATGGGGTTGGGGGACCACATGGGGCGGGGGGATCAAAGGCTGGGGCAAGGTTACGAGGTCCGGACTCCTAGGCACTCCGGACCTCGAACTTTCTAGATTGAACGCGATTTCGCGCCGCCGGCACCCGCCGCGCGGCGCGAAGTTTTTCTGGACCGCTTGATCAGGCGCGCAGCCCGATCAGTACTGCCTGATCACTTGGGAACATTCCGCTCGAGATCCTCGAGCCACGCCGCCGCGCTCGAATCCGACGGCGCACGCCAGTCACCGCGCGGCGACAACGAGCCACCGGCCGAAACCTTCGGCCCGTTCGGCATCGCCGAGCGCTTGAACTGGCTGAAGGCGAAGAAGCGGCGCAGGAACACCTCCAGCCAGCGGCGGATCTCGGCAAGATCATAGGCCTTGCGCTTGTCGTTGGGGAAAGCTGGCGGCCATTCGCCCTTGGCGACGTCCTTCCAGGCCTGCAACGCCATGAAGGCGATCTTGGACGGCCGTATGCCGAACCGCAGCGTGTAGAACAGGTTGAAATCCTGCAGCTCGTAGGGACCGACCGAGGCTTCCGTACTCTGCGGCTTTTCACCTGGCTCGACCGGAACCAGCTCGGGCGAGATTTCGGCCGACAAGATCAAGGACAGCGTACGGTTGACGTCGTCGCTGAACTGTTTCGACACAATCACCCAGCGGATCAGGTGCTGGATCAGGGTCTTCGGCACCCCCGCATTGACATTATAATGCGCCATCTGGTCGCCGACGCCATAGGTGCACCAGCCGAGCGCCAGCTCAGAGAGGTCGCCGGTGCCGATAACGATGCCACCGTGATGGTTGGCGAGCCGGAACAGATAGTCCGTGCGCAAGCCTGCCTGCACGTTCTCGAAGGTCACATCGTAGACCTTCTCACCATTGCCGAAGGGATGGCCGATATCCTTCAGCATCTGGGTCGCCGTGGTGCGGATATCGAGTTCCCGCCAATTCGTCTGCAACGCCTTCATCAGCGCCAGCGCATTGGTCTTGCTCTCGCTGCCGGTGGCGAAGCCCGGCATGGTGTAGGCAAGGATGTTTTCGCGCGGCAGCCCGAGCAGGTCGACCGCCTTGGCGGCGACGATGAGCGCATGGGTGGAGTCGAGCCCGCCCGACACGCCGATGACGACACGCTTGGTGCCGGTCGCGCGCATGCGCTGCACGAGGCCGGCCACCTGGATGTTGTAGGCCTCATAGCAGTCCTGTTCGAGCAGGCTTTCGTCGCTCGGCACGAACGGGAAGCGCTCGATCTTGCGCAGGAAACCGATGTCGCCGGCCGGCGGCTTCAGTGGAAACGTAACCTTGCGGAAAAACGCCTCGCGCTGCCGGCGGTTGTCGTCGAACGTGCCCATCAACGCACGCTCCTGCCTGAGCAGGTCGAGATCGACGTCGGCGAGCGTGATCTGGCCGCCCTGGCGGAACCGCTCGCCCTCGGCCAGCAGAGCTCCGTTTTCGTAGATCGAGGTCTGGCCGTCCCAGGCCAGATCCGTGGTCGATTCCCCTGCCCCGGCCGCCGAATACACATAGGCCGCAAGGCAGCGCGCCGAGGTCGACTGGCACAGCAGTGCGCGCGCGCGTGCCCGGCCGATCGTGATCGGGCTGCCCGAGAGATTGATCAGCACGCTGGCGCCAGCAAGCGCGAGCTCGGAAGCCGGCGTCACCGGGATCCACATGTCCTCGCAGATCTCGACGCCGATGGTCAGGCCCGGAACGTCCTCGGCCGCGAACAGGAGGTCGACGCCGAACGGCGCATGCAGCCCGCCGAAGGCGATGGTCTCCCCGGCGATACCGGCGCCGGACGCGAAATGGCGTCCCTCATAGAATTCGCGATAGGTCGGCAAATAGCTCTTGGGCACGACGCCGAGGACGGCGCCGCGATGAACGACGACAGCGCAATTGTAGATGCGGGCCCCAAAGCGCAGCGGCGCACCGACGATCAGCACGGTCATTAGCGTCGAGGAAGCCCCGACGATCGCGGCGAGCCCGCGCTCGACCGCATCGAGCAGCGGGTCCTGCTTCACGAGGTCTTCGATGGCGTAACCGGACAGGCACAGCTCGGGAAACACCGCGACCGCCACCGATTGCTCGTGGCAGGCATTGGCCGCTGCCAGGATCGCCTTGGCGTTGGCCGTGGGATCGGCCACATGCGAGGTGGTGACACAGGCCGCCACGCGCGCAAACCCGTGGGCGTAAATCGAGTGAAAACTCATCGAGCGCAGGACCCTCAATCTCTTCGCGGCCGGCCGTGGTCGGGCGACCGCAAGCACAGCCTATATGTAACCCATCGCCATGACCCCGTGCAGGCCATCCGGCATCATGCATAACGGATTTGCAGCTTCGCCGGCCTCGACCGCGTCAGGCGCTGCGGACCAGCATGCCGGACAGATCGTCGCGCAGCCACTTGGCGATCCGGGGCCATGCATGTGCGTGGGTCCGCGCGCCCATGAACAGGCCGAGATGATTGCTGGGTTCGGAGGCCGCCGTGACAAAGGCCGGCGGCGTCCCGAGGAGATCGGCTGTGGCGAGCGCCTGCGCGGCCGGCACCACGTCGTCGTCGAGCCCGGCCAGCAGAAAGACCGGCACCGTGACGTCCCTCAGATCGATCTGGCGGCCGAGTGCGACGAAGCTGCCGCCGGCGATCCGGTTCTCCCGGAAAATCCAGTTGACGATCTGGAGATAGTAGGTGCCGGGCAGATTGAGCGTCTCCATATTCCAGCGGTCGAACCGCGCGAGCAATGCCGCGCCCTCCTCGTCCGAGAGGTCTTTCTGCAATGCAGCCGCGATATCGTCTCGGCTCGGCGGCTTCGACCAGAACCGCAGCATTTCGTCGCCGCTGACATTGCCGCCGCCCCGCGCGACGAGCTGGTCGTAGACCATCTCCGGTGCGCTGCGAGCCAGCTGGGAGAGCGCGGACTCGATCGAGAGATCGACGGGCGCGCCAATCAGCACCAGCCGCCGCACCTTGGCGGGAAAGCGCGCGGCGTAGAGCAGCGACAGCCACCCGCCCTGGCACAAACCGACGAGATCAACCGGCACGCCGATCTCGTCGATGGCGACGTTGAGATCGCCGAGATAGCTGTCGATCGAGAGGTGGCGCATGTCCGGCGTGGCAGAGCGCCAGTCGGCGAGATAGACCCGGTCGATGCCGCCGTTTTGCAGGGACTCGACCACACTGTGGCCGGGCGCAAAGTCGGCGATCAGGGCGCGATGCAGTGCATAGGGCGCGCACACCAGGGCGGGCTGGCCCGACCGCGCCCGCGAGCAGTCGCGCAGGCGCATCGTTGCAAGCTCCAAGGCAACGGAGTTAGGCGTCGTCCACGGCACGCCGCTGTCATCCTGCACCGGCGGACCACGCTCGAGCCACCAGAAGCAGGCGTCCACCGCGAGCCGCGCCGCCGCAAACGGCCACAGCAGCGGATCATCCGGAGCCCGCTCCGGTCCGCCTGGCTGTTTGCCGGCCTTCTCCACCATGGCTATCTCGCGATGCTCACAGGAACGCCTCGAAGCTGATCACGGAAATGCCGCGCTCCTCAAAGCTCCGATGGGTGGCTGCGACGGAGCCATCGAGATCGATGCCGCGGCAGGCGTCCTCGATCACGGCAACCTCGAACCCCGCCTTGCGGGCGTCTTCCGCCGAGAAGCGGACACAGAAGTCGAGCGCCAGACCGGCGACGAAGACGGTCTTCAGCTCCCGTTCACGCAAATAACCGAGCAGCCCCGTCGGCGTCCGGTGGTCGTTCTCGAACAGCGCGGAGTACGAATCGATCCCGCGGCGAAAGCCCTTGCGGACCACCATGCTTGCCCCGGTGAGGTCGAGATCCCCGGGGAATTCGGCGCCGGGCGTGCCCTGCACGCAGTGCGCCGGCCATAGCACCTGCGTGCCGTAATCGAGCTCGATGGTCTGGAACGGCTGCTTGCCCGCATGGTTCGGCGCGAACGATACATGGTCGCGCGGATGCCAGTCCTGGGTCAGCACGACATTGGCGAATTTCTGGGCGATCCGGTTGATGGCCGGGACGACCTTCTCACCGCCGGGAACGGCCAGCGCGCCGCCGGAGCAGAAGTCGTTCTGCACGTCGATCACCAGCAGCACGTCACGGTCGGAAATCTTCATCACAGGCCCCATCCTGGCCGTCCGGCACGAGACGCGCCGGACGCTCGTCTCCAGTGTCGATCTTCCCGCGCGGCTTCGCAACTACCGACCATATGCGACGATATTGCGCGATATGGCGCGCCCATCGCCTATTGGATGCAACGGTTTGGCCTCGTCCGTGTTGACTAGGCACAATCAAGCGCGGATTCTCGGGACCGTCCGCAGACTGCGGATCGGATCAGGAGTGGAGGCAGAGGTTCCCGACGGCTGGCAAGGCCGCGGCAACCCCAGGGTCATGAGTATCGGCAAGACAGGACAAATTCTTCTCGCCGATATCGGCGGCACGAACGCGCGGTTCGCGCTGAGCCATGGCGACGAGACCGGCCCCATCGACTATGTGAAGGTCGCAGACTTCCCCACTGTCCGGGAAGCCATCTCCGATGTTCTTGCGCGCCGGTCTGGTGCCGGGCGGCCCAGCAGAGCCGTGCTGGCCGTCGCAGGTCCGGTGACGAACAACCGCTGCGTCATGACCAATAGCCCCTGGGTCATCGACGGCAACGAGCTCCAACCGGCCCTCGGCTTCGACAGCGTTCATGTCCTCAACGATTTCGAGGTGGTGGCCTGGTCGCTGCCCGCCCTGAAGCCGGCCGACCTGATCCCGCTCGGCGGCCGGGAAGGCCTCCCCGGAGAGCCGTTGCTGGTGGTCGGGCCCGGAACCGGCTTCGGCGTCTCCTGTCTGGTCGAGCGCCATGGTGCCCGGCTGGCAGTCGTCACCGAGGCCGGACACGCGACCCTGCCCGCGGAGAACGAGCGTGAGGAGCGCGTCATCGCGTGCCTGCGCAAACGCCTCGGACATGTCTCGATCGAGCGTGGTGCGCTGTCCGGCTCCGGCCTGCAAAGCCTCTACGAGGCGCTGGCAGAGATCGACGGCGCCCAGGTTCCGCACCGCGACGCAGCCGCCATCACCAAGGCGGCCCTGGAGGGAAGTTGCGCCCTCAGCCGCGCGACGCTGGAGATGTTCTGCGCCATCCTCGGCTCGGTCGCGGGCAATCTCGCGGTGACCTTTGGTGCGCGCGGCGGCGTCTATATCGCCGGCGGAATCGTGCCGCGCTTTCCGGATTTCCTTGCGGCCTCGGCGTTCCGCGCGCGCTTCGAAGCCAAGGGCCGCTTCCAGGATTACCTGCGTAACATCCCGACCCGGCTGGTCACGAGACCCGATGCAAGCTTCCTCGGCCTCAAGATGTTCGCCGACCACAATCCGGATTGAGGCGCACGCCGGTTCCAGTCATGCACAGCTGATTGCAGCCGGCACCCGGTTCCACGCACGATCGTGCTTGCCCGATCGTTTCGGATGAGAAACAGTTCAGCCAGTGTGTGGCGTAGTTGCGGGGGCGTGACATGCGTAAGCAAGACATTGGATTCGACTATCACCGCTATCACCGTTTGCTGCTCGAGGCGGACGACGAGAGCAAGCGGCTGGCGCTGATCGAGCTGCTCATCGAGGAAAAGGCGCGCGACCGGCTGGCCGCGCAGCGCGCTTCGGATCGCGCTGCGATGACGGCCCGTACCATTGCCAACGTGCTGAAGAACGGTCGCAACTGAGACTTGCGGGACTTTGCCGGACCGGCGGCTGCTCGCGCGAGCACGCGCCTCGATTACGGTTCCCCTAACAATCCCTCGCAGGCTCGCGTCAAACTTTTTGCTCTAGAGCGGTTCATCGATTTATTGAATCGGGAGGGATTCCGTCGGGCGGCGGTTTGTGATTCAAGATGCTGGCTGGATCGGAGGCCAGCATCAGATGGTCCGACCTCTTTCGAATGATCTTCGTGAACGAGCCGTGAAGGCGGTGGAATCCGGCGAGAGTTGCCATGCTGTGGCGGCCCGGTTCGATGTTGCAGTGTCGTCCGTCGTGAAGTGGAGGCAGCGCTATCGCGCGACGGGTTCGGTGGCGCCGGGCAAGATGGGCGGTCACCGTAAGCCGGTTCTGGGGCCGCATCGAGCGTTCATCGTGGAGCGGATCAGGCAGACGCCACATCTAACGCTGCACGGGCTGAAGGACGAACTTGCCGCGCGAGGCGTGAAAGTCTCACACCATGCGGTATGGACCTTCCTGCGACGCGAAGGTCTCAGCTTCAAAAAAAACACTGTTCGCCCTTGAGCAGGGTCGCGCCGACGTCGCGCGGCGGCGGCAGCGCTGGCGCAGCTTGCAGGATCGCCTCGATCCAAGCCGCCTGGTGTTCATCGACGAGACCTGGATCAAGACCAACATGGCCCCGTTGCGCGGCTGGGGATCCAAGGGCGAGCGGTTGCGCGGCTTTGCGCCGCACGGTCACTGGCGAACCCTGACCTTCCTCGGTGCCCTACGCTCTGACCAGCTCACTGCGCCTTGCGTGTTCGACGGACCGATCAACGGCGAAAGCTTCCGCGCCTATGTCGAACAGCAACTCGTCAAAGTGCTCAAACCGGGCGACATCGTCGTCATGGATAATCTCGGTAGCCACAAGTCCCCGACCGTTCGGCAGATGATCCGGAAAGCCGGCGCAAGACTGTGGTACCTGCCGCCGTACTCACCCGACCTCAACCCGATCGAGCAAGTCTTCGCCAAGATCAAGCACTGGATGCGCATCGCACAGAAGCGCACGATCGACGACGCCTGCGACCACATCGGCAACCTCGTCAGAAGCGTTCTGCCCAGCGAATGCAGCAACTACTTCGTTAATGCCGGATACGCTTCTATCAAAAAATGAAACGCTCTAGAAGTTCCCTCACCTGATGCAATTCAGGGTCAACAAGGGGGCTGCCGTCGAAACGCGCATCGCCGATTCTTCGTTCAAGATCATCCTGCTGTTCTGCTGCGTGGGCCTCGTCGCCTCGTTTGGCGTGATGGCACGCGGCATCGATCTTGGCGCCGCCCTGATCTGAGGCTGCGGCGCAATTGCCTGAACTCATTGGCTGCCCTCAAGGCGGCCAATTTCGTTGACGATGTCAGCGCGGCCCCTCGCCGTCGCTCAGCGTGGCGCCTTCGCCATCGCTCAGTGGGGCAACTTGGCGATCACATCTGGAAACAGCGTGTCGATGATCGCCTTGAGCTGGTCGAGGGAAATCGGCTTGCGCAGGATCGGCCTGCGCCGGAGCAAGGACGGCAGCAGCTCCGGCCCGTAGCCGGTGGCGAACAGAAACGGCTTTCCGCGGCGCTCGATCAGGTCGGCAACGGGATCGACGTAGAGGCCCATCAGGTTGATGTCGAGGATCGCGAAATCGTATTGCGCGGTCATCGCGAAGGCGCTGGCGTCCCGGACATTGTCCGCTTCCGCGACGACATGGTGGCCGAGTTCCGCGACCATGTCAGCCATCATCATCCGGATCAACGCTTCGTCTTCGACCAGGAAAACGGAGAGTCCGCCCGCCATATCAACCCCGCATTCAGCTTGCGAAGCTAATCATACCTCAGCTGCAGAGAGCATTCACGAATTCGTGGCAGGCGCCGTTAATTCAGACGACCGCAATCCGATTCAACTTGATCAATCCAGCCCGCGCTCGTGGCTGAGGCGCACCATCTCCTGGATGAAGACCTGCTTCTGCTTGTCGTCGAGGCTCGAGTAAAGCGGCTCGGCGGCATCGGCAACATTGCGCTGGTCTGCGGCGCGGTCGATCAGGAACTGCGACTCGTTGCGCATCTGCTCGATGATGTCATCCGGCGGATCGCGCTTGGCGCGGGCAACCCGCAGGTTGAGCCGCTCTGCACCATTGTGCCCCAGGTAGTGCATCGCGCTCGAGAAGCCGAACCAGTGCTTCTCCTGATCGGGGGTGAGGTTCAACTCCGTCTTGATCCGCTCGATATAGGAATCGCTGTTGGCGACGATCTGCTCGGCACTCTGTTGCGGCGTGCCAGTCTGGGTGAGGACGGTAACGTCCTTGTTGTCCTTGTTATCCTGTGGCGTGTTCCTGGCTTCCTTGCTCGCCTTGGCGCCCTTCCCCGCCTTGGCGTTCTCCTTGGCGCTCTTGGCGTCCTTGTCCTTGCCGGCGCCTGGCTGCTTGGAATCCTTGCTGGCGTCCTTGCTCGTATCTTTGGCGGGCGGCGGCGCCTGATTGTTGTTATTGTTGACGCCGAGCACGCCGGTGAAGACGCCGACCACGCCGCCGATCGCACCGCCGAGCACGCCACCGACGGGACCGGCGGCCTTGTTGCCGGCCGCGGCGCCGTCCTGAACACCTTTGACCAGGCCTTGTGCATGCGCGACCGCGGCTGCGCCGAGCAGCAATGTGAGCACGCAGCCCAGCGCGAGCCATCGCCGCAAGTGAAGCCGTGCGGGCGGTGCCGGGTTGGTCATTCTGGTCTCCATCGTCGATCCGATTGTTCTGGCGGGGTGGAAGCCACCGGCCGGTTGCAACTCTACCGTTTTCGCCGCGCCGGGGTCTAGGCGCGGACGAGTGCTGTCCACGTCCGAAAACTCATTCGCAGGAAGCGGTTATGCAGGCTTATTCGAAACTGCGGCGTAATTGCGCACGTCAGGTCCGACACGCCCTGCCAGGAGTGTGCGTCGCAAAATCAGTTGCGGAGGTTCACGCCCCGTACGCGAGCTCTGCCGCATTCCCGGCCACAACGTTAGTTCTATACGTTGCGCGTTCGGCTTCCTCGACAGACGCGATCAATCATGATCTGATCGCGCTACCAATTTGCTGCGCCTCGCGTGATTTGCCGCGCGGTGACGGCATCAACAAGAAACGGCACGAAGAAACGCCAACAACAAAAGCAACAAGCAAACTCGGGAATTCAAAGGAAACGCCAGAACAATAAAACACCCAAGCGAGGAAACGAGATGTCACGCAAGACACTGACGCGACGTCAATTTGTGGCTGCCACTGCAATGTCCTCCACGGCGCTGATCGCGGCGCCCTACGTCCGGGGCGCCTACGCCGCCGGCAAACTCTCGATCGGCTTCTGGGACCATTGGGTACCAGGTGCCAACAAGGCCTCCACCGACCTCGTCAACGAATGGGCGGCCAAGGAGAAGGTCGAGGTCTCGATCGACTACATCACCAGCAACAACAAGAAGATCGAGCTGACCGCCGCAGCCGAGGCCCAGGCCAAGTCCGGTCACGATATTCTCCAGATGCCATCATGGTGGCCGCAGGCCTATGCCGAGCAACTCGAGCCGCTCAACGATGTGATGGAGCCGCTCATCAAGCAGAACGGCGAGGTCAACGGCACCGTCAAATATCTCGGCCAGTCCGGCGGCAAATGGCTCGCGGTCCCCGCGACGCCAGGAAGTCAGATCAAGGGACCCTGCTCCCGCATCGATCTGATGAAGAAATATGCCAACATCGACGTTCAGGAGATGTATCCGGCAGGAAGCCCGCCCAAAGCCGACAACTGGAACATGGAGACATTTCTGAAGGCGGCGGAAGCCTGCCACAAGGCTGGCTTTCCGTTCGGCATCGGCTTGGGCGAGACCACCGACAGCGTCGATACGGCCGGGGCGATCTTCCAGTCGTTCGGGGCCGACCTCGTCAATGCCAAGGGCGATATCACCGTGAAGACGGACGCGGTGCGACAAGCTCTGGAATACTACAAGAAGCTGATTTCCTTCCTGCCTCCCGACGCGCCGTCCTGGGACGATGCCTCCAACAACAAATGGCTGGTCTCCGGCAAGGGTGCGCTCATCATGAACCCGCCCAGCGCCTGGGCCGTCGCCAAGCGCGACGCGCCGCAGGTGGCCGAGCAGTGCTGGACGCACGGCTTCCCCTCCGGCCCGAAAGGACGTTTCGCGCCCTACCTGCCCTATTTCTGGGGCGTCTGGAGCTTCGGCAAAAACAAGGAAGCGGCCAAGAGCCTGCTCACTCATCTGTCGCAACCGTCGTCGATCGAGAAGTTCGTCGCGGTGAGCGGCGGTTACGATCTCCCGGCCTATGCGAACACGACCAAGTTGAAGACCTGGGCCGAAGAAGGGCCGCCCAAGGGTACGCTCTTCCACTATCCGGACCCGTATAAGCAGCAGACGCTGTCGATCGCCGCATCGCCCGCGCCGCCCAAGATCGCACAGCAGATCTACTTCCAGGCGACGTTGACCAAACTGGCCCTGCGTCACGCACAAGGCGAGAAGATGGAAACCGCGCTCGCCTGGGCCGAGGGCGAGTGCGAAGGCTTCATGCGGAGCTGATGCCGGGTGTGTGCCTTGGCGGTTCGCGCATGCTCGCGTGAGCCGCCGGGGCTGCGCTTGATCCTATCTCGACTGGAGCCGACCGTTGCGCCGGCTTCGCCACTCCACATCCTTCGAAAAAGGCTGACGTAATGGCCGATATCGTCGTTGAGCAAGGTCGCCTCGCCCGTGCTGCAGGCCCGCGCAAGCGGGCCAGTCTGCAAAATGCACTCGGGCGCAAATCGACCGTGGCGTTCTTCCTGACGCTGCCGCTGATCCTCCTGATCGCGGTGCTCGTGCTTTATCCCGCGCTCTACTCTGTCCACCTGGCGACCCTCAACAAGTCGATGCAGAAGTTCGTGGGCTTCGACAACTTCACCTTCCTGTTCAAGCGCGAGACGTTCTGGATGGTGGTGAAGCAGTCCTGCATCTTCGCCATCACCGCCGTCATCTTCAAGGCAATGATCGGCTTCATCGTCGCACATTTCGTGCACAACATCCCGGCCAAGGGCCAGCGCAAATGGCGCGGCATGCTTTTGGTACCCTGGGTGATACCGCCTGCGATGAGCACACTCGCATGGCTTTGGCTGTTCGATCCGTCCTACAGCGCCTTCAACTATACGCTCTCGTTCTTCGGCATCGGTCCCATCCCCTGGCTCGGCGATGCCTTCTGGGCGCGCTTCTCCATCATTCTCGTCAATGTGTGGTACGGGGCGCCGTTCTTCATGATCATGTATCTGGCGGCGCTGAAGTCGGTGCCCGACCAGCTCTATGAGGCCGCCGCCATCGACGGCGCCAACTGGTGGCAGCGGATCTGGTTCATCACGCTGCCGATGATGCGCAACATCATCGCCATCACCACCCTGTTTTCGCTGATCGTGACGTTCGCCAATTTCGACATCGTGCGCATCCTGACATCCGGCGGCCCGCTGGACACGACGCATCTGTTCGCCACGTGGGCATTCCAGGTCGGCATCCAGAGCAGCGACATTCCGCTCGGCGCCTGCGTCTCGCTCTTCATGGTGCCGATCCTTGCCGTCGCAGCGATCTTCATCCTGCGCGATGTCTCCAAACGCGGGAACGAAGCCTGATGAGCACGCTTGCAATCGACAAGGCCGGGCCGCGCCGCAAACTGGGCAGCATGAGCCGGGATCGCACCTGGGCCCTGCGATGGTCCTATTTCTTTCTGGTGCTGTTTGCGATCTTCTCGCTCATCCCGCCGATCTACATGCTGATTACCTCCTTGAAAGGCAGCGCGGAGATCTCGGCCGCCACCAATCCCTGGTGGGTGTTTCACCCCACCTTGTCGAACTACGCCGAGCTTCTCACGTCCAGCCAGTTCCTGCGCTTCTTCTGGAATTCTGCGATCGTCTCGATCGTGGTCGTGACCATCACCATGCTGATCAGCATCCCCGCCGCCTTCGCATTGGCGCGGATGAAGTTCTGGGGATCAACGACGCTTGCGACCGGAGTCTTCCTCACCTACCTCATCCCGGACAGCCTCCTGTTCATTCCACTGTTCAAGATGCTTGCGGTCATCCAGGACTTCACCGGGATCCCCCTGCTCAACAGATGGTATGTGCTGCTGCTCATCTATCCGACGCTGACCGTACCGTTCTGCACCTGGATCATGATCGGCTATTTCGCCTCGATCCCGAAAGAGCTCGATGAGGCCGCCATCATCGACGGCGCTTCCTGGCTCCAGACCTTGACACGGATCTTCATCCCGGTTGCGCTTCCCGGCCTGATCGCGGCGACGATCTTCGCCTTCACCGTATCCTGGGCGCAATTCCTCTACCCCCTGGTATTGACGACATCCGTCGACCAGTTCGTGCTTCCGGTCGGCATCACCAGCACGCTGATCAAGGGCGATGTCTTCAATTGGGGGCAGATCATGACCGGGGCACTGCTCGGCGCGGCCCCGCCGCTGATCATCTACGCCTTCCTGATGGATTATTACATTGCCGGCCTGACCGCCGGCGCGACAAAGGGTTGATATCGTATGGCCGAAGTTGCTCTGCGGAAAGTGATCAAGCGTTATGACGACGTCGAGGCCGTGCGCGGCATCGATCTCGACATTTCAGACCATGAGTTCATCGTGCTGGTCGGCCCCTCCGGCTGCGGCAAGTCGACGACGCTGCGGATGATCGCAGGGCTGGAGGACATCACCGACGGCGACATCATGATCGGCGGCGACGTCGTCAACGACGTGCCGCCGAAGGACCGCGACATCGCGATGGTGTTCCAGAACTACGCGCTCTATCCGCACATGACGGTCGCGGAGAACATGTCGTTCGGACTGCGCCTGAAGCACTATCCCAAGGCCGAGATCAAGGCGCGGGTGACGGAGGCCGCCCGCCTGCTCGACATCACCGACCTGATCGACCGCAAGCCGAAGCAGTTGTCCGGCGGCCAGCGCCAGCGCGTCGCCATGGGCCGGGCCATCGTTCGCAACCCGAAGGTCTTCCTGTTCGACGAGCCGCTGTCCAATCTGGACGCCAAGCTGCGCGTGCAGATGCGGATCGAAATCAAGAAGGTGCACCAGAAGGTGCGCACCACCACCGTCTACGTCACCCACGACCAGGTCGAGGCGATGACGCTGGCCGATCGCGTGGTGGTGATGAACAAGGGGCGCATCGAGCAGATTGGGACACCGAACGAGCTCTATCATAAGCCCGCGACGCGCTTCGTCGCCGGCTTCATCGGCTCGCCCGCGATGAACTTCATCCCGTGCCGGCTCGAGGAGGCCGGCGGCACGCTCCAGATCCGCCTCTCCGACCGCATCGCCTTCCCGCTGCCGCCGGCTCGCGCAGCGCGCTACAACGCACTGCCGCGCACCGACAAACTGCTGCTCGGCATCCGGCCCGAACATCTCACCGAGGCCCACGCGCACCTCGAGCCCGGCGAGGAAGCCTTCGACACCGTGCTCGACGTCACCGAGCCGATGGGGATGGAGACGCTGGTCTATTTCGCTCTCGACGGCACCCCCGTCTGCGGCCGCGTCGATCCCAATGCCGGCGCTGCGGACGGGGCTCCCATGCGTTTGGCGATGGACCTCAACAACATGCACCTGCTAAACGAGGAGACCGGCGTCGTGTTGTGACGCCGGCTCAAGAAACTTGAAGCAGGCGGGGAGCGATGGCGACCAACAAGAAGAAGATTTTCGTTACACAAACTTTGTCGCAAGGGGCACGCGCCCTCCTCACCCAGCGGGACGATATCGAGCTCGTCGAGTTTCCGAACCTGATCTCGGCGAAAGACTTCGAGGCCTTGCTGAAGAGCCATGCGCCGGTCCATGGCGTGGCGCTTGGTGCCACCGCCTTCGGCGAGACCGAGCTCGAGGCATCCGGGGATATGAAGGTCGTCACCCGCATTGGCGTCGGCTACGACGCCGTCGACGTGCCCGCCCTCTCCCGCCGCAAGGTGCCGTTGATGGTCGCCGGCAGCGCGAACTCGCCTTCGGTCGCCGAGCAGGCACTGTTCATGATGCTGACGCTGGCCAAGCGCGCAAATGAGATGCACGCCTGCGTCAAGGACGGTAAATGGGCTGATAGGCTCGGCATGCTGCCGTTCGATCTCTACGGCAAGACGGTTCTGATCATCGGCTTCGGCCGCATCGGCACCCGGACCGCCAAGCGCTGCCAGGCGATGGAGATGAAGGTCGAGGTCTATGATCCCTACAAGCCCGCCGCCGAGATCAAGGTCGCCGGTTGCGAGCCGGTCGCCGATCTCGACGCCGCGCTGCCCAACGCCGATTTCGTCACCATCCACTGCCCGAAGACACCGGAAACCATCGGCCTGTTCGACGCGGCGCGGATCGGCCGTATGAAGCCCAAATCCTATCTCATCAATACCGCGCGCGGCGGCATCGTGAAGGAGGCGGCACTGTACGACGCGCTGGTCTCCGGCAAGCTCGCTGGCGCCGGCATCGACGTGTTCGAGGTGGAGCCGCCGCCGGTCAGCAACGCGCTGTTCGCGCTCCCCAACGTCATCATGGCGCCGCATGTGGCCGGCGTGACAGTCGAGGCGGTGAGCCGCATGAGCGAGCAGACCGCACGCAACATCCTGAGTGTGCTGGATGGCGATCCAATCCGGCAGAACATCATCAACCAGGACGTCCTGGGCTGAGCAAACCGAAGGGCGGCCGGGCAAAGCGCGATGAATCGTCATCGCGCTTTCGGTTATTGTTCGAGCATGATCTTTTCGGAAAACCGTTGCGCACTTTGCGCTAACGCGACTCCTGGGATCCGGATCATGCTTGGCCGCCCGCCTTCGGAACGCCAGAATGCGTCCCATTTTGGTGCAGATCGAGCCCAAACTCAGCCTTAATCAAACCCGCGTAATAAGCCCGGCCGCGGCGGCAGTGGGACAGACTTGCCGGCCGCGTCGAGTTGGAGGATGGACCCTTTGTCAGAGATCGACCCGACCGACCACGCGCTGGCGACCATCGCCAGCATCCTGGAGCACCCCGAGCCCGTCCTCGTCGTCCGCGACACTGAGGCCGAGACCGAGACGGCTGCTGCCGATGAGCATCTGGCCGCCGACGAGAATCCGGTGGTCGAGGCGCAAGAGCATCCCGTGGTCGACGAGCAGCCGCTGGTGCCGGAGCATACCGACGCCGACGGCTACAGCAAGGTCGGCCCCGGGCCGATGGTGGCGATCCGCCTGAAATGGACGGTCCATCGTGGCGACGACGGCCAGTACTACGTCCACGAGACCATCGGCGAGCAATCCGCGCCCGTGATCAGCGGCCCGATGACGAGCGAAGCCGCCGTGCATTTCGTCGACGCGCACGAGGACGAAGCCCATCGGCGTTTCGAGCTGCTGCGCAGCGAGATCGCCGGCCGCAGCTCGCTCGCCGACTACGAGCGCAAGGGCGAAGCGTAAGGATTACTTCCTTCCCAGATAATCCTTCTTCGCGAGTTCGACGCCTGCGTGCCGCAGCAGGTCGTAAGCTGTCGTGACGTGAAAGAAAAATTGCGGGACGCTGAAGGTCAGCAGCAGCGTCCGCCCGGTAAAGGGCAGCTCGGTCCCGTTCCTCAGCCTGAAGAAGACTTGCTGCTCCGCCGCTCCGTCGATCGCGACGCGCGGCAGGCTTTCGATGAATTCGATCGACGTCGCGATGCGCGCCTGAAGCCCGGCCATGTCGTGTTCCAGCGCCGGCAGCGCCACCGGCTCGCGTTTCGCCAGCAGGGCCGGCGCGACCGTCGCGTGGCGGCAGGCTTCGCCGATCTGCTGGGCCAGATCGTACATGTTCGGCGACAGTCGCATCCCCAGCAGAACGGCAGGATTGAACTTGCGGGCCTCGGCGTAGGCAACGCCCTTGTCGAGCAGTGCGGACAGGTTGCGCAGATACGGCACGAAGAGGCCGACCGAGGCCTCGTACATCGAGATCGTCACTTCAAAATTCCTCTCAATTCCATCTCGCCAGCGGCTGGCGTCTGGTCTAAATCCACCTCTGACGAGCTGCACAATGACAGCTCGCGCAGGGGTGGAAAAGAGATGATCGTTCGAATGCCTGTTCGAATCCTGGCGGCTTTGGCCTTGGCGTTGCTGGCAAACCTTTCGGCTCACGCGCAGCAGGCGCCCTCGCGCCTCGACGAGATCGTCAAGCGCGGCACCCTGCGCGTCGGCATGACCGGCGACTACAAGCCATTCACCTATCTCGACAGGGCCACGCAGCAGTTCAGCGGTTTCGACGTCGACATGGCGGAAGCCTTGGGCAAGGCGCTCGGCGTCAAGGTCGAATTCGTACCGACGGCCTGGCCGAAGCTGATGAAGGATTTCGAGGCCGACCAGTTCGACATCGCGATGGGCGGCGTCTCGGTCACGCTCGACCGGCAGAAGAAAGGCTTCTTCTCGACGCCGATCATGCGCGAGGGCAAGACGCCGATCACGCGCTGCGCCGATGTCGGCAAGTACCAGACGCTTCCCGACATCGACAAGAAGGGCACCCGGGTGATCGTCAATCCCGGCGGCACCAATGAGCGCTTTGCGCGCGCCAACATCAGGGACGCCGACATCACCGTGTTCTCCGACAACACCGTGATCTTCGACGAGATCGCCAAGGGCAATGCCGACCTGATGATGACGGACGCCTCCGAAACCCGCTACCAGCAGAAGCAGCATTCCGGCGTCCTCTGCGCGGTGCATCCCGAAAAGCCGTTCGACTTCTCCGAGAAGGCCTATTGGCTCCAGCGCGACATGGCACTGAAGGCCTTCGTCGACCAGTGGCTGCACATCTCCATGGAGGACGGCAGCTACAGGAAAATCTACGCCGCCTGGTTCGACTAGGCTGCGTCCTCCTGCCGCTTGCCCCGGCCAAACTTTGGACCGGCTCCGGATGTATTGAACCCGGAACCGCCGGACAACGACTCATACGGACAACAGTGATCTAGATCACTTTTTGCGATCGAACCGGGGCGTAAGCGTCGGTGCGGGGACCACCTGTTCAGGAGATGGAAATGAGGAAGCTGTTGGCCGCGGCCGCATTCCTTTTGGCAAGCACAGCTGCCCAGGCGCAGTACACGTTCGAATATGGCGGGCGCACCATCCGCATCGATCCAGACCGTGGCACGGTGCAGATCCCCGGCGTGTACGACAACACCGGCCAAGGCAAGGCTAAGAAGACCAAGAACGATGCCAAGGGGGCGCCGAAAGCGGACCCACAGGCACCTCAACAGGCCAAGGCTGATCCGCAGACACCGGCTGATCCCGTAGCGGCCCCCGCACCTGCCGCTGCGGCTCCGGCGGCCGCGCAGACCCCAGTCCAAGCGCCTGTGGCCGCGGCTCCGCCGGGGCCTCCGGCCGCTCCTGCAAACAATGCCCCGGCTCAAGACGCGCTTGTGCCACCGCCTCAACCGGCTCCAAGCGCCGCCCCGACGGTCGCCGCGGCGCCGCCCGCACCGCCTCCACCGCCAGCCCCCACAGCGGCCGCCGCGCCGCCGGCACCGCCCCCAGCTCCGGCGCCTGCTGCTGCGCCCGCCCCCGTTCAGTCCGCCGCCGTCACCCCGCCGGCGCCCGCAGCCGCGCCGACGCGAGATCTCAATTCACCGCTCGGCATCTGGCTCACCGAGGAAAAGGAAGGAAAGGTCCGCATCGAGCAGTGCGGCAACAATCTCTGCGGCTATTCGGTCGACAGCAAATCGAACCAGAACGGCGAGCAGGTCCTGATCAACATGAAGCCCGGCAAGGAGCAGAAATGGTCCGGCCGCATCCTCGATCCCAACACCGGATCGACCTACGATTCGACGATCGCGATGAAGGGCACGGATCGGCTCCGCGTGCAGGGCTGCGCCTTCGGCGGCATGTTCTGCGGCGGCCAGACCTGGACGCGGGTGAACTGAGCCCAGGCTCGACTTCTGATGGCGACGAGAGGGGCCCCCTTGCGGGCCCCTTCTGCTTTGTAGGCAGCGCCGCTGCATAGGTGCGCCACCTCACAATGCCCTTTCGGGCGTGACTGCCCTCACATCAACCGCCCCCGGCCCCTGACACGATGCCCCAGGTTCAACCACAGGGGCGTGCCATGAACGCGTTTCGCAAGTGTCTTTTCGCCACGATCGTTGCCATCGCATTGCCGGCCGCTCAAGCGAGCGCCAGCACCTTCGACGGTGCATGGAATGTTCGCATCTCGTCGTCGAGCGAGACCTGCGGCAACGGCGCGACCGTCTCGATCGGCATCGCCAACGGCCAGATCGCATCGAGTAGCGCGATGGTGACGGCGTCGGGCCGCGTGGCGGATGCCGGCAGCATCAACGTCACCCTGAGCACCGGCATCAAGCGCGCCATCGGCTACGGCCGGCTCAGCGGTACGACCGGCTCCGGCACCTGGCGCGGCGCCCTGTGCACGGGAACGTGGACCGCTGAGCGGCAGTAATCTGGGCGTGGATCGGCGGCGACGTATCGCCTTGGGCGATGCGTCTTGTCCGGTCACGCGAGTCTAGCCCAGCGGCGCGCCGTACTCCGCGTCCGTGACCGGCTCCAGCCAGGTCGAGAACACGCCGTCGAGCGCTTCCTGCATGGCGATGTGGCACATGCCGTTGTCAGGCGTTGCGCCGTGCCAGTGCAGTTCGCCCGGTGGAATCCAGACGGTGTCACCGGGACGGATTTCCTTGATAGGGCCGCCCTTGGTCTGGACCCGGCCAACGCCCGAGATCACGTAGAGTGTCTGCCCGAGCGGATGATGGTGCCAGTTGGTGCGTGCGCCCGGCTCGAATGAGACTCGCGAGCAGTTCAGCCGCGCCGGCGCGGGCGCCATGATCACGGGGTCCTGCAACACGGTGCCAGTGAAGTGTTCCTTGGGCGCGCGGCGGGTCGGCCGCGTGCCTGCGACAGTGATCTCCATGGGGTCGTCCTCGCTTCTGTTCTGGTTACTTCTTGCTGGCGGCGTAGCGCGCCTTGGTCTCGGCATTCATGGGATAGAGGCCCGGCAGCACGGCGCCGTTGTTCACCTCGTTGACGATCCAGGCTTCCATCCGCTCCTGCTCGACGCCCTCGTTGAGGACGTGGTCGAGCATCGCCTGCGGGATCAGCACGCAGCCGTCCTGGTCGGCGACCACGATGTCGTTCGGGAATACGGCGACGCCGCCGCAGCCGATCGGCTCGCCCCAGCCGACGAAGGTGAGGCCCGCCACGGAAGGCGGCGCGGCATAGCCATCGCACCACACCGGAAGGTTGGTGCCGAGCACGCCCTCGACGTCACGCACCACGCCGTCGGTGACGAGCGCCGTCACGCCGCGCTTCATCATGCGGGCGCAGAGGATGTCGCCGAAGATGCCGGCGTCGGTGATGCCCATGGCGTCGACCACGGCAATGCATCCCTCCGGCATCGCCTCGATCGCGGTACGGGTCGAGATCGGCGACGACCAGGATTCCGGGGTCGCCAGGTCCTCGCGCGCCGGCACGAAGCGCAGCGTGAAGGCCGGCCCCACCAGTCGCGGCAGGCCCGGGCGCAGCGGGCGCGCGCCGCGCATCCAGACGTTGCGCAGGCCCTTTTTCAGCAGGACCGTGGTGATGGTGGCAGTGGTGATGCCGGCGAGGGTCTTGCGGGCTTCGGGGGACAGCGACATGGACGAAAACGAGCTCCGGATGGGCGGGAAAGAACGCCGCGCATCTTGCGAGCCGGGGGCTTGCCGTCAAGGGCCAAGACGGCACTGGAAACGCAGGGGTGCAGCGCAGTTATGCGACGCGATAACAAGGCTTTATCGCGGACCCCTGCATTAATTTATTGGACTTGCGGGCGCATTTACGCGAAGCAGGACAGCGCGGAACTCAAGGATGAGCCCGCGTTTCTCCAGCAGCCCGATTTCGACAACTCATGGCCGCGACGCTTCCCCCGCCCCGCCTTCTGCCCAGTGGCGACAGTGCCGTCACGGTCGAGTTCAGCCGCACCATCGACGACGCCGCCAACGAGCGCGTGCTCGCGCTCGACAAGGCGCTGGCGGCAAACCCCATCGACGGCATCACCGAGACCGTGCCGACCTATCGCTCGCTGCTGGTGCATTACGATCCCGGCACCATCGGCTTCGACGCGCTCGGCGACAAGATTCTCCCGATCGCCAGCCAGCCGTTGCCGCCAGCCATGAAGGCACGGCGCTGGCGCATTCCCGTCGCCTATGGCGGCGAGCACGGCATTGATCTGGAGGATGTCGCCAAGGCGCTGAACACCACGCCCGAGGACATCATCGCCCGCCATTCCGGAGGCGACTATCGGGTTGCGATGATCGGATTCACCCCGGGCTGGTCCTATCTCAGCGGCCTCGACAAATCCCTGCAGATGTCGCGGCGGCAGTCGCCGCGGCTGCTGACCCCCGCCGGCACGATCTCGATCGGCGGCATCCAGGCCGGGATCCAGTGCCTGGCCGCGCCAAGCGGCTGGCACCTGCTCGGCCGCACGCCTGTCAAAACCTACCAGCTCCACCGGAATCCGACCTTCCTCACTGAACCCGGTGATCGCGTGACATTTTTCGCCATCGACCACAAGACCTTCGAGGAACTCCACCGCGCCGCCGAAGCCGGCGAGATCGTCGCCGAGCAGGTGACGGCATGAGCCGGCTCGTCGTCGCCTCCATCGGGCCTGCAAGCTCCGTCCAGGACGGCGGCCGCCATGGCGCGCAGCGCTACGGCCTCACGGTCAGCGGCGCGATGGACCGGCTGTCGCTGGCGGCCGCGAACACGCTTCTCGGCAACGAGCCGTTCGCAGCCGCTGTCGAGATCGGCCCGTTCGGCGCCACCTTCACCGCCCGTGACGGCGCTGTGCGCGTTGCGATCGCGGGCGCGCCGCGCAATGCCGACGTCGCCGGGAAACCGGTGGCAATGGATACATCGGTGACGCTGAAAGACGGGGAGACACTGACACTGGGCTTCGCCCGCGGCGGTGCGTTCAGCTATCTCGCGATCGAAGGCGCCATCAAGGGCGAGCTGGTGTTCGGCAGCCTTGCGGTGAATGCACGCGCGGGCCTTGGCAGCCCCTACCCGCGCCCGCTCCAGGCCGGCGACGAATTCAATGTCGATACCGCGAGCGGCGCGCCCGAGTTGCGCATCGAACTGCCGAAGCCGGTGAGCGGCCCGATCCGCGTCCTGCTGGGACCGCAGGACGACGAGTTCGACGACGTCAACAAGGCGCTGTTCCTGGACAGCGAGTGGAAGATCTCGGCGACCTCCGACCGCATGGGCTACCGGCTCGAGGGGCCCGCGATCAAGCATCTGCACGGCCACAACATCGTCTCCGACGGCACCGTCATCGGCAGCATCCAGGTGCCTGGCGATGGCGCGCCGATCGCATTGATGATGGATCGCGGCACCACCGGCGGCTACCCGAAGATCGCGACCGTGATCACGGCCGACGTCGGCCGGCTCGCGCAGACCTCGGTGGGGACGGCGTTCCGCTTCCGAGAGGTCACGATGGCCGAGGCCCAGGACGAGGCGCGCAAGTTTGCGCAACTGATCCGGAACCTGCCCGATCGCCTGCGCCCGTCCGACACCATCGAACTCAATATCGAGGCGCTCAGCGATGCCAACGTTGCGGGCTATGCGGTGAGCGCCGTGGATGCCGGGACCTGGCAGGTCGTGGCGGAGCCGTAAAAGACAGGACGACCCAAGGTGGAGAGCACCCCATGAAGACGATCGATCTCAACTGCGACCTCGGCGAAGGTTTTGGCGCGTGGGAGATGGGCAACGACGCTGCGATGATCGACCTTGCAAGCTCCATTAACGTCGCCTGCGGCTTCCATGCGGGCGACCCCGACATCATGCGCCGGACGGTGGAGCTGGCAAAAGCGCGCGGCGTCTCGGTCGGCGCGCATCCCGGCTACCGCGACCTGCACGGCTTTGGCCGGCATCCGATCATGGGCATGAAGGCCTCCGAGATCGAGAACCTCGTCGCCTATCAGATCGGTGCGTTGCAGGCGATCGCGACCGCGGCCGGCCACAAGGTGACGCATGTGAAGGCGCATGGCGCGCTGTCCAACGTCGCCTGCGAGGACGACATGACGGCCAAGGCGATCGCCGCCGGCATCAAGGCCGTCGATCCCGGCCTGATCTTCGTCGTGCTCGCAAATTCGAAGCTGGTGAAGGCCGGCGAAGACGCCAACCTGTCGATGGTGCACGAGGTATTCGCCGACCGCGCCTATGAAGACGACGGCAACCTCGTCTCGCGCAAGAAGCCCGGCGCGGTGCTGCACGATGCCAAGGCGATCGCCGACCGCGTGGTGCGCATGGTGCAGGACGGCGCGGTGGTCTCGGTGACGGGCAAGGTCATCAGGATGCGGACGGATACCGTGTGCATCCATGGCGACACGGACGGCGCTGTCGAGATCGCGCGCACGCTGCGTCAGGCGTTGAAGGATGCGGGGATCGAAGTGGCGCCGTTCAAGCGCGGAGCGTGATCAGAACGGGTGCACCGACAGCGTGCCGAACACGATGGCCGCGATGACCGCAAACGCGCTGTAGAGCGCGGCATGATGAACGCTCGCCGCGGTCCGGCGCGAGAGCGAGCGCGCGTGGAAGTGCAGCCTGGCTTCCGCCGATAGTTCGCGCATGGTCGATCTCCAACGCCCCATTTGCGGGAGTATGAGGGATCAACCCGGGCTGTGGGCAAGACGGCGGCGGAAATAGCGATGCCGGTTCTCTGAAGGAGCCGCAACGCAGGCGTAAATTCTCTTCGCCCGCGAATTCCGAGAATCTTATTCGTTAGAATCCGAACCGATTGGAACCAACTCGGAGTCATCCAACTCAAAAAGCCGAAAACAACCCCATGCACAGTAGAAACGGGTTTCCGGCGTAACGCCCGGCGCTTGCGCCGCCGGAGCAATTCACGCTGATCTCATCGCGCCTTAGTAGACGTCAGCCTGGAAGCGCCCGGTCTTCTTGAGCTCGGCGACGAAACTGACGGCCTCGTCGGTCGAGCGAGCGCCGAATTGGGCGACGATATCGACCAGCGCACGCTCGACATCCTTGGCCATGCGCTTGGCATCGCCGCAGATGTAGAGATGCGCGCCCTCGGCGAGCCATGTCCACAGCTCACGGCCGACCTCGCGCATGCGGTCCTGCACGTAGAACTTCTTCTCGCCGTCGCGCGACCAGGCCAGCGACAGCCGCGTCAATTGGCCCGACGTCTTCATCGCATTGAGCTCTTCCTGGTAGAAGAAATCGCAATCGCTGCGCTGATGGCCGAAGAACAGCCAGTTCTTGCCGGGTGCGCCGGTCGCCTTGCGGTCGAGCAGGAAGGCGCGGAACGGCGCGATGCCGGTGCCGGGGCCGATCATGATCACGGGCGTCTTCGGATCCTCGGGCAGGCCAAAGCCGTGCGCCTTCTGCACATAGACCTTGAGCTTCTCGCCCTCATTGATGCGCTCGCCGAGGAAGGTCGAGGCGACGCCGATACGCTTGCGCTTGCCGATGACGTAGCGAACGGAATCGACCGTCAGGGACAGCTTGCCGGGCGTTGCATTGTGCGAAGACGAGATCGAATAGAGCCGCGGCTGGAGCGGCTCCAGCGCCTCGACGAAGGCCTCTGGATGCGGCCGCGTGCCGGAGAACTTCTGCAGCGCCGCCATGACGTCGAGGGTCGCCGCATCGCCATCGGGATCCTCGCCCTGCGCCAGCGCCCGCGCCTTTTCGCGCTGCGCACCGCCGGTGATGAAGGAGATCAGCTCGAACAGCGAGTCCGGTGCCGGCGACAGCGAGACGTCTTCGATCAGCACCTCGCGCAGCGTCTTGCCGTTGACCTTGGTCGTATGCGAGGCACCGAGAAGCGCAATGATCTGATCGACCAGGCCGATGTCGTTGCGCGCGAACACGCCAAAGCTGTCACCGACGACGTAGTCGAGCTTGCTCTCGGAGAGATCGAACTCGACGTGATAGGTTTCCTTCTCCGAGGCGCCCTTGTTGAGCAGGCGCCGTGACAGGAAGGTTGCCGCGACCGGATTGTCGCGGGAGCGGCCGGGCTCGGCGATCGTCACGGTCACGGCGGGTGCTGCCACCGCATCCGTCTTGTCGGGCGCTTTGGCTGCGGGTGCCTTGTCGAGCTCCTCGTACAGCGACTTCAGCATCCGCGCGGTTTCCTTGCCGCCGGGAACGCAGAGATTGAGCCGCGCTTCGCTGCGGCCCGCGATCGCCTCCGAATAGTCGTTGCAATTGTAGCCGCACTGGCCGCAATCCTGCTGCGCCATTGCCGCCATCATCTTGCGACGCACGGGGCGGCCTTCGGCGAGCTTCATCCGATCGGCGATCGGCATGGTCTGGTCGTGCCATGGCGCTTCGCCGTCGTCGCCGTCACCGGCTCGCATGACCGCGGCGCCCTGCTCGGCCGACAGGGGCGTCGCCACATCAGGCGACAGCAGCCCGGCAAAGAAGCCGTTCAGCCACGAACGCTGCGCGTCGGAGAACGGCGCGCTGGCGGGAATGATGTCGAGTTTCGGCGGAGGCGTGATCTGGTTCATGCGGACACCTGTGCATCGGCAAGCTTGCGCAGCGTTTCGCCGTCATGGCGGCGCGCAAAGGAGAGGAAGGACTCATCGGGCGAGGCGCGGTGGGCGATATAGGCCTTGAGCAGTCCCTCGACCGTCTTCGGCGCGTCCTCGGCCTTGAGGTCGTGATAGACCTCCTGCCCGACATCGGCATCGGGACCGAACCCGCCGCCGGTGAAGAGGTGATAGCCTTCCACCGTGTCCTCGTCGTTCACAGGCACGCGCGCGCCGATCAGGCCAATGTCGCTGATGTAGTGCTGCGCGCAGGAATGATGACAGCCGGTGACGTGGATGTTCACCGGCTTGTCCATGGCAACGCGCGGCTCGCACCAGTCACCGATCTCGGCAGCATTGCGCTTGGTATTGGAGGCCGCGAAGCGGCAGCCGGCATTGCCGGTGCAGGCGATCAGGCCGGCGCGGATATGCGAGGCCTCGACGGCAAGCCCGATCTGCTTGATCGCGGCGATGGCGAGCTCGACATTCTGGTCGGGCACGCCCGATATCAGCAGGTTCTGCCACACGGTCAGGCGGATCTCGCCGTCGCCGAGATCCTGCGCGACCTTGGCAAGGCCCCGCATCTGATCGCAGGTCATCTTGCCCAGCGGCAGCGACACGCCGATCCAGTTGAGGCCGTCCTGCTTCTGCTTGTGCACGCCGATATGCGCCATGCGGTCCGGCGCGGGCCGCGGGGCAAACGCCTCTTCCGGCACGCGCGTGAACGGGGTCTTCAGTTGGTCCTCGACCAGCTTGAGGAATCCGTCATGGCCCATCGCGTCGAGCACATATTTCAGCCGCGCCTTGTTGCGGTTGGTGCGATCGCCATGGTCGATGAACACGCGCACGATGGCATCCGCGACGGCGGTCGCCTGCTCCGGCTTGACGATGATGCCGGAGTACCTTGCGAAGTCCTTGTGGCCGGTGATGCCGCCCAGGCCAAGGCGGAACCAGATTCCGGGCTCGACGCCGAACCCGTCCTTCACCTCATACGCCGTGAAGGCGATGTCGTTGGTCTCTTCCAGCACCGCGATCTTGCCGGCGCCGTCGAAGGCGACGTTGAACTTGCGCGGCAGGCCGTAGAGCGAACGGTCGTTGAGGATGTGGTAGTGCCACTCGCGCGCGAACGGCCGCGTATCGATCAGCTCCTGCGGATCGATGCCGGCGGTCGGCGTGCCCGTGACATTGCGGATATTGTCGGCGCCGGCGCCGCGCGAGCACAGGCCGAGGTCCTGGATGCCCTCGATCAGCAGAACAGCATTCTTCGGCGGGATCTCGCGCAACTGAAGATTGGATCGCGTCGTGGCGTGGCTGTAGGGACCGCAGAGCTCGTCGGCGAGATCTGCAAGGCCCGACAGCTGCCAGTGCTTCATGATGCCGTTCGGAATGCGCAGCCGGCACATGTAGGAATCCTGCGTCGGCGCGACGTAGAAGATGCCGTAATAGCGCCAGCGGAAATTGTCCGCAGGGCTCGGCGGCGAATTGTCCGCCGCCTGCTGGCGCAGCCGCGGATAGGCATCGAAGGGATGCTCGTCGCGCTTGAATTTCTCCTGGTCGGCGAGCTTCCTGCCCGACGCGATGACCTTGTCCTGCGCCTTGATGTGCACGGCATCGGGACCAACAGGCTCGGCATTCGCCTTGCCGGCACCGCCGCCCAGACCGCGACCGACCCGGCTGATCTGCAGACCGGTCGTGAACCCTTCGAGATAGCGTTTCTGCTCGTCGGTAAAGTCGACTGAGAGCGTATCGATCTTCATGGTCGGTAACGAAGCTCCTGCGGCCACCTGAGTGGTATCGACGGAAAATTGCACGACCCGCGAGGAGCTCGGCTGGCTCGAGAGCCGGCTTTGCGCCTAACGGTCCGGTCAGCTTCGTTGCTGCGGGACTTGGCTCAGCAGGCATCTGTGACAGGCTGGCCGCACTGCAACATACAAGTTGCGTGCCAGCTTCGTTGATTTGAAAATTGATGTATTTTCAGATGATTACGGATACTTCCGTAAAGCCCTGGGCGGGAACTCCCACGAAATACGGGCAGTGCGCTCAAAATTTAGCCGCTGGACCCTCGCGCCCAAAAACAATGCAGGCCGAATCAGGGCCTCCAGCGCCCGACTGCGAAGGCCTCAAGATGCCCCCGAATGTTGTCGGGATCGAAGGCGGGGCCGGCGAAGGCGCCGAACGCCGCGGGAGCTTCGGTGGGCGGCCGCTGACCGAGGGCTGCGTCGTACAGATCCGGCCTGAACACGGCCATGGCGGTCCGGACGCCATCGGGCATCAGCGCGGTCTGCCCCCAGCGCACCATCTGGGCATAGAGCCAGGCGGCCTGGACCGGATCGGGGCGCCCTGCCCCTTCACGCCCGACCAGCAGGTAGCGAGCGCTTTCGCGGAAGGTCCCGTCGGGCGAGATCTTCAGGCGGCCCGTGAGCGTGCGCTGGATGACCTCGCCATCGACCCCGATCCGCTCGGGCTGCGCCAGAATCTGCGCCGCTTCGGTCAGGTTCGCGGGATCCTCGATGAACTCGGCCCCCTTCACCGCCGCGCGCACTAGGCCGGCGACCACATCCGGATTCTTGTCGGCCCAGACCTGGCGAACCGCCAGCACCTTCTCGGCGGCGCGCACCAGGATGTCGGAGACGAAATGCAGGATGTGCCCGATGCCGAGATCGACCGCGACCGAATTCCAGGGCGCGCCGACGCAGAACGCATCGACATGGCCGCTCTTGAGGCTGTCCACCATGTAGGGCGGCGGCAGCACCACCAGGCGCACGTCCTCGTCGGGATCGACGCCGGCCGCGGCCATCCAGAACCGCAATTGGTAATTGTGAGTCGAGAACGGGAAGGTCATGCCGAAGGTCAGCGGCTCGGCCCCCGCCTTGCGCCGTTTGGCGACCACCTTCGCCAGCGCTTTCGCCGTGACGAGCGGATCGAATCGGTCGCCGTCGATCTCCTCCATCAGCGCCGCATGAAGCGCCGGCGAGACCGTGATCGCATTGCCATTGATACCGAGATTGAAGGGCGCGGCAATCGGCACCTTGACGTGGCCGAGCCCGAGCGAGGATGCGATCGCCACGGGCGCCAGCAGATGCGCGGCGTCGAACAGGCCGATATTGAGCTTGTCGCGCACGTTGGACCAGGACACCTCGCGCACCAGCGTGACGTCGAGCCCCTCGGCGGCGGCGAAGCCCTTGTCGACGGCGACGATCAGGGCGGCGGCATCGACCAGCGGGATGAACCCGATGCGGAGGGAGGCGGTCATTTCAGCATCTCCGACGCGGTGATGATCGACTGGGCGATCTCACCGATTTTCTTCTTCTCGCGCATCGCGGTGGAGCGCAGCAGCACGTAAGCCTCGTCCTCGTTGAGGCCTTTCACCTTCATCAGGATGCCCTTGGCCTTCTCGATGATCTTGCGATCCTCGAGTTGCGACTTGGTGCGCTCCAGCTCCTCCTGGAGTTTTGCAAAGGCATTGAACCGGGACACGCAGAGGTCGAGGATCGGCTTGATGCGCTCCTTCTTCAATCCGTCGACGATGTAGGCGGACACCCCCGCCTCCACCGAGGCCTGGATCGAGGCGGAATCGCTCTGGTCGACGAACATCGCGATCGGCCGCCGCACGGCGCGGCTGACCTGGAACATCGCTTCCAGCACGTCGCGGCTGGGGTTCTCCAGATCGATCAGGATGATGTCGGGATCGACCGCATAAATACGGGCCAGCAGGCTCTGCATTTCGCTGATATGGACGAGCTGGGTGAACCCGGCCTCCCGCAGCCCCTCCTGGAGGATTGCGGCCCGGATCGGGCTCTCGTCGACAATCACGATTTTAGGCGACTGTTCGGCGCTCATTGCTCACTCACCACCGGCGAGTCATCCATAGCATGCCGGAGCGCGATGCAAAGGGTTGTAATTATGGGCAATTGGGACTAGCTCAGGCCTGTCAATCAGGCAGATTTGGATATGGATCAGACGGCTGCGCCCAAGGTCAGCTTCGTGTCGCTCGGGTGTCCCAAGGCATTGGTGGATTCCGAGCGCATCATCACGCGCCTGCGCGCCGAGGGTTACGAGCTCGCCCGCAAGCATGACGGGGCCGACATCGTCATCGTCAACACCTGCGGCTTCCTCGACAGCGCCAAGCAAGAATCGCTTTCGGCGATCGGCGAGGCCATGGCCGAGAACGGCAAGGTGATCGTGACCGGCTGCATGGGCGCCGAACCGGAAGCGATCGAGCAGGCCTATCCCGGCGTGCTCTCCATCACCGGTCCGCAGCAATATGAGAGCGTGCTGGACGCCGTGCACCGCGCGCTGCCGCCCGCCCACAATCCGCATCTCGATCTGGTGCCGCCGCAGGACATCAAGCTGACGCCGCGCCACTACGCTTACTTGAAGATTTCCGAAGGCTGCAACAACCGCTGCAGCTTCTGCATCATCCCGAAGCTGCGCGGCGACCTGGTCTCGCGGCAGGCCAACGACGTGCTGCGCGAGGCGGAACGCCTGGTCGGCGCCGGTGTGAAAGAGCTGCTGGTGATCTCGCAGGACACCTCGGCCTACGGCGTCGATCTCAAATACGCCGAGAGCCCCTGGAAGGATCGCCAGGTCCGCGCCAGATTCCTCGACCTTGCGCGCGAGCTCGGCGAGCTCGGCGCCTGGGTCCGGCTGCAATATGTCTACCCCTACCCCCATGTCGACGAGGTCATCGCGCTGATGAACGAGGGCAAGGTCCTGCCCTATCTCGACATCCCGTTCCAGCATGCGAGCCCCGAAGTGCTGAAGGCGATGAAGCGCCCGGCCGCGCAGGACAAGACGCTGGCGCGCATCAAGCGCTGGCGCGAAGAGTGCCCCGATCTCGCCTTGCGCTCGACCTTCATCGTCGGCTTCCCCGGCGAGACCGATGCCGATTTCGAATATCTGCTCAACTGGCTCGATGAGGCCGAGATCGATCGTCTCGGCTGCTTCAAATACGAGCCGGTCGCCGGCGCCACGGCGAACGCGATCGAGAATCCGGTGCCCGAAGAGATCAAGCAGGCGCGCTACGACGCGCTGATGGCTCGCCAGCAGAAGATCTCGGCGCGCAGGCTGAAGCGCAAGGTCGGCACCCGCCAGCAGATCATCATCGACGAGGTCGGCCCGACGGTGGCCAAGGGCCGCTCAAAGGCGGATGCGCCGGAGATCGACGGCGCGGTGTATCTGACCAGCCGCCGCCCCTTGCGCGTCGGCGAGATCGTCACCGCCAAGATCGAGCGCGCCGACCAGTACGATCTGCACGGCAGTGTCGCGGGATTCTGAGAGCCTTGGTGCACGCTGGCGCGTCCACAACGTCATGGCCGGGCTTGTCCCGGCCATCCACGCCTTGACGCGCGGCACGAAGAACGTTGATGCCCGGGACAAGCCCGGCCATGACGACCTCTTGAGAATGTTCGTATGCGATAGCGCAGCCGCTAACGTCGCTGGAACTACCGCTCCGTCACGCCTGCTTTCCGTCATGCGCGGAAAACACCTCCTTGGCTGCGAACAGCCCGTTCAGCGCCGCCGGGAAGCCCGCATAGACGGCCATCTGCATGATGATCTCCACGATCTCGTCGCGAGACAGCCCGACGTTCAGACCCGCCTCGATATGCACTTTGAGCTGAGGCGCGGCATTTCCGAGCGCCGTCAGCGCGGCGATCGTCGCGATCTCTCGATCGCGCAGGCCGAGGCCCGGGCGGCAGTAAATGTCGCCGAACGGAAACTCGATCACGTATCGTGCGAAATCCGGCGCGATGTCGGCGAGTGAAGCGACGACCTTTTCGCCGGCACTGCCATCAATGCGTGACAGGGCCCGCTGGCCGCGATCGAAGCGGCTTTCGGCTTGTGTGTGGGCGCGCGTCATTTTCCTTCGTCCTCTGTTCGTCGCCGGCATAGCCGGCGATCTTGGTATCAAGGACGAGCAGGCATTCCTGGAGTTCGGCAATCTGCGTGCGAACCTGCTCCCGGTGGACTTCCAGCATCTGCCGCCGGGTTGGCCCGGTGGCTCCGCCTTCGTCACGAAGCGCCGCATAACGCAACATGTCCCGGATCGGCATTCCCGTGGTCTTGAGCCGGCCAAGGAAAGCGATCCATGTGAGGATCGATGCGTCAAAGTCACGCTGGCCGGAGCGATCCCGGTCAGCGTATGGCAGCAGCCCGATGCGCTCATAATAGCGCAACGTGTGCGTCGACAGGCCGGTTCGTTTTGCGAGGTCGCCGATCTTCATGTGTGCCCGTTCTCGTACTGACGCACGTACAGATACCCCTTCGAGCGCACTCTAAGTCAAGGGGGATCGAAGGTGCGGTTCCCGCGAGGCGATTAGTCGCCGGCAAAAAAGATTCCCTCGATGTCTTCCGCTTCCCGGCCTCCGGCTAGACTAACCCACCCGATCAGTCCGCTCTTGTCCCGAACAAGGAAGTCGTAGCGCTCACTCTCGCGCTTGGCATCTGCGACGAGCACCTCAACGAACTCACCTTTCGGAATGGTGCCGACCGCATTCGTCGCAGCCTTATCGAAATAGAACGTCAGGTCATGCAGCGTCTTTGACTTGAGGCCGACGTAGTGAAACGGCTGGCTGACTTCCTTCAACCGATCGTCGTCAAGGCAGTACTTGCGTCGGTGGTCGAACATCGTATTGACGTGACCGGAAGCATAGACGCAACCGTCGCCCGGTATCTCGAATCGGACGCCTCCGATCTCGTCTCGATAAAGATCGGCCGCGCCTCCAACCAGGTTGAACACGCAATTGTAGTCGGCACTACCGCCGGAGCTGCAGACAACCAGAAAGTGCTTCTCCGACCGAAGGCGAAGCTTCGTCTCCAGAACGTAGGTGAGAATAACGCCGCCAGCATCCGCCTCATCGCTGTTTTTCTGTTCGCCCGGAGTGATCGCGTGGGGGCGCGTGAGCGCGGGATCGATGGCCAACATGACTGGAAGGTCGGCGACGGGAATTTCCACGAGCGCGGTTTGCGCGTCTGCGGCCGAAGCGGCAGTCATCAGCAGGATCGCGAGAATGAACCGGTGACAAAGGCCGCGCATCAGCAAACTACCCGGACGAGACGCTAACTCAATCAGCAACCTGATTGCACGGCTCCGTGACGGGATTCTGACGGCGTTCGTCACACCAGCCATTTCGGCACCCAGCGCTCCGGGCGCGGGGCGCGGGCGAGATCGGCCTGCGCTTCGGTCAGTTTGGCCGGCTCGCCATCGATGGTCGGGCGCACATCGTATGCGAAGTTCGGCATGATGCGGCCGTCGGCGTAGAGTCCGAAATTCATCGCATGCCACAACCCGAGCTCGGGCTGCGCGCGGCGCATCTCCTCGCGCAGATCGCGTAACAGGGATTCGATCGAGGCGGCTTCCTCGAACGGCTGCGGCCCGCGGGTCAGGACCCGCGCCCCGTACTGCTTGCCGACGATTGCGACCTCGAAGCGCGTCTTGTCCCAGGCGTTCTTGCCCTTCGGCAGATGCGCGGCGAGCCGCCAGCCGAGCTCGGCCATCAGGCGATGGTTGGCCCAATAATCTTCGCGATCCCGGCTCCATTTTTCCACGAAGCCGCGGAAGTCGGGAAGCTCCGCTACGCCGTCATCACACGCCGCCTTGTCGCCGACCGGCTGTCCGGCAAGCCATTGCGCGAGCTCTGCCGTCTGGCACTCGACCTCGTCATGCGGCTTGAGATCACTCCAGGCCTTGTCGAATTGCTGAGACGTCAGCTTCGCCAGCAAGCCGTCGAGGCTCGGCGCGAGCAGCTCGTAGTCGCCCTCGGAGCCCAGCCCCACGATCGGCGGATTGTCGCGATCGAGACCCGCGCCATACCAGCCGCCGACGGCCGAGCCGTCGGGCAGCCGCATGAACAGCGAGAACCTGTCGCGCAACGGACTGCCGTCGAAGATCGGAGCCTGATCGGAGAACTGGCCTTGCAGGGAGAAACAGCCGACGCTGCCCCAGGGGCGCCCGTTCAGCCAATCGGCAAAGTCGACCAGCAGGGATGGCGCCTCGATGCCCGGCGGAAACGCGCCGCGAATGCTGTCGAGGTCGATCGGATAAGGCGTATCGGACAAGGCTCTAAACTATCTGGTTGGTCCCGTCCCTCTTGGTGTGAGTCGGGTTAAGTTCGGTTCGAACCAATTCGCGTCCTGCGATCACAAACGCGCTAGAGGCGCGATTGTTTCCATCGAGAAACCTGACAGGATCGGACCGCGGTCGATACTCGGGATGTCTCGATGATCCTCTACCACAACACAACGGCGCGCGTGGCCGCCCTCGCTGCAATGTGACAGTATAGTGCATTCACGCAGGGGTCACGGACTCGTCCTAACTCTCGCTCGCTTTTCAACGCGAGCGAGGAACGAGGATGAGCCACCTCTCGGACATGCTGCGCACGCAGCGCTTCGACGATTACCGCTTTTACCACCAGAGCACCGTCAACCAGACCCTGCACCTGTTCAGTGCCGTGATCTTCCTAGGCTGCTATGCGCTGCTGTTCAAGGACCCGGCGCTTGCCGGCATCGTCGGGTGGCTCGCGATGCTGACGCGGCAGACCGGGCATTTCTTCTTCGAGCCGAACGGCTACGACGCCGTCAACGACGTCAGCAACGATTACAAGGAAGCGGTCAAGGTCGGCTACAACCAGACCCGCAAGATCATCCTGCTGCTGGTCTGGGGCAGCGCGCCGATCGCGCTGTACGCCTATCCCACGCTGTTCGGGCTGTTCGATCTTCCCACCGACCGCTTCGACTTCGTCCGCCATGTCGGCGCGCTCTGGCTTGCGATCGGCATCGGCGGCGGGCTTGCGCGCATGCTCCAGCTGTTCGTCACGCGCGACGTCATCACCGGGCTGGTGTGGGCGTTCAAGGTGCTGACCGATCCCTTCCACAACATCGCGCTGTACTGGAAATCGCCGCTCAAGCTGCTGCGCGGCGAGCTCATCGACAGCGCGATTGCCGATGCGGACTGGGGCGACGAAGATGCCGGGGAAGCCGCGCATCTGACCTGACCGATGCACGCCTGGCGGGTGTTTCGCAAAACGCCCGCTTGACAAGCCCTGCCATTGGCATGTATTGCCGCGCCCCATGATCAACGCTCGGACCCATCAGCGCACCGCAATGCTCCGTCGTCGCTTCCGCGACGATGAGAGGGTGCGCCATGTCCGACGACGCCGCTGAAGCACTGAATTCAGCGCAGTTTTCGAAAAGGCCGCACCCGCAAGGTGCGGCCTTTCTGCTTTTCGCACCCCGATTCCACCCGCCCCCAGAGGAGTTCGACATGACCACCGCCACGCATCCGTATGACGCGCTGATGGACATCACCGCACGGCCCAAGGCCGTGTTCGTCCGTGGCGCCGGCTCCTACCTCTGGGACGACAGCCGCAAGCGCTATCTCGATTTCGTGCAGGGCTGGGCCGTGAACTGCCTCGGCCATTCGCCGCCGGCGATCGCCGATGCGCTCACCGCACAGGCCAAGCGGCTGCTGAATCCGAGCCCTGCCTTCTACAACGCGCCGAGCCTCAACCTCGCCAAGGCGCTGGTCGACCACAGTGCCTTCGACCAGGTGTTCTTCACCAATTCCGGCGCGGAAGCCAACGAGGGCGCGATCAAGCTCGCGCGCAAATATGGCAGCCTGCACAAAGGCGGCGCGTTCGAGATCATCAGCTTCGAGGGCGGCTTCCATGGCCGCACGCTGGCGACGATGTCGGCCTCGGGCAAGAAGGCGTTCGAGCCGTTGTTCGAGCCGAAGGTCGCCGGCTTCAAGAAGGCGAAGCTGAACGACATCGCCTCGGTCAAAGGCCTGATCAACGACAACACCGTCGCGGTGATGCTCGAGCCAATCCAGGGTGAATCAGGCGTGTGGCCGGCGACCGATCAGTTCCTGCAGCAGCTGCGCACGCTGACCGAGGCGCACGGCCTGTTGCTGATCTTCGACGAGATCCAGACCGGAATGGGCCGGACCGGCAAGTTGTTCCACTACGAGCACACCGGAATCGCGCCCGATATCATGACGCTCGGCAAGGGCATTGGCGGTGGTGTCCCGCTCGCGGCCCTGCTCGCGACCGAGCGCGCCTCCTGCTTCGAGCACGGCGACCAGGGCGGCACGTTCAACGGCAACCCGATCATGTGCGCCGCGGGGCTTGCGGTGATGGAAGCGGTCGGCCAGCCCGACTTCCTGAAGGCAGTCGCCGAGACGGGCCTGCTGCTCGAAAGCGAGTTGCAGAAGGTCTCGGCCCGGCACGGCCTCGGCGGCGTGCGCGGCCGCGGCCTGCTGCTCGCGCTCGACCTCAAGCTGCCGATCGCGCCCGGGATCGTCGCGCAGGCGTTCGAGGCCGGTGTGCTCCTCAATGCCCCCCAGGTCGACACGCTGCGCTTCATGCCGGCGCTGAACGTCACGCGGGCCGAGATCGCCGAGATGGTCGATTGTCTGGACGGGATATTGACGAAAGCGGGAGCGGCCCGGCGCGTGGCTTAGTGGCGTAGGGTGGGCAAACCGAAGCGTGCCCACCATTCAAGTGAGATGGTGGGCACGGCGCTCCGCGCCTTTGCCCACCCCACGAAACCGATGGTGACGGAAGAGCTACGGCTTCAGAATCGACGCGCCCGTCGTCTTGCGGCTTTCGAGATCGATATGCGCCTTCGCGGCGTCCTTCAGCGCGTAGGCGTGGTTGATCGGCACGTGCAGCTTGCCGTTGATGACGGCGGAGAACAGCGTGTCGGCGCCTTCCAGCAGTTCCTTGCGCGTGCCGACGTAATCGTTGAGCTTCGGCCGCGTCGCGAACAGCGAGCCGTGATTGTTGAGCTCGGCGATCGAGAACGGCGGCACCGGCCCTGAGGCATTGCCGAACGAGACGAACATGCCGCGCGGCTTCAGGCACGACAGCGAGCCCGGAAAGGTCGCCTTGCCGACGCCGTCATAGACGACGTCGCAGCCCTCGTTGCGGCTGATCTGTTTTACGCGCGCGACAAAATCTTCTTCATTGTACAGGATGACGTGGTCGCAGCCATTGGCCTCCGCAAGCTCGGCCTTCTCGCGCGAGCCGACCGTGCCGATGACGTGCGCGCCGAGCGCCCTTGCCCACTGGCACGCAAGCAGCCCGATGCCGCCGGCCGCGGCATGGATCAACACGCGGTGATGCGGCTCGACCTTGAAGGTCTTGTGCAGGAGATACCAGACCGTCAGCCCCTTCAGCATCAACACGGCGCCCTGCTCGTGGGTGATGTGATCGGGCAGCTTGACCAGCTTCTCCCAGGGGATGTTGCGCTCGCCGGTATAGGCGCCGAGATTGTGGTAGTAGGCGACGCGGTCGCCGGGATGGAAGTTGGTCACGCCCGGTCCCACCGCCATGACCTCGCCCGAGGCCTCGTTGCCGACGATGAAGGGCAGCCCCGGCGCCTTGTAGAGACCGGTGCGATAATAGACGTCGATGAAGTTCAGGCCGACCGCATGCTGGCGGATGCGCACTTCGCCGGGTCCAGGCGCCGGCACGTCGACGCTCTCATAGACCAGGGCTTCGGGGCCCCCAACCTTGTGTACACGGACGGCTTTGGTCATTACCTGACCTCCTCTCGGTCTTCTCGCGGACGAGCGAAAGACATCGCGCCCGCCTTGTCAACTCGACGCCTGCAGGAACGGATCTGACGCGACTATTTGCCGGCTTTCCGGCGGTTGCGCTTCGCCAGCACATTGAAGAACTCGACCGCCGCCGAGAACGCGATCGCGAAATAGACGTAGCCGCGCGGGATGTGGAATTGGAATCCGTCCGCAACCAGCGCGACGCCGATTAGCACCAGGAATGCCAGCGCGAGCATCTTGGTGGTGGGATGCTCCGCGACGAATCGCGACACCGGCCCCGACGAAATGTACATGATCAGGCAGGCGATCACGACGGCCGCGATCATGATCTCGATGTCCTGCGCCATGCCGATCGCGGTGATGATCGAGTCCAGCGAGAACACGATGTCGATGACGATGATCTGGACGATCACCCAGAAGAAGGCGCGGCCAGCGGATTCACGGCCGCCCTCGCCGTCATCGGATTCGACCTCGGCATGGATCTCGTGCGTCGCCTTCGCGATCAGGAACAGGCCGCCGCCGATCAGGATGAGGTCGCGCCAGGAGAAGTCGTAACCGGCAAACGAGACCACCGGCGCGGTCAGCCCGATCAGCCAGACCAGCACGCTGAGCAGGATGATGCGGAACACCAGCGCCAGCGCGAGCCCGATCCGGCGGGCGCGGTGCGCCTGCTTTTCGGGAATGCGCGAGACGATCACCGACAGGAAGATGACGTTGTCGATGCCGAGCACGATCTCGAGCGCGGTCAAGGTGAGCAGCGCGGCCCAGGCTTCCGGGCTGGTTAGCAGATGCATCATGCGATGGATCTTGCCAGACGGATCATGGCGTCGCTGAAGCTGATCCACAGCGCGATGGCGCAGAGCGCGACCGTCACGCCGGTGCCGACGCGAAAATCCATCTCCAGCGTGTAGAGCCCGAGCACCGCCCAGACCGCGATCAGCGACATCGTCAGCCAGCGCAGCCGCACGACGCGGACCGGATGCAACACATGGAACGGCACGAAGGTCAGCACCACCAGCGTCGCCACCAGCAGCGTCGACCACAACGGCGGCCAGTGCAGCAGGAACAGGTAGAACGCCGCCGCGTTCCACAGCGCCGGAAAGCCGCGAAAATGATTGTCGTCCGCCTTCATGCGCAGATCGGCGAAATATAGTGCGCTGGTGACGATGATGGCGATGCCGAGCAGCGGCGCCGCCACCGGCAGCAGCAGGCCGCTCGCCACGATCGCATAGGCCGGCACGAACACATAGGTGACGAAGTCGACCACGAGATCGAGCACGTCGCCCGACCAGTTCGGCTGCACGTCCTTGACCTTCAGCAGCCGCGCGATCGGACCGTCGACGGCGTCGATGATCAGGGCGACGCCCAGCAACTGAAACATGCTCGCCCAATGCTCGCGCACGGCCTCCAGCATCGCCAGCAGCGCGATCGCCGCACCGAAGGCGGTGAAGATGTGCACCGAAAAGGCCGCGGCGCGGATCGCCGGTCTCGGTTTCAGGGAATCCTGCTGAATATCCATGGCTTCTGCTATCAGAATGGTACCGGTTTGCACATAAGCCATTGCGGCGCTCCGTCGCACAATTGGCCCCAAAATCACGGAAAAACAGCCGGGCTTGAATTTGCCGTGGAGCATGTCAAATGTCGTTCTCATGACAGAGGCATCGACACTCTTCGACGCGGCCGTGATCGGCGGTGGACCGGCGGGACTCGCGGCGGCGATCGCATTGGCGCAGGCGGGCGCGCGGACCGCGCTGGTGGCACGGCGCGTGCCGTATTCCGACAACCGCACCACCGCGCTGCTGGGCGCCTCCGTCGATCTGCTGGAGAGCCTCGACGTCTGGCCGCGCTGCAAGGACAAGTCGGCCGCGCTCGAAACCATGCGCCTCGTCGACGACACCGGCCGGCTGTTCCGCAGCCCCGAGGTCCGGTTCTCCTGTCACGAGATCGCGCTCGACGCCTTCGGCTACAACATCGACAACCGCTCGCTGATGCTGGCGCTGGAAGAACGTGCCGCCGAATTGCCCGGGCTCGTGCGTTTCGACGACGAGGCCGAAAGCATCGTCATCGGCGCCGACGATGTCACCATCCGCACCGCCTCCGCACAATTTCTCTCGGCCCGGCTCGTGGTCGGCGCGGACGGCCGGCATTCGCTATGCCGGGAAGCCGCCGGCATCGAGGTGACACGGCGCGACCTGACGCAGACCGCGCTGACCTTCAACGTCGGCCACGCGCGCCCGCACCGCAATGTCTCGACCGAGTTCCATACGCCGCATGGACCCTGCGTGTTCGTGCCCCTGCCCGGCGACCGCTCCAGCGTGGTCTGGGTCTCGGCGCCCGCGGAGGCCGAGCGGCTTCGTGGCTTGAGCGACGCGGAACTGTCCGCCGCGATCGAGAAGCAGTCGCATTCCATTCTGGGACGCATGACGGTCGAGCCCGGCCGTCACCTGTTTCCGCTCGCGATCGAACGCCCCAAATCCTTCGGCCGCGACCGTATCGCACTGGTCGGTGAGGCCGCCCATGTGGTTCCGCCGATCGGCGCCCAGGGCCTCAATCTCGGCCTGCGCGATGCCGCCGATATCGCCAGGCTCGCGGGCGAAGCCATCGCTGCGGCACAGGACCCCGGTGCGGACGAGGTGCTCAAGCGCTACGACCGCGCGCGGCGCCCGGATATCCTGAGCCGCACGTTCGCGATCGACATCGCCAACCGCTCCCTGCTCAACGACTTCCTGCCGCTGCAGCCGGTCCGCGCGGTCGGCATGCACCTGCTCGGCGCCATCGGCCCGCTCCGGCGCTTTGCGATGCGTGAGGGGCTGACGCCGACCTGGCGGCGCTAGCTGGATAGCGCTCATCACGGAAACGCCAGCCGGCCGGTCTGCAGCAACCACATCACGCTGGTCAGCGTGACCACCGACGCAAACGTCCCGAGCAGCACGGCAACGGATGCGGATTCGATCCAGGCGTCGTTCTGCCGGGCAATCACGAACACGTTCAGCGCCGGCGGCAATGAGGCCATCAGCACCGCGGTCGCGGCCCAGGGCTGCGCGAACGGACCGAACGCCAGCATCAGCCCGAACGCGGCGAGCGGGTGAAACAGCAGCTTGATTGCAATCACGCCCGGCACCTCCCATGGCACCCGGTCGAACGGGCGCAGCGCCACCGTCACGCCAAGCACGAACAGCGCGGTCGGCGCCGCCGCGTTCTGGAGGAAGGTGATGGTGCGATCGAGCGCCACGGGCATCTCGATATGCAGCGATGCGAAGGCCGCGCCAAAGCAGGCCGACATGATCAGCGGGTTGAGCACGATCTGTTTCAGCACGACGCCAAAGGCATGAATGATCGAGGGATGATCGCGGTCGGAGAGCTCGATCAGCAGCGGCACGATCGTGAACAGGAAGATGCTGTCGCAGCAGAATATCAGCGCGGTCGGCGCCGACGCCTTGGTTCCCAGCACCGCGAGCGCGAGCCCCGGCCCCATATAGCCGATATTGCCATAGCCGCCGGAGAGCCCGGCGAGCGTCGCCTCACGCAGCGTCAGGCGGCCGAAAACCTTCCCCACGACCAGCGCCAGGGTGAACGCGGCGACCGTCGACAGCGTGGTCGCGACGAGGAACGGCGGGTTGTTCAATTCCGAGAACGGCGTCTTCGACATGATCGCAAACAGCAGCGCCGGCAGCGACACGTAGAGCAGGAAGAAGTTCATCCAGGCGAGGCCTGATTCCGGCAGGGATTTGACCTTGCCGCAAGCGAAACCGACAAAGATCAAGCCGAAATAAGGTAGAGCTAGATTGAGGATATCGGCCATTGATGAAGTGTTTTCTGAAGACCTTGCGGCTATCTGCCCGGCAACCGCGGGTTAATTCCAGACAAGGGCACTAGCATCGGCCACAATCCTGGTCTATCGACGGGAAATGATTAAAGCGCGGACCGCGAAATTCCAGATCGGACAGGTCGTTCGCCACCGGATCTTCTCGTTCCGGGGGGTGATCTTCGACATCGATCCGGAATTCAACAACACCGAGGAATGGTGGCTGTCGATCCCCGAGGAGGTGCGGCCCCACAAGGACCAGCCGTTCTACCACCTGCTCGCGGAGAACGCGGAATCGGAATACGTCGCCTACGTCTCCGAGCAGAACCTGCTGCCGGACGATTCCGGCGAGCCGGTCCGGCATTCCCAGGTCGCCGAGATCTTCATCAAGGACAAGGCCGGCGGCTATCGCCAGCGCAATCCGTCGCTGAATTGATGTTTGGACCGGCGCCGATGTTCACCTCTCCCCGGCGGGGAGAGGTGAACAGACCGGTCAGAAAAAAAGGCGCTCGATCCGAGCGCCTTTTTCCTGTCTGGGCAAAACGTCCCGATTACTTCTGACCGGCCGGAGCTGCGCCCGGCGCACCGCCGCCCTGCTCAAGCTTCTTGCGCTGCTCGTCCGCCTTCTTCTGAAGCTCTTCCTGGAGCTTCTTCTGGGTTTCCTCGAACACCTTCGGATCGGTCGGCGGACCGTCATAGGCCTTCTGGAATTCGCCGGCGAGCGGCAGCGGCAGGGTCAGGGGCGCGCCGTTGGCATTGATCGCCTGGACAACGAGATTCTGGCCCTTCTTCATGCTGTTGATGAACTCGGGCGTGGCCTCGTAGTCCGACATGCAGCCATTCTGGAAGCAGATCACATAGGGGCTCTGCAGCGGCGCGTTATTGTCCACGATGATGCGTGTGCCGTGCACGAGCTGCATGCCGAGTGGCAGCGTCACGCGCAGGATCTTCTTGGGTTCGCCTTCCGGCTCGATGATGACCGCCGCGATGACCGGCTGGCCCGACTCGATGCGGCCGTCCTTGCCGGTGAAGCAGACCTGCTTGGCGTTGGCATCCTGGCCCTTGAGACAGAACTTGGTCCAGGGGGCGTAGATCAGCTGGATCTGCTGATCAGCCGGCTGGGCCGCGCCCTGCTGCGCCGGAGCGCCCGCAGCGGGAGGCTGAGCGGGCGCCTGGGCTGCCGGCGCGGGAGCCTTCGGAGCTGCCTTGGGAGCGGCTTTCGGGGCCGGAGCCGCCTTGGGCGCACCGGGGGCCGGCGCCGGGGTCTGGGCCTCGGCGGCAAACGGAACGGCCAACGCCGTCGCCGTCAACAAGGCGAGAAGTCGCCCGCGCGGCCGGACGGACGCGGCCAAGTAACGGAAATTCATTGCGGAAAACCCTTTCTGAACGGGAAGTGCCCGAACCGCTCCGAAGCGCCGAACCTGGCCGCCTTGGGCGCGGCTCTCTCCCCGTCAATTGAGGCGGATAAGTGACGGGCTCGACGCTCTTGCGCGATTGCCCGCCTTCTTAGCGTGGCCGACGGAAAGATCAATGCCGACAACCATTTTTGACTGCATCCGGGCCTGCTCCCGGTGAAATTCCCTGTGATAGGATTCAGGCCCTGCCGGTCTTCGAATCAACGTGTGCCGATGTTCATGTTCCAGCGCCTTTTCGAGGGCTCCGGCGTCCGTCTCTGCGCGTTCGCGCTGGCGGTCGCGTTGTCGGCAAGCACAGCGCGGGCCGAGCAAGCCCATGCGATCGCCATGCATGGCAAGCCGGCGATGCCGGCCGACTTCACCCAGATGCCCTACACCAATCCGGACGCCCCCAAGGGCGGCCGGCTGACCTGGGGCATTCTCGGCACCTTCGACAGCCTCAATCCCCTCATCGTCAAGGGATTGGCGGTGCAGCAGACGCGAAACTACGTGGTCGAGAGCCTGCTCGCACGCGGCCAGGACGAGGCGTTCACGCTCTACGGCCTGCTCGCCAGAACCGTCGAGACCGACGACGAGCGGAGCTATGTCACCTTCCGCCTCGATCCCCGCGCCCGCTTCTCCGACGGCAAGCCCGTGCGCGCCGAGGACGTGCTGTTCTCCTGGCAGCTGCTGCGCGATCACGGCCGCCCCAACCACCGGCAATATTACGCCAAGGTCGCCAAGGCCGAGGCCCCCGATGCGCTCACGGTGCGCTTCGACCTCACCGGGGCCAACGACCGCGAGCTGCCGCTGATCCTCGGCTTGATGCCGATCCTGCCGAAGCATGCCGTCGATGTCGCGACCTTCGAGGAGACGACGCTGGCGGCCCCCATCGGCTCGGGCCCCTATCGCGTCACGGCGGTGAAGCCCGGCGCCAGTGTGACCCTGACCCGCAATCCCGATTATTGGGGGCGCGATTTGCCGATCAATCGCGGGCTCTACAATTTCGACGAGATCAGGCTCGATTATTTTCGCGAGGCCAACGGCCAGTTCGAAGCCTTCAAGCGCGGCCTCTATGATTTCCGCATCGAGCACGAGCCGCTGCGCTGGCACGACGGCTACGATTTTCCGGCCGCGAAAAGCGGCGAGGTGATCCGCGACACCATGAGGCCGGGCGTCCCGCAACCGTCCGAATTCCTGGTGTTCAACACGCGCCGTCCGATCTTCGCCGACATCCGCGTGCGCCAGGCGCTGACGCTGCTGTTCGATTTCGAGCTGGTCAACCGCAGCTACTTCTTCGGACTTTATGCGCGCGTCGCCGGTTATTTTGCCGGCTCGGACCTCTCGGCCTATGGCAAGCCTGCGGATGCGCGCGAGCGCGAGCTGCTGAAACCCTTTGCTGCGCAGATCCCACCCGACATCCTGGACGGCAGCTACCGCCTGCCCGTCACTGACGGCTCCGGCCGCGACCGCACGACGCTGCGGGCGGCTCTGAAGCTGTTGTCGGAAGCCGGCTATGATCTCGACGGCACCGTGCTGCGCAACCGCGCGACCAAGGTCCCCTTCAGCTTCGAGATGCTGGTCACGACCCGCGACCAGGAACGCATCGCGCTCGCGTTCCAGCGCGACCTCAGGCGCGCCGGCATCGAGCCGAGCGTGCGGACGGTCGACCCCGTGCAATTCGACCAGCGCCGGCTCAGTTATGAATTCGACATGATCCAGAACCGCTGGGATCAGTCGCTGTCGCCCGGCAACGAGCAGTATTTCTATTGGGGCAGCGCGGCCGCGGACAATCCGGGCACCCGCAACTACATGGGCGCCAGGGATCCGGCGGTCGATGCCATGATCGGCGCACTGCTCGAGGCCCGTGATCATACGGACTTCGTCTCCGCGGTCCGGGCGCTCGACCGCGCCTTGATCTCCGGTTTCTACACAATCCCGCTGTTTAACGTATCCGAGCAATGGATCGCGCGCTGGAATCGGATAGAACGACCAAAGGCCACCGCGCTGTCCGGCTACCTGCCGGAGACTTGGTGGTCGCAGCAGCAAGCGAAGTGACGCCGTGAACCAGCCAGCGCCAGCCGTATCGCCGACACTCGACACGCTGTTTCAGCGCACTCTGATGCGGCAGCCACACGCGCCCGCTTTGCTCGACCCCCTCAACAAGGCCCGCGTGACCGGCCATCAGCCGCGGCGGATGACCTATGCCGAGGCCGACACCGCCATCGAGGCGCTGTCGGCGCATTTCGTCGAATCGGGGCTGCCGGCCAATTCCGTCATCGCGATCCAGTTGCCGAATACAGTCGAGTTCGTGCTGACCGTGCTGGCCGCCCATCGCGCCGGGCTCGTCGTCGCCGTGCTGCCCCTGCTTTGGCGCCATGCCGAACTGACCGCGGCGCTCAACCGCACCGCAGCGCGCGCCATCGTCACCATGAGCAAGGTCGATGGCGTCAGCTATGCCGACCTCGCGATGCATGCCGCGGCCGAAGCCTTCTCGATTCGATATGTCTGCGGCTTCGGCACCGACCTGCCCGAAGGCATGGCCTCGCTTGACGACGTGCTGGCGCGCCCGCCGGGCACCGCGCGCGCCGTGATCCAGGATGGCCGCAAGGCGGCGATGATCTCGTTCGACGTCACCGCGGAGGGTTTTCGCCCGGTGCCGCGGCCGCATTTCAGCCTGATCGCCGGTGGCCTGGCGATGTCGCTCGAAGCCGACATCAGGCAGGGCGCGACGGTGATGGCGGCGTTCACGCCGATGTCGTTCGCAGGCCTCGCCTCCTCGCTGGCGGTGTGGCTGCTGTGCGGCGGCGCGCTGGCGCTGCATCATCCGTTCGAGAACGACGTGCTGGAGCAGCAGATCAACACGCAAGAATGCGAGGTGCTGATCGCGCCGGCGCAGCTCGCGCTGCGGCTCGGCGATTCCAGCCTCGCGGCGCGGCTGCCGAGCTTGCGCAACGTCATCGGCCTGTGGCGTGCGCCCGAGCAGGTGGCCACGAGCGAGGCCTGGACCTCGCCGCACGCGCCGCTGACCGACGTCTATCTGTTCGGCGAGGCAGGCCTTTTCGGCGCCCGCCGCGGCGAGGACGGCATGCCGGTGCCCGTCATGCCCGGCCCGCACGGCGCCCCGCGCGAGCAGTCGGGCTCCTCCATCGCAGGTGAGATCCTTGTGACGCCGAAGGGCACCCTCGGTCTGCGCGGGCCGATGGCACCGATCGCGGCCTATGCCCCGCCGCAACCGGCCGGCGACGCCCTGATCGCGCAGCCGCCGCGCGACTATGTCGACACCGGCTACGCCGCGCGGATCGACCGTGCCAGCGGCGCGATCTGCATCACCGCGCCGCCCTCCGGCATCATGGCCGTCGGCGGCTACCGCTTCCTCTCCAATGACCTCCAGGAATGGGCGCGGCGGCTCGGCCAGGGCGCCCTGCTCACCGCGCTGCCGGACCGGCTCTCGGGTCACAGGCTGGCAGGCCGGGCCCAGGACAATGCCCGCGCCCGCGAAGCGCTCGGCGAACTCGGCCTTAACCCCCTGATGGTCGAGGCTTTTCGCGACCGCTCCGGGGCGATCTAGGCACAAATTCGCCTGAACCATTGACGCTGCATTAAGGCGGCCGGACTAGATTGCGCAGCATCTGTTGCGTGATCAGAGTGCGAGATGTCCCAGGCGGGCCCGATCCTGTTTGTGTCCGATGCCGAACGGCCGGCCTTCCTTGCGGCGCTGGACGAGGCGCGCCTCTTTCCCGTGGTCGACAGCGACTGGGCCAGCGCGGCGCGCGCCGTCGAGCAGGTGCAGCCCGCCGTGGTTCTCGCGGCGATGTCCGGCGAACACGAGCCGCACATGGCGGCGCTCGCGACGAAGATCGCGGACCAATCGCCTTACCTGCCCTTCGTGGCCCTCGATGCGACGGGCACGCTGCCGCACAACGCCCTGCCCTTTTCCTCGCGCAGCGGAAATTCCGACCGCCTGATCGCACGGCTCCGCGCTGCACTGCGCGTCCGCACCCTTCATGCGACCGTGATGCGCCGGCAGCCGGAAGCGAAGGTCGCGCTGCCGGAGGGCGATCCCGTGCGCGATGCGACCGTGCTCCTGATCGGCCGCGGTTCGGCTTATCCCGCGCTTTCCGTCGCACTCGGAGAGCGCGTTGGCGTCGTCGGCGCGCTCTCGATCGAGGCCGCCGCGAAGCATCTCAACACCCGCGAGATCGACGGGGTCGTGCTCGCCGAAGGTTTTACCGCGCGCGTCACCGATGCCTTCCTCACGGTGCTCGCCGAGGACACCCGCTTCCGCAACCTGCCCGTGGTGGTCACCGCACACCAGCTCGCGCAGAGCTATGACCTGCCCAATCTCGAGCTGATCCCGGGCGAGCCGGCGAAGGTCGCCGCCAATGCGCTGCCGCTGATCCGCCAGCGCGCCATGGAAGGCCAGATGAGCCGCACCCTGCGCTCGATCGATGCCGGCGGCTGGCTCGATCCGCGCAGCGGCCTGCTCACGGTGGAAGCCTTCGCCCGCGATTTCGCCAAGGCGGTCGAGCAGACGCTCGCCCGCGGCGGCGGCCTCTCGGTCGCCCGCTTCGCCTTCGACCCCGGCAATTCCCGCGCCCAGCTCGATGCCGCGCGCATCCTGAGCCGCCTGATGCGGCAGATGGATTTCGGCGCGGCGCAGAAGGATGGCTCGGTGATCGTGGTGTTCGCGGAAACCGACTTCCGCACCGCCCACATGATCGCCCGCCGCCTGTCGGCGGTGATGCGGCACACCTCGAACGGCAAGCACGAGATGCGCAGTGATCCCGTCGTCAGCGTGGACTCGCTGTCGCCTTCGGACACGGCAAGGTCGCTGCTGGCGCGGCTGTCGGCCGATGCGTCACGGGCGGCGTCGTAGCTACAACTTCGCTGTCGTAGGGTGGGCAAAGCGAAGCGTGCCCACCTCATCCATCCGATAAAAATGGTGGGCACGGCGCAAGGGCGCCCTTGCCCACTCTACGAGGCTGCGGTCGGAGCTCGGTCGCTCAAGTCATCACGAGCTTGATCTGTCCGTCCTCAACGGTTCCCATCGCGAGAGCGTCGCGAGCCATCTTCTCGACGGCCGGCCAATTCGCCATCAGGTATCTCTGCGCCTGTACTTTGGTGGGGAAATTGGTTTGCAGAATACAGCTCTGCCGCGCGTTCCCATTCGCGATCTGGAAGGACACGACTTGGGGCCCCTCCCGAAGCTCTTGCTCGGTGGGCTGGGGAAGTTTGCGCATGCTGCTCCTTCTCGGGGCTCAGCGAACCGGTACGGCGACCCCGGACGCCGGATCGGCGGGAGCCGTCCCGGCCGCGATCTTCCTGGCTTTCGACAGTTGCTTCGAGTCAAGGCCCGGCTGCGTATTGCGGACCGCCTCCGTCAGCATCAGCCGGAGCTCTGCCTTGGACATGGGTGCTTGTCGCGTGGTCGATTTCTGCCAATTGCTCATAGAATGCATATGGGGATCTTTGCGCGAAATGCCACCATTCGCATGCTCATTCGCGAAGAGGTGGCAGCCGGCGCAAAAAACCCGCGGCCGGTGAACGGTCGCGGGTCCGGATATCCGAAGCTCTGCCAGTACATCCGTGGTCAAAGCAACGTCATTGCGATTGCAGTAGCCTAGTCGGCCCGCAGGTTCTCCGCAGCAGACTTGCCGGTGCGGCGATCTGCGACGATTTCGAAGGAAACCTTCTGCCCCTCGTTGAGGGTGCTCATGCCGGCGCGTTCAACGGCGCTGATATGAACGAAAACATCCTGGCTTCCCTGGTCCGGCTGAATGAAGCCGAAACCCTTTTGGCTGTTAAACCACTTCACAGTTCCCGTCGTCATGGGGGTCGTCCTTTGAGATAGATAATCGTATGGCCGCACTCAAAAGCGCGGTCGGTGTCGTCGAGATCTGGAGGGAGGGTCGTCAGTCAGGCGCGCTTGAAAGCGGCGAGGCCAAGTCGTTCGGCCGAAACTCGATGAATTGAACATAGCTACTGTTCGGCCATTCCGCAAGTGGCCACAGGTCTTTGTCTTCGGCTCCAGGTGCAGCGCACCTTTTCGCGCTGCGCCGCCTCTGGAAACACTATAGCACCTACGCCGCCTTCTTGCTCTGCGCGAGCTGTGCCAGCTGTCGCATGATCTCGGTGGTGCCGGCGAGGCGTTCCTCCGGTGTCTCCCAGTCCTGCAGGAACACCACCTTCATGTCGGGCCGGACCTTCGCGGCCTGGCCGTGACTGCGGATGAACGACACCAGACGATCGGGATGCGCGAACGAGCTGTCACGGAAGGCGATGACGGCGCCCTTCGGACCGGCATCGATCTTCTCGACATTGGCCTGGCGGCAGAACGCCTTGATCGCCGCGACCTTGAACAGATAGCGCACCTCGTCCGGCAGCACGCCGAAGCGGTCGCGCATCTCGGCGCCAAAGTTCTCGATCTCCTCCTCGGTGTCGAGATCGGCGAGCCGCCGGTACAGCGACAGCCGCACCGAGAGGTCGCCGACGTAGTCTTCCGGAATGAGCACGGGCATGCCGATGGTGATCGACGGCGACCAGCGGTCGGCCGCGGGCTCGGAGACACCGGCCTTGAGGTTGACGATCGCCTCCTCCAGCATCGACTGGTAGAGCTCGAAGCCGACCTCCTTGATGTGGCCGGACTGCTCTTCGCCGAGGAGATTGCCGGCGCCGCGGATGTCGAGGTCGTGCGAGGCGATCTGGAAGCCTGCGCCCAGCGTCTCCAGCGATTGCAGCACGGTGAGCCGGCGCTCGGCCTGCGCCGTGATCTTCTGCTGCGACGGCAGCGTGAACAGCGCGTAAGCGCGCAGCTTGGAACGGCCGACGCGGCCGCGCAGCTGGTAGAGCTGGGCGAGGCCGAACATGTCGGCGCGATGCACGATCAGCGTGTTGGCGTTGGGGATGTCGAGGCCCGACTCGACGATCGTCGTCGACAGCAAGATGTCGAACTTGCCGTCGTAGAACGCGGTCATGATGTCCTCGATCACTGCGGGCGGCATCTGGCCGTGCGCGACCGCGACCTTCATCTCCGGCACGTTCTTGTCGAGGAAGTCCTTGACCTCGGCGAGATCGTCGATGCGCGGCACCACATAGAACGCCTGCCCGCCGCGATAGCGCTCGCGCAGCAGCGCTTCGCGGATCATCAGCGGATCGTGCGGAGCTACGAAGGTGCGGACCGCAAGGCGATCGACCGGCGGCGAAGCAATGATGGAGAGCTCGCGGACGCCGGTGAGAGCGAGTTGCAGGGTACGCGGAATCGGCGTCGCCGACAGCGTCAGCACATGCACCTCGGCGCGAAGCGCCTTCAGCCGTTCCTTGTGGGTGACGCCAAAATGCTGCTCCTCATCGACGATGACGAGGCCGAGGTCGCGGAACTTGATCGCCTTGCCGAGCAGCGCGTGGGTGCCGACGACGATGTCGACGGAGCCGTCGGCGATACCCTTCTTGACCAGGTTGAGCTCCTTGGCCGGGACCAGGCGCGAGGCCTGCGCCACGTTCACCGGAAAGCCCTTGAAGCGCTCGGTGAAGGTCCGGTGATGCTGGCGGGCCAGCAGCGTGGTCGGCACAACGACCGCGACCTGCTTGCCTTCGAGCGCGACGGCAAAGGCCGCGCGCAAGGCGACTTCCGTCTTGCCGAAGCCGACGTCGCCGCAGATCAGCCGGTCCATCGGACGACCCAGCTCGAGATCCTTCAGGGTGGATTCGATCGCCCCGAGCTGGTCCTCGGTCTCGTCATAGGGGAAGCGCGCACAGAACTCGTCATAGAGGCCCGGCTGCACCGGCAGCTTGGGCGCCTCGTGCAGATGGCGCGCGGCGGCGATCTTGATCAGTTCGCCCGCGATCTCGCGGATGCGGTTCTTGAGTTTGGCCTTGCGGGTCTGCCAGCCACTGCCGCCGAGACGGTCGAGCTCGACCGTGGTCTGGTCGGAGCCGTAGCGCGACAACAGCTCGATGTTCTCGACGGGGAGGAACAGCTTGGCGTCGGCGGCGTAATGCAGCTCGAGACAATCATGCGGCGCGCCGGCAACGTCGAGCGTCTGCAGGCCGACGAAGCGGCCGATGCCGTGATCGGCGTGGACGACGATGTCGCCAGCGGCAAGGCTGGTCACCTCCGAGATGAAATTATCGAGCTTGCGGCTGGCCTTGCGTGGCCGCACCAGGCGGTCGCCCAGGATGTCCTGCTCGCTGATGATGGCGATCTCGTCGGTCTCGAAGCCGCTTTCGAGGCCGAGCACGGCGAGCATGGTCTCGTTGCGCGGGGTCGCCTGCACCGTGCGCCAGCTGTTGACGCTGGTGGTGTGGGTCAGCTTGTGGTCGCGCAGCATCGACGTCATGCGGTCGCGCGAGCCTTCGCTCCACAGCGTGACCACGACCTTCTTGCGCTGGGCATGCAACGCCATGACGTGGCTGACCACCGCCTCGAACACGTTGACGCTGCTGTCGTTGCGCTCCGGCGCGAAGTCGCGGCCCTTGCGGGCGCCGGCATCGACGACGCTGGTGCCATCGGCCGGCACGGAAAACTGCGTCAGCCGCGCCAGCGGAATGTCGCCGAGGCGCTTGGTCCACTCATCCTCGGTCAGATAGAGCCTATCAGGCGGCAGCGGCTTGTAGATGGCGCCGCCGCCCGGGCGCTCCATCGCATCGCGGCGGGCCTGGTAATAGTCGACGATCTGCTTGAAACGCTCGCGAACGGCGTCCTCGGCCTGCGGCTCGATCGCGACGGCCGCCCCTTGCAGATAGTCGAACAGCGTGTCCATCCGGTCCTGGAACAGCGGCAGCCAGTGCTCCATGCCGGGATGGCGACGGCCTTCGCTGACGGCCTCGTACAGCGCGTCGTCGCGCTCCGGCGCGCCGAACTCGGCGACATAGCCCATGCGAAAGCGGCGGATGGTCTCGGTGACGAGCTGGAATTCCGAGATCGGGACGAGATCGAGCGCGCGCATGTCGAGCAGCGTGCGCTGGGTCTCGGCGTCGAAGGTGCGGATCGATTCCAGGCTGTCGCCGAAGAAATCGAAGCGCACGGGCTGGTCGAGGCCCGCCGGAAACAGGTCGAGGATGCCGCCGCGCACGGCATATTCGCCGGGCTCGCGCACAGTCGAGGAACGGTTGTAGCCGTTGTGCTCGAGCCAGGCGACGATGGTGTCCATCGGCACCACGTTGCCGGGCGCGACCGATAGCGCCTGCGCCGCGACGAGTTCGCGCGCGGGCACGCGCTGCACGATGGCGTTCACCGTGGTGAGCACGATCAGCGGCTTGTCGCTGCCGGTCAGCGGCGCCAGCCGCGCCAGCGTGGTCAGGCGCTGCGCCAGGATACCGCCATGCGGCGAGACACGATCATAGGGCTGACAGTCCCAGGCCGGGAACTGCAGCACCGGCAGATCGGGCGCGAAGAATTGCAGCGCGCGTTCAAGCTGCTGCATCCGCGCCCCGTCGCGGCAGACGACCGCAAGGCTGACCGCCGGCTTCTTCGGCCGCGCCGCGATGGCGCGCGCGAGATCGGAGATGACGAGGCCCTCGGCGCCTTCCGCGACGTTGGCAAGCGTCAGCGCGCGGCCGGGCGTCAGCAGCTCGGCCGGCGACTTCGAACCAGGTTTCATAGATCGCCGTCCGTGATCGGGAACGCCTTGATGCGGGCGAACAGCGGACCGGTGACATGAGCCGGCAGCACCTTGTCACCGGTGATGGCGGCATAGAGATCGGGATCGGACTCCTCGAGCAGAGTCTCGAGCTCGGTCAGCTCGCCATCGGACAGATTGCCGATCTCTGCATCCGCGAAGCGGCCGAGGATCAGGTCCATTTCGCGCGTGCCGCGGTGCCAGCAGCGGAACAGAAGCCGCTTGCGGCGGTCGTCCAGCCCGTTGCTCGATCGTGTCGTTCCCGTCATGTCTCAGATCCAGTCAAACGCCGAAAGCCCGGACGTGCCGGGCCGGGGTGATATAGCCATTGCGACCGGCCGTGTCAGCCCTCGATTTGGGCTTTCGATTTGATCTGGCCCGATGCCCGCGCGCGGACACGAAAAAAGACGTGGATGCCCCGCATAAAGCCGGGCATGACGGGGCGAAACGATCCTAGATTCACCTGATGCGCCCCAGCCTGCTCAATCCGCTGTTTGCTCCCGTGACCAGCCTGCCCGGCGTCGGTCCGAAGCAGGACAAGCTGCTGCAGTACCTGCTCAGCCGCAACGAGTCGCCACGGCTGGTCGATCTGTTGCTGCATCTGCCGAGCCAGGTCATCGACCGCCGGGCGCGGCCGAAGATTCGCGATGCCGTCCAGGGAGCCATGGTGACGCTGGAGGTCACCATCGACCGTCACCGCCCGCCCCCGCCGCGCAACGCGCGCGCGCCCTATCTGGTCTATGCCAGCGACGACACCGGCGACGTCGTGCTGACCTTCTTCCGCGCCAAGCCCGGCTATGTCGAAAAGCTGCTCCCCGTCGGCGAGAAGCGCTACGTCTCCGGTACGCTGCAGATGTATGACGGCATCCCGCAGATCGTGCATCCCGATCGCGTGCTGGACGAAGAGGCGATCTCGAAACTCTCGGGCATCGACCCCGTCTATCCCCTGACCGAAGGCCTTGCGCTCGGCTCGCTGCGCCGCGCGGTCGCGCAGGCCTTGCAGAAGCTCCCGGCCTTGCCGGAGTGGATCAGCCCGGAGGTGATGCGCCGCTGCAATTTCCCGGCGATCACCGAAGCGCTCAATCGCGTGCATCAGCCGGTAGAGCTTACGGACATCCTGCCCGAGAAACCATTCTGGTCGCGCCTTGCCTTCGACGAGCTGCTGGCGGGCCAGCTCGCGCTCGCGCTGATCCGAGCGCAATTGCGCCGCCCGGCCGGCGTGCGCAACGCCGGCGACGGGCACCTCCGCAACAAGATCATCGATGCCCTGCCCTATGCGCTGACGCTGTCCCAGCGCGAAGCGGCCGCGGCGATCGCCAATGACCTGCAGCAGCCCGTGCGCATGCTGCGGCTGCTCCAGGGCGACGTCGGCTCCGGCAAGACCGTGGTGGCGCTGCTCGCTGCCGCCGCCGTCACGGAGGTCGGCAAGCAGGCCGCGCTGATGGCGCCGACCGAAATCCTGGCGCGCCAGCACATCAAGACCATCGCGCCGCTCGCCGAGCGTGCGGGGATGCGGGTGGCGATCCTCACCGGCCGCGAAAAGGGTAAGGATCGGCGCGAGATCATCGCGCAGCTGGCCGACGGCGAAATCGACCTGCTCGTGGGCACGCACGCGCTGATCCAGGACGATGTGATCTTCCATGATCTCGCGCTCGCCATCGTCGACGAGCAGCACCGTTTCGGCGTGCGGGAGCGCCTCGCGCTGACGTCGAAGGGCGAAGCGGTCGACGTGCTGGTGCTGAGCGCAACCCCGATCCCGCGCACGCTGGTGCTGACCTATTTCGGCGACATGGACATCTCCGAGCTGCGCGAAAAGCCCGCCGGCCGCCAGCCGATCGAGACCCGCACCATCTCGATGAGCCGCCTCGAGGAGGTCACCGACAGCATCGGCCGCGCGCTGCAAGCGGGCAAGCTGGTCTACTGGATCTGTCCGCTGGTCGAGGAATCCGAGGCCGAGGGCACCGAGCACCTCACCAACGCAACCAAGCGCTTCGAGAACCTGCAGAAGCGCTTCGGCGATCGCGTCGGCCTCGTCCACGGCCAGATGAAGGGCACCGAGAAGGATCGCGTGATGGGCCAGTTCGCCGCCCACGAGATTGGCCTGCTGGTCGCGACCACCGTGGTCGAGGTCGGCGTCGATGTGCCTGCCGCAACCATCATGGTGATCGAGAATGCCGAACGCTTCGGCCTTGCCCAGCTGCATCAGCTGCGCGGCCGGATCGGACGCGGCTCGGAAGCCTCGACCTGCCTCTTGCTCTACAGCGAGCCGCTCGGCGAGATGTCGAAGGCGCGGCTGAAGGTGATCCGCGAGACCACCGACGGTTTTCGCATCGCCGAGGAAGATTTGAAGCTGCGCGGCGAAGGCGACGTGCTCGGCGTGCGCCAGAGCGGCCTGCCCGGCTACCGCATCGCGCGCCCCGAGATCCACGGCCAGCTCATCACCCAGGCGAGAGACGAGGCGCTGCGCATCCTCAAGGACGATCCGAAGCTGAAGGGCGAGCGCGGCGAGGCGCTGCGCTGCCTGCTGTATCTCTACGAGCGCGACGAGGCGATCCCGTTGATCGGAGCCGGCTAGCCTGCTGCTCTTCGGCGCCCGACCTCATAGGCCGCCAGATGCGCGCGCGCCAGATCCAGCAGCGGCGTGTCGATGCCGAGCGCACGGGCCCGGTTGGCCATATCGCCGAGAATGTGCTCCGCTTCCGTGATCGAACCGCGCTCGATATCGCGCAGCATCGAGGCCTTGAGCGGCGAGTCCAGGGTGGTGAAGAGTTTTCGGTCGAACTCGATGAACGGCGCGCGCGGCTCAAATCCCGAAGCCGTCGCGACGGCGCAGCATTCGGCGAACAGGCGGAAAATGGACTGCTCGCCGTTCGGCACGGCCAGGATGTCGCCGATGCTCGCGCGCATCAGGCAGGTGATGCCGGCGAGCGTGCTGAGCTGGACGAACTTCTCCCACATGTCCTGCATGATCGCTTCGCTGGCGCGCACGTCGACACCGGGCACGTGGAGCAGTGTCTCCAGCGCGAGCGCACGCTCGCTCAGCGAACCATTGATCTCGCCGAAGACAATGGTCTGATTGGCCATGAATTGAACGACGCGCCCCTCCGCATCGAGCCCGGCACTGACATTCGCGAGCCCGCCGAGGACGCGGCTCGCGCCGAACCTCGCGGTCAGGGCGTCGATATGCTTCAGCCCGTTGAGGATCGGCAGGATCATCGTGCTGGAACCGACCGCCGGCGCAAACTGGCTCATGGCGTCGTCGAGCGAATAAGCTTTCACCCCGACGAGCACGACGTCGAACGTTTCCTTGAGATCGTCAGCCATGATGAATTTCGGCTGCACGGCAAAGTCGCCATGCGGGCTCACGACCTGCAGTCCATTCCGGCGCAGTTGCTCGGCGCGCTTCGCGCGAACAAGGAAGGTCACGTCGCCGCCGGCCCTGACCACGCGAGCGCCGTAATAGCCTCCAAGCGCTCCCGCACCGATCACGAGCAATCTCATTCGAACTCCCATTCCTGCTTCCGCGGAACCAATAACAGATGGCACCCGCTGCTTGGAGGCTTACCCCTGCCCCGCGGCGGGCCTCGATTTAAGGGCGGTGAGTGGTCGCCTGACGATCAGTTCTTCTTCCGCGCGATACCTGCTGCGAAAGCCTTCATCAACTCAGTCTCCGCCGCCTCGCCTTTCGCGTCGTCAGCGAGATGCTCGAACCAGCGCGCAAATCCCTCGTAGATCTGGCTGGCGGGATGATCGGGTCCGAGGAAGCCGGAAATCTCCCGCATCTCCGCGACCCAGCGATAGGCCTTCGGGATCATGTCCGGCAGGGCCACTTCGAGCCGGGCCAGAACGGCCGGCTGGCTCAGCGCGAGTTCGTCGCGCAGCGCATCCGCCGCGCCCGCTTTCGTTGCTGCAACCACCATGGCCGAGCCGATGCCGGCGAGGCCCTTGACGATGCCGGCATAGGACATCTTGAGCGCGGAGGCTGCGCCGACCGGTCCCTCGACGATTCGAACGTCGAGACCGAAATCCTTCAGCACCGCAACGTCGCTGGCGTGCTCGCCCGACAGGTAGAACGCCGGGCCCTTGCCGCCGGGCTGCGGCGGGAAGCCGATGATGCCGCCATCGACGAACGGGGCCTGCGCCGATCCGATGATCTCCTCGATCCGCTGCACGGTGTCGACATTGACGGCATTGCAATCGACCACGACCGGCTTCTTCTCGCGCCGGATGATCAGTGCCGCCAGCCGCTCGGCCAGCGCAACCGCCTCGCCTGGCGGCACGATCGAAAGGATGATGTCGGCATCAGCGATCGCGTCGTCCTCGGCGCCGATCATGCCGGCGTCTGCGGCACGTTTCAGCGTGGCTCCACTGCGCCCCTTCAATGACGTCAGCACGCGCGCGCCGTTCTCGCTGAGCCGGCGGGCCACCGCGCTGCCCATGGCGCCGGGCGCGAGGATCGCAATGGTTTTGGACATCGTGCACTCCAGGTCGAACTCCGAGCGAGGCGCTCAATTCAACCGGAACACTAGCAGAGGATGCGAACGCCTGCGTGACCGACCGCCATCCCGCGCGGGAATGGCCTTATTCCGCCTTCGCAGGCTCGGGCTGCAGCGTGGAGGCATTGGCAATGCGCGCGGCATTCGCCATGCCCGCCAGCGCCGCCGCTTTCTTCGGGTCAGGCGCCGAGCCCGGTTGCACCACGCCGGCCGACATGATCAGCGTCGCGGCATCCTCGGTGCTCATCTCGACCTCGACGATCTTGCTCTTGGGCACGTAGAAGAAGAAGCCCGTGGTCGGGTTCGGCGAGCACGGCAGGAACACGGAGACATGCTCCTCCTGTCCCGGCAGGCTGCGCGCGACCTCTTCGTTCGGCGACTGCGAGATCAGCACGATCGACCACATGCCCGGCGAGGGAAACTCGACCAGACCCACTTTGCGAAAGCTCGAGCCCTTGCCCGAGAACAGCGTCTCGAACACCTGCTTCAGGCCACGATAGATGGCGCGGACCGCCGGAATCCGGCCGAGGAAGGTCTCGCCAATATCGACCAGCGTCCGGCCGATCAGATTGGCGGCGAGGAATCCCACCAGTGTCAGCGTGAAGAATGCGACAATCAGTCCCCAGCCGGGAATGACGTAAGGCAGATAGGTTTCCGGCCGATAGGCCAGCGGCACGAACGGCCGCACCACGCCGTCAACCCAGGTGACGAACCACCAGACCAGATAAAGGGTGATCGCGATCGGCCCCGTCACAATGAGGCCGGTCAGGAAGTAATTGCGGAATCGGCCCATCAGGCCGGTATGCGGTTCGGGCGCAGGATCAAGCGGCGCAGTCGTGTCGTCGCGGGCGGTCATTCGGGTTCCAGGTCGGTCGCTGCAGTCAAGCTAGGGTCTTCTAGCAGGTTTTGGAAGACCACCTAGCGTTCCGGCCGGATCCCTTCTGCCTATTCCACGGTCACCGATTTCGCGAGGTTGCGCGGCTGGTCGACGTCGGTGCCCATGATGACAGCCGTATGGTAGGCGAGCAGCTGCACCGGGACGGCATAGACCATCGGCGTGAACGCCGCCGCCATGTCGGGCATGACGATGGTGACGAGGGATTCGACCGTCGCCTCCTCCGCGCCCTTGGCGTCGGTCATCAGGATGATCTTGCCGCCGCGCGCGGCGACCTCCTGCATGTTGGAGACGGTCTTTTCGAACACCCGGTCGTAGGGCGCGATCACGACGACCGGCATGGTCTCGTCGATCAGCGCGATCGGGCCGTGCTTGAGTTCGCCGGCGGCGTAGCCCTCGGCGTGAATGTAGGAGATCTCCTTCAGCTTCAGCGCGCCTTCGAGCGCCAGCGGGAAGCTGGTGCCGCGGCCGAGATAGAGCACGTCGCGCGATTTTGCGATCTCGCGCGCCAGCTTCTCGATCTGCGGCTCGGTGGTGAGCGCATCCGACATCAGGCGCGGGATCTCGACGAGGCCGTGGACGAGCTTGGTCTCGTCCTCGTCGGATAGTTCGCCTCTAGCCTTGCCGGCCGCGATGGCAAGGTTTGCCAGCACCATGAGCTGGCAGGTGAAGGCCTTGGTCGAGGCGACGCCGATCTCGGGGCCCGCCAGCGTCTGCAGCACGGTCTCGCTCTCGCGCGCGATGGTCGAGGTCGGCACGTTGACGACGGCGACCGTGTGCACGCCCTCGGCCTTGGCGTAGCGCAGCGCGGCCAGCGTGTCGGCGGTCTCGCCCGATTGCGAGATGAAGATGGCCAGATCGCCCTTGCGCAAGGGCGCCTCGCGATAGCGGAATTCGGAGGCGACATCGACCTCGACCGGCACGCGCGCAAAGCGCTCGAACCAGTACTTTGCGACGAAGCCGGCATAGCTCGCGGTGCCGCACGCCGTGATGTTGATGCGCTGGATATTCTTGAAGTCGAACGGCAGCTTGACCGGCAGCGCGACGCGCTCGGTCGCCATGTCGACATAGCGCGCCAGCGTATGACCGACGACTTCCGGCTGCTCGTGGATTTCCTTGGCCATGAAGTGGCGGTAATTGGCCTTGTCGACCAGCGAGGTCGAGGCGGCGTGCTTGATCTTCTCGCGCTGGACGGCGTTGCCGTCCTTGTCGAAGATCGTCGCGCTCTTGTGGGTCAGCACGACCCAGTCGCCGTCCTCGAGATAGCTGATCGTGTCGGTGAACGGTCCGAGCGCGATGGCGTCGGAGCCGAGATACATCTCGCCGTCGCCATAGCCGATCGCGAGCGGCGGGCCGTTGCGGGCGCCGATCATCAGATCGTCCTCGCCGGCGAAGATGAAGCCGAGCGCGAAGGCGCCGCGCAGCCGCCCCAGTGCCAGCTTCACCGCCTCGACCGGCTTGTTGCCGCGCCTGAGCAGGTCGTCGACGAGATGCAGCACGATCTCGGTGTCGGTCTGGGTGTGGAAGACCGTGCCGTTCTTCTCGAGCTCCTCGCGCAGCTCGCGGAAATTCTCGATGATGCCGTTGTGGACCACGGCGACACGCTCGGTCGCATGCGGATGGGCGTTGTTGACGGTCGGCTTGCCGTGGGTGGCCCAGCGGGTGTGACCGATGCCGGTCGTGCCCTTGAGCGGCTCGGCTTCGAGCCGCTTCTCCAGATTCTTCAGCTTGCCCTCGGCGCGGCGGCGCTCGAGATGGTTGCCTTCGAGCGTGGCGATGCCCGCGGAGTCATAGCCGCGATATTCAAGACGTTTGAGCGAATCCACCAATTGCTCTGCAACCGGCTCGCGCCCGAGAATGCCGACAATCCCGCACATGCGGATCAATATCCCCCAAATCGTCGAAAAATCGCCTAAACGACGCGCTCGGTTTTTAGCGAAGTTCGTAAGGAACCAGATACTCAATAATTATTGCTGATTGAGACAGCGCGGTCGAGCAGACTGCGTCGAATTGGCCGGTGATGAGTCGCATTGATTAACGTCCTGTCAACGAATTTGACCAACGATTCCCTCTCTGGGAGATATGACCATGAAAGGCTCATCCGACCGCAAAGGTCTATCATCGACATTCGTGCGCGCCAGCGAAACCACCGGCACGCACCTTGCGCATTGGCCGCCGCCTCAGCGAAGCATGGAGCGAGGCAAGGAAAGCAAGCCCCTCCTCGTCACGCAGGCTGCCGGCGAACCGGCAAAGCGCGCCAGGGGGCGCGGCTGGCGCTTGAACCGCGCGATGTTCTCGGACGTCGCCGACGACGATTAGCGAGGCTCACTTCTCCGGCTTCTTGCCGCTTGTCTTCATCTCGCGATAGCGCGTAGCGCCGCCTTCCCGGATGGTCTGCTGGTTTCGCTCCAGCGCCATCGCGTCGTCGGGCACATCGCGCGTGATCACCGAGCCGGAGCCGATATAGGCGCCGTTGCCGATTCTGACGGGCGCCACCAGCGAGGAGTTGGTGCCGACGAAGGCGCCCTGCCCGATAATGGTCTTGTGCTTCTTGAAGCCGTCGTAGTTGCAGGTGATGGTGCCGGCGCCGATGTTGGAATTGGCGCCGACGGTGGCATCACCGATGTAGGAGAGATGGTTGACCTTGACGCCGGCCTCCAGCGTCGCCGCCTTGGTCTCCACGAAATTGCCGATCCGCGCGCCGTCGCCAAGCGAGGTGCCGGGCCGCAGCCGCGCATACGGACCGATCGAGACGTTCTTGCCGAGCGTGGTCTGCACGATATGCGAGAAGGAATGGATCACGGTGCCGTCGGCGATCGACACGCCGGGGCCGATCACAACGAACGGCTCGATCGTCACGTCCTTGCCGAACACGGTGTCGGCGGACAGGTAAACCGTCTCAGGCGCGATCAGCGTCACGCCGGCTTCCATGGCTGATTTGCGCAGCCGCGCCTGCATCACGCCTTCCGCTTCGGCGAGCTGCGCCTTGGTGTTGATGCCGCGCACCTCGTCCTCGCCGGTCTCGATCACCACGGACTCCCATCCCTGTTCGCGGACGATGCCGACCGCATCCGTCAGATAATATTCGCCCTTGGAATTGGCATTGCCGATCTTGTCGAGGATCGCCAGCGCGCGGCGGCCGTCGATCGCCATCACGCCGGCATTGCACAGATCGATCTTGCGCTCCGCTTCGCTGGCGTCGGCCTGCTCGCGGATCGCGACCAGGCGGTCGCCCTCGACGATGAAGCGGCCATAGCCGGTGGGATCAGCGGCGCGAAAGCCGAGCGCGGCAACGGCCGCCCCCTTGGCAAGCGGCGCGCGCAGCCGCGCAAAAGTCTCGGCCGAGATCAGCGGCGTATCGCCGAACGCGATCAGCAGATCGTCGACGCCGCGCGCGATGGCCTCGCGTGCCGCCAGCACCGCATGCGCGGTGCCGAGGCGCTCGCTCTGCACGAAGGTCAGCGCGTCCGGCCGGATGCGCCTCGCCTCATCCGCGACCGCCTGGTGGTCGGGGCCGATCACGACGGCGAGCGAGGTGCCGGTTCCCCTCGGTGCTGCGGCAAGCACATGCGCGAGCAGCGTTTGGTGTGCGACCGGATGCAGCACTTTCGGCAGTTGGGAGCGCATGCGCGTGCCTTCACCGGCGGCGAGCACGATCGTGAGGCTGGAGCGGACGGTCATCGAAATCCTGTCAGATGCGGCCGAATCAATGGGCGGCGGGGCCAGCGGCGTCATGAGCTGCTTGCCTTGCTACCCCCGCAAACACCCGGAATTCAAGTGCGACACGCTTTTCCTGTTAATGTTCCCTGATTGATTCGGGGAAGCTGTTCGGGGCTGGGCACTTAACGTTCATGGCAAAGGATTCCGACCCATTGGCGGACGCCTTCGGCGACAAGGAGACCGGCGGGCTGTTCTCCGGATTCCTGGCCGAGGAAAACGAGTTCGACCGCCGCACGATGTGGCGGCTGGGCTCGTGGGGCTTTGCCGCCATCGTCGCGATCACCGTCGCGGTCATGTCCAACCAGGCCCAGCTCGGCTGGCACCGCGACCAGATCGCGGCCGCCGATCTGTCGCGCCAGGCCGACCGGCTCCAGTTGCTGACCAAGGAAAGCCAGAGCGAGGCCCGCCGCCTCGCCTCCGCCATCGAGACTCTGAACACCGATCGCGACCGGCTCTATTCGCGCGTCACCGTGCTGGAGCAAGGGCTCGATTCCGTCACCGGCGCCATTGCCAGGCAGGTTGCCAAGCCACAGGACACGCCGGCAGCCGACGCGCAGTCCGCGCCAGCGGCGCCCAGCGTCGCGCCGGTCGCCTCGATGCCCGCGCCATCCACCGACAAGCCGCGCGCGTCGAAGGACCAGGCGAAGGAGCCGGGAAAGGACGCTGTGAAGGACGCGGCCAAGGAGCCCTCGAGCCCGCCGCCGCAAACCGCTTCTGCCGCTTCGCTCGTATCGCAGGCCCCGGCAACGACGTCGGCCCTGCCGCTGGTGCCGTCCAAGTCGATGATGGCACCGCCTGATCCCGCCGCATCCCGACTGGCTCAGCCCGAGGCAACCGAGAAGTCGACCGAGAAGAAGCCCGAGCCGGCGCCCGCCCCGACCGAAGTCGCGGTCGCAGCAGCCAAGCCGCCCGAAGCAGCCGAGACCGAGTCACCGGCGATCGCCGTCCAGCAGACGCGCTTTGCGATCGATCTCGGCGGCGCCAATTCGATCGACGGCCTGCGTGCGCTCTGGCGCGGCCTGAGCAAATCCAATCCGGAGATCGCCGCGCTGCGGCCGATCATCATGATCAAGGAAGGCACCACCGGCGTCGGCATGCAGCTGCGCCTGGGGGCCGGCCCGCTCGTCAACGCCGCCGCGGCCGCAAAGCTCTGCGCGGGCCTTGCCGAGAACGACCGTCACTGCGAGACCACCGTGTTCGACGGCCAGCGCCTGTCGCTGCGCGGTCAGGACAAGGGACAGGAGAAGACGCAGGACAGGGTCCAGGACAAGAACGCCGAGAAGAACCAGGACCCGGCGCCGCAAGCCGAGACCGCACCGGCGCCCGCCCCCGCCGCCAAGCCGGACAAGCACCGCCGGGGCTATTCTTCCAAGCGCTCGTCGAAGCGCGAGGAGCCCGTAGCTGTGCCTGCGCCCGTGGCGCAGCCGGCAGCACCTGCCAAGCCGGAAGCGTCGGCGGGATCGACGCTGTCGTCGTTCTTCAGACGGTAGCTCGTCTCGAAAGCAGCAAAATCCATCAGCAGAATCGGTGGAAGTTCTCACGCAAACTCGCGCGAAACTTGCGCCTCGCCTGTTGCCCCTCCGCGTCATCCCGACCATATTGCGCCCATGACAAAAAAGCCCTTCCGCCTCACGCCCTACCAGGTGCAGTTCCTGATCGTCGTCGGCTTCGCCTCCGTCGGCTATGCGCTTTACTTGCGTTATCTCGGGATCGAACTGTCCACGGTCGGGCTCGCCTGCGACGCCGGCCTGCAGACGATGATCTGCAAGGCGCGCTCGGTCTCGACGGTGCTGTTCAAGAATTCGGTGTTCGGCATCGTCGCGCTGGTGGCGGCGACGCTGAACCTGATGCGGCCGTCGATCGTGCTGCTCACGGTCGGCATCATCGCCGCCGGCCTCGGCATCGTGCTCTACAACGTGGTGCTGGCGGGCCTTGCGATCGGCCTGTTCATTCTTGGATTTGCTCGGCCCGCGCCCGCCACAGCGTGAGCGCGAACAAGAGATAAATCGCGCAGGTCCACAGCGACTGCCAGTTGTCGCGGCCTTCGTTGAAGAGCACATAGGTCGCCGACAGCGCGAGCACCCCGGCGAACACGGACTCCGCGATCGGACGCTGGCCGATCTGCGGCCGGTTCAGCATCAGCAGCGCGAACGGCACCACCGCCATCGTCAGCGAGGCGTAGGGGAAGTCGTGGTATCGCGGGTCGAACACGAAGGCGAGCGCGGTCTGCGCCGCGATCACCGCTGTCACCGCCAGCGTCAGGCCGAGCACGGCGGTCAGCTTCGACCATTTGCGGCCCTCGCGCGGCCCGAGCAGATCGAGGAAAGTCGGAAGGCTGCGGCCGATCACCATCGCCTGCGCGCAGAAGATCGGCGACAGGATGCCGGCGAGCAGCAGCGCGCCCCAATGCAGCCAGCCCGCCCAGCCGTAGCTCTCATAGTACATCTTGTCGGCGCCGACCCCGAGCAGGATGCCCGCTGACGTCGCCGAGATGGCGACACCGAGCCAGGCCGGGAAGCGCGGCGTCCAGGGCCGCCGCCGCAGCGTCAGGCCCGCGACCGCGAACACAAGCACGCACAGCCCCATGCCGGCGCCCATGTACCATTTCCAATACGGGAAATTGCTGATCGGCTGGCCCGGGGGATATTTCAGGTTGCGGCGAACCGAGTCGTAGAGACCCCAATAGCCGCCGACGGTGCCTTCCAGCTTGCGCTTCCAGGGCTGGTCGTAGGACTCGATCAGATTGACGCGGAACTTCTGCGCCTTCGCCAGGCTCAGGATTTCCGAGACGACGCGGGCCTGGTTGGCGCGCGACGGCAGCGCGCCCTCGCGCATGCGTCCCTCGCTCGGCCAGCCGGTCTCACCGATCAGGATCTCCTTGCCGGGGAAGGCCACCGCCATCCGCTCGCGGATCGCCTCGACATGGCTTGCTGCGAATTTCGCCTTCACCGGAAAATCCTCCCAATAGGGAAGGATGTGGATCGTGACGAAGTCGACGGCGTCATAGACCTCGCGATTGCGGAGCCAGAACTCCCAGACGTCGGCGTAAGTGACGGGCACGCTGACCTGCGCTTTCACCGAGCGTATGATGGAGACAAGGTCCGCCGTCGTCATCTCGCCGCGCAGCAGCACCTCGTTGCCGACGATGATGCTGGTGATGACACCCGGGAAATCCTTGGAAAGGCGGACCGCGAGCGCGGCCTGCTCAAAATTCTTGCTGCGGTTGCTGGAGAGCCAGATGCCCTGGAGCACCTTCAGCCCGCCGATCCTCGCCGCGATCGCAGGCACCTGGTCGAGCCCGTTCTCCATCGAATAGGTGCGGACGCAGTCGGTGATGTCCTTCAGCTGGCGCAGATCCTGCTCGATCTGGTCGGCCTCGATATGAGTCCATGCGTTGAGCGGCGACTGCTCGCCGCGGAACGGCGCGTAGGAGACGCATTGAACTTTGTCGCTGGGATCGATAGGCGCGCGCGCGAGCGTGATCGGTGTGGCAAGCCACCACCACGCGGCGGCAATCGCGCCCAGTGAGACGAGCAGAAGCGCCAGTGGCGTACGAAGTGAAATCGGTTCCATCCTCCGCGGAGCGCCGTCGATTACCTGCTCGCACGCCGTCTGCCAAGGGGGTAACGGGCGACCGATCCGCTCCTCCCCCGGCGAATTCGGCTGCGGCCGTTCGACCGAGGCCTAGGATCGTGACTTTGCTGGACAAAATTCGAAATACAGGTCATGGGATTTTGCGGGACTTTTCCGCCCCATTGGAGACCCATTTGGACGCCATCACCGGCGCATCCGCGGGATTCCTGACGCGGGCGGTCAGCGGAGATATTGGGGAATTCATGCGGCAACGGGTGCGTCAGTTACGAAATGCGGTCCTGCGGCAGTTCGCCGCCACCTTGGCCGTCTCCTCGCTGGTCGTGATAGTCGGTCTCGGCGGCGCTTCCGCCCAGAGCGGTACGCCGGCCCCCGATCAGGGCAAGGCCGCCGCCCAGCCCGCCGACGCCGCCGCCAAGGACGCCGCCCAGAACCAGCGCCGCACCGACGAGTTCGCCGAAGCCGCCCAGGTCATCAACGGCCCGGCCGGCAATCCCGAATGCGTGTGGCTCGGCCGGCGCGTGGTGCGGCTGATGTGGCGCGACGACCTCGATACCGCGTTCCGCCATCTCGACCTCTACGACCGCTTCGGCTGCCCCGGCGGCCACATCCAGGCGGCCTTCCGCTGCCTGACCCGCTTCGGCGGCCAGATCGATCCCAAGGTCGCCGAGACCCTGGACAGCCGTGTGCACGCTTGCTGGATCAACCCGGCGTCCCAGCCGCAGCAGGCGGCGGCCGCAGCTTCCCAGCCGGCAGCGCCGACGTCGGGCAGCGCACAGCCGCAGCCGGCCGCCAGCCCCTCGCCCGCGGCAAGTCCGACACCGGCGCCCCCAAAATAGCCGCGATCGTTTCAGCCGCCGTTCATGAACGATCGGCGATAGCTATCGACGGCACTGCCGCGCGTTTGCAAGGAGCCATGCCCTCATACCGTCATGAGGCCATGACAGTTGTGAAACAGCGCGGCAGAGGTATGCTCCATTTGCCGCGGACTCGGTCGGATCTCGGGGTCGGATCCGCTTCCCTGCCACCCCAGCCCCTTTTGGTTTAGCCGCGATGCGCGTTGTCGCCGCCGTTCTGTTGCTCGTGACCGCGCTCCATGCCGGGCTGTGGGGAGTCCTGCGCGACAAGGAACCCGCGCCGGACTTCAAGGGCCTGCTGCCGAGCCTCTCCTACACTCCGTTCGAACCCGGCCATGTCGTCGACAACAACGTCGATCCCGACAAAATTCGCGCCGACATGAAAAAGCTCTCCACCATCACGCGTGCCATCCGCTCCTACTCGGCGACGGAAGGCAACGAGCTGGTGCCGCCAATCGCCGCCGAATTCAGCATCAAGGTCACGGTCGGCGCCTGGATCGACAAGGACCCGGATCGCAACGAGCGCGAGATCAAGGCCGCCATCGAACTCGCCCGCAAGAACAGCAACGTCAACGGCGTCGTCGTCGGCAACGAGGTGATCTATCGCGGCGAGCAGAAGGTCGAAGACCTCATCGACATGATCAAGAAGGTGAAGGGCTCGGTGCGCGTGCCCGTGACCACCGGCGAGATCTGGAACATCTGGCGCGACAATCCCGACCTTGCCTCCAACGTCGACTTCATCGCCGCCCACGTGCTGCCTTATTGGGAAAACTTCCGCTCGGACCAGGCGGTCGACCAAGCCGTCGACCGCTACAATTTGCTGGGCGAGGCGTTCAAGGGCAAGCGCATCGTGATCGCCGAGTTCGGCTGGCCAAGCCAGGGCTACAATCTGCGCAATGCCGACCCGGGTCCGTTCCAGCAGGCGCTGACCTTGCGCAACTTCGTCAGCCGCGCCAACGCCATGGGCATGGAATACAACATCGTCGAAGCGATCGATCAGCCCTGGAAATACTTCGAAGGCGGCGTCGGTCCCTACTGGGGCATCCTCAACGCCAGCCGCGAGCCGAAATTCGCATGGACCGGCCCGGTGGAGAATCCCGACTATTGGAAGCTGATGACGATCGCGCTTCTGGTCGGCGTTCTCCTTTCGCTGCCGATCCTGCGGATTCAGCAGCCGACCGCGCGGCAGGCGTTCCTGCTGTCGGCGACCGCCAACGGCGTCGGCGCCTGGGCCGCCACCGTGTTCGCGTTCTGGAACGGTCACTATTTCATCTTCGGCTCGGCCTTCGCGCTGACGCTCGGCATGATCCTGCTTGTTCCGCTGGTGCTGATCGCGATGGCGCGCATCGACGAGATCGCGGCCGTCGCGCTCGGCCGGCCGCCGCAGCGGCTGCTCAGCAAGAGCAAGCCGGTCGAGAACGTGCCGGAGAATTACTGCCCGAAGGTCTCGATCCACATCCCCGCTTATTTCGAGCCGGTCGAGATGCTGAAGCAGACGCTCGATGCGCTGTCGCGGCTGAACTATCCGAACTACGAATGCGTCGTCATCATCAACAACACGCCGGACCCCGCCTTCTGGCAGCCGATCCAGGACCATTGCCGCGCGCTCGGTGAACGCTTCAAGTTCATCAATGCCGAGAAGGTGCAGGGCTTCAAGGCCGGTGCGCTCCGCATCGCGATGGACCGGACCGCCGTCGATGCCGAGATCATCGGCATCCTCGATGCCGACTATGTCGTCGATCCCGACTGGCTGAAGGACCTCGTTCCGGCGTTCGCCGACCCAAGCGTCGGCCTGGTGCAGGCGCCGCAGGAGCATCGCGACGGCGATCTGTCGATCATGCACTACATCATGAACGGCGAATATGCCGGCTTCTTCGACATCGGCATGGTCCAGCGCAACGAGGTCAACGCCATCATCGTGCACGGCACGATGTGCCTGATCCGCCGGGCCGCGATGGACATGGCCGGCGGCTGGTCGAGCGACACCATCTGCGAGGATTCAGACCTCGGTCTGGCGATCCAGGAGCTCGGCTGGACCACCCATTACACCAACCATCGCTACGGCCAGGGCCTGCTCCCCGACACCTACGAGGCCTTCAAGAAGCAGCGCCACCGCTGGGCCTATGGCGGCCTGCAGATCGTCAAGAAGCACTGGCGGCATTTCCTGCCCGGCAAGAGCCGGCTGACGCCCGACCAGAAGCGCGAATACGGCCTGGGCTGGCTGAACTGGCTGGGCGCCGAAAGCCTCGGCGTGGTCGTTGCGCTGCTCAATCTCATCTGGGTGCCGATCGTCGCCTTCGCCGACATCGCCATCCCCGACAAGATCCTGACGCTGCCGATCATCGGCGCGTTCATCGTCTCGCTCGCCCACTTCCTGTCGATGTACCGCGCGCGCGTGGCGATCAAACCCGGCCAGATGCTGGGCGCCATGATCGCCGCGATGAGCGTGCAGTGGACGGTGTCGCGCGCGGTGGCGCAGGGCCTCATCACCGAGCACATCGCGTTCGCGCGCACCTCCAAGGGCGGCCTGTCCAGTATGTCGATCGAGTTCCAGGCGTTCTGGGAGGCCGTGATCGGCGCCCTGCTGCTGATCGGCGCCGGCGTCCTGATCGCCTCCAACAGTTTCCGGCAGATCACCGAGATCTATATCTTCGCCGGCGTCCTGGTGCTGCAGAGCCTGCCGTTCCTGGCGGCGGTGGCGATCGCCATCCTCGAGCTCAGCCGTATCAACTCGTTCCAGTTCTGGCGCGACAGCGCGATCCGCACCGCCGAGCTGATCGGCCTGCGCCCGGTCGCGCTGCCGACGCCCGCCGGCACCGTGCAGCCGGTGCCGAGCGAGGTCCGGCGCGAGGCGAAGTGACGGGGATGGCAGTTCGGCGTGGATGACGGCCCGTCAACCGGGTTGAAAATCTGCCCTTAAGCTGCGGATGGCGCGAGCAAATCCCCGCTCCTGCCGCGAGTTTCGGCAGCCGCCCCTGCTATTGACCTCGGCGCCCCATCCCCCTACACAGCGCGGGCCGAAAGCATGATCCGGAAACAGCCGGTTTTCCCCGCATCGCAAATTGAGCGCAGCGGCAAGACATGCTTCTCGAATGTCCGAAGACGATGGCGATCGATCGCAAAGCCATCAGCGGCCATGGGAGCGCGTAGCTCAGCCGGTAGAGCACGTGACTTTTAATCACGGGGTCCTGGGTTCGAGCCCCAGCGCGCTCACCAAATAAGACCAATGACTTGGCTAAATTTTGAAGACGCCGAGAAAACCGCGTGTCAGCCAATCGAATGCCGTGCAGGCGGTCCAGGATTGCGGCCCGATAGTTGTTTGCCATGAACAGCAAGGCGCATTAAACCCGGCCAAATCCGGCAACCAGTAAAGTGCTGACATCCTAAATCCCGATTTGATCAGAAAGTCATGAATGTCGAATCGACGGAGGGTGATCTTCCTGCTGGTTTCCGTGGTGATCGTCGGGGCAATCGTCGCGGGTGCTCGTTACTATCTCAGCAGATGTCATGGCATGGACGCGTGTGCGGCCGCCGACGCCGAAAGCCATGAGCGAGATAAGCCGACCGAACCACAATAGGCGTCTGCGCAAATTCGCGCCGCGCCGCGGCACGTCAAAGGCTGCGGGGTGATCCACCGGCCTGCAACCTTGGAGAAAATGGTCCCTGGGTCAGATCATCGGCATTTTTCGAGCCGGGGAATTGTGCTTGGTCATCCCCCTCAACTTTTGAGTTCGTTTCGCCCCCTCCCCACGCCGTTGCCAACCAACGCCAATGGGCGCACGCTGTCCCGGCGCGCAAGACGCATCTCAGGGAGAGCGACATGAAGGAACCGGGCCTCGACGGCCGCCACCGTGACAAGGATGGCACGATCGACAAGAAGCACGGCAACACGCTGGTCGGCACGCTGCGCAAGATCTACGGCAAGGGGTTTGCAGCCGGCTATCCGGATACGACACAGCTCAGTGAAGTCCTGGCTCAGTTGAACGAGACGTCGCTCAGCCAGCTGCGCCGCGATCACGACACCGGGCATCTCGGGCACAAGATCGATCAAGCCTCGAAGTGACCCGTCCTCAGCTTTCCGGGGCTGAAACCGTGGCCGGCACGCTCAGCGGAGCGCCTCCAACCGAAACGGGCCCGACGGATTTCGACTGCCGGACCATCCGTTTGCGCATCGCCGCGGACAGCCCGTAGCGCGCATTCGCTCGCCGGATGGAGGAGGTGACGTCCGACAACATTGCATTTTGCAACGAGTCCACCTTCGCGATGAGCGTGGACAATTGCGAAGATATCTTCCTCACGTCGACCCGTTCGTCGGTGATGCTCTGCCTCAGCGAGAGCAGCACCATCGAATCCTGCTGCAGCAGGGCCGCATTTTGCTGCAATTTCTGGTTGTTCTCCTGCAGCGAAGCCGTGTGCTGCTGCTGGGCCGATTGAATGTCCTTCAAGGCAGCGGCAACCGGATCCGGCTTTGGCACGGAGGCTTCCCGACGTGGAAGCATTTCAGCCAGACTGCCGACATTCAGCGACGAAAAATTGGACGGCAACGTGTAGACGGCCGCCGAGCCATTGATGGCCAGGGCACACACCGACAGCGCCAGGATCGATTTCCGGCTGGACCGCTTGATCGGTTCCGGAGTTTCCGGAACTGCAGGGTCGGGTGCTGCAGCTGCCGCTGCAAGTGCGGCGGGGTCGAACTGTTCGACCAGGCCTTGCGCTTCGGATGTCGTGGTCACGGGCATTGACCTCAAATGAGAGCAAAAGGAAGCCGACGCCGAAACGTCCTCGCGACGCCCCCTCTACGCAGCACCCACTTACAACTAACTATCCATAATTGTAGGTTTTTCGGCTTAATTCCACGTTAGCGACGTGGCCGTCCGCCAAGCCCGGCCACTCCGGTCGAATACGGAGTGGGTGCGACGGAATCGGTCATGGGCAGCCTGCTTTGCAGCGCTACAAAGCTGGAGACAACGCCTGCAGAAAGTGTAGGATTCACGAAAATCGGGAGGAACGGCATGTTTGAAATCAGCGGTTTCGACACGGCGGGAGTCGTCAGTCTCAAGCGGCCGACGCTCGCCGCCGCCCTCAAGAAAGCCAAGGAGCTTGTCGAGGACGGATGCTGGGACGTTCAAGTCGTTGATCCCGGTGGCCAGGTCTACACGTCGTTCGAGGAGCAAGCCGCTTAACCGCGCACGCTCCGGGCCTTCCGACAACCGGCGTGAAAAACCCCAGCGCTTGGTGGAGCGCTGGGGCGTTTTCGAAATATCGATCGATAAATATCGATTGGCGAAATATCGGCTGGTCGAGCAATGGCACGTTGATAGCAGCGATCGCGCCGGGCGTTTGTGAACTGCTTCACACGGCAGCGCCAATGACTGCCAATGTGCAGAACTCCCGACCGGCTTCCCGCGTCTATTGTTTGTGTGATTGGACGCCGCGCGCTAACTTGAGCCTTTTTACGGAGGCTCATTTGAGACCAGTCATTTTCATCGCCGCTATCGCGCTGCTTGCAATGGCCCCTGCCCGCGCGCAGCCGCTGGTCGATCCGAGCAAGGTCGCTCCCGAATTTCGGGAGGCGGCCGAAAAGCGGCGGGCCGAGCAGATCCGCCAGCGCGAATGCGCGCTGAAGGCGGATCTCGAGAAGGTGCTGCCGCGCGATCGCACCGACTATCTCAACCATTGCCTCGATGCGATCGCGGCCAAGCAATAATTCAAGCAATCGCTGCGGTCGGATCAGCACCGACGCGCGATGCCTGCGGCCTATCAGGCGGTGGGGCGATGACGTGCGGTCGCGAGACCGGGTCAGCTCCCCTGACCATTCAACCTTTCTTCAGACCTTTGGGCTCACCTGACGATCCATTTTCCATTTGATCATTGTTGTCCGATGAGTTCCGTCCCGATTCAGTGCAGGCGCTGCAAGGGCGTGTTTCGTGACCGCGCCGGACGATTGCAGGACGGCTATTCGAGGCAATGTCCGGGTTGCGAAGTGGTGCTGTTCTTCGCCGAGGACTCGCAACATCCCTTCATCAAGCGCGCGATGCGCGACGCACGCAAAGTCCGCAAGGAGCTGCGCGAGGCCCAGGCAGCGAGGCGCCTTGCTCCGGAGGCACCGGCCGCGACATCGCGCTCGTCCGAGGGCCGCAGGCGAACGGCGGGCCGATCCGAGTAAGGCGCAACGCGGTAGCTACCCGCCAGTCAACGACCACCCCGTTCACCGGCTGCGTGACTTCCTCGGAAACAGCCGATCGCGGATATAGCGCGAGGTCGGCGTCAGGCGGATCCCGCGCGGCTTCTGCCATACGGCGCGGTCGATCTCCTTCTTGTCGCCGATCGCCAGCCTGCCCTTGGCGCCCTTGGCGATGAAGATCGCGTCGCTCATCTTGCGGCCGGAGCGCTTGTTCTTGGCCGTCACTTCCTTCCAGAGGCTGATCCTGCCGAGCTTCAGCTTGGGCAGCTCCTCCTTGATCTCCCGGCGCAGGCAGTCCTTGTCGGACTCGCGCGCGCGCTTGCGGCCGCCCGGGAACATCCACAGGCCGTCCGACCGTCGCCTGACCAACAATACCTTGCCGCGTTTCGCGGCAACCAGCTTGGAAGACTTCGCCATTGCTGCCGTAAATGGAAAACAGAATCGTCCCATGGTAACTTGTCTAGTCGAATAGACAAGTTATGGGGGCGAGTTGATCACAGGCCGCAGGCGGTGAGAACTTTGCGCGGCACGACGCGCAGATCGCGCCGGCAAGGCCGGGATCAGCCTTCGCCCGCCGTCTTCTCCGCTCCCGCCCGGTCTTCCGTCCTGATCCAGGCCATCATCATCTCCCAGGCCACCGAGAGAATGATCGGCCCGATGAACAGGCCGACGATGCCGTGGGCGAGCGTTCCGCCGATCACGCCGACAAAGATCACAATGGTCGGCGTGGTCAGGCCACGCCCCATCACCAGCGGCTTCAGCATGGTGTCGAGGAAGCCGACGACGACGAGAAACACCGTGAGCAGCAGCGCCGTGGTGACGTCCTTGGCGGTCCAGATCCAGATAATCACCGGCAACAGGACGAGGAAGGCGCCGATCTGAACGATCGAGAGCAGCAGCACGATGAAGGCGAGCAGCCCTGCGCTCGGCACCGCCGCGAGCTTGAAGCCGATGCCGGCAAGCAGCGCCTGCACGATCGCGACGCCGATCACGCCCTGCGCAACCGCGCGGATGGTTGCGCCCGCAAGCCCCAGGAAATGCTCGGTCTGCTCGGGGACGATGCGAAACAGGAAGCCGCGGCCGGCTGCAACCAGCCGCGGCCCATGCGGAAACAGGAAGCCGGCGACGAACACCGAGACCAGAAACTGGAGCGTGCCGAGGCTCGCATCGCCCGCGAGCGACAGCAAGGGTCCCGCCAGCGGCTGGAGAAAGGGCGCGACCTCGCGCAGCACCGCGCGGATGTTGGCATAGGCCTGCTCCCAAAGCTCAAAGAGCCAGGGGCCGACGACCGGCCACGATTTGAGCTGCTCCGGCGCCGACTGGAGCGCGAGGTCACCGGTGCCGAGCTGGTGCGCCAGTTCACGCGCACCGTCCACCGCGCTGATGCCGAGCCAGGTCGCCGGGCCAAGGACGATGCCGAGCGTAATCAGGGTGAGGATCAATGCTGCGGTCTTCGGGCGGCCGCCAAGCATCCTGGCGACCCAGCTGAAGGCCGGGTAGAACGCCACCGCGAGCACGCCGCTCCAGGCCAGGATCGGCACGAACGGGCGGATGATCAGGAAGGTCCAGATGATCAGCAGGGCAAGCAGGCCGAGCCGGATCACGAGCTGGATGATGTCCTCTCCCGTCAGGAGCTGACGGAGACTTTTCACGGCCACGGCTTTCCTTGCGGCATTGACGCGGGTTCCGGCACTTGCGCGGGCAGCCGTTATTGCCAGCCCCGCATCCGGCGTCAAGACGACGGGGCCGGCGCCGGCGCAAGCGATCGGACCGCTGCGCCGCGGGCGCGGCGTCAAACGTCGCCGGGCGGGTTCGCCCGGCCGGCCGAGCGGTGGCGCTCCGTCCGCTCAGAAGTGGTAGTTCACGCCCACGGTGCCGGTCTGGATGTTCAGCTTCACATTGGCCGGCGTCACCGCCAGATTGCCTGTCGTCACCGGCTGCTCGGTGATCGCGCCGAAGCCGAGATAGTTGTACTCGGCCCGCACCGACCAGTTCGGCATGAATATCCATTCCACGCCGCCGCCGGCGAGCCAGCCGGCGCGGTTGAAGCTGCCGGAGGCGGAGCCGGCGAGCGGGCCGGCAAGTCCGTTATCGGCGCTGTACCTGTCGCGCGTGAAGGCCGCGCCGCCGCCGAGCGCAGACGCCAGAACCAGTTTCCTCCCCATGACCTCACCCCCAACTTGCCCGCCCTCCGACCGGGGTGACGAGGTGAAATCTAGCTGCGGGATCAAGCGCGCGCTTGGACCTGCCGGCGGCGCGATTTGGACTGGCGGGCGCTCCGCGCGCATGCCCGCCGGGTTTGGCTAACGGCGATTAACCGGAATTTCGCCGACCGGTTTACGCCGCTGCAAAAGCTCGCGCCTACGCTTTGTCTCAAGGTCCCAAAAACAATTTCGGTGCAATGGCCAACAGCATCTGGACGATCGAAGAATTCACCTGCCCCGGTTGCGGCATGAACTACACCGCGACCAGGGAGGAGCACGCCGAGCCGCATTCAGGCCAGTTCAAATGCAGCATCTGCAGCGGCGAGGTGCACGCATGGTCAGGGAAGCATCACTTCTTCGGCTGGAAGGCGGTGAAGACCAAGCCGCCGGTGTTCGGCCGGCGCTGGGCGGGCGTGAGGTGGTAAGGCAGGCGCGGCCGGCAAGTTGGCCGAGCCTGATGGCAACGATCGCCCCGGGGCATACCAGTGTTGCGCGTTGCGCGAGACAATAGCGATCCCTTGATCATGGCAACGGCTCCGGCATGAAAAAACCCGCAGCGGATTTCTCCACGCGGGCGTTACGAATTTTTCGATGATGCCACTCTGCCAGTGTTTTGCCCGACGTGTCAAATCCGGACGAGGCAGTGCGAAGCGCAGTCGCGATATCTGTGAGCGGTTCACGTCAGACAACGTCCGAGAAGGGCCTGCCTGCAAGCGGCTGAAAATGGCGAATGCTTTCAATGTCCGCGCTACTGTGCATGGGGTTGTTTTTCAGCTTTTGATTGAGGGCATGCGAACGCGAGCATTTCAGGGCCGGCGCGCGGAATCCGGCCGGGCTCGGCGGCGAGCGCTTTGCCGTGGCGCAGGGATGAGGAACTGACGCTTCTGCTCAGCGACGACACCCGCTAAACTCCCCCTCCCCGCAACAGAATCCGACATGCAATGACCGCACCCTTCGTTCCCCAGATCGCCCTCTATCGCAACTGGCTCGCCGCACAGCGTGGCCTCACCTTCGCGAACTACGAGGAGATGCGGCAGTGGTCGGTGCGCGATCTCGACGGCTTCTGGCGCAGCATCTGGGACTATTACGATCTGCAATCGCCAACGCCGTTTGCCGCCGTGATCACCGAGCGCAAAATGCCCGGCGCGGTCTGGTTTCCCGGCGCGCAGGTCAACTACGCGCGGCAGGTGTTCCGGCACGTCGAGGCGGCTCATGCCGCAGGCCTGCCTGCGATCGTCAGCAGCGGCGAAGACGGCAGGCTGACGGAAACGAGCTGGCCCGAGCTGCGGCGCAAGGCGGCAGCGCTCGCGCTGCATCTGAAAGACCGGGGTATCAAGCCCGGCGACCGCATTGCCGCCTATCTGCCCAACATTCCCGAGACCATCATCGCGTTCCTCGCAAGCGCCAGCCTCGGCGCGGTCTGGAGCGTCTGCGCGCCGGACATGGCCGCGCCCGCCGTGATCGACCGCTTCAAGCAGATCGAGCCGAAGGTGCTGATCGCCTGCGACGCCGTCACCTATGCCGGCCGGCGGCATGACCGCAAAGACGTTGTAGGTGAGCTCCGTCGCTCCCTGCCCACGGTCGAGCATGTCATCCTGCACAGCGAGACCGGCGCGCCGGCAGCCCCGGATGCTCTGCTCTCCGATATCCTCGCAAGGACCAGCGCCGCGATCGACGCGTTCGAGCCGGAATGGCTGCCGTTCGATCATCCGCTCTGGATCGTCTATTCCAGCGGCACCACCGGCCTGCCGAAACCGATCGTGCACGGCCATGGCGGCATCGTCATCGTCGTGCTCGCACTGCTCGGCCTGCACAACGATCTCGGCTGCTCCTATCACGGGAACTCGTTCGGCGAGCGCTATCACTGGTACTCTTCGACCGGCTGGATCATGTGGAATTCGCAGGTCGGCGGCCTGCTCAGCGGCACCACCTGCTGCATCTTCGACGGCAGCCCCGGCGGCGCCAGGGACAAGCCGGACTGGACCACGCTGTGGCGCTTCGTGGCGCAGGCGAAAGCGACCTTCTTCGGCGCCGGCGCGGCGTTCTTCGCCAGCTGCGCCAAGGCCGAGATCGATCTGGCCGCGGCCGGCGACCTCTCGCGGCTGCGCTGCCTCGGCTCGACCGGCTCGCCGCTCAGCGCCGACACCCAGGCCTGGTTCAACGAGCGCTTCGCCGCGTTGTCGAAGACCAACGGCCGCGCCGCGCAGGCCGACATCTGGTGGGCCAACATCTCCGGCGGCACCGATTTCGCCGGCGCCTTCATCGGCGGCAATCGCGAACTGCCGCAGACGCCCGGCGCGATGCAGTGCCGCTCGCTCGGAGCCGCGGTGGAAGCCTTCAGTGAGCAGGGCCATGCCGTGATCGACGAGGTCGGCGAGCTCGTCTGCACCGAGCCGATGCCCTCGATGCCGCTCTATTTCTGGAACGACAAGGACGGCGCCCGCTATCGCTCCAGTTATTTCGAGACCTATCCGGACAATTTCGACGGCAGCGGCCGCGGACCGGTGTGGCGGCACGGCGACTGGCTCAAGGTCAATCCGGACGGCTCCTGCATCATCTACGGCCGCAGCGACGCCACCATCAACCGCCACGGCCTGCGCATGGGCACGAGCGAGCTCTATTCCGCGATCGAGGCGTTGCCGGAGGTGCTCGACAGCCTCGTCGTCGACCTCGAATATCTCGGCCGCGACAGCTACATGCCGCTGTTCGTCGTGCTGCGCGAGGGCGTCGTATTCGACGGCGCGATGCGGGCCAGGATCAACAAGGCGATCGAGGCCGGTCTGTCCCGACGCTTCCTGCCGAACGACATCTTCGCCGTCGCCGAGATCCCGCGCACGCTCTCGGGCAAGAAGCAGGAGCTGCCGATCAAGAAGCTGCTGCTCGGCCAGCCGGTCGAGAAGGTCATCAACAAGGAGGCGATGGCCAATCCCGGCTGCCTCGACTGGTATCTCGCCTTCGCGCGCGACTATCTCGCAAGGACCGCAGCGTGAAGCTGCGATCAACCTCCGCCAAAATTGGAGGGATCGAGATTCCTGTTCTCCGACGGCGGAATCGGTGGCCACCCGGGAAATTTGTACCAGCCGGGCGGCACCGGCGCGTTCTCCGCCGGATGGGCCACGACACGGTCGCGCGGACGCACGTGACGTATCGGCACAGCGACAGCCGACGCGCATGTTGAAATCAACAGGGCCAAGGCCAGGACAGACCGCATCGCGTGTGCTCCAGACATCCACCCGAGCTTCCATTTGGGGAGGGAACCACGCTCCAACGACGCACCGCGACGTCACGATATCTCACATCGCCGGCATCGCAGGTGCCGCGAGGCACCCGATCACCCCAATTGCGCCTTTGGCATTTGGAGTCCGTTCACCGATCGCCGCTAGATCAGGACGGATCCTTCGCGACGAGCACCAGAAATGGCCGACCTCAACGCCGTCCTCACCAGGCTCAACGACCGTCTGCTCCGCCTCGAGGGCGAGCTGTTCGTGCTGCGCTCGCTGGCGCGCGCGACGCTGACGGCGGGCGACGACCATGCAGTGCGGATGCGCAAGCTGGTCGAGGCAGCGAAAGTCGCGCTCGACGACGAGGCAAAGCGTGCGCTGGACAAGCCGACACGGAAATATGTCGATGCAGCCACCGCGCTTGTGGATGAATTGCTGGTCGAGCCGACCCAGGCGCGGCCGCTGTTCACCGTCATCGACGGCGGCCGGCGCGACTGATCACGTCAGATCGGACGTGTCGCACCGGGATCCGCGGATTCAGCCTTGAGCCGGCTGAGCCCCTCCTCGATGATCGCGATCTCCTCGTCGATCTGGCCGATTGGCAGGCTGAAATCGTAGCCGGACTTGCTCTTCAGATCGACCGCGAGCCGCTGCCTGTGCATCATCAGCGCGTCGAGGCCACGGCGGTTCTTCAGCCGCACATAGGCGTTGACGATCTGCTCAATTGCGTTCGGCATGAAATCGGTCCCGGCAAAAAAGCCCGCGCGGCGCACCCGCGCCGGCGGGACATTTTTGGTGTCGCGGTACGCAATACAAATCCGCGACGGATTCGTCGATACGCCGGGCTGGTTGAGAACGCGTTACCGTCACATGATTTCTTGACGCGCGGCATGAAAAAGCCGCTGGCGATCACGCCAGCGGCCAAAGCCGGGTTCGAAAACGGATTCGGAATGAAATTTGGCCAGCCCCGGTTGGTGCATGTTCTAACGGCAGACGACGGATTCCTTCTGTTAAAATTGAAACACAGGAACCGGCGCGCCGTCGGTTTATCGTCCACCGTGGCGGAGCGGCAACGCTAGTCCGTGACGCAGAAATACGTCCGCGGCAACCTGCGATATGCGCCGTAGCGATAATACGGCCGGTAGGCGTAGCCACGATAGAGCGCCGGCGGCCCCTCGCCGTAATAGGCGTCGTGATAGAAATTGGTGGCGGGTCCCCGGGCGCATTGTTGATAACCGGCGCAAACGCCGGGCGGGTGGTGACAGGGCGTGCGGACGTGTTATCGGGAGGATGACGCAGCTGCGAGACGGATCGGACACCCATGCGCATTACCCTTGTCGGCTCCCGCCATTTCGGCGTGACCACCCTGAACATGCTCCGGGAACACGGGGTCTCGATCGTGCGGGTCGTGGTGGCCGATGCCGAGGATCGCCTCGCCGCGACCGCGAAGGCGGCCGGAATCGAGGTGGTGGTGCAGGCCGATCCGAAACTCGTGGTCGCCTCCGAGATCGCCCCCGACACCGACCTGATCATCACCGCCCACAGCCACGCCCGGATCGGCAAGGATGCGCTCGCCGCCGCCAGGCTCGGCGGGATCGGGTACCACCCCTCGCTGCTGCCGCGACACCGCGGCAAGGCCGCCGTGGAGTGGACCATCAAGGAGGGCGATCCGATCGCCGGCGGCACCATCTATCATCTCGCCGACCGCATGGACGCTGGCGCGATCGCCGCCCAGGAGTGGTGCTTCGTGAAGAAGGGCGAGACCGCGCGCGAACTGTGGGAGCGTGCCCTCGCCCCGCTCGGGCTCAAGCTGCTGGCCGACGTGATTGATTATGCCAAGGTCCACAAGGCGCTGCCGTCCAAGACTCAGGACGAGCAGTTCGCGACCTCCGCGCCGAGTCTCTCCTGAGGTTTACCCTTAACGTAAAGCCGCGTTGATTTTGCTTCAAAAATCGGAACGAAAAACGCAAATAAACCATTGTTTCAACAGGAACAATTTTCGCTTTGGCATCGTAACAAATTTCCGTCACATTTCGTCCGAATAAGCGTCAGCATATCAGACACATTGAAGGACGAATTTATGCGTTTTGGTCGCATCGCGGCGTTCTGTGCCGCTTCACTTTTCGCCGGCACCCTCGCCGCCCCCGCTTTCGCCCAGAGCCCCTATGACGGCAACTGGCAGGTCACCATCGTCACCAAGAGCGGCACCTGCGAGCCGACCGCAAGTTCTCTGCTGACGGTTGCCGACGGCAGGATCACTGCGCCCGGCGCTAACGTTTCCGGCACCATCGGCCGTGAGGGTCTTGTGAAAGTTTCGATCAATGGTGCATATGCCAACGGTCAACTCAACGGCAACGCCGGATCGGGGAAGTGGAATGGAGCATCTGCAGGCATACCGTGCAGCGGGCGGTGGGAAGCATCGCGCCAATAAACCAATTACGGCTCGCGCCTGGAACTGGCGGCTGCTGATCGCGGCCACGGTTATGTTTGCTGCGGGGATCGTCGGCTCGGAAAGCAAGGCGCAGTCCGGCCCGTTTGCTCCGATGGCCGGCAACTGGAGCGGCGGCGGTACCGTCATGCTGGATGACGGTTCGACCGAGCGGATCCGCTGCCGGGCCAAATATGCCCCGATCGGACCGACCATGGAAATGTCGCTGACCTGCGCCAGCGATGCCTATAAGTTCAACCTCGGCGCCAGCGTCAGGGCCGAGGGGAGCGCCATCACCGGCAGCTGGTCCGAGACCAGCCGCAACATCTCCGGCTCGCTCCAGGGCCGCGGTGGCGGCGGAAACTTCGAAGTGGTCGCCTCGGCCGCCGGCTTCAACGCCAACATCGCGCTGAAGACCAGTGGCAACAGGCAGAACGTCACGATGCGCGCAGACAGCCAGTTCCGCGGCGCCAACATCTCGATGTCGCGCTAAGCCGCCACGCCCGAATGACAAATCGACTCGGCGACCTCGCCGGGTCGATTTTTTATGCGTTCGGGACGAACGCCGTGACCTCGATCTCGACCTTGGCCCGGTCGTCCACGAGACCGCCGATATAGAGCAGCGTCGAAGGCGGGAAATTGCGCCCCAGCGTTTCCTTCCAGGCCGCGCCGATGCCGGCACCCGCGGTCTCATATTCGCTGCGGCTGGTGAGGTACCAGGTCAGGCGGACGATATGTTCGGGACCCGCGCCGGCCTCACCCAAAAGTTTGATGATCCGCGTCAGCGCGGTTGCGACCTGCGCCGCCATGTCGGGCGCGTAATTGCCGGTCTCGTCGCCGCCGGTCTGTCCGGCCAGCACCACCCAGCGACCCGGCCCTTCCGCCACCACGCCATGGGAAAAGCCGCGCGGTTTTTTCCATTCGGCCGGCTGCAAGATGCGCATGAGCGAATATCTCCCGTCTCTTGTCGTTGTTCGCCCATGCCTTAGCACGCCGCCCCGCATCGCTGCATCCGCAGATTTGGCCGTTGCAAACGGCGGCGATGTCGCCGATACCCGCCCTCCCTCAGGCTCGATCTCCCGCACCCGCACCGATGAACGCGACCCCGTCCAAAGCGATGGCTGCACTGTGGATGGCCGGTTGGCTGGCGCTGATGCTGGTCATGGCGGTCGCCGGACGCGAGACCACGCGCGAGCTCAACGTCTTCGAGATCATGGAAGTGAGGTCGGTGATCGGGTTCACGTTGCTCCTGCCGATCATCTACCGGTCCGGCGGCTTCAAGGCGGTCGCGACCAGACGCCTGCCGCAGCACCTCGCGCGCAACGGGGTCCATTATTTCGCGCAGCTCGGCTGGTTCTACGCGCTGACGCTGATCGGGATCGGCCAGGTGGTGGCCATCGAATTCACCATGCCGATCTGGACCGCGCTGCTGGCCGCAACGTTCCTCGCCGAGCGCATGACCGTCTGGAAGATCGCCGCCATCGTGCTCGGCATCGTCGGCGTGATCATGATCGTGCGGCCCGCCACCGGCGAGATCAATCCGGGGCAACTGATCGCGCTCGGCGCCGCAATCGGCTTCAGCATCTCCATGATCCTCGCAAAATCGCTGACCCGGACCGAGAGCGCCTTGTCGATCCTGTTCTGGATGATCGTGGTGCAGTTTGTCGTGGGCCTGCTGCCGACGCTCTATGTCTGGACCTGGCCGTCCGCCACGCTCTGGGGCTGGCTGTTCGTCATCGGGGTCTGCGGCACATTTTCGCACTACTGCCTCGCTAGCGCGCTCCGCTATGCGGATGCGACCATCGTGGTGCCGATGGACTTCTTGCGGGTTCCGCTCACGGCAACCGTGGGTTGGCTGCTGTATTCAGAGCGGCTCGACTCCTGGACGGTATTTGGCGCCGCGATGATCCTCTGCGGCAATCTCCTGAATTTGAAGCCCGCACCGCCGATTACCGCCCGCGCGCGGTGAACCGGACGCCGCCTCGCGCGACAAAACAAGGTGGTCGAGCGTGATTTGGATCACGTTGGAGGGGCATTCCATCGTGCACATTCGGCCGCGAAGCAATGGGTTGGGCGAGCTGTCGTTTCGCTAGCGCGAAACCGGGCGTGTCGTGTAAGTTCGTTGCCAATTTGTTGCTGCCTGCAATTCGATTCTGGGGATTTCAGATGCGCTATCTCACCCTCCTCGCTTCGCTGATGTGCATGGCGCTGTCGGTCAGCGCCGCGAAGGCCGACCGCCGCGTCGCTTTCGTCGTCGGCAACGGCTCCTACAAGAACGTCGCGCAATTGCCGAACCCGCCGATCGACGCCAAGGCGATGGCGTCGACGCTGCGCAATGTCGGCTTTGAGGTGATCGAAGGATCCAACCTCACCCGCGACCAGATGACCGAGAAGCTGCTGGATTTCGGCCGCAAGGCGCAGGGCTCCGACGTCGCCGTGTTCTATTACGCCGGCCACGGCATCGCCGTCAGCGGCAGCAACTATCTCCTGCCAGTCGATGCCGACATCAAGTCGGAGATGGACGTCAAGCTCGGCGCAGCCATCAACATCGACCTGACGCTCGAGCAGACCATGGGGGATGCCAAGGTCAAGCTCGTCTTCCTCGATGCCTGCCGCGACAATCCGTTCGCCGCCAAGATCAAGTCGAACTCCGCCACCCGCAGCGTCAACGTGCAGAGCGGCCTTGCCGAGATGAAGTCCGGCGAAGGCACACTGATCGCGTTCGCCACCGGGCCGGGCCAGACCGCGCTCGACGGTCAGGAGGGCAACAACAGCCCCTTCACCCGCGCGCTGATCGACAACATCACCAAGCCCGGCGTCGAGATCCAGCAGGCGATGACGTCGGTGCGCGCCCAGGTCAACGAAGAGACCCGCAAGGGCCAGCTTCCCTGGGGCCACACCAACCTGATCGGCGCGGTCTATCTCAACCCTTCGCAGCAGACACAGGTGGCCAACGCGGCGCCGACCGCTTCCGGCGTAGTGCCGGCAGCGGCCGGCAGCTCTGACGGCGTCGAGCTCGAGTACTGGCGCTCGGTCAAGGAATCCAACAAGCCGGAAGAGCTCAACGCCTATCTCTCGGCCTATCCGAACGGCCAGTTCAAGGCGCTGGCCCTGGCGCGGCTCGCGGCGATCAAGAGCGGCCCGTCCACGGCCACCCGCAACCTCAACTCCGGTATCGATCCGGCGACCTTCACCGATGACTCGACCCAGCTCACCGAGGACCAGATCGGCCTTGACAAGGGCCAGCGCCGCGACGTGCAGCGCCGCCTGACCGGGCTCGGCTTCGACACCAAGGTGACCGGCGTATTCAGCGACGACACCCGCACGGTTCTGAAGCGCTGGCAGGCCGCCCGCGGCTATCCGTCGACCGGCTACCTCAACAAGCTCCAGCACAAGGCCCTGCTCTCCGAGATCGTGGCGGCCCCGGCCACCGCGAGCGACGACAGCCCGAAGCCGGCGCGGCGTGCTCCGGCCCAGGCCCAGAGCGCACCGGCACCGGCCCAGCATCGCAACAGCGGTGGCGGCGGCGATGCCGGCGCGGCCTTTGTCGGCGGCGTCGTCGGCGGCATGATGGGCGGCATGTTCCGCCGCTGAGGCAGGCAGGATACAGCATGCAAAAGCCCGGCTCGCGCCGGGCTTTTCGTTTTCGTTGGTCGCGCTCACCGTGGGGCCGAAAGCCTACTTCCCCGCAGCCTTGCGCAACGCCTCGTTGATACGGTCCTGCCAGCCGGGTCCGCCCTCCCTAAAGAACTCCAGCACGTCCTGGTCGATCCGCAGGCTGACCTGTTCCTTGATCCCCGGCGCCACGTTCGGCTTCGGCGGCGCGACGACGACCTTGGCCGTCACCTTCTTGAATGCCGCCTCGGCCTCGGTCCTGGCATCGCCCAGCGTGCGCGGTCGCCTCGGGGGTTGATCCGCCATGTCCTAGATTCCCTCAAACAGAGCCGTCGAAAGATACCGCTCGGAAAAGGATGGCACTATAGCCAGGATGGTTTTTCCCGCAGCTTCCGGCCGCTTGCCGATCTGGAGCGCCGCCGCGATCGCCGCGCCCGAGGAGATCCCGCCCGGAATGCCCTCATGCCGCGCCAGCGCGCGCGAGGTCTCGATCGCCATCGTCGAGCTGACCTTCACGATCTCGTCGATCACCGAGCGGTCGAGAATGTCGGGCACGAAGCCGGCGCCGATGCCCTGGATCTTGTGCGGCGTGTGCTGGCCGCCCGACAGCACGGGACTCTCCTCCGGCTCGACCGCGACGACGCGCAGCGAAGCCTTGCGCGGCTTCAGCACCTGGCCGACCCCGGTGATGGTGCCGCCGGTGCCGACGCCGGCGACGAAGTAATCGATGTTGCCGCCGGTATCGTTCCAGATCTCCTCCGCGGTGGTGCGGCGGTGGATCTCCGGATTGGCGAGGTTCTTGAACTGCTGCGGCATCACCGAGTTCGGCGTCGTCTTCAACAGCTCCTCGGCCGTCGCGATCGCGCCCTTCATGCCCTGCGCGGCAGGCGTCAGCACCAGCTCGGCGCCGAGAAAGGCGAGCATCTTGCGCCGCTCGATCGACATCGATTCCGGCATCACCAGCTTCAGCCGGTAACCGCGTGACGCCGCGACGAAGGCGAGCGCAATGCCGGTATTGCCGGAGGTCGGCTCGATCAGCACGGTGTCCGGCTTGACGACACCGGCCTTCTCCATCGCGATGATCATGGCCGCGCCGATGCGGTCCTTCACGCTCGCGGCCGGATTGAAATATTCAAGTTTTGCCAAAATGGTCGCGTTGACGCCGTGCGCGCCTGGCAGCCGTCGCAAGCGCACGATCGGGGTGTCGCCGAAAGCCTCGACAATCGAGTCGTAGATCCGGCCACGGCCGGGTTGGTGCGCTGCACCCGTGGTGGACGATGCGTCCATGATGAACTCCCTGTGACGACAGTTTGCGCTTTGATCGAAGCTCTTCCCGCAGTTACGGACAGCTTGCGGCGACACGCAAGCGACAATGCGGCACATGTTAAATACGCTGCGTCGCAAAATCACGTGAACTGAAATTAGCAGAAAACCAACGCATTTGTGTTGCGACCTCGTCAACTGATTCTGCTTATGTTAAACTCTGTTTTTGAAGCAGGGAGGTCACCACGATGTCAGCAATTGCTGAAGTGCTGTCGACCGTAGTGCAAAGGCGTGATCCGCGCTGCAGCGAGTTGCCTACCTGTCCCGTCTGCGCCGACTCCATGGTCGCTGCAGAAGCCTCCGCCTACGTCTCGGACCACGTGATCAGCTATCTCTGGACCTGCGACAATTGCGGTTATGGCTTCGTGACCAAACACGCCGTCAAGCAGCGGATCGTCTGCAACTGACGCCCACCACGCTTCAGCGCGGGGCGATATCGCCCCGCGCCCAGTCCTCGCGCGTACGCTGGTAGAACTCCTCGAACGTTCCGCGTGCGATCGCGTTCCTGATGCCCTGCATCAGGAACTGGTAGTAGGCGATATTGATTTCCGACAGCAGCATCGCCCCGAGCGTCTCGCCGGCCTTGACGAGATGATGAAGATAGGCGCGTGCGTAGCTGCGCGCCGACGGCCACGAACTCTCCTCGTCAAGCGGACGCGGATCGTCGGCATGGCGCGCATTGCGCAAATTCACCTGACCGAAACGGGTGAAGGCTACGCCATGGCGGCCGTTGCGCGTCGGCATCACGCAATCGAACATGTCGATGCCGCGCTTGACCGCTTCGAGAATATCGTCCGGCGTGCCGACGCCCATCAGGTAGCGCGGCCGGTCGGCCGGGAGTGCCGGCGCGGTCTCGTCGATCATCGCCAGCATCACGGCCTGCGGCTCGCCGACGGCGAGACCGCCGATCGCGTAGCCGTGGAAGCCGATCGCAGTGAGGCCTTCGGCGCTGGCATGACGGAGCTGCGGGATATCGCCGCCCTGCACGATGCCGAACAGCATGTAACCCTCAGGCGCGCTCTCGAAGGCGCGCTTGCTTCGCTCGGCCCAGCGCAGCGACAATTGCATCGCGCGGTCGATGTCGTCGCGCTCGGCCGGCAACCGCACGCATTCGTCCATCTGCATGGCAATGTCGGAGCCGAGGAAGCGCTGCACCTCGATCGAGCGCTCCGGCGACAGCTCCACCTTGGCACCGTCGATATGCGAGCGGAAAGTAACGGCGTGCTCGGTCACCTTGCGCAGGTCCGACAGCGACATCACCTGGAAGCCGCCGGAATCCGTCAGCATCGGACCGTTCCAGCCGGTGAACTTCTGCAAGCCGCCGAGCGCGGCGATCCGCTCGGCGCCCGGACGCAGCATCAGGTGATAGGTGTTGCCGAGCACGATATCGGCTCCGGCATCGCGCACCTCGCGCCAGTGCATGCCCTTCATGGCGCCGGCGGTTCCGACCGGCATGAAGGCTGGCGTCCGCACCACGCCGTGGGGCGTGGTCAGGCGACCGGTGCGGGCGGCGCCATCGGTCGTGAGCAGTTCGAAATGATTAGGCAGATTGTTGTTGGGCAGATTCATGGCCGTGCTTATTGCGTGTCAGGCGAGGCCGATCAACCCGCTCTGGCCGCGCGATGCATCAGAGTGGGACACATTTGACGCGGACTTGATGGCGCCGCGGCTTGCAAAATAAAACGATACAGTGTAGTTTTTTCTTGGGGCTGGACGGGATGCTGCGGCAGATTTTGCCGGCGGCTGCAAATGCGTGATCGCCAGCCACCGACGATGCCCTCCGCTTCATGTTCGACCGAAATGTCCGTCCCCTCGCGTGGCCAGACAAGGCAGACAGGTGCCCGCCTGATCGGATCTCTGGTGCTGACCTGCAGCCTGGCGCTCTCCGCCTGCACCTCCCTGCCCCGCACGCCCTATACGGCCGCCAACGCCACCACGTCGCGCGTGCTCGATATCGACGGCTTGCGCCGCTACACCGACGACCCCGTCACGAAATTCAGCTTCCCCCTGACCAGGAGCTATCTGGCGCTCTCTGGCGGCGGCGCGGATGGCGCCTATGGCGTGGGCGTGCTGAACGGCTGGAGCGCGGCCGGCACTCGCCCGGCCTTTTCGGTCGTGTCCGGCGTGAGCACCGGCGGCCTGATCGCGCCCTTTGCGTTTCTTGGATCGCAATACGACGACACGTTGAGGGAGGTCTACACCAGCGGCATCGCCGAAAGCCTGCTGAACGATCCCAGCATCATGCGCGTGCTGTTCAGCTCCGGCCTGTTCGGCAATAAACGGCTGCGCGAATTGGTGGCGCGCTATGTCGGGCCGGAGATCCTCGAGCAGGTCGCGCGCGAAAACGCCAAGGGCCGACGGCTGCTGATCGTAACGACCGATCTCGACACCCAGCGAACCGCCATCTGGGACATGGGCAAGATCGCCGCCGTGGGCACGCCCGAGGCGCTCAAACTGTTTCGCGACGTGATGGCAGCCTCCGCCAGCATCCCGCTGGTGTTTCCGCCTATCCTGATCGAAGCCGAGGGCCAGGGGCGCAGATTTCAGGAGATGCACGTCGACGGCGGCGTGACGGCGCCGGTGCTGACGCTGCCGGAGGCCCTGCTCTTCCAGGGACGTCTGCCCGGCAACGCGAAGATGGACATCTACATTCTCGTCAACAAGAAGATCGAACGCAACTTCGAGCTGGTCTCCAACAGCACCATTGACGTCGCCTCACGCAGCCTGTCGTCGATCACCCAGTCGCAGACGCGGTCCATCATCTTCTCGACCTATGACTTCGCGAAGCGCAACAATCTGGGCTTCCATCTCTCCTACATCGCGCGCGATTATCCCGCGCCGCCCTCGGAAGGCTTCGACACCCCCTATATGCGGGCGCTGTATCAGTACGGTTATGAGAAAGCGGCGGCAGGACAGGCCTGGACGTCGACGCTCCCCTAGGACTCACACGCCGGAACGACGTCCTTTCAAGACCGTTGACGATACGGCCAATTCGGCCAGATTCGCGATGACGCCCCCGTTCCTGCGCGTTATAGAGCGAATGACCATTGTTACGACCCCGCAGGAATCATTGGGCATGGGATTGGCTGCGACCAGGACAAGACCGGCAGCGTCACGGCGCGACGTGCCGAAATCGCGCGGCGGACGGCCAACGAAAAGCGCCGCCATCGAGCGCGACCAGCGGCTGATCGAGGTCGCCACCCGCCTGTTCCTGGATCGCGGCTTTGACGCCACCTCGCTGGATGCGGTCGCCGAAGCTGCGCGCGTGAGCAAGCCGACCGTCTACTCCCGTTATGGCGACAAGCGCGGCCTGTTCACGGCGGTGCTGAGGCGCGAAATCGCGCGATGGCTTGCCCCGCTGTCGGCGGCGGCCGAGACGCAGCTCGGCAGTTCGTCCGACATCTCCGTCGAGCAGCGGTTGGTCGAGATCGGGCGGGAAATGCTGACATTCACCTGCGGGCCGGACGCCATGGCCTTCAGCCGCATGATGACGTCACAAGCCATCAATTTCCCTGACATCGCCAAGCTCGGCAAGGAAGAAGGCTGGCTCAAGGCCGTCGCCACGACCGCGCGCTTCTTCGATCATCTGGCGGCCCAAGGCGCCCTCGACGTCGAAGACACCACCATAGCCGCCGAGGTGTTTCTCGACGTCGTCGTTGGCCACACCCACCGCTTGGCGACGTTCGGAACACCGATGGAAATAAAACCCGCCGAGAAGCGGATGCGCGTCGCGATCAAGCTATTCCTGGCCGGCGCGCTGGGACCGGCCGGCCGCGTCAAGGATGCCGCCAAAGCCGCTCCGCGGCGCCGTCCCTCCCGCTGACAATTCCGTGAGATTGCGGCCTGTCCCCCACAGGGACACGCCTGCGGCATTGACCAAAATAAAACGATACGGTATGGTTTAGTTATAAGCGATACGGACCGTTTTTTTCACCAGCCCCAAGGTGGTCCGGACCGCTAAGACCGCCGCGACGGGTACAGCCCGCCACGACGCTCCGCGGCCGGCCGATGCCCAAGGTCGGCCGCGAATTCTTTACGATCATCCGGCACACTCGCTGGCCGAGGGTTTCGCGCATGACGACAGCAAAACGATGGACTTCGCGACTGCTCGCGATCGCCTTGCCAGCGCTACTCCTCGCACCGCCCGCACAGGCGGTCGTGACCGCGGGCACGCCGACCGCGCTTCACGGCAACACAGATGGTGATGCCGAGGCGGACCGCCAGGCGGTCAGCCGCGAAATCGAACGATTCCGCAGCTCGTCGATTTCGATCAGCCAAGCCATGGCGATTGCGGAAGCCCGTCACGCCGGCGCCACGACGGCGGATGTCAGTTTTGACGGAGGCTCCGGCGTGCCGGTCTACCGGGTGAAGACCCTGCACAACGACCGGATCTGGCGCCACACCATCAACGCCACGACCGGCGAGCTCATCGGCGGCGAGGCCGCCCTCCCCCTCACCGAGCTCGACCTCGACGATCGCAGCAACCTCGCAGCGCTCGGTGCGATCAGGCACCGTCTCGCGGATGCGGTGCATGTCGCCGAGCGCGCGGCTTCGGGCAAGGCGATCAGTGGCGGGCTGGTGCGTGAAGGCGGCCGGCTGAATTTTTCGATCGTCGTCATCAGCGGCGATGACCTCAAGGAGGTCATCCTGGAGCCGCCGGGCGCTCGGGGCAAATAGCGCCGGCCACAATCCCGCCGAAAAGCATTGACGGGCGCCAGACTCTCCCGCATAAGTCGCCGCCATGTTCACGACCACCAAACGCACGACCAAAACCACCACGGCCTTCGGGGCCCGGGGAGGCGTGCGCTTGTAGTCGTCGACTAAAACGCAATCAGCTCTACCGAAGCCCCGCCCATGATGGTCCGGGGCTTTTTTGTTGTCTAAATCGCAATTCAATGGAGGACAAAGTGAGTAACGATCCCGTCGTCGCGATTGTCGGCGTCACCGGTGCGGTGGGCGCCGAATTCATCGCCACCATGGACAAGCGCGGCTTTCGCGTCGGCAAGCTCAAGGCGCTCGCAAGCGCCCGCTCGGCCGGCAAGACGGTATCGTTCCGCGGCAAGGACGTCGTCATCGAGGAGCTGACCGAGCGCGCCTTCGACGGCGTCGACATCGCGCTGTTCTCCGCCGGCGGCACCATCTCCAGGAAGTACGCGCCGCTCGCGGTCAAGGCCGGCGCGGTCGTGGTCGACAACTCCTCCGCCTTCCGCATGGACCCGAACGTGCCGCTGGTGATCCCCGAGATCAACGCCAACCGCATCCGCGACCACAAGGGCATCATTGCGAACCCGAACTGTGCCGCGATCACCGCGCTGGTGCCGCTGTGGCCGATCCACCAGAAGAACCGCATCAAGCGCGTGATCATCTCGACCTATCAGGCGGCAAGCGGCGCCGGCGCCGCCGCGATGGACGAGCTCGTCGAGTCCACCCGCGCCAGCCTCAACGGGCAGGTCTATACGCCCAAGGTGATGCCGCACCCCTACGCCTTCAATCTCTTCAATCACAACACCGCGGTCGATCCCGACACCGGCTACAACGACGAAGAGACCAAGGTCATCAAGGAGACCCGCAAGATCTTCGAGGACGACAGGATCGCCATCGGCGTGACCTGCGTCCGCGTGCCGGTTCTGCGCGCCCATTGCGAGGCCATCACCTTCGAATGCGAGAAGCCGATCACCGAGGACCAGGTCCGCGCCATCATGGCGCAGGCCCCCGGCGTGAAGGTGATCGACGACCGCGTGAAGAACTACTTCCCGATGCCGATCGACGCTTCGGGCCAGGACGACGTCCTGGTCGGCCGCATCCGCAAGGACCTCAGCGATCCCAGTGGACATTCGATCTCGATGTTCGTGGCGGCGGATCAGCTGCTCAAGGGCGCGGCGCTGAATGCGGTGCAGATCGCGGAGCTGTTGCCGCAGCGAGTGATGGCGTAACCCACCACTTCTTTCGCCGCAGAAACAAAAGAGGTGGGTTACGCCTTACGGCTAACCCACCCTACGGCGCTGCCCGAAACAGCAAACACGCATCCCCATACGAATAAAACCGATACCCGCTCGCGATCGCGTGCGCATACGCCTGCTGCATCGTCTCGAGCCCGGAGAACGCCGACACCAGCATGAACAGCGTCGACTTCGGCAGGTGGAAATTGGTCAGCAGGATATCGACGGCGCGAAAGCGATAGCCGGGGGTGATGAAGATCGAGGTCTCGGCCATGAACGGCTGGATGGCGCCGTCCTCGCTGGCAGCGCTTTCAAGCAGCCGCAATGATGTGGTGCCGACGGCGATGATGCGGCCGCCATTCTTCCGCGCGGTGTTGAGCTTCTCCGCGGTCTCGGCCGAGATCGTGCCCCACTCGGCGTGCATCTTGTGGCCTTCGGTGTCGTCCACCTTCACGGGGAGGAACGTCCCTGCCCCGACATGCAGCGTCACGCGGTTGATGCCGATGCCGCGTTCGCGCAGCGCCTGCTCCAGCGCCGGGGTGAAATGCAGGCCGGCGGTCGGAGCAGCGACCGCGCCTTCGTTCGCGGCGAACATGGTCTGGTAGTCGGCGAGGTCCTGATCGTCGGGCGTGCGCTTGGAGGCGATGTAGGGCGGTAGCGGCGGACTGCCGAGATCGGCGATCGCCTGGTCGAGCGCAGGCCCATGGAACGAGAATGACAGTGTCACCTCGCCCTCCACGCCCTTGGCCTCGACCTCGGCGTCGAGATGGCCGAGCAGGCAGACTTTGCCTTCATTGCCGAAGCGGATGCGGTCGCCGGGGGTGAGCTTCTTCGCCGGCTTCACCAGCGCCTGCCAGCGCGAGCCGTCGAGGCGCTTGATCAGGGTCGCCTCGATCCTCGGCTCGGTCTCGCGCCCGATGCGGCGGCCCTTGAGCTGCGCCGCGATCACCTTGGTGTCGTTGACGACGAGCTGGTCGCCGGGCTTCAGCCATTGCGGCAGGTCGGCGATGATCTGGTCACGCAGCGCGCCGCCCTCCACGACCAGCATCTTCGCGGAGTCGCGCGGGCTTGCCGGGCGCAACGCGATGCGCTCGGCAGGCAGCTCAAAGTTGAAGAGATCGGTGCGCATTACGCCGCTGCGCCTCAATTGGCGTCATTCCGGCGCGCGCAAAGCGCGAACCCGGAATCTCGAGATTCCCGGTTCGATGCTGCGCATCGCCCCGGAATGACTGCTACGAGATCACTCCGCGTCGGCAGCCATCCGCGCCTTGACGATCTTGTCGGGGTTCTGCACCGGCTCGCCGCGCTTGATCTTGTCGACATTCTCCATGCCCTCGGTGACCTTGCCCCACACCGTGTACTGGTTGTCGAGGAAGCGGGCGTCGTCGAAGACGATGAAGAACTGGCTATCGCCGGAATCGGGACTGGCGGCACGGGCCATCGAAGTGGTGCCGCGCACATGCGGTTCCTTGTTGAACTCGGCCTTCAGCTTCTTGCCGGAGCCGCCTGTGCCGGTGCCCTGCGGACAGCCGGTCTGCGCCATGAAGCCTTCGATCACGCGGTGGAACACGATGCCGTCGTAAAAACCTTCGCGGACCAGTTCCTTGATGCGCGCGACATGGCCGGGCGCGAGGTCGGGACGCATCTCGATGGTGACGGGGCCCTGGGTGGTCTCGAGGATCAAGGTGTTTTCGGTGACGCTCATGCTCGTCTCTCTTGCGTTGGAGGTGAAGTCTTGTCAGGTGACGTTCTGCGGCTACGGAACTGGATCGCGAATGGACGTCCCGCGGCGGCGCCGGCCATTGCATCGGTAAATGGCATTGGCGTGCAGCGTTGCAACGCCTCCATCACCGCGATCCGGTATTGCAGCCGGTCATTGTCGGAGGCCTCCGCGGATTCATAGGAAATCCTCGGATGGCCCAGAATATTTCCGGACCGGTTAAAGCTCACGACGACGGTGATGTCGAGTGGGCGCGCCCTGGCCGGCGGCGGCGGCCTCCAGCAGGTGCGCAAATGCCGGAAGATGTCCTGGATGGTATCGACCTGCCCGTCCCCGGCGGCCGCGCCGGAGGCAGCCATCAGCAGCATCGCGGCGACCAGCAGAAGCCTGTTGCCGCAACGCGCCATCTCCCACCCTATTTGATGTCGGAGGCGACCTGCACCTTCACCATTTTGTCGGGGTCGGTGACGCTGCCGCTGGGTGAGCCGGGCGGCGCCTTCTTCAGCTTGTCGACGACGTCCATGCCCTGCACGACTTCGCCGATCACGGTGTACTGGTTATCCAGGCTGCCGCCGTCGGCGAACATGATGAAGAACTGCGAGTTGGCGGTGTCGACGCTGTCGCCGCGCCGGGCCATGCCGACGATGCCGCGTGCGAAATGCACCTTTGAGAACTCCTGCTTCAAGTTCGGATATTTAGAACCACCGGTGCCGTTGAAATTCTGGCCGTCCCCGGTCTGCGCCATGAAGCCGTCCATGACGCGGTGGAACGGAACGTTGTTGTAATAGCCCTCGCGCGCGAGCTGCTTGATGCGCTCGGCGTGCTGGGGCGCGAGGTCGGGCCGCAGCTTGATGACGATGCGGCCCTTGGTGGTGTCGATGACGATGGCGTTCGCCTTGTCGAGGTTGGCCGGCAATTGCTGCGCCACCGCCGGCACCGCGAATACAAGCGCCGCAAGAACTGCGAAAATTCGGATCATGAGAACTCCGGATCAGAGATGAAAGAGGAAACGCGCCGTTATCAGGCGAATTTTGCCTTGAGCTGTGCCGCGACGAGCGGCGGTACGAAGGCCGAGACGTCGCCCCCCATGCCGGCGATCTGACGCACCAAAGTGGCGGTGATCGGGCGGACCGCCGGAGAGGCCGGCAGGAACACCGTGTGCACCTCGGGCGCCATGGTCCCGTTCATGCCGGCGAGTTGCATTTCGTAGTCGAGATCGGTGCCGTCGCGCAGGCCACGAATCATGATGGTGGCGCCGTGCGTGCGGGCGGCAGTGACCGCGAGATCGTCGAAGGTCACGGCTTCCAGCACGCAGCCGGCTGCAGCGGCCACCGGCCCGCAGACCTCGTGCAGCATCTTGAGCCGCTCCTCGGTCGTGAACAGCGGCTTCTTGCCGGGATGGACCCCGATGGCGACCACCAGCCGGTCGCACAGGGGAACACTGTGCCGGACCACGTCCAGATGGCCGTTGGTGATGGGGTCGAAGGAACCTGGATAGAAGGCAATGCGCGGCATGGCCCCGTCCTACCGCGCCCCGCCCGGCCCGGCAAGCCGGACCGGTTTCCCGCCCAGTCATTCCGCCAGGTCGTGTCTGAATCGCGCCGATTGTTTCGTCCTGAGGGCGGCCGCGAAACAAAACGGAGCGCGAACGAAACCATTTCCCGCCTCCGCGAAGACGTCCGGAAACTGGCCATGGTTACTAATCCACCCAACGAGGATGTGAATCTTTCGACTTTCTGCGATTTCGATGTGAGTCAAATCAACGACTTAGCTTGCTCGAAAACGGCATAAATCGAATTGTCTCTCATGCTCAACGAATGACGGGCCGCACACTGGGCGTAGCGGCCGCATCACAGGGGACCGTCGATGATCAAGACCCTTTCAGCGATTGCGATCGCCGCTTTTGTGGCTGCTGCCCTCACCGTCCTTCCCGGCTTCGCTCCATCAGTCGAAGCGAGCGTCCCGCAGCCGCTCGCCAAGGGCGACCGGCTCGATATCCGCAACATCGGCAAGGACTGCTCGCAGCAGGCATGGCCGAACTTCGAAGCCTCGTGCCTGCGCCGCGCCGGCACCAAGGCCAACATTCGCGAGGCGCGCCTGGTGACGGCCGACCGCACGCCGTAGGCGGGCTGTCAGCTTCGCGTCACATAAATCCCATGGATATTTGCGACGTCCCGTCGCAGACTGCCTGATGCTCGCGCCCGTCGGAATGACCCGCCGGGCGCGATCCCATTGAGGGGTTGCACTTGTCCAGCACGCCCGCGGTCGCTTCCGGCCATCGTCCGGCCCCCCTCCCGATAGCAATGACCATGGGCGCCCTCGGGGTGGTCTATGGCGATATCGGCACCAGCCCCCTCTACGCCCTGAAGGAAGCCGCCAAGGCGGCCGCTCATGGCGGCACATTGAGCCACGACGCTGTTCTGGGGATTGCCTCGCTGATCCTGTGGGCGCTGTTGCTCATCATCTCGTTCAAATATGCGCTGCTGATCCTGCGCGCGGACAATCGCGGCGAAGGCGGCATCGTCGCGCTGCTGGCGCTGCTGCATGCCCGCCACGCCCAACCCGGCACCTGGCGAGCCCATCTGCTGGTGGTGGGCCTGATCGGCGCCGCGCTGCTCTATGGCGACGGCGCGATCACGCCGGCGATCTCCGTGCTCAGCGCGATCGAAGGCCTCAAGGTCGATGCCCCCTCGCTTGCACCACTAGTCGTACCCGTCACGGTCGTCATCCTGATCGGGCTGTTCATAATGCAGAAGCAGGGAACCGGATTCATCGGCCGCATCTTCGGCCCGGTGATGCTGGCCTGGTTCGTCGTGCTCGCCGCGCTCGGCATCCACGGTATCGTCAAGGCCCCGGCGGTGCTGGCCGCGCTCAGCCCGCTCTATGCCTTCGAGTTCCTGATCCACCAGGATTTCCACGTCTCCTTCGCCATCCTCGGCGCGGCGTTTCTGGCGGTGACCGGCGGCGAGGCCATGTATGCCGACATGGGGCATTTCGGCCGCTTCCCGATCCGGCTCGCCTGGTTCGCAATCTGCCTGCCGGCGCTGGTGCTGAACTATTTCGGGCAGGCCGCGCTGCTGATCACCGATCCGACCATGATCGAGAATCCGTTCTTCCAGCTCTGCCCCGACGCCCTGCACTATCCGCTGGTCGCCTTTTCCGCGGTCGCGACCGTGATCGCCTCGCAGGCGATCATTTCCGGCGTGTTCTCGCTGACCCAGCAGTCGATCCAGCTCGGCTTCCTGCCGCGCATGCAGATCCGCCACACCCAGAGCGACGCCATCGGCCAGATCTACGTGCCGCTGGTGAACTGGTTGCTCGCCGCCGCAACACTTGGTGCGGTGCTGAGCTTCGGCACCTCGGACGCGCTCGCCGGCGCCTACGGCATCGCTGTGTCGCTGCTGATGGCGATCACCACGCTGCTGGCCGCGCTGCTCGCGATCCAGTGGGGTTTTTCGCCCTGGCTCGTCGTCGCCGTGAACGGATTCTTCTTCGTGATCGACATGATCTTCTTCTCGGCCAACTCGATCAAGCTGTTCGAGGGCGGCTGGTTTCCGCTGCTGCTCGCCGCGCTCGTCGCCTTCCTGATGTTGACCTGGCGGGCCGGCGTGAAGCTGGTCGAGGCCGCGCGGGCGCGGCTGCGCCAGCCCGAGGAGGATTTGATCGAGACCGCGGTCAACAAGTGCAGCGCAAGGCTGCCCGGGACCGCCGTGTTCCTGGCCTCCGCGCCGCGCGGCGTGCCGCTGACCCTGACGCAGTTCGTCAAGCACAACCGCGTGCTGCACGAACGCATCGTCCTCGTCACCGTCCTGATCGAGGATGCTCCTCACATTGCCGACGAGGAGCGCGCCGAGGTGATCGAGATCATCACCGGCATCACCCGCGTGATCCTGCATTACGGCTTCATGCAGAACCCGACGATCTATGACGGGCTCAAGCTCACCTGCCGCCAGGGCAAGCTGCCCGGCCTCGACCTCTCCGACGTCACCTACTATGTCGGCCGCGAGACCATCATCCCGCGCGAGGACGTCCCGGGCATGTGGGTCTGGCGCGAAGGCGTGTTCGCATTCCTCCAGCGCAACGCCGAACGCTCCGCGGCGTTCTTCGGCGTGCCGACCAAGCAGGTGGTGGAGTTCGGGACGGAGCTGGAGATTTAGGGAAATTCGTAGCCCGGATTTCGCTTCGCGCCTTGCGGGCTGCGAGGGGTGAATGATCACTCCCCGCTCGTCTCCCCATTGGCGCCGTTCCCGCTCTCAGCCTCTTCGGTGATGTGCTCGACCGACACCACATGCTCGTCCTCGGCGGTGTCGAACACGATCACGCCCTGGGTCGAGCGGCCGGCGACGCGGATGCCTTCGACCGGGCAGCGGATCAGCTGGCCTTTGTCGGTGACCAGCATGATTTGATCGGCATCCTCCACGGGGAAGGATGCAACGAGGTTGCCGTTGCGGTTGTTGACGCTCATGGCGACGATGCCTTTGCCGCCGCGGCCCGTGGTGCGGTACTCGTAGGACGAGGTCCGCTTGCCGTAGCCGTTGACGGAGACGGTGAGCACGACCTGCTCGGCCGCCGACATCTCGATGTAGCGCTCCTGCGGAAGCTGGAAGCTGCCGGAGGTCGTCTCTTCGGCCTCGGCATCCACCGCAGCCTCGTCGGCCACGGCTTCGCCGGCGACCGCACGGCGCATCTTCAAATAGGCAGAGCGTTCGTCCGAGGTGGTTTCGACGTGGCGCAGGATCGCGAGCGAGATCACCTTGTCGCCCTCGGCAAGCGCGATGCCGCGCACACCCATCGAGGTGCGCCCGGTGAACACACGAACGTCGGTGACGGGGAAGCGGATGCACTGGCCGCCGGCGCCGGTGAGCAGCACGTCGTCGTGCTCGGTGCAGATCTGAACGTCGACGATCGCTTCGTTCTCGTCGAGCTTCATGGCGATGATGCCGGAGCGGCGGACGTCGACGAAGTCGGACAGCTTGTTGCGCCGGACGTTGCCGCCGGTGGTCGCGAACATCACGTCGAGGTTGCCCCAGGTCGATTCATCCTCGGGCAGCGGCATGATGGTGGTGATGCGCTCGCCCTGCTCCAACGGCAGGATGTTGATCAGCGCCTTGCCGCGCGCGTTCGGCGCGGCCATCGGCAGCCGCCAGACCTTTTCCTTGTAGACCTGGCCGCGCGACGAGAAGAACAGCACCGGCGTGTGCGTGGAAGCCACGAACAGGCGGCTGACGAAATCCTCGTCGCGGGTCTGCATGCCGGCGCGGCCCTTGCCGCCGCGGCGCTGGGCCCGGTAGGCCGACAGCGGGACGCGCTTGACGTAGCCGGCGTGGGAGACGGTGACGACCATGTCCTCGCGCTGGATCAGGTCCTCGTCCTCGACCTCGCCTTCCTGCTCGATGATGACAGTGCGGCGCGGCGTGGCGAACTCGGCCTTCACCTCGGCAAGCTCGGTCTTGATGATTTCAAGCACGCGCTCGCGCGAGCGCAGAATGTCGAGATAGTCGGCGATCTCGCCGGCGAGCTTGTCGAGCTCGTCGCGGATTTCGTCGCGGCCGAGTGCGGTGAGCCGCTGCAGGCGCAGGTCCAGAATGGCCCTCGCCTGTTCCATCGACAGCCGGATCGTGCCGTTTTCGCTGATACGATGGCGCGGATCGTCGATCAGCGTCAGCATGTCCTCGACGTCCCGGGCCGGCCAGTCGCGCGACATCAGGGTGTCGCGGGCGGTGGTCGGATCGGGCGAGGTCCGGATGACGCGGATCATCTCGTCGATATTGGCGACCGCGATGGCGAGACCGACCAGGATATGGGCGCGATCGCGCGCCTTGGCGAGCAGGAACTTGGTGCGACGCGTGACGACCCGCTCACGGAAGTCGACGAAGATCGCCAGCAGGTCCTTCAGATGCATGATCCGCGGACGGCCGCTGTCGAGCGCCACCATGTTGACGCCGAAGCTCGTCTGCAGCGGTGTGAACCGGTAGAGCTGGTTCAGCACCACGTCCGGCACGGCGTCGCGCTTCAATTCGATCACGACGCGATAGCCGTCGCGGTCGGATTCATCGCGCAGGTCGCCGATGCCCTCGATCTTCTTTTCCTTGACCAGCTCGGCGATGCGCTCGACCATCGTCGCCTTGTTCACCTGGTAGGGAATCTCGGTGATGATGATCGCCTCGCGCTCCTTGCGGATGGTCTCGATCGCGACCTTCCCCCGCATCATGATCGAGCCACGGCCGAGGTGATAGGCGGCGCGGATGCCCGCGCGCCCGAGAATGACGCCACCGGTCGGAAAATCCGGTCCGGGCACGATGTTGATGAGTTCGTCGACGGTGAGCGCGGGATTGTCGATCAGCGCCACGCAGGCGTCGATGACTTCGCCGAGATTGTGCGGCGGAATGTTCGTGGCCATGCCGACCGCGATGCCGCCCGCGCCGTTGACCAGGAGGTTCGGGAACTTGGCCGGAAGAACCGACGGCTCGGTCTCGTTGTTGTCGTAGTTCGGCTGGAAGTCGACGGTGTCCTTGTCGATATCGGCCAGCAGGGCCAGCGCCGACTTGGTCAGCCGCGCCTCGGTGTAACGATAGGCGGCCGGGGGATCGCCGTCGACCGAGCCGAAATTGCCCTGACCGTCGATCAGCGGCACCCGCATCGAGAAGTCCTGCGCCATGCGGACCATGGCGTCGTAGATCGACTGGTCGCCGTGCGGATGATACTTACCGATGACGTCGCCGACCACGCGGGCGGATTTGACGTACTTCTTGTCGGGCGTGTGGCCCTGCTCGTGCATCGAGTACAGGATGCGCCGGTGCACCGGCTTCAGGCCGTCGCGGGCATCGGGCAGCGCCCGCGCCACGATCACGCTCATGGCGTAGTCGAGATACGACTTCTTCATCTCCTCGAAGATGGAGACGGGTCGAATATCCGAGGGTTGCGCCGGCTGGTCGCCGGGCTTGTCGTCGTCGTCAGCCAAGGGGGAATCCGGTGAGGTTTTATCTGGGAATCATATAGCGCATCGCCCCCCTGATAACCACCCTCGCGGGGGTCAAGGGAAGCGCTTTTTCCGCTTATTTTTCCAACGACTTAAGGCCTTACAAGCAACGCCCTGGAAGAACCCGGAATCGGCATTCCCAAGCCGCCCGCACCGCCGGGCAAGTCGCGCGGCGAGCCCACCCCGTCAGCCCGTTTGCCGATCGGCGATCCAAGCTCACCTCAAACATGAAGCGGGCCCGGAAATCCCGAGCCCTTCCTGCCGATTAGTGAGATTTGCTCATACGAAACGGGAAGCGCCGCCGATCCTGCCGGCGCGTCCTCGTCTTGCGACCGCCGTTCTCAGAACGGGATGTCGTCGTCCATGTCGCTGTTGCGGCCGCCGCCACCGCCGGCGGCAACCGCACGGCGCGGCGCGCTGCTGACGGGCCCGGAGGAGCCGAAATCGCCACCCGGCTCGTCGCCGAAGCTGCCGCCTCCGCCGCCGCTCCGGCCGTCGAGCATCGTCAGGGTCGAGTTGAAGCCCTGCAGCACGACCTCGGTGGAGTACTTCTCGACGCCGGCCTGATCGGTCCATTTGCGGGTCTGGAGCGCGCCTTCGATGTAAACCTTGGCGCCTTTCTTCAGGTACTGCTCGGCGACCTTGCAGAGTCCTTCATTGAAGATCACGACGCGGTGCCACTCGGTCTTTTCCTTGCGTTCGCCGGTCGCCTTGTCGCGCCAGGTCTCGGAGGTCGCGATGCTCAAATTCGCGATCGGCCGCCCGTCCTGGGTGCGGCGGATTTCAGGATCCTTGCCGAGATTTCCAACCAGAATGACCTTGTTGACGCTTCCCGCCATGCCGCTCTCCACTCCGAATGCCACTGAATCTCAAAGGCGGGGTCCGCGCGAAACGGTCCTCTGCCACCCTGTTGAGGCGAACCCTATACGCTCGCGAGGGCGGATCAGCCCGTCACCCCTCAGGTTATCCCCATATATAGCATCGACGATGGGCTTGTTCCAGATTTGTTCTCAACTGGGTCTGTGGTGAGTAACTGCTGAATCAACTGGCAGAGTGGAACTTAAACTGGACTACGGCGACGGAACCCGATGGAACTTTTTTGGGTTCCCGGTAAGACGAAAAATCACTTAACATTCATTTACTTAGTTCCATTTCGTTCGTTCGCGACTGTGGTATTTCGGAGACGGACTCTGGCGCCAAATCGGGCTAGCTTTGCCTCGGAATTAGATCGTATGGGCATCGCGCCTGATGGTCCGCTTTGGGGAATTTTGTGAAGCGGACAAACATGGGAGAGACCGTAATGAATAAAACTTTGCTGGTTGCATTGGGTGCCGCTGCGTTGGGCTTGGCGGCTCCTGCGAATGCGGCTGATATGGCCGCGCGTCCCTACACCAAGGCGCCGATGGTCGCGCCCGCCCCGATCTACAACTGGACCGGCTTCTATGCCGGTGTGCAGGGCGGCGGCGGCTGGGGCCGTAGTGACGAGACCTTCTTCGACGCTCCGAATACGGCGATCTTCGCCGGGACCCAGAAGTATGACACCAGCGGCGGCTTCGTCGGCGGCGTGTTCGGCTACAATTGGCAGTCCGGCCCGGCCGTATTCGGCATCGAGGGCGACTACCACTGGGCTGACATCAGCGGCCGTTCTGCCGAGATCAATGCCGGCGTCGGTGACACCTACTTCACGAAGATTCGCGGCTTCGGCGACATCAAGGGCCGTCTCGGCTACTCGACTGGTCCCGCGCTCTGGTTCGTCAGCGGCGGTGCAGCGGTCGGTGACATCCAGCACCGCTACGATGGCATTCCCGGAAACGTCTTCGTCCAGAATGACTGGCGTTGGGGTTGGACGGTCGGTGCCGGCGCCGAATACATGTTCGCTCCGAACTGGTCGGCCAAGGTCGAGTACAACTACATCGATTTCGGCAAGAGCTCGATCCAGTACAGCGGGATTCCGACCGATCGTTCGGAGTGGAAGGACACCGTCCACACCATCAAGGCAGGCGTGAACTATCATTTCAACTGGGGCGGCCCGGTCGTCGCGAAGTACTGATATCCTTCTGATATCACTTGCAGATCAAAGGCCGGCCTCGCGCCGGCCTTTTTGCTGAGGGCAAGCCGCCGGATTAGTGCGTCAGTAACCATTACATTCTGCAACCGCTGTGGCTTTTGAGAGACACAACTTGCGGCTTCAATGGTGTAAGCCGACGTCAGTTGGACCAACGCGTCCGATGTCCTTCCGAACGCACGGAAGGCAGAAACAGAAACCGGGACTGGGATTAGGTTGATTATGAAGAAGGTTTTGTTGGCTTCGGCCTGTTTGTTCGCTCTCGCCGCTCCGGCTTCGGCCGCTGATCTCGCGGCCCGCCCCTACACCAAGGCACCGGTGGCTGTGGCCTCGGTCTACAACTGGACCGGCTTCTATCTCGGTATCGTCGGTGGCGGCGCCTGGGAGAACGGCTCGGGCGATCCGAAGATGAAGGGTGGCTTCGTCGGCGGCACCGCCGGCTACAACTGGCAGACCGGCAATGTCGTGTTCGGCATCGAGGCCGATGGCGCCTGGGCCGATGTCAGCGCTTCGGCGACCGGCCCCGTTGCCGTCCCCGGCTTCGGCGTTGTGACCACCACGCTCACCTCGAAGACCGATGCGATGGGCACCGTGCGCGGCCGCATCGGCTACGCCGTCAACCAGGTCCTGTTCTACGGCACCGGCGGCTACGCCTGGATCGACAACAAGCTGTCTCTGTCTGCGCTCGGCGTGACCGCGTCGGACAGCAAGTGGCACTCCGGCTGGACCGTCGGCGCCGGCGTCGAAGCGTTCTTCGCGCCGCAGTGGTCGGTCAAGGGCGAGTACCTCTATCGCAGCCTCGGCGGCGAGACCTACTTCTCGGGCGTCCTGCCCACCGGCACGCTCAACCTCCACACCGTGCAGGTCGGCGTGAACTATCACTTCGGGGGCCCGGTGGTCGCCAAGTACTGAGCGAAGTACTGATCTTCGCGCCCAACGCCATCGCGTTACGAAAGGCCGGCCTCGCGCCGGCCTTTTTGTTTTTCACGCGTACCAGTATGGGCCGGCCGCTCCCGCACGTTTTCGGCGAGATGTGGCGACTCGGTAACACAACCTTTGGCTTCAATGGTGTAAGAGAGTGACGTCAGTTGGGTCATTGGGTCCGCCGCTCTTCCGCCGTGCGGAAGGCGACAAAGAGAAACGGAACTGGGGAATCGAAATGAAGAAGATTTTGTTGGCTTCGGCCAGCCTGTTCGCACTCAGCGCGTTGGCTCCCGCATCGGCGGCCGATCTGGCGGCCCGCCCTTACACCAAGGCGCCGGTCGCGATGGCCTCGATCTACAACTGGTCCGGCTTCTATATCGGCGCCAACGCCGGTGGTGCCTCGAGCCACAATTGCTGGGACGTCAACAATATCGCCGGCGTTGCGGGTCCGGACACGGCCGAGGGCTGTCACAATGCAACCGGCGCCGTCGTCGGTGGCCAGATCGGTTATCGCTGGCAGTCCACCAACTGGGTGTTCGGCCTTGAGGCCCAGGGCGACTGGGCCAACCTGAAGGGCTCGAATACCAGCCTGGCGCTCGCGCCGCTGGTCAACGAGACCAAGATTGATGCGATCGGCCTGTTCACCGGCCAGGTCGGCTATGCCTGGAACAACGTGCTCTGGTACGTGAAGGGTGGCGCCGCCGTCACGCACGCCAAGTACAACGGCAGTGTGATCGGCGTGGTCATCGACAGCGCAAGCGAGACGCGCTGGGGTGGTGCGGTCGGCACCGGCCTCGAATTCGGCTTCGCGCCGAACTGGTCCGTTGCGATCGAATACGACCATCTGTTCATGGGCAAGCGCAACAACTCGTTCACGATTCTCGGTTTCAACGACCGCATCGACAATATCAAGCAGGACATTGACATGGGCACCGTCCGCCTCAACTACACCTTTGGTGGCCCGGTGGTCGCCAAGTACTAAGCGAAGTACTGATCTTCGCCTCCAACGCCATCGCGCTACGAAAGGCCGGCCTTGCGCCGGCCTTTTTGTTTTCGCGCTGACGAGCATCCAACCGTCAAGGAATCGTGGGGCGCGAATCGCACCCGCGCATTGGCTTGGTGAGTTGGGGATCTGACATGAAGATTTGTGCGCTGGCCGCGGCCGGCTTGTTCGCACTCGGCGCGATCGCGCCGGCGGCGGCTGCCGATCTGCCGCTGTATTCCAAGGCGCCGGTAGCGCCTGTCCTCGCCTACGACTGGAGCGGCGTGTATGCCGGCATCAACGGTGGCGGCGGCTGGGCCCACGCCTGCTGGAACGTGACCAGCGCGCTCGGCCTCGCGGTTGATCCAGCCGTCGGCGAAGGCTGCCACAACGCAGGCGGCGGCACGATCGGTGGACAGGTCGGCTATCGCTGGCAGAAATCGCGCTGGGTGTTCGGCATCGAGGGCCAGGGCAACTGGGCCGACTTCAAGGGCAACAATGTCAGCGTGGCACTGGCCCCGCTGACCAACCAGACCAGGATTGACGCCTTCGGCCTCTTCACCGGCCAGATGGGCTACGCCGTCGACAGCCTGCTGCTCTACGGCAAGGCCGGCGCGGCCGTGGCGCACGACAAATACGACACCTTCTTCCCGGGCGTGCCTGCACTCGCGTTCAACAGCGTCAACCAGACCCGCTGGGGCTACACCATCGGCATCGGCGTGGAGTGGGGCTTTGCCGAGAACTGGTCTGTCGGCGGCGAGTACAATCATGTGTTCCTGGGCCATCACAGCGCCGACTTCGCCACACTCACTGGCGGATTTCTCGCGCGCACCGACCGGATTGGCCAGGACATCGACATGGGCCTGATCCGCATCAACTACCGCTGGGGCGGCCCGCTCGTCGCCAAATACTGACCCCCATTACGAAGCCCCAAGGACTCCTCCAGGTCCTGCTCAAGCGCGGATTCCTCCGTGTCCGCGTCCGAACGAGAACGAAGGGCCGGCCTCGCGCCGGCCCTTCGCCTGTTCCCTTGTGCTCCGCTCCTGCCAGTTGCCGCCAAGGCGCCAACAATCCGTTGACGATTCGCAAGTCCCACTGGAAATCCGTCCTCGTTCTTCCTACGTTCGCTGCCAACCCCATCGGCGCCGATCCCGGTTCCGGGCGAAGCGCGCCTTCAACATTGGCGCGATCGCGCGCTTTTGGGATTCCTTGAGGACCAGCGGGATGGATGAAGTGATCAAGGCGAAGCGCCAACAGCAGAACGCGGGCTCGAGCCTGCGCGCAATTACGATCCGTGGCGCGCGCGAGCACAACCTCAAGAACATCGACGTCGAGATTCCCCGCGACAAGCTGGTGGTGTTCACCGGCCTGTCAGGCTCCGGCAAATCCTCGCTCGCCTTCGACACTATCTATGCCGAGGGCCAGCGCCGCTACGTCGAGTCGCTGTCGGCCTATGCCCGCCAGTTCCTGGAGATGATGCAGAAGCCCGACGTCGATCAGATCGACGGCCTGTCGCCGGCGATCTCGATCGAGCAGAAGACGACGTCGAAGAATCCGCGCTCCACCGTCGGCACCGTCACCGAGATCTACGATTACATGCGTCTGCTCTGGGCGCGCGTCGGCGTGCCCTATTCGCCCGCCACCGGCCTGCCGATCGAGAGCCAGACCGTCTCGCAGATGGTCGACCGCGTGCTGGCGCTGCCCGAAGGCACCCGGCTCTATCTGCTCGCGCCGGTCGTGCGCGGCCGCAAGGGCGAGTACCGGAAAGAACTCGCCGAATGGCTCAAGAAGGGCTTTCAGCGCGTCAAGATCGACGGCAGCTTTCATGAGCTGGCGGAGGCGCCTGTTCTCGACAAGAAATTCCCGCATGACATCGACGTCGTGGTCGACCGCATCGTGGTGCGCGCCGACATCGGCCAGCGCCTCGCCGAGAGTTTCGAGACGGCGCTCAAGCTCGCCGAGGGCCTCGCCGTGATCGAATATGCCGATGCACCGGCGTCAGCGGGCGACGAGAAGAAATCGGACAAGAAGACCGCAAAAATCCACGACAAGAGCGGCCCCGAGCGCATCCTGTTCTCGGAGAAATTCGCCTGCCCCGTCTCGGGCTTCACGATCCCCGAGATCGAGCCGCGCCTGTTCTCGTTCAACAACCCCTATGGCGCCTGCCCGGCCTGCGGCGGCCTCGGCGTCGAGCAGCATGTCGACGAGGACCTCGTCATCCCCGACAAGGAGCTTGCCATCGGCAAGGGCGCGATTGCGCCCTGGGCCAAGTCGTCGTCGCCCTATTACGTGCAGACGCTGACGGCGCTCGGCAAGCACTACAAGTTCGCGCTGACCACCAAATGGAAGGATCTGCCGAAGAAGACCAAAGACGCGATCCTGCATGGCTCCGGCGAGGACGAGATCAAGTTCTCCTACGAGGACGGGGTGCGCTCCTACGACACCAAGAAGCCGTTCGAAGGCGTCATCACCAACATCAACCGCCGCTATCGCGAGACCGAGAGCGAATGGGCGCGCGAGGAACTCTCGAAATATTTCCACGACGTGCCCTGCGGCGCATGTAGCGGCTTCCGCCTGAAGCCCGAGGCGCTCTGCGTCAAGATCGGCGGCAAGCACATCGGCGAGATCTCGGAGCTCTCGGTCAAGGGCGCCGGCGCCTGGTTCGAGACCGTGCCGGAGGCGCTGAACACGCAGCAGAACGAGATCGCCGGACGAATCCTCAAGGAAATCCGCGAGCGCCTCACCTTCCTGCTCGACGTCGGCCTCAACTATCTCACGCTGTCCCGCTCCTCCGGCACGCTGTCCGGCGGCGAGAGTCAGCGTATCCGCCTGGCCTCGCAGATCGGCTCGGGCCTGACGGGCGTGCTCTACGTGCTGGACGAGCCCTCGATCGGCCTGCACCAGCGCGACAACGCGCGCCTGCTCGACACCCTGAAGCGGCTGCGCGACCTCGGCAACACCGTGATCGTGGTCGAGCATGACGAGGACGCCATCCTGCTCGCCGACTACGTGCTCGACATCGGCCCCGGCGCCGGCATGCATGGCGGCCACATCATCGCCGAGGGCACGCCGGCCGAGATCATGCGCAACCCGAAATCGCTGACGGGCAAGTACTTGACCGGCGAGCTCGAGGTCGAGGTGCCCGAGCGGCGCCCGCCCAACCATCGCCGCACCATCAAGGTGGTGAACGCGCGCGGCAACAACCTCAAGAACGTCACGGCCGAGATTCCGCTCGGCCTGTTCACCGCGGTCACCGGCGTCTCCGGCGGCGGCAAGTCGACGCTGCTGATCGACACACTCTACAAGGCCATCGCCCGCAAGCTGAACAACGCCAGCGAGGGTGCCGCGCCCCACGACCGAATCGAGGGCCTCGAGCACATCGACAAGATCATCGACATCGACCAGTCGCCGATCGGCCGGACGCCGCGCTCCAACCCCGCGACCTATACCGGCGCCTTCACGCCGATCCGCGAATGGTTCGCCGGCCTCCCGGAGTCGAAAGCGCGCGGCTACGAGCCCGGCCGTTTCTCCTTCAACGTCAAGGGCGGCCGCTGCGAGGCCTGCCAGGGCGACGGCGTCATCAAGATCGAGATGCACTTCCTGCCCGACGTCTACGTCACCTGCGACGTCTGCAAGGGCAAGCGCTACAACCGCGAGACGCTGGAAGTCCTGTTCAAGGGCAAGTCCATCGCCGACGTGCTCGACATGACCGTCGAGGAAGCCGCCGAGTTCTTCAAGGCGGTGCCGCGCGTGCGCGAGACGTTCCAGACCCTGCACCGGGTCGGGCTCGACTACATCCATGTCGGCCAGCAGGCCACGACGCTGTCCGGCGGCGAAGCCCAGCGCGTCAAGCTCGCCAAGGAATTGTCCAAGCGCGCCACCGGCCGCACGCTCTACATCCTGGACGAACCCACCACCGGCCTGCACTTCCACGACGTCAAGAAGCTCCTGGAGGTGCTGCACGAGCTGGTCGCGCAGGGCAACACGGTCGTCGTCATCGAGCACAATCTCGAAGTGATCAAGACCGCCGACTGGGTCATCGACCTCGGCCCCGAAGGCGGCGACGGCGGCGGCGAGATCGTCGCCTGGGGCCCGCCGGAAGACATTGCCAAGGCGCCGCGGAGCTACACGGGCAAGTTCCTGGCGCCCGTGCTGAAGAAGGCAAGGAAGCCGAAGCGCGGGAGGACGAGCGAGGCGGCGGAGTAGACTGTGGCGTCGACGTTCAAGAGTCGAGCCCTGTTAGCTGCCAACAAATTCGATCACCGCCTCGCCTCGGGCGACGGCTTCGACAATTTGCGGCATGGCGCTCAGAAATTGGCGGATCAGTGCGCGATTGTCGATATTGCCGACGCGCACCTAGAGCACGATCGGTCCCTGCCGCTTTGCGGCGCGAAGAAGCGAGAAATCGCGATCCTTGGTGACAAGAACAGCCGATCGAGAAATGGCCTCGTTCCAGATCACCCCGTCCAGCGCATTTGCCATCCCGAAATCGACGACGTGGGTTGTATCGTAACCAGCGTAACGCATAGCTTCCGCAAGCGCGGGTGGAAGCTGCGCATCGATCAGATAAAGCAAGCTATTTGGCCGCTATGATGGGGCGATCGACCTGACGGGCGGCATAGGCGAGCACGGCGTCGATGTCGGCCTCTTCTAAATACGGATAGTCTTCAAGGATGCTGTCACGGGACTGTCCCGCGGAGAGCAGTCCCAGGACGTCGGCAACCGTGATGCGCAAATCGCAAATGCACGGGCGTCCATGCATACGCTGCGGATCAACCGTAATTCTTGCCAGGAGCTCCGACATCTGTCACCTCTGAGAAGGTCAATATATCACCTCCGATGGCCTGTGTCAGCGCATCGCCGGCAGGCCCGATTCTCGGCCCGCCCAGCCCTCCTCCATGCCCTATTCCCTCGCCATCTTCGATCTCGACGGCACGCTGGCCGACAGCTTTCCGTGGTTCCTGCGGACCATCAACGACATCGCCGATCACTTCGGCTTTCGCCGCGTGCGGGACGAGGATGTCGAGGGGTTGCGGCAAGCTTCGACGCGGGAGATCCTCAGCCGGCTCGAGGTGCCCTTGTGGAAACTGCCGGCGATCGCGCGGCATGCGCGGCGGCTGAAGGCGGAGGCTGCGGCGGAGATTTCGTTATTTGCCGGCGTCGAGGCGATGCTGCGGACACTGGCCGAGAGCGGGGTGCAGCTTGCGTTGGTAACATCCGACAGCGAGGCCAATGCGCGCGAGAAGCTTGGCGAGGCCGCCGCGCTGTTCTCGCATTTCGACTGCTCGGCGTCGCTGTTCGGCAAGCCTGCAAAATTTCGCCGGGTCGTCCGGCGCGCGGGCGTCGAGCCCGCCAAGGTCATCGCGATCGGCGACGAGGTCCGCGACATCGAGGCGGCGCGAGCGGTGGGCATTGCCTGCGGCGCTGTGTGCTGGGGTTATGCGGCGCCGGCGGCGCTGCGGGCGCGGGAGCCGGACTACGTGTTCGAGCGGATCGACGAGATTGCGGACGCGGTGCGCCGAAATCTTGGGGTGGGTTAGCCGAAGGCGTAACCCACCACTTCTCTATCCGGGTGGAGAGTAAAGAGGTGGATTACGCCTTACGGCTAATCCACCCTACACCCACCTACTCCGTCCTCCGCAAGAACGCCCCGAACGCGCGCGGGCCGTCGCCGGTTTTGACCTCGCCGATCACCTTCAGCTCGGCCGCATCGATGATCACGAGCGTGTTGCTCTCCCAGCAGGCGACGACGATGCGCTTGCCGTCGGCGGTCGCATTGATACCCTCGGGATAATCGCCGACGTTGATACGCTTCACCAGCTTCAGCGTCGCCAGATCGAACACGCTGACGGTGCCGCCATATTGGTCGGTGACGAAGCCGCGCCCCTGCGTCAGCGCCACCGCATAGGGGCGCATCCCGACCGGCACGCGGCCGATCTCGGCCCCAGCGGCGATGTCGATCACCGAGACGTCGTCAGAGCCGACATTGGCGGTGTAGGCGCGCTTGCCCTCGGCATCTATGGTGACGCCGAACGGGCGGGTGCCGACCTTGATCATCGCATTACGCTGGCGCGTCGTCGTATCCACCACCGAGACGCTGTCGTCGTCGCGGTCGGCCGAGAGCAGCAGCTTGCCGTCCGGCGTCACAGCGAGGCCCGACGGCGAGGCTCCGACCGCGATGCTGGCGGTGACGCTGCGTGAGGCCGCATCGATCACCCGCACTGCGGCTGCATACCAGTCGGCGACATAGACCGTCTTTCCATCGGGCGCGACCGCAATGCCGAGCGGGCCGCCGCCGACCTCGATGCGGCCGGCGACCTGCCGCGCTGCCGCGTCCACCACCGTCACCGCCTTGGCATCCGGGCTCGTGACATAGGCAAAGCGCCCGTCCGCGCTGACGGCGACGCCCGCGGGCTTGCCGCCGATCGGGATGGTCGCGACGCTACGCGCGGTGGCGAGGTCGACGACCATCAGATCGTCGCTGAGCTGGTTGGTGACGAACGCTTCCTCGGCGGAGGCGCAGCCAAACCCTGTGAGGCAAAGGCTGGCGGCGAGCGCCGCCAGGACCCGCGCCCGCACGGTCAGCTTCCGCTCTCGATCTTCTTCTTCAGCGCCTCGAGGCCGACCTTGTACAACCCGCTCACCGCCTTCATCGCAGCCTCGTCGTTCAGTTCCGGCGGCGGATCGTTGTTGGGAAAGCCGCGGTAGAACGCGCCGGCCCATTCCACCTTCGCCTTACCGTCGGGCGCGGGCGACACCGTGATCGTCGAGGAATAATTGGTGACCGGCAGCACCTTCACGTCGACCTTGGTGATCCGGTACGAATAGCTCAGCATGTCGGGCTCGTATTTGTAGAGCTCCTCCTCCACCGTCGCCCCGCCCTGCAGCGTCAGCTTGCGCGTCGCGCCGATCTCGTTGCCCTTCTCGCCCTCGGTCTTGGTGACGGGCGGAAGCCAGCTCATGTCCTGGAAATTGCCGATCGCCGCCCACACCTTGGCCTGCGGTGCGTTGATCTCGATGGATTCCCGCACCTTCTGCCGGGTCGGGCCGTGGGCCGAAACCGGCTCAAACGCGGCGTTGAGAGCCATTGCCGCCACCGCCAGCGCCGCCACTCCCGCGATCGCCGTTCCGCTTCGCATCCGCATGTCGTTTCCTCACCCTTGAATCTGCGCGACTTGGTGCGCGCTGGCCTCATCGTAGCGCATTTTGCGGCCATGGGGAGACCCGTTCGTGGCGCCGTCGCGGCGGAAAGCTTGGACGCATCCACAACCTCTTGCGGGGCCCGGCGGGCAAAACACCCATGGCAGGGTCAACCACGCCAGATGAAAATAATTCTCTTTATCCGTATTTCGGATTATCATATAACGAGCCATCCCACCCCGGCCGAGGGGCGCATCGCGATCGTCACGACACGCGGGGTGGGACGTGGTGGACGCAGGCGGCGCCGGCGCGAAGGTGGTTTGCAGGGCGGGTCAGACCGTGAGCAAACGCGTCGCGCATACGACCGGTGCAGCCTGCGTACGGCAAAATCGTGTGGTCCTGGCGCCCGCAGGCTGGCGTCAAGCGTTGCGGTGATGCGGCGGCCCGACCGGGCGCGTGCATCAACCATCCGCAAGGCGACGGGGGCAATAGTGCATCGCTCCCCGGGGAGAGCGCGACATAAGCCGTAACCCCGCTGCGCAGGGAAGGCCGGATGTTTGGCTTCACCTGTATGCCACTGTGCAGCCTCTTGTAGCGCAATTTTCGCACAGTGGACCGCGGGTGCCAGCCGGCACCCGGCCTTCCCTGCGCCCTCGGCACTTCTGGGGGTGGCAAATGCAGCAAAGCTCGGGCGAAATACGCCGCGAGGACGAGAGTCTATGTCAGCCGTTCAACAGCAGTCTCGCACTCCAGACGCAGCGCAGCGCCCGCAACTCCACACTCCGCAATGACGTGGAGAGACCACGCGTCTGCCGCGTGCCTCGCCTACTCCGCCAGGGTCGCCTCCACGAACCCGCGCGGATCGTCGCAAAACTCCCGCATCACCCGGTAATGATCGGTCTGCTCCACCGTAACAGGCTCCAGGCCGTATTTCCCCAGCCGCAGCAGCTGCGCATTGGGATAGGCCATCAGCAGCGGCGCATGGGTGGCCATGATGACCTGGCAGATGCGGGACTCCTCTATGCGCCGCAGCAGCTTCAGGAGTTCGATCTGGCGCGCCGGCGAGAGCGCCGATTCCGGCTCGTCGAAGATGAAGATGCCCTGACGCTGGCAGCGCTCCTCGAAGAAGCGCAGGAAACCCTCGCCATGGGAATGCGACGGAAAATCGGGACCAGCCTGGCCGGCATCGCGTGCGGCCTTGTCGAGATAGCGCGCCACCGAGAAGAAACTCTCGGCACGAAAGAACCAGCCATTGGTGATCTTCGGCAGCCAGCTTGCGCGCAGGGCTTTGGAAAGTTGGCCGCCCATCTTCTCCCGCGCTTCGGAGTGGTCGACCGGCATGTAGCCCTTCCCGCCGCCGGCATCGTCGTAGCCGGCGAGCGCTGCGATCCCCTCGAGGATCGTCGACTTCCCGGTGCCATCTTCTCCGACGATGATGGTGATGGCCGCCTCGAAGTGGAGCTCGAAATCATCCGGAAAGATCGGCAGGCAAAACGGATAGGCCTCGCGACCGCGAACTTGCGACGGGTCGAGCCAGACCCGTTTCAGGTAAGGCGCCGGCAGGTTGATCGTTCGACCGCTTCTTCGGCTCGTGCCCCGCCTCCAGCCTAATCCGCCCTATTCTCCCGACAAGAACATATCAGGAACACAATCCTCGCGAAAGCTGCATTTGAGAAACATACGGACACAAATTGAAACAAAGCCGGCACCCGTCACCGGGCGCCCAATTAAGAAGACGAAGTTACGACTGAGCTTGCTGGCATGAGGCCAGCTCCCACCTCGCGACCCCGCAATGATTGACGGACGTCCGGGACCGTACGACGCCGCGAGGAATGCGCGATGGTATCAACGTATTTCGGTTACAACTACATCACGCGCAATCTCAAGCAGTCCCTGGCACGGGTCGAACAGCAAGCGGACGTCGCGCGAGAGGCTGCCTACTACAAGGCCAACATCGGCAAGGTGAAGACCGTCGATGATTTCATGAAGGATTACCGCCTTTATCATTACGCGATGAAGGCATACGGCCTGGAAGACATGGCGTACGCCAAGGCCTTCATGAAAAAGGTGCTGGAAAGCGACCTCAACGACTCCAAGAGCTTCGTCAACCAGCTGGTCGACAAGCGGTACCGGGAGTTTGCCGCGGCATTTTCCTTCAACGGCAGTGCGACGCCGGTCGCACAATCGGACACCCAGACCGACGAGATGATTGGCCTCTACACCGCGACCAAGAAGCACGAGGTCGACGCACTGACGAGTGACCAGAATTACTACAGCGCCCAGATCGGCAACATCACCACTGCAGACCAGCTCCTGAACAACGATCGTCTTCGCAACTATGTCTATTCGGCATTCGGGATCGACGAAAGCAAGTGGCCGCCCGGCACGATCAGCCAGGTCCTGCGCAGCGATCCCTCCGATCCAGCCAGCTACGTCAACACCACCTTCGCGTCCCAGCTGAGCGGCCTCAACGCGTCGCTCGCCCAGGCGCAATCGGATATCAGCGCGGCCAATTCGAACATCGCCAATTATACCGCCCAACTCTCGCAGCCAGGCGCCAACGTGCCCCAGTTGCAGGTCCAGATCCTGGTCGAGAAATATCATCTGGAGACGGCAACGAAGAGCGTTTCCAGCCTCAACGACCAGATCGGAGCGATCGGCAATTTCGTCGACCTGGCCGGCGCGTTCGAGTTCTTGCCCGACGGGTCGCTTCCGGCAGGTACGCCCGCGCAGACCGCCGCAAATATCACGCTCACGAAGAAACAGTTCGACGACAGCAAGGCCGACATCTACTCGGCGGCAAGCCCGATCTACGAAGCCGTGGCGATCAAGCAATTCAGGACGGACCTCCTCAAGATCAATTCGGTCCAGGCGTTCCTGTCGACACCGGGCGTGTATGATTTTGCGCTGGGCGCCGTCGGCCTCGACCCCGACAAGGTCTCGCAGGACGTTATCAAGAAGGTCCTCGAAAGCGACATCAACGATCCCAAGAGCTATGTTTATACCCTCAAGGACACCCGCTACGTCCAGCTCGCGCGCGCCTTCAACTTCGATGCGAAGGGCAATCTGACGACCCCCCTGGTGGCGCAGGATTCGGCTGAAGTCCTTCAGATTGCGAAAGACTACGTCATTCAAGCAGTGAAGAGCGCAAGCACGGCGACTCCACAGCAGCAGGCGGCGGTTAAGGCACAAGCCGCCAAGGATGCGACGGAATATCAGCAGGCGATCGCAGGCATCGACAAGGTGTCCGATCTTCTTGCAAACCGGCCGATGGTCGATCTGATTCTCCTGGCCAAGGGCTTGGACCCCAAAAAGGTCAGCGACGATTTCCTCAAGAAGGTCTTCGCCTCCGACCTGAACGACAAGAAGAGCTTCGTGAACACGCAGAGCGATCCCCGCTTTGCCGAAATCGTGGCGTCGTTCAATTTCGACAGCAAGGGCAACGTCGCACGCCTGCCGATGATGGGTCCTCAGAAGCGCGATCAATTCCGGGAAACCCAGACGAACTATCTCGAGCAAAGCCTGGAGCTGCAGCAGGGGGATACGAATCCCGGCGTCCGCCTGGCGCTGTATTTCAAGCGGAAGGCGGGAGACATCACGTCCGCATACGACATCCTCGCCGACAAGGCCCTTTCCGAGGTGTTCAGGACCACCTTCAATCTGCCCGATTCAATGGCTGCGATGCCGATCGATCAGCAGGCCAAGTTCGTGGACAAATTCATGAAGATCAAGGATCTCTCCGATCCCGCGAAGGTGGACAAGCTGCTGAGCCGGTTCTCCGCAATGTACGACGTCAAGAACAGCGACAGCACCGGCCAGGGTCAATCGCCCCTGCTCAATCTCTTTCAGGGATCGAACTCAGGCATATCGAGCATGAGTGAGGCCACGTACCTGGCCATCGCCAAGCTACGTGCACATTAATGGTCGCTCGGGACTACTAGCCCAACACTTCGAGCACCAATTCCATGGTCATGAGCACGGGATTGTCGCCACGGATCAGACGGCCCTCTGCAATGCCGCCCGTGTAGTCGATCAACGCGACGTCGAGCGCCGCTTCCAGAGCACCGGACTCTCCCGGCACGATCGCACCGGCCGTTATCGCCAGCTCGGTTGCAAACGGCTCGGTCACGCCGCCGTGGGTGAAGCGCGCGCCGATGGTCGAGCCGACTCCGCCGTGGATCTTCGCGTGCGCGATGCCGCGCGCGCGGCAAAACTCTTCGAGGCAGCCGGCGAAATCCTGGTTCGGGCGCAGCCGCAGCGCGAAGACCCGGCTCGTTGCGCGAGCGCCGGTGCTCGTGGCAGCGACCGGTCCGAACAGCTTGAAGTTGGTCTCAGGATCGGGCTCGGCGGTGAAGATCGCACCATCGATGCCGAAGGCCGCGACCTCGAACGCCTCGGCAACGATCGTCTCGTCCGGCAGCATGTGGCCGCCGCTCGCCTTGCCGTCCGCCTCCGTCCACAGCCCGTGACAGTGAAAGAACGGCGCACCGTCGCGCGTGCCGAGCGTCATGCTGCCGAGCCTGGTCCGCGTCACGCCGCCAGGCCGATACGTATCGCTGTAGAACGCGGCGTTCTCGCGGGTCTTCGACAACGCCGGCATCACGTATGCGAACGGCCCGAGCGTACCGCTGCCGAAATTCAGCACGCCCCCCGCAAAGCCCTCCGCGGCAAAACCGCGGCGCGCGGCTTCCAGCAACGGCACCCCTGCTTGAAGCGTGAACGAGAAGGCGCGTCCGCTCGCCTCCACCCATTGGATGCGCTCAGTGGCCGGCAAGCCCGGCTGCTTGATACTTCGCATCGCGTATGCTCAGCCCACCTTCGTCTTGTCGAGATCGAGCAGCCCGCGCGCCTCGAGCTCGTCGCGCACCATGCGCTTCGGGATCTTGCCGTAGCCGGACTTCGGCAACGCTTCCCAGAAGAAGAACCGTTTCGGCATCTTGTAGCGCGGCACCTTCGGCAGCAGGAACGCCGCCATCTCCGCTTCGCTCACCGGTGTCTCGCCCTCGCGCGCAACGCAGACGGCGATGCCGACCTCGCCCCAGGTCGCATCGGGCACGCCGAGCACGGCGACCTCGCCGACCGCGGGATGGGTCAAGATCTTCTCCTCGATCTCGCGCGGATAGATGTTGGAGCCGCCGGAGATGTACATGTCGGAGGCGCGTCCCGTGATGTAGAGAAAGCCTTCCTCGTCCATATGGCCGAGATCGCCGGTGCGGAACCAGCCATTGCGGAACGCCTTCGCGTTGGCGTCGGGGTTGTCGTAGTAGCCGGCAAGCACGGCAGGGCCGATCACGCAGATCTCGCCGCTCTGGTTGGCCACGAGCTCGCGACCCTCGTCGTCCTGAATCGAGACCTGCATGCCGGTGCGCTCGAAGCCGCAGGTGCCGATCTTCGCATGTGGCCCGTCCTCGGGATCATGCAGCGCCGCCGGCAGCACCGTGATGTTGCCGGTGACCTCGCCGAGCCCGAAATACTGCACGATGACCTTGCCGAGCTTCCTCAGCGCGGCCTTCTGGTCCTCACGATACATCGGCGCGCCCGCATAGATCACGTGCCGCAGCGAGGAGTGGTCGTATTTGTCGGCGGCGGGATGCTCGACCATCATCTTCAGGATGGTCGGCACGGTGAAGAGATTGGCGACGCGATGCGTCTCGATCAGGCGGAAGGCCTCGTCGATGTCGAACTTCTCTGTGGGCAGCAGAATGGTGCAGACGCCGCGCGCGGTCTGCACCAGCTGATGCACGCCAGCGCCGTGCGACAGCGGCGCCACCACCAGCGACGCATCCGATTCCGTAACGCCGGGGGTGAGATCGGCGAGATGGTTGGTGACGACAAAGCCCATCTGGCCGTGGGTCAGCACCGCGGCCTTGGAGCGGCCGGTGGTGCCGGACGTGAAGAAGAACCAGCAGGGATCGTCGTGCTCAACCGCAACGTTCGCGACCACGCGGCCTGCCTGCGAGGCGATAGCGTCGGCCACCGAGCGTTCGCCGAACGGGGCCTTGCCGTCGAGGCTCCAGGTGAATTCCAGCGCACCGCCCTTCACGCTCGCCGCGTGCTCGGGAAAATCGACATGACACAGAAACGCCTTCGCGCCAGAGGCCTGCGCGAGATAGGTGACCTCATCCGGCATCAGCCGAAAATTGGTGGGCACCCAGACCGCGCCGAGCCGGAACGCCGCGAACATCGAAAAGAACATCTCGTCGCTGTTCTTGGAATGGACGAGGATGCGGTCGCCCTTGGCGATGCCGCGCGCGGCGAGCGCCGCCGCCAGCGCCGAGACCTGGGCCTCGATCTGGTGCCACGTCCAGGATATCTCACCCCAGACGAAGCCGGGACGCGCCCCATGCCGCCGCGCATTCTGGGTCAGCATGTGAGCGAGATTCATGACGCGGCGGGACATGCGCAGGGGCTGCATCGGGCTTCCTCTTCGACGGCAGACGGCGCACCGGCCGCCCGCTCATTGCAGCCCATTTATCGTCATCGAACCTGCCCCTGCAAGGCCGCTGGCCAGTGTGGCGTTCATGCGCTTGTTGAACGAATTTTAAACATGATCGGCGCAACCTCGTTCAGTTCTCGCGTACGGAGTGCCGCATCATGGTCAAAGCGCCCGCCCTCCTCCTGTTGTCGCTGGCGCTCGCCGGATGTGCCGTGGCCCCGCAGGCTCATCTCGCCACCGATCCTGCCTTGAGGCCCGCGCGCTATGCCTGGGATGGCGCCGGCGAAAACCCCAATCAGCCACGTTCTGCCTCGGGATCATCGCGTTCGACGCGCGCCGCATCCGAGCGCGACACATCGCAAGCCGGACTTCAGCCCTATTCGAAGGAATGGTGGCAGGCTCAGGACGGCATCGAGGCCGAGCACGACGCCAGGGTCAACCGCTCCCTCGTCATCTGCCAGGGCTGCCTGCGCCCGCAGCCGCAGCCCGAAGACGCACGTCTGGCCAAAGCGACCGATTGAACCGAACCGCCCTCACATCGGTCTACCAACATACGCGCTGACACCGGCCTCTCCGGCCTGTCGACGCACGCCATCGTCCCAAGGATATCTCATGCTCACCCGCCGGACCTTCGTCGTCACCTCCCTGCTAGCCACGACCTCCCCGGCATACGCCGTGATACCCACCCCCAGCGATCCCGTCGCCATCCTGACCGCGATCTACACCCGCGCGGCCAAGGGCAAGGGCGATGGCGGCGGCGCCTTCGTTATCGCAAACAAGGTCGCCAAGAGCCAGTATCTCTCCAAGGCGCTGATCGCGCTGTGGGCCAAGGCGGATGCGCATACGCCGAAGGGCGACGTCGGGCCGATCGATTTCGATCCCGTCACCAATTCGCAGGAACCGGACGTGAAATCGTTCAAGGTTGACGCCGAGAAGATGGAGGCCGAAAAGGCGATCGTCGCGGTGACCATCACCGGCCATCGCAACGACCGCAAACCCGCCGATTTGATCGTGCGTTACGACTTCGTGCGCGGGGCCAATAGCTGGCGGATCGACGACATCAGAGGCTCGTCCGACGGCGAAGCCTGGTCGATCCGCAAGATGCTGACGGACTCGCTGAAGAGCTGACCGGAGAACGCCATGAGCGAAATTATCGACAACAGGGCCCATCACCGCTACGAGCTTGAGGTCGAGGGCCATCTTGCGACCGAGCACTACAAGCTCGACGGCAACATCATCACGTTCGAGCACACCGACGTGCCGAAGGAGCTCGGCGGCAAGGGCGTCGGCTCGAAGCTCGTGCAAGGCGCGCTCGACCAGGTCCGCGCAGCCGGTTTGAAGGTGATCCCGGAATGCCCGTTCGTGAAGGCGTGGATCGAGAAGCATCCCGACTATCAGGACCTGGTGAAGACGTAGCCGTCATTGCGAAGTGGTCGAGACTGCCTAAATCAGGAAACATACACACCGCTTCTGAAGGACCACGCATGGCCGCATCGGTACGCGACAACAAGGACAGGAGCCGCTTCGAACTCGATGTCGGCAGCGAAATCGCTTTTGCCAATTACAGGCTGACGCCGTCGGCGGTGATCATCACCCACACCGAGACGCCCCGCGCGCTACGCGGCCGCGGCATCGCCTCCGAGCTGGTCAAGGGCGCGTTGGACTTGATCCGCCGCGACGGCAACAAGGTGATCGCCGGCTGCGGCTTCGTCGTCGACTATATCGAGAAGCATCCGGAGGATGCGGACCTCGTCGCCTGACGCAAAGAGGCCCGCGCGAGCGCGGGCCCCCTGGCAAACGAACTCGCGATCGGTCAGTGCTTGATCTCCGGCGGCAGCTTGCCGCCATTGGCAGCGAGCTTGGACATTACCTGCTTGTGCAGCCAGACATTCATGCTCGCCGAGTCGTTCATGTCACCGCTGTAGCCAAGCTCCTTGGCGAGATCCTTGCGTGCAGCGAGGCTGGAGTCGATGTCGAGCGCCTTCATGAGGTCGACGATCGAGGTGCGCCATTCCAGCTTCTCCTTCTGGGCTGCCACCAGCTTGTCGACGACGGCCGCCACGTCCACGGTTGCCATTGGCGCTGCTGCGGGTGCCGATCCGCCCGGCGCGGCTCCTGCAGGCGCGCCGCCTGCGGGTGCGCCACCGGCAGGCGCGGCGGAAGCCGGGTGGCTGCCAAAGATCGCGCCCATGATTTTCCCGAAAATGCTCATGTCTTCTCCCCGAAATGGATCCGCTGGAAGGGCCTTGAGTGGCACTTATAGCCGAAGTTACTGCGTTGCGCCCGCGAAGTTCTGCGAACCGACAGACAGCATCAGCTTATCTGCGGCGAAATGACGACCGAATGACATCGTCGAGGTTGCACTGCGGCATCGAATCTCACCCAAGCGTGAGGGACAGGACTCGGAATTGAGAGTAGCCTTCGCGTACAACTCGCGAGCCCGTCCGGAATTCGCGTCTGGTTGGAATCGCGAAACTCAGAGAAGAGCGGCCGCTCGCGCCGTTTGCTGGCGCAGGATTCGGCCGCCGGCAAGGGAGCTAGCGACAATGGCCACACTCTACCAGGGCAATGTCCCCACGATGGCCCCGCCCGCGGATGCGGCGGGACCGGTGATCCGAACCATCCAGCTCTCCGACCTTCACGACGCACTCAGGCGCGGCTGGGAGGATTTCAAGGCGGTTCCGAGCCACGCCATCATCCTCTGCGTGATCTATCCGGTACTCGGCCTCGTGCTCGCCCGCGTCGTGATGGGCTACTCGGTGCTGCCACTGTTGTTCCCGCTGGCTGCTGGCTTCGCACTGATCGGGCCCTTCGCGGCGCTCGGTCTGTACGAGCTCTCCAGCCGCCGCGAACGCTATGAGGAGGCCAGCGCCTGGGATGCCATGGAGGTGCTGCGCTCGCCTTCCTTCGGCGCCATGCTCGGCCTCGGCACGCTGCTGCTCGCCCTGTTCGTGACCTGGGTCGCGACGGCGCAGGCGATCTACATCGCGGCGTTCGGCTATGAGGGCGCGTCCGGCGTCTCCGATTTTCTGACGCGCGTGCTCACCACCCGGCAAGGCTGGTGGCTGATCGTGGTCGGCTGCGGCACCGGCTTCCTGTTCGCGCTCACCGCGCTCTGCATCAGCGCGGTATCGTTCCCCCTGATGCTCGACCGCCATGCCGGTGCGTTCGAGGCAATGGTCACCTCACTGCGCGTGGTCGCGAAAAACCCGGTGCCGATGGCGGCCTGGGGCCTGATCGTCGCGCTGCTGCTGGCGCTCGGAACGATCCCGGCCTTCCTCGGCCTCGCCGTGGTGATCCCCCTGCTCGGCCACGCCACCTGGCATCTGTACCGCAAGGTGATCGTCTCCGATCCCGGTGCGCGGCCGGTGCCGCCTCCGCCTCATCGCCCGCGCAAGCCGGCCGCCGACTTCCCCGCCAACCTCTTCCCCTGGCGCAATCGGACGGACGCCTGACGATATCGTGACAAGCGATCCTGCCCGGGCCCGGCTCGGGCAGGATCGCGGCCTGTCATACGCCTTGCTTTGGCCGCGGTTACAATCGAGATTGCGCCTGCCGGTCAGATCACTTCACGGAATCAATTTCATCTGATGTCCCCGACGATTTCTCGTCTCGCTCTCGCAGCCCTCGCCCTTTCCGCATCCATCCTGTCAGCCCAGCCCGCGCTAGCCGCCGTCGCTTGCGGATCGGGCAATTTCGACGCCTGGCTTGCGGACTTCAAAACCGACGCAGCGGCCAAGGGCATTTCGCAACAGGCCATTGCCTCGGGCCTGACAGGTGTGACGCTCGATCAGGCCGTGCTGAATCGCGATCGCTCCCAGAAGGTCTTCACCCAGACCTTCGAGGAGTTTTCCGGCCGCATGGTGCCGCCCCGCATGACGCGCGGCTCCAACATGATGAAGCAATACGGCTCGGTGCTTTCCCGCATCGAGCAGACCTATGGCGTGCCGGGCGAAGTGCTGGTCGCGATCTGGGGGCTCGAGACCGATTTCGGCGTCAACACCGGCAAGTTCGCGACGATCCGCTCGCTGGCGACGCTGGCCTATGATTGCCGCCGCTCCGAGCAGTTTCGCGCCGAGTTGCTGGATGCGCTGCGCATCGTCCAACGCGGCGATCTCGCGCCGGCCGACATGAAGGGCGCCTGGGCCGGCGAACTCGGCCAGACCCAGTTCATGCCGTCGTCCTGGATGAAATACGCCGTCGATTTCGACGGCAATGGCAAGCGCGACCTCTTGCACAACGCGCCCGACGTGCTCGCCTCCACCGCCAATTATCTCGCCGGCTATGGCTGGCAGAAGGGCAAGGATTGGCAGCCCGGCGCTCCGAATTTTGCTGTGCTCCAGCAGTGGAACAAGAGCGAGGTCTACTCCAAGACCGTTGCCTATTTCGCGACCCAACTCGCGCGCGCCCCTTAAGCGGACGCTCAATCAAACGCGTAGGGCCGATCGCCCGGCGACCGGCCCTCTCTTGGTGCGCTTGCCTACCCGTTTTACTTCCCCATGGTGGCGTGCATCGCCTTGTTCAGGTGCGCGCCGCACGCACCCATTTTTCCGTTGAGCATGGAGTCCTGCGCGGAAGCGATCTCCTTCTGCGCGACCATCTTGCCGTCACCGTCGGCCATGTTCTCGATCGCGGCCTCGGTCTTCTCCAGATTGGCCGAGCTGCAGCCGCCCATGGCGTGCTTGGCGGCCTGGGCCGGCGCGACGGCGAATGCGACGGCGGCAATTGCGATAACCCCGAGTAACTTCGTCATGATGTTACTTTCCTTCTCTTTTTCTTGAGACAGAACCAGCGACATTGCCGGAATCTGCGACATCACTTTCCTCCTGCCGCGGCAACATGCCGCAATAAAATCCCCGCGAGAATTGCGTGATGTTGCGTGAAGTGCAGAGCCGCATGCGAAATTTCTGACTTTCATTACGGCTGTGTAATCAAGCGCGCATGTCCGAGGTGCGTGCACTGCACTCGGGTGGATTCTCGACGGTAAATCGGTACGAATCCAGTTAGCCCCGCCCAACCGCCTCCTTCGCTGGATCACTTGCCCTAGCGGGGGGTGACGAATCGGTCGTCCATCAGATTGCGGACCAAATCCCATATAAATGAATATAAATTCATTTGTACGGTTCCTGCATCATGCGATTTATGCATGCGAGACTTGGGCGTAGAAGCTGCTTGATCGGCTTGCGAGCGAACCGCGCGCAACTTACTTCTCCTTCGACCAGAACCATCGACTTAGCTATAACTCCGTGGATTCACGGACATTTATGGCAGTTACTTCCTCGTTTCGCCCAACCTTTGGGCGGGCCTGCCCTCGGGTTAATCGTCTGTTACCGATGCCATGCGTTTTCCGCTTAGCTGCATCGCAACATCGGAACTTTCGCAGTGCACCACGCTCACCTATGTTCATTTCAACGATGACGCCCGGGCAAGGGCTGAATCGAACTACAGGAGACTACCAATGCTGCTCTCGCTCATCCGCATGATCCAGGCTTTCCGGGACTATCAGCGCAATGTTGCCGAGCTGTCCCAGCTCAGCGATCGCGAGCTGGCCGATATCGGCCTCGATCGCTCGGACATCCCGCGCGTTGCCGCCGGTCAGTACCAGGGCTGATATCGTTCAGCCCTCACGGGACCAACCGATAGCGCCCGCCTCGTGCGGGCGTTGTCGTATCCGGTGGCAGAAAACTCGATCTCGGCGATTCCACTGACCGCCGAAAAGCGCTACCTGTCCGCACATGACAGGACCCCAATCCAATTCCGTGCACGTCATCGGTGCCGGCCTTGCAGGCTCCGAAGCCGCCTGGCAGGTGGCCCAATCCGGCGTGCCCGTGGCGCTCCACGAAATGCGGCCGAGCCGCATGACTGAGGCACACCGCACCGATGGGCTCGCCGAGCTCGTCTGCTCCAATTCATTCCGCTCGGACGATGCCGCCAACAACGCTGTCGGCCTGCTCCATGCCGAAATGCGCCGACTGGGCTCGCTGATCATGCGAGCGGCCGATGCCAATCAGGTGCCCGCCGGCGGCGCGCTGGCAGTCGATCGCGACGGCTTCTCGGCGGCCGTCACCAAGGCGCTCAACGACCATCCGCTGATCGAAATCGTCCGTGACGAGGTCGCTGGCCTGCCGCCGGCCGACTGGACCAACGTCATCGTCGCAACCGGCCCCCTCACCTCCGCGCCGCTGGCCGACGCCATCCGCGAACTGACCGACGAGAGCGCGCTCGCCTTCTTCGACGCGATCGCGCCGATCGTTCACCGCGAATCCATCGACATGTCCGTGGCCTGGTTCCAATCGCGCTACGACAAGGTCGGTCCCGGCGGCACCGGCGCCGACTACATCAACTGCCCCATGACCAAGGATCAGTATGACGGCTTCGTCGCCGCGCTGATCGCCGGCGAGAAGACCGAGTTCAAGGAGTGGGAAACCAACACGCCCTATTTCGACGGCTGCCTGCCGATCGAGGTGATGGCGGAGCGCGGCCCCGAGACGCTGCGCCACGGCCCGATGAAGCCGGTCGGCCTCACCAATCCGCACGATCCCACCACCAAAGCCTACGCGATCGTGCAGCTGCGGCAGGACAACAAGCTCGGCACGCTCTACAACATCGTCGGCTTCCAGACGAAGCTGAAGTACGGCGAGCAGCAGCGCATCTTCCGCACCATTCCGGGGCTGCAGAACGCCGAATTTGCCCGCCTCGGCGGGCTGCATCGCAACACCTTCCTCAACTCGCCGAAGCTGCTCGACAGTCAGTTGCGCCTGCGCGCGCAGCCGCGACTGCGCTTCGCCGGCCAGATGACGGGCTGCGAGGGTTATGTGGAATCCGCCAGCGTCGGTTTGATCGCCGGCCTCTATGCCGCAGCAGAAGCCCGCGGCGAGACCCTAGCGAGCCCGCCGGGCACGACGGCGTTGGGATCGCTGCTCGGCCACATCACGGGCGGCCATATCGAGACCATCGAGCCGGGCACGCGTTCGTTCCAGCCGATGAACATCAATTTCGGCCTGTTTCCGCCACTTGCGAGCGCACCGACGAAGAAGCCGGACGGCACGCGCCTGCGCGGCAACGAGAAGACGGTGGCCAAGAAGCAGGCGATGAGCGCGCTGGCGCTCGCCGATCTCGATCGCTGGATCGCCGATCACCTGCGCATCGCCGCAGCAGCGTGAGCCTCATGAGTCTGCCGAAAGACGACGCCGCGGCACTGTCGGCGCGCTGGACCGAGGGCGTGCTGCTCAAGCGCGACGTGTTCTCGACCGTCGAGCGCGGCCGCTTTCGTAGTGACAATGGCGAGGTCGACGCCGTGCTGCGCCGGCTCGACGAGGTGCCGTGGTGGTCGTTCCTGCTCGCGCGCCATTTGTTCGCGCGCGAGAAGTATGCGTTGAGGTTGGCCAAGGGCCTGAACGTCGGTCCCGAGTTGCTGTGGGCCGGCCGCCGCGCGCTGGTGCGCGGCTTCGTGGACGGCGTCGCGCTGCATCTTGCAAAACCGCATGGCGACCTCGCCTATTTCCGCTCGGCCAAGGCGGCGCTGCGCAGGCTGCGCCGTGCCGGCATCTGCCACAACGATCTGGCCAAGGAACAGAACTGGCTGGTTGGCCGTGATGGCCGCGCCTATGTCACCGACTTCCAGCTCGCAGCCTGCTTTGAACGGCGCGGCCGGCTCTATCGTATCCTGGCCTATGAAGATCTCCGGCATCTGCTCAAGCACCAGCGCTCCTACGCGCCCGAAGCGCTGACGCCGCGCGAGCGCAAAATCCTGGCGAAGAAATCCTTCGCAGCGAGCCTGTGGCTTGCCACCGGCAAGAAGGTCTACCGGGCGATCACACGCGGCCTGTTCAATTTCACCGACCGTGAGGGCGGTGGCCGCCGGCTCGTCAACGACGCCCCGGTGCTGGCGGAACTGATCCGCAAGAACCCGGCTGTGCGCGACACCGCCATCGTCGCGTTCGCCGATCGACGGTCCGGCGTCGGGCTCTACGCGTTCGTCGAAGGCGATCAGGCTGCGCTCGAGGGCCAGCTCCGCAACGAGCTTGCCGCCGTCAAAGGTCCGAAGCCGCCGGAACACATCCAGGTCGTGCACGCGCTGCCGCGCGACAGCAGCGGCAAGCCCCGCACCGAGATCCTGCAGCTGGTCGCCATGAACCAGCTCGATCTGATCGAGCCGATGATGAAGAACGACCAGGACCGCGCATTCCTCAAGGACATCCTGGAGCAGCGCAAGAACCTGCGCGACCGCTTCAACTTCGAGGCGGACCTGCCGGCGAGCTAGCTCCGTGGTCCGCGCCATGAAGCCTCCACATTGGCGATAGAGAAGCGGTCGGATCATGCGGCTTGGCGGGCTTATGGGCATTCAGAGAACGACACATCGGGTGGTTGGCGGCATGATCGCCGGCCTTGTTCTGCTTGCGGCAGCGCCCGCGATGGCCGAATCCCCGGCCGAATTGATCTCCAGCTTCCGCCTCAAGCACGGTGAGGTCCGCGTCGTGCGCGACGCAACCCTCGACCGCATTGCCATGGACCAGGCGCGCGCGATGGCGGCGAAGGACGATCTCAGTCACGATGCACTCGGCCCGTTCAATCGCCGCGTCGCGCCGGCCGGCGCGGGGCGCGCCGCCGAGAACATCGCCTATGGCTACGACAATTTCGAGAAGACGCTGGGACAGTGGATCGACTCGTCCGGGCACCGCAAGAACCTCTTGCTGCACAACGCTTCCCGCGTCGGGATCGCGAACGCCAGGAATGCCAGCGGCAAGCGCACTTACTGGGCGATGGTGATAGCCGGCGATTACGAGCCGAAGAAGGGCAAGGGCAAGAAGGACACGGAGCCGCTGGTTGCCGTGAAGCGCGAGGCCGCGCCTGCCAGCAGGCCCAAATCGAGCAACTGCCACGTCAAGCTGCTCGGGCTCTGCATCTGAGACGAAGCCAGGCATCGACCCCCGGCCGCAACTTGCTAGCAGTCTCAGGTGCGCCTAATTCATGCAGGAGCATCGCGAGAGGTGGAGGCTCATTTGATTGACATCGACCGAATACGGGCTGACACGCCCACCGCCTCCCGGCTTGCCTATCTCCACAATGCGGGCGCGGCTCTCATGCCGGCGCCCGTCGTCGCAGCAATGAAGCAGCACATCGATCTGGAGAGCGAGATCGGAGGTTACGCCGCCGCTGATCGCGAAGCCGATCGGCTGGAATCGGTTTACGGCTCGGTCGCCCGGCTGCTGAATGCCGCGCCCGATGAAATCGCGCTCGTGGAGAACGCGACCGTTGCCTGGCAGATGGCGTTCTACGCGCTTCAATTTCGTCAAGGCGATCGCATCCTGACCGCCGAGGCTGAGTATGCGGCCAACTATGTCGCCTTTCTTCAGGTCGCCAAGCGCACGGGCGCGATCATCGACGTCGTGCCGAGCGATGCCAGCGGTGAGCTCGATATCGACGCGCTAGAACGCATGATCGACGGGCGGGTGAAGCTCATCGCCATCACCTGGGTTCCGACCAATGGCGGGCTGGTCAATCCGGCGACGGCGATCGGCCGGATCGCGCGGGCGCAGGCAATTCCCTATCTGCTCGACGCCTGCCAGGCGGTCGGCCAGATGGCGGTGGACGTGGAAGCCATCGGCTGTGACATGCTGTCGGCAACCGGCCGAAAATTCCTGCGCGGCCCGCGCGGCACCGGCTTTCTCTATGTCCGCCGGGCGCTGCTGCAACAACTCGAGCCGCCGATGATCGACCACTTCGCTGCACCCTGGGTCTCGCGCGATGAATATCGGCTGCGCGACGACGCGCGACGTTTCGAGACCTGGGAGAACAATTATGCAGCCAGACTCGGACTCGGCGCGGCCGTCGATTACGCGCTCGCCATCGGTTTGGGTCCTATCGAGCAGCGCTGCCGATTGCTTGCGGACCGTCTTCGCGGCGGCCTCGCCCGCATTCGCGGCGTCACAATTCGCGACCTCGGTCGACGTCCGGGCGCCATCGTCAGCTTCACGGTCGATGGACATGAGGCGGGCGCCATTGTCAAAAGCGCTGCCGCCGCCGGCATCATCATCGGCGCGTCGGATCCCGCCAGCACACGCATCGATGCCGAAGTCCGCGCGCTGCCACCGCTCGTGCGCGCCTCCCCGCACTACTACAACACGGAAGCCGAGATCGATCGGCTGATCGACCATCTGGCGAGCCTGGCGCCGCGATAGCGCGTGGTCGCGCGCCGCTCAGGTGCAGCGCGCGCTCAATCCGGATGCACTGAGCCGTGCCATGACCTCGTCGAGATGCGCGCTGTCGCGGGTCTCGATGACGAGTTGCAGCAGCGTCGCCTTGGCCGGAAGGTCGGAGAAGGTCCGCTGATGCGAGACCTCTATGATGTTGGCGCCGGCCTCGGCCAATAGCGCGGCCACGGCAGCCAATTGGCCGGGACGGTCCGGGATGTCGAGCGACAGCTGGGTCAGCCGCCCCTCGCGGGCCAGTTCGCGCGTGAGGACCGACGCAATCAGCCTCGTGTCGATATTGCCTCCGCTCAGGACCAGGCCAACCTTCTGGCCGGCGAAACGGGAGCGATCGGACATGAGCGCGGCGAGGCCGGCGGCGCCGGCGCCCTCCACGACGGTCTTCTCGATCGAGATCAGGGTCGCGACCGCGCGCTCGAGTTCGGCTTCGTTGACGAGCGCAATGTCGTCGACGAGGCGCCGGACGATTTCAGTCGTGATCTTGCCGGGCGATTTGACCGCTATGCCTTCGGCGAGCGTATCACCGCGCGCAGGCAGAGCGCCACCATGGATGGCATTGTACATCGAGGGATAGAGCCATGCCTCGACGCCCAGGATACGCAGCGAGGGCTTGATCGATTTCGCGGCGATGGCGATGCCGCTGATCAGGCCGCCGCCGCCGATCGGGACGACCAGCGTGTCGAGCTCCGGCACGGCCTTGAGCATCTCGAGCCCGACAGTCCCCTGCCCCGCGATGACAAGCGGATCGTCGTAAGGATGGACGAAGATCAGGCCGCGGGCTTCGCCGTGGCTGCGCGCGAATGCGGCCGCCTCCTCCAGCGTCGCACCTGTCACCAACACCTCGGCGCCGTGATGCTTGGTATTCTCGACCTTCACCATCGGCGTGCCGACCGGCATCACGATGGTGGCGGGGATACCGAGCCGCTTGGCGTGATAGGCGACGCCCTGCGCATGGTTGCCGGCCGACATCGCGATGACGCCGCGGGCGCGCTCCTCCGCCGTCAGTGCAGTCAGGCGATTGAGCGCGCCGCGTTCCTTGAACGAGGACGTGAACTGGAGATTTTCGAATTTCAGCCAGATGTCGCAGCCGCAAATATTGCTCAGCGTACGGCTGTAGCTACAAGGCGTCTCGACGACAGCGCCCCGGATGGTCTCGGCGGCAGCGAGAATGTCGTCAGATGCGACCGAAAAGTCGCTCGGATCGGAGGACATGGTTTGGGACAACTCGGCCATGGAACAGCATAGAGCATTTGGCAAATCGAGGCGATAAGCCAACCTCTATTTGGTAAATTCCCGCGATCGTGAGGCTCGCCACAACGTCCAGAGCGTGCGCAGCCGCGACGACGGCTGCGGCGTAAACGGATGACGTCCCGGCTGCGACAGGCGCTTGAGGTCGGCCCGAACCTGGCCGAGCGGCAGAAACGCAGACCGCGCCGATACCGGCACCTCCGGCAGCAGCGACAAGGCGGTGGTCAAATGTTGCTGCGCCTCGCTGATGAGCTGTTCAAGCACGGCATCGAGATTGGCGCTCTCCTTGCCGGCGAACACGTCCTCCATGCTGCAGCCATGGCTCGTCAGAAGTTGCTGCGGCAGGAACAACTGCCGGTGCGCGGCATCGCGCGGCAGGCTCGATATGATCTGCACGATGCCCTGGGCCAGCCCGGCATGCCTTGCCAGATGCTCGGCTGCCTGCGAAGGCGGCGCCATGATCCTCGCAGCGAGCGCGAACAGCACCGAACAGGTCGCCGCCAGATAGCCTTCCAGCGCCGTCAACGTCGGCATCGGATCGTTGTAGAGATCGAACTGGTGCTCGTCGGCGAGCAGCGACAGCGGCTCGACCGGCAGATCGAAATCGCGGATCGCACGCAGCAGCTCGGACGCCACCGGATTGCCCTCGGCGCTGCCATGGACCTGGCCCGACAGCATGTCGGTCCACCATTGCAGCCGGATTTCCCCGGGCAGTGGCTGGCTCACCTGGTCGCGGACGCGGACGATCTCGACGTTGAAGGCATAGAGCGCCAGCAGCGCGCGGCGCTCGGTCGCGGGCGCGAACAGGGTCGCGGCATAGCGCGGAAAGTCATGACTGCGCACGAGATCGGCGCAGAAGGTGACGGAATCGGCCGGAACAGCAGCGCCGCTCATGGCACGGCGATCAGCGCGGCCGCGACGCGCCGCCGTTCGCCGATCATGATGTTGTAGGTGCGCACGGCGGGGCCGGTCTGCATGGTGTCCAGCACCACCCTCACCGCTTTCAAGGCCTGGCGCAGTTCCGGCGGCGGCAGCCAGACCCCCGCTCCAGTGCCGATCAAAAGCGTGTCGATGCTGTTGGCGGCCGTGAACACCCGATCCAGCGAATAGCGGTCAATCTTCGCCGGGTCGGTCACGTCCCAGGCCCAGATCGCGTCCGGCAGGCACAGCAGCGAGCCGCGATGGGACATGCCCGCAAAGGCGAAGCCGCCCTTGCCATAGGCCTCGATCGGCGCGGAGCGCGGGAAATGTGGTGCGTTGGGATCGCCGGCCATCAGCCTCGTCCGAATGAGCTTACTGCCCCCGCAAACGCATGCGGGGCATGCGGTTCGGATCATGCCTTGTTTTTCTTTGCCGGCGTAACCGTATCGGGCGCATCCTCGCGATGCTCGCCGACTCCGAGATAGATCAGGATCGGAGCCGCGATGAAGATCGAGGTATAGGTGCCGACCAGCACCACGCCGAACATCATCACCGCGGTGAAGCTGTGGATGGCATGGCCGCCGAACAGCAGCAGGGCCAGCAGCGCCAGCGTCACCGTGAAGTGGGTGATGATCGAACGCGACAGCGTCGAGTTGATCGATTCGTTGAGAAGCTGCGGCATCGGCATCTTCTTGTACCGCCGCAGCATTTCACGGATGCGGTCGTAGATGACGACGGTGTCGTTGAGCGAATAGCCGAGAATCGTCAGAAGCGCGGCTATGCTGGTCAGGTCGAAATCGACCTGGCTGATCGACATGAAGCCGATCGTCAGCACAATATCATGCACGTTGGCGATCATGGCGCCGAGCGCGAACTGCCATTCGAAGCGGAACCAGAGATAGATCAGGATCGAGACGATCGCGAGCATCAGGCCGAGCATGCCGTAGGCAAGCAGCTCGCCGGCGACGCGCGGGCCAAGCACCTCGACACGGCGGTATTCAATGGAATCGCCAAGAGCGGTGCGCACCTTCTGCACGGCATCTTGCTGCGCCTTGTCGCCGCCGGGCTGCTCGGCGACGCGGATCAAGACGTTCTCGGGACCGCCAAATTGCTGCAGCTGGACTTCGCCAAGACGCAAACCATCCAGTGTCGTGCGCATCGCCGAGATGTCGGCGGCGCCGGATTTGGCCCGTACCTCCAGCAGCGTGCCGCCCTTGAAGTCGATACCGAGGTTCAGGCCGTGGGTAAAGAACAGCGTGATGGCGATGATCGACAGCGCCGCCGAGATCGGGAAGCTGATGCGACGGAAGCGCGTGAAGTCGAAATGCGTGTCGTCCGGGACGATACGCAGCGACGGCAGCAGGCCGAGGGCCGCGACCACGGTGAGAATGGCGATGAGGACGCCGAGCCCGATGAGAACGGTCTGAGTCACAATCAGGCTCCTAGATCGGCACGTTCTGCGGCCGCTTCCACCGCACCCACCAGGCAACGATCAGCCGGGTCAGGGTGAAGGCGGTGAACACCGTGGTGATGATGCCAATGCCGAGCGTCACGGCGAAGCCGCGTACCGGGCCGGTGCCGATGTAGAACAGCACGGCGGCGGCGATGAAAGTCGTGATGTTGGAATCGAGGATGGTCGCCAGCGCCCGCTTGAAGCCGGCGTCGATCGCCGAGATCGCGTTGCGACCGCCGCGCAGCTCCTCGCGGATGCGCTCGTAGATCAGCACGTTGGAATCGACCGCGATGCCGACGGTGAGCACGATGCCGGCGATGCCGGGCAGTGTCAGCGTGGCGTTGAGCAGCGACAGCAGGCCGAAGATCATGGCGACGTTGATGGCCACCGCGATGTTGGCGAACACGCCGAACAGCCGGTAGGTCAACAGCATGAAGATCACGACGAGGATCGAGCCGACGTAAGCCGCAAGCTCGCCCTTCTCGATCGAGTCCTGGCCGAGGCCCGGACCGACCGTGCGCTCTTCGACCACGGTCAACGGGGCCGGCAGCGCGCCGGCGCGCATCAGGATCGCGAGGTCGTTGGCGGACTGGACCGTGAAGCTGCCCGAGATCTGTCCCTGCCCGCCCGTGATGGGCTCGTTGATCCTGGGCGCAGAGATTACCTTGTTGTCGAGCACGATCGCGAAGGGCAGCCCGACATTCTCTTGTGTAGCCTGCGAGAACTTGCGCGCGCCCGACGTATTGAACTTGAAGCTGACGACCGGTTCGCTGGTGCGCTGGTCGAAGGTCGCCTGGGCGTCGATCAAATCGCTGCCGGCGACCAGCACCTGCTTCTTGACAACATAGGGCGTAGGCGGCGGCGACGCGCTCATCAGCAACTCGGATTCCGGCGGCAACCTGCCCTGTTGGGCCTGGTCCGGCGACACGGTCGTGTCGACCATGCGGAATTCCATCTTCGCGGTCTCGCCGAGTATCTTCTTGAGGCGCGTCGGGTCCTGAAGACCCGGGACCTGCACGAGGATGCGGTCGTTACCCTGGCGCTGGATCACGGGCTCGACGGTGCCGAGCTCGTTGACGCGACGTTCCACGATCTGGATCGATTGCTCGATGGTCTTGCGCATGCGGTCGAGCATCGCCGCCTGCGGGACGGTCAGCCGGATCACGCCGCCACCGGCATCGGTCACCTCGAGGTCGCGTTGACCGCTGGATCCCATCAGGCCGCCGAGCGGCTGGGACAGCTCGCGCAGCTTGGCGAGCGCCGGCTGAAAATCGGTGTCCTTGGTGATGCGAACCTCGGCCGCGTCGTTGCGCACGGTGACGCCGCCGGTGAAGCCGATCTTGGCATCGCGCAGCGTGCGGCGGACGTCGTCGCGAACCTGATCCAGGCGCTCCTTCTTCACATAGGCGGAATCGACCTCAAGCAGCAGATAGGAGCCGCCCTGGAGGTCGAGGCCGAGCACGAGCCGACGCTGTGCCCAGGCGGGCCAGGTCTTGACCTGCGACTCCGGGAAGAAGTTCGGGACCGCGCAGAGGCACACGATCAGCGCCGTCAGGATAATCCCCAGCGCCTTCCACCGCGTGAAATACAACATCGACTGGACCTGTCAGATCAGGAGACTTGGGAGAGACTCGCGGAAGTGCTCACTTCGACGCGGCGTCGTCCTTTGCGTTTTCCTTGGCGCTTTCCTTCGCGCTGTCTTTGGCCGGCTCGCCCTTGGCGCGCACGCCGGAGACCATCGAGCGCATCTGCCGCACCCGCACGCCATCGGCGATCTCGAACTCGATCTGGTCGTCGTCGACGACCTTGGTGACCTTGCCGACGAGGCCGCCCGAGGTCACGACGGTGTCGCCGCGGCGGATGTTCTTCACGAGGTCGGCGTGGTCGCGCACCTTCTTCTGCTGCGGACGCAGAATCAGGAAGTACATGATCACGAAGATCAGGGCGAACGGCAGCAGCGACATCAACATGCTGTTGGTATCGCCGGCGCCCGCGGCCTGGGCATACGCAGGGGTAATCAGCATTCGGAACGATCCTCGTGGAAACGGGGGAAAGCCGGTCAGGCCCTCAAAGGCGACCGGTTCGGTCAAATTCGCGCGGACTATAGCGGCCACTGTCCCAATTGCAACGCTGCCAGACCGCCCATTTGGTCACCTTGCGGCGCGGCCTCAGGCCCGATAAGGCTGCATTCTCAGGAACTTCGGACATGCCCAAAAAACCAAGCAAAAGCCCGGCCGGCAAAGGCCCCCGTACCCCTGCCAGGAAGCCTGCCCGCGTCGCGGCAAAACGCCCCACGGCGGCCTCACAGGCAACCCCCGACCTCTCCCAGGACCGCATCGTCCGCGCGCTGGAGACCATCGCGGCGCACCTCGCAGCCCAGGGCAAGCCGCCCGCCGGACGCGAGTCGTTCAGGCAGGCGGATGCCTATGTCTGGCACCCGGACGGCCGCCTTGCGGCGGTGCCGCGCGTCAGCCGCGTTGAGCTGTTCCTGCTCAAGGGCGTCGAGCGGATGCGCGACATCCTGATGGAGAACACGGAGCGCTTCGCCAATGGCCTGCCCGCCAACAATGCCCTGCTCTGGGGCGCGCGCGGCATGGGCAAGTCGTCGCTGGTGAAGGCCGCGCATGCCAGCATCAACGCGCAGCGCAAGGCCTCCGACAAGCTGAAGCTGATCGAGATCCACCGCGAGGACATCGAGAGCCTGCCGGCTCTGATGGAGCAGCTGCGCGCCTCGTCCTTCCGCTTCATCGTGTTCTGCGACGACCTCTCCTTCGACGGCAATGATGCCTCCTACAAGTCGCTCAAGGCGGTGCTCGAAGGCGGCATCGAGGGCCGGCCCGAGAACGTCATCCTCTACGCCACCTCGAACCGCCGTCATCTGCTCGCGCGCGAGATGATCGAGAACGAGCGCTCGACCGCGATCAATCCCGGCGAAGCGGTCGAGGAGAAAGTCTCGCTGTCGGATCGCTTCGGCCTGTGGCTCGGCTTCCACCGCTGCAGCCAGGACGAATATCTCGCCATGGTGCGCGGCTATTGCAGCCATTTCGGCGTCAAGATCGACGACGAGGCGCTGGAGCGCGAAGCGCTGGAATGGTCGACGACGCGCGGCTCGCGCTCGGGCCGCGTCGCCTGGCAGTTCGTGCAGGAGCTTGCGGGACGGCTGGGCGTGAAGCTGACGGGGAAGTAGCGGGAGCTATCTCGCCGCGCTCAACTGTCATTCCCCGCGAAGGCGGGGAATCCAGTACGCCGCGGCTTCTCGGCTTAACAACAATCGTCGCTGGAATACCGGATCGCCCGCTCCAGTGCGCAATTGCGCACAGGGCGGGCGATGACAGCTTGGATGTGGTGACGGCGCGCCCTACTCCGGGCTCGCGCCTTACGCCCCGTTCAGGAATTGAAGCGGGTCAACCGGGGTCGATCCCTTGCGGATCTCGAAGTGGAGCTGCGGCGACGCCACCTCCCCGGATTGACCCGACTTGGCAATGACCTGACCGCGCTTGATGGTATCGCCGCGCTTCACCATCAGCTCACTCGCATGGGCATATGCGGTGACGTAGCCGTTGGAGTGCCGAACCAGGACCAGATTGCCGTAACCTTTCAGCTCGTTGCCGGAATAGGCGACGACGCCGTCTTCAGCCGCCTTGACCGGCGTCCCCTCGGGCACCGCGAGATTGATGCCGTCATTGGACTTGCCGTTGGTCTTGGCGCCGTAGCTCGTGACCACCTTGCCGCGCACCGGCCAGCGGAAGGTCGGCAGCGCGCCGGTGGCTTCCGCAGCCTTTGCCGACGCCTCGGCCGGCTTCTCTTCGACATTGGCCGTGGCCTGAGCCAGGCGCGCGCTCTGCACCGGCGCCGCAACGGAAGCCATCTTGGTGGCAGGAGCGGGAGCGGCAGCAACGGGCTGCAGCGTGCCGGCGACCGGGGCGGCCATGACGGGAGCGACCGGCGCTGCGACGGCGGCAGTCTTTGCACCGGGCACGGTCAGCTTGGTGCCGAGCTTGAGTTTCGCCGAGGGATCGAGACCATTGGCGCGGGCCAGTTCAGCCGCGGAGATGTGGTTCTTGCGCGCGATGCTGGCGAGCGTGTCGCCGCGGTTGATGAAATGCATGCTCGACGGCGCAGCCATGGCTGCAACTGGCCTGGCAGCAGGCGCCGGAGCCGCCGCGACGGGAGCCATCACCGGCGCGGGTGCAGCAGCGGTCGCGCCCGGATGCGGGATGATCAATTGCTGGCCGGGCGAAAGTGCGCGCGGGCCCTTGTAGCCGTTAGCCGCCATGATCGCCTGCGGTGTGACGTGATAGCGCTTGGCGAGCACGTCAAGCGTGTCGCTGGTGCCGACGATGATCTTGGTCCCGCCGGCCGGCTGAGCGGCCGCGACCGAGCGCGGCGGCACGGTGGCCGTGGTCTCCAGATGCGGCTGCGCCGGGGGCGCGTATGAGCTGACGCCGCGGCCACCTCCGGACACGCCGCCACCCGCGGCGACGGGATAGGACGCCGGCGCGGACACCGCCGGCGGCGGCAATGGCTGTGACTGATAATAGCCGGATTGGGTCTGCGGCCGCGAATATTGCGGCAGCTCACGCTGCGGCGGCGGCGCCTGCTGCACCGAGCCGGTCTGGTCAGACGAGAAGGGATTGGAGAAATTCGACTGGGACAGCCGCGACTGCATGTCGGCGCTGCACCCTGCAAAGCTGAACGAGATCAGCGCCAGCACCGCAACCTGCGGCACGCGGCGCGAGTAAAGCAACTCGGCGACAACTGACATGGTTACTCACTCGTACGCAACAGAACTGGTCTTTTAAGTAAACACGCCCCGAGTAAATAACGGCTTAACCCTCCCAATAAGATGTTGGCAGCACAACCGATCCGGATCTACAGCTCTCGCGCCACGCCGGGCAGCGCCGGGACGAAGCGGACCTCGACGAGTTCCTTGCGCTCGACCCCGGCTTCGGTCCGGCTCAACCGGATCAGCGTCTGCACGCCCTGATGCGGGCCCACCGGCGCGATCAGGATGCCTCCGACCTCGAGCCGCTCGACCAGGTTCTCCGGAATCTGCTCCATCGCGGCCGTGACGATGATGCGGTCGAACGGGCCGATATTGGCGGGCAGATTGAGCCCGTCGCCCAGCATCACCTCGACATTGTGGTAGCCGAGCTTCTCGATCCTGGCGCGCGCGACGTCCGCCAGCTTGCGGTAGCGTTCCACCGTCAACACCTGCCCGGCGAGCCGCGAGAGCACGGCGGCCTGATAGCCGGAGCCGGTGCCGATCTCGAGCACGCGGTGGTGCTTCTGAAGCTGGAGCTGCTCGGTCATGTAGGCGACGACGAAAGGCTGGCTGATCGTCTGCCCGCAGGCGATCGGCAGCGCGCTGTCACGATAGGCCCCCTCGCGATCGGCCTCCTCGACGAACTGGTCGCGCGGCACCTCCTCCATGGTTCGCAGCACCGCCTGGTCGCTGATACCCCGACGCCTCAGCGAGAGCTGAAACATCATCTTTTCCGGCGGAGGCTGATTGGAGGTCATCGCTGCTTGTATCGTCCGGATCATCGCTTGCGGAGCCCAAAGCCCGGGCCAAGAATCTTGTTCCTGCTCAGGAACCCATGATAGCCTTTGCTCGCGGTGTTTGACCACAAATTGGCTGGCGGCGGGTTTAGCCGCAAAGGCCATTTTCTCCCGTTCGCCGAAACGCGCATTGCGTCGATTCGCGTTATCTGCGAACGTTTTCCGCAAATGGGCAAGGACTCAACGACAATGACCGCGACAGGGCTTTCGGGCCGCTCTGTATTCCTCGTCGAGGACGAGGTGATGATCAGGATGATGGTCGCGGACATGCTCGAAGAGCTCGGCTTCAAAGTGGCGGCTGAAGCCGGCGATATCGCCGAGGCCATGCGGCTTGCCGAAGCGACCCAGTTCGACATCGCCATCCTCGACGTCAACGTCAACGGCAAGGTCATCTCGCCGGTTGCCGATCTCATCAAGGCGAAGGGCTGCCCGTTCATCTTCGCCACCGGCTACGGCTCTTCCGGCCTGCCCGAGCAGTATCGCGACCGGCCGGCGCTGCAGAAGCCATTCCAGCTGGATGCGCTCGGCAAGACCATCGAAGCCGCGCTTCGCGGCGGCTAGCGGCTACTTCAGCGTCGCGCTCAGCGCTTCCGAAAACGCCTCGTTGGTGCGGTCCAGCCTGAGCGGCGTGACCGAGACATAGCGCTCGCGGAGGGCTGCCAGATCGGTGCCTTCAGCCGGCGTATCCATCATGGCGGCGCGCTCGAAGCCGATCCAGAAATAGGGATTGTTGCGGCCATCCCTGCGCTCGTCGATCCTCAGGAATCCGAGGTTGCGCTTGCCCTGGCGTGTGACACGGATGCCGAGCACGTCTTCCGGCGCGCAGGACGGAAAATTGACGTTGATGACGGTGTCCTTCGGGATGCCGGCAGCGATCACCTTGCGCAGGATGTCGGGCCCGAACCTGCGCGCGGTGTCCCACGGCGGACGGTCGCGGGTCTCGACGCTGAACTCCTGCGACAGCGCAAACGAGGGCAGCCCCAGAATGGTGCCTTCCAGCGCGCCGGCGATGGTGCCGGAATAGACCACGTCTTCGGCGACGTTGCGGCCCTTGTTGACGCCGGACAGGATGAGGTTCGGCGGCTGGGTGCCCAGGATGTGCCGCGCGCCCATGATGACGCAGTCGGTCGGCGTGCCGCGCACGGCGAAGTGCCGCGGGCCGACCTCGCGCAGGCGCAAGGGATCGTTCAGCGACAGCGAATGCGACACGCCGGACTGGTCGAGCTCGGGCGCGACCACCCAGACGTCGTCGGACAGCGCCTTGGCGATCTCCTCCACGACCTTGAGGCCGGGAGCATGGATGCCGTCGTCATTGGTGCAGAGAATGCGCATGCGAAAGATCGATTCCTGTTTGAGCCGTCTTATCCGGCTACGGCCGGGGAGGCAAACCGGCGGCGGTCTGGGATCCAGCTCATTGCGGCGGCGCAGCACGCCGCCCTGGACGAGCGCGATGCCGTATTAACGGCGGATGCGCCATTGCGGCAGGAAGCGCGCGAGCCGGCCTTCGGCACGCAGCGTCATCGCCAGAACGACCGGGCACACGACGGGCGCCTCGACGACGCCGAGCGCCTTCAGCTGCGCCACGATCGGAGCCGCCTCCACCGTCCGCGGAAAACGTTCGCGCGCCACCGTCAGGGCCTTGTCGAAATCCGCAGCGTTGACTCCGGGCTTGGCCCGCCGGCTCTGCACGAGAGTGTCGTCCCACAGCCGCGCGACATCGATGTCGAGCGCGCCGCGCAGCCGCTGGTCGACGGCCTGGATGCCGGCACCTGTCACCGCCCATTGCCTGCCGACCCAGAAGATGTCGCTGTGTAAAGCCATGTACGGTGGTTCGCGTTGTCGGGTGGCCGGCAGGATAACCGGCCGCCCGATCTACGCAACCAAACGTTTCCAACGTTTCAAACTGGCAACGCGATTAGTCGCGCGCCACAACTTTCAGGCCGCCCATATAGGGCTGCAGCACGCTGGGGACCGCGATCGAGCCGTCCTCCTGCTGATAGGTTTCCATCACGGCGATCAGCGCGCGACCGACCGCGGTGCCGGAGCCGTTCAGCGTGTGGACGAAGCGCGGCTTGCCGTCCGGCCCGCGCGAGCGCGCGTCCATGCGCCGCGCCTGGAAATCTCCGCAGACCGAGCAGCTCGAGATCTCGCGGAACATGCCGCCCTCGCCCTGCCCGGGCATCCAGACCTCGATGTCATAGGTTTTTTGCGACGAAAAGCCCATATCTCCTGCGCAGAGCGTCATCACGCGGTAATGCAGGTCGAGCTTCTGCAACACCTGTTCGGCGCAGGACAGCATCCGCTCCAGTTCGTCCTTGCTCGCCTCGGGCGGCGTGATCGAGACCAGCTCAACCTTGGTGAACTGGTGCTGGCGGATCATGCCGCGGGTGTCGCGCCCGGCCGCGCCCGCCTCGGCACGGAAGCACGGCGTCAGCGCGGTCAGCCGCATCGGCAATTGCTTCTCGTCGAGAATGGATTCGCGCACCAGGTTGGTGAGCGAGACTTCCGCGGTCGGGATCAGGCCGAGGCGTTCGGTCTTCAGCCGCTCGTGGTCGGGCGCGGCGAGCAGTTCGCCCTTGATCGCCCAGAACTGATCGTCCTCGAATTTTGGCAATTGCCCGGTGCCGAACATCACTTCGTTGCGCACAAGGAGCGGCGGGTTGATCTCGGTATAGCCGTGTTCAGTCGTATGCAGATCGAGCATGAACTGGCCGATCGCGCGTTCGAGCCGCGCCAGCCCCTTCTTCAGCACGACGAAACGCGCGCCGGAGAGTTTTGCCGCCGCCTCGAAATCCATGTAGCCGAGCGCGACGCCGAGATCGTCATGCAGCTTCGGCACAAAGCTGTAGCTGCGCTTGTTGCCGAACACATGGTGCTGCAAATTGCCGTGCTCATCGACGCCATCGGGCACTTCGTCGAGCGGAATGTTCGGGATCGCGGACAGTTCTTTCGCCAACTCCTCGTCAGCAGCCTTGGCGGCGGCCTCGAGCTCCGGCATCGTGGTCTTGAGCTCGGCGACCTCGGCCATCAGCTTGGCCGCGCGCGCCTCGTCCTTCGCCTTCTTGGCGTCGCCGATCTCCTTGGAGGCCGCATTGCGCCGCGCCTGCGCCTGCTCCGAGGCCAGGATCGCCGCACGCCGCTTCTCGTCGATCGCGAGCAGCGAGGCCGACAACGGCTTCAGGCCCCGCCGGGCGAGGCCGGCGTCAAAGGTTTGCGGATTGTCGCGGATTGATTTGATGTCGTGCATGGCCGTGGTCCTGGATGAGTGCGTGAACCTACAACGGCGAACGTTGCAAGCCAGCGCGTTCCCCCTAGCACAGCTGTCATCGCCCGCGAAAGCGGGCGATCCAGTATTCCAGAGACGGCGGTGATTCCTCGACAGGCCAACGCGTGCTGGATTCCCCGCCTACGCGGGGAATGACACCACGGTTGTGGCCCCTACTCTGCCGGATTGGCCGGTGTCGACACGTCGGTACCGGTGGTGGCCTGCGAGGCCGCCGCCTTCTTCTCCACCATCGCCACCGCGATAATCGAGCCCTCGTACAGCAGGAGCAAGGGGATCGCGAGCGAGCACTGGCTCAGTATGTCAGGCGGCGTCAACACGGCCGCGATCACGAAGGCGATCACGATGAAATAGCGCCGCTTCTCGCGCAGCATTTTTGCCGAGACGACGCCGATCCGGCCGAGCAGCGTCAGGATCACCGGAAGCTGGAAGGCGATGCCGAAGGCGAAGATCAGCGACATCATCAGCGACAGATATTCGCCGACCTTGGGCAGCAGCTGGATCTGCGCGGTCTCGTCGCTGCCGGCCTGCTGCATGCCGAGCGAGAAGCGCACCAGCATCGGCAGCACGACGAAATAGACCAGCGCAGCGCCAAGCACGAAGAAGAACGGGGTCGCGACCAGATACGGCAGGAACGCGTTCTTCTCATGCTTGTAGAGCCCGGGCGCGACGAACTTGTAGATCTGCGTCGCGATGATTGGGAACGAGATGAAGCCGGCACCGAACAGCGCAAGCTTGAGCTGGGTGATGAAATATTCCAGCAGCGCCGTGTAGATGAACTTGGAATTCTCGGGGCCTGCGACCCATACGAACGGCCAGACCAGCACGTTGTAGATCTGCTTGGCGAAGAAAAAGCAAAAGATGAAGGCCACGCCAAAGCCGAGCAGCGCCTTGATCAGCCGCGAACGCAGCTCGATCAGATGGTCCATCAAAGGGGCTTTGCTGGCCTCGATATCGGCGTCGCTCATGACGCTTTGGCGTCCTTGATCGCTTCGGCTGGCGCGGTGTCTTGAGCGACCGTTGCCTGCTCAACCTCACGCGTGATGGCGAGCGGCTCGTTCACTGCCGCATGCGCCTCGGCTTCCACGAAGGTTTCCGGCGTCGGGGCTTCGGGAGTTGTTGGCGTCGTCAGCGCTTCACTTGAAGTCGTCGGCGCTTCACTTGAAGGCGCAGGCGGTTCGACGGCGGTGATTGTCGGTGTCTCGGCCGGCTTGTCGAGCGCATCGACGCGAAGCGCGTCGCTGACGTCCTTCTGGAGCGAGGTCATCAGGTTGTTGCCGGCAAAGCCGGAGGCGGCTTCCTTGACCTCGTCGAAGCTCTTCTTGAGGTCGGCCATTTCGGCCTCACGCATCGCTTCCTGGAACTGGCCCTGGAATTCGGCGGCCATCTTGCGGGCCTTGCCCATCCACTGCCCGACCATGCGCAGCACGCCCGGCAGCTCTTTCGGGCCGATGGCGACCAGGGCCACGACCCCGATCAGGACCAGTTCACTCCACCCGATGTCGAACATGAGGTCTTCCGTTCAGGCCAGCCGCGACCGGCCCAATCCTCTCCACGCAGGATCGGGGGCCGCCCGCGTCCGTCCACGCTTTGGCTCAGACGGCCTTGCTGCCGACGTCGGACCGCGCCGCGGTCGGCGCGGCAGTGTGCTCGATGGACTTGGCCGGCTCGGACTTGTCGGCGACCTTGTCGTCGTCCTGCATGCCCTTCTTGAACGCCTTGATGCCCTGCGCCACGTCGCCCATCAGATCCGAAATCTTGCCGCGGCCGAACAGCAGCAGGACGACTGCGATCACCAGGATCCAGTGCCAAATGCTAAGCGAACCCATCCTGCAACCCTCCAAACACCCATGGCCGGGACCCGGCCGATCTTGACCGGAACGTAGGCTTGGCAGGTGTCAAAAACAAGGACCAAGGCAGCGCCAATTCGCTGTTGGCGCTACGTAATCTTGCTAATGTTAACCTGTCGCAGGGGACTTGAGAAAGGCCGGACGTCAGTCCTCGCTGCTGCTGCCCTCGCCGCCCTCATTGCCGCCTTCTGGCGCATCGGGCTCGACCGCAGGCGCCAGCGCCAGATCAAGCTCCTCACCGGGTTCCAGCGGATCCTCGTCCTCGCGCAACTGCGGGTCATCCGACGGCGTCGGCACGCTGAAGCCGGTCGGCAGCCGCGAATCCAGCAGACCCGTGCCCTTCAGCTCCTCCAGGCCCGGCAAGTCGCCGAGCTGTTCCAGGGTGAACTGCGACAGGAAGTCCTCGGTGGTTCCGAAGGTCAAGGGACGGCCGGGCGTCTTTCGACGGCCGCGCGGCTTGATCCAGCCGGTCTCCAGCAGCACGTCGAGCGTGCCCTTCGAGGTGACCACGCCACGAATCTCCTCGATCTCGGCGCGTGTCACTGGTTGGTGATAGGCGATGATTGCCAGCACCTCGATCGCGGCGCGCGACAGGCGGCGGGTCTCGGTGCTCTCCCGCGTCATCAGCCAGGCGAGATCGCCCGCCGTGCGGAAGGTCCATTTGTTGGCGACCCGCACGAGGTTCACGCCGCGCAGGGAATAGTCGGCCTGCAGCTGCTCCAGTGCAGCCTTGACATCGACACCCTCGGGCATGCGCTTGGCCAGCGTCGCGGTATCCAGCGGTTCACTCGAGGCAAACAGCAGCGCTTCCAGCAGCCGCAATTCCTCGGGACGCGCCTGGGATTCGTTCTCCATCGGCTCGGCCTCGTCTACCCGCACTTCAGCCAGGCTTGCCATGGTAGATTCTCCTTCTTGCACTTAAGCGACCGGCGCGTCGGGCGCGGGAGCTGCGTCCGGAACCGGTTTGGGACGGCCCTTGCGGAAATAGATCGGCGCAAACGCCTCTTTCTGGTTCAGCTCGAGCTGACCTTCACGCACCAGTTCGAGCGCGGCCGCGAAGCTCGAAGCGAACACCGTCGCGCGCTGCGTCGGATCGGCGACGTGCCGGATCAGGAAGTCGTCGAGTACGCCCCAGTCGTCCTGCTCGCTGATGCTGCCGACCAGCCGCTCCAGCGTGGCGCGCGCCTCGGCGAGCGACCACACCGTGCGCTTGGCCAGATGCACGCTCGCCAGCACGCGCGACTGGCGCTGTGAGGCATAGGCGGTGAGCAGGTCGTACAGCGTCGCGGTATATTTCGGATGCTTGATCTCGGCGATCTGCTCGGGCTCGCCGCGCGGGAAGATGTCGCGCAGCAATTGCTGCCGGTTCATCAGACGGTTGGCGGCTTCGCGAATGGCTTCCAGCCGGCGCAGGCGGTTGGCGAGCGCGGTCGCCATCTGCTCTGCGCTCGGACCTTCGGCGCTCGGCGGCTCCGGCAGCAGCAGGCGCGACTTCAGGAAGGCGAGCCAGGCCGCCATCACGAGATAGTCGGCCGCAAGCTCAAGCCGGATCTTTCGCGCGGCTTCGATGAAGTGGAGATACTGGTCGGCCAGCGCCAGGATCGAGATCTTGGCGAGATCGACCTTCTGCTGCCGCGCCAGCGCAAGCAGCAGGTCGAGCGGGCCCTCATAGCCTTCGACGTCCACCACCAACGCCGGCTCACCCTCGGCGAGCTCTGCGGGCCGCCCGGTTTCAAACGATAGGATTTCTGCGGTCATGCGGATGCCGTGTTTGCCCGTGCGATCAATGCGTCCAGTTCGGCGCGTGCGGCTGCCCGGTCGAATGGCTGCGGCGCCTTGCGTGCGGCGAGCGCGACGTTCGCCCGCCCCAGCGCCTTGCCGGACAATTCAGGCGTCTGGCCGGCAACTTCGCGCATCTCCTCGATGTTGCCGTTACAATGCAGGGCGACGTCGCAACCGGCCGCGAAGATGGCGCGGGTCCGCTCGGCAATATTCCCCGACAGCGCGTTCATCGACACGTCATCACTCATTAACAAACCCTGGAACCCGATCACGCCGCGAATCACCTGAGCGATCATTGTCGCAGAAGTCGTCGCCGGATGGGCGGGGTCGACCGCGCTAAACACAACATGTGCAGTCATGGCCATCGGCAGGTCCGCCAGCGGCTTGAACGCGGCGAAGTCGGTTCGCTCGAGCTCCTCCCGGGGCGTATCGACCGTCGGCAGCTTGAAATGGGTGTCGGCGGTGGCCCGGCCGTGGCCGGGGATGTGCTTGAGCACAGGCAGCACGCCGCCCTGCTCCAGGCCCTCGGTGACGGCGCGCGCGATTTCGGCAACCTTGCCCGGCTCGGTGCCGTAGGCCCGGTTGCCGATGACGGCGTCGGCACCCGCGACGGGCACGTCAGCCAGCGGCAAGCAATCCACGGTAATGCCGAGATCGACGAGATCGGCCGCGATCAACCGGGCGCTGAGGCGCGCTGCGGTGAGCCCGAGGGCCGAATCAATGTCGTACAAATTCGCGAAAATGGCGCCTGGCGGGTAGACCGGCCAGTGCGGCGGACCCAGCCGCTGCACCCGTCCGCCCTCTTGGTCGATCAGGACGGGCGCGTCAGCGGCCCCTGCGACTGCCCGCAATTCCGCAACCAGCGCAGCAACTTGAGCTGGTGTCGCGACATTGCGCTTGAACAGGATGAAGCCCCATGGGCGCTCGGCACGGATAAACTCCCGCTCGGCGGCGGTCAGTTCCGTTCCGGATACGCCGGTAATGAAGGCCCGCGTGCTCATAAGGGCCGATTAACCCTGCCCCGCGAGGGGGTCAAGGAAACGGCCGTTAATTCCTCTGGACGAAGCAGGCCGACAAGCCCGCAGACTTCAGACTGTTGCAGGCCTGCGTCGCCTCCTCGGCCGATCCATAGGGGCCAGCGAAGGCGCGGTAGACGACCCCTTTGCCCTTGTCGGTAAGGTCGACCCGCTTGATGACAGGCGAGCGGGAGCCCAGCACGCTGCCATACTTGCTCTGAAGGACGCGGTAGGACGCAGCCGCGCTGTCCTCACTCTGCTGCGAGGAGACCTGCACGACGTAGCCGCCACTGCTGGCGGGCGCGAGCTGTGTCGGGTTGGTTGCGGCCATCCGCTGCGGCGGCTCGGCCGCGGGCGCCGATTGCGGGGCCAGCGAGAGCGGCTGATTGGCGCTGGCGTTGGCCGAGGTCGGCGGACTACGCGGCACGGCGGGCGCAGCCATGGGCTTCGGCGCAGTTGCCGGCTTGGCCGCAGCCGACTGCGGCATGGCGCTATCGGTCTGATCGCCTCTCACGGCCACGGTCCTGACCGGGCGCGGCGAATTGTTCGGCAACGTGCCGTTGCTCGCCAGTTGACCCGCGCCGGGCGGCGGCGCCGCGGACGGCGAGACGCTCGATACCGTCGGCGGGTTCGCATTCTGGTTCAGCGGCGGAAACACCACGCGAGGACCGCCCGCCCTGGCATTGACGTCGACAGGCGCCTCTTCGCGCGGCACGATCTTCTCGGAACCGTCGCCGCTCGCCATGCGATCGGGCACCTTGGCCGCGGAGTCCGTGGGCGCCGGCACGATCTTGGTTGGCGTGTTGTCGGCCTTGATGATCGGCGGCTCGCCGCTGCGGGGCGACCCGACATATGTTTTGTAGGCGAAGGCCGCGCCGGTGCCGACCACGGCAAGCGTGAGGATCGCCGCAACCGTCATCATGCCGCCACGCGGCTTCTTCGGCTCGTCGAGATCAGCCTCGGGATAATCGCTCTGAAAGGCGTAGGGATCGTCGGGATAGGCAGGATCGCGCTGATAGTCCTGCTCGCCCGCCTCAAGCCGTCCGTAGAGCGCATCGTCGTAGCGCGCCGGATCGGGCTGCTGATACGGCTCCTGATAGGCTGGCTCTTGGTAGGCCTGATCCTGCGGCTGGAGCGTATGCCCCTGATACGACTGATCTTGATAGGCTTGGTCCTGATAGGCTTGCGGCTGATGAAAATCAGGTTCGGGCGCGGTCGGCTGGGCTGAATAGCGATGCAATGGATGAACCGGGTTCACGGAGACAGGATAGTCGGACTCTGGCGCTGGCGCCGACTGCACGTTGGCGCGCCGCATCCATGAGGGCGGCCCGGGCGGCGGCGGGGCCTGCTCGGCGTAATCCTGCTGATAATCGTCCTGCGGAGAATCGTCGTCCTGATAACTCTGGGTGGGCGCTGGAACAGCCGGCGCGGGCGCGCTGGGCCGCACCTGCGCCGCGAACGGATCGGTTTGTCCGATCAGGCGGGCGAGCTCGGCCAAGGGATCGGTTTCCGCCTTGCCATGCGGGTCGCCACCGCGACCATAGTCATCGGAAGGAAACCGTCTGTCCTGATATCGTTCGGCCATCGTGATGATGCGTCCCTTCGGGAAAGCCGCGCGCCCCTCGACCAAGGCACGGCCTTCGACCCACAAGGCTTTGAACCAAATCTAAGCGATCCGGCTTCTGCCGGTACCCCCAAAAATTCCCCTTAAGTAGTTCGCCCCAAACTACCGCATCTCGTCCGGAGCATGGACGCCGAGGATGGCGAGGCCCGATGCCAGGACAGAGACGACGCCCTGGACCATGGCCAGCCGCGCCTTCGTTAGCTCTGCATCATTATTGATAATGAAGCGTAAATAGGGCAAATCCCGCCCCTTCGTCCAAAGTGCATGAAATTCGCTGGCTAAATCATAGAGATAAAAGGCAATTCGGTGCGGCTCGTGGGCGCTCGCGGCCGCTTCCAGCAGGCGCGGATAAATTGCGAGCCGCCTGAGAAGGTCGAGCTCCACAGGGTCTGACAGTCGCTCCACAGCCGACTCACCGAGCCAGGCGATCCGCTTCTCCGAGTCCTCGGGCAAGTCCGGGAACACTTCCGTCCGCGCATTGCGGAAGATCGAGTGGCCGCGGGCGTGGCCGTACTGGACGTAGAACACAGGATTGTCGCGCGATTGTTCCATGACCTTGGCGAGGTCGAAGTCGAGCACCGCGTCGTTCTTGCGATAGAGCATCATGAAGCGGACGGCGTCCTGCCCGACCTCATCCACCACCTCACGCAAGGTGACGAAGTCCCCGCTCCGCTTCGACATTTTTACCGGTTCGCCGTTGCGCAGCAACTTCACGAGCTGGACGATCTTGACGTCGAGCGCGCCCTTGCCGGAGGTCGTGGCCTTCACCGCCGCCTGCATGCGCTTGATATAGCCACCATGATCGGCGCCCCAGACGTCGATCATCTCCGCAAAACCACGGTCGAACTTGTTCTTGTGGTAGGCGATGTCGGAGGCGAAGTAGGTGTAGGAATTGTCCGACTTGATCAGCGGACGATCGACGTCGTCGCCGTAGGCAGTCGCCTTGAACAGCAACTGCTCGCGGTCTTCCCAGTCCTCGACCGGCGCGCCCTTCGGCGGCGGCAGGCGCCCCTCGTAGATGTCGCCCTTGGCCTTGAGGAAATCGATGGTCTCGGCGACCTTGTTGTTGCCGCTCTCGATCAGCGAGCGCTCCGAGAAGAACACGTCGTGACGGATGTTGAGGGCGGCGAGATCGTCCTTGATCTCATCCATCATCATCGCGATCGCCTTGGCGCGCACCGTCGGCAGCCATTGCGCCTCGCTCATCGTGCGGAGCTTGTCGCCGTGTTCCTTGGCGAGAGCCTGCCCGACCGGTTTCAGATAGTCGCCGGGATAGAGGCCTTCCGGCATGGCGCCGATATCCTCGCCGAGCGCCTCGCGATACCTCAGGAACGCGGACCGCGCGAGCACATCCACCTGTGCGCCAGCATCGTTGATGTAGTACTCGCGCGTGACATCGTGCCCCGCGAAATCCAGCAGGCTCGCCAGCGCGTCGCCGAACACGGCGCCGCGGCAATGGCCGACATGCATCGGTCCGGTCGGGTTGGCCGAAACATACTCGACGTTGACCTTGGAGCCGCCCCGGACGCGGCCGTAGTCGGCACCCTCGCGCAGCACGGTGCGCAGCGCCTCGGCCCAGGCGGCCGGCTTCAGCGTCAGATTGATGAAGCCGGGGCCGGCGACATCGACCTTGGCGATCAGCGCGTCAGCGCGCAGCCGCTCGGCGATCTGCTCGGCGAGATCTCGCGGCTTGGCCTTGGCCTCTTTCGCAAGCACCATCGCGGCGTTGGTCGCCATATCGCCATGGGAGGCATCGCGCGGCGGCTCGACCACCACGCGGGAGAAATCGATGCCCTCGGGCCAGCTGGCGTCCGCCGCGAGCGCGCGGCAGGCGGCGTGCACGCGTGCGAGTACGTCGGCGAACAAATGCAGGGATGAGGATGTCTCGGGCATGGCCGCCGCCTAACGCAAATCGGGGGTCGAGTCAAAGAGCCGCTGGTGCTCGGTCAGGGCGAAACGGTCGGTCATTCCGGCGATGAAATTGCCGATCCGCCGGGCCCGGTCGCCCTCATCGTCCGCCTCCGCCCCCGCCAGCCATTCCGGCGGCAGTTCGGCCGGCACCTTCAGGTATTTCGCGAACAGGTCGAACAGGATCTGCTCGGCCTCCCCCATCACCCGCATCACGCGCTTGTGGCGGTACATGTGCTGATAGAGGAAGCGCTTGATGGCGGCCTCCTCCTCGGCGACCTCGGCGGGGAACACGACCAGCGCCCGGCTCTGCTGGCGCACGTCCTGGGCCGATTGCGGTTTCACAGCGGCGAGGCTCTTCTGCGCCTCCGTGAACACCGCGCCGATCAGGTGGGAGATCAGCTCGCGCACCAGCTCGGCACCGCGCCTGACGTCTTCGAGGTCGGGGTAGTGCGCGGACGTCTCGGCAATGATCTCCGCGGTGAGCGGCATCACCTTGAGGTCGTCGAGGTGGAACAGGCCGGCCCGCAGCCCGTCGTCGATATCGTGCGCGTCATAGGCGATGTCGTCGGCGATTGCAGCGACCTGTGCTTCGAGTGACGCGAAGCTCCAGAGTTCGAGATCGTAGATCCTGGTGTAGTCGGCGATGCCGACGGGAATGCCATGCTCGCGATAGCGCCCGACCGGCGCGCCGCTGCGATCGGTCAGCGGGCCGTTGTGCTTGACGATGCCCTCAAGCGACTCCCAGGTCAGGTTGAGCCCGTCGAATTCGGGATAGCGGTGCTCGAGCGAGGCGACGACGCGGAGCGTCTGGGCATTGTGGTCGAAGCCGCCAAAATCCTTCAGGCACGCGTCCAGCGCCCGCTCGCCGGCATGCCCGAACGGCGGATGGCCGAGATCGTGGGCGAGCGCCAGCGTTTCGGTGAGGTCCTCGTCGAGCCCAAGCTGCCGGGCCAGCGCCCGGGCGATCTGGGCCACCTCCAGCGAATGGGTCAGCCGGGTACGGTAGTGATCGCCCTCGTGGAACACGAATACCTGGGTCTTGTACTTCAGGCGGCGGAACGCTGTGGAATGGATCACCCGGTCGCAATCGCGCCGGAACGGGCTGCGGGTCCGGCTCGGCGGCTCAGCGACCAGCCGGCCGCGGCTGCGATCGGGGTCGCAGGCAAAGGGCGCGCGGGGGGCTGCCATTCCGACGGACACGGCGAATTTAGTCCCTATCCATTTGATTCTGCGTATGGTGGCACTTAACTATGACGGACGCGGGATACCAAATGAATTGGGCAAGTGAATCGGCCAAGTGAATTTGCCACGTGAATTTGGTATGATTGCGGGCCTATCGGAGAGGACCTATGACGACAGACGTGACCATCAGTGACCGCGCCGCACGCCGGATTGGGGAGATCCTCAAGGGCGAAGGCACAGGCGCGATGCTGCGCATCTCCGTCGAGGGCGGCGGCTGTTCCGGCTTCCAGTACAAGTTCGACATCGATCGCGCCCGCACCGACGACGATCTCGTGATCGAGCAGGAGAGTGCCGTGGTGCTGGTCGATTCCGCCTCGCAACCGTTCCTGGCGGGATCGCAGGTCGACTTCGTCGACGACCTGATCGGAGCCTCGTTCCGCGTCAACAATCCGAACGCGACGGCGTCCTGCGGCTGCGGGACCAGCTTCTCGATCTGATCGCCTACGCCCCCGTCATCTGCCTTTCCTCATCCGTCCACTCCACCTCGACCGGCATCAGCTCCGGTTGGAGCGGCGCGTCTTCCGATGTCACATGGCCGTCCAGCGCGCGCAGCAAGGCGGCGACCAGCGCGGGCTTCCGGAGCGGCTTTGCCAGGAAGTCCGACATGCCCGCTTCGCGGCAGATCTTGACGTCTTCGGGGAAGGCGTTGGCGGTCAGCGCAATGATCGGCAAGGCATCGAAGCGTCCGCCTCGCGCGCGGATCGCGCGGGTGGCGGCAAGGCCGTCCATGCCGGGCATGCGCACGTCCATCAGCACGACATCATGGTCGCTCTCGGAAGCCGCCGCGACGGCCGCGATGCCATCGGTGACCACGCTCAGCTCGACGTCGAAGGCACCCAACATCTTGCTTACGACCATCCGGTTGACGGCATCGTCCTCGGCGACCAGGACCTTGAGCGGCCGATCGAGTTCGACGATACGCGCCTTCAGCTCGTCGGCCTCGTCGCGGTCTGTCGTCTGGTCGGATGCCTGCTCCTGGCTCCACGGCAGCACCAGCGTGAAGCGGAAGGTCGAGCCCTCGCCCGGCGTCGAGGTGACGCCGATGGTGCCGCCCATCTGCTCGATGATGCGCCGGGAGATCGCAAGTCCAAGCCCGGTGCCGCCGAAGCGGCGGCTGATCGAGGCATCGGCCTGGGCGAAGTCGCTGAAGAGCTGCCCGACCTTGTCGGGGGCGATGCCGATGCCGCTGTCGGTCACGGTCCATTCGACGGTCGCGAGCAGATCGCGACGCGCCTGACAGGTCGCCGCTATCGTCACCTCGCCGGCATCGGTGAACTTCACCGCGTTGGATGCGAGGTTGAGCAGCACCTGGCGGATTCGCGCGACGTCGCCGCGCAGCGTCGGCGGCAGGTTCGGGTCGAGCACGACATTGACCGCGAGCCCCTTGCTCTTGGCCCCCGCACGCACGACGGTCGCGACCGTTTCGCCCAGCATCTGCGGCGCGAAGTCGACCGCCTCGAACGTGAAGCGGCCGGCCTCGAGCTTGGAGAGATCGAGGATGTCGTTGAGAATGCGCTGGAGGTTGTCGCCGGACTCGCGGATCGTGGTGACGGCCTCGCGCTGCTCCGGATCGAGTTCGGTTTCGAGCAGCATGCTGGCAAGGCCGAGCACGCCGTTCATGGGCGTGCGGATCTCGTGGCTCATCACCGCGAGGAAATTCGACTTGGCCCGGCTCTCGGCCTCGGCCTTTTCGGCGCGCCAGCGCTCGGTGACGTCGCGGCCGAAACCGCGATAGCCGAGGAACTGGCCGTCGCGGTCATAGGCCGGCTTCGCCGTGAACGACCACAGCCGCGCCTCGCCGCCGGCGACGACCTTGAGGTTCATCTCGTGCAGCGGTTCGGCGTGCTCCATCAGGCCAACGATGTTGTAGGCCGCGCTCTTGTCCTCGGGGCAGAGCATGTCGAGCACGTCGGCGAAGTGCGACCCCTTCAGCAGCGGCAGCGGCAGCTGGGCGACGTCGGCGAAGCGCTGGGGCACGTCGACCAGATGCCCTTCGGCATCGGTCTGCCACAACCAGTCGCTGGCGTTCTCCTGAAAATCCTTCAGCAGCAGCGAGATGATCTCGGTCTGCCGTTCGAGCTCGAGCTGGGCCTTGAGATTGCCGAGGAACAAATTGCCCTGCGAGACGATGTTGCGCGCCATGAAGAACGCGAACAGCAGCAGAAACACCGAGGTCACCAGATACGGCCCGGTGCCGCACAGTAACAGCGCGCCGGCGCAGGCGACCGTCATGGAGGCGAGATAGACCAGGCCCGCACGCGGGAAGGTCGACAGCGTGAAGGCGCCACCGGACATCATGCCGACCATCAGGCAGGCCAGGATCAGCTGGCTGGTCGGCTCGATGTGGCGGAACAGCGCGAGCGGGAGCGTGCCCCAGATCGCGGCAAGGAAGAATGCCTGCCGCAGCATTTGCCGCGCCGCGCGCAGCGAAGCCTCCTGCGGCGGGTTCTTGTGCGACCGGCGCCATGAGCGCACCGCGAGCGAGGCGGTGGCAGTGAGCGTCAGGCCCCAGATCGCGAGGAAATCGTTCCAGCCTTTGCCCCAGAACAGGATCAGCACGATGGCGACGTTGAGCAGGGTGACGCCCATCGTCACCGGGATCAGCCGCGTCACCGCGTCGATCTGCTTGGCGCGGATGCGGCGCATCTCGCGCTCGCTGAGATCGGCGGTCAGGCCGTCCTCGATCTCGAAGCCGCCGAGCCAGTACAGGAACGCGCCGACCAGCCCGTCGCGCGGCTCGCTTTGCTTCATGGATTTGTCCGGCCATCCCATTCGAAACCTCTTCGAGATCAATGGCGCGGCGGCGGCTTAAGCCGGGTTAATTTTGTGGGAGATTTTGCGGCGTCCTTGACGGGCGCGTTTGCAGTTTGTTCTAACCATGGCCCCTGTCCGGAGCCGTCCAAATGCCCATCAGAGTTGCCACCTGGAACGTGAATTCGGTCCGGCAGCGGATCGATCTCCTCCTGACCTGGCTGAAGGAGTGCCAGCCGGACATCGTCTGCCTCCAGGAGATCAAATGCGTTGACGAGGCCTTCCCGCGGCTGGAGATCGAGGCGCTCGGCTACAACGTGGTCACGCACGGGCAGAAGACGTTCAACGGCGTCGCCCTGCTCTCCAAGCTCCCGTTCGACGAGACCAAGTCGGGGCTGGCCGGCGACGACGAGGATGCCCATGCCCGCTTCCTCGAGGGCGTGGTGACGCTGAAGCGCGGCGTGCTGCGCATCGCCTGCCTCTATCTGCCCAACGGCAACCCGGTCGGGACCGAGAAATATCCCTACAAGCTCAAATGGATGTCGCGGCTTCTTGAGTATTCGAGGGAGCGACTCAAGACCGAGGAGCCGTTGATCCTCGCCGGCGACTTCAACGTCATCCCGCACGCCCGCGACGTCCACAACCCAGCCGCCTGGACCGAGGACGCCCTGTTCAAGCCGGAGACGCGGGAGAGTTTTCAGTCCCTGCTCGGCCTCGGCCTGACCGATGCCCTGCGGGCTGTCACCGACGAGCCCGGGCTCTACACCTTCTGGGATTACCAGGCCGGCGCCTGGCAGAAGAACCATGGCCTGCGCATCGACCATCTGCTGCTGTCGCCGCAGGCCAGCGACAAGCTCGCCAATGTCGGGATCGACAGCTATGTGCGGGCCTGGGAGAAGCCGTCGGACCACGTTCCGGTGTGGGCGGATCTGGATCTCGAGGCGGCGTAAGGCCGCCTCAGCGGATCAGTCGCGGCGGCCCTGCACCCACTGTTCCAGCATTTGCAGGCACATGGCGCGGTCGTCGTCGGACGCCTTGGCAAGGGCGCGGCTGTAGCTTTCCTTGATCCAGGCCTCCTCGGCACCGGCGCTGTCACGCGCCAGCGTCAGCCACATCAGGCCGCGCGCCGCCTGCCGCGGCAGGCGGTCGCCGTTGAACAGCATCTGGCCGAGCAGCGCCTGGGCCTCGTGCTGGCCCTTCTGGGCGGCGAGGCCGAGCCAGCGCGCGCCATAGCGGAAATCCTCGCGCGAGGCGTCCGGCGTCTTCAGGTACAGCCGGGCGAGATCGTACTGGGCGTCCGCGTTGCCGAAATAGGAGGCCGCGTAGGAGAACATCTCCCGCGCCCGGTCCTGGTCCGGCTTGATCTTCGAGTTCGGGATGCCGCTGAGATAGTAGCGGCCGAGCGCGACGAAGGCATTGGCCACGATCTGCGCCTGCGGCGCGGACGGGCTGTCCTCGGCATGCGCGTTGGCGATCCGGCTGAAATATTCGAAGGCACGCACGTCGTCCTGAACCACGCCGTCGCCATTGGCGTACATGCGGCCAAGCTTCCACTGCGCGATCGGATGTCCGCCCTCAGCGGCATATTGCAGAGCGCTGAGCGAGGTTTCCTGGGTCGGTGCCGGAACCTTGCTGCGGACGGTCCCCGCGGCGCCCGGCAACGTGGTCACGACCGGGATGGTGGCGTCCTTGTTGTTGGCCGGCGAGCCGTCAAAGGCGAACGCCGGCGCGGCCAGCGCACTGGCCCCCAACACAAACGCAACAATGGCACGCCTAGATGTCCGCATAACACTGTTTCTCGTGCGCGCCGCCCGGATGGGTCACTGCCCCACCGACCGCTGGTCCAACCTGCTGAGCATATTTCCAGAGCGCGCCCGTCGTATGGTTAGTCGCGCGAGCGCTCCATTTGGTCTTGCGCTGGGCAAGCTCCTGGTCGCTCAATTTTACGTTAAGGGTACCGGCGACGGCGTCGATCTCGATGATGTCACCATCCTCGAGCAGCCCGATCGGGCCCCCGATGGCCGCTTCCGGCCCGACATGGCCGATGCAGAAGCCGCGGGTGGCGCCGGAGAAGCGACCGTCGGTGATGAGCGCGATCTTGCCGCCCATGCCCTGGCCGGTCAGCGCCGCGGTGGTCTGGAGCATTTCCCGCATGCCGGGGCCGCCCTTGGGCCCCTCGTAGCGGATCACGATGACTTCGCCTTCCTTGTAGGTGCGCTTCTGGACCGCCTCGAAAGCATCCTCCTCGCGGTCGAAGCACCTGGCCGGACCGGTAAACTTGAGGTTGGACATTCCCGCGACTTTCACGATCGCACCTTCTGGCGCCAGATTGCCCTTCAGACCGACCACACCGCCAGTAACGGTGATGGGCTTGTCCGCCGGGTGCACCACGTCCTGGTGCGGATTCCATTTCACGCTTTTGAGGTTTTCGGCGATCGTTCGACCGGTGACCGTAATGCAGTCACCGTGGAGAAATCCGTTGTCGAGCAGCGTCTTCATCAGAAGCGGTATGCCACCTACTTCAAACATGTCTTTGGCGACATAACGGCCACCCGGCTTCAAATCCGCGACATAAGGTGTCTTTTTGAAGATTTCGGCGACGTCGAACAGGTCGAACTTGATGCCGCACTCATGCGCGATCGCCGGCAAGTGCAGTGCAGCATTGGTCGAGCCACCAGAGGCGGCGACAACGGCGGCCGCATTCTCCAGCGCCTTGAGGGTCACGATGTCGCGCGGCCGGATGTTCTGGGCGATCAGGTCCATCACCTTCTCGCCCGCGGTCATGCAGAAGGCGTCGCGGATTTCATAAGGGGCCGGGGCGCCGGCCGAGTAAGGCAGCGCCAAGCCAATGGCTTCCGAGACGGTCGCCATGGTGTTGGCGGTGAACTGCGCGCCGCAGGCGCCCGCCGAGGGGCAGGCCACGCGCTCGATCTCGTCGAGGTCCTCGTCCGACATCGCGCCGACCGAGTGCTTGCCGACCGCTTCGAACATATCCTGCACGGTAACCTGCTGCCCGCGGAAATTGCCGGGCAAGATCGAGCCGCCATAGATGAAGATCGAGGGCACGTTGAGGCGGACCATGGCCATCATCATGCCCGGCAGCGACTTGTCGCAGCCGGCAAGGCCCACCAGCGCGTCGTAGGCATGACCGCGAACGGTCAGCTCGACGGAATCGGCGATGCATTCGCGCGACGGCAGCGAGGAGCGCATGCCGTCGTGGCCCATGGCGATGCCGTCGGTGACGGTGATGGTGCAGAATTCACGTGGCGTGCCGCCAGCCGATGCCACGCCCTTCTTCACCGCCTGCGCCTGGCGCATCAGGGAGATGTTGCATGGAGCAGCCTCGTTCCAGCACGAGGCGACCCCGACGAAAGGCTGGTGGATCTGCTCGGTGGTCAGACCCATGGCGTAGAAGTAGGACCTATGGGGCGCGCGCGTAGGGCCTTCCGTTACGTGACGGCTCGGCAGCCTCTGCTTGATGTTGGTCTTCGCGTCCATCGCGACCAGTTTCCTTGGCTAACCCTTGTCAGACCTGGAAAATCAGACCCAAGATTTGAATCGACCTTGGGATTTCCCTTCGCCTGTCACGGGCACCGCAGCCCTAAACATTAGAGCGATTTTATTCATGCTCGGGTGTGGCCAAAAAGCGGCGTTGATACGAACGGACTGCGATGACGGTTAAATCGTCCGGAACTGTTGCGCGGACAGCACAATCGTGGCCCGAAGGACACGGATTGCTTACTTTGATACCTCGCGGGAATGACGAGACGCAACTTTCGATTTTATGACGAGAATAATGCACTCGAGTTTGGTTCGGGGATTGAGCGCAGGCAAGTGAGTCGGCATCGACAGCCATTGGCATGGCTGCGTCGCCAAATACCAATGTCATTCGCCGCCACCGGGTCTCGCCTTCGGCGAGCCGATGACAGGCTCCGGCGGGGAATCCAGTACGCTGCGGCCAACTGTCTCGGAATACTGGTTCGTCCGGTCGAGCCGGACGATGACAGCGAGTGTGTGGTTGCAGACACGCCTTCGCGTTCTCGCGGCTGAATTCGCCCGAGCTTTGCTTCTTCTCTCGACCCTCCAATCCAAGAGGGCGCAGGGAAGACCGGGTGCCGGCGGGCACCCGCGGTCCGCTGCGCGAAAAGCACACGCAGAGAAACCGCACAGCAGCATACAGGTGTCGCCGATCACTCGGCCTTCCCTGCGCGATGGTCGGACGGCTTATGCCGCGCTCTCCCGGGAGCCGAACTTTCCTTCTGGCCTCCCTCGCCCCGCGAATTGACGATGCCGTCCACCCGGTTGGGCTCGCGCACATCTCCGCAAAGGCTTGACCGTAGCAACGACGGCCAGGACCACACGGTTTTGCCGTACGCGCTCAGCGCCGCTCGTCCGCACGAAGCCTCGGGTTCACAGGGACTACCCGCCCTGCCCACGCCTCTCGCGCACGACGCTGCCGCGTCCACCGCAGGCCCGGCTCGCATATCGTGACAAGGATGAGCCGGGATGAGCGGCATATACGACAATTCCGAATTTCGGTAAAGTGGAATATTTTCGACGGAAGGGATTGACGGCAATTCAGGTGTTTTGCCCGGCGGGTAACGGGCCATGTTCAGGCTACCCTGCCCTGCGTCACGCGGCATTGGGCTCCGGCCGCAGGATCACACAATCGGGCGCCGCACCGTTGCAGCATGTCGTCTCGCAGCCACTCACCAGCGACGCCACCGTCGCCTCCAGCGCACGCAACTCTGCGATCTTCCGCCTGATCAATCCGAGATGCGTCTCCGCGAAGGTCTTCGTTTCGCTACAGGGCAATCGCTTCTGAACCGACGCGAGCAGTTCGCGCGTCTCGTCGATCGAAAAATCCAGCTCGCGGCAGTGCCGGATCAGATTGAGCGCTTTCAGATCGTCACCGCATAGATGCGCTGGCCACCTTGCCGCGCCGGCGGCGCCATAAGACCGATGCTTTCGTAATAGCGGATGGCGGGGACCGAAACGCCGGCCGTGCTGGCGAGGACGCCAATTCTCATGGAAGCTCTCACTTTTCGCTTGAACCTCAAGTGGCTTGAGGGCGTAGCGATCCGGTCCACGACGCACAAGCATGAGGAGAATCACATGAGCGTTATTGGACCGTCCTGCAACATTCCGTCCGAAACCTCGCCAGGATGCGGCTGCGCGGCCAGGACCGAGCAAGGCGGCGGCAAGGCCGCGGGCACCGCCGTCGCAACCGCAATGGTCGCCGCGGCCTGCACGGCGTGCTGTGTGCTGCCCTTCACATTGCCTGCCGTCGTACTCGCGAGTGCAGGAAGCCTGATCGCGGTGCTCGACCACGCGCACGGGCTGATGACGAAGCTGTCGATTGCCGTGGTGCTCTGCGCCTGGGGCTGGATCGTGTGGCGGGCGCGGACGACGGGCCTGAAAATTCGAACGTCGGTGCTGGCGGCGATGTGCGCCGCCACCGTGCTGACAGCAACGGCGGCGCTGTGGCCCGTGATGGAGCCCGCCGTCTTCCACGCCCTCGGGGTCGCCAAGAAGCCGAAGCCGCCGGCTAGCTGATGGACGCCCTGGCGATCTTCGGGCTGCTGTCGGTCAGCGCGATGCTGCTGTTCTACGCGCTCGAGCCGCGCGGGCCGCACTATGTGCTGGCCTTCGCGGCGGCGTGCGCGCTGAGCGGGATTTACGGCTTTCTCCAGGGTGCCTGGCCGTTCGGGTTTGTCGAGACGGTCTGGACGACCGTCGCCTTGCGGCGGTGGGTCAAGGTCCGGTCATCGCAATGACCGGACTTGAACCACGGAGGCGCCTTACGCGTTCCGCATCGCACGGCCGAACGGATCGACCAGGCGGACGATCTCGCAGACGGCGACGAGGCCGGCGAGCCAGACGGCGCTGGTCAGGCCAATGCGCGTCACGATGGCGGTGGTGAAGGCGCCCTCGCCGCCGAGGAACGGCGTCGCGGCAAGCAGCGCAAGCTCATAGACCGCATAGGCGGCGACCAGCGCGAGCGCCAGCATCAGCGGCGTGCGGCCCTGCGGCAGCATGCGGAGGATGCTCGACGCAGCCGTGGTCGCGAGAAGCGCAGCCGCGCCGATGACAAGGCCCCAGGCGATGGTGCTGCCATCGATGGGATAGTGCAGCACGCCAAAGCCGATGCTCTGGTTCACGAGCCAGGCGCCGGTGACGACGAGCAGCGCCGGACGCAGCGGCAGCATCGCCGCGGCGACGACGGCGAAAGCCGCGAACGGCGTGGCACAGGCGAACGCGAAGCTTGCCAGCGCGCATGACAGTGTCAGCAGCACAAAGCCGAACATCGGCGCAAGGCGCGGCGCAACCGGATGAAGCCGCAGACGGTCGCCGTGAGACGGCAGGATGTCGAGAACCATGGATGATCTCCTTCTGTTTGAACTCTAGTACATTTGATGGAATATGACAGCCCCACCCGAGGTCAGAACGTGGCGCCGGCCTTGAGCAGGTAAGTGCGGCCGGGCAGCGGATACGCGCTGAAGCGGCCGTCAGTGAAGGTGCTTGCGATCGCATAGTCGTAGTAGAGCGCGTTCAGCACATTGTTGGCGCTCAGCGACCAGAAATAGCGCTCGTACTGTCCGCTGAGCTTGAGGTCGATCGTGCCGTTGGCAGGAATCGGCTTCTGGGTTCCGGCCTGGTCGTTGTCCATGCGCCGCTCGCTCCAGAACCGCGCGGTGGCATCGAGCACCACATAGTTCTGCCAGATGTTCCAGGTGACACCCGCACTGGCGGTGTAGCGCGACACCAGCGGCACGTCGTTGCCGGCCCATACGCCTTCGCGGAACACGGCCCGCGTGACCGCCATGGCGGAACGCAGCAGCAGGGCATCGTTGACGCGATAGGACAGACTAGTCTCCGAGCCGTAGCGGCGGGTCGGATCGAGATTGGTGTTGTAGAACAGGATGGGGTTGAAATGGATCTCGTTGCTAAGGTCCATCAGATAGAGACTGCTCTGCAATTGCAGCCCGCCTGCCTTGATGCGCAGCCCGCCCTCGACATCCTGCGAGGTCTGGGTCTTGAGCTGGAACGTCTGCGGGATCGCAGCAAAGCTGAAGGGGTCGAACGACGGACCTGACGACACGCGCTCGTCGACGTCGGGCGTGCGGAACGCGCGCGCGGCACGGCCGAACAACGAGACCGTGTCGTTGAGGCGATGCTCGGCACCGAGATGCAGCGCGTATTGGGTCTCATTGCTGCTGAGCGGGAGCGCGCCGACGTCGGCGTTGAACGGGGCTGCCGGATCGAACTTGTCGCGGGCCGAAAGGCTGACGTTCTGCACCCGCGCGCCGAAGGACAATTCGGTGGTCGGCGCCACGCCCAGTGTGTGCTGGAAATAGCCCGCAACCGTCTGCTGCCTGAGGTCGTAATTGTGCCAGGACGCGAGCCCCTGCCCGGCACCGCGGTTCTGCTGAAAGCTCGCATCGTAATAGTCGATGCCGGTCAACAGCTGCGACGGCAATCCCAGCAGCAGGCTCTTCACGCTGAGCCGCGGCGTGATCGACCAGGTCCTCAGATCCGCGTCGACATAGGTCGACGTGAAGAACGCGGGCACCGGCGCTGGGCTTGCAAAGAACGCGCTCTGCTGCTTCTTGTCGCGCACGCCGCCATCGACGATGAGATCGACGCCGTTGACCAGGGTCTTGGTGAAGCCCGCGGTGGTGCTGAAGCCTTGCTGGTTGGCGTAGTTGAAGGGGGTGCTGGTCCCCCTTCGGTTGCTGGCGAGTTCGTCGACGCCGATGGAGGGATCGACGGTGCGGCCGCCCGGCAACCGCAGTTCCTGATCGTCGCCTGTCACGGTCAGGAAAGCGGTCAGGCCTGATGTCGTGTAATTGAGATTGCCGACGCCGTTCTTCTGGACATAGCGATTGTTGTCGCGGTAGCCGTCGGTGCTGACGGCATTGCCGTAGAACGAAGTCGACCACGGCCCGGAATTGAGCGACGTCGAGAAATTGCCAAGCCTGGCGTTGAACGAGCCGAAGCCGGCCTCGATGCGCGCGGCCACCGGCGGTCCGTCGACGCCGTTTCTGGTGACGATGTTGATCACGCCGCCGACCGCATTGTCGCCGTAGAGCACCGCGCCGGAATTGCCGCGCGTGATCTCGACGCGCTCGATCGAATTGAGCGGGATGGTGGAGAGGTCCACCTGCGCCATGTCGATGTCGTTCAGCCGCCGGCCGTTGACCAGCACCAGCGTGTTGGCGGTGGCAAAGGCGCCGAAGCCGCGCAAATCGACGCCGGTCTTCGCGGCGACCGGGCCGCCGTAGAGCGTCGTGATCTGGGCGCCCGGGACTTGCACCGCAATGATCTCGGCGAGCGTCTGCGACGGCGCATGCGCGATGTCCGCCGCCGTGATTACGGTCGTGGCGGCCCCGACAATGCCGCCGGTGCCGGCGACGGCCTCACTGGCGGCACCGGAGGAACCGGCTGCCGGCGCTCCGCTCCGGGCGGCATTCGCGGGCGCGCGCCGCGTCGTGTCGCCGTCGCCAGTGGCCCGGGCGCGCGTGCGGTTCGGATCGTCGGGCCTGGTAACTTCGATCGGCGGCAACTGCTCGGCGACGGCTTGCTGCGCGCGGGCGAGCGATGGATCGAGCGAATAAAGGGAAGTGGTCGCGAACAGGCCGGCGCTGAGGCGCCTGGCGGCAGAGACAATACGGGACACAGTTGTAACCTCGGTGTGACGTCAGTGGCACGTCACAGCGAACGAGGTTTCACCGCGGAGCGATGGATTGCTCCGATGAAGCCAATGTCTGTACTCCCCGACCGACATCTTCGCGTGTGACCACGGCTGACGGCAGGTCTCCTGGCTCGCGGGTCGTTACCTCTGCGTCGCCTTCCCGGGACCGAGATTCCCAGTGGCACATGACGAGAGATTCACCGCTTACAGTTGCGGGGGCAGCCATGGCATTGAGACAATCCCGGAGTTGGGACATTCCCGCACCACGTTCCCTTTTGATCTCCGTGAGGAGAACCGTCACGTAGCAATCTACGGGCCGGGCAAGCGGGGAGTCAATTGGCCGATTGCGTAAGCACCGAAGTCCCGCACCGAAGATTGAGCTGGCGCAATCAGGCCGGTTCGGTTTCGAGGCGCGTCCGCACCATCGCCCGCTCGCCGGCATCGACGAGTTGACCGATGCCGGTACGGCCCGTCAGCGCGCAGCGGATGATCTTCTCGGCGACCGACCTGCGGAAGCCATGGTCCTCGCCAGCGGGGCGATTGCGGCAGACCCGGTCCAGCGCCAGCTTCATGTTGATCCGTGTGCGGGTGTCGAAATGTTCGCTGATCATTCGCACGGCCTCGATGCGTTGATGTCGAGGCAGAAACGCCCGGGCGTCGCCCGGGTTCCAAAACGGGATCAGCCCTTAAACGGGCGCGCTACGCTCGCCCTCTTGACCGCTGGGCCTTGGGATTGGGCCACGGCCACGTCGTGCGTCGGGATGTCAGCGCGCTTGATCGGCATCAGCTGCCCGGAAGCGGAGATGATGGCGGTCTCCTCGCGGCGGCAGCGCGGGCACATGAAGCGGACCTCGTGCGGGGATGCCGACCAGCTGGCGCGTTTCACATTGGCCGCCATCGGCCAGGCCTCGCAATGCGAGCACGACACCAGAAACCGACCGGGATCGAGCATCCCCATTCCATTGGACTCCGTGTCCTGCCTGCCTGTTCTAATGATGATCCGACGCAATCGTTCCGGTGCCGGGGCACCGTCAGTCCTGCCCCGGGGAATCGAGGCGGCTCAGCGCGCACCCTTGAGCGTGCAGGACGTCGAGCAGGTGACGGTGTTGCCGTGGTCGCACGCCTTGCAGGCCGCAACGCATTGATTGATGTCGCGGGGATTGTAGGAGCTGTAGGTCCGCATCGCGCAGACCGGGGTCGAGCCGGTGATGTCCTGCTCCTGGTTGCAGGCCGCTGTCATCAGCGCGAGGATGATCACCGCAAGGAGGCGCATGGGATTGCCCTATCAGGCACGATTGAACGACATTCCCGAGGGGCGTTGCATCGCAACGAGCCGCGGCATTCCCACAACGGACAAACGCAGCAAGCGTCTCCGCGCGTCAAGAATGCGCGCCAAACGTTAAGAACGGCTTTCAGCTGCGCGGCCCCGTAATGGTTCCACGCATCATGCAGCGGTTTGCATGTCCGAGGCTTACGTTAAGCTCGACCTCAAGCCGCAGTCTTGGTTGCAGCAGTCTTGGTCGCAATCGCCTGCCGCATATCGAGCGCCAGCTGGCGATACTGCTCCGCCAGCTTCAGATAGAACTCGCGCTTGGTGCTGTCGGTGGCGAGCTTGGTGATCAGCTCGCATTCGGCGGTGAGCGTCTCGAACCGTTCCAGCCTGTCCTCAAGATCTGTCATCGGCGTATCCCCATCAAACGCCTCACGGACAGCAAACCTAAGCCCGGGAAATAGGTCACGGCGAACATCGTTATGGGGTAGCATCAATTTTCGTCGGCGCAGAGACGGCCGTCTACTTCTGCTCCATTCGCCAGGCGCCGTCCCACGCCAGGTCCGGCGGATCGGTCTCGAACTGCGCGATGCGGGCGAGCAGCGTGCGCGAAGGGCCGTCGCCGGGCACGGCTTCGAGCGCCGCGTTGAACGCGGCGCGAGCCTCGTCGAAGCGGCGGGCGCGATAGGCGGCGAGGCCTTCGGCATAGCGCGCGCGCAGGCTCTCCTGCGGGACGCTCAGCCCGTGCGCCTTGCTCATCACTTCGAAAATGGCTTGCGGCACGCTCTGGCCTGCGACCGTCAGGCGATCGATCTCGCGCAGCTCGCAAGCCGCGCCGATTGCATCCGCCGTCGCCTGCGCAATCAGGATGCGCGTGCCATAAGTCTTGTTGACGGCTTCCAGGCGCGAGGCGAGGTTCACGGCGTCGCCCATCACCGTAAAACTCATCATCAGCTCGGAGCCGATGCTGCCGGTCAGGACCTCGCCGGTGGCGATGCCGATCCTCAAGTCGCACGGGGCCGGCATGGCGCGGATGCCGAGCAGGTCCGGCAATTGCTTCTGCAGAGCGGGCACCTGGTCGGCCATGTCGATGGCGGCGAAGCAGGCGAGCAGCGCGGGCTCGCCCTCCTCGATGAAGGGCGGGCCCCAATAGGCCATGATGGCGTCGCCGATATATTTGTCGATGACGCCGCGGTTGCTCCGGATCGGAGCGGACATCACGGTGAAATAATGATTCATCACCTTGACGAGGCCGCGCGGGGTCATGCCCTCGCTCATCGCGGTGAAGCCGCTCATGTCGGAGAACATGATGGTCATGACCCGACGCTGGCCGTCGACGTCGACCTCCGGCCGGTCGATCAGCCCCTGCGCCACCTTGGGATCAATGTAGCGGCCAAAGGTCTCGCGGATGCGCTCGTTCTGGCGCAGCTGCTCGATCATGCGGTTGAAGGCGGCGGCGAGCTCGCCGATCTCGTCCTTGGTCGAGACGGTGATGGTCTTGTCGAAGCGGCCCGCCTCGACCTCGCGGGTGCCGGCGAGCAAGAGTCGTACCGGCCGCGTGATGCCGCTGGAGACAAGCAGTGCGAAGGCAAATCCGACCACCGCCGCGAGGATGGTGACGATACCAGAAATGATGATCGCCTGCCGCTGGCGACCGATCACCTGCGATGTGCTGGCGAAGACTTGCCTGAGCATGTCGGCACGGATCGCGTCGATCTTCTGGTTGAACTGGTCGCGTATGGTGTCGAGACGCTCCAGCGTACCGCGCGCTTCGGTCATCTCCTTGGCGTCGACCTGCTTCAGCAGCCGGGAGTGGTCCTCGTTCATCGCCTGCCGCAGCTCGGTGAGCGCGGTTTCGATGCGGGTCTCGATCCGCGCCAGAGCGGCATTGTCGGACGGCGTCCTGCTGTCATCGATGATGGCGTTGATCAGCTTGCGCGCGGCTTCGGCCTCCTCGTCGATCCTCCGGTCCGCTTCCTCGAACTCGCGCAGACGCGCCGCATAGGCCTCCTCCTCCGAGGAGGCCTGCATCTTCATCATGATCATCCGCCGCAGCGCCACCGACCGCTCCAGCGAGCGGATGTTGGCGCGCGCCAGATGCCCGTAGGCCGGGATGTAGCGGTCGGTCAGCTCGTCGAGGAGGACACCGACCTGGCTCGACATCACCATCGACAGGATCGAGGTGACGAGCATCAGGACGATCAATCCGAGGGCGATGCCGACGATCTTGCGCCGGATCGACTGGTTGAAAAGCGGCATGAGGCGGGGCAAACGCTGAAAGGAGGGTCCAGGGAACTCATTACACCGGATTTCGCCGCGGGAACACGCGCAATCTGGTCATTCGCGGCGCTGCGGGCAGTGCGCAACCGTCGCGCGAGCCCCATTCGGTTAACAAAGGTTAAATCACTGCCTTTTCCGATTTCGGAAGTTCCAGAGTTCCCATCGGTATTTTGCCGCATTGTTGCGGGAGCGTGAGGAATGCGAAACGATGTCGTGGCATCGTCTGGTTGCCGTGTTTGATTCTCGATCCGCATGTCGTCGCGGACTTTGGTTTGTACTGGTTTCGCAGGGGGACCACGCAATGAACCAGTGCCTACGCTCGCTCGCGTGTGTCGTTGCAGTGGCCGCGATGGCCCTCCTTCCCGCCGAGCTGGCGGCGAAGAGCAGTCACAAATCGTCCGCGTCGAAGAAGACGCATGAGGCGAAAGCCGGCAAGCAGCGTCACGCTGCGGCGAAGTCGCGCCATGGCAAGCATGCCGAGGCCAAGCGCAAGTCGAAGAGCGACGACAAGGCCTCGGACAAGCCGGCGGCGCCGCCGCTGACCGGCGACCTCGCCGCGCTGAAGGACGCGATCGACCTTGCGCGCAAGGGTAAGACCGACGACGCGAGCGCGGCGCGCGACCGCATTGCCGATCCCGCCGGGGCGAAGCTCGCCGACTGGTTCATCCTGCGCCATTCCGAGAGCACCGCGAATTTCAAGCGCTACGCGGCCTTTCTCGCCGCCAATCCGGACTGGCCGAGCAGCGCCCTGCTCCGCCGCCGCGCCGAGGCGCGGCTGTGGCAGGAGAAGAGCGATGCGGCCACCGTGCACAAATTCACCATGGACCGGCCGACCAGCGCCAAGGGCAAGTTCGCGCTCGCCCGCGTGCTGCTCGCTGAAGGTGACAGCGACAGAGCCGCGCGTCTCGTCCGCGAGGCCTGGCGCACCGACGAGTTGTCGGAGCGCAGCGAGGAGGATTCTTACGAAGCGTTCCGCGACCTGCTGACTGCCGACGACCATCGCGCCCGCATGGACAAGCGCCTCGGCGCCAAGGACTATGCCGGTGCGCGGCGCGCCGCAAAACGGCTCGGCGAGGATGCGCTCGCGATCGTCAAGGCCTGCGCCGCGGTCACCGGCAAGGCCAGCAAGGCCAAGGACTATCTCGAGGACGTCTCGGCCGATGCGCGCCGCGATCTCGGCTACGTGCTGTGCCGCGCGCAATGGCACCTCCAGAACGACCGCATCGACGACGCCGCCGAGGTGATCCTGGCCGCAGCGCCCGACACGATGGCGGCGCAGGACACCGACGCCTGGTGGCGCGAGCGCCGCCTGCTCGCGCGCAAACTGCTCGACCAGGGCAAGTCCAGGACGGCTTACGACGTGGTACGCACGGCGGCCGTGCCGGCGATGGAGGTCTACCGGGTCGACCATCACTTCATGTGCGGCTGGATCGCGCTGCGCTTTCTCGACGATCCCAGAACGGCGATGGTGCACTTTGCCGCGATCGACGAAGGCTCCGCCAATCCGCTCGCGCTGTCGCGCGCGCATTACTGGCGCGGCCGCGCGGCCGAGGCGATGAATGCAACGGCAGATGCGCGCCTGAGCTATCAGGCCGCGGCGCGCTATCCGACCGCCTATTACGGCCAGCTGGCCCGCGCGAAGCTTGGCCTCGACCGCATCGAGCTACGTCCGCCCTCGCCCGTCCTGGCCGCGGCCGACACCCCGCCCTCGGACGAGCGCGTGCGCGCCGCCGAGATGCTCTACGGCATCGGCGAGCGCGACATGGTGTTCTATTACGCCGAGGATTTCGCCAAGGAGAGCACCGACGTCGCGGCGCTCCAAGCGCTCGGCGAGCTCGCCAGCCGGCGCAACGATGCACGCGTGATGCTGGAGGTCGGCAAGTCGGCGCTGGCGCGCGGGCTGGCGCTCGACCATTACGCCTTCCCGACCATCGGCATCCCCGAGCACAAGCAGGTCGCGCCCGCGATCGAGACCAGCGTGATCTATTCGGTGGCGCGCACCGAAAGCTCGTTCGACCAGCGCGACAAGTCGCCCGCCAATGCCGTCGGCCTGATGCAGGTGACGCCGGAAGCGGGCCGCGATACCGCAAAGCGCTTCGGCCTGACCTATGACTGGGACAAGATGGTCTCCGATCCCGTCTACAACACCCAGATGGGCGCGGCCGAGCTGAGCGCGCTCCTGTCGGAATATCGCGGCAACCAGATCATGACCTTCGCCGGCTACAATGCCGGCCGCGGCCGCGTGCGCGAATGGGTGCAGGCGCGCGGCGACCCCAGGGATCCCAAGGTCGATCCGGTCGACTGGGTCGAGCGCATCCCGCTGTCGGAGACGCGCAACTACGTCCAGCGCGTGATCGAGAACGTGCTGGTCTACCGGGCGCGGTTCGAAGGCAGCGGCGTGGTCGCCGGCAAGAGCGACCAGCGCGTGGTGACGAAGGATGCCGCTGCTGTCGCTACGCCGGTAGGGTTTGTCGGATCGGAGTAGGCGCAGGAGCGCCCGCGCCTCAATCCACCTTGATGTTCGCCGCCTTGATGATCGGCCACCATTTGGCGATCTCGGCCTTCTGGCGCGTGCCGAGCGCTTCGGGGGTGAGCTGGTTCTGCGGGGTCATCTCCAGGCCCTGGCTTTCGAGCTGCTTCTTCACGGCGGGATCGTTCAGCGCCTCCACGGCGGCCGCATTGAGCTTGCTGACGATCTCCTTCGGCGTGCCCTTGGGCACCCACAGGCCCGACCAAAGCGTCATGTTGAAGCCCTTCAGCCCCGCCTGCTCCGCAGTTGGAATGTCAGGCGCCGAGGCCAGGCGCTTGTCGTCGGTGATGGCGTAGGCGCGGATGGTGCCGGCGCGGACCTGGTTGATGGAGTTGGAGGTCTGGTCGATGATGACGTCGATCTGGCCGGCGATGAGGTCGTTCAGCGCAGGCGCAGTGCCGCGATACGGCACGTATTGCAACTTGACGCCGGAGACGCTCTCGAAATAGACGCCGGCGATGTGGCTGCCGGAGCCTGCGCCGGCAGTGCCTGCGGTCGGCGATGACGGCCGCGACTTCAGCCATTCGATCAGCTCTTTCAGCGACGTCGCAGGCACTGCGTTCTTGCTGACGACGATCATCGGGTTGCTCGGCAGCAGCACCACCGGTTCGAGATCGGCGACGAGGTCGTAATTGAGCTTGTAGACGGCGCCGTTGGCCACGTGGGTACCGAGATGCCCGAACGAGATGGTGTACCCATCAGGCGGCGAATGCACGGCGCGGCCGACGCCGATCGAGCCGCCCGCGCCGGTGACGTTCTCGATCACCAGCGGTTGACCGAGCGACGTCCGCATTCGCTCGGCGAGCACGCGCGCCATCGCATCGGACGGGCCACCGGCCGCGAAGGGCACGATGATTGTGATGGGATGTGAGGGATAGTCGTCGGCGCGCGCGGCGCCGGTAAACGTGACAATGCCGATCAGCGCAGCCCAGGCGGCCTTCTTCATTGTTTTCTCCCAGCGATTTTTGTTTTTTCTTCACCTCGCCCCGCTCGCGGGGAGAGGTCGAATTGCGAAGCAATTCGGATGAGGGGGAGCCTCCGCAAATTCAGCTGTCACCGTCCCCGCGGAGACTCCCCCTCACCCCGACCCTCTCAGCGCGAGCAAAGCTCGTCGCGCCCCCGCAAGCGGGGCGAGGGAGAAGTTAGGTCAGAACTGCGCGTAGTCGATCGGCTTGTGGCGATCGAGCGTGCGGGTAACCGGCGGCAGCGGGTATTTGAGGCCGGTCGCGCAGTTGAACAGCATCACGCGATCGGTCTTGCTCACGCGGCCATCTGCGAGGCTGTCCTTGTAGGCGGCATAGGTCGCGGCACCCTCGGGACACAGCAGCAGCCCCTCCTCGCGCGCGACCTCGTTCAGCGCAGCCGAGATCTTGTCGTCATCGACCGCGATGGCAAAGCCTTTGCTTTGCCGCACCGCGCGCAAAATCAGGAAATCGCCGATCGCCTGCGGCACGCGGATGCCCGAGGCGATGGTGTGGGCGTCCTCCCAGCGCGTCGCATGCTCTGTGCCGGCCTCATAGGCGCGCACCATCGGCGCGCAGCCGGACGCCTGCACCGCGACCATGCGCGGGCGCTTGCTGCCTATGAAGCCGATCTTCTCCAGTTCGTCGAACGCCTTCCACATGCCGATCAGGCCGGTACCGCCACCGGTCGGATAGAAGATCACGTCGGGCACGTCCCAGTCGAGCTGCTCGGCGAGTTCCAGGCCCATCGTCTTCTTGCCTTCGATGCGGTACGGCTCCTTTAGCGTGGACGTGTCGAACCAGCCGACCTTAGCCTTGCCCTCGCCGACGATCTTGCCGCAATCGTCGATATAGCCGTTGACGCGGTAGACGGTCGCGCCCTGCAGCTCGATCTCGCTGACGTTCACCTCGGGCGTGTCGGCTGGGCAGAAGATCGTGGTCTTGATGCCGCACGAGGTCGCGTAGGCCGCGAGCGCCGCACCGGCATTGCCGTTGGTCGGCATCGCCATGTGCTTGATGCCGAGCGCCTTGCCCATCGACACCGCCATCACGAGGCCGCGCGCTTTGAACGAGCCGGTCGGCAGGCGTCCCTCGTCTTTCACGATGATCTCGCCGCCGCCGAGCTTTTTCCCGAGCTTGGGCAGCCTGATCAGCGGCGTGGTGACTTCGCCGAGCGAGACAATATCCTGGCATTTGCGCACCGGCAGCAGCTCGCGGTAGCGCCACATGTCGGCGGGACGCTGCGCGAGCGCGTCCTTGGTCAGCGCCTTCTTCACGCCGGCGAGGTCGTAGCGCACCAGCAGTGGCTTGCCGGCCTTGGAGAGATTGTGGACCTGATCAGCCGCGTAGTGGTCGCCCTCCAGCGCGCATTCGAGATGGGTGACGAAGTTCGGGCGTTCGATGGTGAGGTTGTCGTTGTCGTGCATGGGGTGATTTCCTTCTTATTCTGCAAGAGTTCTTTCGGCTCGTCATTGCGAGCGAAGCGAAGCAATCCAGACTGTCTCCGCGGAAGGATTCTGGATTGCTTCGCTTCGCTCGCAATGACAGCGGTGGGCGGCGATGGCACCCGTCAAATATTCAACACCCTTCCATACGCATCCAGCACGGCTTCCTTCATCATCTCCGACAGGGTCGGATGCGGGAACACCGTGTGCATCAGCTCTTCTTCCGTGGTCTCCAGGTTCATGGCGACGACGTAGCCCTGGATCAGCTCGGTGACTTCGGCGCCGACCATGTGGGCACCCAGGAGCTGGCCGGTCTTCTTGTCGAAGATCACCTTGACCAGGCCCTGGTCCTCGCCGAGCGCGATCGCCTTGCCGTTGCCGACGAAGGGGAAGCGGCCGACGCGGATCTCGCGGCCGCCCTCCTTGGCCTTGGCTTCCGTCAGACCGACCGAGGCGACCTGCGGATTGCAATAGGTGCAGCCGGGGATCAGGAGCTTGTCCATGGGATGCGGATGCAGGCCCTTGATGGCCTCGACGCAGATCACGCCCTCATGCTCGGCCTTGTGCGCGAGCATCGGGGGTCCCGCGACGTCGCCGATGGCGTAGATGCCGGGCACGTTGGTCTTGCCGTAGCCGTCGATCACGATGCAGCCGCGGTCGGTTTTCACGCCGAGCTTTTCGAGGCCAAGGTTCTCAATATTTCCGACGACGCCGACCGCCGAGATCACGCGCTCGAACTCGGTGGTGACGGGCTTGCCCTTGCCGTCGTCGATGGTGGCGACGACGCTGTCGGCTTTCTTTTCGAGCTTGGTCACCTTGGTCGAGGACATGATCTTGATGCCCTGCTTCTCCAGGCGCTTGCGCGCGAGGCCCGCGATCTCGGCGTCCTCGACCGGGAGGATCTGCGGCAGCACCTCGACCACGGTGACGTCACTTCCCATGGTGCGGAAGAACGAGGCGAACTCGATGCCGATCGCGCCGGAGCCGACCACCAGCAGCGACTTCGGCATCTTCTCCGGCACCATCGCCTCGAAATAGGTCCAGATCAGCTTCTTGTCGGGTTCTAGCCCCGGCAGCACGCGGGGCCGCGCGCCGGTCGCAACGATGATGTGCTTGGCCTGGTAGCTCCCCTCGCCCAGCGCGCCCTTCGGCGCCTCGGCGTCGGATTTCTTCACGGTGACCTTGCCGGGCGCGTCGATCGAGGCGGCGCCCCAGATCACGCTGACCTTGTTCTTCTTCATCAGGAAGCCGACGCCGTCGTTCAGCCGCTTCGAGACACCGCGCGAGCGCTGCACCACCGCCTTCGGATCGAACGAGATGTTGTCCGCCGAGAGGCCGTAATCCTTGGCGTGCTGCATGTAGTGGTAGATCTCGGCGGAGCGAAGCAGCGCCTTGGTCGGGATGCAGCCCCAGTTCAGGCAGATACCGCCGAGATAGGATTTCTCGACGATCGCGGTCTTGAGACCGAGCTGCGCGGCGCGGATCGCGGCGACGTAGCCGCCGGGGCCGGAGCCGATGATGATGACGTCGAAGGATGTGTCGGCCATTGCGGCTCCCGGATCAGATCTGTCTAGCAGGCGACATTGCGCTAAGGGTTTTGAGGATCAGGTGATGCGCGAGGATAGCCGCTGCGAGCGCCCCAGCCTCAAGACTTGTGCCCCCGTCGATCCAACGAAGGCGCCAGCACGTCAAAACAACCGCGAGCAGGAGTACGAGCAGAAGCATCGCAAGACCGCTCGCGCGAAACAAGGCGTAGTACATGGCAAGAGTCGCGATCGCCAGCGCGCCATATGCCGGCAGCGTGAAGAGCAGCATGGCATACCCCACTCCGTCTTCGCCCGGTTGCGGCGAAGGTATGTTCCACCAAAATGGGAGGTACAGCGCTAGCAAGAAACCACAACCTGCGATGATGTGGCGCATTTCAAGCCACCCCCCACCACTACACCATCATCATGACGGGATTTTCGATCAGCTGCTTGAACGCGCCGATCAACTCGGCGCCGAGCGCGCCGTCGATCGCACGGTGATCGCAAGAGAGCGTCACGCTCATCATGTGCGCGATCTCGATCTTGCCGCCGCGCACGACGGGGCGCTCCTCGCTGGTGCCGACCGCGAGGATGGTCGCATGCGGCGGGTTGATCACGGCGGTGAAGTGGCTGATGCCGTACATGCCGAGGTTCGAGACGGCGGTGGTGCCGCCCTGATATTCCTCGGGCTTCAATTTGCGGGAACGCGCGCGCGCGGCAAAATCCTTCATCTCGTTGGAGATGGTCGAGAGCGTCTTGGTCTCGGCCTTGCGGATGATCGGCGTGATCAAGCCGCCGGGCATCGCCACGGCAACGCCGACGTCGGAATGGTGGTGCTTGACCATGCCGCTTTCGGTCCAGCTCACATTGCAGTTCGGGATCTTCTGCAGCGCCACCGCCATCGCCTTGATGACGAAGTCGTTGACCGAGATCTTGTAGAGCGGCTTCTTCTCCTTGTCCTTGGGAGCAGCCGCATTGATCTCCTCGCGCGCGGCCAGCAGCTTGCCGATGTCGCAGTCGATGGTGAGGTAGAAGTGCGGGACGTTCTGGATCGACGCGGTCAGGCGCTGCGCAATGGTGCGACGCATGCCGTCGTGCGGGATGATCTCGTAGGAGCCGGGCTCGAACAGCGACAGGATCTGCTTGTCCGACATGGTCGGCGCGATCGAGGGCGCACCGCCGGACGGCGCCGCCGCGGGCGCCTTGAGGCCCTTGCCGGACTTGGCCTGCTCGACGTCGCGGGCGACCACGCGGCCGTGCGGGCCCGTGCCTGACACCATCGACACGTCGATGCCGGCATCCTTGGCGAGACGGCGGGCGAGCGGCGACGAGAACACGCGGCCACCATGGCCGTTGCTCTGCGCGGTGGGAGCCGCGGCCTGCGGCGCCGGAGCAGCGGGCGGCGGTGCGGCCTTGGGGGCGGCAGACGCAGCGGCCGGAGCCGACGCAGCAGCGGGAGCCTCTGCAGTTTTCTCGGCGGCTTTCGGCGGCGCTGCCGAAGCACTGGGTTTCGCGCTACCTGCGGCCTTCACGTCCTCGCCCTCGCCGGCGAGCACCGCGATCACGTCGTTGACGGGGACGTCCTGCGTACCCTCGGGTACGAGGATTTTGGCGATCGTGCCCTCGTCGATGGCCTCGACCTCCATGGTCGCCTTGTCGGTCTCGATCTCGGCGATGACGTCGCCGGATTTGACCTTGTCGCCTTCCTTCTTCAGCCACTTGGCGAGGTTGCCCTTCTCCATCGTCGGCGAGAGAGCGGGCATCAGGATGTTGATGGGCATGCTGACCTCAAGACAAACTTTTCAAAAATTCGCCCCCGGAAGCGAGGACGAACAGGACCTAGATTTAGTTGCCGATGTCGCCTTGCCACAGGCGCTCATTGGCCGGGACGGAACGCCAATTCTTCATCATGGTGATGGAGCGATCGTCGGCAAGATCGATCCAGGGGATGCCGAACTTGTCGAGGATGTCCTTGGAGCCCTCGAAGGTGACGGATTCCCCGATCACCACCAGCTTGACCTTGAACAGAGCGAGCGCGCCGGCACACATCGAGCATGGCGACAGCGTGGTGTACATGACGGTGTCGTGGAACGTGATCGCGCCGGCCTCGCGCAGGCAGCTCATCTCGCCATGCAGGATCACGTTGTTTTCCTGCACACGATTGTTGTGGCCGCGAGCGATGATCTTGTTATCGCGTGTCAGCACGGCGCCGATCGGCAGGCCGCCCTGCGCGATCGAAGCCTCCGCCTCGCGGATCGCCTCCAGCATGAAGTCGAAATGGTGGGCTTCGATCGCCACGGTCAGTGTCCCTTCCCGCGCGGTGTCGTCGTGCCGGTGTCCGTGGGACGCTCGATCTCGGCCTGGAACATCTCCAGGATCCGGTTCATCGCGTCTTCCTCGGTATATTCGCTCTCACGCGCATAGGCGCGCGCGGCGTGGCGGGCGAGATCGACCAGCAGCAGGCCCCACATGTCGGGCTCCTCGAAGGCGCGCTGGAACGCCATCGACAGCCCGCCGTCCAGCACGAAGACGCGCAGGATCTCGACCGCGTCATCGCGGGCAAGCACGTCGGGTGGCAATGGCTGCTCCTTCGGGCCCGCCATGGCCTACCTGTAGCAGACGGCTTTGGCGGCCTCGACCACTTCCGCGACCGAGGGCAGCGCGAGCTTCTCCAGGTTCGCGGCATAGGGCATCGGCACGTCCTTGCCCGAGACACGCGTAACAGGCGCATCCAGATAGTCGAAGGCGTTCTCCATGATGCGCGCGGCGATCTCGGCGCCAACGCCGCTCTGGGCCCAGCCCTCTTCCACCGTGACGGCTCGCCCCGTCTTTTTGACAGAGTTGATGATGGTCTCCGTGTCCATCGGCCGCAGCGTGCGCAGGTCGATCACCTCGGCCTCGATGCCGTCCTTGGCGAGTTCATCGGCCGCCTTCAGCGCATAGGTCATGCCGTTCGACCAGGAGATGATCGTGACGTGGCTGCCGGTGCGCGCAATACGCGCCTTGCCGATCGGAATCACGAAATCGTCGAGCTTGGGCACCTCGCCGGTGTGACCGTAGAGCACCTCGTTCTCGAGGAAGATCACCGGATTGGGATCGCGGATCGCAGCCTTGAGCAGGCCCTTGTAATCGGCAGCCGAGAACGGCGCGACGACTTTGAGGCCCGGAACGCTCGAGTACCAGGCCGAGTAGTCCTGGCTGTGCTGGGCGGCGACGCGGGCGGCGGCGCCGTTGGGCCCGCGAAACACGATCGAGCAGCCCATCTGGCCGCCGGACATGTAGAGCGTCTTCGCGGCGGAGTTGATGATCTGGTCGATCGCCTGCATGGCGAAGTTGAAGGTCATGAACTCGACGATCGGCTTCAGGCCCGTCATGGCGGCACCGACGCCGACGCCGGCAAAGCCGTGCTCGGTGATCGGCGTGTCGATCACGCGCTTGGGTCCGAATTCCTGCAGCAAGCCCTGGGTGACCTTGTAGGCGCCCTGATATTCGGCGACCTCCTCGCCCATCACGAAGACGTCGGCGTCGCGGCGCATCTCTTCGGCCATGGCGTCCCGCAGCGCTTCGCGGATGGTCTGCGTCACCATCTCGGTGCCGGCGGGCACTTCCGGATCGGGTTCAGCAACGGCCTGGGGCGCCGGAGCGGCCTTGGGCGCAGGCGCTTCGGCCTTTGCAGCGGCGGGCGGAGCGGACTCCGCGGCCTTCTCCTGCTTGGCCGGCGCGGGCGCCTTGGCGAGATCGGCGGCGCTCTCGCCATCGGCGAGAATGGTCGCGATCGGCGTGTTCACGGCGACGTCCGCGGTGCCTTCTGGGATCAGGATCTTCCCGAGCGTGCCCTCGTCGGTCGCTTCGACCTCCATGGTCGCCTTGTCGGTCTCGATCTCGGCGATGACATCGCCCGATTTGATCGTCTCGCCCTCTTTCTTAAGCCATTTGGAAAGGTTGCCCTTCTCCATCGTGGGCGACAACGCGGGCATCAGCACTTGAATTGGCATATCGACTCCAAGAGAAAGCTTGCGCGCGTTCAGCGGTAAATGTCGGTCCAGAGCTCGGCGGCATCCGGCTCGGGATCATGCTGGGCAAAGTCGGCAGACGCGTTGACGATGTCGCGTACCTCGGCGTCGATCGCCTTGAGATCGGCCTCGCTGACCTTGGCTGCCAGCAGGCGATTGCGCACCTGCTCGATCGGGTCCTGGTCGTGGCGGACCTTCTCGACCTCCTCGCGCGTGCGGTATTTTGCAGGGTCGGACATGGAGTGGCCGCGATAGCGATAGGTCTGCATTTCCAGGATCATCGGCCCGTTGCCGGCGCGGCACCAGGCCGCGGCTTCGTCGCCGGCGGCCTTCACGGCGCGGACGTCCATGCCGTCGACCTGCCTGCCGGGGATGTTGAAGGAGGCACCACGCTTGGAGAAATCCTGCTGTGCCGAGGCGCGCGAGACTGCTGTGCCCATGGCGTAGCGGTTGTTCTCGATGACGTAGATCACCGGCAGCTTCCAGAGCTCCGCCATGTTGAAGCTCTCATAGACCTGGCCCTGGTTGGCCGCGCCATCGCCGAAATAGGTGACGCTGACATTGTCGTTACCGCGATAATTGTTGGCGAAGGCGAGACCGGTGCCGAGCGAAACCTGGGCGCCGACGATGCCGTGACCGCCGTAGAAGTGCTTCTCCTTGCTGAACATGTGCATGGAGCCGCCCTTGCCTTTGGAATAGCCGCCGCGGCGGCCGGTGAGCTCGGCCATCACGCCGTTAGCCTCCATTCCGGTGGCAAGCATATGGCCGTGATCGCGATAGCCGGTGATGACCTGATCGCCCGGCTTCAGGGCCATCTGCATGCCGACCACCACGGCTTCCTGGCCGATATAGAGATGGCAGAAGCCGCCGATCGCGCCCATGCCGTAGAGCTGGCCGGCTTTTTCCTCGAACCGCCGGATCAGGAGCATGTCGCGGAGCGCCTTGAGCTCCTGCTCCCTGGTGAATTCCGGAGGCGAACCGCCGTTGGTCTTGTCCTGTGGAGTGCTTGCGGCGGCTTTCTTGGGTGCGGCCATGGGAATTCCGGGTCAGAGAAAACTTTCGACCTCTCTAACCCAGTTCAAACGCGCGCGAAAGCACCGCGGCGACGCGGCGCAAGTTTCGTTATGCCGCACTGCAACGTGGTCGAAATATTGCACAATGTTTGGCTCTGATCGGGCAACATTAGCTCCGCTTGCTCACGCCGAGGTGTATGGAATGCCCCGGCGCAGACAGGCCGGCGTCAACAGCACCACGGCAACGCGCCTTGCGCATGTCTCTGTCGTGACGGATCGATGGAATCAGTGACAGGTCGCTGTGCTCGCGCGGCAGCAGCCTTCATCGACGGCGCATCACTTCGCCGGGATCGTCCGAACGAGATCGTGCGGATTGACATAGTCGAGCTGGAACCGCGCCCGCTCGTCCAGCATATCAGGGTCGATCTTCGCGGTACGCAGCAGCGAGACGCGCTGCTCGCTCCTTGCGCGCTCACGCTTGAGCTGCGCCAGCTCGCTGGTCAGCGCGATGATCTCCTGATCGAGCTCCTGGCGCGCGTTGAGGCCGTATTTGCCGGTATAAGCGTTGACGCCGAAATAGCCGACGATCGCGGCCGCCATCGCATAGAGGGCAAGGCCGGTCAGGATCGATTTCAGGCGGGCGCGGGAGACCATCCCGGCAAGATGCGGCAGGTTGGTTAAGAGCGCACTAATTTCCCCTGCCCGCTGCGTCGATCGTCATGCCCGGGCCTGCCCCGGGCATGACGATCGAGGGCCTCAGCCGTGGTGCTTAGCCACGTGCGCCGCGAAGGCGTCGATATAGGCCTGGAGCACGCCCTTCAGCGAGTCCTTGACCAGATTGCCGTCGGCATCGAAGGCGTCGCCGACCGCGTTTAGATAGATTTCCGGCTGCTGCATGATCGGGCCGGCAATACCCGGCAGGATGTTCTGCAGCGTCTTGGCGGCGCTGACGCCGCCGAGCGGGCCCGGCGAGTTGGAGATGATGCCGACCGGCTTGCCGTTGAACGAGCTCTTGCCATACGGGCGCGAGGCGACGTCGATGGCATTCTTCAGCACGCCCGGAATCGCGCGGTTGTATTCGGGCGTGACGAACAGGACGCCATCCGACTTCTGGAGCTTGTCGCGGAAGGCCAGCCAGTCCGCCGGCGGCGCACCCTCCAGGTCCTGGTTGAAGAACGAGATGCCCGCGGGCGTGATGACCTCGAGCTTGAGCGAGGCCGGCGCGAGTTTGGCGAGCGCATTGGCGATCTTCAGCGAGAAGCTGTCCTTGCGCAGGCTGCCGGCGATCGTGACGATGTTGTAGGCCATGGATTGTCCTTGAGGGCTTGAGCGGGAGTGCCGGGCCGGCACTTAAGCGGTCCGGGCCGATGGATGCAAGTGCATGAACCGATCTGGTTTGGAAACGCTGAGTTTCACGAAAGCGGATGCTCACCCAAAACATTCAGGCCGCCAAGTGGCGGCCTGATGTTTCGTGCGAATCCGCAAAGAGGCTCAGATCGTCGGATTCCACGCCTTCGGGATCAGGCGGTACTTCGCGCCGTCCTTCTCGACATGGCCGGCCGAGGGGAAGGTGAAGTGGAAGCCGATCACGGTCGCCTTTTCGGCGGCCGCCATGTCGTAGAATTTGTGGCGGGTTTCCTGCGCCAGCGCCGGGTCGTTGTCGTATGCGACGTGCCAGTCCGGATTGCGCAGGAAGAATTCCGGAATGTTGGTGACGTCGGACTGGATCAGCACCTTGGCATCGCCCGATGCGACCGCGAACGAGGTGTGTCCGGGCGTGTGACCGGGCGTCGCGATCGAGGTGATGCCGGGCGCGACCTCCTTGCCCCAGTCGTACTTGGTGACCTTGGACTCCAGGCCGGTGAAGGTCTTCTTCACGTTGGCGAAGTAGTTCTTCATCATCGGATTGGACTCGGCCTTGGCGGCGTTCTCCTCGCTGGTCCAGAACGCCCAATCCTTGTCGGGCACCTTGATCTCCGCATTCGGGAACGCGAGCGCGCCGTCGGCGAGGCGGATGCCGTTGGTATGGTCGGGATGCAGATGCGAGAGCAGCACGACGTCGATGCTCTTCGGGTCGACGCCGGCGGCGGCGAGGTTTTGCAGAGTGCGGCCGACCGCGCCCTTGCTCGGCTCGAGATTGGCGACGCCGTTGCCGGCGTCGATCAGCACGAGCTTGGAGCCGGTGTTGATGAGCTGCGGATTGAACGGCACCGTAACCATGCCCTTCGGCATGTAGGACGCCTCGCCGGCGGCGAGCGCCTCGTCCTTCGGCACGTTGACGACGAACTTGTCCGGCATCGGGAAGGTACGCGCACCGTCATTGATCGAGGTGCACTCGTAAGTGCCGACCCTGTAGCGGTAGAAGCCCGGTGCCTGCGTCCCGGCTTGCGGCACTGCGGCACTGGCGGCGGTCGGCCGGAGGCCGGTCATGGCGGCCGCACCGACGGCAGCGGCGCCTGCGAGCAAATGGCGGCGATTGAGATCGGTCATGCAGATGTCCCCTTCTGAGCGCCTGCGGTTTTCACGCTTTCAAATGGCGGCGGAATAATCTCCCGCTTCGCTCAGAAGGCAAGACCTCCTTTGGGTGACGTGCCGTCGCAGATCAGGATTATTTATTTGGGGCGTTGGGGAATTTTTCCCCCGTGGCCTGTCGACGCCAGTATCGCTTCGGTGCATGGCCGTAGACACGTTTGAAGGCATGTCCGAAGGCGCTCTCCGACGCGTAACCCAGCTGCGCGGCGGCTGCCGAAACGGTCGCTCCACGCCGTAGCTGATCGCGTGCAAGCCGCATTCGCCATCGAAGAAGGTAATCGAGCGGCGCCAGCCCCACCAGCGACCTGAACCGCTTCGAAAACGCGGATCTCGACATGGCGACCGCGCCAGCCAATGCATCCAGGGTCCAGCGGTGAGCAGCGTTTTCATGCATCAGCCTGATTGCCTTGCCGATCCTGGCATCGACCAGCGCATTGATCCATCCAAGACCCTCGCCGGCACTCTGGTCCAGCGCCGCGCGGAGCACCTGGACGAGCAGGACGTCTGCGAGCCTGTCGGTGAGGACCGCCGCTCCGATTCCAGTCCCCCTGATTTCAAGGTCGAGAATCTGAAGCGTGGAATGAATGACTGACGCCGACGGACTGCGCGATGGTATGAGCAGAAAGCGAGGCAGCGCATCGAGCAGCAGCTCGGCGTCTGACGCTTCGAAACCGAAACTGCCGGCGAGCAGAACCGTATCGCTGCCCGCGTGACGCGCGACATCTGACTGCGTCCAGTCGAACGCCGCCATACCGTCTTCGGGAGCGAGGCGTTCGTCGTTGGCAAGAACATAGGCGGGTGCATTGGCGAGAAGAAAACAGTCGCCGGTGACAAGCCGATGATGGGCTTCGTGGCCAAAATCGATCCAGCAATCACCTCGGATGACAGCGCCGAACTTCAGAGCGGGTTTTGCTGGAAATCGATACGACCAATTGCCGCCCGCCTCGAACCTGGTGCAACGCGCAGCGCGAACGTCCAAGAGTGAGAAGACCTGAGACAGCGGGTCCGAGGCCTTGCCCAAAGTCTTGCCCAAGGTCTTATCCGAGAGGTTGTCCAAGGCTTGATCCGATCTCGACGATTTTCGGGCACTTCGAGCATAGATCATCCTCGCTTCCGATGCGAACTTCATCCAGCAACGAAACGGATGGAACACCCCATGACAGGCATCGCGGGCAAGGTCATCGTCATCACGGGCGCCAGCAGCGGAATTGGCGACGCCACCGCCCGGCATCTCGCAGAACGTGGCGCCATCGTGATCCTCGGCGCACGCCGCTCCGACAGGTTGGAAATGCTGGCCGCGAGCATCGCGTCAAAGGGCGGAAAGGCGTCGTATCTCGCCACCGACGTCAGGCGACGAGAGGATGTCTCCAGGCTCGTCGAACTCGCGACAGACCGACACGGGAAGTTGGACGTCATGATCAACAACGCGGGGATTGCCCCGATTTCGCGTCTGGACGATCTGAGGGTCGACGACTGGGACGACATGATCGACGTGAACGTGAAAGGCGTGCTCTACGGAATCGCCGCGGCGTTGCCGGTCTTCCGTCGTCAGGGCTACGGCCATTTCGTCAACACCCTGTCGACCGCCGGCATCAAGATCGTTCCGACAATGGCCGTCTACGCGGGGTCGAAGAACGCCGTCAGGGCGATTTCCGAAGGGCTTCGTCAGGAGGCCGGCCCGTCCCTTCGGGTCACCACGATCTCGCCCGGTTATGTCGACACCGAACTGCCATCCTCCATGACGGATTCCGCGTTACGGGAGCAAGGGCAAGCAAGCATGAAGGCGATGGCCATTCCGGCAAGCGCCATCGCGGAGGCGATGGCCTTCGCGATAGCGCAGCCGGACAATGTCGATGTCGGCGAGATCGTTATCCGCCCCACCGCTCAGGCCTGAACTCGATCAGGCCCGGACGCCGTCGCACGTCACGACGACTTACTCGGGTTGATGAGGAATTTTTCGCCGGTGGCACGTTTGGCGTAGACCGCGATATTGGCGGGATCGAGTGCTTCCTGAAGCGACACCACCTTGGTGTAGTGGCTGGCGAAGGTGGTCTTCAATTCGTCGACCACACGCTGGCGCAGCCTGGCGCCGTCCGCCGGCCCGATTTTCATCAGGAACGGAAACAGCAGCCAGCCGCCGACGCCCCAGGCCATGCCGAAGCCGCGCGGCAGCTCGATCGGGCGAACATCGAGCCCGCCGTAGACATAGACCTGCTTGTGCACGTTCGAGCCGTAGCGGCTGTATTCCTTCGCGGTCTTGTTGATCGCGATTTCCATGCAGTTGAGGATGTCACCGGCGAGCTTGCCGCCGCCGATGGCGTCGAAGGCGATGGTGGCGCCGGTCTCGACCAGCGCATTGGTGAGATCGGCGAGGAAGTTCGGCGCGGTGGAATCGACGACGTATTTGGCGCCGATCTTGTGCAGGATGTCTGCCTGCTCCTTGCTGCGCACGATGTTGACCAGCGGGATGCCGTCCTTGATGCAGATCTTGTTCAGCATCTGGCCGAGATTGGAGGCGGCGGCGGTGTGCACCAGCGCCTTGTGGCCCTCGCGCCGCATCGTCTCGGTCATGCCGAGCGCGGTCAGCGGGTTGACGAAGCAGGACGCGCCTTCCGCCGGCGTGGTGCCTTCAGGAAGCGGCAGGCACTCGCGCACTTTCAGGGTGCGATACTGCGCATACATCGCACCGCCGATCATCGCGACAGTCTTGCCCATCAGCGCCTTGGCGGCATCGGACGAGCCGGTCTTGATCACGACGCCCGCGCCTTCGTTGCCGACCGGCATGGACTCGTCGAGCCGGCCGGCCATCGCACGCATCGCGCCCTCCGGCACCTTCGCGGTGATGACGGGGGCTTCCTTGGTGCCGGATGCCTTCGCCGTGCTCATGTCGGCTGCGCCGATCAGGAGCCCGAGGTCGGACGGGTTGATCGGGGCCGCCTCGACGCGGACGACGACCTCGTCCGGGCCGGGCTCGGGGGTCGGCACGTCGAGAAGCGAGATCTCGAGCTCTCCGCTCTTCCTGATCAGCGAACGCAGTTGCAGGCCGGTGTTGCCGTCGCTCATGTCGATCCTCCCCTGTTCTCGTCCAGACGCCGGCTTATGCCAGCGCCTTCAGTGCCGCCTTGCCGCCGTAGAGCGCCTGCTTGCCGAGCTGCTGTTCGATGCGGAGGAGCTGGTTGTATTTGGCGGTGCGGTCGGAACGTGCAAGGGAGCCGGTCTTGATCTGCCCGCAATTGGTGGCAACCGCGAGGTCGGCGATGGTGGAATCCTCGGTCTCGCCGGAGCGGTGCGACATCACCGAGGTGTAGCCGGCCTTGTGCGCCATCTCGACGGCGGCGAGCGTCTCGGTCAGCGTGCCGATCTGGTTGACCTTGATCAGGATCGAATTGGCGCGGCCGGCCTTGATGCCTTCGGCGAGGCGCTTGACGTTGGTGACGAAGAGGTCATCGCCGACCAGCTGGCACTTCTTGCCGATCAGGTCGGTGAGTTCCTTCCAGCCGTCCATGTCGTCTTCGGACATGCCGTCCTCGATGGTGACGATCGGATAGCGGCCGACGAGGTCGGCGAGATATTTGGCCTGCTCGGAGATCGAACGGGTCTTGCCCTCGCCTTCATAGACGTATTTGCCGTCCTTGAAGAATTCGGTCGAGGCGCAGTCGAGGCCGATCACGATGTCGGTGCCCGCCTTGTAGCCGGCCTTGCCGATCGCGTTCATGACGAATTCCAGCGCGGCGTCCGCCGACGGCAGGTTCGGGGCGAAGCCGCCCTCGTCGCCGACATTGGTGTTGTGACCGGCCTTCTTCAATTCGGACTTCAGGGTGTGAAAGACTTCGGCGCCGTAGCGCAGGCCCTCGGCGAAGGAGGACGCACCCACGGGGAGGATCATGAACTCCTGGAAGTCGATCGGGTTGTCGGCGTGCACGCCGCCATTGATGATGTTCATCATCGGCACCGGCAGCAGCCGCGCCGAGGTGCCGCCGACGTAGCGATAGAGCGGCATGTCGAGCGAGTTCGCGGCCGCCTTGGCGACGGCGAGCGAGACGCCGAGGATGGCGTTGGCGCCCAGCCGGCTCTTGTTCGGCGTGCCGTCGAGGTCGATCATGATCTGGTCGATCTGGGGCTGCTGCTCGGCATCGAGGCCGCTCAGGGCCTCGAAGATCTCGCCGTTGACGGCGCCGACCGCCTTGGTGACGCCCTTGCCGAGATAGCGGGCCTTGTCGCCGTCGCGCAGTTCCACGGCTTCGTGGGCGCCGGTGGAGGCGCCGGAGGGCACGGCGGCCCGGCCGAGCGCGCCATCTTCCAGCACGACATCGACCTCGACGGTGGGATTGCCGCGGCTATCCAGGATTTCGCGTCCGATGATGTCGATGATGGCGGTCATGAGGGCCTCTTTTCGGGGAACAACGGGGGCAGTTGGCGGTGCTTCTACCGCAATGCATCGGAGCGGAAAAGGCCGGGTGACGGCCCTCGCATGATTGGCTAAGAGGGCGCCACGGAGGCGGCCTGATGTCGAAAAAACCCAGCAAATCGAACAACTCACCTGATCTGCAGCTCGGCCGCGCCGTGGAATGGCCGGAGACGCCCGAGAAGGCCAGGCTCGACCGCGTGCCGAATCCGCAAGGCGGCACCGATTATCTGGTCCGTTTCACGGTGCCGGAATTCACCTCGCTCTGCCCGGTGACGGGCCAGCCGGATTTCGCGCATCTGATGATCGACTACGCGCCCGGCCCGTGGCTGCTGGAGTCGAAGTCGCTGAAGCTCTACATCGCGAGCTTCCGCAATCACGGCGCCTTTCACGAGGATTGCACCGTGATGATCGGCAAGCGCATCGCCTCCGAGATCAAGCCGAAATGGCTGCGCATCGGCGGCTACTGGTATCCGCGCGGCGGCATCCCGATCGACGTGTTCTGGCAGACCGGCCGGGTGCCGAAGGGGCTATGGGTGCCCGAGCAAGGCGTCGCGCCCTATCGCGGGCGGGGTTGATCCTCAGTGGCCTGCGGGCAAATCAGTGCCCGCTCAGCACCAGCGTCTGCACCGGCAACAGCAGGGCCTGGATCCGCAACAGCATGGCGTGCACGAGACCGGTTGCATCAACGACATGCAATGCGAGACTCTTGAACGAGCCGACTTTCCCTGACGAGATCAGTTCGTGATTGCTGGTATAGGCGTTGGCAACACAACTGCTGCCGGGCGTGACGCCCTCCAGCCCGCCCTTGTAGATCGGTTCCATGAAAACGAGAATGGTGCCCGGACGCGCGACCTGCTGCGCCTCGATCAGTTGTTCACCGCCCCTGAACTGGCCCGCAGCGATGTAGTCCTGCACGCTGGTCACCACCATCGGGATGATCGTCCACGGCCTGGAGATGCAGGTGGCTTCGGCGACCATTCCGACCTTCATGACTTGAGCCTCGATCTGCCCAAATCCTGCCATCAGGGCACGTCGCCCCGCCCCATCCGGAATGAGAACACCGGCCGAACGTATCATTGGATTGACAATGTCGCCCGGCCTCAGTCCGAACTGCTCGACCCGCCCGTCGACGCCAGCGCGAATGAACGTCTTATCCAGATCGACCTGAGCTTCGGCCAACGCCGCCTCTGCGCTCGCCTTTTCCGCCGGGAGCAGAGCGCTCAGTCGGGTCAACGCGGATTGCCTGGAAGCGGTGGCGGCATCGAGAGTGCCTTGGCGACCTGCAACGGCGACACCGAGCTTTTCGATGTCGCGCTGCGGAACGATGCCTGGATTTCGCTTCTGCAATTCAGTTTTGGTATCAAGTTCGTCCTGCGCCTGCTGCAGCGAACCCTTTGCCTCCTGAAGCTGGCCGTCCGCCTTCATGACATCGGCTTGCGCCGCCAGCATGGCGGCATCAACCTCGGCGATCTTGCGCTTCGCGGTCAGGAGCGCGGCTTCCTGCTTGGCGCTATCGAGTCTGAAAAGCACATCACCCTGCTTCACGTCCGCGCTGACATCGACATGAACCTCCGCGACCCGGCCGGTAACTTCCGAGACGATCGGAACAGTCCGGTAGTACAACGTCGCCGACGAGGTCGACGGATGAAAATAGAAGATCATCGTGATCAGAGAGACTGTCAGCATCAGGCAGGCGATGATGCCAAATCGCAACTCGAACCAGACCGAATAGAGCGTGATTTCGTGCCCGATGCGCTTCCCCTGCCGATAGCGGCGGTAGAGATAGTCGGGAAGTATCGTCAGGAGCGAGCAGAGCAGCAGCTCAAGCATGGCGGGCCACCTCGTTCTTGGCGCTCCCCGGCTTGGCATCGCCGGCCGCAGAAGGTTGCTCCGCAGCAGCTTCATTCGGCGGCTCTGTCGGATCCTGCTCCGGTGCTATGCCCGCCATCTTCTCGACCGATCCGGCGATCTTGCGCAGCGGCGTGCTGAAGTCGGGCAGATCGATCATGGCGAGGAACAGGCCGATCACCCAGAACAGGTGGTTGTGCGTAAACAGCGCCAGCAGCCCCAGCACGGCCACGATCTCGAACTGGAATTTCTGCGACTTATGGGCCATCCGCTCCGGCATCGTGTGCAGGTGCAGATAGAGATTCCCGACCGCGAGAACGGCGCCGATGAGGACAATGCCGACCACGACCATCAGGACATCGGTGTCTCCGGGCGCTGTGATGAAGGACGGCAATTGATGGGGTGCAGCAGGATGAAGCTGCTCACTCACGCGACTCTCCCTCAAATTGCATTGGGAGCTCGCCGCTCCAAATTCATTCTTTCACATTACGGTAACTTGGCAAGGGCAAAGCCCACGACGCGCGTGCCAAGGCGAACTCCAGTCACTCTTAGTACGCGCTCAGCAGATCGACCTTCGCATTCGCGAGCACCAGCCTCCGCGCCAAGATGGCCGCGAGATTGCGCATGATCTTCAGGGACGTCTCGGGATGCACCCGCCGATAGTCGGCAAAGCTGTCGAGCGGCAGTTCGAGGCAGGTGACGGGCGTATCGGCGAACACATCCGCGCTGCGGCTTTGCTCCAGGATCGCCATCTCGCCGAACGCCATGCCGGGACCAAGGGACGCCAGCCGCACGCCGCTCCGCAGCTTGACGCTGACCATGCCGCTCTGGAGGAAAAACAGCGAATTGGCGGGCTCGCCGGCGGCGATGATGCGCTGGCCGGCGGCGTAACGGCGGGTGGTCGACAGACCGACGATGGCAGCGATCTCGCCCGTGTCGAGCTCGGCCAGCAGCGCCTGCTCGCCGAGATGCGCACTCTCCTTGACGTCGGTGAAGCCGCCGAAGCGGTAGATCACCTGGTCCTCGGCCCATTCGATGGCATCGTCGAGCAGCGCGAAGCGCCGCAGCCGGCGCGGATCGGCCGTCCGCGCCGAGATCGCCGCCCACACTGCCGAGGTCTCCTCGAAGCCCGACAGGATCGTGGTGACGCCGGCATTGCCGAGCGCGGTCAGAGTTTCGCCAAGCAGCTCCGCGCCCGCCGCGGTGATATCAGGGACACGGCGGAAATCGATGATCAGGAGCGGCGCATTCGGCGGCTCGCTGGCGAGCCTTCGCGTGACGTAGTCGATGGTGCCGAAGTTCATCGCGCCGACCAGCTCGAGCACGCGGATGTCGCTGTGGCGCTCGTCGAGGATCTGCTGCTCGCGCGGCTGGCGGCTGCGGCGCGACGAGATGCCGTAGATGTCGTAGTCCGCCATGATGCTGGAGCGAACGTCGGCATTCCGGTTCAGCATATGCAGGTCGAACCGGGCCGACAGCGCCTCGCAGACCTTCAGGCCGCGCGCGCTGTTGAAATGGCTGTCGAGCAGCGGCGAGAAGGTGCCAAGCCCGAGCTGCGAGGGCAGCGCCGCGACGATACCGCCGCCGACGCCGCTCTTGGCGGGAATGCCGACCCGGTAGGTCCACTCGCCGGCATAGTCGTACATGCCCGAGCTCGTCATCACCGACAGCGTGCGCGCGACGACGTGGGGCGTGATCACCTGCATGCCCGTCACCGGATTGATGCCGCGATTGGCGAGCGTGGCCGCCATCACCGCAAGGTCGCGCGCGGTGACCAGGATCGCGCACTGGCGGAAATAGACGTCGAGCACGGCGTCGACGTCGTCGGGCAGCACCGCGTAATTCCGCAACAGCCAGGCGATGGCGCGGTTGCGGTTGCCGGTCGCGGTCTCCGAGGCATGAACGGCCTCGTCGACGCCGAGCTCGCGGCCGGCGAACTGGCCGAGCTTCGAGCGGACGCGCTCGAAGGCGCCCTTCCCGTCCACCGCATAGATCAGGCCCGAGCAGGCAATGGCGCCGGCGTTGACCATGGGGTTGAAAGGGCGGTTGTCGTTGGTGAGCCGGATCGAATTGAAGGCCTCGCCGCTCGGCTCGACGCCGATGGTGGCCGAGACCCGGTCCTCGCCCACCATCTCCAGCGCCAGCGCGAAGACGAAGGCTTTCGAGACCGATTGGATCGTGAACGGCACCGCGCTGTCGCCGACCTCGTAGACATGGCCGTCGATGGTGACGAGCGCGATGCCGAAATGGTCGGGGTTGGCGCGCTTCAGCTCGGGAATGTAATCGGCTAGCTCGCCGGAATTGTCGGCGCGAAATTCCTCGTGGCAATCGGTCAGGAAACGCCGCAGCGGCGGCTTGGTGGGATATCCGGTGGATCGCAGCGCGCTGGCTGGGCTGGGCGAACGGCTGGTCTGGGCGTCCACGATCTCGCACCTCGGTTTGCCCAAAATCAAAGCAATCCTTGTGCCATGTATACCGCAGGGCGCCGTGGCACCACGATGCCACGAAAAGACGATTGCCGCAGAAGCCGGAGGCCGCGACGGCCTGTCGAATTGGTCGTGTCGCCGGCGCGTTATGCCACCGCACGCACCTTGCTGATGAATCCCTCGACCTCGGAGGTCAGCGAGGTCGACTGGCCCGAAAGGTTCGCGGCGGCCTTCAGCACGCCGGATGCGGCGCGGCCGGTCTCGTTCGCGGCCGACGACACCGTCGCGATGTTGCGTGTCACGGTCGAAGTCGCCTCCGCCGTGTGCTGCACTGTGTTTGCGATCTCGGCGGTCGCCTTGTTCTGCTCCTCGATGGCGGCGGCGATGACGCGGTTGATGCTGGAGACTTCCTCGATGGTCTTGACGATGCCGTCGATCGCCGAGACCGCCTTCTGCGTCGCCCCCTGGATTTCCGTGATCTGGGCGCTGATCTCCTCGGTGGCTTTCGCGGTCTGCGAGGCGAGGTTCTTCACCTCGCTCGCCACGACCGCGAAGCCCCTCCCGGATTCGCCGGCGCGCGCCGCTTCGATGGTTGCGTTCAGCGCCAGCAGGTTGGTCTGACCGGCGATCGATGTGATGAGGCCGATGACCTCGCCGATGCGACCGGCACCGTCGGCGAGCGCGCGCATCGTGCTGTCGGTCTCCTTGACGGTGACGACCGCCTGCTCCGTGGCGCGCGTCGCCTGCTCGACCTGGCGGTTGATCTCGCGGATCGAGGCGTTGAGCTCCTCCGCCGCAGCTGCGACGGTCTGCACGCCGCCGCCGACTTGGTCGGCAAGCGTCGAGGCCGAGCCGGCCTGGGTCTGGGCTTCGGCTGCGGTGCCCGACATCGAGCGCGCCGTCGTCTCCAGCTCGCCCGTGGCGCTCGACAGCGCCTGCACCATCTGGCCGATCCGGCCCTCGAACTGCCGCACGAGGCCGGACAATTCGGACGCGCGCTTCTCCTTGTCGGCGCGCTCGGCGGCCTGGTTGCCGGACAGGCGTTCGGCGTTGATCATGGCCTCCTTGAACACCTGAAGAGCCGCGGCCATGCGGCCGATCTCGTCGTTGCGGTCGAGGCCCGGCACCTCGCCGGCGAAATCATGCGCGGCGAAGCGGGTCATCACGCCGGTGATCGCGGTCAACGGCCGCGTGACGCGGTTGCGCATCAGCATCAGTCCGCCGACGGTCAGCGCGAGCGAAGCCGGCACCAGCAGGCCGAACAGGATCAGGCTGAAGCGGGCGCGCGAGGCGCCATCCTCGGCCCGCGAGATCATGTTGGCGAGCGCGGTCTGCGTGACGATGACGACATTGTTGGCGCCGACCAGCTGGCGATCGCGGTAGTCGATGCCGGCGACGCCGGCGGGCTCACCGGCGAGCAGTTTGGCAGTAATCGCGTTGCGCTCGTCGCTGAGAGCGCCGGAGATTTCCGGCTCGGCGTTACGGATCGCCTGCAGCAGTTCGGGCGAGGCGACGTTCGGGCTGAGGTCGCGCACCACCAGCCAGGACTGCTGGATGCGGCCGCGCAGATCGGCGAAGGCAACGCCGTCGGCTGCCGTCCATGTCTTGTTGGCGAGGATCGAGGAGAACTGGACGAGAATGGTCTGGCCGGCATTGGCGCGGGCCTGCCAGGACGCCTGCTTGGCGATCAGAAGGCGATCGACCACGGGGTCGATCAGCGTCATTGCGTTGTCGACATGGGCGGTGACGTCGCCGATCGCATCCATGTAGGCGTCGCTGATCCTGGCCCAGCTCGGTGTCAGGCTGGCCTCACGCGCCCCCTTCTCCTGCTTCAGAGCGATGATCGCGCGCGGCCGGAGCTCTTCGAGCTGGGCCCAGATAGCGCGGAGCTTGTCGAGCTTCTCGGCAAGCCCCGGTGCTTCGACGGAGGTGAGGCTCTGCAAGGCCTGCGCGTAATTCTTCTGCACCGTGGCCCGCTGCCCGGCGAGGCTGGTCATGACGCTGTCGGGCGCGGGTGCGGCCGCCGCCAGATAGCTCAGCGTGTCGCCGCGCTCCAGGCGAAAGATCACCAGCGTGTCGGTCAGGTCGCGGCTGGCGACCGCGAGCGAGACGATCCGGTTGCTGTCCGAATAGCGCGCAACCGCCAGCCTCAGCGCGTAGGCGCAGATGACGATAAGGACGAGACCGAGAGACCCGACCACCGCCCCGAGGATACGGGCGACCGAACGCTGCTTTTGCATCGACTGATCCACAGATGTTGCCGCCAAGTCGCGGTTCACCGGCAACCTACGGAGCGAACGGTGAGGTTTGATTTAAGATTGAAATGACTGACTACCGTTTTTTCCCGGTGAAACTACGGAGAATCGGTAATTCCATACTTTCGTCAGGCTCGTGCGTCCGACGGTGCCCGCTGCTTCAACAGGCGCGCGCAGACGAGGCCCAGCACCACCATGATCGCACCGCTCGCGAGCAACGTCGGCATCTTCCCGCCATGCTGCAGGCCCAGGCCATAGGCGAGCGGGCCGACGGTTTGCCCCATGAAGAAGAAGAACGAATGCAGAGACATCGCCGTCGCCCGCGCCCCGATCGACAGCTCGCTGGCGAACACCTGCAGGCAGCCATGGATCATGTAGAAGCCAAAGCCCATCGCCAGCAGGCTGACGAATTGCAGCTTCCAGCCCGGACCGAAAGCGAGCGCACCGAGCTGCAAGGCCACTAGGCAGCCGCCTGCGATCATCATCCCCTTGACGCCGAGCCGCGGCAGCATGCGCGAGACGGTGAAGGTGTAGAGCAACCCGCCGACTGCAAACCCCGCGATCACGATGCCAGCGATCGACAATGATTTTTCGCCGAGATCGAACAGGAACGCGGCGATGAAGGGGAACAGGCCGAACACGCAGCAGCCTTCGACGAAGACGGCCGAGTAGCAGTAGCGCGTGTTGGGATTGGCGAAGATGGTGCGATAGCCCTGCCGCAGGGTTTTCAGGTCGGTCTTCGGCGGCGGTGTCAGCGCGGCGCCGCGAAAGCCTGCCGCCACAGCGACGGCCGCAATCAGGCCAAGGGCGCCAAGGGTCACCAGCACGCCGCGCCAGCCGATGAGATCGCCGATGATTCCACTGGCGGATGCCCCGAGCAGATTGCCGGTCATCGACCCCGCCATCGTGCGTCCGATTGCGACCTGCCGCTTGGCGGGCGCGACGAGGTCGGCGGTCAGGCCGAGCGCAACGGGAAACACACCTCCGGAGGCGATGCCGGCAAGGATGCGGGTCGCGAACAGGGCCGAGAAGGACGTGGCGAGCGCGCCCAGAATACATGCGACGCCGAGCAGCGCCAGGCATGCTGTCATCAATCGCGCCTTGCCGAACAGATCGGCGGCAGCGCCGATCGCCGGCTGAACCAGGGCGTAGATCAACGCGAAGCCGGCCGCGATGCTCGCGGCCGTCGTGATGCTGATCGCAAAGTCGTCCGCGACATGCGGCAGGACCGGATCGAGCGCCCGCGTCGACAACGCCGCCGAGAAGCCGGCGAGCGCGATAATATTGATCGCGGGCGGAAACGTCTGCTCGGAGGACGGCCTGACCACAGGCTGCTGCATCAGCCCGTGGTGCTCTTTGACGTGCTCTTGGCCAGCGCGTCGAACGCCATCAGGTTGCGGATCAGTCCTTCGAACTCGCGCAGCGGCACCATGTTGGGGCCGTCCGACGGCGCACGGTCGGGATCGGGATGGGTTTCGATGAAGACGCCGGCAACCCCAACCGCGACAGCCGCGCGTGCGAGCACCGGCACGAATTCGCGCTCGCCACCGGAGGACGCGCCCTTCCCGCCCGGCTGCTGCACCGAATGGGTCGCGTCGAAGATCACCGGCGCGCCGGTGGTGCGCGCCAGGATCGGCAGCGCACGCATGTCGGAGACCAGCGTGTTGTAGCCGAAGGATACGCCGCGCTCGGTGACGAGCACGTTGGGATTGTTCGCGCTGGTGATCTTGGCCACGACATTCGCCATGTCCCAGGGCGCGAGGAACTGCCCCTTCTTGACGTTGACGACCTTGCCGGTCGCGGCGGCCGCGAGCAGCAGGTCGGTCTGCCGGCACAGGAAGGCCGGGATCTGCAGGACGTCCACCGCCTGCGCCACCTCGGCGCACTGCGCGGCATCGTGCACATCGGTCAGCACCGGCAGGCCGAGCGAGGAACGGATTTCGGCGAAGATCGGCAGCGACTGCGCAAGGCCGAGGCCGCGCGCAGCGGATGCGCTGGTGCGGTTGGCCTTGTCGAACGAGGTCTTGTAGACGAGCCCGACCTTCAGCCGCGCGGCGATCTCCTTCAGCCCGGAGGCCACCTCCAGCGCGTGCTGGCGGCTTTCGAGCTGGCAGGGTCCTGCGATGATCGAGATCGGCAGATCATTGCCGAACTTGACCGTGCCAATGGTGACGACCGGCGCCGCCGATGCTGGAGAGCTCAAGGCAATTCCCTCGTTTCGCCGCGACCATAGCTGCGATGAGGGGCGGATCAACCCCATTCGGCCCGGGCTGTCAGAATATCAGGGTTGCGCCGGGGGCCCCCGGCGCGCCCGGTACCGATAGTCGCTACTTGACCGACGAGAAGGCGGTCGGCGTCAGGATCTGGCTGACGATGTTGGCGACGATCTGGCCATCTTCCTCGGTCTTCGCCCGTGCGGAAATCCAGTCCGGATCGCTCTGGAACGCCGTCCACTTTTTCTCGCGGTCGGCGAGCGAGTCCCAGGCGAGGAAATAGGTCAGCTCCTGGTTGGATTCACCGATCAGCGTGGTGAAGAAGCCGGCCTGCTTGATGCCGTGCTTTTCCCACAGTTTGAGCGTCACCGCCTCGAACCGCTTCAAGAGCGCCGGCAAGCGGCCGGGCACGCAGCGGTAGACGCGCATTTCGTAGATCATCGGTGGTCTCCCTGATTTTGTCGTGCGGCCATCTGGCGCGGCCGGGTGAGTGAACGCGAGCGCCTGAACGCCAACCAGTCACCGTCGTGACATGCATCGGAAATATTCTCAAGAGGCTCGGCTTGGGAGGTCTTCACCATGCGGAGAGGTCGGCGCCAAACGCCGGCAATCGCAAAATTCCGTCAGGGGCCCCTGAATGAATCGCCGTGAGCGCCGGTCTGCGGCCAGGCGCGGGCAGATTTCGCCCGGTCAGGCAACGAGCTTCACGAGCGCGCTCAGCACGAGCGCCGCCGAACAGTTCGAAGCCGGAATCTGGCATCATCAGGCGGGCCGGCTGACGGAGGCGGAAGCCTGCTATCGGCAAACGCTCGCCAACCAGCCCAATCATCCGGACGCGCTCTATCATCTGGCCCTGCTCGCGCGCCAGGCCGGACGCGCCGACGTCGCGCTCGATCTGCTCGGCAAGGCCATCAAGCTCAAGCGCACCGATCCGCTCTACTTCCTCTACCACGCGACCACGCTGCAGGAGCTGCAGCGATATGGCGAGGCGCTGGCGAGCTACGACAAGGCGCTGGCGTTGCTCCCGGAGCATGCGGACATCTTTTACAATCGTGGCCTGGTCCTGAAAGCTCTCGGCCGGTTCGACGACGCACTCGGCAGCTTCGAAAGCGCGCTGGCGCTCGAGCCCGACTTCGCCGAGGCCTGGAACAATTGCGGTGTGCTCCAGCAGCAGATGCGGCTGTTCGACCACGCCATCGCGTGCTTCGACCGGGCCGTGGCGCTCAATCCGTCTTACGCCGAGGCGTTTTACAACCGCGGCATCACGTTTCAGGAATTGGGGCGGCTCGACGAGGCCCTCGCCGCCTACGACCAAGCGTTGGCGCTCTCGCCCGACTTTGCCGAGGTCCACAATTATCGCGGCGTGGTGCTTCAGCGCCTGCGCCGGCTCGACGACGCAATGGCTAGCTTCGATGCCGCGCTGGCGCTCCGGCCCGATCACGCCGATACCCACAACAACCGCGCCATCGCGCTGCTGGAGATGAAGCGGCACGAGGAGGTGCTGAAGAGCCTCGCCCGTGCGGTGACGATTGCGCCCGACTTCGTCGAGGCCCATCACAACATCGGCTGCGTGCTGATGGAGCAGAACAAGTTTAGGCAGGCGCTGGCGAGCCTCGACAGGGCCGTCGCGCTCAAGCCCGACTATATCGATGCGCTCAACAGCCGCGGCGTCGCGCTTCAGGAGCTCAAGCAGTTCGAACAGGCGCTGGACAGTTTTTCGCGCGCGCATGTGCTGGCGCCGGACCACCCGAATGCACTCGGCGGTATGATGCTATGCGCCGGCGCGCTCTGCGACTGGGACCGCAGGAACGAGCTCGCCGGTGCCGCAATCGACCGGATCAGGACCGGCAAGCCTGGCGTGATGCCCTTCACCCTGCTCGGCTACACCGGCGACATGGACCTGCAACTGCGCAGCACGCGAAACCTGGTGCCGCGGGCGCCGCCGCTCTGGACCGGCGCGATCCGCCGGCACGATCGCGTCCGCGTCGCGTACCTCTCGGCCGACTTCCACAACCACGCCACGGCGCATCTGATGGCGGGATTGTTCGAACGGCACGACCGCTCGCGGTTCGAGATCATCGCGGTCTCGTCGGGGCCGGATGACGGCAGCGCCTATCGACAGCGTCTCGTTGCTGCCTTCGATCGCTTCTGCGATATCCGGGCGATGAGCGATGAAGCGGTCGCGCGCATGCTGAACGAGATGGAGATCGATATCCTCGTCGACCTCAAAGGGCATACCAAGGATGCCCGGCTCGAGATCCTGGCACACCGCCCTGCCCCGGTTCAGGTCAGCTATCTCGGCTATCCCGGCACCACCGGCGCCGGGTTCATCGACTATGTCATCGCCGACGAGACGGTCGCGCCGTTCGCGCACCAGGCGTTCTATACGGAGAAGCTGGTCCACCTGCCTTATTCCTACCAGGTCAACGACAGCGCGCGGCGCATCGCGGCGCAGACACTGAGGCGCCAGGACGCCGGACTGCCCGAACAGGGCTTTGTGTTCTGCTGTTTCAATCAGAGCTGGAAACTCGGGCCTGAGACGTTCGACGTCTGGATGCGGCTGCTCAGCACTGTGGAGGGCAGCGTATTGTGGCTCCTCGGCGATCATGCGCCGACGATGCAAAACCTGCGTCAGGAGGCCGAAAAGCGCGGCGTCCTTCCGGCGCGCCTCGTCTTCGCGTCGCCCTTGCCGCCGGAGGATCATCTGGCACGGCACAGTCTCGCCGACCTGTTTCTGGATACGCTGCCCTACAACGCCCACACCACCGCCAGCGATGCGCTCTGGGCCGGCCTGCCCGTAGTGACGCAGCTCGGCGAAGGCTTCGCCGGCCGCGTCGGCGCAAGCCTGCTGAACGCCGTCGGACTGCCAGAGCTGGTGACGGAGAGCACTGCGGACTACGAGACGCTCGCCTCGCAGCTTGCCACGAACCCCGCGCGTCTCGGCGAAGTCCGCGACCGGCTCGCCGCCAACCGCCTCACCCAGCCGCTGTTCGACACCGATCGCTTCTGCCGCCACATCGAGGCGGCCTACTTGCGGATGTGGGAGATTGCCCAGCGCGGCGAGCCGCCGCGGAGCTTTGCGGTCCGGGCGGGCAACGTCTCCCAAGGTTAGCCGACGATATCGGTTTGCAAGTGCATGGCTGCGTTCCACCTGGTCGCAGCCGGTTCCCGCAATGCTGCCGCAATGTTACAGGCGGTAGAGTGCCTCCACCAAGGCCGAGGTACCGGATCATGCGGATTCTGCTTGTCGAGGACGAGGCCGAGATGGCCTGTGCGCTGGCGTCTGCGCTGAAGCGCTACGACATGGTAGTGGACCACGCTCCCACGCTTGCGGAAGCAGAAGAGGCCATTTCCGCCGATGTCCATGCCGCCGTCCTGCTCGACCGCCAGCTCCCCGACGGCGACGGGCTCGCCCTGATCCCAAAGCTTCGAGCGCGTGCCGGCGGCGTGCCGATCATCGTCCTAACCGCACGTGGTGAACTCGCCGACCGCGTCGCCGGGCTCGACAGCGGCGCCGACGACTATCTGGCAAAGCCGTTCGCCGTCGAGGAATTGCTGGCACGGCTGCGCGCCGTGCTGCGGCGGCCTGCCGGCCTTTCTCCTGACATCATTCGTGCCGGCCGCCTCGCCTTCGAACTCGGCCATCGCGAGGCCAGCATCGACGGTCAGCCGTTCGAGCTGCCGCGCCGAGAGCTGCTGGTGCTAGAAGCCTTGATCCGCCGCCTGGGCCGAACCGTGCTGCGCTCGGCACTGGAAGAGGCGGTCTACAATTTCGACGACGAAGTCCAGTCGAACGCGCTGGACACGCATATCTCGCGGTTGCGCCGCAAGCTCGCCGAGGCGGACGCCGGTGTCGAGATCCACGGCATTCGCGGCGTCGGCTATCTCCTGAAGAAGCTGCCATGAGCAAGCACGACGATGCCTATTGCCTGCGCTCGCGGCTGAGCTGGCGCCTGCTCTCGCTCCAGGCCGCGCTGCTTCTCGCGCTCGTTGCCGTCGTCGTCGGAGCATTGTGCACGTCCGGTTTCGTGCTCGCCGAGCGCGACGAGGATCGCGTGATCGAATTGGTTCAGCGCGCGCTCGCGCGGGACGCGCAAGGTGGCCTGACCCTCCGGCCGACGTCGGACCTGAAACAATTGCGTAGCGAAACTCCCGACCTCTGGTTCCTGGTCCGCGACCGCCAGGGACATTCACTTGCCGAAGGTGCCGTGCCCGCCGAATTCGCAGCGATCGGCGGCGGCCTCGACCAGATCAGCCAGGCGCGGCTCGGCTGGCAGCTTTTCGAGGACGATCCGCGCAAGCCGGCGGCGCGGCTGAAGCGCGTCGACACCGAGGCCGGCAACGTGCAGATCATCACGGCGACGCAAGGACGGCTGACCGGCACCAAGGCGCTGGTCATGACCTCGCTTGCGTTTCTCGGCATCGCCCTGCCCGGCCTGCTCCTGATGGGAACGGCAACCTTCATCGCGACACCGATGATCGTGCAGCGCGCATTCAGAGGCCTCGATACCACGGCGGACCAGGCACGGCGGATCGACATCCAGCAACGCGGTGCGCGGCTGTCGGTGGACCGGATTCCGTTGGAGGTCGTGCCGCTCGTGACTGCAGTCAACGACGCGCTTGCGCGGCTCGACCAGGGCTATGCCCGCCACAAGCGTTTCGTCGCCGACGCCGCGCATGAGCTGCGCACGCCGATCGCGATTTTGAACACGCGGCTGGAATCGCTTGCCCCTGGGCCGGACAAGACCCGCTTGCTGGAGGACTCCGCGCGGCTGGCAACGCTTGCCGAGCAATTGCTGGACATCCAGCGGCTCGACCGCTGCGGCCATCCGTTCACGCGCGTCGACCTCGTCCGGATCGCGCAGGGCGCGGCTGCCGACCTCGCGCCGCTCGCGATCGCCGCAGGCTACGAGCTGGCGCTCGATGCACCGGCCACCCCAATCGAGACGATGGGCGATGCAGCCGCGCTGGAGCGCGCGCTGACCAACCTCGTGCAGAATGCGATTCAGCACGGCCCTCGCCGCGGCACGATCGGGATTCGCGTGGCTGGCCCCGCCAGCATCGAAGTCTCGGACGAAGGCGCGGGCATTCCGGCCGATCAGCGCGAGCAGATCTTCGAGCCCTTCTATCGGCTCGCACCGCTCGATCGCGGCGCCGGCCTCGGCCTCAACATGGTGCGCGAGATCGTGCTGCTGCATGGCGGCTACGTCTCGGTTGCGGACGGTCGAGGCGGCGGCACGTGCTTCAGGATCTCTCTGCCGCCAACCCGGCACAGTTGATTCAATTTCACCTCGGCATCCCAAGCGCAATGCTGTCGCAATGCACTCCGGCGACTCTTCGACTGCCTCACCTCTGATTGGCGAGGCACAACCAAGATGCCGGAGTGCACATGCCCAACGATTTCCTCTCCTTCTTCCTGTCCTGGCTGTCGGCCCCGCGTCGGGTGGGCGCGATCGCGCCGTCGGGCGCAGCGCTGGCCGATCTCATCACCCGCGAGATCACCGCATCGACCGGCCCAATTCTCGAGCTCGGCCCCGGCACCGGCGCGTTCACCTACAAGCTCCTCAAACGTGGCGTGCGCCAGCAGGACCTCACGCTGATCGAATACGGCTCCGACTTCATGAAATTGCTGCAGATCCGCTTTCCCAATGCGCGCGTCTTGTGGATGGATGCGGGGCGGTTGACGACGGAACGCCTCTACGACGGCGCGCCCGTCGGCGCCGTCGTCAGCGGCTTGCCGCTGCTCAACATGTCGACGCGCAAGGTCGTCTCGATCATCGGCGGTGCATTCAGCTATGTCCGCCCAGGCGGCGCCTTCTATCAGTTCACCTACGGCATGAGCTGCCCGGTCCCGCGGCCCGTGCTCGACCGGCTGGGCCTGCGCGCAACGCTCGTGGACCGCGCCATTCTCAATGTGCCGCCAGCCGCCGTCTACAAGTTGACGCGACGGCCACAGATGAAGCTCGCCACGAGATCGCCGGCGCCCGATGCCTCAACGCCGGTCGAGCCAGAGCCGACGCTTTCGCAGGCCTAGCCAGAACAGCGCACTGGGGCCTTACACCAGCCGGCTCTGCACCATCGCCGCCTGGATGAACGAGGCGAACAGCGGGTGCGGCTCGAAGGGGCGCGACTTCAGCTCGGGGTGGAACTGGACGCCGATGAACCAGGGGTGATCCTCGTACTCGACGATTTCAGGTAACACGCCGTCGGGCGACAGGCCGGAGAACTTCAGCCCGTGCTGCTCGAGGCGGTCCTTGTAGGCGGTATTGACCTCGTAGCGGTGGCGGTGACGCTCGGAAATCTCGGTCGCGCCGCCATAGACCTGCGAGACGCGGCTGCCGCGGCTCAGCGCCGCGGGATATGCACCGAGGCGCATCGTGCCGCCGAGATCGCCGGCCTGCGAGCGCTTCTCGAGCTCGTTGCCGCGGAGCCATTCCGTCATCAGGCCGACCAAGGGCTCCTTGGTCGGGCCGAATTCGGTGGAGTTGGCCTCCTCGATGCCGACGAGATTTCGCGCGGCCTCGATCACCGCCATCTGCATGCCGAAGCAGATGCCGAAATACGGCACGTCGCGCTCGCGGGCGAATTGCGCCGCGCGGATCTTGCCTTCCGCGCCGCGCTGGCCGAAGCCGCCGGGCACCAGGATGCCGTTGACATGCTCGAGGAACGGCGCGGGATCTTCCTTCTCGAAGATCTCGCTCTCGATCCAGTCGAGATTGACCTTCACCTTGTTGGCGATGCCGCCGTGCGAGAGCGCCTCGATCAGCGACTTGTACGCATCCTTCATGCCGGTGTACTTGCCGACGATGGCGATGGTGACGTCGCCCTCGGGATTGCGAATGCGCTCGTTGATCTGCTGCCAGCTCTTGAGCACCGGCGGGATTCGCGATTCGACGCCGAAGGCCGCGAGCACTTCGTCATCGAGGCCCGCCACGTGATAGGCCTCAGGCACCGCGTAGATGCTGTCGGCATCGCGCGCCTCGATCACGGCGCTCTCGCGCACGTTGCAGAACAGCCCCAGCTTGCGCCGCTCTTCCTTTGGAATCTCGCGATCGGTGCGGCAAAGCAGGATGTCCGGCTGGATGCCGATCGAGCGCAGTTCCTTCACCGAGTGCTGCGTCGGCTTCGTCTTCAGCTCGCCGGCGCTCGGAATGTACGGCAGCAGCGTGAGGTGGATGTAGATGGCGTGATCGCGCGGCAGCTCGTTCTTGAGCTGGCGGATCGCCTCGAAGAATGGCAGGCCCTCGATATCGCCGACGGTGCCGCCGATCTCGACCAGCACGAAATCGTAATCGTCATTGCCGGAGAGGACGAATTCCTTGATGGCGTTCGTGACGTGCGGAACCACCTGAATGGTCGCGCCGAGATAATCGCCGCGGCGCTCCTTGGAGATGATGTCTTGGTAGATGCGCCCCGTGGTGATGTTGTCCTGCTTGGTCGCAGGCCGCCCGGTGAAGCGCTCGTAGTGACCGAGATCGAGATCCGTCTCCGCGCCGTCATCGGTCACGAACACTTCGCCGTGCTGATACGGCGACATCGTTCCGGGATCGAGGTTGAGATAGGGGTCGAGCTTGCGGAGGCGGACCTTGTAGCCCCGGGCCTGCAGCAGGGCACCGAGTGCCGCTGAAGCCAAACCCTTGCCGAGCGAAGAAACCACGCCGCCGGTGATGAATATGTACCGCGCCATGGGGCTTAACCTCTAATCCCTCGAATTCGATTCGCCAAAGCGATTCGTATTCCGCCCGAAAGATTCTGCGGGCCTGTGGGTGAGCCAGAACTAAGAGTGGTGACAGAGCCTTGATGGGGATTGTTGATGCAGGACGGTAGCAGTCGCCCTGCATGGCCCCCCTGCTTTATTGCGAACGGGGCACCTGCGGGCCGCTCGGTGCCGGGGCCTGCTGCTGCTCATCGGCCTTCTTCAGCGAATCGAGGATGCCGCCAGATGTCGGCGGCGCGATCGGCCCGCCGCCGGCCGGCTGGGTCTGCGACGCAGGCGCGCCGATGATCGACGTCGGCGCGCGGCTATAACCTGCGTGCCAGGACAGGAACAGGCTGGTGACGAAGAAGCCCGCGGCCAGGATCGCGGTGGTTCGCGACAAGAGATTCGCGGTACCACGGCTCGACATGAAGCCCGCGCCTCCGCCCATGCCGAGGCCGCCGCCTTCCGACTTCTGGAGCAGGACGGCGCCGATCATGACGGCGACGATCATGAGGTGGATGACGATGACAACAGTCTGCATAGTGCCCTTCCGTCACAAGCGGGCGGCGCCTGACGGCGGCCGATCGCGCTTCGCGGGTTTTCCTGAAGTTGCGCGGTGTTACACGATCGGAAACGGCATTGCCACCCCCGATCGGCCAACACCCCGCTTCGAATAACCAACGGTTTGAATTAGCTAGGGGCAGCCCTTCGCAATCGCAAGGAAATCGGCCGCCTTCAGGCTGGCGCCGCCGACCAAGGCGCCGTTGACGTTCTTGACCGCCATCAGCTCGGCCGCATTCGAGGGCTTGACCGAGCCGCCATAGAGGATCCGCATCATGGCGCCGTCGGCCTTGAACCGGGAGGTCAGGAACTCCCGGATAAAGCCATGAATTTGCTTAACATCCTGGGCCGTGGGGGTCAGACCCGTGCCGATCGCCCAGACCGGCTCATAGGCCACGACCAGGTTGGCGGCGGTCGAGCCGTCCGGCAGCGAGCCGTCGAGCTGGCCGCGCAGGATGTCCAGGGTCTGGCCGGCATCGCGCTGGCCTTGGGTCTCGCCGACGCAGACGATCGCGGTGACTCCGGCGCGCCAGGCGGCCTCGGCCTTCTGCCTGACAAGGGCATCGCCCTCGCCATGGTCGGCGCGGCGCTCGGAATGGCCGACGATGATGGCGGTCGCGCCTGCATCCGCCAGCATTTCGGCGGCGATATCGCCGGTATGGGCGCCGGAGGCCTTGGGATGGCAATCCTGCGCTCCCACCGCTACCTTCCGGCCGCGTGCCTTGTCGGCGAAGGCCGCAACAAGGGTCGCCGGCGGGCAGACCAGGAGATCGGCCTTCCCGGCCACCTCTGCCGCACCGTTGAGCATGGCGTCGAATTCGGCAGCCGAGCCCTTCAGGCCGTTCATTTTCCAGTTGCCGGCAATCAGCGGTCGGATGGCGTCGGTCATGTCAATTTCCAGCGAAATGAGGTTTGTGCATGCGCTACCAGAGCTGCCGCGGCAGTTCCAGATTCTTGTTTTGACGCGTTTTCCTGGCGCGAACCGGGGGCCAATCTGCTGGAAAACGCTTTGGGGGCTTTAACCGCAGCTTCAAGCGGCCGCGTGACCTGAGGTTGCGGGCGGAAAGCCGCCACTTTATGATGATTGATCAATTTGGTGACGCGCTTTTGCGGAATCTGCATTAAGACGCGCTCCCGTTCCCCTTCCTGCCAAACAAGTTGGACCAAATGCTTCGAGGAATGCGCAAGGCCTCATCAAACTGGCTCGGCAAGACCATCATGGCCATCGTGATGGGCGTGTTGATCATCAGTTTCGGCGTATGGGGCATCGCCGACATCTTCAAGGGCTTCGGGCAGTCCACGGTGGCCAAGGTGGGCGGTACCGAGATTTCGCTGAATGAGTTCCGCCAGATCTACACCGACCGCCTGCAACAGATCGGCCGCCAGGTCGGCCGGCCGTTGACGCCCGACCAGGCCCGTGCCTTCGGCCTCGACCGTCAGGTGCTCCAGCAGACCATCGCCGAAGCCGCGCTCGATGAAGAAGCGCGCCGGCTCGGGCTCGGCCAGTCCGACGAGCAGATCCGCCAGTTCATCATGAACGACCCCAACTTCAAGGGTGTCAGTGGCAACTTCGATGCGAACCGATTCCAGGCGGTGATCCGCAATTTCGGCTACACCGAGCAGCGCTACGTTTCCGAACAGCGGAAGGTGTCGCTGCGCCGCCAGATCACCGGCACCATCGGCGCCGGCCTCGAGCCGCCGAAGGCCATGCTGGACGTGCTGACGCGCTTCCAGAGCGAGCAGCGCGCGATCGAATTCGTCAAGCTCGACGCCGCGCAGGCCGGCGCCATCGACGCGCCTTCGCCCGAGGCGCTCGCCGCATATTTCGAGGATCACAAGGTCCAGTTCCGCGCGCCCGAATACCGCAAGATCTCCTTCGTCGTGCTCTCGCCGGAAGAGATCGGCAAATGGAGCGAAGTCTCCGACGAGGACGCCAAGAAGGTGTTCGAGCAGCGCAAGGACCGGCTCGGCACGCCGGAGAAGCGCCAGATCCACCAGATCGTGTTCCCCACCCCCGCCGAAGCGGCGACCGCACGCGAGCGCCTCGCAGGTGGCACCTCGTTCGAGGACCTCGGCAAGGAGCGCGGGCTGACCGCCTCCGACGTCGACCTTGGGCTGGTGACCAAATCCTCGCTCGACCCCGCGGTCGGCGATGCGGCGTTCGCGCTGCCCGCCGGCGAGATCAGCCAGCCGATCCAGGGTCGTCTCGGCACGTCCATCGTCAAGGTCGACAAGATCGAGCCGGGCAATGAGGCGAACTACGCGAGCCTTGCCGGTGACATCAAGCGCGAGATCGCCACGGAGCGGGCGCGCGTCAAGGTCGCCGATCTCCGCGACAAGATGGAAGACGAGCGCGGCGGCGGCTCCAGCGTGATCGACGCCGCGCAGAAGCTCGGCCTCACCGCCGTGACCATCGATGCCGTCGATCGCTCCGGCCGCGCCCCGAACGGCCAGCCGGTCGCCAGCATCCCGCAGGGCCTCGATGTGGTGTCGCAGGCCTTCAACACCGATGTCGGCGTCGACAACGACTCGATCTCGTTCAAGGGCGGCTACGTCTGGTACGACGTGCTCGCCATCACGCCCTCGCGCGATCGCAACCTCGACGAGGTCCGCGACCAGGTCGAGGCGCGCTGGCGCCAGGATCAGATCGCCGCCAAGCTGAAGGCCAAGGCGACCGAGATGGTGCAGAAGCTCGAACAGGGCGGCAAGCTCGCCGACGAAGCCGCCGCGGTCGGCGCCAAGGTCGAGACCGCCAGCGGCTTCAAGCGTGACGACTCGCCCGCCGGCGTGCCCGCGACCGTCGTGTCGGCCGCGTTCCGCACCGCCAAGGACGGCGTTGGACAGACCGCCGCAGGCGGCGGCGAAGTCGTCGTCTTCCGCGTCACCGACATCGTCGATCCCACCGTCGATACCGCATCCGACGCGGTGAAGAAGCTGAAGGACAGTCTCGACCGCGCGCTCACCGACGAGCAGGTCGCTTCCTATGTCAACAAGCTTCAAACCGACATCGGGACCACCATTAATCAGGCCGCCTTCGCGCAGGTGACCGGCGCGAACCAGTGAGTTGAAAGCACGCGATGGACGACCTGAAATCGATCATTGGAAAAGTGGCGACCGGCGCCAGCCTGTCGCGTGACGAAGCGGTCTCCGCCTTCGACGCCATGATGTCCGGCGAGGCCACCCCCTCGCAGATGGGCGGCCTCCTGATGGCGCTGCGGGTGCGCGGCGAGACCGTGGAGGAGATCACCGGCGCGGTCTCGGCGATGCGCTCCAAGATGCTGACGGTGACGGCGCCGCCCGATGCCGTCGACATCGTCGGCACCGGCGGCGACGGCTCCGGCTCGGTCAACGTCTCGACCTGCGCCTCCTTCATCGTCTCGGGCGCCGGCGTGCCGGTGGCCAAGCACGGCAATCGCGCGCTGTCGTCGCGCTCGGGCGCCGCCGACGTGCTGGCCTCGCTCGGGGTCAAGATCGACCTCAGGCCCGATCAGGTCGGCCGCTGCGTTCGTGAGTGCGGCATCGGCTTCATGTTCGCCCCTGCCCACCATCCCGCCATGAAGAACGTCGGCCCGACCCGGGTCGAGCTCGCGACGCGGACCATCTTCAATCTGCTCGGCCCCCTGTCGAACCCTGCCGGGGTGAAGCGGCAGATGGTCGGCGTGTTCTCGCGGCAATGGGTTCAGCCGCTGGCGCAAGTGCTCAAAAACCTCGGCTCGGAATCCGCCTGGGTGGTGCACGGCTCCGACGGGCTCGACGAGATCACCCTCACCGGCCCGACCTTCGTCTCGGCGCTTCACAATGGCGATATCCGGAATTTCGAGGTGACCCCCGAGGAAGCGGGGCTGTCGCGCTGCGAGCCCGGTGCGCTGAAAGGCGGCGACGCCGACGCCAACGCGATCGCGCTGCAGAGCGTGCTCGACGGCAAGCCGAGCCCCTATCGCGATGTGGCGCTGATCAACGCAGCCGCCGCACTGATCGTGGCGGGACGCGCCAGGGACCTCAAGGAAGGCGTCGCCATTGGCACGAAGTCACTCGACAGCGGCGCGGCGAGCGCGCGGCTGAAACATCTGATCGCGGTCTCGAACGGCTGAGCCTGACATGTCGGACATCCTGACCAAGATCGAAGCGTATAAGCGCGAGGAGATCGCCACCGCAAAGCGCGCACAGCCGCTCTCGGCGGTCGAGGCGAAAGCCAAGGCGCAAGCCGCCCCGCGCGGCTTCGTGCGCGCGATCAAGGCCAAGCACGCCAAGGGCGACTACGCCCTGATCGCAGAGGTGAAGAAGGCCTCACCGTCGAAGGGGCTGATCCGCGCCGATTTCGATCCGCCGCTGCTCGCCAAGGCCTATGAGGCCGGCGGTGCCGCCTGCCTCTCGGTGCTGACCGACACGCCCTCGTTCCAGGGTCATCTCGACTTCATGGTGGCGGCGCGCGCGGCGACGTCGCTGCCGGTGCTGCGCAAGGATTTCATGTTCGACACCTATCAGGTGGCCGAGGCGCGCGCACATGGCGCGGACTGCATCCTGATCATCATGGCCGCGCTCGACGATGCAGTTGCCAAAGATCTCGAGGACGCCGCCCTCGCCTACGGCATGGACGTCCTGATCGAGATCCACGACCGCGCCGAGCTCGATCGCGCGCTCGCGCTGCGATCACCGATGATCGGCGTCAACAATCGCAATCTACGCACCTTCGAGACCACGCTTGCGACCAGCGAGGCGCTGGCGCCCCTGATCCCTGCGGAACGGCTGATGGTCGGCGAGAGCGGCATCTTCACGCCCGCCGACCTCGCCCGGCTCGAGCGCGTCGGCATGTCGACCTTCCTGGTCGGCGAAAGCCTGATGCGGCAGGCCGACGTCACTGCCGCCACGCGCACGCTGCTCGCGCGCGAGACCGCACGCGCCACGGGCGCGCGCTGACATGGCGCGCAAGCCGGTAAAGGCCAGGACAAAGGCCAACACAAAGCCCCTGTCTGCCCTCACCCATATCGGCGCCTCCGGAGAGGCGCGAATGGTCGACGTCTCGGACAAGCCCGCGACCGAGCGGCTTGCCGTCGCCGAAGGCCGCGTCCTCATGACCAGGGCGACGCTTGACCTCATCGTGTCGGGCAATGCCAAGAAGGGCGACGTGCTCGCCACGGCTCGCATCGCCGGCATCATGGCCGCCAAGCGCACATCGGAGCTGATCCCGCTCTGCCATCCGCTTGCGCTGTCGAAGGTCACCGTCGATATCGAGCCGGACGCAACGCTGCCGGGCTGCCTCGTCCGCGCCAGCGTGAAGGTGAACGGACCGACCGGCGTCGAGATGGAGGCACTTACCGCCGTGACGGTCGCCTGCCTCACCATCTACGACATGATCAAGGCGGTGGAGCGCGGCGTGCGTATCGAGGGCATCCACCTCGTCGAGAAGCTCGGCGGCAAGTCCGGCCACTACCGCGCCTGAAGATCGCGTTCACCTCAGCGGCGCGCTGATCGTGCCATCGCGCCGTTGAAGACCGCCAGTAGGCTGGATGGTTAAGCCCTGGTTGATCGCCGCGACCGGCGGGAAACGATGGCCGCAACAGCTCCCGGCGAATCCTGCGCGCTTCTCGTCCCGTGCATCGATCGCATTTGCGCATCGGATTTGCGCACGGCATTTCATGTCGCGTTAACCGCGCTTGCTAACTTCGCCTCCACATCGTGCCCGTAAACCAACGGATGTTATGGGATCAGGAATTGATCCTGGCGTGTGCACGGCAACGATCTACATCATGACGAACTACGGCAGCCGCCTTTTCGACCAGGCCTTCGTGCGCAGCGGCCCGATCCGCTGGCTCGTTGTGGGCGGCACGCTGCTGATCGCGGCCATCGCCATCGGCTCGGTCCTGATGGCGCAGAATTTCCGCGAGCGCGCTCTGCGCAACAGCGAGCGCGAGCTGAAGAACACCGTGCTGCTGCTGGCTCATCATTTCGATCAGCAATTGCAGGATTTCGCGGTCATCCAGAAGGATTTCGTCGATCACGTCCGCGCCACCGGCATCAACACCGCGGAGGATTACCGCAAGCGTCTCTCGGGCCAGGACGTCCACCGGATGCTGCGCTCGAAGATCGAGGCGTTGCCCTACATGGGCGGCGTCACTGTCGTCGATGCCGAGGGCAATGTGGTCAACTCGTCGACGACATGGCCGGCCCCAAAGGTCAACGTCGCCGACCGCGCCTACTTCCGGACCTTCCGTTATGACCCCAATGCGCCCGATGTCCTGATCGAGCCGGTGCACAGCCGCATTTCCGGGGCATGGACGATCCTGATCGTCCGCAAGATCGTGGGACCGGGCGGCGAATTCATGGGCGTCGTCGGGCGCGGAATCGAGCCGGCGAACTTCGAGAGATTCTTCGAGTCCGCCATGCTCGGCGAAGGCGCCACGATTTCGATGCTGCATCGTGACGGTACGCTGCTCGCACGCTTTCCCCATTCCAGCGAGCTGATGGGGCGCAATTTCAGGAACGGTCCGTTCGAGCAGCAGCGGGTTTTCGGCCGCGACCATTTCGCCGGCCGCTTCATGAGCCCCGTCGATGGCGAGGACCGGCTGATCTCGGCCCGCGCCCTGCCCCATTTCCCGATCCTGATGATGGCCACGACGACACGCGCCGCGGCGCTGATGGACTGGCGCGAGCAGATCGGCATCCTGATCTCGGTCGCCGGCGCATCCGCGCTCGCCATCGCCGGCGTGCTGATCGCGATCGTGCGCAAGCTGCTCGAGCAGCATCGCGCCTCCCGCGAACGGCTGACGCTGGAAAAGCTGCGCCTCGATCGCGCCGTCAACAACATGACCCAGGGCCTGCTGCTGTTCGACGCCGAGCTGCGCCTCGTGGTATGCAACGAGCGCTACATCGAAATGTACGGCCTGTCGGCCGACGTGGTGAAGCCCGGCCGCAGCTTCCACGACATCATCGCCCATCGCAAGGCGACCGGCTCGTTCACCGGCGACACCGACGACTACGTCGCCCGCGTGCTGCGCGACATCCATGTGCGCAACTCCATGGTGGTCGACACCGCCGACGGCCGCTCGATCCACATCCTCAACGAGCCGCTCGCGGACGGCGGCTGGGTGGCGACGCACGAGGACATTACCGAGCGCCGGCGCATCGAGGAGCGCATCACCCATCTTGCGCATTACGACGCGCTGACCGACCTGCCCAACCGCACCATGTTCCACGAGCATCTGCGCGGGGAGCTCGCCGCCATCGGCGCCGGCGAAGAGATTGCGGTGCACTACATCGACATCGACGAATTCAAGGGCGTCAACGACGCGCTCGGCCACCTCGTCGGTGACGAGCTGCTGAAGTCGGTCGCCGCAAGCCTGAGCCTTTGCGCAGGCCCGGCGGATTTCGTGGCGCGGCTCGGCGGCGACGAATTCGCCATCGTCCAGAGCGCGGTGACATCACTCGACCAGGTCAACGACCTCGTCGCTCGGGTGTTCGAGGCGATCCGTACGCCGTTCGACTGCATGGGCCATCATCTCACCTCCGATGCCAGCATCGGCATCGCGCTGGCGCCGGGACATGGAACGGCGCTGGACCAGATCCTGAAGAACGCGGACATGGCGATGTACGCCGCCAAGGCCGCGGGACGCCGCACCTATCGGTTCTTCGAGCCGGAGATGGACGCCAAGGTCCACGAGCGGCGGCAGCTCGAGATCGACCTGCGCCACGCGATCGCCCAAGGCGGGCTCGAAGGCGGCCTCGAGGTCTACTACCAGCCCTGCCTCAGCCTGAAGGACGACCGCATCACCGGCTGCGAGGCGCTGGTGCGCTGGCGCCATCCCGAGCGCGGCATGGTCTCGCCCGCGGAATTCATCCCGATCGCCGAAGATACCGGCCTGATCAACGAGATCGGCGAGTGGGTGCTGGCAACCGCCTGCCGCGATGCAGCCACCTGGCCCGACGACATCCGCCTCGCCGTCAACGTCTCGCCGGTGCAGTTCAAGAGCGGCACGCTGGCGCTGAAGATCATTTCGGCGCTGGCCTCGTCCAATTTGCCGGCGAGCCGACTCGAACTCGAGATCACAGAGGCCGTGCTGATCCGCGACGACGACACCGCGCTTGCGATCCTGCATCAGCTCCGCGCCATCGGCGTGCGCATCGCCCTCGACGATTTCGGCACCGGTTACTCCTCGCTGAGCTATCTGCACCGCTTCCCGTTCGACAAGATCAAGATCGACCGCTGCTTCGTCAACGACATCGCCGGCCCCGACGGCTCCGCCAGTATCGTGCAGGCCGTCGTCAACCTCGCAGCCGCCCGGCGCATGACCACCACGGCCGAGGGTGTCGAGACCGAGGAGCAGCAGCGCCTGCTGCGGACGCTCGGCTGCTCCGAGATGCAGGGCTATCTGTTCAGCGCCGCGAAGCCCGCCGACAAGGTGATGGAGCTGTTCGCGCTGCATCGCAGCCGCCTCGCCCAGCGCGACGGCGCGGAAAGCCGCCGCCGCGAGGCCGGCTAGGTCTGTCCGGGCGCGACAGCCGCGATGAAGCGACCTTTGCGGCTATAAAACCGAGCCGAGACGGCGTCCCAAAACGAATTCGCCCGGGAGCGGTCATCCGCTTCCGGGCGATATCTGAAAATCGTCAATAAGATTTAGTTCGGCACAGCCGCCTTCGGCGCGGGCTTCGCGGCGACAGCATTCGCGGTGACGCCGTGCAGGAAGTCGTAGGCCGCATGCAAGGCCTTGTCGTCCTTCTCTTCCGGCGGGACGTAGGACTGCGAGCCGGTCTGCTCGGTGCCATCGGCGGCCTGTAGGTGGCCGCGCATCTGCGACTCCGCCATCGTGTCCATCCGGCCCTTCAACTCGGGCGGCACGTCCTGGAGAATCTCGATGTCGGGCGCGATACCCTGAGCCTGGATCGAACGGCCCGACGGCGTGTAATAGCGCGCCGTGGTCAGCGCCAGCGCGCCGTTGCCGGTGCCGAGCGGAATGATGGTCTGCACCGAGCCCTTGCCGAACGAGCGCGTGCCGATGATCGTGGCGCGCTTGTGGTCATGCAGCGCGCCGGCCACGATCTCCGAAGCCGAGGCCGAGCCTCCATTGACCAGCACCACCAGCGGCTTGCCCTTGATGAGGTCGCCGCCATGCGCAGTAAAGCGCTGGGTCTCTTCCGGATTGCGGCCACGGGTCGAGACGACTTCGCCGCGCTGCAGGAACGCGCTCGACACCGACACGGCCTGATCGAGCAAGCCGCCCGGGTTGTTACGCAGGTCCATCACGTAGCCGACGAGCTTCTCCTGCGGGATGTCCTTGGAGATCGCGGCGATCGCCTTCTTCAGGCCATCGGTGGTCTGCTCGTTGAACGAGGTGACACGGATATAGCCGATGTCGCCGTTCTCCACGTGGAAGCGGACCGGGCGAACATGGATGATCTCGCGCTTGATCGCGACGTCGAGCGGAGAGTCTGCGCCCTTGCGCACGATGGTGAGCTTGGTCTGGGTGTCGACCGGGCCCTTCATCTTGTTGACCGCTTGCTCAAGCGTCATGCCCTGCACGGCATCGCCGTCGATCTTGCTGATGAGGTCACCGGACATGATGCCGGCCTTGGAGGCTGGCGTGTCGTCGATCGGCGAGACGACCTTCACCAGGCCCTCTTCCATCGTGACCTCGATGCCGAGCCCGCCGAACTCGCCGGAGGTGGTCTCCTGCATCTCGGTCCAGGCCTTGTCGTTCATATAGCGCGAATGCGGATCGAGCGAGGTCACCATACCGGTGATGGCGCCTTCGATCAGCTTGGCATTGTCGGGCTTCTCGACGTAGCTCGCCTTCACCCGCTCGAACACTTCGCCGAACAGATTGAGCTGGGAGTAGGCATCATCCGCGCTTGCCGCCGCCCGTGCCGCCCAGACGCCGCCGTGCGGACTGGCTACCAGAAGGGTCAGACACGCTCCCGTGAGCGCACCCAGGGGGAACAGCAGGGATTTCCGCATGGATCAGGTAGCCTTTTTGCTTCGCCGTTCTGGGGCAGAGGAAGCCGCCATGCAAATGGCGATCCAGCCCGCTTCTCACAATACCATTCTGGTTTCTTCAAGGCCGGGATGCCACGCTGGCTGGTACACCGTAAAAATCCCTTCGCCCGGACCTGAACTTTTGGCAACGTTCCGGGGCCATTTCGCAAGGCGGGAATCGGTCGGCCCACCCTCACCTTGCAGCTATGCGAATTTAGGATGGTTTTGGAGGGCCGGACACGATAGGCGATGACCATAACACTTCAAATTCTCGGGAGGACAACAAATGAACGACGCGCCCCGCATCCGGCCGGAAAGGAACGTCGAGCTCGGCTCCAGCAACGAGCCGTTCCAGAACCTGCACGAATTCATCCGCAAGGCGCGCGCCAACCTCAACCAGAACGCCTGGGACTATATCGTCGGCGCCGCCGAAACCGAGACCACGATGCGCCGCAACCGCATGGCGCTGGACGAGATCGCCTTCCGACCGCGCGTGCTGCGCGACGTGAGCAAGGTCGACGGCTCGGTCGAGCAGTTCGGCCGCAGGATGCGGCTGCCGGTGGTGCTCGCCCCCGTCGGCGCGCTCGAGATCTTCGATCCGGACGGCGCGGCAAGCGTTGCGCGCGCCGCCGGCACTTTCGGTGCGGCGCACATGCTGAGCTCGGTGTCCGAGCCCGGCCTGGAGAAGACCGCCGAAGCCGCCCCGGACGCGCTGCGGCTCTACCAGCTCTATGTGCGCGGCGATGACGCCTTCGTCGCCGATGTCGTCAGCCGCAGCGAGAAGAACGGCTACGCCGCCTTCTGCCTGACGGTCGATACCGCCCATTACAGCCGTCGCGAACGTGACATCGCCAAGCGCTATGTTCGCGAAAGCCGCCTGCGCGCCACCGGCGGCGACTACCAGAAGGGCCTGGAGTGGCGGACCGTGAAGATGGTCAAGGACAGATTCAAAATTCCGCTGATCCTCAAGGGCATTGCCACCGCCGAGGACGCCCGGATCGCGGTCGATCACGGCGTCGAGTGGATCTACGTCTCCAATCATGGCGGCCGCCAGCTCGATCACGGCCGCGGCGCCATGCATGTGCTCCCGGAGATCGTCGATGCCGTGAAGGGCCGCGCCAAAATCATGGTCGACGGCGGATTCTGCCGTGGCACCGACATCGTCAAGGCGATCGCGGCGGGCGCCGACATGGTCGGCATCGGCCGGCTGCAATGCTGGGCCTTGGCGGCCAACGGCGAGGCCGGCGTGACGCGGATGCTGGAACTGCTGGAGGACGAGGTGCTGCGCTGCCTCGGCCTGCTCGGCGCCACCTCGTTCGCCGAAATTGACAAGTCCTGCCTGCACCAGGCCACCGCAACCAATGCGCCCAGCGTGTTCAGCGCGTTCCCGCTGTTCGACCACGATCCGTATCGCTACTGAGTGAAAGGATACAGGTGAACTCGCTCTCTCCCGGCAGCGCGGACGCGCTTCTGTTCGATCTCGGGCGCGTCGTGCTGGACATCGACTTCTCCAAGGCGATCGCCTGCTGGGCGGGACATGCCGGCTGCCCGCCCGAAGCGATCGTCGCGCGCTATGTTCGCGACGAGGCCTACCGGCTGCACGAGGTCGGCAAGATCAGCGACGAGGACTACTTCGCCTCGCTGCGCTCGTCGCTCGGGATCGGCATCTCGGATGCGCAGTTCCTCGAGGGCTGGAACGCGATCTTCGCCGGCGAGATGCCTGACATCGCCGAGCTGTTGCCGCGCGCGGCGAAGCAGCTGCCGCTCTACGCCTTCTCCAACACCAACCGGCCGCATGTGGACTATTTCTCGAAAGAGTATGCCGGGCTGCTCGACCATTTCCGCGGAGTGTACCTGTCGTCCAGTATCGGCCTGCGCAAGCCGGATGCGGAGGCCTTCGACCACGTCGTGGCGGCAATGGGCGTGCCGGCGAGCCGGATCGTGTTCTTCGACGATCTCGCCGAGAACATCGAGGGAGCCCGGGCATGCGGCCTGACCGCAGTGCACGTGACCTCGGCGACGGATGTCGGCAACGCGCTGAGGGCGCTCGGGATCTGACACAGAAGCAAACGGCCAATTCCCCGAACAATTTCAGCCGGCAATTCGGAACCAAAACACTCTGTGCAATTTTATACGCAGTTCCGGGAACGAATGCCCGCTTGCGGACTCATGAGTCTGTTGGGAATTTGGGATCGGACTTATCATCGTGCTGGGCAAAACCTACCTCACCAAGCAGGCCTCCCTGCTGATGAAATTCGCCAGAACCACCTCGGATTCTGACCTTTCCGCAAAACTGATCAGCAAGGCCGCCGACCTGAAAGCCCAAGCCGACCCGATGCCCGACAGGGACCAGGGCGCCGCAGCGCCGGATGTCAGTCCGCGCAGGTAGCCAAGGACGTGACCGACGCTAGCCGTGGCGCTCGTCATTCTCGTGCTTGCCATGGCCAAGCTGTTGCCGGTCTGTCTCGCCTCTCGGATCATGCCGCGGCGGAGCTGACGTCTATCCTTCGTTGACGTCCCCCTTCCTCCGCAAAGCAGACGACGCAGGATAAGTCATCCTGCGCCATCGCTGTTTTGCCTCCGCGCCTGCACTCAGCTAGAACTCTCGCCGCCGATTTGCAGAACGTGCTCGCAGGAGTCTTACCCGTGGCCTTGATGCCGGTTTCCGATGCGCTTGCCTCCGTGCTGGCGGGTGCAGAGCCTCTGGCCGAGGAAGCGGTCGCCCTCGACCAGGCCTTTCACCGCGTGCTCGGGCGCGATGTCGCGGCGCGGCGGACGCAGCCGCCGCAGGCGATGTCGGCGATGGACGGCTATGCGGTGCGCGCGGCCGACGCGGCGAAGATCGATTCCCAACTGACCGTGATCGGCGAGGTCGCGGCGGGCCGGCCGTTTGCGGGAACGGTCAGCGCCGGCGAAGCGGTGCGGATCTTCACCGGGGGCGTCGTTCCTGATGGTGCCGACGCCATCGTGATCCAGGAGGATACGGTTGCCGAGGGCAAGCGCGTCACGATCAAGGAAGCCGCCGTGACCGGGCGTCATATCCGTCCCGCCGGCGTCGACTTCTCGGAAGGAGACGTGCTGTTGCGCAAGGGGGCCCGCCTCACCGAGCGCGACCTCGCGCTCGCCGCCGGCATGAATCACCCGCATTTGCCCGTCCGCCGCCGTCCGAAGGTCGCCATCCTCGCCACCGGCGACGAGCTGGTGATGCCGGGCAGCGCGCCGGGTCCCGGCCAGATCGTCTATTCCAACGGCTACGCCCTGCACGCGCTCGCCCGCAGCGAAGGCGCCGACACCATCGACCTCGGTATTGCCGCCGACACACTTGCAGCGACCACAGCCGGCATCCGGCGTGCCCGCGAGAGTGGCGCCGATATCTTGATCACGACCGGCGGCGCCTCGGTCGGCGACCATGATCTGGTCCAGCAGGCGCTGCGGGACGAAGGCGTCTCGATGGCGTTCTGGAAGATCGCGATGCGACCGGGCAAGCCGATGATGAACGGCCGGCTCGGGGCGATGCGCGTGATCGGCCTGCCCGGCAATCCCGTGTCATCCTACGTGTGCGGCTTCCTGTTCATGGTACCGCTGATTCGTGCGCTGTCGGGCCGCTCGGTGATTCATCACCGCCGCGAGCGCGCGGTGCTCGGCCGCGACGTCCGCGCCAATGACCAGCGCGAGGATTATCTGCGCGCACGCCTCGAGCTGCGTGATGACGGCACGCTCGCTGCCATTCCCGTCAATCACCAGGATTCCTCGCTGCTTTCGAATCTCGCTGCAGCACAGGCACTTCTCGTGCGCGCGCCGTTCGCGCCGATGGCCGAATCCGGCACGCCCTGCGAGGTGCTGCGACTGCCCGTCTGACCGCCTCGTTCGCATGCGTTCTGCGAACTCTGCAGCGTTCACGGTAAATTAAGCAGTTGCGGAACATGTATCGAACATATAGTGTCCGTTCATGATTTGTTTCGAGCATGTAGCGGCTTACTGCTGAATTCAGCGTCTCGGAATCGGACGACATCAACCGGGGGATTTTGGTCGAGATGTTAACGCGCAAACAATACGAGCTTCTGCGATTCATCAGCGAACGGTTGAAGGAAAGCGGCGTGCCGCCCTCCTTCGACGAGATGAAGGACGCGCTCGATCTGCGCTCGAAATCGGGCATCCATCGTCTGATCACCGCGCTCGAGGAGCGCGGCTTCATCCGCCGGCTGCCGAACCGCGCCCGCGCCATCGAGGTGATCAAGCTGCCGGAGCTTCAGGCCGCCGCCGGCAGCCGCCGCGGCTTCACGCCGAGCGTCATCGAGGGCAATCTCGGCAAGGTGCGCACCACCTCCAGCCCGCCCGCCGACGAGGGCGAACGTCCCGTCGCGGTGCCGGTCATGGGCCGGATCGCAGCCGGTACGCCGATCGAGGCGTTGCAGACCCGCAGCCACACCATCAGCGTACCGCCTGACATGCTCGGCTCGGGCGAACATTACGCGCTGGAAGTGCGCGGCGATTCCATGGTCGACGCCGGCATCCTCGACGGCGACATGGCGCTGATCCAGCGCAACGAGAGCGCCGACACCGGCGATATCGTCGTGGCATTGATCGACGACGAGGAAGCGACGCTCAAGCGCTTCCGCCGGCGTGGCGCCTCGATCGCTCTCGAGCCCGCCAATGCGGCCTATGAAGTGCGCATCCTGCCGCCCAACAGGGTGAAGATCCAGGGCAAGCTGATCGGGCTCTATCGCAAGTACTGAGCAAATGCTGAACCTGTCGCCCGACCGCCGATTTGCGAGCGCGCGTTGACGATTGGAGCGGACGATTGTCCGCTCCCGCTGGATAGTCTTTCTGGTTTCGCGCAGATTATCCGGCCCTTCTTCCGGCGCTACATCCTCGACACGCCGCACAAAGCAGCGCTGCTTTGCGGCCTCAGGGCCCGAGGGGACGTCATGCGCAAGATCATCTCAAGTATAGTCGCGGCGGCGCTGATCGCAGCATCAGCGTCGCAGGCCTTTGCCGCACAGGCACGGCGCCCGATCCGCAAGGAGACAGTGGCCAGCCAGCAAATCCGCAGTGCCCACAACGCGACCGAGCAGTCCTCGCAACCGGGCTGGCAATATTCCGGCTGGTCGGCGCCTGCTGGCCGCTGACACGCGCGGCCTTTATGCACGGAAGCAGGCTTTGGTCCGGTGCATCCGAAAAAGATAATGTGATCGCAGATTGCGGCGGCGAGCCGCAGATTTGCCTACAACCGGGCAGACGCTTGGTGCTTCCACTCTGATAGAGGCCTCCGCCTCAGAAGAGGCGCGGGCTGCTATCTCGCATGAGGAGCACCCCGATGTGTGACTACAGCCTGCATGCCGTCGCATCGCGTCCCGCGGAAGTCGGCGAGACGATCGTCTCGACAACCTTTCGCGGCACCTCGACGCGAGGCTTTGCCTCCGCAGCAGATCCGGCCGTTGCGGTCTGCCTGTTGCCGGGAACGGAGCTCGCCTTCGCCGACAATGTCCGCTACGACAATCGCTGGATCTGGACGCGCAGCGTCAACTCCCGCGTCGGCAAGTTCGGCAAGATCGATCCGCACATTCCCGACCGTCATCATGATGCGATCGAATTCCCCGACGGCAAATACGTGCTGGTGACGCAGCTCGTCGAAGGCCAGCACGCGACCGTGCTGCAACTGCCGGTGACCCAGCCACTTGGCGAAAATAAGCCGCAGTCCAACGCCGACGGCCGACCGACGGTCACCCGCCTACCGATCGGCTGACGCAGCCATCCCCGGCCTTCCAGTCGGGACACAGGATTGAAATCGCCATCGCCGGCCGAGGCCGGCGACACGGATTGGCTTGCGTCTCCAAAACCCGAAGCGGCGAAGCCAGCCCACCATTCCTCCCCGCCGCACGAAGTTTGCGCGGTCCTGCCTGAATTTTGAACGTCCGTTTCCGCAAACAAATGGCCGATGCTGTCCCGGCTGGTGTCTTGGTTCGAGGCGGCGGGCACGTTCGATGAAGACCTTCATTCGCGTCGTTGAACTCTGGGTGCCCGACCGGACGCGGATGCGGTTGGAATTCGGCGGCGGCCTCTACAGCCAAGGGTTATCCGCGTTCAAGGCCGCCAGCGAAGATCTGCGTTTCGGGTATGACGAGGGCCTTCCCGGCAAGGCCTGGGCCTGCGGCCATCCCGTGATCCTCACCAAATTCGCCAACTCCTACTTCAAGCGGACCGATCAGGCCCTCGCAGCCGGCCTCACCTGCGGCGTGGCCGTGCCGGTGTTCGCCGGCGAATTCCTGCAAGCCGTCATGGTGCTCTTCTGCGGTGACGACGAGGCACATGTCGGCGCGATCGAGCTCTGGCACAACGACGCTCAAATCTCCCACGAGATGGCGCTGGTCGACGGCTATTACGGCGCGGCGGAGATGTTCGAGTTCAACTCCCGCCACACCAAGTTTCCGCGCGGCTTCGGCCTGCCCGGCCGCACCTGGAAAGCCGGCCTGCCGCTGATCATCAAGGATTTGCACGACGCCAAGAGCTTCCTGCGCTGGGAGGACGCTGCCAAGGTCGGGATCAATCTCGGTGTCGGCGTGCCCTACCGGACCGGCGCCGATCAGACATGGGTCCTGACCTTCCTCTCGGCGCAGGCAACGCCGATCGCGCGACGCTTCGAGATCTGGGTCCCGAACGAGGCCCGCTCGGCGCTGGTGTTTCGCGCCGGCGATTGCAGTGCGCAGAACGACCTCGCCGCGCTTTATGCGGATAAATCCATCGCCAGGAGCGACGGCAGCATCGGCGGCGCCTGGGCTACCGGCATGCCCGCGCTCAACGACGCGCATGACGGCTCGATCGCGGCAGCTCAGGCCCGCACAGCTGGGCTGAGCCAGATGGTGGCCCTGCCGGTGATCGGGAACGCCCGGCTCGAAGCCGTGCTCGCCTGGTACCTGTAAGCCGCCCGCTCAGTCCTCGGCCTGCAAGTCCGCCTCGGACGGCGTCGCGTCCCGGTTGCGGGGAGCGGCCACCTGCGGCGCGAGGCTCGCGCCGAAATCAGCCTCACCGGCGGTCGCCGGCGACCACGGGCGGTCAGTGCCCCTCGCCTTCATCGCCTGAACCGCAAAACCATCCCCTCGCTGTGTCAGTGCAAGCGCGCCCTGGGCCGAAAGACGCAGCCGGTCGACCACCATCGCCGCGCAATCCGGCGGCGCGGGCCGAGCCGTCACCACCAGCGCGGCGCGGCTGCAATCGTCCGCAAGCGCATCGATGCGCAATGCCAGCGCGACCAGGCGCCCGTCGGCAAGCGGCGTCACGCAACCTGACTCGTCGCAGGACACGCCGTCGCTGAGCGAGGCGCCGCCGGCGCCGCGCGGATCGGCGTCGGCCGCCAGCCACTCCTTCAACAGAAAGCTGTCCCTGCTCGCCCGGATCAGATGCAGGTGTCCGTCCCTGCCCCGCACCGCAACGCTCTGGCCGTCACCGGCGATGAGAATGTCAGGTTGCCGAACGAATAGGCCCCAGGCGATCGCAGCCAACAGCAACAGCCCGCCCGACCAGCGCAGCGGCGTGCGCAGCAGGCCCATCACAATGATCCCGAGGCTGGCCGCGATCAGTGGCGCAATGCCGAAAGCCGGGATGCGGCCGATCGCGCCCGGCAACGCCGCCACCCAGCGCGACACCGCGATCATCCAGTCGATGCCGATCCCCATCAGCCACCAGAACACACCATCTAGTCCGAACGGCGCCGCAATTAGTCCCAGCAGTCCGGCCGGCATCACCAGCGCGATCCGCGCCGTCGCCGAATGATCGGGCGAGACGAACAGGTTCGGCATGCCGATCTGCACCAGCGCCACCAGCCCGAGCGTTGCCGCGAACGACATCTGAAAACTGGGATGAACGAGCGACTCCGGCGCCACCGCGAGCACGATCAACGCGGCCACCGCCAGCGTGCGGAAGGTGATGGCGCGCCTATCGACCATCACCGCGATCAGGACCACAGCCGTCATGAAGAACGATCGTTGCGTCGCGACCTCCGCCCCCGACAGCAGCAGGTAGAACGCGGCTGCGACGAGCGCCGCAGCCGCCGACCACTTCTTGATGGCAAAGCCGACCGCCAGTCCCGGGATCAGAGCCAGCAGTGCACGCACCGCGAAGAAGACCACGCCGGCGACGACGGCCATGTGGTAGCCGGAGATCGAAAGCACGTGACCGAGCCCCGAGATGAACATCGCATCGTTCACGGGCGTGGTGATCGCATCGCGCCGACCTGTCAGCAGCGCGGTCGCGATCGCGCGGTTGTCGCCGTCGAGCGTGGCCCGAATGCGCGCATCGATTGCATCGCGCAGCCCCTGCATGATCGCGGCATAGCGCAGCCGCAGTCCACCGGCATCAGGCGGCACGGAGGCAGCGATCGCGCCCATCACGAAGCCGGACGCACCGATGCCCTGAAAGAACATGTCGCGTGAGAAATCGTAGCTGCCCGGGCGCACCGGCGAAATCGGCGGCATCAACCGCGCCTTCAGCTGCACGAAGCTGCCGACCTCGGGGGCTGTCCCCTTGCGCACCGAGAGGCGCACGCGCTCGAGCTTGACGTCGCTGCGCTGCGCCTCCATCGCGGTGACGCGCAGCACGAAACGGTCGGTGCGCTCGCGGATGTCACGGGTCTCGACGAAGCCCGACAGCGACACCGAATAGAGCGATTTTGCCAGCACCGTGTGCGCGATGCGCGCCGTCTTCCAGGTCGCCACGGCAAAGCCGGCCGCGACCGCCGCGATCATGATCGCAGGCGCAAACAGTCGGCTTCGTCGCAGCAGAACCGCGCCAAGCGCGAGCGCGATGGCCGTCGCCGCAACGACCCAAAGCACGGGCTCATGATCGGCGGCAAAGTACAGCGCAATGCCGCCACCGAAGGCGACGGGGACCCACGGCAACAGCCGCCCGGCGCCGGCCTCCGCGCGTCCCCATCCGCGCAGCGTCTCGACGATGGCAGGCCAAAGGCCAGACCCTGCCGGCGCGAGGCCGCCAGCCGACGCAGGTCTGCCGACGGGCCAGGTCCCCGCGACACTCTGGGACCGTACTGGCCAGCCCGGCTCCGCCATTCCCTGCACCTTGCGATACGCGACGGGGCCAGAGGCTACCGGAACGTGCAGGCACGCGAATAGCGGAACGGATCAGGAACGGGCGGGCGCGAGCCCTACTTTTCCTCTTCCATCGTCACGGCGACGTCAGCCTTGGCGGACAGCCGGACCTTGTTGCCCTCGACACCGGCGACGAGGCCCTTGTCGATGAAGTGATGATGGCCCTTGTGGCTGCCCTCGCCGCTGTCCTTCTTGGTCAGCTTGATGCGGTTGCCCTCGACCTTGTCGACGGTGCCGATATGGACGCCGTCGGCGCCGATGACTTCCATATGCTCTGAGATATTGTTCATGGTGGTTCCTCTTCTGGACCCACACAACGCACGGAACGAGCTTCGGTTCGTATTCTTCTGTCATTCCGGGATGGCCCGGTGGGCCAGGCCCGGAATCCATAACCCCACGCTGTGGTTATGGATTCCGGGCTCGCGACTTCGTCGCGCCCCGGAATGACGAAACTGATGGAGTGACGCGAACGTCAGATCAGCGGCGCCTTCGCCGAGGCGTGGTGATTGACGATCTTCCAGTCGCCGTCCTCGCGGATGATGACCCAGCTCATCTTGACGACGAGATCGGGGCGTTCGCCGGCAAGATCGAACGAGATGGTCGCGCCCATGTTGATCAGGTCAGGGCCGGCCTGCGCGGCCTGCACCTCGGAAAACACCGCGCCCGGCCTGCGCCAGCGCGGCAGGCCGTTGAAATAGTCGGCGACGCCGTCCCTGCCCCTGTAGAGCTTTGGGTTGGAGCCGAAGAAGAACGCGTTCTTGGCATAGAGCGACGACAGCGCGGCGGCGTCGAGCGTGGCGAAGCCGGCGCACCATCTCGCGATGATGGCGGAAACGATGGCGTCGGCTTCACTGCCCATTGTGGTCCCTCAGCCCTTCTCAGCCTTTGGCGACTTCCTTCGCGAACGTGTCGCGCAGACCGATGGTCCTGGAGAATACCGGCTTGCCCGGCGTCGAGTCCTTGTCGCGCACGAAATAGCCCTGACGCTCGAACTGCATCGGCTCGGTTGAATTACTCTCCGCAACCGATGCCTCGATCCGGGCGTCCGCCAAAATCTCCAGCGACTGCGGATTGAGGTCGGCCGCGAAATTCGAGGCGTCCGGGCTCGGGTTGGCGAACAGCTGGTTGTAGATGCGGATCTCCGCCGGCCTGGACGTTGCCGCAGGCAGCCAGTGCATGGTCGCCTTGACCTTGCGGCCGTCGGGCGCGTTGCCGCCCTTGGTCGCGGGATCGTAGGTGCAGCGCAGCTCCACCACCTGGCCGGCATCGTTCTTGATCACGCCGGTGCACTTGACGAAATAGGCGTAGCGCAGCCGCACCTCGTTGCCCGGTGACAGGCGGAAGAACTTCTTGGGCGGGTTCTCCATGAAGTCGTCCTGCTCGATATAGAGCTCGCGGCCGAAGGTGATCTTGCGCGTGCCGGCGCTGGGATCGTCGGGATGGTTGATCGCCTCGAGCTCCTCGGTCTGCCCTTCCGGATAGTTGTCGATCACCACCTTGAGCGGCCGCAGCACCCCCATGCGCCGCTGTGAGGTGCGGTTCAGCTCCTCGCGGATGCAGAATTCGAGCATGCCGACATCGACCACGCTGTTGGCCTTGGCGACGCCGATGCGCTTGACGAATTCGCGCAAGGCCGCCGGCGGCACGCCGCGGCGGCGCATCCCCGCCATGGTCGGCATCCGCGGATCGTCCCAGCCGGCGACATGGCCGTCGCGCACGAGCTGGGTCAGCACGCGCTTGGACAGCAGCGTGTAGGTCAGGTTGAGCCGCGCGAATTCGTACTGATGCGGCTTCGACGGCACCGGCAGCTTCTCGATGAACCAGTCATAGAGCGGCCGGTGGTCCTCGAACTCCAGCGTGCAGATCGAGTGCGTGATGCCTTCAATGGCGTCCGACTGCCCGTGCGCATAATCGTAGCTCGGATAGATGCTCCACTTGGTCCCGGTGCGCGGATGGTGCGCATGCAGGATGCGGTACAGCACGGGGTCGCGCAAATTGATGTTGCCCGCCGACATGTCGATCCTGGCCCGCAGCACGCGCGCGCCGTTGGGGAATTCGCCGGCCTTCATGCGGCGGAACAGGTCGAGATTCTCGTCCACGGAGCGATCGCGGAACGGCGAGTTCTTGCCGGGCTCGGTCAGCGTGCCGCGCGCAAGACGGATCTCCTCCTGGGTCTGGTCGTCGACATAGGCGAGCCCGTCGCGGATCAGCTTCTCGGCCCATTCGTACAGGCGGTCGAAATAGTCCGAGGCGAAGAACAGGTTCTTGCCCCAGTCGAAGCCGAGCCAGCGCACGTCGGCCTGGATGGAATCGATATATTCCTGCTCTTCCTTGACCGGGTTGGTATCGTCGAAGCGCAGATGGCAGCGGCCCGGAAACTCCTGGGCGATGCCGAAATTGAGCGCGATCGACTTGGCGTGGCCAATATGCAGGTAGCCGTTCGGCTCCGGCGGGAACCGGGTCACGATCTCCTTGTATTTGGCCTGATCGAGGTCTGCCTGGATGATGTCGCGAATGAAATCGCGCCCAACCTCAGTCGCCACCGGTTCTGTGCTCATCCTGGAATCCTGTAGGGAAATCAGCGGTCCTTCTGCCAAATCCGCGTGGCTGAGCCAAGGGCTTAAGCAAGGCTTTGGCGGTCCGCTGCCGGGCTTTAGTTATGCTCCGGTCCTGTTATATACCACCGCCTCCAATGCATAGGCCCTGCCAAGAATGACCGATTCCGTCGTCACCCGCTTTGCTCCCTCCCCGACCGGCTTCCTCCATATCGGGGGCGCCCGCACGGCGCTGTTCAACTGGCTCTATGCGAAGAAGCACGGCGGCAAGATGCTGCTCCGGATCGAGGACACCGACCGGGAGCGCTCCACGGAGGCCGCGATCGGCGCGATTTTGGACGGGCTGAAATGGCTGGAGCTCGGCTGGGATGGCGACGTCATCTACCAGTTCAGCCGCGCCGCTCGTCACCGCGAGATCGCCGAGCAGTTGCTGGCCGACGGCAAGGCCTACCGTTGCTACGCCACGGCCGAGGAACTCACCGCCATGCGCGAGAAGGCGCGCGCCGAAGGCCGCACCCGCCTGTATGACGGCCTGTGGCGCGACCGCGATCCTGCGACCGCGCCGTCCGACGTCAAGCCGACCATCCGCCTGCGCGCACCGCAGACCGGCGAGACCGTGATCGAGGACCAGGTCCAGGGCCGCGTGGTCTGGCAGAACGAGAACCTCGACGATCTCGTCCTGCTGCGCGGCGACGGCAACCCGACCTACATGCTCGCGGTGGTGGTGGACGACCACGACATGGGCGTCACCCATGTCATTCGCGGCGACGACCATCTGATCAACGCCGCGCGCCAGAAGCAGATCTACGATGCGATGGGCTGGGCGCTGCCGAGCATGTCCCACATCCCCCTGATCCACGGCCCGGACGGCTCGAAGCTCTCCAAGCGGCACGGCGCGCTCGGCGTCGATGCCTACCGCGCCATGGGGTACCTCCCGGCGGCGCTGCGCAACTACCTCGTCCGCCTCGGCTGGAGCCATGGCGACCAGGAGATCTTCTCGACCGAGGAGATGATCGCCGCGTTCGACCTCGCCTCCGTCGGCCGCGCCGCCGCCCGCTTCGATTTCGCCAAGCTGGAAAACCTCAACGGTCACTACATCCGCCACGCCGACGATCAATCGCTCGTGAAGATGTTCGAGGACGTGCTCGACCATTTGGTGCCGAGCCGCGACGAGCTTAAGGCCAAGTTAAACGACGGCACGCGGGCTCAGCTTCTCAAGGCGATGCCGGCCCTGAAGGAGCGCGCCAAGACGCTGATCGAGCTGATCGACAGCGCCTATTTCATCTTCGCCGACCGCCCCCTGGAGCTCGATCCCAAGGCTGCCGCGCTGCTGACGGCGGAAAACCGCAAGCTGATCGGCCAGCTTCATTCCGCGCTGGAGAAGGTCGAGACGTGGAGCGGCGCCACCACCGAAGCCGCGCTGCGTGCTTTCGCCGAGGAAAATAGTCTCAAGCTCGGGGCGGTCGCGCAGCCATTGCGGGCAGCGCTGACGGGGCGGACGACGTCGCCTGGTATATTCGAGGTTTTGGACGTGCTGGGACGCCAGGAGAGCCTCGGCCGGCTTAACGATCAGTCTACGACGTAAGTAGGCCATGCCTGCCATGATCTTGCAGCGCACACAGCAATAATATACCCATCTCCCCCATACCTTCTGGAATATCCGGCCTGCCTCACCATGTCTTCGGGGCCTTCCGGGTCCGGCCCGTTTCACCACACATCGGGGACCTCTGATGGACGCAAAAGCAAGCAATAAGACCGCCACGCTGACGGTCGGAAACAAGAACTACGATCTCCCGATCCACAGCGGCAGCGTCGGGCCTGACGTCATCGACATCGGCAAGCTCTACGGCCAGTCCGGCCTGTTCACTTACGATCCCGGCTTCACCTCGACCGCGAGCTGCCAGTCCAAGATCACCTATATCGATGGTGACGCGGGCGTGCTGGAATACCGTGGCTATCCGATCGAGCAGCTCGCCGAGAACGGCGACTTCCTCGAGACCTGCTATCTCCTGCTGTTCGGGGAGCTGCCGACCGCCGCGCAGAAGAAGGATTTCGACGACCGCGTGATCCATCACACGATGGTGCACGAGCAGATGGCCCGCTTCTTCCAGGGCTTCCGCCGCGACGCCCATCCGATGGCGATCATGGTGGCCGCGGTCGGCGCGCTCGCCGCGTTCTATCACGACTCCACCGACATCAACGATCCCAAGCAGCGCATGATCGCTTCCATGCGCATGATCGCGAAGATCCCGACGCTGGCGGCGATGGCCTACAAGTACACCGTCGGCCAGCCCTTCGTGTACCCGAAGAACTCGCTCAAGTTCGCCGAGAACTTCCTGCACATGTGCTTCGCCGTGCCGTGCGAGGACTACAAGATGAATCCGGTGCTCGCTGAAGCGCTGGACAAGATCTTCATCCTGCATGCCGACCACGAACAGAACGCCTCGACCTCGACGGTGCGCATCGCCGGCTCCTCCGGCGCCAACCCGTTCGCCTGCATCGCCGCCGGCATCGCCTGCCTCTGGGGCCCGGCGCATGGCGGCGCCAACGAAGCAGCTCTTGCGATGCTCGCCGAGATCGGCACCGTGGACAAGATCCCCGAGTTCATCGCCAAGGTGAAGGACAAGAACAGCGAAGTCCGCCTGATGGGCTTCGGTCACCGCGTCTACAAGAACTACGATCCGCGCGCCAAGATCATGCAGAAGATGTGTCACGCCGTGCTCAAGGAGACCGGCCATGGCGACGACCCAATGCTGAAGGTGGCGCTCGAGCTCGAGAGGATCGCGCTCAGCGACCAGTACTTCATCGACCGCAAGCTGTACCCGAACGTCGACTTCTATTCGGGCATCACGCTGAAGGCGATGGGCTTCCCGGTCTCGATGTTCACCGTGCTGTTCGCTGTCGCCCGCACCGTCGGCTGGATCAGCCAGTGGAGCGAGATGATCGAGGATCCCCAGCAGAAGATCGGCCGTCCGCGCCAGCTCTACACCGGCGTCACCAAGCGCGACTACGTCGCGATCGGAAACCGGAAGTAAGTTCAGCCTCAGGGCTTCCGAAGCGGCGCCATCTCGCGATGGCGCCGTTTTCGTTTGTAGGGATTGAAGGGTGCGCGAAGCGCAGGCTGCCCACCCGTCTCGCAACGACAGCGAAAGATTCCTACCGCCGCCCCTTCCGCATCGTCGCGAGCACGATGTCGGCGGCGAGCACGCTCGGCGGCTTGTTGCCGGTGGACATGATCGTGTCGAGCTGCGCAAATGCCTCGACCTGCTGCCGGCGCAGCGGGGAATCCGTCAGCACCTCGGACAGCGCCGGTGCGAGCTTCTCCGGCGTGCAGTCCTCCTGCAGAAACTCCGGAATGACCTCCTTGCCGATCACGAGATTGGCGAGGATCACGGAGGAGACCTTGACCGCACGGCGCAGGATGAAGGCTTCGATCGCGCTGACGCGATAGGCCGTCACCATGGGAATATTAGCCAGGGCGAGCTCCAGCGTCACCGTGCCGGATTTCGCCAGCGCCGCGTGCGCGATGCGGAAGGCGGCACGCTTCTCGGTCTCGCCGACCACGATCTGCGGCTTGACCGGCCAGTTCGCCACGCCCTCTCGAATGGTGGCTTCGAGGTGCGGCATGGTCGGCAGCATCAATTCGAATGCGCGGCCTGCGGCGTGGAGTCGTCCAAGTGTTGCGCCGAACATTTCGAGGTGATGCCTGATCTCGCTGCGGCGGCTGCCGGGCAGCACCAGCAGCACCGGCGGCTCGGCATCACGGCGCTTCTGCTCCTCGGCATTCGGCCGCAGCGACGGCAGCTCCTCGATCAGGGGATGGCCGACATAGCTGCACGGCGGCCCGCCGAGCTTGCGGTATTCCGCCGGCTCGAACGGCAGCAGGCCGAGCACATGGTCGACATAACCGAGCATGGCGCGCGCCCGGCCCGGCCGCCAGGCCCAGACCGAGGGTGAGACGTAATCGACGACAGGGATCGCGGGATTCGTCGCGCGCACGCGGCGGGCGACGCGATGGGTGAAATCGGGACTGTCGATGATGACGAGCGCGTCGGGCGCGGCCTCCAGCACGGCGTCCGCGGTCCCGCGGATCAGCCGCAGGATTTTTGGCAGTTGCTGCACCACCGCGGCGAAACCGACGATCGACAGCTCTTCAATCGGAAACAGTGTCTCGAGCCCCTCGCGCGCCATGGTGCGACCGCCGACGCCGACGAATTGCACGCCGTCGCCGAGGCGCTGGCGCAGCACCTTCATCAGCGCCGAGCCGAGCCGGTCGCCGGATTCCTCCGTCGCGATCAGGAAGATCTTCCGTTTGGGATCGCGCGTCTGCGTCACGCCGGCAGACCGATGACGAAGAGATATTTGGCGTCGGCGAACGCGATCATCGCCTGCGGCTCGGCGGCGATGGTGTTGCCGGCGATGACGGCGATTCCGGCAAGGCCGGCCTTGGCGACGCCTTCGAGCGTGCGCGGGCCGATCGTCGGCAGGTCAAAGCGCAGGTCCTGACCGCTCTTCGGCGCCTTCACCAGCACGCCCCGTCCGGTGGCGGCGCGGATGCGGCCCTCCTCGCGCAGGCGCGCCACGCGCGCCAGCAGCGCGTCAGTGCCCTCGATGTCCTCGACCGCCACCACGTGGCCGTCGATCACGACCGCGGCCTGACCGATGTCGAACGGGCCGAGTGCGGTCAGCACCGCGCGGCCGCGCTCGATGTCGGCCTTGCTGTTGTCGCTCGGCCAGGCGCGGCTGATGCAGCCCTCGGGCATCAACAGATCGGGCGCGACATCCTTGATGCCGACCATGCGAAAGCCGCCCTGCTCGAGGATGCGGCCGACGCCGGACAGCAGATGATCGTCGCCGCCGCGGAAGGCGCGGATGACGTTGCCGAGCAGCCGCAGCGTCGTGACGTCGAACCGGATCTCCGTCAGCGAAGGCCGCACCAGGGTGCCGATGAAGACCAGGTCGCGGCAGCCCTCCTCGCGGAACAGCCGCATGGCGCGGCCGAGCTGGCCGACCGAGATCCAGCGATGGCGGAATTCCTTCACCCGCGCCGGATCGCAGGCGCCGCGCAGCGGGAACAGCACCGGCGTGATGCCGTGCGCGGCAAGCGAATCGGCGACCGCGAACGGCATCGCGCCGCCCCCGGCGATCACGCCGACCGGCGATGAAATATCAGAAGCCGCCGATGTTGCGTCCGCGGCCATCCCGGACTCACTTTGCGATGGCGGGAAGACAGAGCGGGCGTTTGCCCTTGCCGATGAAGCCGAGGATTTCGGCAATCGCCGGATCCTCGCCGGCGAGCGGCCGCACCGCCTCCAGCCGCTCGGCGAACGTGCCGGCGCCGTGGAAGAGCTTCTGGTAGAATGCGCGTACAGTCGCAAGCCGCTGCTTGGTGAACTTGCGCCGCTTCATGCCGATCAGGTTGAGGCTCTCCAGCACCGCATACTGGCCGTTGACGAGGCCATACGGGATGACGTCGTCGCGCACGCCGCAGACCCCGCCGACCATCACGTAGGGACCAATCCGCGTGAACTGATGCACCGCGGACAGGCCACCGATATAGACGGCATCGCCGATCTCGCAGTGGCCGCCGAGCGTCGCTGAGGTCGCGAAGATCACGTTGTTGCCGACCATACAGTCATGACCGACGTGACTGTTGTTCATGAAGTAGCCGTCATTGCCGACGCGCGTCAGCCCGCCGCCCTTGATGGTGCCGACGTTCATCGTCGCGCCTTCGCGGATGGTGCAACCCGAGCCAATCTCGAGCTTTGTGGGCTCGCCCTTGTAGCTGAGATCCTGGGGCGCACCGCCGAGCACCGCGAATGGCGAGATCACGCAGTTGTCGCCGACCGAAGTGTGGCCGATGACCGTGACCTGTCCGATCAGCTTGCAGTTCTTGCCGACCACGACATGCGGGCCGATGATGCAATAGGGCCCGATCTCGGTGCCCTCGCCGATGACGGCGCCGTCCGCGACCCGTGCGGTGGGATCAATCTTACTCATCAAGCAATCTGACTCATCAAGAAGGTCTGGTTAGGTGTTGAAGTCGCTTGGTTTTCCGGTGGTTAGCGCGACTATGCCCGATCTGTCCAGTGGCGTATCATCTCGGCGTGTTTCAGGCGCCGGGTGAACCGGCCTTCGCATCCCTTCAACGCGCTCATGTGGAGGTTTAAGTCATCGTGGTCAGGGCTCTGGCAATCCTGCTCGCACAACTCGCGACCGCACCGATCGTGTCGGAGACGGTCGAGACCGGCGAACGCCGTCTTGTCGATCTCGGGACATTCGAGTGCCGCGATATCACCCGCAGCACGGTGCTGCAGCGGGTCTGCTACGACCCTGCGCAGCAGGACCTCATCGTCGCGGTTGGCGGCGCTTATGGCCGCTATTGCGGCGTGACCGCGGACATGGTCGAGCGCCTGCTGGGCGCTCCGTCCATGGGCCGGTTCTTCAACCAGAATCTCAAGCGCGAGGCTGTGTCCGGCCGTTACGACTGCCCGACGTAAGAAGCCGCCTTAGTCCGTGAGCATGGCGCCGACGTCGGCTTCCGCAACGACCTGGCCGTTGACCTTGGCGTCGCCGTGAAACCACCACATCGCCTTGCGGCGTCCGATCGAGCGCATGTGATATTCGATGGTGTCGCCGGGCAGCACCGGCTTGCGGAACTTGCACTTGTCGATGGTGAGGAAATACACCGCGCGCGGCTTCTCCGTGCCCTCGACCGAGGTGATGCCGATCACGCCGGCGGTCTGCGCCATCGCTTCGATCATCATCACGCCGGGATAGACCGGGCGTTCCGGGAAATGCCCCTGGAAGGCCGGCTCGTTGAAGGTGACGTTCTTGATGCCGATTCCGCTGTAGTCGGCGCGGATGTTGATCACCCGGTCGATCAGCAACATCGGAAAACGGTGCGGCAACGTCCGGAGGATCGCATTGATATCCACCAGCTCGAACTTGATGGGTGATTCCGCCGTCATTCCCGTCCCTCGTTCTTCGGATCGGCCTTGCTGTCGCGTACCAGGCGCTCCACCGCGATAATTTCCTTGAACCACTGCTTGGTCGGCTTGGCAAAAAAGCCACCCCAGCGACCGTTCGGCGGGATGTCGTCCTTGACGCCGCTCATCGCGGTGACCTGGGCCCCGTCGCCGATCTTGAGGTGATTGTTGATGCCGACCTTTGCTCCCAGCGCCACGTTGTCGCCGATCGTCAGGCTGCCCGCGAGCCCGATCTGGGCCGCGAGCAGGCAATTCCGGCCGATCGTCACATTGTGGCCGATCTGGACCTGATTGTCGATTTTGGTGCCCTCCCCGATCACGGTGTCGCGCAGAGATCCGCGATCGATGGTGGTGCCGGCGCCGACTTCCACATTGTTCTGGATCAGCACGCGGCCGGTCTGGGGCACTTTCACATGGCCCTCGGGGCCGAAGAAGATGAAGCCATAGCCGTCCTGGCCGATCGAGCAGCCGGGGTGGATGAGCACGTCATTGCCGATCAGCGCACACTGGATGGCCGTACGGGCGCCGACATTGCAGTCCCGGCCGATCTTGACCCCGGGACCAATGACAGCGCCGGCGCCGATCACGGTGCCACTGCCGATCTCGACATCCGGGCTGATCACGGCGAGGGGATCGACAATGACGTCGTCTTCCAGCCGCGCCGAGGGGTCGATGATGGCCGACGGCGCAATGCCGGCATTGCCGACCCAGGACTGCGGGCGCAGGGCATCGCCGTGCCATTGCCGGGCGATCCCGACGAAGGCACGGAACGGCTGCGCCACCCGTAGCACGGCCACGTGCGCGGGCACCTGGGCTTCGAAGCGCGGGCTCACCAGGCAAGCGCCGGCCTTTGTCGCCTTCAGATCGTCGGCATATTTGAGGTTGTCGAAGAACGCCAAGTGCATCGGGCCGGCCTCGTCGAGCGAAGCCAGACCCGTGATGACGTGGTCGCCCCTCGCGGGATCGACCAGTTGCGCCTTGGTCAGCGCGGCGATGTCAGCCAGCGCTGAGGCAGGCGGTTTCTTGAAGAAGGTCGGCTGCGCCATTCCACCCCGTCGCGGTCCGGCTTCGGCATGAAGCGGTCAGGCCGCATCATGCCTCATCTCTTTAAGTGGCACGATCCCTTTCGGAAACCGGCTCCGCTGGTCCGGATCGTGCCGTGCTGATCGAATTAGAACGAGGTGCCGCCGCCGAACCTGAACTCCTGCGTACGGTCGTACTTGCCCTTAGTGAGCGGCACGGCGTAGTCGAAGCGCAGCGGTCCAAATGGCGACTGCCAGATCAGGCCGACACCCACCGACGACCGGACGACATTGCCGTTGTCATACACGAGGCCGGTACAGGTTCCAGCCGTGGCCGGGTTGACCGTCGATGCCGTGCAGTTCGAGTTCTTGGTCGTGGTCATTTCGTTGGTCAACGACCACGTCGTCGGGCCCTGATAGTCGAACAGGCCGCCGGCGTCGGCATAGACCGCACCCTTCAGACCCACTTCCTTCGGCAGGAACCAGAACGGCATCTGCAATTCGAGCGATGCCCCCCAATATTTGGTGCCGCCAAGCGCGTCCTGCGTGCCGAAGGGGTTCAGATCACGCGGACCGATGCCGTTCGGGGCAAAGCCGCGCACGAGGTTCGGGCCCATCTGGAAGTGATCGAGCATGCGCAGATCCTGGCTGCCGATCTTGTTCAGCATGCCGCCCTGGAGGCGAGCGAGGCCGACGATGTCAGACACCAGCGGAGCATAGTACTTCGCATCAACAACAGTCTTCAGGTAGGAGACGTCGCCGCCCACGCCCGCGAAATCCTGACGGAAGTCGACGAGCAGGCCGTCGGTCGGGTTCTTGTTGTTGTCCAGCGTGTTGTAGGTCAGCGTGTAGCCAAGCGCCGAAGTCAGGGTCTTGCCGTTGGCAAGCTCCTTGCGCACCGGCAGCGAGGCTTCGCCATCGCTGTAGCAGCCGAGGCCGTTGGTAGCGCTCAGGTCGATCGGCGGCGTCTGCGATGCGGCGAAGGCCGGGCTCGGGTTGAAGGCCGAGGAACCGAGGACGTTGTTACAGTTCGACAGATAGCCCGGCAGCTGGATTTCCTGCTGGTAGATCGAGTAACGCAGCTGGAGCGCCAGATCTTCACGCAAGGAGAAACCGAGGCGCGGCGAGAAGCCGAGCGTCTTGGTGCCATAGGAGATGTAGCTGTTGGAGAGCTGCTGGCGCTGATAGAGGTCGAGGCCGAGCGCGACGCGGTAGTCGAGCAGGTACGGCTCGACGAACGACAGCGAATAGCCGCGGGCATACTGGCCGTAGGTCACCGACGCCTTGGCGAACAGGCCGCGGCCGAGCAGGTTGCGCTCGGAGACCGAGACTTCGGCCAGCGCACCGTCGGTCGTGGAGTAACCGCCCGAGACCGAGAAGTCGCCGGTCGATTTCTCTTCGAGATCGACGATCAGGACCACGCGGTCGCTGGATGAGCCGGGCTCGGTCGTGATCTTCACGGTCTTGAAGTAGTCGAGGTTCTTCAGGCGGCGCTCGGCACGGTCGACCAGCGCACGGTTGTAGGCATCGCCCTCGGAGATGTCGAACTCGCGACGGATCACGTAGTCGCGCGTGCGAGTGTTGCCGCGGATGTTGATGCGCTCGATATAGGTGCGCGGGCCTTCGTCGATGTTGAACACGACGGAAACGGTGTGCGCCTCGAAGTTGCGGTCGCCGCCGGGACGGACCACGGCGAAGGCAAAGCCGCGACGCGACGCCTCGATCTGCATCTCCTCGACCGATTTCTCGACCGTTCGACGTTGTAGAGCGCGCCGACATTGACGCGCGAATAGGCGCGCATCGAGGTCGGGTCGAAGTTCGCAATGCTGGAGCGGAAGTCGACGGTGCCGACGCGGTACTGCGAGCCTTCCTCGATCTTGAAGGTGACGTTGAAGCCCTTCTTCTCCGGATCGTATTCGGTGAGCGCGGCCACGACCTGGACGTCGGCAAAACCGTTCTTGAGATAGAAGCGGCGAATCAGGTCGCGGTCGGATTCGACGCGATCCGGATCATAGATGTCGTTGCTGGCGAGGAAGCTCAGCAGGTTCGATTCGTGGGTCCTGATGACGTCGCGCAGGCGGTAGGACGAGAACGCGTTGTTGCCGACGAACTCGATCGACTTGACGCCGGTCTTGGCGCCCTCCTCGACCGTGAAGATCAGGTCGACGCGGTTATTCGGCTGCTCGATGATTTCGGGCGTGACGCGCACGTCGTAGCGGCCGGACCGGCGATAGATCTCGGCGATTCGCAGCGTGTCGGACTGCACCATGGCGCGGGAGAAGGTGCCGCGCGCCTTGGACTGGACCTCGGTGGTGAGCTGCTCGTCCTTGATCTTCTTGTTGCCCTCGAAGGCAACGCGCCCGATCACCGGGTTTTCCACCACGGAGACGATGATCTGGCCACCAGCGCCACGGTTGATTCGCACGTCCTGGAACAGGCCGGTCTCGATCAACGCCTTCAGGCCGTCATCGATGGCGCCCTGATCCAGGCGGCCACCGGGGCCCGGCTTGAAATAGGAGCGGATCGTCTCCACCTCGACACGGCGATTTCCTTCGACGGAAATCGACTGGACGGTCTGAGCGAGCGCAGACGAAGACACAAAAACAGCCCCAACCGGGGCAACCACCGGCGCGCCGAGCATGATCAGGGTTGCGAGCAAGCCACCCCGGAGTCGCAGTCCAAACTTCATTGCGCAACGCGCCCTTATCAGTACCAGACCCAACCCCAACGCTGGTCCGGGAGATTCCCCAAGTTCGAAGCCGCTTGTAGCCAATTTCCTCGGTGCCGCAAACGGCAGCAGACACCGTAATTTCAATTTCATTCCAAGACGTTGCTGATCAGCAACGCCACAAAAAAGCCCCTATCAGGACGCCGCCATCCGCAGGATGTCATTGTAGGTGGCGAACACCATCAGCATCAGCACCAGACCGAGCCCGATCCGGAATCCCATCTCCTGGGTCCGCTCGGACAAGGGGCGGCCGCGGACCAGCTCGGCCGCATAGAACATAAGGTGACCGCCGTCGAGCAGCGGAATCGGGAACAGGTTCAGCAGGCCGATCGACACCGACAGCACCGCGCACAGATTGATCACAAACTGGAACCCGGCGCTGGCCGCCTGCCCCGACATCTTGGCGATGCCGAGCACGCCGCTGACCTCGTTGGGATTGCCCTGTCCGACGAACAGCGAGCCCAGGAACTTGAAAGTGCTGGTGATGATGAACCAGACCTGCTCGACCCCGATCTTGAGCGCCTCGCCGACGCCGACCGGCGTGGTCGAGGCCTCGCCGGCCTGAGCCTTGTGCTCGACGCCGAGCACGCCGAGACGGTGGCTGTTGCCGAAGGGATCCTTGCGTTCGAGCAGCGCCGGCGTCGCGGTCAGCGCCACGATGGCGCCGTCCCGCTTGACCTGGAAGGTAAGCGCCGAACCGGCATTCATCGCAACGATTCGCTGCATGTCGGCAAAGCTCTCGATCGGCTTGCCGTCGATCTGCACCACGACGTCGCCGATCTTGAAGCCGGCCGCAGCCGCCGCGCCGTCGGCCACGACACCATCGACGCGCGCGATCGTGCTCGGCTTGCCATAGTACAGCGCCATGCCGGCGAAGATCAGGGCGCCCAGGATGAAATTGGCGATCGGTCCAGCGGCGACGATGGCGGCACGCGGGCCGACCTTCTTGTGGTGGAAGCTGCCGGCGCGCTCCTCGGCCGTCATGGCCGCGAGCGTCTGGGACGACGGCGTCGAGGCCTCGCTCTCGTCCCCGAAGAACTTGACGTAGCCGCCGAGCGGGATCGCCGAGATCTTCCAGCGGGTGCCATGGCGGTCGTTGAAACCGACCAGCTCAGGTCCGAAACCAAGCGAAAAGGTTAAGACACGAACGCCCGCCCAGCGCGCGACCAGGAAATGGCCGAGCTCATGGAAGAACACGACGATCGTCAGGACGAACAGGAAGGGAACCGCGTAGCCGAGGAGCCCATGGCTCAACGTATTGAAACTATGGACGAAAAAGTCGATCATCGAATTCCCTCATCCAGCGCCGCAAGGCCCTGGCCCCGAACCACCTAGGATGCCTTTAAGGCAATTTGAGGCAATAGGGCGGCAGCTCTATTTCGCGCAACATGGTCAACAGAGATTGCATCGTCGGCTGACGTCAGCGGGGTCTGGTTCCCGCCCCGGATCCAGTCGTCCAGCGTCGCCTCGACCAGCCGCGCGATCGCGCCGAACCGGATCTTGCCGGCAATGAAGGCTGCGACCGCGACCTCGTTGGCGGCGTTGTAGACGGTGGTCGCCCCCTTCCCGGTCCGGAGCGAATCATAGGCGAGGCGCAGTCCGGGGAAGCGCTCGAAATCCGGCGCCTCGAAGGTCAGCTGGCCGATCTTGGCGAGATCCAGCTTAGCGGCGGGTCCCTTGATCCGGTCCGGCCAGCCCAGGCAATGCGCGATCGGTGTCCGCATGTCAGGCGCACCGAGCTGGGCCACGACCGAACAGTCCGAGAATTCGACCATGCCGTGAACGATCGACTGCGGATGAACCAGCACGTCGATCTCGTCCGGGCTCAGCGCGAACAGGTAGGACGCCTCGATCACTTCGAGGCCCTTGTTCATCATCGAGGCGGAATCGATCGTGATCTTCTGGCCCATGCTCCAGTTCGGATGCTTCAGCGCCTGGGCCAGCGTGGCCTGCTCGATGTCGGCAGGCTTCCAGGTGCGGAACGGGCCGCCCGAGGCCGTGATGATGACGCGAACGAGTTCGTCACGATTGCCCGAGGCGAGCGCCTGGAACAGCGCATTGTGCTCGGAATCGGCCGGCAGGATGCAGGCGCCCGCTTTCGCTGCGCGCTGCATGAAGAAATCGCCGGCGCAAACGAGGCATTCCTTGTTGGCCAGCGCGACATGCGCCCCGCGATCGACCGCAGCCAATGCGGGCTTCAGTCCGGCAGCGCCGCTGACGGCCGCCATCACCCAGTCGGCCGGCCGCGCGCCGGCTTCGATCACCGCGCTTTCACCGGCGCCGCATTCGGTGCTCGTGCCAGCCAATGCAGCCTTCAGCTCGGCAAGCTTGGAGGTGTCGGCGATCGCGACGAAACGCGCGGAAAATTCCCTGGCGAGCTTTGCCAGCGCCTCGACATTGCTGTTCGCCGTCAGGGCTTCGACCCGGTAGCGCTCGGGAGAGGCGCGCAGCAGATCCATCGTGCTGTCGCCGATCGAGCCGGTGGCGCCGAGAACCGTGACGCTGCGGACGGCAGACGCCGCAGCCTTGTTGTTACGCAATGGGACCGCGCTCATATCCTCACCAAACCATAAGACCGCTTCCGGCGCTATGCACACCATGGCGGAGGAAGCCGATAATCCATGCCATCAGGATGGCGGCGACAAAACCGTCCAGACGGTCCATTAGACCGCCATGGCCGGGAATCAAGTGACTGGAATCCTTGACATCGAAGCGCCGCTTCACCGCGGATTCGAACAGGTCGCCCAAGGCCGAGACCACCGACAGGATGGCGCTGACGAGCAGCAGTGGAACCGCCTTCCCGAGCCCGCAGGCCGCAAAGCCGCCCGCCACCGCAAGGCTCGCCACGAAGCCGCCGAGCGCGCCGGCCCAGGTCTTCTTCGGGCTCACGCGCGGCCATAGTTTCGGTCCGCCAATGCTGCGGCCGGCGAAATAGCCGCCGATGTCGGTCGCCCACACCACGAGCAGGACGAACATCAGCGCTGAGAAGCCGTTGACGAGGTCCTTCCGCACCAGGATCGAAGCCAGCAGCGCCGCCGCGGCATAGGCAAACCCCGTCGCGGCCCAGACAAACTTGCCGCGCGCGATCAGCGTCACGATCGCGCCGCCTACGCAGCCAACGATGATCGCGGTCTTGAGCGCGCCGAAGGCGACGCAGGCCCCCATCATGGCAATGGTGATCGTCCCTGCCCCGGTCAGCGCGGCTGAGCCGGCGCCCACCACCATCAGCCATTCCGCGAACAGCCCGATCGACACCAGGGTGACGAGCAGCGCCCAGAGCCATCCACCGACGTACGCGACCGCAATGGTCAGCGGCGCCAGCACCAGGGCTGCGAGGACCCGCATCACGAGATTGCTCGGGGCCGGCTGCGAGCCCGCCGGTGCCGCGTCGTGTTCGCTCACGAGGCGGTTTTCGCGACGAGACCGCCGAAACGGCGCTCGCGCCTGGCGAATTCAGCGATCGCGCCTTCCAGCGCCGCCTTGTCGAAATCGGGCCAGTGGATCGGCACGAAGACGAGCTCGCTATAAGCGGCCTGCCACATCAGAAAGTTGGACAGGCGCTGCTCGCCGCTGGTGCGGATGATGAGATCGGGATCTGGAATGTCGGGCGCATCGAGATGGGCCCCAAGAGTCTCTGCGTCGATCGTGGCAGGATCGCGCTTGCCCTCGGCGACTTCGCGCGCGAGCTTCTGCGCCGCTTTCGCGATCTCGTGCCGCGAGCCGTAGTTGAAAGCGACGACGAGCGTGAGACGCGTGTTGTCGCGCGTCAGTTCCTCGGCCTCGTTGAGGAGCGCGCAGATGTCGCCCTCCAGCCCATCGCGCTCGCCGATGATGCGGACCTTGACGCCGTCGCGATGCAGGCTCGCCAGATCGTTGCGGATGAACCGCCGCAGCAGGCCGAAGAGATCGCCGATCTCGCTCGCCGGGCGCGACCAGTTCTCCGACGAGAAGGAGAATATGGTGAGGTAGCGGATGCCGAGCTCATGCGAGGCCCGCACCACGCGGCGCAACGCCTCGACGCCGCGGCGATGCCCCTCCGCACGGGGCAAACCGCGCGCAGCCGCCCAACGCCCGTTGCCATCCATGATGATGGCGACATGCGCAGGCGCGTCGGACCGGTCGGGTCCTTCGGTGGCAGGCGCGGCGGCGTTGGACATGGAGGCAGCCTTAGACGGTGAGAATTTCTTTTTCCTTGGCGGCCAGCAACTGGTCGATCTCGGTGATGGTGCCGTCGGTCACCTTCTGCACCTCGTCGGCTTGACGCTTCTGGTCGTCCTCGGACATCTCGTGGTTCTTCTCGAGCTTCTTCAGAACGTCGAGGCCGTCGCGGCGGACGTGACGCGCGGCGACCTTGGCGGCTTCCGCGTATTTGTGTGCGACCTTGACGAGTTCCTTGCGACGCTCCTCGTTGAGTTCGGGAATGCGCAGGCGCAGCACCTGGCCTTCGGTCGCCGGCGACAGGCCGAGATTGGAATCGACGATCGCCTTCTCCACCGCCTTGACCATCGACTTGTCCCAGACCTGCACCGAGATCATGCGCGGCTCCGGCACGCTGACGGTGGCGAGCTGGTTGAGCGGCATGTGGCTGCCGTAAGCCTCGACCTGCACGGGGTCGAGCATCGAGCCGGACGCGCGCCCCGTGCGCAGTCCGCCGAGCTCGTGCTTGAGCGACTGAACGGCGCCCTGCATGCGGCGCTTCACTTCGTTGAGGTCGAAATTAGCCGTAGCCATCACGTTTCTCCTTCAAAATCCCGGCGACCTCTCCCGCGCCCCTCCCTTTGGGGAGCGTCAGATGAGCCGTCAGCCGGCGACGATGGTTCCGTGGCCGCCGCCACGCAGAATCGCGCCGATCGAACCCGGCTCCGCGATCGAGAACACGATGATAGGCAGCGACGTCTCGCGGGCAAGTGCGAAGGCGGTCGCATCCATCACCTTGTAGCCGCCCTCGATCGCCTGCGAATGCGTCAGCCGGTCGAACCGCGTCGCGGTCGGATCCTTCTTCGGGTCGGCCGAGTAGACGCCGTCGACATTGGTCGCCTTCAGCACCGCCTGGGCGCCGATCTCGGCGGCGCGCAGCACCGCGGTCGTATCGGTGGTGAAGAACGGATTGCCGGTTCCGCCACCGAGAAGCACGATCCGGCCCTCGGCGAGGTATTTGTGCGCCGCGGTGCGGGTGAACAGCTCGGAAATCTCGGGCATGACGAAGGCCGACAGCGTGCGCGCCGGAGTGCCCTTGCGCTCGATCGCCGATTCCAGCGCGAGGCAGTTCATCATGGTGGCGAGCATGCCCATGGTGTCGCCGGTCGGACGCGACACGCCGCGGGCCGATACCTCGACACCGCGCACGATATTGCCGCCGCCGATCACCACCGCAACCTCGGTGCCGAGATGGCGGGCGGCGATCAGGTCGTCCGCAACCCGGTCCACGGTCGGCTGATCGATGCCGAACCCCTGCTGTCCCGCGAGATATTCGCCGGACAGCTTGATCACCACGCGACGGTAAGCCGGATCAGTCATGAGCACTTTCCTCGTCCGGGCGCCGCTTCCGGCGGCACGCCGGAAGGAACGTTCCGGCGCTTACTTCTTGCCGCTGGCCGCCGCGACCTCGGCTGCGAAGTCGCTTTCCTGCTTCTCGATTCCCTCGCCGAGAGCATAGCGCACAAAGCCCGCGATCTTGATGGCGCCGCCGACCTTGCCTTCGGCTTCCTTCACCGCCTGCGCCACCGACTTGCCGGTGTCGTGGATGAAGGCCTGCTCGAGCAGGCAGACTTCCTTGTAGTAGGTCTTGAGGCCGGACTCGACGATCTTCTCGATCACGTTCTCCGGCTTGCCCTGCTGGCGATATTTGTCGGCGAGCACGTCCTTCTCGCGCTTCACGACCGCCGGATCGAGGCCGGTCGGATCGAGCGCGAGCGGGTTGGTGGCGGCGATATGCATCGCGATCTGGCGGCCGAGCGTAGCGAGCTCGTCGGCCTTGCCGGGCGATTCCAGCGCGACGATCACGCCCATCTTGCCGGCGCCCTCGACGACCGCGCCGTGGACGTAGCTCGACACCACGCCCTGGCTCACTTCGAGGGCAGCTGCGCGGCGCAGCGACATGTTCTCGCCGATGGTGGCGATCGCATCGTTGATCGCGGCTTCCACCGTGACGTCGCCGACTTTGGCGGCCTTGATCTTCTCGACATCGGCGCCGACGTCGAAGGCGACCTGGGCGATCATCTTGACGAGGCCCTGGAACTGACCGTTGCGCGCGACGAAGTCGGTCTCGGAGTTGACCTCGACCACGACGCCCTTGTTGCCCTTGGTGAGCGCGCCGATCAGGCCCTCGGCCGCGACGCGGCCCGACTTCTTGGCAGCCTTGGACAGGCCCTTCTTGCGGAGCCAGTCCTGCGCCGCTTCCATGTCGCCAGCGGTCTCGGTGAGCGCGGCCTTGCAGTCCATCATCCCCGCGCCGGTCGACTCGCGCAGGTCCTTGACCATCGCAGCTGTGATCGTTGCCATCGTTGAAAATCCTTTTTGCCTGCCGGTTTGCCGCGGCGTGGCATCAAATTGCCCCGCCGCGGTCCATCTCAGGAATTCGCGTCAACTGAAATGGTGGCCGGAGCTTATCCGGCCAACCCATCGCTCTTTTTGACTATTCCGCTTCCGCGGTCAGCGCCTTGGCTTTGGCGACCCAGGCGTCCGCGCGGCTCGGCAGACCGACTTCTTCGCCGATCTTGTGCGCGGTATCGTGGTCGAGCTCGGCGAGCTGCCAGAAGTGGAAGATACCGAGGTCGTTGAACTTCTTCTCGATCGCGCCCGAGACGCCCGGGAGCTTCTTCAGGTCGTCGGCGGTTCCGCGGGGACCCGCAAGGCCCTGGAAGCCGCTCGAGGAAGCGGCCGGCAGCTCTTCGGCGAGCGGACGGGTCGAGGCACCGATGTCGATGCCCGAATCACCCTGGGCGCGCGAGATGCCGTCGATCGCCGCACGGGCGATCAGGTCGCAATACAGCGAGATGGCGCGGCCGGCGTCGTCATTGCCCGGCACCACATAGGTGATGCCCTTCGGATCCGAATTGGTGTCGACGATCGCGGCGACCGGGATGTTGAGCCGCTGGGCTTCCTGGATCGCGATGTCTTCCTTGTTGGTGTCGATCACGAAGATCAGGTCGGGCAGACCGCCCATGTCCTTGATGCCGCCGAGCGAGCGGTCGAGCTTGTCGCGCTCGCGCTGAAGCGTCAGGCGCTCCTTCTTCGTGTAGGAATTGGCTTCGCCGCCCGCCAGCACCTCGTCGAGGTGACGCAGGCGCTTGATCGAGGCCGAGATCGTCTTCCAGTTGGTCAGCGTGCCGCCGAGCCAGCGCGAATTGACGAAATACTGCGCGCAGCGCTTGGCAGCGTCCGCGACGCCGTCCTGCGCCTGGCGCTTGGTGCCGACGAACAGGATGCGGCCGCCCTTGGCGACGGTGTCGCTCACCGCCTGCAAGGCGGTGTGCAGCAGCGGCACGGTCTGCGCGAGGTCGACGATGTGGATATTGTTGCGAGCGCCGAAAATGAACGGAGCCATTTTCGGATTCCAGCGGTGAGACTGGTGACCAAAGTGCACGCCAGCTTCGAGCAGCTGACGCATAGTGAAATCGGGTAGTGCCATCGTTCTAATTCTCCGGTTGGTTCCTCCGGAAACGTGTGAGCAAAACGGAGCGTTCTCGCCCCGGCTGCCACCGGACGGCCTTGTGAGCCATGTTTCCGTGTGAGATGGCGCGCTGTATAGCGCCATTCCGGCCAGAAGCAAGGAAATAAGGGCCTTCAGGGGCGGTTTTCGCCCGCCGAAGGCCCATTCCACGATTGCCGCCCTCCGCTAGCACCTCGGCTGGTTCGGCGGGCATTTCTTTGCAGCCGGCGGCGGCGCCGCGGGACGCGGCGGAGGTGGCGCCGGGCGCGGCGGGGGCGCAACAGCCATCCGGGGCGGCGGTGGCGGTGCCGGCCGGGCGACCGGCGGCGGCGGCGGTGCGGGCCGGGCCATTGGTGGCGGGGGCGCGGGCCGCGCCATCGGTGGCGGCGCAGGCCGTGCGACCGCCACGGGCGGAGCCGCCCGGACCGGCGGAGGCGACGCCACATGCGGCGGCGGTGCCGGCCGGGTCATCTGCGGCGGCGGAGCGGTCGGCCTCGCCACGGCCTGAGGCCGCGATGGTGGCGGTGGGGATGGCCGGGACGCCTGAGCTGGAGCTGCCGACGGCAGATTTTGTGGCCTGACTGGCTCGCGCGCTGCCGAGGGCGGCGGGGTGACCGGCCGTCCCGCGATGCCGCTGGGCGGCGCGCCCGCAGCGGGCACTGGCGGCTTCGGCAGCTGGCCCGGTGCAACGGCCGGGTTTGTCGCGGTGGGCGCAGCCGTCGCCGGAGCGGCAGCCGTTGGCACACCGGGGCGGCCGGGCGGTGTCGTGCCGGGCGCTGCAGTGGTGGGTGCACCCGGATGCGGCGGCCCGCCGGGTAAATTCGCCGTCGGCGCGGGCCGACCGCCAGGCAGAGGCCCTGCCCCCGCTGGCGGCGCCGGCGGGCCGCCATGGGTCCCGGGAACCGGCAGCGTGTTGGCCTGGGGCAGCCTGGTCTGCGGCGCAGCGGTCGGCGCCGCGCTAGGGACAGCATTCGGGACGGCACCCGGTCCCGCCCCCGGTCCTGCATTTGGTGCGACATTGGCCGGCGTCACCGGCGGTGCCCCGGGCCTTGCCGTCGGCTGCATCATCGCGCTCGGCGGCATCGGCGCCTTGCCCTGCTGGATCAGCGCCGCGCGCTGCGCGACCGCCTGCGGCACGGCTGGACCGACCGTGTTGGCGCGGCCGGCAACCGCCGGCGCGAGATTGCCAGGTCCCGCTCCGGGTCCGGGTCCTGCCGGTCCTGGCCCCACGCCCGGCGGCGGCGGCAGCGGCGGCCGGTTGATCACGGTGTTGATGACCGTGGTGTTGTGGATGTTCTGGTAGATGATGTTGTTCGGCGGCGGCGCAACATAGAGCGGCGGCCTGACGAACACGGGAATCGGCACGAACATCGGCTGGGGCAGCACGAACAGGCCGACCACCGGCAGCGGCGGCTCGAGCACGACGAAATCCGGCGGCGGCGGCGGCAGATAATAGACCGGCGGAGGCGGTGGTGGCGCGAAGCCGAACACGGGATCGCCGAACAGCAGCACCGGACGGTCGACATAGACGATCTCCTCCGGCGGCGGAGGCGGCACGTCATAGTCGATCATCGCAAAGCTCGGCGGCGGCTCGACGGGCGCGGTCAGGATCGCGAGGCGCCGGCGCGCATCGCCTGCATGGGGCCCACGCGGATAGCGGCGCAGATAGGACCAATAGGCCTCCGGCGTGTCGGTACGATAGGTCCGCCGCCAGGTGATCGCCTCGCGGCGCGCCGCGACGATCGCCATCACACGCTTCGACATCGGGTCATTCGGATAGGCCGCGAGAAACTCCTCATAGGCCGGCAGCGTGTCACGCTCGAGCACGGCCGCGTAGGCATCCTGCGCACCGAGATCGCGAATAGGCTTGTTACGGGTCGCCGCGACCTGGTCCGGCGCGGTCTGCGGCGGCGGGGCGTCGGGTCCACGCTCGAAGAACGAGAATGGCGCGGATATCTTCTGCTCGTTCCACGGCACCTGCGCGCCCTTGCTGGCCTCGTTGACGCGCAGGCGCAGGCGATCGAACACCTCGGGCAGCGGCAGGCCGCCGGTGCGGATCATCTCCGCGAGCGACTGCGCATAGATGCCGTAAGGCCCGGGCTCCTCCGGCGCCACGGTGCCCGGCGCAGCATTGAAGGCGATCAGCATGTTCGGATCAGGCTCGACCAGCGCCAGCCCGCTCGCAATCTGCTGGCCGCCCTCGATGAAGGGTTGCGCCCGCGCGGCGTCGAGCACGACGATGTTGGCCTTGAGCGGAATGGCAGCGAGCTGACGCAGATAGTCGCTGACGCGCAGGCCTTCGGTCGGAACATCGGTGTCGCGGGTGATGTTGGAATCGACCGGGATGAAATAGTTCTCGCCGGCAAGCTGTACGCCGTATCCGGCCAGATAGACCATCGCGACCGTGCCGGGTCCCGAGGCCTGCGCCTTCTGGATGAAATCGCGAAAACTCTTGCGCATCGTGTCGCCGTCGAGATCGCGTGCGCCGACGACGTCGAACCCGGCCGCCTGCAATGTCTGTGCGATCAGGCCGGCATCGTTCGCGGTCGTCGCCAGCGGCGACTTGGCATAGGCGCCGTTTCCGACCACGAGCGCGATGCGCTTTTCCTGTTGCTGCGCGCGTGCCTGATCCGGCGCGCCCGCGGCAAGGGCGACGATCGGCAGGAGAAGGCAGATGAAAACTGTGAGCGTCCCACGCATGGCTTGCTTGCCCGCTTCCGTTGTTGAGGTGCCACCGCGCATCAGACGCCCGGCCAGCTGAACGGCGCTTGAACGAAAGGCTGGGATTGAGGCGGCGGGATGGCGCGCTCGACACGAGCACGCCCCGGCAGATTCAGGACGATCGCATTTGAAAACAGCCGGATGACCGGCCTCCGTGGGAAAGAGGCCAGATCACGTGGCCCGGTGCTCCGGACGCCGGGCTCAGGCCTGGGCAAGCAGCTCGACGGTTCCTGTCCTCAATCGATAGATGCCGCCGAGCACCTTGAGCTTGCCCTGCTCGACCGCCGCATTGAGGATGGGAGCGGCTGATTTGAGCTTGGCGACGTTGTCGATGACATTCTGACGGATGGCGTTGTCCAGCGCATTTCCGCTTTGCTGGGCAGCCGCCTTCACCGCAGGCGCGATCGCGGAAACGAGCGAGGGGATGTGCCCCGGCAGCGGCTTGTCGTCCTTCAGCGACTTGATGGTCGCGTCGACGGCGCCACAACTGTCATGGCCAAGCACCATGATCAAAGGCGTGCCGAGCACCGCGACGGTGTATTCCATGCTCGCGACGGTTTCCTCCCCGGCAAAGTTTCCGGCGACTCGGCAGACGAAGAGATCGCCGCGACCGGTGTCGAAGGCATATTCCGGCGCGATGCGGGAATCGGCGCAGCTCAAAACGGCAGCATACGGATTTTGCCCGCCGACCAGAGCCTCGCGCTCATGCGTGAAGTCGTGGCGGCGCGAAACGCCCGACACGTAGCGCGCATTGCCCTCCATCAGCCGCTTGAGCGCGGCATCGGGCGACAGCACGTTCTGCGGCTTGGGCGGTGCCTTCGCCTCTTTTGCCAACGCGGTCCCGCCAAGCGCCAGCCCGAGCGCCGAGGTGGCAAAAAACATCACGGAGCGCCGCGAAGGAGCAACAGGTTGATGCAGATTTTCGGAGCATTTGTCGCACATGGTTGTTATCTCCTTGGCTTCCGCCGAACCGGATATCAGGAAGACAACTCATAGCTGCGCTCGACAGACTTCGAAACCAGCCATGAGCTTGATAGTTAAGCTTTCGTTTGCGGCGGTGCAGGCAACGTCAGAGCTGCTGCACGTCCACGACGCCCGCGACCGCCTTGATCGCACCCGCGATCTGCGGCGAGACCTTGAAGCGGCCGGGCAGCTTCATCTCCACCTCGGTCTCGAGGTCGAGCATCATCACCAGCGAGACCTCGCCATCGCCGTTGGAGCGCGGCGCGAGACCGGGACTGGCGGTCTTTGGCGCGGCGCCGTTTGAGGCCGCGATGTCGGGTCCGGCCAATCGCTCGGCGATGGAGTCCAGCGGCTTGGTATCGCGCACGAAGATGCGCAGGCCCTTCTGCGTCTTGGCGGCGGCGTCATCCAGCGGCTCGGCGTGCAGCACGCGGGCTCGGACGTCCTCACCCTGAAGCTCGGCACCGAGCTGGAGCAGCACGGCGGCGCCGGGCTCCAGCACGTCGCGATATTGCGCGAGGCCTTCGGAGAACAGCACCGCCTCGAAATGGCCGGTCGGATCGGACAGGCCCATGATGCCCATCTTGTTGCCGGTCTTGGTGCGCCGCTCCATGCGCGACACCACGGTGGCGGCGACCTTGCCGGCGGTCGCGCCGGTCTTCACCGCCCGCGAGAATTCGGCCCAGCTCTGCACCCGCAGCCGCTTCAGCACGGTGGCGTAATCGTCGAGCGGGTGGCCGGAGAGGAAGAAGCCGACAGCGTCGTATTCGCGGCGAAGTTTCTCGGCCGGCAGCCACGGCTCGACCTGCGGCAGCATGATCGTCGGCGCGTCGGCGGCGCCGCCGAACATGTCGTTCTGCCCGACGGTCGCCGCTTCATGGGAGCGCTGACAGGCGGCGAGCACGGCGTCCGCACCGGCGAACACGCGGGCGCGATTCGGCTCCAGCGTGTCGAAGGCGCCGGCGGCCGCGAGACTCTCGATGATGCGCTTGTTGATCGCACGCGGATTGACCCGCGCGGCGAAGTCGGCGAGCGAGGTGAACAGTCCCCGCCTGGTCCGCTCCTCGATGATCTGGTCGATGGCCTGGATGCCGACGCCCTTCAGTGCGGCGAGCGCATAGTAGATGGTCTTGTCGCCGACCTCGAAGGTCGCGCCCGACCGGTTGATGTTCGGCGGCTCGACCTTGATGCCGAGGCGCTGCGCCTCGGCACGAAATTCGGAGAGCTTGTCGGTATTGTTCAGATCCAGCGTCATCGACGCCGCGATGAACTCGACCGGATAATGCGCCTTCATGTAGGCGGTGTGGTAGGACACCAGCGCATAGGCCGCCGCGTGGCTCTTGTTGAAGCCGTAGTCGGCGAATTTGGCGAGCAACTCGAAGATGGTCTCGGCCTGCGCCTTTGGCACGCCGTTCTTCACCGCGCCCGCGACGAAGATGTCGCGCTGCTTGTCCATCTCGGCGCGGATCTTCTTGCCCATGGCGCGGCGCAACAGGTCGGCGTCGCCGAGCGAATAGCCCGACATTACCTGCGCGATCTGCATCACCTGTTCCTGGTAGATGATTACGCCGAAGGTCTCCTTGAGAATCTGCTCCAGCACGGGGTGGAGATATTCCGGCTCCTCGTCGCCGTGCTTGCGCGCGCAATAGGTCGGGATGTTCGCCATCGGGCCCGGGCGATACAGCGCGACCAGCGCGATGATGTCCTCGAAACGGTCGGGGCGCATGTCGATCAGCGCGCGCCGCATGCCCTGGCTTTCAACCTGGAACACGCCGACCACGTCGCCGCGCGCCAGCATCTGGTAGCTCTCGGCATCGTCGATCGGCAGCGTGGCGAGATCGACGTGGATGTCGCGCGGCTTGAGCAGCTTGATCGCGACGTCGAGCACGGTCAGCGTCTTCAGGCCGAGGAAGTCGAACTTCACGAGGCCCGCCGGCTCGACCCATTTCATGTTGAACTGGGTCACCGGCATATCCGACTTGGGATCGCGGTACATCGGCACGAGTTCGCTCAAGGGGCGATCGCCGATCACGATGCCGGCCGCGTGCGTCGAGGCATGGCGGGTCAGGCCTTCGAGGCGCTGCGCGATGTCGAAGGCACGCGCAACTACCGGATCTTCGTCGCGAAACGCCTGAAGCTTCGGCTCGCTCTCGATCGCGGCCGCCAGCGTCACCGGTGCGGCGGGATTCTGCGGCACCAGCTTGGTCAGCTTGTCGACCTGGCCGTAGGGCATTTGCAGCACGCGACCGACGTCGCGCAGCACGCCACGCGCCTGCAGCGTTCCGAAGGTGATGATCTGCGCGACCTGATCGCGGCCGTAGCGCTCCTGCACGTACTTGATCACCTCGCCGCGGCGGTCCTGGCAGAAGTCGATGTCGAAGTCCGGCATCGAGACGCGTTCCGGATTGAGGAAGCGCTCGAATAGCAGGCCGAACTTGATCGGATCGAGATCGGTGATGGTCAGCGCCCAGGCCACCAGCGAGCCTGCGCCGGAGCCGCGGCCCGGCCCGACCGGAATGCCCTGGCCCTTCGCCCATTTGATGAAGTCCGACACGATCAGGAAGTAGCCCGCGTACTTCATGCGCATGATGACGTCGAGCTCAAACGCCAGGCGCTTGCTGTAGTCCTCGTCCGTCGTCCCCTGCGACAGGCCGTGCACGCGCAGGCGGTTGGCAAGCCCCTCCTCCGCCTGCCGCTTCAATTCGGCCGCCTCGACCGATGCGGCATCCGAGCTTGCGGCGGCGCCGACAGTGAAGAACGGCAGGATCGGCTTGCGCGTCATCGGTCGGAACGAGCAGCGCTCGGCGATCTCCACCGTCGAGGCCAGCGCCTCCGGAATGTCGGCGAACAGTACCGCCATCTCGGCGCGGGTCTTGAAGCGGTGATCGGGCGTGAGCTGCACGCGATCGGTCTCGGCGATCAGCCGCCCGCCGGCGATACACAGCAGCGCGTCATGCGCCTCGTAATCGTCGGTCGCGGCGAAATACGGCTCGTTGGTGGCAACCAGCGGCAGGCCTTTGGCGTAGGCGATGTCGATCAGGCCGCTTTCGACGCGCCGCTCCCTGTCGATGTTGTGGCGCTGCAATTCGACGTAGAGGCGATCGCCGAACAGATTTGCCAGGCGCTCGCAGCGCACGGCGGCAAGCTCGGCGTGTCCCGCCGACAGCGCCAGCGAGATCGGCCCGTCAGGGCCGCCCGTCAGCACGATCAGGCCTTCGGTCTCGCCTTCCATCCAATCGAATTTGATGAACGGAGCGTGGCTGTCTGGCGATTCGAGGAACGCCCGCGAGTTCAACCGCATCAGGCTGCGATAGCCGCGCTCCTGCGCCGCCAGCAGCACCACGCGGGAGGGCGGAAGCGCGTTACGCGCGCTGGGATCCTGGTCGCCGAAATCGATCGCGAGCTCGCAGCCGACGATCGGCTGGATGCCGGAGCCCGCCATCTTGTCGGAGAACTCCAGCGCGCCGAACATGTTGTCGGTATCGGTCAGCGCCAGGGCCGGCTGATGATCCTTCTTTGCAAGCTCAGCGAGCTTGCCGATCTTGATCGAGCCCTTGAGCAGCGAATAGGCCGAGTGAACGTGAAGGTGGACAAATCCGGCGCTCGGCATGGTCGCGTGACGGCCTCTTGCAGATGAGATGGAGCGGTCGCCGGCTCCAGGGGATCCTGAGAGCATTCTGCACCCGCCCGGCCGACTCGCCTGCCAATGGTGGGGCGTCACTGCTTCAGAGTCCACGCCCGAGCGGCCGATCGGCCACGTCGTCCCGCTTTTCCCCAGGCCCGCGCCGTGAAGGGCCTGAGTCGGGGTCCAGGGCGCCGGCTTATAGGATTGCCGCCCTAGAGCTGCGGAATCACCTGCGCCCAGATTGCGATCATCCCGACGAACAACGAGATCGAGGCGAGTGCGGCGGCTTCTTCCACGAAAATCTTGAACATGGCTTACTCCATCACCAGAACGGATGCAGAACATTGTTCTCATTTCGTTCTCGGGAGTCAAGCCGTCTCCACCATCTCAAAATGAAATGGTTAACTTGCTGAATTCACATAATAAAAAAGCCCCGGCGCAAGGCCGGGGCTTTCGACAATCGCTTCTTGCGAAGCGGCGTGTCTTAGTAGCGGGCGACGAGCGGGCCACCGAACTTGTAGTTCAGGCGGACGAGGCCCATGTCGACGTCCTGACGGATGCGCTCCGTGCCGGCGAAGCCAGCAAAGGTCACGTCCTTGTCGGACAGGAAGATGTGATTGTACTCGACGCCAACCGACCAGTTCGGGGCGAAGCCGTACTCGAGGCCGGCACCGACCGTGCCACCCCAACGGGTATCGCTGGTCGAAGCGAGCAGCGCACCGGCCGTGCTGGAGATCTCGTACTTGTCGCTGACCACGGCGGCACCGCCCTTGACGTAGATCAGGACGTTGTTCCAGGCGTAGCCGACCTGGCCGGTGATCAGACCGAAAGCATCGATCTTGGTGCGGTTACGGGTGGCGAACAGCGCGCTGGTGTTGTCGCCCGAGAAGTCGGCCCAGTTGCCCTGGCCTTCGACGCCGAACACCCACTGGCCCGACTGCCAGCGATAGCCGACCTGGCCACCGACCGTGCCGCCCGTTGCGTCGTGCGAACCTTCACGGCCGACGCCAACGAAATCCCAGGTCGCGTGCGACGAACCGCCGCCGCCGTTGATGCCGATGTAGAAGCCGCTCCAGTCATAGATCGTGGCGACCATCGCCGGCGCCTTGGTGTAAGGCCGCGCAGCGAGGTCAGCCGCCAGCGCCGGCGCAGTCGCGCTGAGCGCAACGAGGCTGACAGCGGCAAGCAACAAATTCTTGTTCATTTGAATCCCGTTCCAGTTTCTTCAGTAGGCCCCCGGGCCGTGGCGTGGTCATAACAGTGATTGACGGAATTGCTGTAACCGCGACGCAACAGTCCCAGCCAAAGGCCGACGCTGCGTTAATGGATGTTTAGCAGCGCGCGCAGGAAACCCTTCGAAACAAGAGTCTTCATGAGTTCCATCGTCGACTACACGAATTAAACTGCATGCGCGCGTACACACTGACGCACGCACAATTCCGTGATTGGAGAATCGAAATGCGTGGACGAATTGCTCTCCCCATTGTCGCCACATTTTCGCTCGCAATCGCCACATTTGGATTCGCGGTGAGTGAGAGCACGCCGGCACGCGCCTTCGGAACGCATCACGCATTCTGCCTCACCGGCGATGAATGGCCGGGGCTGAGCAACTGCACATTCGACACGTATGCGCAGTGTCAGGCGAGCTCCTCGGGCCGCGCGCTCACCTGCATCGCGAATCCCTATTTCGCCGGCCAGAGCGATGATCCCTACGCCTATCAGAATCGTCCGCGCGCACAGGTGCCGGGCTTTTCACCGGGCTACTACCTGCCGCGCTGAGATGCGCTGCGCTCGGGACGCTGATATGCAGCCTGCCTCGCAAGGGTGCTCCGGTGTTGACGCCGGCTGATCCCGCTTTAAGCACGACGGAGAAAGCTTGCAGGGGTGGCGACGTTCGCTGGGCTGGTTCCAGTTGACGCCACCAATGCAGGACACATGACGACCTCGCCTCAAGCGACCTCACCTCAAGTGACCTCACCTCAAGTGAGCTGGCCCCGCGCAAGCGCGCCATCGGCTCCCCCTCACCTCGCCATCGTGCTGTTCTCGCTCGCGATGGGCGGCTTTGCGATCGGAACCACCGAATTCGCATCGATGAGCCTGCTGCCGTTTTTCGCAGCCGACCTCGGAATCGACGAGCCGACCGCGGGACACGCGATCAGTGCCTACGCGCTCGGCGTGGTGCTGGGCGCGCCGCTGATCGCCGTGCTCGGTGCGCGCTTTGCCCGCCGGACGCAATTGCTGGTCCTGATGATCGTGTTCGCGCTCGGCAACGCGCTCACCGCGCTTGCGCCCGGGTTCGGCTGGATGATCGCGGCCCGCTTCCTCTCGGGGCTGCCGCACGGCGCCTATTTCGGCATCGCGGCTTTGGTCGCAGCCTCGCTCGTTCCCTTTGACCGGCGCTCGCGGGCGATCGGCCAGGTCATGCTCGGCTTGACCGGCGCCACCATCATCGGCGTGCCCCTGGCCAATCTGATCGGTCAGGCGGTCGGCTGGCGCGCGAGCTTCGGCCTCGTCTCGGTGCTGGCGTTGCTCACGGTGATGCTTTGCGCGCTGTTCGCGCCGCGCGACCGGGCCGGCAGGTCGGATCCGCTGCGTGAGCTCGGCGCGCTCCGAAGCGGCCGCGTCTGGCTCACGCTCGGCATCGGCGCCATCGGCTTCGGCGGCATGTTCGCGGTCTACACTTATCTGGCGACGACACTGATCGAGGTCACCAGGGTCAGCGCCGCGGTGATTCCGTTCTTTCTCGCCATCTTCGGCGTCGGCGCCACGCTCGGCAATCTGTTCGTGCCGCGCTTTGCGGACCGCGCCTTGATGCCGACGGCGGGCGCCATCCTGCTGTTTGCCGCGGTCGCTCTGCTGGTGTTTCCGCTGGCGGCCCATAATCCGTGGCTGCTGGCGGCCGACATCTTTGCCATCGGCGCCAGCGTCTCGCTCGGCGCCATCCTGCAGACCCGGCTGATGGACGTCGCCGGCGATGCGCAGGCGCTCGCAGCGGCGCTGAACCATTCAGCCTTCAACACCGCCAATGCGCTCGGCCCGTTCCTGGGCGGCCTCGCCATTCGCGAGGGGCTGGGCTGGACCTCCACCGGTCCGGTCGGCGCCGGGCTGGCGCTGCTCGGCTTCCTGATCTGGATCGTCGCCTGGCGCGACAGCGGATCGGCTTCGGCCAAGGCGGCCCATGCTGCTCCACTGAAGAGCGCGCCCGCAAGACCGGCGCCGCCGCTGGCGCCAGCGGACCAAAACCGTTCGGACGCCGCCAGGCATCCGGTGGCCTGACGGCTCGACGGCTCAGCTGTGCCAGGGTGTATTGCGGATGCGCGTGCACGCGTTCGGCTTGCGGAAGCCGGGATCGCGATCTTCGATGTAATCGAAATTGACCGTCCCGAACGTCGTCTGGGGCTTCTTCAGCGCTGAGCAGGTCTGCACCTTCAAGAACTCGTTCTTGAAATCACCGCGCGGAAACGCCGTGATCACCTGGTCGCGCTGCTCCGGCGTGTAGTCGTCGTATCCGACGCCGACGACATCCACGAGAACGCCCGCATTGGTGAGCGCGATCTCCGGCCGCATATATTGCGGGATGCCAGGCGTCGTGTGGAGCGCGATCGCTTCCCACACCAGATCGGCTTGCGGATCGGCGATGCCATGTGCCCGGAGAAAGTCGCGCGCTGCGTCCGCGCCGTCGACCTCGAACCGCCTTGTCTGCGAATGGTAGTGATCGACGAGACCGAGATCGTGAAACAGCGCCGCGACATAGAGCAGCTCGGAATCGAATTTCAGCTTTTGCCGCAGCCCCTTCATCGCGCCGAACACGTAGACGCGAACCGAGTGGTTGAACAGCATCTCGTCTTCGTAACCGTGTACCAGCTCGGTTGCCTCTCCCGCCAGCTTGCTGTCGGGGATTTTGACGCCCGATATCACGCTCATCATTTTCAGGCTCCTGCTCTCTGTTGCAGCCCATGCCGGTCGCAATCAGGCCGCCTTCTCGATGGCGGCTTGCGGCGTTTTACGGAAGCTGATCGCCATGCGATTGTAGGTGTTCATCAGGCCGATCGCGATGGTGAGATCGACGAGTTCGCGCTCATCGAAGACCGCGCGGGCAGCCTCGTAGGCCTGCTCCGGCACGCCGGTATCGGCGACGCGGGTCACTGTCTCGGCCCATGCGAGCGCGGCGCGCTCGCGGGCATCGAACAGATTGCCGGCCTCCGCCCAGGCCTGCAGCAGCGCGAGCTTCTCGACCTTCACTCCACTCCTGATCAGATCGCGCATGTGCATGTCGAGGCAATAGGCGCAGTTGTTGATCTGCGAGACGCGCAGATAAACGAGGTTGAGCAGAGTCGCGGAAAGGCTGCTCTGCATGATGTAGCCGTAGACTCCGCCTAACGCTTTTACGCCTGCCGGTGCGATGTGGTCGTAGTCGAGACGCCTGGTCATTGTCCTGCTCCTTGATGGTCAGTGCCCCTTAGGTGCCCCCGCCATGGTTCACAAAAAAGGACCAAGAACGCACGAAAATCGTGTACCATGCCTTATGGCCAAGCCGCTGGGATTGAAGCTCGATCGATCTGCAAAGACGCCGCTGACCGAACAGATCCACAGGGGCATCAGGGCCGCCATCGAGAGCGGCGTGCTCACCCCGGGCGCACGGCTGCCATCCTGGCAGGATCTGGCGGCCCAGCTCGGCGTCGCGCGCGGGACCGTGCGCGCTGCCTATGAAAAGCTCTCCTCCGCCCAGCTGATCGTCGCCGCGCGCGCGGCCGGAACGCATGTCGCGGACCGGCCGTCGTTCCCTGTCCGGCGGGACAATGCCCCGCCCCCCGGCTCGTTCATGGAGATGTACCAGGAGCTCACGGCGGGGCCGGCGATCTTCCAGATGGGCGTTCCGGCACAGGAGACCTTTCCCGCCAAATTGCTCGCGCGAATCCGCGCGCAGGCGGTCCGCGTCGAAACCAGCGCGCCCGCGATTTACCCCGACCCGCGCGGCGAGTCGGCGTTGCGACGCGAGATCGCCGCCTACCTTGCGCTGGCACGCGGGATCGAATGCGCGCCGTCGCAGATCATCATCACCAGCGGATTCAGCGGCGGCCTCGGCCTGGCACTCCGTGTTCTCCGCCTCGAGCAGAAGAAGGCGTGGGTAGAGGATCCCGGCTTTCCCTTCACCCGTCACGGCCTCCAGCTTGCGGGATTGTCGATCGCGCCAATCCCAGTCGACGTGGACGGCATCGATGTCGATTACGGCTTGAAACATACGCCCGACGCGGCGCTGGTCGTCGTCACGCCAGGACAGCAGGCGCCCCTGGGATCGACGTTGTCGTTGGCAAGACGCGTACGCCTGATCGACTGGGCTGCCCAAAGCAAGACCTGGGTGATCGAAGATGATTATCTGAGCGAGCTTCAAATCAAGGGTCGGGCCACGCCGGCTCTAGCCTCGCTCGATCGCGCCGGCTGCGTCATTCACATCGGCTCCTTTAGCAAAACGGTAACGCCTGCCCTGCGGCTCGGCTTCGTCGTTGCACCCGCCGCTCTGGCGGCGCGATTTGCCGAAGCCGCCGCATGCCTCGCGCCGGCGCCCGGACCTGCGGTGCAGCTCGCGACCGCCGATTTCATGCGCGACGGCCATTACCTGCGGCATCTCCGTCGGACCAAGCGGGTCTATGCGGCGCAAGGCGATGCGCTGCTGAAACAACTTCGCGCCCGTACCGCGAATGTTGCGCTGTCCGGATTGGCGGCAGTCCTGCGCCTGGCGGGCGGAGCGCCCGATCTCGCCATCGCGCGGGAGGCTGCATCGTTCGGACTGGCGCCCACTCCTCTCTCGCTCTGGTATGCATCGAAAGCTTCGGCGCAGTCGGGACTGTTGCTGGGCGTCGCGACATCCCCGCAAAAGAAGATCGAGGCGTCCTGCGACAGACTCTTTCAGATCATCAGCCGCCATACCTGAAGGTTTTTTTCGCGAGCAACGGCCAACCCCGGCGCAAATCCGGCCTTCGCGGCCGCCATAGGTCCGGCCAGCGATACCACCGCGCCGGCAACAATGATCCACCGGCCGCCGACAGCCGTATACGCTATAGAAAGCAGTCCCGGAGCGCCTGATGCCCTATTTGATCGGTTACATCGCCGTGCTGATACCTTTTGCCGCGGTCGACGCCATCTGGCTCAGCTTGATGGGGCCTCGCCTCTACAAGCCGACGCTTGGAGACATTCTGCTGACCGATCTCCGCATTGGCCCGGCGATAGCGTTCTATCTGATCTATCCGGTGGGACTGCTCGCCTTCGCCGTCCTGCCCGGATTGAAATCCGGCTCTCCTGCCACGGTCATCGGATCTGGCGCGCTTTTCGGCGCCATCGCCTACGCCACCTACGACCTGACCAATTACGCAACTCTGCGCAATTGGACGCTCCAGCTCACCGTGCTCGACATCGTCTATGGCGCAGCGGCTTCCGCTCTTGCTGCCTTCGTCGGTCTTCTCGTGGTTCGCGCCATTTCGAACGCCTGACGCCTCAAGCGGAAGGTGATGGCGACAGCAGGTAGTGGCTGACACCCCACTCCTCGCCGCCGGCGTGACCGAACAGGCCGGCCGTGGCGAGAAAGAACAGCCGCCATCGCCGCTGCCAGAGGCGCGCGTCCTTGCCGTAGACCTGTCTCAGCACGTCGAAGATCTCCGTGCGATTTCGGTCGAAATTGGCAAGCCAGTCCCTCGCTGTCTTCTCATAGTGCCGGCCGTTCCACTGCCACTCCTCATCGACGCCGAAGATATCGCCAAACTGCCGGATCAGCCCTTGGCTCGGCATGATGCCGCCGGTGAAGAAATGCTGCGCGATCCAGTCCGCCCGGTTCTCAGGCGAGAACCGGTACGAGCCGGACTTGTGGGTGAAGATGTGCAGGAATAGCTGGCCCTCGGGGCGCAACGCGGCGCGCATGCGCGTCAGCAGCGGCCGCCAATTGACCATGTGCTCGAACATCTCCACGGAGACCACCCGATCGAAACGCCCCTCCGGCACGAATTCGTTCATGTCGGCGGTGATGACGGAGAGATTGCGCAGGTTCGCCGCATCGGCCCGGCGAAGGATGAAGTCGCGCTGCGACGCCGAATTCGAGACCGACGTGATGCGTGAGCGCGGATAGCGCCGCGCCATCCACAACGACAACGAACCCCAGCCGCATCCCAGTTCGAGAATATCCTGCCCGTCCGCCAGTCTCGCGTGCCCGGCGGTGAGCTCCAGCGCGCGCTCTTCGGCCAGCGCCAGCGTATCGCGATCGTCGGCATAGAAGCAGCAGGAGTATTTGCGCTGCGGACCGAGGATCATCTCGAAGAACCGCGCCGGGATCTCGTAATGCTGGGTGTTGGCCTCGGCGGTGTTGATCGCAATCGGCAACGCTGCGATCGCACGTGCGAAGCCGGCATCCGAACCGCTGCGGGATTGCGCCAGGCTGCGCCGGGTGCGCTCGACCAGGCGGCCGATTACCGCCGCGCTGACACGATCGGGCCAGGGGAGCGTTTCGCCCAAATGGATCGCCGTCTCGGTGAGCGTCAAGCTAGCCTCCCGCGGTTATCTTTGGCGGCCATGGAAAGAAGACGTTCGTGCTCATCTGGTATCTCCGGAACGCATCGCCGCGAGCCGCCAGCATGTGCTCCTCCAGCGGCGGAATGCCTGAGACATAGACCAGCAACCAGTACATGCAGAGCGGCGCCGCTAGCGCGACGTAGCCCCAGGGGGCGTGCCCGCCGAGGTCGATGGCGAGGACAGGATAGGCAAGCCAGCCGAGCCATTCGAAGAAGTAGTTGGGATGACGCGACCACCTCCATAGCCCGACGTCGCAAATCCTCCCCTTGCGCGCCGCGTCATGGCGAAACCGGCGGAGTTGCTCGTCGGCGATCCCTTCGCCTCCGACGGCCACGACGAAAATCAGGATCGCGATCGCGGTTTGCGCCGGAGGCACCGGCCCCGGCGCATTTGCGGCCAGCCACATCGACAGCGCGAGGGGAATGCTGACGATCGCCTGCTTCTGCAACAGCCGGAACATGTTCGATGATGCGTCCACACCCCAGTCGCGAATGAGCCTGGCATAGCGCGGATCGTCGGTGATGCCCCGGGTGCGGCGCGCGATGTGGGATCCGAGCCGAAGCGCCCAGATCGCCGCCATCGCCGCGACGAGGACGCTGTGAAAATGCATCGGCCTGGCCGTGAAGGCGCCGGCAAAGCCGACGAAGCCAAGCCCGAACGTCCAGATGGTATCGACCCACCCGGAATTTCGCGACGCGCACCAGACCAGCCAGGCAAAGGCCATGACGACGGAGAGTGCGGCCGATACGGAGGCGAGACCGAGTATAAATGTGGAAGCCGTCATTGAGGCCCCTTGGCTCGTGGTGATCGGGGCCCGGCCCTGCCCGCTACACTGGTGGTTTGCATACAACTTGATACGCATGCAGACCGGCTTTGGATCATCGCGGATCGACCTGATCCAAAGCCGCTTCTCATCCGTATCTGTCTCTGGACGTAAAGATCGGCGATCGGACGCAGGTAACCACGAGGACGGGGCAGATGCAGGGTGAAATCGGACCGCGGAAGCGGATCGCGGTCGTTGGAACCGGTATCTCCGGAATGTCCGTGGCGTGGCTCCTGAGCCAGAAGCATGACGTGACGGTCTATGAACAAGACGGCCGGCTCGGCGGTCATTCCAACACCGTCGAGGTCAGCACGCCTGATGGAACGGTCGCGGTCGATACCGGGTTCATTGTCTACAACGAGAAGACCTATCCCAATCTCACGGCGCTGTTCGCCCATCTCGATGTGCCGACGCATCCTTCCGAGATGTCGTTCGCCGTCTCCCTCGAAGAGGGCGAACTGGAATATTCGGGAAGCAGCCTGAACGGGCTGTTCGCGCAACGCAGCAATGTGTTCCGCCCGCGGTTCTGGTCGATGCTTGGCGATCTCTGGCGCTTCTATCGCGAAGCGCCGCGGGATCTGTCGTCCCTCGACGACCTGTCCTCCCTGGAGCAGTATCTCGATGCCGGCACTTACGGCGAGGTCTTCCGCAGCGACCATCTGTTGCCGATGGCGGCCGCGATCTGGTCGTCGTCGCCGAGCCTGATGCTGCAATATCCTGCCGCTTCCTTCATTCGCTTTCACGACAATCATGGCCTGCTGCGCCTGCGCAACCGGCCGCAATGGCGGACGGTCGTCGGCGGCAGCCGGACTTACGTCGATGCGTTGACGCATCGCTTCAGGGACCGCATCCGTCTTGCCCGGGGCGTCACGGCGATCCGCAGGCGCCCGGATGGCGTCGAGGTCAGGGATTGCGGCGGCCATGTGGACCATTTCGACGAGGTGGTGATCGCGGCGCATGCCGACCAGGCGCTTGCGCTGCTGGACGAGCCCACCGCAGAGGAGCGGAGCCTGCTCGGGGCATTCCGCTACAGCCAGAACCGCGCCGTCCTCCATAGCGATCCGGTGCTGATGCCGCAGCGCAAGGCGGCCTGGGCGAGCTGGAACTACATCGGGGGCCGAGGCACCGCGGACAGTCCAACCGTGACCTACTGGATGAACGCGCTGCAGCACCTGCCGACCGCGCAGAATTTGTTCGTGACGCTCAATCCCCTGGTCGAGCCCAGGCAGGTCTTGCACGAGGAATGCTACGAGCACCCGATTTTCGATGCCGAGGCAATGAGCGCACAGCGCCGCTTGTGGTCCCTGCAAGGCCGGGATCGCCTGTGGTTCTGCGGCTCCTATTTCGGCGCCGGCTTCCACGAGGACGGGCTCCAGTCCGGGCTCGCCGTTGCCGAAACACTCGGCGGCGTCAGGCGACCATGGCGTGTTGAAAACGAGTCCGGCCGCATCTACATTGACGATGCGAGCTGTCATCAGAGCGGGCGACTTGCCGCATGACGTCTTCTTCGTGCCTATATACTGGCCAGGTTGTTCACCGCCGCTTTCTGCCCCGGGCGCATCGTCTGCGCTACCGGGTGTTCTGGATTCTGCTCGATCTGAGCGAAGTCGAAAGCCTCTCGAAAAAGCTGACCTTCTTTTCCCGGAACCGGTTCAATCTCACCAGCTTCCACGATTCAGACCATGGCGATGGCAGTGACCTGCCGCTTCTGAAGCAGGCCAGGGCCCTCCTGCGGCAGGCCGGATGCCAGGCTGACCAGCTCGTCATCAAGCTGCTCTGCATGCCCCGCATCCTCGGCTATGGCTTCAACCCGCTGAGCGTCTATTTTTGCAGCAGGCAGGACGGCTCGCTCGAAGCGATCATCTACGAGGTCCACAATACCTTCGGCGAGCGGCACAGCTATGTGATGCCGGTCCAAAAAAGGACGGTCCAAGGAGCCGTTCAAGACCCGGTACAAGGCGCCGCGTCGGATATCGTCGAGCAGCATTGCGCCAAGGGGTTCTACGTCTCGCCGTTTCTCGGCATGGACATGTCCTACGGATTTCGTGTCCGGCCCCCGGCCGCGCAGGTGGAGATTTCCATCCACGGCAAGGAGAACGACAAGACCATCATCGCCGCATCGCTTTCCGGAGCCCGTCACGAATTGACCGACGGTTTCCTCCTGAAGGCTTTTGCCAGCCACCCGTTGCTGACCATGAAAGTCATCGCGGGCATTCATTGGCATGCGTTGCGGATGGTGCTGAAGGGCTTTCGCTTCCATGCACGTCAGCAGGCCGCGCACGGCGCGGCAGAAGTCGTCAACAGTCGAGGTATACAACCTTGAGGTCCGATTCCTCCTTGATGTCCTCCGAAGCCGCCTCCGGGCCCTCACGGCTCGCCACCTGGATGTTTGAACGGCTGCTCCCACGGGTTCAGTCGGGCCATTTGCGGCTTACTCTGCCGAATGGCCAGCATCTCGATTTGGGCAGGCGGGATTTGGGTACCGACGTCACCATCACGGTGCATCGCTGGCGCGCCCTGCGGCGCATCGGGCTAACCGGCGAGGCCGGCTTCTCCGATGGCTATATTGCGGGCGACTGGTCGACCAACAACCTTGTCAGCGTGCTGGACTTCCTCATTCGAAACGAGACGGCCTTTGCCGGCGTCGCGAGCTCTCGCCCGGCTCGCTTGCTTGATTGGCTTCGGCACCGCGCCAACGAAAACACCCGGACCGGCAGCAAGAAGAACATCGCGGCCCACTATGACCTTGGCAACGAGTTCTACCGCCATTGGCTCGATCAGGGCATGAACTATTCCTCCGCGATCTATGACTCGGAGCTTTCGCTGGAAGCCGCACAGCGAAACAAGCTCGAGCGGGTTTCCCGCTACCTCGGTCTCAAAGGCGGAGAGCGGGTTCTCGAGATCGGCTGCGGCTGGGGATCTCTCGCCGAGCACATCATTCGCGGCTACGATGCCGCGGTCACCGGCGTCACCCTCTCGAGGTCGCAGCTGGACTACGCGCGCAAGCGCCTGGCGGCGGAAATCGAGGCCGGCAAGGCCGCCTTTCTCTTCCAGGACTATCGCGACATCGTCGGACGTTTCGATCGAATCGTCTCGATCGAGATGTTCGAGGCTGTCGGCGAACGCTACTGGCCGCTCTATTTCGAAAAGCTGCGGTCGAGCCTCGTCAAAGGCGGGGTTGCCGTGCTCCAGATCATCACGATCGCACCGTCGCGCTTCGATGCCTATCGCGCGTGTCCGGACTTCATTCAACGCCACATCTTCCCGGGCGGCATGCTGCCGACCGCCGAGATCGTGGAGGAACATGCCGCCAACGCCATGCTCACGGTGACGGATCGAGAGTCCTTCGGTCTGAGCTACGCCCGCACACTTCGCGACTGGCGCGATCGTTTCCTGGGAGCCTGGCCTGAGATCGAGTCCCTCGGCTTCGACACGAGGTTTCGCCGAATGTGGGAATACTATCTGGCATATTGCGAAACCGGGTTTCGACACAGCGCCATCGACGTCAGCATCTTCAAGCTGACGCGGTGATCAGTCTCAGACGCTCTTCGCCTCCTCCGGCACCGGCGGGCGATTCCGCATAGGTTCACATGAGTTCGCCGCGGCCGGACTTGGCCGGGACAATCCCGGCCATGACGCTGTGGAAACCTGAGAGCGCCTTGCTGTAGCCGCGCGACCCTATCGGAATTGATAGCTCAGCCCGATGCGCGCGGTATTGAGACTGATGCGGCCGAAGGCTGCATTGAAGGACGAGGGCAAGGCGCCCGCGGTATCCCCGAGCACGGTCTCGGTCGTCGAGCCGCCGGCCAGGCTCACGTGAAGGTATTCGGCCCTCAGCGTCCAGTCGGGCAGAACAGCATATTCCAGGCCCGCGCCGGCGGTCCAACCCGTGGCGACCCTGCTCGACGATCCGGCCAAGCACGACGGATTTCCACCAAAGCAATTGACGTCATAGGCGCCTCCGCCAAAGGCGAACGGCGTATTCGTGTCCCAGCTTCCGCTTTGAACGACGCGACCGTAGGCAAGTCCTGCGGTGCCGTAGACCAGAAGATTGTTCGTCGGCAGATAGCCCAACCGCGCTCTCAGCGTGCCGAACCAGTCGAGCCGTTGCTGGACCGGCGCGTTGAATGGAGCCGTGTAGTAAGGTGCAAAGACCCCGCTGGTCGAGCCGGAGCCGCTCACGCCAGAGCCATCAAAATCCGCCTCGACTCCGATGAGCCAGGCGCTGCTCAACTGGTGATTATAACCAACCTGAACACCGCCCAGGACGCCCGAAAAGTCGAACGCGGCAGGGGGTGGCTTGCCACCTGCGCCAAATAGATTGACGGCCTGTGGATCGTTCGGCGCATAGCCGACGCTATTGCTGCCCCACCCACCACCGATGTTTGCACCGACGTAGACACCATTCCAGTTGCGGACCGGCGCCTCTCCCGCATAGGCCGGCGCCGCGGCGAGCGCAGCGGCGACGACAACACATTTCATCAGCTTCTTCACGACATCCCCTGGAAAGCCGCATGACCAATGGCGCGCGAATCTCCCTTCATTGATGCGCCGGTGACGACGGCGGTGTCTTGGACAATGGCGACCGGACCAGGACGATAGCGCACTGCGGAGCACACCGTGTTGCGTCATGACGATGCCTCGCGAGGGGACGCGCCCTGTCGGCCAAGGGTGCGTCTACGGGACAGCTCGCCAATTGCTTTCCGGCCGCGACTTCTCTATTTTTCAGATGGCTGTTTCTGAAGCGCCCACCGATCGTAGGGGCTGCCCGATGGCCATCACCGTTCGACCGATGACTCTGCAGGAAACTGCGCTGATCATTGAGTATTTCCACACAGCGACGCCGGAGCATCTGGAAACGCTCGGGGTCGACCCGACACGACTGCCACCGGCATCACAATGGCAGAGACTTTACGAGCAAATGTTCGACCGGCCTGTCGAGCAAAGAGGCGGTTTTCTGGTAAGCTGGCTCTCCGACGACAAGTTCCTGGGGTTTTCGACCGCCGACAAGATCCGCATTGGCCAACACGCAAATATGCATCTACACATCACGGATGCCTCGCTACGCAAGCAGGGGATCGGCGTGGAGTGTGTCCGAAGGACCGTCGAACTCTACTTCCAGATTCTGGAGTTGAAGCAACTCTTCTGTGAGCCCAATGCGTTCAATGTGGCTCCGAACCGCACCCTTCAAAAGGCGGGTTTCACCTACGTCAAGACTCACATGACCGTGCCGGGCCCTCTCAACTTCCACCAGGCGGTCAACCGCTGGATGATCGATCGAGGTTGACGGCAGTAACTCGCCGCCTGGCTGAATTCGCGAGTACGCGTCCTGCTCCCTCTCCTCACACCGGCGTATAGATCACCAGCTTCAGCGCGGGATCGTCATTGGCCTGAAAGCTCGTGTGCTCGAAATGCAGCACGCCGAGCGTCGGATGCGACATCGTCTTCAGGCCCGAGGCGGTCGAGCGGATCTCGTGGGCTTCCCACCATTTGACGAATTCCGGGCTGCCCTGCCGCAGCCGCGTCAGCAATTCCGCAAACGCGGGATCGCCGGCCCAGACGTCGTGGGTGGCGCGGAACATCGCGACCATGCGCTTGGCGACCTCCGCCCAGCCGGCGCCGTAGGCCTTGCGGGTCTGCTTGTTGGTCATCATCAGCAGCATCGTGTTGCGATCTCCCTCCGGCAATCGCCCAAACGCGAACACCTGCTCGGCAGCTTCGTTCCAGGCCAGCACATCCCAGCGCCGCCCGGTGATGTAGGCCGGATGCGGCAGGCTCTCGACCAGCCGCTGGATCGGCGGCGGCACGACCTCGCGCGTGAACGCGCGCTTGTCGCCGTCGCGCGCCAGCGCCTTCAGATGGGCGTGCTCGGTCTTGCTGAGGCGCAATGCACGGGCCAGCGCGTCGACGGTGGTGACGGACGGGCTGACGGTGCGGCCCTGCTCGAGCCGGATGTACCAGTCGACGCCGATGCCGGCGAGCTGCGCGACCTCCTCGCGGCGGAGCCCCGTGGTGCGGCGCCGGCTGCCCGCGGGCAGACCGACCGTCTTGGGCGTCAGCTTTTCGCGGCGGGACCGCAGGAAGTCGCCGAATTCGACGCGGCGTGGGTCGGCCATGGCGTGCTCCTGTGATGGAGGGCTTTAGGAATACTAGGATAATACCAGGCCTTCTTGTCCTGTCAAAGCCGGCGCATATGGGCTTCACCCGACTAGAGGTGAACATCATGAAAGCTGCCGTACTCAAATCCTTCGGATCCCCATTAGCGATCGAGGACGTGCCCGCCCCGGTGCTCGGCACCGGCGAGGTGATCGTCGATATCGTTGCCACCCGCGTCGTGTCGTATACCAACGAGGTGTTGAGCGGGGAGCGCAAATACGCGCTGGATCTCCCCGTCGTGCCCGGCGCGGGCGGGGTCGGCCGCGTGCGCGCGACCGGTCCGGACGCGACGAAACTTGCCGTCGGTGACTGGGTGCTGTGCGGACCGACGGTACGCGCGCGCGACGATGCGATCGCTCCAGACATTCACCTGCAGGGCGTGAGCGCCCGCGGCGAAGGCGGCATGCGGCTGCAGAAATATTTTCACGACGGCTCGTTCGCCGAGCAGATGAGGCTGCCGACGGAGAACGTGACGCGGCTCGGCCAGATCAGCGCGACGGAGGCCGGCCAATGGTGCGCGCTGGGCAACATGCTGGTGCCGTATGGCGGTTTCCTCGCCGCCAAACTCCAGCCTGGCGAGACCGTGCTGGTGAGCGGCGCGACCGGCAATTTCGGCAGCGCCGCCGTGGCGGTGGCGCTGGCGATGGGCGCAGCCTGCGTCGTGGCGCCGGGACGCAACGAGACGATGCTGGCCGAACTCGTGCGCCGTTACGGCGAGCGCGTCAGGCCGGTGAAGCTGACGGGCAACGAGGCCGAAGACTGCGCGCGCATGAAGCGCGCCGCACCTGGCCCGATCGATTGCGTGCTCGATATCATGCCGCCTTCGGTCTCGACGACGGTGGCGCGCGCCGCGATCATGACGGTGCGTCCTTACGGCCGCGTGGTGCTGATGGGCGGCGTCAACATGCAGGGCGGCGCGGGCCTCGAGCTGCCCTATAATTGGATCATGCGCGAATGCATCACCATCCACGGCGTCTGGATGTATCCACCGGATGCGGCCGTCCGCCTGATCGCGCTGGTGCGCGCAGGGCTGCTGTGCCTCGATCACTACGAGACGACAGCCTTCGATCTCGACCACGCCAACGAGGCCGTGGCCTATGCGGCCGCTAACGCCGGCCCGTTCGGCATGACGGTGATCCGGCCGTGACTGACCTGCCCGCCCCGGCGATGCGCCGTCGCGGCGGGTTTGCCTGCCATGTCAAAGGACTGGACAGCGTCACCCCGCTCAAAGCCGGTCAAGGCCGGCTACTGTGCATGGGGTTGTTTTCGCGTTTTTGTTATTCGAGCTCGACGACCTGGCCGTTCGACAGCGACACGCGGCGGTCCATACGGCCGGCGAGTTCCATGTTGTGGGTCGCGATCAGCATCGAGACCTGGGTCGCCTTGACGAGCTGCATCAGCGCCTGGAACACGTGGTCCGCGGTGTGTGGGTCGAGGTTGCCGGTCGGCTCGTCCGCGAACAGCACCCGCGGCGCGTTCGCAACCGCCCTGGCGATCGCGACGCGCTGCTGCTCACCGCCCGACAGCTCGGCCGGGCGATGGGTGATGCGGTCGCCGAGGCCGAGATAGCCAAGGATCTCCTTGGCGCGCTTGACGCTCTCGGACTTCTTCAGGCCGCGGATCATCTGTGGCATCATGACGTTCTCCAGCGCCGAGAACTCCGGCAGCAGCCGGTGCGACTGGTAGACGAAGCCGATGTCGGTGCGGCGAAGCTGGGTGCGCTCGATGTCGGGCAGTTGCGAGGTCGGCGCGCCATTGACGTAGACCTCGCCGGAATCGGGGGCTTCGAGCAGCCCCGCGATGTGCAGCAGCGTCGACTTGCCCGAGCCCGACGGCGCCACCAGCGCGACCGACTGGCCGGCCCACAGCGCGAGCTTGGCGCCGTCGAGGATCGTCAGCGGCACCTCGCCCTGCAAGTACTGCCGCTTTATCTCGTGGAGATAGATGACCGGTACATCTTCCGCCCCCTGCTGCTGCTCCATCAGCCCCTCACTCATACCGCAGCGCTTCGACGGGATCGAGGCGCGCGGCGCGCCACGACGGGTAGAGCGTCGCAAGGAACGACAGCGTCAGCGCCATGATGACGACGGCCGTGGTCTCGCCGACGTCGATCTCGGCAGGCAGTTTCGACAGAAAATAAAGCTCCGGCGAGAACAGCTCAGTGCTGGTCAGCCAGGACAGGAACTGCCGGATCGATTCGATGTTCAGGCAGATCAGGAGGCCGACGACGAAGCCGACCAGCGTACCGACCACGCCGATCGATGCGCCCGTGATCAGGAAGATGCGCATGATCGAGCCCTGCGAGGCCCCCATGGTGCGAAGGATCGCGATGTCGCTCCCCTTGTCCTTCACCAGCATGATCAGGCCGGAGACGATGTTGAGCGCCGCGACCAGCACGATCATGGTCAGGATCAGGAACATCACGTTGCGCTCGACCTGGAGCGCGTTGAAGAAGGTCGAGTTGCGCTGCCGCCAGTCGACCAGGAAAACCGGCCGGCCCGCGGCCTCCGTCACCGCCTTGCGGAAGGCGACGATCTGATCGGGATTAGTGGTGAACACCTCGATCGAGGTGACATCATTGCTGCGGTTGAAATAGGCCTGCGCCTCCGCAAGCGGCATGAACACGAAGCCGAGGTCATATTCGGACATGCCGATCTCGAACACCGCGACGATCTTGTAGGGCTTGATGCGCGGCGTCGTGCCCATCGGCGTGACTGCGCCCTTCGGCGCCACCAGCGTGATGCTGTCGCCCGCATGCAGCGACAGCTGGTCGGCGAGGCGCCGGCCGATCGCGACCCCCTGCCCGTCGTCGAAGCCTTCCAGCGAGCCCTGCTTGATGTTCTTGGCGATCGAGGTGAGGTTGTTGAGGTCGTCGGAGCGAATGCCCCGCACCAGCACGCCCGAGGCGTTCCACGGCGAGGACGCCAGCGCCTGGCCGTCCACAACGGGAGCAGCCAGCCGGATGCCCTGAACCTGGCTGAGGCGGTCGGCGACGTCCTTCCAGTCGGTCAGCGGCGATTCCAGCGGCTGCACCAGGATGTGGCCGTTCAGCCCCAGGATCTTGTCGAGCAGCTCCTTGCGGAAGCCGTTCATGACCGCCATTACGATGATCAGCGTCGCGACGCCCAGCATGATGCCGAGGAAGGAGAACCCGGCGATGACCGAGATGAATCCCTCCTTGCGGCGTGCGCGCAGATAGCGCGCCGACAGCATCCACTCGAAGGGCGCAAAAGGCGCGGTTGGCTTGGTCTCGGTCATGGTTTCATCCATCGCTTGATAATCCCATGATTCGGGGTCAATTGTGGCCGGATTGCCGGCCCATTATCGCGCGATGAACACTATTCAGGCGACCAGCCGGGCAATCACGTCCGCAGGCGACAGATTCTCGCGTGTGCCGTCGGCGCGCCGCTTCAGCTCGATCTTGCCGTCGGCAAGTCCCTTCGGCCCGATCATGATCTGCCAGGGAATGCCGATCAGGTCGGCCGCAGCGAATTTGGCGCCGGCGCGCTGGTCGGTGTCGTCGTAGAGCACATCGACGCCCTTGGCGGTGAGTTCGGCGTAGAGCTTCTCGCAGGCTGCATCGACCGCGGCATCGCCCTGCTTGAGATTCAGCACCACGGCGCGGAACGGGGCGACCGCTTCGGGCCATTTGATGCCGGCATCGTCATGGCAGGCCTCGATGATGGCACCGAGCAGGCGCGAGACGCCGACGCCATAGGAGCCGCCATGGATCGGCACGTCGACGCCGTCAGGGCCGGCCACCAGCGCCTTCATCGCGTCGGAATATTTGGTGCCGAAATAGAATATCTGGCCGACCTCGATGCCGCGGGTGTTCAGCCGCTTGGCTTCCGGCACTTCCCGCTCGAACCGCGCGGCGTCGTGGACGTCCTCGGTGGCAGCGTAGACCGAGGTCCACTGCTTGATGATCGGCGTCAGATCGGCCTCGTAATCGACGTCCTCGCCCGGCACCGGCAGGTCCAGCACGTCGCGATTGATGAAGACGCCGGATTCGCCGGTCTCGGCCAGCACGATGAATTCGTGGCTGAGATCTCCGCCGATCGGGCCGGTCTCGGCGCGCATCGGGATCGCCTTCAGTCCCATCCGCGCGAAAGTGCGCAAATAGGCGACGAACATCTTGTTGTAGGCGACGCGCGCTGCAGCCTCGTTGAGGTCGAAGGAATAGGCGTCCTTCATCAGGAACTCACGGCCGCGCATCACGCCGAAACGCGGACGCTGCTCGTCGCGGAATTTCCATTGGATATGATAGAGATTGAGCGGCAGGCTCTTGTAGGACTTGACGTAGGCGCGGAAGATCTCGGTGATCATTTCCTCGTTGGTCGGCCCGTACAGCAGCTCGCGCTTGTGGCGGTCGGCGATGCGCAGCATCTCCGGACCATAGGCGTCGTAGCGCCCGCTCTCACGCCAGAGATCCGCGAGTTGGAGCGTCGGCATCAGCAGTTCCAGCGCACCGGCGCGGTCCTGCTCTTCGCGAACGATCTGCTCGATCTTCTTCAGCACCCGAAACCCGAGCGGCAGCCAGGCATAGATGCCAGCCGCTTCCTGGCGGATCATGCCGGCGCGGAGCATCAGGCGATGCGAGACAATCTCCGCCTCTTTCGGATTTTCCTTCAGAATGGGCAGAAAGAACCGCGACAACCGCATGGCAATACTCTGGGAATCAGTGATCGCCTGCAGTGAAACCGGATTGAGAGCGAAAACACAAGACCGGGAATGAGGAAAAGCCGCTAAGGCGACGGAATTCCTGTCATTTTTCCGTTGGCTTGAGGTTCAGCTTGAGCCGCAACGATACGCCTCAAGGCGGCGCAACGTCGAGTTCGTCCTCCAGCGTGATCTTCTCGAAATCGCTCACCAGCGCGTCGATCCGCACATGCCAGCGACCGCCAAAGGGCAGCTCGACCTTGCGCACATGCCAGTAGCCGTCCGGCCCCAGCGAGGCGTCCCGCTTCATCGGCTCGACGCCTCGTTCGGGCAGGCTCAGCGTCAGGGTCACCTCCCCGGCCTTGAGCAGCGCCCCCTCGCCGGTCATGAGCTGGAGCACGAAATCGTCGACGCCTGCCTTGCCCGGCGAGACCAGCACTTGGAACATCGCCTTGTCGCCATGGATGTGGATCGCCAGCGGCGTCTCCGGAATGATGGTTCGTGGCGGCGGCGTAAAGCGCCAGCCGGCGACGACAGCAAAGATCGTCAGCGCGATGGCGCATTCCAGCAGGATCGCGCGCCTGAGGATGGACGCAGCCTTTTCCCCCCGCGCCAGGGCCGGCGTCAGCCGGAACCGATTGAGTGCGGCAAGTCCCAGCAGCAGGATGACAAGCGCGAGCTTGACCGAGAGGATCTGGCCGTAGCGGGTCTCGACCAGCGCAGACGGCTTTTCGATCTGGACGAACGCCAGCGCAAGGCCGGTCACGGCCAGCACGCCGACCGCGAGCGCGGCAAGGCGGGAAAAGCGGTTCACGACAGAAAGCGTCGCGACCGTCGGCCTCGACACCAGCGTGGCCAGCGGCGCGAGAGCACCGATCCAGATGGTGACGCCGAGGCCATGAAGAAAGATCGCCGGCCGGGTCAGCGCCTCCGGCGGCGCCGTGGCCGCGTGCCCGGTCATGGCGAGCGACAGGCCGACGCCGACGAAGGCGACGATCGCAAGCGCACGCGCGTACCATGCGCCGCGCAGCGCCAGCAGAGCGCACAGCATCGCAGCCATGGCGACCAGCAATGCGGGACCGGCGCTAGTCGCGAATGCGACTTTCCAGGGCGCGGCCGTCGCGAGTGCCGCCAGCGGCAGGCCCAGGAGATCGAGGCCCAACACACCGAGAGAGGCAACGGCGCAGGGAAGTCCGACCACAAGCGCCACGCGCGGGACGGTCATGCCGGTCATCGCCCACGCGATCCATCTCGCAAAAAACACGCCGCCGACGCCGACGAACAGCCCGAGATAGAGACCGACCCGCGCCAGCCAGATCAGCACATTCAACCCGCCGTCGGCATTGGCCGGAGCCTGCGTCCCCGTCGGCATACCGATCGAGAAGAACACCGATCCGGCGATGGGATGGCCATCCTGCGAGATCACGCGATAGCTCAAGACCGCGGTGCCCTGCGGCAGGTCCGGCGGCATCGCAACCGAGATGGTTTCACCCGATGCGCTGACGCGGGCGTCGTCCCGCGCCCTGCCCGCGCCGTCGATCAGTCGGATCGCGCCTGAAGTCACCACCTCGTTGAAGCGCAGTTCCACCGCCTTCGGCGCGCTCGCAAGCATGCTGCCGCTCGCCGGCTCGACCGAGACAAGCGCCGCATGCGCCCACACCCCGGTTGCAAAGCCAACAACGAGGAGCAGCGTCGCAAGCGCGGCGAGCAGGCGCATCAGGGCTTTGGCAACAGCTTCAGGCCGGGCGCCGGCGAATTGCCTTCGTGCGAATGCTTTGCCCCCTCCACGGGGATCTCAATCCAGCGGCTGACTCCGGTCTCGCATTCCTGCACGATTGGGAAATACAGCGTCGTGTTCGGCTTCAGGCCGCCCGTGAGGAAGCTGCTGATGACGAACTCGTCGTAATTATGGTCCGGCAGCTTGCCGCCGGACCAGGCGACTTCCTTGACGCCGGAGGAAAGCTTGTTGCCGTGATAATCGTATTCAGCGGCATATTTGCCCTCGACCACATCGACGCTCCAGCCCGCCTTCGGCATCGGCTTCACCGCGATCACGCCTTCCGGAATCTGCACACGGATCTTCACAGTGGGCGAGCCCTTGCAACCGTGCGGGACGGCGAAGACAGCCTTGTAGTACGAGCCGACCGTCGCCTGCTTGGTCTCGAGGGTGATATGCGCCGCGGCGGGCGATGCGGTGAGCGCGGCGATCAGAAACAGGCAGGATCGCTTCGACATGGTCGTCCTCCTCAACGTGGTCATTTGATCAGGATCGGAGATTCGATGCTGACATGATCTGCCTCGGAGATCGAAATTCCGAGACCCAGCATCCAGCGTCCCGGCGTCAATGGCGCGACCTTCACGTGCCAGCTGTCCTCGCCGTCCCGCGAAGCCTCGACCGGCGCGAGCTTCCTGCCGGTCTGTGACTCCACGAGCGTCACCGACACGGCTTTGGCCGTGAGCGGCGCCTCGTCCGTCGTCTCGAGCTGGATGGCGATCTCGACCGGGCCGGCGCGGCCCGGCGAGACCGTGACATTGGCCATCGCCTTATCGGTGTGCAGATGGGTGAAGAAGCTGTCGTCGTCGGTCGCCGCCGCAAGCGGTGTCGCCGCAACCGACAGCAACGCGGCCGCTCCGAGCACGAGGCCCGTGATGGTTCGACGCGAGGTCATCGGAGCCTTGATCGGTTTCATCACATCTTCATTCCCGAATGATCCGGCATCTTCTTCATCATGTGCCCGCCGTCGCCGGGCACCTGCGCGCCGACGCCCTGCACATCGAGGGAGACGGCGACCTTGCCGGCCTTCTCGAACTGAAGCGTCACCGGGACCTTGTCGCCCTGCTTGAACGCGCCCTTCAGCTCCTGGAGCATCAGATGATAACCGCCGGGGGCGAGCTTCACCGTCTTGCCGGGATCAATGACGAGGCCCTTGTCGAGCGGACGCATCTTCATCACGCCATTGTCGATCGCCATCTCATGGACTTCGGCCTTCCCCGCGATATCGGCGGACACGCCGATCAGCCTGTCGGCCGCCGCACCCTTGTTCTCGATGGTGAGATAGCCACCGGCAACCTTGGCGCCGCCCGGCGTCGCCCGGCTCCACGCCTGCGAGATGACGAGATCACCCGCCTTGACGTCGTCGGCCGCGGCTGGTGCAGCGCAGAGCGCCAGTGCGAACGCCGCGAACATCACATCTTTCAAGATCGTCTTCATATCAGTCTTCCCGTTTGCAGATTGAATGTCAGTGTGTGGAGAGTTGTTGGGCCGACCATTTTTCGAGATCGACCATTTCAGCGGACCCTTCGATCGTCGTGACGGTCCCGTCCCGGGAGACCAGCAAGGTCCTGGGGATGTCGCCCTGCCAGGCGGGATCGATCTCGAACCTCAAACGCTCGACAAAACCGTCATTGAAGATGAAATTCTCGGTGGACGACAGCCCAGCCCTGTCGAGCATCGATTGCGTCGCCGCCGGCAGGTTCGGCACGAGATCGGCGCTGATCGTGACCACATCGATTCCCGGGTGGTCCTTCGCAAACTGCCCGAGCAGCGGCAGCTCGACCTTGCAGGGACCACAGGTCACGCCCCAGAAATGCACGAGCGTCGGACGGCCCGCATGCCCCCTGAGAACGCTCTGCCAGGTACCGCGCTCGAACGGTTTCAGGGCCGGCGCCGCCCCGAGCGCGGCCACCGATGCGATCAGGATACCCAGACCCAGAATGCCTGCAAATCGACGTGTCATGGTTGGTCCTCGATCGCTGTAAGGCGATAGCCGTCCGCCTTCGTCATCCATGACAGATAGGTCTGTCGGCCATTGGAAATCAGCAAGGGATGGTCGGAGGTGTCGGTCGTGCTCGATATCGTCTTCGGCGGCGACCACGTGTCGCCATCGTCGCGCGAAATCGTCATCTGAACCGAAGTCTTCTCGCCGTCGAACTCCTTCCACACCATCACCGTCCCAGCGGGACCTGCGAGCACAAAGGGACGCGTCGGATTGCGGCCCGGCTGCCCGATTCCCACGGGCGCAGAGAATGTGCGGCCTTCGTCGCGCGAGTGCGCGTAGAACAATCCCTTCCGCGCCTTCCCATTCGTATACCAGGCGACGTGATAGGTTCCGTTCGGTGCAACGGTGAGGCTCGGCCCGTGGTGCGGGCAGGCGTTGATCTGCCAATCGTCGTTGCTGACCCGATGGATTTCCCCCGGTGTCGAGACATCGGTGAATGTCATGACGGCATGATCACGCACGCCGCCGTCAAAAATGTTCCTGAAGATCACGGCCGGCCGCCCCGGCGCCGCGAACGCCAACCCCAATCGGCAACATTCGCAGGTGTTGTCGCGCGCGAGGCTGGCCGCTGCGTAGGTAGCGCCGCCATCGCGCGACGAGGCAAAGAACAGCCCTGCCCCCTCGTACTTCCGTCCCGACTCCTTTGCGGGGACACGATTGCGCTTGTCGAGCCAGGCCGCGAAGATCGTCCCGTCCTGATCGAGCGCCAGCGCCTCAAAACGCTGGCTCTCTGCGTTTGCGGTGATGGGCTTCAGCTCGGCAAAGCTCTTCCCACCATCGCCGGAGCGCGTGTAGAGCACTTGGCCGTTGAACGCCTCGTCCCTGAAGATCGAGAATGCCAGAGCAATGCCGCCCTTGCGATCGACCACGATCTTCGGCCGCGCGTCCGGCCCCCAGTCGAGATTCAGCCGCGTGGTGGTGACCTGGACGGGGGCCGAGAAACTGCGCCCCGCATCCCGCGAACTCGCGACCGATACCTGCCCTCCCGCCATCCAGGCAAGCCACAGCGTTCCGTCTGGACCGAATGTCGGCGTCGCCTTGGTTGCGCAGCGCAACGTCTGCTCGTCACACGCCGCTTCCGACGCGTGCTGACCGTGCATCTGCGCGAACGCCGCGCCATGCAGGAATGCCAGAGCGAAGATCCCGAGCAAGCCGCTTCGGAGCATGGGCCGACTCCCTTCGAGAGCCCGGATCATTTGAACGCCACCTTCATACCCGCAACGAACGTGCGCGGCGAGCCCGCATAGATCGATCCCGTCGTGTTTGCGAGCGTGCTCGCAGGATCTTGAACTCCGGTCGTCGAAACCGTGTTGGCGATATTGTTTGCCGACGCAACGTAGGTGCGGTCGAACACATTTCTGACCTCGAGGAACAGGTTCAGGGATCTAAAAGTGTCGGACACCAGATCGGTCTTGTAGTGGACGTTCAAATTGACCAGCTCATAATCTGGCGCCTTCAGCAGATTTGCATTGTCCATGTAGAATGAGTCCTTCCACTGGACCTCGACGAAGCCTCCGAGGCCCGCCAGCGGCCCGGCGGATTCGTCGTAGCCAACCCGGGCCGTGAGCTCGTTGGGAGAGACGCCGGGGATTTTGTTGCCTGCCCGGTTGAAACTGAACACAGCACCCTTGGTGATGTTCTCGACGTAGTCGGTGTAGACCTCGTCGAGATAGGTGTATGCCGCCATGAACCGCCAGCCTGGATAAAACTTCCAGTCGGCGGCTAGCTCGATGCCGCGGTGCTCCGATCGCGGTGCGTTGAACGAATAGGTCACACCAGTGGTCTGAGTTGCCTGGGTGACGATTTCGTTGCGGAAGAACTCGTAGAAGCCGGTGGCGCTGAGCTTAAGCATGTTATTCGGCGTCCAATCAAACCCGATGTCGTAGCCGAGATTTTTCTGGGCCTGGAGCTGGGTGTTGTTGCCCGATAATCCCGTCTGAACCACGAACAGATTCGAAACCTGCGGCGTGCCGTATCCCGTGGCGACGCGTCCTCGGAACAGCCACTCGTTGTTGAGATTGTAGAGCAGCGCCAGCTCCGGTGCGGTATTTTGAAACTGCCGGTCCGCGGTTGTGGGCGTTATCGTGGTGATGCCCGTGGGTCCGGCGTACGAATAGGCCGTGTTTATTCCTTTCAGAACGGTGGTTTCCCAGCCAACGCCCGCAACCGCCGTCAACGAGGTCGTCAGCTTGAGCTCATCCCGCGCGCGCACGCCATAATTGGTCGTTTCGCTATAGAGATTGCTGGACAGCCTGCCGAGCGTGCCATTCCCTCCCGGCATCACGTTTCGAGTGTCACTCGATGCCGTCAGCGTATTGTAGAAGGCGCCGAAGAACGCGGTCGACTCCAATCCAAGGATCTCGCCGCGCTTGGTGAGATCGCTCATGTAATTGTACGACGGAAAATCGCCGATCGCGCTGGTCGCGCCGGTCGGCTGACTGATGTTCCTGTCGTCGAAGACGAACTGGTTGCGCCAGGTCGTGGTGTTGTCGAAATCATGCTCCCACCGGCCGCCGACGATTGTGCGGCGGTCGTTGCGGCCGAGCCCGGCCTGCACGGCCGTCTCCTTGTCGGTTCCGGCGGTCGGGTTGAAGCCGTTGTTGTTCAGCGTGACCGTGCCGCATCCGGCCGCGGCCGTGACGCCGGTCGCGCATCCCTGCTGGAAGGGATTGGTGTAGTACTGGTTCAGCGACTGCCGGATGGGCAGCCGCGTGCTGAGGTCGTTGTTGATGATCTTGACCGTGAAGCGGTCGTCCGGCGTCGCCTTGAGCGTTCCGAGGAAGTTGACGGTCTGTGTATTGAACCAGCTGTTGCCGATATAGCCGTCGCCGCGCGTGTCGCTTGCGAACAGCGAGCCCTCGAAATTCCCGACCTTCTTGCCGGCCGCCAGATAGTTGTTGAAGTAGCCATAGCTTCCGCCGTCGACGCCATATTCAACGCCGTCGATCGTGCCGCCCGGCCGCGTCCGGAAATTGAGTGCGCCGCCGGTTGCGTAATTGCCGTAGAGCGCTGACGAAGGCCCGCGAACGACGTCGATGGCGCCATAGGCATGCGGATCGATCAGGTCGCTGCGCGACAGGCCGTCCGGCTGGGTTACCGGGAAGCCGTCCTCGAAGATGACGAGATTGCGGATGCCGAAGCCGTTCCGGGCATTGGATCCACGAATCGAGATGCCGAAATCGCGCGGGCCGTTGCCCTGCTTGATCGAAATGCCCGGACTGTCGCGCAGGACATCGCTCACCGAGAACGCCGGTCGGTTCTCGAACTGGCTGCGATCGATGGTCGTGGCGGTCTGGCCGGCAGGAGCCTGATTGAGACCATCTCGGGCTGCGCTGGCGGTCACGGCCCTGTTCTGGGTCGGTACGCTGACACTCGCGCTCGGCGTAACGGGCCTCGCCACACGACCGGCCGAAGCAGAGCGAGGCCTCGACGACCGCGTGACGGGTTTCGGACGGGCGGCCTGCGGCGCCTCGATCGTCACCGGGGGGAGCGCCTGCGGGGTAGCCTGGGCGAGCGCGTCGGAGCCGATCGAGGACAGCACCCCGCAAAGCACGGGCAAGCTCGCGCCGCCGATCGCACGAATGCGTAACATCACTTGAATTCCTGACATCCGGCACTTCGGCCGGTCCGTTGAGCACGCCACCGGCGCAGCCAGATCGCGCGCCAATGGTTCGGTTTGTCGCTAGGTCAGGAGAAGTGCGGAGGCGCGCGCGCCTGGGCGCTTGTGCCCCTATGGGCTACGATGGCGGACGCATCCGCCACATGCCACACCACGCGCTCTGCGTGGCGGAAGGGACTGGTGAGCGCCGTGTGCGGCGGCGAATCGAGCGAGGCGTTGGCCTGCGCCAGACAGCAGAGCGCGCACGCCGCGCCATGTGCGGTCGGCGCGCCACTCTGGTCGGTCGGGCTGCTCTGCTCGCCCGCGCTGTGGCAGATGACGGCGGCAGACAGCGGATCGGCCACGGCCTGGCCGGCCGCCAGACAGGCAGCGATCGGGGCCAGCACCTGCATCGCCAAGGCGAGCAGGACCAGGGGAAGGAATTTTTGCAGCCGTGCGCGCATCCGCCGAACCATTCGTTCGTGCGCTAACTAAACACTGCGCCGGGACCTGAGTCGAGGTCAGTTCCGCCGGCTTCTTGGCCGGGCGCAAATTTCTCGAAAATTGTGGTCCGGCCGCCTCATAAGCGAAGACGTCCGGCATTTGAGGCAGATGCACAAGCCTGGCTCCTCCACAGATTTCTTATATTTGTCATACGGTTACACCGTAGACAGCCCGATCATTTCGTCAGCTGCTCTAATTTTGAACAATCGTTGCCGAAAATGATGACAAGTGAGAAAAGTTGATCTAGCATCCCTCTTGCTCAGGCTAGCCGCGAGGTCAAAGTCTGGTGGTCCAAGTCTCGGGAGGAGCCCCTGGCGCGCAAAACGCAGCGTCGCCCCGTCAATCAAGAGCAAATCTTAGAATCGGGGATAATAGGGTCGACACAATTTTCGAGCGGGGCTAGGGCCCCGCTCTTTTTTTGTCTGTAGCGCTGAAGCGCCAATGAATGTTTCCCCTAATCCGATCGAAAACAGCTTCGAACTCGCGGCCTCGCACTGCGCGGATCTCACGCCGCTCGTCTACCAACGTCTGTTCACAGAGCATCCCGAAACGCAGGCGATGTTCCGCTCGCAAGGCAGCGCGCTCGTGAAGGGCTCGATGCTTGCGCTGACGATCGAGGCGATTCTCGATTTCGCCGGCGAGCGTCGCGGGCCGTTCCGGCTGATCGCCTGCGAGGTCGTCTCGCACGACGGCTACGGCACCCCGCGCGAGCTGTTCATCGCGTTCTTCGCCGTGATCAGGGATACCCTGCGCGAGTTGCTCGGCGATCAATGGTCGCCCGCGATGGCGCAGGCTTGGGACGCATTGCTCGCCGAGATCGACGCCTTCGCTGGCATCGCGGCGTAGCGCTTTGCGCTGCACCAAGGGATCCGGCGATCTCGCGGTTGATTGCAGATTGAGTGGCAACAACTCTTGTGAGAGACTTTCCGAGATCGGTCGCGCAATCAATGACGCGCCGACGACAAGATATTATGGGAGCGAACGATGTCCGGGACGAAAGATTTCTCGACGACGAGGCGCGATCTTCTTCAGGCGGCCGCGACCGCCGGCGCCGGGGCTGCCATCCTCGGCAGCCTGGGCATAAACCCCGCATTGGCAGCCGAAGTCGGACGATCCGAAAAGCCGCTGAAGGCGGCCTTCTCCAATGCAGGCCTCCAGGCCACCTGGTGCGCGCAGGGCAAGCAGGCCGCGGAATTCTGGGGCAAGCTGTTCAATGTCGAGGTCACCTGGTTCGACGGCCAGCTCGATGCGGTGAAGCAACGCGCGGCGATCGACAACATGGCCTCGCAGAAATGGGATTTCGTCGCGATCCAGGCTTTCGGCATCGGCACCCTCACCCAGCCGGTGCAGAAGATGATCGACGCCGGCACGCCCGTCATCGACATGGACACGCTGATTGCGCCGCTCGACCAGATCAACGTTCACTCCTTCCTCGCCCCCGACAACGAGTTCATGGGCGCTTCGGTGACGCAGGCGCTGTGCAACGCCATGGGAGGCAAGGGCAAGATCATCATGACGCAGGGAGCCCTTGGCCACACCGGCGCGCAGGGCCGCGCGAAAGGCTTCAACAATGTCGTCAAGCAATTCCCCGGCATCGAGGTGCTCGACACCCAGCCCGCCGACTGGGACGTCTCGAAGACCGCGCGGCTCTGGGAAACCTATCTGACCAAGTATCCGCAGATCGACGCGGCGTTCTTCCACAATGACGACATGGCGCTGGCCGCCGCCAACATCATGAAGGCGCGGGGCCGCACCAACATCCTGATCGGCGGCGTCGATGCCATGCCGCCGGCGATCCAGGCGGTGAGCGAAGGCCGCATGTTCGCGACCGTGCGCAACCCGTCCTGCCGCATCCACGGCGGCGCCATCATCGCAGGCGTCTCCGCCGTGGTCGGCGGCGAGAAGAGCGGACAGGGCATCCCCAAGAACGTCGTCACCGACGGCCCGGTCGTGACCAAGGCCAACGCTGCGGGCATGCAGTGGATGCAGGATCATTTCCTGATCTGAGCGACCAGGATCTGAGCTTCCATGCCCGAGATGCGTTCGCCCATCCTGGAACTACAGGGCATCACGAAGAGCTTCGGCGGCGTCGAAGCGCTTCGTGGTGTTGACTTCGCGCTCTCCCCCGGCGAGATCCATGGTCTCGTCGGCGAGAACGGCGCTGGCAAAAGCACGCTGATGAAGATCATAGCCGGCGTGCATACCGAATTCTCCGGCCGCTTCCTGATCGACGGAAAGGAAACGCATTTCCGCTCGGCGCGCGATGCGCGCGCGGCCGGCATCGCCATGGTGCATCAGGAGCTCTCGGTCGCGCCCGACCTCACGGTCGCCGAGAACGTGTTCCTCGGCAACCAGCCGACCAACGCCCTCGGCCTCGTGCAGTGGCGGCGGATGGCGCGAGAGGCCGGCGAACAGCTTGCCCGGCTTGGTCTCGACGTCGATCCGATGAGCCGGCTCGGCGACCTCTCGATCGGACTGCAGCAGCTGATCGAGATCGCGCGCGTGCTGTTCTCCGGCGCCCGCATCGTCATCCTGGACGAGCCGACCTCCGCCCTCTCCCCGCCCGAGGTCGAGCGGCTGTTCGCAACGCTGCGGCGGCTGCGCGAGGAAGGCACGGCCATCGTCTTCATCTCGCATTTCATCGAGGACATTCTTCGCGTGTCCGACACGGTGACCGTGTTCCGCAATGGCCGGAAGGTCGCCGAAACCGCGGCCTCGGCCACCAGCAAGGGCGCGCTGATCGAGGCCATGATCGGCCGCGGCGGCGAGGCCCTCGAGCACAGCTACAGCGACGACCTGATGCTGCCGCAGCCTGTCGACAGCTCGGTCGTCCTGAAGGTCGACCAGCTATCGCTGGCACGCAGCCTGAAGGACATCTCCTTCGAGGCGCGCGCCGGCGAGGTGCTCGGCATTTACGGCTTCATAGGCTGCGGCCAGCAGGAGCTGTCGCGCATCCTGTTCGGCAAGCTGAAGCCGGATGGCGGCACGCTCGCGGTCGAAGGCAAGCCGAGGAGCTTTGCCAGCACGGCGGCGGCGCGGCGCGCGGGCGTGGCGCTGGTGCCGGAGAGCCGGCGCGACATGCTGTTCCACCAGGAGCCGGTCTACAAGAACATCTCGATCAGCATTCTCGATCGCATCTCGTCCCTGCTGCTCAGGCCGGCGCAGGAGCGCGAGATCGCAAAACGCCAGGTCGAGCAACTGCAGATCCGGCCGCCGGTGGTCGGCCTCGACCTCGGCATGCTCTCGGGCGGCAACCAGCAGAAGGTCGCGCTGGCAAAATGGCTGACCTATCCGCCCAAGCTTCTGGTGCTGTGCGAACCGACCCGCGGCATGGATGTCGGCGCCAAGAACGACGTCATCAACATCGTCCGCGACCTCCGCGCCAGGGGGCTCGCCGTCATCGTGCTGTCGACCGAGCCGGAAACGGTGCTGTCGCTGGCCGACCGCATCCTCGTGCTCAAGCGCGGCACGTTGGTGCGGGAGTTCAAGAACGAGCCGGTCAGCAAGGACCGCCTGCTGGAAGCGGCGTGACGGAGAAGCACCATGGCGAGCAGTGAGACGGTTCCAGCGTTGGGTCGGAAAGCGCGGGGTCTCGCGCCCTTCCTGCGCTCGCAGATGCGCAACATCGCGCCGTTCCTGACCTTGATCTTCCTGTCCGGCTTCTTCGCCCTCGCGAGCCCCTCCTTCGCGACGCTGGACAATCTCGGCAACATCCTCACGCAAGTGTCGGTGACGGGCATCATCGCCGTCGGTCTCACCTTCGTGATCCTCTGCGCGGAGATCGACCTCTCCATCGCCAGCATCGCCAACGTCACCGGCATCGCGGTCGCCTACTTCACGCTGCAGGAATCCTACGTCAACATCGCCAACATCCCGCTGCCCGGCGCAGTCGCGATCGTGATGTCGATCCTGCTCTGCGCGCTGCTCGGCCTCGTCAACGCGCTGGGGCTGACCGTGATCGGCATCCCCTCCTTCATCATGACGCTGGCGATGATGCAGATCGCGGCCGGCGTGTCGGCCCTGCTGGTACGTGGCCAGATCGCCTACAAGGTGCCGGGCCTGATCACCACGCTCGGCTCTGGCTCGATCGGCGGCATCCCGTGGATCGTCATCGTCGCGGCCATCATGCTGCTCGGCGGCCATCTGGTGCTGACCTACACGCGCTTCGGCCGCTACGTCTACATGGTCGGCGGCAACCGTGAGGCGGCCGAATATTCCGGCCTCAACGTCAAGCTCATCCTGGGCAGCGTCATGGTGATCTCGGCGGTGTGCTCGGGCATTGGCGGCATGCTCGGCGTCGCCCATTTCGGCAGCGCGCAACAGAACGAGTTCGACACCTATCTGCTCGACTCCATTGCCGCCGTCGTCGTCGGCGGCACCAGCCTGTTCGGCGGCCGCGGCGGCATCGGCAACACCATCGTCGGGCTGTTCGTGCTCGGCGTCCTCAACAACGGCCTCGACCACGTCAACATCGACAGTTTTCTGAAGATCCTGATCCGCGGCCTGATCCTGCTGGCGGCGCTGGTCATCAACGTCTATGCGCAGCGGCTGCGGGAGAAAGCGGCGGAATAGACGGCCGTCAAAACAAAAATGCGAAAACAACCCCATGCACAGTAGCCGGGACCAGCGAAATCAACGGCTTGAGGGCGACGCCGCGCAATTGCTGATTTTTCGAATTCTATTTGACGCGTCGGGCAAAACAGGAGCATGATGGCATCATGGCGGCGGCTTCGACAAGCGGTACCTGCCCCGTCATTGCGAGCGCAGCGAAGCAATCCAGAGTCTTTCCGCTGGGGGATTCTGGATTGCTTCGCTGCGCTCGCAATGACGACTGCGCAGCAGCCGGGCCGTCGTCCTTCGAGGGCCGCTGAAGAAGCGGCCACCTCATCAGGATGACGGTTCTAATCCGGCGCCAACCGCGAGAAGCGGAAATTGCAGTGGCTGGCGCCACCCGCCAGCGTTTGTGTCCGCTCCAGGCGAATGCCTCGGGCGGCATAGGCGTCGAAATCCAGCCCGCAGATATTGGGCAGGATATCCTTGTCGCCGTGGCGCGCCGCCAGCTTGCAGAAGCCGCAGGCCTTGTAGTTGATGCCGAATTCAAAACTGTCTTGCGAACGCGGCTCGATGAAATCGTAGACGAAGTCTTCAGGAAACTCCTTCTGGTGACTCTCGGTAACGCTCTCTGCCGCCTGCTGGCGCAGCAAGGCCTGGTTCTCCGGCGACATGAATTGAATCCCCGCGGCGAGACGTTCCGCTTCAGGCGCGGTCAGCAATTGCGCCTTGTAGGTGTCTCGCTCGATCTCGCCGATCACGGGCGCCGGCACGCCGTGCCTCAGCAGCACGCGGCTGATCGCCATGAACCCCGTCAGGCGCATGAAGAAATCGCTCATGCGGCTTGCCGCGCCGCCGACATAAGGCATCTGGGTGAGCACGATCTCGAATTCGTCCATCACCTCCCGCCTGATCCCGTCGATATCCGACAGATGCGCGCGCTCGCGGAGCATCGCCTCGGCGAGGTCAAGACGTTCGCGCATGGCGGCCTCCATGGCGCTCCGATGCGTTTCGTAGAAGGGATGGACTTCAGTCATTGGACACCTGACATGACGAGATTGTTGCAACATCGGCGATGCCCGCTTCATTCCGCGGCGATCGCCTCGATCTCCAGCAGCCATTTGCTGTCGACGGGCTCGACGACCACGACCGTCAGGGCGGGCTGCTGCTCCCCGAGCATCGCGCTCCGGATGGCGCGATTGGCCACGAGCTGGCTGCGATCGGTCAGGAACGTGGTGACCTTGACCAGATGTGCGACGCCAAGGCCTGCGGCCGCGAGCACCTCCCTGACGTTTCGCCAGGCCTGCTCGCACTGCGCCTCGAAACCTTCGGGCACGGAGCCGTCCGTTCGTTCAGGGACCTGGCCGCTGACGAACAGCAGGCGGCGATGCTGCGTCAGCTCAAGTCCCATGCTGTAGCCGCCGGCGGGCGGGTGGACCGTTGCGGGATTGTGGCTGACGATGTGAGCTGGGGGCATGTGGCTTCTCCGGATTGCGGGCCAAACGTACCCGGCGGCATCGCCACGGCGCAAAGCATCATTCCTGCGGTTCAGGGCAAGAAAATCTATTGCAGGGATGGGGGCCATCGGTGTCAAACTTGCGGCGCGATGACTTACGCCCTTCCCCCGCTCAACGCGCTCCGCGCCTTCGAGGCCGCTGCCCGCCATCTCAGCTTCAAGCTCGCCGCGCACGAGTTGCACGTGACGCCCGCCGCCGTGGGGCAGCAGGTGAAAGCGCTGGAGGCCCGCCTCGGCGTGCAGCTGTTCGAGCGGCTGCACAAGCAGCTGATACTGACCCCAGCCGGTCAGGCCTATCTGCCCGGGATATCCGAAGGGTTCCGCCACATTGCGGACGCGACGGCGCAATTGAAACCAGCAGGTGCGGTGCTGCTACAGCTGGGCGTTCATGGCGGCTTCGACCTGCGCCGCCTGGATCTGGCGGCGTTTCGCAGCGCGCATGCGGAGATCGGCCTGCGGGTGCTGCAGCCGGCCGGCCTGCACGAATTGGTCGAGGGCAAGGTCGACCTCTTGATCGCCCGCGGCGTCAGCCACCATCCCGGCTATCGCTGCGACCGGATCCATCAGGGATCGGGCCTCGGTGATTGGCTGATTGCGTCTGAAGGCACCGCGGATTGCCCCGAGATCGTCAGTTTCCGCGCGTGGCTGCGTACCCTCCCGGCAGACAACCCGCTCGCAAACCGCCGCCCGCGTCTGGTCGGCGGCGTCGGAAGCTGAGGCGACAGCTTTCAGCTGGCCTTACGGACGGCGAACAAGCCCACGTCGTGCGCGTTTGCCGATCGCAATGCAGTGCCGAACATAAAAATATGCAGTGAGGAAGACGATAAACAAGCCAGCTATCCAATGACCGGCGGCAAATATTGCAATGCAAAGCAGGAAGACGAAAAACGTCACGATGGTCCAAACCAACGTGAACCCCAAATAGGTCCGCCCGGTCGGAATATTGCTTACGTAGCGGACCATGGGCTTCCGTTCAACCCGATGCCCATTACCTGTACATTCCAGGCTTGCGGAGCAATAGGCGATCGCAAAACGCACGGCCTGGTGCAGACTGCGACAGGTTAAGAGCCGATGATCAAAATGGTTAAAATCGCCGTGCAGATCGTATGGGCGGTTTCGATCATTTCCCTTTGTATGACCTTTGGCTTTGTCTATGGCTGGACACACCACGCATGGTTGGGTGCCTTCGCACTTGGGACCGTCGGACTTGTCGCAGGCGCGCTGCTGGCGGCGTCACCTCTCGCATTTCTCCAGATCCTGAGCGGCGGATTGTGACCGGTCTACGGACCCCAGTCTCGCCACTAGCGATTGCTGCCATGTTCCCTAAGGCTCGCGCGGGCCGTGGCTGTTTTACTGATCGGGCTAATCGTCTTTTAGGACATCCGAAGCACTATCCCCCACAACTGGGAAACGCAATGCTCTCTGCTTTCGCGCTGGCCTTCGCGGGCGCCGCCATGATCGAGGCTGCCGGTCATTTCTTCAAACTCAACCGAAGCCTGGTCGCAGGTGTCCGCACGTTGATCATCATGACCGGACTCTGGTTTGCCGTCGCGGCAAGCCGTCAAGAAGAGCCGCGCAAACAGCCTGTGCCGACAGCGTTGACTTTCGAGACAACGACATCTCAAGCCGGGAAGCGCACATGAGCGTGCTCGAACTCGCGGGCGTGATTGCAGTCGTCTGGATGGTTAGTTTCCTTTCTCTGCTGCTACCTGGCCGGTGGATCGGAATGTGGATCGACAAGTCCAGTCCCAACACCTTTTCGGGTATCCTCTTCAGCGTTGCAATCGCGAAACTCTTTGTGGTCTGCATTGCACTTGTTCTTGTGCTCGCCAGATTTTCCGACTTGCCCCACGTCAATGCCGACAAAGACTTCGCAATCATATTCGCGGGATTGTTCCTCTTTGTACCGGCATTCGTCGCGCTCTTCGTGGGTTTTCGCCGCAGCCGGGCGCAGCGGAAACACACAATGATGGTCTAGTGGAACAGCCACGGCGTAGCGTCGGCATGATTGAGGTCAATAAATGCGCAACGCAACAGTCGGCGCGCTCGCTTACGAATTCCTTTTCGAGGTCTATCGGAAGATGGATCACGACCGGAAGAGCGGGTTTATCCAATCCCTTCCCGATCAAAATGGCACGCAGCGCGAGGCATTCTATCACGAAGCTATGGGCCACTGGGAATGGATTGGCGGGGTACTGGGTCAAGTTGGCGTCCTGAAGGCCCTCCAGCAGCCACCCCCACCTCCATGGGCTCGACCAACTTCGATGCCAAGGAATGACTTCTCTTACCCTGTGATGACCTTGGCCGAATGCGGCGTTGCCGACTTTTCGAATTTCGAGACCTTCGACAATTACTGCGTCGCCATGTTCTCGTTCGAGTATCTGCATAGTCATTTCATGTCTGCCGGGGGGCTCGTCGACCTCGCCCTTCGATCGCCCAGCTTTCTGAATTCCGTTGCGTCCAGGGACGACATTTTTCGGATCGAAGGCACTGATCGTGTCCGATTTGACCAAGCGCGCTACGAAGAGAAAGTCATGACGCGTTGGAGAGGACGCCTCGACAATCGCAACATACGTCCCAAGAGCAGTGCGTAGCTATCTGCCCACGGTCGCCAATGCCACCTGCCCTGCAATCTCGTCAGCCCGCCAGCATCGCACCGCGTGCCCGTCCGCTCGCGTTTCAAGCATCGGCCCCGGCTCGCTCCGGCACACCGCCTCGGCATAACGGCATCGCGGGCTGAACGCGCATCCATTGGGCGGATCGAGCGGATTGGGAAGATCGCCGCCTGTCGTCGCCAGCGGCGCATGGCGCAGCGGATCGGGGATCGCGGCGATCAGGGCCTGCGTGTAGGGGTGCGCGGGACGTTCGAAGATTTCGCGCCAGTCGCCGTTCTCAACGATGCGGCCGAGATACATGACGGCGACCTTGTCGCTCATGTGCTCGACGACGCCGAGGTCGTGGCTGATCATGATGTAGGAGAGACCGAGCGTCTCCTTCAATTCCAGCAGCAGGTTGATGATCTGGGCGCGGATCGAGACGTCCAGCGCCGACACGGGTTCGTCGCAGATGACGATTTTGGGATTGAGGATCAGCGCGCGGGCGATGCCGATGCGCTGGCGCTGGCCGCCGGAGAATTCGTGCGGGTAGCGGTCGGCCTGTTCGGGCCGCAGGCCGACATGCCGCAGCATGTTGGCGACGCGGTCCTCGATCTCGCTCTTTGCGGTCACGCCGTGGACGCGCAGGGGATCCTCTAACGTGCGGCGAACAGTCTGGCGCGGGTTGAGGGAGGCGTAAGGGTCCTGGAACACGATCTGCACGATCCGCGCCAGCGACTTCCGATCGCCGGATTGCCGGTTCGCCACGACCTGCCCGTCCAGCACGACGCGGCCGCGCGTCGGCGTCAGCAGGCCGAGGATCGACAATGCCACCGTCGACTTGCCGGAGCCGGACTCGCCGACGAGGCCGAGGCATTCGCCGCGCTTCAGGGTGAGATTGACACCGTCCACGGCACGGAGCACCCGCTTGTTGCGGCCGAGCAGGCCGCCTCCAAGCGGAAAATGAACCGCGAGATCCTCGACGCTGAGAATGACGTCATCCGCCCTGCCCTCATGCATGGTGGTGACACCTGACCAGGCCGCCCGCCCCCAGAAAATCCGCGGCCGGCGCGACCGTCCGGCAAATCTCGGTCGCCTGCGTGCAGCGCGGATTGAACCGGCAGCCATCGGGGAAGTTGGTGATGGCCGGGACGACGCCCGCGATCTCCTGGAGCCTGGATCGGCCAAGCGCGGCGCGGCTGCCCAGCCGCGGCAGCGAAGCCACCAGGCCTTGCGTATAGGGATGCGAGGGGGTGCGGAAAATATCGGCCGAGCCCCGCTCTTCGACGATGCGACCGGCATACATCACGGCGACGCGCCGGCAGACATTGGCGACGAGGCCGAGATCATGGCTGATCATCAGGATCGCCGTTCCCCGCTCGGCGCACAGATTGCGCATCAGCTCGATGATTTCGGCCTGCACTGTCACGTCGAGCGCGGTGGTCGGCTCGTCGGCGATCAGCAGGTCCGGACCGCAGGCGAGCGCGATGGCGATCATGACGCGCTGGCGCATGCCGCCGGACAGCTGGTGCGGGTAATCGTGCACGCGCCGCTCCGGCGCGGGAACACGAACGTTCGCCAGCGCCTCGACCGCCAGCCGGTCGGCCTCCCGCCAGCTCTTGCCCTTGTGCAGCACGAACATCTCGGCGATTTGCCGGCCCACCGGCGAAACCGGATTGAGCGCCGTCATCGGCTCCTGGAAGATCATGGCGATGCGGTTGCCGCGCAGATCCCGCTGCCTGGCTGCCGAAAGATGCTGGATCTCCTTCCCCTCGAACCGGATGACGCCGTCGCCGATCGACAGCGGCGGCCGCAACAGGCCGATCAAGGCGAGCGCCGTGATGCTCTTTCCGCAGCCGGATTCGCCGACGAGACCGAACGTCTCGCCACGATCGATCCGGAATGAAACGCCCTCGGCCGCCGCAACGCGCCGCGATCCGTCGTGAAGGTCGATACGCAAATCCTCGACTTCGATCAGCGGCGCGCCGGTCATGTCCGCCGGCTCCGCGATTGGGGATCGAGAATGTCGCGCAGGCCGTCGCCGAGCAGATTGAGACCGAGCACCGTCAGGAAGATGGCGAGGCCCGGAAAGACCGAGAGCCACGGCGCCGTCGTGATCTGGTCGCGGGCGTCCGACAGCATGCTGCCCCAGCTCGGAAACGGTGGGCGGACGCCGAGGCCGAGGAACGATAACGCGGCCTCGGACAAGACCGCGCTGCCCATGCCGAGCGTGCCGATGACGACGATCGGCCCCAGCATGTTCGGCAGCAGCTGCGTGATCATGATGCGCAGATCGCCATAGCCGAGCACGGTCGCGGCCTGCACATAGCCCTGGCTTCGCAGCGACAGCGCCGAGGCCCGCGCGATCCGGCAGGTGAAGGACCAGTTGGTCAAGCCGAGCGCGATCAGCAGGCTGGTGAGGCCGGGGCCCAGCACCGCCATGATGGCGAGCGCGAAGATCAGCGAGGGGATCGCGAGCATGACGTTGGTCAGGCCATTGACGACATCGTCCCACCAGCCGCCCCAATAGCCGGCACTGAGGCCCAGCGCCACACCGATGACGCTGTTGATGAGCTGCGAGACGATGCCGACCGTCAGCGAGACGCGGGCACCGTAGACCACACGGGAATAGATATCGCGGCCCTGGTCGTCAGTGCCGAACCACCAGGTCCAGCTTGGCGGCTCCTCCGCGTTCATGAGGTTGGCGTCGAGGACAGGGTCGGTATGCGCCAGCCAGGGCGCGAGCAGGCCGACCAGGATCGCAAGCGCGAACAACGCGCCGCCGATGATGAGATTGGCGCGGAGCTTCATGCGTATCTGATCCTGGGATCGATCACTCCGTAGAGCACGTCGACCAGCAGATTGATCGCGAGAAAGGACAGCACCACGACGAGAATGGAGCCCTGGACGGCCGGAATGTCGCGCTGCAGGACGCTGTCCACGAGCAGCGAGCCGATCCCCGGCCACGAGAACAATTTCTCGACCACGACCGCCTGCCCCATCAACGCGCCGAATTGCAGGCCGACGGTAGTGAGAATGATGACGAGCGCGTTGCGCATCACATGCCATTTCACCACCCGCGTCTCGCTCATGCCCTTGGAGCGCGCGGTGCGGACGAAATCAGCGGTCATGATCTCGAGGACCGCGGCGCGTGTCGTCCGGGCGAACAACGCCATCGGCGAGACGCCAAGCGTCACGGCCGGCAGGATCAGATATTTCAATCCCCCGTCGCCATAGCCGAAACTCGGCAGCCAGCCGAGCTTCAACGCGAAGAAGTACATCAGCACCAGCCCGAGCCAGAATTTGGCGATCGAAAGGCCGGACACCGCCACGACCATCGCGAGCGTATCGACGATGCCGCCGGGCTTCAGCGCTGCGACGAAGCCGAGCGGCACGCCGATCACGACGGCAAACGCCATGGCCGCGACGATCAATTGCAGCGTCGGCCATATCCGTTTGGCGATCATGGTCGTGACCGGCTCCCGGGTCCGGAACGAGGTCCCGAAATCACCGGTGGCGAGCTTGGCGATGTAGACCCCAAAGCGCACATAGACGGGATCGTCGAGGCCGAGCTGCTTCTTCATGCGCAGCTCGACCTGTGGGTCGCTATCGTCGCTCATGGAAGAGACGATGCTGCCGGGAACGACGCTGAACAGCACGAACACCAGAGCCACGACGGCGAGCACGGTCGGAATGGTCTGCAGCAGGCGGCGGAACAGGAAGGAGAGCATCGGCACTTTTCTTCTCTCCCCCCATCGTCGGTCGCGATGGAGGGAGCGCGAGAGCGCGTGTCACTTCGCGGGCGAGGTCTCGTCGACCCAGAGGTCTTCGACGTTCTGGTGGGTCAGTTCGGTCGCGTTGAGCTGAATGCCCTTGAGCCATGGCTGCACGGCCATCACCGCCTTGTTGTAGTTGAAGAACCACACCGGAGCCTCGTCGTAGAGCAGCGCATTGGCCTTCTGCAACAGCTCGACGCGCTTCGCAGGGTCGTCCGCCTGCCCGGCGGCATCCACGATCTTGTCGAATTCGGCATTTTTGTAGTTCATGTAGTTGCAGGCCGATTGCGGCGTCGCCGAATGGAAGCATTTCAGGGCAGCCTGCGGGTCCGGACCGGTGGCCTGGGAATAGATGAAGGCCTGGTAGTCGCCGCTGCGAACCACCTCCGCCAGCACCGCGGTCTCGACCTGCTTGACCTTGACCTTGATGCCGACCTTGTCCAGCATCGGGATCACGGCCGAGACGATCGGCAGGCCCCAGCTCTCGTTCTGGCTGGTGGTCCATTCGAATTCGAAGCCGGAGGGATAGCCGGCGTCAGCGAGCAGCTGCCTGGCCTTGGCAGGATCGAAGGCGTAAGGCTTCATGGCCTTGTCGTAGGCGGGAGAGGTCAGCGGCAGCCAACTGGTGGCGCGATAGGCCTTGCCCTTGACCAGCTTGTTGATGATCAAATCGGTGTCGATGGCGTAGTTGATCGCCTGCCGGACGCGCTTGTCGGCGAACGGCTTGAACGAGGGATTCATCCCCATGTAACGCGTGAAGACCTCGGCGACCTCGACGACGGTGCCCTTGAGGTTGGCGTCGGTCTGATAGGCGACATATTGCGCCGGTCCCAGCACCGAGGTGTCGATCTCCTTGTTGCGGAAGGCGACATCGCGTGCCGCGGCCTCGGCCATGATCGACACGATCACCTTGTCGGCGTAGGGCTTGCCGGGCTTGTAGAACCGGTCCCAGCGCTCCAGCACGATGCGCGATCCCGGCACGTGCTCGACGAACTTGAACGGCCCGAGACCGATCGGCTTTTGGATGAAGCTCTCCTTGGCGCCCTCGTCGGCAGGATAGATCGAGGTCAGCGCGGTGAAGAAATAGAAACCGGGATCGACCTTCTCGGTCAGCTTCATCTCGACGGTGAAATCGTCGATCTTCTTCAGGCCGGAGATTTCCTTGGCCTGGCCCTTCTCGACCGCGGCCGCGCCCTCGATCATGCGGACGAAACGCGCGCCGGGATAGGCCTTGGTGCCGTCCATGATGCGGTTGTAGGACCAGATGACGTCGTCGGCCGTCATCTTGCGGCCATTGTGGAAATAGGCGTCGTCGCGCAGCTTGAAGGTGTGAACGAGCCCTCCACCCGAGACGACGTCCTCTTTGGCAAGCTCCAGAACCGGCTTTCCTTCCGCGGAATTCCAGATGTAGAGCGACCGGTGCAGCGCCTTGGCGTAGATCTCGTCCTGGGCGCGCTGCGTGGTGTGAATGTCGAGGCTGGTGAAGCTCGACCCATAGGGCGCGGTCATGCGGATGGTTCCGCCCTTGCGCGGCGTCTGGGCCTCCGCCGTGGCGGCGAGCGCCAGCCCCAAACCAGCAACGATCGCCACTACCCTGAACATCATGTTCCCTCCGACACTACAGACGTGCTCCGGTCAGCAAGTTGACCATTCGCAGCACGTCGAATGCAAGAGCCTTGAATGGGAGGGCACGTGCGAGCGTAGCGCCAGGGGCCGCCAATTTGCGAGGACGTGCCTCTACCCGGCCGCGAACTCCGGCTGCCAGTTGCGCAGTTTCCGCGCTGCACCCGTGACGTCGGCGATGGCGGGAAACGCCCCCGCCTCCACCATCATCGCGCGCGCCAGCCGCACCGCACGTGCCTCGCAGATCGCCCGCTGGCGCGGATCCTCGATCAATTCAAAGTCGATGTTGTGCGCGAGGCCGAAGATGCGGCGGATGATCTTCGCGGCGGCGAAGCCGACGGTGTCGGCGAACAGGCGTTGCATGTAGGCCTGCCGCTCGGCCTCGAGGCGCGCGGCGCCCTTCTCGCTGGCAAAGAGCGAGACCGGATAGGCGTCACCCATGGCGCCGGCGCGCCAGAGGTCGAGAAATTTCCGGGCGAACTCGTTCCAGCTCTTTTCAACCGTCTCGAGCACCCAGGCCTCGAATGCCTGCCGCTCGCCGGGCGAGCGCTCGTGACCGGCGGAAGCAAAATATGCCATCAGGAGGTTCGCCAGCACGGCACCGACGTCGAATCCCATCGGGGCGTAGAATGCGAATTCCGGATCGATCACCCGCGTCTGGCTGTCCGTCACCATGATCGATCCGGTGTGGAGGTCGCCATGGAGCAGCGCCTCGGGGCTGGCCATGAATTTCAGCTTGAGGCGGGAGACCGCGACATGCAGGTCCATGTCGTCGCGCAAGCCAGCGGCCAGAGCGTCGAGATACGGCGCGGTCCAGCGGTTCTGCTCGGCGACGCGATAGGGATCGGTGAAGATCAAATCCTCCGTGATCTTGCACAGCGCGTGGTTGCCGGCGAAGGCGGCGATAGCCTGCTTCTTGTCGGCCGCTGAGACCACGAGGTCGGAGGTGAAGTACAGGGTGCGCGCCATGAAGGTGGTGATGTCGTCCACGAAGCGCGGATATTGCGTTGCCGCGACCAGCCCCTTGCGCATGATGATGTGGGGCTCGAGCAGTTCCATCACCGTCAGCGCCAGCGTCTCGTTGTGATGCAGCAGCGCCGGCACCAGACCGGGCGCGAGCTCGGCCTGCCGGGACAAGGCCAGAAATTCGTAATGGGCCCGCGACAGCGGCAGCGGCCAGCTCTCGCCGACGAGGCGGACGTAAGGCAGCGCCTGCTTCACGGCGACGCCGCCGCGGTCGCCCTTGACGATGAAGACGAGATTGAGATTGCCGTCGCCGACCTCCGTGATCGACCAGGACACCGGTTCAGCACCGAGAAGCGCCACGAGGTCCGGCACGCCCGCGAGATAGTCCCGCAAGGCGGCGTCATGCAGAATGCGGTAGTCCCCTGCCCGATCTCCGGCCATGACGATCCCATCCCATGTATATGGGCCGGATCGTTACTCCCGCTCCAGGAAGCTCGAGCCGATCTCGGCCTTTCTTTTGATCGGATCGTAATCGCAATAGACGCCGTCCGCCACCAGCGTGTAGCTGGCGCTGACGTTGTATTTGTCCAGCTTGACCGAATTCAGCCCGATCACCGAGGTGCTCTTGCCCCCGTTCCATTTGAACGGCGTCGAGCTCTTGGCCTGCTCGCAGGCCAGCACGGCCTCGTTGAAGACGTAGCCCTCGACGAACGCCTTCAGCGTCCGCACCTGCACCGCCCTCTTCCATTCGAAATAACCGATGGCGCCAAGGCCGGCGACGATCAGCGCCAGAAGCGCGATGACGATCCTCTGAAAAGTCATTCGTTCCCCCCAAAAGCAACAAAACAATTTCAAGTATCTAGAACGGCATGCCCATCAATTTCGACAGGCGTTCGATCGAGAGATAGCCTGCATGATAGGCGGCGATGCCGATCCCGTAGATGACCGCCGAGATGATCGTGGTCCAGATCAGCTTGCTTCTCATCCGCGTCAGGATCGGCGCACCGGGATCGGTGCCGGGTGCGCCGGCACCGTCCTCGTGCTGGCTGCGCACACCGAACGGCAGCGTCAGGAACAGCGCGATCCACCAGATGACGAAGTAGATCGCAAGCGCAGTCGATATCTGGATGGCCATGGGGCGGCCTTACGCCTGCTCGATTTCGACCAGGGCGCCGGAAAAGTCCTTCGGGTGCAGGAACAGCACCGGCTTGCCGTGGGCGCCGATCTTCGGCACGCCGTCGCCGAGTACCCGTGCGCCCTCCTTCACCAGCGTGTCGCGCGAGGCGATGATGTCGACCACCTCGTAGCAGATGTGGTGGATGCCACCGTCGGGATTGCGTTCGACGAATTTTGCGATCGGCGAGGCCTCGCCGAGCGGCTCGATGAACTCGATCTTGGTGTTGGGCAGCGTCGCGAACACGGTGATGACGCCGTGCTCGGGCAGCGGCACGGCCTCCGAAATCTGGGCGCCGAACGCCGCACCGTAGATCCTGGCGGCCTTGATGGCGTCCTTGGTCGCGATCGCGACATGGTTGAGGCGACCCAGCATGTTTCTTCTCCCTCAGCGCATGATCCGAACAGGCGGCATGCCGCCCTCCCGGAAGACCATGCCGATATAGTTACACTGTCAGGACGTGTACCAGACAGGGGGGCTTTTTGCCCCAATGTTCGTTGATCACGGACCGGACAGCGCGTCGCACCGACTCGGCCAAGGCATCCGGATCGCGGCGACGGGCCTTCGGCAGGCCCTCGATGGTGGAGACCACGGCGTCGAACACGATGTCGTCGAAGGGCTCGCCCGCCCGGTTCTTGTCGGGGATGCCGACGAGATCGACCTCGGGATCGTCGACCAGCTCGCCCTGCGCGTTCATGGCGAAGGCGACGAAGGCACAGCCGGAAAACGCCATGCGGCGGCGCTCGACCACGGCACGGGACTTGGAGTCCTCCAGAATCGTGCCGTCCTTGTAGAGGCGGCCCGAAGGCACCTGCCCGACGACGCCGGGATCGCCGGGGCCGAGCTTGACCAGGTCGCCGTTGCGGATGACCAGCACGCGGGGCACGCCGGCGGCGCGCGCGAGCTTGGCATGCTCGTGCAGATGCAGGGCCTCGCCATGGACGGGGATCAGGAGCTGCGGCCTGACCCAGGCGATCATGTCGCGCAGCTCGTCGCGGCGCGGATGGCCGGAGACGTGGACCAGATGATCGCGATCGGTGATGACCTCGACGCCCTGAAGGATCAAATTGTTGATGATCGCGCCGACGGCCTTCTCGTTGCCGGGAATGGTGCGCGAGGAGAAGATCACACAGTCGCCGCGGTTCAGCGTGATCTCGGGGTGGTCGTCATTGGCGATGCGCGCCAGCGCGGCGCGGGCCTCGCCCTGGCTGCCGGTGCAGAGTGCCAGCACCTTGTCTTGCGGCAGATGCCCGTAGACGTCGGTCGAGCGGAAGCTCTGGACGCCGTCGAGATAGCCGGTCTCGCGCGCGACCTGCGACACGCGCTCCATGGCGCGGCCGACCACGACGACCTCGCGGTCGGCAGCCCGCGCCGCATCGGCGACGGCCTTGAGGCGCGCGACGTTGGAGGCAAAGGTCGTGACTGCGACACGGCCTTTGGCGGCCTTCACCAATTCGGTGATGGTCCTGGCGACCTCGGCTTCGGACGGCGAGCGGCCGTCGCGGACGGCGTTGGTGGAATCGCCGATCAAAGCGAGCACGCCTTCATCCCCCAGTTCGCGCAGCCGCTTTTCGTCGGTCGGGCGGCCGATGATCGGGGTCGGGTCGATCTTCCAGTCGCCGGTGTGCAGCACGATGCCGGCTGAGGTGTGGATCGCCAGCGCATGCGACTCGGGAATCGAATGCGCGACCGGAATGAACTCGACGTTGAACGGGCCGATATCGACGCGCCCGCCCGACGGCACCACCGTCACCGGGATCTTCGGCGCGTTGCGCTCGGCCGCAAGCTTGGCCTCGAACAGCGCCGCGCTGAACTGGGTCGCATAGATCGGGCATTTCAGCTTCGGCCAGAGATCGATGATGGCGCCGAAATGGTCCTCATGGGCGTGGGTCAGCACCAGGCCCATCAGGTTCTTGCGTTCCTTCTCCAGGAAGCTGATGTCGGGCATGATCAGGTCGATGCCCGGCAGGTGCTCCTCGTCGCCGAAGGAGACGCCGAGATCGATCGCGAGCCAGGACCGCTGCTGGCGGTTGCCGAGGCCGTAGATCGACAAATTCATGCCGATCTCGCCGACGCCGCCAAGCGGCGCAAATACCAGTTCGTCAGGCTTCGCCATCACGCAGCTCCCACGGAGGCGGCCGAGCCGAAGAACACCTCGCCGGCCGCCACCGGCAGGCGTTGGCCGTCAGCGGTGCGGACGATCAGGCACCCGGTGTCGTCGATGGTGTCGAAAATGCCTTCCAGCGTCATCGCTCCCGTGTTGATCGCGACCCGCTCGCCAAGGCCGGCCGCACGTTCCAGCCAGAGCTGGCGGATCTCGGCGAAGCCGCGGCCATTGTCCCAGATACCGCGAAATTCGACCCAGGCATCGGACAACGCCGAGAACAGCTCTTCCGCACTGATCTGGACACCGAGGGCGGCGAGCGACACGGCCGGCGTCGGCGTGCCCTCCGGCGCCGCCACGACGTTGGTGCCGATGCCGACAACGATGGCGAGGCGATCACCGATGGCTTCGGCCTCAAGGCCGATGCCGACGAGCTTCCTGCCGTTCGCGAGAACGTCGTTCGGCCATTTCAGGGCGTAATTGGGCCTGTCGGGACCGAGGCGCAACGCCGCCTCGAGGCTGACCTTCTCGAGCGCGGCCTCTTCCGCCAGCCCCGCCGCAAACCCAATGGTGGCGGCAACCGCAGGCGCGACGTCCAGCACCTCGAGGACGCTGGCGGCGAGATTGCCGCGCGGCGAGATCCAGGCGCGCTGGCGACGGCCCCGGCCGGCCGTTTGCTCCGTCGTCACGAACCACATCGGGCCGCGTTCGCCGGCCCGCGCACGCTCGATCGCATCGGTGTTGGTCGAGCCGGTCCGGTCGAAAGCTGCGAGCTTGTAGCCCGCCTGGAGTGCGCGAGGACCGAGCGCGAATCCCATCCTAAAACAGCGACTTTGCCGCGGCGGAGGCCACGGTCACGACCGGGCCCGCGAACAGCGCGAACAGGATGTTGAACAGGCCAAACACCGCCAGCACCGCCTTCACCTCGATGCGCACCGGATCGACCTGGCCGGCCGGCGCGTCGAAATACATCGTCTTGACGATGGAGAGGTAATAATAGGCGCCGACCACGCTGGTCAGCACGCCGATGACGGCGAGCGTGAACAGATTGGCCTTGATGGCGGCGACGAAGACGTACCACTTGCCGAAGAAGCCGGCGAGCGGCGGCACGCCCGCAAGCGAGAACAGCAGCATCGCGAACATGAAGGCGAGCAGCGGATTGGTCCGCGACAGGCCTGCGAAGTCGCTGATCTGCTCCACGGCCTGGCCGTTGCGCTTCATGGCGAGGATGATCGAGAACGAGCCCAGCGTCATCGCGACATAGATCACGATGTACATCACCACGCCCTGCGCGCCTTCCAGCGTGCCGGAGGCGAGCCCGACCAGGGCGAAGCCCATATGGCCGATCGAGGAATAGGCCATCAGGCGCTTGATGTTGGTCTGGCCGATCGCGGCGAAGGAGCCCAGCGCCATCGAGGCGATCGCGACGAACACCAGGATCTGCTGCCACTGCGAGACGATGCCCGGGAAAGCGGTCAGCGTGACGCGGGTGAAGACGGCGAGCGCGGCGACCTTCGGCGCGGACGCGAAGAAGGCGGTGACCGGCGTCGGCGCGCCCTCGTACACGTCCGGCGTCCACATGTGGAACGGCACGGCCGAAACCTTGAAGCAGAGGCCGGCGAGCAGGAAGACGAGGCCGAACACGAGTCCGACATTGGAGACGGTCGCGGACGCGGCGATACCGGTGAAGCTGACCGTGCCGGTGAAGCCGTAGATCAGCGAGGAGCCGTAGAGCAGCATGCCCGAGGACAGCGCGCCGAGCACGAAATACTTCAGGCCGGCTTCGGTCGACTTGGCGTTGTCGCGGTGCGAGGCCGCCACGACGTAGAGCGCGAGCGACATCAGCTCGAGGCCCAGATAGAGCGAGATCAGATCGCCGGCCGAGATCAGCACCATCATGCCGAGCGTCGAGAGCAGCACCAGGATGGCGTATTCGAAGATGCGGCGCGACGGGTCGGACAGGAACTCGGTCGACAGGATCAGCGTCACCGCCGAGCCGATCAGGGCCAGGATCTTCATGAAGCGGGCGAAATCGTCGACGATGAAGCTGCCGCCGAAGGTCACCTGCTTGCCCGGGGGCACCATGTATTCGAGCACGCCGACCACGACCAGGAGCAGGACCGCGAGCGTCGTGACCGCCTTGGTGGTCTCCTGCCCGCGATAGGCGCCCAGCATCAGCAGTGCCATGGCGCCGATCGCGAGCACGAGCTCGGGCAGCACCGGCGCCAGTTGATAACCTGCAGTCTCAAAGCTCATGGCGATATCCTGACCTGCCTGCTCACGGGAGCAGCGCGGCGGCCTTCACGGCCGTCACAGCGGTGTTGTAATTGTTGACGAGTTGCTGGACCGAGGCCGCCGACAAGTCGAGCACCGGCTTCGGCCAGACGCCGAACAGGATCGTCAGCGCGAGCAGCGGGAACAGCGTCACGCACTCACGGAAGGTGAGATCCTTCATGCTCATCAGCGACGGCTTCACCAGCGCCCCGAACACGACCTTGCGGTAGAGCCAAAGCGCGTAGCACGCCGAGAAGATCACGCCGAAGGTGGCGAAGAACGCGGTCGGGATAGAGACCTTGAAGGTGCCGAGCAACGTCATGAATTCGCCGACGAAGCCGGAGGTGCCGGGCAGACCGACGTTGGCCATGGTGAAGACCATGAAGGCCAGCGCGTAGAGCGGCATCCGGTTGACGAGGCCGCCATAGGCCGCGATCTCGCGGGTGTGCATGCGGTCGTAGACGACGCCGACGCAGAGGAACAGCGCGCCGGAGACGATGCCGTGCGAGATCATCTGGAACACACCGCCGGCGACGCCCTGCATGGTGCCGGCGAAGATGCCCATGGTGACGAAGCCCATATGCGCGACCGAGGAGTATGCGATCAGCTTCTTCATATCCTCCTGCATCAGCGCCACCAGCGAGGTGTAGATGATGGCGATCGCCGAAAGGGTGAACATCAGCGGCGCGAAGTCGTGCGAGGCCAGCGGGAACATCGGCAGCGAGAAGCGCAGGAAGCCGTAGCCGCCCATCTTCAGCATGATCGCGGCCAGGACCACCGAGCCGGCCGTCGGCGCCTCGACGTGCGCGTCGGGGAGCCAGGTGTGCACCGGCCACATCGGCATCTTCACCGCGAAGGAGGCGAAGAAGGCCAGCCACGCCCAGGTCTGCAAGCTGCGCGGCACGGCGGTGTGCATCAGGGTCGGGATGTCAGTGGTGCCGCCGTTCCAGTACAGCGCCATGATGGCGAGCAGCATCAGCACCGAGCCGAGGAACGTGTAGAGGAAGAACTTGAACGAGGCGTAGACCCGGCGCGGACCGCCCCAGATGCCGATGATCAGGAACATCGGGATCAGGCCGCCCTCGAAGAACAGGTAGAACAGCACGAGATCGAGCGCCGAGAAGGTGCCGATCATCAGCGTTTCCAGGATCAGGAACGCCATCATGTATTCGCGCACCCGGCTCGTGACCGACTTCCAGCTCGCGATGATGCAGAACGGCATGATCGCGGTGGTGAGGATCACCAGCGGCAACGAGATGCCGTCCACGCCCATGTGATAGGTGATGCCGGTGGCAAGCCAGTTCGCCTTCTCGACGAACTGGAAGTCCGGGTTGGACGGATCGAAGCGCAGCACCAGGAGCACCGACACCGCGAAGGTGATCAGCGTGGTCCAGAGCGCGATCCAGCACGAATTGCGCCTGCTAGCCTCGTCATCGCCGCGGCTGAGATAGACGATCAGCGCACCGACCAACGGCAGGAACGTCGTGACCGAAAGAATGGGCCAGGTCGTCATTTACTGGCCTCCAAAGCCGAACATGAACCAGGTGATCAGGCCGGCGGCACCGATCAGCATGGCAAAGGCGTAGTGATAGAGATAGCCGGTCTGGATCTTGACGACGTTGCGGGTGACGTCCAGCACGCGGGCGGAGACGCCATCGGGGCCGAGACCGTCGATGATGAAGCCGTCGCCCTTCTTCCAGAGCTGGTAGCCGATCCACTTCGCCGGACGGACGAAGATGAGGTCGTACAGCTCGTCGAAGTACCACTTGTTGAGCAGGAACTTGTACAGCATCGGCTGCGTGTTCGCGAGCTCGACCGGCAGATAAGGCCGGCGGATGTAGAACAGGTACGACACCAGGAAGCCCAGCACCATCATCACCGTCGGCAGGAAGGCGATGTGCTCGGGGATGTGGTGCATGTCCTCGATGATGTGCGGATTCATCTTCAGGGACTCACGGAAGAATTCCTCCACACCGTGATGTCCGGCGAAGACCTCCTTGAACGGGAAGCCGGCGAGAATCGAGCCGACCGCAAGCACGCCGATCGGGATCAGCATCCAGATCGGAGCCTCATGCGCGGCTTCATAGTGGTGCTCGTCATGCGGCTCGCCGTGGAAGGTCTTGAAGATCAGGCGCCAGGAGTAGAACGAGGTCAGGCCGGCGGCGATGATCGTCATCAGGAAGCCGTAGATCGCAAACGGATTGTGCGAAGCGTAGGCGGCTTCGATGATCGCGTCCTTGGAGAAGTAGCCGGCGGTCAGCGGGAACCCGGTCAGCGCCAGGGTGCCGACCACCATCACCGCATAGGTGTAGGGGATCTTCTTCCAGAGGCCGCCCATGTTGCGGATGTCCTGCTCGTGGTGCATCGCGTAGATCACCGAGCCGGAGCCCAAGAACAGCAGAGCCTTGAAGAAGGCGTGCGTGAACAGATGGAACATGCCGACCGAATAGGCCCCCGCTCCCATCGCCACGAACATGTAGCCGAGCTGCGAACAGGTCGAGTAGGCAACGATGCGCTTGATGTCGTTCTGGACGAGGCCGATGGTCGCCGCGAAGAACGCAGTGGTGGCGCCGAAGAACATCACGACGGCCTGCGCGTTCGGAGCGAGCTCGAACAGCGGCGACAGGCGCGCCACCATGAAGACGCCGGCGGTGACCATGGTCGCGGCGTGGATCAGCGCCGACACCGGCGTCGGGCCTTCCATCGCGTCCGGCAGCCAGGTGTGCAGCAGGAACTGCGCCGACTTGCCCATCGCGCCCATGAACAGGAACAGGCAGGTAAGTGTCAGCGCGTCGGCATGCCAGCCGAACAGATTGATGGTCTTGCCGGTGAGGCTCGGCGCCTGATGGAAGATGGTCTCGAAGTCCGTCGAGCTCGTCAGGTAGAAGATGGCGAAGATGCCGAGCGCAAAACCAAAGTCGCCGACGCGGTTGACCACGAAGGCCTTGATCGCCGCGGCGTTCGCCGAGGGCTTCTGGTACCAGAAGCCGATCAGCAGGTAGCTCGCCAGACCCACGCCTTCCCAGCCGAAGAACAGCTGCACGAGGTTGTCCGCGGTCACCAGCATCAGCATGGCGAAGGTGAACAGGCTGAGATAACCGAAGAAGCGCGGCCGGTTCGGGTCCTCGTCCATGTAGCCGATGGAATAGAGATGCACGAGCGAGGACACGGTGGTCACCACCACCAGCATCACGGCGGTGAGCGTGTCGACCCGCAGCGTCCACCAGACCTGGAGGTCGCCCGAGAAGATCCAGGGCAAAAGCTGGATCCTGACATCGTGGTGCATGAAGCCGACATCGACGAGCGTCATCCAGGACAGCGCGGCCGAGACGAACAGCAGCGCGGTGGTGATCAGCTCGGCGCCGCGCGAGCCCGCCGCCGGCGGCTCGGAGACGTGATGGTCGTCATGGCCGTGATCGTCGTGCCCGTGATCGTCGTGCCCGTGATCGTCATGAGCGGCTGCCGCATGGGTGTCGCCATGACCGTGGTCGTCGTGATGCTCGACCGTGTCGCCTGAGGGGTTGCGGGCATGCGCGCCGAACAGCGCGATCAGGCCAGCCAGAACGGCGCCCAGCAGAGGCAGAAAAACGATTGCCTGGACCATGACTGAGCTCAGCCCTTCATCAGATTGACGTCCTCAACCGCGATCGAGCCGCGGTTGCGGAAATAGACCACCAGGATGGCGAGACCGATCGCGGCTTCGGCAGCGGCAACGGTCAGGACCAGCAGCGCAAAGACCTGGCCGACGATGTCGCCGAGGAAGGTCGAGAACGCGACGAGGTTGATGTTGACCGCGAGCAGGATCAGCTCGATCGACATCAGGATGACGATGATGTTCTTGCGGTTCAGGAAGATGCCGAGGATCCCGAGCGTGAACAGGATCGCGCCGACCGCCAGGTAATGTCCGAGCCCGATCGTCATTTCACCCACTCCGCCGCGTCGCTGTCCTGGAGCCCCTGCCCCGGCGCCACCTTGCGCATCGCCATCGCCATTTCCGGCGTGCGCGCGTTCTGAACGTTGATGTCCTGCCGCTTCACGCTCGCCTTGTGCCGCAGCGTCAGCACGATGGCGCCGATCATGGCGACCAGCAGCACCATGCCCGAGAGCTGGAAGTAGTGGATGTACTTCGTATACAGCACGAGGCCGAGCGCTTCGGTGTTGCTGACATTGGTTGGGATCGCCGCCGTGATCGTCTTGGCGACGCCGGGGTTGATGACCCAGAAGCCGACGGTGAGCAGCAGCTCGAACAGGAAGATGCCGCCGATCACGAGGCCGACCGGCAGGTACTCGATGAAGCCCTCGCGCAGCTCGAGGAAGTCGACGTCGAGCATCATGATCACGAACAGGAACAGCACCGCGACGGCGCCGACATAGACGACGATCAGGATCATCGCGAGGAATTCGGCGCCCATCAGCACGAACAGGCCGGAGGCGTTGACGAAGGCCAGGATCAGGTACAGCACGGAGTGAACTGGATTGCGCGAGACAATCACCATCACCGCCGAGGCAACGCAGACGCCGGCAAAGAGATAGAAGAACAGCGCGGGAAGGATCATGCTCTCATCTCACCGGTACGGCGCGTCGAGCTCGATCGCTTTTGCGATCTCGCGTTCCCAGCGGTCGCCATTGGCGAGCAGCTTGGCCTTGTCATAGAACAGTTCCTCGCGGGTCTCGGTCGCGAACTCGAAGTTCGGACCTTCGACGATGGCATCGACCGGACAGGCCTCCTGGCAGAGGCCGCAATAGATGCACTTCACCATGTCGATGTCGTAGCGCACGGTGCGGCGGGTGCCGTCGTTGCGGCGCGGGCCGGCCTCGATGGTGATGGCCTGCGCCGGGCACACGGCTTCGCACAGCTTGCAGGCGATGCAGCGTTCCTCGCCGTTCGGATAGCGGCGCAGCGCGTGCTCGCCGCGGAAGCGCGGCGAGATCGGGCCCTTCTCGAACGGATAGTTCAGCGTCGGCTTCGGCTGGAAGAAATAGCGCATGGCGAGGAAGAACGCCGAGACGAATTCCGACAACAGAAGCGAGCGCGCAGTGGCGTTGATGTTGATACCCATGACGGCCCTCACTTCGGCGCGATGTCGGCGAAATGCAGCACGCCGGCTACCACGATCACCATCGCCAGCGACAGCGGCAGGAACACCTTCCAGCCGAGGCGCATCAGTTGATCGTAGCGGTAGCGCGGCACGATCGCCTTTGCCATCGCGAACAGGAAGAACATGAAGAAGACTTTGAGCGAGAACCAGATGATCCCCGGCACCCAGTTGAAGGGCGGCAAATCCACCGGCGGCAGCCAGCCTCCTAGGAACAGGATCGTGGCCATCGCGCACATCGTGACGATCGCGACATACTCGCCGAGCATGAACAGCAGGTATGGCGTCGAGCCGTATTCGACCATGAAGCCGGCGACGAGCTCGGATTCGGCTTCGACGAGGTCGAACGGCGGACGGTTGGTTTCTGCCAGCGCCGAGACGTAGAAGATCACGAACATCGGGAACAGCGGCCAGACATACCAGTTCAGGATGGTCAGCTGCGGCAGTCCGATCAGGCTGGCGAGACCGCGCGCATGCTGGGCCTCGACCACGGCCGACAGGTTCAGCGTGCCGGCGCAGAGCAGCACCGTGATGATGACGAAGCCGATCGAGACTTCATAGGACACCATCTGCGCCGCCGAGCGCAGCGCCGCCAGGAACGGGTATTTCGAGTTCGACGACCAGCCGGCCATGATGATGCCGTAGATCGACAGCGACGAGATCGCGAAGATGAAGAGGATGCCGACATTGATGTCGGAGATCACCCAGCCGAGATTGGTCGGGATCACCGCCCAGGCCGCGAGTGCGAGCACGCACGAGACCAGCGGCGCCAGCAGGAACACGCCCTTGTTGGCGCCGGCCGGGATGATCGGCTCCTTCAGCACGAACTTGAGCAGGTCGGCGAAGGATTGCAGCAGGCCCCATGGGCCGACCACGTTCGGGCCGCGACGGATCTGCACCGCCGCCCAGATCTTTCGGTCGGCGAGCAGGATGTAGGCGATCGCGATCAGCAGGACGACGAGCACGAGAACGCTCTCCGCGATCATGATGATCAGCGGCCAGAGGAACCCGGTCCAGAATGCGCTTGCGAAGAATTCCATTCTAGCTCACTCCGCTGCGGTCAGCATCTGCCCGGAGGCAAGCCGCGAACATTCCGCCATCACGGCGGACGCACGCGCGATTGGGTTGGTCAAATAGAAGTCCTCGATCACCGGCTTGAACGGCGCCTTCTCCGGCGAGCCGCCCTTCCCCGCCAGCTTCTTGATCTGGTCGGCGGAGCCGGCCTCGATCTGGTCGAGACGGATCAGATGTGGCACGGCCTTGAAGATCGCCTGGCGCAGCGCGGCAAGCGAGTCGTAGCCGAGCTTCTTGCCGAGCGCCTCCGACAGCGCGCGGACGACCGCCCAGTCCTCGCGGGCTTCGCCCGGCGGGAATGCGGCACGTCCCGTCATCTGCACGCGGCCTTCGGTGTTGACGTAGATCGCAGACTTCTCGGTGTAGGCGGCAGCCGGCAGGATCACGTCGGCGCGATGCGCGCCGCGATCACCATGGGTGCCGATATAGACGACGAACGTGCCGTCCGGCGCCTTGATCTCGTCGGCGCCGAGCAGGAACAAGAGGTCCAGCGTGCCGAACGTCGTCATTTGCGCTGCGTTCAGGCCGCCCGCGGTGGCGGAGAAGCCGATATCGAGCGCACCGACGCGCGAGGCGGTCTCGTGCAGCACGCCAAAGCCGTTCCAGCCGTCCTTGAGCGCGCCGACATCGAGCGCGAGCTTGGCGGCGGCGGCCAGAATGGCGGCACCGTCGTGACGCGAGGCCGCGCCCGCGCCAACCAGGATGATGGGGTTCTTGGCGTTCTTGAGCACGTCCATGAAGGAGTGCTTGCCGGCCGCGAGCTCGCCGAGCGTGTCGGTGCCCGCACCAAGATGGTCATAATCGTAGGTCAGGTCGACCTTGGCGCCGATCACGCCGACCTTGAAGCCGCCGGCGCGCCAACGCTTGCGGATGCGGGCGTTGAACACGGCCGCTTCCTTGCGCGGATTGGCGCCGACGATGAGCAGCGCGTCGGCCTGCTCGACGCCAACGAGCGTCGGATTGAAGATGTAGGAGCCGCGGCCGAGCGCGGGATCGAAGGCATCGCCGCCCTGCACCGCCAGATTGCCCGAGCCGTATTTGGACAGCAGGTCCTTCAGCGCGAACATCTCCTCGACACCGGCGAGGTCACCGGCGATCGCGCCGATGCGCTTGCCGTCGGTGCGCGCCGCTTTCGCAGCGATCGCGGCAAAGGCCTCGGACCAGCTCGCCGCGCGCAGCTTGCCGGCTTCGCGGATATAGGGCCGGTCGAGCCGCTGGGTGCGCAGGCCGTCAATGATGTGGCGGGTCTTGTCCGAGATCCACTCCTCGTTCACGGCCTCGTTGATGCGCGGCAGCACCCGCATCACCTCGCGGCCGCGGGTGTCGACGCGGATCGCAGATCCCACGCCGTCCATCACGTCGATCGACTGGGTCTTGCCGAGCTCCCACGGGCGCGCGGCAAACGCGTAAGGCTTTGAGGTCAGCGCACCGACCGGGCAGATGTCGACGAGGTTGCCCTGCAGTTCCGAGGTCAGCGCGTGCTCGAGATAAGTCGTGATCTCCATGTCCTCGCCGCGGCCGGTGGCGCCCATTTCAGGGGCGCCTGCGACTTCCGCCGAGAAGCGGACGCAGCGCGTGCACTGGATGCAGCGGTTCATCGAGGTCTTGACCAGCGCGCCGAGATACTTGTCCTCGACCGCACGCTTGTTCTCGGCGAAGCGGCTGGTGTCGACACCATAGCCCATCGCCTGGTCCTGCAAGTCGCACTCGCCGCCCTGGTCGCAGATCGGGCAGTCCAAGGGATGGTTGATGAGAAGGAATTCCATCACGCCTTCGCGTGCCTTCTTCACCATCGGCGAACGCGTCGAGATTTCCGGCGGCTCGCCCTTGGGGCCCGGACGGCAGTCGCGCACGCCCCAGGCACAGCTTGCGACCGGCTTCGGGCCGCCCTTCACCTCGACGAGGCACATCCGGCAATTGCCGGCGATCGACAGCCGCTCGTGATAGCAGAAGCGCGGAATCTCGGCGCCGGCCGCCTCGCACGCCTGGAGCAGCGTGTACTCGGCGGGGACATCGATCTCTTTGCCGTCGATGATGAGCTTGGTCATGTCTCTTACTCCGCCGCGACCATGTTCACGGGATCGCGGACGCCGATATCGTCGATGTCGGCCTTATGCGAATACTGGTCGATGCGCGCTTCGATCTCGTGACGGAAATGCGCGATCAGGCCCTGGATCGGCCAGGCCGCCGCGTCGCCGAGCGCGCAGATGGTGTGGCCTTCGACCTGTTTTGTCACTTCGAGCAGCATGTCGATCTCGCGCTTGTGGGCGCGGCCGTCGGCCATGCGGGTCAGGACGCGCCACATCCAGCCGGTGCCTTCGCGGCAGGGCGTGCACTGGCCGCAGCTCTCATGCTTGTAGAAATAGGAGATGCGGGCGATGGAGCGGATCAGATCGGTCGACTTGTCCATCACGATCACGGCCGCGGTACCGAGACCCGAGCGCAGCTTGCTCAAGCTGTCGAAATCCATCGGCGTGTCGATGATCTGCTCGGCCGGCACCATGCGCACCGACGAGCCGCCGGGGATCACGGCCTTCAGATTGTCCCAGCCGCCGCGGATGCCGCCGCAATGCTTCTCGATCAGCTCACGGAACGGAATGCCCATGGCTTCTTCGACGTTGCAGGGCCGCTCGACATGGCCGGAGATGCAGAACAGCTTGGTGCCGACATTGTTCGGACGGCCGATGCCGGCGAACCAGGCCGCGCCACGCCGGAGAATGTCCGGCGCGACCGCGATGGACTCGACGTTGTTGACGGTGGTCGGGCAGCCGTACAGGCCGACGTTCGCCGGGAACGGCGGCTTCAGCCGCGGCTGGCCCTTCTTGCCCTCGAGGCTTTCGAGCAGCGCTGTTTCCTCGCCGCAGATATAGGCGCCGGCGCCGTGCGCGACGTAGATGTCGAACGGCCAGCCATTGACGTTGTCCTTGCCGACCAGCTTGGCCTCATAGGCCTGGTCGATCGCGGCCTGGAGATGCTCGCGCTCGCGGATGAACTCGCCACGGACGTAGATGTAGCAGGCATGCGCATTCATGGCGCAACTCGCGATCAGGCAGCCCTCGATCAGCAGATGCGGATCGTGCCGCATGATCTCGCGATCCTTGCAGGTGCCGGGCTCGGATTCGTCGGCGTTGACGACGAGATAGCTCGGCCGGCCGTCGGTCGATTCCTTCGGCATGAACGACCATTTCAGGCCGGTCGGGAAGCCGGCGCCGCCACGGCCGCGCAGACCCGACGCCTTCATCTCGTTGATGATCCAGTCGCGGCCCTTGTCGATGATATTTTTCGTACCATCCCAGGCGCCGCGACGCCGCGCGCCCTCGAGCCCCCAATCGTGGAGGCCGTAGAGGTTCTTGAAGATGCGGTCCTTGTCCTCGAGCATATCAGTGCTTTCCGATCAACGAATGGACTGCTTGTAGGCAAGTCCGGCGGCGCAGACGGCGAAGATCAGCGCCCAGAGCAGACTGGTCTCCTGCGTCGCGTTCATGATGAAACGCTGCAGCAGGAACATGAAGGCGGCCGCGACCGCGGCGTGCATGGCGACGAAGCCCCATTTCTTCACGGCCTCGTTCCCTCCAATGGCGAGGAGATCACCCATCAGGTGCTCTCCTTCAGCGTGGTCGGTCCGCCCATCGGCGCCGAGAACTGGCGGCCGTTCTGCGGGCCGGGCTTCGGCGGATTGCCCGAAGCGAAGCCGTCGAGCACCTTGCCAAAGCTCTCCTTGGTCAGGTCCTCATAGGTGTCCTTGCCGATCAGCACCATCGGCGCGTTCACGCAGGCACCGAGGCACTCCACCTCTTCCCAGCTGAAATTGCCGTCCTTGGACAGATGGAAGGGCTCGTGATGGATGCGGTTCTCGCAGACGTGGATCAAATCCTCGGCGCCACGCAGACGGCACGGCGTGGTGCCGCAGACCTGGACGTGGGCTTTCTTGCCGACGGGAGCGAGCTGGAACATCGTGTAGAAGGTCGCGACTTCGAGCACGCGGATATAGGGCATGTCGAGCAGGTCGGCGACGGCGCGGATCGCGGCTTCCGACACCCAGCCTTCGTGCTGTTCCTGGACGCGCCAGAGGATCGCGATCACGGCGGAGGCCTGACGGCCGGCCGGATATTTCGCGATCTGCTGCTTGGCGAATGCGAGGTTCTCGTCCGTGAACGCAAAGCTCGCGGGCTGGACTTCCTTCGGTGCTAATCGGCGGACGGACATCTCTCAATCTCTCACTGCATGCGGCGCGCGGTTTTCGCATTCAGGGCATTGATCCTGTCCTGCCAGAATGCGCTTGCGGTGCCGAAAACGTTGTAGCCGACGTGGGTCGAGACCTTGATGCGATCGAGGATCGACAGCTCGGTCACGGTCTCCATCCGGTTGGTGCGCGGATCGAACACGATCAGCTTGAGCGGGGTCTGTTCGAGGATATAGCGCGACACCGCATGAGAGCGGTCGCTGCCGTGCTCCTCGCACATGATGACGCTGTCGGCCTGGAGCAGCCGGGCGCCGCCCTTGATCGCCTCGATCTCGACGCCTTCGACGTCGAGTTTGATCAGATATTTGCCGGTGGCTGCGACCTTGCCGTCGTCGATCAGATTGTCGAGCGCGATGACCGGCACGTCCTCGCCGCCCGCCGACGCGCCGCCGGCGATGCTGAAGGCCTCGTGCTTGGTGCCGGACAGCCGCGCGGTGCCGCGGGCCGCGCCGATCGCGCATTTCATCGTCTCGAAGCGGCTACCGTTGACGCGGGCGTTGTTGGCGAGCTTCGGATAGTTCTGCCCCGACGGCTCGATCGCGATCGCCTTGTGCGAGCCGAACGGCCTGCTCGAGACCAGCACCGACCAGTAGCCGTAATTGGCGCCGCAATCGAGCAGCGTGTAGTCGACGTCGATCGAGTTCGCGAACAGCAGCTCCAGCTCGTCCTCGTAATTATAAGAGCGGTTGAGCAGCTTGCTCCAGTAGCCGTCGCCATAGGGGAATTCGAACACGGCGTCGGGATTGAGCCTGATCGCGATGTTGCGCTCCGGCAGCGTCTTGCGCAGTAAATTGGCGCAGGCGATGTAGCCCATATGCGAGAAGTGCGACGAGATCTTCGATCCCGTCACCAGCGCCAAGGCAGCCGTCCGCTCCCACAGGTTGGCCCCTTCGAGGGCCCCCGAGGCACGGTCAAACTGGATTGGCGCCTGCTGGCCCATTACCGATCGACCTCTCCGAACACGATGTCGAGCGAGCCGAGGATCGCCGAGACGTCGGCGAGCAGATGGCCGCGGCAGATGTGGTCCATCGCCTGCAGATGGGCAAAGCCCGGCGCGCGGATCTTGCACTTGTACGGCTTGTTGGTGCCGTCGGCGACGAGATAGACGCCGAACTCGCCCTTGGGCGCCTCGACCGCGGCATAGACTTCGCCGGCCGGCACGTGAACACCTTCGGTGTAGAGCTTGAAGTGGTGGATCAGCGCTTCCATCGAGCGCTTCATCTCGCCGCGGCGCGGCGGCGCGACCTTGTTGTCCTCGACGACGACGGGGCCCTTGCCGTCGGGCGCGTTCAGCTTCTGGATGCACTGCTTCATGATGCGCACGGACTGGCGCATCTCTTCCATGCGGATCAGATAGCGGTCGTAGCAGTCGCCATTCTTGCCGATCGGAATGTCGAAATCCAGCTCGGCGTAGCACTCATAGGGCTGCGACTTGCGCAGGTCCCAGGCCGCGCCCGAGCCGCGCACCATCACGCCCGAGAAACCCCACTCCCAGGCTTCCTTCAGCGGAACCACGCCGATATCGACGTTGCGCTGCTTGAAGATGCGGTTGGCGGTGAGCAGGCGATCGAGGTCCTCGACCACTTTCAGGAACGGATCACACCAGGCCTCGATGTCGTCCACCAGCTTCTGCGGCAGGTCCTGATGCACGCCGCCGACGCGGAAGAAGGCTGCATGCATCCGGCTGCCCGAGGCACGCTCGTAGAACACCATCAGCTTCTCGCGCTCTTCGAAACCCCACAGCGGCGGGGTCAGCGCGCCGACGTCCATCGCCTGCGTGGTGACGTTGAGCAGGTGCGAGAGGATGCGGCCGATCTCGCAATAGAGCACGCGGATCAGTTGGCCCCGGCGCGGCACCTCGATGCCGAGCAGCTTTTCGGCCGCCAGACAGAAGGCGTGCTCCTGGTTCATCGGCGCGACGTAGTCGAGCCGGTCGAAATACGGGATCGCCTGCAGATAGGTCTTCTGCTCGATCAGCTTCTCGGTCCCGCGGTGAAGCAGGCCGATATGGGGATCGACGCGGGCGACGACCTCGCCATCCAGTTCAAGCACAAGACGAAGAACGCCATGCGCAGCCGGATGCTGCGGTCCGAAGTTGATCGTAAAGTTGCGAAGCTGTTCGGGTTGCTCGTTCATGATCAGACCTTCGGCCCTGCTTTTTCATCGCCCGGAAGGATCGGATAGTCGGCTCCCTCCCAAGGAGACAAAAAGTCGAACTTGCGGAATTCCTGGTTGAGCCTGACAGGCTCGTACACCACGCGCTTCTCCTGGTCGTCGTAGCGGACCTCGAGGAAGCCGGTGGTCGGGAAATCCTTGCGCAGCGGATGGCCCTCGAAACCGTAATCGGTGAGCAGGCGGCGCATGTCGGGATGGCCGACGAAGATCACGCCATAGAGGTCGTAGGCCTCGCGCTCGAACCAGTCGGCGCCGGGGAACACCTCGATCAGCGACGGCACCTGGGTGTTTTCGTCGGCATGGGCCCTGAGCCGGATCCGCGCGTTCAGCGTCGGGGACAGGAAGTGATAGATCACGTCGAAGCGCTTCTCGCGGTCCGGATAATCCACCGCCGTGATGTCGGTGAAGTTGATGAAGCGGCAGTTCGGGTCATCGCGGAGGTACTTGACCACCTCGACGATCTTCGCGGCCTCGACGTCGACCGTGAGCTGGTTGAAGGCGACCGCATGACCGATGGCGGCGCCGGGAAGCGCGCTCACGATCGTCTGCCCCAGGGCGTCGAGCTTGGCGTCGTCCATGACCTTAAACCTTAGCGTTCGATGGTGCCGGTACGCCGGATCTTCTTCTGCAGCAGCAGCACGCCGTAGAGCAGCGCTTCCGCCGTGGGCGGGCAGCCCGGCACATAAATATCGATCGGCACGATGCGGTCGCAGCCGCGCACGACCGAATAGGAATAGTGATAATAGCCACCGCCATTGGCACACGAGCCCATCGATATGACGTAGCGCGGCTCCGGCATCTGGTCGTAGACCTTGCGTAGCGCAGGCGCCATCTTGTTGGTCAGCGTGCCCGCGACGATCATCACGTCGGACTGGCGCGGCGAGGCCCGCGGTGCGAAGCCAAAGCGCTCGACGTCGTAGCGCGGCATCGACACCTGCATCATCTCGACCGCGCAGCAGGCGAGACCGAAGGTCATCCACATCAGCGAGCCGGTGCGCGCCCAGGTGATGAGGTCGTCGGTCGCGGCGACGAAGAAGCCCTTGTCGGACAGCTCCGAATTGACCTCGAGAAAGAACGGATCATTGGCTCCGACCGGCTTGCCGGTCGACGGATCCAGGATGCCCTTGGGGGCCGGCGCGAGGACCGGACCGGCCGATGGTGCTGGGTTCAATCCCATTCGAGTGCGCCTTTCTTCCATTCATAGGCGAACCCGACCGTCAGTACGCCGAGGAACACCACCATGGACCAAAAGCCGGTCGCGCCAAGCTTGCCGAACGCCACGGCCCAGGGAAACAGGAACGCCACCTCGAGATCGAAGATGATGAAGAGAATGGCGACCAGATAGAACCGGACGTCGAACTTCATGCGGGCATCATCGAAGGCGTTGAAACCGCACTCATACGCCGACAACTTTTCCGGATCGGGCTGCTGGAACGCCACGATGAAGGGTGCGATCAGCAGCACGAGGCCAATGATGCCCGCGACCGCTATGAAGACGACGAGTGGAAGATAGTTCTGCAGAATGCCGCTCATTGACGAGCCCTTTTTCCCGCAGCCTCGGGACAGCCACGGATTCGTCCAATTTGGAATTGTTCTGAGCCTTAGCGCAGTGCACCAATGGGCGCAAGACACGCTCTTTTTAGGCCCTTTGCCGCCCCCAGAACGGTGGAAACCCCGGAATCACCCGGCGCTGGTATGGAGCAGATCGTCCGACCCAGCAAGGGTCGCCACGGTTTTGCAGGGCAGCACTCCCGAGATCGCGGCGCATAGGCCGAGACAGCTCCTTGCTGCGTATCGTCCGCGGAAAATACCCGGTTCCTTGCGTGCGGCAGCGCACCCAAACGCCGACGATGACCCACACCGGGGCTCCAACTGTCACCCAGGCGACATACTGGCCGCCCCTCCCCCGGAGCAGCGCTGCTGAGAGACCGGTGACGGTCGCGGCCGCCAGCAGGATAGGTGCAGCGAAGACACGTATCCACAGGCACGAGCGCTCAGACGAGCCATGCACCAGGACGGGACCGGGGCTCGCCTGGCGAATGCGTCGTCCCGCCAGATATGTTTCAGCGTCCGGGTGGATCGACCGCGAGCGCGGCGGCTGCACCTTGGCTTCGGCGTCGCGCGCCGCGCTCGCATGAGCTTCGGGCCGGGGGGCATGGCCCGGGAGCTCATCGATCACGTGGTGGAAGACGAACGGTGGCCGGTCAGGTTCTCAAGCTGGCCTCCCCTCGCCTGCTCCCTACCATCTGTAGGAGACGCTGGCGGTGACGCGCCGGCGGTCGCCGTAGAAGCAGGAGGATTCCGAGGCGCAGCTCGCGACATAGATCTTGTCGGTCAGATTGATCACGTTGACGGCCGTGCGCCAGTTCTGCCATTCGTAGTGGACCGCAAGATCGCCGAGCACCACCGCGGGGACCTCGAGTGTGTTGACGGCATCGGCCCAGGAGGAGCCGACATAGCGGACGCCGCCGCCGAAACCGAAGCCTTCGAGCGGTCCGTCCCTGAAAGTGTAGTCCGCCCAGCCCGAGACCAGCAGCTCGGGCGTGTTGGTCGGTGCCTTGCCGATCACCGACGGATCGATATCCTTGCTGTTGAAGAGATGGTAGGCCGTGAACGCGCCGATCAGCTTCAGTTCCTTCGTGGCATTGGCCACCGCTTCAAGCTCGATACCGCGCGAGGTGACCTCGCCGGTCTGGTTCTGCAACGTAACGATGGCGCCCGGCGCGGCGGACGGCACGTTCTGGCGCTTGAGGTCGAACAGCGAGGCGGTGAAGTAGCCGTCGAATCCCTTGGGCGCGACCTTCACGCCGATTTCGGCCTGCTGGCCGGTCTCCGGCAGGAACAGCTGGTTCGCGGCGTTGAGGCCGATGATCGGATTGTAGCTGGTCGCATAGGAGATATAGGGCGCAATGCCGTTGTCGAAATTGTAGATCAGCCCTGCCCGCCCGCTGAACTTTCTGTCGTCGCGCTGGCCGACGGTGGCGCCGGTGTCACGGGCAGCCTGCGTGGTCTCGACCCAGTCGTTGCGGCCGCTCAGCACCAGCGTGAAATTGCCGAGCTTCATCTGGTCCTGGAGATAGGTGCCCGCCTGCTTCTGCGTGATCTGGAAGTTGCGGAACGGAGCGGTCGGCAATGGAGTCTCGGCCGCACCGTAGGCGGGATTGAGGACATTGATCGAGGGCACACCGAACCCGAAGGCCTGATAGTCGTCGATCTGGTAGCCCTTCAGGTCGACGCCGAACAGCATGGTGTGCTTCACCGGACCGGTGTTGAAGCGATACTCCAACTGGTTATCGAGATCGGCCTGGTTGGCGGTGTCCTTCGCATACCAATTGTAGCGAGCGAGCGTGGCCGTATTGGCGTTGTCCCAACCGCTGCCGACGTAACCGCGATAGGTCAGGTCGACATGCGCGAAGCGCGCATTCTGCCGAAACGTCACATCGTCGGTGAGATTGCGCTCGAACTGGTAGCCGAGCATCTCCTGCTCGCGCGTGAACTTGTCGACACCGGGATCGCCGGCGAAGAAGCTGGTCGGGATCTTGCCGAACGGCGCGCTGGTCACCGTGCCCTGATAAGGCAGGAAGTTGATGCCGCGGGTGTCGGTCTTCGACGCCGAGGCAAGGACCGTGAAGGTCGTATCGGCGTCCGGCTTCCAGGTGAACGACGGCGCGATGAAGTAATTGTTGTCAGGCGTGAAGTTGACCTGGGTGTCACCATTCCTGACCTCGCCGACGACGCGGTAGAACAGCTTGCCGTCCTGGGGCTGCGTGGCGACCGGGCCGCCGACGTCGAAGCCGACATAGGCGTTGCCGAAATTGTTGACGCCGGTCTCGATGGTGCGGACCGGTTCGGCCGGGGGCAGCTTGCTGATGACGTTGACGATGCCGCTCGGGCTCGAGCCGCCATAGAGCACGGCGGACGGACCGCGCACCACTTCGATCCGCTCCATGTTGGACGGCGGAAGCCGCCAGCTCGCATAGGCCGTGTAGAACAGCTGCATGCCGTCGAGGAACAATCCGATGTCGTCGGATTTGAAGCCGCGGATCAGCCACCAGTCGTTGCGCGTATCGGCGCCGAAGGTGCCGGCGCGCACGCCGGCGGTGTAGCGCAGGGCTTCGTCCAGCTTGGTCGGCTTCTGGTCGCGGATCTGCTCGGCGCCGATCACCGAGACGGACTGCGGCGTCTGCATGATCGGCGTATTGGTTTTGGTACCCGACGAGCTGCGGTTGGCGACGTAGCCGTGCACCGGACCGCGCGGCGTCTCGACGAAGCCGACATTGCGCTGCGGCTGCGGCTTGCTGTTGTTGGCGCTTTGCACCGTGCGCTGCGCACGGCGCGGCGCGCTCGAGGCTGCGCGGCGGCGCGCGTCCGGCGCGGTGACGGTGACCGACGGCAGATTCTGCGCGCCGCTCTGCGTCGACGATTGGGCCAGCGATGCCTGTGGCATCAATACGAAAGCGGACGCGGTCGCCAATACGGCTGACCGCAACATAGCAAGACTGTTCAACGCGCACCCCAAGATGTCTGTCTGCGTGCGTCATGCCGTCGTTCCCCCGACGGCAAGCGCTTGCGGCGACGCTTATGGGAGGGCGCGCAGATTCCCTAATTGAAAAGGTCTTAGAAGCAGTCTTGGAAAGATTCTTAGAAGAACTCTTGGAAGCGATCCAACATGTCCGGAGATTGCCGGCAGATCAGCGCGAATGCTTTTCGGATTCGAGCAGCTTCTCGGCGGTCGCCGTGAGACGGTCGATCTGCGCCAGCAGCGTCTCGAACTCGTGCGCGCTCAACTGTTCCAGCAATTGCCGATTGCGATCCTGCGCGCCTTCGACGATCACGTCATGCGCGGCGAGCCCTGCCGGGGTCAGCGAGACCAGCACCTCGCGGCTGTCCTTCGGGTTCGCCGATTTCGCGATCAGCTTGCGCGAGACGAGCTCAGCCAGCGCGCGGCTAATCTGTCCCTTGTCCTGGCCGACGGCTTCGGCAAGCCGTGCCACGCTCATCGGCGGCCGCCGGCCGAGCGAGGCGACGAGACCGAACTCGACCGAGGACAATCCGGCGAGGCGCTTGTAGCGCAGGATCGCGCCGCGCTTGAGCAGATTGGCGAGCACCATCAGCCGTGACGACAGCATCACGGTGATCGGCGCCGGCGAATGGCTTTCGTCCGCGTCGGGCGATGCGCGCCCGTCCCCGCTCGGTGTCTTGCTCATGATCCACCTCTGCCAAGAAAGCCCGGGCGTGCCAAGCCCGGTTGACCGGCGGAGGTGCGACTATCCAAATACAACTCAAAGATGTTTTGAAATTCGTTGACATTGTCATCGAATTATTTTTCATTGACTTAACAAACAAGACGATCGGGCCCGCCTCGCGGCCCGCGGCGGGAGGAGCAGTATGACGATTACCCAGCGGGATCGCGATCTCGGCACGGCCTATGAGATGAAGCCGGCGAACACGCGCACCGAGCTCACCTCGGTCGTGCGCGGCACGCCGATGGGCGAGCTGCTGCGCCGCTACTGGCATCCGGTCGGGCTCGTCAGCGACGCCAACGACACCCCGAAAAAGGTGCGTGCGCTCGGCGAGGATCTGATCCTGTTCCGCGACAAGCATGGCCGGGTCGGCCTGTTGCACGCCCGCTGCTGCCATCGCGGCACCACGCTCTACTATGGCAAGGTCGAGGCGGACGGCATCCGCTGCTGCTATCACGGCTGGAAGTTTGACACCGAGGGCCATTGCCTGGAGCAGCCCTGCGAGCCCGACGGCGGCGCGTTCAAGGACAAGGTGCGCCAGCCCTGGTATCCGGTCGAGGAGCGCTACGGGCTGATCTTCGCCTATATGGGCCCGGCCGAGAAACGCCCGGTGCTGCCACGCTACGAGTGCCTGGAAAACATGGACGACGGCGAGTTCGTCGAGGCCGACGATTCCTCGATCGGCGGCGGCGGCCCTGCGGTCATTCCCTGCAACTGGCTGCAGCACTTCGAGAACGTGGTCGATCCCTATCACGTACCGGTGCTACACGGCTCGTTCTCGGGGCCGCAGTTCACCAACATGATGGCCTCGATGCCGGAGGTGACGTTCGACAAGACGCCGCGCGGCATCGCCGTGCGCTCGATCCGCAAGCAGGACGACGGCAAGGTGTTTTACCGCGTCACCGAAGCGGCGCTGCCCACTCTGCGCGTCGTGCCCAATCCGCGCGTGGCGCAATTTGCCCGCGTCGAGTCGATCGGCTGGACGCTGCCGATCGACGACACGTCCTTCCGCATCTATGTCGCCGGCCGCGTCAAGACATCAGGCGACATCGGCCGGATGCGGTCGAAATTCAACGGCAAGTTCTGGTGGGACATGACGGAGGCCGAGCACCAGCAATTCCCCGGCGATTACGAGGCCCAGGTCGGCCAGGGCGCCGTGACCGTGCACTCCGAGGAGCATTTCGGCCAAAGCGACCGCGGCATCCTGATGATCCGGCGTATGCTGGGCGAGCAACTGGAAGCGATGGCCGAGCACCGCGACCCCATCGGCGTCTCGTTTGACGCAAGCGCGCCGCCGGTCGAATTCGAAGCGGGGAATTACATCCGCGAGGGCTGATCTGCCAGTTCGAATGAGAACTGGACCGACAACGACAGCAAAGACAAATTGGGGGATGCGATGGTCGATGTGACGTCACAAGTGTCGGTGCCAACGGCCGCCGCGGCAAAGCCCCCGGCGCGGCGCTATTACGTGCTGGGCCTGCTCACCATCATCTACGCGCTGAATTTTCTCGACCGCACGATCTTCAACGTCCTGATCGAGCCGATCAAGAAGGAGTTTCAGCTCAGCGACACCATGATGGGCCTGCTCGCGGGCTTCGGCTTCGCGCTGTTCTATTCCCTGCTCGGCATCCCCATCGCGCGCGTCGCCGACCGGCTCAACCGGCGCAACATCGTCGCCATGGCGTTTGCGTTCTGGAGCGCGATGACGGCGCTGTGCGGCGCGGCCTGGAGCGTGACCTCGCTGGCGCTGGCGCGCATCGGCGTCGGCATCGGCGAATCCGCGGGCTCGCCCGCCTCGCAGTCGATCGTGGCCGATCTCTTCACCAAGAACGAGCGTCCGCGCGCGCTCGGCATCTACGCCATCGGCACCTATCTCGGCGTCTTCCTCGGTTATTTCATCGGCGGCTACGTCAACCAGCACTATGGCTGGCGGATGGCCTTCTACGTCGCGGGCCTGCCCGGCATCCTGATCGCGTTGGTGCTGTGGCTTACGATCTCCGAGCCGAAGCGCGGCGCGATGCAGGAGAGCTTCGTGCCCGAGCCGCTCGGGCCGACGCTGCGCTTCCTGGCCTCGCAGCGCAGCTTCATCATCGTGCTGATCGGCTTCTGCCTCACCACCTACACCAATTACGCGACCGCGGCCTGGATCCCGCCCTTCCTCGCCCGCGTGCACCATCTGTCGAGCGCCGAGATCGGCACCTATGCCGGCACCTTCAAGGGGCTCGCCGGCATGGCCGGCACGCTGTTCGGCGGCTTCGTGGTGGCGCAAATCAGCCGCCGCGACGACCGCTGGAAGCTGTGGGCGCCCGCGATCACCTCAGGGCTCGCCGGCCCGGTGTTCGCGCTGTGCATGCTGACGCAGGATTTCGCGATGATGGTCGCCATGCTGGCGCTGACCTCATTCCTGGTCGGCTTCCATCTCGGCCCGATCTTCGCGATCGCGCAGACCGTGGCCAGGCCGAGCATGCGTGCGCTCGCCTCCGCCCTCATCGCGCTCACCGCCACCTGCTTCGGACAGGGCGTCGGCCCGCTCGCCGTGGGCGTGGTCAACGACGCCCTGAAGGGCAGTTATGGCGCGGACGCCGTGCGTTATTCGCTGCTTTCGGCCGCAGTCACGACCATTCTGGGCGCCCTTCTGTTCGTCTGGGCCGCCCGTACCATCCGGGACGATATCGGCCGGGCCGCCGCCTGAGGCCCACTCCGCCCGCAAGCCTGGCGAAACCAACCGGGCGTAGAAATGAAACCATTTTGCGGAACCCGCGAAACCATCCGGAAACAGATGGTCCTTAAGACATGAGCCCATAGACGGCGGCAAAGCCCGTCGGGAGGCTCAGATGAACCACTCCATTCACTCTGCTGATCGTGCGACCCACCTCAAGATCGTGGTGGTGGCGCTGGTTGCCGGCATCGCAGTGGCCGGTTTCGGGATTGCTGCCCGTACCAACGCCGATTACAGCCAGACCGCCCAGTCGACCCACATGATCAAGGCCGGCAAGCCGGTGGTGGTGACGAGCGCGGGCACGTCCGAGATTCGCTGAAACGCTCCATTTCCGGGCTGACCAATGGCCGCCTCCGGGCGGCCTTTTCGTTTTCCAAAGCAATACTTAGCCGGGGCGCGCCGGCAAAGCGCAACGTCCTTGACTTCACCAAGCCCCGCCTTTAAGTCCCCCCTCGTTCCGCGCGCTTTCAGCGAACCACGCGGGAGTAGCTCAGTTGGTTAGAGCGCCGGCCTGTCACGCCGGAGGTCGCGGGTTCGAGCCCCGTCTCTCGCGCCATTTCATGGCGGAATATCAATCGTTTAAATTGATCCGATCCGGGCCTTTCGACACCAAGGTGTCAGGAAAGCCGGCCCCTGACACTTTTTGTCCGGTTTCGTTCGCGCCTTCTCGTTCACACGCATACCTCGACTCATGACCGGGCCCCGCTAACGGGTATCCTTTGGAACGGAGACGATGATGTCTGCCTTGCGATAGTAAAGCGCCACGCAGGCCGTGTGCACCGTGATATCCACCCCGAACACGACGGACGGCCGGAATGCGTGACCTGCAACGGTGACGATGGGGGCGGAATCCACCGTAAAATAGCGGTCACGCGCGCGGCTCTCATCGAGGAACGGCACGAACGATGCCCATTCGCGGCGGATCATGGTTGCCGTTGCGCTGAACCAAATCGACACCACGATTATCAGCGCGAGAGCGATCGGGGCGAACGACGCGTTGGAGGCCAGTTGCGGGGGCAACATCGATCGCGATATGCTCACGGTGCAGGAGACGATCAGCGCCGCCGCGAAGGCAACCAGGATCAGCAGCTGGTTCTGCGCCCGTTCCACCAAGGGTGTGCCGGTCAGGAACACGTGCAGGGCATTCTCAAGATAGCCGCACAAAAAGCAAATGACAGCAATGCCGAGCGGAAGCACGGCATTGATTCGGACCTTCTCCTTGTCTGGTAAGAACGCCGTCACAGCACCGACCAGGATGAGCCAGCCGATGATAGACGGCGCCAGCAGAAGTTTGCCAAGAAAGCGGAAATAACCGTCAAAGCCAAGGCGGAGCGCCTGGCCGAGGTGCCATGCATCCGAGACCGTGGCCGCGCGAACGCTGTTGCCGGGGGCCGCGACGACAACCAGCCAGCCCACAACGGCGGCGACGACGATGACGGCGTGACGGCCGAGTTCAGGCGGCTGGCCAAAGGCGTACCTCCCGGCGAACGAGGACGCCAGGATCGCGATGATCCAGACTGATGTGAACTCATTGCACATGGCGGCGAAAAATACGCCCGCCGTGATCCATTTCGTCGCGGCAGCAGAGAACGCCCGGTCGCGCCACAACGCGTCGAAACACTCGCCGAGCACTACGATCGTCATGGCACCCGGAGGTCCATAACAAATGACGGCCGGCAGCCAGTAGAGCAGATCATGCACGCTTGGGGTTGCCCCCGCGATTGCGGCGGGCAGTGCCAGCATGAGCGCCAACAACTGAATGCCGCTCACGGAGCGCCAGGCGCGGGCCACCGCGAGCGCGCAGCCCGCGACAAGCAGCACCCCGAATGCGACCAACGTGAGCGAATAGGCCTGCAGGATGCTGATCCCGGTCGTCTTGGCGATCGCAGCGGGGAACTGCAGCACGAGCAGCGGCACCACGCGCCCTGACAGCCTCTGATAGTAGCCCGCAACCGTCTGCACGAAGCCATCACGGACGTAGAGGAACGCAGCGCAATAATCGTCATTCTCCGGTGAGGCATAGATTGCCAAGGTTCCCAGACAAACCAGGAAGGCAGCAGGCACAAGCGCCGCCAACATCCACGCACCGGTGTTTTGCAGCAACCGGCCGCGCTGGCCGGTGGCATTCGCGATCCGCAGCAATATTTTTCCCCAAAAGGTAGAGCTCATCTTGTAACACACTACAAGAGAGCGCAACCAAAGGATGTTCAAAGGAACGAGATACAATCTTATTGATGCGACGCGGGGGCGATCAAAGTGAGGCATGCCGTGACCGCATGTCATGGAGGTCACAGGTTCGAGCCCCTCTCTCGCGCCATTTAGCAATGCGTCCATAGTCTGGGCCTTCCCGGCGCCTGTCGCATTAGCGGCAGATTCTGGCGCACGTGCGCACCTTCGAACCCGCGGCATGGTCAGCCCGCGCCCGAATCGTCTACGCCTTCAAGGACGAGAGGGATCCCCGCGCTTTCCGGCTTTTCCGGGCTTCCCCGTCATTGAGGAGGCCAGACATGGCTAAGAAGGATTCGGCCAAGAAGGATTCGGCGAAGAAGGCAGCCGCACCCGCCACCATCACGCTCAAGCACCTCGCCGCCGACATTGCGGACAGCCAGGAGCTCTCGAAGAAGCGCGCCGAGGCCGTCCTGACCGACATGGTCGAGCTGATCACCAAGCACCTCAAGAAGGGCGACCGGGTCCGCATCGTGGGCCTCGGCATCCTCCAGGTCCGCAAGCGCGCGGCCCGCACCGGCCGCAATCCGGCCACTGGCGAAGCCATCCACATCAAGGCCAGCAAGAAGGTCACCTTCCGCCCGGTCAAGGAACTGAAAGAGGCGATCTGAGCGGTTACCTTTCGTTAAGCCTGATCCGCGCCGTTCCGGCCGCAACGCGGCCCGCTTTTCTGCTATACCGCCTGCTTCCCCAAGCCCTGCTTCCCCAAGACCCGGCGGTTTGACCAGACATGTCCTCCCTCAGCTTCACGCATACCGTGACCGAGCGCTTCCTGCGCTACGTCACCATCGACACCCAGTCCGATCCGGAATCCCCCAGCTCGCCCTCCACCGAGAAGCAGAAGGATCTCGGCCGCGTGCTCGTCACCGAGCTTAGGGACATCGGCGTCGCCGACGCCCATCTCGACGACTACGGCTACGTCTATGGAACGATCCCGGCCAACACCGACAAGAAGGTGCCGGTGATCTGCTTCTGCTCGCACATGGACACCTCGCCCGACGTCACCGGCAAGGACGTCAAGCCGCAGGTCGTGAAGAACTATCGCGGCGGCGACATCACGCTGCAGGGCGATACCAGCCAGGTGATCCGCTTCGCCGAGCATCCGGCGCTGAAGAACCAGATCGGCAACGACATCATCACCACCGACGGCACCACGCTGCTGGGCGCCGACAACAAGGCCGGCGTCGCCGAGATCATGGATGCCGCGCATTTCTTCATCAACAACCCCGATGTGAAGCACGGCACCATCAAGATCCTGTTCACGCCCGACGAAGAGATCGGCCGCGGCGTCGACAATGTCGACATCAAGAAGCTTGGCGCCGATTTCGGCTACACCATGGACGGCGAGAGCGCCGGCTCCGTCGAAGACGAAACCTTCTCGGCCGACGGCGCCACCATCATCATCAACGGCGTCAGCGCCCATCCCGGCTATGCCAAGGGCAAGATGGAGCACGCGATCAAGATCGCGGCCGCCATCGTCGAGCGGCTGCCGAAGGAAGGGTGTTCGCCCGAGACGACGTCGGGCAAGCAGGGCTTCCTGCATCCGATCGGCATCGACGGCGCGCTGGAGCAGGCGACGCTTTCCTTCATCGTGCGCGACTTCACCGAGGAAGGGCTGAAGGAGAAGGAAGTCCTGCTCGAGACCATCGTCAAGGACGTGATGAAGGACTATCCGCGCTCGACCTACAGATTCGAGGTGAAGGAGCAGTACCGCAACATGAAGCAGGTGATCGACCGTCACCCGCACATCCTCGAATACGCCATCGAGGCGATCCGCCGCGCCGGCCTGCGCCCGATGCGCACCGCGATCCGCGGCGGCACCGACGGCTCGCGCCTGTCCTTCATGGGCCTGCCCTGCCCCAACATCTTCGCCGGCGAGCACGCGTTCCACTCGCGTCTGGAATGGGTCAGCCGTCAGGACATGGAGAAGGCGGTGCAGACGATTGTGCACCTTGCGATGATTTGGGAGGAAAAGGCGTAGCGACGCAAAATAGTCGCGGGCCTCCCCGAACGATCCGGTGCGAGGCACGTTGCCGCTTCAAGTCCCAACCATCAAAATTGTGAGCACAAAAGGCCTCAGCCGGTCAGCCCCGGGCTGGGGCCTTTTCGCGTCTTGCCGTGCGACATCGAGTTCCCCACACGTAACACTATTGCGGGTCGACACTATTCCGGCCGCCATGCTACCGCAGGCGGATCAGGAACCCGAGACCGCAGTGATTTCGATCGGCCGCCGCACCAGCTTTTGGAACCTGCGCAACTGGCGCGGGCTCGTGGCTATGCTCGTCGCGGTGATGTATCTGCTGTCGGGCGTGCTTCACGGCGCACACGACATCGATGTCACCAGCCCCTCGGGCGGGTCGGAGATCGCCTCGATCCTAGACGATGGCGCCACCGGCCATGGCGATCACAAGGCGCCCGGCGGCCACCACTGCCATGGCTGCTTCTCGATTGCCGTCGCACAGCCGCTGCAGTCCGGAGCGGCGGCCGATATCGTCGCTGCACCGATCGCGCAGCGCGAGCCTGCCCTGATCGGCATTGCGCCCGACACCGACTTCCCGCCTCCCAAACATCTGACCTGAACTGATCAGCCGGGCGCCCGCGCGCCCCCGATGCTATTGTTCACAGGTCACCTTCATGTCTTGCAGACGGACTGCCGCGCGCCTCGCGTGCGCGATGGCGATTCTCGTTGGCCCCTGGCTGACACAGCCCACTCACGCCCAGACGCTGACGATGCGCGCCGCGCTGTCGCGCGCGCTGGCCGCCAGTCCGCGCCTGACGGCGGCGGAACGCGATGTCGGCATCGCGACGGGCCAGCGCATCCAGGCGGGCGCGCTCCTCAATCCGGAACTGTCCTATGAACAGGACAACTCCCTCGGCTCGGGCATCTATCGCGGCACCAGATCGGCCGAGACCACGCTCCAGATCAGCCAGGCCTTCGAGCTGTTCGGCAAGCGTGACGCGCGGATCGCCGCGGGCGCGGCCGGCATCGAGGTCGCCGCGATCCAGCGCAAGGCCGTCAGGCTGGAGGTGCTGTCGGAGACCGCGATCGCCTTCCTCAGCGTGCTCGGTGCGCAGCGCCGCATCCAGATCCTCGACGAGCAGATCACCGCAATCGACCGGCTGACGCCGCTGCTGCGCCGCCGCGTCGAGGCCGGAGCCTCCTCCCCGGCCGAGACCGGCCGCGCCGAGGTCGCCTCGGCCCTGGTGAAGGCCGACCGCGAACGCTTCAAGGCGACGCTGGCGAGCGCCCGGCGCGAGCTTGCGGTGCTGATGGGCGATCCCGCCGCAAAGTTCGGTGAGGTCTCCGGCCGGCTCGACACCATGGGACGGCCGCCGACGTTCCAGTCGGTCGTCGCCGCCATCGACGCCAATCCGCAGCTCGTGCGCTGGACCGCGGTGTATGCCCAGCGCAATGCCGAGCTGTTGATGGCGCGCCTCCGGCCCTATCCCGACGTCCGCATCGCCGCCGGCTGGCGCCATTTCAACGAGACCAATGACGATGCGGTGCGGCTCTCCGTCTCGGTGCCGATCCCCGTGTTCGACCAGAACCAGGGCAACATCCTCTCGGCGCAGGAGAGCCTCGCCAAGACCAGGGCGGAACGCGAGGCTAATCGCAACACGCTGATCGTCATCGCCGGCCGTGCCTACGACTCGCTGCAGGGCTCGCTGCGCGAGCTCGCGGTGCTGCGCGAGACCGCAATCCCCAAGGCGAGCGAAGCGGCCGAAGCGATCTCGCAAGGCTACGGCCAGGGCCGCTTCACCCTGCTCGAAGTGCTCGATGCCCAGGCCAGCGTGTCGCAAGCGCGGCTGCGCGAGCAGGAGGCGCTGCAGAACTTCCACGCCGGCGTTGCCACCATCGAAGGCCTCGTCGGCAATCCCTTCGCGCTGGCCCGGGAGAGCGCACGATGAAGATCTCCTCCACCATTCTCGTCGCCATCCTCGCCGCCGCGCTCGGCGCCTACGGCTATGCCCTGCTCGCCCCGGCCAAGGTCGCGCCGACCGAGCATGCCGCGGACAAGAAGCCGGAGAAGCCGAACGACCATGTCGAGCAGGACGAGCACGGCGCCGACCGCATCCGCATCTCCGACGTCAAGCTGGCCGCCGCCGGCGTAACGCTGGCCGAAGCCGCGAGTGCCACGCTGACGGACACGCTCGCCTTCAACGGCATCCTGCGCGCCAATCAGGAAGCGGTCGTTCAGGTCACACCCCGCTTTCCCGGAATTGCAAAGTCGCTTCCGAAGCGCATCGGCGACAGGGTCGGCAAGGATGATCTGCTCGCCACCATCGAGAGCAACCAGAGCCTCACCGTGTACGAGCTGAAGGCGCCGCTGGCGGGCACCGTCATCGAACGGCAGATCTCGCTCGGCGAATATGCCTCCGAGCAGAAGCCGGCCTTCGTCGTCGCCGACCTCACCAGCATCTGGGTCGACCTGTCGGTCTACCGGCAGGACCTCCGGCGCGTGCGCCTCAACGACGAGGTGCTGATCGATCCGGACGACGGGCGCGGCGAGATCAAGGGCACGATCTCCTACATGGCGCCGATCGGCAGTAGCGAGACCCAGACTGCGCTGGCCCGCGTGGTGCTGCCAAATCCCGATGGCCGCTTGCGTCCAGGCCTGTTCGTCACGGCGCGGCTGATCCTCGCCGCCCGCAATGTCGCGGTCGCCGTGCGCCGCAGCGCGATCCAGACGCTGGAGAACAGGACCATCGTGTTCGTCCGCGAGGACGGCGACAAGATCGAGGCGCGCCCGGTCGAGCTCGGGGATGCTGATCCAAAATTCGTGGAGATCCGCGCCGGTCTTGCCGCGGGCGAGCGCTATGTCGCCGAGAACAGCTTTGTCGTGAAGGCCGAGATGGGCAAGGGAGACGGCGACCATGATTGACGCCCTCCTCACCTTCTCGGTCCGCCAGCGCTGGCTGGTGGTGCTCCTCGCGCTCGCGGCCGGCGCCTTCGGCGCCTGGAATTTCACCCGCCTGCCGATCGACGCCGTGCCCGACGTCACCAACGTACAGGTCCAGATCAACACGCGGGCACCCGGCCTGTCGCCGCTGGAAGCCGAGCAACGCATCACCTTCCCGATCGAGACCGCGATGGGCGGCCTGCCCAAGCTCGACTACACCCGCTCGATCTCGCGCTACGGGCTGAGCCAGGTCACCGTCGTGTTCCAGGACGGCACCGACATCTACTTCGCGCGGCAGCTCGTGAACGAGCGCATCCAGCAGGCCAAGGATCAGCTTCCTGTTGGCACCGAGGTCGCGATGGGGCCGCTCTCGACCGGCCTCGGCGAGATCTACGTCTATTCGGTCGAGGCCAAGGCCGGCGCGAAGTCGCCGACCGGTGCCGAGTTCACGCCGACCGAGCTGCGCACCATCCAGGACTGGATCATCAAGCCGCAGCTGCGCACCGTTCCCGGCGTGATCGAGGTCAACTCGATCGGCGGCTATGAGCGGCAATTCCACGTGCTGCCGGTACCCGGCCGGCTGATGGCCTACAAGCTCGGCTTCCGCGACATCATGACGGCGCTCGCCGCCAACAACGCCAATGTCGGCGCCGGCTATATCGAGCGCAACGGCGAGCAATATCTGGTGCGCGCGCCCGGCCAGGTCGCCGACATCGCCGACATCCGCGACATCGTGATCGGCTCGCGCGGCGGCGTGCCGGTCCGGATCCGCGACGTCGCCGAGGTCAGCGAGGGCCACGACCTGCGCACCGGTGCGGCGACGACAAACGGCAGCGAGACCGTGCTCGGCACCGCCATGCTGCTGATCGGCGAGAACAGCCGCACGGTCGCCCAACGCGTGAAGGCCAGGCTCACGGAGATCGCGAAATCGCTCCCCGACGGCGTGATCGCACGCGCGGTCTACGACCGCACGCATCTGGTGGAAGCGACCATCCAGACCGTCGAGAAGAACCTCGTCGAGGGCGCCGCGCTGGTGATCGCGGTGCTGTTCCTGATCCTCGGTAACTTCCGCGCCGCGCTGATCACCGCCTGCGTCATCCCGCTATCGATGCTGTTCACGATCACGGGCATGGTCGAGAGCAAGGTCAGCGCCAACCTGATGAGCCTCGGCGCGATCGATTTCGGCATCATCGTCGACGGCGCGGTCATTATCGTCGAGAATTGCCTGCGACTGCTCGCCGTCGAACAGGACCGCCGCGGCCGGCTGCTGTCGCTGGAGGAGCGGCTTGAAACCATCCGTGCCGGGAGCAGCGAGGTGATCAAGCCGAGCCTGTTCGGCACCCTCATCATCGCCGTCGTGTATCTGCCCGTCCTCACCCTGACGGGGACCGAGGGCAAGATGTTCACGCCGATGGCGCTGACCGTGCTGATGGCCCTCGCGGGCGCAGCGCTGCTGTCGGTGACGTTCGTTCCGGCTGCGGTCGCGATTGTCGTCACCGGAAAGGTCTCGGAGCAGGAGAACATCTTCATGCGGGCGGCCAAGCGGGTCTATGTGCCGCTGCTCGACCGTGCCATCCGATATCGCCGCAGCGTGGCGTTCGCCGCCGTCCTCATCGTCGCCGGCAGCCTGTTTGCCGCAACGCGCATGGGCGGCGAATTCATCCCGAGCCTGGACGAAGGCGACATCACCATCGAGACCATCCGGATTCCCGGCACCAGCCTGACCCAGAGCGTCGACATGCAGCTTCGGCTGGAGAAGGCGATCAAGCAGGTGCCGGAAGTGGCGACCACTTTCTCGAAGATCGGCACCGCCGAGATCGCCAACGATCCGATGCCGCCGAACGTCGCCGACACCTATGTCACGCTGAAGCCGCGCGACGAATGGCCCGATCCCGCCAAGCCGAAGGACGAGGTGGTCGCCGAACTCGAACGCGCCGCCAACACCCTGCCCGGCACCGCCTATGGCATGACCCAGCCGATCCAGATGCGCTTCAACGAGCTCATCGCCGGCATCCGCAGCGACGTTGGCGTCAAGATCTTTGGCGACGATCTGGACGTGCTCGCGGGCATCGCCCAGCAGGTCAACGGCGTGGTCCGCGGCATCGAGGGCGCAGCCGACGTCAAGACCGAGCAAATCGCCGGCCTGCCGATCCTCACCGTCAAGCTCGACCGCCCGGCGCTGTCGCGCTACGGGCTCAGCATCGGTGAGGTGCAGAACCTCGTCGAGATCGCGATCGGCGGCAAGCCGGCTGGCAAGCTGTTCGAGGGCGATCGCCGCTTCGACATCGTGGTCCGCCTGCCCGACAGCCTGCGCGCCGATCCGGACGCGATCAAGTCGCTGCCGATCCCGCTGCCTCCGGGCGAGGATGTAGCGGCCGTCACGAAAACCGTATGGCCGGGCGCGAACGCGCCGCTGCGGTACGTGCCGCTGTCCTCTGTCGCCACGATCGAGGTCGCGCCGGGCCCGAACCAGATCAGCCGCGAGAACGGCAAGCGCCGCGTCGTGGTGATGGCCAATGTCAGGGGGCGCGATCTGCGCTCGTTCGTCGCCGAGACGCAAGCCGCCGTCGCCGAGAAGGTCAAGCTGCCGCCGGGCTACTGGATCGGCTGGGGCGGACAGTTCGAGCAGCTGGTCTCCGCGACCAAGCGGCTGACGATCGTCGTCCCGGTGGCGCTGCTGCTGGTGTTCCTGCTGCTGTTCATGGGCATGGGATCGATGGCCGATGCGGCGCTGGTATTCTCCGGCGTGCCGCTGGCGCTCACCGGCGGCGTCGCGGCGCTGCTGCTGCGCGGTATCCCGCTGTCGATCAGCGCCGGCGTCGGCTTCATCGCGCTGTCGGGCGTCGCCGTGCTCAACGGTCTCGTCATCATCGCCTTCATCGAGCGGCTGCGCAGCGAGGGGCGGCCGATCGCCGAGGCCGTGCGCGAAGGCGCGCTGACGCGGCTGCGGCCGGTGCTGATGACGGCCCTCGTCGCCTCCCTCGGCTTCGTGCCGATGGCGCTCGCGACCGGTGCCGGCGCCGAGGTGCAGCGGCCGCTGGCGACCGTCGTGATCGGCGGCATCATCTCCTCGACCGTGCTGACACTGCTGGTGCTGCCGGCGCTCTATTTGCTGTTCCGCCGTGACGTCACGCGCGAAACGCCTACAATGGCGCCTGATTTGGCCGCGTCCGGGGAGCGCTAGAAGTGGGCAGCCACGACCATCACGACCATGCCGGCCACGCGCATGATCACGGGCACGGTCACGACCACGGCCACGCGCATGTCCATGCGCCCGCCAGCTTCGGCAGGGCGTTCGCGATCGGCATCACCCTCAACACCGCGCTGGTCGTGGCCGAGGCGGTCTACGGCTATATCGGCAACTCCACCGCTCTGCTCGCCGACGCCGGCCATAATCTGTCCGACGTGCTCGGCCTGGTCGTGGCCTGGGGCGCATCGATCGCGGCGCGGCGCGCGCCTAGCGGCCGCTTCACCTACGGCTTTCGCGCCTCCACCATCCTCGCCGCGCTTGCCAACGCGGTATTCCTGCTGGTCGCGACCGGGGCGATCGGCTGGGAAGCGATCTTGCGGCTGCGCGAGCCGGAGCCGGTGTCAGGTGTGATCGTGATGGTGGTCGCCGGCATCGGCATCCTCATCAACGGTTTCACCGCGCTGCTGTTCGCGCGCGGGCGCAAGGACGACATCAACATCGAAGGCGCCTATCTGCACATGGCGGCCGACGCCGCGGTCTCGCTCGGCGTGGTGGTCTCGGCGGCGCTGATCATCTGGACCGGCTGGCTCTGGCTCGATCCCGTCACCAGCCTCGTGATCTGCGTCACGATCCTCTGGAGCACCACCAGCCTGCTACGCGGCTCGATCGACATGTCGATGGCGGCGGCGCCCAAGGGTACCGACCTCGCCGCGATCAGGGCATTTCTGCTGGAGCGGCCGGGCGTCTCCGCGATTCACGATCTCCACGTCTGGCCGATCTCCACCACCGAGATGGCGCTGACCTGCCATCTCGTGATGCCCGCGGGAGCCGCCGATGCATTCCTGATGGAGACCGCGCAGCTGCTGACGGCGTCGTTCCGCATCGGCCACACCACGCTTCAGGTCGAGACGCATCCTGACAATGGCTGCGCGCTGGCGCCGGATGATGTGGTGTGAGGGGCTGGTCGCCCCAATCTCCGGTGTCATCCCGGACAAGCGAAGCGCCGATCCGGGATCCATAACCACAGGAAGTGGTTTGGTGAAGACTCGGAGTTACCGGCTTCTCGCCGCAACTTCTCCCTGTGGTTATGGGTCCCCGCCTTCGCGGGGACGACACCGAGGGTGTGGCAGGCGTTGAGCTACTTCGCCTTCGCCGTCACGATCCAGATCGCGCCCTGCAACGCCACGCTCTGCCCCTTCTGGAACGGCGCGAGCGTGTCGCGGATCGAGGCTTTTGCCGCCGCATAGGTCTCCGGCGGATGGCCCTGCAGCGCGCGGCTGGCGGGGCCGATCTGGAGCGAGCCCTCGACCGCGGCATCGAGCCCGCCGCCGATGGCGATGTCCATCGCCAGGTTATGCGGCTCCATCGCCACGTCGACGAAACCTGCGCCCTTCAGGATACGCATCACGCGCTCCTCCGAGGCAAAGGCGAACGGGCCCGGCTCCTCCGGCCCGACTGGCGGCATCTTCGGGACGTGTTTGTAGACCGCCATCAGCGGCGCCATCATCCACGGATTTTCCTTCGGCTCGCGCCAGCAGGCGAAGGCCAGCCGCCCGGACGGCCTCAGCGCACGGCGGAGATTGGTGAAGGATGCAATCGGATCGGCGAAGAACATCACGCCGAAACGCGAGGCGAGCAGATCAAAACTCGCCGGCTCGAACGGATGCACCGTCGCGTCTGCCAGCACGAAATCGAGCGGCAGCCCTTTCGGCGCGAACGCGCGCGCCTGCGACAGCATCGGTTCGGAGACGTCGAGGCCGAGCGCAAATCCGTCAGGCGCCACCGCTTTGGCGAACGCGAACGTCGTCGCGCCGGAGCCGCAGCCCACATCGAGCACGCGCTCGCCGGGCTTCGGCCTGGCGCGATTGATCAGGACGTGGGCAATGGGTCCGAGCAGCGTTTCCTGTGCCGCATGGCGGTCGGCCCAGCGCTGCCCGCTCGGGCCGTTCCAATAGGCGATCTGATCGGCGTTTTGCTCGTGTCCGCTTGGCTGTTGCATTGGGGCCCCTTGTCGTTTTGCCGGTCGTGATACCACGCCGGAAGCCCATCAAGCGGTCAAATCAGCGCGGTTTGCGACGCGGCCACCTCTTGCTCCAGCACCCGCTGGAGCGCTAAAGAGGCGCCGTGGGGCGGTTAGCTCAGCTGGTTAGAGCATCTCGTTTACACCGAGAGGGTCCGCGGTTCGAATCCGTGACCGCCCACCACTCCTGACACCCGAACCTCAATCCCCCGGCTTCCCCGGCAGCAGCGGCACGGCGTCGATCCATACCGCCGCCGACTGGCACCAGATCTGGCGGCTGGGCCGCAATTGGTCGCGCTGGCGGATGCTGCCCCAACGGACGCCCCAGTCGTCGGCCTGGTCGCCCTCGCCGCTGGTGAACAGCGGGGAACCGCAGTCGCCGCAAAAGTGCTGAAAGCGCATCCGGCCATTGTCGCCGCGCTTGCCATAGACCTTCGGGGTGCCGCCGGTCAGCTTGACGTCTGCACCGGTACAGATCGCGGTCACCCGGAACGGCGATCCCGTCAGGGTCTGGCAGTCCCGGCAATGACAGACCGAGACCGCCTCCGGATCGATCTCGGCCTCGAAGGTGATCTGCCCGCAATGGCAGTGACCGTCGATCTGCATTGCGCGTCCCCCTGCCCCCAAAACAAAAACGGCGCCCGAAGGCGCCGTTTTATCATCTCTTGCTGAACTTTAGTGAGCGGTCAGTCCACCGGCGGCTTCGTCGCCGTCCGGCTTCACCGTCACCTTGGTGTCCTCTTCCCAGACGATCGGCACCGGCTTCTTCACCAGCGCCCTGGCGACGACGTCGTCGAGGCGCGAGACCGGGATGATCTCCATGCCGCCCTTGATCGCATCGGAAATCTCCGTGAGATCCTTGGCGTTGTCCTCGGGGATCAGCACCGTCTTGATGCCGCCGCGGGCAGCGGCGAGCAGCTTCTCCTTCAGGCCGCCGATCGGCAGCACGCGGCCGCGCAGCGTGATCTCGCCGGTCATCGCGACATCGTGGCGGACCGGAATGCCGGTCATGACCGAGATGATCGCAGTGGCCATCGCCACGCCGGCCGACGGACCGTCCTTCGGCGTCGCGCCTTCCGGCACGTGCACGTGGATGTCGCGGCGGTCGAACAGCGGCGGCTCGATGCCGTAGACGATCGCGCGCGAGCGGACGTAGGACGCAGCCGCCGAGATCGACTCTTTCATCACGTCGCGCAGATTGCCCGTGACCGTCATCTTGCCCTTGCCGGGCATCATGACGCCTTCGATGGTCAAGAGCTCGCCGCCGACATCGGTCCAGGCAAGGCCGGTGACGATACCGACCTGCGGCTCGCTCTCGATCTCGCCGTAGCGGTACTTCGGCACGCCCAGAAGCTCTTCGAGAATCTTCTCGGTGACCTTGACCGACTTCTTCTTGGAGATCATCAGCTCCTTCACCGCCTTGCGGGCGAGTGTGGAGAGCTCACGCTCCAGATTACGCACGCCCGCTTCGCGGGTGTAGCGGCGGATCAGCAGCAGCAGCGCGTCGTCGTCGATCGAGAACTCCTTGGAGTCGAGGCCGTGCTTGGACACCGCGTTCGGGATCAGGTGCTTGCGCGCGATCTCGACCTTCTCGTTCTCGGTGTAGCCGGCGATCCGGATGATCTCCATGCGGTCCATCAGTGGGCCGGGAATATTGAGCGTATTCGCGGTCGTGATGAACATGACGTTCGACAGATCGTAGTCGACCTCGAGATAGTGGTCGGCAAACGTCCCGTTCTGCTCGGGGTCGAGGACCTCGAGCAAGGCCGAGGACGGATCGCCGCGGAAATCGGCGCCCATCTTGTCGATCTCGTCCAGCAGGAACAGCGGATTGGACGACTTCGCCTTGCGCATCGACTGGATGATCTTGCCGGGCATCGAGCCGATATAGGTGCGGCGGTGACCGCGGATCTCGGCCTCGTCGCGCACGCCGCCGAGCGAGACGCGCACGAATTCGCGCCCCGTCGCCTTCGCGATCGACTTGCCGAGCGAGGTCTTGCCGACGCCGGGAGGTCCGACGAGGCACAGGATCGGGCCGGTCAGCTTGTTGGCGCGCGACTGCACCGCGAGATACTCGACGATGCGTTCCTTGACCTTCTCCAGCCCGTAGTGATCGGAGTCCAGAACGGCCTGCGCCGCTCCCAGATCCTTCTTCACCTTGGACTTCTTGTTCCACGGAATCGACAGCAGCCAGTCCAGATAGTTGCGCACGACGGTCGCTTCCGCGGACATCGGCGACATCTGGCGCAGCTTCTTCAATTCATGCTGCGCCTTCTCGCGCGCTTCCTTGGAGAGCTTGGTCTTGGAGATCTTCTCTTCGAGATCGGCCAGCTCGTCACGACCGTCGTCGTCACCGAGCTCCTTCTGGATCGCCTTCATCTGCTCGTTGAGATAATACTCGCGCTGGGTCTTCTCCATCTGGCGCTTGACGCGCGAGCGGATGCGCTTCTCGACCTGCAGCACCGAGATCTCGCTCTCCATCAGGCCCAGCACCTTCTCGAGGCGCGTGGTGACGGACAGCGTCTCCAGGATGCCCTGGCGGTCCGCGATCTTGACGGCGAGATGCGAGGCAACGGTGTCTGCGAGCTTGGCGAAATCGGTGATCGCCTGCACGACACCAACGACCTCGGCCGAGATCTTCTTGTTGAGCTTCACATAGCTCTCGAAGTCGGACACGACCGAACGCGACAGCGCTTCCGCCTCGACCGACTTTGCGTCGGTGTCGGCAAGCGCAATTGCGGTCGCTTCATAGTACTCGCTGCGATCGGTGTACTTCTGCACGCGCGCACGCTCGAGCCCTTCGACCAGCACCTTCACGGTGCCGTCGGGAAGCTTCAGGAGCTGGAGCACGCTGGCAAGCGTACCGGTCTCGTAAATGGCATCGGGCGCCGGATCATCGTCCGACGCGTTCTTCTGCGTCGCGAGCATGATCAGCGCGTCGTTCTTCATCACCTCTTCGAGCGCACGGATCGACTTCTCGCGGCCGACGAAGAGCGGAACGATCATGTGCGGGAAGACGACGATGTCGCGCAGCGGCAGCACGGGATAAGCGTGTGTTTCGCCATGGACAATGGTTGGCCGGGGTTTTGGATTCGTCATGGCCTTTTCCTTTTGCTTTGCCCCCTTGCACGCAGCCCGCCATGCTCATGCGCAACCGCCACAAGGTGCCGAGGTGATCCACAAAACCAGCCTGCCATTCACGGGGCGGACCGGGCTTGCCGGATCGGAACTGAGGCGAATCTTGAACAGAAGTTTCGCTCGCCGTCGATATTAGGTGGCTATCGAGCGGGGGGGTGTCAAGTCATTGAAAGACGCGCGCCATCAGGCGCTTACGCACGCGAATAAGCGACGCAATACCGGCTGCGGAGGAACTTTCCGCAGCCCTTACTTGATAAGACGATTGGAGCGTTCCAGCGCCGCAAATCAGGCGCTGGCGTTCTCGACGGCACGATCGGACCGATCGGCGTAGATGTAGAGCGGACGGGCCGTTCCTTCCACGACTTCGCGCGAAATCACGACTTCTTCCACACCTTCGAGGCCCGGCAGGTCGAACATGGTCTCGAGCAGGATCGCCTCGAGGATCGAACGCAGACCACGCGCGCCGGTCTTGCGCTCGATCGCCCTGCGGGCGACCGCGCCAAGCGCCTCGTCGGCGAAGGTCAGCTCGATGTTCTCCATCTCGAACAGCCGCTGGTACTGTTTCACCAGCGCGTTCTTCGGCTCGGTGAGGATCTTCTTCAGCGAGGCCTCGTCGAGGTCCTCGAGCGTCGCCACGACCGGCAGACGGCCGACGAACTCGGGAATGAGGCCGTACTTCAAGAGGTCCTCAGGCTCGACGTGACGGAAGATCTCGCCGGTCCGGCGATCCTCCGGCGCGAGCACCTGGGCGGCGAAGCCGATCGACGTCGACCGGCCGCGCGCCGAGATGATCTTCTCGAGGCCGGCGAACGCACCGCCGCAGATGAACAGGATGTTGGTGGTATCCACCTGCAGGAACTCCTGCTGCGGATGCTTGCGGCCGCCCTGCGGCGGGACCGAAGCCACCGTGCCCTCCATGATCTTCAGCAGCGCCTGCTGCACGCCCTCACCCGACACGTCGCGCGTGATCGAGGGATTGTCGGACTTGCGGCTGATCTTGTCGATTTCGTCGATGTAGACGATGCCGCGCTGGGCGCGCTCGACATTGTAGTCGGCGGCCTGAAGCAGCTTCAGGATGATGTTCTCGACGTCCTCACCGACATAGCCGGCTTCGGTCAGAGTCGTCGCGTCAGCCATGGTGAAGGGCACGTCCAGGATGCGGGCGAGCGTCTGCGCGAGCAGCGTCTTGCCCGAGCCGGTCGGACCGATCAGCAGGATGTTCGACTTCGCAAGCTCGACGTCGTTGTGCTTGGTCTGGTGATTGAGGCGCTTGTAGTGATTGTGCACCGCGACCGACAGGACCTTCTTGGCATGGCTCTGGCCGATCACGTAATCGTCCAGCACCTTGCAGATTTCCTTCGGCGTCGGAATGCCGTCGCGCGACTTGACCAGCGAGGATTTGTTTTCCTCGCGGATGATGTCCATGCACAACTCGACGCACTCGTCGCAGATGAAGACCGTGGGACCCGCGATCAGTTTGCGGACTTCGTGCTGGCTCTTGCCGCAGAACGAGCAATACAGCGTGTTCTTGGAGTCGCTCGTGCCGACCTTACTCATTCATGTCTCCGTCCGCGGTTCGATCTCGTCCGCTCGATCGCCCATTCCGACACAGTCGCCGGCATGAGACTCAAATAGAGCAAATTCCGTACCAAAAAAGACCCTACGCGTTACATCCCGTGCGAATCACGGTCACTCGACTCTCCGCGATCATAGCCGATCATTCGTAGCCAACCATGCTGTCACCCGACTATCAAGAATTCGCTAATCGGGGAGCCGCCGGCTACCCGTGACAATACCGTGATTTCACGTCTTGGCACGGGAGAACTGATCGAAATCGCGGTTGCGTGGCTGGATTGCCACGCAAAACAAGCACGAAAGCGGAACCTTCTGCCTGCCGCTGGGCGCAAAATTGCTTTTCCGCCCCTGCGGACGCGTTCTTAGCATGAACGGCGTCCTGACGATCCCCGCAATGCCGGGATCGCTGCTGCATCCCGGTAGTGCTACGGGGTCTTCACGCCCGCCGGCTCCTCGGCACGCTTGTCGATGACCTTGTCCACCAGACCGAACTCCTTGGCGTCGTTCGCGGTCAGGAACTTGTCGCGTTCCAGCGCATCCTCGATCGTCTTGTAGGTCTGGCCGGTGTGCTTCACGTAGATCTCGTTGAGCCGCTTCTTCAGGTTCAGGATTTCCTGGGCGTGCAGCATGATGTCGGTGGCCTGGCCCTGGAAGCCGCCGGAGGGCTGATGCACCATGATGCGCGCGTTCGGCAGCGAGAAGCGCATGTCCTTCTCGCCGGCGCAGAGCAGCAGCGAGCCCATCGAGGCCGCCTGGCCCGTGCACAGCGTCGAGACCGGCGGGCGGATGAACTGCATGGTGTCGTAGATCGCAAGACCCGACGTCACCACGCCGCCCGGCGAGTTGATGTACATCGAGATTTCCTTCTTCGGATTTTCCGCCTCGAGGAACAAGAGCTGCGCGACGATCAGCGTCGACATGCCATCCTCGACCGGTCCGGTCAGGAAGATGATGCGCTCCTTCAAAAGGCGCGAGAAAATGTCGTAGGCGCGCTCGCCACGGTTGGTCTGCTCGACCACCATGGGCACGAGGTTCATGTAGGTTTCAACCGGATCGCGCATGAGTCACCTGGGGTTTTAGGAGGACATCGCCAGTCTTGGCTGCCAGGCTTGCTGGACTTGCCGGAAGATCGATGGACATCCCGTGATGCAGGAAGTTGGTAGAAGTAGAACGCGTAGGTAAAGGGCGTACCGACAGATATAGCCCAATTCGCGCCAGACAAGTGCGGAGCGAATTAAGGCTTAATCCACCCGGCACTTGAAGCTGATTCTCGCAAAAAGGCCCAGCCAGCCACATGGCTAGCCGGGCCTGATCCTCGATCATCCTTAATAGAAGGCTTTCTTAGGGAAAGGATTGCTCAAAGCCTTCAGGCTGCGGTCTTTTCCGCCTCGTCGTCCTTGTAGAGGTCATCGCGCGAGACCTTCTTTTCGGTCACGTTGGCGAGCTCAAGGATGAAGTCGACGACCTTGTCCTCGTAAATCGGTGCACGAAGCTGGGCCAGCGCCTGGGCGTTGCTGCGGTAATAGTCCCAGACTTCCTTCTCGCGGCCGGGCATCGAGCGCGCCCGCTCGATCACGGCGCGGCCGACCTCGTCGTCGGTCACGGTGATCTTGTTCTTCTCGCCGATCTCCGAGAGCACGAGGCCAAGCCGCACGCGGCGGTCGGCGATCTTGCGGTACTCTTCCTTGGCGGCGTCTTCAGTGGTGTTCTCGTCGGCAAAGGTCTTGGCCGCGGAGTCCATCTCGGCCCTGACCGAGTTCCACATCAGATTGAACTCCTCGTCGACGAGCGAGGGCGGCGCCTCGAAGCGATGAGCCTCGTCGAGCTGGTCGAGCAGCGCACGCTTGACGCGCTGGCGCGTCGCGGTCGAGAACTCGGCGACCAGCCGCTCGCGCGCGGCTTCCTTCAGCTTGTCCAGCGATTCGAGGCCAAGCGTCTTGGCGAACTCGTCGTCGATCGTGATGTCCTGCGGCGCCTCGATCGTCGTTGCCGTGGTCTCGAACTCGGCCGGCTGGCCGGCGAGCTTCTCGCTCATGTAGTTCTTGGGGAACGTCACCTTCAGCGTGCGTGTCTCGCCCGCGCCGATGCCGATGAGCTGCTCCTCGAAGCCAGGAATGAAGGTGTTGGAGCCGATCACGACCTGGATGCCCTCGCCGGTGCCGCCCTCGAAGGCTTCGCCGTTGATGGTGCCCTTGAAGCTGATGGTGACGCGGTCGCCCGACTCAGCCTTGGCGCCGTCCGCCTTCGCGGCATAGCCGCGGTTGGAATCGGCGATGCGCTTGATCGCCTCGTCAACGTCGGCGTCGGTCACGTCGGCGACCGGCTTCTCGACCTGGAAGGACTTGAAGTCGGCGAGCGCGATCGCCGGCACCACCTCGATCGCGACCGTGTAGGTCAGATCGGTCTTGCCGCTCAGCAGCTCATCGACCTCGGCCTGCTCGCTCGGCATGGTGATCTTCGGCTCGGTCGCAAGGCGAAAGCCGCGCTCGGAGAAGAGCTGCGTGTTGGTGTCGCGGATGGTCTGATCGATGGTCTCGGCCATCACCGAGCGGCCATACACCTTCTTCAGGTGAGAGACCGGCACCTTGCCGGGGCGGAAGCCGTTGATGCGGACCTTGTCCTTGAGATCGACGAGCTTGGCGCCGGCCTTAGCGTCGAGATCAGACGCGGGAACGCTGATCTTGAACTCGTGCTTCAAACCTTCCGAGAGGGTTTCTGTGACCTGCATGGCGTCCAATCTTCTTCTCGTTCGGCCCCGGCACGCTATCGCGTCGGGACGCTGTCATTAATCGATCCGGCGCGAGGCGAACGCCTCAACGCCGGCGGTTGATCGGACCGCTTCCGCCGGAAACACTCCGTGTGGAAGCAGCCCTTTGGTAATCCGTGCAAACGCTGAAAGCGCTTGGTGCGGGCGGAGGGAGCCGCCCCGTTAGTCACAAGAACTCCCTAAATCCTTGCAATTCTTACACTTAACTCTATTTCCGGTGGGGTTCACCAGTGGGGTCAGATACCGATGAGCATGAGCCAGTATCTTGAGAAGCGACACAACACTTACTTCGCTGTGGTCGAGGTCCCGAAGCCCCTGCGCGCCCAATTGGGCAAGCGGCGCTTCATACGCTCTCTCAAGACTGACAGCCTCTCGGAGGCCAACCGCCTGAAGCTGCCGCTCGTAGCCGAATGGAAGCGCCAAATCAATCGTGCTGAGAAGGGGCAGCCCGACCGCTTCGCTGCCATCAGGGAGCGGCTGGTGGAGCTTCGCAGGGACATAGATGATGCCTCCGATGTTTGGCGGCAAGGCCCGCACGAGCACGAACACAACGACCGCGACACGGCTATTTCGGACGCCAAGGAGGCCCTGAAGGCTCTGGCTGACGACATGGGACTTGGCGAGGATGTAATGCGCCCTGCCCGCGCCTTTGTGTTGGAGGGGCAAACTCTCATCCGCGAGCTTCTGCCACTCTGGAAGCCAGAGATGGAGGGAACCGTCCAGACCCGCGACCAGCATGAGTTCGCCGTCCAAGAGTTCCTGAAGCACGCGGGCGAGGTCACCACCATCCAAGAGGTCAACCGCAAGAAGGCTGGCGAGTGGATTGGTAAGCTGATCGCGGGGGAGGAACTGAGCCGCCGCACCATCGAGCGCTACGCCTCAAGCATGAGCACCATGTGGAAGTGGATGCATCGGCGCGGCCATTGGGAGGGCGACCCGAACGCCAACCCGTGGCTTGGGCATGGCCTTGGCGCAGGCAAGAAGAAGCGCAAGCGCAAGCCCCTGCCCGAAGCAGCGGTCATCAAGCTCCTCTCGACCGCCTACGCGCCCTCCGGCCAGCGGCGCAACAAGCGTTACGAGAAGGTCATCCCCGACGTGCTCCGCCTCGCCCTGCTCACTGGAATGCGCCTTGGCGAGATATGCGAACTGGAGCGGACGGACGTTGAGAAGCGCGCGGACGGCTATTGGTTCAACCTTGGAGAAGGCAAGACCGAAGCCGCTGAGCGTTCCGTGCCGGTGCATCCGGTCGCTGTACCCATCGTGGAGCGCTATCTGGCGCTTGGGGACCGCTACTTCATCCCCGACTTGGTGCCGGGCGGTAGGGATAAGCGGCGAGGCCATCACGTCTCCAAGGCGTTCGGGCGCTTCAGGGGCTACGCGGAGGTCACTGAGAAGGGCCAGGTATTCCACGCCTTGCGCAACACGTTCATGGGCTACATGGAGGGCCACGGAGTGCCTGAAAGCACCACCAAGCTCCTTGTGGGCCACGCTCGTGAGAGCATGACGTATGGTCATTACTCGGACGGGCAGCGTGTGGACCTACGAGAGGCGATGAGCAAGCTCGACTACGGGCCTATCATCATGAAGCTAATCAATGACGGCCCTAATCCCTCAGAAATTGCCTGATCTTTCCCGCAACCTTCATTGTGTCTTTGAGTTCGCACTCCCAAATGATCAAGATGCGCCACCCTGCTGCCCGCAGCTTTCCACCGTTGGTCCGGTCGCGCTCTCTGTTGTAAGCGATTTTATTGACCCAATACTCTCGGTTTGTCTTTGGGGGATTGGCCACTGCTCGGCACCCGTGGCCGTGCCAATAGCAGCCATGAACAAAGATCAACTTCCGCTTTCGTGAGAAGGTCAGGTCAGGCTTGCCGGGAAGGTCAGCGCGATGCAGCCTGAACCTGAAGCCCAAGCCGTGTGTAAGACTGCGGACGGCAAGCTCTGGCTTGGTGTTCTTAGACCTGATCGCGCGCATGTTCGCGCTTCGCTGTTTTGGGGTTATCCTCTCTGCCATGATGCCCTCCCCTCACCCTGCTACCCCTTTCTTGTGGGCCGCTGCTGCTGCAATCAAGCAGTTTCGATCCCCCGTGTCGCGGCGGGGAACGCCCACAATCTCGGACGCAGAATTGCTGCGAAAAGTGCGATCAAACACGTTCGACGACACAGACTTGGTCGAGTTTCTCAAGCGGGAAGAAGCCTTTTGGTCACCGTTGAACAAGTTGGAGCATCGCTCTCGTCTGTATGAGCTTGTCGCCATTTCGAGAAAGATACTTGCCCCCACCCCTCTAAAGCCCGCTGAGCAGGTCCAAACGTGGCTACGGCTCATCCAACGCACCAGCGAGCTGCCTTGGCTCAAGGGGGCACAGCTTCGCACCGTTTGTCTGCGCATTGTGTGGCTGTTCTCGCCTGAAACCGTGGTGCGCTGGGACGACCAGCAATGCAGCGGATTGATGCGGTTTGGCCTCCCCTTGAAGGGTCGGGAGCGCTCGAAGGATCAAGCGAACAGCTTCGTCAACCTTGCGGCGCAAGCCGTGAGGGAGCACCACACTGTTTTGCAGTGGTCGGCGGAGGCTGGCGCTGCGCTCAACGGTGGAGAGGTTTATCCGTTCCCTGCTTTCATTTTTGATCGCCTCTTAGTCTTTGCGAGCTTCGACAAGTGGCGCAAAGCCGATGCTCTGTCGAAGCTTCTACAAGATGACCTAAGCCGTGACTGGTTCGTCAGCTCCTGCAAGAAGGCGGACGAAGTCTTATTCAGTGTACGGGCTTAGGTACTTATCTCCGTTGAAGTGGATCATGTGGTCGGGGTTATTTGCGATCCAAACCTCTGTTTCCCATCCGATTTGCTGCGAAAAACCAGCGAAGGTCTTCCTGTCAGGAAACGCAGTGATGAAAATGATGGGATGGTTCATGCCCTTGGAGTGGGCTCGCGTCCGCAATTCTTCCCTGCGGATATCGCTGATCGGCCCGAAGCTGGAAACGGCTTCGATGTAGAAAAGACAGTTCCGATCGTTGTCGAACGCCACCACGTCCGGCAAGGTGTCTCTCGACGGCTGAGGTAGCCGAAGTTCCTCTAAACGATCCTTGTGGACAAACAGCATCTTTTGGTTGGCATCGCCTAAGTAGAGAAGCTCAGCGCCCGGCGCGTGTCGCGGGAGCAGCTGCTCAACGATGGCCTTCTGAAGTTCGTTGTGAGCACCCGACGATAGGTTCAGGACCTGCCCGTCTGGCAATTTGACCGGGACAGCTTTCAGCTGCCGAGCGCGGCTTAGGCGATCAGCTATTTCACCCACTGCCGCGCGAAAAGTGATCAGTTTGTTTTCCCAATCCTCACTGCCATAGGCTCGCAAGAGAGGAACGGCGGGTTCACTTAGTGCATACCCCCTCGTACCATCGTTCGTGTCCGCGTGCGGATCAGCGGCGCTACTGGCGACCAACCCGTAGGCCACCAGGATTTTGAGGTCCTTCCTACGTACGTCGTCGTACGAGCTGTCTGCGACGGCTTCGCCATACTCGTCATTCCAAATCCGAATGATATCCCGCGTCTTCAGAGGCTTGAAGCCTTCCTGAAGGGACTTTGCTCCCGTCCAAGGGTCGCCGGGCCTGATGCCTGCGACCGCAAGCAGTGCTTTGGCGACCCGCTCTCTCCGGCGCGGGGTCTCCTCCCGGAGGGGCACGCCAACCTGCCGCAGAATGTTCTGAGCTTGTTCGACCTTTTCCTTGTAGTCGTCCGGCACGAAGAACTCCATCTGATCGAACATTGCCGATACCCGTTTCATCGGGCGGGCTTCCGAGCGCAACGCGCGCATTGCGGCGCGCCCAATGGCTAAGCTCATGAGGGGAGCAACCGAATTGCCAATTTGCTCGAACTGCTCGGCTTCTGTGCCCTCAAACTTGAACCACGAGGGGAAAGATTGAAGACGGGCGGCCTCTTCGAGATGAAGCATGCGTCGGCGGCCATCCGGCAACTTGACGCGCACCATGTCCGAAGTTGCCCCGAACAGGTTACGACAGGTGAGCGTCCGTGCGGGCTGATTTAGGTGCAAGTCTCTCGGGCGCACACAAGCGCTCTTTGCCTCGTACGCAGCGATGTACTTGTCCATGCTGGGCGTCAAAAACCGACTTTCCTCGCTGTGCTTCGTGGCGAGGTCACCCAGAGCCACCCCCACCGTAACCGGATGATTAGTCACGTGCTCAGGCCATTCCCAGCCGCACTTGCTGGCGACAATGACAACCCTTTGTCGCTTCTGCGGCACGCCGAAGTCCACCGTATTCAGCAATCTGGTGTCCACGGCATACCCGAAGCGCTCCAGTTCTCGAACGACTTGCTTCAGGTAGTCCTTATTGCGGAAAAGAAGCCCCCTCACATTTTCTATGATTGCCAAACGAGGTTCTGAGCGCCGCACTACATCGAGGAAGATAGGAAAGCCGTCTCGGTCGTCATGTCGCCCGCGTTGATACCCAATCTGGCTAAAGGGCTGACAAGGCGGGCCGCCAATAACTACGTCGAACTTCCCCAACTCGTCCCCAATGTCGAGTTGCCGTTCGTGGCAAGAGCCGACAAGGTTTGCGTTGTAGGTCCGAACCGGCGCGCTCGCCATTTCGTAGCCAACAGTCCGAAAGCCCGCTGCCTCAAAGCCGAGCGCCAGCCCCCCACAGCCCGCGAACAGGTCCAAAACGACTGGAGCATCCGCCGCCGGCTCAGGTTTGCGAAGCTGCTCGTCCAGCCATTGCACCCAAGCAGCAGTCGAAAGGAACTTGACCGGCAGCGATCCGTGCATCTGCCTAACTTACATTTGGAGGAGCGATTTGGTGGAAGAGGTAACACCTCGTACCTGACCGCAAAAGGCGCTTGGACTGAGCCGAACGGGTTGTCACCAGTTCCGCTTGGCGCGAATCGTCACCCTTTGCATCGATAGGGTACACGTCAGCGAGACGCTGCGGTGAGACACAAATTCCGTCTCGTTAGGGTTGACTTTGGAATTGTGAGACAGCATAGTCTCATGGTCTTAGAGCCTAACGAGACATTGGAGCTTGCAGTGACCACCATCGGATACGCCCGCGTCAGCACCACCGACCAGAACCTCGCCATTCAAGAAGACGCCTTGCGCGTGGCAGGCTGTGACCTGATCCGCTCGGAGAAGCGGAGCGGCACCACAACGGCAGGGCGTGAGGAGCTTCGCACCGTCCTCGATTTCCTGCGGGCGGGTGACACGCTCATGGTGACGCGCATCGACCGCCTCGCCCGCTCCGTTGGCGACCTTCAGGATATCGTTCGCACCGTGAAGGCGCGCGGCGCTTCCCTCAAGGCAACCGAACAACCGATTGATACGGGCACCGCAGCCGGGAAGTGTTTCTTGGACATGCTGTCTGTGTTCGCTGAGTTTGAGACCAACCTGCGACGCGAACGCCAGCTTGAAGGCATTGCCGACGCCAAGGCGCGAGGCGTCTACCGTGGCCGCAAGGCGTCCATTGATCCGGCCAAGGTGAAGGCGATGAAGGCAGAAGGCATGGGCGCATCGGCCATCGCCAAGGCCCTCAAGATCGGCCGCGCTTCGGTCTATCGCGCTCTTGAGGAGTGAGGAAGCGCGCCATGCTCGTTCAAGTCTCTACGGCCGCCTTCATCCTCTCCGCACTCACAGGCTCTCGCGGTCTCATCCTGCTCACGGTGACGGCGCTGGCTGTGTCCGTCTACATCGGCCACTGACGCGGTGCCGATTGTCGGGAGGGGCACGGCAGAATAGCCCGCCGCGCCTCTCGCTCTCTCTTGCCTCGCTGTCATCATCGACGCTTGCGGTGTGCGGTAAGCTCTCGACCGAGGACGAGGGCACAAGGGACGTTAGGGTCCTGGACCGTCCGGCCGATTGCCAAACTCTGTCCAAAATCGATTTCGAGTTCCTTGGGTTCAAGGTCGAGTTGTTGTTCGATCAGGGAGCCTCGCGAGAGCCTTGAAAGTCTCCGGGTCCTCCCGCCCCCCACCGATCCCAGAAGCGCTGTACGGGGCTCTAAAGCATCCTACGGGGCATTTGAAGCAGGAGGTCTAACGGTCTCCTGCACACCGCGCTCCGTGCAGCAACATTAACGTACACCAAACGAAATTAGCCCCTAAGGCGCTGATAGCGCATCACAAATCGCCAAGGCCGCGGTCGAGAAAACCCCTACCTCCCCTGTGCTTTGGGACCATTCGGCGGCACCATGGGGGCCAAAGCCAGACCTAAGTCTCTCCGCAGCACGCCTTACGTGGTTCTATGTATAGTGACAGAGGGCGGCACTCCCAAAGCTCATGGTGTAGATAGTTCTCATCATCATAGAGCTTACCGAGCCCTCAAGCCTCATCGGCTCTGGTGTTGATCATTGGTGCCTTGGGCGGCAGGCCGCTGAACTCCCTTCCAACAGCCGCCACAGCCTCTCTGATACCCGGTAGCCCGCTCTTGGTCTTGATCACCGGGCACACGCCCACTTTGTGGTAGAAGCTCTGGTAGAGCGCTCTCGCCCCTTCAGCAGCATCAGAGGCGGGCACGATCAGCGCATCATGCATTGGGAGTGCAGGTATCTCCATCTGCATCAGGTTCTCAATCGCCCACAGGATGATTTCGCTCTCGACAAACATGAGGTTTCCCCACTCCAGCCCCCAACTGCCGATATGCTTGAGCGCGGGAAAGGCTTCCTTTGCCTTGGTTTCAATATCGGGGGCAGTGCCAACCTTGCCGGGGCGAATCCCATCGTGCTCTTCGGCATAGCGCTTAGTAAATTCCTTCGGCCACCGCCCACACGCCTTTCCTGCGCCGAACGAGAACGTCATCCACGCCTTCACAAGGTCTCGGTCGGCCTGAACGCGCGCGTAGGGGTCTTCGTCCGGTGCCAGCAACAGCGGTTGACCTGCAAGAGCATGGAAGATGCACAGATAGGAACCGGCAATGTCGAGTTCGATTACTGGCTCACCATCGATGGTGATGTTTGAGCGTAGCTCTCGGTCCTCCTTCGGCTTGCTGGACATGCTCTGGTAGCTTGGCCGCTCCGTGCCGCTATCGCTGTAAAGCCTCCCGCCCCTGTCCCATCGATAGGTCGAGAGGTCATCACATTGGTTGAACAACCGATAGAACATGCGGTGATCGGCCCCGCCGATTGTGAACCCGTCTATGAACCTGTTGATGGCGACCACAAGCTCCTCCATCTGCTTTGTCAGCGGAGTGCGCTTGATAGGGACCTTTCGACCCTTCGACGTGCGAGCCTCAAGGGGCTGATGCTCTATCGCGAAATGCCGCTGTATTTGCGTCAGCTTGATCCCGTGCCGAGACGCCAGATCAATCAGGGCTGGTGTCGCCTCGAACTTGGCCGCTTCTCCCGGTCGGTGTTCTGTCTTCGTACGGTCATCGAAGCTCGGCCCATAGGCTGCATAGCCGGGTGTGTGGTGGACGTAGTCGAGCTTCTTCAATCCTTCGAGCGCGATGTTGACGTTCTCAAGCGTCACCACGTCCCGTAGGAAGCCTTTCTTGCTCAGTGATCTGCTGAAGCGTCCTGTGCCGTTGCTGGCCTTGGCGTGCAGCAGTTCGCCCACAAAGCGCTCTACGGTGACGTAGAACGTCTTCGCGTCATTCTCCCTGCGCTTTCGCCGCCGGGTCTCTGTGTTGAGGATGGCGTCGTAAACTTCATTCACAAGTGCCTTGGCCGCCACTGACCGCGCTCGAAACTCAAAGGCTCCGTAAACGTCGGTCAGGCGGGTGTCGCGAAACGGTTGGTCCATCAAGCCTATTTTGGTGGGGTTGACTGGTGGGGTTGGACGTTTTCGGCCCATCGGTAAGGACCTGAAAACATTCGAGAACCTCGTCGCTGGTGCTATTGGTGCGGGCGGAGGGACTCGAACCCCCACAACTTTCGTCACTGGAACCTAAATCCAGCGCGTCTACCAGTTCCGCCACGCCCGCGTAATTTGCATCAAGACCGGCCGCGATGCCGCGGGCGGCGGGCTTATAGCATGTGCCCGCCTGTTCGCAGCAAAAAAATGGTCCGATCGAGGCCTGCTTCAAGTAGTCAGGATGGCTGGACTTATCCAGCGCGGCATGGTCCGGATCGAGCCATGAAACTGCGGATCTTCGAACCGACCAGGCGCGAGATTCTGGCCGGACTTGGTGCCTCGCTCGGAGCCTCTGCGGCCGGGTTGATGTCCGGCGGCGCAGGCCCGCTGGTGACCGCCCAGGTCGCGCTCCAGGCCCGACTCGCGACCCTGGCTCTGCGGCCAGGTCAGCCGGCTACACCAATCTGGGAGCTGGCCGCCGTAAGCCACACCAGGGGCGTCCGTCTCAGGCGTGGCGACCGCTGCGAGGTGGTCTTCCGCAACGACCTGCCTGTGCCGCTTGCCCCAGTCTGGTACGGCCTGAATGGCCCCGCCGCGGTCGACCCGCTGCGGGGGCGCGCGCCGACAGCGCCGGACACGACCGAAACATCAATTATTTCAATAGCAAACGCCGGGACCCTGCTGGCCGACTTCCGCCTTTTCGAGGACGGCCTCAAGCAGCCCGCACGCCCGATTCCGATTATCGCTGACGAACCAATTCGGATCGCAGTCGATCGCGACGAGATCCTGCTGATCGAGGAATGGCGCCTGCGGCCGGACGGGACCGCGCTCCCCCCGGGGCACGACCCGAAGGACACGACACCGCTGTACACAATCAACGGGCAGACTTCATTCGAACTCTCAGCCAAGGCCGGTGAGCGGTTGCGGCTGCGCTTCATCAACGGCTCGCAACGGTCTGTCCTGGCGATCAAATTGGAGAATCACGACGTCCGCGTGGTGGCGCTGGATGGACAACCGGCCGAGCCGTTCCCGGCGCGGAGCGGCGCCCTGGTGCTCGCCCCCGGGGCACGTGCCGACGCCGTGGTGGATGCAGCCGCATCGGTCCCAATCCTGCTTCATGACGGCAGGGAGGCGCGGCCCATCGGGAAGCTCACGATATCGGGCGAACCGGAGCGGCGCGCGCCGCTGTTGCCGCCCGAGCGGCTCCCGCCGAACGACTTGCCCGAGAAACTCGACCTGAGAGGCGCCCTGCGGTTCGATGTCGCGCTCGGCGCGCCCGATGCCGGTTGGACGCGGCCGACAGGCTTCTCCGTCGCCTCCGCTCCCGCCTTCCGCGCCAAGCCCGGCCGCACCGTCGTGCTGACCCTCAAGAACCCCGCGCCGGTCACCAGCGTGTTCCACCTGCACGGCCATCACTTCCGTCTGCTCGACCGGCTCGACGACGGCTGGAAGCCCTACTGGCTCGACACGCTCGCCGTCGAGCCTAGCCAGACCCAGCGCATCGCATTCGCAGCGACCTCGCCCGGCCGCTGGCTGCTCGAATCCGTCGTCACCGACTGGGCCGCGCCGCGGCTGGTGCGCTGGTACGCGGTGGAGTGAGCTATCGGCCCGCACGCGTCCAGAGGTAGCGGACGTCGGGCTCCCGCTCCTCGTTCCGCGTTCCGTCGGTCTTTTCAACCAGCGTGAACCCGCGCGCTTCATAGAAGCGCCGCGCTCGCGCGTTCCGCTGGAAGGTCCAGAGCTCCAGCCGTTCGCAGGCGCCCTTGGCAATGTCGAGGAGTTCGGTGCCGACGCCGCGGCCGTGGGCAGCGGGAAGCACGTAGAGCTGCTCGATCCAGCCGTCATGGAAGGCGATGAGCCCGCTGAGCTCATCGCCGTCGAAGCGTCCCCACACGCGGCACATCGCGAAGACATGCTCGCGGTAGAACCAGTGGTCCTCGTCGGGCGTATATAGCCCGACGAGCCAAGGCATCGCATGGTCAAACCCAATCCGATGGAGCCGCGCTGCCGCGCGCGTATCGGTGAGCGCGAGCTCTCTGATCACTTAGTACTCCACCCCGAGCGCATTATAAATCCGCCGGTGCACCGCCGGCAGCGTCTCGGTGAGGTCTTCCGCGATCAGGCCCGGCCCGGCCTCGCTCCCCGCCTCGCCATGCATCCACACACCGATGCTGGCAGCTTCGAAGGCCGGCACGCCTTGCGCCAAAAGCCCGGCGATGATCCCTGCGAGCACGTCGCCTGCGCCGGCGGTGGCGAGCCATGGCGGTGCGTTGGCGGCGATGGTGGCGCGGCCGTCCGGCGCGGCGATCGTGGTGTCAGGCCCCTTCAAGAGCACGACCGCGCCGGAGCGCTCGGCAGCGGCGCGGACGCGTTCCAGCTTCGAGCGGCCCGGATATTTGTTGCTGAGGTCGGAGAACAGGCGCGGAAACTCGCCCTCGTGCGGCGTCAGCACCACCGCATTGTCCAGCGAGGATTTGATCGACTCGAACAGGCGCTCGGGGTTCGCGGCAAAGCTCGTCAACGCATCCGCATCGAGCACCAGATGCCGCTGCGCGCTGAGCGCCGTGTGGACGAGATCGCAGGTGCGCTCGCCGATGCCGGTGCCGGGACCGATCATGCAGGTGTTGTAGCGCTTGTCGCCGAGCAGCTCGCCGAATTCGATCGCGGTGTCGACGGGGCGAACCATCACCGCGGTCAGTGCGGCCGCATTGATCGCGAGCGCATCGCGCGGGGTCGCCAGCGTCACGAGACCCGCGCCGGCCCGCAGCGCCGCGCGCGCTGCCATCCGTGCCGCGCCGGTCGCCGCCGCATCGCCGGAGACCGCGAGCACATGGCCCCGCGCATATTTGTGGCCGTCGATGCGCGGCACCGGAAAGGCGGCGCTCCAGAAATCCGGATCGTTCTCGAAAATCTGCGGCGCGATCTCGTCCAGCACCTGTGCGTCGATCCCGATGTCGGCGACGCGCACGTGGCCGCAATGCATCCGGCCGGGCATCAGCAGGTGCGCCGGCTTCTTGCGGAAGAAGGTGACGGTCTCGGTGGCATTCACCGCCACGCCCATCACGGCGGCGCTGGTCCCGTTGATGCCGCTCGGCAGGTCGACCGCGAGTAAGGGGGCGCCGTTGGCGTTGATCGCCTCGATCATCGCGTGCGCCTCGCCGTCGACCGGACGACTGAGGCCTGCGCCGAACAGCGCATCGATGATCAGCGCGGGCCGTCCGATCGCCTGGGGATTGAACGGGAGCACCGGATGCTTCCAGCCGCGCGCGGCGGAGGCCGCATCGCCCTGGAGCTGGTCGCGCTCGCACATCAGGATCACCGAGACCTCCCGGCCCTGCGCGGCGAGCTCGGCGGCCGCGACGAAACCGTCGCCGCCGTTGTTGCCGGGGCCGGCCACGATCAGGATCGGCCCCTCCTCCACCAGTGCGCTGGCGGCTGCGGCGACGGCCTGGCCCGCGCTCAGCATCAGCTTGAACCCAGGCGTGCCGGCCGCGATCGAGAGCTGGTCGGCGCGCGCCATCTCAGCGTTGGTCAGAACTTCCATGCCACTTCCCTGTACAAACGCCTCTTCAACAGGCATCTTCCGTGCCGATCCGACCGACGGAACATTGATCTGCACACAGATTGAACCGTTTGCCTATTTCGTAGTCTTCGGTATTTTGGACCGGTCGGCTCCACCTATCAGAGTTGCTCGTTAAAAGGCTGATAACGTTCCAATAATCAGGGCATTTGCAACTTGGCATAGACCCTGCTTTCGAGGAAGCCGCTTCGGTTCGTCGTGCTCACTGGCATCTTTCAGGGTGTGGCCGGCCGTTGTTGCCGGACTGGTCAGGGAGCCCGGCATATCGAAGACACGATCGTGCGTGACAAAAGCGCATCCTGACGAACACGTTGCTATTTGATCGAAAGGCCGGGAGGCGCGCAGTGAAGAAAATCGAAGCCATCATCAAGCCATTCAAGCTCGACGAGGTGAAGGAAGCGCTTCAGGAAGTCGGCCTGCAAGGCATTACCGTCACCGAAGCCAAGGGCTTTGGCCGCCAAAAGGGGCACGCCGAGCTTTATCGCGGCGCGGAATACATCGTTGACTTCCTGCCCAAGGTGAAGATCGAGATCGTGATCGGCGACGATCTGGTCGAACGCGCCATCGACGCAATCCGACGCGCCGCGCAGACCGGACGCATCGGCGACGGCAAGATTTTCGTCTCCAACATCGAAGAGGCGATCCGCATCCGAACCGGCGAATCCGGGCTGGACGCTATCTGAGCCGGGTGCTATCCCGCAGCTTGCGACACTAAGAAAAGAAATAAGGCTGCTTCGGCGGCCTGATTTCGTTTGTGCGGTCGCGCGCGAACTCGCCAAAAGCGAGAATAATCTTGCTCACCTGGAAACCGACCCGCAGAGCCAAAAGGGGTATGCATGAAGACCGCCAAAGACGTCCTGAAATCGATCAAGGACAACGACGTTAAGTACGTCGACCTGCGCTTCACCGATCCGCGCGGCAAGTGGCAGCATGTGACGTTCGACGTCAGCATGATCGACGACGATATCTTCGCCGAAGGGACGATGTTCGACGGCTCCTCGATCGCCGGCTGGAAGGCCATCAACGAGTCCGACATGTGCCTGATGCCCGATCCGGTGACCGCGACGATCGATCCGTTCTTCGCCGAGACCACCATGGTCATCACCTGCGACGTGCTCGAGCCGACCACCGGCGAGCCCTACAACCGCGACCCCCGCGGCATCGCCAAGAAGGCGGAAGCCATGGTGAAGTCGATGGGCGTGGGCGACAGCGTGTTCGTCGGCCCCGAAGCCGAGTTCTTCGTGTTCGACGACGTGCGCTTCTCCAGCGGCCCCTACAACACCGGTTTCCGTCTCGACTCCTCGGAGCTGCCGACCAACTCCGACACCGAATATGAAGGCGGCAATCTCGGCCACCGCATCCGCACCAAGGGCGGCTACTTCCCGGTCCCGCCGCAGGACTCGGTGCAGGACATGCGCTCGGAAATGCTCGGCGCCATGGCCAAGATGGGCGTCAAGGTCGAGAAGCACCATCACGAGGTCGCTTCGGCCCAGCACGAGCTCGGCATGAAGTTCGACACGCTGACGCTGATGGCCGACCACATGCAGATCTACAAGTACTGCATCCACCAGGTCGCGCACATCTACGGCAAGACCGCCACCTTCATGCCGAAGCCGATCTACGGCGACAACGGCTCGGGCATGCACGTGCACCAGTCGATCTGGAAGGACGGCAAGCCGGTCTTCGCCGGCAACAAGTACGCCGACCTGTCGGAGACCTGCCTCCACTACATCGGCGGCATCATCAAGCACGCCAAGGCGATCAACGCCTTCACCAACCCGTCGACCAACTCCTACAAGCGTCTGGTCCCGGGCTATGAGGCTCCCGTGCTGCTCGCCTATTCCGCGCGCAACCGCTCGGCCTCCTGCCGCATCCCCTACACGGCGAATCCGAAGGCCAAGCGTGTCGAGGTGCGTTTCCCCGATCCGCTCGCCAATCCCTATCTCGGCTTCGCATCGATGCTGATGGCCGGCCTCGACGGCATCAAGAACAAGATCGATCCGGGTCCGGCGATGGACAAGGACCTCTACGACCTGCCGAAGGAAGAGCTGAAGCAGATCCCGACCGTCTGCGGCTCGCTCCGCGAGGCGCTGGAAAATCTCGACAAGGACCGCGGCTTCCTCAAGAACGGCGGCGTGTTCGACGACGACTTCATCGACGCTTACATCGAGCTGAAGATGACCGAAGTCGCCCGCTTCGAAATGACCCCGCACCCGGTCGAATTCGACATGTACTATTCGGGCTAGGCAGCCCGAACAGAATGCGACAAGCAAAAGGCGCTCCGCGAGGGGCGCCTTTTCGTTTGAGGGTGGTTATCTCTCTTGGCCCCTGGCGAAGATCGCCAATTCACCACCGCCGGTCGCTATGACCGTTAGGCCCGGAATACCAATTTGCCATCCCTCGTAGCCAGACGACATATTGAGAACCTCCATGACAACATTGTCAGAAAAGATAATTGATATGTCTCCAGTGTCCGCGCGAATTGAAATGCGCTCGACAGCCTGAGAGCCGAGAAGGGTGAGCGCGACTTTCTCGCAATCGAGGGGGGCCGTTAGACCAAATTGATGACCGTCATCGCTGCTCGCAAGCGCAATTCTGTTCGCTACAACAATGCGCCACGGACATTCCGCGCTCAGACCGGAAGAGGCAGAGTCCCCGAAGCTAAAATTCCAGTCATATTCCCGGCGCGTTACCGTTACGACATGGTGGCCGGCAAGATGCGCGGCTAAAGTCTTACCGACATCCATCCCTCGTCTCTCCATAGCGCCGGGGATTGCTGCCCGCAGATGGGTAATGGGATTCGCCGCGCTTTACACATCCCAAGTGCTAAGCGGCATTCAACCGATACGGCTTCACCAACAATTCGGCAGGCACCTTCCAAGCTTCGCTGATCCGGAAGATCATCTCCACGGTCAGCGCACGTCTCCTGTTCAATATCTCGGATGCGCGCGAGCGAGAGCCGAGCAGCTCTGCCAGCTCCGCTTGGGTATGCCCGCTTTCGTCGATCAGGTAATTCAGCATATCGATAGGGTCGAGACGCGACGTATCAATCGACCAATGCGCCGTCTCGTATTTTTCGACGAGCGTCGCCAGGATATCCAACTTGTCGCCGTCGTCGGTCCCGGGCTCCGCGCCCCAGAGCCGCTCGATCTCGGCGACAGCTGCATCGTAATCTGTCTCAGTCCGAATGGGACGGATTTCCATTGTGCCTCCTCAGTACATCGCCACGGTCAGCGCATCGATCTTGTCGTACTCGGCATGCGTCCCGACGAACTTGATGAACGCGATTTGATGCTTGAATGCGAACGCGACGATCAGGCGAAAATTGCCGCCGGCAATTTCAAATCTCGCACGCTCACCGTTCAGAACAGCCGAACCGGGGACTGTCATCTGGACCTCGTTCATCGAAGCCCATTTGGCCGCTCTGACCAGCTTGATCCACCGCGTGATCGCAGGCTTTGCCCTGGGATTAGCCGCAGCGAATTTGGCCAGCGTGGATTGCTTGATAATCCTCACGAAACACCATTCCCATATTGGGAACATTACGTCAAGGCCGCTCTGCGGCTGATGGCGCAGCACAGCAAGACGAAGCCCATCATTGCAGCCTCAAGACCTGGATGGGCTTCGTTTCCCTCTCGCTACGACTTCGCGACCCGCACCCCGTCCGCCCCGATCGCACCAAACGTGCCGGCGATGACCTCGCTGGTCGGCTGCAGGCCGCCGAGCGACCAGTGCGCCGGCTCCTGTTCCTCGATCCTGACCCAGACGTTGCGACGGAACTCCGGATTGCCCTGCCCTTCGACCTCGACCATCAGGTCGGTGACGCGTTCGAGCAGCGTCTTCTTCTGCGCGGCGTCGAGGATGCCGCGGACGGTGGAAATGGTGACGTAAGGCATGTCTTTCTCCAATGATGTGGTGTGGCGGAGCAACACTGGACCCCGCAGCGCCGGGACGGCAGTGGCGGATAAGACAGAGATCGGGCAATTTCAGCCAAGCAGCGCGCGCACCGATCGGCTAGGATCGCAGCGTCCTGCCTGGAGGTCCCGTGAAGCTCGCAATTCTGGCGCTGGAAGGCTGCATGCATTCGGCGATCGCGGGGATCGCCGACATCCTGTCGCTCGCCAATCACGTGATGCAGCAGAGCGGCGCCAAACCCCGTTTCACCTGGCAGACACTCTCGCTCGACGGCAAGGACGTGCGCGCCGGCGGCGGCCAGATGGTCGCGGTCGACGGCGCAATCGGCAAGCGCGCTCGCTTCGACGCGATCATCGTCCCCGGCAACCTCGTCGATCATGTCACGGCCGAGCGTCTGCAACCGCAATATGCCCGGGCCGGCGCCTGGCTGCGGCAACAACATGCCAACGGCCAGCTGATCGGCGCGTTTTGCAGCGGCGTTTTCCTGCTTGCCGGAGCCGGCTTGCTCGACAACCGCCGCGCCACCATCACCTGGTGGCTGCAGGGCGAGCTGCGGCAGCGCCATCCCGCCATCGACCTTGCCGCCGACGCCGTCATCACCATGGCGGATCGCATCGTCTGTGCGGCCGGACCGATGTCGTGGGTCGACCTCCTGCTCAAGCTGATCGAACTGGTCGAAGGCAAGGAGATCGCCAAACTCTGTGCGGACTACGTCGTCATCGACACCGCGCAGCGCACCCAATCGATCTTCATGCCCGTCGGCTATCTGCTGTCACAGGACCCGCTGCTGACCCGGGCCGATCTTCTGGTCCGGCGTACCGGCAAGAGGCCGATGACGGTCAAGCGTCTCGCGGGCGCGCTCGGCCTCAGCGAGCGCACACTGAACCGGAAGTTTCAGGAACTCACGCGCGAGCCGCCCCAGGCCTTCATCACGCGCCGTCGCGTCGAGCACGCCCGCACACTGCTCGAGACGACGACGCAGCCGGTCAAGACGATCGCACGCGCGGCCGGCTACGAGGACGAGAGCAGCTTTCGGAAGGCGTTCCGCAAGCTGACCTTGATGTCGCCGCAGGCCTATCGCACGCGTCGCCTGGACCCGGCGGCGTAAGACCGGCCCCCGTCACTTATCCGGAAAATTCACTCCGATCTCCGTCACCACCGGTGCAAACTTCGCCAGCGCCGCATTGTCGAAGGCCGCCTTGACGCCGTCGCCCGAGAGCGACTTCGGCGCGCCGGCGTTCTTGCCGAATCGGGGGTAGCGGTGATCGCGCTGAAATAGCGCCTTCGCCCCGGCGTGCAATCCGACTACGCCGCTGCGCGCTGCTTCGCCACCAGGGCTTCGCCGAACGCTTCGAACAGCTTGCGGTTGATCGGATTGCGCTGCGGGTCGTATTCGGCGTGCCATTGCACGCCGAGCGCGAAGGTCGGGGCTTCCGCGATGCGGATCGCCTCGATGGTGCCGTCCTCGGCAACGCCTTCGATCAGTACGCGCTTGCCGGGATCGAGAATGCCCTGGCCGTGCAGCGAATTGACGCGAATTTTCTCGCAGCCGAGCAGCTGCGCGAACGCGCCGCCCGGCGTGAGATCGACGTCGTGGCGGTCGGCGAACACCACGGTCGGATCGGGATGGATCTCGCCGTTCTCGAGCCTCGGCATCCGGTGGTTCATGCGGCCCGGGATTTCGCGGATCTCCGGATGCAGCGAGCCGCCGAAGGCGACGTTCATCTCCTGCAAGCCGCGGCAGATGCCGAACAGCGGAATGCCGCGGGCGACGCAGGCGAGCGAGAGCGCCAGCGCGACCTCGTCGCGGTGGATGTCATAGGGCTCGTGCGCCTCACAGGGATCGACATTGAAACGGGTCGGATGAACGTTGGCGCGGGCGCCGGTCAGCACGATGCCGTCGACGGTGTCGAGCAGCGCACTGATGTCGGTAATGTCGGGCGCGCCCGCGAACATCAACGGCAGGCCGCCGGAAACCTCGGCCACGGCGCGCAGATTGCGCTCGCCGACCATCTGGACCTGAAATCGATTTTCGACGCGATGGGCGTTCCCGATCACGCCGACGACCGGCTTTCTCATCTTCCGTTCCGACCTCCCAGTAAGAAGATTCTCCAAACATGCCCTTGGCATGGCACAAATTCAACATTGGGGCACGCGGGACGGCAATGCTATTTTCGCGCAAACGCCTCCCGGGCCTCGATCTCGCTCCCGGCGGGCAGGCCGGCGGCCTTCAGCGCGGTTGCCGCCAGTTCGCCCGGCGCGGTCAGCCAGGGCAGTTTCGCCTCGATTCCGCGGGTCACCGGCTCCCCGAGCACGCCACCGAAATCGATCGGCCAGAGCCCGTTGGGCACCACCTCGGCGGTGAGCCCGCGGATGGCGTAGCCGTCGCCCAGAACCGCATCGGCATGGTCGCCGGCGACAAGGCGCGCGGTCCTGGGGTCTGCGGGATCGCCAAAGCTCACGAGCACGGGGACAAGGTCCCCCTGCACCGGGACCATGCCGGTCTGCCGGTTGAGCTCGTTGAACGAGACGCGGTTGCCGCGCGCGACGCCATAGGCGCGGAGCGCGACATAGTTGATATCGTCGAGGTCGAGCTTGGCGTCCTGCCGGTGCGCCAGCAATGCCACCAGGTTCTTTCCATGGCCGAGGTCGACGAACACGGCCTCCCCACGCATCGTGGTGCGGCCGCCACGGCTGTAGCCGCGGTCGGGTACGACGGCCAGAATGCCGGCCCCGGTCCTGATCCCGCCCGGCGTCGTCACCTCGACCGTGAGGCGATATTTGTGGCCGGGCCGGTTGATCCGGATCTGGTCGCCGATCACGAGCACGGCGAGAAGCCCGAGCAGACCGGCCCACTTGCTGATGAAACTCAAGCCGCCCCCACCTGTTCTCTCCTCATCGCTCTGCACCGTTCGAACCGCAGCGTCAAACCAGCGCGTTGACGCGGTCTTGATCCGAAGCGCGTTTGTCGAGAGAGTGCGGCGGCTGCAGCCGCCGAAAAGGACCCGATGTGACGATTTCAAGAGATGAACGGCCCTCGACACGCAACGACCTGGCTTGGGCGATCTCGGTCGGCGGCATCGGTGTCGTGCTTTTCACCGCGCTGCTGGTGTTCACCTGGTATTTTGCCGCCACACTGCTGCTGATCTTCGCCGGTCTTCTGTTCGGCGTCGCCCTCAATGCACTGACCAACGCGCTCGGCCGCCGCGTGCACCTGCCGCATACGGCTCGGCTCGCGATCGTCTGCGTCGTGCTGGCCTTGATGCTGGCGGGTGTCGCCTATCTTGGCGGCGCCACCATCGCCGAACAGGCTTCGCTGCTCAGCAAGACCATCAAGTCGCAGATCACGAACGTGAAGTCCTTCCTCGACAGCCACGGCGTCGACACCAGCTTCTTCGATCTCGGCAGCGCCGCTCCCGCCTCGGACGCGACACCGACGGAGCCCAGCCCCTCGCCCGGCGCCCCGCCAAAGAACGGATTGTCCGGCGCAGGCGCCCTCGCCTCCAGCGGCGGGGCGATCGTGAGCCAGACCTTCAAGCTGCTGCTCGGCACCATCAGCGCCGTCGGCAATATCTTCATCGTGCTGTTTCTCGGGCTGGCCTTCGCCGCACAGCCCAGCATCTATCACGACGGGCTGCTGTTTCTCGTGCCGGCCAGGCATCGCACGCGCGCCACGCTGATCATCGACCGCATCAGCGAGACGCTCGAGCGCTGGTTGATCGCGCAGATCATCGTGATGATTGCGGTCGGCGCGGTGACCTGGATCGGGCTTGCCCTGATCGGAATCCCCGGCTCGTTCATCCTAGGGATCCAGGCCGGATTGCTCGCCTTCATCCCGACGGTCGGTGCCATCATCGCCGGCGTCATCGTCGTGCTGGCGAGCCTCGCCTCAGGCTGGGTCGCAGCGCTGTCGGCCTTCCTGCTGTTCCTCGGCGTCCACGCCATGGAAAGCTATGTGCTGACGCCGTTGCTCCAGCGCCAGGCACTGGACATCCCGCCGGCCACGCTGTTCGCGTTCCAGATCCTGCTCGGCGTCGTGTTCGGAATCTGGGGCCTTGCGCTGGCGCTGCCGCTGGTCGCCATCGCCAAGGTCATGATCGACCATTTCAAGACGTATGAGGCGCCGCCGCTCGCGGAGGCGGCGTAACGTCTCGTGAAATCGCTCAGGTCGTCAGCACGGTCTCGGTGTGCTCGACCTCCGGGGGCGAGGCAAAATACTGGCCGACGAGGCCGCGCCATTCGGTGAAATTCTCGGAGCCGCGGAAATCGACGGTGTGGTTTTCCAGCGTCTCCCACTTCACCATCAGCCGGTAGCGCTGCGGCTTCTCGATCGACTTGTGCAGCTCGAAGCCGTGAAACCCCATGGAGCGGCCGAAGGCGGCCTTGGCCTTGGCGACGGCGGCCTCGAAATCCTTCTCGCTGCCCGGCTTGACGTCGATTTGCGCGATCTCGGTGATCATCGGTTTCCACCCTCTTCTGTTTGATTGGCGTGTCTACCGCAGCCGGCGACAAAGAAAAAGGCGCCGAAACGGCGCCCTGATCGGCCAAAAATGCGGACGCTCTCAGGCAAACAGCAGAACGATTCCCGCCACGACCAGCGCGCAACCGCCAAACAGAGCGAACGGCCAATGGCTGCGGCCTTGCGTGTATCGCCCTTGGGCGCGGCGCTCCGTGATCAGCGCGCGCTCATATTCGTCCGCCGTGGAGAACAGACAAGCGAAACCGCCGCGTGCCAAGGTCGCTGCGGCTTCGAGCGACATCAGGGCAGCCTGCGGATTCTGTCGACGGATCGATTCCATGACCACAATGGTAGGGATCGATTGGTAAACAGTGGATTACCGCAAGGCCGTTTGGTCCTCAGGCCGTGACCTGGCGCGTCTGCGGCACACCTATCCGCGCGGCGCTCTGGCGGCGCCAGTTCTCCAGCGACAGCGGCAGCTCCTCGGCCGCCTCGACACGGTTACGGCCGCCACGCTTGGCCTGGTAGAGGGCGGTGTCGGCCGAGGCCAGCAGCACCTCGAGCTCGGTGCCGGCCGGACCGCCCGCGACGCCGATGCTGACGGTGGTGTCGACCGGGCCTTCATCGACCACGACGCCCGAGGTCTCGAACGCTTCGCGCACGCGTTCGGCGACCAGCACGCCCTCCTCCAGCGAACAGGGCAAGAGGGCTGCGAACTCCTCGCCGCCGATGCGACCCGACATGTCGGTGATGCGCAGGTTGCTGACCACGACGGTCGAGAACAGCTTCAGCATCTCGTCGCCGGCGGGGTGGCCGAAACGGTCGTTGATCGACTTGAAATGGTCGATGTCGAAGATCATCACGGTCACGGGACGACCTGCCTTGGCCTCGCGCTCGATCACACGGCCGCAGGCTTCCGAGAAGCCGCGGCGGTTGAGCATGCCGGTCAGGGGATCGGTCGATGCGGCGGTCCGGTGCGCCGTCACCGTGCGCTCCGACACCAGCATGAAGATCACGAACACGGTGCCGACGGCATAGAGTATCAATTCGACCGCGAACACGGTGACCCAGATGCTGCCGGAGAAGCCGGCATCGTTGGGACGCAGGAAGCTGCCGAGCAGGATCGGCAGCATCAAGACGCAGCCGTGCATCACCGGCACCACGAAGGCCGGCCAGCGCCGTTGCAGGCTCTTGCGCCGCTCGACCCAGAGCTCGCTCGCGGTCAGCGCCGCGTAGACCGAGACGATCCCGGCGCCGACAATCATGCGCAGCATCGAGGCCGCGGGATCGAGCAGCGTGACGGCGGCGGCCCAGGCCAGCGCGCCGACGAGGAGACCCGGCCAGTTCGGCTTGCGGCCGTGGAAGACGCGCGCCGCGTTCCACACCATGCCGCAGGCAACGAAGCCGACCGCGTTCAGCGCGAGATAGAGATGCGGGCCGAGCTTGTCGCCGGCCGCGGTCCATAGCGCGACCGAAGCCGCGCCCAGCAGATATGCGGTGCCCCACCATTTCAGCGCAGGACTGTTTTCCTGCCTGCCGAAAAACACCATCATGGCGCCGAGCAGTGCGGCAACCATGGTGGCAACCAAATAGAGCGTGATGCTATCGAGCGACATCATGTCGGCCCCCTCTTAGACATAGCAGTTACGCGATCGGCCCAGCCGACTTGCGCGCCCTTCCAGATGCGACGCTATGTCCCGCGAGTTCCATTCAGGTTTTCGCGCGTGCCCAAGTTTTCAAGAAACTCGCCATCAATTTGCGTACAAACGAACAGCAAAAAGGGCGCTGAAATCAGCGCCCTTTTGCATCTCATTGAAGCCGCTTTCGCGGCGAATGTGACCGAAGCGATTAACGCTTCGAGAACTGGAAGGACCGGCGGGCCTTGGCCTTGCCGTACTTCTTGCGCTCGACCACGCGCGAGTCGCGGGTGAGGAAGCCGCCCTTCTTGAGCACGCCACGCAGCTCCGGCTCGAAATAGGTCAGCGCCTTGGAGATGCCGTGACGGACTGCGCCGGCCTGGCCGGACAGGCCGCCGCCGGCGACGGTGCAGATCACGTCGTACTGGCCGGAACGCGAGGCCACGGAGAACGGCTGCTCGATCATCATGCGCAGCACGGGACGGGCGAAATAGACCTCGACCTCGCGCGAGTTGACCGTGACCTTGCCGGCGCCGGGCTTGATCCAGACGCGGGCGACCGCGTCCTTGCGCTTGCCGGTAGCGTAGGCGCGGTTGAACTTGTCGACCTTCTTCTCGTGCTTGGGCGCATCGGGCGCCGCCGTCTTGAGCTGCGAGAGCTGGTCGAGCGACTGAATGGATTCGGCCATGGTTATGCGGCCCTCGTGTTCTTGCGGTTCAACTTGGCGATGTCGATCTTCTCGGGCGTCTGCGCTTCGTGCGGATGCTCGGCACCGCCATAGACACGAAGGTTGCCCATCTGCACGCGGCCGAGCGGACCACGCGGGATCATGCGCTCGACGGCCTTCTCCAGCACGCGCTCGGGATGCTTGCCCTCGAGGATCTGGCGCGCGGTGCGCTCCTTGATGTGGCCAACATAGCCGGTGTGCTTGTAGTAGGTCTTCTGCTCGCGCTTGCGGCCGGTGAGGACCGCATGCTGCGCGTTGATGATGATGACGTTGTCGCCGCAATCAACGTGCGGGGTGTAGGTCGGGAGGTGCTTGCCGCGCAGGCGCATGGCGACGATGGTGGCGAGGCGGCCGACGACCAGACCCTTGGCGTCGATCAGCACCCACTTCTTCGTCACCTCAGCCGGCTTTGCCGAGAAGGTTTTCATATCGGAGTTTCCGTGGACGGGAGACATCGGCGCGAACACCGCGCCGGACTGCGCGGTTTTCTAGAGAAGAGAGGCACAACGGTCAATGCCCCACGGCGGAAATTAGATGTTAAAAATCAATATCTTACAAATACGGTGCTATAATACCCTCAAAAAGCTCAAACAGTTGGAATGGAATAGGTCGAGGTGACATGGGCGATCGGATCCGGCGAGGTGCCGGACAGGAGGTTCACCTCCCCGACCGCCAGCCGCTTGCCGAGCTTGAGCAACCGGGCCTCCGCGAGCACATCCTGCCCCGGCTGGCCCTTGCGCAGGAAGTTGATGTTCAAATTGGTGGTCACAGCGAGCCCGATCGGGCCGATCGCGGACAGGAGCACCACATACATCGCGAAATCGGCCAGCGCCATCAGCGTCGGCCCGGACACGGTTCCGCCCGGACGCAGCATCCTTTCGCTGTAGCGCTGGCGCAGGAGGCAGGTCTGGCCGTCCGCGCTCTCGATCGTGATGTCGTCGCCGCTGAAGGCCTGGGGAAACTCGTCGCGGAGAAATTGCCCGACCTCCGCCACGCTCATTTTCGCTAACGCCATGCTACGCCTCACCCTCGCTTCACGTTCCCTGTTACATTAAGTTGTCTGCGTCATCCAATTGCAATCATTCAAACGGAAATCGCGTCAATGCCCGTCCAGGCCGCCCGCGCCCCCTCCCCGCAACCGCCGATCCTGCTCCGCGAAACGGTCGGCAGCATCGCGGTCCTGACGCTGAACCGCCCGGCCGCGCGCAACAGCCTGTCGGCGGCAATGATTGCGACCCTGCATGCCGAGCTCGACGAGATCCGCGACGACAGAGCGGTCCGCGGCGTGGTGATCGCCGCCAACGGCCCCGCCTTCTCCGCCGGCCACGACATGAAGGAACTCACCGCCCACCGCGCCGACCCCGATCGCGGCCGCGCCTTCTTCGCCGAGATGATGACCGCCTGCAGCGCGATGATGCAGGCGATCGTGCGCCTCCCGAAGCCCGTCGTCGCTGCCGTCCAGGGCATCGCAACCGCGGCCGGCTGCCAGCTCGTGGCGAGCTGCGATCTCGCGATTGCCTCGGAAGCGGCGAGCTTCGCCACGCCCGGCGTCGACATCGGCCTGTTCTGCTCGACGCCGATGGTGGCGTTGTCGCGCAACGTGCCGCGCAAGCAGGCGATGGAGATGCTGCTCACGGGCGAGCCGGTCCCGGCCACGCGCGCCCGCGAGATCGGCCTCGTCAATCGCGTGGTCGCGGCGGGCACCGAGCGCGACGCCGCGATTGCGCTGGCAGAAAAGGTCGCACTGAAATCAGCCTACACCGTCAAGCTCGGCAAGGAAGCGTTCTATCGCCAGGCAGAGATGAACCTTGCGGACGCCTATCGCTACGCGGCAGAGGTGATGACCGAGAACATGATGGCGCGTGACGCCGAGGAAGGCATCGGCGCCTTCATCGAGAAGCGTACGCCGACATGGCGGGATGAGTGACACCGTCAACGAGAAAAGACGAGCAATGAACCACGACGCCTATCCCGACAATTACATCCGCGGCATCCTCAACGGCGTGAAGTCGATCGCGATGGTCGGCGCCTCGCCGGTCAATGTGCGGCCGAGCTATTTCGCATTCAAATATCTGGCGCAGCGCGGCTACGACATGATCCCGGTCAATCCCGGCCATGTCGGCAAGGGTCTGCTCGACAAACCCTTCGTCGCCTCGCTGTCCGACATCGGCCGGCCCATCGACATGATCGACATTTTCCGCAACTCCAGCCACATCATGCCTGTCATCGAAGAGGCGCTCACACTTGATCCGCTGCCGAAGGTGATCTGGATGCAGCTCGGTGCACGCGACGACGCGGCGGCGGCGAAAGCGGAATCGGTCGGGATCAAGGTCGTGATGAACCGCTGCCCCAAGATCGAATATGGCCGTTTGTCGTCCGAGATCTCCTGGATGGGCGTGAATTCGCGCACGCTGAGTTCCAAGCGCGCGCCGGCGCCGACGCAGGGCATGCGCTTATCCCTCAATCGGATGAGTGTCGGCGGCGGCGTTACCGCGGCATCGGATCGCGCCGCCAAGAACAAGAGCGAGCAAAGCTGACGCAGTTGCGAAGGATTCGTTTCGCGAACGCGGCAATGCGTAGCACGATTGCGCTGCTGTGAAGCGGCGCCTTGACGGCGGGCGCGGCGCCGATCAGCATGCCGCGCCATTTCAGACCACGAGAACAGGACGCCCCCAATGAGCGATCGCCTTCCGGGATTTTCCACCCTCGCCGTGCATGCCGGTGCACAGCCCGATCCCACCACCGGTGCGCGCGCGACTCCGATTTATCAAACGACGTCTTTCGTCTTCAACGACGCCGACCACGCCGCGTCGCTGTTCGGCCTGCAGGCGTTCGGCAACATCTATACCCGCATCGGCAATCCCACCAACGCGGTGCTGGAGGAGCGCGTTGCCGCGCTCGAAGGCGGCACCGCGGCGCTCGCGGTAGCCTCGGGCCATGCCGCACAGGTCGTGGTGCTGCAGCAACTGCTCCAGCCCGGCGACGAATTCATCGCCGCGCGCAAACTCTATGGCGGCTCGATCAACCAGTTCACGCACGCGTTCAAGAGCTTTGGCTGGAACGTGGTGTGGGCCGATACCGACGACATCGCGAGCTTCGAGCGCGCGGTGACGCCGCGCACCAAAGCCATTTTCATCGAGTCGATCGCCAATCCCGGCGGCAGCATCACCGACATCGAGGCCGTCTCGACGGTGGCGCGCAAGGCGGGCGTGCCGCTGATCGTCGACAACACGCTGGCATCGCCCTATCTGATCCGCCCGATCGACCACGGCGCCGACATCGTCGTGCACTCGCTGACGAAGTTTCTCGGCGGCCACGGCAATTCGATCGGCGGCATCATCGTCGATGCCGGCACGTTCGACTGGTCCACGGGCGGCAAATATCCGATGCTGTCCGAGCCGCGGCCGGAATATCACGGCATCAAGCTGCAGGAGACGTTCGGCAATTTCGCCTTCGCGATCGCCTGCCGCGTGCTGGGCCTGCGCGACCTCGGTCCCGCGCTGTCGCCCTTCAACGCCTTCATGATCCTCACCGGCATCGAGACGCTGCCGCTGCGCATGCAGAGGCACTGCGACAACGCCAAGGCCGTCGCGGAATTCCTCGCCGGCCATCCGGCGGTGGCCTCGGTCAGTTATGCGGGCCTCGCCAGCGACAAGTACAACCAGCTCGCGCGCAAATACGCGCCGAAGGGTGCGGGCGCGGTGTTCACCTTCAGCCTGAAGGGCGGCTACGATGCCGGCGTCAGCCTGGTGTCGAAACTGCAGTTGTTCTCGCACCTGGCCAATGTCGGCGACACCCGCTCGCTGGTGATTCATCCGGCCTCGACCACGCACAGCCAGCTCGACGACGCCGCAAAGATCAAGTCCGGCGCCGGCCCCGATGTGGTCCGGCTCTCGATCGGCATCGAGGACAAGGAAGATCTGATCGCGGATCTGGAACAGGCGCTGGGGACGTAGCGTCACCGTCATTCCGGGGCGCGCGTAGCGCGAACCCGGAACCTCGAGATTCCGGGGTCGGTGCTTCGCACCGCCCCCGGAATGACGACGTCAGTTAACAGTCATTAACCATATCGGCCGCATACTTCGTCTTTGGATTGCCCTTTTGATTCGGAGCCGACGATGCTGCGCTGGATGGTGCCTGCCCTGGCGGTGATGCTGACGGTCTCGAGCGCGCTCGCCGCCGATCTGCCGGCCACGCCGAAGCGCCGGGCCGCGGCTGCGCCGCAGGAGCCGCCAAAGGTCTATGTCGAGACCGATCCGGATGCGCTGATCTCGCCGGCCTATGGCATCGGCAGCTACATCCGCAATCTGCCGGGCACACCGCTCCTGCCCGGCGCGCACACGCTGCCGGGTTATTACGGCCGCCCCTGGGACTACGACTATCAGGGACCGTATTACGGCGGGCCGCAGGTCGGCTATTTTTGGCGGCTGCCCTACTCGTGCGGCATCTACGGCTACTGCTGATCTAATCAGCCGGCCTGCCCGACCGGCACCGCACGGGGCTGCGCCTCCGTGGACTGCCGCGACGCAAGCCGTTCCACCTGCATGACCGCGAGCGTCAGCACTGCGATCGCCACCGCCTGATGCGAAAGCGCGAGGTCAATCGGCACCTGGTTGAGCAGCGTGAGGATGCCGAGCACCACCTGCAGGCTAACCGCCGCGAACAGCCAGAGCGCGCCGCTGGCAGCCAGCCCCGCGCGCGAACGCACCGCGTCGATCGCGTGCAGTGCCGCCAGCGCGAACAGCGCATAGGCCGTCATGCGGTGCTCGAACTGCACCGTCAGCACATTGTCGAACATGTTGCGCCACCACGGCGACTCGAACCACAGCCGCTCGGGGGAGGGAATGAACGCGCCGTCAATCTGCGGCCAGGTATTGTAGGCGCGCCCGGCGCGCAGACCCGCGACCAGCGCGCCGAAATAGATTTGTACGAAGGTCACGACGAGAAGCAGCGCGCTGGTGAAGCGCAGCCGCGCGGGTGCGGCGATCTGCGGCCGCTCTTTGAGCCGCCGCACCGTCCAGACGATGCCGGCGAAAATCAGCAGCGCGAGCACCAGATGCGTCGCCAGCCGATATTGCGAAACCTCGACCCGTTCCGTCAGGCCCGAGGCCACCATCCACCAGCCGACCGCGCCCTGGAGGCCGCCGAGCGCGAACAGCAACCACAGCCGCCGTTTCAAGTCACCGGACAGGCCGCCGCGCCACAGGAAGAAAAGGAACGGCAGGAGATAGGCGACGCCGATGAAGCGGCCGAGCAGCCGGTGGCTCCATTCCCACCAGAAGATCTGCTTGAACTCGGGCAGGCTCATGCCCGCGTTGAGCTCGCGATATTGCGGGATCTTCTTGTAGGCTTCGAACGCTTCCGCCCACTGCGCCTCCGAGAGCGGAGGAACGCTGCCCGTGACCGGCTTCCACTCGACGATCGAGAGCCCGGATTCCGTCAGCCGCGTCGCGCCGCCGACCAGCACCATCAGCGCGATCAGCGCGGCGACGGAGATAAGCCACCAGCGCACGGCGCGACGCGGCTTGGAGAGAGCGGAACTCGTCGTCATTTCAGGGGCAAAACCAGGACTTGAAGGCTTGAACCGGACTGCGTGCCCCTTATAGTCCCCCGCTCCCGCAGCGCAAGTTACGCGAAAGCCGCAGCATTCCATCATGACGATCCGCACCCGCAAGTTCCTCGGCGCCATCCTGCTCCTGGTGCTCGCCACCGTCTGGGCCCTGCTCGGCATGGCGCTGGCGCAGATGCCATGGATCGCCGAGTCCGGCTGGCGGCAGGCGATCTATTACGTGGTGGTCGGCATGGGCTGGGTCTTGCCGGCGATGCCGATCGTGAGCTGGATGCAGCGGCCCGACCGTATCAAATCTAGCTCGTGAGACTGCCGGTCGGTTTCACCGGCGCAAAGGCAACACCCGATACCAGCACGCGCAGCATGCGCAGCGAGCGCACACGGCCGTCCCAGGGAATCCGGGGCAGCGCGCGCAGATTGGTGCGGCCCTCCGCGTCCACGATGCCTGGGATCGCCGACACCGCGCTGGCAAAGCCGGCCTCCTCCGCCATCACGACATGGCTGCGCCGGAACGAGGCGCGATCGCCGAACGGAAACGCCAGATGCCGGATCTCGCGGTGGAAGGCTGTTTCCGCCACTGCCTTGCCCATCGTCAGTTCGCGCAGCGCGGCTGTGTCCTTCATGTTGGCGAGGACGGGATAGTTCACGGTCGCGCTGCCGACGGTGACGAGCGGATCGGCCGCCAGCCTCGCCAGATCCTCCCAATCCATCGACGCCGCGCGCGAGAGCGCGGCAAGGTCGATCCGATAGCGCGTGCACAGATCGGCGATCGCCGCCGACACTTCCGCCGGCGTCAGCGTGCGCAGCCAGCTCTCGAGATGCGAAAACAGCGCCTGCTTCTCGGCTGTGCCGGTGACGACGAAGCGCTGCTCCTTCTCGCCCATCATCAGGCTGATGCGGCTCTCGCGCGCGATCACCTGCTCGAGCCCGAACCACCAGGCCTCTCCGACGCCATCGGGAAACGCGGTCGGCACATAGATCGTGAACGGCACGGCGTGGCGCTCCAGCACCCGATAGGCGAAGCTGACGAGATCCTTGTTCGCGCCGTCGAAGGTGAGCGCGACGAAGCGCCGCTTCTCCGGCAGTGTCACCGCGCGACGGCAGACCTCGTCCATGCCGAGAAACTCGTACTGCCATCGCTTCAGCGCGCGGATGGCGCGATCGAGGAATTGCGGCGTGATCTCGTTTTCGCGCAGCGGCTGAAACGCGCCGCGCCGCCGCGGCCGCACGTGCGAAAAGCGCAGGATGGCGCCGGCCCCCCGACTGCGCAACGCCGCCTGTCCGGTGAACCAGGCCAGTTCAAGCCGCAGCCGCTCCAGCCATCTGTCGTCGGATGCCACTATCCCACCTTCGCGTTCGCCGGCGGCCTGTCCGTCACGCATAGTCATTACCCTTTGTTGACATTTCTTTGCAAAGGTCGGCCACAGGCCGAATTGCGCAAATTTTCGTTTCTCGACAGGTTTCGTGAATGACCATGGCTGCGGCGATGCAAAGCCGGACGGCAGACAAGCCAGCGCGGTCAAAAGCGAGCCGGATCGCGCATGTCGATATCGTCGGCGACCTCGGCGAGGCCGAAGCCGTCTGGCGCGCCTTCGAGGAGAGCGGCAACCTCTTCACGCCCTATCAGCGCTTCGATCTGCTCGGCCCCTGGCAGCGGCTGGTCGGCGGCTGCGACGGCGCCCGTCCCTTCATCGTGATTGCCCGCGACGCCGATCGCCAGCCGCTCGTGCTGCTGCCGCTGTCGCTGCGCCAGAGCCACGGCGTGCGCACCGCCTGCTTCATCGGCGGCAAGCACACCACCTTCAACATGGGCCTGTGGAACGCCGGGTTCGCGGCAGACGCCGGCGCAGCCGATCTCGACGCGCTGCTTGCGCCGCTGCGCGAACATGCCGACGTGCTGTCGCTGACACAGCAGCCGCTGCGATGGAACGACCAGCAGAACCCGTTTGCGGCTCTTCCGCGCCAAAGCGCGATCAACGGCTGTCCGCTGCTGGTGATGGAGCCCGGCGCTCCGCCCGCGTCTCGCATCAGCAATTCCTTTCGCCGTCGCCTCAAGAGCAAGGAGAAGAAGCTCCAGGCACTTGCGGGCTATCGCTATCACCTCGCCACCACGGACGCGGACGTCATTCGCCTGCTCGACTGGTTCTTCCGTGTCAAGCCGGTGCGAATGGCCGAGCAGAAACTGCCCAACGTCTTCGCCGAGCCCGGCGTCGAGCAATTCATCCGAAGCACCTGCCTGTCGCCTCGTGGCGAAGGCCGCGTCATCGACATCCATGCGCTCGAATGCGACGACGAGGTGATCGCGATCTTCGCCGGCGTCGACGACGGCCAGCGCTTCTCGATGATGTTCAACACCTACACGATGTCCGAGCACGCCCGCTACAGCCCCGGGCTGATCCTGATGCGCTACATCATCGATCGCTACGCCGAGCGCGGCTACCGCTCGCTCGACCTCGGCATCGGCTCGGACGAGTACAAGCGGATGTTCTGCAAGGACGACGAAGACATTTTCGACAGCTTCGTTCCGCTGACCTCCCGCGGCAAGCTCGCGGCGATGGCGATGTCGTCATTGAGCCACGGCAAACGGCTGGTGAAGCAGAACCAGACGCTGTTCGACCTCGCGCAGCGGCTGCGGCGGGCGTTTGGGTAGATCTCTCCACTTGCACGGCCCCTTCCCTTCTCCCCTTGCGGGAGAAGGTGGCGCGAAGCGCCGGATGAGGGGTATCTATCCGCAGTCTAGAGCGTGCTGTTTTTATACGGAAACATAGCCTGAATTTTTGAGATAGTTGGCGCATTCCTGCGCGGAGAAGAGGTCGAGCAGTTCACCGACCTTGCGCCAGGTTGCCTCGACGTCACGCGGCTCTGCAGCTCGCATCAGATGTTTGAGCTTGGCGAAGACCTGTTCGATCGGATTGAGGTCGGGACTGTAGGGCGGCAGGAAGAGCAGATGCGCTCCGGCGGCGCGGATGGCATTGCGGGCGGACTTGCCTTTGTGACTGCCGAGATTATCGAGGATGACGACCTCGCCTTTTGCCAGCGTTGGCACCAGAACCTTCTCGACATAGAGGGTGAAGAGTTCCCCATTGATGGGGCCGTCGATGACCCAAGGTGCGCTGATCTGGTCGTGCCGCAGCGCTGCAATGAAAGTCATGGTCTTCCAATGACCGAAAGGCGCGGATGCCTGGAGCCGCTGTCCACTCGGACCCCAGCCGCGCAGTGGTGCCATGTTGGTCTTGATCCAGGTCTCATCGATAAAGATCAGGCGTGAAGCGTCAATCTTGCCTTGATGGGCCTTCCAGCGCGTCCGTTTACGAGCGATATCGGGGCGATCTTGTTCGGCCGGCAGGATCGTTTTTTTTGAAGCTCAGCCCTTCGGCATGCACAAACGTCCACACGGCCCGCACATCTGTCTTGATCCCGCGTGCTGCCAACTCCTGTGTCAGCTTCCGTAAGGTGAATGGCCCAGAGAGAACGCGCTTGCGTAGCCAGTCGGCATGGGCACCGGATAGAACCGGCTTCTTGTGACCACCAATCTTGCCAGGCGAAACGCCTCCAGTCTCCCGCCTCAGATTCTTCCACTTCGTTACACAGGACGGGCTGATCTCAAGCGCCTCTGCAATCGAGCGAACCGTCTCCCCTGCGTCAGCCCGCGCCAGAGCCCGTTCACGAAGGTCTTCCGAATAGGGTCGCGTCATCCATGCTGGCCTCCGTCCTCCAGCATGAACTTTGAATCAGAAATCGGCTCCCCTGGGAATCCCAATTCCGGTAAAAAACAACATGCTCTAAAAAGACAATGGAACTCGCAGAGAGATACCCCTCACCCGTCTCGCCCCTATCGCGGCGAGCCACCCTCTCCCGCAGGGGGAGAGGGCAAGAAGATCACGCCGCCACCACGCGGGGCGCTTCCACTGCATTCGACGGTTGCACCGGCTTGCGCAGCATCGTCACCTCGCTGAAGCCGACGGCGCTGAGTTGCTCACACATCAGCGTGCGCGCATCCGGCGTCATCGACGCATCGGGCACCACGACGGCGCGGGCATTCGCCGTCAGCAGTTCGGCCGGAAGGTCCGAGGCGCCGCCGGCGTCGAGCAGCACGTGGTCGTAGGCACGGAGCAGCGCATCGACCGCCAGCGTCACCCGCGGCGATTGCAGCAGGCTGCGGTCGAAGCCGGGACGGCCGGCCATGACCAGATGCAGCCGCGAGAGCTTGTCCCGCGTGATCACCTGCGCGAACGAAGCCTCGCCCTGCATCAGCTCGGCAAGGCCGGGCGCGGAGGCATCGACGGACACGGCCGCGATCGTCGGTGAGGACGCCGCGAGATCGACCACGACGACGCGGGCCTCCCGCGCCAGATGCCGGGCGAGCGTCAGTGTCGAGAGCGTGATGGCCTCGCCGGATGCGGTGCCGAGCACCGTGATTTTCCTGGCCGCCGGACCAGCGGCACGCACGCGCTCGGCCAATCGCTCGATCTCGTCGAATTCAGTGACGTCGGCATCGGCTGTCATCTCCGGCTGGAGCGGAGGAGGCTCTGCCATGACCGGATCGGCAATGGGCTCGACCACCGGCAGCACAGCCGGCTCCTGACGAACCGGTGCCGGCGCCGGTGCCTGCGCCTGCACCCGGGCGGACACCGCCACCGCACGCGGCGCGGTCTGGCGCAATAGCTCGCCGGTGACGACGACGCCGGACGAAAGCAGCAGCGTCGCGATCGTCACGATCAGCACGATCGGAAGCTTCTTCGGATAGGCCGGCGTGTTCGAGACGATGGCGCGCGAGATGATGCGGCCATCCGTCGGCGCGGTGTCGATGGTCTCGCGGGTATTGGCCTCGCGATATTTGGCAAGATAGGTCTCGAGCAGGTCGCGCTGCGACTTGGCCTCACGCTCGAGCGCACGGAGCTGCACATCCTGGCCGTTGGTCGACGTCGCCTGCTTCTTCAGCTGCTCCAGGCTCAACGTCAATTCCTGCACACGTCCGTTGGCAAAACGCGCGTCGTTTTCCAGCGAACGGGCGATCTTGGCGGCCTCATCGCGGATCTGGGTGTCGAGATCGGCGAGCTGCGCCTTCAACTCCTTGATGCGCGGATGATTGCCGAGCAGCGTCGACGATTGCTCGGCCAACTGGGCGCGCAAGGCCACCCGCTGCTGGGACGGCGTGCGCATCGATTCCGAGTTCAGCACTTCCGACGATTCGATCGGCTTGCCGCTCTGAAGCATCTCGCGGATCAGCCGCGCCTTGGATTCCGCATCCGCCTTCATCGAGCGCGCGTTGTTGAGCTGGGTGTTGACCTCGCCCATCTGCTGGTTCGACAGCGTGGTGTTGTTGGTGCCGACGAACAGGCTCGACTTCGAGCGGAAATCCTCCACCCGCGCCTCGGCCTCGGAGACCTTCTTGCGCAAGCTGTCGATCTCGCCGGAGAGCCATTGACTCGCGTTCCTGGCCTGATCCTGACGGACATTCTGCTGCAGCACCAGATAGCCGTCGGCGATCGAATTGGCGACGCGTGCGGCGAGATCGGGATCGGCGGACTGGAATTCGACGACGATCACGCGCGACTTGTCGACGGCATAGGCCTGGAGCCGATCGTAATAGGCATCGAGCACGCGCTCTTCGGGCGTCATCGAGAACGGGTCGCGGCCGATGCCAATCAGAGCCGCCAGCGACTTCAGCGGAGAAATCCCCTGGAGCACCGGGTCGAACTCGGGCCGTTCCGCAAGCTTGTTCTTCTTGATGATCTCGCGCGCGAGATCGCGCGACAGCACGAGCTGCACCTGGCTGGTGACGGCCTCGGGGTCGAGCGCCTGCCGCTCCTCGGTGCGGTCGCTGTTCGGACGCAGGAACACGTTCTCGCGGCCGTCGATCAGGATGCGGGATTCAGACTTGTAGCGCGGCGTGACGAGATTGACGACCGCGACGGACGCGACGAGCGCGAGCACCGTCGGCACGATGATCCAGCCGCGCTTGCGGCCCAGCGCCGCGCCGAGCGCGTGCAGGTCGATGTCGCCGGATTCGCCTTGCGCCTGGGTTGTCGCAACAGGCGCAGGCTTCGTTTCAACCTCGGGCGCGGTTTCGGCTTTGGGCTTCGAGACAGCCCGCTCGACCACCGCCTTGTCCTTGCCGGCACGCCAGAACGCTAAACGCATCGAACACTCCCGCAGGGCAACGCTGCGACTCTACCTCAACCGCGGCGAATACACTCCATTAAGGTTGCTGCTGGGTTAATCGCATCTCGCCGCGAGCGGCGCGCACGGCGCCGACACCGTTTGTTAACCACGAGGGCTGTTAATCCAGCTCGATATTTCGATAATTGTTCGCGCATTCGCCGCCGAGCGCTGGTTCTGATCATGCCCCCCTCTCCCGACCGGCCGCTCCGCATCCTGCACGCCGTGCGCGCTCCCGTGGGCGGCATCTTCCGGCACATCCTGGACCTTGCGAACGGTCAGGTCGATCGCGGCCATCACGTCGGAATTCTCGCCGACAGCCTCACCGGCGGCGAGCGCGCGGAAAAGGCACTGGCCGAGCTCGCGCCACGGCTGAAGCTCGGCGTGCACCGGCTGGCCATTCGCCGCGAACCGTCGCCTGATGATTTTCTGGTGTGGCTGCGGATGCGACGCCTGATCGGCGAGCTCAAGCCCGATGTCATGCACGGCCACGGCGCCAAGGCCGGCGCCTTCGTCCGCATGCGGCGGCGCTCGGACGACACCATCCGCATCTACACCCCGCATGGCGGCTCGCTGCACTACCCCCTCAACACACTCAAGGGCGAATTCTACGCGCGGCTCGAGCGCACGCTGATGGACGCGACCGACCTGTTCCTGTTCGAGAGCGCCTTTGCCCGCGACACCTATCAACGCATCGTCGGCACGCCCAAGGGTGTGGTGCATTGCGTCTTCAACGGCGTGACGCCGGGGGAATTCGAGCCTGTCGTCCTCGCCGACGACGCCACCGACCTCGCCTATGTTGGCGAGTTCAGGCACATCAAGGGCGCGGATCTGCTGGTCGATGCCGTGGCCCGACTGCACGAAGGCGGCAGGAAGGTCACGCTCACGCTCGGCGGCGACGGTGAGGAAATGGCGGCGCTCAAGGCGCAGGTCGAGAAGCTCGGCCTCTCAAGCGCCATCCGTTTCATCGGCCACGTCAAGGCGCGCTACGGCTTCTCCAAGGGGCGGCTGCTGGTCGTCCCCTCGCGCGGCGATTCCATGCCCTATGTCGTGATCGAGGCCGGAGCTGCCGGCATTCCCATGATCGCCGCCCGCGTCGGCGGCATCCCCGAAATCTTCGGACCGGAAAGCCCGGCCCTGTTCGCGGCGAGCAACGCCGAGGCCATGGCGGAAGCGATCGCGGCCGCACTCGACGATCCCAAAGGGACCGCACGGCGCGCCTCCTCCCTACGCGAGCGCATCTCCGCCCATTTCTCCCAGCAGGCCATGGTCGAGGGCGTGCTCGCGGGCTATCGCGATGCATTTGCCAATCATTAACCATTCTTAAGGCCGCTTTAGAGAATCTTCCGATTTGTCCGATAATCGACGGGCCTGGGGATGCTCGCCCGGGGCGCAAAGTCGCGGCCCGCGGGTTTTTGGAATGGACGGGACGCCCGTGGAACCGCTCAACGCACGCTCGATGCTGGATGCCGCGACCACCGCCGCAGCCAGACCGGCTGACCAACCCTTCGTCGAACGCCGCCGCCGGCTCTCGCCCGCAGCGCTCGAAATCGTCAACCAGAAGGTCGCCCGAGCCTATTCGCCGATCGTGATCACCGGCTTCGTGCGGGTGGCCGACTTCGCGCTGCTCAGCCTGGTCGGCATCGCACTCTATGCCGGCTATGTCATGCCGCTCGTCGGCTTCAGCTGGACTTATCCTGCGCAGATCGTCGCCGTTGCGGTCGCCGCCGTAATCTGCTTCCAGGCCGCCGACATCTATCAGGTGCAGCTGTTCCGCGGACAGCTCCGGCAGATGACCCGGATGATCTCGTCCTGGTCATTCGTCTTCCTGCTGTTCATCGGCATTTCCTTCTTTGCCAAGTTCGGCACCGAGGTCTCGCGGCTGTGGCTCGCCGCGTTCTACGTCCTTGGGCTCGCCGCACTCATCTGCGAACGCCTGATCCTGCGCTCGCTGGTGCGCGGCTGGGCACGTCAGGGCCGGCTCGACCGCCGCACCATCATCGTCGGCTCCGACAGCAACGGCGAGCAGCTGGTCGAGGCGCTGAAGGCGCAGGAAGATTCCGACATCCACGTGCTCGGCGTGTTCGACGACCGCAACGACAGTCGCGCGCTCGACACCTGCGCCGGCGCGCGCAAGCTCGGCAAGGTCGACGACATCGTCGAATTCGCACGCCGCACCCGTGTCGATCTCGTGCTGTTCGCACTGCCGATCTCCGCGGAGACGCGCATCCTGGAGATGCTGAAGAAGCTCTGGGTGCTGCCGGTGGACATCCGCCTGTCCGCGCACACCAACAAGCTGCGCTTCCGTCCCCGCTCCTATTCCTATCTCGGCGAGGTGCCGACGCTCGACGTGTTCGAGGCGCCGATCACCGACTGGGATCTGGTGATGAAATGGCTGTTTGACCGTATCGTCGGCGGCTTCGCGCTGCTCGCGGCCCTGCCGGTGATGGCACTGGTGGCGCTGGCGGTGAAGCTCGACAGTCCCGGCCCGGTGCTGTTCCGCCAGAAGCGCTTCGGCTTCAACAACGAGCGCATCGACGTCTACAAGTTCCGCTCGATGCACCACCATCAGGCCGACCCGACGGCTTCGAAGGTCGTGACCAGGAACGATCCGCGCGTCACCCGCGTCGGCCGTTTCATCCGCAAGACCAGCCTCGACGAGCTGCCGCAGCTCTTCAACGTGGTGTTTTCCGGCAATCTCTCCCTGGTCGGCCCGCGCCCGCATGCGGTGCAGGGCAAGCTGCAAAGCCGCCTGTTCGACGAAGCCGTCGACGGCTATTTCGCCCGCCACCGCGTCAAGCCCGGTATCACCGGCTGGGCCCAGATCAACGGCTGGCGCGGCGAGATCGACAATCAGGAGAAGATCCAGAAGCGCGTCGAGTTCGATCTCTATTATATCGAGAACTGGTCGGTGCTGTTCGACCTCGTCATTCTCCTGAAGACGCCGATCTCGCTGCTGACCAAGAACGAGAACGCGTATTGAGTTGGTGGTGCCCGAACCACACTGTCATCGCCGCCTACGCGGGGCATGACGACGGAAGTTGTGAGTGCGGGTAGCGTTAGGCTTGTGAGCGTGTAATGGCGTATGCGGCAACAGCCGGGGACATGAATGCAGCGGTTCGCGCTGCGCCCGGCGTGCTGGCCCTGCAGCGGGCGCTGGTGTGGCTGGTCGGCGCTTCCGGGGCGATCGTCTTCATCGAGCCGAGCCCCTACGAGATCGTGACGCTGCTCGCCACCGTCACTTTCTTCGCCACCGGCCTGCGCCTGCGGCTCGCGCTGATGCCGCTGGTGCTGATGCTGGTCCTGCTCAATGTCGGCTACACCATCAGCGCCATCCCCCTGTACGAAAAGTCCGAGGTGGTGACCTGGATCGCGACCTCCTGGTACATGGCGGTGACCGTGGTGTTCTTCGCCATGGTCACGTCCGAAGACACGACGGCCCGGCTCGACATGCTCCGCCGCGGTCTCGTGGTCGGCGCGATAGTCGCCTCGCTGTCGGCCGTCGCCGGCTATTTCCACCTCGTCCCCGGCGGCGACGATCTCCTCACGCTCTACGGACGCGCGCGCGGCACGTTCAAGGACCCGAACGTGCTCGGCGCCTTCCTGATCCTGCCGGCGCTGTTCGCGCTCCAGAGCGTGGTCTCAGACAATCTCGGCAAGGCGCTCCGCAACGTCGTCGCGTTCGGCATCATGTCGCTGGCAATCCTGCTCGCGTTTTCCCGCGCGGCCTGGGGCGGGCTGGTGTTGACCTCCCTATGCATGCTGGCGCTGATGGTATTGACCAGCCGTACCAACGCGCAGCGCTCGCGCATCATCATCATGGCGATCGTCGCCGCGGTGCTGGGCCTCGCACTGATCGCCGTGCTGATGTCGTTCGATTCCATCGCCGAGATGTTCAAGCAGCGCGCGAGCTTCGACCAGAGCTACGACGAAGGCCGCTTCGGGCGGTTCGGCCGGCACATCCTGGGTGCGGAGATGGCGCTCGACCTGCCGTTCGGCATCGGCCCGCTGCAATTCCACCGCTTCTTCCCCGAGGATACCCACAACTCCTACCTCAACGCCTTCATGTCCGGCGGCTGGATCTCCGGCGTCTGCTATCCCGCGCTGGTCTTCACCACCGTGATCATGGGGATCAGGCACATCTTCGTCCGTGTGCCCTGGCAGCGCGCCTATCTCGCCCTCTTCTCCGCCTTCATCGGCACCGTCGGCGAAAGCTTCGTGATCGACACCGACCACTGGCGGCATTTCTGGATGATGCTCGGCGCCATGTGGGGCATGATCGCGGCCGCGCAGGCTTACAAGGTCAGGGCTCGCGGCGAAATTTCTTCGGACTCGTAGGGTGGGCAAAGGCGCAAAGCGCCGTGCCCACCATGTCTCCGCGATCGCGATAGAAGTGGTGGGCACGCTTCGCTTTGCCCACCCGACCTAGCTACCTAGCTGGGCTAGCTTTCCAACTTGAACGTCAGCCCCGCATTCTCCACTAGCCGCTTGATCAGCTTGTGTTGCATCGCCGCGCCTGGTGTCCAGAAGCCGGCCGGAACGTCTGTCGCGTCGCGCAGCATGCACATCGCGCATTCGGAGATCATCTTCGAGGTCGAGCCGTAGCCGGGATCGCGGTCGCCGGTGACACCGGCGCGGACCATGCGGCCGTCGGGGGCGATCGCGACGTAGAGCAGATCGAAGCGACCGTTCTCGCGCTCTTCCTTCGAAGGCCCCTCGCCCGGCTTCGGTGCGTCCGGGCCGGTCTTGCCCGCATTGGCGGCCATCACGCGCTTGGCGTTGTCCTCGCCCTTCTCGCCGGGACCGGTCAGGACCATCTCGTCGTAGACGAACTCCTGGCCGTAGGGAAAGCCCATCAGCATGTTGGAGCGGTGGACGTTGCGGGTGTTGATCAACGCCATCATGAACGGCGCGGCCCAGGATTGCAGGTCCTCTTCGAAGAAAGGCTTGTTGCCCTTCGGCTGCTTCGGGCCTGTGAAGCCGGGCGTCAGCGCAAAGTGATCGTTGAGAATGGCGACGAGGCTGAGATCCTTGGCCACGGCATCGAAAGTCGCCTTCGCGCTCGCGGCGGTGCCGCCCGAGAGCGTGCCGCGCATGTCGCGCACGCGCCCCTTCACGCGCGCGGCCGGCGCGCCGAAGACCCGCTTGGCCTCTTCCTGCACGAAGAACGTGCCGAGCTCAAACGGCACGGAATCGTAGCCGCAGGAGAACACGATGCGCGCGCCGCTCTCCTTGGCTTCCGCCTCGTACTTGTCGATCATCTGCCGCATCCAGATCGGCTCGCCGCACAGATCGAAATAATCCGTGCCGGTGGTGACGCAGGCAGCCAGCAGTTCCTCGCCATAGAGCTGGTACGGGCCGACGGTGGTGATCACCGACATCGTCTGTTCCGCCATCGCCTTCAGCGAGGCCGCGTCCGACGCGTCCGCAACGATCAGCGGCGTATTGCCGGGCGCGCCGATCGCATCGCGGACCGATTTGAGCTTGCCGAGGCTGCGCCCTGCCATCGCCCATTTGAGCCCGTGGTCGCCCTTGTATTGCTGAGTGAGATATTCGGCGACGAGCTGGCCGGTGAAACCGGTTGCGCCGTAGACGACGATGTCGAATTTCGCAGAGCTCATGGTCGGCCTTTATTTCTTTGCGTAACTCACGCCCATGCCGGCACGGACGTCGCTTTGAATACCATAGGGCGGAATCGGATAGCGCAGGCCGTTTCTGGCCAGCGCCTTCATGCCTTCGATCGCCTTGGCGAGATGTTCCGGCTTCAGGGCCATCAGCATCTCCTCGTCCGGCACGCCGCCATAACGCCGTTCGGCATAGCATGGCAAGGACAGGCTGGGCTCGCCGGATTTGAGGGCCCGTCCCCAGGAATCCGCGCAGGCGGTCTCGCCGACCACGCCCCATTCGAACTTCTTGTAGCCGGTATATTGAAGCCCGTTGATCAGGATGATCATCTGCCCCGGCGTCGCATAGACGAGGCAGATGTCGGGCGGATCAAGCCGGCCGCTCGCGAGCGGACTGACCGCCAGCGCCTGATACTGCCCGAACGGAACCACATCGAGCGCCTCCTGGCGCTTGCGCGCGTCTTCCGCCGTGCCGTGCCAGACGCCGACATAGTTTTCGCCGGCGAGCCATTTTTCGTCCTGGGGGCTGAGGCCGATCACCGCGCGGCATTGCGCGCCGACGAGATCGTCGCCGGTGATGCCGACGGTCCAGCCGAGCCGCGAGGCCATGCTGACGATCTGGTCGGTGGTGTGAACCGCATTGGGCCGCCGGATTTTCGGGATCGCCTCCATCTCCGAGACGCGCGCGAACAGCTTCATGCCTGTTACCGTCGTCTTCAGCCGAAGAAGATTGTTGAGATCGGCGACGAGGCTGGCGAGATCAATCTTCTCTGCACTCTGCTGCTGCATGGCGTCCTCCCGGCCGGCGAGCATGTGCCGGTGCTGTGTTCTTGTTTTACCGTGTTCGTTCTAGTCCTTGCCCGGTCCCGGAAGCAACTCACCGGTTCGACCCATGAGACGGTATGCCAAAAGGCCGATCCATTCGCGCACCGCGACCTCGGTCCTGCCGAGCCCGTCCGCGGCGTTCCGGGTGAATTCGAAAAGCTCGTCGCGCCCGCCCATCCGCCAGTCGACGGGATAGGCCTCGACATCGAACCCGGCCTTGCGGAAGATTCCCATGGAGCGCGGCATGTGGAAGGCGGACGTGACCAAAAGCCAGCGCTCGTCCGGTTTCGGCGCGACCAGCTTCTTCGTGAAGATCGCATTCTCCCAGGTGTTGCGGGAGTCGCGCTCGAGGATCAGGCGCTCCTTGGGGATGCCGAGGCTCTCCAGGATCGGCGCGGAGTAGTCGGCTTCTTTCGCCTCCGTGGCGACCAGGTTCGCCGAGCCGCCGGTGAAGACGACGCGCGCATTCGGATAGCGGCGTGCAAGCTCGGCCGGTGCAAGCAAGCGATCGGCCGCATGCGAGACCACCGGCGTGCGGTGCGCCGCCGACAGATCGGTGTCGACGGAGCCGCCGAGCACGATGATGCCGTCGGGCGCCCCCCGCGACGGATCCCACGCGGGAAAGCGCGACTCCAGCGGGTACAGCAGAAGATTGCCAAGCGGCGAAAAGGCAGTCAGTGCCAGCAGCACCAGCGTGGTCACGGCGAACTTGCGGCCGAGCGCGGCGAAGCGCGTCGCCATCAGCAGCAGCGACAGGATGCCGAGTTCGACCAGCAGGTTGATCGGCAGCAACGCGGTACCGATTGTCTTGGACAGAACGAAATACAGGGGAGCCTCGCTGGACTGGTCGTGCCGGGCTTGACCGGCCCGTCCATCTTCAGAAATCTTCTTGAAAGAGGATCGATCGCCGGGTCAAGTCCGGGCATAACAGGTTCTCATGACGAGTTCTGATGAAACCGATTGGACGCGGCAAATGACCCACCACCACCTGCATTCCAGTCCCGAGACCTGTCATTGGGGCTTCTTCGAAGCCGCGCTCAAGCCTGTCCTCACCGTCAAGAGCGGTGACGAGGTCACGGTCGACACCATCAGCGGCGGCCCGGACATGCTGCCCGACCGCAACAGGTTTCACATTCCGCCGGAGATGCACGAGGTTCACGCCAAAAACGAGCGCATGCTGCCCGGCCACATCCTCACCGGCCCGATCGCGGTCGAGGGTGCCGAGCCCGGCGACGTGCTCGCGGTCGAGGTCCTCGACGTCCAGCTCCGGCAGGATTGGGGCTGGAACATGATCAAGCCGCTCTCGGGCACGCTGCCCGACGATTTCCACGAGACGCGCGTCCTCAACATCCCGCTCGACCGGACGCGCATGGTCGGCCGCATGCCGTGGGGTTTGGACCTGCCGCTCAAGCCGTTCTTCGGCGTGATGGGCGTGTCGCCGCCCCCTAGCTGGGGCCGCATCTCCTCGCTCGTTCCGCGCGCGATGGGCGGCAATCTCGACAACAAGGAGCTCGGCGCCGGTGCGACCCTGTACCTGCCGGTGTTCGTCCCGGGCGCGCTGTTCTCCTGCGGCGACGGCCACGGCGTGCAGGGCGACGGCGAGGTCTGCGTCACCGCGATCGAGACCGCGCTCCAGGGCCGCTTCCGCCTGACGCTGCGCAAGGACCTGCGCTTCGACTATCCCCGCGCCGAGACGGCGACGCACTACATGACCATGGCCATGGACCCCGACCTCGACCAATGCGCGGTGCGCGCGCTGCGCGACATGATCGTGCTGCTCGGCGAGAGGCGAAACCTGTCGCGCGAAGACGCCTACACGCTGTGCAGCCTCGCGGCCGATCTGCGGGTGACCCAGACCGTCAACGGCTCCAAGGGCATCCATTGCATGATCGAAAAGACGATCGTGCACGGCTGAACCAGCCCGCCTTCCCTGACCTGTAGACGCCACGTCGCCGCCCGGACTCCCGCGCGGCGCGCTACGCCATGTCTAATTTCATGCATGATTTCAACGGGATGAGCGACAAGCCCGGCTGGTATTTGACTTCCGCCCTCAAAACTAAATAGAGTCTTAATCGTTACTTTTATGTGTCCGAGTATGAGGCTAGCGTTCGGACCATGGCCACCGAAAAAGCCGAGACTGACCGCATTCCCGTAACCCTGGCGCTCTCGACCATCACCTACCTGGAGAAGCTGGTGAGACAGGGCACCCACGGCACCAGCGTTCCCGGCGTCGCACGTACCTTGATCGAAGAAGGCATCCGTCTCGCCATCAAGGACGGGCTTTTGTCGATTCGCGACAACGGCAGGACGTGAGCGCGCGCCGGACGTGAGGCGGACGGATCTCGCAAAGCGGATGGCCGACATCTGCAACCTGGGACCGCTACAATGCCTGTTCTCTCACCGACCTGGACCAACGAACGAATCGAGCTTCTCAAGCAGCACTTCGAGGCCGGCCTCTCCTGCCGCGAGATCGCCGCCGACATCGGCGTCAGCCGCAACGCCGTGATCGGCAAACTGTCGCGGCTGAACCTCACGCGCGGCCGGACCGTCGACGACCGGAAGGTCCAGGACAAGAGCTCTGCGCCGGCGCGCGCGATGCGCGCCGTGCCGCGGCTGCAATATCAGATGCTCGCCACCATCTACGGCGAGACCGATGCGACCGTGATCGCAGCTCCCATCGAGGAGGCCAATCGCTGCTCGCTGCTGGAGCTTGCTGAGAACCGCTGCCGCTGGCCGATCTCGACACCTGGCGCGGAGGATTTCTGCTTCTGCGGCAATAGCGCGCCCGACAGCCAGCCCTATTGCGCCGGCCACAGCCGCCTCGCCTACCGGCCGAACTCGCGCGCCCGCGTGATGCGCGGCTGAAGCGGTTCTCTCAACAGAAAAACCTCCGGCAGGGCACTACCGGAGGTTTCTGGAGGTCATAGCATCAAGCTAAGAGCCGCAACTTTCGTAATCGGCCGACAAATATATAGCTGATTAACTCAGCTAAGTAAATAAGTTTGCCGGCGATCGAATCGCATGGCTCGTCTTCGCCGCCTGCAACGCCTGCCGGATTTTCCGAACGCCGCATCTGAAAAAGGCCCCGGCGGTGTCCCGCCGGGGCCTGGTCAGATCCGAAAGAACCTTGGGCTTACCAGTTGCGCTGGGCGCGCAGCAGCAGGCTGTAGGTGTCCTGGTCCTTCAGCTCGTAGGTCGCCGCAGGCTTGGCGACGCCCGTCAGTGCACCGGTCGTGATCACGCCGGAATACTTCTGGTCGAGGTGGCTGTAGGTGAAGTCAGCCGAGAAGGTCAGGTTCTTCACCGGGGTCCAGCGGGTGATGACGCCCACCTGGCCGATGTTGAAGTCCGGGTTGCAGGTGCCGGTCAGGGTCGCGAACGCGGCGCTGCCGCAGATCATCGTCTTGGCCGTACCGCTGTAGTTGACCGCAGCCCATGCGCCATAGAGCGCCGTGTTCCAGTACGGGCTCCAGTTGTGGGTGTAGGCGCCACGGAAGCCGTAGGTCTTGGTCAGCTCGAGGCTGCCGCCGGGACCGAACACCGCGTCAGACACGCCGGCAAAGCCGATGCTCTGATACGCGCCGCTCGAGCTGCCGAACATCGAGTAGCTGGTCGCAGCCAGCTCCTGGAAGTTGTAGCGGCTCGCGCCCTCGGTGTAGACGCCCGAGAGGTTGATCACGTCGCCGGCACCGGTCGGGATGTTCTTGATCTGCAGAGCGAGCTGAACGGCCCAGCCCCACTTGTCTTCCGGATGCCCCGTGACTTCGGTCGCGCCGTAATAGGCGACATGGTTGTCATGCGCGGCAACCGACGCCTGGAACAGGCCCCAGGCCTGGTCGACGCGAACCGCACCGACGATGTCGGGCGCGCGCGTGCCGCCGAGATCGTTGGAGCCGTAGGCACCGCCGAGAACGCCGGTGGTGGACATGCCCGCGGTGTTCCAGATGTTGGTCTGGAACACCTGCGTCTGGTCCTGCGCCGAGATCGTCGCCGTCACGCCCTGACCGAAGTCAGCGGTGTAGGTGGCCTGGACGACGCCGTTGGTGGTGCCGCTGCCGCCGACCAGCTGGTCGAAGTTGTTGCCGGGATAGTTGATCCAGGGCGCGTCGAACTGCGACACGGCCTTACCCAGGGTGAAGCCGGCGAACTGGATGAAGGCGTAGTAGACGCCGAGCGAGCCGCCCGAGAGATTGCCGTCGGTGCCGTTGACGTTGCCGCCGCTGGACCCGGTGAGGCCGGTGCCGGCCGCGTTGAGGCCGATCGTGCCGCTGTACTGGGTCGCGCCGGTGCCCGAGCCGGTGCCGCCGTAGCTGCCGGTCGTCCAGGTGAAGACCGCATCGAAGTAGGTGCGGACGACGCCGTACTCGGTCGCGGTGCGCGTGTCGATGTTGAGATCTTCACGAGCGCGCATCGAGTAGTAATTCGTCAGGCGGTTGTTGGCCGCGAACACGCCGTTGTACTGGGCGCTGTAATTGCCGCCGGCATTGAGCGCGACTTCAGCGCGCAGATAGCCGCCCAGCTTGATGCAGGTGTCGCTGCCCGGGATGTAGTAGAAGCCCGCGCCATACAGCGTGCAGATCTTGACGTACTCGACCGCCTTGGCCTTGACCGGAAGATCGGCCGCCTGGGCTCCACCGACGGCGATCAGACCCGCCGCAGTGCCGAGCAAAAGGCTCTTCACCACTTTCATATAAAACCTCCAAGTTGCTCATTTTGCGGAGACTGGACCGTGAGGCCCCCCAGATCCCCGTCTCTTCAAATCCGCCCGGCCGCTTTGCGCTTTCGGACACACCCGCTTGAACGCGAGGGACGTGAGCGAACCACCTGCAACGGGACGATCGAGAACCCCCCACCGTCGCGAGCAATATGCCTGCGCCGTTCCGCTAATCAAAATAGTTTATTAGATCACCTTTGTGGTTTCACTAAACCTGTGCCCCGCGCGCAACACTGCGGGTCGGGGCAATATGCTGAGCTGATCATCTTTGTAGTTTTAGTGACAAAATTACCCTGCTCTGCACTTGCGTCAGGGCAGACTTGCGTGGACTATGACCTTGCACGACGCCGGCCGGAATGAATCTGTTGACGGGAGTGACGCTGTGTCAGCGACGAGGAAAGAAGGGGCGCGCCTCCGCTCCATCGGCAATCTGGATATCATCAGGCGTTTCACCTGGGAGATATCGTCGATCAACATGCATCTGGAGGAGCTGCGTCAGTTCTGGGCGAGGACGCTGGGCATCAGCGGTCCGCAATGGCTGATCCTGATGGCGATTTCCGACCTCGACAAGGACGACGGCGTGCCCGTCAACGTGGTCTCCAAATTGCTCCACGTCGACCCGTCCTTCGTCACCACCCAGTCCAAGCTGCTGGAGAAGAAGGCCCTGCTGCGCCGGCGGCCCTCGCCGACTGACGCCCGCGTGGTGCGCCTGTCGCTGGCCGACAAGACCCAGAAGCACATCGCGAGCCTCAACGAGCAGTACAAGTCGATTCGCGAATTCGTCTTCCAGGAGTTCGACGAGGAAGAGCTCGCGGAATTCACCACCAAGCTCGCGACGCTGAAGACGCGGCTCGAAAAAGCCTGCGTCAGGATATCCCTGGACTACTAAGCGGCAGGCGGCGCTCAGCTCCGCCGCCCCATGCCGCCCAGCTGCGATTCCAGCCAGTCGAAGATGTATTCATTGGCAAGGCTCGGATTGTCGGCGTGAGCTTGCGCCGCGCCGGTCTCTGCCGCGGTGAACACCTTCAGCACGATATCCGAGCTCCCGAGCCGCGACTTCTGGACGATCTGGCGCGCCCGGTCGGCCTTGAGCCAGCCGTCCTCGCCGAGCGTGATCAGCACGGGAAAGTCGACACTGGAAGCCATCAGCGGCGCCGAGGGCACCGGGACGATGCTGAGGTCGCTCATGGCAAAGCGGCTGGCGAAGAAGGATCGCTCATGCAGGTCCCAGAGGCCGCCGTCGCAGACGGCTGCAGCGAGCCGCGGCTCCTGCAACACCGCACGTGCGACGAACGATGAGCCCCACCCGTCCGCGACGATCGCGATGCGATTGAAATCGACGTCGTCGCGCGTTTCCAGGTAATCCATGACGCTGCCGATCGAGCTCTCGAGATCGCGGCGCTGCAAGAGCGTGTCGGTATAATCGTCGCGCTCGCTGCCGAGCAGGTCCAGCGCCAGCATCGACAAACCGCGCTCGCGCGCATGCGGCGCCAGCTTGAACAGGAATTCTTCCTTGCGATGCCCGGGCTCGCCGATGCAGATCACGGTCGGAGCCCGCTTGCTCGCCGCAGGCGCGGGCAGGAAATAGCCTTGCAGGGCGTGTCCGTCGTCGGACCAGGGAATCGTGACGATGTCGCCGGCCGGACCGCGCGCGGACAGGAAGCGGCGGGCGCATTCCTGCATCGCCAGAACCGCGACCCAGCGGCGCTCGTCGGCCTGGTCGAGCGGCATCGCGGCCGCGCCGTAGTAGTTCATCGCCCGCAGCCAGTTGCGCTGCGCGGTCGCCATATGGCCTTCCGCGAACGCCGCCTCGGCGCGCTGCCGGTTGGCGCGCGCCAGCTTCTTCCACTCGCGGTGCCAGGAATGCTCGTCGCCCCGCTTGAGCTGCCGCGCGATCATCAGGCATTCTGCGATCGTGGCGCCGCCCTCCTGGGCCGCGGTGAGGAGCCGCGTGAACTCAGCGGAGATATCCTCTCTCTCCGGGCAAAGGGTCCAGTCGTCGGAGAGGCATGCGGGTATCATCGGGACTACGCTCTATGATGGCGTTACCCGTGATTGACTAAACTATTTTAGTTCGCCAACCAAGCGACCGTGCGCCGAATGAGACCCGTTTGACATCACCATCGCTTGAACAATGCTGGAGCGCTGGTGATGTCGCATGCGTGACATTCCAATTCGTCATAAGGCCTTGAAGACTGGCAAGAGGTGGCACGTAAAAATGCCGCTCCGCCTCTTGCCATGATGATCGTCATACCTATGTCAGCGCACTGTCATTGACAGTCTCAGCCAAACCCGTTCAACCGAGTCGCCAGCCGACCTCCTGCGTAAAGCTTTCGTAGAAGGAACGTTCATAGGCCTGCTCCGGCGTAGCACGAACGCGCTCGTCGAGGCGCTTGGCGTCCTCGCCGACGAGAATGCGCCAACGCTCGGCCTTCACGCCGTCGAGGATGATCTTCGCGGCCTGCGCCGCGGTGGTCGGCGCATCCTCGAGGAAGCTGCGGGCGCGCTCGGCGAACACCGCCTGGATGTCCTCGTCCGACATCTTGTCGGCATCCGGCACGCCGGCCGCGACCATGCGCTTGCGGGTCAGCGCGACCTCGTCGGCGTTGAGGCGCTCCGATCCGTCGGCACTCTGCACCTTGCGCGAATTCGAGACGATCGAGGTGCCGATGTGCCCTGGCATCACCACCGAACATTTGACGTGCGGTGCGTGCAGGCGGAGGTCGTTGATCAGCGCCTCGGTAAATCCCTTCACCGCGAACTTGGCCGAGCTGTAGGCGGTGTGCGCCTGCCCCATGCCGATCGAGGCCCAGAAGCCGTTGACGCTGGCCGTGTTGACGATGTGAGCCTCGTCGGCCGCCACCAGCATCGGCAGGAAGGTGCGCACGCCGAGATAGACGCCGCCCCAGCAGATGTTGAAGGTGCGCTCCCACTGCTCGCGCGTGTTCGTGAACAGGCTGCCGCCGCCGCCGATGCCGGCATTGTTGAACAACAGATGGATCCTGTCGGTCTTCTGCTGCTCGGCAAGCTCGTCGCGGAAACGCTTGAGGTGATCCTCGATCGAGACGTCGGCGACATGGGTCGTGACGCGCAAGCCCTGCGGCAGCTTCTCGACCTCGCAGAGCCGCTTGGTCTCGGCCATCGCGGCCTCGGAGACGTCGCACATCGCGACGTTGCAGCCCTCGGCAACGAGCTGCCGTGCGAGCTCGCGCCCCATTCCCGTGCCGCCGCCGGTGATGACGGCGATCTTTCCTGCAAAATCCTTCATGGGACTTTCGGCCCCTCCCCTTGTCGGTATGTTTCTTCAGAGCTGGCGCGGCTGGCGCGAGCGCGCGCAAAATGTAGCAGCGCCGCATCCGCAGGTAAAAGCGGATCGGCGCTGCTGTTCGACATCGGTTATTTCGGCGGACGGACTATTCCGCCGCTTCGACGCGCTGTCCGCTCAAGGCGCCGAGCGCTTCAAGCGCCTTGCGGGTGGCGGCCTGCTGCGCGGGTGAAGCCTCCGGCATCGGCGCGCGCGGCCAGGTCTTCGGCAAGCCCTGGAGCGTCTGGGCGTAGCGCGTGCAGGCCGGCAGATTGTCGGCAATGATCGCGTTCCACAGCGTCAGCAGCTTCTTGTGCAGCTCGAGCGCGCGCGGATGATCGCCCGCCTTCACCGCATCCCACAGCGCGACGGACGCATGCGGCGCCGCGGTCAGGATCGCGGCGATCGAGCCATGGGCCCCGAGCGTATAGGACGGATACATCAGCGCATCGACGGCGCTGTAGATCAGCTTGTCCGGCGCCATCATCATCAGGTCGGCGAACAGCTTGAGATCGCCCGCGCTCTGCTTGACGCCGACCACCAGCGGCACCTCGGTCATGATCCGCGTCAACAGCGCCGGCGAAAGATACGACCACGGCACCACGTTGTAGATGATGATGGGCATGCCGGTCTCATCGGCCATGGCGCGGAAATGCGCCACCATCGCCTCGTCGTCCGGCTTGAACAGATAGTGCACCGGCGTGACCTGCAGCGCCGCCACGTTCATGTCGCGCACGAGCTTGCCGCGGCGGATCGCATCGCGCGTGGAGTCCACGATGATGCCGGCGATGACGGGGATGCGCCCGTTCACCGCCTCCACTGTCGCCGCCATCAGGTCGCGATATTCCGCGTGATCGAGCGTGTGGCCCTCGCCGGTCGAGCCGCCGGCGGCGACGCCATGGGCGCCCGCGCCGATCATCCAGTCGACCTGGGGCGCCACGAGCTTGTAATCAATCTCGCCGTCTTTCCGGAACGGCGTCGTCATCGGCGGGATCACGCCGGTCGGTCGTGCCTTCATGGTCTGCCCTCGCGTTTCCTTTGGTCCTGCGGCGATCCCGCTCTTTTGACGAGTATCCGCACGCCAGCGAGCGTATCGGCTGCGCAGGCGTTGTGAAGGGGCGGTTCGCGCGGCGCAGCCCCCACAATTGCTCATCTCTGCGCTCATTGCCCGTGATTTCCTGGGGGTTCCCCGTAGTTGCCCGGCTTCGGTTTAGGGGCAATTTTTTTACAATCCGAATCGTCAAATGGGGTTGGACGCCGGGTCGAGTCGGAGAGGACGGCGTGTTGTTCGCGTCACAGACTCTGGCACTCCGCTTGCATCTTCTTCGTGGTCAGAAACTACCGATGAGGTGACTGGAATGTTCGTGACCGTCGTTGCCGTGCTCTGCCGGCTAAGCGCAGCCAGCTCAGGCAGTTGCGTCGAGGAAATCGTGACCGACAGCAACATGACGCCCGAGATTTCGATGATGCAGTGTGCGGTCGGCGCACAGGCACCGCTTGCGAAATGGATGGGCGAGCACCCAATCTATCACGCCAACTGGCGCCTCGAGCGCTACAAATGCGTGCCGGGTCACTACGAGATCAAGGGCCACGCGTAAGCGGCCCGCAAAACTACTGACGAAGAGGAAACGCCCGGGGGCTGCCTTGTCCCTCCGGCTTGCAGCGCCAGCCCGTTTGAGGCAGGGCGCCCACAGTCACACCCTCCCTCAAGCAATCGCGCGCAGAATGATCGCACGCCCTCGCCGCCCCCCCGGCGTCGGCATCAGCGCATAATTGTGCGGCTGGTCACGGAGCAAATGCAGCGCCCGCGCGCTCCGCAAGGTCGATGATGTCGGGACAGAGCACAGCTGAAATCAAACAGAGATTCGGTCAGAAAAGACAGAGAAACACTGACGGACGAAACGACGACGATACGGCGGTGTGATGTTCGAGCTAGGTCCCAACCAAGGTTGGTTGCGCTGATCTATGGGCCATTGCCTCACGATTTTTTCGGCGCGGTGCTGACAAAAGAAGGTACTATTGAACTCAGCAAAAACTCTCCCGACTTGAACTCGCGGTTAGGCAATGACATCCACCGAAGCAGTAAAACGCGAGATCGAACGCTTCTTACGCTCTCCTGCGCCAGAAGTGCTGTGCATTACCGGATCGTGGGGCGTTGGAAAGACCTATACGTGGCAAACAATTTTAGATCGCGTTCGGAGCAAACGTGAAACGGGATTGTCGCGATACTCTTATGTTTCACTCTTTGGAATTGACTCCCTAGAGGGAATGAAGACGGCAATATTCGAGAACTTGGAATTTTTGCTACCGGAAGGCAGCACAAGCCTTGAACGATTTCTCTCAGGAGGGAATGCGGCTCTTAAAGGCGGAAAGAAGCTGGCGGGCGCACTCTCTGCCCTGCCCGTTCCTTATCTAGGTGGCGCATTGTCGAAGGCGCAGCCTTTTCTATTCTCCGCGATCCGCAATCAAATCGTTTGCATCGATGATCTGGAGAGGCGCGGCTCGATTTCGGTGAAAGATGTCTTTGGTCTAATTTCTTACCTGCGCGAGCAGCGAGCGTGCAAAGCTGTGTTTCTGCTCAATCGGGGGCAACTTGACGACGCCGGACAGAAGCAGTTCGATGATTACTTTGAGAAGGTCATTGATACGCAACTTTTGCTTGCCCCCACTAGTGAAGAGGCACTTGCTATCGCGATCACCGATAGTGACGATCTATCCAGCCTCATTCGGCAACACTGCGAGAGGCTAAAGATTTCGAATATTCGCGTTATAAAAAAAATTGAGCGTCTAATACGCATGCTAGACGAACAGATTCTCAGCCACTGCTCCCCGGACATTGCGCGTCAGATTGTTCACTCGATGGTCATGTTTGGGTGGCGCAAGCTTGATGCCGGAGCCGCACCGCCGCCCAGTTCTTACCTCAGGCGTGGGGAGTTCGAGCGGTACACGATAGGGCGCGCTGAATTCCAAGACGAAGAGCACGCTAGTGACGACCCAGAACGTGAGCGTTGGGACGTAATTCTCAACGATTACGGTTGGGGAATGATGGACGATCTTGATGATGCGCTCCTGAGTTTCGTTGAAACGAACCTCTTGGATGCGGACGATATTGTCGAAGGCGAAAGAAGTTGAAAATGGCTTAGGTCAGCGAAAACAGATGGAAGCATTTGAACGGTGCTGGCGTCCATTCCATGACAGCTTCAAGGATAACGAAGACGAAGTATGCGCGAGTATCGTTCAAGGGATCCGAGACAATTTCGCAGTAGTATCGCGCCCAAACCTCGATGCAGCTGTTTCAATACTTGAGGAAATTGGGCGCCATAACGACGCCGCCGACTTGATCGACTACGCATGGGCAAACGGAAACGCGGAGTTTTGGACATCCGACGACCCTTTCCATCGCGAGGTGAAGAACGAGCGCATCCTACAAATTATCCAAGAGCGGCGACGGGCAGCGCAGCCGACCCTCGATTTCGAGAATGACTTGCGCGCGGTGGAAAGCTTGAAGCGCGAGAAGCTGGCCTTGCTGGCGGCTGTACCCGTGGAACGATTTGAACAACTATTCAAAGACAGCTCTGGCGAAGAGCTGAGGAGCTACATTTATGCGCCTCTGGAATTGGGCAAGGTCGGAGGCATAAGTGACGATGCAAAGCGGATCGCAGTAAAGGTAGAAGAAGCTCTAAGGCGAATAGCGAATACGTCCAAGCTAAATGCAATCAGAGCGAGCAAATATGGCGTGCCAATAAACACCGACGAGCCAGACTAGTGCTGGGCGATCAATCGAATACCCGATGAAGCCTCGCCGCCTACCGCGCCGCGCCACTACTGACCAAGGATCATTTCGCGGTGGCGACCCAGTGGCGATTCGAGGATTCGATATACGAGTTCCGGCTAATCCTTCGATTTGATTCGTCGGAGCGAGGATCTGAAATCCTCCGACCCTTAGTCTCCCAGATTAATGCCTTATACGGCTGCGCCAAACTCCGGGACGTTTCGCTCAGCCCCCTGCGAAGCCCTCTAAATCGCTTCGAAGAACGTTATCCTAAAATGGCTTCGCTACTGTGCATGGGGTTGTTTTCGGTTTTGATCTGCCGCCCCAAAGCAGCCACCCGGGACGGGCCATCGCGAGCGGCAGGCTCCACGCCAACCGCCAATCGACCCGACAGATCATTTGAAAAAAATGGTCGGAGCGAGAGGATTTGAACCTCCGACCCCTAGTCTCCCAGACTAGTGCGCTAACCGGGCTGCGCCACGCTCCGAACGTCGTTCCATTAGCTAGGATCGCCGCTTAGCGCAAGGCGAGGTCACAGCATTTTGGCAATCACCTGAAAGGCTCCGGAACGGACCCCAAAGCAGAGGGAATGCGGCCCTAGCCGTCGTTCAGCGCCTGGTCCAGCATGGCCCGGCAGGCGACGAGGTCCGCGAGCGCCCGCGCCAGCCGCTCGCGGTCCAGCGCACTGGGGCCGGCCGGGGCGGCGGGGGCGCCGCCCTTGCGGAAGGTGGTGAGGATCTCCTCGTCGTCGGTCTCCGAGAAGCGGAAGTCGATGCCTTCCTCCTCCCCACCCTGGTAGTCGTCATCGTCGGTGTCGCGGGCACCGCGGAGGCCGGTCTCTTCCTCGGGCTCCATCAGGCTTGCCCCGATGGCATCCTCGATGGCGCCGAACGAGACCGCGGCCGAGCTGTCGGCGAGGCCCTGCACCGATTTGACGCCGTGCTCCTTGAGGATCCGCTGCACACCGCGGATGGTGTAGCCCTCCCCGTAGAGCAGACGGCGGATGCCCTTGAGCAGGTCGACGTCGTCGGGGCGGTAATAGCGGCGGCCGCCGCTGCGCTTCATCGGCTTGATCTGGGAGAATCGGGTCTCCCAGAACCGCAGCACGTGCTGCGGAATGTCGAGTTCCTGCGCTACTTCGCTGATGGTTCGGAACGCATCCGGCGCCTTGTCCAAATGCCTAATCCTTCGCGCGAGGCGGCTTACGCCTCGGGTTGCGCCTTGTTGGCGTCGCCATTGGCCCGATGCTGGCCATTGATCCGTTGCTTCAGGATCGCCGACGGCTTGAACACCATCACTCGCCGCGGCGAGATCGGCACTTCGGTGCCGGTCTTCGGGTTACGGCCGATGCGCTGACCCTTCTTGCGCACCATAAAGGAGCCGAACGAGGACAATTTCACCGTCTCGCCCTTCTCGAGGCAGTCGGTGATCTCCTTCAGCACGAGTTCCACGAACGCAGACGATTCCGTCCGCGACAGCCCCACCTTCTGGTAGACGGCCTCGCAGAGATCAACACGCGTTACGGTTTTACTTTGATCAGTCATCGCCCTGCCCCACATCACGGCGAACAATTGTTGTCTGAAATTATGAGGTTACGATACGGCGGTCAACAGCGCTCATCAATGCAGACGCATCGATAATGGGCACTGATTCCGGCAAAATTCTATCGATTGTGGCTCTACCAGCGCACCAGAGCCGAACCCCAGGTGAAGCCGCCGCCCATGGCCTCCATCAGGACCGCGTCGCCACGCTTGATGCGGCCGTCCCTGCGCGCCACCGACAGGGCCAGCGGGATCGAGGCGGCCGAGGTGTTGCCGTGACGGTCTACCGTCAGCACCACCTTCTCGGGCGCGATGTGCAGCTTGTGGGCGGAGGCGTCGATGATTCGCTTGTTGGCCTGGTGCGGCACGAACCAGTCGATGCTGTCGGCATTGAGCCCGGTCGCCTCGAAGGCGTCGACGATCACGTCGGTGATCATGCCGACCGCATGCTTGAAAACCTCGCGGCCCTCCATGCGCAGATGGCCGACGGTCTGGGTCGAGGACGGCCCGCCGTCGACGAACAGCTTTGCCTTGTGGCGGCCGTCGGAGCGCAAATGCGTGGTGACGACGCCGCGGTCGGTCGCCGCATTGCCGGGCTGCTCCTGCGCCTCCAGCACGACCGCGCCGGCGCCGTCGCCGAACAGCACGCAGGTGCCGCGATCGTTCCAGTCGAGGATGCGCGAGAAGGTTTCCGCGCCGATCACCAGCGCGCGCTTGAAGGCGCCGGTGCGCAGGAAATTGTCGGCCGTGGCGAGCGCGAACACGAAGCCCGAGCACACCGCCTGAAGGTCGAACGCCGCGCCATGGTTGATGCCGAGCGCGTGCTGCACGGCGACCGCGGTCGCGGGGAACGTGTTGTCGGGCGTCGAGGTCGCCAGCACGATCAGGTCGATCGACTGCGCGTCGAGGCCGGCATCGGTGAGCGCGGCCTGCGCCGCCTTGATCGCTAAGTGCGAGGTGAACTCGCCCTCGGCCGCGATATGCCGCTCGCGGATGCCGGTGCGCTGCACGATCCACTCGTCGGACGTGTCGATGCGCGCCGCCAATTGGGCGTTGGTCACCACCTGCTCCGGCAAATAAGAGCCGCAGCCCAGCACGACCGAACGAATTTGAGTCACGAAACATCCTCCGGCGCGGGCTGCACGGAATTGAGTGCACCACCCTCGCGGTTGAGCATCTGATTGATCTTGTTCAGGAGATCGTAGTGGGCCATCTCATAGCCAACATCGATCGCATAGGCAAAGCCTTCGGCGCTGGTTCCGCCATGGCTCTTCACCACCAGTCCGTTCAGCCCCAGGAACACGCCGCCGTTGGACTTGTTCGGGTCCATCTTGTTGCGCAGGGCCTGGAAGGCGCTGCGGGCAAAGAGATAGCCGAGCTTCGACAGCCAGCTCCGCTGCATCTCGCTGCGGAGCAGTTCCGCCATCTGCCGCGCGGTGCCCTCGGCCGCCTTCAGGGCAATATTGCCGCTGAAGCCTTCGGTGACGATGACGTCGGCGAGCCCCTTGCCGATGCCGTCGCCCTCCACGAAGCCGATATAGTCGAGCTCCGGCAGATTTCTGGCCCGCAGGATCTCTCCGGCCTCGCGGATCTCCTCGTGGCCCTTGATCTCCTCGGTCCCGATATTGAGCAGGCCGACCGTGGGCCGCTTCTTGTCGAACAGCACGCTGGCTGTCGCGGCGCCCATCAGTGCGAGCGACACCAGATGGTGCGCGTCGCCGCCGATGGTCGCGCCGAGGTCGAGCACGACGGATTCGCCGCGCCTGGTCGGCCATATCCCCGTAATTGCCGGACGGTCGATGCCTTTCAGCGTGCGCAGATGAAATCGCGACATCGCCATCAGCGCGCCGGTATTGCCGGCGGACACCGCGACATCCGCCTCGCCCTGCTTCACCGCGTCGATGGCGAGCCACATCGAGGAGGTCCTGCGGCCGCGCCGCAGCGCCTGGCTCGGCTTGTCCGAGCCGCTGACGGCAACATCGGTATGGATGATCTTCGAAGCGGCCTTGAGCTGGGGATAGCGAGCAAGTTCGGGCTCGATTTTGGCGCGGTCCCCGACCAGCAGGAACTCGGTGTCGCGATGCCTGCCAAGCGAGATGGCAGCGCCTGGAATAACCACGGCGGCGCCGGCGTCGCCCCCCATGGCGTCAAGCGCAATGCGAACCTTGCTTGGCATAAAAGTCCTGGAAAACCTGATCTGGTGCGGTCTTGAACGAGCGAGGCCGCAGGATGGGTGCGCCATGGACATGGCGACCGGTCAGGCGCCACGCCGCGCCCCGACCGGGGCGCGACAATAGCGTTTTGCTATCCCGAAACAACCTCTTGCCCCCAGCCTTTTGCATGCGGGGCGATCTGCGGGCGCGGGCGCGATTTCAAGAGAAACATATCGAAATCAGATAGATAAGCCGCCCTTTCAAACCAGCGCCGCAAACGCCTCAATCCCCGTAGCAAAGCGGGCTTGGCGGGGAATGCCCAGCTATTTGCCCTTCTTCCTGTCCTGAAGCGCCTTCAGCGCCGCGAACGGATGGTCCTCCGGATCGAGGGCCGTCACTTCGGCCTCGAACACGACCCCCTCCTTGCGCGGATAGGGATCGACCGCCAGGAACAGCGCATCGGTGGCGATCCGGCCAAGGTCGATGATTCCATTGCGGATCGCTTCCGGCGGATCGATCACCTCCGGAGGCTCCGCGTCGTCCTCGCCTTCCTCGATAAGGTCGGCCATCCTCCGAACCTCGGCTTCGGGAGCGAACACCAGGTCCACCTTCTCGTCGATCTCGCTCTCGATCGGATCGAGGGTGACCACGCAGGTCTGGCCGATCCGGGCGCGGACGTGGCCCGTGACCTCGAATCGGCCGCCGCTCCTGGGCACGATGTCGAAGGCGGCCTCGGCGGAGAGGACCTCCCGCAGGCCGCCTGCCTCGGCTATGGCCTGGAGCTCGGCCGCCGATGCCTTGAGCTTGCGATGCAGGCCGGTGTCGGGGATCTGCACGACGCTGACGGGAGACCGCCAGGGATCGGGTACGGATTCGGCGTTCGGTCGGCTCATCGCGTGATGTCCTCAGTCAGCGCTGGGGGAAACCTGAAGGATGCGCCCAGTAGGGCGGCTTCGTCGGTCCGGCCAAGATCGGCCTCGGTGGCCCGGGCGTAGGCCGCAAGCTGCCGCGCCTGGTCCAGGCCATCCCCGTTCAAGATATTCCTGCAAATGGCCGACGCCAGCGCCTCGCTGCCGCTTTGCGCCGCCTGGTCGTAGGCCTGCATGCGGCCGTAAAAGGCCTCGCCGAAGGCCCTCATCCTTTTCGGCACAGTCTGGTCGCCCACCCCCATCTCGCGCAGATTGTCGTCCATATCCTCGCAGAAGCGGTCGAACAGCGCCTGCGACAGCTCGGTGGCGCCGCCATGGGTGCCACCTTGGGCCGTGCGCAGGCGGCGCAGCAGCAGCCAGAGATGGAGCAGCAACAGGTCGAAACGCCCGTTAACCGTATCCGGCACCCCCAAGTCACGGTAAAATATGGGTTCTCGCGCCTGCGTCACGATCATGCCATAGATGGCTTCAATGGTGCCGCGCGGGGCTTGCCGGGGTTTCCTGAAGTGATTGAACGGCCAAACCATTGTGGGTTCCGCAAGCGGGCGTGCGCGTGTTGCAATTGCAGCCTCCGCCCGGTACTTCAGCGCCTCGCGCGACGCAAGGGGACGGAATCAGTTCCGCTATGACGATAACGAACCAGACCAGCCGGCGCGCGGACAAGCTGCGCGGCTTTCAAGCACGCTGGCGCGGCCTGCGCCTGTTCGCGGCCATGGTGGTCGTCGGCGTTGCGCTCGCGGGCTGCACCGGCGAGCAGTTCCAGAAGGGTTACATCCTGCCGCCCGGCGCGCTGGAGCAGATTCCGATCGGCGCGAGCCAGGATCAGGTGCTGATCGTGATGGGCACGCCCTCCACGGTCGCAACCCTCGACGGTGAGGTGTTCTACTATATCTCGCAGCGCTCGGAGCGCATGGTCGCCTTCATGAACCAGAAGGTGGTCGACCAGCGCGTCATCGCCGTCTATTTCGACAAGAACCGTCGCGTGCGCCGGCTTGCCAATTACGGCCTCCAGGATGGCAAGATCTTCGACTTCATCAGCCGGACCACCGCGACGTCGGGCCAGGAGATGAGCTACCTCGCGCCGCTGTTCAAGCTGCTCAGCTTTAACTGAGCATTCAGCCTGCGGCGTCGTGCCGCCTCCAGCGCGGCACTTGTCGTCGTGTACGACTTGCCGTTGACCGTCGGGTTCCATACGCTCCCTGCAAAGCAAGAAGCAGGGAGTGGATTCGTGCCCAACAAACTACCCAAGAAACTCGAGAAGAAATTTCTGTCCCGCCGCCAGGTGCTCACCGGCGCCGCGGGCCTCTCGGTCGCTGCGATTCTGCCGCGATCGAGCCTGGCGGACTGGAAGCCGACCGAAACGGTCCGCATCATCGTGCCGGCTGCGGCCGGCGGCTCCACCGACGTCATGGGCCGGCTTCTCGCCGCGCATCTGCAAACCGCCTGGGGCCAGTCGGCTGTCGTGGAAAACCGCTCCGGCGGCGGCGGCACGATCGGCACCGCCGAAGTGGTCCGCGCCAAGCCGGATGGCCAGACCATCCTGGTCGGCAATCCCGGTCCGAACGCGATCGCCTACAGCATCTTCAAGAACCTCACCTACAAGCCGGACCAGCTCCAGCCGGTCTCCAACATGATCCGGATCCCGAACATCGTCTCGGCGCATCCGAAGACCGGCATCAAATCCATCGCCGAGCTGATCGCGTATCTGAAGGCCAATCCGGACAAGCTCAGCTACGCCTCCTCCGGCGTCGGCCAGAGCCCTCACCTCACCGGCGCCTGGTTCCTCCAGCTCACCGGGTTGAAGATGACGCACATCCCGTTCCGCGGCGCCGGTCCCGCGCTCCAGGCCGCGCTCGCGGGCGACATCCAGATCCTGTTCGACAATCTCTATCCGAGCCTGCCGCAGGTGCAGAACGGCACCCTCACCGGCCTCTGCGTCACGACGCCCGAGCGCAGCGACCTCGCGAAGGATTTGCCGACCATGCGCGAGAGCGCGCCGGAGTTGGCCAATTTCGACGTGTCGTCCTGGTTCTCGGTGTTCCTGCCGAAGGGTGTGCAGCCAGCCGTGCTCGAGGCGCTCAACCTTCAGGTCAAGGCGATGCTGGAGCGCGACGACATCAAGAAGAATATCGCCGCCATGGGGGCCCGCGCCGACTACAGCACACCGGAGCAGTTCTCCGCCTTCGTGGACGCCGAGACGAAGAAGTTCGCCGGCATCATCCAGAAGGAAGGGCTGCAGATGGATGTGCAGTAGCCACCACTTCCGTCATTACGAGCGACTTGTCCGCCATAGCTCGAAGCGCGACGGCGGAAGCGAAGCAATCCAGAATCTCTCCACGGAAACACCCTGGATTGCTTCGTCACAAGAGCTTTTCGCAATGACGCGGTGAGAGACTTCCGCACCAAAACAAATCAAAAACCCCGCGGCTCACGCCGCGGGGTTTTGTCTTTGGTCGTCGGCGCCGCTCAATGCGCCAGGATCGCCAGCAGCAGCAGGGCCACGATGTTGGTGATCTTGATCATCGGGTTCACCGCAGGTCCCGCCGTGTCCTTGTAGGGATCGCCGACGGTGTCGCCGGTGACGGCGGATTTGTGGGCGTCACTGCCCTTGCCGCCGTAATGGCCGTCCTCGATGTACTTCTTGGCGTTGTCCCAGGCGCCGCCGCCCGACGTCATCGAGATCGCGACGAACAGGCCCGTCACGATCACGCCGAGCAGCATCGCGCCGACAGCGGAGAACGCCGCCGACTTGCCGGCCGCGCCGCCGCCCGCGATGACATAGATCAGGAAGTAGACGACGATCGGCGACAGCACCGGCAGCAGCGAGGGGATGATCATCTCCTTGATCGCTGCCTTGGTCAGCAGGTCGACCGCCCGGCCGTAGTCGGGCTTGTCGGTACCCTGCATGATGCCCGGCTTCTCGCGGAACTGCCGGCGCACCTCCTCGACGATCGCGCTCGCGGCGCGACCAACCGCTGTCATGCCCATCGCGCCGAACAGGTACGGCAGCAAGCCACCGAACAGCAGGCCCACGACCACGTAGGGATTGTTCAGCGAGAAGTCCGGATTCACGCCCTTGAAGTAGACGTGGTTTGCGGAGTCCGCGATGAAGAACTTCAGGTCCTGATTATAGGCGGCAAACAGCACGAGGGCACCGAGACCGGCCGAGCCGATCGCGTAACCCTTTGTCACCGCCTTGGTGGTGTTGCCGACCGCGTCGAGCGCGTCGGTCGATTTGCGCACCTCCTTCGGCAGGCCCGCCATCTCGGCAATGCCGCCGGCATTGTCGGTGACAGGGCCGAAGGCATCGAGCGCGACGATCATGCCGGCCAGCGCGAGCATGGTGGCGGTCGCGATCGCGATGCCGAACAGGCCGGCAAGGCTGTAGGTGACCAGGATGCCGGCGATGATGACGAGCGCGGGCAACGCGGTCGCCTCCATCGAGATGGCCAGACCCTGGATCACGTTGGTGCCGTGGCCGGTCACCGACGCCGCCGCGATCGACTTCACCGGCCGATAGTCGGTGCCGGTGTAGTACTCGGTGATCCAGATGATCAGCGCGGTGACGACGAGACCGACGATGCCGCACTCGAGCAGCGCCATGCCGGTATAGTCGACACCGTCGAGCTTGCCGAAACCGATCAGGGCGTAGATCACGCCGGCGATGCCGACCAGTGAGAGAACGCCGGTGGCAATCAGGCCCTTGTAGAGCGCACCCATGATCGACTGGCTCGGCCCCAGCTTGACGAAGAAGGTGCCGATGATCGAGGTGATGATGCAGATGCCGCCGATCGCAAGCGGCAGCGTCATCATGCTCATGAGGATCGGCGTCTTGGCGAAGAAGATCGCCGCGAGCACCATGGTGGCGACCGCGGTCACCGCATAGGTCTCGAACAGATCGGCGGCCATGCCAGCGCAGTCGCCGACATTGTCACCGACGTTGTCGGCGATGGTGGCCGGGTTGCGCGGATCGTCCTCCGGGATGCCGGCCTCGACCTTGCCGACGAGGTCGCCGCCGACATCCGCACCCTTGGTGAAGATGCCGCCGCCGAGACGGGCGAAGATCGAGATCAGCGAGGCGCCGAAGCCGAGCGCCACAAGGGCGTCGACCACGACACGGCTATCGGGCGCAAGCTTCAGCGAGTGCACCAGGAAGCCGAAATAGAGCGTCACGCCGAGCAGAGCGAGACCCGCCACCAGCATGCCGGTGATGGCGCCTGCCTTGAAGGCAAGCTCGAGGCCGCCGGCGAGCGAGGTGATCGCCGCCTGGGCGGTCCGCACATTGGCGCGGACCGAGACGTTCATGCCGATGAAGCCAGCCGCCCCCGACAGGATGGCGCCGATGGCAAAACCGATCGCGACATAAAGACCGAGGAAATAGGCGAGCAGCACGAAGATGACGATGCCGACGATACCGATCGTTGTGTACTGGCGCCGGAGATACGCCTGTGCGCCTTCGCGCACCGCTGCCGCGATCTCCTGCATGCGCGGCGACCCCGCGTCCGCACTCAACACCGAAGACGTCGCCCAGATCGCGTAGACGACGGAAAGCACTCCGCAGAGCACTATCAACCATAATGCTGTCATGTGATTTTCTGCCTCAGATCCTTGATGTGTCCCCGGCGCCTTTTGTTGTCCGTCTTGCGGTGCGGCGCCTTGATTTTGAACAACCCCGCCTCTTGCCCTAAAGAGGTGGCGTTAGTCGGCCACAAGCTTGCCAAAATCGCATTGAGGGTGCAACGCCGGAAGCGGCCGAAAAGGCGATCTCGGCAGGTATTTAGGTCGTAGACGCCCGCTCAGCGGAAATGTCTCCAGACGCCTCTCCGACGCACCGATGAGCGCCAGTCCCTGCCTCGGCCTCAGGCCGCGGACCTGACGGGATGACGGGAGGTCGATGCCATTTCCAGGGTCTGCCCCTCGGCTGTCGAGCGCCGGTTGAATATCTTGACGTCGTAGACGCCGCCACTGGGGCCGGTCTCCAGCGTTACCGAAATGACCTGCTCGGGTTTGAGGATCCCGATCGTCACATCCTGGTCGGGCAGAATGAGCGTCGCCTGCTCATTGACCAGCACCACCACAAGATGGCCCTTCATCATGTTGGTCTTGGCCAACCCGCGCAGCTGGCCGTGATAAGGCTCCCGGGTCCAGGCCGACGGCAGGCCGGGATCAACCACGACATGGATGTTATTGGTATCGGGGTGCAAGGTGAGCACCATCTTCGACTGCTCGGGCTTCCATTGCATCGACATCGACGGACTGGTCTTCCAGAGACAATTGAACGCCGCGCACTCGTTCGGCAGCTTGTCGTGGATCGTGCAGCCCCGGCCGGGCTTGCAATGCGAGCACCACTTGCCGGCGGCCTTGCCGAGCTCGACCACATTGTAGACCTTGCAACAGAGCGTGCAGCTTCCGCACTCCCTCCCGGGGGCAGCCTGTGCCTCGCTCGCACTCGAAATGGCCGCCGTCATCGAATCAAACCCATTGGCTGCTTGTGCATCGATGGCGCTGGTACATCGGCTTGCTTACGCCGGGGTTGCGACAACCGGCGATCGGGCAAGGCTGAAGGACGGATGGGATTCGAGGCGGACTTGAATTCAGAAGTGGCTGTAGGACAGGCGCGTCAGGGCCAGTTCATGGCCGTGCCCGTCGAGAAAGCGCGGCCGCTCATCGCCCGCGACGATCGTGCCGATCGCCGTGACGGCCACGCCTGCCGCCCGCCCTGCGGCAATCAGCGCATCGCTTTGCACCGGCGGCACCGCGCACAGCATCTCGTAATCGTCGCCCCCGGCAAGCAGCGTCTCAACGCAAACGACGTCGCGCGCGATCAGCCCGGCGGCCGCGGCTGACAGGGGCACGCTCGCCACGTCGACCGTGGCCGAGACACCGGACGCCGCACAGAGCTTGGTCAGATCGCCGGCGAGCCCGTCGGAGACATCCATCGCGGCCGAGGCATGCTCGCGTACGGCCTGCGTCAGAACGTTGCGGGGCTGCGGAACACGATAGCGCGAGACCAGTACCTCTCTTGCGGCGGGATCGGACGCGAGCGCCGCCGCCGCCGCGCCGCCGGTGAGCACGTCAAGACCAAGCGCCGCATCACCGATCGTTCCCGTAACCAGGATGCGGTCGCCGGGCCTCGCACCGGTGCGGCCGACCATCCGCCCCTTCGGGACGCGGCCGAAAGCCGTGATCGAGATCATTTGCGGTCCCGGCGTCGACACCGTGTCGCCGCCAAGCAGCGGACAGGCGAAGGTTCTGGTATCCTCGCCGAGGGCATCCGCGAACGGCCTGAGCCAGGCGTCTTCCTTGCTGCGCAGCGCCAGTGTCAGGACGAAGCCGGCGGGGACCGCGCCCTTGGCGGCGAGATCGGACAGGTTCACCCGCAGCGCCTTGCGCGCGATGGTGTCGGGCGGGTCGGTGGCAAGATAGTGCACGCCCTCGACGATGGCGTCGGTGGTGACCACGATGTCGTCGCCGGACGAAGACAGGACCGCGGCATCATCGACAAGCCCGAACGCGCCGGGATCGGTCGCCAGCGGCTTGAAATAGCGCGCGATGAGGGAGTCTTCGGCGGAGACCTGTGTCACGATAGTGGACCCGTCATCCTGAGGTGCGAGCTCTTGCGAGCCTCGAAGGATGCACGGCCGAGGTCCAACCTCGGCGGCACGCCGCCGCCCTTCGAGGCCTCCGCTTCGCTCCGGCACCTCAGGGTGACGGCTACGGCGGACGTTATCGTCTCAACTTACCCCCGCCCGAACTCGTCGCCGCGAAACTGGCGGCCGATCTGGTCGAGCACCGCATTGACCATGCCGGTCTCCTCGCGGTCGACGAAGGCGTTGGCGACATCGACATATTCGGAGACGACGACACGGCCCGGCACGTCCTTGCGGTGCTGCAGTTCATAGGCCCCTGCCCGCAGTACCGCGCGCAGGATCGCCTCGATCCGCTTCAGCGGCCAGCCCTGCGACAGCGCCTCGTCGATCAGGGGATCGAGCTTCTTCTGGTCGCGCACGACGCCAGAGACGACATCACGGAAGAAGGCGGCCTCCGCCGGCAGATAGGTGTCGCCCTCGACCTCATTGCCGAGCCAGTGGCTCTCGAACTCTGCGAAGATGTCGTTGATGCCGGCGCCGGCGATGTCCATCTGGTACAGCGCCTGGACGGCCGCGAGCCGCGCCGCACCGCGCCGGTTCGCTTTCTTCTCGGTGCCAGCCGGCGGCTTTTTGCTGTTATCGGCCATGATTAAGCCCGCGCCAGCCGGCGCTTGATGCGTAGCATCGCGATCGCCGCGCGCGCGGCATCGCCGCCCTTGTTGAGCTCGCTGGCGCGCGCCCGCGCCCAGGCCTGGTCTTCATTGTTGACGGTGAGGATGCCGTTGCCGAGCGGCAGCTTGCGCGAAACTGCAAGATCCATCAGCGCACGGGAGGACTCCTGCGAGACGATCTCGAAATGAATGGTGTCGCCGCGGATGACGCAGCCGAGTGCGATCGCCGCGTCATAGGGCTTGCCGTTGGCGGCAGCCGCATCGACGGCGATGGCGATCGCCGCCGGAATCTCCAGCGCACCGGGAACCGTGATGACGTCATGGGTCAGCCCGGCCGCCTTCAGCTCCGCCACCGCGCCGTCGAGCAGCGCGTCCTGGAGATCGTCGTAGAACCGCGCCTCGACAATCAGCGCGCGCGCGCCGGAAATGTCGGTCTGGTCCTTCAGGGGTGCGCGCCGCGCGTCTGCCATGGTCAACCTATTCTGTCATTGCCGGGCTTGACCCGGCAATCCATCGGGCAAGTACCTCTTAAGAGGATGGATGCGCGGGTCAAGCCCGCGCATGACGAACTTTAGCCGCCGTCACTTCATTTCCGTCAGGCGCGCCGCGTAGCGGGCCATCAAATCGACCTCGATATTGACCTCGGCTCCGGCCTTCCAGCCGCCGATCGTCGTGACCATCAGCGTGTGCGGGATGATCAGCACCGAAAACGTCGCGTCTTTCACCGTATTCACCGTGAGCGAGACGCCGTCGAGCGTGATCGAGCCCTTGATGGCGATGAACCGTGCCAGATCCCGCGTGGTCGAGAGCTCGAACCGCGCCATGTCAGGCAGGTCCTCGCGGCTGACGAGTGTGGCGATACCGTCGGCATGGCCGGCGACGATGTGGCCGCCGAGTTCATCACCGATCTTCAGCGCGCGCTCGAGATTGAGCTTCGTGCCGAGCTTCCAGTGCTTTGCCGTCGTCAGCGCCAGCGTCTCGGCCGCGGCATCGACGTCGAACCAGGTTCTGCCGCCCTCGACGCCGGAGGCAACCACCGTGAGGCAGACGCCGTTGCATGCGATCGAGGCGCCGTCGGCAATGGTGGTCTGATCATAGCGGCAGGCGATGCGCAGCCGGTGCAGCTGGCCTTGCGCCGTTGGCGTGAAGCCGATGATCTCGCCGATGTCGGTGACAATGCCGGTGAACATGTTAGGCGCGCTCATAGATGCTGAGAGTATCCTTGTCGAATGTCTCGCTAGCATGAACCTTGTAGGCCTGCGACTGCGTGATTTTCGACAGGGGCAATGCATCGAGCGCATCTATTCCGCCGGGCCCAACCGCTTCCGCTCCGCGGAACAGCCAGATTTCGTCGACGAGGTCGGCCGCTATGAACGATGCGGCAACCCGGCTGCCGCCCTCGACCATCAGCCGCGTGATTCCCTTCCCGGCGAGGGCATGCAGCACAGATGGAAGATCGAGCCCGGAATCGCTCCCGTGCGGTATGCGGATGATCTGCGCGCCGGCAGCGCCAAGGCGGGTCGCGGCGGCGGCTTCGGCGAGTTCGGAGCTGACGACCCAGAGCGGCGTCTCGCGCGCAGAACGGACCAGCTGGCTCGTGGCCGGGATGCGCAGATTCTGGTCGAGCACGATACGCACCGGAGAACGCGCTTCCATGCCCGGCAGGCGGCAGTTGAGCTGCGGATCATCCGCCAGCACCGTCCCGATGCCGACCAGGATGGCATCGCTCTGCGCACGGAGCAGATGCACGCGATCGCGCACCGCCTCGCCGGTGATCGCGAGCGGCTTGCCGCCGGCCGCGCCGATCTTGCCGTCGGGCGAGACCGCGAGCTTCAGGATCACATGCGGGCGGTGGTCGCGGATGCGACGAAAATGCCCGGAATGGTCGAAGGCCGCCTCCGCCGCGCACAGACCGACGTCCACATTGATGCCGGCGGCGCGCAAGCGCGCGTGGCCCTGGCCCGCCACTTCCGGATTGGGATCCTCGATCGCCGCGACCACGCGCTTGATGCCGGCTGCGATCACCGCATCGGCGCAGGGCGGCGACTTGCCGAAATGCGAACACGGCTCGAGCGTGACGTAGAGCGTGGCGCCGCGCGCCGCTTCGCCGGCCCGCTGCAAGGCTTCAGGCTCGCCATGCGGCCGCCCGCCCGGCTGGGTCCAGCCGCGGCCGACGATGATTCCGTCTTTCACGACGACCGCGCCGACGGCCGGATTGGGCCAGGTCCGCCCCTGCCCGCGCCGGCCGAGCGCAAGGGCCAGCTCCATGAAACGGCGATCGGCGTCCTTGGCCTCACGGGCCTTCTGCGCGAACTGATCCTCCAGGATGCGGAAGATCATTTGCGGATCGCAGCGAGCCGCGCTTCCTCCTCACCGGAGAGCTCGCCGAGCACGTCGGCGAAATCCTTGGCCTCGCGGAAATTGCGATAGACGGAGGCGAAGCGCACATAGGCGACGTCGTCCAGCGTGCGCAGATGCTCCATCACGGTCTCGCCGATCACCTCGGAGGAGATTTCGGCCTCGCCACCGGTCTCGAGCTCGCGCACGATGGTGGAGACCATTTTCTCCACCCGCTCCGGCTCGACCTGCCGCTTGCGCAGGGAGATCGACACCGAGCGCATCAGCTTGTCGCGGTCGAACGGCACGCGGCGGCCGTTACGCTTGATCACCGTGAGCTCGCGCAATTGCACGCGCTCGAAGGTGGTGAAGCGGAAATTGCAGGCGACGCACACGCGCCGCCTGCGGATGACGGAAGAGTCCTCGGTCGGACGCGAGTCCTTCACCTGCGTATCGAGACTGTTGCAGTTCGGGCAGCGCATCCCTTGTACCTTAACCGGTTTTCTTGGCCTTACTGATAGATCGGGAACCGGTCGGTGAGCGCCTTGACCCGTTCCTTGATCGCGGCCTCGACCAGCGGCGCCTTACCGTCGTCGGACTGTGCGATCGCGTTGAGGACCTCGGCGATCATGCCGCCGACCTGCTGGAATTCGGCGACGCCGAAACCGCGGGTTGTCGCCGCCGGCGTGCCGAGCCGAATACCGGAGGTGACGAACGGCGACTGGGGATCGAACGGAATGCCGTTCTTGTTGCAGGTGATGGCGGCGCGAACGAGCGCCTTCTCCGAGACGTTGCCCTTTAGCGCCTTCGGCCTGAGGTCAACCAGCATCAAATGGTTGTCGGTGCCGCCCGAGACAATATCGAAGCCGTGGCTCTTCAGCGTCTCGGCCAGCGCCTTGGCGTTCTCGACGACGTTCTTGGCATAGACCTTGAAGTCCGGACGCAGCGCCTCGCCGAAGGCGACCGCCTTCGCCGCGATCACATGCATCAGCGGGCCGCCCTGCAGGCCCGGGAAGATCGCCGAGTTGAACTTCTTGGTCAGCGCCTCGTCATTCCACAGCATCAGGCCGCCGCGCGGGCCGCGCAGCGATTTGTGCGTCGTCGTGGTGGTGATGTGGGCATGCGGCACCGGCGAAGCATGCACGCCGCCGGCGACGAGGCCCGCGAAATGCGCCATGTCGACCAGCAGGTAAGCGCCGACGCTGTCGGCGATCTCGCGAAAACGCTTGAAATCCCAGGGACGCGAATAGGCTGAGCCGCCGGCGACGATCAGCTTCGGCTTGACCTCTTCGGCCTGCTTGGCGACCGCGTCCATGTCGATGATCTGGTCCTCGCGGCGCACGGTGTAGTGCGCGGCCTTGAACCACTTGCCGCTCATATTGACGGGCGAGCCGTGGGTGAGATGGCCGCCGGCCGCAAGATCGAGGCCCATGAAGGTATCGCCGGGCTGGAGCAGCGCCAGGAATACCGCCTGGTTCATCTGGCTGCCGGAGTTCGGCTGCACGTTGGCGAAGCCGGCGCCGAACAGCTTCTTGGCGCGATCGATCGCGAGGTTCTCGGCGACGTCGACCCACTCACAACCGCCGTAATAGCGCGCGCCCGGATAACCCTCTGCGTATTTGTTGGTCATCACCGAACCCTGCGCTTCCAGCACGGCACGGCTGACGATGTTCTCGGAGGCGATCAGCTCGACCTCATGGCGCTGCCGGCCGAGTTCGCCCTTGATCGCGGCGGCGATTTCCGGGTCGGCCTGGTCGAGTGGGGCGGTGAAAAACGAGTCGGGCGCGGAGGCGGTTTTGGCGAGGGTCATCTTGCGAATATCTCCACCGCCGCAGCCTCTTGGCGGGCTACGACGGGTCTGGTGTGGCGATCGGAAGCGGCGAGCGCGATCTACCACATTGCCCGCAACAGGCCAAGTAGTTGCGGGTCGGGTCTGATATTTATGCAAGATATGGTGGGATGGAAGAACGGTTCTCTGAAACCGCCCCATTCCGAAGAGCCCAAAGGGTCCGGTTTAGACCCTAAGGGCCGTGCGCGCCGGGCCAGTAATGGCCGGGTGCCCTACAGCCCAGTGTACCCCGCCTTCACAGGATCGACGCTGCCGTCGAGCTGACGCAGATAGGTCAGGCCGCAGACCGTCAACCTGTGGGTGTCTTTTTCGCCCGCTTCAATCAAGGTATTGAGATAATTCGTCACCTTGGTTCGCGCCTCTGCGTTCGCCGCTGAGGTGCGGTTGGCGAGCAGGTCATAGGTCTGCATGATGCGGTCGATGGCAGCTTCCATGGCACCCTCTATTTCGCTGGAATTCTGGGAGTTTCGATCAGGCAACCGCGCGGGCCCCGGACTGGGCCTCGAACCGGGCAATCGCCTTGTTCGCGAGCCTGATCTTGTTGAGTTCGCCATGCTGGAGCAGCTTGACGATGATCTCGAGCAGCCGCTCATTGGTGACGAGCGTGTCGGGGATCGCGCCGGAGCGGCGGAGGTAATTCGCGGCAATGGCGTAGGAATCGCTCACGAGCTCGACGTTCATAGCCTGCAACCCGCGTTCGACCAGCATCGCATCCTCCGATCCGGAGAGATAACCGCGAGGCAGGGAACTGGTTCCGCCGTCGATCGACTTTTTCGCAGGCGCGAACCGCTGACGCGAACGCCGGTCGGCGCTACCAGCTCACGCGGGCGCCACCCTTGCCCGCATAGGTGCGCGACACATCGTTGGTGTAGGTCGCCTCGCCTTGCGCAAACAGCGTGACCGGACCCATTTGCCAGTCGACGCCCGCACTGCTGTAGACGCCGGCGACACTGCTGCGCTCGGACGTCGCCGCCACGAAGGTCTGGCCCAGCAGCACGACATTCGCCAGGCCCCCGGCGCTGCGCTGCTGCGCGAGGGCCCCGGCCGAGACGCGCGCGGTCACGCGGTCTCCCTTGGCAAGCAGCCTGGTGTTGGCGAGCGTCAGTTCGGCTCGCTCCTCCCAGGCCTGGAAGTCGCGGCCGGCAACGCTCACATTGGCGTCGCCCGCGCCGGTTTCCGTGTAGCCGCCGAAATGCGCAGCCACGTAGCGCAGCTTCACCGCCGGCGTGATGGTGAGGCCGCGCCCGTCGACGTCGAGCCGGCGCCCGAACATCAGCGCCGGATTGACGAACCAGCCGCCATAGGAGGCCGTGGCGGTCGCAGGGGCGAGACCCCCTCCGATATTGCGTACGCTGGTGTTGTCGAGATTGCCGCCGATCACGGAGAGATCGAGGAACGTGCCGCCCCAGCTCTTGCGGCCATAGGCGCCGCCGAACACGGTGTCGGTGCCGGTCGCGCCAGCGTTGAAATGAAGATTGGTCGTGTTGGTGCTGCCGCCCGCCAGCACGCCGAGCCTGAGGTCGGTCCCGACCAGCCGTTCGTAGCCGACCGCGCCGCCATAGCCGGTCGTGATTCCGCCGATCAGAGCCCCGCTATCGTCCTGCTGGCGCTGGCCGCCGAACGCCTTGGCCCAGACCGCATGTCCCTCGCCATAGGCTGCGCTCGCCGCCTTGAAGACAGGTGCCTGGGCATATCCTAATGCCTGGGACGGAAAACTGGCGAAGGCATCGAACGGAGACGAGGCCGCTTGGGTTGCGGCAAACGCATTGGCGGCGCCCGTGACAGGCGCGAAAACCGGCGCATCGGGCAGGACCGAGCCGATCCAGCCTGTGATGTCCATGATGGCGCGGTTCTGGGCGCCGAAGCTGGAGAGATCGGCGACGATGATCTGGTTCGGCGTCACCACGTAAGGGTTGCCGGCGGTGGTCACGGTCGAGAGGGTCTTGTCGAAATTGGCGGTGTTCAGGATCCAGTTGCCGGGGCCGAAAGTGACCTTGTCCGCGCCCCCCGTGAAGTCGACCACCCCGCCAAAGCGCGCGCCGGGCAGCACGGTGAGGCTGTCGGACTGCGCGGGGGTCGTCGCGCCGAACCGGATGGCGGTACCGCCTTCGCCGATGATCGTGCCGGAATTGACGACGGTGCCGTTCGCGCCCACGAAAATGCCGATGCCGGAAACCCCTGTCCCGACGATCGCGCCGGAATTGGTCACGCTGGCGCTGGCGTTGAAAGCGCGGATGCCCGCGCCGCTACCGGTGATGAATCCGGAGTTGGCCACGACGGCATCGCCGAATGCGGAGATTCCCGCGCCGTGATCGCCGACCATCGTCCCCGAATTCACCACCGTGGCGCTTTGGGATGCGATAACCGCCTCCCAATAGCCCCGCATCAATCCGGAATTGGTGACGGTGACCTTCGTGGCGCTGACCACCGCGCCATCAACGGCGATGATGGTCCCGGAATTCGTCACCTTCGCAACCGTGCCGGAAATGGCCGGGCCGAACCCATTGTCGAGGATGGCCCCTGAATTTGTCACGTCGATCGTGCCGCTGGAAGAAGGCCCCACCGACGTCGACGTGATGATCCCCGAATTGATCAGCGTCAGGGTCGTTTGCGCATAAATGACGCTGCCGAAAGTATCGGTCATCGCGATCGTGCCCGAATTGACCACCGTTGCGCTGCCGTTCGCCGCATAGATGGCGTCGTTCGCCGAACTGATCGAGCCGGAATTGATGACGCTGATGTCGGCAAGGGCATAGACGCCGTGCAGATTGCCGATGATGCTGCCCGAATTGATGACCGTGCTCGAGCCGGTGGCAAAGACGCCGTCGAAGCCCGCGCCCGTGATCGTCCCGGAATTCACGACGCTGATGTTGCGGCCGCTGACGCCATCGCTAAAGGTGCCGGAGATGGTCCCAAAATTCGTCACGACCCCGTCAAGGCCCACGTCGACTCCGACATAGCCGCTGATCGTGCCGAAATTGGTCACGTTCGCGCTGGTCGCGCCGAAGACACCGCGGTCGTTGATCCCCGTGATCGTGCCCGAGTTCACGACCGTCCCGGTGTTGAACCTGATGCCGTAGCTCGTCCCGGTCACGGACGCCCCCTGGACGACGGTGACCGCGAGATTATCGTTCGCGGCAGAGCCGTAACCGTTCGTGCCGTTCTGATCCGTCGTCACCCCGGTGCAGCTCGCCGAGACATTGCTGCCGGCAGCGGGAGTGCACGCCGCCTGAGCCGGCGTCGAGAGCAACGGCATGGCGCCAAAAGCCGCGGCAGCCATGACGAAGAAGCGGACCGGATACGGCGCGAAAGCGCGCAAGGGGAGACCGAAAACCGTTCGCGACAAATCGGACGTGGGCATTGCAAAGGCCTGAAGAGTCAAATCACTTGCGACCAATAGGTTGTCAGCACGTCATCTTACAATGGATTCGGCGTCTGCGAAGCGCGGCAGATTGAATTTGAATTCAGCGGTCAAGTGTCGCGGTCCCGGAAGTCAAAATTGTCTTCGGCAGGCCCACGGCGCCGTTCTACAATCGGCTTCGCAAGACGTTTGGGAATTTTCAGGCAGAGCATGTTCACCCCCATTCCGGTGCTGCATTTCGACACCGGCAATTTTCCCGAGGCCGACCGATTCGACATTTGGCGCTCCGGCATCGCCACGCATGAAGTGACCCGCCTAGAGGCCGGCGCACCGTTCGGAGCCGCCGTGGATGCCTGGACCCTCGGCGACATGGTCGTGACCCATTCCCGGATCGGTCCGGTCAGGATGGCGCGGACCGCCGAGATGGCCAGGGCCGACCGCCTCGACATGATCCAGGTGGTCTTCATCAAGGACGGCACGGTGACGTTCACCACCGACGACGAGCCCTCCCCGCGCACGATGCGGCAAGGCGAGCTGGCCGCCTTCGACACGCGCCGTGCGCTGTTGACCGACGGGACGGCGCTGGATTGCATCACCTGCACCATCGCGCGGCGCGCCTTCCAGCGTGCCGGATATGATCCATCCACCCATGGTCAGATCATCGACGGCGCATGGGCCCGCCTCGTCGCGGACTTTCTGTTGTCGTTTGTGCAGCAGCTCGAGGAAATGAGCGTCCGTGACGCGGCTAGCCTGTCGGCGGCCTTGGTCGGCCTGCTCACGACGACGCTGAGCGCCAGGCCGGCCAGCGGCGATACCGCGCCCGGCAGGTCGGTAACCACCCTCCGCGAGAGGGCAGAAATCTATATCGATCAACAACTCGGTTCGGACAAGCTCGACATCGTGTCCATGAGCCGGGATCTTGCGACCTCAAAGTCAAATCTCTACCGGGCCTTTGCCGGCGGGGGAGGCGTGACGACCTACATCCGGAGACGACGGTTGGAGACGATTCACGCCCGCTTGAACGCCGGCAAGTCGCTCTCGATCGGCGACGTTGCTCGCCAATACGGATTCACCAGCGCCGCGCATTTCAGTCGTGCATTCCGTAAGCAGTTCGGCTTCAGCCCGCGCCACACGCGTCTTGCCGGGATCGCTCGGCCCCCTGTCGAGGTCACCGACGAAGTCTCGATGTTCCGCCATTGGGAGGAGAAACTGCGCTGAAGGCGTAGGGCTGATGGAAGCAAGGACGCATCGCCGCAGGCCGTTTGTCCGAACGCAGGCAACGCACCGGTCCGGGCTATGCCGGGCCGGCGCGCTGGGGGAAGGTAGGCACGCTCGGGAGGGCTGCCGGTCTTGTTATGGGCCGGCTTGGCCTTGATCCCTTCGAAAAGCTCAGAGGCGATACAGGATCTGGTCGGTCCAGAACCGCTCGAGGCGGTGCAGCGACTTGTTGAGGGTCGAGAACTCCTCGCCGGAGATGCCGCCGACCTGTTCAACGGTCTTGACGTGCTTCTGGTAGAGCGAGTCGACGATACGGCGGACTTCCTGGCCCTGCGGTGTCAGGCGGATGCGCACCGAGCGGCGATCGACGCGCGAGCGCTGATGATCGAGGAAGCCGAGCTCGACGAGCTTCTTCAGATTGTAGGAGACGTTGGAGCCGAGATAGTAACCGCGCGTGCGCAGTTCACCCGCGGTCAGCTCCTTGTCGCCGATGTTATAGAGCAGGAGCGCCTGCACTGAATTGATGTCGGCGCGACCACGACGATCGAACTCGTCCTTGATGACGTCGAGGAGCCGGCGATGCAGCCGCTCCACCAGAGTCAAAGCTTCCAGATAGAGCGTCTGCACCGAGCCCTGCTGGCCGGAGACGCGTTCTGCGGTATCTGCCGCAGTTGCGACGGCTTTCATCATGACACTTCCCCTGTTGTCGTTTTTATCGACACTTATTCGACGAAACTTGTGTCCCGTCTGATAGGTGCAACTTAAGGGGGCCGTTTGAAGATCGGCTTAAATAAGAGAATAAAGAGATCATGAATTTAAGACAGTGAATTGCGGATTAAGCCTGTGCCACAAGGGCTTTTCGCAACCGTCTGTTGACCCTCGCAAGGTCCTGTTCACCCTCCGTCCGCCCCGGTTGTCGCATTCCAGAACAGCCCCGCCCCGTTTCGAAACGCGCGCGTAACAGCTGTGGCGGAACGGGCTGGTTAGCGAAAAGTTACGGCAAATTTTACGCAACCAACGGTCAACCAAGTCGCCACAACTCCACTCTCGTGTCCCGGACGAGCGCAGCGAAGAACCGGGACCCAGGGCCCAAAAACGAGATCACGCCGCAAACGCGGCGCGCTGCATTGCGTCCGGGGCACGAGAGAGTTTGCTTGCTATGGCGGCCGTTCGCGCGCGGCCATCCAGGCGAGCGCGAGATAGGCGGCGAGCATGAACGCTTCGACGCCGACCACGATCAGGCTGCCACCGTAGATGCCCGGGAACATCAGCTCGATCACCGCCATCGATACCACGGTCGTCAGCCACACCACCGCGCCCCAGGGCGTCGCCAGCCACAGGCCGACCGCGGCGACGAGCTCGATCACGGCGAAGTAGATGGTCGAGGCCTGCCAGGCCATCGACTGGTTCTCGAACGCCTCGTCCTCGCCGCCGACGAAGCCGGTCACCTGGGCCCAATGATAGAGGCCCTTCAGGATCGAGAGCAGCGCCATCACCCGCAGGAACAGCACCAGCCGGCGCGTCCAGACATTGTCGTCGGACTCCTGGCGCTCCGACGAGATCGCCGCCACCGACATGGCGTTTTCCCGGGCATTGTCTCTGGCGGCGTCCCTGGCATTGGCGCCGTCACGGGCCGCGTCGCGGGTGGAGATCTCGGACATGGCCCCTTCTGGCTGGTTCGCCCCGCAAAATCAATCGGCTGCCATCCCTTGCGGCAGGTCAAGCCGCGGTGACGGGAACCATGCGAGCTGGTATAAGAATAATTCCAGCCGGAGGAAGAGTGATGGCGATCAAATACGGACGTCCGATCGAATTGCGCGAGGTTTCGCGCGGGACCGGCGTGGGAGCCTCCCCTGCCCTCAATCTGACCGTCCGGCCGCGCCGCAACCGCAAGGCCGAATGGGCGCGGCGCATGGTGCGTGAGAACGTGCTCACCACCGACGATCTGATCTGGCCGCTGTTCCTGATCGACGGCAACAACAAGCGCGAGCAGATCGCCTCGATGCCGGGCGTCGACCGCCTCAGCGTCGACCAGGCCGTGCGCGAGGCCGAGCGCGCCATGAAGCTCACCATTCCCTGCATCGCGCTGTTTCCCTACACCGACCCGTCCCTGCGCGACGAGGAAGGCTCGGAAGCGACCAATCCGAACAATTTGGTTTGCCAGGCCGTGCGCGCGATCAAGAAGGAGTTTCCGGAGATCGGCGTCCTCTGCGACGTCGCGCTCGATCCCTTTACCAGCCATGGCCATGATGGCCTGATCACCGACGGCAAGATTTTGAACGACGAGACGGTCGCGGTGCTGGTGCGTCAGGCGCTGGTGCAGGCCGAGGCCGGTTGCGACATCATCGCGCCCTCCGACATGATGGACGGCCGCGTCGCCGCGATCCGCGAAGGCCTCGACAGCACCGGTCAGCTCGACGTGCAGATCATGGCCTATGCGGCCAAATACGCCTCCGCCTTCTACGGCCCGTTCCGCGACGCCATCGGCTCGGCCAAGACGCTCACCGGCGACAAGCGCACCTACCAGATGGACAGCGCCAATACCGACGAAGCCCTGCGCGAGGTCGAGCTCGACATTGCCGAGGGCGCCGACATGGTGATGGTGAAGCCGGGCATGCCCTATCTCGACGTGGTCCGCCGCGTGAAGGACACGTTTGCCATGCCGACCTTCGCCTACCAGGTGTCCGGCGAATACGCAATGATCGCGGCTGCCGCGGGCAACGGCTGGCTCGACGGCGAGCGCGCGATGATGGAAAGCCTGCTCGCCTTCAAGCGCGCCGGCGCCGACGGCGTGCTCAGCTATTTCGCGCCGAAGGCGGCGGAGAAGCTGCGGGCGCAGGGGTAAGGCCTGCGCGGTCTGCCACCGCCGCGGAATCGCCGGAATATTTCGGCTAGCTAACCCCGGCGCGCCCTTGGCACGGGGATGGCTTGTTCCCATGTCCTGCCACGGGAGTTTTCCCTGGGAGGACGGACCATGTCGTATTCGGACTCGGGCAATTCAGGCAATGCCTGGCGCAATGACGGCGGGGTGCAGCCGCACGCTTATGATCCCTATCTGCATCCGGAGCTGTTCCGCGGCGTCGCGACGCGGCGGGTGTTCGCCTTCCTGGTCGACATGGTCGTGATCTCCGTGCCGGTGATCCTCGGATACCTCTTCATCGCCCTGTTCGGGGTGGTCACACTCGGCATCGGCTGGGCGCTGTTCTGGCTGGCCTGGCCGGCGTCCGTGATCTGGGCCATCGTCTATTACGGCGCCTGCATCGGCGGTCCGTCGTCGGCGACGATCGGCATGCGCCTGATGGACCTCGAATTACGCACCTGGTACGGCGCTCCGGGCTATTTCGTGCTCGGCGCCACCCACGCCGTGCTGTTCTGGGTGACGGTCTCGTTCCTGTCGCCCTTCGTGGTGCTGGTCGGCCTGTTCAATGGTCGCCGGCGCCTGCTGCACGATTTCGTGCTGGGAACGGTCATCGTCAACAATTCGGTCCGGGCGCCCGTGTCTCAGGCGGCAAGGACCTATTGAGAAGCTGGTGATCAAGGACCTATCAACCAGGACCCGCTAAGCTGACTGATCTGATCTGCCGAGCGGACCAATTGACCAGGGGCTTTCGTAGCGCGATGCTGACACCCACTTCGGAGGCCCACGACGTCCCTTGACCCAGCACTCGCGCGATACCCCACAATTTTACCTTACGGCGCCATCGCCCTGCCCGTATTTGCCGGGCCGGCATGAGCGCAAGGTGTTTACGCACCTGGTGGGCGAGCGCGCGGGCGACCTCAACGACCTCCTGACCCATGGCGGCTTCCGCCGCAGCCAGTCGATCGCCTACCGGCCCGCTTGCGACCAGTGTCGCGCCTGCGTCTCGGTCCGGGTAGTCGCCAACGAATTCCGCGCGTCCCGCAGCTTCCGCAAGGTAATGGCGCGCAACGCCGACATCATCGGCGAGCAGCGCAGCGCTGTGCCGACCTCCGAGCAATATTCGGTGTTCCGCGCCTATCTCGACTCCCGTCACCGCCACGGCGGCATGGCCGACATGACCGTGCTCGACTACGCCATGATGGTCGAGGACAGCCATGTCGAGACCCGCATCATCGAGTATCGCAAGCGCGGCCCCGACAGCGGCGTCACCGGCCGCGGCGAGCAGCTGATCGCGGTGGCGCTGACCGACGTGCTCAGCGACGGCCTGTCGATGGTGTATTCTTTCTTCGAGCCGGGCCAGGTCAGCCGCTCGATGGGCACCTTCATGATCCTCGACCACATCGCCCGGGCGCGGCGTCAGGGCCTTCCTTACGTCTATCTCGGCTACTGGATCGAGGGCTCCAAGAAGATGGACTACAAGGCCCGCTTCCTGCCGCAACAGCGCCTCGCGCCCTCAGGCTGGCTGCGCATCGACGCGCAGGGCGATGCGTCGTCCGAGCCGCAGGATTAGATCGTTCACCCGAACAACGTATCCACCAGCAGCTTCAAATTCAGGACCACGATGATGCCCGCGACGATCCACGCGATCGCGGCGACCCACGTGGGAATCGCGAACTGGCCCATCTTGCGGCGGTCGGAGACGAAGCGCACCAGCGGGATGACGGCGAAGGGCAGCTGCATCGATAGCACGACCTGGCTGAACACGAGCAAATCGGCCGTGCCGCGCTCGCCATAGATCGCGGTGACGACGATCACCGGAATGATGGCGATGCCGCGCGTCAGCAGGCGGCGCGCCCAGCTCGGCAGGCGCAAATCGAGAAAGCCCTCCATCACGATCTGGCCGGCGAGCGTCGCCGTTACCGTCGAGTTGAGGCCGGAGGCGAGCAGCGCAATCGCAAAGAGCGTCGAGGCGATGCCGAGCCCGAGTAGCGGCGAGAGCAGCTCGAACGCCTGGCCGATCTCGGCGACGTCGGAATGCCCGCTCTTGTGGAAGGTGGCGGCGGCGACCACGAGGATCGCGGCGTTGATGAACAGCGCCAGCATCAAGGCGATGGTCGAGTCCGTCGTCGCCCATTTGATCGCCTCGCGCCGGCCGGTGTCGTTGCGCTCATAGGCACGCGTCTGCACGATCGAGGAGTGAAGATAGAGATTATGCGGCATCACGGTCGCGCCGATGATGCCAATCGCGATGTAGAGCATCTCCGGATTGGTGAAGATCTCGGTCTTCGGCATGAAGCCGCGCAGGACCTCAGCGACCGGCGGCGCCGCGGCCACGATCTGGACCGCGAAGCAGACCGCGATCACGGCGAGCAGCGCCATCACGAAGGCTTCGAGGAAACGAAAGCCACGGTTCATCAGGAGCAGCAGCAGGAAGGCATCCAGCGCGGCGATCAGCGCGCCCCCGATCAGGGGAATGCCGAATAGCAGTTTCAGCGCGATCGCGGTGCCGATGACTTCGGCGAGATCGCAGGCGATGATCGCCGCCTCGCAGGCGAGCCAGAGCAGGAAGTTCGTGGCCGGCGAATACGTCGCGCGGCAGGCCTGCGCGAGATCGCGGTCGGTGACGATGCCGAGCCGCGCCGCCAGCGACTGCAGCAGGATCGCCATCAAATTCGAGAGCAGGATGACCGAGAGCAGCGTGTAGCCGAACTTCGAGCCGCCGGCGAGGTCGGTCGCCCAGTTGCCGGGGTCCATGTAGCCGACCGACACCAGATAGCCCGGCCCAACGAAGGCGAGCAACCGGCGCCACCACACGCCCGCAATCGGAATTGCGACCGAGCCGTTCACCTCGGCAAGGCTCTTGGTGGTCGGCGCATCCGTGCGCCAGCCGGCCGCATCTCGGGGGAGGTTTTGGGTCAAATCGGGCGATCTAGCATCCATGAGGGAAGAATACCGAAGTCAAACTTTATTGCAACTCATTTGCAACTGCATCTAGCCGCGCAGGTTCCCCTCGCGATCGTTATTCGCCGCCTTGTCGGGAAGCGGGTGGGTTGCTGCGGTCCGTGGCGGATAATGGCGCCCATCCGACTTTGCAGGAAATGAGCCATGTCAAATCCCCCGCGCCTTCCCGACACATTCAGCCGCCTGGCCTGGTCCAATCTGGCGGCACAGTCGGCCGAGCAGATCGCGCTGGCTGCGGCTCCCATCGTCGCGGTGCTGACGCTTGGGGTCGCCGAAGGCCAGACCGGGCTACTCCAGACCGCGCTCACCCTGCCCTTCGTCCTGTTCGCGATCCCGGCCGGCCTGCTGGCCGACCGGATCTCGCGTCGCTCGCTGATGGCCGGCGCCGAGGCGCTCCGCGCGATGGCGCTGGCGGCCATCGTGTTGCTGCTCGCGCTCGGCGCGCTCAATCTGCCGCTGCTGGCGTTGCTCGGCTTTGCAGCCGTGTGCGGCACTGTCGTCTACAGCGTGGCTGCACCGGCGCTGGTGCCGTCGCTGGTGAGCGCGGACCTTCTGCCGGCCGCCAATGCGCGGATCGAGCTTGCACGCACCATCGCCTTCGCCAGTGGTCCTGCGCTCGGCGGTGCGCTGGTCGGCTGGTGGGGTGCGAGCCCGGCCTTCGGCTTTGCCGCCGCGCTCTCGGCCATCGCCGTGGTACTGCTCTCCGGCATCTACGAGCCCGCGCGGACGCCCTCGCCGAGGCGTCATCCATTCCAGGATATTCGCGAGGGCGCGGCCTTCGTGTTTCACCATCCGTTGCTGCGGCCGGTGTTCATCACCCAGTTCATCTTCAATACCGGTTGGTTCCTGCAGGTCGCGGTGTTCGTGCCCTACGCCGTGCGTCATCTCGGCCTGACCGCCGCCGGCGTCGGCACCGTGCTGACGATGTACGGCGTCGGCATGGTGATCGGCGCACTGTTCGCCACGCGCGTGATGACGCGCATCGCCTTCGGAACGGTGGTCGGCCTCGGCCCCGTCACGGGATTCGTCGCCGCATTGGTGATGGCGCTGACGGTGCAGGTCCCCTCGCCCTGGCTCGCGGCCTTAAGCTTCTTCCTGCTCGGGGTCGGACCGATCCTGTGGGTGATCTCGACCACCACGCTTCGCCAGTCCGTGACACCGCCGCGCCTGCTTGGGCGCGTCTCCGCCATCAACATCATGAGCTATGGCGCCCGCCCGCTCGGCTCGGCCCTCGGTGCCATCGTAGGCGGCGTCTGGAGCGCGGAAGCGTGCCTCTATCTCGCGGCGGCCGTATTCGGCGTGCAGGCGCTGGTGATCTGGCTGTCACCAGCGGTTGCGCTGGATCGGCAACCGGCCATGGTGGGCGATGAGGCCGTGGCGCGGTGTTAGCCAAGTCGTCATTGCGACAGTCGGGTCTAACTCGCCAGATAGCGCTCGTAGCTCCCCGTCACCGGCTCGCTTGCGTCGACCTCGGGATCGAGCGTGTAGAGATCCTGGGCGCGGCCGATGCCGCGCAGCGCGAAACGACCTGTGGAGACGAGATAGCGGCGGCCGGCGGCGTCGAGCCCCTTGTAGAACTCGGCCGAGGCCAGCAACTCGCGATCGACCGAGCGGCTCATCGAGGCGATGCGGCTCACTTCGTTGACGGTCGGCCCCACCACCGTGAAGTCGAGCCGGTCCTCGCTGCCGATATTGCCGTAGAAGACCTCGCCGACATGCAGGCCGATATAGGCCGACGTGGTGGGGCGGCCGTCGGCCTCCCGCCGCACGTTCAGCGTCGCAACGTTCTTGCGGAATAGATGCTCGGCCCGCAGCGCGGCGCGTCGGGCATCCGCCATGTCCGCAGCCGTGAACATCGCCAGCACGCCGTCGCCGATCAGCTTCAGCACGTCGCCGCCGGCATCGTGGATCGCGTCGATCACGGCCTGCGCATAGTCGTTGAGGAACGGGATGATCTCGTCCGGGCCGATGCTCTCGCTGATCCCGGTCGAGCCGCGCAAATCCGAATACCAGAGCACGGCGTTGATGCGCTCGGTGACGCCGCGCGAGATGCGCCCGCGCAAGACCTGTTCGGATGCATCGCGACCGAGATAGACGCGCCCGAGCGTGCGCGCGATGTCCATCTGCTGCGCCGACTTGATCGCGAGCCCCAACACCGGCACGAGATCGCGCAACGCGGCAAGCTCGCCCTCGCCGAAGCCTTCGGGGCGGCGCGTGGTCCAGCAGGAGTAGAGGCAGTCCATCAGGCCAAGCGCGCCGTTCTCGCCGAAGCGATGCACGAAGGCGAGATAGTGCGTGTGGCCTTTCTCGGCGAGTTCGCCGATCTGCGAAAAATCCATCGACGGCGCGTCGGCGAGATCGATCACCATCTCGTCGTGGCCGTGCTCGAGCATGTGGAAGAACACCGAACGGCGCCAGCTCTGCGCGGCGTCGCCTTCGGCGGTCGAGCCGTATTCGAACGCGTCGCTCTCGTTGCTGGGACGGTCGCTCCAGCGGAAACCGCGGCCCTCGTAGATCGGATGCAGCGTGTCGATGACGACGAGCCCGCGCGAGAGCTCCAGGCCTTCGGCGCAGCATCGCTCGCAAAAGCCGCGCAGCAGCTCGATTTCGGGCAGGCCCGTAAGGCCCTGGCCGGTCAGCCAGTTCATCAGCGCAAGGCGCGAGGTCAATTGCATGCGCGCTATTATGGCGTGCATTCGTGACGAACGAAAGGCCGCGCGCGAACCACGCGCAACCAAGGCTCCCGCCCGCAGCAGGTCGAATATGCCGCAGGTGCTGTTGACGCGCCGGCGCCGTAGGCTGCAAATGCTGGCCGATGACACCGCCGACCAGAAACACTGGCAAATGAGCCAGCGCCAGCTTCCGATCATCCTCGCGCTCGGCACCACGCAGACCCTGGCCTGGGCCTCCAGTTACTATCTGCCGGCTTTGCTCGCCGATCCCATGGCGCGTGACCTCGGCGTCTCCTCCAACTGGATCTTCGGCGCGTTCTCGGCCTCCCTCGTGATCTCCGCGATGCTCGGCCCGCGCATCGGGCGGCAGATCGATCTCGTCGGCGGACGGCAAGTGCTGTCGGCCTCGAACCTGATCATCGCAGCCGGCCTCGCGCTGCTCGGCCTCTCGCAGTCCGTGGTGGTGATGGCGATCGCCTGGCTCGTGCTCGGCATCGGCATGGCGATGGGGCTCTACGATGCCGCCTTCGCCGCGCTCGGGCGCATCTATGGCACCGAGGCACGCAGGTCCATCACCGGCATCACACTGATGGCGGGCTTTGCCTCCACGGTCGGCTGGCCGCTCACCGCATGGGGCCTGTCCCATATCGGCTGGCGCGACACCTGTTTCGCCTGGGCCGCCGCCAATATCCTGATCGGCCTGCCCCTGAACTTCTTCATGCTGCCGGCGATCAAGGGCGCGAAGCAGGCGGCAGCACTGGCCGACAAGCCGCATGTGCCGCTCGACCGCACCATGATCCTGCTCGCCTTCATCTTCGCCGCGGTCTGGACCGTTACCGGCGCGATGGCCGCGCATTTCCCGCGCATCCTGGAGACGACGGGCGCGACGCCGGTCGAGGCGATCGCCGCCGGCGCGCTGATCGGCCCGGCGCAGGTCGGCGCGCGCCTCCTCGAAGCCGGCTTCCTCAGCCGCTTCCATCCGCTGTGGTCGACGCGGCTCGCCTGCCTCACCCATCCGCTCGGCGCCGTGGTCGTGGCGATCTTCGGCGGCGCCGCGGCGAGCGCGTTTGCACTGTTCCATGGCTCCGGCAACGGCATCCTGACCATCGCGCGCGGCACGCTGCCGCTCTCGATCTTCGGCCCGAAGGATTTCGGCTATCGTCTCGGCGTCATCGGCGCACCGGCGCGAATGGCGCAGGCGGTGGCGCCGCTGGCCTTCGGCCTGCTGATCGACGTCATGGGCGCCAGGGTGCTGATGGTCTCGTCCGCGCTCAGCCTCTCAGCACTGGCCGCCCTGTTCCTGATCCGCACCGGGCCGCGGCCGGATTGACCGGCCTGCGGCTTTCGCGCACAAGCGAGCCATGACCGAAGACAACCGCCCGCCCCGCGACTTGAAAGGCCTCCTGCGCTGGGCGACCACGCCGCCGCAGGCCTGGGGCGTCTATCTCCTCGCCATCATCCTGGTCTGGCTGGTCTCGTTCTATGCCGGCTCGCTGAGGCCGAAGAAGGCTCCGGATGCGAGCCCGCCCGCGGTGACCGCGCCGAAAAGCTGACACCGGTTGGGCTTGCGGCCACGCCGCGGAATTCCGCTTCCGCCGATCACGTCAATGCGGACACGTCTCGACCTCGACCGTAACGTGGCTCAGCCCTTTCATGCCGGCGAGCCGCCGCTTGTAGACGGAGGGCTGCTTCGGCTTGTCCGACACCACCGAGACCAGCACGGCACAATGGCCGGGACCGACCTGCCACAGATGCAAGTCGGTGACGCGGTCGTCGCCGGCTTCCATCCGCGCCCGGATGGCGCGTTCCAGCTTCTCGTCGGCACGCACATCGAGCAGCACCGCGCCTGACGTCTTGACCAGGCCGAACGCCCAGCTCGCGATGACGGCGCTGCCGATCAGGCCGACGGCAGGGTCGGCCCAGACCCATCCCGAATACATCGCGACGGCGAGCGCTCCGATCGCCAGCACCGATGTCGCGGCATCCGCCATGACATGGACATAGGCCGCGCGAAGATTGTTGTCGTGATGGTGGTGGTGGTGGTGGTGGTGGTGGTGGTGGTGACCGTGATCATCGGGGCCATGATCGTCGTGGTCGTCATGGCCATGATCATGACCGTGGTGATGGTCTTGGCTGTCCCGCAGCAGCCACGCGCTGGCGAGGTTGACGCAGAGCCCGAGCACGGCCACCGCGATCGCCTCGCGATAGTCGATCGGCACCGGCGTGAACAGCCGCAGCACGCTCTCATAGGCGATCTCGACCGCGATCAGGCCGAGAATGATCGCGCTGGAGAAGGCCGCGAGATCGCCGAACTTGCCGGTGCCGAAGGTGAAATGCGAATTGCCGAGGTGCCGCCGCGCGAAGCGGTAGGCGAAGGCGGCGATGCCGAGCGCCGCCGCATGCGTGCCCATGTGCCAGCCGTCGGCCAGCAGCGCCATCGAGCCGAACAGCGAGCCGGCGACGATCTCGCCGACCATCATGACCAGCGTCAGGACGACCACGAGCCAAGTGCGCCGCTCGTTCTCGTCGTGCCTGTCGCCGAGGAAAGCGTGGTCATGGGTCCATCGCTCGATGGAATGGGAATGCATCAGGTCAGGCTCCGGGAACAGATTCCTCCACCCAATATAGGCCGCGGCAGCCGATCTTTCTAACGCTCATCGCCTTCGGAACCAGCAATTGACAGGCCCGCACGATTTCGCTGTAATGCTGCTCATGGGGATTTGAGCGATCTCCCCACGAGGCGACATGCCCAAGCATCGCGTCCCCCGGTTTATGTGAGGACGCATCATGTCAACATTCACGACCATATCATCCGACAAACTGACACGGCTGATCGGCACGGCGAACGCCCCTGTCCTGATCGACGTGCGCACGGACGAGGATTTTGCCGCCGACCCCAGGCTGATCCCCGGCTCCATCAAGCTGAGCCACGACAATGTCTCCGACTGGGGCGGCGAGCTTTCCGGCCGCTCCGCCATCGTCGCCTGCCTGCGCGGCGCAAAGCTCGCGCAGGGCACCGCGGCCTGGCTACGGCAACTCGGCATCCAGGCCGAGACGCTGGAGGGCGGCTTCGAAGGCTGGAAGGACGCCAGGCTGCCGCTGATCGACGCGTCAAAACTGCCGCCGCGCGATGCCAGGGGACGCACCGTCTGGGTGACGCGCGCAAGGCCGAAGGTCGACCGTATCGCCTGCCCATGGCTGATCCGCCGCTTCGTCGACCCCAACGCGGTGTTCCTGTATGTGGCGCCGTCCGAGGTGATCGCCGTCGGCGAGCGGTTCGGCGCGGCCCCCTTCGACATCGAGAACGTGTTCTGGAGCCACCGCGGCGAGCTCTGCACCTTCGACGTCATGATCGAGGAGTTCGGGATCGCCACTCCGGCCTTGCTCCGGCTGGCAACGCTGGTGCGCGGCGCCGACACCGCGCGGCCCGACCTTGCGCCGGAGGCGCCCGGCCTGCTCGCGGCCTCGCTCGGGCTGTCGCGGATGTACGATGACGACATCGAACAGCTCGAGGCCGGCATGCTGCTCTACGACGCCTTCTACCGCTGGTGCCGCGACGCCACTGGCGAGACCCACAACTGGCCGACCAACAAAGTGAAAGCGTGATGGATACCCGCGTCGATCAAACGGAAGCTGATGCCGGTCACGGCATCAGCTTCGGAGAGGCCTTTCGCGTCTGGCTCCGCGTCGCCTGCCTGAGCTTCGGCGGGCCCGCGGGCCAGATCGCGGTGATGCACCGCATCCTGGTCGAGGAGAAGAACTGGATCTCCGAAGCCCGTTTCCTGCATGCGCTGAACTATTGCATGCTGCTGCCCGGACCGGAGGCGCAGCAGCTCGCGACCTATATCGGCTGGCTAATGCACCGCACCGCCGGCGGGCTGGTGGCGGGCGGGCTGTTCATTTTGCCCGGCATCATCGCCATCATGGGGCTGAGCTACGTCTACGCCGCCTACGGCAACGTCAGCTTCGTCGAAGCCTTGTTCTTCGGCCTGAAGGCCGCCGTGCTCACCATCGTCGTCGAGGCCGTGGTGCGCGTCGGCAAGCGCGCGCTGAAGAACCGCATCATGATCGCGCTGGCCGCGATCGCCTTCGTCGCGATCTTCTTCTTCGCCGTCCCCTTCCCGGTCATCATCATCGCCGCCGGCCTGATCGGCTATGTCGGCGCAAGAAGCGGCCAGCCTGAATTTGCCGCCGCCGGTCACGACCCCGGCGGCAGCAGCGCCGTGATCGACAGCATGCTCGGCGATGCCGTGCCCGATCATGTCCGTCCCGACACCGGACGCACGATCCGGGTCGGCGCGCTGTGGCTGGCGCTCTGGCTGGTGCCGGTGATCGCGCTGATCCTGGCCCTCGGGCAGGCCAGCGTGTTCAGCCAGATCGCGCTGTTCTTCTCGAAGATGGCGCTGGTCACCTTCGGCGGCGCCTATGCGGTGCTGGCCTACGTCGCCCAGCAGGCGGTCGAGCATTATCATTGGCTGAAACCGCACGAGATGCTCGACGGTCTCGGCATGGCCGAGACCACGCCGGGCCCGCTCATCATGGTGCTCCAGTTCGTGGGCTTCATGGCGGCCTATCGCGATCCCGGCGGCCTCTCGCCGATGTTAGCCGCGACGCTCGGCGGCTTGCTCGCGACCTGGGTCACCTTCACGCCCTGCTTCCTCTGGATCTTCGTCGGCGCGCCCTATATCGAGCGCCTGCGCGGCAACAAGGGCCTCGCCGGCGCGCTCAGTGCGATCACCGCCGCCGTCGTCGGCGTGATCCTCAACCTCTCGATCTGGTTCGCGCTGCACACGCTGTTCCGCGTGACCGTGCCGGTGCACGCGTTCCCGCTGAACTTCGACAGGCCGGTGCTGACCAGCGTCGATGTGCCGGCGCTGCTGCTGTCGATCGCGGCCGCAACGGCGATCTTCCGGTTCAAGCTGGGGATGCTGACGGTGCTGGCGGGGAGCTGCGCCGCGGGCGTGGCGCTCAGGTTGGCGGGGGTGATCTAGGGCGTATCCTCGTCGGCTCCCCGCGTCCGGATTGTCATCGGGGCCAGCTCTTCGTCATCGATGATCCGAAAGACGTTCGCCTCCGTCTCTCGGATTCGTTGCGAACAAATTGAAGTACAATTTGTCGCACTTGATGGACCTCGCATCGTTGCACGGATGCAACTCGGAGAACGAATCCGGCAGCCTTGCGGTTTTTTCCCGCTTGAACGCATTGCGACAGCTTGCCATCCAGCAAACTGTCAGCTCATTACTCGTGCGAGTAACAATTTCTTGATTCTGATCAGCGGCGACACCGGCAAGTGGCGCACGGATTGCAATAACGAGCCAGCGCCCTTGTTTTTTGCATTGCTCCAACTTGGAATTGACGTCTTTCGCAAGATCGCAACCGCCGGCGGCCGTCGGCCGCTCAGGGCCGGGTCGTGTCACGATGCCATGGCCGTATGGACCGGCCGCATGCGCCAGTGGAGAGGCCTCGCCGCAACCGCTCTCCTCGCGCTTGCGGCAATGGTGGCTTCGGTCTCGTCCGCCCAGGCGGTCTGCGATCAGACCATCAATTCGACCAGCGGAGCCAATATCACCTTTACGTCGGTGAGCCAGGTCTACCGTTTATGTCTCACCGTCGTTGCCACGGCCAACACGGGAGACGACGCGGCCGTCTACGGCCTGTACTCCGTGTCCGGCACGAATGCGGCGGTCAACTTCCCGATTGCGGGCACCAGCGCGTCCTCCTTTACCAACTATAGTCCGACGACTGCCAAGGCCAGCTACACGATGGTTCCGAGCAGCGCAAACGACAACGGTCAGAATGCCAACACGGGCAATGCGCAGATCAACATCACGCTCAACAGCGTGAGCGGCAGCGGCCAGGAAACGATCACGCTGTATTATGCGTCTGATTGTAGCGACCGTCTCGCGGCCTGCTCCGGCGCCGGGTCTGCCACCACCCCCTGGGTCCTGACGATCAATCTGCCCGGCCCGACCGCGACGCAGTCAATCGCGTCAAAGGCGCTGACCGTCAACACCGCGGCCGCCTCGTTCACACCGGTCACCGGCTCCGGCGGCACTGCGCCGCTGACCTATGGCATTGCACCGACGCTTCCGGCCGGTCTGTCGTTCAATACGGCCACGGGCGCAATTACCGGCACGCCCACGGTCACCAGCGGCGCGACCACCTATACCGTCACCGTCACCGATGCCAACAGCGCCACCGCCAGCAATACATTCAGCCTTACGGTCAATTCGTCCGTCACGGCCACCCAGTCCGTCGCCTCGAAGACACTGACGCAAAATCAACCATCGGCCAATTTCACGCCGGTCACCGGCGGCGGCGGCACCCCGGCCTACACATACAGCGTGTCGCCGTCCCTCCCCTCCGGACTGACGCTCAATACATCGAGCGGCGCGATCACCGGCGCACCGACGGCCACGAGCGGATCAGCCACCTACACTGTGACCGTAACGGATGCGAACGGCGCGACCGCCTCGAACACGTTCACCCTGGCCGTCAACTCGGCCGTGACCGCGACCCAATCGGTCGCCTCGAAAACGCTCACGCGAAATGCGGCGGCGACCTCCTTCACGCCCGTTACTGGCGGCAACGGCACCCCGTCGCTGACCTACAGCGTCGCGCCGTCGCTGCCCGCCGGCCTCTCGCTCAACACCGTCACCGGCGCGATCACGGGCACACCGACCGTCAGCAGCGTCGCGACCACCTACACGGTCACCGTCACCGATTCCAATAGCGCCACCGCCAGCAATACATTCAGCCTGACGGTCAACACCGCCGTCACCGCAACCCAATCGGTGAGCTCGGCCACCGTCACCGTGAACACGGCCATCACCACATTCACTCCGGTCACGGGTGGCGGCGGTACGCCGTCTCTATCCTATGCGATCTCGCCGACATTGCCGACCGGCCTCAGCTTCAACACCGGCAATGGCCAGGTCAGCGGCACCCCGACCGTGACCAGCAGCACGACCACCTACACGGTCACGGTGACCGATTCCAACAACGGCACTGCGAGCAACACCTTCCAGCTGACAGTCAACGGTCCATTGAGCGCGACGCAGGCGATCGCCTCAAAGGTGCTGACCGTGAACACGCCGGTGACCTCCTTCACGCCCGTTACCGGCGCCGGCGGAACATCGCCGCTGAGCTACGGTGTCGCGCCGGCACTGCCCGCAGGTCTCGCCTTCAATACGTCGTCAGGCGCGATCACGGGCACGCCGACCGCGACCAGTGGCGCCACGACCTACACGGTCACCGTGACCGACGCCAACAATGCCACGGCGTCCAATACGTTCAGCCTGGCGGTCAACGGTGCCGTCACCGCGACGCAGGCGATTGCGTCGACGACGCTCACCGCGAACCACACAGTCACGCCATTCACGCCCGTCACGGGCGGCGGCGGCACGGCGCCGCTCAACTATTCCGTCTCGCCGACGCTCCCAGCCGGACTGTCCCTCAATGCAGCGAACGGCAGCATCTCGGGAACGCCGACGACGACCGCTGCGGCAACGACATTCACCGTGACCGTGACGGACGCCGCCAATGCAACGGCCACCAATACGTTCAGCCTGGCCGTCAATGCTGCGGTGACGGCGACCACGGCGGTCCCGTCCAGTGCATTGCCGATCAATCAGGCGGTGACGCCATTCACGCCGGTCACGGGCTCGGGCGGTACGGGCACCATGGTCTTTGCAGTCTCACCGACCCTGCCGACCGGCTTGAGCTTTAATACGAGCAATGGCCAGATCAGCGGTACGCCAACGGTAGCTTCGGCAATGACCACCTACGCGGTGACGGTGACCGACACCAACAATGCCTCCGCGAATGCCAACTTCAATCTGTCGGTAGGCCAGCTCGCCACGACGGTGGCGCTGACATCGTCGCAGAACCCCAGCCAGTTCGGCCAGCCCGTGACCTTCACCGCTACGGTGGGAGCCGGCAGCGGTACGCCGACGGGAACCGTGACATTCAATGACAATGGCGGCCCGATCGGGACCGGAACCGTCGCCGCAGGCGTCGCAACGCTCACGACGACGACGCTCACGGCCGGCAGCCACACCATCACGGCAAGCTACGGCGGCAGTGCGTTCTATGCGCCGAGCACCTCGGCCGGCCTCGCCCAGACCATCAACGTGCCGGTTGACAGCGTTCGGCTTCGCTCGCTTCAGCAAACGGTTAGCAAGCTGGTGGCTCAGAACTCCGGCCAGGCGATTTCAGGCGCCATCGACGATGCCATCGCCGACGGCTTCAGCGACGGCGGCACGTTCCTGACCCCAGGCAATGCGCGCATGCGCTTCAACTTCTCAGCCGATCCGCGCGACCAGGACGAGGGCTCGCCCGGCACCGACCGTGCCAGCGCTGGTGAGAGCAATGTCCATTCCTCGCTGCTGCCCGGCGCGACACAGCCGCGTGGAAGAGGCCGCGGGCGGGTCGACGATGCCTTCGCGGCAATCGACCGTGGCGAGAAGAAGAAGCAGACCCCGCCGAGATGGCACGAGCAAAAGGAGTGGCTGCTGTGGGCCGATGTGCGCGGCACCGGCGTCGACCGCTGGGGCGCGACCAATAGCGGCGGCGCCACCCCGGCCAACCAGGCCCCGCTGTATGGCCAGCAGCTGAACGCCACGATGGGCTTGACCTATCGGGCCACGCCGAGCTTCCTGGTCGGTGTGCTCGGCGGCTACGAGACGTTCAGCTATACCCAGCAGGAGATCAACGGAAAGCTGAAGGGCGAGGGTTGGACCACCGGCGCCTATCTCGGCTGGAAGATCGTGCCGACGCTGCGCTTCGATGCGGCCGTGGCCTATTCCGGCATCGGCTATGACGGCAGCGCAGGCACTGCGCAGGGCAACTTCACTGGCCAGCGCTTGATGGCCTCGACCGGTCTGACGGGCAACTACAAATGGGCCGGCATGGTGCTGGAGCCGTCCGCCAAGGTCTACGCGTTGTGGGAACACCAGAACGCTTACACCGACTCGCTCGGCACCGAGCAGGGGAGCTATGACTTCGCCAGCGGTCGCGCCTCGGGCGGTCTGCGCGCCGCCTACCCCGTCGCATGGCTCGACAGCGGCATCCTGCTGACGCCATTCCTCGGCATGTACGGCGACTACTACTTCACCAAGGAAGACGCCAACGCGCTCGCTGCCGGCGCGCTGGCCTCAACGCCGCTACTCCAGGGCTGGTCTGCGCGCGCCACCGGCGGCTTCGGCATGCAGACACAGGGCGGTGCCGCAGTCGGTCTCGGCGCCGAGCTTGGCGGCATCGGCAGCAACACCCGTGTCTGGACCTTCTCGGCCAAAGCGCGGGTACCATTCACGGCTCAGTAGAACATATTCTCGGCAGTATATCGCCTTCCGGTCAAAGCGGGCCATGGCGCCGCTATCCGACCTCGGCCAAGTCACCGCCCGAAAGGCGACATTCAGGCGCTTCAGATGAAGGGCAACTCCGGGGCCGATCAGCTTCAGGAAGGCCGCCGCCCGTCGGGCAAAACAGTCCGGTCAGTTTCACCTCGCCGCCTGTCAAGCCTCTCGTATAAAATATTCTGCTTTACCGAAATTCGGATTTGTCGTACACACTGACCACCCTGGCCCGAGACGAGGGGCGGATCGCGATCGTCACGAACCGCGGGCTGGGGTGCGATGGACGCGACGGCGTCGAGCGCGAATGGTCTTTGCAGGGCGGCTTTGGCCGTGAGCAATGGCCTTCGCGTGTACGACACGACGCTGACAGCGTCCTCGCATGGCCCTGGAGGCGAGCACACGCCACCTTCCGGGGCCCCAGCGAGGACGTGCGCGGACGGAGAAGTCGTGTGGTCCTGACGCCCGCAGGCTGGCGTCAAGTCTCGCGGTGATGCGGCGGCCGACCGGCTCGCGCATCGACCATACGCGAGGCGACGGGGGCAATAGTGCAACGCTCCCCGAGGAGAGCGCGAAGGATACCGTTAAAACCATTCGCGCAGGGAAGGCCGGGCGATCCGGCGAACCTGTGGTCCACTCCGTGTGCGTTTTTTCGGCGCACGGACTTGCGGGTGCCAGCCGGCGCCCGGCCTTCCCTGCGCCCTTGTCACGATGAGGGCGAGACGAGAGAGCAAAGCTCGGGCGGAAGATGCCGCGAGAATGCGAACGCTTGCTCGCTGTTTGAGACGTAACTGAGGGACGGCTAGTCTTGCCGCACTATCAGACCCTCATGGTGAGGAGCGCGAAGCGCGTCTCGAACCATGAAGGCCCGGATCTCGCCCGGGGCCATCCTTCGAGACGCGCGTTCCGCGCTCCTCAGGATGAGGAGACGAACGCGTCTGGCGCAGTAGAGCTACCGCATCATCATCTGCGCAATGGCCTCGCCAATCACCACCGTCGTGAAATGCGTGTTCGCCCGGCAGTCCGACGGCATGATCGAGGCGTCGGCGACGCGCAGGCCGGAGATTCCCTTCACGGTGCCGTCCGGATTGACCACGCCATCAGCGTCGCCAGCGCCGGTCATGCGGCAGCTGCCGGCCGCGTGCTGGATATCGCCTGTCTCGCGGCGCAGCAGCGCATCGAGCTCGTGATCCGGCAGCGCCGCGGCCTGCGGCAGCGTCAGATCGGTGTCGGTGAGCCGGATCCAGTCGGAGATTCCGGCCAGAGCCGGCTGCGAGGTGATCACGGCGAGCCGCTTCACCGCGTCCATCATGCGCAGCATGTCGCGGGGATCGGCCAGCATGTTCTCATCGACGATGGGATCGATCGAGGGGTCGGTCGATGACAATTTGAGCGTGCCGCGCGAATAGGCGTTGAACAGCCCTGCCCCGATCGCCCCGGATACGCCGATGCCGCGGTGGTTGAAGGCGATCAGGATCATGTCGCGCTTGCCGCCATTGGCGAGGCCCGAGGAATAGGTCACGCAGCAATTGGTGTGGCGGGTGTCGGGATCGGTCGGCCGCAAATTTTCGTGGAGCTGAATGGTCGCGCGAAACAGCGGGTGGTCGAAGAAGTGCTTGCCGACCGGCAAGTCACGCTCCACCGCAATCCCCATCGCTTTCAGCTCGTCGGCCGGGCCGACGCCGGAGCGCAGCAGGATCGCCGGACTGTGGATGGCACCGGCGCACAGCACGATCTGGCGCGCGCTGATGTCCTGGGTGCCCTGCCCCTCGATGTGGACGCGCAGGCCGGTCGCCCGTCCATCGCTGATCAGCACGCGATCGACCAGCGCATGCCCGCGAATTTCCAGATTGGATCGGCCGCGCGCCGGCTCGAGATAGCCCTCATTGGTGGTGATGCGGCGCAGATTGCGGCTGTTGATGGGATAGCAGGCGACGCCCTCGCCATCAGGACCGTTGACGTCGTCGCACCAGGGATAGCCGCTCGCCAGCGCCGCATCGCGCAGGCCACGATCGATCGGGCCCCATGTCTCGGGCGGAGCGCGATAGACCGGCAGCGGCCCGCCGCGTCCATGTCCCTCGGTGTCGCCGAGCTCCAGATCGTCCTCGATCACCGAGAACAGCGGCATCACCTCCCTGGCCGACCAGCCGGTGCAGCCATTGGCGGCCCATTCGTCGAACGCATCGGCGACGCCGCGGATGGCGATCTGGCCGTTCATCATCGACGAGCCGCCGAGGCCCTTGCCGCGCCAGTAAAAGCGCGGCTCCTGCTCCGCCACCCGGCGCGTCAGCAGATCAGGCCATTGCCATTTCTCCTGATACTCGCGCTTGTGGATGATCGGAATGGGGTTCGGCGTCCTGACTTCCCAGGGCGCCTCGTCGGCGCGCCAGTCCAGCCCCGCTTCGAGCAACAGGACACGCCGTGCGGGATCCTCGGAGAGCCGTGCCGCAACGGCGGCACCGGCGGAGCCGCCGCCGACAACAATGACATCGTACATCGCGTTACTTCTCAACGTTCCAGAACACCGGGATGGCGGACGGTATCAGACCGCGCAGAGTGGCGCGATAGGCCGCGGGCTGCGCGAACTGGCCCCACGGGATCGCGGGCGCCTGATCGTACATGATGGACTGGATTTCGCCGGCGATCTTCTTGCGATCCTCCTCGGCGGGCGCCTTCGCAAAAGCTTCCATCAGCGGTGTGATGCGCGCATCGCATTGCCACCCGGTGAAGTCGGCGCAGTTGAAGGCGACCACGACGTTGGTCAGCGGCGAGCCGAGGTCAAAACCGCCGGCGTGAACGCCATAGACGCTCCAGCCCTCCTTCTTGGCGCGGCGCGCCAGCACGCTCGCCCAGTCCATCACCTGAAGATCGACGTTGAAACCGGCCTGCTTCAGCCGCTCTGCCAGCACCTGCGCGGAGACGCGCGGGGCTTCGAGATCGTTGGCCTCCATCACGACGACGGGCTCGCCGGCATATTTCGTCGCCTTCAGCGCGGCCTTTGCCGCCTCGATCGACGGCTTGGCGGCCGCTTCCGTGCCGGCCTTGCTGTCATAGGTTGTGCCGCACGTAAAGAACGTCGCGCAGGGCGTGGCGTATTTGGCATCGAGCCCGAGCGCATCCAGCACCTCGCGCTGATCGACAAGCTTCCACAACACGCGCCGGATCGCAGGATCGTCGAACGGCTTCGATGCGGCGTTGAGACGATAGGCGCCCGCGAACATGTTGCCGCCGGTGAAGTTGACCAGCTTCACGCGGGCGTTCTTCTCCAATTGCGGCAACAGGTCGAACGGCGCGTATTGCATGAAGTCGACCTCGCCGGCCTGGAGCGCTGAGGCGGCGGTCGAACCGTCAGGAATGACGCGGATCTCGAGCGTGTCGACGTTGACGCGCTTGCCCCCGGCGAGGAAGTCGGCGGGCTCGGAGCGCGGCACATAGTCGGCGAACTTCTTCAGGATCATGCGATCGCCGGTACGGTGATCGGCCTTGCTGTAGACGAACGGGCCGGAGCCGATGATTTCGGTGATGCGCTGGTCGCCGGGCGTTTTCGCAATACGCTCCGGCATCATGAAGGCGACCGGGCTGACGGGATTGCCGAGCGCGTCGATGACGAGGCCCGAGGGCTCCTTCAACGTCAGCACGAACGTCTTCGCGTCGGTCGGCTCCAGCGACGCCGTGATCGCGAAGATGCGACGGCCGAGCGCGCTGCGGGTGCCCCAGCGGCGCAGCGAGGCCACGCAATCGGCCGCCGTGACCGGCTGGCCGTCATGCCACTTCAGGCCGTCGCGCAGCGTGAAGCTGTAGGTCAATCCGTCCGCCGAGACCTTCCAGTCCTGCACCATCTGCGGCTTGACGTCGCCCTTGGAATCCTTGGCGAACAGCGTGTCGAACACCATGTAGCCAAACGTGCGCGAAATATAGGCCGTGGAGAAATGCGGATCGAGCGTGACGATCTCCGCCTCCAGCACCGCAACGAGATTGCCCCCCGCATGCGCCGGCGCCGCGACAATCGCGAGCCCGAGCAGCGCCGGAATGAAAGTCTTCAATTTGAACATTGGTGCCTTTTTGGGGTTTGACGAGTCGTTTGCAGTCGCCAGGAAAAAGCAATGTTCGTGCCCATACGGCATAAGCACGTATGCGCTCACGACTATCTGCCACGCGTTTGCGCGCCATGAGATACGAGTTGGGGAGCGAGCCTGCTACCTCTCGTCATTACGAGCGCAGCGAAGCAATCCAGAGTCTTTCCGGAGAGGCAGTCTGGATTGCTTCGCTGCGCTCGCAATGACGATGTGGAGGCGCATGTGCGCTACACACTGCGCGCATCGTGGATCCCGGCTCTGCGCCGCAACGCCAAGAGCGTTGCAGCGCGTCCGGGGCACGAGAGCCACCCTACCCGATCACCTTGCCGAACTTGTTCGACTTCGGGAATCCCTTCGGCGGCAGGCGGCCGGCGTCGGCGCGGCTGCCTTTCCACTCGGCGAGTTCCTTCATGGTCGCGGAGAATTCGCGCCCCGCGGAGTCCTTCCAGGTCAAGCCCGCCTTGGCGTCGAACACCGCGATGTCGGACAGGCCGCCGTCCTTGTACTTCTGCAGGCGGACGCCGCGGCCGCGTGCCATCTCCGGCACCTGATCGAGCGGGAAGATCAGCATCTTGCGGTTCTCGCCGATGACCGCGACGGTGTCGCCGATCACCTCGGTGACCGTGCGCGCCTCGTTCGGCATGTCGACGTTGAGGACCTGCTTGCCCTTCTTGGTGGTGCCGACGCAGTCGTCCTCGTTGACGACGAAGCCCTGGCCCTCGTGGCTCGCGACCAGGAATTTGCGCCCGCCCTTGTTGACGAACAGCGCGACGGGCGCGGCCTCCTGCTCGAGGTCGATGAACAGCCGGATGGGCTCGCCGTGACCGCGGCCGCCCGGTAGCTTTGCGACATCGAGCGAGTAGAATTTTCCATTGGTGGCGAACAGCAGCAGCTTCGAGGTCGTTTCCGCGAAGAACGCGAAGCCGAGCTTGTCGTCCTGCTTGAAGGTCAGGCCGGAGAGATCCTCGACATGGCCCTTCATGGTGCGGATCCAGCCCTTGTCGGACACGACGACGGTGACCGGCTCGCGCTCGACGAGGGCTTCCTCCATCGCCGCGAGATCGTGCTCGGGCGCATCCGCAAAGGTGGAGCGGCGCTTGCCGAGCGGCGTCTTCGGCCCGAACATGTCGCGGACCTTGCCGACCTGCTCGCTGACTTTCTTCCACTGCTCCGGCTCGGACGCGAGCACCGCGTTGATGCCCTTGAGTTCGTTGCGGAGATTCTTGTCCTCGGTGCGGATCTCCATCTCCTCGAGCTTGCGCAACGAACGGAGCCGCATGTTGAGGATGGATTCAGCCTGCACTTCGGTGAGCTTGAACGCCTTGATCAGCGCCGGCTTCGGCTCATCCTCGGTGCGGATGATCCTGATCACCTCGTCGATGTTGAGATAGGCAATCAGAAGCCCGCCGAGGACTTCCAGCCGGTTCTCGATCTGCGTCTTGCGATAATTGGTCCGGCGGATGAGCACGTCGCGCAGATGGTCGAGCCATTCGCGCAGGCACTCTGCGAGGCCCACCACCTTGGGGACGCGGCCCTTCAGCAGCACGTTGAGGTTCAGCGGAATCTTGTTTTCGAGCTCGGTCAGCCGGAACAACGATTCCATCATCAGGGCAGGATCGACGTTCTTCGACTTCGGCTCGATGACGAGGCGGACGTCTTCGGCCGACTCGTCCCTGACATCGCCGACCAGAGGCAGCTTCTTCTGGTCCAGCAGCTCGGCAATCTTCTCGACGAGGCGGGACTTCTGCACCAGGAAGGGGATCTCGGTGACGACGACGACCCAGGTGCCGCGCGTGCCCTCTTCCTGCTCCCACCGGGCGCGAACGCGGAACGAGCCGCGGCCAGTCGTGTAGGCTTCCGCAATGGCCTGTTTGGAATCGACGATGATGCCGCCGGTCGGGAAGTCCGGGCCCTTCACCCACTTCAACAGTGCCTTCGACTTCGCGTCGGGCTTCTCGATCAGATGCAGCGCGGCGTCGCAAAGCTCGGCGGCGTTGTGCGGCGGGATCGAGGTCGCCATGCCGACCGCGATGCCCTGCGCGCCGTTTGCGAGCAGGTTCGGGAAGCCGCCCGGCAGAACCACCGGCTCCTTGGACTGGCCGTCGTAGTTGGGCCGGAATTCAACGCCGTCCTCGTCGATGCCGTCGAGCAGAAGCCGCGCGACATCGGTCATGCGCGCTTCGGTGTAGCGGTAGGCGGCAGGATTATCGCCGTCGATATTGCCGAAATTGCCCTGGCCGTCGACCAGCGGGTAGCGCGAGGAGAAGTCCTGCGCGAGGCGTACCATGGCGTCGTAGATCGCCTGGTCGCCATGCGGATGGAACGAGCCCATCACGTCGCCGACGATCTTGGCGGATTTCTTGAAGGCCGTGCCGGGGTCGAGCCTCAGCAGGCGCATGCCGTAGAGAATGCGCCGGTGCACCGGCTTCAGGCCGTCGCGCGCGTCCGGCAGCGCACGGTGCATGATGGTCGAGAGCGCGTACGCAAGATAGCGCTCTTCCAGCGCTTCACGCAGCGGCACGTCGTGAATTTCGGCCGGTTCTTCCGGCGGAACGATTCGTTTTCCCATGCCGCCCGGTTAAACCGTGGAAGCGAATCGGGCAAGGATCGATTGGTTCCCTGTGGGCTTCTATTGACCCGCCCAACCGGCTGTGAAGGTCTGCTGGGTCTTGGCCTGCGCGGTAACGGGCGCATTGGTCAGGCAACGCCGGGCCACCTCGATCTCGGCCTCCGTCGCACCCTTGGACCGCGCCCATGTCTCTGCGGCCGCGGCGGAATATTTCGCCACATAGTACCGCACGACGGTGCAGGATGCCCGGCGAAACACGCCGGATTGCGGTTCCGCGGCCATGGCATCCGGCGCGAACGCAAGCAGCGCCGCGGACAAGGCAAATCCCTTGATCAACATTTAGGCCGTCCCCGTGATGGAACCTGCCGGGCCAACTCGACCTGCCGGCTTTCGTTCCCGGTGGCGCCATGTTCCATGACAGGGCAGAGCCGCCGAGACGTCATGGCGCGGGAAGCGCCGCCTTGGCCTGCTGACGTGTCAGGGCGTTGATGAAGCCAGCCCGCGCGTCGGAATGGCCCTGCCCCCGCGGCTCCAGCACGTGGCGCAGCAGGAACAGGCCGGTGAGCCGGAAGCCGTCCTGCAGATCCTCATCGGTAAGTTCGCCCTGCACTTCGCCCTGGCGCAGGAACGGCGGCAGACGCAAGAGGCGGTCGCGCCACGGCTCGCCCGCACCGCGCGACACCGCGCCGCCGGATTTGGGCGAGACATAGATCAGGTCCGTGGTCTCCCCGGTCACGGCGCAATTGTCGAGCGCCAGCCCGAAGCCGAGTTCGGCGAGCATCGCCAGCTCGAAATGGATCACGTGAACGGCGGCGCTGCCGATATCGTCGAAATCATCGAGCGAATGTTCGAGCATCGCAAACATCTCTTCGTGCGGATCGCGTTCCGGCAGCAGCCGCGCAATCGAGGCCAGATGGGTGACGCCGTAAACGCCGTGGGAGGCCCCCAGCAGCGTCGCCGCGCGCAGCTTCAGGCCTTCAACGGCATAGGTGCCGAGATGCTCGTCGAGCCGCGCCCGCCACACCACGCTGACGCTGTTGCCGGGTTGCAGCAGCGGCCGCATCCGCGAGCCGGCGCCGCCGCGGACAAGGCCGAGATGCCGGCCATGCGCGCGAGTCAGTAGCTCGACGATGGCGCTGCTCTCGCCATGCCGCCGCACCCCCAGCACGATGCCTTCATCGGTCCATTCCATGTGCTAAGTATAGCGCTATATGCCCAGACGCAGAAGTTAAGACACGCCTTGGATCACAATGGACTTCATTTCCGGTTTGATCGGCCCCATTGTCGAGTTGGTGCTCTGGGTAGTCTGGTGGACGATCTTCGAAGCCTTGCCGGCCGTTTTCTATTTCACTGCGCTCGCTTTGTTATTCGCAGCCACGTTCGGCAAGATCAGGGTCGAGTTTCCGGAACGTCTGACCCGCATCGGCTGGACGGGCGCCTTGCAGATCAAGCGCCCCACCGAGGGCCAGGTGATCCTTTCCCCAGCACTCGGCGTCATCGCGGGATTCGTCATCTGGGCCGTGGTCGTAAGCGCGGCCATCATTGTCCGCGCCTACCAATCCTAACGGCATTACCTCACGCGTTGAACCAGCCCTTGGCATCCCCGCTGAAGGAGAAATACAGGCCCGCCGCCGTCAGCACACAGGAGACGATCTCGATGGCGCTGTCGAGTTCCAACCCCTTCTCCCCGATGATCTGGCCGAGCGAGATCACGGACAGCGCCAGGGCTGCCGCCAGCACCCAGCGCGGCCAGTTCTTGCGCCAATGCGCCGCCAGCCAGACGAAGTAGACCAGCAACAGGATCATGCAGCCGGCGAGCAAGGTGGCCGTCATGATCATCTGCTCGGTCATTTCGGTATTGGGCGTGCGGTCCTGCACCGCGACCGAAAGGGCATCCAGCATCAACGATGCGTAGAGCAGCGCTTCGAAGCGCCGGACGTTGCTGGGTACGCTCATCGGGGACCGATCTTTTCTTGGTTATTCCCTGGGAAATTCCAGGCCCATCTCGCGATAGCGATCGGGATCGTCGCCCCAGTTCTCGCGCACCTTCACGAACAGGAACAGATGCACCGGCACGCCCAGGATTTCGCCGATCTCCTTGCGCGAGTCCGCGCCGATCGACTTGATGGTCGCGCCGCCCGCGCCGAGCACGATCTTGCGCTGGCTCTCGCGCTCGACGAAGATCGTCTGCTCGATGCGCACCGACTTGTCCTTGCGCTCCTCCCACTTGTCGGTCTCGACCGTGGACTGGTAGGGCAGTTCCTGGTGCAGCTTGCGATAGATCTTCTCGCGGGTGATCTCGGCCGCCAGCTGCCGCATCGGCGCGTCCGACATCTGGTCCTCGGGATAGAGGAACGGGCCCGGCGGCACCATCTCGGCAAGCGTCTGCCTGAGATCGTCGACGCCGTCGCCCGAGATCGCCGCGATCATGAAGGTCTTGGCGAAGGCCATACGCTCGTTGGCGGCCTGCGCCAGCGCCAGCAGCTTCTCACGCTGGACCAGGTCGACCTTGTTAATCACCAGAATCTTCTCGTGATTGACACTCGCGACCTTGGTGAGGATCGCCTCGGCCTCCTCGTCGATGCCGGCCTTGGCGTCGATCAGCACACAGACGAGATCGGCGTCATGCGCCCCGCTCCAGGCGGTCGAGACCATGGCGCGGTCGAGCCTTCGCTTTGGCAGGAAGATGCCGGGCGTGTCGACCAGGATGATCTGCGCGTTGTTCTCGATCACGATGCCGCGGATCAGCGCGCGCGTGGTCTGCACCTTGCGCGAGACGATCGTGACCTTGGCCCCGACCAGCGCATTGACCAGCGTGGATTTGCCGACATTCGGCGCGCCAATGAGCGCGACGAAGCCGCAGCGCGTCGCGGCAGGCGCCTCGCCGCTTGCTTCAGCCGTCATTGCCGCCGCCAACACCTTCACGTTCGATCATCACCGAGGCCGCCACCTTCTCTGCCGCACGCTTGCTGCCGCCAATCCCTTCGGCCGGCGCCAATCCCGGCAAGTCCACCGCGACGCGGAACTGCGGATCGTGATGCGGGCCGGTGCGCTCGACCTCGCGATAGACCGGCGTCGGCAATCCCTTGCCCTGCGCCCATTCCTGCAGCACGGTCTTGGGATCGCGCAACGGACGCCGCGGCTTGTGCATGCGCTCGGTCCAGTTGCGCTTGACGAAGTCGGACGCCGCCGCGTGGCCGCCGTCGAGGAAGATGGCGCCGATCACGGCCTCGCAGATGTCGCCGAGGATGGACTTGCGCAGACGTCCGTCGGCGGCGGGGCCGACCGAACCGAGCTTGATGTCGTCGAGCAGACCGAGCGACTTGGCGACGTCGGCGCAGCTTTCCTTGCGCACGAGCTCGGCAAGTCGCTTGGACAGCTCGCCTTCGTCGGCGTTCGGGAAGGCGTGATAGAGCATGTCGGAGACGACGAGCCCGAGCACGTGGTCGCCGAGGAATTCGAGACGCTGGTAGCTGTCGCCGCGCTTGCGCCCGGACTTCAGCGCCGAGACATGCGTGATCGCCTGGATCAACTGGTTCGGATCCGCAAAGCTGTAACCAATGCGCGCCTCGAGCGCTGCATTCGCGTCAGTCGCCTTGACCTTGGCCTTGCGTACCCGCTTCTTCTTGGCAGGCGTCTTCGATGCAGCTTCGCCCTCAGGGACGGCTTGCGCCTCGATCGGTTGGCTCGCGATGTCCTTGGCTTCGTCTTTCATCGGACGATTTTGAAGAAGCGATTCCAGCGCACGGCCCACGGCCAGCGCCAGAACATCCAGGCGTGCTCGCCTTCGGCGATGGAGAAGAAGATCATCTGGGCACGGCCGATCAGGTTTTCCTGCGGCACGTAGCCGACCTGGCCGAGGAAGCGGCTGTCGGTGGAGTTGTCGCGGTTGTCACCCATCATGAAAAAATGGCCGGGCGGCACGTTGTAGACGTTGGTGTTGTCCATGTAGCCGTTGTCGGCGCAGTCCAGCGTCTCATAGGACACGCCGTTGGGCAGCGTCTCCTTCCAGCGTTTCACGCGGGAGATTCCGCCGCCTTCGGAGCCGCAGGGATCCTCGCCGACGAACTCGCTCATGCGCTGCCGCTCGACCGGGGTGTCGTTGATGTAGAGCAGCCCGTCCTTCATCTGGACGCGATCGCCGGGAAGGCCGATGACGCGCTTGATGTAGTCGGTGGAATCGTCCTTCGGCAGCCGGAACACCACGATGTCACCGCGGTTCGGATCGGAGCCCCAGATCCGCCCCGAAAACAGCGGCGGCGAGAACGGGATCGAGTAGTGGCTGTAGCCGTAGGAATATTTCGAGACGAACAGATAGTCGCCGACCAGCAGCGTCGCCTTCATCGAACCGGACGGAATGTTGAACGGCTGGAACAGGAACGTGCGGATCACCAGCGCGATCAGGAGAGCGTGGATCACGACCCGGATTGTCTCGCCGACGCCGCTCTCAGTTTTTGTTCCCGAAGTCACGCTCATTGCTCTCTCAATTCCGGCCGGCGGTCACAGAGCGCCCTCCTCCCCGCGAACAGCCCATCGCTCGCGGCCCAAGGAGATTGTCCTGATTCTGATAGTGAGGGCCAATTCCGGCGTAAAGCCGAATTCGCCCAGCCTGATTTGCGTCGGCGGACTTTTAGACGGTTGTCGGGGGCCACGCAATCAAGGATCGCGTCAAAACTTCGTAAGATATTGATCTCTAATACGAATTATAAAATGGACTATTGATTGTCAGGGCCTGGCCCGCGGCACGGCGGAAATGACGACGAACGCCTGTGCCAGCGGCCAGTCATCGGTGATCGACAGGTCGATCCTCGCCTCGAACCCCTCCGGCGTCAGGGCCTGGAGCCGGGCGAGCGCCCCGCCCGTCAATTGCATGGTCGGACGGCCCCCCGGCAGGTTGACCACGCCCATGTCGCGCCACCAGACACCGCGCCGGATGCCGGTGCCGAGCGCCTTGGAGCAGGCCTCCTTGGCCGCAAAGCGCTTGGCGTAGGTCGCCACCACCATCTTCTCGTTCTTGGCCCGGCGCTCCGCCTTGGCGCGCTCGGCCGCAGTGAAGATGCGGTCGAGGAAACGCTCGCCATGGCGCTCGATCACCTTGCCGACGCGGGTGATGTCGATCAGGTCGGAGCCGATGCCGATGATCATGCCCGGCTCCGGCCGCGCTCCATCGCCGCGCGCATGCTGCGGACGGTCTCGGCGAGGCCGACGAACAAGGCTTCGCCGATCATGTAGTAGCCGATGTTGAGCTCCATGATCTCAGGCAGCGCCGCGATGCTCTCCGCCGTCACGTAGTCGAGCCCGTGGCCGGCGTGCACTTCCAGCCCGGCGGCCTTCGCCAGTTTCACGCCCGCCACGATCCGCTTCCATTCCGCATCGGCCTTGCCGGTGTGGCCGTCGACCACGGCGTCGCACCAGGCGCCGGTGTGGATCTCGATCACGGGCGCGCGCAGCCGCGCCGCCATCTCGATCTGCGCAGGATCGGCGGCGATGAACAGCGAAACGCGGATGCCGGCATCGTTCAGCCGCGCGATATAGGGCGCGAGCGCATTGTGCTGGCCGACCACGTCGAGCCCGCCTTCCGTCGTCACCTCCTGCCGGCGCTCCGGCACCAGGCACACCGCATGCGGCCTGGTGGCGAGCGAGATTCGCATCATGTCGTCGGTCGCCGCCATCTCGAAATTGAGCGGCTTGGAGATCTCGGCCTTGAGCCGCGCCATATCCTCGTCGCGGATGTGCCGGCGATCCTCGCGCAAATGGGCGGTGATGCCGTCGGCGCCGGCCTCGATCGCAAGCAGCGCCGCGCGCACCGGATCGGGATTGCGGCCGCCGCGCGCATTACGCAGGGTCGCGACATGGTCGACATTGACGCCGAGGCGGAGCGGAGAAGCGGTCATTTCAGGACTCACGGAATCAGGGCAGCAGGCGCATGCGAGATGCGTCTATCCATTAACACGTTCGACGCGGGCGACGACCGCCTTCGCGCGCAGCTGGTTCAGGATCGCGCTCAAATGCTTGAGATCGTAGACTTCGAGATCGATCGTCGTCTCCGTGAAATCAGGCGAGCGGCGCTGCATGCTGATGTTGTCGATGTTGCCGTCATGCTCGGCGATCACGGTCGCGATCTGCGCCAGCGCGCCGGGCTCGTTGACGTTCTCGACCCTGATCCGGGCCGGGAAACGCTGCGGCACGGAGTCCTCGATGTCCCAGCGCACGTCGAGCCAGCGCTCCGGCTCTTCCTCGAAATCCTTCAGGGCCGGCGCCTGGATCGGATAGATCGTGATGCCCTCGCCCGGCGTGACGATGCCGACGATGCGGTCGCCGGGCACGGCGCCGCCGTTCGGCGCGAACTTCACCGGCAGGTCGGAATTGATGCCGCCGATCGGGATCGCGACCGGGCTGCGCGGAGGCTCCGAGGATTTTTCCTTGAGCTTGGCGGTCAGCCCCTTCTTGACGCCGTAGCGCGCGACCCGCTCCTCCTTGTAGTCGGGATACATCGCCCGAGCGACGTGGGAGGCCTTGATCTCGCCACGTCCGACCGCCGCCATGACGTCCTCGATCGAGGTGCGCGCGAGCCGCGGCAGCGCCCCCTTGAGCTTGTCGTCGGCGTATTCGATCTTGGCGCGCTCGAACAGGCGCTCCACGATGCGCCGGCCGAGGCCGACATATTGGTCGCGCACGGCGGTGCGCGTGGCGCGGCGGATCGCGGCCCGCGCCTTGCCGGTGACCGCGAGCGTCTCCCAGGCCGATGGCGGCGCCGCTTGCGCTTCAGAGGTCAGTACCTCGACCTCGTCGCCGTTCTGCAGCTCCGAGGACAGCGGCGCGAACTTGCCGTTGATCTTGCAGCCGACCGCGCTGTTGCCGACGTCGGTATGCACGGCATAGGCGAAGTCGATCACGTTGGCATGGCGCGGCAGCGCGATCAGCTTGCCCTTCGGCGTGAAGCAGAACACTTGGTCGTGGAACAGCTCGAGCTTGGTATGTTCGAGGAATTCCTCGGGGTTGGCGCTCTCGGAGAGGATGCCGATCGTATGGCGCAGCCAGGCAAACGCGTTGGACTCGCGCTTGAGGAATTCGGTCGGTGAGCCCGCGCCTTCCTTGTAGAACGCGTGCGCGGCAATGCCGCGCTCGGCAATCTGGTCCATCGCCTCGGTGCGGATCTGGAGCTCGACGCGCTGGTTGCCGGGACCGATCACGGTGGTGTGGATCGAGCGATAGTCGTTCTGCTTCGGCGTCGAGATGTAGTCCTTGAAGCGGCCCGGCACGACCGGCCAGGTGGTGTGGACGATGCCGAGCGCGCGATAGCAGGACTCGATGTCGTTGACGACGACGCGAAAGCCGAAGATGTCGGACAATTGCTCGAAGCCGATCGACTTGCGCTCCATCTTGGTCCAGATCGAGAATGGCTTCTTGCGCCGGCCGTAGACCCGCGCGCCGAGGCCGCGGTGGCGCAGATTGTTGGAGAGCTGGTCCTCGATCTCGCCGATCAGATTGCGGTTGCGCTCGGCAAGCGCGTCGAGGCGCTGCATCACCACCGCATAGGCTTCGGGATCGAGCGTGCGGAAGGACAGATCCTCCAGCTCCTCGCGCATTTCCTGCATGCCCATGCGCCCCGCCAGCGGCGCATAGATATCGAGCGTCTCCTCGGCGATGCGGCGGCGCGATTCCGTCGGCACGAAATCCAGCGTGCGCATGTTGTGCAGGCGGTCGGCAAGCTTGACCAGAAGCACGCGAACATCGTCGGCAATGGCCAGCAACAATTTGCGCAGGTTCTCAGCCTGCTTGGCCTCGCGCGACACCAGTTCCAGCCGCTTCAGCTTGGTCAGGCCCTCGACCAGCGCGCCGATCTCGGGGCCGAAGATCTGGTCGATCTCGGCCCTCGTCGCCTCGGTGTCCTCGATCGTGTCGTGCAACAGCGCAGCCACGATGGTGGCATCGTCGAGCTTCAGGTCGGTGAGAATCGCCGCCACTTCGAGCGGGTGCGAGAAATACGGATCGCCCGAGGCGCGGGTCTGCGAACCATGCGCCTTCATGGCGTAGACATAGGCCCGGTTCAGCAGGTCTTCGTTGGTATTCGGATTGTAGGACCTGACGCGCTCGACGAGGTCATATTGACGCATCATGCGCGCACGCGGCTTGGCCGGGCGGGCCACCGGCGCAGTCGGGGCCACGGCAACCGATTCGGTTGCGGCCATCATCTGCGTAAGTCCCCGGCGCCGATACACCATTCTGTCCTGCCTTCAAACGGACCATGAGACGGCCCGTTGCATACATCTTAGCTCCGATCGCGCGCGCGTCCGATCAATTCGGTGAAAGGTGCACGGCGCGAACCGGCAGCGCTATGGTAACCACGAAAACGCCAACAAAAGCAAAGGCCCGAACACGGGTTCGGGCCTTTGATAAGATCACAAGAAGTCGACGACTGCGATGGACGATTTACTCGTCCTCCTCGGGCTGCTCTTCCGGCGGCGCGAGGCCCTCGAGGCCCTTCAGGAGCTCCTCTTCGGTCATGCGCTCAACGGCAACTTCCGTATCGTCCGCATCGACGCTGGCGCCGGCGGAACCGATCAACGGCACCGTGTCGGGCTCGGGCTCGTCAACCTCGACGAACTTCTGGAGCGAGTGCACCAGCTCCTCGCGGAGGTCCTCCGGCGAAATGGTCGTGTCAGCAATTTCGCGCAAAGACACAACAGGGTTCTTGTCGTTATCGCGGTCAACCGTTAGTTGTGAACCGGAGGAGATCATGCGGGCACGGTGGGCGGCCAGCAGGACCAGGTCAAACCGGTTGTCGACCTTGTCGATACAATCTTCTACGGTGACGCGAGCCATGGACAGTCGCTCCGTTGTGGGTGGGACGAAATATGTGGATGATCGGGGCTAATTATAGGGGCCGGGGCGGTTTCGCAAGGCCAATTTGTAATTTGGCCTCGCCAAACGGCTCTGCTACCCCCACATTGGGGCTGGGATGGGTGGTTTCCCGGGCTGCCATTGAAGGCGGCGCGGGGTGTATGAAAGTCCGTCATAACTATACCTTGATTGCACCGGCTTCTCCGGATTTGCGATTTCGACGGGTTTCGGCGGCACTCTGAAGTGCGCGGCTTGCTGCCGCGCGCCAACAATAAACGATTAATCACGAACTCTACGCGAGCAAACTGAATGTCACCTTCCTCTACCGACAAGATCGCGCTCTTCATTGACGGAGCCAATCTCTACGCAACGGCGAAAACTCTGGGCTTCGACATCGACTACAAGCGCCTGCTGAAGGAATTTCAGAGCCGCGGGACGCTGTTGCGGGCGTTCTACTACACCGCGATCATCGAGGATCAGGAATACTCCTCGATCCGTCCGCTGATCGACTGGCTGGACTACAACGGCTACACCGTCGTCACCAAGGCGACCAAGGAGTTCATCGACGCCTCCGGCCGCCGCAAGGTCAAGGGCAACATGGACATCGAGCTCGCCGTGGACGCCATGGAGCTCGCCGAGCACATCGACCAGATGGTGCTGTTCTCGGGTGACGGCGACTTCCGCTCCCTGGTCGAGGCCGTCCAGCGCCGCGGCGTGCGGGTCACCGTGATCTCCACCATCGCGAGCCAGCCGCCGATGATCGCCGACGAGCTGCGCCGCCAGGCCGACGTCTTCACCGACCTCGTCGAGCTGCAATCCAAGCTCGGCCGCGACCCGTCTGAACGCCCCGCCCCGCGCGACCGCAGCGAGCGCGAAGCACGCCACCACGCCCCGCAATTCCTCCAGCGCGCGACCACGATGGCGCCGAGGGGCGATGACGACTTCGAGGAGTGAGGCGGCCCGGTTAAGCCACCAGGCCTCCCCCACCCTCGTCCCCGACCGTGACTGTCCGCTCTGTCCGCGCCTGGTCGCCTTTCGCGAGGCGAACCGCGCGCGGGAGCCGTTATGGCACAATGCGCCCGTCCCGCCCTTCGGCGACATCAAGGCGCGCCTTCTGATCGTCGGCCTTGCGCCGGGTATGCAGGGTGCCAACCGCACCGGCCGCCCTTTCACCGGCGACTATGCCGGCGACCTGCTCTACGCCACGCTGCTCGAATACGGCTTTGCCAAAGGCACGTATCAGGCGCGCCCGGACGACGGCCTGAAGCTGGTCGACTGCCGCATCGCCAATGCCGTGCATTGCGTGCCGCCGCAGAACAAGCCGCTGCCGGTCGAGATCAACACCTGCCGCCAGTTTCTCGTCGCGAATCTCGATACGATGCCGAAGCTGCGCGCGATCGTCGCGCTCGGGCGGATTGCGCACGACAGCGTGCTCAAGCCGCTGAAGTTGAAGGCCTCGCAGGCCCCCTTCGGCCATGGCGCGGTGCATCAGGCCGGCGCGTTCAAGCTCTACGACAGCTATCACTGCTCGCGCTACAACACGAACACGCGCGTGCTGACGACGGACATGTTCCGCAGCGTATTCGCCAGGATCAAGGCCGACCTCGACTAGGCCTTGGCGGAATCTTTGGCGGGATTGGCCTTCAGCCAGTCCAGCACATCGCCGGCATTCCGGTCGGGCGGAAACACCGGGTAGAACACATGCGTGATCCTGGCGTCGTCGATGATCAGCGCGAGGCGCTTGATCAAAGTCAGGCCCGCGACCTCCATCGTCGGCAGATTGAGCACGCGCGTCAGCGCCAGCTTCTCGTCCGACAGCACGGGGAACGGCAGATGCAGCCGCGAGGCCATCTCGGTCTGGTACGCATTGCTCTGGGTCGACAGACCGAACACGTGTGAGGCGCCGGCGGCCTTCAGCTCGGCGAACAGATCGCGAAACGCGCAAGTCTGCGGCGTACAACCGCGTGCGCCCGGGATCATGTCCCAATCGTCGACAAGCGCGATCTTGCCGGGCTCGCCGGTGCGCGGATAGGCGAACACCACGGTTCGGCCGCGCAGCGCCGACAGCGTCAGGGAGGTGTCGTCCGTGGCAAGCAGGCTGATCGCCGGCAGCGCCATGCCTTTGAGATGCGCCGCACCGCCGTCATCGGCGGGCGCGGGAATCTGGCTCCAATCGACCTCGAGCAGGTTCCGCTGATTCATCTCGTTATCCCCTCGCCCGCATCAGCCGGCCCTTCTCCCGGCTCCAGTCGCGCTTCTTCTCAGTCTCGCGCTTGTCGTGCAGCTTCTTGCCTTTTGCAACCGCAAGCTGCAATTTGGCACGACCTCTCTCGTTGAAATAGAGCTTGAGCGGAATCAGCGTCATGCCCTCGCGATCGACCGCCCCCATCAGCTTGTTGATCTGCCGGCGATGGAGCAGCAGCTTCCGCGGCCGCTTGGGCTCGTGATTGAAGCGGTTTCCTTGGAGATATTCGGGGATGGTGGCGTTGATCAGCCAGATCTCGCCGTTCTTGGAATCGGCATAGGATTCCGCGATCGTGCTCTTGCCGTTTCGGATCGACTTGACCTCTGTGCCGGTCAGCGCAATGCCCGCCTCGATCGTATCCTCGATGGCGTAGTTGAAGCGGGCCTTGCGGTTTTCCGCCATGACCTTGATCGGACGCTCGTTCTTCTCGGCCATAACTCGTCAAAACCTGGCAAACAAACCTGAGCAGGATGCGCGTGGACGCAAACAGCTCGGATGAAGCGAGCGCCTCAGGGCTTCCTGAGGAGATCGCGGATCTCGGTCAGCAACTCGACTTCGGCCGACGGCTTCGGCGGAGAGGAGGGCGCGGCCTCCTCCTTGCGCTTCAGCGTATTGATGCCGCGGATCACCAGGAACAGCACGAAGGCAATGATGACGAAGTTGATCGTCAGCGTGAGGAAGCTGCCCCAGGCAAGTACAGCGCCCTGCTTTTTCGCATCAGCTAAGTTGGTGGCGGTGACCGCCTTGGACAAGGGGGTGAAGTAGTTCGAGAAGTCGAGACCGCCGGTGATCGCACCAATCAACGGCATGATGACGTCGCCGACCAGCGACGTGACGATGGCGCCGAAGGCCGCGCCGATGATGACGCCGACCGCGAGGTCGACGACGTTGCCCTTCACGGCGAATTCGCGGAATTCCTTGAGCATCCGCGTGCCCTTTTCCTCGATTGCGCTCATGACAAACTCCCCGGCAGTTGGCGTATCAGTTGATCAGGCCAGCATGGACCATGGCGCTGCGCACGGCAACGCGCGTCGGCTCGGTGACCGGCACCATCGGCAGCCGCAGCGTCTCGTCCAGCTTGCCGAGCAACGACATCGCGTACTTGATCGGCGCCGGATTGCTCTCGATGAAGAGGTTGTTGTGCAGCGGCATCAGCTTGTCGTGAATCTTCAGCGCGGTGGCGTGATCGCCCTTCGCCCAGGCGGCCTGGAACTCCGAGCACAGCCGCGGCGCGACGTTCGAGGTCACCGAGATGCAGCCGTGGCCGCCATGCGCCATGTAGCCGATGATGGTGGCGTCCTCGCCGGACAGCTGGTTGAAATCCTCGCCCATGGCCGCGCGCTGCTGCGACACGCGGACCATGCTGGCGGTCGCGTCCTTGACGCCGGCGATGTTCTTCAGCTCCCACAGCCGCTTCATGGTGTCGACCGACATGTCGATCACCGAGCGCGGCGGGATGTTGTAGATGATGATCGGAATCCCGATCGCATCGTTGATCGCCTTGAAGTGCTGGTACATGCCTTCCTGGGTGGGCTTGTTGTAGTAGGGTGTCACGACCAGCACGGCGTCCGCCCCCGCCTTCTCGGCGTGCTGGGCGAGTTCGATCGCCTCCTTGGTGGAATTGGAGCCTGCCCCCGCAATCACGGGCACGCGGCCCTTGGCTTCAGCGATGCACCATTCGACGACCTTCTTGTGCTCGTCGTGGCTGAGCGTCGGGCTCTCGCCGGTGGTGCCGACCGGGACGAGGCCGTTGGTGCCCTCCGATATCTGCCAGTTGACCAGGGAACGGAAAGCCGCCTCGTCCAGCGAGCCGTTCTTGAACGGCGTGACCAAGGCGGTGAACGACCCCCGGAATTTCGTCTTGGCTGCCATGGACTTCCTCCGTACGCGGCAATCTTGTGAGCAAGCCCCATTCATACCGGGTCTAATCAGGCGGTAAAAGGGCCGCAGCCGTGTGACTCACCGTTTAGGCCGCGATTTTGCCGCGGTGCTGGTGCAAACCGACCCCAGGTAAGCGGCTGTTGGTATTTTGTCCGCATATTCAATCAAATACAGCCAGATCTTGTACAGATAGGCCTTGAGCCAATTGACTGATTCGGGGCGACGAAACGCCGTGACCTCTTTTCCTCGTGCCACGTGGCGATCCGCGGGTCTGGTTGTGAGCCTGATGGCAGGGCTGTCAGTCGGCTGCGCCGCCTGGGCCAAGTCCAACGAGACGACCGCGGAAGCAGCCAAGGAGACCGCAAAGCCAGCCGCCAAGGATGCGGCAAAGGGCTCCACCAAGGGAACCGGCAAGGAAACGGCGAAGGACGCAGCCAAGGGCGCGACCAAGGGTGCAAGCGCCCCAGCCAAGGACTCCGCGAAGAAACCCGCCAAGGATGCAAGCAAGAACGCTGGCAAAGAGCCCGCGAAGGACAAGCCCAAACCTGCTGCACCCAAGGCTGCCGCACCCAAGGCTGCCGCAGCGGCCCCTGCGCCAAAATCAACACCGGCCGCCAACAGTTCGTCGCCCAAAGCCGCGCCTGCGCCCGCCGCGACGGCCACCGTCAGACCGACCGCCCCTGCCCCCGCCAAACCGCTCGCCGCGCCCGTGCTTGCGCCTGCGACCCGCCAGCACGCCGCGCCGCGCAAACCGGTGACGCCGGCTGCTGTCGCTGCGACCTCGTCGACGTCGCAAGCCGACAAGGACACGCTGGAGAGCGTCATCGAGCTCGTGCGCAAGCGCAAGGCGGGTGACGCCACCAACGCCGCAGCCTCGATCTCGGATCCCGTCGCGCGAAAGCTCGCGGAATGGATCATCCTGCGCAGCGAGGACAATGGCGCGACCGTGGAGCGTTACCGCGCCTTCCTCTCCGCCAATCCGAGCTGGCCGTCGCAGACCTTCCTGCGCCGCCGCCTCGAAGCTGCGATGTGGGACGACAGGCGCGACGATCAGGTGGCGTGGTCGTGGTTCGAGAACGAATCCCCCGTGTCCGCCAAGGGCCGCTTCACGCTCGCCAAGGCGATGCTGGCGCGCGGCGACCGCGCCAATGCCGAGCGGCTGGTGCGCGAGGCCTGGCGCAGCGATCCGATGTCGGAGGATACCGAGAACAACGCGCTCGAGCAGTTCGGCGCGTTGCTGACGCCGGGCGACCAGAAGGCGCGGATGGACACGCTGCTCTACGGCAGCGAGCACGAGGCCGCGCTGCGCGCCGCAAAACGTCTCGGCGCCGGCTATGTCGCGCTCGCCAAGGCCCGCATCGCGTCCCTCAAGAAAGCGCCGAACGCGCGTGCGCTGCTGGAGGCCGTGCCGCGCGAGCTGCACAGCGATCCCGGCTTCATGTTCAGCAAGATCCAGCTCCTGCGCCGCGAGGAGAAGTTTGCCGAAGCCGCCCAGCTCATGCTGTCGGCGCCGAAGGATCCGAACCGGCTCTACAATCTCGACGAATGGTGGATCGAGCGGCGCCTGCTGGCGCGCAAGATGATCGACACCGAGGAATTCCGCAGCGCCTATCTGATCGCGCGCGATGCGGCCCTGCCCTCGCGCGACATCTACAAGACCGAGCAGGAATTCACCGCGGGCTGGATCGCGCTGCGCTTCCTCAACGATCCCGCTGCAGCCGCGCAGCATTTCGCCCGCATCGGCGTCGGCAGCGTCAACCCGACCGCGCTGGCGCGCGCCGGCTATTGGCAGGGCCGCGCGGCGGAAGCGGCGGGCCGCCAGCAGGAGGCCCGCAACGCCTATGCAAGGGCGGCGGAGCAATCCACCAGCTATTACGGCCAGCTCGCGCGCGCCAAACTCGGCCTGCCGCAGATCGAGCTCAACAGCCAGCCGCGCGGCCGCGGCGCCGAAAGGCTCGAAATCGTGCGCGCCGCGCAGCTGCTCTACGAGCTCGACGAGCGCGAGATGGCGGTGCCGATGCTTGCCGACATGGGCGAGAACGGCGATCCCGAAGCCCTCACCGGCCTTGGCGAGCTCACCCAGCGCTACAACGATGCGCGCGGCATGCTGCTGGTCGGCAAGGCCGCGCTCAACCGCGGCCTGCCGTTCGACTTCTACGCCTATCCCGTCAACGGCATTCCGCAGTTCACGCCGATCGGCCCCGAGGTCGAGCGCAGCATCGTCTACGCGATCGCCCGGCAGGAGAGCGCGTTCAACCCTTCGGTGGTCTCGCCGGCGCAGGCTTACGGCCTGATGCAGGTGACGCCGGATGCCGCGCGCTATGTCTGCAAGCGGCACGGCGCGACCTACGATCTGGGGCGGCTGAAGAACGATTCGGTCTACAACGCCACGCTCGGCTCGGCCGAGCTCGGCGGACTGCTCGAGGATTATCGCGGCTCCTACATCATGACGTTTGCCGCCTACAATGCCGGCCGCGGCAGCGTGAGGAAGTGGGTCGATCGCTACGGCGATCCGCGCGACCCCAAGGTCGATGCGGTCGACTGGGTCGAGCTCATTCCATTCTCCGAGACGCGCAACTACGTGCAGCGGATCATGGAGAACCTTCAAGTCTACCGCGCCCGCTTCGGCGGCGGCACGCGGCTTCAGATCGAGGCTGACCTGCGCCGCGGCGGGGGCAGCGTGGAATAGCGCGTCTCTTCACCGCTTCGGTTGCGAAGAGATCGGCGGCGCGCGCCGTACGGGCTGCCGTTTGTTCGGCGGCCCCCGGACTGATTTCAATCCGCTCTCAAGGCACGTTGAGAGCTGTCGGCGTCGCAGTCATGCCGACTGTTCACCACCAATCAGCCCTCGAAGACAACTGCCGATCACCCGACCACGCCCCCCGCTTCGTCGTATCGATCACGTCCCTTGCCCGCCGACGCGGGCCTGGTCGGTGATGCGGGGCACAGCTGATCGCTTCCGAGGTCAAGCCGCTCGCGGCAGCTGTCAGAGAGGCTCGCTTACGGGCTGCCGCTCCGGCAGACCGCACTGCTCTCTTGCCGAAGACGGGGAGCTGCCCGCCGGACCGGTGCAGCACGCCGGCATCGCCAGGAGCACGACCGGCAAAAAGAAAGCCCCGGCGGTTTCCCGCCGGGGCTCACTGTCAGGTCGTTAGACCGAGCTTACCAGTTGCGCTGAGCGCGGAGGAGCAGGGTGATGCTGTCCTGATCCTTCAGCTCGTACACGGCAGCCGGCTTGGCGGTCGCGCCGGATCCGGCGTAGCCGACAGTGCCGGCGTACTTCTGGTCGAGGTGCGTCCAGTTCAGGTCGGCCGAGAACGTCAGGTTCTTGACCGGGGTCCAGCGGGTGATCAGGCCGATCTGGCCGATGGCGAAGTCCGGGTTACACGAGGTAACGCCAGCCTGAGCCACACCCGTGACGAACACGCCGCCGACGCCGCAAAGTGCGTTCTTGGCGAGCGAGCCGTACTGAGCCTGAGCGTAGGCACCGTACAGCGCGGTGTTCCAGTAGGGATCCCAGTTGTGGGTGTAAGCACCGCGGAAGCCCCAGGTCTTGATGGTCTCCTGCGAGCTGCCCGTGATGTACACGGTGTCCGGAGCATTGGCGAAGCCGACGCTCTGGTAGGCAACGCCCGAGCTGCCGAACATCGAGTAGGAGCTGCCCGCCAGGTTCTGGAAGTTGTAGCGGGTCGCACCGTCGGTGTAGACGGCCGACATGTTGATCACGTCACCCGCACCGGTCGGGATGTTCTTGATCGACAGGGCCAGCTGAACCGCCCAACCCCACTTGTCGTCGGGGTGGCCAGTGGCTTCGTTCGCACCGTAGTAGGCAACGTGGTTGTCATGAGCGGCAACCGACGCCTGGAAGAGACCCCAAGCCTGGTCGACACGGACCATACCGACGAGGTTCGGCGAACGCGAACCGCCGATGGCGTTGGAACCGTATGCACCACCGATCATACCGGTCGCGGACGCGCCGGTGAGGTTCTGGTTGCCGGCCTGCATGTAAGCAGTCGGGTCTTCAGCCGAGAAGGCCGCCGTCACGCCCTGACCGAAGTCAGCGGTGTAGCTGAACTGGGTGATACCAGTGACCGTGCCGCTACCACCGACGAGACCGTCGAAGTTGTTGCCGGGATAGTTGGTCCAGGGCGCGTCGAACTGCGACACGGCCTTACCCATGGTGAAGCCAGCGAACTGGATGAAGGCGTAGTACACGCCGAGCGAACCGGCCGAGGTGTTGCCGTCGGTGCCGTTGATCGAAGAACCAACCAGCGCCGGGGTCGCACCCGAGGTGTTGAGGGCCAGCGTACCAGTGTAGGCGGTCGTGCCGGTAGCAGAGCCCGTGCCCTGATAGCCGCCGGTGGTCCAGGAGAACACGCCGTCGAAGAAGGTACGAACGACGCCGTATTCGGTCGCGGTGCGCGTGTCGATGTTGAGGTCTTCACGAGCGCGGATCGTATAATAGTTGCTCAGACGGTTGTGCGCACCGGCGGGAGAACCGTTGGCCGGACCGTAGGAGCTGTTGGTGCCCAGCGCGACTTCGGCGCGCAGGTAACCACCCAGCTTGATGCAGGTGTCAGTGCCCGGGATGTAGTAGAATCCAGCACCGTACAGCGAGCAGATCTTCACGTATTCGACCGCTTTGGCCTTCACGGGGAGATCGGCTGCCTGAGCTCCGCCAACGGCGATCAAACCCGCCGCTGAACCGAGCAAAAGGCTCTTAACCAACTTCATGTCAAACCTCCAAGTTTGCTCTATAGGGAAGGTTCCGGATCCGCTGGGTGAAGACACCCTAAGGTTGGTTCCCTTGTCCCTTAACTTCACCGCTTAGCCGCTTCGCGCTTTCGGACACACCCGCTAACGCGAGGGACTTAAGCGAACCACCTAAACCGGGACGACCTCGGGATGCCCCCCTCCGTCGCTCAGTGACAATTACCGAACGTCCTTGCACACACAACAAAAGAACGCTCCGAAACGGGCCAACCAAGCTCGTTTTCCAAAGGGTGTTGCACAAATAACACGCAGATGTGATCGGAGCGCCCTCATAACAAATTGTTTTTGTTGATGTTTTTCAGCGGTTCCATCTGCCGCTAAAGTTCCCGCCGGGAGACGCCCGGGGCGAGGCCTTGGCTTGAACGGGCTTTGGCGTGCTCGAATCGTGGAATCAGAAGAAGACTCAAGGAGAAGGCATCCGGCCGCTTCCGGGGCTCCCAATCTGACGCAAGCCCGGTCACGGGGATGGCCACCGCGCGCGGCGGGCACTCATTATGAAAGGCGCGAATTATCGGGATCGGGGCGGCTTTACGCTCTCGCCCGGAGAGCAAACTGCATGTTTTGGAAAATCGCTGGGAATATTCGAGCAAAAACACACGCTTCCAAATTGACCGGCCCAAGCAATTAGATGCATAAGGCTCGCACCGGAGAGGTGGCCGAGTGGCTGAAGGCAACGCTTTGCTAAAGCGTCATACGGTCTCAAGCTGTATCGAGGGTTCGAATCCCTCCCTCTCCGCCACCCAGCAGCAGAAGCAAGTCTGAGCGTTCTCTGAAAGGCGATGGGCGCGAAAGCCTGACGCAAGGATCTGCGCGGCTGAGTTCAGTCCGATTCGTCTATATATATGTGTGCGCTGAGATGGGGGTCGCCGTATCCGCCAATGCGAAGGCGATATCGACACCGCCTCCCCGGCCCAGGCCTTGACTCAAGATGCCGGAACTCCGCCGGCACGGAAACCGGCTTACCCGTGGAACCGCGGGTTCCGAAGCGCTTCTCCGTTCAGTGGGCGGAGATCCAGGCCCTCGCATCACGCTGCGCGGACGAGATCTCGGCGTCCGACATCTGCCCGGCGACTTCCTGGCGCAGCGTCACGGCGTCCTTGCGGCCCTTCAGGGCGGCGAGGTTGAACCATTTATGCGCGGCCACGAGATCGACGAGGCCGGAGCGGCCGCTCGCCCAATAGATCCCGCGCTCGAACAGCACGTCCGACAGCGCGCTGGCGTCGATCGGCGTCGCCGTCTCCAGATCGAAAGTACCCTGAAACATAACGCATCCCCTTTTTCTTATGCCGCCTCGTCCCCCGAGCGCGGCTCCCGTCCAGATAATCGTTCAACTCATCCCATGCCGTTTGCCGGCTTGTTGGAGGCGATCATGGCGGGCAAATTTGAATGGCAGTTTAAGTATCGCGATGAAGCAGACGTAAACGCAGCGACGCGCATCCTGCGCGGGAAATTCAAAAAGCCCCCGTTTTGCAGACACTTCTGCGATTCGTCAGATTCGGTTTACCCTGGGATTTTTGCAGAACGATAACCATCGCGCGTTGTGGCGCGGGCTTCTAGGATTTGGCGCCGCTCGTTGTCGTCACCCGCGCCCGGCCACGCCAGGGCTGCACCGGGCTTGCGATCCTGGAACGCCGAAGTTCAGCGAAGGCGGCAGTCGGGTGCCCCGCTCATCCAGAGACGACAATCATCTCACGGGACGCGGCGGCGTACTGGATCGCGCGGTCGGCGCGGGACGATGACATCGTGAACCGGGAAGCACCGCGCGAACGCCGAACGCGCCCGCCCGAGGCAGCGCGGCCACGTCGCGAGCAGATCAGCAATGTCGGGAAAGGAATGCCGGCAATACCCCGGCCTCAAGGAACGAGGGCGTCGGCGAACACGTCAGGACCAGATTCCACTTTGACCGCAAGGCTACTCGTGAAATTGCAGAACCGGCGAACCGACCCCGCACCGAACGAAGAAAACTTGTTTCTTCTGCCGGACCGCGAAGAAAGCGATCCGACCGTTGACCTGATGTCTCGCCGACACCCTCTATCGTCGACCAGAACCTGTTAGGCGGCGCTGATGACGTGCCGGCTCACGAGGAGCCGGCAACTTCAGAAGTCGAAGTTACTTCTTCTTCGCGACCTTGCGGGTCTTCTTCGCAGTCTTCTTCACTGCGCTCTTCGCCTTCTTCGCCTTCTTCGCCTTCTTAGCTTTCTTGGCCATGTTGCCCTCCGATGTGTGAGATGGCTTATTCGCTGCGTACACTCGCGGATCGAATGCACTCATCCGGAATACACCAACACGACGAAAAAAACAGCTTCCCGCTTAAAGAAGTGTTGACGCAGCAAGGCGCGTGCGCTTGGCGAGCGCGATGCAAGCGCACTGCATGACGTGTTCGCGCGATCGCGTAAGGCGGGCGCATCGTCGCTGTTCGCGAGAGTGGTGATTGCAGGAAAACACTATGCAGAAAGTATTTTCCTGCACTCACGCATCGCGCATGGTCAACACGATGACGCATCTCGCGACGCGCGCGATCACCTCGCAAAGGCGTTTCGCGGACTCTGAGTCGCGAGTTTTGGCAACGAAAATATTTTCATGATTAACGGCGCGAGCGCTCGTCGGAGCGTGTGCAAGTCGTCGTTTTGCGCGAATCGCGTCACGGCGATTCGGTCGTCGCATCGCCGTCGATCGGGATGAAGCGTGCCGCCGAGGGCGCGCGCGAGCATCGCATCGCAAACTGAAAACGAGGTGACGGAGCATCCGTCACCTCGTTCGAACGCGTGAGATCAGATGCCGAGCTTGGACTTGAGCAGGTCGTTGACGCTCTGCGGGTTGGCCTTGCCGCCGGACGCCTTCATCACCTGGCCGACGAACCAGCCTAGCGACTGCGGCTTGTCCTTGACCTGCGCGGCCTTGTCGGGATTGGCCGCGATGATGTCGTCGACCACCTTTTCGATCGCCGAAAGATCCGTCACCTGCTTCATGCCGCGGCTTTCCACCAGCGCGCGCGGATCGCCGCCCTCCTGCCAGACGATCTCGAACAGGTCCTTGGCGATCTTGCCCGAGATCGTCCCCTCGCCGATCAGGTCGATGATCGCGGCCAGTTGCTCGGCGTTGACGGGCGAGCCCGTAATATCCCGGCCTTCCTTGTTGAGACGGCCGAACAGCTCGTTGATCACCCAGTTCGCCGCCATCTTGCCGTCGCGGGCGCGGTTGCCGAGCTTGTCCAGCACGGTTTCGTAGAACACCGCGCTCTCGCGCTCGGCAACCAGGACGCTCGCGTCATAGGCCGACAGGCCGAAATCGGCGACGAAGCGCGACTTCTTCTGGTCCGGCAGCTCAGGCAGCTTCGCTTTCAGCTCGTCGACGAACCCTTGCGAAAATTCCAGCGGCAGCAGATCCGGATCGGGAAAGTAGCGATAGTCGTGCGCCTCTTCCTTCGAGCGCATCGAGCGCGTCTCGCCCTTGTTGGGGTCGTAGAGCCGCGTTTCCTGGTCGATGGCGCCGCCATCCTCCAGAATCTCGATCTGGCGACGTGCTTCGTACTCGATCGCCTGGCCGATGAAGGTGATCGAGTTCATGTTCTTGATCTCGCAGCGGGTGCCGAGCGGCGCGCCGGGCTTGCGCACGGAGACGTTGACGTCGGCGCGCAGGGATCCCTTCTCCATGTCGCCGTCGCAGGTGCCGAGATAGCGCAGGATCGAGCGCAGCTTGGTCACATAGGCCTTGGCCTGCTCGGCATCGCGGATGTCGGGCTTGGAGACGATCTCCATCAGCGCCACGCCGCAGCGGTTGAGATCGACATGGGACATGGCCGGCGACTGGTCGTGCAGCAACTTGCCGGCGTCCTGCTCCAGATGCAGCCGCTCGATGCCGATGGTCGCGGTCTTGCCGCCGTCCAGTTCGACAACGACCTCGCCCTCGCCGACGATCGGCGACTTGTACTGGCTGATCTGGTAGCCCTGCGGCGAGTCCGGATAGAAATAGTTCTTGCGGTCGAACACCGAGCGCAGATTGATCTGCGCGTTGAGGCCGAGCCCGGTGATGACAGCCTGCCTGACGCATTCCTCGTTGATGACGGGCAGCATGCCCGGCATCGCCGCGTCCACAAGCGACACGTGGCTGTTCGGCTCACCGCCGAACTCCGTGGATGCGCCCGAGAACAGCTTCGAGTTCGACGTCACCTGGGCGTGGATTTCCATGCCGATGACCATCTCCCAATCACCGGTGGCGCCTTTGAGAAGCTTGTGGGGTGCGGCGGGGGCGTTCATGAGTCTTGGTTTCCGGACGAATTGATATCTGGGATGGTTTGGGCTTCGCGCAATGGACCGCGCCAGTCAAGCCGGAGAACGCGACACTGGCGCGATCGGATTGCAACGCCCGCCCCAAGTCACGAGCGGCCCGCCCTCGGCGCTCGCCGCGCAATTCGGCACCGTCCTCCCCGGCATTGACGTCGGCGCCGCATGTACCGTAGAAGTTGCATGGAGGGGGCATGGATGTTTTTTCGTGTTTTGATGACGTTGGCTTTGGCCATCATTCTCGCCTCCTGTGCGACACCATATCAGCAATCAGGTTTGACCGGCGGCGCGGACGTCACGGAGCTGCGGCCTGACGTCTATCGGGTCACGTTCCAGGGCAACGGGTACACGACGCGCGAAACGGTCCAGGTTTATTGGCTCAACCGCTGCGCCGAACTCGCCGTCGAAAAGGGCTTTGCCGGATTTGAAATCCTATCGGACGTGCGTTTCGTGCGGCGCCAGCCACCGGAGGATCACATGGGTCCGCGGCTCGCAAGCACGATCCCATCGCTCAAGACGCGCATTCCTGTGTCGTGGGACGAAGCAGCTGCATTCTCGCTACGGCCAGACAACGCAGATCTTGCGAGCCAGCCGCTCGCACCGGTCAGATTGGCTCGCGGTGGCACGCTTTTCGTCTACACCAGCCCCGTCGCTGCAGGGCCGAAGCCCGGGATCGAAGCCGACGTCCACTTTCTGTCTGCCCCTATCGACGCGGCGCCGCCCAGGATCTTCAACGCCAGGACCCTGCTCGCGCAGCTCGAGCCAATCATCAAGGCCGAGAAGTGCGGTGTCGGCAATGTCTGTCCGCACGTGCACGATTATCTGCTGCCGAAGGACATGTTGAAGCCGCAACAGGGATTGCGTGGCGCTCCGCCCTCAGCTCGCTAGCAGCGCGGCGGCAATCCGCCCCCACTCCGCCTCCAATGAATCCTTTGCCACCGGCTGGCCGGCCTGGCGGTACCAATAGCCTGCATTGCCGAGATCGCCTTCGACGCGGTGCAGATAGGCGTGCACCCAGGCCGCGTCGCGGCCGTTGTCGTCCTGAACAATCCTGTGCGCCTGATCCCAGTCGCCCTTGCCGGCCCACCAGAGACCCGCGAGCGGCGCGTTCAGGTCCGGCGCCGGCGCCGCGCCGTCGAGACTCGCGATGAATGCTGCGACATTCACCACCACCTCGCGGGCGTGAAGCGGCCGGCGGCCTGCTCGATCACGTCACCGAGCGAGAACAACGCCTCCTCTTCGAACGGGCGGCCGATGAGTTGCAGGCCGAGCGGCAGGCCCTGCGCGTCCTTGCCGGCGGGCACCGCGATGCCTGGCAATCCCGCCATGTTCACGGTCACCGTGAAAATGTCGTTGAGATACATCTCGACGGGGTCAGCGCCCCCCTTCTCGCCAATGCCAAAGGCCGCCGAAGGCGTCGCCGGCGTCAGGATCGCGTTGACGCCCTTGGCGAAGCAATCCTCAAAGTCTTTCTTGATCAGCGTGCGCACCTTTTGGGCGCGCAAATAGTAAGCGTCATAATAGCCGGCCGAGAGCACATAGGTGCCGATCATGATGCGGCGGCGCACCTCCGCGCCAAAACCTTCGGCGCGGGTGTTCTCGTAGAGCTCATTGATGTTCCTGCCCTGCTCGCGCAGGCCGTAGCGGACGCCATCATAGCGCGCGAGGTTGGACGAGGCTTCTGCCGGCGCCACGATGTAATAGGCCGGCAGCGCGTACTTCGTGTGCGGCAGCGAAACCTCGACGAGCTCGGCGCCGGCGGCCTTCAGCCATGCCGCACCCTCGCTCCAGAGCTTCTCGATCTCAGCCGGCATGCCCTCGAGACGATATTCCTTGGGGATGCCGATCTTCATACCCTTCACGGACTTGCCGATTGCCGCCTCGTAATCCGGCACGGGGATATCGACCGAAGTCGTGTCCTTCGGGTCGTGCCCGGCCATCGAGCGCAGCAGCATCGCGCTATCGCGCACGCTGCGCGCGATAGGGCCGGCCTGGTCGAGCGAGGAGGCAAAGGCGACGATGCCCCAGCGCGAGCAGCGGCCGTAAGTCGGCTTGATGCCGACCGTCGCGGTGAACGCCGCCGGCTGGCGGATCGAGCCGCCGGTGTCGGTCGCGGTCGCACCCATGCACAGCAGAGCGGCGACGGCCGAGGCCGAGCCGCCGGACGAGCCGCCCGGCACCAGCGTCGTGTTGGAGCCATCGCGCCGCCAGGGATTGCCCACAGGGCCGAAGCACGAGGTCTCGTTCGCCGAGCCCATCGCGAACTCGTCATTGTTGAGCTTGCCGAGCATCACCGCACCGTCGCGCCAAAGCTGCGAAGTGACCGTCGACTCATAAGTCGGCACGAAATTGCCGAGGATCTTCGAGCACGCCGTGGTGCGCACGCCCTTGGTCGCGAACAAATCCTTGATGCCGAGCGGGATACCGGCGAGCGGGCCGCCCTCGCCCCTGGCGATCTTCTCGTCGACGGCCTTCGCCATGTCGCGCGCCCGGTCCGGCGTCTCCATCACGAAGGCATTGAGCACGCGCGCTTTCTCGATCGCGCTCAGATGCGCGTCGGTCAGCTCGAGTGACGTGAAAGTCTTGGCCGCGAGACCCTTGCGGGCCTCGGCGAGCGTCAGCGATGTCAAATCGGTCATTTATTGATCGGGCTGCAGAAGAATGGGGACAGGGTCTTGTCGTTGGCCGGGCCGTCTTTTTTCCTGGCGGCGGCGTTCGCGGCAGCCTCGATCTCGTCGAGCACGGCATTGACGGCGACATTGGGGTCGGCAGCCTTGCCCTGCCGCTCCATCTTGTCGAGATAGTTCATGTAGGCCTGATAGGCCTTCTCATCGTCGCATAGCATGCACATCGACGGCGTCCTGAGACTCTTAAGTTTGACGCGTTTTCTTCACGCGAACCGGCTTCCACTTCGCTCGAAAACGCTATGCAAGTTACTCAACGACCTTCGGCACCAGGAAGAAGTGACCTTCGGTGGCGGGCGCGTTGGCAACGATATCGTCGGCGATCTCGCCGTCATTGACCACGTCCTGCCGCTTCTTCATCTGCATCGGGGTGACCGAGGTCATCGGCTCCACGCCCTCGACATTGACCTCCGAGAGCTGCTCGACAAAGGCGAGCATGGCATTCAGCTCGGCCTGCAGATGCGGAACCTCACCCTCGGAAACCGCAATGCGCGCCAGATGCGCGATGCGGCGGACGGTAGCGGCGTCGACGGACATTATATAAGGCCTCTCACGGCAAAACCCATGTGCCGTATAGCAGAGGCCGGTTTTGCGCCGCAACCGGCGCCGGAGACTAGCTCGCCAGTCCCTTCATGCGGGCCAGCGCCGATTTGGCCAGATCCCGGGTTAATTCGGCCGCCGGGACCTCGCGGCCCAAGGCCACGGCCTGACCGGCCCAGAGATTGGTGAAATCCACCCTGCCCTGCTTTTCGGCAGCCGCCTTCAGCGGCGCCAACGCGGTCGCCGCATGGGGAAACGGCGGCGCGTCCGGCGAGATCGGACCGGCCTCGCGCATCAACCGGTTCTGCACCCCGCGCGCCGGGCGGCCGGTCATGACATTGGTGATGACGGTGGAATCGTCCCGCGCCTCGGCCAGCGCCTTGCGGCCGCCCGCGCTGACTTTTGATTCCGGACAGCGCAGATAGGCGCTGCCGATCTGCACACCGGAGGCACCGAGTGCGAAGGCGGCTGCGATGCCGCGCCCGTCCGCGATGCCGCCGGCTGCGATCACCGGCACCTTCACGGCATCGGCGACCTGCGGCACCAGCGCAAACGTGCCGGGCTGCTCGGCGATCTTGTCGGTCAGGAACATGCCGCGGTGACCACCCGCCTCGGCGCCTTGCGCAATGATGGCATCGACGCCGTGCTGCTCGAGCCAGACCGCTTCCTTCACCGTGGTCGCCGAGGCGATCACAAGACAGCCCGCCGCCCTGATGCGGTCGAGCAGGACCTGTTCCGGCAGGCCGAAATGGAAGCTCACGACCTCAGGCTTTACCTCCTCCACCACCGCGCAGGTCGCGGCATCGAACGGCGCCCGGTTGGCGGCGTTGACCGGCGCCGCCGGATCCAGACCATGCTCCTTATAGTAGCCCGCGAGACGCTGCTTCCAGCGTCCTTCCGCCGCGGCGGTGAGTTCGACCGGCGTGTGGCAGAAGAAATTCAAGTTCACCGGCGCCGTCACGCGCTGGCGGATGATCTTGACCTGCTCGCGGATCTTCTCCCCCGACAGCATGGCACAGGGCAGCGAACCGAGCGCCCCGCCTTGGGCGGCGGCGATGACCAGTTCCGCATCCATCACGCCGGCCATCGGCGCCAGCACGATCGGGAATTCGGTCTTGAAGAGATCGATCAGTCTTCTGTCAGGCCACATGGTATGTCTCTCTTGGTTCAGGCGAGCGAAGCAGTGGAGTTGCGCCGACCAGCCAGAAGCTGCTCGGCCTCGGATGCAATCCGTTCGACGATCTCGGCCGCCGGTGGAATATCATGGATCAAGCCGACCGCTTCTCCCGCGAAGACGGCTGCGATTTCGAAGTCGCCCGCCGATCTCGCCGCGGCATAGTCCCTGGCAATCTCGCCCGCGCGCTGCATCAGTTCGACCTCGCGGCCAGTCCAGCTCTTGATGTGGTTATTGACCAGCGTGCGTGCCGTGAAAGGCGCCGGCCAGAATAATTGTCGCGACCAATCGGGAACAACGCCGCGCACCGTGTCATTTGCATCGGCCGCGCGAATCCGCAGCTTCGCTCCCTCCGCGCCATTGGCCTCGACGCTTGCGTAAAAGCGCGTGCCGACCAGGACGCCGGATGCGCCGAGCATCATCATGGCGGCGAGGCCCCGGCCATCTGCGATCCCGCCGGCCGCAACCACGGGCACACGCCCGGCCGCGAGATCGACGATCGCAGGCACGATATCGACCGTGGTGCGCGATGCGCCGTGGCCGCCTGCCTCCGTCCCCTGGGCGATCAGAATCTCCGCGCCGGCATCGAGCGCCTGCTTCGCCATGTCCTCGCTCTGGACCTGGCAGATCAATCGCGCCCCGCTCGCCTTGATGCGCGGCGCGAACGGCGCGGGATCGCCGAACGACAGCATGATGGCTTGCGGACGAGCGTCGAGCGCGATGTCGAGAAGCTCGGGTTGTTTCGCCAGGCTCCAGGTGATGAAGCCGATCCCGAACGGCGCAAAGCCTTTCAGCTCCGCGGCTTCAGCCTGAAGTCGGGCGCGGTCGCCATAGCCGCCGCCCAGGATACCGAATCCGCCCGCCTCGCTCACAGCACGGGTCAGCCGGCTGCCCGCGATCGTGTCCATCGGCGCTAGCAGGATCGGATGCGTGATCTCCAGCAGCGCGGTCAGCGGCGTTGCGATCGGCATGGCTCCTCCCCGTCTGGACAGCGAGACTACGCGAGACTAGCATTCACGAAAAATGAATTGTTGCGAACGCTGCCATCACGAAAACGAAACGACACCATGGAACTCAGCGATATCCAGACCTTCGCCGCGGTCGCTCGCACCGGCGGCATCACGCGCGCCGCCGAAGAGCTCAACACGGTGCAATCCAACGTCACCCAGCGCGTGAAGGCGCTGGAGGCCGAGATCGGCACGCCGCTGTTCGAACGCCACAGCCGCGGCATGACGCTGACCGGCGCCGGCAAGCGGCTTTTGCCTTACGCGCAGCGGATGGCGGCGCTGTCACGCGAGGCCGTGCTCGCCGCGCGCGACGATGGCGAGCCGAAGGGGCCGCTGGCGATCGGTTCGATGGAGACGACCGCAGCGGTGCGGCTGCCGCCCCTGCTGGCCGATTTCCACCGCCGCTTCCCGGCCGTGCGGCTGAGCCTGCGCACGGCAACCACCGCGGATCTCGTCGCCGGCGTGCTTGAAGGTACATTCGACGGTGCCTTCGTCGCAGGTCCCATCGCGCATGCCGACCTGACCGCGACCAGCGCCTTCCGCGAAGAGCTGGTGCTGGTCAGCGCGCGGCGCTGGAGCTCGCTCGCCGAGCTGCGCGCCGGAACGCCGGAGTCCGGTCCGACCGCCCTGGTGTTCCGCACCGGCTGCACCTACCGCCAGCGTCTCGAACAGATCTTCGTCGAGTTCGGCTGGCCCTCGGCGGCGCGCTTCGAGTTCGGCACGCTCGACGGCATGATCGGCTGCGTGGCCGCCGACATGGGCGTCACGCTGTTGACGCGCGCTGTCGTTGAGCGCAGCGCGATGAACGGCAGCGTGTCGATCCACGCGTTGAGCCCCCCGCACGCGCGCGTCGAGACGCTCTTCATTCAGCGCAGTGCCGGACATCAATACAGCGCGCTGAATGGCTTCATCTCCTGCCTGAAGAGGGACGATCAGGTCATCGCGGCCTGAGATGCCATCGCCGCAGTGCGACGACGGCCCAGATCGCCTCGACCACGCCGAACGGCCAGGCTCCCTGCAGGAAGCCGTAGGCTGAGCCGAGCGCACAGGACACCGCGAACACCAGCACGAACCAGTGGCTGCGATCCTCCAGGGCGTAGGTGACCAGCATCGCGGTCACGGCAAACAGGCCGAATAAAGTCAGCGCATCCATCATTCCGGGTTCACTCCGCGGCGCGACGCGTGATAAGCGCTAGTCCCATGCCGGCTCTTATCCTGCCCCTGGTCGATGCTGCAACCCACTGGCCCGAGCGCGGCGGGTTGGTCGGCCTTGATCTCGGCACAAAAACCATTGGCGTCGCCGTATCCAACCCCGACCGGCGGTTAGCGACCGGCGTCGAGACGATCCAGCGCAAGGCGTTCAAGCAGGATGCCGCCCGGCTGATCGCGATCGCGGCCGAGCGCAAGGCGGTCGGCTTCGTGCTCGGCCTGCCCATCAACATGGACGGCAGCGAAGGCCCGCGTGCGCAGTCCACCCGCGCGTTTGCCCGCAATCTCGCCGGGCTGACCGCACTCCCGATCGGCCTGTGGGACGAGCGTCTTTCGACCGCGGCGGTCGAGCGCGAGCTGATCGGGATGGATGTCAGCCGCGCCAAGCGCGCCGAGGTGATCGACGAGCACGCCGCGATCTTCATCCTGCAAGGCGCGCTCGACCGCCTCGCCAATCTTCGCGCCAGCCCGGGGGCCGTCTGATCCATGGCCGTCGTGATCGCGGCGCTGCTCCCGGTCTTCATCCTCATCGTGCTCGGCGTGGTGCTGAGGCACAGCCTGATGCGGCTGGACACGCAATGGCACGGGCTGGAACGGCTGACCTATTACGTGCTGTTTCCGATGCTTCTGGTGCAGACGCTGGTGAAGGCCGACCTCACGAAAGTGCCGGTCGCCGGCGTCGGCGGCGCGCTGCTGCTGTCGGTGCTGGTGATGTCCCTGCTCTGCCTCGCGCTCCGCCCGGCTCTCGCCCGGCTCGACATCGACGGTCCCGCCTTCACCTCGATCTTCCAGGGAGCGACGCGCTGGCAGACCTACGTGGCGCTGTCGGTGTCCGCCAACATGTTCGGCGACGTCGGGCTGGCGCTGGCGTCAGTGGCGATGGTCGCAATCATTCCGCTGGTCAACGTGTTCAGCGTCGCCGTGCTCGCGCATTATGCCTCGCCCGAGAAGCAATCCGCGCGCGCCATCGTCATGACGGTGATCCGCAATCCCCTGATCTGGGCCTGCGTCATCGGCCTCGTCATCAATGTCGTCCATCTGCCGTTACCGAAGATCTGGCATGAGGTCGCCGATGCGCTCGGCCGTTCCTCGCTCGCGATAGGCCTGCTCGTCACCGGCGCGGGCCTGCAGCTCAAGGGCCTGTTCCATCCCAGCGTCAGCGCGACGCTCGGCGTGACGTTCAAGCTCGTGCTGATGCCCGTGCTCGCGCTGGCGCTCGCCGTGTGGTTTGGTCTGTCCGGCAACAGCCTCGCCATCGTCGCGATCTGCGCGGCGGTGCCGACCTCGCCCAGCGCCTATGTGCTGGCCCGCCAGATGGGCGGCGACGCCCCGCTGCTGGCACGGATCATCACGCTGCAGACGATTCTGGCGGCGATCACGATGCCGATCGCGATCGCGATCGCGCTGGTGGCGTGAGGCAGCCGCCTCAACTCCCCAGCCCCATCGTCAGAACCACCGCGGTCAAATTATTCAGCGCGTGCAGCACGATGGTAAGCCAGAGCGAACCAGAGCGATAGCGCATGTAGCCGAACCACAGGCCGATGGAGAAGACTTCGGCGAGGAAGTACATGTCGTATTGCAGATGCACGACCGTCCACAGCAGCGACGACAGGATGATCGCGCCGGGCACGCGCAGGAAGCTCGCCGACCAGCCGCGATAGAGGAAGCCGCGCGCCAGAACTTCTTCCGACATCGGCGCCGCCACGCTGAAGGCGAACAGCAGCAGCGCGGCGGCACCTTTGTCCCGCCCGGTTTTCAACAGTTCGGTCATGAATCCGGGTGTCGCCTCGCGTCCGAGGCTTCGCGATATTGTCTCCCACGCCACCACGATCAGGATGAGCCCGACGGCCCCGAGCAGCAGCTGCTTCCAGGACGGCCAATGCAGCGCGAGGTAGTCGACGAAGGACGCCTTCTTGATGCGGATGGCGAGCCACACCGCGACAAGCGTCGCCGGCAGGCCCATGGTCACCGACAGCGCGAGCGCCTGGGGCTCGCGGCCGACGAGCTGGATCGAGGCAAGGTCCATCGGCAGGCCGCGCAGCGCGACCAGCAGGGCGACGCCGCCGATCTGCCCGACGAACATCGCGGCAAAAATGAAGAGGCCCCAAAGCGCCGTGCCCCAGAATTTCCAGACGCGCGGTGGCGCCGGCGTCACGGTCAGCGGCGGCAGATCGGGATTGAGGGAGTCCATCGAAAGGCTTTCGTTGGGGACGCTCACGGCAGCGCCCGCTCCAGCAGCGCACGCCCGTCGCCGCCGTCCAGCTCGACCGCGCCATACATGCTGGCATGGTTGGCGGCGAGCCGCGTGGCGGCGAACAGCTCGGCATGACGTGGTGTTACGCCGTTGAGCGCGGCGGCGGCCGCAAGCAGCGCCAGCTTCTCGACCGCGAGGCGCGCGACGCGCTCGCCGTCGGCGCGGCGGAACGTCTTGCCGATAAACGCGGCGGCCTCGCCTGCCCCGGGCAGCCCTTTGGTTTCTGTCGCCAGCGATTGCAGCACAGCCATCGCTGCCTCCGGCTCGCGCGCGAGCGCGCGCTGCACGTCGAGGCACATCACGTTGCCGGAGCCTTCCCAGATCGCGTTGACCGGCGATTCCCGGTAGTGGCGCGCCAGAATGCCGTCCTCGACATAGCCATTGCCGCCGAGGCACTCCATCGCCTCATAGAGAAACGCCGGCGCGCTCTTGCAGGTCCAGTATTTGATCGCGGGCGTCAGCAGACGCATATAGGCGGCCTCGGCCGGATCGTGCGGCGTGCGGTCGAAGGCACGGCAGAGCCGCATCACCAGCGCAGTGCTCGCCTCCACATGCAGCGCCATGTCCGACAGCACGGCCTGCATCAAGGGCTGATCGGCAAGATGCTTCTGGAACACGCTGCGGTGACGGGCGTGATGCAGCGCATGCGCGAGCCCCGAGCGCATCAGGCCGGTGGAGGCAATCGCGCAATCCTGCCGCGTCAGTTGCACCATCTGGATGATGGTGCGAATGCCCTTGCCCTCCTCGCCGACACGTTCGGCATACGCACCTGTGAACTCGACCTCCGAGGAGGCGTTCGAACGATTGCCGAGCTTGTCCTTCAGCCGCTGGAACTGGATCGCGTTGACCGATCCATCCGGCGCAAAGCGCGGCATGAAGAAGCAGGTCAGTCCCTCTTCAACCTGCGCCAGCACCAGGAATGCGTCGCACATCGGCGCCGACATGAACCATTTGTGGCCAGTGATACGGTAGGCGTTCCCGTCCCGCACCGCGCGCGTCATGTTGGCGCGCACGTCGGTGCCGCCCTGCTTCTCGGTCATGCCCATGCCGAGCGTCACGCCGCGCTTCTCCCACCACGGCGCGAAAGTGGAATCGTAGCTCTTGGTCGACAGCACGGGCATCACGCGCGCGAGCAGATCCGGCTGCATCGCCAGCGCGCCGACAGAGGCGCGCGTCATCGTAATCGGACAGAGATGGCCGGTCTCGACCTGCGAAGCGATGTAGAATTTTGCCGCGCGAATGACCTCGGCGGCATCGCCGGCCGGCTTGCCATCCATGGTCCAGGTCGAATTGTGCACGCCGCCCTGCGCGCTGTGCGCCATCAGCTCGTGATAGGCAGGATGAAACTCGACCTGGTCGCGGCGATTGCCCTTGGCGTCGAAGGTCCGCAGCTTCGGTGTATTCTCGTTCGCCAAACGCCCGCGATCGGCCATCGCGGCCGAGCCCCAGTTCTTGCCGAACTGCGACAGCTCGCGTTCCGCCGCCGCGCCGCCATTGGCCTTCACCGCGTCCACCAGCGGACGGTCCACGGCGAACAGATCGACGTCCTCGAACGGCGGCGACTGGTTGAAGACCTCATGGGTCGCAAAGCTTGGCTGGGTCATCTGCTTCCTCGGCGCGGACTCAGTTCCGCCGCGGCGGAATCGGAAAATCATAGGCCGCCCCGCCCGTCCCCGGCAGGGAAAAATGCCACCACTCCTTCGAATAGTTCACAAAGCCTTGCTTCGCCATTGCAGCCACCAGCCGCCTGCGCCAGGCGCGCTGATCCGGCGTGATCGACGGTGCCGCAGTATGGCCTTTCGGGTCGGTGCAGTCGTAGCCGGTGCCCATATCGACGCTGCCCTCAGGCAGCCGCGCCTCAACCGGCGCCGTGCAGTCGGCATAGGTTTTCGACGGGTCGTATTTGCCGGAATTGTCGGCCCTGAGATCGACCAGCGTAAGGTCCAGCGCCGCGCCCGTGGAATGCTGCGACCGGCTCGCGATGTAGCCAAGCCGGAACAGCTCGGTCTTGGGAATTTTGGGATTGTAGCGCCGCTCGGCGGCGGTCTCGCGGCCGTTCTGCGACCACTTCACCATGTCGATCGAGGCCCGCGCCGGCCGGTAGCAGTCGAACATTTTCAGCGACAGGTTTTGCACGGCCAGTTCCTGCTGAACCGCCTTCAGCCGCAGCCCGACCTCGCGCTTCACCACGCATTCGCCGGCGCCGTAGCCCGCGAGCGGACGGCCGACGAAATTGTTCGACGTGGCATAGCGGATGTCCTGGACGATGGTGGGATCAACGTCGCGCAGATAGACGAAGCCGCCGGGGAGTGATTGGGCGTGGGCGGATGTGGCAATCGCTATCGCAACAATCGCAGTCAGAAATGGTCTCATGACGTATCTCCGCTACGTCATGGCCGGGCTTGTCCCGGCCATCCACGTCCTTTTTTGCATCAAATGCGATAGAAGATCGTGGATGCCCGGGACAAGCCCGGGCATGACGGAGAGGATGAGCCCACACCGACAGATCAGGGGATAACTCCCCGCCCCGGCATTGGCGCTTGCCCCCCCAGCCATCCCCGCCTATAGCTCTCGTTTTAATGACATCGAAATCGACCTTCGTCCTCGGCCACCGGCATTTGCTGGGCATCGAGGGCCTTTCCGCGGCCGACATCACCGGCCTGCTCGACCTGTCCGAAGAATATGTCGAGCTCAACCGCCAGGTTGACAAGAAGCGCACCGTCCTGCGTGGACGGACGCAAGTGAACCTCTTCTTCGAGGCCTCGACCCGGACTCAGTCCTCGTTCGAACTCGCCGGCAAGCGGCTCGGCGCCGACGTCATGAACATGTCGGTGTCCTCCTCGTCCATCAAGAAGGGCGAGACGCTGGTCGACACCGCGATGACGCTGAACGCCATGCACCCGGATATCCTGGTAGTCCGGCATCACGCCTCGGGCGCGGTGGAACTGCTGGCCCGCAAGGTCGACGGTTCCGTGATCAATGCCGGCGACGGCGCGCACGAGCATCCGACCCAGGCGCTGCTCGATGCGCTCACCATCCGCCGCAACAAGGGCCGGCTCGAGGGCCTCGTGGTCGCGATCTGCGGCGACGTGCTGCATTCGCGCGTCGCCCGCTCCAACATCATCCTGCTCAACACGATGGGCGCCCGCGTCCGCGTCGTCGGCCCCTCCACCCTGCTGCCGCCCGGCATCGAGCGGATGGGCGTCGAGGTGGCGCGCGACATGCGCGAGGGCCTCAACGGCGCCGACATCGTCATGATGCTGCGGCTCCAGCGCGAGCGCATGAACGGCTCCTTCGTGCCGTCGACCTCGGAATATTTCCACTATTTCGGGCTCGACCAGAAGAAGCTCGCCTACGCCAAGCCGGACGCGCTCGTGATGCATCCCGGCCCCATGAACCGGGGCGTCGAGATCGACACCGCGGTCGCCGACGGCGCGCAATCGCTGATCCGCGAACAGGTCGAGATGGGCGTGGCCGTGCGCATGGCCGTGCTCGAAGCGCTCGCCCGCAATTTGCCGAACGCGTGATGCTCATGCTGACTGACCGCCGCCCCATCCTGCTAGCCAATGCCCGCGTCGTCGACCCCTCCAGGGATTTCGACGGACCCGGCGACGTCCTGATCGCCGACGGCATCATCCGCGAGACCCGCCGCGGCATTGGAGCTGCCGGCGTCCCCGAGGGCACCGACGTCGTCAACTGCGCCGGCATGATCGTGGCCCCCGGCCTGATCGACATGCGCGCCTTCGTCGGCGAGCCCGGCTTCAGCCATCGCGAGACATTTGCGTCCGCGAGCCAGGCGGCCGCGACCGGCGGCATCACCACCATCATCTGCCAGCCCGATACGTCTCCGGTGATCGACAATTCGGCGACCGTCGACTTCGTGATGCGCCGCGCCCGCGACACCGCGATCGTCAACATCCAGCCGATGGCGGCGCTGACGAAGGGCATGCACGGCGAGGAGATGACCGAGTTCGGCCTGCTCAAGGCCGCCGGCGCGATCGCCTTCAGCGACAGCGACAAGAGCGTGACCAATGCGCAGGTGATGCGCCGCGCCCTCACCTACGCGCGCGATTTCGACGCGCTGATCGTGCATTACACCGAGGATCCCGATCTCGTCGGCGAAGGCGTGATGAACGAGGGCGAGTTTGCCTCGCGGCTCGGCCTGATGGGCATCCCCAATGCCGCCGAGGCCGTGATGCTCGAGCGCGACATGCGCCTCGTCGCGCTCACCGGCGGGCGCTATCACGCGGCCTCGCTGACCTGCATCGACTCGCTCGACGTGCTGAAGCGCGCCCGCGATGCCGGCCTCGCCGTCACCGCCTCGGCCTCGATCAACCATCTTGCGCTGAACGAGAACGACATCGGCCCCTACCGCTCGTTCCTGAAGCTGTCGCCGCCGCTCCGCACCGAGGACGACCGCCGCGCGCTGGTAGCGGCCGTGGCCTCCGGCCTCATCGACGTCATCATGTCCGACCACAATCCGCAGGACGTCGAGGTCAAGCGCCTGCCGTTCGCGGAAGCGGCATCCGGCGCCATCGGGCTCGAGACCATGCTGCCGGCAGGCTTGCGGCTGGTCCACAATGACGAGCTCGACCTGAAGACGCTGATCCGGGCGATGTCGACGCGGCCGGCCGAGATCCTGGGTCTGCCGGGCGGAACTCTCCGCGCAGGCAGCCCGGCAGACGTCATCGTGATCGATCCCGACGTGCCCTGGGTGGTCGATCCCGCCGATCTCAAATCGCCCTGCAAGAACACCCCGTTCGACGAAGCGCGCTTTACAGGCCGCGTCGTGCGCACCATTGTCGGCGGACGGACGGTGTACGAGCATGTCTGACGTGCGGAGCTGCAGCCAGGGAATTTGCAGACATGGCGCTTGAATTGTTTCTGCCGGTGGCCTTCGTCATCGGCTACCTGCTCGGCTCGATTCCGTTCGGGCTGGTCCTCACCAGGCTCGCCGGCACGGAGGATATTCGCTCGATCGGCTCCGGCAGCATCGGCGCCACCAATGTGCTGCGCACGGGACGCAAGAGCCTGGCCGCGGGCACCCTGCTGCTCGACGCACTCAAGGGCACCGTGGCCGTGGTGATCGCCGGCTACATCGCCGGCCCCAATGCCGCGATGGTGGCCGGGCTCGGCGCCTTCCTCGGCCATCTCTTCCCGGTCTGGCTCAAGTTCAAGGGCGGCAAGGGCGTCGCCGTCTATATCGGCATCCTGCTCGGATTGTTCTGGCCGGCCGCACTGGTGTTCTGCCTGCTGTGGCTGGCGACCGCCTTCACCACCCGCTATTCCTCGCTGTCGGCGCTGGTGGCGTCGTTCATCACGCCGCTGTTCCTGTGGTGGTTCGGCCACCTCGCGCTTGCAGCGCTGGCCGCGGTGCTGACGCTGCTGCTGTTCTACGCGCATCGCGAGAACATCAAGCGGCTGCAATCGGGCAAGGAAAGCCGGATCGGCGAGAAGGCGTAAGCCGGAAAAAGTACGGATACCGCCGCACCACCTCCGCATTATAAGCCAAATCCTGTTCGCAACTCGGAAGCCAATCGCGGCAGGGAGTGGCGAACAGGTTCCATGCCTGTCATCCTGACGGCGGAAATGGCGTCACGCGGTTGCTCAGAATGAGCGAGAAGATTTTCGGCGGGCATATCGACGGTGGTTCGCAGGGTGCCGCGCGCACCGCGGCGAGCCAGCTGCTCTCAGCGACCAACATCTGGTCCGATGCGCCCTTGTCGCCTCCCGCATCACAACCAATCCCCGTTGTGCCACCGGCGTCGCCACCTGATCCCGTCGCGCAAGTGCCTGTCACGGTCGAGGTCGCCATCACGGCCGCGCCGGTCGCCGCCGCGCGCACCCGTTCCGACCAATGGCCACCGCGAAAACTGTCGCTGGCGCTTCAGGGCGGCGGCACCTTCGCGGCCTTCACCTGGGGCGTGCTGGAGCGGCTGCTGGAGGAGCCGTCGATCGAATTCGACACGATCAGCGGCGCCAGCGCCGGCGCCATCAACGCGCTTCTGCTCGCGTGCGGCCTCGCCGAGGGTGGCCGCGAAGCGGCGCGCAGCCGGCTAAACCGGTTCTGGGTCCGCCTGATGCACGAGGCCTCGTTCCGCTCGCTGATGCTGGTCGGTGGCTTCTCGGCGGCGGGAAGCTCGGTCGCATTCGGACCGACGCTGCGCTCCGGCCAGTTCGATCCGTTCGACCTCGATCCGCTGCGGCAGGCGCTGTCGCGGGACATCAATTTTGCGGCGCTGCGCGACGCGGCCTGTCCAAAGGTGCTGATCGCAGCGACGCGAATCCGCGACGGGCAGCAGCAGATCTTCGGCAACGACGACGTCACCGCCGACGTCGCGTTGGCCTCGACCTGTCCGCCGCTGGTCCACTGCGCCGTCGAGATCGAGGGCGAGGCCTATTGGGATGGCGGCCTTGGCGGCAATCCGCCGCTGCTGCGTCTGGCGCAGGAAACCACGGCGACCGACCTGCTGCTCGTCCAGGTCACGCCGGCGCGCGACAGCTTCGTGCCGATCACGCTCGCCGCGATCGACCGCAGGCTCGACCAGATTGCGGCCAATGCCGCCCTGAAGGCCGAGATCGCCGCGATCGAATGGGCGCAGTCGCACGCGGCCCCGTCGCTGCGCCTGTTCAGGATCGCGGCCGAAGACTCCGTCGACGGGCTGGCGCAACGCTCGTCCACCGATCTCGGCCGCGGCTTCATCCGCCTTCTGCACCGGAGCGGCCGCGAGGCCGCCGAACGCTGGCTCGGGCAAGGCGCGACCGCGACGCAAAGCGCCACGGCTGCGTCGGCCGAGCCGGCGCTAGCCTGACTTCGCCAGCGCATCCTCCAAAAACCACGCCGCCGCCAATGCGGCGGGATCGTTGCCGAAGCGCGCGATCACCTGCACGCCGATCGGCAGTCCGCCGACCTTCATCACCGGCACGGCGACGCAAGGGTTACCCATCAACGTCCAAAGCCGGTTGTAACGCGGCGAGCCGGTCGAGGCGAGTTCCTTGGCCGGCGCGGTGCCCGGCGCCGAATAGGTCAGCAGCACGTCGAACCCTTCGAACAGCTCGCCGAGCTCGCGGCGGCCACGACGCGCGACCCGGCGCGCGTCGTCATATTCCTTCGGCGTCAGTCCAACGGTTTCATCGAGGCTGGCTCGCAGCATCGGCGCGATCTCGTCGTGATGCTCCGAAAACTCCCAGGCGAGCGCGCGATGCGCTTCGAAATCCTGGATGATGGGATGGATGCGCCAGGCTTCCTGAACCGCTTCAGGCAGGTCGATGGTCTTCACACTGGCGCCGGCCTTCTCGGCCGCCTTGATCGCCGCCTGCAAGCCCTCTTCCGCCGCCGGCTCGACGGCTTCGGCGAACTCCTGCTTGACCACGCCGATGCGCGGCGCCTTGGCCGGCACGATGCCGGAGAACTCGGTGCGCCCGGTCATCGCCAGCAATCCGCGCGCGAGATCTTCCGCGCGAGCGCCGAACAGGCCGACGGTGTCGAGCGCCCACGAATAGCACTTCACGCCGATGGTCGGCAGCATCCGGAACGACGGCTTGATCGCGGCAGCACCGCAATAGGCGGCGGGGCGGATCACCGAGCCGCCGGTCTGGGTGCCCAGCGCCAGCGGGATCATGCCGGCGCCGACGGCTGCCGCCGAGCCCGAGGACGAGCCGCCCGGGGTATGGCCGGGATTGTGAGGATTGAGCGTCGGGGTCGGATCGCGCGAGGCGAACGCCGTGGTCGTGGTCTTGCCGATGATGGTGGCGCCTGCCCGCTTCAGCATCATCACGACCGGCGCGTCCGAGCGCGGCTGCCAGCCGCGGTAGATCTGCGACCCCATCTCGGTCGGCATGTTGGCGGTATCGATGATGTCCTTGATGCCGACCGCGATGCCGCGCAGCGGCCCGGAGGCTTGCGCCTTCGCGGACTTGTCGTGACGGACGAAGGCACGAACGTCCTTCTCCCTGGCCTCGATCGCCGCATGCGACTGGGCGATGGCGTCATCGGGCGAAAGCTCGCCGGCTTCAATGCGGCGCTGGAGGTCGGCGAGTGAGATCATGACAAAACCCTTCTTATTGGGATCGCTTTTAGCATCGCGATGGGGTCGCGCAAGCGCACGAAGCCGTTGCCCACGCCCTCAGGTTGTTCCATTCTGTCCCTGCAAGGAGACGCCGTGGACGCCATCAATCCCAGCATGGAGCTGACCGAGGCTGACAGGATCGACCGCCTGCGACTGATCCGCAGCGACAATGTCGGCCCGCGCACCTTCCGTTCGCTGGTCGATCATTTCGGCACCGCGCGCGCCGCGCTGGAGCGCTTGCCTGATCTGGCGCGCCGCGGCGGTGCGCAGCGCTCGGGGCGTATCTGCAGCGCCGATGAGGCCAAGGCCGAGCTCGCCGCAAGCCGCAAGTTCGGCATCGCCTGGCTCGCACCCGGAGAGGATGGCTACCCGTCGCGGCTGGCAATGATCGACGATGCGCCGCCGCTGCTCGCGGTGCGCGGGGACAACGCGACCTTGATGCGGCCGATGATCGCCATCGTCGGCTCGCGCAACGCCTCCGGCGCTGGCTTGAAATTCGCCGGCCAGCTTGCCCGCGAGCTTGGCGAAGCCGGCTTCATCGTCATCTCGGGGCTCGCCCGCGGCGTCGACCAGGCCGCGCACCGCGCCAGCGTCGAGAGGGGCACGATCGCAGTGCTGGCCGGCGGCCACGATTGCATCTATCCGCCCGAGCACGGCGATCTGCTGGCCTCGATCCTCGATCAGACGGGCGCGGCGATCTCCGAGATGCCGCTCGGCCACGAGCCGCGCGCCCGCGACTTTCCCCGCCGCAACCGGCTGATCTCGGGCGCCTCGCTCGGCGTGGTCGTGGTCGAGGCCGCGCACCGCTCGGGCTCGCTCATCACCGCGCGCATGGCGGCCGAACAGGGCCGCGAGGTGTTCGCGGTGCCGGGCTCGCCGCTTGATCCACGCGCCGCCGGCACCAACGATCTGATCAAGCAGGGCGCGACCCTCGTCACTGAAGCGTCCGACATCATCAACGCCGTCGCACCGATCATGGAGCGGCCGCTGATGCATTCCGCCGATGAGCCCGACAGCGACCCGTTCGAGAGCGATCCGCAAGGGCACGACCGCGACCAGATCACCGGCCTGCTCGGCCCCACCCCCATATCGATCGACGACCTCGTGCGGATGTCCGGCGCCTCGCCCGCGATCGTGCGCACAGTCCTGCTGGAGCTGGAGCTTGCCGGCCGGCTCGAACGTCACGGCGGCGGATTGGTCTCGCTGCTTTAGGTGTCGTTTCTCTTGTCGAAGCGCGTCCGCGCGCCCTCGATCTCCGGCAGATGCGCAAACGCCCATTTGCCAAGCGCCTGCACGGGGTCGGCAAGGCCGCGACCGAGTTCGGTCAATTCATAATCGACCCGCGGCGGAATGGTCGGAAACACCGTCCGCGTCACCAGCCCGTCGCGCTCAAGCCCGCGCAAGGTCAGGGTCAGCATCCGCTGCGAGATGCCGTCGATAATGCGCTTGAGCTCGTTGAAGCGCTTCGGCCCGTCGCCGAGCGTCATGATGACGAACACGCTCCATTTGTCCCCGACGCGCGAGAGCACCGAGGCGACGCCGCGACACCCTGCGTGGTTGGGGTCCGGCCGCGTCGGAGGGTCAGGCAAACCGGTGTGCGCAGGTTTCAGTGATGTGCCCATGGCTCAAAAATGTGCGTTCTTGCGGGGAATTTGACAGTCACTCATGTAGTGCCAGTTACAAACATATACCATGGGTGACCCCAATGAAACTCCTCCACATCGATTCCAGCGTACTCGGCCCCCACTCCGTCAGCCGTCAGGTGTCCGCCGCCATCGTCGATCGCCTCAGGCAGGCAACGCCGTCCCTCGAAATCGTCTATCGCGACCTGACCCAGACCCCGCTCGCCCATCTCTCCGGCTCGCACCTTGCGGCCGCGCAAGGCGCACCTGCGCCGGCGGAACTCGGACCCGACCTTGCGGCGAGCGCCGCGGTGCTGAACGAGTTTCTCGATGCCGACATCGTCGTGATCGGCGCGCCGATGTACAATTTCACCATCCCCAGCCAGCTCAAGGCCTGGATCGACCGAATCCTCGTGGCGGGGAAGACGTTCAAATACGACGCGAATGGCCCGCAGGGCCTTGCCGGCGGCAAGCGCGTGATCGTGGCGATCTCGCGCGGCGGCTATTATGGCGCCGGCACGCCTGCGGCGGTCGGAGAGCATCTCGAGACTTATCTGCGCTGGGTGTTCGGCTTCATCGGCGTCACCAACCCCGAGTTCATCTTCGCCGACGGCATTCAGGTTGGCCCTGAGCATCGCGAGAAGGCGCTGGCCGGTGCGCTGCAAGCCGCCACCAACCTGCAGGCGGCGTAAGACTCGCACCGACACCAGCCGCTGCCGGACGCCGGCGGCGGCTGACAGATCGATCTAAAACCAGGCGCCCTGAACGCCGAGGATGACGGCGACGAGCGAGATGAACAGGCCGATGCCGGAGAAAAGCGCCACTCCGATCAGCTCTGAAATGTTGGAGCGCTCGGCGGGAATGGCGGAACGCTCGGTGTAAATACGCGGTGCTGAAATCGACGAAAAAATGCGAGCTGCCTTTGGCATCACGGGCTCCCTGAAATGAGTCGTAAGACCCCCTGCCCGTAAGAGGGTCTTGCCAGCGCCAGCGAAGGTTCAACACCTCACGCAAGGTTCAGAGAAATTACATCTCGCAAGACGCAGGAACCGGCCGGCGCAACCGGAGCAGTCGCACCGGCCGATTCAATTTTCACTTCACTTGATCAGCCGCGATAGATCGGCGCGCCGCTCGGAGATGCCACCGCGCCGCCGTCGACGAAAATCTCCTGGCCTTGCACATGAGCTGAATCATCGGAGGCGAGGAACAGCACCGTTTTCGAAACGTGATCTGTTTCACCAATGCGGCCGAGCGGCGTCGACAACGCGATGCGCTTCTCGAACGCCTTCTCGGCCTCGGGCGTCGCGACGGCCGCGCCCCAGATCGGCGTGCGGATCGCGCCGGGCGCCACGACGTTGACGCGGATGCCGCGCGGCGACAGTTCCGACGCCATCGTCCGCGCCATCGAACGCACGCCTGCCTTGGCGGCGCCATAGGCCGAATAGCCGGGAATGCCCAGCACCGAGATCACCGAGCCGTTGAGGATGATCGAGGCGTTGTCGTTGAGATATGGCAGCGCGGATTGAACGGTGAAGAACACGCCGGTGAGGTTGGTGCTGATGACCTTCGCGAACGCCTCCAGCGTGGTCGAGCCCAGCGGCGTGCCGCCGGCGATGCCGGCATTGGCGAACACGATGTCGAACTTGCCGAAGGTTTCGGCGCCCTTCTTGATCGCAGCTTCCGTCTCAGCGATGTCGGTGGCGTCGGCAGCGACCGCGAGCGCGTTCGGGCCGAGCTCCCTGGCCGCGGCGTCCAGCGTCTCCTTGTTGCGCCCGGTGATCACCACCTTGGCACCTTCGGCCACGAACAGTTTCGCCGTCGCAAGGCCAATGCCGCTATTGCCGCCGGTAATCAGGGCCGTCTTGTTCTTCAGTCTCACGTTAGCCTCCAGTGGTTGCATCATAAAACCAAGTTGCGATCTAGGGCATATGGTTTTATGATGCAACCACACAAGCGCGTGATCGGCCCTGGAATCGGGCGAATGCGATAGGACGAGGACGATGGTGAAACGAACGAGCTTCGAGGGTGATGCCTGCCCGATCGCGCGGTCGCTGGAAGCGATCGGCGACTGGTGGTCACTCCTCATCATCCGCGAGGCGCTGTTCGGCCTGCGCCGCTTCGGCGAGTTTCAGAGCAAGCTCGGCATGGCCAAGAACATCTTGTCCGCGCGCCTGCGATCACTGGTCGACCACGGCATCCTGGCGACGGCGCCTGCCTCCGACGGCAGCGCCTATCAGGAATATGTGCTGACGCCGAAGGGCCGCGGCACCTTCCCGATCCTGGTGGCGCTGCGGCAATGGAGCGAGGCGTTCGACGACCATCCTGAGGAGATCGCGACCATCCTGGTCGATCGCGAGAAAGGCCGTCCGGTGAAGAAGCTGGAGATGCGCGCGGAGGACGGGCGGCTGCTCACGCCGGCGGATACGATGCTGAAGCTACGGCCGGCGACGCGAAGGCGCTCGGCCTGAGAGCCCCAGCGACTGCCGCCCCCCGCGCCCAACCGCCGCGACCTCCTCACGACAGCTTACGCTTGCTCCGCAGCCGCAGATGCTCGTCAGCCTCGAGCTTGGTCATGCCCAGCAGATAATGCAGCACATCGAGCTTGTGGCGCTCGGCGAGCTTGCGCAACGCCGTCACCTGCTCGGCGATGAAGGCCACGGCTTCATCGACCCCGCCCTCCCCCGGTTCCTCATTGCGCAAGCCTCCCCGCGCGCCAGACGCGGCGCGCGCTCGTTTCTTTCCTGGCTTTGTCACCAGACCCCACCCGAATCCATGCCCCGGAAGAACTTTAAGCTCACATTGATCGCAACTCCAAGGTGGTATTTTACAACTTTCTCGATATGAAACTTTTCCCATCAGCGCCGCCGTCAACACCCCCCGATTTGACAGCGGAGGCCTCACCACCCATGTTCGGGACGAAAGGGCCGACCCGAATCTCATCGAATTCGGCCCAGAATCCCCCCGTAAGTTACTGGAACTACATGAATATCGTCATTGTGGAGTCGCCGGCGAAAGCCAAGACGATCAACAAGTATCTGGGCTCGTCCTACGAGGTTCTGGCCTCGTTCGGCCATGTCCGGGACTTGCCGGCGAAGAACGGCTCCGTCGATCCCGACGCCAATTTCAAGATGATCTGGGAGATCGACCCCAAGGCTGCCGGCCGGCTGAACGATATCGCCAAGTCCCTGAAAAACGCTGACCGCCTGATTCTCGCGACCGACCCTGATCGCGAGGGCGAGGCCATCTCCTGGCACGTGCTGGAGGTGTTGAAGGAAAAGCGCGCGCTGAAGGATCAGAAGATCGAGCGCGTGGTGTTCAACGCCATCACCAAGCAGGCCGTCACCGACGCGATGAAGCATCCGCGCCAGATCGACGGCGCGCTGGTCGACGCCTATATGGCGCGCCGCGCGCTGGACTATCTGGTCGGCTTCACCCTCTCCCCCGTGCTGTGGCGCAAGCTGCCGGGCGCCCGCTCGGCGGGCCGCGTGCAGTCGGTGGCTTTGCGGCTGGTCTGCGATCGCGAGCTCGAGATCGAGAAGTTCGTCGCCCGCGAATACTGGTCGCTGATCGCAACCCTGCTGACGCCGCGCGGGGATGCTTTCGAGGCCCGCCTGGTCGGCGCCGACGGCAAGAAGATCCAGCGCCTCGACATCGGCACCGGCGCGGAAGCCGAAGACTTCAAGAAGGCGCTGGAAGCAGCCAGCTACGCCGTGACTGCGGTCGACGCCAAGCCGGCCCGGCGCAATCCGCAGGCGCCCTTCACCACCTCCACGCTGCAGCAGGAGGCCAGCCGCAAATACGGCTTTGCGCCGGCGCATACAATGCGCATCGCGCAGCGCCTCTACGAAGGCATCGACATCGGCGGCGAGACCACCGGACTCATTACTTATATGCGTACCGACGGCGTGCAGATCGATCCGTCCGCGATCACCCAGGCTCGCCAGGTGATCGGCGAGGATTACGGCAAAGCCTACGTGCCGGATGCTCCCCGCCAGTACCAGGCCAAGGCCAAGAACGCCCAGGAAGCGCACGAAGCGATCCGCCCGACCGACATGTCGCGCCGCCCCGACAGCATGAACCGCAAGCTCGACGCCGATCAGGCAAGGCTCTACGAGCTGATCTGGAAGCGCACCATCGCCAGTCAGATGGAATCGGCCGAACTCGAGCGCACCACCGTCGACATCGCGGCAAAGGTCGGCGGCCGCACGCTGGACCTGCGCGCCACCGGTCAGGTCGTCAAGTTCGACGGCTTCCTGGCGCTCTATCAGGAAGGCCGCGACGACGAGGAGGACGAGGATTCGCGCCGTCTGCCGGCGATGAGCCCGAACGACGCGCTCAAGCGGCAATCGCTCGCCGTCACCCAGCATTTCACCGAGCCGCCGCCGCGCTTCTCCGAGGCATCGCTAGTCAAGCGCATGGAAGAGCTCGGCATCGGCCGGCCCTCGACCTACGCCTCGATCCTCCAGGTCCTGAAGGACCGCGGCTACGTCAAGCTGGAGAAGAAGCGCCTGCATGGCGAGGACAAGGGCCGCGTCGTGGTCGCGTTCCTGGAGAGCTTCTTTGCGCGCTACGTCGAATACGATTTCACCGCCAATCTCGAAGAGCAGCTCGACCGAATCTCCAACAACGAGATTTCCTGGCAGCAGGTTCTGAAGGATTTCTGGACCGGCTTCATCGGCGCCGTCGACGAGATCAAGGACTTACGCGTCGCGCAGGTGCTCGACGTGCTCGACGACATGCTCGGACAGCACATCTATCCGCCGCGCGCCGATGGTGGCGACATCAGGCAATGCCCGAGCTGCGGCAACGGCCGGCTCAATCTGAAGGCCGGCAAGTTCGGCGCCTTCGTCGGCTGCTCGAACTATCCGGAATGCCGCTACACCCGTCAGCTCGCCGCCGACAGCGAGACCACCGCCGACCGTTCGCTCGGCCAAGACCCTGAGACGGGCCGCGACGTCTGGGTCAAGGCCGGCCGCTTCGGCCCCTATATCCAGCTCGGCGAAGCCAAGGACTATGCAGAAGGCGAGAAGCCGAAGCGCGCAGGCATCCCGAAGGGCACCTCGCCCGGCGACGTCGAGCTCGAGCTTGCACTGAAGCTGTTGTCGCTGCCGCGCGAGATCGGCAAGCATCCGGAGACAGGTGAGCCGATCACCGCCGGCCTCGGCCGCTTCGGGCCGTTCGTCAAGCACGAGAAGACCTATGCCAGCCTGGAGGCCGGCGACGAGGTGTTCGATATCGGCCTCAACCGCGCGGTGACGCTGATCGCGGAGAAGATCGCCAAGGGCCCGAGCCGCCGTTTCGGCGCCGATCCCGGCAAGGCGATCGGCGATCATCCGACACTCGGCACGGTCACCGTGAAGAGCGGCCGTTACGGCGCCTATGTCACGGCCGGCGGCGTCAACGCGACGATCCCCGCCGAGTTCGAAAAGGACACCGTCACCCTGCCGCAGGCGATCGCATTGATCGACGAGCGCGCAGCCAAGGGCGGCGGCAAGCCCAAGAAGGCTGCCAAGCCGGCGAAGAAGGCGAAGGCAACCAAGTCCGGCGATGACGCCGCGCCAAAGACCAAAAAACCGGCCGCGAAGAAGGCGGCCAAGACCAAATCCGACTCCACCAGCAAGGCGCGCGCAGCCGTGTCGTCGACCGCCAAGACTTCAGCAGTCAAGACGTCGCCGACCAAGGCGGCGGCCGCCAAAGCTCCGGCCAAGAAGAGTGCCGGCACGACTTAAGAGGTTAAGTGAAACGCAAGAATGACCGTGGCTTTCCCGACCGGGCAGCCATCGTCGCCTTCATCAAGGCAAATCCCGGAAAGGTCGGGACCCGCGAAATTGCGCGCGAGTTCGGCCTGAAGAACGCCGATCGCATCGAGCTCAAGCGCATGCTGCGCGAGCTCGCCGACGACGGCCTCGTCAAGAAGAAGCGCCGGACGATTTCAGAGCCGGACAGCCTGCCGTCGACGCTGGTCGCCGACATCACCGGCCGCGACGCTGACGGCGAGCTGATCGCCGCCCCCACCGAATGGGACGAGGTCGAGAGCGGCGAGCCGCCAAAAATCCTGATCGTATTGCCGCGCCGGCCGAAGCCCGGCACCGCAGCCGGAAGCGGCGACCGCGTGCTGCTGCGCGTCGAGCGCTTGGACGAGAGCGAAGGCCCGGCCTATCGCGGCCACATCATCAAGGTGTTTGACAAGACCAGAAGCCGCATCCTCGGCGTGTTCCGCGAGCTTCCCGAAGGCGGCGGACGGCTGATCCCGGTCGACAAGAAGGGGGCCGACCGCGAGCTGAACATCGCCGCCGCCGACACGCACGGCGCGAAGGACGGCGACCTCGTCAGCGTCGACATCATCCGCTCGCGCGGCTTTGGCCTCGCCTCAGGCCGCGTCAAGGAGAAGCTCGGCTCGGTCAAGTCCGAGAAGGCGATCAGCCTGATCGCGATCTACGCGCACGACATCCCGCTGCAATTTCGTCCCGCGGCCGAGCGCGAAGCCGAAGCCGCGGAGCCCGCCAATCTGAAGGGACGCGAGGACTGGCGCGACGTCCCGCTCGTCACCATCGATCCACCGGATGCCAAGGATCACGACGACGCGGTGCATGCGCAGCCCGATCCAGACCCGAACAACAAGGGCGGCTTCATCGTCGACGTCGCCATTGCGGATGTGAGCTTCTACGTCCGGCCGGGCACCGCGCTCGACCGCGACGCGCTCGATCGCGGCAACTCGGTCTATTTCCCCGACCGCGTCGTGCCGATGCTGCCCGAGCGCATCTCCAACAATCTGTGCTCGCTGGTGCCGGGCGAGCCGCGCGGCGCGCTCGCGGTGCGGATGATCATTGCGCCTGACGGGCGCAAGCGCTCGCACAGCTTCCACCGCATCCTGATGCGCTCGGCCGCCAAGCTGAGCTACGCGCAGGCGCAGGCCGCGATCGACGGCCGGCCGGACGACACCACCGGCCCCCTGCTCGATCCGATCCTGAAGCCGCTGTATGCCGCCTACGCCTGCGTCAAGCGCGCTCGCGACGAGCGCGATCCGCTCAATCTCGATCTGCCCGAGCGCAAGATCCTCTTGAAGAGCGACGGCACGGTCGATCGCGTCATCGTCCCGGACAGGCTCGATGCGCACAGGCTGATCGAGGAGTTCATGATCCTCGCCAACGTCGCGGCGGCGGAGATGCTCGAGAAGAAGTCGCTGCCGCTGATCTACCGCGTGCACGACGAGCCGACGCTGGAAAAGGTCCACGCGCTCCAGGAGTTTTTGAAGACGCTGGACGTTCCCTTCGCCAAATCAGGCGCGCTGCGCCCGGCTCTGTTCAACCGCGTGCTGGCCCAGCTCGAAGGCCACGACCACTTCCCGCTGGTCAGCGAGGTGGTGCTGCGCGCGCAGGCGCAGGCCGAATATTCGTCGGAAAATTACGGTCATTTCGGCCTGAATTTGCGCCGCTATGCGCATTTCACCTCCCCGATCCGCCGCTATGCCGACCTCGTCGTGCACCGCGCGCTGGTCCGTGCGCTCGGGCTTGGCGAGGGCGCCCTGCCCGACACCGAGACGCCGGAAACCTTGAGCGAGGTCGCCGCCCACATCTCGGTGACCGAACGCCGCGCGATGAAGGCGGAGCGCGAGACCGTCGACCGCCTGATCGCCCATCATCTCGCCGACCGCATCGGCGCGACCTTCCAGGGCCGCGTCTCCGGCGTCACGCGCGCCGGCCTGTTCGTCAAGCTCGCGGAGACCGGCGCCGACGGCCTGATCCCGATAAGGTCCCTCGGCACGGAATATTTCAACTATGACGAGGGCCGCCACGCTCTCGTCGGCACGCGCAGCCGCACCATGTATCAGCTGGGCGACGTGGTGGACGTCCGCCTGATCGAAGCCGCTCCCATCGCCGGAGCGCTGCGCTTCGAGCTGCTGTCGTCCTCCAGCGAGACCTCGCCGCGCGATGGCAGGCAACCCGGTCCGCAACGCCGCCCCTCGTTCAAGGCACAGCCCGGACGCAGCCCGGACAGAAAACGCAAGCCGGCGAAGCCGAAATCCGGCAAGCCGAAGAAGAACAAGAGCAAGAACAAAGGAAAAGGCGGGGGGCAGAAAGGCAAGGCATGGTAGCGACGAGCACAGCGTCAAAGATATGGACGCGCGAGACTGGCCTCATCGAGAAGCGCGACCTCTGGACGGCGATGAAGCGCGGCTTCCGCGGCCGCTGCCCGCGCTGCGGCGAGGGAAAGCTGTTCCGCGCCTTCCTGAAGACCGCGGACAATTGCTCAGTGTGCGGCCTCGACTTCACGCCGCATCGTGCCGACGATTTGCCGGCCTATCTCGTGATCGTCATCGTCGGCCACATCGTGGTGCCGACCATCCTCTGGATCGAGACCAATTACACGACGCCGGTCTGGATCAGCTTCGCGGCCTATCTGCCATTTACGTTCGTTGCCTCGCTGGCGCTGCTGCAGCCGGTGAAGGGAGCCGTGGTCGGATTGCAATGGGCTCTGCGCATGCACGGCTTTGACGACAACCCTCCGGATGGTATTCCGCCGGTCTAGGCAAGATAAGCAAGAAGCGGTTTGGGTGAGGACATGACGGATATCGCGCAGGCGGAAAAGGCAAAGATTCACGAGGGCAAGGAAGCCGACCACCATCCCTATTTCCGCCCGAAGGATGCGGCGACACTGATCCTGGTCGATCGCAGCGGCGCGACTCCAAAAGTCCTGGTCGGCAAGCGCCACGACAAGGTGGTGTTCATGCCCGGCAAGTTCGTCTTCCCCGGCGGCCGCGTCGACAAGGCCGATTATCGCGTGCCGGTCGCCGCCCCCATCACGTCCGAGCTGGAAGCCAATCTCGCCAAGGGCAGTCCGAAAACGCCGCCCTCGCGCGCAAAGTCGCTGGCGATTGCCGCGATCCGCGAGGCCTGTGAAGAGACCGGCCTCTGCCTCGGGCGCAAGGCGGAGGGCCTGGTGCCCAAGCTCGACGGCAACTGGAAGCCGTTTGCGGATGCCGGCCTGCTGCCCGATCCGTCCAGCCTGTTCCTGATCGCGCGCGCCATCACCCCGCCCGGCCGCGTCAAGCGATTCGACACGCGTTTCTTCACCGCGGATGCCTCCGCGATCACCCACCGCGTCGACGGCGTGATCCATGCGGATGCGGAGCTGGTCGAGCTGGTCTGGGTCGAGCTCGGCTCGAAACCGCTCGCCGATCTGCATCCGATGACGCGCAACGTGCTCAACGAGCTCGACACGCGTCTGGCCACCGGCCCGCTCCGCCACGATGCGCCGGTGCCGTTCTTCCATTTCTACGGCGGCAAGATGCAGAAGGATATTTTGGGCTGAGCGGTCGCTCCCTGGCCCCTCTCTCCCCCGTCATTCCGGGGCGCCGCGAAGCGGCGAGCCCGGAATCCATCGGGCCACAGAGACTGCCGAGGGATGGATTCCAGGCTCGCGCTGCGCGCGCCCCGGAATGACAGGAATGTGCTGAGCGCCCGCCGAAAAACGAAATAATCCTCCCGTCCAGCCGGCTGGCGGAGTTCCCCGGCGCGCCTATGTGTCCTTGAACGACACCCACAACGGACACCGGGCGATGGCACAACGGCAACTCAAGCTTGGCGCGTTCATGCGCCCGATCAGCATCCACACCGGCGCTTGGCGCTATCCCGGGGCCTGGCCCGACGCCAATTTCAATTTCAGTCACATCAAGACGCTGATCCGGAAGCTCGAGGCCGGCAAGTTCGACGCCTTCTTCATGGCCGATCACCTCGCCGTGCTGAACATGCCGATCAACGCGCTCAAGCGCAGCCACACCGTGACCTCGTTCGAGCCGTTCACGCTGCTGTCGGCGCTCTCCGCCGTCACCGAACGGATCGGCCTGATCGCGACGGGCTCGACCACTTTCGACGAGCCCTATCACGTGGCGCGGCGCTTCGCCTCGCTTGACCATCTCAGCGGCGGCCGCGCAGGCTGGAACATCGTCACCACCTCGAACCCTGACGCGGCGCTGAATTTCGGCCTCGACGACCACATGGAGCACGCCGAGCGCTACAAGCGCGCCCGCGAATTCTACGACGTCGTCACCGGCCTCTGGGATTCCTTCGCCGACGATGCCTTCGTGCGCGACGTCGAGAGCGGGCTGTTCGTCGATCCCGCGAAAATGCACACGCTCGACCACCACGGCAAATATCTGAAGGTGCGCGGCCCTCTCAACATCGCCCGCCCCGTGCAGGGCTGGCCGGTGATCGTGCAGGCCGGCGCGTCCGAGGACGGCAAGCAGCTTGCGGCGGAGACCGCGGAAGCCGTGTTCACCGGCGGCGGCAGCCTCGCCGACGGGCAAAAGCTCTACGCCGACATCAAGGGCCGCATGGAGAAGGTCGGCCGCGATCCTGAACACCTCAAGATCCTGCCCGGCGCTTTCGTCGTGGTCGGCGACAGCGTCGACGAGGCCAGGGAGAAGCGCGCGCTGCTCGACAGCCGCGTGCATTACGACAGCGCCATCGCGTCGCTCTCCGTCATCCTCGGCACTGATGCCTCCGGCTTCGATCCGGACGGCCCGCTCCCCGAAATCCCCGAGACCAACGCCAGCAAGAGCGGCCGCCAGCGCATGGTCGACCTCGCCGCGCGCGAAAAACTCACCGTGCGCCAGCTCGCCCAGCGCGTCGGCGGCTATGGCGGGCTCGCCTTCGTCGGCACGGCGAAAACCATCGCCGACCAGATGGAGGAATGGCTGGTCGGGCGCGGCTCCGATGGCTTCAACATCATGTTCCCGTTCCTGCCCGCGGGGCTCGATGATTTCGTCGACAAGGTCGTCCCGGAGCTGCAAAAGCGCGGGATCTTCCGCAAGGAGTATGAAGGGGCCACGTTGAGGGAGAATCTGGGCCTGCCGCGGCCCAAAAATCGGTTCTTCGAGGCCTGATCGGGCCGATTTGGGTGGTTTTTGGCCCCTAAAACCTTGACATCAGGCGGTTTCTGGCTAGGTTGCCGGCCAACGCGGGCCGTTTGGCCGGCTCCAGATTCCCTTCATTCCTGAGGTTCTGAACATGGCCAAAGCGGTCACCATCAAGGTCAAGCTCGTGTCCTCGGCCGACACCGGCTTCTACTACACTGCCAAGAAGAATTCGCGCACCATGACCGACAAGCTGGTCAAGAAGAAGTACGATCCCGTGGCGCGCAAGCACGTCGAATTCCGCGAAGCCAAGATCAAGTAAGATCGCGGGACATTACGGACTTTGACGGGGCCCTCGCGGGCCCCGTTTTTATTTTGGCCGTATCCCCGCGCGCGGCAACGCCACAGCGCGTTCACGCGCGTGTTGCTGAACACAACCCACGATTGCCTTGCTCGCAATGCATGATATCGTGCATTGATCGGGACGGCTGTTCCGTCCCGACATCGGGAAGGACACAGTCATGAGATTGCCATCGAGCCTCGTCGTGCCTTCGACCCTCGCCTTTCTGTCAACGACCGTTCTGTGCGGCCCGGCCGCGTCACAAATCCCAACCGGCTCCGCCGCCACGCTACCTCCCGTCACCGTCGCTGCGCCGGCGGCAAAGCCACATCGGGTGGAGCAGACGACAAACACCGGAGTCTCATCGCGCCGGACGGCGTCACCCGCTCGAGTGTCGTCGTCGGCTACACGGACGCCGTCGTATGCCCCAGGTTCTGTGATGGGAAGGATTGCCAGCCTGGAGAAAGTTGCCAGCAGCTGCAATGGGGGCTGTGCATCAAGCTTCCCACATGGAAAGGAGCCGTGGATTGGATGCAGCGAGTCGGGCGGCAACATAGAGTATGGGCCTTTCTCGCCAACGTGCCGAGACACCATCACCCATAAATCCTACATGGATTGCGTCGAGACCAAGACGTTCCTGGGCGAAAACCGGAACAAGGCCCACTGGATTTGCAGCAGCCTGGCTGCCGGCAACAGGTTTAAGGTCGCCGATCTCAAGCGGTCAGGACGCACGCGTTAGTTCGTCCTCTCCGCAAGCCTTCTGGTGCGGTTGAGCTTCAGCTCTCTCGTGTCCCGGACGCGCTGCAGCGCTACCAGCGCGTTCACGCGCGTCTTCGACACGCTATGGCGCTGCTGCGCAGAGCCGGGACCCAGAAAGCCACACGGCACACTCTGGACACATGGGCCTCTGCTCTGCAGCGCATCGTCGAAGTGACGCTGCGTTGCGTCCGGGGCACGAGAGCTCGGCCAGCTGCGTCCCCAGCGAGTGAACCAAGTGTGACCCATCTCGCAGAGCGCCGCGACCGGCTTCGCTATCTCCGACGGGATCGTTGCATGAATCTGGTCCATTCCCGTGAAGAGCCATTTGCCGTTGCTGGATCCGCTGCGCTTCGGGGCCGCCCTCGGAGTCGCCATTTTTCACCAGATGTTCTGGTCATGGGCCCGGGTTTCGATTGGCGTCCCGGGTTTCGAGCGCACCGTCGCCGCCGATGTTATCTACCCGTCCGCCGCGCCCTTCACGTGGTTCGGCTGGGTCGGCGTCGAGATCTTCTTTGTGATTTCCGGCTTCGTCATCGCGAATTCCGCGAGCCAGGCTTCGCCGGGCGAGTTTCTTCTTGGCCGCGCACTCCGGCTTTATCCGGCCGTCTGGGTTTGCGCCACCGCGACCTTCCTGGTCCTGCTCCTGTTCGGAAGCGGACCGACATCCGAATTCATCCTGCCCTATCTCCACGCCATGTTGATGGTTCCCAAGGGGGTCACGGGCCAATGGCTCGACGAGGTCTATTGGACGCTGGCCGCCGAGACCGCGTTCTACGGTCTCGTGTTCTGCGCGATGCTCACGAAGAGGGTCACCCTGCGCCACCTCGCATTCGGCCTCACCATCTACAGCGCGATCTTCAATGCCGTCGCGCTGCTGGTGATGTCCTGCACGACGCCATCCGACCTGCCCTATCTAGTCATCCTGATGTTTCGGGTGCCGTGCGCCGCATTCCTGCTGACGCATGGCTGCTTCTTCGCGCTGGGAATCTGGCTGTTCATTTCCGCGAACAGAGAATTGACGGCGCTCGAACAAATCGCCATTGCGATCACGTGTCTTTCAGGCGCCGCGGAAATTTACTTCTTCGCCGATTTCTTCCTGACGTCCATCCCTGCCATCTCTGATCAATCAGCCTTCGTGCCGATCATGGTCTGGGCGGCCGCGGTGCTCCTCATTGCCCCTTGCCGCGAAGCGAAACAGGCGCCCGGCAGGCACCGCTTCTCCTGAAGCACCGGCCTATCTGAGAACGCTCGGGCTGATCACCTATCCGCTCTATCTCACCCACAACGTCATTGGCACCGCCATCATCCGCGCTCTGGTCGATGCGGGCCTTGATGCCACCTCGGCCCTATGGATCGCGCTGGGCATGCTTGTCCTGATCTGCTGGCTCATCTGCGCGAAGATCGAGCCAGCCGTCAGATACGCGCTGATGCAGACCGTCTCGCATTTCGGAAAGCTGCCGGAGAGACAGCCGAAATCGCGACGTCCGGCGTTGGCCCGGGGGCTGCGCCTACCGCTGCCCGTTGCGGTCAAGGTGAAGGTCGCGACATCCTAACTTTGACGCAAGTCTGCTGCATATCGATGCCATTAATGGGCTACGAGCCGATTTTCCCTTTGCTGGCTTTCTGCTCTACTTATGGCGGCGCCGCTGGCTGGCGCTCTGGCTAGGGGAGCCATCATGAGCCGAATGGTACATGTTCCTGTCGGAATCTTCGATAGCTCGCGTTACGGTTTCGCGCAGGTTGCTACCGTCCCCACACCATTCGGCGATGTCGTGTATGTGTCCGGCCAGGTCGCTTGGGACGCAGATCAGAACGTCGTTGGAGCTGGCGATATCGGTCGTCAACTCAGCAAAAGTCTCGAAAATCTTGGCGTTGCGCTGGCGACGGTTGGTGCGGAGCTCGATCAGGTCGGTGCGTTGCGGCTCTACATCAAGCAAAGCCACATGCACGAGGGTACGGCCATTAGCGTCGCCCTCAAAGCGGCGTTCGGCGATAACCCACCGTGCACAACCTGGATTGGAGTGCCAAGCCTCGCCAAGGAGGAGTTCCTCATCGAGGTGGAGCCTTCTGTGGTTTTCTTGGCGCGAAGTGGCCGATAGCTGCTCCGGGTCACAGGCGGCCCGTCACGGCCAAACAGCGCGGCATCCGCTGTAAGCTCTCAAGCCGTCGAAAGCGACCACCCATCCCCGCTAAGCCGTCCGCAATACCGGTGTTGGCGGCTGCGACGGGCAGCCTCCGTGGCACGCCTCGGCCACGCGTTGCCCCCCAGGGCACGTTGATCCTCATCAAGCAGCGAAGCAACGCAGTCCTCTACGCTCAAACCATCGGGCAGGAGCGCACCATGCTTCCCCTTCATCTGGTCAATCATCGGCGGGAGCGCAGCTATCTTACTGGACGTTCGGCAGGATTGGCTGCTTCTGGTCAGCGGGTTCATTGCCATTCCGATCGTCGTCGTCGGGAACCGACATGCACTTGCCGTACTTGCCGAGACGAGATTGACGCCCTCGACCGAATTGAGCCCATGATCGCGACGTGTAGCAGCGACCGCGCGTCCACGTGGGAAAGCCACTCCCGAAAATGGGCGACCTCGCATGCCTTCAGGCAACAGGATTTGGAAGGCAGTTGTTGCGGGGTTGTGCGGAAGCATCGCGCATTCGCTGCTGATGTACTTCAAGTCCTGGGCTGGACTGCTTCCATCATTCCAGCCCTACGAAAGTTTCCAGACGACGCTGAGCCATGTGACCGGAACAGCAATCCATCCCGTGGTGCCGTGGCTACTTTCATTCCTGAATGGCTCAACCTTCGTCAGCCTCGCCTTTGGACATCTCTATCGATGGTTGCCAGGCAATATCGGAGCGATCAAGGGAATGGCATACGGCGTGCTCGGATGGGCGATGATGGGGCTGGTGTTCTTTCCCATGATCGGGCTTGGATTTTTCGCACAGCAGGCTGGACTTGGCATTTCGCCAGCACTGTTCTCGCTGGCGATGCTCCTGACTTACAGCGTAATCCTGGGCATCGTTTACGACGCACTCAACTCCTGACCTGTTCGAATATGAGACCAGGCATATGACCGCTCCGGCCGTAGGACAGCCTATGATGCCCCACTTTCGCGCGTTGACCGCCACGACCCCATACCTGTTTTTCACTGGAAAGGGTGGAGTCGGCAAAACCTCTCTTGCGTGCGCCACGGCTGTTGGCCTCGCGGACCGTGGACTGCGCGTTCTCATCGTCAGCACGGACCCTGCGTCGAACCTCGACGAGATGCTCGAAGTCACCTTGACCGATCGCCCTACGCCGGTGCCCAACGTGACCGGACTTTCGGCGATGAATATTGACCCCGAGGCCGCTGCCGAGAGTTATCGCAAGAGAGTGCTCGAACAGCTCGCACCGGAGGTTACAGCTGGCGAGCGATCGACTGTGCGCGAGCAGCTCTCCGGCGCCTGCACCACCGAAATAGCAGCCTTTGACGAGTTCGTGGGACTGTTGGACGGCGATATAGCGGGGTTCGATCACATCATATTCGATACCGCTCCGACCGGCCACACGCTTCGGCTCCTGAGCCTGCCAAAGGCATGGACCGGCTTTCTCAAGGACAACGATCGGGGCGCGTCCTGCCTCGGCCCGCATTCAGGTCTGAAGATCCAGGAGGACCGATTTCGTAAGGCGCTTCAGGCCCTGGGTGATTCCAGACAGACCACCATCATTTTGGTCACCCGCGCCGATCGGGGCGCGATTCGTGAGGCGGCGAGAACATCGGGCGAACTTGATGCGCTCAATCTCTCGAACCAGATTCTCGTGGTGAACGGGCGCTTCCACGCCACGGACCGAACCGATGTCGTCGCAGTTGCGCTCGAGCGGGATCAGGACGAGGCGCTTGCCGCCATGCCCGCGTCGCTCAAGAAGCTGCCGCGAGACGAAATTCCCCTGCTTGGCTTCGATATCGTGGGCGTAACGGCTCTGAGGGCGCTGCTGTCGCCCTCCAATCAGCCCCCGGTTTTATCCAGCGAGTCAAATACAGAACCGGTCAACCTGCCGGGCCTGGACCGGTTGGTCGATGACATGGCCCAGGGCGAGCGCGGCCTCATCATGATCATGGGCAAGGGCGGCGTCGGAAAGACGACGATCGCTGCCGCCATCGCGGTGGGGTTGGCGAAGCGGGGTCATGCCGTCCATCTCAGCACGACCGATCCCGCGGCCCACGTCAGTTTCGTCGTCGATGGCGTCATGCCAGGTCTGACGGTCGACCGGATCGACCCTAGGGTCGAGACGGAGCGGTATATCGCGAAAATACTGGCGAGCCGTGGCCGTGACCTCGACGAGCAGGGTAAGGCCCTGCTGCTCGAGGATCTTGCTTCGCCGTGTACCGAGGAGGTCGCTGTTTTCCATGCCTTCTCGCACGTCGTTGCGGAAGCCCGGAGCGCCTTCGTGGTGCTCGATACGGCGCCGACGGGCCACACCCTCCTTCTGCTGGACGCGACCGGCGCCTATCACCGCCAGATGACGAGCCAACTTGCACCGACCGGTGCGGGACGTATCGTTACCCCGCTGATGCGGCTCCAGGATCCGACCCACACCAAGGTGATCCTGGTGACGCTGCCGGAGACGACGCCGGTTTCCGAGGCCGCCTCCCTTCAGGATGATTTGCGGCGTGCCGGCGTCGAACCGTATGGCTGGGTCATCAACAAGAGCCTCTCCGTCTCGGGAACCCGCGATCCTCTGTTGCGGCTGCGGCTCGACAAAGAGCAGACCCAGATAGCTCGCGTTCAGAAGGGGCTCGCCAAGCGCGCTTTCATCATCGGGTGGCGAACAAAGCCGCCAACCGGTGTGGATGAGCTTCGAAATCTGTCATGAACGTTGCTTCGGCTCTGAAAGCCGGCACCTATGAGCACCCTCCCCGCCTACGCCGTCCTCAACACCGGCGGATGCGACGGCCGGATCAGCGCGAACGCGACCTGCACGATGCCGCCGGCCAGCCCCAGCGCGACGCCGATGCGCCAGGCCATCGTGTACGAGCCGAGCGCGTCGTAGAGCACCCCGCCTCCATAGGCGCCGAGGAAGCTGCCGATCTGGTGGCTCATGAAGGCGAGGCCCTGGATCATCGCCTGCCAGCGCAGGCCGAACATCTCGGCGACTGCGCCTGCGACCAGCGGGCCGACGCCCATCCACAGGAAGCCCATGATCGCGCCGAACAGCAGCGTCGAGAACGGCGTCGCCGGCAACATGAAATACCAGGCCAGTGCCAGCGAGCGCAGCACGTAGATTCCGCCGAGCAGCGCAAGCTTGTTCCAGCGCTGGCCGGCCCAGCCGAAGAACAGCGAGCCCAGCACGTTGAAGCCGCCGATCATGCCGAGCGTCTGCGCGCTCAGCATCGGATCGAGGCCGCAGATGGCGAGATACGACGGCAGATGCGTGGTGAGGAACACCAACTGCATGCCACAGACGAGATAGGCGCAGGTCATCACCACGAAGGAGGCATTGCCGAACGCGGTGCGCGCCGCCGTCGCCGCTGTGGCATCGCCGATGTCGTCGGCGGACGGCTTCGGCAGCGGAATCCGGTCGATGCGCCCCGCATACCACGCAGCGGGAATCATCAGCACCGACATGACGACGAAGCCGGCGAGCCCGACGCGCCAGCCAAATCCTTCGTTGAGCATCTGCCCGATCGGCGCCGACAGCAGCGCGCCGAGCGAGCCCGCGCCGGAGACGATGCCGAGCACGGTCGAGCGCACGGTTTCCGGCACCGCGCGTGCCGCCACCGACATCGCAATCGCGGCCGCGGTGCAGGCCAACGACGTCCCGATCAGCACGCCGGCACCGATCATGATGCTGACGAGCCCGTTCGCGGTCGTCATCAGAACGAGGCCCGCGATGTACATCAGCGACCCCACGATCATGATGGGACGGAAGCCGTAGCGCACCGTCATCGCGCCGGCGAGCGGCTGGAGAAAGCCCCAGGCGAGGTTCTGCACGGCCAGCGCCAGCGTGAAATCCGAGATCGAAAGATGGATGTCGTGCGTCAGCGGCTGCATGAAAATGCCGAGACTCTGCCGCAGCCCCATGCTCAGCGTCAGCATGATCGAGGCGCCGATCAGGATGGGCAAGGTCGGACGCAGGACCTGCAACAGAGGCATTTCATTCTCCCTCGTGGGCGCGGCGCGCGCGCCGGCGTCTGCAAATGCCGTTGATTTTGGTTACACAGACCTGTGTACTTAGGCTATGAATGGCAGGCGCTGTCAAGCCAACAGGATGCTCGTTGCCGCATGGCTCCCCCGCCGACCCCACAGACCATGAAGGAGCGGATCCTCGAGACCGCCGACAGGCTGTTCTATCTGCAGGGCATTCGTGCCATCGGCGTCGACACCATCGCGGCCGAGATCGGCATCTCCAAGCGCACGCTCTACAACCACTTCCCCTCCAAGGACACGTTGATCGCGGCGTATCTGGAGCGTCGCTTTGCCCACGCCCGCCCCTCGGACAAGCCCCCGGCCGAGCAGATCCTTGCCAGCTTCGATTCGCTGGAGCGGCGCTTTGCGGCCAAGGATTTTCGCGGCTGCCCGTTCGTGAATGCAGTGGCCGAGCTCGGCCCCAAGGACCGCGCGGTGAAGAAGATCGCGATCGCCTTCAAGGAAAGCCGCCGCGTCTGGTTTCGCGAGCGGCTGACCGAGCTCGGCGTGACCGACGCGGACGCGCTCGCCACCCAGCTCGTGCTGCTGGTCGACGGCGCGATCGCGCAGGACCTCGTGCGCGACGATCCCGCGATGGCGCGTGCGGCGAAGGACGCGGCGAAGGTGCTGCTACGGAATGCGGGGGTGGATGTGGGTGGTGATCCGGTGAAGCGAGGCAAGCCCGCGCCTCAATAACCGTTGTCGTCCCGGACAAGCGAAGCGCAGATCCGGGATCCATAGCCACAGGAAGGTGTTTGACGAAGACTCGTCGTGACCAGCTCGCACCATAACCCCTCCCTGGGGTTATGGGTCCCCGCGTTCGCGGGGACGACGACCTAGGATGTGGCGACGGCGTTCATTCACGCCCTAGCCAATCCTACTAGATTGCTCCTGTATTGCCCGACGTGTCAAACCGGCTCGCGACCCGCGCAAGCGATTTTTGCCCCCCGCGCAACCCATTGATCCGGCTAGCGCCGGCTACTGTGCATGGGGTTGTTTTCGCACTTTTTGTTTTTGGCAGCCTCACGCCGCCTGCGACACCACGCGATTGCGGCCGTCGTGCTTGGCGCGGTAGAGCGCGGTGTCGGCACGCTTGAGGACATCGGCAACCTGCTCGCCCTTCTGCTCCAGCGTGGTCAGGCCGATCGAGATCGTGACCTCGATGCGCTTGGTGCCCTTGTGGACCGCGAACGGCTCGCCCGCGATCGAGCGGCGCAGGCGCTCGGCGACCATGCCGGCGACGTGCAGGTCGGTCTCCGGCATCACGATGACGAACTCCTCGCCGCCGTAGCGGCAGGCAAGGTCAATGCCGCGGATCGATTTTCGCACGCGCACGGCAAATTCGCGCAAGACGTCGTCGCCGGCGTCGTGGCCGTAATTGTCGTTGATCGACTTGAAATAGTCGATGTCGAGGATCATCAGCGCCAGCGGCTTGCCCCTTGTCGAGGCCTGCTCGGCGAGCGTTGCCAGATGGCTTTCCATGTAGCGGCGATTGTGCAGGCCGGTCAGAGCGTCCGTGATCGCCATCTCGATCGAGTTCTGCACGTTGTCGCGCAGATGATCGGTGTAGCGGCGGCGGCGGATCTGCGTGCGGGCGCGCGCCAGCAGCTCGGTCTTGTCGATGGGACGCAGCAGATAGTCGTTGACGCCGATCTCGAGGCCGCGGAGCAGCCGCGTCGAGTTCTCGGGGTCCGCGATCGCCAGGATCGGCACATGGCGCGTACGCTCCAGCGAGCGCGCCTGGCTGCAGAGCCGCAGGCCGTCGAAATTGTTGAGGTCGAGCGAGACGATCAGCAAATCGTAATTGCCCTCGGCGGCGTGGAACAGCGCCTCGGTCGGGTTCGGCTCGACGTCGACGGTGTGCTCGGCTGCGAGCAGACCCGCCAGCCGCTCGTAGGAAGACTGGCGGTCGTCGACCAGCAGGATGCGGCCCCCCTTGCCGGTGTCGGCGACCGCGCTGCGCTCGGGCGCCTGCATGCCGATCTCGAGCGAGGTGATGGCGCGCATGCGCAATTCGTCCGTCATCATCTTCAGCCGGGTCAGCGAGCGCACGCGCGCGATCAGCACGACATCGGAGACGGGTTTGGTCAGGAAATCGTCGGCGCCGGCCTCCAGCCCGCGATTGCGGTCGGCGGGGCTGTCGAGCGCTGTGACCATCACGACGGGGATGTGATGCGTCGCCGGATCCGTCTTCAGGCGGCGGCAGACCTCGAAGCCGTCGATGTCGGGCATCATGACGTCGAGCAGGATGATGTCGCATTCGGCGCGGGCGCAGATGGCAAGCGCCTCGGTGCCGTTCGAGGCGGTCATGACGTCGAAATATTCGGCGGACAGGCGAGCTTCGAGCAGCTTGACGTTGGCAGGGACGTCATCGACAACGAGGATACGCGCGGACACTTTGAACTCACTTCCTATCCGATGAAACGTCGGACCGTCTCAATGAATTTGCCGACCGAGATCGGCTTGGACAAATAGGCTTCGCAGCCGCCCTCGCGGATGCGTTCTTCGTCGCCCTTCATCGCGAACGCCGTAACTGCGACGACGGGAATGGCACGAAGCTCCGGATCGTCCTTGATCCAGCGCGTCACCTCGAGCCCCGAGACCTGCGGCAATTGGATATCCATCAGCACGAGGTCGGGCCGCATCTTGCGAACGAGGTCCAGCGCCTCGTAGCCGTTGCTGGTGCCGGTGGTCTGGTAGCCGTGCGCCTCCAACAGGTCGCGGAAGAGCTTCATGTTGAGCTCGTTGTCTTCCACGATCAGGACGGTCTTAGCCATCCCGCCCTCCTGTTTGGTCCTGAAGACCGATGCATGTGACGCCTCAGGCGCCGCTCGCGGGCGCTTCGAAAACTGGATTCAAACTAGCCTCAGATTCGCTCTAGTTTCGTTAAACCCGAGGGCCCACTTTCTGCGATGTGGTTTCCAGTTGCTTGTCGAGGGTCCAGAGACTCGGGCATGATGGTTTCAAAGTAGACACCGAAAGTTAACGGAAAGGCAAACCGGCCCCTTGAAAAAGCCTGTTCACAACCCCCGCGAAGTCGCTGAAATCGTTGCGATTCAGGCTCTGTCCTTTGTCGCGGGCGATTCCGAGCGGCTGGGCCTGTTCCTGGCTGAGACAGGTGTCGGGCCTGAGTCCTTGCGGAACGCCGCCTCGGATCCCGGTTTCCTGCTCAGCGTGCTCGATTTCGTGATGCGCGATGACGCCACCGTGAAGGCCTTTGCCAGCTCTGTGGAACTGCACCCCACCAACGTGGCTGCGGCCCGGCAGGTCCTCGGCGACGCGCTGGGCGACCGGACCTGGGAGCGCGACGTGCCGTGAGCGCCCCCGAGGCGGCCGGGCCCCGCTGCTTCTGCCGGGATTGTTCGGTCGATCTGGATGTGGGCGTGCGGCGCTGTTCCGCCTGCGGCTCCCCTCGCCTCGTCCACCACCGCGCGCTCGCGAGCCTGACCATCGCCCATATCGACTGCGACGCCTTCTATGCGACGGTCGAGAAGCGCGACAATCCCGATATCGCCGACAAGCCCGTCATCATCGGCGGCGGCAAACGCGGCGTGGTGTCGGCCGCCTGCTATATCGCCCGCACCTATGGCGTGCGTTCGGCGATGCCGATGTACAAGGCGCTCGAAGCCTGTCCGCATGCGACCGTGATCCCGCCGGACATCGCAAAATACGTCCGCGTCGGCCGCGAGGTGCGGCAGGCGATGCAGGCGCTGACGCCACTGGTCGAGCCGCTCTCGATCGACGAGGCCTTTCTCGACCTCTCTGGCACCGAGCGGGTCCACGGCATGATGCCGGCCAAGGTGCTGGCGCGCTTCGCCCGCGAGGTCGAGCGCGACATCGGCATCAGCGTCTCCGTCGGCCTGTCCTGCAACAAGTTTCTCGCCAAGATCGCCTCCGACCTCGACAAGCCGCGCGGCTTTGTCGTGCTCGACCAGGAGGAAGCCCGTGTGATGCTGGCGGAAAAGCCGGTTGGCTTCATCTTCGGGGTCGGCCCCGCAACGCAGGAGCGCCTGGTGCGGCGCGGCTTCCGCATCATCGCCGACCTGCAAAAGGCCGACGAGATCGAGATGATGCGGCAGTTTCCGAGCGACGGCCGTAGGCTGTGGCGGCTCGCGCGCGGCATCGACGACCGCCGCGTCGAGCCTGATCGCGGCGCCAAGACGATTTCCAGCGAAACCACTTTTGAAACCGACATCCGCGATTTCGCGACGCTGGAAAAGATCCTGTGGCGGCTGTGCGAGAAGACATCGTCTCGCCTCAAGAGCAGCGAGCTCGCCGGCGCGACCGTCACGCTGAAGCTGAAGACCTCCGATTTCCGCCAGCGCACGCGCTCGCAGTCGATCGCCGCGCCGACGCAGCTCGCCGCAAAGATCTTCTCGATCTGCCGCGAGATGCTGGCCAAGGAGATCGACGGCACCCCCTTCCGCCTGATGGGCGCCGGCGTTAGCGCGCTGCGCGAAGGCTCGCCCGCCGACGACACCGACATGCTCGACCGCCGCGCCGCGCACGCCGAGCGCGCGGTGGACAGTCTGCGGAAGAAGTTCGGCAGCGCCGCGGTGATCCGCGGCATCGCCTATGAGGGGCCGGAGAAGGCGCAGGAGTAAGCGGCTACTGGATCAATCCGCGACCGCGATCGCCTCGATCTCGATCAGCCATTCCGGCGCGGCGAGCGCAGAGACGCCGACCAGCGTCGAGGCCGGCGGCTCCAGACCTTCGAAGAAGACCGAGCGGGCCTTGCCGATGATCGGGCGCAGCTCCGGCTTGTAGCCGACGACGAAGGTCGTGATCTTCACGATGTTGGCGTAGCTTGCACCGGCCGCCTTCAGCGCGTGGCCGAGATTCTGCATCACCTGCGTAGTCTGCGCGGCGAGATCGCCCTCGCCGACAATCCGCCCTTCCTCGTCCACGGCCACCTGGCCGGAGATGTAGATGGTGCGTGCGCCGGTGGCGGTGACGACGTGGGAATAAGCGGGATTGTTGTGAAGGCCGCTGGGACGGAGATGGTCGAGCTTGGGCATTGGCTTGCTCCCGGAGGTTTAACGTTGAGAGCAAGCGTAGCCGCAGAGTGCGACAAGGGCTAGACGTCTCGTCCTCAATTACAGGGCTTGCTGTCCTTCACGTCGAACTTGCCCATCGCGCCTGAAATCACGAAATCGTTGTAATCGAGCACGAGCTGGCGGGAGACGCCGTTTTCGTAGAGCTCGAACGCCATCGCGTAGACCGGCGTCTGCTCGCCTTCCTTCTGCTGGGCCTCGCGATCGAAATAGCTGACGGTGACGGGCCAGCGCTTGAGCGACTTCATGTGCTCGTCCGACGTCGATGCATCGGGCGAGGCGGTGCGGTCGGCAGGGATCGGCTGGCCGATCACGGTCAGGGTATTGTAGACCTTCTGGCCGTCGTCTGAGCCGTCATAGACGGAGAGCTCGAGCAGAGACTTGCCGTCCTTGGCGGCGGCGATGATGCGCTGGATCTGCTCGGTCGGGAACACGATCTTGCCGTCAAGGGTGAAGCTCTTCGGCGACGGCAGCTTCAGCTTGACGTTGATATGGTCGCCGTCGCGCTCGGCCGAACCGTCGACACGGCCGGCGTCGGCCTCGTTCATTCGCGTCTCGATCTTGAAGCGGTAGCTTTTGCCCGCGGCGTCCTCCCAGGAATTGGAGCGGAGGTCGCTCAGCGTGATCTTGCCCTCGCCGCTGTCGAGCTCGGACACCTGCCGGAATTCGGAGGTGTAGCCCTCGCACGAGCTTCCGGTGAAGTTGTAGAGGATGCGCCCGCGCGCGCTGTTGACCGAATTGGAGCGCGATTTGACGAGGCTGAGGTCATAGAGCGCCTGATGCGCGAGGAACGGACCGCTGGCCGCCTGCGCTCCGCCGCTGGAGCCGAAGGCGGCCGCCGCGAGCGCCATCACACCGAGCGAAGTCCGGAAAAGGTGCACCATGTCTGTTCCTTGAAGATGCGTCCTTGGGGAAAGCGCAGATTCGACAGTTTAGTGACCGTTCCATTGCGTCGCAACTGAGGCGGTCTCACGTAAAGTTGCGGCCCGCCCGCTGAACCTCCTGCCCCGCCTCAACAAAATGCATCCCCCTCCGGTTGCTTGCATGTGGCGGCACGATGGGCGAAACAGGGCCCGCCCGGCCGCCAATGCACGCGCCCGGGCGGATGATTTTCTGGACAACGAGGTCGAACATGGCGGGCACGGTCGAGCAGAAACTGGCGGAACAGGGCATCAAGCTGCACGAGGCTCCGACTCCCGTGGCCAACTATGTCCCGTTCGTGCGCACCGGCAATTTGCTGTTCGTTTCCGGCCAGGTCTGCTTCGCCCCTGACGGCAAGCTGATCGCCAAGGGCAAGCTGGGCGCCGGCGTCTCCATCGAAGAGGGTGCCGCGGCGGCGCGCGGCTGCGCGGTCAATTTGCTGGCCCAGGTCAAGGCGGCCCTTGGCGATCTCGACAAGGTCGTGCGCGTGGTGCGCCTCGGTGGCTTCATCAACTCGGCGCCGGACTTCCTGGACGGGCCGAAGGTGCTCAACGGCGCCTCCGACCTGATGGTCGCCGCGTTCGGTGACAAGGGCCGCCACGCCCGAACCACGGTCGGCGTCGCCTCGCTGCCCGCGGATGCGGCGGTCGAGGTCGAAGGCGTGTTCGAGGTCGCCTGACGCGCATGCGCGCTCCGGATTGGCTGACAGCCCGGCCGGTCGCCCATCGCGGCCTGCACGACATTTCCCGCGGCATCGTCGAGAACATGCCCGGCGCGGTGCAGGCTGCCGTCGCCGGCAATTTCTCGATCGAGGTCGACATCCAGCTCTCCGCTGACGGCGAGGCGATGGTGCACCACGACCATGCCCTGGGCCGCCTCACCGAGGCCACCGGGGAGGTGGTGTCGAAGACAGCCGCGGAACTGAGGGCCGTCAAATTCAGGGATACGAGCGAGCGGATGATGTCGCTCTCCGACCTCTGCGCCATGGTCGCCGGCCGGGTGCCGCTGGCGATCGAGGTCAAGAGCCATTTTGACGGCGACCGCAAGCTGGTGACGCGAATGGCCGAGGTGCTGGCGTCCTATCAGGGCCCCGCCGTCGGCATGTCGTTCGACCCCGACCAGGTGCTGGCGCTGCGCCAGTTGCTGCCGTCCCGCCCGCGCGGCATCGTCGCCCAGCGGAGCTATGAGGACGAGTACTGGGCCACCCTGACCCAGGCGCAGCGCGACAGCATGCTGTACCTGCGCCACGGCTTCCAGACCCAGCCCCACTTCGTCGCCTTCAAGGTCGACCACCTCCCGGCGCCAGCCCCCTGGATCGCCCGCAACGTCTTCGGCTGCGCCCTGCTTGGCTGGACCGTCCGCACCCCGGAGCAGCGGACGCGGGTCGGGCAGTACGCGGACCAGATGATTTTTGAGGGGTTCGTGCCGTAGGGCCTGACGTTACCGCCCTCTTGAAGTCGCTGCTGCAATGCACGATCTTGGGCGCGATGGGATCATCTGAAATCACGCTCGAGGCCGTACCTTCCATTGCCGAGGTGTCTCCTGAGGATTGGGACGCCTGCGCCAATCCAGGCGGCCGGTGCAATGGGGATAGCAACGGAACCTCACCCGCCCCTTCAGGCGATTCGGCCGCCCTCTTAGGACCCTCCTATAACCCATTCGTCTCGCACGCGTTTCTTTCGGCTGTTGAGAAATCGGGTTCAGCCACGATCCGCACCGGCTGGGGACCGCGGCACCTCGTGGCCAAGATCGATGGCCGCGTCGCGGGCGTCGTGCCCTGCTATCTGAAATCGCACTCGCAAGGCGAATACGTTTTCGACCGCGGTTGGGCGGATGCCTATGAGCGCGCCGGCGGGCGCTACTATCCGAAGCTTCAGGTCTCGGTTCCCTTCACCCCGGCCACGGGGCCGCGGCTGCTGGTGCGCGGCGGCGTCGACCGCGAGCGCATCACCGAGGCGCTGGCGAGCGGGCTCGTGGCGCTGTGCGGTGTCAGCAAGGCTTCCTCGGTGCACGTCACCTTCGCACTTGAGGCGGAGTGGAAGCTGCTCGCCGAGCACGGCTTCCTCCAGCGGACCGACCAGCAGTTCCACTGGCACAATGAGGGCTTTGCGAGCTTCGACGACTTCCTCGCCACGCTGAATTCGCGCCACCGCAAGTCGATCAAGCGCGAGCGCCGCGATGCGCTCGCGTCCGGCATCACCATCCACTGGCTCACCGGCAAGGACATCACCGAGGATGCCTGGGACGCCTTCTTCGAGTTCTACATGGAGACCGGCTCGCGCAAATGGGGCCGCCCGTATCTTACGCGCGAATTCTTCTCGCTGATCGGCGAGACCATGAGCGACGACGTGCTGCTGGTTATGGCGCGCCGCAACGATCGCTGGATCGCGGGCGCGATCAACTTCATCGGCTCGGACACGCTGTTCGGCCGCAACTGGGGCGCGGTCGAGCATCATCCCTTCCTGCACTTCGAGGTCTGCTACTATCAGGCGATCGACTTCGCCATCAAACGCGGCTTGAGGTATGTCGAGGCCGGCGCGCAGGGCGAGCACAAGATCGCGCGCGGCTACCTGCCGCGAACCACCTACTCCGCCCACTTCATCGCCGATCCGGGCCTGCGCCGCGCCATCGACGACTACCTCAAGCGGGAGCGTGCCTATGTCGCCGAGGCCGGACGTGAGCTCGCCGAGCTCGGCCCGTTCCGCAAAGGCATCGACGAGGCGCCTTGACGGCTCACCATGGCTGGTGACAGTAAGCGCGAAATTTTGAGGGAGCCGCCGCCATGACCGCCTACGACACCAATAACATCTTCGCAAAAATTCTGCGCGGCGAATTTCCCTGCCACAAGGTCTATGAGGACGAGCATGTGCTGGCCTTCCTCGACATCATGCCGCGGGTGCCTGGCCATACGCTGGTGATCCCGAAGGCCCCTGCCCGCAACATCCTCGACATCAAGCCGGACGACTACGCCCATGTCGCCCGCGGCGCGCACAAGATCGCCGCAGCCGCAATGAAGGCATTCAAAGCCGACGGCATCACCGTGCAGCAGTTCAACGAGCCGGCCGGCGGACAGGTGGTATTTCACCTCCACATGCACGTGATGCCGCGCCATGACGGCGTCGCGATGCTGCCGCCGGCCAGCCGAAAGGAAGACGTCAAGGTTCTGGAAGAGAATGCGACCAAGCTGATCGCGGCGCTGAAGAGCTGATCGTCATTCCGGGCGCGCAGAGCGCGAGCCCGGAATCCATCTCACCACCGTCTCTGCCGCCCGATAGATTCTCAGATGCGCAATTGCGCATCATAGCTCGCGCCAAGAGGCGCGCCCCAGAATGACGGACTACTCCGACTGAAAATCCCCGGCCTGCGGCGCCGCCAGTGGCGTGAACTCGCAGCGGTCGGGCTTGATGTCGATCAGCGGCGTGTTGTCGATGCAATCGAGCCCGCGCACGAGGATGGCGTTTCCCTCGATGCCGACCAGCTTCACGATCGAGGTGCCGATCGGATTGGGCCGAACCGGGGAGCGCAGCGAAAAGGTGCCGCGGGTCTTCTCGTTGTTCTTCGGACTCTGCAGCACGATGTCGCGGCGCGAGCGGTCGAGCCAGTACAGCACCTCGAGATTGCCGTAGAAGTCGACGCCCTTGATGGCCGGCAAGAACGGCTCGAAGATCTCGAGGCGGCAGATCGGTCCGTCGGCGCGGCCCTGCCGCGGCGTCTCCAGGCGCGAGGTCCAGGGCGTGCGGATACGACCGATGAAGACCAGGCCGGCATCCTGCGTCGGCGGCAGCTCGATGGCGACCTCGCCCTCGCGGAGCTCGTTTTCGCGAACCATATTTCCAGTTCCTCAGCTATTCGGAAGCGGTTTTAGCCCAACCACCACGTGCCGGCCAGCATGAACACTTCGCCCGTCATCACGCCCGCGAAGATCGAGCGGCGGGTCAACAGGAAGACGACGAGGCCGGCGGCGACCGCGCCATAGCGCAGGACGTCCGGCACGCTGGCGAGCGCCCCTGGCGGCTCGACCACGATCTGGGCGATGACGCCGGCCAGGATGGCGGTGGCGACCGCCCTCACCCAGACCAGCAGCTCGGAGCCTTCGTCGATGCCGCCGCCGAACCACAGGCCCAGCATGCGCCAGATCTGGTTGGGAACGACGCCGGCGACGAACAGCACAGCCAGCGCGTGCCAGTCACCGATGAGCTGGGCAAAACTCATGCGCGCACCACCCGCCACCAATGGACGCCATAGGCGATCGTCCCCGCGACGAGGCCGCTGACGAGGATGTCGAGGCCGGAGTTCATCTTCGCCGCCAGCGGATAAAGCAGGACTCCGAGCGCGAGGGCCACGACATCGGCAACCTCGCGGCTATTGCGCGCGGTCGAGAACAGGAAGGACAGCGGCGTCAGCAACAGGATCGCGGCGCCCAGCGTCTGCGTGAGATTGGCGGCAAGGAAATAGCCGACCGTGTTGGCGGTAAGGCACACCGAGACCAGGCCGCAACCGAGCCCATGGACGAAAGCGATGCGCCGCTCGCGCGGCACCTGCGGCAGGAAGCGGTGGCACTCGACCCACAACGTCACCGCCGTGAGATGCGCGGCGAACACGAGCTCGCGCCGTCTCGTCGTCGGCGTGCGCATCAGGGGCAGCACCGAGACCACCATCGGAAACAGGCGGATGGCGCTGACGGTGACCGCAATTGCCGACTGGATGACGGTCGCGCCCGAGCCGAGCGTGGTGATCAGGATGATCTGCGCCGGACCTGCCCAGACGAACAGCGTCGAGCAGAGCGCCCAAAGCAGGCTGAAATGCGTGTCGTGGGCGAGCGCGCCGATGCCGAGATACGTCACGAACAGCACGACGGTGAGGATCGTCTGCGTGATCGAGCGCAACCCCCACGCAAAGGCGCGCCAGGGACTATGCCATTGAGGAGAATCGAGCGGAGGAAGCGCCACGAGACGGCCAGCTTGGTTGCAGAATCGTCCCTGCATAACGGGCAATGCGGTGGCCAGCGTCAAGAAAGCGCGCGGCGGGGCTGGCATGCACGACGACTTACCCGCTCACACCCCTGTTCTTCAGCACGAAGCAGGCGCCGCCGGCCTTGCGGATGCGGTTGCAGAGATCATCCGCCTCGCTGCGCGTGTCGGCGCCGATGCGCACCTGGTAGAAGGCGCGCGTGCCGCGGCTGCGCACCACCGAACTCAGCAGGCTCGGATCACGCTCGCCGATCACCGAGCTCAACCGTGTTACGGCGCGGGAATACATCGCCAGTGCCCGGTTGCGGTCGAACCCGGCGGCGAGCTGAACGCCCCAGACCTTTGCGGCAGCCAGCTCCACATGCTGCTCGAGCTCGGCAACGAAGGCATTCGGTGCACGCTTCAACAGCGCCATCAGATCGCGGCAGCTCGTTGGCGGCGAACTCGGCGGCCCCTTGCCGGTGCTGCCTGCCTTCGCCCACGCGTCGACGCTCGTGCCCGTGATGGCGAAGACATAGTTGCGGGTCTGCTCCGGCATCGGACCGGTGCCCGCAAGCCATTCCTGCACCCGCCGCGGCCCGGCATTGTAGGCGGCGGCGGCAAGGCCGAGATTGCCGAACTGGTTGCGCAGCTCGCTCAGGAATTCGGCCGACTTCGGCAGCGCCTGCACCGGGTTGAACGGATTGAGCAGCCCGCGCTCGCTCGCTGTGCCCGGCATGAACTGCGCGATCCCCTGCGCATGCTCGCCGCTGCGCGTCATGGGGCCCACCGCATCGGCCTGGAAACGGCTTTCCTGCCAGATCACGCGGGCGAAGAATTCCAGCGGCAAATTGGCATCGCGCGCGGCCGCCTCGACGATCAGGCAGATCGACTCCCGCGTGTCGCTCTCGCGCGCATCAGGCCTCGCGGGAGGCACCGCGAGTTCTTCGACGCTTGGGATGGCGACACCCGTCTTGGCAGGCGAGCTGTCCCACGCCGCGGCCCGCAACGTCGAGACCAGCAGCGCGGCAACGACAAGTGATGCAAATCGCGCCAGCACTGCCCAAGCATCGCTGTGGCGCGCGCCGGCGCGCCATGCGACAAGATGATCTGCCATGCTGTGGCACCGTGCCATGTTTCGACGAGCTGCCAATCTATGCTGCCTGACCTGCTTCTCCCAATGCGATTCCCCGCCAAACGGATCCACGCGATCCTTGCCCTCACCGCGCTCCTGCTGTCCGCCGTCCCGGCCGCCGCCCAAGTCAGCTGGCGGATGACCACGGAATACCCGCAAAACAACATTTCCGGGATCGGGCTCACCACTTTCGCCGAACGGGTCGCCACGCGCACAAACGGTTTCGTGACCGTGGCCAACGCTTTCGACAACGAGCTCAAGATCAACTCGGGCGCGATGCCCCGCGCGGCGACGGACGGCCGCATCGCCGGTGGCGATGCTTTCGCGGGCGCGCTCTCGGGCCTTGATCCTGTGCTCGCACTTTCCACCCTGCCCTTCCTGGTGCAATCGGTCGACGTCGCACGCGCCACCAATCTGCGGGCGCGCCCGCTCTACGAGAAGGCGCTCGCAGCGCGCGGCCTCAAGCTGCTTTATGTGACGATCTGGCCGGCAACGGGTCTCTGGTCCGAGCACGCGCTCGCAAACGCCGACGACCTGCCGAAACTCAACTTGCGGGCTTACGACGCCAACTCCAGCGAGGTCATGCGCGCGGCCGGCGCGAATGCGCAATTCCTGCCCATGGACGCGGCGCTCGCCGGCCTCAGGGAGCATCGGTTGAATGCGTTCCTCACCTCCGGCGACGGCGGCGCAGGACGCAAGCTCTGGGATTTCCTGCCCTATTTCACGGCCATCAATTACGCGATGCCGGTCTCGATCGCCTTTGTCCGCAGCGACGCCTTTGCCGAGCTGTCCGAACCGATGCAGCGCGAGGTGCTGGCCGCGGCCGCCGAGACCGAGCAGAGCCAGTTCGCGCTGCTCGCCCATCGCACCGCCGAGAACTACGCGCGCATGCGAGACAATGGCGTCCGCATCGCCGAACCAGCGCCCGCCTCGCTCATCGCCGCACTTCAGTCAGCTGCAACCAGCGCCCTCTCCACCTGGGAAGCGCAGGCGGGCGCGGACGCCACGGCGATCGTCGAGTGGGCGAGACAGCAATAGCGCGGGCCGGCGGCACGCTGCGGAAATGCTCGGCCACCCCGCCTTCGCCCGCTTCGCTCCTATGCCGAGGCGGGATTCTCCGCGCTGATCGCACGGTCGAGGGCATCGATCAGCGTTTGGAGCTCGACGAATTTGTTCCGTGCCCGCTCGGCCTTTTCACGATCAAAGGGAGCGGCCAGCACCTTCGCATGCACGTCCCTGTCCTCGATCATGCGATCGCGGGCCTGCTTCAATGTGTCAAGTCGCTGGTTCATCTGTGCTCCTCTGCCAATATCTGCCCAACCGCAAGCGATGACTCAGTCGAATCCAGACGGAAGCTCGCCCTTTCGGAAGAACACCGTCGGCTCATCGTCATAGTCACCCATTTCGGCATCACCGCTGGACGAGAACGCGACCACACCGAGCTTGCTCAAGGCCAGTCGCTCCGCCGTCCGCAGCGCTCCGCTTTCCGACTTGCAGACGATGGGAGAGTCCGGCTTTAGATTGCCGCCCTTGCCCGCATTGAACGCCTGCACGACGTAGGTTGTTTCGCGAACCATGACGGCTTCCCTGACATGCCAGTAGACGGAGCAAAAGTGCGTACGCGGCACTCAGCGTTGCATCGACTCGATGAGGGCGGAGATCCTGATCGTTGCGAAACTGGAGAAAGTGTCCGACACCGCATAGGGCAGGATGATCTGGTCCTTATGCCGCATCGCTCCGCAGGTATAGACGACGTTGGGGACGTACCCTTCGCGCTCGGACGGTTCAGGTCGGAGCAGCGGTTCCGCCGAACGAGCCAGCACCTTCGATGGGTCGCGCTTGTCGAGCAGCGCCGCTCCGATGGAATATTTGCGGACCGGGCCGACACCGTGCGTCAGCAGCAGCCAGCCTTCGTCTAGTTCTATGGGCGATCCACAATTCCCGATCTGGACGAACTCCCAGGGAAATTGCGGTTTCAGAAGCGGGACCCCGCCGCCTTCCCACGTGTAGAGGTCGTCCGAATAGAGCAGGTACAGGTTCTCATTGTCTTGTCGCGCGATCATGGCATACCGGCCGTCGATCTTGCGCGGGAAGAGCGCCATGCCCTTGTTGTGTGACGCAGCCCCGCGCAAGGGCATCAGTCGAAACGACATGAAGTCGCTGGTCTCGATCAATTCGGACCGGATCGCGCGTCCACTGTAAGCCGTATAGGTGGCGTAGTAGGTCTGCCGATCCCCGTCGCTGAATTTGACAAAGCGCACATCCTCGATGCCGTTCGATTGGGATTCCGTCACGGGAAAGATGACGCGCTCGCTGAGATCTTCCTCGGGCCTGAACACCAATTCCACACGGTCGCCGTCCGGCCCGGATACGCGACGGGTAATCCGGGGAACCGAGGCAAGGCGCGCCGTCGGATCGACGGCCAGGCTTCCATCAGCCGCAATCGTTCCGGTTCGAAACGTCAGCGACGACACATGCCCCTCCCCGATAGCGCGAAGACTGAGGATGAAGCGCAAGCCTCCCGTTGGTGCCCCGGATTGATCGGGATGCGGGACGATGCTGGGGTTGAACAAGGCAGAGGCTTCGAACGAATATTCACTGAGGAAATAGGCGCCGACCAGCTGACGCTGGGCCTTCGAGAAGAGGCCATGCGTTGCGAAAGCATCCTCCATTTCATCCGCGCGAGCCTCAAACCTCTCCAGGAGGTTACGATGTCGCCCCTCGAAATTGTCGAGGACATCCGCAAGCTGGACCGCGACGGCTTCCGAACTGAGCGCGAGAACCCGGTCGACAATATGATTTGCCCGCATCTTGTCGGTCGGATTCAGATCGCGGGGTTCGGTTGCCGGCTTGAAGGGCCGCACGATAACGCGCGCGGGATCTGGGCGCAGATGAAGCCCGTGCCGATTCAGGAAAGAAGCTTGTGACACGGTATCCTCGGCTTGCTCATTGAGAAGATCAGGTTCAGGCGCCCACGGCGCGCAAGGCCGTGGGCCTGGTCAGGCTCGGGTTGACGCGCGCAAGCTGGCGCATCTCCGCGAGCCCGAGCAGATAGCAAACAACCGACTCGCCCCCGCGGTTTTCGTTGGCGCGGTCAGGATGCAGACCATCCCGGCAACTGCCAGTGAGCGGATCGACCAGCGCCACGGAGAGCTCGTTGCTGCCGAGGAACCAGGCGAAGGCCCGCGTTGCCATGGCTTTCCATTCGGCATCGCCGTCGGCGCGCCACGCGGTGAGGCAGGCGGCGATCGTTGCCGTTGCCTCCACGGGCTGTTGATCAAACGCACGCGGACGTTGCCGTAGCTCGCCGAAGCCGGCGGTGCCGACCGGCCGGAAATGGCCTGCCGCGGTGGTCTGCTGCGTCATGAGCCAGCGCAGGGACCTCAATCCGGCATCGAGATATCGAGGCGTTTTCATCGCCACACCCGTGAGGATCAAGGCCTGCGGCAATCGCGCGTTGTCGTAGGCCAGCCCTTCCTCGAACCACACCCAGTCCGGCGTCTCGACCGACGCCAGGCAAGCCATCAACCTGTCGGCAAGCGCATGCCGGATCTCCCTGGCGTTGAGATCGTCCGGAGCTACGGCACAATAGGCGTCCAAACCGAGCAGCATGAACGCCCACGCGCGAGGTGAACGAAAGCTCGCCGCGATCGACAATGCCTGGACGAACAAGGCAGCGGCCCACAGCCGCCGGGCCGGGCTCGCGTCTCTGCGTGCAACCTCGCCCAAAGCCCATAGCGTTCGTCCGTGACTGTCTTCGGAGCCCCTGTCTTCAAGCCAGGTTCGATTGAACCCCATGAAGTTGCGAAATTGCCTGGTGTCCGGATTCCACGCGTGCTGTACGAAGGCCGCAAACCGGCTCGTCAAGACTTCTGACAGCGGCTGCTCGCCCGGACCGTTGAGGGCGCAGGCCAGCAGCAGCGCTCTCGCGTTGTCGTCGACGCAATAGCCGTGTGCGCGATCCGGAACCGAAAAAACCGCGTGCTGGAGCAGGCCGACATCATCGCACATCGACAGGAAATGGCCGATCTGCATGTCGGGCGGCGCCGGACTACGTGGCTCCGGCGCATTCATGTCGGAGCGCGCGAAGATCTTCAACCGATGGCCTTGCCGCGCATTTTCGAAGACGGACACGTAGCGCTCGGCCACCCGCTCCCATGTCATCATCCGGCTCGCCGCATAGGCGCGCCGGGACATCGCCTTCCGCCGGTCGCCGTCGGTCAGCAGGTTCGCGATTTCGTTGCCGATCGCCGCGGAATCGCCGAACGGCACCAGGATGCCGCACCCGTCGGCAAGCAGCTCGCGTGCGTGCCAGTACGGGGTCGATACGACCGGTTTGCCCAGTCCGAAACTGTAGGCCAGTGTTCCCGAGGTCATCTGGGCCTCGTTGAGATAGGGTGTGACGTAGACGTCGCACATCGAGATGAATTCAAGCAGCGTGGCCAGATCGGCGAACCGATCGAAGAACACCACGTGGTCGTCAATGCCGAGCTCGCGCACCCGCGCGATCAGGCTCTCACGATAGGCCTCGCCCTGGTCTCGGACCAGATTGGGGTGCGTTGCTCCGAGCACGACGTATACCGCATTCTTGCAGCGCTCCAGAATCGACGGCATGGCGTCGATCATGACTTCGATGCCCTTGTTCGGTGACAACAGGCCGAACGTCAGGATGACCGGCTTCTGCTCAAATCCAAGCTTGGCTTTCGCTGCATCCGGCTCGGCGAAGGCAACATCGGGAATGCCGTGGGCGATCACCTCGATCTTGTCGTCACGCACCAGATAGACGTCACGCAGCAGTTCGCGGCCCTTATGGGCCATCACCACGACCTTCGACGATGCCTCGACGATGCGCTCCATGACCGTTCGTTGCGCAGGTGTCGGATCGGCCAGCACCGTATGAAACGTCGTAACCACCGGCATCGTCAGGCGGGACAACAGCACCAGGATATGGGCTCCGGCTTCACCACCAAAGATCCCGAACTCGTGCTGCAAGCACACGGTATCGAACCGGCCGGCATTGAGGAAATCCGCGGCCCGCATGTAATCTTCGATATTGCCATCCTTGATCTGGAACGCGACAGCCGGAGGATAGTCATAGGCTTGACCACGATCGGTCATTGCAACGATGCAAGTCTCGAGATCATGGCGCGAAATCGATATCGCGTTCTTCAGGTCGGTCGTATAGGTCGCAATTCCGCACCGGCGAGGCAGCGAGTTGCCAATGACGGCGATACGGCGGAGCGGCGTCATGTCGGCACCTCGATGATTTGGCTTGATGTCGCAGAGTGCACGGCTCAGCAACCGCGGCAGATATTCTTCAGCTTCGCGGCGGTTCTGACCTCTTCCGCAACGAACGGGTCCTTGTAGGCAGCCCGCGCTGCGTCGCTTTCGACAGCAGTGGGTTGCTTCGCCTTTGGTGGAAACGCAGCATCGTAACAGGCGAGCCGTCCACTCGTGCTTTCGATGATGCGGCAGTCCGGCTCTTTCGCGACAGCACTTTGCGCAAATGTGCCAAGCGCCAATACGACAATGAGCATCTTCATGGAGTTATCTTTCCTCGCGGAGGGCCGGAGCGCGGTCGTTGACGCCCGCGCGCGCCTCATGCCTCGAACTGGTCGAACTCGTCAGACAGCAGAATCCGCCCCTGCGGGGTGCAAATCCGCACGTCGATATAGCCTTCCTGCAGCAGCTCTCTCGCCTTCTTCAGGGCAGCGGCCGTCGTGGTGCGGCCCAAGCTGACGTAACCGCTTTGATCGCGTCCGCTCACAAGGTATTGCAACTGCGTCTTATCCACGCAGGAGCGCCGCAGCGGCCACCAGGAGCAATAGAAACAGCGGAACGATCACCGGCGGCACGATCCAGTCGGCCAGGCGAAATCGAGGCATGCGCGCTCCTCCTCAGTCGGCGGGAGCGTGAGTGACCCTCAGTCACCGATGGATGCCATTGGAAGGGCGGTGATCGCTGGACCCTACGCCCAAGCGCAGCCAATAGCGAGCTTTTAAAGCGGAGCACCGCATCAGCGAGGCAGATTTCGCCCTGCCAACCGTTGCACGTTGCCTTGGCCTGCGGCCTCGTTTAGGTCAAGCAACCAACGGTAATATCAACACGGGCACGACCGGCATGGTGACAATCTATTTCGATCTCGACGGCACGCTGACCAACCCGAAATCCGGGATCACCCGCTCGATCCAGTACGCACTGGAACGACTCAGCCTCGCAGTGCCGAGCGAGGACGATCTGACCTGGTGCATCGGCCCGCCGCTCCACGCCAGCCTGCAGAAGCTAACCGGCAGCGCGGAACTCGCCGATCGAGCGCTGCTGCTCTATCGCGAGCGTTTCGGTGATATCGGCCTGTTCGAGAACGAGACCTATGCCGGCATCATGGACACACTGACGACGCTTGCCGCGACCACGCCGCGCATGTTCGTGGCGACCAGCAAGCCCGCGGTCTACGCCACCCGCATCGTCGAGCATTTCGGCCTGAAATCGTATTTCGAGCGGGTGTTCGGCTCAGAGCTCGACGGCACACGCGTCGACAAGCGCGACCTGCTGCGTTACGCGCTCGACGAGGCCAAGGTCGATCCGAGTTGCGCGATCATGATCGGCGACCGCAGCCATGACGTTGTCGGCGCCCGCGCCAACGGCATGACCGCGATCGGCGTGCTCTACGGCTATGGCAGCGAGGCCGAGCTGCGCGAGGCGGGCGCGCATCACATCTGCACGGCGCATCCCGAGCTGCTTGGCCACTGCCGGGCCTGATTCATCCGGCGCCGGCGCTTTCCACCGCGGCCAGCATCCCCGTTTTCGGATGACAGTTCAGATATTCGAAGGATTGCTCGTCCGCGGCCGCCACGGTGACCTCGTGATAGAGCCGCAGCTTGGCTGAAGGCCCGAGCGTCGACAGATATTTCATCGCCGCGCCGAAGATCTTGACATGGGTCGGATGCGACTCCGCCCAGCGTTCGAGCGCCGCGAGACTCTTCCACCAGCTCTGGCCGTAGGATTTTTCACTCGCGCGGCCGTCGGCCGAGAGGACCTGCATGTAACGGTTGGCGTAGCAGCCGATGACAAGACCGTCGTCGCGCAGAAAGTCCATACCCTCGCGCAGCACCGGTTCGACGTCGTGAAGATAGAGCTTTCGTTCCGAGGCCTCGGTGTCGCTCCAATCCTGCCCGGAGCGGATCAGACAGAGATTGTCATGCGCCTTCACGCGCAGGCGGACGCCGTCGCGGATCAGCTCCGGTGCGCCGCCGGGCGCCATGGGATCGGTCTGCGACAACGGGATGCGATCACGCATGCCACCCCAATAGGCGTGCTCCTGCACTTCGCCGCTCATGCCGTCGGCAATGACGGCGACGCCCTCGGGCCTTCCGAGCGAGGAGAACAGCGTCTCGTGTCGCGCCACGGCAGGACGCAACACTTCGATGAAGGTGCCAATCCCCTCGCGGCCCTTACCTGTCCACGCTTCACGCAACGGCTCGAACCAGGCGTCGAAACGCGTGATGTCGTCCCAATAAGCAGCCGAGACGACATTCGTGTATCCGGCCTGATCGACGTAGTGGGCGCGGTCCCAATGCGTGGGGCCTCCCTCGCCTGCAAACCGTTCGCCAATTTCCGCCAGCGCCTCCATCGCAGCCGCCGGAGCCACGTTGCGATACTGGACGCCGAAATAGGCCATGACGACCCGGACAACCCCCGGCTTGTAACGCGCCACGAAGGACGGATATGGCGGCTGGTAATCGTCCGGCACGCGCTTGTGGCGCGTGCGCTGGGTCTCGAGATGCAGAGGAATTGCGGATTCCATGATCGTTCCCTCCCCTCGATCTCGACGATCAATTCGCCGCCGCGGCGATGTCCGCAGGCTCGACGCTGTCGACGGGCAGCGCAAACTGCTCGACGCGTTGGTATCGCTTCTTGTTGAGCAGCAGCCGCGTCACATCGGGCCGCGAATAGTGCCCGGCGGGATCGGCGGCGTTCTTGGCGACGCCGATGGCGCCAAGATCAATCTCGGCCATCAGAAGCCCCTCCTGGTCCGGCGCCAGCTTGTCGCCGATCTGGCTGCCGTCGGGACCGTAGATCGCGGCGAACCCGCCGCCCACATGCAGCAGCGCGTTCTTGTCGGGCCGGTCGCAGAGCTCGTCGATCATGGCCTGTGATACCGTCGCGCAAGGCGCGAGCACGAAGCAGGAGCCCTCGACCGCGTAGACGCGCGAGGCGGCGTTGTTCACCTCGGCGCCGAGCGCCGGCGCAAACGGATCGTAGAGCGAAAAGCTCGGCCAGGCCGCGACGTGCACCTGCTCGTTCTGGGCGTACATCGCATATTTTGAAAGCGGCTGAAGATGCTCCCAGCAGCACAGCGCGCCGATGCGGCCGATGTCGGCCCTGGCGTGGACGGCGAGATCGCTGCCGTCGCCTTCGCCATAAACCGTGCGCTCGGCGTGGGTCGGCCGCAGCTTGCGGCGCTTTGCGATGCTTTCGCCGTCCGGGCCGATCAGCCATTGTGCGAGATAGAGGCTGCCACCGTCCCGCTCGGAGAGGCCGAGCACGGCCGTCAGTTTCGCCTTCCGAACGGCGTCGCGCAGCCGCTCGGCCTGCGGGCTGTCATAGGACAGCGAATTGTCAAAATAGCGCTGCACAAAGCCGCGGCCGATCGCCCAGGCCGGCGAGTCCATCCAGATGTGCCAGGGATAACCGGGGATGAAGGCTTCGGGAAAGGCGATCAGCTTGGCGCCCTTTTCGGCCGCTTCCCGGATCAGCGCGATCGACTTGTCGATCGAGGCGTCGAGGTCGAGCCAGGCCGGCGCCGCTTGCACCACCGCCACCTTGTATTTCGGATGTTCGACGCCCATTGCCGCCTCCTTTGCCGGTTGATCCGAGATCACGTCCGATGCAATCTATTTGGCGAACCGCGTGGCCGGGCGCTCGACCGCAGCGGAACAAAAATTCGACTGGAAGGGATCGCCGCCCCGGTACGAAACTTGCCACCGGGATGCCGGATCCGCGCTCATATGCCGTTTTGCAGGATGTGAAAGGGAGGCTGTCCAGATGCCAATCCAGTTCACCACGGACGACAGTCCCGGCCACCGCCGGCTTGCGCTCTGGCAGGATATCGTCTGCGACGTCTTCGTCGGACTCGACTGCAAGTCCGACCTCGGCAGCGCCTTCCGCGGCTCGGTCACGCAGGCAGCCCTCGGCAAGGCAGTGTGCTCCGACGTCTGCTCCGATCGCCAGCACGTCTTCCGCACGCCCTCGCGCATCGCACGCTCGGACCAGGACTATGTCCTGATCGCGCTCGGCAATCGCGGTGACGGCGGCGTCGTGCAGGACGGCCGCGAGACCGTGATCCATCCCGGCCAGTTCGCGCTTTACGACACGACGCGTCCCTATGAGCTGAAGTTCAACGACAGCTTCACGCAGACGATCTTCAAGGTACCCCGCGAGATGCTGCAGCGCCGGCTCGGCGGCACCGAGATGCTGACCGCGATCTCGTTCGGCGCCGACGCCCCGCTCGAACGGCTCGCCTGTGATTTCATCTTCAGGCTCTGCCAGAGCGCGGACCGGCTCGCGCCGGACCATGCCGATGCGCTGTCGGAACAGGCCGTTGACCTGCTGGCGATGGCGCTCAGCGAGCGGCTCGGCAAGACGCCGCTGCCATCATCGACCCACCGCTCCGCCCTGCTCTACCGGCTCAAGGCCCATATCCGGGCTCACCTCGCCGATCCCGACCTCGCGCTGGCGCAGGCCGCGGCAGCGCTCGGCATCTCGCCGCGCTATGTGAACGATCTCCTCGCCGACGAGGACATCTCGTTCCAGCGCTACGTTCTCGGCGAACGTCTCGCCCAATGCCGGCGCGACCTCGCTTCGCCCGTGCTCGCCCACCGCCATGTCAGCGAGATCGCCTTTGCCTGGGGCTTCAACGACCTCTCGCATTTCGGCCGCGTCTTCCGCGAGCATTTCGGGATGTCGCCGCGCGACTTCCGGCAGAGCCTGCGGCACTGACGCGGCCGACGCCGCAATTCCGGCGCGGGCGCGTCCTGCTCCGAGCAGAGCCGCCATGTGTGCGCGCAATGGTACGAAGCGCATGCTTGCACTACCATCCGCTGCCAGGGCCGCACCGATCAATCAGCAGCCAGTCGAGGAGCATATCGATGGAATACCGACGCTTGGGCCGGTCAGGCCTCATGGTGCCCGCCTTGAGCCTTGGCACTGGCACGTTCGGCGGCGTCGGCCGCCTCGCGGCGTGGGGCACCACCGACGCGACCGAGGCGCGGCGCCTTCTGGATATCTGCCTCGATGCCGGCGTGTCGATGTTCGACACCGCTGACGTCTATTCGCTCGGCGAGTCCGAGCGCGTGCTGGGCGAGGCCATCAAGGGCCGCCGCGACAACGTCTTGGTCTCGACCAAGGCCACCTTTCGCTTCGGTGACGGGCCCAACGACATTGGCTCGTCGCGGCAGCATCTGCTCGCGGCCATCGACGGTTCGCTGAGCCGGCTCGGCACCGATTACATCGATCTGTTTCAGCTCCACGGCTTCGACGCCTTCACCCCGCCCGAAGAGGTACTCGCAACCCTCGATGTGCTCGTGCGAGCCGGCAAGATCCGCTATGTCGGCGTTTCCAATTTTTCGGGCTGGCACCTGATGAAGTCGCTCGGCGTCGCCGACAAGCACGGCTTCCCGCGCTACGTCGCCAACCAGACCTACTATTCATTGATCGGGCGCGACTATGAATGGGAGTTGATGCCGCTCGGCCTCGACCAGGGGATCGGCGCGGTGGTCTGGTCGCCGCTCGGCTGGGGGCGCCTCACCGGCAAGATCCGCCGCGACCAGCCGAAGCCGGACATCAGCCGCCTGCCCAAGACCGCCGAGTTCGGCCCGCCCGTGCCCGACGAGCACGTCTATCGCGTCGTCGATGCAATCGACGAGGTCGCGAAGGAAACCGGCAAGAGCGTCTCGCAGATTGCGCTCAACTGGCTGCTCCAGCGTCCGACCGTCTCGACGTTGATCATCGGCGCGCGCAACGAGACGCAGCTTCGCGAAAATCTCGGCGCGGTCGGCTGGTCGCTGACCAAAGACCAGATCGCAAGGCTCGATGCCGCCAGCAAGGTCACGCTGCCCTATCCTTACTGGCACCAGCGCACGACCTTCACCGACCGCAATCCTCCGGCGGTGTAGCAACGCGGCGCGGCGCGGCCCGGCGCGCGATGCCGGCCTCGTCCAGAGGTGTCTTGACCTTGAGCTGCATCAAACGGTCGCCCGCCGGCCGTGTCACGTTGCGTGCTTCGCGAGGCTCCCGATGCGCCGATTTGCAATGAAGGCCCTGTTCACGGCCCTCAACCTCAGCCAGGCCGAGAGAGATCGGATCAATTGGGATCGCCTCATCCTGGTTTTTTCCACCTTGGTGACCATCGGGCTGCTCGTGCTTTACGCCTATGGCAAGGCAACTTTGCGCTGGTGAGATGAAGCCGTTCGCGTTCGCGCCTCTGATCGTCTTGTTGTGGGGTTCGTTTGCCCACGCCCTGGATGCCGAGCAGCGGCACAGCCAAAGTCTCCTGGAGCAGATGTGCTCGCGGTGTCATGCCGTCGGCCCCACCGGCGGGAGCCCCAACAAGCTTGCACCGCCGTTCCGCCATCTGGGCGAGAACAAGCTCTACGATCCCGACTTCGTGCAACGTCTTCAGGACGGCTACAGCAGCATTCATCGCTCCATGCCGACGTTCCGCTTCGACCGGGAGAGCGCCGAGGCCGTCGCCAGCTACCTCAAGGCAATCCAAACAAAAAAGCACTAGCCTCCTCCGCGGGCGGGCCTGCAAAGGCACCACACAGGCTCCTGCCGCCGGGAGCACTGCGTCGGGCACTGGAACCGTCCGGATCCTGCCGGGTTGCGATCCATCCTGCAATTTCCTAATTCGGGGATGCATCACGGCTCGAATCAAGCGCGCCTCCATCATGTCGTCCGCCCCTATCGAGCATGCCGACGGCCTGCCGCAACCCCAGCGTAACCAGGCGGTCCTGACCATTGCGCTCGGCATCATCATGGCGGTGGTCGACAGCGCCATCGCCAACGTGGCGCTGCCGACGATCGCGGCCGACCTCGACGCGAGCCCGGCCTTCTCGATTTGGATCGTCAACGGCTATCAGCTCGCGATCACCATCTCGCTGCTGCCGCTGGCCTCACTCGGCGAGATCGTCGGCTACCGCCGCGTCTATCTGGTCGGGCTGGTGCTGTTCACGATTGCATCCGCCTTCTGCGCACTGGCGGATACGCTGCCGTTGCTGACGATCGCGCGCATTGTCCAGGGCTTTGGCGCGGCCGGCATCATGAGCGTCAACGCTGCGCTGGTGCGCTTCACCTATCCGCGCAGCCAGCTTGGCCGCGGCATCGGGCTCAACGCGCTCGTCGTCGCCTTCTCGGCCGCGGTGGGCCCGACGCTCGCCGCTGGCATCCTCGCGTTCGGAAGCTGGCCCTGGCTATTCGCCATCAACGTCCCGCTCGGCGTGGTGACGCTGGTGCTGGGCCTGCGCAGCCTGCCTCACACGACACCCGCCGGGCGTTCCTTCGACTGGCAGAGCGCGGGGCTGTCGGCGATCACCTTTGGCGTCGGGATCGCGGCCGTGGACAGCGTCGGCCATGGCGAGGCCGTGATCACCTGCCTCGTTCAATTCGCAATCGCCATCGTCGCAGGCGCGCTGCTGATTTACCGCGAAACCCACATGACCTCGCCCCTGCTGCCGGTCGATCTGCTGCGCATCCCGGTCTTTGCGCTGTCGATCGCGACCTCGATCGCCTCGTTCTGCGGGCAGATGCTGGCCTTCGTCTCGATCCCCTTCTATCTCCAGAGCCGCTTCGGCTATTCGGCGGTGCATATGGGCCTGTTGATCACGCCGTGGCCGATCGCGGTGGCGTTCGCGGCACCGCTGGCCGGCCGCCTGGTCGAGCATTATCCGGCCGGCCTGCTCGGCGGCATCGGGCTCACGCTGTTCGCCTGCGGTCTCGGCGCGCTCGCCTTGCTGCCGGCCGCCCCGACGCCGTTCGACATCATCTGGCGCATGGCGCTCGCCGGCGCCGGCTTCGGCCTGTTCCAGACCCCCAACAACCGCACCATGATCGCGGCCGCCCCGCGCGAGCGCGCCGGTGGCGCCAGCGGCATGCTGGGCACGGCGCGGCTGCTCGGCCAGACCATGGGCGCGGCGCTGGTCGCGCTGCTGCTGGGCCGCTATCCGATCGAAGGAACGCGGTTGGCGCTTCTCGCCGGCGTTGGATTTGCGCTCTGCGGCGCAGTGCTGAGCATGCTGCGGCTATCTCCCGCAGGCGCCCGCGGCGCCGGGCACGTCCGCGTGCAGGACGACCAGCGGCTGCGGGGCGAATAGCCCCGCGCTCCGGCTACCGTTATTGCATCATACAACCTGTGCGTGGCTTAACCATCCGGACCAATGACGCATTGCCCTCCCGCTCAGGTTGCGCTTCACTGCGGCCGGGACAAGGGGCATTTCATGCGTTCATTTGGAATTGTGGCGCTCAGCGTCATGCTGGGCGGCTGCGCGTCTGTCACGCGCGGCACGACCGAAAACATCAGCATCTCATCGACGCCGTCAGGCGTGGAGGCCGTGGTCAGCGGATTGGAGGTTCCGACGACCTGCACGACGCCCTGCTCCGTGGTCGTCAAGCGGAACGCCGACATCTCGATCACCTTCCAGAAGGAAGGCTATGAGCCGCAGATCGTGCCACTCAGCCGGGATATACCGACCTCCGGCGCCGCCGGTTTTGCCGGCAATCTCTTGCTGGGCGGTGTCGTCGGCATGGGTGTCGATGCCGCGACCGGGGCGGCAACCGATCACAAGCCGAATCCGGTCATCGTGACGATGCAGCCCTCAACCCCTGCCCGCGCGCGGCCGCCCGCGCCGAGGAAACCGAGGCCGCCAGCAGCGCCCGCGCCTGACACGGGCACTTAGTCTAGAGCGTGCTGTTTTTATACGGAAACATAGCCTGAATTTTTGAGATAGTTGGCGCATTCCTGCGCGGAGAAGAGGTCGAGCAGTTCACCGACCTTGCGCCAGGTTGCCTCGACGTCACGCGGCTCTGCAGCTCGCATCAGATGTTTGAGCTTGGCGAAGACCTGTTCGATCGGATTGAGGTCGGGACTGTAGGGCGGCAGGAAGAGCAGATGCGCTCCGGCGGCGCGGATGGCATTGCGGGCGGACTTGCCTTTGTGACTGCCGAGATTATCGAGGATGACGACCTCGCCTTTTGCCAGCGTTGGCACCAGAACCTTCTCGACATAGAGGGTGAAGAGTTCCCCATTGATGGGGCCGTCGATGACCCAAGGTGCGCTGATCTGGTCGTGCCGCAGCGCTGCAATGAAAGTCATGGTCTTCCAATGACCGAAAGGCGCGGATGCCTGGAGCCGCTGTCCACTCGGACCCCAGCCGCGCAGTGGTGCCATGTTGGTCTTGATCCAGGTCTCATCGATAAAGATCAGGCGTGAAGCGTCAATCTTGCCTTGATGGGCCTTCCAGCGCGTCCGTTTACGAGCGATATCGGGGCGATCTTGTTCGGCCGGCAGGATCGTTTTTTTTGAAGCTCAGCCCTTCGGCATGCACAAACGTCCACACGGCCCGCACATCTGTCTTGATCCCGCGTGCTGCCAACTCCTGTGTCAGCTTCCGTAAGGTGAATGGCCCAGAGAGAACGCGCTTGCGTAGCCAGTCGGCATGGGCACCGGATAGAACCGGCTTCTTGTGACCACCAATCTTGCCAGGCGAAACGCCTCCAGTCTCCCGCCTCAGATTCTTCCACTTCGTTACACAGGACGGGCTGATCTCAAGCGCCTCTGCAATCGAGCGAACCGTCTCCCCTGCGTCAGCCCGCGCCAGAGCCCGTTCACGAAGGTCTTCCGAATAGGGTCGCGTCATCCATGCTGGCCTCCGTCCTCCAGCATGAACTTTGAATCAGAAATCGGCTCCCCTGGGAATCCCGATTCCGGTAAAAAACAACATGCTCTAGAACCCCGCACCACGACGCAAACAAAAAGGCCGGCTTTTCAGCCGGCCTTTTCAATTAATTACGCTCGCGATCAAGCCTTGACCAGCGGGCTCTTGGTCGGCCCCTTGGAGCCGCCGCCTGGCTTGGACTTGCCCGGCGGACGCTTGCGGGCACCGGGCAGCTTCTCCTGCTTCGGTGTGACCGGCCCTTCGACAAATTCGAAGCCGATCTTGTCCTTGGTCTCATCGGCCTCGTCCTTGAGCAGGACGACGCGGACGTGGCCGCCACCCTTCAGCTTGCCGAACAGCACCTCGTCGGCCAGCGGCTTCTTGATGTGCTCCTGGATCACGCGGGCCATGGGCCGCGCGCCCATCTGCTCGTCGTAACCATGCTGGACCAGCCAAGCCTTGGCAGGCTCGGACAGTTCGATGGTGACGTCGCGATCGCCAAGTTGCGCCTCGAGCTGAAGCACGAACTTCTCGACCACGGTGCCGATCACCTCGACGCTGAGATGGCCGAACGAAACGATGGCATCGAGGCGGTTGCGGAATTCCGGCGCGAACTGCCGGTTGATCGCCTCGTGGTCGTCGCCTTCCCGCTTGGAGCGCGTGAAGCCGAACGCCTGCTTGGCGAGATCCGAAGCACCCGCATTCGTGGTCATGATCAGGATCACGTTACGGAAGTTGACCTGCTTGCCGTTGTGGTCGGTGAGCCGGCCGTGATCCATGATCTGCAGCAGGACATTGTAGAGGTCGGGATGCGCCTTCTCGATTTCGTCGAGCAGCACCACGCAATGCGGATGCTGGTCGACGCCGTCGGTAAGCAGGCCGCCCTGGTCGAAGCCGACATAGCCGGGAGGCGCGCCGATCAGGCGCGACACGGTATGCCGCTCCATGTATTCGGACATATCGAAGCGCAACAGCTCGACGCCGAGCGATGCCGCGAGCTGCTTTGCGACTTCGGTCTTGCCGACGCCGGTCGGCCCCGAGAACAGGTAGCAGCCGATCGGCTTCTCCGGCTCGCGCAAGCCGGCACGCGCCAGCTTGATCGACGCCGCAAGCGACTCGATCGCCTTGTCCTGGCCGAACACCGTGCGCTTCAGCGTCTGCTCGAGATGCTTGAGCACCTCGGCGTCGTCCTTGGACACGCTCTTCGGCGGAATCCGCGCCATCGAAGCGATCGTGGTCTCGATCTCCTTGATGCCGATGGTCTTCTTGCGCTTGTTCTCCGCCACCAGCATCTGGGCCGCGCCGGACTCGTCGATCACGTCGATCGCCTTGTCGGGCAGCTTGCGGTCATGGATGTAGCGCGAGGAGAGCTGAACCGCGGCCTCGATCGCCTCGTTGGTGTACTTCAGCCGGTGGTAGTCCTCGAAATACGGTTTGAGGCCCTTGAGAATCGCGATAGCGTCCTCGACGGTCGGCTCGTTGACGTCAATCTTCTGGAAACGCCGCACCAGCGCGCGGTCCTTCTCGAAGTGCTGGCGGTATTCCTTGTAGGTGGTCGAGCCCATGCAGCGGATCGTGCCCGAGGCAAGCGCCGGCTTGAGCAAATTCGAGGCATCCATTGCCCCGCCCGACGTCGCGCCCGCGCCGATCACGGTGTGGATCTCGTCGATGAACAGGATGGCGTTCGGGTGCGCCTCGAGCTCCTTCAGCACTTGCTTCAGGCGCTCTTCGAAGTCGCCGCGATAGCGCGTGCCGGCGAGCAGCGTGCCCATGTCGAGCGAGAACACGGTCGCAGCAGCCAGAACCTCCGGCACCTCGCTGTCTACGATGCGCTTGGCGAGGCCCTCGGCGATCGCGGTCTTGCCGACACCGGCTTCGCCCACGAACAGCGGATTGTTCTTCTGCCGGCGGCACAGCACCTGGATCGCGCGGTTGATCTCGGAATTGCGTCCGATCACCGGATCGATCTTGCCGTCACGCGCCTTCTTGTTGAGGTTGACGCAATAGGTCTCGAGCGCCTCGCCCTTCTTCTTGGTGTCTTCGTTGCCCTTGGCCTCGGTCTCCTCGTCAACGCCGCGCACGGGCCGCGCCTCGGAAACGCCCGGCCGCTTGGCGATGCCATGGCTGATGTAGTTGACGGCGTCATAGCGCGTCATGTCCTGCTCCTGCAGGAAATATGCAGCATGACTTTCCCGCTCGGCGAAAATCGCGATCAGCACGTTGGCGCCGGTCACCTCTTCGCGACCGGATGACTGCACGTGAATCACGGCGCGCTGGATCACGCGCTGAAAACCAGCGGTCGGCTTGGCATCGTCGGCGCCATCCGTCACCAGGTTTTCGAATTCGGTCTCAAGATAGTTGACGAGGCTCGTACGGAGCTTGTCGAGATCGACGCTGCAGGCGCGCATGACGGCGGCCGCATCGGAATCGTCGATCAGGGAGAGCAGGAGATGCTCGAGCGTCGCGTATTGGTGATGACGCTCGTTTGCGATCGCCAGTGCACGATGCAGGGATTGTTCAAGGCTTTGAGAAAAAGTCGGCATTCGCGTCCTCTATGGCCCCCATCATCATGATCGCCATCGCCCGGTCAGGCAACAACAACCTTTGTCACATATAGTTATCCAAGACCGCGGCGAAAGACCGGTTCCGCGACTCGAGCGGGTACACACTTGCGGTATTTTGATGCAAAACCCGTTCCGATTTGGGCGGGATCAGCGCCGAGACAGATTTTCCGTACGCTGGTCGGCCGGAACGGACATCGCGCAGGCATCACGCGACGATCACACAAAACGTTTGGAAGATGCAAAGATCGCCCACGAGAGCATCGTGGGACTTCTTATTTCTTCTCCATCACGCATTGCAGCGGATGCTGGTGCTTGCGGGCGAAGTCCATCACCTGCGTCACCTTGGTTTCGGCGATCTCGTAGGTGAACACGCCACACTCGCCGATGCCGTGATGATGGACGTGCAGCATGATCTTGGTCGCAGCCTCCACGTCCTTCTGGAAAAACTTCTCCAGCACATGGACGACGAATTCCATCGGCGTGTAGTCGTCGTTCAGGATCAGCACACGGTACAGGTTCGGCCGCTTGGTCTTCGGTTTGACCTTGGTGATGACAGATGTATTCGGACCCGTCGGGCCGCCCGAACGGTTCTCGTCATTGCTCATAAGGGGAGCGTAGACAGCGGCTGGCGCGGACAGGTCGAGTCTGGAAGTCAGGTGCGGCATGGCTCAGGCGTTCAAATTCCCCACAGAAGCGAATAACGGTCCGCCGCGCGACCCTGCCTTTCGGAGCCTCGCACAGGCGCACCGCCTTGTTGGATCGCCGCTTCCAACCGATCCGGTCAAATCCGGATCGGTTGCAAGCAATATGGGCCTGCCCCCGTCCTGCCGCAAGCGCTGCAAAGGTCCAGCCTTTGCAGCCTCGGCGCTGCCGATTCCCGGTCCGGGCGATCCTCTCCGAGGTTAGTCAATCCAGACCGATTTGACAAAAATTTCCGGCCTGCCTGCCTAGAACATGTTGACCAGGAACCGGGCGCAAACAGAAAAAGCCCGGCTGCATCAGCCGGGCTTCTTGATTCCAGGACTTCCAGAAAGCGTTAGTTGGCGGCCGGGGTGAACTTCGACACGATGGTCTCGACCGGCTTGAAAGCCTGCTTGGCGAGGTCGCTGTAGAGGCCGGCGATCTTCTGCGATTCCGCAACGAAGGTCTCGTAGGCGGAGCGGGCGAAATCGGTCTGTGCTTCCATCGCCTTGTCCAGCGACTTCACGCCGGAAAGCTTCTCGACGAAGGACTTGGTGTCTTCAAACGACTTCTTGGTGTAGTCGCCATAAGCGCTGGCGATCGCCTGGAGGCCGTGCTGAACCGTGGTCGCGGAGGCGACGCACTGCTCGAAGTGCTCTTTGCCGTAGCTCTGAATGTCTTCAACCTTGAACATCTCGGAATCCCTTTTCCCTGGCTTTCGTCCGGAAGCCCCGGCTCCCTGACTTCGCCCAAAAATAGTGCAACGCACAAAATATGTCAAGAATATTTGTGCGACGCACAAAAATAGATGCAAGTCGCGGAGATTCCCGGGCTTTCCCGCAATGGTTCCTTAAGCTTTTGGAAACCCCGGGCCCCTACCCTGATTCCCTGGACGTGTTCATCCTCAGAGAGCGGCCGAAAGCCGTTTGAGAACATCACCTTAGCCAGAACAGCGGCTCAGGCCCAACGTCTCCCGCGGTGAACACCAGCGGAGGGACAGCCTGAGCAGGTAATGATCCCGGGTCCAATGGGCACAATTTCGCCTCACGAGCCGGTGATCAAGTCAGAAACGGGGACGGGGTTCCATGCTTCGTAAAAACTTGTCTTCCTCGCACTTGGCGCGGGTTGGCGTTTTCGGGCTTCTCACGGTCACTGCCGCAGTCATCTTCACCACCGATGCTGCCGAGGCGCGGCGCCATCGGCATCGTTCTTACGCGCACCACCGGGTGCAGCGCGACGTGTCCGAGAGTTCCAGCCCCAAATTCGCGTCGATCATCGTCGACGGCAATTCCGGCTCCGTGCTTCAGGCAACCAGCCCCGACGGGATCCGGCATCCCGCCTCGCTCACCAAGATCATGACGCTGTATCTGCTGTTCGAGCGTCTCGACTCCGGCAAGATGAAGCTCGACACCGAGATGCCGGTGTCACAGCACGCCGCTGATCAGGATCCGACCAAGCTGAACCTGCGCGCCGGCCAGACCATTCGCGTCGAGGACGCGATCAAGGGTCTCGTCACCCGCTCCGCCAACGACGCAGCCGTGGTGATCGCGGAAGCAATCGCCGGCGACGAAGACGACTTCGCCCAGATGATGACGCGCAAGGCGCGCTCGCTCGGCATGTCCAAGACGGTCTACCGCAACGCCAACGGCCTTCCCAACGACGAGCAGGTCACGACCGCACGCGACCAGGCGACGCTCGGCCGCGCCATCCAGGAGCGCTTCCCGCGCTACTATCGCTATTTCGCGACCTCGACGTTCAACTGGCGCGGACAGTCAATCCGCAACCACAATCACCTGCTCGGCAGCGTCGAGGGCGTGGACGGCATCAAGACCGGCTACACCCGCGCCTCCGGCTTCAATCTCGTGACCTCGATGCGCCGCGGCAACCGTCATCTGATCGGCGTGGTGCTGGGCGGCCGCAGCGGCGGCTCGCGCGATGCCATCATGCGCAACCTGCTCGCCGAGAATCTCGAGAAGGGCGCCACCACCCATACCGTTGCCGCGGTGACCGAGCGCAGCGGTGCTGACGCCAACACCGAGGTCGCCGATGCATCGGATACCCCGGCCCGCGCCGCTCCGCAGGTTCAGGCGGCGGCTGCCCCTGCTCCTGAGTCAGCCCCGTCGCGTCTCGCCTCGCGCCTGTCGGCGCTTGCCGCTGCGACCGCCGCGATGCCGCCGGCTCAAGCCAAGCCTGAAGTTCGGCCGACTGAGTCCAAGATCGAACCCGCGCCCCTCACCAATGGCGTGATCTCGAGCCAGCCGCTCTCGATCATTCCCGGTTCGTCGGAGCCGATGAAGCCGGTCCGGGTCAAGACCGTTCAGGTCAAGGCCGGCGCCGTGAGGGTCGCCTCGGCCGCGTCGGCTCAGGTTGCCCCGCAGGTTACCAACACGATTGCGTCCCGCTCCGACGTCGCGGAGACCTCCGGCGCCCTCGTCGCCCGCGCCGATCTCATCAACAAGCCCGAGCTCGCAAGCCAGCCGGAAACGCCCAGGGCCGAGATGGCCCGCAGCGAAATGCCCCGTCAGCCGGCGGGCTTTGGCACCGGCAACGGCATCCTCGGCGTGCTGCCGGCCGCGACCGCCGCCGCGCCCGCCCCTGCCACGGCGAAGCTTGCCTCCGCCGATCCGGCGCCGCAGCCGATCCAGATGAGCGCCACCACCAAGCCGGTCGTCATGCACAGCGGCTGGATCGTTCAGGTCGGCGCGCTCGAGAGCGAGAACGAAGCCCAGCAGCGCATCGACGCCGCGCGCAGCTCGGCCCGCGGCCTGCTCAGCAAGGCCGATCCGTTCACCGAGCCTGTCGTCGCCAAGGACAACCGCAAGCTCTACCGCGCCCGCTTCGCCGGGCTCGAGCGAGACCAGGCCGAAGCCGTCTGCCGCGCCCTGAAGCGCGCCGACATCTCCTGCATCACCGTCCGCAACTGATCTTTCGCACTGACCCAATCAAAATGCCCGCGCCTTGCGCGGGCATTTTTGTTTTGGGCCGGCACCGATGCCAGTTCCGCGACAACCTCTCGTCAACAATTTACGGTTAAATTTTTACCCAAGGGATCGACCACGCCGACAATGGCGGGCATCGGGGCGACGGCAGACAGAGCAAGCGGAGGTTACACGGACGGGCGTTTGTAGCGTGGTGCCGGAGTTAGCCGTTATGCGTACGAAGCAGAGTATCCTTGGCCTCGTTCACACGGGCAGCGAGATACGTCGAGCCCCCCTGGTCGGGATGGAGTTTCTTCATCAGGGATTTGTGCGCCCGGCTGATGTCGTCGCGCCCCGCGCCCGGCTGCAGGCCAAGGATCTGATAGGCTTCCTCCGCCGTCATTTTGCCGCTCGCCGCCGTGCGGCGCTGCCGCCCTGCCGCATCGCCTTGCGCGTTCTGACGCCAAGCGGGAAACCGGCGGTCCAGATAGCTTTCAAGTAAGGCCACGCTCTCGGCATCGAACGCCGGAGCCATCGCCAGCAGGCCGGCGAGATCGAACTCGTCGAGCTCGCGCCCGGCGTATGGCCCGGCCACGATCTGGCCGGCCAGCTGGCCGGAATCGTGGTCGAGCCGCATGTCGAGGAATTGCGAACGCACACGCGAGGTCTGGCCGGTCGGGCGCGTCGCGCCGCCGCCGAACAGGCCGCCGATATTGCCGAAGCCGGCGTTCGCCAATGGCGTCCAGCCCAGCAGCCCGGCACCGAAAATCCCGAGCGGGATTGCCACCACCAGCTCGCCCCGCAGGCCCGTGAAGGCTGCGACAGCCAGCGCCAGCACGCCGCCGCCGAACTTGATGGTGCGCGCCAGCACCGCCGGATTGGCGGACCGGAACATCTGGAGCAGCAGATAAAGCGTGATAACAGCGACAGCGCCGACGATCAGGGTCATGGCCGGAATATAGTCGCCCTCTTGTCAAAAAGCATGGCATCCTTCGGAGGCGTCCACCATTGGGTGATGACACCACAAGTTCGTTTGCCCGATAGTCCGGCGCATCGGCAATCACGCGCTGGTCCAGCGGATATCAGGGGAGACGATGAGCCAGAGATTCAAGCCGCCAATCGTGCCGGCCGCCTTCTTCGGCATCGTGCTTGGGCTCGCGGGCCTCGGCAATGCCTGGCGCGCCGCGCATCAGGTCTGGCACTTGCCGGCGATCGTCGGCGAGATCCTGCTCGCCCTTGCCTTCGTCGTCTGGGCGCTCCTGCTCGTTCTCTTCATCCTGCGCTGGACCTTCGCGCGCGCCGAGTCGATCGGCGAAGCCCATCACCCCATCCAGTGCTGCTTCATTGGCCTTGCCGGCGTCTCCACCATGCTGATCGCGATCGCCGCGGACCCCTATTCGCGGCCTGCTGCAGTCCTCCTGTTCGGCCTTGGCGCAACGTTCACGCTCGGCTTCGCGCTGTGGCGAACGGGCGTGTTGTGGCGCGGCAACCGTGACCACACCGCGACGACGCCGGTCCTGTACCTGCCGACCGTTGCCGGCGGCTTCGTCACCGCCGCGGCATCTTCAGTGCTCGGCTATCCCGATTGGGGACAACTCGCCTTCGGTGTCGCGCTGTTCTCCTGGCTCGCGATCGAATCCGTGCTGCTGCACCGGCTCTACACGGCCGCGACGCTTCCGGCGGCGCTGCGACCGACGCTCGGTATCCAGCTCGCACCGCCCACGGTCGGCGCGGTCGCCTATCTCGCCATCAATGGCGGCGTGCCCGACATGGTCGCGCATATTCTGGTCGGCTACGGACTGATGATGGCGCTCCTGCTGCTTCGGCTGCTGCCATGGATCATGGAGCAGCCGTTCGCGGTGTCGTATTGGGGCTTCACCTTCGGCGCCACCGCGCTCGCGATCGCGCCGATCCGCATGGCTGGACACGGCGACGCCGGTGCGATCGCGCTGCTTGCGCCGTACCTGTTCGGAGCCGCCAACATCGTTGTCGGATTGATCGCGCTCGGCACGCTGCGCCTGATCCTGCAAGGACGGCTGTTGCCACTGCCGGTCGCCGCACCGCCCCCGACGCAGGCGACGCCAGCCTGACCTGTCACTTCATCTGGCTGATCAGTTTCGCCGCGCCGCTCGCGCTCTTCGACAATTTCAACAGCGCCTCGCGGCCGCCGGCGGCATAGGCTGCTGCGGCGCGGAGCAGCTCGCGCAACTGCGCCGCGGCACCGGGATCGAACCGGCACCAGGCCCCGCCGGTCAGCCGCGCGATCTCGCGAAACGCCTGCTCGGCCACCGCGTCGTGGCCCTCCTGAAACAGGAATACGGGCACCTTGAGCATGCCGAGCTCGCCGGCCTTGGCGCAGAGCTCGTCGACCTTCTCCTCCATGGCGTCGCCGACGAACACCACGGCCCGCACGCCGGAGGCGACCGCCTCGCGCCGCGCCTCGCTCAGCACCTTGCCGATCTGGGTGTCACCGCCGCGGCAATCGATCTTGCTCATCAGCGTCGCGAGCCTGGCGCTGTCGGATATCCAGCCCGAGGCACGGCACTCGTTGAGACCGCGATAATAGACCAGGCGGACGTCGAGACTGCCGAGCGCGGCCGTCTCGCGGAACATGTCGGCCTGGAGTGCGCGGCCATGTCTCAGGTCGGCTGCCGGCTCATCGTCGCATCGAGCGCGAAGATCAGCCGCCCCCTGGCGCCGGGTGCATGCGGCGACAGCGCCTGCGCCTTGGCGACGAAGGCGGCGATATCCTCCGCGGTCGAGGTCCTGGCCTGCGGCAGCGCGCCCTCGTGCTGCGCCGGGACGGCACCGCGGCCGCGCGGTTTGATGGGGTCCCCCGACATTCCTGCTTTGACCTTCCGTGAGCGACTAATGTGGTCAGCGCGCCCGGCCCGGTCAATGTGCAGAGCCTCCGCAGGCGGTGGCCGGCGGAGGCTCTGAAGGCAGGGAGATCGCTGCGTTTTGTCGCTAGCTCTTGGCTGGCGCCATCAGGGCGACCGGGCCCGGCTCCAGGATTTTGGGAGGCGACGAGCGCGTGTCGACCGGCGCCACCTCACTGTCGGTGTCGCTCAGGAATTTGTCGAGCATGCCCTGGATCGAGTTCTTGGCGCCATCCGGACCGGTGTCGCGCATGTCGTTGTGCTGGAACTCTGTCTTCACGACCTGGATGCCGGCCTTCTCGCACTCCTCGTCGGTCGGAATCACACCAGGATCTGTCTTGAACTGCGGGTCCTTGGAGCGGAATGACAGGATCTTGAACTTGCCCGCGGTGACGAAGGGCACGCGCAGATTGTCCAGCGTGACGACCTTCTTGACCTCATCCGGATACTGCTTGGCAAAGTACATCGTGATGTCGCCGCCCATGGAATGGCCGACCATCGTCACCTTCTCGTAGTCGGCGTTGGGCTGAACCTTCTTCATCTCCTGCATGGCGAGATGGATGTTGGCGACGCCGCGAAGGATCTGCGGCAGGCGGCCGACATAGAGCTCGCCTGGCTTCGTCACCATCGGAGGATCCGTCGGCAGATCATGCTGCGGGCTGACGACCAGATATCCGCGCGCCGCAAAGGCGTTGGCGAGAAAGCCGTACTCTGTGTTCTTCACCGTGTTGCCGTGATTGATCACGGCGACCGGCATCGTGATCATGCCGGCATTGGCCTGCATTTCCTTGTCGCGGCGGATCGCGATGTCGACAGGCACGGGACGGTTGTCGCGCGAGGCGTCGTAGAAGGTGATCGTCTCGTGCTTGATCGCCCACTTGCTCGCCGTGAAATAGGCGATGCCGCAGAGGGCACTGACCGAAACCAGAACGGCAATTCCACGCTTCATTTTCGTCCTCAGCCTCAGGCGCTTCGGCCTGAATCCCTGTTGAAAATCGTGTTCTCTAGGGCTCTTCGGCCCCTGGTCGCCTATTCGCTAATATATGTCACAGCCGCGTGACAGGAAGACCAAATATTGTGAACTGGCAGCCCTTTCATTGTGCGTCGCACACGTTTCTTGGGCATCCCATTGTCATACGGCTACGTCAGGGTGCAGGTCACCATCGGGCGCAACCAATCTCGATCGGGTTCAATTTCGCGGTAAACGTCGGATGAAAACGGCCGAGCGCAGCCGCAGTTCCGGGGGGAACCGGCTGCCTCGATCGACCTGAAGTAGCGGCATACCGCCACGTCAGGCGCCGAGGATGTCGTGGACCTCGAGCGGCTTGTCGACCTGGCTGAACCATTCGGCGCGATTTGCCGCACGGCGGCGGCCGCGCTCGTCGAGCGGCAGCTTGAGCTGGCGGAGCAGGCTCGTCACCTCCTCCCGCGCGGTGAGATGGCCGAGATTGGGCCGCATGCCCAGCGTGGCCTCGTCGATATCGTCCAGCGCGGTGAGCCCACGCGGGAAGAACTCGCGATAGACGACGCGCTCGGCGAAGCCGTCGATGTAGCGGAAGCCGAGCCGCAGCGACAAATCCTTCAGGCCCTCGGCGACCAGCTGCTTGTTGCGGGAGCCGAGCATCGACAGGCGGTTGCGCACCACGATCCAGTCGGTCGAGGAGCCGTCGACCTGGCGGCGCTTGCGCCTGACATCCCGCACCATCTCGGCATAGTGGCTCTCCCCCGTCACCGCGTAGTTGGCGGGATCGACGGTGCCGAGCACGTCGAAATCGAGGAAGCTGTCGTTGATCGGCGTGACCAGCGTGTCCGCCATCGAATGCGCCAGGCGCATCAGATAGCTGTCGGTGCCAGGTGTATCGATGACGATGAAATCGAAACTGGCCTCGACCGCCGAGACCGCGTCCATGAACTGGAGGAACTCGGAATTCTCGTTCTCGGCGACCTGCATGGTCTCGCCAAGCTTGATGCAGCGATGCGTGGGCAGCTCGAGGCCGAGGCCCGTGCGGCGCGCCCAGGCGGAACGATTGTTGATGTAGTGGGTGAAACTCTGTTGACGGCAGTCGAGATCGATGGTGGCGACGCGCTGGCCGGCTTTCAGAAGCGCGACCGCGATGTGCAGGGCGGTCGTCGACTTGCCGGAGCCGCCTTTCTCGTTGCCGAGCACGACCACATGCGCCGAGCCGGATTGGCCTTGGCTAGCCTGCACAAGCATGGCGATCCTCAACACCCCTATGGAATATCTTCGAGATGACCGCGTCGGCGGTCAAGTGAAATGCGTGACAGGACAAGCAATTCGCAGTGCGCCGTGTCCCATCATGAATCGCGGCGCGGTCTTTCGTCTGTGATCCAACCCACAATGTCGCGACATCCCGCGCGGCTTCACAGGGAATGCTGTGCCGCATCCGGATGCATGGCGTCCACGACCGCCGCTTGTTAAGGTTAGCCGCCGGGGCGCCGGGATGCGCCCGCTCCGATTCCCAACCAAGTCGAGTCCTGATGTCACCGAGCCCCTTGATCGCCCGCACGGTCCCCACCCTGCGACGCGCCGTCGACAATCTTCGCAAGCGAAAGGCCACGATCGCGCTGGTCCCGACCATGGGGGCGCTCCATGACGGGCATGTGTCGCTGGTGCGCCTCGCCAGGCGGCGCGCCAGCCGCGTCGTGGTGTCGATCTTCGTCAACCCGACCCAGTTCGCTCCGACCGAGGATTTCGGCGCCTATCCGCGCACCTGGAAATCCGATATCGCCAAGCTCGCGGCCGAGGATGTCGACATCGTCTGGCACCCCGGCGTCGAAGCGATGTATCCGGAAGGCTTTGCGACCCGCATCGTGCCGGAGGGGCCGGCGCTGGCCGGCCTCGAGGACCGCTTCCGCCCGCGCTTCTTCGGCGGCGTCGCCACCGTCGTCGGTAAGCTGTTCACGCAGTGCCGGCCGGATTTCGCGATCTTCGGCGAGAAGGATTTTCAGCAGCTGCGCGTGGTGACGCAAATGGCGCGGGATCTCGACCTCGGCGTCAAGGTGATCGGCTCCCGCACGGTGCGCGAGCGCGATGGCCTCGCGATGTCCTCGCGCAACGTCTACCTCTCGCCGCAGGAGCGGCAGACCGCGACCGTGCTCTACCGCGCCATGAAGGACAGTGCCGGGCGGATCAAGTCGGGCGAAGCGATCGCGCCGGCGATAGCGCGCGGCGCCAGGACGATCGAGGCGGCCGGCTTTGCGCTCGATTATTTCGAGGCCCGCCACGCCGAGACGCTGGCGCCCGTCACCACACGCAAGGACGGACCACTGCGCATCCTGGTCGCGGCCAAGCTCGGCAGCACCCGGTTGATCGACAATATCGCGGTGTGAGTTATGTCTTGAGCATGATCTTTTCGGAAAACCGCTTCACACTTTTCCGGATCACGCTCATAGCAATCCGAGATCGCGCAACTCGCGCCGCATCGGCTCCGGCATCGCCGCGATCGAGCCTGCGGCGGACTTGCCGAGATCGGGCGGCACGGAATCGTCGGCGAGATAGCGCCAGCCCTGGAACGGCCGCATCGGCCGCGGGGATACCGAGATCACCTTCGGCTGCATCACGATCCGGCAGCGTCCGATGCCGTCCTTGTCGCGGAACGGCTCGATGCCGATGATCTTTTCGCGCGCGGCGACCTCGCCCTTGATGACCCAGTAGAGCGACCCGCCCGCGAGGATCTCGGCGTCGCGCTTGGGCACCATGCGGGTGATATGGATGTGATGTTGCGGCAGACCTTTCTTTTTGGCGGTCTGCATCCGTTCGGCGATCCACCCCTTCAATTCCTTGACGGAGTCGCAGCCGACGGCAAGCTTGATCAGATGTAGCGGCATGCCCCAGCATTAGCGGGCCGGCCGCCTGTTTTCAAAGCCGATCTACTCGTTATCCGCAGCCGCGGGAGCCGAGGCCGGCGGCGGCGCGAGCGGAACCGGTGCGGCCGCAGGCGCACGCTTGGCAGCCGACTGCTTCTTCGCAGCCGCAGGTGCAGCCGCCTGAGCCGAGGCCGCAGCGGGTGCGCGCGGAGCCGGCGCAGCGTTTGCGGCGGGCGCCGCCTGGCGCGTCGTCGCCGTGGGCGGCTCCGGAGTCATGATAATGACCGGCGGCGTCGACGACGCGCTCGGGAAATCCGCATTGGTCGGCTTGCCCGTCGGCATCGTCGGCGGCAGCCCGGCGAGCGGTCCTGTGGCCGGCATCGCGGGCGCCGTTGCGGGCGCGTTCCAGACCGGCGCATAGCGCGCGACCAGCGCGTCGTAGAGATGGGAATCCATGTTGGCGGCGACCTGCTGCTGATCGGTCAGCGAGCGGAAGGCCGCGCAATCGAACTGGGTGCAGCCATCGCGCGCGACCAGCACCTGCGCAACGAGGCCATAGCGATCGTGCTCCAGCGACTTGCGCAGCACCTTCATTTCCAGCGTCAGGCTCTTCTCGGCGGTGGCGGCATCGCCGAGCGCGGTCAGCCGGTCGATGCGGGAAGCGGTGTAGGCAACGGCCGCAGCCGCAGTGTCGGGCGCACCGAACAGCGCCTTCTCGCAGCCGACGGCCACGGCATCGCCCGCGAGATCGTCGAGGCAGGACAGCGCCGGCAGGCTCGCCGTCACCGTCGCTTGCGCACGTGCCTCAGTCGGGGCTGCCTGCCCGGCCGGTCCGTTGGGGTGGATGGTAGCGGCCACCGCGACGGCAATGGCGAGCAGCGTGATGACGGTCAGCGCGCCGTTGGCGACCGACTTGTCGGCGCGCAGCAGCGTGATCAGCAGGATCAATCCGAAGAAGCCGGCAGCCGCCAGCGTCATCCACATCGGAAAGGCCGGCGAGCGCCAGATTTGGTCGAGCGACGTGGTCCATGCCCAGTTCATGCGCGATGTCCCCTCACGCGAGCAAAGAGCGAATGGTCAAAGCGAGTACCGCGAGTCAGTAGCTGCCCCCGAATGACTCTGTCGAGGCGAAGCGGGCCTTTTGACGGCGAACACGTCAATTCGTTCGCAACGTCAATGCGCGGCTGCGTGCCTCTCAGGACTGCGCGAGCTGGCTTTCCTTGGCGACGCGTTCGAAGGCTTCGGTCGAGCTCTTGATGCGGTACTGGCAGTCGTCGCCGTCCGTCGGCAGCAGGCGGATGATCTCGTAAGAGCCACTCGCAGCCGGGCGCGCGACATTGCTGGCGGTGAACAATACGCGCGTTCCCACGGGAAATTTATGCTTCAACGCCCATCTCCATCACTCAAACAGCGCCGGCCGTGCCCAGGGTCCCACTGCGACGGACCGGCTGAAAACCCGGCCTGTCCTATAGCATGCGGCCGGCCGATTTGGCCAGCAGTATACAGGCATGGAAAACGTCCCGATCCCGCAGTGATTTCAGGACGATAGTCGGGGAACCGTCGTCCGATGATACCGCTGGAACCCGGGCACCTCAGGTGGTATGAAGGCACCAGCCACCGGGACCCGCATGCTCCCGGGTGCCGGCCACCTTCCGGTCGACCGGGATGCTGGCCTAGACGGTCTCGAACCTGTCGATGAGAATCGTCTCGGCCAGCCCGTCACGGGTCCATTCCTGGAACGCCGGCAGCGCCATCATCGTCTCCATGTAGACCCTGGCCTCCGGCCCGACATTAACCGCGTAAGTGCGGAAGCGGTGCACGACCGGCGCGTACATCGCATCCGCCGCGCCGAAGCCGCCGAACAGGAACGGTCCCTTCGCGCCATAGCGTTCCCGGCACTCGCGCCAGATCTCCTGCACCCGTGCGATGTTGGCGAGCGCATCCGCCGACAGCGTCACGGGGCGCTCCGGCCGATGCAGGTTCATGCCGCATTCGTTGCGCAGGGCCATGAAGCCGGAATGCATCTCGGCGCACACCGAACGGGCATGCGCGCGCGCGGCGACATCGTCGGGCCACAGCTTCTTGTCCGGATAACGCTCGGCGACGTATTCGATGATAGCAAGCGAATCCCACACCGTGATGTCGCCATCGACCAGCACCGGCACCTTGCCTGCGCGGCTGAAGGAGAGGATCCGCTGCTTGTCCGCGGGGTTGTCGGTGTAGAGCGGGATGACGGTCTCCTCGAACGGAATGTCGCTCGCGCGCAGCGCGAGCCAGGGCCGCAACGACCACGACGAGTAGTTCTTGTTGCCGATCGCAAGCTTGAGCGTTGCCATGTCACCGGTCCTTCCCGAGTCCGTTTATGCGGCTGCTTTTAGCGCCAACGCCTGCCGCCAATCAATCGTTGCCGCGACCAGCCATGCGTGGCAATCGTTGCGATCCTTGCGAGGAGAGCGACATGAGCAGGCATTGGATCGACATCACCGCCGTCGGCTTCTTCATCGTCGAATGGCTGGTCTATGCCCTGACGCTGGAGCATTCGGCGTATGGCCGCGACAGCCTGTCGGCGCGGATGAACCGCTATCGCGAGGTCTGGGTCCGCCGTCTGCTCGACCGCGACACCCGCATGGTCGACATGCAGATCATGGCCTCGCTTCAGAACGGCACCGCCTTCTTCGCCTCCACCAGCCTGTTCGCGCTCGGCGGCGCGCTGGCGCTGCTGCACGCCACCAACGACGCCATCACCATCCTGAGCAAGCTGCCGATCGACCTCAGCACCTCGCCGGCGATGTGGGAGCTGAAATGCGTCGGCCTCGTGCTGATCTGCGTCTACGCCTTCTTCAAATTCGCCTGGGCCTATCGCCTGTTCAACTATGTTGCGATCCTGTTCGGCGGCATGCCGCCGGCCGCGCAGCGGGACACGCCGGAGGCCGAAGCCCACGTCATCCGGACCACGCGCGTGTTCGAATCCGCCGGCCGCCACTTCAACCGCGGCCAGCGCGCCTTCTTCTTCGCGCTCGGCTATCTCGGCTGGTTCGTCAGCCCCTGGGTGCTGTTCGTGACCACGGCCGCGGTGGTGATCGTGACCTGGCGACGGCAGTTCGCGTCCAGCGCCTGGCAGGCGATGGCGCCGGCGGCGACAGCGGATGGCGAGGGGATGCGGAAGCGCGGTGCTGCTCAATGACGGCAGCTCTCGTGTCCCGGGCGCGCTGCAGCGCTCTTGCGCTGCGTCCGGGGCATTAGAGAGCAATTCGTTTCGCATCCATCTTCAATTTGCAGACACGCCTTCTCATTCTCGCGGCGCATTTCGCCCGAGCTTTGCTTCTTCTCTATACCCTCCAATCCAAGAGGGCGCAGGGAAGACCGGGTGCCGGCGGGCACCCGCGGTCCGCTGCGCGAAAAGCACACGCAGAAGAGACCGCACAGCAGCATACAGGTGTCGCCGATCACTCGGCCTTCCCTGCGCGATGGTTGGACGGCTTATGCCGTGCTCTCCCGGGAGCCGAACTTTCCTTCTGGCCTCCCTCGCCCCGCGAATTGACGATGCCGTCCGCCCGGTTGGGCTCGCGCACATCTCCGCTGAAGGCTTGACCGTAGCAACGACGGCCAGGACCACACGGTTTTGCCGTACGCATCAGCGCCGCTCGTCCGCACATGGCCGCGGGCTCACAGGGACTACCCGCCCTGCCCTTAGAGCGGTTCATCGATTTATTGAATCGGGAGGGATTCCGTCGGGCGGCGGTTTGTGATTCAAGATGCTGGCTGGATCGGAGGCCAGCATCAGATGGTCCGACCTCTTTCGAATGATCTTCGTGAACGAGCCGTGAAGGCGGTGGAATCCGGCGAGAGTTGCCATGCTGTGGCGGCCCGGTTCGATGTTGCAGTGTCGTCCGTCGTGAAGTGGAGGCAGCGCTATCGCGCGACGGGTTCGGTGGCGCCGGGCAAGATGGGCGGTCACCGTAAGCCGGTTCTGGGGCCGCATCGAGCGTTCATCGTGGAGCGGATCAGGCAGACGCCACATCTAACGCTGCACGGGCTGAAGGACGAACTTGCCGCGCGAGGCGTGAAAGTCTCACACCATGCGGTATGGACCTTCCTGCGACGCGAAGGTCTCAGCTTCAAAAAAAACACTGTTCGCCCTTGAGCAGGGTCGCGCCGACGTCGCGCGGCGGCGGCAGCGCTGGCGCAGCTTGCAGGATCGCCTCGATCCAAGCCGCCTGGTGTTCATCGACGAGACCTGGATCAAGACCAACATGGCCCCGTTGCGCGGCTGGGGATCCAAGGGCGAGCGGTTGCGCGGCTTTGCGCCGCACGGTCACTGGCGAACCCTGACCTTCCTCGGTGCCCTACGCTCTGACCAGCTCACTGCGCCTTGCGTGTTCGACGGACCGATCAACGGCGAAAGCTTCCGCGCCTATGTCGAACAGCAACTCGTCAAAGTGCTCAAACCGGGCGACATCGTCGTCATGGATAATCTCGGTAGCCACAAGTCCCCGACCGTTCGGCAGATGATCCGGAAAGCCGGCGCAAGACTGTGGTACCTGCCGCCGTACTCACCCGACCTCAACCCGAACGAGCAAGTCTTCGCCAAGATCAAGCACTGGATGCGCATCGCACAGAAGCGCACGATCGACGACGCCTGCGACCACATCGGCAACCTCGTCAGAAGCGTTCTGCCCAGCGAATGCAGCAACTACTTCGTTAATGCCGGATACGCTTCTATCAAAAAATGAAACGCTCTAGCCTCTCGCGCACGACGCTGCCGCGTCCACCGCAGGCCCGGCTCGCATATCGCGACGACGTACGACCGCCCCTCAAGGAAGAGCCGGGATGAGCGGCATATACGACAATTCCGAATTTCGGTAAAGTGGAATATTTTCGCGCGAACGGATTGACCGAGAGTGTGGGTGTTTTGCCCGTCGGGCAGCGCAAGCTCCTGTAGCTACCCGCCGAAATCCCGCGGGCTGAATGGCAGGTCCATCACCTTCCATTCCCCGTATTTGTCGGCCGGCAGCATCTTGTAGGGCTGGCAGGACTCGAGCGCGCTGATCGCGGACTTCACGATCGCGACGCCCTTCGCGGACGGCGGGGCCTGGATCAGGATAGGCGGGCGCGCCAGCGTGCCGTCGATGGCGAACACCGCACGCAGCTTGATGTTGACGTTGTCGGTCGGTGAAACGCCCGCCGGGAGCTTTGCACAGCTTCTCAGGCGGCGACGAAGCTCGGCGATGATTTCGGACGGAAGCTTGGCGGCGATCGAATCCTTGGCGTCGCCGCCGTCGTCCTTGGGAGCGTCTTTCGGCTCGGGCGGCAGTTCCGGCGGCAGACCCAGCATGACGCCGTACTTGACGGTGACATCAGGCTCCGGCGCCTGATAGGCCGGCGGCGGCGCGGCCTGTGGCTGCGACATGGCGGCGGGCGACGGCTGCGCCGGTGGCTGTGACATCGACTGGGGCGGACGTTGCGGCATCGGCTGTTGCGGCGGCAATTGCGATGGCTGCGGCTGTGGCGGCGAAGGCTGCGGTTGTTGAGGCTGCGGCTGCGCGGTGGCTTCACGCTGCTGCGGTGACGGCAGTGGCTGCGGCTGTTTCTGCTGCGACGGTTCAGGCGATGCCTGCTGCTTCGAAGACGACGCCGCGGCCTGCTGCTTGGCCGCAGGTTTCGGCGCCGTGGCCGCCTTGTCCTTGTCGGTGACATCCAGTTTCGGCAGCCTCAGGTCGAGGGGCGGCTCCGGGGGCTTTTCCTTCACGTCTTCTTTGGCCTTCTCCTCGGCCTTTTCTTCCGCCTTGGCCTCCTCCTGCTTCACCTGCTCCGGTGTGACGATGTCGACCGACACGGTTTCGGGCGGTGCGGCGTGAAACGGATGCACCTCGCTGATCACGATGATCAGCCCGACGAGCGTCAAATGCGCGATCGCCGACGCTGCAATGTCCGTTCGTATGATCTTCCGCAGTTCCATCGCCCGATCTTGGGTTGCCGCCGCGGTCCTACCATACCCCGGCCGCCCCTCAATCCCATTTTGGCGCGAAACCATAGTCGGTGAGACGGCCCTTCGGACTGGCCAGCGCGGCGATCCGGGTCATCTCGTCGTCCGAGAGCTCGAAATCGAAGATCTCGATGTTTTCCGACAGGCGTTCGACGCGCGAGGTGCGCGGGATCGCGGCGACATTCTGTTGCACCAGCCAGCGCAGGCAGATCTGTGCCGGTGTCTTGTGGTGGGCACGGCCGATCTCGCCAAGCGTCTGGTCGGACTTGATGCGGCCCCGGGCAATCGGGCTGTAGGCGACCAGCGCGAGACCATGCTGGTCGCAGGCCGCCTTCACCTTCGCCTGGTCGAGATAGGGATGGTATTCGACCTGGTTGCAGACCAGCGGCTCCGGGCACAACGCCACCGCCTCTTCGATGAGCGCCACCGTGAAGTTGGAGACGCCGATGTGGTGCGTCAGGCCCATGCGTTTGGCGTGCGCCAGCGCGCCAAGCGTCTCCGCCAGCGGCACGTGCGAATTGGGCCAGTGCAGCAGCAACAGGTCGACCGACGGAAGCCGCAGCCGGACGAGGCTCTCCTTGACCGAGCGCTCGAGATCGTGCGGCGTGAAATGGCTGGTCCAGACTTTGGTCGTGAGGAAGATGTCGTCGCGGCGCACACCGGAGGCGCGCAGGCCGTCGCCGACCTCACGCTCATTCTCGTAGACCTGCGCCGTGTCGATGTGGCGGTAGCCGAGCCGCAGCGCCTGCTCGACCACGCGTCCGCAGGGGCGACCGCTCAGCTCCCACGTCCCGAGCCCGATCGCCGGTATTCTTGCGCCATTGGCCTCGACGAACAGCATGAGGAAACCTCTCTGTTGTGGTCGTCCCAAGCATCATCCGGGGTCATTATGGACCCGGTCCGTGACACTGCCAACGGAAGCCGCAGCGATCGGCCCGGATATTCAGCGCAATGCTAACGGGAGGTGTGCGTCAGGCCTTGACGTCAGGCCTTGCTGTCAGGCCTTGGCAAGCGCCTGGAACACGGTCTCCGGCGCATGCGCGATCACGGCGAGAAGCGCGCGGGCCGGTCCCCGCGGAGCGCGCTTGCCCTGCTCCCAGTTGCGGATGGTCTCGACGGGAACGCCGAGTTTTGCCGCAAACTCCATCTGGGTGAGGCAGGCGCGGCGGCGCAGATCGCGCACCGCGAGCGGGCTGGTATCGGCCGGCGCTGCGCTGGCCGCAGGCTGGATTGGAAACTCCTGCCCATCCCGCAGCTCGACAACCCGTCCGTCAGCCTTCAGCCGCACACGCATGCTCATTCCCCCAAGCGGGCGCGATCATGCGGCAGGTCGCTTAAGTTCGGATTAAAGATAGGGACCGTCATTCCGGGGCGCGCCACTTGGCGCGAGCCCGGAATGACGAAACGGAGTCAGACCTACCTCAACCCGAACCACAACGTGGCAATGCCGAGGAAGGAGAAGAAGCCGACCACGTCGGTCACCGTGGTGACGAAGGTGCCGGAGGCCACCGCCGGGTCGGCCCTGACGCGTTCGAGCGCCATCGGAATCAAAATGCCGCCGAGCGCGCCGGCGACGAGGTTGACGATGATCGCAAGCCCGATGACGATGCCGAGGCCCGGGATCTTGAACCAAGCCACCGCCGCGATGCCGGTGATCACGGCGAAGGCAAGTCCGTTGACGAGGCCGACCATGCCTTCGCGCATCACCACGCGCCAGGCGTTCGAGGAGCCGAGCTCGCGGGTCGCCAGCGCCCGCACCGCGACCGTCATGGTCTGGGTCGCGGCATTGCCGCCCTGGCTCGCCACGATCGGCGCCAGCACGGCGAGAGCGACCATCTTCTCGAGCTGGCCCTCGAACAGGCCGAGCACGGAGGATGCGAGGAACGCGGTGGCCAGATTGACCAACAACCAGTTGAACCGCGCGCGCGCGATGGTGAACACGGTGTCGGAGAGCTCTTCGTCGCTGTTGACGCCGCCGAGCGCCTTGAGGTCCTCGTCCGCCTCTTCCTCGATCACGTCGACGACGTCGTCGACGGTGATGACGCCGACGAGGCGATCCTGGGTGTCGAGCACCGGGGCTGCGACGAGATTGTACTTGCCGAACATGCGCGCCACCTCCTCCTGGTCCTCCAGGACGGAGACGCGGCGGCGGTCCTCGTCGGTGAGTTCAGTGAGCGGCACCGGACGGCGGGCGCGGAGCAGGACGTCGAGCGAGACCGCGCCCTGCCAATGCCGATCCTTGTCGACGACATAGATCTCGTAGAAGCGATCGGGCAGATCGGGCGTATCGCGCATGTAGTCGATCGCCTGCCCCACGGTGAAATCCTGGGGCACCGCGATGAACTCGGTCTGCATCCGGCGGCCGGCCGAGTTCTCCGGATAAAGCAGGCTGCGCTCGAGCGCGACCCGCTCCTGCAGGGGCAGCTTCTCGAGGATCTCCTCCTGCTCGTCCTCGTCGAGGGTTTCCAGCAGTTCGACGGCGTCGTCGGATTCGAGCTCGCGGACGCCCTCGGCCACCGTCTCCGGCGGCAGCTCGTCGAGGATCTCCTCGCGGACGGCCTCGTCGACCTCGTTCAGTGCCGAGAAGTCGAAGTCCGTGCCCGTGAGCTCGACCAGGCGGACGCGGTCGTCGGGCGCAAGAGCGCCGATGAGATCGCCGAGATCGGCCTCGTGCAGCTCGGCGACACAGGCGCGCAGCGAGGCGCTGTCGCCAGCCTCGATCGCATGGGCAATTTCCGCGACGAATTCGTGACGAATTTCACCGTCTTCATTGCGCATCGGCACGTGGTCGAGTACCGAGGCCTCGGCGGATGAGGCACCGTCCATATGTTCATCCATGGCGCGCCTCGCCGTTTGACAGGTTGGAACGGGTCGTCTGAGCTGATGGTTCAGGCAATACCCACAAGGCAACAGCCAGCGCAATGACAAAGATGCTTCGACTGAGGTGGACCTCGATCGCGGCGGGCGCGGTCCTCGCGGCCGTCGCCGGCATTGCCTCGGCCGGGGCCGCGGACTGTCCGCGCAAGGACGCACTGGGAACCTCGCGGGTTCTCAGCGTCGATGCGAAGGTCACGCCGCGCGTGGGCTTGAAGAGCTTTCCGCAGACGCTGGCGCTCGCCGATCACGAGGTCGTGCTGACCTTCGACGACGGCCCGCATCCGCCAACGACGTCGAAGGTGCTGGCGGCGCTGGCGCAGGAATGCGTGCGCGCGACCTTCTTCCTGATCGGCCTGCACGCCTCCGAGCACCCCGACATGGTCAAGCGCATCGCGCGCGAGGGCCACACCATCGGCCACCACACCTGGTCGCATCCGTTCATGGCGCGGATCCCGTTCGACAAGGCGAAGAGCGAGATCGACCGCGGCATCGCGGCCGACGAGATGGCGCTGAAGGGCGTCTCGACGACGACGCCCTCGACGCCGTTCTTCCGCTTCCCCTATTTCGAGTCGACGCCGGCGCAGCTCGACCTGCTGCAGTCGCGCGGCATCGTCGTGTTCGGCGCCGACCTCTGGGCCAGCGACTGGAACGAGATGACGCCGGAGCAGGAACTGAAGCTCGTCACCGAGCGCCTCGCCGCCGCCGGCAAGGGCATCATCCTCTTCCACGACCCCAAGGCACGCACGGCGGCAATCATGCCCGCCTTCCTGCGATACCTCAGGGACAACGGCTTTCGCGTGGTTCACGTGGTCCCGGCCGGCGCATCACAGAAGAACGCCGACGCACGTTGATGCCGGAATGTCACGCCGTCGCAAAATGGGGTGATTTGGGCCCTATTAACGATCTGTTCATGCTACGCCATGCAAACATGGACGGAATATTGCGCCTGAACCTTTTCTAGGCGTCTCCGACCACCTAATGGCGGCCATCGCGTATGAGGGCAGACGGGGTTCATGATCGGAAGTAGCGTTGTTGTCCGGACGCGATCGTGGATCGTCCTCTGTCTCGGATTGCTGACCGTCGGCACACCGGCGGCGTTTGCAGGCGATTGCCCCGGCCATCCGGACGCGCTCGGGACGTCCCGCACGCTCGTAGTCGATCCGCGCGAGCATCCGCGCATCGGCACGATGCAGTATCGCGAGACGCTGCCGCTGAAGGACCACGAGGTCGTGCTGACCTTCGACGACGGTCCGCTGCCGAAATATTCCAACCAGATCCTCAAGATGCTCGACGACGAGTGCATCAAGGCGACCTTCTTCATCATCGGCGGCCAGGCCAAGGCGAACCCGGAAGGCGTGCGCAAGCTGGTGGCGGCGGGCCACACGGTCGGCACCCACAGCATGAACCATCCGCTGACGTTCGACAGGATGCCGATCGAGAAGGCCGAAGCCGAGATCAATGGCGGCATCGAGTGGACCTCGGCTGCAATGACCGATCCGTCCAGGCAGCTCGCGCCGTTCTTCCGCATTCCCGGCCTGATGCGCGCCGATGCCGTCGAGAATCTCCTGATCTCGCGCGGCATCCAGGTCTGGAGCGCCGACTTCCCCGCCGACGACTGGCGGCATGTGTCGTCCGACCGCGTCTACCAGCTCGCGATCCAGCGGCTGGAAGCCAAGGGCAAGGGAATCCTGCTGCTGCACGACATCCAGGCCCGCACGGTGGCGGCGCTGCCGAAGATCATCCGCGACCTCAAGGCGCGCGGCTATCGCATCGTGCATGTGGTGCCTGCGACCACCGAACTGCCGGCGACGCCAACCACGCCGGTGGAATGGCTGCTGCATCCGCCGACCGAGACCGTGCCGATCGCGCGCTGGCCGGCGGTGCCGAATTTCGTGTTCACGCAGACCCCGACGCTTCCGGCGCCCAGCCTCGCCGATCTCAACGCACAGGCCGGGCACCAGCCGCTGCTGCCGCGCAAGACGATTGCGCAGGCGAATGTCGCGGCCACCCTGCCCGTGCCGGGCCGCGATCTGTTTGCGATCCCGGAAGGCTCGATCGAAGTGTTGCTGTCGACGACCTTGTCGCGGCGCGCCGCGACGCGGATGGCGATGGCTGCCGAGGCGCCGCGTACGGCCAGGGGCAAGGCCGGCAAGCCTCACACCGCCCACGCTGCCCACGCCGCGCCAAAGCATACGGCCCAGGCCAAGGGTACGACGCCCCGCCCGACCCGCGTCGCGAACAGCGTTAAGAAGCGCGCTTGACTGTTACTGCCGCATGATGTTGGCGACGCAGAGCAGCACGATCAGCGCCAGGAAGAACAGATCCATATAGGACTTCAGCTCGCCGTCCCGCCGCAGCCGGGCGACGTCGGCCACCACCTGCTTGCGCGCGTTCGTTCCGCCCGCACCGTCGTTGATCGGCCCCTGCAGGCGCTTCGTCTCGGCCTCCAGCTTCTCGATCTTCTGGAAGAAGTAGAACGCACGCAGCGTCGAGGCCGCGCGCATGCCGCTATAGACCAGCACCAGGATCGCGATGATCGCCCGATTCTGGTACTTCTCCATGAAATTGAGGCTGAAATAGACCATCGCCATGAACGCGAAGTTGGTCACGAAGCGGTAGACGAAGCTTAGAAAGACCATGCTGGCTCCGGCCTTGAGCGGTATGACTGACCGTCTGGCTTTGTGGAATTCAGGATCGAGGATTGCAGGCCGGGACAGCCGGCCTACAGGTTGCGCGAGGCCCGTCTACGCCAACTTTGTTTCAACAAAGATACGATCGCCCGCGCAATTGGCGCCTTTTAGCCACGCGCCGCGGTAATGCAAGCGAGCACGCAACGATCATCGTGTTCCGTCGCCGCGGCCCGATGGAGATTCGGTGGGAGCTACGGTACACTGGCACAGCCACCGCAGATGGGGTCTGCCGATGCCGAAGAAGGGAATCACGGGCCACGACGACTGGGTTCTGACCGAGGCCCTGGCGACCGCGCTGGTCGCGCTGGAGCAGCTCGAACCAAAGCACCAGCCGAGCGCGCATATGGACGACATCCGCAAGATGCTGGCGAACGGCAAGGAGCCGGCGGCGGTGAGCCTGCACCTCGCCCAGGCCAAATGCCGCCTGTTCCCGGAGTCGGATCCGCTGGAGATCTACCGGGAATACGGGATCGGCGAGGAATATGGCTGAACGGGCCCGCCTATGTCACCGGCGCGGCCGAGGCTAGTTTGCCGATGCCTTGAGCAACGGGCATTCACTCTGGCTCAGAGGAAGAAAGGCGTCGTCGGCGGAAATCTTCTCGACGACATTGTAGTAATCCCAGGGGGTCTTGACGTCCTCGGGCTTCTTGACCTCGACCAGATAGAAATCGTGAACCAGCTTGTTGTCGGCGCGCAGCCGTGCGCCCCGCGCGTAGAAATCGTCAACCGGCATCGCGCGCATCTTCTCGAGCACCGCGTTGGTCTCGTCCGTTCCAGCCGCAGCGGCCGCTCTCAGATACTGCAGCACGGCGGAGTAGACGGCGGCCTGCGGCGCGGTCGGCATGGCCTTGTGGAGCTTGTAGAACCTCTGGCCGAAAGCGCGCGTCTCCTCGTTGAGGGCCCAATACCAGGCCGTGACGGTCGTCAGCCCCTTCGCCGTTTCGACGCCCATGGCGTGCACGTCGGTCAGGAACATCAGCTCGGCGACCGCCTTCTGCGGCCCCGCCCCCATGCCGAACTCATTCCATTGCTTCATCGAGGTCACGAGCTGTTCGCCGGCATTGGCAAACGCGACCACCTTGGCCTTCGAGGCCTGGGCTGCAGCAGGAACGAGCCGTAATCGGCGTTTCCGAGCGGATGAAACACCGCACCGAGCGACTTGGCTCCGGTTGCGGACAGCACGCGCTGCGACACCTCCACCATGTTGCGTCCAAACGCATAGTCGGCCGCGATGAAGAACCAGCTGTCGTATCCCTGCGACACCAGCCGTCGAACGGATCCGGCGACCAGATTGTAATTGTCGTGCAACCACATCAGGCCGGTGCGCGAACATTGCTTGCCGCCGATCTCGGTGGTGCCGACGGCCGCGTAGATGACGATCTTGTTCTTGTCGCGTGCGAGCGACTGGATGGCGAGGGCCACCGCGGAGTTTCCGACATCGGCCACCATGTCGACACCGTCGACGTCGAACCATTTGCGAACGATCTGGGCGCCGATATCCGGCTTGTTCTGATGGTCGGCGACCACGATCTCGACCTTCAGCCCCGGGGTGGTCTGCTTGAAATCGTCGATCGCCATTTTCGCGGCGACGACGGAGCCTGGTCCGGCGAGGTCCGACAAGGGTCCCGCCTGATCGTTGACGATGCCGATCCTGACCACCCCGCCGGAGAAGTCGGCAGCCGCGCTCCGCTCGGCGAGCGCGACCGGACCCAGCGTCAGGACAAGTCCTAGGGTGAACCGGGCAAGCGGGACGCGCCATGACTGCAACTTCCCAACACGACAAGGCGCCATTGCCCCCTCCATTCCAGCATCGCGACATCTGTCAGCGATGACCTGCCCAATGATCCCGATTCCGATTGCCGACTTTCGCAGCGTGCTATCCCTGCTGACCGACGGCCTTCCTGACGAACTCCAGCCGTCTCGCCTGCGCAGGCGCGACCCGCTCCTTCATCGCGGCGAGGATCGCGGCCGGCGCCGTATCCGGCGAGCCGGCCGCGAACGGCGGGGCGGGATTGTATTCCATGCGCAGTTGAATCATCTCCGCGGCGCCGCGGCCTCGCAACATCGAGACCAGCGTGAGCGCGAAGTCGATGCCGGCGGTGATGCCGCCGCCGGTGATCCGATTGCGATCGATGCAAACCCTCTCCCGCGACACCGACGCGCCGAACAACGGCAATGCGTCCGTAGCCGTCCAGTGCGTCGCCGCGCGAAATCCCTGCAACAGGCCGGCTGCACCAAGCACCAGCGAGCCGGTGCAGACCGAGGTGACGTATTGGGCGCCCCTCTCCTGCCTGCGCAGAAAGGCGAGGACGTCCTCGTCGAGCATCAGCTCATCGGTCCCGTAGCCGCCCGGAACGCAGATCACGTCGAGCTGCGGGCAATCGGCGAACGTGATCGTCGGCGTCAGCGTAATCACGGAATCGCTCGGCACGGGTTCGATACGTTTCCAGATCAGATGCACGTTCACGTCCGGCAGGCTGGAGAAGACCTGAGCCGGCCCCGTGAGATCGAGTTGGGTGACGCGCGGAAAAACCAGAAGGCCGATCTGCAACGGACCCGACATATCCAACCTCGACATCGCGCTTGACGGTTGCAGCCTGCCATGTTGGCCTAGGCTGCGGAAACGGCGTAATTCCCTCATTTTTGGACGCGTCCATGATCGGCTTCCTGATCTTTCCCGAATTCCAGTTGCTGGACGCGGCCGGCCCGATCTCGGTGTTCGAAATCGCCAGACGTCACGCACCGGACGCGCCGCAAATCATCACGATCGCGGCCAAGGCAGGCGCGGTGCGCAGCTCGTCGGGCACCGAGATGCTGGCGCGCAACCTGCGCGCGGCCAGCGCCGTCACGACGCTCTTCGTCGCGGGCGGAGAAGGCGTCGAGGCCGCGGCACGCTGCAAGACGACGATCGCGTTCATTCGGAGACTCGCCAAGCGTGGCGTGCGTATCGCCAGCGTTTGCAACGGGGCCTATCTGCTTGCCGAGGCGGGACTGCTGGATGGCCGCTGCGCGACGACGCACTGGTGCTGCGCGCGCGACTTCACTGGGCGCTACCCGAACGTCAGGCTCGAGCCGGACCAGATCTTCATCCGGGATGATCGGGTGTGGACGTCGGCCGGCATCACCGCCGGGATTGATCTTGCGCTCGCCATGATCGCCGAGGACCACGGCGAGGAGATCTCGCAGGCGACCGCCCGACAATTGGTCCTCTATCATCGCCGCGGCGGCGGGCAATCGCAGTTCTCGACCTTGCTCGAGCTCAAGACGCCGAACGGCCGCTTCGGCGGCCTGTTGTCCTGGATGCGCGAGAATCTGGATGCGCAGCTCACGGTCGACGCACTTGCCGAGCGGGCGGGCTTGAGCTCACGGCATTTCGTCCGCTCCTTCATCGCCGAAACCGGCTCCACGCCGTCCAAAGCCCTGGAGCGATTACGGGTCGAGGTCGCGCGCGAGCGGGTGCAGTCGTCGGGCGAGGCGATCGAGCGCGTCGCGCAATCTACCGGCTTTCGCGATCCCGAGCGGATGCGCCGGGCCTTCATCCGCGCCTTCGGTCATCCGCCGCAGTCGCTGCGACGGTCGGCGCGGAGTGCGTGAAGGACGAATCGAGAGATGCATCCGTGAAACGATCGAGATGGCGGCCTCAATCGCGCCTATCACTCGCCGACCTCGGGGCAGCGCAGAGGCCACCGGCGCGCAGCGCCAAATCCGGGGCGACGCAACGCCGGTCCCGGGCAAAAGTTAGAAAACTCAGGGATATCAATGCCAATATTGGCTTTTGGTGCGCTCGGAGGGACTCGAACCCCCACGATTTTACTCACTGCCACCTCAAGGCAGCGCGTCTACCAATTCCGCCACGAGCGCTTTGGGGATGCCGGCTTAAGGCTTGAGGCCTGCCGGATCAACGGCGCCGATCTAACAAATCCATCAGAGGGGTACAAGCCTGCAAAGGCCCCGAATTCCACAAGCTTGGCAGGAAAGTTCGGCCCTCCTGCCCGGATCGGCCCGATCGGGGGCGAGCCCTGCCCGTCCTGCCGCTACCGCGTGCCCTGGCCGCTACCGCGCGCCGGTCGTGCGCGGCAGCATCTGCTTGACCTCGACCGCGATGCGGTTGCGGTCGACCAGCACGACGCCGGAGGCTACGGGAAGATTGTTGGCCAAAACCTTGACCTCGTCGGCCTCGGTTGCGTCCAGCTCGATGATGGCGCCGCGGGAAAGACGTAATACTTGATGGATCGGCATGGTGGTCGTCCCGAGGACGACCATGAGATCCACGGTGACTTTATCGAGTGTCGGCACTGTCATGACCACCGCAACTGGAGACTGGCATTTGCACCTGCGATCATCACCACGTTATGGTTAGCCAATGGTTAATTCGCCTCAAAACCCCCGCCAGGACCTCGACCTGACGTCGTTTTCCGCCACAGGCGGCGCCCCCGTCGAATGGCGGATCTCGGACGCGCCGGTGCCCTATCCGGAAGCCGTGGCCGCCATGGAGGCCCGAGTCGCGGCGATCGCGGCGGGCGCGGCGCCGGAACTGGTCTGGCTGCTCGAACACCCTCCGCTCTACACCTCCGGCACCTCGGGCAAGGCCTCCGACCTGCTCGATCCCCGCTTCCCGACCTTTGCGACGGGACGCGGCGGCCAGCTCACCTATCACGGGCCCGGCCAGCGGGTGGCCTACATCATGCTCGACCTCAAGCGGCGCCGGCCGGACGTGCGGGCCTATGTCGCGAGCCTGGAGGAGTTGATCCTGCGCACGCTCGCGGCCTTCAACGTCCGCGGCGAGCGGCGCGAGGACCGGGTCGGCGTCTGGGTCAAGCGGCCCGACAAGGGCGCGGAGCACGAGGACAAGATCGCGGCGATCGGCGTGCGGCTGAAGCGCTGGGTCTCGTTCCACGGCATCGCCATCAATGTCGAGCCGGAGCTTGCGCATTTCGCCGGCATCGTGCCCTGCGGCGTCGCCGATCCCCGCTACGGCGTCACCTCACTGATCGATCTCGGCCAGCTCGTGACCATGGCCGATGTCGATATCGCGCTCCGGCAGGCATTCGAAGAGCTGTTCGGGCCGACGCGTGCGCTGCTGCCGGAGGCGGCGGTCTAGAACTTTTTCTGTACGAGACTGACCGCGCGTTCTCCGCTCGCCGCGGAATCGGCTACACTCGTTGCAGGTGCCGCCCACGCCTCCCCCCTCCGCCGGGAAAGTACAGATCATGCCGGGCGATGCGATCATCGGACCGACTGTTCGAGCGCCAAGGCATAAGGAGGGATTGCGCTTTCTGCTCGCAATGGGAGGTTCTGACGATGAGACTGTCTGCACCGATCTATCATCTGAAGCGCAAGGCCAAGCGCCTGTCGCGCGAGGAAAGCATCCCGCTCCATGACGCGCTCGACCGCGTCGCTACGGCGGAAGGGTTTTCCGCCTGGAGCATGCTCGCGGCCAAGGCTGCCGCAGTGACGCCGGCCAACAGGCTGTTTCCGCAATTCCGGTCGGGTGATCTGGTTCTGGTCGGGGCGCGCCCCGGTCAAGGCAAGACGCTGATGAGCCTCGAACTTGCGGTGGAGGCCATGAAGTCCGGCCATCGCGCCGCGTTCTTCTCGCTCGAATACACCGAGAGGGACGTGCTGGATCGCTTCCGGGCGATCGGCGCGAACCCGGCGGAGTTCGCTCCGCTGTTCGAGGTCGATTGCTCCGACGCGATCAGCGCCGATTACGTCGTCAAGCAGATGGCCGCAGCTCCCCGCGGTACAATCGTGGTGATCGACTATCTGCAGCTGCTCGACCAGAGGCGGGAAAATCCGGACCTGACCGTTCAGGTGCGCGCCCTGAAATCGTTCGCACGCGACAAGGGGTTGATCGTGGTCTTCATCTCGCAAATCGACAGGTCCTATGACGCCTCGATCAAGCCCTGCCCCGGCCTCGACGATGTCAGGCTGCCCAACCCGCTTGATCTGAAGCTGTTCGACAAGACGTGCTTCCTCAACAACGCCGAAGTTCAGTTCCGGGTGGCGAGCTGACGATCGGGCCGCGGGCGGGATGGCTCGCCCGCGGCCTTCCTGCCTCACGCCGCCTGCAGCGCAACCTCGAGCTTGCCGGCGATGTAGCGGCGCTCCTGGGTCAGGCCGCCAAAGCCATAGGCATCGCCCTTGACCTCGTCGACATGGAGGTAGGTCTCGGGATGCAGCGGGCCGAGGATGTCGACCATCCGCTTGAACATCGCGGCGAGATAGGCCGCCTTCTCGTCCTTGGTGTTGGTGCCTTCGGTGACGTGAATGTCGATCCAGTAACTGGCGAGCTTTTGCTCGGCGAGCGATTGGCCTCCCGCGAACCAGTCGCTCGCATCCACGGCCTTCACGATGATGGCCGTCACCCTGGGATCCTTGTGCAGGATTTTTGCGGTGAGCTCGGACACGGCATTGGCGATGTCGGCCTTCAGCGACGGCGACTGGCGGGACGAAGCATAGGACACGGTGATCAGCGGCATGGTCGTTCTCCTCAAGATGCGGCGCGGTGTTCGCGCGGCGTTGGAGAGAAGCTAGACCTTCCGCCATCATTTTGGTATCTTATCTCTACTGATACCAGTGATAATGAACTGTTATGGCAGCCACCCTCGACATCGCCACCATCAAGGCCTTCCTCCTGGTCGCCGACCTCCAGAGCTTTACCCGCGCCGCGGAAGCGCTCGGCACCACGCAGGCGGCGGTCAGTCTCAAGCTGCAGCGGCTTGAGACCTTGCTCGGCAAGCGGCTCGTCGAGCGTTCCCCCCGCGCGGTCCGGCTCACCGCCGACGGCGCAGCGTTCGTCGATCGCGCCCGGGCGCTGATCGATGCGCATGACCGCGCGCTGTCGGGCGAAGCAGCGACCGCGCAATCGCTCTCGCTCGGCATCTCCGACCACGCCGCGGGCCCCGAGCTGGTGCCGCTGCTCGAACGCCTGCACGCGATGTCGGCGAACCTCACCCTCGCCGTCACCATCGGCTTCTCGCGCGAGATGCAGGACGCCTATGACGCAGGCCAGCACGATGCGGTGATCGTCCGGCAGGAAGGCAGCCGGCGCGGCGGCGAGAAGCTGACTGAAGACGAGTTCGGCTGGTTCGCGTCACGACGCTTCTCCCTGCCGAAGGGCGAGGCGCTGCCACTCGCGACACTCGCCCCGCCCTGCGGCGTGCGCGCCATCGCCGTGCGCGCGCTCGACAAGGCCGGCATCGCCTGGCGCGAGCGTTTTGTCGGCGGCGGCGTCACGGCGGTGGCGGCGGCGGCTCTTGCCGGACTCGCGATAGCGCCGCTGGCGCGGCGGATAGCACCGGCGGGTCTGATCGACATCGGGCCCGCGCACAAGCTACCCAAACTCGGCAGCTCCAAGGTGATGCTGCATTCGAAGGTCAGCGATCCCGCAAAACTGGCGGCGCTGCGAGCCATCGCGGCGACCTTCAGGAGCGCAGCGTCTTGACGCCGCGATCAGCCGGATCAGGGCCGGCTGCCATGCGCCCTTGCCTGCTGCATACCGTTGCGCAAAGTTGCCCAAGAATCCTTCAACCGGGGAACCAAACGGACCTTGAAACGTTTGCACCGGTCGAGGCGGGGTCCCGGAATGGTTAAAAAACTTAGTCAACAGAGAGACTTGTTCGAAAGCGAACGAAGTTTCCGATTGTTGGTTGAAGGCGTTGCCGACTACGCGCTCTATATGCTCGATCCCTCCGGGATCATCACGAGCTGGAACATCGGCGGCGAACGCATCAAGGGCTATTCGTCCGAGGAGATCGTCGGCCAGCATTTTTCCCGCTTCTACACCGAGACCGACCGCGCCAATGGCAAGCCCGCCCGCGCCCTTGGCATTGCACGGGACCAGGGCCGTTACGAGGAGGAAGGCTGGCGCGTCCGCAAGGACGGCACCTTCTTCTGGGCCAGCGTCGTGATCGACCCGATCTACGAGGGCGGCACCATCGTCGGCTTTGCCAAGATCACCCGCGACATCACCGAGCGCCGCAACACGCAACTCAAGCTCGAGGCGATGCAGACGCAGCTCGCGGAGTCGCAGAAGTTCGATGCGCTGGGCCAGCTCACCGGAGGGGTCGCCCACGACTTCAACAACCTCCTGATGATCATCAGCGGCAGTCTTCACATCGTGAAAAAGGGTGCGGCTGACGACGCCAAGCTTCAGCGCGCGATTTCGGCGATCGAGACCGCGACCAAGCGCGGCGCCGCGCTGACCGGCCAGCTCCTGAGCTTCGCGCGGCGGCAAAGCGTCAATCCGCAGGCGATTGATTTCGCCGAGCGCATCGGTTCGATCCGCGAGGTGCTCGATGCCGGCGTCGGCAGCTCCATTCGCCTTGCCTTCGACATCGACCACGATCTCTGGCCGATCAGGACCGACGCTTCCGAGTTCGAGACGGCGCTGCTCAACCTCGTCATCAATGCCCGCGATGCGATGCCTGACGGCGGCACCGTGACAGTCAGCGCGCGCAACGTCGTGCTGGACGAGACGCTGCTGACCGGCGAGTTCGTCGCCATCGACATCGCCGACACCGGGCTCGGCATTCCCTCCGACGTCGTCGACAAGATCTTCGAGCCGTTCTTCACGACCAAGCCGATCGGCAAGGGCACGGGCCTCGGCCTGTCGCAGGTGCACGGCTTCGCACATCAGGCCGGTGGCACGGTGAAGGTCGCAAGCGAGCTCGGCAAGGGCACGACCTTCACCGTCCTGTTGCCGCGTGGCACGGATGCGCCGACAAGGGAAACGGCGAAGGCTACCCCGTTCCGCGGCAGCGGCACGGTGCTGCTGGTGGAAGATAATCCGGACGTCGCGCTCGTCAGCATCGGGCTGCTCGAGCAACTCGGCTATCGTGTCTGCCGCGTCCCCGACGCCGAGTCGGCATTGCGCGAGCTCGAGCACAACGGCGTCGACTTCGTGTTCTCCGACATCGTCATGCCCGGCAAGATGGACGGTCTCAGCCTCGCCCATCATCTGCGCCAGATCCACCCCGGCCTGCCGATCCTGCTCGCCACCGGCTACAGCGAGGCCGCCGCCGACGTGCGCGGCGATTTCCCGATCCTGCGCAAGCCGTATGAGATCCACGAGCTGAGCGAAGCGATCGCGAAGCTGCCGCGGTGAGGCTTTTCTTCGCCCCTCCCCGTAAGAACGGGGCGAGGGAGCGCACCGTCTGGGCTTTGAGAGCGCAGCTACACCGTCGGCAACACCGAGAACGTTTCCCCTGCCCGGCGCAGGTTCAACTCGTCCACGCTCGCCGTCTCGCTGGTGACGCTGTCCACGCGCGAGGACGGCGGCCCGTGGCGGCACAGGGCGACCATGTCGGCGACATGGTTCGGCGGCCCCGCGAACAGCGCTTCGACTCCGCCGTCACGGCGGTTGCGGACCCAGCCTTCCAGCCCGCACGTCGTGGCCTGATACTCGACCCAGGCCCGGTAGCCTACGCCCTGGACGCGGCCGCGGATCATGACCTGGAGAATCGCATGGCTCATTTTTTCAGCCCGAGCACATCGGCGCTGCGTGCCTTGACGTCGGCCTCGCGCGTGACGCGGTTGGTCAGTTCCGCCGAGGGCAATCCCTTCAGCGCCTTCGGCGGCGTACCTTCGCGCAACGCCTTCTGCGTCTCGTAGACGGCCTGCATGGCCGCCGCGATCGGCGCGTGGCCCTGGAGCGCGATGCGCACGCGCTGGCCGGCGAGATAGTCGAGCACGTTCACGTCCTCCGGCGCGCCGCCGAGCACGATCGGCAGGCGCGTCGCCGCCGCGATCGCCTCGAGCTCGGCGCGCGACTTGACGCCGGTGAAGAACAGCGCATCGACACCGGTCGCCTCATAAGCCCTGGCGCGGCGGATCGCGTCCTCGATCGAGGTGATGGAGGCAGCTCCAGTGCGACCTATGACGACCAGCGAAGGATCGCCACGACCGTCGAGCGCGGCTTTCATCTTGCCGACGCCCTCTTCCAGCGAGATCAGTTGCGCCTTTGCTTCGCCAAAGGCGGCCGGCAGCAGCGTGTCCTCGATGGTGAGGCCGGCAGCACCCGCGGTCTCCAGTTCCTGCACGGTACGTCGCACATTGAGCGCGTTGCCGTAGCCGTGATCGGCATCGACCAGCACCGGCAAGCTTGCGGCGCGCGACATCCGCCGCATCTGTTCGGCAAGCTCGGTGAGTGTGATCAGCGTGATATCGGGGTCGCCAAGCACCGCGAGCGAGGCCACCGAGCCGCCGAACATGCCGAGGGGAAAGCCGAGATCCTCGGCGATACGGATCGAGATGGCGTCGTAGACCGAGCCGGGATGGACGCAAGCCGAGCCCGACAGGATGATGCGCAGCTTGTCGCGGCGGGAACGAAAGGCCATGGTTGCCTCACTCCAAATTCCTCATCCTGAGGAGCGCGCTCTTGCGCGCGTCTCGAAGGATGAAGGCCCAGCTGGTGGCCTCGCCCTTCGAGACGCCGCGCAGGCGCGGCTCCTCAGGGTGAGGGTCTCCTGTTGTGCTCTGGAGCGACTTACGCAAACTCCAGGATCAGCGCGTCCACCGCGAGCGTCGCGCCCGCGCTGGCGTGGATTTTCTTCACGGTGCCGTCCTGCTCGGCGCGGAGCACGTTCTGCATCTTCATGGCCTCGACCACCGCGAGCGTCTCGCCGGCCTTGATCTCCTGCCCCTCGGTCACCGCGATCGAGACGATGAGCCCGGGCATCGGGCACAGCAGCTTCTTGCCGGTGTCGGAGGCCGTCGTCACCGGCATCAGCCGGGCGGACGCGGCTTCCGCTTCGGTCCAGACATAGACCGGGACCTCGACGCCCTGATGGGCGAGGCGAATGCCGTTGGCGATCGGACGTGTCTGCACCGCGACGACATGACCGTCGATGGTGCCCTGCCAGACCGGATCGCCCGGCTTCCATGCGGACTGCAACAGATGTGCATCGCCGGTCTTGCCATCATGGTCAACGAAGCGGATCGCGATCGCCTCGCCCTCGCGGGCGACCTCGAGCAATATCTCCTGGCGGTCGAGCCAGACCGCGCGGCGCCGCTCGCGCTGCACGACACGGCCGCCCATTTGGCCGGAGATCTGCCGCTTGCGCTCGCCGAGCACGTGATCGATGGCAGCGCCGACCGCCGCGATGCGCCGCGCGACCTCGCCTTCCGGCACGCGCACGGCAAAGCCCTTGGGAAACTCCTCGGCGATGAAGCCGGTCGACAGATTGCCCTCGCGCCAGCGCGGATGATGCATCAGCGCGGACAGGAACGGGATGTTGTGCCTGATGCCGTCGACATAGAACGAGTCCAGCGCGGTCGCCTGCGCCTCGATCGCAGCGGCGCGCGACGGCGCATGGGTGACGAGCTTGGCGATCATCGGATCGTAGTGGATCGAGATCTCGCCGCCCTCCTGCACGCCGGTGTCGTTGCGGACGGTGATGCCGTCCTTGCTGACTTCCGCCGGCGGACGGTATTTCACCAGGCGCCCGATCGAGGGCAGGAAGTTGCGGAAAGGATCCTCGGCGTAGAGGCGCGATTCCACGGCCCATCCCTTGAGCGTGACATCCTTCTGCGTTAGCGCGAGCTTCTCGCCGGCGGCCACGCGGATCATCTGCTCGACGAGATCGACGCCGGTGACGAGCTCGGTGACGGGATGCTCGACCTGGAGGCGCGTGTTCATCTCCAGGAAGTAGAAGCTCTTGTCCTGCCCCGCGACGAACTCGACGGTGCCGGCGGAGTCGTAATTCACGGCCTTGGCCAGTGCGACGGACTGCTCACCCATCTTGCGGCGGGTGGCCTCATCGAGCAGCGGCGACGGCGCTTCCTCGATGACCTTCTGGTTGCGGCGCTGGATCGAGCATTCGCGCTCGCCGAGATAGATGACGTTGCCGTGCTTGTCGCCCAGCACCTGGATCTCGATGTGGCGGGGATCTACGATGAACTTTTCGATGAAGACGCGGTCGTCGCCGAACGAAGCTTTCGCTTCCGCCTTGGCGAGATTGAACCCCTCGGCGACCTCGGCTGTCGAATGCGCGATGCGCATGCCCTTGCCGCCACCGCCGGCGGAGGCCTTGATCATCACGGGATAGCCGATCTCGTCGGCGATCTTGACCGCGTGCTTGTCGTCCTCGATGACGCCGAGATAACCCGGCACGGTCGAGACCTTGGCCTTGGCGGCGGCCTTCTTGGATTCGATCTTGTCGCCCATCGCGGCGATCGCGCCCGGGTTGGGACCGATGAAGACGATGCCGGCCGCTTCAAGGGCGCGCGGAAATGCCTCGCGCTCGGACAAGAAGCCGTAGCCGGGATGCACGGCCTCGGCGCCCGTCTTGCGGCAGGCCTCGACGATCTTCTCGATCACCAGATAGCTCTCGGCCGCGGCGGGCGGCCCGATCAGCACGGCCTCATCGGCCATCTCGACATGGAGCGCATCGCGGTCGGCCTCGGAATAGACCGCAACCGTCTGAATTCCCATGCGGCGCGCGGTCTTGATGACCCGGCAGGCGATTTCGCCGCGATTGGCGATCAGGATCTTCTTGAACATGCTTTTCTTGAATCTCGACCTTGGGCGGGACCCTTCCCTGGCCGCTGGGGCCGTTCGGACGGGCCGTGTGCCCCCCGTGGTACATCAAAATAGGCCGGAGGCAACGGTCTAAATCCGGCTCCTCTGGCGTACCAGCGCAAGACCGAAGCCTGCCCGGCAAGCCCTTGGGCGACTTACGGCTTCCCGGGCTTGGGCATCTCCGTCGACGTGGCTTTGGGCGTTCCCTGGGCCACGTCCCGGACCAGGCCATGGATGAAGCCGAGTTTGGCGACCACGGCCGGCGACAGGATGAAGGGATAGAGGTCGCGCATACCCATGGCGCGGTTGACGCTGTTCATGGCGAAGGTGAAGGGCAGCCATGCGTTGACGATCGCCTCGACGTCCCGGGCCTCGTAGGGATTGAAACGAATGCGCGCCGTCAACTCCCCGTCGCGGTCGACCTTGGGCCGAACCTCCATGCCGAACTCCGAGGCCATTTCCAGGGTATCGACGATGTGGAGGTAGTGCGCCCAGGTTTCGGCGAAGTCTTCCCAGGGGTGGGTCGTGGCATAAGCCGAGACGTAGTTCTGCTGCCAGTCCGCCGGCGCGCCTTCGGCATAATGGCGCTGCAAGGCCAGGCCGTAATCGACCGAATCGTCGCCGAACACGGCACGGCAGTCGTCCAGCTTGCCGCCGTCACGCACCAGCACGTCCCAGAAATAATGTCCGACCTCGTGGCGGAAATGCCCGAGCAGCGTCCGATAGGGCTCCCCCATCTCCAGCCTGCGCCGCTCGCGCTCAATGGCGTCCGTCTCGGTGAGCGCGATCGTGATCAGGCCGTTGTCATGCCCGGTCAGGATTTTTTGACCGCTGCTCGGATCGTCGGCGAGGAAGTTGAAGATGAGGCCGTGCTCGGGGTTTGCCTGACGGGTCTGGAGCGGCAGCTTCCAGCGGATCAGGGAATAGAACAGGCGGTGCTTGGCCACCTCCAGCTCGCGCCAGCCGACGAGCTGCGCGGGGTCGGAGAGGTCAGGCACGATGCCGTTGTGGCGGCAGGCGCGGCAATAGCCGGTGCTGTCGTCCGCGTCGGTGAGCCAGTTGCAGGAATCATACTCCGCGTTCCGGCACAGCATCCGCCCCCGCCCCTTGTCGGCAAGCGTGGCCCAGCCCTCCCCGTCGGGCTCGAGCGCCGACATCGTCTCCCGTTCCGGCAGGAAGGCGACACGGTGGCCGCAGCGTTCGCAGGCGCGGTTCTCGAAATAGAGGACGTTGCCGCAGGACTGGCAGACAAAGAGCTTCAAGATTTAGCCTCTTCGGAAACAGAGTTTTATCAATGAGAGTTTTGGCGCCTCGCAAAGACGCGTCCGCGGACGCATCGTTCCAATATCAGGAACAAATAGCCAGACCCGGCGTTGGCCAAGCGGACTTTACCGCGTTCAGGCTGGCCGCGGTCCTTTCCGACAATTGATCCCCTTTGAGCAATGGCTATCACGCTTTGTCTGTGTGAATATCGATCCGGCACGTGCGCTCTCGCATCACAACGGCCGACGCCTTGAACGATTCTTCGCCCGACACCACCGCCGCCGAAGGGCTGCGCCAGCACCTCGAGGAAATCGCGCGTGAGCGCGACAACGCCTATCGTGCGCTCCAGGAGCGCGAGGCCGAGCTGGCACGCATTCAGCGCATCGCCAAGGTCGGCGGCCTCGAGGTCGACTTCCGCGAGGGCTTCAAGAACCGCCGCTCGCCGGAATATCTGATGATCCACGGGCTGCCGGCGGATGCCGCCGACGAGTCGCACGAGGACTGGGTCAGCCGCATTCACCCTTATGACCGCGACGTGACCGTCAAGCATTTCCTTGAGGCGCTCGCCGGGACCAGCGAGGACTACACAGCCGAATACCGCATCATCCGCCCCAGCGACGGCGAGACCCGCTGGATCCGCGTTGTCGCCAAGATCGAGCGCGACAGCAACCGGCGCGCAATCCGCCTCGTCGGCGCCCATATCGACATCACCGACCAGATGCTGGTGCGCGAGACGCTGCGCGAAAGCGAGGAGCGTTTTCGGCTGATCGCCGACAGCGCGCCGGTGCCGATCTGGGTCACCAAACTCGACCGCACGCGCTCCTTCGCCAACCAGGCCTATGTCGACTTCGTCGGGCTGCCCTATGACGAAGCCATCGTCTTCGACTGGCGCAAGGTGCTGCATCCCGACGATCTGCCGCATGTGCTGCAGCAATCGGTCCAGGGCGAAGCCTCGCTCAAACCGTTCGTGCTGGAGGCGCGCTACAAGGACGCCAGAGGGGAGTGGCGCTGGCTGCGCTCGGAATCGCAGCCGCGCTGGGATCCGACCGGCAAGCATATCGGCTTCATCGGCGTCGCCCACGACATCACCGCCGCCAAGCAGGCCGAGATCGAGCTGCGCCAGCTCAACGAGACGCTGGAGGAACGCATCGCCGAGCGCACCGCCGAGCTCGAATCCAACGAGGCGCGGCTGCGCGCGATCCTGGGAACCAGCAACCAGTACCAGGGCCTGGTCAATCTCAAGGGCGAAGTGCTCTATGCCAACAAGACCGCGCTCGACGGCATCAAGGCGAGCTCCGCTGATGTGATCGGCAAGCCGTTCTGGGACACGCCCTGGTTCAGGACCACCGAGGGCATGAGCGCCGTCGTGCGCAAGGCCTTCGACACCGTGCTGAAAGGCGAAGCGGTGCGGATGGAGATGCGATTGCGGCTTCCGGTCGGCGAGCGCGATTTCGAGTTCGGCATGCGCCCGGTGCTCGATCGCCACGGCAACATCACCGGCGCGGTCCCGGAACTGGTCGACATCACCGAACGCAGACGCGGCGAGGAAGCGCTGCGCCAGTCTCAGAAGATGGAGGCGATCGGCCAGCTCACCGGCGGCGTCGCACACGATTTCAACAACCTCCTCACCATCATCCGTTCGGCAACCGACTTCCTGCGCCGGCGCGAGCTGCCGGAGGAGCGCCGCCGCCGCTATGTCGATGCCATCTCCGACACCGTCGAGCGTGCCTCCAAGCTGACCGCGCAGCTTCTGGCTTTCGCGCGCCGGCAGCCCCTGAAGCCGCAGATCTTCAACGTCGGCACCCAGGTCGAAGGTGTGGCGCAGCTGGTCCGCCCCCTGGTCGGCGGCCGCATCGAGATCGTCGTCGAGATCGACGATGCCGATTGCTTCACCGTCGCCGATATCGCGCAATTCGAGACCGCACTGATCAACCTCGCCATCAACGCCCGCGACGCCATGGACGGCGAAGGCTGCCTCACCATCGCCGTGCGCAAGGTCGATGGCATACCGGGGCTTCGCGCACAGTCGGCGCGCGGCGGCGACTATGTCGCCATCTCCGTCGCGGATACCGGCAGCGGCATCGCGCCTGAAAATATCGAAGCCATCTTCGAGCCGTTCTTCACCACCAAGGAAGTCGGCAAAGGCACCGGCCTCGGCCTCAGCCAGGCGTTCGGTTTCGCAAAGCAGTCCGAGGGCGACATCGCGGTGACGAGCACGCAGGGCAAGGGCGCGACCTTCACGATCTACCTGCCGCAGGCGCAGAGCCCTGCCGCCGAGAAGGAAGCCGCGGCACTGACCAGCGAGGCCGCCACGACGGGGCGCGGCTATCGCGTGCTGGTGGTCGAGGACAATGACGATGTCGGCCAGTTCTCGACCGAGCTGCTGGAAGATCTCGGCTATGTCGTCCGCCGCGTTGCCAATGCCAACGCCGCGCTTGCCATCCTCGGCGAGAATGAATTCGCCGTCGACCTCGTCTTCTCCGACGTCATCATGCCCGGCATGAACGGCGTCGAGCTCGCTGGCATCATCCGCGAGCGCTATCCGGGTCTCCCGGTCGTGCTCACCTCCGGCTACAGCAACGTGCTCGCCGAAAACGCCCATCGCGGCTTCGAGCTGATCCAGAAGCCGTATTCGGTGGAGTCGCTATCGCGGATCCTGCGCAAGGCAATCAGCGAAAAGCTGTCGGTGGCAAGGTAAATGTGAGCCACGCACTCCGCTATCGTCCCGGACAAGCGGCGCGCCGATCCGGGATCCATAGCCACAGGATCGTCTTGGCAAAGAACGACGACGTATGTACCCCAAGATAGCTTCCGCGTTATGGGTCCCGGATCTGCGCTTCGCTTGTCCGGGACGACGGCGGAGTGCGAACGACCAGACGAAAGCAACACACCTATGAAACCCGCCCTCTTCTCCGCCTGGCAGAGCTGGGCGCTGCTCTCGGCCTGCTTTGCGGCGCTCACCGCGATCTTCGCCAAGGTCGGTGTCGAGAACATCAATCCGGATCTGGCCACCTTCATCCGCACCATCGTGGTGCTGCTCGGCTTCTCCGTGCTGCTGTTCTTCACCGGCCAGTTCGCGGCGCCCTCGGCGGTCTCGTCAAGGACCTGGCTGTTCCTGGTGCTGTCGGGACTAGCGACCGGCGCGTCCTGGCTGTGCTATTTTCGAGCCCTGAAGCTCGGTCCCGCCACGCTGGTGGCGCCGATCGACAAGCTCAGCGTCGTGCTGGTCGCACTGTTCGCTTTCGCCTTTCTCGGCGAGCGTCCGACCGCGCAGGGCTGGGTCGGGATCGCCATGATCGGTGCCGGGGCGGTGCTGCTGGCGGTGAAGTTCTGAGGTGGAACAAAGCGGGCGTGAGATCGATTTCTGCCGGGGCTTCCAGCCTCGATCGAGAGACCGATGTCGCGTGAAAACCCCGATCAGGCAAGGCGGGCCGGCCGTGCGCTGGATGCGGCCAATTTCTTCCTCGGGGCGGTCATCACCGCCCAGAGCATCGGGGCCGCACTGTCGACCACGCTCGCCGGCTTCGTCGTGGTCGGCGCCGGTTACAGCGCGGCGTTCATCACGCTCGGCGCGGTGGCCGCCTTCGGCGCCGTCGTCTGCCTGCTTGCCCTGCCCGAAACGCGGCCAATCGCAGATGGCGGTCCGCGACCGCGGGGGAAGACAGCGGCGTCCGCATCCGCTATCGCTGCCGAATGAATCCGTTCCACGAGGACTGAACGTGCCGTCTGACGCCATCTGGGCCTGGAGCATCATCGTCGCCGCGACCGCAGGCGTGATCATCCGCCCCCTATCCCTGCCCGAGGCGATCTGGGCCGTGCTCGGCGCAGCAGTGCTCGTGCTGCTCGGATTCCTGTCGTGGCAGGATGCGCTCGTCGGCATCGAGAAAGGCGTCGACGTCTATCTCTTCCTGATCGGCATGATGCTGATCGCCGAGCTGGCGCGGCTCGAAGGCCTGTTCGACTATCTCGCCGCGCTCGCGGTCGAATATGCGGCCGGCTCGCCGCAGCGGCTGTTCCTGCTGATCTATATCGTCGGCACGGTCGTGACCGTGCTGCTCTCGAACGATGCCACCGCGATCGTGCTGACGCCCGCCGTCTACGCCGCGACGCGCGCCGCCGGCGCCAAGCCGCTGCCTTATCTGTTCGTCTGCGCCTTCATCGCCAACGCCGCGAGCTTCGTGCTGCCGATCTCCAATCCGGCCAATCTCGTCGTGTTCGGCGCCCGTATGCCGCAGCTGACAGAATGGCTGCGCCTGTTCGCACTACCGTCGGCGGCCTCAATTTTGCTGACCTACATCATGCTGCGCCTGACCCAGCACCGCGCGCTGAAGGAAGAGACGATCGCGCGCAGCGTGCCGCACTCGAAACTCGGCCGCGGCGGCAAGTTGACCGCGCTTGGCATCGTCGCCATCGGCGTCGTGCTGGTCACAGCCTCCGCGCTCGACAAGCAGCTCGGCCTGCCGACCTTCATTTGCGGCGTGGTCACGGCTGCGATCGTGCTGCTCGTCAGCCGGCAATCGCCCCTGCCCGTGCTGCGCGGCGTGTCCTGGAGCGTGCTGCCGCTGGTCGGTGGGCTCTTCGTCATGGTGGAGACGCTGGTGAAGACCGGCGTGATCGGGCAGCTCAGCGCGCTGCTCAACGAGGCCGTCGCCCAATCGATCCCGAAGGCGGCCTGGAGCGTGGGCATCGCGACGGGTGTCGCCACCAACATCGCCAACAATCTTCCCGTCGGCCTCGTCGCCGGCTCCGTCGCCGCCAGCGATCATCTGCCCGCGCCCGTCGTCAGCGCCATCCTGATGGGCGTCGATCTCGGACCCAATCTCTCGGTGACGGGCTCGCTCGCCACCATCCTGTGGCTGGTCGCGCTGCGGCGGGAGAAGATCGAGGTCGGCGCCTGGCCGTTCCTCAAGCTCGGCCTGCTGGTGACGCCGCCTGCTTTGATCGCCGCGCTGGCCGCCGCCATCCGGTAATCGCGCGCAATTTGCGGCGCATCAATGTCGCCGGCAGCCGCGGACCTATACTTCAAATTGTCGCGCAGACCGATATCGCGCGGCAAGGAGGTCCATCGTGCAGATCCAGTCGAAGGCATTGCCGCAGAGCTTCTCCCTGCGCCGCTCGTTGCAGAGCTTCACCGCGCCCGACCAGGGCCGCGCGGAGATGTCCCATCCCCTGCTGATCGTCTCGGTCGTGGTGCTGCTGACCCTGTTCGCGATCGTGCAAATCGACCTGCACAGCGCCCAGCTTCAGGCGATCGGCTTGCTCAGCCATGGCACCGGGATCGATCCCGTCTTCCTGAGCCCGTAGCAGGAAGACCGATCGCGGCCGTGACGGCCGCGATCGGGGTATCTTGCATCGTCAGTCGTTCTCGTAGCCGTAGACTTCCGGCAGGATGAAGATTGCGGCGAGCAATCCGATCAGCGGGAAGATCGCGACCATCAGCGTTGCATTGGCCTGCCCGATTGCGGCGAACACCGTCGGGAACAGGAAGATCGCCAGGAACGACGGCAGTTTCACGAACATGTAGGCGAAGCCGCTGGCGGTGCCGCGGTACTTCGGCTTGGCGACCATGGTCGGGATCGTCATGCAGTTCGACGCGTCCCAGTAATGGCCCCACAACATGGCCGCGGCTGCGAACGGCAGCAGGATCTTGTTGTCGGTGTAGAGCGCGAACGCCGCGACCAGCAGCGAGACCAGCACGATCGAGAAGCCTGCGATCGAGATGCCGCGGTGGCCGATCTTCGGCGTCAGCAGCGGACCGACCCAGCCCGACAATGCGGCGAAGGAGAATAGCGCCATCGTCACCAGATTGATGCCCAGAATGCTCGACACGCCGACCATGACAAAGAGCACCGGCAGATAGAACGCGAAGGTCGAGAACTCGCTGGCTTGCACGAAGCAGGCGATCCAGCCGTAGATCGTGGCGCGCCAGCGGATCGGATCCTTCCTGAGATCGGCGATGAAGGCGCTGGTAGAGACCTTCGGCATCACCACGTCCTGATCCGGCAGCATGGCGAGATCGTCGTTGAACATCTCGCGCGCGACCTTCTTGGCCTCGCGGTACCGGCCCTTCTGCACCAGCCACACCGCCGTCTCCGGCACGTCGTGCCGCATGATCAGGATGATCAGCGCCGGCACCGCGCCGAGGCCGAGCGTCACGCGCCACAGCGTCTCGTGGTGGATGTCGAGGAGCAGGAAGATCACGATGACGCCGATCGTAAGCACCTCGCCGACCGCGAACATGAACTGCCAGCGGTTGCCCATGACCTCGCGCTCACCCTTGGCCATGGATTCCATGATGTAGGTGTAGCCGGTCGAAATATCCGAGCCGAGCGGGATGCCGAGCAGGAAGCGGATCACGATCAGCCATGTCACGTTCGGCACGAAGGCCTGCGCCAGCGCCAGCACGATGAACATCACCATCGTGACCAGGAACATCACGCGGCGGCCGATCTTGTCGGAGAGCCAGCCGCCGAGCAGCGCGCCGATCAGGGCGCCGCCCTGCGTACCGGCGGCGGCAAGGCCCAACATCAAGGGATCAGGATTGTACTGCTCCTTGATGAAGATCAGCACGAAAGCGATCGAATAGAGGTCCCACGCCTCGACCAGGATCGAGGCCATCATCAGCCAGCCGACCTTGTTACCCTTGGGACTGTAGTTCGTGATGAGGTAGCGGACCGCGGCTTCGCTCGCGGTCGGTTGTGGCATCGCCATCGTTGACATTTTCTTGGGTCCTTTCTTCCAAACTTTCTACGCGCCCAGCAGCGGCTCGATGCTGCAATCGAGCAGGCGCGGATCGATCCCCGCCTCCATGCCCGTGAACATCTGGTCCATGTAGTCGATCAGCGCATCGCTCGCCTTCACGGCGTCCTCGACATGGCGGCCGGCAACCGCGCTGAGGATGGCGAGGTGGCGATCGATCGTGCCCGACAGCTCGGCCTGTCCCGGCATGAAGCGGTGGTGGATGTAGCCGATGCGGCGGTACAGCGTGTGCAGCGGCCGCAGCGTATGCACCAGGAATGGCTCGCCCGCGGCTTCCAGCACCAATGCGTCGATGCGGCGGTCGATGCTGTTGAATTCGTCGAGGGTCAGGCCGGCATGGCGCTCGCGCAGGACGCGCTCGATGTGCAGCGCCTGATTGCGATGCGACAGGCTGGCGCGATCGGCCGCAAGCCGGACGACGAAGCGCTCCATGTCGCGGCGCAAGGCCAGCAGCATGCGCTCGCGGGCGAGATCGATCGGCGCGATGTGCAGGCCGTGACGCGGACGGATGATGATGAGCGTGTCGGCGGAGAGACGATTCACCGCGTGATGCACAGGCGTGCGCCCGAAGCCGGTGATGTGCTGCAATTCCAGCATCGTCATGAATTGTCCGGGCTTGAGCTCACAGTGGACGAGGAGCTCTTCGATCTTCAGGTAGGCCAGCTCGAAGAAGTTGAGTCGGTTGCGCCGCGAGGGCTTGCCCTCGCCGTCTTCGTCGTTTCTCACCACCTCGAGCGCGCGCTTGCGCTTTGCCATGTCGTTCTCTCCCGTCAGCCCGCGCTCTCGTTGCTGGATGGCGCCCTCTTTGTCGCAGCCTTAAAACATGTTGTGATATATTACAAGCAGGGGTAAGACTTCGGCGCCATCTGCAACATGCTGCAATGCAAAATGAGACGACGGGCGCGAGGCGCCTGTGACGGGAGGACAATTGCCGTGAAGATCACGTCGATCGAGACGCTGCGTACCGAGGAATTCTCCAACGTCATCTGGGTGCGCGTTCACACCGACACGGGGATGATCGGTCTCGGCGAGACCTTCTACGGCGCGGGCGCGGTCGAAGCGCAGATCCACGACACCTTTGCCGGCCGCCTGCTCGGCCGCAATCCCCTGCACATCGAAGCCATCCATCGCGACATGCTGAACCTGCCGATGGCGCAGTCCTCGACCGGCGTCGAATATCGCGCGGCCTCCGCAATCGACATCGCGCTGTGGGACCTGTTCGGCAAGGTCTGCAATCAGCCGGTGCACCAAATGCTCGGCGGCCTCTGCCGCGACAAGCAGCGCATCTACAACACCTGCGCCGGCACGCAATACGTCCGCTCGACCAATATCAGCCCGGTGTCGAACTGGAATCTCGGTGCGTCCAAGGGACCGTACGAAGATCTCGACGGCTTCATGAACCACGCCGATGCACTGGCCGAAAGCCTGCTGGAAAGCGGCATCTCGGCGATGAAGATCTGGCCGTTCGATCCGGCCGCGCAGGAGAACAAGGGCCTCTATATCACCGCAGCCCAGATGAAGCAGGCGATCGAGCCGTTCGAAAAAATCCGCAAGGCCGTCGGCGACAAGATGGAGATCATGGTCGAGCTCCACTCGCTCTGGAACCTGCCGACCGCCAAGCAGATCGCGCGCGCGCTCGAGCCCTACAAGCCGACCTGGTACGAAGACCCGATCCGCATGAACTCGCCGCAGGCGCTGGCCGAATATGCGCGCTCGACCGACGTTTGGGTCTGCGCCAGCGAGACGCTGGGCTCGCGCTTCCCCTACAAGGACATGCTCGACCGCGACGCCATGCATGTGGTGATGGCCGATCTGTGCTGGACCGGCGGCCTCACCGAGGGCCGCAAGATCGCGGCGATGGCCGAGACCTATCACCGGCCCTTCGCGCCGCACGATTGCATCGGCCCGATCGGCTTCATCGCCGCCATCCACATGTCGTTCAGCCAGCCCAACACGCTGATCCAGGAATCGGTGCGCGCCTTCTACAAGGGCTGGTACAATGAGCTCGTGACCACGATGCCAACGATCAAGGACGGTTTTGTCTATCCGATGGAAGGACCCGGCCTCGGCGTCGACCTCCTGCCCGCGGTGTTCGATCGCAGCGATCTCACCGTGCGCCGCTCCAACGTCTGAGGATCATTTGAGATGAGCACCGCTTTGTTCGACCTCTCCGGCCGCACCGCACTCGTCACCGGCTCCTCCCGCGGCCTTGGCCGCGCCATTGCCGAGGGCATGGCAAAGGCCGGAGCGAGGATCATCATCAACGGCGTCGATCCCAAGCGCGTCGAACAGGCCGTTGCCGAGTTTTGTGCCGCCGGTCATCAGGCCGAAGGCGCCGCGTTCAACGTCACCGACGAACCCGCGATCGTCGCCGCGTTCGAGAATTTCGACAGACAAGGCATTGCCGTTGACATTCTCGTCAACAATGCCGGCATCCAGCACCGCAAGCCGCTGGTGGAGTTCACCACCGACGAATGGCGCAAGGTGATCGAGACCAACCTCACCAGCGCCTTCGTGATCGGCCGCGAGGCGGCCAAGCGCATGATCCCGCGCAAGCACGGCAAGATCATCAATATCGGCTCGCTCGGCAGCGAGCTGGCGCGCCCGACCATCGCGCCCTACACAGCCGCCAAGGGCGGCATCAAGAACCTGACCCGCTCGATGGCGGTTGAATGGGCCCAGCACGGCATCACGGCCAACGCGATCGGCCCCGGCTACATGCTGACCGACATGAACGAGGCGCTGGTCAACAACACCGATTTCAACAATTGGCTGATGGGCCGCATCCCCAGCAAGCGCTGGGGCAAGCCGGATGAGCTGGTCGGCGCGGCGATCTTCCTCGCGTCGGACGCCTCGACCTATGTCAACGGCCAGATCATCTATGTCGATGGCGGCATGATCGCCGCGATGTAATCGCGAAGACTTTCAGGGAGCACGCCATGCGCGCCGTCGTCATTCACGCCCCCAGGGATCTGCGGATCGACAGCTACCCCGATCCGGCACCCGGCCCGGGCGAGGTCCGCGTCAAGATCGCCAACGGCGGCATCTGCGGCTCCGACCTGCACTACTACCATCACGGCGGCTTCGGCGTCGTCCGCATCCAGCAGCCGATGGCGCTGGGGCACGAGATCGCCGGCGTGGTTGCGGCCGTCGGTGACGGCGTCACCAGCGTAAAACCAGGCACGCGGGTCGCGGTCAATCCGAGCAAACCGTGCGGCCAATGCCTGCATTGCCAGGAGGGCATGCGCAACCAGTGCCTCGACATGCGCTTCCTCGGCAGCGCGATGCGCTTTCCCCATGTGCAAGGCGGCTTTCGCGAATACCTCACCGTCGATGCGACGCAGGCCGTGCCGATCGCGGACAAGCTCTCGCTGGCCGAAGCCGCGGTCGCCGAGCCGCTCGCGGTGTGCCTGCATGCCGGCAAGCAGGCCGGCCCCCTGCTCGGCAAGCGCGTGCTGATCACCGGCTGCGGCCCGATCGGTGCACTGATGATTCTGGTGGCGCGCTTCGGCGGCGCGTTCGAGATCGTGGTGACCGATGTCGCCGACGCGCCGCTGGCGGTCGCCAGGAAGCTCGGCGCCACGCACGCCATCAATGTCGCGACCGACGCCGCCGCGCTCGATCCCTGGCGCGCCGGCAAGGGCGTGTTCGACACGCTGTTCGAAGCCTCCGGCAACCAGACCGCGCTCCGCGCCGCGCTCGACGTGCTCCGGCCCGGCGCCATACTGGTGCAGCTCGGCCTCGGCGGCGAGATGACGCTGCCGATCAATTCCATCGTCGCCAAGGAATTGCAACTGCGCGGCACCTTCCGGTTCGATCCCGAATTCGAGCTCGCGGTGCGGCTGATGGGCGAAGGCCTGATCGACGTGAAGCCGCTGATCACGGCGACGATGCCGTTCGAGAACGCGGTCGCGGCGTTCGAGCTGGCCAGCGACCGCTCGCAGTCGATGAAGGTGCAACTCACGTTCTGAGCCAAGTCGGCGCTACCTCGTCTCGACCAGCCGTTCGCTGACCAGCCGCACGGCGCCGCGCTTCCACGAATAGTCCGCGCCGAGGCGCAGGCCGCTGTCGCCGCGCGCCAGCACCGCGCCGGTCTTGGCATCGCGCACCTGGAAGCCGAGCGTGTATTCGGTACGGCTGACCCGCCGCACCACGCCGATCAGCGACTGATCCGCGCCGAGCTTCTGCGCGATCGCGGTCTCGCAGCCGTCGCAGTCGCGCAAGGCGCGCGCCTTCACGGCCTGCTCGTTCGCGCCAGCGACATCGACCAGCCGATAGCGGCCGGACCGGCCCAGCGCTTCGCGAACGCTTGCGGTGACTTCGGCCAGGTACGACGCATCCGACGTCGCTGAAGCGCCCACTGAAGCGGCGGTGGTGTCCTCGAGCTCGAATTCAAACACCGCCAGCACGACCGGTGCGGGTGTGGCGAGCGCAGCCATGATTTCGCGCGACACGAACATCTCGGCGCGCTCCCATGATTCATCATTGTCGCCGCGGAAGGTGTAGAGCTTGTCCATCACCAGCTTCTTGGCGCCGACGTCGATCACGGCGACCTTGGCCCATTGCACCAGGGTGCTCGTCTTCTGGATGCCGCCGATGACCTTGAACGCCGCGCCGTCCTGGGCCGACGCCACGGGCCTGTAGCGGCCGTCCGCGCCGATATCCCGCCTGAGCGCGGCCATGAACGCGGACAGCCGCCGCTCGTGGGCGACGGTCTGGTTGGCCGGCTCGGCCGACGTATCGGTATAGCTGAAGTCGTCCATGGCAACGCCGATGGCGGCCTCGGCCCCCGCCGGGGAATAAGCCGCCGGGAAGACGATGAGGAGAAGCGCAGAGAGGATCGACCGGGAAAGATGCATGATCAGGCCTCGCATGATGGAGCGGCCCCGCATATCTGGACCATGGATTGGCGTCATGCAGCCGTGCCCGTCCCGGCGAGCGCCGGGAAAATTTCACGACGCTGCACCGCGGTATGGCGTCGCGCTTTCCGCCGCTTCCGTTCTGCCGTTTAATGCGGGGGCGACAAACCCGCTCGCACCAGGTGCCCGCCGATGTGGAACCGCCCGAGATTCGATCTCAAGGTCCGTCTGACGTTGCGCGTGGCCGCCATATCGGCTGCCTGCTTCGCCGCGATCTCCGCCTACTTCCTTGTCACGGCTGACCGCGCGGCGCATGCGCGGATCGACGGGATCGCCGCCATCGTGGCCAAGACGCTGGAGCTGCAACAGGGCAAGATCCAGTGGGTGGCGAGCCCGCGCTCGGACTTTCCGAACCTCGACCCGGTTTCAGCCTACGTGATGACGCCCGGCCTGTGTCTGGCATTTCGCGGCACGAGCGGCGCCATGCTCCAGCGGTTCTGCAGTGGCGCGCCCAGTCCTGCGGACCTGCCACCGCAGGCTTTCGCGGCCTTCTATGCCGGCATGTTCGACCCCGGCCGCGAGGCGGCACGGCCGGTGATAGTGCGCGGTACGAAGCTCGGCGAGGTCGTGGTCTCGGTCGATCCGGCCGTGCAGACGGCGGAGGCCTGGCACGAGGCCGGCCGCCTGATGATCGCGCTGGCAATCGCGTTGCCGCTGTTGTGCGCGCTGGTCTATGCCGTGCTCGCCCGCGCGCTGCGCCCGACCCGCATGATCCGCAACGGGCTCGAACGGATCGCCGCCAACGATCTCAGCGCGCGGCTGCCGCCGTTCGATCTCGCCGAGCTGTCCGCCATCCGCGACGTCTTCAACCATCTCGCCGAAAGCCTCGACACCGCACTGGCCGAGCGCGCAGAACTGACGCGGAAGCTGATCGCGCTTCAGGACGAGGAGCGCCGCCATCTGGCCCGCGAGTTGCACGACGAGTTCGGCCAGTCGCTGGCCGCCATCCGCGCGCTCGCCTCATCCGCCCGTACGACTGCGGCGCAGGAGTGCCCTTCCCTGCTCTCTGAATGCGACGCCATCGCGCGGACCGCCACCGGGATGATGGAGACGCTGCGTGGCACGCTGTTCCGGCTGCGCCCGCCTGACGTCGAAGAACTCGGACTTGTCGCCAGCCTCGAAGGCCTCGTTGCGGGCTGGAACGGGCGCAGCCGCGGCGAGACGCGTTTTTCGATCCGGTTCGACGGCGCGTTCGAGACCCTGCCGGCCGCGATCAGCGACAACCTGTACCGCATCGTGCAGGAAGCACTCACCAACGCCGCCAAGCATGCCGGCGCCACGCGGGTCAGCCTCGAACTGGCGGTGCGGGCCGGCGAGATCGCGCTTTCGATCGACGACGACGGACGTTCAAACGACCCCGCCGCGAAATCCGGAATGGGCCTGCTCGGCATGCGCGAGCGCGTCGCAGCCTTGCGCGGCCAGTTGAGCTTTGAGACCGGCCCCAACGGAGGCTCCGCGCTGCGCGTCGTCATTCCGATCTCGACCGCCGATCAGCCGGTGCTGGAGCGCGCGGCATGAGCGCGGCCGACGCGACGATTCTGCTGGTCGACGACCATTCCGTCGTCCGCGAGGGTTATCGCTCGGTGCTCCAGAAGCAGCCGGGACTTCGCGTCATCGCCGAAGCCGCCGACGGCGCCGAGGCCTATCGCCTGTTCAAGTCCGAGGCACCCGACCTCGTCATCATGGATCTGAGCATGCCCGGGATCGGCGGCATCGAGGCCGTCAGACGCATCCGGCAATGGGACAAGGCGGCAAGGATCCTGGTCTTCACCATGCACCAGAATGCCGGATTCGCCGTGCAGGCGATCCGCGCCGGCGCGAGGGGTTATGTCACCAAGATGAGCCCGCCGGAGACGCTGGTGCGCGCGGTGATGGACGTGCTCGCCGGCAGGATCGCCATCAGCCCCGACATCGACCACGAGCTTGCGCTCAGCCGCCTTGCCGGCGAAAGCTCGGCCGCCGACGTGCTCACGCCGCGCGAATTCGAGGTACTGCGGCTGCTGCTGGCCGAAAAGACGACCGACGAGATCGCCGAGACCCTCCACGTCAGCCCGAAGACGGTGGCGAATCTGCATTCGCTGATCAAGGACAAGCTCGGCGTCGGCTCCGACATCGAGCTGGTCCGGCTGGCGCTGCGTCAGGGACTGTTGACGCAGGTCGATCTCGGCGAGGCCTGATCGCTTCGCAGCGGCAGATCATTCGCGCGCAACCACCTGATCGAGCCACGCACAGTTCAGCGGCGGCACGCGCGGATCAGCGACGCGCACGCCGCGCGCGGCCGCATCCAGCCGCATGTCGCGCAGGCGTTTGCGTTGCTCTTCGGGCATGTGAAGCCGCTCGTGGCCCCACAGCGACGGCCCGTCAAAAGTCTCGTGCGGCTGCCAGGTCTCGGGATCGATCACGCGCGCACCCCAGCCATACTCGATGAAGAAACCCGACGGCGTGTTCACGTAGAACGACGTCATGTGATCGTTGGTGTGCCGGCCCAGCGTATAGGCAACGCGGCCATCGTCCATCTGCGCGAGGTCGTAGCCCTGCCCGACATCGTCGAGGCTGCCGAGCTCGACCATGAAATGGTGCAGCGCCTTTCGTCCCGAGCCGACCATCGCAAAGCTGTGGTGCCGGCCGTTGACGTGGAAGAAATAAAGCCCATAGGGCTTCAGGCCAAAGTCGGAGACGTGGAAGCCGAGCACATCGCGGTAGAACGGCAGCAGCGGCTCGACGTCCTCGACGTTGAGTACGACATGGCCCATGCCGAGCGCGCCGGTGCGGAAACCCGAGATCGGGCGTCCCGGCTTGAAGGGTTCGCTCGCGAGCTCCGGCTTGCAGAAGGCCTCGAGCCGGTTGCCGGCGGGGTCCGCGAACATGATCAGTTCGGCGACATGGCGCTCGTCGGCGAGCGCACACGAGCCGCGCGTCACCTTCACGCCGTGGCTTTCCAGGCGGCCGGCGAGACGGTCGAGCTCGGCGGTCGAGGGCACTTCCCATCCCATCACCGCGAGCCCGGCATCGCTGCGGCCGTCGACGATCAACCGCTGCTTGCGATCGTCCATGCGGAACGCACGCATCTTGCCGCCGCGATCGACCTGCTGCATGCCGAGCAGTCCGGTCGCCATCCGGCCCCACTGATCGAGCTGGGTCGAGTTGATCCCGACATAGCCGAGCGCGGTGATCTCCATCGAATTCCTCCCAAGGAATCGCATTGAGGCATCGCATCCGCTGCAGTGCGGCGAACTTGATACCGGCCGCGCACGCTCCTACGGTGGCCTCCGCAATCGCTTCGCGTTTGCAACGACGATAGTCGCGAGGCGACGCGGCACAAGGGAGGAAATGCGAAGTGTCCAAGGAGCGGACGCGTGCCGATCGGCCGCGGCAGTCGGAGGGCGTCCGCGCCTTCAAGCGCGGGCTGGACGTGCTGCAGGAGATCAACCGCTCCGGTGGCATTCGCGCCGGCGACGTCGCGCGCGCGCTCGACCTGCCGCGCCCGACCGTCTACCGCCTGCTCGAGACGCTGGAGGAACTCGGTTATGTCGCGCGCAGCGCCAGCGACGATCGCTTTCGCGTCACGCGGCTCGCGCTCAGTCTCGGCGACGGTTACGACCCCGGCGTGGTGATCTGCCAGGCGGCCGCGCCTTTTCTCGCCGAACTCAGCAAGACCCTGGTCTGGCCGGTCGATCTGTCGACTTACGAGAACGCCGCGATGGTGGTGCAGGAGACCACCCATTCGCGCAGCCCGCTTTCGATCGACCGCGGCATGATCGGCAAGCGCCTGCCGATGCTGCGGACGTCCGCGGGCCGCGCCTATCTCGCCGCCTGCCCGGCGCGCGAGCGCGACCTGATCGTCGGTCATCTGCGCCGGATCGACGAGGCCGACGACCGCCCCTTTCTCGACAAAGCCCGCCTCGACCGCATGATCGCGGAGGCGCAAGCGCGGGGTTACGCGATCCGCAGCGAGGGCGAATACAATCCGAAGACCGCCTCGATCGCCGTTCCGATCGTGCGCAGCGGTGTGGTGTTCGGTTGCATCTCCATCATCTGGATCCGCTCGGCCCTCGGGCTCGAAGAGGCGGTGGCGCAGTTTGCCAACCAGCTTCAGGAGACGGCCGCCGCCATTCCGGTCGAGGTTTAGGGGTCCGTCCGCTGGGCGGACACTTGGCGCGGCGGCGTTGATGCTGCGGCGCGGCTTGGGGAAGAGATAGCCCCATGCAAGATAAATCCGCCCCCGAAGAGTTTGATGTCGTCATCGTCGGCCGCGGCCCGGTCGGCGCCACGTTGGCCAACCTGCTCGGCCTCTGCGGCGTGCGCACCCTGGTGCTGGAGCGCGAGGCGCGAACCTGGCATTTGCCGCGCGCGGTGCATTTCGACGACGAATGCATGCGCGTGTTCCAGACCATTGGTCTCGCCGACGCCGTCCTGCCGCATGTCATCCTCAGCCCCGGCATGCTGTTCCTCGACGCGGACGGCCGGATGCTGCTGGACTGGTCGCGGCCGCAGACGCTGACGCCGATGGGGTGGAATCTCAGCTATCGCTTCCACCAGCCCGATCTGGAGGACGTGCTGATCGCCGGCCTTTCGCGCTGGCCGCATGTTACCTTGCGCAATCGCTGCGACGTGTTCGCGCTGGACCAGGACGAGACCGGCGTGCGCGTCCGCTACGAGGACCTCTCGAGCGGAAAGCTCAGCGAGGTCCGCGCGGCCTATGTCGTCGGCTGCGACGGCGCCCGCTCGCTGGTCCGCCGCTTCATCGGCTCCGGCATGGACGATCTCGGCTTTCACGAGCGCTGGCTGGTGATCGACGTGCTGCTGAAGCGCGCGCGCGACGATCTCGGCGACTACAGTCTCCAGCATTGCGATCCCAGGCGGCCGGCGACCTATGTCCGCGGCACCGGCACGCGGCGGCGCTGGGAGATCACGGTCCTCCCCAATGAGGACTCCCAGGAGGTGGCGCAGCCGGCACAGGTCTGGGAGCTGCTGTCGCGCTGGATCACCCCCGACGATGCCGAGATCGAGCGCGCCGCGGTCTACACGTTTCATTCCGTCATCGCGCAGCAGTGGCGAAATGAACGGCTGTTGCTGGCGGGCGATTCCGCGCACCAGACCCCGCCTTTCCTCGGCCAGGGCATGTGCGCCGGCATCCGCGATGCCGCCAACCTTGCCTGGAAGCTGGCCGCGATCATCCGCGACGGCGCCTCGCCTGAGCTGCTCGATACCTATCAGAGCGAGCGCCAGCCGCATGTGCGCGAGTTCATCGAACTCGCCATCCGCCTCGGCGGCGTCATCAACACCAAGGCGATCGAGGCCGGCCTTGCCGCCGGGCAAGCCCGCGAGAATGCGCCGGTCAAGCTCGAGGTGAAGAAGCCCCTGCTCGGCTCCGGGCTCGCGCTCGGCGACCTGCGACTGGCCGGCCATCTCGCGCCGCAATTCGACATGAAGGACGGTCGCCGCGGCGACGACGCGATCGGCTACGACCACGTGCTGCTCATCGACAGCGCCGCGCGTCACGCTGTTCCGCGGGCAGGAATCAAGATCCTGGCCGCCAACGATGCCGACGGCGTCGGACCCTGGCTCCGCGCGCACGGCATCATCGCCGCGCTGGTTCGCCCCGACCGTTATGTCCGCGGCACTGCGCGCGACGACACCGATCTCGACCGGCTCATCGCCGCCATCACGCCTCCAACCCAAATTTCTTCAAACCAAGCGCCGTCCGCGGCCTGACCGAACACCAGGACATCTCATGAAGCTGCTCTCTTTCATTGCCGGCGAACGCGCCTCCTTCGGAGCCGTCAAGGACGACGGAATCGTCGATCTCGGCACGCGCATGGCGCCCTGCACTACGCTGCGGCAGTTGCTCGAATCTGGCCGCATTGCCGAGGCGGCCAAGCTTGTCGCATCCACGGCCCCGGATCATCCGCTCGACAAGATCGCCTTCGCACCTGTCATCCCCGATCCCGGCAAGATCATCTGCGTCGGCCTCAACTATCGCGACCACGTCGCCGAAACCGGACGCACGGTCACCGAGAAGCCGGCGCTGTTCGTGCGCTTTCCCTGCAGCCAAGTGGGCCATCTCCAGCCGATCGTGAAGCCGAAGGTGAGCGACGATTTCGATTATGAAGGCGAGCTGGCGCTCGTCATCGGCAAGGAAGGCCGCCACATCCCCGCAGGCCGCGCGCTCGACCACATCGCCGGCTATTCCTGCTACAATGAAGGCAGCATCCGCGACTGGCAGCGCCACACCAGCCAGTTCCTCTCCGGCAAGACTTTTGCGGAGAGCGGCAGCTTCGGTCCATGGCTGGTGACGGCGGACGAGATCCCCGATCCGTCAAAGCTCACCTTGCAGACGCGGCTGAACGGCACCGTGGTGCAGGACACCACCACGGACCTCTTGATCACCGCCATCCCCGAGCTGATCGCCTACATCTCGACGATCTGCCCGCTCGTCCCCGGCGACGTCATCGTGACAGGGACGCCCGGCGGGGTCGGCGCCAAGCGCACACCGCCGCTGTGGATGCACCCCGGCGACACCGTCGAGGTCGAAATCTCCGGCATCGGAATCCTGCGCAACAAGGTCGTCGCCGAACCGGCCTGACCTTCGACGCCGATCAATCGCAACCACAACAAAATCGGGAAACGCCATGGCCACACTCCGCACCACATCGACCGCCGTCCTGCTGGTCACGCTGGCGCTCGCAGGCACCACCGCGCGCGCCGAGATCAAGGGCGATGCCATCCGCGTCGGCGTCCTCACCGACATGAACGGCATTTTCGCGACCGCCATGGGCCCGGGCTCGTTCGAGGCGGCGCGGATGGCGGCAGAGGAGTTCGGCGGCAAGATCAACGGCAAGCCGATCGAGATCCTGCAGGCCGATCACCAAAACAAGCCGGACCTCGCCGCCTCGCTGGCGCGAAAGTGGTTCAGCGACGGCGTGCAGGCGATCGCGGACGGCGGTAGCTCCGGCGCGGCGCTCGCGGTGCAGGAGCTGGTGCGCGGCAACGGCAAAATCTTCCTCGTCTCCGGTGCCGGCGCCAACCAGCTCACCGACGAAGCCTGCGCGCCGACCAGCGTGCAATGGACCCAGGACGCCTATTCCACCGCGACCGCGGTCGTCTCCGGCATCATGCAGACCAGCAAGGAACCGTGGTTCTTCATCACCGGCGACTATGCCTTCGGCCATTCGATCGAGGCAACCGCGCGCGCCCGTATCATTGAGCTCGGCGGCAAGGTCGCGGGCGGCGTCAAGGCGCAGCTCGGCACGCCTGACTACAGCTCGTTCCTGCTCCAGGCGCAGTCCTCCGGCGCCAAGATCCTCGCGATCAATGTCGCCGGTGACAACGCCACCGCGATCAAGCAGGCTGAGGAATTCGGTCTTGCCGCGCAGGGCATGAAGATCGTGCCGATGTCGTTCCAGAATGTCGATATCGAGGCGGTCGGGCTGAAAGCCACGCGCGGCGATCTCATCGTCACCTCGTTCTTCGAGGACGTCTCGCCGGCGGCGCGGAAATTCTCCGACGCATTCTATGCCCGACGCAAGGCGATGCCGTCGCAGATCCAGGCCGGCGTCTATTCCGCGGTGCGCCACTATCTGCAGTCCGTCAAGGACACCGACTCGGACGACAGCGCGGCCGTGATGGCGAAGATGAAGGCGACGCCGGTCTCGGACGCCTACACCACCAACGGCCGCATCCGCGAGGACCAGCGCATGGTGCACGATCTCTATCTGGTGCAGGTCAAGACGCCGGAAGAGTCCAGAGGTCCCTGGGATTTCGTCAAACTGGTCGCGACCATCCCGCCCGACCAGGCGTTCCGGCCGCTCGACCGCAGCAAGTGCAACCTGGTCGGCAAATAGCAAAGCGTTTTCGAGCGAAGTGGATACCGGTTCGCGTCAAGAAAACGCGTCAAAAGTAGACGCTCAGGCCAGATAGCGCGTGAGATAGCCTTCCATGGCGTAGAGCGCGCAAAGCGCAAGGCTCGACCACACGGCGGCGCTGAAATACAGGAACATCCAGGTCAACTCGCCCTTCCAGTGCGCGATGTCGTGGGTCACCACCCAGCGCGTCGAGACGTCATGCAGGCCTTCGAGGAAGCCCAGGAATCTACCGCCCTCGGCATGCCCTGCCCGCCAGCGGCTGAGATACATCGGCACGTCGACAGTGACGAGGAAGGCGAGGAAGCAGGCGATGCCAAAGATGCCTGACATCAGCGCCCAGCGCACCACGCCCTGGAATTCCGGCATCAGGCGGCACAGCGCGATCCCGACGAGGAAGAAGGTCACCGCCCACAGCGAATTCTCGATCGCGTTGTAGAGATAGTTGGTGGTCACGACCGCGTACCAGGAAAAGCACTCCGCGATGATGATCACGGGCACGATCACGAGCGCGATGTTCACCGTGGTCTCGGCACCGGCCATGCCGCCGAGCTGATACAGGATGATGGCCCATTGCGCGGCGAAGCACACTTCGGCGACGGTCGCCACGGTGCGGCCGACGAACACGCTGGAGAGCCAGGTGTCGAACAGGCAGATGCGCTGCACGTCAGCGCGCGGCAGGAACGAACGGAAGGCGCAGCCGAAGACATAACCTGCGCAGAGCACCAGCATCACGCCCATCCCCGACGGCACGGCGAAGTTGCCGCCGATCGGCTGGTAGAACTCCCGGTACAGCATGAACCAGACCAGGATGTTGACGTTGCTCACAAGCGTCAGGGACCCCCACCACCATGCGAGAGGATTGGACCGCGCCTGCCACTGCAACATGAATCGCTCCGCTGTAATCGACGTGACACGTCTTCGCAATAATCCTGTCACAACAGGCCATGCAATCACGACAAAATTCTGTGTGCGGGGCGCTTTCCGCGCATCTTTTGTCTGCGCCGGAGACACGCAGCTCTGTCCACATATTGGACGATGCAAGCACATTACTGGAATTTATTGGACAGATGGAGGCTCCCGGTCCATTAATCGTGGATGGCTCAGACCGCGTCCAAACCGCCCCACGTCTCCTCCTCCGCCGCCACGGTACTGGCGTCGAGCGCCGACGACGCCGCTTTCGCATCGACACTCGCAAAAGGCCTCGTGGTGCTCGAAGCCTTCAAGGCCGGGACGACGCTGCTCGGCAACATGGAGCTGTCGACGCTCACGGGGATTCCGCGACCAACGGTGGCGCGGCTGACGCATACGCTGGCCGAGCTCGGCTACCTCACTTACGAATCCGAGCGCGCGAAATATCGCGTCGGCGCCCATGCGCTACGCATGGCCCATCCGCTGCTCGCCGACATGCCCTTCCGGCAGGTCGCACGCCCGATGATGCAGGAACTGGCGCAGAGCGTGCGCGGCACGGTCTCGATCGGCCTGCTCGACGGCACATCGATGATCTATGTCGAGACCGCCCGCTCCGGCGACGTCGGCCCGCACGTCCCCGATATCGGCATGCCCATCCCCGTGGTGATGACCGCGATGGGCCGCGCCGCGGCGGCAACCCTGCCGCCGGCTGATGCCGCCTTGCTCGAAAGGCGCATCGAGGCCGACGACACCGAGCTATGGTCGGCGTTCTGCGACAGATTCCGCGCGGGGATCGCGCAATGCACGAGCCGCGGCTTCTGCACCTGCTGGGGCGAGTACATGGCCTCGATCCACGCAGTCGCCGCGCCGCTGTTTCACACCAGCGAGACGAAGCGGTCGTTCTCCATCAATTGCGGCATCCCCGCGTTCCGGCTCCAGCCGGGCCAGCTGGAGAGCGAGATCGGCCCGCGCATCGTAGCGCTGGCCGACAGCATCCGCGCCGTCGTCAAGCAAGCCGCACCCGCGATGCCGCTGCGTAAACAACAAAGAAAATCATAGGGATCCAAGGAAATGTCATGGCTGGTCCGCTCGACGGATTGAAGGTTCTCGACATCGCGACGATCATCGCCGCGCCGTTTGCCGCAACATTGTTGGCCGACTACGGCGCCGAAGTGCTCAAGATCGAGATGCCCGGGCACGGCGACGGCGTGCGATCGTTTCCGCCGTTCAAGGACGGCAAGCCGCTGTGGTGGAAAGCCGCCAACCGCAACAAGAAGTTTGCCACCCTCGATCTCCGCACGCCGGACGGACTTGCACTGTTCAAGCAGTTGCTTCCGCGCTTCGACGTGCTGATCGAGAATTTCCGTCCGGGAACGCTCGATCGCTGGGGGCTGTCCAGGGACGTGCTGTGGTCGATCCAGCCGCGCCTCGTGATTCTGCGCGCCACCGCCTTCGGGCAGGATGGGCCTTACCGCGACCGACCCGGCTTCGCCCGCATTTTCGAGGCCATGGGCGGGCTCACCTACATCACGGGTGAGAGCGACGGCGAACCGACCCACCCCGGATACCCGATCGGGGATTCGATCGGCGGCCTGTTCGGCGCCGTCGGTGTGCTCGCGGCGCTGTGGAAACGGGCGCGCAACCCGAATGCGCCCGGCGAGGAGATCGACCTCGCGCTCACCGAAGCCGTCTTCCGGCTGCTCGACGTCCTCGCCATCGAGCACGACCAGCTCGGCTCCGTTCGCGGCCGCATCGGCAACGCCAACGGCTATTCGGCCCCGGCCGCCGTGTTTCGGACCAGCGACAATCACTGGGTGACGCTCGCAGGCTCGACCAACGCGCTCTACGCGGCGAACTGCCGGGCGATCGGGCGGCCGGATCTCATCGACGATGCCCGCTTCGCCACCAACGACCAGCGCGTCGCGCACGCCCCGGAGCTCAACGACATCTTTGCCGCCTGGTGCGCCGCGCATCCCCTCGACGAGGTCCTCGCCAAATTCAATGCCGCGCAGGGCACGCTCGCGCCGATCTACGCGATCGACCAGATCGCGACCGATCCGCAAGTGGTGGCGCGCGAGGTCATCACGCGCGTCGCGGACAAGGATTTTGGCACCGTCGCCATGACCAACGTCGTTCCGCGCTTCACCGTCGACCCCGCGCGACTACGTCACGCCGCCGGCGACATCGGCCAAGACAATCGCGAGGTCTACCGGGATTGGCTGGGCCTTTCGGACCCGGAGATCGAACAGCTCACCGAGCGAAAGGTGATCTGACGTCGAAACAAGACCAACAATAAAAGGGAGGAAGAGAACAGTGGCATCATTCAAGGTCACACGCCGAATCCTGCTGGGCACACTCGCAGGCGGGCTTGCCGCCGGCTCGGGCCTGACGGCGCGCGCCGAGGACGCCTGGCCGTCGCGCATGGTGCGGCTGATCTCGCCCTACGGGCCCGGCGGCTCCAATGACATCTCGCTCCGCCTGCTGGCTGAAGAGTTCGGCCGCAGCCTGCACCAGCAGTTCATCGTCGAAAACAAGCCGGGCGCGGGCACGCGCATTGCGAATGATCTCGTCGCGCATGCGACTGGCGATGGTTATACGATCCTCTACGTCGCGGCGCCCTATGCCACTGCGGAAGCTCTGTTTGGCAAGCTGACCTACGACCGCAGGGATCTCCAGCCGGTCGCGATGGCCGTGATCGCGCCGCTGTTCCTGATCATCAGCGCCGATGCGCCGTTCAAGACGTTGCCGGAGCTGATCGCCTACGGCAAATCGAAACCGGACGGCCTCACCTTCGCCTCGCCCGGCGCCGGCTCGCAGCCGCACCTTGCCGGCGAGCTCCTGTTCCGGGATGCCGGCGTCAAGGGCCTCAACATCCCCTTCCGCGGCGACGCGGCCTCCTACACCGAGCTCCTCGCCGGCCGCGTCGACGCCACGCTGACGGCGCTGCCGACCGCGCTGCCCTATATCCAGAGCGGCAAGTTCATCGTGCTTGGCGTCGCCTCACCCGAGCGCAGCGCGCTCTACCCGCAGGCGCCAACCCTGCGCGAGCAGGGCTTCCCCAACGTGGCTGCCGCCGGCTGGTATGGCTTCATGGTGCCATCGACGACGCCGCGCGCGATCGTCGACAAGCTGCAGGCCGAGATTCTGCGCGCGCTCGCCGTGCCCGCGATCAAGGACAGGCTGACCGCGCAGGGCCTCGAGGTACGCGCCGGCAGTGCCGCCGAATTCGGCCGGTTCATCGACAGCGAGACGCAGAAATGGGCCGGGCTGATCCGCGAGGCCGGCCTCAAGGGTGAATGACTGAAACGAGCAGGAAATGGACATGAAAAAAGCACTTCTCAAATGCGCTGCGGCCTCGGCGCTTGTTCTCGCGCTGTCGATTCCGGCCGCTCAAGCCCAGAAGAAATACGATCCGGGCGCCTCCGACACCCAGATCAAGGTCGGCCAAACCGTGCCGCTCAGCGGTCCGGCCTCCGCCTATGCCGTGATCGGCAAGACCCAGGCCGCCTACATGAAGATGATCAACGATGAGGGCGGCGTGAACGGCCGCAAGGTCGAGCTGATCCAGTATGACGACGCCTATTCGCCGCCGAAGACCGTCGAGCAGACCCGCAGGCTGGTCGAGAGCGACGAGGTGCTGCTGACCTTCCAGATCATCGGCACAGCGCCAAACGTCGCCGTGCAGAAATATCTCAACGCCAAGAAGGTCCCGCAACTCTTCGCGGCGACGGGCGCAGCGCGCTTCACCGATCCGAAGAACTTTCCCTGGACCATGGGTTTCAACCCGTCCTACCTCGTCGAAGGCCGGATCTACGCGCAATATCTCCTGAAGAACCATCCGAACGCGAAGATCGGCGTGCTCTATCAGAACGACGATCTCGGCAAGGACTACCTCGCTGGCCTCAAGGCCGGTCTCGGCGACAAGGCGAAGATGGTCGTGGCCGAGACCTCGTACGAGATCACCGAGCCGACGATCGACTCCCAGATCCTGCGCCTGAAGGACGCCGGTGCGGACGTTCTGTTCAGCGCCACGACGCCGAAACAGGCGGCGCAGGCGATCAAGAAGGTCGCAGAGATCGGCTGGAAGCCGCTGCACATCATCGACATCAACGCCTCCTCGGTGAGTGCGGTACTGAAGCCAGCCGGGCTCGACAACGCCAAGGGGGTCGTGAGCGTCGGCTATGTCAAGGATTCCGCCGATCCCGAGTGGAAGGATGATCCGGGCATGAAGCGCTATCTCGCCTTCATGTCGAAATACTATCCGGATGGCGACAAGGATTCGAACCTGAACGTCTACGGCTACATCACCGCACAGCTTCTGGTGCAGGTGCTGAAGCAATGCGGCGACGATCTTACCCGCGAGAACGTGATGCGTCAGGCCGCCAACCTCAGGAACATCCAGCTCGACCTGACGCTCCCGGGCATCTCGGTGACGACGACGCCGACCGACTACCGCGTCAACAAGCAGTTCCAGATGGTGCAGTTCGACGGACAACGCTGGCAGAAGCTCGGCGGCATCGTCGCGGACGAAGCGAAGGAGTGAAGGCTGCGGATGATGCGCACGCCCCCGTCTCCTTCGTCATGGCCTGTCTTGACGACTGAGACGGTGGGCTACCTCTTCATCCCACCCACATACGCCGCCAGCTTGTCCAGCGTCTGGTAGCCGTATTCGACGGCGCCAAATCCGATCATGCCGTCGCGCTGCTCGGTGCTCGAAGCCAGCTGCCGCATCATCAGCACCGTCTTGCCGTTGCTCTGCTCGGCGAACGTGACGGTGAAGCGGAACATGCCGGGATCCTCGTCCTGGTCGACGCCATGGTCCATCTCCATCAAGGACGGCCGCTCGATGCGGCGAAAGCGCATCCGGTTCGGATAGACCGTGCCGTCGGGGCCGATCATGTTGAAGCGCCAGACGCCGCCGACACGCACGTCGATCTCGAAGGTCTCGACCTTGAAGCCCTTCGGGCCGAACCATTGCGGCAGATGCTTCGGGTCGGACCACGCCTCGAACACCAGATCGCGCGGCGCGTCGATCACGCGCGACATCACGATCTCGCGGTCGAGCGACCATTGCGACAAGGCGGGATTGGCAGAACTCGTCATCACTTGGCACCTTTCCGTTTGCGTGTTCGGGACAGCTTTCCAGCCGGCTCCCTCTCCTTCTTGAGCTTCATCACGTAGGCCTCGAACCGGTCGAGCCGCGCCTCCCAGATCGCGCGCTGCTGCTGGAACCAGTCTTCCGCACCGAGCAGCGCGTCCGGACTGAGGCGGCAGGTGCGCACGCGGCCGGACTTCTCCGACCGCACGAGCCCGCTCGTCTCCAGCACATGGATGTGTTTCATCAGGCTCGGCAGCGCCATGTCGAAAGGATCGGCGAGCTCGCCGACCGACGCCTCGCCGGCGCAGAGCCGCATCACGATCGCCCGCCGTGTGGGATCGGCAAGGGCTGCGAAAACCTGATCGAGCCGGGATAATTGGTTAGCCATGAAGCTAACTATAGGGCGATCCCTGCCCGGCGTCAATGATTGTTATCTCAATGGCTAAGTAATTACCCTGCGGCGCGCGAGCGTAACCAAACAGAAAAGCCCCGGCTGAGCCGGGGCTTTTCACGCCAGATTCGGAACGGGACGAGCTCAGTATCTGGCGACGACCGGCCCACCGAACTTGTAGTTCACGCCGACGCGCACGATGTTCGACTTGATGTCGACTGAGTGGGTGTAGACGTTAGTCGGATATTGCGCGGCGCCACTGACGAGGTTGGTGCTTGTCGCGCTGGCGCGGCCGAGATCGACATAGAGATATTCGACCTTGAGCGACCAACCGCCGCCGAACGCATATTCGGTGCCGACGCCCGCGGTCCAGCCGAGGCGCGTATCGCGGATCGCGGCCGATTCCGTTGCCGCCGAGAACGTATCGGTGAAGTTGAAGTTACCCTTCACCTCGGCGATTGCCGCGCCGCCCGTGGCGTAGAGCAGCCAGGTCGGAGCCGCGAGGAAGCCGATCCGGCCCCGGATGGTGGCGAGCCAGTCGGCCGAGACCGACGACGACACCGTAAAGCCGGTCGGGGCGCAGCAGGGATAGAGCGCCGAACCGCTCGCGCTGCCCTTGAGGCCGAAATAGTTGATGTCGCCTTCGAGGCCGAGCACGGCGTGGTTGACCTGCCAGTTATAGCCCGCGGTGAAGCCGCCGGTGACGCTGGAGCTGTTGACACCCTGGGCACCGACGGCGCCAATGGCGGGGACGCTGCTGGCAGCGAAATACCCGGTCGGTGTAAAGATGGTCGAGGTGTTCAGATCGGCATTGCCCCACTGCCCGCCGACATTGGCGCCGACATAGAAGCCCGTCCAGTTGGTGGCGGGCGCCATCACCGGCGCCTTGGCATATTGCGCGGCGAGGTCGGCGGCCTGTGCGGTTGCGGCACCCAACACGATCGAAGCGACCGCCAGCAAAAACTTCTTCATTCCAGTCTCCTTGCCCCACGCGATCGGCTCGCGTTTCGAATGCGCGCGGCCGGAAGGCGTCCGGCGCAGATCGGGCATAGGTCCTCGGCCGCATGTCGTCTTGGGCTGCGACGAAGTTCATAGGGACTGTGACGTAGTGTGCGCCCCGCATCGTGCGAACGAATGACGGGTGTGACCCCGGAGCCACGCATTGCCCTTTCGCGGCGGCGCGCAACGCACGCCGGTGTCGCGTCACGACAAGGCGCGCGAATGCGACTCGAATCCGCTTGTCTCAGACCGAGCGCGTCAGTCCACCGTCGACGCGGATGTTCTGGCCGGTGATGTAGGCCGCGCCGTCGGACGCCAGGAACGAGATCGTCGCCGCGATCTCCTCGACCTTGCCGTAGCGCCTCATCGGCACGCTGTCGCGGCGCGCATCCGTTTGCGGCAGGCTGTCGATCCAGCCGGGCAGCACGTTGTTCATGCGGATGTTGTCGGCCGCATGGGTGTCGGTGAAGATCTTCGTGAAGGCGGCAAGGCCGGCACGAAACACCGCCGAAGTCGGAAACATCGCGCTCGGCTCGAACGCCCAGGCGGTCGAGATGTTGATGATGGCGCCGTTCTTCTGCGCCTGCATCACCGGCGTCACCAGCCGGGTCGGACGGATCACGTTGAGCAGATAGGTGTCGAGGCCGATGTGCCACTGCTCGTCGGTGATCTCGGTGATCGCCGCGCGCGGACCGTGACCGGCGCTGTTGACGAGCACGTCGATGCGTCCCCACTTCGCCATCGCGCCGTCGACGAGACGCTTCAGATCGTCGTTCGACTCGTTGGAGCCGGTGACGCCGAGACCGCCGAGTTCGGCCGCCAGCGCCTCGCCCTTGCCGGAGGACGACAGGATCGCGACGCGAAAGCCGTCGGCCGCGAGCCGCCGCGCGGCCCCTGCTCCCATGCCGCTGCCGCCGGCGGTGACGAGTGCGACCTTCTCTGCTGCCATGACCGATCATCCCAGTGTTGAGGCGAGCCGTGAGCCCGGCCTATCATCAGGCCTTCTACCGCCGGACCTGCCGGCAGGTCCACCGCCGAAGGCATGAGTCATGAGCGATTTGCAGATCCGCAATTTACGTTCCGAGGAGATCGCCCTCGCCGTCGACTGGGCCGCGGCCGAGGGCTGGAATCCGGGCCGCTTCGACGCCGCCTGCTTCGCGATTCCCGACCCGGCAGGCTTCTTCGTCGGCGAGATCGACGGCGAGCCTGTCGCGACCGTCTCCTGCGTCAACTACGATGATCGCTTCGCCTTCCTCGGCTTCTACATCGTGCGCTCAGGCTTGCGCGGCGCGGGCCACGGCCTGCGCATCTGGAACGCAGCGATCGCGCATGCGGGCGCGCGGGTGATCGGGCTCGACGGTGTCGTGGCACAGCAGGACAATTACAGAAAATCCGGTTTCCGGCTCGCTTATGCCAACATCCGCTATGGCGGCATCGTCACCGCCTCGGCGAAGCCGCCCGCCGACCTCGTCGCGCTGGATACGATCCCGTTCGCGCTTGTGGAAGCCGATGATGCCACGGTTTTCCCGGCTCCGCGCAGTGCATTCCTGCGCGCCTGGATCACGACATCGGGTCATGTCGGCCGCGCGCTGATGCGCGATGGCAGGCTCGTCGCATGGGGTGTGATCCGGCCGTGCCGGAGCGGCTACAAGATCGGCCCGCTCGTCGCCGACGATCGCGCGTCGGCGGAGACAATCATGCAGGCATTGCTGGCCACTGCGAACGGCGAAGTCTTCCTCGACGTCCCCGCCGTCAATCGCGAGGCCATCGCGCTCGCCGAAACGCTCGGCCTCAAACCGGTGTTCGAGACGGCGCGGATGTACACAGGGCCGATCGCACCGCTGCAGATCGACCGCGTCTTCGGCGTGACGAGCTTTGAGCTCGGCTAGCGCCGCTCAGTAACAGCGCATGATGTTGACGGTGTGCTCGCCGCCGCCGCGGCCCGGCACCGTCACCTGCTCCGTGGGGCAGCTCGGCACATAGGGCCGGTCGGACGGCACCACGTTCGGCGGGAAGCGATGGGTCCAGTCCCAGGGAACGTCATAAGTGTAAGTGTAGCGGATATCAGTCGAGGCCGGCTGCCCGGCGTCGACGAAGGGCTGATTGTAGCCGGCATTGTCGTAGAAGAATCCGCCACCGCCCGGCCAGTAGACCCAGGGATTGTTGCGGCCGCGGAACCGGGCGCCCGGCGAAATCGGCGGACGTGCGGCCGGGCCGGACGGAACGGCAGCTGTCGCGATGCCATGCGGCGCTGCGCCGCCGGGTCGTGCAAAGCTGTCATTGGCTGCAAGGAGCAACGCGGCTGCGCTGAGCGAGGCGAACAGCGCCCCATATGATCTGGACATCATGATACGCACCAACTCGTTTGGCTTCGGCGGCTCCCCACCGCACGCTAGGCCGGGCCGTCGCCCCCCCGCAAACGTATAATTAATTGTTGGTTAAGGCACGGGAATAACAGGGAACAAGGTGCGGCAGAACGCCCGGAATTCTGTGCTGATTTTAGACACTTCGTTCCACGGAAGGCCGCTTCATCACGAGTTGATCGTGTCAGCCGAATGCGTCCGGGGCGACGGCCCATCGTCCCCCGCCGACGGTGGGCCCGCGTTCGTCAGCGGCCCTGCTGCTTGTGCAGCCAATCGAGCATGTCCTGCGCATTTCCCGTGCCCTGCGACACGATCGCGGTGTTTCCACCGCTACGACGATAGATCGTCGTGCGGCCCGGCTCCTTGTCGACCCTGACCTCGGCTTGCGCAGGATCGCCGCTTTGCGTGATCACCGCTGTCCCGTTCTCGTCCTGGACCACGGTGGTGCGGCCATCGCCGGATTCGCCGGCACCGGCCGAAGCCATCGCGATCATGGTCATGAGGCTCATTCCGGATGCGAGCAGGAGGAACTTCATGTCACACCTCATCGTTTCGGTTTCCGTCATCGGCCAAACTGAAATATGGCGAGCCAGTTGAAGCGCCCGAACTGCCTCACCGCGCCCGTGTTCATGTCTCCGATCTGCAGCAGGAGAGCATTCGTCGAATTGCCGATCTGGGTGATGTCGGCGGTGTTGCTCACGCCCGACTGACCGATCGCCGCGTTGGTGGTGCCGCCCACCTGGATCACGTTAGCATAGTTGCGGGTGCCGTTCTGGATGATCGTCGCATCCACGGTGCCAGTTCCGCCGATCTGGATCACCCGCGCGATATTGATGCGGCTGCTCTCCTCGATCGTGACCGGCTGAACATTGTCGCCGAATTGCACGATCGTTTCGATGCTCACGTTCCGGTTCGTCACGCTGCGCTGGACGGATCCCGCGGATGCTTCGGTCACCGCGCACATGACTGCGAACGCTGCGGTCGTCGCCAAGATCTGCCTGCCGCATCTCATTGCGCTTCCCCCATTCACCCTCACGTCGCCACGATGCGCGCTTCTTATGGGCTTTTCTGGATCACCGTCGACGAGTTGATCGTTCCGAACTGCGCGATCGACCCCGCGTTCATGGTGCCGAGCTGAGACAGCAGGCTAGTCGCCGACTGGCCGGTCTGGCCAACCGATGCGGAATTGAAAATCCCGGTCTGACTGATCGATGCCGACGTCGTTCCGCCGAACTGCAGGATTCCGACGGCGTTCGTGGTCCCGGTTTGCACGACGGTCCCGCTTGTGTTGCCGCCGACCATGAACAGGCCGGTCATGTTGAACTGGCTGCTCTGGTTCACAACGACGGGAGGACCGTTGACCGACACGACGTTCTTGAGGTCGAAGGTTTGCGCCTGCGCCAGGCTACCTTGCATGCAACAGACAATCAGAACTGCGATACTGGCGGTGGTGGGAAGGCGGTATTTCATGGCAGGCCTCTGCACATTTGCGAAAATCAGGGACGAACCACCCGGTCACGGGGTCTGCTGGAGAATCGTCGATCCGTTCAAAAGCCCGAACTGAGACAGCAAGGCTGCATTGTTGGTGCCGATCTGGCCGATCAGGCTCGTGTTCGAGCCGCCGCCCTGACCGGCCAGGGTCGTATTGTTGATCGCAGGGCCGGTCGACGAGCCGCCTTGCCCGATCGTCAGCGAGTTGACCGAGAACGGTGATCCCGTTTGTAGGGTCGTCGCCCAGTTCGTGGTGCCGAATTGCAGGGTAGTGGCCGTGTTGCTGGTGCCCCCGCTCTGGGAGATGAAGGAGCTGTTCGTTCCACCGAACTGCAGCACGCTCGCCGAATTTCCGGCATGAGCCTCGACAGCGGTCAACGCGCCGAGGGCGCCGACCATCGCAATGATGAATTTGATGCGCATGTGATTCCTCCGCGAATATCAGCCGTCGATCCGTCATCGGTCGGGCCGCTCGGGTGCGGTACTTTCAGAGACGGCCCGGACGCACCGCGCTGGGAGGCGCCCGGGACCGTTCGGGGCTGGACTAGTGCTGGTTGATGACGCTGGTGTTCCCGAAGAGCAGGATCGAGTTCTGCCCGACGGTTGCGCTGTTGCTCGGCGGCAGCAATGGGAACGAGCTCTGAGAGATCGAGCTGCTGTTGCCGCCGAAGGCGTTCTGCATGGTGGTGGCCGTATTGACGATACCGCCGACCTGGGTCACCGTGCTGGCATTGTTGAGTGACGGAGTGGCGAGACCCTGCGAAGTGGTCGCGGAATTGAAGAAGCCGAGCTGGGTCGTGTTGGAGGTGTCATTCGTCACACCGTTCTGCGTCACGGAGGAGCTGTTGGCGCCACCGATCTGAACTGTATTGGCGGTGTTGGCCGCTTGAGCGGCGGAAGACAGAGCGAACACGGCAACGGAGGCAAAAAACAATTTGCGCATGGAATATCCCTTTCTAGCCAAGTTGTCTGACTGGGTTCGGATGCCGTCTTGGAGGATGCCGACATCGTAGGGACGACTGTGAACCGATGGTGCTCGGTGCGATAGACTGCAGTTCATGCTAATCAGTAAGGACTAAACGTTGTGCTGCATCTCGCCGCCGGCAGCTCTAGGTCAGCGAATGGCTCGCGCCGATCCGCATCGTAGCGGCTTCTCGTCCCATGCAATCGATCAATCTCACCACTTCGATCGGCGAACGCAGCGCCAGCTTCCGCATCATCCTGGCGCGATGAACCTTGGCGGTCACCTCGCTGACGCCGAGTCTTGCCGCAATCTGCTTGGCCACGAGCCCCTCAGCCATCAGCAGCATGATCTCCCGCTCGCGGGCCGTCAGCGTTTCAACGCGGCGGCGCGCCTCGCGCACCGCGTTCTCGCGCTCGATGCGCCTGCGATCGCGCTCGATGCCGTGCCGGATCGCATCGAGAATCTCCTGTTCGCGGAAGGGTTTTGGCAAAAATTCGATCGCGCCGTACTTCATGGCCTCGACCGAGACCCGGACGTCCAAATGGCCGCTGATGAAAACGATCGGTATGAGCACGCCCGTTTCGGCGAGCCTGTGCTGAAGCTCGAGCCCGGTCGGCGACGTTCCGGGAAAGCGAACGTCGAGCACGAGACATGACGGGCCTTCAGACAGGTTCTCGCTCAGGAATTCATCCGTCGAGGCAAACAGCCTCACCTGATGTCCCGTCTCCTCGCAAAGGCGCCCGATCGCGTTTCGTATCTGGATTTCGTCGTCAACGACATAAACTGTAGCTTGATTTGAATTCATTGCGACAGACTCCCGGACTTTGCGCTCGATGATCCAGCACGAGCCCTCCGCTGTTCTTGCAAACGATAACAAGGTGCTTGAATGCATCGGCGCGAAGCGGTCGAGTTGTGTCGGCTCGCCGGCTTGACGTCTTTAGGGCCAACACCCTGTCGGCAAGAGTGAAGGCGTTCACAAATCAGGCTTCGTGATTGGGGAGTTTCGACGCCGACGTGTACGGCGTCACGGCTAGTCGCCGTAACCAGAATGCTGAAATCAGACGTACCGGGCCGTGATCTCGCCAGTTGAATCATGGCGTCGCCACTATTCATCAGCCTTAACGCCGTCAGCTCGCCGCATGGGTCAGCCGGGACGTACAGTCGGATATCGAGTTAGATACCACGCGCTTGATTTGGAATACGCCCGGTATCCGATCCGCGCAAGTTGCGAAAGCTCGCGGCTGCGCATTTTACCTCTGTATCATGGCGCGCACCCGTCCGTCGTACTAAGAACGGCGACATACGACCGAGGCCCCACTATTACGTCGGGCAACATACAACCATAGCGCGATATTCGACTTTCCGCTCTCAGCGTCATTTCAAGAGGCGGGTTTTGATATGCGATTTGTGCCAGTCATTGTGTTGCTCGGAACTGCATGCGGCCTGACCCTGGTCTACGCCGCGCCGCCGGCCGTCGTCTCGGGCGCGGCCGGGAATGCGGCGGGAGGTTTGGCTCGCGCCTACGAAGCGACGAAGCAGTTCCTTGCGCCCGGCGGCCACAAAGCCCCCGCGTTCGGGGCGGATCTGCCGGTGTTCCGCTACGCCGCGATCGAGCGCGGCAGCATCGAGCAGACCGTGACGGTCACGGGAGCGCTCCAGCCGGTCAAGACGATCGAGGTGGGTTCCCAACTATCGGGGCAACTCGCCCGGGTCTATGTCGACTTCAACGATACCGTCAGCAAGGACCAGCCGCTCGCCCTGATCGATCCACGCAGCTTCGCAGCCAAGGTCGACGAAGCCAGGGCCTCCGTGGCAGTGGCCAATTCGCTGGTCGATATCGCGCGGGCCAAGCTCGATCGCGCCAGGATCGACCTCCAGAATGCCAGAGGCAGCCGCGACGTGCTCGCCGCCAAGCTCGAGAGCGCTCAGGCGGTCAAGACGTCGGCGCAGAAAACCCTGCAGCGCAAACTCGCCCTGCAGTCGCAGAACGTGGTGGCGACCACGATGGTCGACGACGCCCAGACGGAATTCACCGCACGGCTCGCCCAGGAGCGCGAGGCCGAGGTCCTCATGTCCCTCAATGCCTATTCCGTGGACGGCGCGCAGGCCGACGTCCGCCGGATCGAGGCCGAGTTGCAGCAGGCGCGAATGGCGGTGCCGGAGAAGGCCGCCGTTCTCGCCGCGGCCCAGGCCGATCTCGACCGCACCGTGATCCGGTCGCCGATCGACGGCGTCGTTGTCGGCAGGTTCGTCAACGAGGGCCAGACGCTCGCGGTCGGTCTGGAGTCGCGCACGACCTTCGTGGTTGCCCACCGCCTGGAAGACATGGAGATTCACGCCCAGGTCGACGAAGCCGATATCGGGCGCATCGCCTCCGGCCAGCGCGCTCATTTCACCGTAGATGCCTATCCCGACCGCCGCTTCGAGGCCGTCGTCCGGCAGGTGCGCAAGGCGCCGCAGAATCAGCAGCATGTCGTCACCTATACCGTCGTGCTGTCGACCTCCAACGTCGACGGCGCGCTGCTGCCCGGCATGACCGCCCTGGTGAAGATCGTGATCGAGCGGCAGGACGACGTGCTGAAAGTGCCGCTCGCAGCGCTGCGTTTCCAGCCATCCGGCACGCGGCCGGACGCAACCACTGCGAACAGCGGCGTGTGGGTCCGAACTGCCAGCGGCTCGCTCGAGCGCATTGCTGTCACGGTCGGCGCGGCCGGCACCGAACAGGTCGCTCTCAAGAGCGGGGACCTCGTCGAGGGCAATCAGGTCGCGGTCGGCCAGGCCATCCGGCCAGCGGGCATGGAGTTCCTCGGAATCAGGTTCGGATCATGAGCACTCCCCTGCCCCTCATCAGTCTCCGGTCAGTATCCAGGACCTATCGCACCGACGGAGTCTCGGTGCCTGCGGTGCGAAACGTCACCCTCGACATCGCGCAGGGCGAGATCGTCGCCGTGATGGGACCGTCGGGCTCCGGCAAGTCCACGCTGATGAACATGATCGGGCTGCTCGACCTGCCGAGCGAGGGCGCCGTCCATCTCGAGGGGGCCAATGTCGCCGAACTCTCGGAAGATCGCCGGTCGTCCCTGCGCGCCCGCAGCATCGGGTTCGTGTTCCAGTCCTACAATTTGCTGGCGCGTCACGATGCGATCGAGAACGTCGCGCTGCCACTGGTCTATTGCGGCATCGGCCGCAAGGCGCGCCTGGCGCGTGCCGAACAGAGCCTTCAGGCAGTCGGCATGCTGCACCGGGCTCATCACTTTCCGCGACAGCTCTCGGGCGGCGAGCAGCAGCGCGTCGCGATCGCGCGTGCCCTGATCGCCTCTCCGCTGATCGTGCTCGCCGACGAGCCGACCGGGGCGCTCGACAGCCGCACCGGCGCAGAAATCCTCGGGTTGTTCGCCGCGCTCAACCGGACCGGCCAGACCATCGTGATGATCACACACGATCCCGGCATCGCGACGCAGTGCCGGCGCACGATCCGCCTGCACGACGGCGAGCTCGTCAGCGACGAGACGTCGGCGCAACTCCTCCCGAAGCGGAGCGCGTCATGACGATGCTCCAGGGCTTCCAGATTGCTCTGCACGCCTTGCGCCTCAACCCGCTACGCAGCTTCCTCACCATGCTCGGCATCGTGATCGGCGTCGCCTCCATCGTGACCGTGTTTGCGATTGGGGCCGGCGCGCAGCTTCGCCTGCAGGAACAGATCCGCTCGATCGGCGCCAATGTCCTGATGATCACGCCCGGCGCGGTCTATCAGGGCGGCGTGCGCCTCAAGGACGGCAGCAAGCTGACGATGACCGAGAGCGACGTGCAGGCCATCCTCGAGCAGATTCCGGAAATTCAGGCCGCGGCGGGCTCGATCGCCGGAACGGCCCAGGTCATCCACGAGAGCAAGAACTGGAACACGACCATCAACGGAACGACGACCGGCCACTTCATGGTGCGCGACTGGCAGCTCGCTGCCGGGCGTTATTTCTCCGGCACCGAGGAGGCTGGCGCCGGCAAGGTGGTGATCCTCGGAAGCACCGTCGCGCGCGAGCTGTTCGCGCCGGGTGACGATCCCGTTGGCGCGCAGATCAGGATCATGAAGGTGCCGCTCGAAGTGGTCGGCGTTCTCGATCGCAAGGGCCCGGCGCAGGACGACGTCGCCTTCGTGCCGCTCAGCACGGCCAAGCTGCGCTTCCTCGGCAGCGCAAGCAACATCAACCGGGATTCGGTCGCCTACATCGTCGCCAAAGTGGCCGCCGACGGTCAGATGGCAGGCGCGCGATCGGAGATCGAAAGCCTGCTGCGGCAGCGCCACCGCATCCCCGCTGGCCAGGAGGACGACTTCAAGGTCCAGGATCCGGCCGCCGCCATGGAAGCGCAGCAGGGCGCGATCCGTACCGTGGCGCTCCTGCTCGTCGCCATCGCCTCGGTCTCGCTGCTCGTCGGCGGCATAAGCATCATGAACGTGATGATCGTGTCGGTTACCGAGCGCACGCGGGAGATTGGCATCCGCCGCGCCCTCGGCGGGCGGATGCGGGACATCCGCCTGCAGTTTCTCTGCGAAGCGCTCGTGCTCTGCCTTCTCGGCGGCGCCATAGGCGTCGTCGGCGGCATCACGCTGTCGATGACCGTCGCCCGCATGGCGGGCTGGATCACCTCGATCGATAGCGAAGCAATTGCTCTGGCCCTGGTCTTCTCGATCGCGACCGGCCTCATCTTCGGTTTTTATCCTGCGCATAAGGCGTCCAAGCTCAGTCCAATAGAAGCGCTCAAGACGGAGTGAGAAAATGCTGGGATGGCGACACAACTCAACGGCCAGGGAGGAGCCTGTCATGAGCCCGGATCCGAAAGATTCGATTACGCCGACGCCGCGTGAACGCGAACTGATGATGCTGATCGCACGCGGAATGCAGAACAAGAACATCGCCTACGAGCTGAAAATCTCGGAGAACACGGTGCGGGCGCATATCGGCAACATCATGCGCAAATACCGCATCCAGAACAGGACTCAGATCGCGATCATCTATGCGCTCAAAGCGGCCCCGCTTGCGCTGCGGCGCGACCTGACTAGAAGCGGAGCCACCCCGGCGACAGTCAAGCCAGCCCAGGCGCTCGCGCAGAATCCGCGGGTGCCGATTGCGCCGGAATGACCGTTCCCGCAACAACCCCTTCTGCAACTCGTCGGGCAAAACACCCAAGCACGGGGTCAAGAGACCGGCTGCAAAATATTTCTCTTTATTAGAATTCGGATTTTTGTTAGACATTACGCACTCCGGCCCAAGGAAGAGGGGCGTATCGCGATCGTCACGAACGCGGGCCGGGCTGCGGTGGACGCAGGTCACATCGGCGCGAATGGTTTCGCAGGGCGGGCAACCGTGAGCGAAGGCATCGCGCAAACGACCGGTGTGATCGGCGTACGGCAAAATCGTGTGGTCCTGGCGCCCGCAGGCTGGCGTCAAGCGTTGCGGTGATGCGGCGGCCCGACCGGGCGCGCACATCAGCCATCCGCAAGGCGACGGGGGCAATAGTGCATCGCTCCCCGGGGAGAGCGCGACATAAGCCGTAAGACCACTGCGCAGGGAAGGCCGGATGTTTGGCTTCACCTGTATGCCGCTGTGCAAGTTCTTGTTGCCACCTTTCGCACAGTGGACCGCGGGTGCCCGGCCGGCACCCGGTCTTCCCTGCGCCCTCTTTCATTTTGGGGGTGACGCGACCAGCCAAAGCTCGGGCGAAATGCGCCGCGAGAAGGCGAAGCCGTGTCTGCGATCGAAAACCAAATGGCGAACGTGTCGCGCGCACCAATCCGTCACCGTCATCCAGGTGCTCGACCTGCGATGCATTCGCATCGCACGCCTCAACGCCTCAGGATGACGGAATCGATACTGTCGTCGCGGACACACCCTGATCTGCTTCGCGGAGTTCGCAGCGGCAACGCAAAAAAGCGTTGCAGCGCGTCTGGGACACGGAAAGAAAAATGACGAGTCCGTGAGAACGAGCACCCTCCCCAGCCCTCTTGCATTGGTCGCCGGCCTTGTAACAAAACTGTCATACAGCGAAACTAAACGATGCCGGGGGCCGCGACCGCGGCCGTTCGCCTCATCGCAGGAGAGACTTGATGCGCCGCCGTTCACTGGTGTTGCTGTCCGTCGGACTGGCAGCGCTGTCCACCGGATTTGCCTCCGCCCAGAACAACACGCCCCGCAACCTGATCCTGTTCATTCCCGACGGACTGCGCGCGCTGAAGGTCACACCCGAGACGGCGCCGGCGATGGCCGAGGTTCGCGACAAGGGCGTCAACTTCAAGAACCCGCACTCGCTGTTCCCGACCTTCACCATGGCCAACGGCTCGGCGATGTCGACCGGCCATTATCTCGGCGACACCGGCGTGTTCTCCAACACGATCTGGACCAACTACACCTCAGGTCCGGCCGGCGACACCGTGGTCCCCTTCATCGAGAACGACGCCGTGCTCGGCGACATCGACGAGCATTTCAAGGGCGACTATCTCAACGAAGAGACCGTCCTGAAGATGGCCCGCGACAAGGGCCTCAGCACGGCGGCGATCGGCAAGGTCGGCCCGACCTATCAGTTCGACCACACCGACAAGCCCGAGAAGCCCGGCCTGCATTCGCTCGTGTTCGACGACTCCACCGGCGGCAAGAACGGCGTAGCACTGTCGGACGAGGTCAAGGCGGCGCTGACCAAGGCCGGCCTGCCCCTCGCCACGCCGCCGCGCGGCGACAACAGCAAGGCGGGCGATGCCAAGACGCCCGGCACGATTGTCGCCAACGTCGCGCAGCAGGCCTATTTCGCCGACGTCGCCGCCAAGGTGGTGCTGCCGATGTTCAAGGCGCGCAACAAGCCGTTCGTGCTGGTGTTCTGGTCGCGCGACCCCGACGGTAGCCAGCACAACACCGGCGACAGCCTCAACCAGATCCTGCCCGGCATCAACGGGCCGACCTCGATGGCCGGCATCAGGAACGCCGACAACAACCTCGCCCAGCTCCGCAAGGCGCTTGACGAACTCGGTCTCGCGGCCACCACCAACATCATGGTGCAGGCCGACCACGGCTTCTCGACCATCTCCAAGGAGAGCAAGACCAGCCCCTCGGCCAAGGTCAGCTACGACGACACGCCGAAGGACTTCCTGCCGATGGGCTTTCTGGCGATCGACCTTGCCAAGGCGCTCGACCTGCCGCTGTTTGATCCCAACGACAAGAATGCGAAGGTCGAAGGCAATAAGCATCCGAAGGCCGGCAATGGCGTACTTGGCAAGGATCCGGAGAAGCCCGATCTCGTCGTCGCCACCAATGGCGGCTCGGACCTGATCTACCTGCCGAACAAGGACAAGAAGCTGGCAGCGAAAACGATCAAGGCGCTGCTCGATCAGGACTACGTCTCAGGCTTGTTCGTCGAGGACTCGCTCGGCCGCTTCCCGGGCACGCTGCCGCTGTCGAGCATCAATCTGCGCGGCAAGTCGGCGACGCCGACGCCGTCGATCGTCGTCAACTTCCGTTCCTATGCCAGCGAATGCGGCGAAGCGCCGACCAACTGCTCGGTGCAGGTCGCCGACACCGTGCTGCGCCAGGGCCAGGGCATGCATGGCAGCTTCAGCCGCGGCGACACCATGAACTTCATGGCCGCCATCGGTCCGGACTTCAAAGCCGGCTATGTCAGCGAGATTCCGGTCAGCAATGCCGACGTCGGCATGACCGCTGCCCAGCTCCTCGGCCTGCGCGGCTCGCAGAATGGCGGCCTCGTCGGCCGTGTGATGTCGGAGGCGCTGCCCAACGGCATCGTGCCGAAGGCGTACAAGAGCGTGGAGAGGTCGAAGAAGAAGTCCGAGAACGGTCTGGAGACCGTGCTCAACGTGCAGCGCGTCGGCAGCCAGCGTTATTTCGACGCCGCCGGCTTCCCGGGCCGCACGCTCGGCCTCGAGCCGGACACCGCCAAACAAAAAACGGCGGGGAAATAACCCCGCCGCTTCTTTCGCATCCTCAAGAGAGGCGCGGAATTCTTACATGCCGATGTCGAACACGTTCGGCAACTGGCCCGCCAGAGGCAGCGCGGTGGCGCCCAGGAAGGTCGCCACCATCGCCATCAGACGACGGTTGTTCTGGCGCTTGCCGCGCATCTGGCCGGCGATCCACTCCAGCATCTCGCTGTTGACCTTGGACGCATAGGACGGCGCCCAGCTCTCGATGTCGGACTCGGCCGACAGCGCGACGCTGCGCGGCGGCACCTTCAGGCCCGAGGCGCTGGCAGCATAATGGGCCACGGCCTTGGCAAGCAAATCGTCGAACCGGCCACCGTCGGTGCGCTCGGTCGCGGCCTCGTTGATCTCGAACAGCGCTTCGGCTTCGGCGCGACTGACCGGCTGGTCGTTGACGGCCGTAGCGGTGAGGATGCGGGTGCACCAGGCGGTGTCATCGGCATCGAGCGAGCGGGAAAAGTGGACCCGGCCCTTGGTGGTCGGGCCTTCGCCCGTGATCACGCCGTCGCGCACGATGGAGAGTGCATGAGCCGCGGTATCGCGGCAGGACGGTTCGAGGGACGGCGACTCAACAGACATATGCGCAGCGGCGGACATTAGTTCACTTCCAGATTTCTTCTGACCGACCAGCATTTTCATGCGGGCGTAAAGAGGTGGTTAACGATTCGATACGGGGATCGCGACTTTTCTCGATGGTTGCCAATTGGTCGCTACCAGGATCGTTTTGGTTCCATCAAACGTCGGGCGAGCGTGATGCGAGTCATAAAAGGCTTTATCGGGGCAATCGACACCGTGCGGCTCCGGTGGAGATGTTTCGTCGCAGGCGCGGCTGTAACAGAAAGGTGCTAGGAAATCGGCCCTTCAAAGAAGGAATTCACATTTTACTTGAAGCGGTTCACTTGACGTTCACTTGTCCTCGCCAAGCCCCTATACTGACGGCGACGGCAAAAAATGAATTCCCAAGTAAATTCAATGCGATGAGGTAAAACCATGACACTTCCGATCGGCGCCACCGCCCCTGACTTCGAAGCCGAGACCACCGAAGGCAAGATCAAGTTTCACGACTGGATCGGCAACAGCTGGGCGCTGTTGTTCTCGCACCCGAAGGACTTCACGCCGGTGTGTACGACGGAGCTCGGCGCTCTCGCCAAGTTGAAGCCGGAATTCGACAAGCGCGGCGTCAAGCTGATGGGTCTCTCGGTCGATCCGGTCGATCGCCATGCCAAATGGTCGGAAGACATCAAGGAGACCCAGGGTGCGGCGCCGAACTTCCCGATGATTGCCGATACCGACTACAACGTCTCAAAGCTCTACGGCATGCTGCCGGCCGCCATCTCGGGCGATCCCCTTGTCCGCACCGCCGCCGACAACCAGACCGTCCGCAACGTCTTCGTCATCGGTCCCGACAAGAAGATCAAGCTGGTGCTCGTCTATCCGATGACCACGGGCCGGAACTTCCAGGAGATCCTGCGCGTCATCGACTCGCTCCAGCTCACCGCCAAGCATCGCGTCGCGACGCCGGCCGACTGGTCGCAGGGCGACGACGTGATCATCGCGGGCTCGGTTTCCAACGACGAGGCCAAGACGATCTATCCGCAGGGCTGGAAAGAGCCGAAGCCCTACATCCGCATCGTGCCGCAGCCGAAATAAGCTCTGGCCGTTGCGCCGGGCAGCAGCCAAGCATCATCCCGGGAGCATATCCCCGGGGTGATGCTTGGAAGATGAAACTCCGCTCCTGTGTCCCGTATATTGAGAACACACTCAACGCGACACATCCTCGATCATGCCAAGCCCGCCGCCCGTCATCGTCTGGTTCCGCGATGACCTCCGCTTGTCCGATCATCCCGCCCTTCACGCTGCCGCGAACACCGGTGCGCCGGTTATCTGCCTCTATGTGCTCGACGACGCGGCCGGGCGTGCGCCGGGCGGCGCGGCGCGCTGGTGGCTGGCGCAATCGCTGCGGGCGCTCGGAGCCGACATCGCCAAGCGTGGCGGATCGCTGATCCTGCGCAAGGGGCCGGCAGCCAGGGTGATCCCCGAGGTGGCGCGCGCAATCGGAGCCACTGCGGTCTACTGGAATGGGGTCGCGCAGGCGCCGCATCAGTCGGTCGAGAAAGCGCTCGAAGCGGCGCTGGCAAAGCTGGGCATCGACTCGCATATCTTCCCCGGCGACCTCCTGGTCGCGCCCTCGGCGATCCGCAACAAGGAAGGTCGGGGCCTGCGCGTATTCACGCCGTTCTGGCGCCGCGTGCTGGCGCTCGGCGATCCGCCAAAGCCGCTGCCCGCACCGAAGGAGCTGCGTGCGGGTCCGAAGATCACCAGCGATGCGCTGGAGAGCTGGAAGCTCGAGCCGAGCAAGCCCGATTGGGCCGGCGGCCTGCGCGAGAGCTGGGAGCCCGGCGAGGCGTCCGCGCGTACTCGCCTGCGCGACTTCCTCAAGCACACCGCGCACAGCTATGCCGGCGATCGCGACCGCCCGGACAGGGAGGGCACCTCAAGCCTCTCCCCGCATTTGAGGTTCGGCGAGCTCAGCCCGCGCCAGGTCTGGCACGCCGCGCGGTTCGCTGCGGCCGAGAACCCAGCGATCGGCCGCGGCGTCGAGAAGTTCCTGAGCGAGCTCGGCTGGCGCGAGTTCTGCCGCCACCTGCTGCACGATCACCCCGACCTCGCCACAGAGAACCTGCAGGCGAATTTCGACGGCTTCCCCTGGAAGCCCGACAAGACAGCGCTCGCCGCCTGGCAACGCGGGCGCACCGGCTACCCCATCGTCGATGCGGGCCTGCGCGAGCTCTGGCACACCGGCGTGATGCACAACCGGGTCCGGATGGTGGTCGCCTCGTTCCTGGTCAAGCATCTGCTGATCGACTGGCGCGATGGCGAGAGCTGGTTCTGGGACACGCTGGTCGATGCGGATGCCGGCAGCAATCCCGCCAACTGGCAATGGGTCGCCGGCTGCGGCGCTGACGCCGCGCCCTATTTCCGCGTGTTCAATCCGCAGCTCCAGGGCGAGAAGTTCGATCCTGAAGGAACCTATGTCCGGCGCTGGGTGCCGGAGCTGAAGGACATGCCGCCCAGGCTGATCCACCAGCCCTGGCAAGCCACGCCGATCGAGCTTACGAGCGCCGGCGTCACGCTTGGCAAGACCTATCCGCAACCGATCGTCGATCATGCCGAGGGGCGCGAACGCGCGCTCGCCGCCTATGCGAAGATCCGCAAAGGTTGAGCGTTGCTTTGACACAATTTTGAAACCCGCTATCGTCATCGCTCCATACAAACCGTGGGGGACGATATGGACGACGACAAGCCGATCACCGAACAGGCGCTGGACACCATCAGCACCGCCGTGGAAGCGACCAAGGAAGCCGCTGTCACCGCCGTCAAGAAGGTGAAGAAAGCCGCCAAGAAGGTCGCGAAGAAAGTAACGCCGAAGAAGGCAAAGAAGGCTTCCAAGAAGAAGGCCAAAAAAACCTCAAAGAAAACTTCGAAGAAAGCTTCGAAGAAGGCCGCCAAGAAGTCGTCGAAGAAGGCAGCCAAGAAATCCGTGAAGAAAGCTTCCAAGAAAGCTGCCAAGAAGAAAAAGGCCAAGAAGGCCAAGCGCTGATCGCAGCGCTCAAGCGTGTCTCCGGGTGCGGGCGGCGCCCGGAGACGGCTCCCGCGCCCTACCCGCGCTTCCTGGCCGCGCGCCGGCCCGGGTGATGCTCGCCTTGCGGATCGCGGAATTCGCTGCGATGGCCGCGCCGGTCCTCCTTGGCGAAGCGCCGCCGCTTCTCGGGCGATCCGAACTGCTTGATCACCTTCCTGCCGTTGATCTTCTTGATGACATAGCCTCCCTCGGTCATCGAGAACGGCTCCTTCAGGGTTCCGTTGTGGTCGAACCTGGTGCCGCGGGGATGCTTGAACGGTTCGAACCAGGACGGATAGACGAAGTTCGACATCGGAAAGCCGTTGACGAGGAAGGAGTCCTCCTCCACGGCGTCGCAGACCTCATAGGCGTATTGAGTGTTCCTGTTCTTGTCGGCCCAGAGATTGGCCATGGGATCGAGCACCATCTCGAACAGCTCATGCGACGCTGCCAGGCTGACCGGATCGTCCGCGCCGAGCGCCTTGAGGAAGATCTTCGAGATCGGCTGACCGCGATGCGTCAGCTCGTGCCGCCCGAGGAAGTTCTTGTGGGTGGCGTCGTCGAAATAGACGAGTTGCCAGTCCGTTGGTTTCGGCTTCCTCGTGACATCGAGATCGACGGGATAGCCCCAAACGGGCAGGAAATGCTCGTCGTAGCATTTCTGGAGCGCGGCGGTGAGCCTCGCCATCATCCGGTCGCTCATCATCTCTTCCGCGTAGTTGATGCAGGCAATCCGGACCGGCTTCAGGGACCTGCCGAGCAGTGCGCGCCGCGCCTTCTTCATGGAAATCACCGTTCCGAAAGGGAAACTGAAATGCGTCCAGCCTAACACGAACGCGCCGCGCACGTCAGGGATGTATTCCGGCCATTTGGTCTACCATTCTAGAAGCGCCGGTTGACCACGAACACCGCCGCCGCGCACATCACCATGCCGGCAATCGCCAGCGCGTCGAGCCTCTCCCCGAACAACAGATACGCCATCAGCGCCGTCACCGCCGGCACCAGATAGAACAGGCTCGCGACCGAGGTCGCCGCGGCATGACGGATCAGCCAGTACAACAGCCCGATCGATCCGATCGAAAGCGCCACGGCGAGCCAGCCCAGCGCGAGCACGAACTCCTGCGTCCAGTGCACGACGCGATCCTCGAACAGGAAAGCACCGATCGTGAAGAAGATCGTGACGGAGACGTATTGCACCAGATTGCCGGCGCGCCAGTCGATGTGGTTGCAGTAGCGGCGCTGATAGAGTGTGCCGAGCGTGATGGAGATCAGCGAGACCACCGAGGCGAGCCAGCCGAGCCCGGCTTCGCCGGTCATGGGGCGGCCGTGCAGGATCAGCACGACGCCGCCGAGGCCGAGCACGAGGCCGGCCCATTGCACCGGCGTCACCTTCTCGCCGAGCCAGCGGTTGGCGATGGTGGAGGTCAGGATCGGCTGCAGGCCCGGGATCAGCGCCGACAGGCCGGCCGGAATCGAATGCGCGATCGCGATCGCGGTGCCGCCGAGATAGAAGCCGTGGACGAGGATGCCGGCCACGGCGCTGTGCGCGATGCCTATACGATCGGGCCATTTCGGACGCGCGATCGCCGCGATGATCGCCATCAGGCCGACCACCACCGCCATGCGGATGGCGAGATAGGTCAAGGGATCGGCGTTGTTGATGACGTATTTGGTGCCGATGAATCCGGTGCTCCAGAGCACGACGAACAGGATCGGCGCGGCGCGCGCGGTCAGGGCTTCTTGATTATGGTTCATTGCCGCCCTCATTGCCCCACCGGGGCCTATGCGGCAATACGAATTTCCACGTGAGAGATGCTGCGCCGCGACAGAGAGCGGAAGCGCCGGATCAGTTCAGCCGCTCACCATTCTTCCGGACAGGGATCGATGATCCTCCAGAGATCGACACCGTTCTTGATCTTCTTCATGTCGGTGGTGAGCCCGCCATTGCGGCGGATCCAGTCCTTCACCGTATCAGGGTAATAGGACATCAAATCGGAGGTCCCCTCCGCGCTGGTGACCTTGATGCCGAAGGTGAAGGCCTTGTCGTAATAGGCCTGATGGAAGCCGAGGCTCGCGCGCGGCGTCACGCAGATCTTGTTCATCGGCACGATGCCGAGCACCAGGGTGCAGGCCGAGTTACAGATGCCGTCGATGATGACGCGCTCGCCCTTCTCGCGGACGCGCTTGTACTTGGCCTTGTACTCCTCGACGTAGCCGCCGTGGTCGCGTGTGATGTGCAACTCGGCGCGCGCCGGCGTGGCGGCGGCGATGCAGAGCAACAGCAGGCTCAGAAGCGTGATGCGCATGGCGGCGTGACGACGAAAGCCTTCAGGAATGGACCGGCCTCGAAGGACCCCCAAAGGGCCGGCAACAGGATTCTCAACCGAATTCTGTTTGGTCATACTTGTGTGGGGAATTCGTTAAGCATCCCGAAAAGGCCAAAAATGGGCAGCCACGGACGGCTATTCCGGCAATTCTGTCACACCCACCCGGGAATCTGCGGGATTGGCCTCGATTTACGGCCCCTGGACGGGTGTCCCGGCGGCTCGAACTGGCTATAAACGGCTCACCTATTCGAGCGGGTTCCGGAGAATCGAGATGAGCAAATTGAAGCTTGTAGCCGCGGTTGCTGCCTTGTCGGCCGCAATCCTAGCCCCTGGTCTCGCGGAGGCACGGGGACATCACCGGTACCATCGCTACGCCAACCCGCTGCCCTACCAGATCAGCTATGTGCATAATTACGGCCCCGGCATCGCGCCCGGCACCTTCGCCTTCTACGACGGCCCCTCGACCAATCACTGCTACCGGAGCGCCGCCGCCTATGTCGGCCAGGACCGCCGCCGGCATCCCTGCTACTGAGGGACGCCAGCGCGTCCCCGACGGGCGTCCCTATCTGGCGGCGCCCGTCAGCAGCAACTGCTTCTCGATTTCGTAAACCGGCAGCTTGACGAGGTCCTTGCCGATCTCGCCCTGAAGCGCCTTGCGCACCGCATCCGAATAGTCGGCGCGGATCATGCCGAGCGCGCGCGGTGAGGCCACCATGGTCAGGGCCGTGGTCTCGCCCGCGCTGACGGCAGCATCGAGCCGGCCGGCCAGGCTGCGCAGGAAGGCGCGCTCCGCCTCATCATGCCAATCGGTCTGCTCGACCGAACTGCGCGCGCCGCCGGCCGCGGGATGCAGCCGGCCCGGCGCATCGGTCCCTTGCGCGCTGGTCGAGGGATTGGGCTGCTCGTGCACCTCTTTGGTGTGGAGGTTCGGAAACATCCCATCGCCGAGGTTTTCCAGAATGAGTGCCTTGCGCCCATCGCACACGACCAGCCAGTCACCTTTGTTTAATCTCATCTTGTCCATTGCACAGCTCCAGGCAATCCGTGAGCCCGCCCTTCGATGTCCTCGAAAGCTAGGCCACGGCGACAAGACTAGGGACGAAGCCGCGCCGGTGAATTGCGCAGGATCAAGGATGCCGGAGACGTCCTGCGGAGGGCAGCGCCCGCGCAGCATTGGTCACGCGCCCGAACGTGAGATAGTCTCTCGAGGCCGAAGGTCAGGCCTGCGGCGGACTGGCTGAGGATTTGTTCATCAGCATTACATTTCGGTTCCGCCACAATTTGATCAGAACAACTTCGATATCCTGTACTGCGTAAGCGGAGAAAGACATCATGAAGATTAAGATTGGCCTCGTCGCCGCATCCCTGTTCGGTGCCATCGCGGCATCGCCGGCGGCGTCCGCCATGCCCATTGCACCCGCGCCTGCGACACCGCCGGCCTCCGGCGTCGAGCAGGTCCGCATGGTCTGCGATGCCTGGGGGCGCTGTTTCTGGCGTCCGAACGTTTATGGATATTACGGCCCGCGGCCGTACTACGGCCCCCGATATTATGGCCCGCGCTATTATGGCGCCCGCCCTTACGGACCCCGCCCCTACGGGCCCCGCTATTACGGCTACCGCGGCTGGTGACATCAAGAGGGGCCCTCCGGGGCCCCTTCGCTTTTGCGAGATCGTGAATGGCGACGTGATCCAATCTAGACCGGTTCCAAAACTGATCTAGATCAAGGACGCCGCGCGCCGTCCAGTCATGCTGTGCCGATGGTGGATTTTATTGTTTTCCGGTGCCCCCAGACGGGCATGAATGTGCAAACGCATTTGGAAAAGCAGCAGAGACCTGAAGGTCGTAGCTTCGAGTCCATCACCTGTCCCGCCTGCACGAGGCTCCACTTTATCGACCTCGCCACCGGCCAGCCGATGAACCGGGACCGTTGACGGTGACATCAATCCGTCCGGCCACGTGGCATGATGTCCGCAATACTACGGCCCGGAATCCGGTTTACTGAATCGTCACGTTTCGCCAATGATGGCGATGTACAGACGTTCATTTTATTGTCACATTTCAGCACCCTGCCGGACGCATGTTCTTCGACGCGCTTGCCCCCTCTTCCACCCTTCAGTTGGTCCGCTTTGCCGATGTCGACGCGTTTCGACCGGCCGAGTCGCTCGAAGATGCCCGGAGCATTCCGCTAGACGTCACCAATTTCGCGGCGGCGCGCGCGGTCGTGAACCTGCCGGCGTGCCGGATCATCGTCGCGAAGTCGTTTGCGCGCATCCTCGATACCTCCTACCGCGCACCGGGCGGCATGGTAATCCTGCCGATGACCGACGATCTGCGCGCGACGTCGAGCGGGCTGAATCTCGATGCACGCTTCTTCGCGGCCCTGCGCGGCAACCATGACTGCCATTTCGTCGAGCCCCAGATCAATTATCACGCGCTGATCATCTTCTCGCCCTTGCTCAGGGATCGCGGCTGGTTCGATCGTGCCGACAAATTGTGGGTCCGCGTCGCGGACCGCGCCGCTCAACTCCACGCCAGGCAGCTCGTGCTCGACATCCTGCGCACCGCCTCGGTCGAGCCGCACATGTTCGAGACGACGGAGGTCGCCGGACATCTCCAGGAGGGCCTGTTGCTCGCCCTCGATGATCTGTTTCGCATTGACCCGCTGGCGGACGGCGGCGCTCCGATTCCGGGCGCCCGATCCGCGAAGCTCGTGCAGCAGATCGACGATTATGTCGCAGCCTATCCGACCGCGCCGATCTATACGGCCGATCTCGCCGGTGCATTCGGAGTCTCGGTGCGGACTCTCAGCGGCGCGGTGACCAAGGTGCGCGGCATGAGCCTGCACCAGTACATCCGCCTGAAGCGGCTGTGGGCGACCCGCACACAGCTCCTCAGGAGCAGTGGTGCGTCGGTCGCCACATGCGCACGCGCCCAGGGCTTTCATCACCTCGGCGAGTTTGCCGCCGCCTACCGTGCGACCTTCCACGAAGCTCCTTCCGCCACGCTGGCGCGCGGCCGACAAACCGGTCTTTCGGCACACTGACCTCCCGGCGCCAGATGCCGGCCTCGGACTCGCGTTTTGAGCCCTGGAACCCGTTCCCTTGAGCCGCGTTAGTTTGCCAGGCACCCCGCGAATCCCAAACGCGGGGTTTTTCCGGCCGTCATCAAACCCGGTTCAAGGAAGCGAATGTCCATCAGCCGCAATCTGTTGTTCCTGATCATCGGCGCTCTGGTCGTCACCGCAGGCGTGCTTGGCTACAATCTCTACCAGGAGAAAAAGCAGCCCGACGGCGTCCAGATTAATGTCGGCCCCAATGGGCTGAAGATCCAAGGCAAGTAGACAGTCTATGCGGATTACGGCGGCCTGGTCCCAAAGCCCCGATGTGACAAAGCCCTGATCTGACACATGGCGCGCTCGGAGAGATTCGAACTCCCGACCCTCGGAATCGAAATCCGATGCTCTATCCAGCTGAGCTACGAGCGCCTCGGCCCTGGGATTGGGCCGAAACCAGAACCGCGGGACCGTGGCTGGCAGGCCAGCACGCCGGGCGGGGTTCGGGTGGGTTCGAATTAGCAGAGAGACTGACCAATAAAAAGCCCCACCCATCTCGTTTCGAGGCGGGTCGAAGGCGACGTCACCAGGTCGTGTTGAAGAGCCCGAAATGCGGCTGTTGGGCCACCAGCATCATCGGACGGCCCTGCTGCTGCGGCGCCGGATGAATCCGGGCGACCTTGCGCTTGGGCGGAACGTGAGGAGCCTGGACCTGAGCGACCTCCGCCTGCGGCTTGGCGTCGGTCCTCCTCGCCGCGGCGGTCTCAGCCTTGGGAGCCGGCGTGAACTGGGCAAAGGTTTCGCGCACCCTTGCCTTGGCCGACATCTCGGCCAGCACGTCCGCCTGCACGGGTTGCTGCGGCGCGGCCACGGCGGCCGTCTTCAGCGCAGGCGGGACAATCGTCGGCTGGCTGGTGTCAAGCACGACGCGATCCGGCAACTGACGATCCGACCGGATCCGGATCAGTGGCTGATCATTGCTTGCGATCGCGATCGCTTTGGCGACGGGCGCGGTCGGCCAAACGAAGTCCGCCCCGAACAACAGTGCGAGCAAGGCTCCACCGACAAACATGAAATACCGAAAGATGGGCATTGGCCGCACTCCACCCACCGCATCCCCGCGTGGGCACTTCGCCTTAACAGGCGATACTCTAATTAGTTCCTGCACCCAGCCTTGCGGTTCAAATGGCAACGCCGAGTTTTTTACCAAGGGGCACTGACCGTCACTTTTCCGCTACCGGCAAACGCCGCGCTTTACTCACGCCGTGCGGCAATCAGCGAACACTTCGCCTGATCGGCATTAACGTTGATGAAACCGACAGCCACGCGCACAAACGTTTTGCGGCTCTTCATGTGAACGGTATCAGCCAGCACACGGCTGCGGTTGGTGAGATGACTGCCATCGCGCCGTGCGAACGCGCAAACGATCTCCAGATCCTTTACGGCATAGTCATTGTCGTTTCGCAACGTGAAGGTCACCAGTGCCTTCGAGCCAAGCCCGCCGCGACGCCAGGTCTGCGATGAAATTCTGAGACGATCGATCTCTGCCGCAGTTGAAGCCTGAGCAATCGGCGAGACCACAGTTGCCACATCGCTGGCGGCAGCAGGCTCGACGGTAGCCGCGTCGGACTTCACCGGCTCGGTACTGCTTACTTTGGAGAGAGGCAGCAGCATCCAGACACCGCAGCCGACAATGAGGGCCGCCAGCCCCCATAGCAGGCCTCGGCCGAACGTGACGCTCGCGATCGTCACAGTCCGCGCAAGTCGCTGGCCGTTCCCGACAAAGCGTCCCAACCCGATCCGGTCAAACCTCGCACTCATGGGTATGTCACCGATGGCGGCCGAAGCATGTTCAACGACTGGGCCACTGCTTACCTTAATCGAGCAGACGAACTAGGGTTCCCGCGCAGATGCGAATCGATGAGGACTGTGGCGATCGTCAGCCGCCGTCGCTAATATGCGCTGCAACATCGAAGCCCCCGTTGGGAGAACATGAAATGCCTGTCGTCGTCACCTGGGATCACGTCCATCTGCGCAGCCCCGATCCGGAGGCCACGGCGACCTGGCTGCGGGACATTCTCGGTGGCGAGGTCGTGCGCGCACCGGGACGGATCGACGTGAACCTCGGCGGCGCAAAAATCTTCATCGCGCCGCTCGAGGGCGACAACGCCGTCAACCCGCCGCCCCCGCACCCGCATCAGGGCCTCGACCATTTCGGTCTCACGGTGAAGGACATCGACGCCGTCGCGGCCGAGATCAAGGCCAAGGGCGTCACCTTCACGCGCGAGCCGACCACGATCCGGCCTGGCGTCCGCATCTGCTTCATCCGCGGCCCCGAAGGCATCTCCATCGAGCTGCTCGAGCGCGACAAGAAATACACCTGACGCAACACGCATCAGGTATCGACGAGAAGCCGGGCGCGCTGCCGCCCGGCTAAGTCATGCTACCGGGCATAAAGCAGCGGATGGTCACGCCCATGTAGCCGTAGACCGGCCAGACCATGGTTCGGCCGACCCGGTTCGGCTCCGAGATCACGGCCTCCTCGGGCACGTCGACCCAGACGAGCTCCTGCTGCTGGCCGTCGAGCACATAGCCCAGGCGCGGGACGCGGACACGAAAATGTCCGTCCTTGCTTTCCCAGTCGGCGTCCGAGAGCGCCGAGCCGTCGGCATCGGAGCAGCACGGCCCCTTGCCGCTTCGCAATCCGTCGAACCAGGCCTTCAAATCGGCATTGGTGTTGACGAACTGCCCGCGATCGCGCGCGTACCCGAGCGGGGCAACGAGGGCGATCAGGGCCAAGGCACAAGGCAGGCTCGCCACGCTTGGCCAGCGTGTCGCGCGACTTGCCCTCCGGTGTTGGCTTTTGCAATTCGTGGAACGCGCACTGTACAGACGCGGCTCATGGCCGCCGGAATCGATCCAGTTGGTCACGTTGCTCTTGCTCCAGCACCCCGCGGCCAGTGCAACAATGGTTATGCATTTCGCGGGCCAGTTTTGATTCGCTCCAACTGGTCTCGCCCCGCAATGAGACGGTCATAGCCCTGTCGCAGACAAGCCGGGACAAGTACGGCTCGTCGGTCGGCGGCGCGCGTGGCCGGCCGGCAAACTGCCGCGTTGCGCGAGCGGATGCGCTTTGGCATAAAAGCACTACCGGTTACGCCATTGGGCGATGGCGGCCGGCCTACGGGACGTTATGAAGAACGGCCTCTATTCGATTCACGTGAACCTGCTCGATGGTCGGGTCGGCAAGGGCAGCGGCGTGATTCTTTTCCGCGACGGCAAGATCCTTGGCGGCGATGCCTACCTCTATTACACCGGCAGCTACGTGGTGAAGGACAACACCTTCAAGGGTGAGGTGCTGGTGCAGAGGCACACGTCCCCGCGAGGCGATGACAATCCCCTGTTTGGCGGTCCGGCAGCGGTCGGCATCGGCGTGACCGGCACTTTCACCGATACGCGTGGGGATATGACGGGCACCGCGCTGGTCGGCAAGGCCAGCCAGATCTTCGGCGCCACGCTTCACAAACTTGCAGACGCAGACTAGGCGCGAAGCTATTCGGCAGCTTGCTCCAGCGGAGCCACCCGCGGCAGGATGATCTGGATCCGCGTCCCCTCACCCTGCTCGGAATCCAGATCGAGCCGGCCGCCGAGCCTGTTGGTGACGATGCTGTAGACGATGTGCAGGCCGAGACCGGTGCCGCCCTGGTCGCGCCGCGTCGTGAAGAACGGGTCGAAGGCGCGGCGGCGGACGTCGAGCGACATGCCGCAGCCATTGTCGGCGAAGATGATCTCGACGTTGTCCTTGCCGGACTCGCGCACCTGGATGTCGATGATCCCCGGACGTCCATCCGGAAAGGCGTGCGCCACCGAGTTGAGAAACAAATTGGTCAGCACCTGGCCATAGGGGCCGGGATAGCTGTTCATGGTCAGGCTGGGCTGGCACTCGACGTTGAGCGTCAGATTGTGTTTGCGCAGGCCTGGCCGCAGGCTCATCACCACCTGCTCGGTGAGATCGCCGAGGTCGAAGCTGCGCTGGTCCGAATAGTTTCGGTCGGCAGCGACCTGCTTGAACGACTGGATCAGCTCGGCGGCGCGGTTGAGATTGGAGACGAGCTGCGAGGACGCATCGCGGCTGGTGTTGAGGAAATCGTTGAGCGTGGAGCGGCGGAGCTCGCCGCGCTCGACCTCGGCGGTGAACATCGCGGTCTTGCGCTCCAGCGCGGAGGCCACCGTGAGGCTGATGCCGACGGGATTGTTGACCTCATGCGCGACGCCGGCAACGAGCCGTCCGAGGGCGGCGAGCTTCTCCGCCTCGATCAGCGAAGCCTGGGTCTCGCGCAGATTGCGCAGCGCGGTCTCGGCGGATTCCTTGGCTTTGCGCATCTCCTGCTCGCCGCGCTTGCGCTCGCCGATGTCGAGCGCCACGGTGACGATCCGCTCGATCTCGCCCTCGGCATCGAGCAGCGGCAGCTTGTTGACCAGCCATTGCCGCATGTTGCCGGAGGAATCCTTGTACTCCTCCTCGTAGAAGCCGAGTCCCCTGCGGAGATTGAGCACACGCTTGTCGTTCTCGTCGGTCTTGGCCGCGCCATAGCGCGACATCAGGTCGGCGGTGGTGCGGCCGAGCGCATCGCCGGGCTCGATGCCGAAGATGCCGGCCATGTAGCGGTTCATCAGCACGTAGCGCAGATCGCGGTCCTTGACGTTGATGACCGCGGGCACGGTGTCGATGACCTGCTGGAGCAGGCGCCGGCCTTCGGCGATGGCGTCCTCCGCCCGCTTCTGGTCGGTGATGTCGCGCAGCGTGCCCTCGTAGCGAACGATGTTGCCCGCCTCGTCACGCACGCCCGTGGCACTGTCGGAGAGCCACAGGATGTCGCCGCTGCGCTGGCGCACCTGGTATTCGAATTCACGGACCATACCGTCTCGCGTCATCAGCCGCTGATATTCGACGCGCGCCTCGGGATGGACGTAGATGGTGTGGGCAATGTCGTTGATGCTGTCGATCAACTGCTTCGGGCTGTCATAGCCCATCATCCGTGCCAGTGCCGGATTGGCGTTGAGAAGGTCGCCGGCCGGCGTCGTGACGTAGATGCCGTCGACCGAGCCCTCGAACAGTTTTCGATAACTCTCCTCGGCCAGACGCTGCTCGGTAAGCGCGCGCACCGCCGCCTCGCGCGCCGTGTCGGCCTCTTCCAGCGCCCGGCGGAACACTTCGGCCGCGCGCGCGATGTCCCCGATCTCGTTGTCGAGGTCGGCCGACGGGATCGAGGTGTTCTTCTCGCCGGCAGCCAGCGCGCGGATCGATCTGGCGATCTTCGCCAGCGGCCGCACGGTCCGCCGCACCACGAAGCCGGCCGCGAGAATGCCGATCAGAACGCCGATGGTGCCGAACACGATGCTCTGCCACCGCGCCTCCGTCAGCGTGCGGGCAAAATCGCGCGACAGCACGTGGCCGCGCCTTGCGCTGACCTCGCGGAGCAATTCGGTGACGCGGCCGATCAGCCGGCCCTCGGTGCCCAGCACCTCGCGGTCGATGTCGGCAATCTGCCGCTCCCGGACAGCCACCGCGATGATGGCTTCGGCGTAGTCGCTCACGGCTGCCTTCAACCTGGCATCCGCGATCTCCATCGTCCGCATGCTCTGTGCGGCCTGCTCGGCTGCGGACGGGTTCCGCGCCAGCAGGCCGAGCGCGATCCGGCTCTGCGCCTCCGACAGGTGCGAGGCCAGCTCACGGTCCACCGTGCCTCCGACGGCCGTATCGAACCGGTCGCGCAGCGGCGGCAGGCCGGCCAGCAGCTGGGCGCGGCGGTCGATCAGGGTCGAGATCCGCTCGAGGCCGTTGCGATAGGTCGCAAGGCGCTCGGTGACCCCGTCGATCATGTCCTGCTGCTCGGGAGCGAGCTCGATGCGGGTCTTCTTCAGGATATCGCTCAGCGTCGAGGCCGCCTCGCCCACCTGCTTGAACTGGATGCCGGCGCCGGGATCGGTGACGAAGTCGCGCGCGGCAAGGCGCAACTCGTTCATGCGGCGGTCGATGTCCTCGGCGAGGTCGCCGACGCTCTGGAGTCGCTGCAGCTCGGCGAAGGTCGTGTCGATGTGCCGGATCGCGATCACGCTCGCGGTCGAGGTGACGATGATCACCGCCAGCACCAACAGGAAGCTGCCGAACGTGAGCTGGCCGATGGAGAGCGAGAAGGTTCGCTTTTTCTCAGGGGTCGGCGTCAATTCGGCGGACATGGGTGTGGTTGAGGGACCGGGCTACTGGGGGCCCAATATACGACGTAATGCCCCCCCGGGGGAACATGCCTCAGGTGGGCCAATATCCTTAATATCGCAGTTGTCTTGCCCTCCCGATTATGACGTTTTGACGCTGGCGGCCTTTCGCGCCGGGATCGTCATGGCGGCGACCCCGAGGACGACGCAGGCAAGCCCGATCCAGGCGGTCCGGCTCAGAGTTTCCCCAAGGAAGCTCACGCTGATGGCGACCCCGATGGGCACGCGCAGATAGGCCTGCGCGGTGGTGCCGACCGAACCCAGGGTCTGGATCAGGCGGAAATAGATCGCAAACGCCGCCGCGGTCGAGAACACTGCCAGGGCCAGCAGCGCCAGCACCGAGCTCAGCGAAGGCGACAGCGTCCAGGGCTGCTCGACGATCAGCGAGGCCGGGACCAGGGCCGCCGCCCCTGCCAGCAGCGAGCCGGCCGCAGGCGCCATGGGATCGAGGCCCTTGAAGCTGCGGCCGAAGATCGCCGCGCAGGCGTAGCAGATGGTGGCGGCGACGATCGCGGCTTCCGCGACGAGGCCGCTGCCGATGTCCTGGACGGCGTCGACACCGACGATCAGCAGAATGCCGGCCATGCCGGCGACCACGCCGAACAGTTTTCGCGGCGACGTCGCCTCGTGGCGGGTGACGATCGCCGTCAGCAGGAAAGTGAAGATCGGTGCTGCGGAATTGAGGATGGTCGCGAGCGCGGCATCGACGTGGCGCTCGCCCCAGGCGATCAGCGTCCAGGGGATGACGCTGTTGAGCACGGCCTGGAACGCGAACCGCCGCCAGGTCGCCGCATCCGTCGGCATCCTGATGCCGCGCGCCCACATGACGACGAGCAGCAGGAAGCCCGCGATCGCGGTGCGCGCCGCGATCAGCGTGATTGGCGGGATGGTGGCGACGCCGAGCTTGATGAAGGTGTAGGAGCCACCCCAGAGCGTTGCGAGCGCGACCAGCAGCGCCAGTTCGACGGCGATGTTGGTATCCTGCCTGATGTCCATCGTGCTCATTCCGCCTCGCTGTCAGAGGACGGAACATACGGCGGCGACAGGCGGGATAGTTCGCCGCCTGTCGAAGTGTGTCAGCCGACGGCGCCGACCTCGAACACCTCGCCGTCATAGCCGGCCTCGCGGGGAATGCGGAGCTGGCGGCCGGTTTCGGTCTTGGTCATGACCGGCATCACCGTGACGATGGAAAGGCCACGGGCATGGTCGAGCGCAGCATCGACGCTGCCCTGCTTGGCGAGCCGGATCAAATTGCGCGTGGTCGGGAACGGCAGCTTGAAGCGTCCGCTCTCGCCACCCTCCACCGCCTCACGCGGCGACACCCAGATCGAATCCGTCGACTCCCGACCGTCATGCGCTCCGAGCTGGTCGGGCGGCGCTGCGGCGAGGAAGAACCAGGTGTCAAAGCGCTTCGGCAGGCCCTCCGGCGTGATCCAGTGCGCGTAAGGCACCAGCGTGTCGAGTGCGAGCTGAAGGCCGTTGTCGGCGAGAATGCTGAGGAAGCTGATCTTGTGCTCGTTGAGCGCCACGCGATGCGCATCCGCGATCTCGCCGGCGCGCCTGGCATCAACAGGCGTGCCCGAGTCCTTCGCGCGCGCCAGCAGGATGCCGCTCTCCTCAAAGGTCTCTCGGATCGCGGCGATACGAAAACCGCGGTCCGCCTCGCTGAGGCCCTCGCCGCCCGAATACAGGTCGGCGCGGGCGACAATCTCCTGATCGCCGGCATCGACACTGCCGCCCGGAAACACCAGCGCGCCCGAGTTGAACTCGATCTGATGATGGCGGACCATCATGAAGACCTCGATCTCCTTCGCGCCATCGCGCAGCAGGAGGATCGTCGAGGCCGGGCGTGACGCTGATGTCTCGGGCATTCGGCTAACCTGCAGCGCTGGATTGCGGGCCGAGATTGGCGCGCTTGTCGACACGGGCGACGCGCGACAGCAGGTACTCGACCTCCGCCTTCGCCGCCGGGGTGATGGTCGCGCCCGGCTTGCGCTGCGCGCTCGAGGCGATGATCCCGCGCTTCTGGAGCACGTATTTGCGCACGGCAAGGCCCGCGCCCGGCTGCTGCTCGTAGCGGATCAGCGGCAGATGCGCGTCGAACAGATCGTGCGCGGCGTCGCGCTTGCCGGCCTTCGAGAGGTTCACGACGTCGATCAGCAACTCGGGGAAGGCGTAGCCGGTCATGGCACCGTCAGCACCGCGCTCCATCTCGAAATCAAGGAACATGCCGCCATTGCCGCAGAGGATCGAGAGCGGACGGAGCGAGCCGTCCTTCTGGAAACCGCGGAGCGTCGAGATCTTTTCCAGCCCCGGCCAGTCCTCGTGCTTGAGCATCACACAGTTCGCATTGTCCATGACGATCTTGCGGATCACGGCGGGGGTGAAGATTACCGACAGCGTCAGCGGATAATCCTGGAGCACCCAGGGCACATCGGGGCCGATGGCCTCGGCGGCCTGCTTGAAATACCCGACAATCTGGTCGTCGGTACGCAAGCTTGGCGGCGGCGCGATCATCACGCCGGCCGCGCCGGCGTCCATCGAAGCCCTGGCCAGCGAGCGCATGGTGGCAAAGCCCGGCGCGGAGACGCCGACGATCACCTGCATTTTCTTGGCGCGCTTGACGAAGCGCACCGCCACCTGCTCGGCCTCGGCCGCGTCGAGCTTCGGCGCCTCGCCGAGAATGCCGAGCACCGTAACGCCGTCGCAGCCGACCTCCTCGTAGAAATCGGTCAGGCGGTCGATCGAGCGTTCGTCGATCCGGCCGTCGTCGTGGAACGGCGTCGGCGCGATTGCAAAGGTGCCCTTGGCGTCGGCGGTCAGTTTCATAAGTCTCTCTTTCTAGGTCATTCCGGGGCGTGCGATGCACGAGCCCGGAATCCATTTATCTGCTGCGCGTGCTGTACCATGGATCCCGGGTTCACGCTTCGCGTGCCCCGGGATGACGGCAGGCTAAAACCTCCGCGCGCCCATCTTGATCTGCTCCTCGGAGAAGAAGATCTCCTTGGCATGCTCAACGACGTCCTGGGCCTTCCAGCCCGAGTGCGGCGGTTTCCAGCCTTCCATTTCCATCATCCGCATTTCGCGCACGCCGCGGGGCCCGGACACGCCCAGCACCTTGCCGGTCTGATCGCCCGACAAATCGCTGACCATGTATAGCACGGCCGGCGCGATGCCGTCCGGCCCCAGCGCCGCCCCCGGGTTCTCCTTATAGCGGGGCAGGTCTGCGGTCATGCGGGTCAGGGCGCCCGGGGCCAGCGTCCAGATCCGGATGTTGTACTTCCGGCCCTCGATCGCCAACACGTTGGACAGCCCCCAGATCCCGCCCTTGGCCGCGCCGTAATTGGACTGGCCGAAATTGCCGATCAGCCCCGAGGTCGAGGAGGTGTTGACGATGACGCCGCCGCCGTTTTCGCGCATCCAGCGAAACACCGGCATGGTGCAACAAAAGGTACCCTTCAGGTGGACCTTGATGACCTTGTCCCAGTCGGCCTCGGAGGCCTTGGCAAAGGTCTGGTCGCGCAAAATGCCGGCATTGTTGACCAGGATGTCGGCGCGGCCAAAATGCTTGATGGCGTCGTCGAACACCGACTGGCCGCCCTCCATGGTGGAGATGTCGGCGCCGTTGGCGACCGCCTTGCCGCCCTCGGCCTCGATCGCGTCCACGACCTGCTGCGCCATCGACTTGTCGGCGCCGGAGCCATCGCGGGGACCGCCGAGATCGTTGACGACGACCGAGGCCCCCTCCCGCGCAAACAGCTTTGCATAGGCCTCGCCGAGCCCGCCGCCCGCCCCGGTGATCAGCGCAACCTTGCCGTCGAGCAGTCCCATGGTGGCTTCTCCCTGTTTGTTTTTGTTCTCCTGTGTCCCGGACGCGATGCAGCGTGAAACGCTGCGTCGCAGAGCCGGGACCCAATTCTTTCTTTGCCTGGGCTCTCGGGGCCCCGGCTCTGCGGCGCATCACTGGGTGCTGCGCCGCGTCCGGGGCACGAGACTGCCCTAACCCAGCACCGTCTTTCCATTCTTGATCACGGTGACGCCGCGCGATTTCACCTTGGCTTCGAACGAGACCGTATTGCCGTCCTTCCAGAGGTCCATGGTCACGGTCTCGCCGGGATAGACCGGCGAGGAGAACCGCGCGACGTGTTGGCGGAAGGCGCTCGCATCGTAGTCGGCATAGGTCTGGAGCACGCCGCGGCAGGTGATGCCGTAGGTGCACATGCCGTGCAGGATCGGACGCGGGAAGCCGGCCTTCTTGGCGAACTCGGGATCGGAGTGAAGCGGGTTGCGGTCGCCGCAGAGGCGATAGACCAGTGCTTGGTCTGGACGCGTGACGATGTCGATGGTCTTGTCAGGGCTGCGCGACGGGATCTTGTGCGGATCGGGCTGGGTCAGGTTCGGCCCGCCGAAGCCGCCGTCGCCGCGGGCGAAGCGCGAGGCAACCAGCGTTGCCAGCTTCTCGCCCTTCTCGTTCTTCAACACGGTCTGGTGAGCGATAACGACGCCCTTGTCCTTGCCCTTGTCGTAGACCTCGACGACAGAGGAGTCCGCAGTGATGTTGGCTGCGACCGGCAGCGGCTGATGGAAGGTGATGTCGCGCTCGCCATCCACCACCATCACGCGGTTGAGATTCATCTCGCCGGGCCCCGAGCCCCACGCCGCCACGGACGCAAAGGTCGGCACCACCTTCAGCGGCCGCGGCGTCAGCGTGCCCTCGTTGACGAAGGCGAGCTCGTTCTCGTCCATGGGATCAGCGCCGAGGCCGATGCCATAAGCGTAGAGCATCACGTCGCGATCGGTGTAGGCGTATTTCTGGCCGATGTTTTTGAGGCCTTTGAGTTCTTCATATCTGGCGGACATTTTTTGTTTCCTCCCGGTGGTTCTCATCCTCATGGTGAGGAGGCGCTCTTGCGCCGTCTCGAACCATGAGGATGCCCGATACGCTTTCTTTGTTGTGGCCATCCTTCGAGACGCTTGCTTCGCAAGCTCCTCAGGATGAGGACCGCCCTATGCCACCGTAAAGAACGGCAGCGGTGCGCCGTCGGTCGGCTTGAACACCACTTTCACCTTCTGGCCGATCTTCAGCTTCTCGAGATCGCAATCGACGAAGTTGGTCTGGACTGACGGACCTTCCTTCAGCGTGACGTAGCCGATCGCGTAAGGCCCCGTCGGCGACTTCCGCATCAGGCTCCAAGTGTAGATCGTGCCCTCGCCCGAAGCCTCCTCCCACACCGTCTTGTCGGAGTAGCAGAACGGGCAGATCGAGCGCGGGAAGTAATGCGCCTCGCCGCAGGCGGTGCAGCGCTTGATCATGAACTTGCCCTGCTTCGCGGCATCCCAGAACGCTGCAGTCTCCGGATTGGTTACAGGGGCCGGGTACTTCTTAGCTTCGCTCATCACACGCGCTCCAGAATGGCGGTCGAGGCGGCGTGGCGAACGCCCAGAAGGCCGCCGGTGCCATGCGCGATGGCGAGATCGCAATTCGGAACCTGCACCTTCGGATGCGCCTCGCCGCGCAACTGCCTGACGGCCTCGAGGATCTTGGTCATGCCGCCGCGATTGACGGGATGGTTGCTGCAGAGGCCGCCACCATCGGTGTTGAACGGCAGCTTGCCGACGCCCGAGATCAGATTGCCGTCGGCGACGAACTTGCCGCCCTCGCCCTTCTTGCAGAAGCCAAGGTCCTCGAGCTGCATCAACACCGTGATGGTGAAGCTGTCGTAGATCGAGGCGTATTTGATGTCCTTCGGCGTGATGCCGGCTTCCTCGAAGGCGCGCGGGCCGGACCAGATGCCGGCGGAGTATGTGAGATCGAGATCCTTGCCGCCGCGCGGGCCCTTCATGGCTTCGCCATGGCCGATCAGCCGCACCAGCGGCTTCTTCAGGCTCTTCGCGATCTCAGGCGTGGTCACGATCAGCGCGCCGCCGCCGTCGGAGACGACGCAGCAGTCCATGCGATGCAGCGGATCGGAGATCATCGGCGAGTTCAGCACGTCCTCGACGGTGACGACGTCCTTGAGCATCGCATGCGGATTGTATTGCGCGTGATGCGAGGCCGCGACCTTGATCCAGGCGAGCTGTTCGCTGGTGGTGCCATAGTCGTGCATATGGCGCATGGCACACATGCCATAGGCATTGTGGGTGGTCGCGCCGTACGCGGTCTCGAAATCGGCTTCGGCGCCCTGCGCCCGCGGCGGCATCGCGCCCGTGCGCGGCTTGCCGGCGAGCGTGATCAGCGCGATCGAGCACTTGCCCGCCGCGATCGCCTCGGCGGCATGGCCGAGATGGATGATGTAGGAACAGCCGCCGGTCTCGGTGGAATCGACGTGGCGCAGCTTCTTGGTGTTCAGGCCGAGATAGTCGACCATCGGCCAGGCGCCGCCGGGCGCATCGCCTGCGCAGAAATAGGCGTCGATGTCGTCCTTGCTGATCCCCGCATCCTCGATCGCGCCCTTGGCGACCTCGGCGTGGAGCTGGGCGGTGGATTTGTCCGGCGCATGCCGGGTCGGGTGTTCGTAGATCCCGGCAATGTAGGCCTTGCCCTTGATGGTCAAAACAGAGGTCTCCGCTCGCGTTTCTTCTTCGCCTTTTTTCTGAACCCCGGTGGCCCGGTTGGCAAGCGCGGAAATATTCCGTCGGGCGAGAGGGCAGCGGGTTGGCGCAAGTGGGACCAATCTGCTGATCCGTCATCCTGAGGCGCGAATGCGCGATGCAATGCATCGCGCCGGGAGCCTCGAAGGATGCACGGCCCGACTATCTCAATACCCGTGCAGCAACAGCCGGGCCGTCGCCCTTCGAGGCTCGCCGAAGAGGCGAGCACCTCAGGATGACGGTCTTGCATTTCTCAGCGTGGTTATTGCGAGGCGCAGAGAAGCATCCTCGCGGCGCTTCTCGCCCGAGCTTTGCTTCCATCTTGCTCCTCTGTCGAAAACAGAGGGCGCAGGGAAGACCGGGTGCCGGCTGGGCACCCACGGTCCGCTGTGCGCGAATGCGCGAAGAATAGTTGCACAGCGGCATACAGGTGTAGCCCAACATCCGGCCTTCCCTGCGCAGTGGCTTTACGGCTTATGTCGTGCTCTCCCCGGGGAGCGTTGCACTATTGCCCCCGTCGCCTTGCGAGTGATCGCAAGACTTGACGCACAGACCCCGGGCGTCAGGACCACACGATTTTGCCGTACGCGAGACCGCGCCCGTCGTGCACGCCAGACAATGTCCCGTGCGACGCAGCCCACGTCCACCGCCACTCACCCCGCGTTTCGTGACGATCGCGATACGCCCCTCTGACTGGGATGAGGTGCCGGCTTGATACGACAATTCCGAATTTCGGTAAAGCGGAATGTTTTTGCGCCGGCCGATTGACCCGTCTCTTGGGTGTTTCGCCTGACGGGCAGCACAACAGATGGTGCCGTAGGGTGGATTAGCCGAAGGCATAATCCACCACGCTTCCGCCCAAGCGGATGGAAGTTGGTGGGTTACGCCTTGCGTAGGCGCAAGGCTAACCCACCCCGGGACCTTCCCTACTCCGCCGCGATCTGCCTCGGAGCCGGCGGCGGGCTCGCCAGATCCGCCGCAAGCTGGGCGTAGCGGGCCTTGGCGTCCGCGACGGCCTTCTCCTTCACCGGGCCGTAACCGCGGATGCGGTCGGGCAGCGAGAGGAGTTCGACAGCGGTGTCGATCGTGACCGGCGACAACAGGCCGAGCACGGTGGCGACGTCTTTCTCGTAGCCGACGATGAGATCGCGCTCGAGCTTGCGGTCGGCGCTGCGGCCGAAGAGGTCGAACGGGGTGCCGCGCAGGAACTTGAACTTCGCCAGCACACGGAAGACGCCGAGCATCCACGGGCCGAAGGCGCGTTTCTTCGGGCGACCGAGCGCGTCGACACCGCTCGCCAAAATCGGTGGAGCGAGATTGAAGTTGAACTTGAAGTCGCCCTCGAACTGGTCGCGGAGCTGCTTTTCGAAAGCGCCATCGGTGTAGAGGCGCGCGACTTCGTATTCGTCCTTGTAGGCCAAAAGCTTGGCGTAGTTGATCGCGACCGCGCGCGTCAGCGCCTCATCATAGCCGCCCTGTTTGGCGGCGTCGCTGACCTGATCGACCAGCTTGCGGTAGCGCTTTGCCAGCCGGGAATTCTGGTAGGCGGTGAGATGTTTGGAGCGATGCGCGATGACCTCATCGAGCGTCATTGCGTCCAAGGTCTTGGGCGCGACCACCTCGTCCGTTCCCTTCAGCATGCCGGCGAGGCGCGCGGGATCGGCGACCGCGAGGCGGCCGAGGCGGAAGGCTTCCTCGTTCATCTTGATCGAGACGCCGTTGACCTCGATCGCCTGCTCGATCGACTCCGCCGACAAGGGCAGCAGGCCCTTCTGATAGGCATAGCCCATCATCATCATGTTGGTCGCGATGCTGTCGCCGAGCAGTTGCTCGGCCGGCTTGGTGAAGTCGAAGAAGACCGAGTCCTTGTGCAGCGCCGTCTCCAGCAATCCGTTCAGCTTCCGGGTCTGGAAGTTGAAGTCGCGGTTGAGGACGAAGTCGGCGGTGGGAATGACGTGGCTGTTGATGATGCCGCGGGTGCGGGTGGTGTCGCAGAGCGAGATGGTGTCCTTGGCGACCGCGACCACTTCGTCGGCCGCGAGCACGACGTCGGCCGTGCCGGTGACGATGCGGGAGCAGGTCACCTCGGCCGGGTGATCCGAGAGACGGACATGGCTGAGCACCGCGCCACCTTTCTGCGCGAGGCCCGACATGTCGAGGATCATCGAGGCCTTGCCCTCGATATGCGCGGCCATGCCGAGCAGCGCGCCGATGGTGAGCACGCCGGTGCCGCCGACGCCGCCGACCGCGATGTTGTAGGGCCGCTCAAGCGTCGGCCGCGACGCCGGCTCGGGCAGATCGCCGATATCGCCAACGCCCGCCGGCGCGCGCTTGCGCATCTTGCCGCCATCGACGGTGACGAAGGACGGGCAAAAGCCTTTGACGCAGGAATAGTCCTTGTTGCAAGTCGACTGGTTGATGGCACGCTTGCGCCCCATCTCCGTCTCCAGCGGCTCGACCGAGATGCAGTTCGATTGCACCGAGCAGTCGCCGCAGCCTTCGCACACCGCGGGATTGATCAGCACACGGCGCGCCGGATCCTCCAGCGTGCCGCGCTTGCGGCGGCGGCGTTTTTCGGCAGCACAGGTCTGCACGAACACGATCGCGGACGCGCCCTTGACCTTGCGCAGCGTTTTCTGGACCGTATCGAGGTCGTCGCGATGCGCGGTCTTGACGCCGGGCGCGATCTCGCTCGCCGGATAGGCCTCTGGATTTTCCGAGACCAGATAGATCTCGCGGATGCCTTCGCTGTGGAGCTGGAAGGTGATCTGCTGCGGCGACAATTCGCCGTCGACATGCTGGCCGCCGGTCATCGCGGTCGCGTCGTTATAAAGGATCTTGTAGGTGATGTTGGCACCGGAGGCGATCGCCTGCCGGATCGCAAGGCTGCCGGAGTGGAAATACGTGCCGTCGCCGAGATTGGCGAACACGTGTTCTTCCTTGGTGAAGGGAGCAACGCCGACCCACGGTACGCCCTCGCCGCCCATGTGCGTGAACGTCTCGGTGGAGCGATCCATCCACAGCGCCATGAAGTGGCAGCCGATGCCGGCAAAGGCGCGGCTGCCTTCGGGCACCTTGGTCGAGGTGTTGTGGGGGCAGCCGGAGCAGAAATACGGGGTACGGGCGACGGGCGCGGTCGCCTGCATTTGCGAAGCCTGGCGGCCGTTGAACCAATCGGCCTTGACGCGGAGCATCTCCGCAATCTCGGGGTTCAGATTAAGCCGAAGCAGACGTTCGGTGAGCGAACTGGCCAGTGAGGCGACGCTGAGTTCTTCGGCAAAGGGGAGGAAGCGCTTGTCGTGATCGTCCATCTTGCCGATGATGCGGGGACGGACATCGTCGCGCCAGTTGAACAGCTCCTGCTTCACTTGATTCTCGACGATCTCGCGGCGCTCTTCGATGATGAAGATTTCCTCGAGGCCTACGGCGAATTGCCTGACGCCTTCCGGCTCCAGCGGCCAGGGCATGCCGATCTTGTAGAGGCGAAGTCCGATCTTGGCGGCAACCTCTTCGGTGATACCGAGCTCGCGCAGCGCCTGCCGGATATCCTCATAGCTCTTGCCTGATGCCATGATGCCGTAGCGGGCGTTCGGCGAATCCATCGTGATACGATTGACCTTGTTGGCGCGCGCGAAGGCGATCGCGGCAAAGCCCTTGTAGTCCTGGAGGCGGCGGTCCTGGGCAAAGCGGTCGTCGGGCCAACGCAGATTGAGCCCCCCCTCGGGCATTTCGAAATCAGCGGGGATCACGAACGGCGTCATCTCGTCGGTGAGGTCGATCTCGGCGGTGGTCTCCACCGTCTCCGTGATCACCTTCATGCCGACCCAGCAGCCCGAGTAGCGCGACATCGCGATACCCAGAAGGCCCATCTCGATCATCTCGTGGACGCTCGACGGGTAGAGATAGGGCATCAGCGCCGATATGAAGGCGTGGTCGGACTGATGCGGGACGGTGGAGGATTTGGCGCCGTGGTCGTCGCCGGCGAGACACAGCACGCCGCCGTTCTTGGCCGAGCCGGCGGCATTGCCGTGGCGGAACACGTCGCCGCAGCGGTCGACGCCAGGGCCCTTGCCGTACCAGATGCCGACCACGCCGTCATATTTGGCGCCGGGCGAGAGGTTGAGCTGTTGCGAGCCCCAGACGGCGGTGGCCGCAAGGTCCTCGTTCACGCCGGGCTGGAACTTGATGTTGTACTGCTCGAGGTGCTTGCGGGCGGCGAACAGCTGCTGGTCGTAGCCGCCGAGCGGCGAGCCGCGGTAGCCCGAGATGAAGCCTGCGGTGTTCAGCCCCGCGGCGCGGTCGCGGCGGATCTGGGCCATGGGCAGGCGGACCAGCGCCTGAATGCCGGTCGTGAAGATATGGCCGGTGTCCTGGGTGTATTTTTGATCGAGACTGATCGGACCCTGGTTGATGCCCATTCTCGTCCTCTTCCGCCCTTTTGAGCGCTTGGCTGCTTAAGCCGTTGCCTGCCCGTTGTTTTTAGCTAGGGCGCGCCGACCGTCCGCGCCACTCTATGTCGGATATTTAACGCTCCGCATCACAAATCTGGACCAAAGAGAGCGCGGGGAAAAAATCGCAACTTCGTGGCTGCAAGGCATCGGCGATTTTCAATTTGTGTCACGATACCCCCGCCGTCGCGAAACGACGTGACGCACGTATAATGTGGGACGCGGGCGATTGGTCGCGGGAGAGCTCGGGATGCGGACGATTCTGGCTGTTTTGCTCTTGTGCAGTGCGGCTGCGAGCATGGCCCTCGCCGCCGAGCCGTCGCCGGAGTTGATCGCCTATGGCAAGTCGCTGGTCGAGGCCGGCGACTGCGCGGGCTGCCACACCGCAGATCCCGCAAGACCGTTCGCGGGCGGAAAGCGCATCGACACGACCTTTGGCGCGATCTATGCGCCGAACCTGACGCCGGATCGCGAGACCGGGATCGGCGCCTGGCTGGATGCCGATTTCACACGCGCGTTGCGCACCGGCATCGCGCCTGACGGTTCGAACTATTACCCCGCGTTCCCCTACCCCTACTTCACGAAGATGACCAAGGACGACACGCTGGCGATCCGGGCCTATCTGGGCACGTTGCCGCCCGTCGTGAGCCGGAACAAACCGCCAGAGCTGCGCTGGCCGTTCGGCTATCGCCGCTTGATGCGGGTCTGGAACGCCATGTTCTTCAAGCCCGGCCTGTTCGAGCCGGATCAGAGCCAGAGCGCGGCGTGGAACAGAGGCGGCTATCTCGTCACCGGGCTCGGCCATTGCGGCGCCTGCCACACGCCGAAGAACTATTTTGGCGCGGACAAGACCGCGCAGGCGCTCGCCGGCAGCGAAATCGGCGGCTGGTTTGCGCCAAGGCTCGATGGTGCCGCGCGCACCGGGCTGAAATCGTGGAGCGCGCAGGACATCGTCGAGTATCTGCAGAGCGGGCGCAACGCCAGGAGCCATGCCGGCGGGCTGATGGCGGAGGTGGTCGTCAACTCCACGTCAAAGATGAGCGATGCCGATGTGCGCGCGATCGCGCTCTATTTGAAGAGCCTGCCGCCGGCGCGGCGCGAGACGATCGTGACGCCGCCCGGCGAGGCCGAGATGAAGGCCGGCCAGGCCGTCTACGCAAAACTCTGCATCGCCTGTCATGAGGCCGACGGCACGGGCGCGCCGCGGATCTATCCGCCGCTGCCGGGCAATGCGCTGCTGCAATCGATCAATCCATCCTCCACCCTGCGCATCATCCTCGACGGCGCCCACACCGTGACGACGCCGCGCGCGCCCAACACCGGCGAGATGCCGGGCTATGCCAAACAATTGTCCGACGAAGACATCGCGGCGGTGACCAATTACATCCGCAACTCCTGGGGCAATGCGGGCCTGATCGTGACGCCGGCGCAGGTGGCGAAGGCGCGGAAGGGGCCGTAGCTTACCGCGGCCTCCTCTCCGCGATGACGGCGGAACTACTTCTCCTCATCCCCCGTGAAGACGAATTTCGGCATCTCCCATTTGTAGCGTACCGCCAGCAGGCGGAAGCTGATGCCGAGCACGAACGTCAAGATGGTCCAGAGCTCGGCGTTGAGATTGACACCGAAGGCGGTGGCATAGAACAGGCCGGTGGCCGCCGAAACGGTGGCGTAGAGCTCCGAACGAAACAGCAGCGGCACGTCGTTGCAGAGCACGTCGCGCAGCACGCCGCCGGCGCAGCCCGTCACCATGCCGGAGACGATGACGATCGGCAGCGTGGCATCCATCTGCCAGGCGATATCGCAGCCGGTCATGGTGAAGACGACGAGGCCGATCGCATCGAGCACGATGAAGGCAAGCTTGAGCCGGTGCACGAGGCGCGCGGTCAGAATGGTGAGAAAGGCCGCGCCGCCGGCGAGCGCCAGATAGATCGGGCTCTGCACCCAGGCCAGTGGGTAGTGCCCGAGGAACAGATCGCGCAGCGTGCCGCCGCCGAGCGCAGTGATGCAGCCGAGGAAGCAGACCCCCAACCAGTCCATGCTGCGCCTGCCCGCCGCGAGCGCTGCAGTCATGCCTTGCGCGGCGACGGCGACCAGGGACAGGAAATGCAGCACGCTATCGCTCGGCGGCAGGCTCCACATCGCCTTGTTCCCTTCGTTACCGGTGGAACCTAACAGGTTCCCGATTCCCTGCGAGGGGGCAACATGCGACGAAAGCATAAGGAGGGCGGAACGGAATCTCGCATCTAGGGGTTGTCCCCGCGCAATAAACGAGGAGATCCAACGATGGCTGACGAGCGTTTTCCCAACGATCCGTATCGCCCCAACCTCGCCGACGCTGAGTATGTTCGCGCGGCGCGCGGGGATGCCGAACTCCGAGCCGATCCCGAACTGGGCGAAGGCCCCGCCTCCAGCGGCAAGGTCGCTGTGTTCGCGGTGGCGGTCGCCCTGGTATTGGGCGCCGTGTTCTATGGCTTGAACAACTCCAGCACCGGCAACCAGGCGAGCAACGCGCCGATGACGCAGACGGCCCAGCAGGCGCCGTCCGCCAATCCGGCCGCGCCTCCCGGCATGCGTGACGTGACGCCGCGCAGCAACACCGAGCCCGGCATGACCACGGGTGCCGCGCCGAGCAAGCCGGCGGCACCGGATCCGGCAGCTCCATCTGACGGCGTGAAGTAACCGCAACTACAATTGTCATCGCCTGCGAAGGCGGGGCATGACACCGAGAGGACGTGAGAGCGGCGGGACCCGAAAGGTCCCGCCGCTGTTCTTTCAGCTGAACATCTTATTGAGCTCGCCGCCGGGATAGCCTCCGGCAAGCTCGGTGAACGTCCCCTTCTCCGCCATCTCTTTGGCGGCGCGCATGAAGCCGCCCCAGGCGGCACGGGCGAGCGAGCCGCCGACGCTGATGCGGCGCACGCCGAGATCTTCGGCCTCCCGCAACGACAGGCCGGATGCGCCGATCAGCAGGTTGAACGGCTTCGGGTGCACCGCCTTCACCACCGCGGCGATATCCTCGCGGCTCTTCAGGCCCGGCGCGTAGAGGCAGTCAGCGCCGGCATCGGCGTAAGCGGCGAGCCGGTCGATGACGAACTTGAGGTCAGTGACGCCCCACAGATAAGCCTCGCAGCGGCCGACCAGCATCGTGTTGCTGTCGCCGATCGCCTTGCGCGAAGCCGCGATGCGCTCGACCGCGAGCGCGCGCTCGTAGATCGGCTTGTCCTTGTCGCCGGTGGAATCCTCGATCGAGAGGCCCGCAACGCCGGTGCGCACGCAGCGCTCGACATGATCAGCGACCTTATCCGGCTCGACCGCGAAGCCGCCCTCGAAATCCGCATTCACGGGGATGTCGACGGCCGAGCACAATGCTGCCAGATGCTGACAGACATCCTCGACGGTGACATGGTTGTCGGCCTTGCCGATGGTCCAGGCAAAGCCCGCGCTGGATGAGGCCAGCGCCTTGAAGCCGAGATGCTGCAACGCCTTGGCGCTGCCGACATCGACCGGATTGGGCAGGATGAAGCAGCCGCTCTCGTGCATCTTCTTGAACGTCGCGCGCTTGTCAGCGGTTGTCACGTGCATGTTTCTCTCCCTGAATGATCGCCGCGCAGCCATAAGCCCGCGTGAATGCAAGCGCTAGTGCGCGTCGTGCACCGCGCGGCTGTCCTTCGGCGCCTGCTCGCGATCGGTCATGCTGTAGTCCCTGACGACGCTGGCGATGCGCAGATGATAATCGGCAAAGATCTGCGCCCTGCCCTTGGCCTGGGTGCGCCGGTGCTCCATCGTGTTGCGCCAGGCTTGCACCGCGACCTCGTCCCGCCAGAACGACACCGACAGGATCTTGCCCTTGTCGGTGAGGCTCTCGAAGCGTTCGACCGAGATGAAGCCGTCGATGGTCTGCAGGATCGGCTTCAGATCAGCTGCGAGATCGAAATAGTCCTGGCGATGTTCCGGCTTGGGCCAGACTTCGAAAATCACGGCGATCATGGGCGTCTCCTTGCGTTGCGTTGGTGGCCTACAATACCACCTTGCGCAGGAAGGTGCGCTCCTCCGCGAGGATGAATTTGTGCTCCTCGGCGAAATGGAAGTTGGCCATGCCCTCGGTATCCTGCCGCAGCCGCGCGCGATAGGATTCGTAGGCGGCCAGACTCTCGAAGGTGATCAGTCCGAAGGCGATGTTGTTGGTGCCCTCATGCGGCATGAAATAGCCGATCAGGTCGCCGCCGCATTTCGGAATGATGGTGAGCCAGCGCTTCGAATATTCCTCGAACTGCGCGCGCTTGAAGGGGTCGAGCTGGTAGCGGATGAAGACGGTGACGGACATGTGGGCTCCTGATTTTGTCTCCGTCATTGCGAGCGCAGGGAGGTCTCGTAGGGTGGGCAAAGCGAAGCGTGCCCACCTCGCTTCTTCGCAATGAAGATTGGTGGGCACGTCGCTATGCGCCTTTGCCCACCCTACGGCTGTTCGGTCGCAACGGCGATGTGGCAACACGCTACGCCCTTGCCCGACTACAATGCTTCGGCTACCATCGAAGCATGAAATCGGGTCCTGACATCGCCATGGTCGCCGCGCTGGTTGGCGATCCCGCCCGCGCCAACATGCTCACGGCGCTGATGAACGGCCGCGCGCTCACCGCGAGCGAGCTGGCGCAGGAGGCCGGCATCACGCCGCAGACCGCGAGCTCGCACCTTTCAAAACTCGAGGCCGGCGGACTGGTCGAACCGGAGAAGCAGGGCCGGCACCGCTACTACCGCCTCACCGACGACGATGTCGCCGGCGTGCTCGAGGGACTTGCGGGGCTTGCGGCGCGCACGGGCCACATGCGCGTGCGCACCGGGCCGAAGGATCCAGCGCTGCGCCGCGCGCGGATCTGCTACGACCATCTGGCCGGTGATCTCGGCGTGCAGATGCTCGACTCCTTGCGCGCGCGAAACCTGATCAGGCAGAAGAAGCAGGACATCGAGCTGACGCCCGAAGGCGAGCGCTTCCTGGCCAAACATCTGCAGATCTCGCCCGACATGCTGGCCCATCCGCGCCGCCCGGTGTGCAAGGCCTGCCTCGACTGGAGCGAGCGCCGCCACCATCTCGCCGGCACGCTCGGCGCCGCCATGATGCATCGCTTCGCCGAGCTGAAATGGGCCGCGCGTGATGCCACGCCCGGCAGCCGCGTGGTGAATTTCACCCGTACCGGCGAGAGGCAGTTTGCGGCGCTGTTCGGGAATGAGAAGGACTGATCACGCAAGATGCGTGGCGACACACAATCGCGTGTGAGCTCTCACTCACGTCATGGCCGGGCTTGACCAGGCCATTGATCGCTTTATGCGCACTGTCGTTCCGGGATGGTCCGAAGGACCGGACCCGGAATGACGTTCCCTAACGCGCAAAGGCCACCCCATGAACCGCATCCTTACGGCCGCCCTCGCCGCCACCCTTCTCGCCGTTCCTTTCGCATCCAGCGCTGCCGACGGCCCACAGTGCGAACCCTACGGCATCGCGCTCGAAGGCTTTGCCTATCCCTATCCCGTGCACCTGCTGCCTGTTGTCAACGACGGCGAGCAGCTCAGCATGGCGTATATGGACGTCGCGCCCGCGCAGCCGAACGGCCGCACCGTGGTGCTGCTGCACGGGCGTAATTTCCCGTCGAGCTACTGGGCGCCCGTCATCAAGATGCTGAGCGAGGCCGGCTTCCGCGTCGTCGTGCCCGACCAGATCGGCTTCGGCAAATCCTCCAAACCGTCTGGCGAATTGCATTTCGACACGCTGGCGCGCAACACCATCGCGCTGCTCGACCACCTCAAGATCGACAAAGCGGAAGTCGTGGCGCATTCGCTCGGCGGTATGCTGGGGGTGCGCATCGCCCGCGCCTATCCTGACCGCGTCGCCCATCTCGTGCTGACCGCGCCGATCGGGCTGGAAGACTACCGCCTCTATGTGCCGCCGACCCCGACTGACAAGATCATCGAGAGCGAGGACAAGCTCACCGCCGACGGCTACCGCAAGCAGCTCCAGACCAATTACGCGATCAAGCTGCCGCCGGAGGCGATCACGCCGTTCGTCGATGCCCGCTTCAACATCAAGGGCAGCCCGGACTATCCGCGCTGGCTACGCGCTTTCGTCAGCTCCGGCCAGATGATCTATCGCGAGCCGGTGGCGCACGACGTCCCGCTCATCACGCTGCCGACGCTGTTCATCATGGGCGCCGACGATCACAACGCGCCGGGACGGCCACTCGCACCTGAGGCGCTGCGCGCCAAGATGGGACAGAATGCCGAGCTGGCGAAGGCGCTGGCCGCGAAGATGCCGAATGCACGGGCCGAGGTGATCCCGGACACCGGCCACCTCGTCTTCCTGGAGGCGCCGGAGAAGTACAAAGAGCTGGTGCTGGGTTTTCTCGGCCGCTAACGCCGTTTGCATGTCGCCTGAAGCAGCATGCGGGGGATGTTCATGCCGCATTCAGGTCATGATTGGCAGGTTTGGATCGCGACGTGTCGGCATGTTGCAAATTTAACATGTCGAATCGTGTCTTTTGATTCATTGTGCGCCGCAAGCGCCGCTCCTCGAGAATCTGCCCCAAGGACGAGAAGGAAGATCAGATGAAATATATGTTCGCCGCCGTGATGCTCGCCAGCGCGGTCGTCGGTTTCAGCGAGGCGGCCAGCGCCGCCGGCGGCTGCGGCCCCGGCTGGTATCGCGGCCCGTATGGCGGCTGTCAGCCGATGGCCCGGCGCGCGCCGGTCGTCGTCGTGGCGCCCCGCCCCGCCCCGGTCGTCGTGGTGCGTCCGCGCGTGTGCCCCTATGGCTTCCGCTGGTACGCTGGCCGCTGCCGTCCGTTCTGATCTGACCTTCTTGCATTGCAGGATGGCCGCGCGGGATCAGCCTGCGCGGCCATTTCTTTTTTGAACACCAAGACGTCGCGTGGGGTCGTAACAATTCCGAATCATAACGGGGACCGCAATTGCGATCCCCGCTCAGAGCATGGCTTGTGTGGAGCTTACCAGTGGCGGCGATGCCAACGGCGGCGGCGCCAGCCCCAGTGACGGTGACGCCAGTGGCGGTGATGGCCGCGCCAATGCACCTGCTCGGGCTTAAGCTGCGCGGCCTCATCGCTGGTGGTGACGGCCGGATGGGCGTCCGGATTGCCTTCTGGATTTCTTTGCGGCATGCGGGGATCTCCGAGCGGCTGTGGCACCAGCGGCGCGGCCTGTGCGGCGGTGGTGAGCGCGGCGGCTCCCGCCGCGACACCGAATGCGAGTTTCAGAAAATTGCGGCGTTCCATGACATGTCCCTCTCGGCTTTCTCTCAAGTGATGCAAAGCGAATTGTCGTGGTGGTGACATGAACTGCCGCTGAATCCCGCGTTCAGGTTCATTGCAAAGCTGACCGGCTACGTTCCAAACGCCTGCGCCAGCACCAGCGTCTCGCGCGTGCGCGTCACATCGGGCCAGTCGCGGTTGAAATCGGCAACCAGCTTGTTCAACGCATCGCCCTTCAGCATCGCGGCCAGCCTGGCCTCGTCCTCGAACTGATACATGGCCAGGTGCTGCGAGGGATCGTCGAGGCTCCAGAACCGCCAGGCCTTGGCTACGCCGAACGCCTTCACCGCGTCGGGCACGTGTTCGGTCTCGTACCATTTGTCGAAGGCGGCGCGCTTTGCCGGATCCCTGACGGTGGCGCGGACGACGAAGTAGGCGGCGGGCATTTTGGTTTCCTCCTGCTGTTTGGCGCCAGCATAGACCGTCCCCGTACCGACGACAAAAAGACTTGGCAGCGTTGTCGGAATGCGCGCCGCTCGCCCGTCCTAGGCTTTGAACAGCGCAGCTTCAAACAGCACATGGAGACACCGCATGGCCGACCTCACGCTGACCACCTTCGATTGGGTTCCCCCGGCCCCGCGCGGCTTCGTGCGCGACCTTCGCGTGCGCTGGGCGCTGGAAGAAGCCGCCCTGCCCTATCGCGTCGCGAGAGTGTCGGGCGACAAGGGCCCCGAGCATCTCGCCCACCAGCCGTTCGGCCAGGTGCCGTGGCTGACCGACGGCGACTTCTCGATCTTCGAGACCGGCGCGATCCTGCTGCATCTGGGAAGACTCAGCGCAAAGCTGATGCCGTCAGATCCGCGCGGCCAGAGCGAGGCGACGGAATGGGTGTTCGCGGCGCTCAATTCGGTCGAGATGGCGAGCCTGCCCTGGGGCATGTCGCAGTTCATGGGCCATCCGACCGACACCGCAGCGTGGAAATTCGTCGACGACTTTCTCAAGCTTCGCCTCAAGCATCTCGAGCCGGTGCTGGCGGGGCGCGAATGGCTGGCGGGATCTTTCTCGGTCGCGGACATCCTGATGTCGGACGTGCTGCGCGTCGTCGATGGCTTCGGCGGGCTGGCGGATCATCCCGCCTGCCGCGCCTACGTCGCGCGCGCCACGGGCCGCCCGGCCTTCGCCAAGGCCCACGCGGACCAGATGGCGCATTTCGCCGCAGCGGATGCGGCGCGCGGAGTGTGACGGACCGCACATCATTAGCGCGGTGTTAGCCCTAGATTCACCGCCATCGGAACCAAGCAATTTGCTTCAAATTATCCTTCAAATTCCCCTGCGGAAGGTGAGACATGGCCCGCATCGAATATCTGAAAGAGCAGCTGGCCCGCGCCGAGCGGCTGGCGAAAGCGATCCTCGACCAGCAAACGGCTCAGCGGCTTCAAACCTTCGCAGCCGAATGCCGCGGGGAGTTGCAGGTCCTGACCCGCAGGGCCGCGGCGTAAGACGTCTCGGCACCCGCCGAGCGCCGCGTCACACCAGCTTCATCGGTGTATCGGCCACCACGCGCAGATCAATCCTGCCGATCAGCCGCGCGCGAAGCGCCTCCGCACCCTGGATGGACTCCTCCGTCTGCCGCAACGTACTGACGTTCGAACCGAGCGAGACGATTCCGCCGAGCACCAGAGCGATCGAGCCGAGCGCTGCGGTCTGCCCCATCCCGAACAGGCCGAGGATCGTAACCAGCAGCAGCGCGCCACCGCTGCCGACGGCGATCTTGGACGCCACAATGTATTTGCGGCAGCGCTCAGCGATCTCGGCGAGCGCCTCGATCCGATCTTCGATGTCGGAGATTTCGTCAGTCGGATCGTCTTCGATCATCGTTGAGCAAGCTCGAGTGCGAGTTCAAGTTTACGACGGCCCAGCTTCCCAAGGCGCGCACGGTATTCGTCAACTCCGCTTTTCTGGAAGACAATCTCGCCGCTGCTCGCATCTCGCGGAAGCTCTATATAAACGACAGTGATCCCATCAACGAGAATATCGTACAGTTCCTCTGTCTGTTCTGGAATGTAGCGTAGGATGTAGACGTTCCGCGAGATCGACTGCAGACGCTGTCGAAGCAATGACAGCAACCTCCGTGACTCCGGCGCCGATAGCAGGTGCTCGCGGCCCGCTTCCAGCTCCCCAATCATTGGGCTTTTCGACCGACGGCTTGGCGTCAATACGCTCCCCTGCCTTCGACCTGTAGCCCGCATGAGCGAAGCGACATGCGGGACCCTTGGCGAAGAACCCGGATGTCGCTGCACTCATCCGGGCTGCGCGTCGTTACAACGGCAAATTGTCGTGCTTCTTCGCCGGCGTTTCCACCTTCTTGTCTTTCAGCATCGACAGCGCGCGCGCAATCCGCTTCCGCGTCGAGTGCGGCATGATGACGTCGTCGATGTAGCCGCGCTCGGCGGCGATGAAGGGGGACAGGAAGCGGTCTTCGTATTCCTTGGTTCTTGCCGCGATCTTGTCGGGGTCGCCGATGTCGCTGCGGAAGATGATCTCGACCGCGCCCTTGGCGCCCATCACCGCAATCTGAGCGGTCGGCCAGGCGTAGTTCATGTCGGCGCCGATCTCCTTGGAGGCCATGACGTCGAAGGCGCCGCCATAGGCCTTGCGGGTGATGATGGTGACGAGCGGCACGGTGCACTGCGAGTAGGCGAACAAGAGCTTGGCGCCGTGCTTGATCAGGCCGCCATATTCCTGCGCGGTGCCCGGCAGGAAGCCCGGTACGTCGACGAAGGTGACGATCGGAATGTTGAAGGCGTCGCAGAAGCGGACGAAGCGCGCCGCCTTGCGCGAGGCGTCGCTGTCGAGCACGCCGGCGAGCACCATCGGCTGGTTGGCGACGAAGCCGACGGTGCGGCCTGCGATGCGGCCGAAGCCGGTGACGATGTTCTTGGCAAACAGATCCGCGATCTCGAAGAAGTCACCCTCGTCCACGACCTTCAGGATCAGCTCCTTCATGTCGTAGGGCTTGTTCGGATTGTCGGGGATTAGCGTGTCCAGGGACATGTCGACGCGGCCGATGTCGTCGAAGCTCGGCCATTCCGGCACGCCGTCGCTGTTGTTGGACGGCAGGAAGTCGATCAGGCGACGCATCTGCAAGAGCGTCTCGACGTCGTTCTCGAAGGCGCCGTCGGCGATCGAGGAGCGCGTGGCGTGCACCGAGGCGCCGCCGAGCTCTTCGGCGGTGACAACCTCGTTGGTGACGGTCTTCACCACGTCGGGGCCGGTGACGAACATGTAGCTGGTGTTCTTCACCATGAAGATGAAGTCGGTCATGGCAGGCGAGTAGACGTCGCCGCCGGCGCAGGGGCCCATGATGACGGAGATCTGCGGGATCACGCCGGAGGCGAGCACGTTGCGGCGGAACACGTAGGAATAGCCGGCCAGCGCGGCGACGCCTTCCTGGATGCGGGCGCCGCCCGCGTCGTAGAGGCCGATGATGGGCGCCCGCGCCTTCATCGCCATGTCCTGAAGTTTTGTAATTTTCAGCGCGTGCGTTTCGGAGAGTGAACCGCCGAACACCGTGAAGTCCTTGGCAAAGACGAACGTCTTGCGGCCGTTGACGGTGCCCCAGCCGGTGACGACGCCGTCGCCGGGAACCTTGTTCTTCTCCATGCCGAACTCGGTGGAGCGATGCTCGACGAACATATCGAACTCCTCGAACGATCCCTTGTCGAGCAAGAGCTCGATACGCTCGCGGGCGGTCAGCTTGCCGCGGGCGTGCTGCGCCTCGATGCGCTTCTCCCCGCCGCCGAGCTTTGCGCCGGCACGACGATCTTCAAGGGCGTCCAGGATATTCTTCATTTGCTCCCGCCAGTTCTTAGCCTAAATGCGATTGCCGGGGGTTCTAACACGGCATTTTGCGGGCCGGGAAGCGGCTTTCGGCGCCGCAGGGCTGCCTTGCCGCAGCGGGAAAGCGCAAGGAATTACAGAGTTTTGCCCGGGGAGACGACGATGGACCAAGGAACGGCCAGGACCGGCGCTGAGACCGGCGCTGTGACGGGCGGCGTCAACATCATGCTCCGGCTGGAGGGCCTGACCCTGTTCTTGGGCATGGTGATGCTCTATGCGTCCTGGGACGGCTCCTGGGTGGTGTTCGCCCTGCTCTTCTTCGTGCCCGATCTGAGCTTCCTGGCATACCTCTCCGACGCCAAATTCGGCGCGATGGTCTACAACGCCGCCCACAGCTACATGGCTCCGGTGACTCTGCTGACGCTGGGCTTCGGCCTCGCCTCGCCCCTCACCCTGTCCATCGCCTTGATCTGGCTCGCCCATATCGGCCTCGACCGGGCGCTGGGCTATGGCCTGAAATATTCGGCCGGATTCGGCTTTACCCATCTGGGGCGGATCGGGCGGCAGAAGGACGCCTGACCCCGCGGGCTCTCGCGGCGGAGGCCGTCAGATTTGGCGGCAGGACCCGTTGACCGAGCCTGCCGATTCAGGCTTGCTTTGGGTTTACGATCAGGCGCCGAATGTTGCGTGAGCCCAGTCGGTACGGCGGCGGTCTCCACGTCTGGCTGCAAGCAACATCTCATGTCCGCGACGGTCGTCCCCCTGCCGCCAAGCTCATCGTCCGAAACCGTCGACTTCCTGCGGCGCATGGCCAGCATGGTGTCGGGGCAGAACGGCCAGATGCTGCTGCGTGCGGCACGGCAGATCGAGTCGCTGACGCAGCGGGCGATGACGGCCGAGCGGCTCTATCACCAGCAGTTGGAAGAGAGCACCCGCAGCGTCGAGCTGCGCGAGGCCTCCGAGCGCGCCTCCGAGACGATGGCCAGCCAGATCGAAGCGCTGCGGTCGCAACTTGCCGACGCCAATGCGGCGGCCGCCGCCGAGCGCGTCGGGTTCGACGCCGAACGCGGCAAGCTGATCGGCCTGATGCAGGATGCCGAGAGCCATATCGGTTCACTCACCGCCGAGCTCGACAGCTTGCGCGCCTCCGTCGACAGCTTCAACGACACCGTGGTCTCGGTGCCGATCGAGATGCTGCGGCTGGCGCGCACGCAGTTCGACTTCCTCTCCGCCAGCTTTGCCCGCAAAGGCGACGTGATCTCGCAGGCCATGAGCGAGATCGGCGGCTTTGCGATCGACGAGGCGCTGACGGTGAAGAAGACTGCCGACAAGTCCTGAGGCATTCAGGCGCCACATCCCCCGTCGCTGCGAGCGTAGCGAAGCAATCCAGAATCTTCCACAGCGGCAGTCTGGATTGCTTCGTCGCTTCGCTCCTCGCAATGACGTGCGGAGAGAAGCGCGCTCTCGACCATGAGTGCTACGGCTCACCCCGCTTGAATGGCTCCTGCTTGTCCGGCGGCACCGTCTCTTCGGCCATCGCCAGCAGCATCGCGACCATCACGTAATTGCCGGCCACCGCGGTGAGGTCGACGATCTGCTGGTCGTTGAAGACCTTTTTCGCTCGAGCATAGGTCTCATCGCTGACCTTCCTGGTCGTGGTGAGCTCAGTGACGAAATCGTAGACCACCGCCTCGTCCTCGGCCATTTTCAACGGACGCTTGTTGGTCTTGAGCTCCGCAATGATATCCGCCGATAGCCCCGCTTTCGCAGCCAGCGGCGCGTGCGCGAACCACTCCACCTGCGAGCGCCACTGCCGGCCGATGATGAGGATCGCGAACTCGTTGAGCTTGGTCGGGACCGAGGTTTCCCAGCGCAGATAGTAGAACAGGTCGAACAGGCGCTGGCCGAGCACGGGGCTGCGGATCATCGGATTATAGGGCCCGCCGATGCCGACGCTCGACACCTTCATGATCTGCTCGCCGAGCGGTTTCTGCTTGGCGTCGAGCTGATCCATGGTGAGCTGCGGAAAGCGCGGCTCCTTGCTGGTCGCGGGCGCGGCAAACGTCGTGGCCGCAAGCCAGCCGCCAGCCGCGGCGAGCGTGAGCGACGACAGCCAGAGTGGCGTTGAGTTCATTGGTTTCCTCCCGACCTTTTCTTGCTTGGTCTGAAGGATGCTAGTCGAGCGGCATCGTGTCCGCCAGCGCGGCGACGTTAGACCGCGCCTATCGCGGCAAGGCAGGCTTGCGTCAGCGGCATGCGCTCGCCGACAAGGCGCGGCTCGGTGCAATCCATGTTGAGCGCGAACACCGTGTGCGCCTCGCCCTTCTCGGCCCAGCCAACCATCCAGCCGAGCGACGGCTCGCCGCGCTCGGCGCCGAGCAGGCCTGACTTGGCGCGGATAACACTCTCGCCGACCTTGGTCACCGGCAGGATATCGGCGACCAGATCCTGGCTGTGCTTGGAAATCGGCAGCGCGCGGCGACGCAGCCGGTCGACGAAATCGATCTGCTCGATCGGATCGATGCGCAAATTCCCGGTGAGCCAGAACTGGTCGATGCCGCCGCCGATGTCGCGGTTGCCGTAGTCGAACAGGTCGACAAATTTCTGCATGCGCTCCTGGCCGATGCGGCGCGCGATCTCCTGATAGACCGGCACCGCGCTCACCGCGATGGCGCTGCGCAGCGTGTGATCCTTGTTCCAGGCCTCGATCGGACGCTTCACGCCATCCCACGGAAACACGTCCTTGTCAGGATCGGCGACGACTCCGGTCTCCAGCGCGATCAGCGAGTTCGGGATCTTGAAGGTCGAGGCCGGCAGCTTGCCCTCGCCCGAGCGCTCCTTGTCGCTGGCGACGATCAGATAGTCCTCGACCTTGTAGCCGACGAAGGTGCCAGATGTGCCGAGATCGGTGAAGCGCTTTGCTAGGCTCTCGCTGATCTCGTTGCGCGGCGGCGCGACATGCGCGAGCGCGCGCTGCGGTAGGATCGAAGCTGCGGCGAGAAAGCCGAGGGTGGAACGGCGGGTCAGCAAGGGCGAAGTCCGTTAAGCGTTGGATTTGGCCGGGACCATGCAGCCGATATCGTGGTGAAACGATGACAGTGCGCTCAGCGCCCGCGGCCCGACAGCCGCAGCACGAACACCAGCACCTCGGCCACGGCCTTGTAGAGATCCGGCGGGATCTCCTCCCCGAGCTCGACCTTGGACAGCGCGCCGGCCAAAATCTCGTTCTCTTCGATCGGGATGTCGTTGGCCCTGGCGATCTCGACGATCTTTTCGCCGATCGTGCCCTTGCCCTTTGCGACGACTACGGGTGCGTTACTGCCCTTCTCGTAATGCAGCGCAATGGCAAGCTTGGACGGATCGCTCATGTGGCGCGATCCAGGAAGTGACCGGCGCGGGCCGGTGCCGGCTGCGGCGGCGTGCCGTCGCGGACCAGGATGTCGCCGGGCTTGAGTTCGGCCCGCGTCAGGGCCTGATTGAGCTCACCAATGCCGGCGCGAAGCTGCTGCGCGGTTGCCGGACGCTCCGCCCACATCCGCACGAAGGTCTTGTCGCCATTGAGCGTGATCAGCGCATGCACAGGGCCGGCCGGTTCGACATTGAGCGTGAAGCGCGCGCGCCAGGCGCGCTTGGCGGGATCGGCGGATTCGCCAGCGCCATCGCGCGAAATCTCGAACTGCGCCATCGCGGTGCCCTGCGGCGTCGAGAACGGAATCTCGAAATTCCACTGCGGCACTGCTGGGTCGATGCGGTGGCCGCCGGCGTCGGTGCGATCGGGCAGCGAGGCGACCTGCAACAGCGTCTGCCGCGCGATCGCGGCATCGGTGTCGTCGAGCAGGCGGTGCACCGTTGCGGAGAGCGGTGTATCGGGCGCGAGCGATGGCGAAGCGACCGCCTGCGGCGCCGGCAATGCGCCGCGAAACGGCGGAGGCGTCGTGCGCGCGGCGGCCTCGAAGATATGACCATCCGGCACGGCCTTGTTCGAGCCGGGGACGTTGCCAATCAGGCGCGGCAGGTTTTGCGTGACCTCCTGCAAGAGGCTTGCGGCAAGCCCTGCGGACATGGTTCGCGGCATCGCGGACTGGGGATTGCTGCTTGCGATGTCGGCCAGCACGGCGGCCGCGAGACTGGCGTCGCGCGGCAGTTGCGGTTGTTGGGCGATCCCGGCGCCGGAAGACGACGCGGCCTCACCTGCTCCCTGTGCTGGCGCGGCAACGGCCTGCGGCGTCCCGGTGGTACCAGTCGAAAGCATGGCACCCTGCGCCTGTGGCGCGGTCTCGAGGCTCGCCAGCGTCTGCCGCAGCACCAGCAACGCGGCCTTCAAATCCGGCACGCCCCCGGAAGACAGCGTCGCGCCCGCGGCCAGCGAGGCCTCGAGCAACAAGCCGGATTTCTGGAAGGCGGATTCGATATCGCCGCCATCGAGCCCGGCATTGAGCGGCGTCTGCTGCGCCAGCACGTCCAGCGCCGCCTGCTTCAGCCCCGCCGGCAGATCGCTGCCGGTGACGACGGAGGCCAGATTGGCGAACAGCGGCGCCTGGCTGCCCTGTTTTGTGACCGCCTCGGCCGAAGCGGCGGTGACGGCGGCCTGCTCCAACGGCGTCAGCGTATTGCGTGCGGCAATCGCAGACGGCGCCAGCGACGGGCTCTCCACCAGCAAGGCCGCCCGCGGCGTCAACGTGATCTGATCCCCCGTCGCCTCGCCTGCCCCACTCATCACCGCAAGCCGGATGGTGCCGTCGTTTTGCGAGACCGCGAGCTGGAGATTTTGCCCTGGTGTCAGCGACACCTCCGACATCACGTCCATCGACAGATTGGCGATCGCGATCCGCACCAGATTGTCAGCCATCACACTGACGACCCTGGCGTCGACGACACTGCCTGCCTGAAGCATGAGATCGGGCGTTGCCGCATCAGCCACGGGGCTGGCAGCACTGACGGGAAGAATCGAGCTTATCGGCGTCGGCATCTGAAGGCGGCCCGGGGAACGCTAGGCCCCACCCTAAGGCCGCCGTCGTAAACCTCTCGTTAAGGACCTTTCGCCGCAGCGGGTTTTACGGCGGCCAATACCGCCACGGCGGCCTCGAAATCCCGCAGGCGGGCGGCCCGGCGGCTGGCTGCCTCCTCGTCCGCGCCCCATTTCTCGGCGTTCCAGTCCTCGTCGACATGGGCGGCGGCCCAGACCTGGCCGGCATCGTGCACGCCATGGGCCAGTGCCAGTGCCAGGAGCGCCGAACCGGTCAGGGTCGTCACCACATGGAGCGCGGCGACCGACCAGGCATCCCCGGGCAGCGCGCCGCGAGCGGCTTCAATGGCCTCGTCCGGCTGCTTCACATGCATGATGCCCTCGGACAGGATGAAATGCGCGCCGAGCGTTTCCGCCGCCCAGAACAGCAGGGGGTCCCAGTGCGCGGCCTCGCGGGCCACCAGCCCCTCGGGGTGGCCTGCCCGATAGAACAGCAGGTCGGACTCGAAGTATTTGGCGAGGTCGTCGGTGACGAGCTCGACGCGGTCGACGACGCCCTCCACCACGCTGTTGGCGATCCGCGTCAGCGGCATGGTCACGGGATCGATCGTCTCGCCCTGCGCCGCCCATTCGGCAGCGACCGCGTCGGCCAGCGCCCGCGCGGGGATCACCACCTGGCGGCCGGACGGCGTCCGGATCGGCTTGCCGTCGAGCGTGATGGCGAAGCCGCCCTCGGCTTCAGTGGCGCCGGCCTCCTTGTAGAAGCGTTTGCGCTGTGGCGTACGCCCAGACTGGCGGACCGATTCCCGGGGATCGCGAGCGGATTGCACCGCGGCTTCATCGAACAATTCGCGCATCTTGAGTTTTTGCTCCCCGCCGTTGGATGCTAGGCATTTAGGCCAAGACGATTTTAAGCCAAGACGGTTCTTTGCCAAGACTTGCGGCCGATAAAGCGAGCGGTGGGCATGAGGGAACTTGCGGGCATTGTGGCCCTGTTCGCCGGGTTTTGGCTGGCCGCGGCGGAGGCCGGCTTTCGCACCCCGGAATCGCTGGTCCGCAACGTCTATGCCTGTTACGGCCAGGGCGCGCCAGAGCTGTCCAAGGGCCTGCCGCGGGATGCGGCGACCGCCCGGCAGTTCTTCGACCCCTCCTTGCGCAAGGCGTGGTCCGCGCCGCGGACCGAGCCCTATGATTTCCTGGTGCAGAGCTCGAACTGGAAGCTCGGGCCGGTCACGATCACGGTCGTCCGCAGGCAATACGACAAGACCTATGTCGCCGCGAATTTCGACAATCGCGGGCGGCGGGTGACGCTCAACTTCATCCTGGTGAACGGGCCGGACGGCTGGCTGATCACCGACATCGAGAGCCCGCACGACTCCTTGCGGATGTTTCTGGAGCAGTTCCGGAATTGAGGGGATTGCCCCCGCCATCGGCGGAGCTGTTACCCGTCTGGCAGCCCCTACTCTTCCGGCGCGTTCTCGATCGGATCGAACCGGCTCGCGTCGAGCCCGAGCAGATTCCATGACTGCTGCATGTGCGGCGGCAGCGGTGCGGTGGCGTCGATCACGCCGCCGCGCGGATGCGGAATGACGATGCGGCGGGCCAGCAGATGCAGCCGGTTCTGCAGGCCGCCCGGCAGCTGCCAGTTCTCGATGTTGAAATATTTGGGATCGCCGACGATGGGGTGGCCGATATGCGCCATGTGTGCGCGAAGCTGATGGGTGCGGCCCGTCACCGGCTTCAGCGACACCCAGGTCAGCTTGTTGCCGGCGGTCTCGACCACCGCGTAATAGGTCACCGCGTGGCTTGCGCCCTCGTCGCCATGCTGGGCGATGCGCATGATGGTGTCGTCCTCGCTCTCTTCCTTCGCGAGGAAGGTCGAGATGCGGCCCTGCTTCGGCTTCGGCAGGCCCGGCACTAGCGCCCAATAGGTTTTCCGCGCCGAGCGCGAGCGGAACTCGCCGGTCAGATACGAGGCGGCGAAGCGCGTCTTGGCGATCAGCAAGCAGCCCGACGTCTCCCTGTCGATGCGGTGCACGAGGCGCGGCTTCTGGCCCTTGGAATCGCGCATCACCTCCAGCATCTGGTCGATGTGCCGCGTCATGCCCGAGCCGCCCTGCACAGCGAGGCCGGCCGGCTTGTTCAGCACGAGGACGTCGTCGTCCTCGTAGATCGTCATCTCCTTCAGCGCGGCCAGCGTCTTCTGGGCGGCTTCTGACAGGGAGCCGGCGGCAGCCTTGGGCGCGTCGAGCTTCAGCGGTGGAATGCGGACGCTCTGCCCTTCCTCCAGCCGATCCTTGCTGTCGACGCGCTTGCCGTCGACGCGCAGTTCGCCCTTACGGACGACGCGCTGGATGTGAGAGAACGACAGGCCGGGAAAGCGCGCTTCGAGGAAGCGATCGACGCGCATGTTGTTCTCGTCGGCGGTCACCTTGACCGTCTGCACCTTGGTCGGCAGCAGGGCCTCGACGGGCTTTGCCGGCACCGGCGTTTCCGGTGCGGCCACTTTGGGCGGACGCCGCTCGGCACGCTCACCCGTAAAGCGCGGCGGCTTCGTCCCCGGCTTGCCGCCCGGACGCGGCCCCGCTGTCTTCGCAGTGCGCGCCTTGAACGGACGTGCCTCCTTGCGCTCGTCGCGCTCGCGAGGTTTCGGATTCATTCTCTTGATGCGGCGGCTCATGCGGTTTTCCCAAGCTTTCGTGTCGACTGCGCGTTGGCGCGACGGGGCAGCGTCGCAACCTGCGCACCGACCTCTTTCTCCGCCAGCCGCAGTTCATATTGCTGTTGCAGGTTCATCCAGAACTGCGGACTGGTGCCAAACCAATGACCAAGGCGCAGCGCTGTGTCAGCGGTGATGCCGCGCTGCCCGTTGATGATGCCAGTCACGCGATTTACGGGGACGTCGATCTGACGCGCGAGCTCCGCGGCGGATATGCCGAGTTCTCGCAGCTCTTCAGCGAGATGTTCGCCGGGATGGGTAGGTATGCGGGGCATGGTATTTTCTTGGTCGGACTAGCGCGAATTACGCGTTACGTAAACCGTAAATCCGACCTTACGGCAAGCTCCAAAGGCCTACGTCCCGCCCCGCTCCTTGCGCAGCTTGGCCCAATAATCCAGCCGCTTGCGGATTTCCCGCTCGAAGCCGCGCTCGGGCGGGTCGTAGAAGGTCTGGCGGCCCAGCGCATCCGGAAAATAGTCCTGCCCCGAGAAGGCGTCGGGAGTGTCGTGATCGTATTCGTAGGCTGCGCCGTAGCCTTCCGATTTCATCAGCTTGGTCGGAGAATTGAGGATGTGCTTTGGCGGCAGCAGCGAGCCGGCCTGCTTGGCAACCTGCATCGCGGCCTTGAAGGCGGTGTAGACCGCGTTCGATTTCGGCGCGGTGGCGAGATAGACGACGGCCTGCGCGATGGCGAGTTCGCCTTCGGGGTGGCCGAGGAAGTCGAAGGCGTCTTTCGCCGCGTTGGCGATGACGAGTCCTTGCGGATCGGCAAGGCCGACGTCCTCCACCGCCATGCGCACGACGCGGCGGGCCAGGAACAGCGGGTCCTCGCCGGCATCGAGCATGCGGCAGAGATAATAAAGCGCAGCGTCGGGATCGGAGCCGCGCACCGATTTATGCAGCGCCGAGATCAGATTGTAGTGGCCGTCGGCCGACTTGTCGTAGATCGGCGCGCGGCGCTGCAGGATGTCCTGCAATTGCGCGGCGTTGAAAATCTCGTCCTTGCGCGCGGCGCGCCAGACCTCTTCGGCAAGGGTCAGCGACGCCCGTCCATCGCCGTCGGCCATGCGCACCAGCACGGCGCGCGCCTCGTCATCCAGCGGCAGCTTGCGGCCCTCGACCTCCTCGGCATGCGCGAACAGCTTTTCGATCGCCGCCGCATCGAGCGAACGGAACACCAGCACGCGCGCGCGCGACAGAAGCGCCGCGTTGAGCTCGAACGACGGGTTTTCGGTGGTGGCGCCAACCATGACCACCGTGCCGTCTTCCATCACCGGCAGAAACGAATCCTGCTGGGCGCGGTTGAAGCGATGCACCTCGTCGACGAACAACAGAGTGCCCTTGCCCATCTCGCGGCGGGCGCGCGCGGCGTCGAATGCCTTCTTGAGGTCGGCGACGCCGGAGAACACCGCGGAGATCTGCTCGAAATGCAGATCGGTGGCATCCGCCAGCAGCCGCGCCACCGTGGTCTTGCCGGTGCCGGGCGGGCCCCAGAACACCAGCGATCCCAGCGTGCGCGTCTCCAGCATGCGCGTCAGCGCGCCGTCGGGACCGAGGATGTGGTCCTGGCCGACGACCTCCGACAGCGCGCGCGGACGCAGCCGGTCCGGCAGCGGATGCGGCGCCTCGTGGTCGAGCCCCGCCGCGGCAAAGAGAGTTGGCGTCTCCTGTGGTCGCTTCGGACTCATCCGCCCAGCGTGACGTTGATCTGCTGGCCGCCACGCACCAGCGTGATGCGCCAGATCCGTGGGCGCTCGCCCGCGGCCTTCTCGAGGTCACCGGTCTTGCTGATCTTCTGGTTGTTGATCGCCAGGATGATGTCGCCCTTTTGGAAGCCGACATTTGCGGCCGCGCTGTCGCCGCCGAGATCGGTGATCACGACGCCTTCGGTGTCGGCGTCCAGATGCAGTTCGTCGGCAACCGCCGGCGTGATGCTCGAAACCTTCGCGCCCTGGAACGGTGAGCGCGCGGTGACGACGAGTTCGTTGCGGCCGGTATCGGGCGCGGTCTCCAGCGCAATCGCGAGCTTGAGCGGCTTGCCGCCGCGCTGCACGTCGATCTGCGCGGTGCCGCCGAGCGGCCGCGTCGCGAAGCGATAGTCGAAGGCATTGGGATCATCCACCGCCTGGCCATCGATCCCGGTGATGAGATCGGAGGATTTCAGGCCGGCCTTTGCCGCGGGACCGTTTTGCACCACGCTCGCGACCAGCGCGCCGGTCGGCGAGCGCAGGCCGAGGCTTTCGGCGATCTCGGGCGTCACCGTCTGCAATTTCGCGCCGAGCCAGGGGCGCTTCACCGCCTTGCCGCCGCCCTTGGCGGAGGCGACGACGACGCGCACCATGTTGGCGGGGATTGCAAAGCCGATGCCTTGCGAGCCACCGGAGCGAGAATAGATCGCGGTATTGATGCCGGCGAGCTTGCCGCTCATGTCAACCAGCGCGCCGCCGGAATTGCCGGGATTGATCGCCGCATCGGTCTGGATGAAGAACTGGTAGTCGGTGATGCCGACCTGCGTGCGCGCCAGCGCCGAGATAATGCCATGGGTCACGGTCTGGCCGACGCCGAAGGGATTGCCGATCGCCAGCACGACGTCGCCGACCAGCAGTTCGTCGGAATTGGTGAATTCAAGAGCCGGAAACTTCTCTTTGGTATCCTTCAGACGCAACACCGCAAGATCGCTGCGGGCGTCCTTCAGCACGATCTCGGCCTCGAACTCGCGCTTGTCCGCCAGCGACACCTTCACCTGGTCGGCGCCCTCGATGACATGGACGTTGGTGACGACGAGCCCGGAAGCATCGACGATCACGCCCGAACCGAGCGACCGCTGCACCTGCTCCTGCTGCTGGCCGGGCACCCCGAAGAAGCGGCGGAAGATCGGGTCATCGAGCAGCGGGTTGCGGTTCTGCACCACCTTGGCGGCATAGACGTTGACGACCGCAGGCTGCACCCGCTGCACGATCGGGGCATAGGACAGCCGCAGCTCGGCCGGCGACGACGGGACCCGACGGTCCTGGGCCGCGGCCGGATTGAAGTGGGTCGAAAAGGCCATGCACAATGCAGTGATGACGGCGGCACGGATCGAGCGAAACATTCCTACCTCTCGGAAAAGACGTCGGAATATAGGCGCGTTCGCCGGCCAATAGAAGGGCGCGGGGCGGCAATATTCACCCCTTCGGGGTGTCTCCGAAATGCAAGCCCTCCGTGCGAAATCGCAATCCTCCTGACGCGACAGATTGGCATGACGCGCATCATCCAGCATTCTACCTCATGGTGGATTCGGTTGCGGCGAATTTACACCAGTGGGAACCACGCAACCGGAGCGCAGCGTCGCGGGGCAGTCATCGATCACTCCTAGGCTCTCCCGTTACGACTTGGGGAAGTTCGTCAAACGATGGAGGCGTGACGTGATCAGGACAAGAATTGCAGCCACGGCGATTGGTCTCGCCGGCGCGCTGGCGGCCGCGCAGGCCCAGGCCCAAACGGCAAGCAGCAGCGATCAGGAGATCGCGCTCTTGAAGCAGCAGTTGAAGATGCTGGAGCAGAAGCTCGACAAGCTCCAGAGCCAGACCGCGGCGAACACGGCCGCCACTGCGAAAGCCAAGTCCGAGGCAAAGGCCGAGGCCAAGGCGGAAGCGCGCTCGGAGGCAAAGGCCGTCGCCGCCAACGCCAACGCGGCAATCCCGCTCAAGGGACCGGCGCCGGCGTCCGGCGTGGTGGTGACGATGCCGAACAACCGGCCGACCATCTGCACCGCCGATCAGGCCAACTGCGTCGCCATCACCGGCCGCTTGCACTACGACGTCGGCGGCTACGACTATCGCCCAAACACCGCGGCGACCGTGCCGCAGAAGCTCGACAGCGGCGAGAACGTCCGCCGCGCCCGCATCGGCGTCGCCGGCAAATTCTTCAACGACTGGAATTTCGCGCTGGTCTACGATTTCGGCGGTTCATCCGACGGATTTGGCGGTGCGGCTCCGGGTTCGCTGCCGGGCGGCGGCACCTCGGGCGTCGAGAATGCCTATCTCAGCTACACCGGCCTGAAGCCGTTCGGCGGCAGGATGGCGGTCGAAATCGGCGTCATGGACCTGCCCTACACCCTGGACGAGGCCACGAGCTCCAACGACATCATGTTCATGGAGCGCGCCTCTGCCGGCATCATCGCGACCAACATCGCCGCCGGCGACTTCCGTTCCGCAGTCGGCACGCGCTGGTTCAACGACCAGCTCTGGATCGGCGGCTATGTCACCGGGCCGTCGACCGGCGCGATCCATTCCGCCTCGAGCGCGGCTCCGGCGGGCACGAGCGAGCAATACGGCGCCGTGGCGCGTATTGCCGGCAACCCGATCAGCGGCAAGGACTACTCGGTGCATATCGGCGCCGACGCGCAATGGCTGATCCAGCCGCCGCGCAATCTGATCGCCAACACGCAGACGGTCACGCTCAGCGACCGGCCGGAATTGCGCCTCGACCCGACCACGCTGGCCTCGACCGGTGCGATCGCCAACGCCTCGGGCGCACAGGTCTACAGCGTCGAAGCCGCAGCGACCTACGGACCGTTGATCCTCCAGGGCGAATACTTCTGGTACAACATCGATCGCACCGCCAACACCGGACTCGCGCCGATCGGCGCACCCAGCCTGAAATTCCAGGGCGGCTATGCACAGGCCGGCTACGTGCTGACGGGCGAAGGCCGGAGCTACAATGCGGCGAACGCGGCCTACAACGGCGTCAAGCCGGCGCATCCGTTCTCGCTCGACGGCGGCGGCTGGGGCGCGTGGGAGATCGCGGGACGCTTCTCGACGATCGACCTCAACAACCAGTTGGGAACGGCGACAGGCATCGCCGGCGGCCGGCAGACCGTCTACACGGCGGCGCTGAACTGGTACGTCAACGGCAACGTCCGCTTCATGCTCGACTATCTGCACGGCACGGTGTCGAGGCAGGCCTCACCGGTCTCGACCGCCGATGTCGGCTCGAAGTTTGACGCGGTGGCGATGCGCACGCAGTTCGCGTTCTGAGGATCACTCGTCGTCCCGGGGCGCGCGCAAGCGCGAACCCGGGACCGAGCGAAGCCGCCTCTGCATCACGCAGCACGCTTCGGCTTCTTCACAACCACCGGCGGCGGCGTGCAGGACAGCCGCTGCTGGTGGCTCTCGCCCCAGGCCTTGAGGATGTCGATCACCGGCCGCAGGCTCTCGCCGAGTTCGGAGAGGCAATACTCCACCCGCGGCGGCACCTCGGCGTAGACTTTGCGGATGACGAGCTTGTCCTCCTCCAGCGCGCGAAGCTGCTTTGTCAGCATGCGCTGGGTGATGCCGGGCATCCGGCGGCGCAATTCGCCGAAGCGCTGGGTGCCGTCCTGGAGGTGGTAGAGGATCACGCCCTTCCACTTGCCGTCGATCAGATCCAGCGTCGCCTCGACCGAGCAGCCGGGGCGCCGGGCAAAATCCCGCCGTTTCATACGTGTTTTCCCAATAGTATCCAAACAGGGACTATATCCCCGAATTTACAGTACTTGCCAAATGGGGCCCAGCGGGACAGTTACAACGGCAGGCGCACGTCACAAGCTATCGCGCCATCTGATGGAGACAAGCCATGAAGGCCGTCGGTTACAAGAAGTCGCTTCCGATCGAGGATCAGGATGCGCTGATCGATTTCGAAACCGCAAAACCCGAGCCCAAGGGGCGCGACATCCGCGTCGCCGTGAAGGCGATCTCGGCCAATCCGGTCGATTACAAGGTGCGCAAGCGCGCCGCCCCGCCCGAGGGCGAAACCAAGATCCTGGGCTATGACGCGGCCGGCGTGGTCGACGCCGTCGGGCCCGACGTGACGCTGTTCAAGCCGGGCGACGAGGTGTTCTACGCCGGCTCGATCCTGCGCCAGGGCACCAATGCCGAATTCCATCTCGTTGACGAGCGCATCGTCGGCAACAAGCCGAAGTCGCTCTCGTTCGCGCAGGCCGCCGCCCTTCCCCTCACCTCCATCACCGCCTGGGAATTGCTGTTCGACCGTCTCGGCGCGGTGCCCGGCAAGAGCGTCGATCCGCGCACACTGCTGATCACCGGCGGCGCCGGCGGCGTCGGCTCGATCCTGATCCAGCTCACCCGCCGCCTCACCGGGCTGACGGTGCTCGCGACCGCGACGCGGCCGGAGTCGCAGAAATGGTGCCTCGATCTCGGCGCGCACGCGGTGATCGATCATGGCAAGCCGATGAAGGAGCAGATCGAAAAGCTCAAGCTGCCGCCGATCGCGCTGGTGGCGAGCCTCACCTTCACCGACCAGCACTACAAGGCGATCGCCGAGTTCATGGCACCGCAGGGCCGGTTCGGACTGATCGACGATCCCCCGGAGTTCACCATGAGCACCTTCAAGGGCAAGGCGATCTCGGTGCACTGGGAGTCGATGTTCACGCGGTCCTCATTCCAGACGGCCGACATGATCGCGCAGCATCATCTGCTCAACGACGTCGCCGACCTCATCGACAAGGGCGTGCTGCGCACCACGCTCGACCAAACCTTTGGCACGATCAACGCCACCAACCTCAAGCGCGCGCATGCGCTGCTGGAGAGTGGCAAGTCGCGTGGCAAGATCGTGCTGGAGGGATGGTAGGCAAAGATGCCGTAGGCTGGGCACGGGCGCATCTGCGTCGTGCCCAGCTTCTTCTCAACGAGCGTCGTAAGAATGGTGGGCACGCTTCGCTTTGCCCACCCTACAATCCCCAGCCTACGCAATCGTATTGACGATACCGCCCTCGGCCCGCAGCGCTGCGCCGTTGGTCGCGGACGCCTCCTTCGACGCGACATAGACCACCATGTTGGCGATCTCCTCGACGCTGGCAAATCGCTGAATCAGCGAACTCGGGCGATGCTGCTTGACGAAATTGGCCGCGGCCTCGTCCACCGACTGGCCGTTCTGCCTGGCAATTTCCTTCACGAAGGTCTCGACGCCCTCCGACATGGTCGGTCCCGGCAGCACGGAATTGACGGTGACGCCGGTGCCACGGGTAAGCTGCGCGAGGCCGCGCGCGACCGAGAGCTGGGCTGTCTTGCTCATGCCGTAGTGGATCATCTCGACGGGAATGTTGAGCCCGGACTCCGAGGAGATGAAGACGATGCGGCCCCAATTGCGCTTGAGCATGCCCTGCATGTACGCGCGCGACAGCCGCACGCCGCTCATCACGTTGACCTCGAAGAAGCGAGTCCAGTCCTCGTCCGGAATGTCGAAAAAGTCCTTCGGCTCGAAGATGCCGGCATTGTTGACGAGGATGTCGACCTCCGGCAGCGCCGCGACCAGCGCCTTGCAGCCCGAAGCGGTCGAGACGTCGGCGGCGATGCCGCGGACCTTCGCGCCGGCCCCTTCCAGCTTGCGCACAGCCGCATCGACCTTGTCCTGGCTACGCCCGTTGATCACCACGCTGGCGCCTGAGCCGGCGAGGCCCTTGGCGATGGCGTGGCCAATGCCGGCGGTCGAGCCGGTCACGAGAGCGGTCCTTCCGGAAAGGTCGATCTTCATACGTCGTCTCCATTGATGTTGAAGCGGATATCGTGCGCCGTGCGACGGCTTCAATCACCCATCACCCAGGCGTGAGCCTGTGGGCGGGCAAAGCGCAGCGTGCCCACCACTCCAACGCGACACGCGGACCGAATGATGGGCACGATGCGCGAAGAGCGCGTCTTTGCCCACCCTACGATTCCGTCAGCGCGCCGACAGCGTCCAGAGAAAGGCGACGATCATCGAGATCCTGCGCCGTCATGGTGGCGTAGGCAGCATAGGCCATCGGCGGCTTGAGCTTGTGCCCATCGCACGCGATGCCTTGCGTAATCGCACGTTTGATTTCCGCCCCGCCCCAGCCGCAGGGCCGGCCACTGGATCGCCGGTGATATCCAGACGCTGGTTGGAAGAGATGCGCAATGCGCCGCATGAGATATCGCCGCGCCATACAAAAAAGCGACGCCCAAAGGGCGCCGCTTTCTGAAATCTCAGAGACCGGCCGGCTTACGCCGCCTCGGCTTCCTTCTCCTGCACTGGACCCGAGTCCTGCCCCTTGGCATCGACGTCGCGATCGACGAACTCGATCACGGCCATCGCGGCGTTGTCGCCGTAGCGGAAGCCGGCCTTGATGATGCGGGTGTAGCCGCCCTGACGGTCCTTGTAGCGGGGCGCGAGCGTGTCGAACAGCTTCTTGACCTGGTCCTTGTCGCGCATCTCGGAGATGGCCTGGCGGCGCATCGACAGGCCGCCCTTCTTGCCGAGGGTGATCAGCTTCTCCACGATCGGGCGCAATTCCTTCGCCTTGGGGAGCGTGGTGACGATCTGCTCATGCTTGATCAGCGCGGCGCACATGTTGGCGAACATCGCGCGGCGATGCTCGGCGGTGCGGTTGAGCTTACGATGAACCTTGCCGTGACGCATTTTGGTATTCCCTAAATTCGATTCGTCGCGACGGTTCGTCGGACTTTTCCTCAGGTGGGCTGCCTGCGTTCGCCCGCGAAAGCGCGATGAAGTCGCGCTTTCGCTTGTTGTGGGATCAGATCAGTAGTGATCCTCGAAGCGCTTGGCGAGCTCGTCGATGTTTTCCGGCGGCCAGCCCGGCACTTCCATGCCGAGATGCAGACCCATCTGGGCCAGCACTTCCTTGATTTCGTTCAGCGACTTGCGGCCGAAGTTCGGGGTGCGGAGCATTTCGGCTTCCGACTTCTGCACGAGGTCGCCGATGTAGACGATGTTGTCGTTCTTCAAGCAGTTGGCCGAACGCACCGACAGCTCGAGCTCGTCCACCTTCTTGAGGAAGGCCGGGTTGAAGGCGAGGTCCGGGATGATCTCCTGGGCGACTTCCTTGCGCGGCTCTTCGAAGTTGACGAACACGTTGAGCTGGTCCTGCAGGATGCGGGCGGCGTAAGCCACCGAATCATCCGGCGTCAGCGCGCCGTTGGTTTCGATCGTCATGGTCAGCTTGTCGTAGTCGAGGATCTGGCCCTCACGGGTGTTCTCGACCTTGTACGAGACCTTGCGAACCGGCGAGTACAGGCTGTCGACCGGAATCAGGCCGATCGGCGCGTCCTCGGGACGGTTGCGCTCGGCGGGCACGTAGCCCTTGCCGGTGGCGACCGTGAACTCCATGCGGATCTCGGCGCCCTCGTCGAGCGTGCAGATCTGCAGGTCCGGGTTGAGCACCACGACGTCGCCCACGGTCTGGATGTCGCCGGCGGTGACGACGCCCGGGCCGGACTTCTTCACGACCATGCGCTTGGGGCCTTCCCCCTGCATCTTGATCGAGATGTCCTTGATGTTGAGCACGATGTCGGTGACGTCCTCACGGACGCCCGCGATTGAGGAGAACTCGTGCAGCACGCCGTCGATGTGCACCGACTGCACCGCCGCGCCCTGGAGCGAGGAGAGCAGGATGCGGCGCAGCGCGTTGCCGAGGGTCTGGCCGAAACCGCGCTCGAGCGGCTCGGCGACGATGGTCGCGAAACGCTGAGAGTCGCTGCCAGGCTGAATCTGGAGCTTGTTCGGCCGAATCAGTTCTTGCCAATTTTTCTGGATCGTCACTGTTTCACCCATACAGGCCAGTCAAACTGCGCGTGCAGACACTGGCGTTGGAGAAAGGCCGCGGATCATTCGCGCGGCTTTACAAAAAGTCATTGGGGGCGCCGATGCGCCCGCAACTCGGTATCAAACGCGCCGACGCTTGCGGGGACGGCAACCGTTGTGCGGGATCGTGGTCACGTCGCGGATCGAGGTGACGGTGAAGCCCGCGGCCTGCAACGCGCGGAGCGCCGACTCGCGGCCTGAACCGGGACCGGCGACTTCGACTTCCAGCGTACGCATGCCATGCTCCTGCGCCTTCTTCGACACGTCCTCGGCGGCAACCTGCGCGGCGTACGGGGTCGACTTGCGCGAGCCCTTGAAGCCCATCGTGCCGGCGGAAGACCAGGCAATCGTGTTGCCCTGCGCATCGGTGATGGTGATGGTCGTGTTGTTGAACGAGGAGTTCACGTGAGCAACGCCGGAGGCGATGTTCTTGCGTTCACGACGGCGAACGCGGGTGGCTTCCTTACCCATTGAGTACCTTTCCTGGAGATCTCGAACGCCGCCGTAATGCCAGCGGCTACACCTGTGGAACGAAAGGCGTGTGGCGACGGGTCATCCCCGGTTCGCCACACACCGTGATCATGATTCGAAAACTTACTTCTTCTTGCCGGCGATGGCCTTGGCCGGACCCTTGCGCGTGCGCGCATTGGTGTGGGTCCGCTGACCGCGCACCGGCAGGCCGCGACGATGGCGCAGGCCGCGATAGCAGCCGAGGTCCATCAGACGCTTGATGTTGATGCCGACCTCACGACGCAGATCGCCCTCGACGAGATAGTCGCGGTCGATCACTTCGCGGATCTGGAGCACTTCGGCGTCGCTGAGCTGATTGACGCGACGATCCTCGGGGATTTTTACCTTCTCGAGGATCTCACCGGCAATCTTCTGGCCGATGCCATGGATGTACTGGAGCGCGATGAGCACGCGCTTGTTGGTCGGAATGTTCACGCCGGCAATACGGGCCACGGCTCTCTCTCCTGTTGCCGATCCCTCGTCAGGAACCGGTCTTTAAGTGCTTGGTTTCTCGGGCAGGTGTTCACAAACGCGAACACGACGCCCACCCCTGGTCTTCCTGGGGCCCGGCATCGTTTGAAACTATCCGACTTGGATGCGGGGCTTATTAGGGGATTCAGGGGGCTTTCGTCAACCGCTGCTAGCGCTTAGCTCGCTTTTTCGTGACCTTTTTTGCGGCCTTTTTGGCACCCTTTTTGACGGACTTCTTCGGGGCCTTCTTGCCAGCCTTTTTCGCCACCTTCTTGGCGGTCTTCCTGGCCGCCTTCTTCGTGCCCTTCACAGCCTTCTTGGCCGCTTCTTTAGCGGATTTGGCAGGTTTTTTGGCTGTTTTCGCCGATTTCTTGGTTGTCTTGGCCTTCGCCGCCCCCTTCTTGGCGGGTGCCGCCCTGGCAGCACTCTTGGACGTGCTCTTGGCGCGCGCCTTGGGCTCGGTCGCCCCGAGCGCCACGAGCTGGCGGTGGATGGCGCCGGTGACCTCGTCGATCGCCATCATGCCGTCGATGGTCGAGAGCTTCCGCCGCTCCGAGTAGTAGTGAATCAGCGGTTCAGTCTGGTTGCGGTAGCTGGCCAAACGCTTGGTCAGGACCTCCGGAGTGTCGTCGGCCCGGATCTCCTCCCCGCGCTCCCGCATCTGGGCCACGCGAGTTTCGACGCGGCTCAGCAGCGCACTCTCGTTGACGCGAAGCTCGATCACGGCGTCGAGCTTGAGATGCTTCTGCTTGAGCAGCTCATCCAGCGCTTCGGCCTGCGGCACGGTGCGCGGAAAGCCGTCGAGAATGAAACCGTTTCTGGCATCCGGCTGGTCGATGCGGTCGGAGATGATTCCGACTACGACGTCGTCGGGCACGAGGCCACCGCTGGCCATGATTTCCTTGGCCTTGAGACCGACCGGCGTTCCCGCCGCGACGGCCGCGCGCAACATCTCGCCGGTCGAGAGCTGGACGATACCATAGCGCTGCACCATCAGCTGCGCCTGGGTCCCCTTGCCCGACCCCGGCGGTCCCAGAAGTATAATTCTCATCGGCGTACGCCCCCCCGGATTGGTGAGCGATACGTCGCGCACCTGTGTTTGAAGTTCGACAACAGTGCAAATCACAATCGGCTCCGCACTGCTACCGATATCATAGGGGAGCAAATGCCCTGTCGCCAAGAACCCCTATGAAATCAGTGATTGCGTCGCAGTCAGAGCAGTTCTGCCGATGCGACCGAACGGTAGGTCCACGCACCTCGCGGAAGCCGCGCAGCCATGTGCGCGGCGAATCGGCGATGTGAGTCGGAAGCCGGACCGGACGCCGCGCTTAGCGGCGGCGGCCGCGCAGCTTCGACTTCCGGATCAGGCCTTCATACTGATGGGCCAGCAGATAGCCCTGCACCTGTGCCACCGTGTCCATGGTGACGCTGACGACGATCAGCAGCGAGGTGCCGCCGAAGTAGAACGGCACCGAGGCGTAGGAGATCAGGATCTCGGGGATCAAGCAGACGATGGCGAGATAGATCGCGCCGAGCACGGTGATGCGCGACAGCACGTAGTCGATATATTCCGCGGTGCGCTCACCCGGGCGGATGCCCGGAATGAAGCCGCCGTGCTTCTTCAGATTGTCCGCGGTCTCGGTCGGATTGAACACGATCGCGGTGTAGAAGAACGCGAAGAACACGATCAGCGCGAGATACATGATCAGGAACAGCGGACGGCCGTGGCCGAGCTGCGTCGTGATCCACTGGAACCATTCCGGTCCGCTGCCCGCGTTGAAGTTGGCCACCGTGGTCGGCAGCAGCAACAGCGAGGACGCGAAGATCGGCGGAATCACGCCCGAGGTGTTGAGCTTGAGCGGCAGATGCGAGGACTGACCCTCGAACATCTTGTTGCCGACCTGGCGCTTCGGATACTGGATCAGCAGCCGGCGCTGGGCGCGCTCCACGAACACGATGAAGGCGATCACGGCGACCGCCATGATGATGACGACCAGGATCAGGCCGGTTGACATCGCGCCCTGACGGCCGAGCTCGAGCATGTTGGCGAGCGCCGCGGGCAGCTCGGCGACGATGCCGGAGAGAATGATCAGCGAAATGCCGTTGCCGATGCCGCGCGAGGTGATCTGCTCGCCCAGCCACATCAGGAACATGGTGCCGCCGGTCAGCGTGATCGCGGTCGAGAGGCGGAAGAACATGCCGGGGTCGCTGACGACGTTACCGGCGCCCTCCAGACCCACCGCGATGCCGTAGGACTGGAACGCGGCCAGGATGACCGTGAGATAGCGGGTGTACTGGTTCAGCAGCTTGCGGCCGGCCTCGCCTTCCTTCTTCAGCGCCTCGAGCTGCGGCGAGACGGTGGTCAAAAGCTGGATGATAATCGAAGCCGAGATGTACGGCATGATGTTCAGCGCGAAGATCGCCATGCGGTGGATGCCGCCGCCGGCGAACATGTTGAACATGCCGAGGATGCCGCCCGCCTGGGAACGGAACACCTGCTCCCAGATGTTGGGATCGATGCCGGGCAGTGGAATATAGGTCCCGAGCCGATAAACCAGCAGCGCACCCAGGGTGAACCAGATGCGCTTCTTCAGTTCGTCAGCCTTGGCAAACGCACCGAAATTGAGATTTGCTGCAAGTTGTTCCGCTGCAGAGGCCATCTTGGACTTTCTCCCGCCGCCTATTGCGCCGTCATGCCCGCGGCCGGGCTACTGTAGCGGACGCCGGACATTATCTGGGGCTCGGCTTCGATAAGTCCACGTCCCGCATGCGTAAAGGCCCGCGAGCCGCGGGCCAATGACGCAGTTGTTACGCCGCCTCGCCTTCTTCCTTGGCAGGGGCGAGGATCTTCACCGAGCCGCCAGCCTTCTCGACCGCTTCGATCGCGGCCTTGGTGGCACCGTGGACTTCGATGTTGAGCTTGGACTTGAGCTCGCCGCGGCCGAGCAGCCGCAGGCCGCCCTTGGCACGACGAAGCACGCCGCCCTTCACCAGGGCCTCGACGTTCACGACGCTGCCGGTGTCGATCTTCTTCGCATCGACCGCATCCTGGAGCCGGTCGAGGTTGATCTCGGCGAACTCGACGCGGAAGATGTTGGTGAAGCCGCGCTTGGGCAGACGGCGATGCAACGGCATCTGGCCGCCTTCGAAACCCTTGATGCGCACGCCCGAACGCGCGGTCTGGCCCTTGCCGCCGCGGCCGGACTGCTTGCCCTTGCCCGAACCGATGCCGCGGCCGACACGCATACGCTTCTTGCGCGAGCCGGCATTGTCGGCGATATCGCTGAGCTTCATCGCCCTGCTCCTTGTTTCTTGCGCATGATCTCTGCCGAGAACCGATCACCGGTTTTCGGGATCACGCGCTCTGTCTTACTTCTCGTCGACGATGCGAACGAGATGGTGAACCTTCTCGATCATGCCGCGGACAGCCGGGGTGTCCGGCAGTTCGCTGGTGCGACCGATCTTGTTGAGCTTGAGCCCGATCAGCGTCGAACGCTGCGAGTGATGGCGGCGGATCGCGCTGCCGGTCTGCTCGAGCTTGATCGTCTTTGCGGCCTTGGCCATCATGGTCTACTCCGAAAGCTTCCGTTAGTCGGCAGCCGCCTCGGCGTCACCGCCGATGCGACGGGACTGGAGGGTGGACACCTTGATGTTGCGGCGGGCTGCGACCGAACGCGGCGAATCCTGATGCTTCAGCGCGTCGAAGGTGGCGCGAACCATGTTGTACGGGTTCGACGAGCCGATCGACTTCGCCACCACGTCCTGGACGCCGAGCGTCTCGAACACGGCGCGCATCGGGCCGCCCGCGATGATGCCGGTACCGGCCGGAGCTGCACGCAGGTAGACACGACCCGCGCCATGACGGCCGGCGATATCGTGATGGAGCGTACGGCCCTCGCGCAGCGACACGCGCGTCAGGTTACGCTTGGCGGACTCGGTGGCCTTGCGGATCGCTTCAGGCACTTCGCGCGCCTTGCCGTGACCAAACCCGGCGCGGCCCTTCTGATCGCCGATCACGACCAGCGCGGCGAAGCCGAAGCGCTTGCCGCCCTTGACGACCTTGGCCACGCGGTTGATGTGGACCAGCTTGTCGACGAACTCGCTGTCGCGCTCCTCGCGCTGCTGGCGGTCACGTCCGCCGCGTTGATCGCGTCCACCACGTTGTTCGCGTTCTGCCATTTTTCCAATCCTTCAGAGGCTTACGCCTCAATCCTCAAATTCTGTTAGAAGCTCAGCCCGCTCTCACGCGCCGCGTCGGCAAGAGCCTTGACGCGCCCGTGATAGAGGTAGCTGCCGCGATCGAACACGACTTCCTTGACGCCCTTCTCGGCGGCGCGCTCGGCCAGCAGCTTGCCGACCGCCTTCGCCGCATCGATGTCGGCGCCGGTCTTGCCGCCGTCGCGCATCGACTTCTCGAGCGAAGAGGCAGAGGCCAGCGTCTCGCCCTTCAGGTCGTCGATGACCTGGGCGTAGATGTGCTTGGACGAGCGGAACACAGACAGACGCGGACGGCCGCCACCGGAGCGGCGCAGCTTCAACCGCACACTCCGCTTGCGCCGGGCATTCGTAACCTTGGCTTTCGACATGACCGGCTCCGTTACTTCTTCTTGCCTTCCTTGCGGAAGATGAATTCGCCAACATACTTCACGCCCTTGCCCTTGTAGGGCTCCGGCGGACGATAGGAGCGAATCTCGGCGGCGACCTGGCCGACGCGCTGGATGTCGCTGCCGGTCACCGTGATCTCGGTCGGCTTCGGCACGGTGATCGTGATCCCTTCCGGGATCGCATAGACCACGTCGTGGCTGTAACCGAGCGCGAGCTGCAGGTTCTTGCCCTGCAACGCGGCGCGATAGCCGACGCCGGTGATTTCGAGCTTCTTCTCGAAGCCCTTGGTGACACCTTCGACCAGATTCGCGACCTGGGCGCGAGCGGTACCGTACAGCGCTTGCGCGCGATTGGTCTCGACCCGCGGGTTCACCTTGACCTGGCCGTTCTCGAGCTTCACCTCGACGTCGTCATGGACGACGAACTGAAGCTGGCCCTTCGGCCCCTTCATCTTGACGGTCTGCCCATCGACGGTCGCGGTCACACCCGACGGAACCGGAACGGGCCTTTTGCCAACTCGTGACATGGATCAAAAATCCTTCTCAGAACACCGTGAAGAGAACTTCACCGCCCACGTTCGCTTCACGCGCACTGTGGTCGGCCATGATTCCCTTCGGCGTCGACAACACCGAAATGCCGAGTCCGTTGTTGACCCGCGGCAGGTTCTTCACCGAGGCGTAGACGCGACGCCCTGGCTTGGAAACACGTTCGATCTCGCGGATGACGGGCTCGCCGTCGAAATACTTCAGCTCGATCTCGATCTCGCTGCGGCCCGAGGAATGCTCGAGCGTGGCGTAACCGCGGATGTAGCCCTCGGACTTCAGCACTTCGAGGACGTTCTCGCGCATCTTCGAACCAGGCGTCGAGACCTTGCTCTTGGAGCGCATCTGCGCGTTGCGGATACGGGTGATCAGATCGCTGATTGGATCGTGCGTAGACATCTAAACGACCCTCCTTACCAGCTGGACTTCACGAGGCCCGGGACCATGCCCTTGGAGCCCAGGTCGCGCATCGCGATGCGGGACAGTTTGGTCTTGCGGTAGTTCGAGCGCGAACGGCCGGACAGCTCGCAACGGAGACGGATGCGGGTCGCCGACGAGTTGCGCGGCATTTCCGCAAGCTTCAGGGTGGCGGCGAACCGCTCCTCCATCGGCAGCGTCTTGTCGGCGATGATCGCCTTCAACCGCGCGCGCTTCGGAGCGGCGTTCTTCGTCATCCGCTTGCGCCGGTTGTTCTTCTCGATTGAACTCTTCTTTGCCATGCTTGGCTCCTGGGTATCCGCGTTTGAGAGGCTTTGGGTCAGCGTCTCACTGCCGGAACGGGAAATTGAAAGCGGTCAACAAGGCCCTCGCCTCTTCGTCGGTCTTGGCCGTGGTGCAGACGGTGATGTCCATACCGCGGGCTTCCGTGACCTTGTCGAAGTCGATCTCGGGGAAAATGATGTGTTCCTTGATGCCGAGCGAGTAGTTGCCGCGGCCGTCGAAGCTCTTCGGGTTCAGGCCGCGGAAGTCGCGGACGCGCGGCAGCGCGACTGTCACCAGGCGATCGATGAACTCGTACATGCGGGCCTTGCGCAGCGTGACCTTGCAGCCGATCGGCTGATTTTCACGCAGCTTGAAGGTCGCGATCGCGATACGCGAATAGGTCACGATCGCCTTCTGGCCGGCGATCTGGGTCAGCTCGGTGGCGGCGGTCTCGGCCTTCTTGCGGTCGTTGACGGAATCGCCAACGCCCATGTTCAGCACGACCTTGTCCAGGCGCGGAACCTGCATCACGTTCTCATAACCGAACTTCTCGGTCATCTCCGTGCGGATCTTCGCGTCGTATTCCGCGCGCAGGCGCGGCGTGTAAGCGGCCTCAGCCATCGATCTCAGCTCCCGAGCTCTTGGCGATGCGGACCTTCTTGCCGTCCGCCAGAATCTTGAATCCGACGCGGGTCGGCTTTCCATCCTTGCCGACATACGCGATGTTGGACAGTTGGATCGGCGCCTCTTTCGAGATGATGCCGCCCTCCTGGGCCTGCGTCTGCTTCTGGTGACGCTTGACCACGTTGATGCCGCGCACCAGCGCCGTGCCGGCGTCGGGACGCACTTCGAACACTTCGCCGGTGCGACCCTTGTCGCGACCGGTCAGCACGACGACCTTGTCGCCCTTGCGGATCTTCGCGGCCATCACAGCACCTCCGGCGCGAGCGAAATGATCTTCATGTGGTTCTTGGCGCGCAGCTCGCGCGGCACGGGCCCGAAGATACGGGTGCCGACCGGCTCGGACTGATTGTTGATCAGGACGGCGGCGTTGCGGTCGAAGCGGATGACCGAACCGTCGGCGCGGCGGATGTCCTTGCGGACGCGCACCACGACGGCCTTCATCACGTCGCCCTTCTTCACCTTGCCACGCGGAATCGCTTCCTTGATCGAGACGACGATGATGTCGCCGATCGTGGCGTAGCGGCGCTTGGAGCCTCCGAGCACCTTGATACACATGACACGGCGTGCGCCAGAATTGTCGGCCACGTCGAGGTTGGTCTGCATCTGAATCATTGATGCACCTCGTCCTCTTCTCTCTTGCGCCAGCCCAGCCGGCGCTCAACATTTCCCTGAAGTCAGTCGGCTAAAGCCAACAGATCAGGCGCTTTTCTTGTGTTCGCCCCGGATCACGACCCAGCGCTTCAACTTCGAAATCGGCTTCGATTCCTCGATCCACACCATGTCGCCCGGCTTGAACTCGTTGCTCTCGTCGTGCGCGTGATAATTCTTCGAACGGCGGATCGTCTTCTTGTAGATCGGATGCGTGAAGCGGCGATCGACGCGCACCACGATGGTCTTGGCCTGCTTGTCGCTGACGACCACGCCTTGCAAAGTACGTTTCGGCATATTCGTGAGCCCCTTACTTCTCTTTCGCGCGCTTCTGCGCGGCGATGGTCTTGATGCGGGCGATGTCGCGGCGAGCCTCGCGCAGGCGCGAGGTGTTCTCGAGCTGCCCGGTGGCGCGCTGGAAGCGCAGGTTGAAGCGCTCCTTCTTCAGGTTCAGGATGGCGTCATCCTGCTGGTCGGGGCTCATCGCGCGGATGTCTTCGATCTTCATCTGGGCCATGGCCATTACTCCGCAATGCGCTCGACGAAGCGCGTCTTGATCGGCAGCTTGGCGGCCGCCAGGGTCAGAGCTTCACGCGCCGTCTGGGTGTTGACGCCGTCGATCTCGAACAGCACCCGGCCCGGCTTGACGCGCGCGACCCACAGTTCCGGCGAACCCTTGCCGGAGCCCATGCGGACTTCGGCCGGCTTCTTCGACACCGGAACGTCGGGGAACACGCGGATCCAGACGCGGCCGGCGCGCTTCATGTGGCGGGTCAGTGCGCGGCGAGCGGCTTCGATCTGGCGCGCGGTGACGCGCTCAGGCTCGGTCGCCTTCAGGCCGAACTGGCCGAACGCCAACGTCGCGCCCGAGGACGCAACGCCGTGGATACGGCCCTTATGCGCCTTCCGGAACTTCGTTTTCTTAGGTTGCATCATGGCTTTAAGCCCTCAAATTCTTGGTGCAGCTCAGGCCGCAGCGTTGTCGCGGCGCCCACGGCCACCACGATCACCACCGCCGCTGCTCTCGCCTTCAGCCATTCTCTTGTCCTGGGCCATCGGATCGTGCTCGAGGATCTCGCCCTTGAAGATCCAGACCTTGACGCCGCAGGTGCCGAAGGTGGTGAACGCGGTCGCAACGCCGTAGTCGATGTCGGCGCGCAGCGTGTGCAGCGGCACGCGACCTTCGCGGTACCACTCCATGCGCGCGATTTCCGCACCGCCCAGACGACCCGAGCAGTTGATGCGGATGCCTTCCGCGCCGAGACGCATCGCCGACTGAACGGCGCGCTTCATGGCGCGGCGGAACGCCACGCGGCGCTCCAACTGCTGCGCGATCGATTCCGCCACCAGCGTCGCATCGAGCTCCGGCTTGCGGATCTCGACGATGTTGATGACGACGTCGGACGAGGTAATGTCCGCGACCTTCTTGCGCAGCTTGTCGATGTCGGCGCCCTTCTTGCCGATCACCACGCCCGGACGAGCCGAGTGGATGGTGACGCGACACTTCTTGTGCGGACGCTCGATCACGATGCGGGCGACGGCCGCCTGCTTGAGCTCCTTGTGCAGGATCTCGCGGATCTTGACGTCCTCATGCAGCAGCTTGCCGTATTCCTGCTTGCCGGCGAACCAGCGGGAATCCCAGGTCCGGTTGATGCCGAGACGCAGACCGATCGGATTGATCTTTTGACCCATCGTGTGCTCCTGCGTCCCTTAGGCCGCTGCTTCGGCTTCGACCTGACGAACGATGATCGTCAGCTGCGAAAATGGTTTGTAGACGCGACCCGAACGGCCACGGCCACGGGCGGCAAAGCGCTTCATCACGAGACCGTTGCCGACGAAGGCTTGCGCCACGACGAGATCGTCGACGTCGAGGTCGTGGTTGTTCTCGGCGTTGGCGATAGCCGATTCCAGGCACTTCTTCACGTCGACCGCGATCCGCTTGCGCGAAAACTGCAGATCGGCGAGCGCAGCAGCCGCCTTCCGGCCGCGAATGAGCTGGGCGACCAGGTTGAGCTTCTGCGGGCTCACCCGCAGCATCCGGGCGACCGCCTTGGCCTCGTTCTCGGCGAGGCTCCGTTCGCGCTTAGGTTTGCTCATCGTTTAATCCTCAAGCCTTCTTGGCTTTCTTGTCCCCGGAGTGGCCATGGAAGGTCCGGGTCGGCGAAAACTCGCCGAACTTGTGACCGACCATTTCCTCGTTGACGGCCACCGGGACGTGCTTCTGACCATTGTAGACACCGAAGGTCAGACCAACGAACTGCGGCAGGATCGTCGAACGACGGCTCCAGATCTTGATGACGTCGTGACGGCCGGACGCGCGCGCGGCATCTGCCTTCTTGAGCAGAGAACCCTCGACGAACGGGCCTTTCCAGACTGAACGAACCATGTCCGTCGTTCCTTACTTCTTCCGCTTGTGGCGGCTTAGGAGAATGAATTTGTTGGTCGACTTGTTGCTGCGGGTCTTCTTGCCCTTGGTTGGCTTGCCCCACGGAGTAACCGGGTGGCGACCGCCTGAGGTGCGACCTTCACCACCGCCGTGCGGATGGTCGATCGGGTTCATCGAAACGCCGCGGTTATGCGGCTTGCGGCCCAGCCAACGGTTGCGGCCGGCCTTGCCGATCGAGGTGTTCATGTGATCCGGGTTCGACACCGCGCCGATCGTGCCGCGGCAACGGCCGTGCACCAGGCGCTGCTCGCCCGAGTTCAGGCGGATGATCACGTAATCCTGGTCGCGGCCGACGAGCTGGGCGTAGGTACCAGCCGAACGGGCGAGCTGGCCGCCCTTCCCGATCTTGACCTCGATGTTGTGGATGATCGTGCCGACCGGCATGTTGCCGAGCGGCATCACGTTGCCCGGCTTCACGTCGACATAGTTGCCGGCAACCACGGAATCGCCGACGGCCAGGCGCTGCGGCGCCAGGATGTAGGCCTGGGTGCCGTCCTCGTACTTCACCAGCGCGATGAACGCGGTCCGGTTCGGATCGTACTCCAGCCGCTCGACCGTGGCGGGCGCATCGACCTTGTCGCGCTTGAAGTCGACGGTACGAAGCGTCCGCTTGTGACCGCCGCCGCGGAAGCGCACGGTGATGCGACCGGTGTTGTTGCGACCGCCCGAGGAGTGCTTGCCTTCGGTGAGCGCCTTGACCGGCTTGCCCTTGTACAGGGCCGAACGATCGACCATGACCAGCTGGCGCTGGCCCGGCGTCGTGGGATTGAATGTCTTCAGTGCCATCGTCGTACGACCTTACAGACCGGTGGTGACGTCGATCCTGTGGCCCTCTTCGAGGGTCACGATCGCGCGCTTGGTGTTCGACTGCGAACCGAGATTGCCGCGGAAGACCTTGGTCTTGCCCTTGCGGACCAGCGTGTTCACGCTCTTGACCTTGACGTCGAACAGCTTCTCGATCGCTTCCTTGATCTGCGGCTTGGTCGCCTTCGCGGCCACCTTGAACAGGACCTTGTTGTGCTCGGACGCCAACGTCGCCTTTTCGGTGACGACCGGAGCGACGATCACGTCGTAATGGCGAGGCTCGATGTTCTTCGTCATTTGAAGCGCGCCTCCAGCGCATCGATGGCGGCCTTGGTCAGAACAAGCTTCCGACGGCGCAGGATGTCATAGACGTTGATGCCCTGGACCGGCAGCACATCCATGTTCGGGATGTTGCGGGCCGCAGCGGCAAAGCCGTTGTTGAGCTCGGCACCATCGATGATCAGCGCGTTGGTCAAGCCGAGGCCCGAGAAGTGACCGAGCAGCGCCTTGGTCTTGGCGGCTTCCAGCGCAGCCTTGTCGATCACCAGGAGATCGCCGTCCTTGGCCTTGGCCGACAGCGCATGCTTGAGAGCAAGCGCGCGGACCTTCTTCGGCAGGTCGGTGGCGTGCGAACGCACCACCGGACCGAAGGCACGACCGCCGCCGCGGAACTGCGGCACGCGGGCCGAGCCGTGACGAGCACCGCCGGTGCCCTTTTGCTTGTACATCTTCTTGCCGGTACGCCAGATCTCGGCGCGGCCCTTGGCCTTGTGGGTGCCGGCCTGACGCTTGTTGAGCTGCCACTGCACGCAACGCGCAATGATGTCCTGGCGCGGCTCAAGGCCGAAAATGGCGTCGGAAAGCTGGACCGAGCCGGCTTCCTTACCTTCGAGGGTCGTGACCTTCAATTCCATCTCACGCCTCCTGCGCAGCCGGGGCGGCTTCCGCATCGCCAGCAACCTTGAACTTGCCGGGCTTCGGAGCTTCCTTCGGCAGCGGCTTTTTGACGGCGTCGCGCACGCGGATCCAGCCGCCCTTGGAGCCGGGAACGGCGCCTTCGACGAGGATCAGGCCGCGCTCGACATCGAGCTGAACGACTCGAAGGTTGAGCGTGGTGATGCGATCGACACCCATGTGGCCGGGCATCTTCTTGTTCTTCCAGGTCTTGCCGGGGTCCTGACGACCACCGGTCGAACCGATCGAACGGTGCGAGACCGACACACCGTGCGTGGCGCGAAGACCGCCGAAGTTCCAGCGCTTCATGCCGCCGGCAAAGCCCTTACCAACCGAGGTGCCGGTGACGTCGACGAACTGGCCGACGACGAAATGATCGGCGAGGATCTCGGCGCCAACGGGGATCATGGCATCCGCGGAGACGCGGAATTCCTCGACCTGCCGCTTCGGCTCGACCTTGGCGACCGCGAACTGGCCGCGCTCGGCCTTGGGCAAGTACACGGTCTTCCGGCTGCCAGAACCAAGCTGGAGCGCGACGTAACCGTTCTTCTCTTCAGTGCGGTGGCCTACGACCTGGCAATTGCCGAGCTTCAGCACGGTCACGGGGATATGTTCGCCGGCCTCCGTAAAGACCCGCGTCATCCCGACCTTTTGTGCGATCACTCCGGAGCGCATCGGCGTGCTTCCTGTTCTTTCTGTCCGCTAGTCGCGAACGTGATCCAAAAATCTTAGAGCTTGATCTCGACGTCGACACCGGCGGCCAGGTCGAGCTTCATCAAAGCATCGACAGTCTGCGGGGTCGGATCGACGATATCGAGCAGGCGCTTGTGGGTGCGCATCTCGAACTGCTCACGGCTCTTCTTGTCGACGTGAGGCGAACGGTTGACGGTGAACTTCTCGATGCGGGTGGGCAGCGGAATGGGTCCGCGGACCTGCGCGCCGGTGCGCTTCGCCGTGTTCACGATCTCGCGGGTCGACGTATCGAGGATACGATGGTCGAACGCCTTGAGACGGATACGAATGTTTTGGCCGTTCATTGCCGTGTCTTTCTTAGTGAGTGGCGAGTAGCGAACAGCGAATGGATTTCATCCACTCGCCACTCGCCATTCCCTATCGCGTGATTACTCGATGATCGAGGCGACGACGCCGGCGCCGACGGTGCGACCGCCTTCGCGGATCGCGAAGCGGAGCTTTTCTTCCATCGCGATCGGCACGATCAGGTGCACTTCCATCGCGATGTTGTCGCCCGGCATCACCATCTCGGTGCCTTCCGGCAGATGCACGACACCGGTCACGTCGGTGGTGCGGAAGTAGAACTGCGGACGGTAGTTGGTGAAGAACGGAGTGTGGCGACCGCCCTCTTCCTTGGTGAGGATGTACGCCTCAGCCTTGAACTTGGTGTGCGGCTTGACCGAACCCGGCTTGCACAGCACCTGGCCGCGCTCGACGTCCTCGCGCTTGGTACCGCGGAGCAGCGCACCGATGTTGTCGCCGGCCTGGCCCTGATCGAGCAGCTTGCGGAACATTTCGACGCCGGTGACGGTGGTCTTCTGGGTCGCGCGGAGACCGACGATCTCGATTTCCTCGCCGACCTTGACGATGCCGCGCTCGACACGGCCGGTCACGACGGTGCCGCGGCCCGAGATCGAGAACACGTCTTCAACCGGCATCAGGAACGGCTGGTCGATCGGACGCTCCGGCTGCGGGATGTATTCGTCGACGTTCTTCATCAGCTCGAGGATGGCATCGTGGCCGAGCTTCTTGTCGGAATCTTCGAGAGCGGCGAGCGCCGAGCCCTTGATGATCGGGATCTTGTCGCCCGGGAAGTCGTACTTCGAGAGCAGCTCGCGAACTTCGAGCTCGACGAGCTCGAGCAGTTCCGGATCGTCGACCATGTCGCACTTGTTGAGGAACACGACGAGCGCGGGCACGCCGACCTGGCGGGCGAGCAGGATGTGCTCGCGGGTCTGCGGCATCGGACCGTCAGCGGCCGACACGACCAGGATCGCACCGTCCATCTGGGCGGCACCGGTGATCATGTTCTTCACGTAGTCGGCGTGGCCGGGGCAGTCGACGTGGGCGTAGTGCCGGTTCGGCGTCTCGTACTCGACGTGCGCGGTCGAGATGGTGATGCCGCGCGCCTTCTCTTCCGGCGCCTTGTCGATCTGGTCGTACGCGGTGAACGTCGCGCCGCCGGCTTCGGCGAGGACCTTGGTGATCGCCGCGGTCAGCGACGTCTTGCCATGGTCGACGTGACCAATGGTGCCGATGTTGCAGTGCGGCTTGTTACGTTCAAACTTTGCTTTGGCCATTTGACTCTCCGTTCAATCGTCAGCTCTAGACCGACGACAATCAGGCAAACTTCTTCTGGACTTCTGCCGACACGTTGGCCGGCGCTTCTGCGTAGTGGTCGAATTGCATGGTGAAGGTTGCGCGACCCTGGCTCATCGAGCGCAGGTTATTCACGTAACCGAACATGTTCATGAGCGGCACCATCGCGTTGATGACGTTGGCGTTGCCGCGCATGTCTTGACCCTGGATCTGACCGCGCCGCGAATTCAGGTCGCCAATGACCGAGCCGGTATAGTCTTCCGGGGTCACCACTTCGACCTTCATGATCGGCTCAAGCAGGACGGACTTGCCCTTCTGCAGCGCTTCGCGGAACGCCGCGCGCGATGCGATTTCGAAGGCGAGCGCCGACGAGTCGACGTCGTGGTACTTGCCGTCGACGAGCTGAACCTTGACGTCGACCACGGGGAAGCCCGCGACCACGCCAGAGCTCATCACGCTGTTGAGGCCCTTTTCGACGCCGGGGATGTATTCCTTCGGAACCGCACCGCCGACAATCTTGGACTCGAACTCGTAGCCCTTGCCGGGCTCGTTCGGCTCGACCACGATCGACACTTCCGCGAACTGACCGGTACCGCCGGTCTGCTTCTTGTGGGTGTACTTGACCTCGGCCTTCTTGGTGACGCGCTCACGGAACGCCACCTGCGGCGCGCCGATGTTTGCGTCGACCTTGTAGGTACGACGGAGGATGTCGACCTTGATGTCGAGGTGGAGTTCGCCCATGCCCTTGAGGATGGTCTGGCCGGACTCCTGGTCGGTCGACACGCGGAAGGACGGATCCTCCGCGGCGAGCTTGGCCAGAGCCACGCCCAGCTTTTCCTGGTCGGCCTTGGACTTCGGCTCGATCGCGATCTCGATGACCGGCTCGGGGAATTCCATCTTCTCGAGGATCACCTGCTTGTCGGGATCGCACAGCGTGTCACCGGTGCGCGCTTCCTTCAGGCCGGCCAGCGCGACGATGTCGCCGGCATAGGCCTCCTTGATGTCTTCGCGGTTGTTCGCATGCATCAGCAGCATGCGCCCGATGCGCTCCTTCTTCTCACGCGTCGAATTCACGACGCCGGTGCCGCTCTGCAGGACGCCGGAGTAGATGCGGCAGAAGGTGATGGTGCCGACGAACGGGTCGTCCATGATCTTGAACGCGAGCAGCGCGAGCGGCTCCTTGTCGTCGGCCTTGCGCACGACCTCGTTGCCACGGTCGTCGGTGCCCTTGATCGCGGGCACGTCGATCGGCGACGGCAGGTAGTCGACGACGGCGTCGAGCAGCGGCTGCACGCCCTTGTTCTTGAAGGCCGAGCCGCACAGCACGGGATAGAACGCACCGGTCAGCACCGCCTTGCGGATCAGCCGCTTCAGCGTCGCTTCGTCCGGCTCGTTGCCGTCGAGGAAGGCAGCCAAAGCCTCGTCGTCGAGCTCGACGGCGGCTTCCACCATCTTCTCGCGGTATTCTTTGGCCTGGTCGACGAGGTCTTCCGGAATGTCGACATAATCGAACTTTGCGCCGAGCGACTCGTCGTTCCAGACGATGCCCTTCATCTTCACAAGGTCGACGAGACCCTTGAAGTTGTTCTCGGCACCGATCGGAAGCTGGATCGCGATCGGCTTGGCGCCGAGACGGTCGACGATGTCGGCCAGACACTTGAAGAAGTCAGCGCCAGTCTTGTCCATCTTGTTGGCGAAGACGATCCGCGGAACCCTGTACTTGTCACCCTGGCGCCAGACGGTCTCGGTCTGGGGTTCGACGCCCTGGTTCGAGTCGAGCACGCAGACGGCGCCGTCGAGCACGCGCAGCGAACGCTCGACTTCGATGGTGAAGTCGACGTGGCCGGGGGTGTCGATAATGTTCAGACGCTTGCCGGCCCAGAACGCGGTGGTCGCAGCCGACGTGATCGTGATGCCACGCTCCTGCTCCTGCTCCATCCAGTCCATCGTCGCGGCACCTTCGTGCACTTCGCCGATCTTATGGCTCTTGCCCGTGTAATACAGGATGCGCTCGGTCGTCGTGGTCTTGCCGGCGTCGATATGCGCCATAATACCGAAGTTACGGTAGTCTTCGATGGCATGTTGGCGGGGCATAGGTCGTTCCTTGCGAGTCCGAGTGTGTCGCCGTTACCAGCGATAGTGCGAGAAGGCACGATTGGCTTCCGCCATCCGGTGCACGTCTTCACGCTTCTTGACGGCGTTGCCACGATTGTTCGACGCATCCAGGAGCTCGGCAGAGAGCCGCTCGGTCATCGTCTTCTCGTTGCGCTCGCGCGCAGCCGAGATCAGCCAGCGAATGCCCAGCGCCTGACGGCGCACCGAGCGAACCTCGACCGGAACCTGGTAGGTCGCGCCGCCGACGCGGCGGGAGCGAACCTCGATCGTCGGCATGACGTTCTCGAGCGCCTGCTCGAACACGCCGAGCGGGCTCTGCTTGGTCTTGGCTTCGATGAGACCGAACGCACCGTAAACGATGCCTTCCGCGACCGACTTCTTGCCGGCGTACATCACCGAGTTCATGAACTTCGTGACGATGATGTTCCCGAACTTCGGATCCGGGAGAACTTCGCGCTTTTCCGCTGAGTGGCGACGAGACATGGAGCTGGTTCCCGCTTACTTCGGACGCTTGGCGCCGTACTTCGAACGACGCTGCTTACGGTTCTTGACGCCCTGGGTATCCAGAACGCCGCGGAGGATGTGGTAGCGAACGCCGGGCAAATCCTTGACGCGGCCGCCGCGGATCATGACCACCGAGTGCTCCTGGAGGTTATGGCCCTCGCCGGGGATGTAGCCGATCACCTCGAAGCCGTTGGTCAGGCGCACCTTGGCAACCTTACGAAGCGCCGAGTTCGGCTTCTTCGGGGTCGTGGTGTAGACACGCGTGCAAACACCACGCTTCTGCGGCGACTGCTGCAGCGCCGGCACCTTCTTGCGCGACTTCTGCACTTCCCGCGGTTGAGCGATCAGCTGGTTGATCGTCGGCATTCTGGCCTTCACCCTTTTTCTGCCGCGGCCCCTTTCGGGTCCGCAAATTCTTTCGAGCTCCCTGCCCGACGAGGCCACTTCGTGCAGAACAAACCGCACAAAGCGAAATTGCGCCAACCACTCCATCACTGAGCGGAAAGCGTTACGACGCCACAGAGGACCGCAGTTTTCAGGCCAATCGGCATAAAGCCGTGGCCTGCGCACCGAGGTCATGCATCCGAATTCGATCTCAAGAGAGCGAGCTCAAGAGAACTAAAATCGCACTGGCATTGCCTAGCTATGATCGACAGCGTTTGAGCGGCATTCGTCGAGGTTGGTGCCTGTCTTCAGCGATCCTTTGGGATCCGATCCCGAGGGATCAACAGGTGGCCCGTTCCGACGTTGGCGATGCTCACCGCCTGTCGTTAAGTGAGGCGCTTTCTATAAGTGGGAATCGATCAAGTCAAGGCGAAACGACAGTCACAAAGCGCTTCTCGCACCTATGGAATTTACCCGTTCGCCGCACTGATCACGCCTCGCGTGATATAGGAACGGTACGCCGGTTCCGCCACCTCAATCTATATTATACCCGGGCGAAATGTACTTTTATAACCTTCACTAAGGCTTTCTTGTCCGTTGATGCGGCAATCTGCCGCCTTCGGCAGAGATTCACGCCATGCGCTACACCGACATTGCCATCATCGGCGGAGGATTGTCCGGCTCTACCGCCGCCGCAATGTTCGGCCGCGCCGGCATTTGGGCAGTGCTGGTCGATCCGCATGAGCGCTATCCGGCGGACTTTCGAGTCGAAAAACTCGGCGATCACGCCCAGGTCGAGCGATTCCTGAGGACCGGAATCGGAGAATCGGTGCTGCGCCGGGCGACGTTCGCCGGCGAGAACTGGATCGCGCGATTCGGTCGCCTGCTCGACAAGGCGCCGAGCGCCCCAGCGACCGCATCCCCTACATCACGCTGTTTCCGATCGGCACGCGGATGCGGGCAAATCTGTTCGTCTATCGCGGCTTCGACGATCCCTGGCTGCGCGAGCTTCGCCGTGCACCCGCCGAGACGCTGGACGCCGCCCTGCCCCGGCTCAAGCGCATCACGGGCGCATTCGATATCCAAGGCGAGCAGAAGATTCGCCCGGTTGATCTCTACGTGAACGATGCAAGCGGCCAGCCTGGCCTCGTGCTGGTCGGGGATGCGTTCTCGACCTCATGCCCTGTCGCCGGCACCGGCTGCGACAAGGTCTTCACCGACGTCGAGCGGCTCTGCAACGTCTACATCCCGCGATGGCTCGCGTCCGACGGGATGGACGCGGACAAGATCGCGGTCTTCTACGCCGATCCGGTCAAACGGGATTGCGACGACTGGGCGGCCGCGAAGGCATTCGACTTCCGCTCGGTTTCGATCGGCACCAGCCCCTACAGGACGGCGCAGCGCTGAGCGCGCTTCATCGCATGGTCGGTTCAGGGGCTCGTACGGCCACTTGGAGGCGCCTTCCATCTGGAGCCGAACTTCCTCGGTCACTCCTCCCCGTCGTCCTCGTCCTCATCATCATCATCATCGAGGTCGTCGTCATCATCGTCGGTGTCGTCATCGGCCTGAGCCGCCGCTTCGTGCGGCTGGTGGGTCTGGTCGTTCCACAATTTGCGGTAGGTTCCGTTCCTGGCGAGCAGCTCGGCATGGGAGCCGCGTTCGATCGCCCTGCCCCCTGAAATCACGATGATCTCGTCCATCTCGACCACCGAACTCAGGCGATGGGTCGACCAGATCATGGTGCGGCCCTTGGCGACCTTGAGCAGTGTGCGGTTGATCGCGGCCTCCGTGGTCTGGTCGAGCGCCGAAGTCGCCTCGTCGAGCAGCAGCACGGACGGATTGCGGATGACCGCGCGTGCGATCGCAATGCGCTGGCGCTGGCCGCCCGACAAGGTATCGCCGCGCTCGCCGACGGGCGTGTCGTATCGCTGCGGCAGACTCATGATGTAGCGGTGGATCTCGGCCTTCCTGGCGGCCTCCTCCACCTCCTCGTCGGTCGCGCCTTCCTTGCCGAGCCGGATGTTCTCGCGGATCGACATGTTGAACAGCATGTTCTCCTGGAACACCACCGCCATGCTCCGGCGCAGCGAATCCAGCGTCACCTTGCGGACGTCGACGCCGTCGATGGTGACGCGGCCCTCATCAGGCACGTAGAGCCGCAGGATCAGATTGAGCAGCGTGCTCTTGCCGGAGCCCGAGGGGCCGACGATGGCGATACGCTTGCCGACATCGAGCTTGAGGCTGAGATTGTCCAGCACCGGCGTCTGGCTGCCCTCGTACTGGAACGTTACTCGGTCGAAGGTGATGTCGTGGGTCACGCGCGGCAGATCGGGTGCGCCGGGCCGATCGGCACTGCGCGTCGGTTCGTCGAGCAGTTCCTGCATGTGGCGGATCGCGGCGGCCGAGGAGATCGACACCGGAACGAAGTGCATGACGTGGGCGATGTTGTAGGACACTTCCCAGAACGCGCTCTCGAAGGTCACGAAGGTGCCGATGGTGATCTGCCCCTTGGTTGCCAGATAGGCGCCGATCGCGAGCACCACGATGTGCAACAGCAATACCGAGATGGTGACCGTCCTCTCCACCATAGTGGAGAGGAACGCGGCCGAGGCCATCTTGTTGCGGGTCTCGTCGTTGCGGAAGGTGAAGAAGCCGAACATCCGGCGTTGCAGGCTGAACGCCTTGATCACCGCCTGCGCGGCGACGTTTTCCTGCACCATGCCAAGCAGCGCGCTCTCGTTGAGCTTCTGCTCGTAATTGGCCTGCACCGCCTTCGGCGTGAGCATGCGCGGACCGATCAGCGTGATCGGAAACACCAGCAGCGCGACCACCGCGAGCTGCCAGTTCAGAAACACCATCAGGATGATGCCCGCAATCAACTCCAGGAACGGCAGAGCCGCACTGTTGGCGAAGGTCTTGACCGAACCCTCGAAGGCCGCAAGGTCGACGGAAAAGCGCGACAGTATCTCGCCGCGCTTGGTCCGCCCGAAATACGCCGCCGGCAGGTCCTGAACATGCTCGAACAGGCGCTTGCGGACGTCGGAGATGATGCAGGCGGCCAGCCGCGCGTCCCAGCGCTCGTACCAGACCGCGACGATGGAGGTGAAGATGCCGGCGACCGCGAGCACGCCGAGGATCTTGTAAAGCGCATGGAAATCCTCCTCGCCGAGAGCGTCGTCGATCAGGTACTTTAGGCTGAGCGGCATGATGACATTGAACAGCGTCTCGACGAAGACGCCGAACGCCACGAATGACAGCATCCGCTTGTAGTTGGACAGAAAGGGTTTGACGAAACCGAGGATGGTGGCGAGCGCGCCGGCGGCCTCGCGCGCGGTAAAGACGACGAGGTCCTCGTCCTCATCGTCGTCATCGAGCTCAAGCTCGTCATCCTCCTCGTCTTCATCGTCTTCGAGGTCGGGCTTGGCGGCGGCGAGCTTCTTGTCGAGCTCAGCCGCCTCTTCCGCAGCGAGCTTCTTTTCGTCGGGAGAGGGAGGCCTGGACGTCATGAAACCAACCGATGCTGACGGCCGGCATGACCGCAGAGAAAGCAGGAAATAGCGGCAACCGCTATTGCACCGATTCTATGCGATCAGGATGAATTCGGCAAAGCAATTGGCGAATCCGGTGCGCCCCGAAAGGCTAGTCGTCGTCCCCGTCCTCGACTTTGTCGAAGAACGAATAACGCAAGCTGTCGGCGTCGGCGTACCACTGGCCCGGGCCCTTGTTGGCCGCGAGCGTCGCTTCCCACAGTGCATCGGCGCAGTCCTTGCGGTGCATCGACAAGTCGAAGCCGTTGCCGAAGAACAGTTCGGACCATTCCCACCAGGTGCCGAGCTTCTTGACCCCGCGCAGCAGGTCGTAGCGGTCGATCACGGCCGAGGCCATGTCCGAGGTGATCGAGCCGAACACGAGACCGGTCCTGACCACGCGGTTGAGCTCGCGGATCGCGCGGACCACCTGCTTCGGGGAAACATGGCAGAGGCTGGTCTCGAACACGAAGTCGAACGTGCCGTCCTTGAACGGCATGTCGGTGATCGAGCCAAGCTTGTTGTACTTCTTCAGAGCCTTCGGCGTCTTGGCGTGGATAGCGCGGTTGTTCTCGATGCCCCAGGCATCGATGCCGCGCTCGCGCAGTGCGCCGACCAGTTCGCCGCTGGCCGAGCCCGCGATCAACAGCCTGGCGCCCTTGGCCTTGCCCCAGACGATGCCGATCAGCTTTGTGAGATAGTCGGGATCCGTGAAATGCCGCCACGCCTCGCTATAGGGGCCGAGGCCGCGATAATTCTCGAAATACTCGCGATCAATCTTGTCCGACAGCGGCTTGCCGTCCTGCGCACGCTCCCGGCGCAGCCGCATCATCTCCGTCAGGATGATGTCGGTTGCCGCGTCCGACGAATCGAGCAGCCCGTTCAGGGTCGAGTCGAACAGATAGTCGCCGACCACCACGATGCCGGGATGCTCCTTCGGCTCGGGCCGGTGATTGGTCATGACATCGCGCACGGGCATACCGCCTGGAATCGCGTTCACCGACGACAGCCAGCGATGGATCTTGCCTTCCATGAAATGCGCTCGCGCATCTCCGAACGAGGCCGGCAGCGATTTCAGCGCAGCGTCGATCAGCTCCTGGTCCGAGAGATTCGCGAAGGCCAGCGCATCCGAGCCGGGAATGAGCCAGTTCAGGACGCCATGCTTGCCGACATCGTGGCGCGCGCCTTCATTGTAGACGCAGCAGCCGCCGAAGGCCTCCGACATGAACCAGGCGCCGGGAATCTTCTCGCCCCAGAACGGCGTGTCGAACAGGATCGAGACGCGCAGGTAGTGTGCGGGACGATCGAAGTACGAGACGTGCTTGACCATCGACTTGCGAAGCTGCTCGCCTTCCCAGCCGACGGTGGCGAGCCAGGAATGCGGCAGGCAGACCAGCACGAGGTCGAAATCGCGCGTATCCGGCCCCTTGCCGTTCATCATCTTGAGCTGGTAGCGGCCGGTCGGCGCCTTGCCGACGGCGAGCACGCGATGATTGAGCTGGATGTCGGCATTGACCTCCGACTGCAGGCACTCGATCAGCTGCTCGTTGCCGTTCTGGATGGAGTAGAGGCCGATATAGCCGTCGACATCCATCAGGTAGTTCTTCAGCGCGTTGAGGCCGTTGGTGTTGTGGCTTTCGGTCGCGATGTCCGAGCGCGCCATCACCTTGAAGAAGCGCTTTGCGGTTTCGTCCTCGACCTCCTCGTCGAGCACCTGTTCGGCGGTCTTGTAGGCCCAGGGGTTCTCGTTGTCGTGCGCGCCGACGCCCTCGTAATACTCGATCGGCGACAGCGCCTCGGCGCAGCGCTTGCGGAACGCCTCGATCGCGGCCGCGGTCTTGGCGCCGTATTTGCGGCGCATGCCTGCGACGTCGTTGAGGAGTTCACCGCCGAACTGGACCTGCTCGGCGTCCATCGGAATGGTCTGAAGTCCGAAATGCTGGATCAGCTCGCGCAGCGGATCGGGACCGGTCATCGAGTAGTCGTAGATCTCGGCAACGCCGGCTTCGTACATCGCGGGTGCGGAATCGAATTTGCGCGTGACGATCTTGCCGCCGAGTCGATCCGAGGCCTCATAGATGGTGACGCGACAGAGGTCGCCGAGCTTACGCTTCAGGTACCAGGCGCTCATCAGCCCGCCGGGGCCGCCGCCTACGATTGCGAGATCAAGCATGTGCGTTCCGTGGTCTCCGGCCCTGCCCCCACGTCACGGGACCGCCGTCTAAGCTCCCCTAGCAGAAGCGCTTTTGCGCCTGAAGGAAAGATGAACAAAGGTTGATCCTGCACCGCAACAGGGAAACAAAGCAGCAAAAAGGCCGGCTTGCGCCGGCCTTTTCATTGTCCTCGGTATTCCTACGGATGAACGATTATTCCGCAGGCGGGAGCGCAGGAAGTTCAGCCTCCGGAGCCGGCGACACGACGGCCGCCTGCTTCTCGCGCTCGTCCAGGATCATCTTGTCGCGCTTCATCGCGACTTCGCGGATCTTGGCCATGGAGGCGCCGGTGCCCGCCGGGATCAGCCGGCCGACGATGACGTTCTCCTTGAGGCCTTCGAGCGGATCGACCTTGCCGTTGACCGCCGCTTCCGTGAGGACGCGCGTGGTCTCCTGGAACGAGGCCGCCGAGAAGAAGGAACGGGTCTGGAGGCTCGCCTTGGTGATGCCGAGCAGAACCGGCGTACCCGTGGCGATCTTCTTGCCCTCTTCCTTGGCCTTCTCGTTCAGCACGTCGAACTCGATCTTGTCGACCTGCTCGCCGGAGATCATGTCCGTGTCGCCCTGGTCGGTGACTTCCACCTTCTGGAGCATCTGACGGACAATCACCTCGATGTGCTTGTCGTTGATGAGCACGCCCTGGAGCCGGTAGACCTCCTGGATCTCGTTGACCAGATAGGCCGCGAGCTCCTCGATGCCCTTGACCGCGAGAATGTCGTGCGGCGCCGGGTTGCCTTCCACGATGAAGTCGCCCTTTTCGACGACGTCGCCGTCCTGAAGGTGGATGTGCTTGCCCTTCGGGATCAGGTACTCGCGTGCCTCGTCGGTCTTGTCCATCGGCTCGATCGAGATGCGACGCTTGTTCTTGTAGTCGCGCCCGAACCGGATGGTGCCCGCGATTTCGGCGATGATCGCCGCATCCTTCGGACGCCGAGCCTCGAACAGTTCCGCCACCCGCGGCAGACCGCCGGTGATGTCACGCGTCTTGGCGCTTTCGGTCGAGACACGGGCGAGGATGTCACCCGTATTGACCTTGGCTCCGACGTCGACCGAGAGAATGGCGTCGACCGACAGCATGTAGCGGGCATCGCCGCCACGGGCGAGCTTGAGCACCTTGCCGTCCTTGCCCTTGACCACGATGGCCGGACGCAAGTCCGCACCGCCGCGGGTCGAGCGCCAGTCGATGACCACGCGCTTGGCGATACCGGTGGCTTCGTCCAGCGTTTCCGAGATCGACTGCCCTTCGACCAGATCTTCGAAGCCGATCGTACCTTCGACTTCGGTGAGCAGCGGACGGGTGTAGGGATCCCACTCGACGATGCGCTGGCCGCGCTTGACCATGTCGCCCTCATCGATGTGCAGGCGCGAGCCGTACTGAATACGGTGCGTCGCACGCTCGGTGCCGTCGGCATCGACGATCGCCACCACCATGTTGCGCACCATCGCCACCAGATGACCTTCGCTGTTGCGGGCGATGGCCTTGTTCCTGATCACGATCTTGCCGTCGAAGTTGGATTCGACGAACGACTGCTCGTTGAGCTGCGCCGCACCGCCGATGTGGAAGGTGCGCATGGTGAGCTGGGTGCCCGGCTCGCCGATCGACTGCGCCGCGATGACGCCGACCGCTTCGCCGTGGTTGACCGGCGTGCCGCGGGCCAGATCGCGGCCGTAGCACTTGCCACAGATGCCGTTGACGAGTTCGCAGGTCAGCGCCGAGCGGATCTTCACCTCCTGCACACCACCCTGGTGGATGGCGTCCAGATGGCTCTCTTCCATCAGCGTATCGCGCTTGATGATCACCTTGCCGGAGCTGTCACGGATGTCTTCGCAGGCCGTGCGTCCGAGGATGCGCGAGCCGAGCGAAGCGACCACGGTGCCGGCATCGACGATGGCGCGCATCTTGATGCCGAGCTTGGTGCCGCAGTCGTCCTGCGTGATGATGCAGTCCTGCGCGACGTCGACCAGACGACGGGTCAGGTAGCCGGAGTTCGCGGTCTTCAACGCGGTGTCCGCGAGGCCCTTGCGGGCGCCGTGGGTCGAGTTGAAGTACTCTAGCACCGAGAGGCCTTCCTTGAAGTTCGAGATGATCGGCGTCTCGATGATCTCACCCGACGGCTTGGCCATCAGGCCGCGCATGCCGGCGAGCTGGCGCATTTGGGCCGGCGAACCGCGCGCACCGGAGTGCGCCATCATGTAGATCGAGTTGATGTCGGCATCCGCCCCGCTCGCCGTCTTCTTGGTCGAGGAGATCTCCTTCATCATCGCCTTGGCGATTTCCTCGGTCGCCTTCGACCAGGCGTCGACGACCTTGTTGTACTTCTCGCCGTGGGTGATCAGACCGTCGTTGTACTGCTGCTCGAAATCCTTCGCCAGCGTACGGGTGGTGTCGACGATCTTCCACTTGGAGTTCGGCACGACCATGTCGTCCTTGCCGAACGAGATGCCGGCCTTGAACGCGTTGTAGAAGCCGAGCGCCATGATGCGGTCGCAGAAGATCACCGTCTCCTTCTGACCGCAGTGGCGATAGACCTGGTCGATCACGCCCGAGATCTCGCGCTTGGTCATCAGCTTGTTGATGATCTCGTACGAAATCCGCGGGTTCTTCGGCAGCAGATTGCCGAGCATGACGCGGCCGGCCGTGGTCTCGATCCAGCGCGTCGAGACCTTGCCGGTCTCGTCCATGCCCTGCCACCGATACTTGATCTTGGTGTGGAGGTGGATGACCTTCGCATGCAGGGCATGCTCGAGCTCAGCCATCTCGCCGAAGATCTTGCCCTCGCCGGGCAGGCCTTCGCGCATGATCGAGACGTAGTAGAGACCGAGCACGATGTCCTGCGACGGCACGATGATCGGCTGGCCGTTCGCCGGATGCAGGATGTTGTTGGTCGACATCATCAGGACGCGCGCTTCCAGCTGCGCTTCGAGCGACAGCGGAACGTGCACGGCCATCTGGTCGCCGTCGAAGTCGGCGTTGAACGCGGCGCAGACCAGCGGGTGAAGCTGGATCGCCTTGCCCTCGATCAGCACGGGCTCGAACGCCTGGATGCCGAGGCGATGCAGCGTCGGCGCGCGGTTGAGCAGCACCGGATGCTCGCGGATCACCTCGTCCAGGATGTCCCAGACCTCGGGCCGTTCCTTCTCGACCAGCTTCTTGGCCTGCTTCACGGTGGTGGACAGGCCCTTGGCGTCGAGCCGCGAATAGATGAACGGCTTGAACAGCTCGAGCGCCATCTTCTTCGGCAGGCCGCACTGATGCAGGCGCAGCTCGGGACCGACCACGATCACCGAACGGCCCGAATAGTCGACGCGCTTGCCGAGCAGGTTCTGGCGGAAACGGCCCTGCTTGCCCTTGAGCATGTCGGCGAGCGACTTCAGCGGACGCTTGTTGGCACCGGTGATGACGCGGCCGCGGCGGCCGTTGTCGAACAGAGCATCGACCGCTTCCTGAAGCATGCGCTTCTCGTTGCGGATGATGATGTCCGGCGCGCGCAGCTCCATCAGCCGCTTCAAGCGGTTGTTGCGGTTGATGACGCGGCGATAGAGGTCGTTGAGGTCCGAAGTCGCGAAGCGGCCGCCGTCCAGCGGCACCAGCGGACGCAGGTCCGGCGGGATCACCGGGACCACGGTCATGATCATCCATTCCGGCTTGTTGCCGGAGTGGCGGAACGCTTCCACGATCTTCAGGCGCTTGGCGAGCTTCTTGTGCTTGATGTCGGAGTCGGTCTCCTGCATCTCGAGGCGCAAGGTGGCTTCGAGCTTCTCGAGGTCCATGCCCTTGAGCAGTTCGCGGATCGCTTCCGCGCCGATCATGGCGGTGAAGGAATCCTGGCCATACTCGTCCTGCGCCTTCAGATACTCGTCTTCCGACAGCAACTGACGGTCCTTGAGCGCGGTGAGACCCGGCTCGAGAACGACGTAATATTCGAAGTACAGGATCCGCTCGAGATCCTTCAGCGTCATGTCCAGCAGAAGGCCGATGCGCGAGGGCAGCGACTTCAGGAACCAGATGTGGGCGACGGGGGCCGCGAGTTCGATATGGCCCATGCGCTCGCGCCGGACGCGCGACAGCGTGACCTCGACCGAGCACTTCTCGCAGATGATGCCCTTGTACTTCATGCGCTTGTACTTGCCGCACAAGCACTCGTAGTCCTTGATCGGCCCGAAGATGCGGGCGCAGAACAGGCCGTCGCGCTCGGGCTTGAAGGTACGGTAGTTGATGGTCTCCGGCTTCTTGATCTCGCCGTAGGACCAGGACAGAATCTTCTCGGGAGACGCGATCGAAATCCGGATCTGGTCAAAGACCTGAGCCGGAGTCGTCGGGTTGAAGAGATTCATAATTTCTTGGTTCATCGTCTTCTCCTCGCGTGCCGGTCGCCTACGGCCGCAAATTCGAAAATCACTCAATCGGGGCGCCCTGCCCTCAAGGCCTCGGGAGGGGCGCCAATGCCCGGCCGTGAAGGCCGGGCATGAAAGGTCGTGTTACTCGGCCGCTTCCGACGTCGGCGCCGGTCCCACCTTGGAATTGTGCAGGTCGACGTTGAGGCCGAGCGAGCGCATTTCCTTGACCAGCACGTTGAACGATTCCGGAATACCGGCCTCGAACGTGTCGTCGCCGCGCACAATCGCCTCGTACACCTTGGTACGGCCGGCGACGTCGTCCGACTTCACCGTCAGCATCTCCTGGAGCGTGTACGCCGCGCCGTAAGCCTCGAGCGCCCACACCTCCATTTCGCCGAAGCGCTGGCCACCGAACTGCGCCTTGCCGCCCAGCGGCTGCTGGGTAACGAGCGAGTACGGACCGATCGAACGCGCGTGGATCTTGTCGTCGACCAGATGGTGCAGCTTGAGCATGTAGATGTAGCCCACCGTCACCTTGCGATCGAACGCATCGCCGGTGCGGCCGTCATAGACGGTCGACTGACCCGAAGCGTCGAGACCGGCAAGCTTGAGCATCTCCTCGATGTCGGCTTCCTTGGCGCCGTCGAACACCGGCGTCGCGATCGGCACGCCGCGGCTCAGATTGTGGCCGAGCTCGATCAGTTCGTTGTCGTTGAGCGACTTGATCGTCTCGTCCTCGCCGTAGACCTTCTTCAAGGTTTCCTTCAGCGGCTTGATGTCCTGCTTCGACAGGTAAGCATCGACCGTCTGGCCGATACGCTTGCCGAGACCGGCGCAGGCCCAGCCGAGATGGGTCTCGAGGATCTGTCCGACGTTCATGCGCGAGGGCACGCCGAGCGGATTGAGCACGATGTCGGCATGCGTGCCGTCTTCGAGGAACGGCATGTCCTCGATCGGCACGATCTTCGACACCACGCCCTTGTTGCCGTGGCGGCCGGCCATCTTGTCGCCGGGCTGGATCTTGCGCTTCACCGCGACGAAGACCTTGACCATCTTCATCACGCCGGGCGGCAATTCGTCACCGCGCTGAAGCTTCTCGACCTTGTCGAGGAAGCGCTGCTCGAGCCCCTTCTTCGACTCGTCGTACTGCTTCCGCATGGCCTCGATCTCGGCCATCAGCTTGTCGTTCGGCGAAGCGAACAGCCACCACTGCGACTTCGGGTACTCCTCGAGCACCGCACGGGTGATCTTGGTGTCCTTCTTGAAGCCCTTCGGACCGGCAATGCCCTGCCGCCCTTCGAGCAGCTCGGCAAGACGGTTGTAGACGTTGCGGTCCAGGATCGCCTGCTCGTCGTCGCGGTCCTTGGCCAGACGCTCGATCTCTTCCCGTTCGATCGCCAACGCACGCTCGTCCTTGTCGACGCCGTGCCGGTTGAACACGCGCACTTCCACGATCGTGCCCTGCACGCCCGGAGGAACGCGCAGCGAGGTGTCGCGAACGTCGGAAGCCTTTTCGCCGAAGATGGCGCGCAGGAGCTTCTCTTCCGGCGTCATCGGGCTTTCGCCCTTCGGCGTGATCTTGCCGACCAGGATGTCGCCGGCGCGCACTTCCGCGCCGATGTAGACGATACCGGCTTCGTCGAGGTTCTTCAGCGCTTCTTCCGAGACGTTCGGAATGTCGCGGGTGATTTCCTCAGGTCCGAGCTTGGTGTCGCGGGCCATCACCTCGAATTCTTCAATATGAATTGAGGTGAACACGTCTTCCTTCACGATCCGCTCGGAGAGCAGGATCGAGTCTTCGAAGTTGTAGCCATTCCACGGCATGAACGCGACGAGCACGTTGCGGCCGAGCGCGAGCTCACCGAGGTCGGTCGACGGACCGTCCGCGATGATGTCGCCCTTCTTGACGATGTCGCCGACCTTCACCAGCGGACGCTGGTTGATGCAGGTCGACTGGTTGGAACGCTGGTACTTCATCAGCCGGTAGATATCGACGCCCGACTTGGTCGGGTCGAGATCTTCCGTGGCGCGGATGACGACGCGGGTCGCGTCGATCTGGTCGATCACGCCCGAACGGCGTGCCGCGATCGCGGCCCCCGAGTCGCGCGCAACGACGCCTTCCATGCCGGTGCCGACGAACGGAGCCTCGGCGCGAACCAGCGGCACCGCCTGGCGCTGCATGTTCGAGCCCATCAGCGCGCGGTTGGCGTCGTCGTTCTCGAGGAACGGGATCAGCGCCGCGGCGACCGAAACGAGCTGCTTCGGCGACACGTCCATGTAGTCGACCTTGTCGGGCGTCATCGGCACGACGTCGCGGGTCCCGCTCGAGCGGCAGACGACCAGATCCTCGGTGAAACGGCCCTTGGCGTCGATCGGCACGTTGGCCTGCGCGACCGAGTAGCGGCCCTCCTCCATCGCCGAGAGGTAAACGACCTCGTCGGTGACGCGGCCGTCCTTCACCTTGCGATAAGGCGTCTCGACGAAGCCGTACTTGTTCACGCGCGCGAAGGTGGCGAGCGAGTTGATCAGGCCGATGTTCGGGCCTTCCGGCGTCTCGATCGGGCAGATGCGGCCGTAATGCGTCGGATGCACGTCGCGCACCTCGAAGCCGGCACGCTCACGGGTCAGACCGCCCGGTCCAAGCGCCGAAAGACGGCGCTTGTGGGTGATCTCCGACAGCGGGTTGGTCTGGTCCATGAACTGCGAGAGCTGCGAGGAGCCGAAGAACTCGCGCACGGCGGCAGCCGCCGGCTTGGCGTTGATCAGGTCCTGCGGCATGACCGTGTCGATGTCGACCGAGGACATGCGCTCCTTGATGGCGCGCTCCATGCGGAGCAAGCCGATGCGGTACTGGTTCTCCATGAGCTCGCCGACCGAGCGCACACGGCGGTTGCCGAGATGGTCGATGTCGTCGATCTCGCCCTTGCCGTCGCGCAGATCCACCAGCGTCTTGATGACGGAGAGGATGTCTTCCTTGCGCAGCGTGCGCTGGGTGTCGGGCGCATCGAGGTCGAGGCGCATGTTCATCTTGACGCGGCCGACCGCGGAGAGGTCGTAACGTTCGGCGTCGAAGAACAGCGACTGGAACATCGCCTGCGCCGAATCCAGCGTCGGCGGCTCGCCCGGACGCATCACGCGGTAGATGTCGAACAGCGCGTCCTCACGCGTCATGTTCTTGTCGGCCGAGAGCGTGTTGCGGATGTAGGCGCCGACATTGACGTGGTCGATGTCGAGCAGCGGCAATTCCTTGTAGCCGTGCTCGTTGAGGGCCTTCATGGACTTGTCGGTGATCTCTTCACCGGCTTCGGCGTGGATCTCGCCGGTCTTGGGATTGACGAGGTCCTCGGCCAGATAGTTGCCGACGAGCTCCTCATCCGACAGGCGCAGCGCCTTCAGGCCCTTCTCCTGCATCTGACGCGCACCGCGCACGGTGAGCTTCTTGCCGGCCTCGAGCACGACCTTGCCGGTATCGGCGTCGATCAGATCGTTGATGGTCGAGTAGCCGCGGAAACGGTTGGCGTCGAACGGAACGCGCCAGCCTTCCTTGGTCCGCTTGTAGAGAATCTTCTTGTAGAACGTCGACAGGATCGCCTCGCCGTCGAGGCCGAGCGCGAACATCAGCGACGTCACCGGAATCTTGCGGCGACGATCGATACGCGCATAGACGATGTCCTTGGCGTCGAACTCGATGTCGAGCCAGGAACCGCGATACGGGATCACGCGGGCAGCGAACAGCAGCTTGCCCGAAGAATGGGTCTTGCCCTTGTCATGGTCGAAGAACACGCCGGGCGAACGGTGCATCTGCGAGACGATGACGCGCTCGGTGCCGTTGACGATGAAGGTGCCGTTCATCGTCATGAGCGGGATATCGCCCATGTAGACGTCCTGCTCCTTGATGTCCTTCACCGACTTCGCGCCGGTTTCCTCGTCGATATCGAACACGATGAGGCGCAGCGTCACCTTGAGGGGAGCCGCGAAGGTCATGCCGCGCTGGCGGCACTCGTCGACGTCGTATTTCGGCTGCTCGAACTCGTAACGGACGAATTCCAGCATCGAGGTGCCCGAGAAGTCGGAGATCGGGAACACGGAACGGAACACGGCCTGCAGGCCCTCGTCGAGACGCCCCCCCACGGGTTCATCGACCATCAGGAACTGGTCATAGGACGCCTTCTGAACCTCGATGAGGTTCGGCATCTCGGCGACTTCCTTGATGTGTCCGAAGAACTTGCGAACGCGTTTGCGACCGGTGAATGTCTGCTGCGCCATGGTGGCCTCTCATTTCGTCGCCCGCTCGGGGCGCGTCGTCCAGGACGCGGCTGCCACCGCTCCCCGGGTTGAATTTTTCGAACCCGTTTTGGGGACCAAAAATCCAGATTCAGGCCGTCATGTCCTGAATCTGTTCTTCAGACCTTCAAAACGCAAAACGACGCGCGGGGCGCATAGGCACGCCCGCCCGTCACAACGATCGTCTTCACGGACTGAAAAAGCCCGAAATAGCTTGCTCTCCCAACGGCTTACAGGGAAATCCCGGATCCCTGCCCACCGCGCTTTCGTGCTGCCGAACCGATATGGGGCGACAATAGTGGAGATTCGAGGGGGTAACCCTCAAATCCCCACACTTTTTCGTGTTCAGCCTGCGTCGGGACGTTCCGTCGCACGCCTTTTGCATCCGGCCCACCCTTTCGAGATGGACCAAGACCCCGGCTTCGCTGATGCTCGCCGGGATCTTTCGCCAGTAAGCTTTGCTTACTTGAGCTCGACCTTCGCGCCAGCCTTCTCGAGCTGGACCTTGATCTTCTCGGCTTCGTCCTTGTTCACGCCTTCCTTGACAGGCTTCGGCGCGCCCTCGACGAGGTCCTTTGCTTCCTTCAGGCCCAGGCCGGTGATGGCGCGGACTTCCTTGATGACTTCGATCTTCTTGTCGCCGGCGGCGGCCAGGACGACCGTGAACTCGGTCTTCTCTTCCGCCGGAGCGGCGGCAGCAGCGGCGGGACCGGCAACGGCCACTGCCGCAGCGGCGGACACGCCCCACTTTTCTTCGAGGAGCTTCGCGAGTTCGGCAGCTTCGAGCACGGTGAGGCTCGAGAGGTCGTCAACGATCTTCTGCAAGTCAGCCATTGTTCAGTTTCCTTGAATGTAAGTCTGGTTCGGGTTTGAGTTTTGCGAAGGGCGTCAGGCCGCTTCGCCCTTTGAGGCATGAGCCTGGATGACGCGCGCGAGCTTGCCCGCGGGCGCATTGGCGAGCTGAGCGAGCTTGGTCGCCGGGGCCACAAGCAGGCCGACGATCTTTGCACGCAGTTCGTCAAGCGACGGCAGCGAGGCAAGAGCCTTCACGCCATCGACATTCAGGACGGTCGTTCCCATCGAGCCGCCAATGATGACGAACTTCTCGTTCGTCTTGGCGAATTCGACGGCGACCTTTGGCGCCGCTACCGGATCGTTCGAAGTGGCGATCACGGTCGGTCCCTTCAGCATGGGACCGATGGCAACGACGTCAGTGCCTTCAAGAGCAATTTTGGCGAGACGGTTCTTCGAGACCTTCACCGAGGCGCCAGCCTGCTTCATCTGCATGCGCAGCTTCTGCATCTGGGCAACGGTCAGGCCGGAATATTGGGCAACGACCGCGACGCTCGTGGTCTTGAAGACCCCATTGAGCTGTTCGACCGCTTCCTTTTTTGCCGCTCGTTCCACAGCAAGCTCTTTCCGGTTGGCGGTCATCGCGAGAAGCGGGACCGCCGGGTTGCACCCATCGTCCCACCCAAAACCTGACCTCGGGGCAAAACCCTTCGGACACGCGCCGGGCGAGACGACAATTCAAAGCCTGCCCTCCGGGAGCCCGCTAGAGCCCACGGCGTGTCGAGGTCCGAACCAAACCCATTCCGCCACCACCTTCAGGTAGGAGGCAAAGTGAAATCCGGTCTTCACCCGTCTATGCAGGCCATACGATTAAGCCGTTGAGAAATCGAAATTTCTCGCGGGCGCCTGCAGTCTTGGACAGGACAAGGTCAGCCGGCGAACCGCCCGACCTCTGCCCGCATTCCACCAACCGACGGGTTTTCCTTCCTTTTCCGGCAAATCCTCGCGGACGTCCTGAAAAGGAATGATCTCCTGTCTTGTCGGGTTTTCGGAATGCGTGCACGAACGCGCCAGCCAAGGCCGGTACGTCCGGAAGCGGCTCTTTAACCGCTCTCGGCCCGCTTGCCAAGAGCAAAATTCACACCAGTTCCAATCCGTTGGCGGCGGGGCTTGACCCGCACCGATAAGGGCCAATTCAGGCCGATTTGACCGCGTAGGGTAGCGGCTTGCCCGCGAAGAACGCGGTCAGGTTCGCGAGCACGCAGTTCTGCATGGCGACGTGCGATTCGAGGGTGTGGCCGCCGATATGGGGGGCGAACACCACGTTGGGGAGCGCGGTCAGCGCGTCCGGGGCGTGCGGTTCCTGCTCGAACACGTCGAGACCGGCGCCAGCGATGGTCTTCTCGGTCAGGGCCGCGACCAGGGCCTTCTCGTCGATGACAGAGCCGCGGGAGATGTTGACGACATAGCCATCCGCCCCGAGTCGCCTCAGGATATCGGCATTGACGGCGTGCTGGGTGTCGGCCCCTGCCCGGACCGCTATCATCAGCACGCTGCACCAGTCGGCCAGCGCCTCCAGCGTCGGGAAATATTGATAGAGCAGATCGTACTTGCTGCGGCTGAAATAGCCGACCTCGCTCTCGAAGGCCGCGCAGCGCGCGGCAATCTTGCGGCCGATCTCGCCCATGCCGTAGACGCCGATGCGGCGGCCGGGCATGCCCGCCTGGGGCCGCATCATCGGCGATTGCTTCGAGGCCGCCCAATCGCCGCTGCGGACATATTGGTCGGCGACCAGGATCCGCCGCGTCGTCGCCAGCATCAGCGTCATCGCGATGTCGGCGACAGAGGCCGCATTGGCGCCGGGACTGTGCCCAACCGCGATATTGCGTGCGGCGGCCGCCTTCAGGTCTACACCGTCATAACCGGTGCCGTAGCAGATGATGGCGCCGAGCTTCGGAAACAGGTCCATCGCTTCGGCGCCGAGCGGCGAGCCGCCGGCGGTGAGCAACGCGCGAATGCCGCCAAGGTCTTCCGCCGGAAACACCTCCGGCGCCGGTTTGCCACCGGTGTCGAGCAGGTCGAACCGCTCGGCGAAACGCGCCATCATCGTCTTGGGAAAGCGCGAGTAGATCAGGACCTTGTCAGCCATTGTTCTTGTTTCCGGTGAGCGCCGTCGAAAATGGAAAGGGGCGGAATCGGTCGCCCGATTCCGCCCCTCGCCTCATGCAATTCTCGAACCTTAGCCCAGAATGGTGCCCGGCTCGACCTTCACGCCCGGGCCCATCGTCGAGGACACCGCAACGCGCTGGATGTAGGTGCCCTTGGAGCCGGCGGGCTTGGCCTTGGAGACCGCGTCCGCGAGCGCCTTGATGTTCTCGACCAGCTTCTCCTCGGAGAACGAGGCCTTGCCGACGCCGGCCTGCAGGATGCCGGCCTTCTCGACGCGGAACTCGACCGAGCCGCCCTTGGCACCCTTGACGGCGTTGGTGACGTCCATGGTCACGGTACCGATCTTCGGGTTCGGCATCAGGCCGCGCGGGCCGAGCACCTTACCGAGACGGCCGACCAGCGGCATCATGTCGGGGGTGGCGATGCAGCGGTCGAACTCGATCGTGCCGTTCTGCACCTTCTCGACCAGGTCCTCGGCACCGACGACGTCGGCACCCGCAGCCTTGGCCTCATCGGCCTTGGCGCCGCGGGCGAACACGCCGACGCGGAGCGTACGGCCGGTGCCGTTCGGCAGGGTCACGACACCGCGGACCATCTGGTCGGCGTGACGCGGATCGACGCCGAGATTGATCGCGACCTCGATGGTCTCGTCGAACTTCGCTTTCGCGCGTTCCTTGACCATCTTGATGGCGTCCGCGAGCGGGTAAAGCTTTTCGCGGTCAACACCTTCGCGGGCTTTGTTCAAACGCTTTCCGATTGCCATAGCCGCTTACCCCGCCACTTCCAGACCCATCGAACGGGCAGAGCCCTCGACCATCTTCATGGCCGATTCGATCGAGTCGCAATTCAGATCCTTCATCTTCTTCTCGGCGATCTCACGCACCTGCGCTTTGGTCACCGCGCCAGCCTTGTCGCGGCCCGGAGCTTTCGAACCGGACTGGATCTTGGCGGCCTGCTTGAGGAAGAAGGACATCGGGGGCGTCTTCATCTCGAACGTGAACGAACGATCGGCGTAGATCGTGATCACGACGGGAATCGGGGTGTTCTTCTCTTCCTTCTGGGTCTGGGCGTTGAACGCCTTGCAGAACTCCATGATGTTGAGACCGCGCTGACCAAGCGCGGGACCGATCGGGGGCGAGGGATTCGCCGCACCGGCCGGGACCTGAAGCTTCAGGTATCCGGTCACTTTCTTTGCCATGTATCACTCCTGTTGTGCCGGCAGGCCGGCGGTTTCAGGTTCGTGGTCTGGGTCGGATGCGGCTGGCAACCGCCCTCTCCCTCCCACGGCCTCTTCATTGCGCGAGACAGAAGCCTCACGCCTCAAACGATCAGACCTTCTCGACCTGACCGAATTCCAGCTCGACCGGCGTGGCGCGGCCGAAGATCGACACCGCGACCTTCACGCGCGAACGCGCCTCGTCGATTTCCTCGACCACTCCCGAGAACGAAGCGAACGGGCCATCGGCCACGCGCACGTTCTCGCCGATCTCGAACGACACCGACGCCTTCGGCCGCTCCACGCCCTCCTGCACCTGGTGCAGGATGCGCATGGCTTCCGATTCGGAAATCGGCATCGGCTTGTTTTCGGCGCCGAGGAAGCCCGTGACCTTCGGCGTGTTCTTGATCAGATGAAACGCCTCGTCGGTCAGCTTCATCTTCACCAGCACGTAGCCCGGGAAGAACTTGCGCTCGGCGTCGATCTTACGGCCGCGGCGCACTTCGGTGACCTTCTCGGTCGGAACCAGCACCAGCTCGAACAGCTCCTCGAGCCCGCGCTGCTTGGCCTGCTCGCGGATCGATTCGGCGACCTTCTTCTCGAAGTTCGAATAGGCGTGGACGATGTACCAGCGCTTGTCGGACGATTGGGTTGCAGCGGCTGTAGCCATCAGTGAATGCCCAAAAGGAAGGTGATGAGGACGCGGATGATCTGGTCGGCGGCGAAGAAGAAGATCGAGGCCACCGCGACCATGACGAACACCATGATGGTGGTGATCGTGGTCTCACGACGGGTCGGCCAGGTGACCTTGGCGGTCTCCGAGCGCACTTCCTGCAAGAACTTGAACGGGCTGACTGCCATCGTTTGATGTCCAACGTCCGTCGCCGGGCGCGAATGAATTTCAGGGATCCGAACAGCCGCCGTTGGCCCAGCCCTCTGTCTCGAAGGATGAGCCGGAAACCGGGCTCGATTGTTCGGGGATTTCAAAGCCGCGCCGGAGATCCGCGTCTAACGGGCCGGCTGCGAGTGCGGCGTAGATACTGCGGATGGGGCCAAAGGTCAAGGTGCGGGCGGGCCGGAATGCCCGTGGCCACCTGCCGCGGACCTGATCCCGATCAAGGGCTTACCCCGTCCCTGTCATCCATGGTCCGAGCCTTCGGCCCGGCGCCGTCCTGCCTGTCGATCCTGATTGTTGGATTAGCTGGCAGGAGTGGCAGGGCTCGAACCTGCGACCCCCGGTTTTGGAGACCGGTGCTCTACCAATTGAGCTACACTCCTACGGACCCTGCGTCGCCTTAGGATCAGGGCCGCTTTCAAGCACAGGGGGCGGCCGGATTGCAAGGGTGAAGCGCGCTGGCTTCGCTTGTTTGTGCCGCGCCTACTGGGCCACACTTCGTCCCTGATAATTAATGTGCCCCCGGGAGTGAACATGACCGCCACAGCCGCCCCTCGCGCCGCGATAGCGCCGAAAACCCCGCCTTTGCCTGAGACCAAGCCCGAGACGCTGGGCCTGTCACGCCCTCGTCTCCAGGCGATGTCGGATGCCTTCAAGCGCGAGATCGACAAGGGAACCGTCCCCGGCGTGACCGTGCTGGTGTCCCGGCGCGGCCAGGTCGGCTGGTTCGAGGCGCTCGGCAAGCAGAGCCCCACCGGGTCCGCGCCGATGGCGCTTGATTCGATCTTCCGCATCTTCTCGATGACCAAGCCGATCGTGTCGGTCGGCATCATGGCGCTGCTTGAGGACGGCCACCTGCTGCTCGGCGATCCCGTTGCAAAATTCATCCCGGAGTTCGCAGGCCAGAAGGTCGGTGTCGTCAGCGGCGGCAAGCTGGAGCTGCTTCCGCCGAAGCGGCCGATGACGGTGCAGGACCTGCTCCGCCACACCTCCGGCCTCACCTACGAGCACCAGGGCGACGGCCCCGTGCACAAGATCTACCAGGACTCGCGGGTGCGCAGCCGCAAGATCACCAATGCCGAGCACGCCGCGTTGGTGGCGAGCTTCCCGCTGGTCTGCCATCCCGGTGACGAGTTTAACTACAGCCGCTCCACCGATATCCTCGGCCGCATCATCGAGGTGGTCAGCGGCAAGTCGCTTGGCGCCTTCCTCACCGAGCGCATCCTCGCGCCCTTGCAGATGACCGAGACCGGATTCTCGACAAGTGAAGCCAACGCCAGCCGGCTCGCCGAGCCGTTCGCGGCCGATCCCTGGACCGGCGACAAGGTCGCGCTGTTCAGCGCACTGGAGCAGCCGATCATGGAGTCCGGCGGCGGTGGTCTGGTCTCAACCACAATGGACTATGCCCGCTTTGCGTTGATGCTGCGCAATGGCGGCATACTCGACGGCAACAGGATCATCGGCCGCAAGACGCTGGAGCTGATGGCGTCGGACCACCTCGGGCCGCACGTCGTGACAAATGGCACGCTGCTGTCGCCCGGCCATGGCTTTGGTCTCGGCTTCGCCGTGCGCCGCGACGCCGGCATCGCGCCCTTCCCCGGCAGCGTCGGCCAGTATTTCTGGAGCGGCATTGCGGGGACGTTCTTTTGGATCGATCCGAAGGAAGACCTGTTCACGGTGTTCATGAGCCAGGGCCCTGGCCAGCGTGACTTCACGCGGACCTTGGTGCGAAATCTGGTTTACGCGGCGGTTGAGTAGCCTTTTCAGGCACGCGCCAACACGGCAGGCTCCGCAACAGACGGCGCGGAGCCAACCTGGCCTTGTGCCATGGAGACGACGATTTGCGCCGCCTCGCGCAGCGAGGTGGCAAACAGATCGGCCTTCGCCGTCTCACGCAGCTCGTCGATGTTTGCGACGTCCTCCGCCCAGCATCCAACCATGATGGACGCATGCGGCAGCTTGCGGCGAAGCCGGCGCACCGCGTAGCGCAGATGCGCCGGGCTCGTGATGCCGACATAGCCCAGACAGACCAAGGCCACGCCTGACGTCTCGAGACGGAAGATGTTGGCGGTGGACAAGACCTCCGGTCCTTCGACACGGCTGCCGACGCCATGCGCGCGGCACAGCTGCGCGAGCATGATGGCACCGGCCTCGTCGAGCATGGTACGGCCGCCAATGCAGAGCACGGCATTTTCGCCGCGAAATGGCTCCGCAAGTTTGACTGCATCGAGCACGGGGATGTCCGGTTGGTCACTGGCCGGGGCGACGGTTTCGACGGCATCGACTGCCTCAGCATCCTCGGTGCGCTCACTCCCGACGGGACGGCCGTCATCCAGGTCGGAGAGATCGTCGACAAACTCAACCACGGTATCGCGGATGCGTACGAGCCGGATCTGGTCCAGGGCAGCGCGGTCGAGGTCCGATTGGGCCAGTTGCATGCCCTTGAGCGCGACTTCATCGTAATAGGCAGCGAGCGAGCGCTCCTTGAGAAACTGCTCGGCCTTCTCGGCGGCCTCGGTCGGATCTCCCGCCAGCATGCGCTGATAGAAAATCTCCGGAGGCGACAGTGCCGGGCGGTCGCCGAACATGACATCCAGGAAGGACAGCCGCTCGACGTGCCGGCCCAGCACGACCAGACACACAGTCAGCGGCGTTGCGAGCACGAGCCCGATCGGTCCCCACAGCGCTGTCCAGAACGTGGCCGAGACGACGACAGCCACGGGCGAAAGGCCGGTGGTGCGGCCGTACAACAGAGGTTCGACCACCTGCCCGACCAGCGGTTCGATGACGAAAAACAGCGCCGCGGTCCAGGCCAGCATCCACCAGCCGGGATCGACCGCCACGGCGAGCGCAAGCGGAAACGCCGCCGCTATGATGGAGCCGATATAGGGCACGAAGCGCAGCACGGCCGCGAGAATCCCCCACAGCGCCGCGCTGGGAATTCCGATCAGCCACAGGCCGGTGCCGATCATCACGCCGAAGCCGGTATTCAGCATGAGCTGGTTGAGGAAAAGCCGGCTGAGGCGCGCCGCGGCATCGTCGAGGGCCGCAGTGGTGCGTTGCAGATCGTGGGAGCCGGCCAGCCTGATCAAACGGTTTCGCAGATCCTCGCGCTGAATCAGGATGAAGATCACGAAGATGACGATGATTCCCGTCGTTGCCAGCGGCGATACCAGGGGCGCGATCAGCGAGCGCAGGCTCTCCAGCGCGCCGGGATCGGGCTGCAACACCTCAACCGGGACCGGCTTGACGCCGGGATGGGCCGGAGTGCCCGAGGTCAGCGGATTTGTGGGCGCGACAGACTTCGGCTTATCCAGTTCCTTGCCAAGATCCTGAAGCATCTCGGCCGCACGCTCGAGCGTGGAGCTGCCGCCTGCCACGCCGCGCACCGACTGGATCTTGGACAGGATCGTGGCCTGGTACTTCGGCAGATCGCCGGCCAGGCCATTGAGCTGAGCCGCGATCACGCTTCCCAGCGCGAAGATGATCACGAAGGCGAACAGCACGACGCCGACCACAGCCAGAGCTCGCGGGGCGTGAAGACGCTGCATCAGCCTGACTGGAGCTGCGAGGACGAAACTCAGCAGGATGGCGAGTGCGACGGGAACGAAGATTTCCCGTCCCAGATAGAGCGCCGCGACAATGATGATGGTCAGGATCGCCGCGCCCACCGTGACAACCATCGCGGCGACGTCGTCCGGAGATTGCGGCTTGATCACCGTGGGGATCATCTGTCTCGCTTCCGGCCCTCGCCTGCTGCGCCATTCAAAGATGAATGTGCAGCCTAACGAGCCGGAACCCGGTTGGTTCCTCGCCGCACCGGCTGGCCCAACCGCGTCCCCTGCGCGAACGCCTCAGCTGATCGTCGCGCCGCCGTCGATCACCATGGTCTGGCCGGTCATGAAGTCGCCGGCCTTCGAGCCGAGGAACACGGCGGCGCCCGCGATCTCGTCGGGGATGCCGATGCGGAGCAGCGGCGAGCGCGAGGTCGAGGCCTTCAGGTTCTCCGGATTGTCCCACAGCGCCTTGGCAAAATCGGTCTTGATCAGGCCCGGGGCGATGCAGTTCACGCGGATGTTGTCCTTGCCGTATTCGCAGGCGAGGTTGCGCGCGAGCTGCATGTCGGCGGCCTTCGAGATCGCGTAGGCGCCGAGGATGGTCGAACCCTTGAGGCCGCCGATCGATGAGACGATGATGATCGAGCCATCCTTGCGCTCGATCATCTGCGGCACCACCATCGAGATCAGCCAGTTGTTGGCGACGATGTTGTTGTCGAGAATCTTCCTGAACTGATCGTCGGAGATGCCGGCGAGCGGACCGTAATACGGGTTCGACGCCGCGTTGCAGACCAGCACGTCGATCTTGCCGAAGGCGCGGTTGCTCTCGTCAATGAGGTTCTGCAGATTTTCCTTCGACGAGATGTTGGCGGCGATCGCGACCGCGGTGCCTTTGCCGAACTTGTCGTTGATCCCCTTTGCCACCTGGTCGCAGACATCGGCCTTGCGCGAAGAGATCACCACCTTGGCGCCGTGCTCGGCCATACGCTCGGCGATCGCAAGCCCGATGCCGCGCGTCGATCCCGTGATGACGGCAACTTTGCCCTTCATGTCGAACAAGGTCATGTTTCTCTCCCAGAGTATGATTTGAATTGGCTGAAGCTTACGCCGCGGTCGCACGAGCGGGCAACGGGCTCAGGCGAGCTTCTTGACTTCCGGACCCGCGAGTTGATGCATCGCCGCGTGTGCGTCATCCGCGATCCAGGGCTGCTGGTTCACCATCGGCAATCGCCACACCATGCGTTCGGGGCTTGCAAAATGATCGAGCCGCGTGATCGAGCAATTGTCGATGTCGAACGACAGCGCCTTCTCCAACTGCCCCTCGAGCGCAAGTCCGAGCGCAGCCTTGATGGTGCCGCCATGCGCAACCGCGATGATGTCCTGCCCAGCCGCCTCGGCGTTGATCCGCTCGATGGTGCGGCGCGTGCGGTTGTAGAGGTCCATGAAGCTTTCGCCGCCAGGGGCAGGCTCGTTGATGTCGGCGAACCAGCTCGACCCCACGGGACGGCTGGCGATGAACTGCGCGCGGTTCATGCCTTGCCAACGGCCGAGGTTCTGCTCGGCGAGATCGGCTTCCCATGGCATCGACGCAGGCTTCGGATACCCGGCCGCCCAGATAGCCTCCGCGGTCTGGTGCGTGCGCATCAGATTGCTCGAATACCAGACCGCCTTGCGTGGCAGCACCTTGGCAACAGCATTGAACACATAGGTGTCGCTGGTGTCGCAGGCGAGATCGCTCTGTCCGTAGATGTTGCCGCCGTCGTTGCGCACCGGCGCGTGACGGACCCACCACCACCGTGTCGTGACCACATTCGGCTTGTCTGCGGCTGCCATCGAAACCCTTCCATCCCGTGTGATGTCGCTGTACGTCAGTAGCGAACCTGTCTCAAGACACTTTACCGTTTAAAATCTTGTTTGAAATTCCGTTGCGCGGCAAGCGTCGCGTACGAGCCAAAGGGAGAAACGCATGGGCCGCCTGCAAGGCAAATCCGTCATCATCACCGGCGCCGGCAGCGGCATCGGCCGCGCGGCTGCGCTGCTGTTCACCAAAGAAGGCGCCAAGCTGATCGCGGTAGATCGTACCGAGGCGGTGAAGGAGACCGTCGACGAGGTGAAGAAGGCCGGCGGCGTCGCCGAAGCCATGATCGCGGATGCCGGTTCCGAGCAGGACGTCATCGCCGTCATCGACAAGGCGGTGAAGACGCACGGCCGGCTCGACGTGATCTGGGCCAATGCCGGCGTCTCCGGCGGGCTGGTGCCGCTCGGCGAGCAAACCGTGGAGCAGTGGCAGGAGGTCCTGCGCGTCAATCTGATCGGACCGTTCCTCGCGGTGAAGCACGCGATGCCGCACATGGTGAAGCAGCAGTCCGGCGCGATCGTGCTGACCGCGTCCGTTGCGGGCCTCAAGGCCGGCGCGAGCGGTCATCCCTATGCGGCGAGCAAGGCCGGCGTGATCAGCCTGGTGCAGACCACCGCCTATTCCCTCTCCGGCACCGGCGTGCGCATCAACGCGGTGTGCCCGGGCCTGATCGAGACCGGCATGACCAAGCCGGTGTTCGACCGCGCCAAGGAGCGCGGCACCACCGACAAGATCGGCCAGCTCAACCCGCTGAAGCGCGCCGGCCAGCCGCACGAGCTCGCGGCAATGGGACTGTTTCTGGCGAGCGACGAGGCTTCGTATGTCAACGGCCAGGCGTTCCCGGTGGACGGCGGCCTGACGGCCTCGATGCCGTATACGGGCAAGCCGGTTTAACAAGCGCTCTCTGGTGTCCCGGACGCGGTGCGGCACAAAGTTACGCTCCGCAGAGCCGGGACCCAGCAGGCCGCACCACTCGCTGCAACATGGGCCCCGGCTCTGCAGCGCATCACACCGGACCGATGCTGCGCATCGCCGGGTGCGCTGCGCTGCGTCCGGGGCACAAGACTGCTTTTCATCGATGGACATAGCTGTTCATCCTCGCGGCGCATTTCGCCCGAGCTTTGCTTCGTCGCCTTGCCCTCAGGAAAAAGGGCGCAGGGAAGACCGGGTGCCGGCTGGCACCCGCGGTCCACTGTGCAAAGGTTGCGCTACAAGAGGCTGCACAGCGGCATACAGGTGAAGCCAAACATCCGGCCTTCCCTGCGCAGTGGTTTGACGGCTTATGTCGCGCTCTCCCCGGGGAGCGATGCACTATTGCCCCCGTCGCCTTGCGGCGGACGATGCGCATGTCCGGTTGGACAGCACGCACCACCGCAACGCTTGACGCCAGCCTGCGGGCGCCAGGACCACACGATTTTGCCGTACGCAGATCACACCGGTCGTGCGCGCGACGCCTTCGCTCACGGTTGCCCGCCCCGCGAAGCTTTTCGCGCCGATGTGATCCACGTCCACCGCCGCCCGGCCCGCGTTCGTGACGATCGCGATACGCCCCTCTTCCTTGGGCCGGAGTGAGGCGACACATACGCCGTTTCCGAATTTCTGTAAAGGCGAATATTTTTGTTCGCGCGGATTGACCGATGGCTTGGGTGTTTTGCCCGTCGGGCAACGCAAGATCTCGTAGCCCGGATTGCCCCGCGCTCGATTCGGGCTACGGCCTATTCCGGAGACATGGTTCCCGCCTGCTCCCGCAGCGATTTCGGCGTGATGTCGTAGGCGGCGCGAAAAGCCCGGTAGAAGCTCGAGACGTCGAGGAAGCCGCAGCGAAACGCAATGTCGGCGACTGGCAGATCGGCATAGATGGGATCTAGCAGATAGACGCGCGCCCGCCGCAGCCGCGCCGCCATCACGATCTGCGAAAAGCTCTCGCCGGCCTTCGCGAGCATGTGCTGAACGGTGCGGGACGGCATGCCGAGCCGCCGCGCCACGCGCTCGAGGCTGACCTCGGGATCCAGGGCCTGCTTGCTGATCGTCTGCCGGATGAAGGCGAGCCGGGCCCGGTAGACCGCGTCCTCGCCCTCCGGCCCCTGCACGCCGTCGGTTGCGCCGAGCCAGCGGCCCGTGAGCTTGATCAGGTGACGCGTTGCTTCTGCCGCGCCGCCCTCGTCCAGCCCCGACCCATTGGCGATCAGCAGCCGCGCATAGCCGGTCAGGAGCTGATAGTCGGCGCCGGTGCAATCGATCGGACGGCAGGCCAGGTCGACCGGGGACAGGCCCCACTCCCGGAAAATCGCGCTCGGCAATTTCAGGCTAATGCAATGGCCGTTGTTCAGAGCAATGGCTTTCGTGCTGGCGTCCAGCACGACCAGTCCCGCCTGCCCCGGTGCGATATCGATCTCGCGCCCGAGCTGGCGGCCGATATGAGTGGTCGCGCCGATGTTGAAGCTCAGATAGACATGGTCCTCGTCGTCGCGGTTGATGTGCTTCCTGGTCCGCTCGCCGACAAAGGACGAGCTGAACATCTCCCCCAGCGCGATGGTCTCGTTCATCAGGAATTTGTGCGTCCCGATGATGCGGGCGTCATCGTCGGCAAATCCCATGTCCATGCCGGTGACGATTTGCTCGAAGCACTCCGCCCACACGCGGGCCCGAACCGCGGGATCGGTAATGCCGTCGAGCACGGTCGTATCGAAAACCAGGCTCTGAAAGACTGACATCGCCCCGCCTCTTAAGTTGCAATCAAGAAAATAACACGGGAAGAAAACGACGCCTTCCGCAAAGACTTGCAATAGACGCAATGCGCTTGCGTGCCAAGCGGTAGAGGCCGCTCGGCAGGTCCCGTAAGGTGACCGCTGCAAATCGAAGCATTTCAGAGGCCTCGGCCTGGCGAGGCGAAAGATCGCGTCGCGATCGGCCGCCGGGATGGCGATGCCTCTTCGGCGGGCTGACGCGCGAGCAATATGATGTTGGACTGGGCGAGACTGCCATTGCAGCATTCAAAGGCGAATGCCAGGTCGCGCGCGCCGGGGCGCCCGCGGTCGGGACCGACGCGCAAGGCGCGCGTCGTCGCGGCCATTGCCCTGTCGGCGCTTTGTCTTCTGGTTGGCGGGCGCCACGCAGCGGCGCAATTCGTCTGCGGTCAGGCCGGGGGCGGCGACGGCGCCGGCGCGGATGCCAGCGGCGATGTCAACTTCGCATGCGGACAGAACGCCAGTGCTTTCGGTCCTTTCTCCACCAACACCGCAATCGGAAATGGCGCCAACGCGGCCGGCGGTTTTGCCCGCAATACGGCGACTGGCGCAGGCGCAAATGCCTCTGGCGGTTTCAGCGAGAACGTTGCGATAGGAAACAACTCGAATTCCAGCGGCATTGTCAGCAACAATGTCGCGATCGGCGTGAACGCCAACGCTAGCGGAGATTTCACTGGCAATACCGCGGTCGGTCCCAATTCGGTGGCAACTGGCGGAAGCTCCGCCGCATTCGGCGGCGGTGCCCAGGCGCTCGGCACGCTGAGCGCGGCCATCGGTTTCAACAATATCGCCAACGGCAACAATACGTCGGCCGTCGGCTCGATCAACGTCGTCACCGGCAACAACAGCGGCGCGTTCGGCACCGGGCAGATCGTCAACGGCAACGGCACGTTCGCCGTCGGCGATCCCAACACCGTCAACGGCAACGGCAGCTTCGTGGCGGGCGACAACAACACGGTGAACGGGCCGAACGTCGCGGGCAACGGCGACAACGTCCAGCTGGTCGGCTCAAACAACATCATCGCGGGCACGTCGAACGCGGCCGGCTCCTCCGTGTTCGGCAGCGGTAACGTCGTCAACGCCACCAACGCGATCGTCATGGGCAACAACAGCACGGTCTCGGGCGCCTCCGCCATCGCGATCGGCAACGGCGCGGCTGCGAATTTCGACAATTCGGTCGCGATCGGCAGCGGCGCTACCACCACACGCACCAACCAGGTCGCGGTCGGCACCGCCGGCAGCACCTACACGATGAGCGGAATCACCTCGGCCGCGAGCAGGGCCGCGCAGTCCGGACCGACCCAGCTCGTGACGTCGGACACGGCCGGCAACCTCGCGACGACGACGCTGGCGGGCCTCGGGCTCGCATCGACCGCGGACATCAACGGGATCAACGCCCAGCTGGCGACGCTGAGCAACCGCGTCGACAGCCTGACACGGGAGGCGCGCGGCGGCGTGGCGCTGGCGCTGGCGGCCTCCGGCCTGCAATTCGACCCGCGCCCCGGCAAGCTCTCGGTCTCAGGCGGATTCGGCAATTTCCAGGGACAGTCGGGCCTCGCGGTCGGTCTCGGCTATTCCTACTCGGACGCCATGCGTTTCAATGCCGCGTTCACCGCCGCGCAGCAGGGCGCCGTCGGCGTGCGGGCCGGCGCGTCATGGACGCTGAATTGAGGCAAGGCTGCGAATTGAGACAAGGCTGAGTTCTATATGTTGCTTTGCGGTTACAGCATCGTCACGATCCGGCGGCTAGTCTCGCATCCCTGTTGTCAGGTGGGGACATGATGATGCGCGTGCGGTTCGGCTCGCGTGTCAGGGGCAGACTCGAATGGTAAGGCGGGATTTGGCCGCGTGCATCGGCAAACGCCTTGGTTTCAAACGCCGTGGCTTCAAGCGACTTGGCTTCAAGCGCTTCGGCTTCGCTCTGGCCGTGGTCGCCGCCGTGTCGCTGTCCGCATCGCGCCAGACCCGGGCCGAGGACGACAAGGCCGCGGCCAGGCCGCCGCAACCGCAATTGCCCGTCAGCGCCGAGCAGGCGCTGTATCTGATCCGCTCGACGTTGCTGACGCTGAACGACGCCAACCGCACCGGAAACTATTCGGTGCTGCGCGATCTCGCGGCGCCCGAGTTTCAGGCCAAAAACACCGCGGCCGATCTCGCGCTGGGTTTCACCGACCTGCGCCGGCGCAACTTCGACCTGTTCTCGGTGGCGCTGGCCGCACCGCAGCTCTCGACGCCGCCTTATCTCGATCCCAACAAGATGCTGCGGCTGACGGGGTTCTTCCCCACCCGCCCGCTGCAGATCAATTTCGATCTGACGTTCCAGAATGTCGGCAACCAGTGGCGGCCGTTCGCCATTTCGGTCGCGACGCCGCAGGCGCCGGCGGAAACCGCTGTGGCACCCGCCCCCGCGCCGGCGAAAAAGAGCGCCGCCCAGAAGAATTGAGCGCATTCGAGCGTCGCGTGACCGGCCTTGCCTGAGCCCCCTGCCCGGCGGGTTTGCACCTCATGCCGTTCCGTTGGTATGGTTCGTGCACGCGGCAGAGCCGACCACCCCCTCCCATGACATGATGTTGAGAATGCCAGCCTCAAGACCCGACCGGATTCGCAAGCTGCTCGCCGACCTCGTCGGCTTCGACACCGTCAGCGACCGCACCAACCTGCCTTTAATCGCCCATATCGAAAGCTATCTCACCGCGCTCGGCGTCAAGAGCGAGCGCATCGTCGATGCGACCGGACAGAAGGCCTCGCTATGGGCCACGATCGGCCCCGAGGATCGCCCCGGCCTCGTCCTGTCAGGCCATACCGACGTCGTCCCGGTCGTGGGCCAGGACTGGAGCCATGATCCGTTCAAGCTGATCGAGCGCGACGGCAAGCTCTATGGCCGCGGCACCACCGACATGAAGGGCTTTGTCGCGGTGTGCCTCGCCATGGTGCCGGAGATGCTGGAGGCGAAGCTTTCAACGCCGATTCATCTCGCCATCTCCTATGACGAGGAGATCGGCTGCGTCGGCGTGCGGCCGATGCTGCGCGAGGTCGCGAAGAAACGGATAAAGCCGCTCGGCGCCTTCATCGGCGAGCCGACCGAGATGAAGGTCATCATCGGCCACAAGGGCAAACACGGCGTACGCGCGACATTCCATGGCCTCGCCCGCCACTCCTCGATCGCACCCGACGGCGTCAACGCGATCGAATACGCCGCCGAACTGATCGTCGAGATTCGCCGCCGCGCCGTGGCGCTCGCAGCTGTGCAATCAAACAACAGCCTCTACGACGTGCCGCACTCGACGTTGCTCACCAGCATCGTGCATGGCGGCGCCGCGCTGAACATCGTGCCCGACACCTGCACGGTGGATTTCGAATGCCGCGGCATCGGCATCACCGAGTCGCGCGAGGTGACGGACGCGATCGTGGCCTGGGCCAAGGCCGAGCTCGAGCCGGCGATGAAGGCGCGACATCCGGAGTGCGGCATCGATTTCGAGGAGATCCTCGACTACCCCGCACTCGACACCGACGCTGACGCTGCGATCGTCACGCTCGCCAAGAGCCTTGCGGGCCGCAACGACCACGCCAAGGTCGCCTTCGGCACCGAGGCGAGCCTGTTTGCCAGCATGGCCGATATTCCGTCGGTGGTGATCGGCCCGGGCTCGATCGCGCAGGCGCACACGCCGGATGAGTTCGTGGCGATGGCCGAGCTGGAGAAATGCGCAGGGTTTGTGGAGAGGCTGATCGCGCATTGTGCGGCATCGTAGCCGGCGCTGCCGTAGGGTGGGCAAAGCGAAGCGTGCCCACCACCTTTGCCACGATCGCGGAGAGATGGTGGGCACAGCGCTACGCGCTTTTGCCCACCCTACGAAATCTGCCATGCCCCGCGAAGCGCGGGGCGACGACGTGACTACGACTTGCCACCGTGAAGATGCAGAAACGAGGTGAGACCGCCGATGAAGGTCGAGTTCTCCGGCTCATAGTTCAACGCTCTGCGGTAGCACTCCTCGGCAAGAGTAAGCTCGCCCAGATCTTCGTAACAACAAGCAAGACCATACAACGCCGTTCCGTGCTCCCAGCCCGGATTCTGCGCTACGATCTCGGCGTAAAGGGTGGCGGCTTCCTTCAGGTGCCCCGCATTCATGGCACCGATTGCCCGTCGTTCTAGCTCCAGCAGTTCGAGAGCCGTGCGTGCCAAAATGTGTTCCTGGGTCGGAAACTTACATCGCAAAAACGGCGCGGCCACCAGCCGCGCCTTTGCAGTCCCTAAATCGCCCCCGCCTTCTGCGCGTAGTCCCACGACGCCTTCGACAGCGGCACGGTGCGCTTGGCTGATTCCAGCGCCTTGGCATTCGCAGCGGTGCCGTCGCGAACGCGGCCGGCGATTCCTTGCGTGATGCCGGCGAGGCGGAACAAATTGTAGGCGAAGTACCAGTTGAGATCCGGCACCGTCATCTTGGTGACGTTGCAATAGATCTGCGCGGCCTCTTCCACACTCGGGATGTTGAGCGCCTTGAGGTCGGCGCCCTCGAGGCCCGGCATGATCCACTGCATCAAGAGATAGGTGAAGTCGGCCATGGGATCGCCGAGCGTCGACAGCTCCCAGTCCAGCACGGCCAGCACGCGCGGTTCCGTCGGATGGAAAATCATGTTGTCGAGGCGATAGTCGCCGTGGACGATCGAGACGCGTGCCTGTTCCGGCACCGTCTTCGGCAGCCATTCGGCGACCTTCTCGAACTCCGGAATGTGCTGCGTCTCGGACGCGCGATACTGCTTGGTCCAGCGATCGATCTGGCGCGCGAAATAATTGCCGGGCTTGCCGAACTCGCCGAGGCCGATCGCGACGGGATCGTACATGTGCAGCTTCGCCAGCGTCTCGATCTTGCTGGTGAAGATCTTGCGGCGATCCTCCGGCGTCTGGCTCGGCAGCGTCGGATCCCAGAACACACGGCCCTCTTCCATCGACATGATGTAGAAGGCGGCGCCGATGACACCGTCGTCCTGGCACAGCGCATAGGCGCGCGCGACCGGGAAGCCCTGTTTTCCAAGAGCCGCGATGACGCGATATTCGCGATCGACCGCGTGCGCGGAGGGCAGCAGCTTGCCGAACGGCTTGCGGCGCATCACGTAGGAGCGCTTCGGCGTGTTCAGCCGGTAGGTCGGATTGGACTGGCCGCCCTTGAACTGGAGCACGACGAGCGGGCCCTCATAACCCTCGACGTTGTCGCGCATCCAGGCTTCCAGGCGCAGTTCGTCGAAGCGATGACGCTCCTCGACCGGCTTGGTGCCCGAGAATTCTTCGTCTTTCCTGACGCCGTCAGCCACGGTGACGCTCCCTCTTCAGTCCTGACCATTTCAGGTCGAGCATGATCCTAATCGGTAACCGCTGGCGCACTTGCGTCAAGCGGTCATTCCGAATGGGATCATGCCCTGCCGTTTCTTCAAGTCGGGAACGCCGTATGACTCTCCCGCTTAATGCTTGGGAGAGTTGGCATACTTCCGAACCTCGAGCCTGGCAATGGCGCGATTGTGCACCTCGTCCGGACCGTCGGCGAGCCGCAGCGTGCGGATGCCGGCGTAGTCCTTGGCAAGACCCGCTTCGTCCGAAACGCCCGCGCCACCAAAGGCCTGGATCGCCTCGTCGATGATCTTCAGCGCCATGTTGGGCGCTGCGACCTTGATCATGGCGATCTCGGCCTGCGCCGTCTTGTTGCCGACCTTGTCCATCATGTCGGCGGCCTTGAGGCAGAGCAGACGCGTCATCTCGATGTTGGTGCGGGCCTCGCCGATGCGCTGCTCCCACACACTGTGCTCGACGATCTTCTTGCCGAACGCGGTGCGCGACATCAGACGCTTCACCATCTTCTCCAGCGCTTCCTCGGCCTTGCCGATGGTGCGCATGCAGTGATGGATGCGGCCGGGACCGAGGCGGCCCTGCGCGATCTCGAAGCCGCGGCCCTCGCCGAGCAGGATGTTCTCCTTGGGCACGCGCACGTTCTCGAGCAGCACCTGGGCGTGGCCGTGCGGCGCGTCGTCGAAGCCGAACACCGGCAGCATCTTCTCGACCTTGATGCCGGGGGTGTCGAGCGGAACCAGGATCTGCGACTGCTGCTGGTGCTTGGCCGCCTTGAAATCGGTCTTGCCCATCAGGATCGCGATCTTGCAGCGCGGATCGCCGACGCCGGACGACCACCATTTGCGGCCGTTGATGACGTAATGGTCACCGTCGCGCACGATGCTGGTCTCGATGTTGGTCGCATCCGACGAGGCGACCGCGGGTTCCGTCATCAGGAACGCCGAGCGGATCTCGCCGTCCATCAGCGGACGCAGCCATTTGCGCTTCTGCTCCTTGGAGCCGTAGCGCATGAACACTTCCATGTTGCCGGTGTCGGGCGCCGAGCAGTTGAAAACTTCCGAGGCCCAGGAGATGTGGCCCATCTGCTCCGACAGCAGCGCGTATTCGAGATTGGTCAATCCCGCACCGCGGAATTCATCGTCCTCATGCTCGTTCGGCGGCATGAACATGTTCCAGAGACCTTCGGCCTTGGCCTTCTTCTTCAGGTCTTCCAGCACCGGAATGACCTTCCAGCGATCGCCGGCCTTGTCCTGCTCGTTATAGATCGGCACCGCAGGACGCACGTGCTTGGTCATGAAGGACTGCACGCGGTCGAGCCATTCCTTCTGCTTGGTGGACAGATCGAAATCCATGGGACGCTCCTCGGTCTCTCTTTGCAAAGCTGTTTTGACCGGACTGTCCTCCCGCCGCGCGCGGCCCGCAAGCGCCAATGCCTTGATGCGCGAGCCTTGCGGACGCTTCGGAACCGGCTCGCGCGTTGCGAACGAGTCTCGATTGCGGATTGACTTTCTCCGGCCTTCAAACGATAGTTTCATACAAGTGTTTGAATTGCAACTCCCCTCCCTGAGGGCATCCATGGCCAGCGATCATACGAGGTCTGCCATTCTCGCCGCCGCCGAACGGCTCTATGCCGATCGCGGCTTTGGCGACGTGACGCTGCGCGACATCGTCGCGGAGGCCAATGTCAACTTGGCTGCGGTGAACTATCATTTCGGCTCGAAGGACGAGCTGATCGCGGAACTATTTGTCACCCGCTCGATCGCGACCAACCGCGAGCGCCTGCGCGAGTTGAAGGCGGCGGAAGAGCAAGGCGGCGGCCGCGCGCCGATCGAGGTGATCCTTCGCGCGCTGGTCGGGCCGACCCTGCGCGGTTGTCTCGGACCGGAGAACCAGCGTTCGACGGCGGCGCGCTTCATGATCCGCGCCTCGATCGAATCCGTGCCGCCGATCCGCCGCATCAAGAACCGCGAGATCGACCATTTGCGGAAGTTCGCTGGCGCGATGCGCCGCGCCCTGCCCGACCGCAGCGACGTCGATATCTATTGGGGCCTGAACTTCGCGCTCGCCATGGCGCACCACACCATCCGCGAGAGCGAGCGGCTGACGAAGCTGTCCGAAGGCAAATGCGATCTCGACGACGTCGAGGACGTCATCGCGCGCGTCGTCAGCGTGGCGACGATGGCGCTGACGGCGGGAAAGGCCGAGACAAAGGCGCCGTCACGGCTCGCCGCACGTTAGCACCTCACACCATCGCGATGCAGTCGATCTCGACGTCGAAGGGGCCGAACCATTCCGGTGTGCAGACGAAGATCCGCGCCGGCGGATGATCCGGGAAGTAGCGGGCATAGACCGCGTTGAACGCGGCAAAGTGCTTTGTCGAGGTGCAATAGACGTTGCACTTCATGACGTTGTCCAGCGAGGCGCCGGCCGCCTGAAGGCACAGCTTCATCTGCTCCATGACGATCTCGCTCTGCCGCTCGATCGGCACCTCCGCGATCTCACCCGTCTCAGGGTCGAACGGCGGCAGGCCGGCGACGAAGATCATGTTGCCGGCGCGTGTCACCGGCGAGACCGGCGCATTGCGGCGATCGAGAAAGGACGAGATCGGTTCGACGCGGAGCGCTTCGCGTTTCATGGCAGCCACTTTCGGTTCAAGCGAGAATGCTAAACGGCTACATTATATTGCAGCCGGCATGCTTCGCTTTTGATCGAAGTGTGGTCGCGTGAGCGGGACTATGCCCGCTGCGGCATCTCCTCGGCCTCTTCCTTGGCGAGCAACAGCAGCATCTCGATGCCCATCTCGCCTTCCTGCGGCGAGCGGATGAACTTTATCTCATCGGCACTTCGCCGCAGCGCGGCAATGATGGCGACGGCCTGGTTGGCCGTTGCTGCCTCGGTCGCCAGAACTGCCTTTTGGTCCTTGGCCTGAAACCCGATCGTGTAGGACATTCGCTCTCTCCCGAACCCAGTGAAGAGATCGAATCTGACTCGCGCGCGAAGCGGAAGCCTGTATCTGTACGGACCGGGTTTATCTGGGGATTGCGCGCAAGCTTCACATAAGGCCGCGCCTGCGTCATGCTGACGTCACGATTTATTCGATGCCGATCAGCCGAGCCCCAGCATCGCCCGCGCATCGGCTGCCGTCGCGACGCTTGCGCCCAGGCTCTTCAGGATGCTCGCGGCATGCGCGACCAACTCGGCATTGGTCTTCGCCAGCACGCCCTTGGACATATAGAGATTGTCCTCCATACCCACGCGGACATGGCCACCAAGCAGCCAGGCTTGGGCCACCATCGGGAATTCGGCGCGGCCGATGCCGAAACCGGACCAGATCGCGCCCGGCGGCAGCAGGCTGCGGGCGTAGAACATCGTCTCCGGCGTGGCCGAGAAGCCGTATTTCACGCCGAGCACGAGCGAGAACAGGCCCGGGCCCTTCAGCGTGCCGTCGGCGAACAGGTCGCGCGCCAGATGGCAGTCGCCGGAATCGAACAGCTCGATTTCCGGCAGCACGCCGGCCGTCTTCATCCGCTCGGCCATGATCCGGACATTGCGCGGGGTGTTGATCACGACCTCGCCGCCGGAATTCATGGTGTTGAGATCGAGCGTGCAGATGTCGGGCTTGAGCAGCTCGATATGCTCGACGCGCTTTTCGGGTTGCAGCAGCGTGGTGCCGGGACCGGCGACGCGGGGATCCTCGACCGAGGGAACGAAGCGGCCGCCGGGGCCGGTCGTGAGATTGATGACGAGGCTCTTGTTGCGGGCGCGGATCAACTCGACCACCTCGCGGTAGAGGTCGATCGACATCGATGGCCGCCCGGTGACGGGATCGCGCACATGGACGTGGGCGATGGCGGCGCCGGCTTCGGCGGCTTCCAGCGCGGAGGTCGCGATCTGCTCGGGCGTGATGGGCAGATACGGCGACTGCTCGGGCTTGGTCAGGTTGCCCGTGATCGCGCAGGTGATGATGGTTTTGCCGGCCATGAAATCAGATGATCCCCTGCTTCTTCAGCTCTTCGATCTTGCCCGCATCATAGCCGAGCTTCCCGCCAAGCACCTCCTGGGTGTGCTCGCCGAGCAGCGGCGGGGCGCGGTAGTCCTTGATCGGGGTGCCCGAGAGCGTCAGCGCGTTGCGGATAAGGGAGAGATCGGCTTCGAACGGATGATCGACCTTCACCCGCATACCGCGCGACTGGACGTGCGGGTCGGAAAACACCTGCTCGAAATTGTTGATCGGGCCTGACGGCACGCCGGCCTCCTCCAGCTTCTCCAGCCAGTAAGCCACCGGCTGCTTCAGGAACAGGCCGGCGAAGATCGCCATGATCTCCTTGCCGTGCACCACGCGGTCGTTGTTCTTGATGAAGCGCTTGTCATTGGCGAGCTCAGGCTCGCCGAGCACGGCGCAGGTGCGCTGGAACTGGCCGTCATTGCCGACCACCAGCATCAGTTCGCCGTCGGTGCAGCGGAACACGCCGGCCGGCATGCCGCCGTTGCCCCAGGTGCCGCGGCGCGGCGGCATCTTGCCGTTGACGAGGAAGATCTGCAGCCAGTGCGACAGCGACGCGATGACTGTGTCGAACAGGCAGACGTCGATCTGCTGGCCCTGACCGTCATTGGCGTCGCGATGATAGAGCGCCGAGAGAATCCCGATCGAGGTGTTCATGCCCGTCATGTAGTCGACGATCGAGGGGCCGACCTTCATCGGGCCCTCGCCGGGCTCACCGTCGATGTGGCCGGTGACGCTCATCAGGCCGCCCATCGCCTGGAGAATGGCATCATAGCCGGCGCGCGGCGCGTAGGGGCCGGTCTGGCCGAAGCCGGTGACCGAGCAATAGATGATGCCGGGGTTGATCGCCTTGATGGTCTCGTAGTCGAGGCCGTAGCGCTTGAGATCGCCGACCTTGTAGTTCTCCATGAAGACGTCGGCGTCCTTGGCGAGTTCGCGGATGATCGCCTGCCCCTCGGGCTTGGCGATGTTGACGGTGACCGACTTCTTGTTGCGGTTGGCGCAAAGGTAGAACGAATTGTTGTTGTTGGCCTTGCCCTCGGGGTCGGTCAGGTAAGGCGGGCCGAAGGCGCGCGCGTCGTCGCCGGTGCCCGGCCGCTCGATCTTGATCACCTCCGCGCCGAGATCGCCCAGCATCTGGGCGGACAAGGGTCCGGCAAGCACGCGGGTAAGGTCAAGGATCTTGATGCCTGAGAGCGGCAAGGCCGACATGTCGATTTCCTCCGGGGAACTGGATCTTGGCGCGGCGGCTTTCGACCACGACCGCGCTCCCTGCGGATACACCATTTTCGCGCCGTGAGCACTGCATGCCGGGCATACGGCCATCCCCCGCCCCGCAACGGACGTCGCCCGCGGGCGGCGAATTCCGCGCTGCGAAGATTACCGGCTCGGCTCAGGTGACGGCCGCCGCAGCCACTTGCGGACGCCGGCGGCCGAGCAGGACCAGGATCAGTACCGTCGCACAGGAGAAGACGAAGGTGAGACCGAGCGCACCGCGGCTGCCGAACTGGGTGAGCAGGCCCGCCAGCAGCGGCGGCGAGATGGCGGATGCGAAATTAAGCGGCAGCGCGATCATCGACATCGCCTTGGCGAACTCGGCCTGGTCGTAGAACACGAGCGGGATCGTCGCCCGGGCCACCGCCATCGCGCCGCTGCCGGCGCCATAGAGCAGGATGAAGACCGCGACCGCCCAGGTCGCGCCCTCGCTCACCATCAGCAGCAGCATGGCCACGGGCAGCGCGGTGCCAGCGACGAGCCCGGTCGTGATGCCGTCCCATCGGCCGCCGCCGAGAAAGTCGAGGCCGCGGGCGCTGACCTGGATCACGCCCAGCATGGAGCCGAACGCAAGGGCCTGCGCGGGCGCGAGTCCCTCCGCCCTCAACAGCTCGATCAGCACGGCGCCGATGCCGAAATTGACGAAGGCATTGAGCGTGATGGCGCAGACGACGAGGCCGAAGGTGCTCCTCGGAATCGCGGGCGGCGGCGCAACCTTGGCAAGCTCACCAACATCATCAGCGGCTATCTTCCGCCGCGGCGCGAGGAAAGCATAGAGGGGAAGGTTGATGACGAGCATTACGGCTGCGTAGACGAGACACATCCCACGCCAGCCGAGCAGCCCAGTGAGCAGCGACGTGGTCGGCCAGAAGATGCTGCTGGAGAGCCCCGTCACGAGCATCAGCGCGCCGATGGCATTCTTGGCACCTCGCCCGGCGACTTCATTGAGCATGATATAGGCGCCGGTCGAGAGCGTCGCGCTGCCGCCGATGCCGAGAATGACCCAGCCGGCAAAATAGAGCATCGGCTCGTGGGCCAAGGACATGACGACGAAGCCCGGCACGGCAACGATCGTGCCCGCCATCATCACCTTGCGTGCGCCATGCCGCGCAAACGCCTTGGCGAGCCAGGGCGCACACAGCCCCATGGTCACGTAAAGCACCGAACTGCCGGCAAATACCGCCGGCAGGCTCAAGCTGAGATCGGCCGCAAGCTCGCGGCCGATGACGGCCGGAAGGCCGATCGTCCCCCATCCGATGAGCTGGGTGATTGCGAGCACCAGCAGGACGCCGAACATCCCACTGTCATATCTCAGAAACCGCATTCCAAACGTCGCCTGCCCGTCAGGCGCGGATCACGCCTGTGAGATCTGTCTTAGCCGTAGACCAGGGAGTCGAGGAATGTTGGTTCCGAATGGCATGGGGGCGCTGCCCGCAGGGCGAGCCTGCGGAATCAGCAGCAGTCAGCAGCCGTGGATCGCCCGCTAGCTGCCGAGCGCGTTTTCTCCCGCTTCACGGCCGGGCACGCTGACATGGACCTCATGGCCCTGGCGGAGCGCCAGCGATGCCGCGGCCACGGCCGATTCAAACGCCGATTCCTTGGTGGCGTATTTGCCGTTGACGTTGCCGTCGTGCAGCACGCCCCATTCATCCTGAACCGGTACGATCGCGTATTGAGCAAGGCCCATCGTCCAACTCCTCAGATTCTCTATCGCTGCGTGAGCTGCGGGTGCGCCGCGGTCACCCGCCACACCGTGTTGCCGCTGTCGTCTGCGACCAGCAGCGCGCCGCTCTTGTCGAGGGCAACGCCGACGGGGCGGCCGCGCGCCTGGTTGTCGCTGTTGAGGAAGCTGGTGACGACGTCCTGCGCCGGTCCGCTCGGCTTGCCGTCCGTGAACGGCACGTACACGACCTTGTAGCCGTTGAGCACCTGCCTGTTCCAGCTGCCGTGCTCGCCGACGAAGGCACCGCCACGATAGGCCGCCGGCAGGCTGGTGCCGGTGGAGAAGGCCATACCGAGCGGCGCGACATGCGAGCTCAGGGCATAGTCCGGTACGATGGCCTTGGCGACGAGATCAGGCCGCTCCGGCTTGACGCGGGGATCGACGTGCGGGCCGTAATAGCTGTAGGGCCAGCCGTAAAAGCCGCCGTCCTTCACCGACGTCATGTAATCGGGCACGAGATCGGGACCGAGTTCGTCGCGCTCATTCACCACCGTCCACAGCGCGCCGGTCTGCGGCTCGAAGCTCAGGCCGTTGGGATTGCGCAGCCCGCTTGCGAAGATCCGCCAACGGCCACTGGCGCGATCGACTTCGAGAATGTTGGCGCGATTGTGCTCCGCCTCCATGCCGTTCTCAGTGATGTTGCTGTTGGAGCCGACGCCGGCATAGAGCTTCGAACCGTCAGGGCTTGCGACCAGGCTCTTGGTCCAGTGATGGTCGATCGGCCCGCCCGGCAGCGGCGTCAGCACCGTGCCCGGTGCGGTGATCTTGGTATCGCCTTCCGTATAGGGATATCTGACGATCGCATCGGTGTTGGCGACGTAGAGGTCATTGCCGACGAGCGCGACGCCGAATGGCGAGTTGAGATGGTCGAGGAAGACGCTCTGACTGTCCGGAACACCGTCCCCGTTGCTGTCGCGCAGCAGCGTGATGCGGTTGCTCGGTCCGGTATCCCCGCCCGAGGTCGCCCAGGATTCGACAAAGCCCATCACGATTTCCTTGGGTCGCTTGATCGGGGCGCCCTTCGGCGCCTTCGACTCGACCACCAGCACGTCCCCATTGGGCAGCACATAGATCGAGCGCGGATGCTGCAAGCCGGTAGCAAACACCTTGACCTGCAAGCCCTCCGCAACCGTCGGCGTCTCGTCCTTCTTCCACCCGACGATGCGCGCAATGTGCATCGGCGGCAGCAGGTATTGCTGGATCTCGGGCAACTTCGGATTGGCGCCGATCTGGGCCTTGGGATCACCGCTGCCGTCATCGCAGCCGGCAAGACACAGAAGCGAGGAGCAAAGCAACGCGCGGGCAAATCGGGACGTCATCGCGTTACTCCTGCACCGTGCCGATAGACCAGCGCCCAGCCGAGCCAGCCGGTCACCGGCAGGATCAGGACCGTGATCACCGAGAGAATGAGCCCGGTCGGCCATACCGAGGTCCAGGCATCGCGCGTGTGGATCAGGGCATTGAAGATGGCCAGGATCAGCGCAACCGCGCTGCCCACGAGATGCGGCCATGCGGGCAATTGGGTCCGGACCAGACGGTTGCCGAGGAAGTCAGTCAGGCCCGCGATCGCGGCCAGCACGCCAAAGGTGACGCCGACGATCAAGATCCAGGCGGAGAAATTGGCCCACATGATCTCGGCAGTGACAGTGTAGGCGATGTCGGTCAGCAATGCACCGACGAAACAAGCGATGGGGATCGGCACCAGCATCGGATGGATCGGGTGGCCTGCGATTTGCGCGGTGGAATCCACGCGCACGGCTTCTTGCACGGTCTGCCTCGTGTGACGTTTTGCCCACCCATCGGGCCAACTCGTGTTGGCGGTGATGGTTCCTGGGAGATTCGGCGCCCTACCCGATACGGGGTTCCGCGGCTTTCGCCGCTCACCAGGCGCACGCGGCCGGCGCAGGCGGCGGCTATCGCGCTTATGTTAAACAATGATATCGCGCGCACCGGACTCGCGGAATTTAGCGGCTTTCGCTCCGCCCGGCCGCGCCGTCTGTTGCAAATGTGTATTATTTCTTCGTTACAGGTAACGCGAAGAGCGTGAAGGCCCCGGTCCGCCAGCGCGGTTGAGGCGCGCCTGTGCCGCGGTCACGCCGTTTGCTTGCAGCCGCCGGTCCGACCAGTTCACGCCGTCGCCGTCCGCGCGGCGGGACAGGTTGAGTCACATGTGCCGGCTGTGCCAGGCCCCGAGGATCTGATCGACGATGGACATGCTGGCTCGCAGAACACTTGTCGACCACGGGCGGGACGAAGCCTCGGGCTCGATGTCGGCCCTGATCGACCAGGTGACCGGCCTCGTCCGCCGGCAATACCGGGTGTTTCTCATCGTGCCCGCCGTGGCGCTCGCGATCGGCCTGCTCTATCTGCTGATCACACCGGCGCAATACACCGCCACCACCACGCTGCTGATCGACAGCACCACGCTGCGTGTGCTCCAGAACCAGCTCCAGCCGCAGGGCGACGTCCCGCTCGACACGCTTCAAGTGGGATCGCAGGTCGAGATCCTGGCCTCGCGCAAGCTTGGCCTCGCCGTCGTAAAGGACCTGCATCTCGCCGACGATCCCGAGTTTTCGGGAACGAACGGCTGGAACCCGTTCGCGTCCCCCGCCGCCGGCAGCGCGGAGGAGCGCGAGCAGCGGGCGCTCGACGAATTTCTCGCCCATCGCAGCATCGCGCGCGCCGACAAGACCTATGCGCTGAACATCTCCTACACGTCGAAGAGCGCCGCGACCGCGGCGAAGGTCGCCAACGCGATCGCCGAAGCCTATATCGACGACCAGCTCGGCGCCAAATACCAGACGGTGACCCGCGCCGGCGCGTGGCTGCAGGACCGCATCAACGAGCTGAAGTCGAAGGCGGCGGCGGCGGACCGCGCCGTGCTGGACTTCAAGGAAAAGAACAACATCGTCGATCTCGGCGGGGCCGGCGCATCGTCGACGGCCGGCGCCAGCACGTTCAGCCGGCTGATCGGCGAGCAACAGCTCTACGAGCTGAACAGCCAGCTTGCGACCGCGCGCGGCGCAACCAGCGAGGCCAAGGCGCGCCTTGACCGTATCGAGCAGGTCCAGAAAATGGACGTCAGCGAAGGCGCGGTCGCGGACACGCTGAAGAACGACGTCATCACGCGGCTGCGCAACCAGTATATCGACCTCTCCGCGCGCGAAGCCAACATCTCCGGCCGCTATGGCGCCGACCATACCGCGGCGGCCAATCTGCGCGACCAGATGGAAGAGATCCGCCGCAACATTCGCGCCGAGCTCGGGCGGATCGCCGGCAGCTACAGGAGCGATTACGAGATCGCAAGGACCCGCCAGGAGAGCATGGAGCGGTCGCTGGCCGCGCTGGTGTCGGAGGGACAGCTCACCAACCGCGACCGGCTCGGCCTTGCCGAGCTCGAGAGCTCGGCCAAGGTCTATCACACGCTGTTCGACAATTTCCTCCAGCGCTACATGGAGGCGATCCAGCAGCAATCGTTCCCGATCACCGACGCGCGGATCATCAGCCCGGCGGTCGCACCGGCGAAGAAAAGCAAGCCGGTGACGTCGCTGGTCCTCGCCATTTCGCTCTCGCTGGGGCTGATGGCCGGCATCGGCATCGCGGCGCTGCGCGAGGCCGTCGACGGCGTATTCCGCACGGCGCGGCAGGTCGAGCAGGAGCTCGGCGCGCGCTGCCTGTCCGTGATCCCGCTGGCCTCCGCGTCGGCCTCGCCGGTGCTGCCGCGATCCGCTGCCGTCATGGCGGCCGATCCCGGCGATCTCCCAGCCCTGCCCCCGCCGCAAGGTGCGCCGGAGCCCGCGACGTCGGACCAGCAACGCTATGCGTTCAGCGATTCCCTGAAGCGGCGCGCGGTCGACGATCCCATATCGGTGTTCACCGAGGCGTTTCGCGCCATCAAGGTGAGCGCATGGCTCCAGGCCAATGTCCGCGAGACCAAGGTGATCGGCATCACCTCGACCCTGCCCAGCGAAGGCAAGTCCACCGTCGCCGCCAACCTTGCGGCGCTGATGGCCGACGCCGGCCGGCGCGTGGTGCTGATCGATGCGGATCTGCGCAACCCGACGCTGGCGCGTTCGCTGACGCCGCGTCCGCAAACGGGATGGCTCGAGGTCCTGAGCGGCAAGCTCGACCTCGCAGAGGCCACCGGCCTTGAGCCGACGACGGGACTGGCGCTGCTGCCGCTGCTGCTGACCGAGGCCCCCGTCCATTCCGACGAGGTCTTGGCCTCGCAGGGATTCCGCGACCTGCTGGAGCGGCTGCGTCAGAGCTACGACTACATCATCGTCGACCTGCCGCCGCTGGCGCCGGTTGTCGACGTCCGCGCGATCGTCCCGGCGATCGATTCATTCGTCTTCGTGGTGGAATGGGGCGCGACCAGCGTCAAGACGGTGCGACGCCACCTGCTCGCGGAGACTGAGCTGCACGACCGCCTGCTCGGAATCGTCCTGAACAAGGCGAACTTGAGGATGCTCGAACGGTTCGAGCAGCCCGGCATCTATCAGAACGGATACTATATGAGGGGTGGTTAGAGCGTCTTCGAGCGAACTGGATACCGGTTCGCGCAAAGAAAACACGTCAGAACAGGAATCGTCAGCCGTTGTCGGGGCGCCGCATCCGCGAGCCCTGCCGCGCCCGCAGCTCCTCTTCGTATTTCAGCTTTTCGAGCAGCATGTCGGTGACGAGGCGGCGCAATTGCGCATTCTCGAGCTCCAGCCGTCTGATCGTCTCTTCGGAGTTCGCATCGGCGACCGACGCACGGGGCACGCTTTCGATCGCACGGCGCCCATGATCCACGGCCGGTGAAGATTTGAGCATCTTCTTCCAGCGATGGTAGGTCATGATGCTGACGCCGAGCGCCTTGGAGATCTCGCGCTGGGTCTTGCCTTTGGCCGCGAGTTCGTTGGCCTGCGCCAGCTTGGCCGAAATCTCGTCGGAGGCATGCCTCTTGCCAACCATAATGGGTCCCCTCGGCCCGAATTGCGCCAGCCCGGGCTTAGTAAGCGCGAATCGTGAACCTTTTCAATAGGCCCACGGAGTCTCCTGTAGCCATGATTGCCGGGACGGGCAACCGGCGGCCGCGCCGCGACCGGCAAGGTGACGACCCGGCGAACCGGCAAATGAATCAATGTAACTATTTCGGACCGCTCCGGGGCGCGTCGCGGTCACGTCAATAAGCGTTACGCGGCCGGATCAGCTCGAACGCCGTCCTGAACATGATATGGATATCGAGTATCAAACTCCAATTATCGATATACCATAAATCGAGCGTGACGCGCTGCTTCATCAGCTCGAGCTGCGGCGTGCCGCCCCGATAGCCGTGCACCTGGGCCCAGCCGGTAATGCCCGGCTTGACGTGATGGCGGAACGCGTAGTTCGCGATCATGGCGCCATATTCGTAGTCGTGGACCAGCGCGTGCGGGCGCGGCCCGACGATCGACATGTGGCCCTGGAGCACGTTGAGCAGCTGCGGCAGCTCGTCGATGCTGGTCTGGCGGAGCAGGCGCCCGACGCGGGTCACACGCGGATCCTGCTTGGTTGCCTGCACCACCGAGCCGCCGTCCTCCTGCACGCGCATGCTGCGCAGCTTGTAGATGACGAAGGGCTTGCCGTTGAAGCCGTTGCGGCGCTGCTGGAAGATCACCGGCCCTTTCGACTCCAGCTTGATCGCGAGCGCGGCAAGGATCAGCGGAGGCGTCAGGAGCGCCAGCGACGTCGCCGCGACGACGATGTCGAGCAGCCGCTTGGTCAGGCGATCGAACGCCGACAGCGGCGCCGGCTGCACCTCCACCATGTAGAGCCGCTGCGGCATCGAGGTCTGGTGACGCAGCACCGTCGACACCGCGCGATCCGGCAGCAGCCGCACCGGCAGCGGGATCACGCGCAACCGATCGAGCAAGGCTTCGATATCCTGCGGACCGGCCCAGGACACCGCCAGCACGATCTCTTCGGCGGAAACCTCCCTGATGCGCTTCATCAGCGCGTCATCGCGCTGCTCCGCCCCCGACGGGCCCTGCTTCGTAACCTCGTCCCGCGGCAAGGTGATGCGATCGACCTCGTGCAGGCCGAGCCTGGCGAGCAGTCCGGCCTTGGAAAACTGCGCCAGCTCACCTTGCGTCCCGATCACCACCGCGCGCCGACCGCGGATCGTGCCGGCGACGAGTGCCGAGCGAAGACCGCGTTTTCCGAGCCGGCGCGCCACGAGGAGGCCGGCGCCGCCGATCGCGAAGAAGCAGACCACTGAACCACGCGAGGCGTCCCCACCCGATTTGAACAGGAACAGCACGACGGCAAGCACGAGCGCGGCAAGGCACCAGCCGGCCCAGACCCGTCCGCCGTCGCGTTCGTCGTCAAGGAGCTGGTTCAGCCGGTAGAGGCCGAAGAAGTGCGCCACCAGCACATAGGCAAGGCTCGCGACCAGGCCGAGCCCGGCATAGAAGGAGGCATCCTCGGCGGTGCCGCCGAGCGCACGCTGATAGGCGATGCCGCCGATGGCGCCGGCCGCGACGATGATCGCGCAGTCGAGCGCCGCGAACAAAGGCTCGATCAGGCCGAACGGGATGGCCAGACGGACGCGCGATCGGCTCGCGAACGCCGATGTAGCTGTCGATTCACCCGCATTGGTCAGGTCGGTCATGTCGCCCCCGGGATCGATGTCGCGCCCCGATATCACGTTCATTGTACCATAATTATGATACTTTTACCGACGATTCACCATTGTCGCGCTGACGGATGACAGCGCCTCGGCAGCGTAATGTCCCTGACATAAATCTGCAATCTGCCAAACTAACGCGACGGCGCAGCCTCGGATTTGGCCTCGAGCAATCTGGACAGCGCGATCTCGTTGACCACCGGCGGGGTTTGCTTCAACAACTCGGCGACATAGGCGCGGCGGTTGGCCTCAATGCGCTCGGCCCGCATGCGCTGCACCAGAGCGTCCCTCACATCCGCCAGCGGCCGCGTATGCGACGCTTCGGTGTCGACGAGCTTCAGGATGTGCCAGCCGTCCTCGAGCCTGATCGGATCGCTGATGCCGGACTTCGGCAGGCCGGTGACCTGACCGCGGATTTCGGTGCGCATATCGGGCTCTGCGACCCAGCCGATCTCCCCTTCCCGCCCCGCGGTCGCCGCATCCTCGGACGATGCCTTCGCGATCGGGCCGAACTCCGCGCCGGGCTGCCTGATCTTGCGGACGATGTCGTCGAGCTTCCTGCGCGCGGTGTCCTCGGCCGCCTTGTCGGCGTCCTTGGCGAGGTTGACCACGATCTGCGCCAGGCGAAAGCGGCGCGGAACGAGGAACGCGCTGGCGTTCGCCTCGTAGACGCTTCTGATGTCGGCTTCGCCGGGATAGCTATCGCCGACCGCCGTGACCGATTGCAGATAGGTTTCGACGATCAGCGTGTCGCGGGCGCGCGCGATCTGCGTCACCACGGCGGGCTGCTGGTCCCACTTCTTCGCCGCGGCTTCCTTTAGCACCAGCCGGTTGGCGAGGATCGCGCGCACGGTCTGGCTCAGCAGCGCCGGATCGCGCGCCATCGCCGCCTGCTGGCGTGCATCGAGCAGCTGGATGGTGGCGCGCACCTCCTCTGCCGTGACATCGCTATCGCCGACGCGCGCGATGATTTCGCCGCCCTTCACGGCCGCACTGTCCTGCACTGCGGGCGCCGGCTGCGCCGCCGCGGGAGCGGCCGGCGCAGGTGTCGCGCGCGGGGCCGCTGGCTGCGGCGAATTACGCGTCTGCGCAAAGAGCGGTGAAGCGGCAGCGGCGCTCAGCGCGCCGACGAGCAGCGCGAGCTTGAGGACATTCCCGGTCATGAATTGGTTCATGGCTTGGCCTTCTGTTCGATGATCTGATCGCGAAAGTCCTGGGCGGCGTTCTGGTGCTCGACCCGTTTGAACCCGATCACGGGATCGTGGTGGATCACCTTCTCCAGCGGATCCATCTTCTCGTATTGCTTGACCGCGTCGTCGGCGATCCTGACGAGCTTCACGTTCCTGGCCTCGCACGCCTTGGCGCTGGCCTTCCAGGTCGTCGCCTCGCCCTCGAACTTGGCTCGTTCGGCATCCTTGGTGCGCGCGACGCCCGCCGCCTCGCCATAGGCGCTCTTCCACTTCTCCAGCGAGTCGTCGCGCTCTGCGATGCGCTCGTTGAAATCCTTCACGGCCTGGCGATAGGCCTGCTCGGCTTCCTTGACCTGGGCGCGATAGGCCTCGTTCTGCTTGCGCAGGCGGTCGCGCTCCTGCTCGGCCGCGGTCAGCTTGGCCTGAACCGCGGCGCGCTGGTCTTCGGCGGTGCGCGCCTGCGCGGTGGCGCTGCGCAGCGCCTCGCGCAGCCGATCGCTTTCCTGGTCGGCATGGGCAGCGGTGGGGATCATCAGCGCCAATGCGGCAACGGACGACAGGCGGAGCAACCGCATGATCAGAACCTCGCGTTGAGATCGAGCTGAACGATATCGACGGCATACGGCAGGCCGGCGATGCTGTTGGCGCTCATCCAGCGCACCGAGGCCCAGATGTTCTCGCCGAGGCCGACATTGCCGCCGATGAAGTAGCCCTTGAGGTTGGTGCCGCCGAGACCGAAATCGGAATCGACGAAGGCGTCGACCATCGCGTCGGATTCGAGATATTTGTAGCCGACATGCGCGTTCCAATCCCAGAGATGCTTGATCTCCTTGTTGCCGACGGTCATGCGCGCCATCCAGCCCTGGTTGCCGCCGTTATATGGGCCTTGGCTGCCGTCCGTCGTCGACGCGAAGTTGTTTGGCCACACGGCAACGGCGGCGACAGCCGAACGATTGAACGCGGTGTTCCAGACGTATTCGGCGTCGAGGATGATGTGAATCGGGTTGAACTGCGTGAGGTCGAGCTGCGCGCTCGCGACCACCGGCCGGAAATCGCTGGCCAGACCGTAGTACTGGAATTGAGGCGTGGTGCTGGACACGAACGTTATGTTGCGTAGGGCCATATAGGTATTGCCCTTCTGCGCGAACGACGGTCGCAACAGGTCGGTATCGCAAATGTCGTTTGCATTGATGACCGCACATTCGCTGGACAGCCTGCCCTTGACATTGGTGAAGTCGTAATAGGCAAAGGCCAGGGTCAAATTGGTCTCGGGATCCAGCCGTGCGCCGAAGCCGGCCTGCGCACCGAACAGCCATTTGTCGCGGCTCGGCATCTTGGTCGGCCCGGCGATATCAACAGTATTGAGACTGGCGTTCAGGTCGGTGTTGAAGATCGGGAAGGCGCCACCGACGAAGAAGGGCGTAAACCCCTCGGCAATCTCCTGCTTGGCCTGGATTGCAAAGCCGTCGAAACCGAGATCCTTGTACCAGACGAGATCCGTCGGCGACCAGAATGGGTTGTCGAACCTGCCGACGGAGCCGATGAAGTCCTGCACCGGCTGATACTTGATGAAGGCGCGGTCGAGCCAGAGCGAATATTTCGAGAAATTGCCGCCATTACCGCCGAACGTCTGGTTGGTCGAGATCGGCGAGCTGCTCTCACCTGTCGCAATCCTCAGGCCCGCAGTGAAACCCTCGGTGAGATCGACGTCGGCACCCAGCCGAGCCCGGAAGCGGAAACGATTCCGATCCTGTGTCGTGTTGTAGGTCGGTGGGAAGTAGGCGTTGCTAATGTCATTTGTGTCGAACGGAGAACCGGTGTTGATAGCGTTGAAATTCTCCAAATAACCGATACTCCCCGGCGGGAAATGGTCACCCTCATACCGCGCGCGGATATCGCCGTAGAACTTGATCCGCTGCGCCCATTCCGGATAAAGGCCGGGCGACGCCCAGCCTTCCTTGTGCGCGCGGTCCATCACCTCGGCCCTGATCTCTTCGCGGAGCTGCTTCCGGACGATCTCGGGCACATATGTGACGCGCTTGGTGCCGGGCGGTGAAGTCGCGTCGGCGGCGCTGGTGGCCTTCTTCTCGGCGCCTTCCGCCTTGGCGGCGGCATCGCGCGTGGCCTGGCGGGCGACATAGGCTTCGTCGTCGGCCTGCTTGACCAGCACGGCCGCCTGCTCCTCGCTGAGCGTTCCCTGCTTCACGAGGAGATTGATCAGGTTGACCGTCGCATTCGACGATGGCGGCGCGTCGCGCGACACCGTCGGACGCTTGCCCTGCGGCATGCCGTCGTCCTGCGCCGCGGCGGGGGCCGCACACGCGATCAGCATCAACGCCGTCGCAGTCAGCTCTCGCGTCTTCATTTCACGCCACATGACGTCACCTCTTCTCTCAACTCACTTACGGTCGTTCCCATCATCGCGCTCAGCCTGAACTCCGGGCCGAGAAGCGGGTAATGATCGGCATCGGCATGTCCCTGGGGGGCGGCTCGCGCACGCGCATACCGCCCACCACCTGATCCCGAATCTCTGCATCGAGCGCGCTATCCCCCGTCGATGGCGAAAGCTGCACGCGCGTAACCTTGCCTGAACTGTCGAGCCACACTCTGACTTCGGTTCGCATCACGGCGTAGCGGGTCTTTTCGTTCGCCTGCCAACGCGCTTCGATCTGCGACTGCAAGATGCTCGCGTACCAGCCGAAGCGGCTGTTGCCGCCGCCTCCACCACCGCCACGACCCTTGCCCTGCGCGAGGCCGCCACTGCCCGGCCCGTTGCCGAGACCGAGATCCGGCGGTCCCGGCGTCGGATCGGGTCCGGCGTCGGGCGGCGCGTCCTTGGGTATGTCGACCTGCTTCTCCTCGACGACATCCTTGACCGGCGTCTGCTCCATCACCTTCTGCTCGGGCTGCTGTTCCGGCTGCTGCTCGGGCGGAGGCGGCGGTGGTGGCGGAGGCGGCGGCGGTGGAAGCACCATCGTCACCTGAAGCTCGTTCACCTTGCGCGGCGGATCCTTGTCGCCACTCATCACCATGACGACGAGGCCCGTCGTCAGCCCGATCACGACCAGCGCCGAGACGCCGAGCAGCAGATAGCGCCGCCATGCCGGCCCGCCGTCCTCGTCGTTGCTGTCGTCGTCCCACGCCATCATCCCGTCTCATCGCGCCGACGGCTTGGTCGCCATGCCGACCTGGGTGAAGTTGAGGCGGCCGAGCAGATCGAGCACGTCGACGACGTTCTGGTACGAGGTCTGGCTGTCGCCGCGCACGACGATCGGAAATTCCGGCGTCAGCGCGCGCTGCTGCACCAGGCGCTGCTCGAGTTCGGGCAGTGTCACGGGAATCGTGTCGAGGAACAGCTTGCCGTCACTGGCAACCGTGATCGCCTTGGTGGTCTGCTGCGCCAGCGACGGCGCCGCGCTCGCCTTCGGAAGGTTCACCTTCATGCCCTGCACGGTCGCCGTGGTCATGATGATGAAGATCACCAGCAGCACGTAGGCGAGATCGAGCATCGGCGTGATGTTGATGTCGTCGTACGGCTTGCTTTCGGACTGAACTTGCATCGGTCTACTCCGCCGCCTGCTTCACCGGCTCTTCCGGAAGCTCGTAGGATTCCGCGATCCGTGTGATGAACTCGTCGACGAAGACCTGCATCTCGCTGCTGACGTCCTTGATGCGGATCGTCAGGTAGTTGTAGGCAAACAGCGAGGGGATCGCGACGCCGAGGCCCGCGACGGTGGCGACCAGCGCCGCGGCGATGCCGGGCGCAATCGCGTTGACGTTGACGTCGCCGCTGGCCGCGATCGCCGCGAAGGTGATCATGACGCCGACGACGGTGCCGAGCAGGCCGAGGAACGGGCCTCCGGAGATCGCGATGGTCAGCATCACCATCAGGCGGTTGAGGCGCTGGCTCTCCCGCACGAAGCCGCTGTCGAGCACGGCGCGGATCGACTGGATCGCCTGCGGCGACAGCCGGCGGTAGCCGCCACCTGCGAAGCGCCGCCGGATCTCCTGCGCACCGGCGGCGAACAGGCGGTAGAGCGGCGAGGCATGGACGGCCTTGCGCTGCTTCTTGCCGAGTTCGCCACCGAAGCCTGGATCGTTCTCCTGGCTGTCGAGTTGAAGCAGGCCGCCTATGTCGGTCGAGGTCTCGCGGAAATGCTTGAGGAAGATCGTGTTGCCGGCCGAGACCCGGTTCAGATACGAGATGCGGTCGACCATCACATACCAGCTGATCAGCGCCATGATGCCAAGCAGGCCGATCACGACCCAACCGTCGAGCGTCACCGAGCGCAGGATCACGCCGAAATATCCGCCGCTGAACCAGCCCGCGTTTTCCTCGTCGACGCTGAACGCCATCAGCTTGGCCTGGTCGGGTCCCTGCCCGATCGCGCCGAGCTTGATGAAGCCGGCCGAGCGCGCGACCTTGGCAATCTGAAACTCGTCGATATCGCCGGCAAAGCCCGCGACAACACTCGCGGGCACGGCTGCGGCCGGAGCCGCTTGAGCCGCATCGGCGGCAGGCGCGGCCGTATCCGCTGCCGGAGCCGCCGCTGATGCGGCACGGCCGAGCTGCGCCGCGCCGGTCATGGTGGGCAGGCCTACGGCCAGCGTCGCAGCCTGATTGCCGTCAACGTAAAGAATGATCTGCGCGCCCTTCGCCGTAAAGGCGATCTGGTGCCAGGTCCCGGCCGCGATCGCCGCGCCGCCGGCGCTGCGCTGCGTGCTGCCGCCATTCGTGACCTCCACGAAGGCCACGCCGTTGTCCAATCCGACCGTTACCCCGTTCGCGCCTTCGGTGCGCGAGAACAGCACGGCCCCGGCTTGCGGCGCGGTCATCTTGACCCAGAGCGACCAGCTCAGCTCGCCGTTCTCGGCGACCACCAGCGAGGGCGAGCCCGGAAGCGTGAGCGCGGTCTGCCCGTCAAGGCGCGCGCCCTGGCCGATGATGGCCCCATCCGCACCCGGCACCGCGTTCTGCGCGGTGTTCGCCCACGCCGTGACGTCCTGGGCCGGCGTCGCGCGATCGTTGAAGTGATAGACCAGCAGCGTATCGGGATCGTAAGTGCCCTTGGCATCGACCGCGGCCGGCGCCTTCTGGTTTCCGTAGTAGAGCCAGATGTCGTTCTTGGCGCCCGGCTTCAGATCGGGAACGCCGACCCAGACCAGCGCCTCGCCGAGCAGCGAGTCGTATTTCTCGACATGATGCTTGAGCGGCGTCTTGTCGTCACCGGCGACGAAGCGAAGATCGCCGCCATCCTCCTTGGCCGCGCCGAAGCGGAAATTGCCGACATGGAGGCGGACCAGGATCGGCGTCGCGCCGATCGCATCGCTGATGCCGGCGCCAGACGGGCCGGTGTCGATGGTGATCTTCTTGCGCAGCGTCCACTGGTCGTTCCACCACGCCGAGGCCGGGCTCGGCCATAGCGTTGCCAGGAACACCAGAGCAAGCAGCACCGGCGCGCTCAGGCGAAATCCGGGTCGTGATCCAAAGCGAAGGAGCGACATCTAGAATTCTCCCCAGACCCGAAAGCTGAAACGTGGGTGGTTGGCGACGGTGGTCTGCTGGCTGGTCAGCGGCACACCGACGAATACGATGCTGTTGAGGTAGCGAAGCGTCTTCATGCGCATGCCGACGCCGTAGCTCGCGAGGTCGAAATGCGACTGCTGATCGGTCAGCGGCTCGTGAATCCTGGCATTTCCGCCGTCGACGAAAGCGAAGAAGCGCATCTCGTCGAACGCGTTGTACTTGATCGCGTCACCGGTCGGATTGGGCAGCTTCTGCTCGAGATACTGCGCCAGGTTCGGCGTGCGCAGCTCCAGCGTGCCGGCGACGCCGTAGTCGCCAAGTACTTCGGATTCGAGATAGCCGCGCACCGTGTCCTGGCCGCCGAGGCTGAATTGCTCGCTGGAGATCAGCGGCTGGTCCGCGGCCTGCCCCTGCAGTTTCGCGTAGAGCTGGAAACCGCCGGCAAAGTCCTGGGTGTGCGAGATGTCGGCATGCAGCGAGATGAAGTTCGCCGTCGCCTTGTAGCGTTTGGCGTCGAACTCGTCGCGGCTGGAGCCGATGCCACGCAGGCCCGCGGTGATCGTGGCGTTGAGCTGGGTCAGCCGCCCCTCGCCCTGCCAGCTCGCGCCGTAAGTCCCGACCAGCGGCACATAGGTCACGGGCGAGCTGAAGGCGTCGGAGCCGAGTTGCAGCGTCTGCTTGAAGTCCTTGTAGTCGACCCCGAGCGACAGCGTCTGGAACAAGTCGCCTCTCGACGGCAGCGTCAGCACCGCGCGGCCGCCGACGACCTGGCCGGGCCCGACGACGTTGGAGCCGCCGACGGTCGCGACCGAACTGTCCGACGTCAGGCCGTAGACGAGGACGCTGAGCCAGTCGATCTCGGTCCGGGCCAGATACGAACCCGACACGACCATCGCGTCCTTCGGATTCATCGGCGCGAACTGGTAGGTCCAGGTCATGGAATGACCGAGCTGCCACAGATCCTCGTAACGCATCGAGATGCTGGTGCGCAGCGCCGTGGTGCTCGGACTCTGCTTGTTGTTCAGTTCGACGCTGCCGTGGAGCGGAAGGGTGTCCTCGACATTGAGATCAACGTCGACCGTTCCGGGCGCAACGCCGGCCCGCAGCGCCGGCGTGACGCGACGGTCCGGCCACCTGTTCAGCGCGACGATGTCCTTCGTCACGTCCTGGAAATTCGGCAGCGCGCCTTCCTTCAGCGATGGCGCGCCGCTCTTGACGTTGTCGAGATCGAAATAGCGCGAGCCCTTGACCCGCAGCCGACCGACCTTGTTCTCGGTGACCTTGAGCACGACGAAGCCACGCTGCGCATCCTGCTGCGGCACAGCGACGCTGACCGTCTGAAGCCCCTTGTCGTGATAGGCCTTCTCGACCGCGGCGCGCGCCTTCTCGACATCCTGCGCGCTCTTGCCCGGGCCGAGGAACGGATAGACGGCGGACTCGACCTCGATCTGCGGCAGATTGTCCGCACCTTCGACACGATATTCGTCGATATCGAAACGCGGTTCCGGCGCCGCCGGCTTGGCCGCATCCGGCGCACTCTTCTCCGCGGCACCTTTGCCCGGCTTCGCGCTTGCGGGCGCAGCAGACGCCGGCCTTGCACCCGGCTTGACGGTCTCGGCCTCAGGCTTCGCAAGGGCCGGCTTGGTGCAGATCGCGCAGATGATCAGGCCGCAGATAGCGAGGCGCGAAGCGCAGCCAGCGTCAGCCCCGCGGCTCCGCAACTTGCGCAGCAGCAGCGGCGCAGGGCGACGCGCGCCGTTATGATACAGACCACGCGAATTCACCTCGGCCTCGATATCGTTCTCTCATTGCGGCCAGCTCGCGCCCAGCCGCAGCACTCTTCGGACAGCCCGAACCAACCGAAACGCGATGATCTGCCGGGCCTTATCCGATAGACGCTGCGCGCGCAGCTGCAGCGAAAACTTTTTTCGCAGCGCGCGATGACCACCTCGTCATCGATGTGATGATTCCGCGCAACATAACGCGACTAACGCAAGACGCCTGTTATTCACTAACAGTTCGTCACATTACCGTTGTGCGGCCTTACTACCGTCCCGCCGTCAAATGGGGACTGAGTGAAGTGGGGCGTAGCATGACCATCGACAGCATCAGCAGCTTGCGGACTCTTCTGCTGGCCGAATATGTCGACTTCGATCGGAGGCTGACGCGCCGCCTCGGCTCGCCGGACCTCGCCTCCGAGGCGCTCAACGAAACCTATCTGCGCCTCGAAGGCATGCGCGAGCTCGGGCCGGTGCGCAGCCCGAAAGCCTATCTATTCCGCATCGCGCTGAACATCGCCGCCGACCGTCGCCGCGCCGAGAAGCGCCGCCTCACCTCCGACGAGGTCGATGTGCTGCTCGAGCTCCCCGACGACCAGCCGGACGCTGCCCGCGTGATCGAGGATCGCTCCGAAGTCAATCTCCTGAGGCACGCGATCGCCGAATTACCCGAGCGCCGCCGGCGCGTCCTGACGCTCTCGCGCATCGACGGCATGCCGAACCGCGAGATCGCGGCCCTGCTCGGCGTCACCGTCCGCACCGTCGAAACCGACCTCAAGCAAGCGGTCGAACATTGCGCCGATCGTCTCAAACGTCCCGGCCGCGGCAAATTCGGTTTTCAGCGTCCCGCGTCGTCTTACGTACAGAGATATGTCGACCGGGAGCATCCGCTCGCGGTCGGCGTGTGCGGGAAAGCGCTGGATCGTGACGAAGCGAAGCCATCAGGTCGATCACTTAGATCCCTTAATCCGTGAAGCCCTGTCATGGATCACGCGCCTCAAGTCGGGCGAGGCGACGCTGGCCGATGCCGAGCAACTGATGGACTGGCGCGGGCGCAGCTCCGCGCATGAAAATGCCTTCCGCGATGCCGTGAAATGCTGGCGCGCCATCGGCCAGGCGCTTGCGTCCGGCCGACCGGCGCCGGCAAGCCGGCGGCGGCGCGCGCCCAAGAGCAAAGCGCGCGCGTGACGCGCAGTACCTGGCTTGCAGGCTTCGGCTTCTCGCTTGTCAGCCTCGATCAGCGCAGATCCGACGGCGCCTTGCGCTCGGCGACGCCGCGGAGCCGCGTATTGAGAGCGGCGAAATTGATCGCGCCGCCCGCCTTCAGGACGCGGCCGCGCGCGGATCCGCCGCCACCGGCGGGTCTTCCAAACGTCGCCTGAGGTACCGGGCCGGTGACGGCAACTCCGCTCGCCGCCAGATGCGCGCGAACGCGCGTGCAGTATTCGACCGACAGGTAGGAAAAGCGCGTCTCACCATGCCCGGCGCGATATTTCATCGTCGCAGTACAGAGATCACCGTTGGCGCGGCGCCAGGCGCCGGCAAGATAGCGCACGCCGTAATGCACATTGACTGCGGGCGAGGCAAGCTCCGCCGGCGTGCCGGCAAAACCCATCATCCGTGCGGTCGACAGCATCACCTGCATCAATCCGACCTCACCATCCATGCCGACGACGCTGGGATTGTAGCGGCTCTCGACCGCCATCACCGCATCGACCAGCGCGGGCGGCAGCCCGAAGGCGAGCGATTCTCGTTCGACGAGCTGGCGATATTCGGCACGGCCGGCGCGCCAGTCGCGGCCGAAGATCGCGCTGGTGCGATAAGTATAGTTGGCCAGCAGCGGATTGGCGGGAGGAAAATCGGCAGCCGTGAGCGGCCGCGGCGCGAAGCGCTCGAGCGCCAGGGGTTGCACTCCGCCATCGTCCGTATCGTCTGCAGACGCGGCGACACTCTCCGTCCTGGCGTTGCTGCCGTCCTCATCCTCCTGCGCCCGCCCCTCGCCGCTCACGACGAGCAGCAGGCATAAAGCTGCGGCCGGCCACGACCATAGCGCAGCACGGATGCCCTTTGCCTGTGAGATGGAAGCAGACATCAGCGATGCGGCGGAACGTTGAAGACCGACGACGGCCGGAAGGGAACGGCAGACCGGCCGTAATTGGAGCCGTATTGCTGGCGGACAGCCGCCTCGTTCACGTTGCCGACGCGCACATCGGAGGAACGCGCATCGACCGGCGGCAGGTTGAGCGACGGATTGACCTTGTCCACCTCGCGCCGGAGCTTCTGGTTCAAGCAGCCGAACGCGCCGTCGTTCCCGATCTGCACATCGACGCAGCGCTCGAAACTGCCTGTCGGTTTGCCGCCGATGATCGTGCCCTGCCGCTCCGCCGGCAGCGGATTGATCGGACCGGGACCGGGAGACTGGGCCGCGGCAGGCCCGGCGATCGCGATGAGCGCGATGGCCAGCGCCCGCCTGCCAACACTGCCGAACCCATGCCAAGCGCGGCTCATGACCAGTTCCTCCGCTCGCCGGCGCGCCCCGTTAACATAATGCGATACAGCCGCTCTCGACCCCCGCGATGAGTAACATCTGCGGACAAGGCGTCAAGCCGCGATGCGCTCGTCTCCATCATCGCAGCTCGCCCGCCTCACGGCCCGCTGGGGCTGATCGTGGTCGTCGTGGTCGTCGATCCCGGGAAACGAATGTTGTTGACGAGGCTCACGCCGCTCTGGGCGGTGACGAGCGTGGTGTTGATGAAGTTCAGGACCTTGGTGACGTCGACCTGGGGCGCGTTGGAGGCGTAGAGCACGTCGAACGGGCGCATCGACATCTTGGTGGCGATGAAATAGCCGGCCGGATCCTGGAAGTTGACGTTGAAGACGATCGGCACCGAAGCGCCGTCGAATTTCGAGCAGTCGACGCCGAGCCGCAGCGCCACCTCGCGCGGCTCGCGGCGGTAGAGGAAGACCGAGGCGGGATCGGCCTGGAGATCGAGCAGACCGCGGGCCTTGGCGACCGCCTGCGTCAGATTGATACGCCAGGCGTCGAAGTTGAACTCCCCCTGCTGGCCGGTGGCGCCGAACGCGATGAACTTCATCGGCTCACGGTAGAGATAGATGCGGTCACCGGGTTGCACGAAGACGTTGCTGTTGGGGAAATAGACGAGATTGCCGAACGGCACCGTGGCGCGCTTGCCGGCGCGCTCAAGCACCACCCAGGTCTCCCAGCCGGCGCCGCTGATGCCGCCTGCCCGCGTGATCGCGTCGGTGATGCGGTCCTGCGCGCCGGCCGCCGGCATCGGAAAGCGCACCGGCGTGCGGACCTCGCCGAACACGCTGACCATCGAGGAGCGCTGCTGGCTGGACGTGACCACGACCTGCGGATCGATCGCGCGCTTCTTGATCTGCGCCAGGATGTCGTCCTGGACCTGCACGTTGGTGCGGCCCGCGGCGCGGATCCGGCCGGCATAGGGCACCGTGATGTTGCCGTCGTTGTCGACGGCCTGGTCGGGCAGATTCACGAAATTGCCGGGACGCACGCCGGCTTCGAGTGGTACGTAGAGGCCGCCGGCGGAAGCTTCGAAGATGGTGACGCTGATGATGTCGCCGATGCCGAACTTGATGCTCGAGGGCGGACGCGTGTCGGTCAGGAATCCCGGCAGTCCATTGGGCTCGAATTTCTCGAGCATCTCGACCACCTCGGGATTGAGCTTGACGACGGCGAACGGCAGCGTGGTGGTGTTCTCGTTCCTGACGTCGAGGCTTGCCGGCCCCGCCATCGGAATGAAACCGCAGCCGCCGAGAACGGCCGAAATGATCAGGCAGCATGCGATCGACAGAAGCTTTCCAAACCGCATGACGTTCGTTTCACACCAAGCTGACGCACACAGGGACAGGCTTGCCGCACGCCTCGTGGGCGGCGACGCGCCTCCCGCGCCACCGGCGCGGCGATGTGCGGTTCCTGCTCAGTAGACGCTACGCGCACCGCGATTGCGAAAACAGACGCGGCTACTTTTTGGCCGCGCGCTCTGCGGAAACGCCGTCAATCGCTCGCACGGATCGTTTCAGCCGGACGCATCGACACGCCCGCTGCGTCGGGCGTATCGATCGTTCGAATGAATGCCTGGAGAGGCCCTACCTGCCGCTGAAGGAGCGGCAGCCGGAACGCGTCAGTTGGAGGACAGCAGTTCGCGCAGCCGCGCGATCTCGATCTGGGTCTCCGAGACCATGCGCATCAGCAGCCCATTCTCGTGCTCGAGGTCCCTGATGCGGCGAAGCCGGCTGCTCTCGTCCTGCTTGAGGCCGAGATCATAGACGTTGGCCGTCTCGTTGGAATTGGACGTCGTCAGCGCGGACTCGGGGCAGACCGGTTCGATCAGATTTGTCGCGCGCATTTCACCCCCTAAAACACAAATTCAAACAGGCAGGCTTGCCAAACTCGTGCGGACAGCAGCCCACTGCCCTCTTCCACGAAGCCTGTTGCCGTCCTTGTAGGTCTGTTTCTTATCGTTGCTGTGACCGATCTTGAACAAAGCGTCAGATTTCAGGATGGAAAGCGGCCGTCCGGTGGCAGATGTCCTTTTGCCTGCCCAAATCCAAATCGATTCAAGTCTCTCGCCGTGCCGTCAGACTGTCATATATGACGCGATATCGCGTCGCTCGAGCGATGCGTCTCGACCGGTGCACGAGCGGCGTCGTGATGACACGCGCAAATTGACGCCGTGCGCGCGACGGATTGCCACGCAGCAACCCGATGCATCGTCAGAGACGCATACGGCGTCACTGCTTGCAGTCGCTGGACGATGTCGTGTCGCACTGCTTCTTGTCCTCCGGCTGCTCGCTCTGGCCCTGACCATCGCCGCCGCCGTAACCAATCACTTCGACGATGAAGATCGAGGCCGGCTTGCTGGAGCCGCCCGCGGTCGGCGTTTCAGCCGACTTCGCCGCGGCGCCTGCCGTGTTCGAACCCGCGGTCAGTGCACCGATGTTGGGAACAGAAATGGTTGGAACGCCGGTCGTCGAGCCCTGAACCGAGGAGTTGCCGTAGTTGGCGACCACGGGCGCGACGAACACCGCATCGCCCGAGGACTGCACGCCAGCCGTGCCGAAGTCGATCGTTCCCCGCGGTGCGAGAAGATAGAGATTGGACGCGACCGCCACGTTCGAAGCCTTGAGCGTGCCGATGCCCGCACCGGTCACGAAGCCGCCGAGATCGATCGATTGATAATCGTCTTGATCGTACAGCACCTGCAGCGCCGGCGCCGACAGCGTCGTCTTGGAACCGCGCCCGGCGTCGAGATTGCCGTTGGAGCTCCACATCAGGATGTCGCCGCCCTGGGTCGTGAGCACACGGCTCGAATTCACCAGCACGTTTGCGTCGGTGAAGGTGTTGATCGCGCCACCGCCCAGCGTGAGGATGCCGATGTCGCGCAGCTTCAGCGCCTTGTTGGGCTCGGCGGCGAGCGAGCCGACGATCAGGCTGCCGCCCGGACCGAAGATCGAGATATCGCCGCCGAGCCTGGTCTGAACTGTGGAATGCAGCAGATTCATGTCGCCGGTCTTGACGAGCTGGCTGGCACCGTTCGCGCCGCCGCCGAGCGCGTTCTCGGTGTAGCCCAGGCTCGCCGGGAACATCGTCTCGATCATGCGATAGCCGCGCTGGGAGTCCGAGCCCGTGCCGGCCGACTGGCTGATGCCGACCTGCTTGAGCTCGGCGAAGAACACCTGGTCGACGAAGACATGCTGGAGATCGGCCGGCAGAGCCTGGAACACCGCGAACACGCTGGCATCGTCACCACTGACTGATTTTCCGACCCGGGTCAGGAAGGCGCGCAGCTCGGGAATATAGTTGTGCGGCACCCCGCCCGCATTGGCCGGATCGATATAGCCGTCGATCACCGCCTTGTAGTCGACGCCGAACTTGGTGCCGAACATCGTGATGATGTCCGCACCCTGCTTGGTCCCTGCGGCCGCAACCAGCGCGGCGTTGCGCCGCGGATTGCTCGCCGGGCCGAGCAGCGACTGGTTGTAGATGCCGATCGAGCCGCCTCCTGCTCCCGTGTCGCCCGGAATGAAGAGGTTTCCGACCGCCGTCGGAGAGGAATTGCCGACCGATACGATGCCTTCCTGAACGAGGGCCTCGGTCGAATTGTTGTGCGCCGCCGGAAGGAACGGACCGATGTCGCCGCCAGCCTGCACCACGAGGAAACCGGGGCCGGCCACCTGGATGCCGCCGCCATTGTTGTACCCGGTATAGGTGATGTTGCGGCCGGCCACGATCGAACTCACGTCGGCAGCGTGAATGTTCTGCACGACGACGTTGAGGTCGAAGATGTCGCGCCCCGCATAGAAGCTGGCTGGGCGGTTGATTTCGATGTGCTGATAGACTGCTTCAGTCTTCGGAGAATTGATGTTCCGCTGGCCGTAATTTCCCGTTGCCGTGATGTCACCGGTCGCGGCGTAGATTCGCGCCTTCGTATCGAGCCCGTCGGCGTCATCGCTCCCATGCGCCAGGATGGCGCGGCTCGACGATGCGTCATTGCCGCTATTGGGCCGATACGGATCGAAGGCGGCATCGATCAACGATGGTCCGGTCGAAATATAGGGACGCGAGATCGGTTGCGGCCCCGACGTGTTCGCTGGATAGCCGAAGGTGAGATCGACGCTGCCCTGTGCGAGCAGGTCGAACGTGCCGTGCTCGGACGGGCTCAACACGATCCCCGGCACCTTGATTCCCGTACCCGTGATGAGATCACCGATGCCGGTCGTGACCAGGTCACCCTGGAGAGCGAGTGCCTCGAAACTCGCTGGGTAGGTCGCTGCTCCAGCCCTGTCGAATGTGTTGTTTGTCCAAATCGTGGCCGGCGCGATGGTGATGGTGAGATCGCCCGACTGCGCGACCACACGCACCTTGCTGTCTGGGCCATAGGTGTCCATGTAGAGAGGCTGGTCCGGATTGGTCGCTGTCTCGAGTGGGTTTGACCTGCTTGGCTGCTGAGCGTGCAGCGCAGCCGGATTGACAACACCGGCTATCGTAACGGCGCCGGCGGCGCTCATCGTGATCTGCCCGGTATCGACAGCGAGCTGAGGAACGTCCGGAAGCCTGAGAGTGCTGCTCCCATACTTGTAGACGTACCCGTTCTGGCCGATGTTACCGCCCGCGACGATGCTGGCGTGGCCGGATCCCTCGTAGAACGAACCGCCGAGGATGTCGCCGCCAGCACGCACGATCATGTTGCCGCTGCCATAGAGGTGCGTCACGGGTGTGCTGCTTGCCGACAGGCCGCCGGTGACGCGGCCGGTGGTCGGGGCCGACACCGACACATCGAGCATGTTGTGACCAGCGAGCACACTTATATTGCCACCCGCGCTGAGGAAGCCCTGCTGGAAGCTGCCGTACTGGATCCACCACGCCGTTTGCGAGGCGATCTGCGTCGAGGGCGCGAAGACACCGGCACCGTATGCCGAATTGTTGGCATCGGGTGTCACGCCGGAATTGGAGAGCAGCCAGGCCTGATAGTACTGCGGCACTTTCTTGGAGACCGTGGTGTCGTTCTCTTCCTTCACGACCACCTTGGTGTTGCCCACGACATCGCGCTGCGCGTCGATGACGACGTCCCCGCCCTTTTCGGGGAAGGCTGCCGCAGTTGGCGGACCGTAATAGAGCTCGGACGCAACGGCGGCGGCCGCGTTGCCGTAGGCCATGAGGCGGGGCTCGAAGAAGCCATTTGGATCGGTGACTGCGAGGTTCGAGCCGTAAGGATTGGCGTAGGTTTCAGTGTTGACGCCGGCCGCGTAGATCACGCCGGGCGCGGCGGTGTCCTTCAGGACCACATCCCGCGCGGCCGCGACGGTGATGCTACCGGTGCCTGTCCGGATCATGGTCGGAATGTTGACCGTGACGGACCCTCCCACCAGCTTCTGGTCGTAGCTCGCGTGCTTGTCGACGATCACGTCGCCCTTGTCGCTCGCAAGCGAAACCCGGGCAGTCGGATTGGCACTCGAGACATCGGCGCCTGCGGCCAGGATGTAGGACCATGACGACGGCGCCGTCACCGTCTTGATGTTGGCCTGGCTGCAATCGGTTGTACAAACCAGCAATTTATGCGGGAACAGGTCGGCGCTCGCGAGGTCCTGCGATGTCGGGCTGATGCCATTGCCGACATCACCGGCCTTGTAAGGCGCGATCAGAAGCGTGTTGCTGGCGTAGTCGTTCAAATAGACCGCGCCGAAATCGATCGAGCGGAGACCGCTGTTCGAAGCGAAATAGCTGTTGACCTTGCCGGCATAGCTCGCGTCGAGATAATCCGCGAACTGGAAGAACCCGTCGGAAATCGAAGCGTTGACGTTGATGTTTCCGGCGGCACGCAGCGAAAGCACGCCGGCATCGAGCCCGCCCCAGGGGGTCGCGAGACGGTAGGTGAAGTTCACGTAGCTCGACGCAGGATCGAAATAGGTCACCCCGTCGGCTGTCGCCAGGTTGCCGGCGGTGCCGGCCGCCAGATTCCAGTTGCTGCTGACGGTGATGTCGCCCTTCGAATTCACGAGGTCGACGCCCGGCTGCACATGCACGACGTCGGCGCCGAGGCTGCTGACCAACGGAGCCAGACGCGTGAACAGGTTGGTGAAGCCGTAATTTTGCCCGTTGTAGCTCCACGTCCCCTTGGTGATCTCGGAGATCGTCTCGCCGAAGAAGACCTTGCCGGTACCGGCCCCGCCGGTGAAGGACGCAACGCCAGTCTTGCCCTGCTGGCTTGGATCGAAGGCAAACACGCCGCTCGACGTCGCCGGAATGTAGTCGTTGGTAGATGGCACAAACTGCGGAGTGCCATTAACCAGGGTCGTTGTGCCGGCCTGGCCCGTTACCTGTACAAATTTCACGGAGGCGTTCTGCCCGATACTGACCGAGGTCAACGATGCCCCGTCATAGCCGGTGGCACCAGGCGCAAGCGACATCGACGCCGAGACGACCTTGAGGGTCGAGACTGGACGGCCGAACTGCATCTTTGCCGGCGCGTCCAGGTTGCCGATCGTTATGCTTGGAACTCTGGTCAGATAACCGCTGCCGGGATCAATGATCGTGACGGTGGCGACTTGTCCGTCAGCACTAAAGGACACGACACCCGTAGCACGTCTCCCGCCGGAACCGGGGTCCGGGAATGTGACGGGAATGTTGCTCTGGCCGAAGTACTGCTCGAGCCCTGGTGTGCTCGGGTCCAATTGGAAAACATCTACCCCCGCGGCGAAACTGATGGTTGCGATCGTGCCACCCGCAGTGTTCTTCACGGCAACCGGCGCCGGCACAGTCGCAAGTGCCGTGCCGCCCTCGATTTTCTCAATGCGCCATCCGCTCACGTTGGTCCACGTCCCCTCCGTGGCCGGAACGAGATTTCCGTGCTCATCCACTCCCTTGTACCAGCCAGCCGTATCGATGGTGCCGGACCAGCCGAGGCCCTTCGATCCGTCGATACCATTGCTGCTGGCGATCGTGTCGAACGCAACGAACCCGTTCACCGCGACCGAGCGAGCGCCGACGATGCTGGTCCGTGAGCGATCATTGACGTTGTTGGTGGCGTCAAGCACGGGCAGCTCGTCATACGTCTTGTCGCCATCGGCGTAGAAGCTCGCGCCGTGCGTACCGGCCGTGTTGGCGACATTGCTGATCGCCGCGATCTTGACGTCGTTGTTGCCGTCCAGCGGCGCGCGGAAGGTCACGGTGCCACCGCTCAGGCCACCCTTGGTGCCGCCGGAGACATTGATCTGCGTGCCCTGTTGCAGCCAGATTTTCGACTTGGCGTCCCAACTGATGCCAATGGTGACGTCGCCGCCGCGCTCGTCGGCGTGCGTGGTCGAGGCATCGATCACGCCACTGCTCGCCAGGAATACCGAATTGGCGCCGTAGAGGGAGACCTTTCCGCCGGCCTGCCCGGTGCCGTCGGCGGTCTTGCCGCCGTAGCCGGTCGCATCAATCAGGCCGCGGATCTTGACCTGCCCGAACTGCTTGCTCGCGTCGCCGCCGTCCCAGGCCGTGTCGTCGGCGGTCAGCGTGATGGCGTTGGCCTTGAGGGTGTGGCCCTGCAGAAGCTCGAGATTGCCGGTGCGGGTGTGGATATCGATCAAGCCGGAGATGCCGCCGACGAGCAGCGTGTCCGCCAGCGCGGTCAGATCGGCTGCGTCCTTGGTGTCGAGCTTGAAGCGGCCGCCAAGGCCCGCACCGCCGGCGCCGCGCAGGATGCCGGCGATCGTCGCGCCGCCGCGGAGCGTGTTGACGTCGATCTCGCCGCCGTAACCGAGACCACCCGCAGGCTGCGCCACGTCGATGACGCTGCCCGCATCCACCAGTACCTGGCCCGCGCCTGGGACCACCGGTAGGAACGACGTGCCGATATCGGCATTGAGCACGATCTTGCCGCCGGGCGCGTAGGTGTCGACGTCGACCAGCGTCTTCTTGTAGCCGCCGGCCGCGAGATAGGCGCCGGACTTCAGCTCGAGATTGCCGGCGATCGCATTGAGCGTGATGGTGCCGCCCTGCGCCTGAACCGTGCTCGCGATCGTGATGTTCGACGCCGTGATCTGGAGGCTGCCGCCGACCTCGGTGCTGTCGGCGGGCCGGTCGGCGACGCCGGTGCGCGCAACGGTGTCCTGAATGGTCACGTTGCCGGCGTAACCGGTGATGGCGAAGCTTTGCGATTTGGCACCGGTCGCACCGGCAACCAATAGGCTCGGCGTGGTGACGGTGAGATCGACCTTGTCGGTGTTGCTGACGCCGAGCGTCAGCATGCCCGGGCCCTTGACCAGCACGCGGTCGGTGGCGGTGAGACCGACATTGGAATAGCCGGCAATGGTCATGTAGGTGGCGGGAGCAACGCCGTTCACGACGCCGCTGCCGAGATCGATTTCCTTCGCGGCAAATTGCAGGCTGTTGCCGTTCGCGGCCGTGTTGCCGCTGAAGGCCGGGCCGGCGGTCTTCGTCAGCGTCAGGGTGCCGCTCGCGCTGATCCTGGCGTCCTGCGCGGCGCCGCCGTCGAGGCCGAGTATGATGCCGTTGGCATCGAGCGTGAGGTTGCGCGTGCCGGAATTGAAGTCACCATAGACCGTGATCGGACCCGCGAATGCGCGCAAGGCGAGCGTCTGCACGTCGGCGAACTGGGCGCTGTTGGCGGGCAGCACCAGGCTCTTGCCGGCGACCGCGCTGGCGGTGCCGATGCCGATGGTCGGCGCGACCAAATTGACAAGACTGGCATGGAAATCCGTCGTGTTGACGACGATGGCATTGTTGGATGCGGTCGCTTGCAGAGTCAGCGTGTTCGTCGTGATCCTCGCGCCGTCGTCGATCGTGAGCTTTCCGCTGTTGCTGGTATCGCCGCCCTGCAATGTCAGGCTTCCGCTCACCTGTCCCGTCGGCAGATTGGTCGAAATGTCCTTGACGTCCTTCGCAACTACATCCTTGAAGCGAATGGTGAGTCCCGAAGCGGAGACGCCGGTCTTGCTCGGTCCTGTCAGTTGCAGGCTCGGGTCATTGCTCGCGACGAACATGGCACCGCGGCCCGGCTGTTGCGGGCCGCCATTGGCGTAGTAGGTGAGCGCCTGCTCACTGCTGTCGTTGGAGACCACGAAAGAGGAGGATCCGAGGCCGCCGCCGGACCACAGCGCCGGCAATTTCGTCAGATCTGCGTTGATGATCTCCGATCCGGACAGCGTCCCGCCCAAGGCTGCGGCGAGACTTTCGGCCGTGACGGTTCGCCCGTCCGAGATCACTATGTAGTGGCGGCCGAGTCCGGCATGAACCGTTCCCGACGTTTCGATGACGCTACCGGACTTGACGGTCACCGTCCCGGTACCATCCACCGGGATGTAGACCGGCAGGTTCACCTCCACGGAGCCGGATCCAACCGTGATCGTTTGCTTGATTTCCTGCCACGTCCCGGTCTGCTGGGAGACCAGAAGGATCTCAGGCGCGCTGAAGGTCTCGCCACGCGTGTCGACGACGACATTGGTCGCCGTCGGCGTGATCAACGTGCCGGTCGCCACGTCGCTGCGGCTGCCGCCGATCAGGATGCTCTCGAAGCCGGTGAGCTGGGCGACGTCGACGCCGACATAGCCGGTCGGAACGTCGTTGTTGACGTATTCGGCATGGCCGACCACCGCGAGCTTGGGCGCGCTGATGTCGAGCTCGCCGCCGCGCCCGGTATTGCCGCTGCTGTCCCGGCCCGGCTGCGTCAGCGCCATGCCGTTCAGCACGATGGTCTGCAGCGCGGAGACCGAAAGCCGGCCCGCATCCATCGGCAGCCGCGGCGCGACGGTGTTCTGCTTGGTCGCGAGCTGCGTGTAATAGCTGTTCGCGCCGGTGAAGCTGTATTCGCTGTATTGCTGCCAGACCGCGCTGGTCTGCACCGCGAACACGGTCTTGCCCGACGACTTCTTTCCGGGCACCGTCGACTGCGTGTAGTTGCCTGTCACCAGCACCGTGCCATCGGGCAATTTGGTGCCCGATGTCACATGTTTGGTGTTGTTGTCGCTGGCATAGACCGTGACGCGCATCGCGCCGGGCAGCGTCGCGTAGTGCGCGGGATAGAGCGTGTAGGTTCCCGCAGGAATGCCGTTGCCGCCGTCGATCGTGATCTGCTGGCCCGCGAGAGGAACGCTGTCGCCCGCGGTGATGGTCGCGCCATTGTCGGCGCTGCGGGCGGTGGCAAAATGGATGTCGTAGGCCGCGATCGCATCGCTTCGCGTCGGCACCAGCGCGTAGACGTTCTGAGCCGCCAGTACATCGCGCGATCCGCCCTTGCCCTGGATGAACTCCATAGCCTGAAGGTCGCCGCCGCCGCGCAGGTCGATCGTCGAGCCGTCCGAACGCATCACAGTGGAGCCGGCAAGGATCAGGCCCTTCGATGGCGGCGCCGAGAGCGGCTTCAGGCTGGCGTTGTAATACCAGTCGGTGCCATCTGATGTCGCACCGTAGGGAACGGTGGTGTCGGCCAGCGACACCGAGGTGAGGCTTCCCGGCGCCAGCACCACCGACTGGGTGATGACGGGCGAGACCGAGGTGTCGGTGCTGCCGAGCGTAATGGTGCCGAGTGGCGCGAACAGATTGCCCGCCTGCTCGATCGTCTTGGCATGAACCGTGATGCCTCCGCCGGCCGAGAGCGGAATGCTCGTGTTGCTGCCCGCGGGCGCAGTGAACTTGACGTTGCCGGGCGTTTCGATTCCGAACGTGACGGCCGTCACCGGATAGATACGCTGGGCGGAGAACAGCAGATCGCCGGCCGTGACGAGGTTGCCAGTGAAGCTCGATTGCTCGGCCGTTGGCGTCTTGTCGTTGGTCCGATCGTTCTTCAGTCCATCGATCACCTTGAGCGTACCGAGGCGGATGTCGCCGCTCGCGATCAGATTGACCTGACTGAACCCCGAGAAATCGAGTCCTCTGATAGGATCGCCGGCCTTCGTCGGCTTCGGCGCGCCCTGAAGATCGATCGTTTTCGCATTGACCGTCAGCGTGCTGGTGCCAGCGGCCGGCGCGCTGCCGTTGCCCGCCAACAAGACGTAAGTCGCCGAGATGCGCGCATCGACCGGACCGGACGTCGGTGCGTTGATGACGCCAGCCGCGATCTCGAGGCGGTTCGCTACGTTCCAGTTGAGCGGACCTGAAATCGAGAGCGTTACCCATGACGGCGGGACATTCTCGGCGTAGAAACTGCCCGGCAGATCGGCGAAGAGGCGTGCCGCCCCTCCCTCCGCGCTCCCGGCATATAGATAGACGTTGTCGAATGCCGCGAGCTGATCGGCAGAAACGACAAGCGCCCCCGGTGCTGCTCCCGAGTGGTAAACTGCGAGTGCCCCGGCGACTTCCGACATATCTTGGCGCAGTAGCATCGCTCCGCCGCCGAGCAGGACCGTGCCGTTGTTGGCACGCGAATCCGACTTCACGCTGCCGTCGGCTGTGACGTATCGGCCGCCCATCGCGGCGAAATTGCCACCCCAAGCGAATCCGCCGACATCGACGTTCACCGTTCCGGCATCGCTCCACGACCATTGGGACGATATCGCGCCGCGCGCGTTGGCTATCTGGATATCGCCGGCTGCACCGGAGACATCGACCAAAGCGCCAGCATCCGCCACGAGATAGTTCTTCCCAGGCGCGCTATAGGCGAAATAAAACTGGTCCTTGGTAGAATCTTTCGGATCACTGTACGTGGTGACTTTGGTGCTCGTTCCGCCTTCGACCGTGAACGTGCCGCCGGAGATATAAGTGCCGCTTGTTGCCGGCCCATTCACTGTCCCGAACAGCGAATTGGCAACGAAGGTTCCCGACAGATCGATCTTCGCGTCGGACGAGAGATGCGTCGCCCTCGAATTGATGAAGACAGAGCCGCCATGGTCGATGATCGTGCCGAGTAGTTCGACGGACGTCGCCGGGACGCTCCAATCCGGGGTGCTTGGTTTCGCAAGGCTTGGATCAGTTGATGTGGCCCCGCGACGGTCGTCGGTGACCGCAGCCATGATGATTTTAGCCTTGGGATCGGTGACGATCCTCGAGCCGGTATCCAGCTTGATGCTATTGGCCCTCAGAGTGAGATCGACGGCCTTGCGCTGGTTGTCCGGCAGCAGCGCAACTTGCGGCTTGGCCTGCTGACCGAGCTTGGTGCCGGTCGGTGTTGTGGTGTAGTCCGCCAGGCTCACGAAGTTTCGCTGCTGCAGCGTCAGGCTGGTCCCGGCCGAGACGACAATGTTTGCGTCCGCGCCCGACCAGTCATCCTTCACAGACTCGATCGTGTAGGAGCCGAATCCGCCGGCCGTCAGCAGCGCCTCGGGCAAAGTGCCGGTGGCGCCACCGATCCGGATCGAGTTGACTCCCGCGATCCTGAGGCTGCCGTTGCTCTCGAAACCATAGCCGCGCAATGCGCCGCCGAGTTGGAGCGTGGCAATCGAGCTGTCAGCTGGGGTAGGCTTCACCTGACCAGTGGAACTTGGAGCCACCCATGCCGCGCCTTGGTAGATCGCGACAGAAATGTTGCCCGCCTTGCCGGCCATCACACCGGTAGCGACGGTCCTAGCTTTGCCTTGTGACGAGATATAACCCCCGCTCGACACATCGAGAACACTGCTCGCGGCAAGTACTATGCTTCCTGTCGTGTCTCGAACTCCGGTCCCTTCGATGGTGCTGCTCTTGTCGGTCGCGATGGAAATGCTGCCGCCGTTGATGAAGGCGGGGCCATCCGCATCGACACCGGCCACGCGCCCGATATCATTGACAAATCGCCCACTGACATCAAGCGAGCCCTCGACAAAGACACTCGCGGCAATCGACTTGCCCGATGGTTCGACGGGCGCCTTGAACCACGGCGTGGTGTCGAGTGAAGCCCGGTCGGTGACGAGGCTGACGTTTCCACCCGCCGCCGAGACATTGCCGGCAATATCGATTGCGCCGGCTGTCACGTTGAGGCTGCCGCCTGCCGCCAGACTGAGCGTGCTGCCGCTCGACAGCACGAAATCGTTCGACGTCACCGACAGCGAACTCAGGCCATAGCTCGACAGAACATCATCGGACAGATTCGTCGTATAAGTACTCTGCGTCGTGTAATTCGCAGATGCCGCCGCACCGATCTGGACGCTCGACGGCGTCGTCAGCGAGAGCGAGCCCTGCAACGGCAATTGTCCGTTGCTGATCTGCCGCTCACCCGCCGTCGAGCCGAAATACATCGTCCCGAGCAGTGACGGATTGACGGTGACCAGGCCGACGCTGCCGGCGTCGTGGCCTTCGGTGTAGCCGGCCGAATAGACCTGGCTCTGCGAGGACCAGTATTCGGTGACGCCCCAGCGTGCATGATTGACGACATACTGGCCCGCGATCCCGACATAGGTCATGTTCGGGTCGGCCTTGGCGATGTTGTAGATGCGGCCGTCGCTGCCGATCAGGCGCGTGGTGTTGACCATCCCGGGCAGGAACTTGACGCTGCCGCCGGCGACGTTCATGACCGATCCATCGGTCTTGACGCTGGAAGCGCCGTTGTTGGTGCCGAGATCGGTGTTGAGGCTGATGCTTCCGCCGACCGTCATCAACTGGTAAATGCTGCGCGGCACCTTGGCGACATAGCCGCTCGCATCCGCGAGCGGCGTTCCCACCCATGTGGTGCCGTCGGCGTAAGTTCCGGTGTTGCGGATGTCGATCCACAGCGTCTGGCCGTACACCACGCCGGTCCCGTCGGCGTTCACAGTGGCGTAAGGAGGACGCTGCAGCGGCGAGTCGGCGAATTCCGACTGAAGCTTGACGGCGATGATATTGTAGCTCGCCGGCAGCTCGACGTTTTGGAGGCCAGCAACGTCGATCGTCGCGCCGGGCGCGAGAAGGACGGACTGGGGGTCTTGAGAATTGGAAGAGACGCCGTTCTGGTTGCCTCCAGTCACGCCGTTGCTACCCTGTTGAAAGAGGCCCGGCGGCAGTTTGTTATCTGCGTTACCTAACGGCAATACTTTCGCGTTCAGCGAGACCTGGGCGGATGGTGCCGAGATCAGGCCGGTCGAACCGACCGTGACATTGGTTTGCGCCGTGGCCTCGATATAGGCCGGCGTGAAACTCTGCGTGCTCGGCAATCCCGCCGCGCCGTCGTCGAGCGGCAGGCTTGAGATCACACCGTTCATGGTGACGCTGGTGGCCGCGCGCAGCAGCACGAAGCTGTTGCGGTCGATGCTGGTGTCGACGGAGATCACGCCCTGGAGGAGTTTTCCGGCACTATCGGTCAGGGCATGACCGCTTACATCGGTGGGATTACCGATGGTGACGGTATCGCCGTTCATCACGACGATGCCGCGCGCAGCATCGATCAGGCCATCATGAACGACGGCGCCGGTGCCCGGCACATAGCGACCGATCGAGCCGGACCCCGCATAGCCAGTGGCGCTGTCGTACTTTATATCAAACTGCGACAGCCTGAACTCGGTACCGCGGAACTTGATGGTTCCCTTGTCGTCCTTGCCCAGAACGCTATCCGGAAAAGCCGAGTATCCATTCGAAACGACATCGATGGTTCGCGCTGCGACCATCGCGACCTCGCCACCGTTCACCTTGATCGAACCGGAATTAGTGACGTTGGCGCCGAACAGATAGACCGAGCCGGGCGAGCCGAGCGAGACCTGGTCGGACAGGATATTGCCGGTAATGGACGCGCCGCGCTCGACCTTGATGTCGCCGGCGATCAGATTGGTAGCCGCTCCCCCGTCCTTGTCATAGATCGAAAAGGAGTTGAGATTGGCGATGCCCTGGTCGCGGAAAAACGCGTCGCGATCGCTCAAGGAGGCGCCGAGCTTGCCGACGTCGAGGCTGGAGGCGATCAGGGTGTGGACGTTCACCTGCGAACCGGCGCCGAAGATGATGCCGTTGCGGTTGATGAGGTAGACGCCGCCCATCGCGTTGATCTGGCCGAGGATGCGGCTCGGTGAGGCGCTCGGATCCACCCGGTTGAGCGCGATCCAGTCGGACGCCGATTGCTGGAAATTGACGGTGGTGTTGGCGCCGACGTTGAACGAGTCCCAGTACAGGATGCTCTTCTGCTGGGTCTGCTTGATATTGACCGAGACGTTCGAACCATTCGTCGTCTGCACCGGTGCGTTGGCGCCGGTCCATTTCGACGAATCGGCCTTGATGCCCGCCAGCGGATCGCCGTTGGTGCCGCCATAGGGCATCAACCCGCCCGTGACCAGCCCGTTCGGAACGGACGAGGCCGCGGCCCGTGCGGCGGCCGCCGCGTCCGACTGGAGTTTTCGCGCGGCGGTGAGTGCGGCGGCCGCACGGACGAGCGAGGCTTCCGCCTGGCTGGCCGCGCCGGCCGACTGAAGCGCGGCCTGGATCGCCGCCTGCTGCGCCGCCGCCGTCGGTGCCACCGAACTGCCGCCAGGCGTCAAATTGCGCGCATGACCGAAGCCGCTCGCCAGCGACAGCGCGACCAGGCTGACGCCGCACAGCAGCGAGCGCTCGAAGGCGCGCCGCATTCCGGGGGGCTTCAAACCTTGCGGTTTCAAGCCTCGGGGAGTCTGAATGATGTCGCGATGGGGCACGCCGCAGCACTTTCCAATTGCAAGCTCCAGCCAGGCCTACCCATGCAGGCACACTGGTGCGGCGCATTTACGTATCGTTTACTAACATTCATATGTCAGATTTGTAGCATTGCTCGCATTTGACGCAGTTCCACGATGATGCTCAACAACATCATGAATCTGCGTCGAAACGGTGTGATTCCCGCGCAAACTTGCCGCGTGAGCGAAATGTTACCGGCTGTTATGAAGCGGGCGGAACCGCGTGATAGCGCGTTAGCGCTGACCCTGGGCCGCCATGGGATTCACCAGCCCTGCCGGCAGCCTGAGATTGGCAGGCTGCGCCCGGCCGACGGGCAGCTTCATGTTGGCGCCGGGATGGACATAGGTGCCCCCGTTCGGTGCGCCCGCCGGCAGCGCAGCCGGCATGGCGACCTGGGGCGCAGCCGGCATCGGCGGCGGTCCGGCCAGCATCGGCGCGCCGGGCGCTCCGCTTCCCTTCATGTCGGGCGCCGGAATATCCAGCACGACGCGGTCGAGCCCCCGGGCAAGCTCCACCTGGCGCCGCTCGACGCCACGCAGCGTCCAGCCATTGTGATTGTCGCCGGCCTTGAGCCGGACCACCGACTTGCTGGCCGGATCCATGAACAGGCCGATCTTCTCGCTGCCGATGATGGTGCCGAGCAGCGACAGCTGCGGCTTCTCCGGCTCGGGCGGCTTCGGCGGCGGACCGACCTGCACCGGCACAGGCATCGCGACGGGCACCGGTGCCGGCGGCCGCCGCGTCGGCGCGAACAGCGGCCGTTCGCGGCTGTTCGTGAGGCGGCTCAGAGGGATCGCCCATAAGGGATTGTCACTGAGAGCACGTTGCGGCGGCAGAGCAACCGGCACCCGTTCGACCGCGGCCGGGATTGGTGCAGGCGCGACGGCGGGAGCGGGATTGGCCGGCTTCGTTGCGAACAGATCGTCGCGCGATTCAGTGGAAAACGAATCCATCGATCCCGGTGCATTGACCGCAACAACCGGTCCCGTCGCAACGACGCCAGCGAGCAAGATAGCGAGAAGGCGCATCGACATGGCGGGCCGTCCTTGATCAGCCCCGAGCGATAACGTTACACCTTATCAATGATGTGACACTTGCAAATCGGATGCTGCCGCGTCGTCTCGATCACGACAGGAGCCGCGCTCGCCCTCCTCTGGCGACAAGCCTGAAAACAAAAGATGCACCCGGCGCGAGCCGGGTGCAAAGGTCATGTCGATCGTCGATCAGGCCGAAGCCCGAGCAGTGATCAGTAAGCGCCGACCTTGCCGGAGCAGCCGCTGCCCTGCGGACCGTTAGCCGGGTCGTTGAACAGCGCGTAGATCTCGTTCTGCCAGACGGCGGGCACCTGAGCGAAGCCGTTCTCGTTGAAGATACCGGTCGCACCCGTGCCGTACACGAAGTCGATCCAGGTCTTGAACCAGGTGTAGGCGTTGTTGGTGTTGCTGTGGGTCTGATAGCACTGATACATCTCGATCCAGCTGAAGCCGGCGATCGGGTACGCACCGGCAACCACCGGGTTCGGAGCAACACCCTGCAAGCTCCAGGTCAGCGGGTTCGCGCGGCTCGTGGCATCGAACTGCGGAATGGCCGTGGCAAGCGCCTTCTGCGCGCCGGCGAAGGTCGGCGGTTGGAACTTGCCGGTCGCGCCGGTGATGTCCCACTGCGACTGGATGTTGGCCGTCTTCAGGCCACCGGCCTTGACGGGCAGCCAGAAGTCGCCGGACGCGTAGCCGATCGCACCGTTCGTCGTAGTGACGAGCGAGACGAGCGCACCAGAACCCGAAGCGTTGGCGAAGGTGCCGCCGCCCGAATTGGCGTTGGCAGTGCCGCACTGGTTGGTCGCGAACTGATCCGGCCAGTTGACCTGGTTCGCACCGCGCGGAACGAGCGGGGTGGAGCAGGACTGGGCGCGATCGGTCCAGGGGAACGCGTAGGAAACGACGGTCGAATCGGTCTCGTTGTTCGGGCCGAACTCGTAGCGGCACTGCTCGACCAGGGCATTGGTGAGCAGGAAGGTGGTGCCGCTGCCGTCGGTGCGGTGCACGAAGGTGATGTTGCCGGTGCCGAGCGCGCCGCCGTTGAGCGCGGTCAGGATCGGGTTGTTCCACTTCGTGATGTGACCCGAAGCGATACCGCAGACCGCGTTACGCGACAGGTTGAGGCCGGAGCTGCCGCCGGTCGGGGTCGCCGGAAGGATGTTCAGCGTCGCGCCGGTGCCGTCCTTGCCGTTGAAGCCGAACGCAACCGCGCCGATCACCGCGGGAATCTGGATCAGGTTGCCGAACTTCGACTGCGGGCTGGTGGTGCCGCCGGTGTTCCAGGCGGTCATGTCGGCTTCGTTGACGACGTCGTCGCTGCCGATGAACTGCACGCCGTCATAATCGGCCGTGGCGCTCACGCCGATGTTGGCGCTGGTGTAGGGAGGAGCAGAGCTCGAGGGCGTGCCGATCAGGGTCTTGTCGTTGGCGCGCAGCACCGACTTGCCGTTGCCCGATCCCGTGGGAGCGTAGAGGATCATGCCGTGGAAGCCGCTGGTGTTGAAGCTGCCGCAGTTCGCGGCCTTGGCGAGCGGACCCGGCTTGCCGGAGCTGCCCTGAGCCTGGTCGTACATGCAGTCCATCAGCTGACGATAGACGATCTGCGGGAACGTCGCGCCAGCGCCGAACGCAAACGACTGCGCCTGCGCGGATTCGGAAGCGACGCCCATCGCGGCGAACGCAACCGTACCCATGAGTAGAGCCTTCATGTTTCGCATAGTCTCACTCTCCCTGTTTGGATCACCCTGAACCGCCAAGATCAGCAGAAGGGTCCCGGAGCGACGCGGACGCTATCGGCGATATGTGAGACTTTGATTGTTGTTTTGTGAATTATGTTATTCGCATCTCATCGCGATGTGAGAGCCGCCGCTCGTAGCGCGCCGAACACGCGGAAACTCCGCGAGAAAACGCTGCATTCGACACTGCGAAAAAATGTTATTCACAGGCGATCGACATCGCATCATGTCGCGCGCGCGGCGGCGGATGGACAACCCCGAGTACAGCGCGCGCAACGACAACAACCGCAAACGCCGGTTTCTTGCGTGCATCAGCCGATGACGATCAGCAAAAGCATCCTGCGCCACGCGGCGAAAGAGCGCATTGCACCGATGATTCGCCAACGCGCTCACCCGGCGCGCGTCGGGGAATGCCGCCTTCACAGACCTGTCTTGCCGGCATCACATCACCGTCAACGTCGCGTCGCTAAAAGCGCCCCGCAAACCGGCCGCGCCGTGCGCACAACGCTTAAATGTTACGAGTAACATTCAGGCACTCGCGCAAGCGTCGTGCGGATCCGGACAGTCCGTCGAAGAGGAGCCTCGCCATGAACATTCTACCCGCTTTTCGCATGCCCCGTCCGGTCACACGCACGCGTGCCGGTGCGGCGACCGTCTGGCTGGCCGTCATGCTCGGCGCCGGAGCGCCGGCACTCGCTCAATCCCCGTCGGCGGAGTCCGTTGTGGCCGTCGTCAACGGCAACAAGATCCTCGAAAGCGACCTGCAAGTCGCCGACGAGGTCGTCGGGCGGAACCTGCTGGCGCGGGAGCCGGTCGAGCGACGCGAATCTCTTCTGAAGATGCTGATCGACAGCATCCTGCTGGCGCAGGCGGCGAACGACCGCCACATCGCGGACGAGGCCGACCTCCAGCGGCGCGCGGCCTTTGCGCGCAATCAGGGTCTCGCCAACCACCTCCTGACCGTCATCGGCGAGCAGGCCGCCACCGAGGAGGCGATGCGCAAGGCCTATGAAGAGGTCGTGGTCAAGGCGGTCGCGACCGAACCCGAACTGCATCTGCGCCATCTCATCTTCATGATCGCGCCTCCCGCCGACGAAGCCGCGATCATAGCGGCTGGGCAGAAGGCCAAGTCCGCGATGGAGCGCATCAACAAGGGCGAAGACTTCGCGGCGGTCGTCGCCGACATGTCGGAAGATCCCGTCACCAAGGCCAGAGGCGGCGACTATGACTGGCGCGGACGCGGCGAGATGGGCAGAGAATATGCCGACGTCGCGTTCAAGCTGAAGAAGGGTGAGGTTTCGGCGCCGTTCAAGACCGCGGTCGGCTGGCACATCCTCAAGCTCGACGACCAGCGCACCCGCAGGCCCGCGGACTACGACAAGATCCGCGACCGGCTTGCGGCTCTCGTTGCAAACGCCGCACAGATGGAGCTGGTCGACAAGGTTCGCGCGCAAGCCAAAATCGAGCGTCTGGACCAGACGAACACCGCCGAGAAGGGAACCGTCGGGCTCAAATAGCGCCCTTCCCTCTCGCGATGACCGCACCTCCGGCTGACGCGCGTTCGCGTCCCGACGACAGCGATGGGTATTCGATATGACGCGCGCTCACGCCGCCATCGTCGCCGTGCTCCAGTGCCTCTGGAGCGCGGCGGCGGAAGCGCAGCCCGCGATGTTCTGGTTCAACGATCCCGTCGGCCCCGACCAGACGGTGCTCGTCACCGGAGCCGATCTCGACCAGATCACATCCGCAGCCGTCGTTCGGATCGGCGACGGATCGGCCCGCTATGCCGGACAGCCGACGACCGTCCCGATCCTCCAGGCCAACCCCCTCTCCCTCAAATTCGTGATCCCGGAGAGCTTCAAACCCGGCATTTACAGCTTCGCGCTGACGCATGCGCAAGGCTCCATCGGTGGCCGGATCAACCTGCCGACGATCTATTGGGCGCAGGGCAACCTCGGCGACGAGGCCTCCCCCGGCGGCTGGCTGCAGGTGTTCGGCCGCAACGTCGTTCGCGAGGCAAGCCGCGCGCAACTCTCAATGCTGCCCGACGCCGGGAATGCTCAGACCAAGGCCGTCCTGACCAGGGGCGATCTGTGGCGCGGCGCATTCCGCATCCCGGATCAGATCTCGCCCGGCCGCTACCGGCTTCGCCTGTCCAATGGCGACGGCGGCGAAAGTGAATGGGTCGATGCCGGCAACATCTCCGTGCGCGCGCCTGCGCCTGCGTCTTCGCAATCCTTCGACGTCCGCGCCTATGGCGCTAGCGGCGACGGCAGGTTCGACAACACCCGCGCGGTCAGAGCCGCGATCGACGCGGCGAAGGATGCCGGCGGCGGCATCGTCTACTTTCCGCGCGGACGCTATCTGATCTCGGACATGATCAGCATCCCGCCGGGCATCAAGCTCCAGGGCGAACGCGTCGATCTCGTCAATCTCGCATGGCCGGATCTGGAAAGTCCGCCGATGGCGCTGATCCAGGGGACGTCGCGGTTCGCGATCGAGAATCTGACCATCTACGCGTCGAACCATCCGCATATCATCTCGGGCGGCTTCCAGTTCGGCGACACGCAGGCGGCCGGCGCAGGCGACATCGCCATCAGGCATGTCCGCATTCGCGGCTCCGCCTTTCGCGGCCTGATGGAGCCGGACGCGACCGCGCGGCGCATGAACGAGTTCCATCGCGCCTATGCCGCCGGCGCGCCCGACACCATTCGATTGAGCGGAAACCGCATCGAAGTCACCGACTGCGACGTGCTCGGATCCGGGCATTCACTGCGTCTGTTCAAGGTGACCAACGCGGTCGTCTCGAACAACATCCTGAGCAACGGCCGCTACGGCGCCTATTCCCTGGTCGGGTCGCGTCAGGTGATTTTCGAGAACAACGTCGTGACGTCGGCCGACCTTCAGGCCAGCGGCGGCGGCATCACCACGCTGTCGAAATCGGTCAGCGCGTCCGAGAACATCTTCATCGGCGGCAACAGCTTCAAGGCCATCTACGGCCTCGACCGCGAAGCGATGACAACGGACGGGCCGGGCGGCTATTATTTCGGCCATGCGGAGACGATCGCGCCGGATCGCCTGTCGCTACAGGGCACGCCCAATCCTTACCCGTCGAGCCTCGATTGGACCGGCGCGGCCGTCATGGTGGTGAACGGCCGCGGTGCCGGCCAATACGCCAGGCTCAAGACGTTCCAGAACAAGCCGCCCCTGTTGTCGATCACGCTCGACCGGCCATTGGCGGTCACGCTGGACCGGAGCTCGGAAATCACGATCACCCAGGCGCAGCAGAACTATCTCGTCATCGACAATGTCTTCGAGGACACCGGCGTCGCCGCGCAGGCCTACGGAACGGCGCTCGATCACGTCATCGCCGGCAACCGCTCCAACAGGACCAGCGGCTTCGCCGCGTTCGGCCTGTCCTACGAGCAATTCCAGCCGGTATGGCGGACGCAATTCCTCGACAATCACATCCTCGAGGGGAACGTCTACCGCGCCGGCCCCGAGCGGACCGTCTTCTCCAACGAGGCCTCGATCCTCGTCCGCGGAAACCAGACTGCAACCGGTGCGGGCCGCCCACCGATGGTCCAGGCTGTCATCATCAGGGGCAACCGCCTCGATCAGGACGCTCACATCGAGATCAAGGGCTTCGCGCCGGCATCGCCGGGCGTGCGCGACGTCGTGGTCGAGGAGAATACGACCGGGGCCTCGCGCGAGGGTCTGACGATCGATCGCGGCGTCGCGTGGTGGCTCGCCCGCAAGAACGTCGAGGCGCGGCGCATCCAGAAATAGCGTCATCCCCCTCGCCTCACGCGCCGGGGAGTCAGTCACCTAAATGATAAGTTCGATTGTTAGTTACGTCTCTCGTGCGATTGCCGTCCTACCACGCCAACACAACGTTCTCTTCCGAAACTGCATTACAACCTGAAAGACCGCCCTGATGACCGCTATTCTCGGCCTCAACCTCAACCATCCTGATGCCTCCGCGGCGCTCATCCTCGATGGCAAGGTGGTCGCCGCGGCCGCCGAGGAACGCTTCGGTCAACGCATCAAGCACGATCCCTCGTTCCCGCAGCACGCAATCAAGGCCGTTCTTGCATCAGGCGGCATTTCGGCGAAGGACCTCGACTTCATCGCGGTGGCGCGCGATCCGTCGCGAAATCGCGCCGCTCAGGTCTCCTATGTCCTGCGCAATCCCATCTCCGGCGGCATGGCGGCGATGGAGCACATCCGGCGCGCCCGGGTCGATCTCGGCATCGGCGACATGGTGGCCGAAGCGACCGGCGAGGCGCCGGATGCCGTCAAGGCCAGGATCGTGAATGTCGAACATCACCTGTCGCACATCGCGAGCTCCTATTACTGCTCGCCGTACGAGACCCTGACCGCCGGCTTCTCGTATGACGGCAGCGGCGATTTCACCAGTATGATGGCGGCGCGCTGCGAAGGCACTCAGATTGAAGTGATCGACCGCGTTCATCTGCCAAGCAGCCTCGGCTTCTTCTATACGGCATGCTGCCAGTTCATCGGCTTTGACGGCTTTGGCGAGGAATACAAGGTCATGGGGCTCGCGCCTTACGGCACCGACGCCTATGTCGGCGAGATGCGCGACCTGGTCCAGACCCGGCCGGACGGGTGGTTCAAGCTGGCCGACGGCTATTTCGGCATGCATCGCGGCGGCGAGGGCGGGACGATGGACGAGAACCACCGCCTCGACATGCTGCGCCTGTTCACCGACAAGTGGACCGGAAAGTTTGGCGCGCCGCGCCAGCGCGGCGAAGAGATGACGCAGCGGGACAAGGACATCGCGCGCTCATGCCAGATCCGTTTCGAGGAAGTCTCGATGCATTGCTTCAAGCGCCTGCACGATCTGGTGCCGACCACGCAGGTCGCCTATGCCGGCGGCTGCGCGCTCAACGGCGTCATGAATGCGCGCCTGCTGCGCGAAACGCCGTTCCAGCAGACTTATATGCAGCCGGCCTCGTCGGATGACGGCCTGTGCGTCGGTGCGGGTCTGTGGGCCTGGCACAATGTCGCGGGAGGGCGCGAGCGCTTCCACATGACCCATGCCTATTGGGGGCCTTCGCACTCCGACGAAGCCATGCGGCGCGCGGCGGAATCGGCGCAGTGCCCGATGCGAGAGCTGTCCTCCGGCAACGTTCCCAAGGCCGTCGCCGCGCTCCTGCATGCCGGCCTGGTCGTAGGCTGGTATCAGGGACGCTCCGAGTGGGGCCCACGCGCGCTCGGCAACCGCTCGATCCTTGCGGACCCGACCCGGCCCAACATGAAGGACGTGATCAACGCCAAGATCAAGCGACGCGAGAGCTTCCGGCCGTTCGCCCCGAGCATTCTTCAGCCGGCGGTGTCGACCTATTTCGAACAGGACGTGTTCAGCCCGTTCATGATGCACGTCGTCAAGCTGCGCCCGGAATGGCGGGAGAAGCTTCCGGCCATCACCCATGTCGACGGCACCGGCCGCCTGCAAAGCATCGCGCGCGACACCAATCCGCTCTACTACGAGCTGATCGAAAACTTCGGTCAGCTGTCGGGGATTCCGATCGTTCTGAACACCAGCTTCAACGAGAACGAACCGATCGTCGACACACCCGAGCAGGCGATGAGCTGCTTCCTGCGCACCGGGCTCGATGCCATTTGCCTCGGCCGCTACCTCGTGGTGAAGGGCGAGCACGCCGGACTGCTGCCGGATGCCTAAAGCATGATCAGGAAAAGTGCGCAGCGATTCTCCGAAACGATCATGCTCAAACAACAACCTAAAGCGCGATGACGATTCATCCCAATCTCATCGCGCTTTGAGCCGTCAGATAAGCCTCGTAGGCGCGCTTCAAGCCATCGTGAAGCGAGGTCTTCGCGCGCCAGCCGAGCTTTTCGAGACGGCTGACGTCGAGCAGCTTGCGCGGCGTACCGTCGGGGCGCGAGCTGTCGAAAGCGATATCGCCGCTGTAGCCGACGATTTCGGCGACGACACGCGCGAACTCGGCGATGGTGATGTCCTCGCCGGTGCCGATGTTGACAAGCTCTGGGCCGGAATACGTCTTCATCAGGTGCACGCAGGCGTCCGCCATGTCGTCGACATAGAGGAATTCGCGCCGCGGCGTGCCGGTGCCCCAGACCACGACGCTTCCGGCACCCGCGACCTTTGCCTCGTGGAAGCGGCGGATCAGGGCGGCGACCACGTGGCTGAGTTCGGGATGATAATTGTCCCCAGGGCCGTAGAGATTGGTCGGCATCACGCTGATGAAGTCGCACCCGTACTGGCTGCGATAGGCCTCCGCCATCTTGATGCCGGCGATCTTTGCAATCGCATAGGGCTCGTTGGTCGGCTCCAGCGGACCGGTCAACACCGAGTCCTCGCGCAGGGGCTGCGGCGCCAGCTTCGGATAGATACAGGACGAACCCAGGAATAGCAGCTTCTCGGCGCCGCTCTGATGCGCCGCCTGGATCACGTTGGCCGCGATCGCAATGTTCTCGTAGATGAACTCGGCGCGCAGCGTGTTGTTGGCGACGATACCGCCGACCTTGGCGGCGGCGAGAAACACGACCTGCGGCCGCACTTTCGCGAACCAGTCGAACACGGCAGCCTGGTTGCAGAGATCGACCTCGCGCCGGTCCGCCGTCACGAGCTCGACGTCCTCCCGCGCCAGCCTGCGCACCAGCGCGCTGCCGACCATGCCGCGATGGCCGGCGACGTAGACGCTTCTGCCCTTCAGCTCAAACGGTACGCTTGCCACTCGCCGCGTCCCGTCTTGCGTCCGCCAGATCGCTCGCCATCATCTCCTGGACAAGCTCGGCAAACGTCCGCTTCGGCTTCCAGCCGAGCACCTCGCGCGCCTTGCTGGCATCGCCGATGAGAAGATCGACCTCGGTGGGGCGGAAATAGGTCGGATCGATCTTCACGACCGTCTTGCCGCTGTTCGTATCGATGCCGGTCTCCTCGACGCCCTTGCCGCGCCATTCGATGCGGCGCCCGACCTGGGCGAACGACAGCTCGACCATCTCGCGCACCGAGCGCGTCTCGCCTGTTGCGAGCACGAAATCGTCGGGCTTGTCGGCCTGCAGGATCAAATGCATGCCCTCGACATAATCCTTGGCATGGCCCCAATCGCGCTTGGCTTCGAGATTGCCGAGATAGAGCGTGTTTTCCAGGCCGACCTCGATGCGGGCGACGCTGCGGGTGATCTTGCGTGTGACGAAGGTCTCGCCCCGGATCGGGCTCTCGTGGTTGAACAGGATGCCGTTGGCCGCGAACATGCCGTAGGCTTCGCGATAATTCACCGTGATCCAGTAGCCGTAGAGCTTTGCGACCCCGTAAGGCGAACGCGGATAGAACGGCGTGGTCTCCTTCTGCGGGATCTCCTGCACGAGGCCATAGAGCTCGGAGGTCGAGGCCTGGTAGAACCGCGTCTCCTTCTCCATGCCGAGGATGCGGACCGCTTCCAGCAGCCGCAGCACGCCGATCGCGTCGGCATTGGCGGTGTATTCCGGGCTCTCGAAACTGACGGCGACGTGGCTCTGGGCCGCGAGATTGTAGATCTCGGTGGGTCTGATCTGCTGCACCAGGCGGATCAGATTGGTCGAGTCCGTCATGTCGCCGTAATGCATCAGGAACGGCACGTCGCCGACATGCGGATCCTGATAGAGATGGTCGACCCGCGCGGTGTTGAACGAGGACGAGCGCCGCTTGATGCCGTGCACGACGTAACCGAGCGACAGCAGATGCTCGGCCAGATAGGCGCCGTCCTGGCCGGTGATGCCGGTGATCAAAGCGATGCGCTTACTCATCTATGAACCTGCCCCGCAGCAACTCGACGACGGGCGCTGCCTTGAACCCGTCCCTCTTTGACATATCAGCCGACCGGGTCAACCCAATACGTCGGCACGATCGTGAATTTTTCCGAAAGTCGGACGCGATGCGCTTCTAGAACTGGAAGTAGATGAACTCGGCGTGTCCGAAGATTCCGAACAGGATGACGTAATACGCCATTGCAACACCGGCGCCCGTCGACAGCCAGCGCATGCTGCCCAGCGCATGAAGCCGCTGCGGCCGGAACGCCAAATGGAAATCGACGACGAGCAGGATCACGAGCGAGACGGCGAGCATCACCAGCTCGACGCTTGCGAGGCCAAGCATCTTCAGCGTGAAGTACGAGATCGGACCGAGATCGACCATGCTCCGCAAGGTCATGAGGGCATTCGCCACGCTGCTCGAACGGAAGAGGATCCATCCAACCAGCACGACTGACATCATCCACAACCAACCAAGCAACCGACGTGGCGTCTCGCCGAGCCATGCTTCAGGCCGCGCCAGGCGCGCGAATATCCGCTCGATCACCAGACCGAGCCCGTGCAGCACGCCCCAGGCAACGAACGTCCAGGCCGCACCGTGCCAGATACCGCTCACCGCGAACACGATCATGAGATTGCGTGCGGTGGCGAGCTCGTGGCCGCGGCTGCCGCCGAGCGGAATGAACAGATAGTCGCGAAACCAGGTCGACAGCGAGATATGCCAGCAGCGCCAGAATTCATTCATGCTGGTGGCGAAATAGGGTTGCCGGAAGTTGATCATGAGATCGAACCCCATGATCCGCGCCGTTCCCCGTGCGATATCCGAATACCCGGAGAAGTCGCAATAGATCTGGATCGCGAACAGCACCGCAGCAAGCAGTTGATAGCCGCCGGAATATTGCGCGGGGTTGGCATAGATTCCGTTGACGACCGGCGCGACGACGTCGGCGATGCACATCTTCTTGAAGAGGCCGTAGCCGACGAGGAACAGGCCGGACGTGACGTTCTGGTAGGTGAGCCGATGCGCGATGCGAAACTGCGGAAGCATGTGTGCCGCGCGCTCGATCGGCCCGGCGATCAACTGCGGAAAGAAGCTGACATATTGCGCATAGGTGAGGAAGTCGCGTTCGGCCTCGACCTTGCGGTTGTAGACGTCGAGCGTATAGCCCACTGACTGGAATGTGTAGAAGGAGATGCCGAGCGGCAGTATCAAGCCCAGCGCATAATCCGGGATCACATAGCCGAACAGGCCGGCGGCGCCGATCACATTGGCGATCAGGAAATCCAGATATTTGACCGTGCCCAGTACACCCAGGTTGATGGTGAGCGCGACGATCATTGCGGCCTTGCGGCCTACTTCGGTGCGCGAGCGCGCCATCATCAGCGCAGTCGCGTAGTCAACCACCGTCGTCAAGCCGAGCAACAGACCGAAGGATGGCCGCCAGCTCATGTAGAAGACGTAGCTCGCGACCAGCAGCACGATCGGCTGGGCTCGTGGCGGCAGCGCAAAGAACACCACCAGGAAGGTCACGAAGAACGCAAGGAACTCGAAGGAGTTGAAGAGCATCAGTCGAACGCTCCGCTGGCCTTCAGCAGCCGGGCGAGATCGGCAGTGTAGACCAGCGCGCCGGTCGGATTCATGTGCTGCGGATCGGCAAACAGCGCCGGCGGATAGGTGAGGTAGTCCGGTCCGAGCACGCGCATGAGCGGATGCTCCGAGATGGTGATCAATCCCGTGCCATCCGGCGCCGGCCAGGAGGCCGCCTCACCCACCCGAAAGAATGCTGGAACGAAGATCACTTGAAAGCCGTACTGGCGCGCCAGTTGCTCGAGGCGATCGCGAGCCAGCGATTTTTCCGGAATCACGCGCCGCTCGACGCGGGTGGAATGATCGCTCGGAAGCGCATAGTCGTCGGGAAGCCGGTCGCCCGGATAGTGGCTCTGCGACTTGATGAAATACCAGCCGCGGTCGTCCAGCATGGCCGAGCGTTGAGCATCCACGTCGCGGACGGCGTCCCGCAGCCGGCTTCTGTTCTGAACGAGAAAAAGCGCCGCGTCTCGAGGCAGGGTGCGAAAGGGAAACAGCTTTCCGGCCAGCGCATTGTCGTCGTGGAAGATCGCCGCCACGCCATCGGCTTCACGCTTGCCGTCCCAGGGAATCGTGAGCAGCACATGGGTGGGGATGTTGCCGGCCGCCAACGCGACTTCCAGAATGGGAAGAAAGCGCACGTCGCCGGGCAGGCCCAGATTATAGGAGCGAAAGCCGGGTCCGAGCGCGGCATCGAGAGCCCGCGGCCGCAACCCCGACAGGACCTTGCTGTAGCCGAACATCATCACCCGATACCGGTCCTGCACGCCGAACATCGGGCTCTTCACCAGGGTATCGAATTTCGCATCCGCAATTACGACCGAACCCGGCCTCAGGAAGGGCAGCAGCGCATGCGCTGCATAGAGCGACAGCCACACCGCGCCGAACAGCAGGATGAACGCGGCGACCGGCTTCAGCCAGGCGGTCGTGATAGGCCTGTCTCCGTCCTGCCGCGCCTCTGACGGCGAACGGGCGGAATCCATCATTTGCGCTGTCCGCTCCGGCACGTGCGAGACAAGCGATATCCGATCGGAGGCCTGGTGCCGGCGCGGCTTCGACATTTCCGGTCCAACTCACATGGCATTGGGAAAATCAGCTGCCGGCGGATGTGACGAACGAACCGCTTTCCCGACCTGCAAGGCCGCGCGCAACCTGCCCCTGGAAAATCGGAGCGGAAGCAGCCCAGCCCTGTTACCATTTTGTTACGTTCGCGCTGCGAGTACCAAAATAACATTACAGTTTGAAGATATCGATTGCGTGCATCTACGCGTTGCGATGCATGATAACATTGGATAGACAGACCCGCGTCCGCGGCGGCGCGGCGGGGCCGATGGACGGCCCCGAGGCGGATGAGAGTTCGGGACACGGCATTGCGGCAACGGTCACATCATCACCGGCAACCGGCGGCAGAGCGCGCATGCTGACGTCCTTTGCTGATGCCGGCGAACTCGGCGGCTGCGACGTCTGCGTGGTGGGCGCAGGACCCGTCGGCATCGCGCTGGCGCTCGCCTGCGAGCAGCGCGGCCTGTCGGTGCTGCTGCTCGAATCCGGACGCGAGGAGCAGGATCCATTCGCGGCGTCGCTGACCGCGGGACACGTCGCCAACGAGCAACGCCATGCGGCGACCGGGATCGCGATCTGCCGCGGGCTCGGCGGAACGTCGCGCTGGTGGGGCGGTCGTTGCGTTCCGCTCGACGATGTCGATTTTGCAAGCCGGTCGTATTCACCCGGCACGGCATGGCCAATCCCGCATCAGGACATCTCGCGCTGGTACGATGCTGCGGCCGACTTCTTCGGCATCGGCCCCGCCCGCTTCACCACGGCGCCGGCGGCGCCGGCTCTCGACGAGGTCAGAACCGATCAGCTCGAGCGTTGGACACCGGACATCGATGCCGGACGCCGGCACCGCGCGCATCTTGCCGCTTCCCGGTCGATCACGGCCGTGACCGGCGCGACCGTGACGGAGCTTCTTCTATCGGACGACGGCCGCCGTATCATCGGGCTCGTCGCCGGCAATGCCAGCAAGACCTGCCGGATCGCTCCGCGCCGGACCGTGCTGGCCTGCGGCGGCCTCGAAACGACCAGGCTGCTGCTATGGACACGACAGAAGCGGCCCAATCTGTTCGGCGGCGCCGGCGGCGCGCTCGGCCGTTTCTATATGGGACATGCCTCTGGCAAGATCGCCGACCTCGTGCTCGCCGATCCCGCCGCCGTCGCCGCCTATGATTTCTTTGGCGACGACGGCGCCTTTGCGCGGCGCCGCTTCACACTCGCGCGCGAGGCACAATTGCGCGAAGGACTCCTGAACATCGCCTTCTGGCTCGACAATCCGCCGTTCCATCAGGCCGGTCACCGCAACGGAGTCCTGTCGCTGGTCTGGATGGCGCTCGCGATCCCGCCGGTCGGCCGACGGCTGGTGTCGGAGGCGATCCGGATCATCCACGTCGGGGAAGAACCGCATCGCTGGGGCAGCCATCTGCGCAACGTGATGATGTCGCCCCTCGCGACGCTGCGGAACATCGCGGCCATCGTGCATGGGCGCTTCCTGACCAAGCCGCGCCGGCCGGGCTTCCTGATCAAGAGCGCGGAGGGCCGCTATGCCCTGCATTTCCTCGCGGAGCAGACGCCCATCCGCGAGTCCCGCGTCACGCTCTCGGACCGCAAGGACGCACTCGGCGTGCCCTTCCTCGATATCGATCTGCGCTATTCGGAAGCCGATGCGCGCTCGGTGCTGCGCGCCCATGAAGTCCTCGACCAATCGCTTCAAAGCGCCGGATACGGCCGTCTCGACTACCGCGTGCCGCCGGAGATGCGGCTGACGAGCATCCTGCAACAGGCCAGGGACGGTTTTCACCAGATCGGAACGACCCGCATGGGGCTCAGCCCCGACGACAGCGTGGTCGACGGCGATTGCCGCGTCCACGGCATCGAGAACCTCTACGTGTCATCGAGCGCGGTGTTCGCGTCGTCAAGCCAGGCCAATCCGACCTTCGCCACCGTTGCGCTCGCGCTGCGGCTGGCCGTGCACCTCGCGGAGAAGGCAAAGGCCGGAGATATCGGAGTGGCCGCGTGAGAATGGTGCGTGTTCCCAGGCTCGGCCGCGCCGTCTCCGCGATCGGCTTCGGCTGCGCCTCGCTCGGCTCGCGCATTTCGGCGGCCGACGGGCACCGCGCGATCGTCCGCGCGCTCGATCTCGGCGTGAGCTGGTTCGACGTCGCACCACCCTATGGCGATGGCCACGCGGAAGCTCTGCTCGGCCAGGCGCTGCGGGGACGACGCGACAAGGCCGTCATCTGCACCAAGTTCGGCATCGCCGCGCCGCAGCTCTCGCTCGCGGCACGGCTGATCCGGCCCGCGGCCCGGCAGGCGGTTGCGACATTCCCGTCGCTGCGGCGCGTCGCATCCACGGCGAGGCCGACGGGAACGCATGCGCCCATCGATCCCGCGACGATCGAGGCGTCCGTGACAAACAGCCTGCGATCGCTCGGCACAGACTATATCGACGTCCTGGCGATGCATGATCCGGCGGCGGGCGACGCGGAAAATGACGAAATTTTCGTCGTCCTCCGCCGGCTCATCGACAAAGGATATGTCCGGGCCGTGTCCATCGCCGGCGCGCCGGACAGCATCATCGCGGCCATCCGCAGCGCGAAGCCGGTCGACATCGCACAGTTTCCCGATACGCCGCTTGCGAATGCGGCGCCGCTGCTGCGGTCTCGACTTCCGGCGCCGCCGATGTTCGTGACGCATGGCGTGTTCGACTCCGATGCCGCCGAGGCCATCGCCCGCCGCGATGGCGCGGCGCGGGATCGAATCGTCGCGATCGCCGGACATCACGGCATCGACGCGTCAAAAGCGCCAAGCGACCTGCTGCTGCCCTTCGCATTCTCGAACAATCCCGAAGGCGTGGTGATCGTCTCGATGTTCAATCCGGCGCACATCGAGCGCAACATCGCGGCCGCCACGGCACTCCCCAAGCCGGGCTTTGCCGCCGCCTTGCGCGACGCGCTGGCACCGGCTCTTGCCGAGAAGCCGTGATGCATCCCCTCGCAAACATGCCGGCACACTGAACCATGTGCGGGATCAACGGCAGCTTCGCCTACCGCGCGGACGCGCCCCCTGTCGACCGGGCCGAGCTGCTGCGCGTGCGCGACGCGATGACCGCGCGCGGGCCCGATGCCGCGGGTCTCTGGTTCTCCGACGACGGCCGCGTCGGCTTCGGGCATCGGCGCCTCGCCATCATCGATCTCAGCGAGGGCGGCGCGCAGCCCATGCTCGATCCCGACACCGGCAACTGGATCTGCTTCAATGGCGAGATCTACAATCACCAGGAGCTTCGCACCCGCCTCAATCGCGACGGGATCGTAACGCGTACCCAGTCGGACACCGAGGTCCTGCTCAAGCTCTATGCCCAGCGCGGCGACGGCATGTTCGGCGATCTGCGCGGCATGTACGCCTTCGCAATCTGGGACGCGCGCCGCCGCGAAATGCTGCTGGCTCGCGATCCCTTCGGCATCAAGCCGCTCTATGTCGCGGACGACGGTGCCACCATGCGGTTTGCATCGCAGGTCAAGCCTTTGCTGCAGGCGCCGGTCGACCGCCGCCCTGAGCCGGCGGGCCATGCCGGCTTCCTGATGTGGGGATCGGTGCCCGAGCCCTACACGCTCTATCGCGGCATTCGATCGTTGCCGCCGGGGCACTGGCAGCGCTTTGCGGACGGACGTGCCGGGACACCGGTCCGCTTCGCCAGCATCGTCGATGCGCTCGGCCGCCTGCCCTCCGCCGCCGGCAGCAAGACCGACGACGCGCTCGACCAGATCGCCGCGGCTGTCAAGGACAGCGTCGCCGCGCACATGGTCGCGGACGTGCCGGTCGGCGTCTTCCTCTCGGCTGGCCTCGACTCCACCATGCTCGCGGCCTGCGCGGCGAGCGCGGGCGAGTTGCGCACGCTGACCCTCGGCTTCAACGAATATGCCGACGGCCCCTATGACGAGGCGGGACTTGCCGACGAGGTCGCCGGCCTGCTCCACGCCAAGCACGCGCTGCACCGGATTTCGGCGCGCGATTTCGAGGCCGACCGCGACAAGCTGATCGATGCGATGGACCAGCCGTCGATCGACGGCATCAATGTCTGGTTCGTCTCCAAGGCCGCCGCAGCACAAGGCCTCAAGGTGGCGATCTCCGGCCTCGGCGGCGACGAGCTGTTCGGCTCTTATCCGAGCTTCCACCAGGTGCCGCGGCTGGTAAAGCTGATGCGGCGCGCGCCGGTCGGCGAGCGCGCCGGCATTCTGCTGCGCCATCTCGCCCAACCGTTCGCCGCGCATCTGCCATCGCCGAAATATGCCGGCCTCGCCGAATACGGCCGCAGCCTGTCGGGCGCTTATCTGCTCCGCCGGGCGCTGCACATGCCCTGGGAGCTCGGCCGGCTGATGGAGCCCGCGATGGCCAGGGAGGGCCTCGACGAGCTCGCGACCATGAACCGCCTCGATGCCAGCATCGACGGGCTGGACAGCGACCGGCTCGCGGTCTCCGCGCTCGAGATGCAATGGTACATGCGCAATCAGTTGCTGCGCGACGCCGACTGGGCCGGCATGGCACATTCGCTCGAGATCCGCGTGCCACTGGTCGACATGCAATTGCTGAGGGATTTCGTCGAGCTGCCGGACCTGGACGCGGCCAGCGAGAAACGCACCATCGTCAGGCGGGTGGCACCCGAATTGCCCGAGGGCGTGCTGAACCGGCCGAAGACCGGCTTTTCCGTGCCGATCCATCAATGGCTCAATCCGGGCGCAGCCAGCGGCGTAATGCGGCATCGCGACTGGGCCCGGCAGCTCTACCGGCATTTCGCGGCGGCATGAGGTCAAGGCCATGAAGCTGCTGCACGTCGTCTCTTCCGTCGATCGCCGCTTTGGCGGGCCCATCGAGGGCGTGCTCCAGCGCGGACTACGACTGCGCGAAATGGGACACCAGATCGAAGTGGCCTCCTCCGACGATCCCGGCGCGCCGCATGTGGAGGCATTCCCGCTCCCCGTGCATGCGCTCGGGCCGCCCAGACGCGGCGGCTATTACTATGCAGCGTCCCTCCGCCCGTGGCTGCGCGCCCATGCCGGCAGTTACGACGCCGTCATCGTCAACGGCCTGTGGCAGTATCACAGCCTTGCCGCCTGGCAGGTGATGCGCGAGCTGCGGCGGCCCTACGTCGTGTTCACGCACGGCATGCTCGATCCCTGGTTCAACCGCGCCTATCCGCTCAAACGTCTCAAGAAGGCGCTCTACTGGCCCTGGGCCGAATACCGGGTGCTGCGCGATGCCGCCGCCGTGCTGTTCACCAGCGAGGACGAACGACTGCTGGCGCGTCAGTCGTTCTGGCCCTACCGGGCACGCGAGCGTGTCGTCTCCTACGGCACGCGCCTGCCGCCGCAGGACGCAGCGCCGCTGCGGGACGCCTTCCTCGCCGCCCATCCCGAATTGCGTGGCAAGCGCGTGCTGCTGTTTCTCGGGCGGCTGCACGCCAAGAAGGGTTGCGATCTCATGGTCGAGGCTTTCGCGCGCGTCGCGGCCGAGGAGCCGCATTTGCATTTGCTCATGGCCGGCCCCGATCAGACCGGCTGGGTGAGCGACCTCAAGGCGCGGGCACGCACACTCGGACTGGCCGACCGGATCACGTGGCCGGGCATGCTGGAGGGCGAAGCCAAATGGGGTGCGTTCTATTCCAGCGAGGCTTTCATGCTGCCGTCACATCAGGAGAACTTCGGCATCTCGGTCGCCGAAGCCCTCGGCTGCGGCCTGCCGGTGCTGATCTCCGACAAGGTCAACATCTGGCGCGAGGTCCTGGCCGCACAGGCGGGCCTCGTTGCCGCGGACTCCGAGGCCGGCACGCTCGAAAACCTCAGGGCATGGCTGGCGCTGCCCGCGGAAGGCCGGGCCGCCATGGGCCAGCGGACGCGCGAGCTGTTCGCGGACCGGTTCAGCGTCGAGCGGATGGCGTCGGCCCTGATCGACGTGGTGAGCGCGGTACAGGCACCGCGCGTCTGATCCGGCAACAACCATCCGGAACGTGACATATCGTTCCCCAATGACCCGCGGCATCCGGCTGCGCAAACACCCATTTTCCCCGCCAAATTCCGTCCATAACAATACACGGCCGCCCTATTGTTACTTGTCGTATCGTTATAGTGATACTGTCACAGGCTAAATGATATCAGGCACGCCAACATGCAGAAGGGAACGCGCTGAGGTCGATCCAGACCAGGATCCTCCCGGTCCCGGTTTCACCTCCAGTCTCGCTTCCGCCTGCAGGCGCCATGACCGATCCCCTAACCGGCTCGGCGGGCCGGAATTTGTCGGGCCGGTCGAAGCCTCGCGCTTCGGCCGCGGAAATGAGGGCGATCATGCGGGTCTTGGTGGTGGGGATCAATTACGCCCCTGATCTGATCGGCGTTGCGAAATACACCACCGAGTTCTGCGAAAGTCTGGCCGATTGGGGTCACGAGGTGCGCGTGGTTACGGCGCCGCCTTATTATCCCGACTGGAACGTCCCTGCGGCGTATCGTTCGGTGTGGTATCGTCGTGAATTTGTGAACGATGTCGATGTTATCAGAGCCCCCATCTACGTGCCGGGCCGGCCCTCCGGTGCCAAGCGCCTGCTTCACCACGCCTCGTTCCTGCTCTCGGCGGCCGCGCCGATGCTGTCGAGCGCGCTGTGGTGGCGTCCCGATATCGTGTTCGTGGTGGCGCCGTCGCTGCTGTCCGCGCCGATGGCGGCTCTCGCCGCCAGGATATCCGGTGCGTCGTCCTGGGTTCACGTTCAGGATCTCGAGGTGGATGCCGCCTTCGAGGTCGGACTGCTGCGCAGCGGTGTCACGCGCAGGCTGATGGCCACCGTCGAGCGGTGGATCCTGCGGGCGTTCCATCGGGTCTCGACCATCTCGCCGCAAATGATGGGTCGCCTCGAGCACAAGGGCATCGTGCGCGCCCGGTTGCGCGAATTCCGGAACTGGATCGATACCAGCCTCGTCGTACCCGGCGACAACCAGACGCAACTCCGCTCCGAGCTGAAGCTGGCGCCGAGCGACATCGTGGCGCTCTATTCGGGCGCGATGTCGAACAAGCAGGGCCTGGAGCTGATCATCGAGGCCGCCGCGGCACTCAAGGATAGCCACCCCGCGGTCAAGTTCGTCCTTTGCGGCAACGGCCCGGTCAAGCCGGCGCTGATGCAGATGGCCGATGGACTGCACAACGTCCGCTTCCTCGATCTCCAGCCGCTCGATCGCGTCTCCGAGCTTCTGAGCACCGCCGACATTCAGTTGCTGCCGCAGAAGGCGGAGATTTCCGATCTGGTGCTGCCGTCCAAGCTCGCCGGCATGCTGGCCTCGGGCCGCCCGCTGATTGCGATGGCCGAGCCCGGCACGGGCCTCGCCTCCGAGGTCGATGGCGCAGGTCTTGTCATTGCACCCGGCGATGCCAGCGCGCTCGCGGCCGCCATCGTCACGCTTGCCAAGGACGCGCCCTTGCGCGCCAGCCTGGGCGCAGTCGCACGCGCCCGCGCCGAACAGAAATGGGACCGCATCTCGATCATCCGGTCGCTCGAACGCGAATTCATGGCACTTCCCCAGCGCGCCGCCGCAACCGCCCAGCGCGTCCCGCAGCCGCCAATACCTGTGCGGTCGATCGAGCACGTCGCGACCGGCAGCCGGCGGCGGCCGGATGCGCCGGGCCGGTTATTCTCGAGACATTCGATGCGCCCTCAGGCGCGGGGCATCGGCTCCGGAAAAGAGTGAGATCAACGCGACTTGTGTGCCAGCACGAAGCGGCTTCGCTCTAGCGGCGCAAATATCGATATCCGACATACAGCGTCGTGAGGTTCACCACCGCTTCCGCCGCCACGAAAGCGAAGACGTTGAGCAGCGAAACCAGCACGTAGCTGGTCACGATTCCTGCGGCAGCGCCGATGGCGAGCGCCCGGGCAGCGGCCAGATAGGCGCCGAGCGCAGCCATGCCCTGCCACATCATCAGCACCAGCGCCATCGTCAGGATCGTCGGCGCGAAGCTGGCAATGACGATCGCGGCCCGATGCAGGCCGGCATCCGAAACCATCGCCGCGATGCCGGCAATGGACGTAGCGCCGACCGAAAACACCAGGGCGCAAAGAAGTGTCATTTTCTGCGCGCCCAACATCCCGGCAAGGCTCGGCTTTCCAACCACCGACAATTTCTCGACCAGGCTCGGGAATTCGACCCTCAGGACGAAGCCCAGGATCTGATTGGCCGCCGACAGGATCTGCTTGGCATACACGAACAACGCGGTCGTCTCCGCACCGAGATAGGCCGCGCTCAACACCAGCTGAACGCGCATGACGATCTGTCCCGGCACGATCTGGAACGCGAGCGCGGCGCCGTCCCTGATCGCGCGCACCTGACCCGCTCGTGTCAGCCCATGAAAGCGGGGATACCAGCCCCTGCGCGCCAGCGCCGTCCATTGCGCGACCACGGTCAGGAGATACCCGATCGAAAAGGCACCGCCGAGGATCGCGCCGGCGCTCTCATGCGATCCGTACATCGCGAGCATCAGGCCGACCGCATTGATGATGTAGGCGACCGAGCCCGTTATCCCGCTGATGCCGCTCAACTTCAGCCCGTCAAGCAGGCCGACGCCATTGACGGCCCACAGCAGCAATCCCGGAAAGGCCAGCGACAGATACCATTTCGAAAATCCATCGGACGAAAACGCGACGACATACGCAGCACCGGCAACGCCGATGATCAGCGCCGTCAGGACCCTGATCGCACTGGTATCGCAAAAAAGCTGCCACACCTTGGATCGTGGCCTGCCCTCGGAGGTCATCTGTGCGACGGCCCGCGCGAGCGTGATGCTTGCACCGGCGTCCACGACGATGATGCCCAAAATGGCGAAGGAATAATGCGTGCCGAACTCGGCAAGAAGCTCGTATCTGCCGGCCGCCACGAGTGCGGTCTGGACCAGGAAGATAGCCCCCTGACCGAGCGCCAGCCCCGCGATCAGCATGCCGATGTTGACGAATTGCGACCATCGGTCCCGGACCAGCCTCAGCCGTGCGGCGAGCCAGCCTCCGGTGAGTGGGGACGAAGCGCCGTTCTCGGCGGGACTGGAGCTCGCGGCACTGGTTTCAGGCATGGCACCTTCAGACGGACCGCGTCCCATTCGTCCGGTCGTCGGCAAGCAGCCCGGATGCAGCCCGTCATATGGATTGATATGATCACAGGCATATAACAGATAACAGACTCCGTGATATCGTTGGTGACAGCAAGTCGTCCCGCGAAAAGTCTTCCCCGAATCCCGGGAGCGCCCTGCCGGCGGAAGACATGTCACAGTCCTGTGCAGTTCGGCCCCTAGACGATGCGGATCGTATCTGGATCCGACGCGATCCCCGTATGACAAATTGACGTCATCGGCGCGGGCGCGATGATGAAAGCGAGTGGGTTCATGAGCCTTGCCGTCGTCATCCTCACGTACAACGAAGAGCGCCACATCGCGCGGGCCCTCGCCTCGATTGCCGGCATCGCGACCGAGGTCTTTGTCGTCGACAGCTTCTCGACCGACCGGACGGTCGAACTGGCACGCACGCACGGCGCGGCCGTGTTGCAGAACAAGTTCGTCAATCAAGCCAGGCAATTTCAGTGGGCGCTCGACAATGCCCCGATCACCGCCGAGTGGATCATGCGGCTCGACGCCGACGAGGTGATCGAGGCCGACCTCGCAGCCAGGGTTGGCGACGAATTGCCGCGCCTCGGCAAGGACATCGTCGGGGTCAATCTCAAGCGCAAGCACATCTTCCTCGGACGCTGGATCCGCCATGGCGGCCGCTATCCACTGTTGATGTTGCGGATCTGGCGGCGTGGCCACGGCCGTGTCGAAGATCGCTGGATGGACGAGCACGTCGTCGTATGGGGCGGCCGTACCGTGACGTTCGAGGGCGGCTTCGCCGACCACAATCTCTTCGACCTGACGTCCTTCACCGACAAGCACAACAAATATGCCACGCGGGAGGCGATGGAGGTCCTCAACGGGCGATACAAGCTGTTCAAGAGCGACGTCGAACTGACGGCCAAGGAGGCATCACGTCAGGCCGCCGTCAAGCGCTGGATCAAGGAGCATCTGTACAACCGGATCCCCTATCAGATCAGCGCCCCCTCCTACTTTCTCTATCGACTGATCTTCCAGCTCGGATTTCTCGACGGCAAGCAGGGCCTCGTCTATCACGGATTGCAGGGCCTCTGGTATCGCTTCCTGGTTGGCGCCAAGGTGGCCGAATTCGAAGCCGCAATCGTCCACATCAAGGACCGGGCGGAAATGCGCGCCGAGCTCCGCCGTCTCACTGGCTTTGATCTTTGACGCTTGCTACAGCTTCCTGAAATATCCGTTGATGAACATACCCTTGTCCATCAAGGACGAGACCCCCAGAAATCCTTTCAAGGCGAGCGACGGCACCGGTGACAACGCCCCGAACCTTTTCTTGAATTTTCGATAGTCGAATCTGCTCACCGTCTCGAACTTCATGGCCTGAAAGCCGCGGCTTGCGAACGCCTCGTCCAGACTCTTCACGGTAAAATAATTCAGGTGCTCCGGCGGCGAAATGAACATGTCGCCCTTGCCCTGAAGCATCGAGAGGTAGGAACGGAAATGCGGGATGGCGATCGCGCAGACCCCGTTCTTCCTGAGCAAGACATGCAGACTTCCGATCGGATCGGCATCCATCGGCAAGTGCTCGAGAACTTGCGACAGCAGGATCGCGTCGTAGCTCCCTGAATTCCTCCGCGCGAAATCCGCGTCGAACGGCTCTGCCTTCGGCTCGAAGCCAGTCATTCGAGCATGGATCTTCCGCGACGCCTCGCCGAGCTCGATTGCGTCGACGGAGAAGCCAGCGTCCAGCAGCGCCCTGGAAAAGAAGCCGTAGCCGCTGCCGACGTCCAGCGCTCTGGTCCCCGGCGCCAGGCTCTTCAGAGTCTCGGCCATCCGCTTTGCATCAACCGTCGAGTTCGGAAACTCGACTTCTTCCTGGACGGCCTGCTTGTACTGATCCAGCGGGTCGTCGGCGCGAAGGCTGAGCTCCAGGGCGCTCTGCGGGCTCGTGTAGAATTCGTGCAGCTCCTGCTCACTCGGCACAGGAAAGACAAAGGCGCCGCCGCAGTTCGAGCACCTGAAAAGCGGATAAGGCCGGTTGTTGTGCTTGGACCGCTTGGAGAACCAGTATTCGGGTTGAGGGTGCCGGCAGAACAGACAATCGTCAGGGAGGTCCGAACGATCGATCTTGCCGTGCGATGATTGCTGCGAGAGCATGCGTTCAATTCCCAATTGCGAACCGTCTGGCTTGATCAGGCCGGCCTGGCCGCGAAGATGTGCGATGCGTCAGTCCAGCTCAATTTGAATCCGCTGCGCTTGAGGGTTTCCTCGATGCGCTTTGGATCGTCGGCCCGCCCGCTGCGGTCGAGAATGCCGAAATGCACCTCGACGAAGACGTTGCGCAGGCGCTTGTTGGCAAGCGCTCCCTGAAGCCCCTTCAGCACCGACAGTTCGTGCCCTTCGACGTCGACCTTGATGATATCGGGGAGTTCGACCCTTCCGCCTTGAATGGCGTCATCTCCTGTCAGCAACTCCACCTCGACGGCGCCCTTGGGAACGGACTCGCCGGGCTGGAGCACCCGCGATGTCGTGCCGTCGCCGCCATCCCCCAGAAATGTCCTGTGCTCGGTCCTGTCCGACAAGCCGAACGGGCGGATCTCGACATTCGGCCGCTCGCCGCAAGCGGATCGCAGCCTGGGCAGGTTCATCGCGTCGGGCTCGAATGCGAAGACCTTGCCGGAGGGGCCGACCCAGTCCGCGAAGCTTGCCGTGTAGAGCCCGACATTGGCGCCGACGTCCCATACGACGTCACCCTGCCGACAGGCCAGCATGAGCTGCTTCGAAAACGGACTTTCGTAATCCCTGGTGAAGCGGCCGAGCATCCGCGGCACGCCGGCGGCACGCGCCACGCGCCGGAGCTGAAGGACATACCTATTGGACATCAACGACACGGCCGTCTCCCAACCAAATGCGCCGCGCAGGCTCATAACAGAACCCGGGACAGATGCAACGTAGCGCGCGCACTTGTTATGTTATTGCCGTCTCGTTCGACGCCTTCGTCATCTCTCTGTCGTCTGCGCGGCGAGAAATCATCGCGTGTCACAGTCCTGTGCAATTGACGCCGTACAGGACGGGGTCGGCTCGGCGGCCGAACCTCCGGACAGACGCTGTTTGACCAATGCGTGACGAAGCCCAGATCCTTGATCGCGCCCTCTCCCTGCATAACAAGGGAGATATCACCGGTGCTGCCAAGCTGTATCAACGCATCATCAGGACCAATCCCGGCAATCTCCACGCCGTGCATTTCCTCGGCCTCGTCGAGGCTGCGTCGGGAAACATCGCGCGCGCCAAGCTGCTGATGCAGCGGTCGCTGCAGGCAAAGCCGGCCAATCCGCAGTTCTTCGAGAATTACGCCGCCGTGCTGCATCGGGCCGGCGAGCATGACGAGCTGATCCGCCTATGTCAGCACGGCCTGCAATTGTCGCCTGATAGCCTCGAGCTCCTGCACGCCGCCTCCGCCGGCTATCTCGCGCTCGGCCGCTTCGCCGAGGCGATCGAGCGGCTGACGCGGCTCGTGGCGCATCATCCCGGTCATTTTCCGGCACACTTCATGCTCGGCTCGGCGCTGGCCAAGACCCAGCAATACGAGCCTGCCCTCGCTGCCTATGAGCGCGCGTTACGCTTGCGGCCGGAGCTCGCTGAAGCTCATCTCGATATCGGCACCATCCATTTCACGAATGGCCGCCATGGCGAAGCGCTCCTGTCCTACGACCGCGCGCGCGCGCTCCGGCCCGATCTCGCCGAAGCTTCGCTCGGCCGTTGCTATGCGCTGATCCAGCTTGGCCGGCGCGAGGATGCGCTCGCCGCGGCGGACGAGGCGCTGAGGCTTCGAGCCGATCTCGCCGAGGCCTGGGTCGCCCGCGGCAACGCGCTGCTCGATCTCGATCGCCGGGAGGACGCCGAAGCCGCCTACGACCGCGCGCTGGCGATCCGGCCGGAATTCGCCGCCGGCTGGAGCGGCAAGGGTAACGTCTTGCTTCGTTGCGGGCGCCAGCAGGATGCCGGGACTGCATTCGACCGTGCCATCGCCGCGGATGCCGATTTCGCCGAGGCATGGCTCGGCCGCGGGACCCTTGCACTGTCCCTCGGCCGTCACGTCGATGCTCTTGCCGCGCTCGACCGGGCGACAGCTCTCAACCCGAACCTTGCGAGCGCTTGGCTGGCCAAGGGCCAGGTCGCCTATCTCGAGAAGCGTTACGACGATGCGCTCGCCGCCTGGAACCGGACACTCGCGCTCAATCCGGATCAACCTTCAGTCGCGGCCGCGTGCCTGCGGGTGAGGATGCACCTCTGCGATTGGTCCGGCTTCGAGGCGGCCTGCACCTCGCTGCGGACCTCGGTCCAGAGCGGCAAGATCATCTCGCCCTTCATGTTCGTCGCGGTGCCGTCCACACCGGCCGAGCAGCTTCGATGCGCTCGCACGTGGATCGGGCACAATTTCCGCAACACCGCTCCGGCCATTCGAAGCAGCTACGGCCACGGCCGCATCCGGCTGGCCTATCTCTCCGCCGACTTCCACCAGCACGCGACATCGCAACTGATGGCTGGTGTGTTCGAACATCATGACAGGGCGCGCTTCGAGGTCACCGCGATCTCGATCGGGCCCAATGACGGCTCGGACATGCGTCGGCGGATCGAGGCCGCCTTCGACCGCTTTGTCGATGCCAAACCGCGTGGCGACGCCGAGGTTGCCGAGCTCGCGAGAAGCCTCCAGATCGATATCCTGGTCGACCTGAAGGGATTCACCCAGGATGCCCGCACCGCCATCCTGGCGATGCGCCCCGCTCCGATCCAGGTCAACTATCTCGGCTTCCCCGGCACCATCGGCGCCGACTTCATGGACTACGTCATCGCCGACCGGCACGTCATTCCCGAGCACGACGTCTCGGCCTATGCGGAAAAGGTCGTCTGGCTTCCCGAGAGTTATCAGGCCAACGATCGCAACCGCGCCGTCGCGGATGTGCCGGCCGTTCGCGCCGCGCACGGTCTTGCCGACGACGCCTTCGTCTTCTGCTGCTTCAACGACAACTACAAGATCACGCCGTACGTCTTCTCCTCGTGGATGCGGATCCTGACCGCCGTCGGCAACGGCGTGCTATGGCTGTTCGAGGACAATCCGGGGGCAGCGGATAATCTGCGGCGTGAGGCGGCGGCGCGCGGCATCGCGCCGCAGCGTCTGGTCTTTGCCGGCCGGCTCCCGACGCCGGAGCATCTGGCGCGGCATCGCTGTGCCGATCTCTTCCTCGATACGCTTCCCTATGGCGCTCACACCACGGCGAGTGATGCGCTCTGGACCTGCCTGCCCGTACTCACCTGCCTGGGTGACACATTCGCCGGCCGCGTCGGCGCGAGCTTGCTGCACGCCATGGGCCTGCCGGAGCTCGTGACGACGACGCCGGCCGCCTACGAACGATTGGCAATCGACCTCGCCCACGATCCTCACAGGCTCGCAACCCTCAGGGCAAAGCTCGCCCTCAATCGGTTGCGGGCGCCCCTGTACGACACCGCGCGATACACGCGCGACCTCGAGGCAGCCTACGCCGCCATGATGGAGCGGCATCTGGCGGGACTGCCGCCGGACCATATCCGGGTGCCGGGAGCGGCCGAATGCCCATGAGCGCCGCCTCCACCACAGGCGTCCGCACCGGGACGATGGCGATCCTGATGTCGTTCTGGGCATGGTGCGGCCTGCTTTGCTTTCCCATGATCGGCCTGACCGAGGACTATCTGGATGCACCGACCGCGTTCGGATCAGGCGGCGCCGTTCTGATCGGGCAGACCGCCGGGCTGATCCTGTTCCTGACGGCCGTGACCCTGGTGCGCCCGTTCCAGCTTCTCGCCAGCCTGACGCGACTGAGCCTCGCGCAGGCTGCCATCGTCGTCATCATCTATCTCTCGCTCGGGCTGCAATTGCAGGGCGACGAAGGAGCGACCTTCATCGGCATCTTCTACACCGGCCTGCTGATGATGACGGCCCTGACATTGTCTGTCGTATGGACGCTGGAACCGAATGATCTGGAAAACGGCCTCGGCCTTGCCTCCATCATCTTCTGCGTGTTCGGCATCTCCGCCCTCGCCGTGCTCGGCCTGCCTGAGAACCGCAACGTGGGGGGCATTCAGCCGAACCTGTTCGCCGCACCTCTCCTGATCGCATTCATCTTCTCCCAGTTTCGCCCCGGCCTCGTCAGTCTCGCCGTCAGGATCGCGTGCTTCGCCATGGTGGCACTGGTCAGCTCGCGCTTCGCGTTGATCGGCTGCATCACCGCCCTGCTCGTCTACGAGCTGACCTACAGGCCGCTCAGCGCGTGGAAGCTCGCAGCACTGGTTCTCGTCGTGGTGTCCGGCATCATTCTCTGGCCGCAGATCGCCAGCATGCTCGCGCTCGACGATCCCAGCCGGGACGCGTCCTCGGGTTTTTCGGGGCGCGACGAATATTGGTACAGCGCGCTCTCGGCGATCACGGATCATCCGTTCGGCATCGGCTTCAAGCGCGCGACGGCCGCGGAGGCCGGTCACAACGGCTATCTGAAGACCGTCGTCGAATTCGGCGTCGTCGGCGGCGGATTGATCATCTTCCTGCTGGCCTGCACCATCGCCGCCGCAACCCTCGATGCCGTGAAATCGGCGGGAAGGACCCTGCAGGATCACCGCATTGCCTGCGCGCGCCTGGCCGGATTGGTCGCTCTCGCCTTCGGCGCCTTCTTCCAGCCGCAACTCCTCAGCCTCGGCGACGCCTTCGGCCTGTCGCTCCTGCTGCTGCTGTTCAGACCCCGGACGAAGCCAGCTCCGTACCGCACGCCGGTGACGCAGTTGCACGCTCCGGCAATGCCGGGCTGAGCGCTCACTTCGTCGGCTGCCGCTGCGCCGAGATGCCAAGCACGAGCCGCATCCTGTCGGTGCTGCTCGCGGCAGGCTGCACCACCAATTCGTCGATGAACAGGAAAGGCATGCCTGCCTCCAGATCATAGAGCAGCGGCTGAAGCGAGGCGGAGGCGAGCTCGATGTTGAACGTCGCCGAGACGAAGCCGGATTTGGCAAGCGGCCCCTGCGTGTCGACCTGCGACGACAGCGTGTTGCCGTTGACGCGTTTGGCCGCCGCGAGCACGCGCTGGAGCAGCACGGCGCTTGCGACCGAGGCCGTCTGCCCCTCGAGGAATGCGGACCCAATGGGCACGCTCACGTCGCTCCTCGCCGCGGAGCGCTGCGCCGGATGCCGGGTTTCCAGCGTCTGGAGGATCTCCGCAGCCGAGGCCGCAGCATCGCGGCTGCCGAGGATCTCGACCACGGCCTGCACCGTCGTGAATGCAAGCAGCACCACCAGTGCCGCATAGGCCGCGACCGCGGCGATCGGAAAGCGGGTGAGATAGCCCTCGAACTTCTGCACGGGGATCATGTGCCCGATCCGAATTGCGGTTTGATCCTGGTCTCGATGTGGAAACGCTCGCCGGACTCGTTGGCGGCGCGGGTCGTCGGAGCGAAGAATCCGGCGCTCGCAAACTGCGGCGACCGCTCCAGGATCTCGATCAGCGATGGCGCATCATGGGTGAGGCCCGTGATTTGGAGCTTGTCGCCCTCGATCCGCAGTTCGGTCGCATAGGTATGGTCGGGCAGGATGCCGGACAGCTCTTCCAGCACCATCACGGCCGACGGCATCGTCTGCTTGCGGCGCGCCAGAAGTTCGATCGCCGAACCGCCCGGGCCACCCTGGCTGCCGCGCGCGATTGCGCGCCGCTCGGCGATCCGGCGCTGGATCTGCTGCTGCTCGGTATCGTAGAAATCGGTCACGATCCCGCCAAGGCCGATCGAGAGCATCGCCGGAACGCCTGCGATCGCGAGCACCGCGATCAGCGCGAAGCGGAGGCGGCTTGATCCTGTCTGCCCACCGACGCGCTGATGATGGACGGCGATGCGCTCCATCCCGTGCGTCGCCGTCGAGATATCGACCGCCGCAGCGCCGAGATCGAGGAAGGCTTGCGACAGCGACGTCACGGCGGGACGCGCCGTCGCCACCACCATCAGTTCGACATGGTCGTCGGCGATCGGCTGTGGCGGCGTCCAGTGAAATATCGCCTCCGCCGGGCTCCAGGGCGTCAACCGGTCGATCTGGGCGCGGATGATGCCGTCCAGGAATTCGACCGCTCGGCCCGGCAGTTCCAGCGGGCGAAACACGAAGCGCGAGGGACGAAGCGCGAGGTCGACGATCGCCCCCTTCATCGCCGCGGACCATTCCGTCGACAGCGGCGCACTGATCGCACCGTCGACGATGCCGATGCGGATCGGCGCCAGATCGGCATCCTTGCCCGTCTTCAAGACGAGGCGCAACGTGAGAGCGCCCTCCTCATCCTCGCTGATCGCGATCTGTCGCGCGCCGCGCGCGCGCTCAAGCCGCGCGCTCACCGTGTTTGCAACGCTGTCGATCCACAGCGACAGCGCGGCTGCGATTTGACCGGGAATGCTCATCTTACCTCTCGCGGCCGTGGCCGCCCTCCCCGCTCCGGATCGACCTCGTCCGTCCACGCCAGCACGCGGAAGGCTTCCTTTTCGCCCGGCCCCGAAATCTGGATCACCGCCTCCGGCATGCGCTGCCGGCCATCCGGCAGCGTGATCCGCATGCGCACGCGAAAAGCGTCGCTTGCGGATATCGTCGCGCCCGGCTGCCGGCCGCCGAGCGCGCCGATGACGAACTCCGGATTGTCGGGCGGCAGATCCGCGCGCTGATTGAGGAAGGCATCGAGCCTTGCCGGGCTCATGTCCGGCAACGCAGCGATCACTTCCGGCGCGGCATCGAGCACATTGACCTCCGCCATGCCGCTATAGACGGTAACGAACGGCATCGCGCGTTCGACCAGCGCGACCGGCAGGCCGAGCACCAGCCATATTTCGTCAGCGCTGGTCAATGGGGCCTGCCGCGGCGCGTAAGCGAGGCCCGCCGCATTGTAAGCCGCCAACTCTGCATTCTGCCGGTCCGATCGCGGTGGGCGACGCCACGCGATGACGCGCGCGGCATAGTCGTCCGCTGCGTCAGCCGGCGCGCCCAGCGCCCTTAACAGGCCGGAGATCATCGCGCGCGGCGCCAGGTTGAGATTGATCCGCGCCGATTCCGACATGTATTCGACGCGCACGGACGCACCCGCGAGGCGAAAGCCGAATCCGCCATGGCTCGGACGGCGCACCGTCGCGGGCGCCGACAATTGATAGGCGGCGAGCTCGACTCCGGCCGAGCTCAGCATCTCCCATTGCGTCGCGGCGTCCAGGGCCGAGAGCGCTGTGGCCGATTGCGCGATGTAGACCGACGCGACGGTCGCGAGTGCAGCAAGCCCCGCGAGCAGCCACAACGTCGCGACGACGATGAAGCCGTCCTGTGCCGCAAGCCTGCGCCGGAGTCGAGAGGCCGGACTGGTCATCATGTCGGCCCGTCCTCGGATTGCGACTGCGTCGCGTCCTGCTGAACCGACGGATCTGGCCGCGGGGCACCTCTCTCGACATGGACCCGTGCCGCGCTCGAAATCACGGTCCCGCGCTCGACGTCCCTGATGTCGAACCGGACCGAGGTCGGCAACTCGCTTGTCTCGAGCCAGCGGCCGCCCCATTTGGCGTCGAGGCCGGCATAGGCAAAGCTGATGCGATAGGGCATGCGCAGCAGCACGACGGGATCGGCGAACTGGATCTGGTCCGCCCGGGGATCTCCGGCCTGCAGCAGCACGAAGGGCGCGCGCATGCGGACCAGCGCCGCGCCGCGACTGTCGCTGATCTCCGCGATGCGGACGATCTCCAGTCCCGGGCGGCCGTTCGGACCGAGCACGGAGCGAACGAACATCACGCTTTGCTCCGAGCCGCGAAACAGCGGCAGATTGTCCGACCGCGTCACATAGTCTGCCGCCGACAGATCGGCCGTGAGCCGGTCGAGCGCGACCGCGACCTGCTCGTTGCGCTGGGCGCGGATGATGCCGCGATTCCAGCTCGGCAGCCATTGCCCGGTGACCGAGGCCAGTGCGCCCATGATCAGCCCCATCAGCGCCAGGGCTACCAGCGCCTCAAACAACGTGAAGCCGTCTTCAGCGTGCCATTTGGTGTGATTCATTGGCTCCCGCCCCTGCTCTGCAGGCGGATCGTCTCGAACGACACGATGGCCCCGCCGGGCGCCTGCACGCGCAGCTCGACGCGCTGCAGGACGAACCGCGACTCCGGTACCACAGGCACATCGTCCGTGAACGGCGTCATGCGCATCTGCCAGCGATGGCCTGCGACCCGTCCGCGCAAATCGGCGGGCATCGGCTCGCCCGCGCGCGGCAGGGTCGAGACGACGACGCGCGCCGCATTGACCAGCGCAGCGTGCTGCTCGAGTTTCCAGGCGCCGCGCGAATTGGTTGCGACCAGCGTTCCGATGGCGGCCAGCACGATCGTCACCAGCGCGAGCGCCACGACGGCCTCGATCATGGTGAAGCCGGCCTCGCCCCGGCGGCTAGAGGACGTCTTGCGCGACAATGTCCACGCCTCCCGTCAGCCAGTTCACGCGTACTTCCACGGCGTTGCCGAGCCGCGTCAGCCGGATCGTGCCGCCGCAGGACATGCCGCTGGCAAAGAAGCTGATGGTCGAGAGCGCCGGCCGGCCATTGCAGCGCTGCGGCAACAGCGCATCGAACACCACGTCCTCTGGCACCCGGACCACCCACGGCCCCGATCCCGACCGCACGGTGCGCGACCGCGCGTCGACAACGGCGTTGACCGCGCCATAGAGCGACAGCGCGGCGCTGCGGTCGGCCTTGAGCAGGGCCGCGACCTCGATCGCATACGCCTCCAGCCGCGGCCGCGACGTCGCCGACGGAAAGCGCGGCAGCAGCACAGCGGCGAGCATCGCGACGATGGCGAGCACGCAGACCATTTCGAGCAGGGTGAAGCCGGCTTCGCCGGTATCAGTTCTGTCCGGAGGTGAGATCGGCCGATGTCCCCGTGCCGCCTTCCTGCCCGTCGGAGCCGAGCGAGCGGATTTCGTAGGGCGCGCGTTCTGCGGGCTGCTTGTAGACATAGGGATTGCCCCACGGGTCGTTGGGAACATTGCCGCCCTTCAGGTAAGGGCCATTCCAGGACGCCACGCCGCTGATCGGATGAGCGAGCGCACCCAGTCCCTCCGAGCTGCTCGGGAAGCGGCCGGCGTCGAGGTAGAAGAGATCGAGCGCGCTACTGAAGCTCTGGATCTGGATCTTGGCGGCCTTGACGCGGGACTCGCTGAGATAGTTGAGCACCCGCGGACCGACCAGCGCCATGATCATGCCAATGATGGTGATGACGACCAGCATCTCCACCAGCGTGAACCCCTCCTCGCCGCGTCGGCGGCGGCGCCGCCTCGGCGGAGCGAACAGGGCCTTCCCTGGCAAGCGGATCATGTGAACACTCCCCTTCTCAACCGACGACTTGCGTCACTGACAGCAGCGCCGTCATGACCGATACGATCAGACCGCCGACCACGACACTGATCAGGATGATGGCGGCGGGCCCGATGATGGCGACGACGCGATCGAGCTGCCGCTGCAGCTTCTCCTCGTAGAACTCCGCGACCCGGCCCGACAGCGTCGGCAGCTGCCCGGTCTCCTCGCCGAGCCGCAGCATCCGCACCGCGACCGGTGGCAGCACGGCCGAGGCGGTCAGCGCCTCGGCGAGCCTGCCGCCGTGGCGCACGCGATCGGCCATCGCCGCCCAGGCCGGCGCGTTGCCGGTCGCGGTCATGATGTCGATCAGGATGCGCAGCGTCGCCGTCAGCGTCACGCCGCTGCCGAGCAGGATGCCGAGGTTGCGCGAGAACAGCGCGGCGCGATGGAATTCGACCACGGTCGAGATGACGGGCAGCCGTGCGATCTGGGTCACGATACCAGCGCGAATGGACGGCCTGCGCCAGGCCAGCCAGCCGCCGATGACGGCGATGGCGACCGCGGCGCCGACCTCGAAGCCGTGGCCGCGCAGGATGTCCGACAACGTGAGGAACACTTCGATGACCGGATCGGTCTTCGCGTTGAAGTCGCGCAGCACCGCGGAAAACTGCGGCAGCACGAACGTCACGAAGAAGATCAGCACGCCGCCGGCCGCGAGCAGCACGAAGGCCGGATATTGCAACGCGCCGGTAACCTTGCGGCGCAGCGCCTCGGCCCGCGTGCGTTCGGTCCCGATCGTCTCCAGGATGTGGTCCAGCCCGCCCGACAGCTCGCCGACCCTCACCAGGGCAATATACATCGGCGGGAACAGAGTCGGCTCGCGCGCGAGCGCCTCGGCAAAGCTTTCGCCGGACAGGATCGCGGTCTTGATATTATTGACGACCGGACGAAGCCGGCTGACATCCGTATCGCCGGCGAGCAGTTCCAGCGCATCATTCAGCCGGGCTCCGGCCTTGAGGAGCAGCGCAAGATCCCGGGTGAAGATCGTGACGTCAGCCGGTCCCGGCTTCGACAACGTCAGCGACGCCAGCGAGAGCGACCAGCCCCTGGCTTCCTCCTCGGGGCCGGCATCGATCGCAACGAGGCCGAGATATTCGATGCGCTGGGCCACCTCGGCAAGGTTGGCTGCCGTGATCGATCCGGAGACCACCTCTCCCTTCTGCGTCAGCGCGCGATAGCGAAAGTTCGGCATCCCGTCACCGCACGGTGGTCACGCGAAGGATCTCCGCGGCCGAGGTCATGCCCGACAGGCACTTGGCGAGGCCGTCCTCGATCATCGTCGTCATGCCGTTGCGGATGGCGACCTTGTCGATGGACTCCCAGTCGGACTGCTCCTCGACCAGCGCGCGGACCTCCTCGTTCATTTCCAGCACTTCGAACACGCCGATACGGCCGCGATAGCCGACATTGCCGCAGCGCTCGCAGCCGACGGGTTCGAAGATCACATTGCCGACGGGCAGGCCGACCGCCGTATAACGCGGATCGGCCTCGACGTCGGCATGGGTCAGCGGCCGGCTGCTCTTGCAGCGGTCGCAGAGCTGGCGCACCAGGCGCTGCGCGATTACCGCGCGCAAGGTCGAGCGCAGCAGAAAGGCTTCGACGCCAAGATCGAGCAGACGCGGCACGGCGGCGGCCGCCGTCTCGGTGTGCAGCGTGGTCAGCACGAGATGGCCGGTGAGCGCGGCGTGCACGGCGACATGGGCCGTCTCGGAGTCGCGGACCTCGCCGACCATGATCACGTCGGGGTCCTGGCGCACGAAGGAGCGCAGCGCGGTCGCAAAGGTCAGGCCGATCGAGGGCTTGGCCTGAGACTGCGAGACGCCGGGGATTTCATATTCGACGGGATCCTCGATGGTCAGGATCTTTCGGGTCGGCTCGTTGAGCAGCGACAGCACCGTTGCGAGCGTCGTGGTCTTGCCACTGCCGGTGGGGCCGGTGACGATGATCATGCCGTGCGGCAGCGCCAGCATGCGCCGCAACTTAGCTTGGTCGCCGGCCAGAAAGCCCAGCTTGTCGACCGACAGCAGCGCCCTATCGCGCGGCAACAGGCGGATGACGGCGGATTCGCCATATTGTGTCGGCATGATCGCGACACGCACGTCGAGTTCCGATCGCGCTGCCCGCACCCGCGCGCCACCGTCCTGCGGCAGCCGGCGCTCCGCGATGTTCAGGCCCGCCAGAATCTTGATGCGGGAGATCACCGCCGCCGGAGGAACGCCGCTCGGCGTCGCGACAACGCGCAACAGGCCGTCGACGCGCATCCGTATCACCAGCGAGGTCCGGCCCGGTTCGATGTGGATATCACTGGCGCGCAGCTCGACCGCGGTCTCGAACATGTCGTTGACGGCGCGGACCACGGGCGCGCCGCTGGCGAGGTCGCGCAGATTGTCGATATCGTCATCCTGCACCGTCGCGCTGACAGTGCTCTCGGCGCTGCTGCTCTCCTCTTCGCCGAGGCGCTGGTCGAGCGCGGTGGCGATGTCCTCGAACGACGCCACTTTGACGATGGGCGCTATTCCGAGCACGATCCCCGCCGCCTGGATGGACGCGCGGTCGGTCGGATCCGCCAGCACCAGCGTCGGCGCTCCGCCAGTCGCCTGGCAGGGAAACACGGCCATCTCGCGCAGGAACGGGCGCGAGAACTGCTGCACCCGGGACTCCGCCGCCATCATTTCCTGAAGCGTGACGCGGGGCAGCTCGAAGAACAGCGCGACTTCGTCGGCGAATTCGCTCGCCGACAATTCGCTCATCTCCCACAGCTTGCGCAGGCCGCCCTCAATCGGACCGGACCCGTTCAGCCTGCCGAGCTTGTCCGCATTCGCTTTCAGGCCCGCCTTCTGGCTGAAACGAGCTGCGAACTCGTGCGCATTCGGGGAGGCCATGAACGTCTACCGCAGTCACTCTGGTGGCCGCAGAGCGGCAAGCGGGCCGTTTACCTCAGTTTTCCGATTGGAAATGTGACGTCATGATCCGGCGTAACATCATCCCCAGGCTGTTAACAGCACGCAGTCGGCAACGCTTTCTATACTCCCCGGCAATTCCGCAAATTGCGACATCATAACAAAGCCGCGCGCCATCTGTACGCTATCTCCAACATTGGTAACACACGTCTGTCATACGAGAGGGCTAAGCAAGCCTCCTTCGGCCCGCCCCGTCTCGACGGAACGACAGCGGGCAGCGCGTGAGTGAGGTCGAGAGTGAGCCGAGCAGCATTCCGGATCGGCTTGGTTGTCCAATGCGCTGTCGTCTGCGTCCTGCTCGGATCGTGCAACACGGTGAGCGGCATCGCGGATGCCGATACCAAGGACCCGGATGTCTTCGACAAGGTCCGCTCGGTCGACCTTTTGCCGCGATATCCGAACCAGTTGCCGCAGCGCGAGCTCTCCACCGGTCCACGCGCCAAGACCGCGATCTACGCTGCGGTCGCCGGCGACGATGCGCCGACCGCCACGTCCTCGCAGCAGGCGACCGTCAGTGCCGAGCGGTTCGAGCTCAATTTCGACAATTCTCCGATTGCCTCCGTCGCCAAGATCGTGCTCGGCGACATCCTCGGCGTCGGCTATGTCATCGACCCGCGCGTCCAGGGCAATATCAGCCTCTCCTCGGGCCGCCCGATCCCCAAATCCGACGTCGTGTTCGCGCTCGAGAACGCGCTGCGGATCGGCGGCGTCGCCCTGGTGCGCGACGATACCGGATACCGGCTGATGCCGCAGGGCGATGCGGTCGGCGCCGGGGTGGCCGATGCCTCCGATCGCATGACGCCGGGCTACGGCGTAACGGTGGTGCCACTGCAATATGTCTCGGCCCAGACCGTCATCAAGCTGGTCGACAGCTTTGCCACCAAGCAAGGCATGATCCGCGCCGACACCAACCGCAATTTGATCCTGATCCAGGGCTCCGGCAGCGAGCGCCGCAATGCGGTCGATCTCGTGCTGAGCTTCGATGCCGATTTCTTGAAGGGACAATCGGTCGGGATTTTCCCGGTGCAGAACAGCAATCCGGGGCCGATCATCGCCGAACTCGAGAAGATCGTCGATTCCGGCGAAGGCGGCATGACGCAGGGCATGATCAAATTCCAGTCGATCGCCCGCATGAATGCCGTGCTTGCGGTGACGCGGAAGCCGGAGTTGCTCAATCGTGTCGAGACCTGGATCCGCCGCCTCGACAGCACCAACACCGGCCGCTCCGCGGTCCACGTCTACCGCGTGAAGTTCGGCGATGCCCGGCAGATCGCGCGCGTGCTCAACGATGTCTTCGGTGCGGGCGGCTCGTCCAGCTCTCCGTCTTCTCCGCTAGACGGCCCGGGTGGGCAGGTCGCGCCGGGATCTGGCCTTGCTTCGAGCTCGAGCGGCGGCTCAGCGCTCAGCCGCCTGTCCGCCGCCCCCAACCAATCGAGCACCGGCCTTGGCGCCAATTCGAGCGGACGCGCCGCGAGCTCCGGTGTTGCCGATGCCTCCTCCGGCGGTCAGCCCGCCTACGGCGCATCGTCCGCCTCGCAGGGCGGCGGCAGCCTGTTCGATAGCTCCGCAGCCGGACAGAATTCAGGCCGCGGCGGCGCGGGCCCAGGCAACGTCCTCGACGGCGTCCGCATCACCGCCGACAGCGTCAACAACACGTTGCTGATCTATGCGAGCCAGGAGCAGTACCGGATCATCGAGCAGACCATCAGGGAGGTCGATCAGCCGCAGCTCCAGGTCGCCATCGACGCCACGATCGCCGAAGTGACGCTCACCGACGACCTCCAGTACGGCATCCAGTCCTACATCATGAGCCGCGATGTCGGCCTCAAGCCCAATACCGGCTCTGTCGGCTTCAACGGCGCGACCTCCGTGGCCGCCGCAGCAGCCGATGTCGTGCTCCAGCGTGCCATCCCGGGCTTCAATTTCCTGGTCGGGTCGGCGCAGACGCCGCGCGCCGTGCTCAACGCACTGCATGCGATCACCGACGTCAAGGTGCTGTCGAACCCGTCCGTCGTCGTGATCGACAACCAGGTCGCGACCCTCCAGGTCGGTGACGAGATCCCGATCCAGACCGGAAGCGCGACCGTGCTGACCGGCAGCAACACCATCGCCAACACCACCGACTATCGCAGCACCGGCATCATCCTGCGCGTCGTGCCGCGGATCAATGCCAACGGCAATGTCAGGCTCGACGTCGAGCAGGAGATCAGCAATCCCGTCGCCAACTCGTCGTCGGGATCTTCGTCGACGTCGACCAACTCGCTGACGCCGACGGTGTCGACCCGCAAGGTGCGCAGCTCGGTTGCGGTCGCCAGCGGGCAGACGGTGCTGCTCGCGGGCCTGATCAGCGACACCCAGACCAAGACCCGCGCCGGCATTCCCGGGCTCGACCAGATTCCCGGCCTCGGCGAGGCCGTATTCGGCCAGACCGACAAGCAGGTCAAGCGCACCGAGCTGATCATCTTCATCCGCCCGCAGATCATCCGGGACGGTGCAGATGCGCATTTCGTCGCCGAGGAGCTGCGCACCAAGCTGCGCGGCACGATCAACGCGATCGGGCCGAAGCAGACGGCGCCGACGACTTACCGCTGAGACGAACAGGAGCGGTTCACGTGATCAGACCCAGCATCATCTTTGTCGTTGCCCTCCTGCTGGGACTGGCCTCGACGAGTATCGCTCGCGCGGATGCGCTCAGTGCCGGAACCGGCGCCTTCAATCGCGGCGACTACAACACGGCCGCCCGCCTGCTGCTGCCCCAGGCGGAGCGCGGCAATGCCCGCGCGCAAGGGATGGTCGGCTTCATGTATGCGACCGGGCAAGGCCTGCCGCAGGCGTACGACGCGGCGGGCTACTGGTACCGGCTGGCCGCCGAGCAAGGCGATACCACCTCGCAATATCTGCTCGGCCTTGCCTACGACAAGGGCCAGGGCGTGCCGCAGGACGACGTCGCCGCCTACAAATGGCTGAACCTTGCGGCCGCACATGCACCGAAGAAGACGCGCGAGAATTTCGCCAAGCTGCGCAACGCCGTCGCGTCGAAGATGAGCCGCGGCCAGATCGCGGCCGGCCAATGGCATGCGCTGCGCTGGCCCGAAGAGTCTCCGTTCTGAGCGAAGGCGACGGTCGGGACTGCCGTCACATCAAAGATATGACGGCATAGCGTCGCTCTTAACAGAGATCACACCATCACCACCCTGCCCGGCCGCGATGGACCGGATCTGTACAATTTGAAGCAATTGCTTAGCCGGATCGCGAGCTGTCTCTGCCAACCTCCCCCGCGTAGGGAGCGTCGGGGGACGACATGCCGGGAATTCACAACGCAAGACAGAAGCTGGCAAGACAAAGGCTGGCAACGCTGGCGGCAGCAGCCGGCCTCGCGGCGGCCTGTCTGTCGATGGTGCAGCCGGCCCACGCGTTCCTGGTCCGCCCCACCCTGTTCGCCGCGGTCGGCGCCGTCACCAAGGCGCCCTCCGGCTGGCAACAATTCTGCGCGGAGAATGCCGAGGAATGCCGGCCCGGTGCCGATCAGGCCCGGGATGTCGTGCTCACGCCCGAATTGTTGCAGCAGCTCTACGAGATCAACAAATACGTCAACGATCGCGTCACCTGGACCAGCGACGACGTGCTCTACGGCAAGACCGAACGCTGGACGCTACCGCTCGATCGCGGCGATTGCGAAGACATGGTCCTGCTCAAGCGCAAAATGCTCGCCAAAGCGGGCTGGCCGCAGGGCTCGCTCCTGATCACCACGGTCGAGGAGCCCACTCCGGCCAGGGGGCGTCACGCCGTGCTGACCGTCCGCTCCGATCGCGGCGAGATGATCCTCGACAACCAGACGCCGGAAATCCTGTTCTGGTACGAGACCAAATACCGGTACCTTTCGCGGCAAAGCGCGGGCGACCCGAACGTCTGGGTGTCCTTCGGCGCCGGGCAGCCGAAGCCGCCGGCCCTTCCCGTCGAGCGCTAACCCTCCGGAATCCCCATCGATACGCCTTGCGGCCCGACCGATGCGCACCCGTGCGCAGCCGGCGCTGCGCGCGTCCGTAGATGGCGCAGCTGGAATCCGGCGTTTCGCCGCACTCTCCCATCGTCAACAGCACTATAACATAGTACACAGATCATGATATAAAAACATATCATTCCGATGGAATGATTCCCATTTCGAATTGTATCACCATCGCGACCCAACCCCTTAGAGCGCTCTTTTGAGGCATCAATGACCACTGAAGTCATATTTGGCGGCCCGACGACGGTCTCCGCCACCACCACAACGACCTACATCGTGCTCTCGGGCACGCTCGACGTCGCCGGCGGCGGCGTCGTGTCCGGCGCCACCGCCATCGGCCCCGGCAGCGTCATCATGATCGAGGCCGGCGGCACCGCCAACAACTCGACCGTCGTCGGCGGCGTGCAGTTCAACTACGGCACGGCCAGCGGCGTCGTCATCTCCAATGGCGGCGTCCAGCACGTCTATGGCGGCACCGCCAGCAACGTCGTGATCAGCGCCGGCGGCTACCAGGACGTCATGAACGCCACGGTCGACGGAACGACGCTGGCGGGCTCTCAGCAAGTGCATATCGGCGGCGTGACCTACGCAACCGTCATCGTCAGCGGCGGCAACGAGTTCGTGGCGGCCGGCGGCACCACCAACGGGACGATCATCTCGTCGGGCGGCCTGCAATATGTCGGCACGGACGGCACCGCCAACGGTACCGCGATCAACAACGGCGGATACCAGTACGTCCTCGGCACCGGCAACGACAGCGTCGTGTTCGGCGGCGGCGTTCAGGAAGTCGCCGGCACGACCAACAACACCACCGTCAACAGCGGCGGCATTCAGCGCGTCGTGCTGGACGGCACCGCGGTCACGACGACGGTCCAGGCCGGCGGCTTCCAGCAGGTCAACAGCGGCAGCGCGCAGGGCAGCCAGGTCAGCGGCAGCCTCCAGGTCGTGGGCACCGGGACGTCGACCGACACCGTGATCCTGGCCGGCGGCAACGAATATATCGGCTCCGGCGCTGCGGCGACGGGAACGACGGTCAACGCCGGCGCCCTGCAATATGTCGATGTCGGCGGCTCGGCTGCTTCCACGACGGTCAACGGCGGCTTCGTTTTCGTCGCCGGCTCGGCCTCGGGTGCGACCGTCAACAGCGGCGAGTTCGATGTGGCAGGCAGCGCCAGCAACACGCATCTCGCCGGCGGCACCGAATATGTCTATGCTGGCGGCGTCCAGAACGGCGTCGATTTTGCTGGCTCAGCCTCGACGCTTTATCTCGAGGACGCGGCTGGCCTGACCGGCACGATCTCGAATTTCGAGATCGGCGACGTCATCGACTTCCGCAGCCTCGCGGTGACCTCCTACGAATTCGATGGCGCGACGCTCACGCTGACGACCGGCAACGGCGCTCTCGCCTATCAGTTCGCAGGCGTCGAGGCCGGCACCGCGTTGAACGTGAGCTCCGACGGCCATGGCGGTACCTCGGTATCGCTGTCGCTGCTGTCGCAGTTCTCGGCGAGCCTGGTGCCGGACGCCGGCGAAGGCGCGATCACGCCGCAGGGCTCCGATCCTGAGAGCGCCCAGCTCGTTCACGCCCAGAGCTGAGTCCGACGACATCGCCGTACCGGAACACGCATCCCGGTACGGCCTTCCCGCGCCGTCAGAGCCAGGCTCCGGCCAGGACCACCGGGCGAAAGCCCCGCCATTCTTCTCCCGTGAAATTGCGAACACTGCAGATCGCGACAACGCGCGAGCCGGAGCATCGGCGGCAGCGCTGACGTCATTGGCGCGTGCCTGCACGAGAGGCAGATCGGGCGATTGCATAACCCTCGAAGCACTCGCCTTGGCTGCGCCGGCAAAAGCCGCCCCATATCATTCAGATAACATTATTCCGGACATAATGCCGCACGCTGCGCAAAAATGTATCATAAAACATCATAAATAGATCGTTTAGAGCCCGTGCAGGTTCGACGCATTCCTGCCGCGTCCCGCGGCGGTCGCGTGGAATTCAGATCTTCAGCGCTCCCTTCAGCATCACTCGAGGTTATGTTATGACCACCGTCGTAAAAATGGGTACCGAATTTCAGGTCAATAGCCAGACAACCGGCGGCCAGTGGTATCCCTCCGTCACCGGTCTTTCCAATGGCGGCTTCGTCGTCACTTGGCAGGACGGTCTCGCCGGCTATAACGGCAGCGGCAGCAGCACGCTCGGCGACACCAGCGGCTCCGCGGTCAAGGCCCAGCTCTATGCGGCCGACGGCAGCAAGGTTGGCGGCGAATTCCTGGTCAACACCCAGACCACCGGCTCGCAGGCCACCCCGGTCGTGACCGGCCTGTCCAACGGCGGCTTCGTCGTCTCCTGGCAGGACCAGAACTCCACCAGCGGCGACATCAAGGCGCAGATCTACGGCGCCAACGGCGCTCCGGTCGGCGGCGAGTTCCTGATCAACTCCGTCACCGCCAACAACCAGAACACCCCCGCCATCACCGGCCTGCCCAATGGCGGCTTCGTGGTCGCCTGGACCAACCAAGGCTCGTCGGCTCCCGACGTCAAGGCACAGGTCTATGATGCGAGCGGCGCCAAGGTCGGCTCCGAATTCCTCGTCAACTCCACCAGCGTCTACGATCAGGAGCGCGCCTCGATCGCCACGCTCGGCAACGGCGACTTCGTCGTCACCTGGAACGACTTCCGCACCGGCAATTGGGAAGTCCGCGGCCAGGTGTTCCACCCGACCGCGAGCGGCGCCAGCAAGGTCGGCTCCGAATTCACCGTCGACACCGCCTTCTACAACAGCCGCATGGTTGCCGGCGTGACCGGTCTTGCCAATGGCAATTTCGTCATCAGCTTCGAGGACACCAGCGGCGAGGTGCGCGCGCAGGTCTTCACCGCGGGCGGCGCCAAGGTCGGCTCGGAATTCCAGGTCAACACCCAGACCGGCGGCAACCAGGGCTTTTCGAGCATCACCGCGCTGACCAGCGGCGGCTTCGTCGTGACCTGGTCGGACGAAGGCACCGCCGACGGCAGCGGGTCCGCCATCAAGGCGCAGGTCTATGATGCGGCCAGCGGCAAGATCGGCGGCGAGTACCTCGTCAACTCGCAGACCAACAGCTATCAGTACTATCCGACCGTCGCGGCGCTCGCCAATGGCGGCTTCGTCATCTCCTGGCAGGACTTCAGCCAGACGCTCGGCGACAGTTCCTCCTACGGCATCACCGCGCAGGTCTTCAATCTGTCGAACGCCCCGACCGCACCGGCCATCGTCTCGGTCACCGACGACGTCTCGCCGAACTCCGGCGTGCTCGCCAGCGGTGCCAGCACCAACGACACCAACCTGACCGTCCGCATCGCCACCGGCAGCAATTTTGCCGGCGACGTCGTGCAGCTGTTCGACGGCCAGACCGCGCTCGGCACCGCCGTGACGCTCTCGCTCGCCGATATCGCGCGCGGCTACATCGACATCCAGACCGGCGTGCTCGGCAATGCGGCCCACGCCATCACGGCCAAGGTCACCGACACCACCGGCGCGGTGAGCGATGCCGCCGCCGCGATCAACGTGACCGTCGACACGGTTGCCCCGGCGGTCGGCGTCACCGGCGTGACGCTCGACACCGCCAACCTGCCCACCGTGACGGTGAGCGGCACCACTGAAGCCGGACTTCTGGTCTCGGTCTATGACGGTGCGACCCTGGTCGGCACCACCACGGCCGGCGCCAATGGCTCCTGGAGCCTTGCCGGCGTGACGCTGGTGGAAGGCGCCAACAACCTGACCGCCAAGACCGCCGATGCGGCCGGCAATGCCGGCACCTCGACCGTCTTCGCGGCGCCGACGCTGGTCTCGACCAGCACGGTTTCGGTGACCTCGGCGACGACGACCTCGCAGGGCTATGTCGTGCTCGGCGACGGCACCCTCGATGTCGTCACCGGCGGCAACGTCGCCGGCCAGATCACGATCGGCAATGGCGGCGTCGTCGACGTCCTGACCGGCGCGACCACTGAGCACACCGACGTCCTCAACGGCGGCGTGCAGTTCGACTACGGCACCGCCAACGACACGGACGTGAAGTCCGGCGGCGTGCAGCACATCTATTTCGGTGGCAGCGCCACCGGCACGAGCGTTGCGGCGGGCGGCTACCAGGACGTCTACACGAACGCGACCGTCACCGGCACCACCCTCGCCGGCCAGCAGCAGGTGCTCGCGGGCGGCACCGCGATCGACACCCTCGTCGAGAACGGCGGCTACCAGTATGTCGGCGACGGCGGCCACACTGCGGGCACGGTGATCAACACCGGCGGCCTCCAGTACGTCGACACCGGCGCGAGCGCGGATGACACCGTCATCAACGGCGGCTTCCAGTTCGTCAATGGCTCGACGAACGGCGGCTCGGTTGAAGGCGGTCACGCGCAGACCGGCGGCGTTGCGACCAACGTGACGGTCAAGAACGGCGGCGCCCAGCACGTCTACAACGGCGGCAGCGCGACCGGCACGACGGTCGAGGCAGGCGCCTTCCAGGACGTCTTCCACGGCTCGGTGACCGGCACGACCCTCTCGGGTTCCCAGCAGGTGCTGGACGGCGCCACCGCCGACCAGACCGTGATCCAGAGCGGCGGCAACGCCTATGTGGGCGCGGGCGGTGCGGTGACCGCGACCACGGTCAACGCGGGCGGCCTGCTCTATGTCGACGCCGGCGGTTCGGCTGCCGGTTCGACGATCGACGGCGGCTTCGCCTGGGTTGCCGGCACGGCCTCGAACACGACGCTGAACAGCGGCGAACTCGACGTCACGGGCTCGGCCACCGGCACGCATCTGGCCGGCGGCGTCGAGCACGTGCTTGCGGGCGGCGTCCAGAACGGCGTCGACTTTGCCGGCGCGGCCGCGACGCTGACGCTCGACAACGCGGCCGGTCTCACCGGCACCGTCGCGAACTTCGAAGTCGGTGACACGATCGACCTGCTCAATCTCTCGGTCTCCTCGTTCACCTTCGACGGTTCGACCCTGACGCTTGCCACGAACTCGGGCAGTGTTGCCTATCAGTTCGCGGGCGTGCAGTCCGGCACCGAGCTCAACGTCGCCGACGACGGCCATGGCGGCACCGCGATCTCGCTGTCGCTGCTGGTGCAGCAATCGGCGAGCATCGTTCCAGATGCCGGCATCGAGAGCAGCCTCGTGTCTCCGGACACCACGCAGCAGCAGCCCACGCTGGCCAGCCAGGGCTGACCCGGCTCATACGAGGCCTGCGCACCGGGGTTCGCCCCGGTGCGCAATGCGTACGATCGCGCCGCGGACCGCCCAATCGGGCCCTTATGTGAGCGATCTGACATAGTTATCAAACCGTAACATAGCCGCGTTAGCTATCGGCCGCCCTGCCGTCCGGCCGGACACCCGTCCGTGAGATCGTCCGGACCCGACCCGCGGAAATGTGCTGCCGATGAGCCTGAACGAGACCATGTCGCGGGATGCCGCCGCAAAGGAGCCGCCGGTCCAGGCCGTTCCGAAGCCGCCGGCCGATCCCGGCCTCACCGCGCTCGTCATGATGCTGCAGTTCCTCGGCGTCCCCGCCGAGCCGGAGCAGCTCCGCCATCAGCTCGGCGTCACCGAGGTCGGCATCACCGAGATTCTGCGCTGTACCCGGCAGTTCAACATCAAGTCCCGCGTGGTGAAGACGAGCTGGGACCGGCTCGACAAGACCCCGCTGCCGGCCATCGTCCCCTTGCGCGACGGCGGATTCCTGATCCTGGGCAAGGCCGGTGACGGCAAGGCCATCGTGCAATATCCGGGCTCGCCGCGCCCGCAGATTCTGACCAAGGCGCAGTTCGAGGTGATCTGGGACGGCCGCATCCTCCTGATGACCAGGCGCGCCGGCCTTGCCGATCTGTCGCGGCGCTTCGACATCACCTGGTTCATGGGCGCGATCAACCGCTATCGCGGCCTGCTCGGCGAAGTCCTGCTCGCCTCGTTCTTCCTCCAGATCTTCGCGCTGGTCTCCCCGCTGTTCTTCCAGGTGGTGATCGACAAGGTGCTGGTGCACCGCAGCCTCGGCACGCTGGATGTCCTCGTCGTCGGCATCGTCGCTATCTCGATCTTCGAGGTCGTGCTTGGCGCGCTGCGCACCTATCTGTTCTCGCACACCACCAACCGCATCGACGTCGAGCTCGGCGCGCGGCTGTTCCGCCATCTGCTGGCGCTGCCGCTGTCCTATTTCCAGGCGCGCCGTGTCGGCGACACCGTGGCGCGGGTGCGGGAGCTGGAGAATTTGCGCAATTTCATCACGGGGTCTGCGCTGACGCTGGTGATCGATCTGTTCTTCACCTTCGTCTTCCTCGGCCTGATGGCGTTCTACTCGCCGCTGCTGACCGCGATCGTGCTGGCGTCGTTCCCGCTCTACATCGTGATCTCGGCCGGCGCCACGCCGCTGTTCCGCCACCGTCTCGACGAGAAGTTCAAGCGCGGCGCGGAGAACCAGTCGTTCCTGGTCGAGAGCGTCACCGGCGTCGAGGCGCTGAAGGCGATGGCGGTCGAGCCGCAGATGCAGAAGCGCTGGGAGGAGCAGCTCGCCGGCTACGTCGCCTCGAGCTTCCGCGTCGTCAATCTCGGCAATGTCGCGAGCCAAGCGGTGCAGTTCGTCAGCAAGATCAACATGGCGCTGCTGCTCTATTTCGGCGCCAAGCTGGTGATCGACGGCAACCTCACGGTCGGCGAGCTCGTCGCCTTCAACATGCTGTCGGGCCGCGTCACCGCCCCGGTGCTGCGGCTCGCCCAGCTCTGGCAGGATTTCCACCAGGCCCGGCTGTCGGTCGAGCGGCTCGGCGACATCCTCAACACCACGCCCGAGCCGAGCCATCGTCCCGGGCGCGCGGCGCTGCCCGCCATACGCGGCGACATCACCTTCGAGCATGTCGGCTTCCGCTATCGCATCGACGGACCGCAGATCCTGAACGACATCACCCTGAAGATTCCGGCCGGCCAGATCGTCGGCATCGTCGGCACCTCCGGCTCCGGCAAGAGCACGCTCGGAAAGCTGATCCAGCGGCTCTATCTGCCGGAGAGCGGCCGCGTGCTGGTCGACGGCAACGATCTTGCCGCCGTCGATCCGACCTGGCTGCGCCGGCAGGTCGGCGTCGTGCTGCAGGAGAACGTGCTGTTCAACCGCTCGGTGCGCGACAACATCGCGCTGGCCGACCCCGCGCTGCCGATGGAGCGCGTGGTGGCCGCGGCCAAGCTTGCCGGTGCGCACGAGTTCATCCTCGAACTTCAGGACGGCTACGACACCGTGATCGGCGAGCGCGGCAGCACGCTCTCCGGCGGCCAGCGCCAACGCATCGCGATCGCACGCGCGCTGACGACCAATCCGCGCGTCCTGATCTTCGACGAGGCTACATCCGCGCTCGATTATGAGAGCGAGCGCGTGATCCAGCAGAACATGCGCGAGATCACCGCGGGCCGCACCGTGCTGATCATCGCCCACCGTCTCTCGACCGTCCGCACCGCCGACCGCATCATCACCGTGGAGCGGGGCCGCATCGTCGAGGACGGCTCGCACGACCAGTTGATCCGCAGCGGCGGCCGCTACGCCACGCTGCACCGTGTCCAGGCAGGCATCCATGAAGTCGGCTAAGGCCTTGATGGACGCTCTGCGCAGCCCGACGCACACGCGCGACGAGCTGGCGTTCCTGCCCGCGGCGCTCGAGATCGTGGACACCCCGCCCTCCCCGGTCGGACGCGCCATCTCCGCGTCCATCTCCGCGGTGTTCCTGATCGCGCTGGTGTGGGCCAGCATCGGCACCGTCGACATCATCGCGACCGCCACCGGCAAGATCGTGCCCGACGGCCGCACCAAGGTGATCCAGCCGTTCGAGACCGCGGTGGTGCGCGCCATCCACGTGCAGGACGGCCAGCGCGTCAAGGCGGGCGACCTCCTGATCGAGCTCGATCCCACCATGAGCCAGGCCGAGCTCGGCCATCTCCAGAGCGATCTGCTCGCAAGCGAGCTCGACATCGCGCGCCTGCACGCTGCGCTCGCTGGCGGCGATCCCGGCAAGTTCATCGCGCCCGCGCGCGCGACCACCGAGCAGATCCGCACCGCCAAGCGCTTCCTGGCCTCGCAGGCCGCCGAGCAGGCCTCGAAGATCACCTCGCTGGAATGGCAGGGCACGCAGAAGAAGGCCGAGCGATCGACCACCGAGGCGACGATCGGCAAGATCAGCGCGCTGATCCCGATCATGCAACAGCGGGTCGACGTGCGAAAATATCTCGTCGACCGCGAGTTCGGCTCGAAACTGCAATATTTGACGGAGACGCAGGATCTGGTCGCGCAACAGCAGGAACTGCTGGTCCAGAAGAGCCACTATGCCGAGGCCGATGCCGCCGTCGGCGGCATCGAGGAGACGCTGCGGCGGACCGAGGCGGAATATCAGCGCGGCCTGTTCGACGAGCTCGCCAAGGTCGAGCAGAAGGCGGCAGGCCTGCGCCAGGACATCGTCAAGGCCGAGCAGCGCACCAGCCTGCTCCGCCTCACCGCGCAGGAGGACGGCATCGTCCAGCAGCTCGCGGTGCATTCGGTCGGCGGCGTCGTGACCCCCGCGCAGACGCTGATGGTGGTGGTGCCGACCAGCGGCGGCCTCGAGATCGAGGCGATGATCTCGAACAAGGACATCGGCTTCGTCCAGCCCGGCGAGGAAGCCGCGATCAAGGTCGACACTTTCAGCTTCACCCGTTACGGCCTGCGCAGTGGCAAGGTGCTCAGCGTCTCCCAGGACGCCATCGTTCGCCAGAAGCCGCCGGAAAAGCCCGGCGACACCCCCGCCGGCACCGACACCGCCTCCAGCGAGCCCAAGGGCCAGGAGTTGGTCTACTCCGCCCGCGTCTCGCTCGACCGCTCGCAGATGGACATCGACGGCCGCACGGTCAACCTCGCGCCCGGCATGGCGGTGACGGTGGAGATCAAGACGGGGACGCGGAAGATCATCAGCTACGTGGTGTCGCCGCTGATACGTTATGGGCAGGAGAGCTTGAGGGAGCGGTGAGCGAGCGATTGACCCGCAAGAGGCGCTGGGCTGCTCAGTCCAGACCAGCGCTGGAGCGGGTGAAGGGAATCGAACCCTCGTATTCAGCTTGGAAGGCTGCTGCTCTACCATTGAGCTACACCCGCATCACCGGCTCCCTAACACGGCCGGGCGGCGGTCTCAACTGCCCCAGCTATGGCTTTATCGCCTGGAAAGCGGCCCGGGGCCGCCTTCCTCCCCTTGTGCACAGGGCCGGTTCCCCCCGCTGCCACCCTCCCCTTAACAGCGGCGGCCTGCCGGCCTATATTGGAATCTTCCGCAACCAACGAAAGGAGGTGATCCAGTGTCTCTTACCAAGCGCTGTCACCTCGCTGGGATCGCCCGCTAAGTTCTGAGAAGGGCTTGGCATCGGGGCGCTCTCAGCCCTGGACCAGCGAGCACGAAATCGGGCGCGACGGGGTTTTCCCCGCCGCGCCTTTTCCTTTGGGATTTGCCTTCATCGGCGGGCCGGCTCAGATCGTGCGGAGCCATTCGCGCATGGCGACGGCGGCGATCAGCGTGCCGACGCACCAGGCCATGACCGCCCGGTGGGGCTCATCGCCGAGCAGCACGGTGAAGATGCTCGCGAGCAGGCATGGCGCGATCGCCTTGCTGGACCTGCTCACGAGCGAGAGCAGGAGCGGCATCGCGGCAATCGATATCTGCAGGATGCTCATTGTCGCAGGCTGTCTCAAAGCGCGCAGCTTCAGAAGCCGCAGACGTTCGGCGCGCGCGGGCGCTTGCCGCGGCGGCTTTCGACGATGCGCTCGCCGCCGTTCTCGGCCGAGCTGCCGTAATAGCGGTGGTGGCCGCTCTGGTCGTGCAGATCCGCGGTATCAGACTTTCCCGCCCGACGCGCGTCGCAGATGATCCTGATGGTCGACATGGCCGCCTCCGAAGTGTTCTTGGTGGCCATCAGTCGCCTCGGCTTTGGGCAGCGTTCACCCCGCAAGGCCGCAATCGGGTTTCAGGACGGTTTCGTCACGCCCGTCGCGACGCAATATTTTCGTCGGCGGGCTTGTCGGATTCGACGGCGGTGATACGTCCTTCGGACAGCGGACTCATAAGCAACCGAGGTGACGATGCTCTACGCCATCCTGGCCTATCACGTGGAAGACGAGCTCCTGGCCTGGACGCCGGAGCAGGACGCGGCCGTCGTCGCCAAGGTCATCGAGGTTCAGGCGCCCTTGCGGGCCAGCGGACATTTGGGGCCGGCCGCCCGCCTGGACGACACCAGAAAGGCCCACACCTTGCGCGGCCCCGGCGCGGGCATGGTGCTGGACGGCCCGTTTGCCGAGACCAAGGAGCAGCTTCTCGGCTTCCATCTCGTGGACTACGACACCGACGAAGAGGCCATCGCGGCGGCGCGGACGCTGCGTCAGGTCAATCCGACTGCGGTCTACGAGATTCGCCCGGTCAAGCTTTTCGTGCCGGCCGACGGGTTCGGCACGACACGGGGCTAAGAATCGGCCTTACGCGCCCGGCCCGGTCCGCGCGCCATAGAAGCGCTGGATCAGGAGGCCGCCGAAGGCAATGAACCACAGGAAGGGCGCGGCGTGCGGCGCGAAGGCCGCCACGATCGTGCCCGGAATGAACACGAGCAGCGGAAACAGCGAGGCCATGATCTCATGGCTCCAGCCGCCCAATATCCGCCACCAGAGCCAGGCGTTGAGGCCGGCGATCGCGCTCAGATGCACGCCATAGAGCACGGCGACAGCGCTGCTCATGGGATAGTTGGTGTAGAGGCCGTTGGTCACCGGCAGCAGCACGATCGACAGCAGGAAGAACAAATTGAGCATTACCGCGCCGCGGCTGCCCACCGGCTGGCGCGCCAGCCGCCGGTGATGGCTGATCCAGAACACGCCGGCGATGATGAAGCTGAGCGCGAAGCCGATCAGCTTGCCCGAATAGACCCGGGCCAGATCGTTCCAGTCGGGCGCGCCGGTGAACACGGCCGCCTTCGGCAAATCGTAGGCGAGCAGCGTCATGGCAACGCCGAAGATGGTGTTGCTGAGCGACTCCAGCCGCCGCATCTCGAACTGCTCGGGCTTGGACTCGGGCTTGGGTTCGGTCATGCCGGGTGCGCCGCTTCTCGGGCTGGAACTTTTATCCTGCTTTTCCCTAGGTGTTAAATCGAGCTCCGTCCAGCCGCATTGCGATTCGCGCCGCGATAGCCGATTCTCGCCGTTTCACCGGGGCGATTCGTGGCGACATATCTGGATACGCTCAATGCTGAGCAGCGCCGCGCCGTGGAGCATGGCGTGGCCGACGGCGTGACCGTGGGCGCCCCCCTGCTCGTCATTGCCGGTGCCGGCTCCGGCAAGACCAACACGCTGGCCCACCGCGTCGCGCATCTGATCGTCGCAGGCGCCGATCCGCGCCGCATCCTGCTGATGACGTTCTCCCGCCGCGCCGCCGCCGAGATGGCCGGCCGGGTCGAGCGTATCGCCCGAAAGGTGCTCGGCGAGAACAACGCCGCGATCATGCGCGATGCCCTCAGTTGGGCCGGCACCTTCCACGGCATCGGCGCGCGGCTGCTCCGCGAATATGCCGAGCGCATCGGTGTCGATCCCGCCTTCACCATCCACGACCGCGAGGATTCCGCCGACCTGATGAATCTCGTCCGGCACGAGCGCGGATTGTCGAAGACCGAGAGCCGCTTTCCCGCCAAGGGCACCTGCCTGTCGATCTACTCCCGCTGCGTCAATGCCGAGATGGAGATCGAGAAGGTGCTGGGGGCGCACTATCCCTGGTGCGCCGGCTGGGCGGCCGAACTGAAGGGCCTGTTCTCGGCGTATGTCGAAGCCAAGCAGTCTCAGCACGTGCTCGATTACGACGACCTGCTGCTCTACTGGTCGCAGATGATGAGCGACGCGCTGATCGCCGAAGAAATCGGCGGCCGCTTCGATCACGTGCTGGTCGACGAATATCAGGACACCAACCGCCTGCAATCCTCGATCCTGCTGGCGCTGAAGCCCGACGGCCGCGGGCTCACCGTGGTCGGCGACGACGCGCAGTCGATCTACTCGTTCCGCGCCGCCACCGTGCGCAACATCCTGGACTTCCCGCAGAGCTTCTCGCCGCGGGCCGAGATGATTACGCTCGACCGCAATTACCGCTCGACGCAGCCCGTGCTGGCGGCGGCCAACGGCGTCATCGGCCTTGCCCGCGAGCGCTTCACCAAGAACCTCTGGACCGACCGCACCGGCTCGCAAAAACCGCAGCTCGTCACCGTGCACGACGAAGCCGACCAGGCCCGCTACATCGTCGAGGAAGTGCTGGCCAACCGCGAGCAAGGCGCGCTGCTCAAGCACCAGGCGGTGCTGTTCCGCACGTCCTCGCATTCGGGCCCGATCGAGATCGAGCTGACCCGCCGCAACATTCCCTTCGTGAAGTTCGGCGGGCTGAAATTCCTCGACGCAGCGCACGTCAAGGACGTGCTGGCGCTGCTGCGCTTCGCCGAGAATCCGCGCGACCGCGTCGCGGGCTTTCGCATCCTGCATCTGTTGCCCGGCGTCGGCCCGGCGACCGCGCAGCGCGTGCTCGACCAGATGGCGGAGAGCACGGATCCGCTGTCCGTACTAGGCCAGCTCCCGGTGCCCGCGCGCACCGGCACCGACTGGACCGACTTCGTCCACACGGTCGAAAACCTGCGCTATTCGGAATGGCCGGTTGATCTCGAGCGCGTGCGGCTCTGGTACGAACCGCATCTCGATCGTATCCACGAGGAGTCCGAGACGCGCCGCGCCGACCTGATGCAGCTCGAGCAGATCGCGAGCGGCTATCCCTCGCGCGAGAAATTCCTCACCGAGCTCACGCTCGATCCGCCGGATGCAACCAGCGACAAATCCGGGCCGCCGCTCCGCGACGAGGATTATCTGATCCTCTCCACCATCCATTCCGCCAAGGGCCAGGAGTGGAAGTCGGTGTTCGTGCTCAACGTCGTCGACGGCTGCATGCCGTCCGACCTCGGCGCCGGCACCAGCGCCGAGCTCGAGGAGGAGCGACGCCTGCTCTATGTCGCGATGACGCGGGCCAAGGACGATCTGCACCTCGTCGTTCCCCAGCGCTTCTTCGTCCACGGCCAGGCCGCCAAGGGCGACCGCCACGTCTACGCCTCGCGCACCCGCTTCATTCCGGAATCCCTCGTCTATCTGTTCGAGCGCACCGCCTGGCCGAAGGCCGCCGCTGGCGCTGCGCGTACCGGCGCGCAGGGGCCGAAGGTCGACATCGGCGCGCGGATGCGGGGGATGTGGCGGTAGACGCAAGAGACCGGCGTCGGGACCTGTCAGGATAAAAGGAACCGCAGAGGTCCGCCATGAAAGCCGTCGTCGTCGAGCAATACGCCCCCATCGATCAGATCGCGCTGAAGGACGTTCCGTCTCCGCGGCTCGAGCCCGGACAGTTGCGCATTCGGGTTGAAGCGGCAGGCATCGGATTTGTCGACGGCTTGAAAATCCAGGGCCTTTACCAGACCAAGGATCCCCTACCTTTCATTCCCGGAACGGAGTTCGCGGGCGTTGTGGCGGAGGCTCCGGGCGAGCCGGCAGGCTATCGGCCCGGCATGCGCGTGATGGGCATGACGCGCTCGTGCGCGCTCGCCGAAGAGATCGTGGTCAAGCCTGAAGCACTCCACCCGCTGCCGGATGGCGTTGCAGCCGAGGTCGCCGCTTCATTCCGCGCCAATTATCTCACTGCGCTCTACGCACTGAGGCGCGCGCCATGATCGTCGCAGGCGAACAGTTGCTCGTGCTGGGCGCGGCCGGCGGCACCGGCACCGCGGCCGTGCAGATCGGCAAGCTGCTCGGCGCCCGCGTGATCGCGGCGGCATCGACAGAGGAGAAGCGCGCGTTCGCACGGGCGCACGGCGCCGACGCGGTGATCGACTACACGCAGGCCGGCTGGCGCGACACGTTCAAGGAGTTGACGGGAGGACACGGCGCAGACGTGATCTTCGATCCTGTCGGCGGCGAAATCTCGGTGCAGGCGTTTCGGTCCATCGCCTGGCGCGGACGCCATCTCGTGGTCGGCTTTGCCGCCGGCGCCATTCCCGCGCTGCCTTTCAATCTGCCGCTGCTCAAGGGCGGCGCCCTGCTCGGCGTCGACCTCGCGCAAATCCCAACGCGCGAGCCTGACATTCAGAAGCGCCTGATGTCGCAACTGACCGGATGGCTCGCCGATGGCAGACTGAAGCCCGCGGTCGGCCGCGTCTTCGCACTGGAAGACTTTCGCGAAGCATTCAAGACGATGCAAACGCGCTCCGCGCTCGGCAAGATGGTCGTGCGGATCTCGAAATAGGCCTCACGAACGGAAACCGAGCATTTCCGAAAGCCGCCTTGTGGCCTGGCTGCGGTTCATTACATCTCGCCGATCATCCCACAGAGACCTGATCGATGACCGCACCGCTCGAATTCGGACTGGATACCTTTGGCGACGTCACCAGGGATGCCTCCGGCGCCACGCTTGCGCATGCGCAAGTGATCCGCAACGTCGTCGACGAGGCGGTGCTGGCCGACGAGCTCGGCCTCGATTTCATCGGGCTCGGCGAGCACCACCGATCTGATTTCGCGATCTCCTCGCCCGAGACCGTGCTCGCGGCAATCGCGGCGCGCACAAAACGCATTCATCTCGGCTCGGCCGTGACGGTGCTCTCCTCGGACGACCCTATCCGCGTGTTCCAGCGCTTTGCGACGCTGGATGCACTCTCCAACGGCCGCGCCGAAGTGATCCTCGGCCGCGGCTCGTTCACGGAATCCTTTCCGCTGTTCGGATTCGATCTGCGCAAGTACGAAGAGCTGTTCGAGGAGAAGCTCGATCTGTTCGCCACCCTGCTGCCGCAGAAGCCGGTGAGCTGGGAAGGCAAGCTGCGTCCGCCGCTGAAGGATCAGCTGGTCTATCCCCTTGTCGAGAACGGCACGCTGAAGACCTGGATCGGCGTCGGCGGCAGCCCGAAATCGGTGGTGCGCGCGGCGCATTACGATCTGCCCCTGATGCTCGCTATCATCGGCGGCGATCCCGCGCGCTTTACGCCCTTCGTCGAGCTCTATCACCGCGCCTTCAAGGAGTTCGGCCGCGCCGCGCAGCCGATCGGCGTGCATTCGCCCGGCTATGTCGCCGAGACCGACGCGCAGGCACGCGAAGAGCTGTGGCCCCACTACAAGGCGATGCGCGACCGCATCGGCAAGGAGCGCGGCTGGCCGCCGATGGGCCGCGACGAGTTCGTCAGCGAGGCCGAGCACGGCTCGCTCTATGTCGGCTCGCCGGAAACGGTCGCGCGCAAGATCGCCAAGACTGCAAAGACGCTCGGCATTTCGCGCTTCCAGCTGAAATACTCGGCCGGGCCGTTGCCGCACGAGAAGCTGATGACGAGCATCGAGCTCTACGGGCGCAAGGTGGTGCCGATGGTGCGGGAGATGATGGGGTAGCTCGTTGAGCCGGTCCCGCCTACGGCCTGCAGGCTACGGCGTGACAGCCTTCGCTAGCTTCGCGTGACGATGATTTTGGCTGGCTTGCCGAGACGTAGCTCGCGAAGCGAGCGAAGGATGGTGGGGGAAGAAGGACTCGAACCTTCGAAGTCATAAGACGGCTGATTTACAGTCAGCTCCCTTTGCCACTCGGGACACTCCCCCGCTCGACGGCAGCACATCGGGCCGGACTTTCCGGCGACCGAAGACGGCCATGGAACTTGAAGCCGCAACAGCCCTGATGGGGACGCGACCGGGCGCGGTTATGGGCGAAACGGGTGGGCAAAGTCAACCAAGACGACCAGCTAAATCACCCCGGATAGGCCCAAATTGCCATATTCGGGGACCCATGACACAAGCAAGCCCATGAACGATCGAAAATTCGGCCCGAAAGGTCGCCGCGGCGGCGGTAAGCCCTTCAAAAAACCCGGGAAATCGGCCGGCCGGCCGACTTGGCGCGAGCGCGATTCGGACCCCGACGGGCCGGTCATCCTCTATGGCTGGCACACCGTCACGATGGCGCTCGCCAATCCTGCGCGGCAGATCCGCAAGCTGACGCTGACCGAGAACGCCGCGAGGCGGCTGGCGGACGAAAACATCGAAACCCGCGTCCCCCCCGAGATCGTCCGGCCCCAGGAGATCGACCGGCTGCTGTCGCCCGACGCGGTGCACCAGGGCCTGCTCGCCGAGGCCGATCCCCTGCCCTCGCCTGATATCGAGGACCTACAGCTCGATGGCATGGTGCTGGTGCTCGACCAGATCACCGATCCGCACAATGTCGGCGCCATCCTGCGCTCCGCCGCGGCATTCGCGGTGAAGGCGGTCGTGACCACCGCGCGCCACAGTCCGGAGGCCACCGGCGTGCTGGCCAAGGCCGCCTCGGGCGCGCTCGAGCTGGTGCCGATGGTCACCGTGCCGAACCTCGCGCGCGCGCTGACCGAACTGAACGAGCGCGGCTTCCTCACCGTCGGCCTCGACAGCGAAGGCGGCGAAGATCTCAGCGAGGTCACGCTGCGCGAACCGCTCGCGCTGGTGCTGGGGGCTGAAGGCAAAGGCCTGCGGCAATTGACCCGCGAGACCTGCAGCATCGTGGCGCGGCTCGACATGCCCGGCGAGATCAAGAGCCTCAACGTCTCGAATGCCGCCGTGCTCTCGCTCTATGTCGGCGCGAGCCGGCTCGGGCTGATGAAGCGGTAGAGCGTTTTCGAGCGAAGTGGATACCGATTCGCGTCAAGAAAACGCGAAAAAATAAGATCCAAAAAGCAAAACGCCCGCCCGCATGATGCGGACGGGCGCTTCGTTGGCTCAACCGATCAGGCGATCAGTAATAGCGGCGCAGCACGCGGTGACCGCCGTAGTACGGCGCGGGCGCGTGGCGATGGGCGTAGCCGTAGCGCGGGCCGTAGCCGTAATGCGTGCGCGGCAGATAGCCGGCGCGCGGGCCGTAGCCGTAGCGATACGGACGGTAGTACGGGCGGCGATAGGGATAGGCGGCAGCGCGATAGCCGTAACCGTGGCCATAGCCACGGCCGTAGCCATATTCGGCGGGCGCAACGACCGCGTCCTCACGGTAGGTCGGATACGGCGCGAAGGCGCCCGGGCCGGTATAGGTCGGGCCCTGGTTGACGTAATAATACTGCGTGGTCAGCTCGGCGAGACGCTCATAGGCGCCGTAACCGTAGCCACCGCAACCGGTGTTGCAGCCGGAATAGACCGGCGCGACCGGCTGGCACGGATTGAAGCCGCAGGCAGCAGCCGGCGCGGCCCCGACGAACATCACGGCAGCCGCCGCGACCAGTCCCGAAATCATCTGACGCATTACTCTCTCCTGTTGATTTCCGTTTGTTGGATTTTGACGTTTCTTGACCCGGCGACCGCCGGGCACTTCAGCGCGGCCGACGGTACCGCGGAGTGTCGTTGATCTCAGGCGCAAGGATCACCGCCGGCGGATTGACGGGGACGTCCATCTGCGCCGGCAGCGGCGCGGATCGCGCGCTCCAGCTCTCGCGATAAGTCTCGGCCGGCTTCGGCAATTTGCGGTTCGCGGGCGGCTCGACCTCGAGCCGGCCATAGCCCGGCCGCAAGCCCAGCGTCGGATAATAATGGCCGACGTCCTCGGGCTGACGCTCGGCGACATAGCGCCCGCCATAGATGGTGGGCTGCACCTGGACGTTCTTGCCGAGGCCCCAGACACCCTCGACGACGCTATAGGACGCGTCGATATTGTTGATGATGATCGGCACGCCGGGACGGCCGGGCACGACGATATCGAAGCCGCCGCCGGCAAACGCCGTCGCGGGCAGTCCGATCAGAAAGGCAGCGAGCGCAAATGCGCGCATGACGGGATCTCGTTTATCCGGCCCGCAACGTAACCGATCACGACGCACAGAGGGTTAAGGCCCCTTCACCAAATGCCGGTAAGCCTAACACAGCAGGATCGCATGCCGCTCAAATGCGGCAACGCGCGCTAGTGAAGCGTTAACGTGCCCCGCGCGCACTGGAACACGCGCTCACATCCGTTTGACCCGCGGCAGGAAAATAATCGAGCTGTGTCACCGGAACATCCGCCGCCGCCGGCATTTAGCCCCCATCAATCAAATGGGAGACAACAATGACGAAGATGAAGCTTCTCGGCGCCGTCGCGGTCGCATCGACCATGCTGGCAGGCTCGGCCATGGCGCAGGCCGTGATCACCAATCCGGCCCGCTGCTCGGCCCAATTCCCCAACGCCAATTGCCAGAATCTCGGCCCGGGCAATCCCTACACCGACAGCGGCACCCGCCAGCGCCGCGCGGCCTATCGCCAGAGCAATGGCGACTGGAATAACGACTGGAACAGGAGCCGCACCGGCTTCTGGCCGACCGACGTCGCGGCCGGCGTCGCCGGAGCGGCGGTCGGCACCGCGGCTGCGATCGCAACTGCGCCTGCCCGCGCCTGGGACAACAGCTACGCCTATGACGATAGCTGGGACAATCGCGGTTGGAACAACCGCGGCTGGGACAACCGCACCTACGGCCAGCGCAACGGCTTCGTCTGCACGCCCGGCACCTACTTCAAGGGCGAGGACGGCCGTCCGCATCTCTGCCAGTAAGCAGACATCATCTGAGCGAGACCGGACAGGCGGCCCTCGGGCCGCCTGTTTCATGCCCGTGATCCATCGCCGGGTTCTGGCACTTTCCAGCCAAGTCTGATATTGCGACGCGCACGGGCGGACAGCCCCGGCGGATGCCGGCTCCTGCCCGCATTCAAGCGTCGCCGGCTTAGCTCAGCGGTAGAGCAGCGGTTTTGTAAACCGAAGGTCGGGGGTTCAATCCCCTCAGCCGGCACCAGCGTTCGACGCGCAGCCTTCGCGCGCAACGGCGCCGCAACTGCATCTGGCCTCGATCAGCGCCGGCACGATGTCGATGCCGGTGTAGTCGCAGCCGAGCGCGACGCGGCCGATCCAGCCGGCATCGCCGCAGGGCGCATCCAGCAGCGAGCGCGCGCCGAGCCGTTGCAGCAGGGAAGGAAGCTCCTCCCGGATCGCTTCTGTCGCCGGGTCCTCCGAGCCGAGGCCTGAGACCGAACTGGCCGCGCCCCAGAGGTTCGTCTTCTCGATCCGCTCGAACCGCGCCGCAAGATCGAGGCCGGCAAAATTCTCGCGATCGGCGACGAAGCGGTCGTGGGCGAGCACGGGTGGACGTTTCGCGATCATCGGGCGGACCTCAAATCAGGATTCCGTCGTGACCACACTAACACGTCGTGCATCCGGAATCTCCATCCCGTCATGCTCACGCCGGCTTCTGCCACTCCATGATGTGGAAGTAGGGCACGCGGCGATGGCGCGCATTTCTGTCGGGATCGCCCCCTGTCGGCTCCGGCTCGACGAACAGACGCAACTGGAGGCCGTGATCGAGCAGCAGCGTCATGTAGGTGCTGAGCGGACGGTGCCAGTTCTGGACGCGGATGCCGCGCCAGCTCAGCCAGTTGCAGCGTTCCTCCATGTAGTGATCGATGGCAAATCGCAAGACGCCGTCGCCGTCACGCGTCCAACCCTCGGGCGGCCCCGCGGTATTGAAGCTGGTCAGGTTGGCGATCAGCAGCGTTCCGCCTGGCCGCAGCGCCGCCACCATCTTCGCGATCGCCGCGGCGAGATCCGGCATGTCGATCAGGCTGAGATAGCTGACGACGAGATCGAATTCCGCATCGAAATCCATCGCCTCGGCGCGGCCGAGCCGATAGTCGCCACTTGGGTCCAGCTCCCTGGCGCGCGCCAGCAGCGCTTCGGTCGGATCGATGCCGGTCGTGCGGATGCCGGCACGCTGCATGAGACGGCAGAAACGCCCTTCCCCGCAGCCGACATCGAGCGCAGTGCGGAAGCCTCGCCCTTCGACCCGCGCTCGCATCGGCGCATCCAGCACGAAGCGGCGACCGTAGTCGCCCTCCTCACCCTGCTCGACGATCCAGGCGGCCGCGGACGCGGCCCAGCCGTCGCTGACATCCTCGTTCATGGGCAACCTTCGGACATGGATGTTGGCCGCGCGCGTCGCGGGCGCGGCTACAGACCACAGATTGGATCAGAGTTCAACATCAGGTAGATTGCAACACCGATGCACTCCACCACTCCCAGAGAGAAGGCCAAGATCATTGCCGGCGCGGCAACGGCCGTCATCATGACGGCCGTGCTGTTGATGTTCGCTCCTGGTGTCCTGCTCGCGCGTTAGATCGCGGGTTCGCGGCGGACGGATACCCACCGCGAATGCTTACGCCGCGCGCACCGTCCGCAGGAATTTCCCGACTTCGTCCTTCAGCCGGTTGCTGTCGGATGCCAGCATCTTCGCGGTCGAGAGCACCTGCGAAGAGGCCGAGCCGGTCTCGGCCGCGCCGCGCTGTACGTCGGTGATGTTCGACGAGACCTGCTGGGTGCCGTGAGCAGCCTGCTGTACGTTGCGCGAAATCTCCTGGGTCGCGGCGCCCTGCTCCTCGACGGCCGCGGCAATGGTCGACGACACTTCGGACAGACGCTCGATCGTCGCGGAGATGTCGCGGATCGCGTTGACGGAGTCCTGCGTCGCGGACTGGATGCCGGAAATCTGCTGGCTGATCTCGCCGGTCGCCTTCGCGGTCTGCTCGGCCAGCGTCTTCACCTCGGCGGCGACGACGGCGAAGCCGCGGCCGGCCTCGCCGGCACGCGCCGCTTCGATCGTGGCGTTCAGCGCCAGCAAATTGGTCTGGCCGGCGATGGTGTTGATCAGTTCGACGACGTCGCCGATGCGCGTGGCCGCGATCGAGAGCTCGCTGACCCGTTCGGTCGTGGTGCGGGCCTGGGTGACGGCCTCGCCCGCCATCCGCGCGGATTCCTGTACCTGCCGGCTGATCTCGTTGACCGAGGAGGACAGCTCTTCCGTGGCGGTCGCAACCGACTGCACGTTACCGGTGGCTTCGCCCGACGCGGTCACGACGACCGAGGTCAGTTCCTGCGCGCGCTGTGCGGTGGTGGCGAGCGTCGAGGACGACGCCTCGAGCTCGGTAGAGGCCGAGCCCACCGTCTCGATGATCTCGCCGACCGCGCGTTCGAAGCCGTCGGCAAGGTTGACCATGTCGCGGCGGCGCTGCTCGGCAGCCTGCTTCTCCGCTTCGACCTGGGCTGCCTTGAGGCGTTCGACCTCGAGCGCGTTGGTCTTGAACACTTCGACGGTCTTGGCCATGTCGCCGATCTCGTCGCGGCGGTCCTTCTCGGGCACCTCGGTCTTGAGATCGTTGCGGGCAAGGCCCTCCATCGCGAGCTTGAGCCGGGCAATCGGCCGGGACATCGCGTTGAGGCCGATGAAGAGTGCGATCGCGATGCCGATCAGAAGGCCGCCGGCGCTGACGCCGAGCACGGCCCAGGTCGCGGATTTGGCGTCGCGGTTAATCGCTTCCTTGCGCTGTGCAACAACCTTCGAGACTTCAGCCGTGAATTTCGCCACGCGATCCAGCGACGCGTCGATCAACGGATCGCATTCCTTGTGCGCGCGTTCCGCAGCCCGCGAATTCTCCTCCGGGCTGGTCGCCTGCGAGCCGGCCTGAAGCACGGGATCGCACCCGCCGAAGACGGCCTTCAACTGGCTGCTGATGCTCTTGATCTCGGTCGCGCGGGAGGGATCATCCTTTTCCGCCGCATCGAGATATTGGGTGATCTCGTTACGGTTCTGGTTTGCGGTCTTGAGACGATTGGCGTTGCCTGCTTCGGTCGCTTCGGTGAACACCGCATAGAGCGCGGCATGATAGGTCTCGATGCGGCGCTGGGCCCGCGTGATGTTGAGCGCGGCCGACTGTGCGGCATCGAGCTCTCCAAATCCGTCGACGGTCGCGGAGAGCTCGCGGGTGCCGAAAGCGGCAACTCCGACCATCGCGCAGCCCATCACGGCCACGATCAGCGCTACCTTCCACACGATCTTCAGATTGTTCAAAAAGCTCATTCCAGCCGTCCAATGATTTTATCCGGTCCCCAGCGACCGAAGCAGTCCCAGCGACGCCATTGGAACCGGCGGGCGTTAAAATTTGATACCAAATGACAGGGGTACTCTTACGGAAAAACAACCATTTCAAGCTCGATCGTAAGCTTCGCGTAAGCTTCAGCCGTTCTTGGCAGCACTGGTTCTCTTTCGCCTGCCCGGAACCAACTGCGCGACCAAGTCGTTCTTGGCGCATGCGGATTAGAGAAGAGAATCGAAACATATTCCTGCTGGCGACGGTGACGCTGTTCTGTGGCGTCGTGGCCGGCACCGTGACGCTGCTCGAACCGGTGTTTGGGCAGGCGCCCGCGAAGGTCTCGGAGAAGCAGGTCGCCGACGGCAGGCGGTGGGATGTCGCGGCCCAGCCGCCGGTCCGGGTGGTCGGCGGTCCCGTGTTCGTACCCAACGTCGATCCGCGCCAACGCTAGCTCAGGTCGGGGATACCTCCGGCCGCTCGTCGCGGCGGCCATGGGACCGCGCCAGTTCTTCGACGAACGCGATCACCTCCGCCCGCTTCTCGGGCGGCAGCGACAGGAAGGCGCGGATGAGCCTCAAGCCCTGCGCCTCGTCCGATGGGTTGGTCTTGGCATCCATGCCCCACTTTCCGGCGATCGGGAAAAATATGCAATCCCCCGGGGGTATATTCTTGATTCGGCCGGCCAACTTTGCTGGAATGGGGCCAACAAAGGTGCCCCATGAAGTGGATCAGGGAACGCGACGCGCTGATCGCGCAGACAATGGCCTTCGTCCAATCGGTCACCGGCAAGAAGGATGGCTACCATCCGCCGGAGATCCCGACGGATGCGGCCGTGTGGGTGGAGACCGCCGCGGTCGAGACGGTGACCGTCGAGACCTTCACGGTCGAGGTCGAGCCTCCGAAAGCTGCCCCGCCGCCCCAACCGGTCGCGGTCTCGCCGCCACGGGCGAGCGGCGATTTCCGCTCCGAGATGCAGGCCCGTATCGCCAATTTCCGCAAGCATCAGGAACGGTTCGAGCGCGAGCGCGAGGAATATTGCGCAGCCACCCTGACCAAATTGCGTGCCGCCATCCGCGCCCCCTCTGTCCGCCCGGAGGCGGACAAGTGAGGCGAGCGACCGCCTCACAGCCGGGCGCTTAGAGGCAAGACCTCATAGCCGGGACCTTATAGCCAGGACCACACCAGCCAGAGGTTGGCCGCGCAGGCACTGAGCAGTGCCAGCGTGAGGGGCAGCAGCATGTGCCCGCAGGAGGTTTTGAGCTCGGTCGTCATGGCCGAAAACATCCGCTGATTCCGCCAAACGAGTCCCGGGGATTCTTTTTTCTGGGATTCAGGACTCGTTTACGACTCAGGCCCTGCCGCCCTGATCACGCCCCCGTGATCGCTTGCAAGGCCGGAACCCGTCCCGCTTCCGGTCGTTAACGGGCTTTCCGGGAGCGGAAAGAATGCCCTACGCCCTGTTCTGCAACGACGCCCAACTCAGCAAGGCCTATCCGGATGAGGCCGACGTCTGGAAACTCGCGCAGCGGAGTGGCCTCGTCGTCGATGTCATCGCAGACAACGACCGTCCCGGGCCGCGCCGGGTGCTCGACAATGATTACAAGATCAAACCGTGCCGGGCCGCCCAAGGCGAGGACCCCGCCAAGAACAAGGCCGAGGCCGAGCGCCTGTCCAGGATGGAGCTTGAGCTGAATTCCTGAGGTGCGGCGGAAAGCCGAAGAGATCGAAAGGGCAGATCTCAGGGGGTCGCGGTCGCCAGCGAGGCCTGCTCGCCCGCCAGCACCACGCAGGCCTTGCGGCGGTGCAGCCCGCGGATCGCGCCGGTGACCTTGAGCACCTTGCCTGACGGGCAGGAAGCATCCTTGACGAAGGCCACCTCATAGGGCGCCAGCATCAAAGGCTCGGACTTGAGGATTGTCTGTGCAGCACAAGGCAAGGAAATGAAGCACGAGAGCGCTACTGCCGACACCAAGATACGCATGTCCGTCGTCCTACCAGCCCGGTAATTCTCATATAACGCGTTCCGGAGCGCGAGTTCCCTAGTCCGCAAAAATTATTTTTGCTTTACCCGCGCCTCATGACGCCCGTGAGAAAGCGCGCGTCCGACCGTTTGCTTGCAAATGACGCGCCAGATGGTTCACGCAAAGCAAACAAGGGGCCAAACCCGAGCCTGGCAAACGAAAGGCCGGCGGGAGCCGGCCTTTGTCAGATCGTGAGCGTTGGCCGCGCTCAGTAGCGCGAGGCTGCCGGGCCGCCCCAGCCGAAGCGGTAGTTCACTCCGACCTTGACGGTATGCTCGTCGTCCCGGCCCCGGACGCCGACAACGTCGGCCGGACCGGAGGTAATAGTCGTGCTGCCGAAGTTGTAATACTGGTACTCGGCCTTGGCCGACCAGTTCGGTGCGAACATGTATTCGAGGCCGGCGCCGACGGTATAGCCGTCCTTGTTGTTGCCGGTGGCGGTGAAGGGCTGAGCGACGCCGGCGACGTTGACGCCAAGGCCGCCATTGCGCCAGGCGTAACCGCCCTTGGCGTAGAGCAGCGCCGGGCCCCAGGTGTAGCCGAGGCGGCCCGTCACCGACCCGAGCTGGTCGGTATTCGACGTCACCTGCGTGCCCAGCGGGAACGTGACACCGTTGTTGTTGGTCGGCAGCCAGGAATACTGGGCCTCGATACCCACGACCCAGTTGGGCGCGAACTGATAGTCGAAGCCACCCTGCACGCCGCCCAGGAAGCGGGCGTCGCTGGACTGGAAGCTGCTGTCACCGGCGAAGGCGCCGCCGACATGGCCGCCGATATAGAAACCGGTCCAATTGTAGATCACCTGCGGCGGCGTATAGGCCGGAGCCTTGGTGTAGGTGCGCGCCTGCATGTCGGCTGCTGCGGCCGGCGCGGCCAGTGCAAGCAGAGCGGCTGCTGCGCCAAGCAAAATCGTCTTCATGGTCATCCCCGTTCTTTCAAAATCGACACTCAGGAAACAACGTGGCGTGATTTAGGTTGCTTCGCGGCGATGCCGGAACGTTGATCGTTCGTGACTGTGACGGCGCGGCAACAGAGCGATTTTGTTCCGTCACGTCTGCTCGCGCCGACAGATTTTGTCGCCGGCGCAAAGTCTGCCGTAACGATTCGTCGCAAGGCCAAACCACCCGTTCAAAGCTCGCCGAAATGTGATCCAGCGGCTCCGGCGACCTGTGTCTTACCACCGGGCGATGAAGGTCGGCTTTGTGCTACCGCGTCATCTTTTCGAGTTCCGGAAAGGGTCCGTAAACCGCGCCGGCGCAGAGCTCGCTGGCCTTGTCGACAACGCGATCCGCCCTGCCGTTGACGAACACCACCGCGCGCTCGCGCATGCCCTTGTAGCTGCCGTCGGTCTCGCGCGGGGTGAAGCGCAGGCAGCTGACAAAGAACTGCCGGCCGCCGAGCTCACGCTGTATTGGATCGGCCATGCTGGCCTCGCGCACGGCGACCGGATTGTTCAGATAGGCGCGCATCAGGGCGACCGTATCGCTGCGGAAATTGTCCGGGAACGGCTGCGGACCGCCGGCCTGACTCCCGCCGATCAGGGACGGACGGTCACCGTCGCTGCCGAAACATCCCGCAAGCGCCAGCGGCAATGCCAGGATCATCGCACGTTTCGCCAATCGCCCCACAGGTCACGCTCGCCGCTCAATCAGACCCGGAGACGTCCAGCCCCAAGGTTGCGATGATGCATGTCTAGAGGTGTTTTGCCCGACGAGTCAACCGGATTCGTAAAATCCGCAAATCGACAGACGTCAAACCATTGATATGTCTATCACCGGCTACTGTGCATGGGGTTGTTTTCGAGGTTCTGGTTTGTGGTCGCGCATCGAAGGCAATTCGCCTGCCGCATCGGCGCACCGGCCCGCCGCCGGCGCCTGCGCTTTCGCGCAGGACGCCGAGACGACGGGCCGGGCCTGAATTCCGCACACGGCGACGGGGCAATGCTGGATGCCGCCGCGCGGGATCAGTCTTAGCTGCGCTTGTCCGACGTCGCCGGCTTGGTCACGTCCGGCTGCGCGTTCAGCGGCTTCTTGGCCAACACCTGCTTGTGATGATGGCGATGGGTACGCACGGTCTTGTGCTGGTCGGGCGTGACCGCGGCGTTGGCGTTCATCGCCTTGGTATCCACCTTGGCGTCCGCCTTGACGTCGGCAGCGGCCTTCGCGTCGGTCGACTTGACGTCGGTTGCCTTCGCATCGGTTGCCTTGGCATCGGCCTTGACGGCCACGTCGGGTTTCGCGGCGATGGTCGACGCCTTGGTCTGGCTCTGGTCCGCCTTGATCACCGGCGCAGTCGTGGTGGTCTTGCCGACCTCGGCCGCGAAGGCCGGGGCTGCGATCACAGAAGCGGCGAGCAAGGCTGCGGAAATGGTCTTCAACATGGTTGGTCTCCTCTTGGAAGGATCTTGAGGCGGCGCCCTCTCGTCTCCTCTTCGATCGTAGGCGAGAGCCTAGGAGCACCGCGCTGAACCCAGTCTGAAGCCCCTTGCAGGCTCCCGTTCATCTCGATGACAAGTTCGTCATTCACGCACGGGACGGGAATGTTTTTGGCGGATGGGTGTTCCGGTCCTAGGGCAATCGTGTAGGATCGCCACGTTCCATTCGGGAGAACTTAGATGCGCAAACTCTCTACGCTTCTTGTGCCGGGACTCGTCGCCATGACGCTGGCGGCCGGGCCGGTTCTGACCAGCGCCTATGCCGCGGGCAGCGACGAGCCCTCCTCTCCGCCGAAGTCGGACGACTCGTCCAAGAAGGGCAAGAAGAAGAGCTCCTCCGTCAGCGATCCCAAATTCCTGGCTGCCTATCGCACCGCCTACACCACGATCTACGACAACCACGACTACACCGGCGCGATCGGCCAGTTGAAGTCGCTCAACCGCGACGACGTCGCCGATGTTGCCAACTTGATCGGCTACTCCTACCGCAAGCTCGGCAACTACCAGTCGTCGAAGGTCTACTACGAGCTGGCGTTGAAGGATGATCCGAACCACGTCCGCACCTGGCAGTATTACGGCCTCTGGCAGCTCGAGCAGGGCAACCGCGAACAGGCGCAGTATCATCTGAACAAGATCGCCTCGCTCGCCGGCACCGACAGCTCCGAATATCGCTCGCTCGCCGCCGCGCTCGACAAGCCGACCGGCGCGACGCTCGTCTACTGAAGACATCGCGTCTTCGGACCAAATGAGCGGGCACAACCTCGAGGTTGTGCCCGTTCCGCGTTCTCGGCTAGCCTTGGCGCACGAATACTCCCTGAAATTGGTGCGCAATGGATACGTGGCTGCGATCCGCGATCGACTACATCTCTTCCTGGATCGAATTCCAGCAGACGACAATCCAGCAGCCCGGCGTCATCGTCGCGTTTGCCCATCGTGGCCAGGTTGTTGCCGAGCATGCGTTCGGCCTCGCCAATCTCGACACCGGCGAGAAGCTCACGCCGCGCCACCGCTTCCGCATTGCCTCGCACTCGAAGAGCTTCACCTCGGCCGGCATCATGAAGCTGCGCGAGCAGCGCAAGCTCCGGCTCGATGATCCCGTCGGCCAATATGTCGACGGCTTGCATCCGCGCGTTGCCGAGACGACCATCACGCAGCTGCTCTCGCACACCGCGGGGCTGACGCGCGACGGCGCCGATTCCGGCCAGTTCATCGATCGTCGTCCGTATCTGAGCGCGAAGGAGTTGCTCGCGGAGCTGCAGCTGCCGACCGCGATCGAGCCCGGCACGCGCTTCAAATATTCCAACCATGGCTTTGGCCTGCTCGGTCTCGTCATCGAAGCCGTGACGAAGGAGCCCTACTCCGTCTGGATCAAACGGGAGATCGTCGAGGCCGCAGGCCTGCGCGAAACCGAGCCGGACGCGCCACTTCCCAAGGGCGCATCGTTCGCGCGCGGCCACACGCGAAGGGTTCCACTTGGCGAGCGTTGCGTGATCCCGGGCGACAATCCCACGCATGCGATGGCGTCCGCGACAGGCTTTGCCGCCACCGCCGGCGATACGGCGCGCTTCTTCGCGCAGCTTGCACCCAACGCCAGGAAGAGCGTGCTGTCAGTGGCGAGCCGCCGCGAGATGACACGGCACCATTGGCGCGTCCCGCAAAGCTTCGAGAGCTACTACGGCCTGGGCGTCAACGCCGGCAAGATGGATGGCTGGGACTGGTTCGGTCACAGCGGCGGTTTCCAGGGTTACATCTCCCGGACCTGCTCCATCCCGGCTTGCGAGCTCGCGATCAGCATCCTCAGCAACTCCATCGACGGCGCGGCGCCGTTCTGGATGGATGGCGCCATGCAGATCCTGCGCGTCTTCAAGACCCGCGGCGCGCCCGACCGGCGCCTGCGCGACTGGAACGGCCGCTGGTGGACGCTCTGGGGCGCGAACGATCTGGTCCCGGTAGGCAACCGCGTGCTGATCGCCAACCCGCAGTTCAACAATCCGTTCATGGATGCCGCCGAAATCGAAGTCACCGGCCGTGACACCGGCAAGCTCGTCTCCGCCGCCGGCTATTCAAGTCATGGCGAGCCGGTGCGCCGCGTCCGCGACGCGCGCGGCAAGGTCAGCGACGTCTGGATCGCAGGAGCCAACGTCAAGCCTGCGAGCGTCGTGGCTCGCGAAATCGAGCGGAGATACAAGCCGCGCAAGCGCCGGCCTATTCCCTGATCAGCGCCTCGACCTCGCTCCGAAGCGCCTGCCGCGCCCCGTCGCGCGAATAGAACATGTGGCCGCCGGGATAGACGACGAACTTCACGCGCTGCGTCGCGAACGCCGGCAACTGGTCGAGCACCCGCTTCGACCCGAAATAGGGCGTGGCAAGATCGAACAGGCCGTGCGCAACCAGCACGTTCAGCTTCGCGTCGGTGGCGAGGATCTGGCGCAGATCCGACACGGACTGCGGCGGGTTGATGCCGCGGCCGAAATCCCATTGGCCTTCCACGGCCCCGTTCAGGACTTCATAGGAGCCATCCGGCCGCCAGTTGAGCTTGCGCGTCAGCACGTCGACCGCAGCACTCGTCAACGGCGCCTGGAGCACATCGCCCGAAGGGTCGCCGAAACGGGAGTTACCCGAATCCGGATAGGGATCGAAGCCGCGCACCGAGGCATCGTAGCGCCCCGTCACCTTGCCGTTCCTGCGATCGAACTCGCGGCGGAATTCGCCGACGTCGAAGCGGCCGGCGAGCCTGCGGCTCACCGTCTGGTCGATGCCGGTGAGCTCGGCGACCTTGTCGGCAAGGCGATTGGTGGCCTCCTTGTCCGCCTCGCCCTTGACGAGATCAGCCAGGAATTCGCCACGCGCGTAAGCTTCGACATCGGCGAGATCGGCGCGCTTCACCGGTCCCTTGACCTCACGCGCGACCGCCACATAGCTCGGCAGCGTCGCGACATATTGCAGGAGGCTCGTGCCCGTGAACTCGCGGAAGTCCAGCAACGGCGACACCAGGATCAATCCCTTGACGCCGACGCCATGCTGGAGCTGCAGCTGGCGCACGACCTTCGGTCCGCGAATGCCGCCATAGCTCTCGCCCGCGACGTATTTCGGCGAGGTCAGCCGGTCGTGCTTCTCCAGCCAGCGGCGGATCACCAGCGCAATCGCATTGACGTCGCCATCGACGGAATAGAAGGACTTGCGCGCATCCTCGCCGCTCGCGACGAAGCGGCTGTAGCCGGTGCTGACGGGATCGATGAAGACGAGATCGGTGAAGTCGAGCCAGGTTTCCGCATTCGGCTTCACCTCGGGCGAAGCCGAGGGCGACAGCGCTTCGCCGTCTAGCGGCAGCCGCCACGGCCCGGCCGCGCCGAACTGAAGCCATGCGGAGGATGCGCCGGGCCCGCCGTTGAACAGGAACGTCACGGGGCGCGTCGCGCGGTCGGCGCCGGTAAGCTCATAGGACGTCGCGGCGATATCGGCCAGCGGCTCGCCCTTGCCGTCGAACACGCGGATCGAGCCGGCGGTCGCGGTGAAATCGAGCGTGCGGCCGGGCAGATCGAGCGTCTGCTTCGTGGTCGAATCCGGCGGCAGACGGTGCAGCTCGGCTGCCGGCGAATTCTGCGACGCGCTTTGCGCGCCACCGCCGCGCCCGCCTTTCTGTCCGGCCGGCGCAGACGCCTCGGAGCGCGGCTGCGGCGGATCGTCCGCGCGCGCCAAGCCTGCGAATGCGAAAGTCGACACCGCCAGCACCAGGGCCGCATGGCGGAGCGCCGGCAAACTCGTGATCATGATCGTCTCCTTGCCCGGCTCTCTGAAGACCGCTGCGTGCCGAAAGGCTAGCGAGGAATTGCGACGGTTTGGGGGATCACCGGCCCGGCGGTGCCCGAACAGCCCGATCGGACGGAAATCGACCTGGTTTGCTCCTGAATCGGGATGAACAACCGCCCGTTTGCCTTGAGCAGCGGTCCTCCTCGACAATGCAGGCCCAGGTCGTATAGACGAGCCCGGCGGACCTTTCTCCAGCCAGCGGCCCTGCCCGGAAGCCATGACCAAGCCAGCGCGATACGACCGGATCGCCTTCGTCGCCAGCCCGAGCAACGAGGCGCAAGTGGCCTTCGGCCAGCTCAGCAGGGAGTATGGCAATTGCGACCCGAACGAGGCTGACATCGTAGTCGCGCTCGGCGGCGACGGCCTGATGCTCCAGACGCTGCACCAACACATGCACACGGGAAAGCCGATCTACGGCATGCACCGCGGCACTGTCGGCTTCCTGATGAACGAATATTCGACGGTCGATCTGCGTGGGCGTCTGGAAGCCGCGCATGAATCCGAGATCAATCCGCTGCTGATGCGTGCGACCGACGTCAACGACCGCGTCCACCTGCATCACGCCATCAACGAAGTCGCTCTGTTTCGGCAGACCTACCAGGCGGCGCGCCTGCGGATCCTGATCGACGAGCGCGAGCGCATGCCGGAGCTGATCGCCGACGGCATCATGGTGGCAACGCCGGCTGGCTCCACGGCGTACAATCTGTCGGCGCAGGGACCGATCCTGCCGATCAACGCGGCCCTGCTCGCACTGACCCCGATCAGTGCCTTCCGCCCGCGCCGCTGGCGCGGCGCGCTGCTGCCGAACACGGCCTATGTCGTGATCGAGGTACTGGAGGGCGACAAGCGCCCCGTGGCGGCGGTCGCCGACCACGACGAGGTGCGCGATGTCCGCCGCGTCGAGGTCCTGTCCGACAAGACCATCTCGATGCGCATGCTGTTCGACCCCGGCCACAGCCTGGAAGAGCGTATCCTGCGCGAGCAGTTCGGCTACTGAGCTCCAGCGCGCGGCTCACTAGCCGCATGGCTGAATTTGTTCGAGGCCGCCCGCCATTGCGGGATCGCCGAGCAGATCAAAATCCCTGACCACGGAAACGAAGCTCTTGGTCTCCGATGTCATAAGATAGATCGCTACTGGCAGCGATGCCTGCGGCGCTGCATTCCTACGGCAGAATTCCTTCGCTGCGACGCCAAGCCCCATCGAACCGCGTTTGCCTTGCTTCCCCTGCTCGACCATCGAGGCGCGCAGCGCCTCGAAGCGTGCAGCATCGGCCGACGACAAGCGATAGGCGTAGGTTGACGAGCCCCGCGGCGGCGCCGGCAGGCCCGCGCGATCTCGCGCGTCGCTCATCTCCACCATGGCAAAACTCGTCTTTCTCTCGGCGTCGCCGGCCACTTTGGTGACGACGTCGAGCTTGACGCCATCCGAACGTGGCCGCAACGCCTCGGGCAATTGCACGGCGACGCGCAGCATCGACAAATCCGTCGTCCTGGCATCGATGCGGGCCAATCGCGGGATCGACGTCAGCGGCACCGAGCTGCAACCGCCGAGCACAAGCGCAGCCGCGCTCGCAAGAACGCGCGCCAGGCGGTTCATCGCAGGTATCTCCAGTCTGGACTTGAGGAAGTGGCTAGGCCGATTTCCGGCCGATCGCGCGGGGTTCTAGAGAGCCGTTCGCGTTGTCAGGGACATATTCCAGGATATCGCCGGGCTGGCAGTCGAGCACGGCGCAGATCCGCTCCAGCGTGTCGAAGCGAATGCCGCGCACCTTGCCCGACTTCAACAGGGAGACGTTTGCCTCCGTGAGCTCGATGCGCGCCGCGAGCTCACGCGACCTGATCTTGCGTTTGGCCAGCATGACGTCGAGGTTGACGATGATCGGCATGGTCAGATGATCTCGCTGTTCTCGTGCCACACCCGAACGGCATCTGCCATCACGGTTGCGAACGCGACGAGCGCCAGGCCGCTCAGCAACGACAGCACCTGCGACTGTTCGATGCCGAACATGACCACGAGCTGGCCGGATTGATTGGCCCGTGTCAGGTTGAGCGTGGTGAGCATCTGCACCAGCGGAGAGATCAATGCATTGACGATCAGCGCGAGGCCCATCCGGCGGATGCGCCAGGCATTCTCGGTCACAAACACCTCGCCGCGTGCGAAACGGGAGAACAGCATCGAGAGCTGCAGCAGGGCGTAGATCACAGGCGCAAGGCCGATCATGCTGATCAGCGCGCCCACGAAGCGCGTACCGGGATTGAGCGTGAACTGCCGTGCTCCCAGCGGGGATTGCGTCGCGATCCAACGCCATAGCACCTCGTCGCTCGACCATAGCAGGGGCACCGCAAGCACCCCGCCGGCGACGCAGACGAGCGCGCCGACGCTGACGATCCGCCCGATGCGCCGCAAGCGCGGCTCCGCCGGCACAGGAAAAGGAAACACGATCACGCTCATCGGAGTATCTCCGCTCCATTCAATGTTTTTATTGTTTTACAATAAAAAATGGCGGAATTACGATATCACTACCTCCTGATCGTCGCTACGCATTCTAAAAATGCACCGGCAACCCTTCGTTAACCCCCTGCGCGATATGGTTAACGAAGGTTGACCGCTCTGGCCCAGGCGTCATGTTCCGCATCGATTTCAACAAACTGCGCTTCCTCATCTGCGACGACAATCCGCACATGCGCCGCATCCTGCGGACGCTGCTGCATTCGTTCGGCGCGCGCGAAGTCTACGAGGCCGAGGACGGCGCCACCGCGCTGGAAATGTACAGCCACTACGTGCCCGACATTGTCATCGCCGACTGGGCGATGCCGATCTTCGACGGGCTCGAGCTCGCGCAGATGATCCGGCAGCCGGAATCCAAGGGCAATCCTTACGCGCCGATCATCATGCTGACCGGCCATTCCGAGAAACGCCGTGTCACGGTCGCGCGCGATGCCGGCGTCACCGAATTCCTGGCCAAGCCGATCTCGGCCAAGGGCCTCTATCAGCGCATCCTCAACGTTGTCGCCAGTCCCCGGCCCTTCATCAAGACCAAGACCTATTTCGGTCCGGACCGGCGCCGCAACACCAGCTCCGCCTATATGGGTCCCGAACGCCGTGTCGGCGAAAAGCACGAGGTGCTGCAGCAGCCCTCGCTGCTCGACAAGGCGCGCTCGTCCATCTAGCGCAACGTCTCACTCGATCGGGCAGACATCATGGCGAAGAACAGCGCAAGGGACATCGAGGTCACGGCCTTCGCCACGCATCAGGTCATCACGCAGCCCAATCCACTGCGGAAAGTCCTGCGTCGGGTCGATGAAAAGGACATGGACGATCCGGTCGCCCGCGCCGAGCAGGCGCTGGCGGATCTCTCCGGCGAGTTCAAGGGCTGGATGGCGACCGAGGTCGACCGGCTGTTTGCCGCCTACGCCACCATCCGCAATGACGGCTTCACCAAGGCAAGTCGCGACGAGCTGTTCCACGCCGCCCACGATATCAAGGGCGACGCCGCGACGTTCGGCTATCCGGAAGCGGCGGGGATCGCCGAGAGCCTGTGCCGCGTCATCGAGCACGCGCCCGACCTCGCACGGGTGCCGGCCGAGCTGTTCACGCATCACATCAACGCCATCCTCGCCATCGTGCACGAGAACACCAAGCTCGACAGAATCAGCGTCTCTGCCGAACTCAGCCGCCGCCTCCGCAAGGTCGCCGATGACTATCTTGCCGACGTCAACCGCGATCGCCCCGAGCATCTCGAGGTGATCCTGGCGCCGAGCATCGTGCCGGCGGAGTAGCTCTGTACTCGTTATTGCGAGCGCGAGTGTCGTAGAGCATGAGAGACAATTCGATTTATGCCGTTTTCGAGCAAGCTAAGTCGTTGATTTGACTCACATCGAAATCGCAGAAAGTCGAAAGATTCACATCCTCGTAGGGTGGGCAAAGCGAAGCGTGCCCACCAACTAATATAAGCTGTGCGGACAAATGGTGTGCACGCGCTTTGCGCCTTTGCCCACCCTACGGCATCTCGATCGCTACGCCGCAATCAGATCATCAAAAGCCGGATCAATCGCATCGTCCGCGACCAGCTCGTCGCAGAACAACCTTGCCTCTTCGCGCGCCGACTCCGTGGCGAAGCGGCGGAGCAGGACCATCAGCGGCTCAGTGGCGCCGCGATCGGTCTCGCAATGGGTGAGCACACGCTCGACCATGCGCCGGCGCAGCCGCACCGCGCCGTCGTCGCTGTCGACGAAGCCCTGCTCGTGACATGCGTCGAGCGCGACCTGGAATGCCGCGAAGGTCGCTTCGGGCAGGCCCGCGCGGCGGAGCAGCGCATGCAGGCTGTTGCCGCCGCGATCGTGCAGCAGCGCAGACACGCGCGCCCGGGGCAGATCGGCGAGCTCGGCAAGCGCCGCGTCGAACAGGTCGAGATTGCTCGACAGCAGCGCGCGCAGGATCAGGCCAGCGGTGAGCTGGCCGGTGATGCGCAGGTGCCGCACCAAGCCCTGCATGTCCTCGCCGCGCGAGCGCGCCGCAATGTTCATGGTGGAACGGTCGCGCGCCTCGGCCGCGATGCGATCGGCACGATCGGCGCTCAGCCAGTTCCGTGCCACGACGAATTGCGCAAGGGTCTCGGTGAGCTTGGCCACCAGCGCTGCGCGCGTGGCAGCCGGCAGATCCTCCAGCACCAGCATCGCCTCGCGGATCGCAGCGAGATGACCGTGACGCTCGACGATGCGATCCCAGGAGAACGGCGCGAGCTCGGCATGGGAATTTTCGATCAGCTCGAGCGCCGCCGCCGCGCAGCCGACTTCGGCAATGGCGGCGCAGACCGACACCGGCAGCGCGATGCGGCGGGCGACCGCGCACTGCACCTCGTCATTGCCGGTGGCGACGATGTCGACGAGATCAGCGTCGATCAGGAGCGGAGAATGTTCGAGCACGGGCAGCGCCACGGTCGGCTGGTCCGCCGACAGTGCCCGCACGATTGTCGCGGGCGCCTCAATGCTGCGCGCAAACGCCTCGGCCATCGCCTGCCGCACCAGCGGCGAGGGATCGTCAAGCAGCATCAGCAGCGCGCCTTCGGCCGCGACGCGGTCGTCGTGGGAAAGGTCCGAGATCAGCCAGGCCCGGGCCAATGCCCGTGTCGCCTCGGCCCGCTCGCCTGCGGGCGCCGTCCTGATCCAATTGATGAACTGCCGAACGATCATGGTGCTTCCGGCTTACGCAACGACGACGAAGCGGTGACGGCTTGTCACCTGCAACACAAAATAAACCACGACGCTTAACAAAGCGTTCACCATAACCGGCTGGTTTTATTGACGTTTTGTTAAGGGAACCGGGACGGTCGTTGCTCTCGCCCAGGACGCAGGACAGCACGCAGTGATGGGCTGCCCAGCCGGGGCCATAATTCAGAGAGCGCGGCGCCTGCTGCTTTGGTCCCGGTTCTGCGCAGCAGCGCTTTCGCGCCGCAACGCGTCCGAGACACGCGACCTGATTAACTCGAGAACGTGCCGCTGCGATCGCTGAAGAGATCGAGCGGTTGCGGCGGTCGTACGTCGGGCGTCGCCGACGCGACTGACGTGAGCGAGGCGTTGTTGCCCCACAATTTCTGCACTGTGGTCGAGACCGGCTGGGTGGCGTCGCCAGGCTGGTAGATCGAGCGAAACACCGGCGTGACCGGCGTATTGTCCGCGACCGTCGCTGGCGACGGCGCGCCCACCGGCGTTACGGCACGCGTAGTGGGGAAGCTCTGGAGATAGGCGGCATTGTCGATCACCGGCGCAGTCGGCTGCACGCCGTTGGCGCTCGCAACCTGTGTCGTTGGCGGCGCGCCGCCATACATCGCCATCGCGCTGCGGGTCGTCCTGGAATTCGCGGCGCTGGCGTAGCGCGCGTCCAGCACCGAATAGACTTCGGAGACGCTGCGGGCACGGCCGTCCTTGGCATAGAAGATCGAGCGGTTGGCGGATGCCGCATTGGGAAACAGCCGCGCGCCGACCGCTTGCGGATTGTCTTCGGCATTGGCGATCAGTTTCGCGGCGCCGCCGACGCCCATGAAATGCGCCATGTAGAGTTCGCTGTCGGACGGCCTGCGGCCGAGCAGGCCCGTGAGTTTGAAGCTGTTCGACTGCGTCAGCGCCGCGGCCATGCTGGACGCGGCCTCCGGATCGTCGCGCAGCTTCATGATCGACCGCTTCATGGCGGGATCGTCGACCGTGTAGGTGCCCGACGACGTCCTGGTGATCGCATCGGAATAATTGCCATAGCCAAGCTGTGTGCCCGCCTCCTTGACCGTGCCGAGCCAGGTCTGGTCGATGAACTGGTAGAGCCCGTGCGCGGAGGATGTGGTGGCGCCCGCAGTCGGATCGAAATCCGATTCCATCTTGGCCGTGGTCAGCATGTATTGGAAGCTGACGCCGGAAATGTTCGAGGCCTGCTTGATCGCACCGGCGACACGCGCCCCCGACGGATCGAGAACCGCCGTCTGCGACGCACTGGAATTGTCGACCGACATGATGGAGTACCCGCCCCGTGCGGCGTTGAGCGGCGCCGGCAATTCGGACGCCCTGTCGTCTCACCGTGGGACAGGTATGGTTAATGCGAGGTTAATTCGGGGGGCGGCCCGTCCCCGAGTCATTCCGGGGCATCGCGTCAGCGATGAGCCCGGAATCCATTTGGCCGCACGTGACGCCTCGCAATGGATTCCCGGCTCGCGCTACGCGCCCCGGAATGACGGAGAGCTACTTCTTATAGACGTCGCCGGGATCGAACAGCCTGTCCGCATCGACGAAGACGAGCTTCTTCCCTCCGCCCTCGGCCTCGACCTTGCGGTAGAAGCAGGACCTCCGGCCGGTGTGGCAGGCCGCGCCGATCTGCTCGACACGGATCCAGACCGCGTCCTGGTCGCAATCGGTACGGATCTCGACCACGCGCTGGGTCTGACCCGAGGTCTCACCTTTTCGCCACAAGGCATTGCGCGAGCGGCTGAAGTACCAAGCCTCGCCGGTCGCAATCGTCTTGCGCAGGGCCTCGTCGTTCATGTGGGCGACCATCAGCACGTCGCCGGTGGCGACGTCGGTTGCCACGCAGGTCACAAGGCCGCCTGCGTCGAAGCGCGGCTGGAAGGACAGACCTTCCTCGATGTCATGAGAGTGAGCGGACACGGGCGTCCTCGCCAAAAAGCTTTCGCGAGGTCAGCGCTGCAGGCCTCGCACCAGGGACAGGAAACGAGCCTGCTCCGCCGGATTGTCGCGGAACATGCCGGTGAAGCGGCTGGTGAAGGTGGAGGCGCCATGCTTGGCGACGCCACGCACCGACATGCAGGTATGCTCGGCCTCGATCAGCACCGCAACGCCGCGGGGCTTGAGGATTTCGTCGATGGCCGCGGCGATCTGCGCCGTCAGATGCTCCTGGGTCTGGAGCCGGCGGGCGAAGATATCGGTCAGGCGGGCGAGCTTGGACAGGCCGACGACGCGTTCCACCGGCGTATAGGCGATATGAGCCTTGCCGTAGAACGGCATCATGTGATGCTCGCACTGCGAGGTGAACTCGATGTCGCGCACCAGCACGAAATCGTCATAGCCCGCGGTCTCGCCAAAGGTGCGGTCGAGCACCTCGGCCGGGCACTGGTGGTAACCTTGGTAAAGCTCGTCGAAGGCCTCGACCACGCGGCGCGGCGTGTCGAGCAGGCCCTCGCGCTCGGTGTTCTCTCCGATATAGGCGAGCAGCGTCTTCACCGCCGCTTCCGCCTCTGCGCGCGCCGGGCGCGGCTGGTCGGCGCGGACGGCGGCCGCGAGGAATTCGGCGGGATCGAGCTCTGCCGGGCGGGTCTCGGGCTGCTTGTCAGCGGGCTTGCCCGGGCGGATGGATTTGATTGCAGCGTCCATGTCTACTCCGTTCGACGGCCTTGTGGCCGGAGTGTCACCGGCAGACGGGGCGGCATGCCGCCGGACGCCTGAAGAGAACAGTATTAGCGAAAAGGTCCTTGGCTCATTACACCAGCCGCGCAGATCTGGATCACCGCTGCCGCACCGCTGGACTGTTTTTCCGCCAGTTCCGACCTTATATAGGACCTGGACGGCGCCCGCCAAGGCCGATCCGGTACGGAAGTGTTGGACTCCATCGCATGCTGAACGACATCTATAACAAGCGGATCATCGAGCTTGCCGGGAATATTCCGCGCCTCGGACGACTCTCGGCCCCCGACGCGAGTGCCACCGCCCACTCCAAATTGTGCGGCTCGACCGTGAAGATCGACCTCAAGATGAGCGGCGACACCGTCACTGACTTCGCCCATGACGTGAAGGCCTGCGCGCTGGGACAGGCCTCTTCATCCATCATGGCAAGTCACGTTGTCGGCTCGACTGCGAGCGAACTCCGTGAGTTACGCGAAACCGTTCGCAAGATGCTGAAAGAGAATGGCTCGCCTCCTGTAGGCAAATGGGAGGAAATCAAATTCCTCGAGCCGGTCCGCGACTACAAGGCACGACATGCCTCGACCCTGCTGACCTTCGATGCCGTGGTCGACGCCATCGGCCAGATCGAGGCGAAGGCCAAGCAGCCCGCCGCCGCTCAAGGCTGAGTCAGGACTGAGGCAATCTTGGGCGCGCGCCGGCGCACGAATCCCGAACGACGACCTGCTGGACGTCCTACTTCTGGGAGCCCGCGCTCTGCACCGCGCCGGTCGGTACCACCGCCTCCGCCGTCTTGGTCGATTTGAGGGGCTGTTGCTCCTGTTCCGCACCAAACCTCGCCTGCGTCTTCGGCGCGAGCTCCGCCACCGCGGGCGCGGCGACGTCCACATGCGGCAGCACGTCGGCCACCAGATTGGTCGTCACGAGATTGGTGAGCTTCAGCTCGGCAGCGTCCAGCTCGTGCAGATCTTCCCACGGCGGCACGCTGAGCGCGAGCGACAACAGGTCGCCGCCGCCGCCCATGTCAAAGGTGTATTTGGCGAGCCGGCCGATGTCGCGCTCCACGATCATCAGGTCCTGCGCGCTGTAGCTGGCTGCCTTGGCATCGTCGGCGCGGTCGCCCATCCAGATCTGGTGGACCCGCACACGCGCCGCCGCAGGCACGTAGCGCGTCTTGCCGGCGAGCAGCAGGAACACGCACATGGATTCGCAATAGGCTTCGGGCGCGACCGCCGGACGGGCCGACTGCCCGCCGCGGTTCTGAAGACTGATGCCGACGGTGGTCGAAAGGCCGAGGTTGCGGAAGCGCCGGCCGAGGGTGATGGCGTCATTAACGGAGCCGCCGCTGGAGTCGAGCACAACGGTGGCGCCGCCGAGCTGGCGCTCGCGGGCAAATTCTTCAAAGTCTTTAGGCGTATCCGCGGTGATGATGCCCACCGCGCTGACCCAGCCGCGGCAGTTCGGCTCGCAGGCAACCCAGTTGAACTTCATCGGCAGCTTGCGCTCTTCGAGTGTAGCACCGGCCCGAGCCGACGATCCCAAGGTCGTGACGGCGCCCGCCAACACGACCCCACAAGCGGCGGCTCCCACCAGCAGCCGGCCGCGAAGATGAAGCGACTTCAGAAGTTTCAAACTGGTCCCTTCCCCAAGCCCCAAGCGCTAAGCCCAAGCCGATTCAGGCAATCCCCGTTCAGACGCCCAACAAGTGTACACATGGACGTCACAAAAATGGTATCCGGGGGAATACAGATCGTCCATAGGTACTTGCTGCGCTGCTCCCTGAAATCAGACAAAGTATGGCGCGCGCACAACAGCTCGCTGTTCCCTGCGCTGGAACCAAGCAATATCACGCACAGGATCGCAGCACCGCGCCCATGAAGCATTCAGCCTGCGAGCATTGTTCCGCTCCCATCGCGGGCGCGCTGAGACTGCCGCGCAGATTCGGCCGCGCACTGATCTGGCTTTACCGCCACACGCTCTCGCCGCTGGTCGGTTACAATTGCCGCCACCTGCCGACCTGCTCCGTCTACGGCGACGAGGCGATCGAGCAGTTCGGGCTCTGGGCCGGTGGCTGGATGACGCTGGCTCGCCTGCTCCGCTGCAATCCGTTCGGAACGTCGGGCATCGACAACGTGCCTCTCACCGCACCGCAAAGCGCGCGCTGGTATCTGCCCTGGCGCTACGGCCGCTGGCGCGGAGTCAACGCCTCGTAAGCATGCTGCAGTGCTTTGCGCATCGCTGTCTTGACGGGAACCGGAACTTTTGCCTCGCGTTGTTCTGTTGCTCCCCAGGGAGGAAACAACAATGCGCTGGAAAATCAGCCCTCATCTTCACGTCAGGTTTCGTCCGCATCCCAAGTTCAGTTCGAGGGATCACGACCCCAGAACCATCGACATGCTCGCCATCATCGCGCTGCTGGCGCTCGTCCTCGGCTCCGGCTGGTATCTGGCGACGAGCCTTGCCACGCCGCCGAGCACGACGGCATTCATCGTGCCCAGCCAGAGCGTGCACTGGTAGCTAGCGGAACCAGAAGACACGTCCGGGCGACGGCGGGACCGTTTCGGGCGGCCGTGGCCGCTTCGGGCGCGGCGGCTTTGGCGGCGGCTCGGCGGAGGATGTTGTCTCCGCAACCGGTGCGATCTCGCTTCCCGGCACCCTCACCGACAGCAGCAAGTTCGACTCGTGCATGCGCCAGCGATAGCCGACGCCGAAATCGATCGGCTGGGCTCGGGTGAACAGTTCGGCGTAGCGCTCCTGGTAGCGGCCGGGGAATTCCCCGATCGGCCCGAGATAGCGGCCAAACGGGAAGAACCGCCATTGCCGCGTATTGTAGCTCGCAAGCGGAATGCCGGAATCGTCCTGGACGATGGTCGCGCTGTTGGCGAGCAGCCAGTCGCGAACGACGGTGAAGTTGCCGGAGTGAAGCAGATAGGACGCGCTCTTGATCAGGCTGTTGCCCGGTCCAAGCATCTCGCAGAACTTGAGGAAACCTGCCGCACGCGCGCCGGGATTGGAGAGGTCGGTGGAGAAATAGTACAGCGTGCGCGCTTCGCCATCGCTGCCGGCGAAGGTGATGCGGACGCCGCGCGTAGCATTCGGTCCCGCATTGTCATGGCCGGTGTGCATCCCGCCCTTGTCGTCGAGCGCGACCATCTCGACGTTGCGGATGGTCTTGCCGGAGCGGACGAGGAAGACATAGAGGATCGGCAAGGTCCCGTTGACCTGGTTGGCATGCAGGTCGACCTTCATCTGCTTGGTGATGAAAAAGGAGAAGCTCAGGATCGAACCGAGCGAGCGCTCGACATTGTAGAGCGCAGCGCCGACCGAGCCGCGCGGCAACTTCATCAGGTCGGGCACGGCGCCGACCGGCTCCAGCGCGCCGAGCACATAAGTGCTCGCCTTGGAATAGAAGGCGTTGGCGTAGAGGAAATCCGGGCCGCTGAACATGTAGAACATGGTCGGTCGCGGCGCGGCCAGGTTGACGTCGGCCCAGTTGCGGACCTTGGAAATTTGCCGCTGCTCGAGCTGGGTGAAGGCGCCGTCAAAGAATTCTGCGTGGCGCTGCCAGCCCGGATCCTGGGTGAGCGGCACCAGCGGCGAGTCCGCCGAAGGCTGCATGCCCGCGAGGAATCGCGCGGTGTCATCGAAGGTCACGTCGGCGGCGCGTGTGGAAGAAACGGCCGCAGCCAGCATTGCAACAGCGACGGCCGCAATTCTCAGGGGTCGAACCATGTCTATTCGCGATTGTGTGACGTGCCAGCGGCGACCGGCCGCCTGCGGAAAACAGCATAAATCAACAGGCCAGCGAGCATGACGAGCATCCCCGACAGCGACTGCACCAGCCGCTCGGTCAAGAGGTAGTACATCATGAACCCGGTCACGAGCAGGAAAACCAGCGGCGTGAACGGGTATCCCCAGGCGCGATAGGGCCGCGGCAGATCCGGATCGGTGATGCGCAGCTTGATGACGCCGGCGACGGTGAAGAACGAGCAGAACAGCAGCGCGAACTGGATGAAGTCGAGTACCGCCTCGAAGCTGCGCGTGAACAGCAGCAGATTGGCGACAGCCAGCTGGAACAGGATGGCATAGGCCGGCGCGCCGCTCACCGACCGCTTCGAGAACACGCGCAGGGCCGGAATGTCCTCCCCCATCGTCATCATCACGCGTGGGCCGATCCACATCATCGCGCTGATCGAGGAGATCAGGCCGAAGCAGATCATCGCGCCGACGATCCGGCCGCCGAGGCTGCCGAAGATGGCGGTGCCGGCGACGCTGGCGACGTCGAGCTGGCCGGCGAGCGCATTGACCGGCGTGGAGTAGAGGAACACCGCGTTCAGCGCGACGTAGAGCACCAGCACGATCAGCGTGCCCGCGAGCAATGCGCGCGGCAGGTCTCGCTGCGGCATGTTCATCTCGCCGATGATGTAGGTCGCAGCATTCCAGCCCGAGAACGAGTACATCACGAAGACGAGGCCGATGGCGAACGGCGCGCTGACGATGTGCGCGAGATCGCCCGCCTGCGGCGTGAAGGCGACCGGCTGCGGCACGCCGATGATGAAGCCGGCGACCAGGAAGGCGACGATCAACAAGACTTTCAGGATGGTCGCGATCAGCTGGAAGGTCGAAGAGTGCCTGACGCCGGTCAGTTGCACGAGCGAGACCAGCCACACCACCCCAATGGCGAGCGGGATCGGCGGCAGACCGGGGACGACCGATTTGGCGTATTCGCCGAACGCCATCGCCGCAAGCGCGACCGGCGCCGCAAAGCCAACCGTCGCCGAGACCCAGCCGGCGAGAAAGCCGAAGGCGGGATGATAGGCACGACCGAGAAAATTGTACTCGCCGCTCGAGCGCGGAAACATCGCGCCTAACTCGCTGTAGGAGAACACCCCACACAACGCGACGATGCCGCCGACAGTCCACAACAACAGGATCGAGAAACCGGACGGGATGTCCTTCGCCTGGAAGCCGAGGCTGGTGAAGACGCCGACCCCGATCATGTCGGCGACGACGATGGCGGTGGCAACCAGAACGGAAACCCCGGACCCGCTCCCGGTCAGCCGCCCAGTCCAGGGCGCGGGTCCCGCATCTGATGCCGTCATCGGGGTCCTCAACCTTAGGCGTTACGCCTCGTGGGAGCATCGTGCAGTTTGGTCCAGTCAATTCAAGCAGGGTTAACAAGGGTTAAATGAGGCGAGCAAAATAGGTATTTGGGAACCTTTTATGCACTGCCTTGGGCAATAAGCCGGCGTAAACACCGGAAAATCCCGTCTCCCTCCCCCACAATCAGGACACGATTACATGGTCCTTTTGAGCGTTCCGGATGTGGGGAAGTTTCTCCGGACACTTAACGTCGCCTAAACGCCGGTCGGCTCAATTGTCTTGATAATGCCGATGGACGTGACTTGGATCGTGACTTGGGGTCATGGGTGGATGGTCGGGGCCGTTCCGAAATTGAGAGCTGACATTCGTGCCGATCGGACGTTGTCCGATGCGCGCGGTCGTGCGCTCCGGATCGGCCTGATCTCAGCCTTGGTGCCGCTGTCGCTGACACTGGTTCAATGCGGCAAGGCGCCCGATCCGGCGGCGCTCGCGGCGAACTCGCAGGCCAATGTCCAGGTCGTCAATCAGGTCGTCGCCAAGACCAACCCGCAAGCCGCCAAACAGCAAGTCGCAAGCGGCGACACGTTCGAGGATCGCTTCCCCGCCCCGCAGTTCAGGGAACGCTTCCCGTCGGCGAGCGAGGGTTTCCTGCAACGGCAGATGTCGGACTTTTCGCCGAAGCGCGCCGTGCAGCAACAGCCGGAGCAGGCGCCCTACAAGGTCGCTTCGCTCGCGCCGCAGGTGCCCTATCAGCGTCCGCCCCGCGAGGACCTGACAACTCTCGTCAGCATGAAGTCGTCGGCCTTCCCCTATTTCGGCAACAACCCCGCCTCCGAGGCGCCCTTCCTCAACATCGCCAAGGGCGACCGCCGCGGCCACCGCAGCTACTCTGGCCGCGTCTACTGGCAGGACGAGACCTACAGCGACAGCCGCGTGCTGATGCACGTGCCCGAGCATTTCGACGTGCGCAAGCCGGGCGTGATCGTGGTGTTCTTCCACGGCAATGGTGCAACGCTCGAGCGTGATGTGCGCGACCGGCAGTTGGTGCCGCAGCAGATCACCGATTCCGGCGCCAACGCCGTCCTGCTTGCGCCGCAAATGGCGGTCGATGCCGCCGATTCCAGCGCCGGAAAATTCTGGCAACCCGGCGGCTTCAAGCGCTTCCTGGAGGAATCGGCAAACCACCTCGCCCGCGTCACCGGCGACCCCAACAGTGTACGGGCCTTCGCCAACATGCCGATCGTGATCGTCGGTTATAGCGGCGGCTTTCTCCCGACCGCCTGGAGCCTCGAAGTCGGCGGCATCAGCGACCGCGTCCGCGGCGTCGTGCTGCTCGACGCCGTCTATGGCGAAATGGACAAGTTCGCCTCCTGGATCGAGAGCCACCGCTCCAGCTTCTTCGTCAGCTCCTACACCCGTTACACCGCGCGGCGCGACCGCGAGCTGATGAGCACGCTCAGGCAAAAGGGCATCAGCGTCTCCGAAGACATGGACGGGCCCTTGCGTCCCGGCAGCGTGGTGTTCGTCGAAACCGGCGACGGCATCACCCATCGTGACTACGTCAACCGCGCGTGGACCCAGTATCCGCTCAAGGATGTGCTGGTGAAGATGTCGGCAACGCCAGCGCTGGCGCTGACGCGCGTGGCCGCTGCATCGAGCCGCTAGGCCCGATATTGCGCCAGCCGGCATTTGACCGCGCTGCCTGCAATTGTCTCACGCTTTGATCAAAATGTGATGTTGATGGCCGACATCCCCGGGAGCCACCGGATTGTTTCCGCTGGCAACTCTCATAGTTTGCCGCCGAGTTGCAGCTGGCATTCTGCGGGGACAGGTCGTGCGTCAAGGACTGTACAAGGTCGACTTCCACACCGTTCATGGAACCGGTTGCGGCGTCGTCTATGTGACCGACGGCAAGATGCGCGGCGGCAATTCCGCTTTCGCGTTCATCGGCATCTACACGGGCAAAGGCGACAGCATCAAGGTCAAGATCTCGACCGAGCGCTACAACGACGATCCGTCCTTCAAGGCGCTGTTCGGGCACGACAGGGTCACGCTGACGCTCGCCGGCCGCGAGGATGGCGACACGGCGGAATTCGAAGGCACCGCACTGCAAGTGCCGGGCGTTGCCTTCAGGGCCGTGCTGAGCCGGATCAGCGACTAACGTCCGGCTTCAAACTTCAGGTCTTGGGCAGCTTCGGAATGCTCTCGGCAAAGCCATTGAAACAGGCGAGCCGCTCATCCTCTTCCTTGAAGAAGCGGCAATCGGCGTAGCCCTTGGCCTTCGCCGGCTTCGGCTTCGGCGTCGGCGCGATCACAGCATCGTAGCAGTTGAGCCGGTCCTTGGTGCCATCGTCGAGGTCGAGGCAGGCCTGGAGCCGCGCCGCAATCGATTGCGGCTTGCCCTTCGGCGCCGGAGCTGACGTGGCCGCCGCCTTGGTCCCGGCCTGAGCCCCCTTGGGCTTGACCTGCACCAGCGGCTTGTCCCCCACCATCGGTGGTTTGTCGGTTTGCGCGAACGCGGAGGCTGAATAGAGCACCGCGGCAACCGCCAGAATCATCCTCATCTCAGTCAACTCTCTTTGGTCCCCATGCCTCGCCTTCTAGCGCTCTGACGCGCTATTTGCCAAGCGCCTTGCGCACGGGAATACGCGGGATTCATGCCGTCGCGGCACCCGGCTGCGGCCGGGTGAGGATCACAAGGACCAGCGCCAGTACGACGAAGCCGGCCGCGACGAAGCCGAGCGGATGCAGGAGATCGCGGGCGAACAACAGCCCACCGATGGCGGAGCCGACGGCCTGGCCGATATAGAGCACGGAGGTGTTGAGCGCGACGGTCGCCGATGCAAGCGGCGGCGCGGCCGCGACCAGCCGCACCTGCTGCATCGAATTGGTCGAGGCAAAGGCGAGGCCCCAGATTGCGACCGCGATCGCCATCAAGGGGAGCGTACCGGCGCCGAGCGCCCAGCCCGTGATGCCCGCAAGCAGCAGGCAGGTGAACAGCAGCGAGGTGCGATACGGCCCCCAGGTGTCGACGATGCGGGTCGCAATGACGACGCCGAGGAAGCCGCAGACGCCGTAGATGCCGAATACCATGCCGATCGCATCAGGGCCGGCATCGGTGAGCTTCTTGAGCAGCGGGCCCATGAAGGTGAACACCACGAACTGCCCGGACATCTGAAGCATCGTGATCGCAAGCAGCAGCAGAATCGTCCTGCTGCGGCCGACCGCGCTCCATGTCTTCAGATCCACCGGCGTGCCCTTCAAGCCGGCCGGCAGGCGCAGCAGCAACAGCAGGAAACTGACGCAGCCGAGCGCGCCGATCCCACCATAGGCCGCGCTCCAGCCATAGCGGCTGGCGATGAAGGTGATCAGCGGCAGGCCGACGGCGGCGGCGAGCGACCAGCCGAGAAAGATGTAGGCGATCGTGCTGCCCCGCCGCTCCACCGGCACGATCAGCGCCGCGGTGCCGGCGGCCTGCGGCGTATAAAGCGCGCCGACCGCGAGCATCACCAGGCGGATGACGAGGAGGCTGGCGTAGTCGGGCGCAAATGCCGAGGCGAGATTACCAATGGCGAGCACCGCGAGCGTCGTGGCGAGCAGCGTCCGCCGTTCGATGCGGCTGGTGAGCCAGGCCGTGAGCGGCGAGCCGACGCACAGCGTGATCGCGCCAAAGGTGATCAGGAGCCCTGCCGCATGGATGCTGATGCCGAGCCCGGCCGACAATTCCGGCAGCATCCCCGCCGGCGCAAGCACCGAGCAGCCGGTGACGAGATTGCCAAGCATCATGGCGGTCGGCGTGAAACGGGCCGCGGCAGGCGAATTTTCCATGCAACTGCATGTAGAGCAGGCCCGAGACCTGTTAAAGGGCACCGCGCGAAATAGTTGGGGCACCGTCTCGGCTTTACGCTCCACTTTCTTGGAAATGCCCGATTGCACAGGCCGAATCGCCTGATATATCGCTCGTTCCCGCTTACCTGCGCTCGTTCGCAGGAGTGAGCCTCAGGAGAAAAGCAATGACCGACCAGCCCAAATCCGAGTCCGGCTTCCAGTACAGCCTCAGCAATCTCAGGCCCGTGACCCCGCCAGAAAAGATCACCCTCACCTTCCCCGACGGCGCCCGGCGCGAATACGCCAAGAGCATCACCGGCCTCGAGCTCGCCAAGGGCATCTCACCGTCGCTGGCCAAGCGCACGGTCGCAATGGCGCTCGACGGCGTGGTCTGCGACCTCGACGATCCCATCGAAGCCGATGCCAACATCGAACTGATCAACCGCGACGATCCGCGCGCGCTCGAGCTGATCCGCCACGACTGCGCCCACGTGCTGGCGGAGGCCGTGCAGGCGCTGTGGCCGGGCACGCAGGTCACCATCGGTCCGGTGATCGAGAACGGATTCTACTACGACTTCTTCCGCAACGAGCCGTTCACGCCGGAAGACTTTGCCGCGATCGAGAAGAAGATGCGCGAGATCGTCGCGCGCGACAAACCGTTCACCAAGGAAGTCTGGGACCGCGAGAAGACCAAGCAGGTGTTCCGCGACAAGGGCGAAGCCTTCAAGGTCGAGCTGGTCGACGCCATTCCCGGCAGCGAGCCGATCAAGATCTACTACCAGGGCGACTGGTTCGACCTGTGCCGCGGCCCGCACATGACCTCGACCGGAAAGGTCGGAAACGCCTTCAAGCTGATGAAGGTGGCCGGCGCCTATTGGCGCGGCGACAGCAACAACCCGATGCTGACCCGCATCTACGGCACGGCGTTCGCCAAGCAGGAGGACCTCGACGCTTACCTGAAGCAGATCGAGGAAGCCGAGAAGCGCGATCATCGCAAGCTCGGACGCGAGCTCGACCTCTTCCACTTCCAGGAGGAAGGGCCGGGCGTCGTGTTCTGGCACGCCAAGGGCTGGACGATCTTCCAGCAACTGATCGCCTATATGCGACGCCGCCTGACCGGCGACTACAGCGAGGTCAACGCACCGCAGATCCTCGACAAGTCCCTGTGGGAGACCTCCGGCCATTGGGGCTGGTATCGCGAGAACATGTTCGCGGCCCAGTCGGCCGGCGACGAGGCCGAGGACAAGCGCTGGTTCGCGCTGAAACCGATGAATTGCCCGGGCCACGTCCAGATCTTCAAGCACGGCCTGAAGAGCTATCGCGACCTGCCGCTGCGGCTCGCCGAATTCGGCGTGGTGCACCGCTACGAGCCGTCCGGCGCCATGCACGGATTGATGCGCGTGCGCGGCTTCACCCAGGACGACGCGCACGTCTTCTGCACCGAGGACCAGCTCGCGGACGAGTGCCTGAAGATCAACGATCTGATCCTGTCGACCTATGCCGATTTCGGCTTCACCGGCGACCTCACGGTGAAGCTCTCGACCCGGCCCGACAAGCGCGTCGGCACGGATGCGATGTGGGATCACGCCGAGCGCGTGATGGCGACGGTGCTGCGCGAGATCCAGTCGCAGAACAACCACATCAAGACCGAGATCAACCCGGGCGAAGGCGCCTTCTACGGACCCAAGTTCGAATATGTGCTGCGCGATGCCATCGGCCGCGACTGGCAGTGCGGCACCACGCAGGTCGACTTCAACCTGCCGGAGCGGTTCGGCGCGTTCTACATCGACCATGACGGCGGCAAGAAACCGCCGGTGATGGTGCACCGCGCGATCTGCGGCTCGATGGAGCGCTACATCGGCATCCTGATCGAGCACTATGCCGGCAACTTCCCGCTCTGGCTCTCGCCGGTGCAGGCGGTGGTCACCACCATCACCTCGGAAGGCGACGAGTACGCCAAGCAGGTGCTGGAGCAGGCGCGGCGCGCAGGCCTGCGGGTCGAGATCGACCTGCGCAACGAGAAGATCAACTACAAGGTCCGCGAGCACTCGCTGGCCAAAATTCCGGCGCTGCTTGTGGTCGGCAAGAAGGAGGCCGAGACGCACTCGGTCTCGGTCCGCCGGCTCGGCAGCGACGGCCAGAAGGTGATGACGACGCAGGAGGCGATCGCCGCGCTGGTCGATGAGGCCATCCCGCCGGACGTCAGGCGGGCGCGCGACACGGCCTGATCGTTCAATCGGTCTACAAGCGCTTCCGGTCGCGGGCCTGCACGCTCATTAGGGCTGTGCATGCCCGACGACCGCACCAGCCGCGGATATCGAGGTTGAGAAGCGACCGCTGATCGACGCCTCGCTTGGGATCGGCGCCGAGCAACAACGCTCCGCTCGACGTGCATGGATTTGCACCACCACTCCAAGTTTTCATTGTGTCTGTTTTCCTGTTAAGGATATCGCCCGCGGGGAATGATCGCAAAGACGTTGCCCACGCAGGCAGAGGACGTTTTGAGCCTTGTTGCGCCTTGTGAAAAAGCTGCTTTTTTGGGGGTGTTATTATGATTGCAAACAGAATTTCTTTCATCTTCCGCGGGCTGGCAATTCTTGCTGGGGTAGGGGCCGGAATGATAATCCAGCCTGCGTCCGCACAATCGACATGCAACATATCAAGCGGCGCATCGCAGGCGCTCGGCGTCAACTCCTTCGCCTGCGGTCCGAACGCGATCGTGACTGGCGCTCTCGGGAATCCCGCAAATCCGGCCCGCGGCGCTGCGATTGGCGATAGCGCGCAGGTCATCGGCAACGATGGCACCGCGGTCGGGCAATACAGCTACGCGAACACGTCGTCGACGTCGCTGGGCTCGGGTTCGGAATCGATAGGCACTCAGTCAGTCGCCATCGGGACGGGCGACAACAACAACATCAACGATTTCACCAACATTTACGGAGCCCGGAACAATAACGGCACCGCCGTCGGCTTCTCGGCAATCGCCGAATTGAACTCGACTGCGATCGGCCACGGCGCGCAAGGTACGGGATTTGCTTCCACCGCCCTCGGTATCAGCGCTACGGCCGCCAACACCGATACGGTGGCGATAGGCGACGCTGCGAGCGCAACTGGATATAGTTCCGTGGCACTGGGCGCAAATTCGGTTGCCAGCGCCGCCTATACCGTTTCAGTCGGCTCCATTGGCAGCGAGCGCCGCATCGTCAACATCGCGGCAGGCACGATCGGCTCCGGCTCTACCGACGCCGTCAACGGCGGTCAGTTGTACACGGCGAACCAGCGGGTGGCGAACGCGTTCGGCGCTGGCGCGGGGCTCGACGTCAACGGTCAGTTGACCGCGCCAAGCTACAGCATTCTCGGTGCGACCTATAACAACGTAGGCTCAGCTTTCGCGGCACTCAACTCGCAGGCCGTCTATTTCCGCGCCAACAGCGCCGGCCCTGTTGCCTCCGCCACCGGCGTCAATGCCAGCGCGGTCGGATCGGGGGCAACGGCAAGCGGCGCCAACGCTCTAGCCTTCGGCACCAATTCGCAGGCGACGCAATCGGGATCGATCGCCGTAGGCTTCAACTCGGCCTCGACAGGCACCAACGCCATTGCGATCGGCTCCGGCGCCGTTGCCACCGGCTCGGTCGCCGTCGGCGCAGGCGCAACCGCATCGAACGGCGGCGCCGCCTTCGGCGATGGCGCGGTCGCAACCGGCGCCAACTCGGCGGCGCTAGGCACCGGCGCTTCGGCGACAGCCGCGAATTCGGTCGCGATCGGCTCCGGTTCAACCAACTCCGTTGCCAATACAGTCTCGTTTGGCTCAGCCGGCAACGAGCGGCGACTCACCAATGTCGCCGCCGGCGTCAACCAGACCGACGCGGTGAATGTTGGTCAGCTGCAGTCCACCGTGGCCGGTATTCAGTCGCAATATGCCGGCCTGCAGAGCCAGATCAACGACAACCAGCGGGAAGCCCGGCGCGGTATCGTCGCCGCGGTCGCGGTCGCACCGGTGCTGATGCCCTCGGCGGCCGGCAAGACCACCATCGCCGTCAACACCGGCTATTATCGCGGCGAGAGCGGCGTTGGCATTGGTGTTTCGCACCGTCTGAATTTCGCCGTTCCCACGGTGGTTTATGGCAGCTATTCCAATGGCGGAGGCAACGAGCATATCGGACGCGCTGGTATGGCGGTCGAATTCTGATACATCCGTAGACATGCCGATGTCCTGTCCGAATTGCGCTGCCGTGCTCCGCCTGTCCGTTGCCGCGCTTGTGGTGATGACGGCCGTGGCCGTCCCGCGCATCGCGCTCGGGCAACAGCAGCCAAATCAACCGGCCCCGCAACAGGTCCAGCCATCGGCCGAATGGAGCAAGCTTCCCAGAATGCAATTGGAGCGGCAGTTCGCCGGCCCACTGCAGGATACCGTGATCCAGCGGCTGCGCGATCCCGTCGACGGCACCGTCTGCTATCTCTATCTGCCGATCTCGGCGCCGCATTCGCCTGTAACGGCGACGGGCTTCGTCCAATATGGTCCCAATGTCATCGGCAGCATCAATTGTATGCCGAGCACGCCGGCAGCGACGCCGGGGCGGAAGCCATAGGGGCATCACAATCGGTCTAAACTGGCTTTCGGCGGTCTCCTTACCTACCTATCTCCGTGCTAGGTAATTCCGCAGTCGTTCCCGACGAAGGAAATGATAGTGCCCGACGCCATCGAACTCCTGAAGACCCGCCGCTCGGTCAAGCCGCGCGAGATGACCGGACCCGGCCCCTCCCCGGCCGAGCTCGAGACCATTCTCACCATCGGCGCGCGCGTGCCTGACCACGGCAAGCTCGCGCCCTGGCGCTTCATCATTTTCGAGGGCGACGCCCGCCAGCGCGCCGGCGAGGTGATCGCCAAGGTCTTTGCGCGGAAGAATCCCGGCGCGCCCGCTGCCGACGTCGAAATTGAGCGCAAGCGTCTCATGGATGCGCCGCTGGTGATCGGAATCGTCAGCTTCACCAAGCCGCATCCGAAGGTGCCGGCCTTCGAGCAGGAACTGTCGGCGGGCGCCAGCGCCATGAACATCGTCACGGCCGCGACCGCGCTCGGCTACGGCGCCTGCTGGCTCACCGGCTGGTTCTCGTTCGATCGCGACGTGCTCGACGGCCTCGGCCTCAAGCCGGACGAAAAGCTCGCCGGCTTCATCCACGTGGGCACGCCGACCAAGCCGAGCGAGGATCGCCCGCGACCGTTCCTTTCGGAAATCGTGACGCGATTTTGATAGATGACGTGTTGACGCTCTGAATATCCTGCGGCTTTGATCCCGTCGAGGGAAGGAGCCCTGATGAAGCGGCGTGAATTTCTGGTCGGAGCTGCGCTGCTCGCCGGCACGATGGCGCGGAGCCGCGCCAGCGGCATCCCTGCCCCGTCGGCCGACGGCCTCGACCGCATCACCGCATATTTTGACAACGAGGTGACGAACGGCCGGTTGCCGGGCGCGGTGATCCTCGTGCAGCAGCACGGCAAGCCGGTCTACCTCAAGACCTTCGGCGTACGCGACACCAGGACCGGCCTCGCCATGACGCCGGACACGATCTTCGCGATCCACTCGATGACCAAGCCGATCACCTGCCTTGGCGCGATGATGCTGATCGACGAGGGCAAGCTTGCTCTCACCGACCCCGTGTCGAAATACGTCCCGCTCTTTGCCGACACCAAGGTGGGCGTGGAGCCGGACGGCACCTCGAAGCTCCAGCTCGAGCCGCCAATCCGCCCCGTCAACATCGAGGATCTGCTACGGCAGACCTCCGGCATCAGCTACGACTATATCGGTGCCCCATGGGTGATGCAGGTTTACGAGGCCGCCAATATCTTCGAAGGTCGTTTCAACAACAGACAATTCGCCGACCGTATCGCCAAGCTGCCGCTCACGCGTCAACCGGGGACGCTATGGCGCTACGGCCATTCCACCGACGTGCTCGGCGCCATCATCGAGATCATCTCGGGGCAGACGCTGTATGCATTCCTCAAGCCGCGCATTCTCGATCCGCTCGGAATGAGCAGCACCAAATTCGTGCTGAAGACTCCGGAGGAGCGCGCGCGGATGGCGCGGCCGCTGCCGAACGATCCTGTCCTGCTCGCTGGCGAGCGGGATCGCTTGGCCCATCCCGAATGGGAGTCGGGCGGCGGCGGGCTGCTCTCGACCATCACCGACTATCAACGCTTCTCGCAGATGCTGCTCAATGGCGGCGAGTTCGAGGGCAGGCGTTACCTCAGCCCGGCCGCCTTCAAGGCCATGACGACCGATCACGTCGGGCCCGGGTCCGGTGTCGGACGCGACTATTTCTATTTCCCCGGCGACGGCTTCGGCTATGGCTACGGCATTGGTGTGCGCACCGATCCCGGCAATGCGAAGCCGCCGCCGGCGGGCTCGCTCGGCGAATTGAAATGGGACAGTGGCAGCGGCACCTATTTCGGCGTCGATCCCAAGCTCGGCATGGTTTACCTCATGATGCAGCAGACCCAGAACGAGCGCAGCCGCATCACGCCGGCCTTCAAGGCGCTGGTCTACGACTGCTTCCCTCCCGAGTTACGCCGCCCGTGAGGCCCGCTGGCCGAAATCGGCCAGCAGCTTTGCAATCTCGGCGGCGGGCCGCGCCGCGCTGAACAGGAAGCCCTGCACCTCGTTGCAGCCTTCGGCGCGCAGCCAGTCGAGCTGATCCTCGGTCTCGACGCCTTCCGCGGTCGTGGTGATGTTGAGGCTGCGGCCGAGCCCCGAGATCGCGCGCACGATCGCGCCGCAATCGGGCCGCAGCGCCAGATCCTTGACGAAGGAGCGGTCGATCTTGATTTTGTCGAACGGGAAGCTGCGGAGATAGCTGAGGCTGGAATAGCCGGTGCCGAAATCATCCATGGAGATGCCGACGCCGAGTTCGCGCAACTGGTGCAATATTGCGAGATTGGCATCGGTCTCGGCCAGGAAGATCGACTCGGTGATCTCGAGCTCGAGCCGCTTCGGCGACAAGCCGGATTGCGCCAGCGCCGAGATCACGACTTGCACCAGATTGCGGCTGCGGAATTGCGCCGGCGACAGATTGACCGCGACCTTGACGTCGGCGGGCCATTTCACCGCCTCGGCGCAGGCTTCGCGCAGCACCCATTCACCGAGCTGGGTGATCAGGCCGATGTCTTCGGCCACCGGAATGAACTCCGCCGGCGAGATCATGCCCTTGTCGGGATGGCACCAGCGCAGCAGCGATTCGAAGCCGGAGATGCGGTCGGAGGCGATCGACACCAGCGGCTGGTAGTGCAGCTCGAACTCGCCATTGGTAAACGCGCGGCGCAGATCGAGCTCCATGTCGCGGCGCTTCTGCGCCTGAAGGTCCATCTCGCGCTCGAAGAAATGATGCACGCCGCCGCCGTCGGACTTGGCCCGGTACAACGCCATGTCGGCGTTGCGCATCAACTCCTCCGACGTCGTGCCATCGCCCGGCGACAGCGCGATGCCGATGCTGGCGCCGATCACCATCTCCTGGCCGTCGAGGTCGTAGGGCGCCTTCAGCATGTCGATCAGCAGCGTGGCACAGGCGCTGGCTTCGTTTGGCGAGACGTCGGCCGCGAGGATCACTGCGAATTCATCGCCGCCAAGCCGTGCCGCAAGATTGGCACCGCGGACCGCGGTGGTCAGGCGTTCGGCAACTTCCTTCAACAGGCGGTCGCCCACCGGATGGCCGAAGGAATCGTTGATGTTCTTGAACAGGTCGAGGTCGATATAGAGCACGCCGACCCTCTTTCCGCCGGCCTGGTCGAGCGCCTGCTTCAGGCGTTCCTGGAAATACTCGCGGTTCGGCAGGTCGGTGAGCCCGTCATGGTGCGCCATGTGGGCGATGCGCGCCTCGGCCTTGCGCCGCTCGGTGATGTCGACCACCGCGACCAGATAGCCGTCGCGGCCGTCGAAGGCGACACGGCGGCCGAAGGTGAGCACCTCGATCTCGCTGCCGTCGGCGCGCAGATGCCGCCAATTGCGCGAGGAATGATAGGTGTCGCCGATGCGTTCGAGCGCTTCGGCATGGCTGTCCCATTCGTCCTGCGGCCAGATCGCGTGCAGCGTCATCTGCAGGAATGCCTCGCGGCTGTAGCCGTAATGCTGGACCGCGGCGTCATTGACGCTTAGGAATTCCCTGGTCTGCGCGTCGAACACCCACATCGGCATCGGATTGTTGTCGAACAGCAGCCGGAACGAGGCGTCGCGCCGCTTCAGCGCAGTGACGTCGGAGATCGTCAGCGAAACCACATCGGCGAATGCGGTGGCGCTCAATCGAAGATTCCGTCCTTCGCTCTCGATCTCGAGCTGCTCGCCGCGGCCGCCGGAGACGACCTTGAGCAGGAACTTGATAATGTCGGGCGAGGCAAGCCAATTGCCGCCCTCGCCGATCCGGCGCCACAACAGGCCGGCGCCTGCGGCTTTCAGCAGCATCGCGGCGCTCTGGTTGTGATGCACGATCTGGAGATCGAACGGCTTGCCGCCGGCGTCACGCAGCGTCGTCAGCGAGATGACCGCGTCGTCGGTCGAGGAGAAGATCGCGTCCAGCAGATTGTATTGCCTGCCGCGCTCGTTGACATAGGCGCCGACCAGCGTGGCGCCCCAGCGCGAGGAGGTCGGCAGCGCCAGCAGATCGTAGGTCCTGACCATGCCGTCGCGCACGCAATGCGCGCTGGCCTGGTGCGGCCGTCCGCTCTTCAGCGCGTTGGCCGCCGCTTCCGACAGCGCCGTGGCGCAATCGGGCGACAGCTCGGCGACCGGGATGTCCCAGCGCTCCTCGCCGAGCCATTTCTGCACGTAGCGTCCGCTGCGCGACAATTCGAGCGCGCCGTCGTTCTTCAGCAGCGCGATATGGTCGGCGAGCCGCCCGAGGCTGCCGAGCATCACGTCCTCATAGCGCGGCAGCCGATCGCCCGGCTTCAACGCGGCACGCCATTTGCGCTGAAGCACCGGGATGTCGTCGAACATTTCGGTGGCCGGTTTTCCCGGCATCTTCTTCGCGGCACTCATTGCAGTCCCCAACGCACTTTCTCGTCGCATCCAATGCAGCGACGCTTAATGCCGTGTAAAAAGGACGCAGGCGCGGGTTCCATTTGGCGATTATGACAGTTTTAAATCGGGCGTTGGTTAGTGGGCGTTAGAAACTATGACAGTTATGCAAAGGCACCCTCACACCGACGAAGCGTGCAATAGCGGCATGCTCCGCTCTCGTGTCCCGTCGCCGCGGCGACAGTGTCCATTCCGTCATCCTGAGGTGCGAGATTTGCGATGCGAAAGCAGCGCAAGTCGAGCCTCGAAGGACGAACGGCCGAGATGCAGCCGGGCCGTCGCCCTTCGAGGCTCGCCGAAGAGGCGAGCACCTCAGGGTGACGGTGAGAGGCAAATGCTCGTCGCAGCATTCGACTTCTGAAGCGTTAGACACACCTTCGCATCCTCGCGGCGTGTTTCGCCCGAGCTTTGCCTGGTCGTCTCACCCTCAAATGAAAGAGGGCGCAGGGAAGACCGGGTGCCGGCCGGGCACCCACGGTCCACTGTGCGAAAGGTGGCAACAAGAATTTGCACAGCGGCATACAGGTGAAGCCAAACATCCGGCCTTCCCTGCGCAGTGGTCTTACGGCTTATGTCGCGCTCTCCCCGGGGAGCGATGCACTATTGCCCCCGTCGCCTTGCGGATGGCTGATGCGCGGGTCCGGTCGGACCACACCCATCACCACAAGACTTGGCGCCAGCCTGCGGGCGCCAGGACCACACAATTTCGCCGTACGCAAATCACACCGGTCGTGCGTGCGATGTGCGTCGCTCACGGTTTCCCGCCCTGCGATCACCGTCGCACCAGTGTGGCCCACGTCCACCGCCGTCCGGCTCGCGTTCGTGACGATCGCGATACGCCCCTCTTCCTTGGGCCGGAGTGCGCGCAATATCCGTCTATTCCGAAATTCTGTAAAGGCGAATATTTTCGCCAATCGGTATCGACCCATGGATGGGGTGTTTTGCCCGTCGGGCAACGCAAGGGATTGTAGCCGCGCAGGGTGGGCAAAGCGAAGCGTGCCCATCATTGCCAAATGCGATCGCCGAGAGATGGTGGGCACGGCGCGCGAAATGCGCGCGCCTTTGCCCACCCTACAGACTACGGCGTGCCCGCCAACCGCTCGATCACCAGATCGAGCAGCGCGCGCAGGCGGGCGAGGCGCCTGAGATCGCGGTGATAGCCGATGAAGGTGTCGCGGCCGGGCGGCGGCGTACCGATGTCGAGTGCGACGAGGCGGCGATCGCGATCGCCGAGCGGACGCGGCAACACGGCCAATCCGCCTCCGCTCGCGCACAACTCGGCCTGGGCCTGCCGGTTGTTGCTGCGCGAGGCGATGTCCGCATTCGGCAGCGCGCGCTTCAGCCAGACCGCATCGGGCATGTCGGCGAATTCGGCGTTCATGGTGACGACGCGGACGCCGCTGCCGTCGCCGGCGCGCGGCGGCTTGGTGCCTTTCCTGCCATAGAGAGCGTAGGGAATGTGCAGCAGCTTGCGGGAGATCACCTCGGGCTCGTCGAACCGCTTGATGCGGAAGACGAGATCGGCCTCGCGACGCGGCAGGCTGTAGAGCCGCGCATCGGTCAGGAGTTCGACCGTCACCTTGGGATGAAGCTTGCCGAACGCGGCGATCACCGGCGACAGCATCACCGTCCCGAACCAGTCCGACGACGACAGCCGCAACAGGCCGTCGAGCTGCGTCTCTGCGCCGGAAGCGTGCCGCGCAAGTGCGATCGCCTCCTGCTCGATCCGCTCGGCATGGCGCAGCACGGCAGTGCCTTCGTCGGTCAGCACGAAGCCATCGGCGGTGCGCTGGAACAGCGTCTGTCCGAGCGCGGCCTCGAGCGCGCGAAGCCGTCGTCCCATGGTCGGCTGGGTCTGGCCGATCTTTCGCGCGGCAGCGCCGAGCGTGCCTTCGCGCGCAATCGCCAGGAAGATGCGCAGATCGCTCCAGTCCATCGAAATCTCCGCCATACAAAATTGTATGACTATCGTACATCCTTGTTCCTTCCCATGCAAAATATCATGATCATATTGGAGGCCGACAACGGAGCAGGACGATCATGACGAGACCATCGACGATGCGTGCGGCCATCCTGGAAACACACAACGCGCCGCTGCGCATCTCAACCATTTCCACGCCCGGGATCGGCCCGGGAGAGGTGCTGGTGCGGGTCCATGCGAGCGGGGTCAATCCGCTCGACACCAAGATCCACGCTGGTGCCGCGGCGCATGCGCGCCATCCGCTGCCCGCCATTCCCGGAATCGATCTTGCTGGCGTGGTCGAGCGCACCGGGGGCGACGTGACGCGGTTCAAGCCGGGCGACGAAGTCTATGGCATGACCGGCGGCGTCGGCGGCGTGCCGGGATCGCTGGCCGAATTCGCCGCTGTCGATGCCGAGCTGCTGGCGCTCAAGCCCGTCAATCTCAGCATGCGGGAAGCAGCCGCCCTGCCCCTCATTGTCATCACGGCCTGGGAAGGCCTGATCGACCGCGCGATGTTGAAGGCCGGCCAGAAGGTCCTGATACATGGCGGCGCGGGTGGCGTCGGCCATGTCGCGATCCAGATCGCGCGCGCCTTCGGAGCGAAGGTGTTCGCGACCGGCTCGCCATCGCAACGTGCGACGATCGAAGGTTACGGCGCCGTCTTCATCGACCGCGACGTTGCCCTTGAGGCCTACGTTGCAGAGCATACCGGAGGCTACGGCTTCGACATTGTCTACGATACCGTCGGCGGCAAGGTGCTCGATGCCTCCTTTGCGGCGGTGCGCCGCTTCGGCCATGTCGTCAGCGCCCTCGGCTGGGGCACGCATGCGCTGGCGCCGCTCTCGTTCCGCGCCGCCACCTATTCCGGCGTGTTCACGCTGCTGCCGCTGCTGTCAGGCGAAGGCCGCGCGCATCACGGGGAGATCATGGCGGAGGCGACGCGGCTGGTTGAAGCCGGCAAGCTGATGCCGCAGCTCGACGCCAGGCACTTCACGCTGGGGAACGTAGGCGATGCCTACGCGCTGATCCGGGATCACGCGACGAAGGGCAAGCTGGTCGTTGATGTCTGAAGTGAAGGACGGAGCTGCACTTCTGCGCAGCCATCGCGCAGCTAGTCCTCGCTGGACGCCGCGAAACGCTTGCGCAGATAGGCTTGTGACAACAGGAAGAATAATGCGCGCTCGCCATGATATTTGGCGGACGGCCGCGTGCGCTCGAAGCCATCGGCAAATATCTTGCCGGACTGGTCGCACACCTGCCATCGCCAGCCAAACCGCTTACGCCTGGTGAGGATCACTTCATACATGCCGACGGGCTTGGTCCCCTGTTTCGTGCCGGTCTCGCAGGTGCACAAGCCTGTTCCGACCTCCCTCATATGAAGGATAGCTGACATATAACGCAGCAGGACGGAAAGAGAATGAAATTGATTATCGGAAATACGTATCTTGCACCGGCTTTGACGAAATCGCGGCGCCCACGGAATAAGCCGACGCTGCCGGTGTTATCTGCCGCCAATGCGGCCTGACGGCGCTGCCCCTGGTATTCAAATCAGAACACAGGACGACGTCCGGTAAGCGAATGCTCACCGGACGTTCACTGCAGCGCCTAGCGTCCGACCCGCGCCTGCAGATGCGCTGGATAGCGGTCGCCTTGCACCGCCACCTTGGTCAGCACGCCTGCAATGGCAGCGAGATCCGCATCCGACAGCATCACCGCGGCCGCGCCGAGGTTTTCCTCGAGCCGGTGAAGCTTGGTGGTGCCGGGGATCGGCACGATCCACGGCTTTTGCGCGAGCAGCCAGGCCAGCGCGATCTGCGCCGGCGCCACCTTTTTGGCGGCGGCGATTTCGCCGAGCAGGACAACGAGGGTCTGGTTGGATTTACGTGCGCTGGATGAGAACCGAGGTACTATGTTGCGGAAATCGGTCGCGTCGAACGTCGTGCTCTCGCTGATCGCGCCAGTGAGAAAGCCCTTGCCGAGCGGGCTGAAGGGAACGAAGCCGATGCCGAGCTCTTCCAGCGTCGGCAGGATCTCCTGCTCCGGCTCGCGCCACCACAGCGAATATTCGCTTTGCAGTGCGGTCACGGGCTGCACCGCATGCGCGCGGCGGATGGTCTGCGCGCCCGCCTCCGACAGGCCGAAATGCAGGACCTTGCCGTCGCGGATCAAATCCCTGACCGCGCCCGCAGTGTCCTCGACCGGCACGTCGGGATCGACGCGGTGCTGGTAGAACAGATCGATGCGATCGGTCCTGAGCCGCTTCAGCGCGGCCTCGGCCACCGCCTTGACGTTGGCGGGCCGGCTGTCGAGCCCGGCCTCGACCTTGCCGCCCTTAAAGCCGAACTTGGTGGCGATCACGACCTTGTCGCGGACCGGCGCGAGCGCCTCGCCGAGCAACTCCTCATTGACGAAGGGACCGTAGGCCTCGGCGGTGTCGAACAAGGTCACGCCGCGCTCGAACGCGGTCCTGATCAGTGTGATCGCCTGTGACCTCTCGGTGGCGGGGCCATAGCCATAGCTCAGGCCCATGCAGCCGAGGCCGAGGGCCGAAACCTCCAGACCACTCTTGCCCAATTTGCGCGTCTGCATCGAAGCTCTCCTTTGCGAAAATCACGTTCGACGGCGAATTTAGGCGACGCGCGGGCCTGCGATTAGGTGATAAAATCGGCATGTACTCATGATCCGGACTCATGAATGGCCCGCACCAACATCAACGACCTCCTCGCCTTCCTCGCGGTCGCGCGCGAGCGCAGCTTTACCCGCGCCGCCGCCCAGCTCGGCGTCTCGCAATCGGCGCTCAGCCACACCGTGCGCGGCCTGGAGGAACGGCTCGGCCTGCGGCTGCTCACCCGCACCACCCGCAGCGTCGCGCCGACCGAGGCCGGCGAGCGCCTGCTACGCAATATCGGGCCGCGCTTCGAGGAGATCGACGCGGAGCTATCGGCGCTGACCGCGCTGCGCGAGACGCCGGGCGGCACCGTCCGCATCACCGCCGGCGAGCACTCCGCGCAGACGGTGCTGTGGCCGGCGCTCGCGAAGCTGTTGCCGCGCTACCCCGACATCAAGGTCGAGCTCGTCGTCGACTACGGCCTGACCGATATCGTCGCCGAGCGCTACGACGCCGGCGTGCGTCTCGGCGAACAGGTCGCCAAGGACATGATCGCGGTGCGGATCGGACCGGAAATGCGGATGGCCGTGGTCGGTGCGCCCGCCTATTTCGTCACGCGCGGCAAGCCGAAGCAGCCGCAGGATCTCACCGAGCACAATTGCATCAACCTGCGCCTGCCGACCTATGGCGGCATCTATGCCTGGGAGTTCGAGAAGCGCGGCCGCGCCATGAAGGTGCGGGTCGACGGCCAGCTCGTGTTCAACACCGGCCTACTCAGGATGAATGCCGTACGGGCGGGCCTTGGCCTCGCCTACATGCCCGAAGATCTCGTGAAGCGCGAGATCGCCGATGGACGTCTGGTCCGCGTGCTCGCCGACTGGTGCGCGCCGTTCGCGGGCTATCATTTGTACTACCCGAGCCGGCGGCAGCCGACCCCGGCGTTCGCGGTGCTGGTGGAGGCGTTGCGGTATCGGAAGTGAGGGATCAGCGCGCCACGACTTCCACTTCGCCGTCGACGCCGTTCACGACGTTGAAGCCGCGCTCGTAGACCTTGCCCTCGTTCTTGGCGATGGCGCGGTATTCGCCTTCGGAGAGCACGACGCGCGGGAAGGCGCCGATCGATTCCTTGATGACGTCGCCGCCCGGCGTCAGCACCGACCAGGCGGTGTTGGCAAGCGCCTCGCCGCCCCTGTCGCTGACGAGCTTGAGCGTGATCACGGCGGCGCGGTGGGTGATGGTGACGTCGGTCAGCTTGCCGGCCTGGACGCGGATGTCCGAGCGCACCACCGAATTGGCGTCGCCGTAGTTGGAGATGATGTAGTAGGTGCCCTCCGGGATCAGCACGACGTCGCCGGCGGCGACGTTCGGCACCAGCGAGGCGCGCTCGCCGGATTCGAACTGGCTGCCCTCGTAGATCGCGAACGAGATCTGGTTCTGCGGAATGCGGCTGGTGCCGACGCGGCCCTCGATGCGCAGGCCGCCGGCCGGCAGCACGAAGGATTCGCGGTCGGTCTCGGCCTTCAGGCTGACGGTGCGCACCGCGCTGACGAGGCCGAAGGCGACGTGCACGACGTAATTGCCGGGCGGCAGCACGATGTTCGGCGTGGCGCTGCGGTCCTCGCGGATCAGCTTGAAGGTGCCGTTCTCGTCGGGACGATCGGCAAACACCCGCCAGACCAGGCCGCTGGTGATCGCGGGAGAGTCCTTGCCATATTTCGCGGTCAGCGACAGCACGCCCTGTCCGGGCACGGCGGCGTTGAGCGGCGGAGCCGACGGCACGGTGGTGACCGCGGGCGGCGGCATGCTGGGCGTATTCGGCTGCATCAGGGTCGGCGGCAGGCTCGGGGGTCCGGCGCCGGGACCGGAGGGTGGCGCCAGGCTGACGGCTCCGCCGGGGTCGGGCACCGAGGCGGGGGGCACCGGCGGCGGACGATCGGAGAAAAGCTGCGCCTGCGCGGCGCTTTGGCCGAGAAGCGGCAGCAGGCACACAGCAAGCAGCAGCGCCGGCAGCAGCCTGCCGCTGCGCCGCCATCCGATGATGCCGTCACCCCCGCGTGTCATGCCATCTGCTTTTCACCGAAAACGCGGCAAATTCAAGCCTCTGATATCCCAGGAAATACGGCCCGGTCCGGTTCTATGGAACCCGGTTGACGCCTGCGTGATTGGAGATGAGGTAACCCGCCTCGCCACACTGCTGCCCCCTGCGTCCCGAACGGTATAAACCATGCTTCGCCATCGTTCTGGCGAAGCGGGAGTATGGTGCCTACTCTGATGTGAGGGCTGGCCCGGGTAGGAGAGTTTCGGTGCTGGATATCTTGAAGGGTCGGGGCGCGAACGGCTCCAATGGCGAAAAGATCGGACTTGGCAGCATTCGCAAGCCGGTCATTGGCCTTGCACTCGGAGGCGGTGCCGCGCGCGGCTTTGCCCATATCGGCATCCTCCGAACCCTTTCTGCCAACGGCATCGTGCCCGATGTCGTGGTCGGCACCTCGATCGGCGCCGTGGTCGGCGGCCTCTATGCGGCCGGCCGGCTCGACACGCTGGAAGAATGGGGACGCGGCCTGCAAGGGATGCGCAACATCCTCGGCTATCTCGACATCCGCCTGACCGGCTCCGGCCTGATCGGCGGCGAGAAGCTCGCAACCCGGCTCGAGGAGGCGGTCGGCCAGACCCGGATCGAGGACCTGCCCATCAAGTTCGCGACCGTCGCAACCGAGGTCCGCACCGGCCACGAGATCTGGCTGACGCGCGGCCGCGTGGTCGATGCAATGCGCGCCTCCTACGCCCTGCCCGGCATCTTCTCGCCCGTGCTGGTCGGCGACCGCTGGCTGGTCGATGGCGCGCTGGTGAATCCGGTGCCGGTTTCGGCCGCCCGGGCGCTCGGCGCCGAAATCGTCATCGCTGCAAATCTTTCCAGCGACATCTTCACCCATTCCACGACGATCTATTCGCACGGCGCGGTGCCCGCGCCGGCCGCGCCGGAAGCCGAGGAGACGACGGCCAAACGGCGCTTTCCGCGCCTGTTCTCGGCGGAGAAGACCATGAAGCGCGAGTTCTTCGGCGGCGGCGGCCGGCCCGGCATCTCCTCGGTGATGGTGGATGCCTTCAACATCATGCAGGACCGCATCACCCGCGCGCGCCTCGCCGGCGATCCGCCGGACCTGCTGATCTCGCCGCGGGTCGGCCAGTTCGGCTGGTTCGACTTCCACCGCGCCGAGGATCTGATCGCACACGGCGCCCGCGCGGCCGAGCGCGCGCTGGAGTCGATCCAGGAGGCGATCGAGGTGCTGGCTCCGGCGCCCGCTGGTCATGCGCCCAAAGCCGGCGGTCAAGGCGGCGCGTAAAGTCCGGTCAGGCCGTCTTGATGTAGTCGCGCAGGGCTTCCTGCTCGGACTCGTATTCCTGGACGCGGCGCTTGACGATGTCGCCGATCGAGATCAGGCCGACCACCTTGCCGTTGTCGATCACGGGCAGATGGCGGAACTTGCCTTCGGTCATCATCTCCATCAGCTCGGCGACCGTGTCGGTCTCCTTGCAGGTGACGACCTTGCGGGTCATGACCTCCGAGACCGGCTCGTCCAGCGCGCCGGCGCCGCGCTCGCCGATTACGCGCACGATGTCGCGCTCGGACAGGATGCCTTCGAGCCGGCTCTGGTTCATCACCAGCACCGCACCGATCTTCTTCTCGCCGAGCAGCTTGACCGCGGCGGCGAGCTTGGCGCCGGGCTCGACGCTCATGATCTGGTGGCCCTTGGTATTGAGAATGGAACGTACCGTCATTGTCGCCTCCCTGAATCGGACCCGTCCGCTTTCGCGGTCCGGACTTGTTCGTCGAGTCTTCAACTAACAGTTTAGGCGCCGGGTTCACGCTCGGGCGCTTTGCGAAGCCAAGCCGTGAACGGCTTTGTCGCTTCGAAACATTCTTCTTGAGAATGATGGATGAATTCGGGCCGCGCCGCAAGCGCCGCTTCAAATACGGTCTGAAACGTCCTGTGATGACGCATCCGCAGCATCGCTTCGCACGCGCGGCACGGGATCGAACAGCGCGAACAGCAGAAGGCCTGCAAAGAAGCCGCCGATATGCGCCTGCCAGGCGACGCTCGTGGTCTCGGCATCGACGCCGATCGCACCGACGCCGAAGATGATGTTGACGCCGAACCAGACCGCGAGGAAGCCGACCACCCGCCCGTCGCGCAGCGCCCGCGACAACGGCAGCGCCGGAACCTTCGCGGCGGTATCGGCGTCCGATCGGCTGAACGACAGGAAGCTGCCGCGCACAAAGGCGAACCGGATCGCTGCCGCCATCGCGCCCGACACCGAGGCCGAGGCGCCGATCATCGGCGCCACCGCATGCTCATGGGTGACGAGATGGGCGAGCGCGCCCGCCGCCGCTGTCACCGCGAGAAACAGGAAGAACCTGACGGCGCCAAACCGCCGCGCCAGCGCGCTGCCGAACGGCAACAGCCACAGCACGTTGAAGGCCAGATGCGTCAGATTGGCATGCAGCAGCGAATAGGTGACGAAGCTCCAGACCTTTGCGCCGGCCCCGCCGGGGATCTGCAGATTGAGCAGCGAGGAATCGTAGCGCTTCGGGATGAAGCCGAAGACGTCGATGGTCCAGTTCTCCAGTTCCGGCGGCAGCAGCATCCGCAGATGGATCACGGCCAGCAGCACGATATAGGCGGTCAACGCAAACGGCAGCGTCAGGATCGGCTCGCGCGGAGCCCCCTCATGGACGGCCGGCACGTCCTGCGGCGGACCTTGCTGCGACGAATCGTGCGGCGGAGAATTGTGCGGAGAATCCAAGGCAGCTTCGCTTTCAGGCGCGATCGGAGCGGTCCACTTGGAGATAGTCGCCTTTGCCGGCCCTGCGCAAGTGCACAAAAGGAAAAGGCAGGGCTCTGGGAAAGCCCTGCCTGTCCGTGTCGGTCTTCCGGCTGCTTTGGGAATAAGGTGTATCCCCACCCCTCCCCGCGCCCGTGACCAAACTGTTTGACGCCTGTGTACAGGCCCCGCCGAGAACCTGGATCAAAGCGGCGAGGCTTGCGACCGCGGTCACCATAGCAGCGGCGGCGCCGGCGCAAAGCGCATAGTTAACTTAACGTTAACGATGCAAAGACCCGCCCGACGGGGCCGAAAACGCCTCTGCGGCATGGACGCTGCAAATCCCCTCCTGCACAACAACAAAGGGATCGCGGGTGCACTGAAGCGAGACAGTTTTGTCCCGCCAGATGTCCCCCGGGGTAAAGCGTTCAGTCATGAAACATCCGTCGAGCCGCGCATTCTTTGCGTATTGGAACGAGAAGCGCGGCGCTGCGCGGGCCCCTGACCGGGCCGACATCGATCCGGCCGCCGTCCGCGAGCTGCTCGGTGACATCTTCGTGCTGGCCAGCGAGCAGACCCTGGGCTTCCCGTTCCGCGTCGCCGGCACGCGCGTCTGCGCGCTCGTAGGGTGTGACCTCAAGGACCAGAGCTTTGCAGCGCTGTTCACCGAAGCCAGCCGCCGCGAGATCGAGGAGATCACAACGATCGTCGCCGACGAGACGCTGGGTGCGATCGCCGGTATCACCGCCGCGCGCGAGGACGGCAGCAAGGCGCATCTCGAATTGCTGCTGCTGCCCTTCAACGCGCGCCCGCATACGCCGGTCAGCGTGACAGGCGTGCTCGCGCCGTTCGACGACGAATGCGGCGCGCTCGGCACCTTCACCCTCACCTCCTGGCGCTATCTGCACCAGCCGGAGAAACTGCTGCCGCGCGCGATCCGCAAACTGCAGATCGCCCGCGGGCTGATGGTGTATGAGGGGCTTCGCTAGGAAGCGATCGTTCGCGCCGTTACGGCGCGATCTCGTCGGTCCAGACCTTGAAGCTGACCAGCTTGTTCGGGCCGAATGTCTGCGTGATCGGAACGTCGCAGGCATCGCGCCCCTGGGCGATCAGGATGCGCCCCTGTCGAGGCTCGTTGTTGCGCGGATCGAACGTGTGCCAGCGCCCGCCGAGATAGGCCTCGAACCAGCCGGCGAAATCGCCCGCGGCCCACGGCTTCGGCGTGCCGACGTCGCTCAGATATCCGGTGCAATAGCGCGCGGGGATGTTCATGCAGCGGCAGAACGCAATGGCCAGATGCGCATAGTCGCGGCAGACGCCCTTGCCTTCCTGATACGCCTCCCACGCCGTCTTGGTGGCGCGCGCATGCTCGTAGCCGAAGGCGATGTGGCGGTGAACGAAATCGCAGATCGCCTGTACCCGCGCCCAACCCGGCGGCGTCTTCTCGAACAGCTTCCAGGCGATCTCCGAAAGCCGGTCGGTCTCGCAATAGCGGCTCCCGAGCAGATAAACCAGCGTATCGGACGGCAGCTCTTCGATCCTGTGCTGAACGGCCGTGGCAACCACCGGATCCGGCAGGCCGTTGTCGCGAACGACGCCGTCGGCTGCAAGGCGCATGCGGCCGGCCGGCGCCACCATGCGGCTGCACCAATTGCCGAACATGTCGCGATAAGGCGTGATCTCGACGGCAGGCGTTGAGGTGACGAAGTCCGGCACGATGACATCGGAGGCACGCGTGAAATGCGTGCCCAGCACCATGATCATCGGCGTCGGCTGGGGGAAATCGTACAGCATTTCGAATCCGACACGGAACTTCATCGAAATGCCCTTTCGGCTGGGTGACAGCTGAAAATGGCGATGAATCTGTCAATTACAAGGCGAGTTTACTAAGTCGTGCGACAGCGCCGTCGCGCGCTGCAAATGGCGCGGGCCGTGCTGGGTGAGACCTGAAGCCACTCTCGTGTCCCGGACAAGCGGCAACGCGCATAGCGCGTCGAAGACGCGCGTGAACGCGCTTATTGCGTTGCTGCGCAGAGCCGGGACCCAGCGAGCGGCACAATGCGGTGCGACCTGGGCCCCGGCTCTGCAGCGCACCGCAAAAGGGGCGCTGCGCTGCGTCCGGGGCACGAGCCCGTCTTTACGGCGTCGCCAGATGCCAGGCGCCGTTCAGAAAGCCGTCGCCAGTGACATCGCCGGGCTTGGTGTCCTTGGCGAAGGTGTAGAGCGGCTTGCCTTTGTAGGCCCATTGCTTGGAGCCGTCGTCGCGCGTGATGATGGTGTAGCCGTCGCCGGCGGCATCGCTCGCCCCGGCCTTCAGCACCGGCCAGTTGGTCGCACAGGGGCCGTTACAGGCCGACTTGCCGTCCGCGTCCTTGTCGAACGTATAGAGGGTCATTCCCTTGGCGTCGGTGAGCACATTGCCCTTGTCGGTCTTGCCGGTCTTGGTCGGCGGCGCGGCGAACGCGGCGGGAATGATCGCGAGCGCTGCGGCGAGTGTGAGCGCGAGGCGGATCGGGGATGTCGTCATGGTCTCTCCTGTCATGCAACTGGCTTGCATGGGGTAGGACGCCGCACGGCCCGCGGTATTCCTGAGAAAGCGCCAAAGATATTTTTCGCTGCGCGCGGCGCCGTGGCGGAATAAACTGGATTGAGAGAGACAGACCGACGAATCGACATGAGCAAGCCGCATTGGCGTCCCGCGCGCACCACCGACCTGCCCGCGATCTGCGCGATCGCGGCGCGGATCCATCCTGATCTTCCGGAACGTCCCGACGTCTTCGCGGAGAAGATGCAGCTCTATCCCGACGGCTGCTGCGTACTCGTCGCGGACGATGCGATCGCCGGCTACGGGCTCGCGCATCCCTGGAGGCAGCACCGGATTCCACCGCTCGACGGCTTCCTCGAACGATTGCCCGATGATGCGGACTGCCTCTACGTCCACGATGTCGCCGTGCTGCCCGACTTTCGCGGCGGCGCGGCGCGCGACTATGTTTCGACGATCGAGACACTGGCCCGCGCATCACGCATCACGGCGCTCGCGCTGGTCTCTGTCTACGCCACGCGGCCGCTGTGGGAACGCCTCGGCTTTCGCCCGGTCATGGCGGATGCGGAACTGCGTGCAAAGCTCGCGTCCTATGGCGACAGCGCGACCTACATGCTGCGCGACATCGCTGCGACGTAACGTCCCTCCCCGATCGGCGCGGCTCACGCGGGCGTGAAGCCATCCGCTCGAACCGGCTTCGATCAGCTCCCGTCGAAGGTGTGTGCGGGCCGTTTCCGGTCTCGCCGAAACGAGACTGGAGAATTTCCATGAAGCTCACATTGTCGAAAGTTGCTTTAATTGCATTCGTTGCGACGAGCGCGTTCAGCGCAACCAGTGCCAACGCGGCGCAGTTCCGAACCTATGGCTGCGATACCGCCTTCTTCGAGGGCTGCGGTGTCCTGATCGAGATGCCGACCTCGCCTGGCAGAAGCCGCCCCAGTGTCATCCATCATGACACCTCGCCCGCCTACATGAAGCAGGCCGATCCGCGCTACAGCTCGTCGATGCGTGATGCCGGGGGCGGTGGTGGCGGAGGTGGTGGTGGCGGCGGCGGCGGCGGAGGAGGTCGCTGAGCCCACCTGAGAATTGAAATGAGCATGCCGCCGGTGCAACCCGGCGGCATGCTTCCTGTCTACGCAGTCAGGCTGCAGCTCAGCCCCGATGTTTCTTCTTGGGCTTCTTCCCCGGCGCGCCCTTCCCGGCCCACGGCGTGACTGACGGCTCTGCGTGTCCCGGCTTGTTCTTGTGCTTCTTTTTCTTCGCGAAAGAAGGAGCAGCCTCGAATTTCGGCGCGCGCTCGCCGTGCGCCTTGCCGCGTGGCTTGAATTCGCTCACCTCGCGCGGGCGATCGTCGCGGCGTTCGCGATGATCGCCCTCGTCGCTCTCGCGCCGAGGCGTGTGCGGCCGCTTCTCGGAAGGCGCCGGGCGCTGCGGCGCATCCGCCATCGCCTCGAGGCGGATATTGTCTTCCTTGTCCGGGCGCTTGATCTTGGCGGCGAAGGACTCCGCGACGCGCTCGGATATCTCGAACTCGGTCGTCATGTCCATGATTTTGATGGCGCCGATGTCGCCCTTGTCGATGCCGCCACGACGGCAGATCATCGGCAGCAGCCAGCGCGCTTCCGCATTCTTCCTTCGGCCGATGTTAGCGCGGAACCAGACGCTGCCATCCGCCATGCCGTGTTTCGACGACGATTTTCCGGATTTGGGCCGAGGCCTTTCGGGGCGATCATCGCCGCGCGAATTGCGGGCGTCGTCGCGCGGAGTCCGATCGTCGCGCGGCGTGCGGACATTGTCGCGACCGCGGTCCTCGCGCGGCCGGCTGCTTCGCTCGCCGGGATCGATGATGTCTTCGGGGGACGGCAACCGTGCGCGATAGAGCCGCGCCAGCGCGGCTGCGATATCCTCGGCCGACCGCTCGGCGAGCAACGCTTGCGCCAGCACCAGATCGTCGGCGGTCGTCTCCTCGGTGAACAGCACGTCCTTCATGCGCGCGTGATCGAGCTTGCGGATTTCGTCCGCCTGAGGCGCCGTGCCCCAGACCGCGTCGATGCCCGACAGATTGAGCAGCAGCTCCGCGCGCCGGCGGCGGGCGGGCACGACGATGAGGACGCTTGTCCCCTTGCGGCCCGCGCGCCCGGTGCGGCCGGAGCGATGCTGCATGACCTCGGCATCGTTGGGCAGATCGGCATGGATGACGAGATCGAGGCTCGGCAGGTCGATGCCGCGGGCGGCGACGTCGGTCGCCACGCAGACCCGGGCGCGCCCGTCGCGCAACGACTGCAGCGCCGTGGTTCGCTCGTTCTGCGTCAATTCGCCCGAGAGAGCGACGACGGAGAAACCGCGCTCCAGCAGCGCCGCCTGCAAATGCCTGACGCCGTCGCGGGTGCTGCAAAACACCAGCGCGCTCGGCGACTCATAGAAGCGGAGCACGTTGACGACGGCGTGCTCGACATCACCGGGGGCGACCCGGATGGCGCGATACTCGATGTCGGCGTGACCGCCTTCGTCACCCGCGACCTCGATCCGGAACGCCTGCTGCTGATACTGCTTGGCCAGCGCAACGATGCCGCGCGGAAACGTCGCCGAGAACAGCAGCGTCCGGCGTGTCTCCGGCGTGGTCTTGAGGATGAATTCCATGTCCTCGCGAAAGCCGAGATTGAGCATCTCGTCGGCCTCGTCGAGGACGACCACCTTCAATTCCGAGATGTCGAGACGGTTGCGGCGCAAATGATCGCACAGGCGGCCGGGCGTCCCGACGACGATGTGCGCGCCGGCTGCAAGCTCGCGCTGCTCGCGCCGCGGATCCATGCCGCCGACGCAGGAGACGACGCGTCCGTCCGCATGTTCATACAGCCACGCAAGTTCACGCTGAACCTGCAAGGCAAGCTCGCGGGTCGGCGCCACGATCAGGGCGAGCGGTGCGCCCGCCCGCTCGAACCGCTCGGCGTCGCCGAGCAGATCCTTGGCCATGGCGAGCCCGTAAGCGAGGGTCTTGCCGGAGCCGGTCTGGGCCGAGACCAGCAGGTCACGGTCGGCGGCCTCGCCGGTGAGCACGGCGAGTTGAACGGGGGTCGGACGGTCGTAGTTGCGCTCGGCCAAAGCTCGGGCGAGCGGCGGACTCATGGTCGGGAAAGACACGGGATAAACCTTGGTTGGTCCAGGCGCGGAACGTCGAGCCGCGCGACCTGAAGCTGCGTAGGCGGCAAAATGGTCCAGCCGCACGCGTGGTGATTTGATTTGGACGCTCTTTACGCCAAGCGCGGGCAAATCACCATGCCTATGATGCATGGCCTCGACGCCATCGAGAATAAGCTTACCGCCGGCCCGACCCACTACATCCAGCGTTTTCGGGGCCGTTTGCTGCATATAGCCGGATTTGGGGCCGAAGCGGAGGAATTTCGCGGCCAACCGGTCGCTTACAGCCCGCTCTCAGATCTCCGCGTAGATCTCCAGCAGATTGCCGTCTGGGTCACGAAAGAACAGCGTCCGATGTCCAAAGGACTGGTTCGTCGGCGGCGACAGCAGCGCAATGCCGTGCCGGACGAGCTCGTCGGCGCACGCATCGACTTCGGCTGCGGACACCTTGAAGGCCAGCTGCAGCGAGGCGCTGCCGGCCGGCGTCGGCACATCGGCCCCGGTTCGGCCCGGCTTGGCCAGCGCTAGGGTGTTGCCGCCCAGGCCATACTCGATCCAGTTCGGCGAGAGCTCGCGCAGCAACGGAAAGGCGAGAACGTACTCGTAAAAGCGGCGCATCGCCGCCATGTCGCGCACGAAGATGACGGTGTAGTCGATCGCGCGGATCGCGTTGAAGGGGGAACGGGCCCGCCGGGTTGGTTCGCTTGTTTCGTCCGTCATCGTGTCATTGATTCCATTGGCGTGACGCGTAGCCCGCATGAGCGTAGCGACATGCGGGAGAACTCCATCCGCGATGTCCCGGATGTCGCTGTGCTCATCCGGGCTGCGGACCACTTTAACGCAGCAAACCGCCACTATAACGCAGCTCGTAGAGCGGTGCGTCATCCTCTCGGCCGATGGTCTCGACGCCGTGAAAACGATCGAGCGCGCCTTGGACCTCGTTGCGGTAGACCATCCCAGCCTGCTCGAACAGGCGCGGTCCCCGATAAGGCTGCTCGACGCTCACGCCCAGCAGCGCCTGGCGCAGGAATTTGTAGATCGCAAGGAAGGTGACCCGGTCCGTGATGTCCGCGCGGGCGCCGCCGCTGTAGCTCATCGACCAGAGGACGCGGTCATCTCGCGACACGGTCTCCTGCCCGACGAAAAATCCCATCCCGAAATAGATATCGCGGTAGACGTAGGGCGCCGCGCGATGCTCGAGCTGTTTTGAGCCGGCGAGCAGCGGCGTGGCCACGGTGGCGTCGTCGTCCAGGCCGGCATAAGTGCGCCGCTTGGCTTCGACCAGGAACGCCGCGAGATCGTGCGGAATGGACGACACCATCTACTCCACCAGCTCCGGCCACGGCACAATCGTCGACTTCACCGTCTTCATTGCCATCGCATCCCTCACCGCCTGCGCGACGCCCGCATCGGTGAACGGATAGATCGTCTGCATCTTCAGCCACGGATATTTGTCACGCGTGCGGTAGAGCATCTCGACGCCGAGCGGCAGATCGTTGGCGGTAAAACCCCAGGAGCCGAGCAAGTTGAGGTCCTTGGTGCAGATGCGGTGCCATGACGTCTCGATCGAGCCGGCATCGGTGAATTGGCCCATCTCGACATAGGTGCCGCCGTCGCGCAGCATCTCGATGCCTTCGGGGCCAGCCGAGGGGTGGCCCGAGCAGTCCATCACCAGATCGGCGCCGAAGCCGCCGACGATCTCGCGGACACGCGCGATGCGCTGCTGCGGCGATTTCAGCTCCTCGATGTTCACCGTCGCCTCCGCGCCGAACTCGCGCGCAAGCTTGAGCCGCGGCTCCTCCGGCGCACCGACGCAGATCACGCGCCCTGCCCCCATCTCCTTCGCGGCTGCGACCGCTAGAATGCCGATCGGGCCCGAGCCCTGAATCACCACCGTGTCGCCCCAGGAAAAGCCGCCGGCGCGGCTGGCGCGGTTGAAGGCGCGGATGCAGGAGGTGAGCGGCTCCGACAGCGCGCCGAGCCGCAGCGACATGTCGTCGGGCAACTTGTAGATCTTGGTGCCCGGCAGCATGTCGAGATCGACATAGACATATTCGGCCCAGCCGCCCCACATGTGCGGCGCCTTGTCGAAGCCGAGATAGCGGCCGTAATAGACCGGCGTCAGGCATTTGTTGGCGGTTTGCGGATAATGGATGCAGTAATAGCAACGGCCGCACGGCATCAGCGGCGGGATCATCACTTTTGATCCAACCTTGAGCGGCTTGCTCATGAAGTCCTCGGTGAATTCGTCGCCGCATTCGACGATGATGCCGCCGAGCTCGTGGCCGAGCGTGAGCGGCCACGGCAGCGGCTTCGGCCAGTGACCTCTAAGGATGTGCAGATCGGTGCCACAGACGCCGCACGCGCCGATCTTGATCAGCGCGGCCTTGCGGCCGACCTTCGGCCACGGCACGGTGCGGATGACGGGCTCCGAGCCCGGCCCTGCGTGGGTGCAGACGCGGATCTGGTCCATGGCTGTTTCCTCGATGCCCGTCTGTTATGATGGCGGTGCGGGCTGAGGCGAAGCGTATGTGAGATGCGCAGTGCTGCCAAGGTGCGCCCTTGTAGCTGCTACGGGCGCTTGCGGCTCATCCTTCGAGGCTCGCTTCGCTCGCACCTCAGGATGACGGTGGAGTGTGTGGCGGCGGCGCATGGCTGATCTCCAAGCCCACCCAAATGCCTTGAGCGTCAACAGTTGAGCGTGTACGGACGGCTCAAGTCCTTTCAGGTGCCCCTTTGAACCCCCTTCCACAAAATCCCGCCGCTGCGTCCGGCTCGTTCGCGGCGATGAAGTCGGTGCCGTACCGCCTCCAGTTCATCGCCTACGTGCTGGCGATGATGGCCGACAATATCGAGCATGTGATCAGCTACTGGGTGGTGTTCCAGAAATTCCATTCGCCGACGCTGGGAGGGTTTGCCGTGCTGTCGCACTGGCTGCCGTTCCTTTTGTTCTCGGTCGCGGTCGGCGGGCTCGCCGACCGGTTCGACCCGCGCCGCATCATCCAGTGCGGCATGCTGCTGTTCATCGCGGCTTCGGCGGGCTGGGGCTTTTTCTTCATCACCGATACGATCGAGATGTGGCACGCCATGCTGCTGCTGGTGATCCACGGCTGCGCCGGCGTGCTGTGGCAGACGCCGAACCAGCTGCTGCTCTACGACCTCGTCGGCCCCGCCGATTTGCCGAGCGCGGTGCGGCTCAATGCGATGGCGCGCTATCTCGGCATCCTGGTCGGGCCGGCGGTCGGCGGCATCATCATGCTGACGCTTGGCACCTCGCACGGCATCATCTTCAACACGCTGTTCTACCTGCCGATGCTGATCTGGCTGTTCTGGGCGCCGGTGCGCGACAACAGCATCGCCATCAGGCGCTTCGCCGTGCGCGGCCTTGCCGACATCGTGCTGACCATCCGCTCGATCGGCACCCAGCCGGTGCTAACGGCGATGACCTGGCTTGCCGGCCTCACCTCCTTCATGATCGGCAACGCCTATCACGCGCAGATGCCGGGCTTTGCCGGCGATCTCGGCCATGGCGATCCCGGCGTCTCCTACAGCGTGCTGCTGGCGGCGGATGCCGGCGGCGCCCTGCTCGCCGGCCTCGCGCTGGAATCCTGGGGACGGCTGAAGGGCACGCCGCGCACCGCGATCACGCTCGCGATGCTGTGGAGCGTGGCGCTGCTTGGTTTCGCGTCGGTGCGGATCTATCCGGTTGCAATCGTGTTGCTGTTCTTCGCGGGCTTCTTCGAGCTGTCGTTTAACACCATGGCGCAGGCGCTGGTGCAGCTGAACGCGCCACACGACATTCGCGGCCGTGTCGTCGGGCTTTATAATATGGCCGGGCTCGGCATGCGGGCCTTCAGCGGCATCACCGTCGGGGTGTTCGGCGCGGCGATCGGCATTCACTGGTCGCTGGGGCTGTCGGCCGCCGTTCTGCTGGCGCTGCTGCTGTGGTTGTATCGTCGGGGAGCAGGCCTGGCCGGCCCGGTCTCGGCGCGCTGATCGTGCCAGACCGCCTGCCTGCCCGCCCCTTGATGTGGCTTTTCGCGCGTATTGCGTCTGTCCGTCATCGCCGCGCCCAATCCTAACGCGGCATTAACCCTGTACACCCTAGGGTCGTCCCGGACTCCGCCCGGGCGGGGGGTCGGGTGTTGAAAATGGCGTTGGCTAACAAAAAATTTCTTCCGGCCGCCGAGGAACGTCGGCGCTTCCAGCGGGTGAAAGTCCACCTGCTCGGCCGCTACATGCTGCCGGACCGCCGGGAATTCCCGTGCCAGGTGATCAACATGTCACCGGGCGGGCTTGCATTGCTCGCCCCCGGCATCGGCAATGTCGGCGACCGCGTGGTCGCCTATCTCGATCATATCGGCCGCGTCGAGGGCAAGATCACCCGGATCATCGACAATGGCTTCGCCATGACGGTCGGGGCGACGCCGCGCAAGCGCGACAAGCTCGCGGCACAGCTGACCTGGCTCGCCAACCGCGACATCCTCAATCTGCCGGAAGACCGCCGCCACGACCGTATCGTGCCGCGCAACCCGATCGCGGTGCTCACGCTCGAGGACGGCACCAAGATGACATGCCGCATTATCGACCTCTCGCTGTCCGGAGCCGCCATTGCCGCGGAGAACCGTCCGCCGCTGAAATCGACGGTTTTGCTCGGCCGGGTCCAGGGCCGCGTGGTCCGAAACCTCGAAGACGGCTTCGCGCTGGAGTTCTTGCACTCGCAGCCGATCGAGACACTCGAAGAGAGCGTTACCGCGCGGTAAAGCGCAAGAACGTCAAAACCACAGGATTTCCAGCCTCGAAGGCGGCCTCCGCGATGCCGATGCCGCCTTTTTTATGCCTGGTGGCGGGCCCCGCGCGCGTTAACGCGGGGCCCTTTGCGTGCGAAAATCGCGGTTCCGCCAGCGTTTCCGCGTTAACTCCTAAAATTTGAATCAATTGCAGTCATGTCAAATTTTATGCGTATTTGAATCAAGTATAGATCGTATTCGCCGCTCCTTTTACTTGTATTCGACTCGACTTGACTTGGCTGACTTAGCGGCAGCTCAAAAGCTCCATGCGCATTGTGGTCCCAACAAGAAACGGGGGCTGCAATGTTGGACTTCAGGGGACAGGGGAAGGGCTTGGCGCTGGCCGTCATGCTCTTCGGGATCGGCGCGACAGCGCAGGCCGGTGAAAGCCGCCTGCTCTACGCGAGCCTCGGCGACACCACGCGTGCGCCGATCGGCTGGGTCGAGTTCTGTGCGGACAATGCCGCGCAGTGCCAGGGCACACCGACGCAGCCGCGCGACATCGTGATGTCGCAGGCCGCATGGCGCGACCTCGTCAAGGTCAATCGCTGGGTCAACGAGACCGTCAAGCCTTTGACCGACCAGGAGCACTGGGGCGTGATCGAGAAGTGGTCGCTGCCGACCGACGGTTACGGCGACTGTGAAGACTACGTGTTGTTGAAGCGCAAGATGCTGATCGATGCCGGATGGCCGCGCGAGGCCCTGCTCATCACCGTCGTGCGCGACAAGAAGGGCGAAGGGCACGCGGTGCTGACGGTGAAGACCGACAAGGGCGAGTTCGTTCTCGACAATCAGAACGAGAGCGTCGTTGCCTGGACGGAGACCGGCTACCGCTTCGTCAAGCGCCAGTCACAGAGCGATCCCAACGTCTGGGTCTCGCTGGGCGATACCAGGCCGGCGGTTTCCACCGCCAGCGCAAGAGATCAGTAGGAACGAGACAACAGGTTACGCGACCCGGTCACATCCCCACCCCTCCCCGTCCCAGACCGGTTCGCGCGCGGCCAGGCTTCCCCCAAAGCCTGGCCGCAACTTTTTTGTGGATGCGCGGTCAGCCCTGTGACGACCACGGCACGCGCGCGGCGGTGAAATCGCGCCATGTGCCTCGCAAGGCAGGCTGCACACCCACCGATGCGCGCGCCTGCCAGCCAGCGATCGCCGCCGCCGCGATGGCGCTGTCAGGCCCGGCGACGAGCCCGTCGAGCAACGATGCCGTGACCGCCATGTCGTTGAAGGCGCCGAGTTCCTCCTGCAAAGCGGCAAGCCGGCGCGAGAATTTCCTCGCGGACTTGCGATCGGCGAACAGCGGCAGCAGGAACTCGCTGAGATAGCGCAGCCGCTTGGTCGCGAGCCGCACCCGGTGCAGCTCCGCCGCCGGAAGCGACTTGAAGCGGCGGCCGCGCTTGAGCACCTTCGCGTATTGCTCCGACAGGATGCGCTGCGCGAAGTTGACGGCGGGCTCGGAGAGCTGGCCGAGATCTTCGGCGGCAACGTCGTTGCGCCAGCCCCGCGTCTCGATCCATCCGCCGAGGCCGATCAGGAACATGGCGCAGCGGCGATCGCCGAGCGCATCATGCGCCTTGCGATAGGCATCGGACTGTCGACTGGCCGCGGCCCGGCCGAGCGCATCGAAGCCGGCGACCGCAGGACAGGCTCTTGCGATCGTCGGCAAGGTTTCGAGCTGGAACACGTCCCAGTCACGCGCGGCGGAGAGGTCCTGCGCCAGCCATTTGGCTTCCGATCGCAGCGCGTCGAGATTGCTCAGTGCACCCACCGATCGCATCAGATCGAGCGCCGATCGCAGCCGGCGCAGCGAAACACGCAGTTGATGCACGCCTTCCGGATTGCGGCCATCCTCGGCCGCAGGCAGTGACTGCAGCAGATGGAGGAAGCAGGAGCGCAGGATCGTCGAGAAGGCCTCATCGAGCGTCACGGACGGATCAAGGCGAAGCTTGCCCGGACGGCGGGCCGATGGCGGCGTATCGGCAGCGAGGTCGAAGCCACGCGCCGACTTGGTCCGGATCGACGGTTTCAGCGCCCCGTGCTCCGCCAGCCGCAACGCGATCTCGTAGATCGTGCTGGCGCTGCCGCTCTTCAATTCGAGCTCGATCTCGCTCACCGGCACGGAGCGATCGCCGGCGGTCAGCACGCCGTGGTCGAAGGCGATCTCGACGCTGCCCGCCGGGAGGTCGATCATCCGCGCGTGACGATGGACGTCGGCCGTGAAGACGGCTTCGAGCGGCTGCGTTTCAAGACGACCGCGAAGCTTCTCCGGAATGAAGGGCATCGCCAAAGCGAGATCGGGCGCGAGCGAGGCAACGCTCGCCTCCCACTCGCCGCGGCGCAACGGATCATCGGCAACGTCGGTCTTCACGGTCTGCACGAAGCGCGCGCCGCTCTGGCGCACGCGCAGGCTCAGACCGTTGCGCCGCAGCGCGCGGTCCGGCGTGTCGTAGTAGACGGACTTGAGATGTTTTCGCGAGCCCTTGTTGCGCGCGTTGCTCGCGATGACGGGCGCGGCGTTGAAATGTGCCATGCGATCGGCATCGACGAGAAGCTTGAGCTCGATTTCACCGGCGGGCCGCGCGGCGGCGTTCGACCGGGCCTTCTCAGGTGCAGCCGGCGCATCTTGCGATGGCGTCTGATCAACCACGGCACTCTCGAGGATCGCAGATTCCGCGTCAGATTCGGCCGGTTCAATCTGCCTGAGGAAGCCGGCGACGACTTGCGTCCTCTTGTTGTCCCTGGCGACAAGGTTCCCTTCCGGCGCGCTCTGGGTTTTGCGAGCCGGGCTTGCGTCTGATTTCAGCATTTCTGGTGACATGACAGTTCAATGACAGAGCCACATCCTATAGCCGGTGCGGCCGGCAAGGAATAGTCACGTTACGCCGCGGCGTATCATCGTCCACATGCGACACGTCGGCAGCAAACCTCGAAGCGGACTGTCATAATTCGGCTCGGCGTTACGGATAAAATTGCGGCGACCTGCAGCAAGTGATCGAATTACCAGCGAATCTTGCCGTTCTCGAAGCCGAGATGAATGCGTCAGCGAGTTTGACACATGCTAGCCGAGAAATTCTTTCTGGTTCTGGAGACGCTTAGAAGTCACGCCTCCGATGACAGACCAGAAATTGTGACAAGCCCGGTTGTCACAAGTCCTGTGCCACCTCCTGCGGTCCCGAAGGCCGAGTCGGGTTTGCGGCGCGCGGAGGAACGGCACCAAGCCTGATCCAAGAGATCGCAACGAGCACGCGACGCGATCACGCGCCCAGCACGTCCGCGAGCCGCAACTCGTCGGCGGCGGGAGCCTTCAGGAACAGCTCGGCCTCGATCTCGCGAAGATGCGACAGCATTTGCGCGCGTGCAGCCTGCTTGTCGCGCTTGCGGATCGCGCTGACGATGCTGGCATGATGATCGGTGCCGCAGGCCGGCGTGTCGTGACGGCGGTAGAGCAGGATGATGAGCGAGGAGCGCGCGATCAGCTCTTTCAGGAAGCCAAGATAGATGCTGTGGCCGCTCATCTCGGCGACGAGACGATGAAACTCGCCGGAGAGCCGGACCGAGGCGCGCGCGTCGCCGCGCAGCTCGGCGTCGCGCTCCTCGGTGAGATGGCGCTGGAGCCGATCGATCCAGGCCGGCGATACCGCGTCGACGGCATGGTCGACGATGGCGGGCTCGATCAGGCGGCGCGCCTCGAACACTTCGCGGGCATCGGCCGGCGTCGGCCGCGCCACGAAGGCGCCGCGGTTCTTCTCGATGTGGACGATGCCCTCGTGCGTCAGCTGCTGCAGCGCCGTGCGGACCAGCGTGCGGCTCGCGCCATAGATTTCACCGATCTCGTCCTCGCCGAGCTTGGTGCCCGGCAGCAGGCGATGCTCGAGGATCGCCGCGGTCACGCCTTCCCTGATCCGGCTGACGCGATCGCTCACGTCTGGGGCTTCGGATTTCGGTCGGGTCTTGGCGGCCATCAGTTTGAGAGGTTGGGTTTGAGGGCTCGATCGGCGAAGATCGCGCCGAATGTTAGTCGACGAGCTGTATCCAATCACAGGCGAAACATTATACAATCTGCGCCCGTTTTGTGTGCAGACCAGTGCTGACGCGGCAAGCCGCCTCGATGCGCCGGATTCGATCTAACAATCTGACTCCGCTTCACAGTTTTGGAATTTCAGCGGCCAAGGACGGTTGGCACGGACCTTGCGGAGAGAGGCGGGACGCATCGCCCTCGCCTCGGACACGCCATGGCCACTCCCGCCGCCCTCGAACTGGTCGCCGTCACCAAGCGCTACGATACGACGCTGGCGGTCGACACCGTCAATTTGAAGATTCCAGCCGGCACCTATTGCTGCCTGCTCGGCCCCTCCGGCTGCGGCAAGACCTCGACCCTGCGCATGATCGCGGGCCACGAGGCGGTCAGCGAGGGCGACATCATCCTCGGCGCGCAGAACGTCACCGATCTCGAGCCCGCCGAGCGCGGCACGGCGATGATGTTCCAGTCCTACGCCCTGTTTCCGCACCTGACGGTGCTCGACAACGTCGCGTTTGCCCTGAAAATGCGCGGCGTCGATCGCGCGACGAGGCACAAGCGCGCCGGCGAATTGCTCGAGCTGGTGGCGATGACGCCCTATGCGGCCCGGCTCCCGGCGCAGCTCTCCGGCGGCCAGCAGCAGCGCGTGGCGCTCGCCCGCGCGCTGATCACCGAGCCGCAGATCCTGCTGCTGGACGAACCGCTCTCCGCGCTCGACCCGTTCCTGCGGGTGAAGATGCGCGGCGAGCTGAAGCGGCTGCAGCGCGAGCTCGGCATCAGCTTCATCCAGGTCACCCACGGCCAGGAAGAGGCGATGGCCCTCGCCGACCACATCGTGGTAATGAACCAAGGCAGGATCGAGCAGCAGGGTACCGCGCGCGAGATCTTCCACCACCCCCGCACCGAATTCGTGGCGCGCTTCATCGGCGGCCACAACGTCCTCAGCGACGCCGGCAAACTCATCGCCGTGCGCGCCGATCAGCTCGGCATCGTGCCGTTCGTTGACGGCGCGTATGGCGCACCGGCGCTGCTGACCCAGACCGAGTACCAGGGCTCCTATATCGCCGTCTCGCTCACGCTGGACGACGGCACCGCCCTGTTCTCCCACCTCCCCGAGGCCGCTTTCGACGTTCACCCGTTCCGTCCGGGCGACCGCGTGCTGGCCACCTGGGATCCCGCCAAGGCGCAGCGCCTGCAATAGCGCCGTCATCTTAGAAAATGCGCAACACAGAGGAGTGAGCGATATGACCGAGACGACCAAGACGACCGGCGTCAGCCGCCGCACGCTATTGAAGAGCACTGCGGGTCTCGCTGGCCTCGCCGCCGGCTCCGGCGCGATCACCGGCTTTCCCTATGTTAAGTCGGCGGAGACCAAGGTGCTGCGCTATCTCGGCACCGCCGTGAACGAGGGCGACGACATCTCCAAGCAGTGCCTGAAGGACACCGGCATCAAGATCGAATACATCACCGCGACCACCGACGATGTCACCAAGCGCGTGATGACCCAGCCGAACTCCTTCGACGTGCTGGACACCGAATATTTCTCGCTGAAGAAGATCGTACCGTCGGGCAACATCCTTGCGCTCGATGCCAGGAAGATCAAGGAGTTCGGCAACATCACGCCCGTCTTCACCAAGGGTGAGACGCCCGGCGGCAAGAAGATCGGTGGCCAGGGCACCGCGCCCTGGAAGGTGCTCTATCTAGAAGGCAAGGACTCCAAGAAGTTCGCGACGTCGGCGACCGAATTCGTCACGCTGATCCCGACGGTCTACAACGCCGACACGCTCGGCATCCGCCCCGACCTGATCAAGCGTCCGATCAGCTCGTGGTCGGAACTGCTCAATCCTGAATTCAAGGGCAAGGCCTCGATCCTCAACATTCCCTCGATCGGCATCATGGATGCCGCGATGGTCGTGGAAGCCTCCGGCAAGTACAAATATGCCGACAAGGGCAACATGACCAAGGAAGAGATCGATCTCACCATGAAGGTGATGACCGAAGCCAAGAAGGCCGGCCAGTTCCGCGCGTTCTGGAAGGATTTTAATGAGAGCGTCAACCTGATGGCATCAGGTGAAACTGTCATTCAGTCGATGTGGTCGCCCGCGGTGACGAAAGTGCGCTCGATGGGGATTCCCTGCACCTTCCAGCCGCTCAAGGAAGGCTACCGCTCCTGGGCCTCGGGCTTCTGCGTCTCCAAGGGCGTGTCGGGTCCGAAGCTCGAATGGGCCTATGAGTTCGTCAACTGGTTCCTGTCTGGCTATGCCGGCGCCTATCTCAACCGCCAAGGCTACTACTCCGCCGTGCTCTCGACCGCGAAGGCGCACATGGAGCCCTACGAGTGGGCGTACTGGATGGAAGGCAAGCCCGCCGAGAAGGACATCAAGGCGCCCGACGGCTCGCTGCTGGAGAAGGCCGGCGCCGTGCGTGACGGCGGATCCTACGAGGACCGCATGGGCGGCGTCGCCTGCTGGAACGCCGTGATGGACGAGAACGACTACATGGTCCGCAAGTGGAATGAGTTCATTGCGGCGTGATGGACATGTCGGAAGAAGTTCTGCAACAGGCATCCCCGGGATTGATCCCGGGGTCGGGCACGGCGCGCGCCGCAAAGCCGACGCACCTGTCGCCATCCATCATCTCCTGGCTCCAGTCCGGGCCGATGATGCTGGTGTTTCTCGCCTTCTTCCTCATTCCGCTCGTCTTCGTCATCATCGTCTCCTTCTGGGACTACAACGAATACCAGCTGTTGCCGGCTTTCTCCGGCCGCGGCTACACCGATACATTCGAGGGCTGCATCGACAAGCTGCCCGAGCTCTGCACGATCGGCCGTACCTATGTGATGACGCTGAAGCTGTGCTTCATGGTCTGGGCCATCACCCTCTTCATCGGCTTCTGGGTCGCCTACTTCCTCGCCTTCCACGTCAAGTCCAAGACCTGGCAGATGGGATTGTCGCTGCTCTGCACGATCCCGTTCTGGACCTCCAACGTGATCCGCATGATCGCCTGGATCCCGCTGCTGGGGCGCAACGGCCTCGTAAACTCAGGACTGGTCAAGAGCGGATTGATCAACCAGCCGCTGGAATGGCTGCTGTTCTCCGAATTCTCCGTGGTGCTGGCGCTGGTCCACCTCTTCACATTCTTCATGGTGGTGCCGATCTTCAATTCGATGGTGCGCATCGACAAGTCGCTGATCGAGGCCGCCTACGACGCCGGCGCGACCGGCTTCCAGACGCTGGTCAACGTCATCATTCCACTCGCAAAACCAGGCATCGTGATCGGCTCGATCTTCGTCATCACCATCGTGATGGGCGACTTCATCACCATCGGCGTGATGGGCGGCCAGCAGATCGCGGCCGCGGGCAAGATCATCGAGACGCGGGTGAACGCGCTGCAATTCCCGGCCGCAGCCGCCAACGCCGTGATCCTGCTCGCCATCACCTTCCTGATCATCTCCATGATGTCGCGCATCGTCGACATCAAGAAGGAGCTCTAGAGCATGAAGGAAGGACGCCCGCGCTCGTTCTACGTGCTCGCGATCTTCTTCGCGGCCTATGTGCTGTTCCTCTACGGGCCGATGATCGCGATCTATGTGCTGTCGTTCCAGGGACCGCAGGGCGGCCTCACCTTCCCGATGAACGGCGTGTCGACGTTCTGGATCGCCAAACTGTTCCAGGGCACCGGCATCGTCGATCTCGGCGCGGCGTTCCGACGCTCGCTGCTGCTCGGCATCATCGTGATGATCGTCACCGTCGTGCTGTCGGTCGCCGCCGGCATGGCCTTCCGCCGCAAGTTCAGGGCGCAGAGCATCCTGTTCTACTCGGCGATAGCGAGCCTGATCGTGCCCTCGATCATCACGTCGCTCGGCATCTCGCTCGAATTCCGCATCATCGACGACCTGATCAAGGCGCACTGGAACGAAAATTTCGAGACCTCGATGGGCCTGCTCACCTCGGGCCTCGGCGCGCATCTGACCTGGACGCTGCCGTTCGGCCTTCTCATCATGTTCGCGATCTTCAACCGCTTCGACCCTCGGCTCGAGGAAGCCGCGCGCGATCTCGGCGCGACGCCGTGGCAGGCCTTCCGTGATGTCGTGCTGCCGATCATCCTGCCCTCGGTGATCGGTATCGGCCTGTTCGGCTTCACGCTGTCCTGGGACGAGCTCGCGCGCTCCAGCCAGGCGATCGGGGCCGTGAATACATTGCCGCTGGATCTGCAGGGCCTCACCACCACCGTGACGAACCCCGACATCTATGCGCTCGGCACCGTGATTTCGGCCGTCTCGTTCACGGTGATCACGCTTGCGCTCGGCACCATCCACGTGCTGAACAAGCGGCAGGCGGCCAAAGGCTCGGACGCCGGCAAGGGACTTGTCTGATCGCGATGCGACTTCACGTCGTCAATCCCAACACCACCGCGTCGATGACGGCGAAGATCGCCGCTGCGGCGCGTAGCGTCGCGCTGCCCGACACCGTGATCGACGCGCGCCAGCCTGCGATGGGCCCGGTCTCGATCGAGGGCTTTTACGACGAGGCCTTTGCCGTCCCCGGCATGCTCGGCTGCATCCGTGACGCCGACCGCGACGGCGCGGACGCCCACATCATCGCCTGCTTCGACGACACCGGCCTCGATGCCGCACGCGCCGCCGCGAAGGCGCCGGTGATCGGCATTGGCGAGGCCGGCTTCCACATGGCGAGCCTGATCGCAGCGCGCTTTGCGGTGGTGACCACGCTCGGGGTCTCCGTCGTGCCGATCGAGCATAATCTGCGGAAATACGGTCTTGCCGAGCGCTGCGCCCGCGTCCGCGCCGCCGACGTCCCGGTGCTCGCGCTCGAGGAGCGCAACACCGATGCGCTCGCAAAGATCTCCGCGGAGATCACGGCCGCGATCCGCGACGACCGCGCGGAAGCCATCGTGCTCGGCTGCGCCGGCATGGCCGATCTCGCCGCCGAGCTTGCCGCCAGTCACGGCCTACCCGTGGTCGACGGCGTCGCCGCAGCCGTGACGCTGGCGGAATCGCTGGTGCGGCTCGGACTGACGACGTCGCGGCTCGGGCCCTACGCGGCGCCGCGGTCGAAGACTTACTCCGGAATGTTGTCGAGCTTCGAGCCGTAAGCGTTGCACACAGTGCTGCTCTACGCGGGAGCGGCGTGTCTTGTCGGCAACATCTGGATCCTTTTGCGGCTGCGAGTTCCGCGATTGTTGCAGCCGATACCGTGAACTGCGAGCTTGCCGTAATTGATTTGCAGATTCGGGGCGCGCGGTGGGGCTGAACGCGGTGAAATACTTGATCTCGACGGTTGCCGGGACACTGGCATGGGCCGCTTTGGCGGGTTCGGCGCTGGCCGCGGACATGGCGACGAAAGCGCCGCCGGCGGTGCCGTCATGGTCTGGATTCTACGCCGGCGTTTCGCTCGGCGCGCGCTGGGCAGCCAGCGACTGGCAGACATCCGACATCGCCCCGAGTTTCGGCGCCGGCGCGTTCGTACCGACGGCCGGCACCGGTGGCGCAATCGAAAGCGTCGCGGCCAGGTTCGGAGGCTATCTCGGCTACAACGCACAGATCTCGAGATCCTGGGTCGCCGGCGTCGAGGCCGATTTCGGGTGGGCCGACAACAAGAAGACGACGAATCCTGTACCGGGGACGGCTGGGCTCTTCTTCGGCGCCCCTTTAGTCGGCCTTCCATCCGGCACCGCGAAGGAAACATGGGACGGCAGCCTCCGTGGCCGTCTCGGCTATCTCGTCGGGCCCGCCACACTGGTCTACGGCTCTGGCGGCGTAGCGTGGCACCGCCTTGAGCTGAACGCCAATTGCACCGTGGTTCCCGGAAACTCCTTCTGCTTCGGCAGTGCTCACAATGAAACCTATGCATCGACCAGAGTCGGCTGGACCCTCGGCGGCGGTGTCGAGCACATGATTGGCGGCAATTGGCTTGCGCGCGTCGATTACCGCTATGCCGATTTCGGGACTTGGACCCAGACTTTCTTCACCGCAGGGGGAGTAGGGATCGGGTTCGACGACCGCTTCACCGCCCGCGTCAAGGACCGCACACACACCGCGACGGTCGGCATCGCCTACCGATTCTGATTCGGATCACTGCCTGGCGCGGCCTTGATCGATCAGGCTGGCACCGCTTCCCCGGATAGGGCGCCAGCGATCCGGCTTGAGCCGGACACGGCGCTAGAGGTAGTAAAAAACCTCTTTTTCCGCTCATTGCGTAGATCTGGGCAAACCAGCCTCTTTTTGGTCCCAATTGTTGCCGAACAGTAACGCTTTCGGGACGCCCCGGCGGCTTTCGGCTTGCCGGTCTTCGCCACTCACCAAGTTTCAATTTGGGTTTTGTCAGCGATGATCGATCTCGCAGAGGACTCACGATCCCACCCCCTCCTTCGCCTTGGCGCCCAGCCCATCGCGCTGACCGCCGCCGCCCTTCTCCTGCTGATCGCCGGCGTGACCTCGATCGCGATCTGGCGTGCCTACACTGGTGCAGTTCCTGAGCCTGATCGGGTGGTGGCGTCGCGGCAGCTTCAGGCTCGCACCGCACAGGCCTCCGAGCAGCTGGTCGAGAAGACCAAGGGACTTGAGGCGACCCAGCAGGAATCGATCGACCAGCTGCAGGTCGTGCAGGACCAGCTCCAGACGATGAAGCGGCTGATGGCGGCGCAGCAAGCCGACACCAAGCGCCTATCCGAGCAGGTCACCACGCTGAATGAGTCCATCGACAATCTGCGGCAGTCATTTGCCAGCGCCAGGGCGACCGAGGTAGAAACTCCCTCGGTTACCCGCAGGAAACCTGCTCGGCATCAGGCTAGCGTGCGAAAACGCGGCAAATCGCGCAGCTGACCGGACATCGACGCAATTGGACTATTATTTTCGCCGCTTGTGAACTGGATCACATTTGCCCGTATGATTCCGCGCGATGGTAGTGGTTACCGGATGGCGTGAGCCGATTTCAATGTCCGGGGCTGGCAAGGTCGTTGACGGTATATTGCGTCAACGGCCTTGTTTTTTAACGGCCTGGCCCGGCGTCGCTACTACTCGCAAACATCCACGCGACGGTATCGCCAGCCTGACGGCGTCATGACGCGCTTCCGCACCACGTAGCAGCCACCATAGCCGCCATCGTCATAGCCGGTACCGTAGTAATAGGGGCCGCCGTAACCATAGCCGTAGCCGTAATAGCCGCCGTAGTAGCCGGCGCCGGCGATACCTGCCCCGATCGCGAGCCCAGGCCAGAAACCACGGCCACGCCATCCGCCACCGTGCCAGCCGCCACCGCCGTGCCAGCCCCCGCCGCCGTGGAAGCCGCCACCATGCCCGAAACCACCCCGAGCCTGGGCCGCCTGCGGCGCCGACAGCCCGACCGCGGTGACGGCCAGAGCCGCCATCATCACCTTGCGTAACATACTCGATCCTCCGCGTGGACACGCTCCACGCCTCAAAGCAGGGAGCAAGCTAGCCCTATCAGGGCATTCCTGACAGCCAAGCTGCCTCACTTCCGCGCGAGCATCAGCAGCCGCGGCAGATGCTCTTCAGCTTCTTGTCGAGGACGCGGTTTTCGGCATTGACCGCGGCGTCAGTGGGTCCCACCTGTGCCGGCGCCGGTGGTGCCACCGGGAGACACACCGGACGATTGGGCCGTGCCAAGGCTGTTGGTGCCAGGCGCGGGTGCGGGAGAGTTTGCGACGCCTCCGGCCGATCCGCTCGAGCCGGATGCACCGTCGGTTGCTTGTGCGAACGACACCGCCGGCATCGCCGCGAGACTGAGGATCACGATCAACGTCTTCGTTGAAACGGTTGCAGGCGAATTGGCCATCGGAAATTCTCCTTTGGCAGTCAACGGCCCGGATCACGACCCGTTCCTGAACAAATGCCGCCGCATCAGCTTGAGCCAAGGGAGGCTGGCACGATCATGCGCAAACTGATCGCGTTCGACGAGGACACGTTCGACAAGCTGAAGCAATTGGGACGCGACAGGATGGGGACGCTGCAGGAGCTCGCCGACGAAGCCTTCGCCGACCTCTTGAAGAAGCACGGCATCCCCGTCGATCTCAGTGACGCCCTGCGCAAGAGCGCCCGGCTCGGCGGCGACGCCAAGACGACGGCGCGTCCCAAAACCAGAAAGGCCAGATCACGATGACCGACCGCGATCCTTTTGCAGAGGGCGAACGCGCCGCGCGCGACGGCATTCCGGCCGAGGCCAATCCTTATTCAGGCGGCAGCGACGAGCATGCGCTGTGGTCGGCCGGACACGAGAAGGTCGCAGGCGCAATCGAAGCGGGCGAGTCCGAAGGCAGCTGAGTTCAGCCGATCCGCTTCAGGCCCTTCTTGAAGCGCGGACCGTTGGCGACGTAGAACCTCGCCGCGCTTCCCATCTTCTGCACCTGCGCGTCGTCGAGCGTGCGGATCACGCGCGCGGGCGAGCCGATGATCAGGGAGCGCTCGGGAAACTCCTTGCCCTCGGTGATGACGGAGCCGGCGCCGACGATGCTGTTGCGGCCGATCTTCGCGCCGTTCATCACGATCGAGCCCATGCCGATCAGCGCGCCCTCCTCGATGGTGCAACCGTGCAGGATGACGTTGTGGCCGACGGTGCAGTTCCTGCCGATGACCAGGGGAAAGCCGAGATCGGTGTGGCAGGTCGAGCCGTCCTGCACGTTGGCGCCCTCGCCGATCTCGATCCACTCATTGTCGCCGCGCAGCACCGCGCCGAACCAGACGCTCGCGCCCGGTTTCAGGCGCACACGGCCGATCACGGTGGCGGTCTCCGCGATGAAGTAATCGCCGTCGGCGGGAAGATCGGGCGCCTGCCCGTCGAGCTCATAGATCGCCATGGAGGTCTCCTGTCATTTTGACCCCAGCCATAGCGAAACGGTGGCCCTGAAGCAAAGGGCCCGGCCCGGATGCCCGCGTCAGCCCAGCACGCCGGTCGCGCGCAGCGTCATCAGGAAGAAGGTCCCGCTCATCATGCTCCAGAAGCCGGCGATGACGGTCGCCATCATCACGAATTCCACGCGGCGGCTTTCCACCTGCATGCCGCGCAGCGTGTTGCGCATGATGATGAAGGGCGCCGCGAACACCAGGAACGGAACCGCGGCAAAGGTCTTCGGCGCCACGCCATCCTGCAACAGGGCGAACCCGGCGGGCCGCTGTGCGAGCGCCTGGTATCCGTTCACGAGCGCGCCCGCGAGCGCGAAACCGATGCAGATCGAGAAGAAGGTATTGAGAGCTTCAGGTGTCATCGGAACGGTCCGCCCTTACGCAACGCCGGAGCCTTCCTGTGACAAATAGTGCCGGTTAACGCTACCTTATCCTTAAGCGAAGGTTAACGCCGCCACCCCATCCGCGCAGGGCCCTCCCCCATGCCCACAGCCGGGAATGCTCCGCGAAATCGCCGCCGCATGGCATATTCGCCGCTGATTCGTCGGCCATCGGCCGACCTCCGGCTGCTCGCGCAACTCATGACGGTGTTTTCGGCAACCTCTTCCCGGTCCTCCAGGACGCGCCCCCGGGCGCATGTCGTCCCGATTGTGCTCGGCGGCGCTGCCGCGGTGTGCGCGGTCGCGCTCGTCGCCTACCTGCTGTGGCCGACCTGGGGCGCGGGCGGCGCGAACGCGCCGGACAAGCTGCCGGTCAGCGTCGGCGGCACACTGTTCAACCTGCCGGCGGCCGCGATCCGGATGAAGATCCAGCGGCACTCCGGACCGCAGGAGCGCATCGACCTCGATTTCCTGTATCCCTCGCTGGAGCCGCCTGGCGTACCGAAGCATGTCACCGCCGACAGCGTCGACGCGACGATGCAGCCGATCGATCGCATCTTCCTGTCGATCGCAGCGCATCACGATACGCTGGCGCCCGAGCAGCGCACGGCCACGATCTATCCGCGCTATTTCGACCAGGCCGCAACGATGCCCGCCGACGGGCTGACGATGCGGATGTTCCGCGGCGACACGCCCTATGGCAGCGAGGATTTCTATTCCGCTGCAAGCCCTGCCCTGACCGCGCGCTGCACGCGCGATGCGGCCACGCCGGGCATGTGCCTGTCGGACCGCCGCGTCGGCGGCGCCGACCTCACCTTCCGCTTTCCGCGGAGCTGGCTGTCGCAATGGCACGACGTTGCGGACGCGATGGAGAAGCTGACGGCGCAGTTGCGCGGGCCGAAGGGCTGAGCGCAGCGTCTCTGTCCTCTCCGATGTCGGCTTGCAGCGATGGGCTGGAGCCTCCCGACTAAAAAATCGAAAACAACCCCATGCACAGTAGCGAAGTATCGGCAGTATTTAATGTTTCGTCTTTTTCGAAATTCGACTTGACCCGTCGGGCAAAACAGGCGCATGATGCCATCATGGGACGATCGACTTGAACGAGGCGGCAAGCCATATCCCACCCGGCGCCCAATTGCTGGGACGCGAATGGCTCGGCTTTGACGAGAGCGGGCGTTCGCTGATCCGCTTCCAGGCCCAGCCGGCTTTCACCAACAGGCACGGGACGATCCAGGGCGGATTTCTGGCGGCGATGCTGGATTCTGCCACCGGGATCTGTGCGCTGGCCGCGCTCTCATCCGGGCTGACCGTCGTCACGAGTAGTCTGGATACACGGTTCCTGAAGCCCGCGGCGGTCGGCCCCATCACGGCACGTGCGCGCATCGTCGAACAGACGGATCGCGAGATCGTCGTGCAAGCCGACCTCGTCGATGCCAGCGGCATCACTGTCGCTGATGCCACAGCGCGGCTGCGCGTTCTTGCGAAGAGATAGAGTTACGAGGCCGCGGCGCCAGCCGCGGAAATGGCATCCGTCAGTGCGAGCGGTGTGGAGCAATCCAGCCTGCTTCCGCGGAGGGACTCTGGATTGCTCGCTTCGCTCGCAATGACGAAAGAATTATTCCTGATCGACGAGATCGTCTTCGAGGATCGCCATCTGGAACTGGAACGAGCGATCATCGTCCTCGTCGTCGACGAAGAGCACACCGATGAATTCCTCGCCGATATAGACCTCGGCGGAATCATCCTTCTTCGGCCGCGGCACGACGCGGATCTTGGGATTGCCGAATACGCGCTTCAGATACGCATCTAGCTTTCTGACTTCTTTGACGTCCACGGCAAGTCTCCGATCGAAATTGGTCGGCGGGTTTTAGGACGAGACGCGACGAACCGCCAGCATGAATTGCCAAAGAATTTGGGGACGAAAAGAGCTGGAGATTCCGGCCCTCAACTCACGAGATCAAATCCCCATCCTAGAGTCCCGTGGCGTTGATCATCTGATCCATGGTGCGCGACGGCTCCGCGCAGCCGGCTTCGCCGACGATCTTGGCGGGCACGCCGGCAACGGTGACGTTGTGCGGCACCGGCTTGACCACGACCGAGCCCGCGGCGATGCGTGCGCAATGGCCGATCTCGATGTTGCCGAGAATCTTCGCGCCGGCGCCGATCAGCACGCCGTGGCGAATCTTCGGATGACGGTCCTCGTTCTCCTTGCCGGTGCCGCCGAGCGTGACGCCGTGCAGGATCGAGACGTCGTCCTCGATCACCGCCGTCTCGCCGCAGACGAATCCGGTGGCGTGGTCGAGGAAGATGCCGCGGCCGATGCGCGCGGCGGGATTGATGTCGGTCTGGAACACCGCGGATGCGCGGCTCTGGAGATAATACGCGAAATCCTTGCGGCCCTTCAGCCAGAGCCAGTGCGCGAGGCGATGGGTCTGGATCGCGTGAAAGCCCTTGAAGTAGAGCAAGGGATCGATGAAGCGCGAGGTCGCGGGATCGCGATCGTAGACGGCGACGAGATCGGCGCGGAAGGCGTTGCCGAGATCGGGATCGTCGCGCAGCGCCTCGTCATAGGTCTGGCGCACCAGATCGCCCGACAGCGCTGAGTGATCGAGCCGGTCGGCGACACGATGGATCACCGAATCTTCCAGGCGGCCGTGATGCAGCACCGTCGAATAGATGAAGGTCGCAAGCTCGGGCTCGCGGTGGACGATGTCTTCCGCCTCGCCGCGAATCCGATCCCAGATCGGATCGAGGGACGCGAGCTTTCCTCCCGGATTGACCTGATGCACTGCCATGGGTTTTCTCTCTGGGATCTGCTCTTTCGAATGGGCTCGTTTTGCGGGCTCTATAACACAGTCTAGGCGACAAAGTCCTGACGGGCTTGCCTGAGAGTGAACAGTGCCTTGCCCCGCGAAAGCATGCCAACGCCTTGAAACACAATAGCTTCTTCTGACGCCCCCAGGCGGCAAGGTCGGCTCAAAATGGTCAGGGTTTTGGCAAATTCAAGCCATGCGGCCTCAAACTATTGGTGAATTCTATTCCAGCGGCTATTGCGGACATGGTCCGGAAGAGGACGGAGCGGATTTGACCACCACCACCGATCATTGGCCCGGCCTCGCCGCGGGCTCGTTCTGGCCGCGGCTGGCGGCGGTGGCGTTGCCCCTCCTCATGATCGCGCCGGCATTCTGGAACGGCTATCCGCTACTGCAATGGGATACCGGCGGCTATCTGGCGCGCTGGTACGAAGGTTATCTCGTCCCCAGCCGCTCCACCGTGTTCGGCCTCTATCTGCATTATGGCGAGAGTTTCGGCTTCTGGATCAACATCGCCATCCAGTCGCTGGCGACGCTGTGGCTGTTGCAGTTCACCTTGCGCGTGCTCGGCCTGATGCAGACCTTTCGCTTCGTCGCGATCAGCCTCCTGCTGATCCTGTCGACCGCGCTGCCCTGGCTCGCCAGCATGCTGCTCACCGACATTTTTGCCGGACTCTCGATTCTGTCGCTATTCCTGCTGGTCGTCGGCGCAAGCCGAACCTCGGCACTCGAAAAGATCGCGCTGTTCGTCTTCACGGCCTTTGCCGCCGCGACCCACAGCGCCACGCTCGGCGTGCTGCTCGGGCTCTGCCTCGCCGGCTGGATGGCGCGGCCGTTCCTCGGGCGCCGTCTCCCGATCGCCGGACTGGCGCAGGCGAGCCTGACGATCGTCGCCGGCGGCCTGATGCTGGTGTCGGCGAACCACGCACTGTCGGGCAAATGGGCCTGGACCCCCGGCGGCACCGGCGTCGCCTTCGGCCGCATGATGCAGGACGGCATCGTCGCGCGCTTTCTTGGCGACCACTGCCCGCGCGAACACTTCAAGCTCTGTCCCTATCGCAACGAACTGCCGGCGACCGCCGACCAGTTCCTGTGGGGCAACAGCATGTTCAACACGCTCGGCCGCTTCGAAGGCATGGACGACGAGATGGGCACCATCGTCGTGGAGTCGCTGAAGGACTATCCGGCATGGCAGGCCGCCGAGGCCTTGCGCGCGATGGGCCAGCAATTGCTGCATGTGGCGACCGGCGAAGGCACCACCGTCTGGATTCCGCACACCTACGGCATCATCGAGCGTTACATTCCCTCGCAGACCGCGCCGATGCGCGCCGCGCGCCAGCAGAACTGGGAGCTCAACTTTGACGTCATCAACCGGCTGCACGTTCCTGTCGCACTGATCTCGATGCTGGGACTGGTGGCCCTGCTCGCGCATTCGCTCGCGCGCCGCCGGCTGGACGATCTGACGCTGCTGGCGGCCACCGTCGCACTGGCGCTGCTCGGCAACGCCTTCATCTGCGCCGCGATATCGGGCCCTCACGACCGCTACGGCGCGCGGATGGTGTGGGTCGCGACTTTCGTGGTGCTGATGGCGCTGGCGCGGCGGTTTGGGGACGATGTCAGAGCGCGATGAGACTGGGATGGAGTATCGGAAATCTTCCAAAGATCGACAATCTCTTGCCTGGCTACCTCACGTCTAGGCACACACTCTCAATTCCCCCACGCCTGCGAAGTCAGTTCGTGCCCCGGCGCTGACAATCAGTCTGCCCAATTCATTTTGTGAATTGCGTTCTTAAAGTTCTGCCGGTCGCGGGATCGAGCCAGACGGCATAGCAACTCATACTATTGGCCCGGACTAGGTCGCCATCCAGCCTGACCGCAACAAAGCAGTCGCTCGGATCATTTGTAGGAAGTTTGGCCCTCCACCTGACGCGCCCATCGGGTTCCAAGCACACCAAATTCTCATCTGGTCCCGAGCCCTTCTCCCAATCAAAGACAACCAAGCGGCCAGCGATGTTAGGGAGATCAACAGACGTGTAAATGTCTCGCATATCCGAAAGCCTAGCCCTCAGTTGGCGGTCTATCAAGGCAAGCTAGCATTGTCTCTTGTTGCCCTTTGCCGACGTTCCCACCCGCTTCGATCTGAGCGCGTAGGATGGGTAGAGCGCCAGCGAAACCCATCAATCCGTTCGACGCTGGAGAAGCATGATGGGTTTCGCAAAGGGCTCAACCCATCCTACTCAGACTACTGGCCCATAGCTGGCCTACAGCCGCGCTCGGGCCAACGTCCGCAAGTGACCCTGGCTGTGTGAAAACGCCATTGCGCTGCTATGATTCTCTCGATGATTCTCGGGAGAGAATTGATGAGGCGCTTCATTGAAGAGGCGGATCGTGGGCAGTCGACGCTGCTGCCCGAATGCCTCGATGATTTCATTGACGAAGGCAACCCGGTTCGCGTGATCGACGTGTTTGTCGATGCGCTCGATTTGGCGGAAATGGGCTTCGATGGGGTGGCCCCGGCGGCGACCGGACGGCCGTCGTACCATCCTTCGGTGCTCCTGAAGCTTTACATCTACGGTTATCTAAACCGGGTTCAGTCGAGCCGGCGGTTGGAGCGAGAGGCCGGCCGCAATGTCGAGGTGATGTGGTTGCTGGGCCGGCTCGTGCCTGATCACAAGACGATCGCGGACTTCCGCAAGGACAACAGCCTGGGGCTACGCAAGGTATGTGCGCGCTTCGTTGAGCTTTGTCGTGAGATGGGCCTTCTCGCGACGGCGAGTGTTGCCATCGATGGCAGCAAGTTCAAGGCCGTTAACAACCGGGACAGGAACTTCACGCGGGCAAAGGTGGAGCGGCGGCGTGCCCAACTGGAGGAGAGCGTCGCCCGCTATCTGAGCCAGCTTGACACCACCGACCGGCAGGAGCCGACCGAAGCGCTGGCCGCGAAGGTGACAAGGCTCAAGGAGAAGCTGGCGAAGGTGAAAGAGCAAATGGGCAAGCTTGCCGTCTACGAGAAGCAGATGCTGGCTTCGCCCGACCAGCAGATATCTCTGACAGATCCCGACAGCCGCTCGATGGCAACCAGCGGCCGCGGCTCGGGCGTCGTCGGCTACAACGTGCAGGTCGCTGTGGATACCGATCATCACCTGATCATTACCCATGAGGTGACGAACAGCGGCTCGGATCGGGCGCAACTCGCCAATATGGCCAGGCAGGCAAAGACTGTACTGCAGACCGAGACCCTCGAGGCCGTTGCCGACCGCGGCTACTTCAGCAGCCCGGAGATCCTCGCCTGCCACGAGGCCGGCATCACGGTAACCCTGCCCAAGCCGATGACTTCGGGCGCCAAGTCGGACGGACGCTTCGGCAAGCAGGACTTTGTCTATTTGCCGGAGGACGACGCCTATCGTTGTCCGGCCGGGGAGCGGTTGCCGTATCGCTATACAAACGAAGAAGCCGACAAGATGCTGCGGCGCTACTGGACCAACGCCTGCAAGAATTGTTCGATCAAAACCCAGTGCACGCCCGGGTCCGAGCGACGGATCACGCGATGGGAACACGAGCATCTGCTCGACGCCGTGCAGCAGCGGCTCGATGCGAACCCGCTCGCCATGCGACTACGTCGCGAGACCGTCGAGCATCCGTTCGGCACCATGAAGGCGCGCATGGGTGCGACCCACTTCCTGACCAAAACCCTCCCAAAAGTAGCCGCCGAAATGGCCCTCTCGGTTCTGGCCTACAATCTGACCCGGGTTATGAACATCGTTGGGACCAAGCCGTTGATGGCCGCGATCGTGGCCTGACGCCGAACCGGTCCGGCTTTCTCCCCGGCTTTCCCGGGATGGAGTTTTTACACGGCCAAGACCCTTAGCTGACTTCGTTGGATGGCGGCCTGATCCAACAGATTTCGCGAACGACAATCGCCAGCGCCGAGGAGCGATAGTAAGCGGCTCTTGCCCGATAGTTGCCCGGCCGTAACGTCAGGGCCTCATGGTTGCTGCGCAACCCTCGATCCGATGCATCTATCAGCCACATCGCACCGGACGCGCCTGTCTCAAATTCAAGCCGCTCGGCGTTTGGGCTCTCCAACTGGTCCCGCAGTTCTGGCGTGTGCAACGCAGGCTCGATGAGTCGTTCGTCATCGACGCCAAGCCATTGAACGAGAAAGCCTCTGTCAACTTGGCCATCGGAGAACCATGCTATGTCGCCCTGATCGCCAGATAACACAACGGCGTTGCCTTGGTGACAGGGGATTGATCCCAGCCAAGTTGTTATTCTGCACGCACGAGCATAGTCACTTTGGTCAGTCTGATCCCTTTGATCTCGCCATCGCTCTATACCCTGCCAAAAAGGCAGTTGTTCGTCAGCAATCAGCAGATGAGGACCGCCGGTTGTCGCTATCCACGTGTGGGTTCGCATCATGCGTCGGACGATAGCAGATATTTCTCCTATTGGGCCCTTAGCCGACGTTCCCACCCGCTTCGATTTGAGGTCCCATAGCCGCCCCTTAGCGGACTCCAGATTTCTGCGATTGAAGGAGTGGATGACTCCCCGAAAGGAGTGGACGCCCCTCTGTGATGCAGGGCTATCGCATGTGGTGTGCACCATGCGGCAACATCGGCAGTTGGCTCCCTCCTCCGCTTGCGGGAGAGGGTTGGGGAGAGGGTGTCTCCGCGTCGGGATTGTCGAGAATTGCGGAGGATGTCCCTGTGTGGTGAGAACCCTCACCCGCCGCGCGCGGGACGATGCTTCGCATCGCCCGGGGCGCGTCGGCCTCTCCCGCAGGCGGGAGAGGCGGAGCAAGCCCCCCGGTCCTCGTGAAATCCATATGCGATTGCCTTGCCTCGTGATGGGACATTCAAGACAAGCCGCCGACAATCTCATCGCCTCAGACAACGGGCCTCAGCCGCGGCGTGACAGGAAGTCGAGCACGCCTGATTTATACACCTTGTCGCCGACCGCGCGCATGTGGTCGCGATTGGGGATGTCGAGCACTTCCGAGCCCGGAATGATCGCACCGAGCGCGCTAGCGGAGCCCGCGACGTCGTCGGTCGAGCCGACCGCAATCAGCACGGGCACGTCGATGCGCGCGGCCTGCTCTTTCGTCATGAGGTCGCGCGTGCCGCGCAGGCAGGCGGCCAGCGCCTTGCGGTCGGAACGGGTCTGATCGGCAAAGGCGCGAAAGGTGCGGCCGACGGGATCGGTGACGTCGTCGAGCGAGGGCGCTTCCAGCGCCTTCGCGACGTTCTCGCCGGGCCCGGAGCCCTCGATCAGGCCGCCGATGCCGATGCCGCCGAGGATGGCCGAGCGCAGGCGCTGCGGCTGGTTGAGACCGAGCCAGGCCGTCATGCGTCCGCCCATCGAATATCCCATGATGTCGGCCTGCGGGATCGCGAGATGGTCCATCAGCGCGAGCACGTCGCCGGCCATGGTCGGGATCGAATATTGCGCGGGGTCGTAGAGCTTCGCACTTTCACCGTGGCCGCGATTGTCCAGCGCGATGACGCGGCGGCCGTTCTTGCGCAGTTCCGAGACCCAGGTCGGGTAGACCCAGTTCACGTTCTTGCTGGAGGCAAAGCCGTGCACCAGGACGATCGGGTCGCCCTCGCCTTCGTCGAGATAGGCAATTTCAACGGCGCCGTTGTGAAAGCTCGGCATCATCAGTTCCGGTATTGAGGGGAGAGATTGATCCTAGGCGGTCAGCGCCGCGTTCGCCAGAGCGGCTTCAGTGGCGATCTGCGCCCGGCGCAGCCGCCGCGCCCGCCTGCGATCGCACCAGGCCTGGGTGACGCGCTCGGTGGTCGCCTTGATCGACGACACCAGGCCGAACAGCGTCAGGGCCGCGCCGAACAGCCAGAGCGCCAGGTCGAACGCGCCGCCGACGAGCAGCAGCGCGCCGCGGCCGAGCAGCTTCATGATCGCGCGGGTCTTGCCGCCCTGCGCTTCCGCAAGCCGTGCCGCGCGCGCGACATCCTTCGGGCCTTCGGCGATGCGCAAGCTGTCCATGGCGCCGCGCGTGCCGGTCTTCTCGGCAACGCGCGTGACGTCCTTGCCGAGCCGGACCAGCGCGCCGGCCTTCTCGGCTCGGAACGCGGCCTTGATCGCACTGACGGTCTCGCCCGGACGGAACACCGAACCCCTGGCGACCGCGCTCTGCAGCATGGGCGTGTCGACGACCTCGCGCGCGGACCGGCCCGCCCACACGGCGAGCCCTTCACCGAGCCGCCCGACTTTCCGCGCATCCTTCACCAGCGTCAGACCGGCGCGCACCGGCGCCGCGCCACCGACCGACACGTAGGTCACGGCCGTCACCGCAAGGCCCGCAGTCGCAAGGCCGAGCACGAGGTGGTCGGTGTCCTCGCCCATCGCGAGGTGCTTGCCCTCGCGCACGACGTCCCTGACATCGCCGATCACAAAGAGATCGCCGGCCACCGTCCCTGACAGGCTCGCGACATCGTCGGCATTTCCGGTGACGAGGCCGGTGGCAAACCGTTTGGCAAAATGCGCGGTGGAATTCTCGGCCTTGACCGCATCGCTCACGCGGCTCAGCAGATCGTCTGAAAGCGCGATATTGCGGTCACGCGCCAGCGCCACGAAGCTGTCGGCGAGGTCGGCATCACCAGCAGCGAGCGCGGCCTCGATATTGTCCTGCACCAGATGGTCGCCCTGCCGCAGCAGCGCGTCGAGCTTGAGCTCGGACAACGCGGCCGGATCGTCCTGGGCAGCGAAAATCGCGCCGGCCTCGCGGGCATGCGGCGCCACCTGCGCGAGCAGGAAGCCGCAGGCTGCAATCCCGGTCAACGCTGTGCTGATTCGCAGCCACTTCATGCAGAGAGCCTGGATGCTTGCCTGTGGTTGGTCTTTCGTCGCAATCCCGCTTGTCCACAGACATAGTATGCCAAAATTGCGACACAACGTCCCCGACGAAAGAAGGGCTTCTCTCAAGCCGCAAGATTGTGTCGAATTTGCATGAGCAAATGAGCATGGGGCGATTGCGAACCTTTCGGTTCCGCTGGACTAGCAATCAGCTGCACCCGCCAGTATGGTCCGCGGCGCCTCAAAGATGCCGCGTCAGTTCTCGATTGTGTCTGCCGCCATTGCCACTCCAGGATGAACTACGATGTCCGACCATGTCGTCCCGCACTTCCACAACGATGCCGGTGTTCCCGTCATCGAGATCGGCTCGCAAGAGTTCATGTGCGTCGGCGCCAACCCTCCGTTCGACCATCCGCACGTCTTCCTGGACCTCGGCAACGACAACGAGATCATCTGCCCCTACTGCTCGACGCTGTACCGCTTCGCCGCCGACCTGAAGCCGGGTGAAGCCCGTCCGCCGGAATGCGTGCTGAAGGACAAGGTGGCCTGACCGCCCGCATCGGTCAGGGGTGGCGCTCTCCCGCACGATTGTCGTCGCCGGTGCCGGCATCGGTGGACTGACGGCCGCGCTTACTCTCGCTGCCCGTGGCTTCCGCATCGTGGTGCTGGAAAAGGCCGAGCGGCTCGAGGAAGTCGGCGCCGGCCTGCAACTCTCTCCCAATGCCAGCCGCGTGCTGGTCGAACTCGGCCTGACCGAGCGGCTCGAGCTGCGCGCCGTCACGCCCGAGGCGCTCTGCATCATGAGCGCGCGGGCGGGCGGCGAATTGCTGCGCATGCCGCTGGGCGAAGCCGCGTCCGCGCGCGCGGGTGCCCCCTACTGGGTGGTGCACCGCGCCGACCTGCAATCGGCACTGGCCGGCGCGGTGTCCGATCATCCCGATATCGACCTGAAGCTGGGCGCGACCTTCGAGGATGTCGCGCCCCACGCCAGGGGGCTGACGGTCGTCCACCGCAGCGGCACGATCCGCCGCAGCGATCTTGCGAGCGCGTTGATCGGCGCCGACGGCATCTGGTCGACGGTGCGCCAGCATCTGTTCCCCGAAGTGCAGCCGCGCTTCTCCGGGCTGATCGCCTGGCGCGGCACGCTGGACGCGACGCAACTGCCGAAGGATTTCACCGCGCGGCGGGTGCAGCTCTGGATGGGGCCGAACGCCCATCTCGTCGCCTACCCGATCGCGGGCGGACGCCAGATCAACGTGGTCGCGGTGCTGCCGGGCACCTGGAACAGGCCGGGCTGGAGCACGCCGGGCGATCCGTTCGAGGTGATGGACGCCTTCGCCGCGCCACGCTGGCCGCCGGCGGCGCGCATGATGCTCGCCGCGGTCGACAGCTGGCGCAAATGGGCGCTGTTCGGCGTGCCCGATGGCTGCCCGTGGAGCAACGGCCCGGTCGCGCTGCTTGGCGATGCCGTGCATGCGATGCTGCCATTCGCGGCTCAGGGCGCCGGCATGGCGATCGAGGATGCCGCCGTGCTGGCCCGGCATTTGAGCGCTGAGGCCGCCGGGAGCACAGCCGGCATCACAGCCGCGCTGAAGCAATATGGCCGCGCGCGCCAGGCGCGGGTGCGGCGCGTGCAGCGGACCGCGCGGCAGCAGGGCCGCATCTATCATTTGGGCGGGCCGCTCGCGATCGCGCGCGATCTTGCGATCCCGCGCTCGGCCCGGAGCGGATGCTGGCGCGGCAGGACTGGATCTACGGCTGGCGCCCCTGAGGCGGAATTCGGCTCAGCGAACGGCGCGACCGGATGGCGGCGCCGGCTTGATGTCCGGCCGCTGCGGCGCCGAGGTCACCGATGGCGCACCAGGCGGGGTTTCCCGGCACCTGTTGCGCCGCCAGGCGTCTTCGGCGAGCTGCGCCTGCCCACGCACCGCAACGTAGTCGTTGCGATAGGCAAGCTCGGACACGACCGCACCACCGGTCCCCGTCTCAGCCTTGTCCATCAGCCTCTGCAAATCCGTCGTGCGGATGGCGAGCGCCTTGCGCTCCGCCTCGAGCTGCTTGCAGTCGTACAATTCGTATTTGGCAGGGTCGGCGAAAGCCGGAGCGATCGTCTCGCTCATACCCGCGCAGCCGGACAGCACGAAACCGGCCGCGAGGAACGCGGCAGCCGCGCAACATGAGCGCAGGCGGAAGGAAAACGAAGCAGGCATGCCGGGAAGATAGTCCTTTTGAATTGAGAATGCCTAAAGCAGGGCCAGATGTCCGGATTGAGGCTTTGCCTTGCGCGGTCGCCTCGCTTAAGGAAGAACCATCCATCCGGCCCGCGACGCGCGCCAATTCCAAACGGCCGGAGGTGGACTTAAGTATTTGATCTCGTTGGATCAAGCGGGCATGGCGGAATTGGTAGACGCAAGGGACTTAAAATCCCTCGGTGCGCAAGCGCTGTGCCGGTTCGACCCCGGCTGCCCGCACCAACAGAACTGACGGCGTAAGCCGACGCGCGAGCCGGAAGCTCATCCGTCCAGTGACACGCGCCACCGACGCAATGATTCATTTGCCAACACCGCCCTCCACGTCCGGAACTCGAGTTGCGCGGCCGGCATTTACACATCCTTAGATTGTTACCCCAATAAAGCGAGCCATGTCTGCCGCCAATCGATGCTGACCCGGAACCATGCAGGGCCTGGCGCGGCGGGCTGCGAAGGTGAGAGCTCCGATGGACGCGCGCGAGAATTGGTCCGGGTCCGGGATTGGCGCAGCGCCCGCGGCAATCGGACGTCTCCCGGATGGGCTCGAAGCCTACGTCTTCCTGATCGCCTTCCTCGGCGTGTTCTATCTGTCGAACGCGCCGCTCATGCTCGGCCATTATGACCTCGGCTGGCATCTTGCCGCCGGCGACCTGATCCGGGAGCGAGGCGAAGTCCCGCTCCAGGATCCCTGGGCGTTCACCCTCGGCGACAAGCGCTGGTACAATCTGTCATGGCTCTGGGACGTGATCGCCAGCGTGCTGTATCAGCACACGGGCTTTGCCGGCATCGTACTGATGGTCGTCGCCGCCGGCGCGGTCATTGCCGGATACCTCGCCTTCTGCGGCTTGCGCAGCGGCGCATCGGCGCCTGCGGTCTGCATCGCGGTCTTCGCCGCCTGCCTGCTCTATCCCTGCTACGAAGCGTCGCCGAACATGTATCTGGCGGCATCGCCGAACATCGCGACCATGCTGTTCGCGGTCGTCTTCTACGGGGAATGCCTGCACCGGCGTGGATGGTTCCTGTTGCCGCCGCTGATGGTGCTCTGGGTCAATCTGCACGGCGGCTTCGTGCTGGCCTTTCCCATCATCGGTGTCTTTTGCGCCGGCGCCCTGCTGCGGCGGGACTGGGCCAACTTCCGGAATGACTGCCTCGCAGGCGCCGGATGTGTCCTCGCGATCTTCGTCAATCCGCTGGGATGGCATGTCTATGACGGCGTGACGGCGACGCTCGGTCATTTCGTCCAGGCCGATATCGGCGAATGGCGCCCCTATTTGCACAACATGGCGATGCCGGGAAGCCTTCCCGGCATCGTCTATGCGTCGGCGTTCGTCGTGCTGGAGCTGTGGTACCGCAACACGACGCGGATCCCCCCCGACGCGCGCGCGCTGGCGTGGCTGTTCCTCGCTCTCGGTCTCTATCAGTTCAGGTACACCGCGTTCTTCTTCATCTTCTCGAGCGTCCCGATGGCGCTTCACATCGACCGTCTCTTGCCCAAACGCCGTTCGAGCTTCAAGATCCAACGCGCCATGCTGGCGGCAGGCGTGATCGGCGTGCTGCTTCTGCCGTTGACTCTCATGCATGTGAGACCAGCGCTGGCATTGCCCGACATGCTGTCGGACGAGGATGCCAATTTTCTCAAGGCGCATTGCGCGCATGCACGTGTCCTGAACCACTGGAACGTCGGCGGGCTGCTGATCTTCCGGACGCAGGGATCAGTGCCCGTGTTCGTGGACGGCCGCGCGGCAACCGCCTATCCGGATGATCTGCTGCACGACTATCGCAAGCTGGTGCGGTGGGAAATCGACGCGGCGACGTGGGACAGGGCGATCAGCAAATACAAGATCGACGCCGTGCTCTGGCTCAGAGGACACGAAGAGCTGAGGCGGTTCCTCGTTGGCGAGCGGGGTTGGAAAGAGGACTACACCGGCGCTTATGTGAGCCTCTACACCAGGCAACAGTCTTCCTCGCGCGAGGAGTTCAAAGAGCCCGTGTCCCGGTAGGGTCACGCGCCGCGCCGTTCACGCCCACGTCCCGGCGGACGGAGCGACATTCATGCATCCGCAGCCTGCTGATCGAGGCGTTTCGGCTCCGCCCGAAAATCGAGCAGCAGGATCCAGAAGCATGCCGTCGCGGCAAAGAGCAGCAGATAACTGCCCTCGATCGAATGTCCCACCAGTGAGTTCAACGAGGGAACGAGCAGGCCGACGGTGAGAACGGCAGCGAGTGCCGTCGCCGGAAGATCGGCAAGCAGGATCGCGGCATAGAGCGCGAGCTCGAAGAAGGCATATTCCTTGAGACGCGGCGAGCAGAGATAGAGCGCAAACATGGCCAGCACCGTGATGCGCATGGCCGCGCGGGGACGATCGATCAGCCAGCGATCCAGTCGCGCAAGAAGCGTTTCTCCTTCCCGCAATGGCCGGCTTGCGACCGCCCGGAAGACGGACAGTGCGAACGGCATCAGCACGAGCGCGAGGGCTCCGAATGCATAAACCGCGAGGATGGCCGGCTTGCTGTCACCGAGGCCGGCATGGGTCATGAGGTCCCGCACCAGCAGCAGCAGCGACGGATTGAGCTCGAAGAGATCGAGGACGTGCTGGTCGGGGATCTTTCCGGCCATCGCAAGCTGCCAGCTGGCGAACAGATCGGGGTATCCCAGCCACGATATCAGGATCGGCAATGCGAAGCTGAACGCCGCCACCGCCATCAACACCAGCTTGCGGCCGCGCGGCAGCGGCAGGAAATACAGCGCAGCCAGCACGGGGAAGAACACCAGCTTGAACGACATCACGAGGCCGAGCAGCGCAGCGCCGGCCAGATGCAGCGGAGAGCTGCGGTGCTCCGGCGTTCGGGAGGGAGGCTGAGAAAGCAGGAGCCTCAGCGCGATCGCGGTCAGGACGCCGCTCAGAATCGCGAAATTGCCCGACGCCTGCACCCATTCGAAACCGACGAACGCGCCGAGCGCGCAGAACACCCTGAGCCCGACATCGCGTGCGCGCGGGCGCCCGCGGCCGAGACCGGGCAAGAGCAGCCCGCAGAGCACGGCGAGAGCGAAAAAGGCGCCTCTATAGTGACCGACCAGAACGCCGCCCGCGCACAGAGGACGGAAAACATCCAGCGTCACCGGCAGATAGGGATAGGAAAGCCGGGTGCCTTTCAGATTCTTGACGACGTAGGGATCAAGTCCGGCGACATGCGCATCGACCGCCGCGCAATTGACCCGGACGTCCCAGCCATATTTGACATCGAGCACGGCATCGTTGGCGAGATTGCCGAACACCAGCAGCGCGGTCAGAGCGATCAGGCAGGCGAGCCAGATGTTCCGTCGCGGCGCCATGTCGGCCGCGGGCTCCAGCCATCGTGCTGCACCGGTGAGATCGGACACAATCGGATACCTTGTCTGGCGGGGTTTCTCCGGGCGCCAACGCGGCGCCTGGCCCGGCCACAATGGACAGGATGGGTTGCGGATTCATCTCCCCGATGCCTTGCCGTCGCGCTTATGGTGAATCGCTGGTTGCCAGCACTCCGCCTGGACGGTTGCGGAACCGACCGCCGTCGTCGCAGCCGTCAACACAGCCCCGCGGCGTCTAGCGCTGCGCGCGAGCGGCGAGCCATCTATCGAGCGCCTCGCGCGTGTCCTGTGTCGCCGCCATGCGCGCGAACTGCTCGCTCTCGACGGCGAGACCTTCCGAAATCGAGACGTTGAGGCCGCGCGTGGCGGCGGTGATAATTCGGGCCACCGCCAGGTGTGAATGCCGCGTGATGCGATCCGCCAGCGCGAAGGCTGCGTCCAGCAGTTGCTCGTGAGGCACGATGCGGTTGACCAGTCCCATCTCCAGGGCTCGCTGTGGTGAAAAAGAATCTCCGGTCAACAGGTGCTCCAGCGCCCGCTTGCGGCCCGCGAGCCGCGGCAGGCGCTGCGTCCCGCCGAAGGTCGGCGTGATGCCGATGGCAATCTCGGGCTTGGCAAAAGTCGCCCGCTGGCTCGCAACGGCCAGATGCACGGCTTCCGTGATCTCGCAGCCGCCGCCGAAGGCTATGCCGTTGACGGCGGCGATGATCGGCTTTGGAAACGCTTCCAAGCGCGCCGTCATCCCCTGCCCGCGCCGCACGAATTGCTTCACCGCGACATCCGGCCCGCACCTCACGCTGTCCGAGAATTCGGCAATGTCGGCACCGGCCGAGAAGGCGCGATCGCCCGCGCCTGTCAGCACGACCGCCCGGATATTTGCGTCGTCCTCGATGCGGTCGAGCACCGCCATCAGGCGGTCGATGAGGGCGTAACTCAGCGCATTGAGCTTGTTCGGGCGGTTGAACGTCAACAGCGCGACGGCGCCGCGCGTCTCGGAGAGTACCAGGTCGGACAAGTCGCAGCTCCTTCCAGATCGGACAGGAAAGGGAGTCAGCCACAGCGGCCGCATTGTGTATACTCACTAGGCGGTATACATTGCGCGGATGTCAGGGAAAGGCGACACCACCCGCGATCAGATCGTCGTTGCGGCGACGCGCCTGTTCTATGGCGAAGGCATCCGGGCGGCGAGCATGGACGCCATCGCCGAGAAGGCGGGCGTCACCAAGAAGACGCTGTACTATCACTTCACCAGCAAGGACGAGCTCGTCGCCGCAACCATCGCGGCCAGGGACCAGCCGACGCTGGAGCTCTACAGGCGCTGGTTCGCGGAGACGGACGGTGGTGTGGCCGACAAGGTCCGCGGTCTCTTCACAAAACTCGGTCGCTCCGTGGATACGCCGCGATGGCGCGGCTGCGGCTTCCTGCGCACGATCGCCGAACTCGCAAACACGCCGGCACATCCGGCGGTCAAGGCGGGCGCGGCACACAAGAAGCGTTTTGAGGCATGGCTTGCAACGGAGTTGCGCGATCACGGCGTTGCCGGTGCGACGGCGCTCGCACGCCAGCTCGTGATCCTGCTCGACGGCGCCACCACCGTGATGCTGATCCACCGCGATCTCGCCTATGTCGAGACCGCAGGGCAATTGGCGCTCGGCCTGGTCGCAGCAGCTCAAAAGACCCGTCGCGCTTAAGCCGCGCTTAACCCCGACACATCGCAGGCCCAGGCCGCAACCTCACCAACTCGTGTCCGCCACCGCCCCGCCTGACAGCCATCCCGAAACATGGGTTGTGCAACGCAGCATAGACGATAGAAAAGCCCCTGAATTTCAGAGGTGAGCTGCTTGTCCGACGTCAACGCCGACGATTGGGTGTCCTCGGGACACCGTCCTATGGGTTTTCCGGAATTCGTTGTCGTGATCGCGTCCATCATGGCGCTGAATCCGCTCGCAATGGACATGATGCTGCCGGCGCTGCCCAATATCGGGGCAGCCTTCAAAATTCCGAACGCCAACCATCTCCAGCTCGTGCTGTCGATCTTCCTGATCGGCTTCGGCGCCGGCCAGTTCATCATGGGACCGCTGTCCGACCGGTTTGGACGACGCCCGGTGCTGCTCGGCGGCATGACGGTCTATGCAGTGGCGAGCTTGCTGGCGATCGCCGCGCCCTCGTTCGAAACATTATTGCTGGCGCGCGCACTGCAGGGGTTTGGCACCGCTGCGACGCGCGTGATCGCGACCTCGATCGTGCGCGATTGCTATGTCGGCCGCAGGATGGCGAGCGTGATGTCGCTTGCGATGATGGTGTTCATCGCGGTGCCGGTGGTCGCGCCGTCGTTCGGACAAGCGGTGCTGCTGGTGTCGCAATGGCGGGGCATCTTCATCGTGCTGGCGCTCTATGGGCTGCTTGCCCTCGCCTGGAGCGTGCTGCGGCTGCCGGAGACCCTGCCGGATTCCGAACGCAGGTCGCTTGCACCCGCCGATGTGCTCGCCGCCTTCCGGCAAACCCTGACCAACCGCCAGACCATCGGCTACGCGGTGGCCGCAGGCAGCGTCATGGGCGCGCTGTTCGCCTACGTGTTCTCGGCGCAGCAGGTCTTCACCGAGATCTACCATCTCGGCCATTATTTCCCCCTCGCCTTCGCTGCGATCGCGACCGGCGTCGCCATTGCGGGCTTCCTCAATGCGCGACTCGTTGGACGGCTCGGCATGCGCGTGATCTCACACGGCGCGCTGACGCTCTATGCCGTCGTGGCTTCCGTCCTGCTCATCACGGAAAGCCTGAATGTGCTGCCGCTCGCGCTGTTCATGGCGCTGTCGGCGCTGATGATGTTCTCGTTCGGCATGATGGTTGCGAACTTCACGGCGCTCGCACTGGAGCCGCAGGGCCACATCGCCGGCACGGCCTCGTCGCTCTACGGCTCCATCACCACCCTGATCGGCATCGCGATCGGCATGGCCATCGGGCAAAGCTTCGACGGCACGCTGATGCCGTTCGCGGTCGGCTTCTTCCTGTCGACCGTCACGGCACTCGCGATCGTGCTGGTGGTGGAAAAAGGACGGATGTTCAAGCCGCATCACCGCCCCATCGCCTGAGGAACTTGCCGGCGGCCTCGATGTTGTCCTGCAGCAATTCGAAAGGCCGCCGCCATGGAACCCGAACTCCGCGAAGACCATCACGCCCTGGAGCCGACGGAAACGAAACGTCCGACCCCACAGCCGAAGCACCCCGCGTTCACAGCGCCTTTCGCGAGCGAAGGCCTGGAGGGTGTGCGCGACAGCCATTGCTGAGTGCAAGGCCTAGTCGGTCGCACGCCTGCTGGCGCTGAAATCTTCCGCTGCATTCTCGGGCATCGTGCTTCCTGCGCGCGGCGGTACCATCATCACGACCACATCCCGCGTCAGACCGGGCTGCCCCCACAGCCTCGCCTGCACGGTGAACTCGCGCCGGACGACATGTCCAGCGCGTCCCGACACCCATTCCATCCACCGGTTGCAATAGTCCTGGCCGCGGAAGCACAGCGCGGCCCAGCCGCGGTCCAGCGTCGTCTTGCGCGGCAGGCCCCAGCTGTATTGGAATTCGAAGGGCCGCACGTATTGTGGATGATCCGGACTGTAGAACGCCGCGGCGAAAGCGAGCGCATCGTCGCCGCTGACGACGCTCAGCGGCTCGCCGGTGAGTTCGTGCCACTCGCGGGTCAGTCCGCTCGCGGCCTGGGCGTAGAGATTCCGCCCCTCTTCATAACCATGGGTGTTGCGATAGACGGCATGGATCGGTGCCGCGACCAGGACGGTGGCGAGCGCGACGCCGGCCGTGATCGCCGTGACGTTGACCGTGTAGAAGCGCTCGATCGGATAGCGCGTGCCGCAGACGATCAACACGACGAACAGGAACAGCCCCTGCAACGCCCACAGCGACGGCAGGTCCGTGCCCATCCCCAGCGACGTCACGACCGGCAGCACGATCGTGCCGATCGCGACGTAGAACAGAAGCCGCAGGCCCGGACTCATGGCGGCGAAGTCGGCCCGAAACTGTTTCAGGCGCGTGCCTGCGATGAGCACCCACAGCGCGGCTGACACGCTCATCGCCGCAGCCAGCCCCAGCAGAAAGTTCTTCACCTCGCCAAGCGAGCTCGCGGAATCGCCGTTGGCGTGGTTCATCGCATAGGTGAAGGTCGAAGCCCCCGTCATCGCGAGCCAATAGATGTGCGGCGACAGCACCGCAAGCCCGGTGACGACCGAAATCCAGGGCGAAGCCGAGGTGAAATAGGCGCGCCGCGCAGGATGCGCCAGTGCGGCAAACGCAAAACTGGCGACGAGGAAGATCGAATAATACTTGCCGACCATCGCCAGCGCCGTCGTGCAGCCCACCGCGACCGCCCACGACGCCTTGCGGGTTTCGAAGGCGCGCAGAAAGCACCAGGTCGCGAGCGGCCAGATCGCGAGCAGCACCGCATTGGCATTGAAGCGCTGCGCATGGAATTGATAGGCAGGCGTCAGCATCAACAGCAGCAGCACCAGGATGCGCTTGTGCCCGGTCACGAATTGCCGCGCGACCAGGTCGACGCAGAACAGCGCGAGCCCGGCATTGACCATCGCCATCAATTGCAGCGACCAGTCGCTCAGCGGAAGGACGAAGGTCCAGCTTGCGGCAATCCACCCCATCAGCGGCGGGTGCTTGTGATAGCCCCACGCGAAATTCCGCCCCAGCGTCCAGGCCTCGAGCGTATCGGGGTGCAGGCCGCCGCCGGCATAGGCGATAGCCAGATACACCGTCCAGATCACGACGAAGCAGACCAGAAGCAGCGGCACGGCCCAGCCCGCCTCGACGCCGTCGAGCCAGCGCAAGAAAGGCCTGCGCCATCGCGACGGCGCGCGATCGGACCTTTCGGCCATCGCCTGAAGTGCAAAATCGATTGGCGCGCGAATCAAATCGGGGAAGGAAAGTGATGAGTGAGAAAATCATCTAGTTCAGAACAGAAACAAATAGCAACAACTGGAGGCTGGAAGAACTCAAAGCTCCACACTCCTAAGCTGACGCGAAGCTGACAAACGAAAGCGGCGCCGCTGATGACAGCGGCGCCGCTCGTTTGCATGAAAGGCGCGAAAAGCACCCTTTCGCATACTCGGTTTTGTCCTACTCCGACTTGTCCATATTCCAGAACACCGGCGTTGCCGGGCCGTCGATCACGCCGCTGATCGACTTCCGCCATGCGCTCGGGATCTGGAACTGACCGAGCGGCATGTAGAGCACCTGATCGTAGGCTTCCTTCTGGATCTCGGCCGCGATCTTCTTCTGATCGTCGAGCGAAGTCGCGTGGACGAAAGCGTCCTTGAGCTGCTCGACCTTGGCATCCTCCGCCCAGCCGAACCAGCCGCCCGTCTTGCCCTGCCCGCCGACGGCAACGTTGGAGATCGGGTTGGACGCGTCGGCGCTCACCCAGTTGGTGATGAACATGTTCCAGCCGCCCTCCTTCGGGGGCTTCATGCTGGCGCGCCGGCTCACTACCGTCTGCCAGTCGGTCGCCTGAAAATCGACCTTGAAGCCGGCGTCGCGCAGTTGCTGGGCCACCACGATCGGCTGCGCCTTCAGTGTCAGCACATCGCCCGGCGCCATCAGCACGACGGGTGTCCCGTCGTAGCCGGATTCGGCGAGCGCCTTCCTGGCCGCGGCCATGTCGCCGCCCTTCGCTAGGGTCTCGCCGCCAACGTCCGTCGCGAACGGCGTGTCGCAGATGAAGGCCGCAGCGCAGGTCTTGTAGAACTTGGGATTGCCGATCAGCGCGTCCAGCACGTCCTTCTGTTTCATCGCGAGGAATGCCGCGCGGCGGACCTTGACGTTGTCGAATGGCGGATGAAGGAAGTTCATCCGCGCGCCCGTCTGGAAGCCGAACTTGTTCAGGATGTCGACCTTGAGCCCCTTGTCGGCTTCGATGGTGGGCAACATGTCGAGGGCGAGATTCTCCATGAAATCGACGTCGCCCGACTGCAGCGCGTTCAATGCCGTCTGCGAGTCAGGCATGGTGATCCATTCGACGCGATCGACCTTCACCACCTTGCCGCCGGCGGTCCAGCTCGCCGGCTCCTTGCGCGGCACGTAGTCGGTGTTCTTGACGTAGATCGACTTTACGCCGGGCTGGAATTCGCCCTGCACGAACTTGAACGGGCCGGAGCCGATCTGCTCGGGGATCTGCTTGTCCACCGGCGTCTCGGCAAGACGCTTCGGCATCATGAAGGCGACCCGCGAGGACGGCTTGCCGATCGAGTCCAGCACGAGCGCGTAGGGCTCCTTCAGCTTCAGCGTGATGGTCTTGGGATCGGTCGCCTCGATGCTCGCGGTGAACAGCATCATCTGCTGTCCCATCCCGTCGACGGCGGCCCAGCGCTTCAGCGAAGCAACGCAATCTTCCGCGGTGACGGGCGTACCGTCATGCCATTTCAGGCCATCCCGCAGCGTAAAGGTGTAGGTCAGCTTGTCGTCGGAGATCTTCCAGTCCGCCATCTGCGGCTGGACCTTGAAGTTCGAATCCGTCGCGAGCAGCGTGTCGTAGACCATGTAACCATGGTCACGGGAGATATAGGCGCTGGTAAAGATCGGATCGAGGACGCGCAGATCCGAATGCATCACGGCGGTAATGGTCTTGCCCGCGGCAAGAACTGGCGAGACCAGTGCCGAAAGCGCGACGACTGAGATCGCAAGTGTGGAGGCGAAAGACCGACGTCCCCGGCACGTGAATTGGATCACTGAAGCTCTCCTGAGAAGTTTCTGCTCGGAAGTTCTTTGGCGAGCGGCGCCGCTGATGACAGCGGCGCCGCGTGGTGGTCGATACGGAAGGCGCGCTCACGCGCCCTCGCCTTACTCGCTCTTGTCCATGTTCCAGAACACCGGGGTTGCCGGGCCGTCGAGCACGCCGGTCAACGACTTCCGCCACGCGCTCGGAGCCAGATACTGGCCGAGCGGGATGTAGATCACCTGGTCGTAGGCTTCCTTCTGGATCTCGGTCGCGATCTTCTTCTGATCGTCGAGCGAGGCGGCGCGGACGAAGTCGTCCTTGAGCTTCTCGATCTTGGCGTTCTCCGCCCAGCCGAACCAGCCGCCCTTCTTGCCCTGGCCGCCGATCGAGAGGTTCGAGATCGGGTTGGAGACGTCGGCGCTGACCCAGTTGGTGAAGAACATGTTCCAGCCGCCCTCCTTCGGGGGCTTCTGGCTGGCTCTGCGGCTCACCACCGTCTGCCAGTCGGTCGCCTGCGCGTCGACCTTGAAGCCGGCCTCGCGGAGCAGCTGCACCGCGACCGTCGGCTGCGCCTTCAGCGTCACGACGTCGCCGGGCACCATGACCACGACGGGCGTGCCGTCATAGCCGGACTCGGCGAGCAGCTTCTTGGCCTCCGCCATGCCGTTGCCCTTGACCAGCGATTCCGAGCCGACGTCGCTCGCGAAAGGCGTGTCGCAGATGAAGAACGCGCCGCAGATCTTGTAATATTTGGGATTGCCGACGAGCGCGTCGAGGACGTCCTTCTGGTTCATCGCCAGAAGCGCCGCGCGACGGATCTTCGGATTGTCGAAGGGCGGATAGAGGAAGTTCATGCGCCCAAGGGTCTGATAGCCGAACTTGTTCAGCACCTCGACCTTGAGGTCCGCATTGCCTTCAAGCATCGGCAGCAGGTCCCACGGCGGCACTTCCATGAAGTCGATGTCGCCCGATTGCAGCGCATTCACCGCGGTCTGCGAGTCCGGCATGGTGATCCACTCGACGCGATCGACCTTCACGACCTTGGCGCCGGCGGTCCAACTCGCCGGCTCCTTGCGCGGCACGTAGTCGGTGTTCTTGACGTAGACCGCCTTCACGCCGGGCTGGAATTCGCCCTGCACGAACTTGAACGGACCGGAGCCGATCTGCTCGGGGATCTGCTTGTCCGGCGGCGTTTCGGCCAGACGCTTCGGCATCATGAAGGGCACGCGGGAAGACGGCTTGCCGATCGATTCGAGGACGAGGCCGTAGGGCTCCTTCAGCTTCAGCGTGATGGTCTTGGGATCGGTCGCCTCGATGCTGGCCGTGAAGGTCATCATCTGCTGGCCCATGCCGTCGACCGCGGCCCAGCGCTTGAGCGAGGCGACGCAGTCTTCCGCCGTTACCGGCGTGCCGTCATGCCACTTCAGGCCGTCGCGCAGCGTGAAGGTGTAGGTCAGCTTGTCGTCGGAGATTTTCCAGTCCGCCATCTGCGGCTGGATCTTGAAATTCGAATCCGTCGTGATCAGCGTGTCGTAGACCATGTAGCCATGGTCACGCGTGATGTAGGCGGTGGTGAAGATCGGATCGATGACGCGCAGATCCGAATGCATCACCGCGGTGATGGTCTTGCCGGCGGCAAATACCGGCGAGGCCATTGCGGTCGAAAGCGCGACGACCGACAGCGCAAGTGTGGAGGCGAACGCGCGACGCCCCCGGCGCATCAAGCTCAGCATAGAAGTCTCTCCTGACGTGAAACTATTCAAAGGCAGGTTATTGGTTGAGCATTCGGTTCGTTCCTTAGGCGAACTAACCTCATGCAATGCCTTTATCTTTTCGAGACTTGCAGACAGCGTTGTGCGCGTCAATCCGGTTTAGCTGCAAGCCCAAGCGGCGCGCGTACGGGCTCCACAAAGATCGGTTTGGCTCTACAACACTCCCCGCTCGTCCTGCCCAGCGCAATGCAATGCGCGTTCCATCTTTCGAAGCTTGAGAGACATTAAGATGAATCCAGCCAATCTTCCCTTCGATTCCGAGGCCATGCTCGAAGGCCTGCGCACCTGGGTCGACTGCGAGAGCCCGACCTGGGACGCCGGTGCCGTTAACCGCATGCTCGATATCGCAGCGCGGGATATGGCAATCATGGGTGCGACGATCGAACGCATCGCCGGCCGCCAGGGCTTTGGCGGCGTCATCCGGGCACGCTTCCCGCATCCGAAGCAAGGTGAGCCGGGCATCCTGATCGCCGGCCACATGGACACCGTCCACCCGGTCGGCACCATCGAGAAGCTGAAATGGCGGCGCGAGGGCAACAAGTGCTACGGCCCCGGCATCTACGACATGAAGGGCGGCAACTATCTCTCGCTGGAAGCGATCCGGCAGCTGGCGCGGGCCTCCTACCACGCCGCTGCCGATCACCGTGCTGTTCACGCCGGACGAGGAAGTCGGCACGCCCTCGACCCGCGACATCATCGAGGCCGAGGCGGCGCGCAACAAATATGTGCTGGTGCCCGAGCCGGGCCGCGCCGACAACGGCGTGACCACCGGGCGTTACGCCATCGCGCGCTTCAATCTCGAGGCGACGGGCCGGCCGAGCCACGCCGGCGCGACGTTGTCGGCGGGACGCTCGGCGATCCGCGAAATGGCGCGGCAGATCCTCGCGATCGACGCGATGACGACGGCGGATTGCACTTTCTCCGTCGGCGTCGTGCATGGCGGACAATGGGTGAACTGCGTTGCCACGACCGCCACCGGCGAAGCACTGTCGATGGCCAAGCGCCAGGCCGATCTCGATCGCGGCGTCGAGCGCATGCTGGCCCTGTCGGGCACGGCCAACGACGTATCCTTCAAGGTGACTCGCGGCGTCACCCGGCCCGTGTGGGAGCCGGATGCGGGCACGATGGCGCTGTATGAAAAGGCACGCAGCATCGCCAAATCGCTCGGCGCCGAGCTGCCGCATGCGAGCTCCGGCGGCGGCTCCGACGGCAATTTCACCGGTGCGATGGGCATCCCGACGCTCGACGGCCTTGGCGTGCGCGGCGGCAATGGCCACACGCTCGAGGAGTTCATCGAGGTCGACAGCCTGGTCGAGCGCGGCCGGCTGATGGCGGGTTTGCTGGCGACGCTCGAGTAAATTGAACCAACTTTGCACTGCACAATACGTTGGCAGTCACGGTTGAAATTTAGCCTTGTCTAAAAATGAGGCGCATCGTACTGCTCGATGGTCCACGCGACGATGCGGGAGAGATCGCAACGAAGGCTTCCAGCCTTCTTTGCGGCGCCGACGGAGCAACCGCCCCGGAAACTCTCAGGCAAAAGGACTGTATCGTCAGGACGATCTGGAGAGAGACGGCACGATTTGAAAGTCGTGACGTCCACCGAAGGGGATAGGCCGGAGCTGACCTCACGGGGTCTGCGCCGGGTCAAGCTCTCAGGTAACCGTGACAGATGGGGCGCCGCCAACGGCTTTACGGCCAGCGGTTAGCCGACTCTAACTCACGGGAGCCCCGAACCTGCCATGACTCATATCGCCATCATCGGCGCCGGCATCACCGGCGTAACGACCGCCTATGCCCTGCTGGAACGCGGCTACAGGGTGACGGTGCTCGACAAGCACCGTTACGCCGCGATGGAGACCTCCTTCGCCAATGGCGGACAGCTCTCCGCCAGCAATGCCGAGGTCTGGAATAGCACCGCAACGATCCTCAAAGGCCTGCGCTGGATGTTCCGGCGCGACGCGCCGCTGCTGATGAACCCGCGGCCGAACTGGCACAAATATTCGTGGATGAGCGAGTTCGTCGCCAACATCGGCAACTACCGCGCCAACACGATTCAAACCACGCGCCTTGCGATCGAAGCCCGCAAGCATCTGTTCGAGATCGCAGCACGCGAGGGCATCGACTTCGATCTCGAACGCCGCGGCATCCTCCACATCTATCACGACAAGAAGGGTTTTGAGTCCGGCCTGCGCGTCAACGCGCTGCTGCAGGAAGGCGGCCTCGACCGCCGTCCGGTGACACCGGAGGAAATCCGCGCCATCGAGCCGACGCTGCGCAAGGACTATTACGGCGGCTTCTACACCCCGTCGGATGCGACCGGCGATATCCACAAGTTTACCCGCGGGCTTGCCGAGGCCTGCAAGCGACGGGCCGCCACCTTCATCCACGAGGCCAACATCGATTCGATCGCTCGCGCCGGCGCCGGCTTTGTCATCGGCTGGGCCGATCTGTCCGCAAGCGATGCGGTCGCATCCGCGCGCGGCATGCTGAAGGTGGACGGCGTCGTGGTCTGCGCAGGTGTGGCGAGCCGTCACTTCGCCACCCTGCTCGACGAGCGCGTCAACGTCTATCCGGTGAAGGGCTACTCGATCACCGTACAGCTCGACACCGCCGCGAGCCGCAACGCAACGCCGACCGTCAGCCTGCTCGACGAAGCCGCCAAGATCGTCACCAGCCGGCTCGGTGCCGATCGCTTCCGCGTCGCCGGCACCGCCGAATTCAACGACTTCAACCGCGACATTCGCGCCGACCGGGTGCAGCCGCTGGTCGACTGGGTGCGCAGCAACTTCCCCGACGTCGAAACGTCGCGTGTCGTTCCGTGGGCCGGGCTACGGCCGATGATGCCGAACATGATGCCGGTGGTGCGCGCAGGGCGGATACCGGGCGTGTTCTTCAACACCGGCCACGGCCATCTCGGCTGGACCCTGTCGGCCGCGACCGCGCAGATGATCGCCGGGACCATCGACGGCTGGCGCGGGCTCAATGCACCGCCGAGCGTCCCCTCACTCAAGGTTGAGGCCGAGCTGCGTCATGCATCCTGAGTGGTTCCGGCCGGCGCAGGGCGGCCCCTTGATACCGCCCTGCCCTTGGCACACAATTTGCCCCGCAAGGTCGGCATCTCCGGCCGGCTTTCCAGCCCGAATGACAGGCGCGCATGATAGACACGACAGCTTCCACCGGTGCCCCAGGGCGCCACACGTTCCGCAGCCGGAGATAGGTGCATGCTAGGTTATCTCATTCGCCGCGTTCTGGCGGCGGTCCCCGTGATGGGTGTCGTCGCGCTGTTCGTGTTTCTGCTGCTGCGGCTGACCCCCGGCGACCCCGCCGCGATTCTCGCCGGTGACAACGCGACACCTGAACGGCTGGAGCGCATCCGCGACTCCCTCGGCCTCAACGAGCCGTTGATCGTGCAGTTCATCACCTGGGTGAACAAGCTGCTGCACGGCGACCTCGGAACGTCGCTGATCTCCAATTTGCCGGTCATCAAGATGATCAGCCAGCGTGTCGAGCCGTCGATCTCGATCGCGCTCTCGACCATCATCCTCGCGGTCATCGTCGCCGTCCCCCTGGGCGTGATCGCGGCATGGAAGCATGGCACCTGGATCGACCGCTTCGTGATGGGTCTCTCCGTGCTGGGCTTCTCGGTGCCCGTGTTTGTGGTCGGCTATCTCCTGATCCAGGTGTTCGCGATCGACCTGCGCTGGGTGCCGGTGCAGGGCTTCCGCAGCATCTTCAACGGCTTCGGACCGTTCTTCGAGCGCATCATCCTGCCGACCTGCGCGCTCTCCTTCATCTACGTCGCGCTGATCGCGCGCATGACGCGGGCGGCGATGCTCGACGTGCTCGGCGAGGATTACGTACGAACGGCGCGCGCGAAGGGCATCAACGAGGTCGCAGTGATGATGCGGCATGCGCTGCGCAATGCCGCTGTGCCCGTGATCACCGTGATCGGCACCGGCTTTGCACTGCTGATCTCCGGCGTCGTCGTCACCGAGAGCGTGTTCAACATCCCCGGCATCGGCCGCCTCACCGTGGACGCGGTGCTGGCGCGCGACTATCCGGTGATCCAGGCGATGATCCTGCTGACCTCGCTGATCTACGTCGTCGTCAATCTCCTGATCGACGTCGCCTACACGCTGCTCGATCCCCGGATCCGGTACTAGGGCTAAGGATAACAACAACAATGTCGGTCGATAGCCTTCCTCAATCGTCCATTCCGATCACGACGCCGCTGCGGCCGCGTTTCGGATTCCTCACCTCGACGCCGATCATCGCGGCGGCCACGGTCTGCCTTGCGCTGATCGTGCTGGTCTCGATCCTGGCGCCGCTGATCGCGCCGCATGATCCGATCCAGTTGGCCCCCTCGCAACGGCTGAAGCCGGCCTCGGCGCAGTTCCTGCTCGGTACCGACGCCTATGGCCGCGACCTGCTGTCACGCGTGATTTATGGCGGGCGCATCTCGCTTCTGATCGGTATCGGCTCGGCGATCCTTTCGATCGTCATCGGCCTTTCGATCGGCCTCGTCTCCGGCTTCTTCAAGCTGGTCGATTCCGTGCTGATGCGCGTCATGGACGGCCTGATGGCGATGCCGAGCATCCTGCTCGCGATCGCCGTGGTGTCACTGTCCGGCGCCAGCATCTGGACCGTGCTGGTGGCGATTACCATCCCCGAAGTTCCGCGCGTGGCGCGCCTGGTGCGCTCGGTCGTGCTGTCCGCCCGCGAGGAGCCTTACGTGGAAGCCGCGATCTCGGTCGGCTCGTCGCTCCCGAAGATCATGTGGCGACATCTGATGCCGAATACGATCGCACCACTGATCGTCCAGGGCAGCTATGTCTGCGCCTCCGCGATCCTGACCGAGGCCATCCTGTCCTTCCTCGGCGCCGGCATCTCGCCGGAGACGCCGACCTGGGGCAACATCATGGCCGAGGGCCGCCAGTATTTTCAGCTCAAGCCGACGCTGATCTTCTGGCCGGGCCTGCTGCTCTCGATCGCCATCCTCAGCATCAATCTGATCGGCGACGCCGCCCGCGACGCACTCGATCCGCGCATGAAGCAGCGGGAAGGCAAGTGATGACGGATCAAGCGATGACCAACCCCATCCTCGACATCAACAACCTCGTCGTCTCCATCGGCAAGAAGCCGAAGGGCGCCAACATCATCGACGGCATCTCGATCCAGGTGCACAAGGGCGAGACGCTGTGCCTCGTCGGCGAAAGCGGATCGGGCAAGTCGGTGACCTCGCTGACCACGATGGGCCTGCTGCCGAAGGGCACGCTGGTTCCGACCGGCGGCAGCGTCAAGCTGGTCGGTGAGGAGATTCTCACCGCGACCGACCGCCGCCTGCGGCAGCTGCGCGCGACGCAGATGGCGATGATCTTCCAGGAGCCGATGACCGCGCTCAATCCGGTGGTGCCGGTCGGCCGCCAGATCGACGAGGTGCTGCGCGCCCATACCAATCTCGACGCGAAGGCGCGCAAGAAGCGCATCCTCGACATGATGGAGCAGGTCCGCCTGCCCCAGGTCGAGCGCATCTTCGCCTCCTACCCGCACCGCCTCTCCGGCGGCCAGCGCCAGCGCATCATGATCGCGATGGCATTGGTGCTGGAGCCGAAGCTGCTGATCGCGGACGAGCCGACCACCGCGCTCGACGTCACCACGCAGAAGCAGATCCTGACCCTGATCCGCGACCTCCAGCGCGACCACGGCACGGCCGTGCTGTTCATCACCCACGACATGGGCGTGGTCGCCGAGATCGCCGACCGCGTCGCGGTGATGCGGCAGGGCCGGCTGGTCGAAACCGGTCCGCTCGAGACCGTGCTGCGCAACCCGACCATGGAATACACCCGCAACCTGCTCTCGGCGGTGCCGAGCCTGGTGCCGCGCGCCCCGCGCGAGGAGAGCCACGAGCCGGTGGTGCTGGAGGCCAACGACCTCAGCAAGGTCTACAAGGAACGCTCTTTCTTCGGCAAAGGCCGCGAGGTCGTCGCCGCCGACAAGGTCACGCTGACGCTGCGCAAGGGCCGCACGCTCGGCATCGTCGGCGAAAGCGGCTCGGGCAAGTCGACGGTGGCGCGCTGCATCGTCCGCCTGATCGACCCGACCTCCGGTGGCGTGCGCCTCGCCGGCCGCGAGATCTCCGACATCTCGCGTCGCCTGCTCCAGCCGCACCGGAAGAAGATCCAGATCGTCTTCCAGGATCCCTACCGCTCGCTCAACCCGCGCGTCACCGTCGGCGAGAGCATCGCCGAAGGCCCGATCAATTACGGCACCTCGCATGCCGATGCGATGAAGCGCGCCCGCGAGCTGCTCGAGCTGGTCGGCCTGCCCGCGGACGCCGTGACGCGCTATCCGCACCAGTTCTCCGGCGGCCAGCGCCAGCGCATCGCCATCGCGCGGGCGCTCGCGCTCGATCCGGACGTGCTGGTCGCCGACGAAGCGGTCTCCGCACTCGACGTCTCGGTGCAGGCGCAGGTGCTGGAACTGCTCGACGAAATCCAGAATCGGCTCGGCATTGCCATCCTGTTCATCACCCACGATCTGCGCGTCGCAGCCCAGATCTGCGACGAGGTCGTGGTGATGCAGCACGGCCGCGTCGTCGAACAGGGCCCCGCCGCCGAGGTGCTGACGCATCCGAAAGAGGACTATACAAGGGCTTTGCTGGAAGCAGCGCCTGGCCGGGGCTGGGATTTCGCGAACTTCCGGCCGGTGTCGGAAGGTATGGCGGCGAGCGCGTAAATCTCTCTGTTGTCATTCCGGGGCATCGCGAAGCGATGAGCCCGGAATCCATCGAACTACAGAGTTTGCTGCACCATGGATTCTCAGGTGCGCAATTGCGCACCGTAGCTCGCGCCCAGTGGCGCGCCCCGGAATGACGGCGGGCCAGCATTCCCAAAACGTCTTGAACCTATGCACGGCGCGAGTGCGTCCCGCCTTGCTCTCTCCGCAAGGCCAAGGCTAACGTCCCCCCTCTTTGCTCACTGGACCAGAATTGATGACACGTATCGCCGTCGGCGGCTTCCTGCACGAGACCAACACCTTCGCTCCGACGAAGGCGACATTCGCGGACTTCCAGCACGGCGGCGGCTGGCCGGCGATGACTGAAGGGCCCGACGTGCTGAAGGTGATGCGGCGCATCAATGTCGGCCTCGCCGGCTTCGTCGACAGCGCCGAAGCCAACGGCTGGGAACTGGTTCCGACCATCGCCTGCGGTGCGAGCCCGTCGGCGCATGTCACCAGGGATGCGTTCGAGCGCATCGTGAAGGTGATGGTCGACGGCATCGCGGCCGCCGGCCCGCTGGATGCGGTCTATCTCGACCTGCACGGCGCCATGGTGACGGAGCACCTCGACGACGGCGAAGGCGAGATCCTGGCGCGCGTGCGCCGCGTCATCGGCAAGAACGTTCCGCTGGTCGCCAGCCTCGACCTGCATGCGAACGTCACGCCCGAGATGATGGAACATGCGGACGCGCTGATCGCCTACCGCACCTATCCCCATGTCGACATGGCCGAGACCGGCCGCGCCTCGGCGAAGCACCTCGCGCTGCTCCTGAACACGAAACAACGTCTCGCAAAGTCGTTCCGCCAATTGCCATTCCTGATCGCGATCAGCTGGCAATGCACGAACGATTTTCCCACGAAGGGCATCTACGAACAGCTCGCCGCGCTCGAGGGCGATGCGGTTCCGACGCTCTCGTTCGCGCCGGGCTTCCCCGCCGCCGATTTCCGCGACTGCGGCCCGAGCGTGTTCGCCTATGGCAAGACGCAGGAAGATGCCGACCGCGCGGCCGATGCCGTCGTGAAGCTGATCGAAAGCCACGAGGACGATTTCGACGGCAAGATCTGGTCACCCGACGACGGCGTGCGTCATGCCATGGAACTCTCGAAGAACGCCAGCAAGCCGATCATCATCGCCGATACCCAGGACAATCCCGGCGCCGGCGGCGATTCCGATACCACCGGCATGCTGCGCGCGCTGGTCCGCAACAAGGCCAGTGCCGCAACCGGCGCGATCTACGATCCGGAATCGGCCAAAGCCGCGCATGCGGCGGGCGTCGGCGCCACGGTCACGCTGTCGCTCGGCGGCAAGTCCGGCATTCCCGGCGACGAGCCCTATCGCGAGACCTTTGTGGTCGAAAAACTCTCCGACGGCCGCTTCATCGCGCCCGGCCCCTATTACGGCGGCCGCGAGATGGAGATGGGCCCCTCGGCAGCCTTGCGCATCGGCGACGTCCGAATCGTCGTCTCCTCGCACAAGGCCCAGCTCGCCGACCAGGCGATGTATCGCTATGTCGGCATCGAACCGACCGAACAGAAGATTCTGGTGAACAAGAGCTCGGTGCATTTCCGCGCCGATTTCGAGCCGATCGCGGAAAAGCTGATGATCTGCGCCGCGCCCGGCGCGATGCCGGCCGACACCGCTTCACTCCCCTGGACGCGCCTGCGTCCGGGCATCCGCATCAAGCCGAACGGCCCCGTTTTCAATCCCCCTTCACGCTAACCGGACAGGAACACATGCCCACGATCGACCGCATCGACGGCTATGCCGACGAACTCACTGCTATCAGGCGCGACCTTCATGCCCATCCCGAGATCGGCTTCGAGGAAGTGCGCACCTCCGGCATCGTCGCCGACAAGCTGACGAGCTGGGGCATCGAGGTGCATCGCGGTCTCGGCGGCACCGGCGTGATCGGCGTCATCAAGGGCAAGGGCTCGGGCGGCAAGCGCATCGGCCTGCGTGCCGACATGGACGCGCTGCCGATGGAGGAGAACACCAATCTGAAATGGAGTTCGAAGATCCCCGGCCGCTTCCACGGCTGCGGCCATGACGGCCACACCACCATGCTGCTCGGCACCGCACGCTACCTCGCCGAGACCAGGAACTTCGACGGCACCGTGCACCTGATCTTCCAGCCGGCCGAGGAAGGCCTTGGCGGCGCCCGCGCCATGATCAAGGACGGGCTGTTCGAGAAGTTTCCGTGCGACGAGCTCTACGGCCTGCACAACGCGCCCGACCTCAACCACGGCGAGATCGCGATCCTGCCCGGCCCGGCAATGGCCAGCGCCGACTTCTTCGACCTCCGCATCACCGGCTATGGCGCGCATGGCGCGATGCCGGAACGCTCCAAGGACGCGGTGATCATCGCGACCACGCTGGCGCAGGCGATCCAGACCATCGTCAGCCGCAACGTCGAGCCGCTGCAGGCCGCCGTCATCTCGATCACGCAGATTCACGCCGGATCCGCCTACAACGTCATCCCCGGCGACGCGCATCTTTGCGGCACCATCCGCACTTTCTCGAAGGAAGTCCGCACCCTGATCAGCGAGCGCATTCGCACGATCAGCGCCGGCATTGCCAGCGCCTATCAGTGCGTGATCGACGTCGACATCCGCGACACCTTCGATGTGCTGGTCAACCAGGTCGAACAGTCCAAGGTGGTCGAGGAGGTCGCGCGCACAATCGTCGACCCCGCCAACGTGATCACCCGCACCCAGCCGAAGATGGGCAGCGAGGATTTCGCCGACATGCTGCAAACCATTCCCGGCGCCTATTTCTGGGTCGGCCATGACGGCTCGGTGCCCGTGCACAATCCGGGCTTCGTGCTCGACGACAAGATCCTGCCGATCGGCGCCAGCATGTTCGCCCGCATCATCGAAACGCGCATGCCGGTGGGCTAGCAATGCAGAAAAAGCGCGTCGAAGAGGCGGTCACCTCGCTGCACGATCTGTCCGCGATCGATCTGATCGCGGGCTATCGGGCCAAGCAATTCTCACCGAGCGAGGTGCTGGAGGACTTGCTCGCGCACGTCGCCGCGTGGGAACCGCATCTGAAGGCGCTCTATGCGTTCGATCCCGACCGCGCGCGTGAGGCCGCAAAGGCCTCGACTGCGCGCTGGTCCGGGGGCGAGCCCTCGGGCGCGCTCGACGGCGTCCCTGTGACTGTGAAGGACAACATCGCGACCAAGGGCGTGCCGGTGCCACTGGGCGCCGCGAGCGTCAAGCTGGTGCCGGCCGAGAAGGATGCCCCGCCCGCCGCGCGCCTGCGCGAGGCAGGCTCCATCATCTTCGCCAAGACCACCATGCCCGATTACGGCATGCTGTCCTCGGGGCTCTCCAGCTTCCATGCGCTGGCGCGCAATCCCTGGGACCTCTCCAAGAATCCCGGTGGCTCCAGCGCGGGTGCTGGCGCAGCCGCGGCCGCCGGTTACGGTCCGCTGCATCTCGGCACCGATATTGGCGGCTCGGTCCGCCTGCCCGCGGGCTGGTGCGGCCTCGTCGGCCTGAAGCCGAGCTTTGGCCGCGTGCCGATCGACCCCACCTATGTCGGCCGCGTCGCGGGTCCCATGACCCGCACCGTCGACGATTGTGCGCTGATGATGAGCGTGATCGCAAAGCCCGACCGGCGCGACGGCATGAGTCTGCCGGCCGAGCCGCTCAACTGGAAGGGGCTGGAGAAATCACCGCGCAAGCTCCGCATCGGCCTGATGCTCGATCCCGGCTGCGGCCTGGCGCTGGAGAAGCCGGTGCGAGACGTCGCGGTGAAGGCCGCAAAGGCGTTCGAATCCGCAGGCAGCGTCATCACCGAAGTCGACGGCATCCTCACGCGCGAGATGCTCGACGGCCTCGACAATTTCTGGCGCGCGCGGATGTGGGACGATCTGTCGAAGCTGACGCCGGCCGAACAGGCAAAGGTGCTGCCCTACATTTTCAAATGGGGTGAGTCCGGCGCGAAGCTGTCGGGCGTCGACGTGATCCGCGGCTTCAACCAGACGATGGCGATCCGCGCAGCCGCCGCGAAACTGTTCTGCGAGCTCGATTACGTGATCTCGCCGACCGCGCCGAACGTGAACTACCCCGCGGACTGGGCCTCGCCCACCAACGATCCGATGAAGCCGTTCGAGCACATCGCCTATACCGTGCCGTGGAATATGTCGGAGAATCCCGCCATCTCCATCAATGGCGGCTTCGATGCCAAGGGTTTTCCCATCGGCATGCAGATCGTCGGCCGCCGCTTCGACGATATCGGCGTGCTCGGCATGGCCAAGGCGTTCGAGAGCCTGCGCGGCCCGCAGCGGCCCTGGCCGAAGCCGCCGGCGCATTGAGGCTTCGGTACCGCTAGACTGCGACATGGCCGGGCTTGCCCCGGCCGTTATCGTATGGGTACTCAAGGAGAAGCACATGCCCAGTCCGCGCAAGACGGACGGTGGCGCGCATGCATGACGTCAATTCAAGACTGCGTTCAAGAAGGAAGGAAACCACCCATGGCGTATGAGACCATCAAATACGAGGTCGCCGAGCAGATCCTCACCATCACACTGAACCGGCCCGACAAGCTCAACGCCTTCAACGCGCAGATGCAGGCCGAGCTGATCGAGGCGTTCGACGCCGCCGACAAGGACGACAACGTCCGCGCCATCATCGTCACCGGCGCCGGCCGCGGTTTTTGCGCGGGCGCTGATCTTTCGTCGGGCGCCGACACCTTCGATCGCGACGCGCGGCGCGGCCCGGTGAAGCGCTTCGCCGACGGCAAGGTCGACTACAGCGATCCGCAGGTGCGCGACGGCGGCGGCCAGGTGACGTTGCGCATCTTCAAATGCCTGAAGCCTGTGATCGCGCCGTCAACGGCCCCGCCGTCGGCATCGGTGTCACCATGCAGCTGGCCATGGACATCCGCATCGCGTCCGATGCTGCGCGCTTCGGCTTCGTGTTCTCCCAGCGCGGCATCGTGCCGGAGGCTGCCTCGAGCTGGTTCCTGCCGCGCATCGTCGGCATCTCGCAGGCGCTTGAATGGTGTTATTCCGGCCGCGTCTTCCCCGCGCAGGAAGCGCTCGCCGGCCGCCTCGTCAGCAAGGTCGTCGCGCCGGATGATCTGCTGCCGACCGCCCGCGCGCTCGCCAAGGAGTTCGCAGCCAAGACAGCGCCGGTCTCGGTGGCGCTGATCCGCCAGATGATGTGGCGCATGATGGGTGCCGACGATCCCATGGAGGCCCACAAGGTCGACAGCCGCGGCATCTATGCCCGCGGCCGCTCGAACGATGTGAAGGAAGGCGTGGTGTCGTTCCTGGAGAAGCGACCGGCGCAGTTCAAGGACAAGGTGACGAGCGATATGCCGGATTATTTTCCGTGGTGGACGGAGCGAGAGTATAAGTAGAACTTCGCAGGGTGGGCAAAGGCGCTCTTGCGCCGTGCCCACCATCTATCAGCCATGACGGAAGTGGTGGACACGCTTCGCTTTGCCCACCCTACGGAGCCGCCGCTACGGCACCCTCACTCCATCACCAGCGCCACGCGCCCGATCGCCTTGCGGTCGAGCAACAGCCGCATCGCCTTGGCGTAATCCTCCAGCGGCAGGCGGTGTGAGACGTTGGGGCGCAGCTTGCCCTCCTCCGCCCACTGCAGCAGCGCCCTCAGGCGCACTTTACCCAGCGCGGGATTCTTCCGCACCGCCTCACCCGCGCGCACGCCGAGCACGCTGGCGCCCTTGATCAGCAAGAGATTGGTCTTCGCCGAGCCGATGCCGCCGGTGAAGCCGATCACCAGCAGCCGGGCGCCCCAGGCGATGCAGCGCATCGAGTTCTCGAACACCTCGCCGCCGACGGGATCGAACACGACGTCCACGCCACGGCCATCGGTGATGCGCTTGACGGCATCGCGGAACGGCTCGCGATCATAGCGCACGAGGTGATCGGCGCCGCGCGCCTTGGCGATGGCGAGCTTCTCGTCGCTGGAGGCCGTCGCGATCACGGTCGCGCCCAGCATCTTGCCGAGTTCGACGGCGGCGAGTCCCACGCCGCCGCCGGCGCCGTGCACCAGCAGAACCTCGCCCGGCCCGATTCGGCCGCGATCGATCAGCGCATGATAGGCGGTGCCGTGGCCGGCGAGATAGGTCGCGGCCTCCGCATAGTCGAACGTCGACGGCATCGGCGTGAGCTGGCCGGGCGTCACCATCGCTTCATCGGTAAACGCGCCATGGCGCATCTTCACGATGACCTTGTCGCCGACGGCAACGCCGCTCGCCTCCGCGCCCACCTCGGTCACGTCGCCGGCGGCCTCCATGCCGGGCGTGAACGGCAGCTCCGGCTTGAGCTGATATTCACCGGCGGCCATCAGCACATCCGGGAAATTGAGGCCCGCAGCGCGAATTGCAACCCGCACCTCGCCCGGTTCCAGGGCGCGCGACGGAAACTCTTCCAGACGCAGCGTTTCGGGCGCGCCGAGCGCACGGCAGACGACAGCCCGCACCATCAGGCCGCGCTCGCCTTGCTGCGCAGCAGCGCCTCGCGGATCAGCGGCAGCCGGTCGTTGCCAAAGTACATGTCGGTCTTCTTGACGAAGATCGTCGGCGAGCCGAACCCGCCGCGCGCAACGACTTCTTCGGTGTTGGCCTTGAGCTGGTCCTTGATCGCCTGCTCCGAAATGCCCGCGAAGAACTTCTGCTCGTCGATGCCGACCTTCCTGCAGATCTCGGCCAGCACCGTGTCCTGCGAGATGTCCTTGTCGCCGCCCCAATAGGTCTCGAACACGGCGGTGGCGAACGGCACCATGTCCGCACCCAGCCAGATGCAGCCGCGCATGGCCTTGACGCTGTTCACCGGAAACACCGTCGGCGGCATCTTGATCGACAGCCCAGCCGAGCGCGCCCAGTCCTGAAGGTCCTTCTTCATGTAGCGCGCCTTCAGCGGCACCGGCGTCTCGCGCTGCGCGTAGACGCTCGGATTGACCGTGTTGAAGATGCCACCGACCAGGATCGGCCGCCAGATGATCTCGGCGCCGAACTCCTTCGCTAGCGGCTGGATGTTGTGGAAGGCGAGATAGGTCCAGGGGCTGGAACAGTCGAAGAAGAATTCGATCATGGCGTTTTCCCTAGTTCGTTTGGTTCAATCTTGTCATTCCGGGGCGCGCCCTCTTGGGCGCGAGCCCGGAATGACGAGAGAGCCTACTTCTTTCCCAACACTTCCTTAGCCCTCTGGCCGAACATGATCTTGCGTGATTCCTCGTCGAACGGCTCCTTGACGAATTTCCCGATCGCAAGTCCTGCCTGCACCTGAGGCCTGGCGCGCACCTCGGCATACCAGCGTTTGACGCTCGGATAGTCGTCGAGCGTGAAGCCCTGCGCCTTGTGGGTCATGGTCCAGGGGAAGCAGGCAATGTCGGCGATGGAATAGTCGCCGGCGACATAGGCACCGGTCTTGGCCAATTGACGGTCGAGCACGCCATAGAGCCGCGCGGCTTCGTCGCGATAGCGCTCGATCGCGTAGGGAATCTTCTCCGCCGCATAGAGTGCGAAATGCCCGTGCTGGCCGAGCATGGGACCAAGGCCGGCCATCTGCCACATCGCCCACTGGATGGTGGTGGATCGTCCGCGCAGATCGCTGGCCAAGAAGCGGCCGGTCTTCTCCGCCAGATAGATCAGGATCGCGCCGGTCTCGAACACCGAAAACGGTCCGCCGCCGTCGGCCGGCGCGTGATCGACGATCGCGGGAATACGATTGTTGGGGGACATCGCCAGAAACTCCGGGCTGAACTGCTCACCGGCACGGATATTGACGGGCTTCACGCTGTAGGGCAGCCCGAGTTCCTCCAGCATGATCGAGATTTTCCAGCCGTTCGGCGTCGGCGCGTAATAGAGGTCGATCATGACCTTTTCCTTGGCCCTTCCCGTCATCGCCAATGGAATAGAAGGCGACTTTTGTTGTTCTGTACCTCAACGTTAAGACATGGCAGGAAGGGGCGCAACACAACCCGCCGGGAGGGCCGCCATGCTGTTTCCAACCACGATCGCCGGCTCCTTGCCGAAGCCGGAATGGCTCGCCGAGCCGAACATGCTCTGGGCGCCATGGAAGTCGCAAGGCGACGAGCTTCTCCGCGCCAAGCGCGATGCGACGATGCTCGCGATCAAGGTCCAGGAGGATGCCGGCATCGACATCGTCACCGAGGGCGAGCAGGCCCGCCAGCACTTCGTGCACGGGTTCCTCGAGAAGATCGAGGGCATCGACTTCGCCCACAAGGTCGAGATGGGCATCCGCAAGGACCGCTACAAGGCGATGGTGCCGCAGGTGGTCGCGCCGCTCCGGCTCAAGGGCCGCGTCCATGCCGACGAGGCACGTGTGGCGCGCACGCACACGAAGAAGAAGCTGAAGTTCACCCTGCCCGGCCCGATGACCATCATCGACACCATTGCGGACCGTTACTATGGCGACCGCGTCAAGATGGCCTTTGCCTTCGCCGAACTCCTGAACGAGGAGGCCAAGGCGCTGCAGGCCGACGGCGTCGATCTCGTGCAGTTCGACGAGCCCGCCTTCAACGTCTACATGGACGAGGTCAACGACTGGGGCATCAAGGCGCTCGAGCGCGCCGCGCAGGGCCTCACCTGCGCCACCGCCGTGCACATCTGCTACGGCTACGGCATCAAGGCCAATACCGACTGGAAGGAGACGCTCGGCGCGCAATGGCGGCAGTATGAGCAGATTTTTCCCGCTATCGACGCCAGCCCGATCCAGCAGGTCGCGATCGAGTGCCGCAATTCGAAGGTGCCGCTCGACCTGCTCGCGCTGCTCAAAACCAAAATCGTGCAGGCCGGCGTGATCGACGTTGCCAGCGACGAGGTCGAGACCGCGGAAGATGTCGTCAAGGTGATCGACGCGGTGTCGAAATTCGTCCCGAAGAGCAACATCATCCCCACCACCAATTGCGGCATGGCGCCGATGCGGCGCGACATCGCCGAAGCCAAGCTGATGGCGCTCGGTGCCGGCGCCGCGCTGGCACGCGAGAAGCTTGGATGATGGTGGTGGTCCGCCTGGTACTCGTCGTCGCGGCTCTCGCGGCGATCACCCTGCCCGTGCGCGCGGAGGACCGCTCCGCGCTCTTGAACTGCAAGGCAATGATCGCGCGCGCAGCGAAGGATGCCAGTGCCGCGAGCGAAGCCGAGTTGACCCGTTGCCGCCAGGTGATCCGCGAATGGGCGCTGCGCGATGCCCGAACGACCGTGGATGAAGAGGGCAAGCCGCTGCGCTAGCTGCGCGCGGTCGGATGCAGCACCGGCTGATATCCGGCAATAATCGCGCGCAGCGTGGATGGCGGCGTCAGCAACATCGGGCGATCGAGGGCGCGTGCATGCGGGACGTAGCCCTGGGGTGACCAGAGCAGCGCCTTGCCCTGTGCGACCAGGAAGCAGTCGTTGTCGTGCTGCACCATCGCGCCGTCGGGCAATTCCGCGAGCGGCATCGGCAGCGCATGCAAGCGCTTGCTCCCCTGATCGAGCCGCTCGAGGTGCAGTTGGGCATCCATCGCCTTCGCAGTCACGTTACGCGCACCATTCGCCGCTTCCCACGCCGCGCGAAACCGCTTGGCATCGTCGCGGCGGCAGAAGAAGCAGGGCCGATGACCCGCCGCAAAGGCCGTGGCTTCGTCGAGGAAGAACAGCTCGGTCCAGCTTCGCCGCGCCATCACCGGCCGCCGCCAACCGCGGAATTCGCACAGGCAGGTGATCCAGGCCTGCGACGACCAGCGCTTCTTCAGCAGCGTCTTCGTCGCGGGATCATGGATGATGCCGCGATTGCCGGTGAACAGGCCGCGATGCGGCGTGGCGATGATGTCGCCGGTCGGCGTGACGCGGTTTTGCAGGGGCATGGCTGCCGCTATTCTCCCTCTCCCCGTTCTTACGGGGAGAGGGTTGGGGTGAGGGGCTGCATCCACAGATATGGTGAGGGACGGACTCGCGGAAGCTCCCCCTCACCCGGATTGCATCTTCGATGCAATCCGACCTCTCCCCGCAAGCGGGGCGAGGTGAAGCAACATCACGCCGCGCCGTCGCGGAGCGGCGGGTGGTAGGACAGCGCGGTGTCCCAGGGGAAGAAGATCCAGGTGTCCTGCGACACTTCCGTGATGAAGGTATCCACCAGCGGGCGTCCCTTCGGCTTGGCATAGACAGTGGCGAAATGCGCATCGGGCAGCATCTGGCGCACCAGCCTGCCGGTCTTGCCGGTGTCGACGAGGTCGTCGACGATCAAAAGCCCCTTGCCGGTGCCGCCGCCCAGCTTCATCGCCGATTCGGAAATGCCCTTGAGGACCTGAAGCTCACCCTGCTTGTCGTGGTCATAGCTGGCGATGCAGACCGTATCGATCACGCGCACTCCGAGCTCGCGCGCGACGATCGCAGCCGGCACCAGACCACCGCGGGTGATCGCGATCACAGCGTGAAACGGACCGACCTCGTTGAGGCGCCAGGTCAGCGCCCGGCAATCCCTGTGGAACTGGTCCCACGAGACCGGGAAGGCCCTGCCTGCCCGCTCCTGCGCACTCAGTTCCGGTGCTTCACCAGCCATCGTCGTCTCCTGCTTGGTCCGCCGGCAGCTACCGGGTGATGTTCAATCCCGCCAGCATGTCCTTCACCGCGGCCATTGCCGCTGCGAGCTTGTCGGCATCGCGCGAGCGCACCACCAGATTGGTGTTGGGCTTCTGCTCCTCGTCCATGAAGGGATAGCTGCCGATGATGGTGTCGGGATGGGCGGCGGCGATTTCCCGCAGCGGGCTGCCGATGTCGCCCTCCCGCGCATTGGCGCGAACCGATTCGGACAGCATGCGCACGCCGGATTTCAGCTTGGGCGAGACGATGTCCATCATCGCCTGCATGATCGACGGCACGCCGGCCATCACGATGACATTGCCGATCTTGAAGCCGGGGGCGAGGATGGTGGCGCTCTGGATCAGCTCGGCGCCGTCGGGGATGCGGGCCATGCGCAGCCGGGCCTCGTTGAGGTCCTGCTCGCTCCAGCGCTCGCGGAAGCGGGCGACGACCTCCGGATGGTGGTCGATGCCGACGCCGAAGGCCTTGGCGACGCTGTCGGCGGTGATGTCGTCGTGGGTCGGCCCGATGCCGCCGGTGGTGAAGACATAGGTGTAGCGATGCCGCAGCGCATCCAACGCGGCAATGATGTCGGCCTCGTCGTCGGAAACGACCCGGACTTCCTTGAGGTCGATGCCGATATTGGTCAGGTATTCGGCGATGAAGCCGATATTCTTGTCCTTGGTCCGGCCGGACAGGATTTCATCCCCGATGACCAGAATGCCTGCCGTGACGATCTCGCTCATGCCTTAAGTCCCTCACCTATCGGCCCGACTTTGCCGAGGTAACGCGTTGAAGTCACGCGGTTTTGCTACCGAAATAAGCAGTCCTCAGCCATTTTTTCAGGCAAGCCGCCGGCCATCCCCGTCAAATGCTGTCAGTCCATGCTTATCGCGCTGGCCCGGCCCTTGCTACCACCCGGGTAAGTCATGCACTGTCAGGCATGGCCAGGGAGACAGTCGGGATCTATGGCAGTCGCGTTTGACGAAATGAACATTCCCGGCGGGGACCTTCGCCCCGCCTATCAAGAGCTGGCGCGCTGGCTCAAGGAGACGCCTCCCGAGGCGCTCGAATATCGCCGCCAGGAAGCCGAGCTCCTGTTCCGCCGCATCGGCATCACCTTTGCCGTCTATGGCGATTCCGAATCCACCGAGCGGCTGATCCCCTTCGACGTGATCCCGCGGATCATGTCCGGCAAGGAATGGGCGCTGCTGGAGAAGGGCCTGAAGCAGCGCGTGCGCGCGCTCAACATGTTCCTGCGCGACATCTATCACGGCCGCGACATCTTGCGCGCCGGGATCGTGCCCGACGACCTGATCTTCCAGAACCCGGTGTTCCGCCCCGAGATGAACGGCCAGCAGGTACCGCACGACGTCTACGTGCACATCGCCGGCATCGACATCGTCCGGGTCGACGCCGAGGACTTCATCGTGCTGGAGGACAACGCGCGCACACCGTCCGGCGTGTCCTACATGCTGGAAAACCGCGAGATCATGATGCGGCTGTTTCCGGATCTGTTCGCCCGCCACAGGGTGGCGCCGGTCGAGCGCTATCCGGACGAGCTGCTCTCCGCGCTTCGCTCGGTCGCCCCGCAGGGCGCCTCCGGCGAGCCGACGGTCGCGCTGCTCACGCCGGGCGTCTACAACTCGGCCTATTACGAGCACTCCTTCCTCGCCGACAAGCTCGGCATCGAGCTGGTCGAGGGGCGCGACCTCATCATCAAGAACAACGAAGTGTTCATGCGGACGACCGAGGGGCTGAAACGGGTCGACGTGATCTACCGCCGCGTCGACGACGATTTCATCGACCCCCTCACCTTCCGCCCCGACTCCGTGCTCGGTGTGCCCGGGCTGATGTCGGCCTATGCGGCCGGCAACATCACGCTCGCCAACGCCGTCGGCACCGGCATCGCCGACGACAAGGCGATCTACTCCTACATGCCCGATGTCGTGAAGTTCTATCTCGGCGAGGAGCCGATCCTGAAGAACGTGCCGACCTGGCGCTGCCGCGAGCCAAAGGATCTCGCCTATGTGCTGGACAATCTGAGCGAGCTCGTCGTCAAGGAAGTGCACGGCTCCGGCGGCTACGGCATGCTGATCGGACCCGCCGCGACGAAGGCGACCATCGAGGCGTTCCGGGAAAAGCTCAAGCGCGAGCCGGAAGGCTTCATCGCGCAGCCGACGCTGGCGCTCTCGACCTGCCCGACCTGCACGGCGTCCGGCCTCGCTCCGCGCCACGTCGACCTGCGGCCCTTCGTCCTCACGGGCAGCAAGACCACCACGATCGTGCCCGGCGGGCTGACACGTGTTGCGCTGAAGGAAGGCTCCCTGGTGGTGAATTCGAGCCAGGGCGGCGGCACCAAAGACACCTGGATCCTGGACGAGTAGTCAGATGCTGTCGCGCACCGCCGAAAACCTCTACTGGCTCGCCCGCTACGTCGAACGGGCCGAGTATCTCGCGCGCACCATCGATGCGACCTTGCGCGTCACCGCGCTGCCCGCCGCCTATATCGGCAAGACCAACGAATGGGACTCGGCGCTGCTGACCGCCGGCGTCGCCGCGAGCTTCTATCAGCAATATGAGGAAGCCAACGAGCACAACGTCGTCGACTACCTCTCTTTCTCGCCGAACAACCCGTCCTCGATCCGAAACTGCATCGAGTCGGCGCGGCTGAACTCGCGCTCGGTACGCACCGCCCTCACCAGCGAGATGTGGGACACCATCAACTCGGCCTGGATCGAGTTGCAGGAGGTCTGGAGCAAGGGTGCCTCGACGCGCGAAGAGCTCGCCAAATTCCTGCGCTTCGTGCAGGAGACCTCGCTCCGCTTCGACGGATCGGCCTACCGGACCATGCTACGCAACGACGCCTACTGGTTTTCGCGGATGGGCCTGCATCTCGAGCGCGCCGACAACACCGCGCGTATTCTCGACGTGAAGTACCACGTGCTGCTGCCCGAGGAAGAGCATGTCGGCGGCCCGCTCGATTTCTACCAGTGGACCTCGATCCTGCGCTCGGTCTCGGCGCTGACCGCCTATCACTGGGTCTATCGCGAGACGCTGAAACCCTGGCTGATCGCGGACCTGCTCATCCTCAACGACACGCTGCCGCGATCGCTGGCGAGCTGCTACGGCAACCTCGTGCGCAATCTCGACCAGATCGGCGTCGCCTACGGCCGCCAGGGCCCGGCCCAGCGCCACGCCCGCGGCATCCGCAACCGGCTCGAACACAGCAATATGAACGACATTTTCCAGCATGGCGTGCATGAATTCATTCAGGAATTCATCGCGGACAATTCCAGGCTGGGCGAAATCATCACGAAGCAGTATTTGATCTGATACTGCCTCTATTCCGGGGCGCCCGCAGGGCGAGCCCGGAATGGCGACGCCAGAACAACGGATCCCCATGCGCCTGCGAATCCAGCACACCACGACCTATCGCTACGAGCCGCCGGCGACCAGCGTGATCCAGATCCTGCGCATGACGCCGTGCAGCCATGACGGACAATACGTGGCGGAGTGGCAGATCGACGTCTCTACCGATACCAAGCTCGATACCCATGAGGACGCATTCGGCAACGTCACCCACGTGCTGTCCTGCGGCCCCGTCAGCGACATCAAGATCATCGCCGAGGGCCTGATCGAGACCCACGATACCGGCGGCGTGCTGCGCGGCGCCGACGAACGCTTTCCGGCGAGCCTGTTCCTGCGCACGACCGAACTGACCGAGGTCAATCCGGCAATGGCGGCGGTCGCGCGCCGGTTGCGCAGCGAAGCCGAGAGCGACACGCTCGGCTTCCTGCACACGCTGATGACCGAAATCAGCGACCACATGACCTTCGACGAGGATCCGACCAACAGCGGCACTTCTGCAGCCGAAGCGTTCACGCTCAAGCGCGGCGTCTGCCAGGACTACGCGCATATCTTCATCGCCTGCGCCCGCAGCGGCGGCGTGCCGGCGCGCTTCGTCTCCGGCCATTTCCTGCGCGCCGACGGCACGGTGCATCAGGATGCCGGCCATGCCTGGGCGGAGGCCTACGTGGCTGATCTCGGCTGGGTCGGCTTCGATCCCGCCAACAGCATCTGCACCACCGACGCCCATGTCCGCGTCGCGATCGGGCTCGACTATCTCGGCGCCGCCCCCGTGCGCGGAACCCGCTATGGCGGCGGCACGGAGACACTGACAGTCGCCGTGAAGGTCGAGCAGGCCGGCCGCGGCGGCCAGTCGCAATCGCAATCACAGCGGCAGACTTAAGCGCGGGCGCATTCGTCACGCGACTCTGCCGGCTGACCGGATCAGCCGTGCTATGATCGCAGGGTCAGATCAGACCCTGCGAGGACCCCCATGGCGACCGTGAAGCTGCTTTCGGACGACGAGCTCTCGAGCGAGGCGCGCGCCGTTTTCGACGACATCCGCAAGGTGCGGCAGTCGGACTTCGTCAACAATTTCTGGCGCGCGCTGGCGCACGATCCGAAGACGCTGCGGCGGACCTGGGAGAGCATCAAGCAGGTGATGGCGCCGGGGGCGCTCGATCCCAAGATCAAGGAAATGATCTATGTCGCGGTCTCGGTGGCGCATGGCTGCAGCTACTGCATCCACTCGCACACCGCGGGCGCACGGGCGAAGGGCATGACCGAGGCCGAATATGGCGAGATGCTCGCCATCATCGGCATGGCCGCGGAGACGAACCGGCTGGTCACGGCGCTGGGCGTCCCGGTCGACGAGGCGTTTCTCGTCGATGCCGCGGACTGAGGCGGGCCCCCTTCCAGCCGATACATGGCTCCCCTTGGGAACAGGGGGTTACATGCCCCCCTGAAATTGGCTAGTAATTCCGCGCAAACGCGTTCGGGGATCGGAAATGACCTATTGTTGCGGAATCCTGGTTCGGGACGGTCTGGTGATGATCGCCGACACCCGCACCAATGCCGGCCTCGACAACGTCTCGACCTTCCGCAAGCTGCACATCTTCTCCAAGCCCGGCGACCGCATCATGGCGATCGCCAGCGCCGGCAATCTCGCCATCAGCCAGTCGGTGCTCTCCACCCTCACCGAGGGCCTGGAAGACCCGACCACTGGCGAGATCGAGACGCTGATGAACGCGCCGACCATGTTCCAGGCCGCCCAGCGCATCGGCCGGGCCATCCGGGCGGTGCACGCGACCGAAGGGCCGGCACTGAAGTCCGAGGACGTCTCGTTCGACGTCTCCTTCCTGTTCGGCGGCCAGATCAAGGGCGCGCGGATGCGCCTGTTCATGGTCTACACGGCAGGCAATTTCATCGAGTGCACCACCGACACGCCTTACCTGCAGATCGGCGAGCACAAATACGGCAAGCCGGTGCTCGACCGCGCCATGCATTACGACGTCGAGCTCTACGAGGCGCTGAAGACGGGCCTGATCTCGATGGACTCCACCATGCGCTCCAATCTCGGCGTCGGCCTGCCGATCGACGTGCTGGTGGTGCGGGCGGACGCCTGCGATGCCGATCTCAACCATCGCATCGAGGCCGGCGAGCCCTATTTCCACGATCTGCGCTCGCGCTGGTCGGCGGCGCTGCGCGCGGCGCATCAGAACATCCCGCGGCCGCCCTACAAGAACGAAAAAGAACCGAAAACCTGACGGCCAAGTAACCTGAAAGCTTAAGAGAAAAGGCAGGAAACGATGAGTGAAGCAAACAAGATCGCAGTGGTGACGGGCGCAGGCACCGGTGTCGGGCGCGCGGCGTCGCTGGCGCTGATGAACATCGGCTTCACCGTGGTGCTCGTGGGACGCCGGCTCGACATGCTCGAGGAGACCGCCAAGCTCGGCCTCGCCGGCAAGAGCCTGTGCGTCACCGCCGACATGACCAAGCCGGACTCGATCGCCGCACTGTTCGACAAGGTGAAGGCAACCTACGGCCGGCTCGACGTGCTGTTCAACAATGCCGGCATGGGCGCGCCGCCGGTGAACTTCGAAGATCTCAGCCTCGAGCAGTGGCAGGCGGTGGTGAACACCAACCTCACCGGCCCGTTCCTGTGCACCCAGCACGCCTTCCGCATCATGAAGGACCAGAGCCCGCGCGGCGGCCGCATCATCAACAACGGCTCGATCTCGGCGCATGCGCCGCGGCCGTTCTCGGCCGCCTACACCTCGACCAAGCACGCCATCACGGGCCTCACCAAGGCCTCCAACCTCGACGGCCGCATGTACGACATCGCGGTCGGGCAGGTCGATATCGGCAACGCTGCGACGCCAATGACCGACCGCATGGTCGCCGGCCCCGGCGTAATGCAGCCCGACGGCACGATGAAGCACGAGCCGCGCATGGACGCCAAGGCGGTCGGCGATGCCGTCGCCTACATGGCCGGCCTGCCGCTCGATGCCAACGTGCTGACCATGACGGTGATGGCCACCAAGATGCCGTTCGTCGGACGGGGCTGAACTGAAAAGCGCGAAAACAACCCCATGCACACTAGGCGGCCTGGGGTGCTCGCTTCGGGGGTGACGTCACTTAAGTCCGCAAGCTGCCTCAACAATCGTCATTGCGAATGCAGCGAAGCAATCCAGCATCTTTCCTCGGGCGGGATTCTGGATTGCTTCGTCGCAACAGCTCCTCGCAATGACGGTGAGAGAGCGGAGCCCTACTCCAAACTCTCCACCTGCAGCAGGCTCGGGAACAGCTTCATCCACAGCAGCGCCACCGCGACGGTAGCGACGCCACCGAGCACGGCGGCCGGCATGGCGCCGAGCAGCGCGGCGGCTACGCCGCTTTCGAACTGACCGAGCTGGTTGGAGGCGTTGATAAAGAGGAAGTTCACCGCGCCGACGCGGCCGCGCATCTCGTCGGGCGTCGAAAGCTGAACCAGCGAGAAACGGATCACGACGCTGATCGTGTCGGCGGCTCCCAAAATCGCGAGCGAGAGCACCGACAGCCACATCCAGGACGACAGCGCGAACACGATCGTGGCGAGGCCGAACACGATCACGGCCTGGAACATGCGCAGGCCCACGTGACGCGAGATGGCGTGACGCGCCAGCACCATCGTCATCAGCAGCGCACCGACGGCCGGCGCGGCGCGCAACACGCCGAGCCCCATCGGGCCGGTCTGGAGAATGTCGCGGGCATAGATCGGCAGCAGCGCGGTGACGCCGCCGAACAGCACCGCGAACAAATCGAGCGAGATGGTGCCGAGGATCGCCGGATTGCTGCGGATGAAGCGGACGCCGGCAAAGATGTTGTCCGAGTCGGTGCCCTCCCTGGCCACCGCCTGCGGGCGCGGGCGGATGAAGCCGGTCAGGATCATCCCAAAAATCCAGAACAGCAGCATCACGGCATAGGCAAGATGCGGCGCGATCGCGTAGGCGAAGCCGCCGAGCGCCGGTCCCGTGATGGTCGCGACCTGCCCCGCACCGCTCGCGACCGCCGTCGCGCGCTGCAGCGATCCCTGCGGCGCGATCAGCGGCAACAGCGCCGCGGTGGTCGGGCTTTCGAACGCGCCGGCAATGCCGAGCACGAAGGTCGCGATAAAGATCTGCACCTCGCTGACCGCGCCGAGATAGGTGATGACACCGAGATAGAGCGCGGTCGCCGCTTCCGCGAGCTGGCAGAGCTGGACCACGCGCTTGCGCTCAAAACGGTCGGCGGCGTGGCCGGCGACGAACACCAGAAGCGCCGTGGGCAGGAATTGCACGAGGCCGACCATGCCGAGATCGAAGGCCGAGCCGGTGAGATCGTAGATCTGCCAGCCGATCGCGACCGCCGCGATCTGGCTGGAAAAGCGCGACAGGCTGCGCGAAAGCAGGAAGAACAGGAAAGCGCGGTGGGACAGCAGCGCGCGGGCGCTGACCGGCGGATTCACCTGTCGCGGCTGCTCTTCGCCCAGCTCCTGACTCACCTTTTGGGACCGTCCGCGCCTGATCTTGACGACGCCCCGCGTGGCTGACGCGGACCGGCTTGTCAACAGCGGACGGCTCTGATCACCTCCCGGCATTGCGTTTGCAACACCTGCGCGGCCATAATCATTGGAGGTTTGGGGACATCATGCTGCGGCTGCAATCGGCACTCGGCGTTTTCGCATTGCTGCTGCTCGCCTTCGCGCTGGCCGAGAATCGGCGTGCCGTCTCGCTGCGGCAGGCGGCGATCGGCCTCGTCGCAACCTTCGCCACCGCGATCCTCCTGATGAAGGTGCCGGTCGTCGCCCGCGCCTTCGGCGCCATTAACGATGCCATCGGTGCGATCTCGGCGGCCTCGCGCGCCGGCTCCTCCTTCGTGTTCGGCTATGTCGGCGGCGGCGCCCTGCCGTTCGATTTGAAGGTGCCGGGCGCCGATTTCATCCTGGCGTTCCAGGCGCTGCCGATCGTGCTGGTCATGAGCGTGCTGACGACGCTGCTGTTCTATTGGCGCGTGCTGCCGCCGATCGTGCGCGGCATGGCCTGGCTGCTGGAGCGGACGCTTGGCGTCGGCGGCGCGGTCGGGCTGTCGACCGCCGCCAACATCTTCCTCGGCATGGTGGAGGCACCGCTGTTCGTCCGGCCGTATCTGGCGCAGATGACCCGCAGCGAATTGTTCCTGGTGATGACCGGCGGCATGGCCGGCATCGCCGGCACGGTGCTGGTGCTCTATGCGACGCTGCTTGCTCCTCTTATTTCTAATGCGGCCGCGCATTTCGTCATCGCGTCCGTACTAGGGGCGCCGGCTGCGATCCTCGTCAGCCTGATCATGGTGCCCGAAACATCAGACAAGCGCACTGGCGGCGCGTTGGAAGATCCCGAGATGGAGGTCGCCAGCACGATGGATGCGATCGTGAAGGGCACCGGCGCAGGGATCGAGCTGCTGATCAACATCGTCGCGATGCTGCTGGTGCTGGTGGCGCTGGTCTATCTCGTCAATGCCATGCTCGGCCTGCTGCCGAATGTTGGCGGCGCCGCGATCTCGCTGCAGCGCCTGCTCGGCCTCGTGATGGCGCCGGTGTGCTGGCTGATGGGATTGCCGTGGGATCAGGCGGTGACCGCCGGCAGCCTGATGGGCACCAAGACCGTGCTCAACGAGTTGATCGCCTATGTCGACTTCTCGAAGCTGCCACCCGATGCGCTCGATCCGCGCTCGCGCCTGATCATGCTCTACGCGATGTGCGGCTTCGCCAATTTCGCCAGCCTCGGCATCATGATCGGCGGCCTAGGGGTGATGGCCCCGGAACGGCGCGAGGAGATCAACGCGCTGGGATTGAAGTCGATCGTATCAGGAACGCTGACGACGTGTTTGATGGGCGCGGTGGTGGGGGTGTTGGCGTGACTCTCTCCACCGTCATTCCGGGGCGCGACGAAGTCGCGAGCCCGGAATCCATTTTGCCACGCGTACTGCCGCCCGATGGATTCTCAGGTGCGCAATTGCGCACCGTAGTTCGCGCTACGCGCCCCGGAATGACGGCAAGAAAGACCGGCGCGCTCTTCCCACCAGCGCCTACGCCTTCAACTCCACCGTCTTGAATTCCGCCGGCAGGATCACCTCCAGCAGTTCGACGTCATCGGAATAATCCAGGATCATGTGCTTGATCTTCGGCGGCTGGGTCCAGGCGCTGCCTTCTTTCATCAGGGTCTCGCCCTGCCCATCCATGTAGGTCTTCACCCAGCCCTTGAGCACGTAGACCATCTGGAAGTCGACGTGGTGAAAGTGCAGCTTCGACACTTCGGCCGGATCGCACGGGCCTTGCAGCCGGATCACATGGGCTTGCGCAAGGCCGTGGCTTGCAGCGGCGATGCCGAGGTCGCGGTACTTGGCGTAGGCGCGCAGGCCGTCGGCCTTGAAGTCTTCTTCGCGGTGATGGCTGATTGCGATGCGCTGCTTGGGACGTGCGGGTTGCTTGACCGCTGATTTCGCTGGCGTTGCGCGCGCCTTCGCCTTCACGGCCTTCCGCGCGGAGGATCGCACGGCGACCTTGGCTCCGCTCCGCTTCTTCACCGCGACTTGCGCTGCGCTGCGCGACTTCACCTTCTTGGCCATGAGCCGCCTCCCCTGTTGTTATGGGGAGAGGGTAGCACGCAAACAGGTCTCGTAGGGTGGGCAAAGCGCAGCGTGCCCACCATTGTCAGATACGATTGCGGAGCGATGGTGGGCACGGCGCGTGCGCGCCTTTGCCCACCCTACGAAACCGGTGCGCGCTTCAATGCAGCCGGAACACACCATCCACGGCGCGCAGCTCGGCGGGCTTGATCAGCTTGGAATGTGCAACGGTCACCGAGTGGAGCGGACCGTCGAGCTTCTCCTGCCAGAAGGCCAAAAAGTCCTTCAGCGCCGGGAATTTCGGAAAGAGATCGTAATTCTGCCAGACGTAGGTCTGAAGCAGCGAGGGATGATCCGGCATTCGATAGAGGATTTGCGCCGTCGTCAGCCCGTAACCCAGCACCTGTTTCCGAAAGTCGTCGGAAACAACCCCAACCCGCGAGACCATGCCAACCTCCTTTGCAGGAGCGCATATTCAAGGGTGGCTTGCCGGTACGCTGCTTACGAGCCACCCGGAAACGATGCGCTCACATGAGAGAAATGTGACGCAAACTGACAATCCATCTCAAGCCCAAAAGTTTAACAAGCTGTTGAAATTCAATGCGTTAGCAGCAGATGCGGCTCCGTGCTAATACGGCCCCAAAGACAGGTTAACGATGGTAAAGGAAATTGGCAGGCGGGCCTTCTGAGTGCTTATTTTTCTGCTAGAAGCCCTTGTCCCCGCAAAAATCCTGGCTTATCTGAGCAATGCCCGCGCTGGCACTCGCCAGTCGGGACTGCTAACAATTCCAGAAACATCAACCCGAGCAATTGCTTAGGAGGACTGCATGAAATTCCGTCCGCTTCACGACCGCGTCGTGGTCAAGCGCATCGACGCAGAAGAGAAGACCGCTGGCGGCATCATCATTCCCGACAGTGCCAAGGAAAAGCCCTCGCAGGGCGAAATCGTCGCCGTGGGCCCGGGTGGCCGCGACGAAGCCGGCAAGTTGATCCCGATCGACCTGAAGGTTGGCGACCGTGTGCTGTTCGGCAAGTGGTCCGGCACCGAGGTCAAGATCGACAATGTCGACCTGCTGATCATGAAGGAAAGCGACATCATGGGCGTCCTCGACGTCCCCGCTTCCAAGAAGAAGGCGGCCTAAGAGCCCCCTCTCTCACCCAGCTAAACACCTCAAGGAAAAATCCAGATGGCAGCTAAAGAAGTCAAATTCGGCGTCGATGCACGCGACAAGATGCTGCGTGGCGTCGACATCCTCGCCAACGCAGTGAAGGTCACGCTTGGCCCGAAGGGCCGCAACGTCGTCCTCGACAAGTCGTTCGGCGCTCCCCGCATCACCAAGGACGGCGTCACCGTCGCCAAGGAGATCGAGCTCGACGACAAGTTCGAGAACATGGGCGCGCAGATGGTGCGCGAAGTCGCTTCCAAGTCCGCTGACGCGGCCGGCGACGGCACCACCACCGCGACCGTGCTGGCCCAGGCGATCGTACGCGAAGGCGCCAAGTCGGTTGCTGCCGGCATGAACCCGATGGACCTCAAGCGCGGCATCGACCTCGCTGTCGAAGCCGTCGTCGCGGACCTCGTCAAGAACTCCAAGAAGGTCACCTCGAACGACGAGATCGCCCAGGTCGGCACCATTTCGGCCAACGGCGACGCGGAGATCGGCAAGTTCCTCGCCGACGCCATGAAGAAGGTCGGCAACGAGGGTGTCATCACCGTCGAGGAAGCCAAGTCGCTCGAGACCGAGCTCGACGTCGTCGAGGGCATGCAGTTCGACCGCGGCTACATCTCGCCCTACTTCGTCACCAACGCCGACAAGATGCGCGTTGAGATGGACGACGCCTACATCCTCATCAACGAGAAGAAGCTCTCCTCGCTGAACGAGTTGCTCCCGCTGCTCGAGGCCGTGGTGCAGACCGGCAAGCCGCTGGTCATCGTCGCCGAGGACGTCGAAGGTGAAGCGCTTGCGACCCTGGTCGTGAACCGCCTGCGCGGCGGCCTGAAGGTCGCGGCCGTCAAGGCTCCGGGCTTCGGCGATCGCCGCAAGGCCATGCTGCAGGACATCGCGATCCTGACCGGCGGCCAGGCGATCTCGGAAGACCTCGGCATCAAGCTCGAGAACGTCACGCTCAACATGCTCGGTCGCGCCAAGAAGGTGATGATCGACAAGGAGAACACCACGATCGTCAACGGCGCTGGCAAGAAGGCCGACATCGAGGCGCGCGTGGCCCAGATCAAGGCGCAGATCGAGGAAACCACCTCGGACTACGACCGTGAGAAGCTCCAGGAGCGTCTTGCCAAGCTGGCCGGCGGCGTCGCGGTGATCCGCGTCGGCGGCGCCACGGAGATCGAGGTGAAGGAGCGCAAGGATCGCGTTGATGACGCGATGCATGCGACCCGCGCCGCGGTCGAGGAAGGCATCGTCCCGGGCGGCGGCGTCGCCCTGCTCCGTGCCTCCGAGCAGCTCAAGGGCCTGCGCACCAAGAACGACGACCAGAAGACCGGCGTCGAGATCGTGCGCAAGGCGCTGTCGGCTCCCGCTCGCCAGATCGCGATCAACGCCGGTGAAGACGGCTCGGTGATCGTCGGCAAGGTGCTGGAGAGCAAGACCTACGCCTATGGCTTCGACTCCCAGACCGGTGAATACGGCGACCTCGTCAAGAAGGGCATCATCGACCCGACCAAGGTGGTCCGTACCGCGATCCAGAACGCAGCCTCGGTTGCGGCCCTGCTGATCACCACGGAGGCCATGGTCGCCGAGCTGCCCAAGAAGGGCGGCGCCGGCCCCGCAATGCCCCCGGGCGGCGGCATGGGCGGCATGGACTTCTAAGGTCCAGCCATTCAGGCAAGATACGACATGCGAAACCCCGGCAGCGATGCCGGGGTTTTTGTTTTTGGGGCAAGCTCTTCCTCGTCATTCCGGGGCGCACGAAGTCGCGAGCTATGGTCCGCAATTGCGCACTTGAGAATCCATAACCACGAACGTCAGTTGCTTATCCCCGGATAGAGATCATCCCAACTCGGGTTCTGCTCCTCGATCAGCCGTGTCCTCCAATCCCGGCGCGACTTCTTGAGTTCTTTCTCGCGCGCGATGGCGGTTGCGGCATCATCGTAGATCTCGAACAAGACGAGCTTGTCCACGCCGTACTTCGTCGTGAAGCCGGGTACAGCTTTAGTCCTGTGCTCGTACACACGGCGCACTAGGTCACTAGTCACGCAGATATAGAGCGTGCCTTGTTTCCTACTTGCGAGGATGTAAACGTAGTAGGCCATTCGCTCCGCCTGTGGTTATGGATTCCGGGCTCGGCGCTTTGCGCCGCCCCGGAATGACAGAACATGCCTCACCGCACCTTGCCCATCCGCTCGAAGCGCGGCTCGCCGTCGTCGTCGAGGGACCAGATGATCCGCGTCACGCGGCCAACCAGATTGTCCATCGGCACGAAGCCTATGGCGGTCATCACGCGGCTGTCGGTGGAGTTGTCGCGGTTGTCGCCGAGCACGAAGAGATGGCCCGGCGGCACGGTGTAGACGCTGGTGTTGTCGTAGTAGCCGCTGTCGACGCAGTCGTAGGTGACGTAGGACGCGCCGTTCGGCAAAGTCTCGCGCCAATTCCTGACTTTCGCGTCGTCAGTGCCACAGGCGGCCTCGCCGTCCGTCTCCTTCAGGGCGACGCGGGTCACCGGCTTCTCATTGAGAAAGAGCTGGCCCTGCCGCATCTGGATGCGGTCGCCGGGCAGCCCGACCACGCGCTTGACGTAGTCGACCGAAATGTCCTTTGGCGTGCGAAACACGACGATGTCGCCATATTCGGGCTCCGCGGCAAAGACCGGGTTCGAGATAAGGGACGATGCAAAGGGAAACGAATAGGGTCCGTAGCCATAGGCGCGCTTCGAAGCGAACACGTAGTCGCCGGTCATCAGCGTCGGCATCATCGAGCCGGAGGGAATGCTGAACGGCTGATACAGGAAGAAGCGAAACAGGAACGGCGGCGACCACAGCACCGGGATCAGCAGGATCAGGATGACGATCGCCTTCCATTCCTGCGACCTGGCCCGCGGCCGGATGGTGTGCTGAAGAGTGGTCATGCCTGCCTGATCTCAACTTTTGCTCGCGAGATTACGCAACCTTCGCGCGCGTGCAATCCCTTCGCTCCCAAAACTTGGTCGCGCCATGGGTGGACCGCGTTCACGGCAAGGCCACCGGCCGTCAGCCGCGCGAAAAATCCCCGAAGCAGTGGCGCACCCATGCGATGGTGAGCCGCGTTGCCGGATCGCGCTTGAGATGATTCTGCACCAGCAGCCAGACATCACGGCGCTTCGGCAGCAGCGTCGCGTGCAGGCTGCGGTCGGCGAGCAGCGGGGCACAGCTGTGCTCGGGCAGCACGCCGACGGCTTGATGCGACTGGATCAGGGTCTTGATGATGCGGACGTTGTCGGTGACGCAGCGCATGTTCTGCAGCCGCTTGGCGCGCAGGAACTGCTGCTCCGGAATGGCGTCGAGCTCGTCCGGATAGACGCATGTGACCGGTTCGCCGCCGTTGCGGTCGGCGGGCTCGAAGAAATACAGCCTGATATCGCCGAGCTTCGAAATGGTGAAATCACCCTTCTCCGGCTTGCGCAGGCGAATGGCGAGATCGGCCTGCCAGCGCGAGAACTTGACGTTGCCGCTGGAGGTCAGGAATTCGAGGGTCAGGCCGGGATGATCGCGCAGGAAGGCGCTGGTGTGCGGCGCCAGCAGCTCCTCGGCGACCGCATTGGTCGAGGCAATGCGCAGCCGGCCGACCGGGCCCACCTGGCTCTCCTTGATGCGATCGATCGCGGCGACATGCGCGGCCATCGCGCCGACATGCTCTAGCACCGCTTCGCAATGGCGGGTCGGCCGGCGCAGCCCGTCCACCGCGTCGAACAGCGGCACGCCGAGATCGCGCTGGATGCGCGCAAGCCTGCGGCCGACCGTGGTCTCGTCGATGCGCAGCCGCGCGCTGGCGCCGGCATAGGTGCCCTCGTCCCTCACCGCAGCAATGATACGCAGATCGTCCCAGTTCATGGCGACAAGCTAGCAGGGGCGATCGCTTCCTGCAAATTTGCAGCCATATACTGCAATAGTCCTGCACAACGGCAGGCTTGCGCCGGGCTAGGGTCGCGCCATCCGATCCCCCTTAGAAGGCCTGACCAGCATGACCGCTCCCAAGACCCTGCTTGAGCTCTCCGGCGCCGATCTCAATCCGCCCAAGCTCGCCGACTCCTGCCTGGTGCTGATCGACATCCAGAACGAATATCGTTCCGGTCCCCTCGCCTTGCCCGACGCCGAGCCCGCGATCGCGGTCGCCGCAAGACTGCTCGCCCGCGCGCGGCAGAGCGGCGCGGCGATCTTCCACATCGCGCACAAGGGTCGCGCCGGCAGCTTGTTCGATCGCGAGGCCGAGCGCGGGGCGATCGTGTCGAGCCTGACGCCGCTCGCGGGCGAGCCCGTGATCGAGAAGGCACTGCCGAACGCCTTTGCCGGTACCGACCTGCAAGCCAAATTGGCCGCGACCGGACGCACCAACATCGTGTTGGCGGGCTTCATGACCCACATGTGCGTCAGCTCAACGGCGCGCGCCGCGCTCGACCTCGGGCTGCGCACCACGATCGCGGCCGACGCCTGCGCCACCCGCGACCTGCCCGACGGCCGCGGCGGCGCGCTGTCGGCACGCACGATTCACGAGGTCGCGCTGGCCGAATTGTCGGACCGGTTTGCGATCATCGCGCAAGGCGATGTGCTGACCTGACGGAGCGTGAGCGATGCTGCAACTCTATTTCTTTCCGATGGCCTGCTCGCTCGCCAGCCGCATCGCGCTGATGGAGGCCGGCATCGAGGCGCAGTATCACCTCGCCCACATCTGGACGAAGAAGGTCGCGGACGACGGCAGCGATTTTCGCGGCGTCTCGCCGAAGGGCGCGGTGCCCGTCCTGGTGCTGGAGAACGGCGAACGGCTGACCGAGAGCGCCGCGGTGCTGCAATACATCGCCGATGTGAAGCCCGAGACCGGTCTTGCGCCAGGCTTCGGCGATCCCGACCGCTACCGCCTGCAGGAATGGCTGAGCTTCATCGGCACCGAGATCCACAAGGCGTTCCTGTTCCCGACCTTCTGGTACAAGGACGACGGCTCGCTGGCCAAGCCGCGCGCGAGGATCGCACAGACATTGTCCGTGCCGTCAGCACATCTGGCGGACCGCGAATTCCTCGTCGGTCACAGCTTCACCGTCGCGGATGCTCACCTCACCTGGGCCTTGCTGCTGCTTCGCCCGGCCGGCGTCGACATCGCGCAATGGCCAGCCTTGTCGGCCTATCTCGGCCGCATGCAGGCGCGCCCCGCAGTGCGGGAGGCGATCGCGACCGAGATAGCGCTGCGCAAGACGGTGGCCGCGAGCCCGGCGTGACGGGATGCCACGGCCGCCAGATCCGAGCGGTTCCCGGCAAGGGCATTGAAGTCGGTGCCGCGTGCGCTAATCTGGGGGATATTTTTCGATTTTTCCTCGGACGGTATTCATGCGCGCTCTTTCGAGATTTCACTTGTCCGGATTCTTGCCCGGGTTCTCTCTGGCCCTCCTCGCCTGCTGGCTCTGCGTTGTTCCCGCATCGGCGGACACCCGGGTTGCGCTGGTGATCGGCAACGGCGCCTATGCCTCTACGGCGCAGCTCCCGAACCCCGCGCACGATGCCGAGGACGTAGCAAGCTCGCTCAAGCGCAGCGGCTTCGAGGTTTTCCAGGGCATCGACCTGCGCCAGGCCGACATGCAGGACCTGACCATCCGCTTCGCGCGCGCCGCGAGCCGGGCCGATGTCGCGCTGTTCTACTACAGCGGACATGCGATGCAGTACAACGGCGTGAACTACCTGATGCCGGTTGACGCCGTGCTGACCGATGAAGCGGATCTCAAGCGCTTCGTGCGGGTCGACGACATCGTGAACGATCTGCAGCAGGCCAAGAACCTGCGCATCCTCGTGCTGGATTCCTGCCGCGACAACCCGCTGGCCGAAACCCTCAAACGCTCCGCGACGCGCGCAGCCTCGATCGGACGCGGCTTGTCGAAGGTCGAAGCGCCGCGCGGCACGATCGTGTCGTTCTCGACGCAATCCGGACAGACCGCCGCCGACGGCAGCGGCCGCAACAGTCCCTACACGACCGCATTCCTGAAGCACATCGAGGAGCCGCAGGAAATCGGCGACGTCTTCCGCGACATCAGCAGCGATGTCTATGACTCCAGCGGCAAGACCCAGCTCCCGGAGCTGTCGCTGTCGATCATCGGAAAGTTCTATCTGAACGGGCCGGTGTCGGTCACGGTGGCGCCAGCCGCGCCCCAGGCCCCGCCGCGGCCCGATCCCTGCGCAGCCGCAGAGGCGCATTGGAAGGCCGCGGACGGCATCGGCACGCTGGGGGCCTACGAAGACCATCTCGCCAGATTCCCGAATTGCATCTTCGCGACCCTCGCCAGGGCGCGCGTTGAAGGATTGAAGCAGAAGACGGCGCTTGCGCCGGCGGCCGGCAATGCCCGAGTAGGCGGCAGCAAGGATTTTGACGGCAACTGGGACGTGACGTTGAATTGCCAGACCAGCGGCAAGGCGCAGGGCTTCACCAGAGCCCTCGCGGCAACCGTGACGAACGGCGTGTTTCACGCCGAGGCGCAGGGGCCGAGCGGTGTCAACCGGCTGGAGATCGACGGCCAGATCCCGGCGGACGGCAAGACGACCTTGAGCGCGCGCGGTACGACGGGCGGGAGCGGCTATACGCTCGGAAACGTGCCGCCCGGCTCGCCCTACGCCTTTACGGTCGACGCGCAGTTCGACCGCAGCCGGGGCAGCGGCAAGCGCAACGAGGCGCGGGCCTGCAATCTAGTTTTCGTCAAACGCTGATCGTGCGATATCACGCGGGCGCAGGCGATGGCGATCGGCCTCGATCCCGCGGCGGACCGACATCTCACGACAGGAACAAGATCATGGCATCGCATGACGCGGCGAAGATTTTGGCAGGCAAGGTAGCGCTGGTCACCGGCGCGGGGCGCGGGCTCGGCCGCGCCTTCGCGGAGAAGCTTGCCGCGCTCGGCGCCGACGTCGCCATTCACGGCATGCGCGAAAACGGGCCGGCGGAATATGGTGAGGGCACCACGCTGACCGCGGTGGCCGCGGAGATCGGCCAGGAATTTGGTGTCCGCAGCCAGCGCGTGCTCGGCGATCTCACCAAAGGCGAGGACATCGCGCGCGTGATTGCCGAGACGGAAGCCGCGCTCGGACCGATCGACATTCTCGTGCACAATGCCGGCGGCGACATTGCGGCTGCCGGCGGCAAGCCCGATCCGAACGACGCGGTGCACATCAAGGAGGCCGACGTGCGCGCGGTGCTGGAGCGCAACCTGCTCTCGACCATCCTGACCTGCCAGGCGGTCGCGAAGGGCATGATGGAGCGGCGGCGCGGCCGCATCGTCACGCTCGGCTCGGTCGCCGCGTTCAAGGGACGCACCAATGGCGCGATCTATGCGGTGTCGAAGGCCGGCGTGACCCATTACACGCGATGCCTCGCCGACCAGCTCCGCCCCTTCGACATCGCCGTCAACTGTATCGCGCCCGGCGATACCCGCACCGGCCGCTTCCTCGGCACCCGCGCGGTGGACCCCGACAGGATGGTCGAGACCGGCACGCTCGACCGCATCGCGACCGTCGACGAGGTCGCACGCGTCGTCGAGTTTTTCGCCGGCCCCATGGGTGCCTTCGTCTCCGGCCAGGTGCTGAGGATTGACGGCGGCGGACAGTGCTGGCCGGGTTGAGCGCTTCCACCGAGCGACGCAGAAAAAAGAAAAGGGCCGCTGCGGGCGGCCCTTTTGCATCATCGAGAACGAGCTGGGATCAGTCCACCCGCGCCAGCACCGCGAGCTTGCGGATGCCCTTGTTGCGGTAGGCGTCGAGGAATGCGTAGTAATCCTTGAACGACACGCAGCCGTTGGAGTCGCCGTTCGGCCCGAGCATGAAGGTGTGCGCGAGCAGGCCGTCGCGGCCGTAGATCGCGCTCTCGCCGCCGATCGGGGTCAGGCGCAGCGCCGGCACGCCGTGGAACAGCGCCTCGCGCGGCTTCAGCGTATAGATGTGCGGCGGCGTGACACCGCGCATGCGCACCTTCGACGAGCGCGGATCGTCGAGATTGGAGCCGAGGCCGGAATGCGCCTCGAGCTTGGTGCCGTCGGGCAGGTAAACCATCTTGGCAGTGATGTCGTAGACCGCGGTGTCGCGCTCATAGGGTGCCGAACCGCCGAGCATGGGGTTCTGCTCCCGCGGTGCGATCGAGGCGGTCACGCTGGCATCGGCGGAAGCATAGGCGAGCAGGCCGCCGGACGGCTCACGCTTGCCCCAGAGCTTTTCCACCATCGACTGGCGGGGACCGGTGATCGACATCACCGCAGCCTTGGCGCGATCGGCGAACGACTTTGGCTTTGCTTCGGGCGCCGGGACGATCTCGGCCGGATCGGCTGAAGCCAGTTGCACCGGCGCCTCGGCGCCGCGCTTGGCCTTGGCGGCATCCGCGATCTTGGCCGGTGCCGCCGGCTTCAGCGCCTCCGCGACCTTCGCGATCACGCTCTGCTTCGGGGCATCCTTGGCGACGGCAACCTGAGTCGCGGGCACGGCGCTCGATGCATTGGATGCCACGCCCTGGGTCGCGGCCGCGGCAAAGCGCTCGTTGAACATCTCGCGCGAGATCGGAGCTGCGACCTGAAGCCGGTCGGGCAACAGCGCGAAGGCTTCCTTGATGGCGTCGCCCGCTTCGCGCAGCGCAACCTTGGGCGCGCGCTTGATCACGGGCTCGTCGTAGCCGGTGCTGCCGACGCTCGGATAGACGCTGGCGCCGAGGACGTTGGTGTAGACGGTCCAGCCGGCGCCGAGCACGGCGCAGCCGATGGCGGCAGCGCCAAGCCAATTGGTGTTGGTCATTTTCCGGGAAGGTTTCCGAAGAGAATTCTTAGAAGGTTTCTCGGGCTTCCGTGCCGCGTTACTTTGCGCCGCGATACTCGTACTCATTCGCCTTGCGTCCAGGACGGTGTCACTAAGTCCCCCTTAGAAGTGCCGCTGGTCACGATCCGGGAACAGCATTTCGCAGAGGGCCGGAGCGTCATTAAGGCGACTTTTAGTTAAATGCGGATTAAGTTCGGGCAGATGTAGGGCAACTCGTTAACGCTGTGCCATTTCGAGAAAAAGTCCGCAGAATTACGGACTTAGGCGCATCTGTTAACTATAATTCTCGGCCGGTTCAGCACGGTCAGCGAACCTCTCCGGCCGCCTCTCTAGGCCATCCAACCAAGTCGTTTTCGTGGTCTTCAATACCCGGACGATAGCCGTGAAGCGTTGCCCGAGGCTGGCGGATCCGCCTCCCGCCGACGGCCATCCTCCGAGACGCCAGCCTCCCGCGGGCCCACAGGATGAGGGCGCGTTCTGCGGCGAGATTTCAGACCCTCATGGTGAGGAGCCCGCCAAAGCGGGCGCCTCGAACCATGCAGGCCGAACTCGTCCGACAGTCCCTGACTGAAAGTTGATCGCGCCTGTCTGGAAAATGCCGCAGCGAGGAAATAGCTGCCAGAGCGGCACTATTCAGCAGCCTCTGCGTGTGATACGGTGCCGTATCAACATCGCCTTGAACTGTGCCGAGCACGCAAACGGAGGCTGGCATGAGAGGGTTCGCGCGCGCCGGGTTTTTCGCTCTGGCGGGGTTGGTTCTGTTGACTGGATCTGCGGGTGCACAGCCTGCCGCCAAGGCGGGCTGCACGGCATCGCCGACGGCCGCAGGCACGCAGACCTGGCGCTGCGACAACGGCGTCACCATCGTCGCCGAAAGCGGTGCCAGATTTGAACTAAAGGACGCCAACCGCGACGGACATATAGACTCGGTGGAGTTGAGCAGCAAAGCGCTGTTGGTCGAAGTGCGCAAAAAGCCCGGCGGCAATCCCTTCAAGGTGCTGACGCCGCAAGCGATCGCCGCGGTGCGCGGCACCAAATGGGCGGTCGATGTCGCAGATGCAAAGACTTCGGTCTTCGTCGCCGACGGCCGCGTCGGCGTGAGCCGCAGGGCGCGTGGACGCGGCGTCGTGCTGGGTCCCGGCGAAGGCGTCGATGTCGAGGCAACCGGCCCTTTGGCCGTCAAGACATGGGGCCAGCCGCGCGTCGACGCGCTGATGGCAAGACTCGGTCAATGACGCCTGGCTCAGTAGGACCCGGTCAATAAGGCCTGCTCGGTCAGGCCTGACAACAAAGAAGATTGCAGTACGACGTAATGAAGAGACGCGTTCAGATTCTGGTGGCACTCGTCCTCACCGCGCTGTGGGGCGCGGGCATCTATGCCGGCCACGCCAACGGTCATCTGCGCTTTCTCGACCGGCTCGAGGCGACGCTGACGGACTGGCGGACCCAGATCCGCGGCGTGCAGTCTCCGCCCGATCTCGTCACCATCGTCGCAATCGACGACACCGTCGTGAAGCGCGGCGGCAGCTATCCGCTGCCGCGCGCCGATCTCGCCCGCGTCGTCGACACCATCGTGCAGTTCAAGCCCAAGGTCATCGCGATCGACCTGCTTCTGGTCGACCGCAGCGCCGCGATCGGCGACGCTACACTCGCCAACACGCTGGCCACCGGCCCCATGGTCCTCGCCGCGGCGGCGATCTTCCCGTCGGCCAGCGAGACCGTGGAGCCGAGCAGCGACGGCCCCCTCGCCGCGCTGCCGCAGGCCGAGCGCTTCCTGCTGCCGCTGCCTGCATTCGCCGACCACGCCGAGGTCGGCGTCGTCAACGTTGCGACGGGCCAGTCGGGCTCGCCGCTCTCGGTGCCGATGCTGTTCCGGACGGCAGACAAGGTCGAGCTCTCGTTCCCCTTGCGCGTCGCGAGCCGTGCGCTCGACAAGCCGCTGACGATCGCGCCGGACCATCTGCTGCTGGGCGATCGCACGGTGCCGACCGATACCGACTTCGCGCTGCCGATCACCTATTACGGCCCGCGCCGCACCATCCGCACCGTCAGCGCGCAGAGCATTTTCGACGGCACGCTCAATCGCGCGGCGATCGAGAACCGGATCGTCGTGATCGGCGCCTCGGTCGCCGGCGGCGGCGACTTCTACCCGACGCCGTTCGATTCCCTGATGCCCGGCGTGGAGGTGGTCTCGACCGCGATCACCCATCTCGTCGCCGGCGACGGCATCGTGCGCGACCGCAAGGTCCGCATCGCCGACGCGCTCAGCGCGATCCTGCTACCGATGCTGCTGGTCGGCCTGCTTGCCTGGCGGCGCAGTGCGCCGGGCATCATGGCCGCGGCCGCGGTGATGATCGCCTGGGCCGGGCTGAATCTGTTCGCGTTCACGCACGGCGTCTGGCTGAATGCCGCGACCACGCTCGCTGCCGCCGTCCCGCCGGTCGTGGTCTTTGCCGGCATGCAGCTGTGGGTGGGCGGCCGCCGCACGCAATATTTCGCTGCCAAGAGCCGGTCGCTCGCGCAATTCCAGGCGCCGGCGGTGCAGGCGTGGCTGGCGCGCGATCCCGATTTCCTGTCCAGGCCCGTGCGGCAGGACGCAGCAATCGTCTTCATCGATCTCTCCGGCTTCACGGCGATCAGCGAACGGGCCGATCCGGACGAGCTCCAGGATCTGCTGAAGGCGTTTCACGCGCTGATCGACAAGGCCGCCGTCGACTGCGACGGCCTGATCACCGGCTTTCTCGGCGACGGAGCCATGATCCTGTTCGGCCTGCCCGGCGCGATGCCCGACGACGCCGCCCGCGCGCTGAAGTGCGCGATCAACCTGCATCGTCGCGTCGAAAGCTGGATCGCGGCGCTGCCCCCTGCGATCGGCGGCCGGCTCGGCTTCAAGATCGGCGCGCATTTCGGTCCGATCGTCGCCTCTCGTCTCGGCGAAAGCCACCAGCACATCACGGCGACGGGCGACACCGTCAACGTCGCGAGCCGGCTGATGGAGGTCGCCGCACAAAACAAGGCGCGGCTCGCGCTGACCGATACGCTGCTGGATGCGGCCGACTTCCAGGGTGATCCCGACAGCGTTCTGACAGGCCCGCTGCTCACCCAGGTTCGCGGCCGCGCCGGCGTCATAGCCGTCTGGCTCTGGCGCGACCGGAACGGGCCCAGCCAGGCCGCAGCCGAAGCCGCGATGATCGACTGAGGTCCGCCGCCCACTCAACACTCCGCTGTCGTCCCCGCGAACGCGGGGACCCATAACCACAGGGAGAAGTTTGGGCGAAGACTGGTAGTGAGCCGGTGTCACCGCGGTACGGACACCTGCGTTCATCGAGAGATCTCGCGGTATGGGCCCCGCCTTCGCGGGGACGACAAACAACTACCTCGCTTCCGGCGGCGGCGAGCGATCCAGCACGTCGCCCTTGGCGCCTTCGAGCAGATCGATGCCGTAGGTCTCGACCACGAGCGGGCCGCGCTTGCGTTGCAATTGCGCAACCTGGGTCACCTGCGCAAAGAGATCCCTGAGGAAGGGATTGCCGTCCGGACGCAGCTCATCGACATAGAGCAGCTTGCCGGCGAGCAGCCTGGGATCGGGCTCGGGCATGTTGACCCAGCGGATGCGCTGGTTCTGTTGCACCACGCAGGTGCCGCGCGGCAGATAGAAGGCGAGCCAGCCGGTGGTGCCGTAATCCGGCGCGAGAACGCAGGTCGCGCCGTTGCGCACGCGCACGTCTTCGATGCCCGCGGCGAGCTCGCGCCAGCCGACGCCGACGCTGCGCACGGTCGCATCGCGGCGATAGCCCGACAACCAGCCGGTGTTGGCCTGCACGATCAGTGCTGCAAACATCACGATGCCGGTGGGCGCGGCCCAGCGCAGGCAGAAATCCACCAGGCGGCGCGCGCGCGGCTTCCACTGCACGAGGTTGGCGGCCGCCGCTGCGGCGACGACGAAGGGCGGGTAGACCGGCGCGAACCAGTTGGCCTCGACGCGGGCGTGCAGCGAATGCCAGACGAAATAGGCGACGATGGTCCAGAACATCGTCTCGATCAGCACGCGTGAGGCCAGCGCTCCAGCCCGGCGCCAGGTCAGCGCGTGCAGCCCCATCGCGCCTAGGATGAAGACCAGCGGCGTTGCGAACGCGATCTGGGTCGGGATCAGCTCGGCGATGAAGACCGGGCGGAAATCCTCGATTTTCGCACGCCCGAGCTGCTTTGCGAACGAGACCCATTGATGGTCCGCATTCCACAGGATCACCGGCGAGAACAGCGCCAGCGCAACGAGCCCGCCGAGATACGGCCAGGGCGAGAGGAACCAGTGCCTGAGCTTCGGCACGGCCCCGAGCCAGATCAGGATCGCCGCGCCAAAGAACATCGCGGTGTATTTCGACAGCAGCGCCGCGCCAACGGCCGCGCCCACCGCGAGCCACCAGGCGCCGCGGCCGGTCTCCAGCACCTTGGCGAGGAAGAACAGCACGAAGCTGGAGGACACTAGCAGCGGTGCATCGGGCGTCACGATCATCGTACCGATCGAGACGATCATCGTCACATTGAGCAGGATGGCGCTGGTCGCCGCCACGCGCGCGCCGCCGAACAGGATCGCGGCGGAGCGATAGACCGCGTAGCTCATCGGCAGCGCGAGCAGGATCGAGAACACGCGAACGCCGAGCTCGGTGTCGCCGGCGATCATGGTGCCGGCGCGGATCACATAGGCGACCATCGGCGGGTGGTCATAGTAACCGCCCGCCAGATTCTTCGACCACATCCAGTAATAGGCTTCGTCGAACGTGATCGGGGTGAACGCGGCCGCGACGAGCCGCAGCGCCACGAGCGCAAGGATCACCAGCGCCGTATTGCGGACGATCCGCGCGTCAGCCCCGCCCATGCCGGTTTCCTTGCCGGTTTCCTTGACGCGCTATTTCTTGCGCCAAACGAACAGCCCGGACATCGCGTAGTTCCACACCACGCCCATCAGCGCACCGGCCATGCCGGCCAGCCACCAGATCGGCTCCTGGTCGTAGACCGAGAACGCGACGCCGACATTGGCGAGCAGGCCGACGCTACACACGATGTAGAATGCGATCAGGCCGCGCAGCAGCGCAAAACCCTTCAGCCGCTGATCGCGATAGGTGAGGAAGTTGTTGAGGACGAAATTGCTGGTCATGGCGACGACGGCGCCGGCGGCCTGCGCCTCCGCGAACGGCACCTCGATCAGCCGAAGCGCGATGAACAGCGTGGTGAGATGCACCACGAGGCCAATGCCGCCGACCATCGCGAACAGGATGAAGCGCAGCGAGACGGCGTCGTTGGTGAACTTGGCCAGCACCAGACCGAGAAAATCCAGCGCGACCATGGAATCGAGCTTGCTCTCGCCGTGCTGGCGTTCGCCGAACGTGTAGGGAATTTCGACGGCGCGTAGACTGCCGTTTGCGCTGGCCACGAGATCGAGCAGGATCTTGAAGCCATGCACCGACAATTTCGGCGCCAGTTGCTCGAAGCGATCGCGGCGGACCATGAAGAAGCCGCTCATGGGATCGGCGATCTCGATCCGCAGCGCCTTCCTGGCGAGTTCGGTCGCGAGCGCGCTGGCGCCGGCGCGCTGCTTGTTGAAACCTTCGCTCTTGTAACCCTCGATGTAGCGGCTGCCGACCACGAGGTCGGCCTGCCCGCTCGCTAGCAGCGACAGCATCTTCGGCAGTTGCGTCTCGTCGTGCTGCAGGTCGGCGTCGATCACGGCCGCATAGGGCGCGCTGGAGGCCAGGATTCCCTCGATGCAGGCGCCCGACAGGCCGCGCCTGCCGATGCGACGAATGCAGCGCACGCGGCTGTCGCGCTGGGCTAGCGCGCGCACGACGTCCCAGGTGCCATCAGGCGAATTGTCGTCGACGAACACGACCTCCCAGGCGATGCCGACAAGCACCGCCTCCAGCCGCCGGTAGAGCACCGTGACGTTGTCACGCTCGTTGAAGGTCGGGACGACGACCGACAATTGCGGCGACGGCGAAGATGCCTGTTGGGCCTGCGGCGGGTAGTCGGTGCCCGGTCTGATCGCTTCATTCATGACGGCAGCGTATATCCGCCGCGTCCTGCGCTGCCAAGTTCTGCGATGCCAAGCCGGGTTTTCCGAGGGGGAACGGCCCAAAAAAGGAGCTAAAACGCCAACGACCCCGGAACGGCGGACCGCGCGTACATCCGGCGCGAGCCCATGCTATTCCAAGGTCGTCCCAGCGCCGGAGTTTTCCGCTCAACGTCGCCGTTACAGACTAAATGGGGACGGCAAAACCGCTTTTCAAGGGGGCAAAAACCCCCGTTTTTGGGGCCGCCGCTAGTTCGGGACTTCCTTGATCACCGGACCACGCGGTACGGGTGCGGCAGGTGCCGCCGGCGCCGCAGCAGGAGCAGGCTCGACTTTCGCCGGTTTGGGCGGCTTGCCGTACTGGCCGATCGGCCCGAAGACGACGGCGGCCGCAAGCACGATCGCCGCGACGATCGCGCCCAAAATGCCACCCACCGACTCAGACGACATGGAAATCCATCCCTGTTCCAGAAGCGGCCACTGATACCATGGATGAGCGCGGGGCCGGAAGGGCTCCCGAAGGGACGAATAGCGAGTAGCGCGTAGCGAATGAGGCGGACCGGCTTTCTGCGCTATTCGCTACTCCGATTCCCTACTTCTGCGGCGGCCTGTGCTTTACGAAGGCCGTCACGACATCCTTCTGCGCCGACTCCACTGCCTTGTTCGCGGTCGCGAGATGAGCGCCGGCATCGATGGCCGGATATTGCGTGGTGAGATAATCCAGCAAGGCGACCCGGTAATATTGCCGTTCCGACGGACAGGCGCCGGCAACCGAGCGGCCAAAATCCTGTTCCGAGAGGCCCTGATTGCTGTCGCGCGAATATTCCCGCGCCAGGCAATGCCAGTAATCGTCGCGGCCCTGCATGGCGAGCTTCTGCGCCCCCTTCGCATCGTCATCGTCAGCCCTGACAGCTTGTGTCATGGCAGCAGATGTCATCATGACGAGCGCCGCTCCCAGCATCAGCATCCGCATCTTGTTCTCCCTTATTGCAGATCCAGTCGCGAGCTTAGACGGGAGACAGCAACTGGCCAATCAAATCTGGTTTGATTAGGATGAGGTCCCTCCCCGACGATGCGAGATCCTCCGTGGCCAAAGCAAAAACCGCGTCCAAAAAATCCGGCAACATCTTCATCGGCATCGGCGGCTGGACCTTCGAGCCCTGGCGCGGTGTGTTCTATCCGGAGAAGCTGACGCAAGCGAAGGAGCTGTCCTATGCGGCCTCGAAGCTGACCTCGATCGAGATCAACGGCACCTATTACGGCTCGCAGAAGCCGGAGAGCTTTCGCAAATGGGCCAGCGAAGTGCCGGACGGATTCGTGTTCTCGGTCAAGGGGCCGCGCTTTGCCACCAACCGACGCGTGCTCGGCGAGGCCGGCGATTCCATCAAGCGGTTCTATGATTCCGGCGTGCTGGAGCTCGGCGACCGGCTCGGACCGGTGCTGTGGCAGTTCGCGCCGACCAAGAAATTCGACGGTGCCGATTTCGGCAAGTTCCTGGAGCTGTTGCCGCGCAAGCTCGAGGGGCGCGCGCTGCGCCATGTCGTCGAGGTCCGCCACGACAGTTTTTGCACGCCTGACTTCATCGCACTGATCCGCGAATTCGAGACGCCCGTGGTGTTCGCAGAGCACGGCAAATATCCGGCGATCGCCGACGTCGCCAGCGATTTCGTCTATGCCCGGCTGCAAAAGGGCAATGACGAGATCAAGACCTGCTATCCACCGAAGCAGTTGGATGCCTGGGCGGAGCGCCTCCAGGCCTGGGCCGCGGGCGGTGAACCCGACGATCTGCCGAAGGTCGACAAGGCCAAGCCGAAGAAAGAGCCGCGCGACGTGTTCGCCTATGTCATTCACGAGGGCAAGGTCCGCGCACCGCACGGCGCCATGGAACTGATCGCGCGGGTGAACTGAGGATGCGGCATGGCAAAGGCGAAAAAGCTCTTCACCATCGGCTATGAGCAGACGCCGCCGAAGGCGGTGCTGGACGAACTGGAAGAGGCCGGCGTCAAGCTCGTGGTCGACGTGCGCGCGGTGACGTCATCCCGGCGGCCCGGCTTTTCCAAGAAGCAGCTTGCCGCGGGGCTCGACGAACGCGGCATCGCCTATGTCCACCTCGCAGCGCTCGGCACGCCGAAAGAGGGCCGCCTCGCCGCGCGCAGCGGACAATACGATGTGCTGGAAAAGATCTACTCGAAGCACCTGAAGACGCCGCAAGCCCGGGAAGAGATGGACGAACTCTCGGCTTTGGTGAAGAAGGCAGGTCCAGTGTGCCTGCTCTGCTACGAGCGCGACCATACGCACTGCCACCGCCAGATGATCGCGGAGGTGATCGAGGAGCGCGATGGGGTGACGGTGAATAATCTGGCGGGACGGCAGGTGTAGCCGTAGCCTTCATCCTGAGGTGGCCGTTTCTTCAGCGGCCCTCGAAGGACGACGGCGTGCCACCGATGGGGCATCTCGGCCGCGCATCCTTCGAGGCTCGCAAGGGCTCGCACCTCAGGATGGATCTACGTGGCGGCGTGCAGCACGAATTTGGAAACGCGAGCCTACTCTTCCCCCGCCAGCCGGAACGTCCCTTCCATCATCTGCACGCAACTGCCGCCGACATGAGCTGAGACGATCTTGCCGTCCTGCTTGCGCACGCGGGTCAGTAAGAGGCTCGGCCGGCCCATGTCAAAACCCTGGCCCACCGTGAGCTTCAATTCGCCGTCGCGCGTGGGATCGAGATCGGCGAACAGCGCTGCGGCGGCGACGGTGGCGCTGCCGGTGGCGGGATCCTCGGCGAGGCCGCCGGCGCCCCGCATGAACATGCGCGCCTGCCGCTCGCTGGGCGCCTCCGACGCGGGCACGTCGCGCGTGTAGAACCACACCGAGCGGGCGTCGTCGCGCGGCAGCACCCTGCCGAATGCGGCCGCGTCGGGCCTCGCCCGCTTCAGCGCATCGCGCGAATGCAGCTCCGCCACCAGGAACGGCGTTCCGACGCCGACGACTTGCGGCGCATGGTGATCGGTCCTGATGTCATCAGCCGTCAGCGAGATGCAGGCCGCAACATCGGCGGCGGAAATCTCCGCCAGTCGCGACAGCGGCTGCGGCGCGGTCAGCTCGGTGCTGACCACCCTTCCCTGCTCCCGAAAAATATCGACCGGCACGAGTCCCGCCTTCTCCTCGAACAGCAGGCGCTGCTTCGGCTCTTTCGCGAGGCTCGCGAGCACGAAGGACGTGCCGACGTTGGGATGACCTGCGAACGGCATCTCCCTCACCGGCGTGAAGATGCGCACCTCGGCGTCGTTGGCCTTGTCGCGCGGCGGCAGCACGAAGGTCGTCTCGGAATAGTTGAACTCGGTCGCGACCGCCTGCATCTGCTCCGTCGACAGACCGGCGGCGTCGAGCACCACGGCGAGCTGGTTGCCGCCGAAGGCGCGATCGGTGAATACGTCGACGGTGATGTAGCGGCGCTGCATCGTCACTTCCTCATGACAGTCGCGACCGCGATCGGCCGCATCGCGCAGCAATCTACAAGCCGGCGATATCCTCCGTCATTCCCCAAAATTCGGAGCAATCGGAGCAATCGCCATGGCGCAGCGAACGTCTTCTGCGCTCGCCGTGAATAATTCTCAGCCCAGTTGATACACCGCCACCTTCTGCTCATAGCCGCGCACCTCAACCTCGCCGAGCGCGACGGCATCCTTGCCGTCGTCGCCGAGCGCCGCGCGCACCGTCGCCGAGATCAGGAGCTGCGAGCCGAATTCCTTGTTCAGCGCCTCCAGGCGCGAAGCGAAGTTCACGGTGTCGCCGATAACGGTGTATTCCTTGCGCCGGGGCGAGCCGATATTGCCGGCGACGACCTCGCCGAAATGGATGCCGATGCCGATGCGCAGCGGCCAGGTCGTCTGGGCGTTGATGCGATCCATTGCGGTCAGCATCTCGCGGCCGGCAGCAACCGCGCGATGCGCGGCATCGGAGGCTTCCAGCGGCGCGCCGAACAGCGCGAGAAAGCCGTCGCCCAGAAACTTGTTCACGATGCCGCCCTGGCGGTCGAGGATGTCGACCAGAACCGCGAAGGCGCCGTCGAGCCGGTCGACGACCTCCTGCGGGCTACGCGACTGTGCGCCGGCGGTGAAGCCGCGAAAATCGACGAACATCACGGCGACGCGGCGCAGGTCGCCGGCCGCGCTGGTGCCCTCCGCCATCAGCCGTTCCACCACCTGCGGCGAAACGTGCTGGCCGAACAGGTTCGTCACACGATCGCGCGCGGTGGCAGCGGCAATGCTCGCAGCAAATTGCCGCCGCAACTGCGCGCCGACGGATCCCGCGAGCACGCCGCAGATCAGGATGATGGTGCTGCGCACCGCGTGAAAATAAGTCTGCGGTTCGCCACTTCCGCTGGCGGGATCATAGATCAGCGCGACGACGAACAACTCGGCCGAAGCGACAAGGCCGGTGAAGGTGGACAGGTAGAAATCGAGCCGCAGGGTCGAGAGGATGACGAAGATGAAATAGATCAGCGGCACGGCGAAGCCGAGCGCCTGGGTCGTGCCCATGGTCCGGATCTGGAGGATCAGGATCACGGTCGGCAACGACGTCTCGATCAAGGCGCCGATGTAGCGCCGGATCACCGGCAGGTCGCGATCGAGCTTGAGGTTCTTCCTGATCTGGGTATGGACCCAGACCTCGAACAGGATGAAACCGATCAACAGGCCGTAGACTTCGGCGAGACCCTCGCTCCCGCGCCAGACCCGGTTCACGACGGCGGGGTCGACCAGATAGATCGCGGTGAGGAAGACCATCATGACGCAGCCCGTCATGACCAGCGCCCGCACCCGCAACAGCTCGGTGCGCAGCACTTCCCGCGTCAGCTCGCGCTCGAATTCCTCCGACAAGACGGCATGCTGCCGTCTCTTCCTGCTCGCAAACCTGACCATCCCGCCCCCTTCGATTCAAGGGCATCTTGCCTCAATCCAGCGTGCGGCGAAAGCGTGTCACGGCGACGGTCATGGCGACCAGCATCAGGGTCGCCAGCGCCAGCGTGTCGAAGTGCAAATTCTGCATGCTCGCGCCCTTCAGCATGATGGCGCGGACGATGCGCAGGTAATGGGTCAGCGGCAGGCACTCACCGACATACTGCGCCCAGGCGGGCATGCCGGCGAACGGAAACATGAAGCCGGAGAGCAGAATACTCGGCAGGAAGAACATCATCGACATCTGCATCGCCTGGAGCTGGTTCTGCACCAGCGTCGAGATGGTGTAGCCGATCGACAGATTGGTGGTGATGAACAACGTCGAGAGCAGCGCCAGCAGGACCAGGTTTCCGAGCACGGGCACGCCGAACAGCAGCACGCCGATGCCGATGATCAGGAAGGCCTGAAGGAAGCCGACCAGCACGTAAGGGATGATCTTGCCGAACATCACCTCGACCGGCCTGATCGGCATCGACAGCAGGCTCTCCATGGTGCCGCGCTCGACCTCGCGCGTGACGGAGAGCGCGGTGAAGATCAGCATGGTCATGGTGAGGATGGTACCGACGAGGCCCGGCACGATATTGAGGCTGGAGGACGCGGCCGGATTGTAGCGGGCATGGGCGCGGATCTCGAACGGCATCTCCGGGGGATCGCCGATGTAGAGATCGTGCTTAAGCGCGGTCTGCACGACCATGCCGAGCGAGCCGATCGCGGCGCTCGCCGCGACCGGATCGGTGGCGTCGGCTGCGACCAGCAGCGCCGGCTTGTCGCCGCGCCGCACCGCGCGCTCGAAGCCGCGCGGGATCTCGACGCCGAACAGCACCTTGCCGGATTTCAGCAGATTGTCGAAATCCTCGACGTCGTGCACCTCGTAGAGGAAACGAAAATAGGCGGTGTTCTCCATCGCCTTCAGCACCGAGCGGGCGAGATCGCTATCCTCCTGCAACAAAACCGCGCTCGGCAGATTGTGGGGCGTGGTGTTGATGGCATAGCCGAACAGCAGGAGCTGCATCACCGGCAGCATCACAATCATCGCGAACGACACGCGGTCGCGCTTGAGCTGGATGAATTCCTTGATCAGCATCGCATAGGAACGCCGCAGGAAGCCGAAGCGCTCGCGGATTTCATGCACCGGGGCCGGTTGATCGACGGCGCTCATTGAAAATTGTCCTTGGAGCGGCCCATCAGCTCGATGAACACGTCTTCAAGCGATGGTGGCGACTTCTGCCAGTGCAGGCTGCTGCGCTCGCGCCACGGCGCGATGCTGGCTTCGAGCGCGGCGACGTCGCGGCCGGAGACGTGCAGCGAAGTCCCGAACGGCGCCACCATGTCCACGCCGGGCTTGCCGGCAAGCGCGGCCGCGAGTTCGTTCAGGTTTTCGCCCGTCACGGTGTAGGTCGTGAGCGCCGACTTCGCGATCACCTCTTCCACCGTACCGTGCGCAAGAAGATGGCCGTAGGCGATATAGGCGATCTCGTGGCAACGCTCGGCTTCGTCCATGTAATGGGTGGAGACCAGCACGGTGAGACCGTCGGCCGCGAGCGCGTGGATCTCGTTCCAGAAGTCGCGCCGCGCCTTGGGGTCGACGCCGGCGGTGGGCTCGTCGAGCAGGAGCAATTTCGGGCTGGGCAGCGTGCAGGCCCCCAGCGCCAGCCGCTGCTTCCAGCCGCCGGAGAGCTCACCCGCAAGCTGCTCCTCGCGGCCCGACAGCCCGAGCCGCTTGATCATCTCGCGCGCAGCGCCGCGTGCATCGCGCAGGCCATAGAGCCGAGCGACGAATTCGAGATTCTCGCGGACCGAGAGGTCCTGGTAGAGGCTGAAGCGCTGGGTCATGTAACCGACCTGACGCTTGATCTTTTCGGAATCCTTCAGGATGTCGAAGCCGAGGCAGGTGCCCTCGCCGCTGTCGGGCGTGAGCAGGCCGCAGAGGATGCGGATGGTCGTGGTCTTGCCCGAGCCGTTGGGCCCGAGGAAGCCGTAGATCGAGCCGCGCTTCACCTGCATCGACAGATCGTGCACGACCTCGCGGCCGCCGAACGACTTCGTCAGGCCCTTGACGTCGATCGCGATGCCGTTGCCGCCGCTCATCGCTTGTCCGCCACCGGAGTCTTATTTTCAAGATTCTTGGGATTGAGATAGACGTCGATCGGCTGGCCCACGCGCAGCGCATCGGGGCGCGATGGCCGCGCCTGGATGAGATAGACGAGCTTGTTGCGCTCATCGACGCTGTAGATCACTGGCGGAGTGTATTCCGCCGAGGTCGCGATGAAATAGATCTTTGCGGTGAGATCGGCGGCGCAATTGTCGCAGGCGACGCGCACCGTGTCGCCGATCGCAAGCTTCGGCAGTTCGGTCTCCGGCACGAAGAAGCGCAGCTTCATGTTGCCCGGCGGCATGATCGAGAGCACCGGCCGCTGCGCCGCCACCATCTCGCCCTCGCGGAAATAGATCTGCTGGATGGTGCCGGCGACGGGCGCAAAGCCCTTGCGCCGCGCCAGCCGCGTCTCCGACGTCACGACCCGCGCTTCCGCCACGCGCAAGGCCGACACGGCGGAGTCGAGATTGGCCTGCGTGCCCGAGCCGGTCTTGTTCAGCGAGGCCGCACGGTCATAGGTCTGCTGCGCGTTCGCCAGCGTCGCCTTGTTCTGGTTGAGGTCGGCGAGCTGGAGATCGTCGTCGACGGAATAGATGGCATCGCCGACCTTCACCTGGTCACCCTCGCGAACCCCAAGCTTCGTCACCCGGCCGGCTTCGTCCGGGCTGACGAAGATCATGTCGGCCTCGACCCAGCCCTGGAAGCCGGGATCGCGCTTCTCCTTGCAGCCGGCAAGGCCGGCTGCAAGCACGATGGCCAATGCGAATCTAGAAAATGCCTGCGACGACCTCATGTCGCCCTCCGTTCGCCAAAAATCAAATCGAGATGAACGCGCAGCATGTCCTGCGCGTCGAGCGGCGCGTGCCGCGCGAAGAGGCTCTGCCAGATCACCGCGATCATCGCGGGTGCGACCAGGATCTGCGGGTAGCGCGCGAGGTTCTTCTCGCGGATCTCGCCGCGGGCAATGCCGAGCTCGATTAGCGCGCGCATGCCGGCGATCCCGCGCGAAACCACTTCACGGTAGTAGAAATCGGCAACGGACGGAAAGCGCGGCCCCTCCGCCACGATCAGACGCACCAGATCGCCGCGCCTGGTCCCGATCACCTCTTTGAGGAAGTTGCCGGCGAAGGCCTCGACGAGGTCGCGTACCGAGCCGGTCGGCGGGGGCAGCGCAGTCAGCCGCGCGACCACCGGCACGATCACGGTGCGCACCAGCTCCTCGAACATCGATTCCTTGTCCTTGAAGTGCAGGTAGATCGTGCCCTTGGCGACACCGGCTCGCTTTGCGATGTCGTCGAGCCGTGTCGCGGCAAAGCCGCGCGCGATGAACTCCTCCATCGCTGCCTCCACGATCGCCGCGCGCCGTTCAGCCGCGCGCGTGGCGCGATTCTTGGCGGGGGCCGCCTCGCCGGCTGCGGGTGCACGGGCGTTGGCGCGGACTGCAGATGGCATGACGGGCTTGGCTGGCTTCTTTGTCATGATCGATTTATGACTGACTGGTCAGTCATAGTCAAACGCAAAAAGACAGCCCGGCCAGACCGCGATTTATTAGCATTGACTAATTCATTAGTTTGTACTAATTTGACTTGCATGATCGAAGCCGCCCCCAATCCCGTCACCACCGTGATGCGCGCCCTCGCCGATCCAACCCGCCGCGCCGTATTCGAGCGCGTGTTCGAGAGCAAGGAGATCAGCGTCGCCGAGCTGACGCGCGGCAGCGGCGTCACCCAGGGCGCAATCTCGCAGCACCTGAAGGCCCTCAAGCAGGCCGGCCTCGTCGCCGAGCGGGCCGAGGGCCGCAACGTCTACTACCGCGCCGCGCCGCAAGGACTCGAGCCGCTGGTCACCTGGATGGACCATTACGGCGTGTTCTGGCGCGAGCGCTTCCAGAACCTGCGTGACCTCTTGAAGGAGATCGATCCGTGAGTGCCTCCGAGTTGAAAGCTGAAACAAGAGACATCGTCATCGACGAGGTCTTCCCTCACCCGCCCGAGACGATCTGGAAGGCGCTGACCAGCGCCCAGCTGATCGCGCGCTGGCTGATGCCGCCGACCGGTTTCGAGGCCGTCGAAGGCAACATTTTCACCTACCAGACCACGCCGGGCGGCAACTGGGACGGCGTCATTCATTGCCGGGTTCTCGAGGTCGTCCCGAACCGCCGCCTCGTCTACGCCTGGAAAGGCGGCGATGCGCGCAACACCGGCTATGGCGCGCCGCTCGACACCGTCGTGACCTGGTCCCTCACCCAGGTTGAAGCCGGCACGCGAATTCGTCTCGTTCATGCGGGCTTCGTCCTGCCCAGGAACGAGTCGGCCTACACGGGCATGAGCGGAGGCTGGAAGAAGGTCGTCCGCCAGCTCGACGAGATCAGCAGCGAAGAAAAGTGAGGCGTCATCGCGATGGACAAGCCCTATACCGGCGGCTGCGCCTGCGGCGCGATCCGCTATTCGATTCTGGGTGAGCCGCTGTTCAGCAATCACTGCCAGTGCCGGGACTGCCAGCGGGACAGCGGCAGCGGCCACGGCTCGTACGCCACTTTCGCGCGCGCCGGCGTCACGGTGACGGGCGAGGCGAAGCACTGGGACATGGTCGGCGACAGCGGCAATGTGAAGACCCGCGGCTTCTGCGCGCAGTGCGGCCTGCCGGTCTATCTGACCTTTGCAGCACAGCCCGACATCTTCACCATCCGCGCCGCGAGCCTCGACGAGCCCGCCCGCTACAAGCCGCAAGTCGTCACTTACGCGGCGCGCGGACATGGCTGGGATCATCTCGATCCGGACCTGCCCAAATTCGCGGGCATGCCGCCGGCGTGAGATCCGGCGCGCTGAGACGGTCGGCGTCAGATGCATGCCCGGATATACGGGCGGTTGATCTCCCACAGCTCTTCCAGCAGGCCGCGTGCGGCCTCCTCGGAATGGATGACAGGGTCGAGCAGCAACGCTTGCAGCGCCATTTCCTTCGATGCATGCATCGCCGCTTCCGTGGCCATCCGCTGAACCTGAACCTGGACCGTCATCAGCTTGGCCACTCCGTCGGGCAGCGGCCCGAGCGAGACAGGGTGGATGCCCGCGATATCTGCCACCACCGGCACTTCGACCGCAGCATCGGCCGGCAGGTTCGGGATCACGTGCCGATTGTGAATGACGGCGGACTCGATGAGTTGCTTACGGTTATGAACCATGGCGACTATGATGCTGATCGCGCGCTCTCCTGAGGGCACCGACCACCCGTCCGGCGCCTCGGTCCGGCCTGCGAGCACGTCATCGATCAGCCGGGTCAGCTTCGTGCGTTCACTCTCGTCCCGGTCGTAATCGTAGCCGCCCTCGCCCGCCTCCCATCCGAACGAGAGATACTCGCCCACGTGACTGTCGCCACAGCCGAGCCAGTAGCCGAAGTCATGCAACAATTTGCGCGTCAGGGGGCAGAAGGTGGGATCGAAATCCCTCTCCTTCTCACACAACAGCGGATAGAGGTCCTCGCCCGTCTCACGATCTCGAATTTCGCTCAAGCACTGGAAGTGATTGAGGCCTGCCCCCCATACATCCACCCGGGCTTCCGGCATCCCCAAAATTCGGGCGACATTGCCGCGAGCAAGAAATATTCCGTGGCAGAGGCCGAGGTTGCGAATCCGGCTGTACAGGCCGAGCGCCAGGATGATGCGACTTTCCGGATTGGAGAAGTTCATAAAGGTCGCGCGCGGGCAGCGGAACTCCATTTCTCGCACGAAGTCGAAGACCACCGGCAAGGTGCGCAGTGTGAAGAAAAGACCGCCGGGTCCGCCGTTCTCACCTAGCGTGTGATGGATGCCAAACTTGCGTGGAATCTCGAAATCGAGCCGCCACAGCCGATTGCGATCGATCGCGGTGGAATGCACGACGAACTCGGCACCGTCGAGCGCCGCGCGCCAATCCGTCGTCGCCTCGATCTCAAACCCGGCGCCGGATTTCTCGTTGAGCAGTCTCGCCAGCCGCGTCGACCGGTCGAGCCGGTCGACATTTCGTCCGATCAGCACCAATGTTGAACCGGCCAGATCGTGGGTCGAGAACAGGTCCCGGAACATGCTCATTCCGAAGGATGCGCTGCTCGCGCCAAGAAAGACGATTTTCGTTGGCTTGGCCATACTCTGCTCCCCGCCGGAGATTAGCCGAAATCGAGCACCACACGGCCGTCGATCTTGCCGGCCTTCATCCGCTCGAAGACGTCGTTGATTTGCGCCAGCGGCACCTTCGTCACCTCGGCCTTGACCTTGCCATCGGCGGCGAATGCGATGGCTTCATCGAGATCGCGCCTTGTGCCGACGATGGAGCCGCGCACGGTGATGCGCTTGAGCACGACGTCGAAGATCGGCGTCGGGAATTCGCCCGGCGGCAGGCCGACGAGGCTGACGGTGCCCTTCCGGCGCACCATCTTCAACGCCTGCGCGAAGGCGGCGGTCGAGACCGCCGTCACCAGCACGCCGTGGGCTCCGCCCCCGGTCGCCGCCAGCACCTTGTCGACGGCATCGGCCTCGAGCGCGTTGACCGCGAGATCGGCACCGGTCCCGCGCGCGAGCTTGAGCTTGTCCTCGGCGATATCGACGGCAACGACCTTCAGACCCATCGACTTGGCGTACTGAATCGCAACATGACCGAGCCCGCCGACGCCAGAAATCACGACCCATTCGCCGGGCTTTGCTTCCGTCTCCTTCAGCCCCTTGTAGGTGGTGACGCCGGCGCAGAGGATCGGCGCGATGGCGGCAAAGTCGACCGTCGCCGACAGCTTCGCGGCGAAGACGGCCGAGGCGATGACATATTCGGCGAAACCGCCGTTCACGCTGTAGCCGGTGTTGTGCTGGTGCTCGCACAACGTCTCCCAACCGGTCTCGCAATATTCGCAGGACATGCAGGCATCGTGCAGCCAGGCGACGCCGACGGCATCGCCGACCTTCAGATTTTTCACGCCGGGTCCAAGCGCGGCGACGATGCCGGCCGCTTCATGGCCGGGGATGAAGGGTGGCACCGGCTTCACCGGCCAGTCGCCGGAGGCGGCGTGCAGATCGGTATGGCAGACACCGCAAGCTTTCACCTTGACCAGCACCTCGCCGGGACCGGGCTGCGGCACCGGCACGTCCTCGATCACCAGCGGCTTGCCGAATTGCCTGACAACGGCGGCTTTCATGGTCGGCATCAGTCTGCTCCCTTTGCAATGCGCAATGCAGACTAGTGCGGCCTGACGGCTCACCCTTGATTGGAGTCAAACCGCACAAAGTTTACGCAACGCTCGCGTTATCGTGACATTGCGATGACCGCGGCGCATCACGCGGGACCGGGTCAGCTATGGAACTTCAGCCCGTCGATGATCTTGTCGATCACCTTGCGCTCGGTGCGCATCGCGATCCCGACGAGATTGAGGTCCGCGCGTGCCACCGCCTTCACCGCCTCGCGATTGGCGGCATCATGCGTGGTCTTGAACATGTCTTCGGTATAGAGCGCCGGCTTGACGTTGCGCGTCAACGCACGGTCGAGTGCGCGCGACAGCGCGGGAGCATCCGCACCATAGATCAGGATCGGCTGGCCGATCAGCGCGTGGTATTGCGTGCTTGAGGCGTCCTCATAGGGCTCGCCGATGCATTCCGGAAACGCCGCGGCAATACCGCTGGTGAGAAAGGCCGCGACATTTAGCTTTTGCCAGACCTGAAGATCGGTGCGGATCACGACGGCAATCTTGGTGTCGAACTGCATGCATATCCTCGACTGTCATTCCGGGGCGCCCCGCTTGGCGCGAGCCATGATGCGCCATTGCGCATCTGAGAATCCACACGCCCGATGGTGGTTATGGATTCCGGGCTCGATGCTATGCATCGCCCCGGAATGACAGCAAGAGGAATCAGCGCTCCAAGAATCAACCCTTGGCGTCGCAGGCCCAGGCGCGGATCACGCATTCCTTGCCGCCGTATTTGTAGCATTCGCGCGTGGCGGCATTGAGCGTGGCGGAGATCTTCGGCTTGACGGCGTAGCCATAGGCGCCGCAGGGATTGGCCATATCGACCGACATCGCAGCGCAGGCGCGCTTCATCGTCACGGTCGTGCAGTCGCCCTTGCACTGCTTCAGCGCCGCGGCGCGGGCCTCGTGCTCGGCGCCGTAATCAAAAGCCTGGCCATAGGCGCCGCACTTGCCGACCGCAAACGCGCCGGCAGCGTGGGCATCCGTGATGTAGCGCGCACCCGCAACACAAACTGATAACGCAAAGAAAAACATCGCGCAGCGGCGCGCGACGACGTTCGAAGCCATGGAAAAACCCCTCCCCCCAGGCAGGTGGCGAGGACTCTAAGGGGCGGTCGTTTCCAGATGGTGAACGGGGAGTTGAAATCGGACGATCGGGAGATGTCGTAGGGTGGGCAAAGCGAAGCGTGCCCACCAATTGTAGATCACTGCATGGAGAGATGGTGGGCACGGCGCTGCGCGCCTTTGCCCACCCTACGACACCACTGCACTATCCCCGCCGTGCCGCTTCCAGCGCCTGCGGCGTGTCGATGTCGAGAAAAGCGCTCTCTCCTTCCACAGGGACCTCCGCGACCGCCTCCGCATGCCTGGCAATCAGGTGCCGTGCGCCGACGTCGCCGTCGAGCGTCATCAATTCCCTGAAGAAGCGGCGCGCCCACAGCACGGGATTGCCGCGGCGGCCTTCGCTGACCGGAACGACGATCAGATTGCCACGGTCCGGCGCAAAGCCGTCGATGAGACGGTCGATCAGGCCGGCATCGATCAGGGGCATGTCGCCGAGACAAACCACCGCGCCATCACACGTCTCCGGCACGGCGGCAATGCCTGATTTGACCGAGCTTGCGATACCTCCGGCGAAGTCCGGATTGCGGACGAATGTCACTTTCAAACCTTCGAGCGCCTGCTCGACCAGCTCGGTCTGGTGACCGGTGACGACGATGACCTCGGATGCTTTCGAGGCCAGCGCCTGTTCGGTGGCAATGCGCACCAGTTTCTTGCCGTCGAGCTCGGCCAGGAGCTTGTTCGGCCCGCCCATCCGGGTCGAGCGTCCCGCCGCAAGCACGATGGCTGCGACATTGTTGCCCTCGATCTCGGGTTTGGCGCGCGGCTGCGGCCGCGTCACGATCTCCATCAGAAGGCCGCCGACGCCCATCCCCATCAGCTCGGACCGCGTCACCTTGATGCCGGCGAGCAGCCGCATCAGCACCCAGTCGAACCCGTTCTCGACCGGCGAGCGCGCACAGCCCGGCGCGCCGAGCACCGGCACGCCGCCGGCCCGCGCGATCAGCAGCAAATTGCCGGGATCGACCGGCATGCCGAAATGCTCGATCTCGCCGCCGATGCCGGTGACGGCCGCCGGAATCACGTCGCGGCGGTCGGCGATCGCGGACGCGCCGAACACGATCACGAGCTCGGCGCCGAGGCCGAGCAATTCCTTGATGGCCGCCGACAGCGCGGGTTCGTCATGCTGCACGCGGCGCTCCGCGATAATGCTGGCGCCGGCCGGCGCGAGCCGTTCCGCGGTGACGCGCAGGGTCTTGTCGATCACCTTGGAGGACAGGCCCGGCAGCAGGGTCGAGACGATGCCGACGCGCTTGATCACGTAAGGCGCGATCGTCAGCACGTCGCGGCCCGCCGCTGTCACCGCGGCATCGCGCAAGCTTCCTTCGACACCGAACGGAATGATCTTGACGGTGCCGACCATCTCGCCCTCGACGACCGGCTTGTAGGCGGGCAGCGTCGCGAAGGTGATGGCCTCGTCGATATTGTTGATCCGGTCGACCGCGGCGCGGTCGATCACCAGCACGCCCGGGCGCGCGGCGAACAGGTTGGCACGGCCGGTAAAGGCGCGCTCGACATGGATGCCCTCGCCGCCGACGGCAAGCGCGATGCTGGCGGCCGCGACGTCCTCGGAGACGTCGCCCTCCTCCATGCGCACCACCACGACATCCTTGATGCCGGCACGCGTCAGCGCCTCGACCTCGGCCGGACCGATGGTCGTGCCCTTCTTCAGCACCAGCGGTCCCTGGCGCAGGGTGTGGACGGTCACCCCGCCGATTGCATCCCTGGGGCTCGCCGGTCCGAATTTCATGCCGCTTCTTCTTTTTGTTTTGGTGGCAGGCGGAGCACCGCCGTGATCTCGGCCATGATCGACACCGCGATCTCGGACGGCGAGACCGCGCCGATCGCAAGGCCAATGGGCGCGTGGATCCGCGCGATGTCGGAGTCTTTTGCGCCCTGCGCCCTCAGCCGGTCGCCGCGCTTGGCGTGCGTCTTCCGCGAGCCGAGCGCGCCGATATAGAAGCAGTCGCGTTCGAAGGCGTGCAGCAGCGCCGGATCGTCGATCTTCGGATCGTGCGTCACCGCGACGAAAGCCGTGTAATGGTCGACGTTCAGCGGCGGCAGCGCCGTGTCGGGCCACTCTGCGACCAGCGGGATGTCGGGGAAGCGCTCCGGGCTCGCAAAGGCCGTGCGCGGATCGATGACCGTGACGTCATAGCCGAGCGAGCGCGCCAGCGGCGCCAGGGCCTGGCTGATATGGACCGCGCCGACGATGACGAGCTTTGCGGTCGGCGCGTAGACGTTGAGGAACAGTTTCTTGCCGCCGGCCTCCACATTGGCGCTCTTGCCCATGCGAAGCTGCTTGTCCAGCTCGGCGCCCAGCGGGTCCTTCGCAAAGTCCTTCGCCTTCACCAGGCGCTGCTCGCCGCTCTCGGTGTCCGTCACCAGAATGACCGGCCGGCGCGCGGCGCGCTCGGCATTGAGTTCGTGCAGGATCGCGAGCTTCACGGCTAGCCGACTTTCTCGACGAAGACCCGGATGGTGCCGCCGCAGGACAGCCCGACATTCCATGCGGTCTCGTCCGCGACGCCGAATTCCAGCATCCTCGGCTTGCCGCTCTGGATCACGTCCATGGCCTCGGTGACCACGGCGCCCTCGACACAGCCGCCCGAGACCGACCCCAGGAAGGTGCCGTCGTCGTTGATGACGAGGCTCGAGCCGGCGGGGCGCGGCGCCGAGCCCCAGGTCTCCACCACAGTCGCCAGTGCGACGCCGTGGCCGGCCTTCTGCCAGTCTTCCGCAGCCTTCAGGATATCTTCGTCACGATCGAGCATGGGTTGCCTCTCAGGCTGCGGAGCGGATCAGGCTGCGGTGATGCGGCGGCAGCGGCCGGGAGAGCGCGCTGATCAGCTCATGGATCGAACTCAAATTATGTACCGGGCGGAATTCGTCAACGTGCGGGAGCATCATTTTGATGCCCTGGGCCTTGGCCTCGAAGCCGCCGAACCGGAGCAGCGGGTTGAGCCAGATCAGCCGGCGGCAGGAGCGGTGCAGCCGGTCCATCTCGAAAGCCAGCTTGGAATCGGCCTCCCGCTCCAGCCCGTCGGAGATCAGGAGCACGATGGCGCCCTGGCTCAGCACCCGGCGGGCCCACAATTTGTTGAAGTTGTGGAGCGAGGCCGATATCCGCGTGCCGCCGGCCCAGTCCTCGACCGAGGCCGAGCAGCTCGCCAGCGCCTCGTCCGGATCACGCTGCCGCAGCGCGCGGGTGACGTTGGTGAGCCGGGTGCCGAACAGGAACACCGAGACGCGCTTGCGGGCGTCGCCGATGGCGTGGAGGAAATGCAGGAACAGGCGGGTGTACTCGCTCATCGAGCCCGAGATGTCGAGCAGCGCGACGATCGGCGCCGGCTTCTCGATCCGCCCGAGGCGATGGATGTCGATGATGTCGCCGCCGGTGCGCAGCGATGCCCGCAGCGTGCGGCGCAGGTCGAGACGAAGCCCGCGTGGATCGGGCCGCCGCCGGCGCGTCAGAAGCTCGGCCTGCGGCAGCCGCATCCGCTCGATGGCGTGGAGGGCTTCGGTGATCTCCGCTGCGCTCATCTGGGCAAAATCCTTCTTCTGAAGGATTTCCTTGTCGGAGACCGACAGACGCAGATCCTGCTCCTGGTGCTGCGGCGTCTCCGTCATCCGCGGCTGCGACATCGCCTCCTGCACGCGGCGGGAGCCGGCCTGCGGCTTCTTCTTGGCCTGGTCCGGCAACGGCACCGAATCCAGCATGTGCTTCCACTCTTCGGAGGCGCGGAAGAACAGGTTGAAGGCCTGCTTGAAGATCAGCGCATGCTCGTGCCGCTTGACAAAGATCGCCTCCAGCGTGGTGAAGACATCGGCGCGGTTGCCGATGTCGATCACCTGCAGCGCGCTCATGGCATCGATCACCGCCCCCGGCCCCACCGGCATGCCGGCCGAACGCAGCGCACGGGCAAAGCCGACGATGTTGTCGGCGAACTGCTCGGTTTGCTCGGGTGCCAGGTGGTTGATGGCCATGGTGGTACTCATCTTCTCGTCATTCCGGGGCGCCGCGTCGGCGGCGAGCCCGGAATCCATAACCACGATCGGGAGTATGGATTCCGGGCTCGCGCCCAAGGGCGCGCCCCGGAATGACGAGCTCAGTTGTGGCGCGAGATCAATTCTCGCTCGTCGCTTCCTTCAACACCTTCTGCAGGGTGTCGCCCTGCATGCGGGTGATGTCATCCTGGTATTTGAGCAGCGCGCCCAGCGTGTCGCCGACCACTTGCGGGGTCAGCGAGCGGGCGTCGAGCTCGGACAGCGCGGTCGCCCAGTCGATGGTCTCGGCAACGCCTGGCGACTTGTAGAAATCTTGGTTGCGCAGTGCCTGGACGAAGCGCACCACCTGCTGCGACAGCTTCGCGGAGATGCCGGGCACGCGCGTCTTGACGATGGCGAGCTCGCGTTCGGCGGCGGGATAATCGACCCAGTGATAGAGACAGCGCCGCTTCAGCGCGTCGTGGATTTCGCGGGTGCGGTTGGAGGTGATGATGACGATCGGCGGGCTCGGCGCCTTCACCGTGCCGAACTCGGGAATGGTCACCTGGAAGTCGCTGAGGATTTCCAGGAGATAAGCCTCGAAGGCCTCGTCGGCGCGATCGAGCTCGTCGATCAGCAGCACCGGTGGCCCCGCGACGTCGGGCTCCAGCGCCTGGAGCAAGGGCCGCTTGATCATGTAGCGATCGGCGAAGATATCGGACGAGAGCTGGTCGCGATCGGTATCGCCGGCGGCTTCCGCCATCCGGATCGCGATCATCTGCGCGGCGCTGTTCCACTCGTAGACCGCGGAGGAGACGTCGAGGCCCTCGTAGCACTGCAGGCGGATCAGCTTGCGCCCCAGCGCCGCCGACAGCACCTTCGCGATCTCCGTCTTGCCGACGCCGGCTTCGCCCTCGAGGAACAGCGGCCGGCCCATGCGCAGCGAGAGGTACGTCACCGTCGCCAGCGACCGCTCCGCGAGATAACCGCGCGAAGTGAGAAGTTCGAGCATCGCATCGACCGATGCCGGCAGGGCAACAAGAGTCATGAAAGAGCCAGTCTTGCTTACGCCCTCACCGGGGGCAAGTATTGGGCCAGATCGTGAGGATCACTCACTCCTTGGCATTGGCGGCATCGACGGCGCGCCGCGTCAGCACCCCGATGAGGTGCGCACGGTATTCGGCGCTGCCGTGAATGTCGCTGTTGAGACCGTCCGCCGGCACCTCGATGCCGTTAAGCGCCTTCGCCGAGAAGCGCTTCTTCAGGGCTTCCTCGAACGCGGTGACGCGAAACACGCCTTCGGAGCCGGCGCCAGTGACGGCGACGCGCACATCCGACGGACGCCGTGCCACGAACACGCCGACCAGCGCATAGCGCGAGGCCTGGTTGCGGAACTTGATGTAGGCCGCCTTCTTCGGCAGCGGGAACATCACCTTGGTGATGATCTCGTCGGCTTCGAGCGCCGTCGTGAACAGACCCTGGAAATACTCCTCGGCCTTGAGGCGGCGCTTGTTGGTGACGATGGTGGCGCCGAGCGCGAGCACGGCGGCCGGATAATCCGCGGTCGGATCGTTGTTGGCGAGCGAACCGCCGATCGTGCCCTTGTGGCGCACGGCGGGATCGCCGATCTGGCTGGCGAGATTCGCCAGAGCCGGGATCGCCTCGCCGACGATCGCGGAGCTTGCGACCTCGGCATGCTTGGCGGTGGCGCCGATCACGAGCGCACGGCCCTTCATCTCGATCGCGTTGAGCCCCTCGATATGGGAGAGGTCGACCAGATGCGGCGGGCTGGCGAGGCGCTGCTTCATGACGGGAATCAGCGTGTGGCCGCCGGCGACCAGCTTGGCGTCTTCGTTCTTCACCAGGAGATTGGCGGCCTGCCGCACGGTCCCGGGGCGATGATATTTGAATTCGTACATCTGAATGTCCTGATCGCGGGATGCGTGCGCGGTTTAGGCGAGATCGGATTTCGCCATCGCCTTGGCGCCGGCGGAGATCGAGGCGACGATGTTCTGGTAGCCGGTGCAGCGGCAGAGATTGCCTTCCAGCTCCTCGCGGATGGTGTGGTCGTCGAGCTCGCTGCCCTTGCGATGGACAATGTCGATCGCGGTCATGATCATGCCGGGCGTGCAGAAGCCGCACTGCAGGCCGTGGTGCTCGCGGAAGGCCTCCTGCATCGGATGCAGCGGCGCGCCGTCGGCGGCCAGCCCCTCGATCGTCTTGACCTCGTGGCCATCGGCCATCACGGCCAGCGTGGTGCAGGACTTCACGGCCTTGCCGTCGAGATGCACGACGCAGGCGCCGCACTGCGACGTGTCGCAGCCGACATGGGTGCCGGTCAGGCGCAGGTTCTCGCGCAGGAACTGCACCAGGAGGGTGCGGGGGTCGACATTGGCCGTAACAGGATTGCCGTTCACGATGAGGGAGATTTTTGCCATAAGCACTCTCTATCAGCGCCCCGACGGGTCCCGTCGAAGCGGTTCTTATAATTATTCCAACCCATCATATGGGCCATTATGCCCGGGGGCAACATCGCCCCGGACGCAAGGTGCCATGACGAAAGGCGATAGCCTTCGCCCTGTACCGCTAGCCCTGTACTGCCTTGGCGAAGTTCGCGAAAAATTCGTCGGCCAATTTCTTGGCGGTGCCGTTGATCAGGCGCTGACCGAGCTGCGCCAACTTGCCGCCGATCTGCGCCTCGACTTCGTAGGAGAGCAGCGTGCCGCCGTCCTTCTCCGCCAACTTGACCACCGCGCCACCCTTGGCGAATCCGGCGACCCCGCCTTCGCCTTCACCGGAGATCTTGTAGCCGTTCGGCGGGTCGAGATCGCTCAGCGTGACCTTGCCCTTGAAGCGGGCCGAGACCGGGCCGACCTTCATTTTTGCCGTTGCGCGGAAGCCGCCGTCGTCGGTCCTCTCCAGCTCCTCGCAGCCGGGGATGCAGGCCTTCAGCACCGCGGGATCGTTGAGCTTCTCCCACACAGCCTCGCGCGGCGCCGCAAGCTGGACTTCGCCGTTCATTGTCATGGCCATGGGGTACCTCCCGGGATCACATCCGAATAATAGTGCTCAAGTAACGCACGGAGGCCGCAAAGGAAAGGGTGGCCCTCGGTCACGTGCAATGCATATTCGCAACTGCAAAAAATCTTGTGCGGTCGGTTTTGGATTGGCACAGCCGGGCCATGATGGTTAGGTCGCGCGCAACATGAGCACAGCCCTCTCCCCCCTGCTCGCGCCGATGCTGTCGAGCGCGGCCATGCGCGCCGTCTGCGACGACCGGTCTACCCTGCAGAACATGCTCGATTTCGAGGCAGCCCTGGCACGCGCCGAGGCCGCCACGGGCGTGATTCCAAGCTCCGCAGCGGGCCCGATCAGCGCTGCCTGCAAGGCCGATTCCTTCGATAGGAACGCCCTGGCCGAGGCCGCGACGCGCTCCGGCAACCTCGCCATTCCCCTGGTCAAGATGCTGACCGCCCATGTCGGCAAGGCCGATGCGGAGGCTGCACGCTACGTGCATTGGGGCGCGACCAGCCAGGACGTCATCGACACCGCGACCATGTTGACGCTTCGCGCCGGCATCGATGCGCTGGACGCCGACCTCAGCCGTGCCATCAAGGGTTTTGCCGCACTGGCACGGACGCATCGCAACACCGCGATGGTGGCCCGGACCTGGCTCCAGCACGCGCTGCCGATGCCGTTCGGGCTGAAAGCCGCCGAATATGCCGCCAGCCTTGCCCGCGCCCGCTGCCGCCTGCGGCGCTTGCGCCGCGAGGGCCTCGCGCTGCAATTCGGCGGTGCCGCCGGCACGCTTGCCGCCCTCGGCGACAAGGGGCTCGCGGTGGCCGAACGGCTGGCTCAAGAGTTGGATCTGCCGCTCCCCGAGGCGCCCTGGCATACCCATCGCGACCGGATCGCGGAGGCGGCCTCGTGTCTTGCGATTCTCGCCGGCAGCTGCGGCAAGATCGCGCGCGACGTCTCGCTGATGATGCAGACCGATGTCGGCGAAGCGTTCGAGCCCGCCGGCGAAGGCCGCGGCGGCTCGTCGACCATGCCGCACAAGCGTAACCCGGTCGCCGCCGCAAGCGCGCTGGGCTGCGCGACCATGGCTCCGCAGCTCGCCGCAACGATTTTTGCGGCCCAGGTACAGGATCACGAGCGAAGCGCCGGCCCCTGGCACGCGGAATGGCCGACGCTGCCGCAATTGATGCTGGTCACCTCGGGTGCGCTTGCCGCCATCGTCGACATCGCCGAAGGGCTGGAAGTCGACGCCGCGCGCATGCGCAGCAATCTCGACGCGACGCACGGACTGATCATGGCCGAGGCCGTCACCTTTGCGCTCGCCGACAAGATCGGCAAGAGCGACGCGCACCACCTGATCGAGGCCGCGAGCAAGCGCGCGGTTGCCGGCAAGAAGCATCTGCGCGAAATTCTCGCGGCCGATTCGCTCGTCACTGCGCATCTTTCGCCGGAAAAAATTGCGGCATTGTTCGAGCCGATGGCCTATCAAGGGGCTTCGCAGGCGCTGATCGACCGCCTGCTCGACAGCCTCGATCGCGAATAGAAGCGCGAGAATAAAACGGAGACGCCGCATGCCCATGATCGATGCCGACGGTTGCCTGATCAACGTCTCCGTCGAGGGCCGCGACGGCGGGCCGACCTTGATGCTCTCCAACTCGCTCGGCTGCACGCTGCAGATGTGGGAGCCGCAGATGAAGGCGTTGACGCAGGTGTTCCGCGTCATCCGCTACGACCGTCGCGGCCACGGCAAGTCCAACGTGCCGCCAGCGCCCTACACGATGGAGCGCTTCGGCCGCGACGTGCTGGCGATCCTCGACGACCTCAACATCGAGAAGGTGCATTGGTGCGGCCTGTCGATGGGCGGCATGGTCGGGCAATGGCTGGGCGCCAATGCACCTGAAAGATTCGGCAAGCTCATCCTCGCCAACACCTCCTGCTACTATGCCGAGCCGACCAAATGGCTGGAGCGCATCGACGCCGTGAAGAAGGGCGGCATCGCCGCCGTCGCCGATGCCGTCATTGCGGGCTGGCTGACGCAGGATTTCCGCGAGCGCGAGCCCGACATCACCGCGAAGATGAAATCGATGCTGCTCGCCACCCCCGTCGAGGGCTATCTGGCCTGCTGCGAAGCGCTGTCCACGCTCGACCAGCGCGCGCTGCTGCCCAAGATCAAGAGCCCGACATTGGTGATCGCGGGCCGCCACGATCAGGCGACGCCGATCTCGGCGGGCGAACTGATCCGCTCCAACATTCCCGGCGCCAGCATGACCATCATCGACGCCGCCCACATTTCAAATGTCGAGCAGCCACATGCGTTCACCGACGCGGTGGTGGGATTCCTGACGCAGCGCTAGTCACGTCCATCGTCATTCCGGGGCGATGCGAAGCATCGAACCCGGAATCTCGATCCGCATTTCGTCACTTCGAGATTCCGGGTTCGCCTCTTCGAGGCGCCCCGGAATGACTCACCGGAGGAAACACCATGGACGACCAGAAGCGCCGCGATGCCGGCATGACCATGCGCCGAAAAGTGCTCGGCAATGCCTGGGTCGACAAGTCGATCGCGGGCCGCAACGCCTTCAACACCGACTTCCAGGACATGATCACGCGCTATGCCTGGGGCGAGATCTGGACACGGCCACATTTCGACGAGCGGACGCGGCGGGTGCTGGTGATCGGCACCATGGTCGCGCTCGGGCAATGGGACGAGTTCCGCCTGCATGTGCGCGCGGCACTCGCCGAGGGTGGCTTCACCCCCGACGACATCAAGGAAATCCTGCTGCAGCAGGCGATCTATTGCGGCGTGCCGGCGGTGAACCACGCCGTCAAGGAAGCCTCAGCGATTGTGCAGGAGCTCGGCCTGCTCAAGAGCTAGCGGCGCTTGGGCCTCGACGGTCTTCGGCACCGGCGCGGGCCGTTCGATCACCACCACAATGGCGGCGCCGAGCAGCAACAGCAACTCCGTGGCGTGCAGGCGGAGGGCGGCCAACTCGCCGACCTTCGAGGCCATCACCATGCTGGCAAACGAGATCAGGCTGCCGATCGCCAGCGCGATGCCGAGCGCCTCGTCGCTGCCGCCGCCCTTGCGGACGCGCGGGATGCACAGAAGCAAGAGATAGATCGCGAAGAACGCCACGACGGTCAGCCGGCCAAGCGCCAGCAGCCAGGCCGCGCGCACCGTCTCCATCCCCGCCATCTGGAGATGGTCGCTGAGGAACAGCGCCACAGCAACGCTCGGCCGCTCGTAGAGGCCGTGCACCGGCGCGACCATGATGTTGAAGGCGACCAGCGTCCAGGCCGGGATGAAATAGGCGGCCACCAGCGCGCCGTTGACCGAGCCGATCCGCCAGTTCCTGAACATGCCGCTTCCCGCTTCGCCACTCACGCGCCTTCGTCAGAAGGCTTTGCCGGGAGCTAACTCGCATCAGACTGCGGCGGCAATTTAAACTCTTTGTTTACCTTAACTGCCCTGTGGACCGCGCGGCCCAAGGAGCGGGCCCAAGAAGCGACCCAAGAAGCGGCCAAGAAGCGGCCCAAGAAAAAGCCCCGCCTTTCAGCGGGGCCTCTCTTCACGAGCCTTCTGTCCTGGGCTCCCAGATTACTTGTTGTCCTGACGGTGCTGCCCGCCCTGCTGCTGGCCGGGCTTGTCGCCCTGGCGCTGCGGATCCTGCTGCTGCTGCCCGGGCTTCTGGCCGCCACCCTGTTGCTGACCGGGGTTCTGGCCCTGCTGGCCGGGATTCTGGTTCTGCTGCTTCGTCATGTCGGGAAACTCCCTTGTTGGACGTCAGTGCGGGGACAACGGCCGGCACCAATCTTGGTTGCTACGCGGAACCCGGTTCCTCGGGCCCGCGGAACCTCAAGACGACATCCGTAACGAAATGAGCCTGTACAAGCCTTTATGCCAAGGCCTGGCCAGTTGCAGCCGCCAGTTCCCTCCTGTTACAAAACCGGACGAATACTTAGGGGCTGCCGGGGCCCAAGAAGAAACTAGAGCACTCTTCACAGAGCTCCTTGTGAGCCGCGTCAGGTTTGGTAACGGCAGCCTATGGATTATTTCGCCCAGCAGCTCATCAACGGCCTCGTGCTCGGCTCCATCTACGGCCTGATCGCGATCGGCTACACGATGGTCTACGGCATCGTCGGCATGATCAACTTCGCCCACGGCGACGTCTTCATGATCGGCGGCTTCATCGCCCTCATCACCTTCCTGCTCCTGATCTCGACCGGCCTCACCGCGATCCCGGTGATCCTGCTCATCGTGCTGCTGGTCTCGATGGCGATCACCGCGCTTTATGGCTGGACCATCGAGCGCATCGCCTACCGGCCTCTGCGTCATTCCTTCCGCCTCGCCCCGATGCTGTCGGCGATCGGCATGTCCTTCGTGCTGACCAACTACTCGCAGGTGGCACAGGGCGCGCGCGTCAAGCCGATCCCGCCCGTCATCACCGGCGGCTATACGCTGCACGAGAGCGCGGACGGCTTCGTGATCCAGCTCTCCAACATCCAGATCATCGTGGTCGTCACCACCATCGTGCTGCTGGCGATCTTCACCTGGCTGGTGTCGCGCACGAGGCTCGGGCGCGACATGCGCGCCTGCGAGCAGGACCAGACCATGGCGGCGCTGCTCGGTGTCGACGTCGACCGCACCATCTCCATGACATTCGTGATCGGCGCCGCGCTCGCAGCCGTCGCCGGCCTGATGTACCTGCTCTACTACGGCCTGGTCGATTTCTTCATGGGCTTCGTCGCCGGCATCAAGGCGTTCACCGCCGCCGTGCTCGGCGGCATCGGCTCACTGCCGGGCGCCATGCTCGGCGGTCTCGCGATCGGCCTGATCGAGACATTCTGGTCGGCCTATTTCTCGGTCGAGTACAAGGACGTCGCGGCGTTCTCGATCCTGATCGTCGTGCTGATCTTCATGCCGACCGGCCTGCTCGGCCGTCCCGAAGTCGAAAAAGTCTGACGGTCGCGCGTGACAGTCATTTCGCCAGAAACCGCCTCCGCAAGCCGCTCCGCCGGCATCCCCGCTCTCCTGAAAACAGCCTTCGTCAACGCCTTGATCGCGCTGGTGCTGTTCTCGCTGATGGTCGGCGTCCGCACCGAGGCGGGCTCCGACGGCCAGCTCACCTACTGGACGCGCTTCGGCGACGTCGCAGCCCTCGTCGCCGCGGTGTTCGGCGGCTCGATCGTGATCGAGCTGTTGCGACAGTGGATCGGCCCGGCGGGCACCGAGAAGCTCATTCCGCCCGCGGTGCAAACCGGCATGTCCTTCGTCGGCCGCTACCTCGCGCCGGCTCTGCTGATCTTCACGCTGCTGGTGCCCGTGATCTTCTACGACCAGCGCTACATCCTCGACCTCGCGATCCTCGTGCTCACCTATGTGATGCTCGGCTGGGGGTTGAATGTGGTGGTCGGGCTCGCGGGCCTGCTCGATCTCGGCTACGTCGCGTTCTACGCGGTGGGCGCCTATTCCTACGCGCTGCTTGCGACCAATTTTGGCTGGTCGTTCTGGGTCTGCCTGCCGCTGGCGGGCATCCTCGCCGCATTCTGGGGTGTGCTGCTGGGCTTCCCGGTGCTGCGCCTGCGCGGCGACTATCTTGCCATCGTGACGCTCGCCTTCGGCGAGATCATCCGCCTCGTCATCATCAACTGGCAGGATCTGACCGGCGGGCCCAACGGCGTCTCCAGCATTCCGCGTCCCTCCTTCTTCGGCATCCCGCTCGACAACAGCGATAGCGGGCTCGCCGCCAGGCTCGGCATCGAATATTCGCCGACCCATCGCATCGTCTTCCTGTTCTATCTGATCCTGGCGCTGGCGCTGCTCACCAACTGGGTGACGATCCGCCTGCGCCGCCTGCCGATCGGTCGGGCCTGGGAAGCCCTGCGCGAGGACGAAGTTGCGTGCCGCGCGCTGGGCATCAACACCACGACCACCAAGCTCACCGCGTTCGCGACCGGCGCGATGTTCGGCGGCTTCGCCGGCGCGTTCTTCGCCACCCGCCAGGGCTTCATCAGCCCGGAATCCTTCACCTTCCAGGAATCGGCGCTGGTGCTCGCCATCGTCGTGCTCGGCGGCATGGGCTCGCAGCTCGGCGTGGCACTCGCCGCACTCGCCATGATCGGCGGCTTCGAGCTGTTCCGCAGCCTCGAGACCTACCGCATGCTGGTATTCGGCATGGCCATGGTGCTGATCATGATCTGGCGGCCGCGCGGCCTGATCGGCCATCGCGCACCGACCGTATACCTGACCAAGGCACACGCGATCTCCTCCGACCTCGTCAAGGAAGGCCACGGATGAGCGGCGCGAAGATTCTCAGCGTCGAACGGCTCACGATGCGCTTCGGCGGCATCGTTGCGGTGCAGGACCTGTCCTTTGCCGCCGAGCGCAACAAGATCACCGCACTGATCGGGCCGAACGGCGCCGGCAAGACCACCGTCTTCAACTGCATCACCGGCTTCTACAAGCCGAGCGGCGGCGCCATCCGCCTCACCCATGACGACGGCAAGGTGATCGCGCTGGAGCGGCTGAACGATTTCCGCATCGCCAAGCAGGCCAAGGTGGCCCGCACCTTCCAGAACATCCGGCTGTTTCCCGGCATGACGGCGCTGGAAAACCTGATGGTGGCGCAGCACAACGCGCTGATGCGCGCCTCAGGCTTCACCTTTCTCGGCCTGATCGGCGCGCCCGTCTACCGTGACGCCGAGAAGCACGCGATCGATCTTGCCACCGACTGGCTCAAGCGGGTCAATCTGCTCGACCGCGCCGATGACGCGGCCGGCAATCTCGCCTATGGCGACCAGCGCCGGCTCGAAATCGCGCGCGCGATGTGTACCGAACCTGCGCTCCTGTGCCTGGACGAGCCCGCCGCCGGCCTCAACGCGCGTGAGAGCGCCGCCCTGAGCGAGCTGCTGCTCTCGATCCGCAACGAGCTCGGCACCTCGATCCTGCTGATCGAGCACGACATGTCGGTGGTGATGGAAATCTCCGACCACATCGTGGTGATGGACCATGGCGTCAAGATCGCGGAAGGATCGCCCCGCGCAGTCCGCGACGATCCCAAGGTGATCGCCGCCTATCTCGGCACCGACGAGGACGAAGCCGTGGCCGTGATGGAGGGCGGGTCGTGACGTCGCCCACGCCGCTGCTCGCGATCCGCGGACTTCGCGCCGCCTACGGCAAGATCGAGGCGCTGAAGGGCGTCGACGTCGAGATCAATGCCGGCGAGATCGTGGCGCTGATCGGCGCCAACGGTGCCGGCAAGTCGACGCTGATGATGACGATCTTCGGCAAGCCGCGCGCCCGCTCGGGGCAGATCCTGTACGAAGGCCGCGACATCACCGACGTCCCGACCCACGAGATCGCGCATTTGCGCATCGCGCAATCGCCGGAAGGCCGCCGCATCTTCCCGCGCATGAGCGTGGCGGAGAATCTCCAGATGGGGGCGGATGCCACCGAGTGCACGGATGCCGAACGCGAGGTGACGCTGCAACGCGTGTTCTCGCTGTTTCCACGGCTGAAGGAACGCTACGCCCAGCGCGGCGGAACGCTGTCCGGCGGCGAGCAGCAGATGCTGGCGATCGGCCGCGCCCTGATGAGCCGCCCCCGCCTGCTTCTGCTCGACGAGCCCTCACTCGGGCTGGCGCCGCTGATCGCCCGCCAGATTTTCGACGCGATCCGCACCCTGAACCGGCAGGACGGCCTGACCGTGCTGATCGTCGAGCAGAACGCCAACCACGCGCTCAAGCTCGCCCATCGCGGCTATGTCATGGTCAACGGCCTGATCACGCTGGCGGGGACCGGCGCCGAGTTGCTGCAGCGCCCCGAAATTCGCGCCGCCTATCTGGAAGGCGGCCGGCACGGCTGAGCGGCCCAAAGCCGGATCAAGTGCGGCCGAATGTGGCGAGATATCTCCGCCAATGCCCGTATTTTGCCGGTGACTTCTCACCGAATTCATTCAAGAATGGTGCCGGTTTGGACCGGGCGCACCCGGCAACTCCCACAGGCGACCACCCGCGAGGTATCTCATGAAATCACTGAAGCTCATCGGTCTGGCATTCGGCGCGTCGATCGCGCTGTCGAGCGCGGCGTTCGCGCAGGATGTCACCGTCGCAGTCGCAGGCCCGATGACGGGCGGCGAGTCCGCCTTCGGCCGCCAGATGAAGAACGGCGCCGAGATGGCCGTGGCTGACATCAACGCCGCCGGCGGCGTCAATGGCAAGAAGCTCGCGCTCTCCGTCGAGGACGATGCCTGCGATCCGAAGCAGGCCCGCTCGGTCGCCGAGAAGATCGCGAGCGCGAAGATGCCGTTCGTCGCCGGGCACTATTGCTCGTCGTCGTCGATCCCCGCCTCGGAAGCCTATGCCGACGGCAACGTCCTGCAGATCACCCCCGCCTCCACCAACCCGAAGTTCACCGACAGCGGTCTGTGGAACGTGGCGCGGGTGTGCGGCCGCGACGATCAGCAGGGCCTGGTCGCGGCGCAGTACATCGCCAAGAACTTCAAGGGCAAGAACATCGCGATCCTCAACGACAAGACCACCTACGGCAAGGGTCTTGCCGACGAGACCAAGAAGGCGCTCAACAAGGCCGGCATCACCGAGAAGATGTACGAGTCCTACAACAAGGGCGACAAGGACTTCAACGCGATCGTCTCGCGCCTGAAGCGTGACAACATCGACCTCGTCTATGTCGGCGGCTACCATCAGGAGAGCGGCCTGATCCTGCGTCAGATGCGCGACCAGGGCCTCAAGACGATCCTGATGGCCGGCGATGCGCTCGCCGACAAGGAGTACGCCTCCATCACCGGCCCGGCCGGTGAAGGCACGCTGTTCACCTTCGGCCCTGATCCGCGCAACAAACCGACCGCGAAGAAGATCGTCGACGCCTTCAAGGCCAAGAACATCGACCCCGAAGGCTATACGCTCTACACCTATGCGGCGATGCAGGTCTGGTCGCAGGCGGCCAAGAAGGCCGGCACCACCGACGCCAAGAAGGTGATGGCGGCGATCAAGGCCGGCAAGTGGGACACCGTGATCGGCCCGATCGAGTACGACGCCAAGGGCGACATCAAGCAGCTCGACTACGTCGTCTACAAGTGGGACGCCAAGGGCGGCTACGCCGAGATCAAGGGCAACGGGACCTGAGGCAGGTAGGCTGACCTTTTTGGCCAGACCAACCAGCGCCCCGGTTCGCCGGGGCGTTTTGCTGTCAGACCGCCTGCGCGGCCTCGCCAGTTGCAGCCTGGCCTTGCGCAGCCCGCAGCGCTTGCAGCAGATCGTTCGGCCGAAACGGCTTTTGCAGGCAGACGACGCCTGCCAGATCGGGCGCCGCTCCCACGAAATCCAGCGCGGTCATGCCCGAGACCGCCACGATCGGAAACCCGGGATTACGCTCCCGAATGGCGGCCATGACATCGACACCGCTGGTGTCGGCCAGGAAAATATCGACAATCGCGGCATCGAAAGCGTTCTCGCCGAAGGCCTTCAGGCCGGCCGCTCCGCTCTCGGCTTCGACGACGTCATAATGGTTGACCCGGAGCACGATCGCGACCATGGCGCGGACGTCCTTCTGGTCGTCGATCACGAGGACACGGGGCATGGGAATAACTCCCGGATTCGTATCATTAATTGGTTCAATACACCGTGGAGGTGCGGCAGGGCAGTATGAGTCCGTTCAGTAAAGCACCCCTTACCGGATACCAGTTCCACGTCCCCCTCCAAGTTAAGTAAGCTGTAACCCTCGGTTGAGTCGCAAGCGCTTTCTGTCAGGACGCGCGCCCGGAGCCGGCTACCATGTCGGAAGCTGCTGTCCCGGATGAAAGAAATTGACGTACGAGGTTACCATGCCGGCTTACGGGAGATCCACGTGCTAGCCCCCAACGACCGCAGCACCTTCCTTTCGACCCTGCCGGCTACGCAGAGTGATCGCACAGCGGCCTTGGCGATCGTCGGCATCTCCGCGATCCTGTTCGCGCTGGCCGTGCCGTTTGCGGGCACACCGCTGGCGCAGGTGCCCGCGTTCGTGGCGAGCTACCAGTCGGCGCTCGCGGTCAGCGACACCATCACCGCAGTTCTGTTGCTGTCGCAGTTCGCCGTGCTGCGCAACCGTGCACTGTTGCTGCTGGCGACCGGCTATCTGTTCACGGCGGCGGCGGCGGTGACACACGCCCTCACCTTCCCCGGGCTGTTCGCCCCGGCCGGATTGTTCGGTGCCGGCTCGCAAACCACCGTATGGCTCTACATGATCTGGCATGGCGGCTTCCCGCTGTTCGTGCTGGCTTACAGCTGGCTGAAGGACGGCAATGGCGGGAACAGGGTCGCAGGCTCGACGGCATCCGCGGTCGCACTCTCCGTCGCCGGCGTGCTCGCTGCGATGGCCGTGTTCGGCTGGCTCGTGACGGCGCAGCACGGCCTGCTGCCGGTCCTGCTGAAGGATGGCCACTACACCACCACCATGATCGGCGTGGTGTCGTTCGTCTGGTCCCTGAGCTTCGCGGCGCTGATCACGCTGTGGTTCCGCAGGCCGCACACCGTGATCGACGTCTGGCTCATGGTCACGATGTGCGCCTGGTTGTTCGACATCGCCCTGTCGGCAATCGTCAACGTCGCCCGCTACGATCTCGGCTTCTACGCCGGCCGCCTCTACGGCCTTTGCGCTGCGAGCTTCGTGCTTGCCGTACTGCTGATCGAGAACGTCCGCCTGCAGGCGCACACGGTCGGCCTCGTCGGCAAACTGCGGCAGCAATCCGCCTCGGATCGCGACTTCTACGGCAAGCGCCTGGCGCTCTACGGCGCCGTGGTCGAGTCCTCCAACGATGCCATCATCACCGAATCGCTCGACGGCGTCATCACGGGCTGGAACAAGGCTGCCGAGCACCTGTTCGGCTATTCCGCCGCCGAGGCCATCGGCCAGTCGATCTACCTGGTCGTGCCGGAGGACCGTAAGGCAGAAGCCAGGGGCATCCTCAACCGCATCAGCGACAACGAGTCGATCGCCCAGCACGAGACGGTCCGTGTTCGCAAGGATGGCCGCCAACTCGACGTCGTCCTGAATGTCTCGCCCCTGAGATCGGACAGCGGCGAGATCATCGGCGCCTCCAAGATCGCCCATGACATTACCGAGGAGAAGCAAGCCAGGGAGAAACTGCGCCGCGAGACCGAAGAGCGCCAGCTCATCTTCGAGACCTCGCAGGATCTGATTCTGGTCACCGACGGTTTTGGCAATTTCGTGCAGGTCAGCCCCAGCGTGAAGGACATTCTCGGCTATAGCCCGGACGACATGATCGGGCACAGCGCGACCGAGTTCATCCACCCCGACGATCTCGACAAGACACGCAACGAGATGCGCGCGGCGCGGCGTGGCGCGGTCAAGCGCAGCTTCGAGGCGCGCTACTATCACGACGACGGTCACGAGGTCACGCTGAACTGGATGGGCACCTGGTCGGAACCGGTGAAGCGCCATTTCTTCATCGGCCGCGACCTGACCGACAAGCAGGCCGCCGAGGCCCAATTTCGACAAGTCCAGAAGATGGACTCGATCGGCCAATTGACCGGCGGCGTCGCCCACGATTTCAACAACGTGCTGACCGTCATCACCGGCACGATCGGCATCCTGGCTGACGCCGTGGCCGACCGCCCCGAACTCGCCGCCATCACCAAGCTGATCGACGATGCCGCCGAGCGCGGCGCGCAACTGACCAAGCACCTGCTCGCCTTTGCCCGCAAGCAGCCGCTTCAGCCGCGCGAGATCGACGTCAACGCGCTGACGCTCGAGGCCGCCAAGCTGTTGCATCCGACCCTCGGCGAGCAGATCACCATCATGCCGCAACTCACCGAGGATGCCTGGCCGGCACTGATCGACCCCGGCCAGCTCTCGACCGCAATCCTCAATCTCGCGCTGAATGCGCGTGACGCCATGCCCGGCGGCGGCACCCTGGTGCTGGAAACCCGCAACGTCTTCCTCGACGACGGCTACGCCAGCATGAATCCCGACGTCCTCGCCGGCAATTACGTGATGATCGCGGTCAGCGACACCGGCACGGGCATTCCGCCTGACCTGATCGAGCGGGTGTTCGATCCCTTCTTCACGACCAAGGAAGTCGGCAAGGGCACCGGCCTCGGGCTCAGTATGGTGTTCGGCTTCGTCAAGCAGTCGGGCGGCCACATCAAGATTTACAGCGAGGAAGGCCACGGCACGAGCGTGAAGATCTACCTGCCACGCTCGAGCGGCGTGCAGGAGACCGAGTTCGAGGCGCTTCAGAACGTGCCCGTCACCGGCGGCGACGAGAGAATCCTCATCGTCGAGGACGACGCGCTGGTGCGGCAGTACGTCATGACCCAGGTCAAGAGCCTCGGCTATACCGCGCTGGAAGCGGCCAACGCGGCCGAAGCCCTCGTCATCATCGACGCCGACCAGGACATCGACCTGCTCTTCACTGACATCATCATGCCCGGCAACATGAACGGCCGGCAGCTCGCCGACGAGGCGGCACGGCGGCGCCCCGACCTGAAGACGCTGTTCACCTCGGGATACACCGAAAACGCCATCGTCCATCACGGCAGGCTCGATTCCGGCGTGCTGCTGCTGGCCAAGCCCTACCGCAAGTCCGAGCTCGCCAAGATGCTCAGAACGGCGCTGGCGAGTTGAGCCCGCGGCATCGGTGCGCTATCGCTGACGGCTGCAGCGCATGGAGTGCCGGCCTTGAAAAATCTGCTCACCGATGTCGCCGGCGTCCGCGTCGGCCATGCCCATGATGCGAAGCTCGCTTCGGGCACGACCGCGATCATTTTCGACCAACCGGCGGTCGCGGCAATCGACGTGCGCGGCGGCGGCCCCGGCACGCGCGAGGACGCGATGCTAGACCTCGCCAGCACGGTCGAGCGCGTTGACGCGATTGCGCTGTCCGGGGGCTCCGCCTTCGGCATCGAGGCCGGCGGCGGCATCCAGGCCTGGCTTGCCGAGCAAGGCCGCGGCTTCCGGATCCGCGAGGCGGTGATCCCGATCGTGCCGGGTGCGATCGTGTTCGACCTGCTCAATGGCGGCGACAAGAATTGGGGGCGCTTTGCGCCCTATCGCGACCTCGGCTACGCCGCGGCAGTGGCCGCTGGCGACGACTTCGCGCTGGGCAGCGTCGGCGCGGGCCTGGGGGCCACCACCGCGACCTTCAAGGGCGGACTCGGCTCGGCTTCGGCCGTGCTGGCCAATGGCATCAAGGTCGCCGCAATCATCGTCGTCAACGCGGTCGGCAGCGCAACCGTCGGCGAAGGGCCGTGGTTCTGGGCAGCGCCGTTCGAAGACAACGGCGAGTTCGGCGGGCACAGCCTGCCGCCCAAATTCACGCAGGACATGCTGGCGATGCGCATCAAGGGCGGCCCCGCCGCAAGCGCGCGCGAAAACACCACGATCGGCCTCGTCGTTACCGATGCCACGCTGACCAAGGCACAGGCCAAACGGCTTGCGATGATCGCGCATACCGGATTTGCCCGCGCGATCTATCCGGTGCATGCACCGACCGACGGAGATGTGCTGTTTGCGGCCGCGACCTGCGAGAAGCCGGTCGAGCCGCTGGTCGGTCTCACCGAGCTCGGCACGGTCGCCGCCAACGTGGTTGCGCGCGCGATCGCGCGCGGCGTCTACAACGCCACGGCGCTGCCATTCCCCGGCGCGCTGCCGGCGTGGAAGGACAGGTTCGGCGGATGACAGCGGAGATGCTGAAACGTCAGACGCTCATCGACATCGACGAGCCGGCAGTCGCCGAGGCGCCTTGCCCCTGCCCGCCTTGCCGCTGCATCAACTGCGCGAACAGATCATAGGCCGAATTGCCGGAGGAGCCAGAGGCGCCGGGAACCGTCGTCGACATCTTGAAGCCGTCGGCATAGGTGACGGTGGTGGTGGTCGAGCCGTCGGCGGCGGTCGTCGTGGTCGAGGTCGACCCGCCGTTCGACGACGACGAGGAATCCGATCCATCGCCCGAACCGCTGGCACCTTGCGCGTGGTGACCGTGATGGCCGCTCTTCAGCGCCTTCGACATCTCGTCCAGGCTGACGCTGCCGTCGGAGTTCGAATCCATTTTCGAGAAGACGTCGTCGGCCTTCGCGAGGTTGGTGCCGCCGGCCCCAAGCGCGTTCTCGAACTCGGATTTGGTGATCTTGCCGTCGCCGTCGCCATCGATCTGCGAGAACAGGTCCTTCAGCGCCGCATCCCGGCTGGTCGATGTCGATGAGGTCGAGCTGGATGAGGTCGAGCTGGCGGTGCTGTTCGTGCTGGTGGACGACTGGCTTTGCGCGGCGAACAGCGCGTTCATCGTCTCCGGAGATATCTGCGGAGTTTTGCCCGCATTGACCGACGAGGTCGCGCCGGTCGTCGTGTTGCTGCCGCTGTCGATCGCGAACGGATTGGTCGCCGTCTTTTGCGAAGACCCCGCCTTCTGGGTCGAAGAGGACGATTTCGAGTTCGTCAGCGACTGGATCGCGTCGAGCGCGCTCGATACGGCACCAAGGGCGAACAACATTGCACAACTCCAACCGATGCGGCACGCCGCAGCCAATGTTCTGGTGGTGACGTCAGCAAGCGTCGTGCCAGCGCGAAAAGCTCAATGAAATCCGCCGTCACTGCGCTCCGGGCGGCCCGGAAACACCGGCAATTCGTGCCGGGCGCGGCAGAAATTTCCGCCCACAGGAAGCTCACCGCCCCTGCATTGCCCGGCTGAGAGGCCCATGTTAGGCGAGCATCATCTTTCACGGCCGCCACGGGACACCGCGCCATGACCCAAGCCTTCGCCCCCCGCCCCCTGGCCATCGCGCCCTCGATCCTGGCCTCGGACTTCTCAAAGCTCGGTGAAGAGGTCCGGGCGGTGGACGCCGCCGGCGCCGACTGGATCCATCTCGACGTGATGGACGGGCACTTCGTTCCGAACATCTCCTACGGCCCCGATGTCATCAAGGCGATGCGCCCGCACACCAAGAAGATCTTCGACGCGCATCTGATGATCTCGCCCTGCGACCCCTATCTCGAGGCCTTCGCGAAAGCCGGCTGCGACCACATCACCGTGCATGCGGAGGCCGGTCCCCATCTGCACCGTTCGCTCCAGGCCATCCGCGCACTCGGCAAGAAGGCCGGCGTCTCGCTCAACCCGGGCACGCCGATCAGCGTGCTCGAATACGTCATCGACCTCGTCGACCTCGTGCTGGTGATGTCGGTCAATCCCGGTTTCGGCGGCCAGGCCTTCATCCCCTCCGCGATCGGCAAGATCCGCGACATCCGCGCGATGACCGCAGGGCGTCCGATCGACATCGAGGTCGACGGCGGTGTCGGCCCCGACGTCGCCGGCCCCCTCGCCGCGGCCGGCGCCAACGCCTTCGTCGCCGGCACCTCCGTGTTCAGGGGCGGCACGCAGGAGGCCTACAAGACCAACATCGCAGCGATCCGGAGCGCAGCGCTGGGGGCCCGCGGCGAAGCGATCTGAGCCGCCTCAGGCACGACACCCGCTCCCACAAGACTACGGGTGTTGCGGGGGCGCAATGCCTAAAATTGCAACCTGGGTCCGTACTCCTCCGGACTTCCCTGATTCGCGCAAATCACCGCTAGTGATTCCTGCCTGTTTTCGCGGGAGCACATCATGACGACGACCCTGGTTTGGACTGGCGTGGCGTTGTGGACCGGTTTCAGTGCGTTTGTTGTGTTTGGCCCGTCGGCCGGACCGATACAGGTCCCGGCGCGTTCGGCGCGTCACATCCGTCGCCATCGGATCTGACACCGTGCAGATCGTACTCGTGAAGCGTCAACCGAAGCGCCGGTGTCGCATCCCGCGGCGTCCGCATCCGAACCTCGACTATTTCTTCGGCCGGCTCGAACGCACCGAAGGCGAGATGCGCGACGATCCCGGAGCCGAGACGGCGGACCTGGATTATCCGTTCCGGTCACCGCGCCAGCATTGAAATTCTCGATTGGACCAAGATTGATGAAGCCGCACTGCCCGAACTGCCTGAAGGAAATGACCAAGGCATCCGCGTCGCGCAACCTGTTCAACTGCGAGCCCTGCCGCGAGATCATCCAGTATTTCGGCGGCAGCGCGGATCACGGCGAGCCCGGTCCCCAGTTCTCCTGGCCGATCCGCCGCAAGCGCTCCGTCCAAACCGCCCACGCTGCCTGAGCCCTTCTCCACAATCCGGAGCGAGGCCTACCTGGCCTCCTCCGCATCCGCAGCCATCCGGGGCGGCCGCACCACGGTCACGGTGCAGGCCGCTTCCGCGGCCACCTTGGCCGAAACGCTGCCGAGCAGCGTGCGCCGGAACGAGCTCTGCCGCGCGCCGATGATCACATGGTCAACCTGGTTGACCTCGGCGAACTCCAGCAGCGCCGCGGCGGGATCGACCGCTTCCAGCACATGAACCGACAGCCGGCTCTCATCCAGCTTGAGCGGCGTCGCCCAATGCCTGAGCGCCACCAGGCGGTCGACATGCTTGTTGGAGCCCTGCTCGTCCAGCGTCCGGTCGATCGCAATGCGATTGAGCTTCAGCACATTGACGCAGGCAAGCCGCGCCGACGGCAACGTGGCAAGGATGCGCTCGGTCGTCACGTGCAGCGCCTCGTTCAATTCGGGCGCGCCTTCCGCGGCGTCGAGCGCAACCGCGATGATCGGGCTGGAGGCGATCTGCGCGGCGACGTCGGATTTCGCACGCGGCGCCATGACGCCCTGGTTGAAGCGGCGCCGCCAGGCGACGCCCCAGGGATCGCGCTTCATCCGCTCCGAACGCGCGGTCAGCCTGACCTGGTTCGGATGGGCCAGATCGAAGGCGAGCTGGGACGCGGTGGGGTAGCGCCGGACCGGCTGGATCTCCAAACACCGCAGCACCACCTCCTGCAGCCAAGGTGGATAGTCCGCGCGCAATTTGCGCGGCGGATGCGGATCGCGCCACAGCCTGCGCCGCATCGCGCGCAGCGTCTCGCCCTCTCCGAACGGCCGCTCGCCTGTCGTGAAGAAGTAGAGCAGCACGCCGAGCGAGAACAGATCGCTGCGCGGATCGTCGCGCACGCCGAGCAGCCGTTCCGGCGCCATATAGGGCGCGGTGCCGTAAGGCAGTCGGAATTCCTCCTGCAACAAATCCGGCAGATGGTTGTGGTGCGACAGGCCGTAGTCGATCAGCACGGCTTCGCCGCTATCGCGGAACATGATGCTGCTCGGCTTGATGTCGTGATGGATCACGTTCTGCCGGTGCAGATCGGCCAGCGCGGCCGCGATCTTCGACACCAGCAGCCGCGCCTCCTCGTAAGGCAGCGGCAAATCCGGCAACCGCTTGTAGAGCGTGATGCCCGGAATGCGCTCGATCACGGCATAGGCCTGGTGCGCGAAATCGCCGGTGCCGAAGCAGGCCGGGACATGCGGACCCGCGAGTCGCGGCAGGATCATCATCTCCATCTCGAAGGAGACGATCGCGGCAGGATCCTCGCCCTCCGACACCCGCGGGATCTTCATCAGCAGCGGCACGTCGATGCCGGGATGGGTGACGGTCCACAGCGTCGCCATGCCGCCGGCATGGACGCATTCGCCGATGGTGTAGCCGTCGATCACCGCGCCTGACTTGACCAGAGGTTTGGGCATCGGCCTCTAGCGCCCCAGCGACAGGCGATCGGCCAGCCAGGGCGGCAGGCCATTCTCGCGGATCTTGTTCGCAGCGCTCGCGATGTCATAGGGCGCGCGACAATAGGTGATCTCGCACGACTCCGTGTCGAACAGAACGAAGGCCGCGGATGGATCGCCGTCGCGGGGCTGGCCGACCGAGCCCAGCACCGCCAGCCATTGCCGCCCGCGCAGGAGCTGCACGGGAACGTCGGTCTTCGGCACGAAGCTCGTCATCTTCGCCGTCACCGACATCGAATAGAGCGCGGGGCGATGGACGTGGCCGCAGAAGGTGACATGGGCGGGGGTTGAGATCAGGCTCTTGGCCGCGTCGGCGGTGGCACGGACATAGTGCCAGCGCGTCGGCTGTGAAGCCTCCGAGTGGACGTAAAGGCGCTCCTTCTCGTCCACAGTCATCGGCAGCTCTGCCAGAAAGCGCCGCTGTGCGACGTCGAGCCGCCCGCGGGTCCATTCGATCGCGATCTGCGCCTCGGCATTCATGGTCTCGGTCGTGGTGTTGACGGCTTCATCATGATTGCCGCGAACGGCGACGGCCCCCTGGGCCGCCAGCTCCATCGCGGTGTCCACGACCCATTCGGGATCCGCGCCATAGCCGACGAAATCGCCGAGCAGGACGAACCGCTCCGCGCCCTTCGCACGCGCCGCCTTCAGGCACGCCTCGAACGCCTGCCGGTTGCCGTGGATATCCGAGAAAACAGCGAGAAGCACGCACCCTCCACCCTCAACTTCTTATTGGAAGCCGATAAGGCCAAATTGAGGGAGGTCAAAAGGATGCGCCAGCGCGGGACTGTTTGCCAGCGCGGGGCCCCCCGCGATGGTGAAGAGGCTATTGCTCGTCCTTTGGCGGCATCCGAGGCGGCGGCAGCGGCGTGAACAGGGCGCCTTGCGCGCCGGCTGGCGGCGCAATGAATTCACCGGTCGAGGAATCGCCGCCGGTCGTCTCCACGATCGTCTTGGGCGTCACGTACTCCCGGACCATGTCGATCAGGCTGCCGTCACCACCGCCGAAATCGGCGGCGCGCCCGCCTTGCGGATGCCCCAGCGCGATCTCGTTCTGCGCTGCGTGGGTCTTGTCGGCCAGCCTGTCTTCGTAAGGCACGCGGAAGGCCCGGGGGATGCCGCTCGGGCGATTGTCCTCGTCCAGCTGCTCGACCCAGAGATAGACCGAGCCGGGGTCGCCCTCCAGCGAATGCGGCTCGACGATGCGCGCCTGGAGCAGCTTGAAGGACGTGGGCAGCCGGTCAGCGCTGGCCCAGCCGAGCAGCCCTCGCATTTCCGTGAAGCTGACGACATAGAAGGCGCTGGTCACGACCACCGCCACCGCCTTCAGCGACCAGTGCAGCCGCGCATAGACCAGCACGACCAGCAGCAGCGTGCCTATCACGGCGTAGGCCACCGACAGCGTGAGGATGACCGTTTGCAGACTAGTCACGGCGCACCCTCGCAGCGTTCCTGCTCACACCGGTACTCGGGTCGAGATCGGCTCCGTTGCGCCAGCTGCTACGGAACGTCTCCAGCAGCGATTTCGGCCGCTGGTCCACATTGACCACCTTGCCTTCGGCATCGAGCCGGAACCGCACCGCCGTCTTCTCGTCGCCGGTGTGATCGAGCGTGAATTTGTTGTCGAAGACCACCTGCGCGGTCGGATTGAGCTTCTGCACCTTCACATTCGCCGTCACGGGCTCGCCGGTCGTTGCGGCGAAATGCGAGACGTTGACGGTGTATTCCCCCGGGACGATGCCGCGCACGGTGACGATCTCCTCGCGGATCGGCGAGGCGATCTTCTTGCCGTTGACCATGATGAAATCGTTGGCGCCGCCGCGGTCGTCGCGGTCGAGCGTGAGGAAGCCGGCCTCGCGATGGCGATACCAGGCGATGTTGCCGGCGGGATCCTGCACGAACAGGTCGAGATCGTCGGGGTGGCTGTCTGGCCAGTCCAGCGTGATCATGAACTCCGCCTTGGAGTCGATCTTGCCTTCCTTGGCATCCGGCGAGACCGCGAGCAGCGCCAGGAAGAACAGGAACGCGATCACCTGGAGCGCCTTGAACAGCATCACGCCCAGCGGATCGAACGACTCCTCGCGCGGATAGAGACCAAAGTCGTCCATCATGACGAGGTTCCAGCGCCTTTAAGTTCAACGCCTTTAAGTTCAACGCCTTGGCGCTCCAGCACCGGCGTCACATAGGTCTCGGTCAGCACCACCGCGTCCGAGAACACCCGCTGGGTCGCGGCATCCAGCATGTAGTACTGGATGCGGACCAGGATCGAGCCGACCAGGCCCGCCAGCGTCGTGTACATCGCGACCGCCATGCCGTCGCTCATCAGCCCCATCGACGAGCGCATCGCGACCTTGTCGGCGGCATCGAGCCCCGCGATCGGCGCCAGCATGATGATGAAGCCGACGATGGTGCCGAGCAATCCGAGCTTCATCAGCGTGTCCGAGACGAACGCACCGAAACCGTTGGAGCCCCTCAGGCGGTCGGCGAGTGTCCTCAGCAGGAGTGTCTGGTCGACCCGCCGGTAGTCCTGCGCAGCGGCCTTGGTCACCAGGCTCTCGATGTGGTCCCGCACCAGCCCGTGCGGCAGCGTCGCCGCCCTCGCATCCAGCGCCTTGCTGCCCCCTGGCGCCGCGAGCACCGCGCGGCAGCGCCGGGCCGCCGCGCCTTCACGGGCGATCGCCCGCGTGCGCAGGAAGCAGTGACCACAGGTCAGAACATAGAGCAGCGCGATCACGCTGGAGATGTAGGTGCGGTCCGAAGCCAGCATCAGACGGATCAGGCCGAACCGCCACAGCAGCACGACGGCGAAGACCGAAAGCCCGGTGAAGATCATCCAGAACAGCAGCGCGCTGCGCTCGGACGGGTCGGCAGCAGAGCCCGCGATCGGCCCAATCGTCATCGAACTCATGCTGCACTGCTCCTGGCTTGCAGGGACTGGCTTGCAAGGACTGACCTGCAACGCTTCCCCGCCGATTAGATCAAAGTCGCCGCGCCCCGTCCAAAGAGCCATGCCCAATCCGGCTTGGGAAATTTGCCCGACCTGCGATCCGGCTCGAACCCTGCAATTGGCAAGGCGCGGCGGCGTTGTTAGGCTGACCCTACCAAACGTTGAGGGTGATCGCATGCGCCTCGTGCTTCAGCTTGTCGCCCGTCTGCTTCTCATCGTCGCGCTCTGCCTTGGCGCGGCGACCGTGTGGGCCACGTTCGACGCCTATCGCAGCGTCGACCGGGCGACTGCCGCCTCGGCGCAGCGGGTCGCGCATGCGCTTCAGGCGCTGTACTGGCAGGAACTCCTGTTGCGCAGCAGCAGAGCGCGCGAGCATCTGCTGCCGGTTCCGGACTGGCGCACCCTCGATATGATGAAGCTGATCTCCCCCGGCGTCTGCGTCGAGTTCCAGCCGGCCGCGGCATTCGAAAAGCCGCTCTGCGGCCAGAGCCAGGGCATCGGCAAGACGCCGCCGCGCTGGTTCGCCTCGATCGTGCCGACCTTCCTCGGCAGCCACGCCGAGGTCGTGCGCCCCGTCAGCCCGCGCGCAGCGGCGGCCGGCGCCGTCGTCGCGACACCGGACGCAGCGGCCGCGATCTCGCTCGCCTGGGAGTACATCCTCAACGTGATCGACGTCGCGCTTCTGATGGCGGTGGCGATCGCGCTTCTGGCCTCGATTGCGATTGCGCATGCGCTGGCGCCGGCGCGCACCATCGTCACTGCGCTCCAGCGCATGGCGCGCGGCCATTACCGCACGAAGCTGCCGCGCTTCCGTTCGATGGAGCTTGCGATGATCGGCGGCGCCGTCAGCCAGCTCGGCGGCCGGCTGGAAGAAGCGACCGAGCAGCGCGCGGCGCTGACCCGGCGCCTGATCGAGATCCGCGACGACGAGCGGCGCGCGCTCGCCCGCGAGCTGCACGACGAGTTCGGGCAGAATCTCTCGGCCATCCTCGCCTTCGCCGACACCATCGAGACGGCGAGCGCGAAGGAGGGCAAGGATATCGGCATCGCGCAGGACGCGCGCATGATCTCGCAGGCCACCCATCATCTGATGGCCTCGCTGCGCGATGCGCTCAAACGCCTGCGCAATCCCCTGCCCGAGGAGCTCGGGCTCGAGGCCAGCCTCGTCAATCTCGTCGACAGCTGGCGTTCACAGAGCACGGCGCGGCCGACGATCCAGCTCGATCTCAGGGGCGATCTCACCGACATCAGCGACGCGGCTGCCACCACCGCCTATCGCATCGCCCAGGAATGCCTGACCAACGCGCTGCGCCACAGCTCGGCACGCGAGATTTCCTTGTGCGTCGAGCGGCGCGTGGGTGAGGACGATGCGCTTCTGATCCGCGTCGAGGATGACGGCGGCGGCGATGCGACGCGCGTTGCGCGGTCGGCCGGCTTCGGTCTCACCGGCATTCGCGAACGCGTGGCGGCCGCCGGCGGATCGCTGTCGATCCTGCCCGCCAGAGGCGGTCTGAGCGTCGCCGCCACCATCCCGCTCGCCGCATGAGGCCTCGATGAGCGAGGTTGCAGCAACAGGCATCTCCGTGCTGCTGGTGGACGATCATCCGATCGTGCGGCAAGGCTACCGTCGCGTGCTGGAAAGCCAGGGGAACCTTCATGTCGTGGCGGAAGCCGACAACGCCGCGGATGCCTACGCCGCCTTCAAGGCACACGATCCCGATGTTGTCCTGCTGGATATCTCGATGCCCGGCGCGAGCGGGCTGGAGGCGATCCGCAACATCCGCGCGTGGTCCCCGCGGGCGCGGATTCTCGTCTTCACCATGCACAACGAGGCCGTGCTGGTGAAGGCCGCCTTCGGCGCCGGCGCCTCTGGCTTCGTCACCAAGAGCAGCGAGCCGTCCGCGGTCGTCGCCGCGATCCGCAGCATCGCCCGCGGCGAACGTGCCATGAGCGACGACATCGCGCATATCCTGGCCGAGGAGAGCCTGTCGCCGACCGGCTCAGTGCTGGATCAGTTGGGCGAGCGCGAGATTGAAATCCTGCGCCAGTTCGCCGGAGGCGCCACCACCGAACAGATCGCGGCGCATCTCAATCTCAGTGTGAAGACGGTGCAGAACTATCACTACCTGATCAAGACCAAGACAGGTGCGCGCACGGACGCACAGCTGGTGCGGCTGGCCGCGACGTGCGGACTGACGAGGATTTAGGAGAGGTTAAGGAAGTCTAGGCCTTCAACCCGCGCAGCAGCAGCGCCAAGGTCGCATCCATACGCGTCTGCAGATCCGCGTCCTTCCACTCCTCGGCATGGCCCGGATGATGGAATCGGCTGGTGGTGTCGAAGATCGTGCGCGCGGTCAATTTGACGTCGTCTACGGCGAAGACGCCCTGTTTCACGCCATCGGCCAGGATCGCCGCGATCTGGTCGATCAGGGTGTCCTTGTGGCACTTCACGGCAGCGCAGGCTTCCCGCGCCAGTGTCAGATAGGTGTCGAACATCTCGGGGTCGTCGAGCACGCGCGAACGCTTGGCGGCGAACAGCGTGCGAAGCCAGCGGTCGAGCCGCACCGGCGCAGGCCCCTGCTCCTCGGCGATCGCCAGCAATGGCGCGTCGATGCGGTCAAGCCAGCGTTTGGCAACGGCCTCGCGCAACGAAGCCTTGCTCGGGAAGTGGCGATAGACGCTGCCGTGGCTCACATCGAGCGCACGGGCAACATCGACCACGGTGGCCTTGGCAAGCCCATAGCGCCGCAGCACGTCCTCGGTGACTTCGAGGATCCGCTCCGGCGTCAAGATAACGGCTTCATTCATGCCAACACCATGTTCCCGTTGAGGGCTTGGTTACCCGGCGATGGGTGCTTTCCGAAGCGCCCGTGCCGGTCGTTCGGAAAGCTCTCGCCTTAATGAGGCAGTTTTGCAGCCTGCGCCGCGATCTGGCGCGCCACCAGCAAATTGAGCCAATGCCCAATCGTGCCGGTGAGATTGATGATTTCGGTCGTCATTGTCTCAAGTCTCCATTCGTCCGCGGTCCCCACCCCAAAATTACGCCCTGGATCCGCGGTCGTTACGAACCTCGAGCTCCCCGGGAGGGATCACCACGGGACGCCCAATCGGAGCGTCCGGGAACGGATATACATGTCCCGCTGACAGATTTCAATATCTGTCAGTCAATGATCCGTGATTGACAGTGAATATTTGCAGCTGGAGCCATCCTCCTCGGGCCGTCCTGGCTGGCCGGCCGGTGGAAAGCTCGGCGATCCTCCTCTCTGCGGCCCCAGACCGTTTGTTTCGCCCTGCCCGCTCTGCTAAATCACGGCGTAAAAAGCATTTTGGCAGGTCGCAGCCCCTTGGGCCGCCCGCCCACCTATCTGGAGTCGTCCAATGATCCCCCGCTATACCCGCCTGGAAATGGCCTCGATCTGGGAGCCGCAGACCCGGTTCAAGATCTGGTTCGAGATCGAGGCGCATGCGGCGGATGCCCTCGCCGAGCTCGGGACGATCCCCAAGGAAGCCGCCAGGACGGTCTGGGCCAAGGCCAAAAACGCCACCTTCGACGTCGCCCGCATCGACGAGATCGAGCGCGAGACCAAGCACGACGTCATCGCCTTCCTGACCCACCTTGCCGAGATCGTCGGCCCCGAGGCGCGCTTCGTGCACCAGGGCATGACCTCCTCCGACGTGCTCGACACCTGCCTCAACGTCCAGCTCACCCGCGCCGCCGACCTGCTGCTCGCCGATCTCGACAAGGTGCTGGCGGCGCTGAAGAAGCGTGCCTTCGAGCACAAGATGACGCCGACCATCGGCCGCAGCCACGGCATCCACGCCGAGCCCGTCACCTTCGGCCTCAAGCTCGCCTATGCCTATGCCGAATTCTCGCGCGCCAAGCAGCGCCTGATTGCGGCGCGCAAGGAAGTGGCGACCTGCGCCATTTCCGGCGCCGTCGGCACCTTCGCGCAGATCGATCCGCGCGTCGAAGAGCACGTCGCCAAGGCGATGGGCCTCGTGCCCGAGCCGATCTCGACGCAGGTGATTCCGCGCGACCGTCACGCCATGTATTTCTCGACGCTGGGCGTGATCGCCTCGTCGGTCGAGCGCATCGCGGTGGAGATCCGCCACATGCAACGCACCGAGGTGCTGGAAGCCGAAGAGTTCTTCTCTGAAGGGCAAAAGGGCTCGTCCGCGATGCCGCACAAGCGCAACCCGGTGCTGTCGGAAAACCTCACCGGCCTCTCCCGCATGGTGCGCGCCTATGTGACGCCGGCGCTGGAGAACGTCGTGCTCTGGCACGAGCGCGACATCTCGCACTCCTCCGCCGAGCGCATGATGGGTCCGGACGCGACCGTGACGCTCGACTTCGCGCTGGTGCGCCTCGCCGGCCTGATCGACAAGCTGCTGGTGTACCCCGCCAACATGCAGAAGAACCTCGACCGCCTCGGCGGCCTCGTGCATTCGCAGCGTGTGCTGCTGGCGCTGACGCAGAAGGGCGCAAGCCGCGAGGACGCCTACAAGCTCGTGCAGCGCAACGCCATGCCGGTCTGGCGCGGCGAAGGCGACTTCCTTGTTCTGCTGAAGAAGGACGCCGAGGTGAAGAAATATCTCACCGACGCCGAGATCGAGGAGCAGTTCGACCTCGGCTATCACCTCAAGCACGTCGACACGATCTTCAAGCGCGTGTTCGGAGAGTCGTAGAAATCCGCGTGAACCTTGCTGAAACCGACAACAAAACGGACTTCACCTCATGCCCATCGTCAACCGCGTTGCCGCCCTCTCCGACGAAATGGCCGCCTGGCGCCATGACTTCCACGAGAACCCGGAACTGCTCTACGAAGTCCACCGCACCGCCGGCATCGTCGCCGACAAGCTGCGCGAGTTCGGCTGCGACGAGGTGGTGACGGGCATCGGCCGCACCGGCGTCGTTGGCGTGATCCGCGGCCGCAAGTCCGCTTCGGGCAAGACCATTGGCCTGCGCGCCGACATGGACGCGCTGCCGATCATGGAGACATCGGGCGTCGCCTACGCCTCCAAGGTCCCCGGCAAGATGCACGCCTGCGGCCATGACGGCCACACCGCGATGCTGCTGGGCGCGGCAAAATATCTCGCCGAGACGCGCAATTTCGACGGCACCGCGATCGTGATCTTCCAGCCGGCCGAGGAAGGCGGCGGCGGCGGCAAGGCCATGGTCGAGGACGGGCTGATGACGCGCTGGAACATCCAGGAGGTCTACGGCATGCACAACATGCCCGGCCTGCCCGAAGGCCATTTCGCCACCACGCCCGGCGCGATGCTCGCCTCCTCCGACAACATCCAGATCATCGTCCACGGCAAGGGCGGCCACGCCGGCGCCGGTCCGCACAAGTCCGTCGACAGCGTGCTGATCGGCTCGCAGATCGTCAACGCGCTGCAATCGATCGTCGCGCGCAACGTCGATCCGCTGAAGTCCGCCGTCATCTCGATCACCCAGTTCCACTCCGGCACCGCCTTCAACATCATCCCCGAAAGGGCCGAGCTCGGCGGCACCGTGCGCACGCTCGATCCTGAGGTGCGCGATCTCGTCGAGCGCCGCATCGGCGAAGTCGCCGACAGCATCGCCCGCGCCTATGGCGGCTCGGCCGAGACGAAATACACGCGGATGTATCCGGTGACGATGAACCATGCGCGTGAGGCCGGCCTTGCCGCCGACGTCGCCCGCGACATCGTCGGCACCGACCGCGTCAACGACAAGTTCATCCCGATGATGGGCGCCGAAGACTTCTCCTTCATGCTGGAAGCGCGCCCCGGCGCGATGGTGCTGGTCGGCATGGGCGACGGCAACGAGTGCCACCACCCGGCCTATGTCTTCAACGACAACATTCTCGGCCACGGCGCATCGTTCTGGGCGCGGCTGGTCGAGACGCGGATGCCGGCATAGAATCTGTAGGGTAGGTTAGCGTCAACGTAACCCACCTCTTCGTTCGCCAACGCGAATATCAAGCTGGTGGGTTACGCTTCGCCCACCCCATCAATCTTTCACGCCTGCACCACCTCGTGCCGCATCACGAACGGCGCAAGCAGCGTATGCACCTCGCCGGCGACGACCTCGCGCTGGTCCGCTGGCAGGCCCGCGAGCGTCACGGTGGCGATCGAGCCGTGGCTGCCGTGGGCGCCGACCCTGACCTTGCAATCGATGCCGCGCTCGATGATCGGCGTCAGTACCTTGGTGAAGACGCGCTGGGCCGCGTCCCAGCGCAGCTGCGGCTTGAACACCTTGCCGACGCCGGTCACCGGCATCGGGTCGATCGGAATGACCTGGACCGGGACGGCAGCCCGCTCGGGCGTCCGCTCGCGCACCCACGTCTCAAGCTCGCCCGGCTCGACTTTCGCGCCCGGCTTCAACTGCACATAGCCCACCGGCAGTTCGCCGGCATAGGCGTCCGGCTGACCGACCACGGCGGCGAATCCGACCGCCGGGTGCTGGAACATGATCTCCTCGATCGGCGCCGGATCGATGTTGTGACCGCCGCGGATCACGAGATCCTTGGCGCGGCCGGTGATCCAGAGATAGCCCTCGGCATCAAGACGGCCGAGGTCGCCGGAATTGACCCAGACCTCGTCGACGAAGGCGCCCCTGTTGTGCTCGTCGTTGAGATAGCCGCCGAACACGCCGGGCCCGGCCATGATGACGACGCCGATCTCGTCCGGCTTGCAGTCGCGAATCAGCCGGCCGTCGGCATCGAGCTGCACGATGCGCACGCGCGCGTAAGGCATCGGCAGCCCGACCGAACCGAGCCTGATCGGCCGCGACGGATAGGCCAGCGTGTGCACGCTCGACGTCTCGGTCATGCCGTAGACCTCGACCACCGGCAGCTTGAGCTTCTCCTGGATCGCCGATCCGACCGCGACGGGGATCGCCGAGCCGCCGCCGGCTGCATATTTCAGGCTGGAGATGTCGGCGTTACCAGGCGGCACCGCGAGCGTCGCGGCCAGCACCGTCGGCACGCTCGACAGCGCTTCGGGCTTGAAGCGCTCGACCAGCCCCCAGATGTTCTTCACCGCATTCGGATTGCGCCAGCCGCTCGGCGACAGCACGACCAGCGAGCCGCCGCTCGACAGCGTCAGCAGCACCTGCGTCAGCGAGCCGCCGACGTGAAACAGCGGCATGCCGAACAGCATGTTGGCGCCGGGCTTCGACTTCAGCAGCAGATTGAGCGCCCAGGCCTGATAAACCTGATTGGCGTGGGTGTGCCGCACCAGTTTCGGCGTGCCGGTGGTGCCGCCGGTGTGGAAATAGGCGGAGATGTCGCCGCCCGAAATCTTGCGTCCGCTGACCAGCCGGTCGGACGGCTGCTGCTTGATCAAATCGTTGAAGGCAAAGACTCCCTGCGCCGGATCGCCGCCGCCGAACACCTGCACGATCGCCTTGAGGTGTTTCAACTGCGGACGGATCTGCTCGACCTTCTGCCAGATGTCGGTGCCCGGCATCGGCCCGAGCGCCACCAGGATTTTTGTGTTCGCAGCTTCCAGGATCTCGGCGATCTGGTGCGGCTCCAGCAGTGGATTGACGGGATTGGCGATACCCGCGGCTTCCGCACCGAACAGCGTCACGAAGGCGTCGGGCACCAGCGGCAGCATGAAGCTGACGACATCTCCCTTCTCCACGCCGAGGGCGTGAAACATGTTGGCGGCCTGCGTCACGCGCGCGATGAAGTCGCGGTAGGTGACCACGACGGGCTTATCGGCCGGATCGGCATTTTGCAGGAATTGGATCGCCGCGCCGTCGGGGTTGCGCTCGGCACCGAGCCTGATGGCGTCATAGGTGCTCTCGGCCGCGACGCGTTTCGCGTAGGGGACCTGCTCGAAGGCCCGGACCTCTTCCTCCGTCAAAAGCTCCGGATAGTCGTTGCCGATAAGGCGATCGAGCGCGTGGATGCCCGCCATGGAATTCCGTCCTCCCTCAGATGCATTCCCCGCCCCCTGTCTTTTGACATTTTGGTGTGGCGAGGCCTCGACCGATTGGCCGGTCAAGCCAGAGCACAATGATGGATGATTTGGCGTTCGTCCATGGCTGGCCGTGCACGAATCGAGAGGCGGCACGCGAGCACTGTTACTCTCGCGAGGCCTTCATCCGCCCGATCAGCAGATCGGCCACCAGCCTGCCCGACGGCGACATGTTGCGGCCGGCAAGCTGAACCAGCGTCACCTGCGTTGCTTCCAGCCGCTTGTCGCGCAGGGGGACGGCAACCAGCCGGCCCGCCTCGATCGAAGGCATTGCGGTATCACGCGGCAGGAACGTCGCCAGATCCGTGCGCGCGGCCAGTGTCTGGGCAAAGGCCAGCGAGTTCGTCTCGTTGCAGATCTCCAGCCGCACCTTGGCATTGGCGCAGGCACGATCGATCTCCTGCCGGATGCCAAAGGATGGATCAGGCACCACTACGCGGAGGCCGGCCAGCTCCTTGACCGAGCAGCTCTCGCGATGGGCCAGCGAATGTTTCGGCGACACGATCAGGCACAGCGACTGGCGCATGCGCGCAAGCTCGATCAGCTCGCGGCGAGGTGCGCGTCCGAACACCAGCCCGAGATCGACCTCGTTGCGGCTGACCATCTCGGCCACCGCGCGCGAGCCCACCACGGTCATCGAGGTCGAGATGCCGGGATAGTTGGCGGACAGATCGATCACGAAATTGGACAGGAAGTTCGTGACCATGCCTTCGACGGCCGCGAACTTGACCTGGCCGCGGCGCATCGTCTCGAATTCCTGCACCTTGACCCGGATGCCGTCGAGCTGGTGGCGGTTCTCGACTGCGTAGCGATAGAGCAGCCGGCCTGCATCGGTCAGCATCATGCCGCGCGCCCCGCGTTCGAACAGCTTGACCGACAACTCCTCCTCGAGCGCCTGGACCTGCCGGCTGATGGCGCTCGGCGCGATCCGGAGCGCAGTCGCGGCCTGCTTGATCGAACCGCTTTCGGTCACTTCGCGAAAATATCGGATGGCGGCGGACTCGATCACAAGCGGGCCTTCCCTCATGAAACCAGCCAGCCGGCGCTGCCCAACAGGACGGCAGGCGGCTGGCTAGCGTTCCAATTATTCGATCTAAGACCTCTAATTTCAATGCTTTTATTCGAATGGTGGATTTGCCATGCTTGAGCGCAGAGAGACCGCCATGGAGAATTCCTGAGATGAATCAGTCGTGGGTTGCTCGCCGCGTTCGTCGATCCGTTCCGTTGAGCGCCGCTGTGCTGGCGCTCGGAGCGCAATTGTCCGCCGCCTCCGCCGAGGACGTCATCCGCTTCGGCGCGCCGCTGCCGATCACCGGCGCGCTGGCGCCCGAGGCAGTCAAGCAGCAACAGGGCTACGATCTCTGGGCCGAGCAGGCCAACAAGGCCGGCGGCATTTCGGTCGGCGGCAAGAAGTACAAGGTGCAGATCGTCTACACCGACTATCAGTCGAACACGCCGCGCGCGGTGCAGGCCACCGAGCAGATGATCAGCCAGGACAACGTCAACTTCATGTTCGGCGCCTTCGGTTCGGGCGCCGCGAAGGCCGCCAGCACCGTGTCCGAGAAGTACAAGGTGCCGACGCTGGCCGCGACCGCCTCGTCGTCGCAGGTCTACGACCAGGGTTACAAGTACCTGTTCGGGACCTTCACGCCGAACGACACGCTCACCACGCCGCTGACCAAAATCATCAAGACCAAGGTCCCCGACGTGAAGAAGGTCGCGATCCTCGCCCGCAACGACCTGTTTCCGCTCGCGATCGCGCAGGAGATGGAGAAGTCGGCGAAGGCGGAAGGCTACGAGGTCGTCTATTCCGAGAAGTATTCCATCGGCACGCTCGATCACTCCGCCGCCCTGTCGCAGATCAAGTCGCTGGCGCCGCAATGGATCTTCGTCACCGGCTACACCAACGACCTGCTGCTCGTGCGCAAGCAGATGGTCGACCAGCAGATGAAGGCGCCTGTCGTCACGATGATCGCGGGCCCCGCCTATCAGGAATTCATCGATGCACTGGGACCTGCGGCCGAGAACGTCTCCAGCGCTGCGTGGTGGCACCCGGCCGAGCAATATGACGGCAAGGACATCTTCGGCACGACCGCGAATTTCGTGAAGCTGTTCAAGGCCAAGTACAACAGCGAGCCGGATTACGGCCAGGCCTCAGCCGCGCTCTGCGGTGCACTGTTCCAGATCGCGATCGAAAAGGCCGGCTCGCTCGACCGCGACAAGGTCCGCGACGAGCTCGCCAAGCTCGACGTCGTCACGTTCTTCGGTCCCGTGAAGTTCGGCGCCAACGGCCAGATCAACTCGCTCGATCCGCCGGTCTTCCAGATCCAGGGAGGCAAGCCCGTGGTGCTGTTTCCACAGGCTATCAAGCAGGGCGATCTGAAAATCGGCGTGAACTGAGCCGCCCCGACGCTCATGCAAGCCGCCCAGATCCTGATCAACGCACTCGTTCTGGGCTGCCTCTACGCCTGCATCGCGATCGGCTTTTCGCTGGTCTGGGGCGTCCTCAACGTCATCAACCTGATCCACGGCTCTTTCATCGTGCTCGGCGCCTACCTGGCGTTCGGGCTCTACAACGCCCTGCATATCCCGCCCTGGTACGCCGTCATCGTCGCAGCGCCCCTGTTCTTCGTGCTCGGCTATCTGCTGCAGCGCCTGGTTCTCAACCGCGTCATCACGGCGCCCGTGCTGGTGACGCTGACGCTGACCTTCGGCCTCGACCTGATCCTCAACAACGCGATGATCTATGTCTTCAAGGCCGACTATCGCAAGCTGACGCTGACGCCATCGCTGGGGTCGGTCTCGATCTTCGACGTCGTCGTGCCGGTCGACCGCCTGATCGCGACCGCCGCGGCGCTCGCGCTGACCGGCCTGCTCTATCTGCTGCTGCGCCGTTCCAGGATTGGCCGCGCCATCGTCGCGGTGCGGCTCGACCGCGACGCCGCCGTGCTGATGGGTGTCAACGTGCCCTCGATCTACGCCATCGCTTTCGGCCTGGGAGCGGCGCTTGCGGGCTGCGCCGGTGTGCTGATGGCGCTGATCTTCCCGATCTCGCCGCTGACGTCGTCGGCCTATCTCGGCAAGGCCTTCGTGGTCTGCGTGCTCGGCGGCCTCGGCAGCGTCTCAGGCGCGCTCGCCGGCGGGCTGCTGCTGGCGCTGGTCGAGGGCGTGGGATCGACGTTCCTCGGCCCGTCGCACGCGACCACGCTGTCCTTCGTCCTGCTGATCGTCTTCCTGGTGCTGCGGCCGCAAGGCCTGCTCGGCCGGAAGGGTTTTGAATGACCCGGAGCAACATCGCACTGCTGATCCTGATCGCAGCCGTCGCCGCGCTACCGTTGTTTGGCGGCGCCTACGCGCTGCGGCTCGGCACCATCGCCTGTCTCTATGCGGTGCTGGCGCTGTCCTGGAACATCGTCGGCGGGCTCGCCGGCTATCCGTCCTTCGCGACGGCGGCGTTCTTCGGATACGGGGCCTATGCCGCCGGCGTCCTGCTCGGCCACGGATGGCCGCTATGGGCGGCGGTCGCGTTTGCCACGCTAAGCGCACTCGTCGCGGCGGCGGCGCTCGGCGCCGTGCTGCTGCGACTGCGCGGACATTACTTCGCCATCGCCAGCCTGTCGCTGGCCGAAGTGTTGCGCGAGCTCGTCAACAACGCCACCGATCTCACCGGCGGCGGCATGGGCCTCAACATCCCGCTCGCCGCCGCTCCGGCGTCATGGCGGAGGCCACGTTCTTCTTCTTCGCGATGTGGGGCGTGCTGCTGGCAACGGCGCTGATGGCGATCATCGTCGGCGGCTCGAAGCTCGGTTTCGCGCTCGCCTGCATCAGGCAGAACGAGACCGCCTCCAGCATGGTCGGCCTCAATACCACGCTCTACAAGGCCGCCGCCTTCGGCCTGTCGGCCTGTTTCGTCAGCGCGGCCGGCGGCATCTATGCCGCCTGGGTCCATTATATCGATCCGTCCGACGTGTTCGACATCCTGTATTCGGTAAAGCCGATCGTCATGGCGCTGATGGGTGGCCTCGGCTCGCCCCTTGGCGTTGCATGTGGTGCATTCCTCTACCTTGGCCTCGAAGAGGTGGTCTGGCGCAACTACATCCAGATCCATACCGGCGTGCTCGGCCTGCTCATCGTGCTCCTGCTGCTGTTCCTGCCGCATGGATTGAGCTCGCTGCGCCCCGATCGTCTCTGGCGGAGGGCGAAGCATGTCTGAGCTGCTCCGCCTCGAGCGCGTTTCCCGCCACTTCTCGGGCCTGCAGGCGCTGCGCGACGTCACTCTGTCGGTCGCCAGAGGCGAGGTCCTCGGCCTGATCGGCCCGAACGGCGCCGGCAAGACCACGCTGGTCAACACGATCTGCGGCGTCACGCCTGCCAATTCCGGCACCGTGACCTTCGACGGGACCGACATCACGCGCATCAAGACCTATCAGGCCGCCCGCCTGGGCTTGTCGCGCACGTTTCAGATCGTGCAGCCCTTCTCCGAGTTCACCGCGCTCGACAATGTCGCGGCCGCCGCGCTGTTCTCGCAGCCGGGCGCCAGCCTGAAGACGGCACGCGAGGCGGCGCGCGCCCATCTGGCCTTCGTCGGGCTCGAGGCGCAGGCCGCGCAACCGGCCGCCACGCTCACCCTTGCGATGCGCAAGCGGCTCGAGCTCGCCAAGGCGCTCGCGATGAAGCCGAAGCTGCTGTTCCTCGACGAGGTCAATGCCGGCCTCAACAGCGCCGAGGTCGAACGCGCCACCAGGCTGATCCACGAGCTTGCAGCCGGCGGCATCACCATCGTGATGATCGAGCATCTCATGAAGGTCGTGCTCAACGTCTGCACGCGGATCGTGGTCCTGCACAACGGAGCACTCATCGCCGACGGCGCACCACGCGAGGCGATCAGCAATCCCGCGGTGGTCGAAGCCTATCTCGGACAGAAATACGCGCAGCGGAGCGCCGGCCATGGCTAGCTCGCTGATCCTGGAAACCAGGGGGCTTTGCGCCGGCTACGGCGAGATCCAGGTGCTGTGGGGAGTCGACATCACCGTGCGCCGCGGCGAGATCACCGCGCTGATCGGCTCCAACGGCGCCGGCAAGTCCACCCTGATGCGCGTGCTCTCCGGCCTGGTCCCGATGTCCGCAGGCAACTGCTTCTCGGAAGGCCGCGACCTCACCGGCAACAGTGCCGCGGAGATCCTCGGCCACGGCATCGTGCATGTGCCCGAAGGACGGCGGCTGTTCGGCGCCATGAGCGTCGAGGAAAACCTGCTGATGGGCGCCTATCTGCGCAGGGACGGCCGGGCTGCGGTCGCGCGGGATCTCGACCAGGTCTATGCCACCTTCCCCCGGCTGCTTGAACGGCGCCGCCAGGCCGCCGCGACGCTCTCGGGCGGCGAGCAGCAGATGTGCGCCATCGGCCGCGGCCTGATGAGCGCCCCTCTGCTGCTGATGATCGACGAATTGTCGCTCGGGCTTTCGCCGCTGCTGGTCGAACAGCTGGTGGCCGCGCTCCGCGCCCTCAACGCCAAGGGCATGTCGATCCTGCTGGTCGAGCAGGACGTCACCACCGCGCTCGATCTCTGTCACCACGCCTTCGTCATGGACATGGGGCGCATCGTGCGCGAGGGATCGGGCACCGAGCTGCTCGCAGATCCCATCGTGCGCGACGCCTATCTCGGCGTGCTCCAGGAATGAGCAAGCGAATGAGCGCGCCAACCCGTCGTTCCCTTCAGGTCAAAGAGGCATCATGATCAGCACCGTCGAAACACCGAACAGCGGCTACCGTTTCATGCCCGGCGTCAGCCAGTATTCCTGCGGCATCGCCGCCCTGCCGGGCTTCTCGATCGAGCGCGTGCGTTTCGCCGAGCCGGTGCCGCTGAAGGCGGGCTTTGCACGGATCGCGGAAATCCTGAAACAGGCCGGTCGGCCGCTGACGGCGTTCGGCGCCTGCGAATTGCGATCGCCCGCGCCGTTCACCGAGGAAGGCTTCAAGGCCTTCAACGAGATCTACATCAAGACCCTGATCGAATGGGGCATCATGAAGGACGGTGTCAATCCGGTCGCGCGCAGCAATGTCTGTCCCGAGATCGCCCCGCCCGCGGAGCCGAGTTTTCACGCCTTCTCCTTCACCGTGCCGGCCACGGATGCTGCACCATCCTTCGTCGTCGCCGGCAGCGGAGAATCCGTCGAAGGCAAGGCCAACTACCGCGACCACACGGTGCGGCTGGGCGACACCAGCCCTGAGGGCATGCTGGAAAAGGCAAAGTACGTGCTCGGCGAGATGGAGCGCCGGATGAGCGCCTTTGGCGGCAGCTGGCGCGACACCACCGGCGTCCAGGTCTATACCGTGCACGACATCCACCCCTTCCTCGCCAGCGAGTTGGGCCGGCGCGGCGCGGCGCGCCACGGCGTGACCTGGCATTTCAACCGGCCTCCGGTGGTCGGTCTCGACTACGAGATGGACTGCCGCTGCGTCCACAGCGAGCGCGTGATCTAGCGGTTACAGCGCGAGAATCCGGGCCGGCCGCATGCCGCGGCGGGCCGATTGAACCTCCTCACGCCGTTGCGGGACCAAGGACTGGCGGCAGAGTTGCCCGCCAGCGCCCTGCTGCGATACGCGAGGACACGATGCCCCTGCTCCTGCGGGACCGGATGACACGACTGATTGCCGCGCTCGCCATGACGTCGGCGATCATGGCTGCGACGATCGCCATGCCGCGCGCCGCGCTCGCCGGGGACAGCCAGTTCGACAAGATGCGCGCCAGGATCGCTGCCTTCGTCGGCGACAAGATGGAGAAGCTGGGCGGCTCACGCATCGTCTACAAGGTGGACAGCGACGGGCTGCGCGAGAGCGTCATCACGGATTTGCGCGACGACGTCTACAAGACCCTGCGCGAGAGCAGGATCGCCTTCTCCGGGCTTGCGATCCGCGACGGCGGCGTCGAATTGAAGATCGCAGATGCCAAGGGCCGCGAACAGCTCGCACGCAAGCTCGCCTCGGCCGCCGAAGGATTGCCGGCGCATGCGCTCGCCGTGACCGACGGCGGCGACGGGCTGGTCAGGCTCACGCCGACCGATGCCGCATCCGCCGCGCGGCTGCACGATCTCGTCGAGGACGCCATCGCCATGGTCGAGCAACGCCTCAAGGATTCCGGCGTCAAGCTCGCCAGCGTCCAGCCTGACGGGACGGACCGCATCCGCATCTTCGTGCCGGGCGAAATGGAGCCCGAGCGCGTCACCGCGATCTTCGCCAGAAAGGTCAAGGTCAGCTTCCGCCTGGTTGACCTCTCGATGCCGGTCGAGCAGGCGCAATCCGGCACGCCGCCTCCCGGCAGCGAAGTCCTGTTCGGCTTCAAGGACAAGCGCCCTTATCTGGTCGCCACGGACAGCGCGCTCGATGGCGACGACGTCAGCTATGCGGGGCCGGGCTTTGCGAGTGCAACGAATGAGCCGATCGCCTCGTTCCGCTTCAATGGCCACGGCACGCGGCGCTTCGCCCACGTCACCGGGGAAAACATCGGAAAGCCCTTCGCCATCGTGCTCGACGACAAGGTGATCTCGGCTCCGGTGATCCGCGAGCCCATCACCGGGGGTTCCGGCCAGATCTCCGGCAATTTCACCCTGGAGGAGGCCAACAGCGTCGCCATGTTGCTGCGCGCCGGTGCGCTGCCGGGGCACCTCGGCCTTGTCGAGCAGCAGATCGTGCAGCCCGCCGCCAAGCCGTAGGGCGAAGCTCACCCACGCCGCCGCCCCGTCCGGCGCCCAGGTCCATCCACCCCGCCGAAGCCCGTGCCGAGGTCCCCCGAATCAGGGGCGCCCCACGGCCATACGCACAACCAACGGGCAATTGCCGAAATCACCGATCAGGCTAAAATTTGCCTCTTGCGGCATGACGGCCGAACGCTTCATTCAAGCGGTCGTCATTCGATTTCGGCTATACGATACCGATCAGGACTGAAGGCCTTACGCGGGGTTAGTACCATGCCGTCCGGCAACGCAGACATTTCGTCGATCCTCGACCGCATTCTCGACGCGGCGACGGATAACCTCAGGATCGCGAAGATCCTGGTCCAGATGGGCCTCGATCCCAATAACGTCACCTACGACGCGATCTTCAATCGGATGCTGGAGATCTTCGTCCACAACATCACACTCGCCAATCTGTTCGCTACGGTCGGCGCCGGCTTCTTCGTCGCAACCCTGCTGATGCGGACGATGGTGCCGCTGCGCGTCGCCAACATGATCGGCTGCGCCTTCTTCGCCATTTTCGGCGCACTCTCCGCCAATGTCTCGACGTTCGTGCTGTATCTGCTGCTGCTTCCGATCAACGCCGTGCGCCTGCGGCAGATGCTCAAGCTGGTCAAGAAAGCGCGACATGCAGCCGAAGGCGACATGTCGATCGAATGGCTCAAGCCGTTCATGACCGAGCGCAAATATCGCCGCGGCGACACCCTGTTCAGGCTGGGCGATTCGGCCAAGGAAATGCTCCTCACGGTCACCGGCAAATTCCTGGTCAAGGAGATCAACGTCGAGATCGGGCCCGGCGCACTGATGGGAGAGCTCGGCTTCCTGACGCCGGACAACCGGCGCACCGGCACGATCGAATGCATCGAGGACGGCCAGGTGCTGACGATCACCTATGACCGCCTGCTCGAGATCTACTTCCAGGATCCGCAGTTCGGCTATTATTTCCTGGTGCTGACCAGCCAACGCCTGCTGCAGAACATCGATCGCTTGCAGAAGCAGCTCGCGACGGAGCGGACCGCCACCACGAACAGAACTGCATAAACCGGGCGGCCGCTCAGCTCAGCAGCAGCGCCATGCCGGGATCGCCCTTTTCCATCGCACGCCGGTAGGCCGCCCGCGCGCCGATGCGGCCGAGATAATTCACCACATTCGGGCAGCGCGACAGATCGTAGGGCTGGAAGTAGCGCATCGTGGTGAGCGAGAAGCCCATCATGATGTCGGCGGTGGTGAAGGTGTCGCCGGCGAGATATTCGGCATCACGAACGCGCGCGTCGACCAGATCGAAGGCCCGGTCGACGCGCGTCCTGGTCGCGACCAGCATCGGATTGTCCTGCGCAAGCTTCAGCCGGTTCAGGATCATCAACCGGCCCATGCCGGCCTGCAGCGTGCCGTTGGCGAAGTGAAACCAGTACAGGAACTGCGCGAAACCAGGCTGGTCCGGGCCGAGCACGAGCCGGCCGTTGCCGTATTTGGCCATGATGTAATCGACGATGGCGCCGGATTCGGCGAGCAGAAGATCGGCATCCGTGATCACGGGCGCCGCCCCGATCGGATGCAACGCCTTGTACTCGGCCGGCGCCAGCATGGTGACGGGATCGCGCGTGTAGCGCTTCAGCTCATAGGGGATTCCGAGCTCCTCACAGAGCCAGACGATGCGCTCGGATTGCGACTTGCCGAGATGGTGGACGGTGAGCATGGGCGTCTCCTGCGACCCTTCAGTTGGATCAGTCGTGATGCCGCATCATACTCCGTCAGGAAGACCGTCTCTACATCGCCTCGTCCGTCACCATCTGCGCCACGACGCGATCGCGGCGGATGAAGTGGTGCCAGATAGCGGCGATCACGTGAACCGCGATCAGGGCGAGAAGCACATAGGCAAAGAAGATGTGGCGGTCCTCATAGGCGTCCGCTGCGGCACGGTCGGGAGAGGTGAATTGCGGCACGTGAAACAGCCCGAGGAAATCCGAATAGTTGGGCGAGCGGGCGCCGGAATGCGCCCAGCCCAGCATCGCAACCAGGATGACCACGAGATAGAGCGCACCATGGCTGACATGGGCCGCGATCTTCTGCCAGCGCGAGGTCTCGGCCGGCAAGGCGGGCGTCGGATTGACGGCGCGCCAGACCAGGCGCAGCACCGTAAGCAGCAGGATCGCGTAACCGATGTCGGCATGGATCGAGCGGTAGAAGAACTTGTCGGCCCGCGCCGGGATGTGGTTCATCCACCAGCCGAAGCCGATCATGCCGATGATGGCCAGCGCCAAAATCCAGTGCAGCCATCGGGCGACGCTACCCCAGCGGTCACTGGTGTTTCTGATCATGTCGGCTCTCCGGAGTTTTGCGGGCTCGTCCCTGTCCGCACCGCAGCATGGCTGCTGATAGCGGGAACATGCGGCAATCGCGAAATTGAATCGTTCCAAATCGGTCCCGCCGCAAATCCGCCCCAAAAACCGAATGGTAACCATGACGCCCTTAAGGTAGCGACGTGACCAATTCCCCGACCATCCTGGTGTTCGATTCCGGCCTTGGCGGACTCACGGTGCTGCGTGAGGTCGTGGCTGCGCGCCCGGACGCGCATTACGTCTACGTCGCCGACGACGCCTTTTTCCCCTACGGCCACCACAGCGAGGACGAGATCATCGCCCGCGTCGTGCCGCTGATGGGGGAACTGATTGGCACGCATGATCCTGACCTCGCCGTCATCGCCTGCAACACGGCGTCCACCCTGGTCCTATCCCACTTACGCGCCGCTTATTCCCTGCCCTTCGTCGGCACGGTGCCGGCGATCAAGCCGGCCTGCGCGCAATCGAAGACCCGCCGCGTCTCCGTGCTCGGCACCAAGGGCACGGTGAAGCGCGAATATACCAAGGCGCTGATCCGCGATTTCGCGCAGGGCTGCGAGGTGACGCTGGTGGGCTCACCCGAACTCGCCTCGCTCGCCGAACGCGAACTCGGCGGCCATCCGATCAGCGACGGCGACATCCTCGCCGAGCTCGCCCCGTGCTTCGTCGGCGACCCCGCGGATTCCAGTGCGCGCACCGACACGGTGGTGCTCGCCTGCACGCATTATCCGCTGCTGCTCGACCGGCTGAAGCGGCTGGCGCCCTGGCCGGTGGCGTGGATCGACCCGGCGCCGGCCATCGCCCGCCGCGTCTCGGACCTGCTCGGCCCACACGCTGGCGGCAAAGCCCAGTCGGGCGCCGAGATGATCTTCACCTCGAACCGCGCGCATGGCCTCAGCGCCACGCTGACGCCGTTCTTCGGCGGCCGCGCGCCGGCCTGACTTTGCGCCCCGACGGCGTGCTGCTAGGCTTCGCCGTCGTCCTCCCCGCGCAGATCATTCCAGGGTTCATTCCATGCCGGTCCCCGCAACGCCGCTCAACCGACTCCGCCAATTGTGGAGCGAGGGGCGCCCCGCCTTCGGCGCGATCGCGACCATCCCGAGCGTGCAGTTGGTCCAGATCATGGCGCGTTCGCTCGACTGGATCATCGTCGACCTCGAGCACGGGCCGATCGGGTTGACCGAAGCGCACGCGATGATCGCCGCCACCACGGGCACGCCATGCACGCCGCTGGTGCGGGTTGCCGCGAACGAGCCGTGGCTTGCGAAAGCGCCGATGGACATCGGCGCCTTCGGCATCAACTTCCCGATGATCACCAATCGCGCCGATGCCGAGAAGGCGGTGCGCAGCGTGCGCTATCCGCCGCGCGGCGACCGTCTGTGGGGTCCCTTCCACGCGCCGTTCCGGTGGGGCCAGTCGATGCCGGACTACATGGCCAGCGCCGACGACGAGATGATCTGCATGATCACCATCGAGCATGTCGACGCCGTCGACCGCATCGACGAGATCATGGCCACGCCCGGCATCGACGTCGCGGTGATCGGCCCCGGCGATCTCGCCACCTCCATCAACAAGCGCGGACAGATGGACGATCCGGAATTGCTGGAGCTGGTCGCGCGCGCGGAAGCCGGCATCCTCAGAAGCGGTGTGCCGATCGGCGGCGTCGCCCGCACCGCCGACCAGGCGAACGCCCTGGTCGATCGCGGCTACCGTGCCATTGCGCTCGGCTTCGACTGGTCACTGTTCCAGCGCGGCATCATGGCGGCGTTCGAGGGCATCAGGCGCTGAACAGGCCGATTGCCACCTTGCCGGGAACGACTGCGCTGCTAGGGTCGGCCGTTCCAGGGAGGAAACAATGTTCAAAAAGACTTTGCTCGCTCTTGCCTTTACCGGCCTCGCCGTTGCCGCGTTCGCCCAGCAGACCGGCATCAAGCGTACTCCGCTCCAGAAGGTCGAATTTCCGGACGGCTACAACACCATCACCGCCATCGCGGAAGTCCCGGCGGGCGGTGCGGCCGGACGCCATACCCATCCGGGCATCGAGACCGGCTACGTGCTCGAAGGCGAACTCAATCTCCTCGTCGACGGGCAGCCGGAAAAAACCCTGAAAGCCGGCGATTCCTACCAGATCCCCGCAGGCGTCGTGCATGACGCCAAGGCCCACGGCGATAAGGCTATGAAAGTGCTTGGAGTTTACGTCGTCGACAAAACCAAGCCGCTGGCCTCGCCAGCACCCTGATGCGGCGAACCGACCGGCCCCAAGCGGGTTGGTTTCATGCTAGAGCGAGCGGCGAGCGGGAACCCGCTCGCTGCACATCTTTTCATCAGCGGGAACCGAAAGACCGATGCGCGGGACGCCCAAGACCATTTCGCTGCCGCGCCGCCTGATTTGCGACCTCATGCGCGCGTCGATGGACGTACCGTTCGTCTCGCTGTCCCGCTCGCTCAATATCCGCCCCCTGCTGGAGGCCCGCGCCGGCGCAATGGCGCCCGCCGGCTGGGCCGCGATGTTCGTCAAGGCCTTTGCCTTGGTCGCCAGGGACGAGCCAATCCTGCGCACCGTCTACGCCAAATGGCCCTGGCCTATGCTCTACGAGCTGCCTAAGAGCGTGGCGCTGGTGGCTATCGCCCGGGTCGAGGACGGCGAGGAATGCGTGCTGCCGCAGCGAATCGCGGCTCCGGAGGCCATGGCGCTGGCCGCGATCGATGCCGAGATCCGGCGCGCCAAGACGGCGCCCCTCGACGACGTGCCCATGTTCCGCAAGATCATGCGGGCGACCCGCCTGCCGCTGCCGCTCCGGCGGCTGTCCTGGGCGATCGGCCTGAATTTCGGCCGGCAGCGTGGCAACTGGTTCGGCAGCTTCGCGGTGAGCTCGGTGGCCGCCTATGGCGGCGGCGAGCTCCATCCCATCACGCCCGGCCCGTTCATAGTCAGCTATGGGGTGGTCGAGCCCGACGAGACCATCCACGTCGTGATCCGCTGGGACCACCGGGTCACCGACGCCGCCCCCATCGCCCGGGTCCTGACCCGGCTGGAACAGGTCCTGAACACGGAAATCGCTGTCGAATTGCGGGCAGCCGGGTCGAAGCCCATCCGGGCGGTTGGGACCTGATCCGGGGCTATTCGCATTGACAGCGAACCCCAAACTCACCTAAAAGCCGCCTGCTCGCGGGCCGATTTCGGCCCGCGAAGCGTTTCGCGACCCGTGGTCCTGCCTCCTATGCTTTGGGGATCGGACCTGTCAGTGCCGGGCTAGCCCGGCACACAGGAGGGCGCGTTTCCTCAAACCATGTACCTGAAGAGGACGCGATGACTAAGCGCAGTGAGGCGAAGTACAAACTCGATCGCCGTATGGGCCAGAACATCTGGGGCCGCCCGAAGAGCCCCGTGAACCGCCGCGAATACGGCCCCGGCCAGCACGGCCAGCGCCGCAAGGGCAAGCTCTCGGACTTCGGCGTGCAGCTGCGCGCCAAGCAGAAGCTGAAGGGCTATTACGCCAACATTTCCGAGCGTCAGTTCCACGGCATCTATGTCGAGGCGAGCCGCCTCAAGGGTGACACCGGCGAGAACCTGATCGGCCTGCTCGAGCGCCGTCTCGACGCGGTCGTGTACCGCGCCAAGTTCGTCTCGACGATCTTCGCAGCCCGCCAGTTCATCAACCACGGCCACATCAAGGTGAACGGCCGCAAGGTCAACATCTCGAGCTACCAGCTCAAGGTCGGCGACGTGATCGAGGTCAAGGAAGCCTCCAAGCAGCTCGCCCACGTCCTCGAGGCCAGCCAGCTTCCCGAGCGCGACACCCCCGACTATCTCGAAGTCGACCACGGCAAGATGACCGCGAAATACGTGCGGATCCCTGCCCTCTCCGACGTGCCGTTCCCGGTGCAGATGGAGCCCCATCTGGTCGTCGAATTCTATTCGCGCTAAAATCTGATGATCGAAAGGCCCCGGTTCGCCGGGGCCTTTTTTCTTTAGAGCCACGTCAGTGGCCGTCCCCGCCGATAGGAGGCGTCTGATGCTCTACACCCCTCCCCCGATCGATCCCAAGGCGCCGCCGGTGCGCATCAATCTGCTCTCGGACACGCAGACCAAGCCGACACCCGCGATGCGCGAGGCGATGGCGCGCGCCGAGTCGGCGACGAGCAGGTCGGCGACGACCCGACCGTGAATGCGCTGTGCGCGCGCGTCGCCGATCTGCTCGGCAAGGAGGCCGCGGTCTACATGCCGTCGGGCACCATGTGCAACGTCACGGCGACGCTGGTGCATTGCCGCCCCGGCGACGAGATCCTGGCGCATGAGAGCGCGCACATCATCGCCCGCGAAGGTGGCGCCCATGCCGCGATCGGCGGCTTCCAGGTGATGCAGTTGAAGGGCGCCGACGGCCAGTTCACGCCGGAGACGTTCCGCAAGGCGCTGCATCCGCGCACACGCTATCAGCCGCCGCAGACCGTCGTCAGCGTCGAGCAGACCGCCAATATCGGCGGCGGCACGATCTGGAAGAAGGCCGCGCTCGACGAGATCGTCGCAATCGCCAAGCAGCACGGCCTCGTCACCCACATGGACGGCGCGCGCCTGCTCAATGCCACGGTGGCGAGCGGCATCTCTCCGCGCGACATGACGGCGGGGTGGGATTCGGCCTGGATCGATTTCTCCAAGGGTCTGGGCGCCCCGATCGGCGGCGTGCTCGCGGGCTCGCGTGCCTTCATCGACGCGGTCTGGCAGTGGAAGCAGCGCCTCGGCGGTTCGATGCGACAAGCCGGAATCTGCGCCGCCGCGTGCATCTACGCGCTCGATCATCACGTCGACCGCCTCGCCGACGACCATGCCAATGCGCGCGCGCTCGCCCGCGGCCTGTCCCAGATCGCAGGCGTCGAGGTGCAGGAGCCCGAGACCAATCTCGTGTTCTTCAAGCCCGATGGCGCCGGTATCCCCGGCGACAAGATGGTCGCTGCACTGCGCCAACGCGGCGTGACGCTCGCGATGATGGACGGCCGCATTCGTGCCTGCACCCATCTCGACGTCAATGCCAGCCAGATCGAGGAGACGATCGGGCACATCAGGGAGATCGTGCGCGGGGCGTAAGCAGAACGTTTTCGAGTGAAGTGGATACCGGTTCGCGTGAAGAAAACGCGTCAAAACGGGAGTCTACCGCCCCATCGCCTGATAGATAAGCGTCTTCAACGCCAGTTGAATCCGGCCGCGCTGGGACGGGGTCTGCACCATGAAGATCCCGAACAAATCGTCTTCGGGATCGATGAAGAAGAAGGTGCCGCCGACGCCGTCCCAGCGATATTCGCCGAGCGGCCACGAAGTGCCTGACGGCACCGAGGTGCGGACGGCGAAGCCGAGGCCGAAACCGGAACTCCCGCCCGGATAATAATTCTGGTCGCGCGCGATCCTGGTCTCGGGGCCGACGTGGTCCGACGCCATCAGCGCGATGGTCTCGGGCTTAAGATAGCGCCGCCCGTCATAGCTGCCGCCGTTCAGCAGCATCTGCGCGAAGCGGGCGTAGTCGCCGATTGTGCCGACCATGCCGGCGCCACCCGATTCCCATGCCACCGGCCGCCTGATATCGCGAAGCTGCGTGGTCGGATTGATGTTGCGGTCGGCCGGCATCGGCTCGGCGATACGCGGGAATTTGGCGGGATCGGCAACGAAGAACGCCGTCTCGGTCATGTGAAGCGGATCGAGCAGCCACTCCCTCTCGAACTGCAGCAGCGTTTTTTCCGAGATCACCTCAACGACGCGGCCGAGCACGTCAGTGGAATGGCCGTAGTCCCACACCGTGCCGGGCTGCTCAACCAACGGCAGCGTGGCGACCTTCGCCACGAAATCGGCATTGCTGAGATCGCTGTGGAAGAGCTTGGCCGCATCATAGAGTTCGCGCACCGCGCCGCCGCCTTGATAGCCGTAAGGCAAACCCGCGGTATGGCGCAGCAGATCCTTGATCGTGACCGGACGCTCCAGCGGCTCCAGCACCAGCGCAACCTTGCCGTCCTCGGCCTTCTTCTCGACGCCGACCTTCATCCCGGCAAACGCCGGAATGTATTTCGCGACAGGATCGTCGAGTGAAAGCCTGCCCTCCTCGACCAGCATCATTGCCATGACTGACGTGATCGGCTTCGACATCGAGTAGAGGCGGAAGATCGTGTCCGCGCTCATCGAAATTTCAGTGGCGACGTCGCGGACGCCGAACTGCTGGTAGTAGACCGGCTTGCCGTGCTGCTGCAGCAGCAGAATCGCGCCGGGAAACGTGCCGGCGGCGACCTCGTTCCGGATGTAGTCCGAGACTTTTGCCAGGCCTTCGGGCGAGAAACTGTGCGCGGCGCGTCCATCCGGACCCGCCTTCGCGCCCACGACCCCGAACAGAAGGACGAGCGCCGCGATCAGAGCGCGGCGCCCGAACGCATCACTTCTCCATGGCTTCATAGACCAACTGCTTCAATGTCCGCTGCACGCGCTGGCGCTCGGTCGGGGTCTGCTCCAGCAGAACAAAGAACATGTCCTGCTTGGGGTCGATCACGAAATAGCAGCCGGAGGCGCCGTCCCACTTCAATTCACCGAGATTGCCGGGCGGCGGCGGCTTGGCATTGCCGGGATCGGTGCGGACCGCGAGCCCGAGGCCGAAGCCAAAACCGTCGCCGGGAAAGTAGAAGTAATCACGATCGACGCCGGAGCCGGGGCCGACCTGGTCTGTCACCATCAGCTTGAAGGTGTCGGGCTTGAGGATGGTCTTGCCGTCGAGGCTGCCGCCATTGAGCAGCATCTGCGCAAAGCGCTCATAGTCCGCCATGGTCGTGACCATGCCGCCGCTGGCGAACTGGATCTTCTTGACGACGGTCGGATCGTTGATCCGGCCGACCCGGAAATCACTGTCGTTCGGCACCGGCTGCGCCAGGAACTTCTGCTTCTCGGGGTCGGTGACGAAGAATCCGGTGTCGACCATGCCGAGCGGGCCCAGCAGCTTCTCCCGCATGATGTCGATTAACGGCTTGCCGGTCGCGACCTCCATCACGCGCGCCAGGATGTCGGTGGAATGGCCGTATTGCCAGAGCGCGCCCGGCTGATTGTGCAGCGGCAGTTTCGCGATCCGCTCGGCAAACTCGGCAAGGTCGAAATCGCCGGCATAGATGTTGGCTTCGCGGTAGGCCTTGCGCACCAGGCTGTCGCCATAGAAGCCATAGGTGACGCCGGACGTGTGGCGCATCAGATCGAGCACGGTCATCGGCCGCGTGGGCGGCACGAGCTCGAGCGACTTGGTGCCGTCCGCGGCCTTCTTCTCGACGCCGACCTTCACATTGGCGAAGGACGGGATGTATTTCGAGACGGGATCATCGAGCTTGATCTTGCCGTCCTCTATCAACTGCACCGCGACGACGGAGGTGATCGCCTTGCTCATCGAGAACAGGCGGAAGATCGTCTTGTCCGTGATCGGCGCCTTGCTCGCCACGTCCTGCACGCCGAAGGCTTCGTGGTAGACCGGCTTGCCGTGCTGTTTGATCAACACGGTTGCGCCAGCGATCTTGCCGGTCACGACCTCGTTCTTGAAGAACTCGCTGATCCTCGAGAGCTTCTCCTGATTGAAATGCGCGCCGGCCGGAATCTCGTAGGTGCCCTCAGCGCGCGCGAGCGTGACCGCTCCTAACGCTATCAGCGTGCCGCAGACGAACGAGCGCAGTCCAGACTGTGAAATCATAGCCCCTCCCCGGAACGTGGGGGGCGGAGTGTACTGACGGCGTCATCAGGCACAAGGGCCGCTGTGTCGCGCAAGCGCCTCGGCATGAAGCCTGGCGCTCGGCTCTGCAGAGCAACAGAACACGACGCGAGCAACGGATGCCGCCGCAGGGAGCCCTTCGATCACCGTACCAACGGCAATATCGGCGGCGCGGTTGGCGGGGAAACGGAAAACGCCGGTCGAAATCGCGGGGAATGCCACCGAGGTCAGCTCGTGCTCCCGGCACAGCTCCATCGAGCGGCGATAGCAGGAGGCCAGCAGATCGTCTTCGCCCAGCGTGCCGCCATTCCAGACCGGTCCGACGGTGTGGATCACATGCGCGGCCTTGAGCCGATAACCTTTGGTGATCCTGGCTTCGCCCGTTTTGCAGCCGTGGAGCGTACGGCATTCGGCGACCAGGTCTGGCCCGGCCGCCCGATGGATCGCGCCGTCGACGCCGCCCCCGCCAAGGAGCGACGTATTGGCTGCATTGACGATGGCGTCAACGCTCAGTGTGGTGATGTCAGCAACGATGACCTCGAGCTGCGCGCCGCCGAACCGGCGCGTCAGCGCGGGCACGCCTCAGGCCGCGACAGCGACGCCCTTCTCGGACAAAAGCTGCTGCAATTCGCCGGCCTGGAACATCTCGCGGACGATGTCGCAGCCGCCGACGAACTCGCCCTTCACGTAAAGCTGCGGGATGGTCGGCCAGTTCGAGAATTCCTTGATGCCGTTGCGCAGCTCGGCGGATTCCAGAACGTTGAGGCCTTTATAGCCGACGCCGATGTGGTCGAGGATCTGGACGACCTGGCCGGAGAAACCGCACTGCGGAAATTGCGGCGTACCCTTCATGAACAGAACCACGTCGTTCGACTTCACTTCGTTGGCGATGAATTCCTCGATGCTCATATCCATGTCCTTCTGGGGCGGAGCCCTAACCAATCACTCCGGGCCGGCTCAGCCGATTTAACCCGATACCCGCCTATATATGTAGCCCAAACCGTTGTGCATCCAAAGTAAAATGCCGGCGAACAGCCCCTCGGCAGCCGATCGTGAGCGCATGGGGCCCATTACATGATGGCACGAATATCATCACCGGGCAGGACTTTCATACCGTAACGGAGCCCCTATCTAGGACAAACCCCGGTTTTGGAACCGGGCAACGCAAACAACGTTCTCTTGTCTTGTCTGGAGAAAAACGTGACGAAACAAGCCTCCGCTACGGCCGCCTCCCCGATTTCGTCACCGTCCTCCGCCCCGGGCAACCTCGCCCAGCGGCTGGAAGCCGCATTTCTCACCGTCCGCAACGAGACCGAGCGCCGGGCCGCCCCCCTGTCGCCCGAGGACCAGCAGATCCAGTCCATGCCGGACGCAAGCCCGGCGAAATGGCACCGGGCGCACACCACCTGGTTCTGGGAGCAGTTTCTGCTCGGTGAACACGCGCCCGGCTACCGGCCCTTCCACCCCGATTTCGCGTTCCTGTTCAATTCCTATTACGTCAGCGCCGGCCCGCGCCACGCACGGGGGCATCGCGGCGACATCACCCGGCCCAGCGCTGGCGAGGTCGGCACCTACCGCGAATATGTCGATGCGGCCGTCGTCAAATTCTTCCGCGTGGCCGGCGAGGACGAGCTCCGGGCCTTGGCGCCGCTGGTCGAGGTCGGGCTCAACCACGAGCAGCAGCATCAGGAATTGATGTTCACCGACATCCTGCACGCCTTCGCACAAAATCCGGTCTCCCCGGCTTACGATCCGGACTGGCGCTTTCCGGCCGCGATACGGACGGGCGAAGATTGGCTGTCGCTGAACGAGGGCATCCACACCGTCGGGCATGTCGATGACAGCTTCCATTTCGACAACGAGAAGCCGGCGCATCGCGCCCTGGTCGGCCCGGTCAAGATCGCCCGCAATCTCGTCACCAACGCCGAATGGCTCGCCTTCATGCGCGACGGCGGCTATGCGAAAGCAACGCTGTGGCTGATGGACGGCTTTGCTGCCGCCAGCAAGGAAGACTGGCAGGCTCCGGGCCATTGGCGCGAGGTCGACGGTCAATGGCAGGTGATGACGCTGGCGGGACTCAAGCCGATCGATCCCGACGCCCCGGTCTGCCACATCAGCTATTACGAGGCCGATGCGTTTGCGCGCTGGGCCGGAAAGCACCTGCCGACCGAGATGGAATGGGAGGTTGCGGCCCGCGCGGGCGCGCTCAACGATGCCTTCGGCATCGTCTGGCAGTGGACCCGCTCCTCCTATTCGCCCTACCCCGGCTATCGCGCGGTCGAAGGCGCGCTCGGCGAATACAACGGCAAGTTCATGGTCAACCAGCTGGTGCTGCGCGGCTCCTCGCTTGCAACCCCTGAAGGCCACAGCCGTATCACCTATCGCAACTTCTTTTATCCGCACCACCGCTGGCAGTTCACGGGACTGCGGCTCGCCGATTACGAGTAAATTCACATCCGACGACAAATGCGCGCCGGACAGCGCGTTCAGGAGAGTATCATGAATGTGCACGCCAGCGCTTTGGCCGAAGCCCACCTCCCCGACGAGCAGACCACCGCCTTCGCCCGCGAAGCCATCGAGGACCTGTCGCAGCAGCCGAAAAAGCTGTCGCCGAAATATTTCTACGACGCGACCGGTTCGGAGCTGTTCGAGGCGATCACGCGCCTGCCGGAATATTATCCGACCCGCACCGAGCTATCGATCCTGAAGGAGCGTGGCAGCGAGATCGCGAAGATCATTCCGGAGCATGCGGCGCTGGTCGAGTTTGGCGCGGGCGCGACCACGAAGGTCCGCCTGCTGCTCAATCAGTGCAAGTTCGCGGCCTATGTGCCCGTCGACATATCCGGCGATTTTTTGAAGGCGCAGGCGAACGGCCTGAAACGGGACTTCCCGTCGCTCGGCATTTATCCGGTGGCGGCCGACTTCACCACGCCGTTCGAACTGCCAAAGGCAGTCGCTTCAATGCCCAAGGTCGGCTTCTTCCCTGGCTCGACCATCGGCAATTTCGAGCCGCATGAGGCACAGGCTTTCCTGAAGAGCGCGCGCCAAATCCTTGGCCGGGGCGCTCAGATGATCATCGGCGCCGACCTCGAGAAAGACGAGCGCGTGCTCCACGACGCCTACAACGATGCGGCTGGCGTCACCGCGCGCTTCAACCTCAATGTGCTGGTGCGGATCAACCGCGAGCTCGGCGGCAATTTCGATCTGTCCGCCTTCACCCATGACGCGATCTACAATCGCGAGCGGCACCGCATCGAGATGCACCTGATCAGCAAGAAGAGCCAGACCGTGCGCCTGCTCGGCACCAGCTTCTCGTTCCGCCCGGGCGAGAGCATTCACACCGAGAACAGTTACAAATACAGCCTCGAGCGTTTTGCCGCGCTGGCGCAAAGCGCCGGCTGGCGGGTACGCGAGAGCTGGACGGATGCGGCGAAGATGTTTTCAGTGCACGCGCTGGAGGTGGCGGAGTAAGCGCGCCGGGAGCTTAATGCTCCTCGGCCTGCTCCGGCTTCGATCCCAGCGACACCGACTCCCACACTGCAACGACGATCATGATCACCGTGGTCGCGACCGACAGCCATAACGGCGAGAGATCGGCGGCGAACCACCACAGCACCAGCAGCAGGAGGATGCCGATGCCGTGCGAGAGCTGGAGGAAGCCGCGGATCGCGTATTTGAACAGGATGGTGCCAATCAGGAACACCAAGGGACCACCGATCGTGCTGACGATGGTGCGCATGTCGGAATGTCCGGTCGGGTGCTTCAGCACCAGTTCGTCCGAAACCGCGGTCAGGATGATGCCGGCGATGATCGGCATGTGCAGATAGGTGTAGGCGAGCCGCGCCAGCCGGCCGGATTCGGCGGATTTCGACAGCAATTCCGAGCCGGCTTCCGCGCCCTTGTGGAAATAGATCCACCACATCGCGACGGCGCCGACCAGCGCGGAGACGAAGGCCAGGATGTTGTCGGCGGTCCACTCCAGCTCGGCGAAGGTCGCGCCGTTGACGACGACGGCTTCGCCGAGCGCAATGATGATGAAGCCGGCGCAGCGCTCGGCCATGTGGCCACCTTCGACCGCCCAGGCCTCGACCGACGAGAAGCCGAGCTTCGGGACCCAGAACCGCGCTGCGGGCGAGACGTATTCGATCGCGAGCGCGACAATCCATAACCACAGCCGCGCCTCGTCATGCGCGAGGCCACCGAGGATCCAGAAGATCGCGGAGCCGCAGAGCCAGACCAGAATGCGGATCGCATTGTGACGGACCGCCGTTCGATGGCGCGGAGTCGCGAACAGCCAGAACGCGGTCCGTCCGACCTGCATGGTCGCATAGGCGATCGCGAACCACAGGCCGCGCCCCTCGAACGCGGTCGGGATCGTCGTCGACAGCACGAGGCCGCCCAGCATCATCAGGAAGATCAGGATGCGGACCGGCGTCAGTTCGGGATTGAGCCAGTTGGTGACCCAGGTCGTGTAGACCCACACCCACCACACCGCGAGAAACAGCACCGTGACATGCACGGCGCCGAGCGGCGTGAAATGGTGCAGCAGCGTATGCGACACCTGCGTGACGGCGAAGACGAAGACGAGATCGAAGAACAGCTCGGCATTGGTGACGCGGCTGTGCTGGTTCGGCACGATGACGCGAAACATCGCGCCGCGCGGGTTGTCCGCAGCCATCATCGAGCCCCCGTCGCGATCAGATCAGGTGCAGTCAAATCAAGTACCGGGCACCCCGGTTTGCAGCGCCAGCGCATGCAGCACGCCGCCCATCTGGCCTTGCAGGGACCGATAGACGATCTGGTGCTGCTGGACGCGAGACTTGCCGCGGAAGGATTCCGAGATCACGGTCGCGGCATAGTGGTCGCCATCGCCGGCGAGGTCACGGATCGTCACCTCGGCATCGGGGATCGCTGCCTTGATCATCGCCTCGATATCGTGGGCGTCCATGGGCATTCTGGTCTTGCTCCTTGTCTCGGCTCGGCGTCGAATCGCTGCCGGGGTCCCGATCTGGAATCCAAACTTGCCGGCAGGGCCCAAACTTAGCGTGAATGGCCTTCTACGTCACGCCTTCAGGCACTATATCCCTGATCCCATCAGGATAAAGGCACGAAAAGGTGCCGCGCGCGGCAGATCAATCGAAAAGGCGTGAAATCATGAAGCTTCCAGGGCCCGACCACCCCATCACCATTACCCCGAACCCGCGTCGTGTCCGCGTCATGGCCGGCGACATTGTGATCGCCGAGACCAGCAAGGCCCTGACCTTGAAGGAGGCCAAATATCCGGCGGTGCAGTATGTGCCGCGGCAGGATGCCAACATGGCGCTGCTGGAGCGCACTGACCGCGTCACCCATTGCCCCTACAAGGGGGACGCGAGCTACTACAGCGTCAAGGCCGACGGCAAGACGCTGGACAACGCGATCTGGACCTACGAGACGCCCTTCCCCGCGATGACGGAGATTTCCGGCCACCTCGCCTTCTATCCGGACAAGGTGAAGATCGAGGAAGTGGGGTAGCCACTGGGGTTCGTCATGGCCGGGACAAGCCCGGCCACGACGGTGGCGATAGCCGGCGCAGCCCAGCTACGCCCTGAATATCGTGAGCCCCAATATCAGCAGCACCAGGAAGATCACGACGAAGACATAGAACAGGAAGCGGGCAATGTCGGCGGATGCAGCCGAGATGCCGGTGAAACCGAGCACGCCGGCCACGATCGAAACAAGTAAGAAAATCAGCGCCCATTTCAGGATCGTCATCACCAACTCCGACTCAAGGCAGCACGCAGCGGCCGCTCGACCTTTTCGGGAACGTTAACTGCGGAGCGGGGAACTGGTTCCTCCCGGTCCCTCGCCGGTACCCTGGCACAAACTGCGCTTGCTGAATCGGGTTCCGGGCGGCACAGTCGGACCGGGAAAGAAGCGCGACCGGGGCCGCAATGATCACGATGTCACATTCCGCGACGATCGGTGCGGAGGCGCACGCCGCGCCAAAGGCCAGGGCGCGCAATCTGTCGCTCGATCGAACCCGCACCTTCCTGACGCTGGTGGTGCTGCTGCATCATGCCGTCCTTCCCTACACCTATTTCGGTCACACCGATCCCGCGTCCTGGATCGGCTTCGACGTCGTCGTGCTCGCCACCGACAGCTTCTTCATGGCGATGTTCTTCTTCCTGTCGGGACTGTTCACGTGGTCCGGCATCGCGCGCAAGGCGCCGCAGGTTTTCCTGCGCGACCGCCTGTTGCGGCTCGGGCTGCCGTTCGTCACCGCGGCCTTCACCGTCATTCCGCTCGCCTATTACGCTATCGCGCTGCGGGCCGATCCCGAGTTGAGCTTCGCTTCGTTCTGGTGGAAGACGATCACCGTCGGCCCGTGGCCGAGCGGGCCGATCTGGTTCGTGTGGGTGCTGCTGGCGTTCGACCTGACCGCGAGCCTGCTCTACCGGGTCTCCGCGCATCTGGTTGACCCGGTCAACCGCGTCTCGCTGCGCGGCTTCGACCGGCCGGCCGTGTTCTGGCTGCTGCTTGTCGTCGTCACCGCAATCGTCTACGTGCCGGCGCTGCTCTATTTCGGCGGCAGCAAATGGTTCGAGCTCGGGCCGTTCTCGGTGCAGGCGAGCCGCATCCTGCTCTACTTCGCGTATTTCTTCATCGGCGTCAGCGTTGGTGCTGCGAATTTCGACCGCGGCATTCTCAGCGCCGACGGGCAGCTGCCGAAGAGCCGCTGGACGTGGGTGATCGTGACGCTGATCCCCTATTGCCTGATGTGGGGGATGATCTACATCAAGCGCGAAATCCTCGGCAATCCCGACCCGCAGCCGCACTGGTATCAGGCGATCTACAGCACGTTCTTCGTGCTGTTCTCGGGCTCGATCCTGCTCGCGATCCTCGCCTTCTTCCTGCACCAGAAGTCGCCCGGGCCGAACCTGCTCGACCGCATGCAGGCTGATGCCTACGGCATGTTCCTGGTGCACTACCCGATTGCGCTGTGGATCCAGTATGCACTGTTCGACTATGGATTGCCCGCGATCGTGAAAGCGGCGATCGGCTTCGTGCTCACGGTGATCCTGAGCTGGGGACTGACGGCGGGCTTACGGAAGATTCCGGGCGCGTCGCACGTGTTGTAGACGTGGGCCGTAGCCCGATGGAGCGCAGCGCAATCCGGGGTGTTGCCACACGCGATAGCGGTCCCGGATTGCGCTGCGCTCCATCGGGGCTACGGGTCTGAGGTCGAGGCAGCGCTCAGGCCGCCTTGCCGCCCATATATTCCGGCAGCCAGCCTTCGAACGACTTGCGCAGAGCATCGATCGTAACTGGCGCTTCGCCGGCGATCGCGATCGCATCACCGCCGGTGGTGCCGATCCGCACGCAAGGCACCTCGCAGCCGCGCATCTTGGCGAGCACCAGACCAGCCTCCGCCTCCGGCACGGTGACGAGATAGCGCGCCTGGTCCTCGCCGAACCAATAGGCCTGCGGCACCAGCGCCGCCGGCGCCGCCAGCAGCTTCGCACCGATCCCGCTAGCCATCGCCATCTCGGCCAGAGCGATCAAGAGGCCGCCGTCGGAGAGGTCGTGCACGGCGGTCGCGGTGCCCGCATGGATCATGCCGCGCACGCAGTCGCCGTTACGCTTCTCAGCTGCGAGATCGACCGGCGGCGGCGCGCCCTCCTCGCGACCGCAGATGTCGCGCAAATAGACGGATTGGCCGAGCCAACCATGCGTTTCACCGATCAGCAGGATCGCCTCGCCCTCGGCCTTGAAGGCGAGCGACGCCGATTTGGTGAAGTCGTCGAGCAGGCCGACACCGCCGATCGAGGGCGTCGGCAGGATCGCGCGGCCGTTGGTCTCGTTGTAGAGCGAGACGTTGCCGGAGACGACCGGGAAGTCGAGCGTGCGGCAGGCTTCCGAGATGCCCTTCAGGCAGCCGACGAACTGGCCCATGATCTCGGGCCGCTCGGGGTTGCCGAAATTGAGATTGTCGGTGATCGCGAGCGGCTTGCCGCCGACCGCGGTGATGTTGCGCCAGGCTTCCGCCACGGCCTGCATGCCGCCCTGATAAGGATCGGCCTCGCAATAGCGCGGCGTGACGTCGACGGTCAGCGCCAGCCCCTTCGGCCCGTCCTGCACGCGCACGACGGCGGCATCGCCGCCCGGACGCTGCAAGGTGTTGCCGAGAATGACGTGGTCGTACTGCTCCCAGACCCAGCGCTTGCTGCACATGTCGGGCGTGCCGATCAGCTTCTCCAGCGCGGCACCTACGCCCATCGGCGCCGGCACCTCGCGTGCGTGCACGACCGGCAGCGCGGCGGAAGGAACATGCGGACGGTCATAGAGCGGCGCCTCGTCGCCGAGCTCCTTGATCGGCAGATCGGCCATGACGTCGCCGCCATGCTTGACCACGAAGCGCTTGCTCGGCGTCGTGTAGCCGACCACGGCGAAGTCGAGGCCCCACTTCTTGAAGATCGCCTCGGCTTCCTTTTCCTTCTCGGGCTTGAGCACCATCAGCATGCGCTCCTGACTCTCCGAGAGCATCATCTCATAGGCGCTCATGCCGGTCTCGCGCGTCGGCACCGCGTCGAGATCGAGATCGACGCCGAGGTCGCCCTTGGCGCCCATCTCGACCGCCGAGCATGTGAGCCCCGCCGCGCCCATGTCCTGGATCGCGATGACGCAGCCCTTCTCCATGATCTCGAGGCAGGCTTCCAGCAGCAGCTTCTCGGCGAAGGGATCGCCGACCTGCACGGTGGGGCGCTTCTCCTCGGACTTGTCGTCGAATTCGGCGGACGCCATCGAGGCGCCGTGGATGCCGTCGCGGCCGGTCTTGGAGCCGAGATAGACGATCGGCATGTTCACGCCGGAGGCGGCGGCATAGAAGATCTTGTCGGTGTCGGCGAGGCCGACCGCCATCGCGTTGACGAGGATGTTGCCGTCATAGCGGGTGTGAAAACGCACCTGGCCGCCGACCGTCGGCACGCCGAAGGAATTGCCGTAGCCGCCGACGCCGGCGACCACGCCGGAGACGAGATGCCGCGTCCTGGCGTGCTCGGGTGCGCCGAAGCTCAGCGCATTGAGGCAGGCGATCGGACGCGCGCCCATGGTGAAGACGTCGCGCAAAATGCCGCCGACTCCGGTGGTCGCGCCCTGATAGGGCTCGATATAGCTCGGGTGGTTGTGGCTCTCCATCTTGAAGACCACGGCCTGGCCGTCGCCGATGTCGATCACGCCGGCGTTCTCGCCGGGGCCCTGGATCACCCACGGCGCCTTGGTCGGCAGCCCCTTCAAATGGATGCGCGAGGATTTGTACGAGCAGTGCTCGTTCCACATCGCCGAGAAGATGCCGAGCTCGGTGAAAGTCGGCTCCCGCCCGATCAGCTTCAGGATGCGCTCATACTCGTCGGGCTTGAGCCCGTGGGCGGCAACCAGTTCGGGGGTGATCTTGGGTTCGTTCTTCATGGATTCGGGGCTTTCGGCGTGCTGTGGCCGTTCTTAGGAACATCGGGGGCCTACGAAAAGCCCTTTATCAAGCATTTTCCCGCTGTCCCACGTTTTGCAGGCGGGGTCGGCGGGAACAGGAATTGCAAGGCGCTGACGGATCGGATTTAAGGGCTGAAGACCCGTAATTGAAGGCCCATTTCCTTGCACGAATTGACCAAAGCGCCCCCGTCCCGTCGCCCCGACCTGCACATCGCCACCGAGGGCGAATTCAAGGGCTGGCGAACCTGGATTCGCGACAGTTTCGAGAGCCATATCGGCCCGTTCTGGCACAAGATCGAGGACGACGGCAGCGTCCGCAGTGCCTTCCGGGTCGAGAAAAAGCACCTCAACGGCTCCGGAAACGTCCATGGCGGCTGCTTCATGGCGTTTTCCGACTATTGCCTGTTCGCAATCGCCACCCACGAGCTGGATGGGCCGGCGGTGACCACCAATTTCGCCTGCGATTTCCTCGACGCGGCACGCGAGGGCGAGCTGATCGAGTGTGTCGGCGAAGTATCCCGCGCCGGCGGCTCGATGATCTTCCTGCGCGGCAAGCTGACATCCGGCGGGCGGCCCCTGTTCACCTTCTCCGGCACGATCAAGCGGGTGAAGCGGAAGCCGGCCGTACAGCCAAACGCATAGCTCGACACCTTCCCTTTTCGCGTCCCCTCGCCCACAGTTGGGCCAAGCGCTATCGCGCCGGGGAGCAGAACCAAGGTGCCGCAGAGCACATCAAGGGCGGGCCGCACAGCGGCCTCCGTCGCATCGCCATGGCCATCCACGGCCGCCACCGGCGCGCGCAACTGGCGCGACTACGCGCTGCTGTTCGCGCTCGCCTGTTGCTGGAGCTCGACCTATCCGCTGGCCAAGCTGGCGCTTCCCACCATCCCGCCGATCACCTTCATCTCCGCGCGTTCGCTGATCGCCGCCGCCTTCCTGGTCGCGATCCTGTGGATGCGGGGCATCAGCCTGCCGACCGACGTGAAGGCCTGGAAGCTGTTCGCGGTCCAGCAGCTGATCAACTCGACGTTTCCGTTCCTGATCATCACCTGGTCGCAGCAATATGTGCCGGCGTCGAACACAGTCGTGCTGGCTTCGACGACGCCGATCTTCGCTTTCCTGATCACCTCGCTGATCACCCGGCACGAGCCCGCCACGCTGTTGAAGCTCGCAGGCGCAATCCTCGGCCTTGCCGGCACCATTGTCATCGTCGGCCTCGACGCACTGCGCGGCTTCGGCAGCGAGATCATCGCGGAGATCGCGATCCTGCTCGCCACCATCTCCTTCGCCTGCGCGACGATCTTCGGCCTGCGGCTGTCCGACTACGACCCGATGGTGGTCGCGGCCGGCTCGCTGCTGTTCGGCGGCCTCATTCTGCTGCCGCCCTCGCTGATCATCGACCAGCCCTGGACGCTGCACCCGACGCCGACGGCGATCGTCGCCACCATCGTGATGGGCATCGTCTCCAGCGCGTTGGGGCTGATGCTGTTCTACATGTGCTTGGGACGGCTCGGCACGCTGACGACCAACGCGCAAGGGTATCTGCGCATCCCGATCGGCGTCGGCCTGTCCGTGCTGCTGCTCGGCGAGAGCGTGCCGTCGAACCTGGCGCTGGGACTGCTGCTGGTGATGGCGGGCGTCGCCGCGATGACAGTGCCGGCGGGGCGGCTGAAGCTGCGCTAGAGCATGATCCGGAAAAGTGTGCAGCGGTTTTCCGAAAAGATCATGCGCAAACAATAATCCAAACCGCTATTGCTTGGCGTCGTCCGCCAGCATCTTCCGGTACTTGTCGACGTCGCGCGTCACGAGCTGCTGGAGCACCTCCGGCGTGTGCTCGTTGTCATCGGGCGCCACGGTCGACAGCTCGGCAAAACGCTTCTTCACCGCATCGGTCTCCACGGCCGTGCGCGCGGCAGCGTTCAGCCTGGCGATGACGGCCGGCGGCGTGCCCTTGGGCGCGAACAGGCCGTTCCAGCCCTGCGCCTCGAATTCGGGAAGGCCTGCTTCCGTTGACGCCGGCAAATCGGGCACCGTGGCGAGCCGAACGGTCGAGCCGACCACGAGCCCCCGCACCAGCTTCTCGTTGATCGACTGCGAGACGGAGGCAGCGGCATCGCAGACGCCGTCGATCTGTCCGCCGATCGCGTCGGTGAGCGCGGGCGCGGCGCCGCGATAGCCGATCAGCGTGGCGTCGATCCCGGCCGCCGTGACGAAGCTCTTGCAGATCAGATAGTTCGACGAGCCGACGCCGGCATGGCCGAGATTGACCTTGCCGGGATTGGCCTTGGCGTAGGCGATGAACTCCTTGAGGTCCTTCGCCGGGAAATCCTTGCGCACCGCGACGATGCCGAACGTCTTCGCCACCATTCCGATCGGCACGAAGGACTCGGGCGTGAAGGGGAGCTTCGGATAGATCGTGTAGGTCGCCGCATTCGTGCCGGCATTGCCGATCGCGATGGTGTAGCCGTCAGGCTCGGCGCGGGAGGCCCGCGCCAGCGCGGTCGATCCGCCGGCGCCGGCCACGTTCTCGATCACGATGGTCTGGCCGAGCGCGATGCCCATCTGCTCGGCGACCGTACGCGCGATCACGTCCGAGGTACCGCCGGCCGCGAACGGCACGATCATGGTGACAGGACGCTTGGGGAAGTCTTGCGCCAACGCAGCGGACGCAAACGCAACGACAGCAATGGCGGCCGAGAGCCGCTTCGCCACGAACCAGATCACGCGGCCTTTTCCAGATGCTGGACCAGGCCCGCGAACAGCCCGCGGCCGTCGGTGCAGCCCATGATGTCTTCGACGTGGTTTTCGGGGTGGGGCATCATGCCGAGCACGTTGCCCTTGTCGTTGACGAGTCCGGCGATGGAATGCGCCGCGCCGTTGATGTTGTGGCTCTCGTCGACCGCGCCGTCGGCGGAGCAATAGCGATAGAGCACCCGCCCCTCGCCCTCGATCCGCTTGATGGTTTCTTCGTCCGCCTCGTAATTGCCTTCGCCATGCGCGACCGGCACGCGGATCACCTGGCCCGCATTGTAGCCGCGCGTGAACGGGGTATCGGAGCGCTCTACGCGCAGATGCACGTCCTTGCAGATGAACTTCAGCTGCGCATTGCGCATCAGCACGCCCGGCAGCAGGCCGGATTCGCAGAGGATCTGGAAGCCGTTGCAGACGCCGAGCACCAAGCCGCCCTTGGCCGCATAGTCGCGCACCGCATCCATAACGGGCGCCCGCGCCGCAATCGCGCCGCAGCGCAGATAGTCGCCGTAGGAGAAGCCGCCCGGCACCACCACGAGATCGGTGCCCGCGGGAAGCGACGGCTCGGCGTGCCAGACCATCGCGGGCTCATGGCCCGAGATGAGTTTCAGCGCACGCGCCATGTCGCGCTCGCGATTGATCCCGGGAAATACGAGGATCGCGGCCTTCATCAGAGCAGTTCCACCCGATAGTTCTCGATCACGGTGTTCGCCAAGAGCTTGTCGGCGGCGTCCTTCAACGCCGCTTCCGCCTTGGCCTTGTCGGCGCCGGCGAGCTCGATGTCGAACACCTTGCCCTGCCGGACGCTGGCGACGCCGTCGACGCCGAGCGACTTCAGCGCGCCTTCGATCGCCTTGCCCTGCGGATCGAGGATACCCGTTTTCAAGGTAACGGTGACACGTGCCTTCACGTTAGATCCCTCTTAGCTCTTCACCAGCACCGGGCCGGAGCCCGCCGGACGCTCGTTCTCCATGAGGATGCCGAGTCGCTTGGCGACTTCGGTATAGGCCTCCAGGAGGCCGCCGAGATCCCTGCGGAAGCGGTCCTTGTCGAGCTTCTCGTTCGACTTGATGTCCCACAGGCGGCAGCTATCCGGCGAGATCTCGTCGGCGACGATGATGCGCATCATCTCGTTCTCGAACAGCCGGCCGCACTCCATCTTGAAGTCGACGAGGCGGATGCCGATGCCGAGGAAGAGGCCGGTCAGGAAATCGTTGACGCGGATCGCGAGCGCCATGATGTCGTCGATCTCCTGGGGCGTCGCCCAGCCGAAGGCGGTGATGTGCTCTTCCGACACCATGGGGTCGTTGAGCTGGTCGTTCTTGTAGTAAAATTCGATGATCGAGCGGGGCAGCTGTGTGCCCTCCTCGATGCCGAGGCGCTGCGACAGCGAGCCGGCAGCGACGTTCCGCACCACCACCTCGAGCGGCACGATCTCGACCTCGCGAATCAGCTGCTCGCGCATGTTGAGGCGGCGGATGAAGTGGGTCGGCACCCCGATGTCGTTGAGGTGCTGAAACAGGTACTCCGAGATCCGGTTGTTGAGGACACCCTTGCCCTCGATCACCTGATGCTTTTTCGCATTGAACGCGGTGGCGTCATCCTTGAAGTGCTGGATCAGGGTACCGGGCTCCGGGCCTTCATAGAGGACCTTTGCCTTGCCTTCATAAATGCGACGCCGACGGCTCATGGGGATGTACCGTGTTTTGTTGAAATCCATGTATTTGGTGTGCTCCGGTTGACGAAACTACGACCCACAGCGGAGCTGCCGTGAACAGCCCGGAACCCATGGAAACAGAACAGGAACCAGACTTTAGGCAACCTATCCGATTGGCTGTCCCAGCACAATCGATCCGGCCCATCCGACATAAACTTATACCGGCTTGCCTGCGGCTTAACGGCCCGTTGTTTTGCCGATTCTTGCCCCCTATCTAGGCATGGACCGGGGCCTTCGCAACGCGGGCCCAGCTTGGGTGCAGCAGGGGAACAGAAGAATGAGCAGTTTCGACAAGCGCGAGGAAGGCTTCGAGAAGAAGTTCGCCCTCGACGAGGAGCAGAAATTCAAGGCGGAAGCCCGCCGCAACCGGCTGCTCGGGCTCTGGGCCGCCGAAAAGCTCGGAATCACCGGCGAGGCCGCCACGGCCTACGCCAAGGAAGTCGTTGCGGCCGATTTCGAGGAAGCCGGCGATGCCGACGTCCTGCGCAAGGTCATGGCCGATTTCGCCGCCAAGAACGTCGCCATCACCGAGCAGGCGATTCGCGCCAAGATGGGCGAGCTGATCGCAGTGGCGGCGGCCGAGGTGAAGGCGGGAAAGTAACCCAAAGCGTGTCCACACTCGCAGTCATTCCGGGGCGGTCCGCAGGACCGAACCCGGAATGACAGAGTGATAAATCACCCCTCCTTGAAGCCGTACTCCGGCACGTTGCCGCTGGCACCGTAATATTTGTACGGCAGGAACTTGCCGCTCATCGTGATCTTGACGCGGTCGCCCTTCGGGTTGGCGACGCGCTCGATTCCCATGTCGAAGTCGATCGCCGACATGATGCCGTCGCCGAACTCTTCCTCGATCAGCGCTTTCCAGGCCGGGCCGTTCACCATCACCATCTCATAGAAGCGGTAGATCAAAGGGTCGGTCGGCGGCATCGGCGTGCCGGTGCCGCGCATCGGCACCTCGTTGAGCATCGCCGTCTCGGCCTTCGACAGCCCGAACAGCTCGCCGGCATTCGCCGCCTGCGGCTTCGTCAGCTTCATCTGGCCGAGGATCGCCCCGACGATCAGCACCTCGGCATAGCCGCCGATCTGCTCGCAGATGTATTTCCAGCTCCAGCCCTTCTCGCGCTTGATGTCGAGCAGCTTCTCGGTGAGGTCTTCGCGTTTCATGTCAGGTCTCCCTTCTTAAGCAGTCAATCCGGGACTGGTCCCGGCTGTCCAGATCTGTCGTTGCTCTTCGCCGGTCGCCGCGATCGTCAGCCCGGGCTTGCCGATATGCACCACCGGCACGTGGCGCGGATCGTGATCGGGTTTCTCGGCGGTGAAAGTCTTGCTGCGCGTCACCAGGAAATCGATGATGTGGTTGCGCAGCGCGTAGTAGAGCGGATGGCGGTGCAGATCGGTGCGGCCGCGATCCCTGGGCAAGGGATTTTCAACGACCTCCGCCAGCACCGCGCCGGGACCGTTGGTCATCAGGAAGATCTTGTCGGCGAGATAAATCGCCTCGTCGACGTCATGGGTGATCATGAACGCGGTCTGCCCGGTCTCGAGGCAAATGCGCCGCACCTCGTCCTGCAGCGTGCCGCGCGTCAGCGCGTCCAGCGCCGAGAACGGCTCGTCCATCAGCATCATCTTCGGCGTGATCGACAGCGCACGCGCGATGCCGACGCGCTGCTTCATGCCGCCTGACAGCTCCGAGGGGCGCTTGTGTTCCGAGCCCGTCAGGCCGACGAGGTCGATGAATTTCTGCGCATGCGCCTTGACCTTGGCGCGGTCCCATTTCCGCCATTTCGAGGTTACGGCATAGGAGACATTGCCGAGCACGGTACGCCAGGGCAGCAGCGCGTGGCTCTGGAAGATCACGGCCCGGTCGAGGCTGGTGCCCGAAATCGCCTGTCCGTCGACGATGACGGCGCCCTCGCTCGGCGCATCGAGGCCGGCGAGGATGTTGAGCACCGTGGTCTTGCCGCAACCGGAATGGCCGATCACGCAGCAGAACTCGCCGCGCGCCATCGACAGCCACAGATTCTCGAACACGGTGGTCGTGGCGGCACTCGCGCCCGGATAGCGTTTTGCGATGCCTTCGATCGAGACGAATTTGTCGGTCACAGCCCCTACTCCGGAAAGGTGACCATGCGCGTGAAGCGCGCGAGGATCTGGTCGAGCAGCATGCCGACGATCCCGATCAGCAGGATCGCGATGATCACGTTGGTGATCGAGAGGTTGTTCCACTCGTTCCAGACGAAATAGCCGATGCCGGTGCCGCCGACGAGCATCTCGGCGGCGACGATCACGAGCCAGGCGATCCCGATGGAGATGCGCATGCCGGTCAGGATCGTCGGCGCGGCCGCCGGCAGAATCACCGTGAAGGCGCGCCTGAGCGCGCCGACCTCCAGTGTGCGCGCGACGTTGATCCATTCCTTCCGCACGCTCGCCACGCCAAACACGGTGTTGAGCAGCATCGGCCAGATCGAGCAGATGAAGATGACGAAGATCGCCGAGATCGAGGAATCCTTGATGGTGTAGAGCGCCAGCGGCATCCAGGCCAGCGGCGAGATCGGCTTCAGCACCTGGATGAACGGATCGAGCGCCTTGCTCAGCAGCGGCGACATGCCGATGAGGAAGCCGAGCGGGATGGCGACGAGCACCGCGAGCAGATAGCCGAGCCCGACTCGCGCGATCGAATAGCCGAGCTGAATGCCGAGCCCCTTGTCGTTCGGCCCGTTGTCGTAGAACGGCCGCCTCAGATGCTCCCAGAGCTTGGCGCCGACATCGAGTGGCCCGGGCATGGCGGATTTGCCCTGCGTGGCGGTCAGCCCCATCAGCTTGGCGTATTCCGGGCTCATCGTTGCGACCGTGCCGGTCGAGCGCGTGGCGAGATGCCAGATACCGAGGAATGCGGCGAGCAGCGCGATCGAGACGAGGCCGGCGCGGAGGCGGAGGGAAGAGGTCATCGTGCGAGATCTCTCCACGTGTCGTCCCGGCGAACGCCGGGAACCCCAGGGAAAAATTTGGCGAAAGCTCGTAGTTCGGCACTCCTGCCGACCGCGATCGATAGATTCCGCGGTATGGGTCCCGGCGTTCGCCGGGACGACGATGGCGGGAGAGGCGTTCTCACGACGCCTTCCTGATCTTGAAGCTCGCGACATAGTCTTCCGGCTTGGCCGGATCGAAATTCTTGCCCATCACCGCGAACGACTTGTAGGCGGTCGCCGGCGGCGTGAGCCCCATCTCGGTCATCAGCTTCTTGGTATCCGTCGCCAGATAGACCTGCTCGGCGACCGCCTTGTAGTCGACGTCGCCCTTGATCTGGCCCCAGCGCTTCATCTGCGTCAGCATCCACACCGCGAAGGACTGCCAGGGGAACGGATCGAAATCGACGCGCTTGGTGTCGGTCTTCACGCCGCCGAGACCGTCGGCATAGGTGCCGGTCAACACCTGCTCCAGCACCGTGACGGGCGCGTTGATGTAGTTGGCGGGCGCGATGGCTTCCGCGATCTGCTTGCGGTTCTCGGCCTTGGATGCATAGGCGGTCGCATCGACGATGGCGCGGGTCAGCGCGGCAAAGCTGTTCGGCGCGGTGGTGATGAACTCCTTGCTGGCGGCGAAGCTGCAGCAGGGATGGCCGTCCCAGATCTCCTTGGACAGCAGGTGCATGAAGCCGACGCCGTCATAGATCGCGCGCTGGCAGATGTTGTCGGGCGCGAGAAAGCCGTCGATGTTGTCGGCGCGCAGATTCGCCACCATCTCCGGCGGCGGCACCGAGCGCAGCCGCACGTCGGTGTCGGGATCGATCCCGTGCTCGGCAAGATAATAGCGCAGCAGGTAGTTGTGCATGGAATAGTCGAACGGGATCGCGAACTTCAGCCCCTTCCAGTCCTTTGGATCGCGCCTGTCCTTGTGCTTGTTCGCCAGCACGATGCCCTGCCCGTTGATGTTCTCGATCGCAGGCACGGCGAAGGGAATGGCGTTGGCCCCTAAGCCCAGCGAGATCGCGATCGGCATCGGCGCCAGCATGTGGGCTGCGTCGTATTCCTTGTTGATGGTCTTGTCGCGGATCACCGCCCAGCCGGCGGTCTTGACCACTTCGACGTTGAGGCCGTGCTTGGCATAGAAGCCCATCGGCGCCGCCATGATGATCGGCGTGGCGCAGGTGATCGGGATGAAGCCGACCTTGAGGTCCTTCTTCTCGGGTGTGCCGGTCTGAGCGAACACCTCGGTCGCCGTCTTGATCGGGAAGAACTGCGAGAGCGCGGCGAGCGCCGTGGACGCGCCGACCGATTTCAGGAAGGCGCGCCGCGCCACATCCTGCGGAAACATCGCGCGCATCACCGCGGAGGCGACGACGCCCTCGTAGCGCTTCTCCTCGCTCTCGACCGGATCACAGCGCATCGTCAAAGCCGCCTGTTCGTGCTCTCGAGCCGAACGGTGCTGGCCGCACACGCAACCCGACTGAAGATTGCGGTCGGCATCAAACGGATCGTCGAACGTGGACATGCTGCTGCGCCCCTTTGTCACATCTGCGCGGCGGATGTCGCCGTCCGCCGCGTCAGGTCAAAATTCCATCGTCGCCCGGCTGCGCCTTGTGCGACCGGGCGACGGGAAACATGCAGGTTCTATGCCGCCTTGCCTGTTACCTGGGCACCGATCGGCAGTCCCTGCTCGATCGGCAGCGACGGATCGCGCGACCATTCGTTCCAGGAGCCGAAATACATCCGGACATCCTTCACGCCGGCATTCTTCAGCGCGAGGAAAGTGTTCGAGGCGCGCGCCCCCTTGAAGCAGTAGAGATAGACCGGCGTGGTCGTCGAGATGCCGACGGTGGCGCATTCCGCCAGAATCTCGTCCCTAGACTTGAAGCGCGGGCCTTCGGCCGTCGGCTTCATCATGCGATACCATTCCAGCCAGACCGCGCCGGGGATGCGGCCCTTGCGCGGGCAGAAGTCCTTGCCATACGGAGACGAGCTGTCGCCGATCCACTCGTCGACGTCGCGCACGTCGAGAATTGCGACGCCCGGTTTGCCTACAGCGGCCAGCATGGTCTTGGCATCGATCAGGATCTCACCCGCTTCGGGCACAATCGCGAACGAGGCCTTGGCCGGCGCCGGCACGTCCTTCGTCACCGGGAAGCCCGCGCCCGCCCAGGCGTCGAAGCCGCCATGCAGCACCTTCACCTTGGGATAGCCGAGCATGGTGAGGAGATAATAGCCGCGGCAGGACTGGCCGAAGCCGGAGTTCATCGACTGCTCGTAGATCACGGCCGTCTCTTTACCGGAGAGGCCCGCGCCGCCGAACGCGTCCGCGAATTTCGTCTTCAGTTCGGCCATGCCCTCAGGCGTCGAGGTCGCGAGGAAGGTGAAAATCTCATGCACGTTGACGGCGTTCGGCAGATGCCCGGCGGCGTAGGCGTCGGGATTACGGGTGTCGATGACGACACAAGGCTCTGTCTTCAAGAGATCGGCAAGTTCGACGGCAGTGATCAGGACGTCAGTCATGGCAGCCTCTCCGTTGAGGTTGAGGGGTCTTCGGGGGTGGACTCGTAAAGGTCAGGAATCGGCGAGCATCTTGCGCAACTGCTTGGTGGCGGGCGTGACGATCGCGACGAAATAGGCCTCGCGCAGGCGCCGCTGCGCGCGGTGACTCTTGAGGTAGCCGCGCGCGCCACAATGCAGCATCGCCGCATGCGCCGCCGCGACGCTGGCCTCGCCGGCGCGAAGCCTGAGCGCGATCACCTTGCGCCAGTAGGTCTCCTCCTCGTTGTAGGGATCGCGCGCCAGCGCCATGGTCTCGCTCTCGAGCTCGGCCGCGAGCGCGCGGAAATCCACCGGCTGCTGCGGCAGATAACGGTTGATGTGGCCGAGGGGAGCATCGACCTCGTCCATGATGTTGATGCAGTCCCTGATGACCCCGAGCGCCATGCCGGCCTGGAGCAGAATGAAGCCGGCGCGGATCTTCTTGACGAAAGGCGCAGCCGGATCGGCGAGGATCAGCTCGTCCGGCACGAAGACGTCGCGGAACTGCACGCCATAGGTGCCGGTCCCGTCCATGGCGAGGAACGGCTTGCAGGGCGTCAGCGTGATTGCGGGATCCGAGCAATCGGCCAGGAACATGACCGTACCCTGATCGTCCTCCCGCTCGAAGATGGTGCCGAAGTAATGGTCGGGACCGAGGTTGGAGACCCAGGGCAGCGCGCCACGCACGATGTAGCCGCCCTCGACCTTGCGCCCCTTCAACTTGAGCTTCTCGATGCCGAAAAAGCTCTTCATCGGATTGGACAGCCCGGTGCCGCCGAGCACCCGGCCGGTCGAGAAGGCGTCGCCGAAGCGCTTTGCAAGCTTCATGTTGGTCGAGTTGGCGGCGTACCAGACCAGCGTGTTCTGGCACCAGGCCATGAAGGCCGTGCCGCCGCAGACTTCGCCGATCGCCGCCATCGCCTGGATGGCACAGCGGAGATCCGCAGGACCTTCGTGCGGCACATGACTGCCCCAGGCGCCGACCTCGCCGAATTTGCGCAACACCTCGGCCGGATAGACCGAACCGTCGTCGATGCCGGCGGCGAGCGGCGCGAGTTGCTCGCGTGCAATCCGCGCCACTTCGCCGGCAATGGACGGTGCGGGCTGATCCAAAATATCGGCCCGTGAGAAAGCCAGTGAACCCATGATCGTCTCCCGCACCTTGTCCTGTTGCTGTCAGCCTAGATGCCGACCTCGAGATTGACCGGGCGGGTGAAGGTGTTGGCGACCGGCGACCATTTCTTCACATGGGCGACCAGCGCGTTGATCTCGTCCTGCGAGATGCCCTCGCATTCCATGTCGACCTTGACGCGCACATCGGTAAATCCAACGGGCTTGTCCGACATGTCGCCGGTGCCCCAGACCGCGGTGATGTTGAGGTCGCCCTCGAGTTCGAGCTCGAGCTTGTTGACGATCCAGCCGCGATGCACGGCGTTGGCATGCAGGCCGACCGCGAGGCAGGAACCGAGTGCGGCAAGCGAGGCTTCCGACGGATTGGGCGCGGTATCGTCGCCCAGAAGGCCCGGCGGCTCGTCCACGATGTAGGGCGGCAGGTTGCGGATGTAGTTGGCGTGGCGAAATTTGCCCTCCGCGACCGTCTTGCATTTCAAGGTCTTGATGACCTTCGGATTGGCCTTGCCGCTCGCAATCAGTTGCTCGAGGCCATTCTTGTCGATGGGCGCGAGGCACCCCGTCAGCACTGTCTTTTGAACGACGGCAGTCATCATATTCTCCCTGGCAGCCGTGGAAAACGGCAGGATACCGAACGGTCTGTTTCCTTGCATGGAGCGTGCCAGAGCAGACCAAAAACAAAAGGCGAAGCATTGGAGCCGCTTAGCGATCCCTGCCTGCGGATTGATCAGCGGCCGCCTGCTCAAAGGCGGTGCAGATGAAGCTTCCGCTGCGAATCTTTTCAGCGCAGAGCAGATGCGGCTTGCTGATGCAGCGCGGCTGCGATTAAGTTCGGCCTCATGGCCAAGCCCCTGTCGACCAAGATGTCAGCGAAGAAGAGCGCGCCCCACGCCGTTGCAGGCGAAGACGAGTCCGCGCGCGGGCGCCTCTTGAGCGCGGCGACGCATCTGTTCTGCAAGAACGGCATCAACGCCACAGGCATCGACGCGATCATCGAGGAAGCCGGCACGGCGAAGACCACGCTCTACAAATTGTTCGGCTCCAAGACCAATCTCGTCAACGCGGTGCTGGAGAGCGAAGGCAAGCAGTGGCGCGAATGGTTCATCGGCGCCATGGAGGACGGCGGCGGCGACGCGCAGGCGAAACTGACGCGCATCTTCCCGGCACTGAAGAGCTGGTTCGCGCAGGAGCGCTTCTACGGCTGCCCCTTCATCAACGCCGTCGGCGAGCACGACAAGGACGCCAAGCAGTTCCGCAACATCGCGCTGAAGCACAAGAAGATCGTGCTCGGCCATATCGAGAAGCTCGCCGGCGAGCTGGGCTCGAGCGAGCCTGCAGTGCTCGCGCATCAGCTCGGGCTGTTGATCGACGGCGCCATTGTCGCGGCGATGATCTCGCGCGATCCGGGCGTGGCGGATACGGCAGCGCTGACAGCCGGCCCGCTGCTGGGCCTGAAGGCGAAGAAGAAGCGCGCGGCAGATCAGCTCGAGGCGGTGTGAGCTTGCCGTGATCTCGTAGGGTGGGCAAAGGCGCGTAGCGCCGTGCCCACCAAATCTTTCAGCTTTGTTGAACGACATGGTGGGCACGCTTCGCTTTGCCCACCCTACAATATGCGTTTCATGAATTCCCCTATCGCCGCGAGCACCGGCCCCTGATCCCCCGCAAAGAACCAGTGATCGCTGCCGTCGAGCTCGACGAACTCCGCGCCTTCGATCCGGCTCGCGATATCGCGGCCGGCCGCGATCCGCACCGCCTTGTCATCCCGCCGGTGCAGCACCAGCGTCGGCACGGCGATCTGCGCCAGAAGATGCCGCACGTCGGCGTCGCGAAACGCCTCCAGCACGGCGGAGATGCCGCCTGGGCTGGAGGCCGCGCGCAGCAGCCCCGCCCACCAGGCCCGCGCCTGCGGATCATTGGCCAGGCTCGGCGCAAACGCTTCGATCCCGACCGGGCCACCCCATTGCGCGATGAGATGCTTGCTCCAGGCGTCATACTGGCTGGCGCGCAGCGCGTGCGGATAGTCCTGTGACCAGCAGCCCTTGGCCAGCGCTCCGAACAGGATGAGCCCGGCGACGCGGCGCGGTTCATCGACGGCAAATTTGATGCAGGCGGGCCCGCATTCGGATGCGCCAAACAGCACGACGCGGCGCGAATCCGCCGCCCGCAGCACCGTGCCGATATCCTGTGCGGTGACGTCGATGCCCGGGGCTGATCCGACCCGGTCGGACAGTCCGATGCCGCGACGATCGAAAACGACCAGGCGCCCAAGCTTCATCAATGACGCCAGAAACGTGCGGCTCGCGGGATGCTCCCAGGCGCGTTCCACATGCGAGACGAAACCGGGCATGACCAGGATGTCGAGCGGGCCGCTGCCATAGGTCTGATAGGCCAGATGGACGCCGGCGCCCTTGACGTAGCGCGTCATCGGGGCGGCATGCGGCGCCGCCGCGGGGCTCATCAGCGCCTCCGTCTCGGCTTCCGGCGCCACCCCGAGTTCGTCCCGCAGTCGCCGCGTCAGTGCCGCATGTTGCCGCTCCGCCGCACTTCGGTCGCCGGCGAGCAGCAGGCTGCGGATCAGATGGCGGGCATAGACTTCGCTGAGCGGATCGAGCTCGACCAGCCGGCCCGCATGCGCGGTCGCGGCAAAATGGTCGCCGGCGGCGTTCCTGTCCTGCACCAGACGCTCCAGCGCATGCATGAGCCGTCCCCGCAGCGCCTCCCGGCGAAAGAACGCCCAATCGTCGAATTCGGCACAGCCATCCAGAGCGAAGCCCGCCAGGAAGTCGCCCCGATAGATCGCGCAGGCCTGCTCGAAGTCGCCAGCGTCACAGGCGCGCTCGAACAAATGCGAGTCGATCGTCAGCTCGACCGCCGGAGACCCTCGCACGCTGGTGCGGTCGGTCTCGAAAACCGGCTGGCCCAGCGTCAGCTCGACGCGATGAAGCAGGCGCCGCAATCGCGCCAGGCCAGTCTCGCGGTCCGTCTCCGGCCACAGCAGCGTGGCAATGACGTCCCGTGCCACGGCGACCTTGGCCTCCGCGAGATAGACCAGCAGCGCGAGACCCTTGCGTAAGGCCAGCTTGATCGGGCGGCCGTCGGCATGGACCTCGGGGAACCCGAACGCCCCGAGCGAGAAAGCCGTCATCGAAATCCTCCCTCCCCTCGCGGCATCCCCGGGGGACGCGCAGGGGACGGTCGAACGATAACAGTCGGGCCAGATCGAGCCAGCTCGCCAGCGAGCGGCTCATGCTCCTGCATGCGGCACCGCCTCATCAGGCACAATAGGAAAATCCATGGTCGCGCGCCTCGCAATCCTGCTCTACGCCATCGTGAGCTATGGCATCTTCACCGCTTCATTCCTCTATGCGCTCGGTTTCGTCGGCAATTATGTCGTGCCCAAGTCAATCGACACGTCGATCGACGTCGGTGCCGCCGCAAATCCGGGCGAGGCCATCGTGGTCAACCTGCTGCTGATGAGCCTGTTCGCAGTCCAGCACAGCGTCATGGCGCGCGCATCCTTCAAACGATGGTTGACCCAATTCGTCCCAGCCGCCTGCGAGCGCAGCACCTATGTGCTGCTCTCCAGCCTGATCCTCCTGCTGCTGTTCTGGCAGTGGCGTCCGATCCCGGCTCCGGTCTGGCAGGTCCACGGCATTGCGGCCTGGCTGCTGATCGGCGTCCACTGGCTCGGCTGGCTGATCGCGTTTGCCTCGACCCACATGATTGATCATTTCGACCTGTTCGGCCTGCGCCAGGCTTTCGTCGCGCTCCGCGGCACCGAAATATCAGGTCAATCCTTCAAGACCCCGCTGCTCTACAAGATCGTGCGCCATCCGCTCATGCTGGGCTTCCTGCTCGCGTTCTGGGCCACGCCCGAGATGACCGCCGGCCACCTTCTGTTTGCGCTCGCGAACACGGCCTACATCCTGGTCGCGCTGCAGTTCGAGGAACGGGATCTGATCGCCGTGTTCGGCGCGACCTACCTGGAGTATCGCCGGCGCGTTCCCATGCTGGTGCCGCGTCTGTTCGGTCGCCGCCGCACCGAAGAGCGCCCGACGCCGCGTCATGCCGGAGCGCCGCAATGAACGTCGTGCCATGTCGCACGCTCGCGGCCGCCCGAGCGCCCGAACCGGAGGCCGCGGACGCCGCTGCGCTCGCCGACGCCCTCGATGGGCTCGACGTCGGCCTCTATCTCGTCGACGCGGACGGGCGCGTCATTCACGCCAATGCCGCCGGACGAGCCGTGCTCGATGCGTGCAACGTTCTGCTCGAAATCCGCGGGCTCCTGATGGCTTGCGATCCCATGATCACTCATAGGCTGCGGCAGGCCTTCGCGGCGAGCGGCCGCGGCGATGCGGCCGCGGGCGCCCGCGAAAGCGCCATCCCGATGGTCGGCTTGGACGGGCAGCGCCGCGTCGCCCATGTCCTGCCGCTGACCTCAGGCCCGCGCCGGCGTGCGGGGGCTGCCTACCGCGCCGTCGCCGCCGTATTCGTCCGCAACGTGGCGCTGACGATACCACCTCGCTCGGATGCGCTGCGCGACGCGTTCAGATTGACGCCGACCGAGCTGCGCGTGCTGCTCGCCATCGTCGAACTCGGCGGCATTCCGGAAGTGGCCACAGCACTTGGCGTGGCTGCGACGACGATCAGGACGCATGTCCGTCGCCTGTTTGAAAAGACCGGCACCGCGCGACAGGCCGATTTCGTCAAGCTCGTCGCGGGATATGCGACGCCGTTGAGAGACATGGGAGAATCACCATGAAAGCGGTTCTCTGCAATTCGTTCACCGGGCCGAAAGACCTGCGCGTCGCCGAGATCGACGAGCCGAGGCCGGCCGGCGACGAGATCCTCATCGACGTCCATGCGGCGTCCGTGAGCTTCATGGACCAGTTGCTGGTCTCGGGCCTGTACCAGATGCGGCCGCCGACGCCGTTCGTGCCCGGGACGGAAGCGTCCGGCGTCGTCGTCGCAATCGGCGACAAGGTCACGGCCTTCCGGCCCGGCGATCGCGTGGCCTGCAGCAGCTGGACCGGCGGCTACGCCGAACGGATGACAGCCAAGGCATCGAAGAGCGTGCTTCTGCCGGATGGCGTCGCGTTCGAAGCCGCGGCGACGGTGCTGCACAATTACGGCACGGCCTATTATGCGCTGGTCGAGCGGGCCCGGGCCCAACGCGGCGAAACATTGCTCGTCACCGGCGCGGCCGGCGGGGTGGGCCTTGCCGCCGTCGACCTCGGCCGCCATCTGGGCCTGCGCGTCATCGCCGGTGTCGGCTCCGACGACAAGGCGGCCCTGGTCCGCCGCTACGGCGCCAGCGACATCGTCAACTACCGCAGCGAGGATCTGCGCGACCGGATCAAGTCGATCACATCGGGAGACGGCATCGATATCGGCTTCGACAATATCGGCGGCGCCATTTTCGAGCAGATCGCCCGGCTGATGAAATGGAATGGACGCCTGATGCCGATCGGCTTCACGAGCAACGAGATTCCATCGCTTCCGATGAACCTGCCGCTCCTGAAGAACTATTCCATCATCGGTGTCTTCGTCGGCGCCTGGGCGGAAAGATTCTCCGCGGAGGCGGCGCGCATGAACGATACGCTGATGCAATTACTGGCTGAAGGAAAAATCCGCCCGCATATCGATCGCATCCTCCGTTTGGAGGAGGCCACCGAAGCCATGCAAGCCGTCGCCAATCGCACGGTTCAGGGAAGAATTGTCCTCAAGATCAGGTAAAGTGCGTGAGGCGACGACAGAAGAGGCAGTCAACCGTTGACCGAGATCATCATCGACAAGCGCTACTGCGGTCCCCCGAACTCCGGCAATGGCGGTTATGTCTGCGGCCGGCTCGCCCGGCATATTCCCGGGGCTGCGGAGGTGACGCTGCGCGCCCCGCCGCCTCTGGGCACATCGCTCGATGCGATCGCGACCGGCAACGGCGCGTGGGAGCTTCGCGACGGCACCAAGGTCGTCGCGACCGGACGAACGGCAACCGTCGAGCTGGCGCGCCTGGAGACAGCCAGCCTCAAAGAGGCCTGCGCCGCCGAGCTATTGACGCCGGTGAAGCCGCACGAGCATCCGTTGCCGACATGTTTTGTGTGCGGCCCCGCGCGGGCAAAAGGTGACGGCCTGCGCATCTTCGCCGGGCCGCTGGGACGTCATGCTCGCAACGCCGTCCTCGCGGCAAGCTGGACACCCGATCCGAACCTGGCGGCTGAGGACGGTTTGGTCGCCCCCGAATTCCTCTGGTCGGCGCTGGATTGCCCCACCGGCTATGCCTGCAACTACAATCAGGAGAGCGATGGTTTCGACCAGGCCCCGCTCCTGCTGGGACGGATGTCGGTGCGGATCGAGGCACGGCCACGCCCCGGCGACCGCTGCATCATCACCGCCTGGCCAACCGGCCGCGACGGCCGCAAGCGCAACGCCGAGGCTGCGGCGCATGATGAGGCCGGGACGTTGCTGGCCGTGGCGAGGGCAACATGGATTGCGGTGGAGCGCGAGGTGCAGTTAGGTCGCGGGTGATTAACTGGATCTCGTCGGGTGGGCAAAGGCGCTAAGCGCCGTGCCCACCATTTTTACCTCAGTGGATCGATCGAAGAATGGTGGGCACGCTTCGCTTTGCCCACCCTACGAAGCCTACGCCTGATCGAGGTCAACGGCTCGCTCGCAGCGAGTTGATCTCGAAGTCGGCGGCCTGTTTCTCAACAAAGGTCTTCGGACACTCGGCGGCAGCGAGGTCAAACAGCCGCGAGGCCTCCTCCCTGGAGCTGCGTTGCAGGGCTAGCTCTGCGGCATAGAAATGCGCCTCGCAGACCTGCCCCTTTCTTTTGTTCGGATCCGGATCGTTGGCAGCGTCAAGCACTTGCTCCGGCGTCTTTGTGCCCAGAAAGAGGTTGATGATCGGCGCAGGCCATTTCGTCATGTCGAGACGCGTCACGGCCTCGGCTAGCCGACTTGGCTCGTTACTGCGCTTTGCAATGATTTCACGCCACAAGGCCGAATAGGCATATTTTGGGTCGAGCCGGACCGCCTCGTCCAGGTCGGCCAACGATTTGGCAAGTGAGCCGGCCTGCCAATGAGCACTCGCGCGGGCACGGTAAGCACGGAAGTCCCGGGGATCGAGTTGCACGAGTTGATCGTATTCCGCAATCGCGCGGCCGAAGTCTCCCTTGGTTTTGTAAACGTTGGCGCGGAGCCCGAGTGCATCCTTGTCCTTGGGATTAAAGCGGATCGCCTCATCATAATCTGCGATGGCGCGATCGAGGTCCCCTTTTGCGTAAAAGGCTTCTCCCCGAGCACGCAGCGGAGAGCCGTCCCCTGAAGCGAGTACAATTGATTCACTAGCGACGGAGGCGGAAATGGGGTCACCGTCCTGACCTTGAATCTGAGTCTGCCGATCGCCGGGGTTTCCTTGCTCCTGATGTGCCAGCTGGATCACCTGGTTGTAATCGGCAATGGCGCGATCATAGTCGCCTTTTCGAGCATAGGCGACGGCCGCGGCAGCCGTAGGCAGATCGGCTTCGTGGGCTCAGCTCGATGATCCGGTCATAGTCGGCGATAGCGCGGTCGAGTTCGCCCAGCTGCGAAAAGGATTCGGCTCGGAAGTAGTAGAAATTCTCGTTCTTTGGCTTGATCTGGATTGTTTGATCGAGTTCGGCCAATGCGCGCTCTCTGTCACCCTTGGCGAAGTAAACCCGGCCACGGCACAATTGGCCGCCGCCGGTTTGGGGGCTGATCTCGACCGCTCGATCACAGTCGAGCATGGCCCGATCCGGATCCCCCTTGCGGACGTAAGCGAGACCTCGTTCGACATGCGCTATCACATTGTCCGGATGGATCAGGAGAGCCTGATCATAGTCGGCGATGGCGCGGACGAAGTCGCGTCTCGACGAATAGACGTGAGCACGTCCGAGATATGCGTAGGTATTCTTCGGATCGAGCTCGATCACTTTGGCGTAGTCTGGCAGCGCGGCCTCGGGCTCTCGCTTTTGGAGATGCGCAGAAGCCCTCGCAATACGGGCGTTCAGATTGTCTGGAAAGCGTTCGATGATCTGGTCGTAGTCGGCGATCGCACGGTCGATCTCGCCTTTCTGGCGGTAGAACATGGCGCGCCGGAAGTGCGCCATGACTAAACCCCGCGGCATGGCTGCCGCTGACTCAATAAGAGCCGTGCATCCCGCGATCCGGTCATCGACACTGAGATTTCCGACCGCATTGCACTTTGTCGACAAGGGCGATTCCGCGCGGGCGGCCGATACTTCGATCAAGGTCGCCAGCGCCAAAGCGCCCACGCCTGCTGCCGCAGCAACGAGTGCGCGGCCCACCATTCCAACCATGCAGTCCCCAACTCAATTCACGGGAACTATCATAGCAACCGACCGGGCTTCTGCACAGCCCTTGGTTGCGGCAACTGTCGGCGGGCGAGTTCGTCACGTCGATTCCGCGATCATCGCCTGCAACCGCGCCAGCTCCGCCTCCAGATCTCGCTCCACATCCGCGGCCCACATCTCGATCACCCGATAATTCCGCGCCTCCAGCCACGTCCGCCGGCCCGCGCGATCCGCCGCGATCGTCTCGTTCTCGCCCGGGTTGACCAGCTCGATCGCGATCCGGTGCGGGAACGAGACGAAGTCCGGGATGTGCCGCCCCACCGGGGTCTGGCGCTTGAACTGACCTGCGAAACGGCGATCGCGTGTGAGCGCCTGCCAGAGCAGGCGCTCGGCATCGGTCGGGTTGCGGCGGAGCAGGCGGGCGAGGCCGCGCACGGTCGAGCCGCTGTCGGACACCCCGCCGCCCTGCCCGTGCTCGGCAAGCAGCGCGCGTAGCCGCGTCGCCTGCTCGCCATCGAGCACGCCGCCCTTGGCCGGGCCCTTGCGTCCTTCCGCGATCGCCATCACCACGCCGTGCAGGGTGTGCATGTCCTGCTTGGTCGGGTCCATGCGGGTGAAGATGTTGCGCAGATTCACCAGCATGGTGTCGCGCTTCTCGGCCGGCCGCAGGAATTCGACCTTGTCGAGCTCCCGGATCAGGTTCTCGAAGAAGGCCTGGATCTGGTGCTGCGAGGCGCGCTCGGAGCGCTCCGGCATGGCGTGCGGCAGTTCGCCTGACGTTGCCCGCTTGAACCATTCATAGCCGACCAGCAGCACGGCCTGGGCGAGGTTCAGCGAGGCAAAGCCCGGATTGACCGGAAAGGTGATGATGCGGTTGGAGAGCCCGACCTCCTCGTTGGTCAGGCCCCAGCGCTCGCGGCCGAACAGGATACCAGCCTTGCCCCCCGCCGCGACGTGGCCGGAGATTTCGGCGGCGGCGGCCTCCGGCCCGACCACCGGCTTGGCCTGGTCATGGGGGCGCGCGCTGGTCGCGAACAGCAGGTCGAGATCGGCGACCGCCTCTTCGACCGTGCCAAACAATTCGACCTTTTCCAGAATGTGGTCGGCGCCGGCAGCGGCCCGCTGGGCGGCGATGTTGGGCCAGCCGTCGCGCGGGTTGACGATGCGCAAGGCGCCGAGCGCAAAATTGCCCATGGCACGCGCGGCCATGCCGATGTTTTCCCCGAGCTGCGGCTCGACCAGGATCACGATGGGACCGTCGAGGGAAAGGCCCGCCTTGCTCTTGTCAGTCCCCGACATCTCGTTTCGCTTTCACTGGGTTCTCAAGGCCTTGGCAGGGCGCTCTTGAGGAATTGATTCAAAGCCGGCCTTGGCTCCATCTTGGACCGGCCGCCCGTTCGCCTGTCGTTTGCCTGTCCTGACGAAATTCTCAAGGGAAATAACGGGTTGAATTCGACTTTTGAATCTCGCCTGAAAGCTCAGCCCTGCCCCCGCGGCCGGGCCGTTGCCGCCCCCCATCTGGGGAAGCTGGATCGGCTAAAAGTGCATAATCACTTGGCTTTCGCCCGCCGCGCGGCGGTGCTAAGAGGCGGCGGATATTCACGTGGCGCGCCGCAAGCGCCGTTCCCAAGAGGGCTTCTCCGATCATGGCAAAAATCAAGGTATCCAATCCCGTCGTCGAACTCGATGGCGACGAGATGACCCGGATCATCTGGCAGTACATCAAGGACAAGTTGATCAACCCGTTCCTTGATGTCGAGCTGCTCTATTTCGACCTGGGGATGGAGTACCGCGACCAGACCAACGATCAGGTCACCATCGACGCCGCCGAAGCCATCAAGAAGGTCGGCGTCGGCGTCAAGTGCGCCACCATCACCCCGGACGAGGCCCGGGTGAAGGAGTTCAACCTCAAGCAGATGTGGAAGTCGCCGAACGGCACCATCCGCAACATCCTCGGCGGCGTGATCTTCCGCGAGCCGATCATCTGCAAGAACGTGCCGCGCCTGGTTCCCGGCTGGACCAAGCCGATCATCATCGGCCGCCACGCCTATGGCGACCAGTACCGCGCCACCGACTTCAAATTCCCGGGCAAGGGCACCCTGTCGATGAAGTTCGTCGGCGAGGACGGCACCGTGATCGAGAGGGAAGTGTTCAAGGCCCCGGGCGCCGGCGTCGCCATGGGGATGTACAATCTCGACGATTCCATCATCGACTTCGCCCGCGCCTCGCTGAACTACGGCCTGCTGCGCAACTACCCGGTCTATCTGTCGACCAAGAACACCATCCTCAAGGTCTATGACGGCCGCTTCAAGGACATCTTCCAGGACATCTACGACCGCGAGTTCAAGAAGGACTTCGAGGCCAAGGGCCTGACCTACGAGCACCGCCTGATCGACGACATGGTGGCCTCGGCGCTGAAGTGGTCGGGCGGCTATGTCTGGGCCTGCAAGAACTACGACGGCGACGTGCAGTCCGACACGGTCGCGCAGGGCTATGGCTCGCTCGGCCTGATGACCTCGGTGCTGCTCACCCCCGACGGCAAGACGGTGGAAGCGGAAGCTGCCCACGGCACGGTGACCCGCCACTACCGCGAGCACCAGAAGGGCAAGGAGACCTCGACCAACTCGATCGCGTCGATCTTCGCCTGGACCCGTGGCCTCGCCCACCGCGCCAAGCTCGACAACAATGCCGAGCTCGCCAAGTTCGCCAACACGCTGGAGAAGGTCTGCGTCGACACCGTCGAGGAAGGCTACATGACCAAGGACCTCGCGCTCCTGGTCGGCGCCGACCAGCGCTGGCTCTCGACCACCGGCTTCCTCGACAAGGTCGCGGAAAACCTGGCAAAGGCGCTGGCGGCCTGACGGCCATCCGCAATTTCGCCCGACTGGGCCGGACATCATCACGGGCCGCGCGACAAGCGCGGCCCGTTTTCTTTTTCGAGAGCTTTCGCGGAGACCACCATGTTGATCAAGCTTGCTGCCCCCACCCTACTGCTCGCGGCTCTGATCGGACCGGCCGCCGCCGCGGACCCACTCCCTGACGCCATCGCAGCGCCGGGCGAGTCCGTCGTGCTCAGCGTCCATGCCGAAGGCGCGCAGGTCTATGAGTGCAAGGCCGGCACCGACGGCAAGCTCGCCTGGGCCTTCCGTGAACCGATCGCAACGCTGCTGTCCGAAGGCAAGACCATCGGCCGACATTATGCGGGCCCGAACTGGGAGCTGGCCGACAGCAGCGCCGTGGTCGGCAAGGCCGTCGGCAATGCGCCGGGCGCCACCGCGGCCGACATCCCCTGGCTGAAGCTGGACGTCACCGCCCATCGCGGCAGCGGCGTCCTCACCCCCGTCACCACGGTCCAGCGCATCAACACCCACGGCGGCAAGCTCGACGGCGCCTGCGAGAAAGCCGGCGAGTTCAGAAGCGCGCCCTACTCCGCCGACTACGTCTTCCTGAAGAAGGGCTGAGGCCGATGCTTTTCATGGTGATCGAACGCTTCAGGGACCGTGACCCGATTCCGGTCTATCGCCGCGTGCGCGACGAGGGCGTCAAATTCCCCGACGGTCTCAAATATCTCAGCAGCTGGATCGAGCCGAATTTCGACCGCTGCTTCCAGCTGATGGAATGCGACGACGCCCGCCTGCTGCAGGAATGGGTTCTGAACTGCCAGGGCAACGGCATGACCTTCGAGATCGTGCCTGTGGTGCCCAGCAAGGAGACGCGCGAGGTGGTCGCGCCGTTCCTCGACAAGGACTGACGGCTACTTGCCGCGGCGCCCGTCGTCGCGTTCGGCCTGCGCCAGCTCCGCGGCTGCAAGATCGCCGGTCTCCTCCAGCCGCGCCCGCGCGGTCTCGTGGACGTGGGCGGCGAGCGTCGGCATCCGCTCGATCAGGGCGTGAAAATCCTGGGCATCGAGCAGAAGCAGGCGCGTCTTGCGCGTCGCCGTCACCGTGCCGCTGCGCTTGGTCTTGTGCAGCAGCGCGATCTCGCCGAAGAAGGTGCCGTCGGCGAGCCGCACCTGCTGGCTCGGCAGCGCGATCTCGACCTCGCCGGCGGTGATGAAATACATCGACGAGGCGGCGTCGCCCCGGCGCACCAGGATCTCGCCCTGCTCGACGGTGCGCGCGCGCAAGAGCCGCATGATGTCGGCGATCTCCGCGGCCGACAGATGCGAGAACAGCGGCACCCGCGCCAGCATGCCCCAGGTCACGACGAAATCGCGCCGCTTCACCTCTTCGGCAAAGGCGGTCGAGATGATCGCGACCGGCAGCGCGATCATGGCAAAGCCGCTGACGATGGTGAAGACGGAGACGAATTTTCCGAGCGCCGTCACCGGCACGACGTCGCCATAGCCGACGGTGCCGAGCGTCACGATCGCCCACCACATCGCCTGCGGGATGGTGCCGAGCTTGTCCGGCTGCACGTCGCGCTCGATCGCATAGAGCAGCGAGGCGAAGGTCAGCACCGCGCCGATCAGGATGACGATGCAGCCGATCAGCGCGCGCCGCTCGGCGTGCACGGCGGCCAGCAGCGAGCGCATCGCCGGCGAGTATCGTATCAGCTTGAAGAACGGCAGCACGCCAAGGGCCGCCAGCGTCGCATGCTGGCCCGTCGCGAGCACGATTCCCGCGGGCAGAAAGGCCAGGAGGTCGATGATGCCGAGCGCGGAGAAGGCATAAGATAGCCGGTCGGCGAGCGCGGACGCCTTGCGTTGCGTGTGACCCGCCACCGTCCACAGCCGCGCGGCATATTCCAGCGCGAACACGATCACGGACAGAATCGTAATCGCCGAGAACAGCAGGCCGAACTGCGCGTCAAGCTCCGGCACGGAGGCAAGGATCATCGCGGTCACGTTGAGCACGACGACGCCGATGATGAGCTGAATGAAGCGCGATCCCGCCGAATAGGCCAGGGGATCGTGCTCCAGCAGTTCGTAGAGGCGATCCCTCAAGTCGGGATCGCGAAGCCCACGTCCTCGCGGAACGGGGCGCATGGCCGCTTAAGCGCCCGCCGCAATGGCTTTTTGGATCTCCGACAGGGCGTCGAGAGCCTTTGCTCCGTCAGGTCCACCACCTTGCGCCATCTCGGCCCGGCCGCCGCCGCCCTTTCCGCCGACGACCGGCACGCCGATCTTGACGAGGCTTGCGGCGTCGAAACGGGCCGACATATCCTTGGTCACGCCGACAACGAGGCTGGCCTTGCCGTCGGCCGTCGTATTCGCAACCGCGACGACACCCGACTTGATTTCAGCCTTGGCCTGGTCGACCAGCGACTTGAGTTCATCGCTCGGCAATCCCGTGACGTGAAGCCTGTAGAACTTGACGTCACCGATCTCCACGACGTTGGACTGTCCGCCGTCGCCGGCGGACGCGCCGCCGCCCATCGCGAGCTTCTTGCGGGCGTCGGAGAGTTCGCGCTCGAGCTTCTTGCGCTCGTCCATCAGCGCGGTGATGCGCGCCGGGACGTCGTCGATCGAGGTGCGCAGCTCGTTGGCTGCCGTCTTCGCCAGCGCCATGGTGTCGTTGGCGTGCCTGCGTGCGTAATTGCCGGTCAGCGCCTCGATGCGTCGCACGCCGGAGGCCACCGCGCTCTCGCCGGTCAGCGTGATCAGGCCGATGTCGCCGGTGCGCCGCACATGGGTGCCGCCGCACAGTTCGACCGACCAGCCGAGCGCGTTGGCGCCGCGCTCACGCGCGGTCCGGCCCATCGAGACGACCCGGACCTCGTCGCCGTATTTCTCGCCGAACAGGGCGCGCGCGCCCTGTTCACGCGCTTCATCGACGCCCATGACGCGGGTCGTGACCTCGTCGTTCTCCAGCACCACGTCGTTGGCGATGTCCTCGACGCGGGCGAGCTCTTCCGCGGTGATGGGCTTCGGATGCACGAAGTCGAAGCGGAGACGGTCGGGTGCGACCATCGAGCCGCGCTGGGCGATGTGATCGCCGAGCACCTGGCGCAGCGCCTCGTGAATGAGATGCGTCGCCGAGTGATGCGCGCGGATCGACGAGCGCCTGCCGTGATCGACCTCGAGCTGCAGCGCGGTGCCGAGCTTCAGCTCGCCGCTCTCCACGACGCCGACATGGACGAAGAGATCGCCGAGCTTCTTCTGCGTGTCGGTGACGCGGAACTTGATGCCGCCCTCGCCCGTCAGCACGCCGGTGTCGCCGACCTGGCCGCCGGACTCCGCGTAAAACGGCGTCTGGTTCAGCAGCAGCGCGCCGGTGTCGCCGGCCTTGAGGCTGGCAACTTCCTGGCCGTCCTTCACCAGCGCGGAGACCACGCCTTCGGCGCTTTCGGTCTCGTAGCCCAGGAATTCGGTGGCCCCGAGCTTCTCGCGCAGCGGGAACCAGATCGCCTCGGAAGCTGCCTCGCCCGAGCCCTTCCAGGACTCGCGCGCCTTGGCCTTCTGGCGCTCCATCGCGTCGGTGAACGAGGCCTGATCCACGCCGATGCCGCGCGATTTCAGCGCGTCCTGCGTGAGATCCAGCGGGAAGCCGTAGGTGTCGTACAGCGTGAAGGCGACGTCGCCGTCGAACATGTCGCCCTTCTTCAAGGACGCGCTCTTCTCGTCGAGGATGGCAAGGCCGCGGGTCAGCGTCTTGCGGAAGCGGGTCTCCTCCAGCCGCAGCGTTTCCTCGATCAAATTCTCCGCGCGCAAGAGCTCGGGATAGGCCTGGCCCATCTCGCGCACCAGCGCCCAGACCAGCCGATGCATCAGCGGCTCTTTCGCGCCCAGCAGCTGCGCATGGCGCATCGCGCGGCGCATGATCCGGCGCAGCACATAGCCACGGCCCTCGTTCGAGGGCAGCACGCCGTCGGAGACCAGGAAGGCCGAGGAGCGCAAATGGTCGGCGATGACGCGGAACGAGGCCACGGTCTGCTCGTTCGGCCCGCTGCCGAGCGCGGACGACGTCGCGTCGATCAAATGACGGAACAGATCGGTCTCGAACACGCTGTCGACGCCCTGCATGATGCTGGCCATGCGCTCGAGGCCCATGCCGGTGTCGATCGAGGGACGCGGCAGCGCCACGCGCTCCTCCTTCGTCACCTGCTCGTATTGCATGAACACGAGATTCCAGAACTCGAGGAAGCGGTCGCCGTCCTCTTCCGGCGAGCCCGGCGGTCCGCCCCAGATGTGATCGCCGCGGTCGATGAAGATCTCCGAGCACGGGCCGCACGGACCGGTGTCGCCCATCGCCCAGAAATTGTCCGAGGTCGGGATGCGGATGATGCGGTCGTCGGAGAACCCCGCGATTTTCTTCCAGAGATCAGCCGCCTCGTCGTCGGTGTGGTAGACGGTGACCAGCAGCTTGTCCTTCTTCAGCCCGTATTCCCTGGTGATCAGCTTCCAGGCCAGCTCGATCGCACGTTCCTTGAAATAGTCACCGAACGAGAAGTTGCCGAGCATCTCGAAGAAGGTGAGATGGCGCGCGGTGTAGCCGACATTGTCGAGGTCGTTGTGCTTGCCGCCGGCACGCACGCATTTCTGCGAGGTGGTGGCGCGCTGATAGGGCCGCTTCTCGACGCCGGTGAAGACGTTCTTGAACTGCACCATGCCGGCATTGGTGAACATCAATGTCGGATCGTTGCGCGGCACCAATGGCGAGGACGACACGATCTCGTGGCCGTTCTCGGCAAAGAAGTTCAGAAAGGTCGACCTGATCTCGTTGACGCCGCTCATGTTCATCCAATCGGGTGTGCTTGGACCCGCTGACTTGCCATCCAAACCGCGAGTTTGGACTGATATCTGCGGGCCAGAGCGCTTTTAGACAAGGCCAGCTTCGCTGTCCAGAAACTGTGCAGACAGATCAGTGGGTTGCCGCATCAGCGCAATCCCGTTGAAAGGCGCAAAGCCTGCGTTGACAGGCTTGGCCGCCCTGTGGTCTGTACCCATCTGTATCGTACGGCCACGTCGGGAGAGACCGGCTTTGGTGCCGGCGCCGAAGGAGCAACCGCCCCGGAAACTCTCAGGCAAAAGGACCGCGTGGCTTTGACGACATCTGGAAAGAGGCACTGGCGGGCTTAAGACCCGAACAGCGTCCGCCGACGGGATAATACTCTCAGGCACAGCGACAGATGGGGCTTCGACTGGTGTCCACCGGGGAATCGTCCCCGGGGAACCGCCGAGGGCCCCGTGATGCTTGCGCGCGACGACCAAGACTCCCTGAAAAGAACGCCCCTTCACGGGCTGCATCTATCCCTCGGCGGCAAGATGGTGCCGTTCGCGGGCTATGACATGCCGGTGCAATACCCCGCGGGCGTGCTCAAAGAGCATCTGCATACCCGCTCTTCCGCCGGCCTGTTCGACGTCTCCCACATGGGCCAGCTCGCGCTCCGCCCGAAATCGGGCAAGGTCGAGGACGCCGCCCGCGCGCTGGAGCGGCTGGTGCCGCAGGATATCGTCGCGATTGCACCGGGACGGCAGCGCTACGCCCAGTTCACCAATTACGACGGCGGCATCCTCGACGATCTCATGGTCGCCAATTTCGGTGATCACCTGTTCCTGGTCGTCAACGCCGCCTGCAAGGACGCGGACGAAGCGCATCTGCGCGCGAATCTCTCCGGCGACTACATCATCGATTCGCTGGCCGACCGCGCGCTGGTCGCGTTGCAGGGCCCGAAGGCGGAATCGGTGCTGGCGAAATTATGTGCAGAGGCGCCGTCCATGAAGTTCATGGACGCCGGCCCGCACAAGGTCGCCGGCCTCGACTGTTTCGTCTCGCGCTCCGGCTACACCGGCGAGGACGGATTCGAGATTTCGGTCCCCGCTGCCGATGCCGAGCGCCTGGCCAAAATGCTGCTCGACGATCCCGACGTCATGCCGATCGGCTTAGGTGCCCGCGACAGCCTGCGGCTGGAAGCCGGGCTCTGCCTCTACGGTCACGACATCGACACTGAGTCCACCCCGGTCGAAGCCGCGCTTGAATGGTCGGTGCAGAAGAGCCGACGCAGCGGCGGCGCGCGCGCCGGCGGCTTTCCCGGCGCGGAAAAGATCCTCGCCCATTTTGACAACGGCGCATCCCGTCGCCGTGTCGGCCTGCTGGCCCAGGGCCGCGCGCCGGTGCGCGAAGGCGCGCTGCTGTTCGCGACCAGCGCAGGCGGCGAGCCGATTGGAAAAGTGACATCGGGCGGCTTCGGCCCGAGCCTGAATGCGCCGGTCGCGATGGGCTACGTGCCCACCGCATCGAGCGCGCTCGGCACGCAAATCTTCGCCGAAGTGCGCGGCCAGCGCCTGGCCCTCGCCGTCGCCGCCATGCCCTTCGTGAAAAACACCTACAAACGCTGAGGACCCGAGAATGACCACGACGCTGTACACCTCCGACCATGAATGGCTCGCCATCGACGGCGATGTCGCCACCGTCGGCATCACCGACTACGCGCAGTCGCAGCTCGGCGACGTCGTGTTCGTCGAACTGCCCAAGGTCGGCCGCGCGCTGAAGAAGGCGGAAGCTGCCGCCGTTGTGGAATCGGTCAAGGCGGCCTCCGACGTCTACGCGCCTGTGACCGGCGAGGTGCTCGAAACCAACGATGCGCTCGCCGCCGAGCCGGCGCTGGTGAACTCGGACGCGCAGGGCAAGGCGTGGTTCTTCAAGATCAAAATTGCCGACAAGAACGAGCTCGGCGGCCTCATGGATGAAGCCGCCTACAAGGTACATACGGCTTAAGGACGATGGAGCAAGCGATGACCGCGCACCGTAAATCCAGCGGCGAGACCGCCGCCACTTTCGTTCGCCGCCACATCGGCCCCTCAGTGCGCGATGTCACCGCAATGCTCGAAACTGTCGGCGCCAAGAGCGTTGACGCGCTGATGTCGGAAACGCTGCCGGCTTCGATCCGGCAGGCCGCCCCCCTCGATCTCGGCAAGCCGCTCAGCGAGACCGAGGCGATCGCGCATATGGGCGAACTCGCGCGAGAGAACCAGGTCTTCACCTCGCTGATCGGCCAAGGCTATTCCGGCACGATCCTGCCCACGGTGATCCAGCGCAACATCCTGGAGAACCCGGCCTGGTACACGGCCTACACGCCCTACCAGCCCGAGATCAGCCAGGGCCGGCTGGAAGCGTTGCTCAACTTCCAGACCATGATCTGCGACCTCACCGGGCTCGACGTCGCCAACGCTTCGCTGCTGGACGAGGCGACCGCCGCCGCCGAAGCGATGGCGCTCGCCGAGCGGCACTCGCAGGTGAAAGCAAACGCCTTCTTCGTCGACAAGGACGTGCATCCGCAGACGCTGGCCGTGATGCGCACCCGCGCCGAGCCGCTGGGCTGGAGCCTGATCGTCGGCGATCCCCTCGCCGATCTCGACAAGGCCGACGTGCTCGGCGCACTGCTGCAATATCCTGGAAGCTCGGGCGCGTTGCGCGACCTCAGGCCCGCGATCGCCGCGCTGAAGGCCAAGGGCGCACTCGCGATCGTCGCGGCCGACCTGCTGGCGCTGACGCTGCTCGCCTCGCCCGGCGAGCTCGGGGCCGACATCGCCATCGGTTCGGCGCAGCGCTTCGGCGTGCCGATGGGCTACGGCGGACCGCACGCGGCCTATATGGCCGTGCGCGATGCGCTGAAGCGCTCGCTGCCCGGCCGCATCGTCGGCCTCTCCGTGGACTCCCGCGGCGCGCCCGCCTATCGCCTTGCGCTGCAGACCCGCGAGCAGCACATCCGCCGCGAGAAAGCGACCTCCAACATCTGCACCGCGCAGGTGCTGCTCGCCGTGATCGCCTCGATGTATGCAGTCTATCACGGACCCGAGGGCCTGACGCAGATTGCGCGCAACGTGCATCGCCGCACCGCCGTGCTCGCCGCCGGCCTGCGCAAGCTCGGCTTTGCGCCTGACAGCGAAACCTTCTTCGACACGATCAGCGTGGACGCCGGCGCTGGGCGAGCCGAGATCGTCGCGCGCGCCGCCGCCGAAAAGATCAATCTCGGCGTCGGTGAAACGAGCTTGCGCATCGCGCTCGACGAGACCACCACGCCCGCGACGGTCGAGGCGGTCTGGCGCGCCTTCGGCGGCACGCTTTACTATGCCGAGATCGACGCCACCACGCGCGAGGTGCTGCCGGAGGCGCTGAAGCGCGGCACCGGTTTCCTCACCCATCCCGTGTTCCACGCGCATCGCTCGGAGACCGAGATGCTGCGCTACATGCGCAAGCTCAGCGACCGCGACCTCGCGCTCGACCGCGCGATGATCCCGCTCGGATCGTGCACGATGAAGCTGAACGCGACCACCGAGATGATGCCGCTGACCTGGCCGGAGTTTGCGACGTTGCACCCGTTCGTCCCGCGCGATCAGGCCAAGGGCTATCACGCGCTGTTCGCGCGGCTGGAAAAATGGCTGTGCGACATCACCGGTTATGACGCGATCTCGCTGCAGCCGAACTCGGGCGCGCAGGGCGAATATGCCGGGCTGCTCGCGATCCGCGGCTATCATGCCGCGCGTGGGCACAGCCATCGCAAGATCTGCCTGATCCCCTCCTCCGCCCACGGCACCAACCCGGCCTCGGCCGCGATGGCCGGCATGGACGTGGTGGTGGTCGCCTGCGAAAAGAACGGCGACGTCGACGTCAACGATCTCCGCGCCAAGGCCGAGACGCATACGAAGGATCTCGCCGCGGTCATGATCACCTATCCCTCGACCCATGGCGTGTTCGAGGAGCATATCCGCGAGATCTGCGACATCGTCCACAGCCATGGCGGCCAGGTGTATCTCGACGGCGCCAACCTCAATGCGCAGGTCGGCCTTAGCAGGCCCGGCGATTACGGCGCCGATGTCAGCCATCTCAATCTGCACAAGACCTTCTGCATCCCGCATGGCGGCGGCGGCCCCGGCATGGGTCCGATCGGCGTCAAGGCGCATCTTGCGCCCTTCCTCCCTGGCCACCCGTCAACGCAGGCGGACGCGCCGGTCGGCCCGGTCTCGGCCGCGCCGTTCGGCTCGGCGTCGATCCTGACCATCTCCTACATCTACATCCTGATGATGGGCGGCGACGGCCTGAAGCGCGCCACCGAAATCGCGATTCTCAACGCCAACTACATCGCAGCGCGCCTCGATCCGCACTTCCCGGTGCTCTACAAGAACGAGAAGGGCCGCGTCGCGCATGAATGCATTGTCGATCCGCGCGCGCTGAAGACGACCAGCGGCGTCACCGTGGACGACATCGCAAAACGTCTGATCGACTACGGCTTCCATGCACCGACGATGAGCTTCCCGGTGCCGGGCACGCTGATGATCGAGCCGACCGAGTCGGAATCGAAGGCGGAGCTCGATCGTTTTTGCGACGCAATGATCGCGATCCGCAAGGAGATCGCCGAGGTCGAGGCCGGCCGCTTCAAGATCGAGGCGTCACCGCTGCGTCACGCCCCGCACACCGTGCACGACATCGTCGATGACGATTGGAAGCGCGCCTACACCCGCGCCGAGGGCTGCTTCCCCGCGGGCACCTCGCGCACCGACAAATACTGGTGCCCGGTCGGCCGCGTCGACAACGTCTACGGCGACCGCAATCTGGTGTGCTCCTGCCCGCCGGTGAGCGATTACGCGGAAGCTGCGGAGTAACGGGTCGTAGGGTGGGTTAGCTGGCGGCTGCGCAAAGCGCAGGCGACAGCGTAACCCACCGCGTCTGCTTCCGCGGCGACAAAGATGGTGGATTACGCCTTCGGCTAATCCACCCTCCGGCTCCGATTTACGGCACAACCAGCGAGCGCGTCGCGCGATCCCATCGCCACAGTCGCTCGTTGGTGAGTTCAGTCCCGCCCCACCAGCGCCGAATCGGATTGTGGCGGCAAAAATTCTCGTCGCCAGCCAGTACCGCGTTGCCGAACTCGGTCCGTGACAACCGCGATCCTCTATACCGATCGAGGCGAGCTGGCTCATTGTGCATGTCCAGGGCAAACGGGCCTTCATCCAGTCCCGACACCGCCGGCCTCTGGCAACGCGCGAGCCCGTCAAGCAGGGTTCCGACTTCCCAATATCCGTACACGCCTCGCTCGTTGGGCTTCTGATGGCCCGGGAAGACATCGAAGGGGTGCACGCCACCCGGCGCGATGAGCTGAAGTATCCGCGCTTCCGTAGCTCCAAGGCCTGAGGCGAGGTGCGGAAGTTCTTCAAGCAGGTCCAGAACGCAGCGTTCAAGCCGCGGCAGCGGAGTCAAATCCGCTTCGAGGAGATCGAACCAGGCCTGCGGCGTCGGCGCACGATAAGCCCGCCACGCACGACCGGCCAGTTCAAGGCAGTCTTGCGCGGGCGCGAGGATCCGCGGGTTCAGCTTCGCAAACGGCTGGGGATCGGCGCCTCCAACGGCCATGTCGAGCTGACGTATGACGAATTTGGAGATAGCCGCTCTCTCACGGCGGCAATGGTCGAGCAGCCACAGCAGAATCAATTGCGCATTTGGCTCTGGGCCCATCCACAGTTCGACCGAGTCGCATTCAGCAGACAGTTCGATCAGTCCGCGATCTCCCACACCCGGTTCGACGACGCGCCAAGGCGGCGTATCGTCCAGCCAATGAAGGCCGCGCGACTGCGTCGTGCGCGGCGCAAAGAAGGCGTCCAACTCGGCAGCGGACGGCAACAGTCCCCAGACAAGCCGGCGCTCGATCGCGATGACGAGGTCGGCGGGGCCGGCTTGCTGGAGAACGCCGGCTGTGGACGAATCTGTGGTGACGATAAGCCGGGTCATCTCCGCACGCTTCAAGGCTTCGTCAAAACAGAGCCCCAGCGCCACAGCCGATCGTTGGTCAGGTGGGTGCCGCCCCACCAGCGATCGATCGAATTGTGGTGGCTGAAATCCTCCTGATGGGCCAGGACCGCCTTGCCGAACTCGGTCAACGACAATCGACTGCGGAGATAGACCTCGTGCCGGGCTCTCAAATTTTCCCGTCCGATTGTGCGCAGCTCGCCGCCCAACCCGGCCACCACGGGCCTGGGGCCAAGCGCGAGCCCCTCCAGCAACGAACCCAACTCGAATTCCCTGAACACATATGTGCGCCGTTGCGAGCGCAGATGAAACAACGCATTTGTGTTAGCGAACCCACTGGCGAGGAGTTCAAGGAATCGCATCTCGGTCGCGCCAAGGCCCGTCAGCGGCGACGGCAGCTCTGCCAGCAGATCGACCAGGGCCGGCCGCAGCATCAACAAGGCGCTCAGATCGTGGCGGAGGAGATCAACGCAGGCCTCGGGCGTCGGTGCACGATAAGACTCCCACGCTATCGTGGCAGTCTCGAGTTCCTTTGCTGTGACATCCACGATGGGAATATGTGACGCCGACGTTTCGGAGACCTGCGCTCTTGCTTCGTACAGCTCGAACGCCAACAAGCGCAATTTGAGCTTTGGCAGCAAATTGGGGCACGAACCGAAATAATCGAGCAGCCAAATCAGCTGCAATTGATCTTCGGGGTTCGCATCGAACCAGAGTTCAATCTCGTCATAGTGCTCGCAAAAGTCGCCAAAGGACAGATTCTTGCGATCCCTGAAGGCATCAGGCCATTTCGTGCGCCAATCCGACCAGTGATCGCCCGGCTTGAGCGTCCCCGACTGCGCTCCGAAATAAGCTGCGAGATATTCCGGCGAAGGCAGCGGCCCCCACGCGAAACGGAAAACGAAGAAGACTGCAATATCGGCCAGCCCCGATTTGGCGAGATCGGTTCCGAACGAACTGGTCAAGATCAGACGCTTCATCGCACCACCTGATCACTCCAACGCAAAACGAAACGGGCGCCGATGACGTCGGCAACTCAACGTCCTCAGCGCCCGCTCCTCGCGAAAACTCTTTCGCGCTAAGGCTTACTCGTCCGCCGGCTCCTCGCCGTCGGCGTCGCGCTCCGGCGTGCCGGCGAGAATCTGCTCGGCGATCAGGCCGGAGTTCTGCCGGATCGCGGTCTCGATCTTGGCGGTGATATCAGGGTTGGCCTTCAGGAACGCTTTCGAGTTCTCGCGGCCCTGGCCGAGGCGCTGGCTGTCGTAGGAGAACCAGGCGCCGGATTTCTCGACGATGCCGGCCTTGACGCCGAGATCGAGGATCTCGCCCATCTTGGAGACGCCCTCGCCGTACATGATGTCGAATTCGACCTGCTTGAAGGGCGGGGCCAGCTTGTTCTTCACCACCTTGACGCGGGTGGTGTTGCCGACCACCTCGTCGCGCTCCTTGATCGCACCGATGCGGCGGATGTCGAGGCGGATCGAGGCGTAGAATTTCAACGCGTTGCCGCCGGTGGTGGTTTCCGGCGAGCCGTACATCACACCGATCTTCATGCGGATCTGGTTGATGAAGATCACCATGGTGTTGGACTTGTTGATCGAGGCGGTCAGCTTGCGCAGCGCCTGGCTCATCAATCGCGCCTGAAGGCCCGGCAACGCGTCGCCCATCTCGCCCTCGAGCTCGGCCTTCGGCACCAGCGCCGCGACCGAATCGACCACCAGAACGTCCACCGCACCCGAGCGCACAAGCGTGTCGCAGATTTCCAGCGCCTGCTCGCCGGTGTCCGGCTGCGAGATCAGGAGTTCGTCGATGTTGACCCCGAGCTTGCGCGCATAGACCGGGTCGAGCGCGTGCTCGGCGTCGATGAAGGCACAGATGCCACCCTTCTTCTGCGCTTCCGCCACCGTGTGCAGCGCCAGCGTGGTCTTGCCCGAGGATTCCGGTCCGTAGATTTCCACCACGCGTCCCTTCGGCAGGCCGCCGATCCCGAGCGCGATATCAAGCCCCAGCGACCCCGACGAGATCGCTTCGACATCCATCGAGCGGTCGTTCTTGCCGAGCTTCATCACCGAGCCCTTGCCGAACTGGCGCTCGATCTGGGAGAGCGCGGCGGCCAGGGCTTTAGTCTTGTCCATGGAGGATCCTTCGACGATACGCAGGGCAGTGGTGGACATGGGTCGTGCTCCTTATGGCGGGGATTCGCTAGGGGGACAAACGGCTGGCGCGGCGGGTCGTCGACAAAAACAATGTACTCTATTTGTTCCGAGTTCGCAATATGTTCTTTTGCGGATAACGGTACCGACCGAAGGCATGCGCCTGAAGCATGACGCGCATCAAAGACGCATCGCCCGGGCGCCGTCATGATTTCGCAATCCTGCCGTAGCGAATATTTGGCGGCGAACGGCTTTAGCTGCGCGGAGACCGCCACTCCGGGAACCTCGATCATGACTGAAAATACGCACCACGATGCCACCAGGCGCAATCAGCTGCTGGCGGCAGCGCTTGAGGAGATGGCGAAGTTCGAACGGAAGGAAAACGAATTCCGCCAGAAGGATCGCCGGGAGCGCGCCGCCGAACTCCACCTTCCTCTCGACCCGATCAATGTCCAATAGGGCCGCCGAGGCGCAGGCTATTGGTATCCTGACACCTCCAACAAGCCATTGACGGCGCAGCGAAATCCCTCGGCGACTTACTGTGCATGGGGTTGTTTTCGATGTTTCTGAGGCCGCGGCGGCGCGCGACCGCCCGGCATGGCAGTCCCACACCTTGCGCCCATGCTGCGCCTACATCAGCGCCAGCAACCCGATGCCGATCACCAGCACCACAAAGCCAACCGCCGTCGCGGCGGCGAACGACCGCTCTACCTTGTCCATGATGCGACCCCGCTGCCGGCGCGCCACGTTTCCCCCATGGCCGCGCCTGACGGTGCGAAATCTCGCCCGCGGCTGTGGCTCCAGTCGTGCGATCGGGTGGCCAAATTGGGACGTGTGCGGGGCCAGTCTGCGGCCTCTTCGGCCGGGGCCTTCAGTGCCGCGGTCAGGCACCCGTAAGCCTGCTCCCCTAATCTTCTCCCGCCCGGTGGACCAACACCGGGTCTCCATACCAGCCTGAGGACCCCGCTCTGCCCCGAGCGGGGTTTTTGGCTTACGCGCGCGGATTCGATCGGCCGGCCTGTCAGGCTGTCGTAAGCCGGGCAGGCTAGTGTTCTCTGGCTATGGTGTTGCAGCCCAGCACCTCAGCCTCCAATAACTCTCTCACCCGCTTGGCTCTCCCCAAGCGGGTTTTTTCATGCCTGCCGGCCGGTTCACGGCGCCCTCTCCTCTCGCGTCAGCCGCAGCGAGAAGGCGCGGATCGCGGGCGCCGCCAGCAGCACGATCGGCAGCATCGCGGCCCATGCGATCAGCCACGACACCATCCAGTGCCCGAGGAAGACCATCGCGCTGCCCGCAGGCAGGCTGGCGATGCCCGCCGCGATCAGCGAGGTCAGGCCGGACTGGATGATGCCGAAGACGAAATGACTGTAGCGGCGGGGAATGCCGAGCATGACGCGCCCTTGTTGCTTGGCCGGGCATCAGGTCAAGCAAGGCACGTGCCGCCGCTCGCATCGCAGGCGTCGGTCAGCGTCGCGAGTTGGTCACCGGCGCGCGCGGCATCGCCTCGGCGCAGCACGACAATCCCTCGAAACGCCAGAACGTGACGACGCTGCTCTCGCCGCACGCCTCGCAGACGAGCTCCTCGTCACCGAGCATGAACCGCCCGCGCCTGAACGTCGACGAGGAGGCGGGATGCCGGCAGCGAGGACAGGCCAGCGAGATATTCCGTGCACCCCAGCGCAGCACAATGTGTCTCAGCCAGTTCACGCCTTCCTCATTCGCGATATCGCGCTCGCGCCGCCCATCGGCATTAGCAGGAGCAGAGACGGATGACACGCAAAAGTGGAAAAGTGTCGACCACTCCTGCTCGCTTCGCACCACGATGGAACCACAGTGTGAAGGCCGTAGGCCGCCCGTGGCTCTCCCAACCTGAACAGAGTTCCTGCGGCGGCGATGTCGCCGCGTGCGACTCCCGTGGCGCAGCCTCCGCAAGCCTGTCTCCTTTCGGAATCCGAGTTCGTTTGTTTCGGACCACGCGCGATTTCCAAATCCCGATGATCTACCCACGGGTTACCGGCAGATTTCGCTTGTCGCGGGAATATTGTGACGCCCAACATGTTTGCGATCATGGAAGTGAATCGTGGAGGTGACCATGAATCACAGAGGCGTTGAGTTCACCGTCGCCAAGACCGCCATACCGGGCATCTGGCAGTGGCAGTTCCGCATCGGTGAAGAGACCAAGACGGGCAAGACCGAAACGAAGATCGACCTGCTGGCGATCCGCCGTGTGCAGCTGCGCATCGATCGGGAGTTGAAGGCCATCGGACAGCGGACGGGGCCTGAACCCGAGTCCGGCGGCATGGTCGCGGGTGAAAATGCCTAGTCGGCGCTGGGCAGCCGCCGCATGGTGAATTCGATCTCGCCGCCGGGCAGTTCGCGCCAAGCCTCGACCGCGCTCATATAGCCCGCCTTGGGGTAGCGGGCGAAGAAGGCCTGCGCCCTCGCCCGCGCCGCCTCACGTGGCAAGGTGAAAGTCTCGCGCAGATAACCATCGCCGCGGCTTTCGCCCGGCTGGCCGCCCATCTTGCGCCGGCGTGCCATCCGCTCGGCGAGATCCCGCGGACGATCGGCCATCCCGTACCTCCACTACGCAACACGCATTCGAGAATGTAGGGCGCGGACCGGACGAAGAGGAGTCCCGGCCGGAGGCGTCAACCGCCTCCGATCGGACGATACGATCAATTGGGGGTCGCGCCGGATTTCTTCTTCGGCGCACTGGTTGCGGCCGACGCCTTCGGCGCAGCAGACGGCTTCGGCGGATCGGTGCGCATGCCGCCCCAGGGATCGTTGGACGCCTTGGAATCCGGAATCTTCTTCAGCGTTTCCTTGTAGGCCCTGTCACGCTCGGCTTCCGCAGCCTTCTCTTCCGGCGTCTTGCTCGGGCCGTCCTGCAGCAAATTGAGATTGGGCATTTGCGCGTAGGCCGGTCCCGCCAGCACGGCCAGCAGCACCGCCGCCATACGGAAAAGCTTCATCATGTACTCCTTAGGTCCATCAGGGGCGGATCAACCGCGCCTGGTCGTCCCTGTCAACCGCCCGCCGAGGGCCGCATCGCCGCACCATATCGGGCGAAGTCAGGCATTTTCAAGCCGACCGACCGGCACAAGACCGGGTGACTTTGCCGCGCCAATCCGCGCAAGATGCCCGCAACATCCGGCAACACGGGGGGAAACGACAGCAATGCCATCGCAGCCAGAAGCCGAGTTCGGCATCACCGAGGCCAGGCGCATCCTCGGCGAAGTCTTCGCGCCATGGGTCCAGGATCTCAACCTCACCGTCGAGCGCATCGAGCACGCGCAGCCGGCCGATATGCCGGACTGGCAGCCGAACGCGCTGCTCCGCATGCCATTTTCGGAACGCCTGTGCCGCAATGGCGGCGTGGTCTGCGGCCAGGCACTGATGGCACTCGCCGACACCGCGATGGTGATCGCGAACCTCGCCGCCAATCGCGGCTACCGTCCGATGACCACGGTCGACCAGACCACGCATTTCATGCGCGCGGTCTCCTCCTCCGACGTGCTCGCGGATGCCCGCGTGGTGCGGCTCGGGCGCACCATGAGCTTCGGCCGCGTCACGCTGCTCTCCGCCAATGACAACAAGCCAGTTGCGATGGTGTCGAGCGCATTCGCGATGTTGCCGGGCTGAGCATCATCCCAAGAAAAGAGAGCCGCGTGAGCGCAAAGCGCACCGCGGCCCTCCATCACGATCGTATCGAAGCGAGAGGCCGAAGCGCGATTGCTTCCGCGCTTCGGCACGCTTGAAGAATTACTTGCCGAGAATTTCGTCGGCCGCGGTGACGACGCTGACGGTCGGATTCTTTCCGCAATAGGCACCGAACTTCTTGGCATTATCGATGAACACCTCGGTGTCGATGATCGCGTTGTCTTCGTCGCCCTTGTACCAGCCGTCCATCCAGGTCAGCACGACCGCGATGTTGTCTTCCCCGCTCTCGAGGAACTGCTTGCAGGTCATGGTCGAGAGGTCCCACTTGACGGCATGGGCAGGCATCGACGACAGCGAGAACGCTACGGCGAACAGAATCGAAAGCGTGGTCTTCATCAGTATCTCCATCGGCGCGGGACGCCATAAAAGAAAAGGCTTGCGAGGAAAGTCGGCAGAGTGACTCGCCGCTTCAACGTCGTAAACGAAGTCTGAAGCGCTGCGCAAGTAGCGCCAGTATTGAGTTTAGTTCAACGTAATTTCTATGCACTATTTCACAAGCGTCATTATGGATTAACGCGAATGATCGAGAAGCGTGCAGCGCAGCGGCACCGTGTTTTCAAGGGTGGAAAGATCATTTTTGAAAACAGCGGCATCGCGTGCACGGTGCGAAATATGTCGTCCAGCGGCGCGGCGATCGACCTCGAAGGCCCCGTCACATTGCCGCAATCGTTCACGCTGTCGATCGCGCGCGACAATTTGGTGCGGAATTGCCGTGCCGTTTGGCGTAGCGACAGACGCATCGGCCTCGCTTTCGTACAGTAGTACACACGGTGTGAATGCGCGTTCGCAACGCGGGCACGATGCAGTGCTATGTTCGCCCGATACGACGTCTGCGACGCCAGCGAAGGCTCCCGATCGCAAGCACGACGATCGCGAACGCGACCAGTGAGGCCTCCGCAAAAAATCGTCCGCCCGGACGATCGATCGTGCGCGACCACAATGACGGCCCCTCGCCCGGCCGCGCCAGACGAAACGCAACGACGCTGTCGCCGATCGAGGTGCCCGCCTCGGAATGGCCGCCGGCGCCGATCGCGACGTATTGCTCGCCCTTCCAGAGATAGGTCATGGGATTGGCGACGCCGGGCACGGGCAGCCGGCCTTGCCACAGCTCCCTGCCGCTTCGCGCATCGAAGGCGCGCAGATAGGCGTCCATCGCACCGGTGAAGACGAGACCACCCGCGGTGACCGCGAGCCCGTTCACGAGCGGCGCGCCCCAGGGCAGCGGCACGCCGAGCGGCGCGAGGTCCTCGGTGGTCCCGACCGTCGCACGCCAGATGATCTTGCCGGCCTTCAGATCGACCGCGACCATCTCGCCCCAGGGCGGCTTGTTGCAGAGCAATCCGAGCGGCGAAATCATCACCGCGCGCGACATCGCGAACGGCGCGCCGCGCTGCTGGCCGAAATCGTGGCCGGGCGGCGGATTGAATCCGGCGGCCTCGGCGCGCCGGATCAGCTTGATGAGATGAACGGCGCGGCCGGTGTTGGCGTAGAGAATCTGATTGAGCGGATCGAACGCAGCGCTGCCCCAGTTCACCCCGCCGCCCGTGAACGGAAATTCCATCGTGCCCTGCGTCGAGGGCGGCGTGAACAGCCCCTCGTTGCGCGCCTCCGCGAACTGCTTTTCGCAAGCAGAGCGGCGCAGGCCGGGCCACAGCGAGAGCGCATCGTCGGTCGAGATCGTCTGCGATGTCAGCGCCGGCACATGCGTCGGAAACGGCTGTGTCGGCGACAGCCGCTCCCCCGCGGCGCCGCCCTGCGGCACCGCGCGCTCCTCGACCGGCCACACCGGCTTGCCGGTGTCGCGGTCGAGCACGAAGACAAAACCCTGCTTGGTCGGCTGGATCACCACATCGCGCTGGCCGTCACCGGTATCGAGGCGCGTCAGCGTCGGCTGCGCCGGCAGATCGTAGTCCCAGACGTCGTGGTGCACGGTCTGGAATGCCCATACGAGTTCGCCGGTCTCGATGCGCAGCGCGACCACCGAATTGGCGTGCTCGTTGTTGCCCGGCCGCTTGCCGCCCCAGAAGTCCGGCGACGGCGAGGATGTCGGCAGGAACACCAGCCCACGTGCCGCGTCCACCGACATCGGCGCCCAGACATTGGCGTGGCCGGCCTCGATGCCGTCGCGCTTCAGTGGCTCGAAGGTCCAGCGTGCCTGACCCGTGCGCGCATCGAACGCGCGCACCACGCCGCTCGGCGCGTCGACGCGGCGGTTGTCGCCGATCGCGGAGCCGACCACGATGACACCGCGGCCAACGGCCGGCGGCGAGGTGATCTGGAATTCGCCGGGCCATTCCAGCGCCGTGCCGATATCGAGCTTGATCTGCCCATTCTCGCCGAAGTCGGTACAGGGCGCACCGGTCCTCGCATCGAGCGCGATCAGACGAACATCGTTCGTGCCCATGAAGATGCGCGATCGACAGGCGGCATTCGCAGGCGCCTCATCGTCGATCCAGTACGTCACGCCGCGGCAGACGTAGCGATTAGCGGGGCGTTGATTTGTGGCGATCTTCGGATCGAAGCGCCACTTCTGCACGCCGGTGCCGGGATCGAGCGCAATCACCTCGTTGAAGGGCGTGCAGAAGATCAGGCTGTCTTCGACGAAGAGTGGCGTCGCCTGGAATTTGGTTCGCCGCATCAACTCAGCCGGGCGGGCCGCAAGATCGCCGGTGTGGAATTCGAACGCCCGAACCAGATTACCGACATTGTCGGGCGTGATTTCTCGCAAGAGCGAAAAGCGCGAGCCGCCGGCATCGCCACCCCAGCTGTCCCAGGCCATGCACGGCCATGACGCAAGCAGGAGAAGCGCGAGGACAGCGGCCAAACAGCACGGGCGGGTCGGCAACGCCCGCCTCGCCTATTTCGGTTTCTTGACGGGCTCGGCCGGACGAGCCCCGCTCCAAGGGTCGTACTTCTCCTTGGGCTCGGGAATGCGCTCGAGTGCGGCCTTGTAGGCCTTCTCGTCGACCTTGGGCTTGTTGTCCGCCTTGGGCGCGCCTTCGTTCGGCTGGCCTCTGCCACGGCCCTGCGCCTGTACCGACACGACCGTCAGTGCCAGCAGTGCGGCCGCTATGACCAGAATCCTCATTGGCGTAATCCCCCTCGTCTGGGGTACAAACTAGCTCGCAATCCCGTAATAGCAAATATCGCGGGCTCCCTGATCTTCAGCAAGACTTGCCTTTTCAGCCAAGACTTGTCTTCAGCAAATCTTGATCGGCCGGGACTTCGCCAGATCGCATTCCTGCCTATCTGTTGGCCCGCAGGGGACCTTCACGGATGTTGCGGATTGTTGCTCATGCGGCGCTGATCGCCGCCGCGCTGGCACTGGCGTCTTGCGGCTTTGCCGACAGCCGCGCGCCGGTGCCCGAGTTCATGCGCCTGAAAGAAGCCGAGCAGCAGCCGCCAGAACCCGCTCCCGATGTCAAGCGCTTGGTGCGCGATCAGATCGACGTGGTCTTCGTCACAACGTCCTATCCGCGTGAGGTGCACGTCGCCCCGCCCCATCGAGAGGTGCGCGGACCGGGCTGGACGGCCTGCGTCCGCGCGCAGCTCACCTCCGCCACCGGCACCGCGCTCGGCACCCAGACCTACATCGTGACGATATCCGGCGGAAAAGTGGTCGATCGCCGTCGTGCCGAGGCGGATGACATCTGCGGGTCGGAGACCTACGAACCGATCTGACGCCCTGTTCCGGGAAAAACATGCACCCAGCCGGGAACGATCGCCTCCTCGCATTCTTGTTACCGTCATAGGGCAGTTTCGGAGGAGGACATGATGAGGACGTTGACGATTGCACTGCTGGCGAGTGTCGGAGCTCTCGCTGCGGCGAGCGCCGCAAAGGCTGCCGATATCTACACGACCAGCGAATACGCCAGTCCCGATCTCGTTCAGCAGGTCCGGCTCGTGTGCGATGACGCCGGCAATTGCTATCGGACGCGCGGCGGCGCGCGCGTGATCGTGCGCGATTCCTATAACACCATGCCGCGCGAGCGCTATTACGAACGCCGCACCTATCGCGACTGGGACGATGGTCCGCGCGGCGGCATCGGCATTCGCGCCCCGGGCGTCAGCGTGGGTGTCGGTGTCGGCGACCGCTGGTAATCGTTGAAGCCATGATGGCGGGACCGGACGAGACAACTCGCCCGGTCCTGTCGTCCTGATCGGAGCACATCACCGGCGTCAGACGGCGACCACTTGCTGCTGGAACTGCTCGTAAGCCGCGATCGCATCCGCGGCATACATCAGCGACGGACCGCCGCCCATGTAAACGGCCATACCCAACGCCTCCTCGACTTCTTCGCGCGACGCACCGAGCTTGACCAGCGCTTCGGTGTGAAAGCCGATGCAGCCGTCGCAATGCGCGGCCACGCCGAGCGCAAGCGCGATCAGCTCCTTGGTCTTCTTGTCCAGCGCGCCGTCCCGCGTCGCGGCCTGCGCGAGCATCGCAAACCCCTTCATCGTGTCGGGAATGTCGCTCCGCAGCTTCTTCAGGTTGGCCGAGATGTTCCTGGTGATATCAACGTAGTTCTTGTCCATCGGGCCCTCGCTAGCCGGGTTTGACTGTGGTCGAAGTCGCCTCGCGCGGCGCGCGCAGGGCGATATAGATCGCGGGAATCACCAGCACGGTGAGCAGCGTCGACGAGGCAAGCCCGAACAGCAGCGAGATCGCCAATCCCTGAAAGATCGGATCGAGCAGGATGGTTGCGGCGCCGATCATGGCCGCAAGTGCAGTGAGCAGGATCGGCTTGAAGCGGACCGCGCCGGCCTCCAGCACCACCTCGCGAAGCGACTTGCCGTCTCCGCCGCTGTGCCTGATGAAGTCGACCAGCAGGATCGAGTTGCGCACGATGATGCCGGCGAGCGCGATGAATCCGATCATCGACGTCGCCGTGAACGGTGCAGCCAGCAGCCAATGCCCGACGAGGATGCCGATCAAGGTCAGCGGAATCGGCGTCAGGATGACGAGCGGCAAACGGAAGCTCTTGAACTGGGCGACGACCAGCACGTAGATGCCAAGGATGGCCGCGCCGAAGGCCGCGCCCATGTCGCGGAAGGTCACCCATGTGATTTCCCATTCGCCGTCCCACAACAGCGTCGGACGCGACTCATCGACCGGCTGCCCGTGCAGACTGATCGCCGGCTTCGGCAGATTGCCCCAATCATGGGCCTCGACGCGGTCCGCCACCGCAAGCATGCCGTAGAGCGGCGCCTCGAAGCGCCCGGCAAGTTCGGCCATCACCATGTCGGCGAAACGCCCGTCACGGCGGAAGATCGTCGGGGAGCCCTCCTCCATCGTCGCTTTCACGACCTGGCCAAGTTCGACCACCGTCTTGCTGCCGGGCACGGTGTTGGCGGGCACCGGCGTCGAGGCCATCGCCTCGTCCCAGACCAGGTCGCGCTTGGGCAGATGTACCGCGATCTCGATCGGGTTGCGGTCCTCGCCGCGATGCGAGTAGCCGATCGAGGTGCCGCCGAACAGCGCCTGTATGGTATCATAGACGTCGCGCTGCTCGACGCCGAAGAATTCGAGCCGGTCCTGGTCGATCGACAGCCGCAGCCGCGGCCGCTTCTCCCCGATCGAATCGTCGACATCGACGATGAACGGCACTTCCGCGAAGACCCTCTTGAGCTCGGCCGTGACCGCGCGGCGCGTGGCCGCATCGGGGCCATAGACCTCGGCGAGCAGCGTAGAAAGCACTGGCGGCCCGGGCGGCACTTCGACCACCTTGATGCTGGTGCCCTTGGGCGGATCGAGCGCTTTCAGCTTCTCGCGCAGCTCGAGCGCGATCTCATGGCTCGCACGCTTGCGCTCGCCACGCGCAGCCAGGTTGACCTGCACTTCACCGAGCTCAGGCCTCTCCCGCAGGTAATAATGCCGCACCAGGCCGTTGAAATTGAAGGGAGCCGGGGTGCCGGCGTAGGATTGCAACGAGGAGACCTCCGGCAATTGCCGGGCGATCTCGGCCGCACCGAACAAGGTGCGCTCGGTCGCCTCCAGGCTTGCGCCCTCCGGCAGGTCGACGACCACGGCGATCTCGGACTTGTTATCGAACGGCAGAAGCTTGACGGTCACCGACTTGGTCGCAAACAGCGTCATCGACAACAGCGTCGCGATGCCGACGCCAAGCAGGAATATCCAGGCAGAACGCCTGCTGCGCACGATCGGCGTGGCAAACCGTCGGTAGAGCTGGCCCAGGCGTCCTTCATCATGCGCTGCATGCGCGGACGTCATTTCGCCCTTCGGCGCCAGCTTCAGCATCAGCCACGGCGCGACCACCATGGCGACAAAGAAGGAAAACAGCATCGCCGCCGACGCGTTGGCGGGAATAGGCGCCATATAAGGGCCCATCAGCCCCGACACGAATAGCATCGGCAACAGCGCTGCGACCACGGTCAGCGTCGCGACGACGGTGGGATTGCCGACCTCCGCAACGGCCTCAATGGTCGCCTGCAGGCGCGGCCGGCCGTCGCGCATGGCCCAATGCCGCGCTATGTTCTCGACGACGACGATGGCGTCGTCGACGAGGATGCCGATCGAGAAGATCAGCGCGAACAGGCTGACGCGATTGATGGTGTAGCCCATCAGGTTGGCGGCGAACATCGTCAGCAGGATCGTCGTGGGAATCACGACGAAGGTCACCAACGCTTCGCGCCAGCCGATCGCGATCGCGATCAGGACGACGATCGAGACCGTCGCGAGCCCGAGGTGGAACAGAAGTTCGTTGGCCTTTTCGTTGGCGGTCTCGCCGTAGTCGCGGGTCACCGTTACCTGGACATCCTCGGGGATGAGACGCCCCTTCAATCCCTCCAGGCGGTGATTGATATCGGCAGACACAACCACCGCATTGGCGCCGGCGCGCTTGGCGAGTGCGAGGCTGACCGCGGGCACCCGGGCCCACTGCCCCTTCTCGTCCCGCGCATCGTTCCAGACCCGGTGCTCGATCGTATTCGGTCCGATGATGACGCTCGCCACGTCCTTGACGTAGACCGGCCGTCCGTCACGGGTCGAGATCAGGAGCAGGCCGATATCGGGAATGCCTGCGAGCGTCTGGCCCGCGGCGACATTGCGAACGATGCCGGCATCGCGAACCTGGCCGGCCAGGAACGAGCGATTGGCGTCCTTAACCTTGGCCACGAGCTGTTGCAGCGTGACGCCGAACAGCGACAGCTTTTCCGGATCTGGCTCGACCCTGATCTGCTGCGCCGCGCCGCCGGAAATGTAGGTCAGTCCGATGCTGTCGACCTTCACGAGCTCCGAGCGGAGCTTGTCGGCAAGCTCGAACAGATCCTTGTCGGTCCAGCGTTCGGCGGCTTCCGGCTTCGGCGAAAGTGTCAAGACGGTCACAGCGACATCATTGATGCCGCGGCCGACGATCGAGGGTTCGGGAATTCCAACCGGGATGCGATCGAGATTGGCTCGAATCTTCTCATGGACGCGGAGAATCGCGTCCTCTGCCTTGGTGCCCACCAGAAACCGCGCGGTGACCATCACCCGGTCGTCCTCGGTCTGACTGTAGACATGCTCGATGCCGTCGATGCCCTTGACGATAGCCTCGAGCGGCTTGGTGACGAGCTCGACCGCGTCGGGTCCGCGCAAGCCGTCGGCGTTGACGCGGATATCGACCATCGGGACGCTGATCTGCGGCTCCTCCTCGCGCGGAATCACGATGACCGCGATCAGGCCGACGACGAACGCTGCGATCAGAAACAGCGGTGTCAGCGGCGATGCGATCGTCGCCTTGGTGAGCCTCCCCGAGAGTCCGAGATTCACGGCCGCACCAATTGGTCGCCGGCGCGAATGCCGGACAGGATCTCAAGTCCATCGGGAAGCGCGGGCGTCGGCAATTCCGGACCGCGCTGCACCGGCACGTCGATCACCCCGCCGCCTTTTTGCAGCCGCACGTAGTCGATGCCGAACCGGGTCGTCACGTAGCCTGCCGGAACGATTAAAGCCGGCCGCGCGCCACCGGAGATCCACACCCGGAGCCGATCGCCCACGAAATATTCGCCCAGCCCTTCGACGGTCGCATCCGCGATGACCCGTCCTTCCTCGATCAACGGATAGACCAGATCGACAACGCCCCACTTGGCGGCTTCGCCGCCAAGTTCCGCGCCGTCGACGCGAACCTTGTCGCCGGCCTTGAGACGGCGCGCATGGCGCTCCGGCACCCGCAAGCGCAATTTGAAGTTCTGTTGCGCGACCGTGACGATGGGATCACCTGGCAATACGACAGAACCAATCGTGATGAGCCTCTTCAGCACGCGTCCCTCTGTCGGTGCCAGCACCTGCCCCTGGTTGAGCTGCTCGTTGATCACGGCACGCTCGGCGGTCTTGGCGCGCAGACCGTTCTCCGCCACGTTCAGCGCGGTCCGGGCCTCGTCGAGCTTGACGCGCGGAAGCGTGCCGCGCTCGACCAGACCTTCGATCCGGGTGAAATCGATCTGCGCCTGGTTGGCCTGCGCCTGCAGCGCCTCGATCTGCGCGTCCAGAGACTTCATCTGAAGGCCGAGCTTCTCGTCGCCGATGGTGGCGATCGCCTGCCCTGCGGTCACGCGATCCCCTTCCTTGACGTGGAGCTGGACCACGGTTCCGCCGATGCGCCCGCGAGCCGGCACCACGCTGATGCTTTCGACCGTGGCAAAGACGGCCTTCTCGTCGGTGACGACGTGCTGCGCCACCGTCAGGGTTTCCGCCGTCGCGAGACTGGCCTGCAAGGTGGCGGCCGCGAGCGCGACCAGAATTCCCAGGGGTCGCATAAGGCTTATCCGCGTAATCATGGAACCGTCACACCGCCGCACGGTGCGCCTCCGTCATCTCGTCGGTTTTACAGGGTGAGGCGTTGATCTCGCTCAAGGCGCCGCCACGCGATCGCTCGTAACTTTCATTTCGTTCTTGCGGATTTCGGTGCGCAAAACACCTGATAGAGCGTCTTAAGCACCTCACGCGCCGGCTCGCTTGCGATCGAATAGAAGATTGTCTGCGCGTCCCGGCGGGCGGACACCAGACCATCCCTGCGAAGGAGCGCAAGATGCTGGGAGACCGTCGAATCCCGCAGGCTCAGGAATTCGGCCAGCTCACCGACCGATCGTTCGCCGTCGATCAGCTGACAGATGATCAAAAGCCGGTGCCGATTCGAGAGTGCCTTCAGCAACTCGCTTGCCTGATCGGCCGCTCGCTCCATGATCTCGCTATTTATTTTCATACTTGCGTATATACGCAATTATGAATATATTGTCAAGCACAGAACGGCCGGGACTGAACCGGCGATCGATACTCAACGGAGGTCCCCATGGCAGAAATCGTCGTAATCGGAGCTGGGCTTAGCGGAACGCTGATGGCCTATGAATTGCTACCACAGTTGCGAAAGGACGATCGCCTGAGCGTGATCTCGCAGGGCGCCGTCTATCACTTCGTTCCATCGAATCCCTGGGTGGCAATCGGTTGGCGCAAACAAAACGAGATCGAGATTGATCTCGAAGAGATCATGAAGCGTAAGGGTATTCGCTTGCTGACACAGGGCGCCAAGCGCGTGCATCCGGCCGAGAATCGCATCGATCTCGCCGACGACACCTCGATCGACTACGACTACCTGGTCGTCGCAACAGGTCCCGAGCTTGCCTTTGACGAAATCCCGGGCCTGGGTCCGCAAGGCTACACGCAATCGATCTGTCACGTGGATCACGCCTCCCGTGCCAACGAAGCGTTTGAAAAGCTCGCTGCCAATCCGGGCCCTGTCGTGATTGGCGCGGTCCAAGGCGCCTCCTGCTTCGGGCCCGCCTACGAGTTCCTCTTCATCCTGGAGACCGAGTTGCGCCGCCGCAAGCTGCGCGACAAGGTGCCGATGACCTTCGTCACGTCGGAGCCCTATATCGGCCATCTCGGGTTGGATGGCGTCGGCGACACCAAGAGCATGCTCGAAGGTGAGATGCGAGAAAAGCACATCAAATGGATCACCAACGCGCGCGTGGACAGCGTCGGGCCCGGCATGATGTCCGTGGAGGAACTCGCCGAGAACGGCACGGCCCACAAGGCGCACGAGCTGCCCTTTGCCTATTCGATGATGCTGCCCGCCTTTCGCGGTGTCGAGGCGGTGCGTGGCATCGAAAAGCTGACCAATCCGCGCGGCTTCGTGATCGTGGACAAACACCAGCGTAACCCGACCTATCAGAATGTATTCGCCGTAGGGGTTTGTGTGGCGATCGCGCCCGTCGGCGCGACGGCGGTGCCCGTCGGCGTACCGAAGACCGGCTTCATGATCGAGTCCATGGTAACGGCGACTGCGATGAACATCGGCGCCTTGCTTCGCGGCAAGGAACCCGAGACGGAGCCGACGTTGAACGCGATCTGTCTCGCGGACTTCGGAGACTCCGGCGTCGCGTTCCTCGCACAGCCGCAGATCCCGCCGCGAAATGTCAGCTGGTCGTCCAAGGGCGAGTGGGTCCATTACGCGAAGGTGGCCTTCGAGAAATACTTCATCCGCAAGATGCGGCGAGGCGAGAGTGAGCCGTTCTATGAACGATTCGTGCTCGACAGGCTGAACATCGCCAAGATCAGGGAGGTTCGAACTGGCACATGAGTGAGACACGCCAGATCGTCTGCGGGCATTGCGGGCGGACCAACCGCCTGCCCGCCGAACGCGCGCCGGAAGCCGCACGGTGCGGTGCTTGCCACCAGGCACTGTTCACCGGGCCGATCGAGGTCGACGAGGAAGGTTTTCAGCGTCACGTCGCGAACAGCGAAATCCCGGTCCTGGTCGACGTATGGGCACCCTGGTGCGGGCCCTGCCGCGCTATGGCGCCCATGTACGAGCGCGCTGCGCGCGAGCTCGAGCCGAAGGTTCGGGTGCTGAAGCTCAATTCCGAAAGTGCACCAGGCCTCTCGTCGCGTCTCAACATCACGGGGATCCCCACTCTGCTGCTGATGCGTGGCGGCCGGGAGGTCGCCCGCCACGCCGGCGCGATGGATGCGCGCAGCATCGTCGCCTGGACCCAGGCTGGCCTGACAGGTTCTTAAGACCGTAACCCTTCAATAGGAGCATGCCATGAATGTCGACAAAGCCGTTCTCGCCTTCGCAGGTTTCGTCGTCCTGCTCGGACTCGCACTGGGGACCTACGTGAATGCGTACTGGTACCTGCTGACGGCGTTCGCCGGCCTAAACATGTTGCAGGCCTCGTTCACGGGCTTCTGTCCCGCTGCGATCGTGTTCAAGAAGCTCGGCCTGCGCGGCGGCTGCGCGTTCTCGTGAGCCGGCAACAAGAAGCCCCCCAGTTTGACGGAGAGAACCCATGACCTATCACTTCTCGAAAACGGTCGACCTGCCGTTCGACGCAGCGGTGGCGGCCACGACCGCGGCGTTGAAGCACCATGGCTTCGGCGTGCTCACCCAAATCGACGTAAAGGACACCCTGAACAAGAAACTCGGGGTCGAGTTTCGGCCATATCTCATCCTCGGGGCATGCAATCCCAAGCTCGCCTATGAGGCGCTGACCCACGAGGACAAGATCGGCACGATGCTTCCCTGCAACGTCGTGGTTCAGCAGCGCGAGGGTGGCAAGGTCGAGATTTCGGCGGTGGATCCCGTCGCTTCGATGGCGGCGATCGAGAACTCGAAGCTCGGTGCCGTCGCCGCTCAGGTTCGCGAGTTGCTGAAGCAAGTCGTCGCCGAGATTGCGTGAGACCGTTCGCAGGGATTGCAGAGGTCGACCATGACCGACGACACCTTCATCGAGGGACCTCTCTACGAGAAACGGAAGAAGGTCTATCCGCAGTCCGTCCACGGCCCTTTCCGCCGTATCAAATGGACGATCCTCTGCGTCACGCTCGGGACCTATTATCTCCTGCCGTTCTTGCGTTGGAACCGCGGGCCCGGCCAGCCGGACCAGGCGGTGCTGATCGACTTGCCGCATCGACGCTTCTACTTCTTCTTCATCGAGCTGTGGCCGCAGGAAGTCTACTACTTCACCGGCCTGCTGATCATCGCCGCGATGACGCTGTTCCTGATGAATGCCGTCGCCGGCCGGCTGTGGTGCGGCTACATGTGTCCGCAGACGGTGTGGACCGACCTGTTCTACGCGGTCGAGCGCTGGGTCGAGGGCGACCGGCGCGAGCGCATGCAGGGCGACAAGCGCTACTGGACGTTCGATCACATCCGGAAGGTCGCGCTGAAGCACTTTCTCTGGATCATGATCGCCTGGTGGACCGGCGGCGCCTGGGTGCTGTACTTCGCCGACGCGCCGACGCTGGTGAAGGAGCTCGCCACCTTCCAGGCCCCGTTCATCGCTTATCTGTGGATCGGCATCCTCACCGCCACGACCTATGTCTTTGCCGGTCACGCCCGCGAGCAGATGTGCATCTACATGTGTCCGTGGCCGCGCATCCAGGCGGCGCTGACCGACGAATGGGCGCTCAACGTCACCTATCGCCACGACCGCGGCGAGCCGCGCATGTCGGTCAAGAAGGCCGATGCCGCCCGCGCGCACGGCGATCCCGCCGGGGACTGCGTCGATTGCCACCAATGCATCAATGTCTGTCCGACCGGCGTCGACATTCGGCTTGGAATCCAGCTCGGCTGCATCCAGTGCGGCCTGTGCATCGACGCCTGCGACAACGTCATGGGCGAGATCGGCCGGCCCGCCGGCCTGATCGGCTACGACACCGACATCAACATGCAGCGCCGGCGCGAGGGCAAGGCGCCGATCTACCGCATCATCCGTCCGCGCACGCTGATCTATGCCGCGGCCATCGCCATTGTCGGCAGCATCATGCTCTACACGCTCGCCACGCGCGCGACGATGGACGTCAACGTGCTGCATGAGCGCAATCCCCTCTTCGTCCAGCTCTCCGATGGCGGGGTGCGCAACGACTACACCGTCCGCATCCTCAACAAGGGCGCGCAGCGATCGTTTGCGCTCGAGGTCTTCGGACTGCCCGGCGCAATCAGTCGCGTCGCCGGCGTCGAAACCAGCCCCGGCGGCAAGCCGATCATCGAGGTCGGACAGGATCAGACCCGAGAAGTCAGGCTGTCGGTGCAGGTCGGCCCCAGCGACCTGCCAAAGACCTCGCATGACGTCGACATTGCCATCATCGACACCGCCGGCGGCGGACGCGCAGGTGCCCGCGATCATTTCGTGCCGGGCGACCGGTAGCACTCACAATCCATTCATCCTCCGGCGGCAGGCGCCGGAGGGTGAATGAGACGTTAATACTACCGCTCGAATTAAAGCGGCGTCCCAACGGTATTTTCCAATCTTTGCGCTAAACATGGCCGTGCAACACGGGCCTGGCCCGCGTGAACGGGGGCGACGGGACGTGGTCGATATCGCGCATGAGGCTGCGATCAATCCGGCATCGGCAAGAGATGCCGCGGCGGCGCGCGCGCTCGTCCCGCTCATCTCCATCGACCCGGGCCAATGGCGCGCGCTGGCGCAGCGCGCGATCGAGCCGAACGGATATTACCTGCCGGGCTGGGAGCTTGCCGTCAGCGCCGCCGCGCGCGGCCGCACGGATGCTTCGACGCTAGCCGCATTCGACGGATCTTCGTCGCGGCTGATCGGGCTGATGCCGGTGATCTCGCTGTGGCGCGCCTGCAGGATCCCCCTGCCCGCGCTGGTGAGCGCGCATCCCTATGGCACGCTCTGCAGCCCCCTCATCGACCGCGACGCCCCGATCGAGGCGCCCACGCTTCTGTTGCAGCAGGCGCGCGCCGCCGGAGCCCATGCGCTCGTTCTGAACGATGTCGCGCTTGACGGTGCGGCGATGAATGCGCTCAGCCAGGCTCTCGATCGCGACGGCCTGAAGCCGCGCGTACTATCCTCCTACATCCGCGCCAGCCTCGATGCGACGCGGGATGGCGAGACGCTCCTCCGCGAGGCGCTCGGCGCCAGAAGGGTCAAGGAGCTCCGCCGTCAGCGCCATCGCCTCGAAGAGCACGGCCCCGTCCTGTTTGAGGTTGCGCGCAGGCCCGAAGAGATCCGACCAGCACTCGAAACATTCCTGCAACTCGAAGCCAGCGGCTGGAAAGGCAAGCGCGGCACCGCGCTGATCCAGCATGCGGGCGATGCGACCTTCATCCGCCGCGCCGTCCCGGCACTCGCCGAGACCGCGCAATGCGAGATCGTGACCTTGCGCGCGGGCACCACACCGGTGGCCGCCGGAATCGTGCTGCGCCACCAGGACCGCGCCTTCTTCTTCAAGCTCGGCATTGACGAGCGCTTTGCAAAATATTCGCCGGGCGTGCAGCTCACGGTCGAGCTCACACGCCACCTCTGCGCCGATCCCGCCATCGCCAGCGCGGATTCCACCGCGAGCGCCGATCACCCCATGATCAACCCGATCTGGCGGGGACGCTTCGCCATCGGTGACGTGCTGATCCCGCTGCGGCGGAACGATCCTGTCGTGGCCTTGATTCACGCGGCACTGACCGGCCTCAACGTCGCGCACGAAGCCGCGCGGCGCGCGGTCCGTCGGCTCCGCAAATAGACTACTCCGCCGCCTGTGCGTTGATCTCCGCCGAGACCTCGCGGATGGCGCGCGCGAGCAGGTTCGGGTCCTGCGCGCCGGACACGGCATATTTCTGCGCGAACACGTAAGTCGGCACGCCGGAGATGCCCTTCTCGGCGGCTTCCTGCGCGTCAGCCGTGACGCGCGCGACGTCCTCGTCGGTGGCGAGGCGCTTGCGCACGTCGTCGGCGTCGAGGCCGATGTCCGCAGCGGCTTGCACCAGCACGTTGACGTCGGTCAGGTCGCCGCCGTCGCGGAAGTAGAGCTCCATCAGGCGCTGCTTCATCTCGGGTGCCTTGCCGGTCGCTTCGGCCCAGAGGATCAGGCGATGGCAGTCGGTCGTGTTGGGCTGGCGCGCGACCAACTCGGGCCGGTAGATGAGGCCCTCTTCGCTCGCCGCCCCGACCACGCGGCCGGCAATGCCCTTATAGGCCTCGACCGAGCCGAACTTCTGGGTGAGATACGCCTCACGGCTGATGCCTTCGCGAGGCACCCAGGGATTGAGGAAGAAGGGACGGAAATTGAGCTTGACGGGAACGTCGGGCACGAGCGCCAGCGCGCTCTCGATGCGATGCTTGCCGATATAGCACCAGGGGCACACCACGTCGGAGACGACATCGATCTGGAGCGGTTTCAGGGTGCTCATATCAGACGAGCTCATGGATGCCTCCTTGGGGCGAAGCGGTTTTGTCCGAAGATAAGCCGAACGCAGCCTGAGGCAAGGGTGCTAGCCCAGATTCGCGGCCATCTGCTTGAGCCGCTCGGCGGTGCGCTCGTCCGCCGGAAAGAACGTCTCCAGCGCCAGCTCGGACAGGGTGATATCGACGGGAGTGCCGAACACCATGGTGGTGGAGAAGAAACTAAGTATCTCACCGCCAAGGCGCAGCTTGAAGGGGATCGCGACATTGTCGCTCGACAGCGGCGCCGCGCGGGCTGGAATCGGATAGCTCTTCAGATCATTGTAGAGCTTGATCAACTCAGGATCCGCCGTCGCCTCGCATTGCCGGTGCAGCCGCTCCAGCAGGTGCCCGCACCATTCCGCCAGATTGACCGTGCGCGGCGCCAGGGCCTCGGGATGAAACGCCAGCCGCAGCACGTTGACGGGCTGGCCGAGCAGACGCTGCGGAATGCCGTCGAGCAGCGGCGCCAGCATGCGGTTGGCGGCGACCAGATTCCAGTGCCGGTCATAAGCCAGCGCCGGATTTGGCTCATGCGCCCTGAGGACGAGGTCGATCGCCTGACGGGCTGATTTCAAGGCGGGATCCTCCAGCGGGCGTTGCGGAAAGGCTGGCGCGTAGCCGGCCGCGACCAGCAGCACGTTGCGTTCGCGCAAGGGCACGTCGAGGCGCTCGGCAAGCCTCAGCACCATATCGCGCGAGGGCGCGGCGCGGCCGGTCTCGACGAAGCTCAGATGCCGCGCGGAGATCTCGGCCTCGCCGGCGAGATCGAGCTGGCTCATGCGGCGGCGCTGCCGCCATTCGCGCAAATGATCGCCGATATGAACCGGCTGGCTGTGTGCGGCGCGTGCCGTGGATGCATGTGCGGTCATGACAGAAAACCTAGCATGCGGATTTCACCCCTTCCATTACCCCCGAGGTAATCGAATTCGACCTCGGCCACGCGCATCTTCGCTCGCAACAGGAGATGACCATGATCGCGCTGCTGCTCTACCGGAGCGTCGCAGACCACCTCGTCCCCTTGGCCATCGCGTTCGCCAGCCGGATGCTGGCGCGCAGCCTCAACATGCCGGAGCCGCTGGTGCATTCGACCGGCGACTACGTCGTCGCGCGGGTCACGGCCTTCGAGCACAGCGTCGGCAGAAGTCTCTGCCCGTTCAGCCTCGCCCGCCTGCTTCGCGGGTGGTGGCGCGGACTGCATTGAGTTCACCCCCAAGCCCAACCAGCCATGGAGACCCACGATGATTGACGCATCCACCTTCCTGCGCCGCGCACTCCTTGCCGACGCGATCTTCAGCGGCGTCGCCGCCCTCAGCTTCACTTTCGGCGCGGGCGCGTTCGCGACGCTGTTCAATCTGCCTGAATCGCTGCTGCGCGAGACCGGGCTGTTCCTGATCGCCTACACCGCGCTGGTCGGCTGGCTCGCCGCGCGCTCAGCAGTGCCGAGGCCGCTCGTGCTGCTGGTCGTGGTCGGCAATGCGGCCTGGACGGCCGGCAGCATTGTGCTCCTGTTTTCGGGCGCGGTGTCGCCGAACATCGGCGGCGAGCTGATGGTGGTCGCACAAGCGATCGCGACCGGCGTGTTCGCTGAGCTGCAATATGTGGGCTTGCGCAAGAGCGGCGGTGTCGTGACGGCGTGATTTTCCCGCGCCCCGGACGCGTCGCAATGCTCCTGGCGTTGCGGCGCAGAGCCGGGAAGCCGGCACGCCCGTTCACAACACTGTCATTGCGGCCTGTCGACCTGTTCGCCTCCCTCAACTGGGCCTCTCGCGCATGTTGTTGTACGATTGGTGGGGCAATTGCCCGGCCGCCAGGAGGAATTGACATGACCAACGTCGTCTTCAACCGCCGCAACCTCCTCCTCGCCGCCGGCGGTTCCGTTCTCGCAACCGGCGTCTCCGGGCTGCTGTTGCCCGCGCGCGCGGGCGGCCTCGCACCGACCGATTCGATGTCGGGCGGGTCGAACAACTACCGCAAGGGCGCGCCGATCGTGGACCTTATCGGAAAGGGTGGCTTCTGGATGAGCGGTACGGTGCGCCGCGCAGGCGACGGAACCCCGCTTGCCGGGCAGCGCATCCAGATCTGGGCGCACACGACCGAAGGGCAGGAGCACGAGCCGCAGAGCCATGGCGCCACGCTCACCGACAAGAACGGAGCGTTCCGGCTCGAGATGCCGCAGATCATTCCCGTCTTCGGCCAGCCGCACGGTCACCTTGCCTATGACAGCGGTGAATTCAAAACCGTCTTCCTGCGGCCAGTGATGCGCAGTGCAAAGGAAACGAGCCTGGAGGCCCACTTCGTCCTTCAGCCGGCCTGACCGAATTGGGAACACAGGAATGAGATTGGCGAAGGTGACCCTGATCTGGGCCGCCCTTGCAGCAGCCGTTGACGTGCCGATCGCCGCGGCAGCGATGAGCCCGCTGCTCGCATGGCGCGGTCCGGTCTACATCCTGGCCGGGTTTGCAGGGATTGTTGCACTGGGTCTCGTGCTCGTTCAGCCTCTGCTGATCGGCGGATATTTGCCGCCACTGTCGGCTTATCGCGGACGCCGCGCCCATCACTGGATCGGAGGCGCGCTGCTCGTGGTCGTGGTGATCCATGTCGTCGGCCTCTGGTTCACCAGTCCGCCCGATATGATCGACGCCCTGACCTTCTCATCGCCGACGCCGTTCTCCCCCTTTGGCGTGATCGCCATGTGGGCCATCTTCATTGTCGCGCTCTTGGCTGCCCTGCGCCGGCGATTGGGGCTGCGGCTGCGAACTTGGCGCATCGCTCACATCCCGCTCGCGATCGTCATCGTCATCGGCAGTGCCGTCCATTGCCTGCTGATCGAGGGAACGATGGAGACGGTGTCGAAGGCCGCGCTTTGCGCGCTCGTCCTCGCGGCGGCGGTCAAGGTCTTGGCCGACCTATGGATGCGGAGAAAGCCACCACCATTGGCTGGAGCGAGCAACTCACGACAGTGATTGTCGCTGCGATGCCCGCTTTCGGCCAACAGGCAACACGGCAAACCGGGTCACCAGATCAGCAGAGTTTACGAAGGCTCGCCGTCATTGAGGACCGGACGGATTTCGTCGATATCGATCTCCCTGCCCTCCATGTCCCGGATCGACACCTCCTCTGACCCAGTTCGCATCTCGTCGTACAGCTTGAGCGCAGCGGGCAGCGACGGTGCGACGATCAGAAACGAGCCTGATTTGACCTGATATGGCATAGGTAAAATATGCCTGCTCTTTTCAGCCTTGAATGTTTAAAAGTGCACATAGGCATCGGCCGCAGAAAATTCTAGAAAGCCGGGAACCAATCGTTCCGAGGCGCGTTGGCGTTCGGGCATATTGGGGGTCTCAGCACGTCAAGCTGAGCAATCATGTTGCTTGGGGCAACGAAAACTACCGACAAATCAGCAGGATGCAGGCAGGCGCATTTGCCACCGGAGTGTCGCCACTCTGAACGAGCGGCTGCGACGATGCGTAATCAAGGAGAACAATAATGGCAGCGCAGGCAGGCAGTGACGTCGCGTCACTCGTGTCACGAAACGAGAAGGCCATCCTTCCGGAATGGGTCGAACTGCAGAAGAAGGGAGGCATCCTTCATACTGGGCGCATTTCGGAAGCCGAACTGCTGTCGCAGTCCAAGAATTTTCTCCATTTGCTACACGAGGCTTTGACGCAGGGAGGGACCGACACGTCCGCCGACGCTTATGAGCCGGCCAAATCCATGCTGGCCGACCTCTCGCGAACGCGCGCAATGCAGGGTTTCTCCCCTAGCGAGACCGCGACATTCGTCTTTTCGCTCAAGCAGCCGTTGTTCAACGCGCTCAATCGCGACGGAGCGCTGTCCGCGGAGCGGATCGCGTCGACGGTCTGGACGTTGACCATGCTGCTCGACGAACTCGGGTTGTTCACGCTGGAGATCTTCCAGCGAAGCCGCGAAGAGGTCATCGTTCGCCAGCAGCGCGAAATTGCCGAACTGTCGACCCCTGTGGTCAAGCTGTGGGAAGGCATTCTCGCCCTGCCCCTGATCGGTACGTTGGACAGCCAGCGTACACAGGTGGTGATGGAGAACCTGCTGCAAACGATCGTCGACGACGAGGCCGAGATCGCCATCATCGACATCACCGGCGTGCCGACGGTCGATACACTCACGGCTCAGCATCTCCTGAAGACGGTCGCGGCAGCGCGCCTGATGGGTGCCGATTGCCTGATCAGCGGCATCAGGCCCCAGATCGCCCAGACCATGGTGCATCTCGGCGTCGAGCTGAACGTCATTTCGAAGGCCTCGCTGGCCGACGCGTTCGCGGTCGCACTGCGGCAGACCGGGCGGACCATCGTCAAGGCGAAGCGCGTCGAAGGATACACGTTTGCGGACAAGAAGAGCGGCGGGCAGGACGCCTGACGATGGACCGCATCCCAATCCTTAAATTCGGCCACGCGCTTCTCGTCACCATTCAGGTCGACATGCACGACCGGCTTGCGACGGCGCTGGAGGAAGATCTGACCGCCAGGATCGTCACGCACAATGCCCGAGGTGTGCTGATCGACATTTCGGCGCTCGAAGTCGTCGACAGTTTCATCGGCCGCATGCTGGACAATATCGCCGCGGTTTCGCGCATCCTCGACGCCGACACGGTCGTCGTTGGAATGCGGCCCGCGGTGGCGATCACCCTGGTCGAGCTCGGCCTTTCATTGACTGGCGTGAAGACCGCGCTGAACGTCGAGCGCGGCATGGCCATGATCCACGACCGCCTCGCGGGGGCGGAGGCTGACGATGCCGACGACGAAGACTGAGCGAGTCGGGATCAAGGTCTCGGACGACGTGGTACGGGTGAGGCAACTGACCCGGGCGCTCGCGGTTGAAGTCGGCCTCAGCCTGGTCGACCAGACCAAGATCGTCACGGCGTCCAGCGAGCTTGCGCGCAATACGCTCGACTATGGCGGGGGTGGCGAAGTGACCGCGGAAATCGTCGAGCAAGGCGGCCGCCGCGGCGTTCGCCTGACATTCGACGACAAGGGCCCGGGCATCGCCGATATTGAACAGGCCCTCAAGGACGGCTTCACGTCCGGCAAGGGCATGGGCCTCGGTCTCGGCGGCTCAAAGCGGTTGTGCAACGAATTTTCCATCGTCTCGGCGCCGGGCACAGGCACCAAAGTCACAATCGCACGTTGGAAATGATGATGAAATCCGTCGGCGTCAACGATCCAAGCGGCGTCGCGGAGGCAAGGCGGGCAGCTACCGATCTCGCACAGCGCCTGGGCTTCAACGAGACCGATAAGGGCAAGCTCGCCCTGGTCGCGACCGAACTTTCAACCAACCTCGTCAAGCACGGGTCGGGCGGGGAAATTCTGGTCGGAGCCTATGAGGACAGCGAAAGCCAGGGCATTGAGATCCTCGCGCTCGACAAGGGCGCGGGCATGAGCAATGTCGCCGCATGCCTGGAGGACGGGTATTCCAGTGCAGGCACCGCAGGCCGTGGCCTCGGTGCGGTGATACGGCAATCGCACTTCGTCGACATCGGCTCGTGGCCCGGCGTGGGGACGGCCGTGCTGGCGCGCGTCGCACCCGGCGCTGCTCCATCCATCAAACCGCCGACCGTCCCGACCTGGGGCGGTGTGTCCGTTGCCAAGGCCGGCGAAGAAGTCTGCGGCGATGCCTTGAGCGTCTCCGATGCCGGAGACGTCCGCACCCTGCTTGTGGTTGACGGCTTGGGGCATGGGCCGGAAGCGGCCGAAGCCGCGGTCGAGGCTGTCCGGCTATTCCATCGCTACAATGGAAACACGATCGCTAACCTGCTCGACTACATCCATGGCGGCTTGCGCTCGACGCGCGGGGCAGCGGTCTCGGTTGCGCGCTTCGATCCCGCCACAAAAAACATCAGCTTCTCCGGAATCGGCAATGTCGCCGGCGTCATCATCACCGCCGGCGAGACCAAGCGGATGGTGTCGATGGCCGGAACGGCGGGTTTCAATACGCGCAAGGTCCGGACTTTCGACTACCCCTTCTCGCACGGTCTGATCGTCCTGCATTCCGACGGTCTGGCCTCGAGCTGGACGGTGGACCGCTATCCCAATCTTGCGGCCCTGCACCCGTCGCTGATCGCCGCGATCCTTTATCGCGATTTCACCCGGGTTCGCGACGACGCGACCGTGCTCGTGGGCAAATGGTGAAGCACATGCCGGCATCTGCTAAATTGTGGCCTATCGTCACCGTGCCGATCGAGAACGAGAGCGATGTCGTCGCAGTCCGCCAACGCGCTCATCGCGTCGCCGACATGCTGGGATTTGAACGGCAGGACCAGACCCGCATCGCCACCGCGGTCTCCGAGCTCGCACGCAACGCCTATGGCTATGCCGGTGGCGGGCGCGCCGAATTTGCGTTGGACGCCGGAACGGTTCCGCAGCGTTTCGCCGTCCGCATCTGCGACAACGGGCCGGGCATCGACAATCTCCAGCTCATCCTCGACGGGCAATACCGTTCGTCGAGCGGGATGGGCCTTGGTCTGATCGGCGCGCGCCGGCTGATGGACACGTTCAATATCGAGTCGACGCCGGGCCAGGGGACGATCGTCGAGGTCGGGCACAAGCTGCCGCCCCACATTGCGCCGTGGCCGCGCGCCAAGCTCACCGACGTGGTCAGCAGCCTGAAGAAGGAGACCTCGTCCGATCCGCTCGCAGCCCTGCGCGAGCAGAACCGCGAGCTGATGCAGAACCTGGAGGAGCTGCGGCGCCGCGAGGAGGAAAGCCAGCAGCTCAACCAGGAGCTCGGCGACACCAACCGCGGCGTGGTGGCGCTCTACGCCGAGCTCGACGGCCGCGCCGAACAATTGCGGCAGGCCAGCGAACTCAAGACCCGCTTCCTGTCGAACATGAGCCACGAATTCAGAACACCGCTGAATTCGGTGCTGGCGCTGTCGCGCCTGCTGCTCGACCGCATCGACGGCGATTTGACGCCGGAACAGGAGCGACAGGTCGGCTACATCAGGCGATCGGCGGAGAGCCTGCTCGATCTCGTCAACGACATGCTGGATCTCGCCAAGGTCGAGGCCGGCAAGGCCGAGATCAAGCCGGTGCGGTTCGCGGTCACGAGCCTGTTCGGGGCGCTGCGCGGCGCGCTGAAGCCGCTCTTGACCAGCACGGCCGTCGAGTTGCTGTTCGAATCCCCGAAGGAGCTGCAATCACTCTACACCGATGAGGCAAAGGTGGCGCAGATCCTGCGCAACCTGATCTCGAACGCGTTGAAATTCACCGAAGAAGGCGAAGTGCGGGTGACTGCCCGCACCGGCGAAAACGGCGCGAGCATCATCTTTTCCGTCCGCGACACCGGCATCGGAATCGCGCCGGAGCATCACGAACGGATCTTCGAGGAATTCTCGCAAGTCGATACCAAGCTGCAGAGGAAGGCGAAAGGCACCGGCCTTGGGCTGCCCCTGTCACGCTCGCTGGCGCGCCTGCTCGGCGGCGACCTCATCGTCGAGAGCAACCCGGGCCAGGGCTCGATCTTCTCGCTGAAGATTCCGGCCTCGCTCGGCGAGCCGGACCTTGAGACGATGGCTCGCTCGGCCGACGACAGCAAGAGCGTGCTGCTGATCGACGACGACGAGACCTTCCGTTACGTCATGCGCCAGATCGTCGGCAACGAGACCCGCTATGAGTTCATGGAGGCCGACGGCGGCGAAGAAGGCCTGCGGCTTGCCCGCGAAAAAAAGCCGGACGTCATCGTTCTCGACCTGCAAATGCCGGCGGTGGACGGCTTCACCGTGCTGCAGCAGCTCGCCGCCGACGACCGCACCAACGGCATCCCCGTCGTCGTCTCGACGTCGATGACGATCGACGGCCCGCTCCGGGCGCGGCTGCCCGAGCATGTGCGGCTGATCTCCAAGAACGCGATCTCCCGGGAGAGCGTAACCTCGTTCCTGCGCGACGCCGTCCAGGGTGTCTCATGAGCAACAGCGAAAAGACCGTCATCCTCAACGTGGACGACCTCGAATCGCAGCGCTACGTGAAGACACGCGATCTGCAGGCCGCCGGATTTGCCGTGATCGAGGCCCAGACCGGCGCGGAGGCGCTGCGACTGATCGAGCAGCACATGCCGCCTCTCGTTCTCCTTGACGTTCAATTGCCAGACATCAACGGCTTCGAAGTCTGCGCCTTCATCAAGCAGAAATGGCCGCAAGTGATGGTGCTGCAAACGTCGGCCACTTTCACGGCGAGCGAACACCGCGTCATTGGACTGAACGCCGGCGCCGATTCCTATCTCGTGCAGCCAGCCGAACCACTCGAGCTCGCCGCCGCGATCAATGCGCTGCTACGTGTCCGCCGCTCCGAGGACGCATTGCGATCGCTGAATGCGACGCTCGACAAGCAGGTTCAGGAGCGAACCGAAGAGCTGGAAAAGGCCAACCGAAAACTGCGGCAGGAAATTGCGCAACGCAAGAAGGCGGAGTCCGAGCTGTTGCAGGCCCAGAAAATGGAGGCCGTCGGCCAGTTGACCGGAGGGCTCGCGCACGATTTCAACAATCTCCTGACCGCAGTGGTGGGCAATCTTGATCTGATACGTGCCCGTACGACAGAACCACGCATCACGAGACTGGCGGAGAACGCGTTCAAGGCGGCCGAGCGCGGCTCGAAGCTGACTGCGCAATTGCTGGCTTTCTCGCGGACCCAGAAGCTTGCGACGGAGTCCGTCGACCTCAACCGCCTGATCCTGGACGCCTCCGAATTGCTCAGCCAGTCACTCGGGGCCAATATCGCGATCAAGACCGATCTCGATGCGGGCGCACCTTTCGTGGTCGCGGACTACAACCAGCTCGAAGTCAGCCTGCTCAATCTGGCGATCAATGCCAGAGATGCGATGCCGAACGGTGGAACATTGACGATCACCACGGCTCCCAACGAGACCGACGATCGCAGGATCACGCTGTCCGTGACGGACACCGGGACGGGAATGCCGCCGGACGTGATCGCGCGCGCGTTCGATCCCTTCTTCACCACCAAGCCACCCGGCAAGGGAACGGGCCTTGGATTGTCGCAGGTCTACGGGCTGGTGCGGCAGATGGGCGGCGACGTCGACATCAAGAGCGAGGTCGGCAAGGGTACGTCGATCCAACTGGCGCTGCGCCGCTCGTTTGCCGGTACGGAGACGGCCGCCGCAGCGCAGCGCGCGGCCGAAAGCGGACACGCGGAACGGATCCTGGTCGTCGACGACGATCACGACGTCCGCGGGCTGATGACGAGTTTCCTGGCCGAGATCGGATACGTGGTACACGAAGCGGACCATGGCAACGCGGCGCTTGCCATGCAGAAGACGGTAAACCCGCAACTGATGATCATCGACTTTTCGATGCCGGGCACCAACGGCGCCGAGGTCGTCAAGGCGGCGCGGGTCGTGCAACCCACCCTCCCCGTGCTGTTCGTCAGCGGCTATGCCGATTCCGCGGCCCTGGAAGCCGCCATGGGCTCCGCACCGTTTCTCCGCAAGCCGTTCCGGCCTGCCGAGCTCGCCTCCGCGGTCCGGATGGCGCTGGATGCAGGCAGCTCCAGCAAGCCGTGACCGGCGGAAGCTACGCCTTCGCCCGGCCGACCTTGCCGCCGAAATGCTTGCCGTTCAGCTTCTTCTTTTTCGCCGCGGCGCCCTTCGCACCGGCCTTCAGCGCCTTACGCTCCGCGCGGGCCTTCACCTTGGCGCGTTCGGCGCGCGCCTCTGCGCGCAGCTTCTTGCGCTTCTTCTCGCACGAGTCGCACTTGCAGCCGATCGGCTTCAGATAGGCTTTGAAATAATCGGTGCCGTAATCGTAGTTGATCTCGTCGCCCGGCTCGATGTTCCTGATGGCGCGGATGAAGACCTTGCGCTCGCGCGGCCGGACGTCGGATTCGGCGTTGGGCCGGCAGGAATGGTTGATGTAGCGGGCGAGGTTCTTGCGCACCGAACCGTCGATGGTCCAGCGGTTGTTGAGCTCGAACAGATACTTGTTCTCGATCTCGTCATGCGCGGGGATCCTGGAGTCCAGGATCGGTCCGAAATAACGGATGATCCGGGTCCCCTTCTTGATCGGCATGGTGGCGAAGAGGCCAAGTCCGGTCCTGGAACGGCCGACACGATAGGATTTGCTGGAAGCGATGGCTGGCATGATCGAGAAAAATGAGGACGCAAACGAGGCCCGATGCCTCAAGCGAAGCCGCTCTTCTAGAACGATTCCTCGGCCCTGTCAGGTATATCCCGCCTCTGTTTGAACCTTGCCCACAATGAAGACGTCTGATGGTACGGAGTTCCCGCTGCATCAGGGCGTCATCATGAGGCGTATTGCGTTGATTTGCCTGGCCGTGCTGCTTGCCTGCTCGAACGTAGGTAATGCTGACGCCCAATCGCTGGGCAGCGCCTACACCTCGACTGCGCCAAAGGATTGCCGCCAGATCGGCAAGCCCAGCGAGCTCGACGGCAGCACCACGCGGGTCTGCCCGGGCAAGGCCGGGCTGGTGGTGCTGATCTCAGAGGACGATCTGCGCGAAATCGTCTCGGTCGGCCGCAATCGCAAGGCCGCCGGTGAGGAACCGGCGGCAAAGGTCTGGTTCGGCCCGTTCAATTCGTCGGAGATCACCGTCGAGTGGCGCGGGGCGGGTGGAAAGCCGTTCGCGATCATCCAGCGCTGGCACATCGCCGACGGCACCGACCTCGACAAGCAGGGACGGCCGAACACCAAGGCCATGCTGGTCGTGACGCGGCTGCCACCTGGCCCGGTCTGCCACGTCGCCTATGTCGACGCGACAGCCAATCCGAACGCCAATGAGCTTGCCCGAAACGCGGCTGACGAGGTCGCCCGCGGCTTCAACTGCGACGTGGACGAGGTGAAGGTCATCGGCACCAGCGGCCGCGCGGTCGAGTTCGCGACGCGGCGCTAGGCCTGCGCCCGGCCCAGGACGCTATGCCGGCAGCTTCCCGCTCATGGGCGCCACCAGCATCGCCTCGAACAGGCGTTCGGGCGTCGTGCCCTCGGGCAGGCGCCCCAGGATATCCTCGAGCCGTCCGTCGAGCAGCAGCATGGTGAACCCGTGCACCATCGACCAGGCGCGCGCGATCGCAGCGCCCTGGTTCAGCGTCAGCGAGTCCTCGCTGATCTGCTCCTGCCGCATCATGCCGATGGCGTTGGCAAGCCCGGCGAAGGAGGCCTCAGCCGCCTCGCGCAGCGACGGCCGGGAATAATCGAGGCGTTCGGTGCGGAACATGATGCCGTACATGCCTGGATGGGCCTGCGCATAGGCGACATAGGCTTTTGGCCGCGCCAGCGCGCGCGCGAGCGGCGTGGCGGCTGTATCGCACGCCGACGCCATCGCCGCGTTGAACTGGCGAAAGCCGACGGCGGCGAGTTCGCTGAGCAGGCCGGTGAGGTCGCCGAAATGATGGGTGGGTGCGGCGTGCGACACGCCCGCCTCGCGCGCCACCGCGCGCAAGGTCAGGCCGGAAAGCCCGTCGCGCTCCAGCACCCGCTCGGCCGCCTGCAGCAACGCCTCGCGCAGAGCGCCGTGATGATAAGGCGTCTCGGTCTTCGCGCTCGCGGTGCGGGGCGGCGCCGACGATACCGAGGACGTTTTCTTCGAAGTGCGCGGGCGGCGCGCCGTTTCTGACTTGGCCATGAACCCAGCTATATGACGCAATATTGACAGTGTAAAGATTTCGCTTGACCCGCGCCGCGATCGGTTCTATTTGATCTTTACGATGTAAAGATAAACGGAGGGGATACGCCGTGCAGCCGGACGCCATCATCGAGCGCCGCAACAATCTCGGGCCGATTCCATTCGAGGCCGACGCGCCCTTCCTCAGGATCGTCGGCGAATTGCCACGCGAGCTGAACGGCACGCTCTATCGCAACGGCCCTAATCCGCAGTTCGACGCGCCCGGCGCGCACTGGTTCGTCGGCGACGGCATGCTGCACGCCTTCCACCTCGAGAACGGCCGCGCCAGCTATCGCAACCGCTGGGTCCGCACGCCGAAATGGCTGGCCGAGCACGATGCCGGCCGCGCGCTGTTCGGCGGTTTCGGCCGCAAGCTGCCGGATGCGCCGCAAAACCTCACCGACGGCGGCGTCGCCAACACCAACATCATCTTCCATGCCGGCAAGCTGCTCGCGCTGGAAGAAGCGCATCTGCCGACCGAGATCGAGCCGGGCACGCTGGCAACGCGCGGCTATCACAATTATCACGGCCGCGTCGCCGGCAGTTTTACCGCGCATCCAAAGACGGATCCCGTGACCGGCGAGCTCGTGTTCTTCGGCTACAACGCAGCGGGGCCGCTGACGCCTGCCCTCTCCTGGGGATCGATCGATGTAACAGGCAAGGCGACGCGGTTCGAACGCTTCGAGGCGCCCTATGCCAGCATGGTGCACGACTTCATCGTCACCGAGAACCATGTACTGTTTCCGATCCTCCCCATCACCGGCAGCATGGAGCGCGCGATGAGCGGACGGCCGCCTTATGCCTGGGAGCCGGACAAGGGCGCCTATGTCGGCGTGATGAAGCGCAACGGCGCAGCCAAGGACATCGTCTGGTTTCGTGCCGAGGCTTGCTACGTCTTCCACGTCATGAATGCGTGGGAGGACGATGGCCGCATCGTCGCCGACGTCATGCAGTTCGAGGAAGCGCCGCTGTTTCCACATCCCGACGGCCGGCCGACCGATCCGGAGAAATCGCGCGCCCGCCACTGCCGCTGGACGTTCGATCTCTCCGGCAATACCGACCGCTTCCAGCAGACTTATCTCGACGATCTCACCGGCGAATTCCCCCGCATCGACGATCGTCGCGCCGGGCTGAAGAACCATCACGGCTGGTACGCCTGCGCCAATCCGAAACTGCCGATGTTCGGCGCGCTGTCAGGCGTCGTGCATGTCGACGGCAACGGCAAGCGGCTCGGCCAATATCTGCTGCCGGCCGGCGACACCATCTCCGAGCCGGTGTTCGTCGAGCGCGCGAGGGATACGGCCGAAGGCGACGGCTGGCTGCTCGCGGTTGTCTGGCGCGCGCGGGAAAACCGCAGCGACCTTGCCGTATTCAACGCCACCGATGTCGAGGCGGGCCCCGTCGCGCTGGTGCAGCTCGGCCATCGCGTGCCCGACGGCTTTCACGGCAATTGGGTGGGGACGGCGTAGCTCTCCCCTCGTCATTCCGGGGCGCGCGTTAGCGCGAACCCGGAATCCATTTTGCCGCACGTCCGACGCCCGATGGATTCTCCGATGCGCAATTGCGCATCGGAGCTCGACGCTTCGCGTCGCCCCGGAATGACAGAAGAGGAGCCTCCCATGCACCTGCCCTCAATCACCGACTGCCTCGCCGCGCTCGCGTTCCCGACGATCCGGCTCCAGCGGGGCAGCCGGACCATTTTCAACGGCGGCATCCTGCTCGCCATCGGCCTCCTTATCGCGACCGGACTGCCGGTCCTGTCACGCCTGCCCTGGGCGGAATTCGCCCAAGAGGCGTCCGACCAAGCCATTGCGGCATTTCATCTTTTGGAGGTCACTTACGTAATTTTGACGCTGTAAAGATTTCGCTTGCCCCGCCGGACCGGCTCGACTATCTATCTTGACACTGTAAAGATTAGCCAGACTGAGGCCGTCCATGGCGATTTTCCTGATCCTCGCGCCCTACGGCGTCTACTCTTTCCTGATGCTGGTGACGTCGGCGACTTCAAGCGTGTTCGCGGCCTCCGCGATCTGCCTCGCCACCATCGCGATCGACGTTGCGCGCGGCCGCTCCGTGAAGATCCTGGCCGCGGGCTCGGCGATCATCTTCGCCGCCATCGGCCTCACCCTCGCGCTGGTCGATCCCGCGCTCGGCACGCTCGGCGTCAAGCTGTCGGTCGATATCGGCATCTTCGTAATCTCGCTCGGCTCGATGCTGGTTCGCCGTCCCTTCACGCTGCAATATGCGGTTGAAGCGGTCCCCGCCGAGACCGCGGCGATCCCCGGCTTCCTCACTGCCAACTACATCATCACCGGCGCCTGGACCGCGGCCGCGCTGTTGATGATGGCAGCGAACATCGTGCTGCTCTACTTTCCCGGCCTGCCGGTCTGGTCGGGCCTTGCGGTCGCCTTCGCCGCCCGCAACAGTGCGATCTATTTCACGAAGTGGTATCCCGAATATTGCCAGATCAAATATGCTGCGCCCGCCACCGCGCTGCCCCACGCCCATTGAAGACAGGACAGACGATGAAAGACGTATTCCGCCGGCTCGTCTCTGATTTCCTCTCCACCATCGTCTTCCTGGTGATTTATCTGACGACCGACAACGTCATCCTCGCAACGACGGTCGCTATCCTCGGCGCCATCGGCCAGGTGGTCTGGGCGCGGATCAAGGGCCAGACGCTCGGCTACATGACCTGGGCAAGCCTCGGTCTCGTCATCGTGCTCGGTGGCGCGACCCTGCTCACCAACGACCCGCGCTTCGTGCTGGCAAAGCCGGCGATCGGGCATATCGCGATCGGCATCATCATGCTCAAGCGCGGCTGGATGCTGCGCTACCTGCCGGCGATCGTGACCGAGACCATTCCGGAATACGTCACCGTCGCGGGCTACGCCTGGGCCGCGCTGATGTTCGTGCTCGCCGCAGGCACCGTCGCGGTTGCCATGACGGGCGACATGAAGCTGTGGGTCTTCTATATTTCGGTGGTGTTGATCGGCGCGAAGCTTGTGGCGTTCGCGATCCAGTACGTCGCTTTCCGTCTCCTTGTCGGAAGCCGCATCCGCGCGGCCCGCGCCTGAGGCCGCGTCAAAGAGAGCGTTAGGCAGGCCCCGCGAGTTGGGTTATAGGCGTTTCTGGCCAGCCTTGCGAATTGTCGCGGGCCGCCGGAAAAAGTCGGGAGACGCGAATGGCCGTGGACGGCAACTGGAATCTGACCATGACGACGCCGATGGGCGAGCGCCAGGCGACGCTGACCCTGTCGAGCTCCGGCGGCACGCTGACGGGCACTCAGGGCGCCGACGGCAACTCCGCCGAGATCTTCGACGGCACCATCAGCGGCGACGCCGTCAACTGGAAAGTCTCGATCGACAAGCCGATGCCGTTGACGCTCGAGTTCATCGGAAAGGTCTCCGGCGACAGCATGAGCGGCGAAATGGGCATCGGCCCGATGGGCAGCTTCCCGTTCACCGGTACGAAGGCGTAAAGCCGCGCATCAGGCAACCATGCGCATTCTCCGTCTCATCGCGGCAACGATCCTCTGCGTCGCGACACAAGCGGCGCGTGCGGATGACACCGAACCGGCGTGGCGCGCAAGCGCGCTCGCCATGGTACCCGCCGGCTATGTCGCAGGCTCCGCCTACCGGACCGATGGCGCGACCGGCTACCTCGCCGTTGATCCCGCCACGTCGAACGATCCAAAGACCCCGGCAAGCGTGTTCGCTGCGCGCCAGATGCTCGTCGTCACGCTCACACCGGATGCGACGCGCGCGATCTCGGCCGAGCTGAAGCCCCGCACCGGGCCGGATCCTGACAACGACGACACCGATTTCGCCAAGCTGCACGCCGATCTCGCCGGCAAGCGCGCAAGCTTGCCTTCAGGCACCGAGCCCTGCGACCTCGGCGCTTGGTCCATCGACAAGGATCCTGATGGCCTCAACGTGCGCGCCGAGCCATCAACCAAGGCGCGCGTGCTCGGCACGCTGCCGCCGCCCTACCGGCTCAAGCTCGGGGGTGCCGAGAACACACCCGACGGCGGCTGGCTGACCGAATTCCGCATCATCGGCTTCAGGGATGGCTGGTTTCTGATCGAAGGCGCCAAGCCGCCGGGCAAGGACTACGAGGACGACAAACGATATCCGCGCAATGCGCCAAAGCCCTATGCCGGGCGCGGTTGGGTCGCCTCCAACAAGGTTGGCGCCGCCTATGCCAACGGCGCGACCCGCATGGGCGGACTGTTTCAGGCGCCCTTCGTCGATGCCAAATGGATGCCCGCCCAGCGCGAGCTCGGCGGTGCGATCGACACCGACGGCGGCCCGAAGCGCATCTTCGCCTGCAGCGGCCTCTGGGGCCTGGTCGAGAGCCAGGACGGCGTCCGCGGCTGGTGGCGCGGTCTGTGCTCCAACCAGGTCACGAATTGCAGTTAGCGATCCGATCTCCCCGCCCTGCGGGCCGTAGGGCAATCGCACATGCTTTCTGGCTACCACTGAGCAAGCGCCTCGTCCTTCGAGACGACCGCTTCGCGGTCTCCTCAGGATGAGGCTGAACTACGTCGGCGTCCCAGAAACTGCAGCCGCATACTCCGCCCTCATCCTGAGGGCCCGCCAACGGCGGGCGTCTCGAAGGATGCGCCGCGGGGGGACAGCTTCAACAGCGATCGCCGCCGCAAGCGGGGCCAGGTGATGCGCTAGCCCAAATTCAACTCCTTGAAGAAGTCGTTCCCCTTGTCGTCGATGATGATGAAGGCCGGGAAGTCGACGACTTCGATGCGCCAGATCGCTTCCATGCCGAGCTCGGGATATTCGAGCACCTCGACCTTCTTGATGCAGTGCTCGGCGAGGTTTGCCGCGGCGCCGCCGATCGAGCCGAGATAGAAGCCGCCATACTTCTTGCAGGCCTCGCGCACGGCCGGCGCGCGGTTGCCCTTGGCCACCATCACCATCGAGCCGCCGGCGGCCTGGAATTGGTCGACGAAGGAATCCATGCGGCCCGCGGTGGTCGGACCGAACGCGCCGGAGGCGTAACCCTCGGGAGTCTTGGCGGGGCCCGCGTAGTAGACCGGGTGGTTCTTGAAATAATCCGGCAGCGGCTCGCCCTTGTCGAGACGCTCGCGCAGCTTGGCATGCGCGGAATCGCGCGCGACGATCATGGTGCCGGTCATCGAGACCCGCGTCTTGATCGGATACTTCGAGAACGTCGCCAGGATGTCCTTCATCGGCTGGTTGAGGTCGATCTTGACGACCTCGCCGCCGAGCGACTGCTCGACCTGCGGCAGATACTGCGCAGGGTTGTGCTCGAGCTCCTCGAGATAGACACCATCCTTCGTGATCTTGCCGAGCACCTGGCGATCGGCCGAGCAGGACACCCCAAGGCCGATCGGCAGCGAGGCGCCATGACGCGGCATGCGGATCACGCGCACGTCGTGACAGAAATATTTGCCGCCGAACTGCGCGCCGACGCCGAGCGACTGCGTCATCCTGTGAATTTCCTGCTCCATCTCGACGTCGCGGAAGGCGTTGCCGTCGGGCGAGCCGTGGGTCGGTAGCGCATCGAGATAGCGGGCGGAGGCGAGCTTCACCGTCTTCATGCAGAGCTCGGCCGAAGTGCCGCCGATCACGATGGCGAGGTGATAGGGCGGGCACGCCGCGGTGCCGAGGGTGAGGATCTTTTCCTTCAGAAAGGCGAGCAGCCGATCCTTGGTCAGCACCGAGGGCGTGGCCTGGAACAGGAAGCTCTTGTTCGCGGAGCCGCCGCCCTTGGCCATGAACATGAACTTGTAGGCGTCATCCCCCTCGGCGTAGATCTCGCACTGCGCCGGCATGTTGTTGGCGGTGTTCTTCTCCTCGTACATCGAGAGCGGCGCGACCTGCGAGTAGCGCAGATTGCGGCGCAGGTAGGCATCACGCGCGCCTTCCGACAGCGCGGCCTCGTCGTCACCGTCGGTGATGACATTGCAGCCCTTCTTGCCCATGATGATCGCGGTGCCGGTGTCCTGGCACATCGGCAGCACGCCGCCGGCCGCGATGTTGGCGTTCTTCAGGAAGTCCAGCGCGACGAACTTGTCGTTCGGGCTGGCCTCGCCGTCCTCCAGGATCGCGCGGAGCTGCTTCAGATGGCCGGGGCGCAGATAATGGTTGATGTCGCCGAAAGCTGCCTCCGACAGCGCCCGCAGCGCCTCGCGCGACACCACCAGCATGTCCCTGCCCAGGACCTTCTCGACCCGCACGCCCTCGGCCGTGATCTTCTTGTAGGGCGTCTCGTCCTTGCCCAGCGGGAACAGCGGGGTGTGCTTGTAGGGCGGAACGGGCTTGGATTGGTCGGGGAAAGCGGTGGGAGCGTTCATGGGGGCGGATCTCGGGGTTTTGGAGCCCTCGCGGGCCTCTCAGCATGGAAGCGTTCTAAGCTTTTTTGCCACAAAGGGAAGGCGCTACGGCGCGGCCAGGGCATCCCGATTCGGCGGCTGTCGGCGGCAACCCGGGGCCACCATGATGCGTGGGAAGTCCGAGGTGCCCCCCTTGCACTCCGCGTGCGACGACGGTTGAATACGCGCCCTAAGGGGCTTTTCAAATGATTTTCAAACCGCACTTCCGCGGCGCGATCCTGGTCGCCGCCGCCATCACCGGACTTGTGACCCTCGCCTCACCCGCGCGCGCCGACCGTTGCGACGACAGCGCCAAGGAGCTGGCGAACCAGGTCGATCGCCTCAAGGTGAATTTCCGGGCAGCAAACGTCGTCTACCTGACGCACCCGCTCGCCAAGGAGCTGTCGGTGGCTTGCCGCGGCGATAAATATTCCATCGAGCTCTATGCCAAGGGCGATCGCAAGCCCAAGCCGGAGTTCTATGCACTGGTGGGGTCGATGGCGGCGATCGTCTTCACCGTGACCAAGGACGACACCACGACGGGCGCAACACGCTGCCTGAAGCGGATGGGACTACTCCGCGGTGACAAGGTCGCCATGCGCTACCGGCGGCTCAACATGGAATGCACCCGCACCAAGACCGATGCGTCCATCGTGATCACGCGCGGCAAGGACGAATAGAAGCGCGCCTTCCACCACATCAGATCCCTCGCATTTTAACGATTGGCTTGAAGGAAACTTCGTCCCTCGCGGCGCACGGTCAATTGTTTCTATATGTGAGGATTTGTGGATGAGCGTTTCTACCGTTACGCCGCCGCCGATCGCGATCGTGGTCCCGAGCTACGACACGACCAAGCAGCAGGACGACCAGGCCAAGACCAAGGACAACGACCCGACCTACAAGCCGCCGCCGCCGGCGCCGCTGCCGCCGGGTCAGGGCACGCGGATCGATCAGCTCGCCTGATCGAGCCTGCCGATGACGAAGCGCCCGATCCGGTCGATCGGGCCTTTCGCGCATCCGGCCAGATCTTTGCCGGATAAGCGAGCCGATATCGCGCGCGGTCGATCCAGAGCGCCGCGCATCATCGCATGCCTGCCGCTGCAGAACGCGATCACAGCCGGCGCGATCGACGCGCTTCTGTTCGCGTGCGCCATGAGCACGCATCACGCCTCTCTGCGATAAGCCGAGACCTCCCGGAAAAACGCGCGCGCTCCTCCAATCGGGCGACGCCACCGCGTCCGGCCCCCGCTAGACAGCGTCCGCACCCACGCAACGGGAGTCGCGACGATGTTCTGCAAGCCCCCCTGCCCAGACGAGCACGACCTCTCCCCCGTCCCCGACGATTTAAATGAGCGATCTGGTCCGGAGCGTTCACAGACGCTCGGGGGCCATGACGCGTTCGGGCGATTGATCGCGCCCGAAACGGCCGGTCCGGAACGGGGGCTGCCGCCAGCCTCTCTCCGGACCGGCTAGACTCTCTTGTTTTGACGCGTTTCGCGCGAACCGGCATCCACTTCGCTCGAAATCGCTCTAGCCATCGAGCTCCCTGTAGCGGCGGAAGATACCCTGCTCGTTGAAGGGAATGCGGCGCTCGCTCGCAAGATAGGCCTTGATGTTCGGCCTCGCGGCGATCCGGTCGTGCAGGCCGACGAGGCCGGGGATGTCTGCCTCGAACGCCTTCATGCGCCTGGGGAAGGCGTAGCGCAGCCCGGCGACGATCTGGAATAGCGAGAGATCGACATAGGTGAGCCTGCGTCCGGTGACATAGGCGCCGCCATTGTCGGTAAGGAGCTGCTCGAAATAGCCGAGATATTTCGGCACGCGCTCGCTCCAGAACTCGGCCGTGCGCTTCCTGGCCGCCGGCTTCTGGTCTTCGTAGTAGAGCGACGGTCCGAGCGGATGATGGGTGTCGTGGATCTCCAGCACGAGATCGGTGATGGTGAGCTCAAGCTGGTGCACCCAGAGCTTTCCCGCTTCCGTCTTCGGCGCGAGCCCGTGACGACCGCCGAGATAAAGCAGAATGTTGGCGGTCTGACCGATGACCAGCTTGCCGGCTTTCAGGAACGGCGGCGCAAAGGGCGGCGTGCCCTTCGCGTCCATCATCTTCATCATCGCGCCGGTGCCGCGCGGACCGCGCGCGACGTCCACGTAAGCCGCACCCGCCTCCTCCAGCGCCAGCCGCACATATTCGCCGCGGCCCTGGATCTCGGGCCAATAGTAGAGCTCGTATTTCATGGGAGGGGTCCGTGCATGTGGGGGGCGACCGGACCAATCTAACACGCGGCTCCCGGTTCCGTCAGGGTGGGGCTCAGTGACGGAGGAGAGAGCTCAAGCCGCACAAACGAAAAGGGCGCCGTGCCGAAGCACGACGCCCTTGTCTTCAATTCGAAGGCGATCAGTTGGTCTGCTGGATCGCCGACAATTCCCAAGCGCCGTTCGGACGGCGGGCGAAGGTCCAGACCTCGGTGGCCTCGCCCGGCTGCTCGCTGCCGTCGACGATCGCGCCGGTGTTGCGGTCGAGCGTCTTGTCGGTGAGTGCGAAGCGCAGCGCCACCGTGGCGTAGTCGGTCTCGCCTTCGCGCCAGGATTCCGCGAGATCGCCCTGCAACAGTTTCACATTCGTGACCTTGTTGACGACGTTGCGCGCCCGGTTCTTGCCGAGGTCCTGCTCGAAATAGGAGACCATCTCCGGCGTCGCGAGCGTGTGCAGCTTGGCCACGTCCTCGTTCGACCAGGCGGCCTGGACATCACCGAGCAGGCGCTCGAACGCCTCGTAGTCATCAGGCTTGATCTCGAGCGGGGCGTTGTTGGCGCCACCGAAGCCGAAGCCGCCAAGACCGCTGCCAAGACCGCCGCCAAGGCCACCACCAGGAGCGCCGCCGCCAAGGCCGCTGCGATAGTTCGGCTGCGGACCCTGACCGGCGCTCGCATCGGCGTTGGCATAGGCCGCCTGCGGCGTGTGGCGGCGCTGCCACCAGGACATCGCCAGCCGCACCACGACAACCACCAGCACGATCTGGATGATCAGGCCGAGGATCGACGACAGGCCGCCGAGGCCGCCAAACAGGCCGCCGCCGAACAGCATGCCGAGCAGGCCTGCACCGAGGAAGCCGGCCGCGAGGCCGCCCATGAAGCCGCCGGCACGGCCGAACAGGCCGCCGCGCGCGGGCGCGGCTGCGGCCGAATTCATGCCTGCGCCCGGTTGGGTGTAGGTGCGGTTGAACTGCGAGGCCGAGCCCGGCGCGGTCGTGGTCGAGGGCGGCGCCGAATAGGTCCGCGAGCCGCGCGAACCCGACGACATGCCGCCACCGACCCGCGCGTCGGCGGACGAGATCGCCAGTGCAGTCGGCAGCGCAAGCGCCAGCACGACGGCGATCGTCTTGAAGAGACTGCGGGAGCGTTGCGAGAAATTCATGTTCGTTTCCCAAATCCCCGGCATGGGGACGTGCATCCTAAGATGGGCAGACTTCCCGAAAAAGGAAGCCGGTTTCGGAACCCATGGCTGCGGCCCTCAGTCGCGGGGATGTGGCAAAAGCCCATATTTGACGAGGGTTTGGCCAGACCTGCGGCGGAACTATGGTCGCGGGGTACCGGCGGGTCTTGGACGGGGTTTCCGCTTTCTCCCTCGTCCTGGCGAGCGAAGCTCCATCAAAGCCGTCACCGCCTCTCAGCCTCAGCCCTGCTTCACCATCGTCTCCTTCACCGCCGCCACGAGCTGGCTGAGCGTGAACGGTTTTGGCAGGAAGTCGAATTGCTGGCCTTCGGGCAGGCTCTTCTCGAAGGCGTCCTCGGCATAGCCGGAGACGAAGATGAACTTGATGTCGGGATTGGTTTCTCGCATCGCCTTGAGCAGCGTCGGGCCGTCCATCTCCGGCATCACGACGTCGGAGACGACGAGATCGATCGCGCCGCTCTGCTCCTCCAGCATCTCCATGGCCTCGACGCCGTTCTCGGCCTCGACCACGGTGTAGCCGCGCGAGCGCAGGCCGCGTGCGTTGAGCGCGCGCAGGCCCTCCTCATCCTCGACCAGCAGGATGGTGCCCTGTCCGGTGAGATCTGCGCGCGGCTTCGCCTCCGCTGCGGGCGCAGCGTCCTTGGCGGCGCCATTGGTCGCGCTGGCCACGGCCGCGGGCTGCTCGACCTGCGCTTCGAGCTCGGCATGATGGCGCGGCAGGAAGATCTGGAACGAGGTGCCCTGCCCCGGCTCGGAATCGACGTAGATGAAACCGCCGGTCTGCTTGACGATGCCGTAGACCGTGGAGAGTCCGAGGCCGGTGCCCTTGCCGACTTCCTTGGTCGAGAAGAAGGGCTCGAAGATCTTGTCGCGGATGTCGGCGGGAATGCCGGTGCCGGTATCGGCGACCTCGATCCGCACATAGTCCGCGGCCGGCATGCCCTTGTAGGCGAGCTTGGCCGCTTCTTCCGCGGTGACGTTGGCGGTGCGGATGATCAGCTTGCCGCCGTCGGGCATGGCATCGCGCGCGTTGACCGCGAGATTGACGATCACCTGCTCGAACTGGGAGACGTCGACCTTCACCGGCCAGAGGTCGCGGCCGTGGATAGTCTCCTGCTTGACCTTCTCGCCGATCAGCCGGCGCAGCAGCATCGCGAGGTCGGAAAGCGCATCGCCGAGATCGAGCACCTGCGGCCGCAGCGTCTGCCGCCGCGAGAACGCCAGCAGCTGCCGCACCAGCGTGGCGGCACGCGTCGCGTTCTGCTTGATCTGCATGATGTCCTGGAACGACGGATCGGTCGGCTTGTGCGCGTTCAGCAGGAAGTCGTTCGCCATCATGATGGCGGAGAGCACGTTGTTGAAGTCGTGGGCAATGCCGCCGGCGAGCTGGCCGACGGTCTCCATCTTCTGCGACTGGTTGATCTGGTTCTCCAGCGCGCGCCGCTCGGTGGTCTCGAGCATGTGCACGATGGCGGCTTCGGCGTCGTTCTCGGCCGAGTCGACCGGCGTGACGAAGAACTGGCCCCAGCGCTCCTTGGTCCCTTCGAGGGCGACCTCGACCGGCGCGATGTCGGCCTGGCCTTCTGCGGCCTGGTTGATGGCCGCGATCAGCAGATGACGGTCGCGCGAACTGACCGCACGGAAGATCGACTTGCTGGCGCTGTCGAGCCCGAGCGCCTGCCCGAGCTTGGCATAGCGCGCATTGGCGCGCACGACGTTGCCGCCGCGGTCGACGGTCGCGATCGCCATCGGCGTGTGGTCGAAGAAGCGCATGAAGCGCACTTCGGCGGCGCGGTCCGGATCGCTGCGCTCGTCGCGGGCGCGGCTGATGACCAGTGTGCGCGACGGCCCCGGCGCCCCGTCGGCGCCGAAGGCGAGCTTGTGATACAGCCGCACCGGCATGGTCTTGCCGGTGCGCATGCGCAGGTCGATGTCGAAAACTTCCGTCTTCACCTCGCCCGGCACCGCCACGATCGACGTCAGCAGCGAGGCGCCATCGCCCGAGACGATGTCGGTGAGCTTCAGCCCGCCCGAGCCGATCTCGGCCAGATCGTAGTCGAGCCAGTTCGCCAGCGTCGCGTTGACATAGGCGAGCTCCCCGGCCGGATTGACCGAGAAGAAGCCGCACGGCGCGTGGTCGAGATATTCGATCGCATGCTGGAGCTCCTGGAACACGTCCTCCTGGCGCTCGCGATCACGGGTGATGTCGGCAATCGACCACACCGCATAGCGCGTCTCGCGCTTTCCCGTGCCGAGCGGACGCACCCGCATGCGCAGCCAGCGGCCCTGGCTGCCGTCCTGGCCGGAGATGCGCACCTCCTCCTGCTGCCGCTTGCCTTCGCGGGCCGCCTTCAGCAGGCGGAACACGGCTTCGGAGACGTCGGGGTTGCCGATGAAGACGCGCTCCACGGGACGCACGTCCTGTGGACCGGCGGCGCCGGTCAGCGTCAGATAGGCCGCATTGGAATAGATCACATGGCCGCGCGGGTCGGTCACCGCCAGCCCGTCGAAGGCGTGGTCGGCGATACGGCCCATCACGGGATCGTCGAGATTGCGGTCGACGAAGCGGATGATGCCGGCGGCGAAGGCGAACAGGTTGAACAGGCCGACCATCGCCAGCACGGCGAGGATGCCGAGAATGTAGGGCTGCGCCTGCACGCGCCCGAGCGTCATCAGCCCGACGGCGACCGCGACGAGGCCGGCCGCCACCAGCAGCACGAGCGCAATGCTGCCCGAGCGCGGCGACGGCTCGTGCGCCGCAACGGGCTCGCGTGGGAGGTCGTGGTCGGTCTCGGCAGTCATCTCAAGCTGGCACAGCCTGTCGGCAGAGAATCAACGCGCTACGCCGCGCGCAGGGTCCTCCCTGCCTGAATCGGACCCGCAGGCGCAAGGGCAGCAAGGGCGAAAGGTACGCTGATTCCCAGATTACGGCCATTTCCGGTACTTTTCGGGGGTTTTATCCGCGGCCGGCGCTGAATCCGCGCTTCAGCCGCATCACGTAGCCGATGACCTCGGCGACCGCATGGTAGTGCTCGGTCGGGATTTCCTGGTCGATTTCGACGGTGGCGTAAAGCGCGCGGGCCAGCGGCACGTTCTCGACGATCGGAATGTCGTGCTCCCGCGCGATCTCCCGGATCTTGAAAGCGAGGTTGTCGACGCCCTTGGCGACGCAGATCGGCGCCGACATGCCGCGCTCGTAGGACAGCGCCACCGAATAGTGGGTCGGGTTGGTGATGATCACGGCAGCCTTGGGAACCGCCGCCATCATGCGCTTCTTGGAGCGCTGCTGTCGCAACTGCCTGAGCTTGCCCTTGATGTGAGGGTCGCCTTCGGACTGCTTGAACTCTTCCTTGATCTCCTGGAGCGACATCTTCTGCCGCTGGAACCAGCTGCGATACTGGAAGAAATAGTCGCCGATGGCGACGATCGCGAGCGCGGCGACCACGGCACCGAGCAGATGGATGGTCATGCTGGTGGTGGCGCCCAGCAGGGCGGCCGGGTCGAGCTTGACCATCGCCTCCATGCGGTGCCGTTCCGGCCACAGGACGATGGTCATCACCACGCTGAGCGCGATCAGCTTGCCGATGCCTTTCAGAAAGTTTGCCGCGGCCTGCTTGCCGAAGATGCGGGCGAAGCCCGCGGCGGGCGAGATCTTGCTGAATTTGGGCTTGAGGGATTCCGCCGACCACACCAGCCGGTGCTGGAGCATGTTGCCGGCGATCGCCGCCAGCGCCAGCATCAGCAGCGGCACGCCGACCGCCGCGAGCACCGCGAATTCGATCTGCTGCATCAACGCTAGCAGGGCCTTGCCGTCGGTCTTGATCATCCAGGAATTGGCGAGCAGGCCACGCATCGGCGTCAGCAGCCCGCTGCCGACCGATCCCGAGAAGGTCGAGACCACGAGCGTGCCGCCCGCGATCATGAACCAGGTGTTGATCTCCTGGCTCTTGGCGACGTCACCGCGTTCGAGCGCCTCCTCGAGGCGTTTTTGCGTCGGGTCTTCTGTTTGACTCTCTGGATCCTTGTCATCCGCCATCGATCACCTGTTCAGCGGCATCATCTGGTGCATGACACCGATGAAATAGTCGAGAAACGTGCCCATCATCGCGGTAAGCACCACGGCTAGCACCAGAAAGCCCGCGAAGATCGACAGCGGCACGCCGACGAAATAGACCTGCATCTGCGGCATCAGCCGCGCCAGCACGCCGAGCCCGATATTGAAGACGAGGCCGAACACCAGGAACGGCCCGGAAAGCTGCAGGCCGAGCAGAAACGCGGCCGCAAAGGCGCGCGTCGCCAGCGAAGCGACATCGCCGCTCGACACGGTCTCGCCCGGCGAGAAGATCGCGTAGCTGTCGTTCAGCGCCGCGATCACCAGGTGATGGCTGTCGGTGGCAAACAGCAGCGTGATGCCGAGCATGGTCAGGAAGTTGCCGACCAGCACGCCCTGCTGTCCCTGGGTCGGGTCGACCGAGGTGACGAAGCCGAGCCCCATCTGCTGCGCAATGACGGAACCTGCGACCTGAAGCGCCGACAGCGTCACGCGGGCCGTCGCGCCCAGCACGATGCCGATCACGATTTCATGCAGCATCAGGACCAGAAGCGGCGCCAGCGAGCCCATGTCGACCTGGTAGGCGCTCCGATGCAGCGGCAGGATGATCAGCGTGAGCAGCAGCGCGATCGACAGCTTGATCCGCGTCGGAATATTGGTCTCGCCCAGCCCCGGCAGCAGCATCACCATCGCGCCGACCCGGGCGAAGACGAGCATGAAGGCCGCGGCGAGCGCCGGCAGCAGCGAGACGTCGATGCGCATGACGGGCGCATTGTGCCTCAGCCGCCGATGATTCGCGACGAGATCCGCAGCATGTGGGAATGAAGTGCGTCGGCCATGAACGGCAGCGCCAACAGCATCGTGGCGAAGATGGCCAGGATCTTCGGCACGTAGATCAGCGTCTGCTCCTGGATCTGCGTCAGCGCCTGGAACAGCGACACGATGACGCCGACCACGAGGCCGACCACCATCAGCGGTGACGACACGATCACGATGGTCCAGATCGCATCACGCGCGACGTCGAGGGTTTCGGGTCCGGTCATTTTCTTTTTCTCACTGTGAATTGTTGGTCGTCATTCCGGGGCTCGCAAAGCGAGAGCCCGGAATCCATCGAGCCGCGGCGTTGGTCGCACCATGGATTCCGGGTTCGCGCCGCGCGCGCCCCGGAATGACAGCGCCCCCAAATCAGATCGGCATCTTCATGATGTCTTCATAGGCCGCGATCACGCGGTCGCGGACCGAGACCAGCGTGGACACGGCGACGTCGGTGTCGGCGACCGCCGTCACCACGTCCATCACGTTGGCCTTGCCGGCCGCCATCGCCACCGTCTGCGCGTCGGACTTTTTGCCGGACTCCATGACGCTGCCGACGGCGTCTTTCAGCAGCGACGCAAAGGATTGCCCGCTCGCCTCGCTGCCCTTGCCGGCACCGGCGCCGCTGTTTTCCAGCACGCGGGCGAGGTTGGCATAAGCATTGGCGGCGACTGTCGGTGATGCCATGGCTCAATTGTCCTGTTCAGCTCTTGAGGATGTCGAGAGTGCGCTGGATCATCCGGCGCGTCGCACTGATGATGTTGAGGTTGGCCTCGTAGGACCGCTGCGCATCGCGCATGTCGGTCATCTCGACCACCGAGTTCACGTTGGGATATTTGACGTTGCCGGAGGCGTCCGCCGCCGGATTGTTCGGCTCGTATTTGACGCGGAAATTGGACTGGTCAGGCTTGATCTTGCCCAGCGTCACCACCTGCGCATCGAGGGTGCGGTCGAGCGCGGAGGAGAAGGTCGGCACCTTGCGCCGGTAGGGATTGCCGCCTGCGGTCTGCGAGGTCGAATCCGCATTCGCGATGTTTTCCGAGATCACCCGCATGCGCCCGGCCTGCGCGCGCAGCCCGGAGGTCGCGATCGCCATCGAGCGGGCAAAGTCGCTGCTGTCATTCGCCATGGTCTACCTCTCCGGCCCTAGCCTTTACCGATCGCGGTCTTGAGCAGATGCAGGCTCTTCGAATAGAGCGAGGTCGCCGCCGCATAATCCATCTGGTTGCTGGCGGACTTCAGCATCTCCTCTTCGAGATTGACGGCGTTGCCCGCGGGGCGTGTCTGAAAGCCCGCATTCCTGTTCTGGTCGAAGCCCGAGGCCGCGCCTGACGGGCTGATGTGGGAGCCGCTGGTGCGGGTGAGCGCCAGAGGGCCCATCGCGCCCGTGACCGCGCCTGCCTTGTCGAGCTTCGGCTCGACCAGGTCGCGCGGCCGGAATTGGGGCGTGTCGGAATTGGAGACGTTCTCGGACAGGACGCGCTGGCGCTCCTGGTGCCACTGCATCTTGGTGCGAAGCGCCGACAGCACCGGAAGGTCGTTGATGGACATCGTTGCGGCTCCTTCCGCCTCTTGCGGATCTGAGGTCCGAAGCTAGGCAGAATTTGCCGCGTGTATGGTTAACGGGTGGTTAAGGATGCGATCGACGCTTGCCATCGCGCGGAACACGCGTTTGCGCCCCCCGTGATTCTACGCCCCGAAAAGCGGCGTTAACCCAACCGCTTGGCCGGCCATGCACAGGCCAAGAAGTCGTTTTGGATCGAGCGATTCATGGGTTATTAAGAGTTGGGGACGGCAAAACTTGCCGTGGGACGTTAAGAAATCGCAGTTTGGGGCATCGCACGCCTGTGGTCGGCGCATCTGACCTTGGGCACGAGAAAAGCGCCATTTGTCGGGGACAAGTATGCAAGGCAGCCCTATCACCTTCATCGTCGCGTTCATCGTCGTTCTGGCGTTGATCGGCGTCGCTGCATGGCTGGTTCGCCGATTCGCCTCCAGCCGGCTCGGCGCCAACACCCAGCGCGGCAGGATGCCCCGGCTCGCCGTGATCGATGCCGCCGCGGTCGACGGTCGGCGCCGCCTGGTGCTGGTCCGGCGTGACAATGTCGAACATCTCTTGATGATCGGCGGCCCCACCGACATCGTCGTCGAGCCGAATATCGTGCGCGGCACCCCCGGCCGCGACCAGCTTCCGCAGCGTCCCAACGCCGCCGAGCCGCCGCGTCTCGCGCCGATGCCCGACACCGGCGGCTGGGCCGACGAAGCGCCGCGGCCCGAGCTGCTCGATCATCCCGAGCCGCAGATGCCCGAGCCGCCGCCGCGGCCCGCACGTCCCTCCTTCGCCGACGAGGTGCGCCGGCCGGCGCCCGCTTTGGCCGAGCGCCGCAGCGAGCCGCCACTGGGCGGCTTTACGCCCGAGCCGATCGCGCCGCGCCTTGAGCGCGAGCTGCGTCCCGAACCCGTACCGCCCCGCGTCGCCCGCAACGAACCGCCTCTGATGCCGCGTCCGCCGCGCCAGAGCGAGCCTTTGAAGGTGCCGCCGGTCCGCGCCGAGCGCGCGCCCGCGCCGCCGCCGCCCCCTCCTCCGCCCGTGCCGCAGGCTCCGCCCGTTCCGGCGCCGCCGGCTCTCGCCCCTGCGGCGCCATCGAGCGCCGAGCAGAATCTCGCCGAGATGGCGCAGCGGCTCGAAGCCGCGCTGCGCCGTCCCGCCGGTGAGACGGTCGCGCCGCCGGTTGCACCCGAGCCACCCGCCCCGCCGCCGCGCGTGGCGCGCAGTGAGCCGCCGACGCCACCGGCCCCGCCCGCAAAGCCGGTCGTGGAAAAGACCAGCTTTGAAAATCTCGAAGACGAGATGGCCTCGCTACTCGGCCGTCCGAAGCCGTCTTCGTGAGGCTGCCGGCCCTCCCGCGTAGAGTTTTTCTTCTTTCTGTCCTGATCGGCGCGGCTTCGCTCGCGAGCCCTGCGCATGCGCAGGACATCAGCATCAATCTGGGCGGTCAGGGTGGCGGCGGCGTCACCGAGCGCGCGATCCAGCTCATCGCCCTGCTCACGGTGCTGTCGATCGCGCCGTCGATCCTGATCATGATGACGTCGTTCACGCGCATCGTGGTCGTGCTGTCGCTGCTGCGCACCGCGATGGGCACGGCGACCGCACCGCCCAACTCGGTGATCATCGCGCTCGCGATGTTCCTCACCTTCTTCGTGATGGGACCCGTCCTGCAGAAATCCTACGACGAGGGCATCCGTCCGCTCGTCGCCAACCAGATCAGCGTCGAGGACGCGCTGCAGCGCGCCTCCGTCCCCTTGCGCGGCTTCATGCAGAAGAACGTGCGCGAGAAGGACCTCAAGCTGTTCCTGGACCTGTCCCGCGAGCCGCCGCCGGTCACCCCCGACGACCTCGCGCTGCGCATCCTCGTCCCCGCCTTCATGATCTCGGAGCTGAAGCGCGCCTTCGAGATCGGCTTCCTGCTGTTCCTGCCCTTCCTGATCATCGACCTCGTCGTGGCCTCCGTGCTGATGTCGATGGGCATGATGATGCTGCCGCCGGCGACGATCTCGCTGCCGTTCAAGCTGATCTTCTTCGTGCTGGTCGACGGCTGGTCGCTGGTGGCTGGGAGCCTGGTGCAGAGTTACGGGGGATAGTAACCGCAACTTCCGCTGTCGTGCCCCGGCTTGACCGGGGCATCTGGGTCGCCCGGTCAAGCCGGGCGACGACACCGAATGTGTGACACGAATCGCGTCACGTAGGGCAGACCTGCCCCTTACCCCTTCACGTCATACTGCTTGCTAAGGTGATCGCCGATCTGCACCAGCATGGCGACACTTTCGGGAAAGCCCGGCTTGTCCCGCGTCGCCTCGTCCGCATCGGCACGGAATTCCCAGCTGTCACCGTCGCGGACGATCGAGATGGCGAGACCATCAGGGCCATCGGCATGGACCTTCAATTCGGCCCGCGCCATGGCGACGAGTTCGGCTTCGGTCTTGGCAGGCTTGCTCATAGCGACGCTCTCCCGGCATGAAGGGGCACAGGTTGCCGCCTCGCGCGGCACCTGTCGAGAGGCCTAGAGGTAGCAGGGTTCCTACCGCGTCATCTTGATCTGCCGCACGACGGGGATCGTGGGCAACGAGCCGGTGTGGTCGGCCTCTTCCTTGGCCTGCGGCGAGCCCGGTGCGCGGGCGGTAGCGTCGGGGAAGCGCTGCTTCATCTCGCGCAGGAAGCCGTCGAGCGTGTCGACGCTGGCGGCGAGCTTGGCGATCTCGGCGAATTCGGCGCTCGAGGAAGCGGCCGGCTTGCTGGCGATGTCGAAGGCGAGACGGTCGGCGCTCTCGCTCATCAGCGGCGCGTACTTCTCGCGGAAGCGCGACAGGCCGATCGAATCGTCCGCGAGCGCATAGCCGACGGCGGCGCGGATGATGTCGCTTTTCTCCACCGCATTGAGCGGCTTGAAGTCGCGGAATCGCTCGCCGTAATAGAGCTCGATCTGCTCGGCGGACTCGCGCCAGCGCCGCGCCGCCCAGAAGATGTCGGAGCGCAGGCGAAGCACCTCGCGCCCGGAGACGTTGGAGACGATGTCCAGCGCGAGGTCGTGACGGCCGACGTCGCTCTGCGCCCGAGCCTCCAGCAGCAGGCGCTGCTGGCGCAGCTCGCCGGAGAGATCGCTGATGCGGCTCGCGCGCAGCGCCGCGATCGCCTTGTCCGGCCTGCGGTTGGCGAGATAGATCATGGACAGGCGTGCGGCGACCTGGGCGCGGGCGGCGCCTTCGAGACGGTGGTCGACCTGGTATTGCAGAAGCTCGGCCGCCTGGTCCAGCAGGTCGATCGAGGCGAGACGGTCGGAGAGACGGCGGATCAGCTCGTCGCCGCGACGGCCGATCGGCGTCAACTCGCGAAACTCGTAGAACATCCCGAGCGCCTCGACCTCCGGCAGATCGTCGCCCTTGGGGCCCAGGAAGATCTGCGTGAACAGGTCGGAGGCAAGGTCCTGCGCCTGGCGCGAGGCCTCGGCGTTCGGCTGGAGCCTCGTCGCGGTGCGCGCCGCCGTGAGCGCGTCGCGATAGCGCCCGTTCTCCGCGTACATCTGGGACAGCAACTGGAGCGTCTTGACCTCGATCGAGTCGCCGCGCCAGGTCATCGACAGCGTCTCGAGCTCGCGCAGCGCGTCTTCCTTGCTGATCTCGTCGCGCTTCTGCCGCAGCGCCACCTCGAGCTGCTTGGCCTCCGCCGCCGCCGGCCGGTCGTTCGAGGCGACCGCGAACTTGTAGTCGTCTAGCGCGTCCTTGTCGTGACCAAGCGCCTCGGCGAGCCGGCCGCGCAGCACCGCGAAGCCGGGCGCAGCCTCGGGCGGGACGCCGACCACCTCGATCTCGCCGCGGCGCTTGGAGGCGCCGGCATAGTCCTTGACCTCGAGCGAAGCGCGCATCGCGTCCATCGTCACGATGCGCTGGATGTCGAGCGGCAGCGAGGCGATGGCGAATTCGACGTTCTTGAACTTCTCGCGCGCATCGGCCCATTTGCCCTGGCGCGCATAGGCGAGCGCCTTCCAGAGCTGGGAATCATGGCTGTTGCCGATCACGGGATTGGCGAGGTCCTTCAGACCCTGCGCCGGCCGGCCGATCAGGATGCTCGCGATCGCATGCATGATCAGCGCGCTGCTCTCCTCCTTGTTGAGAGGATCGCTCAGCATCAGGTCGGTCACGGCCTTGGCTTCGTGATACATGGCGCGCGACATGTAGAACTGCGCGAGGTCGAGCCGCGGCAGCGAGCGCTGCGCCGGCTCGGCGGCGGCGGCCGCCATGATCAGCTCGCCCTGCCGCGCCACGAAGTTTTCGGACTGGCCCTTGCGCCAGCCTTCCGGGCTGAAGATCGGCCGCACCGCGGTCGGCGCGCGGTCGGCGGAAATATCGACCGGCGACAGCGTCAGTCCGCCCTTCTTGCCGAGAATGACCTTGTCGGAACCGACCTCCACACCGACCTCGTCGGAGTTCGGCCGGATCGCAATGCCGTGCGCGGATTCCAGCAGCGAGAGATCGACGAGGTCCTGCCGCTTGATGAAGCCGCGGACCGGTCGCTGCGCGGTGACGACATAGAGCATGTCGCCGGCGTCGGGATCGGTCAGTTTATGCAACACGCCCGGATTGGCGAAGGGAATCGCGATGGTGGCGAGCGCGGGATCGGTGATGTTGCGCGACATCATCAGCGGCAACGGCGTCGCCTGGATCTTGTCGGCGAGCGTCAGCAGCCAGTTGGTCTCCTTGCCGACCTCCTCGCTGGTCAGCGAGTAGACCAGCGGCCGGGTGAGACGGATGCGCACCGCCTGCCCCTTGTCGAGCGGCATGCGGCTGACTTCGCCGATCATCGCACCGCCCCTGGTGCGGATCGCCTCGACGTCGATCGGCTTCGGCGTGTCGAACACCAGCCACACCGTGTCGCCGCGGCGGAACGCCGCCGCGGGCGTTGCGACCTGAAGCGGGAACGTGACGCGCAAGCCGTCGCTGTCACGGCGCGCATCGACGCTGGCAATGGACGGCGACGGCGCGGCCGGCGCCTCGGCAGCCGCAGGCTTGACGGGCGCGACCGCGGCTTCCGTTGCCGGCGCAACCGGCTTCGGGGCTTCCTTGACGGCTTCCTTAGCGGCTTCCTTGACGGTTTCCTTGACTGTTTCCTTGGGCGCTTCCGCAGCGGGCGGCGCTTCGACCTTGGGAGCCGGCGCCGGCTTGGGTGCTTCCTTGAGTACTTCCTTGGGTGCTTCGCCGGGCGGCACCGCGGCGGGTGCTTCCATCTTCGCCTCGGGCTTCACCTCGATCCTGGCTTCGCGGACGATCGTCTCCGAGGTCGGCGGCGCGATCTCGCGCTGGGCGTCCTTCGGCTTCTCCGCCGCCGGCTTTTCCGGCGCCGGTGCGGGTGCATGACCTTGGGCAGCAGGCTTCGCCTGCGCGAGCACGGATTCGGCGGTTGTGGCCGTCTTGCCCTTGTCCGGCTGGAAGGCGATGTCGACGACATAGTTCTTCTCGTCGCGGAAGGAGTGCACGTCGGAATCGCCGATCAGGGCGATCTCGACGCTGGTCTGGTCGACGTCGCCCTTCTGCTTGATCGAGGCGACGTTCGGGGGGGCGGCGACGACGGCGTCCGCCAGATCGAAATTGAGGTTGGCGTTGAAGGCCAGCGTGAGCTTCTGCTCGTTGAGCACGGAGGACACACCGACGCCGTCGGGCATCTCGAACACGAAACGCACGAAGGTCGGCTGCACCGAGGCGCGGACGCGAATCGGCGGACGCTTCTTGCTTTCGGCGGCGGCGCGCTGAGCGCGCAAGGCGCGTTCGGCCACGCGCGCGCGCTCGGCGAGTTCCTTGACCACGTCCATGGGCAGGCTCGGCGGCGGCCCCTTCCAGCCGTCCGGCAACAGGTCGATGAAGGTGCGCTCGCCGGCATTCATGGTGTTGACGGTGACCCGCCGCGCCAGCGACAGCCGGATGGCAGCGCCATCGGGATCGCGCCGGGCGGAATTGACGTAGTCGGGCGCGCCTTCCGGCACGCGGTCGACGGGAACGTCGACCGGCCGGTCGAAGCGGATGATAAGAATGGAACCCGCCGTCGTGACCTCGGAGGGAACGTCCTCGCCGAGCTTGATGACCAGCCGGGCGAAGCCGCCGGCGGCCGAGAAACTCGCCTCGCCCCGGATCGGATCGGCCGCCCTGGCGGGCGCACTGAAGCCGATCAGCAGGCAGGCCGCCAGCATGGCGGCCTTGCGGACATGGCGCGACGGCACCCGCGCCAAAGCGCGGGCTCGCGACACAAATCCAGCGGCAGCCTTCTGCGCCATTGGCGGCATTTCTTCCGGTTCGACGGTCCATACCGGCACTGGCGCCGGCCCGTGCCGTCGATTGTAGGTTTTGCCAATTAAGGGCTTCTTAAGTATGAACCCTCAATTCGGCTTTTGCGTCGGCTTGCCGTCGATCTTGGGCAGATCGCCGGCCGAGGCAGATTGATCGCCACCGCCATTGGCACGGCGGGCCATCTCGACCGTCAGCCGCTCGGCGGCTTCCGGCGACATCAGGCCCATGATGTCCGACATCTTTCGCGGCGCGATGGCCGAGGCGATCTCGATCAGAACGCCCATCTCGAGCCGGTCGAACACCCGCGCGGCGTCCTTGGGCTTCATGCCCTCATACATGGTCACGAGGCCCTTCATGCGCTGGGCTTCGGCGGCCTTCTGCTCGGCCTGGCCTGCGGAAATGCGGGATTCCACCGCCTTCATCTCATCGACCTTGTTTTCGATGCGCTTTTCGGCCGACTTGAGCAGGCTCTCGCGAATGTCGATCTCGCGCTGGCGGGCCTCGATCTCCTGCCGGCGCGCCTGCAGCCGTTCCAGGATCGCGCGCTCCGAGGCCGAGATCTGCGGCTGGGTCTCGTCGATCTTGACCACGGTGCCCCCCTCCATCTTGGTCTCGGGAGCAGCGGGCTTCGGTGCCTCCTTCGGCGCGCCATGGGTCGAGCCGGTGATGTCGGGGTCTTCCCGTCCCGGAAAATTCAGATTCTCCTGCGCCCAGGATTTTTTGAGCTTGTTCGGCTGGTAGTCGAAGACATAGCCGCCATTGATCACGAGGCCCGCGACCTTCAGCGTGGCGAGGCCTGCGACGGCGACCAGGACGATCGGAATGACGCGGATGTTACGAAAGGACTTCATACCCTGACTTTATGCGGCAAGGCCGCCGTTGGATCGTCGGCGCTCGGAGAAGGCTTCGGCCGCGGCCGCCACCGCCTTCGCTGAGGATGGCTTGGCCACGGGCGCGGCAACCGTTTCCGCACCGGTCATGGGGCGCGCGGCGATCGCGATCTTGGACAGGCGCCGCACCACGTTGTCGGCTTCGCCGAGCTGCCTGTAGAGCTGGTCCGACATCTGGGTTGCCGCCGCGAGCTGGCTGCCGAGGTTCTCGTTGACGTCGCGCACCGCGAGCTTCAGCCCGCCGATCGCGCGCTCGGCGATCTCGGTCGCCGTGATCAGTTCGCCGATGACCGCCTTCAGCGAATGCTCGTCCGCCTTCAGCCGCGTCAGCCGTTTGTTGAGCATGACGCAGTAGAAGATCGTCAGCATCAGCAGGATAGCCACCAGCGTCTCGATCGCCATTCCCAGGGAGTGGTTCATGGGGCCTCCATCATCTTGTTCTGCTCGTCGACCTTCTCGAACATGGCAAGTGTCGTACTTGGCTTGCGCAAGGGTTTCGTCACCCGAATCGCGACGCGATCGCCGACCCGGCCCATCCGCCCCTCGGTCAGGGTGACGTCGCCGCAGCGCACGGTCACGTTGGCATCCGCGCGCATGTCGAGCGGCAGGGTGTCGCCGACCTTGAGCCGCATCAGCTGCTTGAGCGGGATATCGGCCTCGTAGAGCACGGCGTCGACCGAGATCTCGGCCTGGTTGATCTCGGTGGCGAAATGGCCCTCCCAGACCGTATCCCGGCCGAATTTCTCGCCCATGAACATCTGGAGCAGGACGCCCCGGATTGGCTCGATGGTCGCATAAGGCAGCAGCAGCTCGATATTGCCGCCGCGATCTTCCATGTCGATGCGCAGGCGCACCAGGATCGCGGCGTTGGCGGGGCGGCTGATCGCGGCGAAACGCGGATTGGTCTCGAGCCGGTCGATCGTGAAGGTCACCGGCGACAGCGGCCGGAACGCCTGCTCGGCATCGGTCAGCACCACCTCGACCAGCCGCTTCACCAGTTCGGTCTCGATCGTGGTGTAGGGCCGGCCCTCGATGCGGAGCTGGCTCGAGCCGCGGCGGCCGCCGAGCAGCACGTCGATCATCGAATAGATCAGGCTGGAATCGACCACCGCCATGCCGAAGTTTTCCCACTCCTCGGCCTTGAACACCGTGAGCACGGCGGGCAGCGGGATCGAGTTCATGTAGTCGCCGAAGCGCACCGACGTGATGCGGTCGAGCGAGACTTCGACGTTGTCCGAGGTGAAATTGCGCAAGCTTGTCGTCAGCAACCGCACCAGGCGGTCGAAGACGATTTCGAGCATCGGCAGACGCTCGTAGGAGACCATCGCCGAATCGATGATCGCGCGAATGCCGGAATGGTCGTCGAGCGTGACGTCGCCGACCGTGAAGCCGAGGAGGTTGTCGATCTCCTCCTGCGACAGCACCCGCTCGCCGGAGTTCTTGCCGGTGCCCAGATCGCGGCTGCCGTCCTCGACCATGGCCGCCCATTGCAGGGCCATGGTCTCGGATAGTTCGTTTTCGGCAGCAGCCTTCGCGGCCTCGGCGGGATCCTCGGAATCGAGCGAGGCCTCCCATTGGGCGGCAATTGCATCCTGGTCTGGTTGGTCGGTGCCCGCCATGATCCCTAGCCCACCATGCTCACTGGATCACGACTTCCTTGAACAGCACCGCGCTGACCTGGACCGGCGCGACCGCCGCGTTGACGCGCTTGGTCAGCTCTTCCTTGAGGCGGAAGATGCCGGCGGAGCCGTTGAGGTCGGACGAGCGCAATTCGCGCACATAGGTCTGGAAGATGTCGGTGATGCGCGGCATCGTCGGCTTTATCACCTCGATCTGCTTCTCTTCCTTCAGCTCCAGCACGACCTTCAGCTTCAGGTATTGCACGCGCTCACCCGGCGCGCCGGCGAGGTTGACCATGATGTCGGGCACCTCGACGAAGGCCGGCGGCTTCGGCGGGGGCGCCGCCTCGGCGTGATGCTCGTCCTCGCCATGGCGGAAGAACAGGAACCAGGTCGCAGCGCCGCCCCCGAGCAGGACGAGCGCGCCGACGACGATCAGGATCAGCTTGAACTTGCTCTTGGGGGCAGCGGCTTCCGCGCCTTCGGCGGCTGCGCCGCCTTCCGCTTCATTCTCTGCCATGGTCGATCAGGCTCGCTCATCTAAACGGATCGAAAGAGCGAAGCCTCCTGGCAGACAATGACGCGATACAAATGCCCCAGCGCAATGCGCTCCTCTTGCTCGCAAACGCTACGGTAATAATGGTTAACGGAACCTTTCGATCGGGCCTCCACTAGGAAAAATCTGCCGGGCAAACATGGCTAACAGAACCTTTCTGCCGCCTTCCCGCGCCCTCGAAAAATCAACAAGTCATTGAAATTTCGTAACTTCCCACGTTGGCACGGCTTTCGCTGAGAGAGGGATGAGACCGGAGGGTTTGGGAGAACCTGACAGTCTCGTTCACGGGGTCGGCCAAGGCGCTTGGGAGAGCGAGGTGGCGGGCTCGCTCAGGGGAGATTTCCGATGCAGAACGCGCTTCTGATCGGCTTGTCACGGCAGATGACGTTGGAACGGCAGATGGATGTCATCGCCAACAACGTTGCCAATGCCAACACCAACGGCTTCAAGGCCGACCATTCGCTGTTCGAGGAATTCCTCAATTCGAACGCGCGTGAGGACAATTTCATCGCCTCCGACCGCCGGGTCTCCTATGTGCAGGACCGCGGCACCTTCCGCGACGTCGGCCAGGGGCCGATGGAGCCGACCAACAATCCGCTCGACATGGCGATCGACGGCAACGCGTTCTTCGCGGTGCAGGCCGGCGGCGGCGAGCGCTACACCCGCGACGGCAAATTCTCGCTCAACAACACCGGCCAGCTCGTCACCTCCGACGGCAACCTCGTGCTCGGCACCGGCGGCCCGATCACCTTCCAGCCGACCGACCACGACATCAACGTCGCCCCCGACGGCACGGTCACCGTGCTCGAGGGCACGGCCAGGACCGACTCGATCCGCGGCAAGATCCGCATGGCCTCGTTCGACGATCCGGCCAAGCTGACCAAGCTCGGCGCCAACCTCTATGACGCCGGCTCCGCCGTCATCCAGGCCGACGCCAAGTCCGTGGTCCGCCAGAGCTACATCGAGAAATCGAACGTCAACTCGGTCGGCGAGATGAGCCGCATGGTCGAAGTCATGCGCAGCTACACCGCCATTGCCAATCTGCTCCAGCAGCAGAGCGACCTCCACAAATCGGCGATCGAGAAACTCGCCGACGTTCCGGCCTGATGTAAGGGATTACTGACATGCAAGCGCTCCACACCGCTGCGACCGGAATGGCGGCCCAGGAACTCAACGTCCAGGTCATCTCCAACAACATCGCCAACTTGCGCACCACCGGCTTCAAGAAGCAGACGGCGGCATTCCAGGACCTGATCTACGAACACGTGCGCCGCGTCGGCGCACAGGCCTCGGACCAGGGCACCATCCTGCCCGTCGGCGTCGACGTCGGCGGCGGCGTCAAGACCGTCGGCACGCCGCGCAGCATGACACAGGGCACGCTGTCGCAGACCGGCAACGACCTCGATCTCGCGATCTCGGGCGAAGGCTTCTTCAAGATCCTGATGCCCGACGGCACCTACCAGTACACCCGCGACGGCACCTTCCAGATGGACAATCAGGGCCGCATCGTCACGGCGCAGGGCAACCCGGTGCAGCCGACCATCACCATCCCGAACAACGCATCGGGCATCGCGGTGAGCGAGCAGGGCCAGGTCTCGGTGACGCTGCCGGGCTCGTCGACCTCCTCGATCATCGGCCAGATCGGCGTGACCCGTTTCATCAACAAGGCCGGCCTGCAGCCGGTCGGCAGCAACCTGTTCACCGAAACGCCGGCCTCCGGCGCGCCGCAGGACGGCACCGCGAACTCCGAAGGCTACGGCAAGGTCACCCAGGGCAGCCTCGAGCAGGCCAATGTCGACGTCGTTTCAGAGATGAGCGATCTGATCGCCGCGCAGCGCGCCTATGAGATGAACGCCAAGGTCATCAGCGCCGCCGACCAGATGATGCAATCGACCACGGCGCTGTTCCGCTGAGGTCATGACGATGATCCGCACCACCCTTGCCACGATCTCCGTCCTCTGTGCACTGGCGCTGCCGGCGCGGGCCGCCGACGATTTCATCGCGGCACCGACGCTGCGCGCCAGCGTCACCGTCACCTCCGACGTGGTGCGGGTCGGCGATCTCATCGACAATGCGGGCTCGGCCGCGCTGATCCCGGTCTACCGCTCGCCCGATCTCGGCACCACCGGCGCACTGCCGGTCGCGCAGGTGCTGTCGGTGCTGCGCGGAAAACAGGTGATCGGCGTCATGACCGGCGACATCAAGGAAGTCCAGGTCACCCGCCTCGCCCGCACGCTCCTCAACAAGGACCTCGAAAACGCGGTCGCCTCGGCGCTGGAGCGTCGGTTCGGCCTGGGGGATGCCGCCAACATCACCGTCACCTTCGACCGCGGCATCTCCGACATGCGGCTGGACGCTTCCAACAGCGGCGCGCTGCAGCCGGTCGCGACCCGCTACGACGCCCGCAGCGGCCGCTTCGACGTCGCCTTCGAGATCGTCAACGACAGCAATCCGACGCCGACCAAGCTGCGCTTCACCGGCAATGCGATCGAGACGGTGGAAGTGGCCGTGCTGGCGCGCGACATCGACCGCGCCGACATCCTGAAATCCTCCGACGTCGCGCTGGAGCGTCGGCCTAAGGCCGAGGTCGCCGGCGAGGCCGCCTCGCGCGACCGCGTCATCGGCATGCAGCTGCGCCGGCCGATGCGGGCGGGCACGCCGATCCGCGTCGCCGATATCGTCAAGCCCGACTTCGTGTCGCGCGACCAGAGCGTCACCGTGATCTACCAGGTTCCAGGGATCTACCTCACCACCCGCGGCAAGGCGCTCGAGAGCGGCGCCGAGGGCGACACCGTGAGCGTTCTCAATCTGCAGACCAAGCGCACGCTGACGGGGACCGTCACCGCCCGCGGCCAGATCACCGTCCAGGGCGCCAGCCAGTCCGCGCCGATGCCGGCTGCGGTCGAGCAGACTTCCTCGCTCAAGCGCGACGAAGCGCCCGCCCCCGTCGACACTGCTGCCCTGCTCCGGAACCTGGTCCAGGCCCCCGCGTCCCCGGCCCAGATCGCACAGGCCCAGATCCCGCAAGTTCGCGTCACGCAAGCTCCAGCCAAGTCAGAGTAAGTCATGTCCAGTTTCAGTTCGGCTTTCCGTCTTCGTCGCATCGCGATCTCTGCCCTGCTGCTGGCCACCTGCGCGCTGGCGAGCGGCTGCTCCTCGATCGACCGCCTGTCGCAGATCGGCGAGCAACCGAAATTGTCGGCGATCGACAATCCGACGACGCAGCCCGGCTACAAGCCGGTGCAGATGCCGATGCCGAAGCCGGAAGTCGCCTCCTACAATCCGAACTCGCTGTGGCGCAACGGCAGCCGCGCCTTCTTCAAGGACCAGCGCGCCCACCAGATCGGCGACCTCCTGACCGTGACCGTGAACATCACAGACAAGGCCAACCTCTCCAACGAGACCCAGCGCAGCCGAACCGCCAAGGAAGATTCGGGAATTACCGACTTTATCGGCAGCCAGACCGTCACGCAGCCGCTCAAGGTCTTGCCCGGTCGCCTTCTCACCACCGACTCGACATCCTCCGCCGACGGCAAGGGCTCGGTCAATCGCACGGAAGCGTTGCAGACCAACGTCGCCGCGGTCGTCACCCAGGTGCTGCCGAACGGTAACCTCGTGGTCGAGGGCAAGCAGGAGATCCGCGTCAACTACGAGATCCGCGAGCTCGTGGTCGCCGGCATCGTCCGGCCCGAAGACATCCAGAGCGACAACACCATCGATTCCAGCAAGATCGCGCAAGCCCGCATCGCCTACGGCGGCCGCGGCCAGATCACGGACGTGCAGCAACCGCGCTACGGCCAGCAAGTCATGGACGTGCTGCTGCCCTTCTAAGTCTCTCCCGAGCTCCCACATCGTGTTCGCGAACCTAGGCGCGAACGACGATGTACGACGCGGCCCTCGCTAGCTCCCCTGGCGAGGGCCGCATCCATTTTGACGAAGGCGCTGCCCCAAGCTCCGTCATTGCTGTGCAAGCCGCAATGCGCAAGCGCTGCGTCCGGGGCAGAAGATCGCGGACAGCGGAAAGAGTCTACGTAAACTCCGCCTCCACCACACCCAGCCCGTCCAGCTCCATCCGCACCTTGTCGCCGGCCTTCAGCCACAGCGTCTTGACCAGGCTCCCGGTGAGCACGAGCTGTCCCGCGTGCAGGCCCTTGCCCTCTGCGGCGAGGTGGTTGGCAAGCCAGGCGAGTGCGTTGTGGGGATGGCCGAGCACGTCGGCGCCGGTGCCGTGGCTGACCTCCTCGCCGTTGACGATGGCGCGGCCCTTGACCGATTTCAGGTCCGGCACCGACGAGCGCGGAACGGACGGCCCCAGCACGCAGCCGGCGGCGAAGAAATCGTCGGCGATCAGCGTCGGCGCGCCCATCGTCTCCCACTTCACGTAGCGGTCGTCGACGATCTCGATCGCGGGATGATAGGCCTCGACGGCTTCGCCGACCCACTCGGCCGTGAACGGCGCCTCGCCGGCGGCAAGGTTTCGCTTCAGCCGCACCGCAATCTCGCACTCGACGCCGACGCGGACATAATCGGCGGCCGCGAGCCTGACGCCGCTGTCGTGCACGCCCTTCTGGAACACGCCGCCGCCGCAGGGGTGCGGAATGCCGATATATTCCTGCATCACCGGACTGGTGCAGCCGATCTTGTAGCCGACCAGCGGCCCGGCATGCGGCAGCAGCAGATCGTGCAGCGCGCGCTGGACTTCGTAGCCTTCGTCCTCGTCGGCGGGAGGAACCTCAAGCGCGGCGAGCGGCGCATGGTTGCGCCGCGCCAGCGCGATCGCCTTTGCGGCTTTGAGAATTTTGTCCATCGGCGCCGCCTCCTACGCAACCCAATTGAGGACGGCACTTCAGCACCCCCGCCGGGGCGTGACAAGGACGGGGCGGCCTCACGCCTTGACGAGACCAAGACGGATCAGGCTCTCGGCAGTCGCCAGGATCGCCTCGTCATTGGACCGGGCCTGCCAGCCGAGCAGCGACCTCGCCTTGGCGCTGGTGGAATGCCTGACCTTGCCGAGCATCGGCACCACCGCACGCAGCAATGGAATCCGGTTGGCGGCCAGCCGCACCAGCCAGTCCGGGGCCTGGAGCCGCGGAACCCGCCGCGCGCCCGGTCCGAGTTCCCGCCGCAGCACCCTGGCGATGTCGAGGATCGACATCGCCTCGCCGGACACCGCGATGAAGCGCTCGCCTTTCGCCTCGGGCGCAATCATCGCCCGCAGATGCAGATCGGCGACGTCGCGCACGTCGACCAAACCGAAATAGACCCGTGGCACCGCCGGCATGGCACCGTCGAGCAGCGATTTGACGATCTCGATCGAGCCGGAGAAGTCTGGCCCCAGCACCGGACCGAAAATGCCGGCGGGATTGACGACCGACAGTTCCAGCCCGCCGCCCTCACGCGCGACGAAATTCCAGGCCGCCCGCTCGGCCAGCGTCTTGGACTTGATGTAGGGCTGCACGTCGGCGCCTTCGAGATTGGTCCAGTCGGTCTCGTCGAACGGTTTTTCACGCGGCGGATGGCCGTAGCCGATCGCGCCCAATGAGGAGGTGATGACGACCCGCCTGACGCCGGCATCCCGCGCGGCGCGCAACACCCGCAGCGTGCCGTCACGCGCCGGGATGATCATCTCGTTCTCGTCCCTGGGAACACTGGTCGACAGGGGCGAAGCGACATGGAGCACGTAGTCGCAACCGGCAACCGCCTCGCGCCAGCCCTCGTCTGCCGTGAGGTCGGCGGTCAGGAAGGACAGGCTCGCCGGCGAAGTTGCCCCGCTCTCGCGCAGCATCGCCAGCACGTCGTCCCTCCGGTCCGGCCGGCGCACCGTCGTCCGCACCGCGTGACCGGCGGCCAGAAGTTGCAGGACGACATGGCTGCCGACGAAGCCGGACCCGCCGGTGACCAGAACGGTGCTCATTGCCAAATTCCCCTTCGGTGCGCGGCCAGGCGAATTGGTTCCGCCGGCCCTGCTCAAGGCCGCATCTGGTCACTATCTCCCGGGGGACAAGTAGAATGGATTTCGAGACCGGTATGGAAAACCTGACCAGCGTTTGCGACGACGACTGCGATTGCAGCCCCGACCCCGCCCTGCTCACCGACTTTAGGCGCGCGATCCACGCGCTCGGCGGCAAGTGGAAACTGGAGATCCTGTTCTCGCTGATGAACGGCGCGGTTCGCTTCGGCGCCTTGCGGCGATCGATTGGCGGCATCACCCAGCACATGCTGACCTCGCAACTGCGCGAGCTCGAGCGGGACGGGCTGGTGGCGCGGACCGTCCTCGCTTCGAGGCCGTTGCAGGTCGAGTACGAGCTGACGGATGCGGCCTACGGCCTGTTGCCGGCGTTTAAGGAAATATTGAGCTGGTCCAGGCTTTATGGGGATGCGCGCCTCGTGGCGTCGCGGCAGGCCTGATTGCAGCGATGTGTGATGCTGCTGGATCGGTGTCTCAGCATCCGGGTCGATCCCGTTGATGCGACTCGCAAAACCTCCCGCACCTGAACTGAAGGCTTTCTCTCATCCGAACTCACGTGAGCACGGAGGAATTGAGTCTAGCCCGTTGATCGCGATTCACTTTTCGCGATTGCGGCCGCGCGACGAGGCGCGCGGCGGCAAGCGACAGGCAACGTGCTGATAAGGGCGCGAAGCGGCACCTTGGATCCAAAAACAAAGAGCCGCATCGCTGCGGCTCGGACTCTATTCGTCGCGATAGACCTTCTCGCGTTTCTCGTGGCGCTCCTGCGCTTCCACCGAGAGCGTCGCGATGGGCCGGGCTTCGAGCCGCTTCAAAGAGATCGGCTCGCCGGTGTCCTCGCAATAGCCGTAGGTGTTGTCCTCGATGCGCTGAAGCGCGGCGTCGATCTTGGCGATCAACTTGCGCTGGCGGTCGCGGGCGCGGAGTTCGATGGCGCGGTCGGTTTCGGACGATGCCCGATCGGCGAGATCGGGGTGGTTGACGTTCTCCTCCTGCAGCGCTTGCAGGGTGAGCTTGGACTCTTTGAGGATCTCATCCTTCCAGGCGAGGAGCTTCAAACGGAAGTACTCCTTCTGCCGGTCGTTCATGAAAGGCTCTTTTTCGGTCGGTCGGTAGTTTTTCAACTTTTCCAAGGGCGGCCTATCTTCTTAAGCAACGACTCGTGAACGGAACGAAGTCCGTTGAGCCGGGGCTTATATAGCGACCTCCTGTGACAGACAATATTTCCTTAATCGCTCGGTTACCGCCCCCAAACCCTTGCACAGGAAGGTTTATCCTGGAGGGTCCGGAGGCGGCCAAAAGCCTAGTAACCGACCGTGAAACGCTGCCGTGCATGAGCCGGCCGCTCGATCTCGTCGGCGAGCGCGATGGCGTAGTCGGCGAAGCTGATCCAGCTCTTCCCGCTCGCATCTGCGAGAAGCTGGTCGGTCCCGAGCCGGAACTTGCCGGTCCGCTCCCCCTCGATGAACAGGGCCGGAGGCGAGATGAAGGTCCAGTTCAGGTCCTTCTCCTGCCGCAGCAGGTCGAGGAATGCCCCGCCTTTTTCCGCTTCCGCCTTGTATTCGGCCGGAAAACCGGGGGTTGTGACCAGTTTCACGCCGGGAGCGACTTCCAGGCTGCCGGCTCCGCCGACGACGAGGTAGCGGCCGACCTTGGACTCCTTTGCCGCGCCGATCAGCCTGAGCGGGTCGCTGGCCAGGAAGTGCACGGAACTCACGGCCGCGTCGTGCCCGGCCCACAGCTTGGCAAGGCCCGCCTGGTCGAGCACGTCGCCCTTGGTGGACGTGACATTCGACAGGGCCGCAATCTTCTCGGGGTTCCGGGCGACGGCCGTAACCGTGTGGCCGCGACGGGCCAGCTCCTTGGTGATTTCCGATCCGGCCCGGCCGGAGGCGCCGGCGACTGCGATCTTCATGGAAGGCTTCCTTTGCTTCTTGGTAACTAATAGTGACTAGATATCACAAAGGATGCTGGTGTTAAGAGAGCACTTTGTGCTTACCTGATTACACAGGAGTAACCGGCAAGCGGCCAACATGGATCGTGAGGACCCGACGATGAAGCCAGACGTCTATGCAGCGAACTGCCCCACACGCCAGATCCTCGATCGCGTCGGCGACAAATGGGCGGTGCTGATCCTGCTGCTGCTGCGCGAGGAGCCGATGCGCTTCAACCAGTTGCGCCGCACGATTGAAGGCATTTCGCAGAAGATGCTGAGCCAGGTTCTCAAGTCACTCGAACGCGACGGATTGATCAAGCGTCACGCCATCGCAACCGTGCCGGTGACGGTGGAATATTCGATCACGCAGCTCGGCGTGACGCTCGCCGCCGCAGTCGATCCCCTGCGCGACTGGGCCGAGCAGAACCTGAAAGACGTGCTCGCCGCCCAGCGCCGTTACGATGCTCAGTTGAAGGACGTAGCGGCGTGAATGGCAAGGTCTGGAGCGAGCCGTTCGCGCGCCGCCCCAAACTCCGCTGTCATGCCCCGGCTTGACCGGGGCATCCAGCACGCTGAGGCTTCTCGATTCAAGACGACGACAACCTGCCCGACTAGTCTAAGCCTGCCCGGCCTTGGCGAGTTCGACCTCGACGCGCAGCTCGATCTCGGACAGCACGGAATCGAGACCGGGATCACCGGAGGACGATTTCAAATTCGTCGCGGCATCCCGCAGCCGCATCACCGTCGACGCGTCGAGATTGCCGGACAGCAGACCCATCTTGAGATCGTCGAGCACGTCGAGCGCGGTCCTGCCGCGAGCGACCGAACGCTTGCGGCGCTCGACCGGATCCTCCTCGATGCCCTGCAGTGCGAGCAGCGCATCGATGTTGGCGGCGGCCTTCGGTGCGGCAGCGCTCCGCGTCCCCTGCGCCGACGCGGCGTCGGGCAGGACGAAGGTGCCGGAGCCCGTCCGCTTGGCCTGGCTGGCCGGCGTTCCAAGCGTTGTGCCGTTCGGTCCGTAGATGCGCATCGCAGCAATCCGGGTGATCGATGCGTCACATTCGCCGTCTTATGGTTAACGGCGCGTAAACAGCCCGGCAAAATCTGCCGAGAGGCGGCAGTTTCGCTCCTCAGGGAGAACGCCGGCTGACACCGGTCGAAACAGGTTTATTCAACCTATTCAATCGCCTACCCCCATTATCCCGTGTTGGCACAGCGCTCGCAAGGACAGCGTCGGACCAGCTCGTCATGGGAGTGTCGAGATTGGTCCGAGATTTGAGGAGCCTCGGGGAGCAGAGGATGCCAGGCGTTCGTTGGGTAAGGATTCTTGGGGTGGCCTGCGCCGCGCTGTCAGCGCTGGCGCTCTCGGTCGCGCCCGCAAGCGCGACGTCGCGCATCAAGGATCTCGCCAATATCGAGGGCGTGCGGCAGAACCAGCTCATCGGCTACGGCCTCGTCGTCGGCCTCAACGGCACCGGCGACACGCTCAACAACATCCCCTTCACGAAGCAGTCGCTGCAGGCGATGCTCGAGCGCATGGGCGTCAACATCCGCGGCGCCACCATCCGCACCGGCAACGTCGCCGCCGTGATGGTAACGGGCAATCTGCCGGCTTTCGCCACCCAGGGCACGCGCATGGATGTCACCGTCTCCGCGCTCGGCGACGCCAAGGATCTGCGCGGCGGCACGCTGCTGGTCACCCCGCTGCTCGGCGCCGACGGCAACGTCTACGCAGTTGGACAGGGCTCGCTCGCGATCTCCGGCTTCCAGGCCGAGGGTGAAGCGGCCAAGATCGTGCGCGGCGTTCCGACCGTGGGCCGCATCGTCAACGGCGCCATCATCGAGCGCGAGATCGAGTTCGCGCTCAATCGGCTGCCGAACGTCCGGCTGGCGCTGCGCAACGCCGACTTCACCACGGCCAAGCGGATCGCGGCCGCGATCAACGACTATCTCGGCCTCAAGACCGCCGAGCCGATCGACCCCTCGACGGTGCAGTTGTCGATCCCCCCGGACTTCAAGGGCAACGTCGTCGCCTTCCTCACCGAGATCGAGCAGCTCCAGGTCGATCCCGACCTCGCCGCCAAGATCATCATCGACGAGCGCAGCGGCATCATCGTGATGGGCCGCGATGTCCGCGTCGCCACCGTCGCGGTGGCCCAGGGCAACCTCACCGTCACCATTTCCGAGAGCCCGCAGGTCAGCCAGCCCAACCCGCTGTCACGCGGCCGTACCGTAGTCACGCCGCGCACCGGCGTCAGCGTCACCGAGGACGGCAAGAAGTTCGCCGTCGTCAAGGACGGCGTCTCGCTGCAACAGCTCGTCGACGGCCTCAACGGCCTCGGCATCGGCCCCCGCGACCTCATCAGCATCCTGCAGGCGATCAAGGCCGCCGGCGCGATCGAAGCCGACATCGAGGTGATGTGATGCAGACGAGCATGATCAACACCGCGCACGTCGCGACCTCCCCGGCGTTCTCCGTCGAGAGCCGTAACGGCCGGCCCGATTTCGAGCTCGCCGCCGCGTTGCAAAAGGTCTCGCCGAAGCAGCAGGCAAAGGCGCAGAAGACCGCCACCGATTTCGAGGCGATGTTCCTCAACAGCATGTTCTCGCAGATGACCTCGGGCCTGAAGGGCGAAGGTCCGTTCGGCGACACGACGGGCACCGGCGTGTGGCGCTCGATGCTGACCGAGCAATATTCCAAAAACTTCGCCAAGGCCGGCGGCGTCGGCGTCGCAACCGAGGTCTACCGCACCCTCATCATGCAGCAGGCGAAAACCATCCGCACGGCATAAGGTCCAACGAGATGAACCACTTCAACGCCTCACGACAGCCGGTGCAAGCGCAGCGTCCGAACACTGCTCCCGGCAATGCCGAAGCGCGCAAGGTCGCCGAGCAGTTGATGGACGCGATGAGCGCCCTGCTCGGACTGATCGAGCGCGAGACCGAGCTCGTTCGCGCCGGCCAGGTCCGCGAGGCGATGACTCTCGAGAGCAAGAAGCAGGAGTTGTCGCGAAACTATGTCAGTGCCGTCAGCGCATTGAAGTCGAACCAGCCCCAGCTCGCCAAATCCGCGCCCGAGCTGCTCTCGACGCTGCATCGGCACCACGATGCGTTCCGCGCGATGCTCCAGGTCAATCTCACCGTGCTCGCGACCGCACATGCGGTCTCAGAGAGCGTCGTGCGCGGCGTCAATGCCGAGATCCAGAAGCGCAACGTGCCGAACACCTATACGGCCGCGGGTCGCCGCGCCACGCCGGGCCCGCGCCACATCACCCCGCTCGCGGTCAGCCGCTCGCTCTGAGCGCGCGCAAAACCAACGACAATTTTACGAAAAACCGCGCGGCGATCTCGTCGCGCGGTTAGGCACGTTTCCTTACCAGGTCTTCAAACCTGGTGTTCCATGGTTGCGTATTGAGAGGGGTTGGGATTTGACTCACGCGAGGCAACCAGGAGGCTGCCATGAGTACAGATTTCAGCATCAGGCCGGTGGGGATACCGGTCCCTGTGCAGACCGTAACGACGTCGAATTCGGCGGCGAACGAGGCCGTGCAAACTGATTTGCCGGTGAGCCAGACGGTCGCCGCAAGCGATACCAGTGCGGCCGTGCGCAGTGATCTGCCGAAGAACGAGAACGTCTCGCGTCAGGTCGTGTTCGACCAGGCCGCCGCGTCTTTCGTCTTTCAGGTGGTCAACGACAAGACCGACGCGGTGGTCAATCAGTTCCCCGACGAAGCGATGCTGCGCCGGCGGGCCTATTTCCATGCAGAGGATTTGAAGTCCGAGCCCTCGCGTCCGCTCACGACAGACGTCAGCGCCTGACGATCAGGTATCGAGCGTGGCCTGCGCGGTATCGAGATAGGTCGAGCCGGTTGCAGGATCCGTCACGACGTTCTTGATCTGCGCCTTGCCGGTATCGGTCAGCGTGAACTTGGTATTCCCGAAGCGGAACGAGCCGTCCTTGATCAGCACCTGCTGGTACTGCGACGTGCCTTCGCTCTGGTAGTGGATCTGCGCGCGAAATCCGTTGATCTGCGAAACGTTCAGCGAAAACGTCTTGCCGTCCGGATACTTCCCGGTCCAGCTGCCCTGGTAGAGCGAGGAATCGACCGCCACATATTTCGATGAGCCCGATGTGCTCGAAAGCACGTTCGACTTATACGCGGTCGACAGGATGCTCATGATGTCGGCCATGACGAGATTCCATCAGGGACGGCCGGACAGTCCGGCGGCGATGTTGCGGTTGATCTCGATCAGCGGACGGAAGTGATCGAACTGCGGGCTCATCTGGAGCGCCGCGGTCTGGCTCAACACGAACACGCTGATGTTGGCGATCTTCTGCCGGACGTCCAGCGGCTGCGGATTGTTGTCGCGCATCGCCTCGCTCAGGAAGATCGTCCAGAGCTTGCGGTTGAACATCAGGGCGTGTGTGGTCTGCTCGCTGAACGGGTCGGCGCTGTTGATCGCGTCCTGCAGCTTGTTGGCGGCCTTGAGCAGTGTCTGCGCCTCGACGTCGCGAGGAGATGCGGTGGTCGTTGCAACACGCGCGTAAGCCGAGGCAGCGGAATTCGACATCAATCACACCTTGGAGGTTACCTAGCCCGTTGAACGCGCTTAAGGATTTCTTTCCCGACCCTAGGCAGCACCGCTTAAGATTTGCTTACGTGTGTGCTTGGAAGGCACTCCGGATTATTACGGGGCTCGGAGCTCTTCTCAGCGCAACGCTAGATGCACACACGCGCGCTGTAAACTTGCTTCGCATGATGCGTGTCGATCTCAGCTAATCCTGCCTTAGCGATCTCCCTCAAAACAACGGCGGAGCATTAGCCCCGCCGCGACGTCTTAGCGATCTTGCGTTGCGAAATTAGCGCAGCAGCTGCAGCACGCTCTGCTGCGACTGGTTGGCGAGCGACAGCGCGGACACCGCGATCGACTGGCGGGTCGATAGCGCCTGGCTGTTGGCCGCTTCCTCGTTGGTGTCGGCGAGCGTCAGGTTGGACGAGCCGGTCTGCAGCACGTTGATCAGGTTCTTGGAAAAGTCCTGACGCACCTGCACGATCGAGAGGTTCGAACCGAGCGCCGAGCCTTCCGAGCGCAGCGTGCTCGAGGCAGCATTCAGGCTCTGCAGCACCTTGTTGGTGGCGCCGTTGTCGATGAAGTCCGTGCCCGGGACGAGATTGCTGAGACCGAGACCCGCCGCGTTGAAGACCACGCCGTTGATGCCGAGCGTCGAGCTGCCGGTCTCGTTGAACACCAGCTTCAGCGTGTCGCCATTGAGCAGGTTGACGCCGTTGAAGGACGAGTCCTGAGACGTCGTGTCGATCTGCGCCAGGATGTTGTTGAACTGGCTGACCAGGCCGGAGCGTGCCGTCTGCGCGACCGGATCCTGAATCGGCGGCTGCGCGGTCGTGAAGGCCAGCACACCCGTGAGCGTGCCGCCAACCGCGCCGCCCGCTGCAGTCGAACCGAGGGTCGAAGAGGCGTACTCGTTGACCGTGGTCACCGTGAGCACGCCGTTGGCGTCGATCGTTGCCGTCAGGTGGTTGGCCTGAAGCTGCACATTGAGCTGATCCAGCGTCTTGACGGTCCCGTTGGTACCGTCGCCGAAGGTGACATTCACCGGCGTTCCGCCGTTGAACGAGCTGAAGGTGAGCGTCTTGCCGCTGACGCCGCCGACGCCCGAGGTGCGCGCCGCGCTGAATGCCGTCGCCGTTCCTGTGTTGCCGCTGAGACCGAACGCGGACAGCGCGTTGCCGGTGCCGGTAATCGAGAGATCGGCGTTGATGCCGGTCGAAAGCGCCAGCTGACCGCTGGAATTCACCGACGACGGGATCTGGCCCGCGGTGGTCGAAAGAGTCGCGGCGCCAAGGAAGATGCTGGCGGTCTTCACGCCGGTGGCAAGGTCGATCGAGTTGAGCAGATCGGTCAACGTCGCGCTCTGGAGATAGACGGTCGAGTTGCCGTTGCCGTCGGTGACGATGTTGCCGTTGACGCCACCGGAGGTCACGCTCGTCGCCGATTGCGGCGTCTCGGCGTTCTTGAAGGTGATGGTGTGGCCGTCGATGTTCAGCGTCGAGCCGTCCTTGACCAGGCTGCCGAGCGAACCCGCGGTGGTCTGCCGGTTGGCGCTGATGCTGGCATTGCCTGCGCCGGTCGCCGAGGTCAGGCCGAGCGCCTTCAGGAAGTCGGCCTTGCCCGTCACGTTCAGATCGGAACCGGTTGAACTCTTCAGCGTAACGGCGCCCGCGGTAATCGACGATGGCGTCTGGACCGTACCAACAGTCGCGCCGCTCGTCGCGATCGTCGCTGCGCCTGCACTGATCGTCGCCGTCTTGACCCCGCTGGCAAGATCGACCGCGCTGAGGAGGTCGTCGACGGTGGCCGTGGGAGCAGCGGTCGTGCCCATGTAGACAATGGAATTGCCGTTTCCGTCCGTGGCGATGTGGCCGCTGGCGTCGAGACCCCAGCCGGTCGGTTGCGCGCCAGGCGCCGCACCGGTCCGGAAGGTCACGGTTTTGCCATTGACGGTGATCGAGTCGCCGTCTGCCGGCGACGCTCCGAACGTGGTCGCGGCGGTCGCGCCGATCAGCGTGTTGGTGCCGGCGAGGTTAGTGGTGGTGTCGGCGGCTTTGGCAACCGAGCCGGTCAGCGTGCCGGCAGTCGAACCGAGCGACGCGCCGAGCGACGCGCCCGATGTTACCGGGGTCACGCCGCCGGCGGCGCCGGTGTAGAGAACGTTGCTGTTGGCGGTCGCGCTCGCATAGGAGGTCGTGCCGCGCAGGTCCGCCGGGCTCGCACCCGGAATCGTGGTCGAGACGTTGGACTTGGTGGAGTAGCCGACCGTGGTCTGAAGCGCCTGGTTGGCGATCGATTTCGCGCTGTCGATCAGCTTCTGCAGCGAGGTGATGCCGGTGTTGGCGGCCTGGAGCACCTGGACACCGTTGTTGATGCCATCGAGCAGGTTGCTGATGTCGCTCGCCCGGTTGTCCAACCCCTGTGCGGTGAAGAAGTTGGTGGGATTGTCGAGCGCCGTGTTGACCTTCTTGCCGGTCGACAGCCGCTCCTGCGTCGTGGCCAGCAAATCGGCCGTCGACTGCAGCGACAACAGGTTCTGGCGAACTGACGCCGAGAGAACGATGTTGGACATTGGCGAGACTTCCTCTTGAACCGGATACGAATCGGCCGCGCGGTTTGGAAAGCGGGCTTTTGTCCAGTCTTAGAGGCTGTCCTTTAAAGTATGGTTAACGGCGGTTTAAGGGATAGGGTTAATGGGGGGTTAGCACCCCCTTCCCCGGTTTCACACGGACTCCACGCCAACAAAAAAGCGGCGGGGCCGAAGCCCCGCCGCCTTGTTTTCTATTGTAATTTCAGATGCTTATTAGCGTAGCAGCTGGAGCACGCTCTGCTGCGAGGTGTTGGCCAGAGACAGCGCCGAGACCGCGATCGACTGGCGGGTCGACAGCGCCTGGCTGTTGGCCGCTTCGACGTTGGTGTCGGCCAGAGTCAGGTTCGATGAGCCGGTCTGCAGCACGTTGATCAGGTTCTTGTTGAAGTCCTGACGGATCTGCACGACCGAGAGGTTCGAACCGAGAGCCGAGGCTTCCGACCGCAGCGTGCTCGACGCCGAGTTCAAATTGGTCAGAACCCTGTTGGTGGCGGCGTTGTCGATGAAGTCGAGACCGACCGTCAGCGACGCCAGGCCCAGCCCCTTGGAGTTGTAGGTCACGCCAGTGATGTTGAGGCTGGACTTGCCGGTTTCGTCGAACACCAGCTTGAGCTGGTCGCCGTTCAGCAGGTTGACGCCGTTGAACGAGGAGTCCACCGAGGTAGTGTCGATCTGGTTCAGGATGTTGTTGTACTGCGACACCAGATTCGCACGGGACGACTGAGCCACCACGTCCTGGACCGGCGTGGAGGCGGTCGTGAACGTGAGCGCGCTGGTGATGGTGCCGCCGATCGCGCCGCCGGCCGTCGTCGAACCGATCGTCGAAGACGCGTAGTCGTTGGAGGCCGTGATGGTGAGCTGGCCGTTGGCGTCGATTGTCGCGGACAGGTTGTTGGCCTGGAGCTGCGAATTGAGCTGATCGAGCGTCTTGACCGTGCCGTTGCTGCCGTCGCCGAAGGTGACGTTGACCGCCGTACCGCTGTTGAAGGCAGTGAAGGTCAGGGTCTTGCCGGCAATGCCGCCGATGCCGGAGGTACGGGCCGCGGTGAAGGCCGAGGCCGTCCCGGTGTTACCGGCGAGACCGAACACCGACAGCGCATTGCCGGTGCCGGTGATCGACAGATCGGCGTTGACGCCGGTCGAGATCTTGAGCTGGCCGGAGGTGTTGATCGACGAGGCGGTCTGACCCGAAGCGGTCGCGAGCGTGCCGCTGCCGCTGCCGTTGAGCGTGAAGGTCTGAACGCCCGTGGCGAAGTCGATCGCCTTCAGCACATCGGCAATCGTTCCGGACTGCAGATACACCGTCGAGTTGCCGTTGCCGTCGGTGACGACGTTGCCGGACACGCCCTGAGTGGCGGCCAGCGAAGCAGCGGACGGTGTCGGGGCGTCCTTGAAGGTGATGACATGGCCATCGACGTTCAGCGTCGAACCCGACGAGACGAGCGACGACACCGTCGTCGCGCTCGTGGTGCGGGCTGCCGTTGTCGTGACGCTGCCGGCACCGGTGGCAGAGGTCAGGCCAAGAGCCTTGAGGATGTCGGCCTTTCCGGTCAGGGTCAGGTCGGAGCCAGTCGTGCTCTTCAACACGAGCGCGCCGCTGCCGTTGACCGACGAGGGAGTCTGGCCCGCATTGCCGGTGAGGGTACCGGCAACATTGCTCTGCACCCCGCTCGCCAGATCGACCGCCGTCAGCACGTCGCCGATCGAGGCCTTCGTCACGGAGCCGAGATAGATCGACACGTTGCCGCTGGCGTCCGTGTAGACGTTACCGGTCGTGACGCCGGCAGATGCGGCAACCTGGGTGAGACCTGTAGGAACCGTCGTCGGCTGGTCGCCCGCAACGAACGTGATGGTCTTGCCGTTGACGGTGAGCGTATCACCCGCCGCAACGCCGGCGTTGGCATCGCCCGCGGCCACGCCATTCAAGAACTTGGCAGCAGTCGTTGCAGCGTTGATGACAGTTCCTGTATCGGTCCCTGCAATGCCGCCCAGCGTCGCGCCGGACGTCGCGGCGGTCACGCCGCCTGCAGCACCGCTGTAGAGCACGTTGCTGTTCGCAACCGCGCTGGCGAAGCTCGTGGTGCCGCGCAGGTCGGCAGCCGTCGCACCGGCGATCGTGGTCGAGACGCTGGACTTGGAGGAATAGCCGACCGTGGTCTGCAACGCCTGGTTGGCAATCGACTTCGCGCTGTCGATCAGCTTCTGCAGCGAGGTCAGGCCGGTGTTGGCGGCCTGCAGCACCTGCACGCCGTTGGCGATGCCGTCGAGCAGGTTGTTGATGTCGCTGGCGCGGTTGTCGAGCGACTGTGCCGTGAAGAAGTTGGTGGGATTGTCCAGGGCCGAATTGACGCTCTTGCCGGTCGACAGACGGTTCTGTGTGGTGGCGAGGAGGTCGGCGGTGGACTGGAGAGACAGCAGGTTCTGGCGAACCGACGCAGAGAGAACAATACCGGACATAACTCTTACCCTTCTGGTTTACGCGTCTTCGTTCGATCGCTTCGGATCGAGTGACGGGGACAGCGTGCCGCGACATGGCTAACAAAGGGTGAAATGAGATGAGCCGGCATAAGCGCCGGTACACCATAAGCCGGCGGGAGAAACGGGCACCCTCCGAAATCCGGCTGAATTTACTGGCGATTTTCCGTGCTTACGCTCCATTAACCATAACCGCGGGTTACTTTTCGGAAGCGTGATCGGGACCGGACGCAAACATGGACGCAAAAAGAAAGCGGCGGGGCCGAAGCCCCGCCGCGATGTCTTGCTTGACGATGTCTTGCTGGCGATGCCGTCCGCGACTTAGCGGAGCAGCTGCAGCACGCTCTGCTGCGACTGGTTGGCGAGCGACAGCGCGGAGACCGCGATCGACTGGCGGGTCGACAGCGCCTGGCTGTTGGCCGCTTCGACGTTGGTGTCGGCCAGCGTCAGGTTGGACGAACCGGTCTGCAGCACGTTGATCAGGTTCTTGTTGAAGTCCTGACGGACCTGCACGATCGTGAGGTTCGAACCGAGTGCCGAGGCTTCCGAACGCAGCGTGCTGGACGCCGAGTTCAGGTTGGTCAACACCTTGTTGGTCGCGGCGTTGTCGATGAAATCCGCTCCCTGAGTCAGCGCGGCGAGGCCCAGACCCTTGGAGTTGTAGGTCACGCCGGTGATGTTGAGGCTGGACTTGCCGGTTTCGTCGAACACCAGCTTGAGCTGGTCGCCGTTCAGCAGGTTGACGCCGTTGAACGAGGAGTCCTGAGAGGTCGAGTCGATCTGCAGGAGGATATTGTTGTACTGATTGACGAGGTTCGAGCGAGACGTCTGGGCAACGCTGTCAGCGACGGGGCTGGAGGCCGTCGAGAAGGTCAGCGAGGTCGTCAGCGTGCCGCCGATCGCACCACCTGCAACCGACGAACCAAGCGTCGAGGACGCGTAGTCGTTGGTGGTCGAGATCGTCAGCAGGCCGTTGGCGTCGATCGTCGCAGACAGGTTGTTGGCCTGCAGCTGCGTGTTGAGCTGATCGAGCGTCTTGACCGTGCCGTTGGTGCCGTCGCCGAAGGTGACGTTGACCGCCGAACCGCCATTGAAGGAGGTGAAGGTCAAGGTCTTGCCGTTGATGCCGCCGGTGCCGGAGGTACGAGCCGCGGTGAACGCCGAGGACGTGCCCGTGTTGCCGGCGAGACCGAGGGTCTGCAGCGCGTTGCCGGTGCCGGTGATCGACAGATCGGCATTGACGCCGGTCGAGATCTTGAGCTGGCCGGAGGCGTTGATTGACGAGGCAGTCTGGCCTGAGGCGGTTGCGAGCGTGCCGCCGCCGCTGCCGTTGAGCGCGAACGTCTGAACGCCCGTGGCGAAGTCGACCGCCTTCAGAACGTCGGCGATCGTCGAGCTCTGCAGGTACACCGTCGAATTGCCGTTACCGTCGGTGACGACGTTACCGGACACGCCCTGGGTCGAACCCAGCGACGAAGCACCGGGCGTCGGACCGTCCTTGAAGGTGATGACATGGCCATCGACGTTCAGCGTCGAACCAGACGAGATGAACGACGACAACGTCGCCGCGCTCGTGGTGCGGGTCGCGGAGACGGTGACGTTGCCGGCGCCGGTCGCGGTGGTCAGCTTGAGGGCCTTCAGGATGTCGGCCTTGCCGGTGACGCTCAGGTCGGCACCGGTCGAACTCTGCAGCACGAGCGCGCCGCCGCCGCTGACCGTCGAGGCGGTCTGGCCGGCGTTCGCCGTGAGAGTGCCCGCGACGTTGCTCTGCACGCCGCTGGCGAGGTCGACGGCGGTCAGCAGGTCACCCACCGAAGCCTTGGTGGTCGAGCCGAGGTAGACGGTGACGTTGCCGGTGGTGTCGGTATAGACGTTGCCAGTGGTCACGCCCGCAGAGGCCGCAACCTGGGTCAGGCCGGTCGGCGCCGTGGCCGGCTGGTCGCCCGCAGCAAACGTGACGGTCTTGCCGTTGACGGTGAGCGTGTCACCAGCCGCGATGCCGGCGTTGGCGTCACCCGCCGTGGCTGTGCCGTTGAGCAGGCTCGTCGCGGTCGTCGCCGCGTTGATCACCGTACCCGTGAAGGCGCCGGCAACGCCGCCCAGCGTGGTGCCGGAAGCAGCAGCGGTGGTGCCGCCCGCGGTGCCCTTGTACAGCACGTTGCTCAGCGCATCCGCGCTGGTGTAGGTGGTCGTGCCGCGCAGGTCCGAAGCCGTCGCACCAGAGATCGTGGTGGAGACGTTGGACTTCGAGGAATAACCGACCGTGGTCTGCAACGCCTGGTTGGCGATCGACTTGGCGCTGTCGATCAGCTTCTGCAGCGAGGTGATGCCGGTGTTGGCGGCCTGCAGCACCTGCACGCCGTTGGCGATGCCATCGAGCAGGTTGTTGATGTCGCTGGCGCGGTTGTCGAGCGACTGTGCGGTGAAGAAGTTGGTGGGATTGTCCAGGGCCGAGTTGACGCTCTTGCCCGTCGACAAGCGGCTCTGCGTGGTGGCGAGAAGATCAGCGGTGGACTGGAGCGAGAGCAGGTTCTGACGAACCGAGGACGAGAGAACAATACCGGACATAGACTGTTACCCTTCTGGTACGCAACGCAACAAACTTCGATTAGGATTAATCGATGCCGGGACGGTGAACTTAGGTGGCTAACAAAGCATGAAGTGCGTCGCGCCAGTCCTTGCGCGGATTCACCATAGCAGAGCACCAAGCCAGATCGCGCCCTTGTGTATCGCCATGATCGAATGATGCTTTTCCTTGCAGCCGCGGTGTGTTTGCTACTTGTCAACCATAACTCAGAGTCGGCAAACGGCTGCGTTTGGATGCATCGTCTTCATCGCCGCGCGACATCCTCCGATACCGACGCAAAAAGAAAGCGGCGGGGCCGAAGCCCCGCCGCGATGTCTTGCTTGACGATGTCTTGCTGGCGATGCCGTCCGCGACTTAGCGGAGCAGCTGCAGCACGCTCTGCTGCGACTGGTTGGCGAGCGACAGCGCGGAGACCGCGATCGACTGGCGGGTCGACAGCGCCTGGCTGTTGGCCGCTTCGACGTTGGTGTCGGCCAGCGTCAGGTTGGACGAACCGGTCTGCAGCACGTTGATCAGGTTCTTGTTGAAGTCCTGACGGACCTGCACCACCGAGAGGTTCGAACCAAGGCTGGAGGCTTCCGAACGCAGCGTGCTGGACGCCGAGTTCAGGTTGGCCAGCACCTTGTTGGTCGCGGCGTTGTCGATAAAGTCCGAGCCGCTCACCAACGAGGCCAGACCCAGACCCTTGGAGTTGTAGGTCACGCCGGTGATGTTGAGGCTGGACTTGCCGGTTTCGTCGAACACCAGCTTGAGCTGGTCGCCGTTCAGCAGGTTGACGCCGTTGAACGAGGAGTCCTGAGAGGTCGAGTCGATCTGGCTCAAGATGTTGTTGTACTGCGAAACCAGATTGGCACGCGTCGTCTGGGCAACGCTGTCAGCGACGGGGCTGGAGGCCGTCGAGAAGGTCAGCGAGGTCGTCAGCGTGCCGCCGATCGCACCACCTGCAGCCGACGAACCAAGCGTCGAGGACGCGTAGTCGTTGGTGGTCGAGATCGTCAGCAGGCCGTTGGCGTCGATCGTCGCAGACAGGTTGTTGGCCTGCAGCTGCGTGTTGAGCTGATCGAGCGTCTTGACCGTGCCGTTGGTGCCGTCGCCGAAGGTGACGTTGACCGCCGAACCGCCATTGAAGGAGGTGAAGGTCAAGGTCTTGCCGTTGATGCCGCCGGTGCCGGAGGTACGAGCCGCGGTGAACGCCGAGGACGTGCCCGTGTTGCCGGCGAGACCGAGGGTCTGCAGCGCGTTGCCGGTGCCGGTGATCGACAGATCGGCATTGACGCCGGTCGAGATCTTGAGCTGGCCGGAGGCGTTGATTGACGAGGCAGTCTGGCCTGAGGCGGTTGCGAGCGTGCCGCCGCCGCTGCCGTTGAGCGCGAACGTCTGAACGCCCGTGGCGAAGTCGACCGCCTTCAGAACGTCGGCGATCGTCGAGCTCTGCAGGTACACCGTCGAATTGCCGTTACCGTCGGTGACGACGTTACCGGACACGCCCTGGGTCGAACCCAGCGACGAAGCACCGGGCGTCGGACCGTCCTTGAAGGTGATGACATGGCCATCGACGTTCAGCGTCGAACCAGACGAGATGAACGACGACAACGTCGCCGCGCTCGTGGTGCGGGTCGCGGAGACGGTGACGTTGCCGGCGCCGGTCGCGGTGGTCAGCTTGAGGGCCTTCAGGATGTCGGCCTTGCCGGTGACGCTCAGGTCGGCACCGGTCGAACTCTGCAGCACGAGCGCGCCGCCGCCGCTGACCGTCGAGGCGGTCTGGCCGGCGTTCGCCGTGAGAGTGCCCGCGACGTTGCTCTGCACGCCGCTGGCGAGGTCGACGGCGGTCAGCAGGTCACCCACCGAAGCCTTGGTGGTCGAGCCGAGGTAGACGGTGACGTTGCCGGTGGTGTCGGTATAGACGTTGCCAGTGGTCACGCCCGCAGAGGCCGCAACCTGGGTCAGGCCGGTCGGCGCCGTGGCCGGCTGGTCGCCCGCAGCAAACGTGACGGTCTTGCCGTTGACGGTGAGCGTGTCACCAGCCGCGATGCCGGCGTTGGCGTCACCCGCCGTGGCTGTGCCGTTGAGCAGGCTCGTCGCGGTCGTCGCCGCGTTGATCACCGTACCCGTGAAGGCGCCGGCAACGCCGCCCAGCGTGGTGCCGGAAGCAGCAGCGGTGGTGCCGCCCGCGGTGCCCTTGTACAGCACGTTGCTCAGCGCATCCGCGCTGGTATAGGTGGTCGTGCCGCGCAGGTCCGAAGCCGTCGCACCAGAGATCGTGGTGGAGACGTTGGACTTGGTGGAATAACCGACCGTGGTCTGCAGTGCCTGGTTGGCGATCGACTTGGCGCTGTCGACGAGCTTCTGCAGCGAGGTGATGCCGGTGTTGGCGGCCTGCAGCACCTGCACGCCGTTACCGATATTGTCGAGCAGGTTGTTGATGTCGCTGGCGCGGTTGTCGAGCGACTGTGCGGTGAAGAAGTTGGTGGGATTGTCCAGGGCCGAGTTGACGCTCTTGCCCGTCGACAGACGGTTCTGCGTGGTGGCGAGAAGATCAGCGGTGGACTGGAGGGAGAGCAGGTTCTGACGAACCGATGCGGAGAGAACGATACCGGACATTGGGTGTTACCTTTCTGGTAAACGACGCTTACTGTTACGCGTCTGCATGGATCGAGAGTGATCCAGCGACCGGCGGACCGTGGCGCCGAGAATCTAACGAAGCATGAAATGAAACCGCCGCTTTTGCCGAGCCGCGGGATGATTCGGCAGGGCGAGCGCCGTCCGCCACCGCGCCGCGGCTCGATTCAGCCATTGAAATGATTGGTATTTTTCTCCAGAAAACCGGAGATTCACAACTCGTTAACTAGTCTTGAGAGAGTATTGCGCCCTGATCCGCCGCAACACACGCTCGGTTACGAAAGCGTTGATGGAGAACTGGCATGGCCCTCAAGGTCGAGCTGAGACCGCACGAACGCATCATCGTCGGTAACTGCGTAATAACCAACACCGACCAGCGCGCCCGCCTTCTGATCGACGGCGAGAACGTACCGATCCTGCGCGAGCGCGACATCCTCACGCCGGAGACCGCCGATACCGCGGCCAAGCTCGTCTATCTGGCGGTGCAGCTCATGTACATCTCGCCCGATCCGCAGAGCCAGCACGGCACCTACTTCAACCTGGTGCGCGACATCGTCACCGCCGTGCCGAGCGCCTGGCCGATCATCGAAAGCATCAACAACAACATCATGAGCGGCGATCTCTATCGAGCCTTGAAGGACGCCCGCAAGCTGATCTCCTATGAAGACAAGCTGCGTGAGCAATTCGAGGCGACGCATCCCAAGGACGGCGTCGCGGCCGACGTCAGCTCGGCCGCCTGACCGCTTCGCACATCCGAACGAGAACGCCCCGGACCAGGTCCGGGGCGTTCTCGTTTCAACGCGTCAACACAGGTCCTGATGTCACTGCGCCGCGAGCGGCGGCGCCTCGACCTCGATCACTCCGCCACTCCGCCGTGCGCCGAACTCCAGCACCGCAGCCAGGAGCGCGTCGATGTCCCTCTCGTCGGTGCGGTGATTGACGATGGCCGCGCGGATCGCGAACTTGCCGTCCAGCACCGTGCTCGACGGCGCCGCGATGCCGGACTCCTGGACATCGGCGAGGATCTCGCGATTGACCGCATCGTCGGCACGGTAACGGAAGCAGACGATATTGAGATTGACCGGCGCGAGCAGCGCCAGCCGCGGCTCGGCGAGAACGCGCGCCTCCAGATATTTAGCCAGCGCGCAGCTTCGCGCGATCACCGCGCCCAGCCGTTCGGTCCCGAACGTCTTCAGCGTGAACCAGGTCTTCAGTGCGCGGAAGCCGCGTGACAGATCGGGACCGAGATCGCAGGGCCAGACCGCGCCGGCTGCAAGCCCCCTCGCCTCGCGGCTCAGATACGCCGCCGGCTGCGCGAAGGCCTGTCGATGCCGCTCGCCGTCGCGCACCAGCAGGAAGCCGGCGTCGTAAGGCACCTGCCCCCATTTGTGGAAGTCGAGCGCAACGGAATCGGCGAGTTCGATGCCGCCGAGCAGGGGCGCAAGCTCCGGCGAGAGGATCGCGAGCGCACCGAAGGCGCCGTCCACGTGAAACCAGATCCCTTGCTCGCGGCACAGCTCCGCGATCGTCTTGAGATCGTCGATTGCGCCGATATCGACAGTGCCGGCGGAGGCGACCACCAGGAACGGCGTGAAGCCGACCGCGCGATCCGCCTCGATCTGCGCGCGCAGTGCGGCAACGTCGATGCGATGATCGGAATCGACATCGATCTTGCGCAGCGCGTCGGTGCCGAGCCCGGCAATGTCCATCGCCCGGGAGACACAGCCATGCGCGACCCGCGAGGTGTAAGCCGTGAGCAGCGCGCCATCGTTGCCGATACCGTGCTGCCGCGCCAGCGCGCCGAGCGCACTCGTGCGCGCCACCAGCACGGCCATCAGATTGGCTATCGACGTGCCCGTGACGAAGATGCCGCTAGCGCTCTCCGGGAACGCGAACAGATCGCGCATCCAGGCGACGATCTGGCGCTCGACCTCGATCGGCATGTGGTCGCGCCCGCCGAGATTGGCGTTGAGGCCGGCTGCGAGCATTTCCGCGAGCATGCCGACCGCGGTACCGCCGCCATGCACCCAGCCCATGAAACCGGGATGAACGTTGCCGGTCGCATAGGGCGCGACCTGCTCGGAAAATTCGCGATAGACGTCGGCGAGATCGCTCGCCTCGCGCGGCACGCCGGCGTTCATTGCCGCGCGGACATCGTCGGGGATCGGCTGCCACACCGGACGCGCACGAACATTGGCGATGCCGTCGATCGCCTCGTCCAGCATGCGATGGGCGAGCACGCGAAATCCGCTCCAGTCCTGCGGATCGAGCGAGGTGTGCGCCACGGCGCTTTGCGCGTTGCGGATAATCTCGTTCATGCGGCCCTCCCCTCGCCGTTCCTGGCGTGCCGCGACAGCATCGCCGTGAACGCGGCGAAGATCTTGCGCATCTGCGGCGGCTTGTACGGAAACACGGCGGGTGGATCCATGTTGTGCACGACGGCGGTGTTGTCCGCCTCGAACACCAGCAGTTCGCCGTCGCGGTTCTCGGCGCAATCGACGATGAAATAGTCGAGGCCGACGCGCTTGCTCATCTCGTCGAGCGCGTTCCGATGACGCGCAGCGAAGGCATGATCGAAGTCCTGCATCCAGACGGCTTCTTCAGCACGCTTCTCTTCGCTGAACGCCATGTAGGCGTTGAGATACCAGATGTCCCAGCGGTCGGCGATCGCCATGTGACAGGCGTAAGGCTTGCCGTCGACCATGGTGAGACGGTATTTGCGGTAAAGCCCGTCCGGGCTCGCATAGTCGACGAAGCGCGCGGCGAAGAAGTCCTGCTCCTGCCGCTCAGCGAGATAGGCTTTGAGCGCAGCAGCGTTGTCGATTTTCGCGAGTCCGACGCCGGCATGCGTACCGCGCGGCCGGACTATCATCGGAAAGCGCAATTCGCCCGTGATGTCCGCGCAGGCGATCTTGCCTTGCGAAAGTTCCGACAATTGCCCGCGCGTCGCATGGGCGGTCACGGGAATGTCGAGACCGGAGATGCCGGCCAGCAACCGGTACAGTTTGTCGCGATCGAGATTGCCGATGAACTCAGGGCGATTGAGCAGCGGCCGCGGCCAGCGTGGCGCAGCCTTTGCGATGACGGCAAGTGTCTCGCGGCACTCCTCGGAATCGGAGGCGACCACGATGGCGACGTCGTGATCGGGCAATGTCTCGGGAAGGCCGACGCCCTTGACTATATAGAGCGTCAACAGCTCGATATCGGAGCCTTCGAGCAGGAATTCGATCGGGGTGTTGCCGCCCATGTCGATGTCGGCCGCGAGCGCGAGCACGCGCAGACGGGGTTTCGGAACTGCGCATGGGGTCCGAAACAATTGATGGAAGGAGAGCACCTCGCTCTGGATCACGAGCCCCGCTTCTTTCTCACCAAGAAGCTGCGCTATGAGCGATAGATCCAGGCCTTCGCCCGCCTCCGCCGTTCCCTCCGCGATCCGCGCCAGAAGATGCTCGCGCAACGGATGCAGGTCGCCGCCCTCGAAAGCCCGGCGCGTCAATTGCGCAAAGCCGATGCGGTCGGAATAGCTCGGCGTGGTCACGCTATCAGGCGCGGAAACAGGATGCAGCATCTTAAGCCTCGAGCACAAATTTCCCCGGCGCAGCCGTGGCACGATCAAGCAGCAGTTCGATCTTCGTCACGACATGGGCGATGCGATCGAGAATGTGCTGCAAATTGCGTTGCGCCTGCGCGGCGTCCGCCGACCAGGCTTCGGTGACCAGCCGCGCGCCGACACAGAGGCGCAATACGGCCTGCGGCGCCGCGTCCGGTTGCTCCAGCCGGACCGGCTGGCCGATCAGGCAGCGCTGCGCTGCGACCTGCCGGTCCGCCGCGCTGCCGCTGATCACCTCGTTCATGTCCCGCGCCAGCGCCCGGTGAACGGCGACTGTCTCGGCGATCGAGACCGGCTTGCCATCGCGCTGCAGCGTGAAGGGAAAGATCGTGGCGTGCGCAAATTCCTCGTCGTCCGGACCGGTTGTCCGGGTCCCGGTCGAAACGCGGCGAAGCGATGGCGACAACGCAATCATGCTGTCGATGCCGGCGGCAAGCTCGGCCAGCACTCTCGCTCGGAAAGCCCCTGATACTGCGTAGTAGCTGCCGATCTCCGCGAGCGCCGCCTCCCAGCGCAGCCATTGACCGAAATTCGGCCGGCGCTCGAAGCGCGAGCGCAATGCCGTCCAGCCCATCGGCCAGTCGCAGCGGCCGGCGTAGTCGAACAAGCCCGGCGCGATCTCACCCAGCCGATCGACGACGCGAGACAATCCCTTCGGAACCAGCAGCGCGCCACTGAAGGCGGGTCCGCCGAAGAACTTCGACCCTGTCATCAGCACCAAGTAGCCGCGATCGAGATAGAAGCGCAGGCGCCGCCGCCCGAGCCGCATCTGGCAGGCATCAACCACAATCTGCACCTGGCCGTTCCAGCGCTTGGCGATCTCGTCGAGGCAGGCCTCGCTTGGGGCGCGCCAGCCGAGTTTTGACGAATCCATGATGTGCAACAAAACGCGCCGGCCTTGCGCGAGGCTGTCCTGGATAGCACGCATTACAGCAGCGTCCAGATCCCGGCGCATCGCCATGTCGGAGGCGTCATCGAGCAAAGGCACCGCGATGGTGTCGCCGGCAAGACCCGCGACCGGGCCGTTCTTGTGCACGGCAAAGCCGCTGGCCGTCAGGGAGCTGAAATGGTGGCCGCGCGCGGTGTGGACCGTGCCGCTGCCGGTCTGGTCGGCGCCGACCACGATCGTCACTGGAGCTGCGCCGAGCACCGCGCGTGCCAGGAACAGCGCGTGGAGCTGGGAGTCCGTACCCGAAGGCGAGAACACGATGTCGACGCGCGACGGGAGCTGGAAATGGCCGCGCAACTCCTCGCGCATGTCCTCGCAGCGCGCATCGAAAGCGACCTCGACCTCGTCGAACAGGCACTTGTGCATCAGCTCCTCGCGCGCCAGCGCGGCGCGGTCATAAGCCAATTGCGAGATCGTCGACGCGGTCGACGAGGCGAAATTCCAGAGCTCCGGCTCCGGCGAGGCCGCACAGCCATAGGCGTTGAGGCGGTCGTTCGGATCGAGCGCCAGCCGCGGATCTCCGCCGGAGACGAGCAGCGTGTCCAGTGGCGTGAAGAGATCGCGCAGACGGTAGCGCGAGCCGCCGTCGGGCGTGCGCTCGGGGGCCGACAGACGGGATGCGCCGGCGCTCATCCCGGGAGGCTCACGCCGCATCGGCCGCCGCCGCGGGCGCCGCTGCGAATTGCGAAGCGATGTCGCCGTGGAACACCGACGGCCCGACGTGATCGAGCGAGCTCTGGATGTCGGCCCATATCTCGCCGCCCATGTCGGTCCAGCGTTTGCAGAAGGCGAAGTCCTCGGACAGATACGTGCCTGTCGCCGGGTCGATCATGCACTCGAACAGCGCGAAGCGGTTCTGGCTCGCCGCCAGCGTATCGTGCGAATGCTCACGGAAGAATTGCAGGTTGGCGTAACCGGGGTGGCGACACATCGCTTCCAGCACGTGGCGGCGGATCATCAGGAAGCCGGTGCCGGCGTAGCGCACGCGGGTGAATCCGTTGACCACCACGATGCGGTCGGGGTCCTCGATCTCGAGCACGTAGTCGAGCGAGGCGGCCGGCACGTCGGCACGGCCGGACTGGATCGCCCGCTTCGCCTTGTCCCAGTTGACCCGCTTGATCGGATAGCAACCGGCGACGACATCCGCGCCGCTCTCGATCAGCCGGAACACCTGCTCGGGCTTGAACCCGATGTCGGCGTCGATGAACAGGAAGTGCGTCGCCTTGGGATCGTCCAGGAACATCGCGGCCAGATTGGCCCGCGCCCGCGTGATCAGCGCGTCACCGTCGCGCAACAGCACCTTGAGCTCGAGATTGGACATGCCGTGCACGGCACGCTGGAGCGCGAAGATCGAGCTCGCATAAATGCTCGACACCTGCCCGCCGAAGCACGGCGTGGCCACCACCAGCTGCATCTTGTCCGACATTGACGGCTCCGCCCCCCGCTCTAATCCTCACCAAGAGGTAAAGAGGCATGGTTAACGGCGCCTTAATGCCGCCTTACAGGAACTTGACGAGAGAGAGCTGCGAGAGGTTCGAGGTAACCTGGTAGGACGCCTGAAGCGCGTTCTGCAACGCCAGGATCTCGCTGGCGACTTGGTCCGGCGAAGCCGACTCCGCCTGGTCGATGATGGACTGGAGCTGCGCCTTGGCCTGGGTCTGGCGCGTGGAGGCGTCCTTCATCGTGCTCTGGGCCATCGCGATGTCGGTCTGGATGTCCTCGATACGCTGCTCGCCGGGCTGCTTCGTCAGCGCCTGGGTCGTGCGCAGGCTCAGCGCCGCGACCTGGCCGCCGGCATATTGTCCGGTCGGCGAGGTCGAGAACGTCCCGAACACGGCGACCGCCTGCATCTGCTTGCGGATCGCGTCCTCGTCGGCCTGCGCGCCATATTGCACCGTGATGGAATCGTCGACCCGCGCCACCGCGGTCGAGCGCGGCGAGCCGGGGCCGTCATTGCCGGTGTACCATTTCACGGTATTGGCCGAGCCGTTGACCAGCGTCGTCGCCGAGCTTGCCGGCGACGAGCCGACACGTAGCGGCGGCTGTGTGGCGGTGACCGGCATCGAGCCGAAACCGAGCGAACCCAGCGCACCGGTATTCGAGGTCGTGATGCTCAGGCTTGCCGCATCGTCCGTGTTGATCGTGATCGAGCCGCCATGGATCGTCGAAGGCTTCGAGGTGCCGGTGATCGCGTCGATCTTGCTCATCAGGGTCTGGATGCTGTCCCCGACATTGAGCTGGTTGCCGGTCGCACCGGAATTGACGAAGGACAGCGTGGTCCCGTTGACGGTGATGGTGTCGCCGGCGACGAAGCCGGGCGAGATCGAATCCGACGGGCTCGCTCCGGACAGTGCCGTCGCGGCCGTGATCGGCGCAGGCGTCGCCGCCTGGTTGTTGACGGACGCGCCGATCGCCGAGCTCGCGGTGTTGAAGAAATTGTCGCCCGCGGTGACGGCGGATGCCGCCACCAGCGAGGTGTTGGCGAGCTTCGTGATCGCGGTGTTCAGCGCCGTGTTGAGGTTCGCCGCGGTGTTGTTCGGGTTGACCGGGACGCTCGCGTCGATCGCAAAGCTGCCGAGCGGCGTCGGCGTCTTCGTCGATGCCGTCAGGTCGATCTGCTCGGTCGAGCCGTCCGGCAGCGTGAACTGGACGCTGAGCTTGTCGCCGTTGTTCGGGTTGACGCCGTTGAGGTCGACCGAAAACGACACCGGCGAGCCGCTCGGGCCGGTCACGGTCGCCCCCGTCAGGGTCGAGGACACCGCCGCGATCTTGAGCCCGAACGGCGATCCGGCCACATCTTCGGACACCTGCACCGAGCTCGGCGTCGGCTGCGTCTGCACCAGCCGGCCCATGCCGTTGGCGCCGAGGTCGGCGGCCTGACGCTCCGCCATCACGGTCTTCAGGCCCGCCTGCGTCGTGGTGCCGTTGATGATGTCGCCGGCATTGGCGACCGACTGCGTGTTGAACGCCGTCCCGGAGAACAGATAGCGGTTGCCCGACTGCGTGTTGAGGACGCCGACCATCGAGCCGAACTGCGCCGCGGCGGTGTTCTGCGCGACGGTCTGTCCGTTGACGTTGAGATCCTGCGCGGAGGTGGCCGACCCGGTCTGCACCGTGTTGCGGATCGTCGTCAGAGACTGCAGCGCCGTGTTGGCGAGGTTGATGTTGACGTTGACGTTGGTGATCGTGTCGGTATAGGCGGCGATGTTGGCGAGCTGCGAGCGCCCGGCGATCGCGAAGCCCTCGTTGGAGCCCATGCCGGAATAGTTCTGCGACAGCTTGCCGGTCGAGAGCTGCGTCGAAAGGTCGGTGAGCTGCTGGTTGATGTTGCGGATCTGCGAGCCGAGAATCGACGAAGAGTAATTGATGCTGCTGATCGACATGGTTCAGGGCCCTGTACTGGTTACACTTGCGCCTGGAGCAACGTATTCATCATGCTCTGCACCACCGACATGACGTGGGCGTTGGCGGCATAGGCATTCTGGAGCTGGATCAGGTTCGACATCTCCGAGTCGAGGTTGACGCTGGAGGTCGAGTTGAACTTCGCCTGAAGCGTCGAGACCACAACGCTCTGACCCTGCTGGAGCTGGGTCGCCTGCGTCGCGGCATTGCCCTGAACGCTCAGGAACTGCTGGAGGTAGTTCGAGACGCTGCCGGTGAAGGGCTGGTTCGCCGAGCCGAGCCCGGTCTGCGGCGAATAGGAGAACACCGCATTGGTCAGCTGCGAATAGAGATAGTCCGAGCGCGTGGTGTCGCCCGTGGGCGTCACCGGCGAGGTGCTGTAGACCGACAGCCTGGTTGGATCGGTGACCAGCTGCGTGTTCACGGCGATGCGCCCGGCAAGGCCCGTCATCTGCGAGCCCGACGCCGTGATCGCGCCGGTGTAGAGCGCCTGCCCGCCATCGGTGAACAGCGGCAGTTGCGGATTGCCCGAGGTCAGCGACGAGATCGTCTTGGTCACCGAGGATGAATTGACCTTGGCAAGGCCGGTGCTGTCGTCGGTGATACGCAGCGTCGTGGCCGTCGCCGGCGACGGGGCGGCGGAGAATGTCAGATGCGCGCCTGACAGCGCGGTGTTGAGCGCGGAGGCGATCGCGCCCATGCCGCCGTTGAAGTTCACGCCAATCTGCATCGGGTTGGCGTTGGTGGCGTTCTGGAGCGGCAGGGCGGCCGGGTCGGTCACGTTGACGAGCGTGATCTGGCGCTGGGTGTTGGTGGTCGTGTCGGTATAGCTGATGTTGACGGTGTTGCCCGGCTGCGCGCCGGCAAGATCGATGTCGAAACCGGCGGGCGGGCCGGAGACGGTGCTGCCGGCCGTGGTCTTGTCCGACAGCGCGCTCGACATCGTGCCGGCGAGCTGGTCGATCTGGTTCTGCGCCTGCACCAGCGTCTGGTCGCGCAGCTTCAAATCGGCCGCGATCTGTCCGGAGGACACCACGTTGTTGGCGACGACGTCGACCATCGAGCCGTTCGGAAGCTTGATGTTGAACGCGCCGACGCCGGACTTGGCCGGATCGATGTTGTATTGCGAGGTCGCCGTCAGGGCGCCGGCCGACGAGAACGAGAACTCCGAGGCGAGCCCCGCGCCGACGAGCTGGATGCCGGTGGTGGTGTAGATGTTGGCCTGGTTCGAACCGTCGGTGGTGACCCGGACGTCGACATATTTCGACAGCGTGTTGATGGCCTGGTCGCGCTGGTCCATCAGCGTCGCGGCGGACGGATCGTTTGACGAGAGGCCCTGGAGCTTGGTGTTGATGTCGGCGATCTGCTTCATCGCCAGATTGGCCTGCTGCGCCGAGTTGCCGAGGTCCTGCTCGACGTTGGAGCGCAGCGACTGGATGCCCTTGGTGGTGACGTTGAGCTGCTGCGCCAGCGTCTGCGCCGCGCCGACGGCAACCGTCTGTGCCGACGACGAGCCCGCGCTCGTCGACAGCGCCTGCAGCGCGGTGGTGAAATTGTTCAGCGCGGTTTCGAGCGTGCCGCTGTTGCCCGGCGTGCCATAGACATTCTGAAGCTGCTTCAGGATGCTGGCCATCTGGTCGGCATAGCCGCTGCCGCCGGTCTCGGTGCGCAGCTGGTTCAGCACATAAGTGTCGAGCTCCCGGCTGACGCCGGTCGTCATCACCGTCGAGCCGAAATCGCCGGTGGTGACCTCGATCTGGTTCGGCGTCTGGACGACGTAACCCGGCGTCTGCGAGTTGGCGACGTTCGACGAGACGATCGAGAGCGCGGCCTGGTTGGCACGCAGTCCGCTCATCGCACTGGCAAGGGCTGAACTCAAACCCATGTGTACTTACCCGCCTTTGGTTACGTCACGCGCCGGTCAGCGCAATACGTTGAGGAGGTCCTGCACCATCGAATTCGCCGTCGTGATCACCTTGGTGTTGGCCGAATAGGCCTGCTGGGTCACGATCAGCTTGGTGAACTCGTCGGCGATGTCGGTGTTCGAGCCTTCCAGCGAGGAGCCGCTGATGCTGCCCGAGGCGCCGTCGATGGCGGTTCCCGACTGTTCGGTCGCGGCGTAGGCGCCGCCGTCCATCGCCTTCAAATAGTTGGTGCCGTTGAAGTGCGACAGCGTCACCTGGGCGAGGTTGAGGTTCTGGCCGTTGGAGAACGTGCCGACCACGAGGCCGCTGTTGTTGACGGCGACCGAACGGAGCTGACCGGCGGCGTAGCCGTTCTGCGTGATGGTGTTGATGGTCACCGCGCCGCTGGTGCTGGCATATTGCGTCAGCCCGCCCGTGGAGATGTTGAAGGCGACCGAGCCGAGCGATTGACCGCTGACGGAGACGTTGTTGATGGTGATGCCCGAGCCGGTCGGCGAGGTCAGCGAGCCGTCGCTGCCAAAGGTGAAAGCCTGTCCGGTGTTGACCCAGCCGACCGTCGTGCCGGTCGCATTCGGATCGGTCTGGTAGAACATGTTCCAGGTGTCGGCATGCCCCGCGCCCAGCGAGGCACTGTCGGTCTTGGCCCAGCGCAGTTGCAGATTCACGGGCGTGCCGGCGGCGTTGTAGGCCGTGACTGCACCGCCGCTGATCGATTCCTTGGTGAAGGTCGAGATGTCGTTGCCGATCACGCCGCCGGTGCCGGCGGTGCCGCCGCCATTGCGGTTCTTGGTGATGGTCGAGGTGAAGCCGAGCGCGGCGAAGGCGGCGCTGTTGGAGCTGGACACCGACAGATTGGCAGCCGTGCCGGTGTTCAGCGTGATCACGCCGCCACTGCTGACCGACGATCCCGAGGCGCCGGCGAGAGCATCGATCTTGCCGAGCAGTGTCGTGATGTTGTCGGTGATGTTGATCTGGTTCGGGCCGGACGCGCCCGAGGCCATGAAGGTCAGCGTCTGGCCGTCGACCGTGATGGTGTCGCCGGCACCGAAGCCGGACGAAAGCACCTGGGCGCCGCCGGCCGTCGCGGAGCCGCTCAGCACCGTGGCGCCCGAGATCGCCGGCGAGGACAGGACGTTGCCGCCGCGCGTCACGCTGGTGATGCCAAGGGCCGTGGCTGCCGTGCCGCTGTTGACCGCCACGTCGGTGCCGGTGCCGCTCGAGATCACGATGTTGCCGCTGGCGCTCAGCGACGCCGTGACGCCAGCGCCGCCGGCGGTCTGAATCGCGCCCAGGATGTCGGCAACCGTTGCCGTCGTGCCCGCGCCGAGACCGATCGTGGTGTTGCTGCCGGCCGTCGTGACCGTGGTGCCGGCGTTGAAGGTGATCGTGTTGCCGTTGATCGTCAGCGTCTGGCCGCTCAGCGCGGTGAGGATGCTGGAGGCGAGATGCGTGCCCACGGAGTTGTCGAGGGACGTGGTGGTCGAGGCCACGGCCGAGGAGTTGTTCTGGAGTGCAGTCGTGCCCGTCGCGGTCGTCGACGAATAGGCCGAGCGGATATTGCCGGTGGCGGCCGCTCCGGACGCCGTTGCGTTGGTGTAGGGCGCGGGCGGCGTGCCCACCGGCAGCGGGTTGGCCGCGAAGTCAGATGGGTTCAGGCCACCTTCCGCCAGCAGCGTGCCGCTTGCCGCCGTCGTGCTCGCCGAGGTGTTCGGCTGGGTCGGCAGGTTCGCCGCGTACTGGATCGAGGTGGTCGCCTGCGCCGGGATGAAGTTGTTCTGGAATTTCAGCACCGTCGACACGCTGCCGGTCGGGTTGCCGGTCTTGGAGTCGACCGCAACGCCCATCAGATAGTAGCCGGCGCCGTTGACCAGATTGCCGTTGGCATTGAGCTGGAAGTCGCCGCGACGGGTGTAGTAGGTGACGCCGCTGAACACCGGCACGTTGTCGACGGTGCCGGTCGCCTTCTGGATCGAGAAGAAGCCGTCGCCGGTGATCGCCATGTTGGTGGCGACGCTGGAGCCCGAGATGGTGCCCTGCGTGGTGATGGTGGCCTTCGCATTGGCCGTCACGCCACCTGCGACCTGCTTGCTCGGCGTGGAGGAGTCGGGGATCAGATCGACGAAGCTGGTGCCGATGCCCTTGTAACCGGTGGTGGATGAGTTCGCGATGTTGCCGGAAATGTTCTGCAGCGCGTAGGACTGCGCCTGCAGGCCACCCACCGAGGTGTTCATTGCATCGAAGATACCCATAACTTTGTCTCCAAATCCGATCTCGGCAGCCGGTCGACGGGGCCGCAGTCGGAGGAGACATTCGCAAGGGCTATGCCAATGCAGGTCTTCTCATGAAATCAATGACTTAAATAGATGGACCCCGGTCAGATGACCGGGGCACAATTGCCGGGCCGGCAACAATTGCCGGGATCAAACCTCACCCAACGCTCACGTGGCGGATGCCGCAGCCGGGTGGAACACCAGCCCGAAACCGTCGATGCAATAGCGCAATCCGGTCGGCTTCGGACCGTCGTCGAAGACATGGCCGAGATGGCCGCCGCAGCGACGGCAATGCACCTCGGTGCGAAGCATGCCGTAGGTGCGGTCCTCGGTCTTGCCGACATTGCCCTCGATCGGCTGGTAGAAGCTCGGCCAGCCGGTGCCGCTCTCGAACTTGGTGTCGGACGCAAACAGCGCCAGGTCGCAGCCGGCGCAGGCGAAGACGCCCTTGCGGTGTTCCTTCAGCAGCGGGCTGGAGCCCGGCCGTTCGGTGCCCTCCTTACGGAGAATTTCATATTGCTGCGGCGTGAGCTGGGCGCGCCACTCGGCGTCCGTCTTCTCGATCTCGAATTTCTGCGCGGCCTTCTCGCCGGCCTCGGCAGGGGTTCCTCTCAGCCAGCGGAAGGCCGAAAGGCCGAATAGGCCGGCGACGGTCGTTAGCAGGATGCGGCGGTCAAACATCTCATTCTCCGTGCGCGGGGAGTCCCACGTCCTGAGATACGGGCTCTAACGGCCGACGTTACACTTCCGGGCGGAATTTTTCTCGGGTCTATTGCGAGACGCCGCCGTCGTGCGAGGCCGGTTCCACCTCCGCGGCCGCAGGTTTCGGCGGCGGGGCCAGTCGCGGCCGGACGCCGGGAGGCGGACGGCGCGGACCGGTTCCGGCAGCCCTGTTGGCTTCGGCCAGCCGCGCCTCGCGCTCGCGGTCCTTGATCCTGGCACGCTCGCGGTAGCGGGCGAGCGAGCCCGCGGCGGCGGAGCTCGCCCGGCCCCAGACCCCGACCAGCTGGCCCGCGACCCGCCCGGTCGCGCCCCCGGCCCAGACCAGCTCAAACGGCGAAAACAACTTCCAGCGCTCGTCGCCCAACAGGATGCTGCGCGCGATCAGCTGTCCGGCCATGGCCGAGGTGTTCATGCCCTGGCGGCCGAACCCGCTCGCCACCCACAGGCCTTTGCGCAACTGGCCGATCTGCGGCATGCCGTGCACGGTCTGGCCGGTGGCGCCGCCGAACATGTCGGTGATCTCGGCATGACCGAGCTCAGGGAAGATCGATCGGATCCGCCGCCTGACGCTGCCTGCAAAGCGCTGCGGCCGCGCCGCCCAGGTGGTCTCCGGGCTTTCCCACATCAGCCGGTCGCCGTCGACGATGCGGAAATGGTCGACGCCGTCGGAATCCATCACCGATCCCTTGAAGGCGATGATCTCGTGCAGACGCTCGCCGAGAGGCGCTGTGATGCCGGCATAGCGCCAGACCGGCAGCAGCGTCTCCGACAGACGCCTCAAGGGCGCGCCGAGGTGGATGTTGCCGGCCAGCACGATGTGCGTGGCGCGCAGCCGCGCCGAGGGCGTGACGATGCGCTTGCGGATGCCGGAATGATCGATGCTGACGACCGGCGTATCCTCGAAGATGCGGGCGCCTGCCCGCCGCGCCAGCGCCGCAAGGCCGTGCACGTATTTGCGGCCGTCGACCTGGAACGCCCGAGGATAGTAGACGCCGTGGAAGTAATGGTCGGTCTTGAGTGCCTCGCGGACGCGATCGACCTGCCAGCCCTCGACCTCGGTGTCGAAATCCTCGTGAAGCATCTGCAGCCGGCTGATCAGCCGGTCGCCGGCATCGACATTGGAGACCTCAAGCACCCCGTCGCTAGGCCCGATCCCCGGCATGTTCGCCTCGGTGGCGTTGGCCCGGACGAACTCGGCGCCCTCCTTCGACATCGCCCACAATTCGCGCGCGTCCTCAAAGCCGATGCGCTCGATCAGGTCGGTCAGCGGCAGCGCGAAGCCCGGCATCACGGTGCCGAGCTGGTTGCCGGAGGCGTTCCAGCCGATATGGCGGCCCTCCAGCACCGCGACGCTGGCCCCGAGCCGCGCCGCCTCCAGCGCGATCGAGAGCCCGGCGAGCCCGGCCCCGATCACGCAGATGTCGGCATCGAGATCGAACGACAGCCGCGTGCGGTCGCGAAAGCCGGCTTCTTCCTGGGCCACGCTTGTGAAAGTCTCGCTCATGTCGTTTTCTTAGAGCATGATCCGGAAAAGTGTGCAGCGGTTTTCCGAAAAGATCATGCTCCAAACGAAAAATTTAAGCGCGAAGAGGATTTGTCCTAATCTCGTCGCGCTTGAGAGGACCGTGCGGGCCGTTGTCACCTTGCCCTCGGCCGGCGCCTGTAGATGATCCATTTGGATATCCTGGACGTATAACGATTCGAGAATGCCATGCGCCGTTTGATGCTGCTGCGTCACGCCAAGACCGAGACCGACGCGCCGAGCGGCCGTGACCAGGATCGCCGCCTCGACGACCGCGGCCACAAGGACGCGGCCCGGATCGGCGACTGGATCGCCGCCCACCCCCCCTTCCCCGATGCGGTGCTGGTGTCGCACGCCGTCCGTGCAAGGCAGACCTGGGACGCGGCCTGGGAAACGATGAAGGACCGCGTCGCGGCGCCGCAGGTCGAGGTCCTGCCGGAACTCTACGGCGCCGATCCCGCACAGATCCTTGAATCCATTCGCACTGCAACCGCCCCGGCCAACCCGAAGCAATTGCTGCTGATCGCCCACAATCCCGGCATGCACGAGGCCGCCTTGATGCTGATGGGCAGCGGCGATCCGGCCGGCGCCAAGGCGCTGGCCGACAACCTGCCCACCGCGGGGCTTGCGATCTTCGACTTTGACGTCAAGGATTGGAGCGACGTGGCCTACCGCCGCGGCAAGCTGGTGCTGTTCGTGAGCCCAAAGCTACTTCGGTAACGCGAGGCCGCTTCGATCGGGTTGATCGCGCGACGTGCCGGCAGGACGTCCTGACCGGAAGATTTGGAGGCGCAGATGTTCAAGTCCATTCTCGTGCCCATCGACCTCGCCGACACCGACCTCGCCAAGCCTGCGATCGCGACCGCGGCAACGCTGTCGCAGACCTGGGGCGGCACGGTACGCCTGCTCAACGTGCTGCCGATGACGCCGGTGATGCTGGCGGAATACGTGCCGGCCGATTTCGACGAACAGCAGCGCCAGACCTCGGAGGAAGCGCTCGCCATCGTCGCGCGCGAATCCGGCATCGATGCCTCCCGCATCTCCAGCGTGGTGCGCCAGGGCGGCATCTATCACGAGATCCTCGAGGAAGCCGTGCACATGAAGGCCGATTTGATCGTGATGACCTCGCATCGGCCGGCGATGCGCACCTACTTCCTCGGGTCGAATGCGGGGCATGTGGTACGCTACGCTACGTGTTCGGTGCTGGTGGTGAGGCACTGAGCGTTACACCGGGCTCTGTTCGTAGCCCGGAAGCAGCGCAGCGAAATGCGGGCTACAAGCACTTGAGTGCCCGTCGGGCAAAACACCCAAGCTGCCGGTCAATGGCCGCCGTCGAAAATATTCCACTTTATCGAAATTCGGAAACAGCGTATTTGTCGCTCACTCCGGCCCAAGGAAGAGGGGCGTATCGCGATCGTCACGAACGCGGGCCGGACGGCGGTGGACGTGAGTTACATCGGCGCGAAAGGCATCGCAGGGCGGGCAACCGTGAGCGAAAGCGGCGCGCACACGACCGGTGTGATCTGCGTACGGCAAAATCGTGTGGTCCTGGCGCCCGCAGGCTGGCGTCAAGCGTTGCGGTGATGTGGCGGCCCGACCGGGCGCGTGCATCAGCCATCCGCAAGGCGACGGGGGCAATAGTGCATCGCTCCCCGGGGAGAGTACGACATAAGCCGTAAAACCACTGCGCAGGGAAGGCCGGGCTGTCCTGGCTACACCTGTATGCCGCTGTGCAGATTTCTCACTGCAACTTCGCACAGTGGACCGCGGGTGCCAGCCGGCGCCCGGTCTTCCCTGCGCCCTCTTTCACGAGGGTGAGGCGGCGAAGCAAAAGCTCGGGCAAAATGCGCCGCGAGGCCGCGAAGCTGTGTCTGCAATGACGATGCGGGGACGGTACACGTCACCACGCCCGGCCCCGCCGGGCGTCGCGACAGTCGCTTACAGATACCGCGTCAGCTCGGCCTTGAACTGGCCGTACACCGCGTCCTCGATCTGGCTGCGGTTGATCCCGATGTCGCGCAGGGCGCGGTCATCGAGCTCGTTCAGCGTCTTGACCGCCGTGCGGTGCTCCAGACGATCGAACAGGGCATAGGCGGCGTTGACGAGCGTGCTGAAAAATCCGCTCGACGAGGCTGGGCGCAGACTCCGCCCGGCAGTTTGGGAAATCGTGGTCATGTCATGTTTCTTCTCCGGCCTGTGGTCTACGCGGCGAAGCGGATGCCGTTGGCGCAGACGCCTGAGCGTTTGCACCTCATTTGCCATCGGATTGCTCTCGCTCTCCTCGGCACAATCGCGGACCTTGATGGAACTTAAATGCTCCAGTACATTGCTCGGAGCAAGAAAAACATTGCTCTCGGTGCAATAATGTCCAAGTTCGAGTACGTGAAGCTTGCCGATGCTATTGCCTCGGATATTTCTAACGGCACGTTAAGGCCGGGCGACCGGCTGCCGCCGCAGCGCAATTTTGCCTATGACCGTGGCATTGCAGTCTCGACCGCGAGCCGTGTTTATACGGAGTTGCTCCGCCGCGGCCTCGTCGTCGGCGAGGTCGGCCGCGGCACCTTCATCTCCGGCGACATCAGACGCGAGGTCGAGGCTCTGAGCGAGCCGCGCGACGCGCGGATCGACTTCGAGGTCAATTACCCGCTGCTGCCGCAACAATGGGCGATGATCGCCAAGAGCCTTGCCGGGCTTGAGCGCGTCGACGCGCTCGAATCCGCGCTGCGCGTCTCGACCAGCACCGGCACCAAGAGCGCGCGCAATGCGGCCGCCGCCTATCTCGCGCGCAAGGATTTTGCGCCGCAGGCCGAGCAGATCGTATTCACCGCCAACGGCAAGCAATCGCTCGCGGCCGCGCTCGCGGCACTCGTCCCCACCGGCGGCCGCTGCGGCGTCGAGGCGCTGACCTACCCCTACGTCAAGAGCATCGCGGCGCGGCTGGGCGTGACGCTCGTTCCGATTCCGATGGACGAATTCGGCGCGCGCCCCGATGCGATCCAGAAGGCGCATCGCGAAGCGCATCTGTCGGCGCTGTATCTGCAGCCGATCATCCAGAACCCGCTCGGCGTCACCATGAATGCGACGCGGCGCGCCGACATCATGCGCGTCGCCGAGAAGCTCAATCTCACCATCATCGAGGACGCCGTCTACGGCTTCCTCGCCGACGACACGCCGCTGGCGGCGCTCGGGCCCGACCGCTGCATCGTGATCGACAGCCTGTCCAAGAAGGTCGCGCCCGGACTTGCGCTCGGCATCATGGTCGCACCGCCACATCTGCGTGAGAGCGTGATGGGCGCGGTCCGCACCGGCGGCTGGATCGCCTCGGGCCACGCGCTTGCGTCCGGGCAGCGGCTGATGGCTGACGGCACCGTCGCCGAGCTGACGCGGCTGAAGCGGATCGACGCCACGCGCCGCCAGCACACCGCGGCACGGCTGCTCGCCGGCTACCAGCTCGCGGCCGATCCGCGCTCCTATCATCTGTGGCTGACGCTGCCGCCGCACTGGCGCTCGCAGACCTTCGTCGCCGCGGCCGCCCGGCGCGGCATTGCACTGACGCCGTCCTCGACCTTCGCCATCGCGCATGGACACGCGCCGAACGCAGTGCGGCTCGCGCTCGCCCCGCCCTCGCCCGAGCAACTCGATTCCGGCCTGCGCACGCTCGTCTCGCTGCTTGGCACCAAGGAAGAGGATTTCGACTCGACGGAGTAGCGCTAAGGCAGCAAGGCCTTCGGCACGCGATCGAAGCTGTAGCTTTGCGGCTGGTTGCGCCGGACGAAGCCGCCGACCTGCCAGATGAACAGCGCGGCAAAGCCGAGGATGAACAGCGCGCCGGCGAACTCGCCGATCATGAGCGCGCGGATCAGCAGCCCCGTCATCGCCACCGCCAGCACGGCCAGGAACGCCAGCACCGCGGCGTAGGTGTTGCGGCCGAGGCCTGCCGTGAGTGTCGCACGGCTGCCGGCCTTCGCCATCCGCGCGTGCAGGGCGACGATGAAATCGCGAAATCCATTGTCCTGCGGCGCCACCAGGGCCGGGGTCTGCCAGCTCGTCGACAGGATCCTGATGCGGCCGCCACCGGCATGGCTGACATCTGCGCGAAAGCGGTGCTGCTGCATCGACACCGGGCGGAACGACAACCGGATCGCGCTGATCTCGTCATAGCGCCACAGACCGGAGCGGCCGGAGATGTGCCAGGACAGCCCCTCGTCCGTCAGCTCGAAGCGATGCGCCGAGCCGATCAGCGACGCCTTGTAGGCGTAGCTCTCACCCGAAGGCACCTCAGCTTCCGACACCTGCATCTCGACGATCAATCCCCTGCGCGCAATCCCGTACCGCAATCCCGTCCGCGATCCGCTTGCACGATCGCCCTCGCCCATCCTACAAGCGGGACATGGCTGAGACGACCTTTTTTCCGAGACGCCTGATTCTCGGCGCCGCCGTGATCTCCGGCGTGCTGCTCGCGCTCGCGGTGCACATGCTGGGCGCGCGCTACGGCCTCGACCTCGGCGGCCTCTGGCATTCCGATACGCATGAGTTCATTCCCGCGGGCGCGGCGATCGCCTGGTGGCTGATCGCCACGGTCGGTTTTTCCGGCGGCTATTTCACCGCGACGTTGATGCAGAGCGCCGCCGACGGCCAGATCCCGCAGCGCATGCGGCAGTTTCTGATCGCGGTCGGCGTGCTCCTGCTCGCGGGTGCGGGCCAGGTGGCTTCGGCGCCAAGCCCGATCCCGACCGTCTCGGGCGTGCTCGCCGGGCTGGCCGCGCTCTGCCTTGGCGCGGTGATGGCGTTCTGCGGCGCGCATTTCGCGCTACGCCGCGGCTGAACGCGAAAACGCCGCGCGAAGAACCGCGCGGCGTTTCAGGCAGCAGCTTCGCGTTAGCTGGCGGCGCGCAGATTCACCTTGCTCTCGGCAAGCGTGGTGAGTTTTTTGTCAGTCGCCTTCTCCTCCTCGAGCGTCTTGGCGAGCACGGCCGCGCAATCGGTGCGGCCAAGCTGCTTGGCCCAGGCGATCAGACTCCCGTAACGGACGATCTCGTAATGCTCCGCTGCCTGCGCCGCGTTGATCAGCGCCGCGTCGAGCACCGCCTTGTCGGCGACTTCGCCGGCGGTCTCCTCGGCTTCCTCGATAATGCCGTCGATCGCCGGGCAGTCCACCGCCTTCACTTGCGTCCCGTGCATCTTGAACACTTCCTCGAGGCGCTTGACGTGCTGCTTGGTTTCCTCGAGGTGCGTCAAAAAGCCCTGCTTCAGCTGCGGATCGGTGGCCTTGTCCGCCATTTTCGGCAACGCCTTGGTGAGCTGCTGTTCGGCGTAGTAGATGTCCTGCAACTGGTGCACGAACAAATCGTCCATAGTCTTGATGTCCTTGGTGAACAGTCCCATCGTTCCGATCCTCTCGGGTTTCGGGAACATGACGGCACCGGCTCACAAGAAAAGCCGCCTATTCCGCCATGTTCGATTGCTGATGAGGCGCTAACCAGCGCACGGCACCGACGTTCCTAAAAGTCCGCAAGCTCTTGCGCTGGAACAATGTCGGTGATGGTCGGATTTGCGATCATGGTAACTTACGGACGCACGGTCGGCCCGCGGCCGCGCGACTCATATGCTTAACGCGCCGGATGTGAACCACATATGACAAAAGCGGTCGCCGAACGCAGAACCTATCCTTGTCAAGGGCTGCACAAGTCGCTGTTTTTGCCTTAAATGAGCTACATCATGCCTAGCGATCGACGCCCAGTTCGGGCACTGATCGTACCCGACCGGCCAATGTCTGGCCCGGTCGGTCTTGCCCCCTGCCGGGAGGATGAATGCACGGACTGCTGCCCGCGCTGAAACGCGGCTTCAAGAGATGGATCGGCTGGCGACGGCTCGGCATTGCCGCAAGCGTCTTCATCATCGCCTTCGCGGTCACCACGCTGGTGCGCACCCTCAAGGGGATCGATACCGGCGTCATCCTGACCGCGCTGACCGAAATTCCCCGCGCCAATATCGGGCTGGCGGCGATCTGCGTCGTCTTCGCGTTCTGTACGCTGACCTTCTACGACTTTTTTGCGCTGCGAACGATCGGCAAGAAGCACGTGCCCTATCGCATCGCAGCACTTTCCAGCTTCACATCCTATTCGATCGGCCACAACATCGGAGCCACCGTGTTTACCGGCGGCGCGATCCGCTTCCGGATCTATTCGGATTACGGGCTGAACGCGATCGACGTTGCCAAGATCTGCTTCCTGTCCGGCCTGACCTTCTGGCTCGGTAACATCTTCGTGCTCTCGATCGGCATGGCCATCCATCCGGATGCCGCCACCTACATGGATCAGCTGCCGTCGTCGATCAACCGGCTGATCGCGTTTGGCGGTCTTGCCTCGATCGCCGCCTATCTGGTCTGGCTGTGCATGGGGGAGAAGCGCCGTGAGCTCGGCCAGAAGGGCTGGAAGGTGGTGCTGCCGTCGGCGCCGCTGACGCTGGTGCAGATCCTGATCGGCGTGGTCGATCTCGGCTTCTGCGCGCTGGCGATGTACCTGCTTGTGCCGGCCAATCCGCACATCGATTTCCTGTCGCTCTCCGTCGTGTTCATCCTGGCGACGCTGCTCGGCTTTGCCAGCCACGCCCCGGGCTCGCTCGGCGTGTTCGACGCCGCCATGCTGGTGGCGCTGCCCGAATTCGGCCGCGAGCAGCTGCTGGCGACCTTGCTGGTCTTCCGCATCCTCTATTTCGTGATCCCGTTCGGTCTCGCCATCTCCATCATGGGCGCGCGCGAGCTCTGGATGAACGTGGTCGAGCCCTGGCAGGAGCGACGGCGGCTGGCGGAGGCCTGCGCTCAGGCCAACCTGCCCAAGCAGGTGGCAGCGATGGAGCGCGAGCGGTCGCTGCGGCAGGCCAGCAAGCGTTAAGAGGCTGGACGGTCCAAACAAGGGTTGCAGGCGGCGGAGCAATCCTCTCTTATTTCCGCCTCAACTTTGCCGTTGAACACGCGGGCCATGATCCCTTATTCCCTTCGTACCCTCTCCGTAGGCGCTCAGCTGCTTGTCGGAATCCTGACGTCTTTGCCGCTCCAGCACGCCGCCGCGCAGGACGCCGGCGCCATGCAGATCAATTGGGAGGTGCGCAACCGCTTTCGCCTCTTTCGCGAAGAGCGCGACTTCCTGCTCCACGTCGAGAACGCGCGTAACCGCAGCATTCTCGCCGCCGAGCAGTCGCTGGAGCTGCAGAGCGAGGGCCGCGGCTGGGCCCGCAACATGGTCAACCGGCTCTGCATCGACCTGCAGGGCCGCGTCAACCAGCCCTGCACCCGCGACAACGTCAAAGAGAACTACATCACCCCGATCGACCATCCCGTCACGGTGCGCCTGACCGGCGCGGTACCGGTCGGTGCCACCTGCGCCTGGTCGTTCGACGATGGCGAAGGGCCACAACAATCGACCTTCGACTGCGCCGAGCCGATCAATCTGCGGGTCCGCTACGGCAAGCAGACGGTCGCGAGCGTGGACGTCTCCTCCGGCTCCGACCCGACACAGCGCGTCCAGACCGAGATCCAGGTTCGCGACATCTTCGTTGCCGGGCTCGGGGACAGCATCGCCTCGGGCGAAGGCAATCCGGACCGGCCGCTGGCGCTGTCGGACGAAGGCTTCTGCTTCCGCTCCTATCTCGGCACCGCCGGTGCGCAGTACTACCGGCCGAGCCGCGCCGGCTACAAGGGCGGCCGCGCCTGCGAGGCACCCGATACGCTCGCCAACTGGCAGCGCTATGGCGCGCTTTGGTTCAACTCGCCCTGCCACCGTTCGCTCTACAGCTACCAGGCCCGCACGGCGCTCGCGCTCGCGGTCCGCTACACCCACATCGCGGTGACCTTCCTGCCGCTCGCCTGCACCGGCGCCAGCATCAGTGATGGTCTGCTCGGTTCGCAGCGTGCCCGCGAATGCCCGCCCGGCAAAACCGGCGTCTGCAACACCAGTGTGAACGCGCAGGTCGCCGAGCTGCGCGAAGCGCTCACCGCCGCGAAGAAGCGCCAGCCCGACCGCAACCTCGACCTCGTGCTGCTTTCGGTCGGCGCCAACGATGTCTATTTCTCCGGCCTCGTCGCCGACGTCATCGTCGAGACCGCGACCGAACGCGCTATTTTCCGCCGCTCCGGCGTGATGGCGAGCGTCGACGATTCCCGCGATGCGCTCGCGCGCGAACTGCCGCAGAATTTCGTCAAGCTGCGCGAGGCGCTGAAACCGCTGGTCGGCGGCGAACTCTCGCACGTGGTCTATGTCTCCTACGCCAATCCCGCGCTCGCCGACGGCGGCGTGCCCTGCCGCGGCGGCCGCGCCGGCTTCGACATCCATCCGTCCTTCAACGCCGACCCCCAGCGTATCGCCCGCGTCTCGACTTTCGTCGACACCGAGTTCCTGCCGCAGTTGAAGGGCCTCGCCACCTGCACGCGCGGCGCGCTGTGCCGCGATCCCGAAGCCGACCGCATGACCTTCGTGGATTCGCATCAGGCCGCGTTCGCCGATCACGGCTTCTGCGCCCATGCCGGCAACGATCCCGAATTCGACCGCACTTGCTTTGCCGAGAACGGCCAGAGCTTCAATCCGGATATCGTCAGCGCGGCGAGCCAGCCGATGCTGTGCGGTCGCGGCGCCTCCGAATATCGCGCCTACCTGCCCCGCGCCCGCTGGATCCGCGACGCCAATGACAGTTACTTTGCCGCGATGACCTATCCGCAAGGGCTGCCGGCGGCGAGCCAGCCGACCGACATTCACGACGCCACCTGGGGCGTGCTGTCAGCAGTCTATGGCGGCGCCGTGCATCCGAGCGCCGAGGGCCACGCCGCAATGGCGGATGCCACGCTGCCGGCCGCGAGCGCGATACTTGGGTTAGACGCCGTGCCGCCGGGCGTAACACGCAGCCTGCTCGCGCCGCTGCTGCCGGGCGCGCAGCAGTAACGGCAGGCAACGTTGCTTCGACGTTAAAGCTGGGGGTTCAGCCGGAAATGAAATCGTGGTCGACGCCCCGGCTGCGCCAGTAACGCATCTGCAACCGCGGCGCGATTTCCCAAGCGATCGCGACCGAGGCAATTGCGCTCAGCACGATCATGACCGGAATGTAAAACGAGGCATTATCACGGAGGGGACTGAGCAGAATCCCCAGCATGCCTGCACCGAACAGCACAGCCTGCGCCATCATGAACACCATGGCCGAGATTTGAAGACGAGCGGGCATTTCAATCTCCGTAGCTGTTTCGACTTGAGGTAAATCCGCCGGGCGCAGAGATGTTCCCAAGCGCGGCAAAGCTGACCTCCGTCACCGTCCAGCGACCGCCGCGACGCGACGAAATGCGGCACAGACAGCGGTGGCACCGCCGCACCACAACGCACCTAGCGCTCTGCCCCATCGATCCAAAAACGGCATCAATCGATACTCCCTTCAACTTTGACACTTTGCCGCGTGCGCCTCTAGGAGTCGCGGTGAGGCAACAGTTCGAGTTCTAGGGAGGCGCCTGATGAGCGCAGTTGTGTCCGTAGCGGACGTGGCGAGCGGCTCCTTCAACGGCGCGCTCGTCTTCGTCGGCGCCAACGCGCTGGCGGCCGCATTCGCCTATCTCGTGGTGGTCGGCAAGATCGAGCGGGTGGTGCTCAAACGTTCCTCCTGAGCGTTCCGAGCGATCGGAGCAGGACAGGCAACTCAACGGCGGCCGAAAAAGCCGCCGTCTTTGTTTTGGGGATGATTGATGCTAGAAGCGCCGAGGAAACGCCTTATCCATTTAAGGCATGTATCGATGTTCGACCTCAACCAGCTTCGCTGTTTCGTCACTGTGGCCGAAGAACTGCATTTCGGCCGCGCCGCCGCGCGGCTGAACATGACGCAGCCGCCGCTGTCGCGGCAGATCCAGGTGCTCGAGCACATCATCGATGCGCCGCTGCTGGAGCGGACCAGCCGCTCGGTGCGGCTGACGCCGGCCGGGCGCAGCTTCCTGCCGGAAGCACGCCGGATCCTGAAGCTTGCGGAGAGCGCTTCGCAGGTCGCCCGCCGCATCGCGCTCGGCAAGACCGGCTCGTTGAAGATCGGCTTTACGGCGGCCGCCGCCTACGGCTTCCTCCCGGAGTTGGTCGCGGCTTGCCGCGCCAAGCTGCCGGAGGTGGATTTTTCGCTGAAGGAGATGGTCTCGGGCGACCAGTTCGAGGCGCTCAGTTCCGGTCAAATCGACGCGGGCCTGCTCCGCCCGCCGATCGCGCGCCCCGAAGTGGCCAGCCGCCGCGTCGTCGCCGAACCCCTGCTCGCCGCGATCCCGAAGAAGCATCCCCTTGCGACCGCCGAAAGCATCACCATGAAGGATTTCGACGACCAGCCCTTCGTGATGTATTCGCCTTACGAGAGCCGCTACTTCCACGATCTGCTGGTGGCGCTGTTCACCCGCGCCGACGTGTTGCCGCGCTACGTTCAGCATCTCAGCCAGATCCACTCGATCCTCGCCATGGTCCGCGCCGGCCTCGGCCTTGCCATCGTGCCGGCCGCGGCTGCCGGGCTGAAGATCTCCGACGTCCGCCTGCGTCCCCTGAAGCTGCGCACGCGCCTTCCGGTGGAGCTGTTCATGGTCTGGCGCCGCGACGACGAGAATCCGCTGCTGTCGGCACTGGTCAAAATCGCCGGTGAATTGTCCTCCGCGGACCCGATGGAAGATTGATGCTGATTTCGCATTGGTCGATATAGGCTTTGGCTTGGACGCGCATCGAACGGTCTCCTAAACCACGGCGCATGGACGCGCAGGCTTGCGTCCTCCACAACACCGGACAAGGGAGCCGCGCCCATGAGCAAGATGACCCCGCAGGAAATGGCCCAGAAGATCGGATCGGGCCTCCTGTCCTTCCCCGTCACACCATTCAAAGCGGACTATTCCTTCGACGAGGCGACCTACCGCGCCAACATGGACTGGCTGTGCGGCTATGATGTTGCAGGTCTGTTCGCCGCCGGCGGCACCGGTGAGTTCTTCTCGCTGACGGCGACCGAAGTGCCGGAGATCGTCAAGATCGCCGTGGACGAGACCAAAGGCCGCGTGCCCGTGCTCGCCGGCACCGGCTACGGCACCGCAACCGCCAGCGAGATCGCTGTTGGCGCAGAGAAGGCCGGCGCCGACGGCCTGCTGCTGCTGCCGCCCTATCTCACCCATTCGGAGCAGGACGGCCTTGCCGCCCATGTCGAGGCTGTCTGCGCCTCCGTGAAGATCGGCGTCATCGTCTACAACCGCGACAACGCCATCCTCCAGCCCGACACGCTCGCTCGCCTCGCCGAGCGCTGCCCGAACCTCGTCGGCTACAAGGACGGCATCGGCGACATCGAGCTGATGACCCGCGTCTACACCAAGCTCGGCGACCGCCTGACCTATATCGGCGGCCTGCCGACCGCGGAGACCTTCGCGCTACCATATCTCGACATGGGCGTGACGACCTACTCCTCGGCCGTGTTCAACTTCGTTCCGGAATTCGCCACCAACTTCTACGCCGCGGTGCGCAGGCGCGACCATACGACCATCCACGCCGGGCTGAAGGACTTCATCCTGCCGCTGATCGCGATCCGCAACCGCAAGAAGGGTTATGCGGTTTCGATCATCAAGGCCGGTATGAAGGTGATCGGCCGCGATTCCGGCCCGGTCCGCCCGCCGCTGACCGATCTCACCGAGCAGGAGATCGCCGAGCTGGCCGCGCTGGTGAAGAATCTGCCCGCCATTCGATCGTCACAACAAGCTGCAGAATAACAGACGACAACAGCGAGGAGCGTGCGATGGCCGAAACCGACATTTCTGGTGCACCGGTCGTTACGTCGATGCAGGTGATCCCGGTCGCCGGCCGTGACAGCATGCTCCTCAACCTCAGCGGCGCGCATGCGCCGTTCTTCACCCGCAACATCGTCATCCTCACCGACAATGCCGGCCACACCGGCGTCGGCGAGGTGCCGGGGGGCGAGAAGATCCGGCAGACGCTCCAGGACGCCCGAGATCTCGTGATCGGCAAGACCGTCGGCGCGATGAACAACATCCTCGCCGACGTACGCACCGCCTTCGCCGACCGTGATGCCGGCGGCCGCGGCAAGCAGACGTTCGACCTGCGCGTGACGATCCACGCGGTCACGGCGATCGAATCCGCGCTGCTCGACCTGCTCGGCCAGCATCTCAATCTGCCCGTTGCCGCCCTGCTCGGCGAAGGCCAGCAGCGCAACAGCGTCGAGACGCTCGGCTATCTCTTCTTCGTCGGCGACCGCCGGAAGAGCAAGCTCGACTACGTCAAGGGCGAGACCGGCAAGGCGGAATGGTTCAACCTCCGCCATCAGGAGGCGATGACGCCGGAGACCGTGGTGCGGCTCGCGGAAGCCACCCATGACCACTACGGCTTCGCCGATTTCAAGCTCAAGGGCGGCGTCTTGCGCGGCGAGCAGGAGATCGAGGCCGTCACCGCGATCGCCAAGCGCTTTCCGAACGCGCGCGTCACGCTGGACCCGAACGGTGCCTGGTCGCTGGATGAGGCGATCCGGCTCTGCAAGGACATGCACGGCATCCTCGCCTATGCCGAGGACCCCTGCGGCGCCGAGGCCGGCTTCTCCGGCCGCGAGATCATGGCCGAGTTTCGCCGCGCAACTAGCCTGCCGACCGCCACCAACATGATCGCGACCGACTGGCGCCAGCTCTCCCATGCGCTGCGCTTGGGTGCGGTAGACATTCCGCTCGCCGATCCCCACTTCTGGACCATGCAGGGCTCGGTGCGCGTCGCCCAGACCTGCCGTGACAACGGCCTGACCTGGGGCTCGCACTCCAACAACCATTTTGACATTTCACTCGCGATGTTCACCCATGTCGGTGCCGCCGCCCCCGGCAAGGTCACGGCGATCGACACCCACTGGATCTGGCAGGACGGCCAGGCGCTGACGAAAGAGCCGCTTCGGATCAGGGGCGGCAAGATCGCGGTGCCGGAACGTCCGGGCCTCGGCATCGAGATCGACCGCGCGGCCGTCGAGGCCGCCCATGAGCTCTACAAACAGCATGGACTTGGCGCCCGTGATGACGCTATTGCCATGCAGGACTTGATCCCCGGCTGGACGTTTGACGACAAACGTCCCTGCCTCGTGCGCTAAGAAACTCTGGAGGAAGCTATGACTGCGATCCTGAAAAACTTCATCGGCGGCGAATGGGTCGACGGCTCCGGCGTCACCAGGAACATCAACCCCTCCAACACCAACGATCTGGTCGGCGAATACGCCAAGGCCGACAAGGCGCAGACCGAGAAAGCGATCGCGGCCGCCAAGGCCGCCTTTCCTGCCTGGGCGCAATCGACGCCCCAGCAGCGCTATGACGCGCTGAACAAGATCTCTCTCGAAATTCTCGCCCGCAAGGACGAACTCGGCCGCCTGCTGGCGCGCGAGGAAGGCAAGACGCTGCCGGAAGGCGTCGGCGAGGTCGCGCGTGCCGGCCAGATCTTCGCGTTCTTTGCCGGCGAGGCCCTGCGGCTGATCGGCGAAAAGGGCGCCTCCGTGCGTCCCGGTCTCGACGTCGAGCTCACGCGCGAGCCGGTCGGCGTCATCGGCATGATCACGCCCTGGAATTTCCCGATCGCGATCCCGGCCTGGAAGATCGCGCCGGCGCTCTGCTACGGCAATACGGTGGTTTTCAAGCCGGCTGAGCTGGTGCCAGGCTCCGCGCATGCGCTGTCCGAGATCATCACCCGCTCCGGCATTCCCGCCGGTGTGTTCAATCTCGTGATCGGCTCCGGCTCCGTCGTCGGCCAGACCCTGCTCGAACATCCGGACGTCGCCGCGATCTCCTTCACCGGCTCGGTGCAGACCGGACGCAAGATCGCGCAGGCTTGCGTGCTGTCGAACCCGATGAAGAAGTTCCAGCTCGAAATGGGCGGCAAGAATCCGCTGGTCGTGCTCGACGACGCCGACCTGAAGACCGCCGTCGAGGTCGCCGTCAACGGTTCCTATTTCTCCACGGGACAGCGCTGCACCGCCTCCTCGCGCCTGATCGTGACCGAAGGCATCCACGACCGCTTCGTCGCGGCGATGGCCGAACGGTTGAAGGGCCTCTCGGTCGACGATGCGCTCAAGGCCGGCGTGCATATCGGCCCCGTCGTCGACCAGAGCCAGCTCGACCAGGACCTGCGCTACATCAAGATCGGCCAGGACGAGGGCGCCAAGCTCACCTTCGGCGGCGAGTTGCTCAAGCGCGAGACGCCCGGCCACTACCTGCAGCCGGCGCTGTTCACAGAAGCCAACAACAACATGCGCATCGCGCGCGAGGAAATCTTCGGCCCCGTCGCCGCGGTCATCCGCGCCAGGAATTACGACGAGGCGCTGGCGATCTCCAACGACACCGAGTTCGGCCTCGCTTCCGGCATCTGCACGTCTAGCCTGAAATATGCCTCGCACTACAAGCGCAACAGCGAGTCCGGCATGGTGATGGTCAATGTGCCGACCGCCGGCGTCGACTATCACGTCCCGTTCGGCGGCCGGAAGGGCTCGAGCTACGGCGCCCGCGAGCAGGGCTCCTATGCGCGCGAATTCTACACCACGGTGAAGACCGCCTATACCTATCCGGGCTAACCACAGGGTGGATATCGTAGGGTGGGCAAAGCGAAGCGTGCCCACCGCTTACGTTCGGTGTGAAGCATGGTGGGCACGGCGCGTTGCGCCTTTGCCCACCCTACGATCTTCTGAGGCAAAGCAAATGGACCAGGACGTCGCCGCGAAAGAGCAGCCCCGCTACATCAAGCTCAACGAGCGCGACAATGTCGCGATCGTGGTCAATGATTTCGGGCTTCCCGTCGGCTCGCGCTTCGCCAGCGGCCTGACACTGCGCGCCTTCGTGCCGCAAGGTCACAAGACTGCGCTGGTCGACATCGCGGAAGGCGCGCCGATCGTCCGCTATGGCGAGGTCATCGGCCACGCGCTGTCGCCGATCCTGGCCGGCGAATGGGTGGATGAGGCGCGCATCCGCATGCCGGAGGCCCCTGCCCTCGACAAGCTCGAAATCTCCACGGCCGTCCCCGCGCCGCTGCCGCCGCTCGAAGGTTTCACCTTCGAGGGCTTTCGCAACACCGACGGTTCGGTCGGCACCAAGAACATCCTCGGCATCTCCTCCTCCGTGCAATGCGTCAAGGGCACGATGGAATATGCGGTCAAGCGCATCCGCGCCGAGCTGCTGCCGAAGTACCCGAACGTCGACGACGTCGTGCCGCTGACGCACGCCTATGGCTGCGGCGTCGCCATCAATGCTCCCGATGCAGTGGTGCCGATCCGCACGCTGCAGAACATCGCGCTCAACCCGAATTTCGGCGGCGAGATTCTGGTCATCAGCCTGGGATGCGAAAAGCTCGCGCCGGAGCGGCTGGTGCCGGAAGGCGTCAGTGACGCCATCGTGCGCATGCAGGACGAGGCTTTTGACGGCTTCGGCGCCATCGTCGACGCGATCATGACACAGGCGGAAGCTCGCCTGAAAATCCTCGACAAGCGCACCCGCGAGACCTGTCCGGCCGCCGATCTCGTCATCGGCCTGCAATGCGGCGGCAGCGACGCGTTCTCCGGGGTCACCGCCAACCCCGCCGTCGGCTTTGCCGCCGACCTGCTGGTGCGCGCCGGCGCCACCGTGATGTTCTCCGAAGTCACCGAAGTGCGCGACGCCATTCAATTGCTCACCCGCCGAGCCATCAACGAGGACGTCGGCCGCGCGCTGGTCCGCGAGATGGCCTGGTACGATTCTTATCTGGCCCGCGGCGGCGCCGATCGCAGCGCCAACACCACGCCCGGCAACAAGAAGGGCGGCCTCGCCAACATCGTCGAGAAATCGTTGGGCTCGATCGTCAAGTCCGGCTCGAGCGCCATCACCGGCGTGCTCTCGCCCGGCGAGAAGGCGACGCAAAAGGGCATGCTGTTCGCGGCGACGCCCGCGTCAGACTTCATCTGCGGCACGCTCCAGCTCGCCTCCGGCATGACGCTGCAGGTGTTCACCACCGGCCGCGGCACGCCCTACGGCCTTGCGGCCGCGCCTGTCATCAAGGTGGCGACCCGCACCGAGCTTGCCCGCCGCTGGAAGGACCTGATCGACTTCGACGCGGGCGGCATCGCCACCGGCGAGAAGACCATCGAGGAAACCGGCTGGGACCTGTTCCGCCTGATCCTCGACGTCGCCAGCGGTCGGACCAAGCCGTGGTCGGACCGCTGGGGCATCCACAACGATCTGACGTTGTTCAATCCGGCGCCGGTGACGTGACGCTCACGTCATGCTGCCCGGCATGAAGCAGCGGACGCGCGGATGCCCGTCGATATAGTGCTTCCACACCATGGTGCGGCCGATCTTGTTCGGCTCGGTGATCACGGCTCCGTCGGGCACGACGACCCATTCGTCGTCGAGATGCACGCGGTAGCGGCCCTTGTCGGACTCCCAGTCGACATCGGCGACCACGTAGCCGTCGGCATCCGAGCAACATTGCCCGAATTCGCTGTGCAGGCTCTCGAACCAGGGCTTCAAGGGCGAGTTGGCATAACGTCCGTCGTCGCGCGCAAGTGCCGATGTCGCCAGCAGCGTCATCAGCCCCAGCAGCGTCGCCGCACACACTCTTCCAGGTCTCATGTCGTCTTTCCGCGGATCGAGATTGTCATCGCGGGGGCGCACATAGCCGCTCGCGCTCCGCGCGGTCGGACATGCGCGGCGCCGGCGACTCGTTCCCCCAGCTGCTTTGCGACAGCTATGCAAATCGGGCGCCAACGCGCATTCCGGGGAACTACTGGCGCCAAGCCTCTCCCTCGCCGGGGCACGCAGGCCGCATGTGTGACGGGCCGGCGATTTGCCGGGATGTTTCGGAGGCTTTCCTTGTTGCGTCAGGACGTGTACGAAGCTGCCGCGGGCGCGGATCGCATCGTTTAACCGACTGTTTCGAATAAAGGAATTGGGTGTTGGCGTGACTGGCATCGGACCGTCGGCACTATGAGTGGTTCGAAAGACCTGCTTCCCAGCCAGCAGGACCCGACCGATTTGCCCGCAAACCAGGTGCAGTTTGCGCTGGTGATCTCGCGCATGCTCGAGACGGTGAAAGACGACGCGGAAGCCAGGCGGCAGATGGTCTACGATCTTGCCCGCTACAAGCTCCAGGAGCAGTTCACCTACGCCGACGCAAAGAACATCGACCAGATGAAGCGGGCCCTCGAGGTCGCGATCGAGGAGGTCGAGAAGTTCTCGCGTGACGAGGCGCCGCTGGAGCGCCTGCCGTCGCAGCAACTCACATCGTCAAAGGAGACAGGCGGTCTTCTGGTATCCGGCGAGGCGACCGTTTTGCGGTCCGGGATCGGGATGTCCGGCAGCAAGCTGCCCGCGAATGCGGGCCCGCTTCTGCCGGTGATCAAGCGAACAGCGGCTATCCTGCTTGCGGTTGGCGCAGTCATCCTGATCGTCTCGCAGCGAGACAATATCGCCGCGCTGCGCCGGCTGATCTCGTCCCAGCCCCCGGAGATCGCACTGGTCGCACCCAAACCGGAGACGACGGTCACGGTCGCCAAGCCGGAAATGATGCCCGCCGTCCCGCCGCCTCCAGCGCGCGTGCTGCCAACCGACTACGGCATCTACGCCCTGATCGACGACAAGTCGCTGGCGGAGTTGAATGCGACCGGCGTGATGGCGCCCGACATGCGGATCGCGATTTCACCGGAGTTCAAGAAGCCCGACCGGCCGCATCTGCCGAACGGCCGCGTCAAATTCATCGTGTTTCGCCGGGACGCTGCAAGCGTGATTCCCGAGCGCGTCGAGGTTCGGGTCGTCGCCAGGATCGCGCGGGAGTTTTCGACCGATGCCGCGGGCAAGGCGCTGGGCGGCGGAGACGACATCGGGGTCATCCGCAACTTCGCCTATCCGTTCCGGGTATCGCCGATTCCGGGGAAACCCGAAATGTACGAGCTTCACACTGGCGATTCAGGGCTCGAGCTTGCACCGGGACATTATGTCCTGAGCCTGGGATCGCAGGCCTATTATTTCCAGGTCGACGGCGAAATCACCGATCCCCGACAGTGCCTGGAGAAGGTCGTCGCCGGCAACGGCACGTTCTATGTGCCTTGCAAGAAGGCGCGGACTTACTGACTTTCCCAAAACGGAAGCAGCCTACTGCTTCGGCGCCGGCGCCATCATCGCGCCGCCCTTCTTGGTCGCGGGTGCGGGCGCGGTCGCAGGCTTCGTCGTCGCGGCGGTCGCCTGCGCGGGAAGATATTTCGCGACGATGGCGGGATCGACCTGGGCGATGTTGGCGTCAGGCAGGCGCGTCCAGGTCTCGTCCTTGCCGAACAGGGAAATGCCGAGGAAGCCGCGCATGGTCAGCGTCTGGCCATCGGGGCTCACCGTCATCTTGGCCTTCCAGATGTTGCCGTCGCGCGGATTGACCACGTTGCCGCCGTCATACTTCAAGCCGTCACGCTTCATGTCGCGGATGAAGGAGAGGCCGAGCACCGGCGCGTTCTTGCGATCGTCGGTGCATTTGGCGCAGATCTCGTTCGGATCATCGCCCGGGCGCGGGAAGGTCTTTGCGATCACGCCTTCGAAGATGCCGTTGTGGTCGATGAAGAGAAACCAGCCCACCGTCTTGCCGTCTTCGACCTTCTGCCACAGCCCCGCAGCCGTCGGCTGCTGTGCCTGCGCGGCAGCAGGCCACACCGCACCGAGCGACGGCGCGAGCGCGAGGAGCGAGAGCAGCCGAAAGCTGAAAAAGAGATTCCGCATTATGATCACCTTGCTGAGCCGCCACTGCAATGGCCGCAGACTACGGCGATTTCGCGAACGGTTCCAGCACCAGAAACATGGGGCATCGCATGTCGTTCCCGGTGCCGTCAGTTGACACCGAGCTTTTTTTGCAAGCTGGAGGACGAGGTCGTGTATTGGAACACGAGCCGCTTCTCCGGATAGACGTAGCGATGGGCTTTTTGCGACATCAGCGCGCCCTCGTGGAAGCCGCACAGTATCAGCTTGATCTTGCCCGGATAGGTGTTGATGTCGCCGATGGCGAAGATGCCCGGCACGTTGGTCTCGAACGCGGACGTCTCGACCGGCACGAGATTGTTCTCCAGCGCAATGCCCCAGTTCGCGACCGGACCAAGCTTCATGGTCAGCCCGAAGAACGGCAGCATGGTATCGCAGGAAATCTCGGTCACGCTGTTGTCGTTGCCCTTGACGGTGGCGCCGGTCAGCTTGCCCTCGGCGCCTGAGAGCGCGGTGACCTGGCCGAGCCGCAGGTCCATCTTGCCGCCCGCGACCAGCGCGCGCATCTGTTCGACGCTGTGGGGCGCGGCACGAAAATCGTCGCGACGATGCAGCAGCGTGATGCGCTTGGCGATCGGATGCAGATTGAGCGTCCAGTCGAGCGCGGAATCGCCGCCACCGACGACCAGCACGTTCTTGTCGCGGAAATTTTCCATCTTGCGAACGGCGTAGTGCACCGAGGTGCCTTCATAGGCCTCGATCCCCGGCACCGGCGGACGCTTCGGCTGGAACGAGCCGCCGCCAGCCGCGATCACCAGCACCTTGCATTCGAACACCTTGCCGGCGTCGGTGGTGCAGCGGAATCCGGGATCGCCGATCTTCTCCACCGTCTCGATCATCTCGCCGAGGTGGAAGGTCGGATGGAACGGCTTGATCTGTTCCATCAGCGCATCGGTGAGGCCCTGGCCCGAAACCTGGGGAATGCCGGGAATGTCGTAGATCGGCTTTTCCGGATACAGCTCGGCGCACTGGCCGCCGACCTTGTCGAGGATGTCGACGAAATGTGCCTTCATGTCGAGAAGGCCAAGCTCGAAGGCGGCGAACAGACCGCAGGGGCCGGCGCCAATAATCAGCACATCGGTTTTGATCACATCGCTCATGTCGTCTCTTTATCGGTTGGACGGCGCCCGGCGGGCAGAGGTGACCCTGCCTGTCTAGCCAACGGGGATGGATCAGGGAAGGCATAAAAGCGGTAGCGCCCCGCAGCCGCACCCACTTGCCGGGTCAGGATAACTGGGCTGTAACGGGATGCGATATGACGGAGATCAATCGGTGAACGCACCAAGCCGCCTCGATACGACGCCGCGCCTCGAGGACTTCCCTTTTCGCCTCGGTGACAATGTCCGCTTCGGCGACCTCGATCCGAACCAGCACGTCAACAACGCGGTCTACGCCACCTATTTCGAGACCGGCCGTGTCACGCTGATGAAGCTTCCCGAATACGGGCTGACCCCGCCTGGCCTTGCCTGGATCATGGTGCGGCTCGACATGCATTTCCGCGCCGAGCTGCATTGGCCCAACACGATCGAGCTTGGCCTCGGTGTGGTGAAGCTGGGACGGACGTCGGTGACCTTCGAACAAGTCGTGTTCTCGAACGGGAAGTGCATCGCGTCAGCGACGTCGGTCGGCGTCCTGCTCGACGAGGCCACGCGCCGGCCCGCGGCGCTGACTGCGGAAGTGCTCGAGAAGCTCAGACCCTGGCACAAGCGCGGCATCGAGGTCGCGCCGCCGGGCACGTAACGAGCAAGAAGCTCAGGCCTGGCGTTCCGGCGTCGCGACGACGAGCCCGTCGAGCTCGTCGGAGACCTTGATCTGGCAGGACAGGCGCGAGTTCGGACGCACGTCGAAACCGAAGTCGAGCATGTCCTCTTCCATCGGCGTCGGGCTGCCGACCTTCTCGCGCCAGGCTTCGTCGACATAGACATGGCAGGTGGCGCAGGCACAGGCGCCGCCGCATTCGGCCTCGATGCCGGGGATGCTGTTGCGGATGGCGGCTTCCATCACGGTTGCGCCGTTCTCGACTTCCACCGTACGGGTTTCGCCCTTGTGGTCGACAAAGTGAATTTTGGCCATGTGTGCTCGTGCTGCCGCGATCTGGGAGAAAAGGAGGGTCCGGGCTGTCCTATAACGGGTCGATCAGGGCGGCGCCATAGCGTTTTCGAGCGAAGTGAATACCGTTTTGCGTGAAGAAAACGCGTCAAAACAAAAGACTAAAGCCACCCGCATGTGTGGGGTTGCCCGCCTAGTGCTTCAGGATCGCCTCGATGGCAGCGCGAACCTCGGCCACCGCCTCTTTCAGCGCGGCGAATGCATCGGGCCGGTTGTGGCCGGTCCGGATCGCCGTCTCCAGGCTCGCGGCGGCATCCGCCACCGTAAAGGCGCCGATTCCGCGCGCGGATCCCTTGAGCTTGTGCGCGAGTGCGCCGGCCTCGGCCGGCAATGCCGCCATGGCCGCGATCAGGCGGACCGCCTGCTCGGCGAACATCGCGAGCACTTCCTGCTCCAGCTCGGCATCGCCGAGCGTCATGCGGGAGAGGTGGTCGAGGTCGAGCGGGCTGTCGATGGGTGCAAGCGGGGGCGAAGGCATCCAGTCCATCCGTTGCAGTTCAGGCGTCATGGCGCAGGCCCCGGCATCACGCGATGATCCGCCGGTCCGGCGGTCAGGTTCCCTCCACCCAAGCACGAAAATGGTTAACGAACTGTTTGGGCCGCTTTGCCTAATTCCGCCGGCTTATTGACGAAAAGTTGCCGCAATCCCACGAGTCCGGTGGAGAATTTCATTTATTGCTAAGGTGTTACCGCGCGATCCTGTTAACGATGATTAAGATTGTCTTAATCGCGGGCATTTCATTCGCGACGCTCTGCCAATAGGATGTTGCGGAAATTGGCGGACAAGCCGTCCGGGTGGGGACGGCTCGGAAATCCGCAAAAGCGGCATGATCCGGTCTGTGGGCTTGCGTAGCGCGGGGCTCGCGGGGGACGCGTACAAGTAACGAGGGCTCGGACTGAACATGGCAAACACTCCGAAAAAGGCCAAGGACCCCACAGAAGTTGCGCTTTCTGCGATCCAGGAAGCCCTGAACATCAGCGACACGGCGGCCGATACCAGCCGCAGCGCATCGATCCGCAACGAAACGGCGCCGTCCATGGCGCCCCCGTCTCCCCCGATGTTCGACGAGCCGACCTTCGAACCGCGCCCCGCCGCCAACGAGCGTGCCGTGTTCGATCCGATCGAAGAACCGCGTTCGTCGCGCCGCGCCGCCAACGACGATCGCGCGACCATCGGCCAGCTCCTGCAGACGCTGCAGACGGGACGCCCGTCCCGCAACATTTACACGGGCGCGACGATCTTCACCGTCATCTGGCTCGCGGCGTGCGCCGCGCTGACAGTCGGCTTCCTGCCCTCGATCCAGGCTGCGATGGGCCAGAGCGGTGGCGTCCTGGCCATTGCCGGCCTCGTCACGATGTTCTTCGCGCCGATCATGCTGTTCTTCTTCCTGGCGAGCCTGGTCTGGCGCGGCCAGCAAATGAGTGCCGTCGCGCAGGCGATGGCGCAGGTCGCGATCCGCTTCTCCGAGCCGGAAGGCTCGGCCTCCGATTCCATGGTCACCGTCGGTCAGGCCATCCGCCGCGAGGTCGCGGCGATGGGTGACGGCATCGAGCGCGCCATTGCGCGCGCCGGCGAGCTCGAGACGCTGGTCGCCAACGAGGTCGCGGCGCTGGAGCGCGCCTATTCCGACAACGAAGTCCGCATCCGCGCCCTGCTCCAGGACATCGCGCACCAGCGCGACAACCTGGTCGGCCAGGCCGAGCAGGTCCGCAGTGCCATCTCCGGCGTGCAGATCGATCTGCGCCACGACATCGCGCTGATCTCGGATGCGATCGCCTCGCGCGTCGACGAGGTCGCCAAGTCCATCACCGGCGCGCTGGAAGAGCGCGGCGCCCACATCACCGGCGCTTTGAGCAACGCCGGCGACAACATGATCCTGGCGCTCGGCGAGCGCGGCGGCGACCTGCTCGACCGCCTCGAGGAAGCCAGCAACGAGACCACGCGCGCCGTGCTCGACGCCAGCGAGCGGCTGACCACCAGCCTCAACTTCAAGACCGGCCACGTCCACGACGAGTTCGTCGACCTCGCCGACCGCGTCCACGAGATGCTGAACGAGCGCATCGACCGCATTACCGGCGAGTTCGAGCAGCGCTCCGCCGCAATCGTCGACGGCATCTCCGAGCGCACCGAGCAGGTGCACGACAGCCTGAAGAACTCGTCGGACTCGCTGCTGCTCGAGCTCGAGCTGCGCTCCAACGACCTCTCCGCCAAGATCGACGACGCCGGCAACCGCCTCGCCGGCCACATCATGACCTCCGGCGACAAGGCGAGCGAGGCGCTCGACGCCACCGTCAACACCCTCGTCGCCAAGGTCGTCAGCCAGACCGAGACCGCGCACGACTCGCTGTCGCTGCAGATGAGCGCGTTCGACGAGCTTGTGAGGAACCAGGGCACCGAGCTGGTCGAGAAGTTCGCCCGCGACAGCGGCACCCTGGGCGCCCTGATCACGCGCCACATCTCCGAGTTCGACCGCACCGTGAAGACGTTCGGCGGCGAGATCGTCGATCGGATGGGCCAGCGCACGCAGGACATCCATGAGTCGCTGAAGAGCTATGTCGACAATTTCGACACCCGCTTCACCGCGAACGGCGGCGCGATCACCGCCGTGCTCGACCAGCGCCTGGTGCAGTTCGAGACCACGATCGGCGAACGCGTCACCAACCTCGACTCCTCGCTGAACGGCAAGATCGCCAGCCTCGACGGTACGATCGAAGGCCACATCAAGACCTTCGACGAGCAGCTCGGCGGCCGCGTCACTGCGCTCGAGGAATCGTTCGACACCCGCGCCCGGTCCGTCACCGAGACCATCGACGGGCGTCTCAACACGCTCGCGACGTCGCTGACCGACGGCGCCACGCAGGCGATCCAGTCGATCGACTCGCGCCTCACCCACCTCACGACGACGCTCACGGGTGGCGCTTCGCAGGCGCTTGAGTCCATCGACTCCCGTCTCACCAACCTGACGACGACATTGACCGATGGCGCCTCGCAGACGATCCAGACGATCGATACGCGGCTGACCCATCTCACGACTACGCTCACCGGCAGTGCGTCACAGGCGCTCGAGTCCATCGACTCTCGCCTGACCTATCTGACGACCGCGGTGACGAATGGCGCCTCTCAGGCGGTGCAGTCGATCGACACGCGCCTCACGCTGCTGACCTCGACGCTCACGGACGGCACCGCGCAGGCGATCGAGGCGGTCGATCGCCGCATCACCGGCGTCACCGAGATCATCGACGGCCGCAGCATGCACCTGACCGACACGGTCACGGCGCGTTTCCAGGACATCCACCAGGCCATCGAGACCAAGGTCGGCTCGGTCGCCAACGACATCGACGTGCGCGTGGCGCAGTTCGAGGACCTGCTCGGCTCGCGCGTCGAGGCCGTCGCCGGCCGCATCGAAAGCAGCGGCCGCCAGGCCAGCGAGGACATGATGTCCCGCGCCGAGATGATCTCGACCGCGATCCGCTCGCATGTCGAGGACGCCGAGCGCTCGCTCACCAACCTCGTCGTCAATACCAGCGAGACGATCCAGACCGGTGCGCGCACGGCCCAGCAGTCGCTGATGACGGTCTCCTCCGACGTCAACGCCCAGCTCAAGATGACCTCCTCCGAGGTCGAGCGCGCGCTGACCGCGGTCGGCACCGGTGCCGCGAACTCGATCCTGACCAGCGCCCGCGAAGCGCAGTCGACGCTGGTCGCAGTCTCGGGCGATGCCTCGAACCAGATCAAGTCTTTGTCGGCCGACGTCGAACGCACGTTGTCAGCGGCTGGTTCTGCGACCGCAGCCTCGATCCTGGCAGGCGCCCGCGAGGTGCAGACCACGCTCATCACCGCCTCCTCGGACGCGGCCAACCACGTCAAGACACTCACCGCCGACGTGCAGCGCTCGCTGTCGCTGGCCGGCACCACCACGGCGGAATCGATCACCGCCGGCGCCCGCGATGCGCAGAGCGCGCTGATCGCGGCCTCGAGCGAGACCGCCAACCAGATCAAGGCGCTGTCCTCCGACGTGCAGCGTTCGCTCTCGATGGCGGGCACCGCGACGGCCGAGACCATCACGACCGGCGCCCGCGAAGCGCAGAACACGCTGGTCACGGCGTCCTCGGATGCGGCGAGCCAGGTCAAGTCGCTCGCGGCCGAAGTGCATCGTTCGCTCTCGCAGGTCGGCCAGTCGACCGCCGAGACGATCACCACCAGCGCCCGCGACGCGCAGAGCACCCTTCTTGCCGTCTCGGCCGAACAGACCGGCCAGGTCCGTTCGCTGGCGGCCGAGATGCAGCGCGCGCTGGCGACGGCCGGCGGCGCCACCATCGAGGCCCTCACCAGCGGCGTGCGCGAGGCCCAGGGCACCCTGATCTCCGCCTCGACGGACGCTGCGAGCCAGATCAAGTCGCTGACGACGGATATCGAGCGGACGCTGACCGCGGTCGGCGCCGACACCGCTTCGACGATCCTCAACAGCGCGCGTGAGGCGCAGACCTCGCTGACTTCGACGTCGGCGGATGCCGCGAGCCAGATCCGCACGATCTCGACCGAGATCGAGCGCGCGCTCAGCACGGCGACGACGAATGCGACCAACGACATCCAGACCAGCGCGCTGAACGCCCAGAATGCGCTGATCAACGCCTCCAACGAGGCGAGCTCGCGCGTCAAGTCGAGCTCGGCCGACGTCGAGCGCTCGGTGCTCGCCGCCAGCAGCAGCTTCGGCCAGGCCATGACCGGCAAGACCGACGAGATCGTCACCTATGTGCAGCAGCAGGCCGACCGTCTGTCGAACATGATCGACGCCAAGCGCGGCTCGCTCGTGGACGCGATCGGCTCGAAGACCAGCCAGCTCACGCTCGACATCGACCGCGTCACCTCCGACGCGCTGAAGTCGATCGAGACCCGCGGCCACGCGTTCTCGCAGACCATGATGGGCAACGGCTCGGAAGTCGCCCGCACCATCAACACGGCGAGCGAGATGGCCACCGGCGCGGTCAGCAAGTCGCTCAAGGACCTCGAGCAGGCATCGCGCTCGGCGATCGACCAGTCGCGCCAGGTCTCGATCGCGGCGGTCACCGAGATGCAGGAGACCAGCAAGATCCTGCGCACCGACACCGTCGCCCTGTTCGAGCGTCTGCGCGAAGGCAACATCCTCCTCCAGGAGGTGCTGACCGGTGCGCATGACAACCTCAACTCGCTCGAGCGGGCGCTGGTGACGCGTGTCGCCGACTTCGTCTCGGCGATGAACGACGTCACCTCCCGCAACGGGGCCGCGACGCAGAACCTGGAAGACCAGCTCAACGTCTTCAACACGAAGACCACGCGGGCGCTCCAGGACCTCGGCGAGCTCTCGACCCAGTTCGACGCGCACGGCAAGGCGCTCGTCGAAGCCGCCCAGGTCGTGGAGCAGAGCAACAAGAACACCACCGCCTCGCTCGCCGAACGCAAGGCGGCGCTGGAATCGCTCGTCACCACGATCGATCTGCGCACGACCGACCTCGACCAGCGGCTGTCGCGCTTCACCGGCCTGCTCGATGAATCGCTGGCGGCCGCCGAAGAGCGCGCTCGCGACATCGCCCGCGTCGTCGCTGAGACCGCCGGCGCAGGTTCGGCCGCGATCACCCGCCAGTTCGAGGCGGTGCGCGCGGCGTCCGAGGAAGAGCACCGCCAGACCATCGAGTCCATGCACGACATCTACCGCCAGACCACCGACGAGGCGGATGCGATGTTCAAGCAGTCGGCCGAGAAGTTCGGCAACCTCGTCTCCAGCATGAAGTTGATGGCGCACGAGATGCACAATGAGCTCGAAGCCACCCGCAACGAGCTGCGCCGCGGCGTGCTCGAGATGCCGCAGGAGGCCGCCGAGAGCACCGCGCAGATGCGCAAGGTGATCGTCGACCAGATCGAGGCCCTCGCCGAGCTCAACCGCATCGTGGCCCAGCATGGCCGCGGCCTCGACGTCTCCACGGCGGGCCGTGCGTCCGTCGCCGTCCAGCGCCAGGAAGAGCCGATGATGGCAACTGCGGGCGGTCGTGGTGCCGAGACGCGCGTGCGCGACACCGGCAGCGCCTCGACGCTGCCGCCGCCGGACCTCGGCATGCCGGCCTCATCGCGCCGCACCGAAGCTCCGCCGGTCGCGCCCGCCGGCAACGACCAGGGCCGCGACGGCTGGCTGTCGGACCTGTTGAACCGCACCGACGCCAACCAGGGTGCGCCCACGGGGCGTGAAGCTCCGCGCGGCCGCCAGGCTGCACCGGCGCCGCAACCGCAGGCGCCGCAAGGTGGTGGCAATCCGCTGGAATCGCTGTCGCTCGACATCGGCCGGCTGATGGACCGCAACCTCGCGGCCGAGATGTGGGACCGCTACCAGCGCGGCGAGAACAAGGCCTTCACCAAGCGCCTGTACACGCCGGCCGGCCAGAAGGCCTTCGACGAGGTCGCCCGCAAGTACCGCGCCGACCGCAACTTCAAGGGCACGGTCGACCGCTACGTCGCCGAGTTCGAGCGCCTGCTCGACGAAGTCGCCCGCGACGGCCGCGGCCCGCAGGAGCTGCGCAACCACCTGACCTCGGAAACGGGTCTGGTCTACACGCTGCTCGCGCATGCGGCGGGCCGGCTGGGGTAAGGCGCGGATAGCGATAGCAAATAAGGAAACGGAGGCCACACGGCCTCCGTTTTGCTTTCGGGCGTCGCCGCTCGGGCGGCTCGCTGCGCACTGAGAATTGCGGCGCCTTTCCAAAACACCGCAATGACGGGTGGAGAAAGTGGACGCCCCACGCTCGTGCCCTGCGCAGCGTTGCACGCTGCAGCGCGTCCGGGACACGAGACCTGGCGTGACGATCAGCGCCCGCCTACTGCCGCCTGCGCTCTGGCGCCGCCGGCCTCGGCGGCTCGGGCGGTGGCGGCGGAGCGGCGGCTGGCGCGCTGTTGCTGGCGCCGAACAGGACGCGGGTCGGGTTGCGGTCGAAATTGTTCACGGCACGGCTGATGTCACCGAGGGTGCGGCGGCCGTCGGTCATCAAGGCACCGGAGCGCTTGTCGAAATCATCGGCGAGCTCGCGGATCGACTTCACCGCCTGGAACAGCTCGCCGCCGTCCTTGCCGCCGGCCAGCGTGTTCAGGCCGAGCATGAGGCTGTCGGCCTTGAGCACAACGCCGTCGACCTTGGCCATCACGCCGTCGATCTTCTCGGAGTTGCGGGCAAGAGAGTTGGTGAAGGTCTCGAGGTTCTTCAGCGAGTTCTTCACCGATTCCTGGTTGTCGGCGACGATCTTGTTGATGTTCTGCAGCGTGCCGCGGATCGCCTCGGTGACGTCCTGGAGCTTGTTGGGATCAGCCGTCAGCGTCGGGATGCCGTCCTCGTCGAGCGGCGGCGGGGGAGCCGCCTCCTCGCCGCCCTTGAGCGAGATTGCGGCGACGCCCGTGAGGCCCTGGAATTCGAGGCCGACCAAGGTGTCCTTGCGGATCGGGGCGTTGTTCTCGACCATGGCGAGTGCGACAACCCGCCGCGGGTTGTCCAACTTCACCGAGACCACCTCACCCACCCGGATACCGTTGAAGTTGACGCTGCCGCCGTTCCGCAGGCCCGCTGCCGGGCCTTCGAACACGACCCGCAAGGGGCTGCGCTGCTTGGTGGTGTGCAGCGACTGGAACCACAGCACGAAGCCGATCGCCGCGGCGATCACCGCCAGCGTGAACGATCCAATCAGTACGTAATTCGCCCGCGTTTCCATCAGCTACTCCGGCACCCTCAGCCCATCACCGCGCGAGCGCGCTTGCCATGGAAATATTGCCTCAGCCAGGGATGCTGCGAGGCCTGCATGTCGGCCATCGACCCTGCCGCAATGATCTTACCGTTCCCTAAAACGGCGATGCGGTCACATGCTGTGTAAAGGCTGTCGAGATCGTGCGTTACCATGAAAACCGTCAGCCCCAAAGTGCGCTGGAGCGTTCGGACCAGCTCGTCGAAATCGCCGGCGCCGATCGGATCGAGCCCCGAGGTCGGCTCGTCGAGGAACACGAGGTCCGGATCGAGCGACAACGCGCGAGCGAGTGCGACGCGCTTGATCATGCCGCCGGACAGTTCCGACGGAAAACGGTCGGCGACCTCGGGCTTGAGGCCGACCATGGTCAGCTTGGCCATGGTGATCTCGTCCATCAGCCGCTGCGAGACGCGTAAGTATTCGCGCATCGGAAACTGGATGTTCTGCCGCACGGTCAGCGAAGAGAACAGCGCGCCTTGCTGGAACAGCACGCCCCAGCGACGCTCGACGTTGCGGCGCTGCGACGTATTGGAGGAATCGAGGTCGACGCCGAACACCTCGATGCTGCCGGCAATCTTCGGCACGAGGCCGATGATGGTGCGCGTCAGCACCGACTTGCCCGCACCGGAAGGGCCGACGAAGCCGAGGATCTCGCCGCGCTTGACGTCGAGGTTGAGGCCGTCGAGCACGCGCGTCGCGCCGAACTGCACGGTGATGTCGCGGACGCGGATGATGGGGTTCTCGGGAGGCATCGCTACATCCCGATCGCGGCGAAGAAGATGGCGAACACGCCGTCCATGACGATGACGAAGAAGATGCCTTTCACGACGGACGACGTCGTGTGCTGCCCGAGCGATTCCGCGCTGCCCTGCACGGCCAGCCCCTCGACGCAGGCAACGATGCCGATCACGGCGGCCATGACCGGCGCCTTGACGATGCCGACGATGAAATGATCGATCGAGATGGCGTCGCGGAGCCGCAGCAGGAACGCCTCGGGCTGAACGCCTCCGTAGAGCCAGGCGACGAGACCGCCGCCATAGAGCGCGGCCATCGCGCCGAGGAATGCCAGGATCGGCAGCGCCAGCACCAGGGCCAGCATGCGCGGCAGCACCAGCACCTCGATCGGGTCGAAACCCATGGTGCGCAGCGCGTCGATCTCCTCGCGCATCTTCATCGAGCCGAGCTCGGCCGTGTAGGCGCTGCCCGAGCGGCCCGCGACCATGATGGCCACCAGCAGCACGCCAATCTCGCGCAGCACCAGCACGCCGAGCATGTCGACGACGAAGAGATCGGCGCCGAAGCGGCGGAAATGGAAGATGCCTTGTTGCGCGATGATGCAACCGATCAGGAAAGTGATCAGCACCACGATCGGCACGGCCCGCCAGCAGACCTGCTCGAGGTGATGCACCGTCGAGGTCAGGCGGAACGAACGAGGGTGGATCAGGGTGCGCGCGCCGGCGGCCAGCACCGCGCCGAGCATGTCGATCAGGCCCGCCACGGTCCCGCCGACGCCGGCCACGGCGCGGCCGATCTGCTCGAGCATGCCGGTGATGGTGATGTTGCTGCGGTCGATGACGGGCGTCGCCCGGACCCGGCGCACCTCGTCGACCAGGCTGGAATAATTGGCGGAGAGACCCGCGATCTGCGCCTCGACAGCGCCCTGGGTCAGGCTGCGGCGCAGCCGCTCGATCAGCCAGGCGCCGAACGTGTCGAGCTTGCCGACCTCGGAGACGTCGATGAAGATATTCTGCGAACCGCCGGCAAGCTTCTCCGCGTCGGCCACCATCCGCTCCAGGACCGGCGCGAAACTCGCGGTCCAGGTTCCGGTGGCGCAGAGGGCCAGCGCATTGCCTTTCGCAATCCGTTCCAGCTTCGGATCGCCAGTCAAGATGTCCGCTCCCGTGCCGGCGCGGAGGAAATCAGATGGTTGCACACACGCCCTTACCCAGAGAAGCTATCCCCAACTGGTTAATGTTAGTTGCTACAGGTAACTAGCAGGTTCAGATTTCGCCAGAGTTCAAAATGACTTCCAGCAAAGTTCCGGCCCTTCGGGCGCGAATCGAGCGCTTTCCCATCGCCGGCAGTTTCACCATCAGCCGGGGCGCCAAGACCGAAGCCGTCACGGTCGTGGCCGAAGTCAGCCGGAACGGCCTCGTCGGCCGCGGCGAATGCGTGCCCTATCCCCGCTATGGCGAGACGCCGGAGGCCACCCTCGCGGCCATCGAGGCCATGCAGGCGGCTGTGGCCGGCGGTATCACCCGGCAGGCCCTGCAAGCCGCCATGCCGCCAGGCGCGGCCCGCAACGCGCTGGACTGCGCCCTGATCGACCTCGAGGCCAAGGCGGCCGGCCTGCGGGCCTGGAACCTGCTCGACCGCCCGATCCCGGGCGAGCGCACCACCGCCTATACGATCTCGCTGGGCACGCCCGAGGCCATGGCGGCAGCGACCGCCAGGGCGGCGCACCGGCCGCTGCTCAAGATCAAGCTCGGCGGCGAAGGCGATCCGGAGCGGATCGCGGCGGTCCGCAAGGCCGCCCCCGAATCCGAGCTGATCGTGGATGCCAACGAGGCCTGGACCGAGGCCAATCTGGAGCACAATCTCGCCGCCTGCGACGCTGTCGGCGTCACCCTGGTGGAGCAGCCGCTGCCGGCTGGCAAGGACGACGCGCTGGCGCGGATCAGGCGGCCGCTGGTGGTCTGCGCCGACGAGAGCGTGCACGACCGCCACTCGCTTGCACCCTTGCGCGAACGCTACGACGCCGTGAACATCAAGCTCGACAAGACCGGCGGCCTCACCGAAGCGCTGGCGATGGCCGATGCGGCGCAGGCGCTCGGTTTCGAGATCATGATCGGCTGCATGGTCGCGACATCGTTGTCGATGGCCCCCGCCATGCTGGTGACGCCGCAGGCGCGCTTCGTCGATCTCGACGGCCCGCTCCTGCTGGCGCGCGACCGCGATCACGCCCTGCGCTATGACGACAGCCTGGTCTATCCGCCCGATGCTTCGCTGTGGGGATGAGCGTTCAGCCTGTGCCGCGCCGACCAGATCACAAGCGCGCCGGCCGCGGCCATCGCAGCCATGACGTAATAGAGGCCATCGCCGATGCGGGCGTAGATTGCACCTGACGCGATCGACGTCGTTGCGCCCAGCAGCCCGTTGCACGCGGCGTAATAGCCCTGCCCCCGCGCGATCTGATGCGACGGCACGCGCTGTACCAGCAGACTCATGGTGCCGACAATGGTCATGCCGAAGGTGAGGCCATGGCCGAGCTGGACGACCGCGAGCAGCGCGAGCGGCGGCGCGTTCGCGGTGACGATCCAGCGCAGCACGGCGCTTGACCCGCCGATCGCGATCAGCGTGGACGGATGCAGCGAAAAGCGCGGCGACAGTGCGAACACGACGATCTCGGCGATCACGCCCAGCGTCCACAGCCCCGCGATGGTCAGCCCGCCGAGACCCTGGAGCTGCCAGTTGATGGCCGAGAACGTGTAATAGGCGACGTGGCTGCCCTGGATCAGCGCGGCCGAGGCGATCACCGCCCAGAACCCGCCATCGCGCAGCAGCGTCTTGCCGGCCGGCATCTCCGTCGTCCTGCGCCTGGTATCGTCGAGCGGCTGAAGCAGCAGGCTGGCCGCGACCGCGACGACGGCCCATGCCACGATGACCCAGATCAGATCGCGCGCCGCGATGTGGTCGACGAGATAGCCGCAGGCGAGCGAGCCGGCGGCGAACGCCGCCGAGCCCCACAGCCGCAAGGGTCCGTAGTCGAGCCCGTAGCGGGCGACACCGCGCAACGCATAGGCATCGGTCAGCGGCATCGCGGGCGTCCACATCATGCAGGTCAGCGCATAGATCAGGAACAGCGCCAATGGCTGCTGCTGCAACCCGACGGCCGTAAACCCGATCGCCGTCGCCAGCACCGACAGCATCATGGCGCTGCGAATCGCTTGTCGCTTCTCGGCAAAGGCGGTGACCTGCGGCAGCGTGGTGAAGCGCGTGATCGCGGGCAGCGCGTTGATGAGGCCGATCCAGGAGGCGTCGATGCCGATCGCCTTCAGCCAGACCGGGAAGAACGGCAGATGCGTGCCCGACACCGCGAACACAGCCGAGTAGAACAGGGCGAGGCTCACGGCGAATCGCCGCTTCACGGAAGCAGCGATGGGGATTTGTGATTCGGGCGGCATCAAACCAATTGCGATTCGGTCGATATCGTGGTGATCGTTACAGTAACGCGCAGTGATTTGCGCGACGAGATTGACATGGCCAACGAAGCATTCGCCCTCTCGCCTATGTCTGCCCGCGCGGCCGAGCCGAACGAGCAGGATTACGACGCGATCCGCGAAGCCTTCCTGGAGACGGCGCGGGGCCGCTGGTTCCTCGGCGAATACGCCAAGCGCAACCGCAATGCGGACACCCGCATGGTGCTCGATGCGGTCGCGAAAATCGAAGAAACCCTTGCGGCACAGCGACAACCGGTCGTCGAGGACCGCCTGCCTGAGGCACTGGTCGAGATCCGCCGCGCGGTCCACGAGGCCGAGACGAGCGCGATCGCGGCGCTGGATCCCGCGGCGATCGAGGCCAGCCTCGCCGCGATCCCGCGCGGCGTGCGCATCATCAAGGAGATCTCCTGGCGCTGGCGCGAGATCGGCGCTGACGGGCGGATCTGCGATCTCATCGATTCGCAGCTCGCCTCGATCGAGGCCGCCTGCGCGCAGATTTCGACGATCGACCCCCGCGTCGAGCTCAAGGCCGCATTCGATCTGCTCAGGGATCGGGTCGGGCAGCTTGATGCGGACGGTGACACAGCGCCGCAAGCAGCCGCAGCACGTCCCGCCCCGGTGCAAGAAGCGCCTATGACTCCGGCTGCGCCTGTCGAGGCTGCGCCTGCCCCGATGACGAGCGAAGCGGCCATGGTTTCTACGGAGACGCCCCAGCATATCGACGAGGCTCCGGAGCCGGAAGCAGCGGGCGCCACTCAATCGTTCGCGATGGCCGAACAGGCCTTGGAGGACGCCCCCTTGGACGCCGCCGTGGCGCCGGCGATCGTCGCCGAAAGCGAGCCTGCATTCGACAACGCCGCGCTCGAGGAGCCCGCCGCCTTCGCGCAAGCAACCGACGCGTTCGCACTCGATGCCGCTGCGGAGGCCGAGGACGAGGCCGTGCTCGAGGCCATCGCGCTGGAGATGGCCGCACCCGATTCGGAGTTCGACGAGATCATCGAACCAGTCGAGATCGAGATCATCGAACCAGTCGAGATGGCGGTGGCCGCTCCTGAGCCAATGGTTGCGGAGGTCGCTGCGCCGATCGCGCCGGAGCCCGTCGCCGCACCGATCGTGGAGCAGCCCGTAGAGGAAGCGCCGATCGCGATGGAATCGCTGGCGCGCCTCACCAACGCCATCGCGGAGGCCGCGGCCGAAGTGATGGAGCAGCCGGCCATGCCGATGGCAGCCTCGGCAACATTCGGAGCATCGCTTGGCGCGACGCTGCCGATGCCCTCGCCCTTGTCCGCTTCCTTGCCCGAGCCCTCGCTCGGCGCCAGCATCCTCGCCAGCGGCATGTTGCAGAAGCCCCGCGCCGCCAACGATCCGCTCGCCCCGATCCGTCGCATGACCCAAGCCGAGAAGATCGCGTTCTTCTCGTAAGGGGCAACTATGTTCCCCGAAGAAACCCTCACCCTCTGGCGTCCCGTCGGCCCGAAAGAGCTGGAGCTGATCCAGCAAACGGGCATGCGCGCGTTTCCGCCGCGCCTGCCGGACCAGCCGATCTTCTATCCGGTGCTGACCGAAGACTACGCCATCAAGATCGCCCGCGACTGGAATGTCCCCGCAAGCGGATCTGGCTTCGTGACGCGCTTTGCGGTCAAGCGAGACTTCATCGCGAAGTACGACGTGCAGGAGGCCGGCGGTCGCTCGCATCTGGAGTACTGGATTCCGGCGGAAGACCTCGATGCCTTCAACGCCGCGATCGTCGGCTTGATTGAGGTCGTCCGCAGTTTCCCTTAGCCGCGCCGGATCACCCGCAGTTCCACACCGCGCCGATCGGCGTCCTCGTCCAGCACGGACCAAAACTGCCGCCATTGTAGCGGCCGCCGCCGAAGCCGGGCCGGCCGAAATAGCGCCATTCACCATCCCAGCCGTAATATTGGGGAACCGGATCGATGTACCAATGGCGCCGGTCGCTGCGCGACATGCGGCGCATGGCTTCCTTCTGCTTGTAGAGCGGAATGCTGTTGCTCAGCGGCTGGCGATAGCCCGGCAGGAAGCCGTAGCCATGCCAGGCCTGCTTGGGGCGTTTCTGGATTGACGCAGCCGGCGCGACGGCCGGCAGCAGCGACAGGACGATGGCAACGAATAGACACATAAGGCGCGACATGGATCGACCATAAACAGTCAGATGCAGACAGGCGACTCAAATTCAGGTGCAAAATTCATCGCCACCGGGAATTTCGGGCGACATCGACGACGAAGAATTGGCATTAGCCGAGACAACCCCTGCGCGACAACAATCTCCCATAGCGCGATGTAACAAAGCCCATCGCGAAACCGAAGAGATCGGGGAGCGGAAATTCCATCATCGAAAGCAGGAAAACATGATCGGCGAAGTCATTGTCATTGGCGATCTGCAACTACGGGACGGCGCCTCCCTCGAAGAACACGACCGATTGGGAGAGCGCATGTACAATATCGTCAGTCGCCTCCCGGGCTTCCTGTCGATCAAATCGTTCAAGGCCGACGACGGCGAGGAAGTCACGGTCTTCCGGTTTGCTTCTGAGCAAGCGCTCGAAGCCTGGCGCACGCACCCAGAACACGTCGAGACGATGAAGCGAGGGCACGCCGAGTTCTACGCCAGCGGATTTTTGCAGATATGCAGGGTCATCCGTGAGGTCGGGCCTTTCAAGCACGACTGACATCGCCCCGCATCGCCGAACCGTCCACGACATCCTTCAGCTGATGACGCCCTTGCGGATCAGGAAACAGCCATAGCCCCTGCTGTCCCCGACTTGCACCACGCCAAACCCCGCCGCCGCCGCGCGATAGAAATCCGAGCGCGAGAGCTTGCCTGGAGGGACGGGGCGGCCAACAGCGCGTTCGATTTCCGCCAGCACCGCGCGCTGCACGTCGGGCACGCGGTCGGGATCGTCGACCGGCATCATCACCCGCACCGGATCGGGATCGAAATCGTCGAGCGGGTAGACCGACATGATGGCGCGGATGGCGGTCTCCATGCTGATGCCCGGCAGCTGGATCAGGCGCTGCGATGTCGTGCCCTGCGCGATGCGGGCAGCCGGGTGATTGGCATCGGCGAAAACAAGGTCATCGCCGTGGCCCATGGAGGCGAGCAGCCAGAGCAGGTCGGGCGTGAGGATCGGATCGATCGATTTCAGCATGAGCAGGCATTTCCTCGAGGGCGTGTCGTTGGCCGGCGACACCGGCCATTCACCATAGCAGGTTCCAAACGTGATTCAGATCACGCCGTCAGTCATGGTGATGGCGATCACGGACCCCGGGCTCGAACGCGGCCAAGCTTCCTCGCAACCAATCTCGCATCGAGATCAGTGCCAGAGGAGCACGCCATGTTCCGCCTAAAACCTTTCCTGATGACGGCTAGCCTGCTGGGAAGCCTGTTCGGCTTCGCCTGCGGCCCGGTTTCCGCGCAAGTCGCCCCGGTCGAGCCGGCCCCCACCGCGCTGCAGGGTCCGGAGCAGCGCGTCGCGCTGGTGATCGGCAATTCGAACTACCAGAACGCGCCGCAGCTCGCCAACCCCGACAATGACGCGCAGTCGATGGCGCAGTTCCTGAACTCCGCCGGCTTCGAAGTGGTCGCCGCGACCGATCTCGGCCAGAACGACATGCTTCGCGTGGTACAGGATTTTTCGGCCAAGGTGTCCGCACGCGGTCCGAACACCGTGGCGATGGTCTACTACGCCGGTCACGGCGTGCAGCTTGCCGGCGAGAATTACCTGGTTCCCGTTGATGCCAAGGTCTCGAACCCGACCGAGCTCGTCAGCAACTCGGTGCGCCTGGTCGACGTGATGTCGACGCTGGAGACGATCCCGAGCCGGATGCGCATCGTCATCCTCGATGCCTGCCGCAACAATCCGTTTCCGAACGTGAACGACGCCGGCCGCGGCCTGGCCATCGTCGATGCGCCGAACGGCTCCATCGTCGGCTATTCGACCGCGCCGGGCGCCGAGGCGCAGGACGGCACCGGCGGCCACAGCCCCTACACGCAGGCCTTCCTGAACGTCGCGCGCGAGCCCAACGTGCCGATCGAGCAGCTGTTCAAGCGCGTGCGCCTTCAGGTGAACCAGACCACGCTCGGCGCGCAGATCCCGTGGGAAAGCTCGTCGCTGACGTCCGACTTCACTTTCTTCGGCGACACCGCGGTTGCCGCCACCCGCGCGCCGGTGAATGCGCCGGTGGTGCAGATGGCCTCCAACCTGCCGAGCCGCTCGACGCGCCAGGCCTATGACTACGTCGTGTCCGAGGGTCGCCCCGAATACTATCAGGAGTTCATCCAGATGTATCCGCACGACCCGCTGTGCGACCACGTCCGCTGGCTGCTCAACAACCTCCAGCTCACGCAGGCCTGGCACAAGGCGGTGCTCGCGAACTCGCCGCTCGGCTACAAGAGCTTCTACGAAAGCTACGGCAACACACCCTATGCGCAAGTCGCGTTGAAGCTCGAGGCCCAGCCGAAGCAGATCCCGTTGATGCAGGCGACCAGGTTCCTGGCGCCGCAGAGCATCAACCCAACTTTCAAGTTCGGCAATCTCGGCCAGCCGAAGTACCTGCCGCAGCAGGGTAATGGTGGCAGCCAGATCAACGGCAACCTGCCGGTGGTGCAGAAACCCGGCGACAACAACGGCATCGGCAAGCTCGGCAATGGCGGCCAGATCGTCAACCTGCCCTCCGGCAACAACCAGCACAACGGCACGCCATCGCAGACCCCGGGCAAGATCGTCACCCTGCCCGCGCCGACCAACACGACCAACACCAATGGCGGCATCGGCAAGATCGTGACGCTGCCTGCGACCAACAACACGCAGAATGGCGGCAGCAACAATGCCGGCACCAGCAACGGCAATTCCGGCAAGATCGTGAGCATGCCGGTGAATGTCGGCAAGGGTAACCAGAACGGCGACGCGAAGCCGGTCGTTCAGACGCAGAACAACCCGATCCGCATCAACAACGGCGCGAGGATCAACAACAACCCGGTGAGCAAGGTGCAGGTTCAGAACAACCAGCAGAACACCCGCCCGCAGCTCAACGCGACCAATCGGATCGTCAACAACGGCGGCAACAACTTCCGCCAGTCGATGAACCAGTCGCAGGGCAATGGCGGCGGCAACAACCACCGCGGCGGCTTCATGCGCTGATCGTCATGGGCGAAAAACGACAAAGGGGCAGAGCGAAGACGCTCTGCCCCTTTACCATTTTCAGCTCTTAGAAGTTGTCATTCCGGGATGCGCCGAAGGCGCAGGCCCGGAATCCATACTCCCGATCGTATGGATTCTCAGATGCGCAATTGCGCATCATAGCTCACGCTTCGCGTGCCCCGGAATGACAGCTAAGCCACCAGCTCGGAAAACAAATCCGCATCGACATTGCCGCCGGAGAGCACGATGACGACGTTCTTGCCGGCGACGTCGAGACGTCCCGCAAGCAGCGCGGCAAGGCCCACCGCGCCGCCGGGCTCGACCACGAGCTTCAGCTCGCGATAGGCGAACGCAACGGCCGCGCCGACTTCCTTGTCCGAGGCGGTCACACCGCGCGCAAGCAGCTTGCTGTTGATCGCAAACGTCATCTCGCCGGGGATCAGGGCCATCAGCGCATCGCAGATGGTGCGGCCCGCGGGCGCATGCGGCTCGCGATGGCCTGCGGTCAGCGACAGTCCGTGATCGTCGAACGCCTCGGGTTCGGCCACCACGATTTCGGCGAGCGGATAGCGCGCCTTCACCGCGGTTGCGACGCCTGCGATCAGGCCGCCGCCGGAGGCCGGCGCCACCACGATGTCGGGGCTGAGGCCGAGCGCCGCCATGTCCTCCGCGATCTCGCGGCCGGCGGTGCCCTGCCCCGCGATCACGAAGGGATCGTCATAGGGCCTGACCAGCGTCGCGCCGCGCTTCTCGGCGATGCCGCGCGAGATCGCCTCGCGGTCATCGTTGTAGCGGTCGTACAGCACGACCTCGGCGCCGTAGGACTTGGTGCGTTCCCGCTTGGACAGCGGCGCGTCCGCGGGCATCACGATGGTGGCCTGCATGTCGAGGATCTTCGCCGCCGCCGCCACGCCCTGGGCGTGGTTGCCGGAGGAGAACGCGACGACACCGCCGGCGCGCTTGTCCTGCGGGATCGAGGCGACCTTGTTGAAGGCGCCGCGGAACTTGAAGGAGCCGGTGCGCTGGAGCATCTCCGGCTTCAGGAAGACCTTGGCGCCGACGCGCTCGTTGAGCACGGGAAAGGACAGCAGCGGGGTGCGGATGGCAAAAGGCGCAATCACGCGCGCTGCGGCATCGATGTCAGCAGAGCTGACCGGAAGGGGCTGTTCTGTCATCAGCAATTTGTATCTCGGCCAATGACGGCTGGGAAGACACCTCCGCGAGAGGAATTTGCCCCTCAGGCGACGAAGCGTGGCTGTTCCGCGCCGTTTCGGCCGGGCAGCACCGCGCCGACCGCCTTGATGCTGTCGACAAAGGCCCTCGCCGAGGCCTCCCAGGTGTAGTCGGCGGCGAACTCCACGCAGTCCTGCCGGGAGATGTCGAGCGCGGCGAAGCAGGCGTTGCGCAGATCGTGATCCAGCGCCCCGACCGGCGCATCGCCGATCACGTCGCGGGGGCCCTTCACCGGGAAGGCAGCCACCGGCAGGCCACTCGCGAGCGCTTCCAGCAGAACCAGGCCGAAGGTGTCGGTCTTGCTCGGGAACACGAAGACGTCGGCCGCGGCATAGATGTCCGCCAGCTCCTCGCCGTGCTTTTGCCCGAGGAAGATCGCATCCGGATAGGCTTCCTCCAGCGCGACGCGCGCCGGGCCGTCGCCGACGACCACCTTGGTGCCGGGCAGGTCGAGATCGAGGAACGCCTCGAGATTCTTCTCCACCGCAACGCGGCCGACCGAGAGGAACACCGGTGCCGGGAAGCAGAGATCGATGGCGCGAGGATGGAACAAATGAGTGTCGACGCCGCGCGGCCACAGCACGACGTTCGCAAAGCCGCGCTCGCCAAGCTCGCGGGCGAGCGCCGGCGTTGCCGCCATCACCGCGCGGCTGGGCGCATGGAATCGGCGCAGCGCGCGCCAGATCAGGGATTCCGGAACCGGCACCCGGGCGCGGATATATTCGGGGAAACGCGTATGGAAGCTGGTCGTGAACGGCAGCTTGCGCTGGCGGCAATAGCGACGGACCATCAGGCCGATCGGCCCTTCGGTCGCGATATGGATGCTGTCGGGGCGCGCTTCCTCGATCAGCTCTACGATCCTGGCCGGCCGCGGCATCGCGAGCCGCACGTCGCGATAGCTCGGCATCGCGAAGGTGCGGAACGATTGCGGCGTCAGAAAAGTGAATTCGACGCCGAGCCCCTCGGACGCATCAGCAAGCTTGGTCAGCGTCCGAACCACACCGTTGACTTGCGGGTGCCAGGCGTCGGTCGCGACCAGGATGCGCATCAGGCGGCCTCTGTCATGCAGCTCTGGCTGCCACCTGCGGAACGGCCGCAGGCTTTTGCGCGTGATCCGCCCAGGTGATGATCTCGAAATGGCCGTCGTCATGCTCGACCAGCGCGGTGCAGCTCTCGACCCAGTCGCCGCAATTCATGTAGCGGATGCCGGCCTCGTCGCGGATGACGGCGTAGTGGATGTGGCCGCAGATCACCCCGTCGGCGTCGTGCCGGCGCGCTTCGGCCGCGAGCGCCTGCTCGAACGCGCCAATATAGTTGACGGCGTTCTTGACCTTCTGCTTGGCCCATTGCGACAGCGACCAATAGGGCACCTTGAACATGCGCCGGAAGAAATTGACGAAGCGATTCATCTGGATCGCGAAATCGTAGGCCTTGTCGCCGAGATGGGCGAGCCAGCGCGCGTTCTGCACCACGAGGTCGAAGATGTCGCCGTGGATGACGAGGTAGCGCTTGCCGTCCGGGCCGGTGTGGACGGTGTTCTCGACCACGTCGATGCCGCCGAAATGCGTGCCGTAATAATTGCGCAGGAATTCGTCGTGATTGCCGGGGATGTAGATGACCTTTGCGCCCTTGCGCGCCTTGCGCAGCAGCTTCTGGACGAGGTCGTTATGCGATTGCGGCCAGTGCCAGCTCGATTTCAGCGCCCAGCCATCGACGATGTCGCCGACAAGATAGATCGTATCGGCGTCGTGGTAGCGCAGGAAGTCCAGCAGAAGGTCGGCCTGAGAACCGCGGGCTCCGAGATGAACATCGGAGATGAACAAGGTGCGAAAGCGCCTTTCAGGGCTCTCGTCACTCATATCGTAACTTCCCATGCGACATGCCTGTAACAATATCCCGTGACAGGGGGATGACCATTGAACCTTTGAGGCACCCTCAGATACGAATCAAACCTCGCCTCGCCCGTCCTGCGAATATCAGTCGCATGCGACAATCAGGCGACATGAAGCGGCAATGATTGTCCGCAAGAGCTCGGGAGCCACGGCCTTGTTGGTTAACGGCAGTAGCCGCCGCACCGCGCGAAGCCGGGGTCAGTAAAACTTGTGGAAATGATGGATCGGCCCGTGGCCGTGACCGACGCTGAAGCGATCGGCGGCCGCAATCGCCGCGCTGATCCAGGCTTTGGCGTTGCGCACGGCGCGCTCGAGATCCTCGCCTCTGGCAAGCCCCGCCGCGACGGCCGAGGACAGTGAGCATCCCGTGCCATGGGTGTTTCGGGTCGCGACGCGCGGCGCGGCGAGCGCGATCGTCGCCTCCGCATCGACGAGATAGTCGATGCTCTCGGCGCCCTCGCCGTGCCCGCCCTTGATCAGCACCGCACGGCAGCCGAGCGCGAGCAGGCGGCGCCCCTGGCTCTCGATCCCGGCCTCGCTTGTCGCAATCGGCTCGTCGAGCAGAGCCGCGGCTTCCGGCAGGTTGGGCGTGATCACCGAGGCCAGCGGCATCAGCTTCTTGCGCAGCGCCTCGACGGCCTCCGACGCCAGCAGGCGGTCGCCGGACGTTGCGACCATCACGGGATCGAGCACGATGTGGCGGGGAGTCCAGCGCGACAGCGCGGCCGCGATCGCGTCGATGCTGGCGGCCTGCGCCACCATGCCGATCTTCACCGCGCCGACCTCGAGATCGGAGAACACCGCGTCGATCTGCGCGGTGACGAACTCCGCCGGCACGGCGTGAATGCCGGTCACGCCCCGCGTATTCTGCGCCGTCAGCGCCGTGATGGCGGAGGCGCCATAGACGCCGAGCGCGGCAAAGGTCTTCAGGTCGGCCTGGATGCCGGCGCCGCCACTCGAATCGGAGCCGGCGATGGTAAGCGCCACAGGCGTCGTCATGAGGCGATTTTCCGCTGTTTCCGGGCCATGCTTCCTCCTAGCGCGCAGACCCGGGGGCGACAAGGCGGGCAGCAAGTTCGCTTGCTAAATCCGGCCGGTTTTGGCCTAGTAGCGGCCAGATTTGCCTTCGGAGTGACTGCAATGGTTCCTTTCTTCGTCCAGATCAAATGCAAGCTCGGCCAGTCCTATACGGTGGCCAATGCGCTCGCCGAAGCCGAGATCGCCTCCGAAATCTACTCCACGGCCGGCCATTACGACCTGCTGGTGAAGTTCTACGTCGACAAGGACACCGACATCGGCCACTTCATCAACGAGAAGGTGCAGGTGCTGCCTGGCATCCAGGACACGCTCACCATCATCACCTTCAAGGCTTTTGGCGCCAGCTGACGGCCCGGAATTGGCGCGAGCCGCCGGTTGCGCCGCCGCTCGCCTGTGCTAGCGTCCAGCCGTTGCAAATGACCCGAGTACCGAGCAAGTCATGGCTCTCACCACGTCGGTGCCGCTGCTGATCAGCCAGCAATTTGATGGTGAAGTGGTGCTCGCCAACTATCAGAATGGCGTCTACTACAACCTCGACGGCAGCGCCGCGCAAATCTGGCTGGGCCTGAAGGTCAACCGAACGGTTGAGGAAATTGCCGGCGCCCTCGCCGTCGCGACCGGCGGCGATGTGCCCTCCATCACACAACAGGTGCAGGCCTTCGTCGACAGCATGCTGGCGGAAGGCCTGATCGCCGAGGGCACCTCCGAGGCGCGCAGCGAGACCTCCATGGAGACTTGGTCGCCGGTGCTGGCGGGCGCATTCGTCGCCCCGGAATTCCAGCGATTCGACAATCTGCGGGAGCTGTTGCTGATGGATCCCGTGCACGACGCCGGCGAGCAAGGCTGGCCGCTGCGCGAGACCAATGAAAGCTAGCGGCTTCATCCGGCATGAGATCGCGAAGATCTTCGCCAGGACATCGGAGCCGATCGAGGCGCACGCGCGCTGCGGCCCGTTCGGCTTGCGCCTCGGATTTGCATCACAGGAATTGGCCGGCATGTTCCTGCCGGCCTATATCCAGAGCACGCCGGGCAGTAGCGATCTCGACCTGCGCTTCATCACCGCTGATCATCACGATCTCTCCGCGCTGGTGCCAGACGCGGCCGAGAAGCCGCGCCTCTTGATCGAGGACGGCGTCTATTCGGTGTGGCAGCCCGCCGTCATTCCCGTGCTGTACGCGGTCGACCTTGCAGCAAGGCGCGGCATCGCCTGGCTGCCGAAGGGCGAGGCGCCGCCCTGGATCCGCAGCCGTCCCGCGATCTCGCTGATCCATGCCATGATGCACGAGACGCCCTGGTGCGCGGTCCATGCCGCGGCCGTGGGCGGCGACGCAGGCTTCACGCTGCTCGCCGGCGAAGGCCACAGCGGCAAGACCACCGCGGCGCTGGCCTGCGCCAAGGCCGGCTGGCTTTACGCGGGCGACGACTTCGTCGCGGTCAACAGCACGACCGGCGAGATCGAGCCGCTGTTCTGCTCGGCGCGGCTGCGCCCTGCCCTGATCGATACGTTTCAAGACTTCATCGGCAAGACCACGGCGGTCTCCGACTTCAACGGCGAGCCGCGCCATGAGCTCAGCCTCGCCGATCTCGGCGACCGCATCGGCGGCGGCAGATTGCGCGCGACCTTCATCCCCCGCCGGCGCGGCGCAGCGACGCCCGAATTCACCCCGGCCAAGCCATCGGATGCGTTTCGTGCGCTGCTGCCGACCACGGCCTATGAACTGCCGGGATGGCCGAACGAGATCGCCGACAAGGTCGCGAAGATCGCTGGCCTTGCGCCGGTGTTCTTCGCCGACACCGGCACCGCGCCGATGGAGATTCCCCCGGCGTTCGCCCGCCAGCTCGACCAGCTCTGAGGCCGCATGCGCGTCTCCGTCGTCATCGCCGCCTACAACGCGCAAGGCTACATCGCCGAGGCGATCGAGAGCGTGCTCGGCCAGACGGTCCCGCCCGACGAGGTCATCGTCATCGACGATGGATCCACCGACGGCACGCGCGGCGTTCTCGAGCGCTTCGGCGGCCGCATCGTCGCACTCGCGCAAGGAAACAGCGGCCAGGCCGTCGCCGTCAACAAGGGACTCGCGCTGACGCGCGGCGAGCTGATCGGCTTCTGCGATGCGGACGATCTCTGGACGGCGCGCAAGCAGGAGCTCCAATTGGCACGGCTCGAACGCGACGGCGAGCTCGACGCCGTCTTCGGCAAGGTGCAGCAATTCGTCAGCCCCGACGTGCCGGAGCAGCAGCGCGCGCGTCTCACACCGGCCGTCGAGATCATGCCGGGCGAGTTGAAGCAATGCATGCTGATCCGGCGCGCCGCCTTGATGCGGATGGCCGCGTTCGACGAGACGCTGCCCGCGACCTTCTTCATCGCCTGGCTCGGCCGCGCCAAGCAGAGCGGACTCAAGACCGCGCATGTCGACGACATCGTCGTCCGCCGCCGGCTACATCCCGGCAATGGCGGCCGCCTCCATACGGACGCTCAAAATCTCCAGACGCTGATGGCGCTGCGCAAGGCCATCAAGGCGCAGCGCCCGCCGGAGTGAACACCGGCACGCCGTTGACCGACACCGATTTCACGAACAATCCGAGCAGGCGGTGGTCGATCGAATGGCCGATGTCCATCGGGCGACGCCTGTCCAGCATCCGCAGCGCGACGATGATTTTCCGTTTGTCCTTGCCGATGATCCTTGCCTTCAGCGCGACCCTGAACGGCATGGGATCCTTGCGCCCGGCGGTGATCTGCAGCACCTCGCCGGTGCCGGCACAGGCGGTGAAGCGAAAGCGCTCCGTGCCCGGCGGCAGGAACGGGATCACCGCGAGCTCGACGTCGGCGAGCGCCTGCGACTGTCCGTCGACCGGCACGTCGATCACCGCGAATTGCTGATCGGTCCAGCGTCCCTCGTCCTCCGGAATCGAGAATCCCTGCCCGAACCAGACGTCCTTGCCCTGCAGCGGATGTGACACGCGCGCCGCCCGCTGCCAGACCCGCTTCAGGATCGCGTCCCGAAACAGAGGAAAATGCACGGCACTGGCATCGAACGCGGCGGCGGCAGCGCCCGGCAGCCTCAGCCAGTCCCCGCCCTGAAATGGGCCCTTGAACTGCGCGCGCAGGGCCGCAAGGAAGGCGACCCAGAAGTGCTGCCATTGCGAGCGCTGCGCCCACGGTACCGCGCGAATGGCGATCTCGACGGACTTCCCGGGCGGGCTGTAGCGCCACAACTCATCGACCAGACCATCCGGCACGAGCTCCGGCATCTCGCGCGCGACGACGTCGAGCAATTGCGCCGCGAACAGGCTGCCATTGTAGCGCGTCACGATCGAACGGAAACGATCCCAGTCGACCTTGCCTCCGGCGCTCTCCAGAACATGCACGACCTCGAGCGCTCTGGAGACCATCTCGCTCTGATCGGCCGGCTCCGGGCGCATCGCCGCGATCGCCAGATGCTCGGCGAGCCCGGGGATCAGCACCTCGTGCGTCAGCAGCGTCGCCGTCTCGGCGGTGCTGAACAGCTCTTCGGTCAGGCTCTCGTCCTCGAGCCAGAACAGCGCGCGCCAATGCAGGTCGATGGACCGGCTGAAACCGGCCCGCGACATCGCAACCGCGTGGATGTCGCGGTCGAAATCGGACTCCGAGAACAGCTCGACCTTCATGCCGTGGCTGCGGAACGAGGCCTGCCGCAGCACGTCGATGGCACGTTTCGCCTGGGTGCGCCGGACCAGGAGATCGTAATCTCCGGTCATGCGCTTGGCCATGCAGCTCTCGTCGCGCGCGAACAAGGCGCCGCCCTTGATCAGCAACGAGGCGATGCCGGCTTGCTTCAGCGCCGCGCCGGCCGCAACGACGTCGCGGACCCGCGTCGCGTTCGACAGCCAGACATGCTTGACGACGCCGCGCATCCGCCTGGTGTCGGCGTCCGTAATTCCGGCCTTGTCGGCGGTGGCAACCAGCAGCGGCATGGTCCGGTAGACGAGCTCGTCGGCCGCATCGAGCGGTTCTGACGCGCGCCAGGCCTGATAGGCGTCGATTGCGGTCTGGCCCTGTCCGAGCGAAGCCCGGAACAGCATCAGAAAGCGCGGCCTCAGCGCAGGAGGCAGCTTCGAAGGCATCTCAACCGAACGGTTGAGAGGCAGGGCTCGCTTCGTCCGGCCCGGTAAAATCAGGAGCCAAAACGATCAGCCGCAACCGCGCGAAAGCCCGACGCCCCATCATACGTACTTCCAATTCCCAAGCCGGAAGCCCGACGATGAGGACGCCCCCGCCGCGTGTCAATTGGAAAGGGCATGCCTCAGCCGCCACCCGCTTTGCGTTTGGGCGGCGTCGGACCGTCGACCGGCGGCAGCGACTTGAGATAGCTGGCCATCGCGGCGCGGTCCTCGCGCGTGAGCTGCGCCAGGTTCTTGATGACCGGGCGCATCGCGCCTGATGCGCTGTCACCCTCGGGCATGTCGCCGGTCTCGAGGAAGTCGGCAATATCTTTCTCGCTCCACGCGCCGATGCCCTTCTGGGTGATGTTCGGCACCCAGCCCTCGCCGTCCGGATTGGGACCGCCGGCGAAGCGCTGCGAGGTGATGATGCCGCTGAGGAAATTGCGAGGGCTGTGGCATTCGGCGCAATGGCCGAAACCGTTCACGAGATAGGCGCCGCGATTCCATTGCGGCGAGCGCGATGCATCCGGCGCGAACGGTTTGCCGTCCATGAACAGCAATTTCCAGATGCCGACATTGCGGCGGATGTTGAACGGAAACGGCACGTCGTGATCGCGCACCTTGCCCTGCACGGCCGGCAGCGTCTTCAGATAGGCGAACAGATCGCGAAAATCGTCGACATCAGCCAGATGATAGGACGTGTAGGGGAATGCCGGGAAGTAATGCGTGCCCTCCGGTGAGACGCCCCGCATCGCGGCGTTGATGAAATCGGCTTCGCTCCAGCGGCCGATGCCGTCGGTCGGATCGGGCGAGATATTCGGCGCGTAGAACGTCCCGAACGGCGAGCCGAGCGGCAGGCCGCCGCCGAGCCGCAGACGATCCGGCTGGTTGGGCACCGCATGGCAGGATGCGCAGCCGCCGGCGTTGAACAGCTCCTGCCCGTTGACAAGATTTGGCGCGCGCGCTGCGACAGGCAACGCCAGCGCGGCCGGCGCCGTCAGCCACCAATAGACGCCGAAGGCTGCGCCGGCGGCGATCAGCAAGGCAGGAATTGTTCGTCGCAGCATTGAAATGTTCCATCAGGACGGGTCGAAGTTACGGATCACCCCGCGCCCGCTCCAGCCACGAATAATTTAGATGGTTTGACCGGAATGCGGGAATAAACTCGCAAGCGCACTGTTTGCAGGTTGACCGCAATCAGATGTCAACAGGGAGAGATCGATGAACAAAGCCATTTATGCCACGCTGGCGCTCGGAGCCGCCGTCGCATTCGCAAGCCCCGCCAGCGCGGAGAAGCTGAAGGCGGCGCTGGACGGCAAGTCCGAGGTGCCCGCGACCACCAGCAGCGGCACCGGAACCGCCGATCTGGACTATGACGCCGCCAGCAAGAAACTCTCCTGGAAGCTGAGCTATTCGGGCCTCTCCGGCCCCGCCACCGCCGCGCATTTCCACGGCCCCGCCGAAGCCGGCAAGAACGCCGGCGTCGCGATCCCGATCCCCGGCGCAGCCACCAGCCCGGTCGAGGGCTCGGCGACGCTGACCGACGCGCAGGCCGCCGATCTGCTGGGCGGCAAGCTCTACGTCAACATCCACACCGCAGCCAACCCGGGCGGCGAGATCCGCGGTCAGGTGACCAAGTAAGCCTATAACGACTTCGTCGACGAAGGCCGGGCGCTGGAGGGGGCGTCCGGCCTTTTCGATTCAAAGCGAGGTGAAAATCTCAGGCGCGGCGCTTCCGCACGGCGACCTGATGGCTCCTGAGGATCACTTCGGCATCGCCGTGCCAGGCCAGGAAGACGTCGACGGCGGGCGCGACGCGTTCTGCGTCGGGATTGTCTGGCTTCCAGGTGTAGTCGTCCATCAGCATCACGCCGCCCTCGCGCAGCAGGCGCCAGGCGCCGAGGCAGTCGATCATCACGTCGTCGCGCTGATGGCTGCCGTCGACATAGATGAAATCGAACACCGCGTTCTCTTCGCGCAGGATGCCGAGCGCCTTGATCGAGGTGCCCGTGATCTTGCGCAGGCGCGTGCCATAGGCGGCAAGGTTGCGGTCAAACCGCTCGGAATCCTCGTCGTGGAAGAGATCGACGCAAGTGAGGTGGGCACCGGCGAAGAACTCCAGCCAGAAGATGGCGGATCGCCCCTCCTTGGAGCCGATCTCGAGCACCCGGCCGGTGGTGTCGCGCAGCTCCTTGAACAGCATGCTCCAGGCGAGCGTGCGCGCGGCGACATAGTCGCGCCGAAACTCCTTGCCCGCATAGATGTGGGCGTAGGGGTCGCTCGCCCGCGCCAGTTCGAGGACTCGCGCGCGAAGTTGCGCCTGTCGGGCGGATGAGTCGGTCATCAGAGCCCGGACCTCACATGAGAGTGCAGCACCGGAGCCCGTAGCCCATCCGGGCTACGAATAGCGTCCCGCTACTTCAGCTTCACCCGGTACGTCTCGTGGCAGTCGTTGCAGCGGTCGTTGATCGCGGTGTAGGCGGTCTTGAGGCTCGCCACGTCGGTGATCTTGCCCTTGACCTCCGCGATCGCCTTCTGCACCGGCGGGATCTTGGAGTCGAAATCGGCCTTGCTCTGCCAGACCTTCGGCGACGAGCCGTAGGTGGCGTTCACGACGTCCTGCTTGGGATTGACCTCGAACGTCTTTGCGATCTTGCCGACGTCGGCCTCGAGACTGGCCAGAGCCGCGTCGACGGCCTTCTGGTCATAGGGAATGTCGCCCTTCGTCATCTTGAGGATGACCCCGTACATGCTCTTGGCCTGCGACCGCATCAGATTGTCCTGCTGGACGGCAATCTCCTGCTGCGCCATCACGGCGCCCGCACCCAGCAGCAGGGTGCCCGCGACAATCATCGTCCGCTTCATTGGATTATTTCTCCGGCTCGCCGAGCTTCGAGGGATTAGGCCGTCTATGGATAGAACCCCGCGGCGGGCAATTATTCCCGCCGCCGACACCGGGGCTCACAGGCTGTGACGGCGATGGTGCTCGTTGATCGCAATCCAGACACGTTCCGGAGTTGCCGGCATGTCGATGTGGTCGATCTTGTATTCGCGCCAGAGGCCGTCGACGATGGCATTGACGATGGCCGGACAGGAGCCGATCGCGCCGGCTTCGCCCGCCCCCTTCACGCCCATCGGATTGGTCGTGCAGGGGATGTTGTTGGTCTCGAACACGAAGTCCGGACCATCCGCCGCGCGCGGCAGCGCGTAGTCCATGTAGGTCGCGGTGACGAGCTGGCCGTCGCCCGGGCCATAGACCACCTGCTCCATCAAGGCCTGGCCGATGCCCTGCATGGCGCCGCCATGCACCTGCCCCGCCAGCAGCAGCGGATTGAGCGTCTTGCCGAAATCGTCGACGATCACGTAGTTGACGATCTTGATGATGCCGGTGGCCGGATCGATCTCGACCTCCGCGACATGCGTGCCGTTGGGATAGGTGCCGTCGGCGCTGGCGAACGTCGCGCTCGCGTTCAGCTTCGACGGATCGGCGCCCGGCCGCTTGGCAAGATCCGCGAACGAAATCGAACGGTCGGTGCCGGCGATGCGCACCACGCCATCGATGATCTCGAGGTCGCCGGCGCTGGCTTCCAGCGCCTGCGCCGCGATCTCTTTCAGCTTCTGGCCGAGCTCGCGCGTCGCGCGCTCGACACTGACTCCGCCAGAGGGAATCGAGGCCGAGCCGCCGGTGCCGAGGCCCGTGGCGATCATGGCGGTGTCGCCCTGATGGACGTGCACGCGTTCGGGCGCAACACCGAACTGCTCCGCGACGATCTGCGCATAAGCGGTCTGGTGGCCCTGCCCGCTGGACTGCGTGCCGATCAGGACGGTGATATCGCCGTTCGGATCCATCCGAACATTGGCGGTCTCCTCGCCCATGGTGCCGCAGACCTCGACATAGCTCGCAAGACCGATGCCGCGGATCAGGCCGTGCTTCTTGGCCGCCTTGGCGCGCTTGGGAAACTCCTTCCACTCGGCGATCTCCATCGCGCGCTTGAGGTGCGCGGCGAAGTCGCCGGAATCGTAGACCTTGCCGGTCGCGGTCTTGTACGGCAGCGCCTTCGGCTGGATGAAGTTCTTGCGGCGGATGGCGTCCGGCGTCATGTCGAGTTTTCGCGCGCAGGCGTCCACGAGCCGCTCGATCACATAGGCGGCCTCGGGCCGGCCCGCACCGCGATAGGCATCGACCGGCACACTGTTGGTGAAGACGGTCCGCACCCGGCAGTGGAAGGCCTGGATGTCGTACAGGCCCGGCAGCATGCCGGCGCCGCCATGCGGGATGTAGGGTCCGAAGGTCGAGAGGTAAGCGCCCATGTCACCCATCAGGTCGCAATCCATCGCGAGGAACTTGCCGTCCTCCGCCAGCGCCATCTTGGCGGTGGTGACGTTGTCGCGGCCCTGCGCGTCGCCCATGAAATGCTCGGTGCGGTCCGCCGCCCATTTCACCGTTTTCTTCAGTTGCTTTGCCGCGACCGCGAGCAGAGCGTATTCGCGATAGGGAAACAGCTTCGTGCCGAAACCGCCGCCGACGTCGGGGCAGATCACCCGCATCTTGTCGGTGGGGATCTTGAGCACGTTCTGGCAGAGGATATCGCGCAGCCGGTGGCTGCCCTGGCTGCCGATCGTCAGGGTCAGGTGATCATTCTTGGCGTCATATTCGGCGACGGCCGCGCGCGCTTCCATGAAGCTCGCGACGACGCGCGGATTGACGATGGCGATTTCGGCCACCGCATGCGCCTTGGCGAAGGCGGCTTCGGTCGCCTTCTTGTCGCCGATCGAAACATCGAACAGCACATTGCCCGGCTTGTCCGGCCAGACCTGCGGCGCGCCTTTCTTCACGGCGTTGACGAGGCCGGTCACCGCCGGCAGCGGGCTCCATTTGACCTCGATCGCCTCGATCGCGTCGCGGGCCTGGTCGATGGTCTCGGCGACGACGAAAGCGATGGAGTCGCCGACATGACGCACCTCGTCCTTGGCGAGAATGGGGTAAGGCGGGCCTTTGAACGGCTCGGTCTCGAGATTGAACAGGCAGGGCAGATCGCCGAGATCCTTGACGTCATCGGCGGTCAGGATCAGCGCGACGCCGGGTAGCGTCCGGGCGCGGCTCGCATCGATCGTAAATTTGGCATGCGCGTGCGGCGAGCGCAGCATCAGGCAGCGGAGCGCGGCCTGCGGCGCATAATCGTCGGTATAACGGCCCTTGCCGCGGATGAGCGCGTCATCCTCCTTGCGCAGCACGCTTTGGCCAACGCCGAACTTGATGGGAGCCGCCATTTTATTGTCCCGTCCTATGGTTGTTTTGCCGGCATATTGCCGTGGAAAAAGTGGCAAGGCAAACGGCTTTAGCTGGGCACATGGGTCGCAGGCCGGGAAACGCGCCGCGCCCCTTCCCTTGTGGATACAGAATCGCGCCGCAAACAAGATCTCATCCCGAGGAGCCCGCCAAAGGCGGGCGTCTCGAAGGATCGACCGCGAAGCCCCCCGCCAAGCTCACTTACATCCCACCACGGCTCCAAAGACCCGTGGCGCGATCTCTCAGCGCGTCGATCGCGCGTTCAGGCGTGATGTAGTCGATCTCGCCACGCGTCAGGCCAATATCCATCAACTCCCTATCATTCAGGTCCTGCAAGTTGACGCGTGAGCGCTGCCGCCGCTCCTGAAACGCACGCCAATATCGCCTGAGCGGGCTCAAGACGACGGACAGGTCGAGGCGTAGCCTCGCGGCATCGCGCTCGATCCCGGATGAGATATTCGACTGTTGAGGTGGCATCGCACGCTCCTGCTGTTGCGCCGGCAGGGAAGCGTGGCCAAACAAAAGGCCCCGTCCGATGCCGGCGGGGCCTGGTGGAAAAGATGTCGTCGTCGAATTGCTAGCGCACGACTCCTCCCACGGCCCAGCCGAAGCGGGTCATGTGGTTGAAGTTCACTTTGCGCGACGATTTAATCATGAGGGCCCAATAGCACGGCAATCGCGCAAAATCAAGGGATGCGCGGAGGCCGGCCACATCCTGAAGGCGAGCAGGTCCTTTTAGCGCCTAGACGCGGTTTGACGGTGTCGCCCACTCCTCCAGCACCTTCGAAGGACCATCGCTTGGGAACAGTCATGATCTGAAATGATGGAATGATTGACGAGATCATAAGGCGTTGCCGGTGTACCTCTCTCGCCCAAAATAGCTTGGTGCCGCGTACACTCCCATGTGGACGGTGCCGGCCCGAATTGCTCGTAACGATGAGCTGGGCAGCGCCAGATTTGCCGCTGCGGAGCCACGACAAAATCCGGTCCAATTGAAAAGGGTTAGGACCGAAACTCCGGAATGAGAAGGCAACATGTTATCTGCGAGTCTTCAGTCTCGCGGCGGTTGAAGTCTGAGGCTGTTGGCCGCGTGATCGATCGCCATGTCGAGCGCGAGCTCCAGGGGGCGCGTGGAACGCATGGTCTGCGCGAGCAGCAAGCCTCCCTGCAGGCTGACGAGCATCGCTTCTGAGAGCTCTTTCAAATTCCCGCCCGGCCTTCTTCCCGCCCGCGTCTGCATCCTCGCGAACGCCGTCTCGAAGTAGGACGCCCATTGTGCAAAGCTTTCCGCCAGCGCCGCGCGCGTGCGCGGCTCCTCCGCAAGCTCGGCGGCCAGCGAGCCAAGTGGGCAACCCCCTGCACAATTGGTCTGACGCGCCAGCTCGACAACGGCATCGCGCCAGCGGCGAAGTCCTGCGAATGAATTCAGCTTGCACAACAGTTCTTCATGCGTTCCGAGCACGCATTCGGCCTGCCGCTGGATCACGGCCAGTACGAGATCGTCCTTGTCGGCGAAGTAGTGATAGACCTGTGACTTGCTGACCTTGCTGGCTTCGATCACCGCATCGATCGTCGTATTCGCGACGCCGTGCGCGCGCACGAGCTCCGTTGCCGCATCGACGATGCGCGCCCGCGTCGCCGCGCCCCGCGCCGTCTTGGGTAATTCAGTCACATTCAATTTACTCATCGATTGATCGTACTTGACCGCGGAATGGCTTGCAAGTAATTGGACTATCTAGTCCAATTTTCAAGGAGCCTGAAAATGTCCCGCCTCAACAATGGTGACGCCTTCCCGATCCTGACGCTTGATACCGTCGGCCACGGCACCGTTTCGGTCACGCACCATCTGGCCGGCCGCTACGGCGTGGTCCTGATCTATCGCGGCTTGTGGTGCCCGTACTGCAATGCACAGCTCTCGGCTTTTGCCCGCGCGAAAGAGAAGTTCAACGAACTCGAAATTGGGGTTGTCGCGTTGTCCGTCGACACCAAGGTCGATGCCGCGGCGCTGGTCGAAAAGCATCGATTGAATTTCCCTGTCGGCTATGGCGTCGATGCCGACAAGATCGCCGCCGCGACGGGCGCCTACGTCAACGACAACCCGCGATACCTGCAAACCACCGGCTTCGTGCTTGATCCAACCGGAAAGGTTATCACCGCGGTCTATTCGAGCGGCGCGATCGGGAGGCTTGTCGCGGACGACGTGGTTGGATTCGTCGGCTACGTGAAATCCAAGGCGTGATGCAACTGAAGCTTGGGAGGTGCAGACGTGAGCTCAAGTGAGGTTGCCATGATCGTTGGCGCAGGCCCCGGATTGGGCAACGCGCTAGTCACGCGCCTTGCGGATGCCGGCATGCGCGTCGCCGCGGTGTCGCGTCGAGGCGGTGCAGGCGAACCGGATCGCGACGGGGTTCGCTTCTACTCCTGCGATGCGACGATCGGGGAGCAGGTCAAGCGTGTGTTTGAACGTGTGAGGAGCGAGCTCGCGCCCCCGTCGCTCGTCGTGTTCAACGTTGGCATATGGGACCGGGGCGGCATCCTCGATATTTCGGAGGAATTGTTCGAGCAGGCCTGGCGCACCGGCTGTTTCGCCGGCTTCTTGGTCGGCCGGGCCGCAGCGACTTCCATGTTGGGAAGCGGGGGCGGAACGATCATCTTCTCCGGCGCGACCGGATCGATCCGTGGAGGCGCCGGCTTCGCCGCCTTCGCGTCCCCGAAATTCGCCCTGCGCGCGCTGGCCCAGTCGATGGCGCGCGAGCTGGGTTCGAAGGACATCCATGTGGCGCACGTCATCCTCGACGGAATGATCGCACAGGAAGACGATCCCTCGGAGGACTTGCTCCAACCCGCCGCAATCGCGGAGACCTACCACCGGCTGCACCAGCAGAGCCGCAGCGCGTGGACCCATGAACTTGACCTGCGGCCGTCCAGTGAAAAATTCTGACTCGCCGGCCGCCGCTTCCGGCCAGGCGGCCAGGCCGAAGCGACGCGACTGGCTGTTGCTTCTGTCTCTGGTGTTGATCTGGGCCATCAGTTGGCCAGTTATCAAGATTGGCGTCGGTCAGATACCACCAGTCTGGTACGGCTGTCTGCGTTATGCGATTGCGGCACTTATCCTGTTTGGACTGGTGGGTGCGAGAGGCGAGCTTGCGCTGCCGCCGCGATCGGATCTCTCCTTTGTCGTCATTTCGGGCGCTCTTCAGATGGCGGCATATTCCGCGCTCACGGGGCTCGCTTTAACGATCCTACCGCCGGGACGTGCATCGGTGCTGGCTTTTTCCACGCCAGTCGTGGTCGCGCCGCTCGCGGCGTGGCGGCTTGGCGAAGATCTGGGACCGAAGGCCGCTCTGGGCGTGGTGATCGGATGCGCTGGGATCGCCATCATTGCTTCGCCGTCCTTTTCGGTCGGGGGCAAGCAGGCGCTGGCCTACGTCATGCTATTGGGCGCGGCGGCGGCATGGGCGATTACCATCGTCACGGTGCGAGGTCATCGCTTCACGTCGTCGGCTCTAAACTTGGCTCCCTGGCAGATGTTGATCGCGGCAAGCCTCCTCTTTCCCGTCGCGGTGTCCGCCGAGGGGGTGCCGCGGCTGATCTCACTTACCGGCGCGGCAACGCTCGCCTACGTGGCGCCGGTTGCAACCGCATTCGCGTATTGGGCCGTAGTTGAAGCCGGACGTCGCTTTGCCGCAAGCACTATCTCGATGGCCCTGCTGGCGACACCCAGCGTCGGAATTCTGATTTCCACCTGGGCGTTAAATGAGCACATCAATGCTTCACTCCTGGCAGGCGTAGCTCTGACCGCGATCGGAATCCGTCTGACGATCGCGACAACGCGGAGTGCATGATGCAGACCGTGCGAATCGAGTTCGAGCCGTTCCTCGGCGAAAGGACGCAGCAGCATCACAGTCAACTTAGATAGCTCATAATATTGCCGGTGTTTGCAAGGATGCCGCCGCCGGCTCGACGACGTCCGGTCGGCAATTTGAAAGAATTGGCGGAAGCGGGTCTGCAGACCACGCGTTCAACGCTAAAGCGGCCTCCACCTTCGCGCGCAAGAGGACCGTGCCGCCGCGCGTGGAATTTGATGCGCGAGAGCGGATCACAATAGCCGGACTTGCGAGATGGAAAGCGACCTAATCTCCTTAGAACGGCGAGCCAATTTCAGGGATGGATGCCTTTAGCCGTGGCCCGGCGAAGTCGAGAAATGCACGGAGCTTCAGTGGCATCAGCGTCTGAGCGGCATAGACAATGTGCACCGGCAGAAGCTCCGGCTCGTATGGGCGCAGGATGAGGCGAAGCGCGCCGCAGACGACGGCCTCGGCGACTTGATACGACAAGACATGGGTAATACCGGCCGATGCTAACGCCGCCTCAATGGCGGCGTCCGCCGTATTCACGGCAAAGCGTGGACGAACCGGCAGAACCGCCGCCTTCATCCCGCGTCCGAAACTCCAGAGATTGTTTGAATAGATGCCCTCAAACACGATGCAGTCGTGCTGCTCCAGCTCTGCAGGCGTTTCTGGCGTGCCCCTCGCCTCCACAGATATTGCGGGCTCGCGCATGTCACCCAGCCAATTTGTCCTATGCGCGTCGCAATCATGCTGCTGTCCGGGAGCCGTCCAATTCGAATCGCAACATCGACTTGATCGTCGACCAGATTTACGACGTGATCAGCCAGGACCAATCGTGCATTGATGTCGGGATATGCCTTCAGAAAGTCGAGCACGATCGGCTCAACGTGCATTCGGCCGAACACGACCGGTGCCGTGATGACGAGATGGCCCCACGGCGCACGATACTCGCCCGAGGCAGCGCGTTCGGCGTCCTCGATCTCATCGAGAATGCGTCGGCTCGCCGCGACATAGGCTAGGCCAGCCTCGGTGAGAACGAGCTTTCGGCTAGCCACGCACCAGCGAGACCAGCCAGTTGCGGCCGAACAGGGTGAGGATCGCGAGCGCGTAGACGATTGTGCCCCCGAGAGCCAGCAGCAACAATGTCGCTTCGTCACGGAAGTGCATCGCGCCCAACAAGGCACCGCTGAAATGCGCAATCAGCCAGAAACTCGCGGCCAGGATCACTCCAATCAGCAGGAATTTCGCGAGCGACATCAGCCAGGCGCGATCCAGCACGAGAAACCCGCGCCGCACGGCGAAGAACAGCACCAGCAGCAGATTGGTCCAGACACCGGCGGCGGTTGCCAGCGCGAGGCCGATCTGGGCGAGCGATCCCATCAAAGCGACTTTCAGCGCGACGTTGACCGCGATGCCGGTCAGCGACGCCCGAACCGGCGTCGCCGTATCCTTGCGCGCATAGAAGGTCGCGACCGCGCTGCGGATCAGCACGAAGGGGATCAGGCCGATGGCGTAGGCCGCCAGTGTGCCGCCGGCGGCCACCGCATCGGCCTTCGAGAACGCGCCGCGGGCGAACAGCGCGCGCATGATCTCGTCGGGCACGGTCAGGAAGGCCGCGACGAAAGGGATCGAGAACAGCAGCGTGAAATCGAACGCGCGGCGCTGCGCCTTCATCGCGCCGTCATGGTCGTTGGCTGTGATCCGCCGCGACATCTCCGGCAGCAGCACCGTGCCGATGGCGATGCCGATGACACCGATCGGCAGTTGATTGAGGCGGTCGGCGTAATAGAGCGCCGACAGCGCGCCCGCGGGCAGGAAGGTCGCGATGATGGTGTCGGCGAACAGCGCGACCTGCGTGCCCATCGAGCCCAGCGTCGCCGGTCCCAGCGCCTTGAAGAAGCCGCGGATGTCTTCGTCGAGCCTGAGCGGCGCAAAGCGCGGCAGGCCGCCATGGCGGGCAAGATCACCCGCCAGCAGGAAATATTGCAGGAAGCCCGAGATCAGGACGCCCCAGGCCGCGGCGTGACCCGCGGTCGGAAACCAGGCGGCCAGCGCCAGCGTCATCATCATCGCGACGTTGAGGAAGATCGAGGCGGCGGCTGCGCTGGCAAAGCGCTGCATCACGTTGAGCATGCCGCCGTACAGCGTCACCAGCGTGATCAGCAGCAGATAGGGAAAGGTGATCCGGGTCAGCTCGATCGCGAGCTTGCGCTGCTCGGCATCCTCGGAAAAGCCCGGCGCCAGAATGCTCATCGCCTGCGGCATGAACAGCCAGGCGACGATCAGCAGCACGATTTGCGAGGCCAGCAGCAGCGTGAAGATGCGGTCGGCGAACAGTTTTGCCGCCCCCTCGCCCTTCTCGCCATGGACATGCGCATAGGCCGGCACCCAGGCCGCGTTGAAGGCGCCTTCGGCAAAGATCGCGCGGAAATGGTTGGGCAGCCGCAGCGCCACGAAAAAGGCGTCGGCCACGGGACCGGCGCCGAGAATCGCCGCGAGCATGATGTCGCGGGCAAATCCCGTCAGCCGCGAGAGCAGCGTGTAACCACCAACCGTGAAGATGCGTCCGAGCATGCGTCTTGTTTTAGAGACTTATCCGTCGACCGATAAGGCTCTGAAGTACGATGGGATCAAAAAAGTGGCCGCGGACCACCTCTCCCGAAGGGAGAGGTGAAGCAACCGCGCGGCAATACGACGAAATCAGCCCGCGATCGCGCCGCGCACCGCGGCGATGATTCGCTCCTGATCGGCTTCGGTCAGGTAGGCGTGCATCGGCAGGCTGATGACGTCCTGCGACAGGCTTTCGCAAGCAGGCAGGCCGCCGTCGGCGACCGGATATTGCTTGTAGGCGGTCTGCTGGTGCATCGACTTGCCGTAATAGATCGCGGTCGGCACGCCCTGGGCCTTCAGCGCGGCGGCGAAGCCGTCGCGGTCGGCCCCCTCAGGCAGGCGGATGGTGTATTGCGCCCAGACCGAGGTATTGCCCGGCGCCAGACGCGGCACGGTGACCACGTTCGACAGCCCCCGCGCATAGCGCTCCGCGACCTTGTTGCGGGCGGCGATCTCGTCATCAAAAATCGTCAGCTTCTCGAGCAGGATCGCGGCCTGCATGGTGTCGAGCCGGCCGGTCAGGCCGAGGCGGACGTTGTCGTATTTGTCGACGCCCTGCCCGTGCACGCGGATGCTGCGCAGCGTCGCGGCGAGCTCGTCGTCGTCGGTGAAGATCGCGCCGCCGTCGCCGAAGCAGCCGAGCGGCTTTGCGGGGAAGAAGCTGGTCGTGGTGGCGAGCCCGACGGTGCCGAGCTTGCGGCCCTTGTAGCTGGCGCCAAAACCCTGCGCGGCGTCGTCGAGCACGAACAGGCCCTCGGCCTTGGCAATCTCGGCGATGGCATCGTGATCGGCCGGCTGTCCGAACAGGTCCACGGGAATCACCGCGGCAGGCCGCAGGCCGGCCTTCCGGGCGGTCGCGATACCGCGCTTCAACGACTCCGGGCTCATGTTGAAGGTGGCTTCGTCGACGTCGACGTAAACGGGCGTCGCTCCGGTCCGGGCCGCCGGCGAGGCGGTCGCGATGAAGGTGAAGGACGGACACAGCACGGCATCGCCGGGGCCGACATTCTTGGCCATCAGCACCATCAGAAGCGCATCGGTGCCGCTGGCGCAGGCGATGACGTGCTTGGCGCCGCAATAGGCCGCGAGCTGCTTCTCGAGCTCGGTGACTTCAGGGCCGTTGACGAACTGGCAATGGTCGAGCACGCGCTTGACGGCGGCATCGAGCGAGGCGCCGAGCCGGCGGCGCTGCGAGCTGACATCGATGAAGGGAATGGGATCGGAACGCAGATGCTGGTTCATGGTCTGGTTCTTGGCGCCTTCTCGCGTGGTCGACATGGAATGGGATCAGCCGGCAACGCGGCGCGGGCCCTTGAGGGTGGACGAATTGGCTGCGGGACGCGAGGGCGTTTCCAGGCACTGCGTGGCGATCTCGAGGCTGGCAACGCCCTCGTCGCCGGTCACCGCCGGAATCTCGCCATGGCGCACGGCCCTGAGGAACGCGATCAACTCGGCACGCAGCGGCTCGTCATGGCCGACCGGCAGATGCCGCATCGAATAGCTGCCGTCGGGCTTGAAGCCGAAGCACTCGGTGACCTGGCGCGTCAGCAGATCGCCCATCACGTATTTGCCGCGGGTCGCGACCGTGACGCTGCGCGCCTTGAACGGCGTCAGCCAATTGGTGTTGATGTGGGCGAGAACGCCGTTAGCAGTGCGGAACTGCAGCAGCGCAATGTCCTCGCGCTCGGCGATCGCACTCGACAATTGCGGCTGCACCTCGACGATGTCGGATTCGGTGAACCAGCGGATCAAATCGATGTCATGCACGGCGAGGTCGATGACGACGCCGACATTGGACATGCGCGGCGGGAACGGGCCAACGCGCGTGATCGCGATCGACAGGATGTCCTCGCCCGCGATCGCCTGCTTGACTGCGGCGACGGCCGGATTGAAGCGCTCGACGTGGCCGACCATCAGCGTCACGCCGGCCTTTTGCGCAGCAGTGACGATCTCGCGCCCTTCCGCGACCGTGGAGGCGATCGGCTTCTCGACCAGCACGTGGATGTTCCTGGCGATGCAGGCGAGCGCGACCTCGTGATGCAGATGGGTCGGCGCGGCAATGGTGACGGCATCGACGCCGGCGACGAGGAGCTGGTCGAGCGTCTCGAAGCCTTGGCAGTTGGCAAGCTCGGTGGTGCGCGTCAGGTGCGCCGGCGAGGGATCGACCACGCCAACGAGGTTGACGCCCGGAAGCCCCGCAAGCACGCGCGCGTGGTTGCTGCCCATCACGCCCGCGCCAATGACGCCGACGCGCAAGCCGGTCTTTGCCGGTGCAGAAACTTTGGAACTCATCTGAGCAAACCCCGATTCAGCGCAAATCCCCGGGCCGCTTCTAGCACGGGCGCCACATTTGTGGCGAATGCCGGCCTGACTGCCCGGACACGATTTGATTCAAAAAGTTACACGTTCCCCAGGCCATAAGTGGCTGAAAGATACCGCTGTTTCGGCCCAGGTCGCGTGATTCGGAGTGCGCTGGTTACGACCTTTGATAGTCGTCTTCAATCCGGATGATGTCGTCCTCCCCGAGATAGCTTCCGGTCTGGACCTCGATGAGTTCCAGCATGATCTTGCCGGGGTTCTCCATCCGGTGGACCGCGCCCATCGGGATGTAGATCGACTCGTTCTCATGCACCGTCTTGACGGTCTCGTTGACCGTGACCCGGGCCGCGCCGCGGACCACGATCCAGTGCTCGGCACGATGATGGTGCTTCTGCAGCGACAGCCGCCCGCCGGGCTTGACCACGATGCGCTTGACCTGGTGGCGTTCGCCATTGTCGACGGACTGGTAGCTGCCCCAGGGCCGGTGCACCTTGAGATGCTCCTCGGTGACCTTCGGCGCAACCGTCTTGAGCTGCGTCACGAGACGCTTGAGGCCGTTGGCATCCTTCTGCCGCGACACGAGGACTGCATCCGCAGTGGCCACCACGATGAGATCGTCGACGCCTTCAAGCGCTACCAGCGCGGAATCGGTCGTGACGTTGCAGTTGCGGGAATCCTCGAACACCGCGGTGCCGCGCGCGGCATTGCCTTGCGCGTCCTTGTCCGAGAGCTCCCACACCGCGTGCCAGGAGCCGACGTCGGACCAGCCGCAGGCCACCGGCACGACGGCTGCCCGCGAGGTCTTCTCCATCACCGCGTAGTCGATCGAGATCGCCTTCGCCGCGCCGAAAGCCTGCGGCTCCAGCGTCACGAAGCCGAGATCGCGGCCGGCATTGGCGACCGCATTTGAGACCGCCTCCACGCTCGCCGCATCGACCTTGCGGTATTCGTCGAGCAGGAGCGTGGCCGGGAACATGAAGTTGCCGCTGTTCCACAGATAGCCCGAATTGACGTAGTCGGCGGCCTTCACCGCGTCCGGCTTCTCGACGAAGCGCGCGACCGCGTGCACCTCGCCCGAGATCACCTCGCCCGGGCTGATATAGCCGTATTCGGTCGCCGGCCGCTCGGGCTTAACGCCGAAGGTGACGATGCGCCCGGCGCTTGCGGCGGTGAGACCCTCGCGGCACGCCGCGACGAAGGCGGCATTGTCCTGCACCACGTGGTCGGCGGCGAGCGCCAGCACGATGGCGTCACTGGAGCGGTTCTGCGCGAACACCGCACCCGCTGCGATCGCGGGGCCGGAATCGCGCCGCATCGGTTCGAGGATCACGTCGGCCTCGATGCCGATCTCGCCGAGCTGCTCCAGCACCATGAAGCGGTAGGACGCATTGGTGATGACGATCGGACGATCGAACAGCGAGGCATCCGAGACGCGCAGCAGCGTGTCCTGGAAGGTCGAGCGCGCGCCGAACAGCGGCAGGAATTGCTTGGGGCGCACCTCGCGCGAAGCCGGCCACAGCCGCGTGCCGGCACCGCCGCACATGATCAGGGGGATAATGCGTTTGTCCATCGTCATTTCAAACCTTGAAGTAGTCCCGATACCAGGTGACAAAATTACGAACCCCGTGCGCGATCGGCGTTGACGGCGCAAAGCCGGTGTCGCGCATCAGATCCTCGACATCCGCGAACGTTTCCAAGACGTCTCCCGGCTGCATCGGCAGCAATTCTTTGATCGCCGTCCGACCCAGCTCCTGCTCCAGAAGTCCGACGACATGCATCAGCTCTTCCGGGTGGTGATTGCCGACATTGTAGACCTTAGACGGCGCATTTGCGGCAGCCGGGTCATCCGCGGGCACCCGATCGACCAGCTTGGATACTACACGGGTGACGTCGTCAATATAGGTGAAGTCGCGACGCATCCGGCCATGGTTAAAGAGCCGGATCGGCTTGCCCGCCATGATGGCATTCGCGAACAGAAACAGGGCCATATCGGGCCGTCCCCACGGGCCGTAAATGGTGAAGAAGCGCAAGGCAGTGACCGGCAGCCGGTAGAGATGGCTGTAGGACTGCGCCATCACCTCGTTCGCCTTCTTGGTCGCGGCATAGAAGCTCACGGGATGGTCGGTCCGGTCCTGCACGGCAAATGGCAGTTTAGTGTTGGCGCCATAAACGGAGGATGACGAGGCGTAGACGAGATGACGACAGCCATTGTGGCGGCAGCCCTCCAGCACGTTGAGAAAGCCCTGGAGATTGGAATCGGCGTAAGCCTGCGGCTGCTCGATCGAGTAGCGCACGCCGGCCTGGGCCGCGAGATGCACGACTTTGGCAAATCCGTGCCGTGCGAACAGCGCGGCGATCGCCTCGCGGTCGGCGAGATCGGCCTTGACGAACGAAAAGCGGGAATCGTCGCGCAACAGTTCCAGCCGGGCCCGTTTCAGCGCGGGATCGTAATAGCTGTTGAGATTGTCGAGCCCGACGACGGTCCGGCCTCCGGCGAGCAGCTGCCGGGCGACGTGAAAGCCGATGAAGCCGGCCGCACCCGTGACCAAAATCGCCTGATCCGTCATCCTGTTCCCGAGGGCCCCCAAATCCGATCCTGCGCCCGCGGCGCCTGTTTAGCCGCCGCATCGAGGGGGGCACAATAGCCCCGCCGCCCGTCATATTGGCGGTTCATAACCGCTCCTCGTCACCGCTATTGCAAGATCGACGCCAAAACCATACCAAAGCGGCCTAATTCGGCGCCTCGCGTCGGGTTGCCTCAAATCTTCGCAAACCCTGTTCATGCGGGCGAGATGCGCCGAATCCTGCTGTCGACGGCCAAAATCCTGATTTCCGGCGCGCTGCTCTATCTGGCGCTGCGCAAGGTCGATCTGTCCGAGCTGTTCTCGCGCTTCACAGCGACCAGCCTGTTCTGGATCGCCATGGCGATCGCGGTCACCTTCCTGCAAATCTTCGTCGGCGTGCTGCGCTGGCGCGAGATCAGCGCCGCATGCGGCGCGCCGCTCGAGCTTGCCCGCGCCATGCGCTACAACGTGATCGGTGCGTTCTTCAACCAGACCCTGCCGTCCGCGATCGGCGGCGATGCGGTCCGGCTCTGGCTGGTCGCGCGCGCCGGCGCCGGATGGCGCGCGGCCACCTACTCCATCTTCGTCGATCGCGCGATCGGCCTCGTCGCACTCGCGATTCTCATCGTCGCGAGCCTGCCCTGGAGCTACGAGCTGATCACCGATCCGCGCGGACGCTCGGCGCTGCTGCTGGTCGACTTCGCCGCGCTCGCGGGCGGCCTCGGCTTCCTGGTCTTCGGCGCGCTGAAATGGCCGTGGCTGAAGACCTGGTGGGCCACCCATCACATCCACGCCTGCGCCGTGATCGCCAACCGCGTGATCTTCGACGCAAGGCGCGGCCCCGTCATCGCGATCCTGTCGTTCCTCGTTCACGTGCTCGCCGTCGTCATCGGCTGGTGCGTGGTGCAGTCGATCGCGGCGCCGGTCAGCTTTGGCCAGATCTTCCAGCTGCTTCCGCCGGTCATGCTGATCACCCTGATGCCGATCTCGATCGCCGGCTGGGGCGTGCGCGAGGCGACCATGGGCCTGGCCTTCGGCTTCGCCGGGCTCGCATCCAACGAAGGCGTCAACATCTCGCTGCTGTTCGGCGCGGTCTCCTTCATCGTCGGCGCGGTCGGCGGCCTGGTCTGGATCCTCAGCGCGGAGAAAGCCGCGCAGGGCTCGGCGCCGCTCGGGGTGCCGGAGTGAACCCGGCCAGCGACACGGTCGCCATCGTGCCGTCGCTGCTTGCCGTTGCGATCGCCGCGCTGATCTCGGCCGTCGTCACCTGGACCAGCCGTCCCCTGCTCCAGCGTTACGCGCTGGCGCGGCCCAACGCGCGATCCTCGCATCGCATCCCGACCCCGCAGGGCGCCGGCATCGCGGTGATATCAGCGACGCTGCTGGTCGCATCCGTCTGGGGGGCCTGGGCCAACGCCGCGATCCCTCCGGCGCTGGTCATCGCGACGATCGTGATCGCGCTGGTCGGATTCGCCGACGACATCGTGTCGCTGCCGGTGCTGGTGCGACTCCTGCTGCAAGCAGCCTGCGTCGGCGCGGTCGTGTTCGCCGCGCCCGAGACTGCGCGCATCGTGCCGGCGCTGCCGCTGGTGCTGGAGCGCGGCCTCATCCTGCTCGCCGGAATCTGGTTCGTGAACCTCGTCAACTTCATGGACGGGCTCGACCTGATGTCGGTGGCGGAAGTGGTGCCGGTCACCGCGGCGCTGCTGCTGCTCGGGTGGCTCGGAGACTTGTCATGGCCGGCGGTGCTGATCGCCACGGCGCTGTGCGGCGCCATGCTTGGCTTTGCGCCGTTCAACAAGCCGCTCGCCAGAGTGTTCCTTGGCGATGTCGGCAGCCTGCCGATCGGCCTTCTGCTCGGCTGGTGCCTGCTGGAGCTGGCCTGGCACGGACAGCCCGCCGCGGCGCTGCTGCTGCCGGCCTATTACCTCGCGGATTCCACCATCACGCTGTTTCGCCGCATCGCCCGCCGCGAGCAGTTCTGGTCGGCGCATCGCTCGCATTTCTATCAGCGCGCCACCGACAACGGCTTCACGGTTCCGCGCGTGATCGGCGAGGTGTTCGCGCTCAATCTATGGCTGGCGATGCTTGCCATCGTCACCGTTCGCGCGGGCTCGACGGCGATCACGATCGTCGCGGTGCTCGCCGGCGCGTCCGCGATCGGCTTCGTGCTGCGACGGTTCTCGCGCCCTCAGGCCTCCTGAACCGACAGCGCGAGCCGCAGGCCTTCGTCGAGAGAGACCTGCGGCTGCCACCCCGTCGCAATCGCCTTGGAGACGTCGAGCTCCAGCGAGCCGATCAGGCTGTCATGGGTGTCCTGCCGGCCCATAACGTTCAGCAACGTGCTGAGCAGGTTCGGTGGCATGCCGAATAGCCGCGAGTTCTTGCCGGCCGCCTTCGCCAGCCGATCGATGAACTCAGGCGTCGAGACCTGCTCCCTGTCGGCCACCAGAAAGATCTCGAAATTGCTCGCCGTGTCGGGATGGGCGAGCCGGCGTGCGATGAACGAGGAGAGGTTCTGCACGGCGAGGAAGGCCCGCTGATTGCGGATCGCGCCAAAGGGCAGCGGCAGCCCCAGGCTCACCGCGCGCGTCAGCAGCGCGAAATTGCCCTTGGCGCCTGCGCCGTAGACCAGCGGCGGCCGGATCACTGAGATATTCATGTCGCTGTCGCGCGCCAGCGTCTTCAGTCCCGCCTCGGCCGCCGCCTTGGACATGCCGTAGAGGCCGCGCGGCGTCAGGATGTCGTTCTCGCTGAACGGCGCGCGGCCTTCATTGCTGCGGCCATGCACCAGAACGGTGCTGACGAAGATGAACTGGCGCACGCCGGCCGTCGCCGCGGAGCGCGCCAGATGCAGCGTGCCGGCGATGTTGACGTTGCGGTAAAGCTGGACCGCGTGCTCCTCGTGCTTGTGATGCACGCGCGCGGCGAGATGGACGACGGCGTCGACGCCCTGGAGCGCGGCGCTCCAATCCGTCTCCGGGCCGATCGATTCGATCACGACCTCGTCGTCGAGGCCTTCAGGACTGCGAACCGCACGGCGCACCGACCATCCCGCGAGCGCCAGCGCAGGCGCGACGTGACGGCCGACGAAGCCGCTCGCTCCCGTCACCAGCACGACCGGTTTGCGCTCGCTCATCACCGCTCCGAAAGGTTCGGGTTGCGCAACAATTCGTCGATCAGGCCGGCATACGCGTCCATCGCCACGGTCCGGTCGTATCGCGCGGCCGCCTTCACCGCGCGCGCCGCAATCGCACCGTCGTCGGAACGGGCCGCCGCACGGATCGCGTCTGCGAGCTGATCGGCGCGGCCCGGCGTCACGACCCAACCGAGCCCGTTCTCCACCACGGTCAAGGCCGCCTCTGCCTCCGGCTCGGAGACCAGCAGCACGGGACGGCCGACCGCCAGCAGATTGTAGAACCGGCTCGGCACCGACACCCCCGCCACGTCCTTCCGGTACGGAATGATCCAGAGATTGGCCGCCGCCAGGAACGCCTCGAGTTCGGCATCCGCGACGCGCGCCACGAAGGAGACATTGGCGAGGTTTGCTGCGGCCTGCAACTGCTTCAGCCGCTCGAAGCCGATGCCCCAGCCGGACAGCAGGAAGTGGATGTCCGGCTCGTCCTCGAGAAGACGCGCCGCCTCGAACACGATCTCCGGATCATGGGTGAAGCCGAGATTGCCCGACAGGCCGACGACGAAACGCGCAGGGATGGCCTTGCGGAACGGATTGTCCGCTGAAAGCGGACGCGGACCCGGCACGATCGTCGCCCAGTTTGGAATGAAGCGGATCTTGCTGCGCGTCATGCCCGAATAGCTTAGCAGCGGCCCCTCGGCATCGCGGCCGATGGTGATGACGGCGTCGAGCGCGCGGAACATCAGGCTGTTGGCGGCACGCATCGTCCTCGTCACGATCGAACCCGGCTTCAGGAGGCCCGCCATCACCAGCACGTCGGGAAAGAGGTCGTGCAGGATCAGCGCCGAACGCGCGCCCTTGAGCCTTGTCGCCGCGGCAACGGCATAAGGCAGCATGAACGGCGCGGTAACGGTGAGCACGACGTCCCCCGCCTTGAGCTCCCGGACCAGCGCGACGAACGTGCGCGCCGCGAACAGCAGCTCGGAGGCGCCGCGCCGCACCAGCGCCGCCTTTCCCGCCATCCGGTTCCTGATCGCAACGACGCGCGGCTTGCCCGGACCGGTGTGCGAGGCCGGCAGTGCACCGGGCCAGCCCGACAGCACGACGACCTCGTGCCGCTCGGCAAGACGACAGGCGATCTCGGCCATGATCGCGGCTGTCGTGCTCGTATCCGGCGGATAGTGCTGGCTCGCGACGACGATCTTGCCCAGGGACTGCATGGTCAGGCCGCAGTCGACCCGAATTCCGGAACCGCGTCCTTCAGGATAGTCCTGATCGTGGCCCGATCGTCGCGCGCGATCGCCTGCTCCAGCGCGACGATCCACTTGCGCAGAGTCTGCATCGGCGGCTCGTTCGGCTGCGCGGCCATGATCCCGGCGACGCCGATCTCGCGGGTCGGCTCCTCGGAGGCGAACAGGATCTCGTGCAGGCGCTCGCCCGGCCGCATGCCCGTGAACACGATCTCGATATCGTAGCCGGGCTGCAGGCCCGAGAGGCGGATCATGCGCTCGGCAAGGTCGACGATCTTCACGGGCTGGCCCATGTTGAGCACGTAGACCGAGACGTCCGGACGCTGCGTACCGAGCGCGTGCGTCGCCGCCGTGATGACGAGGTCGCAGGCCTCGCGGATCGTCATGAAGTAGCGGACCATGTCGGGATGCGTCACCGTCACGGGGCCGCCGGCCTCGATCTGGGCCTTGAACTTCGGCACCACCGAGCCGTTCGACGCCAGCACATTGCCGAATCGCACCGAGATCAGCCGCATCGCCGGCCTGGCGCCGCCGCTCCCTGCCGCGATGTCATGATCGAGCGCCTGGCAGTACATCTCGGCGAAGCGCTTGGTGAGGCCGAGCATCGACACCGGCTCGATCGCCTTGTCGGTCGAGATCATCACCATGGCTTCGGCGCCGGCGCTGTGCGCCGCATCGGCCACGTTGATCGAGCCGAAGATGTTGGTCTTGACACCCTCGCTCCAGTCGCGCTCGAGGATCGGCACATGCTTGAGCGCGGCAGCATGGAACACGATGTCCGGCTTGAACTCGGCCATCAGGCGCATGATGCGCTCGCGGTCGCGGATGTCGGCGATCCGCCCTTCGATCGCGGCTGCGGCGCCGTGCGCGGCGAGCGCTTCCGTGACGGCGTAGAGGGCCGGCTCGGAATTTTCCACGATCAGCAGGCGCGCGGCGCCAAACGCGACGACGCGCTCGCAGATCTCGGAGCCGATCGAGCCGCCGCCGCCGGTGACGATCACCGCCTTGCCCCTGATCAGGGCTTCGAGGCGCGCATAGTCGATCTTTTCGCTCGGCCGCAGCAGGAGGTCCTCGACCGCGACGGTTGTGAGGCGCGGCGTGTCACCGCTCTCGAGCGAGGGCATGCGGTTGACGATCACCCCCAGCTTGCGCGCCCGCATCAGGATCGATTCCGGACGCGCGTCCGGCTCGAACGCCGACGGCGTCATGACGAGGCGCGCGATCGGCTTATTGCGCTTGGCGAAGTCGGCGATGACGTCTTCGATATCATCGATGTCGCCCACCACCGGCACGTTGCGGATGAGCTGGCCGCGATCCGAGCTCGACGGCGACAGCATGCCGACCGGCCAGATGCGCTTGATCGCACCGCTCTCGATGCCGCGGAGCAGCACCTCGGCGTCCGCGGCGCGGCCGATCAGCAGCGTCGGCGCTGCATCCTCGGTCCGCGCATGACGCCGCACCCGCGTATAGCGGAAGTAGCGGTAGGTCATGCGCAGCGCGCTGAGCAGGGTGATCTCGAGGAACCAGTAGAGGACGATGGTCACCTTGCCGAGGAAGAAGGCGCCGCGAACGTTAGGGGCGACGAAGACGTAATCGAGCACGAGCAGCGCGACCGTCAGCACGCTCGCGACGCGGATGATGTTCAGCGCGTCCGGCAGCGAGATGAAGCGCCATTTCGTCGTTGTCAGGTTGAAGACGAAGAACACGACCACGCTGAACGCGAGGAAGTAGGGCAGGATCTGGAACAGCAGCGGCAGGCGGTCGTAGAAGCCCTCGCCGCCCTCGAAGCGGATGTAGAAGGCGGCAAACAGCGCCGCCGTGGTCGCCAGGAGGTCGTGGAGCGCAATCAAGAAATTACGCAAGGTGAGATGCGAGAGACGCGTCATCCGCCGACCGATGAAAATCCAGTTAGGTGCAACCTGACCGCGCTGATAGCCCATCTCGGCAAGAACTGCCAGCACAAGACTTGCCAGTACAGACTGGCCGGTACAAGACTTGCCAGCACAAGACGCCAGCCTGAGACCTGCCGGCGCAGGACTTTCCGGCACCGGACTCTCAACCCGGACTTGCCGGCCGCTCAGGAACCCGATTCGGGTGTCGCCGACGCCCGCTGCGTCCGGATCACCATGCCCCCGGCGACGCCGACGCCGATGACGTACATCCAGCCCTCGTGGAAATCGAACAGGTGGGAGTTGAACAGCGAGGTGAAGACGTTCTGGACCACGACCAGCAGGCCGATCCACTTGGCAAAGCCGTCGCCGCGAAACAGCAGGAAATGACTGATCCAGATCGCGTAGAGAACGACGACGCCGATGACGCCCCACTGCACCGCGACGTGCAGCGTCTGGTTATGCGGATTCGGAAACACCCTGACGCCTTGAACCCATGAGGGGTCTTTGGAGGCCCGCTCGAATAGTCCCTGCGAGGAGCCGGTCCCGTGGCCCATAAGCGGAGCCTGCACGAAGAACTTGATCGAGTGCCGCCAATATTCGAGACGTTCTCCCATGGACGTCGGGACGTTCTCCTGCATGTAAAGCCGATAGTCCCGCGAAAACGTGTCGGCAGTCTTGCGCAATTGCGGCGAGGTCTGCCAGGCGATGGCGGCGCCGGCGATCAAAACCGCGGAGATGATCGCGATGCTGCGCCACCTCAAATGAAGCAGCGCGAACACGGCAAGCATGATGGGCACGGTGACGAGCGCGGTGCGCGAGACCACCACGAAGGCCATGTTGACCAGGAAGCTCAGCGCCAGCGCCACGAGCAAGCCTGCGAGCCAGTAGCGCTTCTCGCGCAGCAGCAGCAGCACGGGATACGCGAGCGCGACCGCGCACAAGGCGAATTCCTGGCTCTGGTCGATGTAGTTCTTGACGAAGATGCCGCGTTCGAGCGGGTCATAGGGTCTCAGCGACAGGCCGGGATAGAAGGCGACCAGCCACGACATCACCGACAGCAGTGCGCAGGACACCAGGAAGGCGATGAAGATCCAGTGTCCCCGCGTCGAACGTTCGAAGTGATAGAGCAGGACGGGCAGCACGAGCAGCTTGACGGTCGGACCGACGGCATAGAGGCGCGCGCCCCAGGCCGCGTCCGACCACAGCGTCCCCAGCAATGCCAGCAGGAACAGCGCGATCGGCGCCGCGCAGATCGGGCGCTTCAGCGATTGCAGGAATGCCCTGACGTCGAGAAACGGCACCATGCAGACCAGGAACGCAGCGTTGAAGATCGCCACGAGCGAGGTCGACCAGGGCAGCGAAGCCACGGTGAGGATCGCGAACAGATCGACCGTCTCGCTCCAGGCCGCCGGACTGCGCAGGCGCCGCCGCAGCATCTGGGCGGTGGTCTCGCTGGCAAGCGTCGTCACTTGGTCCGTCACTTGCCGCCGCCCCGCGCGCGACGGACCAGCGCGGTGGTGCTGAAGCCCTGGAGGATGTCGACCAGAACCACCGTTCCGCCCGCGGCCTCGACGACCTCGTGGCCGACCACCTGCTCGCGGGTGTAGTCGCCGCCCTTCACCAGCGCGCTCGGCTTGATCCGGGTGATCAGCTCGATCGGCGTGTCCTCCTCGAAGATGACGACGAGATCGACGGCTTCGAGCGCCGCCAGCACTTCCGCGCGCGCGCGCTCGTCCTGGACCGGACGCTCCTCGCCCTTCAGCCGCCGCACCGAGGCGTCGCTGTTGAGGCCGACGATCAGGCGATCGCAGGCGCCGCGCGCCGCGGTCAGCACCTTGACGTGGCCGGGATGCAGGATGTCGAAACAGCCATTGGTGAAGCCGACGCGCAGGCCCTGCCGCTTCCATTCCGCGAGTTGTGCGTCGAGCGTATCAGGCTCCAGCACGATCTTCTCCTCGGCCGCCAGATAGGCATGCGGCAGGATCTTTCGCCGCAACTCGGCCGCGCTCACGCTGGCGGTGCCCTGCTTGCCGACCGCGACGGCGGCCGCGGCACTCGCCATGCGCAGGGCCGTATCCCAGTCCGCGCCCGCGGCAAGCGAGACCGCGAGCGCGGCTGCGACGGTGTCGCCGGCACCGGAGACGTCGCGCACCTTGACGGGAAAGGCCGGAACATGAACGGCATCGCCGCTGCGCGGCACCAGCGTCATGCCCTGCTCGCCTTGCGTGACCAGGATCGCCTCGCAATCGGCGAGCCGCATCACGTCCTCGCTGGCATCGACGATGCTCTGCACGGTGTCGGCGCGGCTGCGCGTGGCCTCCGAAAATTCCTTGCGGTTGGGCGTGAGCAGCGTGGCGCCCCGATAGATCGCCCAGTTCAGGCTCTTGGGATCGACGATCACGGACTTGCCGGATTTTCGCGCGGCATCGATCGTGTGCCGGATCACCCGCGCGGTCAGCACGCCCTTGGCGTAGTCGGAGAGCAGCACGATGTCGGCACGCGCGATCTGCGGCAGGATCGCCTCGATCAGCTTCGTCTCGACGTCGTCGGAGGCAGGCACAGCCTGCTCCCAATCCGCGCGCAGCATGTGCGTGGAGAAATGCTCGGACACGAAACGGACCTTGCGCGTGGTCGGCCGCGACGGATCGCACACCAGCACGCTTTCGATGCCGTCCTGCTCACCCAGCGCGTCCCTGAGCTGCCTGCCGGCATCGTCCTCGCCGACGAGGCCCACGAAGATGCATCGCGCGCCGAGAGCGGCGATATTGCGCGCGACATTGCCGGCGCCGCCGATATGGATCTCGCTGCGCTGGGCCACGATGACAGGCGTCGGCGCTTCCGGCGAAATCCGCGACACCTCGCCATAGACGAATTCGTCCAGCATGATGTCGCCGATGCAGAGCACCGTGCGACCGGAGATGGCCTGCGCGAGGGCATCGAAATCGAGAATGGGCGTCGGCATGATCCTTGAGCCTTAGATCCTGGAGCCTCAGCGGAAGCGGTCGGGCCGGTCGAGATAATCCCCGACATAGGCTTTCACCGCATCCTCGAGCGTCGTGAAGCCGCCATTATAGCCGGCGTGGTGGAGGCGATCGACCTTGCTCTGGGTGAAGTATTGATAGCTGCCGCGGATGCTCTCGGGCATGTCGACATATTCGATGTTCGGCCTGGTGCCCAGCGCCGCATAGGCAGCCAGCATCAGGTCTTTGAAGCTGCGCGCCTTTCCGGTGCCGACATTGAAGAGCCCGGACACCGACGGGCTCGCCAGCAGCCACATCATCACGCGCACGACGTCGTCGACATAGATGAAATCGCGGCGCTGATCGCCGTCGGCGATGCCGTCGCGATGCGACTTGAACAGCTGCACGACGCGGCCCGCCCTGACGTCGTCGAAGCGGCGCGCGAGCACGCTCATCATCGTACCCTTGTGGTACTCGTTGGGGCCGAACACGTTGAAGAACTTCAGGCCTGCCCATTGCGGCGGGAGCGGATCGCCGTTCGCTGCGCGCCCGGCGACCGCGAGATCGAACAGATGCTTGCTCCAGCCGTAGAGATTCATCGGCCGCAGCTGCTTCAGGGCAGGCAGCGAGGCGTCGTCGTCAAAGCCGGCCTCGCCGTCGCCATAGGTCGCCGCCGACGAGGCGTAAATCAACGGCACCGCATTCGCCGTGCACCAGTCCAGCAGGCGCATCGAGAGGCGGAAATTGGTCTCGATCACGAGATCGCCGTCGGTCGCGGTGGTCTCGGAAATCGCTCCGAGATGGATCACGGCGTCGAGCTTGCGGCCCTTCAGCCAGTCGAACAGCTCGGCCGGCGGGACGATATCCACAAGCTGGCGCTTGGCGAGGTTTCGCCATTTGCCGTCGCTGCCAAGCAGGTCGCAGACCACGACGTCGCCGCGGCCGGCCCCGTTCAGCGCAGCGACGACATTCGATCCGATAAAACCGGCCCCGCCGGTCACCAGCAACATTCCAACATCCCTGCCCGATTTTTGCGACCCGTTTCTGCCCTAGCGCATGATCCGGCAAAGTGTAAGCGGTTTTGGGATTGGGCTGCGGCCGGCTTTACCTGCCGGCCCGGAGCGGCTAACCGAACCGGTACAGCCCAGCATACCCCGGCCCCATCAATCAATGAACAGTGATTCGCAATTTAGTGGAGCAGCAGATCCGGGCGACACCCGACCGATCCTGATCGTCCCCTATATGTGGATCGGCGATTTCGTCCGGAATCACACCGTTGTGCGGGTCCTGAAGGAGCGCTGGCCCAACCGGCCGGTTGATCTGCTGACCACCTCCCTGTGCGCCCCGCTGGTCGATTACATGCCCGGCGTGCGCCAGGGGATCGTCTGGGACCTGCCGCGCGGCCGCCTCGCCGTCGGCCGCCAGCTCGGCCTGGCCAAGCTCCTGCGCGAACGGAACTACGGCACTGCCCTGGTGCTGCCGCGGACCTGGAAGGCCGCCATCGCGCCGGCACTGGCAGGCATCCCTGAACGAGTCGGCTTCGTCGGCGAGTTCCGGTTCGGCCTGCTCAACCGCTGGCGCTGGGGCGAGAAGAAGCTGCCACGCTTCATCGACAAGAACGCCGCCCTGGCCCAGCCCGACGGCGCTCCCCTGCCCCCGGAATGGCCGGTGCCGCAATTGCAGGTCCTGCCTGAGGACATCACCCGCTGGCGGCAGGCCAACGGCCTCAGCGCCGGCGCCGCCGTGGCGCTCGCCCCCGGCTCGGTCGGCGTGTCAAAGCGCTGGACCTATTACCCGGAGGCCGCCCGCCTGCTGGTCGAGCGCGGGCTCGAGGTCTGGGTGGTCGGCGGCCCCGCCGAGAAGGGCCTCGCTCAGGAGATCCTCGCAGCAGGCGGACCGGGGGTCCGGGACCTCACCGGCAACGATCTGCGCAACGGCGTCCTCGCCATGGCCGCAGCCGGCGTCGCGATCTCCAACGACTCAGGCCTGATGCACATCGCCGCTGCGCTCGGCACGCCCACCATGGGCATCTTCGGCCCGACCAGCCCCTATCTCTGGGCCCCCCTCAACGGCCTCGCCGCCACCGTGGTCCAGGACAAGAGCGTGCTCTCCTGCCAGCCCTGCCAGAGCACGATCTGCAGGATGAACGACCACAGGTGCATGCGCGATATCGCCGCCGTGGAGGTGGTGGGGATTGCGGAGCGAGTGCTGAGGGAGGCGGGGGCAAAGGCTGGGACGTAAGTGTTGAGGTCCTGCCCATCGTGACATCATGCAGGTGTTTTGCCCGACGAGTCAAATCTATTTCGTAAAATCCGGAGAATACGACACCCGACTGCCAAGCCATTGATTCTGCTTTCGCCGGCTACTGTGCATGGGGTTGTTTTCGCAGTTTTGGTATCAGCTTTCGAAAGTGACGCGTCAGAGCAGCGGCCGATAGACCTCGCCGATCCGCACCGCCTCAGCATCGAGGCTGAACTTCGCCAGCACCCGCGCCCGCCCGCGCTCGCCCATCGCCGTTGCAGCTTGCACGTCGCGCATCAGCGGCTCCAGCGCCGCAGCGAGCGCATCGGCATCACCCGTCGGAATCAGCACGCCGGTGACCCCATCCTCGACCACGAGTTCGGCCGCGCCGGCACGCGCGGCGACCAGCGCAGCACCCGCCGCCATCGCCTCGATCAGCGTCAGGCCAAAACCCTCGTTGCGGGAGGTGAAGGCGTAGATCGTGAGCCGCTGATACCAGCGCTGCACCGCTTCGATCGGCAACTCGCCGGTGATGACGATACGCGCTTGCAGGTTGGCTTCCTCGATGCGCCTCTTCAGGTCGTTCGCAAAAGCAGTTTGCTCCGGCGTGACCTGACCGACGATGACGGCGGTGAAATCCGGATAGCGCGGCAGCAACCGGCACATCGCATCGACGAACACATCGGTGCCCTTCTGCGCACGCACGCGGCCGAAGCAGCCGATCGCGTAGCGGCCGGGCAGCGCGGCTTCCGCGAACGCCGCGGCGCGGTCGGCCGGCGGCGCGTAGATGTCGGTGTCGACCCCATGCGGGATCACCGTCGCCTTCACTTTCAGGAACGATGCCGAGATGTCAGAGGTCGCGATGATCGCGTCCATCTGCCGGATCAGCCAGCGCGTGATCCAGCTGTGATGCCGCTGAGCCGCCGAGGTGAACACGAGCTTGAGCGGCCAGCCGAGCGCGCGCAGCACGACGCCGGCAATCATCTCGTTGTTGCGCCGCGCATGCCAGATCAGCGGCCCTTCGCGGCGCCACAGCGTCAGGAGATCTGCAACGTTCAACCGTGCAATCCCCTCCGGCGCGTCGGAACCGAACCACGCGGCGCGATACAGCTTTGCCAGCTGCGGCGCCACCATCCGGTTGGTCGCGGTGACCCCGGAATAGCGCCTGTGCAGATTTGGCACGATCACCTGCAGATCGCCGAGGGAATTCGCCACGTCATGCTCCGTTTCGAAAAGTCCCTATACGCAACATTAAGCATAGTGACCAGTTCAGCCGCGCCGAAACCCCCTCTTCACCGCGCAAACGTTAACGTGGCGCGTTGATCGAAGACGGGTGAGACCATGACTGTGCTAGTCACCGGCGGCGCCGGCTATATCGGAAGTCACACGGTTCTCGCGCTGGCGGAAGCCGGCGAGGACGTGGTCGTGATCGACGATCTGTCCACCGGCTTTTCCGCTTATCTCCCCGAAGGCGTGCCGCTGTTCATCGGCGACGCCGGCGACGAGAACCTGCTCGAAGGCGTGATCGCCCAGCATAACATCGAGAGCATCATCCATTTCGCCGGCTCGGTGGTCGTGCCGGAGTCGATGCGCGATCCGCTCGGCTATTACCGCAACAACTTCATGACCGCGCGCAATTTGCTCAACGTCGCGGTCAAGCGCGGCATCAACCGCTTTATCTTCTCCTCGACCGCCGCCGTCTACGGCAATCCGGACCAGGTCCCGGTGCCCGAGCACGCGCCGGCACGGCCGCTGTCGCCCTACGGCTCGTCGAAGCTGATGACCGAGATCATGCTGCACGACGTCGCCGCCGCCTACGGCATGCAATATGTGACCTTGCGATATTTCAACGTCGCCGGCGCCGATCCGCAGGCACGCATTGGCCTCGCCACCGTCGGCGCCACGCATCTGCTGAAGATCGCGGTGGAAGCCGCGACCGGCCAGCGCGCCAAGATCGACGTGTTCGGCACCGACTATCCGACCCCGGACGGCAGTTGCATCCGCGACTTCATCCACGTCACGGACCTGTCGCAGGCGCATCGCTCGGCGCTGGCCTATTTGCGCAATGGCGGCGCCTCGACGACACTGAATTGCGGCTATGGCCGCGGCTATTCGGTGCTGGAGACCATCGACGCGGTGCGCCGGGTTTCAGGCCGCAGCTTCGCCGTGCAATACGCCCCGCGCCGGCCCGGCGACATCATGACCATGGTTGCCGACACCAGCCGCATCCGCGGCCTGCTCGACTGGAGGCCGCAATACGACGACCTCGAGACCATCGCCGCCCACGCCCTGGCGTGGGAGGAGAAGCTGTTCCGCGAGCGCCATGGCGAGCTCCGCCATGCTGCATCGGCCTAGATTCCATCCAGACGCAAGCCCTTAATTGGGCTTGAAAAACCCCGCTTGAGCGGGCACAGAGGCCACTCGATCCCTGACGCGCGGGCAGCTTTGCCGCTGCGCCGTCAATGGAAAGCGGATGGCCCAGTTTCCAAAGAAAATCACCGACGATCCCTATGCGGCGATGGTTCTCGTTCGCCGCCTGGTCACGGAACAGGGGGTCGTCTACTGGCGGCGCTATCTCGTCGCCTTCGCGCTGATGGCGCTTGCCGCCGGATCGACCGCGGGCGCGACCTACGTACTCGGCCAGGTCATCAACCAGGCCTATGTCGACAAGAACATCCCGGGCATCGCGATGTTCTCGGGCATCACGGTGATCCTGCTCTTCATCAAGGGCGTGGCGACCTACGGCCACATGGTGATCCTGACCAAGATTTCCAACGCCATCCTCGCCACCAACCAGCGGCAACTCTTCGCCAAGCTGATGCGCGAGAGCGTCGGCTTCTTCTCCGAGCGGCATTCGTCCGAATTCCTGGCGCGGCTGACTGCCGGCGCAAAGTCGATCACCGACGTCCTCAACATGCTGGTCAACGCGGTCGGACGCGACCTCATGATGCTGCTCGCCATGATCGGCGTGATGGTCTGGCAGGACCCGGTGATGTCGTTCATCGGCCTCGTTGTGGTGCCGCCGGCAATGCTGGTGCTGCGCAAGCTGGTCAAGCGCATCAAGGGTCTCGCCTTCAACCAGTTCACCGGCACCGCCGACATCATGGAGACGATGCAGGAATCGTTGCAGGGCATCCGCACCGTCAAGGCGTTCACGCTCGAAGAGACCATGCAAAAGCGCATCGACGAGAACATCGCGATCGTCGAGCGCAACGCCAACAAGATGGCCCGCGTCGCCAACCGCTCCAACCCGCTGATGGAAATGCTCGGCGGCTTCGCGGTCGCCGGCTGCCTGCTCTATGGCGGCTACAGCGTGGTCGCGCTCAACGCCACGCCCGGCGCGTTCTTCTCCTTCATGACGGCGTTCCTGATGGCGACCGAGCCGGCCAAGCGGCTGGCGCGACTCAACATCGATCTGAACAGCCAGCTCGTCGGCGCGCGCATGCTGCTCGAAGTCGTCGACAGCCCGGCCAGCGAGCATTCCGACGACGACAAGCCGGCGCTGAAACTGTCCGACGCGAAGATCGAGCTGCGCGACGTCAGCTTCTCGTATCGCGCCAATGAGACCGTGCTCAACCGCATGAGCTTCGTGGCGGAGCCCGGCAAGGTCACCGCGCTGGTCGGCCCATCCGGCGGCGGCAAGTCGACGGTGCTGGCACTGCTGCTGCGCTTCTACGAGGTGACGCAAGGCGACATCGTGATCGACGGCCAGTCGATCGGCGCCGTCTCGCGCAAGTCGCTGCGGGCGCAGACCGCCTATGTCGGCCAGGACGTCTACCTGTTCCGCGACACCATCCGCAACAACATCGCCTTCGGCAAGCCCGGCGCGACCGAGAACGAGATCATCGACGCCGCCAAGGCGGCCTGCGCGCATGATTTCATCATGGGCTTCCCGCTCGGCTATGACACGCCGGTCGGCGAGCACGGCACCCAGGTGTCAGGCGGCCAGCGCCAGCGCATCGCGGTGGCGCGCGCGCTGCTCAAGAACGCGCCGATCATCCTGCTGGACGAGGCCACCGCCGCACTCGATTCGGAGTCCGAGCGGCAGGTGCAGGAAGCGATCGAGCATCTCTGCCAGAACCGCACCACCATCGTGATCGCGCACCGCCTGCACACCATCATGCACGCAGATAGCATCCTGGTGGTCGAGGGCGGCGAGATCGTCGAGCAGGGCCGCCACGACGACCTGCTCCGCCGCGGCGGCCGCTACGCCTCGTTCTTCCGCCTGCAACATCGGGACACGGAGACCGCGCCCGTGCTGGCCTACTCAGCCAGTACTTGAACAATCAGGACGGCGCCAACCCTGCGCGGATCACGCGCAGGACATTGCCGCCCATCACCTTGCGGATATCCTCTTCGGAGAAGCCTGAATCGAGCAGGGCTTGCGTGATCACAGCAACCTGACTTGCGTCAAAACCCGTCGTGGTCGCGCCGTCGAAATCCGAGCCGAGCCCGACGTGATCGATGCCCACAAGGTCACGCACATAGGCAATCGCGCGGGCCACCGCCTCCGGCTTGATCGAGCAGACCGCCCCTTCCCAATAACCTATTCCGATCACGCCGCCGGTCTTCGCGATGCCCCTGATCTCGTCGTCGGAGAGGTTGCGGTTTGCCTTGCAAGTCGCACGTACACCGCCGTGGCTTGAGACGACGGGCCGCTTCGCCATCGCCAACACCTCGGCAACTGCCGCGTGGCTGGAATGGGCGAGATCGACGATCATCCCAAGTGCTTCCATGCGCCGCACCACCTGCTGGCCGAGTGGCGTCAGCCCTTCCTTACGCATTCCATGCATGGAGCCGGCCACGTCATTGTCGAAGAAATGCGCGAGCCCCGCCATCCGAAAGCCCGCGGCGTAGAGCACGTCGAGATTCTCGATTTTGCCTTCGAGATCCTGCAATCCCTCGATCGACAACATCGCACCGACGACCACGCCGCCGCTCCTTCGATCCGCGAGCAGACGATCTATACCTGATGCCGTGGTAACCAGACGCAACCTTCCCTGCGATCTCGCTGCGAAGTCGTGAAGCTTCTCCGCGTGCCAGAGGGAGCGCTGCAACAGTGAACGCCAAGTCCTGATCGGCTGCAGATCGATCATAGCCAACGAGGTGACGGTGTCGGTGTCGGCTCCATTGGCGTTGTAGTTCTGTCCCTTCGGGGATTGTGTCACGGATGAAAATACCTGGAGGGCATAGCGCCCATCGATCAGCCGCGGAAGATCGAGATGTCCGCGATCGGATCGTTCCAGCAGGTCGCGTTTCCAAAGGAGGCTGTCTGCATGCATGTCCGCGACGTCGAGCGTGGCGTGCAGACCTTGCCCCGCAGCCTTAACGTTCAAAGCAACCGGTGCGATCCTGTTTTGCCCGCGGTCAATCCGCCCCGGCATGACAACGAAAAAGCGAACGGCGAAGCCGAGCAAGACGGTCACGGCAACCGCCACGCCAGTCAATATCCACTTCTTCATCCGCATGGCTCTCCGCGGCACGTCCGACATTGCCTTGCCGAACGGCTCTCCGGCTATTGGCACTACCTTTTATTGTCCTGCGCCACTAGCCTCGATCCTTGCAACCGCGTAAATACGGCTGCGCCATCTCCATGTAACCTCGCCGAGACCACCTCATGAACGCCGCCTCCTACGTCATCCCGCTTCCGCCCCAGGCTTCGCTCCCCGTCGTGGGGGAAAGCGGCCGTTTTCCGGTGCGCCGCATCTGGTGCGTTGGCCGCAACTATCTCGAGCATATCCGCGAGATGGGCAATGACGAGCGCGCGCCGCCGTTCTTCTTCGCCAAGCACGCCGACATGCTGGTGCCCGATGGCGCCACCATTCCCTATCCGCCGCTGACCAAGGATCTGCATCACGAGGTCGAGTTGATCGTCGCGCTGAAGAGCGGTGGCCTCAACATCCCCGCCGACAAGGCGCTCGACCATGTCTACGGCTACGCCGTCGGCATCGACCTCACCCGCCGCGACCTCCAGATCGCCTCGCGCAAGAAGGAGCGTCCCTGGGAGATCGGCAAGTCGTTCGACGGCTCCGCACCCGCCTCCGCACTGCAGCCCGCCTCGAAGATCGGCCATCCCTCCAAGGGCAAGATCTGGCTGACGGTCAACGGCAAGGAAGCGCAGACCGGCGACCTCGAGCAGATGATCTGGAACGTGCCGGAGACGATCTGGCAGCTCTCGCAGCAGGTGAAGCTCGCGGCCGGCGACATCATCATGACGGGCACGCCCGCCGGCGTGTCGCAGCTCCAGCCCGGCGACAAGCTCGAATGCGGCGTCGATGGCGTCGGCACGCTGAAGGTCTCGATCGGCCAGCCGGAATAGTCTGGGCCGTGCGAAAGAAAAACCCCGGAGCCTGCTCCGGGGTTTTTGATTCAGTCCTGCTGATTGGCCTGCTCGTTGCCTGCGGAGCCAGTGATGCGCGGCGTTCACGGCACCGCCGACCACACGATGAGGCCGAGGATAAGCGCCGTCAGCGAGTATTTCAGCGTGTAGTAGACGTTGCGGTTCCACTCCTTGACCTTGCGGCTGCCGAGGTGGATTTCGTAGAGCTTGCCGAACACCTTGTTGAGCACGCCGACATGCTCGCCATCGACGTTCTGGGTTGCCGACGCCTTGACGATGTGATGGCTGACCCAGCGGTTGACCGCGGTCATGAAGCCATACTTCATCGGGCGCTCGACATCGCAGAACAGGATGATGCGGTTGACGTCGGTCGCATTCTCGGCGCTGTGGATGAAGGTCTCGTCGAACATGAAGGCCTCACCGTCGCGCCAGACGCATTCGACGCCGTCGACCAGGATGCGGCACTTGTTCGAGTTCGGCGTGACGAGGCCGAGGTGGTAGCGCAGCGAACCTGCGAAGGGATCGCGGTGCGCGCCCAGCTTGCCGCCCGGCGGCAGCATCGCGAACATCGCACCGTGCACGCTCGGGATCGACTTCAGCAGCTCCACCGTCTTCGGGCACAGCGTGTTCGCCGACGGCAGGAAGTCGTCATACCATTTCAGGTAAAACCGCTTCCAGCCGCTCTTGAAGAACGAATAGAAACCCCAGTCGTTGTTCTTGGCGGCGGCGCGGATGAAGCCTTCGTCGAACAGGCGCACGGCCTCGTCGCGGATGGTCTCCCAGTTCTCGCTGAGGGGCTTCAGCTCGGGAAACTGCGCGACTGGGATCACCGGCTCGTTCGGGACGGCCGAGCCTGCATACATCAGTACATTGTAGGGAGCGAGATAGGTCGAGTGATCGCCGAGCTGGCGCGCAAAGCGCAGCCGCTGCTTGCCGCGGAAGTGAACGTAGATCGTCGAAGCCGCCAGTACATACAAAATGACAAGTTGCGGCGCAAAAAGCTGTTTCAACATTTCCCCAAGTTCCCAACTGACCCAGCCGGGAACGTGATCTACCTCGGCCCGGCCCGAGCGGCAAGATATTCACCGCTGGGTTGCAATCACGCTGGGGAGAGCGGCAGTACGGAACCTGGACTAAGAGCGGCCGAAACGAGCCGAATTACGCCCGGGACAGCGCCTGAAGACCCTTGAAGGTGAGGCGCTTGGGATCCGTGACGCCGGCCAGATAGAGCCGGCGGATGAACGCGATGACGGCGTCGCGGTCGCAATCGGTCAACGCGACGACGGCGTCGACCGCGATCTTCTGGGCTTCCATTGGGCTCACCTCGGCCTTGCGAGTAACCCCGGCCGAGACAGGCTAGGACTCACCGGTTAATCCGGCGTTAACCGTTCGGGCAGCATGGCTGATTCAGCCCGGTGCCCGTATACGCAAAACAACGCATTGCCGGGCGTGCGGCGGCTCATCGCGCTGCCATGCTCTTCCTGAGCTGGGCAAATTGCTTCTTCAGCCGCGGTACCGCGAAGTCGGTGAAGGCACGTACCTTGGGCACCGAGAGCCTGCCCTGCGGGCAGATCAAATGTGCCGGCATCTCCGGATCCTCGTCGCCGGCCAGTACGATCTCGAGCTCGCCGCGCGCGACCTGCTCTGCCACCTGGTATGAATACATCCGCGCCACCCCACGCCCGGCCACGGCGGAGGCCACCGCCGCATAAGTGCTGTTGACGACGAGGCGCGGGGTGAACTGCACCGTCCGGGCCGCCGACGAGCCGGCCTCCGGCACGAAGGTCCAGGAGTTCGGAAGATGCGCCATCGCCACGATCTGGTGCTTGGCGAGATCGCCGGGCCCGGTGATGCGCGGGTGCTGCTTCAGATAGCGCGGCGCCGCCACGACGACGCGGTTGATCTCGCCGACCCGCATCGCCACCATCGCTGAATCCGCGAGAGGCCCGATGCGGAGCGCGACATCGACGCCTTCCTCGATCAGGTTGACCGCACGGTCGAACAGCAGGAGCTTTGCCGAGACGGTCGGATAGGCATCGAGAAACGCATCGAGGATCGGCCGCAGCACCATCTCGCCGGACACCACAGGGGCGGTGATCGTGAGCAGGCCGCGCGGCGCCGTGCGCGGTCCGGCGGCAATGTCGTCAGCCTCCTCCAGCTCCGCGAGTACGCGGCGGCAGATCGCGAGATAGCGCTCGCCCTCCTCGCTCAGCTTGATCGATCGCGTCGTCCGGTGCAGCAGCTCGGCACCGACCCGTTTTTCCAGGAAGGCGATGGCGCGGCTGACCGCTGCCGGTGAGCGGCCAAGCTTGCGTCCCGCGGCCGCCAGGCTTCCCTCGTCCACTGCGAGGACGAACACATTCATCGCATCCAGACGATCCATGCCTTCCCGTCGCCCCATCAAATTCCGGTGACAAGCTAGGCGTTCGTCTCCGCCGCGACAACCGCCGCCAAGGCCAGATCCGGCATTCGTTCACGGCACGTAACAGTGTCTGCCGGACAACGTGTATTCGCAGCCGGGCCGCTGGAGTCTACCTCACACCCCAGGCCAGCCGCTGCCGGCTCAGGTTCTGAAAGCCAACAACAGGAGCCCGTCATGGGTATCGAACAGAAGGTCGCCATCATTACCGGTGCGTCGCAGGGCATCGGCGCCGCCTTGGTCCGGGGTTTTCGTGATCGCAACTACCGCGTCGTCGCAACGGCACGCTCCATCAAGCCGTCGGGCGACGATGATATCCTTGCCGTTCCCGGCGACATCTCGGATCGAGCCACCGCCGAGCGCGTGGTCTCACAGGCCGTTGCCCGCTTCGGCCGGGTCGACACGCTGGTCAGCAATGCCGGCATCTTCGTCGCAAAGCCGTTCACGCAGTACACGACCGAAGACTATGCAGCGGTGATGGGGACCAATGTCGCAGGCTTCTTCAACATCACGCAGCTCGCCATCGCCGAGATGGAGAAGCAGGGTTCTGGCCACGTCGTCCAGATCACCACCACCCTGGTCGAACAGGCGAACTCGAACGTGCCCTCGGTGCTGGCCTCGCTGAGCAAGGGCGGACTGAGCGCCGCGACCAGGTCGCTCGCGATCGAATATGCCAGGCGCGGCATCCGCGTCAACGCGGTGTCCCCCGGCATCATCAAGTCGCCGATGCATCCGGTCGAGACGCATGCCCAGCTCAGCGCGCTGCATCCGGTGGGCCGTATGGGCGAGATGTCCGACATCGTCGATGCCGTGCTCTATCTCGAGGGTGCCTCCTTCGTCACCGGCGAGATCCTGCATGTCGACGGCGGCCAGAGCGCCGGCCACTGAGCCGAGGAGAAACACGATGCCCATCGTCACCATTGAAGTGACCCGCGAGGGAACGACGCCGGGAGCGGCGTCGCTCACCGCGGAGGAAAAGGCCGCACTGATCAAGGGATCAAGCCAGCTCCCACTCGACGTCCTCGGCAAACCGCTCGATTCCACCTTCGTGGTGATCGAGGAAGTCGACTTGGACAATTGGGGCTGGGGCGGCCTGCCCGTCCCGGAATTCCGGCGCCGCCGTGCCGCCCAGACCTGATGATCCGCGCGCCATTGCGCGCAGGAGGATGAGATGACCAACGCAGATACGAAGCAACACATCGAGACCCGGCTGCACGCGCAGCCGGGATCAGACTCAGGGTCAATTTCACAAAGAACCTGGCGATATGCCGTGGCCGGATTGTCCGCATCACTGGTTGGCCTTGGCCTCGCGCGCTTCTCCTATACCCCGCTGATCCCGGCCCTGATCGCTGCAAAATGGTTCAGCGCATCCGACGTCGTCTATCTCGGTGCGGCGAACCTTGCCGGCTATCTCGCCGGCGCGCTCGCCGCGCGGGCTGCAGCTTCGCGCATCGGCGCGGTCCCTGCGCTGCGCGCGATGATGCTGCTGGCGACTCTCTCCTTCTTCGCCAGCTCGGCCCCGGTATCGTTCAGCTGGTTCTTCGCCTGGCGCTTCCTCTCAGGTCTCACCGGCGGCATCATCATGGTGCTGGCGGCTTCCGTCATTCTGCCGCACACCTCGCCCGCGCGGCGCGGCATCGTCGGCGGCGTGATCTTTGCCGGCGTCGGGCTTGGCGTCGCAGCATCGGGCACGTTGGTGCCGCTCTTGCTGCAACAGGGCCTGAAGCAGAGCTGGTATGGCCTCGGCGCCCTCTCGGCCGTGCTCACGCTCGCGAGCTGGTGGAACTGGCCTGCTGACGCCAAGGGCCATGCGACTCCTTCGCATCAGACAAAGCCCCATCGAGCCTCGCCTGCCGCTCGTGCGTTGCTGGTCCAGTACGGTCTCAACGCGGTCGCCTTGGTACCGCCCATGGTCTTCATCGTCGATTTTGTCGCGCGCGGCCTTGGCCAGGGAATTGCCGCGGGATCGCACTACTGGGTGCTGTACGGCCTTGGCGCAATCGTCGGTCCGCTCGTCACCGGCCATCTCGGTGACCGGTCCGGGTTTGGACCGGCATTGCGCGCGGCCTTCCTGATCGAGGCGGTCGCTGTGCTGCTCCCGACCGTCAGCACTGCTCCGGTTTCGCTGATCGTATCGAGTGTTGTGGTCGGCGGCTTCACGCCGGGGATCGTGCCACTGGTGCTCGGGCGCATCCACGAGCTGGTGCCGCATTCGGCCGAACAGCAGCGCGCGACATGGAGTCACGCCACTACGAGCTTTGCGCTGTTCCAGGCAGCAGCGGCCTACGGGTTCTCGTGGATCTATGCGCAGACCGGCGGCGACTATCTGGTTCTGTTCGGACTCGGCGGCGCGGCCGCAGTGCTGGCACTCGCCATCGACCTTGGCCTCGCGCTCAACAAGCGCAAGGCATGGAAGCCGCCGGCGGCGTGATCAGGAATACTGCATCACGCCGTCGTCGATCCGGCCGAAGCGCAGGGAGACGATGTCGAGGGCGTAGTTCTGGTACAGCCGCCACGGCTGCTTCGAGCCCTGCTTCGGCATCTTTGCGACCGAACGCTGCACATAGCCTGAGGTGAAATCGAGCGACGGCTGCGCGGTGATCTCCGGGTCGTCATTGTGCGGCATGCACTGGCGGAAATTGTGCCGGTCCATGTAGTTGATGAGACGGCAGACATATTCGCAGGTGAGATCGCATTTCAGCGTCCACGACGCGTTGGTGTAGCCGAACGCCGACGCCATGTTCGGCACGTCGGCATACATCATGCCTTTGTAGGTCAGCGTGTTGGCGAAATCGACGGCGCGGCCGTCAACGCTCACCTCGAGTCCGCCTACGACCTGGAGTACCAGTCCGGTCGCGGTCACGATGATGTCGGCGGCGAGCTCGCTGCCATCCTTTAGGCGGATGCCGTCACGGGTGAAGGTCTCGATCTCACTGGTGACGACGGAAGCGCGCTGCTCGCGGATCGCCTTGAACAAGTCGCCATCCGGCACGAGGCAGAGCCGCTGATCCCAGGGATTGTAGCGCGGCGTGAAATGGGTTGCGACGTCGTAGTCGGGGCCGAGCGCCATCTGGACGCCCTTGAGGACCAGCTCCTTGACCTTCGCAGGCCGGCGCCGGCTGAGCTGGAAGAAGAACATCCCCCACATCACGTTGCGCCAGCGGATCAGATGATAGGCAAGCCGCGCCGGCAGGTTGCGGCGAAGCTTGTTGGCGACGGGATCCAGCGCCGGACGCGACACCACGTAGGTCGGCGAGCGCTGCAGCATGGTGACCTGCGCCGCCTTCTTGGCGAGCTCGGGCACCAGCGTCACCGCGGTCGCGCCCGAGCCGATCACGACGACACGCTTGCCCGCATAGTCGATGTCGTCGGTCCATTTTTGCGGATGCACGATGCGGCCGGCGAAATCCACCGCGCCCTTGAACTCCGGCGTATAGCCCGCCTCGTATTTGTAATAGCCCGAGCACATGAACAGGAAATTGCAGGTGAGACGCACGAGCTCGGTCGCCCCCTCGCCTGTCGTGCGCTCAGCCTCGACAGTCCAGCGTGCATCCGGCGTCGACCACGCCGCGCGCTTGACGCGATGACGGTAGCGGATGTGCTTGTCGATACCGTTCTCGGTGGCTGTCTCGCGCACGTAGTTCAGGATCTGCGGCCCGTCGGCGATCGCCTTCGGATCGGTCCACGGCTTGAAGGAATAGCCGAGCGTGAACATGTCGCTGTCGGAGCGGATGCCGGGATAGCGAAACAGGTCCCAGGTGCCGCCGATACAGTCGCGGCTCTCGAGGATGACATAGCTCTTGCTCGGGCACTTGCTCTGAAGATGGTAGCCCGCGCCGATGCCGGACAGGCCGGCACCGACGATCAGCACGTCGAAATGTTCTCGTTGCATGGTTTCCTCCGCCACCGAGGATTGTCCGCCCGCCGCGACTGGCCGTCAATTGGCAACCAGCCGTGCAGCAACTGCAAGGCGAGTGGAATTCCATGCGCCGAAACAACGAAGCCCCGGATCACTCCGGGGCTTCGCGTCAATAGTCGATCGAACCAATGGCTCAGTACCGATAATGATCCGACTTGAACGGGCCTTCCTGCTTCACGCCGATATAGTCGGCCTGGTCCTTGCGCAGCTCGGTGAGCTTGACGCCGATCTTGGCGAGATGCAGCCGGGCCACCTTCTCGTCCAGCGACTTCGGCAGCACGTAGACTTCCTTCTTGTACTTGCCATCCTTGTTGTTGGCGAACAGCTCGATCTGCGCCAGCGTCTGGTTGGTGAAGGAGGCCGACATCACGAAGGACGGATGGCCCATCGCATTGCCGAGGTTCACGAGGCGGCCTTCCGACAGCATGATAATGCGGTGCTTGTCGGGGAACTCGATCTCGTCGACTTGCGGCTTGATGTTGGTCCACTTCAGGTTACGCAGACCCGCGATCTGGATCTCGTTGTCGAAGTGGCCGATGTTGCAGACGATGGCGCGATCCTTCATCGCGCGCATGTGCTCGATGGTGATGATGTCCTTGTTGCCGGTCGCGGTGACGAAGATGTCGGCGCGCGGGGCGGCGTCTTCCATGGTCACGACCTCGTAGCCCTCCATCGCCGCCTGCAGCGCGCAGATCGGATCGATTTCGGAGACCATGACGCGGCAGCCGGCCTGGCGCAGCGAAGCCGCCGACCCCTTGCCGACGTCGCCGAAGCCGGCGACCATCGCGACCTTGCCCGACATCATCACGTCGGTGCCGCGGCGGATGCCGTCGACCAGCGATTCGCGGCAGCCATAGAGGTTGTCGAACTTCGACTTGGTGACGCTGTCATTGACGTTGATGGCGGGCCACAGCAGCGTGCCGGCCTTCTGCATGTCATAGAGACGATGCACGCCCGTGGTGGTCTCTTCGGAAACGCCCTTGATGCTCTTGGCGATCTCGGCGAAATAGCCCTTCGGCTTTTCCTTGAGCTGCTTCTTGAGCAGCGCGAAGAACACTTCCTCTTCTTCCGAGCCGGGCTTGTCCAGGAACGCCGCGTCGCCGTTCTCGGCGCGCAGACCGAGATGGACGTACATCGTGGCATCGCCGCCGTCGTCGAGGATCATATTCGGATGACCGCCGCCGTGCCAGTCGAACAGCTTGGCGGTGTAGTCCCAGTACTCGGTCAGCGTCTCGCCCTTGACGGCGAAGACGGGAATTCCGGCGGCCGCGATCGCAGCTGCAGCGTGGTCCTGCGTCGAATAGATGTTGCAGGAGACCCAGCGGATGTCGGCGCCGAGCGCCGCCAGCGTCTCGATCAGCACCCCGGTCTGGATCGTCATGTGGAGCGAGCCAGCGATGCGCGCGCCCTTCAGCGGCTGCTTCGGGCCGTATTCCTCGCGGGTGGCCATCAGGCCGGGCATCTCGGTCTCGGCGAGCGAGAGCTCCTTGCGGCCGAAATCGGCGAGCGAAATGTCCTTGACGATGTAATCGGTGAAGCCGGGCTTCGCGTTCATAGCGGAGATCCTGTTGTTGAATTGGTCATTCCGGGGCTCCCCAGACAGGCGAACCCGGAATCTCGACATGATGGATAAGGATTCCGGGCACGCTCGCGCGAGCGCCCCGGAATGACACGAACAAACTAGAGCGCGCGCTTGAGCTGCTCGACGAGATCGGTCTTCTCCCAGGAGAAGCCGCCCTCGTTGTCGGGCGTGCGGCCGAAATGACCATAGGCCGAGGTGCGCGCGTAGATCGGGCGATTGAGGTCGAGGTGGCTGCGGATGCCGCGGGGCGTCAGATCCATCGCCTGCGCCGCTGCCTTCTCGAGCTGTTCCTCCGGCACCTTACCGGTGCCGTGGGTGTCGATGTAGATCGACAGCGGACGCGCCACGCCGATGGCGTAAGCGAGCTGAAGCGTGCAGCGGTCGGCAAGACCGGCCGCGACGATGTTCTTGGCGACGTAGCGCGCAGCGTAGGCCGCCGAACGATCGACCTTGGTCGGATCCTTGCCGGAGAACGCGCCGCCGCCATGCGGAGCCGCGCCACCATAGGTGTCGACGATGATCTTGCGGCCGGTCAGGCCGGTGTCGCCATCGGGACCGCCGATGAAGAACTTGCCGGTCGGGTTGATGTGCCAGATCGTCTTCGGCGTGATCCAGTCCTTCGGCAGCGCCTCGCGCACATAAGGCTCGACGATGTCGCGGATCTGCTTGGACGAGATGTCCTCGACCAGATGCTGGTGCGACACCACGATCTCGCGCACGCCGACCGGCTTGCCGTTCTCGTACTGCACGGTGACCTGGCTCTTGGAGTCCGGACCCAGCACCTTCTCGCGGCCGGAGTGGCGCGCTTCCGAGATGAGGCGCAGGATCTTGTGGGCGTAGAAGATCGGCGCCGGCATCAGGTCGGGCGTCTCGTTGGTGGCGTAGCCGAACATGATGCCCTGGTCGCCCGCGCCCTCTTCCTTGACCTCGCCCGGCTGAAGCGCATCGACGCCTTGCGCGATGTCGGCCGACTGGGGATGGAGAAGGATCTCGATGTCAGCGGTCTTCCAGTGGAAGCCTTCCTGCTCGTAGCCGATGTCCTTGATCGCGGCGCGCACGACGCCTTCGATCTGCTCGTTGGTGACGGATTTCGGGCCGCGGGTCTCGCCCGCGATCACCACCTTGTTGGTGGTCGCAAGCGTCTCGCAGGCGGCGCGAATATCCCAGGGATCGATGCCGGCTTTCGGCCCTTCGCGATAGAACAGATCGACGATTTCATCGGAGATCCGGTCACAAACCTTGTCGGGATGCCCCTCGGACACGGACTCGCTGGTGAAGAGATAGGACGCGCGCATCAGTAACCCCTTGTTCCGCCGCTAAGCCGGCGGGCGTTTGCGATGTTTAGCCTTGGATTGTGTCAATCACGCCGTCGCGAGATGACGTAGGATTCGTCGAGAAACCAGAGCCCGTTGTACTTTCGCAGCACGTCCCTGGCGGCATCCAGAGCGCGGCCGTTTTGAGTCATATCTGCCAACCGGTCGTCCTCAATCTGGGCGACATAGACTGCCGCATTCCACGCTGCAAAGGCCGTCGAGGTTCCGATCGTTCCAGTAACCTCGTTGGGCAGAGCCTCCATATCATACCTGAAGATCGAGCGGTTGTCCGCGTAAACATTAAAATTCAGGTCGCGTCCCAACGATCCGAGTTCGTATTTCACGGCGCGCAATAGCTCATGGCGGCTCACTGCGAAAGGATTTTCTCCGGGCCAGATTGCCTGGATCATTTCCATGCCCGGATCCTGGCCATGGGAGTGGATTCCGATGAGCCGGCCACCCGGCCGCAACGCCCGTGCCAGAGGTGCAATGATCCGCTTTGCCCTGAAATTGACCGAGGACAACGCGCGATAGGGCTGGGATGCGATGACGAGGTCGAAATTGGCCTCGGCCTGTCCCGGCCGTGGAATGGTCGAATCCAGCAGGAACCGCTGGTCCTCGCGGTAGAGCACCAGCACGACCGGCCGCTCGTACAACGGCATGCCCGTACGCGGGCTGATGGCCGCGCGCCAGTTCTGCTCCAGAAACGGCTTCAGCTCGGCAATCTGCGTCTCGAAGTCGCCCGATGAGGCTCCCCTGAGCGGCACATCGTGCCACACGGTGGCGGCAGCGGCCGCAGGTGAGTTCGGCGTCAGCCAGGGCGCTTCCGCATAGTGCATATTGGTGAAAACGAACACCGAGGCCGGATGCTCGAACAGCCGGTCCGGGACCTTGTCCAGCGTGAGCCGGACGTCTTCCAGGCTGAGTTCCTTGCCGGCGACGTAGAACGGCATGTGAGGAAAGCGCTGATGCATCGAGCGCAGCACGCGCGCGAGCACCGAGCCGTCGCCGACGCCGGCGTCGAACACACGCAAGGCCGGCGGCCGAGGATGGATGCTGGCGAGTTCGAGCGCCACGCGTTCCGCCACCACCCGCTTCTCGCTGCAGGTGTGGACGAACAACAGGTATTTCTGCCGGTTCTCGAAGAAGCGGAAATTGCTGCGCGGATCGCGCTTTTCCGGCGGCACCTGAAGCCCCCGCGGCGGCGGCAGGCCGCCGGTCGATGCGGCGATGTAGGCCTGGATCCGCTCCAGCGTATCGACCGTGATGCGCTTTCCCTCGCGCAGCCGATGCACCAGCTTCCCATCGTTCACCGCGCGCCGGCCAAACGTCGATTCAGCCATGTCCGCCCCGCGGCAGAACTCGGTGATTTGGCTGAGGATTTCGTCGTTTTTCATCGGTGGGAATTCGGTGGGCAGAAGCGTTGGGCCCCGCCATTTAGCAAACTCTGCCCACTGATGGAATACCCTCCTCTTGCTTTACCCCAGCTCCGATGACGGGAGCGTGAACCCCGGCGCGCCGCCGGGCAACAAACAAGCGCGTCTCCTCCTACGGGATCACCGCAATGCGTTGCCTGCTCCTCGCGCTCTGCCTGCTCGCCGCAACCATGTGGTCGGCGCCCGCTGTTGCGCAGGCGCGCAGCCAGCTCGGCCCGCTCTGCACCACCGACACCACACCGGCGGACCAGATGATCGACGCCTGCAGCAAGATCGTCGCGCTGAAGGTGTTCAAAGGCGAGCAACTCGGGACGATCCATTTCTGGCGCGCGGTCGGCTGGAACAAGAAAGGCGACTATTCGAAAGTCATCGCTGACGCCACCGAGGCGATCCGGCTCCGGCCGAGCCAGGCGGCTTACAACCTCAGGGGATCGGCCTATTACGACAAGGGCGAGTACGAGATCGCGATCGCCGATTTCGACGATGCATTGAAGCTCGGACCTCCGAGCGGCACCATCTTCCACAACCGCGGCAACGCCTGGCGCGGCAAGGGCGACTTCACCAGAGCGATCGCCGACTACGATGCCACGATCAAGCTGGAGCCGAAGTCGGCGTTCTCGTTCCAGAACCGCGGCATCGCGAAGGAGGCGCTCGGCGATCTCGACGGGGCTCTGGCCGACATCAACCAGGCGATCCGGCTCGACCCGACACTGCCGCAGCCGCTGATCAACCGCACCGCGATCTGGCGCATACGCGGCGATCTCGATCGCGCCATTGCCGATGGCAGCGAGGCGATCCGGCTTGCGAAGGAAAAACTCCCCGTCAACATCATGACGCCGCCGAACAGCGTGTTGATTTCCGGCTACATCCACCGCGCGCTGGCCTATGAGGCGAAGGGCGACTACGCGCATGCGCGCGACGACTACAAGGCGACGCTGGCGATCGTGGCGTCCGACGCCGGCAGCAAGGCCAATCAGGCCACCGCAAAGGTGCGGCTGTCGCTGGTGACGGACGCGCCTACCCCGATCCCGCGCGATGCCCCGTCACCAACGACGCAGCCGGCTCAACAGCAGACCGGCATGGCGCCATCACCCTCACCTGCCCCGGGGACGCCTGGCAAGCGCATGGCGCTGGTGATCGGCAACGGCGCGTATGCGCACGTGAAGGCGCTGCCCAATCCGGCCAACGACGCGCGCGCCGTCGCCAGAAGCTTGCGCGATATCGGCTTCACGGTCTCGGAGGGCATCGATCTCGACCGCGCGTCCATGCAGAAGGTGACGCGCGACTTCCTGCGCGAGGCGGCACGGGCGCAGGTCGCGGTCGTCTACTATGCCGGTCACGGCGTGCAGGTCGACGGCCGCAACTATCTCATTCCGGTCGATGTCGAGCTGAAGGCCGGCAGCAGCATGACGGAAACGATGATCGACATGGATTCGATCATGGCCGGCCTCGACGACCAGGTCCGTACCAACATTTTGATTTTCGATGCCTGCCGCAACAATCCGATGGCGCAGCAGTTAGCAAGCGCCGGCAGCAATCGCGCCATCGAGGTCGCCTCGGGCCTCGCAGCGCCAACGAGCCTGGGCGCCGGCGCGACGCTGGGTGCGGGCACGCTGATCGCCTTCGCCACCGCGCCGGGCCAGGTCGCGCTCGACGGTGAAGGCGCCAACTCGCCGTTCTCCGCCGCCCTCTCCCGCCATCTCGGCACGCCCGGACTTGAAGTGCAGCAGATGCTGACGCGGGTGCGGGCCGAGGTGGTCTCGGGCACGAAGAGCAAGCAGGTGCCGTGGTCGAACTCGTCGCTGCTGGGCGAGGTCTATCTGGCGGCGAAGTGACGACGCGCTTGCGCGTTGTCATCCCGGGATGGTGCGCAAGCACCCGGGATCTCGAGATTCCAGGTTCGCGCTGATCGCGCCCCGGAATGACGCCATACGTCAGTTGCCCCACACTTCCTTCGCGATCTCGACCGCGAGGCTGAGCTTGGCCCACTGCTCTTCCTCGGAGAGGACGTTGCCCTCTTCGGTCGACGCAAAACCGCATTGTGGCGACAGCGCGAGCTGCTCCAGCGGCGCGAACTTGGCGGCTTCCTCGAGGCGGCGCTTGATGTCGTCCTTCTTCTCGAGCTCGCCGAACTTCGAGGTGATGACACCGACCACGACGATCTTGTTGCCCTTGGGCAGGAAGCGCAGCGGCTCGAAGCCGCCGGCGCGGTCGCTGTCGTATTCGAGGAAATAGCCGTCGTAATTGGTGCCGGCGAGCATGGTCTCGGCCACGGGCTCGTAGCCGCCTGAAGAAATCCAGGTCGAACGGAAATTGCCGCGGCAGACATGCGTCGTCACCACCATGTCGGCAGGCTTCTCGGCCAGAGCGTAGTTGATGACGCGTGCATAGATCTGCTGGAGGCCGTCCGGATTGTCGCCGCGCTCGCGCGCCTTCTGCAATTCGTCCGGCGAGCAGAGATAGGCCCACACGGTATCGTCGAACTGGAGATAGCGGCAACCGGCGTCGTAGAACGCCTTCACCGCCTTGCGATAGGTCTTGCCGAGATCTTCGTAGAAGGCGTCGAGATCGGGATAGACGTCCTTTGAGATCGCCTTGCGGCCGCCGCGGAAGTGCAACACCGCCGGCGAGGGGATCGTCATCTTGGCGGTGACGTGGGCCTGGTCCGCGCACTTCTTCAGGAAGCGGAAGTGATCGAGCATTGGATGGTCGTCGGGGAAGTCGAGCTTACCGATCACACGCACCGCGTCATGACGGGTCTGCACGCCCGCGAACTGGATTCCGGAATCGGGGTGGAACAGCTCGCAACCTGTGAGCTTGGCCAGGAAGTCGAAATGCCACCAGGAGCGGCGGAATTCGCCGTCGGTCGCAAGCTTCAGGCCGACCGAGGCCTGCTTGTGCACGACCTTCTCGATCTCCGAGTCCTCGATCTTGCGCAGATCGTCGGCCGAGATCTCGCCCTTCTCCAACCTGGCGCGGGCCTCCTTGATCTTGGCGGGGCGCAGGAGGCTGCCGACCTCGTCGGCGCGGAAGGGGGCTCTGGTTCGCTGCATTTCTTGTTTCTCCCGAAATTCTAGTGGGCCGCCGCCCCTGCAACACCGAGGTGGCGTTCCAGGACCGACGGGTCGGCCTTCAGCGCGGCGCTCGGGGCATCGTGGACGATCGTTCCGCGCTCCAATATCACAACACGGTCGGCGAGCCCCAGAATCTTTTGGGCATTCTGCTCGACGATGATGGAGCAGATGCCCCCTGCCCGGGTGATCGCGCCGATCGCCTTCAGAAGCTCCTCGACGATGATGGGGGCCAGGCCCTCGGTCGGCTCGTCCAGCAGCAGGACCTTCGGGTTGAGGGTCAGCGCGCGGCCGATCGCCAGCATCTGCTGCTCGCCGCCGGAGAGCTGGTTGCCAAAATTGCTCCGCCGCTCCTTCAGCCGCGGGAACATCTCGTAGACCTTCTCGACCGTCCAGGGACCGGGCTGCGCGACCGCGGTCATGTTCTCTTCCACCGTGAGCGAGCGGAAGATATTGCGCTCCTGCGGCACCCAGCCGATACCGGCGCGGGCGCGCTGGTCGGGTCGCAAGGTGGTGACGTCGATGCCGGCGAGCACGACGGTACCGGAGAAGCGACGGGTGACGCCGACGATGGAGTTGATCAGCGTGGTCTTGCCAGTGCCGTTGCGCCCCAGCAGCGCCAGCACCTGCCCTTCGGCGAGGCGCAGCGACATGTTGGGTAGCACCACCGCCTCACCGTAGCCGGCACGAAGCGAGTCGAGCACGAGCAGGTCAGACATTAACCACCTCCTCGCCGAGGTAGACGGCCTTGACCTGCGGATCGCGCGCGACCTGGTCTGGCGGACCTTCCGTGAGCAGCCCACCCGAGACCAGCACCGAGATGCGGTCGGCGAACGAGAAGACGAGATCCATGTCGTGCTCAATCAGCAGCACCGTGACGTCGCGCGGCAGACTGCCGACGACGGCGAGAATGTCGTGGCGCTCGCTCTCGGGCACGCCGGCCGCGGGCTCGTCGAGCAAAAGCACGCGCGGCTTGGCCGCGATCGCGACCGCGATCTCGAGCAGGCGCTGCTTGCCGTAAGGCAGCGTCACCGTCTCTTCATTCATCACGTCGAGCAGGTGGAAGCGCGTGAGCAGGTCTGCAATCTCGCCATTGACGTCGCTGCGTGTGCCCATCCGCCGCCACCAGTCGCCGCCATGTCCGAGGCGCTCGGAGACGGCGAGGCCGATGGTCTCCAAGGGCGTCAGGTCGGGATAGAGCTGGTTGATCTGGAAGGTGCGCGACAGACCGCGCAGAACGCGCTTGTGCACGGGCAGATCCGTGATGTCCTGGCCTTCGAGCAGGATACGGCCGGAATTCGGCTTGAGCACACCGGTGAGCTGATTGATGACTGTGGTCTTGCCGGCGCCGTTCGGGCCGATCAGCGCGTGGCGGGCGCCCTGTTCGATCTTCAAGGAGAGATCGCGGGTGACGCGGAGGCCGCCGAACTGCTTTTCGAGATTCCTGGTTTCGAGCGCGATGGTCATGCGTCGCTCTCCGGCAGCGCGACGTCAGCCTTGCGCCCGGCAAACTGCCTGACGATCAGGTTAGGCACATACAGCACCCAGCGATGCAGGCGCTGACGGCCGACCAGCACGATCACGACCAGCACGAGGCCGATCCAGAACTGCCAGTATTGCGGGGTGATCGTGGAGAACAATTCCTGGAGCATGCGGAAGATCACCGCGCCGATCAGCCCGCCATAGAGATAGCCGGTGCCGCCGATGACGAGCACCAGCATGAGGTCGGCCGAGCGCTCGAAGGCGAACACGTCGAGCGATGCGATCGCGGTGGTCTGGGTAAACAGCGCCCCCGCGATGCCGGCATAGAACGCCGCGAGCGTGTAGATCGCGATCAGGCGGCGGTTGACTGGAATGCCGATGGCGGCGGCGCGCAGCGGATTGTTCTTGATCGCGCGCAGCGACAGGCCGAACGGCGAGTGCACGACGCGGCGCGCGAACAGGAACAGCAGGAACAGCACGGCCAGCGAATAGAAGAAGCCGGTCTTGCCGAACATGTCGAACGGAAGCTCGCCGAAGATCGGCTGCATCTCGATGCCTTGCAGCCCGTCGGTGCCGCCGGTGATCTTGGAGAAGCGCTCCGCGAGTGCCTCCAGCAGCAGCGCGATGCCGAGCGTCACCATCAGGCGGGTCAGGTCGACGCCGCGGATCACCAGGAAGCTGGTGGCGAAGCCGAGCACCATCGCGGCAAGGCCGGCGACGACCAGCGCGAGCACGGGCTCGTTGATGATGCCGTGAAGCGCGAGCAGTCCAGCCGCATAGGCGCCGACACCGAAAAAGGCGGCATGTCCAAGCGAGACGATGCCGGCATAGCCGAGGATCAGATCGAGCGACATCGCGAACAGCGCCAGCCGCAGGATGTCCGTCATGATCAGATAGCGGGTGGGAAACAGGAAGCCGCAGGCCAGCACGACGAACCAGAAGGCTGCCTCACCATAGTGCCAGCGCGCCTGGCGCTGAGCGTGATAACCGACGTCGGACGAAGCGCTCATCGGCGAACTCAACGCGCGGCCGTGCGGCCGAACAGGCCGTTCGGGCGCCAGATCAGGATCACGATCATCATGGTGTAGATCACGAAGGGACCCATCTTCGGCACGTAATATTTGCCGGCGACGTCGCCGATGCCGAGCAGGAGCGATGCCAGGAATGGGCCGGTGATCGAGGAGGAGCCGCCGACCGTGACCACGATCAGGAAGTAGATCATGAATTTCAGCGGGAAGTACGGATCGAGTCCGAGGATCTCGGCGCTCAGCGCGCCGCCCAGGCCGGCAAGGCCACAGCCAAATGCGAACGTGAAGGCGAACACTTGCGGTACGTTGATGCCAAGGCCGCTCGCGGCGCGTGGATCGTCGACCGCGGCGCGCAGGCGGCTGCCGAAGCGGGTCTTGGCCAGCACCATCTGAAGACCGATGGTGAGCAGGCCGCAGATCACGATGATCATCAGCCGGTAGCGGCCGATGCCGACGCCGAACACGTCGAACTGGCCCTGGAGCGCGGCCGGCAAATTGATGAAGACCCGCGAGGAACCCTGGATGTAATCGACCGCTGCGACCGACATGAAGGTCAAGCCAATGGTGAACAGCACCTGGTCGAGATGGCTCCGCGCGTAGAGGTGGCGGTAGAGCGTGCGCTCGAGCAGGATACCGATCGCCGCGGAAGAGACAAAGGCGAGCGGCAGCGCGGCGAAGAACGGCCAGCCCATCCGGTTGACCAGCACCATGCAGACATAGCCGCCGGCCATGGCGAAGGCGCCATGGGCTAGGTTGACGAAGTTCATCAGGCCGAGCGTGACCGCGAGCCCGCAAGCGAGCACGAACAGGAGCATGCCGTAGGCAACGCCATCGAACAGGTTGGTGAGGATCGAGGTCATCGAGGGTAGACTGGTCCTGGTAACACTCGTCATTCCGGGGCAGCGCACGGCGCTGAACCCGGAATCCATTTCAACAATTTCGAGATCCCCGATGCGCGCAAAGCGCGCTCGGGGATGACGCGCTTTCGCGCGTCACTTCTTGGTCTTGCCGAGATCCTTGACGGCCTCGAAGGTTGCGAACTCGACGTTGTAGAGTTCGCCGTCGACCTTCTCGACCTTCCGGATGTAGATGTTCTGCACGATGTCGCGGGTCTCGGGATCGATGGAGATCGGGCCGCGGGGGCTTTCCCACTTCTGGCCCTTCATGGCCTCGACCAGCTTGGTGCCGTCGGTGTCGCCGCCCGTCTTCTTCAGCGCTTCGTAGATCAGGTGGATGCCATCATAGCCGCTCACCGCCATGAAGCCCGGACGGTTGCCGTAGGCTTTCTTGTAGGCCGCGACGAAATCCTTGTTCATCTGCGAGGGATGCGCCGCAGAATAGAGATGCGCAGTGACCGTGCCGAGCACGGCGTCGCCCATGTTGTTGAGTAGATCGTCGTCGGTGACGTCGCCCGGCCCGATCACCTTGATGCCGGCCTTGTCGAGGCCGCGCTCGGCATATTGCTTCATGAAGTTGCCGCCCTGGCCGGCCGGCACGAACACGAAGATCGCGTCGGGCTTGGCATCCTTCATGCGCTGGAGGAACGGCGCGAAATCGGGATTGGCGAGCGGCGTCTTGACCTCTTCGACCACCTCGCCGCCGCCAGCGGTGAAGTGCTCCTTGAAGAAGTTGAGCGCGTCATTGCCGGGCGCGTAGTCCGAGGTCAGCGTCGCGACTTTCTTGATGCCGTTCTTGACCGCCCAGTCGCCGATGATGGTCGACGACTGCGCCAGCGTGAAGCTGGTGCGCACGATATAGGGCGAGCGCTCGGTGATGATGGAGGTGCCGGCCGCCATCACGACTTCCGGGATCTTGGCCTGCGTTGCGAGCGGCGCGGCGGCAAGCGCAGCCGGCGTCACGCCGAAGCCGGCGATGAAATTGACCTTGTCGTTGACGATCAGCTCCTGCGCGGCGGTCTTGGTCTTGTCGGGAATCGCGGCGTCGTCCTTGAGAATGATCTCGATCTTCTTGCCGGCGACGGTGTCGCCCTTCTGCTGCATGTAGAGCTTGATCGCGTTCTCGATCTGCTTGCCGGTGGAGGCCTGGCCGCCGGTCATCGGCAGGATCAGGCCGACCTTGACGGTGTCCTCGGCCTTTACAGGCGCGACGGCCGCGAGGCCCGCAATGGCTACCATCGCAGCCCAAGAAAACTGTTTGCGTTCAAACATCAGACTATCCCTCCCCTTAATTCCTGACCTCTTGCGCGCCGGACCGAGTGCCCGATCCTTGGCCTCATCTTAGCTCACGCGCGAGTGATGTCGCGCGCCACATGGCGTCTTCGGCGCCCTTATTGTCAATCGGACGTTTGGCGACCATTCGGCGCAAGCCGAGCGTCCGATTGCGACGACGGGGAGCGATGTCGCGGTTACGCGGGAGTAACCCGAGCCCCGGATCCGGCCGCGCCTATTTGTACGATTGTACAAATAAAATGTACCTGTCAACGAAAAAACCTATCCGCCGACCAAGCCAATTTGTCGCGAGCCGATGTCGTAGTCTAGAAACGCGACCGCCCCGGTGGATAGAGAATTTCGTCTTTCTTTTGCAGGATTCGGACATCGGCGGAGCCCTGGCCAGCCAAAATCAGGTAGCTGAATACCTACCTCGAATAAGTCTATTTTACCTTGTTGAAGGCTACTCTCCCGGCGCCAGACTGACTGGCGTCCAATGACCGAACTCGTGCTCACACAATGCCCAAGCCTTTCCGCCCCCTTCTCGTTCTCGCAGTGCTCGCCGCGGGGCTGTGCGGTTGCGGCACCGTAAACGAGAGGCTCTCGGCCGGCGTGGGTGACTACGTCCCCCAATGGGCGGGCGGCCTGCCCGCCGACGCTCCGCCGCGCCCGGGCACGCCGCAATACGACGCCTACATGAAAGAGCGCGAGCGCAAACGGTTGATGCCGGCGGCGGATCGCGAGAAGGAAGAGCAGGCGCAGAAGGGCGCGACGGGATCGACGTCGGGGACCGCGGTGCGCTGAGGCAGTCCGCTCCCTCGCCCCGCAAGCGGGGAGAGGTGAAGATACGTCAATCCACGAACACCACCGTCTTGCGGCCGTTGAGAATGACGCGGTCATCCAGATGATAGCGGATCGCGCGGGCGAGCACACGGCGCTCGATGTCGCGGCCCTTGCGCACGAGGTCCTCGGGCGTATCGCGATGGCTGATGCGCTCGACGTCCTGGTCGATGATCGGACCCTCGTCGAGATCGCGCGTGACGTAATGCGCGGTGGCGCCGATCAGCTTGACGCCGCGCTCATGGGCCTGGTGATAGGGCTTTGCACCCTTGAAGCCCGGCAGGAACGAGTGGTGGATGTTGATGCAGCGCCCCGACAGCTTTGCCGAGAGATCGTCCGACAGGATCTGCATGTAGCGGGCGAGCACGACGAGATCGGTCCCGGTCCTGGCGACCAGATCGAGAATCTGCCCCTCCTGCTCGCGCTTGGTGTCCTTGGTAACGGGCAAATAATGGAACGGGATGCTGCCGAAATCGAGTCCATCATAGACGTCACGCGGATGGTTGGAGACGATCGCGGCCAGCGTCATCGGCAACTCGCCCGTGCGCCAGCGATAGAGGATGTCGACCAGGCAATGGTCGGACTTCGACACCAGCAGCATCACCTTGCGATGCGCGGCGCGGTCCCGCATCTGCCACTCCATGCCGAAGCGCTCGGCGATCGCGGCAAATCCGGTCTGGAGCGCGGATAGTTCCACGGCGAGATCGGCCGCGGTGAACACCACGCGCATGAAGAACTTGTTGGTCTCGGTGTCGTCGAACTGCTGGGCGTCCAGGATGTTCTGTCCGTTGTGGGCCAGGAAGGTCGACACCGCAGAAACGATGCCGGGGCGATCCGGACAGGACAGGGTCAGGACATATTGATGATCGGGCATGGTTTGAAGAACTGGCTCTCGACGAAGGTTTGGGCAAAGGCTCGCGAAACACCGCGATTTGCGCCCTGCTCTATCACCGACCCCGCCCCTGCGCCAATCCCAAGACTTGATCCTCACACTTGCTTCACCCCGATGCGTGGGGTCAGGATGAACGGACCATTGCCATTGACTCACCGGAGACGCCCATGGCCGACCGTTTGAACGGCACCCGCATCCTGATCCTGGAAACGCGCGAGGAAGCGCAATTTTCCAAGCTGCTGGCCGAGCAAGGCGCCGATGTCGTGCAATGCCCGATGTTCACCATCCACGACGCGCCGGACCCCGCCCCGGTCGAGGCCTGGATCCGCCGCGCCGTCGACAAGCCCTTTGACGACCTCGTGCTGATGACCGGCGAAGGCCTGCGGCGAATCATGAAGCTTGCACGGGCGCGTGGGCTCGATCAGGCCCTCATTGCAGCGCTCGCCAAATCGCGAAAATTCACCCGCGGGCCGAAGCCCGGCAAGGCGCTGCGCGAGGTCGGCCTCGAGGCGCAGCAGACCACGGAGAAGCCGACCACCGAGGGCGTGATCGAGATGCTGGGCAAGCTCGAGCTGAAGGGACGGCGCATCGGCCTCCAGCTCTATCCGGACAAGGACCACGGTGCGCTCACCGGCGCGCTGACCGCGCAGGGCGCCGATGTCGATAGCGTGCTGCCGTATATCTACGATTCCAAGGCCGCGGATGCCAGCATCGTCACCGCCATCGACGACCTGGCCGAGGGACGAATCGATTCCATCGCGCTGACCAATCTCGGCCAGGTCCGCCGGCTGATCGAGGCCGCGAAGGCGCATGGCAGCGAGGCGAAGCTGCGCGCAGGTCTGGAGCGGACGCTGATCGCCTCGGTGGGGCCGGCGGTCTCCGGCGAACTTGCCGCGCATGGCCTGCGCACCGATGTCTCGCCGGCGGACGAAGCCTATTTCATGCGTCCGTTGATCTCGGCCATGGCAGCGGCGCTGGCAGAGCGGAAGCCGAGAACCACGACGAGGTAGGAGCCGAGCGCAAGGGCGGCCTGCGGCGGTTCCGATTGACACGAACATCGCCAGCGCTACGTTGCCGACGCAAACAAAGAAACAACAAGGGCAAGGGAATCGCCGTGATACGCGTCATCGCGCAGTGAGCGCAGCCACGCGGCCTTCGGCGCTCGCGCCATTTCGCATCCGCAACTACCGTTTCCAGTGGCCGTCCGACCTGCTCACCTCCTGGGCGTTCGAAGTCGAGACGCTGGTGCTCGGCTGGTACATCATGGTCGAGACCGGCTCGGTGCTGCTGCTCACCGTGCTTGGGTCGCTGCAATTCGTCGGGACGCTGGTTGCGCCGGTGTTCGGCATGATCGGCGACCGCATGGGTCATCGCGATCTCCTGGTCGCGATGCGCCTTGCCTATACGGCGCTCTCGTCGACCATCATGGTGCTGGCGCTGACCGGTCACCTGACGCCGTTCAGCGTCATGATCATCGTGACGATCATGGGGATGATCCGCCCCTCGGATCTCGGCGTCAGGGGCGCGCTGCTGGCCGAGATCATGCCGGCCGAGCAACTGGTCGGCGCCATCAGCGTTGCACGCACGACCCAGGACAGCGCGCGTATCGCCGGAGCGTTGACGGGCGCCAGTCTGTTCGCCGTCCTCGGCATCGGTCTCGTCTATCTCGTGATCGCCTGCCTCTACTTCGCGGCCGCGCTTCTCATGCTCTGCCTGACGCGGCCGGAAAGGTCCGTCATCACAAGCGATCTTCCTCCGAACAGCCACGTCGTCTCGCGCTTGCTGGGCGATCTCAAGGAAGGGATCGTCTACGCCTGGAACGGCCCGGGCATGCGCGCGGCGCTGTGCGTCGCCTTCCTGGCCAATCTTACCGCATTTCCCTTCACTGGGGGATTATTGCCCTACATCGCGCGCGAGATCTTCCACACCAACCAGACCGGCCTCGGTTATCTCTCGGCGAGCTTCGCCGTTGGCTCGCTGATCGGATCGATCACGCTCAGCCTCGTCAGCGGACTGCGCATCGCCCGGCTTCTGATCGGCGCGACGCTGGCCTGGTACGCCATGCTGTTGGTGTTCGTCGAGATCAGGACCATGCCGGCGGCGATGGCTTGCCTCGTGCTCGCCGGCATCGCCCAGAGCATGTCGATGATATCGGCTGCCGTGATCCTGATGCGGACGGCCAGCGCACATCTGCGCGGCCGCGTGATGGGCGTGCGCATGATGGTCATCTACGGCCTGCCGATCGGATTGCTCGCGGCCGGCAGCCTGATCGACATCATCGGCTATTCCGCGACGGGTTCGCTCTATGCCGCCGCGGGCTTCATCGCGATGCTGGCGATCGCGATCCGCTGGCGCGCCGATCTGTGGCCGCTGCATGCACCCGCCAATGCGCGGTAGGGCGTGTGATCATAAATTGGGGGACGCCGTTTGACGTCGGCTATGCCCTTTGATAGCGGCCCGAAATCGAAATGTCGCAAGACTTCCGCGTTGGGCCAGAAAACGACAAAGAAACTCGGGCATGTTATGAAGGACCGGACCCGACAGGTGTTGTCAAACGAGAAAACGATGGCAAACGCGACGATTCGCGATTTGGAGGGCGGAGCGGCGTTATGCACTTGGTTTGAAGGCACTCCTTCATTCCACGATGCGAAGCTCCGTGAGCTTGAACTTCGCCAAGGCGCACCAGGTCGTCTGGTCGTGCATACATTCCGGATGGGCTCGGAAGTCGATGCTCAGAGGTACTTTCCGCTAACGAAACATGTAGCCGTGACCCTGACGATCTTTGATCTGATCGGTGTTGAACTGTTTGAATTTCTGGAAGCCGGCATCATGGATGGGCTCGACGTGGAGATCGACCATGACGGAATCACACTCAGCTTTGATTCGAGTTACGGCGTGCATGGACAAATCAAGGCAAAACGAGTTGCCGTTGGGTTCGAGCCGCAACAACCGGAATAGCACGCGTAGGATGGGTTGAGCCCTTGCGAAACCCATCATGCTTCGTCAGCGGCGAACGGATAGATGGGTTTCGCTGGCGCTCTACCATCCTACGGGCCGATCTCGGCGATGGCCTCCGCGCTTGCGGAGCGGAAGCCACCGGCAGCCGCGAGTTGATCCGACCTGCCTTGCCTCTCACCGAAGCGGCGGCGGGAATGGAGGCGGCGGCGGCGGATACGGCGGCGGCGGGTACGGGGGCGGAGGCGGCAACGGACGACGCCATCGTCGACGCGGCGGAGGAGGCGGAGGTGGTAGCGGCCGTCGCATGCCCGGCGGAGGAGGAGGTCCGGGTGGAGGCGGAGGAAAGGGCTGCGCCTCGGCGCCAGCCTGACTCATGATGATAGTTGCCGCGCCGGCAAAAACCGCAAAAACTCCGCGTCGCGTGAAACGTTCCACCATTCTGTTGGACTCCTCATTGCCTCGCGACGCATCTTGCGCGACGTGCAATGTAAGCACGTCCATTGTAACTGGACATTTCTGTTTGATTTCAGTTTGTAATTCAGCGCACGTAAGGATGGGTTGAGCCCTTGCGAAACCCATCATGTTTCGTCATCGGCAACGGATTGATTGGTTTCGCTGGCGCTCTTCACATCATGCGGGCTCGGCGAGCCGACCTCTGGCCGGTCAACGCTCCCGCCAATGCGCGGTAAGTGCGTGTCTTTACATTTGGCTTAGGGCCAAACGAAGAAGATTAATCTTTCGGCGGGTCCGTCTGGCGTGAACGAAACAGCGGCGATATCGCGAACCACATAACGGTCCACCAGAAGACCAGCAGGCAAAGTCCAAACCATAGATGATGTGAGCCTTGAGTGACAGATCCCAGAAAGCATCTCACGCCTTTCGGTGAGCATATCACGTCCGATAGGCGGACCAGCCAGATTGCCGGCATCCAAACGAACAAGAACAGGGGTTGCCAGGTGCCGTAACTAAAAAAACCTGCCGCAATCGCGCCTAAGGCGCTGAGCAAACCAGATATCAAGTGCAAGACCATCCGCATGATTGCCCATAAATTCGAACGATGGCTCGCCGTAGCCCGCGTAAGATGGGTTGCCCCCTTGCGAAACCCATCATGCTTTGCCAGCGGCGAACGGATTGATGGGTTTCGCTGGCGCTCTACCCATCCTACTGGCTAATCCCCATACCCGCGCAGCTTCTCCACATCGAGAATGGTGACGCCGCCATATTCGAGCCGCAGCAGGCCCTCCTTCTCCAGCCGGTTCAGCGCGCGGTTGGCGTTCTGGCGGGACATGCCGGAGAGCGCGCCGATCTCTTCCTGGGTGATCTCCAGATGCGCGGTCGATTCCGGATAGAGGATCGGGTTGAACAGCGAGGCGATGCTGCGCGCGAGGCGCGCGGTGGCATCCAGCGTGCGGTTGACCTCGAGCATGCCGATGAACTGGCCGAGCCGCTCGTTGAGCTGGCGCACCAGGAAGCGGTTGAAGCCGACGCTGTTCTCGAACAGCCACATGAAGGCGCTGCGCTCCATCAGCGCGACGCGGCTGCTCCGGAGCGCGACCACGTCGTAGCGGCGCGGCTCGTTCTTCAGCACGCTGCCCTCGCCGAACCAGGCCCCCGCCGTCAGCCCGGCAAGGCTGGTCTCCTTGCCGTCGCGCGAGACCCCGCCCATCCGGGCGAGACCGAACACCATGCCGGCCCAATAGTCGAACGTGTCGCCGCGCATGAACACGGTCTCTCCGGTGCCATAGGACCGCTCCGTGATGCCTGCGCGAGCGACCTCGATCTCGGCCTGCGTCAGCTCGCGCGACCAGGCGGCGACGCGCTTCAGTTGATCCTCTGAAATCATGATCCCGAAGCCAGACGCACCGTTTCGTCACCCAAAGTCTTCTGCTGCATCGCAACACGATTGTCTCGACAGCCATCCGACGAAAGACGAAGGCCGCGGCCACCCGAAAAACTTTCTCGCAGAATTGTCAGCCGCAAGACATTCCAAAATAGCGCTTTCCCCTATTGAGGGCCACCTTGGGCGATGCGGCTTTTCATCCCGAACGGGATGGAAAGCGGTGCGGCGTTCGGTGGAGACCATCTGCTGCATGGCCTCGCCGGCATAGCCGTACTAGGGTTGCCCGGCAGGAACCGACGAAGAGCGCCGCTGAACGCGCCATCACCGGGAGGGATTTGTTTGGTGGCTACCAGTCTTGAAGTGCGCGGCGTGTCCTTGCGATTCGGCGGCGTCCGGGCGCTGACCGATGTCAGCTTCGCGATCAGGGATGGCGAGCTGTTCTCGATCATCGGCCCCAACGGGGCCGGCAAGACCTCGATCGTGAACTGTATTTCCGGTCGCTACAAGCCGACCGAGGGCCATCTGTTCTATGGGGATCGCGACATCACCGGCCTGACGCCGAACGCCCGCGCCTCGCTCGGCATCGGCCGCACCTTCCAGAATCTCGCGCTGTTCCACCACATGAGCGTGCTCGACAACATCATGGTCGGCCGCCATCACCTCTTGAAGAACAATTTCCTCACGGGCTCGCTGTACTGGCTCACCGGCGCGCGCAAGGAAGAACTCGAACATCGCCGCAAGGTCGAGGAGATCATCGACTTCCTGGATCTGCAGTCGGTGCGCAAGGCTCCCGCCGGCACCCTCTCCTACGGTCTGCGCAAGCGCGTGGAGCTCGCGCGCGCCATGGCGCTGGAGCCGCGCCTCATCCTCCTCGACGAGCCTATGGCTGGCATGAACTTCGAGGAGAAGGAGGACATGGCCCGCTACATCGTCGACCTCAACGAGGAGTTCGGGATGACGGTGGTGATGATCGAGCACGACATGGGCGTGGTGATGGACATCTCCCATCGCGTCATGGTGCTGGATTTCGGCCGCAAGATCGCCGAGGGCGATCCGGCCGCGGTGCTCGCCGACCCCCACGTCAAGCGCGCCTATCTCGGCGAAGAGGACGAGGTGCTGGTCGATCCCGACGATGCCCCGCCGGCGCAGGAGAGCGCGGCATGATGGATTATGCGGGCCGCGTCGCGCAGGCCGATACCTATCCGAAAATGCTTCGGCTCAATGCCAAAGAGCACGGCAACGAGATCGCATTGCGCGAGAAGGATCTCGGGCTCTGGCGCCCGTTTACCTGGAACGACTACCAGAACCGCGTCCGCGACTTCGCGCTTGGCCTCATCGAGCTCGGTCTCGGCCGCGGCGACGTCATCGGCATTATCGGCGACAACCGGCCGGACTGGGTCGCTGCGGAAGTCGCCACCCATGCGATCGGCGGCCTCAGCCTCGGGCTCTATCGCGACGTGCTGGACGAGGAGGCTTCATACCTGCTCAACTATGGCGAAGCCCAGCTCGTCTTCGCCGAAGATGAGGAGCAGGTCGACAAGCTGCTTGTGCTGGCCGAACGTGCGCCTGATCTGAAGCACATCATCTATTCCGACCCGCGTGGGATGCGGAAATATGACGATCCCAGGCTGATGTCGGCGGAGAAATTCGCCGAACTCGGGCGTGCGCGGGCCACCCGCGAACCGGATCTTTACGACAAGCTCGTCGACGCCACCAGAGGCGAGGACGTCGCGATCCTCTGCACGACGTCGGGCACCACATCGCATCCAAAACTTGCGATGCTCGCCGCCGGCCGCGTGCTCGGCCATTGCGCGACCTATCTCGCCTTCGATCCGAAGGGACCGGACGACGAGTACGTCTCGGTGCTGCCGCTGCCCTGGATCATGGAGCAGGTCTATGTGCTCGGCAAAGGCCTGCTCTGCCGGATGAAGATCAACTTCGTCGAAGAACCCGAGACGATGATGAACGACCTGCGCGAGATCGCGCCGACATTCGTGCTGTTTGCACCGCGGGTCTGGGAATCTATCGCCGCCGACGTCCGCGCCAGGGTGATGGACGCAACGCCCTTCAAGCAGCGCCTGTTCGACATCGGCATGAAGTCGGGCCTCGCCGCGCTCGCAGAGGGCAAGCGTTCGGGCTTTGCCGACGCGATCCTGTTCCGCGCGCTGCGCGACCGGCTCGGCTTCACCCGCCTGCGTTCGGCCGCCACCGGCGGCGCGGCGCTCGGGCCCGAGACCTTCAAGTTCTTCCAGGCCATGGGCGTGCCGCTGCGCACGCTCTACGGACAGACCGAGCTTTTGGGAGCCTACACGCTGCATCCCGAAGGCAAGGTCGATCCTGACACCACGGGTGTGCCTATGGCCGACAGCGTCCAGATCCGCATCGACAATGCCGACGTCCACGGCGTCGGCGAGATCGTGGTGCGGCACCCCAACATGTTCCTCGGCTATTACAAGAACCCCGAAGCCAGCGTCGCCGACCTCAAGGACGGCTGGATGCTGTCGGGCGATGCCGGCTATTTCAACGATAACAAGCAGCTCGTCGTCATCGACCGCATCAAGGATCTCGCCGAGACGTCGCGCGGCGAGCGCTTCTCGCCGCAGTTCATCGAGAACAAGCTGAAATTCTCACCCTATATCGCCGAAGCCGTGGTGCTCGGCGCCGGTCGCGACGCGCTCGCGGCAATGATCTGCATCCGCTACTCCATCATCTCGAAATGGGCGGAAAAGAACCGCCTCTCCTTCACAACCTACAGCGACCTCGCCTCGCGGTCCGAGGTCTACGCCCTGCTCAAGAAGGAAGTCGAGACCGTCAACGCCACATTGCCACCGGCGCAACGCATCTCGCGCTTCCTGCTGCTCTACAAGGAGCTGGACGCCGACGACGGCGAGCTCACCCGCACCCGAAAAGTGCGCCGCAGCGTCATCAACGAGAAATACGAAGACATCATCGACGCGATCTACCGCGGCGATGCTGACATTCCCGTCGACACCGTGATCCGCTTCCAGGACGGCACCACGCAGCGCGTCCGCACCACGCTGCGGGTGGTGGACTTGGGCGGCCACGGGCACATGGCGGAGGCTGCGGAGTGATCTCGCTTCCGATTCAGAGCGCACACCAATCGATGCGCCCTCTCCCCGCAAGCGGGGAGAGGCGAAGGATAGCATAACATGAACACCGCCTTCCTCATCCAGCTCCTGGTCAACGGCCTCGTGGTCGGCACGCTCTATGGCGTGGTCGCGATGTCGTTCGTGCTGATCTACAAGGCGACACAGGTCGTCAATTTCGCGCAAGGTGAATTGCTGCTGGTCGGCGCCTGGGTGTGCTGGGCCTTGCTTGCCAAATATCAGGTGCCGTTCTGGATCGGCATGCCGATGACGCTGGTGTTCATGTTCGTGTTCGGCATCGCGATCCAGGTCCTGATCCTGCGGCCGATGATCGGCGAGCCCATCATATCCGTGATCATGGTGACGATCGGCCTCTCGACCGTTCTGCAAGCGACGTTGAAATGGATGTTCGGCGTCAACCCGCAGCCGTTCCCGCGCGTGTTCGAGAGCCAGTCGGTCAGCCTGTTCGGGCTCCAGATCCAGACCGTCTATGTCATGAGCCTCGTGGTCTCGGTCGCCATGATGATCGGCATGGCCTGGTTCTTCCGGGCTTCGAAGTACGGCCTCGCGATGCGCGCCACCGCGTTCAACCAGCAGGTGGCGCAGTCTCTCGGCATTTCGGTCAAGAGCGTGTTCGCGATGGCCTGGGCGATCTCCGCCACCGTATCGGCGGTCGCAGGCGTGGTCGTCGCCGTCGTGAACGGCGTTTCGTCCGGCCTCGCCGCCTACGGCATCAAGGTGTTTCCGGCGGCGATCCTCGGCGGGCTCGACTCCGTCGGTGGCGCCGTGCTCGGCGGCATCATCATCGGGCTCCTGGAAAACATCGCGCAATATGTCGACAGCGAGTATCTGCACTGGGGCAATCTCTACGAGATCGCGCCGTTCTACGTCCTCATCATCGTGCTGATGATCAAGCCTTACGGCCTGTTCGGCACCCACGACATCGAGCGGATCTGATCCCATGGCCGGCCCTGCCCTCATCCCTGCTGGTGACTTCCGCACCTCCTACGCGGCGGACACCACGATTTTCCCGACCACGACCAGCCGCAACTTTGCGATCGCCGGCGTACTGGCGCTCTGCCTCCTGCCGCAACTCCTCGGCGGCTACTGGCTCAGCATCCTGATCCAGATCGGCATCTTCTCGATCGCGGCGCTGGGATTGAACATCCTGGTCGGCTTCACCGGCCAGATCTCCATCGGGCATGCCGCGTTCTTCCTGCTCGGCGCCTTCACCTCGGCCTATATCTCCAACAACGCGCACATCCCGGTGTTCTTCGCGATCCCTCTCTCGGGCGTGATCACCGCGCTGGTCGGGCTGATCTTCGGCATTCCCGCGGCGCGATTGAAAGGCCTTTACCTCGTCATCGCGACGCTCGCGGCGCAATACATCCTGCTCGACTTCTTCTCCCGCGCGGAGTGGTTCACCGGCGGCTCGGTGCCGGCCAGCGCAAATCCGTTCTCGATCTTCGGCTACACGCTGCGCGGCGACCGCCAGTATTTCTACGTCGTGCTGGCCTACGTGGTCGCAAGCTACATCCTCGTCACCAATCTGATGCGCACCCGCGACGGCCGCGCGCTGGTGGCGATCCGCGACCATTATCTCTCAGCGGAGATCATGGGCATCAACCTTACCAAGTATCGCACGCTGTCGTTCGGGCTGGCCGCCTTCTTCGCCGGCATCGCCGGCGCGCTCTACGCGCATTACCAGCTCGTGGTGTCGCAAGAGGGGTTCGGCATTGAGCGCTCGATCCTGTTCCTCGCCATGATCATCATCGGCGGCACCGGCTCGATCATGGGCACGCTGATGGGCACCGCTTTCGTGGTGCTGTTGCCTGAAACGATGGAATTCCTCAGCGGCTACCTGAAGGGCGGCGCGATCGACAAGGCGCTGTCGCTCAACAACAACCTCACCTTCCTGCGCGAGATCGCGATCGGGGCGATCATCATCGCCTTCCTGATGTTCGAACCCGACGGGCTCGCGCATCGCTGGCGGCAGATCAAGGCTTACTGGAAACTCTACCCGTTCTCGCACTGAGCGCGGCAACTTCACTTAAAAACCATAAAAGGAGGAACGAACCGATGAAGACCAAGTCCCTTTTGAGCACCGCGTCGCTCGCCCTTGTCATCGCAGCCTTTTCCGCGGGGGCACAGGCGCAGATCGCGGTTGGCCACCTTGAGGATCGCTCTGGCGGCACCTCCGACGTCGGCACCCCCTACGGCCAGGCCGTCGCCGACACGTTCGCCTGGGTCAACAAGAACGGCGGCGTCGGCGGCAAGCAGCTCAATGTCGACACCAACGACTACGGCTATCAGGTGCCGCGCGCGATCGCGCTCTACAAGAAGTGGTCGGCGCCGGACTCCAAGGTCGCGGCGATCATGGGCTGGGGCACCGCCGACACCGAGGCGCTGACGGGCTTCCTCGCGCAGGACAAGATCCCGGATCTCTCCGGCTCCTACGCCGCGGCCCTCACCGATCCCGAAGGCATCAGTGGCAAGGCCAAGCCCGCGCCCTATAATTTCTTCTACGGCCCGAGCTACTCGGACTCGCTGCGCGCGATGCTGATCTGGGCGGCCGAGGACTGGAAAACCAAGGGCAAGCCCGGCAAGCCGAAATTCGTGCACATGGGTGCCAACCACCCCTATCCGAACGCGCCGAAGGCTGCCGGCGAAGCCATGGCGACCGAGCTCGGCTTCGAGGTGCTGCCGCCGCTGGTGTTCGCGCTGGCGCCGGGCGACTACAGCGCGCAGTGCCTGAGCCTGAAATCCTCAGGCGCGAACTATGCCTATCTCGGCAACACCGCGGCCTCCAACATCTCGGTGATGAAGGCCTGCAAGACCGCCGGCACCGAGGTGCAGTTCCTCGGCAATGTCTGGGGCATGGACGAGAATGCCGCCAAGACGGCCGGCGATGCAGCCAATGGCGTGATCTTCCCGCTGCGCACCGCGGTGAGCTGGGGCGGCGACGCGCCCGGCATGAAGACGGTGATGGAGATCTCCAAGATGTCCGACCCCACCGGCAAAGTGTATCGCCCGGTGCACTACATCGCGGCCGTCTGCTCGGCGCTCTACATGAAGGAGGCGCTCGACTGGGCTGCCAAGAACGGCGGCGCCACCGGCGAGAACGTCCGCAAGGGATTCTATCAGAAGAAGGATTGGGTCCCGGCCGGCATGGAAGGCGTCTGCAATCCCTCGACCTGGACCGACAAGGACCATCGCGGCACGCTGAAGGTCGACCTCTATCGCACCAAGATCACCGGTGCGACCGACGGCGACCTCAACGACCTCATGGCCAAGGGCGCGATCAAGCTCGAGAAGGTCAAGACCGTCGAGCTGCCGCGCAAGCCGGAATTGCTGGGCTGGTGAGCTTCGCTGTTCCCACACACGCAACTGTCATCCCCCGCATTGTGCGCAGCGCGCACTGGAGCGGGGGATCCAGTACGCCGCGGCTTCTCAATAAATCGCTGGCGTCTCTGGAATACTGGGTCGCCCGGTCAAGCCGGGCGACGACAGCGGAGAGTTACGAAGCATGACCCAAACCATCGAAGCAGCCCGGTCTACTCCCACCGCCGTGGCACCCGCTGCCCTCCTCAGCGTGCGCAACATCGAGGTCGTCTATGACGACGTCATCCTGGTGCTGCGTGGCCTGAGCCTCGATGTGCCCAAGGGCGCGATCGTGGCGCTGCTCGGGGCCAACGGCGCCGGCAAATCGACGACACTGAAGGCGATCTCGGGGCTGCTCAAGACCGAGGACGGCGAGGTCACGCGCGGCGAGATCCTGTTCGAGGGCGAACGCATCAACGGCATCGATCCCGACAAGATCGTCCGCCGCGGCATCTTCCAGGTGATGGAGGGCCGGCGCATCGTCTCCGACATGACGTCGCTGGAGAACCTCAAGCTCGGCGCCTTCACCCGTCGGGATCGCGAAGTCGATTCCGATCTCGACATGGTCTTCAACTATTTCCCGCGTCTGAAGGAGCGTACCGGCCTTGCCGGCTATCTCTCCGGAGGCGAACAGCAGATGCTCGCGATCGGCCGCGCGCTGATGGCGCGGCCGAAAATGATCCTGATGGACGAGCCGTCGATGGGTCTGTCGCCGTTGCTGGTGAAAGAGGTGTTCTCGATCATCCAGAAAATCAACCGCGACCTCGGCGTCACCATCCTGCTGGTCGAGCAGAACGCCCGCGCCGCACTGTCGGTGGCGAGCCACGGCTACATCATGGAGCAAGGCAAGGTCGTGCTCGACGGCACCGCGGACGAATTGCGCGACAACGAGGACGTCAAGGAATTCTATCTCGGCGGTGCCGGTGACCAGCGCAAGAGTTTCAAAAACCTCAAGAGCTTCAAGCGGCGCAAGCGCTGGCTGTGACATGGCGTTTTCGAGCGAAGTGGTAACCGGTTCGCGTGAAGAAGACGCGTCAGAAAATGAATCTAACTCAGCACCTGCTCCGCTTCCGTGACCGCACAGAGAACATGATAGAACGACGACGCAGGAATGGTGTCGACCAGCGATCTGCCGTCGCGATCGAACTGGTCGTACCAGCCGCCCCGCACGGGATGGCTGAGATAATGCCGTTCGAGCCGCACCAGGGCCGCGCGCGCCTCGTCCGCCGCTCCCGCCTCGCCGGATTCGGCCTGCGCGATCCACGCCTTCGCCATCTCGGTCTGCGGCCACAGCCGGCGCGTGCTGCGGCGGATGTTGCCGGCAGCATCGCCCTCGTCGACGAGGCAGCCGGTCGCCTCGTCGCGATAGCGCAGCGCGGTCGCCAGCAGTTCGGCACGGCGTTGCCCGGTCGGGCAACCGGTGATGCGTTCAAACCCCTTCAGAAGCCAGACCCATTCTGCCTGATGGCCGGGCTCGACGCTGACCGGCTCGATCTTGGACCAGTCCTCCTCGAAATACTCCGTCAGGATGCGTTTCTGCTTGTCGTAGAGATTGGCGAGAAACAGCGCGAAGAACTCGCCGGCACGGTTCTGGAACGAAAAATCGTGGGTTGCGTCGAAACACGCGATCATCGCCTCGAACAGATGCATATGCGGGTTCTGCCGGCGCGGCAGCGACACCGGCAGGCCTTCGTGGACGCCGCCATGCGGCGAGCGCAGATGGCCGTCGAGGAAGGCAAGCAGCGCGTCGATCTCGGCGCGAACCTGCGCATCCTTGTCGAGCGTATAGACCGTCGCGAGCGCAAACAGGATGAAGGCGTGGTCATAGGCGTCGCGCCGGCCGTCCAGGACCGCACCATCCGGCGTCAGCAGGTGAACATAGCCGGGCCGGCCGTCGGGCGCCTTCGCCTTTGCCAGCAGATGCTCCAACCCCTTCAGCGCGATGCCGCGCCCCTCAGGGTACCAGCCCATCTGCGCCGCCTTGGCGTAACAGTAGATTTGCCGCGCCTGCACGAGCACGCGCCGCGGCGCGGCCACGTCAGCCGTGCCGTCGCGGTGCAGCCGGTCGACGAAGCCGCCCGCTTCACGATCCCAGCCGGCGGTCGACCACAGCGGCAGCGCCTCGTCGATCATGCGGCGCTTCAGGCGTGCGACGACGTCCGCCGCCTCATCCGTCGCAATGATGCCTTCGTCCGCCATCGCGTCCTCTCCGCGCCCCGACACTGGCCGTCTGATACCGATGCCAGCGGCGGCGTGCAACGGATGCCAACCCGGAAAGACCAGCCATGACCGCCTATTACGACGCCCGCGAGACGCGCGAGCAGGCCGCGCGCGAGGCCGAGCTGTTTTCCCGCCTGCCGGGGGTGCTGCGCAGCGCAATGACTGCACCGGCCTATGCGGAACGGCTCAAGGGCCTCGATCCGGCCGCAGTGACCTCCAGGGCGGCGCTGGCGGGCCTACCGGTGCTGCGCAAGTCGGAACTGCCGGCCCTGCACAAGGCCTCCACGCCGTTCGGTGGCTTCGTGGCGGCAGCACCCGGGTCGTTCGCCCGCCTCTTCACCTCCCCCGGCCCGATCTTCGAGCCGGAGGGGCGGCAGGCCGACCCCTGGCGCGGCGCGCGGGCCCTTTTCGCGGCAGGGTTCCGTCCCAACGACGTCGTGCTCAACACCTTCAGCTACCATCTTACCCCCGGCGGCTTCATCTTCGACGCGTCCGCGCGGGCACTTGGCTGCGCGGTGATCCCTGCGGGCCCCGGCAACACCGAGCAGCAATTCGAGCTGATCGAGGCTTACCGTCCGGTCGGCTATAGCGGCACGCCCGACTTCCTGAAGATCCTGCTTGATGCCGCCGCCAGCACCGGCCGCGATGTCTCCTCGATCAAGCGCTCACTGGTTTCGGGGGCTGCCTTTCCGCCCTCGCTGCAGGCCGAGATCAAGGCACGCGGGGTCGACGCCTACCAGGCCTTCGGCACCGCCGATCTCGGCCTCATCGCCTTCGAGACCGCGGCGCGCGACGGCATGATTGTGAACGAGGATCTGATCATGGAGATCGTCAAGCCCGGCACGGGCGATCCCGTTGCGGAAGGCGACGTCGGCGAGATCGTCGTCACCTCGCTCGACCCGCATCATCCCTGGATTCGCCTTGCGCTCGGTGACCTCACCGCGGCACTGCCGGGCCCAAGCCAATGCGGCCGTACCAACATGCGCATCAGGGGCTGGATGGGCCGCGCCGATCAGACCACCAAGGTCAAGGGCATGTTCGTCCGTCCCGAGCAGATCGCCGAGATCGGCAAGCGCCACTCCGCGCTCGGCCGCCTGCGCCTCGTCGTCACGCGCCAGGGCGAGGCCGATGCGATGACGTTGAGGGCGGAAGCGGTGGCCGCAAGCGATGCTCTGCGTGAAGAGATCGCCGGCACGTTGCGCGCGGTGACCAAGCTCGGCGGCAATGTCGAGCTGGTCAGCCCGGGGGCGCTCCCGAACGACGGCAAGGTGATCGCGGACGAGCGGTAAGACCGCTTGCTATTCGATCGACTGACGGTACGCCTCATAGGCGCGCTTCAAGCCATCGTGAAGCGAAGTCTTCGCGCGCCAGCCGAGCTTTTCGAGACGGCTGACGTCGAGCAGCTTGCGCGGCGTACCGTCGGGGCGCGAGCTGTCGAAAGCGATATCGCCGCTGTAGCCGACGATTTCGGCGACGACACGCGCGAACTCGGCGATGGTGATGTCCTCTCCGGTGCCGATGTTGACAAGCTCTGCGCCGGAATACGTCTTCATCAGGTGCACGCAGGCGTCCGCCATGTCGTCGACATAGAGGAATTCGCGCCGCGGCGTGCCGGTGCCCCAGACCACGACGCTTCCGGCACCCGCGACCTTTGCCTCGTGGAAGCGGCGGATCAGGGCGGCGACCACGTGGCTGAGTTCGGGATGATAATTGTCCCCAGGGCCGTAGAGATTGGTCGGCATCACGCTGATGAAGTCACACCCGTACTGGCTGCGATAGGCCTCCGCCATCTTGATGCCGGCGATCTTTGCGATCGCGTAGGGCTCGTTGGTCGGCTCCAGCGGGCCGGTCAACACCGAGTCCTCGCGCAGGGGCTGCGGCGCCAGCTTCGGATAGATACAGGACGAGCCCAAAAACATCAGCTTCTCGGCGCCGCTCTGATGCGCGGCCTGGATCACGTTGGCCGCGATCGCAATGTTCTCATAGATGAACTCGGCGCGCAGCGTGTTGTTGGCGACGATACCGCCGACCTTGGCGGCGGCAAGAAACACGACCTGCGGCCGCACCTTCGCAAACCAATCGAAAACGGCGGCCTGGTTGCAGAGATCGACCTCGCGCCGGTCCGCCGTCACGAGCTCGACGTCCTCCCGCGCCAGCCTGCGCACCAGCGCGCTGCCGACCATGCCGCGATGGCCGGCGACGTAGACGCTTCTGCCCTTCAGCTCAAACGGTACGCTTGCCACTCGCCGCGTCCCGTCTTGCGTCCGCCAGATCGCTCGCCATCATCTCCTGGACAAGCTCGGCAAACGTCCGCTTCGGCTTCCAGCCGAGCACCTCGCGCGCCTTGCTGGCATCGCCGATGAGAAGATCGACCTCGGTGGGGCGGAAATAGGTCGGATCGATTTTCACGACCGTCTTACCGCTGTTCGTATCGATGCCGGTCTCCTCGACGCCCTTGCCGCGCCATTCGATGCGGCGCCCGACCTGGGCGAACGACAGCTCGACCATCTCGCGCACCGAGCGCGTCTCGCCTGTTGCGAGCACGAAATCGTCGGGCTTGTCGGCCTGCAGGATCAAATGCATGCCCTCGACATAATCCTTGGCATGGCCCCAATCGCGCTTGGCTTCGAGATTGCCGAGATAGAGCGTGTTTTCCAGGCCGACCTCGATGCGGGCGACGCTGCGGGTGATCTTGCGTGTGACGAAGGTCTCGCCCCGGATCGGGCTCTCGTGGTTGAACAGGATGCCGTTGGCCGCGAACATGCCGTAGGCTTCGCGGTAGTTCACGGTGATCCAGTAGCCGTAGAGCTTTGCGACCCCGTAAGGAGAGCGCGGATAGAACGGCGTGGTTTCCTTCTGCGGGATCTCCTGCACGAGGCCATAGAGCTCGGAGGTCGAGGCCTGGTAGAACCGCGTCTCCTTCTCCATGCCGAGGATGCGGACCGCTTCCAGCAGCCGCAGCACGCCGATCGCGTCGGCATTGGCGGTGTATTCCGGGCTCTCGAAACTGACGGCGACGTGACTCTGGGCCGCGAGATTGTAGATCTCGGTAGGTCTGATCTGCTGCACCAGGCGGATCAGATTGGTCGAGTCCGTCATGTCGCCGTAATGCATCAGGAACGGCACGTCGCCGACATGCGGATCCTGATAGAGATGGTCGACCCGCGCGGTGTTGAACGAGGACGAGCGCCGCTTGATGCCGTGCACGACGTAACCGAGCGACAGCAGATATTCGGCCAGATAGGCGCCGTCCTGGCCGGTGATGCCGGTGATCAAAGCAACCCGTTCAGTCATGGCCAACCTTGTTCCCGTAGCAATTGAATGAATGGATGAACAGCAGGCGCCGGGCGAAGCGCATCCCGAACTTCTTCTTGGACATATCGTCCCCCGGGTCAACCCCGGGGAACAGGCCGGAAACCGGCAGACCAGGCGCGGAGGGACCAATTGGACCCGGAACACAATCGTGATATTGAGCGGCCGGGGAGACCGGGCTGCTTCCGAGGCTTGCCCGCCCCCATAGAGAACGCAATTCCGAGCTGAAATGTCCCGAGATCGAGAGAGCACGGCGATCGACCAGGTGCTGCGCCCTGCCGTTTTCTTAGACCGCGATGGCATCCTGAACGTCGACAGCGATTACCTGTTCGAGATCGACAAATTCCGCTGGATCGACGGCGCCATCGAGGCCGTGAAGGCGATCAACGATGCCGGCTATTTCGCCTTCGTCATCACCAACCAGTCCGGCGTAGCGAGGGGATTCTATCAGGAAGCCGACATCCATCGTCTGCACGGTTGGATGGCGGCGCAGTTGGCGACCCACGATGCGCGGATCGATGCCTTCGAATATTGCCCGTTTCACCCGGACGGATCGGTCGCCTCCTACCGGCGCAGCAGCGATCGCCGCAAACCGGAGCCCGGCATGATCGTGGACCTCCTGAAAAAGTTTCCCGTCGACGTCGGCAGGAGCTTCGTGGTCGGCGACCGGCCGTCGGACATCGAGGCAGCGCGCGCCGCCGGAATGCCCGGCCATCTCTTTGCGGGTGGAAATCTGCGGGATTTCATCCTGCCGCTGCTGGTACGCGGATAGTCTCGTGAAGACGGCTCCCAACTTCATCCTCGCAACGGAGTTTTATCCGCCGGATTCGAGCACGACAGCGACCTATCTCGGCGCGATCGCAAACGCAATTGCGCTCGACATGCCCACCGTCGTCCTGTCGGGAACATCCGGCTCCGCAAGACCGGCAGCGACCGGCGGCAACCCGCCCGAAATCGTCGAGATCGCGAACTGGAAACCGCCCAAGCACGCGCTTGCAAGACGTCTCATCGCAAGCTCCGCATTGGCTTTGCGCATGTTCTGGGCCGTCTACAGACGCGCTCGGCCGGGCGACGTTGTGATGTCGGTCACGAGCCCCTTCACCCTGCCCTACACCATCACGCTGGCTGCAAGGCTGCGGGGCGCCAGGACCACGCTCCTGATCTACGATCTCTATCCGGAGGCCCTGGTGGCCGCCGGCATGGCGCGGCAGACATCGCTCACCACGCGCATCCTGCGCATCGCCAATGCCTGGCTGTTCAGATCCCTCGACGCGATCGTCGTGATCGGCCGCGACGTGGCCCCGCTGCTGCTGCGCTATCCCCGCCTGCGCGCCGAGAGCATTCAATTCGTGCCCAATTGGACATTGCTGCCGATCGGCTTCCGGGAGCCCGACGAGGGCGGCCGCTTCAAGAGACCCGCTTCGGCAAAGTTCGTCGTCGGTCTCTGCGGCAATCTCGGCTTCACGCATGCACCCCGCACCGTGTTCGATGCCGCGCGGCTTCTGCGCCACGATAGGAACATCCACTTCGTTTTGTCAGGTTGGGGCATCGGCTGGAGCGAGTTGAAGACGCTTCAGGCCGCGGAGAACCTAGAGAACGTCACGTTGCTGGATCCCGTGCCGGAGGAACAGCTCGCCGAGTTTCTGGCAGCGGCGGACGCCTGGACCATCCCCTACCGCCGCAACGTCGCGGGCGTTTCGATTCCGAGCCGCCTCTACAATTTCCTTGCCGTCGGCCGCGCCGTTATCGTTGGAACGGAGCCGAATGCGGAAGCCGGGCTTGCGGTCGCCGAGGACAACATCGGCTGGATCGTGCCTCCGGAAGATTCCGCGAGGCTCGCACAGGCGATATCCGAAGCCGCGTCCGATCGTTTGGCGACGCTTGCGAGAGGCCGGTTGGCGGCCGTCGCCGCGCTAAAATACAGCGAACAGGCCTCGACGCAGCGCTATCGGGACATCGTACGGCGCCTGCGCGCGATTGACGGCTAGAAGTTCTTGATCAAGCCGACGACCTCGTCCTGCTGCTCGCGGGTGATCTCCGCGAACATCGGCAGCGACAGGATCTTGCCCTGATCTTCAAACGCTCTCGGAAACTGTTCGGGGCGATGCGCAAATCGCGCATAAGCGGGCAGCAGCGGCAGCGCTGTCGGGTAGTTGACCGCGGTCTGCACCCCGTTTTTCCCGAGATAGGCTGCAAGCGCGTCGCGCTTGTCGTGCTTGATCGTGTAGAGGTGATAGACGTGGGTGCGGTCTGGCGCGACACGAGGCACCTCAACGCCATCGAGTTGGTTGAGACCGGCATCGTAGACCGCAGCAGCATCCTGGCGCGCCTTGGTCCAGGCCTTCAAATGCTTCAGCTTGGCCGACAGGATCGCCGCCTGCATCCCGTCCAGCCGGCTGTTGATGCCCTCGATCAGATGCTTGTGCTTCACGAGGCCGCCGTGACGGGCGAGCATGGTCATGTGCTCGGCCAGCGCCGCGTCGTCGGTCACGATCGCGCCCGCATCGCCGAATGCTCCGAGATTCTTGCCGGGATAGAATGAATAGGTTGCGGCCGCGCCGAAGGTTCCGACCGGCTGATCCTTGTATCGTGCCAGATGCGCCTGGGCACAGTCCTCGACGACCCAGAGGCCGTGCCTGCGCGCGATCGCCATGATGGCGTCCATGTCCGCCGGCTGACCGTACAGATGCACCGGAATGATCCCGACGGTCCGCGGCGTGATCGCCGCCTCGATTGCCGCAGGATCGATCGTGAAGGTCTCGCCGTCGGTATCGCAGAACACGACCTGCGCACCGGCATGCGTGATCATCGCGGACGTCGATATCCAGGAATGCGCGGTCGTAATGACCTCGTCGCCCGGCTTGACCTTGAGCGCCGCCATAGCAAGGTAGAGCGCATCGGTGCCGTTCGCGCAGGACACGCAGTGCTTGACGCTCGCCGCCTCGGCGAACTCCCGCTCGAAGGCGTCGACATACGGCCCGCGGATGAACGCGCTGTCGCGAATGACCGCAGCGATCGCTCCGTCGATCTCATCCTTGATCGCTTGATATTGCAGCCCGAGATCCGCGTAAGGTACCGGCATGAATACTGTCCCCTAGGTCTTGCCCTTAAGGCGGCGGGCGGGATTTCCGGCGTAGCTGCCGGGCTCGGTGATGTCTTTCGTGACCACGGAGCCGGCTCCGATCACGACGTCGTCGGCGATGGATACCGGCATGATGGTGGCATTCGAGCCAATCGAAACCCGATTTCCGATCTTCGTCGCGCGCCACAATTCACGGCGCCCGCGCGCCGGCCCACCGGTGGAAAACGTATCGTTGATGAACATCACGCCATGTCCGACGAAACAATCCTCGCCGATCGACACCAGTTCGCAGATGAAGGCATGCGATTGCACACGGGTTCGCGCACCGACGTTTGCCCCGGCCTGTATCTCGGTGAACGGGCCGACGAAGCAGTCGTCGGCGATCTCGCAGCCGTAGAGATTGCAGGGCTCCACCAGTTTGACGCGCTCGCCAAATTTGACGTCGCGCACGGCGACCTGGTGCACCTGCGGCGTACCGCTCACGAGATCACACCGAGCTTGCTCCGCCGCGGCTCGAAGCGAAGCGCGACTTCCTGCCCCGTCTCGATCGACTCGTAGAGGGCGGAGATCAGTTCGAGGCTCTTGCGACCTTGCAGGCCATCGACCAGTGCGGCGCTCTGATGCAACAGGCAGTCGACGACGTGCTGATAGTAAGCCTGGTGCCCGAAGCCGTAGACGTTGGGCGGATTGACCGAGAACTTCTCGATGACAACCTTATCGCTTGGCAACTCGTCGACGAAATTCCAGTGCCTGATCTGGTTGACCGCGAAGCCCGCGATCTCGACCGTGCCCTTCTCGCCAAGGATCGAAAGGGACCCCTCGAGATCTCTCGGACGAACCGCCGTGGTCGCCTCGATGATACCGAGCGCGCCATTGCGGAATTTCAACGTCGCCACCGCGGTGTCTTCGGTCTCGACCTTCACCAGGGCCGTCGTTGCCCGGGCGTGCACGCTCACCACGTCCCCGAAGAACCATTCCAGCATGTCAACGTGGTGGCTGGCCTGATTGGTCAGCACGCCGCCGTCATAGGCCCAGGTGCCGCGCCATGCGTCCTGATCGTAATACGCCTGATCTCGGCACCAGCGCACGCGCACGGTGCCGAGTACGAGGCGGCCAAACCTGCCGGCGTCCAGCGCCTCGCGCGCCTTGACGACCGGAACGTTGAAGCGATTCTGCTTGACGACAAACAGCTTCACGCCCGCCTCGTCGCAAGCGCGGATCATGTCATCGGCGTCCTGCAACCTGAGCGCCATCGGTTTTTCGACGACGACATGCTTTCCCGCGCGCGCACACGCGATGGCGTGCTGCGGATGCATGCCGCTCGGCGTCAGAACCGCGACAGCATCGATGTCCGTGCGCGCGAGCATCTCGTTCAGGTCCTCATAGGCGGGAACCCCGAACTTCGCCGCCAACGCATCGGCGCGAGGTTTGACGTTGTCGCAAACGGCGACCAGGCTCGCCCGATCGATGTGATTGCCGCCCAGGAGTTCCGCGTGGCGTTTCGCGATGCGCCCGCAGCCCAGCAAGCCGAATCTGATCATCCAATCACCCTCGCGTGGCCCGCCATTACCGAGCATTCAACAAAGCCCTGAAGTTACAGCCTATATTCGAAAATTTCGTTGTTGATCAAGCCAATAATGCGTTCGTAAGGTGCCGTCGTGACCTCGGACCAAGGCGCGTTTTGAGCTGCTCTTACCGCCGTTCAAGGGGCGGCGAAAGTTCGATCTGTTCCGTCGCGCTCCGTCCCCCAACACAACCCGAAATCAACATCCACCACCGATCATGGGCCAGACCCGAGGTCTGTGGCCACGTGCGGTCTTCCGTGTTACGCAGCGCGCACCAGCGTACGGGATAGTAACCTCGCCAATGAAAATCACCGACGTTTCGGTATCGTCCTCCGGCTTTCGATACTGGCTACCCAGTCTCGTCGTTTGTCACGTGATAACTTCTTGTATCTCTTTGATTTTCGTTGCCGAATACTATCGACGGCTGCTGCCCCTGGCAGAAAACAGCGTTTCTCACGTTTTGGGCGCCACCCTGACGGCCGCTCCATTTGCGCTGCTATCGATCCTTTTCACGATTCGCCCCTTCAGTTTCGGCTACGCGCTTGGCTTTTACCTCTTCACGCTGATCCTGGATTACCTCTGGCTTCTCGAGCGCTCGACCTTTCAATATGATCACCGCACAGCAGCAATTTCTGCCTTCATTTCAGGAGTTGCGTTTCTCGCGCCCGCGCTGCTGCTGAACCTTCCGGTTCGCCTCCCGAAGTTCGAATTGACAGGCGGGCAATTCCTTGTGTTCTTGTTCGCCATTCTGGCGGTGGCGGGCGTCGTCCTGGCCATCGGAGCGTCCTACAATCGTCAATTCGTCAGCCCGCTCGATATCTATGAATATCGCGACCAGATCGTGCTTCCGAAACCCCTCCTGTACGCCATCGGGATCGTCTGTGGCGCTCTCCTGCCGTTTGCATATGCCGGCTTTGTCCAGCTGAGACGATACGGATATGCAGCACTGTGCTTGTTGCTTCTTGGGCTCTTTTATCTCGTCACGCTGACCAAACTTGCACTGCTCGCACCGGTCTGGCTGCTGTTTCTCACCGTGCTGTCGATCTACTTCGAGGCCCGTGTTGCGATCATTCTCTCGCTATTGCTGCCCGTCCTCGCGGGTGTACTGCTGGCCCTGCTGCACAAGCTCGGCCTCCTGCCGGAATACCCGTTCCTGGTGTATTTCGGAACGGTCAATTTTCGAATGATCGGAATGCCCGCAAGCGCGCTCGATTTCTACAATGACTTCTTTTCGACCCATGAGCTCACCCGCTTTTGCCAGGTCGGGCTGGTCAAATTTCTGCTGTCGTGCCCCTATAAGGAGCAGCTCTCCGTCTACATGGAGCAGACGTATCATCTCGGCTACTTCAACGCCTCGCTGTTCGCGACCGAGGGCATTGCCTCGGTGGGTCCCCTGCTGGCTCCCGTCTCGGCCCTCGTATGCGGACTCGTTATCGGCCTTGCAAGCCGCGTGTCTGCCGGACTACCCGAACGTTTTGTCCTGCTATCGAGCGGCCTGCAGCTTCATATTTTTCTGAACGTGCCCTTCGCCATCGCGCTCGTGACCAACGGCGCCGCCGTCCTGTTTTTCCTGTGGTACGTGACACCGAGCGCAGCATTGCGAGACGCTGGGTCCATTCCCCTCAAGAGTCATAATGATGCAATTCTCCGATAATTCCGAGAAACTGCCGCGTAAGACACTCGCACCCGCGCTATTTGCCGTTCACACGATCTGTTGCTGCATCTCGTTCGTCGTCGTCTTGCAACTGTATGGGTATCTACACCTCTTCACCTGGAGCAGTAACCGCATTTACGAAGCGGCACTTCTCTCACTTCCGATTGCAGCGCTTGCAATCGCCATGATCTTCGCAAAGTTCAGCTTCGGCTACCTTCTCTCATTTTACCTTTACACCGTGACCCTCGGCTACCTTTGGCTCACTCCCTTTTCCCAACTCGGCTACGACCGCAAATTTCCCGTCATTTCGGCGATCGCTTCCACCGCTGCTTTTCTGGCCCCCGCGCTCTTCCTGAAATGGCCGATCAAGATCAAGCCGGTTGTCTCGATCAGGGGCCTTCACCGACTCATCGCGGCCATCATCGTCGCGACGCTGGCGATCATTGCGACCGGCATCTTCTACAACTTCAAGCTGGTCGGGCTTTCGGACATCTATCAGTTCCGTGACCAGTTGAAATTTCCCACCCCCCTCCAATACGCAATGGGCATCACGCTCGGGGCTCTGCTGCCGTTTGCCTTTGCATGCTGCGTCGAGATGCGGGCGCGCCTGCTGGCGGCGGCGACGCTGCTTCTCTGCGTCGCACTTTATCCCGTGACCCTCACCAAGACGGCCCTGTTCGCGCCGGTTTGGCTTTGCTTCCTCCTGCTTGTCTCCACCTATCTTGAAGCGAGGATCGCGGTGATCGTGTCATTGCTCGGACCGATCGCGGTCGGTCTCGTCCTGGCAGTGCTGTCAAGCGGAGGCTTGATCTCCGAGTCGCTCTTCCTGAACTATTTTGGAACGATCAACTTCCGGATGATCGCTTTTCCGTCGGTCGCGATCGACGTCTACAACGACTTCTTTTCGCGGCACGAGATTACGCATTTCTGCCAGATATCCGTGTTGAAGTATCTGATGACGTGCCCCTACGACGAGCAGCTCCTGCTCGTCATCTCGAAGAACTATCCCGTCGGAAATATGAACGCCTCCCTGCTTGCCACCGAGGGGATCGCTTCGGTCGGTAGCGCATGGGCGCCGGCAAGTGCACTTCTTGCCGGACTGGTGCTGTCGGTCGGGAATCAGACGTCCGAAGGACTCCCGCCCCGGTTTGTCATCCTGTCGAGTGGAATGGTAGCGCAAGCTTTCCTCAATGTACCGCTTACAGTTCTGATGGTCACGAACGGCACCGCTCTTCTGTTTCTCCTGTGGTACATCATACCGCGGCTACCATTCGCAGGAGCTTCCGAAGCGGGCTTCAAGGCAAGAGTCTGAACCGAATGCGCGTGCTTATCCTGAATGCCGACTACCCGCGGTTTCTGTCGTGGTTATACGGCCGCCATCCCGGATTGGAGAGAGACGGTTACGCGGAACAAATGGCCGCGCGCAACGCGAGCCTGTTCGGTGTGGCGGACTTTTATTCACGCAGTTTCGCAGCGCTGGGTCACCCGGCCGCCGATGTTCATGTCAACAATCTTTGGCTGCAATCGGCATGGGCCGGTGAGCATGGCATGACACTCGACACCGGGGCCGATCTCGGCGCGAGCCGAAAGCAGCGATTGCCGGGATGGCTCCAGCGTACCATCGCACCGTTGAAACCGGCCTTGCGGCCGTTGGCCCGACGTCTGGGTTTGAGTCCACGGCTGAGCGAGCAAGCCGAACGGATTCTGCTCGCCCAGATCGAGGAGTTCAAGCCGGACCTCGTCCTCAACCAGGATGTCTTTTACGTAACCACCGACCTGGTGCGGCGCATCAGGGACATGGGCGTGCGGGTCGTCATCGGACAGGTCGGCATCGAGCCCACCAAGGGAGAAGATTGGGGTGCCTACGACCTGATGCTGTCGCAGTTGCCCCGGGTTGTCCGGGCATTTCGAGCCGCCGATGTTCGTGCAGAGGTCTCTCACCTAGCGTTCGAGCCGGCCGTCCTGAACGCGCTGCCTGCTCCGCCCTCCCCGGATGTCGACGTCTCGTTTGTTGGTTCGGTATCCGAAGATCACCGGGAGCGGGTTGCGCTTCTGGAGTTCATTGCGGAGCGCCATGATCTCAAGCTATGGGGCAATATTTCAAGCTCGGTTCCGGCGACCTCACCGCTCCGGCGATGTTTTCAAGGCGAAGTGTGGGGCTCGGAGATGTACCAGGTTCTCAGGCGGTCGCGGATCAACCTGAACTCGCATATCGACATCGCCGGCGATGAAGCAGGAAACATGCGGTTATTCGAAGCCACCGGCGTCGGCGCTTTTCTTCTGACGGACTTCAAGCAGAACTTGCATACTCTTTTCGAACCGGATCGAGACGTTGTTGCCTGGCGATCCCCCGAGGACTGTTCGGCAGCGATCGGGCGTTATCTCAGAGACGACAAATCGCGCGCGGCGATCGCCGCAAACGGACAGAAGCGGACGTTGGCAGATCACACGTTTCGCAATCGCGTGCAGGATATTTTGCAGCTTGTTCGGTAGGCGCTGCGAACTTCGAAAAACCCGGCGTTACCCTTGACGATTCCGGGGAAAATGGCCAAAGTTGCCGCGAAATAACGCTAAGGCGTTGTAATACAATCCGAATTTTGGAAAAGCCCTGATGGAACACGTCGAACATGTCCGATTCGGCGACCAGCTCTACGCGATCATCGTGCGCGCTTCGTTTCGCGAGCCGGGCATCCACTTCTTCTCGACACCGGAATTGTCGCAGCAACTCGCCTTCATGAGCCATCCTCAGGGCAAGAGCATCGCGCCGCATCGTCACAACAAGGTGACGCGCGAGGTGCACTACACGCAGGAGGTTCTCTTCATCCAGAAGGGGAAACTTCAAGTCGACTTCTACACGGTGGGCGAAGAATACCTCGAGAGCCGCTTGCTCGGTTCTGGCGACGTCATCCTGCTCTGCAGCGGCGCGCACGGGTTTCGCGTCCTCGAGCCGATCGAAATGCTCGAGATCAAGCAAGGCCCCTACTCCGGCGAGAACGACAAGACGAGGTTTGAGGAGGCAGCCGCTTCGGAGATACGGATCAAGGGTCCGGGCCTGTGACCTCATTCATTCCCGTCAACACGCCCCTGCTGGATGGAAACGAGGCTGAATATCTCGCCGAATGCGTCCGCACCGGCTGGATTTCCTCCGAGGGCCCATTCATCAAGCGCTTCGAAACGGAGATGGCGCGGGTCGCGGGACGGCGCCACGGCGTTGCCGTGACCAATGGTTCTGTCGCGCTCGACATTGCCGTCCACGCTCTCGGACTCGAGCCGGGCGCTGAAGTCATCATTCCGACTTTCACGATCATCAGTTGCGCCGCTGCCGTGGTCCGAGCCGGCCTCGTCCCGGTGGGGGTGGATTGCGATCCTGGCACCTGGAACATGACCGTCGAGGGCGTGGAAGCCGCGATCACACCGCGCACGCGCGCGATCATGCTGGTTCACATCTATGGCCTGCCTGTCGATCTCGATCCGATCCTGACGCTGGCCCGCAAGCACGATTTGAAGATCGTCGAGGACGCTGCGGAGATGCACGGCCAGACCTATCGCGGCGCGCCCTGCGGCAGCTTCGGCGATGTCTCGACCTTCAGTTTCTATCCCAACAAGCACGTCACGACCGGCGAAGGGGGCATGATCCTCACCGACGACGACGCGCTGTCCGATCGCCTGCAAAGCCTTCGCAATCTCTGCTTCCAACCGCAACAGCGCTTCGTTCATGAAGAGCTGGGATGGAATGCGCGCATGACCAATTTGCAGGCCGCGCTCGGGGTCGCACAGATCGAGCAGCTGCCGCGCACTGTCGAGCTCAAGCGCAAGCTGGGCAGACTGTACGACGAGCACCTCGAGGGCGTGGCCGGCATCCGCCGTCCCGTTGCCCGCACCAACTACGCCGACAACATCTACTGGGTCTATGCGATCGTCCTCGACGACGACGTCCCGTTCGATGCCAAGGAGGCAATGCGGCGCCTGGCCGAGAAGGGCATTGGCACGCGGCCGTTCTTCTGGTGCATGCACGAGCAGCCGGTGCTGCGCCGGATGGGATACATGCTGGACGAGGCGCACCCACACGCCGAGCGCATCGCCCGCCGGGGCTTCTATCTGCCGAGCGGCCTTGCATTGACCGAAGCGGAGATAGCCCGCTCGGCGCAGGCCCTCCAGGAGATTTTGGCGTGACGGTCTTCGCGGAATACGCGCCCTGGTACGACCTGCTGTACGAAGACAAGAGCTACGCTTCGGAGGTGGATTTTGTGGAGAGGCGCCTGCGCGACCACGGCATTGCATCCGGCAAGGTGCTCGACCTCGGCTGCGGTACCGGGCTGCATGCGATCGAATTCGCACGGCGCGGCTGGAGCGTTGCCGGCATCGATCTCAGCCACGAAATGATCGCGCGGGCAAAATCCCGCGCCGAACAGGCGGGACTTATCATTCCCTTCCGCCAGGGCGACGCCTGCGAAGCCGGACCGGAGCATGGCTACGACGCCGTGGTGTCTCTATTCCATGTCGCGAGCTACCAGAACGACCGCGAAAGGCTCGAGAGAATGTTCAGGACCGCTCACGCGGCACTGAAGCCGGGCGGTATATTCTTCTTCGACTATTGGTACGGGGGAGCCGTGCTCGCCCAAGGCGTCGAGACGCGCGTCAAGGAGATCCAGCGCCATCCGCTGCGGCTGACCCGGATTGCGCAATCCACGCACGACGAACTCAACGCGACAGTCTTCGTGAACTACACCCTCTTTTGCGAGAACATCGATCGCGCCACGATCCGGCGCGTCGACGAAACACACCGCATGCGCTACTGGTTTCCGTTCGAGATCGAAGCCTCGCTCCAGGCCAGCGGATTTCAACCGGACGGCAGCTACGCCTGGCTGTCGCAAGCCGCGCCGAACTCGAGGAGCTGGGCTGCCTATTCGATCGCCAGAAAGAGACCCTCGCCGTGAGACCGTTGCGACTGGCCGTGATGCTGGAGCAAGCCCTCGAGGTCGGCGGGGGATTTCAGCAACCGCTGAACGACGTGCTCTGGCTTCGCGACTGGGCGACGAAGTCCCGCAACGAAGTCGTAGTGTACTCACCTTATCCGCAGACCCAGCGCATCCTGAAGGAGTTCGGCATCGAGGCACGGCTGCTGAAGTTCGGCGTCCTCGATCATGCCTTCCTCTTTCTTAAATATTGCGGTCCATTCGATCTCGTGCAGATCGGATTGAAACTCAAATCCCCGTTCGAACGCGCGCTGGTCCGGGACGGGATCGACGTCGTGCACTTCACCTCGACGTCGAAGCGGCACCTCCTGCTCTATCAGCTTCCCTTCGTCATCACGATTTTCGACGGCTGTCATCGCGATGCGCCGGAGTTTCCGGAAGTGCGCACGTTCGGCGAGTTCGAGCGGCGCGAGATCCTGTTCGGACTCGGAAGCAAGAAGGCGGTTCTGGTGGTGGTCAATGCGCCCGAACTGGTCGAGGATCTGTCCCGGCGCTATGCCGTAGAGAGATCGCGCATGGTGCATATCCCGTTCTCGCCTTCGATCTATGTTGCCTCATCGGCCGACGACTCCAAAGCCCGCGACGAAGCCGTCCTGAGAAAATACTGCCTGGAGCGGGACTACCTGTTCTATCCGGCGCAGTTCTGGCTCCACAAGAACCACATCACACTTCTGGCCGCGCTGGCCAGGCTTCGTGACCAGGGCCGGATCGAGCGGCTGGTGCTGTGCGGATCGGACCGCGGCGAACGCGACAAGATCGAAGCTTCGATCGCGGCCTATGGCCTTGCAGACCAGGTCTCGATCCTCGGCTTCGTGGAATCCTCCGAACTCGGCGCCCTCTATCGCGGCGCCGCCGCGCTGGTCATGCCCAGCTACTTCGGCCCAACCAACCTGCCACCGCTGGAGGCCTGGGCAGTCGGAACACCCGTCATCTATCCCCAAGCGTTCAAAACGCAAGCCGGCGGCGCCGCCATCCTGTTCGACTATGACGATCCGGCTTCGCTCGCCGACGCAATCCTCAACCTTCGGACCGAGGGGACCCGCGAGCGTCTGCGCGAAGCGGGTGAACAGCGATTGCAGCAGCTAGCCAGGGAGACGGAGCTCGGCCGGGATCAATTCGCCGCACAGATGGCACGGCTGAAGCATCGCCTCGCGCTCATTCCGCGCTGAGCGTCTTCAATGTGGAATGCTCTGAATTAGCCTGTTGCGTAACGCGCGGCTCATCAGTGGCGAGGCAATCAGCGCGATGCCGGCGAGCCAAATGCAGCATTGAAGCACCAGATGGACGAAGCCGGTTCCGGGCACGACGTAGCGCGCCGCCGCCCCCATCGCCAATCCCGCCCCGACAACCGCCAGCATCATTCCGAATAGAAGCGCGGCGTGTCGGAGCGGGCTCTTGAGGGTCTGCACGAGTAACACCGAGAACAGGATGCCGAGCTGAGCCAGAATGTCGCCCAACGTCAGGCTGATGGCGGCGCCCAGTGGACCGAGAGCCGGGATCAGGAACAAGGCAAGCCCGAAGAAGATCGCGATCTGCAGCGACTTGGTCCAGAGCAGCAGCGTGCCCCTGTTGCTGTAGCTTGCGTAGCTCATGGCGAAGGTCGCCGGCGTGACCAGGCAAGTTCCGCCAATCAGCACGATTGCGAGCGTGGCGTCGTATGGAATGTTGCCCGTTGTCCAAAGCTCGAAGAATTCTCGCCAGAAGGACAGCAGCCCACCGGTGATCAGGCTGACCGTGAAGGTCACCACGAACAGGCCCTTGGCATACAGGGCGCGCAGGCTGTCGCGCGCACCCACGGCATGATCGTGCCCGAGCTCGGCCGCGATCGGCAGAGAGAACTGATAGCACAGGCCACGCAGGAAATTCGAAACAGTTCTCGTGAGAACCCATTGGGCGATCGCGGCCCGATCGGACACCAAAGCGCCGACGAGCAGGACGGACAGGTAGGACATTCCGACTTCGGCAAAATTCATGATCCCGAAGGGAAACGCACCGGCGAATTGAGCCTTCGTCCATGCCCACGAAACGCGCCGCGGATACCTGCTGAGGAAAGGAAAGTGCAGCTTCAGGTCCGAAAACAGGATGAATGCGGAGACGCCGACCTGACCGAGGACGAAGGCCAGAGCCATCATTAGAAGATCGCCCGTCAGAAACACCGCAATCACCTGCGCGATCTGGCCGAGCCCTGTTCCCCACGCCTGCACGGCGACGACGCGGCCATACAAGCCACGGGCTCGGAACAGCGAACTGGCAAGGTTGACTGGCAGCGTGGTGGCAAGGCCAAGCGTCACGATTGCGAACGCCAGGTCGAACTTCGGCTCATTGCGAAATCCGAGGACATCCGCAGGATTCACGAGCATCAGCAGGATGCCGATGAGGCAGACGAGCCCCGCGACGACGCCGATGAAAAGCAGGAGGATGCCGGCGAAGTAGCTGCGGGTCCGGCGATCGCAATCCCCCCGTGACCTGAACGAGAGAAAGCGGTTCAAGCTCCACGCATGAAGGCCGGGATCGGCGGCCTGCACCAGGCTCCCGGCGGCAAAGATCGTGAGCCACGCCGAGAGCGTCTCATGCCCCAAATATCGCAAAAAGAACGGAATGAGAACGATCTGCTGCGTCAGCGCTAGCAGAACGATCATCGAATTCGCCGACCATCCCCCCAGGATGCGGCGCCCGCGGTTTGAGCCGGACTCGGTCACGTCAGGCACGGGCGAAGTGGTTCGATCCGCCGGAAACGGCACATCTGGCCAATCACTGTCCCGCTCCGAATATGCCGCTGTTCCATCGCCGACTAAGCCTTAGTATTCCGCTCGTCCGTGCACAAGCGACGAGATACCTGGTTCCGGCTTGGACGCCGGTACGGAATTGGCTAGTGACATCGGTGCCATGGAGAGGGCTGAACGTTGTCGAACATCGTTGCGCGAGCGGGCCATCGGGACATAACGCCGCGCGACCGCCCGGTCCGGCTTGCGGGTTATCCGTCCAGGACCAATCCCTGCTCCGACATTCTCGACCCTATCGAAGTCGGAGCGGTGCTGTTCGAGGGCCCAGGCCTCCGGATCCTCCTTCTCTCCTTCGACCTGCTGCAGGTCGGCTCCGAGCTGCAAGACCTCATCGTGAGGAAGCTCGAGAAGCGCGGCTTTGGCCGTGACGAGATCGTCCTGCAGGCCTCCCACACGCACAGCGCTCCCGCGACAGACAAGGCGTGCGCGCCACTGGGAATCCCGGACGAGCGATTCGTGGCCGAGCTTGCCGATGCCGTGGACGATCTCGTCGGGCAACTTCAGGGGCAAGAGCCCGTGCCAGTCGTGTTCGAAATCTTCGAGGGAAGGCTCCGGCATTCGATCAACCGCCGGCGCTACTGGCCGTTTCCAACCATCGGCAGGATGCACGGTTTCAACCTTACCAGCATTGCCTTCTCGCCGAATCCAAAGGGTCCGAAGAACGAACTTGCGACAGTCCTCCTCGTGCGGGACACCAGGGACGATCGGCCCATTGCAATGGTCTGGCACTACACCTGCCACCCGACGGCTGTTGTCCCGACCGACGCGATCAGCGCCGACTTTCCCGGCAAAGTTCGCGAACGGCTTCGCCGCAGGCTCGGCGCCATTCCGTGCCTGTTCCTGACGGGATTCTGCGGGAATATCAGGCCGCATATCGTGCCGTCACTGCGGCCTGTTGCCTTGCGCGAACGCCTCCAGCGATTGGTGCGAATTGTATTCTTCGGAAATCTCTTTCCGTCCGTGTCGCTGGAGGATTGGCGTCGCTGGAGCGACAGCCTCGCGAGCGAGCTGGACGCGATCGCGCAGCAGCCTGCGACGAGAAAGTTCAGCCCGCAAGAGTTACGAATCGGTTCGGCCAGCGTTCCGCTGAGCGAGTTCTTTCGAGGCACCGCGCCACCCAAGCCCCTCTGCGTCCAGGTTCTCGGCTTCGATGATGCACTCGAGATCGTCGCCATCTCGGCTGAACCGTCGGTGGAATGGGAAGCCGCGATCGGGGAAGCCGTGCCCAAGCCGCCGGAATGTATCCGCCTTTACGCGGGGTATCTGGGATCGCTTTGCGGATATCTCCCAACGAAGGCGCAAGTTCCCGAGGGCGGCTATGAGGTGGAAGGCTTCCAGCCGCTGTTCGGATTTGCCGGCCAGTTCGATGCCGGCCAGATCGGCCCCGCAGTGTTGTCCTGCGTGCGGCGGGCATTCGAAGCAGCTCGCATCGGTCTGCGCCGCGACGGTTAGGCCATCCCCGACCATCAAACGGACTTCTAGACGGGAGCGAATTCGCGCGAAGCCCCTTCGCTCTCGATCAGTTCGACGACGACGAGCTCTTTGGTGAGAAAAAACTGCACAGGGGCGCCTGCGAAAGCTATCGCGGGCTTCGCCGCGCCCGTCGGCGTGGCGCCTTGCGCGCGAAAATATTGTGCGGCATCCGCCAAATTGCTGACCCGGTAGGCGACCTGATTGATCACGCCCCTGCCCGACGTCGCGATCTTTGCGACCGGAGAATTGTCTCCGAGCGGCGCGATGAGCTCAAAGATCACACCGCTCGCGTCACGCAGGAACTGGACCGAGACGCCGAGCACCTGGTCGTCATAGACCTGCGTGGCCGAGACGATCGGCAGCAGGGAGCAGACATTTCCGAACCCGGATTTGAGATCCCGCACGACCATGCCGACATGGTCGAAGGTCAATTCGGGGCGGGCGGAAGACGCCATCAGTTCGGTCTTGCAATGATGCAGGCAGAGATCGTCAGCTTGTGCTTCCGCGCCTGCTCCATCGTGTGGTTTGTCATTGGAAAGAATTCCGCGCGTTCAATCTCGAAGCCTGCCGCGCGGACCGCGTCGACGGCGTCCTCCGGCGAGCGCAACAGATAGAGATGATCCGGCGCGGGGCTGTTGATCGGAACATTTACGAACAGCCGGCCGGTCGGCTTGAGCAGCGATCGCAACTTGACCAGGGCCCCCTTCGGATCTTCGAGATGCTCGAGAACCTCCGAGAAGGTGAGGCAATCGAATTTCGCGCTGTCGTCCGGAACCGCGTATAGATCCTGCAGGACGAGCTCGGGCTTCTTGCCCGACATGCCCATGATCGTCAGCGCATCCCAGGTCTGGCCGATGCTCGCCTTGCTGACATCCCAGCCCTTCACACTGCCCGATCTCTCGTCCTTGAGAGCCTGATAGAGCAGCAGTCCGTGCCCCGGACCGATTTCCAGGTAGTCGTAGCCGGCAGGCGCCTGCTTCAGGAACACATTGCGATAGAATTGATAGCACGCCGTATGGTTCGACCAGTAGATCTGGGTCAGCAGCAGGCCATCCATGTACCTGCCCATATATTCGGTGTTGCCGTAGACCAGGCGATTGGCTTCCTCGAAGGTCGTGAGCCGGTATCGTCCGTGGCGCCGGAAGAAGATCTCCTCCTCCCGAACGATCTTGCAGATGAAATCGTAGCCGTCGCAGATTTCGCCGAGCCGCGGACCTGCGATCTGCCGAATCTGGCTGGCGAGCTCCTCGAGCGTCGCGAAATCTTCCGCAGAAGCACGCGAGAACCGCGACTCCAGGAATGCGCGATGCGCAGGCGTTCTCTCATACTGGGTCCGCATCAGCGCAGCGAGCTGCGGAAAACGCTGTTCGTCGATCAGACTTGATGCCGTCTTGCTCAAAATCCGTCTCCTTCAGTGCGCGCCAACGGCATCGCGAATGCGGATGGGCGGCTTCTTGTCCTGATAAGCGTCCACAGAGAGCTCCCATGCGGTCTCCCCGCCGGGACGCTCGCCAGTCAATTCGAATCCCAAATTGCGATAGTGATCCGCGACCATCATGTTCTTCTTGGTCGGGATGTAGACGCCGCGCACGAAGCCTTTACCCAGATCCCGCGCACGCGCGACGAGCCAATCCAGTGTCGCCTCCGGAACGCCGCGTCCGAGGACGCGGCACGACATCAACCACGTGTCGATCTCGATCGCATCTGCACCGATGTCCGCGATGACGACGCCAATCATGCCGTTGTCGCCAAAGACGTCACTGAGCCGCATCTGCAAGGTGATGCGGCGCGGATCGGCCTCGGCCGCCGCAACATCCGCTTCCGAATAGCGCCTTGTCGTCAGGTTGAACTGGTTGGATTTCGCGATCAATTGCGCAATCCGCTTCCGCCCGATCGCGTCGAACGGATTCACCAGCAATTCCATGTCGAGCGACTGGAGATAGTCCTCCTGTCGGGCGAACGATTTCAGCTGGGCCGTGCGCCTGGCGTCCGCCCGGTAATACGACGCCCGGTCACGATCCTCCGCGGTGAACCCCGTCGTCTCGAAGTAACAAGCCGATTGAAAGACCGGAATCCACTCCGTCACATCCTTGGGTAGCTCCGGCACGGCGACTTGAGGCAGGGCAAAGCGAATTTGCGCTCGCTCCGCGGGATTGTCGTCCAGGAAGACGAAGCTGTCGAGGCCGAGGCTGAGAATGTCCGACAGCGCCTGCAGGTTGGCTGCCTTGTCGGTCCAGTTGATCTGGAAGACGGCGATGTCCTCCTCGGCGAGGACCATCTCCGGGTGCGTGCGAAACGCATCCAGGGCGACGCTCTCCTCGTTCTTGGAGGAAACGCAGAGCACGATGCCGCGGTCGCGCAATTCCTTCGCCATGGCCTGGAGCGCGCAATGGGCTTCCCCGACAGGGCTGCCGGGGCCGAGCAGCAGATTCTCCTTGCCGTCATCGCCGACGATCCCACCCCACATGGTGTTGTCCAGATCGAGCACGAGAACCCGGCGCGACTTGCCGAACTTCAGAGCGACCAGCCTGACCAGATGCTCCGCATACAGCGGCGCATTCTCCGGCGCGAACGGATACTTGGCCAGCGCCCAGTGCCGCGCGGAGTTCCAATTGTCCTGGCCGATCCTTTCGGACAGCATCGCAACGTCCAGCAGGAGGTCGCCGCTGGATCTGACGAAATCGGAGAGTCCCGCATTGACCCGGCCGACGAGGTCCGCGTGCGACCCGGGTATCAGCCGATCGACATGCAGCCTGACATGGCCAGGATCCAAAGCTAAGGTCTGAAAGACAACCGGCTTCTTGAACGACGAGCGGACGCTCTCACGGATTGCGCGCAGGCGATCCACCGCCCGGCTGGCAACGGCAGCCGCGGCCTCGGCATTCCCGGCCGCCGGCCGCAGGCCGAAGGCATGCACGTCCATCGCAAGGACCACGATGTCAGGATTGAAGGAGACGATGCCGTCATGATCGCGCTCCAGCAGGACCTCGGGATCTTCGTATTCAGAGATCATGACATCGACACGCAAACCGTGCCGGAGCCCGGTTCCGATCAGCGTTTCCTTCAGATGCCGCGCCGTCGAGTTCGAGAGCAGCAACACGCGAACCGGCTGCAGACCAGAGGGCTGGCCATCCGGCAACTGAATTCCGGCCAGGCGTGTCGCGAGGCGGCGCAGGCCGCCTGCATCCCATTCACATTGCGCCAGGCGAACCAGATCAGCGATGTTGCTTTCGCCGAGGCTGCGGCTGAGCTCGATGTCGCTTGTCGTGGGCTGCGGCAGCCACCTCATCATCGGCTTGATCACGACAGGCTCGCTCGTACTGAGAAGAACTGACCAGCGTCAGGCTGCGATCATAGAGATCAGATCGCCCACCGAGCGAATGCTCTCGATCTGCGCAGCTTCGAACTCGCGATCGAACTCTCGTTCGACCGCAGCGACGATACGAATTGTCGCAAGGCTATCCCATCCGTCCACGTCGTCAGGCGTCGATTGCGGCGAAATCTGCAAATTCGGGAGATCGAGTTCCTCCCGGAAGATTGCCTGCAATCGGCTGATGACGTCTGCCTGCTTATCCACTGCCCAAGCCCCTCGCGGTTGAGAAACGCCTTCATATACTCCGGCGGACGCTGCTTCAACCGAAGTTTTTTCTTCTGATTTCAAGGCGATATGTTAGGCCATCAGGCGCCTATACCAAGGCATCCTGTACATGTTGATACCACGCCGGCCCAGGGAGACGCCTGTCATGATCGCGTCGCGCGCCGGAATTGACCACATCCACAAGTTCGATAGGCGAAATTCGATGTATTGATCGCGGGGATAATGCCGGCCGAGCCACGCGGCGTCGAAGGCCCCGTTACGGTTGAGATAGGTATGCGTGCCCTCATCGCCCTCGCGCGTACGCCACCGATACGTCGTGGACCCGTGAAAAATCGCTGCAAAGTCCGGATTCTCGTGGCGAAGGATGCTTTCGACGGCATGCAATGGTGTCAGCGTCGCCAGAAACCTCCCCACTCCCAGCCCGACACATAGAGCATCGGCCTCCATCAGTCTCTGATAGGGAGATTCGGGATCCCACGGGGTCTCCGTCAGCTGGTGGTCCTTGACGAGGAACTCCGCACGCGGCCCCAATGCAACGACCGAGGACGAGTTGTGAATGCTGCGCTTGACGCCACGGTAGCGCCTGAACGTTTCAGCGATCAGCCCGGTGGACACAGGTTCTCTGTGGATTTCCAGAATCTTGCAGTGGTCGACTTTCAAGGGAATGGCGGACATCACCAGGGTTCCTTCGGGACCGATCAGGTCGAGAAGCAAATCGATGACGGACGACGGCTTGCCGGGGAAGTTATAGAATTCATTCCAGGACGACTGAACCCAAACAGTGGCGCCGGCCTTGATGCCCAGCCTCTCAAGGGCCGCCCGCAGTTCGGGAACCGAGATCGACTGCTTGAAGAACCTCTTCTCGACGGCAAGCCTGCGAAGCCGGACGTAGGACCGAAGGTCTTCTCGGCCCAGCGCGCGCCGCAGAGTGGAGATTATGAACTGTCGAACTGAGGCTGACATCTCTTGCGCTAGCAGCTTGTGGGTGTCCCAGCGTGCAGATCGTGAGCTATCAGGCTGCCCCCGCGATGTCGACAAAATCTTGATATTTCGGATTATCCAAATTCAAGCCCCCTCGGACCTTACGGCCACTTGGCGACGGATAACCCGCCCGTTTGATTCGCGCTTCGCGTTGCGGTAGCAAACTGGCACGCGGCCATGAATTTGCACTTCGCTTCTCGCTAGGACCTATCGGCCACAAATTCGTCGGAAGCCCGTTCCGGGTGTAGCATTCATCTCAAGCCAATATGGCAGCGACCTCATGGGCCGCGCATCAGCAGCCTAAAGCATCGATCGCTTTCGCATCTGTTCGTTAAGACCTACAAGGCACCCTAGCGTTCGGTGCAAAGAGCTCAAAGACATCGCCCTGCGGGGTCGTCATTATCTCCCCTACCTTACGGTAGCGACCTTCTGGTTCGGCAAGTCCAAGGCGATTCACGGTTTCGGGGAATGCCGGCTTGCCGACGGGGACGACGAGCCAGGAGCGGTCGATCACGTCGCGAGCCACTGAACCAAGTACGAAGCTCGCAAAATTGTCACTGAACCGGTAGCCGGCCGGCAGCCACGCGAAGCCCGGGGGAAGCGCGCCCATCACGTAGGCAATGCCGGGAGACAATCCCGACAAATCAATCATCGGCTCGCCTTCGCAAAAGCCTTCATTTCGGGCAATATTTCTGAGCTTTTGCACGAACAGGGCCGCGGCGGGATCAAGGCGAAGCCGGGCCCCTGCGGAATTGATCGGAACGAGCTGGGTTTGCTCCACGACCGGCGTGAAAACGCGATAGGGATTGTTGATCGCATACTGGACTGCAAACACCGGGTAACACAGCACGATCACGAACCCGGCTGCGCGGATCAGAGGTGCCTTTGGCGTGGCGAAGTAGATTGCAATTGCCGCGACGATTGCAAACTGCCCACCGTGAAAAGTCGCGACGCTCACAGGCAGGTAAACACCCGTTCCAAATCCGGCCGCCCACGGAAAAAGAAGCATGAGAAAAAAGCTGATGCCGAGCCGGAAATCCCGACAGACCAGAATCGCCATCATCGCTGCGGTCGACGCCAGATTCGCGACGTCCAGCCCAAAGAGCTCGGCGTTTTTTTGGCGCAAGGCCAGGATGATTGAAGCAACTGCGTAAAGTGCGACGCAGGCCCTCAAGGTTCTGTCCGTTCGAGCAGAGATTGGCCGGAGAGAAAGCACCGAAAGAGCGAGGATTCCGCCCCCCCCCAAAACAAGGTGGCCCCCTCTTAGCGAGAACAGGAACTCCACCAGATCCTCAAACACGCCCCGCCCCAATGGGGAGGATGGTCCAAAGAAGGTCATGTAGGCGGTCAACTGCTCAATGATGCGCGAGACCGGCAACAAGGCTGCGGCGGCCCCGATGATTGCAAGCGTAATTGCGCCAATTGCCAGAAGTGCGGGCCCGATAGCCCGAGAGAGCAGAACGATCGCCCCCCCTACGATGAGGGCAAACAAGGCGGCCGACGGGATTTTCGCCAACGCCGAAACCACCGCCGCGACGCCAACGATGATCCCCGTTAGCGGCAGCGCGCGTGACGTGTACAGCGCGCCGATCGCGCCGATCAGCAGAAGCCCGCTTATGAATATCAAAAGATTATAGGAGGGCGTGAATACCCAGTAGAAATAGTAGGCAAGCCCCGACGCTCCGGCTACCGCGATCAACGGTATTCGGCTCTCGAGTAGAGCATTCCGGCTCCAAATCCAACCGACCAGGATTCCTGCTCCGGCGCTCAGCAAGATGAAGATGCGCCGAACCGCAGCGACATCTCCTCCAGTCAGAGTGTAGAAGGGCTGCAGCAGATACCCGAACTGGGTTTGCACCAGATTGTACGAAGTCGGCGCCTTCGCGTTGAGCAAGTAAAACGCCTCATCGGAAAATACGAAGCCGCGATCCGCCCAGGCCAGCAGCCACCCAAGAAGCAAAAGGCACCCGCAAATCAGCGCCAGCATGATGATGCGGGGCACATGAGGGTGTCGGGCGAGGTTGACGAACGGCATCCAAATTTTCTCTCGCCCGGATAGTGTTTTCCGTCTCGGAAGATGGTTGTTTCAAGGATCTTAACGTCCCAGAATCACAGTGACAATTCCTCCGGTACGAAGTAACAGAAGACGCGATCCTTCCCCACCCAGGCGGCGTCCAGATGCGATCCGAGTCCACGTCCGAAGACGTACCATTTGACCGCGACGTCGCGGAGAGGGGCGGCTACGTCTACACAACCGTCGAGCGGTTATCGACACGTTTCGCGATGGATCGGCAGACCAGAGCCATGGTGTCCGCTACGGATTTTCGCGGGCGCCGCGTGGTCGATATCGGTTGCGGTGACGGCGCCGCGACGGTGACATTGCACGACACCACCGGCACCGCGGAGATTTTGGGATTTGATCCCGCGGCGCTGGCGATGCCGGTCGCGCGCCGTAGGGCTGGCGAACGCCCGCTGCGATTTGCATCGGCGAGCGCGTACGCGCTTCCACTGCCTGATGATGCAGTCGATATCGCTCACTTGCGCGGCGTTCTGCATCACATGGACGAGCCGCGTTCCGCAATCAAGGAGGCCGCGCGCGTTGCGCGGATAGTGGCGGTGCTGGAACCCAACGGCTGGAATCCGGCGATGAAAGCGATTGAGAAGCTTTCTGCCTATCACCGCGCGCACGGTGAGCGCTCCTTCTTTGCTCACACGATCGATGGGTGGATGAAGGACGCCGGCTTACAGATTGTCCACCGTTCGTTTTCCGGGCTTGTTCCCTACTTCTGTCCCGACGGGGCCGCCCGGCTGCTCAAGCAAATGGAGCCGCTGGTCGAGAGCCTTCCCGGGCTGCGGCGGATTGCGTGTGGCGCCTATGTGGTCGTGGGGCAGAGAGCGTGAAAAAGATCTCGATTGTTACCCCCTGCTACAATGAAGAATTGAATGTCGAGGAGTGCTGGAAGGCAGTCAGGGAGTTGTTCGATTCGCGGCTCCAGGGCTACACCCGCGAACACATCTTCTGTGACAATGCGTCGAGCGACCGCACCGTTGAAATCCTCAAGGAAATCGCGGCCCGGGACGACAGCGTGAAGATCATCGTCAACGCGCGAAATTTCGGACCGCTGCGCTCCAACTATAACGGCGTGATGGCGGCTACAGGCGATGCCATCTTGCTGTGCATGGTAGCCGATCTCCAAGACCCGCCTGAACTGATCCCGGATTTCGTAAAATTGTGGGAGAGCGGATACGAGGTTGTCTATGGCATCCGGGCGATCCGTGAAGAGGGAGTAATCCTGCGCAACATCCGTCGCGCATATTATCGGCTTCTCACCGGGCTGGCGGACCTCGCCGTCCCGCCCGGCGTCGGTGACTTCCAGCTTGTCGATCGCCGCATCGTCGAGGCCATGAGAAAAATCGACGATGTCCATCCTTTCATGCGGATGATGACATTCGAGTGCGGCGGAAAAGCAATTGGCGTTGAATACACTTGGCGGGCCCGCAAGCGCGGCATTTCGAAGAACAATTTTCTGCGATTGTTCGACCAGGGCATCAACGGCTTCGTCACCTTCACGGTGTTGCCGGTGCGGCTCGTGCTTTTTGCTGGTTTCCTTCTTGCGGCGCTCTCCCTGCTCTATGCGTTTATCATTCTTCTGATTTGGCTACACAGCGGTTCGTCCGCCGAACCCGGGATCGTGACGGTCATTACCGCGATCTTTTTCTTCGGCGCCGTTCAGCTTATCGTGGCCGGCCTGATCGGCGAATATACCCTTGCCATCTATGGCCAGGTCAGGAGGAAACCAGTCGTTTTCGAGCGCGAGCGCATCAATTTCGGAACGACCGATCTCGATGGAAGAGTCAAAGATGCCTAATGATAAGTCCCTCGCCACTGCCGACACCAACACTGCCGTCATCAAGACGAGCGGTGAATTCATTCAGCGTTCGGCGTCCGAGTCAGAGGCAGACGAGCGACTTCGCGTTCTCGCCCAGACAAGGGCTTACGGCACGGGCCCGCAATGGGCCTATCATGCCAACGCGTTCGTCAAGCGACAGGCGCTGTCGCGCCTTCTCTATATGGACGAGCTCTATCGCAAGATCGTGCCGGTCGCCGGCGTGATCTGCGAGTTCGGCGTACAGTACGGCGCCGGCATGGCGACGCTGATCAATCTGAGAGGCGTCCACGAGCCGTACAACCATACACGGCACATCTACGGATTTGATACTTTCGATGGATTCGCCGGCGTCGATGCCAAGGATGGCCCCCTGACCAAGGCGGGCGACTACCGGATCGCCGACGGTTATGAGGAGACTTTGAGGGAATTGCTCGATCTGCACGAGCAGAACGCCCCTCTTTCGCATATCCGCAAGTGGCATCTCGTCAAGGGAGACGTTTCCGAGACTCTCCCGGTCTGGCTCCAGCAGAACCAGCACGTCGTGGTCTCGATGGCGATCTTCGACATGGACGTCTACAAACCCACGCGGGATGCGCTTGCGCTGATCAAGCCGCGATTGACCAAGGGTTCGGTTCTTGTCTTCGACGAACTGAACTGCCCGCACTTCCCGGGTGAAACGCTGGCCGTGCTCGAGGTTCTAGGCCTCAACAATCTTGCGCTGCGACGCCATCCGCATCAGCCCTATTGCGCTTGGGCCGTTTACGGCGAGTAACCGACGTCATGTCTTTCGGAGTACAGGACGAGCGCGGCTTCAACCAGGTGTTCCGGCCAGTGGGGACGACACCTGAGCGCGCACGTCGCCGCTACGAATGGTTTTCGGCGCGCGCCCGTGATCTGTCGGCGACCCGCATTCTCGAAATTGGTTGCGGCCTTGGCGACGCGGCTCATTCGGTTGCGATCGCAACGGGCGCAGAAGTGCTCGGGATCGACCTCTCCCGAGCCTTTGTGACCGAGGCCGCGCGGCGCTTCACGGTGCCGAATCTGTCCTATCGGGTGCTCGATATCTGGTCGCCGGATTTCGACGCGCTCGGGTCCTTTGATCTCGTGATCGGTAACGGAATTCTCCACCATCTCCGCCCCAATCTCCTCGCGGTGCTGGCTCGCCTGCGCGCATTGACGACACCTGGCGGAGGTCTTGCCTTTATCGAGCCGAACCTCGCCCATCCCGCTTGCCGCTTCCTGTTCGGAACTGCGATTGGCCGGCGGTGGGGCAAACTTGAACCCGAGGAAATGGCGTTCTATGCGGGCGAGCTCGGCGATGCCGTACGGTCAGCCGGATGGGAGCAGGTAACGGTGCAGACCACCGACTTGTTGCTGCCGGGCCTACCGACACCGCTCACCAAGCCCCTGCTCTCGCTTGAGCGCCTGGTCGAGGGCGGTGCAGCCGCAAAGATTCTAGGGCAATCTCATTTTCTTACGGCCCGAGCCGCTAAGTAGCGGCCCGGTCCGCCCGCACGAGATTGAATCTTGCAACGGCCGGCCACGTCACGACGCCGGGCGAGACAAGGTGATCTTCCAGGCTCGTGACCGGTACGCCCGCGGCCTCGAACAAGCCGGCCAGCTGCCGCCGGCTTCTCAGAAACCGGCCTTCTTCGAGACGATAGAACAGACGAAATATTGCATTGTCGGCCGGTCGCAGGGCCTCCGGTTCGCTGGCGATCAACACGCCCCCTTGCGCCGTGATTTTCCAGCTACTTTCGATGATCCCGATCGCGGTCCGGTCATCGACATGGTGAAGTATTCCCGCGATTACGACGTAATCATATGGCTTGCCTCGCCTAGCCATCTCCTCGACCGGAACTGCCTCGAATTGAAAGTTCTTTTGCGAGGCGAAGCGCTGCCTGGCGATTGCGATGGCCGAATTGTCGATGTCGATGCCGGTATATGAAATCCCATCGAGTTCGCGATAGGCATCCGACAGATTTCCGAGCGAGCAGCCAATCTCGATGATACGGCGCTGGTTCGAATAGTGACGGAGGACCAGCGCGGATTTGTCCCGCGTCCCGCCGATCATTTTTTGCGCAGCCAGCCACAGATATGGAAAGCGGCTTTGCATCGGCACGCCCGGCATCGTTAACTCTCCATCCGTCAGAAACACTGGCGCGCCGGCGCGCTACCCTTTTATCTCTTCGCCATGAGCTCGCGGGCGACGGCCTCGACCACGTCGAGGCTCGACCTTTTGGGGCTATAGCCGAATTGCTCGGCCGTGCGCCATTCGGACGAATACCACACGCGTTGCTGCGCCACAGCGGCGTGCTCGGACACCCGCCAGTCGAGGCCGAGTTGGCCGAGGCGCTCCAGAATGTCAAATTTACCCGCCGGACGGATCGTATAGGTATCGACCGCGCTGTTGACGATTTCCTGCCGTGCCGCGCCATCAATGATCGAGGCAAGCTCGTCTACGCCGATGTAGTCGCGATGCATATCACTGGAATCGGTCACAAACCGTGTGCCGCTCAGCAGCGCCTGATAGACCGACGACATGAAGTATTTTGTCTTCAGATCGAGGTGAGGGCTGAGGAAGCCGAACACGCGAACGTCAACCACGCGGCGCGAAACTTGGCTGCGATGCCGAAGCTCCGCGGCGAGTTTTGACAAACCGTACCACTCTCCCGAACGTATCGAGTTGACGGGGTGAACCATCGGCGCGCCTGCGCGGGCCGGCTCATCGAGCTTTCCGTAGGCGGCGCCCGAGGAAATGAACACCGTGAGGCAGCCGGAATTGCCTCTGAGTGCGCTTTCGATGCGGTCCTCGTACTCCATGGTCAACTGGTAGATCTCATGTCCCCTGATCGGAACCTGAGCGGGATCACCAATGCCGACGGCGTTGACGACAACATCGGCATCTCCCAGATCGAGATTGCTGATGTCGTGATGGCTGACATGCAACAGTCCGTCATATGCCGCCGCTGTTTCGTTCGGCCGGCGCGAGAACAGCGCGAGCTGATATCCTTCTCTCGCGGCATAGACGTCGGCCAACGCACGGCCGATATGGCCGGTCGCGCCAAGGATTGAAATACGCGCCTTCATTTTGCGGCAAGAAGGAGGAGGACACGCTCGACGATGGCAGGAGCGTCGATACGGAAATCCCGCCGAAGCGCTTCGGTTGAGCCAACCAATTTGGGAAAACGAAGCGGCACCGAAATTTCGTCGAAGGGCTGCACGGAAGATTGCCTCCCCATCAAGAGCCGCCGAAGTCCGAGTTCGAGCGGATTGCCGGTGTAGCCCTCGAACACTGCGACGATCGGGCCGGGTCCAAGGATGCGATCGAGGGTCTCGATCGGAAACGGCGACAGCACAGGGACGCTTACGACCCCTGCCCTTACGCCGCGCTCGGCCAGCTGCCGCGCAGCATCAAGTGCTGCCATAACGGCCGGCCCGCTGGCGACAAGCGTGACGTCCTTTCCCTCACCAAGCCTGTGGGCACACTCGCTAAGCCCAGAGAAGGACGGCGTCGCAAAATCCGGGCCATCCTCACGCGCGACACGAATGTATCCAGCCTGTCCGCTGCGAATAAGCGCGGCGTGTGTCGCAGCAAGCTCGGTTCCGTTGGCCGGCGACAAAACGGCCATGCCGGGAATGCCCGAAAGCAGGCTTGCGTCGTCCAGGCTGTGGTGTGACGGACCGAGTGAGCCGTAGGATAGGCCTGCACCGGCGCCGACGAGAATGACCTGGCGACCTTCGTATCCGATGTCATTGCGAATCTGCTCGTAGCATCGCGCAGTGACGAAGGGTGCTATCGAGTAGCAATAGGGTTTCAAGCCGGATGCGGCCAGCCCGGCCGCGACCGAGATCATGTTCTGCTCGGCTACGCCTGCATTGATGAAGCGGGGGCCGAGCAATTCCGCCACCGGCTCGACCACGGAAAACCCGAGATCGCCGGTAAGGAAGACGACGCCCGGATCGCACTCAGCGTGATCCGTGATCGCGAGCATCATAGACTTGCGCATGAAGCCTCCGCGGCCTTGAGCAACGCGAGATCAGCCGCAGTTGCAGGAATGTAGTGCGAACTGACGGTGCCTTCGATGTGAGGCACGCCTTTCCCTTTTACGGTGTGCGCGATGATGACGTGAGGCTTTGGCGGTCGCATCTCCAGCGCGTTCAACAGACCTGCATGATCATGGCCATCCAGTTCAGTCACGTGCCAGCCGAAGGACCTCCACTTTTCCGCAAAGGGCTCGAGCTCCATGACTTCGGAGACGCTGCCAATGCTCTGAATCTTGTTGAAGTCGACCAGCGCGATCAGGTTGTCCAGCCTGTAATGCGCGGAAAACAGGATCGCCTCCCAGGTCGATCCCTCGTCGCATTCGCCATCGGACAAGAGGCAAAAGGTGCGATGTTTCCAACCCCGCAACCTGGCGCCGAGCGCTCTCCCCGCCGCCTGCCCTAGTCCGTGGCCGAGTGACCCGGTCGACGCATCGATGGCGGGGCACAACGGGGTTCGCGTCACATGCCCCCACAGACCGGACCCGTCCTTCAGGTAGTTCTCGATAGCATCCGCAGGAACCAGCCCCCACGCCTCATACGTTGCATAGACCGCCATCGCGGCGTGTCCCTTCGAAACGACGATCCGGTCGCGGCCGTTTCTCTCCACGGAATCGGGGCGGATATCGCTTGCCGCCAAAACCGCGTCGAGGAGTTCGACGCAGGAGAGCGACGAGCCGAAATGGGCCGATTTGGCGGAAAGCGACATTTCCGCAATTCTCCTGCGGATCGCCGCACAGCGCTGCCGAGCTTCGTTCGTGTTCCCCATAGGACTATCGGCCGCCCACCCGCTCGAGGAGTTTTTGCACTTCGCTGCGCGTCAACGCTGCCAAATCCTCACCCTCGGCCGCTGAGCGATACCATTTGGCGGCAGATGCAATGGCCTCGCTCACGGTAAGTAAAGGGCGCCAGCCAAGCAAGGTCCTTGCCCTAGACGCGTCGACCCGCAACGACATTGTTTCGTGCAAGTTTTCACCTTTGTCCACCTCGACATCGATGCGGCGCCCGAACGCGGTTAGAAACTGATCGACCACTTCGCCCACTGACATGACATCGTCGGTTGAAGGACCGAAGTTGAAAGCGTCAGGCAGCGAACGGCCGCTTGCGACCGCCTCGGCGAGAACCAGGTAGCCTAGCAGCGGATCGATAACGTGCTGCCAAGGACGAATGGCCATCCGGCTGCGCAGCAGCAAGGGCCTGTTCTCCTGGAGCGCACGGAAAATATCCGGGATCAGCCGGTCGACCGCAAAATCGCCGCCGCCGATCACGTTTCCAGCCCGCGCTGTTACCACCGGCGCATGCGCCGAGAGGAAGCTGGAAGACATGCTCGCGGTGATGATTTCCGCGGCGGCCTTGCTCGCCGAGTAAGGGTCGCGGCCGCCGAGCGTGTCAGTCTCCCGGTAGGCCCAGGTCCACTCCTCACTGCGGTAAACCTTGTCGCTGGTGACGATCACCGTGGCCTTCAAATCGGCCGATGACCTCAGCGCGTCGAGCAGGTTTGCGGTGCCCATGACGTTCGTTTCAAAGGTCTCGATGGGATCGCGATAAGAGCTTCGCACCAGGGCCTGGGCGGCCAGGTGAAAGACGATTTCGGGCCGGGTCTCTGCAACGCTCTTTGCAAGAGCTCCTCGATCCCGAATGTCCACGCGCAGGTCGCGGATATTGCGCGCGACCCCGGCCAATTCGAAAAGGCTGTGGGAGTCCGGTGCCAATGCAATGCCGGTGACGTCAGCGCCCAGGTCACGCAGAAGCAATGACAGCCAAGATCCCTTGAAGCCGGTGTGACCGGTCAAGAGAACCCGGCGGTGCTTCCAGAAAGATCGGTCAATCACCATAGCTTCCAGGCTGGCTTTCCGGATTCCCAGCACTCCTCTAGGAAGGCCTTGTCCCGGATGGTATCCATCGGATGCCAGAAACCATCATGAATATAAGCACGCAACTCGCCGCGACGGGAAAGAGTTTCCATCGGTCCGCGCTCCCAAATGGTTTCATCTCCGTCGATCAGATCGAGGACGCCGCGATTGAGAATGAAGAACCCGCCATTGATCAGGTTTCCGTCGTTGGCCGGTTTCTCCTCGAACGCAGTGACGCGGTCACCCTCGACGCTTATTGCACCAAACCGGCGTGCAGGGCGCACGGCCGTGACAGTGGCGAGGGACCGGTGTCCGGTGTGGAAGGCCAAAGATGCCTTGATATCAACGTTCGAGACTCCATCGCCATAGGTCAGAGCAAAAACCTCGTCGTCCCCCAAATACTCGGAGGCCCGCTTGATGCGTCCGCCGGTCTGCGTGTTTTCACCGGTGTCGACAAGAGTTACGCGCCAGGGCTCTGCGCTCTTTCGATGAACGAGCATCTCGTTCCGCGCTATGTCGAACGTAACATCGGACATATGCAGAAAGTAGTTCGAAAAATACTCCTTGATCATATAGCCCTTGTAACCGAGGCAAACGACGAAGTCGTTGAAACCCCAATGGCTATAGATCTTCATGATATGCCAAAGGATCGGCCTGCCGCCGATCTCGACCATAGGTTTTGGACGGACACCCGTCTCTTCCAGGAGCCTCGTTCCTCTCCCTCCCGCCAGTATGATTACGCGCATATGCCGGTTCTCTCGCTCAGATTGCTGTTGAAGACAGCAATTCGAGTTGGAGGGCAAGCGAAAAAGTAGTCAAGCCGCCCGCCGCAAGGGAACGCGGAAGGCGTTCGAGCTCTTCATTGCGCGCCAGCCCAGACTTGCCGCATGATCTTCCGGCCCTATGGTAGGCTCGCAATCTGCCCCGGAGCCTATCAGGATGCCCTTCCCGCATGCCTCGGAAGCCCTGTGGCGCTTCACCGAGCTCGATCTGCCCCGTGTCCGGTCTAGGTTCTGTACCCATAACCATTGAGCGTTTGGGTTTGTCGTGATTCGAGGTCGGGGGAGGACCTTGATCATGGCCCGGTACGATGTTTCGGAGACCGAGTGGCGTTTGATCGCACCGCTGCTGCCCAACAAACCGCGGGGCGTGGCACGGGTGGACGACCGACGCATCATCAATGCGATCTTTTATGTTTTGAGGACGGGCTCGCCCTGGCGCGATCTGCCCAGTCGCTACGGGCCTTATACGACCGCCTATAATCGCTATAACCGCTGGTCGAAGGCTGGCGTCTGGCTGCGGATTTTCGAGACACTTGCGGCGCAATCACCCGGATCCCTGCACCTCATAGACTCTTCGATCATTCGCGCTCACCAGCATGCAGCCGGCGGTAAAAAGGGGGCCCGGATCACGCCATTGGCCGTTCTCGTGGAGGACTGAGCACCAAGATCAACGCCGTCGTGGATGAGAATGGCCTTCCATTGCGGATCGTGCTCTCCGCCGGACAGGCATCTGACAAGGCCGCCGTGGCAGCCCTGCTTGAGGGACTGCCGCCGGCCCGCGCGCTCATTGCCGATCGCGGCTACGACGCTCAGGCCATCGTCGAACTGGTTCGCCAGCGCGGCAGCGAGGCGCACATCCCGACCCAGCGGGACCGTAAAGTTCAGCGCTCCGTCGATCCGGGCCTCTATCGCCAGCGCAATATGATCGAGCGCTTCTTCTGCAAACTCAAACACTTCCGCCGCGTCGCTACGCGCTTCGACAAACTCGCTAGAAACTTCCTCGCCGCTGTTCTGCTGGCATCAACGAGACTTTGGCTCCGAGCTTATGAGTCCACGACCTAGCCCCACCTGCGTGCGGCAGCTCGCGGACTGGGGCGCCAATGTCGTCAAGATCGACGCGCTGACCGAGGACGCCGGGGGGCGAGCAGCCGGGCGGGCCGCAGCGGGGTGGGATGGCTACGCTTCTTACTGGCAGCTCTCGTTGTCGCCTACCACTGCCATTCTACCGAGTGTATCAGACGATCGGTGGGCTGACCGCAGTCGAGGCATTCATTTTCATTGGCGGCTTTTACATCGCCGCCGCTTATCCATGATATTCGACAATGCCTACTGCAAGGACCGCTTCGGCGCTGCACGCTGGGACCTGGCCCGCGCGGCAAATCGCCCGGCGCCTCTCGTCAGGCGAGCAGCGGATGGTCGAGATGCAGACCGACCAAATACTGGGCCAATGTCAAGGCTACGATCGCATCGTGCGGCTGCTCAGCGGGCGACAATGTATTGGCCGCCGATGGATTTGGACCAGGCATCGCGTCCGGCTGTTCGAACTGGAAGCTTGCAGTGCTGGCGTCCCCCGCCGCGAAAGCGAAATTGCTTGCAGCCGAAACCCGAGCCAGCGGCGCCGAGGCAGGAACGCCGATCGTCCCGTCCCCGTTGAGGTCCTGATGAAGGCTGCTCTCCGCTTGTTCCAGCGTCGAGCTGGTGCCCGAGAGCACACCAGTGTCGCTACGATAGTTGCCGCTGCTATCGGTGTTCCAGACGATGAATTGATTTGACCCGCCAGCCCAGGCAATCACGTATCCATTCGCCGTCTGCTCGGCACCGACCGGCGTCCAAACGCCGAACTGCCCCGCCACAACCGGCGAACCGAGGTAGGTCAGCTCCACGCCAGAACCGCCGCCAACGGGGTTCATGTAAAAATTCGCGCCGCCCTGGAGCAGGCTCGTGCTGCCCGCCGATTCGATGGTCGATACCGGCATGCCGATCGTTCCGTCCCCGTTGAGGTCCTGATGAAGGCTGCTCTCCGCTTGTTCCAGCGTCGAGCTGGTGCCCGAGAGCACACCAGTGTCGCCACGATAGTTGCCGTTGCTGTCGGTGCTCCAGATGATGAATTGATTTGATCCGCCAGCCCAGGCAATCACGTATTCATTCGCCGTCTGCTCAGCACCGACCGGCGTCCAAACGCCGAACTGCCCCGCCATGACCGGCGAACCGAGGTAGGTCAGCTCCACGCCAGAACTGCCACCAACGGGGTTCATGTAAAAATTCGCGCCGCCCTGCAGCAGGCTCGTGCTGCCGAACAATTCGATTGCCGCGGCAGTCGCTGCAACGAAACCGATTGTCCCATCCCCGTTGAGATCCTGATGAAAGCTGCTCTCCGCCTGCTCCAGCGTGCTACTGGTGCCTGACAGCACTCCAGTATCGTTCTGATAGTTGCCGCTGCTGTCGGTGTGCCAAATGATGAACTGACTCGTACCAGGCGCTTTCCACGCAACCTGATATCCATTCGCGGTCTGCTCTGCGCCAACCGGGGTCCAGACCCCAAACTGTCCGACCAGGACAGCCGAGCCTGTGTATTTCAGCTCCACACCTGAGCCGGCGCCGACGGGATTCATGTAAAAGTCGTCGCCCGACTGGATCAGGCTCGTGCTGCCCACCGATTCGATGGTCGACACCGGTATGCCAATCGTCCCATCTCCGTTTAGATCCTGATGAAAACTGCTCTCTGCCTGCTCAAGCGTCGCGCTGCTGCCTGACACCACGCCGGGGCTACTCTGATAGTTCCCGCTGGCGTCAGTGTGCCAGATGATGAACTGACTCGTGCCAGGCGCTTCCCACGCAATGTCAAATCCGTTCGCGGTCTGCTCTGCGCCAACCGGGGTCCAGACCCCGAACTGTCCGGCCACGACAGGCGAGCCTGTGTATTTCAGCTCCACGACCGAGCCGCCACCAACCGGGGACATGTAGAAGTTGCTGCCACTCTGAAGCAGGCTTGTAGTGCCGATCGCCTCGATTGATACAGGCGGATTTGCGAGGAAATTGCTCGAGACGACGCCGTCTGCGAATTGGAAGCTCTCAACACCTGACACCGTGTCGGCGCCATCAGGTGAGCCCGTGCGCTGGTCGACTATGGTGAAGGTCTGCGTCGCAGAATTGTAGGAAACGGCGTAGCCTGCCTTATTGCCCGAATACACCGCGATGTCGGTGCCAGATCCGCCCACGATGGTGTCGTTGCCGCCGCCCCCGGTGATCGTATCGTTGCCGCCACCGCCGTTCAGCAAGTTGGCAATGGCGTTGCCGAGGATCGTGTCGTTGCCGCTGCCGCCGGTGGCATTGTCGATGTAGGAGCGCACGTCGCCGTTGTAGAGATAGGCGTTGTAGACGTTGCCCGACGCATAATGGCCGTTGCCGAGATTGGCCAGCTGAACGGAGGAGAACAACGATACCGCACCGGGATTGAGATTGATGCTCAGATTCGTCGTGTAGTTCGACAGGTCGTAGGTATCGACGCCGCCGCCGTCCCAGACCGTCTCGTAGATGCGGTTGGCGGAGCCGCCGGCGCCGCCGCCCGGCGCGAGCTGCCCCACGCCGTTGATGAACTCCTGCCCCGTCGTCGGGCTCCAGGTGTAGACGGTGGTGCCGCTTTGGGTCGTGAAGTTCGCCCCGTACAGCGTTTGCAGCGCAAGGATATCGTTGGCCATGTAGGTCTGCGGATATCCGTAGGCCTCGTTGGTGTAGCCGGTCGAGGTCGAAGCGCCGACATAGCTGCGATAGCTCATGACGGTGTATTCACTGTCGTCGTGTGCGCTCGGCACCGCGACATTGGCGGGACCGCCCGTCTCCTGGCTGTGCTTGAGTCCGAGAGCGTGGCCGAGCTCGTGCAGCGCGGTCGTGAAATAGTAGTTGCCGAGCTTGGCCAGCGAGTAATTGTACTGCGTTCCGAACCAAACATCGCCGCCAGCCGCATAGTCGCCGGGGTAATAGGCGTAGGAGGTGGGATTGGCCGACGGCGACTGCGCGATCATGACGTCCGCGCTGCCGGTCCCGTTGTACTGGAAGCTGGCGTTGGTGTAGCCGAGGATCAGTCCGATCGCATAGTTGATCGCCGACTGCATCTGGCTCGGCGCCGAGGCGAAGCCCGAAGTGGTCGGCTCGCTGCTGCCGCCGCTGTAGGGATTGATGTAGTCGCTGGGCGAATCGGGGAAGCTGTAGCTGATCGTGCCGGACCATTTGACGCCCGACAGCAGGCCGTCGATCTCGGCGTTGTTGGTCTTGCTGACGGAAACTGAAATGGCCAAGGGACTCTCCGGAGCAGCGGCTCGCACGCGATTCGGGGACGCGGGTCCAGGATTTTAGCTTGAGAGTGATACGTTTGGTTTAATTTTGGAAGCCGCGCCCAACCACCTGCGTGACCAGGAGCTAAGCATGGAACTCCATGTTCGCACGGAGGGTGCATTGATGAAACTTCTCCGGCCAGGCCAAATTTGCAAGTAAAATCATATAAATGCCCCGGACCACCAGCATCGACTGCAAGGCCCGGCGACCGCAAGCGGCAAGCCGGACTTGCGGCGTCGGTTCCCCCACTCCAGACAGTCGAGGAGCGGGTTCGGTCACCATCTCTGGCCAACTTTGCGCGCAAGATTGGCCGCCCCCAGGGAACGTTGATCGAAGCTGACAGGATCACCACCCCCCTGCAGTAGACATTACGAGAATCTAATGGGGCGTGCCAATGAGGCACGCCCCTTTGATCTGCTTTCGTATGACCGAGCGGATCCGCCTTGGCTTTGCCCTCAGCTTACGCCGCGTGCGAGATCGACAGCTGGGCCTGGGGCTGATCCACCGGATTGGTAATGACCGAACCACCATGACCGTCCGCGGCCAATGCAAAGTCCGCGGCGCTGTACTGGCCAAGCAGTTGCAGCGAGGCTGTATGAACGCCGTCGGTGATCGTGAGCGTGCCACCGGTGTTCCCGGCATTGGCCGAATAGGCAAGCGAGGTGGTCTCGCTGAACGCGATGTCGCCAAGGTCGAGCTCGACGCCATCCTGCCAGCCGGCGATCGTCCCGCTGAAGGCCGACGACTGGTCGAGCACCAGCTTGGCCGAGGCCCCGCCAAAGGTGACGTCGGTCAACGTGGCGCCGGTGCGGATATATTCGAGACCGCCCGCACCGATGGTGGTGCCGCTGGCGCTGCCGCCGGCCCCGACGTACTGCGCACCAGAAACGATCGTGGTGTTGCTGGCCGTGCCCCAGACATATTGAGCACCGCCGTTGATGGTCGTGCCGATGGCGTTGCCCCAGTCGATCTGCACGCCGCCGGCGTTCAGGGTCGTGTCGATAACCGTTCCGCCAGCATAGACGTGCTGCTCCGCACCGCCTCCGATGACGTAATCGCTCGCCGTGCCGTAGATGTATTGATGGCTGCCGGCGCCGAAATTCCGGCCGCTGGCGGTGCCGTACACGTAGTTCGAGACACCGGTGTTGCCGGCGGCGTCGGTGACGACGAGATCGACCGCGGTGTTGAACTGGTCCCAGGACAGTTCGGCGTTCCAGACGCCGTTGCTGCCGACCGTAACCATCGTGCTCCAGCCGGCGTTCTGCGACGTGCCGTCGCGCAACGTGAGGGTCTGGCCGGCGGCGTCGGCATCGACCGAACCGGAGAGCCCGGCAACCCACGGGCTTGTCGCGTCCACGGCCGACAACACCGGCACCGGCTTGACGGTATCGACCGAGAATACCTGCGACCTGACGTCGGTTCCGTTGGCATCCTGCCATGTGACGACGAAGCGACCGTCGGCATAACCTATGATCGAGGGATGCGACTGATCGGACGACGTGCTGGTGTTGACCAGCAATTCAGTCCCGACCTTCCGACCATCCGCGGTGAACACCTGCAGCTTGATGCTGCTGCCGCTGGCATCGCCGCCCGCGCCGCTCCAGTCCTGCCAGGCGATCGCGAAATCACCGTTGCTCAGCGTGGTCACCGTCGGCGTGGACTGGGAGTTGGCCGTCGTGGTGTTGACGAGGAATTCGCTGCCGACCTTGCTGCCATCGGCCGCATAGATCTGCGCCTTGATGCCGCTGCCGCTGCTGTCGCCGCCGGCCTGGCTGAAATCGTACCAGGTCACGACGAAGCCGCCATTGGGCAGCGCCGAGACGGTCGGCTTGAGCTGGTCGGAGGCGGTCGCGGTGTTGACCAGGAATTCGCTTCCGACCTTGCTGCCGTCGGCGGCAAACATCTGCGCCTTGACGCTGGTCGCATCGCTGTCGCCGAGCGTTCCGCTGAGATCTTCCCAGGTCACGACAAACCCACCATTGGCCAGCCCGGTGATGGTGGCGTTGTCCTGGCTGCCGCCGGTCTCCGTATTGACGAGGAATTCTGCGCCGACCTTGCTGCCGTCGGCCGCGAACACCTGCGCCTTGATGCCGGTGCCGTCGTCGTCGCCGCCCTCACCGCTGTCGTCGGTCCAGCTGACGACGAAGCCGCCATTGCCCAGACCCGCGACGGTCGGCGCGAACTGCGAATAGGACGTCGCGCTGTTGACGAGGGTTTCCGAACCCACCGGCGTGCCGTCGGCCGAAAACACCTGCGCCTTGATACTGGTACCCTCGCTGTCGCCGAGCGTCTGGCTATTGTCGAACCAGGTGACGACGAAGCCGCCATTGGAAAGGCCCGTGATCACGGGTGCGAGTTGGCCATCGGCGGTCTGGGTGTTGACCCGGAATTCCGAGCCGACCTTGCTGCCGTCGGCGGCAAAGACCTGCGCCTTGATGCTGGTGCCGTTGGCATCGCCCAGCGTTCCGCTGGCATCATCCCAAGTCACCACGAAGCCGCCATTGGCGAGCCCGGTGACGGTCGGCGCCTCCTGGCTGCCGGTCTTGTTGGTGGTCACGGAGAATTCGGAGCCGACTTTTACAACGGGAGCAGCCATAGGTCTGGATCGCTTTCATTCAAACTGTGCCGGCAGCGGATGTCGTGCGCCCGTCTACGGCAAAAAGTTGCGAGAGCGTCCGTATTGCATCGCAATATATCATAAATTTGATGATATGTTATTTATTATGTGAATGCCGTGGTCGTGGGTGCGGATTGCAACAGTGTGCGTGCAAGCATCGCGCGGCCCTGCGATCGCGCCGGACAAGCGCCAAAAAAATGTGGAGCTCGCCGAAACGAACTCCACATCGTCTGTGTCGGTGATCGCGCCGCCAGGACGCGGTCAGATCAGGTTCGGCGCGCGGTCAGCCATTGGTCGGGGCCGATCGGACGATAAACCATGCGGATCTCTCCGACCGCACCGAAGAAGCCGTCGGCCAGGACGCCATTCCACCAGCCGGCCCCGAGTATCCAGGGCTGAGGCGTGCTCTGCGAGCGCAACCCGATCGCGGCATTTCCCACGTTGCGCAACACCGGCGCGCCGTCGATGTACAAAGTGGTGGTGAGGGTCGCCGGATCGTTGATGATCGCGACATGATACCAGCTATCGCGGATGATCTCGCCGGACCAGTTGGTCTGTGCGTAGTGCGAGACGGAAGCCGGCACCACTTCCCACTGCACTTCGCGCAGGTTCGAGATGGCGAACAGGACACTCGACGCCTCCGGATCTCCGCCCTGATAGCCGCCGGGAACGTTGCCGCGGTTGCCCACGCGACCGAGGATATTGCCCCATTTATGCAGGCTCGCGGTCCAGCCGGCCGGGATCTTCAAGAAGGCCTCGACCGTGTAGCCGTTCCAGAAGCTGCGGCCGTTGAGCGAGGCGGCTGACGCCGTCAGGAAGGCGTTGAGGCGACCGACGGTGTTGTCGGTGTTGAGAAACGACACACTGCCCGCGGCGGAGGACAGACGGTGCTTGTCCGAGGACCACACGACGTCGCCAAGCTGTGCGGATGCGACGAGCGCCGCACGCATCAGATTGTTGCCGCCGGCAACGTCAGGCAGGATCCCGCCGATCGGGACGGCCTGGCCGTCGACGACCGTCGAGGGCACCCGCCAGTGCGCCACGGTATCGGCGACATGCGGATAGTCCTCGGTATCCGCGGGCAGCGCGACTTCCGGCGTCGGCGGATCGACGTAACCGGCGAGCAGGTTGGCGCGCACGGACGGCAGGATCGCAGGTCCGGTCAGCACCTTGCTCGGACTAAAGCGCGTGAACCGGGCGAAGCGGCTCTTGAAGTTGATTGGAATCGAGAAGCTGTTGTTCGGGCCCGTCAGTTCGGCGTGATCGAACTGGTTGAGGGTGTTCTTCGGCTTCTGCACCACCCAGGGCGAGAACGACATCACGTCGATCTTGTTATTGGTGAAGTCGACTTCGTAAAGCCGCATCATGGCGTTGCCGCCCTGATAGTCCATCTGGTAGTCGACCACCATCTGGTGGACTGGATTGCCGAAATTATTGGTCTTCGAAAGATACGAGGCGCCATGGTAATGGCCGTTCAGCGTCATGAAGATCTGATCCTTGTCGCGGATCAGCATCTCCCACAGCATCTTGCCGTAGTCGGTCTCCAGCGGCGACAGGCCGTCGCTGTCGATGTTGAGCAGCTGGTGGTTGGAAAGAATGACCGGCAGCGTCGGGTTGCGATCGATCACGTCGCGCGCCCAGGCAATGGCGCCGTCCGAAATGCGCCAGGACAGCGAAAGCACCATGAACTTCACGCCGCTCGCCTGGAAGATATGGCATTCGTGAAAGCCGCTGCTGTCGCGCTCGCGGAACGTGGACTGCTGCGCCGCGCGGCTGCTCGGGAACCACTTCAAATAGGGCTCGGCGTTGAGGCTGCGCTGGGCGTCGGTGCCGGAATTCTGATCCCAGGGGGTATGGTAATCGTTGTCGGTGACGACGTCGTGGTTGCCGGCGAGGATCGAATAGGGGACCTTGGCATCTTCCAGCTTCCTCATCGCAGCGTCGGCTACAATCCACTGGTTCGGCTTGCTCTGCTGGTCGACCACGTCACCCAGATGGATGACGAAGCGGATGCCATATTTCGCGGCGTTGTCGGCGATCCACTGGGTCTGCGCGTCGTACGGCGTTGAACCATAGGCCTTCTGAAATTGCTGGCTTTCGTCGGTCGTCGCGTAACGCGAATAGAACTGCGTGTCGGGCAGCACCGCGATCGAGAAGCTGGTCAATGACGGAGTGCTGGTCTGCGCCTTCGCCGCACCCGCGCCGAGCGCCAGCACGGAAAGGCTGGCCGCGCCCTGAAGGACCGCGCGGCGATCGATCATTTGGCGCATGGAATTGCTGCTGCCGGAACGATGGGTTCCAGCGCGGTCGATGTCGTCATTGCTCATGGAAGATTGCCTATTCCTACTCGGTCGCAGCTGCGACGGTAGGCGGGTCTCTAGCGATCGTAATTAACATTCAGATTAAAGAAATGTATCATAAGTAATGTTATCAAACAGATCGCGCAGCGGCCAGCCGCGCGACGCCATCGGCTATCGACGGCGCGGCCTCGCCGGCGGCCGTCGACAGGTTGAGCCATTTGGAAGCCTCGACGATGTCCTGTGGCACGCCCTGGCCGCGGTCGTAGAGCAGGCCCAGTGAGTATTGGGCATCCGTATGTTGCCGGCACCAAGGGCGACCGAGGTGGCCAATGGACTCTCGACCATCAAATCCTGTAATGCTGCGGGCCAAGGGCTAAGAATGCAGGTTCCGCCTGCGGGTATGATCTATGAAGGAGATCATGAAACTAGGCCCAATTTCAGCCGGTCTGATCGGCGTCCTCGCGGTGCCCGCCGGGCTGGATCGTCTGCCCATCGGAGAACAGCTTGTGATGGCCGGGAAAGCGAATGCGGACGACAGCGGCAAGGCGGGACGCGCGCCCTCCATGCCAATGGCCCGCGATCCTTCCGCCGCGGTGGCGGAGGAGTACGAAGCCGTCCGTCAGAAGGGAACGCGGGAGGCGTTCGAACTCTTCCTTGCGCGCCACGGCGATGACCCGCTGGCTGAGCAGGCGCGGGCCGAACTGAAGCGCCTGTCGCGCTGATCCCCTTCACGCAGCGCTGCAAACCGCGTCAGGCCAGACCCGTCAGGCCAAGACCCCGTCATGCCAAGACCCCCGTCAGGCATTGCATTTCGACAGACGGCATCCGCGTCGGCCCAGACTTGCCGCCTGATGTTTCGGCACTATGGTGACCCCTCAATCCGTCCCGGAGCTTTTCACTATGCCCTTTCCGCATGCCTCGGAAGCCCTGTCGCGCTTCACTGTGCTCGATCTGACCCGTGTCCGGTCCGGGCCCACCTGCGTGCGGCAGCTGGCGGACTGGGGCGCCACCGTCATCAAGATCGACGCGCTGACCGAGGATTCCGGCGGTGAGCAACCGGGCGGGCCGCGGCACGGCTCCGATTTCCAGAATTTGCACCGCAACAAGCGGGCGATGACGCTGAACCTGAAGGACGCGCGCGGCCTCGCCGTGTTCAAGCGCCTCGCCGCCAAGGCCGACGTCGTGGTCGAGAATTTCCGGCCCGATGTGAAGAAGAAGCTCGGGATCGACTATGAGAGCCTGCGCGAAATCAATCCGCGCATCGTCTATGGCAGTATCTCCGGCTTCGGCCAGGACGGCCCCTATCACAAGCGGCCGGGCTTCGATCAGATCGCGCAGGGCATGGGCGGGCTGATGTCGATCACCGGCGCGCCGGGCGAAGGGCCGATGCGGGTCGGGATTCCCGTCGCCGATCTCACCGCCGGCCTGTTCTGCGCCATGGGCATCCTCACTGCGCTGCTCGAACGCGAGGTTTCGGGCAAGGGCCAGTGGGTGCAGACCTCGCTGCTGCAGGCGCAAATCTTCATGCTCGACTTCCAGGCAGCCCGCTGGCTGATGGAGAAGGAAGTGGCCAAACAGGCCGGCAACAACCACCCGACCAGCATCCCGACCGGCGTGTTCAAGACCTCGGACGGCTACATCAACATTGCCACGACAGGCGGACGGATCTGGGAGCGCTGCGCACAGGCGATCGGCGCGCCGGAGCTCTACAGCCATCCCGATTATGCGACGGCACCGGCCCGCTCCAAAAATCGCGACGCGCTCAATGCCGAGATCGAGAAGCGCACGCTCACGAGGTCGACCGAGACCTGGGTCAAGGAATTGAACGACGCGGGCGTGCCCTGTGGGCCGATCTATGCCATCGACCAGATGTTCGACGATGCGCAGGTCAGGCATCTCGGCATTGCGCAGGACGTGCCAAACGACGAGAATCGCCACATACGCCTGGTCGGCCAGCCCGTGACGCTGTCGCGCACGCCGAGCAAAATGGTGGCGCGGCCGCCGGAATTCGGCGAGCAGACCGACGAAGTGCTGAAGGAGTTCGGTTTCGGCGCGGACGAGATCGCCAAGCTCAGGGAGGCCAAGGTGGTGTGAGCACCTCACTTGGCCTCGTCAGCGAAAAAGCCCGGCGCTTGCGCCGGGCTTTTTCACTCGGGACTTAGCGCAGGGCGCTCAGGTGCCGCTGAAGCGGTAGTTCACGCCGAAGCGCAAAATGTTGTCGGTGATGTGCGAGCGATAGCCGACGACCAGCGGCGCACCGCTGAGCGCGATCACGGGGGTGGTCAGCGAGCCCGAGACGGTTCCGAGATCGACGTAGAGATATTCGAGCCTGGCGCTCCAATTGTCTGCGAACGCACCTTCGATGCCGACGCCTGCGCTCCAGCCGACCTTGGTCGTGCTGCTGCTGAAGCTTGCCGCAACAGGCGTGAACGTTCCGCCGTCGGCACCCGGGGTACCGCCGACATTGATCGCATTCCCGCTGCCCGAAGTGGAGACACGGCCGTAAGCCAGACCGCCGGTCCCGTAGAACAGCACGCGCGGCGTCACGGCGACGCCGAGCCGGCCACGGACGGTGCCGAACCAGTCGAGCTTCTGGGTGAGATTGAATGCGACCGGCAGCGCGGGATCGAACGTGTTGTCGCCGCGATGGCCCGGCGTACAGACGCCGTCCTGCAAACCGGCCGGCGCGCCGGCGCACAGCGCGTCGATACTGCCCTTCTGGCCGCTGCCCTGGAAATCAGCCTCCAAGCCGACGACGAACATGTCGCGCTGCCAGTTGAAACCGATCTGTCCGCCGCCGGTGACCCCGTTGAGATCGAACGTGCCGGCGCTCGAGCTCAGCAGCGCGCCGCCTCCGCTGTCGATGAAGTCCGCCGTCGTCCCCGAGCGGCCCCAGCCATAGCCGATGTTGAGACCCGCATAGAAGCCGCTCCAATTGTATCCAGGATCGACGGCCACCGGCGGCGCCTTGGTATAGATGCGCGGCACCGCCATATCGGCGGCGAAGGCACGCGGTGCGAACAGCATTCCGATCGCAGCCGCAACCAGCAAAGTTCGTGTCATCAGATTTCCCTCGATAAGCGGCGTTGCACCTGCTCGCGCAAGGCGCGGGCGATTCCGTGCGGCGACACTAGGAAAGCGCGCACCGCTCCGCGTCCTGCGTTCGAAGGTCAGCCGTTTGGAGGACGCAGGCAGCCGATCGCGCGCGGAAGAAACGCGCGGGCCATCCGGGCGAACGTAAAATCGCAGCTATTTCAGCGCGGTTGGATGATCTGGATGAATTCCGCGGACTGGCGCCATAGCCTCAAAAGCCGCTCGATGCAGACTGCTTCGCGGTCCAACCAGTAAAGATCACGCCGTGGATGTGGCACGATCGCAACAAGATGCTGATCGATCGTCAGCGTGGTGGCGCTCCCGAGGCCAGCCGGTGCGAACGTCGGGGCGTGTGGCGCTCCAGACTACGGCGACATCACTCCCTTATGTGATTGAATGCAATAATTTTTCGGGGTTAGCGCGATGTCGCTTTGGTCCCTTGCGTCAATCCGACACGGGCAAGCAAGCCATCGATCACCGGCCAGAACAGCAGCACAATCGCCAAGGTTGTAATGGAGCCGACAAGGCCGTTCGACCAGAACACCTTCAGGTTCCCGCCGGAGCCGATCATCGAGAGACGGAATGCATCCTCGGCTCGGTTGCCGAGCACGAGCGCCAGCGTGAACGGCGCAAGCGGAATACCGATCTTCTTGAAGACGTAGCCGACGACACCGAAGCCGAGCATCAGCCAGATGTCGAACATCGCGTTCTGGATCGCATAGGCGCCGATCGCGCAGGACACCACGATCATCGGCGCCACCGCTGCGAACGGCACGCGCAGGATCGAGGCGAAGATCGGCACCGTCGTCAGCACCAGCACGAGGCCGACGACGTTGCCTAGATACATTGAGGCGATCAGGCCCCAGACGAAATCCTTGTGCTCGACGAACAGCAGCGGGCCCGGATTGAGCCCCCACACCATCAGGCCGCCGAGCAGGATCGCAGCCGTGCCGGAGCCGGGAATGCCGAGCGCCAGCATCGGCAGCAGCGCCGCAGTGCCGGAGGCATGCGCGGCTGTCTCCGGTGCGAACACGCCCTCGATGCGGCCCTTGCCAAAGCTCTCGGGATCCTTCGAAAAGCGCTTGGCGAGATTGTAGCCCATGAAGGACGCCGCGATCGCGCCACCCGGAGTGATGCCGAGCCAGCAGCCGATGAAGGAGGAGCGTAGCAGCGTCACCCAGTATTTCGGCAGGTCCTTCCAGACGCTCAGCACGACGCGGAGCGAGATACTCGCCGCATGCCCCCGCAACGCCAGACGTTCCTCCATCGTCAGCAGGATCTCGCTGATGCCGAACAGGCCGATGACGGCGACGAGGAAGTTGATGCCACGGAGCAGCTCGGACGAGCCGAAGGTCATGCGCAGATTGCCCGATACCGTGTCCATGCCGATACCCGCGAGCAGGAGCCCGAGCGACATCGAGATGACCGTCTTGTGCTTGGCCTCGCGCCCGAGACCGACGAAGGAGCAGAAGGTCAACAGATACACCGCAAAGAACTCGGGCGGGCCGAACTTCAGCGCAAAGGACGAGATCATCGGCGCAAGGAAGGTGATCAGGAGCACCGCGACCAGTGAGCCGATGAAGGAGGACGTGAACGCCGCGGTCAGGGCCTCCGCCGCCCTGCCCTGCTGCGCCATCGGATAGCCGTCGAAGGTCGTCGCGACCGACCAGGCCTCACCGGGAATGTTGAACAGGATCGAGGTGATAGCGCCGCCGAACAGCGCGCCCCAGTAGATGCAGGACAGCATCACGATCGCCGAGGTCGGGTCCATCGTGAAGGTGAGCGGCAGCAGGATAGCAACGCCGTTGGGGCCGCCGAGGCCCGGCAGCACGCCGACGAAGACGCCGAGCACCAGCCCGACCATCATCAGCACGAGCGTTTTCCACGTCAGCAGGACGGCGAAGCCGTGAAGCAGGAGACCGAAAGCTTCCATCGCGGGCCCGCCTAGTGGCCGAAGGCCGCTTCGAGCGGCCCTTTCGGCATGATGACGTCGAAGGCGATGTCGAAGGTAACGAACATGATCGCCGTGAACACGAAGGCGGTGAGCAGCGACTTCCAAAGCGCGATCTTGCCGATCGCGCGCATGAAGCTCGCAATCAGCAGGAAGCTTGCGACATAGAGGCCAAGGAACTGCGTCACCAGGCAGAACAGCAGCGTCGGCACGAACACCGCCATCACACGGCGCGCCTGCGCGCGTGTGACGAAGCTCTCGGACGATGCACGCCGCGCGACGAGCGCCGTCACCAGGCCGTAAAGGCTGCCGCCGCCGAGGATGACGGAGAGATAGAACGGGAAATAGCCGGGCTCGGGCCCGGTCGAATCCCAGGAGGCGCCGGTGCGCCAATTGTCGTAGCCGAGCGTCGCAGCCAGCGCGAGCAAGAGGATGCAGACGAATATTTCGATCGTGCCTGAACTGACGACGGAGGGCGAGTCCTCTTCAGGCGCGGTCGGATCGTCGACGACGATTTCAAGATCGGTTTGGGACATGAGCTGCTTGCAAAAGCCGGAAGTGATATCACCTCGCCCCGCTTGCGGGGAGAGGTCGGCGCGAAGCGCCGGGTGAGGGAGACTCTCCGCGAGTCCGTCTGCCACTGTCTTCGAGGAAGGGTCCCCTCACCCCTGCCCTCTCCCGTAAGAACGGGGAGAGGGAGAAGGGAGATCGCTCACTTCGCGACGAATCCGGCTTCCGTCATCAGCGACTTGTTGACGGCATCGTCCTCTTCGAGGAATTGCACCATGTCCTTGCCGGTGAGGAAGATCGGCTTCAACGCCTGCTTTTCCATGTAGTCCTTGTACTCGGCGGTCTGCGTCACCTTGTGGAACAGGTCGACATAGAACGCCTGCTGCTCCGGCGAGACCTTGCCGGGCAGGAACATCGCGCGCAGCATCAGATACTGGACGTCGACGCCCTCCTCCTTACAGGTCGGGATGTCGGCCCAGGACTGCGTGTCCGTCACCTTGCTGGTGTAGGATATCCGCTCCTTGTCGAACACGCAGAGCGGCCGCACCTGGCCGGCGCGCCAGACCTCGAGATTTTCGGATGGATTGTTGACGTTGGATTCGGTGTGGTTGCCGACGAGCTGGGTCGCGGCCTCGCCGCCGGACTTGTAGGGCAGATAGGAGAATTTCGCGCCGGTCTTCTGCTCGAGGAACACGGTCAGCACGTGATCCTCGCGCTTGGAGCCCGTGCCGCCCATCTTGAACGGCGCGCTCGCCGCCTTGGCGGCTGCGACGAATTCCTTCACCGTCTTGGGACCTGCGCTGTTGTCCCACAGCACGAACTGGTCGAGCGCGATCACCGAGACCGGGGTCAACTCACGCCAGTTGAACGGAATCTTCGCCGACAGCGGCAGCATGTAGATCAGCGAATAGGCGATCAGCACCTTGTTCGGATCGCCCTCGCTGGACTTCATGTACATCAGCGCTTCCGCGCCCGACGCCCCGCCCTTGAGCGAGACGACGATCGGTTGCTTCATCAAATTGTTCTTCTGGATCGCGGCCTGCATCATCCGCGCCATCTGGTCGGAGGCGCCACCCGCGCCCGCCGCCACCACGATCTCGACGGGCTTCGTCGGTTCCCAACCGGCAAAAGCGGGCGCTCCATAGAGCGCGGCGGCCAGCGTGATCGCGGCCTTCATTCCATGTCTCACGCGCGTCTTCCCCCAAATTTTTGACTATGTTCTTGTTCAGATTGGCAATTCGCGAAGTCGGGCAAATTGCATTGTGCGGGCGAATGCCAGCCAGTTCAAGCGGGGCCGGCACCGCTCCGCTTATGACTTTGGAATGAGATCGATTGCAAGCACGCCGGCCGGATCTCGAGCCTGGAATAGAATCATCTTCGAGAAACTGTCTGCTCTTTGGCGGCTGAAAGATAACTTGTCATAGCTTTATGGGACAAAGTCCGAGAGGCCGCCGGAAGGATCGGCAGATTGGAGCCGACATGATCACTGGTTCCACGTCGCTTCCGTGAAGGGCGGGATTTCCGTAGAAGCTACCAGATATGATATGCACTACTTAGATCAGGATCCCGCTCAAGGGAAACCAGAGGTAATCCAAAGCGGCTTGGTTTTCGCTTTTGCAGTATTCGTGGTCGTTCTCGCGAGCCTCATGATCGCGCCGGGCGCGGACGGGCTGTTAGGTGCATATCTCGCAACTTTGATGTTTGCCATCGCCTGCAACGATGCCCGCCACTACCTCATCCCAAACGAGCTGACCGCCACGGCTTTCGGACTTGCTGTGTTGCGCGTTGGAGTAACCATGCCCAATTCCAGTGCATCATCCATGCTCTGGATGGTCTTCCGGGCCTCTGCGGTAGCTCTGCCGTTGTTGCTTCTCTTGTTGTTCTATCGCCATTGGCGAGGCCGAGAGGGATTGGGGCTTGGGACGTCAAGCTTGGCGCCGTTGCCGGTGCCTGGCTCGAACTCCCGACAGCAGCTGCGGTGATCGAGCTGGCAGCGCTTTCAGCGATTGCCGCCTATATCGCAAATGCTGCAATGCAAAGGCGGTCGTTGCGGGCGACGGCATTCCTGCCGTTCGGACTTTTTATGGCACCCGCTATCTGGATCGGCTGGCTGAGCGAACAATTGCTCTTGCGTTGGGGATATCTCTGGCCCGGTTGACTTCGCGAGGTCTGCGAGAAACGCGGAGACGTAGCGTCGCGCGCTACTTGCCCTTCCAGTTCGGCGTGCGCTTGTTGAGGAAAGCGTCCATGCCCTCGCGGAAATCTTCGCTCATATAGGCCTTGAGGATCAGGTCCTCGCCTTCCTCGCGCGACAGCGTACGGCGGATGCGGCGCACCGCTTCCTTGGTGGCTTCGAGAGTGAGCGGCGCGTGGCTCGCGACCAGCTTTGCGGTCTCGTCGGCGCGGCGCTGCAGCGTCTCGACGTCAGGCACGATTTCAGTGAGCAGGCCGAGCGCGAGCGCCTCGGGGGCCTCGACCAGGCGCGCCTTGAAGATCATATCCTTGGTGCGGGCGGGACCGACCAGCGAGACGATGCGGCTGATGTTCGACATCGACAGGCAATTGCCGAGCGTCCGCGCGATCGGAAAGCCGATGCGGGTCGTCTCGGTGCCGATACGGAGATCGCAGCAGGCCGCAATGCCGGCGCCGCCGCCCGTGCAGGCGCCCGCGATAGCCGCGATCACCGGCACGCGGCACTGCTCGAGCGTCCCGAGCACGCGGTCGATGCGAGCCTCGTAGTCGAGCGCATCCTGCGCGGTCTTGAAGGCGCGAAACTGCGAGATGTCGGTGCCGGAGGCGAACGCCTTGTCGCCGGCGCCGGTCAGGATCAGTGCCTTGATCGAACGGTCGGCGTTGATCTCGGTACAGATCTCCGCCATGCGATCATACATGGCGAAGGTCATGGCGTTGCGCGCCTGGGGGCGGTTGAAGGTGATCCGCGCGATGCCGTCCGTGACGGAGTAGAGCAGGTCTTCGTTGGTCGTCGTCGGTGCGTTCATCGCGCGCTCACTTTCTAGTTTGATTCAGGCCACCTGAGTCTTCAGGCGACCTGAGCCTTCAGGCGACTTGGGCCTTTAAGCGACTTGGGCCTTTAAGCGACTTGGGCCTTCGCCATCGGCACCACATCGCGTCCCTTCAGGACGTCCATGGCCGCCAGCACGCCGCCGCTCCGGTGCGGAATCTTTGCAAGATCCAGGCCCATCTCGACGCCTGCGAGCGTCCCCATCAGCATCAGATCGTTGAAATGGCCGATATGGCCGATGCGGAACACCTTGCCCTTGACCTTGTTCAGCCCGGTGCCAAGCGACATGTCGAAGTTCTCCAGCACCACCTTGCGGAAGGCATCGGCATCGTGGCCGTCAGGCACGCGCACACCGGTCAGCGCCGGTGAGTGAGCGGCGGGATCGGCGCATTGCGTCTCCAGGCCCCAGACCTTGACTGCCGCGCGGGTGGCCGCGCTATGGCGCTTGTGTCGGGTCCAGACGTTCTCCAGCCCCTCCTCCTCCAGCATCTTGACCGCTTCGCGCAGGCCGTAGAGCAGGTTGGTCGCGGGCGTGTAGGGGAAGGTACCGAGCTTGTTGAAGGTGATGACCTCCTGCCAGTCCCAATAGGAGCGCATGCCGGGGTTGGCCTTCGCCACCGCGAGCGCCTTCTCCGAGACAGCGTTGAAGCTGAGGCCCGGCGGCAGCATCAGGCCCTTCTGCGAGCCGGCGACCGAGACGTCGACGCCCCAGGCATCATGCTCGTATTCCATCGAGCCGAGGCCGGAGATGGTATCGACCATCAGCAGCGCCGGATGCTTGACGCGGTCGAGCAGCTTGCGCACCTCCAGCGGCGGCGTCACGCAGCCGGTCGAGGTTTCGTTGTGCACGACGCAGACCGCCTTGATCGCGTGCTGCTTGTCGGCAGTCAGGCGCTTCTCGATCTCGGCGAGGTCGGCGCCATGGCGCCAGTCGCTCGGGATGAAGTCGACGTCGATCTTGAACTTTTCGGCGATGCCGCGCCACAACACGGCGAACTGGCCGGTCTCGCACATCAAGACCTTGTCGCCGGGCGCGAACACGTTGACCATTGCCGCTTCCCAGGCACCGGTCCCGGACGAAGGGAAGATGATCACGGGCTGCTTGGTGCGGAACACCCGCTGCATCGCGGCCAGCACGCCGAAACCGAGCTCGGCGAACTCTGGACCCCGATGGTCCAGCGTCGGCATGTCCATCGCCCGCAGCACGCGGTCGGGCACATTGGTCGGTCCTGGAATCTGTAGGAAATGCCTTCCAGTATGCACGGTCATCGGCGTCCTTCCCGGTCTTGAATCTGTCTTTGAGCCTGTCTTGGCTTGCGTCTGTCGGCCTCGATCGTCAGGCCCTGGCGAGCCGCTCGCATATCATTATTCGCCGGGCTTGTCCCTCGCCCGGTGGGGTCCGTCAATGCACAAGAAGCAGAGCTCGCCTTGCCAAGGCGCGCGCCGGTAGGCAAGACGGGGGCGACGAACAGGCGAGAGTTGACCATGGCGGCTGAAGTGGCCGGAAAATCACAGGAATCGGCCAGAATGGACGGCCTGGCGGCGCGTTTGGCCCGGGAGATTACGGGCGACGTCCTGTTCGACCCGTTCAGCCGCGGCCGTTACGCCACCGACGCCTCGTTCTACCAGATCGTGCCAGCAGGCGTGGTGGTGCCGCGCAGCATGGACGAAGCCTTGCTGTCGCTGGCGATCGCCCGCGACGAGGGCGTGAAGGTCACCCCGCGCGGCGGCGGCACCTCGCAATGCGGCCAGACCGTCAATGACGGCCTGGTGGTGGACCTCTCGAAGCACCTCAACCGCATCCTGTCGCTCGACGTCGAAAGCCGCACCTGCGTGGTCGAGCCCGGCATCGTGCTCGACGACCTCAATCGCCAGCTCAGGAAGCACGGCCTGTGGTTTCCGGTCGACGTGTCCACGGCCTCGCGCGCCACCATTGGCGGCATGGCCGGCAACAATTCCTGCGGCGGCCGCAGTCTGCGCTACGGCACCATGCGCGACAACACACTGTCGATGGAGGCGGCCCTCGCCGACGGCACACTCAGCCGCTTCGGCGAGGTGTCGCGCGATCTCTCCGAGATCGACGCAAGCGACAGCGCACGGGCCCTGTTCCGCGACATGCTCGATCTCGGCACGCGCGAGGCCGACGAAATCGCCGCGCGCTTCCCACAGGTGCAGCGCCGCGTCGGCGGCTACAATCTCGATGCGCTGGTGCCGCGCAACGCGCCCAACAACATAGCGCATCTGCTGGTCGGCTCCGAAGGCACCCTGGCCTTCACCACCAAGGTCGAGCTGAAGCTGTGGCCCGTCATCCGCAACAAGGCGCTCGGAATCTGCCATTTCGGCAGTTTCTATGAGGCGATGGATGCGGCCCAGCACCTCGTCAAGCTGAAGCCGATCGCGGTCGAACTGGTCGACCGGACCATGCTCGCGCTCGGCCGCGACATCGCGATGTTCCGCCCCATCATCTCCGCAGCGATCAAGGGCGATCCGGATGCCGTGCTGGTCGTGGAGTTCGCGGAAGAAGACCAGGCCGACAATCTCTTGCGCCTCAAGCAACTCGGCGAGCTGATGGGCGATCTCGGCTTCGGCTGGACCAACGACAAGCGCAAATGGGGCGGCGTGGTGGAGATCACCGAGCCCGCGCTTCAGGGCGGTATTGCCGATTTCCGCGCCGCAGGCCTCAACGTCATGATGTCGATGAAGCAGGAGGGCAAGCCGGTCTCCTTCGTCGAGGACTGCGCCGTGCCGCTGCCGCATCTCGCCGACTACACCGCGCGGCTGAACGAGGTGTTTGCAAAGCACGGCACCAGCGGCACGATGTATGCTCATGCCTCGGAGGGCTGCCTGCACGTGCGCCCCGTGCTGAACCTGAAGCTGGAGAAGGACGTCAAGGCGATGCGGGCCATTGCCGAAGAAGCCTTCGCGATGGTGCGCGAGTACAAGGGCTCGCATTCCGGCGAGCATGGCGACGGCCTGGTGCGCTCGGAATTCCACGAAGCCATGTTCGGCGAACGTCTCGTCGCCGACTTCAAGGAAGTGAAAACGCGCTTCGATCCCGACGGCGTTCTCAATCCCGGCAAGATCGTCGATGCGCCGAAAATGGACGACCGCTCGTTGTTCCGCTTCAAGCCCGGCTATCGCGTCACTGACCTGAAGACGAAACTCGACTGGTCCGCCTATCCCGGCGCCGGCGGCGGCTTCCAGGGCGCGGTCGAGATGTGCAACAACAACGGCGCCTGCCGCAAGCTGGAGGGCGGCGTGATGTGCCCGTCCTACCGCGCGACACGCAACGAGAAGGACGTCACGCGCGGCCGCGCCAACACGCTGCGGCTCGCGATCTCCGGCCAGCTCGGCGCGGGCGCACTCTCCTCCGACGAGATGATGGAGACGCTGAAACTCTGCGTCTCCTGCAAGGCCTGCCGCCACGAATGCCCAACCGGCGTCGACATGGCCAAGATGAAGATCGAGGTGCTGGCGGCGCGCACCGCCTCCCACGGACTGACATTGCGCGACCGGCTGGTCGGCTACCTCCCCCGCTACGCCGGCCTTGCGTCGCGCTTTGCGCCGCTGGCGAATTTCCGCAACCGCAGCCCGCTGCTGCGAAAACTGTTCGAGCGCTTTGCCGGCATCAGCGCACGCCGCGCCCTGCCCGCCTTCCGCAGCGACGTGTTCGTGCCGCCGGCCGCCAGCGTCGGTCCACCGACCGGCCGCGAGGTCGTGCTGTTCGCCGACACCTTCAACCGCATCTACGAGCGCGAGAATCTCGACGCTGCGCTGCGTGTGCTCACGGCAGGCGGCTATCGCGTGCACTTGCCGAAGCCCGCGAACGGCAGCCGCCCGCTGTGCTGCGGCCGCACCTTCCTCTCCGCCGGCCTCGTCGACGAAGCCAGATCCGAGCTCGATCGCCTGGTGGCCGCTTTCGCGCCATTCGCCGCGCGCGGCGTGCCGATCGTCGGCCTCGAGCCGAGCTGTCTCTTGACGCTGCGCGACGAGCTCGCCTCGCTGCGCAAGGACGACGACGCCAGGGCCGTCGGCGCCCATGCTCTGACCTTCGAGGAGTTTCTGGTGCGCGAGGCCGAGGCCGGAAGGCTGCAACTGCCGCTCGGCGCCATCGCCGACAAGGCCGTGGTGCACGGCCATTGCCATCAAAAATCCTTCGGCGCCTTCAAGCCGGTCGAGCAGGTGCTGCGCCTCGTCCCTGGCCTTGCGGTCGAGACCATCGAGTCGAGCTGCTGCGGCATGGCCGGCGCCTTCGGCTATGGCGCAGACACCTATGACGCCTCGATCGAGATGGCCGAACTGTCGCTGCTCCCCGCCGTGCGGCGCGCGGATCAGGCAACGCTGGTCGTCGCCGACGGCACCTCCTGTCGGCACCAGATCCACGATGGCACAGAGCGCGAGGCCCTTCACGTCGCGCGCGTGCTGGCCATGAGCCTCGATCGTGCCAAGACCAAATCCACAACCCCTCCCGCCACGAAGGAACCCAGCCATGGCTGACCTCACACTCGACGCCGCTCGAAAAATCCTCGACGCCGCCTTCGCGAAGGCCATTGAGTTGAAGCTCAAGCCGCTGGTCGTCACCATCCTCGACGCGCGCGGCGTGCTCAAGCTCGCCGCCGCCCAGGACGGCACCAGCCTGATGCGTGCGGAGATTGCACACGGCAAGGCCTATGGCGCGCTCGCCATGGGCATGGGTTCGCGCGCGCTGTATCAGCGGGCGCAGGAGCAGGCCTATTTCATCGATGCCGTAAACACGATTGCGAAAGGCGCGCTGGTGCCGGTCCCCGGCGGCGTGCTGATCATGGACGGCACCACGCTTCTCGGCGCCGTCGGCGTCTCCGGCGACACCTCCGACAATGATGAGGCCTGCGCAGTGGCGGGCATCCAGGCCGCGGGACTGAAGGCCAACGCGGGCTAGGGATGACTATGGGGCGGGTCCGCTTTGGGCTCTTCAAAACCAAAACTGCGAAAACAACCCCATGCACAGTAGACGGGGCCGTCCGCCAGACCCGGCTCACAGATTCGGAAAATCAGTTGACGCGTCGGGCAAAACAGGACCATATTGGCATCATCGGGAAGTGCTGCAGGGTGGGTTAGGCTTGCGGCCGCGCGAAGCGCAGTCCGCATGGCGTAACCCCCCTCTTTGTTTCCGCAGCAACAGACAGTGGTGGGTTACGCCGGTGCGCTTTGCGCATCTGCAGGGCTAACCACCCGACGAACTGCGCGCACCGAACTCCCCTCACCGCCCCGTCCAGACCGGATTGCGCTTTTCGCCGAACGCCTTCAGCCCTTCTTTCGCGTCCTCGGTCATCGCGAGCAGCGCGATCTGGCTTTCGGTGTAGGCGATGCTCTCGTCGAACGACATCGCGGCGATGGCGCGCATGGCGTACTTGCCGCGGCGGATCGCGGTCGGGGACTTGTCGACGATGCGGCCGATCAGCCAGTCGACCTTGGCATCCAGCTCGGCGGCAGGCACGACGTAGTTGAGCAGGCCCGCGGCTTGCGCGGCCTTGGCATCGAACGGCTCGCCGGTGAGCGCCCATTCGTTGACGAGCCGCGGCGGCGCGATGTTCTGCAACAGGCTCAGCACCTGCATCGGGAACACGCCGACCTTCACCTCCGGCAGGCCGAAGATGACCAGGTCCGCCGCAATCGCCATGTCGGTCATGCAGAGCAAGCCCATGCCGCCGGCCATGCAGACGCCGCCGACCCGCGCAATCGCCGGTTTCGTGGCGTTCTGTGACAAACGTAACAGATCGGCATAGTCGACATTTGGTTTGGAATGGTTCATCGCGAAAGCGGCGCCGGAATTCTGCAGATCGGCGCCCGCGCAGAACGCCTTGTCGCCCGCGCCCGTCAGCACGATGACGCGGACGTCCTTGTCGTCATGCGCGTCGCGATAGCCTTTGGTGATGCCGGCGATCACGTCGCCGTTCAACGCGTTGCGTTTCTCGGGCCGGTTAATGGTGATCCAGAACGCCTGCCCGCGCTTCTCGGTGACGACGGCTGTGGTGTCGGTCATGGCACGCTCGCTTCCTTGCTCCCGTTTTGCCGCCATTTGCGGCAGGTGGGGCGGCGCGCGCAAGGGCAAACTGCAACGCTGTGTCACCATAGCGTGTGGGCGCAACTTGGCTTGCCGATTGAATTATGAACTGCGGCGACTATCCTGACTGGAGATTTTATCACCGATGAGCCATTTCATGCGCGCCGCCGTCATGTTGCTGCTGGCAGGCTTGATCGTCGCAAGCGGCGGAGCCGCAAGCCACGCGGCCGACGCGACAAAACTCGCGCTCGTGATCGGCAACGCAAAATATCCTGACAACGAATTCGTTCTGAGCGACGCCGCCAACGACGCCCAGGCCGTCGCCGAGGAATTGAAGCGCGACGGTTTCGTCGTCGACCGACAGAGCAACCTCACGGCCGACGCCATGCGGCAGGCGCTGGATCGCTTCTATGCCCGGATCGAACGCGGCGCTGTCGCGCTGATCTTCTTCGATGGCTTCGGCATCCAGTCCAACCGGCAGACCTATCTGCTGCCGGTCGACGCGCAGATCTGGACCGAGCCGGACGTGTCGCGCGATGGCTTCAGCCTCGACGCCATTCTCGCCGAGATGAACACGCGTGGCGCCGCGATCAAGATCGCGCTGATCGACGCCTCCCGCGGCAATCCGTTCGAACGAAGGTTTCGTCGCTACTCGGCGGGCCTCGCACCGGCGATTGCGCCTGGCAATTCGCTGATCCTGTATTCTGCCGCACTTGGCGCGGTCGTAGCGAACAGCAAGACCGATCGCAGCCTGTTCGTCACCGAGCTGCTGCGCGAGATGCGCGCGCCAAACATCAGCGCCGAGCAGGCATTGACCAACACCAAGAACGGCGTGGTCGCCGCCACCAATAGGGAGCAGGTGCCGTGGTTGTCGTCCTCGCTGACGACGGAGTTCTCGTTCGCAGGCCTGGTGGCAGGGCCGCTGGATACCAAGGGCGCCGATCCGGCGCAAACGAAGCCTGATCCGCAGAAACAGGTCTGCGAGGCTCCGCAAGCAGAGCCTGCCCCAAGCGCCGACGACCTCGCCAAAGACCTTGTCATCGCCGATCTCGCCCGCAGGATCGCGGCCAACGCCGACGATGCCGTCTCTCGCTACAAGCGCGGCCAGGTCTACGCGATCAAGCGCGCCTACGCGCTCGCCATGCAGGATTTCGACGTGGTGATCCGCCGCGATCCCAGGGATGCCGAAGCGCTTAACAACCGCTGCTGGACGCGGGCTGCGACCGGCGATCTGCAAGGCGCCCTCGCCGATTGCAATCTGGCGCTCCAGGGCAATCCCGGATTGAGCGATGCGTTCGACAGTCGCGGGCTGGTCAACCTCAAGCTCGGGCGCACCGCCGAGGCGGTCAAGGACTACACCGATGCGATCCAGCGCAACCCGCGCTCGTCATCCTCGCTGTTCGGCCGCGGTATCGCCACCAGCAGGAGCGGCGGCGAAGGCGCCGCAGACATCGCGCAGGCAAAATCCATGAATCCTGACATCGCGAAGGAATTCGCCGGTTACGGGGTGACTGAGTGCACACCCTGAATGGTCGCAGCCTTCCTGATCCAGACCTTGTTGTCGTGGAACGCTGCCCCGCCGATCGGCGCGATGGTGTCCGCGCCCGTCAGCATGTTGATGCCGCGACCACCGATATGATTCTTGTTGGGATGAACGGACTCCGCGATCAGCACACCGCGCCGCACGCCCTCGAACAGGGTTGCGATCAGGGTGGTCTCGCCGCGGGTATTGCCGAGCGTCACGGCGTCGCCATTGGCGATGTCGAGGGAAGCTGCATCCAGCGGGTGGATCATCACGCTCGCCTTGCCCTCGCGCGCCTGGGATGACGGCGTCTCGTTGAAGGTGGTGTTGAGAAAGCTGCGCGAGGGGCTGGTCGCGAGCCGGAACGGATGAGCCTGGTCGGCGTGCTCGATCACCGCCCAATGATCCGGCAGCGACGGCATCTTGTCGAAGTCGCCCATCGTCTGCCCGAATGGCGGATGCGCCCAATCGGCCTTGAAGTGGAATTTTTTGTCGGCATGGGCAAAGCCGTCGAGATAATGCGAGGTGCGAAAATCCGGTTGCAGGTCGCGCCAGAGGTCGGCCTCGAGGCCGGCGATATCGCCGTGGCTGCTGAGCTTCAGCGTCGCGTCGATCAATTCGCGCGGCGTCATCTCGAAGCCCGGATGCTTCGCCCCGAGCCGCGGCGCCAGCGCCTGCAAGACCTGGTGGTTGGAGTGGCATTCGCCGGGCGGGTCGATCAGCTTCGGCCCCACCGAGATGTGCTGGTGGCCGCCGCCATAATAGAGATCGTCATGCTCCATGAACATGGTCGCCGGCAGCACGATGTCGGCCATCTGCGCCGTCTCGGTCATGAACTGCTCGTGCACCGCGACAAACAGATCCTCGCGCGAAAACCCCTGCCGGACCAGCGCCTGCTCCGGTGCGACCGTCATCGGGTTGGTGTTCTGGATCAGCATCGCCTTGACCGGGCCCTTGCCGAGCAGCGCCTCGGCATCGCCGGTGAGGATGCGGCCGATCTGCGACTGGTCGAGTGCGCGGGTGGTCTTGTCGATGGCGTCGTGGGCTTCGATGATGGTTTCGTTGAAGTGCCACAGCGCGAAATTGTTGAAGAAGGCGCCGCCGCCTTCATACTGCCAGGCGCCGGTCACCGCGGGAATGCAGAGCGCCGCATGCATCTGCATCGCGCCGTTGCGCGAGCGGGTGAAGCCGTAGCCGAGGCGGAAGAAGGTCCGCTCGGTTTCGCCGACCAGCTTCGCGAAGGCCTCGATCTCGGACACCGGCACGCCGCAGATGGCGGAGGCCCATTCGGGCGTGCGCGCCTTCAGATGCGCCTCGAGCTCATCAGGGCAATCGGTGTATTTGTCCATGTAGGCGCGGTCGGCATGACCGTCGCGAAACAGCACGTGCATGACGCCGCAGGCGAAGGCACCGTCGGTGCCGGGGCGCAGGATGATCTTGATGTCAGCCTGCTTCATGGTCTCGTTGTCGTAGATGTCGACCGCGGCGATCTTGGCGCCACGCTCCTTTCGCGCCCGCGCGGCATGCGTCATCACGTTGACCTGGGTGTTGACGGGATTGGTGCCCCAGATCACCACGAGGTCGGAGAGCGCCATCTCGCGCGGATCGACGCCGGCGATCTTGCCAGTGCCGATCGCAAAGCCGATGCGCCCGACATTGGCGCAGATCGTCTGGTAGAAGCGCGAATATTTCTTCACATGCGTGAGGCGGTTGAGGCCGTCTCGCATCACCAGCCCCATCGTGCCGGCATAGTAATAGGGCCAGATCGATTCCGCGCCGAACTCGCGCTCGGCCTGGTTGAAGCGGTGGCCGATCTCGTCCAGCGCCTCGTCCCACGAGATCCGCGCGAACTGCCCGGAACCCTTCGGCCCGGTGCGGCGCATCGGGTGCATCAGCCGTTCGGGGTGATGGATGCGCTCGGCATAGCGGGCAACCTTGGCGCAGACGACGCCGGCCGTGTAGGTCTGCTTTTTCGAACCGCGGACTCGGCCGATGCTACGGCCTTCGACCACCTCGACATCGAGGGCGCAGGCCGACGGACAATCATGCGGGCAGGTCGAATGGCGGATTTCGATCTTGGCGTGCTGGTTCATGTCCCAGTTCGTAACACCAAAATACCGGCCAGCCGAGCGCATTTTGCCGGCAATGCCCATGCGATTTGCTCAAACCGCACCCGCCGCCGGTTCCTATCGCGGCCGCGAAGGACGGCGAGGCTACACAAAAACCACCTATACCCCGAATGGCCGCCCTATTTGTTCAACTGTGTGAGACCGGTCGGCGGGCCGTCGACAGCGGTCCATCCGCCATCGACAAACAGCGTGCTGCCGCTGACATAACTCGCGGCATCCGACGCGAGATAGGCAACGGCGGTGGCGACCTCGTCGGCGCTGCTCCAGCGGTTGAACACGGTGTGGCCGGCGTAAAGATTGTAGATGTCCGGCCGCTGCTTGAACGGACCGGTCAGCGCGGTCTCGGCGATGCTCGGCGCGATCGCGTTGACACGGACGCCGGCATGGCCGACCTCGGAGGCAAAGCCCTTCACCAGCAGCCCGATCGCCGCCTTGGTCGAACCGTAGACGCCAAGGCCAGGCTCGATGGTCACCGCGCGCACCGAGGAGCAGGCAATGATGCTGCCGCCCTTCTGCTCGACCATGATGCGGCCAAAGGCCTGGAAGAACCAGACCGTTCCCTTGACGTTGAGGTTGAGGACGCGGTCGAGATCCTCCTCGGTGTAGTCGAGGATGGTCTTGCGGATGTTGAGCCCGGGCGTCGTCACGGCGATGTCGAGCCGCGGGAATTTCTGCATCACAGCTTTGGCCAGCGCATTGACGTCCGCAGCGCTCGCGGCGTCGCACCCGGCCGCTTCCGCCCAGCCGCCCTCGTCACGAATGCCGGCCGCGGTTGCCTCTGCTGCGTCAAGCGCGCGATCGGCGCAGACGACACGGGCGCCGAGCCCGGCCAGCGCCTCGGCCGACGATTTGCCGATGCCCGATGCGGCGCCGAGCACGACGGCCGTCTTGCCGGTGAGATCGAAGAGCTTGCGATAGTCGGTCACGGACGGATTCTCCCTGTTGTGCTAGCCCTTGTAGCCCATCAGCAGGCGGGGCAGCCACAGCGAGAACGCGGGGACGTAGGTCACAAACATCAGAGCTGCGACCAGCGCGGCGTAGAACGGCAGGATGGTGCGCATCACCGCGCCCACCGAGATGCCGCCGATGGCGCAGCCCACGAACTGCGTCGTTCCGACCGGCGGGGTGTTCAGCCCGAGGGCGCAGTTGATCAGCATCAGCATGCCGAACTGGACGGGGTCCATGCCCGCCTTCATCGCGATCGGCAGGAAGATCGGCGTGCAGATCAGGATGGTCGCCGCCATGTCCATAAACGTGCCGAGCACGAACAGGATCACGTTGATGAGCAGGAAGATGACCCAGGGCTGCGAGGACACCTTGCTCATCACGTCGCCGGCGAAGTCGGCCACCTCGTAGAGTCCCATCAGGTACTGGAACATGGTGGAAACGCCGATCAACAGCAGGACCACGCCCGTCGTCTTCACCGCCTTGGCAGCAGCTCGCAGGAAGTTCGGCAAGGTCATGGTGCGGTAGATGAAGAACGTCAGCAGGATCGTGTAGGTGACTGCGACAGCTGCGGATTCCGTAGCCGTGAAGACGCCGGACAGGATGCCCGCCAGAATGATGCCGACGATCAGGAGGCCGGGCAGCGCGGCCGCGAACGAGCGGAACACCTCGGCCCAGCCCGGGAACTTGCCGGCCGGATAGCCGCGCTTCACCGCGACGGCGTAGGCGGCGACCAGCATGCACACCATCAGAACGAGCGCAGGCAGGAGGCCGGCGGCGATCAGCGCGCCGATCGAGACCTTGCCGCCGGCGGCAAGCGCATAGATGATCATGTTGTGGCTGGTCGGCATCAACGCGCCCACCAGAGAGGCGTGGGTTGTGACGTTGACGGCGTAGTCGGTGTCGAACCCTTCCTTTTTCATCATCGGGATCATCACAGCGCCCATCGCCGACACGTCGGCGACCGGCGAGCCGGAGACGCCGCCGAACAGCGTGCAGGCGACCACGTTCGACATGCCGAGCCCGCCGCGGATGTGTCCGACGAGATTCTTGGCGAGCTGCACGATCTTGTCGGCGACGCCGCCATGCAGCATCAGCTCACCGCTGAAGACGAAGAACGGGATCGCAAGAAACGAGAAGATGTTCATCCCCGACATCATCTGCTGGAAGATGACGGCGACCGGCAGGCCTTCGTAGAGGATGGTGCAGATGGCCGAGAGGCCGATCGCGAAGGCGACCGGTACGCCGAGGATGAGGAAGCCGAAGAAGGAGGCGCCGAGAATGATCAATTCCATGAGGGGACCACCTCTTCGCCGCGCAGGAGAGCGATGATGTGCTCGATGGAGAAGGAGACGATCAGGACGCCGGAAGCGATCAGCGGCGCGTAGCGGATCACCTCGGGGAGACCGAGATTGGGGATCTTCACGGTTCCGACCGAAGCCCCGAGGATCCAGCCATTGTAAGCCATCGCAACCCCGAACACGGCCACCAGAACGTGGATCACAAGCTCGATCTTCTCCCGCACATGGTCCGGCAGCATCACCAGCAAACTGTCCATTCCGATGTGCCCGGCATCGCGCACGCCGACGGCGGCACCGATCAGCGTGACATACAGGATCAGAACCAGCGCCAGGTTCTCCGTCCAGGTCGGGCTGGAATTGAGCACGTACCGTCCGAACACCTGGTAGAACACGATGGTGACGATGACGAGCAGGCCGGTCACGGACAGATACATGCCCGCGCGAGCGACGACGGCGTTGATCCGCGACAGCAGGCCGGTCGACGGGCGCCCGGGCTCGTCCTGCTCGTGGCTTGCGACATGTGGGTCTGTCATTCCAGCGGCTCCTTGCGAGGGTCCGATGCCACCAATCGGCGACGCCGGACCCGACGCACTGGTCTTACTTCGTGTCCTGGATACGCTTGACGAGGCCCTTCAACTTCTCGTCACCCGCGAACTTGTCGTAGACCGGCTTCATCGCGTCGACGAATTCCGCCTTGTTGGCGATCGTGACGACCTGAACGCCGGCCGCCTCGACGGTCTTGCGGGAGGCCTGTTCGCGCTCGTCCCAGAGCTTGCGCATGACAGGCACCGACTCCTTGGCCGCCTTGCGGACCATCGCCTGATCCTCCTTGCTTAGCGTGTCCCAGACCTTTTTGGACATCACGAGAACTTCGGGCGCGAGCGAGTGCTCGGTCACGTTGTAGAACTTGGCCGCCTCGAAGTGACGGGACGACTCATAGGACGGCCAATTGTTCTCGGCAGCGTCCACCAGGCCGGTCTTGAGGGCGGTGTAGACCTCGCCATACGGCATCGGCGTCGGATTGGCCCCGAGGCTCTGGATCATGCCGACCCAGAGGTCGGATTGCTGAACGCGGATCTTCAAGCCCTTGAGGTCCGCGAGCGACTTCACCGGCGCCTTGACCGTGTAGATGGAACGGGCGCCGCTGTCGTAATAGGCAAGGCCGACCAACCCTGCGGGCTCCATGGCCGCCAGGATCTCGTCGCCGATCGGCCCGTCAAGCACCGTGCGCATATGCTGCGTGTCGCGGAAGATGAAGGGCAGGCACAGCGCGATGGTTTCCGGCACGAAGTTGTTCAACGGCGATGCGTTGATGCGCATCATGTCGAGCGCGCCGATCTTGAGCTGCTCGATGGTGTCCTTCTCGGAGCCCAGGGCGCCGTTGGGAAACACCTTCACGCCGAGCTTGCCGCTGCTCGCCGTCGCGAGCTGCTTGCCCATGAACTTGACGGCCTCGACGGTCGGATAGTCGGCGGGATGGATGTCGGCGGAACGGAAATCGCGTGCGGTCGCCAGCGGTGCCGAGACCGCCAGCACAACGGCCGCGACGATACCAATGAGCGTCTTCATCTGGGCTTTCCTCCTGATTTGATTATGTCGTTGTCGGGCAGGTTCTAGGGGCCGCCTTGGGTCGCTCTACTTCAGGTGTAAAGTCAAGCGCTACAAACGCATCACCTTGGTGGGATCGCGCGGCGGTGTCGAGTGGATTTGGCTGGTTGACGACAGAGCGCAGGTCGATGCCGCGCCTCGGCGGCGAGTGCCGGCATCCTTCAATCCCGTCTCGCCATCGGCCAGTGCCGTATGCGAGGTAACGATGCTCGTCGTATCCATGGACGTTCCTCTCGCCTTATACTGACCGCTATTGGCTGCGGCTCGGAGGCTCGGATGAGACGGTCGTCTCATCCTTTCGCGAGCGCACTGCGTCAGCGCGATATCGCCAATGTCGTCCCTAGGGCGGGCGGCATGCCGAGTCCAAGCCAAATCCGGCATCGATCAATGCCGGAGTTGCATCGATCAGTCGGGCGGCGGGCCGGGAAGGCAATCGGCGAATGATGCCGCTTTTCCGAAGCCACTCTCACAGGCGCGTCTTGACGTCGCCGATGCCGGCCCCTCAAGATGTCCGAAACATCAGACCATATCGAGGAAATGCCCATGCCGCGGAAGCTGATCGATATTTCCGTGCCGCTCCGAAACGACGTGACGGCCGATCCGCCGGGCAACCACCCGACGATCCAGTATATCGACCACCAGCAGGGACTGCCGCGGATGCTGCAGTTTTTCGAGGGCCTCAAGGCCCAGGATTTACCGGATGGCCAGGGCTGGGCGGTGGAACAGGTCTCGCTGTCCACCCATAACGGCACGCATCTCGACGCGCCCTGGCACTTCCACCCGACCATGAACCGCGGCGAGCGGTCATGGACCATCGACGAGGTGCCGCTGGAATGGTGCTTTCAGCCTGGCGTGAAGCTCGACTTCCGGCATCTGCCGGATGGATACGTGGCGACCGCCGACGACGTCGAAAGAGAGCTCGAGCGCATCGGGCACACGCTGTCGCCGCTCGAGATCGTGGTGGTCAACACCAGCGCCGGCGCAAAATTCGGCCAGGCCGGTTACGTCAATTCCGGCTGCGGCATGGGCTATGAGGCCACCATGTACCTGCTCGACCGCGGCGTGCGGCTGACCGGCACCGACGGCTGGAGCTGGGACGCGCCGTTCGTCTATACCGCAAAGAAATATGCCGAAACAAAAGATGCCGGCCTGATCTGGGAAGGCCACAAGGCGGGTCGGCACATCGGCTATTGCCATCTCGAGAAGTTGCACAATCTCGACCAGCTGCCTTCGACCGGATTCACGGTCTCATGCTTCCCCGTGAAGATCGAACGCGCCTCCGCCGGCTGGACCCGCGCGGTTGCCATCATCGACAGTTAAGCCCGCACCGTCAGCTGCCGTCCAGGCCGCTTTCGACAAGTTCGCGCAGCGCCTCGGTATCGAGCACGACGATGGCACCATGTTCGAGACGAACCCAGTTGCGTCCGGCCCAGGCGCGCAATTGCTTGTTGATGCTCTCGCGCGTCATCCCGACCATCTCGCTGATCTCCTGCTGCGTGATGGTGAGCGTGCCGCTACCGGAGTCGAACTTGCGCTCTTCGGTGAGACCGAGCAGCGCGCTTGCGAGCCGGCCGGGAAGATTCTGCAGGATCACCTGCTCGACCTGCTGGCTGGTCCAGCGCAGGCGCGCGCAGAGCAGCTCGATGAATTTCATCGCTAGCGCCGGCTGGCTCTTCACGAACGGAAGGAAGTCGCGGCGGTCGATGATGTAGAGCTCGCAATTGGTGTTGGCCGTCGCGTCGGCCGAGCGCGGCGCACCGTCGAGAACCGCGATCTCGCCAAATATCTCTCCGGGACCGATCAGATTGAGAATGGCATTCCGCCCATCGGGCGATGAAGAGGATATCTTCACTGTTCCCGTGATCACGGCGAACAAATTGTTGCCAGGATCGCCCTTGGCGGCGATCGTCGCACCGCGCTTCACCGTGGTGTGCTTCGCATAGCGGCAGAGCTGGTCCAGAGCCTCCGGTTCCAGATCCGCAAAGATCGGATGCTTGCGAAGGACCGATAGTTTGTTGCCCGCCGCTTGTCGGGGATCGCCGGTCTTGTCCTGAGGCACGCCGCTGGGCTCCTAAGACTGCGAGGCACTGGAGTTCCTGCGTAGTCAGTGTTGCCCGGCTTTTCAACCGGAAAGCATGCGCGCTATTTTAGGCAAATGCGGCGGAAATGCCACGGCCGGTCAGCAAGCCGGCACCCAAAGGATGCGCCAATGCGACCCAGTTCATGCAGAGTTGCAGCCAGCGCACGTCGTATTGCGTCGAGGCGCTGCCGGACAGTCGCGAGCCGACCAGGCAAGCCCCGCGGTGGCCACTGCAAATGCGATCGTGGTCTCAGGAGCCTCGGCGCTTGGCGCTCGAGTCGAGCCGGCCTGCGCTGGTTTGGCGGTCTGCCCAAGCCAGAGCCGCGGCAAATGCGACAAAGATAGCTATGACTACGATACTCATCAGCAGCGCGTCCGTCGGCATGATGCCCTCCCCTGGCTGTTTTGGGGGCATTATTGGCAGCACGCGGCGGGCGTCATTGATCGGGATCAAAAATCGGAGGACGCGGCGTCAGGATCGAGGGTCAGGCCGCCGCCAGCGCCTCGACGCGAGCCGGATCGAGCAGGCTGATGCCGCCATGAATGATCTCGATCACCCCATGGCGCTCCAGCTTGGTAAAGGTGCGACTGACGGTCTCGATGGTCAGGCCGAGGTAATCGGCTATGTCCTGCCGACTCATCGGAAGTGGAACCATGTCGGACGATCCCTTGAGCGAGACCAGTCGCTCACGCCAGCCAAGTAGAAAGGTCGCGACCTTCTCTTCCGCCGAGCGTCGGCCGAGCAGAACCATGTGGTCGCGTGCCTGGCTCAACTCGCGGATGGCTAGCTCGTTGATCCGCCGCAGGAGATGCGGTCGGCCCTCGATGAAACGTCCGAAGGGCGCCTTCGCGAACTGGCACACGGTCACCGTGCCGATCGCATCGGCTGAAAAATTGTGGCGGCCGGAAATATTCATCCCCAGGAAATCGCCTGACAACGCGAACCCGACGATCTGCCGCCGGCCGTCGGGCAGCAGCTTGTAGAGCCGCATGACGCCTTCGAGGAGATTGTAGAACGAGGTCGTGATGTCCTCCTCGGAGAACACAGTTTCGCCCGAGCTGAATTGGACGCGACGCCCCAGATGCTCGAATTCCCGGAGCTCGGCTGGGTCCAGCGACGAGCAAACCGCGAAATCGCGGACCGCACAATCGCTACAGAAATGCCCATTTGGCTCGATCGTCACCCCGGAACCCTTCATCACCGCTCCAAGCTCCGGCCGCCCCCGCATCAGGCCGGGTCCACCGTGCGGCTGCATTTTACTGCACTGCGCCAAAGGCGGTTGACTCAAATCAATTTTGGCGGACATCCCCGCCTTATTCTGCTTCCAGAGTTCAGGGGATACCTTCCATGCTGCCAAGCGCGTTCCGCCACGGCCTGATCGGGCTGCTTCTGATCACGCCTGCCTTGGCGGCCCCGACCGCCGAGCAACGCGGCAAGGCCTTCGCGCGGGCCAATTGCGCTCGCTGCCACGCGATCGACCGTACGTCGAAGAGCCCGCTCAAGATTGCACCGCCGCTGCGGACCCTGCACCAGCGTTATCCGGTCGAAGCCCTCGAAGAGGCGCTGGCTGAAGGCATCAACACCGGCCACGCCGACATGCCGGTGTTCGAGCTCAGTCCGGACCAGATCCACAATCTGCTGTCCTACCTGAAGACCCTGGAATAGCCGGCGTCACACCGCCTGCACCGTCCAGCCGATCAACTCCTTGGCGATACGGGCGAAGGCCGCGTCGAAAGCTGCGACTGCCGCAGCCGGCTCGAGCTTGTCGAGCTTCTCGCTGGCCTCTACGGGGCGAGACACGATGACCTTGCCGCTCTTGTCGATGATCCGCGCAGTTAGTCCGATCTCGACCCTTGGTTCGCCGTCGGTGGCAATGCGGAAGCGCCTGATGTCGATCAAGAGCTGGTAGTCCGCTAGCCCGAGATCGGTCGTGCGCAAGGGAGCGTGGGCGATGTCGTAGTTTTCAAAACTGTCGATCAGCCGCGCCTGCACCAGCTTGGGAATGCTGTCGGCCCAGACGAAATCTGCAAAGCCCGGATTGTCGCCAACCGGCGCAAACAGCATGCGCTGGGTCTGGAGCATCGCGACCGCGGTCGGCTCGGGAATGGCCAGCGACGCCGAGAGCGTCTTGCCGGCCGGTCCAAGGTTCTGCGGCGTGCGCAGGTCATAAGTGACCTTCTGCGCTGGCGTCCCGCCGCCGGTCATCTTCTCGAGGCCCGCCAGAATACCGTCGAGCTTGCCGGTGTTGCGCGAGCCCGTCCGAAAACGTCCTGAAATTGGCGATGGTGTCCTTGAGCGGGCCGGAATTGTCCTGCAGCACGGAGTCGACCCGCCGCAGCGCGTCTCGCGCGGCCTGTGTCATGCTCTGGCCTGCGCCGGCCTCGGCGATCAAGACCGGGGGCTCGCCGGATTTGGCGACGATCGTGCCGCCCTCCAGCGTGACCACGGGCACGCCGGTCAGCCCTTGGAAATCGAGCCCGACCTTGGTGTCGGTGCGCACCGGCGTCGACGAGGCAACCGAGACCGTCGCATTGACGAAGCGCGGATTGTCGGGCGCAAGGCCAAGCTGCGTCACCTCGCCGACGCGGATGCCGTTGAACAGCACACCCGCGCCGACCAGCAGACCCGGCACCGGCCCCTGGAACTGCACATGATAGTTCGTGCGCGGCCCGATGCCGCCGGTGTTGTTCAGCCAATAGACGAAGCCGAACACCGCGAGGATCGCAGCCAGCACGAAGGTGCCGATCAGCACGTAGGGAGCGCGGGTTTCCATGTCTCATCTCATCTCGTGTTGCAGCATCTGCGAGCGCTTGCCGTGGAAATAGGCGCGCACCCAGGGATGCTCGGATTGCAGCAGTTCGCGCATCGGGCCGATCGCGACGATCTTGCCGTCAGCGAGCGCCGCGACGCGGTCACAGACCGTAGTCAGGCTCGCAAGGTCATGGGTCACCATGAATACGGTGAGGCCCAAAGTCTTCTGCAGCGTCTTGATCAGCGCGTCGAAATCGCCGGCGGCGATCGGATCGAGGCCGGAGGTTGGCTCGTCCAGGAACAGGATCGGCGGATCGAGCGCGAGTGCGCGCGCCAGAGCGACACGCTTGGTCATGCCGCCGGAGAGCTCTGCCGGATATTTGTCGGCGTCCTGCGGACGCAGCCCGACCATTTCGAGCTTGGCGATCGCGATCTCGTCCATCAGTTCCTGTGACAGGACGAGATTTTCGCGCAGCGGAAACTGGACGTTCTGGCGAACCGTCAGCGAGGAGAACAGCGCACCCTGCTGGAACAGGATGCCCCATGTCGTCGCAGCGTCCTGCGTACGGTCGCCGACGGGATGTCCCATCACCTCGATGGTCCCGCTTCGGCGCGGGATGAGGCCGATGATGGTGCGCATCAACACCGACTTGCCGCCACCGGACGCACCCACCAGCCCGAGGATCTCGCCCCTGCGGACGTCGAGTGACAGATGATCGAGCACCGTCTGGCGGCCGAAGCCGACCACGAGGTCGCGGACTCGGATCGCGCAAAGGTCCTGCGATTGGTCCATCGTCACATTCCGATCGAGGCAAAGAAGATCGCGAACAGACCGTCGAGCACGATCACCAGGAAGATCGACTTCACCACCGACGTCGTGGTCTGCCGCCCCAGCGATTCGGCGCTGCCCTTCACACGCAGACCCTCGCTACAAGCGACGATCCCGATCACCAGCGCCATGAACGGCGCCTTCAGGATGCCCACCTCGAAATGAGTGACAGAGACAGCCTCATGCAGCCGCGCGATGTAGATCGCCGGCCCCATGTCGCCATAGAACTGCGCGACCAGGCCGCCGCCATAGAGCGCAGCGATCGATCCAATGAAGGCCAGGATCGGCAGAGCGATAACAAGAGCCGCAACCCGCGGCAGGATCAGCACGTGGACTGGGTCGAGACCCATGGTCGAGAGCGCGTCGATCTCCTCGCGCATCTTCATCGAGCCGAGCTCGGCGGTGTAGGCACTCCCCGAACGGCCGGCGACCATGATGGCGACGATCAACACGCCGAGCTCGCGCAGCACGAGGATGCCGACCATGTCGACCGTGTAGGACTCGGCGCCGAACCTGCGGAAATGGAAGAATCCCTGCTGGGCGATGATGGCGCCAATCAGGAAGGTGATTAGCGCCACAATGGGGATGGCCTGCCAGCCGATGCGGTAGAGCTGATAGACCAGCGACGTCAGCCGCAGCGATCGCGGGTGGCGCAACACGCCGATCACGGCCATGAACAATGCACCGAGCATTTGAAGGAAGATCGTAATGTCTTCGCGCGCACCGACCGTGGCCTTGCCGAGGTCGTACAGCCTGAGCGAAATCGGATTGGGCGCAGCCGTCGGCGCCGGCGTGTGGCGATTGACCTGACGCACCTCGTCCAGGAGACCGCTGAAATGATCGGCAACTCCGACGAATTCCGCCGACCTGCCGGAAGACGCGGCCCTGCGCGACAGCTTTTCCAGGACCCAGGCGCCAAGCGTGTCCAGCGCGCTGACGCCCGACATGTCCAGCGTCACGGCTCTGAATCGATCAACATCCGCCCCGACCGAGCGGGACAGCGTCTCAAGCGCCGACACATTGGCGGCGGTCCACGGCCCTTCCGGGCGCAATTTCAGCACGTCGCCGGAGGGCGTCGCCAGCAACAGCGGTTGGGAGTTCACGCTTTCCACCTCATCGGGACAATCCGTCCCCATTCAGACGGCACTTCTAGGCCAGCATGTGGCGACCGGTTTGACCTGTCTCAAGACCAGGACATCGCGCGCCCCTTGACGCAAATCAAGCGCGGCTGCGCTGGTGGCTCTAGGTTCGTTTCCAGTTAACGGAGGCACCTTATTCATGTTTGACAGCGACAGGATGAGCGAAGAATTGCGAACCCTCAAGGTCGATGTTACCCGCCTGCTGAGCACTGCTGGCGAGGGGATATTCGACAGCTCGAAGGACAGGGCCGAGGCCTTGGCCGATCAGATCAGGGCGGCGCTCGCCGAGCTCGGCGAGACTGTCAGCGACGAGCAGGAGCAGCTCCAGGGCATCATTGCGGATCGCCCGATCACGTCGCTCGCATCGGCTTTCGCGCTCGGCGTGGTCGTCGGCTTCATGCTGAGGAGACAATAGGTGAATACGGAGAATGTCGTCAAACATCTGCGCGTGCTGTGGCGTACCGACAGGATCATCGCGGACATCAGGTTGCGCCACCTGCTGGTCGGCCTCGGCCTGCGTGCCTTTGCAGCCCTGATCGCAGCATTCGGCCTTCTGATGCTGGAACTGTCGGCCTATTTCGCGCTGGTCCAGATCTGGAGCGCGATAGTTGCGGCAGCCATCCTTGGCGCCGTCAATTTTGCCATCGCGGGGATTCTCTTTATCATCGCCGGCCGTGCTCCGTCCGGCCGCGATATTGAACTGGCCAACGAGATTCACGGCGCATCCATCGAGGCGCTGCAGCTTGAGGCGCGCGCGCTGCAGGCTCAGGTGTCCGGCGCCGTCCACCATCCGCTCAGCACGATTGTGCCTGTGTTGCTACCGCTGATCGCGATCATCATCAAGAGCCTGCGGAAGACAGCCAAGGATCCCGCCGCGGCGACATCACGCGAAGCCCACTCATAGCCCAGGCTAGCCGAGGTGCTCAGAGCTTGAGCCGGACGTCGCAGATATCGGGTTCGCTCGGGTCCGGCTTGACTTCGAAACCGAGCTGCCGGCACATCTCGAGCATCACGGTGTTCTCCTTGAGCACATCACCGGATATGACCTTCAGCCCTTCAGACCTCGCGTAGTCGATGATCAACTGCATCAAGGCCCAACCGAGCCCCCTGCCCTTGAGGTCCGACCGCAGCAGGATCGCATATTCGCCGCTCTCATAGATCGAGTCGGAATGAAGCCGGACTACGCCGACCATTTCGCCTGTGGCCTGGTCGAACGCGATGAAGGCCATCGCGCGCGCATAGTCCAGTTGGGTCAGACGCGCGATGAACTCGTGGGTGAACTCCTTCATCGGCGCAAAGAAGCGCAGGCGGAGGTCGTGCGGCGTGACGTGACGCAGGAATTCGTGAATGGTCGGCTCGTCCTCGGGGCGCAAGGGCCGCACCAGGATGCGCCAGTCGTCCTTGAGCTTGAGGCGACGCTCCCATTGCGACGGATAGGCCCGAACGGCGAAATTGGCCGGGCCGGAGCCTGCAAACTTCCGTTGCGGCGGCCCGACCGCAACGCGAGCATCGACCGCCGTCACGCCGGTCTCGTCCGCCAGCAGCGGGTTGATGTCGAATTCGCGGATTTCGGGAATATCGGCCGCCATCTGGGCGAGCTTGACCAGCACCATGGCGACAGCATCCTGCTTGACGGCGGGCACGTCCCGATAGGCCTTCAGCAGCCGTGACACGCGTGTGCGGTCGATGAGGTCGCGGGCGAGCTGCAAATCGAGCGGCGGCAGCGCGAGCGCCTTGTCGTTGATGATTTCCACCGCCGTGCCACCCCGGCCGAACACAACGACGGTGCCGAAGGTCGGATCGTCGGCAAGACCCAGGATCAGCTCACGCGCTTTCGCCTTGACGACCATCGCCTGCACGATGACGCCCTCAATGCGGGCTTCGGGGCGCAGTTTCCTCGCCCGGGCGAGAATGTCGGAGGTAGCGGCACGCACCGCGTCCGGCGTTGTCAGATTGAGCACGACGCCGCCGACATCGGATTTGTGGACGATGTCGCGCGACATGATCTTGAGCACGACGGTCGAGCCTTGCGCGAACATCTCGTTCGCGTAGGCCACCGCCTGCTCGACGTCCGTCGCGGCATAAGTCGGCACCATCGCGATGTCGTAGGTTTCGAGCAGGTGCTTGATTTCGACAGGCTCGAGCCATTTGCGGCCATCGGCGATCGCCGCGGCGACGATCTGCCGGGCAGCTTTGGCGTCGGGCACGAACGTATCGGGCATCGCGGGCGGCACCTGACTGAGTTCCTCCACGACTTCGCGATGCCTCACCAGATGCATGAAGCCGCGCACCGCGTCGTCTTCGGTCGGATAGTTGGGAATGCCGGCGCTGGACAGCGTTGCAATGATCTCTTGGTCGGCTCCGACCCAGGCAGCCAGAACGGGCTTTGACCATCGACGCTGCTGCTCGCGATACTTGCCAACGCGCTCGGTCACGGTTGTCGCGATGTCGGCAGCGGAGGCGATCGCGGTCTGCACATTGAGGACGAGAATTGCGTCATTGTCCGGATCGGCGAGCAGCACCTCCAGCGCCGCCGCGTAGCGCGAAGCATCCGCGTCGCCCACGATATCGACGGGATTGGCACCGGACCAGGTCGGGGGCAGCACTTCATCGAGCTTCTTGCGCGCATCTGCCGATATGGATGCAGGAATTCCGCCAAGCTCGACAAGACGATCGATGGCCAGAACGCCGATACCGCCGCCATTGGTCAGGATCGCGAGACGCTTTCCGGCCGGCGATTCGACGCGGCCGAGCGTCTCGGCGCAATCGAACAGCTCACGCAGATCCGATACCCGAAGGACGCCGGCGCGACGGAACGCCGCGTCATAGACGGCGTCGGCGCCGGCGAGCGCTCCGGTATGGGTCGCAGCTGCCTTTGCACCCTGCGCCATGCGGCCGGACTTGACCACGACCACGGGCTTGACACGTGCAGCGGCGCGTGCGGCCGACATGAACTTCCGCGCGTCCTTGATGGCTTCGATATAGAGCAGGATCGCGCGGGTCTTGTGATCCATCGCGAAGTAATCGAGCAGGTCCGCAATATCGACATCGATCTGATCGCCGATCGAGACGATGCCGGAGAAGCCGACACCGCGCTGTGCAGCCCAATCGACCATGCCGGCGGCGATCGCGCCGGACTGCGAAACCAGCGCGAGATTTCCTGCGCCGGGCATGTGCGCGGCAAAACTCGCGTTGAGGTTCACGCCGGGCATCATGATGCCGAGGCAGTTCGGGCCGATCAGGCGCATGCCGTATTTGCGGGCCGCGGTGATGGCGGCCTCTTGCAGGGATCCCGGCCCCTCGCCGAGTCCGGCGGAGACGATCAGCGCACCCGCCGAGCCAAGACGGCCAGCCTGGTCGATGATGCCGGGAACCTCTTGCACCGGCGCGGTGACGACCACGAGCTCGGGCACGAAGTCCAGCTTGTCCAGGCTCTTTACCGCGGCGATGCCGCCGATCTCCGCATGGCGCGGATTGACGAGGCCGAACTTTCCCTTGAATTCGGCCTTGCGGATGTTCTCCAGAACGGCGCGCCCCACAGAGGCCGGACGGGCGCTCGCTCCGACGAGCGCGACCGAACGTGGCGATAGCAGATTCTTCAGGCGATAGGTGGACATGAAATTAAATGCACCCGTTCGGTGCGGATTCCGCTAGTTGAGGATCAGGCCGAAAAGCTGACGACGCGCCTAGTGCGAGATCATAACCCAGCACGGTGGCTGGCCAATGACAGTCTTTGTCACACCTCCCCAAACGATCTCGTTGAAGCGCGAATGATGGTAGGCGCCCATGATGACGGCATCAATAGCATGGGAATTCGCCCAGCTTCCGAGCACTTTACCGATCGAACTGCCACCGCCCTTCGCCGTCTCGAACGAGGCGTGGACCCCGTGTTCCCTCAGATGGTCGACGAGCGCAGTTCCGGATTGCACCATTGCTTCGGTCTTGTCGTCCGCGACCGTAATCACCCGAACGGATGCTGCAGCCTGAAGAATGGGCAGCGCATCGCCGACCGCCCGCGCGGCACGGGCGGAGTGATCCCAGGCGATCATGACATTCTCGAATTCGGGACGTAACGCGTCCACATGCTGCTCCGGACAGAGCAAGAGCGGCCGTCCGGATTCGAACAGGAGCGTTTCTATGATGTGCTCCGTTCGGCTGTCATGCGGCTTCACGGGGACCAGCGTGAGATCGCTGAAGCGCGCATGCTCGGCCAGGACCGACGCGATCTGGTCCGCCGGCGCTTTACCCGACCGAGTTTGGGCGCGGATGTTGGTGCGGGAGGCTGCAAGGGTGAATGTATTCAGGAGTTGCTGCATGTCGCCCACCTCGGGCGCGCTCGCTTCGGCGGATTCCCGCTCGGCCGGAAACACCACCTGCGGACGCACGAATACATCGTCCTCCAGCGCGAGCGCCGTGATCCTGGCGCCTAGATCGGCTGCCACAGCGACGCATTTCTCGATCGCAGCGAGAGCCTGCCCCTGGGGTTGGCCGACCAGCGGCAGAAAGACGTCCTTGATGGGCATCGGGATTCTCCTTAGCCATCAAAATAGGCCGGCTCCCCTCGCGACGCTTGATCCTCGTCAAGCGCTTGACTCGATGCGGTCAGCCGGCGCCGCGTGTTGACCGAAGTCAAGGACTGGCCACTCGGCCGTTCTATGGATAATCGTGTCGGAGCGGTTCGCCTCGGAGAGACTTATGCGTGCGATGGTGTTGCCGTCCCCACGAGCGCGGCTCCGCATGGAGGAGCGGCCCGATCCGGTGCCCGGCGAGGGGCAGATCCGGGTGAAGATCACCGCTTGCGGGGTATGTCGGACCGATCTTCACCTCATCGACGCCGAGCTGCCTGACATTCGCTATCCGATCGTGCCCGGCCACGAGATCATTGGCCGGGTTGATCTCGTCGGTCCCAATGTTGCGACACATGCGGCCGGTGACCGGGTCGGCATTCCCTGGCTCGGTTTCACCTGCGGAAATTGTCGATTCTGCCGGGAAGGCATGGAAAACCTGTGTGACAGCCCGATGTTCACCGGCTACACGCGCGACGGCGGCTACGCTACCCACACCATCGCCGATGCACGTTATGCATTTCCGCTCGGCGAGGCCGGCAATGACGTGGAGATGGCTCCTCTGCTGTGCGCAGGGCTGATCGGCTGGCGCTCGCTGGTGCTGGCCGGCCATGCGGAGAGGTTAGGCCTCTACGGCTTTGGCGCCGCCGGCCACATCATCGCGCAAATCGCGGTCTGGCAGGGGCGATCCGTTTATGCATTCACGCGGCGCGGTGACGGCGCGGCGCAAGGTCTTGCCCGACGTCTCGGCGCTGCCTGGGCGGGAGCTTCTGACGAAATGCCCGACGAGCCGCTCGACGCCGCCATCATCTACGCACCGGCCGGCGAGCTGGTACCCGCCGCGTTGCGCGCCGTGCGCAAAGGCGGTCGCGTCGTGTGCGCCGGCATCCACATGACCGACATTCCGAGTTTTCCGTATGATCTGCTCTGGGAGGAACGGCAGCTGGTCTCGGTCGCCAATCTGACCCGGCAGGATGGCCTCGATTTTCTCAAGATCGCCCCGCAAGCCGGCGTGCGCACCGAGACGACGGCATTTCCGCTCGATCAGGCGAACGAGGTTCTGAGCATGCTGCGCGACGGCCAGATTCTCGGCGCGGCCGTGCTGACGCCCTGAGTGCTTCGGATGCCTGCTTCGATGACGGATGAAACTGCGGCCCAGGAACGGATTTTCCAGACCCTCACCGCACACACCGGCGTGGTGCGGATCGACACGCATGGCGCCTCGGTATTCCTGGACGGCGACCGCGCGCTGAAGATCAAGCGCGCCGTCAAGTTTCCATTCCTCGATTATTCGACGCTCGACAAGCGCAAGGCGGCCTGCGAGGAAGAGATCAGGATCAACCGCCCGCTCGCCCCGCAAATCTATCACCGTGTCGTGGCGATCACGGAGGAGCCCGATGGATCGGTAAAGATCGACGGCCGCGGACGGCCGATCGAGTATGCGGTCGACATGTCGCGCTTCGATGAGAACCGGACGCTGGACCATTTGGCGAAGGCTGGCCCGCTGGGCGCCGAGCTGGCCCTGGCCATCGCCGATGCGATCGCATCATCGCATGCCAGGGCGACGGTTGCCGACGGCGCGGCGTGGATCAACTCCATTCCTGCCCTGATCGACGGCAACGGCACCGGCCTGAGCAACGGCGATCATCTTGAAGCGACAGCCATCGAACAGCTCGGCAAAGCCTCCCATCTGGCCTTCCTGAACCTCCGTGCCACGCTGGAGCAACGCGCTCTCCACGGCTCCGTGCGCCGCTGTCACGGCGATCTGCATCTTGCCAATATCGTGCTGATCGACCGGCAGCCCGTCCTGTTCGACGCGATCGAATTCGATGCGCAGATGGCAACCGTGGACGTGCTCTACGATCTCGCGTTCACCCTGATGGATCTGCTGCGCTACGATCAGGCAGACGCAGCCAATGCGGTCCTCAACCAGTATCTGATCAACGCACCCGTCGAGACCCTCGACGCCCTGGCCGCGCTGCCGCTGTTCATGTCCATCCGCGCGTCGATCCGGGCGCAGGTGGCGCTGGCGAGGCTGAGCCGGCCCAATGCCGACCGTCCCGAAATTCTCAGCGAGGCGCGCCGCTATTTCGAGCTCGCCCGAACCTTGATTCATCCGCCCGCCCCTCGCCTGATCGCGGTTGGCGGACTGTCGGGCACCGGCAAGTCCGTGCTCGCCCGCGCGCTGGCCCCCACCGTCGCGCCGCGACCGGGCGCCGTCGTGGTGCGAAGCGACGTCATTCGCAAGCAACTGTTTCAGGTAGGGCACACCGACCGGTTGCCCCCCTCCACGTACCGGCCTGACGTGACAGCGCGCGTGTACGAGGTGCTGATGCAGCGCGCCCGGCAGGTGCTGGCGCAAGGCCATTCCGTCATCGTCGATGCTGTGTTTGCACGCGAATCCGAACGGGACGATTTGGCTGCGCTGGCGCGCGCGTGCGGCGTGCCGCTCAACGGACTATTCCTGGTCGCAGACCTCGCGACCCGACAGGACCGGATCGGCGGCCGCCGGGGCGACGCATCCGACGCCACGCAAGAGGTTGCCGCGCGGCAAGAGCACTATAATATCGGCCATGTCGGTTGGACGACCATCGATGCATCCGGGACACCAGGGCAAACGCTCCAGAATTGCCGGGACGCGATCGCTGAGGGGCAGGTAAGGCAATCTGAGTGACGCGGACCACGATATCGCGCCCCACCACGCGCTCGACAGCGACCGCCCGCGTCAATCCGGCGGTGCGCCGTAATGCCCTGCCCGGTCGCCTCAGCCCCGGCATGGCCTGCGACACCGCGTTCCGGATCATCGCTCGCCGTCATCTCGATGCCGTCCTGGCCCAGCACGATGGCACCTGCCGCGGCGATCAGGAGGCGCTGCATCAGATCCGGATTGCACTCACGCATCTGCGCACCGCCATCCGCTTCTTCTCGCCGATGGTCGATGACACACGACGACCGGCGGTCTGGGCCGGACTGAAATGGCTGAACAGCCAGCTCGGCATGGTGCGGGACCTCGACGTGGCGATCGAACGCGTCGTCGCCGAGAGCGGCGAGGAGCTCGCCGTGATCGCCGAGCTGCGGCACTGGGACGACAAGCGCGCCGAGAGCCATCGCCTGCTGGCGCGCGCGCTGCACTCCGCGCGCTATCGGCGCCTGGTCGAGCAGACCTCGGCCTGGATCGAAAGCGGTCCCTGGTCGACCCGGCGCAGCAAGGAGGCCATCAGATTGCGGCGCCGGACGCTTGCCGACCACGCGACGGCGCAACTCACCGCATGGGAAACGACGCTGCTCAAGAAGGCGCGGAAGCTTCGCAAGCTCGACGTCGAGAAGCGGCACAAGCTGCGGCTTCTCAACAAGCGGCTGACCTATTCGATCGAGTCGCTCCAGGACCTGTTCGCCGATGAATCGTTGGTGAAGCAGAAGTCGATTCTCAAGAAATTACGCAAGGCGCAAAGATCCCTCGGACAGCTGAACGACGATGCGCGCGGACAGATCCTGGCGGCATCATTGAACGAGGCCATCCCCGGGGCGGGCATTCGCTTCCTCGACCGCAAGCGGGAAAAGAAGCTGCTGCGAACCGCCTCGGAAGCCTATCGAAAGCTGGACAGGGCCAAGCCGTTCCGCTCTTCAGACCTTGCGCCGAATGCGGAGCCCGAGGACTAGGTGTGGACGTAGTCTCCAGGTGCGTCGGGCAGGCCGGAGCCGTCCCCCAGCCCAATCTGCGGTGGATCGCAGGGCTCGCCTGAGCGGGCGGCGAGCCATTTGCTCCACTCCGGCCACCACGATCCCTCGACATGTGGCGCCAGCTTCAGCCATTCATCGGGACCGACATAGGGCGCATCCGCGGCCTTGGTCATCACCTGATAGCTGTGGCCGGGTTCCTCCGGAGCCGCGACGACACCGGCATTGTGACCGCCGCTGGTCAACAGGAACGTCACGTCAGCGTCGACCTGATAGTGGAGCTTGTAGACGGATCGCCACGGCGCCACATGATCGGCGAGCGTGCCAACCACGAACATCGGCGCATGGATATCCGAAAGCGAGATATTCCTGTCATCGACGCGGTAATGGCCTTCGGCCAGATCATTGTCGAGGAACAGCTTGCGCAGATATTCCGAGTGCATGCGATAAGGCAGTCGCGTGGCGTCGGCATTCCAGGCCATCAGGTCGCTCGACGACGACGCCTCTCCCATCAGATAGTCGTGCGACAGCCGCGACCAGATCAGATCGTTGGATCGCAGCAGCGCAAACGCGCCGGCCATCTGCGTCGTATCGAGATAACCGCGTTTCCACATCATGTCTTCGAGGAACGCAACCTGGCTCTCGTTGATGAAGAGCGTCAGCTCGCCGGCCTCGGTGAAATCCGTCTGCGCGGCAAGCAGCGAGATGGTGCCCAATCGCTTGTCGCCGTCGCGCGCCATCGCCGCGGCGGCGATCGACAGCAACGTGCCGCCCAGACAATAGCCGAGCGCATGGATTGCCCGGCCCGGCACGATCCGGCCGATCGTGTCCAGCGCAGCCATGACGCCTGACTTGCGATAGTCATCGAAGGCAACATCCCGATCCTTGGCATCCGGGTTGCGCCATGAGATAGCGAACACGGTGAAGCCCTGACCGGTGAGATAGCGCACCAACGAATTGTGCGGAGATAGATCGAGGATATAGTACTTCATGATCCAGGCCGGCACGATCAGGATCGGCTCGGGCCGCACCTGCGCGGTCGTCGGATAATACTGAATCAGTTCGATCAGCTCGTTGCGGTAGACGACCTTTCCGGGAGACGCCGCGACCGTCTTGCCGACCACGAATTGCTCGTTGCTAGACGGTTTTGCGGCGGAAAGCAGCCGCATCAAATCGTTGCACCAATTCTGCAAACCGAAGACGAAGTTCTCGCCGCCGCTCTGAAAGGCCTTTTCGAGCACTTCCGGATTTGTCGCCGCGAAGTTCGACGGCGCGAATATGTCGAGCATCTGGCGTGTCGCGAATTCGACGACGGCTTCATTCGCAGGCGCAACGCCGCGTACTCCAGTCGCGGCATCGTGCCACCAGCGCTCTCCGAGCAGGAAGGCCTGCGCCATCATGTTGAACGGCGCGGTCTCCCACTGCGGTTCCCTGAAGCGGCGATCCCGTCGCTGCGGCTGGATCACCGACCATGGCTTCCGATCCGGCGACGTCGCGTGCAGCGCGGCCTCCACGAACCGCCCGGTGTCGCGAACGGCGTTCTTGATGATCTCCGTTTGTCGCTGCGGCGCTGCGGCGAGATGCGAACTCCAATCGAGCCAGGCAAGCGACAGGGCTACCGGCGAAATCCCGCCCGTGAACTGCGCCAGCATGGCGTGAAATGCGCGGTCGAGCGGGTATGGTTCTGGCGCTGACGCCGGTTGCGTCGCCGGCTTTTCGGCCGGAGGGGCGACGCTCGCGACAGGATTGACGGAGGGCTCTTCAGCCGGTTGATCGGCTCGTGGGACAAGCTGCACGACGCTCATGGCTGAATATTCCTGCGCACTTTACGGTTTCGGACTTTGCCAGGATATGGCGGCTCGCTTCAGGTGCCGTTGAGCTGCATCAACTTCGCCCGCCAATCACGATTGCTTCATCGCCTTGGCCGGCTTCACCCCGCTTGACCTGAGTCAAAACGGACCTCGATGCGTGAATTAGGCTCCTTTTCATCGAAATTCGTCGAATTTGCGGAGTCACCCATGCGCGCCCACCAAATCATGACCCGATCGGTCATCTCGGTTACCCCCGATACCAGTATCGTCGAAGCGGCAAACATCATGCTGAAGAGGCACATTAGCGGCCTCACCGTGGTTGACGATAGTGGCAAGCTGGTCGGCGTCGTCTCGGAAGGGGACTTCATCCGCCGCAGCGAGATCGGCACCGGCCGCAAGCGCGGGCGCTGGCTACGGTTCATCCTCGGGCCCGGCAAGTCCGCCAGCGATTTCGTGCACGAGCACGGCCGCAAGGTCTCGGAAGTGATGACCGCCAAACCAGTCACCATCACCGAGGATACCGCGCTTGCGGAGATCGTCGATCTCATGGAGCGGAACAACGTGAAACGCCTGCCGGTGGTACGCGGCGACAAGGTGGTCGGAATCGTCTCCCGCGCCAACCTGCTGCAGGCGGTCGCTGGCCTCGCCCGCGAGGTGCCGGATCCGACCGCCAACGACGATCACATTCGCGGCCGCATCATCGAGACGATGGAGAAGAACGACTGGTGCCCGTTCGGGCTGAACGTCATCGTCCGCGACGGCATCGTTCATCTCAGCGGCGTGATCACCGAGGAACGCACGCGGCAGGCCGCGGTCGTCGCGGCAGAGAACGTGGAAGGCGTGAAGAAGGTCCACGACCATCTGTGCTGGGTCGACACCATGTCGGGCGTCTATCTGAACTCGCCCGAGGACGACGATCTCGCCAAGGCGGGCTGAGGCTCGACTCAGTTGGGAATGACGGCGGTGGCCTCGATCTCCACCCGCGCTGTCTTCTCGACGAGACGCACGACCTGAAGGAGCGCCATCGCGGGATAGTGCGCACCGAAGGTGGCTCGGTAGACCCTGCCCAGATCCTTCAGGTTCGCCAGATATTCGTCCATGTCGACGACATACCAGGTCAGACGAACAAGGTGCTCGGGCCGGGCACCGGCCTCGGCCAGAATCGCGGCGATGTTGCTCAGGGTCTGGCGTACCTGCGCGACGAAGCCATCCGCGAGACGCTCTTCGGCGTCCCAGCCGATCACACCGCCGGTGACGACGATGCGCCCTTCAGCCACCATTCCGTTCGCATAGCCCTTCGGCACAGGCCAGCCGGAAGGCTGAAGCACCTGCGCTCCAGAACGAATGCCATCTTCGGCTGCGTTCGGCAGCACCGCAAGCTGAGGGCCTTTCGGCGTCGTCACGGACAATTCTCGATCCTTTTCATTCTGCCGCGACGCCCGATGACGTCACGGCGGCCTGCGCCAGTTGCCGCAGGGCAAAGCGCTTCAATTTGCCGGTCTCGGTCTTGGGGAGCTGCGTCACGAACTCGATCGCGCGCGGATATTTGTACGGCGCGATCTCGCGTTTGACATAATCCTGCAACTCGGCCGCCAGCTGAGCATCCGGCGTCACCCCGGGCGCGGCAATGACGTAGGCCTTCACGATCATTCCGCGCGCCTCGTCCGGTGCTCCAACCACGCCGCACTCGATGACGGAGGGATGCGTCAGCAGCGCCGCCTCGACATCCGTTCCTGCGATGTTGTAGCCGGCCGACACGATCATGTCGTCGGAGCGCGACTGATACCAGAAATAGCCGTCGCTATCCATCAGATAGGTGTCGCCGGTGATATTCCAGCCGTTCTGGACGTATTTACGCTGCCGATCGTCGGAGAGATAGCGGCAGCCAGTCGGTCCGCGCACGGCCAGACGGCCCATCGTGCCCGGCGGCATGTCCTCGCCGGCGTCATCGACGATCTTGGCGTCGTAACCCGGCACCGGCTTGCCGGTCGCGCCCGGCCTGATCTCATCCTCGGTCGCACTGATGAAGATGTGCAGCATCTCGGTCGAGCCGATGCCATCCATCAGCTTGATGCCGGTGGCCTTGAGCCAGGCATCGAATGTCGGCTTGGGAAGGGTCTCACCGGCGGAGACGCATTTGCGCAGCGAGGAAATGTCGCGGCCCGCAAGTTTGCCGATCATGGCGCGATATGCGGTCGGCGCCGTAAAGCAGACCGTGGTCTTGTAGTGCTCGATCGCGGTCAGGATGTCGTCTGGAGTCGTCTTCTCCAGCACGACAAAGGAGGCGCCAATGTGCATCGGGAACAGCACGCCACCGAAGCCGAAGGTGAACGCGAGCGGTGCCGAGCCGACGAAGCGATCCGTCTGCTCCGCGCGCAAGATGTTGCGCGCATAACCGTCGCAGACTGCCAGCATGTCCCGGTGAAAATGCATAGTGCCTTTGGGATCGCCGGTCGTGCCGGACGTGAAGGCGATCAGGCAGATGTCGTCGGAGGCGGTATCGACCGCGGAGAAATCGGGGCTTGCGTCAGCGATCAAGGCCTCGAGCGAGTCAGCGGCGCCATTGCCCCAATAGACCACGCGCTGGAGCCCGGGCGCCGACGCCTTCGCCTTCTCCATCTCGTCGGAAAGTTTTCCGTCGCAGAGCGCGAGTGTGATTTCCGCCTTCTGGATCGGAAAGGACAGCTCCTTGGCGCGCAACAGCGGCATCGTTGCAACGCAAATGCCCCCTGCCTTGATCACCGCAAGATAGGTCGCGACCATCATCGGACTATTGGCAGAGCGCAGCAGTACGCGGCCGCCGGTCACGAGACCCAGCTCGCCGACCAGCACGTTGGCGATGCGGTTCACGAGCGCCTGCAGTTCGCGATAGGTGTAGCTGACGGCGGGACTCATGACGCAGGGCGCATCGCCATGGCCCTCTTCGACCCAGCGGTCGAGGAAATAGCTGACGCAATTCAATCGCGGAGGATATTGCAGTTCCGGCCGCGTGAAGATGAACTCGGGCCAAAACTCCCGCGGCGGCAGGTGCTGCCGCGCGAACGTATCGACATGGGCCGTCGCGGCGTTGCCGTCATGCGAGCCCGAGACTTGAACCTTGGCGGCGTTGGCCATCGCACGCTCCTTTGCGCATGGAAAGCACCCGGCAGCACTATCTGGGAAACATTTTAGGCTTAAAGCAATTCGGCGCAATAGTGGATTTTGGGCATCCCATGCATTTTCCTGCGGCAGAGTGGGATTGGCGGACCCGCAGCCCGCGGGCTTAGGACCGGCGGCGTGCAGCCGATTTCTGCGCCGACGCCTTGGTCTTGGCGAGGAGCCTCATCAGCTCGCGCACATCCTTCGGCGTCAGGTCGGCGAACAGATCGGCGATCCAGGTCTCGTGCTCCGCAGCCATCCTGCGGAACTCGGCGCGGCCGAGTTTTGTGAGACGGATCACCTGGACCCGGCGGTCCGTCTCCGAGGTCCGCCGGTCGAGATGGCCGGATTCGACGAGCCGCTCGACGAGGCCGGTGACGTTGCCGTTCGACACCATCATGCGCTTGGAGACGTCGGACAGAGTCATGCCGTCGGGTGCCTTGTCGAGCTGCGCCATCAGATCGAAGCGAGGCAACGTGACATCGAAGCGCTGCCGCAGCCGGCCGCGCACTTCGCCCTCGATCAGGGTCGTGCAGGTGAGCAGCCGCAGCCATAACCGAAGCTCCTCGGCATGATCCTCCGGCGTCTCGACGGCTTTTGTCTCGGAATCGAGCATCTTGATGCAGTCACGCACGGCCGGCATTGGCGCCGGCATGTATTCCCCAACGTTTTGAGCTTCAAATAAATCCGCAGCGACCGCAAGCCTAAAGCTGCAACAATCGACCGCACGCCAATTTCTTTAAGCTTCAAGCAATTGGCGCGGCGCTTGCATGAACGCTGCCTGCGATGGCGCGACGTCGCGGCCTTGCTTGCCGCGGCAGCCATCATCGGCATAAGCTTGGATCGGAGCACGCGGCTTGCGACGCAAGCCCTGATGTCACGGGGGACGGATCATGAAGACGCAATTGACCTTGACCGCAGCGGCCTTGCTGCTAGGCACCGCGATCAGCCCTGCCCTCGCCCAGGAAAAGATCAAGCTGGGCGTGATCGTGACCCTGTCGGGACCTGCAGCCGCGCTTGGCCAGCAGGTTCGCGACGGCTTTGCGCTAGGCGTGAAGAACCTTGGCAGCAAGATGGGCGGCCGCGATGTCGAGGTCGTCGTGGTCGACGATGAGCTGAAGCCGGACGCGGCTGTGACCAAGGTCAAGGGGCTGCTCGAACGCGACAAGGTCGACTTCGTGGTCGGCCCGATCTTTTCCAACATTCTCCAGGCCATCCATCGGCCCGTCACGGAATCCAAGACCTTCCTGATCAGCCCCAATGCCGGACCGTCGACTTTTGCGGGCAAGGACTGCAACCCGTTCTTCTACGTGACATCATATCAGAACGATCAAGTGCACGAGATCCTCGGCAAGGTGGCGCAGGATCGCGGTTACAAGCGCATGTACCTGATGGTGCCGAACTATCAGGCCGGAAAGGATTCAGTGGCCGGCTTCAAGCTCGACTACAAGGGCGAGATCGTCGAAGAGTCCTACATGCCGCTGAACACGCTGGACTTCCAGCCGGAGCTTTCCAAGATTTCCTCGCAGAAGCCCGATGCACTCTTCACGTTCATGCCCGGCGGTCTGGGCGTCAATCTCGTCAAGCAGTACAAGCAGGCCGGTCTTGCCGACAGCATTCCGGTGCTCTCGGCGTTCACGGTGGATGAATCGACGCTGCCGGCGCAGCAGGATGCCGCGGTCGGCATGTTCGGCGGCGCGAACTGGGCGCCCAATCTCGACAATCCCCAGAACAAGAAATTCGTTGCCGCCTACGAGGCCGCCTATAACGTGGTGCCCGGCACCTACGCCTTCCAGGCCTATGACGCCGCAATGCTGATCGACAGCGCCATCAAGGCCGTGAAGGGCGACCTCTCGAACAAGGATGCGGTCGCGGCCGCCTTGAAGAAAGCCGACTTCACCTCGCTGCGCGGCGCCTTCAAGTTCAACACCAACGGCTATCCGATCCAGGATTTCTATCTGACCAAGGTCGCCAAACGTCCGGACGGCAAGTTCCAGACCGAGATCGTTCAGAAAGTGTTTGAGAATTACGGCGACCGCTACGCCAAGGACTGCAAGGCGGCAAACTGAAGCTGCGCGTCGCGTTAAAGGGAGAACTGCATGAAAAGTGAAATCACCGGCATCACGCGGGCCAACGAGGGTATCCAGGGCATTTCCTGGAACATCCTCGGCCAGACTTATGTGCCGAAGAGCAATAGCGAGAACAGCTTCTCCTGGCACGCGACGCTGCCGCCGGGCACGTTCGTGCCGCCGCACATCCATCCCGATCAGGATGAGTATCTCTACATGCTGGAGGGCAAGCTCGATTTCATGCTTGGCAATTCCGAGTCGCAGGCGACTCCGGGCGATCTGGTTCGCCTCGGCATGGGCGTGCCGCACGGCATCTTCAACAAGTCGGAGCAGACCGCAAAGGTGCTGTTCTGGGTCTCTCCGACCCGCAAGCTGTTCGACCTGTTCTGGGGCCTCCACAACATGAAGGAACAGAAGCCCGAGGACGTGGTGGCGCTGGCCGCCGAGTTCAACATCCACTTCCTGCCGCCGCCTCCCGGCGGCTAGCAGCGGGTTTAAGCGCGCACTGCCGCGAGGCCCGGCACGGCGGCGAAGCCGGCCTTGGTCGCGTAGCCGCGCACGATCGCCTCACGCTGGGAATAGCTCAGCACGTTGTCGACATTGTCGAAGCCGTCGGGCGCAAGCTGCTCGACGGCGTCGATGACGCCCTCAGGGCCGCCGCGCCGATTGGAGCGAACGATGTCCGCGGTCATCGGCAGGCGTTTCTTCTCGTATTCCATCAGCGCCTGGCGCGGGTGCTCGGCACGCACCAACGCATCGGCAAGGCAGCGTGCATCGAGGATTGCCTGCGAGGCGCCGTTCGAGCCGACCGGATACATCGGATGCGCGGCATCGCCGAGCAGCGTAACCCGCCCGGACGACCAATAGGGCAAGGGATCCCGGTCGCAGGTCGGATATTCGTAGAATTCGGGCGTCGCCGAGATCAGGCTCTTCACGTCGACGTAGGGCACCGAAAAGCGCGCTACATGCGGCATCAGCTCCTCCCGCCGTCCCGGCCGCGACCAGTCCTCTTTCCGCGGCGGCGGCGCATTGCCCTCACCGACCTTCACCAGCACCGCCCAGTTGGTGAGGCGGCTCGCGGGGCTGGATCCTTCCGCAATCGGATAGATCACAACCTTGGCGTTGAGGCCACCGGCCACGATCATCGACTTGCCAGTAAGGAACAGCGGCCAATCGCGCGCACCGCGCCACAGCATCAGGCCGTTCCAGCACGGCGGTCCCTCGTTCGGAAACAGCGCGTCACGGACACGCGAATGGATACCGTCAGCACCGATCAGGATGTCGCCGCGCGCGGTGTGGATGTGCGCGCCAGCACGATCGAAGAAATAAGCGGTGACGCCGCCCTCGTCCTGCGTGAAGGCACCAAGGCGGCAACCGGTGTGAATTGCTTCCGGCCCGAGCCGCTGCTCGACGGCATGATGGATGACGCCCTGGAGGCGGCCGCGGTGAATCGAGAATTGCGGCACGTCGTGGCCGGCGTCGATGCCGCGGGCTTCGCGCCAGACCTCCTGGCCGTGTCGATTGAGATAGTAGAGCTGGTCGGTGCGGATCGCGACGTCATCGAGCTTCTGCAACAGGCCGAGGCCTGCGAGCTCGCGCATCGCATGCGGCAATGTGTTGATGCCGACGCCGAGCTCGCGGATGGTGTCCGCCTGCTCAAAAATTTCACAACCGATGCCACGCGAGCGCAGCATCAACGCCGTGGTGAGACCACCGATGCCGCCGCCGACGATAATCGCCTTCATCGCCCTCAACTCCACTCAAAACACGCCAGGCAATGGGTTAACGTCGCACGGGCGGTCACTCCGCCGCAAGCGGCTTTGTCGCCTCCGCCTTGAGCTCGGCCCGTGTCTTGGGCTTAGCCTTAATTCTCAGCTCATCGAGATCCTGCCTGTCGCGCACGCTGTTGCGGAAAATCTGCTCTTTTCCGGGCAGATATTGCGGCGGGCAGAACGCCCCGTCCGCCCCGTACCAGGCCGCCGCCTTCATGGTGAAGAACGGATCGACCAGATGCGGCCGCCCGAGCGCCACGAGGTCGGCGCGGCCAGCGGCCAAAATGGTGTTGGCCTGGTCCGCCGTCGTGATGTTGCCGACACACATGGTGGCGACACGCGCCTCGTTGCGGACCTGGTCGGAGAACGGCGTCTGGAACATGCGCCCGTAGACCGGCTGTGCATCGCGTACGGTCTGCCCAGTCGAGACATCGACGAGATCGACGCCGGCCTCGGCAAAGGCGCGCGCGATGGCAACGGCGTCATCGCCCGTGATGCCGCCGTCCGCCCAGTCGGTTGCGGAAATGCGCACCGACATCGGCTTGTGCTTCGGCCACACCGCTCGAAGCGCCTCGAAGACCTCAACCGGAAATCGCAGGCGGTTGGCAAGCGAGCCGCCGTAGTCATCGGAGCGCGTGTTCGTCAACGGCGAGATGAAGCTCGCAAGCAGATACCCGTGGGCACAGTGAAGTTCGAGCATGTCGAAGCCACAGCGCTCGCCGCGCTCCGCCGCCGCGACGAACGAATCTTTCACCGCGTTCATGCCGGCGCGATCAAGCTCGCGCGGCACCTGGCTGTCAGGAAAATAGGGCAGCGGCGACGCCGAGAACAACTCCCAGCCACCCTCGTCCAGCGGACGATCCATGCCGTCCCACATCAGTTTAGTCGCGCCCTTGCGGCCGGCATGCCCCAGTTGCAGGCAAATCTTCGTAGCCGAGTTGACGTGGACGAAATCAACGATGCGGCGCCACGCGGTCTCCTGCTCGTCGTTCCACAGCCCGGCGCAACCGGGCGTGATCCGGGCGTCGCGACTGACGCAGGTCATTTCCGTGAAGATCAGGCCAGCACCGCCGATCGCGCGGGAGCCGTAATGAACCAGATGGAAGTCGGTCGGCACGCCTTCCTTCGCGGAATACATGCACATTGGCGACACCACAGCGCGATTGGCAATCTCCATCTCACGCAGGCGGAACGGCTGGAACAGCGGCACCACCGGCCTGTCGGTGTTGACGTCGAAGCCATTACTACGAACCTGCTTTGCGAAGGACTTCTCAACCTCGGCAACGAAATCCGGCGCGCGGAGTTTCAGATTGTCATAGGTGATCGCCTTCGAGCGCGTCATCACGCCGAAGGCGAACTGCACCGGATCAAACTCCCAGAAGCGATCGACGTGCTCGAACCAGACCAGAGAGACGTCGGCGGCATGCTGCGTCTTCTCGACCTCCTCGCGCCGACCGTGCTCGTACACCTCCAGCGCGGCCTCGATGCTGGGCGCTCTCTTCAACGCCTCGGATAGCGCGATCGCATCTTCCATCGCGAGCTTGGTGCCGGAACCGATCGAGAAATGCGCGCTCGCCTTGGCGTCGCCGAGCAGCACCATGTTGTCCTTGACCCAGCGCTTGCTGCGGATCATCGGGAAATTGCGCCACATCGAGCGGTTGGTGAGCAGCTTATGCCCGTCGAGGAACCAGCCGAAGATGTCGGCCATGCGCGCGGCGGACTGGGTCTCGTTCAGCCCCGTCAGCCCCGCGCGCTCGAACGTCTCCGGATCAGTCTCGAAAATCCAGGTCGAGTGCCCGGCCTCGTACTGATAGGCGTGGGCGATGAACGGGCCCCACTCCGTCTCTTGGAAGATGAAAGTGAAGGCATCGAGCGGCCTGGTCGAGCCCATCCAGGCGAACTTGTTGGAGCGGAGATCGACCTCGGGCTGGAAATGATCGACATATTTTTCGCGAAAGCGGCTGTTGATGCCGTCGGCGATCAGAACGAGATCGGCATCGGCGAAGCGGGATTCGTCCTCGATATCCACTTCGAAATGCAAGACGACGCCGAGCTCGCGCGCGCGCTCCTGGAGGATCAGGAGCAGCTTCTGCCGCGAGCAGCCACAAAAACCGTTACCGCCGACCCGGTGGACGGTGCCGCGGAAATGCACGGCGATGTCGTCCCAATAGGCGAACTCCTGGGTGATGCGGCGATAGCTCGGAAGATCGTGTTTCTCGAAATTGTCGAGCGTCGCGTCGGAGAACACGACGCCGAAACCGAACGTGTCGTCGGCACGGTTACGCTCATACACGGCGATATCAGCGCTCGGGCGCTGCTTCTTGAGCAGAATCGCTGCGTAGAGACCCGCAGGTCCACCACCGATAATCGCGACTTTCATGGGAGCCTCGCCAATTGACCCGGCGAAATTATTTTAACCCTAAAATAATATCGCGCAAGTCCCCGTCACTGGCCTCCCGCAGGAATGGCCCGCCGGCTCAGTCGCCCCTGAAGACCGGCTTGACCTTGTTGGCGAAGGCTTCAAATGCGCGCTCGAAATCGGCCGTCGTCATGCACAGCGCTTGTGCAACGGCTTCCGCCTCGATCGCCTCTTCCACCGACATCGCCCATTCCATGGCCAGCATGCGCTTGGTCATGGTGTTTCCGAAGGTCGGGCCGTCCGCGACCTGTTTGGCCAGCAGTTGCGCCTGCGGCAGCACCTGCTCGGGCGTGACGATGCGGCTGAAGAAGCCCCAGCGCTCGCCTTCCTCAGCGGTCATGAACCGGCCGGTGTAGAGCAGTTCGGAAGCGCGGGATTGTCCGATGATCCTTGGCAGGATCGCGCAGGCGCCCATGTCGCAGCCGCCAAGACCAACCTTGTTGAAAAGGAACGCCACCTTGGCGCCACTCGCCGCGAGGCGCATGTCCGAAGCCATGGCAATGATCGCGCCGGCGCCAGCGCAAATGCCCTCGACCGCGGCGACGATCGGCTGCGGGCAGGCCCGCATCGCCTTGACGAGGTCGCCAGTCATCCGCGTGAACGCCGTCAGCCCCTTGGTATCCATCTTCACGAGCGGGCCGATGATCTCGAACACATCACCGCCGGACGAGAAATTGCCACCGGCACCGGTGATGACGACAGTCTTGACCGTGTCGTCGAACGCACACGCGCGGAAGAAATCCGTCAGCTCCCGATAGCTCTCGAAGGTCAGCGGATTCTTGCGCTCGGGGCGATTGAGCGTCACGGTGGCAACACCTTCAACAACGGCCAGCAGGAAATGCTGCGGCGAATAGTCTGCAAGCGGCAAGGTCACGGGATTGGCTGGTCTGCTCATGCGATCTCCTTAAGCTTCCTTGTTCCGTGACTGCGCCGTACGCGCTAGATTTCACCACCGGCCACGGCAATTGCCTGCCCGGTGATCGCGCTGGCGCCAGCGCCGCACAACCAAAGAACCGCGTCCGCCACCTCCTGAGGCGCGATCAGCCGTCCCTGCGGATTGTGCTTGGCCAGTTCGGCAATTGCCTGCTCGCGGGTTCGTCCCGTCTTCTTCATGATGTTTTCGATGCTGCCGGCGACAAGATCAGTATCGGTAAAGCCGGGACACACCGCATTCACGGTCACATCGCTCCCCGCCATCTCAAGAGCAAGCGAACGCACCAGACCGACCACGGCGTGTTTTGCGGCACTGTACGCGCTGACATAGGCATAGCCCTTCAGGCCCGCAGTCGACGCAACTGCGACGATGCGGCCATAAGGGCGGTCCTTCATCCCCGGCAACACAGCATGGACGGCATGGACCACGCCCATGAAATTGACGTCCATCATGCGCGCAAACAGTGCACTATCCGATTTTGAGAACGGCGCGGATTCGGCACTGCCCGCGTTGGCGACCAGGATATCGATCGGCTTTCGCGCTTGCGCTTCGGCCACCGCTGTCTTCAGCGCAGCTTCATCCGAGACGTCGGCGACGGCCGCAAAGTGCGCAGCTCCCGCATTGACCGCCTCTTCGAGGGTTGCGGCATTCCGCCCAAGCACCGTAACCGTGGCGCCAGCTCCAGCCAAAGCCCCTGCAATCGCACGACCGATGCCGCGGCCGCCACCGGTCACCAGTGCGTGCGGCGAATGCGGCAATCCGGACATGCACTAACTCTCCCTGACGCAGTTGCGGGTCTAACGATATATTTTAAACTTCAAGCTTTTGCAACGAAGCGTCCGCTGAAGCGTCGCACACAGGACAGCGCCGAAGACCGGCCTGAAAATTGCTTTAAGTATAAAATTATCTCTTCCCATCGCCCGCAGGCCTGTTAGCATCGCCTGGCCGAGCAAAAGGATGTCGCGTGTCGCAGCCTGCGCCAATGATAACAAAGGACGGACGCTTCGCCTACGAAGCTGCAGGCGAGCCGGGCGCGATACCTCTGATTTTCCTCCATGGTATCGGCGGCGCAGCGCGGGCCTGGCGGCAGCAGCTTGCCACATTCGGCAACCGCTTCCGCGCGATCGCATGGGACATGCCGGGCTATGGCGGATCTGCACCGCTCGCCAGCGTCAGCATCGCTGCCCTGGCCGATGCCCTTCAGCAATTCATCGAGCAAATCGGCGCGGCGAAGCCTATTCTGGTGGGCCATTCGATCGGCGGCATGATCGTTCAGAAGTGGCTGGCGCAATCGCCGGGACTTGCACGGGCGGTCGTGCTGGCACAGACCAGCCCGGCCTTTGGCAAGGCCGACGGCGACTGGCAGAAATCGTTCATCGCTGCACGGCTCGGGCCGCTCGATCGCGGGGAGACGATGAAGTCGCTCGCCCCTTCCCTGGTGAAGGAGCTCGTCGGTGACAATCCCGATCCGAAGGGGATGGAGCTTGCTTGCGAGTGCATGGCAGCCGTGCCGGAGGCGAGCTATCGCGCCATGATGCTCGCCTTGATCGGGTTTGACCAGCGTAGCACGCTCAAGGACATTTCCGTGCCGACGTTGCTCTTGTCCGGCTCCAGGGACAACAATGCGCCCGCACCGATGATGGCGAAGACCGCCACCTACATTCCTTCGGCCGAATATATCGAGCTCCCCGGCGTCGGCCACCTCGCCAACCTCGAACGTCCCGATGCCTTTGACGAGGCTCTCGGCCGGTTCCTAAACTCCATCGCGACCAAAGCGTAAGGTGACTGCGCAATGACCATGCAAGTCAGCAAGAACATCCGTGCAACCGACAAGGTCGCGCTGGATGCGCCGATCTTCGATCCCGTTGCATTCCGCTTGAATGACGAGCAGGCCGGCATCATCACGCGTGCACGAGAGATCGGTCAGAGCGTGTTCGCCGGTCGTGCAGCCACCTACGATCGCGAGGCGGTCTTCCCGAGCGAGAATTATCGTGATCTGCATCGCGTCGGCCTGCTCGGAATTGCCGTCCCCAAGAAGCACGGCGGCCTTGGCGCGGACTACCAGACGTACGCGTTGGCGGCCGCCGAGATCGGGCGCTATTGCGGCGCAACCGCGCTCACCTGGAACATGCATGTCTGCTCGACACTATGGTCGGGCCCGCTTGCCGACGACCTCGACATGGACGCAGAGACCCGCGCCGAGCACGAGCGGCGGCGCGCCGTCCACTACAAGCGCATCGTCGAGGACGGCGCGATCTATTCACAGCCCTTCTCCGAGGGCGGCGCTGCGGCCGCAGGTGGCGTTGCCTTCGGCACGGAAGCAAAGCCGGTCGCGGGCGGCTGGATCGTCAACGGGAAGAAGATCTTTGCATCGCTGTCCGGCCATGCTGACTATTACGGCGTGCTCTGCACCGAGATCGAGGAAGGCGAGAAGGCCTCGCGCCGCAACACCCTCTACCTCGCTATCTCCGCGAAATCGAAAGGTGTCTCTGTCGTCGGGGACTGGGATCCGCTCGGTATGCGCGGAACGGTCTCCCGGACACTTCTGTTCAAGGACGTGTTCGTACCGGGGGATTCTGCGCTGATGCCGCGCGGCGTCTATTTTCAGGCTGCGATGCGCTGGCCGCACATGTTCCTGACGCTGTCGCCGACCTATATGGGCCTTGCGCAAGCCGCCTACGATTTCACCGTGCGCTATCTACGCGGCGAGGTGCCGGGAATGCCGCCGGTCAAGCGCCGGATGTATCCGACCAAGCAGATTGCGGTCGCACAGATGCAGATCAAGCTCGAGCAGATCAAGGCAATCTGGTTCCAGGCCGTTACCGAAGCCTGCGCCAATCCGAGCAAGGAGCAGGTGCTGCGCGCCTATGCCGCGCAATACTCGGTGATGGAGGGTGCCAACGAGTTGGCGGCGCTCGCGATCCGCACTTGTGGCGGTCAGGCCATGCTTCGGTCGCTGCCGCTCGAGCGCATCTATCGCGACAGCCGCTGCGGCTCGCTGATGCTGCCCTGGACGGCGGAGCTATGCCTCGACCGGATCGGCCGCGAGGCGCTGTACGAGGCCGGCGAAACGGACGACTGACAGTGGATCTCTGTAGTCTGATCGACCGCAACGCGGCCTTCGCGCCAGATAAGACGGCCATTTCCTTCGAGGGGGAACGGCTGAGCTACGGCGAATTCGCAGCACGCATCGGGCGGACTGCCACGGCTTTGAAGGAGGAGCTCGGCGTCGGCCGAGGCGACCGCGTCGCGATCCTGAGTTTGAACCGGCCGGACTATCTGGTTCTACTCTACGCATGCGCGCGACTCGGCGCGATGCTGGTGCCGCTGAACTGGCGGCTCGCCGTCGCCGAGCAGCTCTTCATTCTCACCGATGCGGGCGCCAAGGTGCTGGTGCTCGAGCAAGCATTCGAGGGCGTTCTTCCCGGGCTTGCATCGGGAACAGCCGCCATCGGGTTCGATTTCACGCCACCTCATGGCGCGACATTCGCGGCTTTGCTGGCTCGCAGCGAAGGCAACGGCCGCAACCCGCATACCGATCTCTCCTGCCCGCTGCTGATCGTGTACACGTCCGGAACCACCGGGCGGCCGAAAGGCGCGGTGCTGCGCCAGGAGGCGTTGTTCTGGAACGGCGTCATGAGCCAGCATATGCACAACATGACGTCTGACGATCATGTGCTGACGGTATTGCCGTTCTTTCACGTCGGCGGCCTCAACATCCAGACCACCCCGGCGCTTCAGCTGGGCGCGACCGTCACGATCCACGCTCGGTTCACACCGGACACCGCGCTCGCAGCCATCGAGCGCGAGCGGCCAACACTGACCGTGATGGTGCCGGCGATCATCCAGGCCGTGAGCGAGCATCCCGCCTGGGCCACCGCCGATCTCTCGTCGCTAAGGGCCGTCGCCACCGGCTCGACCATCGTGCCGCTGCACCTGATCGATCGTATCGCCTCGCGCGGAGTGCCGGTGCTTCAGGTCTACGGCTCGACGGAAACTTGCCCCATTGCCGTTTACACCCGGCTTGGCGGCGATCTTTCGCGCGCGGGATCAACCGGACTTGCCGGCCTGTGCTGCGAGGCGAAGGTGGTCGATCAGGCCGGTACTGAAGTGCCAGCGGGCACGCCGGGCGAGATCGCGTTGCGCGGCCCTAACGTGTTCTTTGAATATTGGGGCAATGCGGATGCAACGCGCGATGCGCTGCACGACGGCTGGTATCGTACCGGCGATATCGGCTTGTGCGATGCGGACGGCTATTTCTGGGTCCGCGATCGCAAGAAGAATATGATCATTTCCGGCGGCGAAAACGTCTATCCTGCCGAGGTCGAACGAGTGCTGCTCAAGCATCCCGATGTCAGCGAGTGCGCCGTGATCGGCAGGCCGGACCCGCGCTGGGACGAGGTGCCGATCGCCTATGTGATCCGGCGATCCGGATGCAAGCTCGAGGCGGACGAGCTGAGAGCACATCTTCAGATCCAGCTCGCCCGTTACAAGATTCCGCGCGACATCGTCTTCGTGACCGACCTGCCGCGCACCGCGCTGGGAAAGGTCCAGCATTTCCTGCTGAAGCAGCTTGATGCGCAGGCGCGCGCGCAAGGAGAAGCATCTTGAAGATCGCGGTTCTGGGTGGGGGAAACGGTTCTTTCGCGGCCGCGGGCGACTTCGCGCTATCGGGCCATGAGGTCCGGCTCTGGCGCCGTGATGCAGAGGCGGTCGCAGCGCATCGCGCCGCCGGCTCGCGCATCCTGGTGAAGGACCATAACGGCCGTCACGACGTAAAACTGGCGCTGGTGACGACAGATATCGCCGAGGCTATCGGCGGCACCGAGCTGATCCTGTGCCCCGCCCCCGCTTTCGCACAGAACGACATTGCGCGGCTCCTTGCGCCGCACCTGCGGGACGCACAGGTCGTGTTTCTCCCACCTGCCACATTCGGCTCGATGATCTTCGCACAGGCTGCGCGGGATGCCGGCAATCCCGCCAAAGCGAGCTTTGCGGAGACTGGCACATTGCCCTGGCTGACCCGCAAGCACGGGCCATTCGAGGTCGCGATCACGATCCGTGCCAAACGATTGCCGGTCGGCGTGTTTCCCCTCGACCGGGCGCCGCACGCGCTAGAGGTGATCGAACGCGCGTTTCCGGATGCGATCGAGCCGTGTGGAGACGCGCTGTCCGGGGCACTGATGAACGCGGGCCCCATCATCCATCCGCCGCTGATCGTGATGAACGCAGGGCCAATCGAACATTTCGAGCGGTGGGACATTCACAAGGAAGGAACGCAAGCCGCGATCCGGCAGGTTACCGACGCGCTTGACGCCGAGCGGATCACGGTGCGCGAGGCGCTTGGATACGGCGCGCCGCATTTTCCGCTCGCTCACCACTATGCTGGGGAAGGCGAGATCTGGATGTATGGCCGCGGCTCGCATGATCGGCTGACCGATTCCGGCGACTGGCGTGAACGCATCGTGCTGACCGAGCACCGCTATATGCGCGAGGATCTGCGGCTGGGGCTTTCGCTGCTGGTCTCCATCGCTGGCCTGGCAGGGGTGGCCACGCCGCTGGCGAAAGCCTTTCTGGCCATCGGCGGCGCGGTCTGCGGAGAGGATTTTGCGCGAGGGGGGCGGACGCTTGAGACGATGGGGCTAGGCAATCTCGCCAGGACCGAATTGCAGGCGCTTCTTCGCACGGGGTTTTAGCCGATGACCACTCGCGCCAACATTGCCTGTCTCGGAGCCGGCCGCATGGGGCGCGGCATCGCGGTAGCGTTCGCATACGCAGGCCACCGGGTCACCATGATCGACGTCAAGGCCCGCTCCGCCGAAGACTTCTCCAAGCTGGAGGCGGACGCGCTCGGCGAAGTCAGGAAGACATTTGCCAGCCTATCGAAGCTTGGGCTACTGGCCGAGGCCGATGTCGACCCGCTCATAGCGCGTGTTTCGGTCGTGCCCGCCGCACAAAGCAATGCAGTGCTGTCCGAGACCGGAATGGTCTTCGAGGGCGTTCCAGAGGTCGTCGAGCTCAAACGGGAGGTGTTGGGGGCAGCTTCAAAGCAGGTCGGACCGGGCACGATCATCGCATCGACGACGTCGACCATCCTCGTCGACGATCTATCCGGCGCGATCGAAAATCCTCGCCGCTTTCTCAACGTGCACTGGCTCAACCCGGCCTATCTGATCCCGCTGGTGGAAGTTTCGCCCGGCAAAGCGACCGACCCTGCCATCATCGACGAAGTCAAGGCACTGCTCGAAGGCATCGGCAAGGTGCCGGTGGTCTGCGCCGCGACGCCAGGCTTCATCGTCCCGCGCATCCAGGCGCTGGCGATGAACGAAGCCGCGCGCATGGTCGAGGAAGGCGTCGCCAGCGCCGAGGAGATCGACAAGGCGATCCGCTACGGCTTCGGCTTCCGCTACGCCGTGCTTGGACTGCTCGAATTCATCGACTGGGGCGGCGGCGACATCCTGTATTACGCCAGCCGCTATCTCGAAGGCGCGCTCGGCAGCGACCGCTATCGCGCGCCGGACGTCATTTCGCGAAACATGCAGGAGGGGCGGATCGGTCTGCGAACGGGCGCAGGCTTTCTTGACTATTCCGGCCTCGACGTCGACGCATATCGGGCAAAGCGGCTCCAGGCCATGGTCGACCTGCTCCGCCACTTCGACCTGGCTCGCCCGCCCGTGCTCGATCGGAGCTAGCCGAAGACATCCTGAAGCACGCCTTCGCGAACGACCGCCACACCATCGAGCTCGATAGTCGTTCCCATCATCGGCAAGTCGAAATGGCCGGCCGTATAGCGGCCGGCGAATTCATTCGCGCCGGTCGAGAACAAGAAGTTGCCGGAAACGGCGCGAATTTCGGTGCCGTTGGTGTCGCGCTGATCGTACATCGACAGCGCCTCGTAGCGAGCTCCGGGGTTCATGCCGAACCCAATATGTGACACCGCATAGGCCTCACGATCGCCCCAGGCGGCGAGATAGGCGCGCATCATCGCGGCATCCGTCCCGTCGCCTTCCAACTCGACGACATAATCGTCCTTCAACGTCATCTTCACCGGCGAGGTCAGATAGCGCTTGAAGGTCAGGTTGATGTCGCCGGGCGCCATCACCAGCGTGCCGTTGATCGTTCCGCTCTTGGGGAAGCTGACGACGATACCGCCGGGCCAGTGCGCCAGCGTGCCGGGTTTGTCGGTCCAGCCCCACACTCCGACTGTTGAAGCACCGACCATATCGATATCGAGCGCGGTTCCGGCTTTCGAGCTGACGCGCATGCGTTTGGTTCCGCGCAACATCTTCGCCGCTGCCCGCACACGCTTCTCAAGCGCTGAATCCGGAACCATCCGCTCCAGCGCCTCGGGATGCTCGTTAGAAATTACCAGGATCCGCGCGCCAGCCTTGAGAATCTCAGGCGTCTCCGCCGCATGCATCAGCCCTTCGATGGTGCAATCCACCACGAAGCCGGCCTGCTGAAGCGCGGTGATCACCGGGCCGAGCCTCTGGATCGCCTCGCTCGCTCCCGTCGAGCGAACCGGAACGATATTCCTGTTACGCGGTGTCGGCATCACCACGTGAAACGGCCGCGCCCCCATCCGCAGCAGAGCAAGCTCTGCCAGATGCACATTCAGCGCGCGCGATTGGGTCTCCGAGAGGATCGCGGCAGTATCGCCAGCCTTGACGGCACAACGCTCAAAGATCTCGCAAAATGCGTCGATCCATTTGGCCTCGATGCGATCCGCCAGCATGCTTCACTCCCGGTCTTCTGGTTTCTTGTCAGTCAAATTACGCCTCGGGGAAGCCCCGCAACAGGTACGATCGTAGGACGCCCAACAAGCCGTTCAGGATCAACCCCAAGAGCGAGATCGTAATCAACGGCACGAACATGTCGACGGCCTGAAAGGTCCGGGCCGCTGTCACGAGCACATGGCCAAGCCCGTCCGTCGATGTGATCATCTCGGCCAGAAACACCACGATGCAGGAAATGACAAGGCCGATCCTGCAGCCGGTCAGAATCGACGGCATCGCCGCCGGCAGCACCACCTTGAACAGAATCTCATAGCGCGGCGTTCCTGCCGCCATAGCCGACCAGATCAGCTTTTGCTCGACAGTGGACGCGCCGTAGTAGGTGGACAGCAAGATCGGAAAGAGAGCGTCCGCCGCCACCAGGGTGATCTTTGATCCATGGCCAAAGCCCAGCAGCAGCAGCAGCGCCGGATAGAGCGCGACCTTCGGCAGCGGCGCCAAGACACGCACGATCGGGCGGACCACAGCATTGATCGCGGGACTCACGGCAGCCGCAATGCCGATGCTGACACCGAGCACGACAGCGATCGCGAACCCGGCAAACAGCCGGATCAGGGTCGCCGCGATCTCCTGCTGAAACGTCCAGGTCACGAGCTGCTGGAGCAGCCGGCTGAAGACGAATCCCGGCGGCGGCAGCAAGACCGCAGGCGCAAAGCCAAATGACACAAGGCCTTGCCACACCGCGATCATCAGAACGATTGGCACGATTCCGAGAAAGACACTTGATGGGAAAACGCGTGACGTCATGAGAAGCTCAGCGGCATGTCGAACTGAGGCTCAGACCAGCGCACAAGCCTTGCGCGGACTTGCTCGAAGATCGCATCGAGGCAAATCCCCATCGCTCCCACGATGATGATCATGGCGAAGACGGTGTCGTATTGCCCCATGTCGAGCGCGTTGAACAGGATGTTGCCCGCGCCGGACTGACGGGCGATCATCTCGCTGGTGATCATGGTGATCAGCGCCAGCACGAGCCCCGTGCGGCATCCGGTCAGTATCTCCGGCAGTGCAGCGGGCAACACGATCCGGACCAGACGTTGCACCGCTGATAGCCCCATCGCAGCGCCCGACCACATCATCTTCTCTTCGACCGCCCTGGCACCTTCAAAACTGTGATAGATCACCGGAAGACTGACGCCGAGAAAGATCACCAGCGTCTTCGTGATATCACCGACCCCCAGCCAAAGCATGATGATCGGCATCAGGGCTGCCTTCGGAACCGGGTAGATCACCATCAGAAGCGGATTGAAGAAAGCTGCCACCGCCCGGCTACGGCCCATCAACAAGCCGAGCGGAATCGAGACGAGCACCGCCACACCGAATCCCATTGCCATGCGACGGAGCGAGGCCAGGATGTTGATCAAGGCCTCCTTGTCGCCAAGGATGTCGGGAATCGCCCGAAGCGCCTCGAGCGCGGTCGGAAAGCTGTCGTTCTTCAGCGCGAGCGATGCGACCTGCCACGTCGCCAGCAGACCGATGCAGGCAAGCACCGGCGCGGCCCGTCTGGCCAAAGCAGCCGGCGATGTCATAACGCCGATCCGCTCACGTCGACCTCGTCGAACATGCGTTCGATGTCGACGATATATTTCTGGTAGTGCGAATCCAGCAACAGCTCGTTGCGGCGGCGCGGCCGCGGCAGGTCGATGTCGATGACCTGCCGAATGCGGCCGGGAGATTTTGACATCATCACGACCTTGTCGGACAGGAACACTGCTTCATCGACGGAGTGGGTGACAAACAACACCGTCTTGCGGTCGCGTTCCCAGATGTTCAAAAGATCGTTCTGCAGGCGTGTCCGTGTGTGTGCGTCGAGCGCGCCGAACGGCTCGTCCATCAACAGGACTTCGGGATGGTAAGCGAGCGTCCGGGCGAGCGCCACGCGCTGCTTCATTCCGCCTGACAGCTCTTTGGGATAGAAATTCTCGTAACCTTTGAGACCAACCATTTCAAGCAGAGCACGGCTCTGCGCTTCCGCCTCAGTGGCACGCACACCTTGCTGGCGCGGACCATACATGACGTTCCCCAACACGGTCTTCCACGGAAACAGTGCGAACTCCTGAAACACCGGCCCGCGATCCGGCCCCGGTCCCGTGATCGTTTGCCCCTTCATCTTCGCCGCGCCGCTTGTCGGGCTAACGAAGCCGCCGACGATGTAAAGCAGTGTCGACTTGCCGCAGCCTGACGGCCCGAGGATGGAGACGAAAGCTCCCTCTTCGATCGCCAACGAGATGTCCGATAGCGCCAGATGATCCTTGCGCGCCGAGGTCTGAAAAACCTGCGAGACGCGGTCGATCTCGATGATCTTGGAAGCCGGCATTTGTGACGTCACCGGTTTCACCCATTCGCTCGATCTCGAAGGCATTACCTTCATCCCGCTTCTCACTTCACTTGCGCGCAACGACCGTGTTGTTACCCCTGCCGAATGTCCTCCTTCAGCGGCTTGAGCTTAGCAAGAAACCTGCCAGACGAGCGGTTGTTTTCGCAGGGGTGCGGCGCATCATTCGAACCATGGCCATTCTGCCGGACCTTCGTGTGTGACGGCTCCGCCGGGCGCCTGACCAACAAGCCGCGCATATTTCGCGAGCGCACCCGCGCGGTGCCGTGGCGGCCGCGGCTTCCAATCGCGTCGCCGCGCCGAGAATTCCTGCTCGTCGACCAGCATGTCCATCCGCCGGTTTGCGGCATCGATCCGGACTGTGTCGCCGTCGCGGACAAGCGCCAACGGACCGCCAACAAATGCTTCGGGAGACACGTAGCCGATACACATGCCGCGGGTCGCGCCGGAGAACCGGCCATCAGTGATCAGCGCCACTTTTTCGCCCATGCCCTGCCCGTAGATCAGCGCGGTGACGCCGAGCATCTCGCGCATGCCTGGGCCTCCGACGGGACCTTCGTTGCGGATGATGAGAACCTCACCCGCCTTATAGTTGCGGTCACGAACCGCTTTGACACACGCTTCCTCGTCCTCGAAGACGCGCGCAACGCCCTCGAAAAACTGGCTCTTCAAGCCAGCGACCTTGATCACGGCACCGTCTGGACAGAGGTTGCCCTTCAGAACCGCTACGCCGCCATCAGGCATGATGGGCGTACGGGAGGTGTAAACGACCTCGCCATCGGGCGCGTTGGCCGTCCCATATTCTTCGGCAAGCGTGCGGCCTGTAATGGTGATGCAATTACCGTCGATATGACCGCCCTGGATCAGTTCGCGGATCACCACCGCAGCGCCGCCGATGTCGTAGACGTCCTTCGCCGTGTACTTGCCCCCAGGTCGTAGATTTCCAATCAGCGGCGTTCTGGCGAAAACCTCGCCGACATCATCGATCGTGAACGCAATACCGGCCTCGTTCGCGATCGCAGGCAGATGCAGCGCAGCGTTGGTCGAACCGCCCGTCGCTGCAACGATCGCAGCGCCGTTCTCCAGGGATTTCCGCGTCACGATGTCGCGAGGCAGAGGCCCGCCGCGCTCCAGCATTTCCATCACCAGCCTCCCGGCGCGGCGCGAAATCTGGGCGCGCTCGGCGTAGACACCGGGCACCATCGAAACATTGGGAATGGTGAGGCCCATCGCTTCAGACACCATTCCCATCGTATTCGCGGTGAATTGCCCGGCGCATGCGCCGATGGTCGGCAGACAGGCGCGTTCGATCCGCTCGAGCGTAGCGCTATCGATCTCACCAGTCATGAAGCTGCCGACGGCCTCGTAGGAATCGAGCACCGTCAGGGTCCGACCGTCCACGCGCCCCGGCAGCGAGCTGCCACCGTAGATGAAAATGGACGGCACGTTGCAACGAACCATGCCCATCATCACACCGGGCAGCGTCTTGTCGCATCCCCCGTATCCGATCAGCGCATCATAGGCGAGACCATGGACGACAGCCTCGATCGAGTCGGCGATCAGTTCGCGCGAAAGCAGGGAAAACTTCATCCCCTCGTGATTCATGCTGATGCCGTCGGAAACCGACACGGTCGAGAACTCGCGCGGTGTGCCGCCGGCTTCCTCGATTCCCGTCTTGGCCGCGGCCACCTGGAAGTCGTGGGTCATATTGCAGGGCGTCTGCTCGCCCTTCATGCTGACGACGCCGACCATCGGCTTGGCAATCGCTGCGTCGTCAAGACCCATTGCGCGCATGAAAGCGCGGTGCGGAGCCCGGTCGAGGCCGTCTGTCGTTATCCGTGATCGCAACTTCTTCATACGTGCATCTTCTGCATGCAACGTCCCGGATTACACGGGACGCTGCGATCTCCCTGCTCGGATAATTGTGTCCGGCTGCCTACTCCAGCGGCGCGACGATCGTCGGATGCTTGAACTGCGCGGCGTCCAGCTTCGGCAGCATTCCCGTCTCGGCGTAGATATCCAGCATCTTCTGGATCGCGGGAAAGTTCGGAGCGGCGCCTGGATCGCGACCGAAATCGTTGTCCTTGAGCAGGTAAGTCTCAAGAACCGGAATGGGCGCCTTCAGAACTTCATTGACGACCTTCAAGGTCTCTTCACGGTTTGCCAGCGCCTTCTTCATGCCTGACGTGATGTCGTGGACATAAGCCTTCACCAGATCCGGATTCTTGTCGACGAAATCAGCACGGCAGGCTTCCAGGATGTGTACGATGTTCGGCATGGCCTGCGACAGCGAGAACAGCTTCCTTGTGCCGCCTTTCGCCTCCGCGCGCGCGGCAAACGGCTGGTTCATGTTGACCGCATCGACCCGGCCCTGGCGCAGCGCATCTTCAGAGACGGCAAAGCCGACCTCGACCAGCTTGATATCCTTGGCCGGATCGACGCCATTCTGCTTGAGAAGCAGGTTGAATGGACCTTGCGTGCCGCCGCCGATCACGGAAATGCCGACCGTCTTTCCCTTGAGATCGGCAATCGTCTTGATCGGCGAGTCATCCATCACAGCCCAGTAGACCGAAAAACCGCCGGGCTTCTCGAAGACGTGCTGCGCCACGATGTAGGCCTTGAGATTGCCGCCAACCACGCCGTTGGCGAGCGAGAGCGGCGCCTGCGTCGCGCAATCGAGCGCACCGGCTGCCAAAGCCTGCGTCATCGGCGCCGTGCCCTGAAACTGGGTCCATTCGATGTTGTAGGCCTTGCCGATATTGGGAAATTCGGCCGGGCGACGCATCATCCAGTACTTGGACTCCTCAGCCGGGATGGTCCAGCCGACGCGGATCGTCTGCTGCGCCCATGACGGACCTGCGCCCGCGCTCACGGCCGCTGCCGCCCCCAAAGCCAGGATCCACTTCGAAACGGTTCGCATCGTGCCCACTCCGCTGCTCCGGCGCCAACCCGGCGCCACCCAACCCGGCCGGCTCAAACTGTTTCATGGTTCAAACAATCAGGCAAGCCATGCGAACCGAGCGGTTTCGCCGTCCGGTCTGCAATGTATGGTAAAGCGGCGTCGCGCTGCGACAGAAGGAGGCAACCTATGGCTGATGCGAGTAAGGCAAACGCGCCAGGCGTCGAGAGGCTCGGCTATGTCGGCCTTGGGCTGATGGGCGCACCCATGACCCGGCGCCTGCTCAAGGCCGGCTATCAAGTCAGCGTATGGAATCGCTCGGAAGGCAAGCTGGCTCCGCTCGTCGCGGAGGGCGCCAGGCGCGCCATCACGCCACGCGACGTGCTGGCCAACTCGGACACTGTGTTCATGTGCGTGACGGACGCGGCCGCCGTTGAGGAAGTGATTTTCGGGGCCGATGGCCTTGCAGCGGCTCCTGGCGCTGGCAAGCTCGTAGTCGACTTCTCATCGATCCACCCTTCAGCCGCGCGCGATCTTGCTGTGCGGCTGAAGGCTGCGAATGGCGCCGGCCTGATCGATGCACCGGTATCCGGCGGCACCAAGGGCGCCGAAGAAGGCACGCTTGCAATCATGGCAGGCGGAGATGCCAGCGACATCCAGAGGGTGCGGCCGTATGTGCTAGCCATGGCACGCAGGTTCACCCACATGGGTCCGACAGGCGCGGGCCAGACCACAAAGCTTTGCAACCAGGTGATCGTCGGATGCGCGATGGCTGTCCTGGCGGAAGCAACACGCCTTGCCGTGAACGCGGGAATTGACGCCAACCGATTGCCCGAAGCGCTCTCGGGCGGCTTCGCCGATTCCATTCCACTTCAGCTGTTTGTGCCCCGCATGGCTCAAGGCATTCACTCACCGCCACTCGGTCACGTCGCCACCATGCTCAAAGACCTCGATACTGTCGCCGACGTTGCACAGGCGACGTCGACGCCCGTGCCGATGGCATCGTTGGCCGGGCAGATCTTCAGGCTGGCCAAGGCTGCGCGGGGAGCCGATGCGGACGCGTTGGAGATCTACAAGCTTTCAGCAGCGGAGCGTTGAGCCATCTGGGGTATACTGAAGCGCGCTACGGTGACTTCCCGCGTTGGTCGTCGGACAGGAACCGGCCGTACGTTCCGCGCGCAAACAGCAGCGGCTCCCCGGAGTTGTAGGCATAGGCCTCGACCGCGCCGAGAAAGATCACGTGATCGCCGCCATAATAGCGATTGACGGACCGGCATTGAAAATTGGCGACGCTCTCGGCGAGCACCGGAGCGTTTCCGAGCCCTGGCGTCCAATTCACCCCGGCGAACTTGTCCTCGGTCGACTTGGCAAACTTGTTCGCGAGCGCCTGCTGCGAGTTGCCGAGCACATGGACGGTGAAGTGACTGGCGTTCTGAAACACAGCCAGGCTCGAGGAATAGATTCCGAGGCTCCAGAGCACCAGAGGCGGATTCAAGGAGACCGACGCAAACGAATTGCAGGTGATGCCATAGGGCTTTCCATCGGCGGCCGTGGCAGTGATAATCGTTACGCCCGTTCCGTAAGTTCCAAGCGCGTTGCGAAAATCCCGGGGATCGATCGGTGAACTGTCACTCGCGAGTTCATTGGCTGGGTCGGGAACGGCCGGCTGCTTCGGCAGATCATTCATCGGCCGGCCTCACAGCGTGAGATTCTCGGACGGCAGGCCCAGAGCCACCCGTCCGTAATTGGTTCCGGCCGCATCGAAGTTGAACGCAAGATGCGAGTTGATCGCGTGCGCATCGCGGAACTGCCGCTGCAACACGCCCGACGTGAACAGGCCGCGCGCCCCGCTCGCGGCAAACAGCATCGAGACCGCATCCGTGCACAGATTCACGGAGAAAGCTCCATCGCGCCGATATCTGGTCTTGGTCGCCATGTCAGGAATACGACCTCGCCTTGCATCTTCCATGGCGTTGATGCAGGCCGAACGCATGATCAGGCGCGCAGCGTCGATCTTGGCCGAAGCTTCGGCGATCTTGATCTGAGTACTTTGAAAGTCGCTCAGTTTGGCGCGGTTGTAGGTCGAAATGCGATGACGCGCGACCTCCGCGTAATCGTCGAGGCATGCTTGCGCGTTCCCGAGTGCAACGCCCGACAAGACGTAGGGAAACAGCGAAAACACGGGCAGAGTATACGACGGATTGGGATTGACCCTGCTGCCAGGCGTCGGACCGCCGGCAAGCTCGCCGACAGCGACTGTCATATGGTCCGGTACAAAGGCGTCCCTGACCTCGACGTCGCAGGAACCGGTGCCGCGCAGTCCCGTAACATTCCAGGTATCGAGCACCTTGTAGTCGCCTTTCGGCAGCAGGAAGATTCGATACTCGATGCCGTCCGCCTCGTCGTCGGAATAGACGACACTTGCGAGCATGTTCCATTCGCAGGACGCAACGCCCGAGGAGAACGGCCAGCTGCCATGCAGCCGGTATCCGCCCTCCATCCTGGTCGCGCGTCCGGCAGGAAAAATGAACGAAGACGCAATCAGCGCGTCCGGATCGCGGCCCCAGACCAGATCCTGCGCCCTCTGCTCGAACATGCCGAGCATCCAATGATGGCTCGCCAGATTGGCGAGATTCCAGGCCACGGAGGCGTCCGCCCGCCCGAGCAGCTCAGCGCAGTCGACAAGGGCGATATAGTCGAGCTCGGCGCCGCCAACGCGTGCCGGCTGGAGCATCCGGAACAGGCCAGCGTCGTGGAGATCCTTCTCGGTTTCCGGCGGAAGATGCCGCAGCTCCTCCGTCCGCACCGCTCGCTCTCGCAGCCGCGGTGCGAGCGCCCCAGCCTTGGCGATCATTGCCGCATAGGCCCGTCCACCGGCTTCCGACCCGGTGTGTTGCCCCATGCTCGGCTCCTGACCAGGCACCATCCGTGTCCCTCGCTTCTACACAGTTATGCGGCGGGAGCCTCGTCAAATCAAGCTGAGGCAGTGCTAGCGGGCCGCGATCGCCCTGTACCCCGGTTGCTCGAAAGGATGCGACGTCGCGAACGCCGGCATTGCAAAGCAGCGATCCGCAAGCCCTGCGACCGTGGGAAACGGTGTCAAATCCAGCTTCAGAAAGTGGGCGCCGACGATCTGGCCGGCAATACAGATGTCCGCGACACCCGCCCGTTGACCAAGAGCAAACGGCGCCGGTGGCCGCCGCTCCAGCAGCCTCTCATAGGTGGCCAGCCCTTCGATGATCCAATGCCTCGCCCAATTCTCGGTCGCATTGGCGTCCGCGCCGAACATCTTGACCAGATGATTGCGAACACGCGGTGTCACCAACGGATGTGCATCAGCGATTGTGACCAGGGCCAGGGAGCGTGCATAGGCGCGGTCGGCAGGATCCGACGGCATCATCCTCGGCCCCGGCATGAGGTCATCGAGATACTCGATGATGGCCAGCGACTGGAACAGCCGGTGTTCACCATGCACCATCGTGGGGACAACGCGCTCGGCGTTGACCGCATCGTAGTCCGGATTGAACTGCTCTCCGGACAGGATGTCGACTGGAATTTCCTCGAACGGCAGCTCCTTGAGCCTTAGTGCCACCCGCACGCGAAATGTGGCGATCGATCGCCAGAAGCCGTAGAGCCGAATGGTCATCGTCATACCTCTTGATTAAGGATCGAACGATCCGCCCGCGCGAGGCAATTTGCGGCCCTATGGCGGCCAAGCGCTCTGACTCAAACCGGCGAAGGCTTGGCCGATCCAAAGACCCCCTTTTGGGCGAACTCCGTGATCTTACGCTCGTCGTAGCCGAGCGTATCACGCAAGACATCTTCGGTATGCTCGCCTAACAAGGGGGCGGCAACGGGATCAATCGCGCCGGTCAGGCTCATACTGATCGGCGGCTCGATATTGGGGACCCACCCTGCTGTACGATGCGGAATTCGGCTCAGGCGATGGCGCTCGCGGGCCTCGGGCGCATTGAACCCCTCCTCAACCGTCCGGAGATAGCCGACCGGAATATTGGCCAGCTTCATCTTCGCCATCCAGTTCTCGAGAGTATCGCTGGCGAAGACCTCCGCGATGGCTGCCCGCAGGAGCTCCTTATTCTCGGAGCGCGCTTTGCGCGTGGCGAACTGCGGACCGTTGATCAGATCGGGCCGGTTCAGCACCTCGACCACCAGCCGGCGAAAAAGCCGGTCGTTCGCGCAGGCTATGTAAAGCGGTCCGTCGGAAGCCTCATAGACGCCGACGGAGGGAGACCCGCTCGGCGAATTGCCAAACCGGCCAGGGTTCTCGCCGTTGATCAGATAGGCCATGCCGTAGAAGCCGGTCATCCCCATGGCGATGTCGAACAGGGCGACCTCGACATGCTGACCGCGGCCGAGCCGATCCCGCGCCAATAGCGCCAGCAGAATGGCATTGCAGGCAGACATCCCCGTGGCCATGTCGACGATGGGCGGGCCGGTACGAACGGCGGGCCCGTCGGCGAACCCGTTGAGCGACATGAAGCCGCTTTCGGCCTGCGTAATCGGATCAAAGCCGGGACGCGAAGCAAACGGTCCGGAGCGCCCGTAGGCCGAGATCGAGCAATAGACCAGCCGGGGATTGAGCGGCGCGACAGCCTCATAGTCGAGACCGAATTTCTTCATGACCCCACTGGAAAAATTCTCCACGACCACGTCGGCTTTGCGGATCAGATCCAACGCGATCTCGCGGGCCTCCGGCACAGTCAGGTCGAGTGCAATGCCGCGCTTGTTGCGGTTGAGGCTGAGATAGGCCGCGCTTTCGCCGCCGATTTCGGCGTGCTCATAGGCGCGCGTGTCGTCGCCACCGTCCGGATTCTCGATCTTGATGACGCGCGCACCAAAATCGGCAAGCGTCTGAGTGCAGGCCGGTCCCGCCACGACGCGCGTGAAATCGACGACCAGCAGACCATCCAGCGCGGTAGGCGCGCCCGTCGCCCGCGACGAACGTTCCGGCAATTGAGGCTTCGTGGGCATCGGTAGCGCTCCCTTACATCGGCTTATGGCCGCCGAATTTCCTGCAGGAGCAAACTTAAAGCCCGGCGCCGCCGACTTCGCAAGTGCTTCAGCCACATCGCTTCAATACGCAAAAGGGGCCCGGCAGCCGCCAAGCTGCCGGGCCCCTCCCGGGCGTACAATAGCCGCCTGCGTCTCCCGCCGACCGCTCTACGGCGCGATAGTGGCGTTCCGCATCACGGGAAACGATGCGCCAATTGCTCAGCGAAGCCACTTCCGCCAATAGAGCGTATGTGACCAGGCCCAGGGCATTTCGGGTTCGTAGAGCCGATAACCGGCTTGGATGAAATTATTGGCGGATACCGGATTGTCCGTCGTGTCAGAGACGATGCTTTCCCATCCGCGACGCCGCCCCCGCGCCTCGATCGCCCGCATCAGCCTGCGTTGAAGTCCCCGCCCCCAGTGCCGCTGCAAGACCCCGACTCTGCAGAAATATGCGCTGTTTCGCGCATGCGTTGACGGCACAACGCCGGCGAAGGCGACCGCCTCGTCATTGTGATAGGCGAGCCACCACGCCCCGATCTCGAATTGCGGCAACGAAGCCCCATCAAAGAAAGTCAGCCGGTGCAGTTCGCCAAGGACCTCCGCACTCTCATCATCGTCCGCATCGACAATACGAATTCTATACATTTGAATAGCTCATCCGCAGGAATAGTCCTGAGCACGGGCAATCGCGCTCCTTCGCTGCCAGGTTTCACTTGCCCAGCACGACCTTGACGCCGAGCCAAACGGCTCCCATCAGGCCGGTCGCGATCACCGTAATCACGGCCTTGAAGGTATAGCTCTGAGCCTGCTCCACGCTCTTTCGCCAACGCCGCAAGTGCTGGAAATCGGCCCTCAGCTCCTTCCGGTCGTCATCTTCGATTCCAAAAGAGGCCAGCACCGAAGCGACCGCTTTCAATACGATCGCATCGATGCTCTCCTGCTGGTGCCTCTGCTGCTCAGCCAGCGTCTCGGCGACGATGGCCCGGATTTCGTTGTCTTGAATATTCACCGCTTGATGATCCTCGCGACATTCTCGAAGCCACGTTTGGCGAAGTAGAACGAGACGACGAGATTGGCGGTGATCGCCGCGAAGCCCACCAGCGCATCAGTGGTGCCGAAGCCGAGGACCTTGTCCCAAACCAGCAGCTTGGCAAAATAGATCGTGACGCAATAGCCGATCAGTTTATCCGGCTCGTACCAGTGCCCGAGCTCGGCGTTTCGGAGACCGCAGCGGCGCGAGCAACCGGCTCAGCGCCGCGGGCCGGCACGTTCGCGCGTGCACGGCCAGCAATGGTTCGGACGGCGGCGCGCCGATCGGCGCTCCATGAACGCGTTTCAACGAGGCGTGGCCGCAATGCGCGCCCGCCGTCCGATTCCCGAATGGACATGAAAAAACCCGCGGCGGCTGCGACCCGCGCGGGTGTTACGAACTTTTCGATGATACCATTATGCCGGTGTTTTGCCCGACGGGTCAACCTCTATTTCGATTTTTTCGAACTCGGTCCGGCGCCGCGTCCGACCAAAGGTCCATCACCAGCAGGCAGACCAGCAACCAGCCGAACGAACGAATGATACGAAAAAGCCCGCGGCCAATCGGCGCGGGCTGAACGAACTCTTCGACGATGCCACTATGCCAGTGTTTTGCCCGACGTGTCAAACTCCCGCATCGCGCAGGATCGTTCGTCACTGAGACATCGCAGTGTGCCGGCGGTCACGCAAGCGACGAACGAATTGCCTTAGCGTCGCGTCCGATCACGGCCTCGACCGTGCGCAACGCGTCTCTTCAGAGGGACACGCGGCAGGACTTCACCGATGCGACTCCCTCGACTCTTGCTCTCGCTCCTGATCACGATCAGCCCGGCTGTCGCCGCGGAGACCGTGGCGACGGATTTCTCCGGCGCCTGGAAGCGCGACTGCGCGAAGACCTATGGCCTGAAGATCTGGCGCAACGACGACTACCAGTTCTCGGTCGCATTCTGCGGCCCTGGCGGTTGCGGCAGCCCGGCGTTGATTGCTCACACGCCGATCGCTGGCGATCCGAAGTTCAAGGTCGTGTCGGACTCGGAGATCGGCCTGCGCCGGGTGGACGTCTCCGACGCCTGGCTGATCTACCACCGCTGCTCGCCCGATCCGGAGTCGTGGTTCGACGAGGGCAAAGCCAAAGGTCTTCGCGAAGCCAGCTCCGATCCGGCACCGAAATGAAAAAGCCCGCTGGCGGATTGCTCCGCGCGGGCTGACCAGATTTTCGATGATGCCATTCTGCCAGTGTCTTGCCCGACGTGTCAACGAACGGCCTCGACCGAGGTGCTCAACACTCCGTAACCGGTTTCAGTCCGGGCGAAGCAATGGACGTATCCAGCGCGAAAGCCATTCGTCAGTATCACTGCTGGAATCATGAGAACCGAAGATCGGCGGCGGGATGAAATAGCTTGGCTCATCTGCAAACGCGCTGATCGGTCTGCTCGCCTGTTGTGCTCCCCCATCGCCGGTCGACGTGCGCCAATTGCCAAACCGATCGTTGAATTCCGTGGAAGGCAGATACGGGACCGGCGCACTTCCAGTCGTAAACACGCTGCCCGCGTTCGATTCATTCACCCGTGTGAGACGTCGAACGTCATCCGGCGCGGCAGCTTGTGCAGCAGGAGTGACCGGCGCGACTTCCAGGCTTTGACTAGGCATAGTGCCTGTTGGCGAATCCGTCCAGTTTCCGAAGCGATCGGCAAAGGTACTGGCCCCAGCCCCGGCTTGGTCAAGAGGCGCAGGTCCGATCAACGACGAGCCGTACGCCGAGGAAGCGAGATAGTCGCTGCCAGGCACGCCTGTTGAGAAGACGCCGCCATCCGTCACGACGTCGCCCGCAGCCTCCGATTTCAGACCCTGCGCGTTGGCAGCCGCCACGGCCAACCAAGGCAAAAGATCTTGGGCCGAGGACGAACCGTTCGCGGACGACCAGTTCGCGAGCGGGTTTTCGTAGAATGGAAGCGAAACACCGGTCATCGGATCGGATTTGAGAACTAAGGGGTCTGAGGGTGTCGCTGTGGTCGGAGGCAATTGACCAAGTCGTTGCTCATTTTGGCTTAGTTCAGGAAAAGCCGGCAGGACACCTGTGTGGCGCGGATCACTCCGCGTGAGTCCTTCTGGTTCGTCCAGACCACGGAGAGAAGGTGGAATGAAGGGCGGCAGCGAGGGAACCTCGCCCGGGTTGGTCGGCGCAGACGGAGGTATATTGAAATTGTCATCGACTGCCGCGAACTCGGAATGCCAGCGCGTACCGCCCAAGTCCTTGTTACGCGCTGTTATCTTGATACCGGGATTATTTGCGATTGCCTCGTCTAGTAGTCTCTCCCTTTCTCGATTACCTCGGATAGCCGAGAACTTCTCTAAGTTTGGATTTCCGGTATCGATGGCCTCCTGCCTAAGATCCCTCAGCTCCTGAACTTTGTCGGGATGCATTACGAGATACCCGTTGTGGTTGGTGATCAGCTTTGGGTTAATTGAATCTGCGTCAGCATCTGTTCCTGGATTATTGGTGTAGAGATCGCCGTTTGCGAGCCCGATCCTCATCGCATCTTGCAGCTTCCTCAACTCGGCATTGCGAAGGGACCGATCGCTCGTCATCGCTAGCTGATCGAGCACGTTCTTTACTGCAAAGTACGAGGCCAAATGCCCACCAGAATGTGGAGAGACCCCCATTCTTGCGGCAAGTTGCGTGTCTTGCGGCAGATAAATGAGGTTCTCCGGCGCGTTGATATCTATATCTTCAAGGGCAGGATGGCCCTCAAAGCACCGGGGAATGATGTGATGTTCCCATAGTATGGCCATGGCATTTCATCCTGAAAATTCTTGAATGTCAGGCGGTCCGGTCGCGCGGCCCCTCGAAGTCCCTTGAGACGTCGGCTCAACGCCTGCTTCCTCGGGGCTATCTTGGCGTGACGGGGTAGTCGCCTGAGCGCTGCAGGCCGCCGGATGGGCAAATGGTATCCAGCTCGATGGCACTCTGATCGGAGCGCCTGACCAAACAGATCACTTGGACGCGACAACGAGATACGGAGAAGTACGTTCTTTAGTGGTGCGTGCCGGTGCACGCGCGCGTCACGTCCTGCAATTGCGGCCACACGTCTTGGCGATCCAGTCGCTGGAGCTCAAACCTGCCCCGTGCCGCATCTTCGAAGCGATTTTCTGAATATCTAGAACGCGATTATCCGACCGTTGAACGCGCATTCAGAGTTGCGTTCCATCTCACGCCGGATTCGGAAGGACAGCAATCAAGCCACCGCCAGCGTCTCAACACTGACCAAAAGTCCATGGAATGCTGGTCGCCCCAGCTCGGGACGGTCCGGCGCGCAGCGGCTCGTGTGAGAACGATCGCCTCGATGTGAGGCGCTAATTCGCAGCTATGATGCAATCAAACTGACAGGCGCGACCTAGATGGGAAGCTTCAATACGTCTCTGAAGCCGATGCCCGCAAGACCGGCTTCCTTGCAGGCATTCTTGAGAACGTCATCGCAGATGACGGTAGCCTCCATGTAAGCCATTCTGAAGACGTGTGCGCCTGCTATCACCTCGTCCTTGAAGACGAGTCTGGCTCCGCCCTTGATCACAACGCTGTAGTATTTCTTGCCGAAATCCCGGTAATTTGGATCATCACGAATGCCAACGTGCAAGCGTGACTGCGATTCGTCCACCGCATCCAGGACACGCACGACATCGCACAGCCAGTAGCCCGGCCCGTCGTACTGTCCCTTCGCCAGCCTGATGTCGCAAGCCAGAAAGGCAAATCCGGCTAGATCGACGCTCTCAAAAACCGCCTTTGTCCGATCGGAGACCAGCCAATAGTGATGATACATCTCCAGATCCCGTGGAGCACGATCTCTCGTCCCGCCAAACACAAACCGCGGCGGCTCGGGGTAATTCGGAAACCCGCGTCCGGGAAACGGGTCGAGCACTCCGGTATCCGGGGCAAGCACATGACGATTTTCCAGGACCATCGCTGGCGGCCCGCCACGATAGTTGAAGTCCATGACGTAGAATTTGCGCTTGATCTTCCTGGGTCGCTTCTCAATCGGCTTTGACCTGTCGTCGCTCATTCCCTCGGTCCCTACTGCGTCCATCCAATGAACGGCTTCATCAACATTCGATCAAGATGCCGAATCCGCCGTGCAGAACAGTACGGGCAAGCCCGCAAATCGCTCGGACGTTCTATAGCGCGCCGTGATGCGCTCCTGCTCGTCTCCGCCAAAGGTGTCGCCGTCTTTGATGACCGCCCCATGCTCGACCAGATAGACGGCCAGGCCTGCAACCTTGTCGATCATTGCCCGAAGCGTAAGTTTGCCGGTCTCGAATTCAATCTCGCGCTTGGCAAATGCCGACAGACCCATCGTCACTGCTCCGATGCCGGCCTCCGAACGGAACGGCAGAATGTCAACCCACAGGGTGAAGGGATAGCCGGGAAAAGGTGCAAACGCCTGGCTCGACATCTGCATCCAGAGCTTGGCGGGGCGCGCGACTTTGGTATCCCATACGACCGCACTACATTCCGGCATCGTGGCAATCAACGCTGCGATGACGGCGGTCGTCAGACGAGCGGCCGGCAACGGCTCCAAGTGCTGTCCAAGAACCGTCACGATCAGATGACCGCGATGCCGCGCAGCCACCGCCTCGCCTTCCGGCCACGTGGTGGCCGCGCGAGACCATAGGCCGGGATCCTGCGGAATGGGCGCTGGCATCGACATCACGGCAACCAACTCGCCACCACAGCGGATGAGCGGCGAACTCGCAGAAGGCTGGCGAACGTCCGCCGTTTCATGGCCTCCTTCTACCTCCGCCACCAGCTCAGGATGCCTCGCGCGAAGGGCTTTGACGACCTGCAGCATGTTCGGAGTCGTCGGATTGTCCAACAGGACAAGGGCAAGGAGGGAATTACTCATCGGCGGCCCCTTTCGTTCCAATCATTTTCGCGCACTGGTTGAAAGGCCATAATTGAACAAAACAAGAACACGGTCAATAGAGAGAGCGCAACCCAGCAAAACTGGCCAGACCATGTCTCAATCGCTGGCGAACGCACCGGCAGATTGACACCAGTGCCGAATTCCCGATGCCACAAAAGAAACCCGCAGCGGATAACTCCGTGCGGGTCGACTTACTCGATCTTGCCATTATGCCGGTGTTTTGCCCGACGATTCAAACTTCTATTCGAGCGACAATGCGGTGCGCGGCCGGCGTCGCCGGGAGACAACAACAAGCAAGCATTCGGGACGATCTTCAAAAGAGATCGCCTCGGCTGCACGCCTGGATCGACCTCACTCCTCCGCCAGCTTGCCCTCGATATACGCATCCACCGTCTCGGCGAACGAGCGCTGCACGCCGACCGCAAAACCGTGCTGGTCGAGCGCGTCACGCTGGAGCACGCGCAGGCCGCGCCCGCGGGCGCTGACCGGCGCGGTGTTCAAATATTGATCGATCGCGCCCTTGGCGAGCGGGATGGCCTTGGGATCGCCCCTGGCGATCAGGAGCCGCAGCAGGCTCTGGCATTCGGCCAAACCCGGCATGGCAGCGGCCTTCAGCGCTGCTGCGATTTCGGCTTCGGGCGCCTGACCGGCTGGGTGTGGGTGCCGAACAGCGCCAGCAGAAACGCGACTTCTTCCTTCGAACCGATCTGGATCATGATGATCTCCTTTTCGCTTGGTTGGTCGAGGCCGGCGGACGAGGCGTTCAGGACAATCGGGTTTCAGGAACGTTTCAGGCGTGTTTCGTCGCCGCTTCGGGCAGGACGTGGACAGCATTTTCCCGCAAAGCTCGAGCGCGAACTTCGCTGATACGCGCCCGATGCTCGTCAGGCCGGCGTCTTGCCCGACATCTCGAACTTTATCCAAATGCGACGAACCGGATTCGGCGAACTGAAATCTCTCCGCGCCACGCTGGCACAGGTCCCCTGCGAAGGTCGCATGGGCGAGATGGAGAGACGTCGATGTACTACGTCGCCGCCGCATTGCTGGTGCTGTCGGGACTGTTCTATTCCGCGAGCCATCACGAGCTCGGCCAGTTCGGCGCGAACATGTGCAGCTACGGCGGCACGTTCTGCGACAATCCGGTGGTCGTCTTCACCGGCGCGGCGCTGGCCGCGGCCTGGGGCATGTTCGTCAGCATCAAATAGTGTCGGACGTCCCGGCGCCGCAGACGCCGTCAGACGCCCAGCTCCTTGCGGACGGTCGCGGCCGAGTTGCCGACCTTGTCGACGGCCCTCTGCAACTCCTCCTTCGACACCCCGAGCGCATGGGTCCAGTACTTGACCTCGAAGGCCTCGTGCATGTTGATCTTGCTCCGGTCGGGCTGCTCGCGCTTCGTCAGATTGTCCATCGGCCAATTCCCTCGCTTCCTCAGACGGGAAACGTCGTCACCGGCAGGCCGTTCCTCGGCGAGCTCCGACAATTGCTTGAGCATGATCTTTTCGGAAAGCCGCTTCACAGCTTTCCGGATCATGCTCTAAGGGACGAACACCTCGCTGGTGTCCATGCGGACGTTGCGGATGGCGCGAGAGGCCTCCATGGTGGCACGATTGCTTGGCAGCATGAAGCTCAGCAGCAGCGAACGCCGCCGCGCGCCGGAGCGGTTGCAGGTCGCGCCATGCGGCAGATCGGCGTCGAACACCAGGATGTCTCCGGCCTCCCCCGCCGTGATCAGGGACAAGGTCTCGTCCGGCTCGGTTTGATCAGGATGTTCCTGATTGAGATATCCTTGGTCGAGATGGCGCGGAACGACACGCGTCGCGCCATTGTCGGGCCCGTAGGCGTCGAGGAAAACCAGGGCTGAGACGGATTTCATACCGGCGCCATCGCGATGCAAGCGCTGGTGGCCGCCGTCCTTCAGCGGCTCGCGACCCTCGACCTGCGACAGAAGAAATGGCTCGCCCAGCATCTGCGCCGCCGCCGCGAGCAGCGGTGGCAGGCGGCAAGTTCGCTGCACCAAAGGATCGAGATCGACGAGGGCGTGACGCCAGCCCGGACCGCGGGGCGCGGCCCATTGGTCGCCGGTCCCCACGCCCGCATCGAAGGCGGCGCGCAGCGCATCGCGCCACGCCGCAGGCACGGCGCCTCGAAGCAGAAGATAGCCGTCACGGTCGAGAGCAGCAACCTGCTCCGGCTTCAGCGCCTCGACCTTCGTGGGCGGCAGGCCATTCATGGGGCAATGGCTCATGGCGCTCAATACAATCATACCGTGCGCTTCGCAACCGCATCGCGCATCGCCGAACGGGCGTGCGTGCAGCCGCGACCGCCATTCCGGCCTGACGCTGGACACACGCAACAAAAAGCCCGCGACGGACGGCGGCGCGGGCATCGACGATTTCTGTGATGATATAACTCTACAGGTGTTTTGCCCGACGTGTCAACGAACGCCGGACCATCAGCGCTCGCAAGCGGCGTGACACCGATCGACCGACTAGGCCGGCGACAATGCCGCCGAGATCAGCGAGGCGATGACAAAGGCCGCGAACACGGCCGGTACGCTGATGAACCGCAAGAACTGGTCTATCGAAAGCACCTGTCCCCCAAGACACGCTGCAACAACAAAACGCCTTCGCCCGCCGCGCTACTCCCCTTGCGCGACGTGTTGATCGGCCGTCAGAAACCGATCGGAAATGGCGGCCCCGCTCATTGTGAGCACCGCCAGAAACGAAATCATGGCCAGAAATTTCATGGCCGGAAGATCGATCCCGATTGTGGCCAAAAATGTCAGAAAATGGCGCGATTTCGGGACGATCCCGGGAATGATCGTGACCATCCACATCGGATTCCACGGAGTCGTCTTGCTGCCGCACCTGGGCGGGCTTCACGGTGATCGGTCGTTAGCCTAACAATTGTGGCTGAGATCGGGCTTGTGATCCTGGCCTCAAAAAACAACGCCCGGCCGGGCGACAGGGAGCGATATGACAGAATCCTCAAAAGCAACAAGTCTTGAAATCCTTGCCTGCGACGCTGGGTGGAGAAACTACCACTTCGTGAAGCTGACGACGGAGGACGGCATCGTCGGCTGGAGCGAGTTCGACGAAGGCTTTGGCTCGCCCGGCGTCGGCGCCGCGATCCAGCGCCTGTCGGCTCGCGTGATCGGGCAGAACGTATTCCAGCACGAGCGAATTTACGCCGAGCTGTTCTCGGCAACGCGTCCCGCCGCAGGCGGCGTTGTGGCGCAAGCGCTCGGCGCGATCGAGAACGCGCTGCTTGATGCCAAGGCGAAGTCTCTTGGCGTGCCCTGCTACGAGCTGCTTGGTGGCAAGATCCGCGACCGCGTCCGGGTCTACTGGTCGCACTGCGCGACCTGGCGGATCAATCACCCCTCATGGTACCAGCCGCCGATCGAGAACCTCGATGGCGTCAAGGCGATGGGACGCGAGGTGCGCGAGAAAAAATTCACCGCGCTCAAGACCAACATCTTCTCTTATGACGACGGCAAGCCGACCGGCTGGCGGCCGGGTTTCGGCTCGCCCTTCGCGCCCGAGATCAATGTGGACCGGAAGATCCTGCGCGACCTGCGCATGCATCTCGAGGCCATCCGTGACGGCGCAGGCCCCGATGTCGACATCCTGCTCGATTGCAACTTCAACGCCAAGACCGAGGGCTATCTGAAGATCCTGCGCACCATCGCAGACTTCGACATGTTCTGGCTCGAGATCGACAGCTTCAGTCCGGAGGCGCTCGGGTACATCCGCAGGCAGAGCCCGCATCCGATTTCGTCCTGCGAAACACTGTTGGGCCTGCGCGAATTCCTGCCCTATTTCGACGAGCAGGCGATGGATGTCGCGATCATCGACACGCCCTGGAATGGCGTCTGGCAGTCGATGAAGATCGCAGCCGCGGCAGAGGCGTTCGAGGTCAATGTCGCGCCGCATAATTTCTACGGCCATCTGTGCTCGATGATGAACGCGCATTTCTGCGCCGCCGTGCCGAACCTGCGGATCATGGAGATCGACATCGACCGCCTCGCCTGGGACCGCGAGCTCTTCACGCACGAGCCGGAGATACAGAACGGGCACCTGGTCATCCCCGACCGTCCCGGCTGGGGTACCGAGCCGAACGAGGAGGCGCTCCTGGCACATCCGCCAAAGACGAGCGGCGGGCTTCTCAACTACGGTCGCAAGAGCTGAGGCGTATTACGGCGTCACGGGATTGACGGTCGGGGACGTTTTAGGGCCCGGCCGCTCCGGCTCGACCGGCGATTTCGACTCGGTCGGAAGCACATTGGCGCCAACAGCGTGCGCGGCCTCGCCCGTGGTTGCATACATCGCAACATGAGCGGGCTGCGTCTTGGCACGGCTCCACGGTCCGTGATCGACGATCAACATCGCAGCAATCGTGAAGCCGGCCACAATCAGCGCAATTACACCGGGATGGCGAAGCGCCGAGGATATGGAGTTTGGGAAGCGGTCAGTTGCCATCGAAGGAACCCGTATGTTTTCCTCTCGCGGGTCAATTCGAATGCGTCCCGCGAGTTCCGCCTCTCACTCAAGCAAATTGCGAGCCAGTGGGTGGAACTCGGCAGCCTTTGCTCGCTCACTTTTTGCAAACCAGCCGCGCGTCGCCGACAAATCCTGGGGACGTTCGCTCCTGCCAATCGCGAGCGATCTGTACCGCGCAGCTTGTTGGATGGCGTCGTCACTCGCCCGGAGCGATGGCGTTGCTCGGCGTCGGACGATCGGTAATCTGCTGCCCGAACAAGCTGCCGATCAGCTCGACTGCAGTCCGCGCGGTACGACCGCGCTCGTCGAGGAACGGATTGAGCTCGACGATGTCGACCGACCCCACCGCGCAGGAATCGTGCAGCAATTCCATGATCAGATGCGCTTCGCGATAGGTCGCCCCGCCCGGCACGGTGGTACCTACGCCAGGGGCCACGCAAGGGTCGAGAAAATCGACGTCGAAGCTGACATGCAGCACGCCGTTACACGCCTTGACTCGTTCGATGACGCGCCGGATCAGAACCGCGACGCCGAACTCGTCGATTTGGCGCATATCGATAACCCTGATCTGGCGCGCGCGCATCAACTCCTTTTCGAGCTTGTCGATCGAACGCGCGCCGAACAGATCGAGCCTGTCCGGATTGATCGAGGCACGCGGATCATCGCCGAGCAATCCGTCGAGGCCGGGCTCGCCGCACAGGAACGCCGCGGACATGCCGTGCATGTTGGCCGTGATCGTCGTTTCGGGCGTGTTGTAATCGGCATGCGCATCGAGCCAGAGCACGAACAGCTCTCGCCCGCGCTCCCGCCAGTGCCGAGCCATCGCATTCACCGATCCCATCGACAACGAGTGATCGCCGCCAAGGAAGATCGGCAGCGCGCCGGTCTTGGCGATCTCATAGCCTCTGCGGCTCAGCACGCGCGTCCAACGCTGGATTTCGCGATAGTGATTGGCTTTCCCCGGCGGCCGGTCGGAAAGGTCGCGGACCTCGGAGACCGAAAGATCGCCGTAGTCGACGACTTCGAACTCGAGGCTCTCCAGAAGTGTCGCAAGACCGGCGGTGCGTAGCGCCGCGGGACCCATCAAGGTGCCGCGCTGCGAAGCCCCCATGTCGATAGGCGCGCCGAGCAAGGCGATGCGGCGGGCTCGATCCGTCACGATCTGATCGGTCACGGCATTCTCCTGAGATCAGCAAGGCTGTGCCAGCCTAGCAGAGATTCGCATCCGTCGTTTCACGGGGATGCTTCCTGCTGGAACAAATTCCCGCACGCCGCATTCTCTCTGCAAGGCCGGCACCCGCCGTTCAAAACGGCGCCTGTCGCGGATAGCCAAAGGTCTTCGGGCCCGCTGTTCAAAACGAGCGCACGCGCGGATAGCCAAAGGTGCCGGCCTTGTTCATATCACCAGAAGCGGAGTTCACGAAATTGAGCACGGAAATTCCGCAGCCTACTCCGCAGCCCGGCATGGCCGAACGAGCCATCGACGCCGCGTCCGACGTATCCCACACGATCGGCGAGGTTGCTGGAGGCGTTCGCGCGGCTGTCGACCGCCTGACCTACGTGATCGATGAGGCGCGAAAACCCGGCCGACCGCTCTCGACAGTCGCGGCGATCACTCGCGAGGCGCCGCTGGCCAGTCTGTTCGTCGCGTTCCTGTTGGGTGTGGCGGTCGCGCGCAGGCGCTGAGCGTTCAGAATCAAGCGGTTCAGGCCGCGGTGACCGCGTCGAGTTCGGACGCCAGAAACTGCTTCTCGAACGCCCCGGCCGGCATCGGACGACCGAAGAAATAACCCTGCCCTTCCTCGCATCCCATGCTGACCAGGAAGTCCGCCGTGGCACGATTCTCGATGCCTTCGGCCACGACCGTGAGTCCGAGTTGTTTGCTGAGACCGATGGTCGAGCCGACAATCGCGGCGTCGTCGGAATCGGCGAGCAGATCGAGCACGAACGACCGGTCGATCTTGAGCCCGTCCAGCGGAAACTTCTTCAGGTAGCTCAGGCTGGCATAGCCGGTGCCGAAATCATCGAACAGGACGCGGACGCCTAGCTGCTGGAGCCGCTTGAACATGTCCAGCACACGACTTTCGTCGTGCAGCAGGATGTCTTCGGTGACCTCGAGTTCGAGCAGTGACGGCGTGAGCCCCGTCACTTCGAGCAGTGCCGCTACCGTATGCGCGAGATCGCCGGAATGAAGCTGCGACGGCGACAGATTGATCGCGACGCGCACGCCGTTGCCGGACATTTCCCACGCACGCGCTTGACGGCAGGCGGTCTCCATCACCCAGTTCGCGATCCGCTCGGACAGGGCCGAGGTATTGACCACTGGCATGAACTCTCCGGGCGACACGTAGCCGCGCACCGGATGCCGCCAACGGATGAGCGCTTCCGCCCCGACCAGGCCGCCGTCTACCAGACGGACCTGGGGTTGGTAGAACAGTTCGAACTCGCCGCGATCCGCAGCGAGCGCCAGTTCGCTCTCCAGCGTCAGCCGGTTCTCCAGCGCCTGCCTGATCGCACTCTCGAAGATCACATGGCCGCCGCGCCGTGTCGTCTTGGCGCGGCTCAGCGCGAGATGGCCGTTGCTCAGAAGATCGTCGGCGCTGTGTCCCCCGTCGGGATAAACGGCGACGCCGATGCTGATCCTGACGCGGTGCTGCCGTGTGCCCGTTGCGAGCGGCGCTTCGAACGCCTGCGCGATCCGTTCCGCGAACTCCGCAATCGGCTGGCCAGTCTCGGCGCAATCAAAGGCGATGGCGAATTCATCGCCGCTGAGCCGGGCGACGATCGCCTGACCATCGACTTCGGTCCGAAGACGTTCGGCGACGGCCCGTAGCACGAGGTCGCCGGCCGAATGTCCAAGCATGTCGTTGATCTGCTGGAAGCCGTCGAGCCCGAGCACGAGCAGCGCGACGTCGGAGGGTCGTCGTTCCGCCGCGGCGATCAGATTGGCAAGACCCGCATGCAGCATGTTGCGGTTGGCAAGACCCGTCAATGCATCATGTTCGGCGAGATACCTGACGCGTTCGGCCTCGCGCTTGCGAACCGAGATATCGCGCAGGATCGCTCCGTACTGGAAGCCCTCAGTTCCTTGCCAGCCCGAGAAGCTTGCCTCGACCGGAAACGTCTCGCCGTTCTTGCGACGCCCTTCGAACTCGACGACCACGGCGCCACCGGGAATCAACAGCGCCTCGCGCGCCGCATCGCGCATGGCAAACGGCTTTGCGCCACCGGCTGCGGGCACTGCACAGAGAGTCTCGAACGGACGCCCGATCATTTCTGTCGGCATATAGCCGAAGATCGCGCTGGCGCCGGGATTCCACACCGTGATACGGTGTTCCTCGTCGGTGCAGACCAGACCATCGCCGAGTGACATCGCAATGCGATGAAAGCGGCTCTCGGCAATCCGCCCCAACAGGCTGCGGAAGTCGATCTCGTCGAGCGCGATCGCCGTCAGATAGGCGATGACCGCGATGTGAAACAGCGACGTGTCGATGATCAGCGGCCACCTTGCCTGCACAAAGGTCGCGGTCAGTTCGACACTCGCGCCCGCAGCAACCAGGATCGCGACACGGATGCCCGGTGCAAAACGGCGCCACGAATACATCATCAGAAGACAGATCAGGCCCAGGCCGGCGATCATGCCGATGTCAGAGGTCCAACGCAGCATTCGATTCTGGAGGATCGATTCCGCCGCCAGTGCCTGGAGGACGGGACCCGAGATGATCTTGCCGTTTGGAACGCTGAACCGGTCGCCCAGCTCGAGCGCCGTGGCACCAATGATGATCTTCTTGTCCCTCAACTTGTCCAGGGCCGCGGTATCGCCGCGCAGCACGTCAAAATAGGAGATACTCGGGATGGTGGCCGCCCGAATGCCAAAATCGATCAGGAAGGGCGGCCGCCGATTCGCGTCCTGCCCGGCCAGCACGACGGCCATCGACGGCATCAAGGCGTCGCCGAGCTTCTCGCCGACCGGATAGCGGCGGACAAGCCCGTCGGATTCGACCGTGACATTGACGACGGCCGGCCACGACTGGTTGCTGAACGGCTTGAGGGGGCGGTTGATGTGAGCCGCGCCACCATTCGGCGTCGGCTGCTTGAAGGACGGCAGGATCGTCGAGCCCCCGACCTCCCGAAGCGCATTGACGAACGCCTCGTCGGAGGCGGGATCCGAAGGCGTACTGAAATCGACGTCAAAGGCTACGTCCTTCACCCCCGCCGCCTCGAGTCGGTGCAACAGCTCGGCATGCAGCCGGCGTGGCCAAGGCCACACCCCGATCTGGTCGATTGACGGCGCATCGATGGCCACCACGACGACATTGCCGCCGGCGGCACGTGATTGCCAGGTGAACCGCAGATCGGTGAGCGCATTGCGAAGCGAAGCGTGCCATCCCGTGGACAGCACGACCGCCAGTGCGATCACGACAAGGATATGCGGCCGATAACGTTTCACGTTGCTCCCCTGCATCGACGGTACGTGCCGCCGCGTGCTCCCCTACGCGGACGGCGCGGTCCTAGCGATGACCCCTGCCCCAATACCAACCGTAGTGGTGGCCATTGTTGCCATTTCCGTTGCTGCCGCTATTCCCGTTTCCGCTATTGCCGTTGTTGCCACTAGTGCCGGTGCCGCTGCTTCCGTTGCCGGTCGCGCCAGTCCCGCTGCTTCCGCTTCCAGAGCTTCCGCTCGACACATCGCTGGTCGAACCGGCGGTCGTCGCAACAGTCGTCGTTGCAGTTGACGAGGTCGATGTGGCGGCGGCCGCAGGTGCACTGCTGCTCACCGTGACGGCGGTTACGTTGGAGCTGTTGGCCGCAGCGGTCGTCATGCTTGCTTTCGTATCGCTCCAGACCGTCTGGGCCCCGGTGGCGGCATTGGCGTTGCGCACACGCCCCGGTGCAACGGCGCCGTGGGCGAGCCCATTCGTGACCTTGTGAACGTTCAACTTGACCTCGCCGAGCGAGCTCGAGATGCGCACGACGCCACCCTTGGGCGCCTGCCCTCCCGCCGCCTGATGCGATTGCGTCGACGCACCGGCCGCCTTGGTCCCCTTGTCGATCGGACCGAGCGCGTGGATCGCATCGCCCTTGGCCGCATTGCGTGGCGCGGACAGGCCCGATTTCGGCACCGGGACACGCTCGATCGTCGAGGCGCGCGGCTTGCCGTGCTCGATCGGATTGAAAGTCCCCGCACCGCTCAGGCTGAGGCCGGGCTTCCCGTGCTCGAAGGCGGTTGCCGATTGTCCCGGCATGACCTGGGCGATCTGCCCGGTCTTGAAGTCGGAGACTTCGACCTGACCACGGAGCACACCAACCTTGGTAGTGCCCGCCCCAACGGTGACGCTGAATTGCGTTCCTTTGACCACGGCGGCGAGATAAGGCGTCTCGACCTCGAAATGCTTGACGTTTCGCTTCTCGACCTCGAGCAGGATCGAGCCCGCCTGTTGAATGATGGTGGTTGAGAGCCCCTCTTTCTTCTCGGCCGGCAAGCCGACCACCGAGTTGGGAGAGATCAATATCGTTTCCTCGCCGCGGACGAGCAGCACGCGTCCGTTGCGCCCGGTGCGAATGGTATTGCCTGACTTGAGCGTCTCATCCTGGTTCAGCGACACAGGCTGCGCGCCGTCGGTTGCAACCCAGACCTCGCCAGAGGCCTTGCTCACCGACCAGACGCCATCGTCCGCGGCAGAAGCGGCGGAAGCCGCTCCCAGCACCAGCGCAGCCATGAAGGCGCGCAACAGTCCAATCTTGCCGAACATGGCGATCCTCAGTCCGCTTAACAGCCGGACATGAGGCGTATCCGAAATCACTCAAGATCCGATTAGCCGGAAGTGGCAATTCGAACGGCCGCATTAACGTTTCATTGACCATAAAAAACTAAGAAAAATCATGCGACTAACGATTGCTTACCAGCCTTTTGGGACCTCTCCGTCGAACTACGGAGGGCGGCTCGCGCAGGGCGTAGCTGGAAGGTACCTCGTTGCCGCACTGATGCTGCTCGCCCCTACGTTTGCGGGAGTTCCGCAGGCCCTCGCGCAACAGGCGAACCAGCCAGGCTTCGATCCACGCCAGCCCGAGAAATACTTTGAGAACCAATCCGAGCAGGAGACGCTGAGCCGTCCGCCGGTCAGACTGCCGGCGATCAGCCAGCCCAACACTGGCGGCGACACCAAGCCGCAATTCGTGCTGCGCGGCATCGATATCAGCGGCGCCCATGCCGTCTCGCGCGACCGCATCGCCGCGGCTTATCAGTCTTATCTCGGCAAGAAGGTCTCGCAGGCGGATCTCGTTGCGATCGCCGGCGCGATCAGCGATCTCTACCGCGCCGACGGCTTTCATCTGAGCCGGGCGATCGTTCCGCCGCAGGACATTGCCGACGGCCGCGTCCGGATCAAGGTGATCGAAGGCGCGATCGTGCAAGCCGAGCTGAAAGGCGACGGCGCCGAGCAGTTCGGCGTACGACCGATGCTCGGGCCCGTCCTGGCCGAGCAGCCGTCGCGCCTGGCAACGCTCGAACGCCAACTCTTCCTCGTCAGCGGCAGGCCAGGCGTCCGGATCACTGACACCGCGCTGGAAGAGATTGGCGGCGCGACCGGCCGCTTCCGCCTCATCGTCTACTTGAAGACCTGGCACGTCTTCTCGTCGTTCGGTCTGGACAATCTGGGCTCGTCCTCGGTCGGTCCCTGGCAGACCTATGCAACCGGCGCATTCAACTCCTACCTCACAACGGGCGACACGCTGGCGGTCAACCTGTCGACCATCGCCAACGATCCTCGCGAGCTCGGCTTTGCGCGGTTGTCCTACGACGCGCCCGTCGGCGTCGATGGCGTGCGCCTCGGTGCCTCCGTCCTTTACAGCGCGGTGCGACCGGGCGATGCCCGCCGCCTCGTCAGCGACGTCACCACGACCGAAGCTTTCGAGGTGCGCGCCAGCACTGTGCCCTTCATGTCGCAATCCTCGGGGCTGACGCTCACCGTCGCCGGAACCTTCAGCAACGTGTCCGAGCATGACATCTACGGTCCCTGGTACAACGACCACATCAGGACCGCGAGCCTGACCGCCGACTACCGGCTCCAGGATCGCTTCGGCGGCACCAATTTCGCGACGCTGACCTATCGCCAGGGACTCGACATCTTCGGCGCCTCGGATTTCGACGACGATCTGCTGTCGCGCGATGGCGCCTCGTCGAATTTCTCGGTGCTGAACGTCTGGTTCACGCGCTACCAGACACTCAACGACGCCTGGTCGCTCAAACTCTCGGCCGCGAGCCAGGCCGCATCGCGGCCATTGTTCACCTCACAGCAATTCTATCTCGGCGGCGCGGCTTTTGGCCGGGGCTATGGTGCGGCCGAGATCAGCGGCGACAATGGCCTTGCCGGTTCGCTCGAGCTGCGCTTCGATCAGAAGCTCAATTTCCGCTACTGGACCGGCTATCAGCTCTACGCCTTCGGCGACGCTGGCGCTGTCTGGAACGACGGGTACCGTCTGAGCGACGGCCTGTCGCTGACCTCCGCTGGAGCCGGCGTGCGGTTCTTCCTGCCGGACGAACTCCAGCTCGATCTCGGCGTGGCCGTCCCCTTGAGTTATCGGGCGCCGGACAACGAGCGCCGCAGCCCTCGCTTCCTCTTCACGTTGTCGAGCGCGTTCCGGCTCTGCCCCGAGCGCGGCAAGGGCGGCTGCCTCTAGCCGCGCGGCCCTGGCCGCTTCAGCACCCGATACTCCGCATTTGCGGCCTTGCGCACAGACTTGCCTAAATTTAATCCCCTAACCTGCTCACGATCGCTCGATTGGGGAGCTTCCAATGACCATGTTCAGCCTAAAGTGATTTGAGACGGGACCATGAAAAGGGTGTTTGCAATCCTGGCTTTTCTCTGCGTCCTCGGCGTCGGCCAGTATTTTGTCGTCAGCCGGTTCGCGATCCGCCATGAGATTTTGCCTCTGTTCGATGCCTCGCGGCAGCGCCCGATCTCGGTCGAAATCGCGGTGCGGCGCGACTACGAGACCAAGGCCAATCTCGGCCTGTGGAAGCTGCCGCTCGCCATCATCAGCAACGGCAACACCGTCAAGGCCACCGAGTATTCCTTTCTCGCCAACGTGCTCGCTGCGCGCGGCTATCTGGTTGCCAGCATCCAGCAGGACCTGCCGAGCGATCCGCCATTGATGACCCATGTCGGCCAGCAATATGTCGGCCGGCGCGAAGTCTATATCCGCTGCGAGGCCAACATCCTTTTCACCCTGGCCGAACTGAAGAGGCGACAGGAGAACGCCGACTACGACCACGTCACCCTCGTCGGTCATTCCAATGGCGGCGACGTCTCCATGTATGTCGCCCATCAGCATCCGGAGCTGGTGTCGAAGGTGATCACGCTCGACAACCTGCGGGTCCCCTTCGTGGTCAGCGACAACATGAAGATCCTGTCGTTTCGCTCCAAGGATCCGCATTTCCAGACCGATCCCGGCGTGCTGCCGACGCCGGAAGAGGCCAAGGCGCGCGGTATCGATATCGTCCACACCGGTGCGCAGCACACCGAGATGAGCGATCGCGGTCCCGATGCGGTCAAGGAGAAGATCCAGGCGACGCTCGACCGCTTCCTGCGTGACAGCGCCAGCAGCGCACTCGCGCCGGCAGATACGAAAAGCCCCATGATCATGAACCCCGGCGACTATTAGCCCGGAACGCTTTGCGGCAGATCAAGGAGGCTCCGGACCTGCCACGATAAACAGGGTTCTACAATCTCCCGGAGAGAAACGTGTCGCAGTATATTGAACGCCTTGATATGAAAAGTCTTGGCCTGCCTGCGGCAAGGACGCCGGGATTCGCGCGGCATCTCTATCGTTCGACCCGCAGGCTGCTGCGATCGATTATCGCCCGCATCGATCTGTCGCAATTTCCGGGGTCGTGCTGCGGGTGAGCCCCGCAGCCGCAAGCCAATACATGAGGGATGCCGATGCGTCAGCATTTGAGACAAATTTGCCTGTTGCTTGCCGTGGCCTCGAGCTTCGGCATGTCGTCCGCCCTCGCCGCCGATGCTGATCACGGCGCCGATCTCGCCAAACGCTGGTGCGCAAGCTGCCATGTCGTGGCGAACGGCCAAGCCACGGCGAGCGCCGACGTTCCCTCTTTTGCGTCGGTTGCACGCAAGCCGGATTTCAGTCCGGAGAGGCTCGCCTTCTTCCTTCTCGATCCGCATCCGAAGATGCCGAATTTTCCGTTGAGCCGAATCGAAGCTGGCGACATCGCAGCCTACATCGGATCACTGCGTTAGCAGCGTGCCGATCGGTGGCGACGTATGCCGAAATGCAAATCCCTGCCGGAGGACCGACAGGGATCAGCAGAAAGGATGATAGACGGCGAATGAAGTCCATTCGGTGGCCCATCATGGACCTGCGCTAGCACCGAAGTGCGGATCTCCACGCCACGCAAGATCAATTTGTGGGCACACAGCGTCAGCACCGGAAATCAGGGCTTCCCCTTGCCGGGCTGCATCAAACTGCCGGTCATCTGGCGCATGTGGTCCCCCGCGCTGGTGAACTGGCTGCGCAGGAAGTCGGACTGGATTCGCATCGCTTCCTGAATGTCGGTGGCATGCACCAGCTTGCGCGCGTGCTCGAAAGCCGACTTCATGTTCTGCTCGGTAAAGGCAAGCGCCTGCTTCGAGACCTCGGTGCCCGCCCCGGGAACCGACGTCATCGACTTGGTCGCGGCGTCAAAAAACATGCCGAATGCCTTTTCCGCCTGGTCGATCGTCTTCTCGGCCAGGTCGCGCAGTTCGGCTGGAACTTCGAGTTTCGGTTCGATCATGGTCGCACTCCTCCCCTTTTCCAACTGATTACCACACTTGCGGGATTTCGTTCCAGCGGTCAGCCGCGAGGATACCCGGGGACAAGCTTTACACGGCGGCCGGATCTGGCAGGAAAACAAGGGAGAAGGCGTAAGGCCTGGGTGCGGCCGGGTCAGAACAGGGGATGCTCAGGAAGCGTTTCTTCGCTGGCGAGGTCTTCGACGAGCTTGATGACCTCGAAACGCTGTCGTGGCGCGAGCTTCAGGAACGCGCGGAGCAGGCGCAGACTTTCGACCGTGCTGCTTGCAGGCGCGCCGAGCTTAAGGTGCAGTTCGGCCGCGAAATTGAGGTTCTTCATCTCGCACCTATCACAAGCATCGGTCTTCCCGATCAGACATCTGGTCCGTCTCTAAGCCGACCACCATGACCGGGCCGCCATGGTGAGAACGAACATCTCGGTCTGGGTCCCCTGCGGGACACCACGTTGAACTACATCTCCAGAAGGACAGGCTCAACCGAACAGGTTGCAACTATGTCAAGGAACAACCCTTCCGGCAAGCCCAAGCCGCCGCTGCAGCGATGCTTCATCTGCATCGCACCACGGCAATTCCGGATAACAGGAATATGGACTGCCGTCACCCGCCTGCGTCAAGAAGCGGCATCACCCAAGCTTAAAGCCTCGATCACTGTCAACTGGCACAGCGTTTCGGCGTGTTTCCGCTGTGAACGGAGATCGGCAAACGCAGATTAAAGTTTCTTCAGACTATACACGTAATTGTTGAGTCCGGCCTCGGCGGTTGTGCCGTCGATGAAGTGAACGTCCATCTCGCAGCCGGTCTCCAAGGTCCTGATCCGGGCGCCGGAGTTCATCGCTCCCGGTATGTTTCCGCCGGTGAACCGATGTTCGAGGTCGAACGACCAAGCGGTTGCGACACGGCCACGCAGACCACGGGCGCCATGGCTGACGGACTCTTCGATTCGGGCGCACCTCAGCACCAAAGGACGACGACATGCTTTCTCGCTGCGATCTCATCAAGGGCGCCGCGGTCGCGCTTCTCACCTTCTCGATACAAGACGCATGGGCGCAGGAGACAAAGATGAACCTGTTCAAGATCGTCACCATCAAGGACGAAATCGTCGTCGGACTGTCGGCAGAAGAGCTTAAGGCGCTCGGCGGCAACGATGCGAGCGCGGTTGCTCACGCGCTCGCCCAGAAGGGCGATCTCACGGTCTGGCAATACAACGTGCATCGCGGCCCGAACGGCGAAATGCAGCAGGCGCCGACCGCCAAGATCGGGCTCTTGGCCAACGCCTCACTCCGTGTCGAGCCTTATACGACGCCTTACCAGATCGTGCCGCACCCCTAAGCAGCGAATCGGCGCGCCGGCAGCCGGGACCGCTGGCGCGCCGCCATCATCGGCGCCGCTCCCCGCGCTGAGTCATCCCCTCCGTTGCAAAACCGTAGACCTGCGCCAGCCGGTCAAGGCATTCGCGAAAGCGGCGCGCAAAATAGTCGTTCCAGCGCTGGGTCCGGACTGCGCGGCGCTGCCCGATCTGGTCCATGGTCAGCCCAAGCACCAACACGTCGTGCACCAGCGCCGCGCCGTCGGTGCCGAGTTCGCGTTCGACCCGGTTCAGGCGCAGCACCGCCTGCCGCTGGCTCTCGGTGACAGGCTCGCGCGAGCGCGCGCCATCGACATATTCGCGGGTCGGGTCCACCGCCTGGGGCCCGCGCTCCGCCGTCTCCCAATCGTTCTGGAAGGCGCGCCCACCGCGATATTGCGCCTCGTCGATCTGGTGATGCGCGTGCAGCCGCCCGAGCGGATCGCTGCGGACCGACCGGATCGCCACGATCTTCTCGCCGGGATCGAGCGCCAGCGGATTGTCGACCTCGACCTCCGCCACTTCGGCATTGAACGGCACCTCGCGCGACCGCCGGTCGTAGATCTCAGCCAATCTGTAGGACTTGTTGCGTCGGGCACGTGCCACTCGGATACTCCTTGCAAAATTGACGATTGGAGATTGACGATTGAACGGGTGGCAGCCGCCTCAGGCCGCCGAGACCAGCCTCAGCACGACGGGACCGGTGGCACGGGCAGCCGCAGCTCCAGATTTGCGGGTCAGGCCGGCATGCGGCGTGCAATAGCTGGAGCCCGGCTGGCGCGGATGGCCGCAAAACGCGATCTCCTCCCCGTCCTTGTCGCCGCCATAGGGGTAGCGGCAGTCGCCCGGCGCGAGTTTGACCAGAGGGATTAGGCGCGGCTGGACGCCGACACAGCGCAACCTGACGGGCGCAGCAGGCTTCAGAGCGGACTTCGGCGGAGAGTTCAGGTTCGGCAACGTCGATTGCCGCGGCAAAAGCGGACAGGCCTGCCCCGGTAAAGACGGCACGATCGACGGGCTCGGCATCCGTGCCGGCGCAATGAGCCCCAGTCGCTTGGCACGGCCGATCACCGCGCCGCGCGAGTAAGCCGTTCCAAATCTTGCGTTAATCTCCCGTCCTATCTCCGCATAGGACATCCCCTTGAGAAAATAGTCGCGAAGCGCGTCGGAATGCTCCGACGACCAATGGCCCGGTTCCATGCTGCTGTCCTGTGATGCGCCTCCACGGTCGGCACGACCGGGAGGCGAAACACACATTCCGGTATTCCGAATAAGAAGTCAAGCAATAATTCTGATATTCATAATTGCATCAATTCCGAATTTCGGATTACAAGAGGCAGAACGACGAGCAATCGAGGGAATCAGCATGTTGGACGTTGCAATGATCGAGCGGGGCCTGGAGAAAACGGGCAAGAGCAAGGGCGGCTTGGCTGCGGCCATGGGCGTCCGGCCAGGCGCTGTGTCGGAGATCCTCGGCGGCGAGCGACTGGTCAAGGCGTCGGAAATCATTCCGATTATGGAATATCTTGAGCTCAACCTCGCGCCAATCATGGGCCGGGTTGGCGCCGGCGCCGTGATCGAGCCGGATTATGAACAGGTTCCTCCGGAAGGTCTCGGCGATATCGCGCTGCCCTTCCCTATCATGGAAGAGACCGTCGCCTTCGAGATCGTGGGCGATTCGATGCTGCCCAAATACGAGAGCGGCGACGTGATCGTGGTCTACAAGGACCAGCGCCATCCGCTGTCGAGTTTCTACGGTGAAGAGGCCGTGGTTCGCCTCAAGACCGGCGAGCGCTATTTGAAGACCATCGAGCGGGGCAAGTCCCCCTCCGTCGTCAATCTCACCAGCTTCAACGCCAAGCCGATCGTCGGCGTAAAGCTCGAGTGGGTGGGGGAGATCTGCCTGTCCATGCCCAAGGGCCAACTGGAGCGGCTGCGCGCCAAATCGGCCCGCCCCCGCAAGAAGGGCAAATAGACGACCAATTTCCGATTTCTAGAAATTTCCTTGACTTAATTCTGTTTTTCGGAAATACTCTGTCGTGCCTCAACTGTTGAGGCGCGGCAGAGTTGTTTTCATGCAATATTTCGTTGTGATGATCGACTACGGGCGGCGCGGCCGCGAAGCAGTCGTCGACCCCGAAGTCACACGACGCCAGGTGATTTCCCGCGTCGCCTCGGGTGAATATCGGAACATCTCGTTCATTCACGAGATCGCCGAGAATTCGGTCGAAGACGTGACTGAGGCCATCCTGACCGAGGCCGCCCTGCCCCAAGACCTCCCGCAAGTCCCGCCTGAAGAGATCGACCTCCAGGCCATCCGCCTCGATCACGCCCGCGACCTGCGCAAGCACGAGCGGACGTGACGCAGGCCTTACCGACCTGCGCCACTGGCCAGTCGAGGATCAAACCGTGAGGACGGTCGAGCCCGTGGTCTTGCGCGCAGCGAGATCGGCGTGCGCCTTGGCTGCGTCCTTCAACGGATAGGTCTGGTGGACCTCGATCTTGACCGCGCCGGACTTGACGACGTCGAACAACTCGTTCGCCATCGCGACCAGGGCCTCGCGCTTGGCGGCGTAGGTGAACAACGTCGGCCGGGTGACGTAGAGCGACCCCTTCTGCGCGAGCAGGCCGAGATTGAGCGGCTCGACAGCGCCGGAGGACGCGCCAAACAGCGCGGCGACGCCCAGCGGCGCGAGACAGTCCAGCGACTTCAGGAACGTGTCCTTGCCGACGGAATCATAGACCACCGGCACCTTCTTGCCGCCCGTGATCTCGTCCACGCGCTTCACGAAATCCTCGCGCGTGTAGATGATGACATGGTCGCAGCCATGCGCCTTGGCAAGCTTGGCCTTCTCGTCGCTGCTGACCGTGCCGATCACAGTCGCGCCGAGATGCTTGGCCCACTGGCTCAGGATCAGGCCGACGCCGCCGGCCGCAGCGTGGAGCAGGATGGTATCCCCGGCCTTCACCCGGTAGGTCTGCCGGATCAAATATTGCGTGGTGAGGCCCTTGAGCATCATTGCCGCCGCAGTCTTGTCGTCGACACCGTCAGGCAGCTTCAGGAGCCGATCGGCCGGGATCAGCCGCGCCTCGGAATAGGCTCCGAGGGGCGAAGCCCCATAGGCGACGCGATCGCCGGGCTCCAGGTCGGCGACGCCGGGCCCGACTTCCTCGACGATGCCCGCCGCCTCGCTGCCGAGACCGCTCGGCAATTGAACCGGATACACACCAGAGCGATTGTAGATGTCGACGAAGTTGAGACCGACGGCCGTGTGGCGAATGCGTGCCTCGCCTGGCCCGGGCTTGCCGACACTGACTTCCTCCCAGACGAGGACTTCAGGACCGCCGGTCTTGTGGAAACGGATGGCATGCGTCACGGGCGTTGCTCCCTTATCGTTGCAGTGATGGTTAGAAGACCTGAACGGTCGGAGAAATAGGCATTTGGTCCGCCCGTTACAGTACAGAGACGTAACAAGAATGTCACAGCGAACGGCAAACCTCCGCCGTTCCGCCTCTGTTCGGAAGAGTTGATGACGGCATCGGCGCGCCCGGCAGTAGCCTTGGCGCGGGGTTTGGTGGTCGCCTGCGAAGGAGAGCCGAGATGCCAGCTTATGTACAGCATCATCAGGACATCGAAATCGCGCCTGTGATTTGCCCGACGTGCATGGGGTTCCTGCCGATGTATGTTCGCGATGTCGAACCGCATTGGTCCCTTGCCAAGATCGACTTCATCTATGAATGCGCCGACTGCGGTGCCGAGGTCCGACAGACCATCCGCAAGCCGGAGCTGCTGAGGCACTGACTGCGGTCGATCACCGCTCAGGTATTTGCGTTGAGCGGAAAAATGCCGCTTGCGCGGGTCTGGTCCTTCCTAAACGAGGCTTGTTCTTTGCCGTGAACGCAGGCAGAACAACCCTCAAGCAAGACCTTTGGGAGCGCCAATTCGTGGCTGAACAGAAGCCCTCGACCGCGATCGAGGCAGTGGAGAGCGGCCTCGCCGCGCAGGGCTACATCGCCAGCCGGCAGATCGCGACCGCGGTCTATTTGTCGCAACAGATCGAGAAGCCGATCCTGGTCGAAGGCCCCGCGGGCGTCGGCAAGACCGAGCTTGCCAAGGCGATTGCCGCCTGGCGCGGCATGAAGATGATCCGGCTGCAGTGCTACGAAGGCCTCGACGAGGCCAAGGCGCTCTACGAGTGGAAATACGCCAAGCAGCTTCTCTACACCCAGATCCTGAAGGACAAGCTCGGCGAAGTGCTCGGCGGCGCGCAAACTCTGCACGCAGCGCTCGCCCAGCTTCATGATTTCGGCGATGTGTTCTTCTCCAAGGAGTTCGTCGAGCCGCGGCCCCTGCTCCAGGCGCTGGAGCAGCCGGGCGGCTGCGTGCTGCTGATCGACGAAATCGACAAGTCGGACGCCGAATTCGAATCGCTGCTGCTGGAGATCCTGTCCGACTTCCAGGTCACGATCCCCGAGCTCGGCACCGTCTCCGCGATCACCCCGCCCACCGTGATCCTGACCTCGAACAGCGAACGTGACCTCGGCGACGCCCTGAAGCGGCGCTGCCTGCATCTGCATATCGGCTTCCCCGAGCAGCGGCTGGAGGAACGTATCGTCGAGAGCCGCGTGCCCGGCATTTCGCAGACGCTGCGCCGGCAGATGGTCGGCTTCATCCACGAAATCCGCTCACTCGATCTGAAGAAGCTGCCCTCTGTCAGCGAGACCATCGACTGGGCGCGCGTGCTGGTGTTGTTGCAAGCTTCCGAGCTCGACACCGAGATCGTCAAGGACACACTCAATGTGCTCCTGAAATACGAGGCTGACATCGAGGCGGCTCAGCCCCAGATTACGACCTTCATTGCCAAGGCAGCACGATCCAACGTCTTCGGTTGACGCCGATGCGCGAGAACATCCATCGCTTCTTCCGGGCGGCGCGCGGCGCAGGTGTCCATGTCTCGCCTGCCGAAAGCATTGATGCGATGCGCGCGGTCGCGCAGGTCGGCGTGTCCGATCGCACCATCCTGCGCGACGCCCTGCTCCTGACGCTCGCCAAATCGCAGGACGAGAAGCTCGCGCTCGGCGACTGCTTTGATCTGTTCTTCAGCCAGCCGGAGCCGCGGCAGGATCGGTCTGAGCCCGACAACGCGGATGCTCCGCCGGATGAGGATCCGGCGGCGCCTTCGGGCGCGACCAGTGAGGCGAGCGAAGGCCAACCGCCCGAAGGATTGGGCCCGCTGGCGCAGATGCTGCTGTCGCAGGATCGCAATGCCGTTGCGGCCGCCATCGCCAGCGCCTCCGGCGCAGCCTCCCTGTCCGATATCCGTTATTCCACCCAGCGCGGCATCTTTTCCAGCCGCATCCTCGACGCCATGGGCCTTCAGCGCCTGCGCGACGATCTCGATGAACTTACGGCGACCAATCCCGCACTGGCAGAGCGCCTGCGCGACGCGCTCGATGCCCTGCGCGAGGCGGTGCGCGACACGGTCTCGCAGGGGCTCGCACTCTATGCCCGCGAGGAAGCCGAGAACCTCCGCAACGAAATCCTGCGCAACGCGCCGCTCGCCCGCATCGAGCGGCGCCAGGTCGCCGAGATGCGCACCCTCATCCGCCAGATCGCGCGGCGCCTGCGCGAGCGTTATTCGAAGCCGCGCAAGCGCCAGCGCCGCGGCCATCTCGACGTCCGCCGCACGATCCGCCGCAATGCAGCCTGGGGCGGCGTGCCCTTCCTCACGGCGTGGAAGCGCAAGCATCGCGACCGGCCGAAGATCGTGGCAATCTGCGACGTCTCGGGCTCGGTCGCGCAAGTCTCTGACTTCTTCCTGCTCCTGGTCCACTCGCTGCACGAAGTAGTCGACGACGTCCACTCCTTCGCTTTCTCCTCGCACCTGATCGAGGTCAGCGAGATCCTGGAAAAGAAGTCGCCGGAAGAGGCGATGGCCGAGATCATGTCCAAGGTCGGCTTCGGCTCGTCGGACTACGGCTCCTCTCTGGTCGATTTCGAGAAGGAGTTCATGAGCACACTGACGCCGCAGACCACAGTGATCGTGCTCGGCGATGCCCGCAGCAACAATCTCGATCCGCGCGCCGACATCCTCCGCCGCATTTCCGAGCGGTCGAAGCGGCTGGTCTGGCTCAATCCCGAAGGACGGCTCGCCTGGGGCTTTGGCGATTCCGAGATGCCGCGCTATGCGACCTTTTGCACCGTCGTGCGCCAATGTGCCACCGCGCAGCAGCTCGAGCGCGCGGTATCCGATATCGTGGCGACTTATCAGTAGGCCCGAATCAGTAGACCCGAACCGCAGGTGTCAGCTTCGCGCAGGCTCCGCCGGCGCGATATTGCACTCCCGGAAGTGATAGGCAATTTCGTCGAGTGCAAGCTGCTCCCATTCCTGGGCTTGCGCGAGCCAGAAAACGCGGCGCTCGGAATCGAGCGCGGCGCGCTCCCGGCAGAGGGTTTCCTGACCGCGAATTTCGACCAGCCTTTTCATGCACTCCACTCCTGCCGTGTGAAGCCATTCCCCGCGAAGGAGCGTAACAGAGATCAGAATCCCTTGCCTCATGATTTCCATGCATGTCGCGACGCAAAATGGGACAGCGATGCTTCCCGTGCAGTGCGGTAGCAAGCGTCGCAACGATCAACAGCAAATCATCAATTAGTGATCGGGGATCGGGACGATAGTTGTCCTCAAGCGATCTTTAATCCTGTGACGCAACGGTGTGCGGCAATTTGTGAAGAGATGTTCCAAACAGCTCACCGGATTCCGGACTCATTGTCGTCGCAAGGTCTTCATGCTGCGCCGCTAACAGTGGCGCGCGAACGGCACCATCGCTTGAGGCAACATGAGCAACGACGTCGACTTCGATCTTTCGCCGGACCAGTGGGAAGCGCTGCGCAGACTTCGCAATCCGGTATCGAACGGCCGCTACTCGAAAGCCTATCTCATCGAAGGACTGGTCAAGCTCGGCCTCGTCGTCGTCAGCGATGGCGTGCCGACGATGACGCCGACGGGCCGCAAGGTGCTGGTGCGTGGATCGTGCCGGCTACTGGATCTCGTTGCATGACGAGATCGTCCGTGCGCAACGGGTCCGCACGATCGCCTGGATGAAGACCCTTGCGCCACTGAAGACCCATCGCGTGGGTTGCCTCAGCCGGCCAGCGTAACGACCAAAGGTCCGTTTCTGGTTGCAATGACGGTGTGTTCGTACTGAACGGTAGGCGCCTCGGGGCTGCTGTACAGCGTCCATGGATCATCGCCATCCTCGGCCCACTCAGCACCAAAGGACAGGAATGGTTCGACGGTAAACACCAGGCCATCGCTCATGATGCGACGCTCGGACGGATCAGGCCAAGTTGCGATCTCCGTCGGCTCCTCATGGAGCGACAACCCGACGCCGTGACTGGCGAGATTCTTGACGAGCGTATAGCCGTTCTTCCGCGCAAAGGTCCCGATGGCCTGACCGATGCCGGCAATCGGCCTGCCGGCTCCAACCTGCCGCAGGCCCGTCCACATCGCCCGCCGACCATCCCTGCAAAGGCGTTCAATCGAACGGGCCACGGGTGGAACGGCGAACGAAGCCCCCGTATCCGCGAAGAAGCCATTCTTCTCGGCCGAAACGTCGATGTTGACGAGGTCACCACGCTCGATCCGTCGGGCACCCGGGATGCCATGAGCGACCTCCTCGTTCACGCTGATGCATGTGGCTCCAGGGAAGTCGTAGGCCAGCTCCGGCGCCGAACGTGCCCCGGAGACCTCCAGGAGTTTTCGCCCGAATTGGTCGAGTTCAGAGGTGGTCATGCCCGGTTCAAGGGCCTTGCCCATCGCCTCGAGGGTATTGGCGACGATGCGCCCGACCTCTTTCAGGCGGGCGAGATCATCCTCATTCGAGATTGTCATATCGAGCCTATCCGAAAAGCCGTGACATAGCGCCTCCGGTGCCAACTTACAAACGGGAGGCCGTGCAGCAAAATCCTGGTTCTTGCGACATCCTGCATGCATTCCGAAATTGCCGCGACAATCTGGCACGTTAGTTGCTCCTTTTTGACGATCGAGACGTCGTCAGAAACGGGGGAGCTATCATGTCGACCATTGCCGCGGCACCCGCCGCCGAGCCGAAGCCGCTCTATACCTCGTTGTTCGTCCAGGTCCTTGCCGCGCTGATCCTCGGCATCATCCTCGGCATGGTCGTCCCCGACTTTGCCATCAGCCTGAAAATCCTCAGCGACGCCTTCCTGAAGCTGATCTCGATGATCGTGGCACCCATCGTGTTCTGCGTCGTCGTGCATGGCATTGCCGGCGCCGGAGATCTCAAAAAGGTCGGCCGCGTCGGCGTCAAGGCGCTGGTCTATTTCGAGGTGATGACCACGGTGGCGCTCGTGGTAGGTCTCATCCTGGCCTACCTGTTCGGCCCCGGCCATGGCATGAACATCGATCCCTCGACGCTCGACGCCAAGGCGCTCAATACCTATGCCGACAACGCCCACAAGCTCCAGGGCGGCGGCATCGGCTCCTTCCTGCTCAACGTCATCCCAACCACCTCGTTCGATGCGCTGTCGCGCAATGACGTGCTCCAGGTGCTGTTCTTCGCGGTCCTGTTCGGCGTCGGCCTCGCACTGGTCGGCGGCGAGAAGGGCAAGCTCGTCACCTCGATCATCGACGCCGCCTCCACCGTGCTGTTCCGCGTCATGGGGCTCATTGTTCGGATTGCTCCACTGGGCGTGCTCGGCGCGGTCGCCTACACCGTCGGAAAATACGGCGTCGGCTCGCTCAAGCAGCTCGTCTCGCTGGTGGCGCTGTTCTACGTCTCGGTCGGCATCTTCGTGCTCGGCGTGCTCGGCGGCGTGATGGCGCTGGCCGGAATCAACATCCTCAAATTCCTTTCCTACCTGCGCGAGGAGCTGACCATCGTGCTCGCAACCGCCTCCTCCGACGCCGTGCTGCCCCAGATCATGAAGAAGCTGGAGCGGATGGGCGTGAAGGATTCCGTCGTCGGTCTCGTCATTCCGACCGGCTATTCCTTCAATCTCGACGCCTTCTCGATCTACCTGACGCTGGCCGTCGTCTTCATCGCGCAGGCCACCAACACGCCGCTGTCCTTCGGCGACCTCCTGCTGGTGCTCGGCGTTTCCCTGATCACCTCAAAGGGCGCGCATGGCGTTCCGGGCTCGGCGATCGTGATCCTGGCGGCGACGCTGAACGCGGTGCCGAGCATTCCCGCGATCGGCCTCGTTCTGGTGCTCTCGGTCGACTGGTTCATCGGCATGGCCCGCGCGGTCGGCAACCTCACCGGCAATTGCGTGGCGACGGTGGTGGTCGCGGCATGGGAAGGTGACCTCGACCGCGCCAAGGCGGCCAAGGTGCTCGACGGCGGCGAACTGGTGGACGTGACCGCGGGGTAGCGTCCGCGGATCAGTCATTCCAACGGAGGAGCGGCGTTCCGTACGCCCTCCTCCAGACGGACAGGAAGCGCGGAAACCACGAGTGCGCCACGGCGCCCTTGTAGGCCCAGGTGCGATACTTCAGCCCCTGTTCCGAAATCAGCTCCTGATATCCGCCGTGGACCTCGGTCGCGGTGCGAATGTCTTTCAATATCCCCTGGGCGCAGGCCCGGTAGGTATCGGTTCCCGAAAACTCGTCGTAGTCGAGCATGCGATCCGCGAACTCGACGTTGAACGTCGGCCATGAGGAACGTCCCTGGTAAGCGGGAGCCGCAATCTTGTGGATCATCTTGTTCCGCGGATTTTCCGCGGACACCAGGAAGTGGAACGTGCTGGGGATGCGGAAGCGTGGTTCGGCAATGACCAGATCCGCGGTGGCCGCGAACAGCGCACGCTCGCTTGCATCGCTCATATCCCAGAAGCCGCGATGCACGCTGACGAAATCCAGCGCAATCGTGGACACCGGTGAGCCCGCCGGGCCATCGAGGGAGTGCCTGATATAGCCGTCCTTGCCGAACAGATGGAGCAGGTCCCTCTTGTACTGCGCGAGGTCGCGACCGAGCAGCCGCTTCAGCTCGCTCTCGTCGACGACTCCGAGCTGCAAGCCCCACACGAACGTCGTGTAGACGCAGGCATTGGTGACGAAACGCCGGCGCTCCGCACGCGTGTCGGTTGCCGCAGAACGGGGCGCGCGGGCGTCGCAAAGCAGACATCCGGCGCCGTCATTGTCGAACGGCTCCAGCTCGCTTGCGAGCTTCAGAATTGCCCGCTTCAGGTCACCGCCGTATTCGGCCAGCAACAAGCGGCCGGCATGCGCGCATTGTGACATCGCCAGATAGGACGACGCCCTCTCCTCGGCGGAAATCATCTGCTGGAGACCGGCCAGAATGCCGAGCAGCGTGTCCGAAGGGCGCGAGAAATAGTTCACGCCGAGATACCGCCCGCGTCCCGCAGGGACGATAGTGGTCGTGACGACGTCGGCGCGAACCGCCTCCAGCAACAGGCGAACGCTCTTTTCGAGCAGGCGCACTCGCCGGACCGCGTCCTGCGAGTCCATGATGGTCTCGGGGTCGAGGACATCAGGGTAGAACCAGGCGAAGTCACGCGGGTAATAGGCGGAGGCATGCGGCGCGCCGGTGACGAGGAACGCCTCGGCCACCGAAAACGCGCTATCCATCGAGTGCCGATAGAGGTCCTCGATGGCCGAAAACGAATGATGCGACTTTCGCAGGAACCGGTCGCCGAGAAAATTGACCGCCTGAAGGGCATTGGCGACAACGGTCGCTGCCGCACCTTGATAAAATCGGTTCTCACGATGTGACGGCAAGGAAATATCGCTGTTCATATCCGCCTGGTCTTTGGTGATTCCGGCGCTCGCCGGTCACCATTTCAAGCATGACTGATTCGTGTCTCGCCCGGATGACATCAGGTACGCGGCAGTCAGTTCGTTCCGGCACGATCCTCCCGCGGCCTGAAATTCTCGATCACACGCAGCAGCACGCGCGCGCCGGAATCGGCATCCACAAGCTCGACATGTTCGTCCGGGTGGTGGCTGATGCCGCCGCGGCAGCGGACGAAAATCATGCCGACATCGGCGATGTCTATCATGGCCATGCCGTCGTGCCCTGCCCCGCTCGGCAGCTCGAACACGGAGAGGCCTTCCCGGGCAATCGCCCGCGCGATCTGCTCTTTCAGCCAGGGGGCGCAGGGCGCGGTGCGATTCTCGTGGGTGACGTCGAGCTGGAGCGCCAGATGCCGGCGCCTGCCGATGGCCTCGATCTGGCGGACGATGTCCGCGACCGCGCGCTTGCGATGCATGTCGGTCGGCGCGCGCATGTCGATGGTGAACGACACCTCGCCTGGAATGACATTCGTCGCGCCGGGACTCGCCTGGATGTAACCGACGGTACCGACCAACCCGCTCTCGTCGGTGCGGCAAAACTCCTCGATGACGCCGATGCACTCGGCTGCGCCGGCGAGCGCGTCCCGGCGCAGCGCCATCGGCACGGTGCCGGCGTGACCGGCCATGCCGGTCAGCCGTGCGGCAAGCCGTGTCGCGCCTGCGATCGCGGTGACGACGCCGACGGGCAGGTTCTGCGCTTCCAGCACCGGCCCCTGCTCGATATGCAGTTCCAGATAGGCAAGCAGCTCGCGCCGGGCCCGCGCGGCCGCGCCGATGTGATCCGGGTCGAGGCCAAACGTGACGAGCGCATCGCGCATCGCCACACCGTCGCGGTCCCGTGTGTTCAGGACGCTCTCGTCAAAGGTGCCGGCGACCGCGCGGCTCCCGAGCAGGGTCGACGCGAAACGCACCCCCTCCTCATCGGCGAAGCCGACGACCTCGATCGCAAACGGCAAGCGCTTGCCGCGGCGATTGAGATCCGCGACGCAAGAGATCGCCGTGATCACGCCAAGCGGCCCATCCCATTTGCCCGCATCGCGCACGGTGTCGTAGTGCGAGCCGAGCATCAGGCAGGGCGCGCCGGGCCGCTCGCCCTCGTAGCGGCCGCAGACATTGCCGATCGCATCGAGATGCGCGTTCATGCCGGCCTCGCGCATCCAGATCAGAATGAGGTCGGCAGCTTTGCGCAGCTCCTTGCTGAGATAGATGCGGGTGAGCTTTTCGGGGTCTTCCGAGATCGCGCCGAGTTCGTTGATCCGACGCACGATCTCCTTGCCGAGCGATGCATCCTGAACGGCGTTGGCGGCACCCATCTCGGCGAGCTTTCCATCTCTTGAGACCGCGGCAGCAGGCGGTCCTGGCGAATAATCGATACAAGTTCGGTGCCAGCGGAAATGACGCAGCGGCCCCGTCTGGGCAAGCGCGTGGTTAGCATGGATGCGCCTTGCCGGCCGACCATCCGAGGAGGGTCATACACATGCGAGCGCGGGTCAGGGTGCTCAACCCGATTGCATACAATGAGACAATGGTGATTAAAATTTAATCTGATGATTTCCTCACCAAAATTTCCTTGATCTATATATCGTTTATTTTTCAATATCTTAGAATGATATGCACTCATTATAATCTCTGGCACAAAGCTTGCGACAACCTATCCCAGGCGCCGCCAGGCCGGCGACGGCCGCGAGATCAAGGCGGTGCATTCGCCAAGGGGAGCAAGCAATGGATTTTGGCAAGATTTCACGACGTCATGTGTTGCAGGGCGGCGCGGCCCTCACCCTCGGCGCGGCAGCAGGCGTCCGCCCGGCCTTCGCGGCCGACACCACCATCGGCTTCATCTACGTCGGCTCGCGCGACGACTACGGCTACAACCAGGCGCATGCGCAGGGCGCGGCGGCGTTGAAGAAGATTGCCGGCCTCAAGGTCGTTGAGGAGGAGAAGGTGCCGGAGACCGACGCGGTCGAGAAGACGATCGAGTCCATGATCAACCTCGACGGCGCGTCCCTGCTCTTCCCGACCTCGTTCGGCTACTACAACCCGCACATGATCAAGATGGCCAACAAGTACCCGAAGCTGCGCTTCGAGCACTGCGGCGGCCTCTGGAGCGACAAGGACCCGAAGAACGCCGGCAGCTATTTCGGCTACATCGACGAAGCCCAGTACATCTCCGGCATCGTCGCCGGCTACACCTCCAAGACCGGCAAGCTCGGCTTCGTCGCGGCAAAGCCCATCCCGCAGGTACTGCGCAACATCAACGCCTTCGCGCTTGGCGCCCGGCTCGCCAATCCCAAGGCCACCACGCAGGTGATCTTCACCGGCGACTGGTCGATGCCGGTCAAGGAGGCCGAAGCCACCAACAGCCTGATCGACCAAGGCGTCGACGTCCTCACCTGCCACGTCGACGGCCCGAAGACCATGGTCGAGAACGCGGCACGCCGCGGCGCCTTCGTCTGCGGCTATCACGTCAATCAGTCGCCGCTCGCGCCGAAGGCCTATCTCACCGGCGCCGAGTGGAATTGGGAAGCGCTCTATCCGAAGTTCGTGAAAATGATCTCCGCCGGCGAGAGCATCCCGAACTTCTATCGCGGCGGCCTCAAGGAAGAGATCGTCAAGACCTCACCCTATGGCGAAGCGGTGTCAGCGGAGGCACGCAAGCATGCCGACGACGTCAAGACCAAGTTCCTCTCCGCTGATGGCTACGCCATCTTCAAGGGCGGGCTGGTCGACAACAAGGGCAAGACGGTGATCCCGGCCGGCACCGATCGCGGCCAGAAGGATCCTGAACTGGAGAAGATGGACTACCTCGTGGAGGGCGTGATCGGAGCGACTTCGTGACATCGGAAGCAGCGGATTCTGCCGAAGCGGCCGGGACAATTGCCCCGGCCGCCGACCCCGGCTTTCTCCAACGCCATGGTGGCACGATCGAGTATGTCCTGATCCCGGGCGCGGCACTCGCCGGTGCGCTCGTGGTCTTCGGCATCTTCGTCGCGATGTTCGGCAAGAATCCGCTCGACCTCTATTTCTACATGTACTACGGCGCCTTCGGCACCTGGTTCTCCTGGCAGAACACGCTGACGCGCGCTGCGCCTCTGATCCTCACCGCTCTCTGCACGGCACTGCCGGCACAGCTCGGCATGGTCATCATCGGCGGCGAAGGCGCGCTGCTGATGGGCGCGCTGTCGGCAACGAGCGCGGCGCTGTTGCTTCACGGCATGCCGCCGCTGGTCGTGCAGACCGCCATGGTTGTAGGCGGCGTGACCGGCGGTGGATTGTGGATCATGCTGTCAGGCGCACTGCGGCAGTTTCGCGGCGTCAACGAAACCATCTCTAGCCTCCTGCTCGTCTACATCGCGCTCGCGATCCTCAACCATCTCGTCGAGGGCGCGATGCGCGATCCCGCGAGCCTCAACAAGCCGTCGAGCCGCGAGATCGGCGCCGCCAACATGATCGGCTCCATCCCCGGCACCGACGTGCATTGGGGCCTCGTCTTCGGTCTGATCGCCGCGATCGCCGCCTACGTCCTGATCTATCACACCGTGTTCGGCTTCGCCGCGCGCGTCGCTGGCGGCAACATCCGCGCGGCGAAGATCGTCGGCCTCGGCGTCAGCAAGCTCATTCTCACCGTCTGCTTCCTCGCGGGCGGCGCCGCGGGTCTTGCGGGCATGGTCGAGGTCGCGGCCGTGCAGGGACGCACCAACGCCAACCTCGCTGCCGGCTATGGCTTCACTGGCATCCTGGTCGCCTTCCTCGCCCGCCAAAATCCGCTCGCAATCATTCCCGTCGCGATCCTGCTCGGCGGTATCAGCGCCAGTGGCGGCCTGTTGCAGCGCCGCCTCGGATTGCCTGACGCGTCGGTCCTGGTGCTGCAGGGCATCATCTTCGTCTTCGTGCTGGCCAGCGACGCGCTCTACGGCCGCATCGGATTCCTGAACGGCAAATCGTGATGGCAGACGGATCGATCGGACTCTGGACCGTCCCGCTCGCCGTGCTCGGCGGCGCCATTCGCGTCTCGACACCCTTCCTGTTCGTAAGCCTCGGGGAATGCATCACCGAGCGCTCCGGCCGCATCAATCTGGGCCTCGAAGGCACGCTGGTGATGGGCGCGATGAGCGCCTACGGCATTTCCTACCTCACCGGCTCTCCCTGGCTCGGCGTGCTCGCCGCCGGCATCACAGGCGCGCTTCTGGGGGCGCTGCATGCCGGCATATGCTCGCTGCCGCGCGTCAATGACGTCGCCGTCGGCATCGCGCTGATGCTGTTCGGCACCGGCCTTGCGTTCTATCTCGGCAAGCCGCTGATCGAGCCTACCGCACCGCGGCTGCCCGCGATCGATTTTGGCTGGTGGAGCGACGTCCCGCAGGTGCGCGCCGCGCTGCGGGTCAACGTCCTCTTCCTGATTGGCGTCGCGCTGGCGCCGATCCTGTATTGGGCCTTCCGCACCACGCGCTGGGGCCTCCTGATCCGTACCGCCGGCGAAAGCTCGGACGCCGCGCGCGCGATGGGACACTCCGTGCTGCTGATCCGTCTGCGTGCGACCATGGTCGGCGGCTTCCTCGCCGGCATCGGTGGCTCCTTCCTGTCGCTGTTCTATCCCGGAAGCTGGAACGAGGGCCTGTCGTCGGGCCAAGGCATTACGGCGGTGGCGCTGGTGATCTTCGCGCGCTGGGATCCCCTGCTCTGCCTGTGGGCTTCGCTCGCCTTTGGCGGCGCCGCGGCATTGGGGCCCGCGCTGCAATCGGTCGGTGTCACCTCCGGCTATCACCTCTTCAACGCCGCGCCTTACATCCTGACGCTGGCGATCATGATCATCACCTGCTCGCCGAAGCGGACGCTGACCGGCGCCCCCGCAGAACTCTCGATCACCCGGTAACCACGCACGAGGTCGACCATGCCCGAGCGCACCATCAAGTCCGAGCCCTATGCCTGGCCCTACAACGGCGACCTCCGCCCGGAAAATACCGCGCTCATCATCATCGACATGCAGACCGATTTCTGCGGCGTCGGCGGCTATGTCGACAAGATGGGCTATGACCTCTCGCTGACGCGGGCGCCAATCGAACCGATCAGGAGGCTGCTAGCCGCCATGCGCGCCAAGGGCTTTCACATCATCCATACCCGCGAAGGCCATCGCCCCGACCTGTCCGATCTTCCCGCCAACAAGCGCTGGCGCTCGCGCCAGATAGGCGCCGGCATCGGCGATCCCGGCCCCTGTGGCCGCATCCTGGTGCGCGGTGAGCCCGGCTGGGACATCATCGAGGAGCTTAGCCCCCTGCCGGGCGAGCCCATCATCGACAAGCCCGGCAAGGGCTCGTTCTGCGCCACCGATCTCGAACTGATCCTGCGCGTGCGCGGCATCGAGAACATCGTTCTCACAGGCATCACCACCGACGTCTGCGTCCACACCACCATGCGCGAGGCCAACGACCGCGGCTTCGAATGCGTGCTGCTGCACGATTGCTGCGGCGCAACCGACAAGAGCAACCACGAGCACGCGCTGAAGATGATCAAGATGCAGGGCGGCGTGTTCGGCGCTGTCTCGACCTCGGATGCCTTCATCGGAGCGATTTCGTGATCATCGGCGAAACGCCCCCACCATCCGGCGCCTTCGGCGTCGACGCCATCGCGATGACCATGCGCTTCGGCGACTTCCTCGCGCTCGACAATGTCGAGCTGAAGGTGCGCCCCGGCTCGTTCCACGCGCTGCTCGGCGAGAACGGTGCCGGCAAGTCGACCCTCGTCAAATGCATCATGGGCTATTATCACGCGACCGAGGGCGACATCATCGTCGGCGGCCGCGAGCAGGCCATCGCCAATCCCAAGGACGCCCACGCTCTCGGGCTCGGCATGGTCTACCAGCACTTTACGTTGGTGCCGGCGATGTCGGTTGCGGAAAACCTCGTGCTGGCGCGCGACGATGTGCCGGCCGTGGTGAACTGGCCCAGGGAAATGAAGGAGCTCGAGGCGTTCCTCGCCCGGATGCCCTTCAAGGTGCCGCTCTCCGCAAAAGTCTCCGACATCTCCGCCGGCGAACGGCAGAAGTGCGAAATCCTCAAGCAGCTCTACCTGAAGCGCCGCTTCCTGATTCTGGACGAGCCGACCTCGGTGCTGACACCGGCGGAAGCCGACGAGGTGCTCGGCATGCTTCGCGACATGGTCGTCAGAGGCGAGCTCACGATCCTGATGATCACGCACAAATTCCGCGAGGTCATGGCCTTCGCCGACGACGTCACGATCCTGCGCCGCGGCAAGCTCGCAGGTGCCGGCAAGGTTTCCGAGCTGACACCGGACGCGATGGCGCGCACCATGATCGGCGCCGAGCAATTGACGGTACAGCCGCCGCGCACCGGTGAGGCCGGCCAGGCCCGACTGGAGCTGGCAAAGGTCCGCGCGCTCGACGATGCCGGTGCCATGGCCGTACACGACGTTTCGCTGACCGTGCGCGCCGGCGAGATCGTCGGCATCGCCGGCGTCTCCGGCAACGGCCAGCGCCAGCTCGTCGAGGTGCTCGCCGGCCAACGCGAGGCCGAGGGCGGTGAGATCCGCGTTGCGGGCGATCCCTATCGGGCCAGCCGCGAGGAGATGCGGCGCCACAAGATGTCGCTCCTGCCCGAAGAACCGCTGAAGAACGCCTGCGTCGGCGACATGAGCGTCGCCGATAACATCGCCTTCCGCGAGTTCGACCGCGCGCCCTTCGCCAGTGGCGGCTGGTGGCTCAACCGCGGCGCTTTCCGGGAGGATGCGAAGAAGAAGATCGGCCAGTACAAGATCAAGACCCGCACGCCCGATGCGCCGATCTCGGCACTCTCAGGCGGCAACGTCCAGCGCGCCGTTCTCGCCCGCGAGCTTGCAGGCGATGTCGAGGTGCTGATCGCAGCCAATCCCTGTTTCGGCCTCGATTTCGCGGCGGTGGCGCAGATCCACGCCGAGATCATGGCCGCCCGCAACCGTGGCGCGGCGGTTCTGCTCGTCAGCGAAGACCTCGACGAATTGCTCGAACTGTCGGATCGTCTGGTGGTGATGTTCCACGGCGAGTTCGTGTATGAAGCACGAACCAGCGAGGCCGATCTGACCGAGGTCGGCCGGCACATGGCGGGGCATTGAGCGGGGAGCAGCGATGACCGGCACAACCGAACGTGACGAGCACTTTTTGCGCTTGTCCTTTGCGGTCGCTCGCCGTTCCCTCACCCATGGCAACCATCCGTTCGGCTGCATCATCGTCGATACCGACGGCACGGTGCTGATCGAGGCCGAGAACGGCTACATGCCGGATCACGATGGCACCGCGCACGCCGAGCGCCTCGCCGCGACGCAAGCCTGCCGTACGCTCAGCCGCGAGGTGCTGGCGAAGGCGACGCTCTATTCTTCTGCAGAGCCCTGCGCGATGTGCGCCGGCGCGATCTACTGGGCCGGCATTGGCCGCGTGGTCTATGGCCTCAGCGAACACCGCCTGCGCGGCGTCACCGGCAATCATCCGGAGAATCCGACACTCGATCTGCCCTGCCGCGAGGTCTTCGCCAGCGGGCAACGACCGACCGAGGTGATAGGTCCGCTACTCGAGGACGAAGCCGCGGCGCCGCACGACGGCGTGTGGGCGAGGTAGGCGCCCCACGCCCCACGTGTCGGAATGCAAGATGGCGCCGCGGAGGTTTGGCGCGGCGCCATCTTCGTTCACCTGAAGATCGTCAGGTGATCAGAACTTCACGGTGATACCGGAGTAGAGCGAGGACTCCGTGCAGGCTCCGCTCGGCCGGGTAACTCCGCCCACCGTCGCAGAGCAGGCAGCCGAAGGGGCGTTGTGATCAAGGCCGAACTTGTTCTGCCAATATCGATAGGCGACCCAGACATCGACGAAGTGAGAGTACTTGTCTCCCCAGACGGCCTTCGAGGCATCGAAGGTCAGTCGAATCGGCTCTGAGTTCAACTCGACCGCGGTATTGTAGACGCCATTGGCAGGACTGTAGGGAAGCGGTTCGGTGTCGGTCCCCTTCTTGCCATACCAGCCGGCGCGACCGCTGATCGAGAAATACTGCATGTTCTGCGGCAGGAAGCCGAGGTCCATATAGTAATTGATCTCGACAGCCCAGGTTGGCTTGTACGACGTATTGCCGTCCTGCAGGCAGGTCACACCGGCAGTCCCCGGACCGAACAGGCCGCATTGGCTGAATGAGTTGTGGTTGTAGAATTCCCAATACACGAGGGGAGCGACGTTGATATAGCCCTTGTAGGGCAGGTCGAATGCGAACTGCAGGCCGGCGACGACGTCACGCTTGGCTGCACCGAAATACCTGTTTTCGGTGTTGGCATCCATGCCAACCTCGAACGAGATATTATGCAGCGGCCCCATGGTGAAGGCCTTGGTGTTGAAGATTTCGTTCCAGCCGAACGTCGAGCGGAACAAGCCGTAGATTTCCGTCGCACCGGCGCAGGTTGCTGGAGCCCCGGTGATCAGCACTCCGGCATTCGTGCAGGGGCCGGCGGGATCGTTGTGATCTGACTTGAACATCGAGATCGTGAAGAAGTTGGTGCCGTAGCCCCAGAGGTCGAAGTGGGTGAACGAGTAGACCTGTTTGGTCGTCTTGCTGTTGACCGTGCCATCCGGCTTGAGCGACCACATGCCGGGCTGAGAGGCGTTGAAGATGTATGAGTAGGTGACCCGATTGTCGATCACCAGGAAGAACGGGAGGTCGGGCGCCTTCTTCGCGGCCTTGACCGTCAGGTCCGCGGCCTGAGCCAGGCCACCGGTAGCGAACGTAGCAAGTGTCAGCGCACCGGCTGCAATTGCCTTGAAACGAAACGACATCCTTGAACCCCCAAGTTTGGACACGTAAAAATGAACATCCTTGGGTGCGACACTTGCGCCGATCATCTGGAGTGAGAAGCCTCAACTTTTTTCAAGGCATGCCGTTTGTTTCGGCAGGCAGGACAGTCTCGCGCGGAGTTTTGAGCGCTTGTGTGCGGCTCTGCTGCGTGCACGCAGCAACGCGATGCCCGGCATTGCCAGGGCATTTCCGTTTGATTTCGTTTACCTTTTGTGTCGAGCTGGCAAGGCGGACACAATTGACCACAGCCAACTATGTCTCGGTCGGAAATTGCATACGCGAGCTGGCGCGATTTTGCTCAACTCCACGTTAGGCCTGCACAGCACGATCTGATTTAGGTTGAACAGTCACAATTCTGCAACAGGCACCATTCGTCGAAACGGCGTGGCGCGCTTCAGGGACCGATTGGAAACGATCATCAGCCGGCGAGAGCCGCGGCCTCGCGACACCGCTCGCCTGCCGAAGCGTTGAGCAAGGGATGACGCTTTTTCACACCTTACGCGGCGGTTCAAACTAGCCCAGTATTGAGGCACTTCACCCCATGCAAGCGCATCAGCGAATGTTAGATCCGACGCCTAACGGCCTGCATTCCGGCGAGTCACCGCTGCTTCAAACGCTCGGGCTCACCAAGCGCTATGGCGATTTCCTCGCCAACGATTCCATCGATATCGACATCTGGCCAAGCGAAATTCACGCCCTGCTCGGCGAGAACGGCGCCGGCAAGTCGACCCTGGTCAAGGCGATCTATGGACTGATCCAGCCCAGTGCCGGCGAGATTCGCTGGCAGGGCGAGCGGATCGTGCTGTCAGGCCCGTCGGAAGCCCGCAGCCGCGGCATCGGCATGGTGTTCCAGCATTTCTCGCTGTTCGACAATCTCACCGTCGCCGAGAACGTCGCGCTCGGCCTCGACGGCAAGGAGTCCTTCAAGGACATGTCGGCGCGGCTGGAGCAGGTGTCGAAGACCTATGGCCTGCCGCTCGATCCCAGACGCGAGGTCTGGCAACTCTCCGTCGGCGAACGCCAGCGCATCGAGATCGTCCGCGCGCTGATGCAGGACCCGAAATTCCTGATCCTGGACGAGCCCACTGCCGTGCTGACGCCGCAAGAAGCCGACCAGCTCATCATCGTGCTGGAGCGGCTCAAGGCCGAAGGTCGGGCCATCCTCTACATCAGCCACAAGCTCGAGGAGGTGAAGCGGCTCTGCGACACCGCGACGATCCTGCGCGGCGGCAGGAAGGTCGACACCTGCAATCCCAGGCTCGAGACCGCCGCCTCGCTCGCGCGCATGATGGTCGGCGGCGAGATCAAGGAAGTGAAGGCCGCATCCGGCCGGAAGACCACCGTGCCCCGGCTCGTCGTCAACGATCTCTCGCTTGCGCCAGCCGAGGCGCACGGTGTCCGGCTCGAGCACATCTCGTTCGAACTGAAGGGCGGCGAAATCCTCGGCATCGCCGGCGTCGCCGGCAACGGCCAGGACGAATTGTTCGCCGCGCTATCCGGCGAGCGGCCCTCGAAGGACCCGGGCACGGTGGTGATCGAGGGCATCGCAGCCGGCCATCTCTCGATCACGCAGCGGCGCAAGCTTGGGGCCGCCTTCGTGCCCGAGGAACGGCTCGGCCACGGCACCGCGCCGCGCATGAAGCTGTCGGAGAACGCGCTGCTGACCGGGCACGCAGCCAGCGGCATGGTCAATCACGGCTTCATCGACACCGCGGCGACGCTGAAGACGGTCGACCGTGCGACCGAGACGTTCGACGTCCGCAAGGCCAAGCGCGATCCGGAAGCAGCCTCTCTCTCTGGCGGCAATTTGCAAAAGTTCATCGTCGGTCGCGAGATCCTGCGCAACCCGGCGGTGCTGGTGGTGAGCCAGCCGACCTGGGGCGTTGATGCGGGCGCTGCCGCCGTCATCCGCCAGGCGCTGCTCGATCTCGCCGCGGCCGGCGCCGCCGTCCTCGTGACCAGCCAGGATCTCGACGAGCTCGCGGAGATCGCCGACCGCATCGCCGTGATGTTTCACGGCCATCTGTCCGCTCCGCTCGCCACCGGCGACGCGAGCCGCGAAAAGCTCGGCCTTCTCATGGGTGGCAGCAGCCTCGAGCCGAAGGAGGCCGCGCATGCAGTTGGTGCTTGAGAAACGCGCCGAGCGCTCCAACACGATCGCGCTGGTCTCGCCACTGATCGCGATCGGCCTCACCATCGCCACCATGGTCATCTTGTTCGCGATCCTCGGCAAGAATCCGCTGCTCGCCCTGCACGCCTATTTCATCGCACCGCTCACCGACAGCTATTCGCTGCAGGAGATCGCGGTGAAGGCGACGCCGCTGGTGATGATCGCGATCGGGCTGTCGCTCTGCTATCTCGCCAATGCCTGGAACATCGGCGCCGAAGGGCAATTCCTGATCGGCGCGGTCGCCGGAAGCTGGATCGCGGTGAAGACACAAGGCACCGACGCCGGCGCCTGGGTGCTGCCGGTGATGTTCGTGCTCGCAGCCGCCGCAGGCGCGCTGTATGCGCTGATCCCGGCGATCTGCAAGGTGAAGTTCGGCGCCAGCGAGATCCTGATCAGCCTGATGCTGGTCTATGTCGCCGACCTCTTCCTCGACTATCTCGTACGCGGCCCCTGGCGCGACCCACAGGGCTTCAATTTCCCGACCACGGCCGAGTTTGATCCTGTTGCAACGGTGCCGCTGCTGATCGAAGGCGGCCGGCTGCATCTCGGCTCGATCATCGCCCTGATCGTCGTTGCCGCAGCAGCGATCCTGCTCGGGCGGACCATCAAGGGCTTTGAGATCCGCGTGGTCGGCGCGGCACCCCGCGCGGCGCGGTTCGGCGGCTTCAACGCCAACCAGCTGATCATCCTGACCTTCGCGGTCTCAGGCGCGCTCGCGGGCCTCGCCGGCATCATCGAGGTCGCGGGCCCCGTCGGACATCTCCAGCCCGGCATCTCGCCGGGCTATGGCTTTACCGCGATCATCGTCGCTTTCCTCGGCCGGCTGAACCCGCTTGGAATATTAATCGCGGGCCTTTTTCTCGCACTGACCTTTATCGGCGGCGAGCAGGCGCAGATTGCAATGAAGATCCCGCTGGACGTCACCAAGGTCTTTCAGGGCATCCTGCTGTTTTACGTGCTCGCCTGCGACTCCCTCGTTCTCTACCGCTTCAAGCTGGTGTTTCCGAACCGACAGGTGGCCCGTGGAACTGGTTGAAGCCATCATCCTGGCAGTGCTCGCCGCCTCGACGCCGTTGCTGATCGCGGCGACCGGCGAGCTCGTGACCGAACGCTCCGGCGTGCTCAATCTCGGCGTCGAGGGCATGATGATCGTGGGCGCGGCCTGCGGTTTTGCCGGCGCCTGGCTGACCGGCTCGATCTTCATCGGCGCGCTGTTCGGCGTCGCCGCGGGCACGCTGATGTCGCTGATCTTCGCGCTGATGGCGCTCGGGCTCGCCGTCAACCAGGTGGCAACGGGTCTCGCGCTGACCATCCTCGGCGTCGGACTCTCCGGCCTGATCGGCGCTGGCTTCGTCGGCGAGCGCATCACGCCGGCGGTGCACCTCTACATACCCGGCCTCACCGATATCCCGTTGATCGGCCGCGTGTTGTTCGGCGAGGACGCGTTCGTCTACTTCTCCGTCGCGCTCGTCGTCGGCGTCTGGTGGTTTCTGTACCGCACGCGGCCGGGCCTGATCCTGCGCGCCTGCGGCGACAACCATGTCTCCGCGCATGCGCTCGGCTATCCCGTGCTGCGCATCCGCACCTTCGCCGTGATGTTCGGCGGCGGCTGCGCCGGCCTTGCCGGCGCCTATCTGCCGCTCGCCTATACGCCGTTCTTCATTCCCGGCATGACCGCGGGCCGCGGCTGGATCGCGTTGGCGCTGGTCGTGTTCTCGTCATGGCGCCCAGGCCGGCTCGTGGTCGGCGCTTATCTATTCGGCGCGGTGACGATCCTGCAACTGCACGCGCAAGGCTGGGGCGTCGGCATTCCCTCGCAATTCATGTCGGCGCTGCCTTACCTCGCGACCGTCATCGTGCTGGTCCTGCTGTCCCGTGCGCGCACCGGTGGCTCGACTGCGCCGGCCGCGCTCGGCACCGTGTTCGTGCCTGACCGCTGAGTTTCATTTCCGCGACGGGCGCGATGGGGCGCGCACGTTGCGGATCGTGGCTTTCCCCGACGATCTGGAGATTGATGATGAGGAAATCACTTCTTGCGCTGGCTGCGGGGCTCTTGCTTGCCGGGAGCGTCAGTGCAGCCTCCGCCGCCGACAAGCTGAAGGTAGGCTTCATTTACCTCGGCCCGGTCGGCGACCTCGGCTGGACCTACCAGCACGAACAGGGACGCCTGGCGCTGGTGAAGGAGCTGGGCGACAAGATCGAGACCACCACGCTCGAGAACGTTCCCGAAGGTCCCGACGCCGAGCGCGCGATCGAGCAACTCGTCCGCGCCGGCAACAAGCTGATCTTCACCACGTCGTTCGGCTACATGGACCCGACGCTGAAGGTCGCCAAGAAATATCCGAACGTGCATTTCGAGCACGCCACCGGCTACAAGCGTAACCCTAACATGTCGACCTATTCGGCCAAATGGTATCAGGGCCGCTACATTCAAGGCCTGATCGCGGCGAAGATGTCGAAGTCCGGCGTGCTGGGCTATATCGGCTCGTTCCCGATTCCGGAGGTCGTCTCCGGCATCAACGCGACGATCCTGGCGGCGCAGACCATCAACCCGAACATCAAGGTCAAGATCATCTGGGCCAATACCTGGTTCGACCCGGGCAAGGAAGCCGACGCCGCCAAGGCGCTGATCGACCAGGGCGCCGACGTGATCATGCAGCACACGGATTCGCCGGCGGCCATGCAGATCGCCAGCGAGCGCGGCAAGCTCGCCTTCGGCCAGGATTCCGAGATGATCAAGTTCGGGCCGAAGACCCAGCTGACCTCGATCCTCGACACCTGGGGCCCCTACTACGTCGAACGCGTCAAGGCCGAGCTCGCCGGCACCTGGAAGTCCGAGGACACCTGGGGCGGCCTCGACAGCCACATGTTCGCGATGGCGCCGTATACCAACATGCCTGACGACGTGAAGAAAATGGCCGAGGATGCTCAGGCCGCGATCACCGCGGGCAAGCTGCACCCGTTCAAGTGCCCGGTCATTGGGCAGGACGGCAAGGAGGTCGAGTGCAAGGGCGGCGCCAATCTTGCCGACGGCCAGGTTCTCGGTATGAATTTCTACGTCAGAGGCATCGACGACAAGCTGCCGGGCAAGTAGCACGCTTCTTGCATTGACTAAATCACCTGCTCCTCCCGGAGGAGGTTTGGAGGGGGTGGCCAGAAGCACCCGGCACTTGTGGTCGCCCCCTCCTTCTATTTCTCCCGAATTATCCCGCCTGCATCGCCCGCGCCGCGGAACAGTGGCGGCGGATCAGGTCGGTGATATCGAGGCCCGGGATCGCTCCGTCGATCACGGCCCATTTCCCCGCCACCATCACCCGGTCAGCCCGATGCGCCCCGCACAGCACCAGGGCGGCCAAGGGATCGCCATGGCCGGAGAAGCGCAACTCGTCGAGCTTGAACAGCGCGAGATCGGCGGCCTTGCCGGCGGCGATCTCTCCGAGTTCCGGCCGGCCGACGCACGCCGCCGAGCCCCTGGTCGCCCAGCGCAGAGCATCCTTGTGGCTAACCTTGCCCACCCCGTAGCGCGCCCGCTGCAGCAGGAACGCGGCACGAACCTCCTGCATCAAATTCGATCCGTCGTTTGAGGCCGACCCGTCGACACCGAGCCCGATACTAACGCCGGCCTCCTCCATCTCGCACACCGGACAGCAGCCGGAGGCCAGAATCTGATTGCTGCACGCGCAATGACTGATGGTCGTCTTCGCCTTGCCGAGCCGTTTCATTTCGTCGGCGTTGAAAAATATGCCGTGAGCGAGCCAGGTCCGCGCGTTGAGCCAGCCGCACTGCTCGAGATAGTCGAGCGGTCGGCAGCCAAACATCTGCTGGCAGAATTTGTTCTCGTCCTCGGTCTCGGCGAGATGGGTGTGCAGACGCACGTCAAGCTTGGCGGCAAGCTCGGCGGTGGAACGCATCAGCGACGTCGTCACCGAGAACGGCGAGCAAGGCGCCAGCGCGATCTGCACCATCGCATCCGCACCGCGCTGATGATGCTTTGCGACCACGCGGGCGCTGTCGGCGAGGATCGTGTCCTCGTCCTGCACGACGCTGTCAGGCGGCAAGCCGCCGTCGCGCTGCGACAGGTTCATCGAGCCGCGCGTCAGCAGCACGCGGACACCGAGCCGTTTTGCAACATCGACTTCGATGTCGACAGATTCCTCGAGGCCCGAAGGGAATACGTAATGATGATCCGTCGTCGTGGTGCAGCCCGAGAGCAGCAGTTCGGACATCGCAACGGTGACGCCAAGCTCCAGCCGCTCGGGCGTCAGCCTCGCCCACACCGGATAGAGCGCCTGGAGCCAGGGAAACAGCTCGCGGTCCATCGCCGCCGGCAGCGCTCGCGTCAGCGTCTGGTAGAAATGGTGATGGGTGTTGATCAGGCCCGGCAGCACGACACGATCGCTTGCGTCGAACACCGCGACATCCGCCGTCGTGGGCCTGCCGCCGGCCGGCACGAGCTCGACGATTCGGCCATCTCTGACCACCACCCCGCGCTCCGCACCGTCGGCGAGGATGGCGAGGGGATCCCGGATCCAGATCGGCCTTGCATCGCTCATGACCTGCTTCTCCTCACATCCGCTGGCGCCTGCAAGGCAGACGCCAGCACGATCTTCCATGCTACGACTTGTTTGTTGCGACTTGTTTGTTGCGACTTGGCTCCGGTCTTGCAAGACTCATCTGTACGATTCACCGGGCGGAAGCTTTTTTGGCGCAGCCATGGACTTGAATACCATCACGACGGTGACCCATCCGCAAACGCGCGCGCAGCTGCCTGCCTGGACGGCAGGTGATGCTTGGCTCGCAGGCGGCACCTGGCTGTTCTCGGAGCCACAGGTCCATCTGAGGCGGCTGATCGATCTGACTGATCTGAAATGGCCGGCGCTGACGATCACGGATAGCGATCTCTCGATCGCCGCCACCTGCACCGTCGCGCAACTCGATGGCTTCGCCTGCCCGCCCGACTGGCTCGCAGCGCCGCTGATCGGCCAGTGCTGCCGGGCCCTTCTCGCTTCGTTCAAGATCTGGAAGACGGCGACCGTCGGCGGCAATCTCTGCATGTCGCTGCCGGCGGGACCGATGATCTCGCTCACATCGGCGCTCGACGGCGTCTGCACCATCTGGAAGGCCGGCGGAGGCGAACAGAAGATTCCCGTCGTCGACTTTGTGACCGGCAACCAGAGCAACCGATTGGCGCCGGGCGACCTGATCCGGCAGATCGATATCCCGATTGCCGCACTGAAGCGCCGCACGGCGTTTCGCCAGATTTCGCTGGCACCGGTCGGCCGCTCGGCGGCGCTTGTGATCGGAAGCCTCGATGCCGACGGCACGCTGGCGCTGACGGTGACTGCTTCGACGGTGCGGCCGATCCGGCTCTCCTTGCCCAAGCTGCCTGACGCCAGCGCACTTCGCGACGCGATCGCGCAGCAGATCACCGATGACCTCTACCATACCGACATCCATGGCAAGCCGCTCTGGCGCAAGCACATGACGTTGCGGCTTGCCGAGGAAATTCGTGGCGAACTCCTGGGGGCAACCCCGTCATGAGTCTGGAGGTCAACGGCACGCTGTTTCCGCAGGAGCCGCGCGCAGGGCAATGCCTGCGCACGTTCCTGCGTGAGCTCGGCCATTTCGGCGTCAAGAAGGGCTGCGATGCCGGCGATTGCGGCGCCTGCACCGTGCTGCTCGACGGCGAGCCCGTGCATAGCTGCCTGATCCCCGCCTTCCGTGCCGGTGGCCGCGCCGTCACCACGATCGAGGGCCTCGGCGGCGACCACGGCGCGCATCCGATGCAGCAGGCCTTCCTCGACGCACAGGGATTCCAGTGCGGCTTCTGCACGGCCGGAATGATCCTGACCTGTGCCTCGCTAAACCAGGCCCAGCGCACCGACCTCGGAACGGCGCTGAAGGGCAATATCTGTCGCTGCACCGGCTATCGCGCAATCGAGGATGCGATCCTCGGCAAGACCAATGTCGAGGAGCGCGTCGAGCCCGGCGCAGCGTTCGGCCGCAGCCTGCCGGCGCCCGCTGGCCCCGAAATCGTGCGCGGCCAAGCGCGCTACACGTTCGACACGCAGGTCGACGGCCTGCTGCATGTCAAGCTGCTGCGCTCGCCGCACGCCCACGCGAGAATCGTCGCGATCGACACCTCGGAGGCACTCGGTGTTGCCGGCGTGCACGCCGTGCTGACACACGAGGATGCGCCGTCGGTCCTGATCTCGACCGCGCGGCACGAGAAGGACTGGATGGACCCCGAGGACACCCGAATCCTCGACGACGTCGTTCGCTTCGTCGGCCAGAAGGTGGCCGCGGTCGTTGCCGAGAGCGAAGCCGCTGCCGAGGAGGCGTGCCGGCGGCTCAAAGTCGACTACGAGATTTTGCCGGCGCTGATTGATCCGGAGCAGGCGATGGCGCCGGGCGCACCTGTCATCCATCCGGACCGGACGGCGGCGAACCGCGTCGCCGATGCCCGGCGCAACCTCGTCGCGGAGACGCATGGCGAGTATGGCGATGTGGCGGCTGCGCTCGCCACGTCCGCGGTCACCTACGAGGCCACCTTCCACAGTCATCGCGTACAGCATGCCGCGCTGGAGACCCATGGCGGCCTCGCCTGGCTCGATGACGATGGCGTGCTCAACGTCCGCACCTCGACGCAGGTCCCGTTCCTGACCCGGCGGGCATTGTCCGATATCTTCGAGCTTCCCATGGACAAGGTCCGCGTGTTCTGCGAACGCGTCGGCGGTGGTTTCGGCGGCAAGCAGGAGATGTTCGTCGAGGACATCCTGGCGCTTGCCGCGCTCAAGACCGGACGGCCGGTGAAGCTGGAGCTGACCCGCGAGGAGCAGTTCATCGCGACATCGACGCGGCACCCGATGCGGGTCCACATCAAGGCCGGCGCTGATGCCGACGGCAAGCTCACCGCGCTTCAGCTCGACGTGCTCTCCAACACCGGAGCCTACGGCAATCACGCCGGCCCCGTGATGTTCCACGCGCTGTCGGAATCCATCGCGGTCTATAATTGCCCGAACAAGCGGGTCGACGGCTTCGCCGTCTACACCAACACGGTGCCGTCGGGCGCGTTTCGCGGCTATGGCCTGCCGCAAACGCTGATCGCGGTCGAAGCGGCGATCGACGAGCTGGCCAGGCAGCTCGGCATCAGCCCCTACGACATGCGCCGGCGCAACATCGTCAAGCCAGGCGATGCCATGCTGTCGCCGCCGCCGTCGGAATTTCACGACGTGCTCTATGGCTCCTATGGGCTCGACCGGTGCCTCGACCTCGTCGAGCGCGCAATGCAGGCGGATGGCCCGCAACCGGACCTGTCGCCGGAATGGTTGATCGGCGACGGCGTCGCGCTGACCATGATCGACACCGTGCCGCCGGCCGGTCATATCGCGGATGCGACGATCGCGCTCAACAACGATGGCGGCTTCGACCTCACCGTCGGCACCGCCGAGTTCGGCAACGGCACCAGCACCGTGCACCGGCAGATCGCGGCGACGACGCTCGCGACCACCGTCGACCGCATCCGTTTGCGCCAGTCCGACACCGCCCATGGCGGCCATGACACCGGCGCCTATGGCAGTGCCGGCACCTTCGTCGCCGGCAAGGCGACGCATGAAGCGGCCATGCGGCTTGCGACCGAGCTGAAGGCGGCGGCCGCCGGCGCCTGGCTCTGCGACGCCGCGAGCTGCCTGCTCGACGACGAGGCGGTCGTCAGCGGCGTGCGGCGGATGTCGTTTGCGGAGCTCGCGAAGCTTGCGCGCGAACACGGCCAGCCGTTCGCAGCACACGGCAATTCCGGCGGCACGCCGCGCTCGGTCGGCTTCAACGTGCAGGGCTTTCGTGTCGCCGTGAACAAGGGCACCGGCGAGCTCAGGATTCTCCGCAGCGTGCAGGCGGCCGACGCCGGAATCGTCGCCAACCCCATGCAGTGCCGCGGCCAGGTCGAGGGTGGCGTCGCGCAGGCGCTTGGCGCTGCGCTCTACGAGGAGATGGTGATCGACGCTGATGGGCGCGTCACCAATCCGAAGTTCCGCGACTATCACCTGCCCTCCTTCGCCGACGTGCCGCGCACGGAGGTCTTCTTCGCCGAGACGTCCGACACGATCGGACCGCTCGGCGCCAAGTCGATGAGCGAGAGCCCGTACAATCCGGTTGCCGCCGCGCTCGGCAACGCGATCGCGGACGCCACCGGCATCCGCTTCACGGCGCCGCCCTTCAAGCCGGACCGGCTGTTTCCGGCGCTGTACGAGAAGTTCCGTCGTTAGCTGCCGCGATAGGTCGAATAGCTCCACGGCGTGACCAGCAGCGGCACGTGGTAATGGTTTTCCGGCTCGCTGACCGCAAAGCGTAATGGGATCTCGTCGAGGAACGGCGGATCCGACAGCGGCACGTTGCGCCCGGCGTAGTATCTGGCGACGCTGAAGCGGAGCTCGTAGCGGCCGATCGGCAGCGGCCGGCCGCCGATCAGCGGCTGGTCGGTACGGCCGTCCGCATTCGTCACGGCGCGTGCGATCACGCGGCTCTCGCCCAGCCTCGCGAGCTCGATCAGCTCGACCGGAATACCGGGCGCGGGCTTGCCGGCGTGATTGTCCAGCACATGGGTCGAGAGTCGGCCGTGCACCCTCAGTCTGTCGTCGGCGATGACGAGCTGATCGAGCCGCAACGCCGAGATGCGGCTGATCTCCTCGATCGCCCGCCGCGTCTCGGTCTTGGCGATATTGCGCAGCCGCATCTCGAAGTCGTTCAGCACCGAATCCTTGGTGTGACGACGCACGCAGACGATATAGGGGATGCCGAACTTGTCGCGATAGGCGTTGTTGACGCGCTCGAACGCGGCGTATTCGGCGTCCGACAGCCGGTCGAGGCCGGCGCTGTTCTGCTCGTCGGTCGATTCCGCCGTGAGACCTGCCGCGCGCTGGGTCTTGTTGGCGAGATCAGGATGCGCCCGGATCAGCGCCAGCTGCACATCTGGTTCGGCGCTCTGGATCGCGCCCATCAGCGCGGCGTGCAGCTCGTTGATGCCGGCGAACGGCCGCTTCCCGGCGAGCTGCTCGGCGATCCACGGTGAATATTCGACGACGTTGACGAGCGCGGCGACGAAGTCGGCCTTGCTTGCAGCGTTGAGATCGGCGAGCGAAATCTGCGGCATCGTCCTCATCCAATCTCGAACGCATCGGCGGCGAGATGCGCATGCTTGTCGTGCCAGTGCTGCGCGATCTGAAGCCGCGTCGGCACCCAGACACGCTCGTGCTTGCCGATATAGTCCAGGAAGCGGATCAGCCCCGCGGCGCGGCCGGGCCGTCCGGCGAGACGGCAGTGCAGCCCCACCGACATCATCTTGGGCGCGGTCTGTCCTTCCGCATAGAGCACGTCGAAGGCATCCTTCAGATAGGTGAAGAACTGCTCGCCTTCGGCAAAGCCCTGCGGGTTGATGAAGCGCATGTCGTTGGCGTCAAGCGTGTAGGGAATGACGAGTTGCTTGCCGCCCGTGCCCTTGATCCAATACGGCAGGTCGTCGGCATAGGAGTCGCAGAGATAGAGGAAGCCGCCCTCCTCCATCAGGAGGCGGTTGGTGTTGATCGAGGAGCGCCCGGTGTACCAGCCGAGTGGCCGCGAACCGGTCGCCTCGATGTGGACGCGGATCGACTCCGCGATCTCGGCGCGCTCCTGCGCCTCGGTCATGTCCTTGTGCTCGATCCATTTCAGGCTGTGGCTTGCAATGTCCCAGCCGGACTCCTTCATCGCAGCGACGATCTCGGGATTGCGATTCAGCGCAGTGGCAACGCCGAACACGGTGGTCGGCCATTTGCGTTCGCTGAACATCCGCCACAGCCGCCAGAAGCCGGCGCGCGAGCCATATTCGAACATCGACTCGATATTGGCGTGGCGCTGGCCCGGCCAGGGCTGCGCGCCGAGCACGTCGGACAGGAAGGCTTCCGAGGCGCGATCGCCATGCAGGATGTTGTTCTCGCCGCCCTCCTCGAAATTGACGACGAACTGCACCGCGACCCGCGCATCCCCGGGCCATTGCGGATGCGGCGGGTTGCGGCCGTAACCGCGGAGATCGCGGGGGTAGCGGGCGTCAGTCACTCAGACTTCCTCGAAGCGGATCGGCAGAGCGCCCTTCCACAGCACGCTCTTGCCCAGCGTCGCCAGATTCTCCAGCCCCGAGGTCAGCGTGATGAAATGGTTGCCGGCGAGCTGGCCCATCTTGCTCGCGAAGTGCACGCCGCCATAGGCGAGCAGGATCTCGGTCTCGCTGATACCGCCAGGATAGAGGATGATCTGGCCCGGCGCGGGATAGCTGGTGTGGTTTTCGTAGCCGACGCCGAAATCGAGGTCGCCGAGCGGCATCCACACGCCCTCGCCGCTCCAGCGCACATGGATGATGTGGCTTTCGAACGGCAGCGCCTTGCGGAAGGCCGCGACGGTCTTGGGCGCGAGCTGCTCCTCGAAGCGGGCATCGAAGTTGAACTCACCGGCGCGGATAACGAGTTTGCTCATCTCATCTCTCAGGATCGGGGCCAAAACCCCACGGGGAATTTTCAAGCAAAGAGCATTCCAGAGGGCTTGGCGCAAGTGGCGCGGCAAGTCACCTCAAGTCACCTGCGGTCGTAGGACCAGCCGAAAATGCCGCTCCGGCGCGCCTCCGGCTCGGGCTCGGCGGCAGGTTGCGGCGCCTCCTTCAGTTCCGCCTGCGGCGGTGGCAGCGGCGCCGGCAGGTTTTCGCATTTCATAGAATAGACCAGCTTGCCGTCCGCGGTGCGCCCGATCGGGGCGCAGGGGTCCGGATGCGCCGTCGAGGATTTTGGAGCGAGCTTGACCTGCGCCATGGCCGGCGATGCGATCAGGAGGAGGATCAGCAGATATTTCGACATCGTTGTCGCCTAAGGCCTCAATTGCACCCATTGAACCGGATTGCGCCGATCAAGTCCATCGGGCCTGTTCGCGCGATTGCCGAATATTTAGCCGAGACCAAAAAATTTGCTCGCCCCATCGTGATGGTGGCGCTGCTGATCTTCGGCAGGACGCATCGCCATGTCAGCCGCGACGACGAATAGATGCCTCGCAACCGGGACGTCGTCACGGGAGAAACAACCATGCGAAAGACCCTGGTAATTCTCGGCGCCACCCTGATCGCCGCTGCCACCATCCAGACCGCCGCGGCGAACAACCGTCACCACAAGAGCAAGGCGCATCCCGCACCCCTCACCCAGTCAGCGCGCGACTCCAACGCACTCTGGCCGTCGCAGCCGACGGCGCCCGACTGGTCGCGCTACGCCAACGGCGCGATGTCGGCGCCGGCGGGACGGTGATGATGGAAAGGCAGAGCGGTAGAATACTGTCAACTCCGTCATCCTGCGGTGCGAGGCTTGCGATGCGAAGCATCGCGAGCGGAGCCTCGAAGGATGCACGGCCAAGGATGCAGCCGGGCCGTCGCCCTTCGAGGGCCGCTGAAGAAGCGGCCACCTCAGGGTGACGGAGATGGGTATGCGCTCGCAATAACGAAGCAAGGTGAACCGTCGTCATCCTCAAACTCTCATCTCGACTTACCAGACACGCCTTCGCATTCTCGCGGCGCATTTCGCCCGAGCTTTGCCTGGTCACTCCACCCTCTTGTCCAAGAGGGCGCAGGGAAGACCGGGTGCCGACTGGCACCCGCGGTCCGCTGCGCGAAAGGCACACGCAAAGAGACCGCACAGCAGCATACAGGTGTCGCCGATCACTCGGCCTTCCCTGCGCGATGGTCGGACGGCTTATGCCGTGCTCTCCCGGGAGCCGAACTTTCCTTCTGGCCTCCCTCGCCCCGCGAATTGACGATGCCGTCCGCCCGGTTGGGCTCGCGCGCATCTCCGCCAAGGGCTTGACCGTAGCAACGACGGCCAGGACCACACGGTTTTGCCGTACGCATCAGCGCCGCTCGTCCGCACATGGCCGCGGGCTCACAGGGACTACCCGCCCTGCCCTTAGCCTCTTGCGCACGACGCTGCCGCGTCCACCGCAGGCCCGGCTCGCATATCGTGACGACGTACGACCGCCCCTCAAGGATGAGCCGGGATGGGCGACATATACGCCGTTTCCGAATTTCGATAAAGTGGAATATTTTTGCCGAGAGGACTTGACCGGGCGGCGAAACAGGGCGGCGGCGGGAGAGGCCCGCATCCGGAAACGACAAAAAGGGGGCACTGCAAGCACTGCCCCCTTTGCAAAATCCGAAATGGTGTCCACAGGCCTGCAATGACGGAGCAATTTCCGCTCCCGGCCGCGGCGGAATCCGCCGCCTAGTACGGCTGATAGTAGTAGCGCTGGCCGTAGTAGGGACCTCTGCCGTAATAGCCCGGGCCGCCGTAGTAAGGACGCGGTCCGTAATAATAGTTGTTCTCATAGTAGTCGCGGCGCCGCTGCTCGGCGATAACACCCCCGATGATACCCGCCGCCGCGCCCATGAAGGCAAGGCCCGCAGCATTCGAACCGCGACGATAGGTGCGATGGCGACGGGCGGCGCTGAAGTCAGTCGCCGAGGATGCGTTCGCGCTTCCGATAACCGGGCTCGCAGGCTTGGTCGATGCCGCGGTCGAGGGCGACACCGAGGCCGCAACCAGGACGAGGCTTGCGAACGCGGCCAGCGCGGTGTTGCGGCCGACTTTCGAATTCACGTGTGTATCACTCATCTCACGTCCTCTGTTCTCGCCCAAAAAAGAGATATGCAAACAATCGGTAACGCGCGAACCACTGAAAAGTTCCGGATAGCGGCAATCCGCCACGCTCGCCTTGGCAGGCCGACCCACAAGATTCAGCCTGAACCATTCAACCTGAGCGGTTCATGAACAGACGCGCCATTGCCGGTCGCCGCATGGCCTTTTAGGACAGCGCCCCAAGCACGCCGCGCGTGGCCTTGTCGATCTCCTCGACGTAGCGGCGGCGCGCGAAGGTCTCGGTGAGGAAGCCCACGACCTTGCGGCTGTCGGTGGAATCGACCACCGCCAGCATCTCGGCTTCCGCCTCGTCGAACACCGCCATCGCCGACTTCACGTTCATCTCCGGGATCAGCACGATCTCGGTCAGGCGGGCGAGCTCGATCACCTGGATTTCGTCGGCGATGCTGTCGAGATCGCCGGAGAACAGGTCGGGCAGCAGGACGAGGCCGACATACTCGTCCGCATTGTTGACGATGACGATGCCGGGCCGCGAGCCCAGCGGGAATTCGCGGCGGACCGCGGCGATCGTCGTGGTCGACGGCACCTTGCCGACGTCGGAGCGCATCAATCGCTCGACGGTGAGGTTACGCAGCCAGCCGACGTCGTTGGCGCTGCGGATGGTCTCGCCGCGCAGATGCAGGCGCCAGGTCGAGAAGGAATGGCCGAACATGAAGCGGACGCAGATCGAGGTGACGATGCAGCCCGCCAGCACCACGGCGGTGACATCGACATTGCGGGTCATCTCGAGCACGAGGAACGACATGGTCAGGGGACCGCCGACGATGGCGACGCCGAGCGTCGCCATGCCCGTCAGCATCGCGACCAGCGGATCGATCACGAATTCGGGGCTGATCAGCAACAGCACCGCGGCAAAGAACTTTCCGATCAAGCTGCCGACGAACAGCGAGGCGAAGAACAGACCGCCGCGAAACCCCGAGGCGAGCGAGATCAGGCAGGCCGTCACCTTCAGGGCGATGATCAGCGCAATCAGGCCGATCGTCATGTCGTGAAACAGATCGAGCACCATGGCGCCATGGCCGGCCGCCAGCACCTGCGGCGTCACGATGGCAAAGCCGCCGACGACGAGGCCGCCGATCGCCGGGCGCAGCCAGACCGGCAGCCAGGCGAACAGGCGTTCGAACATCGAGGACGACCGCATCACGGCGATGCCGACGCCGCTGGTGACGAGCGCGAGCCCGATCAGTGCCAGATATTGCTCGACGCCGACGGCGCTGACCTTGGGTATCTCCAGGGAATATGGCGCGCCGCCGAGCCATTGCGCGGTCAGCGCGCCGGCGAGCGAGGCGGCCAGGATCGGCGCGGCGCTGCCGACCGAATAGACGCCGACGATCAGCTCGCAGGCGTAGAAGGCGCCGGTGATCGGCGCACCGAAGGCTGCGGCGATCGCGGCGGCTGCGCCACAGCCGACGATTAGGCGCAGATCGTTGCGGCGCAGATTGAAGAACTTGCCGAACAGCGAGGCGATGCCCGAACCGATCTGGGTATAGCCGGCCTCGAGGCCGACCGAGGCACCGCAACCGTTGGAGATCAGCGTCTGGCTCGACACCACCACGCTGTCGCGCATCGACAGATTGCCACCGCGCAACGCGTTGGCTTCGATCGGGTCGACCGCGTTCGATATCTTCAGCCGCCGCCGCCACCATTCCATGATTCCGAGCGAGAGACCGCCGAGCGCGGGCGCAATCATCGCCGCCCAGGGACTCACATGGGCGTTGGCCGACAGGCGCACGTCGATGGGAATGCCGTAGATCACCATGTGGGCGATCTGCGCGATCTCGGCCATCAGCGTCACGATGGCGCCGGCCAGCGTCCCGATCACGAGCGCCAGCGGGATCAGGTAGAACTCGTTGCTGCGCAGAAGGGCGCGCAGCCGAACCATGACGCGGTTCGATCCCTTGCCGTCGACGATATGCCTGAGGCGCACCAACACCGTCTGCCCGCCCTACCCTTCCGACAGGCCGTAGTCGGCCATGCGCTGGCGGACCCGTTCGATCTCGTCACTGGGAAGCAGCGGCGGTGTCCCGATCTGGAGACAGCCATGATATTGCCGCGCCAGCGTCTCGACCTCAACGGCGAGCCACATCGCCTTGTCGAGCGTCCTGCCGATCGCGATCATGCCGTGGTGGTCGAGCAGGCAGGCAAGCCGCCCCTCCAGCGCCCGCACCGCGTGCTCGGACAGTTCCACGGTGCCGAAGGTCGCGTAGGGCGCGCAGCGGATGCTGTCGCCGCCCGCAGCCGCGATCATGTAGTGCACGGGCGGGATTTCCATGCCCATGATCGCCAGGATGGTGCAATAGGCCGGATGGGCATGGACGACGGCGTCGACGTCGGCGCGCGACTGCAGGATGTCGCGATGGAAGCGCCATTCGCTCGACGGCTTCTGACCGGGCGCATGCTCGCCGTCCATCGCCATGAACACGATCTGGTCGGGCGTCATGGCCTCATAGGGCACGCTCGTGGGTGTGACCAGAAGCCCGTCCGCATGTCGGACGCTGATATTGCCAGAGGTGCCCTGGTTGATGCCGAGCGCATTCATGCGGCGGCAAGCGTCGATGATGGCCTGTCTCTTTGCGAGTTCGTCCGCTGTCATCGACATCCCGGTTTCACCTCGACTTACTGGCGATGGGCGATTGCCAGACGGGGAGTACGTCAAAGCAATATGGCAGCGCAAGCGAAAGCGGCCCGGATCGGCGGCCGTCTTGCCGACGGCCCCGCCGGCCCTCGAAATAGACCGTCAAATCAACAGATTACCCGACCATCGCAAATCTAGGACAGGCTTGCCCGAACGGCCGCAATCCCGTTGATCACGAACTGCACCGAATAGGCCGCGAGCAGCATGCCGAGCACGCGCGAGAGCACGGCATTGCCGGTCCGCCCGAGGCTGCGCGCGATCAGATGAGCCGAGACGAAGCAGAGCATGCAGAGCAGGCAGACGGAGACGACGACCGCGATGATGATCGCGAGCCTCACCCCATAGCCGGCATCGCCCGTCAGCAGCAGCGTGGTCGCGATCGCGCCCGGGCCGGCCATCATGGGGATGGCGAGGGGGAATACCGCGACGTCGGAGGCATGCTCCGCGGTGGCCTTGTCGGCCTCGCGCGCCTCCCGATGCGGACGGTCGCCGAAGATCATCTGGTAGGACACGCCGAACAGCAGTAGCCCGCCGGCGATCTGGAAGGCGGGGATGCCGATCCCGAGCTGGCGGAGCAGCCAGTTTCCGGCCAGCGCGATCACCACCAGGATCGACGCCGCGATCAGCGGCGCACGCCATGCGACGGTGCGCTTGACGGCGTCCGGCATGCCCCCGGTCGCGGCCAGGAAGGCCGGCGCGAGGCCGACGGGATCAATTACCAGCAGGAGCGTCACGAAAGCGGACAGGGCGAAGTCGAGCATGCGGATGGGTCTCAGGCGAAATGTGGCGCCATCCATAATGGCTCGCGGAGGCCTTCGCGAGGAACAATTGCCCTCGCAGAGTCTTGATCGCGCGTGGATTGAGGATGGGAACGCCTTCCCGTTCTCCTCAAGAGGAGGATTTATGGCTAAGCAAGCAAAGAAACGTGCGAACGCGAAAAAGACCGCGGCGCGCCGTCCGCGTCAGGCGCCCAAGATGCTGAGCGACCTGTTCCTGGAGACGCTGAAGGACATCTATTACGCCGAAAACAAGATCATCAAGACGCTGCCCAAGATGGCCAAGGCCGCCCATTCGAAGGACCTTGCGGCGGCCTTCAACAAGCATCTGCGCGAGACGCAGGGCCAGGTCAAACGTCTCGACCAGATCTTCAAGATGCTGGGCAAGCCCGCGCGCGGCAAGCCTTGCGAAGCCATCAACGGCATCACCGACGAGGGCGCCGAGATCATGAAGGATTTCAAGAACGCCCCTGCCCTCGACGCCGGCCTGCTCGCGGCCGCGCAAGCGGTCGAACACTACGAGATCTCCCGCTACGGCACGCTGCGCACCTGGGCCGAGGAGCTCGGCATGCCGGACGCGGCCAGGCTGCTCCAGGCGACGCTGGACGAGGAAGAGGCTACCGATCTGTCGCTGACCGAGCTTGCCACCTCCGTCATCAACCTCGAAGCGGAAGAGGAATTCCGCGCCGCCGCCTGATACGGCCGCTGCGCCCAATTGTTGCCTTCGACGCCGCGGAACATCTCCGCGGCGTCGATACGTCTGATTGCAAGGGCCTCTTCCGGTTCGAGAGGCAGGCATGCTCCGAACGCGCGATGCTGGAATTCCGGGGAACCGTCCCCATATCCTTGTTTTCCAACCGCAGCGCCTTCCCCGAGTCTTGCCATGCAACCCAAAAATCCTCTCGACTGGATGCTGTCCGAAGCCCTGGACCAGCTGACCCGCGCCGAACGGCTGCGCCAGCAGTTCGGCCGCCAGGACGCCTGCTGGGAGCCGCCGATCGACGTGCTCGAGACCGAGCATGAACTCTTGATCCTGGTGGCGCTTCCCGGCGTCAATCCGGACAATGTCGAGACGGTCATCCATGAGGGCGTGCTCGTGGTCTCCGGCCAGCGCACGCTTCCGCCGGAGCTTCGCAACGCCCGCATCCACCGGCTCGAGCTGCCGCAGGGGCGTTTCGAGCGCCGCATTGCATTGCCCCTCGGCCGCTACGCCATCAGCCGCTTCGTGATGGACGGCTGCGTCGCACTGCGCCTCGCCAAATCCTGAGGTCGATCATGGCCACCGAACAGATGAATAATTCACAGACCAATTCCACCGAGTCCGACGTGAAGATCCCCGAAGACGCACTGATCATCATCCCCGTGCGCGAGATGGTGCTGTTCCCCGGCGCCATCGCGCCGATCGCGATCGCGCGGCCGAAGTCGGTCGCCGCCGCGCAGCAGGCGCTGCGCGAGCAGCGGCCGATCGGCATCGTGCTGCAGCGCAGCCCGGAAACCGAAGAGCCCGGGGCGGACGATCTCTACCGGGTCGCGACCATCGCCAACATCGTGCGCTACATCACCGCGCCCGACGGCACCCATCACATCGTCTGCCAGGGCGTGCAGCGCGCACGCATCCTCGACTTCCTGCCGGGGACGCCGTTCCTGGCGGCACGCTTCCAGCAGATTCCGGAGCCGACCACGAGCTCGCCCGAGATCGAGGCGCGCGCGCTGAACCTGCAGCGTCTGGCGATCGAGGCGATCGAGCTGCTGCCGCAGGCACCGCCCGAGCTGGTCGCGATGTTCCAGAGCACCACCGCGCCCGGCGCGCTGGCGGATCTGGCGACCTCGTTCATGGACATCAAGCCGCAGGACAAGCAGGAGGTGCTGGAAACCATCGACCTCACACTGCGCGTCGAGAAGGTGTCGAAGCATCTGGCCGAACGGCTGGAGGTGCTGCGCATCAGCAACGAAATCGGCCAGAAGACCCGCGCCAGCTTCGACGAGCGGCAGCGCGAGGCGATCCTGCGCGAGCAGATGGCGACCATCCAGCGCCAGCTGGGCGAAGGCGACGGCAAGGCGGCCGAGGTCGCCGAGCTGACGGCTGCCATTACCAAGGCCAACATGCCGCCCGAGGCGGACGCGCATGCCAGGAAGGAGCTGCGCCGCTACGAGCGCATGCCGGAGGCTGCGGGCGAAGCCGGCATGGTCCGCACCTACCTCGACTGGCTGATCGAGCTGCCCTGGGCGCTGCCCGCGGAGAAGCCGATCGACATCAAGGAAGCGCGCCGCATCCTGGATGCGGATCATTTCGGCCTGGAGAAGATCAAGACCCGGATCATCGAATATCTGGCGGTGCGCAAGCTCGCCCCGCAGGGCAAGGCACCGATCCTGTGCTTCGTCGGGCCGCCCGGCGTCGGCAAGACCTCGCTCGGCCAGTCCATCGCCCGCGCGATGGATCGCCCCTTCGTGCGCGTCAGCCTCGGCGGCGTGCATGACGAGGCCGAGATCCGCGGTCACCGGCGCACCTATATCGGCGCGCTGCCGGGCAACATCATCCAGGGCATCAAGAAGGCAGGTGCACGCAACTGCGTCATGATGCTGGACGAGATCGACAAGATGGGCCGCGGCGTGCAGGGCGATCCCTCCGCCGCCATGCTGGAGGTGCTCGACCCCGAGCAGAACGGGACGTTCCGGGACAATTACCTGGCCGTGCCTTTCGACCTGTCGCGGGTTGTGTTCATCGCGACCGCCAACATGCTGGACCAGATTCCGGGTCCGCTGCTGGACCGCATGGAGCTGATCAGCCTCGCCGGTTACACCGAGGACGAAAAGCTGGAGATCGCGAAGCGTTATCTGGTGCGGCGGCAGCTGGAGGCCAACGGCCTGACGGCCGAGCAGGCCGAGATCACGCCGGAGGCGTTGAAGCTGGTCGTCAAGGGTTACACCCGCGAGGCCGGCGTGCGTAACCTCGAGCGCGAGATCGGCAAGGTGTTCCGGCATGCCGCGGTGCAGGTCGCCGAAGGCTCGGCTGCGAAGGTTGTGGTGGCGCCGAAGGACATCGCCACCGTGCTCGGCCAGCCGCGCTTCGAAGGCGAGATCGCGCAGCGCACCAGCATTCCGGGCGTGGCCACCGGCCTTGCCTGGACGCCGGTCGGCGGCGACATCCTGTTCATCGAGGCCTCGCGCGTGCCCGGCCGCGGCGGCATGATCCTGACCGGCCAGCTCGGCGAGGTCATGCGCGAGAGCGTGCAGGCCGCACTGACGCTGGTGAAGAGCAAGGCGCCGCAGCTCGGCATCGATCCCCAGGTGTTCGAGAAGAGCGACATCCACGTTCACGTCCCGGCGGGTGCAACCCCGAAGGACGGACCGAGCGCGGGCGTTGCGATGTTCACGGCGCTGACGTCACTGCTCACCAATCGCACGGTGCGCAGCGACACGGCGATGACCGGCGAGATCTCGCTGCGCGGCCTGGTGCTGCCGGTCGGCGGCATCAAGGAGAAGGTGGTGGCTGCGGCCGCGGCCGGATTGAAGCGGGTGATGCTGCCGGCGCGCAACAAGCGGGACTACGACGACATCCCGCAGAGCGCGCGGGACAACCTCGAATTCATCTGGCTGGAGCGCGTCGACGAAGCCATCGCCGCAGCGCTCGAGCCTGTCGAGGCCCAAGTTGGTGCGAAGGTCGATGCGAACGTCGAAGCGGCGGAGTGAATGTGATGAAGAAACTGCTGGAAAGAGCGAAGAGATCGCGCAAGGCGCAGCGGCTGCGCCAGCTGCTCGATCGTGCCATCGACGGGGTTCGCGATGCGCTCGCGGGACCCGACCCCCGGCTGCAGCCGGTCCCGGTTCGGGTCAGGCGCCGCAAGGGCTGAACCCCTCCGCTTCAGCCCTCGCGGTCGTCGAACATAAAAGGCCCCCTCCTGCGAGGGGGCCTTTGCGTTTATCAGGACACGGCGTCCTTGGCAGCCTTGACCGGGCGGGCGCGTACGATCTTCCGGGCCGGCTTGGCCTTGAACATCATCTCTTCGCCCGTGAACGGGTTGGTGCCCTTGCGCGCCTTGGTCGCGGGCTTCTTGATGACGACGAACTTGGCGAAGCCCGGCACCAGGAACAGGCCGTTCTTCTTGAGCTCCTTGTGACCGACATCGGTCAGCGTCTCCATGACGCTCTTGACGTCGCGCTTGGAAAGCTCGGTGGTGGTCGCAATCTTTTCGATCAGCTGCGATTTGGACATTTGGGTAGCCATCGTGTCTCCTCTGATTCGTTGACGGCTGCATATTAGACCAACCGGCAAAGGCCTATAGCCTTCTGCACAGTTTTGTCGCGGTTTTACGGGCTTTTTTGGCCATCTGTGGCAAAAACCCCTGCATTTTAGCTACTTCCTGAGTGGGAAGAGCCTCGGGTAGAGGTTTTTGCCTTGTTTCAAAGGCCCGCAAGCAGCCTTGCTAAAGCTGATTCGCTGCTTTCGACAAGCGACGACCGGCCTCTTTGCCAAAGGAGGAGCGCGATTCACCCTGAAAAATAAGGCTAGATACGCTCGATGATGATGGCCGGCGCCATGCCTCCCGCGGCGCACATGGTGACGAGACCGCGCTTGAGGTCACGGCGCTCGAGTTCGTCGAGCACGGTGCCGATCAGGATCGAGCCGGTCGCGCCGATGGGATGGCCAAGCGCGATCGAGCCGCCGTTGACGTTGACCTTGGCGCGATCGAGCTTGAGATCGCGGATATATTTCTCCGCAACCACGGCAAACGCCTCGTTGATCTCGAACAGGTCGATGTCGTCGACGGTGAGGCCCGCCTTTGCCAGCACCTTGCGCGTCGCCGGCACCGGCGCGTTCAGCATCAAGGTCGGCGAGTCCCCCATGTTCGCCATCGCCACCACGCGGGCGCGGGCTTTAAGGCCATGCGCCCTGGCGTAAGCCGGCGAAGCGAGCAGTATCGCGGCGGCACCGTCGACGACGCCGGACGAATTGCCGGCATGGTGAACGAAGTCGATGTCGAGGTCAGGATATTTCTGCAGGATCAGGCCGCGATAGGTCGTTCCCTTGTCGTCGAGCGCGTGATCGGCGATCGCGGGGAATGCAGGCTTGAGCGCGCTGAGGCCCTCCATCGTGGTCTGCGGCCGCGGATATTCTTCATGGTCGAGCGCGAGGCTGCCGTCCTCGCGATGCACGGGAACGAGACTCTTCTTGAAATGACCACCGGCAATCGCCATGCCTGCGCGCTTCTGGCTTTCGAGACCGAGCGCGTCGACGTCCCTTCGCGTGATGCCCTCCAGCGTCGCGATCGCATCGGCGCAGACGCCCTGATGCGACTGCGGATGCCGCGCGCGCAGACGCAGATTGCCGCCGTCCATCATCATCGGACCGCCGCCGCGCCGCCCCTCCATCGACATCATCTCGCAGCCGCCGGCGATGACGAGGTCTTCGGCGCCCGCCATGATCGAGGATGCGGCCATGTTGACGCTGGTGATGCCGGAGCCGCAGAAGCGATCGAGCGTCACGGCGCTCGCGCGCACGTCGTAGCCGGCATCAAGCGCCGACATGCGGCCGAGGTCGCCGCTTTGCGTCGCGACCTGGGCGCTGCAGCCCCAGACGATGTCGTCGACATCGGCGGTGTCGATGCCGGTGCGATCGGCGAGCGCGCGCAGAACGGTCGCGCCGAGCTGCTGCGGATGAATGCCAGAGAGTGCTCCCTTGCCGGCCTTGCCGACGCCCCGCGGCGTGCGGCAGGCATCGATGATGAGTGCATCGGTCATTGGCGTTGTCCTCTTGTTATCGGTGTTGGGAGCGTTGTGAATCAGGGGAAAGGTCGAGTCAATCTGCGGTGCCGGACCCCCTCTCTGCAAAAAGTGAAAAACAACCCCATGCAAAGTAGAAACGCCGCTTCCGCGTGCGGCGCGGTGATACCGGCCAAGCATTTGGCCTGTCAGGCTAAACTGAAGCAGTCGCGCAATCTTGCGTCACCGCGCCCCGCGTGCGGGAAAAGGTCGGATTTTACGCGCGGCGGAAAATCCGGGATGGGAAAGACAGCTACGCCCCCGCCGCATTCTTCGCGATGACGTTGCGATAGAAGCTGGCGCTGAGTTTCGGCGTGCGGACCTGGGTGTCGAAATTGACGTGATAGAGCCCGAACCGCTTGCTGAGCCCGAACACCCATTCGAAATTGTCCATCAGGCTCCAGAGGAAATAGCCGCGCACCGGCACGCCTTCGGCCGTGGCGCGCTGGAGCTGGGCGAGATAGTTGCGCAGATACATGATGCGGTCGGTGTCGTAGATCTTGCCGTCGGGCGTCACGACGTCGTCGCTGGAGGTGCCGTTCTCGGTGATGTAGATCGCATCGGTCTTCCAGATCTTTGCAGCCAGCTTCGGCACCCAGTAGATCGTCTCCGGCGCGATGCGGAGCCAGTCCGAGCTCATGTGCGGGAAGGATTTCGGGATCGGCAGCGGCATGAAGCCCGCGCCCTGGTCGGACGGCACCACATAGTTCTGCGGGGCGTAGATGTTGAGGCCGAGGAAGTCGACCGGCGATCCGATGATCTTCAGCTCGGCGTCGGTGTATTTCGGCGCATCGGCGCCCGCATATTTCAGGAAGGCGTCGGTATATTTCCCCGTCATGATGACGTTGAGATAGCCGGCATTCATCTCGCGCAGCGCGATCTCGGCGGCGCGGACGTGCTCGGGCGTGTCGATCGCGGGAACGCAGACGTCGATGTTCTCGGCCGGTCCCACCCTCGTGCCGCGGCGGCCGTGCGCCCGCACCGCCTGCACCGCGAGCCCGTGCGCGAGCGCGCTGTTGTGCCTGATCTGGTTGACTTCCGCTTGCGGCAAGGTCACGCCCGGCGCATCGATGCCGAGGCCATAGCCGAACTGCACGAAGCGGCCGCTCTCGTTCAGCGTGAACACGTTCTTGACGCGATCGGTCAGATGTTTGGCGACATAGCCGGCATAGTCGCCGAAGATCTTGCAGGTCTCGGTCGAGCGCCAGCCGCCGAAGCGGTCCTGCAGCGATTGCGGCAGGTCCCAGTGATACAGCGTCATCCACGGCTCGATGCCGTTCTTCAGGAGTTCGTCGACGAGGCGATTGTAGAAGTCGATTCCCTTGGGGTTCGGCTTGCCGTCGCCGTCCGGAAACACCCGCGGCCAGGCCACCGAGAAGCGATAGGCCTTGCAACCGAGATCCTTGATGAGCGCGATATCCTCCTTGAAGCGATGATAGTGCTCGTTGGCGCGGTCGCCGGTCGAGCCATCCTCGATCTTGCCGGGGATACGGACGAACTTGTCCCAGATCGAGGCCCCTCGCCCGTCCTCGTTGACCGCACCTTCGACCTGATAGGACGAGGTCGCGGTGCCCCAGACAAAGCCCGCCGGAAAGCCGCCGCTGCCGCCGCGTAGCGCCGTGGCCGGCTTGGCGCCAGCCCCTTCAAGGGGGCTTGCGATTCCAGCTGCGGACAACCCCGCGATTTTCGCGAGCTGGCGACGCGAGACCTTGGCCGACATTGATACTGCTCCAAACAGGTTCGTTGGGCCGGCACAATGGCGGGTCGCGGGCGGTTTGAGAAGCGGGCGGGCGCGGGATGAGGATGCAGAATTGCGCAGCCCCGGGCGCGACATCTGGATGCAGGCGACACGGCGGATTGCCCCCCGGGCGCCCGCGCGATCAGCGCGAGCGCTTCGGCAGCTTTGGAAGCTTGTCGGGATTGAACGCCGGGGCCGGCGCGGTTCGTTCAGGTACCGGCGACGGCTGCTCCGTCGGAATGAGCGTTCCGTGGAGGATTATTCCCGGCGCCTGTCCTGCTGTCGCCGTGTACGTCGCGATCTTGCCGGCGCACGTCCCCTCGATGTCCAGCGTGAGTTCGTCATGGACGTCGAAGATCGTTGCACGCCCATCGGTGTGACGCTTCGTCGACACCGTCGCGGTGAAGCGATCGCCGTCGACCTTGCATGAGCCGTGATACGTCATCAGGCTGTCGCGGCCCCAGATCTGGCCATCTGCGAGATGAACGATGCCGGTGCCCTGGTCGAATGGCGTCTTGTACCACGCCGCGTAGGTGCCGTCCTTCAGCATGGGAGCAGTCTCCCCCTGGATTGCGCATTCCCCCGCAGATCATCCGCATGATCGGCGCTAAGAAAGCGTTAATCACACAGCCCATGCCAATCCGGCTGGTCCCTTCGCAAGCCGGCTTCAAGATCTTCGATGATGATGTGAAGCAGACCCACAGCCAGCGGATCCGTGACCTCCCGCTCCAAACGCCGATAACGCGCGATCTGGAACTCCTGCTCTCTCAACTGGTGCTCTGTCATCAGACGGGCCCTCCGGCGAACCGACGCGCAGACAGCCAAGCAGTTTCGTTACAATTTTAGGATCATTTGCGATGGTTTCCGATCGGTTAAGGACGACGAGGCGTCACCATCTGGCTTGGAAAGTCGGAGTTGTTCCGGGTGTGAGGATTGCGACGGGCGAAGAAGCGACATCGCCCAACCGCGCTGCACATCCAGGAAACTAGTTGACTAGGAAACAATGTATGCATATAGTTTCCTAGTAAACTGGATTTGACGATGCCGCCCGATGTTCCCGAACTCACTTCGCATTTAGGCTATTGGTTGCGCCAGGTTTCCAATCACGTGTCGTATGCCTTCGCCCGGAAACTGGCAGCAAGAGATGTGACAGTCGCCGAGTGGGCGGTGATGCGCGTTCTCTACGACCGAGAACCAACGCCACCCAGTCAATTGGCTGATCACATGGCGCTGACGCGCGGCGCGGTTTCCAAACTCGCAGATCGGCTCATCAGCAAGGGTCTCATCGCCAAAGCGCCAAACGCGGATGACGGCCGGGCTCACAGATTGAAATTGACGAAGACGGGGATGAGCTTGGTCCCCCAATTGGCGGCGCTGGCCGATCAGAACGAAACCGAGTGCTTTGCGCAGATGCCCGACCATGATCGCCGGGCGCTCGAACGCATTCTCAAAAACACGGTCGCCAGGCTCGGCATTGTGACAATACCGGTGGAATAGGTGAGCAGAATGGACGACGGTTCAAAACAGATCGCAGAGCGTTGTTTGCGCGGCGCGCAGGACGGCTCGATGACATTTCCACAAATCGTCGAAGAGTTGATCGAAGGCGGCTTCGAGAGCTACACAGTTGATTATCGTACTTCGAGAGCGATCTACTACAGACCGGACGGTGACAGCGTCGAACTGACCACGCACCGCCATGCGGTCGCCATTGCGGGAGCCTTTGACGCTGACGCAGTCAAGGCGGCCATTAAGGAGGCGCAGCAGCTTGTGCCTGGTTACACCTACGAAGGTTTCTGCAAAAAAGTGATGTCTGCCGGATGTGCGGGTTACATCGTGTCATTCAGCGGTCGGCGTGCACTTTATTTCGGCCGCACGGCTGAAACGCATGTTGAACATTTTCCTCAATAATCGTTGCTGCGCGGACTTAACCAATGATCGCATCGACCATCAGCTTCTTGTTGCAAAACCTTCCTGCCGTGCTGTTCTTGCTCGCGCTTCTGATAGCGGCTGCAACACGAAGGGACGGCCCGGCCGTCGAGCGCTTTCTATCATGGATCTTGCTGCTTCCCATTGGCGTCACAGGACTTTGGGCTGGGGCTTTCCATATCTTCCTTCCCAAAACGGCTGCCGCACTCATTGGCTGGCAAGTGAGCCCGTTCCAATTCGAGGTTGGCATGGCCGACTTCGCCATCGGTGTTACGGCCTGCATCGCATTTTGGCGCGACCTGAGCTTCAAAGCAGCGTCGGTCTGCGCTGCGTCCGTCTTCCTGTTGGGTGATGCAATTGGACACATGAGAGAGATGGTCATGACCGGAAATTTCGCACCGGGAAACGCCGGCGTCCCGTTTTACATGGATATCATTGGTCCGCTGTCAGCCATCGCTCTCCTGTTCGTCGCAAGCCGCCGAGAGAATGTGCCGAATCTTTGATTTCTTGCCAATGCGCTGGACTCCCTTCCACCTCCGACATTCGCAAATCATCACCGACACGGTCCGATGTCACGGCACGTCGCCGGTCCTGCGACTCCCGCCGATGCTGTGCGGTTTGTTGAGGAAGAACTCGCGATTGCCGAGCGCCGCTTCCGCGTATTGGTCGATCGCGACCTGGATGGCCTCGATGTGCATCCGGCACCAGCCCTCGTAGCAGGACAGGCGCCGCGCATGATCGAGAGCCTTGAGGAATTCCGGCGGCTCCTTCATGTCGGAGAAGTAGGTCGGCATCTCTCCCTTCATGCCCGTGCCACCTCTCGCGACGGCACGAGACGGCGCTTCTCGACATGGACGCGCGGCGGCGTCGGCCGCCGGCGGGGAATGAACAGGCTGGCGACGATGATCGGGTCGGTGTCACCGAGGGCGGCACGCTCCTGGACCAGCTTGCTCATCACGGTGCGCATCTTCATGACCTCCTGGGCCACGAACGTGCAGTCCTCGTCCCGGTTGATCTGTTCATGCATGATGGCTTCGGCCTCACGCATGCTGACACGTAACGCCCTGATGATTCTGCGGATTTCATTGATGCGGTTGTCCATGTCTGGCTCCCTGGCTGGACGAACAGCATAAGAACAAATCATGAACATTTAGTCAATCGGCCTGAGGTAGAAAGCGGCCACGCCGACACCCGGTCACGGGTCAGAAAGATGCGTCAGCTTCGCCGCGCCCGGTTCAGAACGTCACCCGCATCCCCGCATAGAACGCCCTTGGCCTTGCCGGGCTGAGCGAGCGCGGGTCGTTGAAGTCGGCGCCGGTGGTGAAGTTGGGCAAGGCTTCGCGGTCGAAGAACTGACCGTAGGTCGCGTAGCGCTTGTCGAAGACGTTGTCGACGCGGCCGTAGATCTGCAGGTTCTTCATCACCTGATAGGAGGTGTGGAGATTGAACACCGTGTAGGACGGCAGCTTCGCATATTGGTTGGACTCGTCGCCGACCAGATACTGGCTGGACACGAAGATCGCGTTGCCGCCGACCTTCCAGACATCGGTCACCGCGTAGTCGACGCCGACCTTGACACGGTGGCGGGGGATCGCAGGCAGCTGGTTGCCGGGCGAGACCTGGATGTTGCCGTCGCCATCGGCGAACGGGCTGTTCGAGCCGATGGTCAAGGCGTCGAGGAAGCGCGCGTCGACGAAGGCATAGCTCGCCTGGAATTGCAGCGTCGGCGACTTGATGTTGACCTCGGCCTCCAGCCCCTGCCGCCGGGTCCGGCCGACATTGGAGAAATAGCCAAAGCCGGTGCGGTCGGGAACGGGGATGGCGACGATGTCGTCGTAGTTGGTGGCGCGGAAGCCGCCGATCTTCCATCCGAGCGAGCCGATGTTCAGCTCCCTGGTGCCGCGCAGGCCGGCTTCGACCGTCTTGGAGACGACCTGCTTCAGCGGCGGGTCGGAAACGAGAAACGCGGCGATGAGACAGGGACGAGCCGGATCGGAGCAGCCGAGCTCGAGCGGCGTCGGCACGCGGTTGGCCTCGGAATAGCCGGCATAGGCAGTCAGCTCCGGCGTGATCTTGTAGGTGCCGCCGATCACCGGATTGAAGCGTGTGAAGGTGTGATCGCCGTTGAGTGCCGTGCCGAGTTGGTCCTCCAGCGAAATACGCGCCACGTTGAAACGACCGCCGCCCGTGACGGCGAAGGCATCCGTGACGTTGAACGTGTCCATCGCGTACAGGCCGTTATATTGATTGACGGTCCGCAGCGAGACGGGACCGGCAACAGGATCCGGTGAGCCGGTGGCGCCCAGGAAGACGCCGCTGCCGCTGACGACGTAGTTCTCGCCGATCGACCCGATCTCGGCGGTGGCGTTGTAGCGTGTGACGCTGGCGTCATAGGTTGCGCCCATCACGAAGCGGTTGTCGTGCCCGAACAATTGGTCGGTGTTGGTGGCCTGCCCCGACACGCCGAAGGTGGTCGACCGTATCGAGCTGCGATCGATCTCGCCGAGGATGGTCCCCGTGGCGAACGGATTGCCGAGCTGCAGGCCGTTGGTGCCGTTCGCGGGCGTCGTATCGTCACCGAAGCACAAGAGCCCCGCGATGGCGCACTCCTGCACGTCGGTCGGATTGCCGTCGACGAGCTTCTGCTCGTACCTGCGCACATGGGCGGTGCCTTCGAGCGTCCAGGTCGGCGTCGCATCGACTTTTCCGGTCAGGTTGAGATAGCCGACGCGGTTGCTCGTGGTCTGCGGTGTCGTGTAGGTCGCACCCCAGTAGTTGTCGAGCAGCTCGGCCGGGACGGTGGCGCTGGCGCCGAAATCGTTCTTGGCGAGACCCATGTTGGCGTGGAATTCGCTGTCACCTGCCTTGTAGCCGACATCGCCGTAGAAACGCCGCACGTCCGACTGGGAGAAATTGCGGAAGCCGCTGTCGTGCAGGCCTTCGAGCGCCGCGTAGACGCCGTAGTTCTTGTCGACCTGCTTGCCCCATTGCGCCGAGCCCTGCATGCGGCCGAACGAGCCGCCCATGACGTCGAGCTCGGCGCCCTGATAGGTGAAGCCGTCCTTCATCTGCAGGTTGATGGCGCCGCCGAGCGCATTGAGGCCGAAGGCGGGATTGTTGGTCACCAGCGTCACCGACCGGATCGCGGCGGTGGGGATGAGGTCCCAGTTGACGGCGTCGGAGAAGGCCTCGTTGATGCGGACGCCGTTCTGGTACACCGCAAGGCCTTGCGGCGTGCCGGTCACCGGCGAGGCGACAAAGCCGCGAAATTCGACATCCGGCTGGAACGGATTGCCGGTGACTTCGGTGATGTTGATGCCCGCGATGTTGTCGCGCAGCGCGTCGGTGACGTTGAGCGAACCGGTGCGCTTGATCTGGTTGGCGTCGACGGCGTTGATGGCCGACGGGACCTTGTCGACTTCCAAGCCGCGGCCGGTGCCCGGCGAGGTCGGATAGACGTAGAGCCTATTGTTGGGCTTCGCGGAGCTGGCGGAACGCGCCGGCGTCCGCGACGGCGCGCGCCGTGGGGCCGGCGGCGGCGCGACCACTTCGATTGCGGGCAGGTTCTGAACGTTGGTCTGCTCGTCCTGCGCGGCCCCGACCGGGCCCGCGATGATCACCCCCGACACCAGACCCGTCGACACCGAGGCCATCAACAAACGACGCGTGAACCCAAGACGCTTGAACACGCGACGCGTTACCCAAAGACGATTGCCCATCCCTGCCTTCCCATCCGTGACCACCGGCTGTTTTGATGTTCGCCGTTTGGTTGAGACGAGTGTATTCGGCAGCAGCACACGCGCCAGCCACAAAAGGTCGGGCGATATCCGCACCCGTTTTCCCGACCAAATCGGGAATTCTTCCCGATCGCATCGGGCATGATCAGGCCGCCGCGGTCGGAACCAGCGCTTCCACGGTCAGGCCGCCTTCGCCCGAGATGACGTTGAGCGTGCCGCCCAGCGCCAGAATGCGCTCGCGCATGCCGACGAGGCCGAAGCCGAGCTTCTGTCCCGGCTCCATGCCGCGGCCATTGTCGCTGACCCGGACACGGGCGCAGCCGCGGCCAAGCTGCTCGACCGGTTCGATCACGACATTGATCGAGGTCGCGTCGGCATGGCGGAACGCGTTGGTGAGCGCCTCCTGCACGATGCGGTAGATGGTGAGGTCGGCCGTCTCGCCGGTGACGCCAAGCACCGGCGAGATCGTGGTCTCGATCTCGACGTCGGGATGCGACTCCCGCCACAACCGCGACAGCGATTCCAGCGCCTGCCCAAGACCGAGTTCGGCAAGGCCCACGGGCCTGAGCCGCTCCAGCACGCGGCGGGTAAATTGCTGCAGCGCGTTGATCTGCTCCAGCATGGCGCTGCCATGTTTTCGCACGGCGTCCGCATTTGGGACGCGTCCATCCGCCTGCTTCGCCAGCGCACTGGCGTGCGCCCGGAGCGAGAACAGATACGGCCCGAATTCGTCGTGGAGTTCGCGCGCGATCTCCTTGCGCTCGACGTCCTGGAGCGACACCGCTCGCTCGGCGAGGCGCCGCTTGTCCTCGACCGCCTCGCCGAGCGTTGCCGCAAGATGGTTGAGCCTGGTACAGATTGCGGCCAGCTCCGGCGCGCCGCCCGGCGTGATGCGCGCCAGATAATGTCCGTCTTCGAGTTCGGCCATCATTTGCTCCAGTGACCGGAGCGGAGCGAGCGCGCGGCCGACCACATTCATCATCACCAGGAACAGCGCGAGCGCGATCACGGAGCCGACCTCGAGCTGGGTCATGATGGCGTCCCAGACCTCGGCGATCTCGTCATTGGGATGCGAGGTGATCACCAGCGAGCCCGGCTTGCCGTGGATCGACACCGGAACGCTCACCGCGGTGTGCTCCGGGTGAACCAGGCTGACGAACCAGGCCGGCGGCCCGCGCGCGTCGTCATCGGCATCGGGCCGCGGCGGCGTCAGCGGGTTCCCGCCGGAATCCTTGAGGGCAATGCTGACATGGCGCAGGCGGCTGAGATCGCGCGCGATCTGGTTCAGCCGCGCATCCGGATCGGGCGCCTCGTTGAGATCCGCCACGATCATCTCGATGAACTCGCGCGCGAGCCGGATCACGCTCTGGTCCTCGGCCTGCACGCGGGGACCTGCTTCCGTGACCTGGCGGCCGATATTGACGGCGAGCCCCAGGGCCAACAAAAGCGCCAGCAGCAGGTTGATACGCGCGCGCAAGGATAGATTTTGCCACATTGGTGCCGCCAGTCCCTCGCGAAGGTTGGCCCACGCCTGTCCGATGACGTTGACAGAGGCGAAGCGCCCGATATCTAATCGAAAGCGTACAGCAATCCCGGCCGGGTTGCATGACCCGACATGAGACACGTGTGTCCGTCTCGTTCGGGGCCTCATGCGGCGCAAAACAGGCCGAAGCTGTCACGGGGAACGCCTATGCGCATTCTGATCGTCGACGATCATCCCATCGTCGCCTCCGGCTGCCGAGCCGTGCTGGCCGACGAGGGCGAGATCGAGATTTTGGAGGCAGCCGACGCCGAGGACGGCGAAGGAGTCTTCATCGTCGAGCGCCCCGACCTCTGCATCATCGACATCAACCTGCCGACCGTCTCCGGATTCGAGCTGGCGCGCCGCATCCTGGAGCGCGCGCCCGAGGCCCGCATCATCATGTTCAGCATGAACGACGATCCGGCGTTCGCCGCGCGCGCGATCGAGTGCGGCGCCAAGGGCTACGTCTCCAAGACCGGCGACCCCGACGACCTCGTCGAGGCGATCCGCGCCGTCGGCGGCGGCGGCACTTATCTGCCCACCGCCATCGCGCGCAGCATCGCGTTTGCGGGGCCCACGCTGGCGCAAAGCCCGCTGTCGAAACTGAACGCGCGAGAGATGGAGATTTTGCGGCTGCTCAGCGCCGGAAAGAGCCTGTCCGAGATCGCCTGGCTGGTGCAATCGTCCTACAAGACTGTCGCCAACACCTCCTCGATCATGCGACAGAAGCTCGGCGTGAAGACTTCGGTCGAGCTGGTGCGGTTGGCGATCGACAGCGGCGTCGCCTGACGAGACACGCCGCCACGAATTCGGTCACACAAGCGTTGCAATCCTGATGTGGTTTGACGCCACGGAGCATTTCGGCATGACGATCCAGACTGTCTCGACCAATACATCCTACGGCGGCGTGCAGGGCGTCTATCGCCATGCAAGCCAGGCGACCGGAACCGACATGGTGTTCTCGGTCTATGTGCCCCCGCATGCGGCCGGCGCCAAGCTTCCCGTGGTCTGGTACCTCTCCGGCCTCACCTGCACGCATGCCAACGTCACCGAAAAGGGCGAATTCCGCAAAGCCTGCGCCGAGCTCGGCCTGATCTTCGTCGCGCCCGACACCTCACCGCGCGGGCCCGACGTCCCCGGTGATGCCAACAATGCCTATGATTTCGGCCTCGGCGCCGGCTTCTATGTCGATGCGACGCAGGAGCCGTTCGCACGCAATTACCGCATGTGGAGCTACGTCACCGACGAATTGCCAAAACTCGTCGCCGAGAATTTCCCGGTCGACGCCAAGCGGCAATCGGTGATGGGCCATTCGATGGGCGGCCACGGCGCGCTGACGGTCGCGCTGCGCAATCCGCACCGCTATCGCGCCGCCAGCGCCTTCGCGCCGATCGTGGCGCCCTCGCAGGTGCCGTGGGGCATCAAGGCGCTGACCGGCTATCTCGGGCCGAACAAGGACAGCTGGCGCAACCATGACACGGTGGCGCTGATCGAGGACGGCGCCAAGTATTCCGGCTTCCTGGTCGATGTCGGCGATGCCGACAACTTCTTGAAGGAGCAGCTCAAGCCCGAGTTGCTGGAGGCCGCCTGCACCAAGGCCAACATCCCGCTGACGCTGCGGCGCCAGCCGGGCTACGACCACAGCTATTATTTCATCTCGACTTTCATGGGCGATCATCTGCACTGGCACGCGGAGAGATTGAAGGGGTGAAATTCGCTCTCTCCTCTCCCTCTCCCCGTTCTTACGGGGAGAGGGTTGGGGTGAGGGGCTTGCTTCCGCAAGATCAGTGCGAGTTGGACTCGCGGAGAGTCCCCCTCACCCGGAATTTGCTCTCGCAAATTCCGGCCTCCCCGCACGCGGGGAGAGGCGAAAACCTCACGGCTTCCCATAATTTGGCGCCAGCAGACGGTTGCGGATCAGATAGCTCATCGTGCGCGTCCAGGATTCATCGGTGTTGCCGCGCATGTCGGCGCTGGCGGCGGTGATCATGGCGCCGGTCTTGACGTCGCGCAGGTAGATGTTGAGATTGATGATCAGGTTCGAGACCTTCTGCACCATGCCGGTGATCTCGAGATCCGCGCCCAATTCTCCCGCGAGCTTGAGGTCGCAGCCGCCGCAGGCCTGCAAGTTCGCGTGACGGGCGGCATCCCTGACCGGCGCGATATCGAGCAGCTGGAACCGGCCTGAGTCAGCCAGCTCCTTGCGCAATTGCTCGCCGATAAGCACGAGCCGCGCCTCCTCCGGCTTGGAGCCGTAGAACTCGCCGGGCAGGCTGGTGTCGATCAGCTCGAAATCGAACACGGCGAGCTTTGGCGGATCGGCGAGCGCGGCCGAGCCCGTCAACAGCAAAGCTGCGAAACATATCAGCGCTCGCATGATCGTGATTCCCGGCGTGGCACGCGTGAGGACGAAATGCGGGGTTGCATGCCCTGACAAATCGGTCATGCTTCAGCAGAAACAATTCTCCACCGGCGGTCAAGCCGGGGAGCCTACGGAGGAAGCATGGTCCGATGGTTGCTCGGCCTGGTTGGCTGGAGTCTTGCCGCGACGAGCGTGCTCGCGGCGGAGCCTGTCCAGATCGGCGTCGGCTATCTCGGTGTCGCCGGCGCCAGATCGACGCTGTCGCTGGTCGAACAGCCCGCGGACAATGACGGCGTCGCCGGCGCGCGCCTCGCGATCGAGGACAACAACACCACCGGAAAGTTCCTGGGCCAGCGCTTTACGCTGGAGGAGCGTCGCATCAAGGAGGGCGAGGATGCGGTGCAGGCCGCAACCGACCTCGCCGCGCGCAACGGCTTCATCATCGCCGACCTGCCGGCGGATGCGCTGCTGAAGGTCTCGGACGCCCTGCGCGACCGCGGCACGCTGCTGTTCAACGCGGGCGCGATCGACGAGCGGCTGCGCGAGGCCGATTGCCGCGCCAACGTCATACATACCGCGCCGACGCGCGCGATGCTGGCGGATGCGCTCGGGCAGTATCTGGTGTGGAAGCAGTGGAAGCGGTGGCTGCTGGTGGTCGGCTCGCACGACGAGGACAAGCTGTTTGCGGATGCGCTGAGGCGCACCGCAACGCGGTTCGGCGCCAAGATCGTGCAGGAGAAGAGCTTCGAGGACAAGGGCGGCGCGCGGCGCACGGACAGCGGCGTGACGCTGATCCAGCGCCAGATGCCGGTGTTCACGCAAGGCGCGCCCGCCTACGACGTGCTGGTCGCGGCCGACGAGAGCGAAGTGTTCGGCGCCTATCTGCCCTACCGCACCTGGGATCCGCGGCCCGTCGCGGGCTCAGCCGGCCTTGTGCCGCGCAGCTGGGACGCATCGCAGGATCAGTGGGGCGCGATCCAGATGCAGAACCGCTTCATCAAGCTCAATTCGCGGCGCATGACCGCGCTCGACATGCAGGCCTGGACGGCGGTGCGCATGATCGGTGAAGCCACCTCGCGCACCAATTCCGGCGACGTCAGGAAGGTCACCGACTTCATCAAGGGCCCAGATTTCTCGGTCGCCGCCTTCAAGGGCACGAAACTGACCCTGCGCGACTGGAACCTGCAATTGCGCCAGCCGATCCTGCTGGTGGACGGCCGCATGGTGGTGTCAGTGTCGCCGCAGGAGGGTTTTCTGCACCAGGTCTCCGAGCTCGACACGCTTGGCTATGATCGCCCGGAGAGCAAATGCAAGTTGAAGTGAGGATGCAGATGTCGCGCATGTGGCGTGTGGGATTGCTGTCCGGACTGGTGCTGGCGGCAGCGCCCGCGCATGCGTTCATCGCCTATGTCTCGAACGAGAAGAGCAACACGGTCTCGGTGATCGACACTGAGAGCTGGACGGTGACGAAAACGATCAAGGTCGGCCAGCGCCCGCGCGGCATCGATTTCACCCGCGACGGCAAGTTCGTGATGGTCGCGGTCGGCGACGACGACACCATCCAGGTGATCGACGCGAAGACCCAGGCCGTGGTGGACAGCCTGCCCTCCGGCCCCGACCCCGAGCTCTTCGCCCAGGATGCCGCCGGAAAGGTCCTCTACGTCGCCAACGAGAACGACAACACGGTGACCGTGATCGACCTGGAGAAGCGCACCCGCCTCGGCGACATCCAGGTCGGCGTGGAGCCCGAAGGCATGACCATCAGCCCCGACGGCAAGATTCTGATCAATACGTCCGAAACGACCAACATGGCGCATTTCATCGACACTTCGTCGCGCCAGATCGTCGCCAACGTGCTGGTCGACGCGCGGCCGCGATTTGCCGAATTCAAGCACGACGCGTCCGAAGTGTGGGTATCCTCGGAGATCGGCGGCACTGTCTCGATCATCGACCCGGTGAAGCATGAGGTGATCGGCAAGGTCAGTTTCGAGATTCCGGGCCTCCGGAAAGAGGCAATCCAGCCGGTCGGCATCGGCATGACCAGGGACGACAAGACCGCCTTCGTGGCGCTCGGCCCCGCCAACCGCGTCGCGGTGGTCGACGTCGCCACGCGCAAGGTGACGAAATACCTGCTGGTGGGACAGCGCGTCTGGCACATGGCGTTCACGCCGGACGAGAAATATCTGCTCACTACCAACGGCGTGTCGAACGACGTCTCCGTCATCGACGTCGCCGCGCAGAAGGTGATCAAGACCATTCAGGTGGGCGAACTGCCCTGGGGCATCGCGATCGCGCCATGACCAGCCCTGCTCCCATCGCCGAACCACGCGAGGCGCCGAAGCTGGATCCGGCGGCGATGCCGGCGCTGTCGATCGACGGCGTCAGCCATGCCTACGGTCCGCGCCGGGCGCTGATGGACGTGTCCTTCGACGTGCAGCCTGCGAGCTTCACCGCGCTGCTCGGCCTCAACGGCGCCGGCAAGAGCACGCTGTTCTCGCTGATCACGCGGCTGTTCGGCATCCAGACCGGCCGCGTCTCCATCTTCGGTCACGACGTCAGCAAGAGCCCGGGTGAGGCGCTGCGCCTGCTCGGGGTCGTGTTCCAGCCGCGCACGCTCGATCTCGACCTGTCGCTGACGCAGAACCTGCTCTATCACGCCGCGCTGCACGGCATCAGCCGGCGCGAGGCGGCCGCGCGCAGCGCCGAGCTGCTCGAACGCATCGGGCTTGCCGATCGCGCCGCCAGCAAGGTACGCGATCTCTCCGGCGGCCAGATGCGGCGGCTGGAGATCGCCCGGGCGCTGCTGCACCGGCCGCGATTGCTGCTGCTCGACGAGCCGACCGTCGGCCTCGACGTCAAGGCGCGCGCCGACATCATCAACCATGTCCGCCAGCTCGTCACCGAGCAAGGCATCGGCGTGCTCTGGGCCACGCATCTGTTCGACGAGATCATGACGGGGGACGACCTCGTGGTGCTGCACCAGGGCAAGGTGCTGGCGCAGGGGCCGATGAGCCGGGTCATTACGGAGGCCGGCGCGCAGGACGTCAACAGCGCCTTCATGCGCCTGACCGGCGCGCAGACGATGCCGGGAGGCAGCGCATGAGCAGCATCACCACGCGCGATGCACCGCGCGGCTTCACGGCCTCGGAATATATGACTTGTCTCACCGGCATCGTCTGGCGCGAGGGCTTGCGCTTTCTGCATCAGCGCGAGCGCTTCGTCTCCGCGCTGGTGCGGCCGCTGGTCTGGCTGTTCATCTTCGCCGCCGGCTTCCGCCAGGTGCTCGGCATCTCCATCATCCCGCCTTACGAGACCTACATCCTCTACGAGGTCTATATCGCGCCCGGGCTGATGGCGATGATCCAGCTGTTCAACGGCATGCAATCCTCGCTCTCGATGGTCTACGACCGCGAGATGGGCAACATGCGCACGCTGCTGGTGAGCCCGCTGCCGCGCGGCTTCCTGCTGTTCTGCAAGCTGCTCGCGGGCACCGCGGTGTCGCTGCTCCAGGTCTATGCGTTCCTCTTGATTGCCTGGTTCTGGGACATCACCCCTCCCCCTCTCGGTTATCTGACCGTGTTGCCGGCGTTGATCCTCTCCGGATTGATGCTCGGCTCGCTCGGCATGCTGATCTCCTCCGGCATCAAGCAGCTCGAGAACTTCGCCGGCGTGATGAACTTCGTGATCTTCCCGATGTTCTTCGCCTCCTCCGCGCTCTACCCGCTCTGGCGGGTGCAGGAGGGCAGCCCCTATCTCTATTATCTCTGCGAGGCCAATCCGTTCACCCATGCAGTCGAGCTGATCCGCTTTGCATTTTACGGGCAAATCAACTGGATTTCGCTGGCGGTGGTGGCGGGCTGTACAATCGTCTTCATGACCGCCGCGATCTACGCCTATGATCCCTCGCGGGGGCTGGCGCGGCGAGGCCCCGCAGGAGGCGAAGGATGATCGTTCGGGTTCTGGCCTTGGTCGCTTTGGCACTCATCGTCACGAGCACGGCTGCGCGCGCGGCCGATCCGCGTTATCCCAACTGGCCCTGCACGCAAGCCAAGGTGCCGGAGATCTCGCTCGCCGCCGTCTGGGCCGGCCCCCCGCTCGACGATGCCGAGACCAAATGGAAGGACGATACCAGGGTCGCCGCGCTGGTCGCAAAGCTGTCGGCGCGCAAGACGCCGATGGACGAGGCCGAGAAGTCGGTGAAGGAATTTCTGACAGGTTCCTCCGCCGACAAGACCGCGAACGCAAAACTGCTGTTCGCCGGCCTGTTCGACACGCTCAACGCCCAGCGCTCCCAGGTGATGAACGGGCTCGAACGCGTCAGCAGCAAGCAGCGTGAAGCCGCCGACAAGATCCGCGAGGAAGCGATCCAGCTCCAGACCCTCCAGGGCGCAACGCCGCGCGACGACGCCAAGGTCGAGGCGCTCAGCAACGAGCTGATCTGGAAGACCCGCATCTTCGAAGACCGCAGCAAGGTGGTGCGGTTCGTCTGCGAGGTTCCGACCGCGATCGACCAGCGCCTGTTCGCGCTCGGGCGCGTCATCCAACAGGAACTGGAATAACGTCAGACCTGCTGACGGGTTAAAGTTCCACGAGATCAACGCGATCGTTAACCTTGCAGCACGTTCGCGGGAACCAATTCGCGCCCGGATGTCTTGTCCAGGTTGATCTCGAATGCCGGGAGGCCTCGATGGGAACCACAAAATTCATCCTCGCAGGCGCAGCGGTCATGACTATGCTCGCATCCAGCGCTTTTGCCGACGACATGACGGGAGTCGTCTCGCGGATCGATCGGCTCAACAGCACGATCTCGATCCAGCAGACGCAGAAGGGCACGGTCGGCGGGAGCGCGGGCGGCGCCGGCGCACTCCAGGAGTACAAGGCCAAGGATGCCGCCATGCTCGACGCCGTCCATGCCGGCGACCGGGTGACGTACTCGGCGACCGACACTAACGGTACGGGGACGCTGACCAAGCTGCAGAAGCAGTAAAGCCTACTGCTCCGGGCGCGGTTCCGGCTGCGCCTCGTCGGTCGGGAGTTTTGCGCGCTCCCAGCCGTCGGTACCGTCAGGATACCAGGCGACGTTGGAATAGCCGTACGCCATCGCGCGTTTGGCGGCATTCCAGGACATCCAGCAATCAGCTAGGCAGTAGATTACGACCAGCGCGGCCTTGTTGCTGTGAGACCCCCGTGTGAGGCCGCGCTGAAAATAGTCGTCCATGGCCGGCGGCAGCGTGCCGTAGCCGGTATCCGGCAGCCAGAGACTGCCCGGAATGTTCCTGCGCGGCGCATCGCGCCAGATGGTGCCTTCCGGCAGGTTCTTCGGCTTCGGCGCCCGCGGCAGCACGTCGATGAAGACGCCGCCCTTCCCGCGCCAGATGGTTTCGGCCTCCGCCGTCGTCAGCACGCGTGCGCCCGCAAGCGTCGCCGGCACCGGCGCGCGGTAATTGTCGGTGCGATAGCCCTCGGGCTCGAACGGCTCCTGCTGCTGCGCAAACGCCGGCCCCGCCAGCGTGGCGGCGACGAGCACAGCGGCAAGATAGCGCCTCATGGTACCTTCTTGGCCGTCTCCGCACCGAGCGGCCGGTCGCTCTCGTCCAGCAGGGGCACGCCGAACTCGACCAGGATCTTGTTGATCTCGCCCTGGTTCTCCTGGATCAGCTTGTTCAACTGCCGCTTCCAGTTCTGATCGGCCGGACGCACTCCCATGCCGATGCGATAGACCAGCTTCGGTCCGGAGGGCTCCTTTACCAACGGCGTGACGTGCAGCGAGCCGGCCTTCTTCGCATAGAAACCCGCCATCGGCCCCCACAGCACACCGGCATCGATCTTGCCGGCCACGAGGTCGTCGATCATCGCCTGCGCCGAATTGTCGAAGCGCGTGTCGATCATCAGCGGGTATGGCTTTGCATCGCCCATCAGGCCGGCCAGCGCCATGTTGGTCGCCGGCGGCGTGCCGGCGACGATGCCGACATGCTTGCCCTTCAGCCGCGCATCCTCGAGCGTGTCGACGTCCTCGAGCCCGCTGCCGGCCTTGGCGACCAGCGCGTAGGACGTGCGGTAATAGGGATTGGTGCCCTGCACGAGGTCGTCGCCCTGCGGGAAGCCCATGATGACGTCGCAGCGATGCGCGCCCAGCGTCATGCGCACGAAGCCGGTGGCCTGAGGAAAGAAGACGTAGTCGAGCTTCTTGCCGAGCTTGCCTGCAAGAAACTCGGCGAGCTTGTTTTCAAACCCCTCGCCCTTTTCGTTGGAAAACGGCAGATTGCGCGGATCGGCGCAGACGCGCAAAACATTCGGGTCGACCAACTCGAACGAGAGGTCGCCGCTGTCCTTGGTCTGCGCCATGGCGACATCGCCGAACGCGCAGGACGCAACCAGGACCCATAGTGAAAACAACCAGCGACGATGTCGCCCGGCCTCCGTCATCGCGCTTCCTCCATCTTTTGCTCGAATGCTATCCATGCAACGCAGGATGCACCATGCTCTGCCAAACTTTGTATGGCTTGTCCTCTTGCAGTGCAGCGCGGCGGCCCCCTTGAACTGAGGCGAAAAAATGTCTCGCATCGCTCTCGTGATCGCAGCCTCGGCCCTGCTGGGTCTCTCGACGGTAGCACGCGTCACGGCGGCAGAATTGCCTGTGAGCGAAGTCGCACCGGGAATCTTCGTACACTCCGGGACCATCGCGCTGATGACGCGCGAGAATGAGGGCGACATCGCCAATGTCGGCTTCATCGTCGGCGAGGACGCAGTCGCCGTGATCGACACCGGCGGCAGCCTCCGCGAGGGCGAAGGGCTCCTCGCCGCCGTGCGAGCCCGCACCAGCAAACCGATCCGCTACGTCATCAACACCCACGGCCATCCCGACCATGTCTTCGGCAACGCGGCCTTCGTTGCCGAGGGAACCAGCTTCGTCGGCCACAGCAAGCTGCCACAGGCGCTGGCGGGCCGCGGGCCGTATTATCTCGACAATTTTAAACGCATCATGGGCAGCGAACTGATCGATCCCGTGAAGATCGTACCGCCCACAATACTCGTCAAGGACACGATGACGCTCGATCTCGGATCGCGCCGCCTGACCTTGCGGAGTTGGCCGGCCGGCCACAGCGACAACGACCTGACCGTGCTCGACGAGACGAGCAAGACGCTGTTCGCGGGCGACCTGGTTTTTCTCCGCCACGTTCCGGTGATGGACGGCAGCATTCGCGGCTGGCTCGGCACGCTCGGGGAACTCGAGACAATTCCGGCACTACGTGTGGTCCCAGGTCACGGGCCTGTGAGCGACTGGCCTGCCGCGCTCACGGACGAGCGGCGTTATCTCACCACGCTGCTGGCGGACGTGCGGGCGTCGAACAAGACGGGCGAGCCGATCCGGACCGCGGCGGACAAGGCGGCCGCGACGGAACGGCCACACTGGCAGCTGTTCGACGACTACAACGCCCGCAACGCAACCGCAGCATTTTCGGAAATTGAATGGGAGTAGCGAACGCGCTACGCTGGGCGGGAGATCAGCTTCGCTGACTCCGGGGACCATGACCATGCCGGGATGCACACACCGCCTGCCCCTGATCGCCGCCTTGCTCGGCATCGCCTTCGCTGTGCCTGCGCAGGCTGAAGAGGCCTACGATCCCTGGCCGGGCCTGGTGCAGGATATTTTCAACAACCGCCCGATCAACGACGGCGCCGATGTCATCGGCATCGAGATGCCCTATCGCGCCGAAGACGCGGCCATCGTGCCCGTAACCCTGCGCAGCAAGCTCTCGCCCGCCGACAGCCGCCGCATCCGCTCGATCACGCTGGTGATCGACCGCAACCCGGCACCGATGGCGGCGAAGTTCGAGCTTGGCGCGGATGCCAACGTCACCGAAATCTCCACGCGCGTGCGCGTCAACAACTACACCGACGTCCATGCGGTGGCCGAACTCACCGACGGCCAGCTCTATGTCTCGAAAGTCTATGTGAAGGCCTCGGGCGGCTGCTCGGCACCGGCAGCAAAGAATGCCGAGGAAGCCAACAACCGGCTCGGCCAGATGCGCTACCGGCAATTCGCGCGCGAGCAGGTACCGGCCAGCCGAATCCGCGAGGCGCAGATCATGATCGGCCATCCCAACAATTCCGGCCTGCAGATGGACCAGGTCACGCAGCTCTATATTCCCGCCTTCTTCGTCAACCAGCTGAAGCTGACGCAGGACGACAGCCCCGTGCTGTCGATGGAAGGCGGTATCTCGATCTCGGAAGATCCCAATCTGCGCTTCACCTATGTCTCCAACGGCGCCAAGCGAATTCGCGCGGAGGCAAAGGACACGGACGGGCACGTGTTCCGCAACGAATGGGATGTGGAGAAGCCGGGGACTTAAATCTCTCAGTCGTCATGGCCGGGCTTGTCCCGGCCATCCACGATCTTCGTGCCTACCGCCAGAACGTGGATGCCCGGGACAGGCCCGGGCATGACGAATACGTTAGGCATCCAGCGCTTAGAAACACCTCACCTCGGCTTCCGCCTGCGCACGCCGCAAATCGTTCACCGCCGAGTTCGCCTGCTCCGAGGTGCGGAACTGGACGCCCAGATTGCCGCGAACCTGGGCCATGCTGAGCGCGGTTTCGGCGGTGACATATCGTTCGTAAGAAACGATCGAAGCCACCACGTCGATCGAGCAGGAGCATTGCTCGATCGACTGCCGCGACTCGCCGTTAGCCTTCATGCAGCCATAGACATATTCCGCGCGTGCCGACGTCGGATAATCATTGGCCTCCTCGGCCCGCGCCGCGCAGGCGGTCGCAGCCCACACGGCCAATGCGGCGACAATCGGTCGTAGCTGTCCCGCCAAATTCATCCGCGTCCTCCCACAGGTTGCGACGAAAGCTATGCTATGCGTATTGTCCTGAAAAGCACTCCTTCGAGGAAACGGCTCACAAGGTGATGAGAGTTCTTAGTTTGAGAGCGCCTGGACGAATATTGGCGCTCGCGATGACGCTGACGCTGTCGCTGGCCGCACCCGGCCGCGCTGCGGAGACGATCCGCCTTGCAGTGCAGAAAACCGGAACATTCTCCTGGGAGCTGGCCGCGATCCGTGCAGGCGGCCTCGACAAGGAGGCCGATCTTTCGCTGGACGTCACCGAACTCGCCAGCCCCGAAGCCGGCAAGATCGCATTGCGCGCCGGGAGTGCCGACATCATCCTGTCCGACTGGCTGTGGGTGTCGCGCGAGCGCGCGCTCGGCGCCAGGCTGACCTTCTATCCCTATTCCAGCGCGCTCGGCGCGGTGATGGTGCCGGCGACTTCGCCGATCAAGACGCTGGCCGATCTGAAGGGCCGCAAGCTCGGCGTCGGCGGCGGCCCCATCGACAAGAGCTGGCTGCTGCTGCAGGCCCGGATGAAGCAGGACGGCATCGACATGAAGTCCGATGCGAGCATTGTCTATGGCGCACCGCCTTTGATCGCCGCCAAGGCGCTCGACGGCGAGATGGATGCGAGCCTGAACTTCTGGAATTTCTGCGCGCAGCTAGAGGCCAAAGGTTTTCGCCGCCTCGCCGGCATCGAGGACATCCTGCCGAAGCTGGGCGCCAAGGGCGCGGTCTCCGCGGTCGGCTATGTCTTCGACGAGAATTGGGCGGCGAGCCATCGCGATGCCGTGGCACGCTTCATCGCGATGACCCGCAAGGCCAAGCAGCTGCTGATCAGCTCGGATGCCGCATGGGACAGAATCGCGCCGCTGACCGGCACCAGCGATGCCACCCTGCTCAGGACATACCGCGAGCGCTATCGCGACGGCATTCCGCGCCGGAGCATCACTGATGAGGAGGTCGACGCGCGCGTGCTCTATCGCGTGCTGGCCAAGATCGGCGGCCGTGACCTCGTCGGCCCTGCGGCCGAACTCGATCCCGGCACCTTCTATCACGCAGCCCCCGGAGACTGAGGTGCTGCGTCTTCTCTCGTTTGCCCTGCTGCTCGCGATCTGGTGGATCGCCGCCCTGTTCGTCGGCGGCGCGAAACTGCCCTCCCCGCCGGCCGTGCTGGAGGTGATGATCGCGGAGGCATCGAGCGGCGCTCTGTTCCTGCATCTCGGCGCGACGCTGGCGCGCGTCATCCTCGCCTTCGTGCTGGCGATGTCGCTGGGCAGCGCGATCGGCTACCTCATGGGGCGAGTGAAGCTCGCCGACCGGCTCGGCGATCCCTGGCTGATCCTGCTCTTGAACCTGCCGGCACTGGTCGTGATCGTGCTCGCCTATATCTGGGCCGGTCTGACCGAAGCGGCCGCAATCGCGGCGATTGCCATCAACAAGCTGCCGACCGCCATCGTCACCCTGCGCGAAGGCACGCGCACGCTCGACCGTTCGCTGGACGAGATGGCGACCGTGTTCGCAATGCCGCGCTGGCGCGCCTTCCGTCATGTCGTGCTGCCGCAACTGGCCCCCTATATCGCGGCCTCCGCCCGCTCCGGGCTGTCGCTGGTGTGGAAGATCGTGCTGGTCGCCGAGTTGCTGGGACGGCCGAACGGGGTCGGATTCGAGATCGGCGTCGCCTTCCAGCTGTTCGACACGCCACGGCTGCTGGCCTATTCGTTGACCTTCGCCGCCGTCGTGCTCGTGATCGAAACCTTGCTGGTGCAGCCGTTCGAAGCCCGCGCAACCCGGTGGCGGCCCCGTGCGGCTTGAGGTCGAGATCACAGGCAAGACGTTCAACAATGCCGCGGGCGGAACGCACGAGGTGCTGGCGCCGGTCAAGTTCGCGCTCCAATCCGGCGAGGTCGGCGTGCTGATCGGCCCCTCGGGTTGCGGCAAGAGTACGATGCTGCGCATCATCCTCGGGCTCGACCGCGATTTCGCCGGGCATATCGCGCGGCCGCCGGAGGCGCGGATCGGCATGGTGTTCCAGGAGCCGCGGCTGCTGCCTTGGCGCTCGGTCGAGCAGAATGTGCGGCTGGCTGCGCCTGACGTCACCGACGCCAAGCTGTCGGAGCTGTTCAGGATTCTCGAGCTGGAGGCGCATCGCAGCCACTTTCCCGGCGAATTGTCGCTGGGCCTGGCCCGCCGCGTCGCACTTGCCCGCGCTTTTGCGGTCGAGCCCGATCTGCTCGTGCTCGACGAGCCCCTCGCCTCGCTCGACGACGCGCTCGCCGGCCGGCTGCGTGACGAGATCGCGACGCTGGTCGCAAGCCGCCCAGTGATGACGCTGCTCGTCACCCACAGCCTCGACGATGCGATCCGGCTCGGCGACCGGCTGTTTGTCTTGTCGCCGCGGCCGGCGCGTATCGTGCAGGAAGTGCCGATCGGCATTCCGCGCGCCAAGCGCACCGAGGCGGAGCTCGCAAGGATCAGGTCAGAGCTTGCGGCGGTGCAGCTTGAATCGAAATGAAAACTCGTGGTCAACTGGACCAAAGGAATTGTCGAGGGAGGTTCACCATGCGGCGTACGCTGATTGCGGTCGGCATCCTGTTGGTTGCGATGCCGGGCGCGGCGCTCGCGCAGGGCAAGGGCATCCGGCTCTGGAACCTCACGACGGAGACGATCTCCGGCTTCCAGCTCTCTCCCGCCGGCAAGACCGACTGGGGTCCGAACCAGTGCCTGAACGACAAGGACAAGGAGGTCGACCACGACGAGCGGCTGCGCATCACCGGCGTCGAGCCCGGCCGCTACGACGCCAGGGTCAGCTATCCCAATTCACGGCAGTGCGTCGTTCGCGACATCGAGATCAAGGCGGACGCGGTGTTCTCGATCGCCGACAAGGATCTGAAGGACTGCACGAAGTAGCGAAGTCGCCTCACGCCTTGTCGTTCGGGTGCGGATATTCGCAGCGCCAGCGCACCGCCTGCCACTTCGGATGGTCGCCGACCCATTGCGCGATATAGGGCGGCGCGGCCATCGCGCATTGCGCCGGCGACCCCGCGAAGTTGAACACCAGATGCTGCTCCTCGCAGGTCGCAGGCGAGAGCACCGCACATACGGTTACCACCAGGTCGATCGGGTTCATGCCGGGATCCTCTCGCGGGGCGGGACGGAGTTTAGCACAAAGGGATACGGCCGGAGGAGCGGGAAGTTTCAAACGCCGCAACCTCGTCATGGCCGGGCTTGTTGTTTAGCCCGGACAGATCACTGACGGGTGTTCGGAGACATAGCTGACACATCAACATTGGCTGGATTGGTCCGATTCGGGAGGCCGTCCATGCCCTGGAGTGAGGTGTCAGTAATGGATCAGCGCCATGAGTTCGTGCGGCTGGCCTTGCAGGAAGGCGCCAATCGGCGCGAGCTGTGCCGGCGGTTCGATATTAGTCCTGACGTCGGCTACAAATGGCTGCGGCGCTGGCTGGCTGGCGATCGGGAGCTGGCGGACAGCTCGCGGCGGCCGCATGCGATGCCCAGGCGCAGCGAGCCTGCGGTCGAGACGCAGGTGCTCGCGGTGCGTGACAAGCATCCGGCCTGGGGCGCGCGCAAGATCGCCCACTGCCTGAAGCGGAACGGCCAGACGGTACCTGTGCCGTCAACGGTGCACCGGATCCTGTGCCGGAACGGCCGGGTCAAACCGAGCGAGAATGCGCCGCCCAATCCGGGACACCGCTTCGAGAAGGAAGCACCCAACCTGCTGTGGCAGATGGACTTCAAGGGCCACATGCCGCTCGCTGACGGCACGCGGTGCCATCCGCTGACCATCGTCGACGATCACTCGCGCTATGTCCTGTGCCTGAAGGCGTGCGCCGACGAACGGCGTCTTACCGTGCAGGATCACCTGACGGCGACGTTCCGTTGCTATGGCCTGCCGGAGGCCTTCTACACCGACAACGGCTCCCCCTGGGGCGATACGTCCGGCGTCCGCTGGACCGGATTGAAGGTGTGGCTGCTCAAGCTGGGCGTCAGGGTGGTGCATGCCCGGCCATGTCACCCACAGGCCCGCGGCAAGAACGAACGCTTCCATCGCACGCTGAAGGCTGAAGTCTTTGCGATGCGTCGCTTCCGCACTCTCCCGGAAGTCCAACGCGCCCTTGATGCCTGGCGGCCGGTCTACAATCTGGAGCGCCCCCACCAAGGCCTCGATATGCACGTTCCCGCCGATCGCTTCCGACCGAGTGCCCGTGCCATGCCGGCCCGTGTCCCGAACGTCGAGTACGACAGCGGCGAGATCGTGCGCAGGGTCTCATCGACAAGACCCTACATCTCCTTCAAGGGACGCTTCTGGAAGGTTCCTCAGGCCTTCGCACGCGAACGGCTTGCCATCAGGCCGCTGGATCGTGACGGCCATTACGGCATCTTCTTCGCCAGCTGGCAGGTCGCATCAATCGACTTGACTAACCGCCAACCTGTCAGTGATGTGTCCGAACAGGTGTCAGCCATGTCTCCGGACTAAACACTTGTCCCGGCCATCCACGCCTTGGATCGCGGAACGAAGAACGTGGATGCCCGGACAAGCCAGGGCGTGACGATCTTCTGCGCTAGAAATTCACCCCAAATATCAACCGCGCCTGGTGCCGCTCGAAATTGACGAGGTCGAGATTGCCGGCCGACCCGGCCGGGCGGCCCCAGGCCTGCATGCTCCAGCTCATGGTGAGCCGCGATCGGTCGGAGAGCTGGACGTAAGCGGTCGGCCCCACGAACAGCGCCTGCCCTGCGAACTCGCCGAGACCGATGCCCTCGTACTGCCGGAAATAGCGCATCTCGCCGCCGAGCAGCACATTGGGGCGGACGCGCACCAGGCCGGCGAAGGCGGCGCCGATGGTCGAGCTCTTCTCGGAGACTCCCGCGACCTCGAAGCGCGCCCATTCCGGCTGATAGATCAGGTTGAGCGCGCCGATGGCGAAATTCGGGATCAGTTCGCGGTCGAAGGCGAGAGTGAAATCGGTGCCGTACATCCGCCCTTTTGCGCCAGATGTTTCATCGATGCGATCGCCATGGAGGTCGGCGGCGACGGTCAAACCGAACGGCGCACGCTCGCGGTCGAGCAGGCGATAGCGCAAATCGAGCGAGGCGCCCTGGAAATTGAACTGGCGGCGATCGCCGATATCAGGGACGCCGGTGATGTCGTGCAGCGTGGCCGTGCCGCCAAGCTCGATGCGGAAGTTCGGCAGCGGGACGACCTCGATTTCGACCTCATGCGCGAGGGCGCGATAGGTGCCGCTACCCTTGCCGAATCGCCCCGTCGTCTCAGTCTGGAATTCGCGCTCGCCGGGATTTCCGACATCGGTGCCGATCATGAAGCCGAAGATGTGCTCGGTATCGAAGCCCTCTTCGGCGCGGACACATGCCGGTGCAAGCGCGATTGTGCATGCAACCGCCGTCCAGATTGTGTGGGCTCCAACGCGCATCATGAACACTACCACGGCTTCAACGGCGTTCGCCACCGAAGCCGTGGCAGGTTCGTCAGTCCTACTTGCGCGCAGCGCAGGCGTACATGTTGATTTCCATGCCGACCGGCACTTCCACGATCTTCGGAGCTTTCCAGGCCATTCGGGTCTCCCAAGGATATTGGGCGCGACAATCGCGCCGGGCGAAACCTAGGGCTGCCTCAAGTGCAGCGCAAGTTGGAATCGAACCGCTGATGCAGCGAACTGTCGCAATACGCTTGCGAATTTCCCTCTCGGGCAAATCGCGTTCGCTCCCAGTCAAGCGCGGTTGCTCTCAGCGCAACAATCGCAGCAGTGCGCGGCCGGCGCGCGAGTTCAACTCCTTCGCATCCAGCGTTCCGTCCTTGTCGGGATTCGCCGCGTTGAAGCGCTGCTCCACCACGGACAGGTATTCGTCGAGCGTGAGTGTGCCGTCGCGATCGGGATCCGCGGCGGCGAGTTCTTTCGCCGTCAACCGTCCGCGCAATTCGCGTGCGTCCAGCGTTCCATCGTGATCGGGATCGAGCCTGGCGAACAACGCGGCCGCTGCCTTCTTGACCTCGGCAAGATCGAGCGTGCCGTCATTGTCGGTATCGAACATCTTCACCGCACCGCCGGAGGCCGACCAGGCCGGACCGGACAGCACTGCGATCGTGAGCGCAAGCGCAATTGAGCGACGCGATATCATCTTGACCTCCCTGACCATGAGCCCCGATTCGAACAGGACCCGCTCAACATAAGTCCGCAAGCAGATGCCAGTTCAAGCCGGAATTGCGAGTCGCCGGAAGACACCGAACCCGGTCGCGAGCGACTCTCGCATCGCATCAATCTTCGCACGATGGAAATTGATGCAGCGCATTCGCGCAAGACGAGCAAATTCACTCGAAGATTGCCGCGTGCACCCTGACATCTGGCGTCCAACAAATCGGCAGCGCGCGTTCGACTTTCGTATTGACGGGTTTTGCATTCGGGCGGAGTGTTGCACCCGCAGCGTCAAAAGGCGCGCATATTGGGAGGAACGGATGAAACGCTTTGCGATGGCCGCGAGCCTCGTCATGCTTGCATCGACGTGTGCCAACGCCCAGACCACCGAGCAGTTGGTCAAGGGTGCGACCGATACATCGAATGTTCTCAACTACGGGATGGGCTACAATCTCCAGCGCTTCTCGACCCTGAACCAAGTCAACAAGGACACCGTCAAGAACCTCGTCCCGGTCTGGAACTACAGCTTCAATGACGATCGCAGCGAGGAATCACAGCCGCTGGTGTACCAGGGCGTGATCTATGTGACGTCGCACAACGCCACCATGGCGGTGGACGCCAAGACCGGCAAGCAGATCTGGAAATCCAAGATCGAATATCCCGCCGAGACCCCCCGCATCGTCTGCTGCGGCATCATCAATCGCGGCGCCGCGCTCTACGACGGCAAGGTGTTCCGCACGACGCTGGATGCCAACGTAATCGCGCTCGATGCCAAGAACGGCAAGGAACTGTGGCGGCAGAAGGCCGCCGACATCAAGGAAGGTTATTCGATGACGGTGGCCCCGCTGGTCGCCGACGGTGTCGTCATCACCGGCATCTCCGGCGCCGAGTTCGGCACCCGCGGCTTCATCGACGGCTGGGATCCGGCAACGGGCAAGCATCTGTGGCGTACCCATTCGATCCCCTCACCCGACGAGCCCGGCGGCGACACCTGGAAGGGCGACACCTGGAAGCTCGGCGGCGGCTCGACCTGGATCACGGGCTCATATGACCCCGAGCTCAACACGGTCTATTGGGGCATCGGTAATCCCGGCCCGTTCAATTCGGCGGTGCGTCCCGGCGACAACCTCTACACCTGCTCCGTGCTGGCGATGGATCCCAAGACCGGCAAGATCAAGTGGCACTACCAGTTCTCGCCGAACAATCCGTTCGACTATGACAGCGTGGCCGAGATGGTCCTCGCCGACATGAATGTCGAGGGCAAGCCGACCAAGGTGCTGATGGATGCCAACCGCAACGGCTTCTTCTACGTGCTCGACCGCACCAACGGAAAGCTGCTCGCCGCCAATCCTTACGTGAAGGTGAACTGGGCGACCGGCATCGACATGAAGACGGGGCGGCCGATCGAGACCGACGTTTCGAAGGACGCGCGCGAGGGCAAGAAGGTGACAGTCTATCCGTCGATCCTCGGCGGCAAGAACTGGGAGCCGATGTCGTTCAATCCGCAGACCGGCCTTGCCTACGCCAACACACTCGCCTTCGGCGGCCGGTACAAGACCGAGCCTGTCACCTTCAAGCAGGGCGAATGGTATCTCGGCATGGACCTCACTGATCTCTGGGAGTGGGGTGACGGCCCGCGCGGTCATCTCAAGGCGATTGATCCCATGACCGGCAAGTCGAAGTGGGAAGCGCCGAGCGACATCCCGCGCTTCTCGGGCGTGCTGTCGACCGCGGGTGGCGTCGTGTTCTCTGGCGCTCTGACCGGCGAGTTCGAGGCCTTCGACGCCGACACCGGCAAGAAGCTCTGGCAGTTCCAGACCGGCTCCGGCATCGAGGGACAGCCGGTGACGTGGCAGCAGGACGGCGTGCAGTACGTCGCCGTCACGAGCGGCTATGGCGGCGTCTACTCGCTGTTCTCCGGCGACGAACGGCTTGCCAACGTGCCGCCCGGCGGCTCGCTGTGGGTGTTTGCGGTGAAGCAATAGCCACGGCACGATGCTGAAAGAGGTCTCTCTCAGGACGGTGGCGATCATCGCCACCGTCGCGGTGCTGACGGTCGCGCTTGCGGCGACCGTTCGTGCCGCGGACGATTCAACCGGCAATCCCGTGCAGGCGCAGATCGACCACGGCAAGTCGACCTATGCCGAGAAATGCTCGCACTGCCACGGCCCCAACATGCTGAACCCCGGCACCATCACGCCGGACCTGCGCGCCTTCCCCGACGACAGGACGCGCTTCGTCACCACGGTGAAGAACGGCAAGAACAACAAGATGCCGCCCTGGGCCGACATTCTCAGCGACGACGAGATCGGCAATCTCTGGGCGTTCATCTCGAGCCGGAGGAAGCCATGAAGCACTGGCTCGCCGCATGGGGCACGGCCGCGATCCTCGCGGCGGCGCCGGCCGTCCATGCGGCCGACGATCCGCTGAGGATCTGTCTCGACGAGGATCGGCCACCGCTCTCGGTGCATCAAAAAGGCAGGCCGGACTCCGGCTTCGACGTTTTGCTGGCGCAGGCGATCGCGGAGCGGATGGGGCGGCCGCTGAAAATCCAGTGGTTTGAAAGCAGACTGGACGAGGATTCGAGCCCGCAACTCGAAGCCAATGCACTGCTTTCCGACGGGCGCTGTTCGCTGGTCGGCGGCTACGCGTTGACGTCGGATTCCCTGGTCAAGCCCGGCATGAAGACGGCGCGCCTGCCTGACTTCGCCGGCGCCACGCGCGACGACCGCCGACGGCGCGTCGCACTCGGCTTGCTCGCGCCGAGCCAGCCTTACGTCTATTCGCCGATGACGGTCGTACTCGGCCCCAAGGCGCAGGGGCGCAAGATCGGCGGCATCGGCGATCTCGCCGGCCTTCGCCTCGTGATCGAGAGCGGATCGCTGGGCGACGCCATCCTGATGACGTTCGACAAGGGACGCCTGATCGACAGCATCACCCATCTCGTGCCCGGCCGCGACGACCTGCTCGGCGCGCTGGCCCGCGGTGATCATGACGCGACGCTGATAGATCTCGGCCGCTTCGACGCCCATCGTGCCGCGCATCCCGACACCGCGATCACGCCTTCCGGCTACTACTACCCGATCGGCGCCAATCGCGGCTATGTCGGGCTCGCCAGCGATCCCGCCCTGATGGAGGCCGCCAACAAGGCGCTGACAGCGCTCGCTGCCGAGGGCAAGATCGCCGAATTTGGCAAGCAGGCCGGCCTGACCTACCTGCCGCCGCGCGAGCCCGTGATCCTCGGCGATGTCTGGATGAAGATCATTCAGCAGTGATGCTCCGCAGAGCCGGCAACGCAATTCACTGCCGTGTGGGCCCCGGCTCCGCAGCGCACCGCTGAAGTAGCGCTGCGCGTATGACGCGAAAGGTGCAATCGTCCGGACGACGCACGATTGCGGACGGTGCCGCCATTCGAATGCGCCAATGTGTCTCGCCTCCCGCCCATGGCGGCGCCAGCCTGATGCAGTAGGTTCGGCCAAAATCAGGAGGGAATCATGTCTGCCAAACTCGATCGCCGCCACTTCATCGCCGCCGGTACCACTGCACTCGCGATGCCATTCGTTGCGCGCGGCGCCTCGGCGCAAGGCAGCTGGCCGTCGCGGCAGATTCGCATGATTTGCAGCTATCCCGCTGGCGGACAGACCGACCTGCTCGCGCGCGCCTATGGCGAATTCATCTCCAAGCAGATCGGCAAGACGGTCGTCGTCGAGAACAAGCCCGGGGCCTCCGGTGCGATCGGCACCGCGGAGGTCGCCCGCGCCGAGCCCGACGGCCACACCATGCTGTGCTCGATCTCGACCACCTACATCATGAACCGCGTGGTCATGAAGAATCCCGGCTACGACATGGACAAGGATTTGACGCTCGTCAGCGTCATTCCGGGCGCAGGCCTCTTGCTGATCGCGAACCCCAAGACCGGCGTCAAGACGCTGGAGGATTTCGTCGCCTTCGCCCGCAAGAGCGGCAAGGTGAATTTCGGCACCTACAGCGCGGGCTCGGCTCCGCACATGACGATCAACGAAATCAACAAGCAATACGGGCTCAATATCGAGCCGGTCCACTACCGCGGCGAAGCCCCGATGTGGACGGGCATGCTGGAAGGCACGCTCGACGCCGCGATGGGCAGCTACACTGCGGCACAATCCGTCCTGCAAAGCGATCGCGGCACCGTGTTTGCCGTGCACTCGAAGAAGGTCGATGCGATCCCCGCCATCAAGACCCTCCCCGAGCAGGGCGCGACGTCGAAATTTTTCACGGTAAGCGGCTTCTCCGGTTGGGCGGTCCCGAAGGCGACGCCGCAAACGGTCGTCGACCGCCTGGCCGAGCTTTGCGTTGCCGCCAACAGCGATCCGAAAGTGAAGGAGGTTCTGGCAACCTTCGTGCTCGAGCCGGCGATCGGCTTCAAGGAGACCAACGCACTGTATCAGCGCGAGCTGCCGATCTGGATCGAGAGCGCGAAGTCGCTCGGCCTCGAGCCGGCCTGAACTTTCGGGCACGGCGCGGCGGGTTATCTTCCGCTGCGCCGCACGGCATCCGACCAAAGCCTAGTGTCGGAAACGCAATTGCAGGCTATGATTGCGCGATGCCGCCGGAACACTTCACCGGCGCGGAGAAAAAAGGCAGCTCGCATGACGCCGGATCCGCTGGCCGTTGCCGCCATGATCATCCTGCTCTTTCCGATGGGCTATTTCACACTGGCCTCGCCGGCCTTCCTACTGGTGAAGCTCGACGTGCGGCCCGTCGCCCAGCTGCTGCGCGGAATGTTCAACGCCCATTTTCTGATGATGAGCGTAGCCGGGATTATCGGGACGGCGGCTTTCCTCCTCGCCGGCCGGCTGCTCTTCGCTGCCATCGTCGGCCTTCTGGCGGCTCTGGCCATCGTCGGACGCCGCCGGTTCATGCAGCGGATGGACGATCAGCTCAGCGCCGGGGATGCCGGCGACGCCGATGCCGCGCGTCAGCTACGCCGACTGCATTGGAGCGGCATGCTCGGCAATGCGGTCCTGCTTGCCGGTCTGCTGGCCAGCATTCCCTATGTTTCCACGACGGCGTGAGGGGCATCCTCGCGCGGGTGGACCGAAAGCCCTGCCCGCCTAATGCTCGTTCGCGACGGCCGCGCCCTGCTGTGCCTTGTGGATCGAGGACGGCACCACGCCGAAATATTTCCGGAACACACGGCTGAAATGCGATGAGCTGGAGAAACCCCAGGAGAACGCAACGTCGGTGATGGTCTTGCCGCCGTGAGCTTCGAGCTCCTGGCGGCAGTTCTGCAGACGCGCCTGCCAGATGTAATCGCTCACCGTGGTGCCGCGCTCGGAAAACAGCATGTGCAGATAGCGCTTGGAGCAGCCGAGCTCGGCGGAGATCTGGTCGATGCACAGATCCGGATCGCGCAGATGCTCGCGGATGAAGAACTGCGCGCGCACATACATTGCCTCGGGCCCGACACGATCGAACCCCGTGTCCGCTTCGCGCAGCGGCAGCAGCAAGAGATCGATCAGCGAATCGGCGACGCCGACCGCGCTGTTCGCCGAAAGCTTGGCCGCCTCGTCGAAGGTCGCGTGGACGAAATCATGGGCGATCCGTCCCGTACCCGTCTTCGCCGACAGCTTGCAGGCCGGCATCCGCTGCGACGGGAAACCGCGGTCGCGCAACAGCGCCTTCGGAACGATCACCACGTCGTGGCGGGTGAAGGCGGGGCTGATGATCAAATGCGGACAGGAGACATCGTAGGCGATGATGTCGCCCGGGTTGATTTCGATGTGGCGCCCTTCCTGCTCGAAATAGGACACGCCGTAGGTCTGAAAGTGAATCTTTATGTACGGGTGTTCATTGGCCTTGGCGCGCGCCAGCGTGTGCGCGATGCGATGCTGGCTGACCTCGATCTGGCAAAGCTTGAGACGCGAGACTGATGTGTAGTCGATGCGGCCTTCGAGCGAGGACGCCTCCAGCGGATCGACGTCGAAATGCCCGCACAGACTCGTCAGCCCGTCGATCCAGCTCTGGATCTGCCGCTTCGGCGTCAGTCCTGTCGTCGAGAGCGTGTGAATTGTGTCGGACATTAATCCAGCCACTGGTGTTACCCGGGATTCGACGCGAATCGCGACCAGCGCTGCGGAGCCCTGACCCTTGATTGCGTGACGTTTACCTCAAATTTGGGCGATCTTTGGAACGAGCGCCACCGTTCCCTTGCCACCCTTGAAACTTAATCCTCCGCCTTAGTTGCAGCGTCGTCAAGGGGAACCTGAGCGTTGAGCGCGGTCGCGTCGTCGCGCAGAAGCCGCTGAATTCGCTACTGCAAAATCAAAATGTTCGCATCCGTGCGCTGTCAAGCAAACCGGCTTCTCTCTTGGGCAAGTTTCCCGATGGCGAAGTCGTTACGGATTGCAGCAGGAACAATAAAAACGGGCCGCTCCTGCACGCGGACCCGTAGCTCTCATCCCGAGGAGGAAACAGCACAGCATCGTTTCTGGTTCCCAATCTTGACCGCCCTGCACGAGCAGACGCCGGACGAGAAGCCCGGCGATTGAGCAATGCTTCGGAAACAATAAAACGAGATCAAACGGAGGAATGACTATGCGCAAGGTGCTACTGGCGACCTTTCTTGGCTCCGCGGCGGCGCTCGCCGTCGGCAGCGCGTCAGCCAATGACGAGCTGAACAAGATGTCGCAGAACCCGAAAGACTGGGTGATGCCGGCGGGCGACTATGCCAATTCCCGCTATTCCAAGCTGAATCAGATCAACGCCCAAAACGTCGGCAAGCTTCAGGTCGCCTGGACCTTCTCGACCGGCGTGCTGCGCGGCCACGAAGGCGGCCCGCTGATCATCGGCAACATGATGTACGTCCACACGCCGTTCCCGAACAAGGTCTACGCTATTGACCTTTCAAACGAGAACAAGATCGTCTGGAGGTATGAGCCCAAGCAGGATCCGAACGTCATCCCGGTGATGTGTTGCGACACGGTCAATCGTGGCGTCGCCTATGGTGACGGCAAGATCTTCCTGCATCAGGCCGACACGACCCTGGTCGCGCTCGATGCCAAGACCGGTCAGGTTGCATGGACCGCCAAGAATGGCGATCCCGGCAAGGGCGAGACCGGCACCTCGGCGCCGCTCGTCGTCAAGGATAAGGTGCTGATCGGCATCTCGGGCGGTGAGTTCGGCGTTCAGGCCCATATGTCCGCCTACGACATCAAGACCGGCAAGCTGGCCTGGCGCGGCTATTCGGAAGGACCGGACAACCAGCTCCTGGTCGATGCCGAGAAGACCACCGCGCTCGGCAAGCCGATCGGCAAGGACTCCAGCCTCAAGACCTGGCAAGGCGACCAGTGGAAGATCGGCGGCGGCGCCACCTGGGGCTGGATCTCCTACGATCCCGAGCTGAACCTCGTCTATTACGGGTCGGGCAATCCCTCGACCTGGAATCCGAAGCAGCGTCCCGGCGACAACAAATGGTCGATGACGATCTGGGCACGCAATCCGGACACCGGCCAAGCCAAGTGGGTCTATCAGATGACGCCCCATGACGAGTGGGATTACGACGGCGTCAACGAGATGATCCTCTCGGACCAGTCGATCAACGGCACGCCGCGCAAGCTGCTGACCCATTTCGACCGCAACGGCCTCGCCTACACGATGGACCGTGCGACCGGTGAACTCCTGGTCGCCGAGAAGTACGACCCGAAGGTGAACTGGACCTCCGGCGTCGACATGGACAAGAACTCGCCGACCTACGGCCGGCCGAAGGTGCTCGACGCTGCTTCGACCGACAAGGCGGGCGAGGACCACAACGTGAAGGGCATCTGCCCGGCCGCGCTCGGCACCAAGGACGAGCAGCCGGCAGCCTACTCGCCGGACACGCAGCTGTTCTATGTTCCGACCAACCACGTCTGCATGGACTATGAGCCGTTCAAGGTGAGCTACACCGCGGGCCAGCCCTATGTGGGTGCGACGCTCTCGATGTATCCGCCGGCGGGTGAGACCCATATGGGCAACTTCATCGCCTGGGACGGCAAGACCGGCAAGATCGTCTGGTCGAACAAGGAGCAGTTCTCGGTCTGGTCGGGTGCGCTCGCAACCGCCGGCGGCGTGGTGTTCTACGGCACGCTCGAAGGCTATCTGAAGGCAGTCGATGCCAAGTCCGGCAAGGAGCTCTACAAGTTCAAGACTCCCTCCGGCATCATCGGCAACGTCACGACCTATGAGAACGGCGGCAAGCAGTATGTCGCAGTGCTCTCGGGCGTCGGCGGCTGGGCCGGCATCGGCCTGGCGGCAGGCCTGACCGATCCGACCGCCGGTCTCGGCGCAGTCGGCGGCTACGCAGCCCTCAGCAACTACACGGCTCTCGGCGGTACGCTGACCGTATTCTCGCTGCCGGCGAACTAGCCCCAGCCCGCATCGTTCCGGCGCGTGGATCAACTCCACGCGCCGGCTCGTCTCCAACTGATGCCGTCGAGGACAAACTCTTGCGTAAAATCTGCTCTGTCATTGCTGCGATGATCTTCGTTGCCTCGGGGGGAATTGCTGTTGCGGAAGGTCCGGGCGATCCGACCGCCGTGAAGAAGGAAGACGACGGAAAATGGCTCGATAAGGAAGGCAACCCGACCTACAAGATTTCGGCCGACGGCAGCGTGGACTGGTTCACCTATTCCGGATACCGCCGCTATCACTCCGACTGCCACGTCTGCCATGGCCCCGACGGCATGGGATCCACCTACGCACCGGCGCTGAAGGACTCGGTGAAGACCATGAGTTATGGCGACTTTCTTGCCGTGGTTGCCTCCGGCCGCAAGAACATCTCGACTGCGCAGGAGAATGTCATGCCGGCGTTCGGCGACAACCCGAACGTCGCCTGCTACATGGACGATCTCTACGTCTATCTTCGCGCCCGCTCGACCGAAGCCTGGGGTCGGCAGCGTCCCGCCAAGAAGGACGAGAAGAACGAGGTCTACACCAAGGCGGAAGACGCCTGCATGGGCCACAAATGAACGTTACGAGGACCGCCAAGACTACTTCTTGGCGTCCTATGAGAATCTGAGGAGTTACCGATGAAGACACGTGCCGCCGTCGCTTTCGAAGCAAAGAAGCCGCTCGAGATCGTCGAACTCGATCTGGAAGGGCCGAAGGCCGGCGAAGTGCTGGTCGAGATCAAGGCGACGGGCATCTGCCATACCGACGCCTACACGCTCGACGGCTTCGACAGCGAGGGAATTTTCCCGTCGATCCTGGGCCATGAGGGCGCAGGCATCATCCGCGAGATCGGACCGGGCGTCACCTCAGTAAAGCCGGGCGACCACGTCATCCCGCTCTACACCCCGGAATGCCGGCAGTGCAAAAGCTGCCTGAGCCAGAAGACCAATCTCTGCACCGCGATCCGCGCGACGCAAGGCAAGGGCGTGATGCCGGACGGCACCAGCCGCTTCTCCTACAAGGGCAAGCCGGTCTACCACTATATGGGCTGCTCGACCTTCTCGAACTTCACCGTGCTGCCGGAGATCGCGGTCGCCAAGATCCGCGAGGACGCGCCGTTCGACAAGAGCTGCTACATCGGCTGCGGCGTCACCACCGGCGTCGGCGCCGTGGTCAACACCGCCAAGGTCGAGCCGGGCTCCAACGTGGTCGTGTTCGGCCTCGGCGGCATCGGCCTCAACGTGATCCAGGGCGCCAAGATGGCCGGCGCCGACAAGATCATCGGCGTCGACATCAACGACTCCAAGGAGGATTGGGGCCGCCGGTTCGGCATGACCGAGTTCGTCAACCCCAAGAAGATCACCGGCGACATCGTCCAGCATCTCGTCGGCCTTACCGACGGCGGTGCCGACTACACCTTCGACTGCACCGGCAACACCACCGTGATGCGCCAGGCGCTGGAAGCCTGCCATCGCGGCTGGGGCACCTCGATCATCATCGGCGTCGCCGAATCCGGCAAGGAGATCGCCACCCGCCCGTTCCAGCTCGTCACCGGGCGTAACTGGCGCGGCACGGCCTTCGGCGGCGCGCGTGGCCGCACCGACGTGCCGAAGATCGTCGACTGGTACATGAACGGAAAGATCCAGATCGATCCGATGATCACCCACGTGCTCAAGCTCGAAGAGATCAACAAGGGTTTTGACCTCATGCACGAGGGCAAATCCATTCGTTCCGTCGTCGTGTACTAGCTCGAAAGCGTCACCCCCAAGGAGGATCGACCCATGACTGTTGCACTCCATCCCTCGATCGACAACGGCCTCAAACAAGGCACCGGCCATTTTGCCGGCGGCACGCTCGCCTGCAAATGCAAGGACCACCAGGTCAAGGTCGCGGTGAAGGGTGACGTCGCCCACAACCACGCCTGCGGCTGCACCAAGTGCTGGAAGCCGCAGGGCGCGACATTCTCCGTCGTCGCCGTCGTGCCGCGCCAGAACGTCAGCGTGCTCGAGAACGGCGACAAGCTTGAGATCGTCGACGCGTCCGCGGTGATCCAGCGCCACGCCTGCAAGGCCTGCGGCACGCATATGTTCGGCCGCATCGAGAACAAGAACCACCCGTTCTACGGCCTCGACTTCATCCACCCCGAACTGTTCCAGGAACAGGGATCGCAGGCGCCGCAATTCGCCGCCTTTGTCTCCTCCGTGATCGAATCGGGCGTGAAGCCGGAACAGATGGCCGGCATCCGCGCACGGCTGAAGGAAATCGGGCTCGAGCCCTATGACTGCCTGTCGCCGGCGCTGATGGACGCGATCGCAACCCACGTGGCGAAAGCCAAAGCCGCGTAACCAAGGCGGCCTGAACAAGGCCGCCGGACCACAGTCCTTGCCCCGTCCACTCGCTGCCCCCCAGCGAGCCGGACGGGGCCAGTCTCGGGGCGACCGCGGCGATGCCGCCGCCTCTCTGCGTATGAGGGCCATGAGCTCCTCAGTCCTGGTCTCTGAATGACTGCGCAGTGCCGCCCGCTTCCTGCTTGAAGTCCGCGCCCCTGCGTTTCTCCCTCCCACGACTGAGGCATCCTGCTTCGTCCGCGCAGTCATCCTGCCGGACGAAGCTTTTTTACGTGCGCTCATTTCGCAAACGCACAGCGCAACCCACCGGCGCGCGACGTGATGCCGCGCCCTGCTTTTGACAAACCTGCGTTGCACTCTTTTCCCGCCAAGAACACTCGGCTGTGAATGCCGGGCCGGTACGATCTCTGTTACGGTCGCGTCGTCACGATGCCGCGCGAAGTTCAATCAAACAAGAACAACACGGGAGGTATCGAGCATATCCGGACATCACGATTTGCATTCCTGCTTCCTGTCGGGATCTGCCCGCGCGGGACATCAGGCCGGAGTGCGGCGACGACGCAACGAACATTGCGCCGACGGACGTCGGCAATGTCAGAATCAACAAGCTTATGAAGAGCGAGGGACGATCATGATCAAGGTGAAGATCAACGGCCAGGAACAGAGCTGGGACGGCGACCCGGATCTCCCGCTACTCTGGTTCCTGCGTGACGAAGCCGGGCTGACCGGCACCAAATATGGCTGTGGCCAGGCTTTGTGCGGCGCCTGCACGGTCATCGTCGGCAAGGAAGCCGTGCGCTCCTGCATCACGTCGATCAACGACGTCGCCGGGCGCGAGGTCACCACGATCGAGGGCCTGCATCCGAACGGCGATCACCCGGTCCAGAAGGCCTGGCGCCAGGTCAACGTGCCGCAGTGCGGCTTCTGCCAGGCCGGCCAGATTATGCAGGCCGCTTCGCTCCTGATGGAGAACCCCAAGCCGTCGCACGACCAGATCCGCGAAGCGATGGCCGGCAACATCTGCCGCTGCGGCTGCTATCAGCGCATCGAGAATGCGGTCCATCTCGCATCGACGGGAGTGTGACATGAATTTCATCGACAACCCCGGGAAGCTTCGTGGCTTCGAAAAGAACATCCGCGTCGAGAAGGTTTCGCGCCGCAGCATCCTGAAGGGACTCGGCGTCACCGGCGGTTTCGTGCTCGCCGCGCCCGTGATGTCTCGCCAGGCGTTTGCCTATGAGACCGGCGCCGGCAAGATGCCGCATGGCGTCGTGGTCGATCCGCGCGTGTTCGTCGCGGTCGCGCCCGACGGCACCGTCACCATCCTGGCGCACCGCGCGGAGATGGGCACCGGTGTGCGCACCAGCCTGCCGTTGATCGTGGCCGAGGAGATGGAAGCCGACTGGTCGAAGGTCAAGGTGCAGCAGGCCCATGGCGACGAGGTCAAGTTCGGCAATCAGGACACCGACGGCTCGCGCAGCACGCGGCACTATTTGATCCCGATGCGCCAGATCGGTGCCTCGGCCCGCACCATGCTGGAGCAGGCCGCGGCCAAGCGCTGGAACGTGCCGGCGACCGAGGTGAAGGCCGTCAACCACGAGGTCGTCCACAGCGCCAGCGGGCGCAAGCTCGGCTTCGGCGAGTTAGCTGCCGAAGCCGCCAAGGAGTCGGTGCCTGCTATCGAAGGCCTCAAGCTGAAGGACCCCCGGGATTTCCGCTATCTCGGCAAGGGCCAGGTCGGCATCGTCGATCTCCACGACATCACCACCGGCAAGGCGCGCTACGGCGCCGACGTGCGGCTGGCAGGCATGAAATACGCAGTGATCGCCCGCCCGCCGGTGACCGGCGGCAAGCTGGTCTCGTTCGATCCCGACGCGGCGCTGAAGGTGCCCGGCGTCGAGAAGGTGATGAAAGTTCAAGGCTGGCCGTGGCCGTCGAAATTCCAGCCGCTCGGCGGCGTCGCCGTTATCGCACGCAACACCGGCGCGGCGATCAAGGGCCGCGACGCACTGACGCTGGTCTGGGACGACGGCGCCAACGGCAAGTATGACTCGGTCGCCTATCGCAAGGAGCTCGAGGAGGCCTCGCGCAAGCCCGGCCTCGTCGTGCGTGCCGAGGGCGACGCGGACGCTGCGCTGAAGAGCGCCGACAAGGTCGTCGTCGGCGAATACTACCTGCCGCACCTCGCCCATGTCAGCATGGAGCCGCCGGTCGCGGTCGCCGACGTCAAGGGCGACAAGGCGGAGATCTGGGCCCCGGTCCAGAGCCCCGGCGGCACGCGCGAAGACGTCGCCAAGACGCTCGGCATTCCCGAGGGCAATGTCACCGTCAACGTGACGCTGCTCGGCGGGGGCTTCGGCCGCAAGTCGAAATGCGACTTCGCGCTCGAAGCCGCGCTGCTGTCGAAGGAACTCGGTGCGCCCGTGAAGGTGCAGTGGACGCGTGAGGACGACATCCACCACGACTTCCTGCACACTGTCTCGGTCGAGCGGATCGAGGCGGGGCTCGACAAGAGCGGCAAGGTGATCGCCTGGCGTCACCGCAGCGTGGCGCCCACCATCGCGTCGACGTTCGCGGCGGGCGCCAAGCACGCGGCGCCGTTCGAGCTCGGCATGGGCCTCGTCGACATGCCGTTCGAGATCGCCAACATCTCCTGCGAGAACCCGGAAGCTGCGGCGTTCACCCGGATCGGCTGGTTCCGCTCGGTCTCGAACATCCCGCGCGCCTTCGCGGTACAGTCGATGGTCGGCGAGATCGCGGCTGCGACCGGACGCGACCAGAAGGAGACGCTGCTCGCGCTGATCGGCAGCCCGCGCATCGTCAAGCCCGCCGTCAAGGACATGTGGAACTACGGCGAGCCCACTGACAGCTACCCGATCGACACCGCGCGCCTGCGCAAGGTGGTCGAGTTGGTCGCCGAGAAGGGCGAATGGGGCCGTCAGGTACCCAAGGGTCACGGCCTTGGCATTGCCGTGCACCGCAGCTTCGTCAGCTACATCGCGACCATCGTCGAGGTCTCCGTCGACGACAAGGGCAAGCTGAGTGTGCCGCGGGTCGACACCGCGATCGACTGCGGCACCTATGTCAACCCCGAGCGCATCGCCTCGCAGATCGAGGGTGCGGCGATAATGGGGCTGAGCCTGGCCAAATACGGCGCGGTCACGTTCAAGGACGGCAAGGTGGAGCAGAAGAACTTTGACGGCTTCCCGGTCGTCAGGATGGACGAATCTCCTGTCGTGACCAACGTCTACATCGTTCCGCCCGGACCCGACACGCCGCCGAGCGGCGTCGGCGAGCCCGGCGTGCCGCCCTTCGCACCCGCACTGATGAACGCGATCTTTGCCGCGACGGGCAAGCGTATCCGCAATCTTCCGCTCGGCAAGCAATTGGAGGCCTAGCGCGGGAACATAAGACGGCTTCGCGCCGTTTCCATCGATCTGACAGGAGCAGATCGATGACCAACATCTCAAAGGCGCTCGCAGTCTCGTTGCTGTCGGGCGCCTTTTTCATGACGACCACAGGCGCGTTCGCGCAGAGCAGCACGACGCCGCCGACCACAGCCACGCGTCCCACCGCGCCGGAGCAGAGCTCACTGCCCAACGCAACCGCCCCGCCCGCCTCAACCACCCAGACCACCGGGCAGAGCAGCACCGATCCCAAGATTCAGGAGATGAACCAGAAGGAAAAGGACAAGGTGGATCGGCAGGGGAAGTAGTTGTCCGACGACTGCGCATTGCTGTGCCCTCGCCCCTTGCGGGAGAGGGCCGCGACGCTGGAAGACGCGTACTCGCTTGGGTGAGGGGTATGTCTCCGCGAGCACACCTTGCGATTTGTGTACGCGGATAGAACCCCTCATCCGGCGCTTCGCGCCACCTTCTCCCACAACGGGAGAAGGTAAAAGCAAGTCACACGCAAAATGCGGCGGACGTTGCCGTCCGCCGCATTTGCCCCCAGAGGCTCCGCTTCTTTCGATCCGCCCGCGGAGCTTATTTCTTCAGCGCGACCCAGACGACACCGCCTTGCGGCACATTGGATTCGATGCCGATATTGTTGGTCGCGAGCGCATCCTGGATGCGCTGGGCGTCGACGCCCCAGCCCGACTGGATCGCGATGTACTGGGTACCGTCGATCTCATAGGACACCGGCATGCCCATGATGCCGGAGTTGGTCTTCTGCTCCCACAACAGCTCGCCGGTCTTGGCGTGGAAGGCGCGGAAGTTGCGATCGTTGGTGCCGCCGACGAAGACGAGGTCGCCCGCCGTCGCCGTCACCGAACCGAACAACTGGGATTTCGGGAAGTTGTGCTGCCACACCTTCTTCCCCGTGGCGGGATCCCAGGCCTGGAGCTCGCCGAAATGATCCGCTCCCGGCTTTGCCTTGAGACCGATGTCCTCCGGCTTGGTGCCGAGCCAGAGCTCGCCCGCCTTGAGCGGAACCTTCTCGCCGGTGAAGCCGCCGCAGAAATTCTCGTTGGCGGGCACGTAGACGAGGCCGGTCTTCTGGCTGTAGGCCGCCGACGGCCAGTCCTTGCCGCCCCATAGTGACGGACAGAACTCGACGCGCTTGCCGATGACCGGCTTGTGCGCGGGATCGACGATCGGCTTGCCGGTCTCGGCATCGATGCCTTTCCAGACGTCGGTTGCGACGAACGGCCAGCCGGCGACGTAGTTGATCTTGGTCGGCGTGCGTTCGAGCACCCAGAAGATCGCGTCACGGCCAGGATGCACCAGGCTCTTGATGGTGCGGCCATCACGTTGCAGGTCGATAAGCATGGGCGCATCGACCTCGTCCCAGTCCCAGGAATCGTTCTGGTGATACTGGTGATAGGTCTTGATCTTGCCATTGTCCGGATCGAGCGCGAGCACCGACGAGGTGTAGAGATTGTCACCGGGATGGGTCTCGCCGGGCCATGGCGCGGCATTGCCCACGCCCCAGTAGATCGTCTTGGTGTCCTTGTCGTAATTGCCGGTCATCCAGGCGGAACCTCCGCCGGTCTTCCAATCGTCGCCCTGCCACGTATCGTGGCCGGGCTCACCCTCGCCGGGAATGGTATAGGTCCGCCACAACTCCTTGCCTTCCTTGGCATCGAAGGCGGCGACGTAGCCACGCACGCCGAGCTCACCACCGGAACCGCCGACGATGACCTTGCCCTCGACGATCAGCGGCATCAGGGTCATGTACTGGCCCTTCTTGTAGTCCTGCACCTTGGTGTCCCACACCACCTTGCCGGTCTTGGCGTCGAGCGCGACGATATGGTCGTCGGTGGTGGCGAGATAGAGCTTGTCCTCCCACAGGCCGACACCGCGGTTGGTCGGATGCAGCTGGAAAAGGTCGTCGGGGAGCTGTCGCTTGTAGCGCCAGTATTCATCGCCGGTCCTGGCGTTGATCGCGATCACCTGTCCCATCGGGGTCGTCACGAACATCACGCCGTTGTTGACGATCGGGGGCGCCTCGTGGCCCTCGACCACACCGGTGGCAAACGTCCAGACCGGCGTGAGACTCTTCACGTTCGAGGTGTTGATCTGGTCGAGCGGACTATAGCCCTGCCCGTCATAGGTGCGCCGATAGAGCATCCAGTTGCTGGGTTCCGGATTCTCCAGGCGCTGCTGGGTCACCGGAGAATAATTCTCGATCGGGCCGGCGCTCGCGGCGGTCGAAACGAGACAGGTGAAGGCGACGAAGCCGGACAGGTACCATTGCTTCCTGGTAACCGACGTTTGCCTGGACGTTTTCATGGACGTTCCCCTTTTTCATCCGTTTGAATTCTTGTTTTGAATTGTTGTTTTGAATTCGTATCGTTCGTCCCGTCGTCCGCCCCTCGGCGGATGCGGCCTCTCGTGACGCGGGCATATCCCGCACCGTCCGTCATCCTGGCTGCACGCCTCCCACCTTTCCGACGAAGTTACCGGCGACGCTGAGCGAGCCGTCGGCGAGCGCAATCGGCAGGGCGGCGAGCCGCCGCGGCGCCGGCCCGAACACGACCTGCGCGCCCGCACGGGGATCGTATTCGGAGTTGTGACACATGCACTTGAACACCTCCTTGTCGCCGGCATCGCTCTTGACCCAGGCGGTGACAGGACAGCCGGCATGCGAGCAGATCGCCGAATAGGCGAGGATGCCGTCGACGGCACGCGCACGGGTTTGCTCGTCGAGTTCGGCGGGATCGAGCCGGATGATCAAGATCTCGTTGAGACGCGAGGCGCTGCGCACCACCGACGTGCTCGGATCTCTCGGCCAGGCATGCAGCGGCGGTCCGCCCTTCGGTATGTCAGCGGCGGTGATCAGCTTTCCTTCCTGCGCACCGTCGGAAAAGACCAGCTGGTCGCCTTTCCTTGGACGTTCGTCGGAGCCGGGCGGATCCTCGCCCGCGCGAGCCTGCATGGAACAACCGAGGCAAGCGGTGGTTGCGAGCGCCCCAAGCAGCAGCGTTCGCCGCGTCTGCTCCGCACTTGCGTCGATGTCAGGCTCCGCGGTGCTCTCGGAGGATGAGGAGGTGATGCTGAATGATGCGCGCGACATGCCCGCTAGCAGGCGCTGGAACTCTGCCGAAATGAAGGCGGAGAATTGGCGCCGCAGTGCATCAATATGGCTTTGCTCGCTTTGATTGAACACGAGTGAACGCATTCAAAGCGTTTTCGCGAATTCTACGTCGCACCGCGCGAGCGGCATGATGATTTTGCAGACCAGATCGACGATGACGGAATTGGTGCAGCGCGCTATCGATAACGCAATGCAACTTCGAAGCGATACACTGCACGCTACGCAGGCAGGCAGGCTCGTCGTCAGGACCTGAGCACGTGACGCGGCGCGGCGATACGGCCAGCGATCGTCGCCGATGCCATCTCAAAACTGTCGGCGATGCGCCGTGCCTTGTCGATGAACAGCGCGGCTGCCGGGGGCGGGCAAACCTCGCGCGCGGTCTGTTCGAACAGATCGAGCCAGCGGTCGAAATGATCGCCGACCAGGCTCAGCGGCATATGAGCCCGCATCGGCGAGCCATGATAGCGGCCGCTCATCAGGACGACCGACGACCAGAAATCCCGGAGCTTGGCGAGATGCTCGTCCCAGTTCTGCACGATCGCGAACACCGGTCCCAGCAGCGCATCCTCGCGCACGCGTCCGTAGAAGCGGGTGACGAGTTCCCCGATCATCTCTTCGGTAATCCCGGTGCGCTCGATCGCATCCTGGGTCAGCAGGTTCCGCCGTGCGACCGCAGCTTCGCGCTCGGCCTTCAGTCGATCCGACATATCCTTCGTTTTCCGTTCCGTTGGTCCCGCGAGCCGCCTGTTCGACATTGTCAGGCCAATTGCGAGCGGCGTCTTTGTCGCAGCGCAAATGCGGGAATCAGGCGGCGGACGCTGGCCGCCCGCCGCTGGCGCATCGATCAGGCGCCGTAAGTGTAAAAGCCCTGCCCGGTCTTGCGGCCGAGATGGCCGGCATCGACCATTTCCCTGAGCAAGGGGGCCGGACGGTATTTGGGGTCGTTGAAGCCTTTGTAAAAGACCTCCATCACCGACAGCATGGTGTCGAGGCCGACAAGATCGGCGAGTGCCAGCGGCCCGATCGGATGGTTGCAGCCGAGCTTCATGCCGGCGTCGATCTCCTCGGCGGTCGCGATGCCTTCCTGCAGCGCGAAGATCGCCTCGTTGATCATCGGGCAGAGGATGCGGTTGACGGCAAAGCCCGGGCTGTTCTTCGCGGTGATCGCCACCTTGCCGACGCGCTGGGCGAAATCGAGCGCCTTGGCATGGGTATCGTCGGAGGTCTGCAAGCCGCGGATCAGCTCGAGCAGCGCCATCACCGGTACCGGGTTGAAGAAGTGCATGCCGATGAAGCGGTCGGGACGATCAGTTGCGGCTGCGAGCTTGGTAATCGAGATCGACGAGGTATTGGTCGCGAGCAGCGTGCGCGGCGACAGGGTGGCGCAGAGGTCCTTCAGGATCTTGACCTTGAGCTCCTCGTTCTCGGTCGCGGCCTCGATGACGAGATCACAACTGGCAAGCTTCGCCCGGTCGGTGGTGCCGGTGATGCGCTTGAGCGTGGCGTCGCGGTCGGCCGCCGACATCTTCTCCTTCTTGACCAGCCGCTCGAGGCTGCCGCCGACGGTGGCGACGCCGCGGTTCACCGCGGCATCCGAAATGTCGACCATCACGACCGAAAGACCGGCCGCCGCGCAGATCTGCGCGATGCCGTTCCCCATGGTCCCTGCCCCGATGATGCCAACCGTCTGGATCATTGCCTCAAATCCTTCTCATCCTGCGGCCCGTGCCAGCCGGCCAGGCGCCATTTTCCTGCATCAGGATCTAGCACCGCCACCGGGCGGGTGCGACCTGATCCTGCCCCTTCCTTAAAGCATCCGGGGCGGGAATAAAGCCGCAAACGGCACGATTTGACGGCCTCGCAGCCTGTTAGGCCCGAGCGATGTGCCGCATGCGCCCCCAATGAAGCCCCAAGGCTGTGGGGAGCTCCCGGCTCAATCCGCCGGGGCGGCTTGCCACCCTCCCCGCCTCATCCGAGGCGGAGCACCTTGCCCGGATTCATGATGTTCTTGGGATCGAGCGCCCGCTTGATCGTCCGCATGATGTCGAGCTCGGTCCTGGAACGATAGTGCGAGAGCTCGTCGAGCTTCTCGATGCCGATGCCGTGCTCCGCCGAGATCGAGCCGTCCATGGAGGTGATGAGGTCGTTGACGGCCCGGGTGATCGCCGCGGAATACTGGCCGAGCGCAACGCGATCCATGCCCTTCGGACCCATGAAGGAGAAGTGGACATTGCCGTCTCCGATATGGCCGAGCGGATAGGGGCGGATCGTCGGCAGGATGTCGAGCGCCGCCTTGAGGCCCTTGTCGATGAACTCGGGAATCCGGGAGACCGCGACCGACACGTCGTAGCTCAAGCCCGGCCCCTCGGCGCGCGATGCTTCGGCCACGCTCTCGCGGATGCGCCACATATTGCGCGCCTGCGCCTCGGTTTGCGCGATCACCGCATCCAGCACCCGGCCGGCTTCAAGCTGGTCGGCCAGAAACTGCTCCATCCTGTCCGACATGCCCGCGTCGCCGTCCTCGCGCGGCCGGGCCGATGACCATTCGAGCAGCAGATACCACTCGGTCTCCGCCTTGAGAGGATCCTGGGTGCCGGGAATGTGGCGCAGCACCATGTCGGTGCAGGCGCGGCTCATCAGCTCGCAGGAGCCGACATTGTCGTCGGACGCGGCATGCGCCTCCGACAGGAGCTCGATCGCGGCGCTGGGATCGCGGATCGCGAGCCATGCCGTGCAGACGTCCTTCGGCACGGGCCAGAGCTTCAGCACCGCCCTTGTAATGATACCGAGCGTGCCTTCGGCGCCCATGAACAGGTGCTTGAGATCGTAGCCGGTGTTGTCCTTCTTGAGTGCGCGCAGGCCGTTCCAGACCTCGCCATTGGCGAGCACGACCTCGAGACCCAGCACCAGATTTCGCGCATTGCCATAGCGCAGCACCTGCACCCCGCCGGCATTGGTGGACAGATTGCCGCCGATCATGCACGAGCCCTGGGCGCCGAGGCTGAGCGGGAGGAAGCGATCATGGCGCGCCGCGGTGTCCTGAAGCGTCTGAAGGATGCAGCCTGCTTCCACCGTCATGGCATAGCCGACGGGATCGACACTCAGCACCTGATTCATGCGACCGAGCGACAGCACGATACCGCAGTGCGCGGGCCACGGCGTGGCACCGCCCATCAAGCCGGTATTGCCACCCTGCGGCACGATCGCAATGCCGTTGTCGTGGCAGAGCTTGACGACAGCGGAGACCTCCGCGGTGCTCGCCGGGCGCACGACCGCAGCGGCCTGCCCCGCCAGCTCGCCGCGCCAATCGGTCACGAAAGGCTGCTTCTCCTGCTCGTCCAGGATCAGGCCCTTGTCGCCTACGATGGCCCGCAAGCGATCGACAATGGCTGGCGTCACGGGCGCGGTCGGAATCGAGGGAGCGGTGGGAAGGGCTGCACCCGGCATGTATTCCTCTCTTTGCGGCTCTTCTGCGCAGCCTGAGGCGCGCCGGCCTTCGTCGTTGCTTTCAGTTCTGGACGTTCGCGCGATGAGCCTAGCACGAAGGTCGCGCGTGCGGGAACGTCCCCGGCTGCAACGCCTGTGCAGACCTGTCTCGACGGCGGGTCGGGAAGCGCACTTCCGCCGCCGCCCGGCGTGCCCTACTGTAGCGCAGTCAACCTGGATTGGAGATCATGAGCCGCTTCTGGAGTCCGGTCGTCCACACGCTTTCGCCCTACGTACCGGGCGAGCAGCCGAAGCAGGACGGCATCGTCAAGCTCAACACCAACGAGAACCCCTATCCGCCCTCGCCGCGCGTGCTTGCGGCGATCGCATCGGCTGCCGAGCGGCTGCGCCTCTATCCCGATCCGCACGCCACACGCCTGCGCGAGGCGATTGCGGCCGGCTGCGACGTCGCGCCCGAGCAGGTGTTCGTTGGCAACGGCTCGGACGAGGTTCTGGCGCACACCTTCCAAGCCCTTCTGAAGCACGACAGGCCGCTTCTGTTTCCCGACGTCACTTACAGCTTCTATCCCGTCTATTGCCGGCTCTATGGCATCGTTCATGAGGAAGTGCCGCTCGATGCCGCGATGAGGATCGAGCTCGGCGACTACCGGCGGCCATCAAGCGCCATCCTTCTCTGCAATCCGAACGCGCCCACCGGGGTCGCCCTTCCGCGCGAGGCGATCGCATCCCTGCTCGCCGAAAACCCGGACCGGCTCGTGGTGGTGGACGAAGCCTATGTCGATTTCGGCGCCGAGAGCGCCGTGCCGCTCGTTGCGCACCACGACAATCTGCTCGTCATCCAGACCTTCTCGAAATCGCGCTCGCTCGCCGGCCTGCGGGTTGGCTTTGCCATCGGTCAACGGCCGCTGATCGAGGCGCTGGAGCGGGTGAAGGACAGCTTCAACTCCTATCCCCTCGATTGCCTCGCCATCGCCGGCGCTGTCGCCGCCATCGAGGACGACGCGTGGTTCCAGAAGACCCGCGCCCGCATCATCGCAAGCCGCGAAGCCCTGGCCCGCGATCTCGGACAACTCGGCTTCGAGGTATTGCCCTCGCTCGCGAACTTCGTCTTCGCGCGCCATCGGAGCCGGAGCGGAGCCGATCTTGCCGCTGCGCTGCGCGAGCGCGGCGTTCTCGTCCGGCATTTCCGAAAGCCGCGCATCGACGATTTCCTGCGCGTCACGATCGGAATGGAGGAGGAGTGTGCGCGGCTGATCGACGAGCTGCGCGGTTTGCTCTGATCCAAGGGTTTTGGCTCGAGCGGAAGAATCCGCAAATTAGAAGGCCGGGCCTGCGCAGCCGAGGCTGCATCGCCGCGGGAACTTTGCGCATTTCAAGGACGTTGGAACTGGCGACCAGGCGCCTCGTGGCCCAGGCGCCAATTCGACGGAGTTTCGCGATCTTTTCCGATGACCAAGACATCGACCATGGCGATCTCAGGAGTTCCGCGACCCCCTGGGTCACGGGCGGCGCTCCCGAGATTCGTCCCATAGCGGGAAGCTTCGCATGCGATGTCCTGATCGTCGGCGCCGGGATCACCGGCGCCATGGTCGCCGAGAGCTTCACCCGTCGCGGACGCGAGGTCGTCCTCATCGACCGGGAAACGCCCGGACATGGCAGCACAGGCGCCAGCACGGCGATGCTGCTCTGGGAAATCGACCGTTCGTTGTCCGAGCTCACGCAAGCCTACGGATTCGAACGGGCGGTGCGCGGTTACACGGCGAGCCTTCAGGCCGTCCAGGGCTTGCTTTCGTTGACGCGCCATTATCGCATCCCATGTCACATCAGGGACCGGCTTTCGCTTTACCTTGCCGTTGACGACAGTGGAAAATCCCTGAGGGAAGAGTCCGAGCTGAGAGCACGGGCCGGTTTGCCCGGCGTGTTTCTCGATCACAGCTCCCTGCTCCGTCGCTTCGAGATGGCTCGCGCGGGTGCCATCCTGTCGCCGTTTGCAGCGGATGCCGATCCGGTCGAGCTGACGCACGGGTTTCTGAGAGTTTCAATCGGGCGCGGCGCGTCGATCCGGAAAGCCGACGCGACGGCGTTCGAAAGCGCCGGCGCCAAAGTGATCGTCGGCCTCGACGACGGCCACGAGATCGAGGCAAACCGCGTGGTGTTGTGCACGGGCTACGTCATGCCCAGCATCGTTCATCCGACCATCCAACGCCCAACCTCCAGCTGGGCGATTGCCACGGAGCCTCAGCCCCAGAACCTGTGGCCCGAAGACGTTCTGATCTGGGAGGCGAGCAACGATTATCATTATGCCCGCAGCACATCCGATGGCCGGATCATCTTCGGCGGCGAGGATGATGATTCCGCGATCGAGCCACAAGTGCGCGAGGCGCTCACGCCCGCCAAGCGAGAACGCCTCAGACAAAAGCTCGGAGCGCTTTGGCCGCGATCCTCCGACAAGATCGATTATTGCTGGTCGGGAGCGTTCGACACGACGCAGGACGGCTTGCCCCTGATCGGCGCGGTCCCCGGCCAGAAGAACATCTTCGCGGCCTATGGCTACGGTGGCAACGGCATCACGTTCAGCTATCTCGCAGCCGAGCTGCTCGCAACGCTCGGCGCCGGAGGCAACTCTCCGCTGCTTGACGATTTCGCGATTGATCGAACAGCATAGACATCCGAACAAGTCGTTCCAGATCAGGAACTCCCGGTGCCCTTGCACGGTTATAAGGCAACGCTGCATCTGAGGAACCGCGATGGACACGGCGACGCTCGAACCAAAGGTGCAGAGGCGCGCCACCGTCCGCCTGCGAAAATTCTTTTCAACGCTCGGGCCGGGGTTGATCACCGGAGCCTCGGACGACGATCCCTCGGGGATCGGCACCTATAGCCAGGCCGGCGCACAACTCGGCTTCGGCATCAGCTGGACGATGCTGCTGACCTATCCGCTGATGACGGCGATCCAGGAAATCTCGGCGCGGATCGGGCGGGTAACGGGTCATGGCATCGCCGGCAATGTCTGCCGCAATTTCGGCCCTGCCTATGTCTGGGGCCTCTTGGTTCTGCTGTTCGCCGCCAACACGATCAACATCGCGGCCGATCTCGGCGCGATGGCGGACGCCCTCAAGGTGCTGATCGGGGGTCCGGGCATCCTCTATGTCGTGATCTTCGGCGCCGTCTCGGTGCTCGCCCAGATCTTCTTCGACTACAACCGCTACGTCGCAGTGCTGAAATGGCTGACGCTCAGCCTGTTTGCCTATGTCATTGCCCTCGCCGTCGTGAAGGTCCCCTGGACCGAGGCATTGAAGGGCGTGCTCATTCCGCACGTCAGCTGGAACGCCGAATTCCTCACCACGCTCGTCGCCATCCTCGGTACGACGATCTCGCCATACCTCTTTATCTGGCAGTCCTCGCAAGAGGCCGAGGAGCAGCGGATCGACGACAACAAGACACCCCTGAAGAAGGACACCTCGACAGCGGAAGCGGAATTCCGCCGCATCCGGCTCGACACGCTGATCGGGATGGCATTCTCGAATCTCATCGCGCTCTCGATCATCATCACCACGGCCGCGACCTTGCACGCACAAGGCAAGACCGACATCCAGAGCTCAGCCCAGGCCGCGGAAGCCCTGAGGCCGATCGCCGGGCCCTTCGCAGAGCTCATCTTCGCGCTCGGCATCATCGGCACGGGCCTGCTCGCAATTCCCGTGCTCGCCGGCTCGACCGCCTACGCCATCGGCGAAGGCCGCCGCTGGAAGGTCGGGCTCTCCCGCAAACCCAAGGAGGCCATCGCCTTCTACACGGTGCTCGGCCTTTCCGGCCTTTGCGGCATCGGTTTGAATTTTACGCCGATCGACCCCATCAAGGCGCTGTACTGGAGCGCGGTCGTCAACGGCGTGCTGGCAGCACCGGTCATGGTGATCCTGATGCTGCTGGTGCGGCGGCCGAAGGTGATGGGCGACCTCGTGGTCACCGGCCCGCTGTATTGGCTCGGCTGGGCCTCGACGATCGCGATGGCGTTCTGCATCGTCGGCATGGTAGCCACCATGTTCATGGGCGCATCCTAGAACTTCAGCTCGCCACTGTCGCGTCCATCTTGTTGTCGTCTTCCGGATAAATCGAGTTCCCAAACCGCTCCTGCCGGGTATTCTGTGACTGTCGGCAAGACTCGCAAGGGATGATCCGTGAAGCGACTTCGCAGCCTCGATAACGACCTTCCGGAGGCTTTCCGTCCGACGCCCAAGCGTCAGGTCGGATGAACGATTTCGCGCGATCCACTGCCGCAGCCTTCAGGCTGATCGGCGAAGCCGATTCCGAGCTGCTGGGCATCGTCGCATTGTCGGTGCGCGTCAGCCTGACGGCCAGCATCGTCGCGCTCCTGATCGGCGCGCCGATCGGGGCCTTGCTTGCGATCACCCGTTTCCGCGGGCAGCAGGTCATCATCGTGCTGACCAACGCCCTGCTCGGCCTTCCCCCTGTCGTGGTCGGGCTTGCGCTCTATCTCGTGCTGTCGCGGTCTGGCCCGCTCGGGGCGGCCGGCCTGTTGTTCACACCGGCGGCCATGATGGTCGCGCAAACTCTGCTGGCGACGCCGATCGTGGTGGCGCTGGTACACCGGCCGGCGAGCCTGCTATGGGCGGAGTATGGCGACCTTGCGCGGATCGACGGGCTATCCGCCTTGCGCAGCATCGCGCTCCTGTTCGCCCTCGGCCGGACCTCGCTGCTGACGGCCTTTCTCGCGGCGTTCGGGCGCGCGATCGCCGAGGTCGGCGCCATCATGATCGTCGGCGGCAACATCCGCGGCTTCACGCGCACGATGACGACCGCAATCGCGCTGGAGACCAGCAAGGGCGACCTGCCGCTGGCGCTCGGGCTCGGGCTGATCCTGCTGGCGCTCAGCGTCGCCGTGTCGACGGTGGCGTTCCTGCTAGTGGGGCGCGTTGGGGAAAAATAGCTGCTCGCCGCCGACCTTGTAGCCGGCGATCGCGTCCTGCCCCTTCGGCGAGACCAGCCAATCGATGAAGGCCTGCCCCTCCTTCGCCTTCACGTTTGAATGCGTGGCGGGGTTCACCAGCATGACGCCGTACTGGTTGAACAGCCGCTTGTCGCCCTCGGTCAGGATGGCGAGCTCGCCGCGATTTTTGAACGACAGCCAGGTGCCGCGATCCGACAGAAGATAGGCGTTCGACGACGAAGCCATGTTCAGCGCAGGGCCCATGCCCTGCCCGATCTCGCGATACCAGCTGTCTTTGCCGGCTGCGATGTCGACACCCGCCTCCTTCCACAATCGCAGCTCCGCCGCATGTGTTCCGGACTTGTCGCCGCGCGAGATGAATGGCGCCTTCACCTGCGCGATCCTGCGCAGCGCCTCCGCGACGTCCTTGCGGCCTGCGATCTTCGCGGGATCGCTCTTCGGCCCGACGATGACGAAGTCGTTGTACATGACGTCGAAGCGCTTCACGCCCTGCCCCTCGGACATGAATTTGTCTTCCGCCGGCCTGTCATGGACGAACACCACGTCGGCATCGCCGCGCCGCCCGATGTCGAGCGCCTGCCCGGTGCCGACGGCGACGACCTTGACCTCGATGCCCTCGTCCCTCGAGAACAGCGGCAGCAGATAGCCGAACAGTCCCGACTGCTCCGTCGACGTCGTCGAGGCCACGGTGATGGTGCGGTCCTGCGCGAACGCGATGGTGGACCAGAGCAGAACCGCTCCAATGGCCGCTATTTTTCTCATGGATCGTCCTCTCCTCAGCTCCGCTTGCACTGATGCATCCCGAATGAAGCATATAAGATCGCCCGCGTCGCGATCACTGTGTAGATGTTCTGCAATTGGTCCCATCTACATTGACAGCGATATGACGGCCGAGGCAGTTTTTCGCATTGCTGGCGAATCAGCGATTGCCTCACGCCGGGTACCTCTTGGATAACTCCCTGTGCTTTCGAGACTGATATCGTTGCTGCGCCGCATTCCCGCGGTGAAATGGGCGTTCACCCGGCTTCGGCCTTTGCCGCACAGCGGCAGCATCGACGTCGCGCCGACCGCCGCAGCCGATTCCACCGCTGCCGACATTGCAGAAGCAACACCGGCTCTCGATAGTATCGTCGCCGAGCCGTTGCAGTGCGACGCCGAGACGGTGGCCGTCAAGGAGGTTTCGGTCTCGACGGTCGAGCGCGAGCCCGTTGATGCTCCCGAGCTCGTCAACGATGATCCGGCCGTGGAACTCCCGGCGAACGGTGAACCGGCCGACGAAGAAGAGGCACCGGCTCTGCCTGCCGAGACGACCGAGAGCAAGCGGTTCGATGCTGCTGAGCCCGTCATCAGCAACCAACCATCGTTCGAAGCCCCGATCAAGGTCGAGCCCGCCGCCGCGGAAGAGGTCTCGGTCTCGTCAGTCGACGTCGCGATCGCTGCGGTTGATGCCCTTGCTCCCATCGTCAGCTACGAGCCCTCCTCTGGAGCCGTCGTGGATGCTGAGCCGATCGTCCTGGCGGACGCCTGCGTTGCTCTCGCCGATGGCGAAGTCTCGACGCCGGACATCGCCGGGGGCAGCATCGAGAGCGATCCCTCCCCAAGTGTCGCGGCCGAGATCGAGCCGGTCTCCACACGCGCTCCTGCGCCAGTTGCTGCACTCGCCGCGGAGGCCACTCCGAGCGCCATCACGCATGTCGCGCCGGAACCGGTCCTCGCGCCCCCCGCCCCGAAGATCTCCAGCGCGCCGAAGGCGCGCGCCAAGATCGCGGACCCCGTCGATCGCGCCATGCTGATCCGGCAGCGCTGGGCGGAGACCGGGATCAGGATGTGGAATCCGCGGCTTCACGGCACCGGCGATGCCACGCTGAACATCCAGGGGCGCGTCGAACTGCTGCCACCTGCGCCCGGCGAAACCATGCCGCGCTACGACAAGCTGGAATTCAGGATGCTGGGCGGGCAGATCGTCTGCGAGGGCATCATCGTCGAGGCACCCGCGCATGGAGGCCAGCGAAATTTCACGCGGCTTGCCGAGCCCGGAAAGACCGACCGGGTCCGCGAACCGGTGGGGGAACGCCAGGCCGTTCTCGCCTGACATTGTTTTCCTGCATCGACGCCACCATATGTTGGGCTGATATCCTGACCATGGGAGATCGCATGCCCGCAAGATTGTTGCGATTGATCGCGATCACCGCCCTCTGCGCCTCGCAGGGAGCTGTTGCCGCCTCCAGCAAGCGGCACCACGCCTATGTGACCGATCCGGCTGCGCCCTATGAGGCTGACCGACTGTCGTCGTCACGCGGCGAGACGATCCTCAACACGCCCGGCCAGACCACCGTCCTGACTCGGCAGGTGCTCGACGACATGAACGCGAGAAGCCTGCGGGATGCCATGCGCTCGACCGCCGGCGTGACGATCGGGCGTTAGGCGTCCAGCGCCGCTTGCGCGGTCGGGGAATCGGATAGCCCTTCCAGACCCACTCCAGTGCCGACGGCAGCGTTTGCGCGATGGTCGGCCGGTCAACGTGCTTGGCGTTCCGCACGAACAGGAACTGGTAGTGGTAGCCCTTCTCCGCCAGCACCTTCGCCGTCAGTGCGTTCGACAAGGTCCAGTCGTGCATGCCGTCGGGGATGGTGGGATTCGGATAGAACAGGTCCTGGTCGCCGCCGAAGAACCAGAAGCGGATCGGTTTCACCGGCGCTGCGGCGATCAGCGGCACACCGGGCGGCTCGGCCGGCGTCAGCACGCCGGCCTTCGAGATGAGATTGGGTCCGGCCGGCCCCGTCCACGCGCTGTGATATTCCCAGGCGCCGCCGCGCAGCGACGGATCATGCGGCCATTGCTGGTTGACCATCGTTGGCGAGAAGGCCAGCACGCGGTGATAGAGATCAGGATAGAACCACGCCATGGTCAAGGCGGCCACGCCGCTCGAGCTCAGCCCCATGGTTGCTCGCCCGTCGGGATCCTTGGTCAGCTTGACGTCGGCGTTCGCCTCGACCAGCGGCAGCACCTCGCGCTCGACGAACTGCGCGTAGGCGCCTGACACCGCGTCATATTCGCGGCCGCGCTGGCTGCCCTGCGCGTCCTGCCCGCCATTGCCGATCTGGATCGCGATCATCGGCGGCACACGGCGCTGCGCGATGAGATTATCGAGCGTGGTGGCGAGGTCCTTGTAGGCGTTGGAGCCGCCGTCGCCGACCACGATGAACGGCGCTTCGGTCCCGCGCACATATTGCGCCGGCACGTAGACGTCGATCGTGCGCGACCAGATTCCGGGATGGCTTGTGGTGACGACCATGTGCGACTTGTCGTCCGGCGCGGTCACAGTGGTCATGATCGAGGAATTGGTGCAGCCGGCAACGTCGTCGCGGATCAGGCCGGGATTGTAGATCGTGCTCTGTTTCGACGAGAGCGTGAACGACTTCGTCGTGCCGCGCGCCACGCCTTCCTTCGCGATGGTCTCCGGCGCGGGGTTGTGGGTCGGGCCGATGATGAAATTGCCTTCGGCCCCCGGTGGCGGCAGCGTTCCGTCAGGCAACTCAGTCGCACGCGGATAGTTGGCGCTTAGAGGATCGCGCGTCGGCGGTGACGTCTTGAAATCAAGCCCTGTCGTGTCGATGAAGAACGGTGCCGCCTTGTCGGTGGTATTGGCGCCGGGCGGCACGGCCATGTTCTGGGTGACGCAGGCCGGCTGGGCCAAGGCTATCGAAGTGCAGGAAACGAGGCAAATCAGCGTCCCCTCGAGGACGGCCCATGAATTGGTCATTTCAGCTCCCGGTGATGACGAGTCTTTCTGGCCCGTCTTGCCGCAAAGTATGACGGGATGCCCGTACGCGGTCAAACGACAAGGGCCGCGCTACCACGATGGCCGCCATGCTCAAACCGGACGGCGACCGTTATTCCGCGCATGCCGTGAAAATTTGACGGCACAAGGCCGTTGCTGCCGCACCGTGCACGACGTAGCTTGCGCACCGGCCGCCGCGCGAAAGCCGCGTGCGGTCAGAATCACAAGAACACTCCGGGAGGCAACCTATGAAGAAGCTCACGGCCGCGCTGTGTGCGCTGGCGTTTTTCGCAACCGGCGCGCAGGCGCAGACGGTCAAGGATTTCATCGCGGCGGTCACCAAGAAATGGACTACGCCGTTCGAGCCATTCCAACTCATCGACAATATCTACTATGTCGGCACCGATGGCATTGCCGTCTACGTCATCAAGACCTCGCAGGGGCTGATCCTGATGGATACCGCGCTTCCGCAGTCGACCGGCATGATCAAGGACAACATCACAAAGCTCGGCCTCAAGGTCGCCGACATCAAGATCATCCTCAACTCGCACGCGCATTTCGATCACACCGGCGGCTTCGCCGAGATCAAGAAAGAGACTGGCGCGCAGCTCGTGGCCGGCGAGCGCGACAAGCCGCTGCTCGAAGGCGGCTACTATCCCGGCGACGAGAAGAACGAGGATCTCGCCTTCCCCGCGGTGAAGGTCGATCGGACCGTGAAGGAAGGCGACAAGGTCACGCTTGGCGACACCACGCTGACGGCGCACGCCACTCCCGGTCACTCGCCGGGCTGCACGAGCTGGGAGATGACCGTCAAGGACGGCGGCCAGGACCGCCAGGTGCTGTTCTTCTGCAGCGGCACGGTGGCGCTGAACCGGCTGGTCGGCCAGCCAACCCATGCCGGCATCGTCGACGACTACCGCGCGACCTATGCCAAGGTGAAGGCGATGAAGATCGACGTCCTGCTCGGACCGCATCCCGATGTCTACGGCATGCAGGCCAAGCGCGCGGCAATGAAGGACGGCGCACCGAACCCGTTCGTCAAGCCCGGCGAGCTCGCGACCTACGCGACCAGCCTGTCGGAGGACTTCGACAAGCAGCTCGCCAAGCAAACAGCGGCGCTGGAGAAGAAATAGCGACCGTCTTACTCTCTCTGCTGCAACGCCGCCTGTCGCCTCTCCCTGAACGGGAAGCGATAGGCGCGACGGCCGTCAGCCATGGCCGCGCGGCAATACGCTGCACCGCTCCGTCACGTGCATGGTTAGCAGGTCGTAGCTGCGGTGATTATGGGCAACTGGTGCCCGAGACGTACGCCTCAGCCGCCGGATATCCTTAACGTGGCCTCACCAATGCACGCGGCCGGAAAATTCCGCGGTAGCGTGCAACCTGCGCAGGCTCCTTCCGCGAAGCCCGCCTAACGCGACCTTTACTCCCGCGAGGCAAGATCGCCCATGTTTGAAGCGATCCGGGGCTCGTATTGCAATGCCTGTCGTCGATTTGAAGTCTCACATTTCCGCCGCGGTGCGGCTGTTTCGCGTTCCCGCCGACAACCCGGACCTCACGCGCGCGCAGTTCAGCGCCTTCTCCAAGCAGATCCCGCTGCTCTACTTCATCCTCATGAGCAACACGATCGCGGTCGCCTACACCTATGTGAACGTGGCGCCGGACTGGCTGACGATGATCGTCCCCTCCGTGCTGACCTTGCTCGCCGCGCTTCGGACTTTCTGGTGGCTGCGCCAGCGCCACCTCGTGCGCAGCGATGCCGACATCCTGCGCAACCTGCGCTCCACGAACTGGATGACGCTACCGATCGCCGCCGGCTTCACCGGATGGTCGTTCGCGCTCTACCCTTATGGCGATCCCTTCGCCAAAAGCCAGGTCGCCTTCTACATGGCGGTGACCGTGATCGGCTGCATCTTCTCGCTGATGCATCTGCGCTCGGCGGCGCTGATCGTCACCCTGGTCGTCGACGTGCCCTATGTGCTGTTCTTCTGGGCGACGGGGGAGCCGACGCTGAAGGCGATCGCGGTCAACAACCTCCTCGTGTCTGGCGCGATGGTGACGGTGCTGTTCATCTACTATCGCGACTTCGCCGACCTCGTCGCCAGCCGCAAGTCGCTGCTGGCACAGCAGGCCGCGACACAGGCGCTCTCCGACGAGAACTTCCGCCTCGCCAATCTGGATTCGCTCACCGAGCTGCCGAACCGCCGCCGTTTCTTCGCCGAGCTATCGAGCGCCTTCGCTGACGCCGAGCGCAGAAAGGTTCGCGTCGCGGTCGGGATCATCGACCTCGACGGCTTCAAGCCCATCAACGACAATTACGGGCACTCGGTCGGCGACCGCGTCCTGATCGAGGCGAGCCGTCGTATCCGCGAGGTCTGCGAGGGCTTTGGTCCGCAGCGGGTAGAGTTCGCCCGGCTCGGCGGCGACGAGTTCGGTCTCGTCGTGTGCGGCGACCCCGATGATTTGGACCTGACGCGGCTCGGCGAACGCATCGGCGACCAGGTCAAGCTCCCTTACCAGCTCGATACTGCTCATACCGGCCTGTCCTGCTCGATCGGCTTCGCGCTGTTTCCTCAATCGGCAACGACGGCAGAGGCGCTGTATGAGTGCGCCGACTATTCGCTCTATCACGCCAAGCGCCATCTGCGCGGCAGCACCGTGATCTTCTCGAGCGAGCTCGAAGCCGAGATCCGCAGCCGCGGCGTCATCGAGACTCTGTTGCGGACCGCTGATTTCAACACCGAGATGGACCTCGTGTTTCAGCCGATCGTGGACGCCATGAGCGAGCATACCGCCGGCTTCGAAGTCCTGGCACGCTGGCGCAGCTCCCGCCTCGGCCTGGTCTCGCCGGCTGACTTCATTCCGGCCGCCGAGCGCATCGGCTTGATCCGGCCACTGACGCAGGCGTTGCTCGGGCGCGCGCTCGCGACTGCCAGGACCTGGCCCGACGACATCCGACTGTCGTTCAATCTCTCCGCCCACGACGTCTGCGCGGCCGAGGGCATCCTGCCGTTGATCTCCATCATCGAGAAAAGCGGCGTGCCGCCCCACCGGATCGATTTCGAGATCACCGAGACCGCCGTGACCTTCGATTTCGCGCGTGCGCAGCAATCGATCGCGACACTGAAGGCCATGGGCTGCGGCATTTCGCTGGACGATTTCGGGACGGGCTATTCCTCGCTGAGCCACGTGCACCGGCTGCCGCTCGACAAGATCAAGGTCGACCGCAGCTTCGTCGCGGACATCAACGAAAATCCGGTGAGCCACAAGATCATCAAGTCACTCGCGGGCCTGTGCGACGACATGGAGATTGCCTGCGTCGTCGAGGGCGTCGAGACCCGCGCCCAGCTCGACAGCCTGCGCCGGCTCGGATGCGACTTCATCCAGGGCTATTATTTCGCAAGGCCCATGCCGGGCGACGCGATTGGCGACTATCTCGCGAACGAACGGCAGCGGCTCGACCACGCCGGGGCCAAGGTCGTGGCTTGAGACCACTCACACCGCGCAGTAACGCTCCTGGATGTCCTTGTCGGCCAGCAGCGCGGCGGCGCTGCTCTCATGCACCACCTCGCCCTGATCGATGATCACGGCACGGTCTGCGAGCCGCAGCGCCCATTCGACGTTCTGCTCGACCAGCAACAGCGTCTTGCCTTCGTCGCGCAGACGGCGGAACAGCACGCCCATCTCCTCGACCAGGACAGGCATGATGCCTTCCGAGGGCTCGTCGAGCAGGATCATTCTTGGCTTGGCGATCAGCGCGCGGGCGATCGCGAGCATCTGCTGCTCGCCTCCCGACAGCGTGACGCCCTCCTGATCAAGGCGCTCCTTGAGGCGTGGGAAGGTCTCGGCAATCTCGTCGATCGCGGCGCGCTCCTCGATATCGCTTCCGGCCGCGACGAGGCCGAGACGAAGGTTCTCGCGCACGGAGAGCCCGGGAACGATGCGGCGCTCCTCCGGCACGTAGGCCAGACCGAGATGAAAACGCTGATGGGCGCGGAGCGACAGCAGCTCCCTGCCAGCAAAGCGCACGCGACCCGTGGCCTTCGGCATCAGACCCATCATGGCCCGCAGGGTCGTCGTCTTGCCGGCGCCGTTGCGGCCGACGAGAGCGACCACTTCGCCCGGATTCACGTGCAGGGAGATGCCGTGGAGGATGTGGCTCGGGCCATACCAGGCGTGAAGATCATTGATTTCGAGCAGCGCGGTCTCAGCCATAGCCTTCACTCTGTCCGAGGTAGACCCGGCGGACTTCCGGATTGCTCCTGATCTCGTCGGGCGCGCCGTCGGCCAGCAGCCGGCCGTGGTGCAGCACCACGACGCGCTTGGACAGGCCCAGCACCATCTTCATCTTGTGCTCGACGAGGAGGACGGTGCGCTTCTCGGCCAGGCGTTCGAGCAACGCGACCATGTCCTTGGTCTCTTCCGGCCCCATGCCCGCGGTCGGCTCGTCCAGCAACAGCAGCTCGGGCTCGGAGACCAACGCGATCGCGATCTCCAGCGCGCGCTGCTGGCCGTGCGACAGGAACTTTGCAAGTTCGCCGCGCCTGGAGAGCAGCCCGACGGCGTCAAGCGCAGCATCGGCGCGCGCGTTCAGCTCGGTCAGCCGGGCGCGGTTGCGCCAGATGTCGTAGCTCACGGTCAGTGCCTGCGCCGCTACGCGGACATTCTCGTGCACGGACAGGTCCGGAAAGATGTTGGTGATCTGGTAGGACCGCGAGATGCCCTGATGCACGAAACGGTGCTGCGGCAGGCCGCTCAGCTCGCGTCCCCTGAAGTGCAGCTTGCCTGATGTTGGGGTCAACGCGCCGGAGAGGATGTTGAAAAACGTGCTCTTGCCGGCGCCGTTCGGCCCGATGATCGAAGTGAGCTGCCCCGCGGCAAAGGACACCGTGATGCCTTCGAGCGCTGTGAATCCGCCAAAGCGCTTGCCGATCCCCTCGACGCGAAGCAGTTCGCTGCTCATGACCGCGCCTTTCCGATGCCGAGGGCGTCGAGCAGCGTGCCCCAGATGCCCTTGGGCAGGAACAGCACGAACAGGACGAAGATCGCGCCGACAAATATCTGCCAGTGCGGCGTCCAGAGCGAAATGACGTCCTCCAGGATCAGGAAGCTCGCCGCCCCTACGAAGGGCCCGAAGAAGCTGCGCGCGCCACCGAGCAACACCATCATCACGATCATGCCGGAGGTCTGGTAGTGCAAGAGGTCCAGCGGCACGATCGACAGATGCAGCGCCAGCATGCAGCCGCCGAGCGAAGAGATCGCGCCCGACAGCATGAACACGATCAGCTTGCTGCGCTCGACGTCATAGCCGCAGGCCCGCGCCCGCTGCTCGTTCTCGCGGATGGCCTCGATCACGGCGCCGAACGGCGAATTCAGGATGCGGGACTGGAACCACATCGCCAGCGCCGCGAAGGCCATCAGCACGTAGTATTTGTTGACGGGGTCGAGGAAGTTGACCTGAAAGCCGAAGAGACTGATGCGGTCGACCGTGAATCCGCGCAGGCCGTTCTCGCCGCCGGTGAAGGAGGAGGCCTGCAGCGCGACGTAATAGACCAGCTGGGCCAGCGCCAGCGTCACCATGGAGAAATAGATGCCCCGGGTGCGCGTCGAGACCATGCCGATCGCGGCGGCGAGGCATGTGCTGAGGAGGACGGCGATCGGTACCGCGGCAAACCAGGGCATGCCGTAGCGGCCGATCGCAATGCCGGTGAAATAGGCGCCGGCGCCGAAGAACGCCGCCTGGCCGAACGACAGCAGCCCGGTGTAGCCGAACAGCAGATTGTAGCCCATCACCACGACACCGTAGATCAGGACGTTGACGGCGAGCGCCTGCGACGGCAGCAGCCAGGGCAGCACGGCCAGCACCGCAATCGACAGCAGCACGCGCTGCTCAAGCAGCCAGCCGAGCCCGCTGGACGCCGGTTTGGCGACCGCTCCGCCGCTCGATGGTGACGTCACGCGGTCCTCCCTCTCACGCCGAAAAGGCCCTCCGGACGGATCAGCAGCACCACCGCCATCAGCGCGAACATCACGATGGTCGCCATTTCAGGGGCAAACAGCGCGACCAGGCTGATGGAAATGCCGACCATCAGGCCGGCCACGACCGCGCCGACGATCGAGCCGAGGCCGCCGATCACGGTCACCACGAAGGCCTCCGCCAGCACCAGCGAGCCCATCTCCGGATTGACGCTGCGCATGGGCCCCGCGAGCACGCCGCCCAGCGCGGCCAGCCCGACCCCCAGCCCGAAGATCGCAAGCCAGACCCGGCCGATATCGACACCGAGCACCTGCATGATGGTGGGATCGCGAGCGCCGGCGCGCACGATCAGGCCGACGCGGGTCTTCTCCAGCGTGAGCCAGAGCACCAGCAACACCACGGCGACCAGCGCGATGACGAACAACCGGTAGCGCGGGAAGAAGCCGATGCCGAGATCAAGCACGCCGACCAGCTGCGGCGGGGTCGGAAACGGAATGCCGTCGCTGCCGAACACGATGCGCACGCCCTCGACCAGGATATAGCTAAGTCCGAAGGTGAGCAGCAACGGATCGTCGATCGAACGTCCATAGAGCCTGCGGATCAGGACGAACTCGATCAGCATGCCGAAGGCGCCGATCAAGATGGGCGCGAGCAGCAACCCCCACCAGAAGCTTCCGGTGAGCGATGCCAGATACAGCCCCGCATAGGCCCCGATCATGAACAGCGCGCCATGGGCGAAATTGACCACCCCCAGCATGCCGAACACGATCGTCAGTCCAAGCGCAGTGATCACCAGGACCGCGCCAAGCGCGATCCCGGAGAGAAGCTGCATGATGATCAGCGACAGGTCCATGGTAACAGGCTTCAGGTCGCGTGGCCGAGCTCGCTGCAGCTGCGCAGCATGTCGTCGGAACCTGCGTCATTGGCCAGGATCGCGAACAGATCGTTGTCGTTGGCCATGGCGGACTTCTTCTTGGATTCCAGCACCAGCACCGACTGCACCGACTGGTGGTCGCATTTGCGGTAATGCTGAGGCCCCTTGGTCAAATCGTACTGCAACTTCTCCAGGGCATCGACGACCTTGTCTGTGTCGGTGCCACCGGCGGCCTGCATCGCAGCCAGCAACGACCCGACGCCGGAATAGCCATAGGCGCCGTAGTCGGTCGGGATCGCGCCGCCATTGGCGGCCTTGAACGCCGCGTTGAAGCTGGTAGCCGACTTGCTCTGCGTCTCCAGGCCCCAGAAATAGTTGGAGCCGCCGACGACGCCCTCGAACACGTCGGGGCCGACCGCAAGGCGCTGGTTGTGCAGGATGACAGGCACCACGATCTTCATCTGCTGCTTGACGCCGAAATCCACCGCCTGCTTGATCGCGTTGGCCTGGTCGCGGCCGAAATTGGAGATACAGAGCACATCAGGCCGCAACGACATCAGGCGCGGCATGAAGGTGGAATAGTCGGCCGCACCGAACGGATGCAGGATCTCGCCGACGGTATCGGCGCCGATCGCGGTCTGCGCGCGCTTGAAGCCACGCAGCATCTCATGCCCATAGGCATAGTCGGCGACGAGATGGGCGACCTTCATGCCCTTCTTCAGGGTTTGGCGCGCCACGGCAGCGGTCGTCATGTGCGGATTGAGCGCCTCGTGGAAGGTATACTTGCTGAAATCCTTGGCCTCGTTGATGGTGTCGGACTGGCTGATCGAGACGTAGATCACGCCGCGGGCGCGCGTGACTTCGTTGACCGCGAGCTGCACGGCGCTGGAGAGCGCGCCGACTACGGCATGAACCTTGTCCTTCTCGATCAACTCGAGGGTACGGGTCGCAGCTTCGCCCGCGTTGAGCTTGTCGTCCCGCACCAAGAGCTCGACCTTGCGGCCGCCGACGCCGCCCTTGTCATTGACGAGCTTGACGGCGAGCTCGGCGCATTTGACCTGGTCGCGCGCTTCAGCAGCGAACGGGCCGGTGAGCGGCGTCGGAAAGCCGATTCGGATCGTCTCGTCAGCGGCACGGCCGAGACGAGGCATGGCGAGCAGGGCCGCGCCGGCCGACAAGCCGGCGAGCGCGGTGCGGCGGGTGATCTTCGAAGTCGAACCGGATTTGGGCATGATTTCCTCCAACTGTTTTTTTCTAGAAACGCTTCAGGGCTTTCAGGACTTTTGTCGGCGTGATCGGAATCGAATTGATCGTCGCATCGAGCGGCACGAGCGCGTCGTTGACGGCGTTGAGCACACAGGCGGACGCAGCCGCCGTGCCGGCCTCGCCAACCCCCTTGGCGCCGAGCTCAGTGTCTGCGGTCGGCGTCTCGACATGGCCGATGACGATGTCGGGCATTTCCATCGGCATCGGCACGAGGTAGTCGGCCAGCGAGCCGTTCACGAGCTGGCCGGTCTCGCTGTAGCGGCACTCCTCGAACAGCGCCGCGCCCAGCCCCTGCACGATGCCGCCGCGCAGCTGCTCGTCCACCAGCATCGGATTGATGACGCGGCCGCAATCTTCGACGATGAAATGCTTCAGCACCTTGATGAAGCCGGTCTCGACATCGACCTCCAGCGCGCAGCCCTGGATGCCATTGGTGAAGGCGAAGGGATAGCCCTGCGGGGCGAAGTGATGGCTGACGGTGAGCTGCGCCTGCGTGCCAGGCGGCAGCGTATCGGAGCGGAAATAGGCGATACGCGCGATCTCGGAGATCGGCATGCGCTGGTTCCGCGTCACCGCATCGACGACTTCGCCGTCGATGATGTCGAGCGACGACGGCTGCTCCTGGAGGATCAGCGCGGCGATCTCCAGAATGTTGCGCTTGAGCGCGCGCGTGGCCTGCAGCGCAGTCTCGCCGCCGATGCCGGCACCGCGGCAGGCCCAGGTCGCGCCGCCATGCGGCGTCACCTCGGTATCCCCCGTGATGACCTTGACGCGCTCCTGCGCGAGGCCGAGCTGGTCGGCCACGATCTGGCTGATGATGGCCTCGGTGCCCTGCCCCTGCTCGGTGACCGAGATCAGGCAGCGCACCTCGCCCGACGGCGTCAGGCTGAGGATCGCGCCGTCCTGCGAGGAGATGCGCGCGCCGCCGACGCCGTAGAACGCCGGGCTCGGATTGGTGATCTCGACAAAGGCCGCGATGCCGATGCCACGGTGGACCCCGCGCTTGCGCAACTCCGCCTGTTCGGCACGCAGCGTGTCATAGTCCATCATCTCGTGCAGGCGCTTCAGGCAGGCCTGATGCGACAGCGCCTCGAAGCGGTAGCCAGTCGGCGAGGTCTGCGGATAGGCGTCGTCGGCGATCACGTTCCGCGCACGGATCGCGAAGGGATCGAGGCCTAGTTTCGCCGCTGCCATGTCGACCAGCCGCTCGGTGACGGCGCAGGCGATGGGATGTCCGACCGCGCGGTACTGGCTGGTCTGGACCTTGTTCTGGAAGATCACCTCAAGCGCGGCGCGATAGTTCTTGAAGCGATAGGGCGCGCCCATCAGGCGGATCACCTGGTTGCCCTCGACCACACTGGTGCGCGGATAGCTCGAGAACGCGCCGATCGCGGTCAGGTCCACGACGTCCATCGCCAGGATCTCCCCCTTGGCATCGATCGCCATGCGGGCATGGACGCGATGGTCACGCGCGTGAATGTCGGAGACGAAGGACTCGATGCGGTCGGCGACGTATTTGACGGGACGGCCGAGCAAGATCGAGAGGCCGACCACCGCCATGTCCTCGTGATAGACATGCAGCTTCATCCCGAAGGAGCCGCCGATATCGGTCGCGATGACGCGAACGCGGGCTTCCGGGATGCCATAGTGGCGCGAATAGAGGTCCTGGAACTGATAAGGCGTCTGTGTGGCGTGATGCACCGTGAGCGCGCCGGCGGCGGGATCATAATCAGCGACGATCGCGCGCGGCTCCAGCGTCACCGCGGTATGGCGGCCAAAGGAGAGCTCCTCCTCCACCACATGGGCCGCATGCGCAAAGGCCTCGTCGACCGCGCCGCTGTCCAGCTGGCTGCGGAAGCAGACATTGTTGACGCTATCGGGATTGATCAGCGGTCCGCCAGGCTCTCGTGCGCCATCAATGTTGACAACGAGAGGCAACTCCTCGTAGCCAACCTCAACCAATTCCAGAGCGTCTTCCGCGATCGCCCGACTCTCGGCGACGACGGCGACCACCGCCTGCCCGGCCCAGACCACGCGATCCAGCGGCAGCGGCAATTGCGGTGCCGAGGTCATCCCCTTGAAATGATCGAGCGTGCCGATCCAGGGTGTGCAGATCTTTGCGAGATCAGCGCCCACGGCGACGAGATGCACACCTTCGAGCGCGCGCGCCTGCTCGGTGTTGATGGCAACGATCTTCGCATGCGCATAGGGGCTGCGCAGGAAGGCGGCATACAGCATGCGCGGCAGCCGGAGGTCGCTGATATAGCGCCCGCGCCCGGCGAGGAGCCGCTTCGCGTTGGGCCGCGGCACGGAGCGGCCGATGTAAGAATTCGGCCGATCGAGCGAGGTCAGCGGCGCACTCATGTAGCGCCTCCCTCTTCGCTGCGTGCCCTGGCGACGGCATCGATGGCGTCGATGATTGCCTCATAGCCGGTGCAGCGGCAGTAATTGCCCGACAGCGCGTCGCGGATCTCTTCGCGGCTCGGCCGCACGATTTGCGACAGCAGCTCATGGGCGTTGACCAGCATGCCCGGCGTGCAGAAGCCGCATTGCAGGGCGTTACGGCGATGGAATTCGGCCTGGAGATCGGCGACCGCCCCGCTCTCGGTAAGGCCCTCGATCGTGTCGATCTTCGCGCCGTCGGCCTGAACCGCGAACATCAGGCAGGCGTGCACGGCCCGGCCGTCGAGCTGCACCAGACAGGCGCCGCAGGCGCCCATCTCGCAGCCGGCATGCGTACCCGTCAGTTCGAGCGCGTTGCGCAGGCAATCGACCAGCGTCTCCCGTGGCGCGACCTCGCACGCGACCTTGCGGCCATTGACGATGAAGCGGACCCGCACAGTCTTGTCCACATCATCCAGAAGAGTTTCGTCAAAGCCGCTCATGCGCCCTCACCAAGACGCCCGAGCAGGCGACCGAGCAGCACGCGTGCGAGATGCAGCCGCATCGCGGACGGCACTTCATCGCTGTCGGGCGGCGCGAGATCGCCTTCGAGCACGGCCTGCGCGGCGGCGATACGAATCGAATCAAGGCTGGCGCCGATCAGGGTTGCCTCGGTCCCCTTCACCCGCGTCGGCGTATTGCCGACCGAGAAGAAGGAGATGCGGATATCGTCGATGCGATCTCCGGCGCAAGTCGCGAGTATGCCGCATCCGACCAGCGCATAGTCGCCGCGCCGCCGCGCCAGTTCGTCGAACGCAAAGCGCTGGTCCGCCCTGAACAGCGGGACATGGATCGCGGTGATCAATTCGCCGGGCTGCAACGCGGTCTCAAACAGGTCGATGAAGAAGTCGTCGGCCTTGACACGCCGGTGGCCTGCAGGGCCCGCGATCTCGATCTCGGCATCCAGCGCCAGAATCATCGCGGGAAATTCGGAAGCCGGATCGGCCAGCGCGACGCTGCCGCCAAGCGTGCCGCGGTTGCGGATCGCGGGATGGGCGACGTAGGGCGCCGCGGCGTGCAGCAGCGGCGCAAATTCGGCGATCAGCGACTCGCTCAACATCTCGCAATGGCGCGTCAGCGCACCGATGCGCAGATAGCTGCCTTCGCGCCTGACGCCGCGCAGCGCGTCGATGTGGGTAATGTCGATCAGAAGCCGCGGCGCCTGCAGCCGTAGCGACAGGGCCGGCACCAGGCTCTGGCCGCCGGCAATGAAACGCGCATCGTCGCCGGCGCGCGCATGTGCGTCGAGCGCCTGGTCGATCGTCGCCGCACGAAAATAGCTGAAAGCCCTCGCCTTCACTGCCGTTTCCTCGATATCCATCGGCTCATCAGCCGGGATGCCAGATTTGTAACCATCTGGTCTCAAAATCCTGACACGACGCCAGGGGGCGGTCAACAGGAAATGACCATTTGGTCACAAATGCGCCTTGAGCTATGAAAGCAGCCAGACGTTCGATTCAGCGACGAAATGGCCCGAAAACCGCACAAACCAGCGAAGCGACCGATCCGGAAGCGGACCCAGACCGGCAAGTCCGCGCCAAAGCGCCGCAACATGCGCGCCGCCGACCGCGAGCGCGCGATCGTGGACGAAGCTGTCCGCTTCTTTGCCGAACGCGGCTTCGAGGGCCAGACTCGCGAGCTCGCCAAACGCATGGGCATCACCCATTCGGCGATCTATCGTCACTTCCCCAGCAAGGAAGCGCTGATCGAGCGCGTCTACCAGGAGGTCTATCTCAGCCGCTGGTCGCCCGATTGGGGTCCGATGATCCGCGACCGCGCGCTGCCGCTGGAAGCACGGCTGACGCGCTTCTATCTCGATTACGTCGAGCGCGTATTCGAGTACAATTGGGTGCGGATCTTCGTCTTCTCCGGGATGAAGTCGTTCGGCATCACCGGCCGCTATCTCGACATCGTCCGCCGCGAGATCATCGAGCCGGCGGCAGCCGAGCTGCGCCACGATCTGAAGCTCCCGGATGCGAAGGCCCATCCGCTGAGCGAGCGCGAGACCGAGCTGTTCTGGGGCCTGCACGGCCGCATCTTCTATCTCGCCATCCGCAAATTCATCTACGAGACGCCGACCCCGTCCGATCTCGACGCGATCGTCCGCGACGCCGTCCAGACCTTCATGGACGGCGCGAAGACGACGATGCCGAAGCTGCTGGAGAGCGGCTAGCTATTTCGCCAGGCTCGGCAGATCGAGCCCCTTGTCACGGGCGCAATCGATCGCGGTCTCATAGCCCGCATCCGCATGGCGCATGACGCCGCTGGCGGGATCGTTCCAGAGCACGCGCTCGATACGCTTTGCCGCCTCAGGCGTGCCGTCCGCAACGATCACCATGCCCGCATGCTGCGAATAGCCGATGCCGACGCCGCCGCCATGGTGCAGCGAGACCCAGGTCGCGCCGCTGGCGCAATTGAGCAGCGCGTTGAGCAGAGGCCAGTCGGAGACCGCATCCGATCCGTCCTTCATCGCCTCGGTTTCGCGGTTGGGACTCGCCACCGAGCCGCTGTCGAGATGATCGCGGCCGATCACGATCGGCGCCTTGAGCTCGCCGCTCGCCACCATCTCGTTGAAGGCAAGACCGAGGCGATGACGATCGCCAAGACCAACCCAGCAAATCCGCGCCGGCAGGCCCTGGAACTTGATGCGCTCCCTGGCCATGTCGAGCCAATTGTGCAGATGCTTGTCGTCGGGCATCAGCTCCTTGACCTTGGCGTCGGTCTTGAAGATGTCCTCGGGATCACCCGACAGCGCCGCCCAGCGGAACGGCCCGACGCCGCGGCAGAACAGCGGGCGGATGTAAGCAGGCACGAAGCCGGGGAAATCGAACGCGTTCTTCAGGCCCATGTCCTGCGCCATCTGGCGGATGTTGTTGCCGTAGTCGAGCGTCGGAATGCCCTGCGCATGGAAATCCAGCATGGCCTGGACATGCTCGACCATCGAAATCTTCGACGCATGCTCGACTGCCTTCGGATCGGAGGCGCGCTTGGCTTCCCAATCGGCCAGCGTCCAGCCCTTCGGCAAATAGCCGTTGATCGGATCATGCGCGCTGGTCTGGTCGGTGACGATGTCGGGCTTGACGCCGCGGCGCACCAGTTCCGGGAAAATCTCGGCGGCATTGCCGAGCAGGCCGACCGAGACCGGCTTTTTCATCTTAGCGGCCTCCGCCATGATCGCAAGCGCTTCGTCGAGTGTTGCGGCCTGACGATCGAGATAGCCGGTACGCAGCCGCATCTCGATGCGGCTTGGCTGGCACTCGACCGCGAGCATGGAGGCTCCCGCCATGGTCGCGGCCAGCGGCTGCGCGCCGCCCATGCCGCCGAGGCCTGCGGTGAGAATCCATTTGCCCGCGAGGCTGCCGCCATAGTGACGACGGCCGACCTCGACGAAGGTTTCGTAGGTGCCCTGCACAATGCCCTGGCTGCCGATATAGATCCATGAGCCCGCGGTCATCTGCCCGTACATCATCAGGCCCTTGCGATCGAGCTCGTTGAAATGATCGAGCGTCGCCCAATGCGGCACGATGTTGGAGTTCGCGATCAGCACGCGCGGCGCGTCGGCATGGGTGCGGAACACACCGACCGGCTTGCCCGACTGCACCAGCAGCGTCTCGTCGCCTTCGAGCTTGCGCAGCGCGTCCGTAATCCGGTCAAAACTCTCCCAGTCGCGCGCGGCGCGGCCGATACCGCCATAGACCACGAGCTCACTCGGGCGCTCCGCCACATCGGGATCGAGATTGTTCATGAGCATGCGCAAGGGCGCTTCCGTCAGCCAGCTCTTGGCGCTGATCTCGCTGCCGCGCGGCGAGCGGATGGTGCGGTCGTTGTCCAGTCGGCGGTTCATGAGGACCTCTTCGGCGAGCCTTGTTCAGTCAAGTTCTGGAAACGGATCATATGACAGCGCAGCGATCGCCTCAGCCGGCAGTACACCGGCCTCGATCAGCGCGGCCGCCCTGGCGAGATCGCCGGCCATGTAGCGGTCAGCGCCGAGTGCGGGCACCTGCGCGCGAAGGGCGGCGATGACGGCAACGAGCGGCGCGCTGGTCGCATGCGGCGCCCGCAGCGTGATGCCTTGGGCAGCGACCAGAAGCTCGATACCCAAAATGGCGGCGAGGTTGTCCGCCATATCGGACAAGCGTCGCGCGGCATGCGCGGCCATCGAGACATGGTCTTCCTGGTTGGCGCTGGTCGGCGTCGAATCGATTGAGCAGGCCGCCGCACGCTGCTTGTTCTCGGCATAGAGCGCGGCCGCCGTGACCTCCGCGATCATGAAGCCGGAATTGATGCCGGGATCTGGCGTGAGGAACGGCGGCAGGCCGAAATTGAGCGCGGGATCGACCAGTGTCGCGATGCGCCGCTCGCTGATCGCGCCGATCTCCGACAGCGCCAGCGCGATAGCATCGGCGGCGAACGCCACCGGCTCGGCGTGGAAATTGCCGCCGGAGACGATCTCGCCGGTCTCGACCAGCACCAGCGGATTATCGGTGACCGCATTGGCTTCGACGATCAGCGTGCGTGCGGCCTGCGTGATCAGATCGAGCGCCGCCCCCGTGACCTGCGGCTGGCAGCGCAGGCAATAAGGATCCTGCACGCGCTCGTCGCCTTCGAGATGCGACAAGCGGATATCGCTGCCGTCGAGCAACGCCATCAACGTTGCGGCCGCGGCGATCTGCCCGGGATAACCGCGCAGCGCCTGGATTTCGGAACGGAACGGCGCCGTCGATGCCATCGCCGCATCCACCGACAACGCGCCGGTCACGAGCGCAGCGCGAGCCAGCCCAAACGCGCGCAGCACGCCGGAAATGGCGTAGGCGGTCGAGAACTGCGTGCCGTTGATCAGCGCGAGCCCCTCCTTGGGGCCGAGCGTCAGCGGCGCCAGCCCGGCGACGGAGAGCGCATCGTGGCCGGGTACGATCCTGCCGCCAACGATCGCCTGGCCCTCTCCGATCATCACAGCGGTCATATGCGCGAGCGGCGCGAGATCGCCGGATGCGCCGACCGATCCCTGCTGCGGCACCAGCGGATAGACACCGCGCCCGAGCATGGCCTGCAGCTGCTCGACCACCTCGCGGCGCACGCCAGAAGCCCCACGCCCGAGCGATACGATCTTCAGCGCCATCATCAGCCGGACGATCGGCTCCGGCGTCGCCGCACCAACGCCGCAACAATGCGAGACGATGAGGTTGCGCTGGAGCAGCGCGGTCTGGTCTGGAGGAATGCGCTTTGACGCCAGCTTTCCGAAACCGGTGTTGATGCCGTAGACAGGTAGGCTAGCTTGCGCGGCCTTCGCGACGATCTCGGCTGCGGCGTCGACGCGCGGCCAGAACGATGGATCGAGAGCGACAGGAGCGCCCTCCAGCACGCGCGCGAGATCGTCGAGGTTGACAGTACCCGGCTTGACGACGATCGGTGCGCCCTGCTCCGTCACTGCCCTCTCCACACTCGCCGGTGCAGCGGATTGAAGCCGATGCGGTAGACGAGTTCGGCCGGACGCTCGATGTCCCAGATGGCGAGATCGCACCATTTGCCGGCCTCCAGCGTGCCGGTCTCAGCGAGCAGACCGAGCGCCCGTGCCCCTTCGCGGGTGATGCCCGCGAGGCATTCGGCCACCGTCATCCGGAACAGCGTCGCCCCCATGTTCATCGCAAGCAGCAACGACGTCAGCGGCGAGCTGCCCGGATTGCAGTCGGTCGCGAGCGCCATGTGCACGCCGTGCTTGCGAAACGCATCGACCGGCGGCTTATGCGTCTCGCGAATGAAATAGAAGGCGCCGGGCAGCAGCACCGCCACCGTTCCGGCGGTCGCCATCGCGGCAGCGCCGGCCTCGTCTGTGTGTTCAAGATGATCGGCAGACAGCGCGGAGAATTGTGCGGCGAGCGCTGCGCCGCCGAGATTCGACAATTGATCAGCGTGCAGCTTGACCGGCAGCCCGAGCACTCTCGCCGTCTCGAACACCCGTGCGGTCTGCTCGGCGGAGAACGCGATGCCCTCCATGAAGGCGTCGACGGCATCGGCAAGGCCGGCCTTTGCAACGGCCGGCAGCATCTTCTTGCAGACGAGATCGATGTAGCGATCCTTGTCGCCATCGGCTTCCACAGGCAGCGCATGCGCGCCGAGGAAGGACGTGCGGATCGCAACCGGCCGCTGACGGCCGAGACTGCGCGCGGCCGCGAGTTGCCGCATCTCGGTCTCCGTCTCGAGGCCATAGCCGGACTTGATCTCGATCGTGGTGGCGCCCTCGCCGATCAGCGCATCAAGCCGCGGCAGCGCGTGTGCGACAAGCTCGGCCTCGCTCGCCTTGCGCGTCGCGGCCACCGTCGAGACGATGCCGCCGCCGGCGCGCGCGATCTCTTCGTAGCTCGCGCCCTTCAGGCGCAGCTCGAACTCGTGCGCACGGTTGCCGCCATAGACGAGATGAGTATGGCAATCGACGAGCCCCGGCGTGATCCAGCGCCCCTCGCAATCGATGCGCTTGATCGCGTCCGCATCGATAGGGAAATCCGCCGCGGCACCCGCATAGACGATGTGGCCGCCACGTATGGCGATCACGCCATGCTCGATCTCGCCGAGATCGGGACGGTCGGCTCGCATCGTGGCGAGCCGGGCGTTGTGCCAGATCCGGTCGAAGCGCTCTGCCATGAAGGTCTCCCTTCGCCGTGGGATGCTTGACTTATATGTCTAGACATATAATCGTGGGGCGGTTCTGTCCAGCCGGCGTGTAAGCATGACCCGACTGCATTTCGCCTCCGCGCTCCTGCCTTCGGGCTGGGCCAATGACGTGCAGGTGGTGATCACCGCCGGCGCGATCGCGGAGGTGACGCCTGGCGTAGCGCCGGCCACCGGCGACGAGCGCCACGGAATCGCGCTGCCGGGACTTGCGAGCCTGCACAGCCACGCCTTCCAGCGCGGCATGGCGGGTCTTGCGGAATTGCGCGGCGCCTCCACCGATACGTTCTGGACCTGGCGCGAGACGATGTACCGCTTCGCGCTGGCGATGACGCCGGACGACGTGACTGCCGTTGCGACGCTGCTATATGTCGAGATGCTGGAGCATGGTTTTACCCGCGTCGGCGAATTCCACTACCTGCATCACGATCGCGACGGCTCGCACTACGCCGACATCGGCGAGATGGCGGCGCGCATCGCACAGGCCGCCGAAGCTTCAAGCATTGCCCTGACGCTGCTGCCGAGTTTTTATGCGCATGGCTCGTTCGGAGGCGCAGCCCCGCATGACGGCCAGCGTCGCTTCATCTGCTCTGTCGATCAATTCGCGAGGCTGATGAGCGCTTCGCGCAAGACGATCGCGTCATTGCCGGGCGCCAATATCGGCGTCGCGCCGCACAGCCTGCGCGCGGTGACGCCGGACGAACTCGCGGCAATCGTTCCGCTTGCGGATGGCGGGCCGGTGCACATTCACGCCGCCGAGCAGGTGAAGGAAGTCGAGGATTGCCTCGCCTGGTCGGGCCGGCGTCCGGTGCAATGGCTGCTGGAGCACGCGCCTCTCGATCGGCGCTGGTGCCTCATTCACGCCACCCACACGACCGACGCGGAAGTCGCTGCGTTCGCGAAGACCGGTGCGGTGGCGGGCCTCTGCCCCATCACGGAAGCGAGCCTCGGCGACGGCATCTTTCCGGCGCGCGAATTCCTCGATGCCGGTGGCGCGTTCGGTGTCGGAACCGATTCCAATGTGCTTGTCGGCGTCGCCGACGAACTGCGCCAGCTCGAGTATGGCCAGCGCCTCAAGCATCGCCAGCGCAACGTGCTCTCCGGCGGCACAGGTCGCTCGACAGGACGCACGCTGTTCGACCACGCGCTCGCGGGCGGCGCACGAGCGCTGGCGCAGCCGACTATCGGCCTCACGCCGGGAGCGCGCGCCGATATTATCACGCTCGACACCGCCCATCCATCGCTGGCGGGGCGCGCGCGCGACGCCGTCATCGACGGCTGGATCTTTGCCGCCGGCGGCGGCGTGATCGATTGCGTCTGGGCGGGCGGCGACAAGGTCGTCGAAGGCGGCCGGCACAGATTGCGGCAAGCCGCGCGCGAGCGATTCAACGCATCGATGCGGAGGCTCGTCGCATGAGCCTCGCGACCGATGCCGCCGACCAACCGACGCTCTACAAGCGCATCCGCGCCGACATCGAGAAGCGGATCCTGACCGGCGAGTGGCCGCCGGGTCACCGCATTCCGTTCGAGCACGAACTGGTCGCGCGCTACGGCTGCTCGCGCATGACGGTGAACAAGGCACTGTCGGAGCTCGCACAGGCCGATCTGATCGAGCGACGTCGTCGTGCCGGCTCCTTCGTGCGTCGTCCGCAACATCAGTCGGCAGTGCTGAAAATCGCCGACATGCGCGCGGAAATCACCTCGCTCGGCCGCAGCTATGGCTACGAACTGATGCACCGCAAGCTGCGCACGGCGACGGCCGCTGACCGTCAGCGTCTTGGCGTGAAGAAGGCCGGCAAGGTAGTCGCGATCACCTGCCGACATAGCGCCGACAACGTGCCGTTTGCCGTCGAAGACAGGCTGATCGATCTGTCATCCGTGCCGGATGCCGCGACCGCTGATTTCTCGCGAGAGCCACCCGGTTCATGGCTGCTTCATCATGTCCCATGGACAGAAGCCGAGCATACGATCAGCGCGATCATTGCGGATGATCGTACGGCGGAAGCGCTCGACATCGCCGTCGGCGCCCCCTGCCTCGTGATCGACCGCTATACCTGGCGTAGCGCGCGCACGATCACCGCGGTGCGACTGCTATATCCCGGTGACTCTCACCGCCTTGTCGCCCGATTCAAGGGAGGCTGAGAGGACGATGTCGGCACAAATCGTGCAACGCTTCGGGCAACGGTCCGTATGGACCGATAGAGATCAACAGAACGTCAATCCATCTGGGCAAGAGGACGACAATCATGCGTAGTTCAAAAGTTTTTGCGACAATCATTGCTCTTGCGGCCTCCACTCCGGTGCTCGCCGACGACGTCAAGGTCGGCGTCGGCATCTCCGGATGGACCGGCTTCGCGCCGCTGACGCTGGCGAAGGAAGCCGGCATCTTCAAGAAGAACGGCCTCGACGTGACGATCAAGAAGATCCCGCAGAAGGACCGCCACCTCGCGATCGCCTCCGGCGACGTGCAGTGCGCGGCAACGACCGTGGAGACCTGGATATCCTGGAACGCCAATGGCGTTGCGACCAAGCAGATCTTCCAGCTCGACAAGAGTTATGGCGCGGACGGCATGGCCGTCCGCAACGATCTCGCCGCGATCAAGGATCTGAAGGGCAAGACGGTCGCAGCCTCCGCGCCCGGCACGTCGCCGTACTTCGCGCTGGCCTGGATGCTCAAGAAGAACGGTCTCACCACGAAGGACGTCACCGTCGTGAACCTCGAGCCGGCCGCTGCCGCGCAGGCCTTCGTGTCCGGCCAGAACGACGCCGCGATGACCTATGAGCCGTATCTGTCGACCGTGCGCGCCGCACCCGACAAGGGCAAGATCATCGCGACCACGCTCGACTACCCGATCGTGATGGACACGTTCGGCTGCACGCCGAAATTCCTCAGCGAGAATCCGAGGGCTGCACAAGCGCTCGCCAACAGCTATTTCGAGGCGCTCGACATGATCGCCAAGGACCAGGCCAAGGCCTATGAGATCATGGGCGCCGACGTGAAGCAGACCGGCGAGCAGTTCGGCAACTCCGCCAAATATCTGCGCTGGCAGGACAAGGCCGCAAACCAGAAGTTCTTCACCGGCGATTTCCTGACCTTCAACAAGGAGGCCGCCGAGCTCCTGCTCGAGATGGGCATCATCAAGGCCGCGCCGAAGGTCGAGGACCTCTACGACGCCAGCTACATCAAGTAACCTCCTCAACAGACATACCGGTCCCGTCTTGCGGCGGGGCCGGCAAGCTTATTCCCCTCCCGGATAGATCGTTTGATGCGTCCCCTGGATCCCGTGACATCGAAGCAGCGCGTGGTTTATGGCCTTGCGTTCTTCGTGCTGTTCGTTGCCCTCTGGTCCTGGGCGACCTTCGGCGGCCATGTGTCGAAAGTGTTCCTCGCCAACCCGCTGACCATGGTGCAGGAAGGTTACGACCTGCTTGCCAAGCAGGGTTTCGTATACGACATCGGCATGACGATCTGGCGCGTCGTCGGCGGCTTCGCACTGGCCGCCATCATCGCGGTGCCGTTCGGCGTGCTGATGGGCGCCTACAAGCCAGTCGAGGCGTTCCTGGAACCCTTCGTCTCCTTCGCGCGCTATCTGCCCGCCTCGGCCTTCATTCCGCTTTTGATCCTGTGGGCCGGCATCGGCGAGCTGCAAAAGCTGCTCGTCATCTTCATCGGCTCGGTATTCCAGATCATCCTGATGATCGCCGTGACCGTGGGCGCGACACGGCGCGATCTGGTCGAGGCGGCCTATACGCTCGGGGCCAGCGACCGCGGCATCATCCGTCGCGTGCTGCTGCCCTCCTCTGCGCCCGAGATCGCCGAAATCCTCCGGCTGGTACTGGGCTGGGCCTGGACCTATGTCATCGTCGCCGAGCTGATCGGCTCGTCCTCAGGCATCGGCCACATGATCACCGACAGCCAGGCGCTGCTCAACACCGGCCAGATCATCTTCGGCATCATCGTGATCGGACTGATCGGTCTCATCTCGGACTTCCTGTTCAAGGCGTTCAACGCCTGGCTGTTTCCGTGGAGGCTCGCATGACGATCCTCAAGGTCGAACAGGTCTCGCGAACCTTCGCCGCCCGCCACGGCAACGCGCCGACCCGGGCGGTGGAGCCGACCGACCTCACCATCGGCAACAACGACTTCGTCACCATCCTCGGCCCCTCCGGCTGCGGCAAGTCCACGCTGCTTCGCATCGTCGCCGGCCTGGACCGCCCGACCAGCGGCCGTGTGGTGCTCGACGGCCGCGAGGTCTCCGGCCCGGGCGCCGATCGCGGCATGGTGTTTCAGTCCTACACGCTGTTTCCCTGGCTGAGCGTGCGCGAGAACATCGCCTTCGGCCTGCGCGAGCGCGGCGTGCCGCAGGACGAGCGGAACAAGATTGCCGACGGCTTCATCCGCCAGGTAGGCCTCACCGGCTTCGAGAACCATTGGCCCAAGCAGCTCTCCGGCGGCATGCAGCAGCGCACCGCGATCGCGCGTGCGCTCGCCAACGATCCGAAGATCCTGCTGCTCGACGAGCCCTTCGGCGCGCTCGACAACCAGACGCGTGCGCTCATGCAGGAGATGCTGCTGGGAATCTGGGAACGCGACCAGAAGACCGTGCTGTTCGTCACCCACGACATCGAGGAAGCGATCTTCCTCGGCAGCCGCGTCATCGTGATGAGCGCGCGTCCCGGGCGGATCAAGGCCGACATTGCGATCGACCTGCCGCATCCGCGCTCCTACAAGATCAAGACCACGCCCGAATTCGTCCAGCTGAAGGAACGGCTGGTCGAGGAAATCCGCACCGAGGCGCTGAAGGTTGCCGAACATGCCTGACACCAAATCACTCGCCGACGGCCAGCGCGTGCTCGCCGACCTCAATGCACTCCGTGCCATCGGCGCCTACGAGACCGGCGTGCACAAGCCGACCTTCTCCGAGCCGCACAAGCGCTCGCTGGACTGGCTGGTGCAGAAGCTCCCCGAGGCCGGCCTCGGCGCAGGGATCGACGGCATCGGCAATGTTCTCGGCACGAGCAGCAAATCCGGACCGAAGCTGCTGGCGGGATCGCATCTGGAGAGCCAGAACTACGCCGGTTGGCTCGACGGCCCGCTCGGCGTCGTCTACGCGCTCGAAGCCGCCCGCGTCCTCAACGCCGATCCCTCGTTCAAGGGCTCGGTCGAGGTCGCCGCCTGGTGCGATGAGGAAGGTCATTTCGGCAGCTTTCTCGGTTCGCGCTCCTATGTCGGGCAAGTGACCGAAGCCGAGATCGATGCCGCGCGCGACCGCACCAACGGCCGCACCATGCGGGATGCCCTCGCCGACATGGGTCTCGCCGGACGTGCGCGACTAGCCGTCGAGAAGGGACGGCATATCGGGTATCTTGAGGCGCACATCGAGCAAGGTGATACGCTCGAGAGCGGCAAGCTCGCGATCGGGGTCGTGACCTCGATCGTCGGCATCTGGCAGTATCGCATCAATTTCGCCGGCGAGCAGAACCACGCCGGCACCACCCGCATGGCCGTGCGGAAGGATGCCGGGCTGGCGCTGGCCAAGTTCTGCGTGGCGATCGACCAGCGTTTCCCCGCCGCCTGCGGGCCGCGCACGGTCTGGACCACTGGTCGCATCACGCTCGATCCGGGCGCGCCGAGCATCATTCCGGGCGGGGCCGAAATGCTGTTCCAGATCCGCGACGACGATCCTTCCGTCATCGCGCGGCTGGAGGACCTGTTGCAGACGATGGCGGACGAAGTCAACGCGAAAGGCCCTTGCGCCGTCACCGTGACGAAGCTGCGCACCGGTGCTCCCGCCATGATGGACGCCGGCTTCCAGGACGCAATCGAAGCCGCGAGCAAGGCCATGGCTGACGGCCGATCGATCAGGATGCCGAGCGGCGCCGGCCACGATGCGCAGATGCTTGCGACCGTGATGCCGGCAGCCATGCTGTTCGTGCCGTCGATCGGCGGCATCAGCCACCATTGGACCGAGAACACCGCCGACGCCGACATCGTCACCGGCGCGCGGGTGTTCGTCGATGCCTGCAAGCGGATACTGAGTGGTTAGAACGACGTGCCGCCGCCGAACCTGAACTCCTGAACCGTGTCGTATTTGCCCTTCGACAGCGGCACGGCGTAGTCGAAGCGCAGCGGGCCGAACGGCGAGGCCCAGATCAGGCCGACGCCGACCGACGACCGCACGACGTTGCCGTCGTCATATTGCAGGCCGCAGGTCGGGCAGGCCTTGGTGTTGACTTCGCCCGTGGCCGACCACGACGTCGGCCCCTGATAACCCCAGAGTGAGCCGGCATCGGCGTAGACGGCGCCCTTCAACCCGACCTCCTTGGGCAGGAACCAGAACGGCATCTGCAGCTCCATGGAGGCGCCCCAGTACTTCGTGCCGCCGAGCGCATCGCCGGTGGCGCCGTAGTTGAGGTAGGTGATGTCGCGCGGACCGATGCCGTTGGAGGCGAAGCCACGCACGAGGTTCGGGCCCATCTGGAAATGATCCAGCATGCGCAGATCCTGGTTGCCGAGCTTGCTGAGAAGGCCGCCCTGGAGATGGATCACGCTGACGATATCGGACATGAGCGACGTGTAGTACTTGGTGTCCAGCGCGGTCTTCAGATAGGTGACGTCGCCGCCGACGCCTGCAAAGTCCTGACGGAAGTCGACCAGCAATCCGTCGGTCGGGTTCTTGGTGTTGTCCAGCGTGTTGTAGGTCAGCGTGTAGCCGAGCGCCGATGTCCAGGTCGCGCCGTTCGCCAGCTCTTTCCGGACCGGCAGGCTCGACTCGCCGTCGCCGTAGCAGCCATAGCCATAGACGCTCGAATCCGTGGCGTTGGTGGGGTCGGCGCCGCCGAGGACGTTCTTGATATAGGATGGTGTCGGGTTGTAGGCCAGCGACGCGTTGGCCGCATTGTTGTTACAGTTGTTGTAGGCGCTGGCGAGCGTGATGCTCTGCTGATAGAGCGAGTAACGAAGCTGCAGCGAGAGATCCTCTCGTAGCGCAAAGCCGAGGCGCGGCGAGAAGCCCAGCGTCGTCACCCCGTAGCTGGTATAGCTGTTCGACAATTGCTGGCGCCAGGTGACGTCCATGCCGAGGGCGAGGCGGTAGTCGAGCAGATAGGGCTCAACGAACGACAGCGATATGCCGCGCGAATACTGACCGTAGCTGACGGACGCCTTGGCATAGAGCCCCTTGCCGAGCAGGTTGCGCTCGGAGACCGAGACTTCGGCCAGTGCACCGTCGCTCGTGGAGTAGCCGCCCGAGATCGAGAAGTCGCCGGTCGACTTCTCTTCGAGGTCGACGATCAGGATCACGCGGTCGCTGGAAGAGCCGGGCTCCGTGACGATCTTGACGCTCTTGAAGTAGTCGAGGTTCTTCAGCCGGCGCTCGGCACGGTCGACCAGCGCACGGTTGTAGGCGTCGCCCTCGGAGATGTCGAATTCGCGCCGGATCACGTAGTCCCGGGTTCGCGTGTTGCCGCGAAGGTTGATGCGCTCGATGTAAGTGCGCGGGCCCTCGTCGACGTTGAACACCACAGAGACCGTGTGCGCCTCGAAGTTGCGGTCGCCACCCGGCCGCACCAGGGCGAACGCATAACCGCGGCGCGACGCCTCGATCTGCATCTCTTCGGTCGACTTCTCGACCGATTCCACGTTGTAGAGCGAGCCGACACTGACGCGCGACAGGCTTCGCAGCGAGTTCGCGTCAAAATTGGCAATGCTGGAGCGGAAGTCGACGGTGCCGACGCGGTACTGCGAGCCTTCCTCGATCTTGAAGGTGACGTTGAAGCCCTTCTTCTCCGGATCGTATTCGGTCAGCGCGGCCACGACCTGGACGTCGGCGAAGCCGTTCTTGAGATAGAAGCGGCGGATCAGGTCGCGGTCGGCCTCGACGCGATCGGGATCGTAGATGTCGTTGCTGCCGAGGAAGCTGAGCAGGTTGCTCTCATGCGTCTTGATGACATCGCGCAGGCGCGCAGCCGAGTAGGCGCCGTTGCCGATGAACTCGACCGACTTGACCGCGGTCTTGGCGCCCTCTTCCACCGTGAAGACGAGGTCGACGCGGTTGTTCGGCTGTTCGATGATTTCGGGCGTGACGCGCACATCGTAGCGGCCCGAACGCCGGTAGATCTCGGCGATGCGCAGCGTGTCCGACTGCACCAGCGCCCGCGAGAAGGTTCCGCGCGGCTTGGACTGGATCTCGGCCGAGAGCTGCTCGTCCTTGATCTTCTTGTTGCCCTCGAAGGCGACGCGACCGATCACGGCGTTCTCGACCACCGACACCACGACGCGGCCGCCGGCCTGATTGATCTTCACATCCTGAAACAGGCCGGTACCGATCAGCGCCTTCAGACCGTCGTCGATCGCGGGCTGATCGAGGCGCCCACCGGGGCCGGGCCTGAAGTAGGAGCGAACCGTCTCAGCCTCCACGCGGCGGTTACCCTCGACCACGATCGTCTCCGCGACTTGCGCGGCCGCCGGCTGCGGCAACAGCACGACGGAAATTGAACTCGCAATCGACATACCGCTCATCGCCACCGCGATCAGCCAGGCCCGCAAAACCGACATTCCACACCTCAAGAGCACGCACCTGCTCTGAAACGAAACGGCTGTGGCCGCGGTGTGGCTTTGAGATTGCTGTACTGTTTCCGGTCGTTGAGTTTGATTGGCGGATCAGCCGCGTGGGCGGAGCGGCCAGACTGGCCGCACGAAGCTTCAGCGTCGAGTGGCTCGACCCGGCAGCCATCGCGCGCGCGTTGCCCGCCCAGGCGCGCAGCAACATCGCGCAACGCGCGAATTCTTTACAGGCGCGCAGGCCGGTGCGAGAGGCCGCCACATCAGGAACTCGCATGGGGTATTCGCCGATGAGCACGATTGTCATGACCAGAACGGTGTTGCTTGCCTTCCTCGCCTCGACCTTCGCCGCTCATGCCGCAACCTCCGCCAAGCGTGAGAGGCCGCAGGCGACACCGAATGCCGTTTACGACTACGGCCCGCGCGGCCCCAACCGGACCTACCAATCGGGCCCGCGCACCCGCCTCTATGTGAGCAAGCGGTCGTGGCTGGATGGCGGCACCGAGGTGCTGCCCGGCGAGCGTAAGTTCACCGATTACGCCTTCCCGCCCGGCACCTCGTTCGCGCGTGGCAACAACAACCGGCCGCTGGACCGCCAGCCACTCTACCCCGACTCGGATCTCGGCGGATTTGCGCAGAGGATTCCGATTTCGTGGTAAGCGGTGGGCGGCTGGCTCCGTCATCCAGAGGTGCGAAGCTTGTGATGCGAAAGCATCGCAAGCGGAGCCTCGAAGGATGCACGGCCGAGATGCAGCGGGGCCGTCGCCCTTCGAGGCTTACTCTGCAGCGCTGCGCGCAGCAGAGCGCGCACCTCAGGGTAACGGTGATCAGGGGTTGAGCCCGCGTCAACGATTTTCAGATTCTCAAAGGCAGACACGCCTTTCTGTTCTCGCGGCGCGTTTCGCCCGAGCTTTGCTTGATCTCTCCACCCTCCAATCCAAGAGGGCGCAGGGAAGACCGGGTGCCGACAGGCACCCGCGGTCCGCTGCGCGAAGATGTAGCGCAAAAGAACCGCACAGCAGCATACAGGTGTCGCCGATCACTCGGCCTTCCCTGCGCGGTGGTCGGACGGCTTATGCCGTGCTCTCCCGGGAGCCGAACTTTCCTTCTGGCCTCCCTCGCCCCGCGAATTGACGATGCCGTCCGCCCGGTTGGGCTCGCGCGCATCTCCGCAAAGGGCTTGACCGTAGCAACGACGGCCAGGACCACACGGTTTTGCCGTACGCATCAGCGCCGCTCGTCCGCACGCGGCCACGGGCTCACAGGGACTACCCGCCCTGCCCTTAGCCTCTCGCGCACGACGCTGCCGCGTCCACCGCAGGCCCGGCTCGCATATCGTGACGACGTACGATCGCCCCTCAAGGATGAGCCGGGATGGACGACACATACGATATTTCCGAATTTCGGTAAAGCGGAATATTTATGCGATAAAGGCTTGACGCCCGGGCGAAACAGGGCCGATATCACCCTCGACAGCCGGCGCTCACCCGCTCCGAGATGCCCGGCAACATCTGTTTACATCCAGAAACATTTCACCTGCTGAAAGGACACGATCGCTGGGCTAATCCATGCCTTGCCCCGCCTGCCGGTGGCTGCGAATGCCGCTCCCCGTGCGGGCGAGGCCAATGGATTTCAGCCGATTTGATGCCGTCACACCCGTTCGTCGTTAGTCCGGTGCCTTCCGCAAAGGAGAACCGTTGTCCGACGCCCGCTCCGTTACGCACTGCCCTGACGCGCGCCGGATCGGCCTGCGTCGCGCTGGTCCTGGGCGGCGCAGTGGCCGGCTGCGCCGTAGGGCCGGACTATTCCGGACCGCCCAGGCTGGACTTGCCATCGCAGTGGAGTGCCAAATCGGCCTCGCGGCGGCAGACCGGCACGCTCGATCGCTGGTGGCTGCGCCTGCGCGATCCCCTGCTCAACCGGCTGATCGAACAGGCCGTCGAAGCCAACCCCGACGTCGCCAAAGCCAAGGCGGTCGTGCGTGAGGCGCGCGCCACGGTGCAGCAGACCAGCGCGGGCCTGTTTCCCTCGGTCAGCGGGACGGCCTCGGTGACCGACAACAAGGCCAGCGCCGGCTCCTCTTCCGTTCTCGTCGACAGCGCGCCCTACACGCTGCACCAAGGAAGCTTCGATTCAAGCTGGGAGCTCGACCTGTTCGGTGGCACCCAGCGGAGCATCGAGGCGTCCGTGCGCGGCGCGCAATCGGCCGAGGAGGATTTGCGCGACAGCCTCGTCACCCTGATTGGCGACGTCGCCGCCTATTACGTGGAGGCGCGCGGCTATCAGGCCCGGATCGCGCTGGCACAACGGACATCGGTGTCGCAGCGCGACACCGAGAAGCTCACCCGCAGCAAATACGACGCCGGCAGCGGCAATGCCGTCGACCTCGCCAAGGCCACGGCGCAGGCGGCGAGCACCGAAGCAAACGTGCCAACCTATCAGGCCGCGCTCGCGGGAGACATTCATCGGCTTGGCATCCTGCTCGGACGACCGCCCGACGGCGTTGCATCGCTGATGGCCCGGACCGCGCCCGTGCCGGCACCGCGCATGCCGCTCCCCACCGGACTGCCAGCCGACCTGCTCATGAGCCGTCCGGACGTCTCCAGCGCGGAACGCAAGCTGGCGCAGGCGACCGCCAAGATCGGCGCGGCCGAGGCCGACCGCTACCCGGCGGTGTCGTTGACCGGCTCGGTCGGTACCTCGGCATTACGCGCCGGCGACCTTGCCAAATATTCCAGCGTGAGCTGGTCGGTCGGGCCCTCCGTCACGGTGCCGGTGTTCGACGCGGGCAAGCGGCTGGCCACGGTCCGGATTGCGGAGGCACAGCGCGACCAGGCGTTCGCAACGTTCCACTCGACCCTGCTCACCGCACTGGAGGACGTGGAGAACGCCCTGGTGTCGTTGTCGCAGGAGCGCGTGCGCGCCGCCAAGCTGACGGAGGCGGCGAAGAACTACCGCGAGGCCGCGCGGCTGTCCCGCTCGCTGTTCGAAACCGGCAGTGCCAGCTTCATCGACGTGCTGGACGCCGAACGCTCGCTCTATTCGGCCGAGGATTCGCTGATACAGAGCAAGGTGTCGGCGGCCAGGGACTACATCGCGCTGGCAAAGGCGCTCGGCGGTGGCTGGACCGATCCGGTCGACGTATCGACACCGATCATCGTGGACACCAACACCGGACCGCATCTCCGGGAGGCTCTGAAGTGACAGGCATCATCACCCTCAAGCGCGTGAAGATCGCCGCCGCAATCGTCGCGGTGGCCGCGATTGGCGTGGTCGCGGCCTCGCGTTTCCCGGGAACGTCGAGCAAAACCCAATCCTACATCACCGCGCCGGTCGCGGTCAGCGATCTGCGCGAGGAAGTGCTCGCCAGCGGCACGCTCAAGCCGGCGCGGCTGACTGCCGTCGGTGCGCAGGTCTCGGGCCGGATCACCGCGCTCAACGTGCGCGTCGGCGACACGGTCAAGGCCGGCGACGTCATCGCCCAGATCGACCCCATCACCAAGCAGAACGATCTGCGCAGCTCGGAGGCCTCGCTCAAGAACTATCGCGCGCAGAAGACCGAGAAGGAGGCCGCGCTGGTGCTGGCCGAGGCGAACCTGGCACGCCAGCAAGCGACATTGGCGCAGCGCGCGACGTCCCGCAGCGATTTCGACAGCGCGGATTCGACCGTGCGCCAGACCCGCGCCCAGATCGCCGCGCTGGACGCCCTGATCGTGGGCGCCGAAGCCAGCGTCGAGACGGCGCGGGTGAATCTCGACTACACCCGCATCACCGCGCCGATCGACGGGACGGTGCTCGCCACGGTGGTTCAGGAGGGGCAGACGGTCAACGCGGTGCAGTCCGCGCCGACCATCGTCGTGCTCGGCCAGCTCGAGACGATGACGGTGCGGGCGGAGATCTCCGAGGCCGACATCGTCAAGGTCAAGCCCGGACAATCGCTCTACTTCACCATCCTCGGCGACCAGGACCATCGCTATGAGGCCCGGCTGGATCAGATCGAGCCGGCGCCCGAATCGATCAAGACGGACGCCAGCTTCTCCTCGACCACCACGTCCAGCTCAAGCTCGAGCTCGTCGAGCTCGACCAGCACGGCGATCTACTACATCGGCGTCTTCAACGTCCCCAACAAGGACTATGCGCTGCGGACCTACATGACCGCCGAGGTGCACATCATCACGGGCGAGGCCAGGCGCGTGAAGGTCATTCCGGCGCTGGCGGTGATGCGGAAGTCGGACGGACGCAGCACGGTGCGTACCCTCACCGCGTCCGGCGACGTCGCCGAGCGCGAGGTCAAGACCGGCCTCAACGATCGCACCACCGTCGAGATCAAGTCCGGCCTCGACGAGGGCGAGCGCGTCGTCACCGGAGAGGCCAGCGAGCAGACCGCATCGCGCGGCATGCAAGGCGGCGGTCCGCCGGGAGGGGGAGGTCCCTGACATGATCCCTCATTTGGCCGATCCGATCATTGCGCTCGAGAATGTCCGGCGGGAGTTCGCTGCCGGCGACACACGCGTGGTTGCGCTCGACGACGCCTCGCTGAGCATCCAGCCCGGCGAGATGGTCGCGATCATCGGCTCGTCGGGATCCGGCAAATCGACGCTGCTCAACATCCTCGGCTGTCTCGACCGCCCGACATCCGGCACCTATCGCGTCGCCGGCAAGAACGTTTCAGAGCTCGACGCCGATGCGCTGGCGGCGCTGCGCCGCGAGCATTTCGGCTTCATCTTCCAGCGCTATCATCTGCTCGGGGACCTTTCCGCCGCCGCCAATGTCGAGATTCCCGCCGTCTATGCCGGCATCAATGCGCGCGAGCGCCGAACGCGCGCGAACGAACTGCTCGAACGACTTGGCGTGGCGACCCGAAGCGGTCATCGCCCGAACCAGCTCTCCGGCGGCCAGCAGCAGCGCGTCTCGATCGCGCGAGCCCTGATCAACGGCGCCGAGGTGATTTTGGCGGACGAACCGACCGGCGCCCTCGATCGGCGCAGCGGCGAGGAGGTCCTGAAGATCCTGAAGGAGCTGCATCGCGAGGGACGTACGATCATCATCGTCACTCATGATGCCGATGTCGCCGCACGGGCCGAGCGCATCATCGAATTACGGGACGGCAAAATCGCCTCCGATCGCCGCACTGAAACCGCCGCCACGGCAGAACCTGCCGCCAAGGTCTCCCGATCCGCACGGGACAGCGGAGTCGGCTGGTTCAGCGCGATGGGACGCCTGAGGGAGGCGTCGCGTATGGCGTTGGCCGCAATGGCCGCGCACCGGTTGCGTGCGTTCCTGACCATGCTCGGCATCATCATCGGCATCGCCGCGGTGTCGTCCGTCGTCGCGCTCGGCAACGCCTCCCAGCGCAAGGTGCTCTCCGATATCTCCAACCTCGGCACCAACACGATCGAGGTATTCCCGGGCAAGGACTTCGGCGATGCCCGCGCCGCCAAGATCAAGACGCTGGTGGTCGGCGATGCCCGCGCGCTCGACCGGCAGAGCTTCATTGCCGGCGTCACGCCGACTGTCTCGACCAGCACGACGGTCCGCTATCGCGGCAACGAATCCAACGTGCTGGTGAACGGCGTCGGCGAGAGCTATTTCCAGGTCAAGGGCGCCAAGCTCGCGAAGGGCCGCCTGTTCGATGCCGACGCAGTCCGCAACATCGAGCGGCAGGCCGTCATCGACGACAACACCCGAAAGACCTTCTTCTCCGACGACCAGACCTCCGGCATCGGCCGCGTGATCTGGCTCGGCAAGGTGCCATGCCGCATCGTCGGCGTGATCGCCCAGCAGCAGGGCGGATTCGGCTCGAACCAGAACCTCTCGGTCTACCTGCCCTACACCACCGTGCAGGCCCAGTTCACCGGCGACCGCGCGCTGCGCAGCGTCCTGCTCCGGATCAGCGACGAGGTCTCGACCACGCTGGCCCAGGACGCAGTGACCACGCTGCTGACACAGCGGCACAACACCAGGGACTTCGTCATCCTCAACACCGACGATATCCGCCGGACCATTACCAGCACCACGCAGACGCTTGCCTTCCTCGTGGCGGCGATCGCCGTCATCTCGCTGGTCGTCGGCGGCATCGGGGTGATGAACATCATGCTGGTGTCCGTGTCCGAGCGGATCAGCGAAATCGGCGTCCGCATGGCGGTCGGTGCCCGCCGCAGCGACATTCTCCAGCAGTTCCTGGTGGAAGCGACCCTGATCTCGTCGATCGGCGGCATCGCCGGCATTCTGATCGCGATCCTGCTCGGCGTCATCATCAACATCGCGGTGCCCGGCTTCCAGGTTACCTATTCCATGTTCTCGATCGGCGCGGCGTTCCTGACCTCGACCGGGATCGGGGTCGCCTTCGGCTTTTTCCCCGCCCGCCGCGCCGCCTTCCTCGACCCCGTAGTGGCCTTGAGCCGTGACTGACCGTAGGATTGCACCATGACCGTAGTTGTTCGGACGAGACAATCGCCCGCAAATGGATCAACGATCGGCACCCCCGATGCGATTTCAGTCATGACAAACAGCACACAGACCGTCCTGGTCATCGAAGACGACCAGCAGACCCGCGACCTCATCGCGCGTTATCTGCGCGAGCATTCGTTTTCGGTTGGCGCGGTCACGAACGGCAAAGAGATGGACCGCTATCTGTCGCAGAACCGGGTCGACCTGATCGTGCTCGACCTGATGCTGCCCGGCGAAGACGGCCTCAGCCTGTGCCGGCGGCTGCGTGCCGCCTCGTCGACGCCGATCATCATCCTCACCGCGAAGGGCGAGGACCTCGACCGGATCCTCGGCCTCGAAATGGGGGCCGACGACTATCTGCCAAAGCCGTTCAACCCGCGCGAGCTTCTCGCCAGAATCAACGCCGTGCTGCGCCGGCAATCGAGCGGGCTCGTGGCCGGATCTGCTGCAACGCGCCTGACGTTCCAGGGCTGGATCGTCGATCTCCGGATGCGGGAATTGCGCGACCCTGAAGGCGCGCAGGTGCCACTGACCAGCGCCGAGTTCGACCTGCTGCAGGCCTTCTGCGAAAGGGCCGGCCGCATTCTCACGCGCGACAGCCTTCTCAACATGACGCGCGGCCGTCCGGGCGGCGGCTTTGGCCGCAGCATCGACGTGCTGGTCAGCCGGCTGCGCCGCAAGCTCGACCGGACCGAAGGCACATCCATGATCCGGACCGTCCGCACCGGCGGCTACATCTTCACGCCGGTGGTGAAGGAAGCATGAACCGCGCACGGGACATCGTCGCACTGTTCAGCTTCAGGCGGATCAGCGGCCAGATCGCGGCGCTGATCCTGGTCTCGCTGATCCTGATCCATGTGCTGATCGCCGGGTACTTCCTGCTCAACCGGCCGCAACTGCTGGCGGACAGACCGCTGGAGCAGTTCGAATTGATCACGCGGATCATCGCCAATACGCCGAAGGCGGAGCGTGCCACCGTCCTGGACAGCATCAGCCGCACCTATCCGGAACTGAAGCTGCAATTGCGGGACAACGTCTCCAGCTCCAGTGTGCCGCTGCCGGAGCGGACGCCTCTGAACATCCCGACGCCGCCTGGCGGCAAGATCGATCTCATTCGCGGATCCGCGCCCGAGGACAATCGCGTCTGGTACTATCTCGCCGGCGACGATGTGCTCGAGGCCACGATCGGATCGCCGAAGATGCCCGCCTTCGTCAGCGGTCTCTGGACCTCGACGCTGCTGTTCCTGGTGGCGAGCATGACGCTGCTCGGCATCTGGGCCGGCCGCGCGCTCTCCTCGCCCTTGTCGGGCTTCGCGCGGGCGGCGGAAAATTTCAGCCTGAACCGGTCGTCGGCGCCGCTGCCCGAAAACGGCCCCGAGGAGATCAGGTCCGCGGCGCGGGCGCTCAACCGGATGCGCGAACGCATCACCACGCTGATGAACGACAGGACCCGCATGCTCGCGGCCATCAGCCACGATCTGCGCACCCCGATCACGCGGCTGCGGCTGCGCTCCGAATATATCGAGGATCCGGCGCAGCGCATGCAGACCGTGCGCGACCTCGACCAGATGCAGTCGATGCTGGAATCCGTGCTGTCGCTGCTGCGCAACGAGAGCCCGGTCAAGCCGACACTGGTGGACGTTGCCGCGCTGCTGCAGATGGTCTGCGAGCAGTTCTCGGATTCCGGATATGCCGTGGCCTATTCCGGCCCCGACAGGGCCACCTTCGTGCTGCGGCCGGACGAGATCATCCGCGCGGTGACGAACCTGGTCCAGAACGCAACGCGGTTCGGAACCCGGGTCGATGTCGCACTGTTGATATCGGGGGATCAGCTCGTCATCGACGTCTCCGACGACGGACCTGGCATTCCCAATGACAGGAAGGCGGCAATGCTGGAGCCGTTCGTGCGGGGAGAAGAGGCGCGCACCATGGACGAGACGGCGGGATTTGGCCTTGGTCTGTCGATCGCGCAGGCGATCGTGACCGCGCATGACGGAACGCTCGTGCTGCTCGACAACGCGCCAAAAGGCCTGCGCGTCCGCCTGCAGCTCGCCGCGACCAGCGACGGCCCACGCGCGCCCCGGACATAAAGTCGCGGCAATCGCAGGGCTAGTCGAACGCCCCGCCCCTGCTTCCTCCGGAGTTCCCATGCATTCCGCCGACCGGCCGGCGACGCGCCTTGCGACTCGGCTCGCCTTCCTCGTCGCGGGCTTCGGCATCGCGTGCTGGGCGCCGCTGGTGCCGTTCGCGAAGACGCGGCTCGGCGTGGACGACGGCGTGCTCGGGCTGCTGCTGCTCAGCCTCGGCATCGGCTCGGTCGTCGCGATGCTCATGACCGGCGTGATGAGCGCGCGCTACGGCAGCAAGCCGATCATCATCGCGGGTGGGCTCGGTCTGGCGCTGGTGCTGCCGCTGCTGGCTGTCGCGAGCACGCCGGCCACGCTGGCGCTCGCGCTGTTCGCCTTCGGCGCGGCGCTCGGCTCGATCGACGTCGCCATGAACATCCATGCGGTCGAGGTGGAGCGCGACGCGGGACGTCCGCTGATGTCCGGTTTCCATGCCCTGTTCAGCATCGGCGGCTTCGCCGGATCGGCGCTGATGACCGCGCTGCTGTCGCTGCAAACAGGCGCGCTCGCCAGCACGCTGACCTGCTCGGTCCTGATGCTGATCGCGATGCTGATCAGCTGGCCGCGCCTGCTTTCCTCGGTGCAGGTCCAAGACGGGCCGCTGTTCGTGCTGCCGCATGGCTCGGTGCTGCTGCTGGCGCTGCTGGGCGCCATCACCTTCCTCGTCGAAGGCGCGATGCTCGACTGGAGCGCGCTGCTCGTGATCGGCGCGGGCCTCGTCTCCGAGACGCAGGGCGGGATCGGCTACATCGTGTTCTCGATCGCGATGACGGTGGGGCGGCTCGGCGGCGATGCCGTCGTCGCGCGCGTCGGGGATCGCGCGACGTTGTTCTGGGGCAGCCTCATTGCAATCGCTGGCTTCGCGGTCCTGCTCACTGCGCCCGTTGCCGCGGTCGCCATAATCGGCTTCCTGCTGATCGGCCTCGGCGCGTCGAACCTCGTGCCGGTGCTGTTCCGCCGGGCGGCGCGGCAGACGGTGATGCCGACGGGGCTCGCCGTCGCGGCGATCACCACCGCGGGCTATGCCGGAATCCTGGTCGGTCCTGCCGGTGTCGGTTTCGTTGCACGTCTCGGCGGACTGCCGATGGCATTCTGGATGCTGGCCGCGCTGATGGGTCTCGTCACGCTGTCGGCCCGCATCGTCACGCGCCAGCGCGCCTGAGTCGTCTCACAATTTGCTCAGCCCGATCGACCTGATCACGGGCGCCAGGCTCGCCGTCGTCGCCTCGACGATGCGCTGGAATTTCTCCGGGCTTGAATCGCTATCGGGCTCCAGGCCCTGGGCGCGGTAGCTCGCCAGAAGCGCCGGATCGGACATGGCCAGCCGTGTCGCCTGTGCAATCCGGTCGATGATCGCATCATCGGTGCGCCTGGGTGCGAAGATGCCGAACCATCCCTCATAGCGAAGGTCCGGCATCCCGGATTCGACGGCGGTCGGAATTTCCGGCGCACCGCTGAGCCGCTTCTCGGTGGTGACCGCGAGCAGCCTGACCTTCCCGGCCTCGCCGAGCTCCTTCAATTGAACGGACATCACGCCAATGATGAGCGAGATCTGGCCGCTGACGAGGTCGTTGGCCGCCTGCGACATCCCCCGATAAGGCACGTGGACGATATCCAGCGCGCCGGCCTGCTGCTTGAAGGATTCGCCGACCAGATGGTTTCCGGTGGCGATGCCGGGCGTCCCATAGGAGAGCTTTCCCGGATTGGCCTTGGCGTAGGCGATCAACTCGCGCAGGTCTGTGACCGGCAGCGACGGATGCACGGCGAAAACCAGCGCAGTGCTGATCAAGCGGTAGATCGCGCGGAAATCGTCGACGGAATAGCCGGGATTGGCCGAGGTCAGGGGAATGATGACCTGCGTGGAGCCGTTGCCGAGCAGCAGCGAGTAGCCGTCGGGCGCCTCGCGCGCGACCGCAGCCGTCCCGATCGCGCCGCCGGCACCGCCGATATAGTCGACGAAAGTCGGCCCGAGCAGCGATGACATCTTGTCCACCCAGGGCCGCCCGATCTGGTCCCCTGCCCCGCCGGCCCCGTACGGATGCACAAGGCGAATGGGGCGGGACGGATAATCAGCACTATGTGCGCCACGCGACAGTGCTGCCAGCGCTGCTGCGCCCGATAAGGCATGGACGAACTGTCGGCGCGAGACGGAAGGCATCATCGAATTCCGGAAGTCGGTGGTCACTGTCGAGGCGGTCACGCGAGCCTAACCCATTCCGTTTCAAGTATTATTTCAGCGACCCGGTCGACCCAAGCCGTACACGCAGGGCTGCCGGCCGCCCCCAACGCTTTCCGCCGGTTTACTGTACGCCTCGTTCTGATAGACCAGAAAGTAATACCTTTGGACTCCCGTTGCGGGGGCAATGGCGCGTGCCAGACCATCACGAAGACCCGGCCATTTCCTTTGGGCCATTTCGACTGTTTCCGAAGTCCCGGCTCTTGGAGAAGGAGGGCTCGCCGCTCCATGTCGGCGGCCGCGCGCTCGACATTCTCATCTTCCTCGCCGAGCGTCCCGGCGAAGTCGTCGACAAGCGCGAGCTGGTCAAGCGCATCTGGGCCGACGTCAATGTCGACGAGGGCAGCCTGCGCTTCCATGTCGCAGCTTTGCGCAAGGTGCTGGGCGATACCGGCAAATCGGCCCGCTATGTCGTCAACGTGCCCGGACGCGGCTATTGCTTTGTCGCCTCGTTGGCTCAGCCGGCCGCGGCCGCCGCGCAGCCGACCATCGACATCCTGCCGCCTCGCTCCCTTCCCGCACAGCTCTCGAAGATGGTCGGGCGGGAGGAGATCGTCGAAAAGATCTCGAACGGGCTGTCGCTGCATCGCTTCATGACCGTGGTCGGCCCGGGCGGCATCGGCAAGACCGCCGTCGCCGTCACCGTCGGGCATCGTCGTTCCCAGGATTTCGGCGGGCGCGTCTTCTTCGTCGACTTCGGTCCGCTCAGGGATGCCAGCCATATCGCCACCACCATCGCCTCCGCGCTCGGACTGACCATCAGCGCGGAGGATCCGACACCGGCCCTGCTGACATTTCTGAAGAGCGGCCCGACCCTGGTGATCTTCGACGGTTGCGAGCACGTGCTGGACGCGCTGACGCCGCTGGTCGAGCGCATCGTCCGCGAAGCGCCGCAGCTTCGCGTGCTCGCGACCAGCCGCGAGTCGTTCCGAAGCGAGGGCGAGCGCATCTTCCGGCTGTTCCCGCTGGACTGTCCGCCCGAGCGCGAGGGCCTGGATGTCGCCGAGGTGCTCGCCTATCCCGCGGCTCAGCTCTTCGTCGAGCGCATCGCACAGAGCTCGGGTCCGTTCCAGCTCAGCGCGGAGGAAGCGCCGCTCGTCGCCAGCATCTGCCGGCGCCTCGACGGCATTGCGCTGGCGATCGAGCTTGCGGCAGGCCGCGTCAACGCCTACGGCATCGCCGGCACGGCCTCGCTGCTCGACAGCCGTTTCTCGCTGCAATGGCGAGGGCGACGCACCGCCGTGCCGCGTCACCAGACGCTCGCCGCAGCGCTCGACTGGAGCTATGATCTGCTGTCTCCGGCCGAGAGTGCCACCCTGCGGCGCCTTTCGGTGTTCGCCGGACCCTTCGCACCGGAAGCGGCTGCCACGATCGCGGCCGGCGACGGACTCAGCACAGCGGAAACGCTCGAGGGGATCGACAGCCTGGTCGCCAAATCGCTGATCGCGCCGTCAGGCTCGCGGACGCTGCGCTATCGCTTGCTCGACACCACCCGCACCTACGCGCACGCAAAGCTCAACGAACTCGGCGAAACCAGGCAGGTCGCGCAGCGCCATGCGGAGCATTTTCGGGAGTTCTTCGAGCGCGCCGACGCCGACACGTCGACGCCGCTGCCCGAATGGCTCGGCATCTATGGCGCGGAGCTGGACAATGTGCGCGCGGCGCTGGACTGGGCCTTCGCCCCCGACGGCGACACGGCGCTTGGAATCAGGCTGACGGTTGCCGCGGTCACGTTGTGGGTCCGCCTCTCCTTGTTCGCCGAATGCCGCGAGCGCACCCGGACGGCGCTCGCCGCGCTCGGCGACAACGGCGACGACCGGTCCCGCATGCAACTGCTGTCCGCACTCGGCTGGTCGCTGATGTATGGCGAGGGCCGTGCCCGTGAGGCGCGCCCGATCCTCGAGACGACATTTGAACTGGCGGAAAAGCTCGACGACAAGGACTTTCGCCTGCGCGCACTCTGGGGCCTGTCCATCGACCAGTTCAACAACGGACAGTTCGGCAAGGCACGAGCGCTGGCTGATCGTTTTGCCAGCGTCGCCGCGAACTCGCCGGACCGCACCGACATCATGCTGAGCGACCGGCTGATGGCCGTGGCCCTTCACTTCCTCGGAGACCAGACCGAAGCCCGGCTGCGCATCGACAGGGTGAATGCCTCGCTGCACTTGCTGGCGGAGAAGCCGAAGATCTTCCCGCTCGATCTCAGGATATCGACGCAATACTTCCGCGCCCGCATCCTGTGGCTCCAGGGCCAGGCCGACCAGGCCCAGGCGCTCGCCGCCAGAAACATCGAGGAAGGCCGCGCGAACGGCCACGCGCTGACGTTCAGCAGCGTGCTCGGACAGGCCGCCTGCCCGATCGCGTTCTGGGCCGGCGATTTTGAGGCCGCGGAGCGCCACGGCGCCGAGTTGCTCGAACACACCGAGCGCCACGCCATCCGGCTGTGGGGTCTGTGGGCGCGGGCCTTCAACGCCGCGGTCATGGCAAGGCGCGGCGATCTCGCGACCGGCCTGCCGCTGCTGCGCGAGGAGCTCAATCGCGCCGGCGATGCACGCTTCCTGCCGCGCTTCCTCCCCCTGCTCGGCGAGCTTGCCGCATGCTCCGGAGAGGCCGACCAGGTCGACCGCGGCCTCGACGTGATCGAGGACATCCTGACCCGCTGCAACGACCGGCAGGAGCTCTGGTATTTGCCGGAGCTGATCCGCATCAAGGGCGAGTTGATGCTCAAGAGCGCGCGGCATTCCGGGGACGCCGAAGCGCGCTTTCGCGAAGCCATGGGCATTGCTGCCCAGCAGGGCGCACCCTTCTGGCAGCTGCGCTGCGCCACCAGCCTCGCGCGTCTGATGAGCGCGGCTGGCCAGAATGCAGAGGCCCTGGCAATTCTGGAACGCACATGCGGGCCGTTCACCGAGGGCGCAGACATCGCCGATATCCGCAGCGCGCGGGACTTGATCGAGCAGCTCCGGACCTGACGGATCTGCCGGCGGCGTTTCATCCAACCCGCGGAATGAATCCGGGCACGCCGGTCTCCACAACCGAATTGAACCGGATGTTGGTCGTGATCCTGTCCCGCATCTCCCGCATGGCGTCTTCAGGCAGCGTCGAAATATCGAAATTCTCCTGGATACGTCGAGGATTGGTCGAAGTCGTCAGAAAGGCCGAGCCGCGCTGGACAGCCCATGCCAGCGCAATCTGGGCCGGCGTCTTGTTCAGGCGTTCCGCGATCGCCGTGATCACCGGATCGGCCAGGAGGTTCGGCTTCATCGCGTGTCCCAGCGCGGCAAACGCCTGCAGGACAATTCCGTGCTCCCGGCAGAAGTCGAACAACTCCCATTCAGGAAGATACGGATGCGATTCGACCTGCACCATGGCAGGCCTGATCCGCGCGACCGCAACGATCTCGCGCAGCTTCTCCAGAGCAATGTCCGACAGGCCGATCGACTTGCAGTGCCCCTCGTCGACGAGACGCTCCATGGCGCCCCAGGTCTCAGCCAGCGTGACGCCGCGATCATAAACGACTCCACCGCGCTCATCTCTCGGGTCCTGCTCGTCTCCGGGTTGAAAGGCAAAGGGGGTGTGGATGATGTAGCAGTCGATATCGTCGACTTGCAGCCGCCGGCGGCTCGCGTCGAAGGCAGGCTTGACCCGCTCCGGCCGGTGATTGGTGTTCCATAGCTTCGTCGTCACGAACAGGTCCCGGCGCTGAAGTGTTCCCGCCTTGAACGCTTCCTGCACCGCATCGCCGACCGCCTCTTCATTGCGGTAGCGCTCGGCACAATCGAGATGACGAAATCCTGCCTCCAAAGCAGCCTTGGTCGCCTTCCCGGTCACGTGCGGATCCGGAATGAGCGTGCCAAATCCCACAGCGGGGATTGTCCCGGACGCATGTGTGGGAATCCTGGTGTAGCGAAGCGAATCCGTCGTCATGCTGATGCTCCTTTGTTTGACCTCGGCTCCCCCACAGGCGGAGGACGAGGTGATTGAAATTGATGATGCGATGTCATTTCACTGCTCCACGGCGTTAGCCAGCCGGACGCGGCTTGCGGACAAAGAAGACGAGCGGGATCACGACGAGCATGGCGAACATCAGGATCTCGAACTGGTCGATGACCGCCACCGTGGCCGCCTGGCGCGTGACCATGCCGTTGAGCGCGGCAAGCTCCGGCTTGCCGATCGAACCTCCCACGTAAGCCGCGACACGGTACGGCGTGAGGTTCCTGGCGAGTGCGATATGCACCGCTTGCGTGTTGGCGTAGAAGAACAGCTGGACCACCGCGATGCCGATGGTGCTGCCGTAGAGCCGCGACAGGTTGATCAGCGCGCTGCCTTCCGGGCGAAGCTTCGGATCGAGCGTGCCGAAAGCCGCCCGGGCGAGCGCCGGCAACAACATGCCGATACCGGCCCCCTGAAGCAGGCCGGCCTCGACCACCGGCCGCCAATCCATCGCCGGTGAATAACCGAGCATCAGCCAGTTGGCGTAGACGACCAACGTCATTCCACCAATGAGGAACGGCCGGTAATCGACCTGCGCCGGAACCAGGCTGGTCAGCACCAACGCTCCGACGAGCGCGATGCCGCGCGGAATGGTCATGTAGCCGGTGGTGTCGACCGGGTAGTTGAGCAATTCCTCGAGCATCGGGGACGTCAACGCCAGAGTCGGCAGCAGGACGAAGCCGAGCGCGAATGAGATCACCGTCGAGAGGACCAGATTGCGGTCCCTGAACAGCGCCGTGCGGAGGAAATGCTCTCTTCTCGTCATGACGTGGACGATGAAGAGATAGAATCCCACGACCGAGGCGATTGCTTCGACCCAGATCTCCGTCGAGGCGAACCATTCGAGGCGTTCGCCGCGATCCAGCAGCATTTGCAGCCCGATCATTCCGACGGAGAACGTCGTCAGACCGAAGAAGTCGAAGGACTGGCTCCGCTCCGTCCGCTTCTCGCTCAGTTGCCGGGCGATCGTCAGGAAGACGAAACCTGCCATCGGCAGGCTGAAGTAGAAGATCGATGGCCAACCATAATACTCGCTGAGCCAGCCACCTATCGCGGGGCCGCTGCTGATGCCGAGCAGCGAGCAGACGGTCCACGCCAGGCTGACGCGCGCATGTCGCGGCGGCGTTGTCGCCTCGAGCAGGATCGCGAGCGAAAGCGGCGCAAGCGGCCCGCTTGCCAATCCCTGGAGGATGCGCGCCAGCACGAACTGGATCGACGTCATCGCCAGCGTATTGAGGGCAAGACCCAGCATGAAGATCGTCACGGCGGATTGATAGACCACCTTCCGCCCATAGCGTCCCGCCAGCCATTGCGTGATCGACATGGTGACGGCGCTCGCGGCGATATACGAGGAAAACACCCAGCCGACCTCGTCATTGGCCATCGAGAGGGTCGCCTGAATGTGGGGCAGCGCTGCGTTCGGTATCGAAATGTTGACGGCCTGCATGTAGGTCGCCATGAGCGCGGCCACCGCGAGCGCGTGATGACCACGCGGTGCGGCGACAGATGGGAGCGGCGTACTCATTTGCCCTCCGTCGCGAGCGCGGGCTGGAGCAGATGCGGCCAGGTGCGGCGATAACCGGTATCGACCCGCGCCGTGACGCTGATGCCAGAGAACAGCGGCCGGCTTGGGTCGAGATCGTCCAGTTCGAGGCGCACCGGCAGGCGCTGGACGACCTTGACCCAGTTTCCGGTCGCATTTTCGGGCGGCAAGAGCGAGAAGTCCGACCCGGTGCCCGGACTCATGCTGACGATATGCGCCTTGAACTTGCGATCCGGATAGGCATCGACGTCGATCATCGCTTCCTGACCCGGGCGCATATGGGTCAAACCGGTCTCGCGGAAGTTAGCTTCAATCCAGATATGCCGGCTCGACATCAGTGAGAACGTCGCTGTACCGGCATTGACGAAACCACCGATCTGCAGATCGTCCACCTTCGTCACGATACCGTCCTCGGGCGCCGTCACGGTGGCATAGGAGAGATCGAGCCGCGCACGGTCGAGCTGGGCCCGTGCCGCGCGAACGGTCGGATGGCGATCGACATCAATATCGGCATCGCCATTGAGGGCGACGATCGTATTGGCGATCTGCTGTTCGATCGAGCCTATGCGGTGGTGCGCAATCTTCATGTTCGTCTCGGCCCGCTCATAGACCGCGCGCGGCGTGAAGTCGGACGCGACCAGCATCTTCTTGCGGTCGAACTCACGCTCGTCGAAGGCAGCCGATTCCCTGGCCGATTGTAATTCGGCCTGCTGCTGACGGAAGGTCGCCTTGAGCGAGTCGATCTGAAGGCGCGCGCTGCCGAGCCGCGCTTCCGCCTGATCGACTGCAATCTGGTAAGGCTCCGGATCGATCCGGAACAGGACCTCGCCCTGTCGGACACGCTGATTGTCCCGAACGGCGATTTCGACGGCCTGACCGGAAACCCGGGAGTTGATGGTCACCTTGGCGGCGCGAACGAACGCGTCGTCGGTCGAAACGTACTGTTCCTGGGCGAGATAAATGGACGCTCCGACCGCAGCTACGATCATCGGGACCGCGAGCATCAGGGGCCGTCGCAACCGCCTCCCGAGTTTCGATCCGGGCAACGACCCGGCAGCTTCGCTCCTGCGGAAGCTTCTGCGATCGCCCCACCAGCCGGCGATTGGCGCGAAATTGAAACGCATCGAAAGGCCTCTATCTTATTTACTAACGTTCGTTACAAATATTGTACTCCGATGCGGCGATCAAGATGGCGCCCATTGATTTTTATAACGATCCATACAAATATATGTGCGGAACGTGGCAACCAGGGTTCTGACGATATGGCACGGAAAAAGAACGAGACGAGCCCCGCACGCCGGGGACGGCCGCCGGCCTACGACGCGGAGACGGCCCTCAAGCGGGCAACCGAGACCTTCTGGAAGACGGGCTATTCCGGAACGTCCCTCGACAAGGTGGCGGAAGCCACCGGCATGAGTCCCCCGAGCCTCTATGCGGTCTTCGGCAACAAGCACGCGCTCTATCTCGAAGCGCTCGCACGCTATTGGGAGATTAGCCTGACCGCAACGCGCGAGGCGCTGGCGGGAGACCGTCCCCTGGACGAGGCGCTGATGCTCGCCTACGACGCGGCGCTGTCGATCTATTTCTCGGGCAAGGGACACGCGCGCGGCTGCTTCGTGGTCGGGACCGCAGTCACGGAGACTGCGGAAGATGCAGCGATCCGGAAGAGCGTTGCGACGGGGCTTCGCGCGATCGACGCCGATTTCGAGGCGCGGTTTCGGCTGGCCCAGGACAAGAGCGAGTTGAAGCGCGATGCTGATCCCGCGACGCTCGCCATCCTGGCGTCGGCCACGATGCATACGATCGCGATCCGCGCCAGGGCCGGAGCTAGCCGCGCCGAGCTGAGGGAAGTCGCCCGGAAGGCGGTGAATGTGATCTGCGGATGACGAGAGATTCGCCGGGCGGCAACGCGTTCTCAAGACTGGAAAACTCTTGCCGGCACGCGAAGAGGACATTTCGTACATGCTGCTCCCCGCGCTCCGGTGAAAAGTTGACGAACGCCTCCGAACCGAGCCCAGGCGCTTTCGAGCGCCGTCGGCCCGACGATGACAGCATCGTAGGTTGATCGACGATCTCGGAGGCTTTCATGGCAACTCCGCGCCCGGCGGCAGTATGCCTTTGCCTGAATCAGGCGCGCGCTGTGGTCTATCCCCCTGCAGCCGCCGCCGCGCGGCGCGGCAGCTTCCAGTCGGGCCGGATGAAGTGGCAGGTGTAGCCGTCGGGATAACGCTCGAGATAATCCTGATGCTCCGGCTCGGCCTCCCAGAACTCGGCCGCGGGCGCGACTTCGGTCACCACCTTCCCGGGCCACAGGCCGGACGCCTCGACGTCGGCGATGGTGTCTTCGGCGACCCGCTTCTGCTCCTCGCTCGTATAGAAGATGGCCGAACGATAGCTCGTGCCGAGATCATTGCCCTGACGGTTGAGCGTGCTCGGGTCATGGATCTGGAAGAAGAACTCCAGCATGGTCCGGAAGCTGGTCTTGGCAGGATCGAAGATGATCTCGATCGCTTCGGCGTGGCCTTCGTGATTGCGATAGGTGGCGTTCTTCACGTGCCCGCCGGTGTAACCGACCCGCGTCGAGATCACGCCGGGCTGCCTGCGGACGAGATCCTGCATCCCCCAGAAACAGCCTCCGGCCAACACTGCGCGCTCTGTCGTCATCTGATGCTCCATTCGTTTGGTCGAGACATTCAGCGCCGCCCTGCGGTTGCATGCAAGCGTGGATCGTCATGCTCATCATGATAGTCGAGGCCGAGCGGACCGATCGCCGAAACCTGCGTGACGTATTCGCCGGATTTCGCCCAGTGAAAATGCCAGGTCTCGCCGGGCAGGACAATGACGCTGCTCGGCGGATAGGCCTTGACCTTGTCGCCGTCAAAACTCTCACCGAGCCCGATATAGAACACACCTGACATGACCGTGTAGATGCGGTCTTCCGGATGCTTGTGCGGCATCAGCCTGGTGCCGCCGGGCACCTTCACCCGGACCACGTAGGGTCCGGGCTCGGCGGGATGGCCGACCATCACGGCCAGCCGCGCCCCCGGCGGGAATGCCGGGAACGGCTGCCATGCGATCTCCTCGGGCAATATCGCTCTGAACCTGTCTTCGTCCGGTTGATGTTGGCGAGGCAGATCCTGGCGAGGCAAACCTTGACGAGGCAAACCTTGACGAGGCATGGCAGCATTCCCCTTGTTCGGTCAGCTCAGCTTGGCGTCCAGCGTGATCGCGGCGTTGAGCACCTTCGACACCGGACAGTTCTTCTCGGCCTCGCCGGCGAGCTTGGCGAAACCTGCATCGTCGAGATTCGGCACCTTGGCACGCAGGGTCAGCGCGGATTTGCTGATCTTGAAGCCCTTGCCTTCCGGCTCGAGCGTCACAGCCGCCTCGGTGGAGAGTTCGTCCGGCGTGAAACCGGCCATCTGAAGGCCAAACGCGAGCGCCATCGTAAAGCAACCGGCGTGGGCCGCCGCGATCAATTCCTCGGGATTGGTGCCCTTCTCGTTCTCGAAACGGGTCTTGAACGAATAGGGCGTCTCGGCGAGCACACCGGATTCACTCGACAAATGGCCGGTGCCATCGCGACCGATGCCCTTCCAGACTGCTGTTGCCTTGCGGATCATCTCAATTCTCCTTGTTGATTTTTAGCACCGGCGCTCCGTACCGGAGGAAAGCGACATTGGCACGACCGCCTGTCACCGTTCCAACCGCCCGAACGCCGCAGCGGTTCCGCCAGGTCTCTTCATGCGAACCGGCATCCGCTTCGCCCGAAAACGCTTCAACTGCCAATCTGTCCGACATGGAAGCCCAGCCGGTTCTCGACGTCACCAGCGCGGTGGAAGCCGCGCGCCATCAGCGCCTTGAGGCGGGTCTGGCTTGCGGGGCGGCCGAGCGCGGCCAGGAACGCGTCCCACTCCGGCTTGATCTCGTCATCCGGCGGCAGGCTCGCGACGTCGACGAGACGCTTGGTCTCGGCGATGGCCTCCTTGTCGAAGGATGCGATGCGCATCGCAAGCGCCTCGACGAAACCGTCGAGCTCGGCGTCCGGCATCGACCGGTTCACATAGCCGTAGCGCTCGGCGAGATCGCCGTGGATGTCGTCGGCGCCGAGCAGCACTTCGAGCGCGCGACCGCGGCCCATCAAACGCGGCAGCCGCGCCATCGGGCCGCCACCCGGAACGAGGCCCGCACCGACCTCCCATTGCGACAGGATCGCCTTCTCACGGCTGGCAAAGCGCATGTCGCTCGCAAGCGCGAGCTCGCTGCCGACACCGGTTGCGCGGCCCCGGATCGAGGCGATGGAGACGACAGGCGCCCGGCTGAGGCGCACCAGCATGTCAGGCAGCGCCTGCAGGCCGGTCGGCCCAGGCGGAATGCTCAGCGAGTCCTCCAGCGGTGCGATGAAGTCGTAATGGGTGATGAAGAAGCCTTCGACGGCGCTGTCGAACACGACGACCTTCACCTGCGGATCGGTCTCGATCGCGGTGATGACGTCATTGAGGAGGGGAAGCTGGCTCGGACCAAAGATGTTGACCGGGGGCATGTCAAAGGTGACACGCCAGTATGACGGCAGACGGCGCTCCAGGCGGATCTCTTCGGTCGTGAAGCTGCGCTCGGGACAATTCATGATTTGAACTCCTGATGTGCGTGTGCGTGTGTGTGTGTGTGTGTGTGCGAGGGAGGAACGCTAAGACGCGTCCCCGCGATCTCAGATCGACTGCCGCAGCGGGCGGAATGCGGTGCGCATCTCCGCGGTGAACAGCGCGGGCTGCTCCCAGGCCGCGAAGTGGCCGCCCTTGTCGAGGCGGTTGAAGTGCATCAGCTTCGGATAAGCCTTCTCGGCCCAGCTGCGCGGCGCCGCATAGATCTCGTCCGGGAACACGCTGACCGCGACGGGAATCCGGATGTGCTTGGGTTCGAAGAACACCAGCTTGTTCTCCCAGTAGAGCCGCGCCGACGACACCGCTGTGTTGGTGAGCCAATAAAGCGTGATATTGTCGATCACATCGTCCCGCGACAGGCCTTCGGTCTTTCCGTCGAACACTCGGGCAATCATGGCGGCGCTGCGCGCATCGTGATCGAGCATCCAGGACGCCAGGCCCGCGGGCGAGTCGACCAAGCCGTAGAGCGTCTGCGGCCGGTTCGACATCTCGATCGCATAGCCAAGGCCGTGCTTGTAGAAATCGTCGAGCTGATCGTAGGCAATGCGCTCGTCGGCCGACAGATTCGCCGGCCGCGATCCGCCGGGCTGGAGCGCCCTGGCGATATCATCGGGGACGGTGGCGGGCATGTTGGTGTGAATGCCGAGCAATTCCGGCGGCGCGATCACCGCCATCTGCTCGGTGACGGCATTGCCCCAATCGCCGCCCTGCGCGACGTAGCGGCTATAGCCGAGACGCTTCATCAGCACGATCCAGGCGCGCGCGATGCGCTGCGGATCCCAGCCGAGCGCCGTCGGCTTGCCGGAGAAGCCGTGGCCCGGCAGCGAGGGGATCACGAGATCGAAGGCGTCCGCGGCCTTCGCGCCATGCGCGGTCGGATCGGTGAGCGGCCCGACGATCTTCATCTGCTCGATGATCGACCCCGGCCAGCCATGCGTGACGATCATCGGCAGCGCGTTCTCGTGCCTGGAGCGGACGTGAATGAAGTGGATGTCGACGCCGTCGATCTCGGTGACGAATTGCGGCAGCGCGTTCAGCCGCGCTTCCATCTTGCGCCAGTCGTAGTCGTTCTGCCAGTAGCGCACGAGCTGCTGCACCGTCTTCAACTGCACGCCTTGCGATTGGTCGGTGACGATCTCGCGATCCGGCCAGCGCGTTGCCGCAAGGCGGCGGCGGAGGTCGAGCAGGTCTTCCTCGGGCACGCTGACGTGGAAGGGCCGAATGGCGCCGCTCGCAGCAGCCTTCGCCCGATGCAGCGGCAACAGGCTCGCGACGCTGGCGGCAACCGCGGTCATCGCGGCCTGGCTCAACAGTTGACGGCGGTCGGGGTTCAGAACGTCGGTACGTGCTTGCGTGGTCATGTTGGATCTCCCTTGCTTGATCGTGACGCCGACCGATTTCAAATCAACGCGTCGTTTCCTCATGCAGGGAGATTGGCGCAGGCACCGACGGTTTGCTCGTTATGCATTGTTAGGCCGCGTTAGCCGTTGCGAGTCTGCGCGATGCAACAATGAAGGCAATGGTGACAACGCACGCGATCCAATGCGACACGGCGCGCAACGACCATGTCATTGCGCGCCGTGTCAGCCCAAGTCGAAAGATGCGTTCGCTGCCGCTCAGGACGGCAACGGCTGACCCGCCTGCTCGCGAACGATGTAGTCGGCGTACCAATCCGCCCAGTTCTCATCGTGTCCGCCTATCCGTTTCTCATGCTCGCCATGCGCCGCGGCAGCGCGGCGCACAGCCGCAGCCAGCTCGGCCTGCGAGGCGAAAGTCGTACCGTCGCCCGCAATGCGTCCCGGCAGTCGCGTGGTGATCTCCTGTAACAGCCAGCCATTGCCGTCGGGATCGCTGAATGACGCAAACGAGCCGTAGCTGCCGCGCTTGGGATCAGCACCGGCGACCCTGACGCTGCCGAACAGATACGGCTCGTCCGGTCCGGCGTGAACATCGCCGGCGCCGTGGAAGGGTCCGCTGACGTCAATGCCGCGGTCGCGCAGATCCTGTCGCGCGGCCTCCAGATCGGAGACGATCAGGTAGAGCCCGCGCGCCGAACCCGGCGCTGCCGCAGTGACGTTCCTGCCGAAGATCACCGAGCAGGCCGAGCCCGGCGGCGTGAACTGGATCACGCGCCATTGGCCGCCGGAGGCAAAATCGGCATCCAGTCGCCAGCCGAGGCGTGTGTAAAACGCCTTGGCGCGATCGACATCCGACACCGAGATCACAACCACTTCGAGCTTCAGGTCGACGCTACGCGATGTCGAAGGCTCATTCGAGGATTTGGCCCCGCTGTTCTGGTCGATGTCTGGCGTGGCCATGTCGAACTCCCTGACGTAAAGCGCGGTCTCGCACGGACCGCCGACTGTTGCTCTTGATGAGAAGTCACGGCGCGTGAGCGGTTGCGAGCATACGCGTCTTCAAGCGGCGGCCGGCATCACGATGGTCACCCGCGTGCCGCCCTGCCCGGCTTCGCCTTGCAACCGTGCGTGGATGCTGCGGGCGAGCCCTTCGAGGATGCGGCTGCCAGTGCCCTGAAGCGGACCGGTCGCGCCGATCCCGTTGTCGGCCACCGTGCAGAACCAGGCGTCGTCATGATTGGCGACCTCGATGCGGATCAGTGCACCATTCCTGGTCGGGAAGGCGTGCTTTGCCGCATTGGTGACCAGCTCGGTCAGCATCAGCGCGAGCCGATGACATTGCGACGCGGACAGCGTGCCGCTTTCGATCCCAGCTTCGCAGCGGATGCCCGCCGGCTCCAGCACCGCCTCGGAGAGCGCTGCGCACAGGTTTTCGAAGAAGGCCTCGACATCCACGGCGGACGCATCGTCGCTGTCGGACAAAAGCTGATAGAGCCTGCCGAAGGCGACCAGGCGCCGCTCGAAGCGGTCTACCGCGACCGACACGTCGCTGGCGCCGGCCCGCGTGAAATCGCGGCGGACTGACGCACCCAGCAGCGTCAGCGTGTTCTTCATCCGATGGTGGGATTCCCGCAACACGAGTTCCCAATCACGCGACTGTTCATCGAGACTGGCGAGATACTGGGATCGCACGACGTCGTCGTTGGGTCTGGAGCCGATGGCGGACATGATAGCCTCCCCGTTGAACGTAGGACCTAAGTCGGAGGCTATAGTGGATCCACCGCGCGTGTTTTGCTCGTTAGACGTTGCAAGATTCTGTTATGATCGGCTGCAGCGCAATTTGGCGGCGTGACCGTGGTCTCGATGGTCAGCCGAGCTGACAAATTGCCTCACCGGCTCCGTAAGCCGCTCGCGTTTAAGCGAAATTTATGACGGTTGTTGCCGGGGCGGTCGGCCGATTGCCGCGCGATTTCGCCACTTTCGGCCAGTTTACTCCTGACCTCGTTCTGGTAGATCAATCGACAGACACTAGCCCTTCCACCTGGAATCATTGGCGCGTGCCGGACACTCACGATCAGGATTCGGCCATTTCCTTCGGGCCATTCCGGCTGCTGCCAAAGTCGCGCCTGCTCGAGAAGGACGGCGCTCCGCTTCACCTCGGCGGCCGCGCGCTCGATATCCTCATTTTCCTTGCCGAGCGCGCCGGCGAGGTCATCGACAAGCGGGAGTTGATCAAACGTGTCTGGGCCGACGTGACCGTCGACGAAGGCAGTTTGCGGTTCCACATCACGACACTGCGCAAGGCCTTGGGGGATGCCGGCGAAGGCTCCCGCTACGTCGTCAACGTCCCCGGGCGCGGCTATTGCTTTGCGGCCCCCCTGCTGCGGGCTGAATCCGCGGAGCGACGGACGAGCCCGCCTGTCCCGGCATCGCACTCGCTCCCTTCGCCGCTCGCAAAGATGATCGGGCGCGACGATGCGGTCGCCAGGATTTGCGCCGAGCTGGCTCAGCATCGCTTTGTGACAATCGTCGGCCCGGGCGGGATCGGCAAGACCTCGGTCGCCCTTGCCGTCGCGCATGGCGAGCTCCAGGCCTTCGACGGCCACGTGAATTTCGTCGATTTCGGCGCGCTGACGGATACAAGGCTGATTCCCGGCACCATCGCGGCCACGCTCGGGCTGACGGTCAATTCCGAGGACCCGATGCCGGGCCTGCTGACGGTGCTGCGCAGCCGGCGCATGCTGCTGGTGTTCGACAGCTGCGAGCACATCATCGACGAGCTCGCGCCCCTTGCCGAGCGCATCGTCCAGGAGGCGCCCAAGCTGCATATTCTCGCCACCAGCCGCGAGTCCTTTCGCACCGAGGGTGAGCGCGTCCACCGGCTGTTTCCGCTGGACTGCCCGCCACAGCGCGACGGGCTCAGCCTCGCCGACATCCTTGCTTATCCCGCAAGCCAGCTCTTCGTAGAACGCATTGCCGAGAGTTTGGGCGAATTCGAGCTGAGCGAAGAGGACGCGCCCCTTGTCGCCGAGATCTGCCGGCGGCTGGACGGCATCGCGCTCGCGATCGAGCTCGCGGCCGGACGCGTGGACGCTTACGGCATTGCCGGGACCGCCTCGCTGCTCGACAGCCGCTTCTCGCTGCTGTGGCGCGGGCGGCGGACCGCGATCCCGCGGCACCAGACCCTGAGCGCCGCGCTCGCCTGGAGCTACGATCTGCTGCCAGCCGCCGAAAGCGCAACACTGCGCGGATTGTCGGTGTTCGTGGGGCCATTCACGCTGGAGGCCGCTCTTGCCGTTGCTTCCAGCCAAGGCATCAGCGAGCCCGAGGCGGTCGAGGCGATCTCGAATCTGCTCTCCAAATCCCTGATCGCGACCTCGCCGGCGGAGCGGCGGCTGCGCTACCGCCTGCTCGACACCACGCGCGCCTTCGCCGGCAACAAGCTCGTCGAGCACGGCGAAGCGGACCGCGTCGCGCGGGCGCACGCCGACTACTTCCGGGACTTCCTGAGCGACATTGCGCTGAAATCCTCGGGCATGCAGACCGCGGGCGGCTTCCTTCCCTATGCCGACCACCTGCCCAATGTCCGGGCCGCACTGACCTGGAGCTTTTCGGACGGCGGCGACCGGTCGATCGGCGTGGACCTGGCGGCCTCGGCGGCGCAGTTCTTCCTCGAGCTGACATTGCTGACGGAGTGCTATCGCTGGACGCAGCAGGCTTTGACCTTGCTCGATACGAACGCGATCGAAAGCCGCCGGGAGATGACGCTGCAGGCCGCGCTCGGCGTCTCCGTGATGTTCACGCAGGGCAATACCGAAGCGGTTCGTTCCGCGTTCACGCGCAGCCTTCAACTCGCGCAGGAGCTCGACGATCTGCACTGGCAGCTCTGGCTGCTGCGCGGATTGCACATCTACCTGACCAGGGTCGGCGATTTTCACGGTGCGCTCGAAACCGGCGCGCAGGGCGAGAGTGTTGCGCGCAAGCTGAACGACCCCGCCGCCGCGTTGAACGTCGAATGGATGCTGGGCGTCGCGCATCATCTGATCGGCAACCAGGACAAGGCCGTGCAGTTCTGCGAGAGCGCGATGGTGCACAATCCCGGCTCGCAACGGCTGAATATCGGCCATCTCGGTTATGACGACCGCATCGTCGCGCTGGTGGCGCTGGCGCGCGGGCTCTGGCTCACCGGCCGGCCCGATGGTGCGGTCGAGGCGGCCAGATACACGGTGCGCGAGGCCGAGTTGCTCGAACAGCCGCTCACCCTCGGCATCTCCCTGATCTGGACGATCTACGTGTTCCTGTGGGTCGGCGACTGGGCCAATGCGGAAATGCTGATCGAGCGGCTGATCGATCATTCGGCGCGGCACTTCCTCGGCCCCTACCACGCCGTCGGCATCGGCCAGAAAGGCGAGCTGCTGCTTCGCCGTGGCGATATCGCCGGCGGGATCGAGCACCTTCGCCGCAGTCAGGCAACGCTGTACGCAACGCGGCACCGGATCATGACGACAGTGTTTGCGACCGCGCTCGCCGAGGGTCTCGCGGCGCAGAATCAGCCCGATGAGGCCCTGCGCACCATTGATGAGGCCATCGCAGAGGTCCCCGATCACGGCGAATCCTTCGACATGCCGGAGATGCTCAGGGTCAGGGGCGACATCCTGGCCCGGTCGGGCAACGCCGTGGAGGCCGAAAGTTCGCTCCGGAGATCGCTCGATCTGTCGCGCCGGCAGTGCGCGCTCGGCTGGGAATTGCGTGGCGCAATCAGCCTCGGCCGGGTCTGGCGCGAGGCCGGAAAAGCCGGCGACGCACGCGCCCTGCTCGCTCCGCTCGTCGCGCGATACCAGGAGGGCCTCCAGACCCGCGATCTGGTCGCCGCCAAAGAGCTGCTTGGCGCGCTGAATTGAGAGTATCTTCAACGGGATACCGCCAAAATTCCCGCTCGCAACTCCTAACAACTTCTAACACGCCAAGCCGCGTCCGCCCCGCCATGGTGGTTGCACTTCATGGTGGATATGGCGGGACATGGCGCTGCTTGACGACGTAATTGATGCCAGCGGCGGAATCGCCCGCTGGAATAGCTTGAGCCGGTTCACCCTCCACCTCTCCGTTGCCGGAACGCTGTTCTCCAGCGCCGGGCATGCCAGCGAATTCAAGGATGTGACCGCGGAGGGTTCGACCCGGACGCAGTCGGTCCGTTTCACCGGCATTACGGGAGGCGAACACTCCGGCTCCTTTCAACCCGACGCGATCACCATCGAAAGCCCCGAGGGCGAAGTCCTGCGAACCTGGCGCAACCCGAGCCTTGCGTTTCCCGAGGCCGGCTCTGCTTCGCTGGCGGACGAACTGCACCTCGTGTTCTTCTGCGGCGTCGCGATCTGGAACTACCTGACCAATCCATTTCTGCTCGCTCACCCCGATGTCGTGGTTGAGGAACTGGCGCCGTGGCACGAGAACACCGAAACGTGGCGACGGCTGCGGGCGCAATTCCCGCCGAGCGTGATCACGCTGTCGCCCGAACAGATCTTCTATTTCGACGAGAATGCCCTGCAACGGCGGACCGATCACGATCTCTTCGGCATGAAGGTCGCGCATTACTCCTGGGCCCATGACAGTTTCGGCGGCATCGTCGTGCCGACACTTCGACGCGCCCAGAAGTTGCGGCCTGACGGAACCGTGATCGCAAAACCCGTGCTGATGGATGTCGAGATCTTTGACGCCGTCTTCGAGTAGCGACGACGCGGCAGGCGCGGACGCCGGATAACTGCTCCCTCCCAACGCCTAACAATACATAACGAGCTAACAGCCGGCCTTGAGTGCAGATTGGGCTCGCGGGCAACGAACCACGTTCGATGCTCGCCGAGGCCGGCGCATCTCCATGACACTGGAGTGCGTTATCGCACTGAACGCACTCAAGGGAGGAACAGTCATGAAAGTATTGATGGTCATCACCTCGCACGACCAGCTTGGCAACACTGGGCGCAAGACCGGGTTCTGGCTCGAGGAGCTTGCCGCCCCCTACTACGTCTTCAAGGATTCGGGCGCGGCGATCACGCTGGCCTCGCCGAAGGGCGGCCGTCCGCCGCTCGATCCCAAGAGCAACGAGCCCGAATTCCGCACCGACCTGACGCTGCGCTTCGAGGCGGACGCCGCCGCGGAATCCCAGCTCGACAAGACGGTTCGCCTCGACGGCGTCAAGCAGGACGACTTCGACACCGTCTTCTATCCTGGCGGCCATGGCCCGATGTGGGACCTCGCCGAGGACAAGGACTCAGTAAAGCTGATCGAATCGTTCCTCGCCGCCGGCAAGACGATCGCGGTGGTGTGTCACTCGACCGGCGCGTTGCGCCACGTCAAGACGCCCGACGGCAAGCCTCTGGTCGAGGGCAAGGAAGTGACCGGCTTCACCAACGGCGAGGAAGAGGACGTGGGCCTGAGCAAGGTCGTGCCCTTCCTTGTCGAGAACGAGATGCTGAAGCTCGGCGCCGTCTTCTCGAAAACGGCGAACTGGGGCGTGCACGTCGTCAAGGACGGCCTGTTGATCACGGGCCAGAACCCTCACTCGTCAGGGCCGGCCGCTGAGGCTCTGCTCGCCGCCCTCAAGGGCAAGCCGCTGGCGCGCGCTTCGTAGTTTCGGATGCGGCCAGATCTCGAGGGGCGCCCAGCGCGGCGGCGCCTCGACGCGACACGCCCACAAGGGAGCGATGACATGAACATTCCAGCCACCCTCGCCCTCTCCGCCGCATTGACCTGCACCACCGTGCAGGCTTCGGCAGAAGATCTGCGATCGAGCCGGCGCTCGATCAGCTATCACACCATCGATATCAAGGGTCTCAAGATCTTCTATCGTGAGGCTGGACCTGCCGACGCGCCGACAGTGCTGCTGCTGCACGGCTTTCCCTCCTCGTCGCGGATGTGGGAGCCACTGCTGCCGCTGCTTGCCGACAAATATCATTTGATCGCGCCTGATTATCCCGGCTTTGGCAACAGCAGCGCGCCGCCACCGTCCGACTTTGCCTACACGTTCGACAGCATCGCCGGCGTGATGGGCGAGCTCACCAACAGGCTCGGCCTCACCAACTATGTCCTGTTCATGCAGGACTATGGCGGGCCGGTCGGCTTCCGCATGGCGCTGGCGCATCCCGAGCGCGTACGCGCCATCGTGATCCAGAATGCCGTCTCGCATGAGCAGGGCCTGAGCCCGCTCTGGGCCGCGCGCCGGAAATACTGGGCCGATCCGGCACACGAACTCGAAGCACTCAAGGCCAACTTCACCTCCCTGGAGGCGACGCGCCAGCGGCATCTCGGCTCAAGCCCTCGCCCGGAGCGCTACGACCCCGACACCTGGAACGACGAATATTCATTCCTGACGCGTCCCGGCCAGCCCGAGATTCAGACCACGCTGTTCCTGGATTACCGGACCAACGTCGCCTCCTATCCGAAGTGGCAGGACTGGCTCCGCAAGACACGGCCGCCGACGCTGGTGGTCTGGGGCAAGTACGACCCGTCCTTCACTGTGGCGGGCGCTTCAGCCTACCGCGACGATGTCCCGGAAGCCGAGGTTCACATTCTCGAAGCCGGTCACTTCGCGCTCGACGAAGCGACCGATGAAATCGCCGCGCGCGTCCGCGACTTCCTTGGGCGGCTGGACGGGCACAAAGACTGAACAACAATCTGCGCAATGCAACGACCACAGGAGACTGAGATGTCCGACACCGTCAATCGTGAACGCCGCCGCTTCTTCTCTGGCGCCGCCATGACACTTGCAGCGACCCAGCTTTCGCTGAGCACGGCGGCTGATGCCAAGCCGGCGAAAACCGCCGCGATTATCAAGCCGGGAGCCAACACTTCGTTCGCGTCCCTGAAGCAGATCGACGCCGGCCTGCTCAACGTCGGCTATGCCGAGGCAGGTCCCGCCGACGGCCCACCCGTAATCCTGCTGCACGGCTGGCCGTACGACAGCTACGCCTTCGTCGATGTCGCGCCGCTGCTCGCTGCGGCCGGCCATCGCGTGATCATTCCCTATCTGCGCGGCTACGGCAGCACGCGCCTCCTGTCTGACGCAACGATGCGGAACGGGCAACCGGCGGCGATCGCCGCGGACATCGTTGCGCTGATGGACGCACTCAGGATCGACAAGGCCACGATCGCCGGCTTCGACTGGGGCGCACGGACCGCCAACGTCATTGCAGCGCTGCGGCCGGAGCGGGTCAAGGCGATGGTCTCGGTGAGCGGCTATCTGATCGGCAGCCAGCAGGCCGGCAAGATGCCGCTGCCGCCGAAGGCCGAGCTGCAATGGTGGTACCAGTTTTACTTCGCGACCGAGCGCGGTCGAGAAGGCTACGACAAATACCGCCACGATTTCTCGAAGTTGATCTGGCAGCTCGCCTCGCCGCAATGGCACTTCGACGACGCCACTTTCGATCGCAGCGCCAGGGCGTTCGACAATCCGGACCATGTCGCGATCGTGATCCATAATTATCGCTGGCGGCTCGGTCTTGCCGAAGGTGAAGCAAGATATGCCGACGACGAGGCGCGGCTGGCGCAAGCGCCTGTCATCACGGTGCCCACCATCACCATGGAGGGTGACGCCAACGGGGCGCCGCACCCCGAGCCGTCCGCCTACGCCAAGAAGTTCACCGGGCGCTATTCGCACCGGACCATCAAGGGCGGCATCGGGCACAATCTGCCACAGGAGGCGCCGAAGGCCTTTGCCGACGCGGTCCTCGACGTCATGGCAGAGGCTTAGCGGCGGGCGAGCCAACGGCCTTTTAACAACGCTTAACGGGCGATCGTCTGCGCGCGGCGGTATCTCCATTGGGGCAACACTACCGATGCGAGAGGGAATGGCCGGATGATTCCGTTGCTGGCGAATGCGATCGAGGCCCATGGCGGCCTCGATCGATGGAATGCTCATCAGCAGCTCACCGCCACGATCGTGACGGGAGGCGATCTCTGGGCGCTGAAGGGCGTCGACCAGGACCCGGCGCCGCGGACGATGCGGATCGAGCTACAGCGCGAGTGGGCATCGATCGAGCCGTTCGGCAAGCCGGGCCAGCGCGCCGAGTTCAGCCCCGAGCGGATCGCCATCGTCGCCGCGGACGGACGCATCGTCGCAATGCGCAACAATCCACGCGCCGCGTTTGCGCGGCACGACATGCGGACACATTGGGACCTGCTGCATCGCGCCTATTTCAACGCCTACGCACTGTGGACCTACGTGACGGCGCCTTTCCTGCTCGCCTTGGACGGGTTCGAGGTCCGCGAGATCGAACCGTGGCGCGAGGGCCCCGAAGTCTGGCGCGGATTGCGCGCGACGTTCCCGGCCATGATCGCAAGCCATGGCCGCGAGCAGGACTTCTATTTCGGCCCCGATATGCTGATCCGCCGGCACGACTACCGGGTCGAGATCGCCGGCAATTTTCCGGCGGCGCAATATATATCCGAGCCCGTCAGTGTTGACGGCTTCAGGTTGCCGACGCGCCGGCGTATCTATTTACGCGGCGACGACCTGATGCCGCTACGCGATGAGCTGATGGTGTCGATCGATCTTTCAGATTTTCGATTTGACTGAGCCGGCTTATACAGACGGCTCTTCCAGCATGAGCCGCGCCGCCTTCAGGTCGGCTGTCTCGAATCCTTCCGTGAAGCGCGCATAGGTCGCGGCGAGATCCCCGAGCGGGTTCCTGGCGCCGCGCTGACGTCGAAGCGCTGCAAGCGACATCTCGGTCCGCAGTCGCCAGGACAATGCGCCCTGCTTCTCCGCCAGCGCGAGTGACGAAGTAAAGCTCGATTCGGCGGCATCGAAATCGCCGGTGAGCGTCTCAATGTCGCCGCGCCTGCGGAGCAGCTCCGGCATGTCAAAACCGCCGCCGCCCCGCTCGACGCGCGCGATGGTCTCGTGCAGGACATTGAGGCCTTCCGTCACGCGTCCCAGCGCGTTCAGTCCCTGCGAAAGGTCGGCAGCGAACGCTGAAGCGTAGAGCTCGTAGCGATCCGCGTGCAGGCGCGGCAGCGCGCTCCGCAGCAAGTCGATGCCGCCGGCCACCTCGCCGCGGGCAATCATGGTCTGCGCGCGAAAGCCGGTCGCGACGGCCTCGTAAGGTGCAAGTCCATGCACGTTTGCATGCGTCGCGAGGCGCCCCGTCATGGTCTCGACGGCGGCCCAGTCGCCGGTCCAGGCGAACACCGAGGATGACCAGCACAGCGCGATGCAATGCATCACGACGTCGCGCGGCGCGGCGGCGCCGACCAGCGGGCGGACGCAGTCGAGCGCCCGGTCGGGAAGTCCGCGCAGCCATAATACGCGCGCGAGTGGAATCTGCGGCGTGCGCGCATAGGCGAAATGCCCAGGCTGCGTCCCGCGCAGCGCGGCATCGTCACGCACGCCTTCGTCAAGATGAGCTTGCGCCTCGGCCTGGTCCCCCGCGAGATGATAGGATACGCCGAGCAACGCCTTGCTGCCGGCAATGCCCGCGGTATCGCCGATCTGGCGCGCGATGCGCTCGGCCTGAAGCGCGGTCGGCACCAGATGCCGGTAGTCGCCGGTACGGCGATAGAACATGTTCAGCCGCGACAGCAGCCTGAACGCATTGGCGTGATCGGAAAGTGCTTCCGCGATCTCCAGCCCGCGCCGGAGCGCTGCCTCGGCCTGCTCGCCGTTGCGCTCCGTGAACATGAAGGCGTGACCGAGCGTCGATTGCAGCTCGAGCTCCCATCGGCCACCCTGATTGGCGTCATCGAGCACGGCAAGCGCACGGCCGGACCAGATCCGCGCCTCGTTCAGCAGGTTGAGTTCGACGAACAGCCTTGCGGCGCTGCCGGCAAGCGGAACACGCAAGGTGCTGCCGTCCTCGCGGGCATAACTCCATTCCAGCGCCGCGCGGGCATCGGCGAGCAGGCTCGCGCGCTCCTGCAGGCGAGCGGCCTGGTCGCCGTCCTGCCCGGCCATGCCAGCTTCGAGTGTGCGTTGAACATAGGATGCGTGACGGTGTGCGATCGTCTCCGCCTCGCCACCATCGGCCAACTTCTGCATGGCGTAGGCGCGCGTGGCGTCCAGCAAGCGATAGCGCCGCGAGGCGCCATCCGGCTGCGCCGACACCAGCGATTTGGCCACCAGTTGCTCCAGAGCATCGACGACACGGTCAGCCGGTGCGCCATCGTCGGTCGCAACCGCGATCGCGCCCTTGAGCGTGAAGGGGCTCGCGAAGACGGCAAGCCGCTGAAACACCGTGCGTTCGCTCTCGCCGATCAGGCCAAAGCTCCAGTCGAGCGTGGCGCCTAACGTCTGCTGCCGCGGCGGTGCCGTCCGCCGTCCGCGCCATTCGAGCTTGAGCCTGGAGTCGAGCAGCGCGGCCATCTCGCGCAATCCGTAGACGCCGACTCGCACGGCGGCGAGCTCGATCGCGAGCGCAATGCCGTCGAGCTTGCTGCAGATTTCGGCGAGAACCCCGGCATCCTCATCCGTGATATCGCCGCGATGGCCCGCGGCGGCGGCGCGATCGACGAACAGGCGTGCAGCCGGATAACCCAGCACCTCATCGGCGCTGAGGCGAGCACCTTGCGGCGGGCCCGGCAGCGGAACCAGCTCAAAAATCTGCTCGCCCTCCACCAGCAGCGACTCGCGGCTGGTGGCGAGGATCGCGATAGCGGGCGCCTCGCGATAGATGTTCTCCGCCAGACGCGCGACCTCGTCGATGACGTGCTCGCAACTGTCGAGGATCAGAAGCAGCCGCCGCCCGCGCAGGAAATTGACGATGCTGCCTGAGGGATCGTCGTGATGCACGACGAGGCCGAGGGCGGCGGCAACCGTGCTCGCGACCAACGCAGCGTCCTTCAGCGGACCGAATTCGAGGAAATGAATGTTGCCCTCGAAAGCCTCCCGCATCTCATGGGCGAGCGCGGTCGCAACGGTGGTCTTGCCGATTCCGCCCGGCCCGCGCAGCGTGACGAAGCGGTCGGCGAGCAGACGGGCCGACAACTCCGGCAGCACGTCGTCGCGACCGATCATCCGGTCCAGCCTGTGCGGCAAGGCCGCAGAAGGGACCGTTCTTTCAGGTACACGCGACGCAGGCACCTGAGCCGCGTTACGCTCGCCACGTTGTACGGGCGCGACGAAGCAATAGCCCCGGCTCGGAACGTTGGTGATGTAGCGGGCTCCGTCCCTGCCGTCGCCAAGCACCTTGCGGAGCTCCGCGACATGGACGCGCAGGCTGATCTCCTCGACGGCGAGGCCCGACCACGCGTAGCTGAGGATCTCGTTCTTCGGCACCACTTCGCCGGCGCGGCTGACGAGCAGGCGCAGGATATCCATCGCGCGGCTGCCGAGCTTGACCGGAGCGCCGTCCTTTTCGAGCAGCCGCGACCGCAATGAAAACGGTCCAAACGAGACCAAATCGAGATCAGGGCTCGCTCCGGCGCCATTGCCAGGGGAGCTATGTCCTGCCGGGAGCTCGGTCACTTCTGACACATCCTGATGATCACTTCATTCAAATGCGTGGCGACTATAGTCGCCATCGATGCGCGGTCCAGCAGGGGAACGACCGCCCTCACACAGGCGCATCAATCGCCACCTGATCCATTGCAGCGTCCTCACACTGCGCCAATCAGCGCAAATGGTTGAAAAGCTAGGTAAAATCAAACGCTCTGCGGCGGGCTGTCACACCATCTGCGTTCGCACAAAATCTAACACCTCCTAATCACCACTAACGGGCTTCTTGTCCGGCTCACGCCTATCCTCTGACCATGAACAGCATGGGTTCAAAGAAATCGCCGGTCGCCGCCAGCGGCCACGAAGAGAGGGGACAAGCGATGTTCAACGACTTGCAAGCGGCGCATGCCTGGATTGAACTTCCGGCCAGCCGGGACAGCGAGGTCTCGCACAAGACGCAGGCAATCGCCCGGGAAGACGGATGGCGTCAGGTCGAACGCGGCACCGAGGACATCACCATTTCGCGATGGGAAGATCCTCGGGACAGCTCGTCGCACCAGGCGACGACACCGGAAGATCACTATTTCGTCGGCATCGCCCTGAAGACCACGCGCGCGAAGCTGAGCCGGGAACGCCAACTCATTTTCGACGGCACGATGCCCGCAGGCACACTCTATGTCAGCGCGCCGTCGAAGCCTCTCGCGGTGCAGTTCCACGCTCCCGGCGCTTTCCTGCACTTCCATATCTCGGCCGATCATTTTCCGGCGCAGCCATCCGCCGCCGAGAACCTCAATGACCTCGTGCTGCTGCGCGATCCACTTGCCGCCGAACTCGCCAAAGCACTGATCGAGCGCGGCCATGCCGCGGACAACGAGTTCGCGCGCTGCGTCGGCCAGACCCTTGCGATGCATCTCACCCGGCTCGAGCCGCCGCGCGTCAAAGTCAATGCCTTGCCGAAATGGCGGCTGCGGCGCGTCGAGCAATACATCGGAGATCACTTCGACCGCTGCATCAGCCTGTCCGAGCTCGCCAATGTCGCGGGCCTCTCCCGGATGCACTTTGCGGCACAATTCCGTGCCGCGACCGGCTATCGGCCGCGCGAATATCTGCTCAATCACCGCATCGAGCATGCCAAGCGGATGCTCGCGACCACCGGGCGGCCCTTGGCCGAAATCGCGCTCGCCGTCGGCTTCAGCACCCAGGCGCATTTTTCCACCGTGTTCAAGCGCATCAGCGGCCAGTCCCCGGCGCGCTGGCGCCTCGCCAGCAAGAGCGAACGGCCGGCCACGGACGTGCCGCCGCGGCGGCGCCCTGTTTCGGACAACGACTGGATGGTCGGCGCAGCAGCGTAGCCCATCTGCTTTGGCGCAAGTGCCCACTTGCGCCGGCTCGAGCCCTGCTCCTCCTGGGGCCGCCCTGCACCCACACAGGACGGCCCCTTTTTCTTTCATCGCGACGCGAGGCGTTACGCGTGCGGGCCGGTGCGGCCGGACTCGTACAGGAACCAGATGCGGCGCTCGGACTCGTCGATCCAGTTCTCGATCAGGCTTGCGGTGGCGACATCGCCATATTCGTCGCAGAGCTCGTGCACGCGCCGCATCTCCCGCGTCAATTGCTGGTTGTCGCTGCGCAGCTCCGCCAGCATGTCCTGAGGGTCGACGTACTCCGCATCGTTGTCGAGGATGCGCTGCTCGCGCGCGATATGGCCGATCGAGCGGAGCGTCGTTCCGCCGATCTTGCGCGCGCGCTCGGCAATGTCGTCGGTCATCGCGAAGATCTGGTCGGCCTGCTCGTCCAGCAGCAGATGATAGTCGCGAAAATGGCTGCCAGACATATGCCAGTGAAAGTTCTTGGTCTTCAGATAAAGCGCGAAGACGTCGGCGAGCAGCGCGCGCAACGCGGCGGGAATGTCCCGGTTCGCGTTGGCGCCGAGATCGGTCGGGCTCTGGAGGTCTGCCTTGGTCATGTTCGGTGTCCTTTGATGAGGTCACGAACCATTAGCAGCGTGATGCGGGGGGATTCTTTCGTTGTACGCGGCGCGATTTCGAATTCGCACGGGACAGTCCCGTCATCCCCGCGCGAGCGCATGGCGCTCGTCGCTGGAGGTGCGAGTGGCGCGATGCAAAGCATCGCGCCGGGAGCCTCGAAGGATGGGCGGCCGAGATGCAGAGGCAGTAGCTACACCGGATCGAACGCCCGGATCGGCGGCAGATTCCCCGTGAATTTCTCCACCTCTACCGTCGTCAGTTGCCCGGTGCAGCCCTGCGCGAAGGACGAGGTGCCGAGGTCGCGGGTCAGCACGTTCGGATTGCCGTGGACGCAGAGCGGCGCGTCGTCCTCGGGGTCCATCGGGTCATACCACGCGCCGGTCGGAAGCTGAACCACGCCGGGCGCGATGCCGTCGGTGACGTGAACTGCGGCAAGGCACGCGCCGCGCTCGTTGAACAGGCGGATGATGTCGCCGTCCTTGATGCCGCGCGCATCCGCATCAACCGGATTCATGCGTGCGACCTCGCGGCCGCGGTGTTTTGCGGCAAGCGAATGGCCGCCGAAATCGAGCTGGCTGTGCAGGCGCGTCACCGGCTGATTGGCGACGAGGAAGCACGGCGCGCCGGGCTTGGGCATATCGGTCTTGTCGAGCCAGACCGGATGGCCGGGACAATCGGCATCGCCATGGCCCGCGATCTTCGCGGAAAAGATCTCGATGCGGCCGCTCGGCGTCGGCAGGGGATGAGCGACGGGGTCATCGCGGAAAGAGCGCAGCCGGCCACCGTCGTCGGGCTGTTGCGGCACGACCAGGCTGCCGCGCTGCCAGAACTGTTCGAAGCTTGGGGCTTCGAGGCCGCGCGCCTCGAGCGAGGCGCGGGTCGGCTCGTAGAGATGTTCGAGCCACTCCCTCGACGTGCGGTCCTCGGTGAAGGGCTCGCGCGCACCGAGACGTTCGGCGAGATCGGCGAAGATATCGTAGTCGTCGCGCGAAAGCCCGAACGGCTCGGCGATCCGGTGCATCGCGACCATGAGAGGGTCGTTGCTGGAATAGCCGATGTCCTCGCGCTCCAGCGTCATGGTCGAGGGCAGCACGATGTCGGCGTGCCGCGCCGTCGCGGTCCAGGCGAGCTCGTGCACCACGAACGTGTCCACTTTCGCAAACGCCTTGCGCAGGCGGTTGATGTCCTGGTGGTGGTGGAAGGGATTGCCGCCGGCCCAGTAGACGAGACGGATGTCCGGATAGGTGCGCGTCTCGCCGTTGTAGCGATAGGTGCTGCCGGGATTGAGCAGCATGTCGGCGATGCGCGCCACCGGAATGAAGTCGCGCACGCCGTTGCGGCCCTGCCCCAGCGTCGGCCCAGGCACGTCGTTGACGCGGCGGCCATAATAGCCGATCGCCCCGAGCGAATAGCCATAGCCGCCGCCGGGCAAGCCGATCTGGCCGAGCGCTGCCGCCAGCACCATGCCCATCCACACCGGCTGCTCGCCATGTTCGGCGCGCTGCAGCGAATGGGAGACGGTGATGAGCGCGCGCTTTCCGGCGAGACGGCGCGCGAGCGTGCGGATCGTGTCCGCATCGACACCGGAGATCGCGGCGGCCCATTCGGCGCTCTTCGACTGCCCGTCGCTCTCGCCGGTGAGATAGCGCAGGAAGACGGGCCAACCCTCAGTATAGCGATCGAGGAAGGCCTGGTCTTGCAGGTTCTCCGCGACCAGCGTGTGAACGATGCCGAGCATCAGCGCGGTGTCGGTGCTAGGCACGCAGGTCATCCATTCGGCACCGGCCTCGACGGGCAGGTCTTCACGCAAAGGACTGACCAGGATGAATTCGCAGCCGCGCCGGCGCGCAGCTGCCATGGCACCGCGCTCGACATGCTTGCTGATCGAGCCGCCGGCCACCATCGAGTTCTTCAGCGCCATGCCGCCGAACGCCAGCACGATCTCGGTGTCGGCAGCGATCTGCTCCCATGTGACGTTGCGCTTGGTGATGTCCTCGTAGCCCGCCAGGATCTGCGGCAGCAGCACCGAGGAGGCGCCCGACGAGTAGGAGTTCACCGAACGCACATAGCCGCCCATCGCGATGTTGAGGAAGCGATGCACCTGGCTCTGCGCATGATGGAAACGGCCCGCGCTCGACCAGCCATAGGAACCGCCGAACACGGCACCGGGCCCGCGCGTGTCGCGAATGCGGCCGAGCTCGTCGCCGAGCAGGTCGAGCGCCTTCTCCCAGCTCACCGAGACGAATTCGTCGCGGCCGCGGCGATCGTCCGGACCGGGACCGCGCTCGAGCCAGCCGCGCCGGATCGCGGGCTGGGCAATGCGCGCCTGATGGCGCAGCGCACCGGGAAAATTGTCGATGATGCCGTTCGGATCAGGATCGCCCGCACAGGCCCTGACCTCGAGCCCGGCTTCGCCCTGACGCGCGGAAAACACGCCCCAATGCGAGGTGTGCGGCTTGAAGCCGTCCGACAAGTCGAGGCCGGGGTCGGGGAAGCCAATCGCATCGTCCATCGTCTGATCCTGTTCCGGCCCGAGGCTGGCCGTTTTCATGATACTCGGGTGGCAATATACCGATCCACATCCCCATGTCATCGTGGCGAGGCTCACGCAAACGCTGGGCTCCCGTGCGTCGTGCGATCAGCGCGGCCCGCCGGTTCCCTATTGGCATCGCCGGTGTTACAGCAAGCGGAGCGGGCCCCTTGCCCACAGGAACATCGGACTCACCATGATCAAGCGCGTCTTGCCCTACGAAGGACTGCTCCACGAAGTGGTCGAGCATGACGGTGTGCTCTACATCGGGGGAATCGTCCCCGAGGACACCAGCCTCGACATGTCGGGCCAGGCCAATGACGTCCTTGGACAGCTGGCGCGCCTGCTGGAGACTCTCGGCTCCAATCGGGCCAATGTCTTGCAGGTGACCATCTATATGACGGATCTGAAGGAAAAGGCGGCGTTCAATGCAGCCTGGAAGGCGCACTTCGCAGAAGCCCATCTGCCGGCGCGCGCCGCGATCGGCGTGGCGGATCTCGGGCCCGGCGTCAAACTCGAGATGACCGCCATCGCCGCCCGGGGGCGCTAACTGATTTCCTGCCGGACCCTGGCCGCCGCGTCGCACATCGCCTTGAGCTTCCCGAACGCGGTTGCGCGCGGCATGTATTTCATGCCGCAATCGGGCGCCGCAACCAGACGATCCGGTGAGACGTATTTGAGCCCGTTGCGGATGCGGTCGGCGACGGTGTCGACGCTCTCGACGGAGGGATCGCCGAGGTCGAGCACGCCGAGCATGATCTTCTTCGACGACAGATCCCTGAGCACGCCGAGGTCGAGCTTCGGCTGCGCCGCCTCGATCGAGATCTGGTCGGCAATGGTGTCGTCGAGCTCGGCCAGGAACGAATAGCCGGCCGGCTTGTTCGATCCCGGCACGACCGCCGCATAACCGAAGCACAGATGCACCACGGTCGGCACGGTGATGCCTTTCAAGGCGCGGTTGATCGCCTTGACGGCGTAGCGCTTGGCCAGATCAGGATTGTTGCGCACCCAGGGCTCGTCGAGCTGGATCACGTCGGCGCCCGCCTTTTGCAGGTCGAGCGCCTCGGCATTGACGGCCTCGGCGAGTGCCATCGCGAGTTCCTCCTCGTCTTTATAAAACTCGTTCTTGGCCTGCTGGCTCATGGTGAACGGGCCCGGCAGTGTAATCTTCGCGGCGCGATCGGTATTCTCACGCAGGAACTGCATGTCGTGCAGCTCGACGGGGCCCTTTCGCTTCACGGGACCAACGACGCGCGGCACCGGGGTCTGGGTGTTGCCGGTGCGCGCCACGATCATGACGGGATTGTCGCCGTCGATGCCGTCGAGCGCAGTGGCGAAGCGGTTGGAGTAGCTCTCGCGGCGGATCTCGCCATCCGTCACGATGTCGATGCCGGCGCGCTCCATGTCGCGGATCGCGACGATGGTCGCATCGTCCTGCGCCTCCTCCAGATGCTCCGCCGGCAACCGCCACATGTCGTGCAGGCGGGTGCGTGGCACCACCTTCGACAGCATGGCGCGATTCACCAGCCATTCCGGCTGCGGATAGCTCCCGACCACCGTGGTCGGGAGGATGTGCTTGGGCATCGACATGGGAGTTCTCCTTCTTTTATTGTTGAGCGCGCTGTTCAGGCCGCGCGTCCCTCGTCCTTCACCGGATTGCGCAGAATGCCGATGCCGGAGATCTCGATCTCCACGACGTCGCCGCCCTTCATCCACAGCGGCGGTGTGCGATAGGCGCCGACGCCGCCGGTCGTGCCGGTGACGATGACGTCGCCCGGAACGAGTTCGGTGAAGGTCGAGCAATAGGCGATCAGGGCCTGGACGTCGAAGACGAGATCAGAGATCGGCGCCTTCTGCACCTCGACGCCGTTGAGCCGCGTGATCAAGGTCTGCTTGGTCACATCGGTCAATTCGTCGGTCGTCACCATCCATGGCCCGAAGCCGCCGGTGCCGGCAAAGTTCTTGCCCGGCGCGAATTGCGAGGTGTGGCGCTGCCAGTCGCGGATGCTGCCGTCGTTGTAGCAGGCATAGCCGGCGACATGCCCGAGCGCCGCTTCGCGCGAAATGCGGCGGCCGGCCTTGCCGATGATGACGGCCATCTCGCCCTCGTAGTCGAAACGCTCGGATTCCAGCGGCCGGATCATCGGCTGACCATGGCCGACCTGGCTGTTGGCGAAACGGGTGAAGATCATCGGATGCGCCGGCGTCGGATGGCCGCTCTCGGCCAGATGCGTGGCGTAGTTGACGCCGATGCAGAAGATCTTGTCGGGATCGGGTATGGTCGGCAGCAGCGCGACGTCCTGCAGCGCGTAGTCGGGCTTTTCACCGGCGAGCTTCTTCAATTCGTCGAGCGATCCCTTCGCAAGTAGTGCCTTCAGCGTCGGATAGGCCTGCAGGCGCTTGCCGGCATCGATGACGCCCTTGTCGGTGACGATGCCGTAGCTCGCGGTGTCGGCGGTCGTGAAGCTCGCAACTTTCATCAGTCAAACACTCTCTTCGATGGTGGAAACATAGTCGTTGATCGGAAGCACAATCTCGCCGCCGCGGACCGGAACGCATTGCGGCGGGAAGTCCTGGCGGAAGCGGGCGCCGGCCGCAGCAGCGCGGTCGAGGAAGCGCTCCAGATGGTCCATCGCACCGGTCGGCAGATCGTGCAGCACCATCAGCGTCCAGGGCTGCTGGCTGCACTGGTCGAGCGCGCGCTCGGTCCAGCCATCGGGATCGTCCCAGTCACGAGGAATGGAATTCCAGAGCACGCAACTGTGCTTGTTACGGATGAGATAATCGACGACGGAGGACTTCAGCAGCCGGGTATCGAGATTGCCGCCGCCCCCAAACGGCCGGAACCAGCGCTGCGGATGCGCGAGATCGCCGATCGCGTCCTGGGTGCGGCCGATCTCCTTCTCGGCTGTCCTGCGATCCGGCTGCTCGCCGAGCGGAATGCTGTGCGTAAAGGTGTGATTGCCGATCCAGTGCCCCTCGCCGTGCGCACGCACCGCAAGGCCGCGCCGCGCGGTGTCGGCGAGCTTCTCGCCGATGACGAAGAAGGTGGTCTTGATGCCGCGCTCGCCGAGAATGTCCAGCACGCGCGGCGTCACGTCGGGATCGGGACCGTTGTCGAATGTCAGGGTCAGATCGTACACACGGATACCTCAGGTCGCCGGCTGCATCGCGTTCACCGCGATCTCGTCATTGGCATGGCCAGCACGGGTGCCGGTCTGCCAGATCGCCGCCTTGCGCTCGATCCCCCGGATCGCGGCGTTGAAGGCGATGGCAAGGAACAGCACGAGCAGCACGCCCGCGAACACGTGCGGGCTGTCGAGGATGGTGCGGTAGCGCGAGATCAGATAGCCGATGCCGGCCGATGAGATCAGCATCTCCGAGACGACGACGCCAACGATGACAAGCGCGCCGCCGACGCGCAGGCCAGACAGCACCGTCGGGATCGCCGCGGGGATGATGACGCGGACCAGCCGCTGGCTCAGCGTGGCGCCCATGCTGCGCGCGGCGAGCAGGAGCTGCGGGTCGATGGTCTGGATGCCAGCGGCGGTGGCGAGCATGGTCGGCAGGAAGCCGTAGATCGAGGCAAACGCGATCTTGGATTCCGAGCCGATGCCGAGCCACACCGTGAAGACGGGATAGAGGATCACCAGCGGCACCGCATAGAGGCTCGATACCATCGGCATGATCAGAACGCGCGGGCGCGGCAGGCTGCCGACGATGGCGCCGAGCAGGATGCCCCCGCCACAGGCGAACGCCATGGAGACCACGACCTCGTACAGCGTCACGGCGAGCGCGTGACCGTATTCGGCCGCGTCGCTCCATCCGGCGATCAGCGTCGACGACAGCGACGGCAGGAACAGTTCGGGAATGAGACCGGTGCGCGGCAACAGCTCCCACAGCGCGATCAGGCCGATCACGATCAGATATCGCAGTGTCTTCGCGCTGATTCTGGTACTCATCCTTGCGCTCATCTCCGCCTCATGCCGTTTTGCGGATGTGCCGCCAGATGCGGTCGCGCAAGCTCCCGAAGGCATCGCCGCTCAGCATCTCGTAGGTGCGGGGCCGCGGCAGCTGCACCTGGAGATGATCGACGATGCGGCCGGGCCGCGCCGACATCACGATGACCTCGTCGGCGAGATAGACCGCTTCGGTGAGGCTGTGCGTGACGAACACGACGGTCTTGCCGGTCGCAGCCCAGATCCGCAGCAGCTCGTCGCCCATGGTCATGCGCGTCTGCTCGTCGAGCGCGGCGAACGGTTCATCCATCAGCAGCACCGGCGGGTCCTGCACCAGTCCGCGCGCGATGGAGACACGCTGCTTCATGCCGCCTGACAGCTCGTGCGGATGACGCTTGCCGAAGCCGTCAAGGCCGACCAGCTTCAGCGCATCCTGCGCCTTGGCCCGGCGCTCCGCCTTCGGCACACCGCGCAGCGCCAGCGGGAATTCGACATTGTCCTCGGCCGTCAGCCACGGAAACAGGCTGGCTTCCTGGAACACGACGCCGACCCTGTCAGGATCGGGCTGCAGGATCGGCGCGCCGCTGATGGTGATGGTGCCCGAGGTCTGCTGGCGCAGCCCGGCCATCATCATCAAAAGGGTCGACTTGCCGCAGCCGCTCGGGCCGACCAGCACGACGAAGCGGCCGGGCTTGACCTCGAGCGAGACATCCTCCAGCGCGACGACGTCCTGCGACCTGGTCTTGAAGACCTGGCCGACATTCTTCACCTCGATCGCGCCCGCGCGCGCGGGGGGCTTTAGCGGGGTCACGTTCGCCAATGGCTGCATCGCGTTTCCACCCATCTGACAAGTTCGTTGAAAGTCATGGCGATCGCGGCGACCATCACGACGCCGGCGAGAAGCTGCTTCATCTGGAAATTTTCGCCCCAGGTCGCGATCTGGTGGCCGATGCCGTCGCGCGAGGCGTACATCTCGGCGAGGATCACGCCGGTGAGATTGAAGATCATGGAGATCCGCAAGGCCTCGAGCAGCACCGGCAGCATGCTCGGCAGATAGACCCGGAACGCGGTCTGCCATGGCGTTGCGCCATAGGAGCGCGCCACCGTCAGATGCTCGACCTTGACCGATTCCACCGCCGTGGTGGTCGACATGATCACGATGAAGATCGTCGAGAAGAAGCCGAAGCCGACCTTCTGGGCGAAGCCGACGCCGAACACCAGGATGAACATCGGCAGGAAGATCGACTTCGGGATGCTGAAGGCAAAGAACAGCAGCGGCTTGGCGACATCGGCGAAGTAGCGGTTCTCCGCGACCAGGAATCCGATCACCGCCCCGAAGGGCACCGCCAGCGCGAACGCGGCCAGCACCTCGGTTGCCGTCACCATCAGGTCCTTCCGCACGGCCGCGCGCTGCAAGAGGTCGCCGAGCGTCGCAAACGTATCGGACGCCGACGGCAGCAGGCGCGGATTGACGATGCCGGTACGCGACAACACTTCCCACAGCGCCAGGACCGCGACGATGATCGCGATCCGCGCAAGGTTGATGAGGAGCGAGCTCTGCATCGTGACTACTTGGTCGGGACCGGCTTGAACTTCGCCGAGATCACATCCTCGACCGGCACGATGTCCTTGAGTCCGCCGAGCTTGGCAAGGTCGAGCGAAAGCTGCACCGCGGCGTTCACGTTGGGCGCGCCCATGTCGCCGCTGGTCTCGAGCTTCATGATGGTGTTGTCGTATTCGAGGGCGGCGATCTCAGGCGGCATCTCGTAGATTTCGGCGATCAGCTTGACAGTGACGTCGCGGTTGGCGCGCATGAACGCGACCGCGCCGTAGAGGGCATTCACCGCCTTCTGCACCAGCTGCGGCTTGGCGTCGGCGAATTTGTCGAGCACGATCCAGCCCGCAGTGAGGTTCGGCGGAACCGCGGTCGCGTAATCGAGGATGGTCTTGGCCTCGCCGGACTTCGCGATCTGGAAGCTCAGCGGCGAATAGACCACGGCCGCCTCGACGTTACCGGCCAGCAGGTTCGGCACCAGGCCGCCGCCGCCGACGGGGACGCGGGTGAAGTCGATCTTCTTGTCCTGGATGGTCCACAGCGCTAGCAGGTCCGAGCCGGAGCCGGCCGCGGTGATCGCGACCTTCTTGCCGTTGAGGTCCTTGACCTCGAGCGTCGACTTGGTCGGGACCATCAACTGCCAGCCGAAATTGCCCATCGCGGCATTGGCCACAATCCGCGACATCACACCCTTCTTGCGTCCGGCGGAGACCAGCGACGGCGGATCGAGGATGATGTCGGCCGCGCCCGCCGCCATGCCTTCGAACGTCTCGGCGCCGCTGCGGTAGATGGTCAGCTCGGCCTGGATGCCTTCCTTCTCGAACAATCTCTGCCGCACCGCCGTCTCGGCGATCGTCGTCGGCCAGTAGGTTTTCGTGGGCAGCCCGACGCGAATGGTGTCGGCGGCGCTCGCAGGGCCCGCAAGAATAGCGGCGGCAACGAGCGTCATGAACGCGTGACGGCGATTGATCTTCATGGTTTCCTCCCGGTCTGTCTTTTTTTGTGTGCCGAATTTCTTGGGATCGTCAGGTCGCGCGGCTCACCTCCGCGATGCGAGAGGCGGCGAGCTCGACGAACTCTTTGGTGATACCGAAGTGCTTTGACAAGGCGCGAACTGCCGCATCCGCATCGCGCTTGATCACGGCGGCGACGATGGCCTTGTGTTCGGCCTCGACATCGCGCGGCTTGCCGCCGACCTCGCGGCGGATCGAGAGCCTGCGATATCGCTCGCTCTGCTCATGCAGCACGTCGCGGAAGCCGAGCAGCCATGGCGAGCCGCAGGCGTTGACCAGCGCGCGATGGAAAATGCGATGACGAACCACCCATTCCTCGTAATGCACGGTGGGATCGTCGGGATAGTGATAGGGAACGGCCTTCAGGTCCGTCCAGGCGGATTTCACCGTGGCGAGCCAGGCCTCGTCGCCCCGCTCGATCGAGCGCCGCAGCGCAAGGCCCTCGATGTCGATCCGGGTCTGCGTCACGTCGGCAAGATCGGCGAGCGACACGGGGCTCACCCGGAAGCCACGCTGGTCGGACGCCTGCACGAGGCCGTCGGCAACCAGCCGCGACAGCGCCTCTCGCACGGCGGCGAGGCTCACCGAGAACTGTTTGGCGAGTCCGGCGATATGCAGCTTCTGACCCGGCAGCAGCCGCGTCGCCAGAATATCGGCGCGCAGGCGCTCGTGCAGCGCCGACGTCAGGCTGCGCGGACCATCCCCGAGGCCTCCGGACAACTGGAACTGAAGCGGACCCATGGTCGGATGATTGCAAGGGAGGGCGCAGCGGTCAATAGAAAATCGAAAATCGATTTTTTCTAGTCTAAGTTACGCTGCGTCCTTCTCAGCGTCCTACGAATGAGCAGCGCCGGATGGCGGCACGTCGAGGCGAACGGCAACGCCATCCAGTTTCGGGCTTGGCGCCGGATAACGTTTCATCACCAACGGATCGTGACCGGGAACGATGTGATCTTCGTCCGGCGCCGCAGCGCGCAGCTTGTCGAACCCGACCAGCATGTCACCGACATGAAACGCCGTCGTGAACGGACGCTCGCTCGTCATGTTCTCGTAGAAATGACTGACGTCGGAGGCGAGCACGACCGGACCGCGCCGCGTGTTGACGCGCACGAACTGAAGGCCGGCGGAATGCCCGCCGGCCGCGTGCACCGTCAAGCCAGGGGCGATCTCGGCATCGCCATCGTAGAACAGCACCCGGCGCGCATAGTTCAGCCGCACGATCCCGCAGACGTCCTCGACCTCGAAGGAATGCGACAATCGCGGATAGTGCATATAGCGCCCGGTGGCATAGGCGAGCTCGCGCTCCTGGAGATGAAACCGCGCGCTCGGAAACCGGTCGAAATTGCCGGCGTGGTCATAGTGCAGATGCGTGAGGATCACGTCCTTGACGTCGGCGATGTCGACATCGAACGCGGCAAGCGTCTCCACCGGGCAGCGCAGGAAAGTCCGCCTGCGCTGCCGTGCAATTTCGGCGTTGAACCCGGTGTCGATGACGAAGGTGCGGCCGCCGCCCCGCGCCAGCCACATGAAATAGTCCATCGGCATCGGCCCGTCATGCGGGTCGCCGCCGATGAAGTGCTCGCTCCGCTGCGCATCACGCGTGGCGTAGCGGATGGCGAAGAGCTCGTATTCCGGGTCAGCCATGACAGCTCACACAATCCGTACTCAGGGCTTCGCGTCGACCTCGTTGAAGGCCTCGCGCGCGTTGCGGAAAGCGTCGATGCCGGCGGGTACGCCGCAATAGACCGCGACCTGGAGCAGGATCTCCTTGATCTCCTCCTTGGTCAGCCCGTTCTTCAGGGCGCCCTTCACGTGCAGCTTCAGCTCGTGCGGACGGTTCAGCGCGCCGAGCATCGCCAGATTGACGATCGAACGCGTGCGCCGGTCGACGCCGGGCCGCGTCCACAACGCGCCCCAGCAGAACTCGGTGGACCACTCCGCCATCGTGCGCGTGAACTCGTCGGCGCCGGCAATGGACTTGTTGACGTAGTCCTCGCCGAGCACCTCTTTGCGAACTTTGAGGCCCTTTTCGAACAGTTCGGTCTTGCTCATGATCGTCCCTTTCAAGTCTTGAGAGAGTCTAGTTGGAAGAAGTGAGGCTCGCTGCCGGCGGCGGGCGCAACGATTTCAGGAGATTGCCGACGTCATCGGCCGCGTCGAGCCGCCAGACTGCATCGATGACGCGGTCCGCATCCCAATCGCTTCGACCGGTCCGCACGCCCTCGCGCAGCTTTTCTTCGAGATCGCGATCTCCGAGCGGGGCAGCCTGGCTGCCGCGCGGCGAGACGACGGTCTCGGTGAGAGTCTCACCGGACGACAGGCGCAAAATGACGCACGCAGCGCCGTCGGGCATCTGAGCATCGAGCTCCGACCTCACCTTCTGCCGCAGCCGCGCGATATCGGGCCGGACCACGGTCTCATGCGAGAATTCAGGCACGCCGGCTGCCCCCAGCAACAGCCCGCAGGCCACGCAGTGATGGATGCTGACGCGCGCGTCGCGCTCGTTGTTGACCGGACGATCGCCGCGCGCCAGCAGCAGCGCCGAGCCCTGCACCGTCACCGATTCGATCTGATCGATCTGCCGGCAGATCCGTTCGCGCAGCACCAGGCAGGCGTCGATGACCGAATGGAACACGATGCCGGCGGGATAGGGTTTGTAGGTGTTCTTCGCGATCTCCCAGGTCCTGCCGAGGCCGTCGAGCAGACGGGCGAGATCGGGCTCGTCTCCCATGGTGCGGGCCCAGCCGCGCGGACCTTCGATGGCACGCGGCGCGGCCTCATAACCCTGCTGCGCCAGCAGCGCTGCGAACAAGCCGTTGCGCGCCGCGTTGCCGACGCTGACATTCTTGGCGGCGCTCGGCAGGTTCTCGACATTGCCGGCCGACTGGCTCGCCGCAAGACCGATCGCGTTCGCAATCCCGTCCGCCGGCAGCCCCAGCAACTTCGCGCACGCCGCCGCCGCGCCGAAGATTCCGCAGGTCGAGGTGATGTGCCAGCCGCGCGCGTAATGGCGCGGCGAGACTGAATTGCCGATGCGACATTCGATGTCCACGCCGAGGATGAAGGCCGTCAGCACCTCGCGCCCGGATAGCTTGCCCATCTCCGCGAGCGCCAATATCGGCGCGGCCACCGGTGCAGCCGGATGAATGATTGTCTCGGGATGGGTATCGTCGAAATCGAGCAGATTCGCCGAGACGGCATTGAGAAACGAGGCGCACAACGCATCCATCGGCTCCGAATGACCGATCACCGTGGATGTCGCGGCCCCGCTGAACGGCGACAGCGTGCGCAGCGCAGCCATGACCACGGGATCGCGCGCGGAGCCGAGCGCTGTCGCAAAGAAATTGAGGATGGATCGCCGCGCCTCGGGGCTCTGCGCCTCGACGTCCGCCCATGAAGATGCCGCGACGAACTCGGCGAGCGTCCTGCTCACGCCTGGAATCGGGGCTTGTCGAACCTGGTCTTGCGGCACGCGGGGCGTCTTCCTCGTTTTCCCGGACCTTATGCCGATCCGCGGCAAACTGTCGACCCCAAATGTTATGCTTGACAGCTTGTCTGACAATCATAACAATCCGGCCCATTGGCGCGGACCCCGCGGCGACGACGGCGGCGGCCGACGAGGCCGGCCGGCGAAAACGTTCGACCAGACGATATCGACCACAAGATCAAGAAGGCGCGCCCAGCACGGGATCGCGCGACAGGGAGTAAACGATGGCGGGAGAGATTCTCGGCGTAATCGGCACGGGCCGCATGGGCGGCCCCATGGCGGGGCGATTGATCGACGCGGGCTATTCGCTCGTTGTCTATGACACGCAGGCTGAAGCGGCCCAAGCGCTGGTCAAGCGCGGCGCTCAGCTCGGCAAGTCGCCGGCCGACGTCGCCTCGCGCGCCGATATCGTGCTCGCCAGCCTGCCGACGCCCGACATCGTCAAGGCCGTCACGCTCGGCCAGGACGGCATCAGCAGCGGCACCCGCGCCAAGATCGTGATCGATCTGTCGACCTCGGGTCCGGGCGCTGCGAAGTTCGTCGCGGAAGGCCTGAAGGCCAAGGGCATGACGCTCGTCGATGCGCCCGTGAGCGGCGGCATCAAGGGCGCCGTCAACGGCACCCTGGCCGTGATGGTGTCGTGCCCGCAGGCGACCTACGAGACCGTGCAGCCGATCCTGAAGAACTTCGGCAAGCTGTTCTACACCGGCGACAAGCCCGGCGTGGCGCAGACCGCCAAGCTCGCCAACAATCTGATGGCGGCCGCAGCGCTCGTCATCACGTCGGAGGCGGTCGCGATGGGCGTCAAAGGCGGCGTCAACGCAAAGGTGCTGATCGACATCATCAACGCCAGCAGCGGCCGCAACAGCGCCTCGGAAGACAAGTTTCCCCGCGCGGTGCTGCCCGGCACCTTCGATTTCGGCTTCACCACCGGCCTGTCCTACAAGGATGTCCGGCTCTGCGTGGACGAGGCCGAAGCCATGGGCGTGCCGATGGTCTGCGGCGCGGTGGTGCGGCAGATGCTCGCGATCACCAATGCCAAATACGGAGCGGCGTCCGACTTCACCTCGATCGCCAAGGTGCTCGAAGAGTGGGCCGGCGTCGAGATGCGCGGCTAAGCGCACGAGCATTCAGGGAGAGCGATTGCGATGACGATCGACCCGACCGGATCAGGCAAGGTATCGCTTGCGCGCCAGATGGCGCGGAGCGTGCTTGCACGCGATCTCGGAGATTTCGGGCCGGAGGTCGTCGCGAAGGCAAAGCTCTGCCTGCTCGACTTCCTGTCCTGCGCCTTCGAGGCTGGCAATCACCCGTGGAGCCGTCAGGCGGTTGCGATCGCGCAGGCCGGCGGCGACGCCACGATCATCGGGACCTCGCAGCGCTCCTCAGCGGCCGACGCCGCCTTCGCCAATGCCGTGATGGGACACGGCCTGGTGCGTGAAGACATGCATGCCGCCAGCATCGCGCATCATGGCGTCGTGATCTGGCCGACCCTGCTCGCGCTGTCGGAGCAGACGCCGCTACCCGGAACGAAGCTGCTGGTTGCCGCCATCATCGGCTATGAGACCGGCGCGCGGATCGGCCGCGCGCTCCTGACCTCCGATCTCGCGCGGCTCTATCGTCCGACCGGCCTTGTGGCGCCGCTGGGCGCGGCGCTAGCGGGAAGTTTTGCGCTCGGCCTTTCCGAGGACGCCGCGACCAGTGCCATCGCCATTGCGGCCAACACGTCCAGCGGTCTGAACGAATGGCCGCATGCCGGCGGCTCCGACATGTATTTCCATCCGGGCTTTGCGGCCAGCAACGCGATCAAGGCCATCGGCCTTGCCGCAGCCGGCGCCTTCGGCTCGGAAACGATCATCGAAGGCGAAGCCGGCCTGTTCGCCGCCTATCGCCGCCACGCCGCGCCCGACAGCATCACGCTCTTCCCCAACGGAGAGAGCGAGATCATGGCCGTCTACAACAAGCCGGTCCCGGCCTGCAATTTCGCGCAGACCGCAGTTCAAGCGGCACTCCGCGTCTCGCACGAGCTTGCCGGCACGGATGAGGTCGACCGCGTCGACATTCGCGCGCCTGACGCTGCCGTTCGCTATCCCGGCTGCGACTCCATGGGGCCTTACCGCAACGCGCTCCAGGCCAAGATGAGCATTCCCTTCAGCGTCGCGGCGACGCTGGCGCGGGGCGAGATCGAGGAAGAGAACTATGCCGGGCTCGATGATACCGACATCGTCCGCCTGGTTTCGGTCACCGATCTCAAGGCAGACGCCGGCTTCACCGCCGCCTTCCCCGGCAAGCAGGGCGCGGAAGTGACCGTGCATCTGCGCGGCGGCCGGACGATCCGGCACGCCTTGCCCGATGTCATCGCCGCAACGCCGGCAGATATTCGCGCGCGCTTCCGCGCTGCCGCAGCGAAAGCCCTCGGCGAGGACCGCGCGCATCGGCTCGAGCAACTCATCGACGATTGCGAACAGCTCGGGACGCCGGCGTGATCGCAGCACAATGCCGTCTGGGCGCACCGGAACGGGTTTTACGATCGGCATCATAAGAAGTGCCGGAGAGTAATGGGGGAAACATGGTCGACTTCGAGACCAGTCTAGCATCGTCAGCAGCCAGCGATCGCCGGCAAACCGGCGCGACCACCGCGTGGAGGCGGGGCTGATGGAAGGATTCCTGCAAGCGCTCGCCGCGGGCCTGCTAATCGGCGCCGTCTACGGCCTGATGTGCGTCGGGCTCGGCCTGATCTTCGGGGTCATGCGCGTCATCAACTTCGCCCACGGCGATTTCATGATGCTAGGCATGTATGCCGCCTTCTATCTCTTCACCGCCGCCGGCATCCAGACCCTGTTCGGCAACACGGTGGGCCCGTTCGTGGCCATCCTGCTCGCCGGCCCCGTGCTCGCCGTGTTTGGCTATTTCGTCCATCTGGCCCTGATCTCGCGCGTCTCGGGCACGCGCACCGCCTCGCTGGAAGGCGACGGTCACTACGCCCAGCTCATCCTGACGCTCGGCATCGCGCTGATGCTGCAAAATGGCGGTCTCATCGTGTTCGGATCCGTGCTGGCCTCGATCCGCACGCCGCTGTCGAGCTCGGCGTGGGAGCTCGTTCCCTTCCTCGACATCAGCATCTTCCTCAACAAGGCGCGCAGCATCGACGCGATCGTGTCGCTCGCGATCATGGTTCTGCTTTCGCTCCTGATCACGCGCACGCGGATCGGCAAGTCGCTGCGCGCCGCCGCGGACAATCCGACCGCCGCGACCTATATGGGCATCGACGTCGATCGCGCGCACCGCACCGCCTTCGCGCTCGGCTGCGGCATCACCGCGATTGCCGGCGGCCTGCTTGCGACCAACTATCCGTTCCATCCCTTCGTGGGGCTCGAATACGTCATCGTGATGTATGCCGGCGTCGTGCTCGGCGGCATGGGCAGCATCATCGGCGCGTTCTGGGGCGGCATGACGATCGGCCTCGTCCAGCAGATGTCGACGCTGATCCTGCCGACGCAGTTGCAGAACGCCGCGATCTTCGCCGTATTCCTCCTCATCATCTTCTTCCGCCCGCAAGGTTTCTTCGGGCGCATGGTCGAGAGGACGTGACCATGCTCCGGATGCGTTCGTTCCTGCCTCCCCTGCTCTTCACGCTCGCCTATGCCGGGATCTCGCTCGGTGTCACCAACTCCTACTACCAGCTCATCCTGACGCTGGTGCCGGTGTGGGCGGTGTTCGGGCTGTCCTGGAATCTGCTCAGCGGCTACACCGGGCTCATCTCGTTCGGCCATGCGGCCTTCTTCGGAATCGGCGCCTATGCGACCGCGCTCGGGCAGATCTATTTCGACATCTCGCCGTGGCTGCTGATCCCGGTTGCCGCCATGCTCGGCGGCATCGCCGGGCTCCTGATCGGCTTTCCGACCTTCCGCCTGCAGGGGCATTACTTCGCGCTGGCCATGCTCGCCTACCCGCTCGCCATTCTCTACGTGTTCGAGTGGCTCGGCTTCCAGGAGGTGACGCTTCCGATCAAGCGCGACGCCCCGATCGCCTACATGCAGTTCTCCGATCCCCACATCTACACGCTGCTGGGGCTCGGCATCATGCTGGCCACAATCGTGCTGACGCAGATCATCGAACGCTCGCGCTTCGGCATGGCGCTGCTCGCGATCAAGCAGAACGAGGCCGCAGCCGAAGCGGCAGGGATCAACACCCTGGCCTGGAAGCTGCGCGCGATCATTCTGAGCGGCGCAATCGCCGCTGCCATCGGCGGATTCTACGCGCAGGTGCTGCTGGTCGTCACCCCGGCATCCGTGTTCGGAATGCTGGTGTCGGCGCAGGCGCTCACGGTCGCGATGTTCGGCGGCGTCGGCACGGTCTGGGGACCGGTCATCGGCTCGGTGATCCTGATCCCGCTCGCCGAAATCCTGCACGCGGAAGCCGGCGCGCGCATCCCCGGCATCCAGGGCGTGATCTTCGGCTTTGCCATCGTTTGCGTCATCCTGGTCGCTCCGGAAGGCTTGTTCTGGAAACTGCGCGATCTCCTGCGCAAGCGTAATGCGTCCACAGCGACGACCGGCGCCACTCCGGAAACGATCGCAGTCAGCGTCACCCCCCTGAAGCCGGCCGCACGGCAGCGCGCCGCGACCGGTGAAGTGGTTCTGGAGGTCCGCAATCTCTCGCGCTCCTTCGGCGGCCTCAAGGCCGTGCAGGATGTCAGCTTCAAGCTGCACAAGAACGAGATCCTCGGCATCATCGGACCCAACGGCGCGGGTAAGACCACGCTGTTCAACCTCCTCAACGGCTTTCTGAAGCCGAGCCAGGGCGAGGTGCTGGTCAACGGCCGCAACATGTCCGGTCAGCGGCCGCACGTGATCTGCGAGGCCGGCATCGGCCGCACCTTCCAGGTGATGCGGCCGTTCCTGCGCATGTCGATCCTCGACAACGTCGTGGTCGGCGCCTATGTCCGCGCCCGCACCGACGCGGAGGCCCGCAAGCTTGCCGCCGACGCGGTCGCCCGGGTCGGGCTCTCCGCCGTCGCCGACCGTGTCGCCGGCGAGCTCTCGACCAAGGAGCTGCGACTGATGGAGCTGGCCCGCGCGATCGCCGGCCAGCCGCGCATCCTGCTGCTCGACGAGACACTGGCGGGCCTCGGCCACGGCGAGGCGGACGAGGTCGTCGCCGTGATCCAGCAGCTGGCGCGCGACGGCATGACCATCGCCATCATCGAGCACACGATGCAGGCGATGGTTCGTCTGGTCGACAGTTTCCTCGTGCTCGACCACGGCGCCGTCATCACCGAGGGGCTTCCGGAAGTGGTGACTCATGACAGCCGCGTGATCGAAGCCTATCTCGGCAAGAAGTGGGTGGCCCATGCTCCGCATTGAGGGATTGCGCGCAGGCTACTCCGCAAAGCCCGTCCTGAACGACGTATCGATCAACGTCGGCGCAGGCCAGTTCGTCGCGATCGTCGGCCCCAACGGCGCCGGCAAGACCACGCTGTTCAAGACGATCTCCGGCATCGTGAAGCCGAGCGGCGGTAAGATCACGTTCGACGGCGTCGACCTTCTCGCGGTGCCGCCGCCGCAGCGTGCCCATCTCGGCATCGCCCATGTCCCGGAAGGACGCCAGGTCTTCCCGTCGCTGACCGTGATGGAGAACCTGGAAATGGGCGCGATGACCGAGAGCGGCCGGCGCGACTGGCAGGGCAATATCGAGCGCATCTTCGAGTGGCTGCCGGTATTGAAGGAGCGCCGTAACCAGTTCGCCGGCACCATGTCCGGCGGCCAGCAGCAGATGCTCGCGATCGGGCGCGGCCTCGCTTCCTCGCCGAAGCTCCTGATGCTGGACGAGCCATCGATGGGACTCGCGCCGTCGACCGCGGATTTCATCTTCGAGCGATTGATCGACATCCGGCGGCAGTCCGGCCTGACCATGCTGCTGGTCGAGCAGCGCGTGGCGGAAGCGCTGGAGTCCGCCGATCACGGCTATGTCCTCGAAGCCGGGCATGTCGTGCTCGAAGGCAACAACGACACGCTGCGCGCCGACGACCGGGTGCGCAAAGCCTATCTCGGCATGTGACCAATAAGAAACAAAGACCAGGGAGATAACAAAATGAACAAGACATCGAAGGGCAGGATATCGAAGGGAATGACGCGCCGGACCGTGCTGTCCGGCGCCGCCGCCGTCGGCCTTGCCGGCGTTGCACGCGCGCAGACACCCGCCGAAATCAAGGTCGGACTGATCGTGCCGCTCTCGGGCATCTACACCCGCCCCGGCCAGGTCATGAAGATGGGCGCCGAGATGGGCATCGAGCACATCAACGCGCAGGGCGGCATCAAGGCGCTCGGCGGCGCCAAGCTGAAGCTGGTGGTGATCGACTGCGGCGACACCACCGAAAAGGCCAAGAACGCGGCGCAGCGCATGGTGGCGCAGGAGCCTGATCTCGTCGCCGCCACCGGCTCCTATCTCTCCTCCTTTACGCTGGCCGTCACCGAGGTGACCGAGCGCGCCGAGCTGCCGGTGCTGACGCTGTCCTATTCGGACCTGCTGACCGACCGCGGTTTCAAATACATCTTCCAGACCGCCGCGACCGCGAGCCGCCAGTCCGAGCTCGGCCTGCCGACGCTGATGAAGCTCGCCGAGAACGCGTCGGGCAAGAAGCCCAAGACCGTGGCGATGCTGATGGACAACACCGCGACCTCCGTCGCGACCGCCAAGGCGCTCAAGGACAAGCTGCTCGCGCAGGAAGGCCTCCAGCTCGTCGTCGAGGAAGTCTGGACGCCGCCGTTGTCGGATGCCACCCCGCTGATCCAGAAGGTGCGCTCCGCAAAGCCCGACCTGCTGCTGTTCATGCCGAACGCGGTGTCGGACGCCAAGCTCGGGCTGGAGAAGATCAGCGAGTTCGGCCTCGGCCAGGGCAAGATCCCGACCGTGTCCTTCAGCATCACCATCGCCGAGCCCGACATGCTCCAGAGCGTGAGTCCGGAGACCGTGCAGGGCATCATGACCGTTGTCGCGAACTGGGGTTCGAAGGGCCACGAGGCTCTGATCGCCGAGCTCAAGGCCAAGTACAAGGAGCCCTGGATGACGCAGAACGTCATCTCGACCTATGGCGACATGTGGCTGATGAAGGAGGCACTGGAGAAGGCCGGCAAGGCCGACCGCAATTCGGTCGCGCAGGCCTTCCGCACCATGGATGCCGGCCCGTCGAAATACTATCCGGGCGGCCAGCTCAAATTCGACGAGAAGGGCCGCCGCGTCGGCGCCGGCGTCGTCATCGTGCAATGGCAATCGGGCGTGCCTGTCACCGTCTATCCGCCCGAGCTCGCGCAGGCGCAGCCGTTCTGGCCGAAAAAATCCTGACAGCGTCGCGCGATTTTTCAGGGAGGAGAATTATCATGACTGCAAAGAGCAAGATCACGATCTCGCGGCGGACACTGTTGGCCGGCGCCTCCGGCACACTGATCGCATCCCGCGCCTGGGCGCAACAACCCGCCGAGGTGAAGGTCGGCCTGCTGGTGCCGATCTCCGGTCTCTATGCCCGCCCGGGAACCGTGATGCGCGAGGGCGCCGAAATGGCGGTCGACCACATCAACGCGCAAGGCGGCGTCAAGGCGCTTGGCGGCGCCAAGCTGAAGCTCGTGGTGCTGGATTCCGGCGACACCACGGAGAAGGCGAAGAACGCGGCACAGCGCATGGTCGCGCAGGAGACCGATCTGGTTGCGGCCAGCGGCGCTTACCTGTCCTCATTCACGCTCGCGGTGACGGAAGTGACCGAGCGCGCCAACCTTCCCGTGCTCACCCTCTCCTACTCCGACCTGATCACCGACCGCGGGTTCAAATACGTATTCCAAACCGCGGCGACCGCGGGCTCGCAGGCACGGCAGGCGTTGCCGCAGCTCATCAAGCTGGCGGAGACGGCCTCCGGCAAGCGGCCGAAGACAGTCGCGATCCTGACCGACAACACGGGCGCCTCGATCGCCTCCGCCAAGGCCATGCGCGAAGGCCTGCTGGCGGAGAACCAGTTGCAGCTGGTCGTCGACGAGACGTTCACGCCGCCGCTCGCGGATGCGACGTCGCTGGTGCAGAAGATCCGTTCGGCCAAGCCCGATCTGCTGTTCTTCCTGCCGACGGTGATCTCGGACGCAAAACTGCTGCTCGAGAAGATGAACGAGTTCGGCCTCGGCCAGGGCAAGGTGCCCACCATCTCGTTCGGCATCGCGATCGCCGAGCCGGACATGCTTCAGACCGTCAGCCCCGAACTGCTCCAGGGCGTGCTGACCTGCGTCGCGAGCTGGGGCGCCAAGGGCCACGAGGCGCTGATCGCCGAATTGAAGACCCGCTACAAGGAGCCGTGGATGACGCAGAACGCGATCTCCACCTATGGCGACATGTGGGTGATCAAGGACGCGCTGGAGAAGGCCGGCAAGGCCGACCGCGTCGCCGTCGGCGAGGCGCTGCGCACCATGGATGGCGGTCCTTCGAAATATTACCCGCTGGGCGAGATCAAGTTCGACGAGAAGGGCCGCCGCGTCGGCGCCGGCATGACCATCGTGCAATGGCAGGCCGGCGTGCCGGTGACGGTGTTCCCGCCGGAGCTCGCGCTGGCAAAGCCGTTCTGGCCGAAGAACTGATACCGCCTCAAAGACAACGGAGAACAACATGGACAAGGCGACTTACGACCGCGGCCTCGAAATCCGCAAGAGCGTGCTCGGCAACGAGTTCGTCGACAAGGCGATCGCATCCGCGGACGAGTTCAATCGCCCGATGCAGGACCTGACCACGGAGTATTGCTGGGGTTACGTCTGGGGCCGAGAAGGCCTGACGCGCAAGACCCGCAGCTTCCTCAATCTGGCGATGCTCTGCGCGCTCAATCGTCCGCATGAGCTGAAGACCCATGTCCGAGGCGCGCTCGCCAACGGTGCGACCCAGGAGGAAATCCGCGAGGTCTTCATGCAGGTCGCGATCTATTGCGGCGTGCCGGCCGGCGTGGACGCGTTCCGGAACGCGAAGGACGTCTTCGCCGAGCTCGACAAGAAATAAGGACGCGTGACTGCGATGAAGGACAAATGGGCACTCGTGACCGGCGCGACGGCGGGCCTTGGCTTTGCCGTCGCGGAAGGCCTGGCCGGCGCGGGCGCCAACATCGTCCTTCACGATCTCACTACGCCGAAGCAGGCCGCGGATGATCTCCGCGCCCGCTTCGGCGTCGAGGTGATCGCGGCGGGCGTCGATCTGTCCCGGCGCGAGGCGATCGAGGCCATGATGGCCGACCTGCTCGATCGCTGCGGCGCCATCGACATCCTCGTCAACAACGCGGTTGTCAGGCACTTCGCCGCGATCGAACAGTTTCCGCCCGACCGCTGGGAGCAGGCGCTGGCCGTGAACCTCTCCGCGCCGTTTCACCTCATTCGCCTCGCGCTGCCGGCAATGAAGCAGCGCGGCTGGGGCCGGATCATCAACATGGGCTCGATCTATTCGAGCCGCGCGGTCGAGGACCGCATCGACTACGTCACCACCAAGACGGCCATCCTGGGCATGACCCGCGCGGTGGCGATCGAGACGGCGCGCAGCGGCATCACCTGCAATACGCTCTGCCCCGGCACGCTGCCGACGCCCGCCATCCTCAACAAGATCGCCACCATGGCAACGACCAGCAGCCGTGCTGTCGAGGACGCGACCCGCGAATATCTCGGCGAGCGTCAGCCGACACAGCGCTTCATCGAGATGAATGCCGTCGCCGCCATGGTCGTCTTTCTCTGCGGCACGGCTGCAAACGACATCACCGGGGCCAGCCTGCCGATCGACGGCGGCTGGTCGGTCGCATGAGAGCATTGGAATGGGAGTGTTGCGATGACTGAACAATCGGGCCAGACCGCCGTGCTGACGGGTGCCGCTGGCGGCATGGGACGCGCCATCACCAAGGCGCTGCTGGAGAGTGGCCGCCGCGTCGTGCTGGTCGACCGCGACGCCAAGGCGCTTCAGGAACTGGCGGCGACGGCAAGCAACGCCGTGTTTCCGATCCAGCTCGACATCAGCGACGCAAAGGCCGTGGATCGCCTGCCGGAGGCCGTTCCGGCGCAGTTCAAGCCGGTCGACATCCTGATCAACAACGCCGGGCACGATATCGGCGGGCGAACGCGGTTCGATGCCGGCTCCGCCGACGACTGGTCCAACATCATCCAGACCAATCTGATCGGTTTGATGCGCGTCACTCGCGCGATCCTCCCCGACATGGTTCGGCGCAATGCCGGCCATGTCGTCAACATCAGCTCGATCAACGCGGTCCGCATTGTCCCGGATATGGCCGCCTACAGCACCAGCAAGGCGGGCGTGCACATGTTCAGCGAGACCCTGCGGGGCGAACTGGCGGAAACCGCGATCCGGGTCACCGAGCTCCAGCCCGGCCTGACCAGGACCAACATCATCCTGACCCGCTATCGCGGCGACAAGCAGAAGGAACAGGACTATTTCGATCAGTTCAAGCTGGCGCTCGAACCTGCTGATATTGCCCGGTCGATCGTCTTCGCCCTAGACCAGCCCGCCCACGTTCAAATTGCCGAAATGATGATTCTACCTGTAAACCGGTACTGACTTTTCCCAACCAGGATCCGGACATGGAAAGACGTAGCGAATTGCAGTCGACGCTCCGCATCGAGGACGTCCCGACCGTCCGGGCGATGGTCGCGCAAAAACTGCGCGAGGCGATCATGTCCGGAACGCTGAAACCGGGCCAGCGCCTGGTCGAGCGCGAGCTTTGCGAGATGATGGGCGTCAGCCGCCCCTCGATCCGCGAAGCGCTCCGTGCCCTCGAGGCAGACGGGCTGGTCAACACGGTGCCGCATCGCGGCCCCGTGGTCTCCACGATCAGCCTCGAGGAGGCTCGCCAGCTTTACGCGGCGCGCGCGGTCCTCGAAGGATTCGCCGGCCGCGAATGCGCCAGGCTTCACGACCCCGAGGTGGCGCGCCGGATCGGCGAAGCCCTGACCCGGCTGAAAGCTGCCGCCGCCAGGCAGGACCTGGTCGGGTGCCTCGAGGCCAAGACCGATTTCTACGGCGCGCTGATCGGCGGCTGCCGCAATGCCTTCATCGAGCGGATGCTGAGGCCCTTGCACGACCGGATTCAGCTGTTGCGGATCACGTCGATGTCGCAACCGAAGCGGATCAACAAGAGCCTGCGCGAGGTCACCGCGATCTGGCGCGCGATCCAGAGCGGCGATGCAGACCTCGCCGAACGTTGCTGTGTCGATCACATCAACGCGGCCGCAGTGGCTGCGCTCGACATGATCGAAAAATCGTCGGCGGCCAAGGAGGCGGCGCCTACCGACGACTAACAAAAACTGCCGCCAGGGAGTGTTCGATGAGGTTTGTTGTACGATCGCTGATCCTGTTTTTCCTGCTCTATCCCTGCGGCACCGCAATCGCGGACGACTACCCCTCCCGCCCGGTCACGATGATCGTACCCTTCTCCGCCGGCGGCCCCGGCGACGTCATTGCGCGCATTCTCGGCAACGCCATGAGCGCGACGCTGAAGCAGTCCATGGTCATCGAGAATGTCGTCGGCGCCGGCGGCACGCTCGGCACCAACCGCGTCGCCAAGGCCGCACCCGACGGCTACACGCTGCTGCTGATGCATGTCGGCCAGGCCACCGCACCTGCACTCTACGCCAAGCTGCCGTTCGACCCCGTCGGCGACTTTGCCCCGATCGGGCTGGTCACGGATGTCCCGATGCTTCTCGTGACGCGGCCGAATTTTCCGGCCAAAAATCTCAGCGAACTGGTCGCGCATATCCGCAACAACGGCGACAAGACCACCTTCGGCAATGTCGGTCTCGGCTCGGCCTCGCAGCTCTGCGGCCTGATGTTGATGAGCACCACCGATATGAAACTCACGCCGATCTACTACAAGGGCGGCGGGCCGGCGCTGAACGACGTCATCGCTGGTCATATCGACGTCTATTGCGATCCCGCAACGGGACCGACGCCCTATATCCAGTCGGGCACCATCAAGGGCTATGCGATCACCAGCAAGGCGCGTGTCGCGACGCTGCCAGACGTGCCGACCTCGGCGGAGGCCGGCGTTCCCGAATTCGACGTGACGACCTGGTATGGTCTCTACGCACCGCGCGGCACGCCGAAGCCCGTGATCGACCATCTCGTGGGCGCGCTCCAGACGGCGTTGAAGGATCCCGCCCTGATCAGCCGCTTTGCCGAGCTCAGCATGGCGCCGGTCGAGCCCGACCGCGCAACCCCGCAAGCCCTCGAAGCCTTCCTCAAGACCGAGATCGGCAAATGGGGACGGATCATCAAGGCCGCCGGAATCGAACCGCAGTGAGCGAGGACGACCGGACGGCGGCTGTTGCTCAGATCTCGTCCTCCCGTCTATATGGTCGAATTCCGTCACCGTCTTCGAAAGCGGCAGTCTCCATGGCGCGCTGTGATCGAACGCGGATGACTGGAGGCCCGCCACCCACATTCCGCCCAGGCGGAGGCCGACCGGAGTATCTGCATCGATGACTGACCGAGCCGAGACCATTGCCGCGAAGATCGAGGCCTTCATCCGCGCCGAGGTGATCCCCTACGAGAAGGATCCGCGGACGGGTCCGCACGGTCCGAGCGACGAACTCGTGCAGGAATTGCGCGCCAAGGCGCGCAAGGCCGGTGTTCTGACGCCGCACATTCGGCCGGATGGATCTCATCTGACGCAACGCGAGACGGCGACGGCCTTGATCAAATCCGGCCTGTCGCCGCTCGGACCGCTGGCGTGCAACACCATGGCGCCCGACGAGGGCAACATGTACCTGCTCGGCAAGGTCGGAAGCGCCGAGCAGAAGGCGCGATTCCTGGAGCCCCTGGTGTCGGGCAAGGCGCGTTCGGCGTTCTTCATGACCGAGCCGGCGGATGAGGGCGGCGCGGGATCTGACCCGTCGATGATGCAGACCACGTGCAGGCTCGACGGCAATCACTGGGTCATCAACGGGCGGAAGAAGTTCATCACCGGAGCCGAAGGCGCCCGGGTCGGCATCGTCATGGCGAAGTCGGCCGATGGCGCCTGCATGTTCCTGGTCGATCTGCCTGATGCCGCGATCCGCACGCTGCGCGTGCTGGATACGATCGATAGCTCGATGCCCGGCGGGCATGCCGAGATCGAAATAGAGAATCTTCGCGTATCCGCCGACCAGATGCTCGGCGCATCCGGCGAAGGTTTCAAATATGCGCAGATCCGCCTCAGTCCTGCGCGTTTGTCGCATTGCATGCGCTGGCTGGGCCTGGCAATCCGCGCCAACGAGATCGCCACCGACTACGCCTGCCGCCGTCACGCGTTCGGAAAACCGCTGGTCGACCACGAAGGCGTCGGCTTCATGCTGGCGGAGAACCTGATCGATCTCAAGCAGTCGGAGCTGATGATCGACTGGTGCGCCGGCGTGCTCGACACCGGCTCGCTCGGGACGACCGAGAGCTCCATGGCCAAGGTCGCCGTGTCGGAAGCGTTGATGCGCGTCGCCGATCGTTGCGTCCAGGTGATGGGAGGGACCGGCGTTTCGACCGAAACCATCGTCGAGCAGGCTTTCCGCGAGATCCGCGCCTTCCGCATCTACGATGGTCCAACGGAAGTCCACAAATGGTCGCTGGCCAAGAAGATCAAGCGCGACTGGAAAGCCGACCAGCATTGAGCGGCTGGCGTTGCGGCGCCCTCACCTCGTGCTCTTCAGCCGACCCGCCATGCGCTCGGCGATGGCGACCGTCGTCAAATGAGTGTTGGCGCGCGGGACCTCCGGCATGATCGAAGCATCGATCACGCGTAATCCCGTGCATCCGATCACCCGGCACTCGTGATCGACGACCGAACGCGCATCGTCCGGCGCACCCATGCGGCAGGTGCCGCTCGCGTGTTGGGCGTCACTACACTCGGCGAACAGCCAGTCGTCCAGCTCTGCGTCGCCAACCGCCTCGTCCGTGGAGCGCCCACTGGCGCCATAGTCGACGCGGTGAGCGATATCGGTCACCGCAGGCTGCAGGCAGATATCACGCAGGCGGCGAACGCCGTCGCGCAGGCGCACCAGATCGCGAGAGTCGGACAGCATGCGCTCTTCGACGATCGGATCGATTGTGGGGTCGGTCGTCACGATGCGGACGTGGCCCTGGCTGAAGGCCTGATAGACAGAGACGGCGATGCGCCCGAGCGTTACCTCCGCCATCGATTGCTGCGAGCGGGCAAGATTTCCGGCGATCATGATCATGTCGTTTTCGCCGGTGCCTGCGAGGCCGGACGAGTAGCGCAGGCAGCAATTGGTGTGCCGGTGCATCAGCGTATTGACCTGGCTGCCGTCGCGCAAATGCAGCAATGCGTTGACGATGGGGTGGTCGAGCAGGTTCTCGCCCACCGGCAAATCCGCGCGGATCGGGATGCCGAGCATCCCCAGCAGGGCGACGGGCCCGATGCCGGAGCGTTGCAGGATGGCCGGCGAATGGATGGCGCCGGCGCAGAGGATAACCTCACGCGTCGCGCGGGGCGTATAGGATTGGCCGTTCACGCGGACCAGGACGCCACTGGCGTGCAGCCGGTTGCCTTCGAAGGTGATGGTGTCGACCAGGGCATGACCGACGATGTCGAGGTTGGCCCGACCGCGCGCCGGCTCCAGGTAGCCGTCATTGGTGGAGATCCGCAGCCCGCCCTCGCTGTTGATGGCGTAAGGCGAGACGCCGGTGCCATCTGGCGCGTTGTGATCTTCGCACCAGCCATAACCGAGGCTGAGTGCCGACGCGCGCAACGCCCGGTCGACATTGCCCCAATCCGGAATCGGAGCCCGATACACCGGGATCGGACCGCGATCGCCGTGATAGGGTGCGTCCGGGAAATTCTTGTCGGTTTCGAGCTTGCAGAAATAGGGCAGCATCTCGTCCCATGCCCAGCCGGTGCAGCCCGCGGCCGCCCAGCGGTCGATGTCGTCGGGAACGGCGCGGATCGCGATCTGGCCATTGATCGTCGAACTGCCGCCCATGGCGCGGCCACGCCAGAGCAGCAGCGGCTGCTGCCGCTCGGTGCGTCGCGCCAACAGCTTCGGCCAGCGGAAGTCGTCATCGCCGATGGCGCGCATCGGGTTCGGAATCCGAATGTGCTCCGGCGTGGTCGCGGTTCGCAGATCCTGCCCCGCCTCCAGCAGCAGCACACGGTGAGCGGGGTCTTCGCTGAGGCGCGCGGCCAGCGTCGCTCCGGCGGAACCTCCGCCGATGATGATCGTGTCGTATTCCTGTTCAATCACGTCTGGTCACATCCCCTGATCGCTCTCGACGGTCAGCTGCCAGCTATGTGGCGCAACGTGATCCGCGTCAACTCGGATGGACGCCCGAGCCGCATCGCGAAGCCTGGCCACAGCGCGGTGCCATTGTTCACGTAGAGCGTCATCCCGCCGACATCGTAACGACCCGAGACGAAGCCGGCGTTTGCGCGTGCGGCCAATCGATCGATCCCCCAGATCAGCCCTCCGTGCGTATGTCCCGACAGTTGCAGAGCTACGCCGAGTTCGGCGGCATGCCGCGCGTCGCTCGGCTGGTGGTCAAGCAGGATGACAGGGCCGTCCTTGGGGATGCCTTGCAGGACCGCGTCAAGGTCGCGCACGGGATGCCCCCCGCGGCGCGACGCCCGGTCGGTGATGCCCGCGATGACCAGCTTGCCACCGTTCCGCTCGATGACAATATGCCTGTTTTCGAGCGATAGCAGACCCAACGCGGCGAAGTGCGCCATCCACCCGTCGTAGCCAAAGATGTATTCGTGATTTCCCGAAATCACGTACACGCCATCGGTCGCCTGCAAATCCCGCAACGGCTCGATGTCGGTGCGTCGCGCATCGGGCGTGCCGTCGATCAGATCTCCCGTGATCGCGATCAGGTCAACGCCGAGCTTGTTCGATCGCTCGACGACGGTGCGTGCCCACGAAGCGGGAAACAACCGGCTGATGTGAAGATCGGTCAGTTGCAAAATGGTGTAACCGTCGAATTGTCGCGGAAGTCCGGCGATCCCGATTTCGATGTCTTTCAGCGGCGGAATCCGCATGGCCTGATGAACGCCGATCGCGGCCGCGACGGCGGCTAGCCCAGCCAGTCCGTAGCGGACGTCGTCGGGCGCGCTCACGACGCCCCCATTGAAGGGGATTCCGAGCAGAAGTCCCACATCGAGCGCCAGTTGCAGCAACACCAGCAGAACGATTGCGCCGAACGCCCAATTGAAGAGGGCAACCACCGGTCGTGGAAACTCGGGGGAAAACACCGAACCCGACGAGAGCTTGCTCCACCGGTGAAACTGCAATGCGACCAGTGCGAGCGCGGCCGCCACGATCTTGGCCCAGAGCGGCAAATCCATCGGCCATAGGAAGCGGGTCACGATCAGCAGATAGATCAGGCCGAATATGAGTTGGGGAATCGGTTCTCTCCGTAAGAGATCGGTGCGCTTGCTGACACGAAGCCCGGGACTCCGGGAGTTCGCTCGGCCCTTGGAGGTTTCTTCTCGCGACCGGGGATCGGACAGAAGCAATCATCTATCGACCCGCGCGCATTTGCAACGCGGTTCCATTGCCGCGAGTTCGGCCGAATAGCATTTATGGAGTGCTCTCCGTGGCGAGGTTTTGCCAGCGACGTTCCGGCAAAGGGGAACGTGCGGCCGACTTGCCGAACATCACTTGAGGATTCCTGCCGTGCGCTTCGTCCGATCTCTTCGTTTCTTCGCCGCGTCCGTTTTGACCGTATCGCTGCTGATGAGCGCGAGCGGCGCGAGTGCCGGTGCCTGGCCAAGCCGGACGATCAAGCTGGTCGTGCCGTTTCCTCCTGGCGGCGCCGCGGACACCGTTGCTCGCGTTTACGCCGACAAGCTGAGCGAAGCGCTCAAGCAGGCCGTCGTGATCGAGAACAAAGCCGGCGCAGGCACCGCAATTGCCGCCGAAGCCGTCGCCGGCGCGGATCCCGATGGCTATACGTTGTCGCTGGCTCCCGCCGGCCAGCTCACCATCCTGCCGCACATCAATAAGGAGATCAGGTACGATCCATTCAAGAGCTTCGCGCCGGTATCGAACCTGGCGACGGTCCCCTACGTGCTGGCAGCCAGCCCGGACACGCCGGTCTCGACCGCCAAGGAACTCGTCGCCGCGGCGAACAAGGATCCCGGCAAGCTGACCTATTCGTCCTGCGGTCCCGGGACGCTGTGCCATCTGAGCGGCGAACTCTTCCAAAACCAAACCGGAGCGAAGCTGCTGCACGTGCCATTCAAGGGCAGCGCCCCGGCGGTGAATGCCCTGTTGGGCAACGTCGTCAATCTGTCGTTCGACACCCTCACCGTGCTCGCGCCGCAGATCCGCGACGGCAAGGTGAAAGGCCTCCTCGTCACCAGCCGCGAGCGGTCGCCGCAGCTTCCCGACATCCCCACCGCTGCCGAAGCCGGCGTGTCGGACTTCGTCGTCGATTCCTGGTTCGGCCTAGTCGCGCCCGCAGGCACGCCTGCTGACATCATCCAGCGCTTGAATGCCGAGATCGTCCGCATCGGAGCCGAGCCCGATGTTCGTGCTCGCTTGGAGGCTCAGGGGCTGCTTGTGACCACCTCAACGCCCGAGGGCTTCACCGACACCATCAAGGCCGACTACGGTCGCTGGGGCAAGGTCATCAGAGATTCGGGCGTCGAAGTCTTTTGAAGTCCGTTGCGGCGTCATAGTGCGAACCCTGGCAAAGACGCACGCATCGGTGCGTCGAACGTCAGGGCTGCCGTCTATCATGACGGAATAGCCAATGCCGGCACCAGCATCCCGCGGATAGCAGTCAGATCACTCGTTGAAGGACGTCGAGGCTATCCTCGATGCGCACTGTCTCGGCTGTAACATTCAGCTTGCCGAAGCGGCCGTGCTAACGCGCGAGACAGGAGCAATGCTGCAAACGGCCTGGATTTCGCCGTTCGCCAGGACCGTTGGGGGCCTGATTTGTATGGTGGGCGCACCAGGGCTCGAACCTGGGACCCGCTGATTAAGAGTCAGCTGCTCTACCAACTGAGCTATGCGCCCGAAAGGCGGTCAAAGCCTTGCGAGGTCGGTCGTTTAGCAAAGCGATCCGGGGATGGCAAGCGATGCGGTAAAGGTTTTTCCAAAGTCCCCAGAAAGCGAAAAGCCGCTGGATTCCAGCGGCTTCGCCAAGGTTAATTCAACGGTTGATCCCCCGCAAAATCCCCGAGGGCTCAGAGCCGGCCCTCACGGTCCCGGTCCGGACCGGCGTCCCGGTCGAAGCGATCGCCATGGAAGCGGTCCATCATGCGATCCATGCCCCGTTCCATGAAGTGGCGAGGCGGGCCGTCCTCACCGCCGCCGAACGGGCCGCGGTGGCGGGTCAGCGCGGCGAGGCGCCGCTTCTGGCCGTCATCCAGCGTCTTGTAGAGGGGATCGGCGGCATCGGCGATCTTCTTCAGGGCCGTGGAGGTGGCGCCCATGTCCTCGGCGCGCTGGCGCAGGCGGGCGACCGGATCCTCCGGCTTGTCGGCATCCTTGCCGGCATCACCGGTGCCGGCATTCATCCGTGCGTTGGCGCGGTCGATGCGCAGCTTGGCGAAGTCGCGCACGGCAGCCTCGACCGGCGGCCACAGCTTCTCCTGGTCGGCATTGAGCTTGAGGCCGGCGTGGACGGCGGCGATCCGCGCGTCGACGAAGGCGGCGCGATCTTCCGGGTTCATGCGCATGTGGCGCATGTGCTCGTGCATCCACGGGCGATGGTACTGAGCATAGACCGCGCCCGAGCCGGCGATGCTGAGCACGGCGATGGCGGCGATGGTGAACTTCCTCATGCGAGCTCTCCTCTGGAAGGATGCGCCGAAGATGGGCGCCGCACGGCTGACGCGCAACTTACAACTTGGACAGAGAGGGCATCCTTACCAAGATGTAACCCCTGATTTTACCTCCAGTCGCAATCGGAAATCACTCGCGACAAAAAGGGCTTCCGCGCCCGGCACGGAAGCCCTTCATTCAGCGTTCGTTGAGATCAGCCGGTCGCGCGCTCAGCTCGTCGTGCTCTCAGTTGGTCGTGCTCTTGGCTTCCTTCTGGAACTCGTCGATCAGCGGCTGGCCGACGCGTCCTGCGGCGTCCTTGTAGACCGGCTCCATCGCCTTGCGCATCGCCTGGTCCTGCTCCGGCGTGAGCTTGATGATCTCGCTCTTGCCGCTCTTCCTGATCTCGGCGAGCGCGTCGTCGTTTTCCTTCTGCGACTGCGTGTTGTTGAAGTCGGTCGCTTCCTTCATCGCCTTCGACAGCTGGTCGCGGATGTCGGCCGGCAGATCGTCCCAGAACTTCTTGTTCACGATCACGACGTAGCCGATGTAGCCGTGGTTGGTCTCGGAGATGTACTTCTGCACCTCGTGCATCTTCTGGGTGTAGATGTTCGACCAGGTGTTCTCCTGGCCGTCGACGACGCCGGTCTGCAGCGCTTGGTAGACTTCGCCGAACGCCATCACCTGCGGCAGCGAGCCGAGCGCCTTGAACTGGGCCTGGAGCACGCGCGAGGACTGGATGCGGAACTTGACTCCCTGGTAGTCGGCGGGCGCGACCAGCTTCTTGTTGGCGCTCATCTGCTTGAAGCCGTTGTCCCAATAGGCAAGGCCGGTGATGCCCTTGGAGTCCAGCAGCTTGAGCAGCCGGAGGCCGAGCGGGCCTTCCGTCACCTTCCGCAGCGTCTTCAGGTCGGGAAGGATATAAGGCAGATCGAACACCTCGAATTCGCGGATGCCGAGCGGGCCAAACTTGGAGTTGGACGGCGCCAGCATCTGCACGCTGCCGAGCTGAAGCGCCTCGAGCTCTTCCTTGTCCTTGTAGAGCGACGAGTTCGGATAGACCTCGATCTTGACCTTGCCGCCGGTGTACTTCTCGGCGAGTTCCTTGAATTTTTCCGACGCCTTGCCCTTCGGCGTGTCGGTGGCCACCACATGGCTGAACTTGATGATGATCGGCGCCTGGGCCGATGCCGGCCCGGTCAATGCCAGAGCCGCAACCGATGCCGCAGCCAAAATGAGTTTCCGCATGCTTCCTCCAGTACGTTTTTGTGGGGCGCGGACCGCCGGCCCCAAGCCTTAAATTCTTGGCAGGCAGCTTTATCGGGAAGGAGGCACAGGTGCCATTGCCCCTTAGCAGGGGTCTCGTTGCAAAAATGCGGTATCAGGAGGGGAAATTCCCGCGAACGCCAGCAGGGGCGACGGCAGGTGGACACCCGCCATCGCATTGTCGTCGTTCGCAACCTCAGCCGTGCAGCGCCGGGGCGAGCTGGGCCTGCTGCGCGACCGCCGGATCGGTGATCAGCGTGCCGCCATGGCCGTCCGAGGACAGCGCGAAATCGGCGGCGCTGTACTGGCCGAGCAGGCTCAGCGACGCGGTGTGGGTGCCGTCCGACACGGTCAGCGTGCCGCCGCTGTTGTCGCCGTTCTGGGCATAGGCGAGCGAGGTCACGCCGTCGCTGAACAGGATGTCGCCGAGATCGATGCTGTCATGGTCCTGCCAGCCGGAGATCGTTCCGGTGAAGCTTGAAGCCTGGTCGAGCACCAGGGCGGCGTTGGCTCCGGCGAAGATCACATCGTCGATCGTGCCGCCGCCGTGGACATAGGCGAGCGCGCCCGCACCGATGGTGGTGTCGTCCGCGCTGCCGCCGGACTGCACGTGCTGCGCGCCGGCCAGGACCGTCGTGCCGGCGGCGCTGCCGTACACATATTGCGCGCCGCCGTTGACGATGGTGGCGCTGGCCGAACCCCAGTCGAGCTGGAAGCCGCCGGCATTGATCGTGGTGCCGGTGGCAAAGCCGTCGGCGTAGACGTTCTGCTGGCTGCCGGCGTTGACCGTCGTCACCGAGGCGCTGCCGTGCAGGTACTGGACGGCGCCGTTGGCGATCGTGGTCTGTACCACGGTGCCGTAGACATTCTGGCTGCCGCCATCCATGGTGGTGTTGATCGCGGTCGCGCCCGAATAGACGTCCTGCCCGCCGCCATGGATCGTCGTGTCGCTGGCCGTGCCGCCGGCTTCGACGGTTTGCACGCCCGAATTGATCGTCGTCAGGCTCGCCGAGCCGAACACGTGCTGATTGCCGCCGTCGATCGTCGTGGTGATCGTGAAACCCCAATCGATCTGGAGGCCGCCGGCGTTGATGCTGGTTCCGGTCGCGCTGCCGTCGACATAGACGTTCTGCTCGCCACCGGCATTGACCGTGGTCGAGAAGGCGTTGTTGTGGATGTGCTGGAGTCCGCCATTCGCGATCGTGGTCCCGATCGCCACACCGAACACCGCCTGGGTGCCGCCGTCCACGGCGGTATTGGAGGCGATACCGCCGCCATAGATGTCCTGCTCACCACCGGTCTTGATCGTCGTGCCGTCGGCTGAGCCGCCGGTCTGGATGTATTGCGTGCCCGATATCACTGAGTTCGAGGCCGAGCCATAGACCGATTGCGCCGCGCCCGCCGCCACGACCATTCCGTCGGCCGAGCCTTCGAGAACGACACCCGCGCCGCTCTCGACCTTGATCTCGGAATAGCCAGCGGCATCCTCGATCCGCCAGATGCCGCTCTGGACGTCGAGCTTCTCGACATGGACGACCGTGCCGAGCAGCGTGCCGGTGCCATTGCCCGACAGCACGAGAGCGTCCACGCCGTCACCGCCATCGATGGTGCCGGTGACGATCGAGCCGGTGACGAGAGTGATAGCGTCCTCGCCGGCGCCCAAAAGCACGTCGCCGGTGATGGAGCCGCTGTTGGCGAGCGTATCGTTGCCGCCGTCCGTGGCGACGCTGCCGAAAATCCCGCCTGTGTTGGTCATGGTGTCGCCAAACGTGCCGACGATCGAGATCGCCTCGCCATTATTGCCGCGGATCGTGCCGTCATTGACGATGATCATGGCGGCGAAGGCACTGCCGTCGTTGCTGTCGTCGACCGTGACGGCGCGCTGATCGCTGATGATCAGGCCGCCCAGTTCGTTATGGACGAAGCCGCCGCCGATCGCGAGCGCCTCGTTGAGGCCGTTGGCAGCGCTGGTGAGGCCGACAGCCTTGATCGTGCCGAAATTGTCGATCGAGACCAGGCCGTCGACATCGACGCCGTCGGCATCGGCGCCGCCGACCGAAGTGCCGGTGATGGTGCCGCGGTTGGTGACGGTCGTCGTCGTGTCGGCGGCGCTGTCCATGTTGATGCCGGAGCCGGATTTACCGATGATCGTGCCGCCATTGTTGACGATGATCGGCTGGTCGCCCGTGATGCCGTGGCGCGCGCCTTCGATGACGCCGCCGGCGAAGTTGTTGACCACGCCGCCGGTGTTGACCGACTGGAAGTCGATCGCGTCGTTGCCGCTCGAAGCCGCCGAGGCATTGTGGCTGACGATCTCGCCGTAATTGTTGACGGTGGCATTGGCGCCGGGCCGGATCGCGTCGGCATCGGCCGCAGAGATCACGCCGGTGGCCGCGTTGTTGATGATGGTGTGCACGCCGCTCGAATTGACGTCGTCCAGATCGAGCGCCTGGCCGGCACTGCTGCCGGTTCCGGTCGAGGAGATCGTGCCCTCGTTGTTGACGGTGAAAGCGCCGCTGGTGCCCGGGACGAGGTTCGAGATCTTCACCGCGTCCTTGGTCGCGGTGATGGTCGCGCCGGTCTTGTTGTTGATGGTGAAGCTGCCGCTGCTCGAGCCGCTTGTGGCGATCGCGCGGCTGGTGCCGGTGATGGTGCCGGAATTGTCGATCAGGGAACCGGGCAAAGTGCTGCCGCCGATCCAGGTGACCGGGGTCGAGCCCGATAGCGCCCCGCCCGCAAGGACGGTCAGATGATCGTTGTTGGCGAGCGTGATCGGGTTCGACGAATTGCCGGAGACAAGAGTGCCGTCGTCATTGGCGATGGTGCCGGTCGCCGTCGCGGTGCCGATCGTGACGGTGGCGCCGGGATTGCTGGCGCCGGTCAGCGTCAGCGTGAAGCTCTCGTCGGGCTCCGCGGTGGCGTCACCGGAGATCGTGATGGTGACGGTCGCCGAGGACGCGCCGTCGGCGAAGCTGCCGCTGAAGCTCGAGCCCGGCAGCGTGCCGCCGAAATCGGCGGCGTCGGCGGAGCCGGCGGCGAAGCTGCCGGAGAAGCTGAGCACGCCGGTGGTGCCGCCGGTGCGCACGACCGTGAACGTCATGGTCTTGGTGCCGCTGTCCCCCTCGGTGACCAGCACGCTCACCGGTGAGAACGAGATCGTCTGCGTGGCGGCAGCCGCTACGGTGAAGGCGGTGGTCGGGAACGGCGCGTCGGGCGTGGTGCCGTCGGTGCTCTGGTCGCCGCTGCCGTTCTGGGTGGCCCAATTGGCGGTATTGCCGATCGCGGCGAGGTAGTCGGCGAAGCTGGCAAAGCCGGAACGCGGGCCGTTATAGCCGACGACGTCGAGGCCGCCGGTGAAGCTCACGGCGGTCTGGCCGGCGGTGAGGCCGGTGCCGGTCAGCGTGCCGTCGCCGGTCGCATAGCCCACGTTGGAGATCGCGGCCAGGAAGGTCGGCGCGGTCGAGGAGCCGACATAGGCGTAGACGACCTCGCTGTCGTTGGACAGGCCGGTGTTGTTGGCGTTGGTGAAGGTCGCCGAGCCGGCGCTGGTGCCGAACGTGCCCTTGCCGATGTTGTTGATGTCGATAACGGTGCCGGCGGCGATCGCGCTGGTTGCGGTCCAGGCGATCGTGCTTTCGGCATTGCTGCCGGTCGCGAAGGCGGAGCCGTTCCAGTTGCTGTCGGTGAAGTTGATCACCGTGCCCTGCGGGATGTCGGTCAGGGCGACAAAGGACAAATTGTCGTTGCCGTCGCCGTTGAATCCGGTGAAGGCGATCGAACCAGCGGAAAGGGGCATTTCAAATTCTCCAGCAGCGTGACATTGCGCGCGACGCTGCCGGTTAATGAAATGCTAACATGACAGGGCAATAACGTATTTATTGTAACATACCATATTTCACAGGTCGCGCAGCCTTAGCCATGCAGCGCCGGGGCAAGCTCGGCCTCTGGCACGGCCGCCGGATTCGAGATCAGGGTGCCGCCATGCCCGTCCGAAGACAGGGCGAAATCGGCCGCGCTGTACTGGCCGAGCAGGTTCAGCGTGGCCGTATGCGAGCCGTCGGACACGACCAACGCACCGCCGTCATTGTCCTCGTTCCGTACAAAGGCCAACGACGTGGAGCCCTCGTCGAACAGGATGTCGCCGAGATCGATGTAGTCATTGTCCTGCCAGCCGGAAATCGACCCGATCAGCCCAGACGATTGATCGAGTCCGAGAATGGCGTAGGGACCGGCAAAGGTCACGCTGTCCATCGACCGCCGCCATGGACATAGGCGGCCTGCCCGGTTCCGATCGTGGTGTTGATGGCCACGCCTCCGGACTGCACGTGCTGAGACCGGCCGCGATGGTCGTGTCCGTAGCTGTGCCGTACACATATTGAGTGCCACCGTTGATCATGGTGCCGGTTGCAGTGCCCCAGTCAATCTGATAGCCGCCGGCATTGATCATCGTGCCGGTCGCCGTCCCGTCGACGTAGACGTTCTGCCGACAGCCATCATTGATGATCGATTGATGATATGACAACATGACATGATAATAACATGCCTGTTGCGATCGGCTTCCTCCCACACATCGGGCCCCAAACGAAAACGCGGCGCCAGGGGCGCCGCGTCTGCCGATAAACTGAAGAAGCGAAGTCTCAGCTCGCCGCCGCCGTCGTCACCGTATCGCGCTGGCGCTTCATGACGATCTTGTTGAGCGCGCCGAGATAGGCCTTGGCCGAGGCCACCAGCGTATCCGGATCCGCCGCGCGCGCGGTCATTGCGCGTCCTTCATGCGACAACCGCACCGAGACTTCGGCCTGCGCGTCGGTGCCTTCGGTCACGGCGTGGACCTGGTACAGCTCGAGCTTGGCCTCGTGCGGCACCAGGCGCTTGATGCAGTTGAACACCGCGTCGACCGGACCATTGCCCTCGGCCTCCTCGATCTTGATCTGGCCGTCGACGTCAAGCTTCATGGTCGCGCGCTGCGGGCCATGGGTGCCGGCGATCACGGTCAGCGAGGTCAGCTTGATGCGGTCGTGCGACGCAGCCAACTCCTCGTCGACCAGCGCCTCGATGTCCTCGTCGTAGATGTCCTTCTTGCGGTCGGCGAGCGCCTTCATCCGCGTGAAGGCGTCTTCCAGCTGGTTCGGGCCGAGCTTGTAGCCCATCTCTTCCAGCTTGTGCACGAAGGCGTGGCGGCCGGAGTGCTTGCCCAGCACCAGCGAGGACTGCTTCAGGCCGACCATTTCGGGCCGCATGATCTCGTAGGTGGAGGCGTCCTTCAGCACGCCGTCCTGGTGGATGCCACTCTCATGCGCGAAGGCGTTCCGGCCGACGATGGCCTTGTTGTACTGCACCGGGAACGAGGTCGCCGCGGACACGACCTTGGAGGCGCGGGTGAGCTGGGTGGTGTCGATCTTGTTCCAGTACGGGAATTTGTCGTTGCGCACGTTGATCGCCATCACGATCTCTTCCAGCGCGGCATTGCCGGCGCGCTCGCCGATGCCGTTGATGGTGCACTCGACCTGGCGCGCGCCGCCGATGATGCCGGCCAGCGAGTTCGCCACGGCCATGCCGAGGTCGTTATGGCAGTGCACGGAGAACACCGCCTTGTCCGAGTTCGGCACGCGCTCGATCAGCGTCTTCATGAAGTGGGTATATTCGTCGGGCGTGGTGTAGCCGACGGTGTCCGGAATGTTCACCGTGGTGGCACCGGCCTTGATGACGGCTTCGACGATGCGGCACAGATAATCCATCTCGCTGCGGGTGCCGTCCTCGGCCGACCATTCGACATCGTCGATCTGGTTGCGGGCGCGCGCGACCATCGCAATCGAGGTCTCGAGCACCTGCTCCGGGGTCTTGTTCAGTTTCACCCGCATGTGCAGCGGCGAGGTCGCGATCACGGTGTGGACGCGGCCGCGCTTGGCAAATTTCACCGCTTCGGCGCAGCGGTCGATATCGGCCGGGTGCGCGCGCGACAGGCCGGCGATGACGGCGTTCTTGGAGCGGCGGGCGATCTCGCTGACCGCCTGGAAGTCGCCCTCGGAGGTGATCGGGAAGCCGGCTTCGATGACGTCGACGCCCATATCATCCAGCATCTCGGCGACCTCGAGCTTCTCCTCGAAGGTCATGGTGGCGCCGGGGCACTGCTCGCCGTCGCGCAGCGTGGTGTCGAAAATGATGACGCGGTCCTTCTCGGACTTGTTCACGGTGGCCATTGTCAAATTTCCTTTTGAGCTTTCGCGCCGTTCATTGGTCTGGGCGCTTGAGGTGTCCGGTGATCTCGACCAACCCCTGAGCGCCCAGGCGCGTCGCGCCCAGCCGGCCCTCAGGGGCAGCTAAGAAGAAGCCCGCCAATCAGGAGGGTGGACAGCCGCACGGCCGGGATCGTGGCGGCGGCCAGAGCCACCTCCCCCGAAATCCCATCGATTTGGCCGCGAATCAGCATTGCCAGACCCTTTTGAGCCCTCAAATCCTCGGTCAAAACCGTTGACGGTTGGTTGCCGGGAGGCTCGATGCACCGTTTCTAGACGAGAAACAGGAGCAACTGCAACGCCAAAAGATGGTCAGGGGAACTGACCCGGTTGCGGGTCGAGGCTGCCCGGCCTGGCCGGGAAGCCCCTGACTTATGCGCCCCGCGGAATCTCAGCGGGGCGCCGCCAGCTCGTCAGACGTGCGCGGGTGCGAGCTGGTTCTGAACCTGCATGCCGGGATCGCTGATCACAGTGCCGCCGTGGCCGTCGGACGCCAGCGCGAAGTCCGCTGCCGTGTACTGGCCGAGCAGCGAGAGCGACACGGTGTGCGCACCATCCGAGACCGTCAGCTTGCCGCCGCTGTGGCCAGCATTGGCGGCGTAAGCCAGCGTCGTACCCTGGCCAAACTGGATATCGGAAAGATCCAGGTGATCGCCGTCCTGCCAGCCGGAGATGAAGCCGCTGAAGTCGGAGGCGCGATCCAGCACCAGCGTGGCGTCGGCGCCTGCGAACGTCACGTTGTGAACCGAAGCTCCGCCGAAGGCATGCGCGGTGCCGCCGCTGCCGATCATCGTGCCGTAGGCGGCACCACCGACCTCGACATACTGCGTGCCGGAGAGGATCACCGTATCGGCCGCGGTGCCGTAGACATACTGGCTGCCGCCGTCGATCGTGGTGGCGACCGCGCTGCCCCAGTCGATCTGGATGCCGCCGGCGTTCACCGTCGTGCCGGTCGCGGTGGCGGCCTGATAGACGTTCTGCTCGCCGCCGCCATTGATGGTGGTGTCGGTCGCGCTGCCGTGCACATTCTGGAGCCCGGCCGCGTCGATGGTGGTGTCAACGGCGGTGCCGTAGACATCCTGGGTTCCGCCCTCGATGGTGGTGCCGTTCGCGGACGCGCCATTGATGACACGCTGCTCGCCGCCCGCACCGATGGTTGTATCGGTGGCAACGCCACCGGTCTGGATCGCCTGTTCGCCAAGCACGGTCGCGCCGGTCGCGCTGCCGTAAACGGAGAGTTCGGCACCCAGCTCAACCGTCACAGTCGTGACCGCGCCGCGCACCACGAGACCAGCGCCGCTCTCAATGGTGACATTGGTATAGCTGGCATCGCTGTTGATGGCCCAGGCGCCGCTCTGCACATCGACCTTCTCGATACCGGTGCCCTTGCCCAGCGTTCCCTGACCGGTGCCGGACAGGTTGATGGTGTCGTTGCCGTCACCGCCATCGATGGTGCCCCAGACGGTCGAGCCCGCGATCAGGTTGATGGTGTCGTCGCCGGCGCCCAACACCACGTCGCCGGAGACGATGCCGCTGTTGGTAAAGCTGTCGTTGCCGTCGCCCAGATCGACCGCCGAGCCGCCGGTCGCCACCACCAGCCCGCCGTTCGTCATAGTGTCGTCGCCGCCGTCGGTCTTGACGCCGCCGAGAATGCCGCCGCTGTTGGTGATGGTGTCGGCATAGTTGCCGATGATGTTGATCGCCTCACCGCCCTTGAGCCGGGCGGCGAACAGCGCGACGTCGGCGTCAGACACGCCGGTCGGACCGTGCCCGCCGCCCTCGATGATCCCGGCATTGTTGATGATCGTGGACGAGAAGGCCGCAGCGTTCGAGGAATTGTCGACCTCGATCGCCCGGCCGTAGCCGTAGATGTTGCCGCCGGCATAGTTGTTGATGGTGCCGCCGCCGATCGCGATGCCTTCCGAGACATTGGCCTCGCCCTTGTGGTAGCCGTTGGCGCCTTCGCCGCGGATGTTGCCGTAATTGTTGATCACGGCGAAGCCGTCGACATCGACTGCGTCGCCGTCGCTGTCACTGATGTTGGCGGAATCGCCCAGCATCGTCCCGTAATTGTCGACATAGGCTGTGTAGGCGACGATCGGACTGTTGTCCATGTTCACCGCCGAGCCGTTGCGGCCGACGATGACGCCGCCGGCGTCGTTGATGACGTGGACGCCGAGCGGGCCGGTGATGGCGTGGCGGGCGCCGTCGATGGTGCCGGTCGAGGTATTGTGGATCGTCGCAGTGCCGCCGTTCATCGTGATCGCGTCGGCCTTGGTCCCCGGCGTCGAGGTGACCTTGATCGTGCCGCTGTTGACGACGATGGCGTCTGTATCACCCCCGCTGATGCCGATCGCGAACTTGGTGCCGACGACCGTGCCACCCTGATCGACCGTCAGGGTTTGACCTCCGGTCAACCCCATCGCGGTCGCCGCCGAGCCGCTGGTGATCGTCGCACCGCTCTCGACTTCGATATTCGCACCGTCGAAGCCATAACCGAGCATCCAGCTGCCGCTGACGATGTCCAGCTTCTCCACATTCACCGAGGCCCCGACGGTGCCCACCGCCGAGCTGCCCGAGGCCGCGTAGGCACGGATCGTGTCATAGCCGTCACCGCCGTCAATCGTTCCTGACGTCGATCCGGCGTAGATGTTGACGGTGTCGTCGCCGGCGCCAAGCAGCACGGTTCCGACGATCTTGCCACTGTTGCTGAGCGTATCGTTGCCGTTACCCATGTTGACGGCCGAACCGGCCATCGCGGTGATGGTCCCGGCGTTGGTCAGGGTGTCGTTGCCGCCGCCCATGTCGACGCCGCCGACGATGTTGCTGGAGGTGATCAGGATGTCGTCTCCGTCGCCGAGGGTCACGGCGTTGCCCGGGGTATCAGTCATGGTTGTTTTCCTTTTTGCCGTCCTGGCTGAAGACGGAAGATTTCTGCGTCATGAGGCGTCGAGCTTCTCGGAATGCCCGAACCCATGGGGGCGCTCGGCTCCGATTTAGCGAATAGTTAACAAATAACATAAGTTATGTTGCATGATGATGTGTCTGTTATATGAAGGCGGGACGGCATTCGCGCGCACGACAAATGGAAAGCCCGCGACAGATGCGCCGCATCGCTGCGAACTTTCTCGTTGCGCGCACGCAAGCTCATCGCGCCACGTCGCGCGGTTACTTGTGCAGATGCACACGCGGCGATAGTTCTCGCCACGCTTCAGTCAGCTTAGGACGCAGCGACAGATTGCAGCGATCGAAAACGGAACGCGGGTTCAGTCGCTGAAGACGGCCGCTATCCCGCGCGGCGGGCGCGCGCCCGGTTTTCCCAGCGGTCCAGCATCTGGCCGAGTTCGCCGGTCGCCGGAGGCACAGCCGCGTTGGTGTTCGCAGCCTCGTTGGTGTTGGCGGGCGCAGCGGCGCGGAGCCAGCCGGGCTCGGTATATTCGCGCCAGCGGCGCGCCTCCGCGCGTCGTTTGCGGGAGACGAGATCGCGGGTGACATAGCCGGCGGCGAACGCGATGACGAGCGCTATGACCAATGCAACAACGGCTAACACGGCGGACTCCGGCTAATGCTCCGGAAACGTTCTGCCATCATCGCGCGTGAGGTCAAGGCTTGACACGCCCTAAAAACCATTCCGGTTAACTGCCAAGGCCCGACGGCAAGCTCCGAGCGACGAGGCCGGGACGAATTGTCGCTTTTGCCCTTGCCTCGCCGCAATGCGGCCGCGTTCCAGCCTTTGCTGGCCTGCCATCGCGCAAAGGATGCGAACCTGCCTCTCGCAACCGGGCGCAGACCGGACTAACCTTCGCGCCGCTCGGCCGGATCAACCGGCTAGCGAAAAAAGAATCGGGAGGACGCGATGACACGCCAGCAGGCTCGTGACCACGAGCAGCGTGACCAGGATGCTGCGCTTTCACGACGAACACTTGTCCGGGGGCTTGCACTCGGCGCCGCCGCCACGATGGCGGGCCCCGCGCTGGCCCAGACCGGACCCGCCGCCCCGCCGACGACGATCACCACCCCGCCGCGCGATTTCGGTCCGGGCGGCGCACCGACCACTTATTTCTGGGACCCCGACATCATCGCGGTCGATCCGTCCTTCAACGATCTGGCGCAGCCCAACACCGCGATCAAACGGCTGCACACCGGTCTGCTGTGGGCCGAAGGCCCGGCCTGGAGCGCGCAGGGCCGTTACCTGCTGTGGAGCGACATTCCCAACAACCGGCAGATGCGCTGGACCGAGGACGACGGCCGCGTCAGCGTGTTCCGCTCGCCCTCCAACAACTCCAACGGCAATTCGTTCGACTTCCAGGGCCGCCAGCTCTCCTGCGAACATCTGACCCGGCGGGTGACGCGCTACGAGCACGACGGCACCGCCACGGTGCTGGCCGACTCCTATCAAGGCAAGCGGTTGAACTCGCCGAACGACATCGCCGCGCACCCCGACGGCAGCTACTGGTTCACCGATCCGCCCTATGGCGGCCAGCTTTACGAGGGCGAGCCCGACGTCGCGGGTGGCCCGAGCAATGCCGGCGGCAAGCTCAATCCGCGGATCGGACAGCCAGCCGGCTTCACACCGGGCAAGCGCGAGCTGCCGACCAATTGCTATCGCATCGACCCCAGTGGGCGCATCGACCTCGTCGTCACCGAGGAGCAGGTGCCCGATCCGAACGGCCTGTGCTTTTCACCCGATTACAAGAAGCTCTACATCGCCTCGACCGGCAAGGGACCGGGCGACACCGGCCCCGGCGGCAAGGGCGAGATCTTCGTGTTCGACGTCGGCACGGACAACAAGCTCTCCAACGTCAAGAAGTTCAGCGACTGCGTGATCGACGGCGTGAAGTGCGGGCCCGACGGTCTGCGCTGCGACGTCAACGGCAACGTCTGGGCCTCCAGCAATGCCGGCCGCGCCGTCGGCTACAACGGCGTCACGGCATGGTCGCCGGAAGGCAAGCTGCTCGGCCGTATCCGACTGCCGGAAGTCTGCGGCAACATCTGCTTCGGCGGCCCCAAGCGCAACCGCCTGTTCATGGCCGCGAGCCAGTCGCTCTACGCCGTGTACACGGCCACGCAGGGCGCCGGGCCCGGTTGAGCAGGCATTCGCAAAGACGGGAAAGGGCACCGGCAATTGACCGGCGCCCTTTCCTTTTCAATCGGTCATGCGTTCTTGCGCCGCTGGAACCCACCTGAAATTTGCGCAGCGATAGACTTTAGTCCGCTCCCACAATCCTGAACGCAGTTTCACTTGCCGAGAACCTCCTCGCCGGTATAGTTGCGACCTAATGGCTCACAAGAGGCCTGTTCGAAGGGAGAGAACAACATGAACAAACGACTCTCTATTGCATTGCCGAAAATGCGCGACGCCGAGATGACCGGCGCGCAGAAGGACGTTGCGAGAGCCGACATCGGATTCGCCGTCCTCCTCAACCCCTCCCCAAGCTGATCGAACGCACTGCTTCGAGCCTGAGCTCGAAGACATTCACCTGCGGCTCCGCAGTACCTCCCTCCAGAGGCAGCTCGTCTGCCCCGGTCGATCATTCATGCGTGCTTTCCAGATCCTGATCGATGGCTTTGCCATCAGCGCCCTCTATGCTCTCGGTGCCACCGGCTTCACCCTGATCTTCGGCGTCTCCGGCGTCCTCAACCTCTCCCACGGTGCCATCATGGTCGCCGCAGCGGTCGCGGCATGGGCCGCCGCCAGCGTGCTGAATGTTGGCACCTATGCCGGTGCGCTGATCGGCGTCGGTGTCGCTCTGCTCACGGCGTTTGCAACCTATTTCGCGGTGGTGAAGCCCATCCAGGACTCACGGCGCATTCCCAATGAGGAGAAGGAGATCTTCGTCCTCACGGGAACATTGCTCTGGGGCATCATGATCCAGGAGGTGATCGCCTATTTCTTCACCAACAACGCCAAGACCGTGTTGCCGATCGTCGAGGGCGTGGTGGAGATCCTCGGTGTCCGCACGCCCAAGAACGAGATCTTCACCGCGATCGTCTGCTGCCTCGTCATCGCGCTGCTGTGGCTTTTGGTGAACCGCACCCGCACGGGCAAGGCGGTGCTGGCGGCCTCGATGAACCCGCGCGGCGTCACGCTGCTCGGCCTCGAGCTCACCAACATCTACATCGTGGTGTGGGGAATCTACGGGATCCTTGCCGGCATCGCGGGCGTGCTGCTCGGCATGTTCCTCGGCGTCAGCTCCTACAGCGTCGGACCGCTGACGGCGAGCGCGTTCTCGATCGTCGTGCTTGGCGGCCTCGGCAGCGTCTCCGGCTCGCTGATCGCGGCCTTCGTGGTCGGCTATCTCGAAACGCTCACGGCCTATCTTGTCTCGCCAGCCTATCGCACCATCCCGGCGCTGCTGCTACTCGTGTTCGTGATGTACATCCGGCCCCAGGGCCTTCTGGGGAGGCGCTGAGATGTCCAGTTTCTTCACCTCGCGCCTGTTCTTCATCTCGCTTGCGCTCGTCGTCATCGCGGCAACGCTGCCGCTCTACGTCTCCGGCTATGTGCTGGGGCTTCTCACCGTCGCCTTCTATTTCGGCGTGTTCGCGATGGCCTGGGACCTGCTGTTCGGTTTCGCCGGCGAGGTCAATTTCGGCCCGACCTTCCTGATTGGCGTCGGTGCCTATACCGCCGGCATCCTGAATGCCCAGTTCGGCTGGTCGGTCTATCCTGCATCGTGCTCGGCGCATTGGCCTCCGTCATCGCCGGCCTCGTGCTGGCGCTGCCGGCGCTGCGGGTTCGTGGCCCCTATTTCGGCCTGACCACGCTCGTTGCCGTGCTCATGCTGCAGAACTTCATCGTGGTCTTCGCCGACCTCACCGGCGGCGAGATCGGCCTCACCATTCCTGATGTCATCACCATCAATGCCGGTGCCAATTACTGGATTGCGCTCGGCTTCATGACGGTCTCGGCGGCCATTCTCTATGGCCTGTCGCAATCGCCGATCGGCCTCGTGCTCCAGGCCAGCGGCCAGGATCCGGTACAGGCCGGCGCACTCGGCTTCAACATCGTCAAGCACAAGCTCGCAGCCTTCGTCGTCAGCGCGTTCTTCTCGGGATTGTCCGGCGCGCTGCTGGTGTTCTACTTCGGCACGGCCTCGGTCGGCACCGTCGTCGACGTCGCGGTCGGCGTCAACGTGATCGTCTCGGCCGTGCTCGGCGGCCGGCGCACCGTGCTCGGCGCTGCACTGGGCGCGATCTTCCTGATCGTGGCCGGCGAATTCCTCAGGCCCACAGGCGAGCTTGCCACCTTCATCGTCTCGGCCGTCGCACTCCTCGTCGTGCTGTTCTTCCCCGGCGGCTTCCTCGGAGCGGCCCTCTCGCGTGAGGCGCGCTCGTGATGGATATGCGGCTTTCAAACCGGCCCGTGCTCGAAGTCCGCGGCCTCACCAAACGCTTCGGCGGTCTCACCGCGGTGAAGAACCTCGGCTTCGAGGTCAATGGCGGCGAGATCTTTGGCCTGATCGGGCCGAACGGATCCGGCAAATCGACCGCGATGAAGAGCGTGATGGGCATCGAGCGCCCGACATCAGGCGAAGTGATCTTCGAGGGCGAGAACGTTGCCGGCCTGCCCGCACACAAGATCGCGCGCAAGGGCTTCGGCATGGTGTTCCAGCACTCGCGGCCGCTGAACCGCCAGACGGTGCTGGAGAACATCCTGGTCGCGCTGCTGCCCGACAGCCTGTTCATGCTGTTCCCCGACAAGACGCTGGTCGAGCGCGCCAAATGGATCGCCGACCGCGTCGGCCTCGGCAACGTGATCAACCGCCGTCCGCCGACGCTGCCCTTCGCCGATCTGCGGAGGCTCGAACTCGCCAAGGCGATCGCACGCGACCCGAAAGTCGTGCTGGTGGACGAGCCCTTCGCCGGGTTGACCCGCGCCGAGGTCGACGTCTTCTCCAAGCTGATCCGCAGCTTCCGCGATGATGGCCGCGCGGTGATGCTGGTCGACCACAACGTCAAGAGCGTCGCCGCACTCGTCGACCGCGTCCTTGCGATGTATCTCGGCGAGGAGATCGTCACCGGCAAGGCCGAGGACGTCATGAAGAACGAAACCGTGCGCCGGGTCTATCTCGGCGGCGCCATCGAAACCCATGCGCGGCCCGAGACCAGCTTCAAGGACAAGGTGCCGCTGCTCCAGGTCGAGAATGTCAGCGTGTTCTACGGCAAGGCGCAGGCGCTGGAGAACGTCTCGATCCATGTCCACGAGGGCGAGTTCGTCTCCGTCGTCGGGCTCAACGGCGCCGGCAAGACCACGTTGTTCAACACCATCTCCGGCTTCCTGCCCTATAGCGGCGAGATCGTGCGCGGCGGCGACAGGCTACGCGGCACCAGTCCGGCAAAGATCGCGCGCAGCGGTCTGGTGCAATGCCCGGAATCCCGTGAGCTGTTCGGCGAGATGAGCGTGCGGGAAAATCTCGATCTCGGCGGCCAGCATCTCTCCGACGACAAGCGCGCTACCCAGCTCGCCTGGTTGTTCGAGCTGTTCCCGATCCTGAGGGAGCGCCAGAGCCAGATGGCGCAGACGCTCTCCGGCGGCGAGCAGCAGATGCTGGCGATCGGCCGCGCGCTGATGATGCAGCCGCAGATCCTGATCCTGGACGAGCCGACGCTGGGTCTCGCCCCCGTCATCCTCGAGCAATTGTCCAAGGCTCTCACGAAGCTGCGGCAGACCACGTCGATCACGGTGCTGCTCGGCGAGCAGAACGTCACCTTCGCGCTGCCGCATGCCGACCGCGTCTATGTGCTGGAGCATGCCAGGATCGTCTGGGAGGGCGATCCCGACGCTTCGCGAGCGAAGCCGGCGCCGACTTTCTTTAGTGCCCCATACCAACAACAAAACGATGAAAGGGAAACGACCATGAGACCATCGACACTTCTCGGCAGCAGTCTCCTCACCTCCGCGCTAGCGCTGTGCCTTGCCGCTCCCGCCTATGCGCAGTCGAACGATCCGATCAAGATCGGTGTCATTGCCGAGGTGCAGTCGATCGCGGGTGCCGCGACGCCCGGCGGCGCACAGATCGCTGCCGACGAGATCAACGCCAAGGGCGGCATTCTCGGCCGCAAGGTGGAGATCGTCACCTACGACAACAAGAGCTCATCGGCGGATTCGGTGCGCGCCTTCCAACGCGCGGTGAGCGAGGACAAGGTCTCCGCGGTGATCGCGAGCTATATCAGCGAGGTCGTGCTGGCGCTCGAACCCTGGGCGGCACGGCTGAAGATGCCGCTAATCACCCCCGGCGCCGCCTCGAATGAGATCACCAAGGCGATCCACAACGACTACGAGAAGAACAAGTACACCTTCCACGGCTATTTGACTTCGGCGGCCCAGGCGCAGCTCGTCTGCGATGCGGCCAAGGATCTCCTCGTCGACAAGCTCAAGTTCAAGACGGTCGCGATCATGAGCGAGGACGCCGCCTGGACCAAGCCGCTCGACGTCGGCTACGAGGCCTGCCTGCCGAAGGCCGGGCTCAAGGTCGTCGAGCATGTGCGCTTCTCGCCCGACACCACCGACTTCACCCCGATCTTCAACAACATCGAGGGCAAGAAGCCGGACGTGATCGTCACCGGCATCTCGCATGTCGGCGTACAGCCGACGGTGCAGTGGAAGAACCAGCAGGTGCCGATCCCGATGTTCGGCATCAGTGCGCAGGCGCTGAGCCCAACCTTCTGGAAGGACACCAATGGCGCCGCAGACGGCGTGCCCTCGCTCGCGGTGGCGACGCCTGATGTCGCCGTGACCTCCAAGACGAAGCCCTTCGCGGCCGCCTTCAAAGCCAAGTTCGGTTCGCCGCCGGCCTATACCGGCTACACCGCCTATGACGAGGTCTACATCATCACCGACGCGATCAAGCGCGCGGGCTCGACCGATCCCGACAAGATGGTCACCGAACTGGAGAAAACCGACTTCGAAGGCACGATCGGCAAGATCCAGTTCTACGGCAAGGACGACGAGTTCACCCACGGCATCAAGTCGGGCCCCAGTACGGTTTCCGGACTGGTGTTCCAGTGGCAGGACGGCAAGCAGATCGTGGTGTGGCCGGAGAAGATCGCGGAAGGCAAGATGAAGTTTCCGGCCTTCGTGAAGCTGTCGCAGTAACACCGGCGTCGGTCCTGGGAGGGCAGCGTAACGCCCATCATGCTGGCAAGGCCCGTCGCCGTACCGCGACGGGCCTTCGCTTTGTGCCGAACACAATTGGCATGCTGGCATCTGAGGACCCATCATGCGATCTTGCCGTTAATCTCCGATCGCAACCGGCCCAAGTGGCGTTGGTCGCGTGCGGGCCTGGAGCAGCAAGATGGACGATCGACCAACCCGACCGGACGGGACGACACGGGACGACGGCTTCGTTCGGGTGCGCGGCGCGCGTGAGCACAACCTCAAGAACGTCGATGTCACGATCCCACGTAACGCCCTCGTCGTGTTCACGGGCGTATCCGGCTCCGGAAAGTCCTCGCTCGCCTTCGGAACGATCTACGCCGAGGCGCAGCGGCGGTATCTGGAATCGGTGTCGCCCTACGCGCGGCGCCTCTTCCACCAGATGCAGATCCCCGAAGTCGACGACATCGAAGGCTTGCCACCCGCCGTTGCGCTCCAGCAGCAGCGCGGCGCGCCGACGACGCGCTCGTCCGTCGGCAGCGTGACAACCCTCTCGAACCTGCTCAGGATGCTCTATTCCCGGGCCGGCGACTATCCGCGTGGGCAACCACTGCTCTATGCAGAGTCGTTCTCGCCGAACACGCCGGAGGGGGCCTGCCCGACCTGCCACGGGATTGGCAGGATGCTCGACGTCACTGAGAAATCCATGGTGCCCGACGACACCAGGACGATCCGCGAGCGCGCCGTCGCGGCCTGGCCGAGTGCCTGGCAGGGACAGAACCTCCGGGACATCCTGACGACGCTGGGCTACGACGTCGACAAGCCCTGGCGTGAGCTTCCCAAAAAGGAGCGCGACTGGATCCTGTTCACGGACGAGCAGCCGACCGTTCCGGTCTATGCCGGCTACGACGCGGCCGAAGTCAAACGGGCCCTGCGCCGCAAGGAGGAGCCGAGCTATCAGGGCACCTTCACCGGCGCCAAGCGCTATGTGATGCAGACCTACGCCAAGTCCGAGAGCGCGATGATGAAGCGCCGCGTCGCGCAATTCATGATCACCCGCGACTGCCCGACCTGCCATGGCAACCGGCTGAAGCCGGAGGCGCTCAAGGTGAAGTTCGCAGGGCTCAACATCGCCGAGATGTCGCATCTGCCGCTCAAGCAATTGCAGGATCTGATCCAGCCGTTCGCACGAGTCTCGGCGGACAAGTCGGAGAAGACTGTCGTTGCCCGGCGCATCTGCGAGGATCTATCGGCGCGCCTCGCCGTCCTGCTCGACCTTGGCCTCGGCTATCTCGCCTGCGAGCGCAGCACGCCGACGCTGTCACCGGGTGAACTGCAGCGCTTGCGTCTGGCAACGCAGGTCCGCTCGAACCTGTTCGGCGTCGTCTACGTGCTCGACGAGCCCTCCGCCGGCCTGCATCCCGCCGACACCGAAGCGCTGCTGCGGGCGCTGGACAGACTCAAGCACGCCGGAAATTCGATCTTCGTGGTCGAACACGAGATCGAGGTCATAAAACATGCCGACTGGCTGGTGGACGTCGGGCCCGACGCCGGCGAAGGCGGCGGACTCATTCTCTATAGCGGGCCGCCCGCGGGGCTCGGCGAGATCGAGCAATCGCGAACCGCCCGCTATCTCTCACATCCAAGAAAGCCGTTGCCGACGACCCATCGCGAGCCGAAGGGGCATCTGAAGGTCAGGGGTGTGACCCGCAACAATCTGCGCGGCCTCGACGTCGACATCCCGCTGGGCGTCCTCGCCAGCGTCACCGGCGTGTCGGGCTCCGGCAAGTCGAGCCTGATCAGCCAATTCCTCGTCGACGCCGTGGCCGGCCATCTCGGCCACACGCTCGCCGCTGATACCGACGACGGCAGCCTTGCGCCCACGATCGAGACATTGGGCGGCAAGATCGTCGCCGGCCTCGTCGAGGTCGATCGCCTCGTCGTGGTGGATCAGAAGGCGATCGGCCGCACCCCGCGATCCAACCTTGCGACCTACACCGGCCTGTTCGACCATGTACGAAAACTGTTCGCGGCGACACCTCAGGCGAAGTCTCGCCGCTACGACGCCGGACGCTTCTCGTTCAATGTCGCAAAAGGCCGATGCAGCACCTGCGAGGGCGAGGGATTCGTCAGCGTCGAGCTTCTGTTCCTGCCCAGCGTCTATGCGCCCTGCCCGACCTGCAAGGGTGCTCGCTACAACGACAAGACGCTCGAAGTGAAAATCCGCAGCCGATCAATCGCGGACGTGCTGTCCATGCGCGTCGACGAGGCCTTCGATTTCTTCCGCGACGATTCCTCACTGAACCGGTCGCTATCGGTCGTCCGTGAGGTCGGCCTCGGCTATATCCGCCTCGGTCAATCCGCCACCGAACTGTCCGGTGGCGAGGCCCAGCGGATCAAGCTGGCGACCGAGCTCATGCGTCCGCAGCGGGGGCACACGCTCTATGTCCTGGACGAGCCGACCACGGGTCTTCATCCGCGGGACGTCGAACGGCTGATCGCCCAGCTTGAGCGGATCGTGGACGCCGGCAACAGCGTCGTCGTGGTCGAGCATGACATGGACGTCGTCGCTCACAGCGACTGGATCATCGATCTCGGCCCCGGCGCCGGCGACGAGGGTGGCCGTATCGTCGCATCCGGAACGCCACATCAGGTCGCTGGAGCCGGCGGGAAGACAGCACGCTATCTTGCTCGCCGCTTGAAACAGTAACCGCGCGCTGCTTCATGACTCATCTCGCAATTGCGTTCTGCGCCAGGAGGACAGAGCCAGACTTTAGCGATGTTGACTTTCCGCCGGCCCGCTCCCCATAATTCTCAAAAAATAACTGGCACGATCAACAAACGGTTTTGAGGGAGGATAGGATGCCGACTTCACGCAGGCAGCTGCTGAAGAGCTCGGCGGCTGCCGCCGCTGCACTCAGCCTCGATTGGACACGGGCCCAGGCGCAAGCCGAGACATTGCGCATCGGCCTGATCTACGACCTCACCGGCCCCTTCGCCGCCGGCGGCTCGGTCGCCTCCTCGGTCGGCGCGCAGATCGCCATCGACCTCGTCAACGAGAAGGGCGGCATCGGCGGCAAGACCAAAATTGTCCCTGTCGCCGCGGACTCCCAGAGCAAGGCCGACGTCGCCATCAACGAGGCCGAGCGGCTGATCAGCCAGGAAAAGATCGACATCATCAACGGCGTCTATTCCAGCGCGCATGCGGTGCCGATGGCGGCGAAGGTCGAGCAGCAGAAGAAGATCCTCTGGATCACCACTGCGGTCTCGACCGCCGTGTTCAAGGACAAGAACCTGCAATACGTATTTCGCGCGCAGATCCATTCGGATCAGTACGGCCAGGCCTTTGCCGGCTTCATCGCCGAGCACGCAAAGACAAAACTCGGCATGGAGCCGGGCGAGGTCAAAGTCGCGCTGATCCACGAGGACGGCCCCTATGGCGTCGGCGTCGCCGCCGCCGACGAGGCCTATGCCAGGCAGGCCGGCATCCAGGTCGTGATGCGCGAGGGTTATTCGGCTTCCGCGCCCGACCTCTCGGTACTCGTGACCAAGCTCAAGCGGGCCAAGGTCGATGTGATCTCGCATGCTGGCTACAATCCCGACATCACCCTGTTCCTGCGCCAGGCGCGCGAGAGCGGATTGCGCTTCAAGATGCTGTTCGGCGCCGGCGCGGGCTACAGCCAGCTCGACAAGCTGCGCGCGACCTTCGGCCCCGACATCGACAATTTCTGCAACATCGATCCGGTGCCGGCGCAGCTGCTCGATCCCGCCAAGCTCGCGCCGGGTATTGGCGACCTCACCAAGACCATGGTCTCGCGCTACCAGGCCAAGACCGGCGCCACCGACGTGCCGCCGCACTGCTCGATGGGGTTCAACCAGACCTGGGTGCTGCTCAACAACGTGCTGCCGGTCGCCAGGGAGAAATACGGCAGCTTCGAGCCCGAGGCCATTCGCAAGGCCGCACTCGACGTCGACATTCCCGCCGGCGGCACCATCCAGGGCTATGGCGTCAAGTTCTTCCCGCCGGGCACGCCGATGTCCGGTCAGAACGAGCGCTCGACGCCGGTGGTGATGCAGAACGCCGGCGAGCATATCTCGGTGGTGTGGCCGACCAACATCCGCACGCAGGACCCGGTGTTTCCGCTGCCGAAGGGATCGACTTACGGGGCGTGATGGCCGAACGCGTCACAGCGCGCTGCTTACCCTCCCGTGGAGGGTAAGTCGCCGTCCCTGCAGAGCCAGCGCCAATCGCGTTGCAGCCGGATGTACTTGCATCCTCTGGTAAGCCTCTTCACGCTGTGGTTGGAATTTCGACCACAAGGGAGCGCGCGCAGGTTGTGGGACGAAGTCTTATTGAAGCAAACGCCTTCTACAGTGTGATCTAGATGATTAACCCTGCTGCATTTTCGGGCGTACAAGCCGATCAGCCAGTGGATCGCCAGCGTCGGTAAAGGGGCTCGTATTATGAGCCGCCCAGCGGGGATCGGAAATTTTCACAGCGTGAATTCCAACGATGGGGGTGCCAATGCCCGCCATATTCGAATTGCTCTACAAGGAATTCTGCCGCGCCCGCCTTGCTGAAATGCGCAAGCAGCTTCTGCTCACGGGCAAACATCCTGAGCTGTTCCAGCAGGCCGACGACGCATGCGATCCGGAGAGCGCTGGCGACATGGACCCCAGCGACGAGACAGAATTGAAGCGCGTCAGGTAGTTGGCTCTCCTCACGGCAGCCGCATTTTGGAAAGGCGGCACTTTTTCAGGAGGCAACATTGAATACGCCCGAATTCTATACCGCATCGATTGCCTGCCTCTCGTGCATGACCATTGCTGTCATGATGGCCATCGGGGCCTGGTAGGCAGAAAGCTCGCTACAGCACCACCCGCCGTCCCTCCTCCGCCGCCCAATAGCCGGCGTAGTTCACCTTGATCGTCTCATAGGCCAGCGTGAGGTCGGACAGCGGCTGCCGTCCGGTGGCGGCGCATTCCATGAAATCCTGGATCTCCTGCAGGTAGCCGCGCGTCCATTCCTCCTCGAGGCAGACATATTGCCAGCCGGTTTTGCGGTCGACCTTCTCGGTGATGTAGACGCTGGCGAGTTTCTCCTCGTTGGTCTGGTAGCTCATCAGATGTGTATTGGGGGTGATGTTGGCGAACAGCGAGCCGCCGCTCGTATAGGTCTCGATCAGATTACGCACGCCGCCCATGATCATGTCGCCGGAAAACACGGTCGCCTTGGTACCGTCCGAGAAAGTCGCGGTCAGCGTGCCCCAGTCCTCCACGTCGACCGGATTGGCCTTGATGTAGCTGCGCTCGTCAGGCTTCAAGCAGGCGGTGACGTTACCGACATCCCCGGTGACGCTGACGACGCGGATGGTCTCGCCGCGCGCCTTCGCCTCGACCTGCTTGAGATAGAGCACCGCCGAGAGCGGATGGCAGCCCATGCGGATCAGCGAGCCGCCGCCGGTCATCGCCCATTGCGCCGCATGCGCCGCGTGCGAGCCGGAATGGCTCTCCTCGCCCTTCATGAACAGGATCTTGTCTTTCGTCGCCTTGATGATCTCCGCGGTCTTGGTCACCGCGGGCGCGTAGATCCAGTCCTCGGCATACATGAAGAGTTGTCCGGTGCGTTCGATCGCGGCGCGGGTGGCGTCCATCTCTTCCAGCAAGCGCTCATACATCAGCGCCTTCGGCACGTGCTTGCCGATCGGCTGCTGGTCGCCCTCGCGGCCGAAATAGCCCGCAAACGGCTTCTCGCAGATCACGTGCTTGCCGGCCTGCATGGCCGCGACGATCATCTCGGCGTGGAGGTTGGGCGGCGTGCAGATGTCGATGACATCGAGCTCACGGTCCGCGATCAGCTCGGAAAAACTGCGATAGACGCGCGAAATCCCGTGATGTCTTGCGAACGCAACGACGCGATCGCCGCGCGCGGCAACTGCCGCGACTTCGACGTCCGCGCCATAGACGCGCCGGAACGCGTACATATGCAGCTCCGACACGAAGCCGCAGCCGACGAGTCCCACCCGAATCCTGGCCATAGCACCCCTCACCCATGCTTTGGGCGGCACTATAGCGCGCTGGCAGTCCTATTCCACCGAGACCCGCACCACGCCGGCGCTCATCATGCCGAGCGCACGGGCGGCCGGCACGGAGAGATCGACGATACGGCCGCGGATGAAGGGACCGCGATCGTTGACGCGGCACTGGATCGTGCGACCGCTCCAGGACACCTTGAGCACGCTGCCAAAGGGGCGCGTGCGGTGGGCGCAGGTCAGCTCGCCCCCCTTGCCGGCCTTTCCGTATCCGTAATAGGAGGCCAGCCCGCTCTCGGCATTGGCAACGGAGATGAAGGCAAGGGAAGAGGTCGTTGCACAAATCAATAAGGTCGTCCGCGCTCGCACGGCACCGCTCCCGGTTGCACTGCCCCGACAGCCAACGTTGCCTTGTTCCTCTAAGTTCCGAGAATTGCCGGGCGACGCCCGGCAGCGCCATCACACTTTGTTACTCTCTGTGAAAGACCAGAGTGCGGATCTCGATGCTCTCGCGCGGTGCCGCGTCCGCTGGCGTGGTCGGATCGACGAAGGCCGTGTGCGGCCCGAACCGTGTGCGGCCGTCGGTTGCGGAATCGTAGCACTTGAGCAACAGCGCCTCGTCCGGCGTCATCTCGGGGAAATAGAACCAGCGGTGGTTCGGATTGTATTTCACCGAATAGGTCTCGCCGCGACGGTTGGGATAGATCAGGTCGGAGGCGACGAGATCATCGGGCGCAACACTGGTGCCGTCAGCCATCGCGAGCGGTGAATCGCGCAAGGGTCCGCGGATCGGCCGCCACAGATTGATCACCTGCACGCGGCCCTTCAGAAGCTCCTCGGCCTCGTCAGGCAGATGCTCGCGCACGCGGTTGGCGCCGGAGACTGAGGTCTGGTCGACATGGACGCGCGTCGCGGGCTGGCGCGGGCCGCCGTCGCGGATGTCCGCGGCGCCCTCGACGCGCTTGCGCACCGTGTGGTCGAAGATGAAGACGCGGTCGGCCTTCAGCGTCGCGCGCAGGAACGTCTCGACCGCGGGATAATAGACCGCCCTCACCTCCGCGTCGTCATGGAAGTTCTTGACCCGCGTCGGATGGCGCACCAGCGCAAAGCCCTCGCGGTCGAGCGAGATATTGTTGGCGATCAATCGCGCATCGAAGATCGGCACCTGATGCGGCTCCGGCAGCGATGTGCTCTTGGGCTCGCCCGGCGGCGGATCGAATGCATATGTGCGTGGCTTGCCGGAGGTCGGCGCGAGGTAGTTGAGTTCGGCAGTGACGAAGGGAAGCGATTCGATTTTTGTTTCTTGCAGGCCCATGGCCGGTCTCCCGATGTGGTCGTTGGATTGATTTTTGCGGGGATGGAGCACGGCGCAAGAGGTTGGACGCAAATAGCAATGCAGGTGTTGTCGGCACAGAGAAATGCAGAAGAAATATTTCGAGCGTGGCCTTTTGCGTGGAATGCGACCCGCTCATCTCACGGATGCTTGAGCACTTGTGAAATTCTCGTGCCCGGATACAGTGTCGTAGGGTGGGCAAAGTGAAGCGTGCCCACCGCTCGCGGAGAGACAGCCCTCAGCGCTTGGCAACTACAATCCCGCTTTCGCAATCGCCTCCGCAAACGAACGATCGACGATCTCCGCCGCATCGAGCTTCTGCTTGATCAAGCCCCAGCGGAAATAGAGATCGATCGTGCCCTGCTCGTCCGCGACCACGCCGTCGTCGATCGGCGCGATCCGGATCTTTGCGCGCGACAGCCAGTTCTGCGGCACGGCGGTCGGGATGTTCATCAGCTTGCCCCAGGTTGCGGCATAGCTGTCGATATTGCTCAGCGACCAGGCTCGCGCAGCGGTCAGGCGGCGGATGAAGTCAGTCAGCTCGGCGCGCTTGTCGCGGATGGCGTCGGGTCGCGCTACCTGAAAGCTCAGGCCCGGCGTCAGGCCTTCCGAGGTGATGACGCGGCGAGATTTGAACAGCACCTCTTCCTGGCTGACATAGGGCTCCCAGGTCGACCAGGCATCGACCGACCCTTGCGTGTAGGCGATCTTGGCATCGGACGGCGCGAGGAAAGCGATCTGCACGTCGCTCGCGCTCCAGCCATTCTTCTCGAGTGCCGCCAGGATCAGCTGATGGCCGATCGAGCCGCGGCCGGTCGCGATCTTCTTGCCGCGCAAATCGGCAAAACTCTTGATCGGCGAATTCTCCGGCACGAGGATCGCGAGCCCTTCACGCGTCTGGCGGATCGCGGCGATCGCCTTCACCGGCGCGCCGGAGGCGGCGGCGAAGGTGAACGGCGCATCGCCAACGAGTCCGGTCTCGATCGCGCCGGCGCTGAGCGCCTCGAGCAACGGCGCGGCCGCCGGAAACTCCTTCCATTCGATCTTGTACGGCACGTCCTTGAGCACGCCGGCCGCCTCCATCACGGCCTGCGCATTGCCCTTCTGGTCGCCGACGCGCAGGGTAGTCTGCGCTGCCGCGAGTTCAACCGAACCGAACAGCAGCGCGCCGGCCAGCATCAGGCGGATCATTCCGCCGCCTCGCCGCGAACGGCCTGACGCTTGGCGACGAGCTCGCGTGTCAGCGGGATCAGTTCGCGGCCGTACTCGATGGCGTCGATCAGGGGATCGAAGCCGCGGATCAGGAAGTGGCTGATACCGAGGTCGTAATAGTCGCCGAATACTTCCGCGACCTGCTCGGGCGTGCCGACCAGCGCGGTGGTGTTGCTGTTGGCGCCGGTGAGCTTGGCGATCTCGGTCCACAGCCGCTTGTCGATGCGGCTGCCCTGGTCGGCGAGCGCGAGCAGGCGGCGCGCGCCGGCGGTCGCATGGCCGTCGGCGGGCTTGCGATAGCCGGTCTTGTCCTGCAGCGCGGTGGCGCGGGCCAGAATCTCCTCCGCCTTCTCCCAGGCCTGCTTTTCGGTCGGCGCGATGATCGGGCGCACCGAGAGGCTGAAGCGCGGCGTCGGCCGGCCCTGCCGGATCGCGGCGTTGTGGACGCGAGAGGTGATGTCACGCACCTGAGCGTAGGATTCGCCCCACAGCGCGAAGGTGTCGGCGTGCCGGCCGGCAGCATCGATGGCCGCATCCGAGGCGCCGCCGAAATAGATGCGGATACCTTCGGGACGATACGGCTTCACCTGCGAGAAGCCGTTCTCGACCTGATAGTACTTGCCCTTGTAGGTGAACGGCTTGTCGCTGGTCCATTCCAGACGGACCACGTCGAGAAACTCGGACGTACGGGCATAGCGCTCGTCCTTGTCGTCGAGCGTGTTGCCGTCCTGGCGCAGCTCGGTGGCGTTGCCGCCGGTGATGACGTGCAGCGCGACCCTGCCGCGGGAAAACTGGTCCAGCGCGGCGAACTGGCGCGCCAGCAGCGTCGGCGCGGTGAAGCCCGGCCGCTGCGCGATCAGCACGTTGAGGCGGGAGGTCGCGTTGAGGACGTGCTGGGCGACCTGGAGGCTGTCCGGTGTGGTCGAATGAAACGCCAGCAGCGCGCGATCGAAGCCGGCGTTCTCGTGCGCCTTGGCGACTGTCTCGATGTGGGTGGGGTTGAGGATCGGGCCCTCGCGGACCACGGTCTCCGATGAATTGTTGTTGCTGATGAAGCCGATGAACTCGATCGACATGGTCGTCTCCCTGATGATTACCTAAATTCCGAGCGCCGCGCGACCAAGGCCGGTGCGCGTGGAATCGTCCTGCGGCGTGTGCACGCGGCCGCACAGCACGTCGCGATAGTGCCGCTCCAGCGGATTGGTGCGGGACAGGCCGTGATTGCCGGAAAGCGACAGCGCGTCCTCGACCACGGCGACGGCGTTGTTGGTCACCGTGAGCTTGATGGCGTTGGATTCGCCGGTGGAGAGATCGACCCCGTCGTCGAAATCGCGGGCGAAGGTCTCGATCAGCCGCGCATTGACCGCGAGCCTGACCTCGATGGCACCGAGGATCTCCTGCGCGCGCGGCAAGCTCGCAAGCGGCGCGCCGAGGCTGGCGGGAACGCGCTGCTTCAGGAACGAGACCAGCCAGTCGCGCGCGGCACGGGCGATGCCGTCATAGATCGCGGCGACGAACACCGTGTGGACCGTCGCCTGCGCAATGTCGGGCGCACGCCACTCCTGCGGCTTGCGGACATCGACCTCTGCATCGAGCGGGATCACGACGTCGTCGAAGGTGACGTCATGGCTGCCGCTGGCGCGCAGGCCGTGATGATCCCAGGTCTCGACAATGCGGGTGCCCGGCAGGCCCGCCGGCACCAGGAACTGTCCGACGCGCGGCTCGGCTTCGTCCGTGCGCGCCCAGACCAGATACCATTTCAGGATCGGCGAGCCCGTCGAATAGATCTTGTGACCGGTCAGGCGCCAGCCGGTCTCTGTGCGCCGCGCGATCGTCGCCGGCAGGCCCCCCCGCGAGGGCGAGCCGAGCTCAGGCTCGACGCGCAGCGCGTTGACCAGCGCGACGCCTTCGACTGTCTCGCGCGCAAGCTTGCGTGCCAGCTTCGCTGGCCAGGTCGGGCTTCGCCCCATCACCAGATGGTTGATGTAGTGCATCGCCAGCACCAGCGCGGTCGACGGATCGGCCTTGCCGATGATGCCGATGACCCGCGCGGCATAGCGTGCGCCGGCGCCGGCCCCGCCATGAACGGCCGGCACCGTCAGCGACAGCAGGCCCGCCTCGGACAACTCGCGAAAGTTCTCGAAGGCAAAGCCGCCGGTGCGGTCGTGTTCAGCCGCACGCGCGGCAAAGCCTTCGGCCAACGCCTCGGCGCGCCCGATGTAGTCGGGCTCGCTACGGGCGTTGAGCCCTTTGGCTACGGACGTCACCATGTGGCATCCAATCCCAACAGGCCGAGAATCTGGCGGCGAAGATCGGCCAGATAGGGATCGCCGCGATGGCGCGGATAGGGACGGTCGACGCGGATGTCGGCCTTCACGCGCGCCGGGCGGTCGCTGAAGACGATGACGCGGTTGGCGAGCACCAGCGCTTCCTCCGCATCATGCGTCACCAGCAGCGTGGTAAAGCCCTTGCGCTGCCAGAGCGAGACGAGCTCCGCCTGCATGGTGATGCGGGTGAGCGAGTCGAGTTTCCCCAGCGGCTCGTCGAGGATGAGGATCTTGGGATCGTTGACCAGTGCCCGCGCCAGCGCGACGCGCTGTGCCATGCCGCCGGAGAGCTGATGCGGATAGGCGTTGCGGAACGACGACAGCCCGACGAGATCGAGCGCGGCATCGACGCGGTGCCGCTGGCTCTTGAGGATGCCCTGCGCTTCCAGACCGAGCGCGACGTTGTCCCAGACCGAACGCCAGGGAAATAGCGTCGGATCCTGGAATACGACCACGCGCGAGGGATGCGGCCGGGTGATGCGCGCCTCGTCCTCGCGCAAGGTTCCTGCCTTGGGCTTGTCGAGGCCGGCGACGAGCCGCAGCAAGGTCGACTTGCCGCAGCCGGAGGGGCCGAGCAGCGCGACGAACTCGCCTGGCTCGACCGAGATGCTGACGTCGCTGAGAACAGGCAGCTCGGCGCCGTCGATGTCGAAGGCGTGGCTGACTGCTCGATGTCGAGCGCGGCGCCGGCGGCGGGTGGAGTGGCGACTTCGGCCAGTGCGGCTGCGGCTACCATTTCACGGTTCCCTTCTGCCAGACCAGCAGGCGGTCGCGGATTGAAAACAGCAGCGTGATCGCGCCGGAGCAGAGCAGCGACATCACGATCAGCGCCGCATACATGTTGGCGTAAGCCGCCCAGCCCTGCGCCCATTGCAGGTACCAGCCGAGACCGGCCTTGACGCCGATCATCTCGGCGACGACGAGCACGGCGAAGGACGAGCCCAGGCCCATGAACAGGCCGACGAAGACGTGCGGGAGTGCCGCGGGGATCGCGACCTTCAGCACCAGGAACGACGGCTTGGCGCCCAGCGTGCGCGCGACGTCGTAATAGGCGTTGCTGACGCTCGCCACACCCGACCAGGTCAGCACCGTGACCGGGAAGCCGGTCGCGAGCGCGATCAGGAAGGTCGAGGCGCTCCAGCTCGACGGGAACGTGAAGAAGGCGATCGGCAGCCAGGCCGTCGCCGGCAGCGGACCGATGAAGCGCAGCACCGGATGCACCCAATAGCCGGCCGCGCGCGACCACCCGATCGAGACGCCGGTGAGGAAGCCGACCGTCGCGCCGATCAGATAGCCGCCGAGCTGAAGCTTGACCGAGGCAAAGACGCTGTCGAGCAGCTTCGGCAAATCGTCGGTATAGACCTCGATGATCGACTGCGGCGGCGGAAAGAACGGCAGCGGCAGCCACGCAAACTTCGCGGTGGCGAGCTCCCACAGCGTCAGGAATGCACCGAGCGCCACGAGCCATGGCGCGCGCTGGCGCAAGCCGCGGCCTGCCGAGCCGAGATAATCGGCGCCGACCGTGCCGAACAGAGCGACCGCCGCAACGATGAAGGCGGCGATGCCGAGCGAATGCGTGCGCGACCAGTCGCCGAGATCCTCCCACCACAGGCAGGACAGGCCGAAGGCGATCCAGGCGACGCTGGCGAGCACGCCGACGCCGGACTCCCGGATCCAGCTCGCAAGCAACGGCGCGCGAGAAAGACGCGGTGCACCGGAGGCAAGGCCGTCAGACAGCGAATACGTCGACATAGATGCGCTCCGCGAATTTGGCCGTATCGGTGCTCTGCTTGAAGACCTGCACGCTCTTGAGGTCGTCGGCATAGGCCTTGAGCTCGCGCTTCAGCACCTCGCCGACGGGATGATGATGATGGGTGTGGTAGCGCACCATGCCCTCGATGTCGGCGATGGTCGCCGTCTTGGGCGCGTAGGGCTGGAACGCCTTCGCCGCGACCGACGGATTCTGCGACGTGAACATGGCGGCGTCGAGCAGCGCCTGGGTTAGCGCGCGCGCGACCTGCGGCTCCTCGCGCACGAGGCTGCCGCGCAGGCCGACGATGCAGCAGCTCTTGTCGCGATATTCGCCGTCGAGATTGGAAGCGACTTCCTTGTACTGGCTGTCCTTCAGCCAGAGATAAGCAAGCGGATCGGAGGCCAGGAAGGCCTGCACCTCGCCCTTCTGGACCGCGACGTCGAGCAAATTGCCGGGATAGGCGCGCCAATCGACGTCCTTGTTCGGATCGATGCCGAGCTTGGCGAGCTGAATCGAGAAGAAGTTCTTGTCGGGGCCGCCGAGATCGCCGACCGCGACGATCTTGCCCTTGAGATCGGCGAGCTTGTCGACGCCGGAATTGGCACGGGTCAGGACCCGCATGCAGCCGCCATGGGTGCCGGCGGCGATCTTGACGTCAAAACCCTGCTCCAGCGGCTTCAGCCAGCGCAGTGCCATGCCGAGGCCGGCATCGCTCTTGCCGGTGGCGATCGCCTCGAGCAGCTGGTCGGTCGAACCGGAATAGTTGATGAGCTCGACGTCGAGATTCTGCTTCTGGAAGAAGCCGTGCTCGATGGCGACGGGAAGCGGCGTGAGGCAGACCGCGCCGGCATTCCACGACAGTTTCAGCTTGCGCGGCGCGCCGGTGAGCGCAGGGACGCCCGCCGCCGTGCGGCACAGCGGAAACTCCGAGAGGTCGACTCCGGGCGCGATTGCCTGCGGAGCAAATGCCTGCGCGCCCAGCGCGCCGAGCGGCGCGGCAAAGGCCGCACCAAGCCCCGCTTGAAGCAGATGGCGCCGGTCGAGATGTGACCCGCCGCGCTTGTTGTCGTTGCTCATCAGTCCCCACTCCTGCGCTGGAACAGCTCCGCCATCGGCGCAACGCTCGCGTTGCGCATGTTCCGCTCGGAGCTGCGTTGAGAGAATAATTTCCGCCGGCGCTCATGGCGCCACCGTTGATGCGATGCGCAAATCATGCGGCGCGCCCGCCGCATCGTCAATGAAATGGAATTTCGAATGTTGCGCGAAGCGGGGTCATTCTCTCCATCAGCGCATGCGGGAACGATGAAACGATTTCCGCTGATGCGTCATGTTGCAAAGCTGCGCCGTGACTTCCTCTTTGCATCAATTGCCGCGCCGTGATGCGCAGGCACACGCCGCGTTCTCAAAAGAGGACGTTCTCTGAAACGTCCTTGCCGATCGCGCACGCAATACGGTCGGCCATTTCATTGACTGCGTAGTGCGCGGTCATAGACTTGATCGTCCCACTGCATCGTTCGCTCACGCGTCGTGAGCCAGGCAACAAGACAGATCACATGAGCATCAATTCCCACGACCATCCCATCACCCGCCGGCTCGCCGCATCGCTGCTCGCCGCCGCCATCACGCTGTCGACCGCTGCCGCCTCCTTCGCTGCCGACGCCGTCGTGCTGCGCGTCGGCGACCAGAAGGGCGGCAACCGTTCGCTGCTCGAAATCTCGGGCTACGCGAAAGACCTGCCCTACAGAATCGAATGGTCGGAATTTCCGGCGGCTGCTCCGATCCTGGAAGCGCTCAACGCCGGTGCGCTCGACGTCGGCTATACCGGCGATCTCTCGTTTCTCTCGGTCTATGCCGCCGGCGCGCCGATCAAGGCGATCGGCGGCACCAAGTCGGATGCAAAGACGCAGGCGATTCTCGTGCGCCAGGATTCGCCGATCAAATCCGCCGCCGATCTCAAGGGCAAGCGTCTCGCCGGCACGCGCGGCGGCTGGGGCCAATTCCTGATCGACGCGACGCTGGAGAAGGCGCAGATCAGACTGGAAGACGCGACCTTCGCGCCGCTCGGCCCTGTCGATGCCAAGGTCGCGCTGGTGGCCGGCTCGATCGACGCCTGGGCGGTGTGGGAGCCCTACATCTCGTTCGCGACACTGAAGGACAAGGCCCGCGTGATCGCGGACGGCGAAGGCCTGACGCCGACCATCACCTTCATCGTCGCGACCGACAATGCCATCGCCACCAAGCGCGCGGCGGTCCAGGACTTGCTGCAGCGGCTGAACAAGGCGCGGCTCTGGTCGCTCGATCACCTCGGCGAATACGCCAGGAGCACGGCCGAGCTGACCAAGCTACCGGAGGACGTGCTACTGTCGGCCTACACCGCACAGCGCACCAGCCCGATCGTGATCGACGAGAATGTCGTGAAGGAAGTGCAGGATGCGTCCGATCGCGGGACGCGTTACGGCATCCTGCCGAAGACACTCGACGTCAGCAAGGCCGTCGACCGCAGCTTCACCGCCGCGGCCGCGGGATCGAACTAGAGCATTTTCGAGCGAAGTGGAAACCGGTTCGCGTGAAGAAAACGCGTCAAAACAGGAATCCAGAGCCCCGTTCCGATTCATCGGATCGGAAACGGCTCTAGCACAGGAGCGGCGGGATGCGCAGGCTTCGCCTCAAGGCCGGCCCGCTACATCTCGCCGCGATCGTGCTCGCGCACCTCGCCTGTATGAGCCTGATCGTGTGGCTCTCGCTCTGACAGCGCGCGACTACCAATATCCGCGGTGATAGTGACGGTGGTAGACCCGGTATGGCCGGTAGTAGCCGTAACGAGGGCCGTAATACGGACGGTAGACCCTGTAGCCGTAATATCGGGGACGTGGCGCGTAGTACGGTCCGTAGCCATAACCGTAATAGGCCGGCGCATAACCATAACCATAGCCGTAGCCTGGTCCTGGATATCCGTAGCCGCCGTAATAGCCGTAAGGCGCGCCGCTGGCGATGGCACTGCCGATGATCGCGCCGGCGGCGAACCCGCCGATGCCCCATCCCAAGCCTCCGCCGCGCCAATGCACCTGCGTGACATCGTCACCGACGGCAGCCTTCATGGTCGCGACGTTGGTCGGCAGCGGGGCCGCCGCCGCCTGCTCGATTTGGCCGGCCATCACCGCGCTCGCCAGCGAACAGGCAATTGCCGTTGTCCAGAACCTCATCATCTTGCTCCCTGTCTGACGTTTCGCTTGAAAAGCATCGCAAGGCCATGATCGGACATCCTGCGCCAAGTCAAAGTCTCCGAAAGGCAAACCTTCCGATTGCGTGCAGCGCACAAGAGAGCTGCGCATGCCTCAATTGTGGTCAGGCCGGGTTGCCGCGTGGTCCGGATGTGACACCGGCGCTACGGAGCCCCCGAGGCGGCAAGACCACGACAAAGCATTAAGCTTCTCGCGCGTTCGCAACCAACAAGCGCCTTCCAGATTTACTATTCGTACCGTTACTATCGGTTCCAAGGGAGCGCGGTTGCGAGGCGTCGTTAAGCCTTGGTTAGCAGCAGATTGCCTTGCGCCGGAATGTGGGAGGATGACATGAGTGCCGCCGGAAATGAGCCGCTCGCCCGCCAGGCGCTGGCCTTCGTCCTGGCCGGCGGCCGCGGCAGCCGGCTGCTGGAGCTGACCGACCGGCGCGCCAAGCCCGCGGTCTATTTCGGCGGCAAGTCCCGCATCATCGATTTCGCGCTGTCGAACGCGGTGAACTCAGGCATCCGCCGTATCGCGGTCGCGACACAATACAAGGCGCACAGCCTGATCCGGCACCTTCAAATGGGCTGGAACTTCTTCCGTCCCGAGCGCAACGAGAGCTTCGACATCCTGCCGGCGAGCCAGCGCGTATCGGAGAACATGTGGTATGTCGGCACGGCCGACGCCATTTACCAGAACATCGATATCATCGAGGCGCACGCCTGCCGCTTCATCGTGGTGCTCGCCGGCGACCACATCTACAAGATGGACTACGAGGTGATGTTGCGGCAGCACGTCGAGAGCGGCGCCGACGTCACGGTGGGCTGCCTCGAGATGCCGCGTGCGGAATCCTCCGGCTTCGGCATCATGCATATCGACGAGAACGGCTGGATCCAGCAGTTCCTGGAGAAGCCCGCCGATCCGCCGCCGATGCCGGGCAAGCCCGACGTCTCGCTTGCCAGCATGGGCATCTACGTGTTCGACGCGAAATTCCTGTTCGACGAGCTGAAGCGTGACGCCGAGGATCCGAACTCGAACCACGATTTCGGCAAGGACATCATTCCCTACATCGTCAAGAACGGCCGCGCCATCGCTCACCAGTTCTCAACCTCCTGCGTGCGGACCGGGACCGAACCGCGCTCCTACTGGCGCGACGTCGGAACGGTCGACGCATACTGGGCCGCCAACATCGACCTCACCGACGTGGTGCCGGAACTCGACCTGTTCGACCGCGCCTGGCCGATCTGGTCCTATTCGGAGATCACGCCGCCTGCCAAATTCGTCCATGACGAGGAGAGCCGGCGCGGTTACGCCGTGAGTTCGCTGGTCTCGGGCGGCTGCATCATCTCCGGTGCATCGCTGCGTCGCTCGCTGCTGTTCACCGGCGTGCGCATCAATTCCTACGGCAATGTCGAGAACGCGGTGATCATGCCCTACGTGAACGTCGGTCGCGGTGCGCGGCTGAAGAACGTGGTGATCGACCGCGGCGTCGAGATCCCCGAGGGGCTCGTCGTCGGTGAGGATCCCGAACTCGACGCAAAGCGCTTCCGCACCACCGAGCAGGGAATCTCGCTCATCACCCAGCCGATGATCGACAGGCTCAATACATGACGCCTGTTCGCGTCCTCGCGGTCGCCTCCGAAGTCTACCCCATCGTCAAGACCGGCGGCCTCGCGGATGTCGCCGGCGCGCTGCCGCTGGCGCTGAAGGCGCACGGCGTCGAGATGCGGACGCTGATGCCGGGCTATCCCGACGTGATGCGACGGCTCGCCGGCGCCGACGAAATCCGGCGCTGGCCGGATTATTTCGGCGGACCGGGACGCCTGCTCGCCGGCTCGCATGACGGGCTCGACCTGTTCGTGCTCGACGTGCCGCATCTCTACGCGCGGCCCGGCAATCCCTACGTCACCGCGGAAGGCGTCGATTGGCCCGACAATGGCCTCCGCTTCGCCGCGCTGTCGCGTATCGCGGCCGATATCGGCCATGGCCTCGTGCCTGCCTTCGTGCCCGATGTCGTGCACGCCCATGATTGGCAGGCCGGGCTCGCGCCGGCCTATCTGCATTATGACGGTCGCCCGCACCCCGGCACCGTGATGACCATTCACAACATGGCTTATCAAGGCAAGTTCGACCGCGATCTGGCAAGCGCGATCGGCCTGCCCCGGGATGCCACGTTCGATGTCCACGGCCTCGAATATTTCGGCGGCATCAGCTTCCTCAAAGCAGGTCTGCAACTCGCCGATCGCATCACCACGGTATCGCCGACCTATGCGCGGGAGATTCAGAGCGACGAAGGCGGCATGGGATTCGGCGGGCTGCTGCGCGAGCGCGCCGGTGTGCTGAGCGGCATCCTCAACGGCATCGACACCGAGGTGTGGAATCCGCAAACCGATCCGCACATCGCCTACCGCTTCGGCACGAACGACCTGACGTTCCGGGCCGCGAACAAGGCCGTGCTTCAGCAGCAGTTCAATCTCGATTCCTCGGACGAGGCGCCGTTGCTCGGCGTCATCAGTCGCCTGTCCTGGCAAAAGGGTCTGGACCTTCTGCTCGAGACCATTCCCACCATCCTGGGAGAAGGCATGCAGCTCGCCCTGCTCGGCAGCGGCGACCGCGATCTGCAAGATCGCTATCAGGCCGTCGCCCGTGCCAACCCCGGGCGGATCGGAGTCGTGATCGGCTATGACGAAATCCTGGCGCATCTGATCCAGGCCGGTTCGGACGCGCTCATCGTGCCGTCTCGCTTCGAGCCGTGCGGCCTGACCCAGCTCTGCGCGCTGCGTTATGCCGCCGTGCCGATCGTCTCCCGTGTCGGCGGTCTCGAAGACACCATCATCGATATCGGCGAGGCCGACGCGTCGGACCGGGACGCCACCGGCTTCAAGTTCGCCCCCGTCACCGCGGATGCTCTCTCCGGCGCGCTGCGCAAGGCCAACGCCGCCTTCCGCAACAAGGGAGCCTGGCGCCGGCTGCAATTGAGCGGTCTTGCCACCGACGTCTCCTGGCGCAACCGCGCCGGCGACTATGCCGCGCTCTATCGCGATCTCATCGCGCGACGGGGCTGAGGCGGAGGCGCCGTCGAATCAGTGTTATAGAGCCGGCATGGACCCATTCGCGATCAAGCTGATCGGCTTTGCCGCCGCCACCTGCACCACCATCGCCTACGCGCCGCAGGTCATCAAGGTGTGGAAGACCCGCTCAGCGCGCGACATCTCGCTCGGCATGTTCCTGATCATGGTGCTCGGCCTGGCGCTGTGGCTGATCTACGGCCTGCTCAGCGGCGACGCGCCGCTGGTCGCCGCCAACGCCATCACTATGCTGCTGGCCGGCGGGATCCTGTTCATGAAGCTGAAATACGGGTGAGATTGAAAGCCCCGTAGGGTGGATTAGCCGAAGGCGTAATCCACCACCTTGGTCGCGGCTCGATGGTGGATTACGCTGCGCTAATCCACCCTACGATTCACCCAAACACATACGACGCCATCGCCACATTCGCGACCTCGTCGACGAAGACGCGTTTGCCGACATCGCTGCCGGCGGCACCGGCGGCCACCATCAGCGGCAGCAGATGGTCCTCGCGCGGATGCGCAAGGCGCGCGCTCGGCGCGTTCTCCCAGTCGACCAGCATCGCGTTGCGCCGCGCCGCGTCCGGATTGCTGATCGCCTCGTTCAGATAGGCCTCGAAATCATACGAGACGGGTTTTGACTCCGCCCGTCCGAAGCCGCGCATGTTGTGATAGGTGAGCCCGCTGCCGACGATCAGGATGCCCTCGTCGCGCAGCGATGCGATCGCCTGCCCGACCCTGATGTGCTCGGCCGCATCGTAACTCGACTTCAGCGACAACAGCACGATCGGCATGTCGGCGTTCGGATACATCAAGCCGAGCGGCACGAAGGTGCCGTGATCGAAGCCCTGGTTGGGATCCTCCCGGCAATCGAGGCCCGCGCCCATGAGCAGCGCCTTCACTTCCGCAGCGAGCTCGGGCTTGCCCGGCGCCGGATATTTGAGGTGATAGGTATGCTCGGGGAAGCCGTAATAATCGTACACCATCGGCGGATGCGCAGAGGTCGACACGGTGAAGGCTTCGGCCTCCCAGTGGCCGGTGATGACGAGCACCGCCTTGGGCTTCTCGGGGAGAAGCTGCGGCAGCCGGCCGAACTCCGCGGCGGTCCTGGCATATTGCACCCGCCGGTCCTCCATGAACGGCCAGGGACCACCGCCATGCGACAGGAAGAGAGTCGGTAATCGGGTCATGGCTGCGGGCTCGCTTCAAGGACGACATGCGCGTGGTGCAACCGCGCGATCGGCGGGAGCATAGGCAACCCGGCATGGTTAGCAAGTCGTTAACGATTTGCCCGCCACAATCCGGCCATGGCCGAAGGAGTCGGCCTGAAGACAAGCGAGACGTGAGATGAAGAAGTTTGCGCTGGGGGACGTCGTCAACAGTGACAAGGGCCGCCGCGGCGTCGTTCGCGCCGCCTACAGGTCCCGCGAAGGCCAGCAGTTCTACGCCGTCGAGAAGGACGGCGCGATGGACTATCTGGAAGAAGACCGGCTGAGCCCGGCGCCGCGCGTCGAGCTCGCGGCCTAAGCCCATCTCATCCTGCGCTAGCGCGCGAGCCGATCCAGACGCTCCGACCAGGGGTCGGTGTCGCTCGCGATGCCATCGTTCGCGATCAGCAACAGGCGATCGCGGTCTGCGGCCCTGTCCCAATGCGGCAGGTCCGAGCCGTTGGGATCGCCTGTCCGCGCGAAATTGGTCCAGTAGGCGCGCATGCGGCTTGCGACCTCGCGATCGCCTCGCGAGAGGAGTCCCGCACCGGGAACGCCTTCCACGCCAAAGATGAACTGCAACTCGCGCCCGTGCCCTTCGTCGGGATTAGCGCGCCGGGCCTCGGGCACGTAGGCGAAGCGATAGCGAAAGACGGCTGCGCCGGTTGCGGCATGCAGGCGAGCCAGCAGTCGCACCGGCTCGGAAAACACCTTGTCCGTGTAGAGCCTTGCCGCGAGGTCCGAAGGACTGGCAAGGCCCGGATAGAGCTTGCGCAGCTCGTCGATGCTCTCGCCCGAAGATGCCAGCGCCGACTTGATGTCGAGCTCGCCGTCAAAGCCGGTCTCGTCGTCATTCGAGCCGATGATCACCGGAATCCGGCTTTCGTGTCCGGCCGCAAAACCGGCGGCAACGTCCGCGGTCACCAGACGTCCATCGATCGCCGGGGCGACGCTGCGCGGTGATTCTTCGAGCAGATGGTTTTCGGCGGCAAGGAGCCGCGACGTCTCGACGGCGCGCAAGTCGGCGGGCTCCCCGAGCATGGCGATGAAGTGCCGCCCCATAGCCTCCGCCTCCTGCGCCGAGCGTAGCCGCGCACGACCGGGTATCGATTGCAGGATGGCTTTCTGAAACAGATCGCGCGACTGCGCACACAGCATCAGCAGCGCGATCGACGTGGCGCCCGCACCATTGCCGAACAGGGTGACGTTGCCGGGATCGCCGCCAAAGGCCGCGATGTTGTCATGCACCCATTGCAGCGCCGCGATCTGGTCCATCAGGCCGTAATTGCCGGAGCCGCCATCCGACAGCGCCGGATCGGCAAGCCAGCCAAACACGCCGAGGCGATAGTTCACGGTGACCACGATGAGTCCGGCCTGCGCCAGCTTGGCGCCGTCGAACACCGGATCGTTCACCGTGCCGCTGACGAAGGCGCCGCCATGGATGAACACCATCACCGGCAGCGGGCCGTCGACCCCGAAGGGGCGAAACACGTTGAGTGCAAGGCAATCTTCGCTGGCGCCCGGCAGCGACGGCTGAAGACACGGCGCGCCGTACTCATAGGCGGTGCGCATCCCGGAATTTTCGGCCGTCGCCTGCGGCGGACGCCAGCGCAACGCGCCGACCGGCGGAGCTGCGTAGGCCAGTCCCTTGAAGGACGCCACCTCGCCCTCGACGGCACCGAGCATCTGGCCTTCACGCGTCAATGCGAATGGGAACTGCCCGACCGCCTGCGCGACGGCCGCACCGGCACAGTGGAGCAGCGAAGAGGCCACAAGAAACGCAAACAGCGACCGCATCCTGGGAGATCTCGATGCGCGGAAAGGTTCCCGAACAGGTTACGTCCGCGGCCCGTGGCGAGGCAAGCGCCGCGGCCTAGCCGCCCTTGCCGATGATCTCCGCCAGCGCGCGGCGCGCGACGATGCCGAGTTCGCCGAGGGTCGCGCGACCGGACTGCGCCGCTTCGATCAGCCGCTCGGCGATGAATCGGCGGCTGTCGTGATCACCGCCGTGCGGCAGCTGGCGGCACGTCTCCTCGAGGACGACGTCCATGTTCGCTTTGGTTCGCTCACTCAACTCTGTCATGACGCCCTGCGTACGCGTGGCTTGTAGCCGCAAGCATACACAGACCGATGTGGTCTGATTAGACCGGACTACCACGGCGATTGTGCATCGCAGTGCGTGTATCGCCGCAACCTTCGCGCGGTCACGATCGCGCCGCAAACGACTACCGAAGATTGCACTTGCTCTGATGACAAGCCGAGCCTGCAGCGCTAGCCTGCCGGCAAAACAAAAGCACGGGAGGAATGCCATGTCTGACGCAATGGTCGCCGCACGTGAGTCCAGGACGGCGAATGGAACAGCCCAACAGGTCGACGTCGCCGTGGTCGGCGCCGGATTTTCCGGCCTCTATCTTCTGCATCGCCTGCGCAAGGCCGGGTTCACGACGGTCGCGCTCGAGGAGGCCGGCGATGTCGGCGGCACCTGGTACTGGAACCGCTATCCGGGCGCGCGCTGCGATATCCAGACCATCGACTACAGCTACTCCTTCGATCCGGAACTCGACAAGGCATGGACCTGGTCGGAGAAATACGCGACCCAGCCCGAGATCCTGCGCTATCTCGGCTTCGTCGCCGACCGCTATGATTTGCGCCGCGATATCCGCTTCAAGACCAAGGTGACCGAAGCCAGATGGGACGAGGCGAGCGAGCGCTGGCAGCTCACCACCGACAACGGCCCGCCGGTCTCCTGCCGCCACTACATCATGGCCACGGGCTGCCTCTCCGCGCCAAAGCCGCCGGAAATCGACGGCGTCAAGGATTTCAAGGGCGAGGTCTATTTTACCGGCCGCTGGCCGCATGACGGCGTCAACCTGGCGGGGAAACGGGTCGCCGTGATTGGCACCGGCTCGTCGGCGATCCAGTCGATCCCGCTGATCGCCGAGCAGGCCGCGCATCTCACCGTGTTCCAGCGCACGCCGAATTTCGCGCTGCCCGCGCATAACGGCCCGCCGCCTGCCGATCGCAAGGAGCTGTTCGAGAGCGACCGCGCCGCCTATCGCGAGCAGGCGCGACAATCGATGGCCGGCGTGCCCTATCCGCAGCAGACGGTCGTGAGCTGGCAATTGAGCGATGCCGAGCGTCGTGAGCGGTTCGAGCGCGCCTGGGCCGCCGGCGACCTCGTCCACATCCTGACGCAGCTCTGGGCCGACCAGGCGGTCGATGTCGACGGCAACAGGATCGTCCAGGACCTGATCCGCGAGAAAATTCGCGCCGCCGTCAACGACCCCGAGACCGCTGCGGCGCTGATGCCGGACGATCACCCGTTCGGCGCCAAGCGCCCCTGCCTCGACACCAACTACTACGCCACCTACAACCGGCCGAACGTCACGCTGGTCGATCTGCGCCAGGAGCCGATCAAGGCGATCACCGCGAGCGGCATCACGACGGCCAGGCGCAATGTCGACGTCGACGTCATCGTGTTCGCCACCGGCTTCGACGCCATGACCGGTGCGATCCGCGCCGTGCATCCGATCACGGGACGCGGCGGCAGGTCGCTCACCGACGTCTGGGCGCAGGGGCCGCAGACCTATCTCGGGCTCACGGTCGAGGGCTTCCCGAACTTCTTCATGATCACCGGACCCGGCAGCCCGTCGGTGCTGTCGAACATGGCGGTGTCGATCGAGCAGCACGTCGACTGGGTCGTCGATCGCCTCGCCGCGTTGCGCGACGCGGGCTTCACCACGATCGAGCCGACCGCGACGGCGCAGGCCGGCTGGAACAGGCACATGGCCGACTGCTCGATGGTGACGCTGCACCGGCTCGCCAACACCTGGTACACGGGCGCCAACGTGCCCGGCAAGGTGCAGGGGCTGATGCCCTACACCGGCGGCGTCGGTCCCTATCGCAGCATCTGCGACGAGGTCACGAGCCGTGGCATGCTCGGCTTCAAGCTGACAGGCCCGAACGTCGCCGCGCAATGCAATGACGGCGAAGTCGTGCGCCTGCAGCCGGATGTGCGGCTGGTGCTGAACCTGCTCGCGTCGCTCAACCTGCCGCCGATCGAGTCGATGGGTGCGCAGGGCGCGTGCGCGTTCGTCAACGAGTTCAACAAGGGACGTCCCGCCGGACGGCCGATGGGCGAGATCGTCGACGGCACGCTGCCGGGCCCCGACGGTCCGCTGCCCTATCGCGTCTACAAGCCTGCGACATCAGGACCGCATCCGGTCGTGGTCTATTTCCACGGTGGCGGCTGGGTGCTCGGCGACGAGCAGTCGGACGAGCCGTTCTGCCGCGACATGGTACGGCGGACCGGCATGATGTTCGTCAGCGTCGGCTATCGTCACGCGCCGGAGCATCGTTTCCCGGCGGCGGCCGAGGACGGCTATGCGGCGACGCGCTGGATCGCCGAGCATGCCACCGAGCTCGGCGGCAAGTCGGGCCCGGTGCTGGTCGCCGGCTGGAGCGCGGGCGGCAACATCGCCGCCGTCACCTGTCAGCTCGCGCGCGACCGCGGCGGGCCGCAGATCGCGGGCCAGTTGCTGGTGTGCCCCGTCACCGACTGCAGCTTCGATCGTCCCTCCTACAACGACAATGCGACCGGCTATTTCCTGACGCGTTCGCTGATGTACTGGTTCTGGGATCTCTACTGCTCGCCGGCCGACCGCACCGATCCGCGCGCCTCGCCGCTGCGCGGCAAGGTCTCAGGCCTGCCGCCGGCCTTCGTGGTCACCTGCGAGTTCGATCCGCTGCGCGACGAGGGCGTCGCCTATGCCGAGGCCATGGCGGCCGCGGGCGTGCCGGTCGAGCAGCTCAGGGCGCGCGGTCATTTCCACTCGTCCTTTGCGATGGTCGATGTGGTGATTACCGGCGTGCCGGGCCGGGTGCAGATGGCCCAAGCCTTGCGGCGCTTCGCCGGGCTTCCGCAGGAGATCAGTCGCGATGACGAGCACAGCCAGGGTCATCCCAGCCCGGGGCACAGAATCGCGGCGGCCGCGAGCTGAGTCAGGCGGCCGGGAACTATGTCCCGGTCACCGCGTTGTGCGGTTGTGGCATTGAGATGCAGTGATTGGTATGGGCCCCGGCACGCCAGGTTGTGTGCTGGGGTTCTTTCTGCATGAGGCAGGGACGATGGGTGGCGTATCAGTTTCAAAGGTCGATTTCAGCGCGCCTGCCGCGCTGCATAAATGGCCGTCGCTCGGAAACCAGCGCCGGCCGGACCGCGAATCCTATCAGGTGAGCCAGGGCACGCTCGACGATTGCATCTCTGCCTTCATGGAGAAGCCTGCGCCGACCCGGCATCTCTATGATATCCACACTGCGCCGCAGCCGCCGCTGGTCACGGACATCCTCTCGCCCGAACACGTCCTCGAGCTGTCGCGGCTACGGGAATATCTCTAAAGGCCCCACGCGACGGTCTTCTCGAACAGGCAGGAACTTTCTTCCGGTTGTTCCCGTTATCGGGGATCGGAAGCCAAGAATCCAAAGCCAAGGCGTGAGTGCCTGAGATGCTTGAAGCCAGCGTGTCCAATCCGGCGGTGCCCTACGGCGCGGACCAGACCCTGTTCGTGGTGATTGATCGCCTCGGCAAGGCCAATGAAATCCGCATCGAGCGCAGCGATCTCGAAGCCACGATCGGCGAGCTCGTCGCCGGCTGCTTCAACGATCCGATCAAGGTGATCTCGTTCAACACGCTCGAACACTGGACGAAGGATATCTCGAAAGATGTCGCCGGCGAGATCCGGGCGCGTTGCGATATCGACGGCGTCTGCTTGCCCGACTATCTCAGCGATTTCGTCGAAAGCCACATCTGACGCACGATCGTCGGAGCAATTCCCAAATCCCAGGCAACAAAAAAGCGCCGCTTCCGCGGCGCTTTTCGTGTGGCAACACTATCGTTTGAGCATGATCTTATCGGAAAACCGCTCAACACTTTTCCGGATCATGCTCTAGAGCGTTTCATTTTTTGATAGAAGCGTATCCGGCATTAACGAAGTAGTTGCTGCATTCGCTGGGCAGAACGCTTCTGACGAGGTTGCCGATGTGGTCGCAGGCGTCGTCGATCGTGCGCTTCTGTGCGATGCGCATCCAGTGCTTGATCTTGGCGAAGACTTGCTCGATCGGGTTGAGGTCGGGTGAGTACGGCGGCAGGTACCACAGTCTTGCGCCGGCTTTCCGGATCATCTGCCGAACGGTCGGGGACTTGTGGCTACCGAGATTATCCATGACGACGATGTCGCCCGGTTTGAGCACTTTGACGAGTTGCTGTTCGACATAGGCGCGGAAGCTTTCGCCGTTGATCGGTCCGTCGAACACGCAAGGCGCAGTGAGCTGGTCAGAGCGTAGGGCACCGAGGAAGGTCAGGGTTCGCCAGTGACCGTGCGGCGCAAAGCCGCGCAACCGCTCGCCCTTGGATCCCCAGCCGCGCAACGGGGCCATGTTGGTCTTGATCCAGGTCTCGTCGATGAACACCAGGCGGCTTGGATCGAGGCGATCCTGCAAGCTGCGCCAGCGCTGCCGCCGCCGCGCGACGTCGGCGCGACCCTGCTCAAGGGCGAACAGTGTTTTTTTGAAGCTGAGACCTTCGCGTCGCAGGAAGGTCCATACCGCATGGTGTGAGACTTTCACGCCTCGCGCGGCAAGTTCGTCCTTCAGCCCGTGCAGCGTTAGATGTGGCGTCTGCCTGATCCGCTCCACGATGAACGCTCGATGCGGCCCCAGAACCGGCTTACGGTGACCGCCCATCTTGCCCGGCGCCACCGAACCCGTCGCGCGATAGCGCTGCCTCCACTTCACGACGGACGACACTGCAACATCGAACCGGGCCGCCACAGCATGGCAACTCTCGCCGGATTCCACCGCCTTCACGGCTCGTTCACGAAGATCATTCGAAAGAGGTCGGACCATCTGATGCTGGCCTCCGATCCAGCCAGCATCTTGAATCACAAACCGCCGCCCGACGGAATCCCTCCCGATTCAATAAATCGATGAACCGCTCTAGTGATGCCAGAACAATGCCAGCAGCAGAACGATCGGCAGCGGCACACCAAGCATCCAAAGCAAAGCACCTTTTCCAAAGCCCATGACTTCCTCCTCTTCAATCACATTCATGACGCACAAAAAGGAAGGAAGTTCCGCGCCTGGAAGCGAGGTGGAATGCACTCAGAGCATGGTTCTTACGGAACTTTCATGCGCGCCGGGGACTGCCGGCGATGAGCTCGATCTCGCGGCGGCGCTCGCCGGCGAAGCTCAGGAGTCTCTCGATCGTCAGCGTATCCGTGATCCGTTTGGCGAGCCGCTCGGCGCGTGCGGCCTGATCTTCGAGATACTGGATCGTGTTCAAACGCCGCCTCCCCCAAGAGCCCAAATCGTTCGGGCATCCATGGTGCGACAGGGCGGCTAACAGGCGGTTAAGCGCGCCGTCTCGATGACCATGAGGATTGAATTATTGCACGACGTCGAGCCGGACATTGGTGATGCCCTTGTCCATCATGCCGAGCGCCTCGGCTGCGGACGGCGAGATGTCGACGACGCGTCCGCGAACATAGGGCCCGCGATCGTTGACCCTGACGGTCACGAAACGGCCGGAGGAAACGTCGGTGACGCGCAGCTTCGTGCCGAACGGCAGCGTCGGATGCGCGGCGGTCAATTCGTTCTTGTCGAACCTCTCGCCGCTCGCGGTCTCCGTGTCCGAATAGAAGCTGGCAACGCCATGCGAGACGCTTTGCTTTGCGCCATCTTCGGGGCTGCGCACCCGGCTGATCGGCCGCGGGTGCAGCGCCGCCACCCGGTGCGGCCGCGCGACGGCGGCCTGACGGTTGGTGCCGGCAAGATCGGCCTTCTGGCGGCCAACCGGCGATTGCGCGCAGGCTGCGAGCGAGGCGGCTCCGATGACCGCGAGAAACAAGCGGCACGAGGTTGCCAGCGAAATCCGGGCAGTTTCGGCACGTGCAAAGCAAGACATGATGCGCCCTCCGAACAACCCCAAGTTTCGGTGGGCAATGAGGGCAGAACCTTGGCTGAAGAAAAGCAGGGTTGGGGCCGCGTTCGTTTCGCGCCGGATGTGGCGATTCCACCACAGTTACCTGTCCTGAATCGAGACAGACAGCTGCCCTCGGGCGGCCGCGCGTCGCCTCACCAGGAGATGGCGAGCGCCCGATGGGGTTGGGTCCTCACGCCGACCCAGTCCGTCTGTCCGCTCAGTACTTCGGCTCGTACATCTGCGACTGGACCAGGGCCCTGACGTCGTTGGGCGCGGGTCCGTCCGCCAGTCCGCGCTGGAAGGCCACGTCTGCGACGGCGGCAGCGATGCGGACCGAAACCTCGCGGATGCGAGGGAGCGCCGGATAGAGGCTTCCCTGCGCGAGATCCTCCTTGCCGACGCAATCGGCGAGCGTATGGGCGGCCGCCATGAACATCTCGTCCGTCACCAGCCGCGAGCGGCTGGCGATGACGCCGAGGCCGACGCCGGGGAAGATGTAGGAGTTGTTGCCCTGGCGCGGCACGAAGGTGCGGCCGTTGAGCTTCACGGGATCATAGGGGCTGCCGCAGGCGAACAGCGCGCGGCCCTCGGTGTAGCGGTAGGCATCCTCCGCCGAGCATTCGGCCTTCGAGGTCGGGTTGGAGAGCGCGAACACGATCGGCTGCTCGTTGAGCGCCGCCATCGTCTTCAGCACCTCGGGCGTGAAGGCGCCGCCGACCGCGGCGACGCCGATGATCGCCGTCGGCTTCAGCGTCTTGATCGCGGTGAGGAAGTCGGCGATCGGCGCCTGGTCGGAATGTGCATAGCGGAGCTTGTGGCCATGGAGGCCTTCGCGACTGCTGACGACGAGGCCGCGGGAATCCACCAGCCAGTTGCGCCGGAGCGCTTCGCCTTCCGAAGCCCCCTCCGCCATCATCGCGGACACGACGAGATCGGCGATGCCGGTCGCGGCCTCGCCGGCGCCGAGGAACAGGATGCGCTGGTCCTTCAGCTTGCCGCCGTTGACGCGCAGCGCCGAGAACAGGCCGGCGAGCGCCACCGCCGCTGTGCCCTGGATGTCGTCATTGAAGACGCAGGCATCCTCGCGGTACTTGTGCAGCAGCTTGAATGCCGAATGATTGGCGAAATCCTCGAACTGGATCAGCACGCCCGGGAACGTCTTTCGCGCGGCCACCATGAATTCGTCGACGAAGCTGTCATAGGCCTCGCCGGTGAGCCGCCGCTGGCGCAAGCCGAGATAATAGGGATCGTTGAGCAGCTCTTCGTTGTTGGTGCCGACGTCGAGCACGATCGGCAGGCATTGCTCGGGATGCACGCCGGCGCAGGCCGAATAGAGCGAGAGCTTTCCGACCGGAATGCCCATGCCGTTGGCGCCGAGATCGCCAAGCCCAAGGATGCGCTCGCCGTCAGTGACGACGATGAGCTTTGCGGGATTGGGCCAATTCTTCAGGATGTCCGCGATCTGGCCGCGATCGCGCGAGGAGATGAACATGCCGCGCGGCCGCTGGTAGATCAGGCCAAACTTCTGGCAGGCGAGCCCGACCGTCGGCGTGTAGATGATCGGCTGGATCTCGTCGATATTGTCGACGACCACGCGGAAGAACAACGCCTCGTTGCGGTCATGCAGCGCGTTCAGTGCGACGAATTTCTCGAGGTCCGTCGGCAATGTGCGCAGGTTGGTGAGCACGCGCTCGACCTGCGTCTCCATCGTCAGCACGCAAGGCGGCAGCAGGCCACGCAAGCCCAGCGCGGCGCGCTCCGCTTCCGTGAAGGCGGTGCCCTTGTTGAGCAGGGGATCGCGCAGCAGCGTCATGCCGTGCGCCGTGTCGGATGATGTCGGATGGGCACTGACCCGAGCAGGTCTATTCACGAATTCCCCCAGGGAGTTTCTCATTGAACCGCGGGCATTGTCGGCCAGCGCTCACCTTATATCAAGGATGCATCACCGCAGGCATCGATAGTGATCTCGCACCGCAGCGAGACTTTCGCGCCGGAAAAGGTTAACGGCCCGCGCCTCTCTCTCCCCTCATCCTGAGGAGCCTGCGCAGCAGGCGTCTCGAAGGATAAAGGCCCCGCTCTCGCCCGCGCCATCCTTCGAGACGGCCGCTTCGCGGCCTCCTCAGGATGAGGGCTTGTTATGCGGCGACAGCGCTATTCCGGCTTGATGTCCGCTGCCTTCACGATCGGCCACCATTTCTCGATCTCGGCCTTCTGGAAGGCCGCGAGCGCCGCAGGCGTTTGCTGGTCCGGCGGCGGTATCTCCTGCCCCAATTCGCCGAAGCGCTGCTTGACGGCGGGATCGGCAAGCACGGTGACGATCGCCGCGTTGAGCTTCGTGACAATGTCCTTGGGCGTATTCTTCGGTGCCCAGATGCCGTGCCAGTAGGAAATATAAAGCCCGGGCAGTCCCGCCTCGTCCACAGTCGGCACGTCGGGCGCGGAGGCCAGCCTTGTCGGCGAGGTCACCGCGAATGCCTTGATCGCGCCGTTCTTGTATTGCGGCAGCGAGTTCGAGGCTTGGTCGAACATGATGTCGATCTGGCCCGCGACGAGATCGATCATGGCGGGCCCCGCGCCGCGATAAGGCACGAACTGGAAGTCGGTGCCGGTCTTCTCCTTGAAGAAGACGCCGGCGACATGCGCGCCCGTGCCGGCGCCGGCCGTGCCAGCGGTCGCCTTGCCGGGGTTGGCCTTCAGCCAGGCGATCATTTCCTTCAGACTGTTGGCCTCGAGCGACTTACGGCCGACGATGAGCTGCGTGCCCATCGCGATCGTCGCGACCGGCTCGAAATCGGCCAGCACGTCATAGGGCAGCTTGAAGATCGCGCCGTTCAGCACATGCGTGCCCCAATGGCCGATCGTGATCGTCGTGCCATCAGGCGTCGCACGCGCGACGCGCGCGCCGGCAATGCTGCCGGAGGCGCCGGCCACGTTCTCGACCACGATGGTCGTATGCAATTCGGCAGCGATCCGCTCGGACAGAATTCGCGCCAGCGTATCGGTCGGCCCACCCGCCGCGAACGGCACCACGAGGGTGATGGGGCGCGACGGAAACGGCTGGGCGCGGCCAGGTGCGGTCCACGCACATCCGAGCAACGCGCAAATGACGATCACATTGCCGCGCAATCCGGCCCACAGCCCCCGCATTCGTCTCTCCCCACCCTTTTTGTCGCCCGCATGTCGTCAGCAGGCTGGAGCCGGAGTGAACGCCGCCGCGTGGGCCGAGGCAAGCTGGAAATTTTGGCGAGCGGCTATCCAGCTGCCCGTCGCGGCGTCAGATTTACGGCGCTCTCAGCCGGCGGCGCGATCTGCATCAGGATGGTCTGGACCGGAGATGCGACTTCGATCCCGTGCTGCTGGAAGCGCAACTTCATGCGGCGGTTGAATTCGCGCTGGACCGGCCAGCGGCCGGCCTCGGTGCAGCGGATCTGGCCGACGATCGACACCATGGCGCCGTCGACCTTGTCGATGCCCCAGAGATCGAGGTCGCCGCGGATCAGACTACGGAATTCAGGCTCGCGCCGCATCTCCTCGACGATGTCCTTGAGGATCTGGCCGGCGCGGTCGGTATCCTCCTTGTAGGCAACGTTGACGCTGACGGACGCGTTGCCGGCGCCGCGGCTGGCATTGGTGATGGTCGTGACCGCGCTGAACGGCACGATGTGCACGGCGCCGTCGCCGGCGCGCAGGCGGATGGTGCGGATCGAAACATTCTCGACGACGCCTGACAGCCCCGAGACGCTGACGTTGTCCCCGACCTGCACCGTGTTCTCCAGCAGCAGGAACAGGCCGGTGATGAGATCCTGCACCAGCTTCTGCGAACCGAAGCCGATGGCGATGCCGACGATGCCGGCGCCCGCCAGCAGCGGGGCGACATTGACCCCGATCTCGCTCAGCGCGGTCAGGCCGACGACGGTGGCAATCAGGCACAGCAGCGCTGTCCGCAGCATCGGCTGGAACGTGCGCAGGCGCGCGGCGCGGGCATAGTGGCCGTCCCGCGACAGCGTATTGATCTGGCGGTCCAGCAGCGCGTTGCTGGCTTCCCAGATCGCCGCGGCGATGAACACGGCGATGCCGATCGTCGCCACGGCCGAGATCAGCCGGCCGCCGATCTGACCGCCATAGAACCAGACGATGGCGTCGACGCCCCAGACCTCGAGCACCGCCACGAAGCCGATGAAGGCGATCACGCCGGAGACGATCTTGCGCAGCAGCGGCAAATAGCGGTTGGCGCGAATCTCGAGACCGGGAAAGCGTTGCAGGATCTCCGGCTTGATGCGGAAGCCGCGATCGATCAGGCTCAGCGTCACCATGATGGCGACGCGGGTGATCAGCACCACAGCGATCGTGCCGACGAAATATTGCAGCAGCAGCGAATAGCCATTGCGGATGTTGAGCGCCCAGACCGCCCACAGCGCGATGTCGAGCGCGATGGCGGGATAGTGCCAGCCGGCGGCGATGCGATTGCGCATCCGGGCCGTAATGCCCTGCCGGTCGGCCGGCGCGCGGATGGCTTCGGCGACCTGGCGGCGGCATTGCAGGATGATGACGACGACGAACAGATGCACCACCAGCATCACCATGCGCAGCAGCGCAGCGTAACCGGCGCGATGCAGACCGAGCAGCAGCGCCACATTGGCAAACGCAATGCCTGAGACACCGACGCCGACGATGCGGCGCGCCCAGATCTCGATATAGGCCGCCGTTTCCGGGCGAACCGGAAACAGGCCGTAAGGTCCGGCCAGCGCACGGACGATACAGATCAGCCCGCGCGAGAACGCATAGGCGTTGACGACTGCGAGGATCACGAGGCGGACGACGCCGGCATTACCGATCTCCGTTCCAAGCAGCGCCGTGGCCACGCCGACGAAGACGAGCACGGGAAGCAGTTCGAGCACGAGCCGGCCGAGCACGAAGGGCAGCCGCAGCAGCAATTGCCACGCGCGCGCCAGGCTGACGCGGCGCCGGTGCTGCTCGGGCTGGGCGGCGACGCCGGACGCGGATGCTGGCGGGTCGCCAGCGGCGAGCGCCTGCACTGGTACGTGCACGGTCTGCGGCACGCGCGCTTCGAGGAAGATGACAGGTCGACGGATCAGCCGGAAGATCACCCATTCCGCCGCGAGGGCGCAGCCGAACACCAGCGCGAGCTTCCAGGCGATCTCGATCAGGAGGTTGTAGGCGGCCGGATCGTTCGCGGTGCGGACGATCCAGTAATAGAACGCCGGAAAATGCGTGAGCGTGCGCGCGACATCCGCGACCTCCCGCGAAATCTCTCCGATCTCTTCGGACACGGTGAGCAAAAGCTGCGCACCGAGGCCGTCGGCCGCGAGCGGAATTGGCGATTTCTGCTCAGGCGCGGGCTGCTGCGGACCGGAAGCAGTCGCGATCGCGCGCAACGTGTCGATCATTTGCGCGCGCTTCTTGTCGTCCTGGAGGGTCTCCAGCGCGCGTTTGGCTTCCTCAGGCGACAGTGCGGCCGCGTTGCCGGCAGCGGGCACAGCCGGTTCGGCACGAGCCGGGCAGAGAGACGAGATGGCGAGGAAGAGAGCGGCGAAAAACGCGGCGGCAAGCTTATGCGACACGAGGATTCCCTGAAACAATAGATGCGCCCCGGCGGGATCGGAATCGTCACCGCCGAAGCGCATGCGTCATGTCGGATGGGCGCTATTCGCCCGCGCCCTGTGTCGGAAGTTTGCCGATGAGGCGACCATCTCTTGGCATTTGCTGCAACGCAGGATCTGGAACCATAGCTTCGGCGACGATGCCCGCGCGTTGAAGTGCGGTGAGCGCAAGCGTCTCTCGCGTCATTCCGGGGCTTGGACCCGGAATGACGGTGAGGAGGAGAGAAGCGGATATCAGGACATTCGCGCCGGCGGGTCCGTCAGGGCGCCCGACGCGATCAGCGAGCTGCAAAGCGCACAGCGCCGGGCAGGTAGGGGCTATGCCACACTGATGCAGCCCACTAGACCTTTACCCGGCGTGCCGTTCGCGGTTTCTGCCGCTATGCGATGGTCCGAACGAACTCCATCGCACTTAACGCGGCTGGATCTGCGGAGGTGGAATCATAGACCTCCCCTTGCTCTGGATGTTGCGCGTCGCGTATTCGCGACCAAAGTAATGGTCCTCCTGTGACACAAAACTGTCAAGCGGGATCAACGCCTCAGGGATCACATTTGGATGCGCGAGTTCCTTGGTGGCTACGCAGAGCAGCATGAGTTATCCCGCCGCGACGCGCCCTGCGACTCAATGCAGCGGAATAAACTCTTCTCGGCAGCGTTTGTGATGACGAGGATATTAGCCTCCCCCTCGCGTTCTCGATCATTTCCAGAAAGCCAGACATGAAGAAATCGATTTGCCTGACCGCACTCGTCGCGCTCGTCGCCGGACTTGGATCGGCCGCGGCGCAGTCCCCGCCGCAAACCTCGACCAGGAAGGTCGACGGCACCGAGAACGTCTACGTCTTCCGCTATGGCGGCCATCAGTCGATGTTCGTCGTGACGCCGCAGGGCGTGATCGCGACCGATCCGATCTCGTATTTGCGTCCCGCGAAGCCCTATATCGACGCGATCAAGGCCGTCACCGACAAGCCGATCAAGTACGTGGTCTACAGTCATCACCATTACGATCACATCGCCGGCGGCAAGCCGTTCAAGGATCTCGGCGCCACCTTCGTCGCCCACCGGCGGACCAAGGAACGCTTGCTCGAATTGAAGAAGCAGAATTCGCTGCTCGCCGACGTCGTGATGCCGGACCAGCTGGTCGACGACAAGAAGGCCATCACACTCGGCGGCACCACGCTGGAGCTGAACTATGTCGGCCGCAACCATTCCGACAACTCGCTGGTGATGCGGCTGCCGAAGGAAAAGATCGTCTTCGTCGTCGACTTCGCGCCGATCGAATCCATGCAGTTCCGCAACATTCCCGACAACGCCTCGCCGCTGGAATACATCGCCTCGCTGAAGAAGCTCGCCTCGCTCGACTGGGAGCGGATGATCCCCGGCCATCCCTATGCCGGCGGCCGCTTCGGGACCAAGAAGGACATCGAGGACGACATCGCCTATATGGAGGACCTGTCCGTCGAGGTGAAGAAGGCGGCCGATGCCGGCAAGTGCTTCGACACCGCGATGAAGGAAGTGAAGCTGCCGAAATACGAGAAGTGGGCGAACTACGAGACCAGCCTTCCCGCCAATGTCGAGCGCTTCTGCTACTGGTGGAGCCGCGGGTATTGAGGGGCGGCTTGCGCTGAATCGTAGGGTGGGCAAAGCGAAAGCGTGCCCACCAATCTCATCTCGGGAGAAGCGGTGGGCACGGCGCAAGCGCGCCTTTGCCCACCTACGGGATCCGAGACCTCGCTGCTACTGAGGGGCACCGGCGCGATGGTGGCATCATGCCCCCTGTTTTGCCCGACGAGTCAACCGCATTTCGCTAAATCCGAAAAATCCTGACGCGAACAATCAAGCCATTGATTTCACTATCATCGGCTACTGTGCATGGGGTTGTTTTCGCTTTTTCATTTTTCCCGCTTCCTTGGCTCCTCCTTTTCCAGCGCCTTGCGGATTTCCTTGAACTCTTCCAGCGAGGACTTGTCGGCGCGGGGAAAGCGCAGGTCGAGCTTGTCGAGCGCTGCGACGATCGCAGAGCCGATCACGACACGTGCGAACCATTTGTGGTCGGCGGGGACGACATACCAGGGCGCATGAGACGTCGCGGTGTGGCGGACGATGTCCTGATAGACCGCTTGGTAGCGCGGCCACAGCGCGCGCTCCTTGATGTCGCCCATGGAGAACTTCCATTGCTTGGCAGGGACCTCCAGCCGTTCGAGAAAGCGCTGCCGCTGCTCCTCCCTGGAGACGTTGAGGAAGAACTTCAGGACGATGGTCCCGTTGCGCGCCAGGTAGCGCTCGAAAGCCGTGATGTCCTCGAATCTTTCCCGCCAGATGTTCTTGGTGATGAGCTTGGGCGGCAGCTGCTCCTTGGCAAGGATCTCCGGATGCACGCGCGTGACCAGGCATTCCTCATAGTGTGAGCGATTGAAGATGCCGATATGGCCGCGCGCGGGCAGCGCAACCACGTGACGCCAGAGAAAGTCATGGTCGAGCTCGTGACTGGTGGGCTGCTTGAACGCATGGACGTCGCAGCCCTGCGGATTGATGCCATCGAAGATCGCCTTGATCGCGCTGTCCTTGCCGGCAGCGTCCATGCCCTGGAAGATCAGGAGCAGCGACCAGCGGTCCTGGGCATAGAGTTTCTCCTGGAAGTCGGAGAGGCGCTGCTTGTTGGCGTCGAGGATGTCCTGCGCCTTCTCCTTGTCGAGATCGCCCTTCGCGTTGGTCTTGTGCTCCTTCAGATGGAACTTGCCCGACCCGTCGTAGCGGAACGGCGTGATATAACGGTCAAGTTCCTGGGCGAGCGATTTGGACGGCTTCTTGTTCATGAGCGCGGGGCACCTTGCGTTGCGGCTTCAGTCGGTCGAGCAAGCTACCAAGGATACCCTTGGGAAGGAATATGATGAAAAGGACGAGCAGCACGCCGTAGACGAGGTTGTCCCAGCCGACCGCCTTGGTGCCGAAGCCGATACGGAGGGTTTCCGCCAGCAGGATGGTGATGACGGCACCGAAGGTCGGGCCGAGCGATACGAACAGGCCGCCGACGATCGCAGCGAACACCATCTGGAGCGACACCGCGATGCCGCTGACCGTGTCGGGCGTGATGAACATCTGGTACTGGCAATAGACCGCGCCCGCCAGCGCCGTCATCACCGCGCTGAGCAGCGTGATCTTCAGCTTCTCCGCCGTGACATCGACGCCGGCGGCGGCCGCGGCGTCCTCGTCCTCCGAGATCGCCTCCAGCGCATAGCGCGCCATGCTGCGGTCGACCCAGTGCCAGACCACGATGCCGAACAGCCAGACCCCGAGCGCGATCAGGTACCAGGTGATCTTGTCGTCGAATTGCAGCGCCAGCAGCTTGTTCCCCGAGGCGCGGTTCGGCGTATAGCCGAGCGAGCCGCCGGTATAGTCGCGCGTGGCCGTGATGACCTGGAGCACGATGCCGGACAGCGCCAGCGTCACCAGCACGAAATAATGCCCGGTGATGCGGAAGCGGAAGCAGGGATAACCGACAATCAGCGCCAGCACGCCGGCCGCGGCCATGCCGATGGGAATGCCGATCCAGGGCGACCAGCCGAGATGATTCCACAGCAGCGCAGTGACGTAGGCGCCGATCCCCATGAAGCCGCCGTGGCCGAGCGAGACCAGGCCGAACCGCCCCATCATCGACCACGACGTATAGGCGAACGACCAGATCAGGATCAGCACCAGGATGTGCAGATGATAGGGATCGCGGTAGACGAAGGGCAGCGCAACCAGCGCCGCCAGCCCGACCGCCCATGCTGCAAGCCGCCACTGCCCCGTCATCGCCGCCTCGCAAGCAGGCCCGCGGGCCGGATGAACATCATGACGATGAAGAAGGCGAAGGCGAGCACATAGCCCCATTCGAGGTCGGAGAACAGGCCGCCGAGCGAAATGATCTCGGCGAACACAAAGGCGGCGATGAAGCCGCCGATGAAATTGCCGAGCCCCCCAAGCACGCAGATCAGGAAGGTGATCGGCCCGAACGACAGGCCGACGAAGGGATGCACGTCGTATTGCAGGACGAGGAGGCAGGCGGCGAGCCCGGCCAGCCCACCGCCGATCGCGGACGTGATGAGATAGATCCGCCTGGTGTCGACGCCCATCAGCGCCATGATCTGCCGGTCCTGCGAAATGGCGCGGATCGCGGTGCCGGTGAAGGTGCGCGTCATGAACAGGTAGACCGCGACCATGCCGACCAGCGCCGCCAGGAACGAGAGCAGCCGTGCGTAACTGAAATTCATCTCGCCGAAGGCGAGCACCGGCAGGCGGATGCCGAGATTGCGAAAGTCGATGCCGAAGGCGACGGTGGCAAAGCTCTGCAGCACGAACAGCACGCCGCCGGTGGCGAGCAGCTGGTTGATCGGCGGCGCGGTGAGCAGCGGCGCGATCACGAGGTAATGCAGCGCGGCGCCGAGGATCGCGACGATCAGGATCGTGAACGGCGCGGCGACGAAATAGCTGAGGCCGAAGTACTGAACCATGAAATACATGGCGTACATGCCGATCATCACGAGCTCGGCGTAGCAGATCCAGGTCACGTCGATGACGCCGAAGATCAGATTGAGCCCGAGCGCAAGCAGCGCCAGCACGCCGCCGAGCAGGATGCCGTTGATCACGGCCTCCAGCAGGTAGATGTCGAATATGTCCAGGAACGCCTGCATGCCCATCACACCCCGAGATAAGCTTCCTTGACCGTGTCGCTCGCCAGCATCTCGGCCGACGTGCCGGAGGCGCGGATCGTGCCGGCCTCGATCAGATAGGCGCGATCGACCACGCGCAGCACCTGCTGCACGTTCTGCTCGACGATCAGCACCGTCAGCCCGCTGGCGCGAATCCGCTTCACCAGCTCGAACACCTGCTGCACCACGACCGGCGCAAGTCCGGCAGACGGCTCGTCGAGCAGCAGGAGTTTCGGATTGGACATCAGCGCGCGGCCGATCGCGCACATCTGCTGCTCGCCGCCGGACATGGTGCCGGCCATCTGGTGGCGGCGCTCCTTCAGGCGCGGAAACAGGTCGAACACGACCTCCAGCCGCTCGGCGTAGTGGCCGCGCGCCTCCTTCATGAAGGCGCCCATCTTGAGATTGTCGTCGACCGAAAGCTGCGGAAACAGCCGCCGGTTCTCCGGCACATGCGCGATGCCGAGGCTGACGATCTTGTGCGGCGGCGTCGCCACGACGTCGACACCCTCCATCCTGATCGACCCACGCGAGGGCCGGATCAGGCCGGAGATGACACGCATTAGGGTGGTCTTGCCGGCACCGTTGGGACCGATGACGCCGACGGCCTCGCCGGCCCTGACGTCGAGACTGACGTCGAACAGCGCCTGGAAGGTGCCATAGCCGGCATTGACGCCGCGGAGCTCCAGCATCACTGCACTCCCGCGCGACGCCGCGCCGCGGCCGCCGCGGCCTGCGTGGTCTCGGCATCGGTGCCGAGATAGACCTCGATCACGCGCGGATCGCCCGCGACCGCGCTCGGCAATCCTTCCGAGATCTTCTCGCCGTGATCGAGCACCATGACGCGATCGACGACGCGCATCAGCACGCCCATGATGTGCTCGACCCAGATGATGGTGATGCCGAGCTCGTCGCGAATGTTGCGCAGCATGTCGGCGGCCTGCCCCATCTCGGCCTCGTCGAGGCCGCCGAGGCTCTCGTCGGCGAGCAGAAGCTTTGGCGCAGTGGCGAGTGCCTTCGCCAGTTCGAGCTTCTTCAGGCCCGCCGCCCCCAGGCCATCGACGCTGGCGTGACGATCGGTTGGCAGGCCCACCATCGCAAGCGAACGCTCGGCCGCTTCCTCCGCCTTGATACGGCTGTGGCGGCCTTGCCCGTAGAAACCGGCGAGCGCGACATTCTCGAAGATCGTCAAACGGCGGAACGGCCGCGGAATCTGGAAAGTGCGACCGACGCCGCTATTGATGATCCGGTGCGGCGCAAGGCCTGCGATCTCACGCCCGTCGAACAGGATCGAGCCTGCGGTCGGCGCCAGCGTGCCGGAGAGCATGTTGAAGATCGTGCTCTTGCCCGAGCCGTTGGGCCCGATCAGGCCGAGGATCTCGCCCTGATCGACCCTGAACGACACGTTGTTGACGGCGGTGAAGCCACCGAAGCGCTTCACCAGCCCGCTGACTTCCAGCACCGCCCTGCTCCGCCGCTACTGGTTGCTGTAGGTGGTGCCCTTCGGCAGCGGCAGCACGGCCTCGCGCTGCGCCTGACTCTTGGGCCACACCACGGAGGACTTGTCGTCGATGTACTGGATCACGACCGGGAATGACCGCTCGTTCTGCCCGGCCATCGGCGTGCCCTCGCCGTAGAACTTCACGCCGAAGCCGAGCATGGTGCCGCCTTCAGGGATGTCAGTGTCGAGCGCTGCCTTGCGCAGCGCATCGGGATCGACGCCGCCATACTTCTTGATTGCGCGCGGCAGCACATCGGCCATGAAGACGTAGGTATTGGACGCGCCGATGCCGACATGGGCCGAGCGGATAGCGACACCCGGCCGGATCTTGTCGAATTCCTCGCCGACCATCTTGATTACGGCCGGGAGTTTCGGGTCCATGGTCTTCTGGTTGGCGAGCCAGATCGAGATCGGATCGGTGTTGAAGATGTAGGTGGCGTCAGCGCCCATGCCCTCCTTCAGCTTCTCATAAACGCCGTAGCCCGCGCCATGCCCCATCAGCGCGCCGAACTTGAGGCCCTGCTCGCGAGCCTGACGCAGCAGCAGGGTGATGTCCGGATTGTAGCCGGTGTGGAAAATGACATCGGGTTTTGCGCGCTTCAGCTTGGTCACCAGCGCCGACAGATCCGGCGCGGTGGCCGAATAGCCTTCCTTCATCACGACGTTGAAGCCGGCCTTCTTCGCACCGGCCTCGTTGCCCCTGGAGACGTCGACGCCATAGGCGCCATCCTCGTGGATGATGGCGACGCGCAGGTCCTTCGGTTCCTTATCGAACTTCGCCTTGGCGTTCTGCGCGATGAAATCCATCGTCATCATGCCGAACTGGTCGCCGCTCGCCTGCGGGCGGAAGACGTATTTGTAGCCCTTGTCGTTGAACACGGCCGACGAGATGCAGGTCGTCATCCACATGAACTTCTTGAGCTGCTCGACGCGGGCCGCCACCGGAACGCATTGCGCCGAGGAGAAGAAGCCGAGCACCATGTCGACCTTCTCCTGCTCGAGCAGACGAACGGATTCGTTGATGGCGATGTCGGGCTTGCTCTGCGCGTCGGCGTAGACCGCCTCGATCTTGTAGCCCTCGACGCCGGTCTTGGCGAAATGGTCGAGGATGATTTTTGCGCCGATATAGCCGAGCTCAGAGCCGCCGCCCGCGAGAGGCCCGGTCAGGTCGAAAACGACGCCGATCTTGATCTTCTTCTCTTGAGCTTTCTCCTGGGCCTCGGCCGAAGCCATCAAGCCCGTCGCTGATATCGCGACCAACAGCCCACGTACCAAGCGGGCAGCCATGCGCAGACGCATCAAAACCTCCCTGGACGATTGTGCATTGCATTCTTTTTGCTTTTGCTTTTTGCCCATCACATGGGCTGAGCGCAGCGATGTCAAGCCTCGCGCGTCAGCGCGAAGCGAACTGCTGCTCGATAAAGGCCGTGACAAATCGCGGCATGGTCGGCGTGAGATCATCCATCCCGCGCACGAGATGGATAGCCGACAACTCGGGCTCGACCTCGCGCGCGAGATTGGCCTCGATCCGGGCACGGGCGGCTTCGCCCGGCATATTCAGGTTGAGAACCTGCATCATTGCAATCGACGGGCCGGTGACGACACAGTGCCATCCAGGCTCGGCCTGATAGTCGCCTTCTGTCAGGCCGGTCTCCTCGCCGAGCTCGCGCACAACGCTGCCGGGAATGTCGAGTGCACCGTCCCTGACGTCGTCGAGGTCGGGCGTGCCAGAAGGGAAATAGATGCGCCCTGCATTGGCGGTGTGCTGCGCCATCTCGCCCATGATGAAGGCGCCGTCGGAGGCGCGCAGCGCCCCCATGCCGAAGCCGTTGAACACCGCCTTGTCGGGAAACCCCCAGTCGCGCCAGGCGAGGAAGCTCGCAAAATCGGTTTCGAAATAGGTCGCGGCAAGATGGCCATGCGTGAAGACCGCGTCGCGCCCGAGCAGGACCCGGCCGTTCCAGATCTTGGGCCGCTCGCGCTGCTTCTCGGCGAAATGCGCCGCGATCTCGGCGCGCCGCTCCTCGGCGAACGGCCAGACGATCGGCCGCACCGCGAGATCAAGTGTCGTGACGCGATGAATGACCAAAGATGTCATGACGCCAGCCTACCAAGCGATAGCGTCAGCTATTTGGCGCTCCCCGTGGTCTTCTTGGCCTGCTCCACGTACTTGTTGGTAAAGGTCTTGCTGACGTCGATCTTGGCGTTGGCCACCTCCGGCGAGCCGACGCTGAACACCGACAGCACGGCATCCGCGCCCTTCGGGTCCATCTTGCCGGTCTCGGAGAACATCGGGATCGTGTTCTTCAGCGCAGCAAGATAGAGGTCCTTGTTCTTGCCGACCGTCTCCTCAGGCATCTTCGCCATGATCTCCTCGGGCGAGTGCGAGTGAATCCAGGTGAGCGTGGCGAGGATCGCGTTGGTGAGCGCCTGCGTCTCCTTCTCGTGCTTGGCAACCCATGCCGCAGTCGAATACAGCGCACCGCCTGGATATTCGCCGCCGAACGTCTCGAGCGTGTCCTTCTGGGTGCGGGTGTCGCTGAGGATGCGCAGATCCTTGTGGCTGCCCTGGAGCACGGTGACGGAGGGATCGAGCATCACGGCCGCATCGATCTGGCCCTGCTCCATCGCGGCGACCGCCGTGGCACCTAAGCCGACGCCGATCACGGCGGTGCCGGCGGGATCGAGCCCGTTCTTCTTCAGCTGGTACTTGAGGAAGAAATCGGTCGAGGAGCCGGGCGCACTGACGCCGACCTTCTTGCCGGCGAGATCCTTGATTGATTTGATTTCACTGGTGTGCGCGGGCGAGACCACCAGCACGAGCCCCGGATAGCGATCATAGACCACGAAGGCCTGAAGCTCCTGCTTCTTGGCGGCGAGATTGACGCAATGGTCGAAATAACCGGAGACCACGTCGGCGCTGCCGCCGAGAACGGCCTTGAGCGCGTCCGAGCCACCCTTGAGGTCCACCAGCTCGACATTGAGGCCGGCCTTGTCGTATTCGCCGAGCTGCTTGGCCAGCACCGTCGGCAGATAGCACAGGCAGGAGCCGCCGCCGATTGCGATGGTCACCTTGCTTTGCGCCGCGGCAAATCCTGTGGTGAGCGTCAGCGCGAGCAGCGCGCCGGCGAGCCTGGCAATCGTGTTCTTCATTGGTTTCCTCCGTTCGGCTGGCGGCACCATAGAGCAGCCGGACTGGCTTGAGAAGCACTGCCTAAGTGCACTGGTCATCGTCCTTTCGGCGCAATAGCATCAGCCCACAACAACAATTCTTGATGGGGAGGATCAACCATGAATCGCCTTGCAATCGGGCTATCGATCGCCGCCGCCTTTGCCGCCGGATGCGGCGCCAACCAGCTGCTCCGCCCGGCCCTGGCCGCGGAGAACGTCACGGCACAGATCATCCACACCGGCGAGATGGAGGGCGATGCGCTCGGGCCCGCCAACCACGTCGGCTACCGCTCAAAAATGTTCGCGAGCGCCGACGGCGCCACCATCTCGATCCAGGTCGGCAATGTGCCCAAGCACATGCATCCGAACACCAACGAGATCCAGTACATCCTCGACGGGACCGGCACGATCTGGCTCGGCGACAAGGAAGTGACGGTGAAGCCGGGCGACCTCGTCATCATCCCCAAGGGCACGCCGCATGGCGGCACCAAGCCGATCAGCGGCCAGGTCAAGGCGATCGCGATCAAGACGCCGCCGCAGGCGCCGGACGATACCAAACTGCTGGATTGAGACTCACTCCGTCAAGGCGGGGCGAATGTTCGGGCTCGCGCCGCTGCGCGGCCCGCTTCGTGAATTCCGGCGCTAGATCGGGCGCGCCTGCTTCCGGATTTCGTTCGCGATCGGCTTGAGGGTCTCCCCCGGAAGCTGGCCGACCAGCGTGTAACCCATGCCGCCATCCGCCCACACGAAGCCCGCGACATCGCCGGTCGATTGCGGCATCATCGGCGTATCCAGATTGCGGTTGCTCATCGGACGCGTCAGCACGACGAGGCGGTCACCGCGGTCGTCATCGTACATGAACATCGCGGCCGGGCCATGGGACGTCGCAACCAGGCGCCCCCCCATCAACCTGTAGCCGGAGACAGAGAGGTCCGGCACCTTCACCGGCTGCTTCAGCCGGCTGGAGACCCATCGCGTTAGCTCCGCACTCTCGGAGGCGCGTATCTCGACCGGCCGCACGCGGTCCGGTGCGTAGACGCCATAGGAATAGGCCGCCTCCTGTGCCAGCGCAGACAGTCCGTTCGAGCCTTCCTGCAACACGCTGCGCATGGTCCATCCGCCGAGACCGCCGATACCGAGGAGCAACATCGCAGCGATCGCTCCCCACGTTCGCAGAGGACGCCGCTTTCGGCTCTCGATGATGCGCGACAAGTTCAATTCTGCCGGCAGCGGCTCATCGGCGATCGACGCAAGCGCGCCGCGCAATTGCTCACGCTGGGCAACGAAGCCCGCAACGCGCGCGGCAACATCCGGATGATCGTCCAGATAGGATGCGACCTCCGCGCGACGCTCGGGCTCGAGCGCATGGTCCACATAGGCGTGGAAATCATCCTCGGTGATCGGCCGCTGGTTCATTTCACGCTCCGCAAAGCCACGACATTTCCCGTCGCAACGCCGTCCATCTCCTGCTGCAGTCTCTCCCGCGCACGCGACAGGCGCGACATTACGGTCCCGATCGGGATGTTCAACACCTCCGCGGCATCCGCGTAAGAGAGATCCTCGACTGCGACCAGCAACAAAACGGCCCGCTGCTCCTCCGGGAGTTTCGCAAGCTTGCCCAGGACGTCCTGGTAGATCAGCCTGTGCTCCTGCTCCGCCGCGCTGACAAGTTCCCGCTCGCCTGCATCGTCGATCGGCATGTGCCTGCCCCGCGCTGTCGCCTGGCGAAACTGAGTGACAGCCAGGTTGTGAAGGATGGTGAACAGCCAGGCGCGCACGCTGCCGTCGCGCCGCTGGTGCCAGCGGCTGACGGCTCGCTCCAGGCAATCTTGAACCAGATCGTCGGCGGCCGCGCGTTCGCGCATGAGCGCGCGCGCATAGCGGCGAAGCGCGGGGATCAGCGGCTCGACCTGAACCAGCATGTCCTTCATGAAGCGCTCCGCCACCTCTCCATTGCCGTTCGAACCGCCGTCATTGGGCCTCGATCTGGACCGCCTCGCCCGGCATCGCCGCGTCGCCGGATGCTATCACCAGATAGCGCCTTGCAGCCGTGGCAGACTGGTCGACGATCTGCCGGATCGGACCAGCCGCGTTGACGATAGCGGATCCAGCCGGATTGGTCATGAAGGCTGCCAGCGGCTGCAACGGGCCGCCCCCGTCACTACGTTCCGCAAGCGCCAACACATATTTCTGCCTGGGCTGAAGTCCCGTCACCGAAGCCTGCAAGATCTGGATCAGGCCCTGATCGAACAGTGAGACGCTGGTCGGCGCCTTGCCGTGCTTTGTGCCGTCTTTCGACGCGAGCGCCAGATGAGCGACCTGGCCGGCCACGCCGAGCGCCTGCAGGTTCTGGCGGTCATCCGGGTCAGGCGCAGCATTCGGAACATAGACGATCGCCTGCGGCGCCTGGCCGATCGGAACGTTCCCGATCACCTTGTTGGTTGCCGTATCGATCGCCGCAAGCGCGTCGGCGTTTTCCAGCCCCACATAGATGCGGGTGCCGTCGCCGGACGGCCACACGCCGTGCGGCAGATTGCCGACGGGGATCGTGGCGACCTGCGAGAAGTCGTCGGTGCGGAACACCTTCACCTCGTTGAGACCACCGATGGTGACATAGGCGAATGTTCCCTTGGCGGTGTGCGCGAAGTTGACGTGATTGGTAATCGGCCCGGTGTCGATCGTCCTGATTGCGTTGAACGGTGGTCTCGCGTTGAACACCTGTGTCCGGCCGACGTCCTTCAGCGTGAACCACACCTGATCTCCATCCGGAGTGGCCGCGATGTTCGGGCAGAACGGGCTCTCCTGCTTCACCGTGGCGATGATCTTGTGCTCGGCCACCGAGACGACGTCGGTCTCGGGATTGAAGGACGAGCAGATGTAACCGTACTTGCCGTCGGGCGAGAAAATCTGCATGCCCGGCCCGTTCGGCGTCGTGATGCGGGTTGTCTCCTTGAAGCTGATCGGATCGATGACGGAAATGTAATTTTCGCCGCGGACGGTAACCCATACCTCCTTGCCGTCAGGCGTAAAGAACGCCTCGTGTGGCGACCGCCCCAGATAGGTCACGTGCTTGACCGCGTTGGTCGCGGTGTCGATGAAGCTCACCGAGTTCGAGCCGATCGACACCACGGCCAGCGTCTTGTGGTCGGGCGAGAAGCCCATGCCGTGCACGAGCACCTGGCCCTTGTAGAGCGGGCTGAAATTGCCGGGTTGCGGGTCGCCCAGCCGGATCACGCCAAGCAGCTTGTTGTCCACGGGGTCGGTCACCGAGACCGTATTCGAGAACTGTTCCGCAGCGTAGACGCGGTCGTGGTGGCTGATCGGAATATCCGGGGCGGACAGCGCGCCCGGCGCCTGCCCTGCCCAAGCGAGCGAACCCGTCGCAAGCATCGTGGCGGCCAGGAAAATGCTCTTCATCATATTGCTTGGAAACGTCGTCATCTGCGGCTCCTACTTCTTCATTCCAGCGGACATGTCCATCTGCATCCCCGGATGATGATGAACGGCTGCGATGGGAACGGATGGCGACTGGGTCGGGGCTGGCGCGGTATCCGTCACCGGTTCGCCGATCGCGAGCTTCATGGCGGCGATCTCCTGCATCTGCTCGACAATGATCTCCTGCGCGATGCGCCTTAGCTGCTCATTCCTGCCATAACGCAGCTCGATCACCGCCATGTCGATCGCACCCTGATGGTGCGGGCTCATCATCGCGACAAAGTCGCGATCGATGTCGCCGGTCGGTTTGGCCGCCATGTCATTCATCATCCTGGTCATCGCGGCATCGTTCTCTTCCAGGAATGCACGCTCCTCCGCGCTTGGCGCGGCCGGAGGGCTGGCCGGATGGGACTCATGCGCGAAGACGAGCGGAGGGAGCGCGAACGCGACCAGAATGCGCGCGGCAAGAAAAGCCGTGCCAAGGCTGGGCCTGGGCCATCGGCATCGGCCTGCGAGCGCCGCTTCCGCGCGGCGAAACTGTGAGGGGGGCATCCTGAACTCCCATGCAGGTGGTTGCATGGGGGTTTGACGCGTGGGCGCGCGTTCTATTCCGGCCGGTCGATCACATAAACGTCAGCAGTCAGTCGCGGCGGCCTACCTAGCCGCGCCCGTCCACGGTTGGCCGCCACACCAGCAGGCGTCGCTCCACCAGCGTAACCCCATAATCGATCAGGATGACAAAGGCCGACAGCACGAACATGCCGGCGAACACGCCGGCGACGTCGAACACACCTTCGGCCTGCTGAATGAGGTAGCCGAGCCCGGCTGCCGATCCCAGATATTCGCCGACGACCGCGCCGACCACGGCGAAGCCGACCGAAGTATGCAGCGAGGAGAACATCCAGGATAGCGCCGACGGCCAATAAACGTGCCGCATCAACTGCCGCTCACTCATGCCGAGCATGCGGCCGTTGTCGAGCACGGTGCGGCTGACCTCTTTCACACCCTGATAGACGTTGAAGAACACGATGAAGAACACCAGCGTCACGCCGAGCGCGACCTTCGACCATATGCCGAGGCCTAGCCAAAGCGCGAAGATCGGCGCCAGCACGACGCGCGGCAACGCATTCACCATCTTGACGTAAGGGTCGAACACCGCGGCGACGAGCGGCTGGCGAGCGAACCAGAACCCGACCAGCACACCGCCTGCCGATCCAATCACGAAGGCCAGGATTGATTCCGTCAGCGTGATGCCGAGATGCTTCCAGATCACACCGGACGAGAACCATTTGACGATCTGGGCGAGGACGTCGACCGGATTGGAGAAGAAGAACGGCGGCAGCAGGATCTTGCCGAACACCGGCACGGTCGACAGCAACTGCCACAGCGCGATGCAGACCACGGCGACAAGGACTTGGAGCGCGAGCAGCGTGACGCGCGACATCAGACCGCCTCCGCCTGGGTGGACTGCGCGTAGCCCTTCATCACCTCGTCCTTGAGCACGCTCCAGATCTCGCGGTGGAGCGCGTGGAACTCCTTGTCGAGCCGCACCTCGAAAATGTCGCGCGGGCGCTGCAAGCTGACGCGCCAGTCGCCGATGATGCGCGAGGAAGGCCCCGCCGACATGATCACGACACGGTCGGCGAGCGCGATCGCCTCTTCGAGATCGTGGGTGACGAACAGCACCGCCTTGCGGTCGGCGTTCCAGAGGTCGAGCAGCAGATTGCCCATCACCTGGCGGGTCTGCGCATCGAGTGGCCCGAACGGCTCGTCCATCAGGAGGATCTTGGGATCGCGGATCAGGACCTGCGCCAGCGCCACGCGCTTGCGCTGGCCGCCGGAGAGCATGTGCGGATAACGATTGGCGAAAGCGCCGAGGCCGACGGCTGTGAGCCATTTCTGCGCGCGCTGAACCGCCTCGGCACGCGGCGCCCCCATGATGTCGAGCCCAATTGCGACATTGTCGAGCGCGGTCTTCCAGGGGAACAAGGCATCGGCCTGGAACAGGTAGCCGGCATCCCGGTTCAGCCCCGCGAGCGGCCGGTCGAATATCTTGACGCTGCCCGCCGCCGGCTTCAGCAGCCCGGCCGCGACGGTGAGCAGCGTCGATTTCCCGCATCCGGTCGGGCCGACAATGGCGACGAATTCGCCCTGGGCGACCGCCAGATGCGCCTTCTCCACCGCCGTGTAGACCCGCCCGTCCCCGAGCCGGAACGCGACCTTGGCATCTTCCAGCGCCACCGCTGTGGGCGTCGTCATGTATTCCCTCCGAACTTGGCCCGATGCCTTAGCCGCTCGCGCGGCCAAGTTCAATCAAGCCGCCAAGCGTGCTACGCATGGGCCTCGTCATCCCCTCCCTCGGTGGGCGGGTCAGCGAAGTGAGCTCCCCCCCGATGCCGTCCAGGACGATGATTGGCTACTCCCATGTCAGCAAGAGCTTCGGTCACCTCAAGGCTGTCGACGATGCGTCGCTCGACATCGCCGAGGGCGAGTTTTTGGCTGTTGTCGGTGGCTCGGGATCGGGCAAGACCACGCTGCTGCGGCTCGCCAACCGGCTGATTGAGGCTGACGGCGGCACCATCACGGTCGAGGGCGAGGACGTGCGGAATGTCGATCGGGTCGCGCTGCGGCGGCGAATTGGCTACGTCTTCCAGAGCGGTGGACTGTTCCCGCATTTGAGCGTTGCGGACAATATCGGGATCACGCCAAAGCTGCTGGGCGTAGCGACGGCGGAGATCGACGCACGAATCGACGAGTTGCTGGCGCTCGTGCAGCTCGACCGAACCACGCATCGCGACCGGCTGCCCGAAGCACTCTCGGGTGGTCAGCGGCAGCGCGTCGGCGTGGCACGGGCGCTCGCGGCAAAACCACGCATCGTGCTGATGGACGAGCCGTTCGGCGCGCTCGATCCCCTCACCCGTGATGCGCTGGGCGACGATTATCGGGCCCTGCATCGCAGCCTCGGGCTGACCACGGTGATGATCACGCATGACATGACGGAAGCGATCCTGCTCGCCGACCGCATCGCGGTGATGCGCGGCGGAAGGATGCTCGCGCAGGGCACGCCGGCGGAGCTCTCGAAAAGCGACGATGCCTATGTGCTGGAGCTGTTGCGCACGCCGCGGCGCCAGGTCGAGCGGCTGAACGCCCTGCTGCCGCAGAGCGGTGCGGCATGAGCCTCCTCTCCGATCCGCGTTGGGGCGAGGCACTGTCGCATTTGCCCGACTATCTCGGCAACCATGTGAGGGTGAGCCTCGCCGCGCTGGCGCTGGGCCTCACCGTCAGCCTGCCGCTGGCGATCCTGACCCGCAACCGTCCGGCGCCGCGGAGCATTCTGCTCGCGCTTGCCAGCATCGTGCAGACAGTGCCGGGACTGGCGCTGCTCGCGCTGTTCTATCCGCTGCTGCTTGCGGCGGCTTCGCTGACACTCGCCTGGTTCGGCGTCTCCTTCTCCGCCTTCGGCTTCCTGCCGGCGGTGCTGGCGCTGGCGCTCTATTCGATGCTGCCGGTGCTGCGCAACGGCATCACCGGGCTGAACGGCATCGATCCCGCCCTGATCGAAGCCGCGGAAGGAGTCGGCATGACCGCGCGGCAGTCGCTCGTGATGGTCGAGCTGCCGCTGGCGCTGCCGGTGATGATGGCGGGCATCCGCACCGCCGCGGTGTGGGTGATCGGCACCGCGACGCTGTCGACGCCGATCGGGCAAACCAGCCTCGGCAACTACATCTTCGCGGGATTGCAGACCCAGAACTGGGTGTTCGTGCTGTTCGGCTGCTTTGCATCGGCCGCGCTCGCGCTCGCCGTGGATCAACTGCTCGGACTGATCGAGAGTGGCCTGCGCCGGCGCAGCCGCTTGCGCACCGGGCTCGGCGCCGCCGGGATCGCGACGCTGGTCGCAGTGACCCTGGTGCCATCGATGGGCCGCTCGTCATCAGGCTATGTGGTCGGTGCCAAGACATTTGCCGAGCAATATGTGCTCTCGGCCTTGCTCAGGGATCGTCTCCAGGCGGCCGGCCTGCCCTCCACCGCGAGATCGGGTCTCGGCTCGAGCGTGATCTTCGAGGCGTTGAAGGCAGGAGATATCGACCTCTATGTCGACTATTCCGGCACGCTCTGGGCCAACCAGCTTCACCGCACGGACATCAAGCCACGTGCTGAATTATTGGCGGAGCTGAAGACGGCGCTCGCCAAGGACAACGTCACCCTGCTCGGCGAACTCGGCTTCGAGAATGCCTATGCGCTGGTGATGCCGAAGACGCGCGCCGAAGCACTCGGCATCCGTACCATCGCCGATCTCGCGGCGCATGCTCCGAAGCTGTCGATTGCCGGCGACTACGAGTTCTTCTCGCGCCCCGAATGGGCGGCGCTGCAAAAGGCCTATGGCCTTTCGTTCCGCGCCCAGCGCCAGATGCAGCCGGACTTCATGTATGCGGCAGTCGCCAGTGGCGAGGTCGACGTGATCGCCGGCTACACCAGCGACGGCCTGATCGCGAAATACGATCTCACGGCGCTCGACGATCCCAGGCACGCGATCCCGCCCTACGATGCCATCCTGCTGCTGGCGCCGAAACGCGCAGGCGACGAACGGCTCAAGACGGCGCTCAATCCGCTGCTCGGCAAGATCGACATCGCCACGATGCGCGAGGCCAATTTGCGTGCCGCCGGCAACGATGCGAAGTCCTCACCGGATGCGGTGGCGAAGTGGCTGTGGGAGAAGGTCGGCAAGCGGTAGGCCGGCTACAGCCCCCGGATCATCCCTGCGTTGATCAGCAGCCGGTTGAGCCGTCGCGCCTCCGCGCCATCCTTGCAACCGTAGAAAATGCCTTTGCAGCGGAGCATGATCTCCTTCTGCTCGGCGAAGGACGGATCGAGCGGAATGCCGGCGGCTTCCTGGATCACCAGCGGCAGATAGGGACCATCGACCGTGTCCATCACGGCCTCGCTCTTCACCGGCTCGAAATTGACGGCGTCGATCGCGTAGTAGGTCGCATAGAGGCGCGGATCGTAAGCATCGAGCTTCTTGCCGAGAGCACCCTCGTCGAGCCCGGGCTCGAGGATAGCCGGCGCGAACTCGGGCTGATGATCGCCATAGCGCACGATCAGGAAGGGGTCTCCCGGAAACGCCTTCTTCAGGCCGGCCAGGAAGGCCTTGTACTGCTCTGCGCTCATCGCCTGCCGGCGCAGATATTCGTCGATCGACGGCACGTTGCCCGGCGCGCGCCAGTTCGGCAGCAGATCCGGGCGGAAGCGCGTCTCCCAGGGGAAATGATTGGCGCCGAGATAGATGAAGGTGAACAGCGGCTTGTTCGGCGGCTGCTGACCCATCAGCTTGAGGGCCTTGTCGTAGAAGAAGCTGTCAGGCTCGACATTCTTCGCGCCGAGATCCTTGGAGTCGAGAAAACGTTCGACGCCGGTCGTCATCTGAAAGCTGCGCGCAGCCATGAAGCCGCCATAGGCGGGATAGAGCGACAGGGTGTCGTAGCCGCAGCGGCGCAGCGCCAGCGGCAGGCCGCGCTCGACGCGGCCAGTCGCGATGCGCGTCACGAAATAAGCGAAGCGGCCGAACGAGCGCGACGACAGCCCGGCGAGCACGTTGTATTCGGTGAACCAGCTCGGGCCGCCATTGCTCTCGGCCAGGAACGCGCGCTGCTTGCCGTCCCAGGATTTGAAATGGCCGCCATATCCCGCCGGCACCTTGATGCCCTGGGCGGCGCGGATGTCGAAGCTGGATTCATCATGGATCATGATGATGTTCGGCCGCCGGCCGGCGGGATGGCAGGAATCGACCAGCGGCATGTTGAGGCGCTCGTTGGACGCGGCGGCCGATTCCATGAAGCCGTATTGCGCAAAGTCGGAGACCGCGCTGACACCGGAGCGGAAGAATTTCGAGAGATAACCGTCGTCGTAATAGCCGCGCCAGGCCTCGTCGGGGTGGTAAAGCGAATAGCCCACCAGTGCGGCAAGACAGGCGAGCTTGCAGGCGAGCGCCGGCAGCCTGCGGATGCGGAACGGATCGAGCCACCACAGCGCATACATCAGCGGCAACGTGACGAGGCCGGCCAGGATCACCGACCAGCGTAGATTCGGGAAGATCGTGAACAGGAACGCGACGGTGTCGCGGTCGATCATCATCAGATCTATGAAGTTGACCGTCATCTGCACGACGTCGTGCTTGAGCCGCGACAGCAGCACCAGCACCACGACCATGGTCAGCGACAGCGCGCCCGACAATGCGGGCCGCCGCAGCAGCGTGATCCAGAGGAAATTGAGGATGCCCCAGGCGAGCGCGAAGGACAGCCGCGAGCCGAAATCCGTCTCGGTCTCGTACATCAGGCCGAGCGCCGCCAGATGCGGTGCGGCAACCGCAAGCAGCCGCCAGATTCCAAGCGCGGCGACGCTCGCCAGCACGGCGGTGGCAGCAGAAGGACCTGGATTGGGCGCGGACGCCATCGACGATACGCAACAGCTGGTCCGGCGCGATGAATACCCAGCCGTCGGGCCGGCCTGCGGCGTTCGGCGCAGCCGGAAGCCTGCACCGTGTCATAAAACTGTAATTGAACGGTCACCGACAAGCAACGCGTGTCGCGGTCCGACCTTCGCTTAATGTTAGTGGACGACGAACGGCCGCGCGGCACAGGCCAAGCGGCCCTCGGCGAACCGGCAACCTGGATCGCCCCTGTGGTGGCGCTGGGGCCGATCGCGATGGCGGCCCATCCGCGCGGACGGACGGCCGTGGCGCGCTGAACGTCGATCAGCCCTGCGGCAGCAGCCCCAGCCGCTTGGCGATGATGCGGTCGAGCGTCCGCTTCGGCAGCACGGCACCAATCAGATGGCGCATGCGGTCGGGTGTAATCTGGTAGCGGACCTTGGGATTTGGGCTGGTCAGCGCCTCGAACACGATTTCGGCGATGCGCTCGGCCGGCAGGCCGTTCGCACCGAGATCCATCATGAACGCCATGACCTTGTTGAGCGCCGGCAGATAGGGCGAGTTCCGGTAGACAGAGAGATCGATCTGCTCGGCCTTGCTCCAGATCGGCGTCCTCACCGCCCCGGGGGCGACGATGATGACGTCGATGCCGAACAGCATCAGCTCGCGGCGCAGGCTCTCCGCCAACCCCTCGATGGCGTGCTTGGAGGTGCAGTAAGGCGCCGACAGCGGATTGCCGTTTTTGCCCGCCACCGAGCTGATCATGACGATCCGGCCCTTCGGCCCCTTCAGTGACGGGTCGGCGCCGAGCAGCGGCCCAAAAGCCTGCGTCGCAATCACCGGGCCGATGACGTTGATGTCCATCTGGCGGCGGAAGTCGTCGGCCGACAATTCGAGCACGGGACCGGCGACCGCGATGCCGGCATTGTTGACGAGACCCGCCAGCGTCTCCCCGCCCAGCGCAGCGCGGACCTCGCGCGCCGCCGCCAGCACGGCAGCCTCATCGGTAACGTCGAACAGAAGCGGCGTGAAGTTCGTGCCGAACTCACCCTTGAGCCGGTCGGCATCGGCCTGCTTGCGGACGCTGCCGAAGACGCGATAGCCGCGCCCGATCAGGAATTTAGCAATGGCCCAGCCAATGCCAGTGGACGCGCCGGTGACGACGACAGATCGCATGGTCGTTTCCCCCTCAAGTTTCCCCAAGTGATCATGTAGGAGGGACGCCATGTCGTGCAATGCCACCCGGTTCTCAGGCTGCGCACCGGCGATATTTTTTGCCTGGCCGGTCTGCCGCGGGAGGCTGCAAGCAGGTGTTGGTTCTCAGGATAAGGCGGCACGCGAACCTCGCGCGACCAGACCGTTCTCATGCTGAGAATGCGGATGAAGAGCCTGGGCTTCGACTCTGAATACGCTGACGTTTCGGAGTCTAGAAGCTTACGGGAAATTCCGAGAAACGACGCGAGGTCAAGAATGTGATTTAAGTGTCAGTTCTTGCTGCTCGGAGAGCACTTCAACTCGCGAAGAACTTGAATGAAGCAGCAATGCTTCGCGCGAGATGAAAAGAGCGAGACCGCTGTTTGCGATCCCGCTCAGATATAGTCGCGAAGGTTTAAGATTTGGTTTGGCGAGCCAAGCTTGTGTTTTTGCTCTCGTGTCCCGGCGATGCAGCGCACCACTTACGTGATGCGCTGCGCGTCGGGGAACGCAAAGCTCAGTTCTTGCTCTTGTCGACCAGCGCGCCCTTCTTGATCCAGGGCATCATGTCGCGCAGCTTGGCGCCGACTTCCTCGATCGGGTGCGCGGCGAGCTTGGCGCGGGTTGCCTTGAACGAGGTCTGGTTGACCTTGTTCTCCAGCATCCAGTCGCGGGCGAACTTGCCGCCCTGGATATCGGCGAGAACGCGCTTCATCTCGGCCTTGGTCTCGGCGGTGACGATGCGCGGGCCGGTGACGTATTCGCCATACTCGGCGGTGTTGGAGATCGAGTAGTTCATGTTGGCGATGCCGCCTTCATAGATCAGGTCGACGATCAGCTTCACCTCGTGGAGGCACTCGAAATAGGCCATCTCCGGCGCATAGCCGGCTTCGACCAGGGTCTCGTAGCCGCCCTTGATCAGCTCGACCAGGCCGCCGCAGAGCACGACCTGCTCACCGAACAGATCGGTCTCGCATTCTTCCTTGAACGTGGTCTCGATGATGCCGGCGCGGCCGCCGCCGACGGCGGAAGCGTAGGACAGGCCAAGGTCATGGGCGTTGCCCGAGACGTCCTTGGCGATCGCGATCAGGCAGGGCACGCCGCCGCCGCGCTGATACTCCGAGCGCACGGTGTGACCGGGGCCCTTCGGCGCGATCATCAGCACGTCGAGGTCGGCGCGGGGATCGAGCAGGTTGAAGTGGACGTTGAGACCGTGCGCGAAGACGAGCGCTGCGCCCTTCTTCATGTTGTCGTGCAGGTGCTCGCGGTAGATGTCGCCCTGGAGCTCGTCCGGGGTCAGCATCATGACGAGGTCGCCCCATTTGGCGGCTTCGGCGACTTCCATCACCTTGAAGCCGGCGGCTTCCGCCTTCTTGACCGAGCCCGAGTCCTTGCGCAGCGCGATGGCCACGTCCTTGACGCCGGAGTCCTTCAGGTTGAGCGCATGGGCGTGGCCCTGGCTGCCATAGCCGACGATGACGACCTTCTTGCCCTTGATCAGGTTCAGGTCGGCGTCGCGATCGTAATAAACACGCATGGTCGTTTCCTCGTTCAGATGGCCAGAATCGGCCGTTGGTCAGGTCTCGGACGGTGAAATTTGCGGATTTCGGGGGCTGTCTAGAGCATTTTCAGCCCCCTGGGAAACCCGTTTCTGCATGGAAAACTGCGGCATCATGCATCCATGAAGACGGGGTCGAGCGATGCCCGCAGCAGGATCACCATCAGGATATTGAAGGCCCGCACCAGCCCCTCGGAGGTCAGGACCGGCCGCAGTGCGGTGCCGAAGAAGGCCCGGACCACGGTCGAGGCCGTGCCCACCAGCAGGCTGACCAGGGTCTGGATCGCGATGTTGACGAGGAACCGGCTGTCCCCCTCGCCCGCCTTGGCCGGGCATGATGAAGGCAAAGAGCCGCGACTGGGTCATGCTCACCTCACGCCGTCTTCGGCAGCGGCTGCGGGCGCCGCGCCAGCACCATCACGGCGATGCCGCCGACCACGGTCAGCATGCCGGCGAACCGCAGCGGCCCGAATCTTTCGCCGAATACGATGCTGGAGGCTGCCGAGCCGACGAACGGCACCAGCAACGCGAACGGCACCACCTGGGCAGCGGGATAATCGCGCAACAGCCGGCCCCACAGCCAATAGGCGATGCTGGTGGAGAGGGCGCCGATCACCAGCAGGCAGACGAGGCCTGTCGGCGACATGTGGATCAGCGACTGCCATGTCGGCGCCGGCCCGTTGACGAGCAGCGCCAGCGCGAACAACGGCACTGCGGTGGCAAGGCAAAGCCAGGCAAACAGATCGAACATCGGCACGCCGCGGGCGCCACGCAGCAGAACGTTGCCGACGGCAAAGCTCACGGGAGCAATCATCAGCACAGCGAAAGCGCCGATGCTGAAATCATATCCGACGGTGCCGCAGATCATCAGCAGACCCGCCGCGGCGATGACGACGCCGAGCGTCTGCACCGGCGTCGGCCGCTCGCCGAATGCGATCGCCGCAAAGCCGATGGTGAACAGCGCCTGGCTCTGCACGACGACGGAGGTCAGGCCCACCGGCACACCATGGGCGATGCCATAGGCTTGACTCAGGAACTGGCCGAGGAACAGCGTGAAGCTGATTGCGATCAGAAGCGACCAGGCAATCTTGGGCTTGCGAATGAACAGGCACGGTACCGCCGCAATGGCGAAGCGCATCGCCGTCATCAGCTCCGGCGAAAATTCGTCGAGCGCGATCCGGCTCGCCACGAAGGCAAGCCCCCAGATGATCGCCACCATGAGGGCGATGAGGATGTCGGCCGGCTTCATTGTTGCTTCCGGTTCTGCTCTGTCGTGCAGCCCTGCTTGTTGTCCCGCTCTAGCCCTGCTCGCTGGCCATTACGTCGAAGGATTGGGTTTGCGCAGCAGATAAGTGCCGTGCATCGGCGCGTGGTAGTCGGCCGAGACCAGCGTGAAGCCGACGTCGGTCAGCATTCGCTCCATTACCCAGCCGAAGGTGGAATATTCGTCGCGCATATGCGTCACCACGCTCTCGCGCGAGAAATCGTGGTTTTTGATCTGGCAGTCGGCCCATTGCTCGACGTCGCGCTCGACGGCATCCGGCATCGAGGCGTAGACGATGTCGCGAAGATAGAAGGTCGCACCCGGCTTCAGCGCGCGATAGATCCGCGACATCGCCACCGCCTTCCAGAAATCCGGCAGGTGATGCAGCGTGAACTCGCTGACGATCAGATCGTAGGATTCCGGCTGGTAGGCGAAGCTGAGCAGGCCAGCCGACTGCGTCGCGACCTTGGCCTTGCGGTCCCGCGCGTAGATTTCCGCCAGCGCCAGCATCGCCGGCGAGATGTCGATGGCGTCGACCTGCGCACCCATGAGCGATGCTTCGGTCGCCAGCACGCCGTTGCCGCAGCCTATATCGGCAATCCGCCAGCCCCGCTGGACGCCCAACATTTTCAGCGCGGCGCGCGCACGCAGATCGGCATCGTCGTGGGAGTCGTAAATCGACGCCACCGTGGGCCCGATGCCCATCCGATTCCGCTCATTATAGTACCAGTCGCGCGCCAGCATGGTTCACATCCCTTCAGGCCCGCGACCGATCGCGGCCACGCCGGTGCGCGAGACTTCCACAAGGCCGAGCGGACGCATCAGGTCGATAAACTGGTTGATCTTGTCGGTATTGCCTGTGATCTCGAACACGAAGCTTTCGGTGGTGGCGTCGATCACGCGGGCGCGGAACGCGTCCCCCAGCCTGAGCGCCTCGACGCGGTGCTCACCCTGCCCGCGCACCTTCACCATCGCCAGCTCGCGCTCGATCGAGCGCTTGGTCAACGTCATGTCGACGACGCGGTAGACCGGGATCATGCGATCGAGCTGATGCTTGATCTGCTCGATCACCATCGGCGTGCCCGTGGTGACGATGGTGATACGCGACAGATGTTTCTGGCTCTCGGTCTCGGAGACCGTGAGGCTCTCGATGTTGTAGCCGCGTCCCGAGAACAGGCCGATGACGCGCGCGAGCACGCCCGGCTCGTTCTGCACGAGCACCGAAAGCGTATGCGTCTCGTTGGGATCGTGGCGCTCTTCGATGAAGTAGGCGGATGCGGGCTGGTTCATTGTCGTCCTCTCTTTTCTCGTCGTTACGCCGTCGCCGGCGTGTCCGTTCCGACCCAACTGCGGAACAGATCGAAATCGATATTGCCACCGGACAGCACGAGACCGACGCGTTTGCCAGACAGTTTTGCCTTTTCCTGAAGCGCCGCGGCGAGCGCGGCTGCGCCGGCGCCTTCGGCGAGGTTATGCGTATCGGTCCAGTAGGCTCGGATCGCCGCGGCCACTTCATCATCGGTGACCTGCACGATGCGCGTAGCACCCTTCCGGATCAACGCGACGGCTTCCGCGTCGGGAAAGCGCGTCGCCATGCCGTCAGCCAGCGTATTGCTGGTCTCGGTTGTCACGACGTGGCCTGCCGCGAACGACAGTGCGTAGGACGGCGCTTCGGTCGACTGCACGCCGACGATCTCGGTCTTCAGGCCGAGCAGATCGCGGACCAGAATGCAGGCGCTGATGCCCGAGCCCTGCCCGATCGGAACGTAGAGTACGTCGAGATCAGGCGCCGCGCGGAACAACTCCAGCGCGTAGGTCGCCACCCCCAGAACGAGGTCGGGGTGGAACGACGGCACCATGTGCAAGCCGTCGAACTGCGCACGGCGCCCGGCCTCCTCCCGCGCCAGCTGGAAATCGTCGCCATGCTCGACCAGATCGGCGCCGAATGCACGCATGGCATGATTCTTCTCGGCCGAATTGCCTTTGGGCACATAGATCACCGCGGGCACGCCGTGACGCCGCGCCGCGAAGGCAAGACTCTGGCCGTGATTGCCGCGGGTGGCCGAGATGATGCCCGGCACATTCGGCCGTTCGCGTTTCAACCGATCGAGGTAGACGATGCCGCCACGCACCTTGAACGCCCCGGTCGGCGTGTGGTTCTCATGCTTGACGACGACGTGCGTCCCCAAGCGCTGGCCAAGCAACGGCCAGGTGTGCGCCGGCGTCGGCGGCATGGCGGTGCCGACCATCTCGTGGGCGCTTTCCAGCTCCTTGAGATCAAACACTTCGAAACCTCACACCAGCGCCTTGCCGCCGGCGAACGCCTTGGCGGTGGCCTCGTCGTTGGCCTGCTCCGGCAACAGCATCTCGTTGTGGGCCTTGCCGGAGGGGATCATCGGGAAGCAGTTTTCGAGCGCGGCGACACGGCAGTCGAACAGCACCGGACGCTTGACCGAGATCATCTCCTGGATCGCGCCGTCGAGATCTGAAGGCTTGTGCACCTGGAAGCCGACGCCGCCATAGGCCTCCGCGAGCTTGACGAAATCCGGCAGCGCCTCCGAGTAGGAATGCGACAGGCGGTTGCCGTGGAGCAATTGTTGCCACTGCCGCACCATGCCCATGTACTGGTTGTTCAGGATGAATATCTTGATCGGCAGCTCGTACTGGACCGCCGTCGACATCTCCTGGATCGTCATCTGCACCGAGGCATCGCCCGCGATGTCGATGACGAGGCTATCCGGATGGGCCACCTGCACGCCGACCGCGGCTGGCAGGCCGTAGCCCATGGTGCCGAGACCGCCTGATGTCATCCAGCGATGCGGCTCCTCGAAGCCGAAGAACTGCGCCGCCCACATCTGGTGCTGACCGACCTCGGTCGTGATGTAGGTATCCTTGCCCCGCGTCGCCTCGAACAGGCTCTGGATCGCGTGCTGCGGCAGGATGACGTCGTTGCTCTTCTTGTAATAGAGCGAGTTGCGGGCGCGCCACTGTGCGATCTGCTGCCACCACGCCTTGATGTCGGGCTTCTTCGCCTCCGCCTTGAACACCTGGAGGATGTCGCCGAGGATATTGCCGCAGTCGCCGATGATGGGCACGTCCACGCGGATGTTCTTGTTGATCGAGGACGGATCGATATCGATGTGAATCTTCTTCGAGCCCGGCGAGAACGCATCGACACGTCCGGTGATGCGGTCGTCGAAGCGCGCGCCGACGCACAGCATGACGTCGCAATCATGCATCGTCATGTTGGCTTCGTAGGTGCCGTGCATGCCGAGCATGCCGAGCCAGTTCTTCCCCGACGCGGGATACGCGCCCAGCCCCATCAGCGTCGAGGTGATCGGGAAGCCGGTGACCTCGACCAGCTCGCGCAGCAGCTTGGTGGCTTCGGGGCCGGAATTGATCACGCCGCCGCCGCTGTAGATCACGGGGCGTTTGGCATTGGCAAGCAGCGAGACCGCTTTGCGGATCTGCGTCGCATCGCCCTTCACGCGCGGGGCGTAGGAGCGGTGCACATCGGACTTGCGCGGCGGGTGATAAGTGCCGGTCGCGAACTGCACGTCCTTCGGCACGTCGACCAGCACCGGACCCGGACGGCCGGTGGTTGCAACGTAGAAGGCCTCGTGCAGGACCTTGGCGAGATCGTTGACGTCGCGCACCAGCCAATTGTGCTTGGTGCAGGGGCGCGTGATGCCGACCGTGTCGCATTCCTGGAACGCGTCGTTGCCGATCAGGTGCGTCGGCACCTGGCCGGAGATGCAGACCAGCGGGATCGAGTCCATCAGCGCGTCGGTGAGCGGCGTCACCATGTTGGTGGCGCCGGGGCCGGAGGTCACCAGCGCAACGCCCGGCTTGCCGGTCGAGCGCGCATAGCCCTCTGCGGCGTGGCCCGCGCCCTGCTCGTGGCGGACCAGGATGTGCTGGACCTCGCTCTGCTGGAAGATCTCGTCATAGATCGGAAGCACCGCACCGCCGGGATAGCCGAAAATGTCGGTCACGCCATGATCGATGAGCGCGCGGACGATCATCGCGGCGCCGGTCATCTGGTTCGGATCGTGGCTCTTGTCGCTCATTGTCTTGCTCCGGATGCGCTGTTGTCAGCGGCTTCGTTCGTGTCGGGTTCGGGAAATAAAAAAGGCCCCGAAGAGGGACCCTGCACACCGCCTGTCATGTGGATGGCAGCTAGCCACCCCCGGCGGTGTGCCTGGGTACGACGGCGATAAGGAGTTTGGTAATAATGTTACGCATTGCAGGCGCTCGGCTTCCCAAAGGTTGCGCGAAACATAGCGGCCAAAGCCCGGATGTCAAGGCGATGGGGCCGTCCCCGCGCGATTTTGGCAGTCTAGCGGTGTTCCCGGGGTTCGGCGAGAGGTAAATGCGGGAACCCGGGCACAAAAGCACGTCAACCGGGCTCCCGGGTAGCGCTCACGTCCGCCGCTAGCCACCCCCTCGCCTCCTCCGGCTTCACCCATTCGAACTCGGGCAATTGGTGCCGGAACCAGGTGAATTGCCGCTTGGCATAGTGGCGGGTGTCAGCCCGGCCGATCGCAGCGGCCTCCGCCAGGCTGAGCTCCCCGCGCAGATGCCGGATCAGGGCCGGCACGCCATGGGCCTTCATGGCCGGCAGCAGAGGATCGAGATGCCGGGCGGCAAGCCGTTCGACCTCATTCAGCGCGCCCGCACCTAACATGGCGTCAAAGCGGGCATCGATGCGGGCATAGAGCTCGTCGCGCTCGGGGGCGAGAAACACGGCGCGAAAACTGTCCTTGGGCAGCAGCGGCGGCTGGCCCTCCTGGTGCCAATCGAGCAGCGAGCGGCCGGTCGCTTCAATCACCTCGAGCGCACGTGCGATGCGCGTGCGGTCGCGCAGATTCAATCGCTCGGCCGCCCGTGGGTCGCGAGCTGCGAGTTCCGCATGTAGCGCCTCGACGCCGTTCCGCTCCAGCCGCGCCCGAACGGCCTCGCGTACTTCCGCAGGGATTGGCGGCACCACGGAAAGCCCCGCCGTCAGCGCCTTGAAATAGAGCCCGGTGCCGCCGATGAAGATCGGCAGCCGGCCTTCGGCTTGCGCCGCTTCGAGCGCCTTCGCCGCGTCGCTCACCCAGGCGCCGGCCGAGAAGTTCACGGCCGCATCGACATGGCCATAGAGATGATGGGGCACGAGCGCTTCGTCGGCCCGCGTGGGACGCGCCGTGATGACGCGGAGGTCGCGATAGACCTGCATGGAATCGGCATTGATGACGGCGCCACCCGCGCTGAGGGCAAGCTCGAGCGCCAGCGCCGACTTGCCGCTGGCGGTCGGGCCTGCGATAAGCACGGCCTTGCCAATAGGCCCTCTGCCGACTTGCCCCTCGCTCACGAAAACCTCAAATGTCCCTCGTCGCCACGCTGATCTGCAACCCCGATAATCCCGCGCTCGACTCTACCATCGTCGACGGCGCCCGCACCGTGCTGCCCCAAGCGCTACCCGCGCACTGGCTGTTCGACGGGGTTGCGGTCGACATCCCCTTCGGCGCCGACAGTAACCTCGAAGGCGACCGTCACGCCATCGAACAGCGGCTCCGCGAGCTTCGCGGCGACCTGCCGATCGACATCGTCGTGCAGCCAGTCGGCTTCCGGCGCAAGAAGCTTTTTCTCGCCGACATGGATTCCACCATGATCGGCCAGGAATGCATCGACGAGCTCGCCGATTTCGCTGGTTTGAAGGCGCATGTCGCCGCCATCACCGAACGCGCGATGCGCGGCGAGATCGAGTTCGAGCCGGCGCTACGCGAACGCGTCGCGCTGCTGAAGGACCTTCCCGCCAGCGTCGTCGACAAGGTGCTGGCCGAACGCATCACGTGGACGCCGGGCGGCCGCGAACTGGTCGCGACCATGCGCGCCCACGGCGCCTATACCTGCCTCGTCTCCGGCGGCTTCACGCTGTTCACGACCGCGGTCGCCGCCAGGATCGGGTTTCAGGAGAACCGCGCCAACGAACTCGTCGTGCGCGACGGCAAGTTCACCGGCGAAGTGAAGGAGCCGATCCTGGGCCGCGCGGCCAAGCTGGCGACGCTGGTGGAGTTGATGGAATCGTTCGATCTGGACGACATCGACTCGGTCGTCGTCGGCGACGGTGCCAATGATCTCGCCATGATCCAGGCCGCGGGACTGGGCGTAGCGTATCACGCCAAGCCGGCGGTGGCGGCTGCGGCGGCGGCGCGGATCGATCATGGCGATCTCACTGCGCTGCTGTATGCGCAGGGATATCGGCGGGACGAGTTCGTGGAGGCGTAGCCTCTCCCGTCCTTAGCTCTTGCTGCACACTCAGCAGCCGTAGAGTGGGCAAAGGCGCACTGGCGCCGTGCCCACCACTCTTGCCGCGATGATGGAAAGATGGTGGGCACGCTTTCGCTTTGCCCACCCTCCGGAACTGCGTCGCAGCCTTACTGCACGCTCAGCGCCACGAAGCGCAGCTCGCCGTCGGCATTCGAGACCAGCAGCAGCACCGACTTCTTGCCGTCCTTCTTGAGCTGGTCGACCCGCTTCTGGATGTCGGCCCCGCTCGAGACCGCCTCCTGCGCCACCTCGACGATGACGTCGCCGGCGGAAAGCCGCTTCTCGGCGGCGTCGGAATTGGCGTCGACACTCGTGACGACCACGCCCTTGACGCTGTCCTTGATCTTGTAGCGCGTGCGCAGATCCTTGTTGAGCGCGGCGAGATCGAGGCCGAGCGCCTTCTGTGTCACCGGCTTCTCGGGCGCGGGCTCGTCGGCCTTCACCGCGGCCTGCACCTTGTCGGGATCCTGCAAGCGGCCGAGCGTGACCTTCTTGGTCTCCTCCTGGCCCTTGCGGATGACGATGACGTCGACCTCCTTGCCGACCGCAGTATCGGCGACGACGCGGGAAAGGTCCTTCGGGTCCTTGACGTCCTTGCCGTCGAACTTGACGACGACGTCGCCCGGCTCGATGCCGGCGGGCTTGGCCGGGCCCTTGTCGTCCACGCCGGCAACCAGCGCGCCGCGCGGCGGCTTGATGTTGAGGCTCTCGGCGATCTCGTCGGTGACGCTCTGGATGCGCACGCCCAGCCAGCCGCGGCGCAGCTCGCCGAACTGACGGAGCTGGTCGACGACACCAGCGACCGTCTTCGACGGCACGGCGAAGCCGATGCCGATCGAGCCGCCGGAGGGCGAGATGATCAGTGTATTGACGCCGATGACGTCGCCATCGAGGTTGAACAGCGGACCGCCGGAATTGCCGCGGTTGATGGAGGCGTCGGTCTGAATGTAACTGTCGTAGGGACCGGAGGAGATGTCGCGGTTCTTGGCCGAGACGATGCCGGCGGTCACCGTGCCACCGAGGCTGAAAGGATTGCCGATCGCAACCACCCATTCGCCGAGGCGCAGCTTGTCGGAGTCGCCGAACTTCACCGACACCAGCGGCTTCGGCGGCTTGAACTTCAGCACGGCAAGGTCGGTCTTCTTGTCGACGCCGACCAGCTCGGCCTTGATCTTGGTGCCGTCGTTGAGGATGACGTTGATCTCGTCGGCATCCGCAATGACATGGTTGTTCGTGACGACGACGCCCGATGTGTCGATGATGAAGCCGCTTCCGAGCGAATTGGTCTTGCGTGGCGGGCCGTTGTCGCCGCCCTTGCTGCCGCCGCCGGGACCCTTCCGGTTCTTGAAGAAGTCGTCGAAGAACTCCTCGAACGGCGAGCCGGGCGGCAGTTGCGGCATGGCGTTGCTACCGCCGCCGCCCTTTGCCTCGACGGTCTGCGAGGTCGAGATGTTGACGACCGCGTCGATCACCTTCTCGGCGACGTCAGCAATGCCCTCCGGTCCGCGCGCGTGAGCCGGCGTGCCGAACACGCTGAAGGCACTGACGGCGAGCGCGGCCAGCCCTAAGCGCAACCGGGTCGGGGCAATGGTGGCAGCGGTCATAGGGTTCTCCAGAGAAAAGGATTCGGCTCCAAGCCTTCGACGTGAAGCCTTCGACTTGAAGCCTTCGACTTCAAGACTGCGCTCGAACCGGGGGACGGCGCAAGCACGGAGGTTAACGGGCCTCAAGACCCGGACAATACGGCGAAAACCGGCCTCTCGCCTTCACTTTGGCGTTGGCGGGACGGCTAAATCGGGCGCCGCATCACCCAGATCAGGACCAGGCCGGCCACGGCCGAACCGATCCCGACCGCCCGCAGGATATTGTCCGGCGTGGCGATGGCGCTCTTCATGGCCTTGCGCATCCAGGCCGGACTTGCCGCAAACATCAAGCCTTCGAGCACGAACAGGATGCCTAGGCCGATGAGGAAGTCGGCGAACGCAATGGACCTCATCGGATGGGAACCTCCCGTTGTGCTGTTCTTGTCTGGACGAAGGGGCGGCAGACCTGCCGCCCCTTGTCGCGCTTATGGCTTGGCCGGCGCCGCGGCGGGCATCCTGCCGGACGGGTTACCAAAGAACCGGAAGAAATCCGAGTCCGGACGGAGCAGGAAGCGGGTATCGCTCGACTTCAACCCAGTCTCATAGGCCGCCATCGACCGGTAGAAAGCAAAGAAGTCGGCGTCCTTGCCGTAGGCTTCCGCAAACAGGCGGTTGCGCTCGGCATCGCCGACACCGCGAGTCTGCTCGGCCTGTGACTTCGCTTCCGCCTCGATCACGGTCGCCTCGCGGTCGGCCTTGGAGCGGATTTCCTGGGCCTTCTGGCCACCCTGCGCGCGGAACTCGGCGGCCTCGCGCTCGCGTTCCGTCTTCATGCGCTGGTAGACCGCCTGGCTGTTCTGCTCCGGCAGATCGGCGCGCCGGATCCGGACGTCGACGACCTGGATGCCGTAGCCGTCGGCCTCGCGGTCGAGCTGGTCACGGATGCGCTGCATCAGCTTCTCGCGGTCGTCGCGCACCACGTTGATGAAGGTGACCTCGCCGAGCACGCGGCGCAGCGCCGCGTTCAGGAGCGTGGTGAGCTGGATGTTGGCCGCCTGGATCGAACCGATGCTCTGGTAGAAGCGCAACGCGTCCTTGATGCGGTAGCGCGCAAAGGCATCGACCACGAGCCGCTTCTGGTCGGATGCGATCGCTTCCTGCGACGGATTTTCCAGATCGAGGATCCGCTTGTCGATGTTGATCACCGAATTCCACGGCGCCTTGAAATGCAGACCGGGGTCGGTGACGACGTCGACGGGGCGGCCGAACTGCAGCACGATGGTCTGCTCGGTCTGCTGCACCGTGAACAGCGACATGTAGCCGACGATCACGACGAGCAGGAGCCCGAGCAGCGTGACCATACCTGTGACCGGAGACCTCATCGGGTGCCTCCGCTCGATTGCTGACCGGTGGTAGGCGGCCGCTTCGTCGTCAGCTCGCCCAGCGGCAGATAGGGCACGACGCCCTGGCCCGAGGGGCCGCCGTCGTAGACGAGCTTGTCCGCGCCGCCGAGCACGCGCTCCATCGTCTCCAGATAAATCCGTTCACGCGTCACGTCGGGCGCCTTCTTGTATTCCTCGTAAACCTTCAGGAAGCGCGAGCTCTGGCCCTTGGCCTCGGCGACCGTCTGCTCCCTGTAGCCTTCGGCGGCCTGCAGGATCTGCGCGGCACGTCCGCGTGCCTGCGGCACCACCTGGTTGGCGTAGGTCTGCGCCTCGTTCTGCAACTGCTCGAGGTTGGCGCGCGCCGCCTGGACGTCGCGGAACGCGTCGATCACCTGCGCCGGCGGGTCGACCTTCTGCATCTGCACCTGGCTGATGACGATGCCGGCGCCGTAGCTGTCCAGGGTCTTCTGGATCAACTCCTGCACGCCCTGCTCGGTGACGTTGCGTGCGCCGGTCAGGATCGGCTGGATCTGCGAACGGCCGATGACTTCGCGCATCGCGCTCTCGGCGACCGCCTTCACGGTGCCTTCGGGATTCTGGATGTTGAAGAGGAAGTCGCCGACGCCGTCCGGCTTGATACGCCAGAGCACGGTGAAGTCGACATCGACGATGTTCTCGTCGCCGGTCAGCATCAGGCTCTCTTCCGGCACGTCACGGATGGAACGGCCACGCCGCGCCGGATCGTCGATCAGCGTCATGCCGATCGAGATGGTCGAGACGCGCAGCGCCTTCGGCAGCAGCACGGTCTCGATCGGATAGGGCAGATGATAATTCAGGCCGGGCTGCACGGTGCGGACATGCTTGCCGAAGCGCAGCACGACGCCGAGCTCTTCGGACTGCACCCGGAAGAAGCCCGACAGCAGCCAGAATGCGATGATGAGCAGGATGATCAGCGTGATGCCGATGCCGGAGAAATAGCCGCCCGGCATGATCTGCTGGAGGCGATCCTGGCTACGCCGCAGAAGGTCTTCCAGATCCGGCGGCCTCGGCCCGACCGGTTGCGGGCCTGTGCCCCATGGTCCCTTCGGACCCGAGCCCCATGGGCCACCGCCCTGATTCTTCCACGGCATTCGACGTTCTCCTCGGCAGACCGGGACTAGAACTAACCCGGCCCGCATTGTCCGGTCCGGCTTTATAGGGGACCGGCAGGTCCCTTACAACGCAGCCCTCGCCGTCCTTCGAGCTAAGCTCGGGGCCGGAAAAGTCAATGTTAACATTGGCAAATGCGGTTAATGGGAGGCCCGCCGACGATATGTCACATAGGAGAAGTCGGCGCTGTCCTCGGGTCCGGCAGGATGACGGATGCGCCCGACCTCATCCCATTCCGCCCTGTCGATGTCGAAATGCGTGTCGCCGTCGGGCCGCGCATGGACTTCGGTGATTTCGAGGCGGTCGGCGCGATCGAGCCATTGGCGATAGATCTCGGCGCCGCCGATCACCGCGATCTCGGCGACCGAACGCCGCAGGGCATCGCCAAGCGCAACCGCACCCGCATCCGCGGACGATGTCGTGACGATGGCGCCGGCGGCGCGATAAGCCGCATCGCGCGTGATCACGATGTTGGTGCGGTTGGGCAGCGGACGCCGAAGGGATTCGAAGGTCTTGCGGCCCATGATTATGGGCTTGCCGATCGTGAGCGCCTTGAAGCGCGCCATGTCGGATTTCAATCGCCACGGGATCGCGTTGCCGGCGCCGATGACGCCGTTCTCCGCGACCGCCACCACGAACACGATCTCCATCAGGTCGCGCTCCCGGCCAGTCGTGTCAGCGCAGGACCAGTGACACGGCACAGCGTCCAGTCGTCCATCATGACGGCACCCAGCGATTTGTAGAACGCGATCGACGGCGCGTTCCAGTCGAGCACCGCCCATTGTAAACGCGACCAGCCGTTGTCGACGCATTCCTTCGCGAGATAGACCAGCAGCCCCTTGCCGAGCCCCCTGCCCCGGTGGGACGGCCGCACGTAGAGATCTTCGAGATAGATGCCGTGGCGACCACTGAAGGTGGAGAAATTGACGAACCAGACAGCAAAGCCGACCGGCTCGCCGTTCCACTCGGCAATGGCGCAATGGAGTTGCGGTCTCTCGCCGAACAGCGCATCACCGATCATCGCCTCGGTCGCATCGACCTCGTGCGAGAGCTTTTCGTATTCGGCGAGCTCGCGGATGAAGGCGAGAACGAGCCCGGCCTCGCCGGGGCGCGCGCGGCGGATATTGTGCGACATCTGCTTCAGACCGCGACCGCCGCCTTGATGTGAGGATGCGGATCGTAGCCGACGAGCTCGAAATCCTCGAAGCGGAAGGAGAAGATGTCCTTCACATCGGGGGTGACCCGCATCACCGGTAGCGCACGCGGCGTGCGGGTGAGCTGAAGCTTCGCCTGCTCCAGATGGTTGGAATACAGATGGGCGTCGCCGAACGAATGCACGAAGTCGCCAGGCTTCAGACCCGTGACCTGCGCCACCATCATGGTGAGCAGCGCATAGGAGGCGATGTTGAAGGGCACGCCGAGGAAGACGTCGGCGGAGCGCTGGTAGAGCTGGCACGACAGCTTGCCGTTGGCGACGTAGAACTGAAACAGGCAGTGGCACGGCGGCAGCGCCATCTTGTCGACTTCGGCGGGATTCCAGGCCGAGACGATCAGGCGGCGCGAGTCCGGGTTGCGCTTGATCATGTCGACCACGTTCGTGATCTGATCGATGCTGCGTCCGTCCGGCGCGGGCCAGGAGCGCCATTGATGGCCATAGACCGGGCCGAGATCGCCGTTGGCGTCCGCCCACTCGTCCCAGATGGTGACGCCGTTGTCGCGCAGATATTTGATGTTGGTGTCGCCCTTCAGGAACCACAAAAGCTCATGCACGATCGCCTTCAACGGCAGCCGCTTGGTGGTCAGCATCGGGAAGCCGGCGGACAGATTGAAGCGCATCTGATGACCGAATATCGACAGCGTCCCGGTACCGGTCCGGTCGGTCTTCTCGGCGCCGTCTGATAGAATCCGCTCGAGCAGGTCCTGATACTGGTGCATGTGCCATAGAGCCTTTGGGGAGGCGGCGAACTTAACGGCCACCTCCGCGCTGCGACAGCATCGATTCGCTGCCTGCGTGGATTATACCCGGAAAAGTGAGCGTTTTCCGCGCAAACGACAAGGGGCGGAACCCGCGTCCCGCCCCTTGCCTATCGGCTTGATCCTGCTTGCTAACTTGCCGGCTTGAGCACCGGCGTCCACTTCGCGATCTCGTTCTTGACGAGGGTGGCCAGCGCCTCCGGCGTCCGCTCCGCGGGAGCCGGAATGACACTCCCGAGTTCGAGCAGGCGCTTCTTCACGGTGTCGTCGTCGAGCGCCTTGATCGCGGCGGCGTTCAGGCTTGCAACAATCGCGGGTGAAGTTCCCTTCGGCGCGAACATCGCGTTCCAGGCCTGGGCCTGGAACGCCGGCAGGCCGGCTTCCGCCGTGGTCGGAACGTTCGGCAGCGACGGATTGCGCTCCGCCGTTGCGATCGCATAGCCCTTGATAGTGCCGGCGTTGATCTGCGGCACGGCATTCACGATCTGGTCGCACATGTAGTCGACCTGCCCGGCCACCAGCGCGTTCATCGCAGGGCCGGTGCCGTTGAAGGGCACGCCGACCGGCTTGACGTCGAGGATGGCGTGCAGCAGTTCGCAGGACACGTGCGAGACCGAGCCGATTCCGGCATGCGCCGCGTTCACCTTTTCGGCGTTGGCCTTCACGTAGGACACGAACTCCTTGAGGTCCTTCGGCGGAAAGTCCTTGCGCGCCAGGATCAGGATCGGCGTGCCCGCGAGCAGTGCGATCGGCTCGAAGTCCTTTTCGGGATGATAGGCGAGCTTCGGATAGAGCGGCACCGACGCCGCATGTGTGCCCATATGCCCGGTGATGAGAGTATAGCCGTCATTGGCCGCGCGCGCGGCGCGCGTGGTCGCGGTCGTGCCGCCCGCGCCGACGACGTTCTCGATGATGATGCTCTGCCCGAGCGTCTGCGCCATATGCGAGGTGACGATCCGCGAGATCACGTCGGTCGGACCGCCGGCGGCGAACGGCACGATCATGGTGATGCCGCGCGTCGGATAGGTCTGCGCCTCTGCCGGTGCGACAAAGGAACACAGCAACGCCAGCACTGCTGCATATGCGCCCGCAGCAAGCGTGCGAGTGGAAGTCATCTCGATCCCCCCGGACACGAAAAAAATGCCGGCCAAAAAGGCCGGCATTTTCATTTCACGAAGACATCACACAAGTCGATTCGACTTCCGAATGCGGCGCGCCGACGCAGGCGCGCTCAGTTCTCGGATTCGGTGAACACCTCGTCGCGCTTGGAACGCAACGCGGGTAGCACCGTGAGCACCAGAAGGAAGGCCGCGATCCCCAGCAGCACCGCCGACAGCGGACGCGTCAGGAACACGCTCCAGTCGCCGCGCGAGATCAGCAGCGCGCGGCGCAGATTCTCTTCCATCAGCGGTCCGAGCACCATGCCGAGCAGCAGCGGAGCCGGTTCGAAATCGTGCTTGATCAGCCAGTAGCCGACCAGACCGAACACGCCTGCGAGAATGACGTCCACCGGCGCGTTGTTCACCGAGTAGATGCCGATCGCGCAGAAGATCACGATCGAGGGGAACATCAGCCGGTAAGGCACGCGCAACAGTCGCACCCAGATTCCGACCAGCGGCAGGTTGATGATGATCAGCATCAGGTTGCCGATCCACATCGAGGCGATCATGCCCCAGACGAGGTCGGGCTGCTTCTGCATCACCTGCGGGCCCGGCACGATGCCGTGAATGGTCATCGCGCCGACCATCAGCGCCATCACCGCGTTCGGCGGGATGCCGAGCGTCAGCAGCGGAATGAAGGACGTCTGCGCCGCCGCGTTGTTGGCGCTTTCCGGCCCCGCCACACCCTCGATTGCGCCGCGGCCGAACCGCGACGGGTCCTTGGCGAGCTTCTTCTCGAGCGTGTAGGCCGCAAACGACGCGATCACCGCGCCGCCGCCCGGCAGAATGCCGAGGATAGAACCGAGCGCGGTGCCGCGCAGGATCGCGGGCGCCGAGTCCTTCAGGTCCTTCCTGGTCGGCATCAGGCCGGTGATCTTCTGCTGCACGAGATCGCGATTCATCTCGGCGCCGGCGTCGAGATTGCGGATGATCTCGGCAAAGCCGAACACGCCCATCGCCACCGTCGCGAAGCCGAGACCGTCGGCAAGCTCCGGAATGTTGAAGGCCATGCGCGAAGCACCGGTCTCGATGTCCGAGCCGACCATCGACAAGAGCAGGCCGAACACGATCATCGCGATCGCCTTCAGCACCGAGCCCTTGGCCAGCACGACCGCAAAGATCAGGCCAAGCACCATCAGCGAGAAATATTCGGCCGGACCGAACGCCAGCGCCAGCTTGGTGAGCGGCGCGCCGAGAACGGCAATGAGCACGGTCGCAACGCAGCCGGCGAAGAACGAGCCGATCGCCGCGATCGCCAGTGCCGGACCAGCACGGCCCTGCTTGGCCATCTGGTGACCGTCGATAGCGGTGACGACCGATGTCGCCTCACCAGGTATGTTGACAAGGATCGACGTGGTCGAGCCGCCATACTGGGCGCCATAATAGATGCCGGCGAGCATGATCAGCGCGCCGACCGGCGGCAGACCAAACGTGATCGGCAGCAGCATCGCGACCGTGGCGATGGTGCCGATGCCCGGGAGAACACCGACCAGCGTGCCGACGAGGGCACCGATCAGGCACATCAGGAGGTTGATCGGGGAGAACGCGACGGCGAAGCCGTGAGCGAGGTTGGCAAAGAGATCCATTACGCCCTCACTGAACCAGGAAACGCGGGAACATCGGCATCGGCAGCCCGAGCACGTAAGGGAACAGCAGCGCGCAGCCGAGCGTCAGGCAGGCACCGACGATCACGGCCTCCAACCAGCGCGTCTCGTGCGATCCCGTCGCCGCGATCATGAAGCTGGCAAAGGCGGAAACCACGACGCCGAGCGGCCGGATCGCCAGCGCGAAGAAGACGATCGCCGCCATCACGAACAGCGGCCCACGCCAGGAATAATGCGCCATCGACGGTCCGTCGGTCAGCAGTCCCGTCAACGCGATGGCGGCGCCAAGCGCCACGAGCAGCCCGCCGAACATCCGGGGCGCCGTGCCCGCGCCGAAGGAGAAGCCGCGCATCCCCTGCAGATCGCTGGAGGCCCACAGCGCGAACAAGGCGAGCGCCATCAGAACGATCCCGCCGACATAGTCCTGCGCCGACCGGATGGTCATGAACAGGGTGACGATCGCCACGGCAAATACCGGATAGGAATAGATCAGGGCCAGCAGCACATCGGATGACGCCTTCTTGGTGTCACCGCCGATCGATCCGATCAGCGCCCCGGGAGCGCCCGCGACCAGCGCGGTAGCGTGGCTGATCAGGACGGTGGCCGGGCCGCGTCCCGCGCCCCAACCGAAAATCGTCCCGATTGACCAGATGAATTCGAAAATCTGCGGCGCTACGGCCAGCAGACAAAAGCTGATCGCCACCGACGTGTTTCGGGTGGCTGTCGCTGAGTGGCCCATCGTATCGGCCATGCATGTCTCCTCCGCGACTCTTAAGTCACGAGCACTGTTGTTCTAATCGGCTTGGAAGTTGACCCCTCGCCCGCACCACTGCCTAGCGATTTTCATCACACAATGCCAGCAAAACCCAACAGCCCCCCGGCGAGCAAAAGCCATAGTGGATTGATGCGCGAGACCGAGGCGATCACTGCAACCGTCGCGGTCAGGAGCAGTGCAGCAATGGTGCGATCGGTCGACTGGGCCAGGATCAGGGCGCTCGCCGCCATCAATCCGATCGAGAGCGGAACCAGTGCAGCCTGAATCAGCCCGGGCCAGCGCGATCGGCTCGGCCGGTCCAGGAGACGGCTGACATAATAGGCAAGCAGCGCCGTCGGCAGGCACATCGCCAGCGTTGCCGCCAGCGCTCCGGGGATGCCGGCGACGGCATAGCCGATTAACGTAACGATAAGCACGTTTGGACCTGGCGAGAGTTGCGCGATCGCGTAGGCGTCGGCGAACTGCTTCTCGGTCATCCAGTGGTGCACGTCGACCGCGATGCGATGCATCTCGGGGACGGCCGCCGCAGCGCCGCCGACCGCGAACAGCGACATCAAACCAAAGGTGGAGATCAGCGCCCAGATCGGATTCTGGTTGTTCATGCGGCTACCTTCCGCCGCATCAGGTAGGTCACGCCGATACTGACGGGGACCGCGACCAGCAGCACCGCCTGAAGCGGCAGGCGGAGCACGCCGATGGCGGCGAATACGCCGATCATCAGGACGAGCGCGACGACATCCATTCGTTTGAACAGCGGCGTCATCATGCGGAAGACCACCGCGATCAAGAGGCCGACCGCCGCGCAGGAGATGCCCGCGAGGATGCGGCGCAAGACGTCCACGTCGCCGAACCGGGCATAGGCGATGGCGAGCGCGGTCATGATCAGCGTCGGTGGCAGCAACAGCCCGGTAAAGGCGGCAACCCCGCCGGCAATCCCGCGCAGCCGCGACCCGAACACCATCGACAGATTGACGATGTTGGGCCCGGGCAGGAAATGGCAGAGCGCAAAGGTCTCGTTGAACTCGTCCGCCGTCATCCAGCGGTGCTGATCGACGATGGCGTGCCGGGCAAACACCAGGACCCCGCCGAAACCGGCCAGCGACATCCGGGCAAAGGCCAGGAACAGTGCCGGCAAGCCAGGTGGAGGGGCTGGGGTAGCGGGGATACCCGGCTCTTGAGCGGCCGGTGCTGAATCCGTGGACATGTCAGGAGCTTAGAACGCGGACGGCTGCAGGGCCAAGATCAGACCGAAGGCCGTGCGGAACCTATCCAAAGGGAACCTCGCCGGGGCTGCTCGAAACACCTGTCATTTGAAACCTTTGCCCCCTATATTGGGGGTGCCGGTTCGCCGGCTATGGAAATAAACGGTCGTCGCAATAAACCATTCGGACCCGGGGGCGGTACCCGGCGCCTCCACCAAAGCCCACCGATCTTCGGGCTTCAGCCTGCCGGAAGGCGGGTTTTGGCGGGGGCGAAATAGGATCGACGAGGGCGTAAAGGGCGAACTTTTTCCCGGTATTGTTCCGCCGTTATCGGGCTATGCAATAGTTGCCAACGACAACTTTGCTCCGGTTGCTCAGGCTGCGTAACGCAGTTTGAAAGACCATTCTGAAGTCCTAACGGGTTAAGCTCCGTTAGGCGGGGTTCGGAGGCACCTGGCAACAGAAGCCTCCACTTACCTTTTAATTCATTCCCGGCGGGGACTCCTGCTGACCCGTCAGGCGCGGTACTATTGCGGCTTGGCGAGTCGGGCCGGCAGGGCCCAGCTCCTGGAATGCAACAGGACCACCATGGCGACCGATCATATCCGATACGATGTGCTGGCCCGCGACGCGCTGCGCGGCGTGCTGCGGAAGGTACTGACCGATGCCGCGGCCCATGGACTTCCGGGCGAGCATCATTTCTTCATCACCTTCGTATCGAAGGCCGATGGCGTGAAGATCTCGCCACGGCTGCTCGCGCAATACCCCGAAGAGATGACGATCATTCTTCAGCACCAGTTCTGGGACCTGACTGTGCTCGAGGACCGCTTCGAGGTCGGCTTGTCCTTCGGCGGCATTCCGGAGCGGCTGATCGTGCCGTTCAGCGCCATCAAGAGCTTCCTCGACCCGTCCGTGAAATTCGGCCTCCAGTTCGACACCTCCGACGTCGCCGAAGTGGCGCCCGAGACATTGCCGGCCGCTCCCGCGCCGTCGGCCGTGGCGGTGCCCGCACCTGCGACCGACGCCGCTGACAGCACGGAAGAGCCGGCCCCGAGCCAGGGCGGCGCCGAGGTCGTACGGCTCGATCGTTTCCGCAAGAAATGATCTAGGTTGGGCGCGAAGCCGTCGCGCCCGGCCAAACTGCCTATATAGAAGAGCACATGAACAGGCCGTGGCGTTTCGCACGGCAGAATGGATGTGCTCATGGCCAAAGCTGCCCGCTCCAAGCCGACCAACTCGAAGACCGCCCGCCCCGCCACCCGCATCGAGACCGACAGCTTTGGTCCGATCGAGGTCCCCGCCGATCGCTATTGGGGGGCGCAGACCGAGCGCTCGCGCCAGAATTTCCGCATCGGCATCGACCGCATGCCGATCTCGCTCGTGCACGCGCTCGGCATCGTCAAGCTCGCCGCCGCACAGTCGAACCTCGAGCTCGGCCTGCTCGACCAGCGCCGCGCCCACGCCATCATCCGCGCCGCCCGCGAGGTGATCGAGGGCAAGCTGGACGACCATTTTCCGCTCGTGGTGTGGCAGACCGGCTCGGGCACGCAGAGCAACATGAACCTCAACGAGGTGATCGCCAACCGCGCCAATGAGCTGCTCGGCGGCGAGCTCGGCGCCAAGAAGCCGGTGCATCCCAACGATCACGTCAACATGAGCCAGTCGTCGAACGACTCGTTTCCGACTGCCATGCATATCGCGGCTGCAAACCGCATCAATGCCGATCTCGTTCCTGCCCTCGGCGAGCTGCTCCGCGCGCTGCGCAAGAAGGAGAAAGAGTTCGCCAAGATCGTCAAGATCGGCCGCACCCACACCCAAGACGCGACGCCGCTGACGCTCGGCCAGGAATTTTCCGGCTATGCCGCGCAGGTCGAAAGCGGCATCGCCCGGCTCAAGGTCGCGGTGAAGGAGCTCTATCCGCTGGCGCAGGGCGGCACCGCCGTCGGCACCGGCCTCAATTCGAGCCCTCGCTTTGCAAAACTGTTCGCAAAGCACGTTGTCGGGATCACCAAGCTGCCCTTCACCAGCGCCGCCAACAAATTCGAGGCGCTGGCCTCGAACGACGCCTATGTGCTGGCGCACGGCGCCATCAACTCGGTCGCGACAGGCCTGTTCAAGATCGCCAACGACATCCGTCTGCTCGGATCGGGCCCACGTTCGGGCCTCGGCGAGTTGATCCTGCCGGAGAACGAGCCGGGCTCCTCGATCATGCCGGGCAAGGTCAACCCGACGCAGTGCGAGGCGATGACCATGGTGTGCTGCCAGGTGTTCGGCAACCACACCGCCGTCACGGTCGCCGGCAGCCAGGGCCATTTCGAGCTCAACGTATACAAGCCCGTTCTGGCCTACAACATGCTGCACTCAATCCGCCTGATGGCCGATGCCGCGCGCTCCTTCACCGAGCATTGCGTCAGCGGCATCCGCGCCGACGAGAAGCGCATCAAGGAGCTGATGCAGCGCTCGCTGATGCTGGTGACGGCGCTCGCCCCGAAGATCGGCTATGACAACGCCGCCAAGGTGGCCAAGACCGCGCATGCCAACGGCACCACGCTGAAGGAGGAGGCGCTCCGCCTCGGCTTGGTCTCCGCGGACGAGTTCGACCGCCTGGTGCAGCCGGAAAAAATGACGCGGCCCGGGTGAACTCCGAATTCTGATAGCCATCCGTAATGATACGGAGGCCCGGGGCACACAAATATGACGCCTGGGGGGGTAGGATTTGATTACCGTCAATGTTGCGGCGGGACGGCGTGCTACGCAGGTCCATTCGCCCTTGACGGGGCGCAATTCATCGTTTGATGGCCCGAGAGGCCGATTGACGAGGACAAGCGAATGGCGATCAAGTCTTGTGGGGCGCAACGCGGCGCCTTGTTTCTGGAAGTTTCATCCTGCCTGAAGAGGAGCGGATGATGGAGACGCGGCATGGGGAACGTCATCAACCTGAATCGTTTCAGGAAGCGCGCCGAACGGGAAACCTCGGCGAAGCAGGCGGACGCCAATCGGGCGAAGTTCGGCCGCACCAAGGCGGAGCGGTCGGTGGAGAAGACGCGCGCGGACCAGGCGAAGGGACACCTGGACCAGCACCGGATCGATCGCGAGGATCAGTCATGAAGTCCCCCGTCGTGAAGCGATCGATCGTCGTCGCAGGCCATAAGACCAGCGTCAGCCTGGAAGAGGCATTCTGGAACGGCATGAAGGAGATCTCGGGCCTGCGCAACATGACGCTGTCCGAGCTCGTCGGCGAAATCGACGGCAACCGCCAGCAGGGCAATCTGTCCTCGGCGATCCGCCTGTTCGTCCTCGACTACTTCAAGAGCCGCGCCATGGCCGCCATCCAGCCGGAAAAGGTCCCGGCCCAGTAGCCGCCGGGGCGTTTTCCCGCAGCGCCCCGCCGTCTGCACTTTAAAATCACTCTAAGGTGCGGCTTCGGCGCGCGAAGCGAGCTTGACCTCAATGCCCTGCGTTGAAAATACAGGGCATGACCGACAGCAATGATACGCGTTCGCAAATGCCGCTGGGCCTGGCCCAGCGCGGCTATACCGGCGTCATTCAGCACCTCTGCGCTGGGGATGCGGGTTCGGCTCTCTCCGACATCGAGCTGGAGAGCCGCCTGATCGAGCTCGGCTTCGTCGAGGGGGCCCGGGTCGAGGTCCTGCACGAGGGGCTGGTCGGGCGCGACCCGATTGCCGTGCGGGTCGACAACATCACGATCGCGGTCCGCCGTCGTGAAGCCATGGCCATCATCGTCGCCTGACGCGACCGGATATTTGATTCCATGGAACTGCCCCTCCTGCATCTCGCCCTGGTAGGCACGCCAAACAGCGGCAAGACCTCGCTGTTCAATGCCCTGACCGGCAGCCGGCAGAAGGTCGCGAACTATCCGGGCGTCACCGTCGAGCGCAAGGAAGGCTTCTTCGTCACGCCGCTCGGACGCCAAGTCTCCGTGGTCGACCTGCCCGGCACTTATTCACTGCGCGGCCGCAGCCCGGACGAAGAGATCACCCGCGACTTCGTGCTCGGCAAGGCCAGCGGCGAAACGGTGCCCGACCTCGTGCTGTGCGTGGCCGACTCCACCAATTTGCGCCTGACCATCCGCCTGCTGCTGGAACTCAAGCGCACCGGCCGGCCGATGATCCTGGTGCTCAACATGTTCGACATCGCCGCCCGCCGCGGCGTCACTGTCGACGTCGAGCGGCTCGCCAGCGAACTCGGCGTGCCCGTGGTCACCTCGATCGCGGTGCGCAAGGGCGGCACGGCCGACCTGCTGGCGCTGACCGACGAGATCGCGGCAAAGCTCGCCACCGAGCCGCAGGAGAACAGCTGGCGCGCGCTCAGCGTCGCCGAATTGCGCGCCACCCAGCGCGAGGCCGACCGCATCATCGCCGATTGCGTCAGCTTGCCAAGCCGGCCCGACACCTGGACCGCGCGGATCGACGCCGTGGTGCTGCACCCCGCCGGCGGGCTCATCGTGCTCGCGCTGATCCTGTTCGTGATGTTCCAGGCGGTGTTCGCCTGGGCGCAGCCGCTGATGGAGCTGCTCAACTCCGGCTTCGACGCGCTCGGCGAATTGGTGCACGCCACCCTGCCCGCCGGCCTACTGCAGAGCTTCCTGCAGAACGGCGTCATCTCGGGCGTCGGCAGCGTCATCGTGTTCCTGCCGCAGATCATCATCATCTTCCTGTTCATCCTGCTGCTGGAAGATTTCGGCTACATGGCGCGCGCCGCGTTCCTGATGGACCGCATCATGGGCGGCGCCGGCCTGCACGGCCGCGCCTTCATCCCGCTGCTGTCGAGCTTTGCCTGCGCCATTCCCGGCATCATGGCGACGCGCGTGATCGACAACAAGCGCGACCGGCTGACCACGATCCTGATCGCGCCGCTGATGACCTGCTCGGCGCGCATTCCGGTCTACACGCTGATCATCTCCGCCTTCATTCCGGCGAAGGAGATCTGGGGCTTCATCAACCTCCAGGGCCTCGTGATGTTCGGCCTCTACGCCGCGGGCATCACCAGCGCGCTTGCCGTCTCGTTCCTGATCAAGTTCTTCATGCTGCGCGACTATGCGCCGGCGCCGTTCATGCTGGAGCTGCCGGACTACAAGATGCCGCGGCTGAAATCGATCGCGATCGGCGTCTATACGCGGGCCAAGATGTTCCTCTACCGCGCCGGCACCACGATCTTCTCGATGATGGTGCTGATCTGGTTCCTGGCCTCGTTCCCGCAGCCGCCGGCGGGCACGACCGAGCCCGCCATCGACTTCAGCCTCGCCGCGATCATCGGCAAGGCGCTCGAGCCGCTGCTCGCCCCGGTCGGCTTCAACTGGCAGATCGCGGTCGCGCTGATCCCGGGCATGGCGGCGCGCGAGGTCGCGGTCGCGGCGCTCGGCACCGTCTATGCGATCGAAGGCGGCAAGGAAGCGGCCGAGCAGATCGGCCAGGTGCTGGCGACGAAATGGTCGCTCGCGACCGCGCTGTCGATGCTGGCCTGGTACATCTTCGCCCCGCAATGCGCCTCGACGCTCGCCGTGATCCGCCGCGAGACCGGAAGCTGGACCTGGATGGCGGTCACCTTCAGCTACATGCTGGTGCTGGCCTATGCGGCGAGCCTCCTGACGTACAATGTCGCGGTGGCGCTCGGGGCGGGGTAAGCCCCCTCCAAACCAAACTGCGAAAACAACCCCATGCACAGTAGACCGACGCTGTGAGATCAACGGGTTAGGCGTGCGGAAAAATCATCCGGCCGTAGCCCGGGATGGAGCGCGCCGAAATCCGGGATTCTCACCTCGCAGCTCGTGGGATGGCTAGAGCCCTTGCGAAACCCATCATCATCCATGCTCTGGTCGACATGATGGGTTTCGCGGCGCTCTGCCCGCGCTACGCCCATCCAGCGCGTCTTCGGAAAATCCGTTGACCCGTCGGGCAAAACAGGAGCATGATGGCATCGTCGATCCTTGCCCGTCAGCGCTGGCCGCCCTGTCCATCGTCCGGATCGTTGTCCGGCTCCTGGATCAGCACCGCGGGTTCGTCATAGCCTTTGCGGCTGCTGTAAAACACCAGCGCCATCAAGCCGACGCCGACGACCAGCGAGAACACGACGCCGAGCACCAGCGCGACATAGCCCGACGCCGGCACGCTGGTATCGGTGCTGATCCAGCCGAGATAGCCGAGAACGCACGCGGCAACGAGCATCGCGCATAGCACCGCGATGACAGTCCACCTGGCGAGCCTGCCGCCTTGCGGCACGGATGATGCTGGTTGTCCGTCAGTGCTGTTCATGAAGCTCTCCTCAGGCGGCCGTCGCGGCACGCTCACGGTGCGGTGGCCTTGCTCGCGATCGCATGCAGGGCCCCGGTCATCGCAGTCACGGCAGCCTTGGCGGGCTCACCGACACCATGACGCCCGGCGAGATAGGCGGGATCGTTGTAGCTGAGCCAGGTTACACCTTGCTCGTCCTGCCAGACCAGCGCCTTCAACGGCAAGTCGATGCCGACAGTCTGCGCTTGCTGCATCAACGGCGTGCCGCCGTTGGCGTTGCCGAAGATGATGAGATCGGTCGGCCGCAAGTTGAGGCCGACAGCGCTGGCACCCGCGGCATGATCGACATGGGCAAACACCGTAAGGCCCTTGGCCTTCACTTCGGTTTCCAGCCGCTTCATCGTATCTTCCGGCCCGAAACTGCTCTTGATGGTGATGAGTCCGTCTGCGGCCATCGCCTGTGTCTCCCATGAACATGTCGCTGCAATCACAGCGAGGATTTTGATCAGCACCGAAAGCTTCATGCCCCGCTCGCTCACTTCCTGCGGAATAGCTTCGCCGGGTCGAATTCCGGCTGCGGAATGAAGCCGTCGCGATTGGGCATCCTGATTTTCGGCAGGGTCTCCCTGTCGACCTTGCCGTCGGCGGGAACGATGCCGTTGAGACTCAGGATGTAGGCGGTGACGGCGTAGGTCTCGTCGATGCTGAGCGAGCCCGGCGTAGGATACGGCATTGCGCGATGAATGTAGTCGTACAACGTCGTCGCATAGGGCCAGAAACTGCCGACAGTCTTGACCGGCGCGCTGGACGCGAGCGTGCCCTGACCACCGGCGAGACGATCCTTGATGCCGCCCTGGCCGTTCTCGCCGTGACAGGCCGCGCAATTGTCGGAAAAGACCTGCTTTCCCCGCGCGGCCGTGCCGCTGCCGTCAGGCAGGCCCTTGCCGTCAGGCCCGACGTCAATGTCCCACAGCTTGATCTCCTCCGGCGTCGCCGGGCGCCCGAAATCGAAAGCCAATGCCGGCGCCGCGAGCAGCCCGATGGAGAACAAAACCGTGAGAAACAACTTGCTATGCGAGGACATTGCGGACCCTCCCGGCCTCGTCGATGCTCCAGGTCTGCTGGGCGTTGTAGTGGAACAGCGCATTGGTCCCCATCGCGGCGATGAAGGACTGCCGGTCCGGTTGAACATTGCCCTGATCGTCGGTCGAGCGGCTCACGATTTTGGTCGGCTTGCCGTCCCAGACCCAATCCATCTGGAAGCGCACCTGCGCCTTGGACAGCACCGGCTGGCTCAATTGCGCCTGCTTCCATGTCCTGGCGCCGTCGGTCGAGATCTCGACCTTGGCGATTCTGCCATGGCCGCTCCAGGCCAGACCGGAGATGCGGACATAGCCAGGCTGGATCTGCATCATCCCCGAGGGCTGGGTGATGACGGAGTTGGTCTCCATCCGCAGCTGGAACTGCCGTGCCTTGCCGTTCGCGAGCAGCTGCGTGTAGCGCGCAGTCTCCCAGCGCGTCATCCATGGCGCGTTGCCGAACTTGAGGCGGCGCAGCCACTTGATGTTGAGGTTGCCCTCGAAGCCCGGCATCACCAGCCGCATCGGAAAGCCATGCGCGGGCCGCAGCGGCTCACCGTTCTGTCCATAGGCGACGAAGGCCTCGTTCACGATCTCGTCGGTGAGGGGAATGCTGCGATCGACGCCGGCGCCGTCGCCGCCTTCCGCCAGCATCCAGTTCGAGCCCTTGTCCCTGCTGACGAGGTCGATCAGGAATTTGAGTGGCACCCCGGTCCATTCATTGGTGCTGACGAGGCCATGCGTGTTCTGCACCGTGAGATCGGGATCGGCCTTTTTCCAGTTCTCCCATCCGTTACCGGTGCATTCGATGAAGACCACGCGCGTGATCGACGGCATGCGCTTGAGATCGTCCACGCTGAAGACCAGCGGCTTCCGAACCATGCCGTGGATGAGAAGCCGGTGCTGCGCGGGATCGATGTCAGGCACGCCGGAATGGCTGCGCTCGTAATGCAGATCGGTCGGGGTGATGTTGCCCACCAGCTTCTGGTGCGGGGTCTTGGAATTGATGGCATCGCCGGGATCGACGTTCCGCTTGCCCGGCGAGGCCTCGGGAATGCGGTCGATCCTGGCGAAACGGGAACGTTCGCTGTGCGCACTGAGATCAGCGCCGGGCCCGCGATCGGGAACATCGGCCAGCGTTTCGGCGCCGGCCGCCTCGGTCGCAACCGCGCCAAGAATGCCTGCCGAGAGGCTTCCCACGAAGCCGCGGCGCGAAAGATTCGCAGGCCTCGGCAATGATTCGATTTGCGTCTTGGACGTCATGCGGTCTCCCGTCGATAATCGTGGCTTCTGGAATGCCTGCCGCTTTCATCCCGACATTTACCGGACGCCGCCGAAATTGCGCGTTAGGTTGTGTTAGATTCCATGAGCATTCAGGCACCCATTGGCGCGATGACTCGCGCGATCGATTGTGATTTAGAAGCGCTCACGGCTCGGTAGAATGGCCAGGCGGCTCGGAGTCATGTCCGGGCGGATCAAGGGGTGACGGATGCCGGGGGCAGAAGCAGCGGAATGGTTGAAAGCAATGGTACCGCTGTTCAAAATCCGCCCCGTTATCGACGACTCCTGCAGATTTGGTGGCAGCTGGGAATCGTTACACGCGCCAAACGGCAGGGGATGGGCGCAATTCCACATGGTCACGCGCGGCTCTTGCGTGGTCGAGAGACCGGGCCTGGGTTCGCAGAGGCTGGAAACCGGTGACATTCTGCTTCTGCCGCACGGCGATAGTCACGTGGTACGAGGTCAAGCGAGCCGCGCCGCAACGCGGATATCAAGCAATATCCGAAACGGTGTCCGCCACCGCGCCACGGTCGACGCTGAGGTCGATACCGAATTCCTTTGCGGCAGGCTCCTGTTTGAAACGTCGGACGCGAACCCGCTGATCGCGGCGCTTCCCGATGAAATCGTCCTTCACACAGCGGGAGAGCCGATTCTAGAAAGGTTTCGGCACCTGTTGACCGACATCCGCGATGAGCTCGACGCAGGACGGGTTGGATCGGAGATGGTCGCAGCCGACCTCGCGAGGGCCCTGTTCGTCATGATGCTCCGCGACCATCTGGCGGACGATGCCTCCGGGAACAATACCGTTTCGCTATTGCGCGACCGCACGACGGCCCGTGTCGTGTCGGCGATCCTCAACGATCTTGCCAGGGACTGGACGCTCGACGAGATGGCAGCAGTCGCTATCTCGTCGCGCGCGACGTTGGTGCGCGCCTTCCGAAAGTATGCAGGGACGACTCCGATGACGTTCCTGTCCAATTTGAGACTGACGACCGCGCGCAAACGGCTGGCCGGGACCTCCGATCCGATCGCGAAGATCGCCGGCGAAGTCGGCTATGCGTCCGAAGGCGCCTTGAGCAAGGCCATCATGCGCGAATACGGCGTGCGGCCCGGCGCGCTGAGAATGGCTGAGGGGCGAATGAATTCTGATGCCGACAATATCGTTGGATTGTATCGCCGGCACGCGGCCGCCTGGTTACGCCAGCGGGGCCGGCATCTGACGGAGCGCAAGTGGCTCGACCGGTTTGTCGCGCTTCTGCCTGCCAAGCCGAAAGTGCTCGATATCGGTTGCGGCCCCGGCGAGCCGATCGCGCGCTATTTGCTCGAAACGGGGTGTGCCGTCACGGGGATCGATGCCGCTCCCGAAATGATCGACATCGCAAAAGGCTATTTTCCCGACGCGACCTGGCTCGTTTCTGACATGCGCTCGTTGCACTTGAACGCGACGTTCGACGGCGTGCTCGCCTGGAACAGCTTCTTCCATCTGAACCCTGAGGACCAGCGCCGGATGTTTCCGATCTTCCGGCGGCATGCAGCTGCCGGGGCCGCGCTGATGTTCACCAGCGGCCCATCTTTTGGGGAAGCCATCGGGAGCTTTGAGGGCGAGGCGCTCTATCATGCAAGTCTTGACGCGACCGAGTACCGCCAATTGCTCGACAGCAACGGCTTTGACGTTGTCGATCACGTGGTCGAGGACCCCGAATGCGGCCGGCTCACCGTCTGGATCGGCCGTTTTCGGCGGTGAGCGGCGACAGAGCGATCAGCCAGTGCGCAACCGGATGACCGATTGCGGCAACGACGCCAGAAACAGCACCGAGCAAACAGCGAGCAGGACGATGTCCTTGAACAGGAATTCGCCGGCCAAATTCCACGCCATGGGATCGGATGAAAGGCTCCATTTGACGACACCCGGTGTCGTGAAGAAGAACGACCACGTGACCGCGAAGGTCACCATGCCCATCAGTGAGCCCAGCGCCGACAAGACCGGGCTGTATGCACCTGCTGCCAGCAGCGCCGCAATCAAGAACTCGGCAACACCGAGAAAATAGGCCTCTCCCCTCAAGCCGAATATCGACAGCCAGGAGACGAACGGGCTGTTGCTGATGAACTGAGCGATGCCCTGTGCGGATTGCAAAGTGAACTTCTGCATTCCAAACGAGATGAAGATGATCACCATGACCCAGCGGAGTATGGCGAGCGGACGATAAGAACCGCCGCCATTCTCGGCGACGTTGAAGCCTCTCATAGGACGAATCTCCCTGATTGCACGTGCAATTGTTGGCGAACGAAATGTTCGCTACGGGCTGTACGTAAGGGAGGGTTGGTCGTTACGTGGGGGGCGGTGACTCCACCGATCACAGTTGCGTGCAACGCGCGTGTTTGCGCCGCGATCGCGACGCAGATCGATGGTAGGCACGACTCAAATGAGCCCTGCCGGCCTTACGGAATCCTACCTGAAATAGCCCAGCACGAGATCGGTATCCGAACTGCCGGCGACGGTCCCGTTCAGCTCGGCGTCGATGACGCGGCGGCAGGCTTCGATCGCGGCGTGGTCGCCGAGATCGTTGGCGGCTTCGAGCACGAGCCAGGCGGCATCGACCGTGGCCTTCTCCGGAGCCGACCCGCTCGTCTCGGCGGTGAGGCTTTTGGTCTTGCGAACCGCGGTGCCGAATTGAGGCAACATTGCAAATACTCCCCTTCGAATTCCGGGATGATGCTCAGTGCACCTGTTGGAGCTCGGGCTGACGGCCCGCGTCGGCACCCGCCGTCTTGCGGGACTGGTAGAATTTCAGGACGCTGCGCGAGGTCTCGATCTTGAGCCGGCCGAACTCGCGCTCGCTGTCGTGGAGCTCGCGCGCCGTGATCAGATGATCCTTGGCGCCGAGGAACAGGAGCGACATCGTCGTATCCCACGAGAAATCAAGCGCCTTGCACAGCACCAGGATCATCTCGCGGTTGCGGTCCATCATCGCGCGCTCGATCACGTCGACCGGCAGCGACGACAACAGCGACAGGCCAATCTGCACCTCGTCGAAACGGTGCTGGCGCGCATAGTTCGAGATCGAGTCCTGGTTGAGGTTGCCCTGCCGGTACTGCGTCGTCACCACGCGCTTGGCCACGAAATAGCTGCGCGAGGACGGGCCGAACTTGGATTGCAGATCGCCGGTGACCTCGGTCACCGAGCTCTGGATCTGCGACATCATCTCGGGGCGTTCGCTCTCGAGCCGGCGGCGGACGTCTTCCGACGCCTTGGAGATGAGCTGCTGGAAGACGTGACGCGGCACGTCCTTGCGCAGGCCGAGCTGCTCGGCGAGGATCGAATCGCCCTCGGCACGCCTGACCATGTGCAGCAGGCCCGAGCCTGAAAACCGTGCGCCCTCGTTCCTGGCGACGGAGGTCACGACCTCCTGGTCGCCGCGCTTGACCAGCACGTCGGTAACGGCCTCGCCGATCGACTTGCGCTGGGCGATCGCCAGCAGGTGCGACTGGCCCTTGGTCAGGGCGCTCTCGACCAGCATCTTCTCATCGATCCGCGTGGAGTCGCGCAGCACGGGACCGGCGACATCGATCTCGTCGTCGAGGGCGAGCTTGGCGATGACGTTGAGCGGGGCGTGATCACAGCCCGCCATCAGTTCGGAGAGCTGAGCCCGTGCGGCAACCTCGATCTCGTCAGCAAGACGCCCGATGACCTCGCCGAACGTGCTGATCTCGTTCTCGCTGTAGCGGCCGGTGATCAGGATATCGGTCGCATGCCACAACGCCTTCGCCCGGCTCTCATCGGTGCCGCGCGCGATCGCGTCGTCCAGATCCTGTAGAAGCGATTTCGCCCCGTTCATGTCGTTCACCCCAGTTCTTCCCAGTTCTTGGCGAGCCCATCCTGCTTGTGCTGGCAGGATGCCGAATTCCTCTGGGAACAGACACTAGGGAACAAACGCTGGAATCCGGTAAAGTCGGCAGATCAGTTTTGCTGACGAGAATTCATTCAAATGCGATGGAATGGGTTTACCGGCGGGTAAGGCTAGAGGTGTGCTCCCTCTCCCGCTTGCCGATGAAGCTGGAGGCACTAATGCCTCCCCGGCGTCATGGCCGGGCGCGTTGTTTAGTCCGGAGACATGGCTGACACCTGTTCGGACACATCACTGACAGGTTGGCGGTTAGTCAAGTCGATTGATGCGACCTGCCAGCTGGCGAAGAAGATGCCGTAATGGCCGTCACGATCCAGCGGCCTGATGGCAAGCCGTTCGCGTGCGAAGGCCTGAGGAACCTTCCAGAAGCGTCCCTTGAAGGAGATGTAGGGTCTTGTCGATGAGACCCTGCGCACGATCTCGCCGCTGTCGTACTCGACGTTCGGGACACGGGCCGGCATGGCACGGGCACTCGGTCGGAAGCGATCGGCGGGAACGTGCATATCGAGGCCTTGGTGGGGGCGCTCCAGATTGTAGACCGGCCGCCAGGCATCAAGGGCGCGTTGGACTTCCGGGAGAGTGCGGAAGCGACGCATCGCAAAGACTTCAGCCTTCAGCGTGCGATGGAAGCGTTCGTTCTTGCCGCGGGCCTGTGGGTGACATGGCCGGGCATGCACCACCCTGACGCCCAGCTTGAGCAGCCACACCTTCAATCCGGTCCAGCGGACGCCGGACGTATCGCCCCAGGGGGAGCCGTTGTCGGTGTAGAAGGCCTCCGGCAGGCCATAGCAACGGAACGTCGCCGTCAGGTGATCCTGCACGGTAAGACGCCGTTCGTCGGCGCACGCCTTCAGGCACAGGACATAGCGCGAGTGATCGTCGACGATGGTCAGCGGATGGCACCGCGTGCCGTCAGCGAGCGGCATGTGGCCCTTGAAGTCCATCTGCCACAGCAGGTTGGGTGCTTCCTTCTCGAAGCGGTGTCCCGGATTGGGCGGCGCATTCTCGCTCGGTTTGACCCGGCCGTTCCGGCACAGGATCCGGTGCACCGTTGACGGCACAGGTACCGTCTGGCCGTTCCGCTTCAGGCAGTGGGCGATCTTGCGCGCGCCCCAGGCCGGATGCTTGTCACGCACCGCGAGCACCTGCGTCTCGACCGCAGGCTCGCTGCGCCTGGGCATCGCATGCGGCCGCCGCGAGCTGTCGGCCAGCTCCCGATCGCCAGCCAGCCAGCGCCGCAGCCATTTGTAGCCGACGTCAGGACTAATATCGAACCGCCGGCACAGCTCGCGCCGATTGGCGCCTTCCTGCAAGGCCAGCCGCACGAACTCATGGCGCTGATCCATTACTGACACCTCACTCCAGGGCATGGACGGCCTCCCGAATCGGACCAATCCAGCCAATGTTGATGTGTCAGCTATGTCTCCGAACACCCGTCAGTGATCTGTCCGGGCTAAACACGCGTCCCGGCCATCCACGCCTCACCGCACGCGCCTAAGAACGTGGATGCCCGGGACAAGCCCGGGCATGACGACCTAATCGCCTTACGGATTCGACGGCGTCAGGACCAGCGGCGGTTTCGGCTTGGGCTTTGCCGGCGGCGGGCCCGGGGCAGGCCTCACCTCGATGGGGGGTGGCAGCGGCGCGACCTGGCTTGCCAGCGGCGGACTCGTGAGTGGAGGACTTGTGAGCGGAGGGCTTGTGATTGGAGGGCTTGGCGCGGCGGGCGCTGCTTGCGGCGCCTTCGGCGTCGGCGCTGCTTTGGGCTTTGGCGGTGCGCGGCGCGGATCGCGGCCTGGCAGCGGCACGTCGGTCAGCGACGGCTCCGGCGCGGGCTCCGGCGACACCAGCGTCGGCAGCGCGGCGGTCGCCGGCGGCGGCTCGCCGCGCTCGATCGCATCCAGCCGGCGGGTCTCCCGATCGATCGTGCGCACCGCAAGCCATGACGACAGCGGCGACAGATCGACGGTGCGGCTCAGCCTGTCGGGGGGACCCGCCGCGAACAGCTGGATCTCCGGCGGCGCGCCGGACAGCCCGGTCATGATCGGCGTCAGGCTGGCGCGGATGTCGGCTTGGTCGGCGGGAATGTCGTAGCCGCCGGAAACGATGGCGCGGGCATTCTTCGCCTCGAGCGGCGTCGCACCGACGCGCAGGCGCCCGTCGCGGATCGTGAACGGGATCTGTGCCGAGGCGACCGCGATCGGCGCGGCGGCAAGCGCGGGCTCGACCAGTTGCCGCAGCCGGTTGTCGTCCGCGACCTGGCCGCCGTCGCTGGCGCGGATGGCGATCTCGAAAGCACGCGGATTGAGGCCGGCGATCTCGGCGGACTCCAGCGTCACCGTGCCGTTGCCGGCGAGCGCGCCGGTCAAGGCCGCGACGCTGCGGCCCTGGCTCGTCAACGCCATCTGGATCGAGGCGCGCCCCTTGGGCAGCGCGAGATCGCGGTAACGCAGCGTCGTCGCATCGACATTGCTGAGATCGATGCGCGTATTCAGCGCGAGGCCGTTGGCGCCATTCCGCGCGTCAAGGCTTGCCGACATCTCGCCGCCGCCGACGCCGCCCTTGAGCGCATCGAGCGCGAGCGACTGGCCGTCGCTCCGGATGACCCCACCGACAGGGCGCAGCTCGATACCGCCTGGCAGCGTCCCGCGCAACGCCTGGAATGCGACGCGGCCGCGCCAACCGCCGAGAAGCCCGGGGCTCAACGGCTCGCCGGCATCATGTCCGGCAGCGCCGATCGCCATCGCGAGCGCCGGCATCAGGTCGAGCGTGTCGAGGCCGACTTCGCCGTCAACGCTCTTCTCCTGATCCAGCGTTACCGACAGATGGCCGCGCAGATGCGAGCCGGCCGCGCTGCTGTCGAGATCGTCGAAGGTCAGGCGGTTGCCTGACAGCCCGACGCGCGAGGACAGGCTGACATTCCGGGTCGATTTGTCGGTCGGGCTGGTGCCGAACAGCGGCGCCAGATTGGCGTTGCGCACGCGCAGGTTCACGCTGGCCTTCGGCTCGGGCGCGGACAGATCGACGCTGCCCTGCGCATCCGCGTCCAGGCCGCCACCGCCGAGCTTTGCGGTCAATTGCATTGGCCGGCGCCAGGCGCCGGTGACCTTGCCTTCGAACTGCGAGGCACCCTCGCCTGCGGCCACCACCCGATCGAGCCCGAGCAGCGCCAGCAATGCACCGGCCTGCGGCGTCGAGGCTTTCGATTCCAGCGTGAAGTCGCTGTTGCGCAAGCGGTCGATGTCGATGCCGTCGACGGCAGCGGCCGGCGTCTGCGCGACCAGCGTCGCGGTGGCCTTGAGCTGCGGCGCGTCGAGGTCGAGCACCGCGCGGGCGTCGCTGCGATCGGCATGCTCCGCATTCCTGTCGAGGCTGAGGTCGAACTTCAGGCGGGTCGCGCCGGGCAGCGGAGGGAGGGCATCGAAGCGTGCGCGCACCGCAGGCGCAAACGGCTCGAGCAGCGCGGTGAGCTCGCGCAGCGAACTGGCGGAGGATTTCAGCGCGAGCCTGCCTGTGGCCTTGACGCGGTCGAAGCCGCCGCTCGCCTCGGTGGTCACGCCGCTGGCCTGGCCGAAGCGCAGCTGCTCCAGCGACAGCGCCGCCGGCCCGTAGCCGAGCTTTGCCGTGAACGGCCGCAGCTCCTGGCCCGCGGAGATCGCGCGGCCGACGTCGAGCGACAACTTTGCTTCCTCCGGCCATTCGCCCTGTGGGCCGCCAAGCGCGCGGACAAAGCTCGCGGCGGCGTCGAGATCGAGACGGTCGGCCTTGAGCTCGGCGTCGATCCGCGAGCCTCTGCTCGCGCCGGTCTGGACGAAGGCGATGCGGCCCTCGACGGCACCGCCTTCGATATCGGCCTTCAGCTTGTCGATGGCGAGATGGTTGGCGGCAATCGTCACGTCGCCCGCAAGCCGCAGCGGCCGCGTGCTGCGACGGTTGACCTCGCTGCGGCCCTGGAGCCACGCCACCAGCGTATCCGGGTCGGCCGACTCCACGCTGAGACGGCCGCTGAAACTGTCGGCGCCGGGCGTGGCGCCGTTGAGCGACAGCTGCGTCATGCCCGGCGCGCGCAGCTCGAGCCGCTGGAAGGTCCAGGACCGGCCGTCGGTCTGAAGCTCCGTCGTGATGTTCTGGAGCGGACGGCCACCGAGCATGATCTGGTCGGAGTTGAACTCGATCTGCGCCGGGATCGGCGCCTGCGGGATCGCGGCGAGGCCGGCGCGCAGCGCCGGCAGGATGCGGAGCGGCTCGGCATCGTCCTTGCCGGCGAGCTTGTCGGCGTCGACCTGGCGCGCCGACAGCACCGCGCGCAGCAGCGGCGAGGCGCCGAACCTGAGATCGCCGACACCGCCGACTTTCAACGCGTTGTCATCAGCGCCGAAGCTCACATCGACCTGATCGAACTTGGCCCCGGCCGGATCGGCCTTGAGCTTTGTCGTGAGCTTCCACGGCGTCGGCCCCGCCTCACCCGCCTTCCTGGTCGCCGGCACGGCGAGCGTCAGCGCACCATCGAATCTCGGCAGGCGGTTGTCGAAGGCGAGCACGCCTTCGAGATCGGCGAGGATGGCGCGCTCGCCGGGATCGATGTTGAGGTGGAGACGGGTGGCGCTGCCGTCGGCGCTCGGGCCGGAGGAGACGCGGAATGGGTAGCGCACCCCGGCGGCGGTGAATCGACCGTCGCCGCGCACCGAGCCCGCCAGCGAGCGCACGTCGCCGGAGAAGGCGATGTCGTTGAGCTCCAGCGTCGAGCGGCTGGCGGCGTCGTGCAGGGCGATGCGGCCGGTCAGGTTGACCCGCTCGATGGCCAGCGAGGCCAGATTGAAGGTGCCGCTCGCGGTGGACGGCAAATCGACCCGGCCCCTGGCGTCGAGGCCGAGATCGACCGCCATGCCGTTGACGGTCAGCTCGGTGGCGCGCCATTCGCCGCGCATCAGGGAGCTCAGGCTGAACTCGACGTCGAGCTTGTCGGCGCGCAGGCGGCCGAGATCGTTGTTGCCGCCGAAGGTGACCGCGCGCAGCCGCAGGGTCGGCGCCGGCAAAAGCCGCGCGTCGAGCTCGCCCGCCACCCGCACCGGCACGCCGATGATCCGGCCGGCCTCCGCCTCGAACTGGGGCCTGAACTGGTTCCAGTCGATGAAGTAAGGCCCGATCAGCGCTGCGAGCAGCGCCAAGATGAAGGCAATCGCCAATCCGAGCAGCGTCGTCTGCACGGGTCTCCCCTCGGCCAAACCGTGACCCGGGCCAAACCTTGACCTGGAAGGTTTCAGGCGCGCCGGAACAGCCCCTTATATATGGGGAAGTGTGGCGAAGTCACAGCGACTGTTGCGCGCGGAGGTTAACGCCCCCGGCTTACCAACTGGCGGGGAGCTCCGTCAGGCCGCGCAGCACGAAAGTCGGCCGCCATTTGGGGTTCTCGACGTCGTCGATGCGCAGATCGGGCAGCCGCCGCAGCAGCGTCGCAATGGCGATCTCGGCCTCGATGCGCGCCAATTGGGCACCCAGGCAGAAATGGATGCCGCCTCCGAACGACAGCGGCCTGACGTTCTGCCTGACGACGTCGAGCCTGTCGGGGTGGTCGGGGTAGACCGCGGGATCCCGGTTGGCCGAGCCCAGCAGGCAAAGCACGGTCTCGCCCTTGGGAATCGGCTTGCCGCCGAGGTCCTCGATGTCCTCCAGCGCGACGCGGCCGGTCATCTGCACCGAGGAATCGTAGCGCAGGAACTCCTCGATGGCATTGACCATCAGTTCTGGCCGCGCCTTCAGCAGCGCGAGCTGGTCCGGATTGCGGTGGAGCGCCAGGAGGCCGTTGCCGATCAGGTTGACGGTGGTCTCGTGGCCGGCGCCGAACAGCAGGATGATGTTGGCGGTCAGTTCCTCGTTGCTGAGCTTGTTGCCGTCTTCCTCGGCCTGCACCAGTTGGGTGATGAGGTCGTTCCCGGGATTCTTGCGGCGCAGCTCGAACAGCTGCTGAAAGTACATCTGCGCCATCATGTTGCCGGCGTTGCCTTTGGCGATCTCCTCCTTCGAGAGCGGCACGGGATCGAGCAGCCGGCCGCCGTCGCGCGAGCTCTTGTAAAAGACCTCGCGATGGTCCTCGGGGATGCCGAGCATGTCGCAGATGATGGTCACGGGCAGGCGGAAGGCGAAATCCTCGATCAGGTCCATGTGGCCGCGATCGATCACGGCATCGATGGCCTGGTCGACGATCTCCTGGATCCGCGGTCGCATGTCCTCGACCCGGCGCGCCGTGAAAGCTTTGACGACGAGGCCGCGGAGGCGGGTGTGGTCGGGCGGATCGGCCTGCAGCATCCAGTGGCTCATGCTGCGGAACACCGGCTCGTCCATGATGGCCGGGCTGTAGCGGCGCTTGGAGCGCTCGACAAAGTCCTTGCCGAAGCGCTTGTCGCGCATCACGAGGCTGACGTCGGCATGGCGGCTGGCGACGAACTGGCCGAACGGCGTCACATGGATCGGATCGAGCGTGCGCAGCCGGTCATAGTGCGGATAGGGATCGCGGATGAAATCCGGCGCCAGCGGGTTGAACAGCGGATCGTCGCCTGCGGGTTGCACTTGCTCGTTCATGGTGACCTCACATCGGTTGCCGCATGACACGAATACGCCGGCAGCCCCGATGCCCGCGTAACCATCCCTGAAATTATCAACACGATACATTGTTGTATCGAGTTGCATTCTGCCCTAGCCTGCTCCGATGTCAAGGGTGAGAACCAGACCGACACGGGACGACACACGCGACAGACTGTTCGAGGCCGCGGCGCGCGTGTTCGAGGCCGACGGCATCGGCGGCGCCAGCATCGAGGCGATCGCGGCCGCCGCGGGTTTCACCCGCGGCGCGTTCTATTCGAATTTCAAGAGCAAGGACGAGCTGATTATCGCCATGCTCGAAGACCATGTCGAGCAGTCGATCCGGCGCAACATGGACATCCTGGCGCAGCACGACAATCTCGACGATTTCATCGCCGCGCTGAGGTCGATGGATCGCACCAGACAGGACCCGCTCGGCCGCTCGCCCCTGCTCCACATGGAGATGATCCTGTTCGTCGCGCGCGCCGAGAAGCGTCGCCCGGAGCTCGCAAAACGCCTGCGCGCCCGGCGCAAGCTGATCGCCGACATCGTCGAGGCGACGTTGAAGGGCAACGGCAAGAACGGCTCGCTGAACCCGCCCTGGATGGCCTCCGTCGTGCTGGCGCTGGAAGACGGCTTTCGGCTGCACCGGCTGATCGATCCGGAGACCACGCCGGCGGACAGTTTTCTGCGCGCGATCACGGATTTGCGGCGGAGGACGGGGCTGGCGGCGGAGTGAAACCGCCTGCAGCGGGTTCTCATGCAGGCGGGATGTCCGGAGTGCAGACCGCGAGCCCCGTTGCAGTATCCCCGCTTCTCGCAGCAAGGCTGACGGGACGAAACTGATGGAATGGACGGATGCTTATCGCCGAGAATGGCAGCAATGACCATCTCCTGACCTTGCAATCCGACCCGGACGGAGAACGCCACTAATGCTCTCCGGCCCTCGTTTGAGCTTGTCGACACGCGAAGGCATCTCCATGCGACCCCTTGGGAACGGAGCAATCATTCCAGTTTTGCGTATTCAGGCGGCGCTTCTGAGCCACGCCATGCGGACCATCCCTTCCAGCGGCGTGCCCCTTCCAGCAACCGGACGTGCTGCTGGCCCGAAAGGTCAGACGGATGCGAAGTCGCCTCGGTTAGTGGCTGAACTCGCCCTTCGCCATCATGAGGTGATGCTGTTGATGATGAGCCCCCTGCACCATAATGCCCATGAAGCCGAGAGCCTTGAGCTTTGTGACTTCCTTCGCGTCCGGGCTGACGACCACGAGCTTCACGCCGTTTGACAGGTCTTCAGTTGTCGCGCTCCAGCCGAGTTGACTGAGTTCGCGCGCGTGCGCGGGGACCATGCGCTTGATGCCTTCGAGAGTGCGGCCTTCACCTGTAATGGTCATCTCAATCCCGTTATCGAGCGAACGCTGCGTGGCGGCGGCGCGCATCGTTACTTCGTCCATATCGATCAGATGTTCGCGCAATGCAGAAATGTTGACCTTTGACCAGTCGGTCTTCGGATCCGCTTCCAGAATGCGCACAATCTCCTGAATGGTGCCGAACACCTCCTGGCCCGGCATCACGGGCTGACCGTTCGTTTCGTCCCTCATCATCCTGTGACGGCCCTGCATCATGTCATCGTGCATGCCTCCCGACTGCATCATCTGTCGCTGGTCGGAACTTCCCGTCTTCCCGTGCATCCGTGCGTGATCAGGCATTTGCGCCGCTGCGTATGCCGTCGCGGCGACAAGGGCCGCACCGGCAAAGCCGGCCTTCAATGACCATGACGACATGAACGATCCCTTTCTGTACCGTGCCCCTGTTCGCTGAATACGCCCCGCGGCTGCTTTCGCATATGATCCGGATCATATGCTTGACGGCTATCTCAGAAGCCTGATCTTGTTCTTGAGTCGCTCGATCTCCCCAGCGGCTGCCATGTTCGCGAGTGTTCGGTAGAGCGCCTCGTGCGTAAGGCCGAGCTCGGCTGCAAGGTCCTTGAGGGTCCCCGGCACCTTGACGGACCCGTCGTCCCCGACATGGAGCGCGAAGTAGTGCCGCACGCGATCATTTGCGGAATGAATATTGCGTTGCTCGAGGCGCGCGCGCAAATCCATGACCCGTTGTGCCAGCATGGCCATGAATGCTTCAGCGACGGCAGGATTGCGTGTGAATTCCTCCAGCACCAGGTCCTTGGGATACTGGCGCACCATTGCAGCGGTCACCGCCACAGCATCGCAGTGATAGGCCGAGGCGAACAGCGAGGCCTCCGCGAGCATTTCGCCCGATGCGGCGACGTAGAGAACCGTCTCGCGCCCTTTGGGGTCAACGCGGACGAGTCGAACGGATCCGCTCGTGACCTCGAAAAGACCCGTCGTCAGCTGGCCCGCGCGAAACAGCACCTGTCCAGCCTTGAGCTTTCGCTGAATTCCAGCAGCCCTAACTGTTTGCGTGAGCCAATCTGCCATGGTCTCAGGAATGCGATGGCGATCTACAAGGACGCAGCGACCTCGCCGCGTCCTTGCATGCGGATCCGTCGACGTCAGCGCGACGCGGCACTCAGATTTTCGCCGAAGAATTTCCACGTCTTGCCGTCAAACTTGGCGAGTTTGAAGGTGTCGAAGGTCGAATAATCCGTCGGCGACACGGACACCGTGATACCGGGTAGCAACAGTGGCAGCGAGACCTTGCTGATATTGGTGGCTTGCTTCAGCACATTTTCGCGGGTCAGCACGTCGCCGCAGTTCTTCAGGATGATCGCCGTGAATTGTGCGGAGGTGTAACCGATCTGGTTGCTGCCATCGATCGGGTTTCCCTCTGGATACCATTGCTTCATGAACGCCAGATAGTCCTGTACACCGGGATCGGAATCCCAGGCGGGATCTCCGACGACCTTGGTGGCGAGCGCCGTGATGAGGCCGGTGGACGCCTCCAGCCCGGCAGGCTCCAGCACGCCGCCGATCGAGCTCGCGACCGACACGATGAAGTGCGTCGGCTTCCAAGCGAGATCGTTCACCTTGCGGATCGCCTGAGCCCCGAATTTCGGCGTCGTGATAGTCATCAGGACGTCGGCACCCGCACTCTTCAGAGTGACGATCTGGGAATCGATCGTGGGATCTGTCACCTCATAGCTGAGTTCCTTCACGATCAGATCGGCCTTTTCGCCGAGCCCTTCCTTGAAGCCCTTCAGGTAGTCCTTGCCGAAATCGTCGTTCTGGTAGATCAGGCCGATCTTCGCGCCGGGGAGTTCCTTGAGGATGTACTTTGCGTAGATCCTGGCTTCCTGCGCATAGGGCGGATAGAACGGCGTCGTCCAGGGAAAATTCTTCGCGTCGTTCCACTTCGAGGCGCCCGTGGAGATCAAGATGTGAGGGACTTTTTTGCCGTTCAGATATTTCTGAATTGAGGAATTCGTCGGCGTGCCCAGCGATCCGATATTTGCAAGAATCTCGTCCTGCTCCACAAGTTTGCGCGTCTGCTCCACCGTCTTCGGCGGGCTATAGCCGTCGTCCATGCTCAGCAGCGTGATCTTGCGACCGTTGATCCCGCCCCGGCTGTTGATCATCTTCCAATAGGCCGCCTCGGTCCTGCCCTGCGTGCCATAGGCAGACGCAGGACCGCTATAGGGCATCGTCTGTCCTATCTTGATTTCGTTATCGCTGACGCCGGGATCGTACTGCTTGTCGGCGGCCCAGCAGGCCGCAGTGGAAATCATGCCATAGACCGCGACAACAGCCGCCGTGATGCAAGACCGCATTTCGTTTCTCCCTGCAGCGTCGCTGTTTGCCGCGACGTCTGCCGGGATAGTGATCCTGGCTTTTTGGAATGTCGACCTCTAAGTCGCCAGGCTGCAGGCGCCTACGCCGACCGCTTCACCTCGTCGCGCCCCGCCGTCCCCATATCCAGCCGCGCCAGCATCGCCCTCGCCTGCTCGGCGCAATGCTCGATCAGCCAGCGCTCGAACGCGACGGGGGGAAGCGCGGGGGCGTAGAGGAAGCCCTGGACGATGTCGCAGCCGAGCTCGGCCAGCACCTTGCGCTGGCCTTCCGTCTCGACGCCTTCGGCGACGACGGTCATGCCGAGGCCTTGGCCAACGCGCACCACGGCGGTGGCGATTGCAACGGCGCCGGCGTCACGCTCGATGTCGCGCATGAAACTGCGGTCGATCTTGAGCTCGCGGATCGGCAGATGGGCGAGCCGGCTGAGGCTCGAATAGCCGGTGCCGAAGTCGTCAACGGACAGGCCGACGCCGAGCGCGCGGATCGCATGCATCGTCTCCAGCGCGGCGGCGCCGTCCTGCATGAAGGTGCCTTCGGTGATCTCGAGCATCAGCGCGTCCGGCGGCAGCGCGTTTTCAGCGAGGATGTCCTTGAGCCGCGCGGCGAGCGTGACGTTGCGGAAATTGATCGGCGACAGGTTCACCGACACGCTGGGGATGTTGAGCCCGGCGGAGCGCCAGCTCGCCATCTGGCGGCAGGCCTCGCGCACCGACCACAGGCCGATCTGCTCGATCAGGCCGCACTCCTCGGCGAGCGGGATGAATTTTGCCGGCGAGACGTCGCCGAGCGCGGCATCGTGCCAGCGCGCCAGCGCCTCGACGCCGTGGATCGCGCCGTCGCAGCTGCGGATCTGCGGCTGGTAGTTCAGCGTCAGCGCGCCCTCGGCGATGGCGCGGCGGAGCGCCGCGATCAGCGCCAAGCGCTGCTCGGCGAGCCCGTTCATCTCGGCGCTGAAGATGCGATGGGTCGAACGCCCCGCCTGCTTGGCCATGTACATGGCGGCATCGGCCTGCTGCATCAGCGTGTCGATGTCGGTGGCATGATCTGGATAGAGGCTGATGCCGATGCTTGCCGACAGCGGCATCAGCTTCGATCCGAGCCGTAAAGGTGCGGCGAGTGCCTCCATGATCCCGGCCGCGACGCGCTCGGCGCTCTCGGCGTTACGCTGCGGCAGCAGGATGACGAATTCGTCGCCGCCGAGCCGGCCCAGCATGTCCTCGGGCCCGATATGCTCACGCAGGCGCTGCGCCAGCTGGACCAGCAACTCGTCGCCGGCGGCGTGACCGAGCGTGTCGTTGACGTCCTTGAAATGGTCGACGTCGAGGAAGGCCAGCGCAACGTGGCTGCCGTTCGGACAGGCATCGATCGCCGTGGTGATCAGGTGCCGAAGCTGCGCGCGGTTCGGCAGGCCGGTGAGGATGTCGTGATAGGCGAGCCGCGCGATCTCGGCGCGCGCCTCCTTGCGCTCGATCGCGAAGGCGCCGAGGTTGACGCAGGCCTCGACGATGCGCCGGTGCCAGTTGCTCGGCGCACGCTGCTCGCGGAAATAGAAGGCGAAGGTGGCGATGACCCGGCCGTCCTTGGCTTTGATCGGCGTCGACCAGCAGGCGCGCAGGCCGACTTCGAGCGGCCGCGCATTGTAAGGCAGCCAGCGCGGATCGGTCGCAAGATCGGTCACCAGCACCGGCTCGCCGTAGAAGGCTGCGGTGCCGCAGGAGCCGACATTGGGGCCGATCGCAACGCCGTCCAGTGCGCGGGAATAGTCTTCGGGCAGGCTGGGGCCGCCGAGCGGATGGATCAACCCGGCCGAGTCGATATGGAGCAGCGAGCAGACGACGTCAGGCGCGATCTCCTCGACCCGGCGGCACAGCCGGTCGGCGATCTCGGCGATCGGAATTTCGTCGGCGAGCGCGCTCATGATGAGCTGTTGAAGCGAGCGCAGTTGCCGCGTCTCGGTGATGTCATCGAGCAGGGCAAAGATGTGCTTGACCCGGCCCTTCTTGTCGCGGAAGGCGTCGATCCTGGCAGAGACCCAGATCTCCCCGCCGTCCTTGTTGTAGACGAGCGTCTCGACCTCGCCGCGCCGGCCACCATCGAGGAGCCGCTTGATGAGCCTGGCGACGGCCGTGCGGTTGGTATGGCAACCGGCGATGAGTTCAGCCACGCGGCGCCCCTCGGCCTCCGCGCTTGTATAGCCGAACAGCGCCGTGAAGGCCGAATTGACGTAGCGGATGTTCTGTTCGGTATCGGTGATGACCACCACGCGGTTGGTCTGGTCCGACACCGCGTTGAGAAGCCCGATCCTGGCGCGGCGCTCGGCCTCAGCAGTGACGTCGCGCGCGAACAGGATGTGATGGGTTGCGCCGCCGACGGTCGTGGACGACAGCGACATCAGCGCCCTGATCCGGCTGCCGTCGTGCCGCACCAGGCTGATCTCGTCGCGAGAATCCGCAATTGGATCGGCCTGAAGGAATGCGAGGTCGAGGACGGCAGCGTCGCGGCCGAGCACCTCGGCGCGCGCAAGCTTCCATATCCGCTCGGCGCTCGCATTGAAATGCGTGATGCGGTGTGCGTCGTCGACGACGACGATCCCGTCGTCGGCGCATTCGAGCACAGCGCGGAGCACGTCGGGGATTTCGGTCACTGTATAATCGGAAGCAGACATCGGCAGACCCGGCGGCATCGGGAAGAAACGGCAATTGCCATGACGCTAGCGTTCCGATGGTGTCCAAGACGTTTTTGCAACCGGGTTGCGCCCTGCCAAGATGCGGCATGCTTAACATTCCGCAAAAGCGGCGAAGGTATCTTATTCCGCGGCAGCTCCGGCTTTGGCGGTGTGCAGCCGGCCCGCCACCGCCCGCACCTTGCGGGGCGAAGCCTGCCAGATCGAGAACGCCGACAAGCCGCTCACGACCATCGCAATGGCGAAGGCGAGCGTGTAGTCGCCGGTGCGATCGTAGAGGAAGCCGGTCAGCCACGGTCCGGCCGCGCCGCCGGCCAGGGCCGCCAGCATGATCGTGCCGAAAATGCTGCCCTGGTGCTTGCCCTGGAATATCTCGAACACCACCGCGCCCATGATCGAGGTGAGACCGTAGCCGAGCGCGCCCTGCGTCAGCACCATGAGATAAACGAGCCACAACGAGGGCTGGTACTTCAGCGCCATGAGCGCCGCGAAGCAGATGACGAAGCCGGCGCAGCTGATCGCCCACACCCATTCCCGTCCAATCCGGTCGGAAGCGTGGCCGAGCAGGATCTGGCCGGGAATGCCGAGCAGGCTGACGGTGCCGAGCGCCCACACCGCCACACTCGGGCTGAAGCCGATGTCGAGCAGGAATTTGGTCTGGTGCACCTGCACCGCGTACCAGATGTACAGGCCGCAGAAATAGCCGAGCGCGATCCACCAGAACCGCGTCGTCGCAACCGCCCGCCGGAGCGTCCAGTCGATGCCGACCCAGACGGGATCGACGATGTTGGAGATCGGCTTCGCGGCGCCCGCGGTCGGCGCGGCATCGCCATCAGGCTGAAGGCCGATGTCCTCGGGACGCCTGTGCAGGAACAGATTGATCGGCGCCAGCACGACCAGGATGAGCAGTCCCATCGCGGTGCAGGCGGTGCGCCAGCCGGTCTGCTCGATCATGTGCTGCACCCAGGGCAGCAGCGTCACCGAGCCGATGCCGACGCCGGCAAAGGCGATGCCGATGGCAAAGCCGCGCTTGCGGATGAACCAGTTCGGCAGGAACAGCGACTGACCGGAATAGCCGAGACAAACGCTGCCCGCGCCGACCATCACTCCGATGGTCACATAGAGATGCCAGGGCGCACTGGTGAGCGGGGCGAGCAGCAGCCCGCCGGCCATCAGCAAAACACCGAGCTCCATCACCGCGCGCGGTCCGGCGCGATCCATCAGGCGGCCGATCAACGGGCTGACGATGCCCGACACCACGAAACCGAAGGAAAAAGCGCCCGCGGTGACGCCGCGCTCCCAGCCGAATTCGGAGATGATGGGAGGAAAAAACAATGAGAAAGCGGTACGCGCGTTGACGCCGATGGCCATGGTGACGAAGGTCACGGCGACCACGACCCAGCCGTAGAAGAACGGAAGCCGCATGTTGTGTTTATTTCATCCCTGGACGCCCCTACCGACCATCCGGGGCGGCCCGGGTCAAGCGGTTTTCGCACACCACCCGCTTGCGTGGAAAGCTCAGGCCGCGTCGCGCCGCGAAGCCTGAACGGGCGCGTCGAATTTGATCTGGTCGACCGGCTGCGGACGCCCGAACAGATAGCCTTGTGCGAAATTGACGCCGAGCGCCGTCAGCCGCTCGAACTCCTCGGCTGTCTCGACGCCTTCGGCGGTCACAGACATGTCCAGCCCGCGCGCCAGCGTCACGATCGAGGAGATGATGGCGGAGCTGCGCGGTTGATGCGTGAGATTGCGGATGAACGACTTGTCGATCTTGATCTTGTCGAACGGGAACGCGGTGAGATAGCTCAGCGACGAATAGCCGGTGCCGAAATCGTCGAGCGCAAGCTCGATGCCGATATGCTTCAGCCGCTCCATGAAGGCGTGGTTCTCGACGCCGCGTTCCAGCAGCACCGATTCCGTGATCTCGATCTCCAGCCTCTGCGGCGGCAGGCCGGAATCGGCCAGCGCCGCGCAGATCGTCTCGAACAGCTCGGCTTCCTTGAACTGGATCGGCGACAGGTTCACGGCGACCATCAGATCGGACGGCCAGGCGGCGGCGTCCGCGCAGGCGCGTCGCAGCACGAACTCGCCGAGCGGCACGATCAGCCCGGTCTCCTCCGCAAGCGCGATGAACTGGTCCGGCGGGATCAGGCCGCGGCTCGGATGCCGCCAGCGCACCAGCGCCTCGAAGCCACGACGACCGCCGCTGGCGACGTCCACGAACGGCTGATAGTGCACCTCCAGCTGGCACAGCGCGATCGCGTCGCGCAAATCCCCTTCCAGCGTGTTGCGCGCCTCGAGCTCGGCCGACATCGCCTCCTCGTAGACGGTGAAGCAGTTGCGGCCGGCCGATTTTGATCGATAGAGCGCAAGGTCCGCCTTCTTCAGCAATTGCTCCTGGTCGCTGCCGTGGTCCGGCGCGATCGCGACGCCGATGCTGGTCCCAATCTCGACGCGATGGCCGGGCAGCAGGAACGGCTCGGCCACCAGCTTGGCGATCCGCGCTGCGAGCTCGGTCGCGCTGCCGCGCTGATTGTCGTCGGCTTCCTGGATGATGGCGAACTCGTCGCCGCCGAGCCGCGCCAGCACGTCGGTGGCGCGCAGCGCGGATTTCAGGCGCAACGCCACCTGGCGCAGCAGCGCATCCCCGGCGCTGTGACCGAGGGAGTCGTTGACGTTCTTGAAGCGGTCGAGATCGAGCATCAGGATCGAGAACGGCAGGCCCCTCACGCTCAACTGGCTGTTCATCATGTCGAGCCGGGCGAGGAAGAACGCGCGGTTCGGCAGCCCGGTCAGGACGTCGGTCTGCGCGAGCTCGAGCACGCGCCGGTTCGCCAGCGACAACCGACGCGAATTGCGGCTTGCCAGCACGAGATAGGTTGCAAGCGAAAGCGTCAGCAGCATGCCGACGATGATGACGGCGACGGCGCGGTCGTAGGCCGTCTCCAGCGAACCGCCGGCCGCAGGCACCGCGCGCACCTGCCAATCGGCATCCCCGATCCTGAGAATGCCGGACCAGTGCCGGCCTTGCGCGACATCGCGCATCGACTGGGGAGCGGCGGCCGAGGACGCGAAATCCGGCAGCGCGTGCGCCATGCTGACGATCCGCCCGGTGAAGGGCGGATAGATGTTCACGCTGACTGCTGGGCTTGCTCCCGTCGTCACGCGAATGGATTGCATCAGCAGCGGCAGGTCGAACACCCCGACGACGTAGCCCGCGAGATTGCGGCGCCGGTCCGCGATGGTCTCGCGCGAGGTCCCCTTGGCATAGACCGGGACGGCGACGATGACGTCGGGCAAGCGGCTGCTTTCGCGTGGCTCGTAGAGTCGCTCACGGATTGCGGTAATCCGGTCGCTGTCGCGTGCGCGCTCGAGTGCCACGCGGCGCTCGGGAATACTCGCATAGTCCGTGCCGTAGACCGGTGAGGTCTTCGGCTGCGTCGAGTAGAAGATCGGGAAATATTCGTCGCCCTGCGGCGCCGGCGCAAAGCCGTCGCCTTGCAGCGACTTGATGCGATAGCCGGACACCCCGTCCGTGATCGCGGCGGCCTCGTATTCGGCGCGCTCCTTGCGGTTGACGCGCGGCAGCCAGGCGATGCGCAGCATGCCGGGATGGCGCTCGAACAGGCGCGTGCTGAAGGTCTCGAATTCGCTGCGGGTGATTTCCTCGTTGGTCGATTCGAACAGCGTGCGCAGCGCGACGAGCCTGCTGATGTACTCGCTCATGCCGTTCTGCATGACGATCGCTTCGGTCTCGGCCGCGTTCTCGAACTCGATCTTGTTGACGCGGTCTTCCCATCGCGCCACGGCGGCCGCGCCCACGATCGAGAACAGCAGGCCGACGCCGGCCGCGACGAGCGCAGGGCGATAGAGTCCGAGCAGCGGCGAGGCACGCCACCACGCCGCTACACCCTTCCGATCCTGATCGTTCTGATCGTGATCGCCCATCTTGATCCGCACGTCCCCCTCGGCCCGGCCGGCCGAACTTCTGGTTGAGATGCCGCGACTGCTATCGGACAAGGATCGCGGTTAAGAACTGCAAAATTTCGGAACCCGGCCGCCTCACAATGCGCGGCTTAGTTAACGATTGACCCACAAGTTGCGTCAGTCTGGCGGCAACTTGCCGGTCTTCCCCGGAGTCTTACGGGCCATCGTTGCAGGGCGGATTAGCGGCCCGTTCAGCCGCGCAGAACTATCCTCTCCACAATTCGTCCTGCATCCGGCCGGCGCCCTCATGACACGATCGCGACCCGCGACTTACCTCGCCCTGACCCTCGCACTGCTCGCCCTGACGACGCCCTCCGCGAGAAGCGACGAGGCCGGCGTCAGCGACGACGCGATCCTGTTCGGCCAGGCCGCCGCCCTCGAAGGCCCCTCCGCGGTGCTCGGGCAGCGCCTGCGGCAAGGCATCGTCACGGCGTTCACCGAGATCAATGCCAAGGGCGGCGTCCACGGCCGCAGGCTTCAGCTGATCAGCCGCGACGACGGCTACGACCCCGACCGCTCGGTGGCGCAGACGGTGCGGCTGATCGACGAGGACAAAGTGTTCGCGCTGATCGGCGCGGTCGGCACCCCGACTGCGATGGCGACGATTCCGATCACCAGCGCGAGGAACGTCCCTTTCATCGGCCCGTTCAGCGGCGCCGAATTCCTGCGCGACCTCGAACTGCCGAACGTCGTGAACACACGTGCCAGCTACGGCGCGGAAGCCGAGGCATGGATCAAGCACCTCACCGAGGATCGCCGGTTCACCCGCATCGGCATCTTCTACCAGGATGATTCCTTCGGCCGCGACGGTCTCATCGGCGTGAAGCGCGCGCTGGCCAAGCGCGGCCTCGAACTCGTCTCCGAAGGCACCTTCGAGCGCAACACCCGCGCGGTCGGCTCGGCCTGGCGCATGATCAAGCGCGCGGAGCCGGAAGCTATCGTCATGGTCGGCACCTACGGTCCTTGCGCGGAGTTCATCAAGCTCGCGCACCGCAGCGGCTTCTATCCGACGTTCGTCAACATCTCCTTCGTCAGTGCCAATGAGCTGGCCAGGGAACTCGGCCCCGATGGTGAAGGCGTCATCGTCTCCCAGGTCGTGCCGTTTCCCTGGGACCGATCGATCAAGCTCGTCGCGGACTACCAGGCGGCGCAGAAGGCGTTCGACCCGACGCTGCCGCCGGATTTCGTGTCACTCGAAGGCTACATCTCCGGCCGCATCGCCGCTTCCGTGCTGGAACAGACCGGACCGAAACCGACGCGGGCAAGCTTCCTGCACACCATCAATGACGTCGGCCGCTTCGACATCAGCGGCAGCATCGTCACCGTCGGCGTACGTGCAATCGAGACGCCCCCGAAAGTCTTCCTGACGGTGATCCAGAAGGACGGAACGTTCAGAGCCATCGATCGGTTTTAGGACGGCGCCCCAGGCACCGGCCGTTAGGGCCGCCGCGTCCAATGCTCCGCGTTGACGGCGCCGGGCGGCACCTCGCCGTTGATGATCGCCGCGACCTGCCGGACCGTTTCCAGCGACTGATATTCGATCGCTTGCGGCGTCAGCCCGCCGACATGCGGTGTGGCGACCACGTTGGCGAGTTTCGCCAGCTCCGGGGTCGGCATCTGATCGGGTGCGCGGCCGACATCCAGCGCGGCACCTGCGATGCGGCCTTCGCGCAGCGCGCGCGCCAACGCGGCCTCGTCGACGAGATTGCCGCGCGATAGATTGATGAACACGGCATGCCTCGGCATGCGCGCCAGCGCCGTCTCTCCGATCAAATTCTCGGTCTGCTCGTTGGCAATGGCGAGGCAGACGACATAGTCGGATGCGGCAAGAAGCTCGTCGAGACCGACCTGCCTGATGGCGCCGTCGCTGACATCAGCGAAGGGATCGCAGACCAGCACCTCCATGCGCATCACCTTTGCGATCTCGGCGAGATAGCGCCCGATGCTGCCGTAGCCGATGATGCCGATCCGGCTGCCGGCAAGCTGGCGGCCCATCCGCGCCTCGGGCTTGCGGCCGGCCTGGTAGTCGGCTGTCGTCCGCGACACACCGCGGGACAGATCGACGATGAAGCCGACCGCGAGCTCGGCAACGGCCTGCACGAAACCGGGCCCGGCGCGCGTCACGAGCACGCCGGCTTGCGAGGCCGCATCGACGTCGACGTTGCGGATGTCGACGGCGCAGCGAACGAAGGCACGCAGGCACGGCAGCTGCGCGAAGATCTCGCCGCGCCCTTCGGTCATGCGGTCGGCGACGATGATGTCCGCATCCTTGGCGGCGCGCACGAGACCGGCCGCATCCAGCGTGTCGTCGCTCTCGTGCAGGATCACTTCCGCGACCGCGCGCAGGCCGTTCAGGCTGCGTTCGCCGTAATAGTTCCGCCGCATCTCCGGCGTATGGGCGAGCAGGACTTTCACGCGACGAAACTCCTTCAATAGCCGAATGCCCGCGGCAGCGCGGTCGAGAGCCATGGCACGAAGGCAATGACGAGCAGGCAGAGGAACAGCAGGCCGAGATAGCCCATGATCGGCTTCACGGTCTGCTCGATCGGCACATTGCCGATCAGGCAGGCGCCATAGAGCCCGAGCCCGAGCGGCGGCGCGAACAGGCCGATGCCCATGGCGATGACGAGCACGACGCCGAAATGCAGGGGATCGACCCCGAGCTGCACCGCGACCGGCAGCAGCAGCGGCCCGAAGATGATGAGCGCGGCGGCGCCTTCCAGCACCGAGCCCATCACGATCAGCACGCCGATGGCGAGCAGGATGAACAGCCACGTGCCGGATGTCTTGGACAGTCCCAGCATGAAATCGCCGACCGCATGCGGCACCTGCTGCAGGGTCAGCGTGAACGCCAGCGATTGCGCGGCGGCGACGATGAACAGCACGAGCCCCGCGCGCGTTGCTCCCTGCACGAAGCTGTGCGCGGCCGATTTGAAGGTGAGCTCGCGGAACACCACGCTGCCGACGATCAGCGCATAAGCCACGGCGAAGGCCGAAATTTCCGTGGCCGTGGCAAAGCCGCTCTTGAAACCGAAGAAGATCATGAAGATCAGGCCGAACGAGGCGATCGCACCGCTCCACAGACCCGACACCGGCATCTGCGGCGCGACGTCCTCGGCTTCCGCCGGCCGCTTGCCGAAGATGATGGAGACGACGATCAGCACGGCTGCCATCAGCGCCGCCGGCAGCAGGCCGGCGACGAACAGGCCGCCGATCGACAGGTTCGCGACAAAACCAAGGATGATCAGGTTGATGCAGGGCGGGATGGTCTCCGCCATCACTGCGGATGCCGCGAGCAGCGCCACCGCGCTGCCCGGATTCTGCCTGGAGCGGCGCGCGGCCGGAATCAGCACGGAGCCGACCGCGGCGACGTCGGCCATCTTCGAGCCTGATATGCCCGAGAACAGCACCATCGAGGCGACCATCACGACGTTGAGGCCGCCGCGCATGCGGCCGACCCCGCGTTGCAGCAGCTCGATCAGGCGCACAGACATGCCGTTGGCTTCCATGAGGTAGCCGACGAGGATGAAGAAGGGGATCGCGAGCAGCACGAAATTGTCGATACCGCGCGCCATCTGCTGGGCGAAGATGACACCGGGCAGCGCGCCCTCGACCCAGATGAAGATCAGCGCGGCCAGCGCCAGCGCAAAGCCGATCGGCAGCCCGCCGAACAGGGTTGCGAAGAAGCCGATCAGCATCAGCGTCCCCGCCGACGGCACCGAGGACGGCGACAGATAATCCCAGGCGAGATAGAGACCGGCGACGATGACGACGGCGATGAGGCCCCTGACGATGTCAGGGAGCGGCCTTGCGCAGAGCTGGTCGATCGCAAACACCGTCATGAACAGCGCGCCGGCGCCCATCGGGTAGAAGGTCAGCTCCAGCGGCAGACCGGAGCCGGTGGTCTGGCCCGCGGTCAGCGAACCCAGCTTGATGGCGTTGGTGGCGACATAGCCCGAGATCAGCACGACCAGCACCGCGCTCGCGGCATCGACCAGCGTCCGCGATCGCAGCGGCAGCAGGTCGCGAAAGAACGAGACGCCGACATTCTCGCCGCGCGCGAGCGCGCTCGCCGCGCCAAAGAAGGCCGAGCCGACCATCAGGCCGCGCGCGACGTCATCGGACCATTCGACCGGCGCGTTGAAGAAAAAGCGCAGCAGCACGGAACCGCAGACGACCACGAGATCGGCGGCCAGAAGAATGGCCGCGATTCCGTCGCTGAGGCGAAGCAGCAGGGCGATGCTCCCGTGGCGACCGCCCGAGAGGGGCACGGCGCCGGCCAATGCCATGTCAGGCCCGGCCATCTCGGATTTGGTCATCTCAGGCTTGCGTCGCGCGGATGATGTCGATGACGGCCTTGGATTCCGGCCGCACCTTGATAAAATTCTCGTGCTGCGGCGCCACGCGCTTCTTGAACGCCTCGCGATCGCATTCGGCGACCGTCACGCCCTTCTCGGTCAGGGCCGCCAGTGCCTCCTTCTCGACCGCAAGCCCGTGGGCGCGCGTGTCGGCCGCGGCCTTCTTCGCGGCATCGAGGAAGCCGTCACGCAGCTTCGGGTCCATGCGGTTGTAGGTCATGTCGCTGAAGTAGATCGCGAGCGGCGAGAAATTGTGCTGAGTCAGCGCGTAGAACTTTGCGGTCTCGAAGAACTTGCTGGCGAGGATGGTCGGCGGATCGTGCTCCAGGCCATCAAGCACGCCGGCCTGCAGCGCCGTGTAGATCTCGCCGAACGCCAGCGGCGTCGCGGCGGCGCCCATCAGCCGCAGGCATTCCGTGATGACGGGATTGGGCAGGGTACGGATCTTGAGGCCGGCGAGGTCTTCCGGCGTCTTTACCGGCTTCTTCGCGAACACGCTGCGCGAGCCGAAATTATAGGCCCAGGCGATGATGCGGATGTTGCTGCCCTTGAGCAGCGCGTCCTCGATCGGCTTGGCGGCGCCGGACTCGAACGCCTTGGTCTGCTGCGGGAAGCTCGAGAACAGGAAGCCGAGGTCGAAGGTGCCGACCAGCGGCGTCAGATTGGCCGAGATCGAGGAGCCCGACACCATGAGGTCGATGACGCCGAGCTTCACCGAATTGATGACGTCGATTTCCTGGCCAAGCTGGTTGTCAGGGAAGAAGGCGACCTCGACCTGCTCGCCGAGCCCGTTTCCCTTCAAATTCTTGACGAGGTTGTCGTAGTAGACGCGGCCATTGGCGAATTTGGGATCGTTCGGCAGCGAGGAGGAGCATTTCAGCTTCAGCGTCGCGGCTTCAGCGCGGCCGATGATGGCGGGAGAGAGCACGAGGCCGGCGGTCACCGCCGTCGACGACTTGATGAACGTGCGACGGTTGACGGGCACGATGGTCATGGCGCGGTCTCTCCCCGGGTATTTTTTTGCAGCCGCGATCGTTGTCGCGGCCTCTTGGCTCGACTGTATGGCCAAAGGGACGGGGCAGGCAAGCGGGCCGCCGGCAGGCGCAAAGCCACGCGATGAGAATATCGACGGCGCGAACGCCGGCGAAACGACCATGTTTCTCAGTGATTTTCGATGAGGATCGGGCCGCGGCTAGGTAGGCGAGAGGACGCTTTCGTCCATCGGTAGGGATCGATCCAATTGGCGCATAGATCAATGCGCGATTCACATGGATGCCGTCCGAACGATGCTCTGGCAGACCCCCTGCCCCATTTTGCCGCACGCTCAGCGTGATCCAGTGCACAGACAGACTCTCAACGGCGACCTAGAAGAAGTGATATCCTCGCCGTATTGCCGATGAAGGTGACACCATGCGCCGTCCGTTTCTTTCCAATTTGGTCCTTGCATCCGGCCTTCTTGCCCTCGCACAGCTGATGACGCCGACCGAAGCCGCCGCCGAGGCGCGGCTCGCACTCGTGATCGGCCAATCGGCGTATCGCACCGTTCCGGAACTGCCCAACGCCGCCAACGACGCCAAGGGCATGACGGAGCTGCTCGGCAATGCCGGCTTCACCGTCACCACGGCATCCAATCTGGTGCAGAACGACATGCGCCAGGCGATCTCGGATTTCGCCGGCAAGGTCAGCGCCAGCGGCGCCGACACCGTCGCGCTGGTGTTCTATGCCGGCCACGGCCTGCAGATCGACGGCGAGAACTATCTGGTTCCGGTCGATCTCGATCCCAAGCGCGAGGCCGACATTCCGCTTCAGGGCGTGCGCCTGAACGACCTGCTCAACACGCTCGGCGCGCTGCCGACGCGGGCGCGCATCTTCATGCTCGACGCCTGCCGCAACAATCCGTTCCCGGCGCTCAGCGGCGCCGGCCACGGGCTTGCGATCGTCGACACCAAGGCCGGCGCACAGGGCACCTTCATCTCCTATTCGACCTCGCCCGGCGCGGAAGCCGAGGACGGGTCCGGCGCCGACAGCCCCTACACCACCGCGGCGCTCTCGGTCGCGCGGCAACCGAACCTGCCGATCGAGGAAGTGTTCAAGCGCATCCGCGTCGCCGTGGCGCAATCGACCGACGGGCGGCAGATCCCCTGGGAAAGCTCGTCGCTGACGACCGACTTCAAGTTCTTCGGCGAAAGCAGCGGCGCAACGCCCGCTCTTCCGGGCGCGTCGTCGATGGCACTTGCCAGCGGCACGCGCAGCGTCGCGGACTGGCGCAAGGATCTGCAGGGCAAGGACGCCAAGGCCGCTTATGAACTCGTGATCGCCGACGACACGATCGAGGCGTATCAAGCCTATGTCGAGCTTTACGCACAGGCCTCCTTCACACCGCGCCTGCGCGCGATCCTGGAGCGCCGGCGCCAGATGCTGGCGTGGGAGCGCGCCACCGCGATCAACACCCGCGCCTCGTTCGAGGCTTATCTCAACAACTGGGACAACAGCGACCTCGCCGCGACCGCGCGCAGGCTGCTGCTCCGCGTGCAGAACCGCAATTATGCCGTGCCGGTTGCGGCCGCGGCGACGCCCGCGCCGGTCGCGGTCGCGATGGCCCCGACCTGCCCGTGCTCGACGCCCTCGAACCCGGCGGTGGCGCCCGTCATCAAGAAGCGCGTCGACGACACGCCGCCCAAGCGCAAAGTGGTCGAGACACCGCCGAAGCCGCGCCGGCCGCCGCCCGACGAAGTCGTCGTCTACGAGCGCGCCCCACCGCCGCCACCGCCCGCCGCCGTGGGTGTCGGCATCGGGATTGGAATCGGCGTGGGCCGCGGCGGTTACGGCGGTGGCGGCTACGGACGCGGCGATAACTATCGCAGCAGGTATTAAGGTATCCGCAACTCTCGTGCCCCGGACGCAGCGCAGCGCTCTTGCGGTGCGCTGCAGAGCCGGGACACGAGTGTTCCGGATATTCTCATTCGCCTCCTTCCAATCCGGAAATGCTGTAGTCTGATCGGCCAGCGCCAGCCTTTCCGGGGATGTCTCGTCGATGCCGCACGACTCTCGCGCCAGGAGCTCTTGGCCGCTATTCCGCTCGCTCGCGTCCTTTTCCCTGCCCGGCGATCTCATGGCGGGATTGACGCTGGCGGCGATCGCGATCCCCGAGCAGATGGCCACCGCGCGGCTCGGCGGCTTCGCGCCGCAGATCGGCTTCTTCGCCTTCATGGCGGGCTCGCTCGGCTTTGCCTTGCTCGGCGGCAACCGCTTCCTGTCCTGCGGCGCCGATTCCACGATCACGCCGATTTTTGCCGGCGGGCTTGCAGCGCTCGCCGCGACAGGCTCGCCGGACTATCAGGGCCTTGCGATCGCGCTTGCGCTGATGGTCGGCGCGATGATGCTGGCCGGCGGCGCCTTCCGCCTCGGCGGGATCGCCAACCTGTTGTCGGTGCCGGTCATGGTCGGCTTCCTCGCCGGCATCTCCGTCCACATCATCGTCTCGCAATTGCCGGGCGTGCTGGGACTGGAATCGCCGGGCGGGCCGACGCTCGATCGCATCGTCGTGCTCGCTGGCCAACTCGGCCGTGCCAATCCGTTCACGCTGTGCATCGGGTTCGGTGTGCTGGCGGTGGTCTTCGTCTCCGAGACGATCAGCGCCAAGATTCCCGGCGCGCTGATCGGGCTCGTGGCCGCGACGCTCGCCGCGATCGCACTTGGCCTCGAGAGCAGGGGCGTCAGCGTCGTCGGCGCGGTGCCGGGCACGCTGCCGCGGCCGACCCTGCCCGACCTCGCGCCGGAGCAGTGGGTTCGCCTGGTGCCGCTCGCCTTCGTGATCACCGTCGTGGTGATGGTGCAGACTGCGGCCACGACGCGGTCGTTCCCGTCCGATCCGGACACACCCGCCGATGTCGACCGCGATTTCCTCGGCGCGGGCGCCGGCAGCTTGCTCTCAGGCCTGTTCGGCGCGTTTCCGGTCAATGCCAGCCCGCCGCGGACGGGGATCGTCGCCGAGACCGGCGGACAATCGCAGCTCGCGGGCCTTGCGGCGGCCGGAATTGTGCTGGCGTTGCTCGCGTTCGGAACCGGACTTCTGCAGCACGTCCCTGACGCGGCGCTCGGCGGCATCCTGCTGTTCGTGGCGCTGCGGATCGTCCGGATCAAGCAGATCGTCACGATCTATCGCCAGTCCCCAAGCGAATTCCTGCTGATCGTCGCCACCGCCGCGCTGATCATCATCCTGCCGATCCAGCAGGGCGCGTTCCTCGGCATCATGCTGTCGCTGCTGCACGGCATCTGGAGCACGACGCGCGCGCGGCTCGTCGAGTTCGAGCGCGTCCCGGGCACCACGATCTGGTGGCCGGCGCATCCGCACATCACCGGCGAGCGCATCGACCGCGTCGCCGTGATCGGGCTGCAAGCGCCGCTCTCGTTCCTCAACGCCCCCGGCTTCCGCAGCGACGTGAACGAGGTTCTCACGACATCGACGCCGCAACTGCTGGTGCTCGAGGCGAGCGGCATGGTCGAGATCGATTTCACCGCCGCGCAGATCCTGCTCGAAATCTTCAAGGCGTGCAGCGAACAGGGGGTCACGGTAGCGCTGGCGCGGCTGGAATCGGTGCGCGCGCAGGACGCGTTCGAACGCTTCAGACTGTTCGATGCTCTGCCCCGCGAGCATGTCTTCCACAGCGTGGACGAAGCCGTGCGTAAGCTGGCGAAGGGCGATCACATATTCACTCCGTCATCCTGAGGTGCTCCGCTTGAGACGCGAACGCGTCGCAAGCGGAGCCTCGAAGGATGATACGGCCACGATGCAGCCGGGCCGTCGTCCTTCGAGGCTCCCCATGCGGCGCTTCGCGCCCCATGGCTCGCACCTCAGGATGACGGTGATGGATTGGCATGTCGTCGCAATGCGACAGCAGCGAATGATCACTGCGCCAGCGCCGGATGATCCCGCTGCACCGCCTCGCGGATCCAGCTGGCATGGATCGCGCGGAACAGGATCTGCGCGGTCTTGAGGTTGTTCGCCGTCATGCAGAGATCGACGATGCGGCGCACCGCGTCGTCGCGCATCAATCCATCCGAGATCTTCATTGCGATTTCCATCGCGACCTTGGCCGCGCGCTCGTAGCACTCGTTGTCGGGCTTGTCGTTGCGCCCAGAGCCTGCCGCGCTCGCGGCGGCAGCGTCACAGATCGCGCGGATGCGCTCGGCGGCCTCGATGTCGCCGAGCGAGCCTTCGATCGTCTCATCCCAGATGTCTTGTCGCGACTTTCGCGCGAACCAGCGCATTGCCCGCTCCGTATGATGGAGCGAGCATAAACGGCGGTGACGCCGCGCGCTACGCCTCCGGCACGATCTTGCCGGGGTTGAAGATGTTCTGTGGATCGAGCGCCTTCTTCAGCGCCCGCATTGCATCGAGCGCTTCGGGGCCGAGTTCGGCCTTGAGATATTTCTGCTTGCCCTGACCGATACCGTGCTCGCCGGTGCAGGTGCCGTCCATCGCCTGCGCGCGCTCGACCAGGCGATGCATGAACTCCTCGCCGCGCGCCATCTCGTCGGCATCGCTGGTGTCGCAGACCAGCGAGCAGTGGAAATTGCCGTCGCCGACATGGCCGACGATCGGCGACAACAGATTGAGACGCTTGAGGTCTTCCTCGGTCTCGCCGACGCATTCGGCAAGCCGCGAGATCGGCACGCAGACGTCGGTCGCGACCACGCCGATGCTGTCACCGGGCCGCAGCGCCTTCACGGACCAATAGGCGTCGTGGCGCGCCTGCCACAGCTTCGTGCGATCCTCGGGCTTGGTGGTCCAGGAGAAATCCCCGCCGCCGCAGTCCTTTGCGATCTCGCCGAAGGCCTTGGACTGCTCGGCGACCTCGATCTCGCTGCCATGGAATTCCATCAGGAGCAGCGGCGTCTCCGGCAGCGTCAGCTTCGAATAGGCGTTGCAGGCCTTCACCTGCGCGGCGTTGAGCAGCTCGATGCGCGCCACGGGAATGCCGGTCTGGATCGCCAGGATCACGGCCTGACACGCCCCGTGCACGGTCTCGAACGACACCGCGCCGGCCGCGATCGTCTCGGGAATGCCGCGCAGGCGGATGGTCAGCTCCGAGATGATGCCGAGCGTGCCCTCGGCGCCGACGAACAGATGCGTCAGGTCATAGCCGGCGGAGGATTTCTTCGCACGCGTGCCTGTCGTGATGATCTCGCCGTCGCCGCGCACGACCTTGAGCGCCAGCACGCTGTCGCGCATGGTGCCGTAGCGCACCGCATTGGTGCCGGAGGCGCGGGTCGAGGCCATGCCGCCGAGCGAAGCATCCGCGCCGGGATCGATCGGGAAGAACAGGCCCTGGTCGCGCAGATGCTCATTGAGCGCCTTGCGGGTGACGCCGGGCTGGATCACGCAGTCGAGGTCCTCGGCGTGCACGGCCAGCACCTTGTTCATGTCACGCAGGTCGATCGAGATACCGCCGGCCGGCGCGTTGACCTGGCCCTCCAGCGAGGTGCCGGTGCCGAAGGCAATGACCGGCACACCGTTCCTGGCGCAGATCCGCACCACGTCCTGGATGTCGGCGGTCTCCTGCGCCATCACCACGCCATCCGGCGGCTGGTTGACGATCCATGTGGTGGTATGGCCGTGCTGCTCGCGGACGGCCTGCGAGGTGATCAGGCGGTTGCCGAAGCGTGCGGCAAGCTGCTCCAGCGCGCTCGCGAGGGCTTTCGGCTCCGGCCGCGGCGGATTATTGGTGATGGTTGTACCCACGGAAATTCCTCCGACAGAAGAACCGTGGCAAAGGACATAAAACCGGTCAAGTCAAGCGACCGGACGCATAGCTGGAAGGAAACCTGCCCGTGACTGCCACTGCTCCAACAGCCGAGCCATTCCGCGCCTCGATCATGCAGATCGAGCCGCAATGGATCGACTATAACGGCCATCTCAATATGGCCTATTACAACGTGATGTTCGACCGGGCGATCGACCAGATGTGGCTACAGCTCGGCATCGGGCCAGGCTACATGAAGGAGCGAGGCGGCTCGACCTTCACTGCCGAATGCCACGTGCGGTATTTGCGCGAGATCCATCTCGGCGATCCCGTGCAGGTTTCGGTCTGGCTGCTGGAGGCCGACGACAAGCGGCTGCACACATTCCAGGAGTTGCGGCACGCGACCGAGGGCTGGCTGTCGGCCACCTCGGAAAACATGTCGCTCCACATCGACATGGGCTCGCGCAAGGTGGCGCCATTTCCGCCCGATATCAGCGCGCGCATCCGGACCGTCGTCGCGGCCCACGGCGCTGTGCCGCGGCCCGAGGGCATCGGCCGAAACGTGGCGATGCCCTCGAAGCGGTAGCACTCCAACTCCTCATCCTGAGGAGCCTGCGAAGCGGGCGTCTCGAAGGATGTAAGGCCACACCGGGCCTTCATGGTTCGAGACGCGCTTCGCGCTCCTCACCATGAGGATAGCGTCGCTAGATCCTGCTGCGGCCGCGGGCCAGGCCGACCACGGCCGAGACCAGGAACAGGACGATCGCGATGAAGAAGATGATCTTGGCGATTTCGATCGACGCGCCGGCGATGCCGCCAAAGCCCAGAATACCGGCGATCAGCGCGATAACCAGAAACGTCACAACCCAGCTCAGCATGGCAGAACCTCTATTTCGATGACTGTCTGCGATCGGCGCGGCTGACGCACCTCACTTGCCCAACAATCTCCAGAACGGAACATTGGTTCCTGCCCGTTCCCGCCGGAAATTCGCCCGTCCCGGAGGAACAAAATCGCCGCGCCGCGCACGTGGAAAACCCCTCCCCGGCGCCCCATATAGGGATCAATCCCTGTTATGAAGGCTCCCTTCCGCCACCCCGCGGTGCCATCGTGGGGCCAATGATTCGCATGACCGAGCCAAGCAAGATCACCTCCGAGAGCGTCCCCGACCACCAGCCAGCGGCGGGCGGCATCGCCGCGCGTGCGCGCGCCTCGGTGGGCCCGAAATATCTGGCGGGGCTCAATCCCGAGCAGCGCGACGCCGTGGAGACGCTGGACGGCCCGGTCCTGGTGCTGGCCGGCGCCGGCACCGGCAAGACCCGCGTGCTGACCACGCGCATCGCCCATATCCTGAGCCAGGGCCGCGCCCGCCCCGCCGAAATCCTGTCGGTGACCTTCACCAACAAGGCCGCGCGCGAGATGAAGCACCGGCTCGGCCAGATGCTCGGCCACGCCGTCGAAGGCATGCCGTGGCTCGGCACCTTCCATTCCATCGGCGGCCGTATCCTGCGCACCCATGCCGAGCTGGCGCAGCTCAAGTCCAATTTCACCGTGCTCGACACCGACGACCAGGTGAGGCTGCTGAAGCAGCTCCTGCAGGCCGACAACATCGACGACAAGCGCTGGCCCGCGCGCATGCTGGCCGGCCTGATCGACGGCTGGAAGAACCGCGGCCTGACGCCGTCGCAGGTGCCCCCAGGCGAAGCCGCCGTGTTCGCCAATGGCAAGGGCGGCAAGCTCTATGCGAGCTACCAGGAGCGCTTGAAGATCTTGAACGCCGCCGATTTCGGCGACCTGCTGCTCGAAGACATCCGCATCTTCCGCGAGCACCCGGATATCCTCAGGCAGTACCAGCAGCGCTTCAAATACATCCTGGTCGACGAGTATCAGGACACGAACGTCGCGCAGTATCTGTGGCTGCGGCTGCTGTCGCAGGCGCCGACTTCTTTCACCTCTCCCCGCGTGCGGGGAGAGGTCGCATCGCAAGGCGATGCGGGTGAGGGAGACTCTCCGAGCACCGAGCTCGTGGAGACTCCCCCTCATCCCGACCTTCTCAGCGCGAGCGAAGCTCGTCGCGATCCCGCAAGCGGGGAGAAGGAGAAGAGCGCCCACATCAAGAACATCTGCTGCGTCGGCGACGACGACCAGTCGATCTATGGCTGGCGCGGCGCGGAGGTCGACAACATCCTGCGCTTCGACCACGATTTTCCCGGCGCCAAGGTGATCCGCCTCGAGCGCAACTACCGCTCGACCGGCCATATCCTCGCCGCCGCCTCGCATCTGATCGCGCACAACGAAGGCCGGCTCGGCAAGACGCTGCGCACCGAGGACCAGGACGGCGAGAAGGTCACGGTCACGGGCTCTTGGGATTCCGAAGAGGAAGCCCGCGGCATCGGCGAGGAGATCGAGCAGATCCAGCGTCAGGGCGAGAAGCTGAACGAGATCGCCATTCTCGTGCGCGCCTCCTACCAGATGCGCGAATTCGAAGACCGCTTCGTCACGCTCGGCCTGCCCTACCGCGTCATCGGCGGCCCGCGCTTCTACGAGCGCGCCGAAATCCGCGACGCGCTGGCTTATCTGCGCGTCATCAATTCACCCGCCGACGATCTCGCCTTCGAGCGCATCGTCAATGTGCCCAAGCGCGGCCTTGGCGACGCGACCGTGCAGATGCTGCACGACCACGCCCGCAAGCGGCGCATCCCGCTGTTCGAGGCGGCGCGCGCCGTGGTCGACACCGACGAATTGAAGCCGAAGGCGCGCGGAAGTCTGCGCGAGGTCGTCGCCCAGTTCGACCGCTGGCGCGCCCAGCGCGAGGTCACCGCGCATACGGACCTCGCCCAGATCGTGCTCGACGAGAGCGGCTATACCGAGATGTGGCAGAAGGACCGTTCGGCGGACGCCGCGGGCCGGCTGGAGAACCTCAAGGAGCTGGTGCGCTCGATGGAGGAGTTCGAGAACCTGCAGGGGTTTCTGGAGCACATCTCGCTGGTGATGGACCGCGACAGCGGCGCGGACGAAGACGCGGTGTCGCTGATGACGCTGCATTCGGCCAAGGGTCTCGAATTCGACAACGTGTTCCTGCCCGGCTGGGAGGAAGGCCTGTTTCCGAGCCAGCGCACCCTGGACGAACAGGGCCGCGCCGGCCTCGAGGAAGAGCGCCGGCTCGGCCATGTCGGCCTGACCCGCGCAAGGCGCCGCGCGAAAATCTATTTCGCGACCAACCGGCGCATCCATGGCACCTGGTCGACCACGATCCCGTCGCGCTTCCTCGACGAATTGCCGGCGGCCAATGTCGAGATCACGGAATCCAAGGGCGGCTCGGCCTGGGGTGGCACCGGCGGCTACGGCGCCTCGCGCTTCGACGACATGGAGGCGTTCGGCTCGACCTATTCGACCCCGGGCTGGCAGCGCGCACAAGCCAACCGCAACCGGGGTGGCGGCCGCACTGGCGGCGGCGGAAGTGGCGGCTTCGAGGAACAGACTTCGTCGTTCACATCCTCCTCGTCACCCGGCCCCGATTTCGGCAGCTTCTCCTCGCGCCGCCGCGGCCCGATGACGATCGAGGGCGAGCTGGTGGCCAAATCCACCGGAACGACCTCGGAATTCTCGCTCTCCGACCGCGTCTTCCACCAGAAGTTCGGCTACGGCCGCGTCACCAGGGTCGACGGCAACAAGCTCACCATCGCCTTCGACAAGGCCGGCGAGAAGAAGGTCGTGGACAGCTTCGTGCAGCGGGCGTGAGGCCTGCGTGGCTCAATACGTTGCCATCATCGAGGACGCCGGCCCGGACGAGGCCGTTGGCGTCTGGTTTCCCGACCTGCCCGGCTGCATTTCCGGCGGCGACGACGTCGACGAGGCCATGGAGAATGCGCCCGAGGCACTCGCGTTCTATGCACAGGAACTGGTCGAGGACGGCCGCCAGCTTCCCCCGCCGCGGACATTGGACGAGCTCAAGGCCGACCCTGCCGTGGCCGACGACCTGGCGAAACATAGGGTCGCCCTGATCGAATGGCCGCCCCTCACTGAGGTCACGGAGTGAGGACTGTTCGCCGCACTGGTCGAACTCTCGACAGTTCTGGTCCGAACGCCTCTTGACCATCGCGAACTTCCCCGTATCAGATGCGCCCATGGTCCGGGGCTCCATCACACTGATCTTGCTGACATTGGGGATGCCGTCGCTGAGCGCGGCGGAGACCATGAGCTTTGGCGATTCGATCGGACTGCTGGCGAAGAGTTGCGGTGCGGAAATCATCGCCAATTGCCGCGGCGTCAATCCGGATTCGACCCGCCTGAAGGAGTGCCTGTCTCGCAACCGGGACGTGCTGTCCCAGCAATGCCAGAGCGACTATCTCCGCGCCTTCGACGCCATCCAGAAGCGCGTCGCCGCCCGCGTCACGGTCGCGAACGCCTGCCAGCGCGAGATCGTCAAGGTCTGCAACGGTTCGACCAAGGAGACCAGCAAGTCGATCCCCTGCCTGATCTCGACCCCCAAGGGCATCAGCAACAACTGCCTGAAGGCCGTCGACGACGCGGGGTATCGGTGATGCGCGCGAACAGGCTGTTCACCGCCGGACCCGTCATCGCGCTCTGTATCGGTCTTGGCCTCGCACTGCTCGCGGGCGCGGCAGGCGCGCAAACCGCGGCGCCGACCCGCGACGACATCGTCGGTAAGCTGAACCATTTCGAAGAGGCCGCCGAGGTCGACCTTCCCGCGCTGAAGCAGCAGGTGATGGAGCGGGCCAAAGCGAGGATCAAGAACGACCCGGGTCCGGTGAACCGGCCGCTGATCGCGCCCGATCTGGCCAAGCTGCCGACCTTCAATGCTGCGATCCAGTTCGACCCCGACACGCCGATCATCCAGCCGGCCTCCTACCAGACCGTTGGCCGCATCGCGGACGCGCTGGTTAACTCCTCGCTGCTGCCCTACACGTTCCTGATCGTCGGCCACGTCGAATCCAATGCGAAGACGCGCGAGGCCAATGCGATCCTGAGCCAGCGCCGCGCCGATGCGATCCGTGACGTCCTGGTGAACACGTTCAAGATCTCGACCAAGCGGCTGCATCCGATCGGCCTCGGCGAGGAGCAGTTTCTCGACCGGGCCAAGCCGACCTCGGCCGTCAACAGCCAGTTGCAAATCGCAACCTATGCCAAGGTGCCGGAGGAGACACCTGCGCATCCGGCGGCGCCTGCGCCTGCGGCGAAAAAGCCCGCCAAGAAGCACTGAGCGAGCCCAGCTTGGGCTGACGGAACCCCTTGAAGTTCTTCCATATTGTGACCTGTCTCACAGCGCGAAAGCACGGTATTGCGCGACAATAGCGCCGGTTTGTGCACTGCCCGGTCCGGTGCTATAGCCTTTCTTCGTTGTCCCCGACCGCAATGCACGAGACCGAGATGGGTGGCTATTTTCAGCGCCAACTTGCTGTTTATGTTGAGTACCATCGCGATCCCCGGAACACGGCGATGCATGTGATCGGTATCCTCCTGCTCTTCACCGGCGCCGTGCTGCCGCTGACGCTCGTGCATGTCCCCGTCTTCGGGATCGAGGTCAGTCTGGCGGTGATCCTGGCGCTGCCGGTTCTCGTCTATTGGCTGCTGCTGGACACGGCGTTGGGGATCGGCATTCTGGCCGTCTCCGTCGTGCTGTTCTCGATCGCGACGACCATTTCGGCGCAGGCCAGCACCGCATTGATGTGGGCGATTTTCGCCGCGCTGGTCGGACTCGGCGTTGCCGCGCAGACCATCGGCCACAAGGTTTTTGAGGGGCGCGAAGCCTCATTATTCACATTTCCGTCGCATCTGTTGCTTGGGCCGATGTTTGTCATGGCGAAATTGTTCATTGCGCTGGGTTTCCGCCGTGACCTTGCCGCGATTCTGGCGCCTGTTCCGACCAATTCCCTTTCAACCCGATAAATTCTAGAAGCAAAACAGCAACCTTCTGCATGGCTCTCGTACTGGTTACCGGTGGCAGTGGTTTCATCGGACATCACCTCGTAGAAGCGCTCCGCGCCCGTGGGCAGCGGGTACGTGTGCTCGATGTCCGGCCCCCGGCCGCGGCGAATGCCGACGTTGAGCACGTTCATGGTTCGGTGCTGGATGGTGCCGCGGTGGATGCTGCGATCGCAGGCGTCGATCAGGTCTATCACCTCGCCGGCCTGCCGGGCATGTGGGTCGCCAACAAGCAGGACTTTCACGACGTCAATTGCCGCGGAACCGAGATCGTGCTCGCGGCTGCGATGAAGCGCGGCCTGTCGCGCTTCCTGCATTGCTCGACGGAATCGATCCTGTTCCCCTATTGCGACCTCAAGGGCGTTCCCGCCGAAGAGGCGCTGCAGCCCGCCGACGCGATGCCAGGCGCCTATACGCGCTCGAAGTCGCTCGCCGAGCATTACGCCGCGAAGGCCGCGGCCGCCGGCTTCCCGCTCGTGATCGGCACGCCGACCATGCCGATCGGCGCCGCCGACCACAATCTGACGCCGCCGACCGCGATGCTCTGGTACTTCCTCCAGAAGAAGGTGCAGCCGCATCTCAACTTCCTGGTCAACCTCGTCGATGTCCGCGACGTCGCGATGGGTCTCGTGCTGACGATGGAACGCGGCCGCATCGGCCAGCGCTATATCCTCGGCGGTGACTGCGTCCCGCTCGGCCGCATCCTGCGGATGATGTCGGCGATGAGCGGACGCCGGCAGTTTCCGATCGTGGTGCCCGGCAGGATCGCCGAGTTCTCCGCGATCATGCTCGAATACATCTCCGACAATTTCACGCACCGGCCGCCCAACGGCACCGCCGAGGGCGTGCGCATCGCGCTGGCCGCGAGCGATCTTTCGATCGACAAGGCCCGTAACGAGCTCGGCTATGCGCCGCGCCCGATCGAGCCCGTGCTGCGCGAAACCATCACCCATCTGCTCGCCCGCGGCGGCGAAGCCCCCTCCGGCGCCATCGAGCATCACGCGCTGTCCTCGCGCGCGAGCTGACCGCTCCGCCCAACGCAAAGAACATTTCGGCATGTCCTTCGATTTCAGCAAGCTTCTCTCCGTCGCCTGGGGCGGCTGGACTACGACCTGGCCGACCGAACTGCTGGCTCTGATCTGGCTCGCCTTTCTCGCCAGCTGGGTGGGCGCCTCGTTCTGGCAGGGCCGGACCAAGAAGCAGGTCATGACGCTGGAGTCGCAGCGCTATAGCCTGCCGATCCTGGTTGGCGGCATCCTGTACACCCCGTGGGTTGCGGAGCTCCTGGGCTGGAAGCCGCTCTGGGTGCTCGGCAACAGCGGCATCTATGTCGCCGCGGTGCTCTCGATCGCCGGCATCGCGTTCGCCTGGTGGGGCCGGCTGCATCTCGGAAAGTTCTGGTCCAACACCATCACCCACAAGGAAGACCACCGCGTCATCGACACCGGCCCCTACGGCATCGTGCGTCACCCGATCTACACTGGGTTGATCTTCGGCATGCTCGTCACCGGGATCGCGATCGGCATGGTCACGACGATCCTCGGCGCGATCCTGATCTCGCTCGGCATGTGGCAGAAGGGCCGGATGGAAGAGGTGTTCCTGTCCAAGGAGCTCGGCGAGGACGCCTACGGCGCCTATTGCCGCCGCGTGCCGATGATCATCCCGTTCCTGTCGCCGCGGTGACGCGGCGCACGCCCCTTCGTCCTGCCATGCAAATTCGGCGTGCCGCCATTGCGCGGGCCATAAACGGCCCGATGCGAGCCGGCGCCGGTTGACCTTTTTACCGCTACCCAGTTGGATGCGCCCGCAACGAGGCACGACGACACGTTGATCGTGGATCTGGAGAGGTCGACGATCAGGCCTGAGCCCGCGCGGGGCCATGGGCCAATCCGGACGATCCGTCGTTGGACTGTGCCGCACGTTCAACAGGGGATTTTCATGACCTTTTCCAGCATCTTTGCGCAGTTCGTCGCCTTCGTCGGCGGCATCGCGCTGCAATGGCGGAAGCTCTCGGGCACCGCGCCGGCGCCCGCATGGGGCCAGGCGCCCGCCATCCCCCAAGCGAAGCCGCAAGGCGCGCTGCCGACCTTGAAGATGCCGACGGCACGGGGCTGGAGCGAGGGACAGAAGCCGACCGCCGCAACCGGGCTCAAGGTCAATGCGTTCGCAACCGGCCTCGACCATCCGCGCTGGATCGAGGTGCTGCCCAATGGTGATGTGCTGATCGCCGAAGCGACGCAGATCGCTGGCGCGCCACGGTCCGTGTTTCATTACGCGATGCAGGCGACGATGCGGCGCGCCGCGGCGCTCGGCGTTTCCGCTAACCGCATCACGCTGCTGCGCGACAAGGACGGCGACGGCGTCGCCGAGCATCGCGGCGCCTTCATGGAAAATCTCAGCCAGCCGTTCGGTATGGCGCTGGTCGGCGATACCTTCTATGTAGGCAACACCGACGGCGTGATGGCCTTTCCCTATGTCGCCAATGCCGACCGCATCACCGCGCCGGGCAAGCGGCTCACCAATTTCAAGCCGAGCGGCCACTGGACGCGCAGCCTGCTCGCGAGCCCCGACGGCAAGAAGCTCTATGCCGGCGTCGGCTCGCTCAGCAACATTGCCGAGATGGGCATGGAGGTCGAGGAAGGCCGCGCCGCGGTCTACGAGCTCGACCTCGTCGCCGGCACGCATCGCATCTTCGGCGCCGGCCTGCGCAATCCCGTTGGATTGGCGTGGGAACCGAATACGAACGTGCTCTGGACCGTCGTCAACGAACGCGACGGCCTCGGCGACGAGACGCCGCCGGATTATCTGACCTCGGTGCGCGACGGCGGCTTCTATGGCTGGCCCTATTGCTACTGGGGCAAGACCGTCGACGACCGCGTGCCGCAGGATCCGGCGATGGTCGCAAGAGCCCTCACGCCGGACTACGCGCTCGGCGGCCATACCGCTTCGCTCGGCCTGTGCTGGATGCCGGCCGGCACCCTGCCCGGCTTCCCCGACGGCATGGTGATCGGCCAGCACGGCTCGTGGAATCGCAGCACGCTGTCCGGTTACAAGCTGGTGTTCATCCCGTTCGAGAACGGAAAGCCCTCCGGTCCCGGCCGCGACATCCTGTCGGGCTTCCTCGCGCCGGACGAGAAGGAATCCTACGGCCGCCCGGTCGGCGTCGTGATCGGCCCCGACAAGAAGTCCCTGCTGATGGCCGACGACGTCGGCAACGTGATCTGGCGCGTCACGGGCGCTTGAAAACCTACGTCCCCACACACAGCGTGGCGCGCTGCTTGCGGAGCAGCGCGATCACGGACAGCGCAGTGATGATCCCGGTCTTGGGATTTTCGGACGGGATGTTCTCGATGCCCATCGAGAACCGCGCCGAATCCGCTTCGACCTCGATGCGATGAACATTGCGCGTCACAGTGGGGTCCGCCCAAACCTGAATCTGGGTGCGATCGGGCCCGATGCCCGCCAGCGACAGCGCAACCGCGACATTGACGTTGGCCGGAAAGCCCTTCGCCGCTTCGCGCGCGCTGCCCTCGAACAGTTTCAGAGGCTCGCGCAGATTGTCGATGTCGATCTTGTTCTCGACGATAAACGGAGCGCCCTTCAGGCCGTCGATCGGCTTGCGCGTGACCATCTTCACGGATTGGATGGTGCCGACCGCGGCGGCGTTGACGGCATCGAGCCCGATCAGCGCACCGGTCGGCACGATGATGCGGCCGCCATTGGCGCGGGCGAGATCGACGAGATCGAAATTGTCGAGCAGTCCGCCGACGCTGACGACGACCGCGGCCCTGCCGCGTTTCACTGCCGGCTCGACGATCGCGCGGAGCTGACTGCTCGGCGCGCACTCGACCACGATGTCGGCGGCATCGCCGAGCTTGTCGATCGGCATGATCTGCGGCGGGCGGCGCAGGCTCTTGAGGAAAATCTCATGCTTTGCGGGATCGCGTACGGCGACAGCCGACAGCGTCAGCCCTTCGATGCCCTGATCGAGCGCGGTCGCGATCTTGGTGCCGATCGAGCCCAGTCCAGCAATGGCCACCCGCAATTCGCTCGAAGCTTTCTGATCCGTCATCACCTTCCACCTTCTGTCCAGGCCAATGTCATAGCTGCTCAGGCCTCGCGCGCATAGCTGCGCAGGCGCGCTTCGAGCACGGCCAGCATCGCGTCGCGGGCCGGATCGCGCGAGCCGCGCAGCCAGGCCGCCGCGAGCGGCAGCCGCCCGACGGGACCGCTTTGCTTCGGCCGGAGCGGCACGAAGCGCACGCCAGACACCGCCATCCGGGTCGTCCAGCGCGGCACGATCGCGACGCCGAGCTTCGTGGCCACCAGGTGAATGATGGTCTGCTTCTCGTCGGCGACCTGCACGATGCGCGGCGTGAGGCCGGCCTGTTCGAACAATTTGATGGTGAGGTCGTGGCTGTGCGGCCGCGAGCGGCGATCCGGCACCAGCATCGCCTCCTCGGCGATCTCCGTCAGCGTGACCGACTTGCGTCCGGCGAGCGCGTGCCGCTGCGGGAACGCCACGATCGCCGTTTCCTGCAGCAGATCGCGGAATTCGAGCCGCTTGTCGGCATTGTCGGGCGGGCGGACGAAGGCGAGATCGAGCGCGCCGGTCAGGATCTTCGGCAGCAGCCGGACCGTTTTGTCCTCGAGGAGCTGCACTGCGATCTCCGGATGCTTGTCGCGGAAATCGCGCAGCAATGGCGGCAACAGCCCGGCTGCGGCGCTGTCGATGGCGCCGATCCGCAGCCGCCGCGCGGTGCCTGCGCGCGAGCGGTTACGCAGATTGCTCTCGACGGCCTCGACCCTGGCGAGGATAGCGCGTGCGTCGCGCAGCAGCGTCGTGCCGTCTTCCGTGAGCGACACCACCCGCGTCGTCCGCGCGAACAGCCGCGTGCCCAGATCTTCCTCGAGCAGTCTGATCTGGCGCCCGAGTGCGGAGGGCAGCATCTTGAGCTGTTGCGCCGCATGGCCGAAATGCAGCTGCTCGGCCGCCGCCACGAAGCATCGCAACTGATGCAATTCCATCCGATATCCTCTGACCTCGCCCCGAAGGATTATATCATTTTTTTGTATAAACCAGCGCCAATTGAGTCCACCTCGCAACCCCGCCTAAGCTCGCTGCCACACAACCCTGCTATTGTCGCGCGCGCAGGCCGCGCCGGTTCGAACCCGTCCCGCAACTGACATCTCACGGAGCGTTTCATGCGCACCCATTCGATCGCAGCGATTCCCGCCGACGGCATCGGCCCCGAGGTCATCTCCGCCGGTGTCCGCGTGCTTGAGGCGCTGGCCAAACGCAGCGGCGACCTCGCCTTCACCATCAAGACGTTCGACTGGGGCTCGGACTATTACAAGCAGCACGGCGTGATGATGCCGGCGGACGGCCTCACCGAGCTGAAGAAATTCGACGCGATCTATTTCGGCGCAGTCGGCGCGCCCGACGTGCCCGATCACATCACGCTGTGGGGCCTGCGCCTACCGATCTGCCAGGGCTTTGACCAATACGCCAATGTGCGGCCAACCAAGATTCTTCCAGGCGTCGCCTCGCCTTTGCGCAATGTCGGCGTCGGTGACCTCGACTGGGTGATCGTGCGCGAGAACTCGGAAGGCGAATACGCCGGCATGGGCGGCCGGGCGCACAGGGGCCTCCCCGAGGAAGTCGGCACCGAGGTCGCGGTGTTCACCCGCGTCGGCGTGACGCGAATCATGCGCTATGCGTTCAAGCTCGCGCAATCGCGTCCGCGCAAGTTTTTGACCGTGGTGACCAAGTCGAACGCGCAGCGCCATGGCATGGTGATGTGGGACGAGATCGCTGCCGAAGTCGCGGCCGAATTTCCCGACGTGACCTGGGACAAGATGCTGGTCGATGCCATGACGGTGCGCATGACGCTGCATCCGAAGAGCCTCGACACCATCGTCGCGACCAACCTCCACGCTGACATCCTCTCGGATCTCGCCGGCGCTCTTGCGGGCAGCCTCGGCGTCGCGCCGACAGGCAACATCGATCCAGAACGCCGCTTCCCCTCGATGTTCGAGCCGATCCACGGCTCGGCCTTCGACATCACCGGCAAGGGCATCGCCAACCCGGTTGCGACGTTCTGGACCGGCGCGCAGATGCTCGAACATCTCGGCGAGAAGGAGGCGGCGGGCCGCCTGATGGCGGCGGTCGAACGCGTCTGCGCGGCCGGCGTGCTGACGCCCGATGTCGGCGGCAAGGCGACGACGAAGGAAGTGACGGACGCCGTGATCGAGGCGATCCACGGCTCGAATGTTTAGGGGCTGAATAGTATCTGCACCGCGATCGCGAGCGGTCAGCGATCTTTCGCCTGTTTCCCGAGAGGCGGGGTTCGAAAAATTTTTAGACCCCCCCTCTTGAAACCAAAACGGTGTTTTTTTATTTTTTGCGTTGCCGCCGAGAGGTGGCGTTCCCGGCGCCTGACGGGTCGGGAAAGACTGAGACGGGCACCGGTCGTGTCCGGTGCCGCTCGTATCCATTTTGCTCCTTGGAGGATCTGGCTATGCGCACTTACGACTTCTCTCCCCTTTGGCGTTCGACCATTGGTTTCGACCGCCTCTTCGACCTCGTGGAGACGGCACAGCGTGCCGGCGAGGACAACTATCCCCCCTACAACATCGAACGCGTCAGCGAGGATCGCTACCAGATTTCGCTCGCGATCGCGGGCTTTTCACCCGACGAGGTCTCGGTCACGGCCGAGCAGAACGCGGTGATCGTCGAGGGCAACAAGGCGGACAAGGCCGAACGCGAATATCTGTACCGGGGCATTTCCGCGCGGCCCTTCAAGCGGCAATTCAACCTTGCCGACTATGTTCAGGTGCAGAGTGCCGCGTTCGAGAACGGCCTGCTCAGGATCGAGCTGATCCGGGAAATTCCAGAAGCCATGAAGCCGCGGCGAATTGCCATCAAGGGTGCGCCGTCCGGCACCGTGCACCAACTCGAAGGCAAGGCCGCCTGAATTTCTTTCGTCGGAAGCGTGGTGGTCCCACCCGCTCGTCGGGTGGGATCGACCACGGCCTTCGATCGCACCCCCGAATGCAAATCAGAGGTTTTATCGAAAGGAGAAGGAGGACCTCTCATGATCGATCATGCTGACAACATCATCGACCTGAAAGCGATCTTGCACCCCGGCTCTGTCTACGATCATCCGCGCGACGTCGTCGCGGATCCGGTTTTGTCGACCGGTGAGAAGCGGGCGATCCTGGCATCCTGGGCCTCGGACGCAGCCAGCGTCGCGTCAAACCCGGCGCTAAGAGAACTCCCCGGCTCGGACAGAGCCGTCACCATCGACGAGATTCTCGAAGCGCTCGCGGCGCTCGATCACCATCCGAAGGGGCCTCCGGGTGGCAAACCGGTCCGCACGAAATCCGTCTCGCGAACCGGCCTCGCAGCCTAGCCAACACGCGCTCCGGGATCACGACGATGATTGATGACGAACTGGCCTTGTTGCGCGCGCACCGCAACAACATCAGCCGATACCAGCGTTTGCTCAAGACCGAGCTGACCGAATTCGAGCGGCGCTTCATTGAGCGGCGTCTGTCGGAAGAGCGCTCCGCGATCGAGAGGCTTTCAGCCTCCGCCTTCCCGCTCGCCTTCAAAATTCCAAGCGAGGCGATCGATAACGCAACCACGCTCCTGACAGCGAGCAGCCATGGCTGACTGAGATGTCCGAGATCTTTCCGACATTCGAAATGTTCCTGAAAAGGTGCGGCCGAAGGACATGGCGATGGCGTGTTTGCACGACGGAAGGACGCCTCGTCATGCACGGGGCGGAAACTGGCCGCCCGGCTGCAAGATATGCCGCTGAGAGGGCATTGTTCATGATGCTTCTCGCTGCGCCCCATCGACCGGCGGGCCGGGGTTCTCCCCTGGTTCGCTCCACCTCGGCGACATCTGCATCGAGACGGCTGCCGCGGCACCCATAAGAACAAGAACGGGAGCTGTCCTAGCGCCGGCCCGGCGCGGGCGCCGCCATCGCGGCCACCGGTTCGGGCGGCGTCAGATGGCGCGGGACGATGATGGTTTGGCCGGGGGTAAGCGGCGCGTTCTCCGCCAGTGAATTGCTCTGGGCGAGCGTCCACAGCGGCACGCGATTGGCGGCTGCGATGCTCGCCATGGTGTCGCCGGCGCGCACGGGGAGCCGCACGCCGCTGTCCCACAGCTCGACCAGCGTGTTCCCGGGCACGAGGTAGCGCAGCGGCACCGCATCGGCCTGGGACTGGACGGGGATGCGCGGCAACTGCGTCACCATGTCGACGATCTGGCGATGGATGTCGTCCGACTTCTCGATGTTGATGTGCGAGACGCGGCTGTTCTCCTTGAGGTCGTAGCTCGCGTAGTGGCCGCGAAAGCCGGGCACGGCCACGACGTCGCCGCCACCGAGCACGCTGTCGGACAGGAAGATGTTGATGAAGCGCTCGACGTTGAGCGGTACGTCGCCGGTTGCATGCGCGGGATCGATGGCGATGACGAGGCTGATCGGGATGTTCTCCTTGGCCGCCATCTCGGAGATGACGATCGAGCACAGACCGCCCATGGAATGGCCGATCAGCACGATCGGCGCCGGGCTCTCCTTGTAGCTGGCGATGGCACGATCGCCGATCCATCGGCAGATGGTGAATTCGTAGACGTTGGCCGAGAAGCCCGCCTGCGTCAGCTTTTCTTCGAGCCGGTCCATGCCGGTCGAGAAGATCGGCCCCATGGCGCCGCGGAACAGGTAGATCTTCGGCGGCGGCAGAGGCTCGATCGGAGCGGGAGGTGGCGGCGCGGCGGTCGCCACCGCTGCGCGCTTCGACTTGGCGGGTGAGGCAGCGGCCAGGCCGGTGCCCAGGGCGAGCAGCGCAACTGCTGCCAGCACGACAATTCGCCTTGGATCAAGCATCAGTCCAGCAGTCCCACCACGGGAGGCAGAGGCCTCCCCCGGCGCTTAGTGACCACCGATTGGGTGGAATTTGGGGCACGGAACCCGGTTCGTGAGACCCGTTGGCCAGAGGATTGATCCTGGTCACGCCGGAATCGCGGCATCAGTTGAAAGGAACCCATGGTTCGGCTTCGCAGGCCTCGGAAATCACCGAACTCTGGATTCCCTTATAGCTGTCATCGTCGAAAAAGACCGAATAGGCGGCGCGTCCGCCCGCTGATGGACCGCGCTGCCTCAGGCAGACGAAATACGATCCCGGTCCGTGGTCGGAATGGCGGACGGCGGATGTCTCCAGCCCCCCGGTCAGCTTGATTTCGGCGGCTGCTTTCGTGACGCCTTCTTTCACCGCCTTGGCGCTGGGCGGCCGTGGAGGATGATAGACGGGCGGAAGATTTGCGCTCGACGCGCAGCCCGCCAGCAAGAGCGCCAAGGCTGCGGACAAGGCGGCAGACAAGGCCGCCGTGCTCGATGAGTACCTCATCCTTGGGTCAGAAAGAGATAGAGGCAGCCTGCGACCGTGGGCAGAAACGCAACCATGGCCGTCATCCAGAAACCAGGTTCGAGCAGCGCCTCTTGGTCATCCGTCTCGCCGGCGACCCGCCGATCCGAATTTGCCCGGCTCCACGCCTCATCGGCAGCGAACAGGGGAACGGTTGCCGCGTTCGCACGCGCCACGTTTTGGCGCAGAGGGCGAGTTGTTCCTTGGGTCTGCGTTCGTTGGGTCAGCATGTTCTTGACTCTGGTCGGCTGCGAAATTGTCGGGATCGGACGCAACGAACACGTCCGGGATCATTGCGTGAGCGACTGCTCTGAATTCGGCTGGGGCGCCGGGGACGGGTTGTCGGTCGAACTCTCCTTGGCGCCCGAATCCGTCCAGGCCGGCGGCAAGCCGAGCCCCTGCCCCGCGAAACCGGTGATGCCCGGAAACCGTCCGAACGCTTCGCAGGCGACATATTTGGGCGCACCGCCGAACCGCACGGGAATGCTGTCCATCGGAGGCAGCGCAGGAACGCCGCCGAACGGAGATTCTCCAGTGGTGACCAGCTTGGCGAAGTCGGCGCCGAAATCGGCCGCGAGATCGTACGCATCGCCCTCGTTGGCAACCCGCGGAGAATTCGTGATGGAGGTGGCGTTGCGCGCCCAGACCATCGCCGCCTTCTGAAATCCGGCGAAGTCGCGCGCTTCCGCCTCGACCGACAGACCGCCGAGCCCGACCGGAAGCCGCGGCACCGGCACAGGCACGCCAGGAAGCGCGACAGTCTTGGCGATCGACAGCGCTTTCGATGCGCCGGAGGCGGTCGGGCTGGTCGGCGTGGCATGCGTCACCGTCGCCTGCACGGTGAGGTCGGCATCGTCATCGGCGGCAACGATGCGAAAGCGTTCGCTCAGGCGCAGACACAGTTCGCGGCTGATGGCGTTCGCAACCAGGCGGCGCTCCTTTTCGTTCAACGCAACGTCGGTGCGTGCGGGAAAGACGGTCGATGCGATCCGGATCGTCTTCGCCGCCAGCACGTCCTTCTTGTTCACGCGGATCTGCGATCGCGTCACCAGCCCGTTCGCGTCCGACATCCGGTCGTAGCTCCGAAGCGAGCCGGCGCGTTCGAGCGGCGCGGCCGCGCAGCCACCGAGAGCCAGCGCGACACTCATCAGGGCCGTCCGTGGAAAGCGCATGGTCCCATTCCCGCATCGCTGATTATTAGATCAATCGCTCTAATAATCACTGTCACGCACCGCAACATCCGTCAACATAAATAGATGGAACTATCTAATTTTGATTTTCTCGTGGCAAATCGTCGTGCTAAACGGGGCGAGTGTGAATGGAGATGTCCGGTTTGAGAAAAGTCGACCCAGTCAAGCATGAGCAGAAGCGCGGCGAGATTCTCGGCGCGGCGATCCGCTGCTTCATCAGGGATGGCTTCCGCGGCGCCAGCACGACCGACATCTGCACCGAGGCCGGCATCAGCCCGGGGCACCTCTATCACTACTTTCCGAGCAAGGTCGCGATCATCGAGGCGATGATCGATCTGGGTCTCGCCCATGCGGCGGAGCGGTTCGAAAAGATTCTCGCCGCCCCCGACGTGATCGAAGCGCTGCTCGCCGATATCGAGGAAACCAGCCTGCGGTTTCGTCCCGCGCAGATCCTCAATCTGGATGGCCTGGCGGAAGCCGCCCGCAATCCGGAATTCGCTGAAATCATCGAGCGTCACACCGAAGCGGTCCGCCGCATGTGGAGCGACTTCCTGCGTCAGGCACAACAGCAGGGACGGGTGGATCCAGGACTCGACCCGGACGCGACGGCGGACATCCTGATCGCGATCATCGACGGATCCCGCGCAATGCCGATCCGCAATCCGAAGCTGAATATCAAGCGGAGCGTGGCGCATCTGGAGACGATGCTCGTCCGCTTCCTGAGTCCGCCCGATGCGCGGAGTGCAGCGATCAAGCCGCGCACTCAGAGGACCGGTCGCGCCCTCAAGCTGGTCAGAAAGCGATAAGAGGCGCGCAGGAGCGGCGCGCCTCGAAGGCGGATTCCGAAATCAGTACTTCGCAATGATCGGTGCGCCCCAATCGAGCTTGTAATTCAGACCGGCCTTCACGATGTTGCCGCGGGTCAAGAACTGGTAGGTCGCGAAGTCGGCGCCGACGGGATTGGTCTGGGCGCCCGTGATCGTGCGGCTGCCGAGATCGTAGTAAAGGTACTCGCCCTTGACGGTCCAGCTTTTGGCCACGGCCCACTCAGCCCCCGCGCCGAGGGTCCATCCGTAGCGGAGGCCCGATGCGTTCCCGATGAACTGGCGCGCGGGCACAGGCGCATTGAAGAACTCATTGATGTTGGCGCTGTCCTTGACGTTGGCATAGGCCAGACCACCCGTCACGAACAGCAACAGCCGCTGTGACACGATCCCGCCGAGACGGCCGCGCACCGTACCGAAGAAGTCGATCTTCTCGCTCGCGCTGGTCCGAACATTGGTTCCGACCGGCGGGAGATCGACGTTGCGGGAGTCCTTGATGTCGGCGAAATCGAAATCCGCCTCGATGCCGATCAGGCCGGCACCGAACTGGTAATTCCAGCCAACCTGTCCGCCAACGAGATAGCCTTCCGGACGAAGTCCGCCGACAGCGAACGGAACGGCGCCGGGCTGCGAGACCGTGATCAGAGGGGTACCGGAAACGGCGACGTCGCTGGCGTTATTCCAGGCATAGCCGCCGTTCACGCCGATGTAGAAGCCGCTCCAATTGTAGCCGGGATCGACGGCGACAGGACGTGCCTTGTAGGCAAGGTCGGCGGCCGAGGCGGCCATCGATCCGAGAGTGAGGAACAGTGTGGCCGCAACAAATTTTTTCATGGTCATTCCCGATCAGCGTGTCCAACGACCGGGCACGGGATTCCAGAATTCAGAAAACGGAGACCATTCTAGCCGTTCTGGTCGCATTTGGCTGTCACCCCCGGGACACAACCCCCGCGGGATACCAGGACAATTGCGACGGAAAAAGCATTATCGGCGACGCAGTCCAAGTGTCCGACGGCTACCATTCGCGCCGTCCTGACGTCGCGGAAGCTGTCCGTCGCGTTACGCCGCCAACCTCTGCTGCTCGCGAAACCCGACGATCGCCATGTGCACGAGGTGGAGCTTGCCCTTCACCGCTGGCGATATGTCGAACGGATAGGCATCGTTCATCCCAAGCGAGCGGTTGAGCTCGTTGAGGCCGCGGGACAACGGGCTCCACAACGCCAGCAGCGCCTCGAAGTCGCTCTCCAGATAGGGATCCGTCAGGGTCTGCCGGGCGCGCTCATCGAGGGACAACGGCAGACCCGCCAGCGAGTCCAGCGTCGACAGGATATGGAGAAAATGCGCAAACGTCTCCGCCCAATCCTCCCAGGGGTGGGAGGTGGCGTATTCGCTGATGAAGCCGCTCCGGTCGTATGAACGATCAGTGCGGCCGTAATAGCTGCTGATCGCCGCTTGATAGTCCTGCGTCTCGTCACCGAAGATCAGCCTGAATGGCGCCTGGAACGTCGTGCCGTTGACCAGCAGGTCCCAGTAGAAGTGGCCGATCTCGTGCCGGAAATGCCCGAGCAGGGTGCGGTACGGCTCCCGGAACGCCACACGGCGGGCCTCGCGCTCGACATCGTCGGCTTCCGCGAGGTTGAGCGTGATCACGCCCGAGAGATGCCCAGTCAGGATCGGATTGATTTCGTCGGAGAGAATGTCGAATGCCACACGGTCACCGCTGCGGGATACCAGCGGCAGTCCGAGGCGGCGAAGATCATAGAGAAGACGGCGCTTGGCTTCCTCCACTCGCCGCCAGAGCATGACGTTCCTGGTGCTGCCGAGATGCGGGATGGTGCGCGTGAGGCGACAGGAGTCGCAGTACCAATCCGCGCCCTCGACACACCAATTGCAGCCGATGATCTCGCGGTTACGGCAGGACTGATTGAATGCGAGTTTGGTCAGGTTGATGCTCGACGGATCGAACACCAACTGGGTGCCGCAGTTCGCGCACGCGGTGTGCTCGAACGAGACTGGCTGCCGGCACGACGGACACTGGAATAGCTTCACGTGCTCTGGTCCCAAACATACGGCACGCCGGACAACCGGCTCGTCATTTCGGCGAAAACTTGCGACCGTCGCTCTTGCCGGCGAGCAATGCGCGCTGCATCCGCAGTGCCTGCTGCCTCAACAGGCCGGCTCGCTTCGCGCTCAAACGGGTCAGTCGCAAGCGGGGCTTGTCGGCCGGCGCAGTCTCGCCGACCGGCACGGCAGACCAGCATCGCTCGGGCTGAACCGACATCGGTCCCGCATTTCGTTTCTGAACCATGATGCAACAACACTCGATCGAACGCGAGGTTCCCTGGGCTCGCCAGGGGGAACCTTTGCCAATTTATCCCGTTGGCACCTCGATCAACGGTTGAGGAGGACCATCATGAAGAAACTCGCATTGGCATGTGCTCTCGCGGTTGCGGCCGCTACCGCCGCGCATGCAGCAACCACCACGGTGAAATCGGCGCCGGCGGAAAGCTGGACGGTGACCAACTACTACAAGCAGGCCGTCTACGATCCCAAGGAAAGCAAGATCGGCGACATCGACGACGTGCTGGTCGACAAGTCCGGCAAGATCACCGGCCTCGTGCTCGGCGTCGGCGGCTTCCTGGGCGTCGGTGAAAAGGACGTCATCATTCCCTTCAGCGCGGTCAAGACCGCCAAGAAGAACGACAAATGGTGGCTGACGATCGACGAGACCAAGGACACGCTCAAGGAGGCCCCGGGCTTCAAGTACGACAAGGCGAGCACGACCTGGGTGCCCGAGAAGAAGTAAGTCCGTCCAGACCGATATTTGCAGGGCTCGCCGCGACCGCGGCGGGCCCCTGGCGTATTCGGCGCCAACGTCTTTACGGCCGACAAGACAACGACGCCGCCGACCATGAAGTCGACGGCGTCGTGACCAAGCTGAATAATGCAGGCTAGTGCTTCAGTTCCTGGCGGGCGCCGTCGCCGCTGCCGACCGCGCCTGGCGCGGCGCGCCGGGTTCGGCGACCGGGGTTGCCGGTGCGCGCGAGCGCATGATCGCCGCGTCGATCTCGGCGATGACGCGGCGCTGGATCGCCTCGTTCTTGTCGATCGAGATATGCCCGACGCCGGTGCCGCGCACGTCGACATTGTCGAGCTTGCCGCGGAAACCGTCGGCGGCCCTCACCGGCTCGCCCGGACCGTCACCGATGTAGATGTTGATGTAGCGCTCCGCACCGGTCGTAAGCCTGGTCTTGAACACGGAATCGAGGCCAATCGCGAGCTTCACGGGAACACCGAGCTGCTTGAGCTTGGCGATCATGTCCGGCAGCGCGGTGGCCCCTGAGGAATGTCCGACCAGCACGATGGTCTTGAGCCGGCCAGCCCTGTAATTGGCCGCGGCCTCATCGGCGAGCGAGGACCACGACACGAAGTTCGCGACGGTCACCGGGATGCCCTGCGCCTGGAGCCGGGAGCCGATCGTGTCGAGCCCGAGCGAGAAGATGTTGAGCACGCCGCGGAGCAGGTAGACATGCGTCGTGGCGGCGGCCTGGCTGGGCGCGGCCCTGGCGGAGGTCGGGCTGATGGCAACAGCTGACAGCAGCAGCAGGCAGATCGCCCACACGCGGATGGCGGACAATTGGCTGGCGCCGGCGGTGTGACGGCCGTTCGGTCTCATCGATCTTTTTCCCTGGGGACAGTACGCTTTGCGATTGGGCGGAATCGTAGCCACGGCCTGCTCGCAGACGCAACAAAGAGCCGCGTGAACCACAATCTTAGCATCAGGCCGTGACCATCGCGCAACACTTGCCTGAAACCTGCCACCGAAGGGCCTGTTTTGAGACCATTTTTCTCCGGCCAATTGCGGCCGGGCTACCGCCTTCCTATTTCAGGGCTCCGCTGACCCGCCCCCAGGTGGGTTCCAGCCTTCCCCTCCCAAGCCTTTGCCCTTCAGCCCTGCGGCCATCATGTCTTCCATCATCTCCGTCGCCAATTTGTCGAAGACCTATGGGTCCGGCTTCAAGGCGCTCAAGAACGTCAATCTCGATATCAAGCCAGGCGAGATCTTTGCGCTGCTCGGCCCGAACGGCGCCGGCAAGACCACGCTGATCTCGATCATCTGCGGCATCGCCAATCCGAGCGAGGGCAAGGTCCTCGTCGGCGGCGAGGACATCCGCACATCCTACCGCAAGGCACGCTCGCTGATCGGGCTGGTGCCGCAGGAATTGCACACCGACGCCTTCGAGAGCGTGTGGGCGACCGTGAGCTTCTCCCGCGGCCTGTTCGGCAAGCCGAAGAACCCTGCGCACATCGAGAAGGTGCTGAAAGACCTCTCGCTCTGGGACAAGAAGGACAACAAGATCATCACGCTTTCCGGCGGCATGAAGCGCCGCGTGATGATTGCGAAAGCGCTGTCGCACGAGCCGCAGATCCTGTTCCTGGACGAGCCGACCGCCGGCGTCGACGTCGAGCTGCGCAAGGGCATGTGGGAGGTGGTGCGCACGCTGCAGCAATCCGGCGTCACCATCATCCTCACCACGCACTACATCGAGGAAGCCGAGGAGATGGCCGACCGCATCGGCATCATCAACAAGGGCGAGATCGTTCTGGTCGAGAACAAGGCGACCTTGATGCAGAAGCTCGGCAAGAAGCGGCTGACGCTGCATCTGCAGAACAGGATCACCTCGCTCCCCGACAGCCTTGCCCATTATGAGCTCGACCTTAGCGAGAATGGCGCGACGCTGGTCTACGACTACGACACCAAGGGCGATCGCACCGGCATCACCAGCCTGCTCAGCGACCTGCGCAACGCCGGCATCCGCTTCAACGATCTCGACACGACGCAATCGTCGCTCGAGGACATCTTCGTCGACCTCGTGAGGACGTCATGAACTATCGCGCTGTCCGCGCCATCTATCTGTTCGAAATGGCACGCACCTGGCGCACGGTGCTGCAAAGCATCGTCTCACCGGTCGTCTCGACCTCGCTCTATTTCGTGGTGTTCGGCGCCGCGATCGGCTCGCGCATCAGCCAGGTCGAGGGCGTCAGCTACGGCACCTTCATCGTGCCGGGCCTGATCATGCTCTCGGTGCTGACGCAGAGCATCGCCAACGCTTCCTTCGGCATCTATTTCCCGAAATTCACCGGCACGATCTACGAGATCCTGTCGGCGCCGATTTCCCATGTCGAGATCGTGCTGGGCTATGTCGGCGCCGCCGCGACCAAGTCGATCATTCTGGGCCTCATCATCCTGGCAACGGCCGGCTTGTTCGTGCCGCTGCACATCCATCACCCGGTCTGGATGCTGACCTTCCTGGTGCTGACGGCGGTGACGTTCAGCCTGTTCGGCTTCGTCATCGGCATCTGGGCCGACGGGTTCGAAAAGCTCCAGATGATCCCGATGCTGGTGGTGACGCCGCTGACATTCCTCGGCGGCAGCTTCTATTCCATCGACATGCTGCCGCCGACCTGGCGCACGGTGGCGCTGCTCAACCCGGTCGTCTATCTGATCTCCGGCTTCCGCTGGAGCTTCTACGAGATCGCGGATGTCAGCGTTGCCGTCAGCATCGGCATGACGCTGGCGTTCCTGCTGATTTGCCTCGCTGTGATCTGGTGGATTTTCCGGACCGGGTACCGGTTGAAGAATTGAGCTGTCATTCGGGGGCGCGCGTAGCGCGAGCCCGGAATCCATTCATCCACCAACTCCGCCGCACGATGGATTCCGGGCTCGCCCTTCGGGCGCCCCGGAATGACGACGGTGGACGTCACCTGTAGCAGTGGAAGCGATTGTAGCCGTCATAATAGCCGCGGCAGCGGCGATGGCCGCGATGGGGAATGCCAAATACGCCCTCGACCGCGCCCACGGCACCGCCCACACCAGCGCCGACGACGCCTCCGACCGCGCCACCCACCGGGCCGGCGATCCGATTGCCTTCATAGGAGCCTTCCTGAGCGCCACGCACGATACCCTGGGCGTGCCCGGGCTGAGGCAGGCACGAAAGGCCGAGGAGGATAGCGGCGCCTGCGAAGAGCAGACGGGCAGAACGACCGGCCGGCAACGAAGCGGCGGCGACACGAACTGTGTTCATTACATTTCCTAAGGGTGAGCCGGCCGCGATGACCGCTGGCCGAGAGATCAGCGCCGCATTAACGCAGATGCGGGCAATTGGTTGCGTCTTCATGACAAATTGGCGCCATCATGAACGGATCCGCTCGCGAAAATGTCAGCAGGGCCGCGGCCTGCGCGGCACAAAGCGGCCTTGCTTACGCCCGGCATCACGTTAACGATGGCTGGGCAGGCCGCTGGAACGAATGCCGGATTGCAGGCATATTGCACGCCGGGGGACGGAGAGCCGCGGCGCCTAGCGTGAACAGGCCGGAGGCCAGAATTCAAATGCGTTTCCAGATGCGTTCTTATTTCATCGCTTTTGCCTCGTTGACGCTTTTGAGCGCCGGCACTGCGCAGGCCAAGGTCGAGATCACCGTCGACAAGGACAATCAGCAGATGACCGTCGCCGTTGACGGCGTCGCGCGCTATCACTGGCCGGTGTCGACCGGCATCCCCTCGCGCGAAACGCCGAACGGCGCGTTCCGCACCTTTCGCATGGAAGAGGATCACTACTCCAAGGAATTCGACGACGCGCCGATGCCGCACGCGATCTTCTTCACCAAGGTCGGGCACGCCATCCACGGCACCGACTCGGTCGGCCGGCTCGGCTCGCCCGCCTCGCACGGTTGCGTGCGGCTGTCGCGCCAGAATGCCTCGACGCTCTATGCGCTGGTGCAGCAGCAGGGCGTGCTCAACACCACGGTGACGCTGACCGGCTCGGCGCAGGTGGCGCTCGCCCGCAATCCGCGCGGCCGAACCAACAACGCGGTCGCCCGCGCCCCGCAGCCGGCGGAGGAGCAGTACGCCACGTCGGGCGATCCGGTGAACCTGGCGCCGCAGGCGCAGCCCGCTCGCCGCTACATGCCGCAGGACGACAACTACATCTATCCGGCCGACGGCAGCGACACCGGCGCGCGCTATCCGGCGCCGCGCGGCAACCGCCCGCTCTATGACGCGCAGGTCTATCAGCAGCAGCCGCAGCAATATTACAACCAGGGCTACGGCCAGCAGGGCTCCTATTATCAGCCTCAACCCCGGCAGGTTTATCAGCCGCGCGGCTATTACTACCAGAACTGACACTATCTGAATCTGAACGCGGTCGCCGTCAGCCGCCCTCGCCCACCAGCACGAACGGCGCCCACACGGCAGGATCGGCGTTGCGGGACGACGACCGGTCGGCAATCAAAGCTTTCATCGACCGGCGCAGCGCTTCGGCACGGCCGATGCCGGGATGCGCTGTGAGCTCGGAGAAGGCGCCCGTGGTCAACCGCACCGCCGCATCGGAATCGACCGGCCAATGCGAGACGAGAAGCGCCCGCGCGCCGGCATAAAAGAACGCGCGCGCAAGGCCCGACAGGCCCTCGGCGCCAGGCTTGTCGCCGGCTGCCGTGTTGCAGGCCGAAAGCACCGCCCAGTCCGCATCCAGCTTGAGTTTTGCGATGCGGCTTGCCGTGAGCAGGCCGTCATCGTCGCTGGTCGGCTTGTCCGGCAATGTCAGCACGAGCGCGGGCTCGCTGAGGCCGCTGACCTCGCCGGCAACGAGGCCGTGGGTAGCGAAATCGACGACACGGTATTGATCGAGCGGCAGCGTGCTGACGCTGGTCACGGTCGCGGCTGAGCCGAGCTTGACGTCGTCCTGCGGCGAGGCGCCGAGCGCACGCGCCACCGCCAAGGCGTAGGTCTTGTCACCGCGCACGATGAACGCCACCAGAGCCTCATCGGGCTTCAGCAGCCCCTGCGTTTGCGCGATGGACAGCGGTTGCGGATTGGACAATTCAGCATAGGCCGGAAAACTGCGATCGAGCTGGGCCGAGACGTCTTCGAGCAATCTTCGCGTTTGCGCGGTCTGCGCGCGCAGGCTGGCGATCAGTGCGTCGTTGCGCTTGCCGTCCGCCTGCCCGAGTTCGGACGTCACGCGCTTGTCGAGCGTTTCGAGGCTCGCTTTCAGATCCTGCTGCCGCCTCACCAGTCCGGCGATCTCATCGTTGCCGGCGCCGAACCGGGCCGCCATCTGCGACAGCGCCGCACCCGCGCTGGTCTCGTGCGCGCGCTGAGCGGCGCCGAAGGCTTCGTCCTTCGCGGCATTGTCCGGCTTGCCGTCGGAGACGCGCCAGATCGCATCGATCAGCCAGGGATCGATCTCGGGAAAACGGACGAACTGCGTATTCTTCTCGGCGTTCAGCGCGGCTGCAGCGAGCCGCAGCCGCGCCAGGGCATCCGGCCACTTGCCCTCGCGGCGGTCGGGCAGGCATCGCACCTGTCGACAGCAGGAAAATGCGCCGGCTTGGGCGTGAATCGACTCACGAACGCCCTTAGAATAGGCCCGGCGCGCAAGATACGTTTAAATGCCGTGCTTTCCACTGCCCCTTCGGACTGTGATGACATCACGTGCAGCGATAATTCTGACCGCGCTCTCGGTTCTGGTTGCGGGAGAGGCTATGGGATCCGACTTGGCCTTTGACCTCGAGGCGCATCGCGGCGGGCGGGCGCTGCTGCCGGAAAACACCCTGCCTGCTTTTGCCAACGCGTTGACAATGGGCGTGGACACGCTGGAGCTTGACGTCGGCATCACCGCCGACGGCGAGGTGATCGTGTCGCATGAGCGTGGTCTCAACCCCGATCTCGCGCGAGATCGGAACGGCGGCTACATCGCTGCGCCAGGGACGCCATTCATCAAGCTTCGGCTTGAAGACGTCAGGACCTATGACGTCGGCCAGATCCGGCCGGACAGTTCTTACGCGAAACAATTCCCCGACCAGCGCGCGATGCCGGGAACGCGCATTCCAACCCTCGGCGAGCTGTTCGCGCTGGTGCGCAGGTCCGGCAACACCCGCGTGCGCTTCAACATCGAGACCAAGATCGATCCGAACCACCCGGACGAGGCGCTCGATCCGCAGGCTTTTGTCGCAAGACTGCTCGGGTTGATCGAGGCCGAGGGATTTTCCGATCGCGTCATGATCCAGTCGTTCGACTGGCGAACCCTGCTTCTGGTCCAGCAGCAGGCGCCCAAAATTCCGACCGTGTATCTGACACTCCAGCGCGGCTCAGCGCCGACCATCGCGCTCGACAAGGCCACCAGCTGGACGGCGGGCTTCAGTCCCGCCGATCACGGCGGCTCGCTGCCCCGGACGATCAGGGCTGCGGGCGGCGCGATCTGGTCGCCCTATTTTGGCGATGTCACGGAGTCGCTGGTCACCGAGGCCCACGATCTCGGACTGCGCGTCGTGGTGTGGACCGTCAACAAGCGCGACGACATGGTGCGGATGATCGAGTTCGGCGTCGACGGCATCATCTCGGACCGGCCGGACCTGCTGCGGCAGGTCGCGGGCGAGAAGGGCATTGCGTTGCCGGCGGGGACACTGGTGGTGCCGTAGCCCTCGGTCTCGCGCCTTACTCCCCGTCCCGCAGGCGCCGGTACAGCGCGCCAAGAATGTTGGAATAATCGTCGGTCCAGACCCGCACCCTGTCGTCGGCTTCGGTGAGCTCCCACGACTTCGAGGCGGCGAGCCGGCCGACGTCGGCGTCCTCGCGCGCCGATATGACGACGTCCGTCGAGAAGATGTAATCGGAATCGCGCCCGGAATCCTCGTTGAAGACCCAGCTCTTCAGATCGTTGGCATCGGCGATGCCGACCACGACGGTCTCGAGATCGAGGTGCCGGTTGGAGACGTGCATCACCACGGCGCCGTGCGGGGCGAGCTTGTCCTTGTAGATCTTCATCGCCTCTTCGGTGGCGAGATGGATCGGGATCGCATCCGACGAATAGGCATCGACGATGATCAGGTCATAGACGCCGTCGGGCTCCTTCGCGAAGGTGAGACGGGCATCGCCAATCACCGGCTTCAGGCCCGGCATGCAACTCGATATGTAACGGAAGTTCTTCGGGTCACTCGCTGCGTCGACCATGGACTGGTCGATCTCGAAGAATTTCCAGTCCTCACCCGGTTCGGCCGCGCAGGCGAGCGTGCCCGATCCGACGCCGATCGCAGCCACCTTCAGCGGCACGCCCTTGCGCTCGCGGATGGCCGTGATGGCCTGCCCGATGCCGCCGTCCTTGTGATAATAGGTGATCGGCTCGGGCCGGCCGGCAACAGGCGTGCCGTCATTGTTGCGGAAACGCTCGGCGCCGTGAATGGTGGTGCCGTGCATCAGCACGTGGAAATAGCCGCCGGGCGTCACCACGATCTTGTGCACGCCGAAGAAGCTGCGCACCGTCGTGACGCGGCCTTCGTCCGCGGGATAGACCCGGATCAACGCCAGCGCGAGCGCCACGGTGGCGAATATCTTCCAGCGACCAGCATTGAGCGCGAGCGCCAGCAATGCGGCGAGAACACCGACGGCACCGGCCACCCAGACGCGGTGATCCTCGAACCAGGTCGAGAGGCCGCCCGTCGTGGTGGACGGCACGACGAGCGCCACCGCGAGCGCTGCGAGCGCCAGCCAGTACCATTTGACGATGCCCGCCAGCCGCTCGTTCGCGGGCGGCCGGCACAGCGCGGCGAGCGCGACCAGGATGGGATATTCGGCGATCCATGAGAAAGTGAACGGCGCCACCAGGCCCGCGAACAGACCGCCGACCATACCGCCGAACGACAGCGCGACATAGAATCCGGTGAGATATCTGGCGGCCGGCCGGGTCCGTGCCAGTTCGCCATGGCAGGCCATGGCGATGACGAAGAAGCAGAGCTGGTGACCGCCGAGCGTAAGCAGCAGGTTCTGCTCGCCGCCGAACGCCAGCAGGACAACGACGCCCGCGATCGCGACCGGCTGCAGCATCAGCATCCATTTGTGCGGCAATAGCGGCCGCGACTGGAACACCACCACCCAGGTCAACAGATACAGCGACAGCGGCAGCACCCACAGCAGCGGCGCGGCCGCGACGTCGGTCGAGATGTGCGCGGTCACAGCGATGAGCAGGCCGGACGGCGCCGCGGCCAGGAAAATCCAGCGCAGCCGCGTCACCAGGCTTGGAGCGGGCGCATTGACGTCCGCGGTTTGCGCATCGACGATCGCGAGCTTCGGCGAACGCAGCAGCAGCGCGCCGCAGGCGGCGATCAGGAGGATCAGGACCCCATAGCCGCCGGTCCAGAGCCGGTTCTGCGTGTGCAGCGTGAAGATCGGCTCCAGCAGGAACGGATAGGACAACAGCGCGAGGAAGCTGCCGATGTTGGAGGAGGCATAGAGGAAATAGGGATCGTGCCCAGCGGGATGGCCGGTGCGGACGAACCAGGCCTGTAGCAGCGGATTGTTGGCGGCGAGCGCGAAGAACGGCAGTCCGATCGAGACCACGAACAGTCCGAGCAGCCAGAACGCATAACCCGACGCCGGCGGCTCGCCATAAGCGGAGGCGATGCCGAGCGGCAGGGTCGCGAAGGCCAGCACCAGCAGCAGGAGATGCACCACCACCGGGACGATGCGATTCCTGGTCTGCATCAGCAGATGCGCATAGGCATAGCCGGCCAGCAGCAGCGACTGGAAAAACACCATCGCCACCGACCACACCGCCGGCGAGCCGCCGAGTCGCGGCAGCACCATCTTCGTGAACAGCGGCTGCACCGAGAACAACAGCAGCGCGCTGACGAAGATCGCAGCGGTGTAGACCGTCAGCAGCAGCCGGTTTCGCGACGACGACGGCTGCTCCGTGGCGGCGGGTTGCACGATCGAATCCATGGAAGCTCCGGCAAGCAATTCCCCGGCGGGCGCCGGACGCGCGCAATGGAGCACAAGGCGCCTGAACGGGCAATAAAGGGTCTCGTGATGTTGCAGCGGCGATTGCTTGATATAGAGATGTCATTCCGGGATGGTCCGAAGGACCAGACCACAGGTGCGCAATTGCGCACCGGGGAAGCTCGAGGTTCCGGGTTCGATGCTTCGCATCGCCCCGGAATGACGCCAGGGAGATCATGAGCGAAACCGACGTCATCATCATCGGTGCCGGCCACAACGGCCTCACCTGCGCGGCCTATCTCGCCATGGCAGGCCTGCGCGTGCGCGTGGTCGAGCGCCGCAAGGTGGTCGGCGGGGCGGCCGTGACAGAGGAGTTTCATCCGGGCTTCCGCAACTCGGTGGCAGCCTACACCGTGAGCCTGCTCAATCCGCAGGTGATCCGCGACCTCAGGCTGGCCGAGCAGGGCCTGCGAATCGTCGAGCGGCGCGCGCAGAATTTCCTGCCCGCCCCAGACGGCAGCTATCTCCTCACCGGCGAGGGACGGACCAAAGAGTCCGTCGCACGGCTGAGCGCGCATGACGCCGCTGCGCTCGACGGCTTCTCACGCGAGCTGGAAGACATCGCCGACGTGCTGCGGCAGTTCGTGCTGCGCGCGCCGCCAAACCTCGTCGACGGCTTCGGCACGGCCGCGATCCGCGAAGGCGTCAACGCCTGGAAGACGGCCAACATCCTGCGCGCCCTGACGCTGGAGCAGAGCCGCAGCCTGCTCGACCTCTTCACCCGCTCGGCCGGCGAGATGCTGGACGAGCGTTTCGAGCACGATCTGGTCAAGGCGCTGTTCGGCTTCGATGCCATCGTCGGCAACTACGCCAGCCCCTACGCCGCCGGCTCGGCGTATGTGATGCTGCATCACGCCTTCGGCGAGGTGAACGGCAAGAAGGGCGTCTGGGGCCACGCCATCGGCGGCATGGGTGCGATCACACAGGCGATGGCGCGCGCTGCAGGCGAGCGGGGCGTCGTGATCGACACTGGTGCCGGCGTGCGCGAGGTGATCGTCGAGCGCGACCGCGCCGTGGGCGTCGTGCTGGAGAACGGCGAGACGATCCGCGCGAAATATGTCGCGGCCAACGTCAATCCGAAGCTGCTCTATACGCGGCTGATCGCGGCCGACGCGCTGCCCGCCGACTTCTTCGCCCGCATCCGCAATTGGAAGAACGGCTCCGGCACCTTCCGCATGAACGTGGCGCTGGACCGCCTGCCCTCCTTCACGGCGCTATCGGGCGACGGCGATCATCTCTCCTCCGGCATCATCCTGGCTCCTGATCTCGGCTACATGGACCGCGCCTATCTCGACGCGCGGGCGCGAGGCTGGAGCCGGGAGCCGGTCGTCGAGATGCTGATCCCCTCGACGCTCGACGATACGCTGGCGCCCGAAGGCAAGCATGTCGCGAGCCTGTTCTGCCAGCACGTCGCGCCGGAGCTGCCGGACGGAAAGTCCTGGGACGATCATCGCGACGAGGTCGCCGATCTCATGATCGCGACGGTGGACAAATACGCGCCGGGCTTTGCCGGCAGCGTGCTTGGCCGCCAGATTCTCTCGCCGCTCGATCTCGAACGGCAGTTCGGGCTGTTGGGTGGCGACATCTTCCACGGCGCGCTGTCGCTGAACCAGTTGTTCTCGGCGCGGCCGATGCTGGGCCATGCCGATTATCGCGGGCCCCTGAAGGGCCTGTACCATTGCGGCTCCGGTGCCCACCCCGGCGGCGGCGTCACCGGCGCTCCCGGCCACAACGCCGCGCAGGCGATCTTGAAGGATCACCGCTCGCTGTTCGGAAGCCGTGGATAACGGCGTGGACAGGCTGTGGAGAAGCCTGTCAATAACATGGAGAAAAGGCTCACGAGGATCCTTCACAGCCCGCCCAAAAGGCTGTGGAGAAGGCTGGTAGATCCCTGCGGACAACCCTGTGAATTAGCGGTGGGAAAGCGGTGAGAACCTATGGAGCCCCAGATGCGACTTCGCCCGCAAGGAAATCGCTTTCCTTTGCGGGCGCGCGCCAAAATAGCTGCTATGAAGAAATGCTTCCTGCTGGGATCAGGAAACCGGGATCAGTTGCCCAACTTGGTGCTGATCGAACCGAACTTCTCGTTCATGGTGGTGCCCAGGCTGTTCACCACGGTGATGATCGCCAGCGCGATGCCGGCTGCGATCAGGCCGTATTCGATCGCGGTTGCGCCGGACTCGTCCGACCAGAACTTCTGAACCATGCTCTTCAAGACTCGCCTCCATTTCAATTTTCAAGCCGTTTTGGCTGGATCCAACAGCCGAAAATCTACGGGAGTACAACCTACGGTCAGGTTAACCCGGGAACCACAAGTTATGCGGAAATTTGGACACAAAAGTTCCAAAAATTGAGATCAACGGAATTCTGAATGCAGCCTTCGCCCACTCATCGCGCCAGCTTTTCAATCGGCACCGAGGCCGCGGCCAAGCGCGTCGTCGACGTGCTCACCGAAGTCTTTTTCGAGGGCGACGCGGCGGTTGCCGCGTTCGAACAGCCGGACGGACGATGGGACGTCACGCTGCATTTCGCCGACGCGCCGGATCAGGCGTTGCTGCGCGAACTCATTGCAACTTCGGCAGGAAACGACATCGCCGAGACGCTTCTGTTCGACACCGTCGAGGCCAAGGACTGGGTCAAGGCGAGCCTCGAAGATCTCGTCCCGGTGCCGGCGGGGCGCTTCGTCGTGCACGGCAGCCACGACCGCGACCGCGTGGCGCCGAACAAGCTCGCCATCGAGATCGAAGCGGCGCTCGCCTTCGGCACCGGCCACCACGGCACCACCCGCGGCTGTTTACTGTTGCTTGACCATGTCCTGAAAAGCGCCCGGCCGGCACGCGTGCTCGACCTCGGCACCGGGACAGGCGTGCTGGGAATAGCGGCGGCGAAGGCGCTGCATCGCGCAGTGCTCGCCTCCGACATCGACCCGCCTTCGGTCCGGGTGGCGGCCGAGAACGCGGTGCTGAACGAAGCCGGCCATCTGGTCCGGGTGATCCGCGCCACCGGCTTCGCCGCGCCGGATTTTGCCAGATGCGGCCCGTTCGACCTGGTGCTGGCCAACATCCTTGCCAATCCGTTACGGCAATTGGCAGGTCCGATGGCGCGGCACCTCGCCCCCGGCGCCCGCGTCATCCTCTCCGGCCTGCTGACCCACCAGGCCCCCGCCGTGATCGCCGCCTACCGCGCGCGCGGCCTCGTGCCACTGCGGCACCTGCGGATCGAGGGATGGAGCAGTCTGTTGCTGAGGAAGGTGGGGTAAGCAAGGCGCCGTAGGGTGGGCAAAGAGAAGCGTGCCCACCAAACCGACCGCCAATTACCAAAGATGGTGGGCACGGCGCATTGCGCCTTTGCCCACCCTACGAAACGTCACTGCTGCGCTACTCCGCAGGCTTCTCATCCCGTTGCGCCACGCGCTCGCCTTGCAACGCGCGCCTGGCGCGGCGCTCGGCGAAACGGTCGATCACCTGGCTGATGAGGCCGCGCGGCTTCTTCGGTGTCGTGGCGGCCGGTGCGCGGCGGACCGGCGGCGAAATCTTCTCAAACGTGAACGCTGGCATCGTGTGTCCCCTCGCCGTTGAGATGAACCACTTGCTCGAATTTCCCTGTTATCCGGACGAAGCGCAACTGCTGCATCCTGTACTCCACTCAATTCGAATGGAACTTTTTCAAGCACAGTCCGTGCCACATACGACCTCAATTGCGTCTACATTGCGGACTGATCCCCATGATCCTAGACTGAGCCCATCATGTTCGAAGCGCACTTCCAGACTTTCGAGGAGCCCGAGGCCGGCGTCGCGCTGACGGCGCGCCTGGCCGCGCTCCGCGAAGAACTCGCCCGCCGCAAGCTGACCGGCTTCGTCATTCCGCGCGCCGACCAGCAGCAGAACGAATATGTGCCGCCCTCGGAAGAGCGGCTGGCCTGGCTGACGGGTTTTACGGGCTCGGCGGGATTGGCGGTGGTGCTGATCCATGAAGCCGCGGTCTTCGTCGACGGCCGCTATACGATTCAGGCCGCCAAGCAGGTGGATGCAAGGGCCTGGGCGGTAGAATCGCTGATCGATCCGCCGCCGGAAAGCTGGGTCACGGCGCACCTGAAGGCCGGCGACCGCCTCGGATTTGATCCATGGCTGCACACTTTTGCGGCAGCCGAGCGCCTGTCCACCGCCTGCGCCAAGGCCGGCGCCGAACTGGTCGCGGTCGACAGCAATCCGGTCGACGCGATCTGGCAGGACCGGCCGCAGCCGCCGCTCGCCCCCGTCGCCGTGCATAGCCTGCAAAATGCCGGCCTCGCCGAGGCCGAGAAACTCACGCAGATCAGAGGCGAAATCGCCAGGCTCGGTGTCGATGCGCTGGTGCTGTCCGATAGCCATGCCGTGGCCTGGACCTTCAACATCCGCGGCGCCGACGTCGCGCACACGCCGCTGCCGCTGTCCTACGCGCTGGTGCCCAAGGACGGCCGTCCCACCATCTTCATCGACCACCGCAAGCTTTCGAACCTGACGCGCGATCACCTCGAACAATCCGCCGACGTGCGCGAGCCTGATGCGATGGCGCCGACGCTGATGGCGCTGGCCAAGAGCGGCGCGGCGATCGCGCTCGACAATGCCACCGCGGCCGACGCACTCAGCCGGCTGATCGCGGGCGCCGGCGGCAAGCCGGTACGCGGCAGCGATCCGATTGCGCTGCTCAAGGCCGTGAAGAACGCGACCGAGATCAAGGGCACGCAGACGGCGCACCGGCGCGACGCGATCGCGCTGGCGCGTTTCCTCGCCTTCATCGACAAAGAGGCGGCAAGCGGCAAGCTCACCGAGATCGACGCGGTCGAGGCGCTGGAGACATTCCGCCGCGACACCGGCGCACTGAAGGACGTGTCGTTCCCGACCATCTCCGGCACCGGCCCGAATGGCGCCATCGTGCACTACCGCGTCACCCGCAAAAGCAACCGGCGGATCGTGCCCGGCGATTTGCTGTTGATCGATTCCGGCGCGCAGTATGAAGACGGAACCACCGACGTCACCCGCACCATGGCCGTGGGCGAACCCACGGCCGAGATGCGCGACCGTTTCACCCGCGTGCTGCGCGGCCATATCGCGATCGCGCGCGCAATCTTCCCCGACGGCACCACCGGCGCGCAGCTCGACACGCTGGCGCGACAATATCTGTGGGCCGCCGGCGTCGATTTCGAGCACGGCACCGGCCACGGCGTCGGCAGCTATCTCTCGGTGCACGAGGGGCCGGCGCGGATCTCGAAGCTCGGCACCACGCCGCTGAAGCGCGGCATGATCCTCTCCAACGAGCCCGGCTATTACAAGACCGATGGTTTCGGCATCCGCATCGAGAACCTCGAGCTGGTGGTTGAAGCCGAGATCAAGGGCGCCGAGAAGCCGATGAACGCGTTCGAGACGCTGACGCTGGCGCCGATTGACCGCCGGCTGATCGATGTCGCGATGCTGGGCAAGGACGAACTCGACTGGCTGAACGCCTACCACGCCCGCGTGCGGGCGGAGGTGCGGCCGGCGCTGGACGACGAGACCAGGGCCTGGCTCGATCAGGCCACGGCGGAGCTGAAGGCCTCGACGGTGCCTGCATAGTGCTACGCGGTTAGCGCAAGGCTGCATGACCACCACAGCTGTCATGCGGCGCGACACGCCCAATCGGTCGCCATCACGCTACAATTATAACCGTCCCGGAATCCGTATAGCCGCATTCCGAAACGCCGATATCCGTCTTGCCCGAGCAGGCTACAGTCCGATTCGGATTTTGACGAACGGATACGCATGCACGGCATGATCAGCAAACCGCCGGAAACGGCGAAAAACATCGCGACCTCGCGCGTGGTGTTGCTGCTGCTGGTCGTCATGACCGGCATCGCGCCGATCTCGCTCTACATGCTGGTTCCGGCGCTGCCGGTGCTGGCGACGAATTTCGGCAGCGACATCTCGATCGCGCAGATGACCGTGTCGCTCTACATGGTCGGCATCGCGCTCTCGCAGCTGATCATGGGGCCTCTGTCGGACAGGTTCGGGCGGCGCCCGGTGCTGCTGGGCGGCCTCGCACTGATGGTGGCAGCCAGCGTCGGCTGCATCTTCGCGCAAACTCTGCCGCAACTGATCGCCGCCCGCTTCTTTCAGGCACTGGGCGGCGCCGCCGGCATGGTGGTGAGCCGCGCGATCATCCGCGACATCTACGAGCGCGACCGCGTCGCCTCGATGATCAGCCTCGTGGTCGCCGCGCTGATGATCGGGCAGATGGTCTCCCCGCTCACCGGCGGCCTGATCGAGACCGCATTCGGCTGGCGCGCGATCTTCTACGCCATCACCATCGCCGCGATCATCGTCGCCATCGGCATCGCGGTCGCGCTGCCGGAGACGCGCCGCACCCGCGCGGCCGGCAGCGGCTTTCGCGGCGACGTCGGCATGCTGATCCGCAACCGCGCCTTCGTCGGCTATGTGATGTGCCAGGTGCTGGCCTCGCAAATCATCTTCACCTTTGCCGGCGGCGGTCCCTACATCGTGGTGACGCAGATGGGGCGGACCAGCGCCGAATACGGCGCCTGGTTCGCGACGACAGGTTTCGCCTACCTCGTCGGCAATCTGCTCTGCGTGCGCTTTGCGCCGCGGCACTCGCTCGAGAAGCTGATCTGGCTCGGGCTCGGCCTGCAGCTCTGCGGCAGCCTGTTGAACCTGCTCTGGAGCTTTACGGGGTGGAACGAGGCGCCGGCCTGGCTGTTCGGCACGCAGATGATCGTGATGGCCGGCAATGCCTTCGTGATGGCGAACTCCGCCGCCGGCGCCATCAGCATCCGCCCCGAAGCCGCCGGCACCGCGTCAGGCGCGATGGGCTTTCTCCAGCAGGGCATCGGCGCGCTGATGTCGCAATTCGGCGCCTATCTCGGCGGCCACTCCGCCACCACGCTGCCGCTCACGTCCGCCGTGCTGGCGATCTCGCTACTCTGCGCCTGCATGATGATCTTCGTCGTGCCGCGGCGGGAGGTCGTGGTAAGCGAGGAACTGATCGAACAGGCGGAAGAGGAAGAGGGCGGGATGATGTAGGGGGCACGCCGGCCGTCGCCACACCCTCGGTGTCATCCCCCGCCTTATGCGCACTTGCGCACTGGGGCGGGGGATCCAGTACGCCGCGGCTTCTCCGTATCTTCGCACTGTCTCTGGAATACTGGATTCCCCGCCTTCGCGGGGAATGACAGAGCCAGACGTATCAGTTCGTAGCCCTCACTCCCCGATCAGCGTCAGCCACTCGTCCTCGGTCAACACCTTGACGCCGTGCTTGTTGGCCTCAGCGAGCTTCGAACCTGCACCAGGTCCTGCGACGACGAGATCGGTCTTCTTCGACACCGAGCCCGAGACCTTCGCGCCGAGCCGCTCCGCGGTCGCCTTGGCCTCGTCGCGCGTCATCTTTTCCAGCGAGCCCGTGAATACCACGGTCTTGCCGGCGACGGCCGAGTTGCTCTTCGGCTTCTCGGCGTCGACGATCTCGACCTCCCCAGTCAGCCGCTCGACGATGCCGCGGTTGTGGCTCTCGCCGAAATAGTCCGCGATGCTCTTGATCACGGTGTCGCCGATCTGGTCGAGCGCGTCCATCTCCGCCATCGCCTCCTCGTCGCCCTTGGCGACCTTGAGGCAGGCGTCGTGGAAGGCATTCCAGGAGCCGTAGCCACGCGCCAGCGCCAGCGCCGTGGTCTCGCCGACATGGCGCATGCCGAGCGCGTAGATGAAGCGCTCCAGCGCGATCCTGCGGCGGCTCTCGATGGCGCCGAACAGGTTGCGCACCGAGGTTTCGCCGTAGCCCTCGATCTCCTCGAGCTTGAGCTTCGAATTGCGCTTCTCCAGCGTGAAGATGTCGGCGGGCTCCTTGACCCATCCTTCGTCGAAGAAATACTGCAGCTGCTTCTCGCCGAGACCGTCGATGTCGAAGGCGCGCCGCGACACGAACAGCTTGAGATGCTCGATCTTCTGATAGGGGCAGGCGAACTCGCCGGTACAGCGGGCGCGGGATTCTTCCTCGCCGGCGGCCGTCTCCCCGCGCACGACGTCGGTGTGCAGCGGGCACGGGCACTTCTTCGGGAAGTGATATTCCCTGGCGCTCTTCGGCCGCTTGTCGAGGACGACGTCGACGATTTGCGGAATGACGTCGCCGGCGCGCTGGATCACGACGGTGTCGCCGATCCGGATGTCGCGGCCCTCGCGTAACACCTCGCCCTTGTTGCCGACGCCCTTGATGTAGTCCTCGTTGTGCAGCGTGACGTTCTGCACGATCACGCCGCCGACGCCGATCGGCTCGAGCTTGCCGACCGGCGTGAACGAGCCGGTGCGGCCGACCTGGATCTCGATGTCGCGCAGCACCGTCATGGCGCGCTCGGCCGGGAATTTGTGCGCGATCGCCCAGCGCGGCGTGCGCGAGACGAAGCCGAGCCGCTCCTGCCAGTCGATGCGGTCGACCTTGTAGACGACGCCGTCGATGTCGTAGTCGAGCTCGGCGCGCTCTTCCTCGATGCTCTGATGGAACGCGATCAGCTCCTCGACCGAGTGGCACAGCTTCGTCAGCGGATTGGTCCTGAAGCCGCAGCGCTCGAACCAGTGGATCATGCCGCTCTGGGTTTCCTCGGGCATCACGCTCATCTCGCCCCAGGCGTAGGCGAAGAAGCCGAGCGGGCGCGAGGCGGTGATGGTCGGATCTTTCTGCCGCAAGGAGCCCGCGGCCGAATTCCGCGGATTGGCGAAGATGGTGTCGCCGGCCGCCTTTTGCCGCTCGTTCAGTGCGAGGAACGCCTTCTTGGTCATGTAGACCTCGCCGCGCACCTCGCAGACATCGGGGACGTTGCGTCCCTTCAGCTTCTGCGGCACATCCTCGAGCGTGCGAATGTTGGCGGTGACGTCCTCGCCCTCCGAACCGTCGCCGCGCGTCGCCGCGGTGACGAGCTCGCCGCCCTCGTAGCGCAGCGACATCGAGAGGCCGTCGATCTTCGGCTCCGCGGAGAAATCGATCTTGTCGTCGTCGAGCTTCAGGAAGCGCACGATGCGCCCGACGAAGTCGCGCACGTCCTCCTCGGCAAAGGCATTGTCGAGCGACAGCATGGGAACGGAATGCCGCACCTTCCTGAAACGCCCCGACGGCGCCGCGCCGACCTTCTGCGAGGGTGATTCCGCGCTGACGAATTCCGGAAAGCGCTTTTCGATCGCGTTGAAGCGCTGGCGCAACGCATCGTATTCCGCGTCGGTGACGGTGGGCGCGTCCTCCTGATAATAGCGTTCGTTGTGGCCCTCGATCTCGAGCGCCAACCGCATATGCTCGACCTTGGCTTGCGCCTTGGTGAGGTCGGCGACATCACGGAGCGGTTTGGATTTTGCTGCTCTTGCCATGGTGCTTGGATACGACGGAGCGGGCGGGAGGGTAAAGACGTATGGAAATCTCGTGCCCCGGACGCAGCGCAACGCGGAGCGGTGCGCTGCAGAGCCGGGGCCCATTGGGCGAAAAGTCTGGGTCCCGGCGCGCTTGCGCGTCCGGGACACGAAATCTAGCTCGCCGCCTTGAGCAACCGGTCCGCGGCTGCCCTCGCCTCGGCGGTGATTTCGGCGCCGGCGAGCATGCGGGCGATCTCTTCGCGGCGGTGGTCGGCGGCCAGTGTGTTGACGCGGGTGGCGACGCGCTTGCCCTTGTCCAGGGCGTCCTTCGAGATCAGCAGGTGCTGGTCGGCACGGGCGGCAACCTGCGGGGCATGGGTGACGGCCATCACCTGCACCTTGCCGGCAAGCCGCGCCAGCCGTGCGCCGATGGCATCCGCGACCGCGCCGCCGACGCCGGTGTCGATTTCGTCGAAGACGAGCGTCGGCGCCGAGCCGCGGTCGGACAACACGACCTTGAGCGCCAGCAGGAAGCGCGAGAGTTCGCCGCCGGAGGCGACCTTCATCATCGGACCCGGCTTGGTGCCCGGATTGGTCTGCACCCAGAACTCGACGCGGTCGAAACCCTGCGGGCCCGGCGCCGCCTCGTCGGTCGCAACCTGGGTCATGAACTTGGCGCGTTCGAGCTTGAGCGGCGCGAGTTCGGCGTTGACGGCCTTGTTGAGCTTCTCGGCCGACTTCTGCCGCGCCATTGACAGCTTCCTGGCGGCAGCCGCGTAACGGCTATCTGCCTCGATCGCGGCCTGCTCCAGCTTCTTCAAGCGCGAGGCGCCGGCGTCGATCAGCACGACATCGGCTGCGTATTTGGCGGCAAGCGCGGCGAGCCCGTCGACCGGCGTTGAATATTTGCGCGAGGCCGCGCGCAGCGCGAACAGCCGCTCCTCGATGCGCTCGAGCTCGGAAGGATCGAAATCGGTCGCGGCGAGCGCGGCCTGGAGATGCTGGTCGGCTTCCTCCAATGCGTTGATCGCGATGTCGATCGCCTTCACTGCGGGCTCGACCAGCGCGGGCGAGTTGACACCGCGGCGCTCCAGCCGGCGTACGGCGGCCGCGAGGGCCGCAACCGGCGAGTTGTGGCCGCCGACGACCTCCTGCGCCTCGCGCAGATCGGAGGCGATCTTCTCGCCCTGCATCATGGTGGTTCGGCGGGACGCCAGCGAGGTTTCCTCGCCATCCTTGGGCGCGAGCTGCTTCAGCTCGTCGGAGGCGTGGCGCAGATAGTCCGCCTCGCGGGCGGCGCGCTCCATGCCGGCGCGATGCTCCTCCAGCGCGGTGTTGGCGGTGCGGCGCGCATCCCAGAGCGATTCGACGGCCGCGACATCCTTTTCGAGCCCGGCGAAGGCATCGAGCAGGCGGCGGTGGGTGGCGGCATCGACCAGCGCGCGCTCGTCATGCTGGCCGTGGATCTCGACCAGGGCGGTGCCGACCGCCTTCAGCGTCTGCACGCTGATCGACTGGTCGTTGATGAAGGCGCGGGTGCGGCCGTCGGCGAGCTGCACCCGGCGGAGAATCATCTCACCGGTGTCATCCAGGCCGTTCTCGGCCAGAATCTTCGTCGCGGGGTGATTCTTGGGGATATCGAACACGGCAGTGACCTGCCCCTGCTCCGCGCCGTGGCGCACGAGGCCGGCGTCGCCGCGGCCGCCGAGCGCCAGCGCAAAGGCATCGAGCAGGATGGATTTGCCCGCACCGGTCTCGCCGGTCAAAACCGCAAGTCCGGTGGCGAATTCGATATCGAGCCGTTCGATCAGGACGATGTCACGGATCGACAGACGCGCCAGCATGGAATCAAATTTCCTAGCCGAGACCAATCTTCTTGAAGGTCCGGCTTATCCAGGACCCCTGATTCTCGCTCGGTTCGAGACCGCCGGATTTTACAAGATTATAGGCGTCCTTGTACCAGCGGCTGTCAGGAAAATTGTGCCCAAGCACGGCGGCCGCTGTCTGCGCCTCGCCGACGATGCCGATCGCCATATAGGCCTCGGTCAGCCGGAACAGCGCTTCCTCGACGTGGCGGGTGGTCTGGTACTGTGTCACGACGGCCTTGTAGCGGTTGATCGCCGCCGTGTAGTCGCGCTTCTGCATGTAGTAGCGGCCGACGTTCATTTCCTTGCCGGCGAGCTGGTCGCGCGCGCCTTCGATCTTGGCCTTGGCCGAGGTCGCATATTCGGACGTCGGATATTTGCGCACCACCTCTTCAAGCGCGGCGATCGCTTTCTCGGTGCGGGCCTGGTCGCGGCTGATGTCCGGGATCTGGTCGTAATGCGAGGCGGCGATCAGGTATTGCGCATAGGCCGCGTCCGGGCTCCCGGGATGCAGCGTGACGTAGCGGGTGGCGGCGCCGATGCAGCCGTCATAATCGCCGCCCTGGTAGGACGCATAGGCCGACATCAGCAGCGATTTGCGGGCCCAGTCGGAATAAGGATGCTGGCGGTCGACCTCTTCGAACTTCTTGTTCGCCGCCTTCATGTCCTTCTTCTCGTTCATGAGGTACAGGCCCTCATTGTAGATCTTGTCGGCGGGCTCCTCGACGAAGGTGTCGTCCTTGGCAGTGAACTTGTCCCAGAGCGAGCCGGTGCCGCAGCCGGCCAGCGGCAGCGCGAGCACGACAAAGATGGCGGCCTGAAGCAGCCCACGGGCTCGCGAGGAGACCGAGAGATATCCGCGCGTCATACGCTGTGCCGACATGAGTTTAAGCCCTGACGCCCTGTGGTGCGGTGCCCGCCTGCCCATGACCCCGTCATGGGCGCGAAATGTGACCGTGGTGCCTGCCATGCGACCACGCCGCTGTAACCGAAAAACGATCTCTAACCAACCGGATAGGCAGGCATTTCGCCCGGATTAAGGCGAACGCGCCGCAATCCTAGCCGATCATCGTTACCAGGAGTTTCCCGGGGTAATTCCGCAGCCGTGCCGGGACAGCGGATGCCGGGACAGCAGAGCTGTCAGGACACGTCCGGGCCGTAGGCCGCGGCGATCCGGCCGCCGACGATGCTGCGACCGGTCTCGGCCACGGGACGCGTGGTGCGGCGGGCTGCCTCGCCCTCGACCACCCGCCAGGCGGTACGATCGGCGAGCAGCGCGGTCAGCACAGCATGGTTGAGCTTGTGGCCGCCACGGCGCGAGCGGTAGGCGCCAAGTAGCGGCAGGCCGGCCAGCGCGAGGTCGCCGATCACGTCCAGCACCTTGTGGCGAACGCATTCGTCGGCGTAGCGCAGACCTTCGGTGTTGAGCAGCCGCTCGTCGTCGAACACGACGGTGTTGTCGAAGGAGGCTCCGAGGGCGTAACCCGCGCTCCACAGCCGCGCGACGTCGCACATCAGGCCAAAAGTCCGGGCGCGGCCGACTTCGCGGCGGAAGCGTTCCGGGCTCAGATCGATATCGTAGCTCTGCTGGCCGATGACGGGATTGGTGAAGTCGATCTCGACCTCGGCGCGGAACCCATTGGCATAAGGCCGGATCTCGCCGAAGGAGTCGCCGATCTTGACCGAGACCGGCTTCAAAACCTGAATGAAACGGCGCTGCGCCGGCTGGTTGACGATGCCGGCCTGGTCGATCGCCGCGACAAAGGCCGCGGCGCTGCCGTCCATGATCGGCACTTCCGGACCGTCGATCTCGATGGTGGCGTTGTCGACGCCCATGCCACGCAGCGCAGCGAGCACATGCTCGGCGGTGGACACCAGCGGACCGCTGCGATCACCGAGGACGGTGGCAAAATCGGTCGCGATCACCTGATCGGCGGTCGCCTGGACTTCGCGGTCACTTCCCTCAAGGCCCGTGCGGACAAAAATAAAACCTGCGTCGACAGGTGCAGGTCCCAGCGTGAGGGTGACGGGAAGACCGGAATGAACGCCGACGCCGGCCACGGTGGCTTGCGCACGAAGCGTTGTTTGCCGGCTAAATTTCATCAGGAACCCGCCCCACTACGACCCACTGCGACTTATACTAGAGCCGGCTGATCGATCGAGATCGACCGTCCGAATCTCCGTATCCCCAAGTCACGGCAAACCATAATCACTGCCTCAAACAGCGCCAACTCACGCTTTTTTACTGATTGTTACCCCAAACCTGCCGTATTCGCGCCAAGGCTTAACCAAATTGCGCCGAGTTTTGAGACCGTTATCAGCAGCTTTAGTGAACCACCGAACAAGTAATTAATGATTTAAAATCAGTTGCTTGAGCGCGCAGCCCGGTTGTGAAGATGACAAAAAGGAAAGGTCCCGGCAAGCTTCCCGCCGGGACCTTTTTTTGTCTGCCTTATTGTAACAATCCTCAGGTCGCCTGACGCCGCAGGAAGGCCGGGATATCAAGATGGTCGTCGCCCTGTGGCGCCGGCGCAACAGGCGCCGGGCGGCCATGCATGTCCAGGCCCTGCGGCGCGGGCCGGCGAGCATACTCTGATACCGGCTCGGTGGCCGCGATTTGCTGCGCCACGCTCTTCTGCGGCCGGCGATCGGGCAGCGGCGGCATCGCGGGACCGGCGGTGCGGGCGGCGATCGGCGCCTCGCTCTCCTCGTCGCGGCGGCCGAGGCCGACATTGGCGAGGCGCTGGAGCAGCGACAGGCGGCTCTTCTGCGGGGTCTCTTCTTCAACCTCGCCGCGGGCCTGACGAAGCTCGGCCTGGGCCGGCATCGGCAGTTCCTCGATCCGCGGCATCCGCGGCGTACGCATCGGCGCACGCTCGGCCTGCGGCGGAATGAAGGTTTCCGGCGTCATCGGCTCATGCATGGCCATCGGCGCCTGCTCGGGCTCCGGGAACAGCGTCGGCTTCTGCGCAATCGGGCGCACGGTGACGTCGCCATAGGTCTGCATCGGCGCGGGCGCCTGCGGAACGTCCGCAACCGCGGCGGCGATCGCCGCGAGCGCCGCACGCTCGACATTCGGACGCGGCGCGACAGGCGCGGACGTGGCGGCGGGGATTTGACCTTCCAGCCTCTGGGCACGCTCGGCCAGCCGCTGGTTGTCGGCGCGGAGCCGCGCGGTCAGGTCGGCAAGACGGCTCTCGGCGGCAACCGCCGGAGCTGCGGGAGCCTGCTGCACCTGCGGCGCCGCCGCGTTCGCAACCGGAGCGCTGGTGGCCTGGCTGTTGCGGGCGATCGCGGCCTGCTCGATGCCGGTGGCAACGACCGAGACGCGGATCAGGCCGTCGAGCGCTTCGTCGAAGGTTGCGCCGACGATGATGTTGGCGTCCTGGTCGACTTCCTCGCGGATGCGGGTCGCGGCTTCGTCGACCTCGAACAGCGTGAGGTCCTTGCCGCCGGTAATGGAGATGAGGAGGCCCTTGGCGCCCTTCATCGAGCTGTCGTCGATCAGCGGGTTGGCGATCGCAGCTTCAGCGGCGGTCAGCGCGCGCTTGTCGCCGGACGCTTCTCCCGTCCCCATCATCGCCTTGCCCATTTCCTTCATCACCGCTCTCACGTCGGCGAAGTCGAGGTTGATCAGGCCTTCCTTGACCATCAGGTCGGTGATGCAGGCAACGCCCGAGTAGAGCACCTGGTCGGCCATCGCGAAGGCGTCGGCGAAGGTGGTCTTCTCGTTGGCGACCCGGAACAGGTTCTGGTTCGGGATGATCAGGAGCGTATCGACGACCTTGTGGAGTTCGTTGATGCCGGCTTCCGCGGTGCGCATGCGGCGACCGCCTTCGAAATGGAACGGCTTGGTCACGACACCGACGGTGAGGATGCCCATCTCGCGCGCGATCTTGGCGATGACGGGAGCAGCACCCGTGCCGGTGCCGCCGCCCATGCCCGCGGTGACGAACACCATGTTGGCGCCGGAGAGATGGTCGCGGAGCTCATCCATCACCTCTTCGGCCGCGGCCGCGCCGACGACCGGCTGCGAGCCTGCGCCCAGGCCCTGCGTTGCAGCCGTGCCCATCTGCACGATGCGCTGCGCCTTCGACATCGTCAGCGCCTGCGCGTCGGTGTTGGCGACCACGAAGTCGACGCCCTGGAGGCCCGCCGTGATCATGTTGTTGACGGCGTTGCCACCGGCGCCGCCGACGCCGAACACGGTGATCCGGGGCTTCAGTTCGTGAATATCAGGAACATTGATGCTGATGGTCATGTTTGCCTCTCGATCACGCGCGCGTGGGTTCGCCCCGGCCGGCGGCCGCGGGAGTTGATGAAAGTCGGGAATTGCGGAAATCGGTCATCAGAAGCCCTCGCGTAGCCATCGTCCGACCTTTCCGAAATAACCGCCGGTCCCTGTCCTGACCTGCTGCCGCGTATGCCGCGGTTCGACATGTTCCTGGTGAACATATTGCGGGTAGACGAGGAGTCCGGCCGGCACCGCGAACGCGGCGTTCTTCGCCTCGTTGGGCAGCCGGCCGAAACCGAGCGGACGTCCGACCCGCACGGGCCGGCCGAGAATCTGCGTGCCGAGTTCGACGAGGCCGGTGAGCTGGGAGGCGCCGCCCGAGAGCACGACGCGGCCGTTCGGCTCTGAGGCGAAGGGCGAATCCTTCAGCTTGTCCCGAACCATTTCGAAGACTTCCTCGGCACGGTGCTTGACGATGTTGGCGATGGTCGCGCGGGAGACGATCTGCGGCAGATCCTGCTCGTCACCGGCTGTCGGTACAGACATCAGCTCACGCGAGTCCGATCCGCCGGTGATGACGGTCCCATATAACGTCTTGATTCGCTCGGCATCGGCAATGGTCGCCGAGAGTCCGCGCGCGAGATCCATCGTGATGTGTTGCCCGCCGACCGCAAACCCCGCCGCGTGCACGAAACGGCCGCCGGCATAGACCGCGATGGTGGTGGTGCCCGCGCCCATCTCGACGACGGCGGCGCCGAGATCGGCCTCGTCGTCGGTCAACACCGACAGGCCGGCCACATAGGGGCTCGCCGCCATGGCTTCGACGTTGATGTGGCAGCGTTCCACCGCCAGCATCAGATTCCGCGCCACGGTGGCGTCGCAGGTGACGACATTCATGTCGACGCCGAACTGGTGGGCGACCATGCCGCGGGGATCGCGGATGCCCTTGACGCCATCGAGCGTGTAGCCGACCGGCAGCGCGTGCAGCACGGTGCGGCCTTCGCCGGTGGCGTGGCGCATGCCGGTGGAGGTGACGCGGCTGACGTCGGCCGGCGTCACGGCGCCGCCGCGGATGTCGGCCGCGGCTTCGACCAACTGGCCGGAGAGCCGGCCACCGGACACCGACAGCAGCACGGAATCGACCCGCACCTTGGCCATTTTCTCAGCAAGACCAACGGCCTGGCGGACCCCCTGCTCGCATTCGGCAAGATCCACCACCGCGCCGGCCTTCATGCCGCGCGACTGGATCTGGCTGTAGCCGATCAGTTCCACCGCATGGGTGCGGCCGCGCAACGCGTCGTTCGGCGCCGACGGCTTCAGCCGCGCGATCATGCAGGCGATCTTGCTGGTACCGATGTCGAGACAGGCGACGAGGCCGCCGCGCTTGTGCGGCATCTGGCGTGTCTTCGGCGTCTGGGTGCGATCAAGACCGGTCATGCAGCGTCCCCGGCCTTTTTCTTCTTCTTGTCCTTGAACATATCTTCGCGCGCCTTGGCGGCGTCGTCGGACAGCTGCACCACCAGGCGATCCGGCAGGCGCATGTCGACGGCGACGATGTCGCGCGAGAACAGCCTGTCCTCCTTGTCGAGCCTGGACAGCATCGCGAGCGCGTTGCCGACGTCCTGCTCGGGCAGGCGGATGTCGAGACCGTCCTTGAGCCTCAGGTTCCAGCGCCGCTCGCCGACCAAGATGGCGGCCTTGGTCACCGAATTGACCTGCGGATAGCGCGCCAGCAGCGCCAGGAAATCGCGCGCCTGCGTGTCGGCTCCCTTGCCGACCACGAGCGGCAGCGACAGGAACCGGCGCGACACATAGGGTTCGAGCACGGCGCCGTCATCGGCGATGACGGAGAGCCGGCCGGCCTCCTGCCACAGCGCAAACGCCTGACGCTCGGTGATGTCGATCATCAGCCGGCCCGGATAGAGCTTCAGCACGGTCGCATCCGCGATCCAGGGATTGGCCTTGAGCTTGTCGCGCACGGCGTCGGCGTCGAGGAACAGCAGCGAGGAACGGCCGCTGACGCCGCCGACCGCGAGGATCTCGTCCTGGCTGAGCTGCTTGCGGCCGTTGATCACGACGGAGGTGATGCGGAAGCCCGCGGAATTGGCCATCGCGTTGCGGGCATCGCTGACCGCCGTGATGAAATCCTGGAGATGACCGCCCTTGACGATGCCGAAGCCGCAGCTTCCCAGCAGCAGCAGCACGGTCATGGTGATCCCGACCCGGCGCGGCGCATAGCGTTCGACCAGCGCGACCAGCCGCGGCGGCGACTCGCGCTCGACCACGGGCCTGGCTTTGGTGCTGGATTTGGTCCTGGACCTGCTCTTGGCTTGGGCGGCAGCGCGGTCACGCTTCTCCTGCACCCACTCGCGCAGAAGCACGACCGCTCCGATAGCGGCCGCCTTCAGGTCAGCTTGGGGCCTCAGCGATCTGAAAAACGACCGGGTGAGGCTTCCTGCTCCATCCATTGCACGAGCTCGTCAACAGTTTCCCCGCGACACCGCGCGGATCCTGGCGAACATGACGTCTCGAACTTGCCGGGCCGGGTACTGGTCTTCAGCAGATGAAGCCTCTCCCGTTCAAAGCGTTCGCTGGAGGTGACATCACCCGAAACAGCTCACGCGCCGGCAGCCAAAACGCCATATGCGCCGCCAGCGTTAACCTTCGGATGTCCTGGTAAACAAAAGGTAAAGTTCGTTAACGCGGGATGCTTTTTGCCGAGGCCAGTGAGGTATTTATGCCGCGATGTCCGGCATTTTACCGGCATTTGGTTCCAAATCGGGCGATTTCGCCCATTTCGCCGTTAACCAGTCCTAATTATTTCCGCACGCCCCGCTCGGCGAGTTCGACCAGGCCGCCCAGGAAGTCGACGAATTCGATGCCCGCGGCTTTCAGCGCCTTGGGGTAGAGCGACGACTTGGTCAGCCCGGGCAACGTGTTGGTCTCGAGATAGACCAGCCCCTTGTCCGAGACGATGAAGTCCGAGCGGGAATAGCCGGTGCAGGACATCGCGCGATGCGCCAGCATCGCCTGCTCCTTGAGCGCGGCGGCGATCTCGGGGGCGAAACGGCCGGGGCAGATCTCCTGGGTCGACTTCAAGAGATATTTTGCGGCGTAGTCGAAACTGCCCTCGCCCGGAATAATCTCGATCGGCGGCAGCGAGATGATCGACCCATCGGGGCGCTCCAGCACGCCGCAGGTCGCCTCGACGCCGGCGATGTAGGGCTCGATCACATAGTCTTCGTGCTTGGCCGCATTGCGGACGGCGACGAGGTCCTGCCTGGCGTTGACGAAGATCAGTCCGTAGCTCGAGCCGTCGCGTGCCGGCTTTGCGATCAGCCGGCCATATTCGGCGAAGGCCTCGTCGATCTCGTCCAGCGCGACGTTTGCCGGCGGGGTCACGCCGCCGAGCGCGGCGAAACGCTTGGCCGCGACTTTGTCGAAGGCAAGATGCGAGGAGGCCGAGCCCGAGCCGGTGAAGGGTACGCCGCGCGTCTCGCACATCACCTGCAATTCGCCGTTCTCCGCCCGTCCACCATGCAGGCCGAGCACCAGCACGCGGCCTTCGGCCCTGGCCTGGTCGAGCGCCTGCGCCAGCGGAATGCCTGATGTGCCCGGCTTGAACTCGTCCTCGAAGGGGCGGGCATGGTCGAGCAGCTGCTTCGACTGCACCACATGCACCTTGTCCTCGACGTCCCACCACCACAGATCGGCCTCGGGCAGCGCCTGATGCAGAGCCTGGGCCGAGGCGACCGAAACCAGACGTTCGCGGTTGGTGCCGCCAAAGAGGATGGTGATGCGCATGTTCATAGTCCGCAATCTCTCTCATTCGTCATTCCGGGGCGCGACGAAGTCGCGAGCCCGGAATCTATTTCACCACCGTCTCCGCGGCCCAATGGATTCCGGGCTCTCGCTTCGCGAGCCCCGGAATGACACTTACGCGGAAACCCCGATCCGCTTGATTTCCCAGTGTAGCTCAATTCCGGAATTTGCCTTCACCCGTTCGCGCACGGCCTCGCCGAGCGTCTCGATGTCGTGCGCCGTGGCGTCGCCCGTGTTGATGAGGAAATTGCAGTGCATCTCGGAGACCTGCGCGCCGCCGACGCGCAGGCCGCGGCAGCCGGCGGCGTCGACCAGCTTCCAGGCGGAATGGCCCGGCGGATTCTTGAAGGTCGAGCCGCCGGTCCTTTCACGGATCGGCTGCGCGGTCTCGCGATGGGCCTGCACCTCCGCCATGCGCGCGCGGATCGTCTCGGCATCCCTGATCTCGCCACGAAAGCGCGCGGACGTGAAGATGATCGAGGGATCGACGCCGCTGTTACGGTAGACGAACTTCATGTCGGCGTTGGAGAAGATATGCGTCGTGCCGTCACGCCCGACGCCTCGCGCCTCGATCAGCACATCCCTGGTCTCGCCGCCATTGGCACCGGCATTCATGCGCAGCGCGCCGCCGATGGTGCCGGGAATGCCGAAATAGAATTCGAGCCCGCCGATATTGGCGGATGCGGCGACTTCCGCCACGCGCTTGTCGAGCGCGGCAGCGCCCGCAGTGACGACCTCGCCGCTCGCGCTCGCCTCGCCAAAGGCGCGCGGCGCGAGACGGATCACCACGCCCGCAATGCCGCCGTCGCGCACGATCAGGTTGGAGCCGACGCCGACGACATGAACGGGGATGTCGTGCGCAAGGTGTGCGAGGAAATAGGCGAGATCGTCCTCGTCCGCGGGCGTGAACAGCACCTGCGCGGGGCCACCGACGCGAAACCAGGTCAGCTCGGCGAGCGACTGGTTCGCCAGCAGCCGGCCGCGGAGATCAGGCATCGCGGCTTTGAGCGAGGGTGTGATGTCCGGGAAGGTCATGCGGAGACGCTCGCATCGCGTGATGGAGCCGCAATCTCTCCGTTCCCTCCCCCCTTGTGGGGGAGCGTCAGGGAGGGGGGTAGCCCCAAGCGAGATCTGAGTGTGCGGCTACCCCTCTCCCCCGCCCTCCCCCACAAGGGGGGAGGGAGCGCCGTGTGCCGTGGGGCTGTCAGTGAGACTCTCATGAGAGCACTCACCCCAGCGCCTTCAGTTCACCCGGCAAGGCATAGGCCCACTGTGTGATATTACCTGCACCGAGACACACGACGAGGTCGCCGGACTTCGCAATGCCCTTGACGATACCCGCGAGCTCCGACGCTGCCGGCAGCGGCACCACCTCGCGGTGGCCGTGGGCGCGCAGGCCCGCGACGAAATGATCGCGGTCGACGCCGTCGATCGGCGTTTCGCCGGCGGCATAGACGTCGGCGACAACAACCGCATCGGCGTCGTTGAAGCAGGTGCAGAATTCCTCGAACAGCGATTGCAGGCGGGTGTAACGATGCGGCTGCACCACGGCGATGATCTTGCCGTTGGTGGATTCGCGTGCCGCCTTCAGCACCGCCGCGATCTCGACGGGGTGATGGCCGTAATCGTCGATCACGGTGACGCCGTTCCACTCGCCGGTCTTGGTAAAGCGGCGCTTGACGCCGCCGAAACCGGCGATCGCCTTGCGGATCGCCTCGTCGGAGACCCCGAGCTCGCGCGCCACCGCGATCGCCGCCGTCGCGTTGGAGGCGTTGTGACGGCCCGGCATCGGCAGCATCAGATCAGGAATCTCGTGCACGGCGCCGGTCTTGCGATCGCGGAACGTGACCTTGAACTTGGAGCCGCCACCCATCGGGGTGAGATCGACCAGCCGCACATCGGCCTGTGGATTCTCGCCGTAGGTGATGATGCGGCGATCCTCGATCTTGCCGACGAGGCTCTGCACCACGGGATGATCGATGCACATCACGGCAAAGCCGTAGAACGGCAGGTTCTCGACGAAAAGGCGGAAGGCGTCCTGCACGGCCTCGAAGGTCTTGAAGTGGTCGAGATGTTCGGGGTCGACATTGGTGACGATCGCGACATCGGTCGGCAGCTTGAGGAACGTGCCATCGCTCTCGTCGGCCTCGACCACCATCCAGTCACCGGCGCCGAGGCGAGCGTTCGAGCCATAGGCGTTGATGATGCCGCCGTTGATGACGGTGGGATCGAGGTCGCCGGCATCGAGCAGCGTTGCGACCATCGTGGTCGTCGTGGTCTTGCCGTGCGTGCCGGCGATCGCGACACAGCTCTTCAGCCTCATCAGCTCGGCCAGCATCTCGGCGCGGCGCACCACGGGGATGCGCCGTTCACGCGCCGCCATCAGTTCCGGATTGTCGCGCTTGATCGCGGAGGACACCACGACGACCTCGGCACCGTCAACATTCTCGGCCTTGTGGCCGACCGAGACCTTGGCGCCCGCCTTGCGCAGACGGTCGAGATTGTAATTGTCGGAGGCGTCCGAGCCCTGCACGGCATAGCCGAGATTGACCAGCACCTCGGCGATGCCGCTCATGCCGATCCCGCCGATCCCGACGAAGTGGATGGGTCCGATCTCGCGCGGCAGTCTCATGCTCTGTTCCCTGACCTCGCCGCCTTGTGCAGGCGGCATCTGGCGAAGGTCACGGCCAAATCAGCCGCGCGCCTTTCCTACTGGATGCCCCGCTTTGGAAGGCCAAGACAAGGGCTTTTTCGCGTCAGATTCCCGCGACTTTGACCACCAGATCGGCCAGCCGCTCGGCGGCATCGAGCCGGCCTGCCCCTTTCGCCGCGGCAGCCATGGCCGCGAAGCGTGCCGGCTCGGCGGCAAAACCGGAGATCTCGGCGGCGAGACGGTCGGAGGTGAACTCGGTCTGCGGAATGCGAATGGCGCCGTCGACCTTGGCCAGCACGCCGGCATTGGCGAACTGGTCCTGGTCGATCGCACCCGGCAACGGCACCAGGATCGAGGGCCGGCCGATTGCGGCAAGTTCGGCGACCGTGCCGGCGCCGGAGCGCGACACCACCAGATGGTTGGACGCGAGCCGCGCCGGCAGATCGGTGAAGAACGGCGCGAGCTCGGCATTGATCTTGAGCTTGTCGTAGACCGCGCGCACGCGGGTCATGTCCTCGTCGCGGACCTGCTGGGTGAGGACGAGGCGGCTCCACAACGATGACTCGAGCCGTTCGATGGCGCCCGGTACGATGTCGGCCATGATGCGCGCGCCCTGGCTGCCGCCGACGACGAGCAGGCGCAGCGGGCCATTCACTTCGGGTGCCGCATACGGCACCGCCGCCGCGGCGAGGACTGCCGGGCGCATCGGCGTGCCGACCGTCGTCGTCTTGCCTAATAGTGCGGGATCGCGATCGAGCACGCCGGGCAACGATGTCGCGATGGCGCGGACGCGTCTCGACAGAAACCGGTTGGCGCGGCCGAGCACGGCGTTGGCGTCATGGATGATGCTGGGCACGCCAGCGAATTTTGCCGCGACCAGCGGCGGCAGTGTCGGATAGCCGCCGAAGCCGACGACGGCCGCGGGCTTCAATCGCTTGATTAGGTTGTAAGCGGACAGCGTGCCGGTGGCGAGCGTGAGGCCGGCATAAGCGATCTGCAACGGATTGCGACCGCGCGCGGTCTCGCTCGCGACAACATCGATCATGTCCTTCGTGAACAGCCCGCTATAGCGCAGTGCGCGCTCATCCGTGACGAGGCGGACGCGAAAGCCGCGCCGGATCAATTCGACGCCGAGCGCCTCGGCCGGAAACAGATGGCCGCCGGTGCCGCCCGCGGCGAGGAGAATCAAGGGGGAGGTGTCCATAAGTGCCCTTTTACAGGGCCTCCGCCGTCATTGCGAGCGCAGCGAAGCAATCCAGACTGTCCCCGCGGAGGGAATTCTGGATTGCTTCGCTACGCTCGCAATGACGAAAAGTTACGCGTAGCTGCGCATGGCCTCGGCGTGGCCGCTGGCCTCGACTTCGGTGCGCGGGCGCAGCCGCGTCAGGGCCAACATCATGCCGACGCCATAGGCCAGCGACACGATCGAGGAGCCGCCATAGGAGATGAACGGCAGCGTCATGCCCTTGGCCGGAATGAGCTGGAGGTTGACCGACATGTTGATGGCGGCCTGCACCCCGAACAGGATCGCAAGACCGGACGCGGCGAAGCGCGAGAACATGTCCTCATTGGCATAGGCGCGCGACAGCGTGCGCAGGACGACGAAGGCGAACAGCGCCAGCATGGCGAGGCACAGGATGATGCCGAACTCTTCGGCGGCGACCGCGAACACGAAATCGGTGTGGCTGTCCGGCAGGCTGCGTTTTGCAATTCCCTCGCCCGGTCCGAGCCCGAACCAGCCGCCGTTGTAGAAGGCCTCCATCGCCGTATCGACCTGGAAGGTGTCGCCGGAGGCCGGATTCATGAAGCGCTTGATGCGGCCCGCAACGTGCGGGACGAACAGATAGGCGCTGAACAGACCGGCGGCGCCGAGGCCGGCGAGCCCGAACACCCAGATCATGCGCATGCCCGCGATGAAGAACAGCGAACCCCACACCATCAGGATCAGCATGGTCTGGCCGAAATCTGGCTCCATCACCAGCAGCGAGACCAGCATCAACAGCAGCACCAGCGCCATCGAGGTCGCCGGCATCTCCGGCCGCCTGGTCGATTCCGCGAACAGCCAGGCGGCGATCACGACGAACGATGGCTTTGCGATCTCGGAGGCCTGGATGTTGAGGCCGAGCAGCGTGATCCAGCGCCGCGATCCCTTGACTTCAGGGCCGATCGCGAGCGTCAGCACGATCAGGATGATGCTGGCCGCGAAGATGATCAGGGCCGAGCGGCGGATCGCCCGCGGTGACAGGAAGGAGACGCCCAGCAGCACCACGAAGGACGGCGCCAGGAACATCACGTGGCGGCTGAAGAAGTGGAAGGGATCGAGCCCGATGCGGGTCGCAACCGGCGGGCTCGCCGCCAGCGACAGGATGACGCCGGTCAGCATCAACACCAGGATCGCGCCGAACAGCGGCTTGTCGACAGTCCACCACCACTCGGAAAAGGGGGTGCGTTCTTCACGGGAGAGCATGGGCGGCCGCTTTCGGACGGAGGTCAGCCCATTGGTCGCCGAGGTTGGTTACCGGGGGGTTAAGGAGATCGATGAACTTGTGGAGAGTCTCTCGTGACCCGGACGCAGCGCGGCGCCCTTGCGGTGCGCTGCAGAGCCGGGGCCCATGCTCGCGGCGTTCCGGGTCCCGGCTCGCGCTACGCGCGTCCGGGGCATGAGAGGCCCTACACCACCGGCTTCACGCCCGGCAGCGCCTGCACCAGTTCGCGGAACCTGGTGCCGCGGATCTCGAAGTTGCGGTACTGGTCGAAGGAGGCGCAGGCGGGCGACAGCAGCACGACCACATCCGTGAGACCGGATGCTTCCGCATCGCGCGCAGCATGCTCCACCGCAACGTCGAGCGTCTGGCTGATCTCGTGCGCGACTTGCGCGCCCAGCGTACCTGAAAACTCCTGTGCGGCTTCGCCGATCAAATAGGCTTTGCGGATGCGCGGGAAGAAGCTCGTGAGGCTGGTGATGCCGCCCGCCTTCGGCTTGCCGCCGGCGATCCAGAAGATGTCGCCGAAGGACGACAGCGCATGCGCGGTGGCGTCGGCGTTGGTGCCCTTGGAGTCGTTGACGAACAGCACGTTGGCGCGGCGGCCAACCTGCTCCATGCGGTGGGCCAGGCCCGGAAAGCTGCGCAGGCCGTTCTGAAGCACATCGAGACTGATGCCCATCGCGAGCGCGGCGGCCGCGGCGCAGGCCGCGTTTTGCGCATTGTGCAGGCCGCGCAGCGAGCCGATGCCGCCGAGCTTGGCGACCTCGCTCCGTGCGCCGCTGGCGGTGCGCACGATGGTGTCGTGCTCGACATGGATGCCGGAGGCCAGAGGATTCTTCACGGAGATGCGCACGACGTTCTTACCCAAGCGGTCGAGCCGGTCGGCGATGTCGCGGCAATAGCCGTCGTCGACGCCGACGATCGCGGTGCCGCCGGCCTGCACGCCCGCGACAAGCCGCTCCTTCACCGCGGCGTAGTGGGCGATGGTGCCGTGACGGTCGATATGGTCTTCGCTGACGTTCAGCAAAATGCCGACGGAGGGATCGAGCGAGGGCGTGAGGTCGATCTGGTAGGACGACATCTCGATGACGTGGACACGACCCATCCGCGGCGGCTCCAGCGACAGGATCGCGGTGCCGATATTGCCGCCCATCTGGGTGTCGTAACCCGCGACCTCGGTGAGATGCGCGATCAGCGCCGTCGTGGTCGACTTGCCGTTGGTGCCGGTGATGGCGACGAACGGCGCATCCGGCGCATGACGGCGTCGCTCGCGGCAGAACAGCTCGATGTCGCCGATCACCTCGACACCGGCCTCGCGCGCCTTCAGCGCGCTCCAGTGCGGCACCGGGTGGGTCAGCGGCACGCCCGGCGCGAGCACGAGGGCTGCGAAATTCGCCCAGGAGACGTTGCGCAGATCCGCCGTGATGAAACCGGCCTGCGCGGCCTTGGCGACGTTCTCGGCATTGTCGTCGGCTGCGATCACCTCGGCGCCGCCCGCCTTCAGCGCGTGGCAGGAGGCGAGCCCCGAGCCGCCGAGACCGAACACCGCGACCGTCTTGCCGGCGAAGGAGGTGATGGGGATCATGGCGTGACCGTCAACGCAGCTTCAGGGTGGAGAGGCCGGCGAGCGCCAGCATCACCGAGATGATCCAGAAGCGGATCACGATCTGCGGCTCGGTCCAGCCAAGCTGCTCGAAATGATGATGGATCGGCGCCATGCGGAAGATGCGCTTGCCCGTGAGCTTGAACGACACCACCTGCACGATGACGGAAACCGCCTCCAGCACGAACAGGCCACCGATCACCGCGAGCACGATCTCGTGCTTCACCGCGACCGCGATCGCCCCCAGCATGCCGCCGAGCGCAAGCGAGCCGGTGTCGCCCATGAAGATCGAGGCCGGCGGCGCATTGAACCAGAGGAAGCCGAGGCCGGCGCCCAATAGCGCGCCGCAGAGCACCGCGAGCTCGCCGGTGCCGGCGACGTATTTGATCTGGAGATAGTCGGCGAACACCGCGTTGCCGGCCAGATAGGCGATCATCGCAAAGCTCGCGGTCGCGATCATCACCGGCACGATGGCGAGGCCGTCGAGACCGTCGGTGAGGTTCACGGCGTTGCCCGCGCCGACGATGACGAAGGCGCCGAACACGACGAAGAACCAGCCGAAATGCAGCACCGTATCCTTCAGGAAGGGGATCGTCAGCGCGGTCGAGGCGGGATCGCGGTTCAGCCGCACCAGCGCATAGCAGGCCACCAGCGCGATCGCCGCCTCGATCAGCAGGCGAAGCTTGCTGCCGAACCCGGTCGTGGTCTGCTTGGTCACCTTGAGATAATCGTCATAGAAGCCGACGAAGCCGAAGCCGAGCGTCACCGCCAGCACGATCCAGACATAGGGGTTGAGCGGATTGGCCCACAGCACCGTGCCGACCGTGAGGCCGGACAGGATCATCAGCCCGCCCATGGTGGGCGTGCCTTTCTTGGCGAGATGCGATTGCGGACCGTCGGCCCGGATCGGTTGCCCCTTGCCCTGGCGGAGGCGCAGATGGTCGATGATCCAGGGCCCGAACAGGAACACGAACAGCGCCCCGGTGACGACGGCGCCGCCGGTGCGGAAGGTGATGTAGCGGAAGACGTTCAGGAAGGTGCGAACGGCACCGAAGCCCGGAAATGTATTGGAAAGCTCGATCAGCCAGTAAAACATTCAGACGGTCCTATGGCGCCTTTGCACGCGGCCTTGGCCTTGATCTTGGCCTTGTCACCGCGCCTCACGCGCATTCGCGGGTCTTCATCATGGGGTCGGGCGACCCTTGGAAAACGGACGGCTTCGCGCCGCAAGGAGGGATTCGGGAACAGCGCCTTCCAAGCAGTTTACGCCTTTGTCTGCAAGGCGGCCACCAGCCCCGGCACAAACTTGTTGACCCAGAACATCTTCTTGCTGCCCTTGACAACCACGACATCGCCCGCCTTCAGCAGATTTGCCACCTCGGCCGGCTTCAGCGTCGCGGGATCGTCGTGCCAGCCGAGGCCCTTGCCCGCCGGCAGGACGTCGTAGAGATGACGCATCAGGGGGCCGACGCAGTAGACGCCGTCGATGCCATCGAGATGGCTGGCGAGGCCGGTGTGATAGCTTGGCGCGTCATCGCCCAGTTCCAGCATGTCGCCGAGCACCGCAATGCGGCGGCCGCCGGTGACGCTGCGCGCCTGCAGGCTCTGCAGCGCAGCCGCCACGCTGGCCGGGTTGCCGTTGAAGCTGTCGTCGATCACGGTGACGCCGCCGACCGCCTGTTCGACGCCGCGGCCGGTCATGATGCCGACCCGGTCGAGCTTGATCGCCAGCGTCGATGCGTCGAGGTTCGCGGCGCGGATCGAGGCGAGCGCGGCCAGCGCATTCTGGACCCGGTGCGGCGCGCCCGGCGTCAGGCTGAAGGCGATCTCCTTCTTGCCGATCATGGCCACGACCTGCCAGCTCTCGCCATGCGGCGCGTGCGCGACCTCATGCACCTCGGCATGCTCGCCGAAGCGCACCACCTTGCCCTTCCATTCGGACGCCTTGAGCCCGGCGGGCAGCACCAGCACGCCGTCCTCGGGGAGGCCGAGCGCGATCGACACCTTCTCGCGACGGATGGCTTCGAGCGAGCCGAGCTTTTCCAGATGCACCGGCTGGACGTTGACGACGAGCGCGACGGTCGGCCGCGTCAATTCGCTGAGCCGCGCGATCTCGCCGATCTGGTTCATCCCCATCTCGACGACCCAGAGGCTGGCGTCGGGCCGCGCATTGCACAGCGTCAGCGGCACGCCCCAGAAATTGTTGAAGCTCGACGGGCTGGCATAGGCGCCCGGATAAGCCGCGAGGAATTCCTTGGTGCTGGTCTTGCCGGCGCTGCCGGTGAGGCCGATCACCGGTCCGTGGAAGCGCACGCGTGCCGCGCTCGCGAGAGCCCAGAGGCCGTCGATCAGCGTGTCCTCGACGACGATCTGCGGAATCCGGATGCCCGCGATCTGATGCGGCACGATCATCGCGACCGCGCCGGAGGCCTCCGCCTTGTCCGCGAATTCCCAGCCGTCACGGGCGCTCGCGAAGGCCGAGATGAAGCCGCCGCTCGGCGTGCCGCTCAGCGCGACGAACAGGCTGCCCGGCTTCACCAGGCGGCTGTCCTGCGTGACGAAATCGATTCCCGTCTCCGGGAATGACCCGGCAACGCCCAGCGCACGCGCCACTTCGGCAACCGTCCATAGTGGCCCGCTCATGCAACCCTCGACGCTAATGCGGCGGCGACCGCCTCGTGATCACTGAAAGGCAGCACCTCGCCGCCCACGATCTGCCCGGTCTCGTGGCCCTTGCCGGCGATGAGCAGCGCATCGCCGTCTTCCAGTTCCTCAATCGCGGTGCGGATCGCGGTCGCGCGGTCGCCGATCTCGCGGGCGCCCTTTGCTGTTGCGAGGATCTCGGCACGAATGACGTCCGGCTTCTCGCTGCGCGGATTGTCGTCGGTGACGATGATTCCGTCGGCGTTCTCCGCCGCGATCTCGCCCATGATCGGACGCTTGCCGGCATCGCGATCGCCACCCGCGCCGAACACCACGACCAGCCGACGGCTGGCATAGGGCCGCAGCGCCTGCAACGCCTTCGCCAGCGCATCGGGCTTGTGCGCATAATCGACAAAGATCGGCGCACCGTTATGTTCGCCAACGCGCTCGAGCCGCCCCTTGGCGCCTTCGAGATGTTCGAGGCTCGCGAACACGTCGGCCGCATCGCTGCCGGTGCCGATGGCGAGCCCAGCCGACACCAGCGCGTTCTCGATCTGGAATTCGCCGACCAGCGGCAGCCGGATCGCATGTCGTCTGCCGCAATGCTCGAGCGCAAGCACTTGCGAAAAACCTTCGACCGTGGCGCCGCCAAGGCGGATGCCTTCGCCTGCCCCATCGCCATTGCGGCCGACCGCCATCACGCGCAGGCCGCGCGACGTCGCCGCCTCGATCGCCTCCGCCGAGCAATCATGATCGGCCGAGATCACCGCTGCGCCTCCGGGCTGAACCAGCTCGCGGAACAGACGAAGCTTCGCCGCAAGGTAATGCGCGACGGTCGGGTGGTAATCCATGTGGTCGCGCGAGAGGTTGGTGAAGCCGCCGGCCGAGACACGCACGCCGTCGAGACGGTACTGATCGAGCCCGTGCGATGACGCCTCAAACGCAAGATGCGTCACGCCCTCGCGCGCGATCTCGTCGAGCTGCCGGTGCAGTGCGATCGGATCCGGCGTCGTCAGCGAGCCGTAAACCGTGCGCTTCGGCGAGACGAGACCGATGGTGCCGATGCTGGCGGAGGCGTGCCCCAACCGCTCCCAGATCTGGCGCGTGAATGCGGCGACCGAGGTCTTGCCGCTGGTGCCGGTCACCGCGGCAATGGTCGCGGGCTGCGCGGGGAAGAATCTGGCTGCGGCCAGGGCCAGCGCGCGGCGCGGATTGGCGACCTCAATGAACGGCACCTTGCTCGTCGCCGGCCCATGGTCGCCGACCGCCGCCACCGCGCCTGCGGCAATCGCGGCATCGATGAAGCGCGCGCCGTCGGTCTTGCTGCCCGCGAGCGCGAAGAAGAGATCGCCCGGCTTGACCACACGGCTGTCGAGCGCGACGCCGGTCACCTCGAGCGCCGCGACAGCGGGCTCGATTGCGGCATCATTGCCTAGAACGTTCTGACCTATGAGGTCGCGCAGCTTCATGGGCTTCCAGTCGACATGCCATGCCGTGCCGGAGAGCCGAATCTTCGGAAAAGCCTCGACTCAGCCGCGGCAACGGCCCACCCGGTTGATTACTGGGTTGTCCTGGATGCTGCAAGAATAAGGCGGTCCGCAGGCGGCAGGTCGAACCGCGGCTCGACGCCCAAAAGCGGCGCAATCCGCTCGATCACCTTGCCGCCGGTCGGCACCGCGTTCCAGCCCGAGGTGATGAACCCCTTCGTTTCGGGAATCGCCTGCGGCTCGTCCAGCATGATCAGGATCTGATATTTCGGATCGTCGCAGGGCATGATCGCGGTGAAGGAGTTGAGCACCCGCTTCTTGGCATAGCGGCCGTTGATGACCTTCTCGGACGTGCCGGTCTTGCCGCCGACATAGTAGCCCTTGACGTCGGCGGTCTTGGCGGTCCCGATTTCGGCATTGAGCCGCATCAGGAACCGCATCTTGTCGCTGGTCTCCGTCTTGACGACGCGCTTGGCCATCGCCGCCGCTTCAGCTTCGGTGCGCTTCATGAAGGTCGGTGGGATCAGATAGCCGCCGTTCACGAGCGCGTTGATGCCCATCACGGCCTGGAGCGGCGCTACCGACATGCCCTGGCCGAACGCAATGGTGACCGTGTTCAGCTCGCCCCAGCGTCGCGGCACCAGCGGAGCCGCGCTCTCCGGCAGCTCGGTGCGCAGCCGCGTCAACTGGCCCATCTTGCCGAGGAAGGCCTTGTGCGCCTCGACGCCCTGGCTGAGCGCGATCCGCGCGGCGCCGATATTGGACGAATAGGTGAACACTTCCTTGGTGTTGATGAAACGTCCGAGCGAATGGCTGTCATGGATGGTGAACTTGCCGTAGTGCAGGTTTCCCCGTGCATCCCACATCGAGTTCAGGTTGATCTTTCCGGAGTCGAGCGCCATGGCGAGCGTGAACGCCTTGAAGGTCGAACCCATCTCGTAGACGCCGGTGGTCAGGCGGTTGATCCGATCGGGATCGTGCGCTTCCTTGGGATTGTTGGGATCGAAATCGGGAAGCGAGACCATCGCCACGATCTCACCGGTCTTGACATTGGAGACGATGCCGGACGCCGCCTTGGCATGGAACTTCTCCTTGGCCTTCAGCAACTCGTCGCGCAGCGCGTGCTCGACGCGCAGGTCGACCGAGAGCTCGATCGGCTTTTGCAGCCTGTCGGTGGCGAAGCCGGCGCGATGGAGATCGGCGAGCCCTTGATTGTCGAGCCACTTCTCCAGCCCGGCGATGCCCTGGTTGTCGATGTTGACCAGACCGATGAGGTGGGCGACCTCGTTGCCGGTCGGGTAGACGCGCTTGTTCTCGCGCAGGAACCCGATGCCGGGAATGCCGAGCTTGTGGATGTCCTGCTGCTGCTTCGGCGTGATCTCGCGCTTCAGCCAGACGAAGCCCTTGCGCGTCTTCAAGCGGTCGCGCACTTCGGCCTCGTCCAGATCGGGCACGGTGGCGGTCAAAAGCTCGATCGCCTCGTCCTTGTCGATGATGCGGCGCGGCTCGCCGAACAGGCTCGCGGCCTTGACGTCGGTGGCGAGGATCGCACCGTTGCGGTCGACGATGTCGGGCCGCGCGGTCGCGACCACTTCCTGCGCCGCGGCGCGCCGCGCGCTGTGGGCGTCGGCGCCGATCGCGAACATCACGAGCCGGCCCCCGATCAGAACGTAGACCGAGGTGAAGGCCAGCATCACAAGCCCGACGCGCGCCCGCGCCTTCGCGGCGCGGTCGACATTGCGCCCGTAGAGCAGGCTGCGGATCAGCCGCTGCCCCCAGGGTTCGGTCGGCTTTCCTGTCTGTTTGGCCGGAGTCGGCGCGCTCATTGCTTGTCCTCGGGCTGAGGCACGGAGCCCGTCACGGTGTCAGGGTCGCTCGCGGCTTCGATGGTGCTGAGCATGGCCCCGATCGGGTCGGGCTCGCCCGGCCTGAACATCCGCGGCGGACGCTCCGGCAGGTTCTTCAGCGTGTCATATTGCGTGCCATTGACCGGCTTGAGCGGCAGATGCCGCTCCGACAGGCCTTGCAGGCGCAGGGGCGCATCGAGCCGGGCCCATTCCGAGCGCAGCGATGCGATCGCATCGCGCTGCTCGCGGATCTCCGCATGCAGCCGCAGCACCTTCTCGGTGCGGGCCGTCGAATCCATCTTGATCCGGTAGACATAGGCCGCCGCGAAGATCAGCGCGCCGATGACGAGGAGGTGGATGAAGCGCATGCGCTAGCCTCCCCTCAACACGTCGGAGAGCTTTGGCCAGGACGATTGCCCGCTATCGTCATGCGCGGGCGCCGAGGTCCGCTCGGCAGCGCGCAGCTTGGCCGAACGCGCGCGCGGGTTATGCGCGACTTCCTGTTCGCCGGCGACCACCGGCCGCCGAGTCAGAAGCTGGAAACTCGGCGCGGTTTGCGCCACTTCCGGCAGATGCCGGGAGCCGCCGCCGGTCTTGCTACGCTCGGCGAGGAAATTCTTGACGATGCGGTCTTCAAGCGAATGGAACGAGACCACCACGAGCCGGCCACCCGGCCTGAGCAGACGCTCGGCAGCAGCCAGCGCGGCCTGAAGCTCTTCGAGCTCTTCGTTGACGAAGATGCGCAGAGCCTGGAACGTCCGCGTCGCCGGATGAATGTCGCCTGGCTTGGAGCGCACCACCCGGCCGACGAGATCGGCGAGCGCGCGCGTGGTCGTGAACGGCGTTTCCTGCCGGTCCGCCACGACGGCACGGGCGATGCGGCGCGAATGCCGCTCCTCGCCGAAGAGATAGATGATATCGGCAAGATCGCCTTCGGAGGCGCGGGCAACAACGTCCGCGGCGGTGGGGCCCGTCTGCCCCATCCGCATGTCGAGCGGACCATCGAGGCGGAACGAGAAGCCGCGACCGGCCTGGTCGAGCTGCATCGAGGACACCCCGACATCCATCACCACGCCGTCGACGGCTTCGACGCCTTGCGCCGCGCAAACCTCGGCGAGATTGGAGAAGCGGTCCTCGACCAGCGTCAGCCGGCCCGCGGAGCCCTCGACCAGTTCGGCGCCGCCCGCGATCGCCGTGCGGTCGCGGTCGATCGCGATCACGCGGGTTCCCGGCACGTCGAGAATGGCGCGGCTGTAGCCGCCGGCGCCGAAGGTGGCGTCGATATAGAGTCCGCTCTCGCGCGGCGCGAGATGGTCGATCGCCTCGCGGCCGAGAACGGGAATGTGCGGGGCCGAGCTCATGCGCCAGGCCCGCCGAGCGTCCATGCAAAATCTGGGGCGAGTGAGCCCATTACGCCTCGAATAATTCCGCGTCGCGGCGGTTCCACGACAAAGCCCCTGTGCAGCACCGTGTCCGGGCCCGGTCGCCCCGAGCGGCAAACCCAGTGTTCCCAGTGGAATTTGTCGGGCAGCCATGGGATTTCGAGCCAAAATACGCTTTGGCCGCCTCCGGACGCGGGTCGGCTCTTCATCCCTCAGTAACGGCCCTTAGCGTTAAGAAAGCGTTGATCGGCCGGTTACAAGTCGAAAAGGTAAGGCGGCGGTGATGCCTCATCCACACACCCGCCCAAAATGCATCCGTTAACCGCGCCGCGCGATTGCACCCAAGGGAGGGTAAAGGAATAGTAAAGAGAAGGGCTTGGCCCACTCTCCGATTCCGACTTGAGCTGTCTATGTCGTCCGGTTCGTCCACACCGTCTGGATCTGATTCGAAGCGTCAACGCGTTCTCCCGGTTCCCAAAGCCGCGGCGAACATGCGAACGTTCGAACCGGATTCCTCGATCGTCTCCGACATCATCCCCTCGCCCAACCATGGCGAGCGCAACAAGGGACGGCAGGCGGACATGATCGTGCTGCACTACACCGGCATGCCCGACGTCGAGGGCGCGCTGGCGCGGCTGTGCACGGCGGGCACCGAAGTGTCGGCACATTACGTCGTGCTTGAGGACGGCCGCATCGTGCAATGCGTGCCCGAGGCCAGGCGCGCCTGGCACGCCGGCGTCTCGTCCTGGGCCGGCGAGGACGACATCAACTCCTGCTCGATCGGCATCGAGATCGTCAATCGCGGCCACGACTGGGGCTATCCGGAGTTTCCGCTGCGCCAGATCGCCGCCGTGATCGCGCTGTGCCGCGGCATCATGCTCCGCCGCAAGGTGCCGGCGCACCGGGTGCTCGGCCATTCCGACGTCGCACCCGCGCGCAAGAAGGACCCCGGCGAAAAATTCCCATGGCATTCGCTGGCGAATTCCGGCGTCGGCCACTGGGTGACGCCCGCCCCCGTCGTGCGCGGCGAGACTCTGATGCTGGGAACCATCAGCGACGAGGTGCTGAGCCTGCAGCAGGCACTGGCCAGATACGGATATGGCCTGCCGCTGACCGGCAAGTACGACGCCGCGACGATGGAAGTCGTCACCGCCTTTCAACGACACTTCCGCCCCGCACGGCTGGACGGCGTCGCGGATCATTCGACGCTGTCGACATTGCAGGCGTTGCTGGCGAGCTTGCCGGCGGATACGACGGTGGTCGCATCGAAGTGATGGTGCCAGCCACATCGTCCGTCATTGCGAGCGCAGCGAAGCAGTCCAGACTGCCTCCGCGAAAATAGTCTGGATTGCTTCGTCGCTCAGTGCAAAATTGCTTTGCAATTTGGTCACGAGCTCCTTGCAATGACGGAGTCTGTGGCGGCAGCTACTCCATCTCCCGCATCCTTCGCGCATACAGCCGCCGCAACGGCTCCAGCTGCGTCGCCTTTGTCGCCGCAACATACGCCTCGCGCGCGTCCTGCTTCCGGCCCAGCCGCCGCAACAGATCCGCGCGCACCGCGGGCAACAGCTCATAGCCATTCAGCCCGCCGCGCGCGGTGATCGCATCGACGAGATCGAGCGCGCGCGCAGGCCCGTCGACCATCGAGACGGCCGCTGCGTGATTGAGCTCGATCACCGGTGACGGGTTGATGCGCAGCAGCACCTCGTAAAGCCCGGCGATCTGCGGCCAGTCGGTCTCCTCAAAACTCGGCGCGCGCGCATGCAGTGCGGCGATCGCGGCCTGCACGGCATAGGCTTGCGGCCGGCCGGGCGTGCGAAGCGCATCATCGACCAGACGCAGGCCGTCCTCGATCTGCGCGCGATCCCAGAGCGTACGGTCCTGTTCCTCCAGCAGCACGATATCGCCGGCCGACGTCGCGCGCCCGGCGCGTCGCGCATCGTGCAGCAGCATCAGGGCCAGCAGGCCCTTGATGCCGGCACGGCCGGGCATCAGCCGATCGAGCAAGCGGCCGAGCCGGATCGCCTCGGCCGCGAGATCGAGCCGCATCAGATCCGCGCCCGAGGTTGCGACATAGCCTTCGGTGAAGACCAGATAGACCACGGCGAGCACGCCATCGAGCCGCAGCGCCAGCGCGTCGCGTTCGGGCACTTCATAGGGGATACCGGCGAGCCTGATCTTCTGCTTGGCGCGGACGAGCCGCTGCGCCATCGCCTCCTCACTGACGAGAAAGGCGCGCGCGACCTGCGCGGTCGAGAGCCCGCAGACGGTGCGCAGCGTCAGCGCAACCTGAACCTCGGGCGAAAACGCAGGATGGCAGCAGGTGAAGATCAGGCGCAGCATGTCGTCGTCGAGCATCGCCGGCGGCTCGTCGGCGGCTTGCGCGTTCAGCTCGAGCTCGTGCACGAGCTGCTGCTCCTTGCCGCGGAAGACGGTCTGGCGGCGAATCCGATCGATTGCCTTGTGCCTGGCGACATTGACCAGCCAGGCGCGCGGATTGTCGGGCAGTTCGCACGCCATCCAGCGCTCCAGCGCAACGGCAAAGGCGTCCTGCAGCGCGTCCTCGGCGAGATCGAAATCACCGACGAGGCGGATCAGCGTGGCCAGCGCCCGCCCTGCCTCGTCGCGGAATATGGTGTCGATCTCGCCCGGGTTCATGCGTCGATGTACGGTTCGGCCGTCACTTGTCGTAGACCCAGATCGGCCGCACCTCGATCGACCCGATGCGCGCACTCGGAATGCGCGCGGCAATCTCGATCGCGGCGTTCAGGTCCTTGGCCTCGACCAGATAATAGCCGCCGAGCTGCTCACGCGTCTCCGCGAACGGGCCGTCGGTCGTGAGCGTCTTGCCGTCGCGCACGCGCACGGTGGTCGCGGTCGTGGTCGGCTGCAAGCGGTCGCCGGCCTTGAAATTGCCGCTCTGGACGATGCCTTGCGTGAAGGCCTGATATTCAGCCAGCATCTTCTGGCTGGTCGCCGCGTCGTTCTTCGCGTACTCGACCTCGTTCTGGTAGATCATCAGCAGATACTGCATCGCTTAACTCCGGTTGTTCGGCTGTGTCGCCGACATCCAGTCGAACGAGTTCGCCTCCAAACGACATATTCAGGATAAATTATTCCGGGCAGACCGTGCGCAGCGATCTCAGCTTGACGAAACCGTCACAAATGCCCATGCCTGCGCCCGTCAGTCGGCCGGACGGCCGCCCCGGCAACGGTCGAAAGGCCGCCGGGGAGGAAAGTCCGGGCTCCCTTGACATACGGTGCCGGATAACGTCCGGCGGGGGCAACCCCAGGGAAAGTGCCACAGAGAACGAACCGCCCTGCTTCGCCTTCGGGCTTCGCAGGGTAAGGGTGAAAAGGTGCGGTAAGAGCGCACCGCGGCTCCGGCAACGGAGCCGGCATGGTAAACCCCACCGGGAGCAAAACCGAATAGGGACGGCATAGCGGGCTGTTCGCGCAAGCGATAACGCCGCGGGGCGATGTCAGGCCCGCCGTCCGGGTAGGTTGCTCGAGGCCATGTGCAAACATGGTCCCAGAGGAATGGCCGTCACGTATCGTGCGCGCAAGCGGACGGTGCCTTACAGAACCCGGCTTACAGGCCGGCTGATATTCTAAAGCGTTTTCGAGCGAAGTGGTTTTCCGGTTCGCGTGAAGAAAACGCGTCTTGCGAAAGTGACGAGGGGTTCGGTGCTAGCGCATCGGACCCCTCACCATTTCACAGGTGTCATTCCGGGGCGTGCGCAGCATGAGCTATGATGCGCAATTGCGCATCTGAGAATCCATCGGGCGACGGAGACGGTGGAGGAATGGATTCCGGGCTCTCGCTTCGCGAGCCCCGGAATGACGGTTACCTATCAAGCCGCGCTCGTGTCCGCCTTCACGAAGACCGGTGCGAGCTGACCGGCTTCGCGCCGCAGCTTGGCCGCCTCGAAGCCGTGCATGCCGATCTGCCATTGCAGGCCGACAATGGCGCCCTTGGTCGGTTGCAGCAGCGCGAGCGAAGCGAACAGCGTCACCGGCAGCCACACCGCCAGTTGCAGCCAGATTGCGGGCGCATAGGCGGTCTCGACCGCGAGGATCGCCGGCACCACGAGATGGCCGACCACGACCATGACGAGATAGGCCGGAAAATCATCGGCGCGCTGATGAAACAGCTCCTCACCGCAATGGTCGCAGGTATGGGCCACCTTCAGGAAACGGCCGAACATATGTCCTTCGCCGCAGTTCGGGCACTTGCCCAAAAAACCGCGCCACATCGCCTTCGAGAGCGAGACTGAACCGGTTGCCATGACAGCACCTCTTCCTTTTCGGTAATCCATACAATAATATCTTGCATCCATACATTCAAAGGATATGGACCTAAATTGCATGGATTGGACCCCTACAATCTCGGAGCTGAGCGGGCCGCGCTACCAGCGCATCGTCGATGCCATGGAAGCCGACATCGCCTCCGGCCGGCTGGTGCGCGGCCAGCAACTGCCGACCCAGCGCGCGCTCGCAAAAGCGCTCGACATCGATTTGACCACGGTGACGCGCGCCTACACCGAGGCGCGGCGCCGCGGAATTCTGGAGGCCCGCGTCGGACAGGGCTCGTTCGTGTCGGAGACCAGCGCGCGCCGCGCGGTCGACCTGCCGCATCCGGTCGCGATCGACCTCTCGATGAACGTGCCGCCGCATCCGCTGGAGGCGCAGCTCGACGAACGCATCATCGCCGGGATGGAAGCCATCCGCGCGCAATCGGGCCTGACGGCGCATCTCAACTACCAGCCGCCCGGCGGCAGCGCGCACGAGCGCGAGGTCGCGGCGCGCTGGATGCGCACCCGCGTTCCGCACGCGCACGCCGACAGGCTCGTGATCTTTCCCGGCACGCAGACGATCCTGTTCAACCTGCTCGCTGATCTCGCCCGGCCTGGCGACGTCGTGCTGACGGAGGCGCTGACCTTCCCGGGCATCAAGGCCGCCGCCGCGCGACTCGGCGTCAAGTTGGTCGGCGTCGCGATGGACGACGGCGGCATTTTGCCGGATGCACTAGCGCGAGCTTGCCGCACGCACAGCCCGAAGGCCGTCTACTTGATCCCGACGCTGCATAATCCGACAACCGCGACGCTGTCCGCCGAGCGCCGCAGCGCCATCGCAAAGATCATCAGCGATGCCGATACGATTCTGATCGAGGACGACGCCTACGGACTGCTCGACCGCTCGGCATCGCCGATCGCCAATCTCATTCCGGAGCGGACCTATCTCGCGACCACGCTGTCAAAATGCATCGCGCCGGCCCTGCGGGTCGCCTATCTCGTGACGCCCGACAGCGCCGCGCAGCAGGAGATGCGCAGCTATTTGCAGGCCACCGTGCAGATGCCGGCACCGCTGATGGTCGCAATGGTCACGCATTGGATCGAGACCGGCATTGCCGATCGCATCATCACGGCCATACGCCACGAGGCGATCGGCCGCCAGCACCTCGCGCAGCGCGCACTGAAGGGCTTTCAGTTCCTGGCCAAGCCTGCGGCCCACCATCTGTGGCTGCAGCTGCCAGAGGGTCGTCCCGACGTGGCGGCGCATCTGCTGCGGAATGGGCTTGCCGTCGTCGCGGGCGACGCCTTCACCGTGGACGGAACGGCGCCGCATGCAGCGCGCGTCTCGCTCGGCGCCGCGCGCAACAGGGCGGAATTGACGGAAGCCCTGCGCATCCTCGTCGGCGCGTTGCACAGGCCCGCCGACACCAGGCAGATCGTCTAGATCAGTGGTGATGACGGCGATGGCGGGAGCGAACGACCGGCGCGACGCCTGACGGATAGGCCGCATAGGCCTCGCTCGGTGCCACCGTCTCGCCACGGGCCGCGCGCCCCGCAGGCGTGAGCTGGCCGCCATTGAGCACGTCGCGGTCGGGATGGGCGGCCTGATAGGCCGCAGGCTCGGAAAACTGCGCCTGCGCCATTGTCGGCATCAACGCCGCCGCCGATAGCAGCGCAGCCGCGACGGCGATTCTCGTGCGGATCATGGTCCTTCTCCATCGTCTGGTCAGGGGACAAGCCAATGGAAACGCATGATCGCGTCGGACGCCCCTCCAGCCTGAAGTACGATCATCATGTAGGCCCGTCTTCCGCGAACGCCCGCCTGTGAGGATCACGCTTGCGTGCGGTTTTGAAATTGACCGCCACAGCCGCAGCCGTGCTATGCGGACAGTCGCGATCAACAGTTCGGGATCGCCCATTGCGACAAGGACGATCTATTGGAAACGAGCACCTACGCGCTGCTGCTGTTCGGCGCATTGGCCGGCGGCTTCGTCTCGGGCCTCGCGGGCTTCGGCACGGCGCTGATGGCGCTCGGCATCTGGCTCTATGTGCTGCCGCCATCGCTGGCGGTGCCGCTGGTGCTGATCTGCTCGGTGGTCGCGCAGACCTCGACGCTGCCGTCGATGTGGAAGAGTTTCGATCTCTCGCTGGTGTGGCCGTTCCTGATCGGAGGACTGATCGGCGTTCCGCTTGGGACCATGATGGTCGCCTCCGCCGATCCGAAGGTGTTCAAGCTGAGCGTCGGCGTCCTGATCCTGATCTTTTCGAGCGCGCTCTACTTGAACAAGAAGCCGCTCGCCATCAAGTTCGGCGGCCGGATCGCGGACGGCGCGATCGGCTTTGCCGGCGGTATTCTTGGCGGCCTTGCCGGACTGTCGGGACCGCTGCCGATCCTCTGGGCCAACATCCGCGGCTGGAACAAGCATGAGCGGCGCGGCATCTTCCAGCTGTTCAATTTCACGGTGCTCGCGACCGCGCTGATCGTGCAGACGGCAACAGGCCTCGTCGCGTTCAAGGTGGTCTGGCTCGCGCTGATCGCCTTTCCGGGCACGCTGATCGGTGCATGGACCGGCGCGCGCGTCTACCATGCGCTGAGTGACAAGCATTTTGGCGATGTCGTGCTCGGCCTGTTGTTCCTGTCAGGCCTCGGCCTCGTCTGGAACAGTTTCAACAGTCTCGCGCCCCACTGACGGGTGTCCGCCGGTCGAGCCGCATCCCCCGATCGGAGGATGCGGCGAGCCGGAAACATTCTTATTGATGCCGGCTCAGAAGCTCAGGGTGGCGGCACCGCCCTTGATCAGTTCGTGCATCACGCTCGCACCGGAAATGACAACGCCATCCAGCAGGTCCTCTTGCGCGTAACCGCGGCTCTTGACGCAGGGCGTGCAGGCCCAGAGCTTGCCACCCCTGTTCATGAAATCGCGCAGCATGGCGGCAAGGCCATCGAGCGGCTTGACCTGCGTGAGATCGGCGGCGCCGTGCCGCACGATGTCGACACCGGCACTGGTCAGAAAGATCGAGACCTTCAGGCCGGCCGTCATCCCACCGAGCGCGATGGTTACGCCAACGGACGACAATTCGTGGTCGATGCCATGCGTGATGACGACGACCAGATCACGTGCCTCATTATTCAAGTTACTTACCTCTTCAATCGTTTTGCGAGGTTTCATCCTATGTCTCTGTGGATCGGCCGAACATGACCAGGACCCCACAAGTCTTGCCCGAAACGCCGGTTGACCTTCTCTCCGAGGTGCTGGGCAGCATGCATCTTGCCGGCACCGTGCTTTTCCGCGCCGAGTTTCGCGAGCCCTGGGCGATCACGACGCCGCAAGCATGCCAGCTTGCCAGGCTGTTGCCGCTGCGCACCGAGCGGATCATCCCCTTCCACATCATCGCATCGGGCGGCTGCACGATGGAGCTGGACGGGCACGCGCCGGTGCGGCTGAACGAGGGCGACGTCATTGTGCTTCCCTACGGCGACAGTCATCGCCTCCGCGGGCGCGAGCCTATCGTACCCATGCAGGTCGGCAGCCTGCTCCCGCGCCCGCCGTGGACGGACATTGTCGTCCTCGAGCATGGAGGCGCCGGTCCCAGCACGAGGATCATCTGCGGATTTCTTCAGTGCGACGAACTGCTATGTCACCCCGTGCTGCGTCATTTGCCGAGATGGCTGCACGTCAGTCCCGCAGGTGCCGCCGATGAATGGCTGGCCAGCACCATCCGCCACACCGCCGCGGAAGCAAGCACGCCGCGGCCGGGCTCGCGCAGTTTGCTGCATCGTCTGGCCGAGTTGATGTTCGTCGAGATCCTGCGCAAGCACATGCAAGGGCTGCCTGCGAACGAAATCGGCTGGTTCGCCGCCATCAACGACCAGATCGCCGGCGCGGGCCTGCGGCACCTGCATGCCATGCCGTTCCACGACTGGACGGTCGAGAGCCTGGCGCGCCGGATCGGCGTCTCGCGCACCGTATTGGCCGAGCGCTTCAAGCACTTTCTCGATCAGCCGCCGATGCAATACCTGGTCCACTGGCGCTTGCGGCTGGCCGCTCACGCCCTGACATCAGGGGCGACGCCGATCAAGTCGATCGCCTGCCAGACCGGCTACGAATCGGAGGCGGCGTTCAGCCGGGCCTTCAAGCGTCACTTCGGAGTGCCGCCGGGAGTCTGGCGCAGACGCGGGCCTTCGAGCTCGTCAGTCGTCGCGGCCGACCCGCCGCGCTTTTCGCCAAGCGCCATGCCGCCGGCAATGCCGACACCGAGCACGTAGATCCAGCCCGCGGTGAAATCGAACAAATGCGTGTTCAATAGCGAGGGCAGCATGTTCTGCACCACGACGAGCATACCGATCCAGCAAGCCAGCCCGTCGCCGCGAAACATCGAAAGGTGCGCAAACCACAGCGCGTAGAGGATCAGCACACCGACGACGCCCCACTGCACGGCGACGCTGAGCGTCTGGTTGTGCGGGTTGCTGACGATCTCGCCGCGCAACGGATTGACCTCCGCATCGACAGCTACGCTTGCGAACAGGCCACGGATCGCCCCGGTGCCGTGACCGATCAGCGGCGCGTCCGCGATGAACCCGAGGGATTTGCGCCAGTATTCCAGCCGCGAACCCATCCCGCTGGTCCGGTTGTCCTGTACGCTCATCTCGTAGTCGCCCTGGAATTTCGCAATCGTCGCGCGCAGGTGCGGCGAGACGGTCCAGAGCAGGACGGCCGCCAGCACAATCGCGCCGGCGGCAACCAGGGCCGTGCGGCGGCGCAGATGCAGCAGCGCGATCAGCGCGACGAAGCGGGCTGGCGTGCGGTAGCGCGCCGCCCAGATCGCCGGGAGCCAGGACGCCGGCTTCTGCTCGTTCGTCACTCCGTTCATTCAGCCCTTCTGCCACACCATCCCCACACCGCGGCAAGTTAGCCGGAGCCGCGAGGATGGAACAAGCCGCCGTTACGCAGGCTCGCGGGCGAGAGGCGCGACAGGCTCGGAGCTCGCTTGCTCCGCAGACTTCACCTTTGGCACTCCGAGGCGCTTGCCGAATTCGCGGCGCAGCAGCCACAGGCTCAAGACCGCCTGCAGCGTGGTCGCCGCGATTGACAGATACCAGACATACTCCATGCGAAAGCCCGGCCTCGTCGAGAGCCAGATCGCCGGCAGCGAATAGGTGAACACGCGCGTCGCCGAGCTCAGCAACACCGGCTTGGTGTTGCCGAGGCCCTGGAACATGCTCGAACAGGTGAAGATCAGGCCCTGCGCCACCATGTTGAGCGAGATGATCCGCAGGAACAGATAGGCGATCGCCATGGTCTCCTGGTCGTTCGAGAAGCCGGCGAGCAGCAGTTCCGGCTTCAGCTGCGCCGGGATCATGAACGCGATCATCACGGCGGTGGTGATCAGCGCCGTCTTGACGAAGGTGTCGCGCACCCGCGCGCCGTTGCCGGCGCCGACATTCTGGCCGGCGATCGGCCCGGCCGCGAGCGCAACCGCGAGCGCCGGCATATGGATCAACCCGAGCACCCGTTGCCCGATGCCGAACCCGGCCTGCGCCGCCGCGCCAAAATCGCTCAGCACGTAATAGACCACCGCCATGAAGATGAACATCATCGCGAACTCGCCGCCGGCCGGCAGACCGACATTCAGGATACGCTTCAAATGGCGCGGCTGCGGACGCCACTGCGCCGGATTGAACGCGACATAGCGCTCGGCCCTGCGGAAATGCGCCAGCAGGATCAAGACGCCGACCGCCACCGCGATCGAGCTTGCCAGCCCGGCTCCGGCAACGCCAAGCGCATAGCCGGTGCCCCAGCCCGAGATCAGCACCGGCGCCAGCGCGATGTTGATGGCGACAGCGAGCACCCGCACAAACATTGCGGGACGCACGATGCCGGTCGCCCGCAGCGCGGATGCCAGCACTTGCATCGCGAATTCAAGCGCGAGCGCGGGCATGAACCACAGCAGATAAGTCGTCCCCGCCTCGATCGTGGCCTGGTCCGCGGCAACCGAACGCATATAGGGGCGCGACAGCGCCGCCCCCATGGCCAATGTCAGCAGCCCGAACAGCACCGACAGGACGACCGACTGGTTGAAGATCAAATTGGCATCGCCGCGGTCCTTGCGCCCCACGGCATGCGCCATCAGCGCCACCGTGCCGACGCCGAGCACCTGCATCAGCGCGTTGACGAGAAAGCCGGCATTGCCGGCCGCGGCGACGCCTGCGACCGCCGGATCGCCCAGCCCCGAAACGAAGTACAAATCGACGAGCTGGCAGATCATGATCGTGACCATGCCGGCCATGATCGGCGGCGACATCTGCAGGATGTGGCCCACGATGGAGCCGCGTGTCAGGTCCTTCATCTCATTCCATTTCCGGCGACGCGGCGACGGGGCTTTCGTCCCGCTGCCGCGCGCCTCATTCCGCTGCTGCGATGCGTCCGAGCTCCACGACCTGGCGCTCGAACAGGCCGCGATAGATTCCCCCTGGCTTGCCCGCGAGCATGGCATGGGTGCCCTGCTCGACGATCTCGCCGCGGTCGAACACCAGGATCCGGTCGAGGCTGCGCACCGTCGACAGCCGGTGCGCAATCACGATCGAGGTGCGGCCCTTCATCAGCCGCTCCATCGCCTGCTGGATCAGCGCCTCCGATTCCGAATCGAGGCTCGAGGTCGCCTCGTCCAGGATCAGCACCGGCGCGTCCGCCAGGAAGGCGCGCGCCAGCGCGACGCGCTGCCGCTCGCCGCCCGACAGTTTCACGCCCCGCTCGCCGACGAGGGTGCCGTAGCCCTTCGGCAGGCGCAGGATGAAGTCGTGCGCATTGGCGAGCCGCGCCGCCTGCTCGATCGCCTCGAGGCTGGCGCCGGGCCGGCCATAGGCGATGTTCTCGGCGAGCGTGCGGTGGAACAGGATCGGGTCCTGCTGCACGATCGCGATCTGGCTGCGCAGCGATTGCTGCGTCGCCAGCGCGATGTCCTGCCCGTCGATCAGCACGCGGCCGCCGGAGACGTCGTAGAGCCGCTGCACCAGCTTGACGAAGGTGGTCTTGCCGGAGCCGGAGCGGCCGACGAGGCCGACCCGCTCGCCGGCGCGGATCGTCAGCGACAGCCCGTCATAGAGCGGCGCGCGATGGCCGCCATAGTGGAACGTGACGTCGTCGAACACGATCTGGCCGCCCTCGATGGCGATCCCCCGCGCGTCTGCCGCATCGGCAATGCCGATCGGCTCGTCATGAATCGCCACCAGCTCCTCCATGTCATTGACCGAGCGCTGGAGGTTGTTGAAGTGCATGCCGACGTCGCGCAGATAGGCGTGAATGACGTAATAGCTCGTCAGCACGTAAGTGACGTCGCCGGGCGAAGCGTGCCCGGACATCCACAGCAGCACCGCCCCACCGATCACGGACCCCCGCAGGCATAACAGCATCGAGAGCTGCGCCACGGCGGTGGTGTTGTAGCGAAACCACGTCCGCCGCACCCGCACGCGCCAGCGATTGACGACGCGCGCGAGCCGCGAATCCTCGCGCATTTCGGCACCGAAGGATTTCACCACGGCGTTGCAGGTCAGCGCATCCGCCAGCGTGCCGCCGACCTTGGTGTCCCAGGCATTGGAGATTCGCGCGGCTGGCGCGATGTAGCGCGTCGAGAACAGCACCGTCATCGTGACATAGGCCAGCGCGCCGAGCGCGATCACCGCGCCGAGCGAGGCCCAATGCGCGCCGAGCAGGATCACCGACCCGATCAGCACGATCAGCGAAGGCAGCAGCGCCAGCAGGATCGTGTCGTTGAGCAGGTCGAGCGCCCACATGCCGCGCGTGATCTTGCGCACGGTGGAGCCGGCGAACGAGTTGGCGTGCCAGTCGGTCGAGAAGCGCTGCACGCGCATGAATGCGTCCTGCGCGACCTCGGACATGATCTTCAGCGTGAACGGCACGATCGCCTGCAGGCCTGCGAGCCGCAGCACCATGGACGCCGCGCCCAGCGCCACGATGGCGCCGAACGCGACCAGTGCCGCGTGGCGCGCATCCGGATCGGACGGCCCGTGCGTCAGCGCGTCGATCAGATGTCCGGAGAAGACCGGCATGAACAGGTCGGCGGCGGTCGCCCCCAACAGGCTGCCGACGATGACGAGCGTGCGCCCCGGCTGCTTCAGCCAGTGCCGGAACACGAAGGGCAGCACCAGGCGTATCGCCGCGGGCTTTTTTGACAGAGCGGTCATGGCATCATCCGGCCGCTTCTGGCGCGGGCCGGCTCCATCGATGGACGCAGGCCGGCCACGAGGGCCGGAACGGCGTCACTTGAGACTGATTTTAACTTGGGAAGCGGAGCGATCGGGACTTGGAGCCCAATCGAAGCTGGCGGAGAGGACCTCTAGGAGGTCGAGCAGATACCGAGCCAGAACATCATCGAGCGCGGGCGGACGATCTGCGAATGCGACAAAATCATGCAAATCTCTCCCCGGTTCGAATGAATGAGGTGCGCTTTATAGATGTGTCGTTTTCGGTTTGCAACGGGGCCGGCGCAAGATCACGGACGAGTGTTGCAATTTGGTTCGCTCCTTCGAACGAAGGACGTTACGCGAAGCGCCATCAATGCGCGTCGCCGCCGCCGGTCAACGAGGCCGGCTTGTTCAGCAGCGTGACCAGAAGGCTGAGGCCGAGATAAAACACCGTCAGCACGAAGAACGCATCGCCAAAGCCCATCACCACGGCCTGGCGGTGCACGATCTGGCTGAGCTGCTTCATCGCCATCAGCGAGGCATCGCCGAGCCCCTGGAACTTCTGCTGCAGCATGGTCAGGGTTTCGGTCGCGGTCGCGTTGCCCCAGGTGACGCGCTCCTGGAGGCGGGTGATGTGCAGATCAGTACGGTCGTTGAGCACGGTGTTGATGACGGCAAGGCCCACGGCGCCGCCGAGGTTGCGCATCAGGTTGAACAGGCCGCTCGCGTTCTTCACGCGGTCCGGCGCCAGCGTGCCGAGCGCGATGTTGTTGGTCGGCACCATCGCGAACATCATGCCCACACCGCGCAGGATCTGCGGTATCAGCAGCTCGTAGAAATCGTAGTCCCGGGTGATCCAGGTCATCTGGTAGGAGCCGATCGCGAACACGATCAGGCCGAACGCGATCATGTAGCGCATGTCCACCTTCACCATGAGACGGCCGACCAGCGGCGCGACCAGGAACATGGTGATGCCGGAGACGAACATGGTCTCGCCGATCATCAGCGCGCTGTAGCCGCGCACCTCGGCGAGGTAGCGCGGATAGATGTAGGTCAGGCCGTAGAGACCGATGCCGATGCAGAACTGCAGCACGCAGCCGATGGCGAAATTGCGGTTGGAGAAGGTGCGCAAATTGACGATCGGCTCGGCCGCCGTGAACACGCGCCAGAAGAAGGCGATCGCCGAGATGGCGCAGATCCAGGCACAGATCGCAACGGACGTGTCCTGCATCCATTCATGGAGCGGACCTTCCTCCAGCACATATTCCAGCGTGCCGAGGAAGCCGGCCATGAACGTCAGGCCCCACCAGTCGAAGCGGTCGAGCAACTCGAAATGCGGCTCGTCAAAATCGACCAGCGCCAGCACGCCGATGGTGATGCCGATGCCGGGGACGACGTTGATGAAGAACAGCCAGTTCCACGACATCAGGTCGGTGATGTAGCCGCCGACCGTCGGCCCGATCGTCGGGGCGAGCGTCGCAACGAGGCCGATGATGGGACCGACGATGTGGAATTTGGAGCGCGGGAACACGGTGTAGGCCGAGGCGAACACCGTCGGGATCATGCCGGCGCCGAGAAATCCCTGCAGCGCGCGCCAGAGGATCATCTCCTCGATGGTGGTGGCAAAGCCGCAAAGCAGACTCGAAACCGTGAAGCCGGCCGCCGAGATCGCGAACAACAACCGGGTGCCGAAAGCGCGCGACAGGAATCCCGACAGCGGGATCGCGATGACTTCGGCGATCAGATAGGCGGTCTGGACCCAGGCGACTTCGCTGGAGCTAGCCGACAGTCCGGCCTGGATTTCACTGAGGGATGCCGAGACGATCTGGATGTCCAGGATCGACATGAACATCCCGAATACCATGATGATGAAGGCGAACAGCCGCTTCGGCGCGATGCGATCCGAAGCGGGGTTCGCCATCATGTCAGGTGAGGCGGTGGTGGCGGTCGCCATGGTCTGACCTCGCAGCGCTCGAGAGCGCGCTTACTGCGAATGGACCATGGTGGGAGCGTCGAGATCGATCTCGCTGTCGGCGTCGGACGCGCCCTTGTTGGTGTCGACCGTCGCATAGACCGACATGCCGGCACGCAGCAGGTTCTGCCTGGCGACCGATTTCGGCACGCGGATGCGGACCGGCACGCGCTGCACGATCTTGGTGAAGTTGCCGGTGGCGTTGTCGGGCGGCAGCAGCGTGAACACCGAGCCGGAGCCCGCCGCGATGCTGTCGACGACGCCGGAGAACTTGCGCATGCCGTAGGCATCGACCTTGATCGTCACGGGCTGACCGGGACGGATGCGCTTGAGCTGCGTTTCCTTGAAATTGGCGTCGATATAGACATTGTCGAGCGGCACGACATTGCCGAGCCGCTGACCGACAGCGACGAAGTCGCCGGCACTGACGAGACGGTTGGAGAAGACGCCGTCGACCGGCGCGCGCACCGCGGTGAAGGCAAGATCGCGCTCGGCCTTGGCGAGCGAGGTCTTGAGCTCGGCGAGCTGCGCCTGCGCTTCGGCCTGCTGCGCCTTGGCGACATCGACATTGCTGACGGCGACATCATAGGCGGCCTGTGCGGCCTTGACTGCAGCGGCGCCCTGGTCGCGTCCGGCCTCCGAAGTTTCGAACACCGCCCGCGAGGCAAAGCCCTTGCTGTTCAGTGCCTGCTGGCGCTCATAATCGAGGTCTGCGCGCTTGAGGCCCGCCTCAGCCGAGACGAGCTGCGCCTTGGCCTGCGCGACCTGGCTGTCGAGCGCGGCAACCTGTCGGCCGATGCGATCGATGGTGGCCTGCTGGGTCGCGATCTTCGTCGTGGCGGCATCGACGGCGATCTTGTAGTCGCCGTCGTCGATGCGCAGGACGATGTCGCCCGCGCGCACCGACGTGTTGTCGCCGGCGAGGATCGAGGAGATGTGGCCGGCGACGCGCGCGCCGAGCATGGTGTTGTTGGCGCGGACATAGGCGTCGTCGGTAGAGACATAAAAGCGGCCGACCAGCGTGTAATAGCCGGCATAGCCGGCTGCCGCGAGCGCCAGCACGAGGCCGATGCCCATCATGACGAATTTGCGCTTGCCGGACTTGCCGGCGGCAGGCGCGCCGGGCGCGGCTGCATCGGGGGCCGGCTTGTCGGTCACGGGCTTCTCCGGCGCCTCGCCGCGGCGCTTGGCTTCCTCGGCCACATGAGAGCGCAACTGCTCGGCAAGGGCGGCAGATTTTCCGGTTGTCACGTCACTGCCCGCCTGCTCCGGCGTCGTCTCCACCGCTTCCTGGCGAAGAACGCGCGCAGCCTGGTCTCTCGATACGGCCATAAAGGCCTCCCCAAAAAAAGCGCGATGAAGGACAGCCGTTATGCGGCCGGTCTCCCTCTCGCCCATCCCAAATATCATTGACCGAACGGTTCGGTCAATATAGATAATATGCCCGAGCGGACCGTACTGGCCCGAATCCTTTATTTGGGTTTCATGGTTTGGGCCCGATCCAAAAACCTTCCGAGACGCTGAACCAATGGTTGTAGCCGGCCGCGAACATCTGCACGTCCTCCAAGAGGAGGACAGCTCGAAGCGCCGCCAGATCCTGGATGGAGCCCGCAAGGTGTTCATGGATCTGGGTTTTGACGGCGCCAGCATGGGCGAGATCGCGCGCGCGGCCGCCGTCTCCAAGGGTACGCTCTACGTCTACTTCGCCGACAAATGCGCGCTGTTCGAAGCCATCCTCGAGCAGGAGGCGCTCGATTACGGCCAGGTCGCTTTCAATTTCGATCACGCTCGCGATGCCGAGACGACGCTGACGGATTTTGGCCGGGCCTACATCCATTTGCTCTGCCGGCCCGGCGGCGGATCGGCGATCCGCACTGTGATGGCGATCGCCGAGCGTATGCCCGACGTCGGCCGCCGCTATTATGGACGCGTGCTGGACAAGACCATCAACCGGCTCTCCGACTATCTCAAAGCCCATGTCGCCTCCGGCGATCTCAGCATCGACGATTGCGATCTGGCGGCCTCGCAATTCATGGAACTGTGCAAGGCCTCACTCTTCCTGCCCTTCGTCTTCCAGGCCGCGCCCGCGCCGTCGGAAGAGCGCATGACCGAGGTGGTCGGCAGCGCGACGCGGATGTTTCTGGCGGCGTATCGGCCGAAGTAGCGGCAAGCGGGCTACGCGTTGCGCAAGTCCTTCAGGCGGCCCTATATTTGGGCTCATGTCCCGTGATCTTCGCCCGCCCGTCGATATCCTCCATTACGAGATCGTTCAGGAACAGGCCTCCGCGCTTGGACGGATGGGCCGCACGCTCGAACAGGCGCTCACGCGCTTGCGCGAGTTCGACGCCGCGCACGCTGCCGCGGAGGTGCCGACTTCGATGCAGCCGGTCCGGCGCAAGCTGGTGATGGAAGCCGGCCAGGCGCTCTGGATGTTCGTGGTGCAACGTGAGGCGACCGGCCTGCGCGACAGCCGCCACATCATGCGGACCTACAACGTCCCGGCCGAGGTGCAGCGCTGCATGGGGCTGGTCCCCGCACCGTCGAAGCCGACCTCGACATGACTTTCCGCAGCAGCCTGCGCTAGTCTCTAGGATCTGGACCCAAAATTCTTGGCGCCTAAATTTCGGTGACGACCGATGCTTCATACCGCCTTGTCGCTGAACGCGGCGGCAAGCTTGGTGAGGAAGGACATGACGCGCTGTGTGCGCAAAGGCGGGCGGCGGTCGGAGGTGCGCAGCATCCATAGGGGTTCCCCAGACGCACGCCAGGGCGCGAGCACTTCGACCAGCCTGCCGCTGCGAAGGTCTTCGTCGACGAGCCACGCTGGTCCCCAGCCGACCCCAAACCCATTCGCGATCAAAGCAAGCGAAGCGTGCGCATCGTCGCAAATGTGCTTCGGCTTGGGCGTGACGCGAATGGGTGCCTTGCCGCGCGGGTCAGCGAAGCGCCAGGTCAGGATCTGACCGTTCGCGGGATTCCGGAATCCGACGTGGTCGTGCGCGGAAAGCTCGTATGGAGTCGCTGGCGCGCCACGCGCCTTCAGATAGACAGGCGAGGCGCAAGCGATCCAGGAGAACGTGCAAAGCCGCCGCGCCTGATGGCCCGGCACGCGGTCGAGGGGCCCTGAGCGGATCGCGACGTCGACGCCTTCCGCCGCGAGATCGAGAATCTCGTTGCGGAATTTGACCTCGATCTCGATTTCCGGCCGTTCCCGCAGGAAGGCAGGCAGTCGCGGCAGGATGCAGGCGCGCGCGAACGAGGCGGGGGCGGTCACGCACACCCGTCCACCATCGTCGCGCGCCACTTCGCCAAGCGCGGATTGGACATGGGCGAGACTTTCGACCAACGCGCGTCCCGCCGCCATCAGCCTGTCGCCCTCTTCAGTCAGCGCCAACGAATGGGTGGAACGATGCAAAAGCCGCAACCCGCGAGCCTTTTCGAAGCGGGCGACCGCCTTGGACATCGCCGAGGTGGTCGTCCCCGCCCGCCGCGCGGCTTCGGCGAAGGAGCCCGCCTCGACGACGCGGACGAAGGCGAGGAGACGCGAGATGTCGGGAGGTAAGGTCGTTGTCGACATGCAGTCCACATAGTCATGGCTATGGCGTCACTACAAGAGCCATTCACCAACGGCTAGACAGGGAGCGTCAGCGCGCAGTCTGCGGCGCTGGAAATGCGGGAAGTCTCATGAACCTCATCGAAATCACCCTGCAAGCCCTTGACGCCGCCGAGCGCGCCATTCCACCCGGCCAGCCGATTTATATGCTCAATCTGCTGCGCTACCGCACGCATGCGCGTTACGAGGACGGATTTGACGCCGCGCCCTGCTCGGGCCGCGAAGCCTTTCACGAGCGCTATCGGCCGGCATTCCGGCGTCTCGCGGCCGGTAAACCGCTCGCGCCGATATTTTCCGGGCCGGTCCTAACGAGCCTCGTCGGCTCGCCGGGCGAACGCTGGGACGAAGCGGCGATCAATGAATACGGCGATTTCGCCACCTTCCGCTCGATCGTCGACACCGAGACGTACAGGCGCGAAGTTGCCCCGCATCGGCATGCTGCGCTCGAGGATTTCCGGCTGTTCGCACTCGCCAAGGCGATGTGAATACAGCTGAGCCGACTCGCTGTGCTCGCGGAGAGTATTTCCGTTGATGAGTGCGGCCCATCGCCTCGATTGCGGCATCCAATACGTCGCCGAGCGATGCGCCGATCATAGGTCAGGCGGCAGTGGATGGCATTGTTGCCTGATCAGTCATTCGCGCCGACCTCCGTAAAAAGGAAACCCGCCGGCGTCTTGGTAAAGACGAAGATGAGCTCGCCGCAGAAGACGAAGTAATTGTCATTGTTCTCTGGATCGCGATCGTAGACAGCCTTGCCACGCTGGATACACGCGCGATTTTTCGCCGTGAACGAGGTTGGATAGGTCTTGGCGCGAAATTGCGCGGCGTCACGAATTGCGCTGTCGTTCATGAACGGCAACCGTGTCATGCCTGCGACGGCGGCGGAATCGTTTGTGCTCAGCGCGGCGCGAAACTTCTCGATGAAGCCATCGAATTCTTTCTGCAAGGCAGGAGAAGCGACGGCTTTCTTCGCCTGGGCGACGGCTGGAGCAAGGTTCACGAAAGCGGTTGCGAGCATAATTCTCAGCAAAAATCCCACGGGTCGGCTCCGTCCATCGACCATCAAGGTCTTCCGACCGATCCAAATCCATGGTGTTCCGTTGCGTCAAGGACTTTCTGGCTCGCCGGCGCAGCGTTAACCCCGCCCAGGCGTGGACCAACAGCATTTGCCGCAGCATGCGCTGGCATGTTTTGCCGCGCTCGCTAGTCCGTCACCTGCCTCCTCAGCGCCGCGAGATCGTTGACCACCATCTTGGTCGGACCGGTCGCGATGATGCCGTCGTCCTGGAGACGGTTGAGGATCAGGCTGATCGACTGCCGCGTTGCGCCGATCATGCGCGCGAGATTGGCCTGCGTCACGCGGCCGAGCGAGATCGGGCCGCTCTCGTCCTGCGCCGCGTTCTCGCACAGCTTGACCAGGAGCAGCACCAGCCGTTCGGCCGCCTTCTGCCCCGCCAGTGTCTGCGCCAGCATCGAATAGGTCTCGCCCTTGAAGCCCAGGCATTCGATCAGTGCGACCGCAAACGACGGCGACCGCGCGATCAGCGTGCGGATCGCATCCTGGTCGAGATGGAGGGCCTCGACGCGCCCAAGCGCGCGGGCCGACCAGCTGTGGCGGTGATCGCCGAGAATGTAGGGAGCTCCGACGAAATCGCCGGCCTCCCAGGTCGCCAGCATCAGCTCGCGCCCCTGCGTGCCGGCATGGGTGCTTTCGACGATTCCGCTCAGGATGATGTGGATGCCGTCTGCGGGCTCGCCTTCCCGCAGCAGATATTCGCGGTTCTGGTAGGTGGCCAGCCTGCCGGTGCGCATCACCAGGTCGAGATCGGGCTTGTCCAACGCCTTCAGCACGTAACGTCCGGTCCCGGCCCTTCGCAGCTCGGCGCACGGCTCGCCTGGATCGGCCACCTCATGCGCATGACTGCGCTCCACCATCGATCTCCCTTCGAGTGACGGCTCGAAGGCTAGGAGGTCCCGGATCGGATTGCAACGCGGCGCGAATGCTCAAGGCTGGGCTGCCGCTCCTGTGAACGCGCAGGCAAGGTCGGTGAGCAGGCGCTCCCGCCCGGCCGGCGCCAGAAAGGTGACGCCGTAGGGCACGCCGGCCCCGGTCACCGCATTCGGCACCGCGATGGCGGCGAGTCCGAGCGGATTGGCGTAGTTGGTGTAGTAGCCGTTGTTGAAATTGGCCGTCAGCGGATCGCGCGCAACGTCCGCGATGCTGAGGATGGTGCCGACCGTCGGAACGACCAGCGCGTCGTGCCTCTCCCAGAACGCGCGAAGCGAACCCTGGACGTCCTTGACCTCATAGAGAGCGCGGTAGGTATCAGCGGCGGTAAACTTCCGGCTGCCAATGACGAGATCGCGCACGATCCTGACGCCGGCATCGGGATTGGCATCGAGGAACGCACCGACCGAGACATCCCGCTCGACCAGGAACGGCCCGAAGAACATCAGATCGTTGATCGAGGTGAACGGCGAGAAATCGACCGGAGCGACCGGCAGATCGAGCCGACGCAGCCTGTGAAGCGCATCGCCGAACAGCCGCTCCGTCTCGGCGTTGCCGAAGAATTTGAGCTGATCGAAGCGCGGCGTCGCGATCGTCAGCGGCCGCGCTGGCGACGCCTGCTCCGTCCAGCCGGCAAAATCGACCGGCGAAAAGCAGTCCTCGGGATCGTGCCGTGCCAGCACGCGATAGACGTCGTAGGCATCGTCCGGCTGCTGCGTATAGAGCGAGATAGTATCAAAGCTCCGGCACGCATAGACCATGCCGCGCTGGCTGAAGGCGCCGGGCGCGGGCTTGAAGCCGGTGACGCCGCAATAGGACGCCGGCACCCTGCCCGATCCGCCGGTGTCGGTGCCGAACGCAAAGGACGACGTCCCGGTCGCAACCGACACCGCCGCGCCTGAGCTGGAGCCGCCGGGAATGTAATCGGGATTGTGCGGGTTGCGCGCAATGCCGTAGGGCGAGCGCACACCGACGAGCCCGGTTGCGAACTGGTCCATGTTGGTCTTGCCGACATAGATCGCGCCGGCGGCGATGGCGTCGGCCACCACGGGACTCGTAGCCTTTGCGACATAGGCAAATTCCGGACAGGCCGACGTGGTCTGCTCGCCCGCGACGTCGATGCAATCCTTGACCGAGAACACGAGACCATAAAGCGGCAGCGCGTCGACCTCGCCGATCCGCGCGTCGAGCGCGCGCGCGGCGGCCATGACGCTCTCGGGTTTCGCCGCCGAGATCCAGACGCCGCTCTGGTCGGCGGCGTTCAGGCGGGACAACACGCGCGCAGCCACGTCGGATGGCTTGAGCACGCCGCTGCGGTAGGCGGCACGGAGGTGCCGGGGGGAGATATCCATGTCGGTCACGCGCCTGCAGGAAAGGGATGCGCCGGCGAGGCGAGCCCGCCGGCAGCCGGCCTCAACGGCCGACCACTTTCTCCAGATAGACAGGCTGGATGAAGGCTTCGAAGTCGGTGCGCGGCAACAGCTTCGGCAACCGCTCCTGCTTCACCAGGAAGTCCGCGGTCGAGATCAGCGTATCGACGAACTTGCCCTTCTTCGCGGATGTGCCGAGATATTCCTCGTTAAGTTGCTTGCTGCACGGAACCATGCCGGTGCCATTCATCATCCGCGTCGCGTCGGGAAGAGGAAGAGACAGCTCCTCCGCGATGATCTCGGCGGTCTTCTCCGGGTTCTTCAGCCAGAAATCGATCCCCTCGCACTCGGCCTTGATGAACTTCTCGACATAGGACGGATATTTCTCCGCGAACGCGTTCATGACGACGCCGATATCCCAGGTCGGATAGCCGCGCTTGGTCATCTCGCCCGAGGTGATCAGGATCTTGCCGCCGTTCTTGACGGCCTTGTCGAGGTTGGGCTCCCAGAACCAGGCGGCATCGATGTCGCCGCGAAGCCATGCCGCCGCGATGTCCGACGGAGCGAGGTCCAGAATCTTCAGCGAGGCAGGATCGACGCCCTCGTCCTTCAGGGCCTGGAGCAGCAGATAATGTGTCGTCGATCCGAACGGCGCGGCGACCGTCTTGCCCTTGAGGTCTTTGAGAGACGTAATGTTCTTGTCGGTACGGACCACCAATGACTCGACGTAGTCGAGCAGGTTGATCACCAGAATGCCCTTGATCGGCAGTGCACGCGTCGCGCCGATCGCGGTCGGCGGATTGCCGAGGCCACCGAAGTCGACGTCGTTGCCGGCGATCGCCCGCAGCATGTCGCCGCCGCCGCCGACCTTGACGTATTTGATGTCGACGCCCGGCATCTCCTTGGCGAGCAGGCCGAGATGCTTTGTCACGAGTTGCGCGTTCACCAGGTTCAGATAGCCGACGGTCACCTTCGCCGGCTTGTCCTCGGCGCGCGCCGCCGCCGTGAGCGCAAACGTGGAAACAACAAGGGTCGCAATCAGTCTCTTCATCATATCGATCTCTCCTCGATCAGAATCAGGTTCGGGCCCACGGCATCAACAATCTGGCGATGCCGCGCATCACGAGGTCGAGCACGACGCCGGTGAGGCCGAGCACGATCAGGCCCATGATGACGACGTCGGACAGCAGGAATTTCGCGGCGTCCCAGATCATCCAGCCGATGCCGGCGGAGGCTGCGACGATCTCGGCGGCGACGAGAACGGTGTAGGTGAAGCCGAGCGAGATGCGCATGCCGGCGAGGATCAAGGGTCCCGCCGCGGGCAGATAGACATGGAACAGCAGATGGCGCCTGTTTGCACCGAGCGACTGCGCGGCGCGCACATAGACGGGATCGACGCTGGTGACGGCCTGGATCGTCGAGATCACGATGCCCGGCAGGCCGGCGAGGAACAGCAGCGACAGTTTCGAGCTCTCGCCGATACCGAGCCACATCACCAGCAGCGTGTAGAGCCCGAGCGGCGGCAGCGGCCGGTAGAACTCGATCAGCGGATTGAGCAGCGCGCGTGCAGTGCGCGACACGCCCATGAGAACGCCGAGCGGAATGCCGACGAGACAGGCAAGCGCGAACGCGGTCAGGATGCGATAGAGGCTGGCACCGAGATGCTGGAGCAGCGTCGCGCCCTGATATCCCCTGGTCATGGTCTTGATGAACGCAGCCCACACCGCCTGCGGCTTCGGCAGAAACAGCTCGTTGGCCCAGCCCATCTCCGTCACGATGGCCCATGCCGCCAGCAGCATGGCAACGGTGAGCGTCGACAGCAGCATCGATCGCGAGACTCTCGGCAGCCGCAGGCTGCCCCGTCGCGTGCGATCGGCCGGGAGCGGAAGGGCCATGGGGCTCGCCTCGGCGCTCATGCGCGCACGCCCAGGATCTTCATGATGGTCAGCGCGTAGATCCGCGTCGCCATTACCGACTTGGTGATCGAGATGTTCTCGTTGTCGACCGCCCAGCCATCCTCGCCGGGACCGAAGGTCACGGCGTTGATGCCGGCTTCACGAAAACGGATGGTGTCGTTGAAGGCGTTCTTGCGGTTGACGCCGGGCTCGCGGCCCATCATGCGCTTGTAGACGGCGCGCAGGGAGCGGCACGGCTCTTCCTCGACCGGCACCGGCTCGGTCGCATTGACGAACAGCGAGCCGGGCACCTGGCGCACCCCGACCCTGACGTCGTTGACGCCCGCGAACGTCCGCTGCCCGAGCCGCTCGATGTCGGAGATCACGCTTCCCAGCGTCATGCCCGGCACGATGCCGACCACCGCGAGCGTGATGGTGCAGGCATCGGGCGAGAACTGCATCTCGCCGGGCAGGCCGCCGCGGATGCGCACCACCGAGCAGCAGGGCGGCGTGTGTCCCATGAACTTGCTCGGCACGTGCGTGAACCCCATCTCCTTCAGCTTCGGCAGCAGCTTTGCCGCTTCCATGATGGCGTTGACGCTGATGTCGGGGCGCCAGATATGCGACTTGATGCCCTCGACCGTGACCTCGACCAGGCAGTGTCCGGAATTGGCCACCGAGAGGTTCATGCCCCAGTCCTTGCCGACATCACCCCACGCGGTGGGCTCGGCGGTGATCTCGTAGTCGGCGGTGAGGCCAACCTTGTTCAACATGTAGATCGAGCCCTCGGTGCCGTTGCGCTCCTCGTCGACGGTGTAGCAGCACATCAAGGTGCCATCGAAAGTCACACCCTCTTCGACCAGCGCCTGCACTGCGAGCAGCGACGCCGCGAGATTGCCGCGCGTGTCGGAAGTGCCGCGCGCGTAGAGCAGATCGCCGTGGCGCGTCGCCTTGAACGGATCGAAATCCGTCATGTGCCATTTCTCGGGCTCGGCTACCGGATAGGTGTCGAGGTGATCGTTGAGGATCAGCGACGGCGCGCCCTCCCGCCCTTTCAGCACGCCGAGCACGTTCGGCCGGTGCGGCTGCGCGCTGTGTTTTGTCACTTCCATGCCGAGAGCTTCGAGCTTGCCCGCTACCAGCATGGAGATGGCCTCCTCCTCGGCTGGCGGCAGGTCGGGATCGAGCGGATTGCCGGAGCGCGGCTGTCCGGTGCGGATCAGCTCCGACGCCAGCTCGAGCCAGCGCGCCTCCGTGATGCGCGACAGCACGCGCTGCTCGAGATCGGAGGTAGGCGGGGTGACGGACATCTGCATGATGGGTTCCGATGGCTCACAGCGCCGGCCGCGCCGCTTCGTTGCAACAGTCTCATTGCAGCGACTGTGCCAACCGCCGTCGAACCCCGTCAGGTTGCGATTAGTGGCGATAATTCAATGCCTTGGAGGAAAATCCCGGCTGCGCAAATTTTTGCGCGGGAGATTTGCATTGCCGAAGAGGCAGCGCTCGCTGCCTGCGGCCGTCCTCGCAATCGCGGGCCATCCGTCACATTAGGAGGCGATCTCTTCCATTCTGCACCACGCATGCAGAATGCTCCTGTCCTGCCTTGCAAGCGCAAAGCAATGACCGCCTCCGGCCGGCTGATCGTGGACGCGATCGATCGGATGCCCGGCAAAATGGCAGAACAGCAGCGTGCCGACGGCGCCGTGGCCGACGAAGAGAATGTCGCCGGGACGTTTGCGCGCCAGCACCGCCTCGGCCTCGCGCACGATGCGCGCTTGCGCATCCACGGCGCGCTCCCAGCCGCGGACGCTGAGATGCGGCTCTGCGAAGAACCGGTCGGCGACCTGCTCGAATTCGGCCGGCTTCAGGAAACCGGTCGCCGAGCGATCGTTCTCATGCATGGCCTCGCGGATCTCGATCATGATACCGAGCGGGCCTGCGATGATTCCGGCGGTCTCGATCGCCTTTCGCTCGCCGCTTGAGATGATCTGCGTGGTGTTCGCAAGCCAACCCGCCTGCGTCAATGTCTCGGTTCGCGCGCGTCCGACCGGGCTCAGCCCCCATTGCGGCACGGGCACATCAGGGTCGATCTGCACCTGCGGGTGGGTAAGATAGCGAACGATGTCGGCGGTCATCTCAATCGTCCGCGTACTCGTCCTCTTCCTGCTTGCGCGTCGTGCTCTTGCGCGAACCGAGCGAGCCGGTGACATAGGGATCGCGCCGGCCGGCGTAAGGGTTGCGCTGCTGGGCCCGCCCGGCGACCTCTTCGCCGGAGACGGCGGCGGGCTGGCAGATCAGGCGGCGGCTGGCGCGGCGCATCAGATCCACATGGATGTGATCGTAGTGATAGACATTGGAGCCGGGCGCCAGCACCGTGGTGAAATGCGCGCACGCGCCCGACTGCACGTCGCGCAGGAATCCCTGCTCTTCCGGCATGCCGCGCCAGCCATCCTTCACGGTGACGCGGCGGCCATCGGCGAGCACGAAGGCAGCGATGTCGAGCGCATTGCCGAAGGCATGCTCGGAGATGTGGGCGTGCGAGTTGCCGTTCATGCCGCGGCAGGAATAGGCGGAGATCTGCTTGATCTCGGCGACGCGGACGCCGAACCAGCGCATCGCCGAGGGCTGCACGGTGTCGGCGAGCCAGCGGTCGAGCTCGGACACGATCGGACAGGCCAGCGTCGCGGTCGGCTTGATCGCAACCGGGCCGACGGCGGTGACGGGATTGCCCTGTGCGGGACCGAGACGCGGCAACGGCTGCTGCACCGGCGGCTGCGAATAGGGCGCCGCCGATCGCGCCGGATAGCTCGGCGACTTCATATAGCGCGCGGCGCCCGCGGCATCGGTGCCGTCGGGCGGCAGGTCTATCTCGTCTTCCTGCGGCGCCACGCCGGGTGCGTTCAGCGACACCGGGCCCGATGGCGCGCCATAGCCGGAGGGCTGGCGCACCGCGCTCTCGGGATAGTTCGAGCGTTGCGGATAATTCTGGCTCTGCGGATAATTCGAGCGCGGCTGCGTCACCGGCCAGCGCGGCTGGTTGCCGACGCTCCCCGGCGGACGCAATTCTTCATCGGCAAAGCCGTAGCTGCTGGAGCCTTCACCGAGGGCGGCAACCTTCAGCGGATACTCGGCGCCGCACATGCCGGGTCCGGAGATCGGCTCGATGCGGACGATATCAGGGCTTTCCTTGACCGCGCCGGACTTCAGACAAGCGGCTTCGGCCTCGGCCCGCCACGGTTCGCGCTCGGCCTGGAAAAAGCCGCGTCCGCAACCCGCAAGCGAAACAAGGACGATGGAGCCGACGAGGTACAAACGAACTCCGCGCGTCATGCACGCACGTTCGGTGAATTTACTTAAAGACTCTTCAACACGTTGATTTCAGTGTTCTTTAACCATACCGACCCGCGCGCGCCCGAATGCCGCCGCCCTGCGTGACAGCAAGGCTGACTTTTTCGGAAAGAGACTCTCTGTTAACCATAAGTCCCGCGCGCAAAGCGGCGCGCGTGGAGGGGCAAGCCCAGGAGCAACGTCATGACGTTCGCCGGGAGACTGAGCGTTGTCACCGCGTACCTCGCCATGGCCTTTGTCGGCGCCGTCGTGCTCGGCATGATCTAGCAACGACGAGCGACCAGATCACCCCACAGGCTGCGCGGAGCTACGACCGCGCTCCACTCCATTGCCGTGAGGTCGTCATCAACTGCTCCCGGTGCTCCTCGACCCGCGTCCAGTCGTTGCCGGAGCACCAGAACCGGCCGATCACACAGGCTTCGACACGAAGTTTGCCGGAGGCCGTCAACGTCATCCTGCCGTAATAGGTGCTGCCGCTGGAGCGGCTGTAGATGCTGCCGGTCCAGACGTCGTGCGTCTTCGGCTTCATGTTGACGAGCACGCTCTCGCCCCGGTTCGATGCTTCGGTGAGCACGAAACCGCACAGCGCGGGGCCGCAGCGTTCGATGCGAACCGTGCCCTTGGCACCGGTGCTCTCCCATTCGCCGAGCGGTGAATAGACCGGCTCCTCGTCGCCGCGCTGTGCGATCGTCGTGCCCTGCTTGATCTCGGGTTGCGGGGCAACGACCGGCGGCTCCAGACGCGGCGGGGCCAGCGCAACAACCTTCGGCGCTTCGAGTTTTGGCCCCGGCGGAACCACGACGGGCTGCGAAGTCGTGGCGGCAAGGACGGCAGCCGGCGGCGCCGGTGGCGGAGCGGCAACAGTCGCTTGTGCTGGCCTGATCGTAGCGATCGGCTGCTGCGCCTGCACGACCGGTGCAGGCGCCGGTGCCGTGCCGGCATCTTCCGTCGTCCGCAGGCTGCGGCCGGAAATCGAGACACAGGAACTGGACCGGCAATTGCGGGGCGCCTCGACATGGAACCGGTGGCCGCCGATCGAGAAGGCGTAGGATCGGGCCTGCGCCGCGGGCGCACTCGCCGTCAGTGCGACCACCATCCCAAGCGAAGTCACAAGCCGCGTCATCGACCCCTCCCCTCTGTGTGGCGACGAGATTACGCGGGATGCACGGCGGCCGAATGTGCGCTGCCTCACCCAGGGACGACAGCCTCTCGTGACGTCCATCACGGAAGGCCCGACCGGCGGGGCGTAGGGTCGAACCACGCTTCATCCACCGGCGACACCAGTCCATATCGGGCCCACGCCATATTCGGAGGTTGTCATGAACAAGCTCACCATCGCCGCCACCGCGCTCTTCCTCGCTTCGACCGCCGCAGCCCATGCCGGCAATACGATCTCGTTCCAGATCGAGGGCCAGCACATCCGCATCGAGACGCCGCGCAACTGCGCCTCGCTCAATTGCGTCACCATCGTCGCGCCGGGCCTGTCCGACAAGCCGATCAAGCTGAACAACATCAACCTCAAGGGCCTTGGCGGCTCCAAGGACGATGACATCGACAATACGCCGGCTCCGGCGACCACGACCGCGCAGCCCGCGCCGGCTCCCGTGCAGCAGCAGCCGGTGCAGCAGGCTCCGGTGCAGGCGACCGCGCCTGCGGTTGCTCCCGCTGCCCCGGCGGCGACGGTTGCCGCCGCTCCTTCCGTTGACGCGACGACACAGCCCGCGCCCGTCGCTGCGCCCGCTCCCGTCGCGGTTGCTCCCGCGCCGGCGCCGGTTGCCGCCGCGCCCGTGGCGGTTGCCAACACGCCGATCGGCATCTGGGCGACCGAAGAGAACAAGGGCAATGTCCGCGTCGAGCAGTGCGGCGCCAACCTCTGCGGCTACGCCGAGAAGACCAACGAGCGCATCCTGATCAACATGAAGCCCGAGGGCTCGAAGTGGAGCGGCCGCATCCACGATCCCGACTCCGGCCGCAACTACGACTCGACGATCGCGATGAAGGGCGCGAATGCGATGCGTGTGCAGGGCTGCGCCTTCGGCGGCATGTTCTGCGGCGGCCAGACCTGGAAGCGCGTCAGCTGACGGCGAAGACGTCATCCCCAACATATGCACACTCATCGTCATGCCCAGGCTTGTCCCGGGCATCCACGTTCTCAATGTCGCGCTTCAAGACGTGGATGGCCGGGACAAGCCCGGCCATGACGGCGTGGGACAAACTGGGCTGAAGCCAGCACCGCGCCCCGTTTGAACGTTCGCCCTTCCCATGCGACACATGTTCATCCGCCATTCAGCCTGATCCGGCTGATATCGGCCGATCTCGCCTCACGTTCCCACCGGGACCTCCTCGTGACTTCAATGGTGGCTTGGCGCCGCTTCATGTTCGCGCTCGTGCTGCTGGCGTTGCCGCCGGCCGGCGCGAGCGTGGCGCTCGCATCCGATGCGATCCAGCTTGCCCAAGCCCAGCCGCAAGCACAACCGGCGCCCGCCCCCTCACCGGCGCCTTCGGCTTCGCCGGCACCGGCCACCGACGCGCAACCCACCGCCGTCGAGCCGATCGGCAATGTCGCGACCGTGACAGGGATCGCGACCGTGATCCGCGACAAGAACTCGTATCCGCTGCGTGTGCGCGACGACATCTATCTCAACGACGTCGTGCAAACCTCATCGAACTCCTCGCTCGGCATCACCTTCAACGACGCCACCACGTTCAACCTCTCCGCCAGCTCGAAGATCTCCATCGACAATTACGTCTATGAGGACGGCGGCAAGCAGAACGCGGGCGTCTTCGATATCGGCAAGGGCACGGTCGCGTTCGTCGCTGCGGCGGTGGCGAAGACCGGCGACATGAAGATCACGACGCCGACGGCAACGCTCGGCATCCGCGGCACCACCGGCGTCGTCGACGTGCCGGAAGGGGCTGCCGCAAACCGCACCAACAACGTCAACATCAAGCTCTACCCCGACGCGGACGGGCGGGTCGGGCACATCGACGTCGACGACCGCACCAGCGGCACCCGACTCGGCGCGCTGACGCAGGCATCGAGCGGCTTTGCGATCCGGCCCGGCGCCGGCGGCCCCGGCGGCGGCATGCGCTTCGCGGCCGTGCCGATCACGATCCCCGCACAGCAGATCGTGCGCGACCGCGGCTTCATCAGCCAGGTGCATCTGGCGCAGACCACCGGCCGGCAGATCGTCACCGAGCAGCGCGACTTCCGCCGCGCCAATCCCGGCGCAAGCAGCCGTATCCCGCGTCCGCTCCAGCCGCAGCAACAACAATTGCGCCCGAACGCAGCGCCGGGCCAACAGCCGCCGCGGCCGACCGGCCAACCCGGCCAGAACAATCGTCCGGGCCAGCAGCAGCCGGGCGCACCAAGCCGCCAAGGCGCGCAGCCGCCGCAGCGACAGGGTCAGGGACAAGGCGGCGCGGTGCAGCCGGGCAACCCGCGCGCGGGTCAGGGCCAGCAGCAAGGTGCGGGACGTCCAACAGGCCAGCCGCGAGCCGGGCGAGGCACCCAGCCCAACGGCGCGCCGCAAGCCCAGCCGCAGCGCGGCGGCCAGATTCCAACGGGGCCCGGAGGAGTCGTGCCTTCGCAGCCGCAAGCACCGCGCACCGGATTGCAGCCCGGCCAACCGGCACTGCCGCCCGCGGCTCAAGCGCCCGGCCTACAGCGCCCTGGCGGATTGCAGCAGCGCCTCCCCGCCGCGCAACGCCCAGCTGTGCCGCGCAAACCGGCGCCGGCTCCGAAGGAGAAGGAGCGGCGGTGACTTTCTTCCTTCTCCCTTGTGGGAGAAGGTGGCGCGAAGCGCCGGATGAGGGATTATCCCCGCACGTTCAATTGAGAGTTGGAAAGGCGGAGAGAACCCCTCACCCGTCTCGCCGCTTTGCGGCGAGCCACCCTCTCCTACAAGGGGCGAGGGTGCACCGTTAATGCGGGACGAGGTACCGACACCTCACGCCTCGCCGCGTAGCCAGGCCTTCACCTTCTGCAGCAGACCATGCCGCAGCTCATCGACGGAATCGGCTTCGGCCGGTGTCAGCGCCTGCAAGGCGGCATCGACATCCTCAGTCGCGAGCGGCAATGTGACATCGGCATCTGCGGCCGGAACGCCCGCCGCCGCAAGCGCGATCGGACCGATCTGCGTCAGGAACACGCGTTCATATTCACGCGACAACCGCGCAAGCGCATCGTCCAGCGTCAGCCAGTCTACCGCCTTGATGTCGTTCATCAGCTTGCGGACGGGGCCGCCCTCGGCCTCCATACGCCAGAAATGCACGACCTTGGAGCGCCCGCCCGACTGATAGACGAGCGTGCCGAGGAATTCGTGGATGGCGACCTCGTGGCCGGTCTTTTCCAGCACCTCGCGGTGCGCGGCCTGCTTCGGCGTCTCGCCGTCGTCGAGCTTGCCCTTGGGCAGGACCCATTCGTTGCGCTTGCGCTGGCGCACGACCGCGATCAGCGGCGGCTCGCCACGCCGCAGCACGATACCACCCGCCGCCATCACCGGCGCCCGCGCCATCACCAGATCCGTGTCGTCGATTCGTCCCCGCAGACGATATAGGCGACGGGGACGGCGGATTGAAGGCTAGCTTTTTCTCAGCAGTGCTTGACCCGCCCTAATGCGGGTGCCTTCGGCGATGCCGTCGCAGAACGAAAAATCGCCGGGCGCAAGGATGATGATGGTCGAGCCGTGCTCGAACCAGCCGAGCTCCTCGCCCTTGCTCACGTTGACATCGCACGGGAAGTTGACCGGCCCCCGGGTCTGCGCGTTCAGCACCATGTCGAGGAAGTGCAGTCGGATGCTCGCGACCAGGATCGCAGCGACCGGCACCAGCGTCACGGCCTCGCCGCTCGACAGATGCGTGCGGATCACCGCGCGCTCGTTCTTGCAGAAGAGGCGCTCGACGCGCTTCAGCGCGATCGGGTTGACGTTCCAGACGTCGCCATGGATCAGCGTGACGCGCTCGATATGCGCGTCAAAGGGCGCATGGAAGCGGTGATACATGCTCGAGGTCAGCCGCAGCGTGACGAAGCTTCCGTTGCGGTGCTGGTCGACCAGCGCGGAATCGCCGAGCAGATCGAGCAGCGAATAGGGCGCGCCCTTGACCTGGAACAGCTCGGTGTCCGCGATCCGGCCATGGGCGCCGACGATGCCGTCGGACGGGCTGGCGACGACGGAAGGATCGGGATCGAACGGCCGCAGGCCCGGCTTGAGCTCCCGGGTGAAGCAGTCGTGCAGGCTCTTGAAATGGGTCTTTCGCGCCTCCGACAGATCGAGGTCGGAGAACAGCTTCCACAGCGCGATCGAGCCGTCCCGAATGAGCGGGTTTTCGATCTTCGAGAACCAGCCCATGAAGCGGGTCAGCGCGGCGCGGGGGATGCGGTTGGTCAACAGGAAGTTGAGGTCTTCCTGCTGGGTGAAAGAGGCGATGAGGGCTTTGACTGTCATGAATCTGTCAGCTCGCAGTATTAGCGCTTGTTGTCATGGAAACGACACTCCCGATTCTCTCATTTTCCGTGGCCGCCGCAGCGTCTGCTGCCGCCGCCTTCCCGAAGATCAAGGCGCGGCTCGAACTGTCCCGCGCCAAGCACCGCTCGCTCGCCGGTCACTCCAAGATGTCGCGGCGGGTGGCAAAGCTGCTCCCGTTCTACGAATTCGAAGGCGACAAGTACTTCGGCTGCGACGGTGCGCCCGCGAACATCGTGGCCCAGCGCAAGGACGCCTTCTTCCGTCTCGCCAAGCTCTACGCCGAGCGCTACCCCAAGGGCCGCGCGATGACGAAGGAAGCGGCGGAGAAGATTTCCGACCTGCACTTCACCGAGACCTACCGCGTGCCGTTCCAGTTCTCGCGTCTCGTCCGCGAGCATCTGGGCACCTCGACCTTCATGGAATCGTCCAGCGGCGTCACCGTCACGGATGTCGACGGCAACACCTCCTACGACCTCACGGGGTCCTACGGCGTCAACATCTTCGGCAACGATTTCTACAAGGAGTGCATCGAGGGCGCAGAGAAGCGGGGGCACGCGCTCGGCCCGGTGCTCGGCCCCTACCATCCCTCTATCCTCGAGAACGTGACCCGGCTCTGCCAGATCTCGGGCCTCGACGAAGTCTCGTTCCACATGTCCGGCACCGAAGCCGTGATGCAGGCCGTGCGGCTCGCGCGCTACCACACCAGGCGCTCGCATCTCGTCCGCTTTGCGGGCGCCTATCACGGCTGGTGGGGCGACGTGCAGCCCGGTGTCGGCAATCCTATCCCTGCACACGAGACCTACACCCTCGCCGAGATGTCCGAGAAGACGCTGCATGTGCTGCGCACGCGCAAGGACATCGCCTGCGTGCTGGTCAATCCGCTGCAGGGCCTGCATCCCAACGGTAACGCCCCCGGCGATTCCTCGCTGGTCGACAGCTCCCGCGGCGGCAATTTCGATCGCGCTGGGTACACCGAATGGCTGAAGAAGTTGCGCGACGTCTGCACCGAGCGCGGCATCGTGCTGATCTTCGACGAGGTCTTCGTCGGCTTCCGCCTCGCCGCCGGCGGCGCCCAGGAATACTTTGGCGTCAAGGCCGACATGGTGACCTACGGCAAGAGCCTCGCCGGCGGCCTGCCGGTCGGCGTGGTCTGTGGCAAGAAGGAACTGATGCGCCGCTTCAATGACGACCGTCCCGCCGACATCTGCTTCGCCCGCGGCACCTTCAACTCGCATCCCTACGTCATGACGGCGATGGACGAGTTCCTGAGCCGACTCGCCAGCCCGAATTTCCGCGCCATCTATGACGGGCTGGACGCGACCTGGAACGGCCGCGCGCAAAAGCTCAACCAGATGATGACGGACGCCGGCCTGCCGGTGCGGTTCGCGAACTTCTCGTCGATCTGGACGGTGAAGTACGACACGCCGTCCCGCTACAACTGGATGCTGCAATACTACCTGCGCGCCGAAGGCCTGGCGCTGAGCTGGGTCGGCACCGGCCGGCTGATCTTCAGCCTGAACTACACCGAGGCCGATTTCACCGAAGTCGCCGACCGCTTCGTCCGCGCCGCCACGAAGATGAAGGCCGACGGCTTCTGGTGGCACGACGGCGTGCTCACCAACAAGCAGATCAAGCGGCAGATCTTGAAAGAGATGCTGGCCAAGCGCTTCGGGCGCTGAGGCTCTCGCACACTTAACCCCGATCACCGCGCGCCCTTCTCCCTCGCCCCGCTTGCGGGGAGAGGGTCGGGGTGAGGGGGACTCTCCGCGCAGTCGGTGAGAGTTGGCGGACATCCAGCTAGCAACGTCCCCGTGGAGACTCCCCCTCACCCGGCTTTGCGCTACGCGCAAATCCGAGCTCTCCCCGCAAGCGGGGCGAGGTGAAGAGAGCGGACCGCTCCACTGATTCACTTTAGAGTATCCCCAACACGTGGATGCCCGGGACAAGCCCGGGCATGACGTAAACCATGGACATTTGCGGTCTAGGCAGCGGCGCGCTCAGGCGTGCTGCTCTTCGAGCGTGGGCTCGTCGATGAAGCCCAGCGTGTGCTCGGGGTTGAGATGTAGGCCGGGATCCATCAGCTCGCCGCGCATCAGCGCCAGCGGCGCGTTGCGATAAAGCATCAAATCGTGGAAGGGGTCGGTCAGGATCTTGGTCATCCAGACGAGGCCGGTCTCGACGTCGCGGATGAAGAACAGATGCACGGTGCGGAACAGAAGACCGCCGCCGCCGACCACGAGCCAGATCTTGGCAACCTGCCGCATGAAGTCGGTCGCGCTCGCCCAGGGCGTGAACAGGCCGAACAGAGTGGGATCGACGAACAGCACCAGCGGCGACAGCGCCCAGATCGACATCAGCACCACCTTGCGCTGAAGGTTGTAGCCGACCTTGATCTCTTCCTTGTGCTCGTGCGTGGCCTGGTTGACGTGGTCGTAGCCGTGCGGCTCGAAGAAGAAATGACCGGCCTGGCGCGAGGTCATCGAGACAAGCCAGCCCACCAGCCCGGAGACCACCGGATCGATGAACAGCCAGACATAGGCGAAGAGAAAGCTCAGCGCGCTGACGAAGTGCAGGCTCTGATTGATACGGCTGTGGTGATAGTAGCGATGGTCGTCCCAGCGCTGGATCCGCAGCTGCTCGAGATAATTCTTGATCATGCTCTCCCCCAAAATGCTTTCGGGTACGGGAATACAGGGATTCGATGTAGGCCGTGTGACATCATCATTTTGTCATATGACGATGTGCAGCGGCGCGATGAGGCACGGGTTACTCTCTCCCCTCATCCTGAGGAGCGCGCTCTTGCGCGCGTCTCGAAGGATGAAGGCCGAGGTGCAGCAGCGGGCCTTCATGGTTCTCCGAGCGATGCGAAGCATCGTCCGGGAGACGGCGCTTCGCGCCTCCTCACCATGAGGAGCAACGACGACGCTAGGCCGCCTTGGCGACGTCGATCTTGCGGAAGCGCACCAGCGAGAAGTGGCCGAGCGGCGGAATCAGGCGGCGCTCGGCGAGCTCGATGCCCTTCGCACCGGCGAGCCACTTCGCGTAACGCGACCAGGCGAACTCGGCGGTGCGGAAGCCGAGCGGACGCACCACCGGCTGGAGCTTCTGCTCGATGAAGCGGCGGACGCCGGCATCGGCGCTGACGCGGGTCAGGATGATCAGCTCGCCGCCGGGGCGCAGCACGCGAGCGAATTCGTCGAGCGCGACTTCCGGATTCGGCACGGCGGTGACGACATATTGCGCCATCACGACGTCGAAGGAATCATCGGGGAATTCGAGCTTCTCGGCGTCCATCACCGCAAGGCCCTCGACGTTCTTCAGCTTGCCCTCAGTGACGCGCTGGCGCGCCTTGTCCAGCATCGCTTCCGAGATGTCTGTACCGAAGATGCGCAAGTTCGGCGCGTAGAGCGGCAGCGAGATGCCGGTGCCGACGCCGACCTCGAGCACGCGGCCGCCGATCTTGTTGGTGGCCGCGATCGCCGCCTGCCGGCCCTTGGCGAACACGCCGCCGAACACCAGATCGTAGACCGGCGCCCAGCGGTCATAGGCCTGCTCGACGGTGCCGCGGGTGAGGTCGAGCTGCTGGGTGCCGTCAAGGTTCATGATCTTAGCCATCGATGTGGTTCTCGCTGTGGTTCAAGACGTATGGGATCAACCGCGCACTGGCCGCCGCGCCATGCGAGGCGAGGCACGCAGGACGCGGCTGGGCTGGAGTGAGGTGAGATTGCCGACGAACTGGCGCGCGCTGTTCTCCCAGGACCGCTCCAGCGCGAAGTTGCGGCAGGTCTCGCGCGACATTGTGAGCGCGCGCAGGCAGGCCGTACGCAGATCATGGTCGATCGCGCCGATCGGGTGATCGGCGATGACGTCCTTGGGTCCGGTGACCGGAAACGCCGCAACGGGCGTGCCGCAGGCGAGCGCCTCGAGCTGCACCACGCCGAACGTGTCGGTCAGGCTCGGGAAGACGAAGACGTCGGCGGCGGCGAGATGCGACGTGAGATCCGCGCCCTTCTTCTCGCCGAGGAAGACGACGCCCGGATATTTCTTTTCGAGCGCAGCTTTCTGCGGACCGTCGCCGACGACGACCTTGGTGCCGGGCAGATCGAGCGAGAGGAACGCTTCGAGATTTTTCTCCACCGCCACGCGCCCCATGGTCATGAAGATCGGACCCGGCAGGTCGAGCTTGGCGGGATGATCGGGATGGAACAGCTCGGTGTTGACGCCGCGCGTCCAGAATCCGAGCCGCTTGAAGCCGCGCTCGGAGAGTTCCTGCCGCAGCGAGGGCGTCGCCACCATCGTCATCGCGGCGGCATCGTGGAAGTGGCGCAGCACGGCATAGCCGACGCTCGCGGGGATGCCGGTCCGCACCGAGACGTATTCCGGAAAGCGCGTCGTATAGGAGGTGGTGAAGGCGAGTCGGTTGCGACGGCAATAGGCGCGCGCAGCCCAGCCGATCGGACCCTCGGTCGCGATGTGGAGCGCGTCCGGCGCGGCCTTCTCGATCCGCCGCGCGATCTCCTTTCCGCTCGGCAGCGCGATGCGCAGGCCCGGATAGGTCGGCAGCGGCCACGACGGAAAGCCTTCCGGGGTCAGGAAGTCGATCTCGACGTCGAGGGCCTTGGCCGCGTTCGCCAGCGAGGTCAGCGTCCGCACCACGCCGTTGACCTGCGGATGCCAGGCGTCAGTCGCGATTAATACCCGCATCGGAAAATCCCGAGAGTTTGATGATTCTCGGCTTAGGACCATCAACGAAGGATATTTCAGGCGTGTGACGTCACATAAGTGTCGGCCGGTTGTTTTGTTCGTTAACGGACCCCTGCGGCCACGAAACTGTCATGAAACAATCCTTTCCGCGACGAAACCGTTTTCGGCGCTCCGCGCAAACGTCCCGAAACTTTTTGCCGCTAGTGATCTAGGCAACGGAGCACCGAAACGGTGCCGGGGTGACCAAGAAACACCGCGCAACAGGGGCGACCAAATGTTCAATCTGGGCACGTTCAGGAATTATTCGCGCGCTATCGCCTTTGGCGCAGTTGCTGCCACCGCGATCGCATTTGCCGGTCCGGCGAACGCTGCGCCCGTGCAGCTCTTCCCCTTCTTCCAGCCGCTACCGCCGGTGGCCGCGCCGCAGCCGATCCAACCTTACCAGCCCTATCAGGCGACGCCTTACCAGGCCGCGCCGTCCGAGGATCAGGATGCGGTCGAGATGCCGGCCCGCTTCCGCCGCCAGACCGTGAGCTACGCGACGCGCGAGGCGCCCGGCACCATCATCATCGATACGCCCAACACCTATCTCTATTACGTGCTCGGTGGCGGCCAGGCGGTGCGTTACGGCATCGGGGTCGGCCGCGACGGCTTCACCTGGTCCGGTGTGCAGTCGGTGACCAGGAAGGCCGAGTGGCCGGATTGGACGCCGCCGCCAGAAATGATCGCCCGCCAGCCCTATCTGCCGCGCCACATGGCCGGCGGCCCCGGCAACCCGTTGGGGGCCCGCGCCATGTATCTCGGCGGCACCATCTACCGAATCCACGGCACCAACGCCCCGGATACGATCGGCAAGCACGTCTCGTCCGGCTGCATCCGCCTCACCAACGACGACGTCACCGACCTTTATTCCCGCGTCAACGTCGGCACCAAGGTGATCGTGCTGCCTATGACGGAGCGCAGAGCGGATCTCGGCGCCGCGACGCGGTAACGCGACAGGACATTGTGACGCAAACGGCCTCGGAACTCACCGGGGCCGTTTTCGTTTGCCCCATGCTCTCCGAGAGCACCTCGCATGGAGGCGCCGATGCAATCCCACCTGCAAATGCCGCGAAGTCCAACGCCGCGAAGTCCAAGGCCGCGAAGACCAAGGCTGCGCGCGATCGCTGTCGCCGGAGCATTGGTGCTGCTCCTCGCCGCTCCCTCCGCGCCAGCGCAACAGCGGGCGAGCGATGATGCGGCTCAGCAGGCCTTCAACAATTCCTGCCGCACCTGTCACTCGGTGAAGGAGGGCGACAACCGCCTCGGCCCCAACCTCCACAACATCGTCGGCCGCAAGGCCGGCGCGCTGCCGGACTACAACTACTCGCAGTCGATGAAAGAGGCGGGCTTCGTCTGGGACCAGGACAAGCTCACGCGCTTCATGATCAAGCCGGACGAAATCGTGTCCGGCAACAAGATGCAGCCCTATGGCGGCATCTCGGCGGATGAAGCGGCCAAGGTCGCTGCTTATCTGCAGGCGGCCGGCGGGCGATAGTCGCGTCGGCGCCACGTGTGAGGCTTGCATTCGAGATCGCGGCGCATCCTTCGAGACGCCCGCCTCCGGCGGGCTCCTCAGGATGAGGACGGAGTACGCGGCAGCTGGCATTCATGCAGCTATTGCACCAAGGCGCGAATGCCGGTTAGCCTCATCCTGAGGAGACCGCGAAGCGGTCGTCTCGAAGGACGAGGCGTTCACGATGAACGAGGGAGCCTACCTCTACATTCTCAGATGCGCCGATGGCAGCTACTACATCGGCACGACACGGACCGAACTTGAAGTAAGGCTCGCACAGCACAACGCTGGAGCGTTCGCCGGCTATACGAAGTCACGCCGTCCCGTGACGCTCGTCTTCTCGCAATGGTTTGACCAGATCACCGATGCGATCGAATGCGAACGAAAGCTCAAGAAATGGAGCCGCGCCAAGAAGGAGGCCTTCATGCACGGCGACTTTGCCGAGCTGCATGAGTTGGCGAAACGCGGATCTCATCATTCTTCGAGACGCCCGCCTTCGGCGGGCTCCTCAGGATGAGGCCGGAGTGTGCGGCTGCATCCTTGCTGCAGCACCGATGCCAGTCAGCCTCATCCTGAGGAGACCGCGAAGCGGTCGTCTCGAAGGACGAGGCGTTCAAACCGGCAGAAATCGCTCATCCGCCAGTCCTGTCAGAGATCAGCCTCAACCATGCCGCCGAATGAAACGCGCTCATCAGCAGATACATCGGCACCATCCCGCCGAGCGAAAACCCACGCGCGGCGGCGCACAGCATGTCCGTCTGAGCGCTGCCGATCACGGCCGTCAGCACGGCCATGATCGCGAAGGCCGGTGTGGCCGCAAGGCCGAGCCATCTGGCAAGGTCGGCGGGATTAGTCACGTCCTTCCACGGCCTCCCGACGAAACGCCTTCTCGCCGGCGTCCGAGATCTCCACCCATTTCTGGTCGGGCGCGGCACCCGCGTAGCTGTCGTGCCAGTTCCACCATTTATAGGTCGGCGTCTGCGGATAGCCCATCGGCGAATCCTCCCAAACCTCCTGCCGGCCGAGCGGCGTGATGTCGAGATAGTTCCAGGTGCCGCCCATCTGCTCGTCGCCGCGGCTCTTGATGAAATAGGTGCGGAAGATGCGCGTGCCGTCGCGAAAGAACACGTTGGTGCCGTGCCATTCATCGACACCGAAATCGGCGTCGAAACTGTCGGTGATCGTGACCCACGGGATGGTCCAGCCCATCCGCTGCTTCAGCCTGATGATGTCGGCCTGCGGCGCGCGCGAGGCGAACACCAGCGTGGTGTCGCGCGCGTTCAGGTGAGCGACATGGGCGACCTGGTCGGCCACCATGGAGCAGCCGCGGCAGGCGTGATCGGGCCAGCCGAACACGCCGGGCTCGAAGAAGGCGCGGTAGACGATCAGCTGCCGCCGGCCCTGGAACAGATCGGCCAGACTGACCTTGCCGCCGGGCCCCTCGAACGCATAGGTTTTGGCGACTTCCATCCACGGCATGCGCCGGCGCTCGGCGGCGAGCGCATCGCGGGCACGGGTATGCGCTTTTTCCTTCACGAGCAGTTGCTGACGGGCGGCCTCCCAGTCCTGCGGCGACACCACCGGTGGTGTCTGCATGGCGGTCTGTCCGTTCGTCCCTGCGTTGTCTATTGATGTCATCATGGCTCTCCAAACCTCTTGCTCGTCCTGCCAACGATTTCTGGCACCAAGCGGTTGCGCGGTGGGAGTAACAAGTGTGGCGGGATTGTCATGGAGTCGCTGATCACCGCTGCCGCGCGTGCGCTCGAGTCCGGCGATCCGCTCGGCGCGCTGAACCGCGTTGCGCTGCGCAACGACGCGCCGTCGCTGGCGCTGCGCGGCATCGCGATGGCGCAGCTCGGCGATCTTCCGAAGGCGAAGACGCTGCTGCGGAGCGCGGCGCGCGCGTTCGGTCCACGCGAGGCGGTGGCGCGCGCCAGATGCGTCGTGGCCGAAGCCGAGATCGCGCTGGTCTCGCGCGACCTGAGCTGGCCGGCGAAGACGCTCGCGGCGGCGCGGGCCACGCTCGAACAGCACGGCGATCTCGCCAACGCGGCGCATGCCGGCCACATCGAGGCGCGCCGTCTCCTCCTCGTCGGGCGCCTCGACGAGGCCGAGCGCACGCTGGCCGAGCTGGTCACCTGCCCGCTTCCGCCGGCGTCGCAAATCGTCCGCGAGCTCGTGCGCGCGGGCATCGCAATCAGGCGCCTCAAGACGAAAGACGCGCGCGCAGCGCTTGGCCTCGCGGCGCGCGCCGCACGGCAAGCCGGTATCCCCGCGCTCGAAGCCGAAGTCGAAAGCACGAAGCTCGTTCTCGACACGCCCGCCGCGCGCTTGATCGCGCGCGGCGAGGCACGGCCGCTGCGGCTCGAAGAGGTCGAGGAGCTGGCGGCCTCCGGAGCACTCGTCGTGGACACGTTCCACCACGCCGTTCGCCAGCGAAGCACCGTCATCTCGCTCGGCACGCGGCCGGTGCTGTTCGCGCTCGCCCGCATCCTCGCGCAGGCATGGCCGTCGGATGTCTCGCGCGAGGCGCTGATGTCAGGGGCGTTTCAGGCCAGGCACGCCGATGACTCCCATCGCGCGCGCTTGCGGGTCGAGATCGGGCGCCTCCGCGCCAAGCTCAAGCCTCTCGCCGAAGTCAGCGCGACCAGGCAGGGCTTTGCGCTGGCTCCGCTCAAGACGAAAGAGGTGTTCGTGCTGGCACGTCCGGTCGAGGAGAAGCACGCCAGCGTCCTCGCCTTTCTCTCCGATGGCGAGCCGTGGTCGAGCTCGGCGCTCGCGCTGGCGCTCGGCACCAGCGCGCGCACGGTGCAGCGGGCGCTCGACGAGCTGGCACGCGCGAACAAGGTGCAATCGTTCGGACAGGGCCGCGCGCGGCGCTGGATGACCCCGCCCGTCCCCGGTTTCCCGACAGGCTTGTTACTCCCCGGACCGCTCCTGAAGACGTAAGGTAGAGCCATCACAGGAATCGACACATGAAACGTTCAGCCGCCGAGATCGTCAGGGAGTACGGGCCGTTTGCGGGCGTCGAGGCCGTGCACGGCGTCACCTATGACGGCACCCATGTCTGGTTCGCGTCCGGCGACAAGCTGAATGCGGTCGATCCGGACAGCGGCAGGATCGCGCGCTCCATCGACGTCGCCGCGCATGCGGGAACGGCGTTCGACGGTCGTCACCTGTTCCAGATCGCCGAGGACCGCATCCAGAAGATCGATGCGGCGACCGGCAAGGTGCTCTCCACGATTCCGGCGCCGGGCGGTGGTGGCGATTCCGGATTGGCCTGGGCCGAGGGTTCGCTCTGGGTCGGCCAATATCGCGAGCGCAAGATCCACCAGGTCGATCCCGAAACGGGAGAGATTCTCCGCACCATCGAAAGCAGGCGCTTCGTCACCGGCGTGACCTGGGTCGACGGCGAACTCTGGCACGGCACCTGGGAAGGCGAGGAAAGCGATCTGCGCCGGATCGACCCTGAGACCGGCAAGGTGCTCGAGCAACTCGACCTGCCCGCCGGCACGATGGTGTCAGGGCTGGAGTCCGACGGCGGTGACCGCTTGTTCTGCGGCGGCGGCAGTCGCGGGAATGTGAGAGCGGTCCGCCGTCCCCGGCGCGGCTAACCGGCGCTAACGAACGCGCCGCAACGGCGCGTTTGCAGCCGTTAACCTGTTCGCCGCAATTCTACCCCATCGGTGCGCTCTAGCGCCCTCCTTGCCTGCCCTGTAGACTTTGCCCCGGGCGGCCTGGGGGAGTGATGCGACTAGCGCTGGATTTGAAGACTGTCTTGATCGCCGTGGCGGTGATCGCGGTGTCGTTCTTCGTCAGCCTGAAGGCGATGGACTGGCTGGCGCCGCGCGCGACGAATTCAGCGCCGCCGGTCGCGCAATTGCCGCCGCTGCCGCCGGTCGCTAAGAGCTCGATCGTGGTCGCGCCGGTCGCGATCGCGCTGTCGGCGATCCGCGAACAGGCGGAAAAAGCCTCGCCGCGCAATTTCGCCGGCAAGGCCGATAATCCAATCTCGCAGATCCTGGAGAATGCCGACATCGGCTGGTCCGCCGTGCGCGGGCCGATGTCGGCTGCCGGCGACAAGGACGTGCTGACGATCTCGACGCCGCTCAACGGCAAGCTGAACGTGACGGGCTCGCTGTCGTCGAAAGCTACCGGCGCGCTCGGCGACGCCCTCGGCAGCGTGCTCGGCGGTGACGCGGCGAAACGGATCGGCGCGGTCAACATCAAGAATTTGAACGCCAGCGCCGAGATCAGGGGCAACGTCATCGTCACCTCGCGCCCGAAGCTTGCAGCGAACTGGCATCTCGAGCCCAATCTCGGGGCGCAGGTCAATCTCGGCGACACCAACCTCAACGTCGCCGGCGCCAAGGTCAACGTGCCGGCGCAAGTGAAGCCGCTGATCGACAAGAATGTCGGCGAGCAGATCAACATCGTCTCCGAGCGCATCCGCAACGATCCATCGCTGCGCGAGAATGCGAAGCTGCAATGGGCCAAGGCCTGCCGCTCGATCGCGCTGCAGGGCCCCGGCGCCTCCGCCGCGCTGCCGCCGCTCTGGCTGGAGATGAAGCCGGTCCGCGCCATCGCGGCGCAGCCGCGCGTCGACGCGCAGGCCGTGACACTGCTGCTCGGCCTCGAGCTCGAGACGCGCGTGACCTCGACACCGACCAAGCCGGACTGCCCGTTCCCCGACAAGATCTCGATCGTGCCCCCGACCGGCACCGGCGTGAACATCGGCGTGCCGATCGACGTCCCCTTCACCGAGATCAACAAGCTGATCGCGGCACAGATGGTCGGCCACACCTATCCCGAGGACGGCTCCGGCCCGGTCGACGTCACCGTGAAGAGCGTCAACGTGGTCCCGTCGGGCGAGCGTCTGCTGATCTCGCTGCTGGTGCGCGCGAAGGAAAAGAAGAGCTGGCTCGGCCTCGGCGCTGAAGCCACCGTGCACATCTGGGGCCGGCCGATGCTCGACCAGGCACAGCAGACGCTGCGGCTTGCCGACATCCAGCTCGCGGTGGAATCCGAGGCGGCCTTCGGCCTTTTGGGCGCCGCCGCGCGCGCCGTGATGCCGCAGCTCCAGCAGACGCTGGTGCAGAAGGCGACGCTCGACCTGAAGCCGATTGCCGCCAACGCCCGCGAGAAGATCGCGGCCGCGATCGCCGACTATCAGAAGAGCGAGGACGGCCTCAAGGTCGATGCGAAGATCGACAGCCTGACGCTCGCCGACATTGCCTTCGATTCCAAGACGCTGCGCGTGGTCGCCGAAGCCGGCGGCACGCTGAATGTGTTCGTGACGAAGCTGTCGGGGATGTAGCGCACCCTCACGCGCCGGGCCGGCGCGGTCGCTTGCACCGCTGGCATTCTCGCCCGAGGATGCTAAGCTGTCTTTCGCAACCTCGGACGAGGTCCGGACGGCACTGTAGCTGATAACGCGAGGACAACATGGACGCCGGCATGGTCACGCCTTCGCCGGCACTGGTACGTTTTTCCGGCATTCAGAAGACCTATGATGGCGAGCACCTCGTGGTGAAGAACCTCGATCTCGACATCAGGAAGGGCGAGTTCATCACCCTGCTGGGCCCGTCCGGCTCGGGCAAGACGACCACGCTGATGATGCTGGCTGGCTTCGAGGTTCCGACCCATGGCGAGATCTACCTCGCGGAACGGCCGATCAGGAACGTGCCGCCGCACAAGCGCGACATCGGCATGGTGTTCCAGAACTATGCCTTGTTCCCGCACCTGACGATCGCGGAGAACATCGCCTTCCCGCTATCTGTTCGCAGAACGAGCAAGGCCGAAGTGCAGGAGCGCGTCAGCGCGGCGCTGCGGATGATCAAGATGGAAACCTTGGCGCACCGGCGCCCCGGGCAGCTGTCCGGCGGTCAGCAGCAGCGCGTGGCGCTGGCCCGCGCGCTGGTTTTCAATCCGCAACTCGTGCTGATGGACGAGCCCCTTGGCGCCCTGGACAAGCGCCTGCGGGAGCAGATGCAGTTGGAGATCAAGCAGCTGCACGAGACGATGGGCATCACCATCGTCTATGTCACCCACGATCAGAGCGAAGCGCTCACCATGTCGGACCGCATCGCCGTGTTCAACGACGGCATCGTGCAGCAGATCGACAGGCCGGACGCGCTGTATGAGCATCCGGTGAACAGCTTCGTCGCCCACTTCATCGGCGAAAACAACGTGCTGGCCGGAACCGTCGAGACGGTCGACAAGCAATTCTGTCGCGTCGCGTTGGCCGCTGGCGGCACCGTGACTGCACGGGCGGTCAATGTCTCAGCCGCGGGCGCATCGACCTCGCTGTCGGTACGGCCGGAGCGGATCGCCATCATCCCCGATGGCGTCTCCAGCGATGGACCGAACCGGCTGCCGGCCAGGGTGCGAAACACCATCTATCTCGGCGACCACGCGCTTGCCGTGCTTGATGTCGCCGGCAACGGGGAGTTCATGGTCAAGCTTCAGCCGGGGGCGCATGGCGAATTGAGACATGGGGAAGACGTGTTCATCACCTTTCGTCCCGAGGACTGCCTGGCCCTCGATCCCGTCTGATCCGCACCGGCATCGATCAAGCTCAACGCAACGCATATGAAGAAGGAACAAAGACCATGCTGAAGCGCAATACTGGCAGGATTGCTTTGGGGTTCGCCGCGGCGTTCAGCGCCAACGCTGCGCTGGCCACGGTCGCGCAGGCGCGTGACCTGACCGTCGTCTCGTGGGGCGGCGCGTATCAGGATGCCCAGAAGAAGGTCTATTTCGAGCCGTTCAAGAAGGCAGCCGGGGTTGCGATGAACGACGAGTCCTGGGACGGCGGTGTCGGCGTGTTGCGCGCCAAGGTGCAGGGTGGCGCCGCCACCTGGGACGTCGTTCAGGTCGAGAGCGACGAACTCGCGGTCGGCTGTGAAGAAGGCCTGTACGAGAAGCTGGATTATTCCAGGATCGGCGGCGAGGCCGCCTATATCCCGCCGTCGGTCAACCCCTGCGGCGTCGGTGCCATCCTCTATGATTTCGTTCTCGGCTACGACAAGGACAAGCTGAAGCAGGCCCCGGGCGGCTGGGCCGACTTCTTCGATACCAAGAAGATTCCGGGCAAGCGCGCCTTGCGTCAAGGCCCGAAGACCACGCTGGAGATCGCCCTCATGGCCGACGGCGTCGCGCCTAAGGACGTCTACAAGGTGCTGGCGACCGACGAGGGCATCGAGCGCGCGTTCAAGAAGCTGGACACCATCAAGGGCGACATCGTCTGGTGGAAGGCCGGCGCCCAGCCGCCGCAATTGCTCGCCTCCGGCGAGGTGGCGATGACGTCCGTCTACAATGGCCGCATCGACACCGCGAACAAGAACGACAAGAAGAATTTCGGCATGGTGTGGGACGGCGCGCTCTTCACGCTCGACAGCTGGGTCATCCTGAAGGGCAGCCCGAACAAGGACGCCGCCTACAAGTTCCTCGACTTCGCGGGCAAGGCGGAGAACCAGTCAAAACTGTCGGAAAACATCGCCTACGGCACCTCGAACAAGGACGCAGCCGCCAAGCTGCAGCCAGCCGTTCTGAAAGACCTGCCGACCGCCCCTGACAACATCAAGAACGCGGTCGAGATCAACGTGGCCTTCTGGCTCGAGAACATCGATCGGCTGACCGAGCGCTTCAACAAATGGGCCGCGAAATAGCGCGCGATGGAACTGGCGTGCGGTGCGCATTGAAGGCAGTTTCGCTGCGGCCATCCTTCGAGACGCCTGCCTTCGGCGGGCTCCTCAGGATGAGGTTTGAGTCTGTGGCAGCGACTACAGGCACTGGTGTCGGAGAGCCTCATCCTGAGGAGACCGCGAAGCGGTCGTCTCGAAGGACGAGGCGCTTGCTCAGGCCCCTCCACAAGGCCATTTGCGATTGCCCCACTCGAAATGGGGATGAGTCAATGAGACGCATCTCGTGACAGCAGCGTCCCTCACCGGCGCCGATGCCAAGCCAGAGGTGTCGCTCAAGCGGCGCCTGAAGCAGGCCGAACGCGCGCGCCAGCTCAAGGCGTTCGCGCTCGTTGGACCGCTGCTGCTGTTCCTGCTCTTCACCTTCGCGGGCCCGATCGCCGGCATGCTGTGGCGCGCGGTCGACGACCGCGAGGTGCGTCAGGTTCTGCCTCAGACAGCCGCGGCTCTCGCCGATTGGGACGGCAGGGACCTGCCGGACGAAAAGACCTACGCGGCGCTGGCAAGCGACATCATGGCGGCGCGTGCCGCCGGCACCCTCGCCATCGCGGCCAAGCGGCTCAACTACGCGCTGAACGGCTTCCGCACGATCCTGACCAGCACGGCACGCAATCTGAAGGCGATGCCCGAGCCCGGCGCGGCCAGGGAGACGCTCGGCAAGATCAACCCGGCCTGGCGCGAGCGCACCACCTGGACGACGATCAAGGACGCCAGCGGCCCGGTGACCGGCTTCTACTTGCTGGCGGCGCTCGACCTGACGCGGAACGTGGACGGCGCGATCGTCTCAGCCTCGCCGGATCAGGCCATCTACCGCGACATCTTCGCCCGCACCTTCCTCATCAGCATCAGCGTCACGGCTCTGTGCCTGATCCTCGGCTTCCCGGTCGCTTATTTGCTGGCGACGCTGCCGCCCGGCCGGTCGAATCTGTTGATGATCTTCGTCCTGCTGCCGTTCTGGACATCGCTTCTGGTCCGCACCTGCGCCTGGATCGTGCTGTTGCAGAGCCAGGGTGTCGTGAACGACAGCCTGCACTGGCTTGGCATCATCGACCAGCCGCTGCGACTGATCTACAACCGCTTCGGCGTCTGCGTGGCGATGACCCACGTTCTCCTGCCGTTCATGATCCTGCCGCTGTACAGCAGCATGAAGGCGATCTCGCCCGCCTACATGCGTGCCGCCGCCTCGCTTGGTGCGCCGCCGGTCACCGCTTTCCTGCGGATCTACCTGCCGCAAACCCTGCCCGGCATCGGCGCGGGAAGCCTGCTCGTCTTCATCCTGGCGCTCGGCTACTACATCACGCCCGCGCTCGTCGGCGGCGCCGCCGACCAGATGATCAGCTATTTCATCGCGCTCTACACGACGGAGACAGCCAACTGGGGACTCGCCTCGGCGCTGGGTGCGGTGCTGCTGCTGGCCACTCTTCTCCTCGCTCTCGTTTATGGCAAGCTGGTGCAGGGACAGCAGGTCACGGGAGGCATGAAGAATTGAGCAATCATTCTTCGCTCCGCACGCCCAGCCAGCGCATCGCGTGGACCGTGACCATCGTCATCTCCACGCTGGTGTTCATCTTCCTGATCGCGCCGATCCTCGCGATCATGCCGCTGTCCTTCAGCTCGGGCTCGTATCTCACCTATCCGCTGCCCGGCCTCTCCTTGCGCTGGTACGACGATTTCATCAATTCGCCGCGCTGGATGAATTCGCTGAAGAACAGCATGATCATCGGCGTCGCCTCGACGCTGCTGTCGATGCTGCTTGGCACGCTGGCCGCGCTGGGGCTGGCGCAGTGGAAGAGCCGGTTCAAGCCGCTCGTGCTGGCTTTCGTGCTGTCGCCTGTCGTCGTGCCCGGCGTCATCACCGCGGTCGGCCTGTATTTCTTCTTCGCGCCGATCGGACTGACCGGCAGCTATCTCGGCCTGATCCTGGCCCACACCGCGCTGGCGACGCCCTTTGTGGTGATCACGGTCGGCGCGACGCTGCAAAGCTTCGACACCAATCTGGCACGCGCCGCCGCCTCGCTCGGCGCCTCGCCGCTTCAGGCGTTCCGCCGCGTGATCCTGCCGCTGATCCTGCCTGGCCTCGCGTCGGGTGCGCTGTTCGCCTTCGCGACCAGCTTCGATGAGGTGGTGATCGTGCTGTTCATGGCAGGTCCCGAGCAGCGCACCCTGCCGCGCGAGATGTTCAGCGGCATACGCGAGAACATCAGCCCGACCATCACGGCAGCAGCGGTGATCTTGACGACGGTATCCGTCATCCTCCTCGCCACCCTGGAAGGCCTGCGCCGGCGCAACGAACGGCTCAAGGGCAGCAGCGCTTGAGCGGCCTACACCGTCATTCCGGTCGCGCGCAGCGCGAGCTACGAAGCGCAATTGCGCATCGGAGAATCCATCGGGCCGCATCGACGGTGGATGAATGGATTCCGGGTTCGCGCCCAAGAGGGCGCGCCCCGGAATGACGATAGATGCCCTGCTTATTTCTCCACCCCCTCACGCATCTTTGGCTTAGCTGCCGCGACCGTTTGTCGCTAGAACAGTCCCCGCAACAACGCCCAAACAACAACACACAGGGAGAAGCAACATGCAAAAACTCATCGCCGCGGTCGCGGCAAGTCTCGCCCTCGCCGCCTCGTCAGGCGCCGCGCAGGCGCAGATTTCCGACGACATCGTCAAGATCGGCGTGCTCACGGATATGTCCAGCCTCTATGCGGATGCGACCGGCAAGGGCTCCCTCGCCGCCGTCGAGATGGCGGTCGCCGATTACGGCGGCAAGGTCGCGGGCAAGCCCGTGCAGGTGGTCGCCGCCGATCACCAGAACAAACCCGACGTCGGCGTCAACATTGCCCGCAACTGGTACGACAACGACAAGGTCGACGCGATCTTCGATGTTCCCACGTCCTCGGTCGCGCTGCCGGTCTCGGCGCTGACGCGCGAGAAGAACAAGATCAACATCAATTCCGGCGGCGGTTCCTCCGACATCACCGGCGCGCAATGCTCGCCCAATACGGTACACTGGACCTACGATACCTATGCGCTATCGAACGTCGCCGGCAAGGCGATGGTGAAGCGCGGCGAGGACACCTGGTTCTTCGTCACCGCCGACTACGCCTTCGGCATGGCGCTGCAGCGCGACGCCGCCAACGTGGTCAAGGAAAGCGGCGGCAAGGTGCTCGGCGAGGTCCGCCATCCGCTCAATTCGTCGGACTTCTCCTCCTTCCTGCTTCAGGCCCAGGCCTCCAAGGCCAAGGTGGTCGCGCTCGCGAATGCCGGCGGCGACACCACCAATGCGCTGAAGCAGGCGTCCGAGTTCGGCCTGACGCAGGGCGGCCAGAAGATGATCGCGCTGCTCCAGGAGATCACCGACACCCATTCGCTCGGCATCAAGGCGACTCAGGGCCTGATCGTCACCGACGCGTTCTACTGGGACATGAACGAGGAGACGCGCGCCTTCTCGAAGCGCTTCAACGACAAGGTCGGGCACATGCCGACCATGATCCAGGCCGGGCTCTATTCGGCGACCATGCATTATCTCAAGGCCATCGAAGCCATCAAGACCGACGAGGCGCCGAAGGTGATGCAGCAGATGCGCGCCACGCCGGTCAACGACTTCTTCGCCAAGAACGGCAAGATCCGCATCGACGGCCGCATGGTCCACGACATGTATCTGTTCGAGGTCAAGAAGCCCGAGGACTCCAAGGGCGAGTGGGACCTCTACAAGCTGATCGCCACCGTGCCCGGCGACGAAGCCTTCCGTCCGCTCGACAAGGGCGGCTGCCCGCTGGTGAAGTAGAGGGTCTCTCCCTCTTCCCGCTTGCACTACCGATTCCTCATCCTGAGGAGCTTGCGCGGCAAGCGTCTCGAAGGATGAAGGCCCGCCCGGTGGCCTCGCCCTTCGAGACGCGCGCAAGAGGCGCGCTCCTCAGGGTGAGGGTCAAACATTCCGCAATGATGATGGAAAATAGACACGAAAGCGCGCCCGGCGAAAACCGGGCGCGCCTCGTTTAGACATTTAGAAGTGCATTATTCCGAGTACTTGAACTCGGGCATGTTCTTCAGCTCGTCCTTGCTCGCGTTGAACACGGCGTGGTCCGGATACCATTTCGACGTGGACGACGTGGTCGTAGCCGTCGTCGTCGTGGTGGTCTTCTCGGTGCCGGTCGCAGCGCCAGTCGTGGTGGTCGCTGCAGGCTTGGTGCCGGTGTAGGCGACGGCCTCGTTGACGAACTTCAGCTTCTCGTAGGGCACGGCGACAAGATGCTCGCCCATGCCGAGGAAGCCACCGACGCCGATCACGGCGATCTTGACGTCACCGTTCTTGTTCATCAGCAGGTCGTTGATCGAGCCGATGTTCTCGTTGGCCTCGTTGTAGACCTTCAGGCCGTCCATCTTGGACGTGCGCCACTGGCCGGAGGCCGTCGTGGTCGTCGTCGTGGCAGTGGCCGCGGGCGCCGCCTTGTCGGTGGTGACGGTCGGCGACTGGGCAAACGCAACGGTCGCAAGCAACGCGGTGCCGGCAAGACCGGCGGCGATCGATTTCATCAACATGGTTGTCCTCTCCTTCAGTAGAAAACTTGTGCGGAGAGAACAGCGCTGGGCAGCCGCAGTTCCTGAGTTGCGGCAATTTCGGCGCGCGATCATGGCGCGGCATCGCGACGAAGGTTCCTGAGTGACAGAGGAACGTTCCGGATGCACGGTTCCCCGCCAGCGATGATGCGCTCTGGGAAGAAGCATCATCGCGGCGAGGACCGCGCCGACCCGCGTCGCTCAGGTCAGCTCTTGTAGTCGATCAGAAGTGCGGAGAGATCCGAGCTGCTGGACGAGGTGCCGTTGGCGCCATAGGACGAGCTCGACGATTGCGACTGCTGCAGCGCCTGAAGGAACTGCTGGAGGATCTCCGCCGTGGTGGAGGCGGTCGACGTGCTGCTGGTCGAGTCCGTGGACGACGACGAATCCGAAGAGCTGACGTCCGATGGCGGCGGACCGGGCGGTGGTCCGCCCGCACCGCCGGCGCCGCTGGCGAAAGCGGACTGAAACACGTTCTTCAACGCGTCCGCCTGGTCCGAGGTCAGCGTGCCGTTCGACACCTCGTTGGAGATGAGGTCGTCGATCTTCGACTTCATGTCGTCCTTGGAGGGACGCGTGCCGCTCGACTGGTCGCTCGACCGGCTCTGCTGGAGTGCCGTGTCGATGTCTGTCAGCGCGGTGGAGAGCGCAGACTGGTCCGACGACGAGATCGTGCCGGCGGAGACTTCCGATTGCAATTCCTGCTGCAGCCGCTGCAACGGCGACTGGTAGTTACCGGCGGACGCCGCCGAAATCGAGGTCATGATGGCTCCGTGGTTTTTGCGGGGTTTCCTGTGTGGCGCCACCACGGTATGGTTAACGGCCTTAACGAGACCTTGCCGCACCACTGCCGAGCTGTTGCCGGGTGTTGCACCCGGGGATTCGGAAACATACCGAAACAAAAATCTTCGCCTTTTGGCCCGAATCTTGGACAAACAAAGCGCATGGCCAATCCCTCTCCCAACATCCTGGTTGTCGAAGACGACCGCGAAACCCGGACGTTGATTGCGAAGTACCTGCGCAACAACGCCTGCAACGTCACCGCCGTGAGCGATGGCCGCGAGATGTCGCGCGCCATGGCGGATCATCGCGTCGACCTCATCATCCTCGACGTCATGTTGCCCGGCGAGGACGGCCTGAGCCTGTGCCGCAAGGTGCGCTCGGAGACACAGACGCCGATCATCATGCTGACCGCGCGCGGCGAGGACGTCGATCGCATCGTCGGCCTCGAGATGGGCGCGGACGACTATCTGTCAAAGCCCTTCAACCCGCGCGAGCTGCTCGCGCGCATCAACGCGGTGCTGCGCCGCCAGGCCGCTGCGCAAGCGGCGAGCTCGATCGAGGGCGCTAGCACGCTCGCCTTCGAGGGCTGGCGCATCGATCTGCGGCTGCGCGAGTTGCGCAACCCGGAGGGCGCGCGCGTCGCCGTGACCAGCGCCGAGTTCGACCTGCTCAGGACGTTCTGCGAGCGGCCCGGCCGCGTGCTGTCGCGCGACAGCCTGCTCGACCTCACCCAGGGGCGTAACACCGGCTCGTTCGAACGGTCCATCGACGTGCTGGTCAGCCGCATCCGCCGCAAGATCGAGCCGAATCCCGCCGATCCCACCATCATCAAGACGGTTCGCTCCGGCGGTTATCTATTCACGCCCAGAACTGAAGTAGCCAGCCAAGAAGCGGTCGCGGCGCCCCTGGGCAACTAGTGGGCCGGCCGTCATGACGCCGTTCCGCTTCTTCCACCTCAAGAGTATCGGCGGACAGATCGCCGCGCTGGTGGTGGCGTCGATCGTCGCGCTGCATCTGATCCTCACCGTCAGCTTCCTGATCAGCCGGCCGGACCGTGCCGATCCGCCGCCCGACAGCGCGCATCAGCTCGCGGATGCCGCCCTGCTGCTGAGCGGCGCCGACGCCAGCGAGCGGCCGCGCATTCTCGCGGACATCGCGCGCGCGTTTCCCAAGGCCGGCATCGAGCTGCTCGCACCGGGGGCCGTTCCGGTCACCGATGACCGCGACAGCCCGCATCTGCACAATGTACGCCGCCACCTCGGCCACCAGTACAAGGTTCTGACGCTGGCGCCGCAAGGGGCCGCGCACCGGATCGCGGTTGGATTGCCCGACGGCATCGTGATCGCAGGCCGCGTCGAGCAATCGCCCCATCCGCCGCGATTCTGGGGCGGCCCGTGGATGATCACACTGCTGTTCGCGCTGATCAGCGTCACCATGCTCGGCCTGTGGGCGGCCTATGCGCTGGCCGCGCCGCTGTCCTCCTTTGCCAGGGCGGCGGAGAATTTCAGCCTGGACGGCGAAGCGGCCGCTCCCCTGCCCGAGCGTGGCCCGGAGGAGATCCGCTCGGTCGCGCGCGCGCTCAACCGCATGCATGAACGGATCGGTCGGCTGATGTCGGATCGCACGCGAATGCTGGCGGCGATCAGCCATGATCTGCGCACGCCGATCACGCGGCTGCGCCTGCGCGCCGAGTTCATCGAGGACGAGGGCCATCGCAAGCGCATGCTGATCGATCTCGACCAGATGCGCTCGATGCTGGAATCCGTGCTCTCGCTGCTACGGAACGACCGCAAGATCGAGGCGGTGACGCTTGTCGACATCGCCAGCACGCTGCAACTCATCGCCGACCAGTTCGGCGACATGGGTCATGTCGTGCATTATGACGGGCCGGCTTCGGCGACAGCCGCCGCGCGTCCCGACGATCTGCATCGCGGCGTCACCAACCTGGTCGAGAACGCCGTGCGCTTCGGCGCCGAGGTGACGATCCGCCTCGACGTATCGGGCACCAAACTCGTCATCGACGTCGAGGACGACGGCCCCGGCATCTCGGACGCGCGCAAGCAGGAGATGCTGGAGCCATTCGTGCGCGGCGACGACGCGCGCACGATGGACGATTCCACCGGCTTCGGCCTCGGCCTGTCGATCGCGCACGCGATCGCGCTCGCCCATGGCGGCGAGCTGTCGCTGCACGACCGCGAGCCGCACGGGCTGATCGTGCGCATGCAATTGCCGATCTGGCAGCAGCCGCGGCTGGCGGCGTAGGTTCCCGCGCACGCAGGTTCCGCTTCGCCACATCATCGCCGTCTTCGGCCGCCTTAAGAGGCTTGGGCGCAGGTCACTGAGACCTAGAGGATATCTGATGAAAATTTTACGCATCGCCGCGTTGCTCGCGGCCGGACTGACCTTGCCGCAGGCCGCATTCGCAGGCGAAGCCGAATATGCCGAGATGGTCGCGACCCATGCGCGCGCCAACGGCGTGCCGGAAGCGCTGGTGCATCGCGTCATCATGCGCGAGAGCCGCTACCAGCCCGGCCTCGTCGGCCATGGCGGCACCATCGGCCTGATGCAGATCAAGCTCGCGACCGCCCGCGGGCTCGGCTACACCGGCGATGCCGCGGGCCTGCGCGATCCCAACACCAACCTCACCTACGCGGTCAAATACCTCGCCGGCGCCTATCGCGCCGCCAATGGCGACCACACCCGGGCCGTACGTTATTTCGCGGGCGGCTATTACTACGCCGCCAAGCGGCAGCGGCAGGAGATGGTGCAGCAGGCGAGCTTCGAGCCGAACTCCCAGCCCTGGCTGGAGCCGAACGGCAATCCGCAGCCGATGTTCGGCACCCCGCCGCACCGGAAGCTCGCCCAGCGCGTCCGCAACGCCCGGGCGCAGGTTCCCGGCAACATGCGTTGACACCAGCCGTCACAAGCCTACATTAGAGCCGTTCCGAGGGGTGCTCCGAGGAGGAGCTGAGATACCGCTAAATGGGCAAGCCTGCACTTCAGCAAGCAGGCCCAGGACCGCGGTGACCCTTTGAACCTGATCCGGGTCATGCCGGCGAAGGGACAGGGATGTTGCAGACGACCAAACGACCGGATTCCCCGGTATCCATTATCGGCGCAGGCATTGCCGGCGCCTGGCAGGCCCTGTTGTTCGCGCAGGCCGGCCACCCCGTCACGCTCCACGAGCGCGGTGACGCCACCATGGCCGATTCCACCAGCCATTGGGCCGGCGGCATGCTCGCGCCCTATTGCGAGGCGGAGGTCGCCGAACCCATCATCTCCCGGCTCGGCCAGCGCTCCCTCGACATCTGGCGGCGCGAGCTGCCCGACACGCCCTTCAACGGCTCGCTCGTCGTCGCCCATCCGCGCGAGCGTAACGATTTCGAGCGTTTCGCCCGGATGACCGAGGACCACCGCCGGCTCGATGCCGCGGCTCTCGCCGAACTCGAGCCGTCGCTGGAGGGCCGCTTCCGCGACGCGCTGTTCTTCCCCAACGAAGGCCATGTCGAGCCACGCCGCGTGCTGCCGAAGCTGCACGAGCGCATCATCGCGGCCGGCGGCACCATCAAGTTTGGCAGCGACGTGTCCGCGAAGGAGCTCGACGGCATCGTGATCGACTGCCGCGGCCTCGGCGCACGCGACGAGCAGAAGGAGCTGCGCGGCGTCAAGGGCGAGATGATCCTGATCGAAACGAACGAGGTGCAGCTGGCCCGCCCGGTGCGGCTGATCCATCCGCGCTGGCCGCTCTACGTGATCCCGCGCGAGGACAATCTGTTCATGCTGGGCGCGACCTCGATCGAGGCCGAGGACACCGGCGTTAGCGTCCGCTCGGCGCTGGAGCTGCTGGGCGCCGCCTATACGGTGCATCCGGCGTTCGGCGAGGCCCGCATCGTCGAATTCGGCTCGGGCCTGCGCCCCGCCTTTCCCGACAATCTCCCGCGCATCGGCATTCGCGGCGGCCAGATCAGCGTCAACGGCCTCTACCGCCACGGCTTCCTGATCGCGCCGGCGCTCGCCGAGCTGACGCTGCAATACGTCCAGCGCGGCCAGATCGACAACGAGGTGATGCAATGCTTGTGATCGTAAATGGCGAGCAGCGCGAGGTGAGTTCCGCCAGCGTCGACGCGCTGCTGTCGGAGCTCGACTACGAGGGCACCCATTTCGCGATCGCGCTGAATTACGACGTCGTTCCGAAGAGCCGCTGGGCCGAAACCCATCTCAAGGCGGGCGACGAGATCGAGATCATCACACCGCGGCAGGGAGGGTGAGGTTATGGTGACCTTCTACGGCAAAACCTTCGCCTCCCGCCTGCTGATCGGCAGCGCGCTCTACCCCTCGCCCGCGATTATGCAGGCGGCGATCCGCACCTCAGGCTCGAACATCGTCACGGTGTCGCTCCGCCGCGAATCCGCCGGCGGCAAGACCGGCGACGCGTTCTGGAACCTGATCCGCGAACTCGACGTCGCCGTGCTGCCGAACACCGCCGGCTGCCGCACCGTGCGCGAAGCCGTCACCACGGCCAAGCTCGCGCGCGAGCTGTTCGGCACAAGCTGGATCAAGCTGGAAGTGATCGCCGACAACGACACGCTGCAGCCCGACGTCGTCGGCCTGGTCGAAGCCGCGGCCATCCTGATCAAGGACGGCTTCGAGGTGTTTCCCTATTGCACCGAGGATCTCTCGGTCGCCAATCGTCTGGTCGATGCCGGCTGCAAGGTGGTGATGCCGTGGGCGGCACCGATCGGCAGCGCCAAGGGCATCACCAACCGCGACGCGCTCAAGCTGCTGCGCGAGCGGCTACCCGACATCACGCTGGTGGTCGACGCCGGCCTCGGCGCACCGAGCCACGCGGCGCAGGCGCTGGAGCTCGGTTACGACGCCGTGCTGCTCAACACCGCGATTGCAAAGGCCGCCGACCCCGTCGCGATGGCGAACGCCTTCCGCCTCGGCATTGAGGCCGGCCGCACCGCTTATGAAGCCGGGCTGATGAACGCCCGAGACTTCGCTTCCCCCTCCACCCCTGTCGTTGGGACTCCGTTCTGGCATGCCGTATCCTGATCGATTCTATCCCGTCGTCGACAGCCTCAAATGGGTCGAGCGCCTGACAAAGCTCGGCGTCGGCACGATTCAGCTCCGCGCGAAGGAGCTCAACGACGCTGACGCGCTGCAGATTGTCACCGATGCGCTGGCGATCACGAACGGCACGCAAGCCAAGCTGGTCGTGAACGACTATTGGCGCGCGGCGATCGTCGCCGGCGCAAAATATCTGCATCTCGGCCAGGAAGACCTCGCCGACGCCGACCTCGGGGCCATCCGCGAGGCGGGCCTGTCGCTCGGCATCTCCACCCATGACGACGCCGAGCTTGAAACTGCGCTCGCGGCCAAGCCCGATTACGTCGCGCTCGGCCCGATCTTCTTCACCACCTTGAAGTCGATGCGCTTCGAACCGCAGGGCATTCCGAAGATCACGGAGTGGAAGAAGCGCATCGGCAGCATCCCGCTGGTCGCGATCGGCGGCATCAAGTTCGAGCACGCCGCGGAGATCTTTGCCGCCGGCGCGGATTCCATCGCCGTGGTGTCCGACGTCACGCAGAACGCCGACCCGGATGCGCGGGTGCGGCAGTGGCTCGGCCAGTCCAAGGAGGCCGCGTGATGCATGTCCGCCCCTATTCGACCCGTCACCCTGAGGTGGCCGCGCAAGCGGCCCTCGAAGGGCGACGGCCCGGCTCTTTCATCCTTCGAGGCTCGCTCCGCGAGCACCTCAGGATGACGAGATCAAACATTGCACAACAGAACTACTGGAGGATCCCATGAACATCCGCTCCAATCCCGAAAAAACCGTCCCCGCCGTCACCACCGGCCCGCTGCCGTCCTCCCGAAAGATATTCGCCTCGCCCGACGCCGCGCCCGAGTTGCGCGTGCCCCTGCGCGAGATCATCCTCTCCGAAGGCGCCGGCGAGCCGAACCTTCCGGTGTACGACACCTCCGGCCCCTACACCGATCCGTCCGTCACCATCGACGTGAACGCCGGCCTTGCGCGCGGCCGCAAAGCCTGGGTGCTGGAGCGCGGCGGCGTCGAGGAGTATCAGGGCCGGCAGATCAAGCCGGAGGACAATGGCAGCGTCTCCACCGACAAGGCCGCGCGCGCGTTCAGCGCCTATCATCAGCCGCTGCGCGGCCTCGACGGCCACAAGATCACCCAGCTCGAATTCGCCCGCGCCGGCATCATCACCAAGGAGATGATCTACGTCGCCGCCCGCGAGAACCTCGGCCGCAAGCAGCAGCTCGAGCGCGCGGAAGCAGCCCTCGCCGACGGCGAAAGTTTTGGCGCATCGGTCCCCGCCTTCATCACCCCGGAATTCGTGCGCTCCGAGATCGCGCGCGGCCGCGCCATCATCCCCTGCAACATCAATCACTCAGAACTCGAGCCGATGATCATCGGCCGCAACTTCCTCACCAAGATCAACGCCAATATCGGCAACTCCGCGGTGACGTCGTCGGTCGAGGAGGAGGTCGAGAAGATGGTGTGGGCGATCCGCTGGGGCGCCGACACCGTGATGGACCTCTCGACCGGCCGCAACATCCACACCACCCGCGAATGGATCCTGCGCAACTCGCCGGTGCCGATCGGCACCGTGCCGATCTATCAGGCGCTGGAGAAATGCGACGGCGATCCGGTCAAGCTGACCTGGGAGCTCTACAAGGACACGCTGATCGAGCAGTGCGAGCAGGGTGTCGACTATTTCACCATTCACGCCGGCGTGCGCCTGCAATACATCCACCTCACCGCCAGCCGCGTCACTGGCATCGTCAGCCGCGGCGGCTCGATCATGGCGAAGTGGTGCCTGGCGCATCACAAGGAGAGCTTCCTCTACACCCACTTCGACGAGATCTGCGACCTCATGCGCAAGTATGACGTCTCGTTCTCGCTCGGCGACGGCCTGCGTCCGGGCTCGATCGCGGACGCCAACGACCGCGCGCAGTTTGCCGAACTCGAAACGCTCGGCGAGCTGACCAAGATTGCGTGGGACAAGGGTTGCCAGGTCATGATCGAGGGCCCCGGCCACGTGCCAATGCACAAGATCAAGATCAACATGGACAAGCAGCTCAAGGAATGCGGCGAGGCGCCGTTCTACACCCTCGGGCCCCTGACCACCGACATCGCGCCGGGCTACGACCACATCACGTCAGGCATCGGTGCCGCCATGATCGGCTGGTTCGGCTGCGCCATGCTCTGCTACGTCACGCCGAAGGAGCATCTCGGCCTGCCCGACCGCAACGACGTCAAGGTCGGCGTCATCACCTACAAGATCGCCGCCCACGCGAGCGATCTCGCCAAGGGCCACCCGGCCGCGCAACTGCGCGACGACGCCCTCTCCCGCGCCCGTTTCGACTTCCGCTGGAGCGACCAGTTCAACCTCGGCCTCGACCCCGAGACCGCCAAGAACTTCCACGACGAGACCCTGCCGAAGGAAGCCCACAAGGTCGCCCATTTCTGCTCGATGTGCGGCCCGAAATTCTGCTCGATGAAGATCACGCAGGACGTGCGCGACTACGCGGCGACGCTGAACGATCCGAACAGCATCGGCATGTCGCTGAGCGGCACGGCCGAGGACGGCATGAAACAGATGAGCGCGAAGTTCAAGGAGATGGGCTCAAGCGTGTATCTGGATGCGGAGAAGGTGAAGGAGAGCAATCGGGTGTTGTGAGGGGCAGAGTCACACCTCCATAACAACGCCCGGAACTGATCTGGGTATCGGAGGACGTTTAGAGGCCGGGCGAATGCCTGGCCTCTTTTCATTGGCAGAGATTTCGATCCAACAGAGCGCCAAAAGAACCAGCTTTCGATGATTGGCGTTGGATCGCTTCGGGCTCGTTAGGCGCGTCGATCTTGATACTCTTGTTCTGTCAGATCCTCCAAATCTTGATCGCAGATTGCAAAGGACCAGTTCGCCCTCTTGGTAGGAAAGTCGTCTTGACGTCTGCCTAAAAACCACCATGACCGGAACTCCGGATTATCGTAGATCGACAGTACGTCACCGTTTTCGAACACCAGGTCGAGCTGCGCCTTACTGATGGTCTGCGTCTTGACGATTTTGGTCCGTAGAATGCGATCGACATTCAGACATTTCTGGGTGCCATAAATCTCGTACATGAAATTGACCACACCATCGGATGATCTGAACGAGAAACGGTCCGCGACGTTCAACAGGGCATTTTCGTCCTCAAACCAGAACATGACGTGATACTTGTCGATCGTCACTTGGCAGAGTTCCCATCCAATGATGGGACCGAAATCAAAGCGTTCGCTAAAACCAATTGCCATTTCCATGGTCTTCCAGATTTGCCGCCGGCGAGCAAAGCTGGATAAACGTAGCGAGATCTGGTGTCTTTGTCGTCCCGCATATCGCTCCGCTCATGCGGGCTACAGCCACGGACAATTGACGTGCCCCACGCCACCCCCCACTGCCTCCCCGACCAACTCCGTCCCAACCTCCGCCTCGTCTTCGTCGGCACCGCCGCCAGCACGCGCTCCGCCGAGCTCGGGCACTACTACGCCCATCCCGGCAACCGCTTCTGGCGTGCGATCCATGAGGCCGGGATCACGCCGCGGCGCTATCAGCCGGGCGAGTTCGCATCGCTGATCAATCTCGGGATCGGTTTCACCGACCTGTCCAAGTCGGGCGCAGGGATGGATCATCAGATAGCAGCTGAGACGATCGACGTGCCGGGCTTCAGGGCCAAGATGGAAACCTATCGGCCGCGGACGATTGCGTTCACGAGCAAGAAGGCGGCGAGCCTGTTTTACGGCAAGCCGTCGAGCGGGATTGCGCTCGGGCAGCAACAGCGCGATGAGAGCTTGCCGGAGATCTTCGTGCTGCCGTCTCCGTCAGGTGCCGCGTCCGGGCATTGGACGTTGCAGCCGTGGCGCGAGCTTGCGATGTGGATCAACGGCGCATCAACGAACTGACGGCAGCGGGACGCCTCAGCCTGTCGGCGTGCCCGCGTTGAGAAGCTGGGACAGCGCCGTCACGAGTTGCGCGGGGGCGAATGGCTTGGCCAGCAGGATGCTGCCGGGCACGCCCTTCGAGGGCCACTCGTCGCCTGCGGCGCCGGTCATGTAAACGATCGGAAATGCAGCGTCGATTTCCCGCCCGACGCGGGCAATGTCCCAGCCGTCGACGGGGCCGCTCAGGTTGATGTCGGTGACGAGGGCGCGGTAATCGTTGGTTTCGCCCTTCAGCAAGACGATGGCTTCCTCGCCGGAACTCACGATCACGGTGCCAAATCCGCCGTCGGCCAGCGCTTCTTCAACGAGCCCGCGAATGAGCGGATCGTCCTCGACGACCAGGATCGTCGGTAGCACTTGCCCCTGCTGCACGGCTGTTCACCTTGGCTCGCCGTCAAGTGATGTTGACGACAGGGAATGAATGTCGCCGGGGCGGGAACGTTCCGCGCCAATGTGCAAAAGTGAACTTAAGTATGATGTCAGCGTGCGGCCGACAGCCGGACGTTGCGCCATCTCACACGCATCATGGGCAAAGAGCCTGCTGTTCAGTTTTGCAACATTTTCCCGGAATAGGAACTTTGACGAACAGAGGCAATTGACGCCGACAACGTAACGGAGGCGACAATGAACGGTTTGATTTACCTGGTTGGCTTGGTGGTGGTGATCCTGGCTGTGCTGTCCTTTTTCGGCCTGCGCTGAGCAGCGATGATGGAAACGTCAATGGACAGCCTGCCGCCGGTGGCGCGCGCCGATGTCGAGGCTTACCGCACCGAGCGCGGCCCGCGCTATCTGCAATGGTCACCGATCCTGCTGGGCGCTTTCGCGGCCACCGCACTTTCGTTCGTCATGGTGACGTTCGGCGCGAGCGTCGGCCTGGGCGTGACCTCCGCTGCGCCGACCTGGCGCGACGCCTCCGCGGCGTTATGGATCCTCTCTGGCATCTACCTGATCCTCCAGGCGATCCTGAGTTTCGGGCTTGGCGGCTATGTCGCCGGCTGGGTGCGCACACCGGCCGCGCCGGGCGGTCCGGTCGAGCACACCGAGCAGGCGGACGGCCTGCACGGACTGGCGGTCTGGGCGCTGGCGGTGGTGATGGGCGCGGTGCTGGCAACGCTGCTGGGCGCTGCGACCTTGTCGCGCACGCCAACAGGCGCCACGTCGGCGCGCACGAGCGCCGCCGAGCCGCTGCTGAGCTACGAACTCGACCGTCTCTACCGGGCCGGGCGACGCGCGCCCACGGTCGATCTCAGTTCGGAACGCGCTGAAGCCGGCCGCATCCTGCTCACCACGTCGAGCCATGACGGCCTCAGCGCGGACGACAGGAGTTATTTGATCCAGCAGGTTGTCGGCACCACCGGCCTTGCGCCGGCTGACGCCGAACGGCGAGTCGACACCGTCATCGCCAACGCCAAGACAGCGATCGCGCGGTCGCGGCGAAGCACGATCATCCTCGCGTTCTCGGTGGCAACAGCCATTCTGCTCGGCGCCATCGCGGCCTGGGCGGCGGCGTGTGCCGGCGGCAGGCATCGCGACGGCGCGCCTTTGCCGGAGTGGATGGCCCATTCGAACAGGCTCGACCGGCGTCGCACCGCCGTGTTGCCGTAGATGCAGCTGCGTAGGGTGGGCAAAGGCGCTCTAGCGCCGTGCCCACCATCTCTCCGCGAGTCCGAAAGAACGGTGGGCACGGCGCGCGAAGAGCGCACCTTTGCCCACCCTACGGCAGCCTCATCCCGCATACGCCCGATCCAGATCCGCAATTACGATCTTCTTCATCCCCATCATCGCCTGCATGACGCGGTTCGCCTTGCTGCGGTCGGAGTCGCCAAGGTAGCGGCCTAGCGCCGACGGGATCACCTGCCAGGACAGGCCGAACTTGTCCTTGAGCCAGCCGCATCTCGATTCTTCGCCGCCGTCGGCGGTGAGCCGGTCCCAGAAATGGTCGACCTCGGCTTGCGTCTCGACGCTGATGAAGAACGACACCGCCTCGTTGAACTTGTATTGCGGCCCGCCATTGAGCGCGTTGAAGCGCTGTCCTTCGAGCTCGAACACCGCCATGAAGTCGCTGACGGTCTCAACCTTGGCGTTGGGAAACACCGATTTGTAGAAGGCCACAGCTTCCGGGACGTTGTTGTCGAACCAGAGAAACGGCGTGATGGAGGTCATGAGGATATCCTTTAGCCTGGGGCGGGATGCGCGGCAGGGGCCGCCATCCCAAGGACGAGGCAGCCGACGAGATTCCGACAGTGGCGCAAACTTCTACGGGCCATCGCCGATGACAGCCCATAGGCTGTCGGAACCCGTCCCAGCCGTTCGTCCTCTGGATCCAAAGAACGATCACCCCGGAGACTCCAGATGCCCCCCACCATCACCGCCTTTGAAAGCTCGCCTGATCGCGGCAGGGGACAGGCGCGCGACATGCGTGTTCGTTGGGCGCTCGAGGAGATCGGCCTGCCCTACGACGTTCGCCTCGTGTCGTTCGCAGCAATGAAGCAGCCGGCGCATCTTGCGCTGCATCCGTTCGGGCAAATTCCGACCTATCAGGACGGCGATCTCGCGTTGTTCGAGTCCGGCGCGATCGTGCTCCATCTCGCCGAGCGCCATGATGGACTGCTGCCGCGCGAGGCGAATGCGCGGGCTCGCGCCATCGCGTGGATGTTTGCTGCGCTGAACACGATGGAGCCACCGATTGTCGAGCTGGGAATGGCGATGCTGTTCGAGCGCGACAAGAGCTGGTACGCGGATCGCCTGCCCATCCTGCAGGATCGCGCCCGTATCCGGCTCGGGGAGTTGACGCGACGCCTTGGCAAGGCCGACTGGCTCGACGGTGCGTTCAGCGCAGGCGATCTCATGACGGTGACGGTGCTGCGGCGGTTGAACACATCGGGATTGCTGAAGGAATATCCTGATCTCGCCGCCTATGTCGCGCGTGGCGAAGCACGTCCGGCGTTCAAGCGTGCGTTCGATGCGCAGCTGGCGGTGTTCAGGGCTGCGGATTCGTAGGGTGGATTAGCCCTGCGCTGCGCGAAGCGCAGTCGCTCGGCTAACCCACCTACGCACCGTCTCCGCCGCACTCACTGAAACCGGTACGTCACCCCGAACGTCGCCAGATGCGTGCGCATCGCCACATCATACGTGTTCGCGGATGGATCGTGGTCAGCCCTTCCGCTCGACCGCGCCACGGTAAAGCCTGTCTTGCCGTAGTCGGCGTAGCGATATTCGGCGCGCGCCAGCCAGTTGCCCCACAGCACGGTCTCGAGGCCGCCACCGAGCGTCCACCCGGTCTTCGTGGTGGACTGGCTGATGATCGCCGGCGACAGCGCGAAGAAGCCGGTGCAGGGGCCGCTGGTGCAGGTCGAGGTCAGCTCGAAATTCTGCCAGGCCACGCCGCCGGTGGCGTAGAGCATGGTCTGCGGATTGACGAGATAGCCGCCGCGCAGCCGCAACGACGCGTCCCACCGGTTGCGGATCGAGAGGCTTTCGCCGGGAGACTGGGAGTCCGCGAGGAAGATGGTGGTGAAGCCTTCGCGCGTGGTGGTGCGATCGGCAAAGCCAAAATCGCCCTCGACGCCCGCTGTCCATTGCGAGGCGAGCTGCCAGAGATAGCCGGCATAGGGGCTGGCGCGGAACGCGACGTTGTCCATCGGGCGGTTGTTGGCGCGGTCCTCGAGAACATCGTCCGTGAAGCCTCCAACCGATTCCGATGTTGCCGTGAGATCGGTGCGCGTGGCGCGCGCACCGAGGCCAAGGCCGACATAGGCGCCCGTCCAGGACAGCAGCATCGCGGCCTGTGCCTGCAACGGATGCGAGCGGCCGCCGATGACGGGATCGCCGAATTTGTAAGCGAGTCCGACGCTGGCCGTGTGGGTCCGCAGCCTGGTGTCGAAATTGTCGACCGTGAGCGCGGGTCCTGCGCCACTCCGCGTGCGCGCGATCGCCATCGGCGCGGTGCCGAAGTCGGCGTAGCGATATTCGCCGCGGAGCAGCCAGTTGCCCCACAGCGCGGTCTCGACCCCGGCACCCAGCGTCCAGCCGGTCTTCGTCACCGAGTTCGTGACCGTGGTCGGCGTGGCATCGTTGCAGGTCGCGCCGACGCAGACCGAGGTGACGTCAAAATGCTGCCAGGCGAGGCCGCCGGTTGCATAGACCAGCGTCGCCGGCGTCAGCAGATAGCCGGCGCGGCCGCGCAGGCTCGCATCCCCAGTGGTTTTGACCGAAAGGCTGTCGACCGCGAACGTGGACGAGCCGGCCCGCGGCGAGGCGCGAAATCCCGGCAGTGCCGTGGTCTGGTCACCGAAGCCGACATCGCCTTCAATGCCGACGACCCAGTGGGGAGCGACCTGCCAGTTGTAGCCGGCATAGGGATTGACGCGAAAACCTGTGCCGTCGAACGGCTGGGTCAACACGCCTCCGCTCAGGTCACGGGGCACGCCGTCTTCCAGCACTGACGTGGTGGTGAGATCGGTACTGGTCGATCGAAAGCCGAGACCGAGGCCGGCATAGAATCCGGTCCACGACGACACCACCAGCGGCGGCGCCTTCACGAACGATTTCGGCGCGAGATCCGCGGCCTGCGCCGGTGCTACAAGCGCGAGCCCGGCCACAAGCGCGCCGCCGCAAAGCAATGCCGGCATGTTTCGGCAGGTCGATGAACGTCGCATGTCGGGCCCCGGTGCAAGACTTCTGCCCGAAGCCGTAGTCCAAATGGGTGAAGCCCGGCGTCCTTCGATCGAATGACGTCGCGCCGAATGCGCGCGACTGTTGCAAGCGCGTCACGGCAACGATACCACTTCGGGTCGAACAGCCCGGCGCCAGCCGGTGCGCATCATCTGCAGGAAGCCGCAGCCATGAGCGAGGATCTCTCCGGTGTCTGGGACGGCACCTATCTTCAACCGGGCACGGGAATGGTCACGTTCACCGCGACGCTGGTCGAATCCAATGGCGCGCTCAGCGGCGACGTCACTGAGCCATGCTCGAACCCGCGCTGCCCATTGCGCACCCACACCGCCTCGATCACCGGTCATCGCTCCGGCAACGCGGTCTCGTTCGTCAAGCGTTACGAGCCGCCCGGCTTCGGCTTCGACACCGTTCATTACGACGGCGAGGTGAACGGCGACGCGACCGAGATCGACGGACGCTGGCGGCTGGCGCACGAGTCCGGATCGTTTCTGATGATACGCGCGACGAAGCCCGCGCAAGCGGTCGTCACCGAAGACCGGGCCAAAACGCCGGCACGCTGAAGAGGATCGTAGATCGCAGGGTCGGCAAAGCGAAGCGTGCCCGCCACTTCGATCGCCGCAGTTACAGACCTCATCCTGAGGAGCGCGCACTTGCGCGCGTCTCGAAGGATGCCCGCGGGAGAGAGACGGGTCTGCATGGTTCTCCCGGCGATGCGAAGCATCGTCCGAAGAGGCGCTTACGCGCCTCCTCACCATGAGGGTCTAACATTGCAAACTGCGGCGCGATGGTGGGCACGGCGCTCGCGCGCCTTTGCCCACCCTACGAGGATGTGAATCTTTCGACTTTCTGCGATTTCGATGTGAGTCAAATCAACGACTTAGCTTGCTCGAAAACGGCATAAATCGAATTGTCTCTCATGCTCTACGCAGCTGTCCTATCGCATCGTGATCGCAAGTCCGCTCAGATCCGCATTCGCCATCAGGCCGGTCTGGGTGCCCGACAGTTCGAGCACCGCGCCCTTCTGGTTGCTCAGCACGATGGCGCGGGCGCCGCGGCCGATCGCAAGGCCCGCACCGGCGGCGCCGTAGACGCCGGCGACATCGGAGGGACGGTTGATGTTGGAGACGCGGCCGCGCAGCACAGTCTTGGAACCGCCGAAAACGAGGCCGTAATCGAGCCCGCCGGTCGAGAGCGCATAGGAGCGGCCGCGGAAGTTCAGCACGCCGGAGCCGCCGGAACCGCCGATGATCCAGCCCGCCTTGTAGATCGTCAGCACCACGGTGCCGCTGTCGGCCAGCGCCGACGTCGTGAGGCCGGCCAGCGCGGCAATGGCGACCAGCGCAGCGCGAAAGGAGGAAGCGATCTTCATGGGGGTCTCCGGGGGCTATTTTTCAAGGACGGATCGAATCAGATGCCGCGAATGTATCCGATGGATCGGGGCGGCAACATGATGGCATCCGCCTACACTCGTCATGCCCGGGCTTGTCCCGGGCATCCACCTTCTTCCTGCCGGCGACCAAGACGTGGATGTCCGGGTCAAGCCCGGCCATGACGTCGTGGAAAATTCCAGCCCCATCAAACACGCCCCGCCATCATGCCATCCTGCTCCTGTTTTGCCCGACGGAGCAAGCGAATATTTCGCTCTTCCCGAATTACGAGAAAGATCAATGATTCCGGTCCGATCCCTACTGTGCATGGGGTTGTTTTCGCAATTTTTGTTTTTGCACCCGGTCCCAAACCCGATTGCAACTCCCGAGCATGCAGGTACGCTCATGCGCGCAACACTGGTTTCGAGGTGATCCCATGCCGATCCAGCATTTCGCACCCCCGCCGCACGTCAAGGCGCCGCCGCTGTCCTTTGCCACGCGCGTCGGCGATCTCCTGTTCGTCTCCGGCATTCCCGGCTTCGACGCCAACGGCGCGCTGCCCGACGGCTTCGAGGCGCAGTTCGCCAATGTCGCCGTCAACATCAGGCGGGTGCTGGACGAAGCCGGCGCGACCTTTCGCGATCTCGCCAAGGTCAACGTGCTGCTGACGCGCGCCTCCGACGTCGCCGCCATGAACGCGCTCTATGCCGGCGCCTTCGGCCCGCCGCCCTACCCCGCGCGCACGACCTGCGTGGTGCATGCGCTGCCCGATCCGAAGATGCTGATCGAGATCGAGGCAGTCGCCTCGCTGGCGAAGTGATCCACGCCTCGCCCGTGTGTCTTGCAGGGCACGCGACCAAACCAATTGCGCGCGCCGGTCTGACATATCCGTGAAACGGTCGCTCCCCGGCTTGCAAAGGACCGGCTTTTACCGCACGAATTTTCGAGGCCTACTTCCCCATCAGGAGATATTTCATGCGTCGCGTTCTCGCCCTCTGTGCCTTTGCCGGCATCGCCAGTTCCGTGCTTGCCATGCCCGCATCCGCAGCGCCCGGCTATTACGTGATCCGCTGGGACAACACCGGCATCTGCCAGGTCTGGAACGAGGAGCTGAAGTACAAGCCGTTCCAGTGGGGCGCGTCGACCTACAAGGTCGTCAGCAAGCCGCTGCCGACCTTCACGGCCGCGTCCGACCTGCAGATCAAGCTGCGTGCGGAGCGCCGCTGCACGCTCTGAGCGTCGCGCGACAGATCGGGTTTCGAGGGCGGCCGGCGCGAGCGGGCCGCCCTTCTTCTTTTTGGACGTAGCGCTGGTTGTTCGGCCCGGATCGCGGGACTACTCACATCCTGTCCGGGACGCGCGGCGCGGCGCACGACAAGGGCCGGACAAGGCTGCGCCGCTAGCATCCTCGCCCGGTTGCGTTTCCATCCAATTCCCGGGGGATCAATCGATGCGCAAGCTCACCACGACGGCTTCTATCCTCGGTGTATCGCTCGCCCTCGTCTTCACGGCGCAAGCGCAGGCCCCGGAATCCTTCCGCGTGATCTCGCCGATCTTCGGCCAGCTCGTCAGCTTTTCGATGCCATCGACCTTCGTCGCTGTATTCGAGAACACCAAGGGCGGTCACTACATCCGCGAGGCCGTGCTGAAGGGCGAGACGTCCGAGCGCTGGACCCAGATGATCACGGTCACCGGCGAGAAGGGCATGACGCTGACGCCGGGCGCATCGCCCGAGACATTCGCAGGCTCGATCGCCGGCGGCTTCAAATCGGCCTGCCCCGACAGCTTTGCGGCAAGACCTTTCGGTGGCCTGAAGTTCGGCCGCTTCGAGGGTTTCGGTGCCGTGATCGGCTGCGGCCGCATCGACAGCGGCCCGACCCGGCACAGCGAGACCGCACTGCTGATCACGCTGAAGGGCGCGACCGACTACTACACCATTCAGTGGGCGGAACGCGGCCCCGAGACTGACGAGCCGCCCGTCAATGACGGGCACTGGCAAGCGCGCCTGCGTGAGCTCAGCCCGATCGATCTCTGCCCGATCGTCGCGGGAGAAGCCGCGCCCTATCCGAGTTGCGTCAGCAAGAGCTGAGTGCGCTCACGCCTCCTTGTAGGCGCCGGGATGGATGAGAATGTCGCGCGCGGCGGCGAGGTCGATGAAGGCCTGCGCGTTGCCGCCATGGTCGGGATGCGTGCCCTTGGCGGCGCGTCGATAGGCCTGGTTGATGTCCTCGCAGGTGAGCTGCACGGCGAGCGGCAGGCCGAGCATCCTGCGGGCGCGATCCTCGCTGGACAGTTTCTTCGGCATGGCGTTGCGGCGGCCGAAGCGCGGCGCGGTGAGATCATGGACGACCTCGAGGACCACGCCGACGCGGCGCCGGGCCGCCAGCGTGACGCTGTGATCGTCATTGTCGACGGCCTGGCGCAGCACCGGAAGCGCCTGCTCGGCCGCCTGCCGCAGCGTGGCATCCGGGCTCATCCGCACGATCTCGGCGACGAGCCGGCCGGCCTCGGCCCAATCGCCCGATTGCGCCGACCGCAGGCGCTCGAGCGCCAGTTTCCAGGATTCAAGCCGTTCCATCATGCGCGCAACGTTTAGCAACCAGGATCAGTATGCCAAGGCGGCCGTTTCCGACCCCTTAATTTCGAGTTAGCCTTTCATGAAACTTAGAAACGAATCCGGGAGGAAATTGTCATGGCACTGCTCGCAAACCACATCGCCGTCGTCACGGGCGCCGGTTCCGGCATCGGCCGGGCGATCGCCGCCGGCTACGCCCGCGAAGGCGCGCAAGTGGTGTTGCTCGACGTCAACGCCGACACCGTGGCGGAAGCCGCCCAGGAGATCCGCAAGGCTGGCGGCAAGGCGGAAAGCTTCGCACTCGACGTGACCAGGCGCGAGGATTGCTTTGCGCTCGCCGGCCAAGTCGCGGACAAGGTCGGGCAGGTCTCGATCCTCGTCAACAATGCCGGCATCACCCGCCGCAACGCCTTCACCGCCGAGACCGAGACGGTGGCGAAGGACTGGAACGACATCATCTCGCTCAATCTCAACGGCGTCTTCAACGTCACGCAAGCATTCCTTGGCCCGCTGCGAGCAGCCAAGGGCCGCATCGTCAATATCGGCTCGATCCAGTCCTTCGTGCACCTGCGCACGCCGAGCTCGGCGGCGTATACGACCTCGAAGCATGGCGTGCTCGGCTTCACCAAGGCGCTCGCGGTCGAGCTCGGCAAGGACGGCGTGCGCGTCAACGCGATCGGGCCCGGCTTCATCGAGACCAACATCAACGCCAATGTGCGCGCGACCAATCCGGCGCTTGTGCAGGCCTTCGTCGATCACACCCCGCTGGCGCGCACAGGCAAGCCCGAGGACATCGTCGGGCCAGCGATCTTCCTGGCCTCGGACCAGTCGGCCTATGTCACGGGCACGATCCTGATGGTCGATGGCGGATACCGGACGGTGTGAAGCGCGGCAGGGAATTCGCAGACCGAGATGCGGCCGCATCACTATGCACCTCGTGCCAATCGCGGCGCCTTAGCGGCATTCCCGAGGTCATCTTGTGCGATGGCCCGCGATTAACCTTTCGTTAACCAAACCCGCCCACCGTAGATCTACGGCTTGGGGGTCGTTTGTTCTCGATCCGCTTCCAAAATGGAAGCGGGCGTTGATCGGGGAGTATGTTGATGACCACTGTTCATGTCGCCGCGTCCGGGTCGGGCGCGCGATTCCTTAGCCCCAACCAGATCGTTCCGCTGCTGATCGGCGCGACCGTCGACGAGGTCGAGCGCGAGCTCGTGCTCCAGACGCTGGCGCGCTGCGACGGCAACCGCACCCGCGCGTCGCGCGTGCTCGGCCTGTCAGTGCGCACGCTGCGCAACAAGATCAGGATCTATGCGGCTTCCGGCATCGACGTGCCCGCGTATCACGACTAGCACGCGACCAGGCAACGTAGAGCGGAATGCCGGCGAGAGCTGCAAGCGAGATGATCGCGACCGCTGCCGCGATCATCTCGATGGCGCGGAGCATGAAGGCCGTCATGACGGCCCATGCCGGCTGCGGCTCCTCGGCGAACGCGACCGGCACGACATCGGGCACGAGCAGATGAGCAAGGCCGAGCGACGCCGCAAGGATGACTGCCGACAGGCAGAAGAGTTTCCACGCTGCGTGCATCGGTCTCTCCCTGCAAATTTGTGGCCGCATATCATTCAGTGACACGGCGCTTCCTGCGGCCGATTGATGTTGATCAAGCGCGCCGCGATGCGCGGGCGGAATTGCTGCTGTCGTCAAACGACGCTAAGTAGCTTGCTTCCGGTCAAGGGAGCAGTGGCGTGGCAGACGAACAGAAGAGGCAGGGATCTCAGGGACCGCGCGGGCGGCAGGGCGAGCCGGGACGGCCTGGACCGCAGGGTCATCCGGGCAAGCGGGGGCCGGACGGCGTGCGTGGCAAGCCGGGACCGCAAGGCAAGCCCGGCGCGGCCGGAAAGGCCGGCGCGCAAGGCAAGCCTGGCCTGCCGGGCAAGCCCGGCGAAGCCGGTGCGAGGGGACCGGTCGGACCGCAGGGGCCGGCGGGGCCACAGGGCCCGCGCGGCGAGGCCGGACCGCCCGGCCAGCTGCCGTCGATCGAGCAGGTGCTGCCTTGGCTGGAACAACTCTTCGACGCTTGGGATGAACGCCGCCGCCAGCGCGAGCGTGAAGCCGCCGAGCGCGAAGCGCTGGAAGCCGCGGTGCTGGAAACCGACGACACGTTCGTCGACGACGAGAGCGACGACGGCGAAGACGACGATCACCGGAAAAAGAAGAAAAAGAAGAAGCACGGCCACAAGGACTAGCAGTCACGCCTACCTCGCCTGATCCTCCCGTCGGGGCAGCATGCCCATGCGCTCGAACTGCCAGCGCATGGCGCGGTACCAGAGATAGCCGACCGCTGCGCCGCATAGCGCCAGGATCGCGACGTTCCCGCTGCTGAACGAGCCGCTCCACCACATCATCCATGCGGTCCACAGCAACGTGAAAACGACGGCACCTGCTTTGAGAGGAATAAGAGGGCGGCTCATGATCGTGCTCCGGGCTGTCAAAACCCCGGCGGACATCATCGCAAGTTGAGACGCCCTATACCGTGAGCCAGATCACGGAACGGTCGATTGAGGCTGGACTAACCGAACCGCAGCCGCGAACGCTCCCGGGCCTTGTCCGCCTCGACCTCGCGATCCCGCGCCGGCGCATGCGTATGCAGCGAGGTCAGGAGCTTCCGCGCGGCCTCCGAGACCTCGGCCACTGCGCGGTCGAAGGCTTCCTCATTGGCCTGCGACGGCTTGTTGAAGCCGGACAGTTTGCGCACGAACTGCAGCGCGCTCGCGTGAATCTCGTCTTCCGTCGCCGGCGGTTCGAAATTGAACAGCGTCTTGATGTTGCGGCACATGCAGCCTCTCCCGATGTTTCCCTGCAAGACGATCGACCAGGCCGAAATCCTACATCGTGAAGGAAGGCCTTGGCATCCAGCATCTGCGGCTCGTGTCGGCAATTCGATGGGCGGCATGCAGAACCCGGCTGTGGGGCGACCGAGATGGCGTCGCGCAACTGGATGATGCGACGGCTGGTCCCTCATATCGCAACGCATCATATGCGGGGCCTCGACGCCGCATATTATTTGAGCATGCATTGAACTGACAGCTCGGGCTTAATCGCGTCAACGATACGAATCGGCGCGCGACGGAGGATCGCATGCACAGGCTTGCGCTGTGCGTTTGGCTGGCCGCAATGATGACGCTGACGAGCGCAGCGTTCGCGTTCGATAATGGCCAATACGACCACGTTCCGCCCGACATCCGCGCCTGGTTCAAGAGCGTGATCGCGCCGAACGGCGTGCCCTGCTGCGACGTCTCCGACGGCCATCGCACCGAATACGATGTGCGGGGCGGCACTTACTGGGTACCGATCGAAGGACAATGGATGGAGGTGCCCGAGCGCGCCGTCATCCGCGACCGCGGCAATCCGGTCGGTCAGGCCGTGGTGTGGTACGTCCATCACCGCGGCGCGATCGTCATCAGCTGCTTCGTGCCGGCGGACGCCGTCTGAGTTCGCGCGTGCGATGGCGCCTCGGTGCCGCGCGTGCTAGTTCGGCTGATGGCCTCAGCTCCTGCAAGCGATCTGACACGCGCGGTGATGCGCTGCGTGCTTGCTGCATTCTACCTGACGGCGGGCATCGCGCACCTCTGGGTTCCGGAGAAGCTGCTCGCGATCACGCCGTCCGGGGTTCCGTTCGCGACGCAGGTCATCCTCATCACTGGAGCCTGCGAGATCGCAGGCGCAGTTGCGCTGGTGACCAGGCCGCTGCGCTGGTGGGCAGGCGTCGCATTCGCGCTCTATGCACTTTGCGTGTGGCCGGCGAACATCAAGCACGCCCTGGAGGGCATCGACCTTCCGCCTCTCCCCAATAGCTGGCTCTATCACGGGCCGCGGCTGGCGCTTCAGCCGGTCCTAATCTGGTGGGCGCTGTACTGCGCCGGCGTGATCGACTGGCCGTGGCGGCGCGAGCAAGGGGGTAGCGCTCCGATCGGGGACTGATATCCTCGAGCCCTCAATCAAGGAGACCTTCGTGACTGATCTTTGCGCAGAAGACCTCGCCACCATCTATGCGCAGCCGACCCCGCGCGTGATTGCCAAAGCGCGTCCCGAGATCGACGCGCATGCGAGGAAGTTCATCGAGATGTCGCCGTTCTGCGTACTGGCGACATCGGGTACCGACGGCAGCGTCGATGCTTCCCCGCGCGGCGGCGACATTGGCTTTGTCCATGTCGCCGGCCCCAATCAGTTGCTGATGCCCGACCGCGCCGGCAACAACCGGATCGACAGTTTTCGCAACGTCGTCGACGGCTCCGGTTTCGTGCATCTGTTGTTCTTCGTGCCCGGCATCGATGAGACGCTGCGGGTCGGTGGACGCGGCACGCTCTCGGCCGATCCGGATCTGCTCGCCTCGATGGTGGAATTCGGCAAGCCGCCGCGCGCGGTGCTGAGCGTCGCCGTCAGTGAAGTCTATTTCCACTGCGGCAAGGCGCTGATGCGCTCGAAACTGTGGGCGCCTGAGAAGGTGCAACGCTCGGTGATGCCGAGCATCACCGAGGTTATCCACGAGCAAACCGGTCTTGGTGAGCCGCAGAGCCAGGACGTCGTGGAAGCACTGTACAAGACGCAGCTGTAGTGGCGCGGCAATAGTGGTGTCGTCCCGGACAAGCGGAGCGCAGATCAGGGACCCATAGCCACAAGGAGCGGTTTGACGAAGACGGAGTTGCCGCCTCGCACCACACTTCTCCCTGGGATTATCGGTCCCGGCGTCCGCCGGGACGACATGGGAGTGTGTGGCGACGTCAGTGCTTAGTGCCCCTCGCCCTCGAGCCCGCCGACGTGCTTCTGGGTGTAGAGTTCGAGGCCGATGCGGCCGATCAGATCGAGCTGGGTTTCGAGGAAGTCGATGTGGTGCTCCTCGTCGCTCATGAGCTTCTCGAACAGGTCACGCGTGACGTAGTCCTTGGCGCTGTTGCAGTAGCCCGCCGCCTCCTGGTAGAGCGCCCGCGCGCTCATCTCAGCCGCGAGGTCGCACTCGATGATCTCCTTGACGTTCTGTCCGATGCGCAGGGGATCGAGCACCTGCATATTCGGGAAACCGTCGAAGAACAGGATCCGCTCGGTAAGCTTGTCGGCGTGCTCCATCTCCTCGATGGATTCCTTGCGCCAGACCTTGGCCATATCCCGCAGGCCCCAATTGTCGAGAAAGCGGTAGTGCAGCCAGTACTGGTTGATCGCAGTCAGTTCGTGACGCAGCGCCTTGTTGAGGTAATCAATGACTTTTGCGTCGCCCTGCATGATGCACTCCAAGTCTAGCGTCCAAATCGGCCGGAGCCGTACTTAGAATGCTTCTAAGTCAGTTTAAGGGTCGGAGCAACCGGCTGCGAGGACGCAGCCGGGGAAAAGCTCGGATGTGGAAGATTTCAGCAGGCCGCGAGGGCGAACTGGGCGGGCTCGGCAATCTCATCATTGGCGGCCACGGTGTGGTTGTGCGGGCAGCCCGAACAGCAGGACTTGGCACACGGGCCGAGCGCTTCGTCGATGATGGTCTTGATCGTCCGCGCGCAGCGACCGCATTCGGCGCTGCAGCCGAGGCATCCATAGACCTGCTTGGCATGCCGCACAGCGTCGTCGGACTCGGCGACGGCGGCGCGGATGTCGTCATCGCTCAGCACGTTACAAGAACAAACGATCATGGAAGCGACAGGCCCTTCGGTGATGCACCATCATCGATATTTAAGCGGCCGTCCGGATGCAAAAGGAAAAACTGGTATTTGAAGCTATTCCAAACTGGCCGGAAACAGCCTAGAACGGCTCTAAAATAGGGAGTTGCGCTGGATCAAGATTGCGGCGGACCTAGTCACCGCCTCCACCACCATCGCCGCCGCCTCCGCAATCCCCGCCACTGCCGCCGCCATCGCTCGTGGAGCAGCTTCCAGCGTCGCTCGAGCTCACAGAGCTGCCGCTGGAAAACCAGCTCCCCAGGGAGAAGCCGTCGCTGGTTCCCGAATAGCTGTCGCCGCCTCCCCCATCGCCTCCGGTCGCAGCGCGCGAGCGCCGGCCACGGTTCTGGATATGGGTGAACCAGCCGAAGCCGATCGCAAAGACGATCCCGGCAGCAATCAGAGTATTCATCAGCGCGTCGCCCATCATCGCCTCCCTGGCGGGGCTCGATCCAGAACGATTGGTCGCCCCCCGGCCAAGGGGCCGTTCATTGATCATTCAAACGAAGTATGGAACTCTGGTTCCCAAACAGTTCCCGTGTGTGAAAGGTCAAGCCAATGAAGAGATCGCTCCTGGCAGCCGCCGCTGTCGTCACCCTGGCCCTGACGGCCGGAACACCGGCCCATGCTCAGCGCGGTGTCGCTGCCGGCGTGGCCGCCGGCATCATCGGCGGCGCCATTGTCGGCGGCGCGTTGGCCTCCCCGTATTATTACGGACCCGGTCCCGGCTACGCCTATGGTCCGGGCTATGGCCCCGGTTACTACCCGCCCCGCTACTACGCACCGGGCCCGGGCTATGCCGCCGACGACTACTACGGCGACGGCTGCGTCTGGCAGAAGCAGCGCTTCTGGGACGGCTATGCCTGGCGCATCCGCCGCGTCCGCGTCTGTGGCTGAGGCGCCGCGAAACGGTTCACTGCGACTGATTCATTTGAGCCCGTTCACGACGGAGACGCCGTTCATCTCCGGGCCTGAAAAAGACCGCTTTTTCTCATCACAGCTCTGCGTGCGTTTACTGCGGATTGACCATTTGCGCGCTTCCTAGCTGCAAGGCCAATTCCATCAGAGTCTGCGTGAACCTTTGAACCCCGGGTGCTCCTAACAAGGAGCGTCCATCTCTCAGGAGAGCCAAGAGTATGAAGAAGACTTTAGTTGCCGCCCTCACGGTTGCGATGGTCGCCGGTTCGCTGGTGACCGCCACGCCGTCCGCCCAGGCCCATGACGGCGTGGGCGTCGGCATTGCTGCCGGCCTGCTCGGCGGCGCGATCATCGGCGGCGCCATCGCGTCGAGCCGTCCCGCCTATGGCGGCCCCGTCTATGTGGCCGAGCCCGGCCCGCCGCCCCCGCCCTGCTACTGGCAGCGCCAGCGTTATTGGGATGGCTACGGCTGGGTGATCCGCCCGGTTCGCGTTTGCTACTGATCTGATCGCAAGACCTGATCGTGAGACGCTCATGAGCGCCGCGATCGAAGCCCGGCCGAGACCATCGGCCGGGCTTTTTCTTTTGGTCCGGCGCTATCGCGCCGCCTGGATCGAACGCAGCACCTCTTCGCTCGGCCAGCAATCGACCTTGAGGCCTGCCGACTTCTGATAGGCGCCGAGCGCGGCGCGCGTCTGCATCCCGGCCTTGCCGTCGATCTTGTCCTTGTAGAGCCCGACGCGGGTGAGCCCGCGCTGCATGGTCTCGACATCCTTGGTGCGCAACTGCTTCGAGGCCGCCCAGGATGTGGCGAACGGCAACGGACTGGTCATGCGATCGCTGAGATGGCCGACGAACAGCACGTACAGGTCGGAGAAATTGTATTCCTTGATGACGAAGTAGTTCTTCGTGGTCAGGAACGCCGGACCGTAGATGCCTTCAGGCTGGAGCAGCGAGGCCGGTTGCGCCTGCTCGGCGGCGCTGAGCTTTTGTCCGCGCACCGGCACGAATCCTTCGCGCAGCCACTGGCCGATCGGCTTGGTCACCTCTGGCACGCCGGCGGTGCAGTCGACCTTCGCCGGCGCCTGCACTTCGTAGGCCCAGCGCACGCCGGTCTGCCAGCCCTTGTTGACGAGCTGCTGCGCGGCGGACGCCAGCGCATCCGGCACCGAATGCCAGATGTCGATGCGGCCATCGCGATCGAAGTCGACGCCGTGCTTGTAATATTCGGACGGCAGGAACTGGGTGAGCCCGGTGGCGCCCGCCCAGGACGAGCGCATGTCCTTGCGCGTCACCACGCCGTCGCCGAGGATTTTCAGCGAGAGGATGAACTCGTTGCGATAGGTATCCTTGCGCCGGCCGACATAGGCCTGCGTCGCCAGCACGCGGACCAGATCATAAGGCAGCGTGTAGCGACCATAGTCGGTCTCGCGTCCCCAGATCGCCAGCATGACGGTCGAAGGGACGCCGGAGCTTTTCTCGATCTCGGTCAGCGAAGTGCGATATTTCTGCAGCAACCGCTGCCCCTCGCCGGCGAGCCGCGCGATCGACGCTTCCTTGACGTAGTCGGCAGGCACCTGCACGAACTCGGCCTGCGACGGCGCGCCGGTCACGGGGCGTCCGGGCAGGATCAGATCGGGCAGCTTGTAGTCCGGCTCGAGCCCGCGCGTCTCTCGATCGAATGTCGCACGCGAGACGCCAGCGGCCTGCGCTTCCGGCCAGAGCGAGGCGATGAACTGCGTGAAGGCGGCATCGGCGGCGCGAGCGGACGACCAGCCGCAGGTGACGACAATCACCGCAGCGATGAGCGCCCGCCGCATCATGCCGGCATCACCGCGTCAGCTTCTTGTACTTCACGCGGTGCGGAATGATGCTGTCCTGGCCGAGCCGGCGCATCTTGTCCTTCTCGTAGTCCTGGAAGTTGCCCTCGAACCATTCGACATGGCTGTCGCCCTCGAAGGCCAGGATGTGGGTCGCGATGCGGTCGAGGAACCAGCGGTCATGGCTGATGATGACGGCGCAGCCGGCGAAGTCCTCCAGCGCCTCTTCGAGCGCGCGCAGCGTGTCGACATCGAGATCGTTGGTCGGTTCGTCGAGCAGCAGCACATTGGAGCCGGACTTGAGCATCTTGGCGAGATGCACGCGGTTGCGCTCACCGCCGGAAAGCGCGCCGACCTTCTTCTGCTGGTCGGCACCCTTGAAGTTGAACGACGAGCAATATCCGCGCGAGTTCACTTCCTTCTTGCCGAGCAGGATCAGCTCGTTGCCGCCGGAGATTTCCTCCCACACGGTCTTCTTGCCATCGAGCGCGTCGCGCGACTGGTCGACATAGCCGAGATGCACGGTCTCGCCGATCGTGATGGTGCCCTTGTCCGGCTGTTCTTGCTTGGTGATCATCCTGAACAGCGTGGTCTTGCCGGCGCCGTTGGGGCCGATCACGCCGACGATGCCGCCGGGCGGCAGCTTAAAGGTGAGATCGTCGATCAGCAGGCGATCGCCAAAGCCTTTGCTGATGCCGTCGAAATCGACCACGTTGGCGCCGAGCCGCTCGGCGACGGGAATGATGATCTGCGCGGTCTGGGTCTGCTTCTCGTTCGCCTGCTTGAGCAATTCCTCATAGCGCTGGTAGCGCGCCTTGGACTTGGCCTGCCGTGCCTTCGGCGAGGACGCAACCCATTCCTGCTCGCGCGCAATCGTCTTCTGGTGCGCGGCGTCCTCGCGCCCCTCCTGCTCCAGCCGCTTCTGCTTCTGCAGCAGCCAGGACGAGTAGTTACCCTCGTAGGGAATGCCCTTGCCGCGATCGAGTTCGAGGATCCAGCTCGTGACGTTGTCGAGGAAGTAGCGATCGTGGGTGACGATCAGGATCGCGCCGGGATAGTTGCGCAAATGACCTTCCAGCCACGACACGGATTCCGCGTCGAGATGGTTGGTCGGCTCGTCGAGCAGCAACAGCTCGGGCTGGTCGAGCAGCAGCTTGCACAGCGCGATGCGGCGGCGCTCACCGCCTGAGAGTTTCGTGACGTCGGCGTCATCGGGCGGACAGCGTAGCGCGTCCATGGCCTGGTCGACCTTGCTGTCGAGATCCCAGAGGCCCTGGGCCTCGATCTCGTCCTGGAGCTTGGTCATCTCGTCGGCGGTCTCGTCCGAATAGTTGACCGCGAGGTCGTTGTAGCGATCGAGGATCGCCTTCTTCTTGGCCACGCCCAGCATGACGTTCTCTCGCACCGAGAGCTTTGGATCGAGCTGCGGCTCCTGCTCGAGATAGCCGACGCGGGCCCCCTCGGCGACCCAGGCCTCGCCGTTATACTCCTTGTCGAGGCCGGCCATGATCTTGAGCAGCGTCGACTTGCCCGAGCCGTTGACGCCGAGCACGCCGATCTTGGCGTCCGGGTAGAAGCTCAGATTGATGTTATCGAGCACCTTCCGGGTCGGGTAGCTCTTGGTCAGGCCCTGCATGAAATAGATGAACTGGCGCGCCATCGGTCCCGTGAAACCTTCAATTTGAGGAGATTTGCTTAGCCAGCGATGTAGCGATCCCGCCCCCAAAGGGCAATGTTTTCCCTCCGTTCACCACGGATGAATACTGGACGGACACCATCCGGGCCCCGATCGGGACAATTGAAACCTTCTTTTAATAAATCAGGCCAAAGCTCGGTTTCGCGCGGAAACAGCGCCGCCCGCTCAGAACGAACGGGAGCATAGCGAGGCCCGTCATGGCTCTGGTCGAAACCCATTCACTTGCCGTTCCGGCAGACGCCGGCAGCAGCTCCGCGCTCGTCTCCGAGATCAAGGGCTTCTGGAAGCGCTTCTTCGCCACCGCCTTCAATCCCTACCGGCCCGAGCTGCATTACATGCGCGGCCCCGGCCCCGCCTGGCGCGCCAAGCACGGCATGGATGCGCCGGTCCGGCTGAAGCCCCGCGACCTCTGAGCCCTTCATCTCCTGTCGAATTTTTGAAGACGCGAGCGGCTTGCGCGCAAGTGTGATTGCGCGCAACCATGGCCCGGTTCCGACGATGGCGCCCCGCCTGGCGCCGTCAGCTCTCGCCATGGATGAACGCTGATGACGCGGCTGCGCTGTGCAATCCTCGACGACTATTTCGACCTCGCCCTCAACGTCGCCGACTGGCCGAAACTGTCCGACCGCGTCGACGTCACCGTGTTCAGCCATCCCTTCGCCTCGGAGCAGGCCGCGGCCGGCGCCTTGGCTGATTTCGACATCATCTGCGCGATGCGCGAGCGCACGGCGTTCCCCAAGAGCCTGTTCGAGAGCCTGCCGAAGCTGAAGCTGCTTTTGACCTCCGGCATGCGCAACGCGTCGATCGACATGGAGGCCGCGAAGACGCACGGCGTCGCCGTCGGCGGCACGCAATATTCGCGCGATCCGACCGCCCCGCTCACCATGGGCCTGATCCTCGAATTGACCCGCGGCATCGGCCGCGAGAATGCGCGCATGCATGCGGGCGAGCCCTGGCAGACCTTTGCCGGCGTCGAGATCGAGGGCCTGACGCTCGGCGTCGTCGGGCTCGGCAAGCTCGGCAGCAAGATGGCGGGCATCGCGAAAGCCTTCGGCATGAACGTGATCGCCTGGAGCCCGAACCTGACGCCGGACAAGTGCAAGGAGGCCGGGGTCGGCTACGCCACCAAGGAGGAGCTGTTCACCAAGGCCGACATCGTAACCATCCATGTGGTGCTGAGCGAGCGCTCGCGCGGACTGGTCGGAGCTGCGGATCTGGCACGGATGAAGCCGACAGCCTTCCTCGTCAACACCGCGCGCGGGCCGATCGTGGACGAGCAGGCGCTGCTCGAGGCCTTGCAGCAGCGGAAGATCGCGGGCGCCGGCATCGACGTGTTTTCGGTCGAGCCGCTCCCGGTCGACCACCCGTTCCGCAAGCTCGACAACCTCGTGCTGACGCCGCATCTCGGCTACGCCACCGAGGACGGCTTGCGTATCCATTACGGCCAGATGGTCGAGGCGATCGACGCCTTCACCAAAGACGGCGAGTTGCCGCGGAAGCTGGCCTGAAACGAAGAAGGGCGCGCCAACGGCACGCCCTTCTTAATTTGAATTTCGAAGCGCTCAGCGCACGGTGACCGGCGCGGGCAGCGGCGGCACTACGGTCGGCTGGGTGCCCGGAACGGGGCCAGCCTGGGCGGCCATCGGAGCCGGACCGGCGGCACCGGGCACGGGGGCCGCGGACGCAGTCGCCGTTCCCGGCGGCGGGCCACCCGGCATCACCACCACGCGGGTGCCGACCTTGGTGCGCTCGAACAGATCCGAGACGTCGTCGTTCAGCATGCCGATGCAGCCGGAGGAGACGAACTTGCCGATCGTCGAGGGCTGGTTGGTGCCGTGAATGCGGTACACGGTCGAGCCGAGATACATCGCGCGGGCGCCGAGCGGATTGCCGGGGCCACCAGCCATGAAGCGCGGCAAATAGGGCTGACGCTCGATCATCTCCGTCGGCGGATGCCAATCCGGCCACTCCGCCTTGCGGGTGATCTTCTGCACGCCGGTCCAGGTGAAGCCGTCGCGGCCGACGCGGACGCCGTAGCGGATCGCGCGGCCGTTACCGAGCACGTAGTAGAGATATGTGTTCGGGGTATCGACGATGATCGTCCCGGCCGGCTCCTTGGTCGCAAGCGAGACTTCCTGACGGCGCAGGTTCGGCGGCAATTGCGCCGGTGCGGCATCGGGCTGCTCCTCGGGCGGCAGCGAGGCGATCGCCATCGGGCGGCCGTCGGCGCCGACGGGCGGCTGCCCTGGCTGAACCGTTCCGGTCGCGGCGGGACCACCGACCGCCTCCGGCGGACGCAGGCCGTCCCTGCCGGGGGCCTGCTGAGCCGGACGATCGGCATAAATCACCGCAGGCGGACCGGCGGGGCGGCCGTAGCGGGGATCATCGGGTGACATCACGGGGCCCTGCGCCGGGGCTGCCGAATAGACCGGGGGACCAGCCGGACGGCCATAACGCGGATCATCCGGCGACATCACCGGCCCCTGGGTCGGGGCGGCCGAATAGACCGGGGGAGCGCCGGCCGGGCGGCCGTAGCGCGGATCGTCGACCGGACCGGGTGGCGGCAGCGACGCCTGCGGCATCGCGTCGTCCTCGTCTTCCAGCGCGTCGAAATTCGGGGTGCGGTCGCCGGGGCGGTATTCGGCCGGGGCGCCATAGCTCGGCGCCTGCTGGACCGGATAGCTCTGGGCCTGTGCGAGCGAGGTTCCCGCCGCAGCGACTGTTGCGGCAGCGCATATCGTCAGAAAATGTTTGATCATCATCGCTCTTGTATAGTCCCCGGGCCCATCCGGACCGTTAACGGCCAGATGACCGAAGATAGCGGCACATTCAAGACATGACAGGCCGATTTGCGCCCGATTTTCCGATTTGTGATCCCCTGAGCACCGTTGCTCCGTTGCATCACGGGGTGGAAATCAGCGCATGCCGTAGATCGCCGGAGTCTGCGGCCCCGTTTTTTACGGAGCGGCCCGGAATCGTTGCGGTATGTTCGAATCAGCCTGATTCGCCGTCGCTTTGAGCTCCGATTCCGCATGGCGAATGCGGCAATCAGTACCGTCACCGCGTTCAGATGGCTCATGGGTCCCGGTCGCCACCCGCCGGGGCGGAAATTCGTAACCCTTCGATGCTTCCCGGCTTTCGCTTCCTGTTTGCCGCGATCCTGCTGTCAACCTCCATCCTGGTGTTCGGCCTAGGGGCCGCCGCGCTGCTGCGGGCGAGCCACGAGCAGTATGTCAGCAACCCCTCCTGGCGGAACGGCCCGCAGGAGCAGGTCTTTGCGCAGGCCCCCGAGCCGGCCACACCGGTGCTCGCGGCCCTTCGCGCCGAGCCTGATGTCGTCGAGCCCGCGCCGTCGGTGCGCGACCTGGTCCCGACCATCGGGCTGCCGGCGAGTGATCCCGAACCGGTCGCCGCAGCAACGACCGAGACCGCTGCGCAGCCACAGGTGGCCGAGGCCCCCTCTCCGACCGCCGAGCCGGCCAAGTCCGACAGCACGACGGACGCCGCAGCGCCGGCGCCCGCCGACACGCTCACGCCGGCCGACACCACGGCCTCCATCCCCGAGGCCAGGCCCGCCTCGACCGAGATGACGGCCGCCGCGGCATCGTCCGCGCCCGATACGTCCCCGGCCAAATTCGCCGCGCTGAACGACCCCGCGACCACGGCCTGGAAGGATCCGCCCGCGAAGGCCAAGGCTGACATCAGCACGCCGGACGCCAAGGCGACCAAGCGCAAGGCGAAGGCCAAGAAGCGCCATCGCATCGTCCGGCGGCCGCCGCCTCAGCAGCTGCAGCAGCAGCTCGATCCGTTCGGACAGCCGCAGACCTTCGCGACGACGCCCACGCCCACGCGCCGGTAGGATTACGCCGGCCCGGTCGCGATCGGCGGGCCTTTTTCCTGGCCCCATTCCGACCACGAGCCGTCGTAGAGCGCGGTGTCGGTGATGCCGAGGCGATAGAGCGCGAGCGTCAGCACGCCGGCGGAGACGCCGGAGCCGCAGCTGGTCACGATCGGCGCATCGAGCTTGACGCCGGCGCCCGTGAAGGCGGCACGCAGATCCTCCAGCGGTTTCATCGTGCCGGTCGCGGCGTCGAACAGCTGATTGTAGGGCACGTTGCGGGCGCCGGGGATGTGGCCGGAGCGGATGCCCGCGCGCGGCTCGGGCGCGCGGCCCTCGAAGCGGTCGGCGGCGCGCGCGTCGATCACCTGCTCGGCACGGCTTTCGACGTTGGCGACGAGTTGCTGCATGCTGCGCACGCGCTTTGAATCGTAGCTCGCCTTGAAGCTCGCGGGCTTCGGCTTCACCTCGCCGCTCTCGACCGGACGGCCCTCGGCACGCCATTTCTTCAGGCCGCCATTGAGGATGTGCACGTTGCTGTGGCCGAAGGCCAGGAACATCCACCACGCGCGGGGCGCGGCGACCCAGCCGCCGGCATCGTAGAGCACGACGGTGTCGCTATTTCCGATGCCGAGATTGCCGACGTCACGGCCGAACTGCTCGGCGCCCGGATACATGTGCGGCAGCGGGTTGGAATGATCCGACACCGCATCGACGTCGAAGAACGCCGCGCCCGGCAGATGCGCGGCGAGATAATCGTCCTTCGGCAGCGGCAGCACGCCCGGCAGCTTGAAGCTGGCGTCGAGCACCTTGACGTTGGCGTCGTTGATGTGGGCGGCGAGCCATTCGGTGGAGACGAGGGGATCGGTGGTCATTACATGCTCCGGCAGTTGTCTCAGTCGTCATGGCCGGGCTTGTCCCGGCCATCCACGTTCTCAATCGCAGCAAGACGTGGATGCCCGGGTCAAGCCCGGGCATGACGGTGTGTGTGGTGGGAAGGTGTTTCCCTCACCCCTTCTTCTTCGGCTCCCACTGCTCCGTCGGTCCGCCGGCATCGCGCCAGGCGGCGTAGCCGCCGCCGATGTGGGCGACGGGCTTCAGGCCCATGTCCTTCGCGGTCTTGGCCGCCAGCGCGGAGCGCAGGCCACCGGCGCAGTGGAACACGAACTTCTTGTCTTCCTGGAAGATCGGCTTTGCATACGGGCTCTGCGGATCGATCCAGAATTCGAGCATGCCGCGGGTGCAGGCGAACGCACCGGGGATGCGACCGTCGCGCTCGATCTCTCTGGGATCGCGGATGTCGACGATGACGACGTCGCCGTTCTTGGAAATCTCGATGGCATCCTTGGCGGTGAGCGTCTCGATCTCGGCATTGGCCTCGTCGATCAGCGCCTTGATGCCGCGGGTGATGGTCTGGGCCATGTGGGTCTCCCTCTTGTTGTCATTCCGGGGCGCGCATAGCGCGAACCCGGAATCCATTTATCTGCAACACTGCGGCCCGATGGATTCTCTGATGCGCAATTGCGCATCAAAGCTCGATGCTTCGCATCGCCCCGGAATGACAACAGCTAGTGCGTCAATTCCTTCATCGCACCTTCGAGACCCTCGATCGTGATCGGGAACATGCGATTGGCGAAAATACGTTTGATGATGGTGGTCGATTCCGAATAGTCCCAGTGCTTCTGGGCGACCGGATTGAGCCACACCGCATGCGGATAGGTGCGGATGATGCGGTCGAGCCAGACCGAGCCGGGCTCCTCGTTGACATGCTCGACCGAGCCGCCGGGCACCATGATCTCGTAAGGGCTCATCGAGGCGTCGCCGACGAACACGATCTTGTAGTCGTGCGGATATTTGTGCAGCACGTCCCAGGTCGGGGTGCGGTCGGTGAAGCGGCGCTTGTTCTGCTTCCACACGCCTTCATAGAGGCAGTTGTGGAAGTAGAAATACTCCATGTGCTTGAACTCGCTCTTCGCCGCCGAGAACAGCTCCTCGACCTGCTCGATATGCGCGTCCATCGAGCCGCCGATGTCGAAGAACACCAGCAGCTTCACCGCGTTGCGCCTTTCAGGCCGCATGTGCACGTCGAGATAGCCGTGATTGGCGGTCTCGCGAATGGTGGTGTCGAGATCGAGTTCGTCAGGCGCGCCGGTGCGCGCGAACTTGCGCAGGCGGCGCAGCGCCACCTTGATGTTGCGGATGCCGAGCTCGACATTGCCGTCGAGATCCCGAAACTCGCGCTTGTCCCACACCTTCACGGCGCGGTTGTTGCGGTTCTTGTCCTGGCCGATGCGGACGCCTTCGGGATTGTAGCCGTGGGCGCCGAACGGCGAGGTGCCGGCGGTGCCGATCCACTTCGAGCCGCCCTGGTGGCGGCCCTTCTGCTCCTCGAGGCGCTTCTTCAATGTCTCCATGAGCTTGTCCCAGCCCATGGCCTCGATCTGCTTCTTCTCTTCCTCGCTGAGGTATTTTTCGGCGAGCTTCTTCAGCCACTCCTCGGGGATCTCGGCCTTCTCCATGGCGTCGAGCAGGCTTTCCAGCCCCTTGAACACCGTACCGAAGACGCGGTCGAACTTGTCGAGGTTGCGCTCGTCCTTCACCAGCGAGGTGCGGGACAGATAGTAGAAATTCTCGACCGAGTAGTCCGCGAGGTCGGCGTCGAGCGCCTCCATCAGCGTGAGGTATTCGCGCAGCGTCACGGGGACCTGCGCATCGCGCAGAGACGTAAAGAATTGCAGGAACATGGGTGACAGATTGCCCGTCGGGGGGCCGACGTCAAGAGGCGGAAGCCGCCGCCGGGTGCTGGACCGGGAGGCTTTTTGCTCTAGAATTGGCGGCTTCACGGGGTTGTTTTGGGGACGTTTGCAATGGGAATTCTCGCAGCGCTCATCATCGGCGCGATCGCAGGCTGGCTTGCCGGCAAGATTGTCCATGGGGCGGGATTTGGGCTGGTAGGCAACATCGTGGTGGGCATCATCGGTGCCCTCGTTGCGAGCTATGTGCTGCCTCAACTGCACATCGGGCTCGCCACCGGCACGGTGGGCGCCATCGTGGACGCCACGATCGGCGCAGTGATTGTGCTTGTCATCCTTTCGCTGATAAAACGGGTCTGAAAGCCTGACCGAACCAGGAACGGCCGCCATGCGCGGCCGTTCCCATGTCGCGACCAGGGCCAAACCTGGGACGACGACCAACAAGGACGCGCGATGAAATTTACCGGCACCAAGGACTATGTTGCGACCGACGATCTCAAGGTCGCCGTCAATGCCTCGATCGTGCTGGAGCGCCCGCTGCTCATCAAGGGCGAGCCCGGCACCGGCAAGACGGTGCTGGCGGAAGAAGTGGCGAAGGCGCTGAACGCGCCGCTGCTGACTTGGCACATCAAGTCCACCACCAAGGCGCAGCAGGGCCTCTACGAATACGACGCGGTGTCGCGCCTGCGCGACAGCCAGCTCGGCGATGCCAGGGTCTCGGACATCAAGAACTACATCAAGCGCGGCAAGCTGTGGGAGGCCTTCGCCGCCGAGCAGCGCCCGGTGCTCCTGATCGACGAGATCGACAAGGCCGACATCGAATTCCCGAACGATCTGCTGCTCGAGCTCGACCGCATGGAATTCCATGTCTACGAGACCGGCGAGACCATCAAGGCGAAGCAGCGCCCGATCATGATGATCACCTCCAACAACGAGAAGGAGCTGCCGGACGCGTTCCTGCGCCGCTGCTTCTTCCACTACATCAAGTTCCCCGACGCCGACACGATGGGCCGCATCGTCGACGTCCACTTCCCCGGCATCAAGAAGCGCCTCGTCGAGGAAGCGCTGCGGATCTTCTTCGAGGTCCGCGAGGTGCCCGGCCTGAAGAAGAAGCCGTCGACGTCCGAGTTGCTCGACTGGCTCAAGCTGTTGCTCAACGAGGACATGAGCGTCGAGCAGCTCCGCGAACGCGATCCGCGCAAACTGATCCCGCCGCTGCATGGCGCGCTGCTCAAGAACGAGCAGGACGTGCATCTGTTCGAGCGGCTGGCGTTCTTGAGCCGACGGGAAGTGTAGGCGCAAGTTCGTTTAAGGTAGCGCTCGGCTGCCTCCCCAACCACCGCCGTCATTCCCCGCGAAAGCGGGGAATCCAGTACGCCGCGCCGTATCGACTCAATCACAACCGCCTCTGGAATACTGGATCGTCCGGTCAAGCCGGACGATGACAGCGAGTGCGTAGTTGCAGACGCGCCTTCGCAGCCTCGCGGCGCATGTCGCCCGAGCTTTGCTCTCTCCTTCATGCCCCAAAAGAAAGAGGGCGCAGGGAAGGCCGGGTGCCGGCTTGGCACCCACGGTCCGCTGTGCGCAAATAGCGCAAAAGGACTGCACAGCGGCATACAGGTGCGGCCGAACGCCCGGCCTTCCCTGCGCGATGGTCGGACGGCTTATGCCGCGCTCTCCCGGGAGCCGAACTTTCCTTCTGGCCTCCCTCGCCTCGCGAAGTGACGATGCCGTCTGCCCGGTTGGGCTCGCGCACATCTCCGCAAAGGCTTGACCGTAGCAACGACGGCCAGGACCACACGGTTTTGCCGTACGCAGCTCATCCGGCTTCGCCAGGAGGCTTCGCCGGACTTCAGCGCCGCTCGTCCGCACGAAGCCGCGGACTCACAGGGACTACCCGCCCTACCCACGCCTCTCGCGCACGACGCTGCCGCGTCCACCGCAACCCGACCCGCGTTTCGAACGACTCGCGAACCGCCCCTCTTCGTGGGCCGGGCTGCCGCAATGTATGCCGCAATTCCGAATTTCGGTAAAGTGGAATATTTTTGCAGGAAGGGGTTGACGGGGTGGCGAGTGCTTTGCCCGACGGGCAATGAACCTGCCCTACACTTGGAATTTCCCATTCGCGAAATCGAGATTTCGTCGTCCACTTTCCAGATCCGGTCCAAGCACTGTGATGCAACCTAACAAATTACCTGCTGCATTCCAGAAAGCGGTAACGCTACTGCGAGGTCCGATGAACGGCTGCACCTGGATCAGATCGCGCTCACCGCAGACCGACAAGGAGTCAATTAGCTCAGCCATTCCACCGGTCTGAATGCCTTTTTCCTCGCAGTGCCGTTGCCTGATCCGGTATGTCCGCAACAACCCGCCGGCTGGGGAACTCGCACCACCGGTACTGCCTGCGAATTCGACCTGGGGATCACCAACAACAGACAGTGCGACGGCAGCCCAGCTCTGGGCATTTTGCTTCAAAGCCTCCGACAGTCTGTTCTTCTCGTTCTTAACACCCATCACGACGCCTTGCGCTTCACCGCCTTGCGCAAGGTCTCGTCGATCCGCGACTGCCAGCCCGGTCCGGTCGATTTGAAATGATCGAGCACGTCAGGGCTGAGGCGCAGGGAGACGAGCGTCTTTGTCGGCGCCTTGTTCGGACCTCGGCCCTTGCGGATGGCTGCGCTGAGATCAGGGAAGACTTCAGAGAAAGGCCGCGCCTTGGCGAAATCGGCCTTTGTCAGCTCCGGAGTGTCGCTGACCGCGCGCAGGTCCTTCTTTGTATAGCCCGACTTCTTCTTAGCGTTTGGCATAGAGTTTCCTTTCGCTGCGGCTTGCCGGTCGCATGCTGATGATGCTGACGCCTTCGCGTCCCAGCCGGGCGAATACGACGACGATGACGCCACGGATACTCGCGCCCACCGCGATCCAGCGCTTGTTGTTGTTTTGTGACGGAATGACCAGCGCGGTCTCGAAGAAGGTTTCGTCGAGATCCACAAAATCCAGCCCGTGCTTGTCGAGGTTCGCGAGCCGCTTCGGTTCATCCCAGACGATTTTCATTGCCTTTAATGTAGCTACGATTTATCCGGCCGTCAATATTTCGTAGCTACAAAATAAAAGGACCGTAGAGCATGAGAGACAATTCGATTTATGCCGTTTTCGAGCAAGTTAAGTCGTTGATTTGACTCACATCGAAATCGCAGAAAGTCGAAAGATTCACATCCTCGTAGGGTGGGTTAGCGACAGCGTGACCCACCTCCTTTGTCTCCGCGCCGAGAGAAGTGGTGGGTTACGCTAGCGGACTGCGCTTTGCGCAGCCGCAAGCTAACCCACCCTACAAAGCCACCTCACGCCACCGCTGCATCCGGGATGCGCGCGGCTTCCATCGGCTGCTTGCCGCGGATGAGATCCGAGGCACGATCCGCGATCATCATTGTGGAGGCGTTGAGGTTCGCCGAGATCATGCGCGGCATGACCGACGCGTCGATGACGCGCAATCCCTCCAACCCGTGGACGCGGAGCTGGTCGTCGACGACGGCCCAGCTCGAATCCGCCGGGCCCATGCGGCAGGTGCAACCGGGGTGGAAGGTGGTGGTGCCGCGTTCGGTGGCGGCGGCGAGGAATTCGTCGTCGGTGTTGATGTTGGGGCCGGGGAAATCCTCGTAGGCGTAATAAGGCGACAGCGGCGCGCTCTTCAGCAGGCGCCGCGCCAGCTTCATGCCGCCGACGATGACGCGGCGGTCGAGCTCGGCGTCGAGATAGTTGGTCTGGATGATCGGCGGGGCGAACGGATCATTGGAGCGGATACGGACATAGCCGCGGCTCTCGGGGCGCTGCTGCCAGGAGGCGACGGTCATGCCGGGCTCGTCCTCGAGCTGGCCCTGCACGCCTTCCTTGTAGCTCGCCGGCGTGAAGGTGAGTTGCAGATCGGAGCTGTCGGCGCTCTCGCCTGAATGCCAGAAGCAATAGACCATGGTCGGCGACAGCGAGAGCAGGCCTTTGCGCGCGGTCGCCCATTTCAACGCCTCGATCCACAGCGAGACGCCGCGGCGGAGCTCGTTGATGGTCTTGATGTCTTTTACGCGCGCTACCGTTCGCGGGGCGTAATGGTCTTGCAGGCCTTCGCCGACCGGAAGCGCGTGGCGCACTGCGATGCCGTGCGCGCCGAGCAGATCGGGCGAGCCGATGCCGGAGAGCTGCAGCAGCTGCGGCGAATTATAGGTGCCGCCGGACAGGATCACTTCCTTGTTGGCGCGCACTTCCACCGGGGTGCCGCCGCGGCCGCCCTTGATGTAGCGCACGCCAACGGCGCGCTTGCCCTCGAAGATGATCTCGGTGGCGTGTGCATGGGTGTGCACATGCACGTTGGGCCGCTTCATCGCCGGCTTGAGGAATGCGGTCGAGCCGGACACGCGCAGACCCTTGTCGATGGTGCGCTGGCAATAGGAGACGCCTTCCTGCTTGGCGCCGTTGTAATCGGGATTGCGGGGAATGCCGAGCGAGACCGCGCCTTCCATGAAGGCCTCGCAGAGCGGATCGCGCCACTCCATCGTCGTGACCGTGAGCTTGCCGTCGCGGCCGCGGAAGGTGTTGTCGCCTTCGCCGACCCGCTTCTCCAGCCGCTTGAAGTAGGGCAGCACGTCGGCATAGCCCCAGCCGCGATTGCCCATCTGCGCCCAGGTGTCGAAATCCATCCGCTGGCCGCGGTTGTAGATATGGCCGTTGATCGAGGACGAGCCGCCGAGCGTCTTGCCGCGCGGCGCATAGATGCTGCGCCCGCCGGTCCAGGGCCCCGGCTCCTGCTGGTAGGCCCAGTTGATGCTCTTCATGTGGAAGGTCTTGATGAAGCCCGCCGGCAGATGGATGTAGGGATGCCAGTCGCTCGGCCCCGCTTCCAGCACGCAGACGCTGGTCGAAGGATCTTCGCTCAGCCGGCTGGTGAGCACGCAACCCGCCGAACCCGCGCCGACGATCACATAATCAAATCTGTCCATGGTGCCTCGGCCGCCGCTAGCGCGGCTTTTCGTTGAGTTGATAATTCAAATGCGTTCGCACCGTCGGCCATTCGGCGGCGGTGATGCTGTAGACCACGGTGTCGCGCAGCGTGCCGTTCGGAGCGACCTGGTGGCTGCGCAGGATGCCGTCCTGCTTGGCGCCCAGGCGCTCGATCGCGTTGCGGCTCTGGTGATTGAAGAAGTGGGTGCGGAATTCCACCGCGATGCAGTCCAGGGTCTCGAAGGCATGGGTGAGCAGCAGCAGCTTGCATTGCGTGTTGAGCGGACCGCGCTGCGCGCTCTTGCCGTACCAGGTCGAGCCGATCTCGACGCGCCGGTTGGCGGCATCGATGTTCATGTAAGTGGTCTGTCCCACGATCTTGCCGCCGGCGTCGAACACGGTGAACGGCAGCATCGAGCCCGCGGCCTGCAGGCCGAGGCGGCGGTCGATCTCCTTGGCCACGTTCTCCGGCGTCGGGATCAGGGTGTACCAGATCTTGTAGATCTCGCCGTCCTTCACGGCTTCCTCCAGCCCCTCGCGGTGCTCTTTTGACAGCGGCTCGAGACGGGCGTGCTGTCCACGCAGGGTAATGGGATCAGGCCAGGGCATTTCTCACTCCATAATGACTGCTGTCATTCCGGGGCGACGCGAAGCGGCGAGCCCGGAATTTCGAGATCCCGGGTTCTATGCTCCGCATAGCCCCGGGATGACAATCGCGTTTTACGCGATTGTCACTTGTTCAGAAAATTCAACGGCAAACCGCCGCGCGGCCAGTCCATGGCGATCAGCTCACCCTTGCCCGACAGCGTGATGTAGGCGGTCTTCAGCCCGGGGCCGCCGAAGGCGATGTTGGTGGTGACGCGGTCGCCGGTCGGGACCTGCTCGACCAGCGTGCCATCAGGCGCGATCACCGAGATGCAGCCGGAGACGAGCGTGGCGACGCAGACATTGCCGTTTGCTTCCACCGCGAGCGAGTCAAACATCTGGTAGCCGCCGAGGCCGCAGATCGGCTTGCCGCGCTCGCCGCGATAGATCACGTCGCGCGGCTTGAGCGTGCCGGGCGCGGAGAGCTCATAGGCCCAGAGCCGCCCCGTCGGCGTCTCCGCGATGTAGACCGTGTTCTCGTCCGGCGACAGCCCGATACCGTTCGCCGGCAGGATGCCGTGCACGATTTCGACGATCTCCTTCATGCCGGGCTTGAGGTAATACATGCCGCCGACATCCATCTCGCGGGCGCGACGCTTGCCGAGATCGGAGAACCAGAGGCCGCCGTGCTTGTCGAACACAAGATCGTTCGGCCCGCGCAGATCGTGCTCGCCGCATTTGGTCACGACGGTCTCGACCTTGCCGGATTGCAGATCGACGCGCTGGATCGAGCCGCCGAGATAGTCGTCGGGCTGCGGGCCCGGCATGATCATGTTGCGGGTCGGAATCCAGGAGAAGCCGCCATTGTTGCAGAGGTAGATCTTGCCGTCGGGGCCGAGGGCTGCGCCGTTCGGGCCGCCCGGCACCTTGGCGACGATCTCCTTGCGGCCGTCAGGATAGATTCGGGTCAGGCGCTGGCCGCGGATTTCCACCAGCACCACCGAGCCGTCCGGCATCACCACGGGGCCTTCTGGAAATTCGAGGTCGGTGGCGAGAACACGAACGTTGGACATGAAGACCCTCCCGGCTGCTTGTTATGACTTGCGCGGGATGTCCGGCATGGGCCCGCACGCAAGATTTGCCTGCGGTTATGACAAAACAGGTTCGCCTTGCCAAGCAAGCGAGCAGGTATGCCAGCGTTGCGCCACCCTACCCTTTCACCCGGAGCGCGGCTACACTCGCTGAAACCGCTCACGAGAAAGAGGAACCGCGTCATGGAGATCACCGATGTGCGGGCGCACCAGATCCGCATTCCCTACGACGCCGGTGTCGCGAGCTTTCGTCAGGGCGCGTCCGCGATCTCCGCGCTCGACATGGTGCTGGTCGAGGTCACGACCGATGCCGGACTGACGGGCTGGGGGGATGCCTTCGCCTATGTCTGCCCCCGCACCACGCGCAGCGCCGTCGAGGAAATGATCGCGCCGCAAGCCCGCGGGCTGAAGGTGCCTGACGCCGCCGGCATTCCCGCGACCATGGAGCAGATCCAGCGCAATCTGCACCTGTTCGGCCGCTACGGCATCACCATGTTCGCGATCTCCGGCCTCGACATCGCGCTGTGGGACCTGGCTTCGAAGATCGAGGGCGTGCCGCTGCATCGCCTGCTTGGCGAGACCAGACGTTCGAATATTCCCGCCTATGCGAGCCTGCTGCGGATCGGATCACCGGAGAACATCGCCGGCGAATGCAGAAAGGCCATGGCGCTCGGCTATGGCGCGATCAAGCTGCATGAGACCACGACACCCGCGATATTTGCCGCACGCGAGGCGATCGGCCCCAATATTCCGCTGATGGTCGACATGAATTGTCCGCTGACCGGCGAGCAGGCGATCGTGTTCGCCAAAGCGTGCAAGGACGCGCAGCCGATGTTTCTGGAGGAGCCGGTCTGGCCGCCGGAAGATTTTACTGCGCTCGCCGAGGTCCGCAGCAAGGGCGGGCTCGGCATCGCCGCAGGCGAGAACGCATGCACGGAATATCAATTCCGCCAGATGATGAACGCGGGGGCGGTGAGCCACGCCCAGCCGTCGGTCATCAAGGTCGGCGGTATCACGGAGTTTCTGAAGGTTGCATCGCTTGCCGATCAGCTCGGTGTCAAAATCGTCCCGCATTCCCCGTATTTCGGCCCCGGCCTGCTTGCGACGCTTCATCTGCTGGCGGGGCGGGACGACGGGCTTGTCGAGATGTTCTATCTCAAGCGCGAAGCCTGTCTCTGGGGCGGCCGGGCCGATGTCGATGCCACCGGCCATGTCGCGGTGCCGACAGGACCAGGGCTCGGGTACGAGCCCGATCGCGGCGTGATGGAGCGCTATCGCGTCGCGTGATTGCCGCGCCTATTTTGCCGCATCCTTCGGCGGCGGGGCGTCCTGCTTCTTCTTCACATCCTCCGCCATCTTCACTTGCGCGGCCTGGAGATCGCTCACGGTCTTCTGCAGCCCGGCGAGGCCCGTCTTCAACGCGTCGATCTGGCGATTGGCGGCATCGATCTTCTGCTGGTGATCGAGCGTCAATTTGGTCATCGTCTTCTGGAGGAAATCGATGTTGCTCTGCAGGCAACTCGTCCGCCGTTCCATCGTCTTCTCGACGGTGCAGATCTCGATGCCGGGCACGTCCTGCGCGATCGCCAGCGTGGCGGGCAGCAACATCACGACACAAACGCCGGCGCTTCGAAGCAGCATGCAGGTTCCTCTCCCAATCGATCACGGCAATGTGCGCTTTTTGCGCGCCGTCGTCGGAGGCTACCACACTCGTACCGCATTCTCGCGTTGAGCTTGGCGTGATCCCCCGGGACGGGGAGCCGTGAACCGTGCGCGGGGGAAGTGGGCGCTCTTTCCGCGACTTTGATTAGGGGAGTTTTTTGCGATGGCTACGCGCGATAGACGTCTGGCGGAATTCGATGGCGCCGGAGAACCGCCACCTGGCGTGCCGGTCGAGGTGCTGTGCGAGGATCACAGCGGAACGTATCAACTGCCGTTCGCATGCCGTTATGTCGAGGGCCGCTGGCAGAACCACGCGGCCGGCGTCGCGGTGGAAGCCACCGTCATCGGCTGGCGCGTCCCGCGGGTGAAGCATTCGGGCGTCGCCTGATCGCCGCTTCTGTTCCAAAATGCAACGGGGCCGCGCGCCGCCTTAACCTTCGGAACGCGGCCCGAACGAATCACGTCCGAATCAGCCGAATCAGCCTGTTCCCGGTTGTTCACGGCTAGATGTCGCAACGAGGCCGCGAGCGGATACAACATCTGCGCGCGCAGGAGCTGGCCGGCCCCGACGAACGGCGCCAAATGTTAACGACTTCATCGATATGGCCCCCGGGACGGCGGCTTGGGCCCCGCCACGGAAACAGGCAGGGCGGCGCCCGGCCTGCCTAGTATTCGACCTCGAGCTCCTCGATTTCGGCCGGCTCGTCCTTGGCTGCCGCGATCCATTCCTTCATCTCGGGCATCGCCATGATGGTGTCGGCATAGGCGTTCAGCTTTGGCTCGAGCTTGACGTCATAGGTGACGAAGCGCGTCACCACGGGCGCGTACATCGCATCCGCCATGGTGCGCTTTTCGCCGAACAGGAACGGGCCGCCGGACTTCTCCAGGCAATCGCGCCAGATGAACCAGACGCGGTCGATGTCGGCCTGCGCGCGCGACCAGATCTTGAAGCCGGGGAAGTGCCCCTTCAGATTGACCGGCAGCGAGGCGCGCAGCGTGGTGAAGCCGGAATGGATTTCGCCGCAGATCGAGCGGCAATGGGCGCGCTGGACGCGGTCCGCGGGCAACAGCCCGGCATCCGGCATCGCCTCGTTGAGATATTCGCCGATCGCCAGCGTATCCCAGACCGTGGCGCCGTCGTGCCGCAGGCACGGCACCAGGATCGACGAGGACAGCAGCAGGATCTCGGCACGCGCCGACGCGTCGTCCGGCGCGGTCACGATCTCCTCGAAATCGAGCCCGGAAAATTTCGTCAGCAGCCAGCCACGCAGCGACCAGGACGAGTAGTTCTTGCTGCTGATGGTCAGTGTCGCCTTCGCCATATGGCCCTTCCCTCACGCCTGATACTGGCACCCTGCCCGGCTCGCGGCGTGCCCATGCTCTGTGCTTCCCGCGAAAAGAGCAGCAAGCGACGTGCCAGTTTTCCGGGCGATTTGACTCTCGTTTGGCTTCGATATTGCATAGCAGCACGGGACAAACGGGCGCTTCAGAATGATGTCGATGAATTATCAGGCGTTTCAGAACCACATGGATTTGACGGCGCCGTTTCGCGCGGGAGCCTCGTCCGCGCTCAAATTCCTCCGTCTGGTGCCGCAGGGGACGTCGGATCAGGTGGTTGGCCGGCTCTCGGCCGCGCTGGAGATGATCTCGCGCTCCGCCCTCACCTATCACCGCCCGGCCTACGGCATCGACAGCGTCATGGTCGGCAACCGCGAAGTCGCGGTCACCGAAGAGATCGCCTACGCCACACCGTTCGGTTCGCTGCTGCATTTCAAGAAGGAAGGCGTCGGCGAGCAGCCGCGCATGCTGCTGGTGGCGCCGATGTCCGGCCATTTCGCGACGTTGCTGCGCGGCACCGCGAAGACGCTGCTGCAGGACCACGACGTCTACATCACCGACTGGCACAATCCGCGCGACATCCCCCGCAGCGAGGGCCGCTTCGGGCTCGAAGACTACACCGAGCACCTGATCGACTTCCTCGGCCAGCTCGGCCCCCGCCCGCACATGGTCGCGATCTGCCAGCCGTCGGTCTCGGCGCTCGCGGCCGCCGCGATCATGTGCGAGAGCAATCATCCCTCGCGCCCGGCGACGCTGACGCTGATGGCGGGCCCGATCGACACCCGCATCCAGCCGACCAGGGTCAACCAGTTCGCCAAGAGCAGGCCGATCGACTGGTTCGAGAAGAACCTGATCAACTATGTGCCGGTGCAGTGCCGCGGCGCGTTCCGGAAGGTCTATCCCGGCTTCGTGCAGCTCACCGCGTTCGTCTCGATGAATCTCGAGCGCCACATCAAGCAGCACATGGATCTCGCCAACCATCTCGCCAAGGGCGAGAAAGAGAAGGCGGCGACCATCAAGACGTTCTACGACGAATATTTCGCGGTGATGGACCTGCCGGCCGAGTTCTACATCGAGACCGTGCGCGACGTGTTCCAGGAGCATTTGCTGCCGCAGGGCAAGCTGATGCATCGCGGTCGTCCCGTGGACACCAAGGCCGTCGGCCGCATGGGCCTGATGACGGTGGAAGGTGAGAAGGACGACATCTGCTCGATCGGCCAGACGCTCGCGGCACAGGACCTCTGTACCGGCGTGCGCGCCTATCGCCGCGTCCACCACATGCAGGCCGGCGTCGGCCACTACGGCGTTTTTTCCGGCAAGCGCTGGAATAACGAAATCTATCCGCTGCTGCGGGACTTCGTTCACGTCAATTCGTGAGGGCGAGCCGATCACCTCTCCCGGCACGCGATGACGAGCGCTTCAGCGTGGGAAAATGAGGCACGTGGTCGTGCCATGCGCGAGCAGTCGCCCATTGCCATCAACGACCCGCCCTTCGGCAGTGCCGATACGGCGACCGCAGTTCAGGACCTTGCCTTCAGCCCTTATTTGACCGGTTTCCGGGGTAATCGGTCGCACCAGCGAAATCTTGAACTCGAGCGTCGTCTGGCCGGTGCCCCTGTCGAGCATTGATTGAACGGCTAGCCCCATGCAGCTATCCAGCAGCGTCGCCGTCAGCCCGCCATGCACAGTACCCGCTGGATTGAGATGGGCGTCGGTCGGCGTCAGAGTGACGACAACACGGCCGCTTTCCACCTCGGCGACGTCGTAGCCCAGCGTCTGCGCGATTGTGTTGAGAGGGAGTGCGCCGGTCGCAAGCCCGCGAACAAATTCCAGTCCGCTCAATTGCTTCTGCTGCTCTGCACTCACCGTTCCAAAAGTCTTGACGACCATCGCGTTCTCTCCACTTCGTTCAGCTGGTTCGAGTCTTCGACGATACCGGCTTCCGGATGGCCGATGGCGGCCGGCCATAGAGTCGCGTGAACGCGGCGTTCAGCCGCCTTGCGCTCGAAAAGCCGGCACGCTCGGCTACGAGTCGTATCGGAAGATCCGTGCCATCAAGAAGACGCTTCGCGCGCCGCACCCGAAGAGAGAGTGCGACCTGCAGCGGCGATGCATCGAGGTACTCGGCAAAGAGGCGCGACAGGTGACGTGATCCGACCCCAAGGCGCCGCGTAAGTAGGTCGATATTACCCCGATCAAGCGCTCCACCCTCGATGAGAGTGAGCGCACGCTCGACAGTCGTCTTGGTCCCCTTCCAGGCTGGGCAGAAGGGAGCCGTTTCCGGACGGCATCTGAGACACGGTCTAAAGCCGGCACGTTCTGCCGCGGCTGCGCTCCGATAGAATGAGACATTGCGAGCCAACGGTGTTCGCGCCCGACATACCGGACGACAGTATACGCCGGTCGTCTTGACTGCGACGAAAATTATTCCGTCCCAGGCTGGATCGCGGCGTCTGAAGGCCTCGTATTGAGCAGCGAAGTCGAGCATGGCACGACTATAACGACGGCGGCCTCGCAAGGCGACTTCGATGCGAAGATCACGTCCGAAAACGACACTTCACCCGATGATCGCTGGGTTAAACCAAGGCGCTCTGCCCGCGCCTCAGCCCGACTACCCCTCGCCCCAGACCTGCACGACATGGCCGGGCGAGACTTCGCGATATTGCCGGACCGGCGGCTGATAGTCCGGTGCGCGCACCGGGCTTCTGATCTCGTCGTTCGCGACCCCGCGCTTGGTGGCGCGGCGTGACGGATCAGGCACCGGCACGGCGGCCATCAGCTTCTTCGTGTAAGGATGCTGCGGATTGCCGAACACGGCCGCGCGCGGGCCGGTCTCGACGATCTCGCCGAGATACATCACCGCGACGCGATGGCTCATGCGCTCGACCACCGCGATGTCGTGGGAGATGAAGAGATAGGCGAGGCCCATGCTGGCCTGAAGGTCGAGCATGAGATTGACGACCTGCGCCTTGACCGAGACGTCGAGCGCGGAGACCGCTTCGTCCGCGACGATGAGCTTCGGACCGAGCGCGAGCGCCCGCGCGATGCAGATGCGCTGGCGCTGGCCGCCGGAGAATTCGTGCGGGAAGCGCGCGGCCATGTCGGCGGTGAGACCCACACGCACGAGCAGGTCGGCGACCTTGTCGCGCGCCTGCGACGCCGTGGCGAGCCCGTTGGCGAGCAAGGGCGCGGCGATCGCCGTCCCCACCGACATGCGTGGATTGAGGCTCGCGAACGGATCCTGGAACACGATCTGCATCTGCTTGCGATAATCGCGCAAGGTGCGACCGGTCATGGCGAGCACATCCTGGCCGTCGATCAGAACCGTTCCGCTGTCCGGTTCGATCAGCTTGAGGATGGAGCGGCCCGTGGTCGACTTGCCGCAGCCGGATTCTCCGACCAGCGCCAGCGTCTCGCCTGCGCGCAAGGTGAAGGAGATGTTCTCGACCGCGTGCACCCGGCCCGAGACCTTTCCGAACAATCCCGAGCGGATCGGGAAGCGCGTGGTGAGATTGGCAACTTCGAGCAGCGGCCGTTCGGCGATCGAGACCGTATCCGGTGTCTCGGTCGGCTCGTCCGACGTCCCTGTCACCTTGTCGACGATCGGAAACCGCATCGGCCGCGAATGTCCGCCCATCGAGCCTAGCCGCGGCACGGCCGCGAGCAGCGAACGCGTGTAGGGATGCGAGGGCGACGCGAAGATGCGCGAGGTCGCGTCGGTCTCTACCGCCTGCCCGCCATACATCACCACGGTGCGATCGGCGATCTCGGCGACCACGCCCATGTCGTGGGTGATGAAGAGGATCGACATCCCTTCCTCCTGCTGGAGCTCTTTCAGCAGTTCCAGGATCTGGGCCTGGATGGTGACGTCGAGCGCCGTGGTCGGCTCGTCCGCGATCAGGAGCTTGGGCTTGCAGGCCAGCGCCATCGCGATCATCACGCGCTGGCGCATGCCGCCGGAGAAGCGGTGCGGATGCTCGTGAAAGCGCGACTTCGCCGCGGGGATGCGGACACGATCGAGCAGACGAATGGTCTCCGCCTCCGCCGCTGCCCGCGACAGGCCCCGATGCTGGATCAGCGCTTCGGCGATCTGGAAGCCGATGGTGAGCACCGGATTGAGGCTCGTCATCGGCTCCTGGAAGATCATGGCGACGTCGTTGCCGCGAATGTCCGTCATATCAGCTTCGGGCAGCGATAGCAGATCGCGGCCGGTGAGCGTGACGCGCCCCTCGATCCGGCCGCTCTCCTTCGGCACGAGCCGCATGATCGAGAGCGCGGTGACGCTCTTGCCCGAGCCGGACTCGCCGACGATGGCGACGGTTTCGCGGGGCGCGATGTCGAACGACACGTTGCGGACGACCGGAATCCATTGCCGCTCGCGCATGAAGGAAGTCGTGAGGCCCGCGACCGACAGCACGGGCGCCTGCGCCTCGGCGGCGACCTGATCAGGAGCGTTTGCGCCGATGCTCATGCGAGAGTCCTAATAGCCGCGATTACGATCGACGCGCCCGGGCAGATCTTCGCCGCGGCGGTGGCGTGCGATGACGTCGAGCACGTAGTCGACGGCCGTGTCCGGCGTCGTCATGCTGGCGTTGTGCGGCGTCAGCAGGATGCGCGGATGGCTCCAGAACGGATGGCCCGCGGGCAGCGGCTCGGGATCGGTGACGTCGAGGATGGCACCGGACAGCGCGCCGCTGTCGAGAGCCGCGAGGAAATCGGCTTCGACCAGATGCGGGCCGCGCCCGACATTAACCAGCGAAGCGCCGCGCGGCAGGCGCGCGAACAGATCGGCGTTGAGGATGCCGCGCGTTTCGTCGGTCAGCGGCAACAGGCAGACCAGGATGTCCGCCTGCGCTATGAATTCCGGCAAGGCGTCCGCGCCCGCATAGCAAGTGACGCCCTTGATCTCGCGTGGCGAACGGTTCCAGCCGAGCAGCGGAAAGTCGAACGCCTTGAGGCGTTCGAGCGCGGCCTGGCCGAGCTGGCCGAGCCCCATCACACCAACGCGCCGCCGCTTCGCCGGCTTGATCCGGATCTCGCGCCAGACCTGCTCCTTCTGCTGGGCCATGAAGTGCAGCAGATCGCGATGCAGGGCGAGCACGGACATGGTGACGTATTCCACCATGGTCTCGGCAATGCCCGGCTCCAGCATGCGCACGAGCGGAATGTGCGTCGGAACTTTCGTGGCATCGAACTGATCGACGCCGGCGCCAACCGAGAAGACCAGTTCGAGATTAGGAAAGGTCGTCGCGATGTCATCAGGCGGCACCCACGCCACGAGATAACGGATTTCGGCGGGATCGCCGATGTCGGGCCAGAGCCGGAACGGCAGGTCAGGCGCACGCTCGGCGAAGAAGGTCGCCCACTCCGCGCCGCGAACCATGTTGGCCTTGTAGAGAACCGACATACCGCCCTCAGAACGGGCTGACCGGCGCGAGCCGGCGGCCGTCGATCATGCGCTTGTGGCTATAAGGCTCGGGATCGACCAGCGGCGTGGAGCCGGTGACGATGTCGGCGGCGAGCTTGCCGGCGGCGGGACCGATGCCGAAACCATGGCCGGAGAAGCCGGTCGCCAGGAAGAAGCCGGGCAAGGCGTCGACCGGCGAGATCACCGGAATGGTGTCGGGCGTGCAGTCGATGGTGCCGCCCCACGCTTCGGCGATCTCGATGTCCTTCAATTCAGGGTTCGCCTTGATCAGCGCGGCCAGCGCTGAATTGACCAGCGACATGTCGGGGGCGGGATCGCGCACGCGCTCGGTCTCGAACGGTGACGGTTTGTCGAGGCTCCAGCTGGTGCCGCGGACGATCTGGTCGAAGAACGACTTGCCGAACGACATCTTCAATCCGTTGCGGCGATGCAGATAGGTCGGCCAGAACGTCCGTGCATAGCGAAACAGATCGGGCGACAGCTCGACGGTGCCGCGGTTGCGCAGCGCCAGCGTAAAACCACCATCGAGGCGGCGGCGGATGCAGTAGAAATCGGTGCCGAGCGCACCCGAGGTGATCTCCGGTCCCGGCGTGGTCCGGCACGCGGTGGCATTGACGAGACCGATCGGCAACTCGATGCCATGACGCCGGCAGAACAGCGACGACCATGCACCGCCCGACAGCAGCACGGATTGGGTGCGAATGGTGCCCTTCTCGGTAACGACGGCGCTGACGCGCCCGCCTGATGTCTCCAGCCCGCGCGCGGCGCAGCCCTGGTGGATGGTGACACCGTGTTTTCGCGCGGCGGTCGCGAGCGCGGGCACGGCCATCGACGGCTCGGCGCGACCGTCGCTCGGCGTATGCAGGCCGCCGACCCATTTGTCGGTATTGCCAGGCATGCGCTCGGCGACCTCCGCCGGCGTCAGGACGGTGGAATGAACCTGCTCCTCGCGCGCCATCGCCGCCCAGCGCTCCCAGCTCGCGAGCTCGTCCTTGCTCTTGGTCAGGAACAGCACGCCGGTACGGCGGAAGCCGGCATCGACACCGGCGTCGTTCTGCATGTCCTCCCACAGCCGCAGCGCCTCGCGCGCCAGCGGAATTTCCTCGCGCGCGCGCCCCTGCTGGCGGCACCAGCCCCAGTTGCGGCTGGACTGCTCGCCGCCGACATGGCCCTTCTCGATCAGCGCGACGGACTGGCCCTTCTTCGCCAGATGATAGGCCGCGGAGACACCGATCACGCCGCCGCCGATGACGACGACATCCACCTGCGCCGGCAGGCGTTCATCGCTGTTTATACGGTTGAGCGGCGGGGACATGAGACACTCCTTAACGTCAGTCTGGACTTCAGTTCGATCGAGTTCTGGCTCGTCATAAGTTTGCAGATCATGGGATGTTCATGCGCGGATCGAGCGCGTCGCGCAGGCCGTCGCCGAGGAAATTGAAACTCGTCACCGCGAGCGTGATGGCGAGGCCCGGCGCGATTGCGAGCCACGGTGCGCTGGTGAGATAGATCTGGGCGTTGTTGAGCATATTGCCCCAACTCGCAGCCGGCGGCTGGATGCCGTAGCCGAGATAGCTGACATAGGATTCGAGCAGGATCGCTTTCGCCACGTTCAGTGTGGCCGCGACCACGATCGGCGCAATTGCGTTCGGCACGAGCTCGCGGAACATGATGCGCAGGTTCGACGAGCCGAAGGCAAGTGCGGCGACCGCGAATTCGCGCTCGCGCAGCGAGCGGACCTGGGCTTCGACGACGCGCGCAACCGCCATCCAGGCGGTCGCCGCGATCAGCACGGTCGTGGTGACGAGGCCGGGCTCGGTGAGCGCCGCCAGCGCGAGCAGCAGAAAGATCGTCGGGAAACACAATACGGCATCGACCAGACGCATCAGGACCGCGCCGACCACGCCGCCATAGAAGCCGGCGAAGGCGCCGACGGCGATGCCCACCGCCATCGCGATCACCATCGCGACGATGCCGATCGAGAGCGACATGCGCCCGCCCATCATCAGCCGCGCCAGCACGTCGCGGCCAAGCTCGTCCGTGCCGAGGATATGCGCGCCCGACAGCGGCGGCGCGAACCGCTTCATGATGTCGATATAGGTGTCGTCGAACGGCAGCAGATAGGGGCCGAGCGCCGAGCCGAGGATAAGCACCAGAATGATCACCGCCCCGGCGAGCGCGAGCCGATGCCGGCAGAATCGCCGCCAGGCGGCCTGGCCGGGCGCGGGCGGAACGGTGGAGAGGGCCGCAGTGGTCATCGCCTAGCCCACCCGGATGCGCGGATCGACGACAGCATAGAGGATGTCGGCGAGCAGCGAGCCGATCAGCACCATCGTCGCCGAGAACATCAGGATGCCCATCACCACGGGATAGTCGCGATACCCGATGGAATCGAGGAACAGGCGGCCCATGCCGGGCCAGGTGAACACGGTTTCGGCAACCAGCGCGCCGCCGAGCAGCGTCGGAAACTGCAGGCCGGCCACCGTGATCATCGGCAGCAGCGCGTTGCGCAGCGCATGCACGGTGAGGATGCGCCATTCCGGCATGCCCTTGGCACGCGCGGTACGGATGTAATCCTGGTTGATCACCTCGAGCATCGAGGAGCGCATGAAGCGGCCCCACATCGCGGTCTCGACCAGCGCCAGCACCAGCGCCGGCGCGATCAGATGATGCAAGAGGTCGAGGAAGGAGCCGTCGCCGACGGTCTCGCGGTTGCCGGCCGGCAGCCAGCCGAGCTTGACGGAGAACACGTAGATGGTGACAAGGCCGAACCAGAAGGTCGGAATCGAGAGCGCAACCATGGCACCGACGGTGGCGAGCGTGTCGAACAGCGAATAGCGCCGCAGCGCGCCCAGCACGCCGATCCAGCAACCGAGCAGGACAGCGACGATGGTCGCCGTCGCCATCAGCTCCAGCGTGGCGCCGAGATGCGAGGAGATCACCGTCAGCACCGCCTCGCCGTCGCGGTACGACTTGCCCCAGTCGCCCTTCAGCATGCGGCCGAACCAGTCGAGATACTGGATCGGCAGCGGGCGATCGAGACCGAGCTGCTTCGTAACGCGGTCCAGATCCTCCTGCGTCATCTGCGCCGAGGCCGCGAATTGCGACAGCGGGCCGCCCGGCGCCAGATGCAGGATGGCGAAGCCGATCGCGGAGACGATCACAAGCAGCATGATCGCCTGTGCCAGGCGATTGGCGACGTAACGGGCCATCTCAGGCGATCCAGCGTGCCCGAGACATCAGGCCCAGTACCATTCGCGGATGTTCCAGCAGTTGCTGGAGGTGTTGATGTTGGGACGGAAGCCTTGCAGCCCTTCCTTGACGCCCTCGGCGATGAAGCCCTGGAACAGCGGCAGGATCGCAAGGTCGTTGCGGATCAGCTTCTGGAGATCGCCATAGATGGTCTTGCGCTGCGCGATGTCGAACTGCCTGGCGCCTTCGGCCAGCAGGCGATCGGCCTCGGGGCTCTTGTACTGATAGGTGTTGTAGCCGCGGCCGCCCTTGGCGGGAATCGCGCCGGAGCCGAAGCGCGGCGTCACGTCGGGATCGCTGCCCAGCATGAAGTTCACACCCACGATCACCGAGTTGAACTTCGATTGCTGCCAAAAGTCGCCCCAGATCACGGCGGCGGGCATGTTGTTGACGCGCATCGCCGCGCCAATCGCGCGCCAGTCCTGCATCAGGAGCTGCTGGGTCTGCTCGCGCACCGCATTGCCTGACGTGGTCGAGTTGGTGAATTCGAGCTTGACGCCGCCCTTCTCGCGCACGCCGCCGGAGCCGCGCGTCCATCCGGCTGCATCGAGCAGCGCGTTGGCCTTGGCCGGATCGTATTTGTGCTGCGGCAGTCCCTGCTGGAACGACCACGCCTGCTGCGGCACGAAGCTTTCAGTCTGCGTCGGCAGGCCGTAGTTCAGCGCATCGATGATCGCCTGCTTGTTGATGGCAAGATACAGCGCCTCGCGCACCGTGCGGTCGGCGAAGGGACCAAACTCCAAATTGGGCGCGATGTGTTCGACCGATGACGTCGCAGAGACGAAGATCTTGCGGCCCTTCAGCGTCTTCGCCTCCTGCACGAAGTTCGGCAGGATGCCCTGAAGGCCGGTGTAGTCGACCTGCCCGGTGCGGAACTGGGTATAGAGGACGGTGAGATCCGGAATGTATTTGAAGACCACGCGTTCGACGTAAGGTCCCTTGCCGTGATAGCCGGCATGGGCGTTCAACTGAATGTGGTCGCCGGGAACGCGCTCGCCCCAGCGGAACGGCCCGGTGCCGACAGGCGCATTGTGGAACGGCGAGGCATTCGGATCCGACAGCTTCTCCAGGATGTGCTTGGGCACGATGAAGGTCAGCGACAGGATCGACATGTAGGGCGAATAAGGCGCTTCCATCCGCCAGTGGATCTCGTCCGCCGCGACGACCTTGATGTCTTTGACGAGGTTATGGCCGACGCGATTGCGGACGCGGAAATCGGGATTGTTGATCAGCTCGAGCGAGAACTTGACGTCCTCGGCCGTGAACGGCGTGCCGTCGTGCCACTTCACGTCGCTGCGCAGCTTGATCTTCCAGGTCAGGCCGTCGGCCGACAGGCCGCCATTCTCAACGGTCGGGACTTCGCGGGCGAGGTCAGGAACGAACTTGCCGTCGGGCTCGATGAACCAGAGCGGCGAGAACACCTGCCACCAGATGCCCTGGTCGACCTCGATGCCGGGCATCAGAGGATGAAAGACGGTCGGCTCCTGTGACAGCGCGGCAATCACCTGCCCGCGCGGCTTGTCCGGCGGATTTGAGGGACGCTCGGTCTGCGCGAACGCGTTGCCTGAAAGGCTCCATCCTGCCGCGGCGCCGGCGCCGAGCTGGAAGAATTGTCGGCGATTCGGAATGCCGAGATGCAGTGCTCCAACGCCGAACCTGCCGGTGTCGTCTGCCATGACCACTCTCCGTTTTCGCACGCGGCACCGTCTCCCGCGCCCCGAAACCCCGGCAAAGGGACAGGAGTGGGCTTTAGTGCTTCTAAATTTTTCCATCAAAAGTTCATCACGACTAAATACAGCTGTCAATCACATTGCTAGGATGCGCGACGTTTTCACTCCGACTGAAGCCCCGACCGACACGGTCCGGGGCTGCGGCAATGCATGGGAGAGCGACATGGATGGTCGCGGCGATACCAACCGTCCGAAGGACGCCCCGACGATCGAGGCCGACGATGCGGTCGATCAGCGCCTCGGCGAGACCGTGCGGCTGCTTCGCCAGCGCGCCGGCCTTTCGATCCAGGACGTCGCCACCAAGACCGGCCTCTCCAACGGCATGATCAGCCAGCTCGAACGTGCACGCGCCATGCCATCGATCCGCACGCTGCGCCTGCTCAGCATCGCGCTCGAGGTGCCGATCTCCTACTTCTTCGAAACCAGCGATCCCGCCGATTTGCAGCGCTACATCGTGCGCAAGAACAGCCGGCGCCTGCTGCGGCTCACCGCCAGCGGCGTTGTCAAGGAGGCGCTGACGCCGGAAGGCGAAGGCCAGCTCGAACTGTACGAGCTCACGCTCAATCCCGGCGCCTCCTCCGGCACGGATTTTTTACAGCACACCGGCGAGAAGGCCGGCTACATCCTGTCCGGCAGCCTGCGGCTGTGGCTCGACAACCAGGCCCATCTGCTGGAAGCGGGCGACAGTTTTCGTTTTCCGAGCATCGTGCCGCACATGTTCGACAATCCGACCCAGCAGCCATCGCGCGTGATCTGGGTGACGACGTTGCGCCAGACCGATTCGCCGGCAGGCTAGCCGCCGCCTTCCTAGAGTACCGCAAATTGACCCTCGACGCAGCCGCGCCGAGTCTGTAGCTCACATCATGCCGGACTCTTCGACAGGGCGGCCGCGGCGATCCGCGGCTGCCGTCTTTGGTGTGAGACCATGAAACTCAGGGGGCTTCTGACACTCGCGATGGCCGCGCAGGTCATCGTGACCGCTGTGGCTCTCCTCGCCTCCTATGCCGTGACCGGCGCCGGCTTCGGCGTGCCTCAGATCATCGCCCTGCTCGCAAGCGGCGCCGTCGCGGTGCTGCTCGCGCGGCTCTGCGCGCGCAAGATCGACACGTCGCAGCAAAAGCAGGCCGCAGCGCAACTTGCCGAGCAGGCGCAGGCCAGCGCGCAAATGACCCAGGCCGTGATCAAGACCGCGCTCGATGCCTTCGTTCAGACCGATGCGAACGGCATCGTCCTGGAGTGGAGCTTTCAGGCCGAGGCCCTGACCGGATGGACGCGGCAGGAGGCGCTCGGCACCGACGCCGTCGACCTGCTCGTCGCCGAGCCGCTCCGCGACGGCTTTCGGCAACGCATGATGCGGCTGCTGCCGGAACTGTCGAATACGCCGATCGGCATCCGCTTCGAAGCAACCCTGCTGCACCGGGAAGGCGACGAGATCCTGATCGAGGCGTCGAGCACCGCGCTTCAGATTGGCGGGCGCACCGTCATCAACAATTTCGTCAAGGACGTCACCCAGAAGCGCGCCGCCGAGGAGCAGTTGATCCAGGCGCAGAAGATGGAGGCGGTCGGGCAACTCACCGGCGGCATCGCGCACGAATTCAACAACATGCTCACCGTGATCACGGGCACGATCGAGATCCTCGCCGACGCCGTGAAGGACAACCCGCCGCTTGCGACCATCACCAAGCTGATCAGCGAGGCCGCAGACCGCGGCGCGGTGCTGACGTCGAGCCTGCTCTCCTTTGCGCGCAAGCAGGCGCTGCAGCCGGCCGAGATCGACGTCAACGACCTGCTCGAGGAGCTGGCAAAGCTGCTGCTGGCGACCTTCGACAAGAAGATCGAGATCGTGACCAGGCTCGACGGCAATATCTGGCTGGCCTACGCCGACCGCGGCCAATTGAGCTCGGCCCTGCTCAACCTTGCGATCAACGCCCGCGATGCGATGCTGGACGGCGGCAGGCTGACGCTGACGACGCGCAACATCGTGTTCGGCGTGCGCGAGGCCGTCGCGGTCGGTGCCGGCTATGCCGGCGACTATGTCGAGATCGAGATCGCCGACACCGGCACCGGCATTCCGCAGGCGATCCTCGAGCGGATCTTCGATCCGTTCTTTTCGACCAAGGACGTCGGCAAGGGCACCGGTCTCGGCCTCAGCATGGTGTTCGGTTTCGTCAAGCAGTCCGGCGGCGGCATCAAGGTCAACTCCGCAGAAGGCAGCGGCACGACATTCACGATCTATTTGCCGAAGGCCGAGACCAGCACGCTCCGCCCGGCCGGTTACGACGAGCGCAAGGTCGTGGGCGGAACGGAAACCATCCTCTGCGTCGAGGACGATCGCGACGTCCGCCAGTTCGTCACTGTCCAGCTCGAAAGCCTCGGCTACAAGGTCATCCCCGCCGCCAACGCGGCCGAGGCGCTTGCCATCGCGGGCGCAGGCACGCCGTTCGACCTGCTCTTTACCGATATCGTGATGGCCGGCGCCTTGAATGGACGGGAGCTCGCCGACGAGATGGTGGCCAAGCGCCCCTCCTTGAGAGTCTTGTTCACGTCCGGCTATGCCCACGACGCCCCGCATGGACCGGGACATACCACCATGGGCGCGCCGCTGCTGCCAAAGCCTTACCGCAAGGCGGAGCTCGCGCGCATGCTGCGCCGCTCTCTCGACACCGCCGTCGATGCCGCCGGCGATCCGATCCCGACGCCCTATTCGGTGCAGGCCGATGTGCAAGGCTTCTTGCGCAAGCACGCCTCCGATCGCGACCGGCGTTGACGGGCATCTGCCGGATGGACTCCGCCGCTCCGCTGGGCAAAACTCCACGCCAGCAATTCCATTGGAGGCGAGCCATGACTGCACTCGAAAAGGGCATCACCGCGAACGGCACGGGCTATGGCGGCAAGAGCTGGAACATCCTCGGCCAGGTCTATTTCCCCAAGGCCGTCACCGACTCCACCTTCGCGTTCGAGACCAACAGCGAGCCCGGCCAGTTCGTGCCGGTGCACGTCCACCCGACCCAGGACGAATTCATCCTGGTGCAGGAAGGCACGCTCGACCTCAAGCTCGACGGCGTGTGGGTCAAGGCCCATGCCGGCGACCTCGTGCGCCTGCCGCGCGGCATCCCGCACGGCTATTTCAACAAGTCCGACAAGCCTGCCCGCGCGCTGTTCTGGGTCTCGCCGATGCAGAAGCTGGAGGCGCTGTTCACCCAACTCGACAATCTAACCGACCCCGCCGAGGTCGTGCGCATCTCCGCCCTGCACGAGGTCGACTTCCTGCCGCCGGAGGCCAACGACTAGGTTACGATCTCCCGACGAACGAATCGTTCGGAGGGAGCCGGCCATGCGTGCACGCCGTCATGCCATCGCAGCTCTTGCGGCGCTTGGGCTGATTTTCTCGACTGTTGCCGTGAGCCGGGCGCAAACGCTCACGGCAAAGCAATCGGAGGCGGTTGCGGCCTACGAGCGCGCGCTCAGCGATTTCAAATCCATCCTCGCCGAGCGACGCAAGCAGATCGACGCCAAGCAGCCGCTGCCGAACCTGCCGGGCCAGGCGATCTATCTCGCCCGCGTCGCCGTGATCAGCACTTACAAGGATCTCACGGACGCAATGCCGTCGCGGATCGGCCGGCCCAACAAGTTCGAGATCCCTCCGGCCTATTTCGATGCCGACATCGAACCGCTGATCGACGAATACGGCAAGCTGTTCGATATCATGGAGGCGCCGCCGGCCAATGCGCAGAACTCGGCGACACCTTTCAAGGACGTCGTCGATCTCGCGGTCGCGATCGCGCGCGCCAAGGGGCTTGCACCTGACCACGCCGAAGCCGCGGGCCGGATCAGTCTCGGGCTTTTCTTCGCTGAAACCAACGGCAAGCAGAATGTCCGCAACGGACGCTCGAACACCTATATGGGCAGCTTCCAGACCGGTCCCTCCGAAGACCGCAACGGCCGCAGGAAATGGGAGGCGATCAAATCAGCGATCGCGGCGGCCGATCCCGGACTGAGCGCCCGCGACGACAGGGAAGAGGCGCGCGCCCGCGGCACCGACCACCGCTTCAACCACTGGACCAACGTGCGCGACGGCCTGATGAACGCGCATGCGGACGTCTTCCGGGAGATCCCCGGAATCGTGAAGACGCTGCCCGACCCGATCGACCAGATGAAGCTGTTCGAGCTGATCCAGATCGTGCCTACCCCGACGCGGGCCGCGCTCAAATCGGGCGACCTGCTGAACTACCGGGTGTCCAGCCCCACGATCATGAAGCACCTGCGCAACAACAGCATCTTCGCGTTCGGACAGGCCGACCGGGCGCGCAGCTCGGCCAGCTTCCGCGAGATCCTCGCCGCGATGTGGCTGTTCAATCGCAAGTTCGAGCGCGCCATGGCGAAGTATGCCGAGATCAAGCCACGCTGAGGGATCGGTTGCGGCCGCGACCGGGCATCGGACGCGGCGCAGCCGCCTTGCTCCGCCCTACTCGGTCCGGATCGGCGTGTCCTTCAGCCCGTTGTTGTCATAAGCCTTGCGCAAGGCGCCGTTGGTGGTCGCGTCCGTCATGAACTTCGTGACGAACGCCAGCGACTGGTTGTGGCCGAGCGGGACGGCGATGGCCGTCACCGTTTTCTTGAAGGTCTCGTCCAGCACCTTCGTACCCGGAATCTTCTGCGCCATTTTGTTGAGCTGGTCGCGCGACAGCGCGAAGGCGTCGATCTCGCCGCTCTTCAGCAAGCCGAATATCTCGTCATAGGTCTGATAGCCCGTGACTTTCGCATTCTTCAGATGCGCGATCGCGCCGCGCATGGTCGTTGTGGCGTTGACGGCGGCGATCTTGATGCCGGGCTGGTCGAGCGAGGCGAAATTGGTGACGCTTGATCCTGCCTTGACGATATAGGTGGCGTCGGCGACCTCGTAGATCGGGCCGAACATCATTTTGGTCTCACGCTCGGGATCCCTCGGCAGCCAGGTGACATCCCACGTCCCCTTGCTGGCCGCGTCGGTGATCTGCCCAGAATTCTGATGCACGACATATTCGACTGATACGCCGAGCTGCGTGGCCATCTCCTTGCCGAGATCGACGGGAACGCCAGCATAGCCGGCTTCGGTCTTGGTCGACCAGAATGCGCCGCCCGCCGGGCTGATCGCGATCGCGACCCGCAGCTTGCCGGTCGGCGCAATCTCGTCCTTCAGGCCGTCGGCTAGCGCCGGCATGGCGACCGCCGCTGCGAGAACGAGGCCGGCAAGGGCCGATTGGAAGGACTTGGATTGGAAGGACTTGGGCATGTCATGCTCTCCTCACCTTTTCTTCTTTCTTGTTGAGGTCTTGTCTTCCGGTCTTCTTCGACCGCCTCGCCTGTCACGCCGCCTTTTAAGCAATTGTGGTCGATCGTGCGCGCGATGAAAAGCGGTTTGTCATGACAAACCCGTCAAAGAGCACAGCGCCGTTTGCAGTGGAAGGTCTGTGACTGCCATGGCTATGGTGTTCCACGGCCGTGTATTTGTTGGTAGCCTGCCACACCGACAGACCGCAATCGGGGGCCACTGAATGACGCGCGCGAATCCCGCATCTCTCGCACATCGCAATGGAGAGTGGAGACAGATCGGGCGGGCGCTGACCGCTTTGGCTGCCGTGGCCGTGCTCGCGGGCTGCGAAGACAAGAACACCTTCGTGGCGCCGCCCCCGCCCAAGGTGGACGTTGCGACGCCGCTGCAGCGTGCGGTGACGCGCTATGTCGAGGCCACCGGCAACACCGCGCCGATCAAGAATGTCGACCTGGTGGCGCGCGTGCAGGGCTTCCTGCAGTCGATCGATTATCAGGATGGCACCTTCGTCAAGCAGGGCACCCAGCTGTTCACGATCGAGCCCGAGACCTACAAGCTGAAGCTCGAGCAGGCGCAGGCGGCGGAAGCCGGCGCGCAGGCCTCGCTCCGGCAGGCGGAAGCCGACTTCAAGCGACAGAGCGATCTGGTGCAGCGCCAGGCGGTGTCGCAGGCTACCCTCGACAATTCGACGTCGACTCGCGACAACGCGCAGGCCAATCTCCAGCAGGCCCAGGCCAACACGAAGCTCGCAGAGGTCAATTACGGCTACACCAAGGTGAGCGCGCCGTTCGACGGCGTCGTCAGCGCGCACATGGTCTCGGTCGGCGAGCTCGTCGGCGTCTCCTCGCCGACGCAGCTCGCGACCATCGTCGCGATGGACCCGATCTATGTGAACTTCACCATCAACGAGCAGGACGTGCTGCGCATCCGCGCCGAGGCGGTCCGGCGCGGGCTCACCACCGCGGACCTCAAACAATTCCCGATCCAGGTCGGCCTCCAGACCGAGAGCGGTTATCCGCACGAAGGCCACCTCGACTATGTCTCCCCGACCATCAATCAGTCGACCGGTACGCTGGCGGTGCGCGGCCTCGTGCCCAACGACAAGCGGGTGCTGCTGCCCGGCTATTTCGTCCGCGTCCGCGTGCCCTTCAGCCAGGAGAAGGACTCTCTCCTCGTTCCTGACACCGCGCTCGGCAGCGACCAGGGCGGCCGCTATCTGCTCGTCGTCAACAGCGACAATGTCGTCGAGCAGCGCAAGGTGCAGATCGGCCCCGTCGACAACGGACTGCGCGTGATCGAGAGCGGCCTGAAGCCGGACGACCGCGTGGTGATCGCCGGGCTGCTGCGGGTGATCCCGGGCCAGAAGATCGACCCGCAAGCAACAAAGATCAGCCAGCCGCAAGCGTCTGCCAAGTAGGAGCGGCCGGTCATGATCTCAAAATTCTTCATCGAGCGGCCGGTCCTCTCGAACGTGATCGCGCTCCTGATGATCCTGATCGGCGGCGTCGCGCTGTTCAATCTCGCGATCGCACAATATCCCGACGTGGTTCCGCCGACGGTGCAGGTCACCACACGTTACCCCGGCGCCAGCGCCAAGACCGTGATCGACACGGTGGCGCTGCCGATCGAGCAACAGGTCAACGGCGTCGAGGACATGCTCTACATGCAGTCCTACAGCGCCTCCGACGGCACCTATACGCTGACCGTAACCTTCAAGATCGGCACCGACCTCAACTTCGCGCAGGTGCTGGTGCAGAACCGCGTCTCCAGCGCTCTGTCGCAATTACCGCAATCGGTGCAGAACCAGGGCGTCACCGTCCAGAAGAAGTCGACCTCGATCCTGCTGTTCGTGACGCTAACCTCGCCGGACTCCCGGTTCGACAGCCTGTACCTGAGCAACTACGCCACCATCAACATCCGCGACGAGCTGTCGCGTTTGCCCGGCGTCGGCAACGTCACGGTGTTCGGCGCCGGGCAGTATTCGATGCGGGTGTGGCTCGACCCGAACAAGCTGCAGGTACGCGGATTGGTGCCACAGGACGTCATCCAGGCGATCCAGCAGCAAAGCCAGCAGGTCTCCGCCGGCCAGGTCGGCGCGCCGCCGACGCCGCCGGGCCAGGCGTTCCAGTACACGCTCAACGTCAATGGCCGGCTCGACGACACCAGCCAGTTCGAGAACATCATCGTCAAGACCGGCACCAGCGGCGACGTCACGCGCGTGCGCGATGTCGGCTGGGTCGAACTGGGCGCGCAGACCTACAGCCAGATCTTCTCGCTGAACAAGCAGCCCTCCGTCGGGATCGGCGTATTCCAGTCGCCCGGCGCCAACGCGCTCCAGGTCGAGCAGGCCGTCGAGAAGAAGATGGTGGAGCTTGCCAAGCGATTCCCGGAAGGCATCAAATACGACACGCCGTTCGACACCACCAAATTCGTCGAAGCCTCGGTGCACGAGGTCTACATGACGCTGATCGAGGCCGGCCTGCTGGTGCTGGTCGTGATCCTGGTGTTCCTGCAGGACTGGCGCGCGATGCTGGTGCCGGCGACCACGGTACCCGTCACCATCATCGGCGCCTTCGCCGCGATGGCGGCGCTGGGCTTCACCATCAACATGTCGACGCTGTTTGCGATCGTGCTGGCGATCGGCATCGTGGTCGACGACGCCATCGTCGTGGTCGAAGGCGCCGCGCACAATATCGAGCAGGGCATGAACGGCCACGACGCCGCGATCAAGGCGATGGACCAGCTGTTCGCGCCGATCGTCGGCATCACGCTGGTGCTGATCTCGGTGTTCTTGCCGGCCTCGTTCCTGGCCGGTCTCACCGGGCGCATCTATTCGCAATTCGCGCTGGTGATCGCGGCGACCGCGCTTCTGTCCGCCATCAATGCGGCGACCCTGAAGCCGACGCAATGCGCGCTGTGGCTGCGGCCGACCGTGCCGCCGGAGCAGCGCAACTTCTTCTATCGCGGCTTCAACAACATCTATAACCGGGTCGAGCGCGGCTATACGCGGCTGATCACCTTCCTGTGCGGGCACGCCACCGTGTCGGTCGCGGTCGCGCTGGTGCTGATCGTCATCGGCGGCTACGGCCTGTCGCGGGTGCCGACCGGCTTCCTGCCGATCGAGGACCAGGGCTATCTGATCGCCGCCATTCAATTGCCCGATGGCGCCTCGCTGGAGCGAACCCAGAAAGTGCTCGACCGTGCCAGCGAGATCATCAAGGAGACGCCGGGCGTCCAGCAGGTCATCACCATCGCCGGCATCTCCGCGCTCGACAGCAGCGCCAGTCTCGCCAATGCCGGCGTCGCCTACATCATCCTGAAGGACTGGGACGCGCGCAAAGGCCCAGGCGAGGATCTGCGCTCGCTGGTGTACGGGCTGAACGACAAGCTCGCCGTCATCATGGAGGCGCGCACCATCGTGCTGCCGCCGCCACCGATCCAGGGCATCGGCAACGCCGCCGGCTTCTCGATGCAGGTCGAGCTGCGCGACGGCAACAGCGATTTCGCCAAGCTGCAGGCGATCACCGGCGCGGTGGTCAGCAACGGCCAGAGCCAGAGCGCGCTCCAGCGCGTGCAGTCCTCGTTCCGCTCGTCGGTACCGCAGTTCAACGTCGAGATCGACCGCATCAAGACCCAGACGCTGCACGTCACCACCGATCAGGTGTTCTCGGCGCTGTCGACCTATCTCGGCTCGTCCTATGTCAACCAGTTCAACAAGTTCGGCCGCGTGTTCCAGGTCTACACGCAAGCCGATCCGGCCTTCCGCGTCACCGAGCGCGACATCGCCAACATGATGGTGCGCAACTCGAACGGCGACATGATCCCGATCGGCACCGTCGCCACGATCACGCCGGCCACCGGCCCGTCGCTGATCAGCCTCTACAATCTCTATCCGTCCTCGACCGTGATCGGTCTGCCGGCGCAGGGCTACTCCTCCGGCCAGTCGCTGAAGCTGATGGAGGAGATCGCGGACAAGACGCTGCCGCCGGGCACCGGCTACGAATGGACCGCGATGTCCTATCAGGAGAAGGCGGTCTCCAGCCAGATCTACTGGGTGTTCGGCCTCGCCATGCTGCTGGTCTATCTCGTGCTCGCCGGCCAGTACGAGAGCTGGTACGCGCCGATCTCGGTGATCCTGGCGGTGCCGCTGTCGCTGATCGGGCCGACGCTGATCCTCAACGGGCTCAAGATCGACAACAACCTCTACTGCCAGATCGGCCTGATCCTCCTGATCGCGCTGTCCGCCAAGAACGCCATCCTGATCGTCGAGGTCGGGCTTGAGCTGCACGGCCGCGACGGCAAGCCGGTGCTGGAATCCGCTATCGAGGCGGCGCGCGCCCGCTTCCGCCCGATCCTGATGACGTCGTTCGCCTTCATCCTCGGCGTGGTGCCGCTGGTGCTCGCGACCGGCGCCGGCGCCAGCGCCCGCAAGTCGATCGGCATCACCGTGTTCTCGGGCATGCTGGCCTCGACCTGCCTCGCGGTGCTGTTCGTGCCGGCCTTCTTCGTGGTGGTGCAGCGGTTCGAGAACTGGCGCGCGTCGAAGAAGGCGCCGAAGGCGCAGCCGGTGGCGGAGGTGAAGACGTGAACTGCAGAATAGAAATATCGAAAACAACCCCATGCACAGTAGCCGGAGACCGCCGGCAGGACGATTCGCATCTTACGTAGTCATTTGACGCGTCGGGGCAAATCAGGAGTAAAGGCTCACCATTGAGCATGGACTATCAAGCCGGACCTGATTGATCATGCGCCACCGCAGCGGCGCTTCTAGCCTCGTTGGTCATGGGGATGCCCCTGTCTGATGTGAAGTTGGCAACCCCTCAACTTCAGGCAGGACGCTTATCCGAATACTGGCCCAGCCGCCAGCAGTGACGCCCTACCGCGCGAGCGATTCAGTCCGTTGACCCATCTCGGACGTGGGGGCGAGCGGGATCACACGCAAGCCGCCAATCTCAATCATTCCTCCGCTTCCGCATATCCGCGAAGCGCATTGACGTCACTTATCGTAATCGAGCGATAGGTGTGCGTGAGCCAGCCAGCCTCCTTGAATTGCTTCAATGTGGCGTTCACTTGCTTGCGAGATGCATTGGCCATGATGCCCAACTCGCCTTGTGTCAGCGGCAGGGGGACGTCGCCAATTCTGATCGTCCGCTGCAAGACGGAGGCGATGCGACGATCCGCTTGGGGCTTCTGCAAGTCATACACGACCTGAAGCAAAGTTTCGACGCTCATCATCAAGATTTGGGCCACGTGGTGCGAGACCGAGGGGTCCTTCGCCGCCATTCGGTCCAACGCATCGAGGGGCACGTGCAACATGGTTGTATCAAGGACAGCTCTCACCTCTCCCCGTCGCGGCTTTCTGGTCAGAAAACATGCCTCTCCCGTCCAATGGCCAGGTATACCAAGCACCATCAGGCGTGGGGCGTGATCGGAAGGCGCCAGGCTGATGCTTACGGTGCCGGCCACGAGCCCGTAAATGCCGCCGGGCGGATCGCCGACGCGAAACAGCACGTCTCCCTTCTTCAATTGAATCAATGTCGAATGACGCAGCAGGTCCGCGCGAAACTTGCTTGGTACCAGGGCGAGCCAGCCCGACGAACTTGCGATCTTTTCAGATTCAACCTTGGATATTTTTTGCACGGGCGCTCACCCTTTGTCCGATTCCGGACAATCCTTGCATTTTGAGTTTGGTAAACTCAAGGGACGCCTGCAGCGCGGAAGGAAGAGAGAGGGGGGGGGCGGTAATGACTATGCTGCTAACTCGTCGTGGCCTTGTCCTCGGGTCGGCTGCTCTGTCCATCGGCGCTCGCACGAATGGCGCAGCGGCGACATCGCTTGCGCCGAGCGATGCACGAGCTATTGCCAAGGAGGCGACAATCTACGGCGTACCGATGCTAGAGAACTATCGCATCCTGACGTCGTACTTCGTCGATCGCAACGATCCGGAATTCAAGGCGCCGTGGAACACAATCAAAAACGTAGCGCGTGTCTTTACGCCGGACGACAAAGCGATCCAGACCCCCAACTCCGATACTCCGTACTCCCAGCTCGGCGCAGATCTGCGTGCCGAACCGCTGGTGCTGACAGTGCCTGCCATTGAGAAGAGGCGGTATTATTCACTGCAGTTCATCGATCTCTACACCTTCAACTTCGCGTATGTAGGAAGCCGCGCGACGGGCAACGATGCCGGCAGCTTCCTGCTCGCCGGGCCTCGATGGAAAGGCGAGAGGCCGAAAGGCATCAAGGCGATCATCCGTTCCGAGACAGAGCTCAATCTGGTGCTCTACCGGACCCAATTGTTCGACCCATCCGACATCGATGGTGTCAAAGGAGTTCAGGCTGGCTACAAGGTTCAAGCGCTATCCAGTTTCCTGGGCCAACCAGCTCCGCCACCCGCATCCGCAACCACTTTTCCAAAACCACTTACGCAAGACGAGCAAAAGAGTTCGCCCGAGTTCTTCGTTCGGTTGAACTACCTGCTGCAGTTCTGCCCAACGCACCCATCCGAAAAGTCCCTAATGGCTCGCTTTGCGAGGCTGAACATCGGGGCAGGAAAGAACTTCGATCCAGGCAGTCTATCGCCCGAAATGCGCAAAGCCGTGACGGAGGGAATGGCAGACGCCTGGAAGGCCTTTGCCGAGTTCAAGGCGAAGGAGGTTGATACCGGCAAGCGCACCGCGGCGGACGGATTTGGTACACGGACCATGCTGAAAAACGACTACATGGCCCGGATGGCGTCTGCCGTCCTGGGCATCTACGGCAATACCAAGGACGAGGCCATGTACCCGGCCTATTTCCGGGATGCAGACGGCGGTACGCTCAATGGTGCAAACCGCTATGTCCTTCGCTTCAAGTCGGGACAATTGCCGCCAGCCAACGCCTTCTGGTCTCTAACGATGTACGAGCTGCCGTCAAGCCTGCTCTACGCCAACAAGCTAAACCGCTATCTGATCAATTCGGCAATGCTCGATAGCCTCAAGCGCGATCCCGATGGCGGTTACACCATCTACATTCAGAATGAACCGCCCGAAGCGGATCGCGAGTCGAATTGGCTGCCTTGCCCCAAGGGACCGTTCTGGACGACGCTTCGCATATATTGGCCGAAGGCAGAGGCTTTGGAAGGTCATTGGAAGCAGCCTCCGTTGCAGCGCGCTGCCTGAGCGTAAGGAAGATTGGCATGAAGATCGGTCGTATTTCTATCGTTGCAGCATTGATTACGTCAGTGCAGTTCGGTGTGGCGCAAAGCGGCTCCTCCGCAGAACATAAACCCGCTCTGGTAACGCCGGAGAACTTTGCCCGTGCGGAATCGGAACTGTATTTCGGAGGCGTCGTGAAGAACGGTGGCTTTGGAAAATTCGACCATACCCGGTCTCCCGCGCCGCTGGACAAGCAGACCGTCATCCGTCTCAACCGAGACACGCTCTATTCGGCGGCCGTGTTCGACCTCGACGCGGGGCCCGTCACGATAACGTTGCCGAACGCCGGCAAGCGATTCATGTCGCTACAGGTGATCGATGAAGACCAGTACACTTACGGTGTGTTCTACAAGCCGGGCAGTATCACGCTTGCGCGAAAGGACGTAGGCACACGCTATGTTTTGGCCGCCGTTCGAACGCTCGTCGATCCGGCCGATCCTCAGGACCTCAAGGCGGTGCACGCGCTGCAGGATGCGATCCAGGTATCTCAAAAGCAGGCCGGAAAGTTCGAGATTCCTGACTGGGATCAAGCAAGTCAGAAGAAAGTGCGTGATGCGTTGCTGGCGCTCGGAACCACGCTTCCCGATACGAGCCGAATGTATGGACGCAAGGGCGAGGTTGATCCCCTCCGCTTCGTGATCGGTGCTGCGCTGGGCTGGGGGGCAAATCCTCCAAAAGAAGCACTCTACCTGAACGTCGTCCCGACCCGTAACGATGGCACGACGGTCTACAAGCTGAATGTGAAGGACGTGCCGGTTGACGGGTTCTGGTCGATAAGCCTGTACAACGCGGAAGGCTATTTCTACCCGAACCAGTACAACGCCTATTCACTCAACAACATCACGGCACAAAAGAACAAAGACAATTCAGTGTCTGTGCAATTCGGCGGTTGCGACGGAAAGATTCCCAATTGCCTGCCCACCATGAAGGGCTGGAACTATATGGTCCGGCTTTACAGGCCGCGGGCGGAGATTCTGAACGGAAAGTGGAAATTTCCAGAAGCCCAGCCTGACGAGTAGGTCCCGGTGACGAGGAAAAAATCGTGAAGCGCAATCGACGGTTCGCCAACATTTCCCTGTCGATGTTCGGGCTCGGCCAAGCCGCTGGCGCGAAAACATTGAAGCCGTGACCTGCTGTTTTGCCCCTCGCGACGGCGGTGCACTGCAGAGCCGGGTCCCACGCGACATGGGAGTTCGTAGCCTCTGGGTCCCGGCTCAGCGCCGCAAAGCCGTGAGCGCGTCTACGACGCGCTATGCGCGTTACGGCTTGTCCGGGACACGAGACCGCTGCCTCACACCACCTGCGGCGTCCGAATCTCGCGCGGCAGGATGATCGCCGCCGCGATCGCCAGCAGGCAGAGCGCGGCGAAGGCGTGCAGCATGGTGACGAAGCCGCCCTGTTCGTACAGCCACGCGACCAGGCCGACCGAGGCGCCGGCCGCGGTGAAGCCGATGAAATAGCGCACCGCATAGGCGCGCGAGCGCCATTCCTCGCTGGTGTATTTGCCGACCATGGCGTCGTTCACCGTGACCTGCCCGAACGCGCCCATGACGATGCCGATCGAGACCAGGATCAGCGGGAGATTGGACAGGCTCGCGGCGAGATACAGGAACGGCGCCAGCATGAAGGACAGCGGCAGCGCCACCGTCTTGAGCGAATAGCGGTCGAGCAGCCGGCCGATCGTGTACTGCGTCGTCGCCCCGAACACATAGACGCAGGCTGCGATGACGCCGAGCAGCGCCGGGCTTTTGGTCAGATCAGCAAGCCGCTCGGCAAACAGCTTCGGCAGTGCCACGGTGACGGCGTTGAACGTGGTGGAGATAGCGATCACGACGATCAAGAGCGCGAGAATCACGCGCCACATGTCCTGCCTGGCGACGCGCGCCTGCGCTGCCGCCTGCTTCGCGCCCTTGCGGTCCTCATGCACGATCATCATCGCAAAGGCGATGCCGATCAGGATCGTAACCAATCCGGGAACGATGAAGGCAAAGCGCCAGCCGAGGTACTGGCCGATCACGCCGGTGACCAGCGCCGAGGAGGCAACGCCGAGATTGCCCCAGACGCCGTTGATCCCCATCTCGCGGCCGAGCCGGTCGGCATAGGACACGATCATCGCGGTGCCGACGGGATGGTAGATCGAGGCGAAGATGCCGATCGCGAACAGCGCCGCACCGAGTTCAGCCGGCGTCCGCACGATGCCGACCGAGATCATGGACAGGCCGATGCCGACGAAGAAGATCAGCATCATGTGGCGGCGGCTCCAGCGGTCCCCGAGCCAGCCGGTAAGCAGCGAGCCCGCGCCGAAGGCGATGAAGCCCGGCGTCGCGTAAGGCAGCAGTTCCGAATAGGCCATGCCGAGCGCGGGCCCCATGATGATCACGGCGGCGGCAAAGATCAGCATTGCATAGTGGTCTATGAAATGGCCTGCGTTGACGAAACTGATGACCCGGCTGGGGCTGTTCATACGAATCCTCTCCTGCTCCGAAATGAGTTATATGTCCTGGTCATGACGGGATGCTGCCAATGACTGTCTTGGAAACGCCAATTTTGGAAACGCCAATTTTGGAAACGCCAATTTTGGAAACGCCAGTCCTCCGGGAGGTCCGGGGCAACCATCGCTCGACCGCGGGCGTGCACCTGGTCGCGCGCGACTATCCCAGGGGCCTGCGGCTCGACCCGCACATGCACCGCGAGGCCCAGCTGGTTTACGCGGCCCGTGGCACCATGCAGGTGACGACGCCTGGGGGGCGCTGGCTGGTGCCGCCGGACCGCGCGGTCTGGGTCCCAGCCCATCTCGAGCACGCCATCGACGTGCTCGCCGACATCGAGATGCGCACGCTGTATTTCGACCTGCCCTGGCTGAAGCGCGAGCAGCGCAACGATGGCCTCGCCAAGGAATTCGTGGTGCGGGTGTCGCCGCTGCTGCACCAAGCGATCCTCGCGCTGTTCGACGCCCGCAATACCGAGGAGCGGACCGAGCTGCTGGTCCGCCTGGTGATGCTGGAACTGCACCAGGCCGAGGATTCCGCCACCTTCGTGCCGCTGCCGCGCGAGCCGCGCTGCCGGCGCGCGGCGATGATCGTGCTCGACGACCCCACCGGCCTGCACGACATCGACACGCTGGCGCGCGAGGTCGGAACCTCCGCACGGACGCTGTCGCGGCTGTTCTCGACCGAGACGCAACTGAGCTTCAAGAGCTGGTGCCAGCGCGCCAGGATTGCGGCCGCGATCCAGCGCTTGTCCACGGATGCCGGCGTATCGGTCAAGCAGCTCGCGACCCAGCTCGGTTATGCCAGCGTGCCGGCGTTCTCGGCCGCGTTCCGTCACGTGACGGGGCGGACGCCGACGGAGTTTGCGGGGAAGTAGGGTTGGCCAAGATTCGCAAGAGCTCGTCATGCCCGGGCTTGTCCCGGGCATCCACGTTCTCTGGGCGGCCCAAAAGATCGTGGATGGCTGGGACAAGCCCGGCCATGACGCTGTCGGATCTGGAGTGCCCTAAGCTCTCACATGGGATCGCTTAGCCTTGCCGAGACATAACGGCATTCTCGAAACGCACGGCCCAGCTCAACTTGCCAAATTCCCCTGCATGATTGTGATCGGCTTCCGCCCAAATCACGTGTAAACTTCCCGCACCGCACAACCCGGTTTCGAAAGGCCCAGATGGCGAACGCCTTCTTCTCCGACCTGCTCGCCACCATCTCCGAGCGCGGTCGCACGCTGCTTCGGCGCGGCGATGGCGCGGACATCAAACAGGACGCCGACGGGCTGATCGAGCTCTGCGGCGCGCTGCTGTCGGGCCGGGGCGAAGCCTCCGGCACCGCTCTTGCGCGTGAGGTGCTGGATATCTACCAGGAGTTGGATGCGGCAGGACGCCGCGCCTTTTTCGATGGCCTCGTGCGTGATTTCGGGCCGGACCGGGAACGCCTGTCAAAGGCCATCGAGAAGTGGCGCGCCAAGCCCAGCGACGAAGACGCAAGCGCGCTGCATTTCGCCTCAGAGCCGCGGCGGCAGGAACTGATCCGCCGCCTCAACCGCGCGCCGGGCGGGACCGGCGATCTCGTCAACATGCGGGCCGATCTGCTCGGCATGATGAAGGGCCACACCGATCTCGCCGCGCTCGATCGCGACGTCTCGCATCTGCTATCTTCGTGGTTCAACAGGGGGTTTCTCGTGCTGCGCCGGATTGACTGGTCGACCCCGGCCAACATCCTCGAAAAGATCATCCGCTACGAAGCCGTGCACGAGATCAGCGACTGGGACGATTTGCGCCGCCGCCTCGATCCGGTCGATCGCCGCTGCTACGCCTTCTTCCATCCCGCGATGGTGGACGAGCCCCTGATCTTCGTCGAGGTGGCGCTGACCGAGACGATCCCCGGCGCGATTCAACCCCTGCTCGCGGTCGACCGCCAGCATCTGCCGATCGCGCGCGCCCGCACCGCCGTGTTCTATTCGATCTCCAACACCCAGCGCGGCCTGGCGGGCATCTCGTTCGGCAGCTTCCTGATCAAGCAGGTGGTCGAGGAGCTGCGCCGCGAATTGCCGAAGCTCGACACCTTCGTGACGCTGTCACCGGTGCCGGGCCTCATGCAGTGGGTGAAGCAGGACAAGGATTTGCCACTGACGGACGAGGACCGCGAGGTGCTGAAGCGCCTCGACGATCCCAAATGGTTCGACAACCCCGAAACGACAACGCTGCTGCGCGCCGTGATCGAGCCGCTCGCCGCGCATTACTTCCTGAAGGCGCGCACGCCGAAGGGCCGGCTGATCGATTCCGTCGCGCGTTTCCATCTCGGCAACGGCGCCCGGCTCGAGCGCATCAACTGGCTCGGCGACCTCTCGCCGAAGGGCCTGCGCGAATCCGCCGGCGTGATGGTCAACTACCTCTACCGCCTCGACGACATCGAGAAGAACCACGAAGCCTACGCCAATGACGGCGAGGTCGTGGCGTCGAGCGCGGTGAAGAAGCTGCTCAAGGGTGAAGGGCGCCGGCTGCTGGATATGCGGTTGTCCTGACAGCACACTCAATTGTCGTCCCGGACAAGCGAAGCGCAGGTCCGGGATCCATAACCACAGGACGGGCTTGGCGAAGATTCGGAGTTGTGGCCACCGCGCCTGACAATGGCAGAGAGCCGCCTACTTCTTATCCCTGAAATACGGTTCCACCGGCCCATGCACCTTGATGGTCAACGGGTTGCCGTGACGGTCCTTGGCGTTGCCGGCGGTGACGCGGACCCAGCCTTCGCTGATGCAGTATTCCTCGACATTGGTCTTCTCGACGCCCTTGAAGCGGATGCCGACGTCGCGGGAGAGAATATCCGCGTTGTAATAGGGGCTGTTCGGATCGACCGAGAGGCGGTCCGGAAATTCGTCGCTCATGATTGTCTCGCTCATAACAGGGTCTCGATTTGCTGCCGCAATCCTTTAGGCCGGGCGGTGGGCGCATAGCGCGCGATCACCTTGCCGGCACGGTCCACCAGGAATTTGGTGAAATTCCATTTGATGGAGGCGCCCAGCAGTCCGGATTGCTGACGTTTCAGGTACTCATACAAGGGATGCGCATGCGTGCCGTTGACGTCGATCTTCTCGAACAGGGGGAAGGTGACGTCGTAATTGGTCGAGCAGAACGTCTGGATCTCAGCGGCCTGCCCCGGCTCCTGCGCGCCGAATTGGTTGCAGGGAAAGCCGAGCACGGAAAAGCCGCGCGGCGAGAGGTCGCGATAGAGATCCTCGAGCCCGCGATATTGCGGCGTGAAGCCGCATTTGCTCGCGGTATTGACGATCAGCAGCACCTGGCCTTCGAAACGTTTCAGGGCGACCTCCTCGCCGGCAAGCGAGTTGGCCTTGAAGTCGTAGATGACAGACATCGCTAACCCACGGGATCGATCGGCGATGGCGGCACGCCGCCCGCCTCGATCGCTTCGCCCGCGAGCAGACACAAATCCTCGCGATAGCGGCCGGAGACGATGTGCACGCCGACCGGCGCCTTGCCGACAAGGCCGGTGGAGACCACGAGGCCCGGCAGCCCCATGAACGGGGTTGCGATCTGCGGCATCTGCGCTTCCCAGACGCGCTCGAAGGACTCGGTGTCCTTGCGGTCGAGATGATCGGGGAACGGCAGCTCGCCGGAGACCGGCGTCAGCACCACGGCATATTTTTCGAAGAACAGCATCCAGTCGCGGGTCAGCGTGGCGCGGCGGGTCAGGGCCTGCGCGTAGTTGGCCTGGTCCATCGGCGTGACCTTGGCGCGGTTGCCGCGCAAGCAGGCCAGCGCACCGGGATCGCCTTCGCGCTCGGCCATCTCCAGCTGCGCCTCGTAACCGTCACCGAGCCAGAGTTTGATCTGCCACTGGACGGCTTCGCGCATCGACGGCGTGTTTTCGATCGTCTCGACGGTCCAGCCCGCGCGCTCCAGCCGCTTGCCGGCATCGATCACCGCCGCCTTCACCTCCGGCGTGGTGGCGAGCCCGTCTGGATTGAGGCAGAGCGCGGCACGCTTCGGTCGCGCGGGCCCTTCCAGCGGCGCCGGCACGTACCAGGGGTCGCGCACGTCGCGGGCCGACATCGCGGCGAGCGAAATCCTGATGTCGTTGACGGTGCGCGCCAAGGGTCCCGAAACCGCCATGATCTGCGGCCCGATCGGGCGCTCCGGCAGCGCCGGATTGAAGGCGGGGATACGGCCCAGCGTCGGGCGCAGGCCGTGCACGCCGCAGGCATAGGCGGGATAGCGGATCGAGCCTGCGATGTCGGTGCCATGGGCGATATGACCGATGCCGGCCGCGACCGCCGAACCGGCGCCGCCGGACGAGCCGCCCGGCGTCAGCGAGGCGTCGCGGGGATTCTTGGTGTCGCCATGGACCAGATTGGTGGTGAACCAGCGATAGGAGAAGGCCGGGCAATTGGTGCGGCCCAGCAGAACCGCGCCGGCCTTGCGGAAATTGGCGACCACCGGATTGTCTTCGCGCGCGATCAGGTCGCGCTGGAGTTTCAGGCCATTGGTGGTGGCAAAGCCCTCCTGGTCGACATTGGCCTTGATGGTGACGGGGACGCCGGCGAGCACGCCGGGGTCCTCGCCCCGCGCGATCGCGCCATCGACGGCGTCGGCCTGCTTGAGCACGTCCTCGGGCCGATGGTCGATCACCGCATTGAGCTGGGGATTGACCGCATCGAGCCGGGCGAGGCCGGCCTTGGCTGCCTCCCTGGCGGACACTTTCTTGGCTTTGACGAGGGTGGCGAGGTCGGCGGCCGACAGGCGCCAGAGATCTTGCATGGCTTGCTCCGTTTAACCGGCGTCTTTTAGCGCCGGGAACGCGGCAAAGCCATGCGGATTTCGCAGGGACGAAGGGGGTATTAGTGTCTGGTCGCGGACTGGTCGGGAATGTCCAGCAGGGCCTCGGTGAAGGGGAATTCCAGCACGATTTCGCCCTCGACGTCGGTCACCTCGATCACGGCCTCCATGAGAGCCGGCTGGGTCCCCTCGGATTTCAGCACCTCCAGGATCATCTGGCGGGCGACCTCCCAGGCACGATCGGGGTTGCGCAGGTCCTCGCCTTCGGGATCCACGATCAACTCGTCGCCAATGCGGGTGTTGAAGAAATATTTGGGCATTACGGAGATCCAGCTAGACTCGCCTGTACCGGATTGAAAGCTGCATTGCACTCACAACTGCTTTATCAGGACAGCGTTCACGACCGAATGCGCCACGCGCAAGGCAGCGTCACCGGAACTGAAGTTCCACCATGATTTTTCGCGACGCAACATGGCCCTCTTCGGGAAAATTTCACTGGCGAACTTTTGTGCTCGCATTACTTTAACCTATGGGCGGATACGTCCGAGTTCGCGAAATGGAGAGCTGATATGGCCTGGAAAGCCCCGAAGATCGTCGAAGTGCCCTGTGGCATGGAAATCAACATGTATGTGAGCGCCACCCGCAAGTAAGCGGCTGGTGAGTTCGCGTTCTGCGCAGGTGGATCTTTCAGTCACGATGCATGTCCGGACGACAGGATTTGTGTGGGCGTGAGATCCACCTCGCGAAATTGCCTCCAGGAGACGTAACATGCTTCGCGTCGTCGTCCTGGGCGCCGGGGCTGGCGGCGGAGTCCCGCAATGGAATTGCGGCTGCGAGGGCTGCCGGGCCGCGCGTCAACACGGCCATGAGCTTTACCGAACCCAGGCCTCGGTCGCCTTCAGCGGCGACGGCGAACACTGGTTCCTGATCAACGCCTCGCCCGACCTTCGCCAGCAATTGAACGCCACGCCGCAGCTGCACCCCAAGGCGGGCGCCCTGCGCCACACGCCGATATCAGGCGTGATCCTGACCAACAGCGAAGTGGATGCGGTGGCGGGCCTGCTGTCGATGCGCGAGGGATCGCCCTTCACGATCTATGCGCATGAGAAGGTGCTGGCGATCCTGGCGAGCAACAGCATCTTCAACGTGCTGAACGAGAAGAATGTGCGGCGGCAGCCGATCGATATCCGCGAGCCGTTCGAGCCGCGGCTGCCGGACGGCGCGCGCTCGGGGCTGGAGGTGCTGGCTTTCGCGGTGCCGGGCAAATCCGCGTGGTATCTCGAAGGCAAGGCGCATCCCGGCGGCGAGAGCGGCGACGGCGATACGCTGGGGCTGAAGATTACTGACAAGACCAGCGGCAAGTTCTTCTACTTCATCGCCGCCTGCGCCGAGGTGACCGACGCGCTGAAGGCCGAGATCGACGGCGCCGCGCTGGTGTTCTTCGACGGCACGGTCTGGCAGGACGACGAGATGATCCGGGCCGGGCTCGGCCACAAGACCGGCAAGAGCATGGGCCACGTCGCGATGTCCGGCGACGACGGCGCGATCGCGCGGCTGGCCGACCTCACTCTCGACAGGAAGATGTTTCTGCATATCAATAACTCGAACCCGGCGCTGCTGCCCGCGTCACCCGAGCGCAAGGCCACCGAGGCGGCGGGCTGGCAGATACCCGCCGACGGAACGGAGATCGTGCTGTGAATGCCGCGACACTGACTGGAATGACTGCACTTTCGATCGGCAAGGACATCAGGCTCAATTCGGCCGAGGAGCTGGAGGCGGCGCTACGCCACATCGGCGCGACGCGCTATCACAGCCTGCACCCGTTTCATAAGCTGCTGCACGGCGGCAAGCTGAACAAGGGCCAGGTGCAGGCCTGGGCGCTGAACCGCTATTATTACCAGAGCACGATCCCGATCAAGGACGCGGTGGTGATCTCACGCTTCCGCGACCGCGCCACGCGCCTGGAATGGCGGCACCGCATCGAGGACCATGACGGCGATGTCGGCAGCGAGGGCGGCATCGAGCGCTGGCTGAAGCTCACCGACGGCCTCGGCCTCGACACGGCTTACGTGGAATCCACCGAGGGCATCCTGCCGGCGACGCGCTTTGCGGTCGAAGCCTATGTCCATTATTGCCGCGAGAAGTCGCCGCTGGAGGCGATCGCCTCGTCACTGACCGAATTGTTCGCGCCCAGCATCCACGAGGAACGCATTGCCGGCATGCTGCAGCATTACGACTTCGTCAACCCTGACATCATGAGCTACTTCAAGCGCCGCCTGACCCAGGCGCCGCGCGACGCCAATTTCGCGCTCGACTATGTCAGGACCCACGCGAGAACACCGGAGGAGCGCGCATCGGTCTGCAATGCGCTGATCTTCAAGACCAACGTGCTGTGGGTGCAGCTCGACGCGCTCCAGCACGCCTATGTCGAAGGCAACATTCCGCCGGGCGCGTTCGTGCCCAAAGCGAGCTGAAGAGGAACTGGAATGGCCGGGCCGCGTCATATCAGCGTCAGCGAGGCAAGCCGCCCCGTGCTGCCGCGGCACGCCAAGCTGAAATATGACGAGACGCGGAAGGTCTGGGTGATCCTGGCGCCGGAGCGGGTGCTTGCGCCGGACGAGATCGCGGTCGAGGTCTTGCAGCTCTGCAATGGCGAGCGCAGCGTCGGCGACGTCTCCGACCAGCTGGCGGCGAAATACGCCGCGCCGCGCGAGGCGATCCTCGCCGACGTCATCGTCATGCTGCAGGACCTCGCCGACAAGGGCTTTCTGACCGAGGCCCGGGAGAAGACATCATGAGCGATGTGCTCGGCCATCCCACCATTCCACCCGACACCAGCGACAGCCTCGCGGTGCTGGAGAAGGGCCGCTCGACGGCGGAGACGTTTGGCATTCCGCTCGCGGTGCTGCTCGAGATCACCCATCGCTGCCCGCTGCAATGCCCGTATTGCTCCAACCCGGTGGAGCTCGACCGTTCGGGCAAGGAACTGACCACCGACGAATGGAAGAAGGTGCTGAGCGAGCTCGCCGAGATCGGCGTGCTGCAGGTGCATTTCTCCGGCGGCGAGCCGACGGCGCGCAGAGACCTCGTTGAGCTGGTCAAGCATGCGACCGACGTCGGCCTCTACACCAACCTGATCACCTCGGCCGTGCTGCTGACGCGCGAGCGGCTGAGCGAGCTGGCCGACGCCGGGCTCTGCCATGTGCAGATCAGCTTCCAGGGCGTCGAGGAAGGCCTCGCCGATCGCGTCGCTGGCTACAGAGGCGGCCACCGCAAGAAGCTCGAAGTGGCGAAGTGGACGCGCGAGCTCGATTTGCCGCTCACCGTGAACGCGGTGATGCACCGGCAGAATTTGCACCAGCTCCCCGACATCATCCAGATGTCTGTTGATCTCGACGCCGACCGGCTCGAGGTCGCCAACGTGCAATATTACGGCTGGGCGCTGAAGAACCGCGCCGCACTGATGCCGACGGTGGCGCAGCTCGACGAATGCACTGAAATCGTCGAGGAGGCGCGCGAGCGGCACAAAGGCCGGCTGTCGATCGACTACGTCGTGCCGGATTACTACGCGCTGCGGCCGAAGAAGTGCATGGGCGGCTGGGGCCGGCAGTTCTTCAACATCTCGCCGGCCGGCAAGGTGCTGCCGTGCCACGCCGCCGAGAGCATCACCGGGCTCGACTTCGAGTCGGTGCGCTCGAACCATTCGATCGCTTGGATCTGGCAGAATTCGGAGGCCTTCAACCGCTATCGCGGCACCGGCTGGATGAAGGAGCCGTGCAAGAGTTGCGAATTCCGCGAGATCGATTTCGGCGGCTGCCGCTGCCAGGCCTTTGCCCTGACCGGCGATGCCGCCAACACCGACCCCGCCTGCGCGCTGTCGCCGCTGCACGAGACCATCTTCAAGCAGGCCGAGCGCGAGGCCGAGGGCGAGACCAACCGCTTCCTCTATCGCAATTTCGCCGGCGGCACCTTAGAGGCAGGCGATGACGCCTGACGCGGATGCGGCCGCATCCGCCAAACGCGCCGATCCCTTTGCACCGCTGACCTCCGACATGATCGATGTCGGCGACGGCCACGAGCTCTATGTCGAGAGCGTCGGCCGCGCCGACGGCATCCCCGCAATCTATCTGCACGGCGGCCCCGGCAGCGGCTGCCAGCCCGATCATCGCCGGCTGTTCGATCCCGAGCGCATGCATGCGGTGCTATTCGACCAGCGCGGCTGCGGCCGCAGCCGGCCGAAGGGATCGCGCGCGCACAACACCACGGCGCATCTGATCGCGGACATGGAGACGATCCGCGAGAAATTCGGTATCTCGCGCTGGATCGTGGTCGGCGGCTCCTGGGGCGCGACGCTGGCGCTGGCTTACGCAGAAGCGCATCCCGAGCGCGTCTCCGGCATCGCGCTGCGCGCGACGTTCCTCGGCACCCGAGCGGAAGTCGAGACGGCTTTCACCTCGCGCCTGTCGCAGTTCTATCCCGGGCTCCACGAGGATTTTCTGAGCGTGCTGCCGCCAGACGAGCGCGAGCGGCCAATAGACGCCTATTGGCGCCGCATCCTCGACGCTGATCCAGCTGTCCATGGACCTGTCGCGCGCGCCTGGCACGATACCGAACGTGCCTTGTCCGAGCACAAGCCGGCCAAGACGCGGATCGACCTGGCCTCGCTGAAGGTATGGCGCACATTGCCGGCGACACCGTTCATGGAGGCGCATTATTTCGTCCACGACAGCTTCATGAGCGAGAACCAGTTGTTGCTAAACGCCGGCCGGCTCGCCGGAATTCCCGGCATCATCGTGCAGGGCCGCTACGACCTGTTGTGCCCGCCTGGGACATCGCAGGCGCTCGCGAAAGTTTGGCCGGGTTCCGAGGTCAGGATCGTGGAAGAAGCCGGACATTCGCTCTATGATGCCGGCGTGCGGGACGCGGTCATGAAGTCGATCGCCGACCTCGCGTCGAAGGCCGCGCGCTAATGCGCGAAAAAGGACAACCAGAAAATGCCGCTCGCCGGGAAAGGCATGCTGCTGACGTCGATGAACATCGACAAAGCCCATGAAGCCGATTTCAGCCGCTGGTACGATCGCGAGCATCTGGAAGAGCGCGTCGCGATCGAAGGTTTTCTGGAGGCGCGGCGCTATGTCGCGCATGCGGCCGATCCCAAATATCTCTCGCTGTATTCGACCGCGACGCTCGACGTGCTCGACAGCCCCGCCTATCGGACGCGGCTCGCCAATCAGACCGAATGGTCGCGGCGAACCATGGCGCATTTCAAGGACATGCTGCGCGTCGTCGCGCGCATCACCATCAGCGAGGGCAGCGGTCGCGGCGCCGCGCTCGGCCTGGTGCGGCTGCGGCCGACAGCGGACAACGCAGGAGCATGGCGTGATGCACTGCAAGAAAAGCTGGCGCCCGAGAAGCGCGAGGGCATCATCTCGATGCATCTGCTCGAGAGCGAGCCGGAATTATCAGGCGCAACGGCGGATATTCCGGCAACGCGCAACGAAGGCGCACGCGACTGGTTCGTGCTGATCGACGGCACGCATGTCGGCGCAATCTCTGCCGTGATCGCCGAACGCTTCACCGGCCCTGCGGCAGCGCCCTTCCCGCTTCCCATCTCCGTCGGCACCTATAGCCTGATGTGGGATCTGGCGAAGAGCGATATCGCGCACAGCTGAAGCACTATCTGCAGCGTAATATATTGCACTGCCACATCGGTGCGCGCGGCGCGTTAATGCTGTGCACGCGCAGCTCCCATGAAAGTGGTCAATCGCGAAAATTTGCCGTTGTACTTCGGAACCGTTCCAATAAGCTAACCCAATGACGTCATTCAGAAACCAGATCGACGCGCGTTAGCGTTCGCCAAGCTCAAGAAAAGGCCGCGGGGTCCTTGAGCCTGCGCGGACGGGGTAGGAATGAAACCGACCGATATCGCGGCCCCCGACTACTTTCACAAAGTGGTCGATTGCCAATGGGCGTGTCCAGCGCACACACCGGTTCCCGAATACATCCGACTGATCGCGCAAGGCCGCTACAGCGACGCCTACATGATCAATTGGAAATCGAACGTGTTTCCCGGAATTCTGGGGCGCACCTGCGATCGTCCATGCGAGCCGGCGTGCCGGCGCGGACGCGTCGAGGAAACGCCGGTGGCGATCTGCCGTTTGAAGCGCGTCGCCGCGGACTTCAAGGACGACATCACGCATCGCCTCCCGAAACCTTCCGCGAAAAACGGCAAGCGCGTTGCGTTCGTCGGCGGTGGCCCGGCGTCGCTGACCGTGGCGCGCGATCTTGCGCCGCTCGGTTATCACTGCACCGTGTTCGACGGCGATCCCGAAGCTGGCGGCATGATGCGGACGCAGATCCCGAAATTCCGCCTGCCTAACTCCGTCATCGACGAGGAGACCGGCTACATCCTGGGTCTCGGCGTCGACTTTAGGGGCGGGCACCGCATCGAGAGCATGAAGGCGCTGCTCGCGGAGAAGTACGACGCGATCTTCGTCGGCTCCGGCGCGCCGCGCGGCCGCGAGCTCGACATTCCCGGCCGCAAGGAAGCAGCTGGCAACGTCCATATCGGCATCGAATGGCTGGCCTCGGTCTCGTTCGGCCACATCGACAAGATCGGCAAGCGCGTGATCGTGCTCGGCGGCGGCAACACCGCGATGGATTGCTGCCGTACGGCGCGCAGGCTCGGCGGCGAGGACGTGAAAGTCGTCGTGCGCTCCGGCTTCGAGGAGATGAAGGCTTCGCCGTGGGAGAAGGAGGACGCGCTTCACGAGGACATCCCGATCCTCAACTTCCTCGTTCCCGTTGCTTTCGTCCACAACAACGGCAAGCTCACCGGCATCACCTTCCAGAAGGTGAAAGCCGAATACGATTCCAAGGGCCGCCGCAACCTCGTTCCCTCCGGCGAACCGAACCAGACCATCGATTGCGACGACGTGCTGGTCGCGGTCGGCCAAGAGAACGCCTTCCCCTGGATCGAGCAGGATTGCGGCATCGAGTTCGACAAATGGCACATGCCCAAAGTCGATCCGAAGACCTTCGTCTCGACCAATCCGAAGGTGTTCTTCGGCGGCGACGCCGCATTCGGTCCGAAGAACATCATCTGGGCGGTGGCGCAGGGCCATGATGCTGCACTGTCGATCCACAAGATGCTGTCGGGTGAGGACATCACCGAGCGGCCGCTGCCGGAGGTGCATGTCTCGTCGCAGAAGATGGGCATCCACGAATGGAGCTATGACAACGACATCTCCAACGACAAGCGCTTCAAGGTGCCGCATCGCGACAAGGTGATCGCGCTGAAGGACATCCGCACCGAGGTCGAGCTCGGCTACGACGTCAAGCTCGCGCTGGGCGAGGCCGAGCGTTGCCTGAACTGCGACGTCCAGACCGTATTCTCGACCTCGCTCTGCATCGAGTGCGATGCCTGCGTCGACATCTGCCCGATGGACTGCATCACCTTCACGGAGAATGGCGAGGAAGCCGATCTGCGCCAGCACCTGAAGGCGCCCTCGCTGCATCCGGACCAGGACCTCTACGTCTCGTCTGACCTCAAGACCGGGCGCGTGATGGTGAAGGACGAGGATGTCTGCCTGCATTGCGGGCTGTGCGCCGAACGCTGTCCCACCGGAGCCTGGGACATGCAGAAATATCTCATCGAAATGACCCACGCAGGTTCGACATGTCCGACAAAAAGCCGCTCAGCAGCGTAAACGACTTCGTCGTCCGCTTCGCCAACGTCAACGGCTCGGGCTCGGCCAGCGCCAACGAAATGTTCGCGCGCGCGATCCTGCGCCATGGCGTTCCGGTCTCCCCGCGGAACATCTTCCCCTCCAACATCCAGGGCTTGCCGACCTGGTACGAGGTGCGGGTGACGGAGGACGGCCATCTCGGCGCCCGTGGCGGCGTCGACATGATGGTGGCGATGAACCCGCAGACCTGGGACAAGGACGTCGCCGGCATCGAGCCCGGCGGCTATCTGTTCTACGATTCCACCAAGCCGATGCCGTCGACCAAATTCCGCGACGACATCACCGTGATCGGCGTGCCGCTCACCGCGATCACCAACTCGACCTACACCGACCCGCGCCAGCGCCAGCTGTTCAAGAACATCATCTATCTCGGCGCGCTCAGTGCGCTGCTCGACATGGACCCGAAGCTGATCGAGCAGCTGATCGGCGAGCAATACAAGGGCAAGGAGAAGCTCTTGTCCTCCAACGTTCACGCGCTGCATCTCGGCCGCGACTGGGCGCTGCAGAACCTGAAGTGCCCGATCGGCCTGCGCGTGAAGAAGTCCGACAAGGTCGGCGACCGCATCTTCATCGAGGGCAACAGCGCGGCTGCGCTTGGCGCCGTCTATGGCGGCGCCACGGTGTGCGCCTGGTATCCGATCACACCGTCCTCGTCGGTGGCGGAGGCTTTCACCGCCCATTGCAAGAAGTACCGGCACGACCCCGAGACCGGCAAGGCGAAATACGCGATCGTGCAAGGCGAGGACGAGCTCGCTTCAATCGGTATCGTCATTGGCGCCTCCTGGAACGGCGCGCGCGCGTTCACCGCGACCTCCGGCCCCGGCATCTCGCTGATGACCGAGTTCATCGGCCTGTCGTACTTCGCCGAGATCCCCGCGGTGATCATGAACATCCAGCGCGCCGGGCCCTCCACGGGCATGCCGACCCGGACCCAGCAATGCGACATCATTGCCTGCGCCTATGCCTCGCACGGCGACACCAAGCATGTGCTGCTGTTCCCGGAAGATCCGGCTGAAGCCTTCGAGTTCGCGGCGGCGGCCTTCGATCTGGCCGAACGGCTGCAGACCACGATCTTCCTGATGCTCGACCTCGACATCGGCATGAACCACCGGCTCTGCCGTCCGCTGAAATGGGACGATTCCAAGCAGTATGACCGCGGCAAGGTGATGACCGCGGAGATGCTGGAGCAAGGCCGCGACTTCGGCCGCTATCTCGACGTCGACGGCGACGGCATCCCCTACCGCACCTATCCCGGCACGCATCCGACCAAGGGCTCCTATTTCACCCGCGGCACGTCGCGTGATCGCTATGCGCGCTACTCCGAGGAAGGCTCGGTCTATGCCGACAACATGCAACGTCTCGTCCGCAAGTTCGAGACCGCGCAGGATCTCGTGCCACGGCCGCTGCAAGCCAACGCGGAACGACCGACCAAATATGGCGTGATCTATTTCGGCTCGACCTCGCCGGCGATGGACGAGGCGATCGGACTGCTGGAGGCGCGCGGACATCAGCTCGACCGCCTGCGCATCCGCGCCTTCCCGTTCCACTCCAGCGTGGCGAGCTTCCTCGCCGAGCACGATTTCGTCTACGTGGTCGAGCAGAACCGCGACAGCCAGCTGCGCCAGCTCATCGTCAACGAGAACGGCATCGACCCCGTGCGCCTCGTGCCGATCGTGCATTACGACGGCACCCCGATCACCGCCCGCTTCATCGCAAAATCCATTGGCGACCACCAGGATCACCTCAAGGTGACCCCGCTCCGCAAGGCCGTGTCATGATTTGCACGTCACTCTCTCCGTCGTCATGCCCGGGCTTGACCCGCGCATCCACGCCTTCTTTCTCTCCGGCCAAGACGTGGATGGCCGGGTCAAGCCCGGCCATGACGCGGCTGGGACTGCAGGTGCTCGCATGACCTACATCGCAAAGCCGAAATTCCATCATCCGGGCCTCAAGAAGAACGAGCTCGGCTATACCCACCGCGACTACGAGGGCAAGATCTCGACGCTGTGCGCCGGCTGCGGCCACGATTCGATCACGGCTTCGATCATCGAGGCCTGCTACGAGCTGTCGATCGAGCCGCACCGGGTGGCGAAGATTTCCGGCATCGGCTGCTCGTCGAAGACGCCGGACTACTTCCTCGGCAACTCGCACGGCTTCAACACCGTACACGGCCGCATGCCCAGCGTGCTGACCGGCGCCAACCTCGCCAACCGCGATTTGATCTATCTCGGCGTTTCCGGCGACGGCGATTCCGCCTCGATCGGCTTCGGCCAGTTCGCGCATTCGATCCGGCGCGGCGTCAACATGACCTACATCGTCGAGAACAACGGCGTTTACGGCCTGACCAAGGGCCAGTTTTCGGCAACCGCCGACCGCGGCTCGAAGAGCAAAAAGGGCGTCACCAATACCGACAACGCCATCGACCTCGTCGCGATCGCGCTGCAGCTGGGCGCCACCTTCGTCGCGCGCTCGTTCTCAGGCGACAAGGCCCAGCTGGTGCCGCTGATCGCGGCCGCAATCGGCCACAAGGGCGCGTCCTTCATCGACGTCATCAGCCCCTGCATCGCCTTCAACAACCACGCCGGCTCGACCAAGAGTTTCGACTATGTCCGCGAGCACAATGACGCGGTGAACCGGCTCGACGTGCTGGTCGGCCGCGATCCGATCGCGGTGGACTATGCGCCGGGCACGGTGCAGGTCGTCGAGCAGCATGACGGCAGCAAGATCGCGCTGCGCAAGATCGACGCGGACTACGATCCGCACGACCGGCTGGGGGCCCAGACATTCCTCGCGAGGCACGCCGCGAAAGGCCAGATCGTCACCGGCCTGCTCTACGTCGATCCCGACGCGGACGATTTGCACGCGCATCTCAATACGGTCGAGACGCCGCTCAACACACTGGAAGCGGATAGGCTGTGCCCGGGCTCGGCGGCGCTGGACAAGTTCAACGCCAGCCTGCGCTGATCATCTGCCACGCTGGAGCGGCGGTCTGACGCGCACGGTAATCTTTTCCGACACGACAGGCGGCTCGAAGGGATAGTGCTTCGCGTCGCCCAGCACCAATTGAAGGGTGTGGGTCCCGGGCGGAAGCTCGAGAAGCGTTTCGGTCTGCCCTGCCCCGAAATGCAGATGCGACTTGTCCTGCAGGATTGGCTCCTTCGGATCGATGGGATCGTTGACGTCGACCAGCAGATGATGGTGGCCGGCGTTCTGGTAGTCGTCGCCGGCATGCGTCACGCCCATGTTGCGCAAGCCGAACCGGACCAGGAATCCGCCGCGCAGCTTCTGCCCGTCATACGGGGTGATGAAATAGAGCTTTGCATCCTTTGGCGCAGTCTTGCCCTGCGGATAGGCGATGCCCGGGAGCAAAGCGAGCACCGCCGAGAGCGCAACGCAGCGAAGGACTTGCATCGGATTTACTCCAGCACTTAGGGACTGAGCGCGACACGGACTCCATGCGTCGGGTAGCGAACATTGGTATCGTAGCCGTCGCGATTGGACGGTCGCACATATCTCGAATCGTTTTTCCAGGAGCCCGAGCGCAGGACGTGCGAACTGCAGTCCCCGCCGCTCCATGCCGAGCCGTCATTGGGCGCGCCCTGATAGGTCTTGTGCCAGCAGTCTTCGACCCACTGATCGATGCTGCCACCCATGTCGTGGAGACCGAAAGGATTGGGCTTGAAGCTGCCGACTTTCACCGGCTGCTCGGCGGCGCCGCCGCCGCAGTCCTTGCACCCGGCCATGCCCTGCTGGAGCTTGTCGCCCCACCAATATTTGGTCGACGTTCCGCCGCGCGCCGCATATTCCCATTCGGCCTCGCTTGGAAGCCGATAAGGCTTCTTCGTCGCGTTCGCGAGATAGGCCGCATACTGCTGCGCGTCGGTCCAACTGAGATTGGTGACCGGCGCATCATCGTTGCCGATGGCAGTGAACCCGCACGCCTTGGCGGCGGCGCATTCGTTCCATTCCTGCACCGTCACGGGATATTTTCCGATCGAGAACGGCTTGACCGCGACCTGGTGAACCGGGCGTTCGGTCGGATCATCATTGCTTCCCATCGCAAAGCTTCCGCCGCGAATAGCGATCATCTCGGGTTCGCGGACCGGCGTTGCCGATGGGCTGGGCGCCGATACGGGCGTAGGTGACGAAGCCAAGGAGGGCGATGGTTGCGGCGCCTGCGCGGCCGCTTCGCGCGGCGGAGGCTGCGGGCTTGGGGATACGACCGGAGCGACGACGTTCGGCGCGGCGGCCTGCTCGCCCACCCTGCCCGGCTGCGCCAGCAAGTACCAGAGCACGCCCGTGGCCATTATCAGCACCGCGGCGCTCAGGAGAAAGATCAGCACGTTCTCGCGACGGCCGCGCGGCCGGCCGACCGCGTCTGCGTCCGGCAGCACACGATAGACACGCACCGGATCGGTGATGTTCTTGACCTTGCGATCCCCGAGCGACTCATAGCCGCACACCACTTTGTGCTTGATCTGTTCGTAGATCGCGCCCGAGATATAGACCTGACCGGGCTCGGCGATGCCCTCGATGCGTGAGGCGATGTTGACGCCATCGCCGTAGACATCGTCCGGTTCGACGATGACATCACCGAGATTGACGCCAATCCGGTATTCGATCCGAGTATCCTTCGGAAGCGAGGCATTGCGGCCGACAAGATTTTGCTGGATGACGATGCTGCATCGAACAGCCTCGACAGGGCTGTCGAAAATGGCAATGAAGCCGTCGCCCGTCGTCTTCACCAGACTTCCGTGGTGCTCGACGATGCTGGGCTGGATGAGATCCCGCTCGATCCGCTTGACGCGGACATGCGTGCCTTCCTCATCGACCTGCATCAAGCGGCTGTAGGACGCGATATCGCCGACAATGATGGCTGCGAGACGACGCGGCATCACGCCATGCGGCGGCGGCTCGTCCTGATTTCCCGATTTAAAGTTGCGAATCTCGCCCATTTCGGCGCACTCCACCAACTTGCAAGTGGCGAACTTAACCTACGACGTCGAGAGGCGATTGTCTGTGAAGGCTATCACATTGACGAACCGGGACAAATGCCGAAGCAAATCGCAATATCGGGTTCCAGAGAGCGAAGGCCGCACGGCGGCATGAACCTTCCCGACCCAAGCAGCGACTAAATCTACTCGCGGAACTTGGACTCTATCCTGCGATCGCGGTGTCCACGTAGCTGGAACATCGGCCCGGCATTGCCGGGAGATTCCGCGCCGCTTTAGCCGACAGACTCCGGCTCGGCCTCGGCCTCAGGCGCCGGCACGGCGTCGTCAAAATGGGCCGGTCGTCCGGCGCCCCAATATTGCTTGCAGATCTCGAGCAATGTTCCGACGTCCATGGTCAGGCCGCCGGCATTGACGACCACACCGTCGGCGCCGAGCGCCTTGCTCATCAACGCGCGCGTCAGAAATCCCCCGGCGAATCGCTTGGCGACAAGGGGATCGACCTTGAGCACGACGCACTTCTGCGCGCGGTGGTCCCAGATCTGTATCTTCCGCACCGCGCTCCAGGCGATGGTCTCGTCGGCGAGCCTGGTGTCGCGAATGCCCACACGGCTGATGAAGACCACCGGCGCCCTGGCGGTGGCCAACCTCCAGAGCATCCTGCAGGTGGCAAGGCCGAAAAACACCGCGCCGATATAGCAGGCAGCGAGTTCGAACGTGGTGACGCCCTTGCCTTCCTGCCAGGTGAAGGCGAGCCCGGCACAGAGCAGCGTCAGCAGCAGGCAGGCGCCGAAAATCATCAGCAGCCGTCCGCGGGAATAGCCAATCGTGACGTTGGGCAAGTTCTGACTTACGGACATGTTCGACCGCCACCAGTCTTTTGCAACAACCTGGGGTTTAGGAACGCCCCTCCTTCTAAGGTGTTAAGGCTGGAACCTTGCGCGAGGCTCCCCACGGGAGTGCGAAGCATTCGCACGTGAACTCGCGGCGCCCGGCCTGCGACTAACTGCCAGTCGGCCACCGCCGTCCCGATGCGGGCCGTTCACGCGCCCGGTGCGACCATGAAACCTGCCCTCATCCTTCCGCTCGTCCTTGCTGCATTCGTCGGCGCCGCCCGGGCCGAAGACGGCGACGGCATCCGCGAGGCGGGCAAGACCGAGGCGGACAGCTTCGATGCGCGAATGTATGCCGGGGCGCCCGGCAGCAGGGCCTTTGCCTGCTTCGTCCGCCGCTACGATGCCGAGCACCTGGCGCGACATCCGAAGCAGAAGGTCGCCGCCATGAAGCTGCTGGTTTCGGCCGAACTCGACAGGGAGGACAGGCAGCTCCACAATTCCTTCCGGCTCGGCTTCAGATATCGCCATCGCTCCGGCGATTTCGACTCCAGCGGCTCGTGCAGCCATGTCGTGTTCACAAAAGACGGCAACGAGGTGCGGCTCGGTTGCGGCGTCGATTGCGAGGGCGGCGGCATCGGCGTCGCGCCTTCGAAGGACGACAGATCGGCGATCGTGCGGCTCGAGCGGGTCAGGGTCTGGCAGAACAACAAGCCGGATGACGAAGCCGAGCAATCGCTGGTCGCCGGCGCCGACGACGGGATTTTCCGCCTCGACCGCACCGGCATCGGCGAGTGCGCCTCGCTGGTGACCGACCGCGAGGAACTCGCCGCACTCCGCCACAAATGATATGTTTCCGGCAAAGTCGGGCTCAATCGAGGAGATCGCCATGAACCGCCGGAACATCCTGTGGAGCGCCTTGTCTGCCTTCGGCGCGGCGTTCGGCGTCTCGCGTGCCAAGGCCGCAACGGAAGCCGGCGCGGGCAACAAGCTCAGGGTGGTCTATCACCTCAGCGACGCCGAGAAGGTCAACTTCGTGCTCGGCAACATCCAGAACCACATCGACGGCGTCGGCGGGCCCGAGCATGTGACGATCGCGCTGGTGATCCATGGGCCGGCGCTGAAGGCGTTTCACTCGGCACAGGCCAACCCCGATATCAGCAAGCGCGTCGGCGATTTCTCCAGGGACGGCGTCGAGCTCGCCGCCTGCGGCAACACGATGAAGGCGCAGAACGTCACGCTGACGGATCTGCTGCCCGGCTTCGTCAGCGCGGAGAAGGGCGGCGTGGTCCGTTTGGCCGAGCTGCAGTCGCAGGGCTATCTGTATCTGCGGCCTTAGGGTTTGCCGCGAAGGCGGTGCGCTCCCTCCCCCGCTTGGCAGGCGGGAGAGGTTCAGCAGCGCCCGCGGCCACTACCGAAATCCAATAGGATAGCCTGCATCACTTGACTCACCCATAACTCTACGGTTATGAATTAATCCATAACTGAATGGTTATGGATTCCGTATGTCCGCCGCTCCCGACCTTCTGTTCCGGACGCTCGCCGACCCGACCCGGCGGGCGATCTTCGAGCGGCTGTGCCGCGAGGGAGAGCAGACGGTCGGGGCGCTGACGGCGCGATCGGGCGTTTCCCAGCCGGCGGTGTCGAAGCATCTCGGCGCGCTGAAGCAGGCTGGCCTCGTCCGCGACCGCCACGAGGGACGGCAAACCCACTACAGCGCGCAGCCCGGTGCGCTCAATCCGCTGATCGACTGGACCAGCCAGATGGCCGGGTTCTGGCAGAACCGGCTCGATGCGCTCGATGATCTCCTGAAGAGGATGGACCAATGACAGAAGCCGCAGCCGAGATGCGCTCCGTGGTGATCGAGCGCGAATTTGCCGCCCCAGCGGAGCGGATCTGGCGCGCGCTGACGCAGCCGCATCTGATCGAGGAATGGCTGATGAAGAACGACTTCAAGCCCTCAGTCGGTCATCGCTTCAACCTTCGCGGCGAATGGGGCGGCGTGCTGGACTGCGAGGTGCTCGCCATCGAGCCGCAGCGCATGCTCGCCTACACCTGGAACTTCTCGCATGCGGACGCGGCCTTCGATCTGAAGAGCGTGGTGACCTTCACGCTCACCGCGACGGGCGCGGGCACTCACTTGCGCGTCGAGCAAGCGGGCTTCAGCCCGACACAGAAGCAGGCCTATGGCGGCGCGCATGCCGGCTGGAAGCAGTTCTTCACCAAGCTGGACGAGCTGCTGGCGCGGGCTGACTAGTCCGGCGCCGACCTTTATTCGATCATCTCAGGAGGAGGTTTCATTGACCGGGAATATGTGGGTTCGTCAGATCCATCGCTGGCTATCGATCGCTTTCACGCTCGCCGTCATCGCCAACATCGTCGCCCTGACGCTGCAGGTTCAGGCGACGTGGATCGGCCTGCTGGCGTTCGTGCCGTTGATTCCGTTGCTCGCGACGGGACTCTATTTGTTCGCACTGCCCTATCTCGGCCGACGCGCCGGCGCGCGACAAGAGGTGTGATCATGAGGAAGGTTGTGACCGCGAAAAAGAGCAGCGCGACGAAGGCGGATGGCGCTTCGCCCTCCAAGCTGATCGACGGCAGGATCAAGGAGCTCGGCGACTGGCGCGGCGAGATGCTGGGGCGACTGCGCGGCCTGATCAAGCAGGCCGATCCTGATATCGTGGAGACGTGGAAATGGCGCGGCGTTCCCGTCTGGGAGCACGACGGCATCATCTGCACCGGCGAGACCTACAAGGCCGTGGTGAAGATGACGTTTGCCAAAGGCGCGGCACTGGATGACCCGTCCGGCCTGTTCAATTCCAGCCTCGACGGAAATGTGCGGCGCGCGATCGATTTTCACGAGGGCGAGACGATCAACGAGAAGGCGTTAAAGGCGCTGATCTGCGCGGCCGTGGAGCTGAATGGGTCCAAGGCGAAGAAGAAGCCCGCCAAGCGGTCCGCATAGTGAAGCAGCCACGAATGCCTTCCCTTCTTCCTTGTGGGGAGAATGTGGCGCGAAGCGCCGGATGAGGGACCCTCTCTCGACACGGGAAGATGTAGAGAGGATACCCCTCACCCCAGTGAGCTTGGGTCAGCCGACATCGCTGCCCTCTCCCACAAGGGGCGAGGGCGCATCAACGCGCATCTCGGCGTATTGATCCGTAGGGACGATGCCCTCAGGCCGCCGCGGTGATCGGGCGCGGGCTCACGACATATTCGCGCAGGACCTTGTCGTTGGCGTCGACCTCGATCAGCGAGACGTCGTAGGTCCAGAGATCGGCGAGGTGCTGGAGCACCCGCTTGGCGTCGGTCTCGTTGAGCTGCGCGCCCTTGATGACGTGGTGGTGCAGGATCAGACGGCGGTCGCCGGAGAGATCGACGTCGACCACCTCGATGTTGGCGTCGATGTAGCCGACATCGTGCTGCCGCGCCAGCTCACGCCGCACGCGGCGGAAGCCGCGCTCGTCGTGAATCGCATCGACCCGGATGCCGGCACGCTCCTCGGGATCGTCGTGCAGATGGAACATGCGGAGCTGCCGCATCAGCTTCGGGCTCAGGAACTGGGCGATGAAGCTCTCGTCGCGGTAGTTGGCCCAGACGTCGCGCAGCACGCCCATCACGTCATTCTTGCCGGCGATATCGGGGAACCATTCCCGGTCCTCGTCTTCCGGCCTGGTGACGATGCGCTCGATGTCCTGCATCATGGCGAAGCCGAGCGCATAGGGATTGAAGCCCGAGAAGCGCCGATCATCGAATTCGGGCTGAAACACCACGTTGGTGTGCGATTGCAGGAATTCGAGGAAATTGCCGTCGGTGATGCGGCCCGTCTGGTGCAGCTTGGTCATGATGCGGTAGTGGACGTAGGTCGCGGTGCCCTCGTTCATTACCTTGGTCTGGCTCTGCGGATAGAAATATTGCGCGATGTGGCGGACGATGCGCAGCAGCTCGCGCTGCCAGGGAGCCAGCCGCGGCGCGCTCTTCTCCAGGAAATAGAGCAGGTTCTCCTGAGGCAGGCCGAGCAGCTTGCGGCGGCGCTCGAGGCTGAGCGTGGACTTGCTCTTGGCGACGCCCTTGGGGACCGTGCGCCAGAGATCGTTGAAGACCTCCTCCTCGTGCTGGCGGCGGCGCCCCGCCCGCTTCTCTTCGGCGCGCAGATCGAGCTTCTTCTTGCCGGGATAGCGGTCGATGCCGTGCGACATCAGCGCATGCGCTGCGTCGAGCGTGCGCTCGACCTCGGTGCGGCCGTAGCGCTCCTCGCATTGCATGACGTAGGTCTTGGCAAAATCGAGATAGTCCAGGATGCCGTCGGCGTCGGTCCACTGCTTGAACAGATAGTTGTTCTTGAAGAAGTGGTTGTGGCCGAAGGCGGCGTGCGCGATCACCAACGTCTGCATCGTCGCCGTGTTCTCCTCCATCAGATAGGAGATGCACGGCGAGGAGTTGATCACGATCTCATAGGCGAGGCCCATCAGGCCCTTGCGGTAGGAGGCCTCGTGGTAGGCGAACTGCTTGCCGAAGGACCAGTGCTTGTAGAACAGCGGCATGCCGACCGAGGAGTAGGCATCCAGCATCTGCTCGGCGGTGATGACCTCGATCTGGTTCGGATAGACGTCGAGCCCGAGATCGTTCTTCGCCACCTCCTCGCAGGCATCGGTGATGCGCTGCAAGGTGTGAAAATCCCAATCCGCGCCTTCGAACAATCTTTCCGTCATGGAGCAGCTTTCTCCTGGGCAGTTTCGCGGCGCTGGAACAGATCGTGGAACACCGGGAAGATCTCGCTGCGCTCGCTGACTTTGCGCATCGAGAGCGGTGCGCCGCTGTTGCGCAGGCGCTCGTAGAGGGTCCAGAGCGAGGAGTCGGAGAGATCGAAGGCGCTGCCGCCAGCTTCCCCGACCTCGAGATAGGCAAAGAACTGGCAGACCGGCAGGATCTTGTCGGTCAGCAGCATGCCGGTGAGCTCGCCGTCGGAATAGGAATTGTCGCCGTCGGAGGCCTGCGCGGCGTAGATGTTCCAGTCCGCCGGGCTGAAGCGCTCGCGCACGATCTCGTGCATCGCCTGCAGCGCGCTGGAGACCAGCGTGCCACCCGAGGCCGGGCCGTAGAAGAAGGTCTGCTCGTCCACCTCCTCGGCGCGGTCGGTGTGGCGGATGAAGACGATCTCGACATGCTTGTAGCGGCGCTTCAGGAACACGTAGAGCAGCATGTAGAACCGCTTGGCGAGATCCTTCATGTGCTCGGACATCGAGCCCGAGACGTCCATCAGGCAGAACATCACGGCCTGCGCGACGGGCTTGGGCACCGTCTCGAAGCGGCGATAGCGGATGTCGATCGGATCGATGAACGGAATGCGCTTCGACTTCGCCTTCAGCTTTTCGAGCTGGGCGAGCATCAGCAAGCGCTCGTCCTCGTCCGTGCAAGCGGCGATTGCCGCTTCCAGCTCCTCGATCTCGTCCCTGCTGGGACGCTTGAGCGCGATACGACGCGCCATCGCGCGCCGCACGGTCCGGCTCACCGAGATGTTGGAGGGCGAGCCCGACGTGGTGTAGCCGGCGCGCTGGATACCTTCGCTCTCGGTCTGCGCGATCTTGCGTTTAGCCAGATCCGGCAGCTCGAGATCGTCGAGGAAGAGATCGACGAACTCGTCGCGGCTGAGCACGAAGCGGAAGGCGTCCTCGCTGTCGCCTTCGCCAGGACCGGAATCCTTGGCGCTGCCCTGGCCGGAGCGCTGGAGATAGTCGCCCTCGACAAACTTCTTGTTGCCGGGCAGCACCATGTCGCGCGTCCCGCCTTCACGGCGGAACCGCGGCTCGTGCATGCCGTCGAGCGGGATCGTGACCTCACCACCCTCCAGGACGTCCTTGATGTCGCGTTCCTGCGAGGTCTTCTTGACGGCGCCCTGCACCAGGGATTTAGCCCGACGCAAGAACCGCTGGCGGTTCTCAAGACTCTTGCCGCCTGGATTCAGGCGCCTGTCAATGATGTGAATGGCCACTTTCTCATCCGCCTCAACCGGCTTGCTTCACGCGCATGTACCATTCGACCAGCCGGCGAACCTGACGCTCGGTGTAGCCGCGCTCCACCATGCGTGCCACGAACTCGCCGTGCTTCTTCTCCGTCTCGCCGTCCTTCTTCGACCCGAACGAGATGACCGGAAGCAGGTCCTCGACCTGAGAGAATATCCGCTTTTCGATCACATCGCGAATCTTCTCGTAGGAGGTCCAGGTCGGATTCTTGCCGCCGTTCTGGGCGCGCGACCGTAACGAGAATTTGACCACCTCGTTGCGGAAGTCCTTGGGGTTGGCGATGCCCGCCGGCTTCTCGATTTTCGTCAATTCCTGGTTCAAGAGTTCGCGATCGAGCAGCTGGCCGGTGTCGGGATCCTTGAAGTCCTGGTCCTCGATCCAGGCATCGGCGTAGTCGACGTAGCGGTCGAACAGGTTCTGGCCGTAATCCGAGTAGGATTCGAGATAGGCCTTCTGGATCTCGTGACCGATGAACTCGGCATAACGCGGGGCCAGATCCGCCTTGATGAATTCGAGGTAGCGCTTCTCGACTTCCTCGGGCAGCTGCTCGCGCTTGATCGACTGCTCCAGCGCGTACATCAGATGCACGGCGTCGGCGGCGACTTCCTGCGGATCGTGGTTGAAGGTCGCAGCCAGGATCTTGAAGGCAAAGCGGGTGGAGACGCCGTCCATGCCCTCGTCGACGCCGGCGGCATCGCGATATTCCTGGACGCTGCGCGCCTTCGGATCGGATTCCTTCAGGCTCTCGCCATCGTAAACCCGCATCTTGGCATACGTCGTGGAATTCTCGTGCTTGCGCAGCCGCGACATCACCGAGAACCGCGCCAGCGTCTCCAGCGTCGAGGGCGCGCATGGGGCGGCCGCGAGCTCGGAGCCCTGGATCAGCTTCTCGTAGATCTTCTGCTCTTCCGTGATCCGCAGGCAGTAAGGCACCTTGATCACGCAGATGCGGTCGATAAAGGCCTCGTTGTTCTTGTTCGACTTGAAGCTCGCCCACTCGGCTTCGTTCGAATGCGCGAGGATGACGCCGGTGAACGGGATCGCGCCGATATTCTCGGTGCCGATATAGTTGCCTTCCTGCGTCGCCGTGAGCAGCGGATGCAGCATCTTGATCGGCGCCTTGAACATTTCGACGAACTCGAGCACGCCCTGGTTGGCGCGGTTGAGGCCGCCGGAATAGCTGTAAGCGTCGGGATCGTTCTGGGCGTAGGTCTCGAGCTTGCGGATGTCGACCTTGCCGACAAGCGAGGAGATGTCCTGGTTGTTCTCGTCACCGGGCTCGGTCTTGGCGATGCCGATCTGGCGCAGCCGCGACGGCTGGATTTTTGCGACTCTGAACTGGGAAATGTCGCCGCCGAAGGCCTCCAGCCGCTTGTAGCACCACGGGCTCATCAGGCCGGTGAGGCGCCGGCGCGGAATGCCGTATTTCTCTTCCAGCATCGGGCCGAGCTGATCGGGATCGAACAGGCTGAGCGGACTCTCGAACACGGGCGAGAGTTCGTCGCCGGCTTTCAGCACGTAGATCGGATGCACTTCCATCAGCGACTTCAGCCGCTCGGCGAGCGAGGATTTGCCGCCACCGACCGGACCGAGCAGATAGAGAATCTGCTTGCGCTCTTCGAGGCCCTGCGCCGCGTGACGGAAGAACCCGACGATCCGCTCGATGGTTTCTTCCATGCCGTAGAAGCCGGCGAAGGCCGGATAGGTGCGGATCGTGCGGTTCAAAAAAATACGGCCAAGGCGTGGGTCCTTGGCCGTGTCAATCGTTTGGGGCTCACCGATCGCCGCTAGTAATCGCTCGGCCGCATTGGCGTATTTCATGGGATCGCTTCGACACGATTCCAGATATTCCGCCATCGACATGTCGTGCTGGCTTCTCGCCTCGAACGACCGAGCGAAAGCGTTGAACAAAGAATCGTTGTACATGATCCCTCTCCGCGTGAGTTCCGCTACACAACTGAACTAAAGCAGCGACGACTGGACCGTTCCGTAGCGCCACTCTCGAATCAGCGTGAGCACATGACGATCATTGGACACCCGGGTGCTAACTCCACGCAACGCACAACGTAGGCACTCGTTGAGTTACGAACAGGCACATGCCTGTTATTTGTGCGAATCTGCGTCTATCATCGCTCATTTCCAAAAAATGTCACTCGCTCGCAACATCCGGGCATTACCGGGGGACGCGTCCATCCGGCACTGCAGCATAGAGCAGTCCGCGCGCGGCAATCTTATGTCGCTGGTACGGCGAAGCCGCGGGTGCCGCGTTCATCTTCCTGCTGCAATGCGGTGCGTGGGTTACTGGCAGCATGACAATCGCGGCAGGCCCTCAGCAATGTGTCAAAATCGGTCGCCAACCCATCCAGGCGGATGACGATACGATCGTTGTGCGCGCGGCGAGCCGAGGTGCGGATGGTGCAGAGCTGCCGCTGCAAGGCCGGCGTCGGTGTCAGCACGATCATCTTGTGCCCGCGGCATTCGTCAGCCGAAATCTCCGTGATCGAGTCCCACAGCAGAAATTCATTGCCGATGCGGAGGTCGCGGATGCCGTAGGGGGTGACGATCACCACCGGCCCCCGTTCGGCGGGCAGCATCCAGATCAGCCGGCAGGTCATCAGGCCGAACACCACGACGCCGGCATAGCCGGCCGTCGTGTCGTAGCCGCCGAGGCCGTCCCACCAGTCAAAGGCAAGAGCCGCACTGAGCAGGGTCATCGCGAAACCCGCCGCGACCAGCAGCCGCAGCTGGGTCGTACACGAATTGATTTCGAGATCGTGGGACGCGTCGATGCATACGGCCGGCGCGACCGTCCGCGGACTGCCGACCACGAGCGTCATGTCGTCACGATGTGCGTGCATGCCTTCCCCCAGCATGGCCATTCGCGACCAGGTCACGATGTACCAGGCGGACCGGAATCCGCCGACGATACTCCGCAAAGCCACTGGTCCAAGTGACGAAAGCCAACGAGACCGGCGTTACGTAACGAGACCTCGGCCGGTCCTCCCCGGCCAACGACTTTTTACGCAACACACGCTTCGCCACCTGGATCGCCATCATCGCAGCGGAGTTACACTGAGAGTATGACGCTGATACCCTTGATTGGTTCCCTCCCGGGAGCATGTAAGCTAGAGGATAGCGCGTCAGGACCGGCGCGGAAACCCCTCGCCCGCAGGCTTGGAGATAAATAAGCATCATGAATCCCGTCAAAGAACTGGAAAAGCACGGACAAGCCGTCTGGCTGGACTTCCTGGCCCGTGGTTTCATCGCCAAGGGCGATTTGAAGCGGCTGATCGACACCGACGGCGTCAAGGGCGTCACCTCCAACCCCTCGATCTTCGAGAAGGCGATCGGCAGCTCGGACGAATACGACGCCCCGATCGGCAAGGCGCTCAAGCGCGGCGACCGGACCGTGGCCGATCTGTTCGAGGCCGTCGCGGTCGAGGACATCCAGAACGCCGCTGACGTGCTGCGCCCGGTCTACGACCGGCTCAAGGGCGGCGACGGCTATGTCAGCCTGGAGGTCTCGCCTTACCTCGCGATGGACACCGCCGGCACGGTCGCCGAGGCGCGGCGGCTCTGGAAGGACGTGGGTCGCAAGAACCTGATGGTGAAGGTGCCGGCGACGCCGGAAGGTCTGCCGGCGATCGAAACTCTGATCGGCGACGGCATCAGCATCAACATCACGCTGTTGTTCTCGAAGGCGGTCTACCTTGAGGTCGCCGAAGCCTATCTTGCGGGTCTCGAAAAATACGTCGCCGGCGGCGGCGACCCCTCGCATGTCGCAAGCGTGGCGAGCTTCTTCGTCAGCCGCATCGACTCCATCGTCGACAAGCAGCTCGACGAGAAGATCGCGCGTGCTAACGACCCCAGCGAAAAGGAGCGGCTCGCCGCGCTGAAAGGCAAGGTCGCGATCGCCAACGCCAAGGTTGCCTACCAGGACTACAAGCGCCTGTTTTCGGGCCCGCGCTGGGACAAGCTCGCCACCAAGGGCGCGAGGCCGCAGCGGATGCTGTGGGCATCCACCGGCACCAAGAACAAGGAGTACAGCGACGTGCTCTATGTCGAGGAGCTGATCGGCCCCGACACCATCAACACCGTCCCGCCCGCGACGCTCGATGCGTTCCGCGACCACGGCAAGCCGCGCGACAGCCTCGAGGAGAATGTCGAGGATGCCTATCGCGTGCTGGAAGAGCTGGAGCGTTCAGGTGTTTCGCTCGATGCCATCACCGAAGAGCTCGTCAAGGACGGCGTGAAGCAGTTTGCGGATGCCGCCGACAAGCTCTATGGCGCGGTCGCGCACAAGCGCGCCACCGTGCTTGGTCCCGCGATCGACCGCCAGCTTCTCTCGCTCGGCGACGGGCTCGGCAAGGCCGTGGCCAAGAGCACCGAGGAATGGCGCGCGTCCGCCAAGATCCGCAGGCTGTGGCAGCGCGACAAATCGGTCTGGACCGGTACGGACGAGGACAAATGGCTCGGCTGGCTCGACAGCGCCGGCAAGGCCGATGTCGCCGACTACGAGGATTATGCGAGCCGCGTGAAGGGCCAGAAATTCTCCGATGCCGTCGTGCTCGGCATGGGCGGCTCGAGCCTCGGGCCCGAGGTGCTGGCCGAGACTTTTGCGAAGAAGCCCGGCTTCCCGAAGCTGCACGTGCTCGACTCCACCGACCCTGCGCAGGTGCGGGCGATGGAAGCCAAGATCGACATCGCCAATACCGTGTTCATCGTGTCCAGCAAGTCCGGCGGCACCACCGAGCCGAACGCGATGAAGGACTATTTCCATGAGCGCGTCGCGCAGGCGGTCGGGCCGAAGGTGAAGACCGGCCATCGCTTCATCGCGGTGACCGACCCCGGCTCGTCGCTGGAGAAGGCGGCCAAGAGCCTCAACTACGCCCGCATCTTCCATGGCGAGCCGTCGATCGGCGGACGCTATTCGGTGCTGTCGCCGTTCGGCCTGGTGCCGGCGGCAACCGCGGGCATCGACGTCAAGACCCTGGTCAAGCATGCGCTGGCGATGGCCCGCTCCTGCGGACCGGACGTGCCGCCCAGTGAGAACCCGGGCGTGCAGCTCGGCCTCGCCATGGGCCTGGCCGGCCTCGAAGGCCGCGACAAGGTGACGATCCTGTCGTCGAAGAAGATCGCCGATTTCGGCGCCTGGGCGGAACAGTTGATCGCGGAATCGACCGGCAAGGAAGGCAAGGGCCTGATCCCGATTGCCGACGAGCCGCTGGGCGAGCCCTCGGTCTACGGCAACGACCGCTTCTTCATCGATATCCGCACCGAAGGCGAAGCGGACGCCGCACACGACTCGCAGCTTGCCGCGATCGAAGCGGCCGGCCATCCCGTGGTGCGCATCGTCATGAAGTCGATCGATCATCTCGGCCAGGAATTCTTCCGCTTCGAGATGGCGACGGCGGTGGCCGGCAGCATCCTCGGCATCAACCCGTTCGACCAGCCGGACGTGGAGGCGGCCAAGATCAAGACCCGCGAGCTGACCACGGCTTACGAGAAGACCGGCGCGCTCCCCGCGGAGCAGCCGGTGGTCAGCACGGACGAAGCCGATCTCTACACCGACGAGGCCAACGCCACGGCGCTGCGCGCTGCCGGTGCCAACGGCGACCTCACCTCCTGGCTGAAGGCGCATCTCTCCCGCTCCAATCATGGCGACTATGTCGCCCTGCTCGGCTACATCGCGCGCGACAAGGCCACCATCGACGCGCTGCAGGCCATGCGGCTGGAAGTGCGCGAGAAGCGTCACGTCGCGACCTGCGCCGAGTTCGGCCCGCGATTCCTGCACTCCACCGGCCAAGCCTACAAGGGTGGACCCGACAGCGGCGTGTTCCTGCAGATCACGGCCGACGATGCCAAGGATCTTGCCGTGCCGGGCCAGAAGGCCAGCTTCGGCGTGATCAAGGCAGCGCAGGCGCGCGGCGATTTCGACGTGCTCACCGAGCGCGGCCGGCGAGCACTTCGGGTGCACCTCAAGGGCGGGCTCAAGAAGGGTCTCGCGGCGCTCAATGCGGCGCTCAACGACGCGCTGAATTAAGGGGATCTCTCAAATGCAACTCGGCATGATCGGCCTCGGCCGGATGGGCGGCAACATCGTTCGCCGGCTGATGCGCCAGGGACATTCGACCGTGGTCTACGACAAGGACGCCAAGGCCGTCGCCGGCCTTGCCGCGGACGGCGCGGTGGGCTCGGCGACGCTGGAAGAATTCATCTCAAAGCTCGAGCGGCCGCGCACGGCCTGGGTGATGCTGCCGGCCGGACACATCACCGAGACCACGATCGACACGATCGCAGGCGTGATGCAGGACGGCGACGTCATCATCGACGGCGGCAACACCTTCTGGCAGGACGACGTCCGCCGCGGCAAGGCACTGAAGGCGCGCGGCATCCACTATGTCGACGTCGGCACATCCGGCGGCGTCTGGGGTCTCGATCGCGGCTATTGCATGATGATCGGCGGCGAGAAGCAGGTGGTGGACCGGCTTGATCCGATCTTCGCTGCGCTCGCGCCCGGCGCCGGCGACATTCCGCGCACGGATGGACGCGACGGACGCGATCCCCGCATCGAGCAGGGCTACATCCACGCCGGCCCCGTGGGCGCCGGCCACTTCGTCAAGATGATCCACAACGGCATCGAATACGGCCTGATGCAGGCCTATGCCGAAGGGTTCGACATCCTCAAGAACGCCAATATCGAGGCGTTGCCTGCGGATCACCGCTACGATTTCGACCTTGCCGATATCGCCGAGGTGTGGCGGCGCGGCAGCGTGATCCCGTCCTGGCTGCTCGACCTCACCTCGACCGCTCTCGCCGACAGCCCGGCGCTGGCCGAATATTCCGGCTTCGTCGAGGATTCCGGCGAGGGACGCTGGACCGTGAATGCGGCGATCGACGAGGCCGTGCCGGCGGAAGTCCTGACCGCGGCGCTCTACACACGTTTCCGTTCCCGCAAGGAACACACCTTCGCCGAGAAAATTCTCTCCGCGATGCGTGCCGGCTTCGGCGGCCACAAGGAGCCGAAGCAGCCAGGCGCTTCGAAACCCAAATAAGCGTAACAAAGCGAAGGCCAATCGTTCGTGACAAAAGACCCGCAGCCCAAGCCCAAGCCGGAAAATTGCGCCTTCGTCATTTTCGGTGTCACCGGTGATCTCACTCACCGCCTCGTGATGCCCTCGTTGTACAACCTCGCCGCAGAAGACCTGTTGCCGGAAAAATTCTGCGTCGTCGGCGTCGCCCGCAAGGGCCAGTCGGACGACGAGTTGCGCGACAGCCTGATGAAGGGCCTGCGCGAGTTCGCAACGAGGCCGGTTGATGATGTCGTCGCCAAGCAGCTGCTGCAATGCGTGACCTTCGTCGAGGCCGACCCGAAGGACCCTCCGTCGTTCGATCGCCTGCGCGAGCATCTCGATACGCTCGAGTGCTCGCAGGGCACGGGAGGCAACCGGCTGTACTATCTGGCAACGCCCCCGGCCGCGTTCGCTCCGACCGCGCGCGAGCTCGGCCGCACCGGCCTGATGAAGGAGAATGGGTCCTGGCGGCGACTGGTGATCGAAAAGCCGTTCGGCACCGACCTCGCCTCGGCGCGGGCGCTGAACGCCGAGCTGCTGAACATCATGACCGAGCACCAGATCTACCGGATCGATCACTATCTCGGCAAGGAGACGGTGCAGAACATCCTTGTGCTGCGCTTTGCCAACGGCATGTTCGAGCCGATCTGGAATCGCAACCATATCGACCACATCCAGATCACGGTGGAGGAGAAGCTCGGCGTCGGCCATCGCGGCGGCTTCTACGACGCCACCGGCGCGCTGCGCGACATGGTGCCGAACCATCTGTTCCAGCTGATGTCGCTGGTCGCGATGGAGCCGCCGACCCGATTCGATGCCCATTCCGTGCGCTCCGAAAAGGCCGATGTGCTCTCGGCGATCCAGCAGCCCAGCCGGGAAGAAGCGCTGAGAAATTCAGTGCGCGCGCAATATCTCGCCGGCCAGATCGGCGACGACGACATCCCGGACTATCGCAAGACCGCAGAGGTCAAGCCCGGCAGCACCACCGAGACCTTTGTCGCACTGAAACTGATGATCGACAATTGGCGCTGGGCCGGTGTGCCCTTCTACTTGCGCACCGGCAAGGCGCTCGGCCACAAGCGCACGGAAGTGGCGATCAAGTTCAAGCAGGCGCCGCTGTCGATGTTTTCGGGCACGGACATCGACCGCCTGTCGCAGAATTTCCTGACCATCGGCATCGCGCCGACCGAGACCATCGAGCTGCAGTTCAACGCCAAGATTCCGGGACCGAGCATCACCATCGACGGCGTCGAGATGAAGTTCCGCTACGGTGATTATTTCCGGGCCGATCCCTCGACCGGCTACGAGACGCTGATCTACGACTGCATGATTGGCGACAACATCCTGTTCCAGCGCGCCGACGGCGTCGAGGCCGGATGGCAGGCGGTGCAGCCGTTCCTGGACGCCTGGAAGAGTGAAGGCACCAACGGCATCGAGACCTATGAAGCCGGCAGCGACGGCCCGAAATGCGCCGACGAGTTGCTGCGGCGCGACGGGCGAAGCTGGCGGAAATTTTCGTGATGGCAACGGCCGGCCAGCCGAAGCTGATCGTCTCGGCCGACGCCGAGGCGCTGGCGCAGGCCGCAGCCGAGCGCGTGATGGCGCGGATCGCGGCCAATCCCGGACGAATCGCGATCTGCCTCACCGGAGGCTCCAGCCCGAAGAAGCTCTATCAGTTGCTCGGCAGCGATTCCTGGCGCGACAGGATCCCGTGGGACCGCGTGCACTGGTTCATCGGCGACGAGCGTTTCGTGACCGAGAGCGATCCCCTCAACAACATGGCGGTCGCCCGCGCGATCTTTCTCGATCGCAGCGCGCCGCCCGGCCATATCCACCCGATTCCGACCACGGCTGAAAATCCGGATCAGAGCGCGCAAGCCTATGCGCGCGAGCTGCAAGCCTTCTATGGCGCTGAAAGCCTCGATCCGGCACGACCGCTGTTCGACATGGTTTTGATGGGCGCCGGCCCGGACGGCCACACCGCCTCGCTCTTCCCGGGCTATCCCGCAATCGAAGAGACCGAGCGCTGGGTTGTCGGCGTGCCCCAGGCCAATGTGGCGCCGTTCGTGCCGCGGGTCTCGCTTACGCTGCCCGCTCTGGCCTCGTGCCACGAAATGCTGCTCGAGATTGCCGGGCATGACAAGCAGCCGATCTTGACGCGCCTGCTCAATGGCGAGAGGTTGCCCGCCTTACGCGCGCGCTCGAATGGTGAGACCGTCTGGCTTGTCGACCAAGCCGCGCTTCCGGAGGGAATTCGTGGGCCGCGTTGAAGCACCTTGTGCGTTGATCGTGATGGGCGTGTCGGGCTCGGGCAAGAGCACGGTTGCGGAGGCGCTGGGCGAGCGGCTCGGCTGGCGGTTCGAGGACGGCGACAGCTTTCACCCCGCCAGCAATGTCGAGAAGATGCGGGCCGGCCATCCGCTGACCGACGAGGACCGCTGGCCGTGGCTCAACGCCATCGCCGACGAGATCGCGCGGGTCTGCGACAGAGGCGAGCGCGTCATCATCGCCTGCTCGGCACTGAAGCACACCTATCGGGACGTGCTTTTGCGTGGACGCGACGACGTCCGCTTCGTCTTCCTGACGGGCACCAAGGAGCTGATCGCGGAACGGCTCGCGCACCGCAAGGGCCATTTCATGCCGCCCGGTCTTTTGACCAGCCAGTTCAGCACGCTGGAGCCGCCCGAGGCGAGCGAGCACGTCATCACCGTCTCGATCGACGAATCCGTCGAGGCGATCGTGGACGGCGTGGTGCGGCAATTGAAACTGAGCGGGGCGAAACGCTGAGGCCGCGAAACCCGGAAGGTCCTGCCATGACGAAAATCTCACTGGTCGTCTCCGACGTCGACGGCACGCTGCTGACCAAGGACAAGATTCTGACCGACCGCGCGAGGGGCGCGGTACAGCGGCTGCATCAGGCCGGCATCGGCTTCACCATCACCTCCAGCCGGCCCGCGATCGGCATGCGCTTCCTGATCGAGCCGCTGGCGCTGTGGCTGCCGGTCGGTCCGTTCAACGGCTCTTCGATCGTCGATCCCGAGATGAACCCGGTCGAGCAGCATCTGATTCCCGCGAGCGCGGCCGAGCGGTCCCTGCAGATCCTGCGCGAATTCGGCGCCGACATCTGGCTCTTCACCACAGACAAATGGCTGGTCGACAACGCCAGCGGCAAATACGTCCCCCATGAGCAGCACACGATCCGGTCCGAGCCGACTATCGTAACGGACTTCTCGCCGTACCTCGCCAGCGCCTGCAAGATCGTGGGCGCCAGCGCCGATGCCGCCGGGCTCGAGGCTTGCGAGAAGGCGATGCAGGAGGCGCTCGGCAGCGAGGCCACTGCAGTTCGTTCGCAGACCTATTATCTCGACATCACCCCGCCCGGCTTCGACAAGGGCACGTTCGTGCAGGCAATGGCAAAACGCCTGGGGATCGCCACCGACGCGGTCGCCACCATCGGCGACATGCAGAACGACCTCGCGATGTTCCGCGTCGGCGGCACCTCGATCGCCATGGGCAACGCCACCGACAGCGTCAAGGACCAGGCGACGCATGTCACAGGGAGCAACGAGCAGGATGGTTTTGCCGAGGCGATGGAGATGATCCTGAAGCGGAATGGGGTGAGGTAGGACCGAATTGGCTTTGAGTTGGTTGGTCGGGCCCCGAGCTCTCTAACCTCTCCCGCAAGCTCGCGGGAGAGGTCGCCGCGTAGCCGCGGGTTGAGGATTTCTCTCCTCTCGGGGGCTCTCGCCCGCGGAGACACCCCCCACCCCAGCCCTCCCCCCGCAAGCGGGAGGGGGGCGCACCTCCGCTGGTGATGCAGCCAAGGCGTTCACTACTTCGACCGCTGCACGGCCGGCTTGTCGCACTCCTGCCTTGCCGCCGACAGATTGTGCGCGGTGTTGATCAGCGCGATATGGGTCAGGGCCTGCGGGAAATTGCCGGTCTGACGGCGAGCGCCCGAATCATATTCCTCTGCGAGCAGCCCTACATCGTTCGCGATGCCGACGACGCGATCGAGCAGCACTTGCGCCTTGTCGAGATTGCCGGCCAGCACGTAGGCATCGGCGAGCCACAGGCTGCACGCCAGGAACGCGCCTTCGATCGGCTGGGTCTCCTCAGACACTTCGCGCGGATCGTGGCGCAGCACAAAGCCGTCGCGTATCAGGTGCCTTTCGACGGCGGCGATGGTGCCGCGGATGCGCGGATCGTCTGCGGGCAGAAAACCGACTGCCGGAAGCAGCAGCACGCTGGCATCGAGCAGCTTCGAGCCGTAGGACTCGACGAACGCATTCTCCTGCGTGTCAAATCCCATGTTGCACACGTCGCGGTGAATGGCCTCGCGCAAAGCACGCCAGTGCAGCAGCGGCGCCTTGAAGCCAAAGGTTTCGGCGCTCTTGATGCCGCGGTCGAAGGCGACCCAGGTCATGACCTTGGAGAAGACATAGTGCCGCGGCTGGCCGCGCCGCTCCCAAATGCCGTGGTCGGGCTGGTCCCAGACTTCGGCGAGATGATCGATCACGGCGCATTCCAGCGCCCAAGTCGCTTCGTCGTCGAGCTTGAGCTTGGCCATGCGTGACTGGTGGAAGGCGTCGATCAGCTCGCCATAAACGTCGAGCTGAAGCTGCGCATGCGCGGCATTGCCGACGCGCACCGGCTGCGCGCCCTCATAACCGTCGAGCCAGCCGGCCTCCCATTCCAGCAGCCGCCGCTGGCCCCAGATGCCGTACATGATCTGCATGTCCGCCGGCGCACCGGCCGCCGCGCGCAGCAGCCAATTGTGCCAGGCCAGGGCTTCCTCGGTATAACCGGAGTTCATCAACGCCAGCAGCGTGAAGGTGGCATCGCGCAGCCAGCAGAAGCGGTAATCCCAGTTCCTGGCGCCGCCGAGCTTTTCCGGCAGGGACGTTGTCGGCGCGGCGACGATGCCGCCGGTCGGGGCAAAGGTCAGCGCTTTCAGCGTGATCAGCGAGCGCAGGATGAGATCGTGATACTCGCCGTCCCTCGTGCAGCGGCTGCACCACTCCTGCCAGAATTTTTCGGTCTCCTGCAGCGCGATCTCGGGATCGATCGAATCGGGCGGGTCGAGATGCGAGGGGCCGTAGGTCAGCACGAACGTCACGGTCTCGCCCGCCTTCACCTCGAAGTCGGCGACCGTGGTCAGGTCCTCGCCTCGGGTCTCCACCGGCGTCCGCAGCACCGTCATGTCCGGACCGGCGACCGCCAGCAGGGAATGGTCGATCCGCCGCACCCAGGGAATGTCCACGCCGAAGCCAAAGCGGATGACAAGCTCCATTCGCATCTTGACCGTGCCGCTGACGCCGCGCACCAGCCGGACGATATCGGAGGCCTTGCCGCGCGGCGGCATGAAGTCGATCAGCGCAATGGTGCCGCTGTTGGTTTCAAAGCGCGTTTCGAGGATCAGGGTGTTGCCGAGATAGCGGCGTGAGATCGCTGTGATGTCTTCGCCCGGTGCGATTAGCCAGCGGCCGTTCTTGTGCGTCCCGAGGATCGCGGCAAAGCAGGCGTCGGAATCGAAGGCGGGCCAGCACAGCCAGTCGATCGACCCGTTGCGCCCGACCAGCGCCGCGGTCTCGCAGTCGCCGATCAGCGCATAGTCCTCGATTTTCTGAGACAATGTTTTGCGAGCCTCAGTCTTGCGAGCCTGAAAAATCCCGACGGGTCAACTCCCGCCGATCAAGGAACGTTCCCGCGTCGCCGCCTTCAAAGCCACGAGATCGACCTTCGCGGCGATCTTGTCGAGCGCGACAGGCAGCCGCTGGCGCCAGTTCGGATGCTCGTCGATCGTGCCGGGAATATTGGGCTGGTCGAGCACGCCGAGCAGATCCTCCAGCGATACCGCCAGCAGCCGCGACGGCGTGCGCGACAGGAAGGCGAGCACCGAATAGAGGTCGTTGGCGGTGATGCCGTTCTGGCGCAGGATCTCGTCGAGCATGCCGAGCGCATCCCAGCGCGCCTGATCGTTCTCGCCGGGATCGAGCCCGAGCGAGAGCTTGACCTTGAGATCGCTGAAGGAACGCCAGCCCGCATAGGTGCACAGATCGTGCGTGTTCAGCGTCACCAGCGCGTTGGGCCGGTAGAAGTCGGAGTTGCGGAAATGTCCGGCTTCGTCGCGCTCGAACATCATGACGAGGTAGGACCAGATGCCGAAATCCTGCATGGTCTCGCGGAAACCTTCCGGCACGGTGCCGAGGTCCTCGCCGATCACGATGCACTTGTGCGCCACGCTCTCGCGCGCGATGGCCGCCAGCAGCGCCTCGAACGGCATCTGCACATAGGCGCCGTTGTCGGGCTTGAAGCCGCGCGGCACCAGATAAAGCCGCTTCAGCCCGAGGACATGATCGATCCGGATGGCGCCGGCATGACGCATCGAGGCCGCCAGCATATCGGCGAAAGGCACGAAGGACTGCGCTTCCAGGCCGCCGGCATTGAAGCCGGCGAGACCCCAGTCCTGACCGGCGGTGTTGAGCACGTCGGGCGGCGCGCCGACCGCGAGATGGCGCGAGATCGCGATCTGCTCGTTCCAGGCATCGAAGCCGTTGGATTGCACGCCGACGGCAACGTCGAGATACAGCCCGACCCGCATGCCGAGCTGGCTCGCAAGCTCCCTGGCTGCATGCAACTGGCTGTCGGCCGTCCATTGCACGAATTCGACGAACTCGACCTCGCGCTTGTCTGGACCCTTGCGCAGCTCCGTATATTTGGTGTCGTCCGGCTGCTGCCATTCCACCGGCCATTCCCACCACGGCGACACGAAACGATGCCGCAGCACCTCGAAGCAGGCAAAGCGGGACAGCAGCGGCGCGCGGTCGGCGCGGAAGGCGTCGAACTGATTGCGGCGGACGCCACTCGCCTTTGTCACGAAAGCGTCAAAGGCGGCGCGCAAGGCCCGCCATTTCAGCGCCGCCATGTCGGCGTAGGGGACACGATCGCCTTGGCGCAGCCGCATTGCGATCGCCGTGGCGTCCGGTACGAGGTCTGCTGAGAATTCGGGGATAGCCTCGACGTCGATGTAGAGCGGATTGAGGAACAGCCGGCTGTTCGGCGAATAGGGACTGCAATCGGCCGGATGATTGTCGAACAGGACATGCAGCGGATTGAGCCCGACGCCGTCGGCGCCGAGCTGCTTGGCGAGCCGGACGAGTCCGGCCAGATCGGTGAAATCGCCGATCCCCCAATTGCGATCCGAACGGATGCTGTAGAGCTGCACGGCGAGCAGCCAGCCGCGGTCGAAATCGCCGCCGAAAGCGCGCTCGGGTGCCACGATCATCGGCACCTCCTCTGTCACGCCTTCGGCATCGGTCAGGATCAGCCGGTGATAGCCGAGCGGCAGGTCGGCCGGCCAGGCGATCACGGGCTCGCGCGTCTCGCCTTGCGCGATCACCTTTGCGTTGCCGGTGATGGTCCATTTGAGCGGCGGCGCGCCGGCGGCCGCCAGCTCGGTGCGCGCGTGCCTCAGGGCACGCACCACCACCGGCCCCTGGACGAAGCGATAAACCCGCTTCTCCGGCAGGGCATCGAGGATGGATTTGAGGGCCACGGGATCGGTGACCCGCAGCTTTCCGAGGGCATCGACGAATTCGGACTGAACGCCCATGATCTGGGCTTGAGCTAAAAGATCCATTCGGCACGCAGCTTGCAGGCCATTATCTGACCGGGGGGAAACGATTTCTAGAGGTCGCGGAAGAGGTTAGTCTGGGTCAACTCGCAAACCGCGCCTGCCGTTCCCACGGGAACCAATGACACACAAGCGGCTTTCTATATAGGTATCAAGCGTAGGTTCCCGGCAAGGGAAACGGGCTCCTGCTTTCTTGTCAATGGCATCACCGTGAACAAGACAATTCAAACTGTCGAGAGCGCCGCAGCCGGCAGCGCTTTCCTCATCGAAGACATCTATCCGTCGATCGACGGCGGCCGCTTTGCCGTGAAGCGGATCGCTGCCGAACCCGTCGAGGTCTGGGCCGACATCTACCGAGACGGCGACGCCGTGATCGGCGCGGCGCTGATCTGGCGAGGAGAGCAGGAGCGTGAATGGCGGAGCGAGCCGATGATCCCTCACGGCAATGACCGCTGGTCCGGCGCGTTCACACCCGTTGAGCCCGGCCGATATGTCTACGCCATCGAAGCCTGGACCGACGAATTTGCCACTTGGTCGCACAGCGTCGCGCGCAAGCAGCAGACCGGTGCGGATGTCAGCCTCGATGCGATCGAGGGCGCCGGCCTCTTGACCAAGGCGCATGGCGCGCGTCAGGACGCTGCGGCTGTCATCGTCAGGCAATGCGAGGATTTTCTTCAGACTGGTGAGGTCGCGCCGCTGCTTGCGACCGAGCTCGGCGCAGCCATGGCCGAGAGCCAGTCGCGCCCCGACCTGACCCGCTCGCAAAGCTTCGCGCTGATCATCGACCGCGACAGAGCGCGCTTTGGCGCATGGTATCAGATGATGCCGCGCAGCCAGAGCCGCATTCCCGGCCAGCACGGCACGCTGCGCGACTGCATCGCGCGCGTGCCCGATATCGCCGCGATGGGCTTTGACGTGCTCTACTTCACGCCGATCCACCCGATCGGCAAGACCCGTCGCAAGGGCCGCAACAATGCGCCGGTGGCCAGCGAGGGCGATCCGGGTTCGCCCTATGCGATCGGCTCGGCTGAAGGCGGGCACGATGCGCTGCATCCGGAGCTCGGTACCATCGAGGATTTCCGCGCGCTGGTCGCGACCTGTCTCGAATACGGCCTCGAGCTCGCACTCGATTTCGCCGTGCAGTGCTCGCCGGATCACCCCTGGCTGACGCAGCATCCGGAATGGTTCAAGTGGCGGCCGGACCGCTCGGTGCGGACGGCGGATGGCCCCTATTCGGACATCGTCATTCCCGATTTTACATCCGTCGATCGAGCCGGGCTGTGGAATGCTTTTCGCGACGCCATGCTGTTCTGGATCGACCATGGCGTGACCATCTTCGCGATCGACAATCACGACACCGCGCCACTTCCGTTCTGGGACTGGCTGATCACCGACATCCGCCGCCGGCATCCCGAGGTCATCCTGTTCTCCAAGACGTTCGCACGCCCCAAGCTGATGAAGGGCCTCGCCAAGCTCGGCTTCGCGCAGTCCTTCAGCTATTTCCCCTGGCGCACGGCGAAGTGGGAGCTGGAGCAATATTTTGGCGAGCTGACGCGTTATCCCGAGCGGGACTTCTATCGCCCGAACCTGTTCGTCAACACGCCTGACCTGCTGCCCTATCATCTCCAGAGCGGCGAAGCCTGGGCGTTCAAGTCGCGTGTCGCGCTGGCGGCGACGCTATCGGGCAATTACGGCATCTACAGTGGATTCGAGCTGCTGGAGCACGAGGCGATCCCCGGCAGCGAAGAATATCAGGATTCCGAGAAGTACCAGATCAAGCAGTGCGACTGGGACAAGCCGGGCAATATCAAAGCTTACATCACGAAGATGAACCGCATCCGCAACGACAACGCCGCGCTTGGGCAGACCGCGAACCTGCGCTTTCTTGGCCTCGAAGACGGCGAAACGATCGCCTTCGCCAAGGAGGCGGTCGATCCGGCCAATACCGTCGTCGCGGTCGTCGCGCTCTCGCGCCATGGGCGCGAATTGTGGCTGCCGCTCGGCGACCTCACCATCGACGCCGGCGGCGAGCGCCGCCCCGTCACGGCACTCGAAAATCTCCTGACAGGCGAACAGTCCCGCATCGAATGGGGCGGGATCAAATTGCGCATCGATCCCGACCGCGATCCGGCGCTCTTGTTCCGCTGCCTGGCGTAAGGATCACGCCATGAATGTATTGTCTTCCGTCGACACCAAGAAGGCTGAGGCTGCCGAAATCGTGGATGAGCTGTGGTACAAGGACGCCATCATCTACCAGCTCCACGTCAAGGCTTTTGCCGACAGCAACAATGACGGCATCGGCGATTTCGCCGGCCTGACCGAGAAGCTGCCCTATCTGCAGGAACTCGGCGTCACCGCGCTGTGGTTGCTGCCGTTCTATCCCTCGCCCGGCCGTGACGACGGCTACGACATCGGCGACTATGGCTCGATCAATCCCGATTTCGGGACCATGAAGGACTTCAAGCGCTTCATCCAGGAAGCGCAGAAGCGCGGCCTGCGCGTCATCACCGAGCTCGTCGTCAACCACACCTCGGACCAGCACAATTGGTTCAAGCGCGCGCGCCGCAGCCCGGCAGGCTCGAGCGCCCGCAACTGGTATGTCTGGAGCGACACCGACCAGAAATACCAGGGCACGCGGATCATCTTCACCGACACCGAAAAGTCGAACTGGACCTGGGATCACGAGGCCGGCGCGTTCTACTGGCACCGCTTCTTCTCGCATCAGCCGGATCTCAATTTCGACAATCCGCGCGTCGTCAGCGCGCTGATCCAGGTGATGAAGCGCTGGCTGGACGCCGGCGTCGACGGCTTCCGGCTGGACGCCATTCCCTATCTCTGCGAGCGCGAGGGCACCTCGAACGAGAACCTTCCGGAGACGCACGCGATCATCAAGCGGCTGCGCCAGGAACTGGATTCCTACTCGAAGGGCAAGCTGTTGCTGGCCGAGGCCAATCAATGGCCGGAGGACGTGCAGGAATATTTCGGCGGTGGCGACGAGTGCCACATGGCCTATCACTTCCCGCTGATGCCACGCATATACATGGCGATCGCGCAGGAGGACCGTTTCCCGATCACCGACATCCTGCGCCAGACGCCGGACATTCCGGCGAGCTGCCAATGGGCGCTGTTCCTGCGCAACCATGACGAGCTGACGCTGGAGATGGTGACCGACGTCGAGCGCGACTATCTCTGGACCACCTACGCCAACGATCCGCGCGCCCGCATCAATGTCGGCATCCGCCGGCGCCTCGCGCCGTTGATGGACAACGACCGCCGCAAGATCGAGCTGATGAACTCGCTGCTGCTGTCGTTCCCGGGCACGCCGATCATCTATTACGGCGACGAGATCGGCATGGGCGACAACATCTATCTCGGCGACCGCAACGGCGTGCGCACGCCGATGCAGTGGAGCCCGGACCGCAATGGCGGCTTTTCGCGCTGCGACCCGGCCCGCCTCTATGCGCCGCTGATCATGGATCCCGTCTACGGCTATGAATCGGTCAATGTGGAAGCGCAGTCGCGCAGCCTGTCCTCGCTGCTGAGCGCCACCAAGCGGCTGATCTCGGTGCGCAAGTCCACGCTCGCCTTCGGCCGTGGCACCATGACCTTCATTCGCCCCGCCAACCGCTCCGTGCTGGCCTATGTCCGGCAATATCGCGACGAAGTGATCCTCTGCGTCGCCAACCTCTCGCGCGCGGCGCAGGCGACCGAGCTTGACCTGTCGCCGTGGAAGGACCGCATCCCGCAGGAGATGCTCGGCCGCACGCGCTTCCCGCCGATCGGCGAATTGCCCTACATGATCACGCTCGGCCCCTACGGCTTCTACTGGTTCCAGCTCCAAGAGCGCGACAAGTCCGAACCGGTGACGCCGCGCGCGGTGCCGGAATTCGAGACCCTGGTGGTGCCGGTGAATTCGACCTGGGTGTCGCTGGCGCGTGAGCGCGGCGTGTTCGAGCACGAGGTGCTGCCGGGATTCCTGTCGCGGACGCGCTGGTATCCCGAGCACAATCCCAAGCATATCAAGCCAACGCTGCTCTCGGCGGTGCCGTTCTGCGACATCGGCGACAACAGGCCCTGGATCGCGTTCTTCGAGACGGCGCAGCACGACGTCACGACGCGCTACGTGCTGCCGATGCAGATCGAATGGGTGCGCTTCGACCGCGAACGCTTCAACCCGAAGGCGCTCGCCGCCGTGCGCCAGGGCGCGCGCGAGGGCACGCTGCTCGACGTCGCGACCGACCAGATCTTCATCGGCCTGTTCCTCCGCAATCTGTCTCAGAACCTGGTGGTGGAAGAGAACAATCTGCGGCTGGATTTCAAGGCCACCAGCCGGTTCGCCGATTACACCATCAAGGAACCCGAGCGCATCCGCGCGGTCGAGCAGTCGAACAGCACCGCGCTGGTCGACAACCAGTACGTTGCCAAGCTCTATCGCAAGCTCGACAGTGGCATCAGTCCCGAGATCGAGATCGGCCGCTACCTCACCGAGGTCGCCCGCTTTGCCAACACGCCTGCGCTGCTCGGCAGCGTCGAGCTGGTCGACGACGACAGCCGCAGCGCGCTCGGCGTGCTGCATGCCTATGTCGAGAACCAGGGCGACGGCTGGGCCGTCACCGCCGGTTATCTCGACCGCTATGTCGACGAGCAGCGGGTGCTGCCGCCGGGCGAGATGCCGCGCGAGACCCAGGAGCAGGCGCCCTATCTGCACTTCATGGCGCAGATCGGCCGACGGCTTGCCGAGCTGCATGTCGCTCTGGCCGCCGCAAGGCCCGACGATCTCGCGCCGGAGCCGACCGGCTCCGCCCACGTCAGGCGCTGGACCGCGGACCTCAAGGCCCGCGCCGAGCGGGTTTTCGAGCGGCTCGCCGACAGCCGCGCCGCCGGGCACGAGGGCGAGCGGCCGTTGGTCGACCGGCTCGCCGCAATGCGCGCGACGCTGCCGGACCAGCTGAATGCGCTCTTGCCATCGGACATCGGCGGGTTGAACATTCGTCATCATGGCGACTTCCGCCTCGGGCAAACTCTGATCGTGAAGGACGATATCTTCATCATCGACTTCGACGGCGATCCGCGTCTGCCTTTGGCCGACAAGCGGCGCAAGCTGCCTGCCGCGCGCGATGTCGCCGGCCTGATCCGCTCGATTGATCTTTCGGTTAACGCTGCGCTTAACCGTGCGCTCTCGGGCGGCGACGAGCAGGGCCGGCTCGCGGCGGCGCTCGGCGAATGGCGAGAACGCGCCACCGCGACCTTCCTGTCGGCCTATCGCGAGGCCATGACCGACCGGCGGCTGTGGCCGAAAGACCGCCAGTCCGCGGATGGCCTGTTAAGGTTTTTCCTGCTTGATCGAGCCTTCGACGAAGTAGAGTACGAGCTGTCCCACCGGCCGGAGGGGCTCCATGCGCCGCTGACCGACCTGCTTCGCATCCTGTCCCGAGCCGAGAGCGAAGCTCATGCCTAAACTGCCCGCCGAGGCCTACGCGATCATCGAGGGCCGCCACTCCGATCCCTTCCATTATCTCGGGCTGCATCCCGAAGGCGGCACGAGCGTTGTGCGTGCCTTCCTACCGGAGGCATCGAACGTCGAAGCGGTCGGCGAGCATGGCGAGGTTGCGCGGCTCGATCGCGTCCACGACGCCGGCCTGTTCATCGGCGCCCTGCCCAACGGCTCGAAGCGCTACCAGCTCCGCGCCAGGTTCGGCGACAAATTGGTCGAGCTCGAGGACGCCTACCGCTTTCCGCCGATCCTGACCGACTTCGATCTCTATCTGCTCGGCGAAGGCACTCATCAGCGCCTCTATGACAAGCTCGGCGCGCATCCGATGACGCTCGACAGCGTCGAGGGCATCGGCTTCGTGGTGCTGGCACCGAATGCGCGGCGCGTGTCGGTGGTCGGCGATTTCAATTTCTGGGACGCGCGGCGCCATCCGATGCGGGTGCGCGGCAACGGCTATTGGGAATTGTTCATCCCGCACGCCAAGGCCGGCGACCACTACAAGTTCGACATCATCGGGCCGCACGGCCATCAGCTTCCGCAGAAATCCGATCCGATGGCGTTCGCGAGCGAGGTCCGCCCGAAGACGGCCTCCATCGTCTTCGACGAGGCACATCTGCCGCGTCCGCGTCCGTCGCCCGACGGCATCAACGCGCTGTCTGCGCCGATGTCGATCTACGAGGTCCATCTCGGCTCCTGGCGGCGCAAGAACGGCGGCGAATGGCTGACCTATCGCGAACTCGCCGAACAATTGCCGGCCTATGCCCGCGACATGGGGTTCACCCATCTGGAATTCCTGCCCGTCAGCGAGCATCCGTTCGACGGCTCCTGGGGTTATCAGCCGACCGGCCTCTATGCGCCGACCAGTCGCTTCGGCACGCCGGAGGATTTCGCCGCGCTGGTCGATGCCTGCCACCGCGAGGGCGTCGGCGTGCTGCTCGACTGGGTGCCCGGTCACTTCCCGGACGATCCGCACGGGCTCGGCAGCTTTGACGGCACTTCGCTCTACGAGCACGCCAACCCGCTGCAGGGCCGCCATCTCGACTGGGGCACGCTGATCTACAATTACGGCCGCACCGAAGTGACGAACTTCCTGGTGTCGAATGCGCTGTTCTGGCTGGAGCGCTACGCCATCGACGGCCTTCGCGTCGACGCGGTGGCATCCATGCTCTATCTCGACTACAGCCGGCCGCCCGGGGCCTGGATTCCGAACCAGTATGGCGGCCGGGAAAACATCGAGGCGATCGCGTTCCTGCGCCGCGTCAACACCGAGCTGTTTGCGCGCTTCCCGCAGGCGACGACGGCGGCGGAGGAATCCACCGCGTGGCCGCAGGTCTCCCGCCCAGTCGAATTCGGCGGGCTCGGCTTCGGCTACAAGTGGAACATGGGCTGGATGCACGACACGTTGAACTACATCAGCAAGGATCCAATCCACCGCAAGCATCATCACGGCGACATCCTGTTCGGCCTGCACTACGCCTTCTCCGAGAACTTCATCCTGCCGCTGTCGCATGACGAGGTCGTGCACGGCAAACGCTCGATTCTCGGCCGCATGCCCGGCGACGAATGGCAGCGCTTCGCGAATTTGCGCGCCTATTACAGCTTCATGTTCGGCCACCCCGGCAAGAAGCTGTTGTTCATGGGCGCGGAAATCGCGCAGAGCCGCGAATGGAATCACGACCAGTCGCTCGACTGGCACCTGCTCGAATACGAGAACCACTCCGGCATTCAGTCGCTGATCCGCGATCTCAACCGGGTCTATCGCGCCGTGCCGGCGCTGCACCAGATGGATTGCGACCAGGCCGGTTTCGAATGGCTGGTCACGGACGATGCCAACCGCAACGTGTTCGCCTGGCTGCGCAAGGGGATCGACGCGCACGCGCGCTGCCTCGTCATCGTCAACTTCTCGCCCAACGTCTATCGCAACTATAGCATCCCTGTCCCGTTTGCCGGCAGGTGGAAAGAGGTCTTCAATTCGGACTCCGCCCATTATGGCGGCACCAATGTCGGGAACATCGGCGAGGTGCATGCCGTTGATGGCAAGCCGCCCGAGCTTCGCCTCACCATTCCGCCTCTCGCCGCGATCTTCCTCGTTCCGGAAAGCTGACCGATGCGCCTGACTGCCGGATCGCCCGCACGCCTCGGTGCAAGCTGGGACGGACGCGGCACCAATTTCGCGCTGTTCTCCGCGAATGCGCAGAAGGTCGAGCTATGCCTGTTCGACGGCCAGGGCCGGCGCGAGCTCGAGCGCATTGAGCTGCCCGAACGCACCGAGGACGTCTGGCACGGCTATCTCAACGACGTTTCGCCGGGCCAGCTCTACGGCTATCGCGTGCACGGCCCCTACGAGCCCGAGCACGGCCACCGCTTCAACGCCAACAAGCTGCTGCTCGACCCCTATGCCAAGCGGCTTGCGGGCCGGCTGGTCTGGAGCGACGCACATTTCGCTTACCGCACCGGAAGCCCGCGCGAGGATTTGTCGTTCGACCGGCGCGACAACGCGCGCGGCATGCCGAAGGGCGTCGTCGTCGACGAGACTTTCAACTGGGGCCGCCGCGAGATCCGGCCCAATATCCCCTGGGAAGACACCATCATCTACGAGGCCCACGTCAAGGGCCTGACGCAGAAGCGCGACGACGTACCGCCGAATTTGCGCGGCACCTATGGCGGACTGTCGTCGCCGGCGATGATCGAGCATCTGAAGAAGCTCGGCGTCACCACGGTCGAGCTCCTGCCCATCCACGCCTTCGTCGACGATCGCATCCTGGTCGAGAAGAAGCTCGCCAATTACTGGGGCTACAACACGCTGTCTTTTTTCGCGCCCGAGGCGCGTTACGCCCAGGACAATGCGCTCGATTCCTTCCGCACCACGGTCGCGCGCCTGCACGATGCCGGCATCGAGGTGATGCTCGACGTCGTCTACAACCACACCGCCGAGGGCAATCACCTCGGCCCGACGCTGTGCTATCGCGGCATCGACAACGCCTCCTATTACTGGCTCAACCGCGACAACCCGCGCTATTACGACGACTTCACCGGCTGCGGCTCGTCGGTGAACCTCACCCATCCGCGCGTGCTGCAGATGGTGATGGATTCGCTGCGTTACTGGGTCGAGGTCTGCCATGTCGACGGCTTCCGCTTCGACCTCGCCACTACGCTCGCGCGTGGACCGAACGGCTATGATCGCGGCATCTCGTTCCTGACCGCGATCCGGCAGGATCCGGTGCTGGCCACCGTCAAGCTCGTGGCCGAGCCCTGGGATCTCGGCCTCGGCGGCTACCAGGTCGGCGCGTTTCCTTCGCAATGGTCGGAGTGGAACGACCGCTATCGCAGCGCGATGCGCCGCTACTGGAGCGGCGAAGGCAGCCTGATCGGCGATATCTCCAGCCGCATGACGGCATCGTCCGATCTGTTCAACCATGACGGACGGCGGCCGCGCGCCAGCATCAACCACATCACGGTGCACGACGGTTTCACGCTCGCCGATCTCTTCAGCTACAACGAGAAGCACAACGAAGCCAACGGCGAGGACAATCGCGACGGCTCCAGCGACAACCACAGCAACAATTGTGGTGTCGAAGGCCCGACCGACGATCCCCAGATCATCGGGTTGCGCCGGCAGCTTCGCAAGAACGTGCTGGCCTGCCTGATGCTGGCGCAAGGCATTCCGCTGATCCTCGCCGGCGACGAGGTCGGCAATTCGCAATCCGGCAACAACAACGCCTATTGCCAGGACAACGAGGTCGGCTGGGTCGGCTGGGACAATCTCGGCAAGGAAGGCGACGACATGGTCGATTTCGTCACCGGTCTCGCCGACATCCGCCGCCGCTTCTCGCAGCTTCGCAGCCATCGCTGGCTCGACGGCCGCCCCAAGGATGGCATCTCCTACGGTGCGCTGTGGCTGACGCCCGCCGGTGACGAGATGACGGAGAACGATTGGAAATTCCCGGAGGGGCGGTTCCTCTCCTACGTGATGGGGCCGATGGAACCGGGGAGCGCCGCAATCTTTATCGTACTGAACGCCGCCCCTGAAGAGATCGCATTCAAATTGCCGAAACTGACCGAATACAAGAGCTGGCAGCAGATCCTGAACACGACCGATGCCAAGCTGAACAGCGTTGATTTCCTGCCCGGAAGCGACAGCAAGGCGCCGCCGCGTTCCGTGCTCGCTTTCGCGGGGGCGCTATGAGGCCATCCTTCGGGGCGAGGCCAACGAAGGACGGCGTGTCGTTCCGGCTGTGGGCGCCCGGCGCCCGGCGCGTCGATCTGCTGCTCGACAGACGGCACGCGATGCAGCGCCGGCAGGATGGCTGGTATGTCGCCGACATTGCGAACCTGCCGGTCAACAGTCCCTACAAATTCAGGATCGACGACGAGATCGACGTGCCCGATCCGGCATCGGCGTTCCAGCCCGACGACGTGTTCGGTCCGAGCGAGGTGATCGATCACGACGCTTTCGCGTGGCGCGCGAAGGATTGGCGCGGCCGGCCCTGGGAAGAGACGGTGCTGATCGAGACCCATGTCGGCACCTTCACGGCGGAAGGCACCTATCGCGCCATGATCGACAAGCTCGATCATCTCGTCGCAACCGGCATTACCGCGTTGGAATTGATGCCGTTGGCCGATTTCGCCGGCCGCCGCGGCTGGGGCTATGACGGCGTGTTGTGGTATGCGCCCGACAGCGCCTATGGCCGCCCTGAAGACCTGAAGGCGCTGATCGACGAAGCGCATCTGCGCGGGCTGATGGTGTTTCTCGATGTCGTCTACAATCATTTCGGGCCCGAAGGAAATTATCTCGGCCGCTATGCGCCGACCTTCTTCACCGACGCACACACGCCCTGGGGCAGCGCCATCGACTATCGCGTGCCGCAGGTCCGCGCCTTCGCGATCGAGAACGCTCTGTCCTGGCTGACCGACTACCGCTTCGACGGACTGCGGCTGGATGCCGCCAACCACATCCTGGCACTTCCCGGCGAGCAGTCGATGCTGCACGATCTCAGCGCCGCCGTCGGCGAGCTTGCCAAGGCAACGGGACGCCACATCCATCTCGTGCTGGAGAACGGCGACAATCGCGCCGCTCTGCTCGACGCCGCACAGGATCCGCCGAACGGGAAGTACCGAGCGCAGTGGAACGATGACTACCATCACGCCTGGCATGTGATGCTGACCGGCGAGCTCGCCGGCTATTACGCCGACTACCAGACGCCGCGCATGGACCTTGCCCGCGCGCTGGCGTCAGGCTTCGTCTATCAGGGCGAGATCTCGGAATTCTGGGGCAAAAAGCCGCGCGGTGAGGCGAGCGGCGAGCTGCCTCCGGCGACCTTCGTCAACTTCCTGCAAAACCACGACCAGATCGGCAACCGCCCGCTCGGCGACCGGCTCGAAAGCCTGGCATCGCCGCGGCAGATCGAGGCGGCGCTCGCGGTGACGCTGCTTGCGCCGATGGTGCCGATGCTGTTTCAGGGCGAGGAGTGGGGCTCCAAAGCGCCGTTCCCGTTCTTCTGCGATTTCCAGGGCGGCCTTGCCGATGCCGTGCGCAAGGGGCGCAGGCAGGAATATGACTGGGCCTATGAGAAATACGGCGACGAGGTCCCCGACCCGCTCGCCCCCGCGACGCCGCAATCGGCCGTGCTCGACTGGGCCGGCCGTACCCCGGAGCAGGATGCGCGACTCGCGCTGGTGCGTAACCTGCTGGCACTTCGCCGCAAGGAGATCGCACCGCGGCTGAGAGGCGCCACCTTCGGCGACGCCGCGGCGGCGGACAACGGCCTGTTGACCGCGCATTGGCGTATGGCGGACGGCGCGACGCTGCGCCTCGTCGCCAATCTGTCGGACAGCGAGATCACGCATTCGAGCAGCGACGCAGGCACACCGATCTGGGGCGACGCGAGCGGCGACCGGCTTCCGCCGTGGTCGGTGCTCTGGCATCTCGGAGGCTAGCATGCCTTCTGCCATTCCTCTTGCGACCTACCGGCTTCAGCTCACCGCGGATTTCGACTTCGACAAGGCGGCCGCGGTGGTGCCCTATCTGAAAGCGCTCGGGATCACGCATCTCTACACCTCGCCGGTGATGAAGGCCCGCAAGGGTTCGACGCATGGCTACGATACCGTCGATCACAGCCAGCTCAATCCCGAGCTCGGCGGCGAGGCTGGCTTCGCGCGGCTGAGCGACGCGCTGAGGCAGTACGATCTCGGCCTCATCATCGATTTCGTGCCGAACCATGTCGGCGTGCACTTTGCCGACAATCCCTGGTGGCTCGACGTGCTGGAATGGGGCCAAGCCTCGCCGCACGCGGTCTCCTTCGACATCGACTGGGATCTGCTGCCCTACCGCGCCCGCGGCGGCGTGCTGCTGCCGATCCTCGGCGCATCCTATGGCGAGGCGCTGGAGCGCGGCGACATCGAGCTACGTTACGATTCCGGCGAAGGCAGCTTTTCCGCCTGGTATTTCGAGCATCGCCTGCCGATCGCGCCGGAGCGCTATGGCGAATTGCTGCGGATGATCGTGAAGGAAGCGGACGCCGCCGAAACGGAAGCCGGCAAGCACATGCTGTCGCTCGCGGCGCGCTACACGGGGCTGCGCCGGCCCAACCGCAAGGAGGCGCCCGGCTTCAAGGCCGAGCTGAAGGAGATCGCAGGCAGCGCCGACATCATCGCACGGGGCCTCGCCGCCTATCGCGCGGCCAAGGATCGCCCGGCACAGACCTTGACGCTGCATCATCTACTGGAGCGCCAGCACTACAAGCTCGGGCACTGGCGGCTCGCCTCCAGCGACATCAACTATCGCCGCTTCTTCGACGTCAACGGTCTTGCGGGCCTGCGCGTCGAGGACGCAAGCACGTTCGCCGCGACGCACCGGCTGGTGAAGCAGCTCGTCGCCGACGGCAGGCTGCAGGGCATTCGTCTCGACCACATCGACGGCCTGCGCGATCCCGCGCAATATTGCCAGCGGCTGCGCCGTCTGGTGCGCGATGCGCAGGGCAACACCAAGCCGTTCTACACGGTGATCGAAAAAATCCTGTGCGAGCACGAGCGCCTGCCGCACTTCGCCGGCGTGCAAGGCACCACCGGCTACGAGTGGATGAACGACATCACCCAGGTCCTGGTCGACGCCAAGGGGCTGGAGGCGCTGGACGAGACCTGGCGGCAGGTCAGCAACCGTCCGCCACGGCTCGCGCCCTATGTGAAGGACGCCAGGCGCCGCGTGCTGGAGACATTGCTGACCAGCGAATTCACCGTGCTGACGCGCCTGCTTGCGCGCATCGCCAACGGGCACTATTCGACCCGAGACTTCTCCGCCGACAGCCTGCGGCAGGCGCTCGAGCTCTATGTGCTGCATTTCCCGGTCTACCGCACCTACCTGACGCACAGCGACCCGACCGCCCTCGATCGCAAGCTGATCGACGACACCATCGAGCGGGCCCGCGCGGAATGGTTCGCGGCCGACGAGGGCATTTTCGACTTCCTGCGCGACGCCCTGACCATGGACCTGCTCAAGCCCGGCCGCCCCCCGCACAGTGCGCCGCGCGTGCGCCGCTTCGCCCTGAAAGTGCAGCAGTTCACCGGGCCGATGATGGCGAAGTCGCTGGAGGACACTGCATTCTACCAGTTCCACCGGCTGCTCGCGTTGAACGAGGTCGGCGGCGATCCCGCGAGCACCGGTCTCTCCATTCCCGCCTTCCATCAGGCCATGCAGGCCCGCGCCAGGGAGTGGCCTCAAGGGATGACGGCGACCGCGACCCACGACACCAAGCGCGGCGAGGACGCCCGCGCGCGGATCGCGGCGCTCAGCGAGATCCCCGGCGAGTGGACAAGCGCGGTTTCGCGCTGGAAGATGCTGAATGCGCCGCACCTGGCGCTGCACGGCAAGCTGCGCGCACCGTCGGCGACGTTCGAATACATGCTCTACCAGACCCTGCTTGGGGCCTGGCCGCTCGAAGAGCCGGCCGATGCCGGTTTCGTCGAACGCATCCAGGCCTATGCGCTCAAAGCTGCGCGCGAGGGCAAGGAAGAGACGAGCTGGCTCAATCCGCATGAAGCCTATGAGAACGGCGTCAACAGCTTCATCGCGAAGATCCTCGATCCCGCGTTGTCAGGTGAATTCCTTGAATCGCTCCAAACGCTGGCGCGCCGTGTCGCGCTGCTCGGCGCGTTGAACTCGCTGAGCCAGCTCACCCTCAAGGCGACATTGCCGGGCGTTCCCGACTTCTACCAGGGCACCGAATTCTGGGACCTGTCGCTGGTCGACCCGGACAACCGCCGCCCGGTGGACTTCGCCGCGCGGCACGCAGCGCTGCCGCAGGACGCCCCGGATTGGCACGACTTGATCCAGCGTTGGCCGGACGGCCGGCTCAAGCTGGCCTGGACGCGACACCTGCTCAAGCTGCGCAATGAGCTCCCTGATGTCTTCGCCGAGGGCGACTACCAGCCTCTGGAAGTGCGCGGCGCGCACGCCGACCATGTCATTGCCTTTGCCCGCCGCCACGGCCGGACTGCAGCGATCGTCATGGTTGGACGCCAGTTCGCGCCTTTCACGCAAGCGGGCCGGGAATGGCCGGCGCCGGACGTTTTCGACGCAACTGTCGACGTCACCGGTTACACCGCGCGGGGACTTGCGGGCAACGAACTGCCGCTGGCGCAGGCGTTCCGCGAATTTCCTGCCGTTGTCATCGAGGCCCGCGCAGCGAGCGCCGTCAGGCCTGCCCGGCAGCGCCAGCGCGCCTGACGACTACTTTCCGTCGTCCTTGGTCAGCAGCAGTTGACCACGCTTGCGGATGGTGGCCTGCGCCATCTCGGCAAAGCGCTGCAGCAGCCACGGCAACACCACCTGCACCTTGACGTGGTCGTCGGCGACGTCGACCTGACCGGACGCGATCTGGCCCATCGCGCGAATGCGAAAATTCATGGTGTCGCCCGCCCAGCGCTCCTCTTCGACCTGCATCACGGGAATGCTCGCGGCAGCGCGGCCGAGCCCGGTCTTGAGCCGGCGCATCGCCTCGTCGCGGCCAAGGCGATGCGGAATGGAGACGACTAGCGGTGCTGACATGATCCCTGCCTGTATTGACTGAACACTCACCTAGTTATGTCGGCCGCAAAGGCAAAGGTTCCAGGCGCCAAGCGCCTGCGGTCGTGTTTCATAAACGGAACTTTCAAACCTGCGGCAAGTTGCCCTCGGCACAACGGACAGATGTTCCCCTTTCAGGAGAAAGGGGCTGGAGGAGATTCGCATGTCTATCGGTACAATCATTCTGATTATCCTGGTCATCGCCCTGCTCGGCGGCTTCAGCGGCATCGGCGGCGGCCCGTTCTACGGCACCGGCTATTACGGCGGCGGCGGTCTCGGACTGGTCATCGTCATCCTGCTGATCCTGCTGTTGCTCGGACGGATCTAGCGGCGGACGCGTAGGGTGGGTTAGACCTGCACACGCGCGAAGCGCATCTGCAGGGCGTAACCCACCTCTTTAGTTCCCGCGGAGACAGATGGTGGTGGGTTACGCCTTCGGCTAACCCACCCTACTTCTTTTTCCCTGCTAGCTTCTTCATCGCCGCCTTGATCGACGCGGCCGCATCGTCATAGCCATCCCACGCCTTCGCGCGTGCCAGCAAGCCCGGCACGGTCCGCACCGTATAGCGCTTCGGATCGAGATCGCTCTTCACTTGTGCCCAGGTCACCGGCATCGAGACCGTCGCGCCATCGCGGGCACGCGGCGAGAGCGGCGCCACCGCCGTCGACAGCCGATCGTTGCGCAGATAGTCGAGGAAGATCTTCCCGTTGCGCAGCTTCTTGGACATGTTGAGCAGGTAGCGCTCGGGCTCGTCATCCGCCATCCACTGGCAGACACCTTGCGCGAAAGCCTTGGCTTCCTTCCAGCTGACCCTGTCGCGCACGCCGTGGAGCAACGGCACCACCACGTGCAGCCCCTTGCCGCCGGTGGTCTTGCAGAAACTCTCCATCCCCAGCTCGGTCAACCGCTGCCGCATCTGTTTGGCCGCGTCGACGACGCCGGCAAAATCGACGTCCGGCGCTGGATCGAGATCGAACACCAGCCGGCCGGGCGTGTCGTAAGCATTCGGCGCGCAATTCCAGGGATGCAGCTCGAGGCCGCCGATCTGTGCGACCGCCGCAAGCCCCTCGACGCGGTCGATCTGCAAATAGGGCTTGCGATCGCCCGAGACCTTGGCGAGTTCGAGCAGGTTCGAGCTGCCCTGCATGGCATGGCGCTGGAAGAATTTTTCGCCGCCGATGCCGTCCGGCGCGCGCAGGATCGAGCAGGGACGGCCTTTGAGGTGCTCGATCATCCAGTCGCCGACCGCTTCGAAATAGCGGGCGAGATCGAGCTTTGTCACGCCTTCCCCGTCACCGGCGTCCGGCCACAGCTGCTTGTCCGGCCTGGAAATCACGACGCCCATGACCTCGGCGACGCCGGCGTCCTTGCGTTGTCTGGACTTCGCCGAAAAAGGCTTTCGCGCCGAGGGCCTGGCAAGCGCGGTATCGACGGGCGTCTCCGCCTCGACCTCCTCTGCCGGCTTGTCCTGCCGCAGGCCCTTGAACGCGGCCTGGCGGATGTTGCCATCGGCGGTGAAGCCGGCGAACTCGATCTCGGCAACGAGCTCGGGTTTGAGCCAATGCACGTCGCGGGTCTTCTTCGGCGCATTCTTGCCGCCGAACGGGCTCTCGCTCGACGCGGCCTCCTTCAGGAACGGCATGATACGCTTGACCTTGTCGGCGCCAAAGCCGGTGCCGACCATGCCGACAAAGGCGAGGTGATCGCCGCGATGCACGCCGGCCATCAGCGAGCGAAATTTTCCTGCCGTGGTCTTCCAGCCGCCGATCACGACCTCATGTCCGGCGCGGCATTTTGCCTTGGTCCAGCTCTCGGTACGGCCGGAGCGATACGGCGCATCCTGTTTCTTCGAGACGATGCCTTCGAGCTCGAGCTTGCAGGCGGATTGCAGCACCGCCTCGCCACCGCTCTCGAAATGCTCGACATAGCGAATCTGGCTTGCCGTTCTCTTGCCCGCCTCCAGCAATGCTTTGAGACGCTCCTTGCGCTCGCCGAGCGGCAGGCGGCGGCAATCGGCGCCCTCGGCGAACAGAAGGTCGAAAGCGAAGAAGATCAGCTCTTCGGTCTTGCCGTCCGACAGCGCGGCCTGAAGCGAGGAAAAATTCGGTGCGCCGTTATGGTCGAGCGCGACGATCTCGCCGTCGATCATCGCGTCCGGCAACGAGGCGGCTTCCTTCGCGATCGCGGCAAACTTGTCGGTCCAGTCGAGCCCCTTGCGCGTCCTCAGAGTGGTCTTGCCATCCTCGATCCGGAGCTGCACCCGGTACCCGTCGAACTTGATCTCATGGCACCAGCCATCTCCCGACGCCGGACGTTCAACCAACGTGCAGAGCTGCGGCGCGACGAAGTCCGGCATCTCCGAGACCTCTTTGGCCCTCGTCGCAGTCGTCGCTTTTTTCTTCCTGGCGGCCTTGCCTGATTTCAACGTGGTACGCGGCGCAGCCTTGACCGTACGCCCTTTGGTCTCCTCCGCGCGGTTCGACTGCCAGACTGCATCGGCCTTGGTCGTGGCGCCCTTTGCCAGCATGAACGGCTTTGGCGCGCGGCCCTTCCCCTTGGCGATCTCCGCCATCGCGCGGCCCGACGCCACCGACTTGTCCTCGCTGAGAATGTCCTCGCTCTCACTGGCAAATTCGTCGCGGTGCTTGATCAGGAGCCAGTTGGTGCGCTTGCCACCGGTGCGGTCGTTGCGCATCCGAACCAGCACCCAGCTTCCGTGCAACTTCTCGCCGTGCAGCGTGAACTTCAAATCACCCTTCCTGAAGCCGGCTTCCGGATCCTCGGATTCCCAGGTGCCGCGATCCCACAGCATGACCGTGCCGCCGCCGTACTGCCCTTCGGGAATCGTGCCTTCGAAATCGCCATAGTCGAGCGGATGGTCCTCGACCTCCACCGCCAGCCGCTTGTCGTGCGGATCGAGCGAGGGCCCCTTCGTCACCGCCCATGACTTGAAGACGCCGTCGAACTCCAGTCGCAGATCGTAGTGCAGCCGTGTCGCATCGTGTTTCTGGATCACGAATCGCCGTTGTCTGGAAGGCGCCACGGCGGCCTTGCCGGACGGCTCCGGCGTCTTCTCGAAATCCCGCTTCTGTCGGTAGGTGGAGAGTTTTCGCAGCACGATTGGTCCCGCATGTCCTTCGGCGTTCGAGCCTATCACGGCAGACGTTAGCGCCGGAACCAAAACCCCGGAGCCCGGTTGGAGTTCCTGAAAAGCCTTGAAATCACTGGAGAATGAAATGGCCCCCCGTGCCTATTGGAAGGGAACGCTGAAGCTGTCGCTGGTGAGTTGCCCGGTCGTACTCTATCCTGCGACCACGGCGGCCGCCAAGACACGGTTTCACATGATCAACCGCGAGACCGGCAACCGTCTCAAGCAGCAGATGGTTGATTCCGAGACCGGCGACGTCGTCGAGAGCGACCAGAAGGGTCGGGGCTACGAGCTGCGCAAGGGCAAGTATGTCGAGATCGAGCCGGAAGAGCTCGAGGCGGTGCAGATCGAGAGCAACCACACCATCGACATCGAAAGCTTCGTGCCGAGCGAGGAGATCGACCAGCGCTATCTCGACAACCCCTATTACATCGCGCCGGAGGGCAAGGCCGCGATCGACGCCTTTGCCGTGATCCGCGACGCCATGAAGGACCAGGGGCGCGTGGCGCTCGCCAAGATCGTGCTCACCAACCGCGAGCATGTCATGGCGATCGAGCCGCTCGGCAAGGGCCTGCTCGGCACCACGCTGCGCTTTCCCTATGAACTGCGCGACGAAGGCGAGTTTTTCGACGACATCAAGACGCCGAAGATCACCAGGGACATGGTCGAGCTTGCCGGTCACATCCTGCAGACCAAAGCCGCGCATTTCGACCCCGGCAAATTCAAGGACGAGTACGAGACCGCGCTGAAGGCGCTGGTGAAGCGCAAGGCGAGCGGCAAGACCATCGAGCTGCCGGAGCGCGGCGAGAAGCCGAGCAACGTCGTCAGCCTGATGGATGCGCTGAAGCAGAGCCTGAAGGGAGGTGGGGGGAAGAAGACCGCGGCGAAGTCGCATGGGCGCCGTGCCACCGGCGGGCGGCGAGCGGCGAAGAAGACGCAGCGTTCGACAGCGCGGCAGAGGAAGGCGAGCTAGCACGTCATTCCGGGGCAATGCGAAGCATCGAGCCCGGAATCCATCATGCCAAGCGTGACGGTCGGAGAAATGGATTCCGGGTTCGCGCTGACGCGCGCCCCGGAATGACAGCGGGGCCTAATCCCCCGCCTTCAGCCGATACCCGATCCCCGTTTCGGTCAGCACATATTGCGGCCGCTCCGGATCGGCTTCGATCTTCTGGCGGAGCTGGCGGACATAGACGCGCAGATATTGCGCGTCTGTCAGCTCGTCCCAGAGCTCCTTGAGCAGGAAGCGGTGGGTCAGCACCTTGCCGGCGTGCTGGACCAGCACGCGCAGGAGGTCGTACTCCTTCGGCGACAGCTTGATGTCGCGCTCGCCGACCTTGACGATGCGGCGGACGAGATCGACGGAGAGATCGCCGGTGCGGAATACCGGGCGTTCGCCCTGCACCTGAAGCTGGTGCCGCAGCGCCGCGCGCAGGCGGGCCAGCAGTTCGTCCATGCCAAACGGTTTTGTCAGATAATCGTCGGCGCCGAGATCGAGCGCCTGCACCTTGCCGGCCTCGTCGCCGCGGCTCGACAGCACCACGATCGGTACGCTTTCGTTGCGCGCGCGTATGGTACGCAACAGCTCATGGCCCTGAACGTCGGGCAGACCGAGATCGAGGATGATCAGCGCGGGGCCCTCGGCAAGCTTTTCCAGCGCGACCTTCCCGCTCGGCGCCTCCAGGATCTCGTAGCCCTGCGTCGTCAGCCCCATCCGCAGCAGCTTGCGGATCGGCGGCTCGTCGTCGATGACCAGAACCTTGATCGGGGCGGCGCTCATGCGGCAGTATCCAATGCTCGGGTCTGTGCCGGGATCGGCAGACGGATGGTGAGAACGGCGCCGTTGCGGTCGCTGCGGTTGGCGGCCGAGATCGTGCCGTGCATCGCCTCGACGAAGCCGCGGGAGATGGCGAGCCCAAGCCCGGTGCCGGGCCGAACATGATCGCCCTTCTGCGCGCGATAGAACTTGTCGAACACGCTCTCGAGCTCGTCGGGTGGAATGCCGCCGCCCTCGTCGGCAACCTGGAGCACCACATGGTCCCGCTCACGCCAGCTGCGGATCGCGATCGTGGTATCAACCGGCGAATATTTCGCCGCATTGTCGAGCAGATTGAACAGCACCTGCTCGAACAGCACGGCATCGAGCTGGAGCATCGGCAGGTCGGCGGCGAGCACCAGCTCGACCCTGTGGGCGGTGAGGATCTTGGCTGCCCGCCGGAGCGCGCTGCCGACGATCTCGCTGAGATCATGCAGCGCCGTGTTGGGAACGATGGCGCCGGATTCGAGCTTTGTCATATCGAGCAGATTGGCAATGAAGCGGTTGAGCCGCTCGGATTCGTCGATGACGGTGGCGAGCAGATCGCGCTTCTCGGTATCGGACAGCGCGCCGGCGAGATCACGCATGGTCGAGGCGGCGCCCAACACGGAGGCAAGCGGCGTCTTGAGATCATGCGAGATCGACGTCAGCAGCGCCGAACGGAGCCGCTCGGATTCGACGGTGCGCTTGACGCGGTCCATGTCCTCGACCAGCAACACCCGCTCGATCGCAAGCGCGCCCTGGTCGACCAGCGCGTCGAGCAGCCGACGCTGGTCCGGCGTTAGCAGCGGACCCGTGCGGTCGTTGTCAATGCCGATGACGCCGATCGGACCGCGCCCGGTGCGCATCGGCAGGAACAGCCGTTTGGCCCCCGGCAACGTGTCCGAGCCCCGGCCCGCGGGACGATCGTTGCTCCAGGCCCAGTTTGCGGCGGCAAGATCGGCCTGGTCGAGCTCATCCTCCGGCGGATAGCCGGATTTGACCGTGAGCAGGCCGTCCTCGGGCAGCAGCAGCACCACGCGAACCTTCAACATCAGCGCGGCCTGATAGGCGGTCGCCCACAGCACGTCGTCGAGCGTGGCGGTGCCCGCAAGCTTGCGGCTGAACGCATAGAGCTGCTCGGTGGTGCGGATGCGGCCGATCGCAGTGTCGGCCTGGATCCGCACCCGCCCCGCAAGATTCGACACCAGTATCGCGATCAGCATGAAGAAGAAGAACGCGGCGACGTTGGTCGGATCGGTGATGGTGAAAGTGTAGACCGGCGGCAGGAAGAAGAAATTATAGGCGAGCGACGACACCAGACTCGCAAGCAGCGACGGCCACAACCCATAGCGCACCGCGACCGTCACCACCGCGGTCAGGAAGACCAAATCGACATTCTCGACGCCGAACCGCGGCTTGATGACGACCGCCGCCGCAAGGCCGAGCACAGTGATGCCGAGCGCCTTGAGATAGGGCAGCGCATTGAACGGCTCCGACCGCGCGGCGGTCTGCACCGTCGGCTTCGACGACGACTGCTCGGCGAGCTCATCGCCGGGGATGACGTGAACGCTGATATTTCCGGCCCGACGGACGAGATCATGCACGACCGAACCGCGCGTCAGTTCGAACCAGCGCGAACGCGTCGACTTCCCGATCACGATCTGGGTGACGTTGTTGCCTTGTGCGAAACTGATGACGTCGTCGGCGATGCGGCGGCCGACGGCGGGAATGGTCAGCGCCTCTCCGCCGAGCGATTCGGCGAGCCGTAGCGTATCGGCGAGACGGTCGCGCTCCTGGTCCGAAAGCTGGAGCGAGCGCCGCGTCTCGATCGAGATCGCGGTGAACGGCGCATGCAGCCGGTCGGCAAGCCGCTTGGTGTAGCGCACGAGGCTGGCCGCGCGCGGATCTTCGCTGACGCAGACGAGGATGCGCTCGCCAACAGCCCACGGACCGGCGATGGCGTTCGCCTGCATGTGGGTGAGGAGCTGCTCGTCGACTCGCTCGGCTGTGCGCCGCAACGCCAGCTCGCGTAGCGCAGTGAGGTTGCCCGGCGAGAAATAATGCTCCAAAGCCCGCTCGGCTTGCCGGGACACATAGACCTTGCCCTCCTTCAACCGCTGGATCAGATCGTCCGGCGTGAGGTCGATCAGCTCGATCGCGTCGGCGCGGTCGAACACCGAATCCGGCACGGTTTCGCGCACCCGCACATGGGTGATCTGGGCGACGACGTCGTTCAGGCTCTCGATATGCTGGATGTTGACGGCGGTGTAGACGTCGATGCCGTGGGAGAGCAGTTCCTCGACGTCGAGATAGCGCTTCGGATGGCGGCTGCCGGCCGCGTTGGTGTGGGCGAGCTCGTCGACCAGCGCGATTTTCGGCCGGCGCGCGATCACGGCATCGAGGTCCATTTCCTCGACGATCTGGCCGCGGTAATCGAGCCGCTTGCGCGGGATCACTTCCAGCCCGCGCACCAGCGCCTCGGTCTCGGCCCGGCCGTGGGTCTCGACGAAGCCGACCACGACATCGATGCCCGCCTTTCGCTTGGCATGAGCACTTTGCAGCATCTCGTAGGTCTTGCCGACACCGGGGGCGGCGCCGACGAAGATCTTCAGCTTGCCGCTTGCCCCTTCCTCCCGGCGCGCGGCTTCCAGCAGCGCCTCGGGCGACGGACGTTGTAGGGGATCGCGGCGCTCCTGGACCATCAAACCAATATAATCATCCGGGCACCGCGAGCCTAGACCGCTACTTCGCGGCCGCGCGATCGAGCGCGAGGTTCAGGGCCAATACGTTAACGCGTGGTTCGCCCAGCAGGCCGAGCAGACGGCCCTGGGTGTTCGCGGCCACGATCTGCCGGACCTGTTCGTCCGGCATATTCCGGGCCCTGGCGACGCGCGGCACCTGGAATTGGGCGGCTGCCGGCGAGATATCCGGATCGAGGCCGCTGGCCGAGGTCGTGACGAGGTCGACCGGGACGGCGGCGTTCGGGTTCTCCGCCTTCAGCTTGTCCACGTCCTCCTTCAGCCGGTCGGCCAGCGCCTTGCTGGTCGGACCGAGATTGGAGCCGCCCGAATTGGCAGCGTTGTAGGGCGCCGACACCGTTTTGGTCGAATCATTCGGGTCCGGCGCCAGCGTCGCCGAAAGCCTGCCGTGGAAATATTTGTCGTCCTTGAACTCCTGACCGATCAGGGCGGAGCCGATCACCTTGCCGTCCTTCTCGATCAGGCTTCCGCTCGCCTGTGCGGGGAAGATCGCGCCGGCGATCCCGGTCATCGCGAGCGGATAGGCCAGTCCCGTGATGGCGGTGAGCACCAGCAACAGAACGATGGCGGGGCGGATTTCTCTAAGCATTCTAGATCTCCTATGTCTTTCGTCATTGCGAGCGAAACGAAGCAATCCAGGGTCTTTCCGCGGAGGCAGTCTGGACTGCTTCGCCAGCGCAAAATTGCTTCGCAATTCTGTCGCGGGCTCCTCGCAATGACGGGGTTAGGCCAGGTGCAAGGCGACGACGACGAGGTCGATCACCTTGATGCCGATGAAGGGAATGACGATGCCGCCGAGGCCGTAGATGAGCAGGTTACGGCGCAGCAATGCACCGGCACCGACAGCTCGGTAGGCAACGCCCTTCAGCGCCAACGGAATCAGCCCGATGATAATCAGCGCGTTGAAGATGATCGCCGACAGGATGGCGCTCTGCGGGCTCGACAGGTTCATGACGTTGAGCACGTTGAGCTGGGGGTAGAACGCCAGGAACATTGCGGGGATGATCGCAAAGTACTTTGCGACGTCGTTGGCGATCGAGAAGGTCGTCAGCGCGCCGCGCGTCATCAGGAGCTGCTTGCCGATCTCGACCACCTCGATCAGCTTGGTCGGATTGGAATCGAGGTCGACCATGTTGCCGGCCTCGCGGGCGGCCTGGGTGCCGGTGTTCATGGCGACGCCGACGTCGGCCTGCGCGAGCGCCGGCGCGTCGTTGGTGCCGTCGCCGCACATCGCCACAAGCTTGCCCTTGGCTTGCTCGTCGCGAATCAGCTTGAGCTTGTCCTCGGGCGTTGCCTGCGCCAGGAAATCATCCACGCCGGCCTCCGCCGCGATCGCGGCTGCCGTCATCGGGTTGTCGCCGGTGATCATGACGGTGCGGATGCCCATGCGGCGCAGCTCAGCGAAGCGCTCGCGAATCCCGCCCTTGACGATGTCCTTGAGCTGGATGACGCCGAGCAGCTTGCCGTCCTTCGCGACCGCAAGCGGCGTCCCGCCCGCCTTGGCGATCTCGTCGGCGATGGTCTGCACCTCGCGGCCGACGTCGGAAAGCGCCGTGGAGTGGAGGGCACGGGCGGTGTTGCCGGAGGCAACCGCCAGCGTCGCACCACCACCGATATAGCTGAGCATGGCATCGACCGCGCCCTTGCGCACTGACGAGCCGCCGGCATCGACGCCGCTCATGCGGGTTTGCGCCGTGAACGGGATGAAGGTGGCGCCAAGCTCGGCCATGTCGCGGCCGCGGATGCCATACTTCTCCTTCGCCAGCACGACGATCGAGCGGCCCTCCGGCGTCTCGTCGGCGAGCGAGGCAAGCTGGGCGGCATCCCCCAGCTCCTGCTCGGTGACACCGCGCACGGGACGGAACGCGGTTGCTTGCCGGTTGCCGAGGGTGATGGTGCCGGTCTTGTCCAGCAACAGCGTATCGACGTCGCCGGCGGCTTCAACCGCGCGGCCGGACATCGCCAGCACGTTGAAGCGCACCAGGCGGTCCATGCCGGCGATGCCGATGGCAGAGAGCAGCGCGCCGATCGTGGTCGGAATCAGCGTCACGAACAGAGCGACCAGCACGATCACCGAGATCGAGCCGCCGGCATAGGCGGCATAGCTCGGAATCGTGACGGTGGCGAACACGAAGATGATGGTGAGGCCGGCCAGCAGGATGTTGAGCGCGATCTCGTTCGGCGTCTTCGCACGCTCGGCGCCCTCGACCAGCTTGATCATGCGGTCGATGAAGGTCGAGCCCTGCGCCGCCGTGATACGAACGCGGATCCAGTCGGACAGCACCTGGGTGCCGCCGGTCACGGCCGAACGGTCGCCGCCGGACTCGCGAATGACGGGAGCGGATTCGCCGGTGATGGCGGCCTCGTTGACCGAGGCGACGCCCTCGATCACTTCGCCATCGGAGGGGATGGTATCGCCGGCCTCGACCAACACGATGTCGCCGACCTTCAGGCTTGTGCCCGGCACCAGCTTGAAGGGCTGGCCCGCACCGGTCAGCAGCTTGGCCTGACTCTCAGTGCGGGTCTTGCGTAGCGATTCCGCCTGCGCCTTGCCACGGCCCTCGGCGACCGCTTCGGCGAAATTGGCGAACAGGACGGTAAACCACAGCCAGATGATGATCTGGAAGGTAAAGCCGAGGTTCTCACCGCCGGTGACGAGATCGCGCAGGAAGATCACGGTGGTGAGCGCAGCCACGATCTCGACCACGAACATCACGGGGTTCTTGATCATCAGCCGCGGATCGAGCTTGGTGAAGGACGCGCCGATCGCGGGGACCACGATCTTCGGATCCAGCATCGCCGAAACCGGCGTGCGCTTGTTGGTTTTAAGGACAGATTCCATGGACGTAACTCCGAAAGAGCTCGATCAGAAGACGTTGCCGGCGTTCATCGCGAGGTGCTCGACGATGGGACCGAGCGCGAGCGCCGGGAAGAAGGTGAGACCGCCGATGATCAGGATCACGCCGACGACGAGGCCGACGAACAGCCCGCCGGTGGTCGGGAACGTGCCCGCCGACGGAGGGATCGATTTCTTGGCCGCCAGCGAGCCAGCGATCGCCATCGCCGGGATGATCATGAAGAAGCGGCCGACGAACATCGCGCTGGCGAGCGTGAGGTTGTAGAAGAGCGTGTTGCCGGTGAGGCCCGCGAAGGCCGAGCCATTGTTGCCGGTCGCCGAGGTGAAGGCGTAGAGCACCTCGGTGAAGCCATGCGGCCCGGCATTCGCCATCGATGCCACCGCCGCCGGATAGACCACGCCGACCGCGGTCCAGCCGAGATACATCAGCGGCAGCACCAGGATCGCGAGCATCGCCATCTTGACCTCGCGCGCCTCGATCTTCTTGCCGACATATTCCGGCGTGCGGCCGACCATCAGGCCTGCGACGAAGATCGCGAGCACGACGAACAGCAGCATGCCATAGAGGCCGGCGCCGACGCCGCCGATGATGATTTCGCCGAGCTGCATGTTGATCAGCGGAATCATGCCGCCGAGCGCGGTGAAGCTGTCATGCATCGCGTTGACCGCGCCGCACGAGGCGGCCGTCGTGACCACGGCGAACAGCGAGGACGCGACGATGCCGAAGCGGACCTCCTTGCCCTCCATGTTGCCGCCGGTGAGGCCGAGCGCGTGCATTGTCGCGGTGCCGTTGGCTTCCGCCCAATATGTGATGGTGACGCCGGCGACGAACAGCACGCCCATCACGGCCAGGATCGCCCAGCCCTGGCGCTGGTTGCCGACCATGCGGCCGAATACGTTGGTCATGGCCGCGCCGATCAGGAAGATCGACAGCATCTGCACGAAGTTAGACAGCGCCGTCGGGTTCTCGAAGGGATGCGCGGCGTTGGCGTTGAAGAAGCCGCCGCCATTGGTGCCGAGCATCTTGATCGCGACCTGGGAGGCGACCGGTCCGACCGCGATGGTCTGCTTGGCGCCCTCGAGCGTCGTCGCCTCGACGTAGTCGCCAAGCGTCTGCGGCATGCCCTGTGAAATCAGGAACAGCGCGTAGACGACGCAGATCGGCAGCAGCACGTAAAGCGTGGTGCGGGTGACGTCGACCCAGAAATTTCCGACGGTGCGCATCGAGGCGCGCGAGAAGCCGCGGATCAGCGCCACCGCGAGCGCGATGCCGGTTGCCGCCGACAGGAAGTTCTGGTGCGTCAGGCCGACCATCTGCACGAGATAGGAGATCGTGCTCTCGCCGCCGTAGTTCTGCCAGTTGGTGTTGGTGATGAAGGAGATCGCTGTGTTGAAGGAGAGGTCCTCCGCGACTGCTCCCTGGCCTGCCGGATTGAAGGGCAGCACGGCCTGGAGACGCATCACGCCGTAGATGATGAGGAAGCCACCGACGTGAAACAGCAGCATTGCGACCGTGTAGGTCACCCAATGCTGCTCGCGCTTCTCGTCGACGCCGGAGAACCAGTAGATGCCCGCCTCGATCGGGCGCAGCACCGGCGACAGGAACGTCCGCTCGCCGTTGAAGACGCGCGTCATATACCAGCCGAGCGGCTTGGTCAGCGCGGCGATGATCGCGCAGAAGAGAATGATCTGGAGCCAACCGATCATAGTCATGGCATTAACCCTTCAGACTTTGTGTCCGCCGCAGGAGCGGCAGCAGCAACGCAAGCAGGCAGGCGACGAGCGCGGCGTCGGCCAGCAGCAATTCGAGAAGCAGCAGCACGGATCAGAACCGCTCGGGCCGCAGCAGGGCGTAGGTGAGGTAAATCAGCAGGCCAAGCGACACGGCACCGGCGAGCGAATAATCGAAGATCATGATCCGTCCCTCACAGCCGTTCGCAGGCGTAGGTGTAGCCGATCGCAAGCGCGAAGAAGCCGAAGCCCAGCGCCAGCATCAGAATGTCCATCATCGGGTTCTCCTCGTTGCGCGACGATATCCGGCACAACTGCCTCTGGTTCCCGGCCAATCGCTGCGCGGCAATGCAATGCATGTCTCCGGCGATCGGCCGGAACTTTCACCGCGTTGAAGTGCCATCGCGCGCATAGGTTTTCGAGATGAGCCCTATGGCGACTTTATAGGAATCCCATAAAGACCGGCCCCGGGTTCGAGGCGGCCGAGTGGCACCGGCAAGGCACTCCAGATGCTGGGTCCGAGAGATTGGTCCGAACATGCACCTCAGCGATGCTGATCCGGCATCACCTTCGTCTGCGATTGTTACGGCGGACCGTCGCCGTGGTCTTCCAAGAACGCCCTGATTCCGGAGGCTGCCGCCCGCTTCGCAAAAACTGCTGTCGAATACGGGCGCTTGCATCGCGTCATATCCGGCAGCGTCCGTGCGTTTATGAAATCCCTATATCTCCCGCCCTCTCCTCACCTCGCTTTCAAATGCCCTTCCAGCCATCTTGGAGAGGCCGGCCGACTGACCGACGCCAAATCCAGGAGGCCTGACATGACCGCCGCTCTCCGACGCATTTCCCCGCCTTCTCTCAGCCCGCAGCTTCGTGCCGCACCGGCGATGACCAAGCCGTTGATGCTCGACATCATCGACAACGCCTGCCGGCGCTTCCCTTCGCTCGGACAGAGCGGACGCACCGTGCGCGTCATGCGACTGGTCGATGCCGAGGCCTGGGCCGAGGCCGCGCTGGCGCTGATCGAGCTCGAGCTGCCGATGTGGCAGGTCCGCCGCATCGTCTATGACGAGGGTGAGTGGCACTGCGCGCTCTCGCGCGAACGCGAATTGCCGGACTGGCTGGACGCCGCTGTCGAAGCCCGCCACGCCGACCTGGCACTCGCCCTGCTGTCCGCTTTCGTCGAAGTTCAGGCCTTGGCCGTGGAGGCGTCGCGGCCGAGCGTCCCCACGGTGCGTCCTGCCCCGGACTCGTTCTACGAGCCCGTCGGCTGCGAGAATTTCCGCTAGTTCCAGACGGGTTTGTGCCTTGCCGCAATCTTCGGACATGTCGCCGGCCCTGAGCCCGTCAAGGGTGATCGCACGCTTTGCCGTCCGCATTGTGCTTCTCTCTGCCTTTGCCGCGTTCGGCAGCATCGGCTTCGGACGAAGCCTCAAGGCGCTGCTCTGGATGTCGATCATCCTGTGTGCGGCTGTCGCCCTTCTCAGGCGCGAACCGCCGTTCGGCGCCGTCCTCAACCATTGGGACGAATGCGCCGCGTTCGGCGCGCTGTTCGCACTGGTTCATGTCGTCGACGAGCTGACCTGATCGCCGGCCTTTATGACGCGCTTATGAGATCGCCGCGCAGCCTCACTCGAAATCATATCTGCCTGAAACGATATTGATCGGACGGTTGCGGGACATGCGCCCGCCACCTCTGTCAATCGGAAGGAATACGTCCGTGAAACTCGTCGAACCTCCCTCGTGCAGCTCGCCCTCGACCATCGTCTTCATCGGCCGCAACCGCAGGGGCCAATGGGTCGCCCAGGAACAGAACGGCCTCTATGGCGGCCTGTTCGTCAGCCGCGCCCATGCCGTCAAATATGCGCTGTTCGAAAACGGGCAGCACCCTGAAACCATCGTCGAGCTGCCGCGCGAGATCGAGCTCGACATGGGCAAGAGCCCCAGCAGCAACAGCGTACGCCGCGCCGCCTGAGCCGGCGCATACAGGCGAACAGCCATGTTCACTCCACCCTCAGCCTGGTTCACCGGCTTCATCCCGGACATGCCGACGCCGTTCGATGCGGCGGATGCGATCGACCTCAAGGCGTTCGCCGCCCTCTGCGAGCGCCAGGTCGCGGCGGGCGTTCCCGCGCTCGTGGTCTGCGAGACCGCCGGCGAAGCGCCGACGCTCTCGCCGGCCGAGCAGGAGCTGATCATCCGCACCGCGGTCGATGTCGCTCGCGGACGCGTGCGGGTCATCGCCGGCGCGGTCACGAACGCAACCAGCCATGCCATCGAGCTCGCGCGGCGGGCAGAGGCAGCCGGCGCCGACGCCGTGATGGCGGCGGTTCCCGCCTACAACAAGCCGATGCAGGAGGGGATGCTCGCGCATTTTCGGGCGATCGCGGGCTCGATCGACTTGCCCGTGATCCTGCACGACATTCCCTCTCGCACGCTGCGCCCGCTCGCCGACGAGACGCTTCTGCGCCTCGTGGAGTCCCGCCAGTTCGTCGGCCTGCGCGACGGCAGCGGCGATATCACCCGTCCGATGCGTATGAGTCGGCACCTGCCGGCCGGCTTTCGCTTTCTATCCGGCGACGACACCACGGCGTTCGGCTTCATCGCCAGCGGCGGCGACGGGGCAATCTCGGAGGTCGCCAACATCGCTCCGGATCTGTGCCGTACGATCTTCTCCCAGGTCAGGCAGGGTCGACTGCAATCGGCGCGCTACCTGCACAAGCGCCTGATCCCGCTGATCGCGTGCCTCGCCAAGGAGAGCCCAGCCGCGCTCAAATACGCATTGAGCGTGCTTGGCTTGATGTCGCACGGCACGAGGCTGCCGATCGTACCGTTGGACGCAGCCGCGCAGAGGGAGGTGGTACGGGCGTTCGCTGCGATCGCCGACGAGGAGCTGATCGACAGCGTCGGCGCCTGACGCGTCGCGGAGTGTCCGGGTATCTCATGCTGCAATCAGTCAAGGAATCTCACAGGCTGCTCCGCGCCTGGCAGCTGGCGCTGCTGCGCTTTGCCGTGACGTTGGATGAGTCCGACAGGCTCAATGTCGCGGCGCTCGCGGCGGAGCTCGATCGTCCCAGTGGCCGGCGTGACCCCGATGGCTCGCTCCACTTCTTCCGGCGGACCAGCTCGCAACTCTGCGCGGCCATCAGCGGGCAGCTTCAAGACGCGGATGCGATCCTCGACTGCTTCTGCAAGCAGATCGGGGAACCGCGGCTGAGGCTGGCCTTTGCCGCAGCGATCGGGATGACGCATCCCGATCCCGCGCCGTCCCAGGCCCAGCCGAAGCGGCGCCCTGATCTCTTCAAAGGGCTGCCGGCACGACGCTCCGCATCATTATGACATTCCTATACGGGCACCGCGGCGCCCATCTCGCAATCCCACGCAACGATGGACATCATAAGTGGCAGATTGGAGCGGCTGTCTTGCCGCGCCGCTGACGAGGACCTCCAAAATGTCGATCTTGACACATGGCTTTGACCGACCTTTCGACGCAGCCGAGCGCCCGGCGCGATTTTCGGCGGCGCGCAAGGCCCAGCTCAAGCGCTTCGGGCTTCAGGCGCTGGCCTTGCTCTCGATGGGCAGCGTGCTCACCGCGCTGATCGCACTGAAGACCGCCATTTATGTCTGGCACCTCCACGCCTGAGGGCATGGGAGACCATCATGACCTTGCAGATGTGTGAAGACGCCGCCATGGCCGCGCTCGCCCTGCAGGCAGGGCGTCGCCGGCCTGAGGCCCAGCAGGCGCAGACGCTTGGGCCGATCGACCCGGATGTCGTCAGCGCTGCCATTCCCGCCTTTTTCATCGGGCGCAACCGCGCCGGCCTCTGGATCGCGCGCGAAGCCAATGGCAGCATCGGCGGTCTGTTCCTGTTCAAGAGCTCTGCGATCGATTTCGCCAACCGCCAGAGCAAGCCGGAGCGATGCGCACTGGTGTTCCCCACCGAGACGTTCGAGCTCGACATCGAGAACCGCGGCAATCCGCTGATCGTGCTGGCGGAGGGAACGAGGCGGCTCCTTGCACGCATGACCACAAGAGGGCGGCCATGATCGAGCTCAAGATTGCCATCCTGGTGGCATTGATGACCGCATTGCTGCTCGGCATGCGCATCACCGCCACCTCGGACAAATAGCATGCAGCTTCTCAAGGGAAATCTGGAGCAGGCGGTGACTACGACGATCCTTGTCATGACGCTGAGCCTGATCTGGGGCGCGATCCTGACGCTCGTGATCACGCTCCTCGCACGCGGGCTCGGGGTTTAACGCTTCTCTGTTTCCGCCTCGATCAGCCGCGCCAGTTCCGTCGCCGTGACCTCGATCGGCCTGCGACTGCGCTCGACGCGGGCCTGGATCAGCGCTCCCTGCAGCGCGGAGGTACAGAGCACGGCAAGCGCGTCCGCCCGCGGGCGCGCAAACCCATCAGCGATCAGCTTCTCACGGAGGATCGATATTCGCGCCGCATAGGCCCTGCGGCCGGCCTCGGACACCGCGCGCTCGCGCGGAGCCAGTTCCAGCAGCACGGTCGTGATCGGGCAGCCGTTGCGAAAGCCGGAGGCCTGCATCCACCCCGCCAGCAGCCTTGCATGGGCGCGCAGCAGATCGCCGGCCGAGCTGCAGTCCTCCGCGAGCTTTGCCACCGTTTCCGCGACGCGGCGGCCGGCCTCTTCGACCGCGGCCACCGCGATCGAGGACTTTCCGTCCGGAAAGTAATGGTAGAGCGAGCCCTTGGGCGCGCCACTGACATCCACGATGTCGTTCAGGCCGGTGCGGGCAAATCCCTGCCGCCGGAACAGCGTCACCGCGGCGTTGATGATGGGTTGGCGGTGTTTCGGCACGGCCGGCATGGCGCTCTCCTCTGGCCAAAAATTATATTGATTGGTCTACATCGGCCTCCGACAGTCAAGCCACGACAACGGAAGGGAGGGCAAGATGCCCAATGGCGTGGCTTACGAGCTGAGGGACGGCGTCGCACGGATCGTGCTCGACGACGGCAAGGTCAATGTGATGTCGACAGCCCTGCTGGGCGCAATCGGCGCGGCCTTCGACCGCGCCGAAACCGAGGCCGAGATCGTGGTGCTGCGCTCGGCACGGCCGGGCATCTTTTCCGCCGGCTTCGATCTGAAGGTGTTCGCCTCGGGCGATGCCGCCAAGAGCCTCGACATGGTGCGCGCCGGCGCTCAACTTGCATTGCGGCTGATGTCGTTTCCGCATCCGACCATCGGCGTGATGGAGGGGCATGCCTATCCGATGGGGACGTTCCTGCTGCTCGCCTGTGACGTCAGGCTGGGGGCGCGCGGTCCGCATCGCATGGGACTGAACGAGGTCGCGATCGGAATCGCGCCGCCGAGCTTCGCCATCGAGCTCGCGCGCAGCCGGGTGCACCCGGCCTGGCTCAGCCGTACTGCGACGCTGGGCGAGATGTACGAGCCCGAGCAGGCACTGACCGCCGGCTTTCTCGACCATCTGGTCGCGCCGGAAGCGATCGAAGGCAGCCTCGACGAAATCATCGCGGGCTTGCGCGCCATTCACAAGCCGTCACATGCCACCGCAAAGAGACGCCTGCGCCAGCCCGCCATCGATGCCATGCGCGCAGCGATCGAGCGGGAGCTGACCATGGCTGCCTACGAGGCGAGCAGCCGGGCCCGCGAGGCGGTCGCGATGCCGACTTGAGGTCACTGATCTCCCTCGGAAACAATCCGGCCGATCTGGCGCAATTTCGCGGAACCGTGTAGATCGGTTTCATGAGAATGAGCAGCGTCAACGTCGTCGCCCACCCCCTGGTCCAGCACAAGCTTTCCCTGATGCGGGAGAAGGACCGCTCGACCAAGAGCTTTCGCGAGATCCTGAACGAGATCGGGATGCTGCTGGGCTACGAGGTGACGCGCGACCTGCCGCTGGAGCTGGTCGAGATCGAGACGCCGATCGCGCCGATGCAGGCCCCTAAGATCGCCGGCAAGAAGCTCACGCTGGCGCCGGTCCTGCGCGCCGGCGTCGGCTTCCTCGACGGCATGCTGGCGCTGATGCCGTCGGCGCGCATCGCCCATATCGGGCTCTATCGCGACCCCGACACATTGCAGGCCGTGGAATATTACTTCAAGGCACCACAGGATCTGTCCGACCGCACCGTGATCCTGATGGACCCGATGCTGGCGACCGGCAACTCGGCCTGCGCCGGGGCCTCCCTGCTCAAGGCGCGCGGCGCCCGCGATATCCGCTTCGTCTGCCTGCTCGCCGCGCCCGAAGGCATCGCCCAGTTCCAGAGCGAGCATCCCGACGTGCCGGTCTGGACCGCCGCGATCGACGAGCGGCTCAACGACCACGGCTACATCGTGCCGGGCCTGGGCGATGCCGGCGACCGGATGTTCGGCACCAAGTAGACAGGTTTGTGCGATCGGGTTACTCCGGTTGGCATGAGCGCCAATGAATTTTCGCTGCAATCGCTGATCGCCACCGAGACCGCCGCCGATCCCGCCTTCGTCTTCGACGGCGTGCCCGTCTCGCGCGCGGAGTTCTCTGCCAAGGTCGAGCAGACGGCGGCCTGGCTTGCGGCCCAGGGCGTCGGCCGGGGCGACGTCGTCGCGGTCTGGCTGGTCAACCGGGTCGAATGGATCGCGCTGCTGTTCGCGGCCGCGCGCCTCGGTGCAGTCGTTGCCGCCGTCAACACCCGCTACCGCAGCGCGGAGGTTGCGCATCTGCTCAAAGTCTCCGGCGCCAGGCTGATGGTGGTCGAGGCCGCGTTCCGCTCGATCGATTTTGCCGCCATTCTCGCCGATATTGCCAGGGACGCGGTGCCCGCGCTGCAAGGGCTCGCGGTGGTCGGCGCGGATGCGATCCCCGCGCAATGGCCGTGCATCCGCTTCGACGCCTTCGAGACTTATCCGCCTGCTCCGTTTGCGCAGAACGATGTCGACCTGCCGGTGCTGCTCTACACCACGTCAGGCACGACCAAGGGACCAAAACTCGTCGCACACTCGCAGCGGACGCTGGCCATGCACGCCGCCTCCGTCGCCAAAGCACTCAAGCTCGATCCGCAGCGCCATTCGCTGCTGGCGATGCTGCCGTTCTGCGGCACGTTCGGGATGACCAGCCTGCTCGGCTTCATCGCAGCCGGCGCGACCGTGCATGTGCTCGATGCCTTCGAAGCCGCGCCGGCACTCCAAATCCTCAGCAAGCACAAGATCACGCACTCGTTCGGCTCGGACGAGATGTTCCGACGCATCCTCGCGCTCACCGATGCGCCGCGCCCGTTCCCGCATCTCGAAATCTGCGGCTACGCCGCGTTTCAGCCCGGCTGGCGCGAACTGGCGGCGGCGTCCGAGGCGCGAGGCTTGCCGCTCTACGGCCTCTACGGTTCGAGCGAGGTGCAGGCGCTGTTCTCGATCGCCCGCCCCGACGACGCCTTCGCGGACCGGATCGATGGCGGCGGCTGGCCGATGTCAGCCGATGCAAAGGTGCGCGTACGCGACATGGAGACCGGCGAGCTGGCCGCGCACGGCGTCTCCGGCGAGATCGAGATCAGTGCGCCGTCGCGCTTCCTCGGCTATTTCAACAACCCTGAAGCCACGCGCGAGGCCATCACCGCCGACGGCTTCTTCCGCACCGGAGACATCGGCCGGCTGCGCGGCGACGGCGCCTTCGTCTACGAGACCCGGGCGGGCGATGCGATGCGGCTCGGCGGCTTCCTGGTTGCGCCGGGCGAGATCGAGGACGAGCTCAAATCCTGCAGCGGCGTCGCTGACGCCCAGGTCGTCGCGGTCGATCTGAAGGGCCAGGCGCGCTGCGTCGCCTTCGTAATTGCGCACCAAGGGCAGCTGGAGCGGGAGGCGCTGACTGCGCGGCTGCGCGAGCGGCTCGCCGGCTACAAGGTACCGGCGCGCATCTACGTCGTCGACGCGTTCCCGATCACGGACAGCGCCAATGGCGTCAAGATCCAGCGCGCGCGGCTTCGCGCCATGGCCATGGACCGCATCGCAACCGAATGAGCCCAGCCTATTTCAGGTAGCTCGCCAGGTTCATGCTCAGGATCTTGCCGAGCGCCGAATAGGACGCGGTCAGTTGCGACTCGTAGGTCGAGAGCTGCGCCGTAATCGCGGCGACGTCGACGCTGGTGAGGTCGCTCGACAACGTCTCGGCATAGCTCTTGTAGTCGGTTTGGCGGGCGCTCGCCGTCTCGATCGAGGATGCCGCGTTGGAGAGCTTGGCCTGGACCGCCGCGGTGTCGTCGAGAGCCGTACTGGCGAGATCGAGCGCGCTGGAGATGTCCGAGGACGACAGTGAGGTACTGTTGGCTACGAACTTCAGAACGCGCATCACCTCCTCGAACGCCGAATTGTCGGCCGTGACGCCATAGGACACGGTCTGGTCGGCTGCGACACGCACCGAAGCTATCTCGTCATCTCCCCCGTAGTAGCTGGTGTCCGCCGTGGTGAGGGGCCCCGCTCCCGCCGAAAAGCTCGAGAGGTCGACCGGCGCGGTGTCCGTCTTGCCGCCGCCAAAGACATATTGGCCGTCATATTGCGTGTTCATGAGCGAGCCCATCTCCTCCAGCATCTGCTGGGCGGAGCTGATCACCGAGTTTGTCTCGGTCGAGCTTCCGGTCGAGGCGGCGCTGAGCTGGGAACGGAGCTGTGTGAGAATGTCGGTCATCGAGCCGACAGCCGAATACATCACCTGGACCTTGCTGTCCGCGAGGGTCGCGGCATCGATGTAGGATTGCGCGCGCGTCACCGAGACCTGGAGGTTCACGACATGCTGCGCGTCCGAGCCATAGCCGCCGTAGTCGGTCGAGATCAGGCCCGACGATTCCTGGGTCTGCTTTTCGGCCATGACCGACTGCACGCGCAGCGCGTCCGCGATCATCTTGTTCGACTGCGCGAAGGTCGCGACCCGCATCGCCACCATGGCCCGCTCCCCCTCTTATGTCGACTGCACGGCGGAGAGCAGCGCCGAATACATGGAGTTGATGGCCTGGATCAGCGCAGAAGCCGCCGAATATTTGTTCTGGAGCGTGCTGAGCTTCGCCGATTCCTCGTCGAGGTTGACGCCGGATTGCGACGACAGCGAGTCCGCATAAGTCGATTGCGCGGTCTCCTTGGCGGTGTAGTTCGTCGACGCCTGCGACGATTTGCTAGCGACGTCCGACACGATGGTCGAGGCGTAGTCGGCGAGAGAACCTGTCGTAGCGGCGAGCCCGCCAGTGGAGGAAAACGTCCGGGACTCCGTCAGAGCGTCGTAGAAGGCGTTGACGACCGTGGTTGACCCCGACGACAGCACCGTGCTGCCGACCGTCAGGCTCGACGAGGAATCCAGGGTCGCGAGTTGAAGCTCGCTGGTCCCGGTCAGGATCTCGCTGTTGACCGCGATGTCCGACGCACCCGTCCCCGTCACCAGATCGTTGAGACCGAAATAGCCCGAAAATCCATCGCCGGAGTTCCCCACTGCGCTCGTCATCTCGTTGATGGCGACGCCATTGCCGGAGCCGGTAGCGGTGATCGAGAGATGGCCGTCCGAATCGACCGATGCGGACAGTCCGGAGATGCCGTTGATCGCGGTGACGAGGTCGCCGACCGTGGAATAGGACGACAGATCGAGATCACCGTAGGAGACCAGACTGCCGCTCTGGTCGGTGGCGGCGATGCGCACCGTGCCGGTGGCGGAGAGCGCCGTGCTGCTGGTGACAGCGGTCGTACCCGTCAGGCTCGTCGGCGCCGGCACCGAAGAGGCGCTGTTCGAGATGCCGTTCATCGCGGAGGCGAGCTGCTGCGCCAGCTGGTCGAGCTGGGACTGCGCCGCGGGCAGGGTCTTGTCGCGCAGCGTCACCAGCGCGCCGATGTCGCCGCCGGTGATCTGCGAGGTGATGTCGACCCCGTTGACCTCGATCGCACTGAAGCCGCTCGACGAGGAGCCGGCGGCATAGGTCGTCGACGCCGTTACGCTGGCGGCGGTTGTGTAGCTGATCGTGTGCGCGGAACTGTCGACCAGCGCCTGACCGGACGTCGTATAGATCTGGAGGTCGCCGTTCGACGCCGTGAAGTAGCTGATGTTCATCCTGGAGGCGACGTCCTGGAGGGCCGTATTGCGCTGGTCCTCCAGGTCTGCGGTCGACTGGCCGACCGCCGCCGTCTGCTTGATCGCGGCGTTCAGGTCCGCGATCTCTTGCAGGTTCGAGTTGACGTCGTCGATCGACGACGAGATGTCCTGGTCGGCATCGCTGCGGAGTTTCTGGATTCCGCTCGACGTCTCCCGCAACTGGCTCGCGACGTCATCGAGCGCGCTGACGACGTTGGATTGCAGCGAGGCGCTGCTCGGCGTACTCGCCAGCGACGACAGCGCCGATTCCAGCGAGGCGATGCTGTTTGCAAGCGAGGTTCCCGTGGAGCTCCCGTTGGTGCTGCTGGTCGAGCCGTAGAGCTTCTCAAGCGAAGTCAGATAGGTGTTGGTCGTATCGGCCGATCCGAGGTCGGAGGTCGCTCCGATCAGCGACTTCAACAGCAGCTTGTCGACCGTCGAGGTGATGCCGCTCACGGTGACGCCGGTGCCGACACCGTTGGTGACACTGCTCGACTGGCTCGCGGTCTTCGCGGTGTAGCCCGTCGTGTCGGCATTCGAGATGTTCGACGACGTCACGCTGATCTGCACCGACGTCGCCGACAGCCCGCTGAAGGCGATCGATCGTGCGATATTGAGTGACACGGCGGGACCCTCGACTCGTCAGGCGCTGCGGCTGGTGCCGCTGGAGACGGAACGCGTCGCAATCCGGCCGGAGGCGCCATAGGGCGACACCGCCGCGATCTGCTCGCGGATCGCCTGCATGACGGCCTCGATCCGGCGATTGCTGGCCTCGATCGCCGCGCGCAGCCGCACCAGATTTTCGTCCATCGCCGCGCGCAGCTTCAGGATCCGCTCCAAGAGTTGCTCGCGCAGGATACGATCCGGGACATGCAGGCTGGTTGTGCCCGCGGCGCATTCGGCAACGGTCCGTTCGAACACCTCGGCCAGGCGGTTCTTCTCGTCGACCTGCTTCAGACGCGAGGCCGGCAGGCCCTTGGCGAGCTCCACATTCTCCTCAGCGACAAGCGCGGTCAACGTGTCGATCAGCGTGATCAGAGACTTGATCCGAACGTCGCCGTTCGCGCTGCTCGTCCTGGTGGCTTGGCTCTTGGCTTGAGCTACAGTCATGATCATCGCCTTCTTCTAATTATGCCGTTTGCCGCGGCCGGACTGCGCATTGCGCAAGTAGGCGCCGATCGCGTTTGTTCTGACGGTGGCCTGCCTGATCTCGTCCTCGACTTCGCCACGCTGTTCCAACAGGCCGCGCCGGGTCGCTTCGACGTCGTCGATCAGCGCAAGCAGCTGCTTGCGGTCGCCCCCCTTGACGGTCTCGGCTCGCGTCACCAGCCGGCGCAACCGGCGCAACAGCACTTCTCCGGCCTCCCTGGCTTCTTCGCTCCGCATGGCTCACCTCATCGCCGAGATCAGCGTGTCGTACATCTTGTTGACAGTGGAGATGACCTGGGACGCCGCCGAATAGGCCTGTTGCGCCGAGATCATGCTGGAGAACTGGCTGCTGGTGTCGGTGGTCGAGGACTCCAGCTCGCTGCCGAAGATCGTGCCCGCGCCGTTCTCGCCGGATCCCTGCAACGCGGCATTGCCCGACGTCACCGTCGCCGAATAGATACCGTCGCTGGAGGCAGAGAGCCCGTTGGGAGCGGCGAAGGTCGCCACCGCGATCTTGTAGATCGCGATAGTCTGGCCGTTGGAATAGGTGGCGTTGACCAGGCCGTCATCGCCGATCGCGATGCTGGACAGCTTGCCGTAGGACAGGCCGTCGGAATCGATGCTGGTGACGTTCACGGACGGCGTGGTCTCGCCGGAGGCATATTGGGTCAGCCCATCGGTCTTGCCGACGGTGCCGAGATCCATGGTGACGGTGCTGCTGGCTGCGCCATCGGTCCAGCCTGTGATCGAGACGGTCGCCGGGCTGGGGCTGGTGCTGGCGAGCGAGCCGTCGCTGTTGAAGGTGATGTCGATGGAGCCCGAGGCCGTGCCCGTCGCGGTGGTGGTATCCGAGGTCGAGGTTGGGTTGGCGAAGCTCGCGTTCCAGGTGTTGGTTCCGGTTTTCGTCCAGGTGATCTGCATCGAGTTCGCGGCACCGAGCGAATTGTAGACCGTCATCGAGCTGGTATAGGCATCGCCGGTCGCCGCATCCGACGGCAAATTGGCCGCGACCGTGGTCTTGGTGGTCGCACTGCCGCTGGTCGATGCGACCTGGGTGTTGATCGCCTCGAGATTGCTCGCCGACTCACTGCCGACGACGTTGCCGTCGGCGTCGGTGCGCCATCCCTCGAGATAATAGCCGTTGTTCTGGAGATAGCCGGCATTGTCGGTCGTGAAGGCACCGTTGCGGGTGTAGGCGACGGTGCCGCCCGACGTGGCGCTGGTCACCACGAAAAAGCCGGAGCCCTGGATCGCGACGTCGGTGGCGTTGGAGGTCGCAGCCAGCAGGCCTTGCTGGGTGATGTTGGCGCGGCCCGAGACGGTGACGCCACCCGAGGCATAGGAAGTCGTGTTGCTCGACGCCGTGACGAGCGCGTCAAACATTCCGGACGTCGTCTTGTAGGCGGTCGTGTCGGAATTGGCGATGTTGTCGCTGATCATCGACAGGGACTGACTCTGCGCACTGAGCGCCGAGATCGCCGAGGATAATGCGCCGCTGAGACTCATGATAAAACTCCGGAAGAAATCAGGATGTGACGCCGATGATGTTGGCGGCGCTGACCGAAACGCCGTTCACGGTCAACGACGGTGTCGAGGTCGAGGTGTCGATGCCGGTTACCGTGCCGGTGACGGTCGTGTAGTTCAGGACCGAATTTCCGGAGGAGTTCGTCGCGGTCACCGAGATCGTGTACTGACCGCCGTCGGAGAGCTGGCTGCCGCTGAAATCCTTGCCGTCCCAGGTAAAGCTGTTCGATCCGGCATTCCGGGTACCGGTACCGGTCCACACCGTGTTGCCGGAGGAGTCCTTGACGCTGATCGAAACATCCGAGGCGGCCGACGACAGCGAGTAACCGAACGTCGCCGAGCCATTGCTCAACGTCGATGTGTCCGTCTTCGCCTCGACGGTGTGGCCGATGTAGTTCACGGAATTCAGCGTCACGAGGCTCGAGAACGAACTCGCAAGCGAATTGAGGTTGGTGTTGATCGACTGCTGGGAGGTGAAATTCGCGTAGGAGGTGAGCTGATTGACGAGGTCGGTGGTCGAGGTCGCATCCAGCGGATTCTGGTTCTGGAGCTCACTGACGAGCAGGCTCAGGAAATCGCTGGATGTCAGCGTCGAATTGGACGACGTGCTCGACGACGACGTCGTCGTTGTCGTCGCGGTCGACGCAGAACTCGTTGCGGAAACGGTCATCAGAAGCTCCGGCTTTCCTGCGCTCCCGGCGACTGCGTGTCGATCGGCGGCGCTTGAAATCTGTGTGCTGATGAAACGGGTGGCCGCGTGGATTCAGGCGCGGATTCACGCGCGCGAAAGCGTCATTCGACACGGCAAAATCTGCCGCGTGTGCACGTGCCGGAGGAGCGATGATCTCAAGCTGGTCTATGGTCGCAAAGCTGCGTGCCATTCGCTCGCAGAAAAGCAATCGCATATGAACGCGCACGACCATGACGATGTGAGAGCTTCAACGCCCCAGGCGCCAGCGCGATCGTCTTGTTACAGGGGAGGCGAGGAACGATACGAAGGATGGAAAGGAAGCGTTCAGCTCTCTGCCGTCTCGCCTTCGGTGCGCGGCTCGGCCGTATCGCTCTTCATCTTCATTGCCGTTGCGACGATGCGGTCGGCGAGGCCCGCTGGCGCGCGCACAGCAGGTGCGGCAAGCGCAAGTCGCAAGGCGCGCGCCTCTTCCAGCACGGCCTGCGCAGCTGGCGATTGCGCAAGCAACTCTTCTGCGGGCAAGCGCCGGCCGTCGGGCCAGAGGGAGACATCCTCGCCCAGCCGATTGATCAATTCCTCAAACTCGGTGACGTCCATCGCCCGCCGATCCCGCCTCGATCTGGCCGTCATAAAGCATTGCGGGCGAGGCGGAAACCGGATTTCAGCGGATTCCGGCGCCAAAAGCGCCCGCAGCACTACGGAAATCGGCGAAACGACCGGTCCCGACACCGCTCCTCGCCTTGCGAAGCAACAGGTCGCTTCAGCCCGTCCGGGCCGAATCGGCCTTGCTGCTCCGCAACGTGGCGTCAACGGACTCCCACGCCTCCCGCAGCTCGGTCAGCCCGGCGATGATCCGCCGAAAGCTCTCGCGGGCATGCGGCCGGCCGTAAGACTTGAGGCTCGCCAGGATCAGAGCGTTGTAAGTCTGGAACATCCGTTCCGCCACCACCCCACCCTTGGCGAAATCGAGATTGTGGCTCAGCCCGCGCAGGATCGCCGTCGCCTTCATCAGGTGCTCGTGTCCCTCCTCGAAGCGCCGTCCCTCCTGGGCGTTCAGCGACTTCTGGAGGGAGGTGATCGCGCCGCCAAGCAGCATCGAGACCGCCTTGAGCGGCGGCACGCTCGTTGCCGCCCCCCGATAGGCCTGGTTGGCCATGTACGCCATCGGATTATGCATCATCAGTTACTCGAGCTGGAATTGAGCAGGGCCTTGAGATAGTTGAGCGTGCTATTGGCGCTCTCGATCGCCGCCTGGTACTTCGCGTATTGCGTCTCCAGCTGCGACTTCAGCGTCGACGCTGCGCTGTTGATGTCGTCGACCTTCTGTTGGAGCTCATCGTCGCGGGTCGTCAGACTGGTAATCTGCGTTTGCAGCACGCCGCTCGACGACGAGTAGTCCTTTGCGAGCCGATAGAGCTGCGTTGCGATGCCCGAGGTCGACGTCACCGCGATCGACTGCGAGGTCGAGCCGCTATAGGTGAAGGCCATGCCAGCGTAGATCGAGCCGGAAGCGCCGATGATCGTGGTACCGCTGACCGTGAACAGCGACGAGTCGCCGCCGACCGACGCCGACGTGAGGTTGCCGTCGGAATCGACCGCCAGATCAAGGGTGAAGGATTGCGGCGACGTTCCGGTATTGACGACGCTGAGCTGGCTCGACGACGTCGTCGTCTGCGCCGACAACAGCTTGGTCACGCCGCTGAGATTCGTGCTCAGGATATCCGACAGCGTGCTGGTATCCAGTTCGAGTTCATTGCTCTCGTTGAAGGACAGGCCGAGATCGGCCATGGTCAGGCCGCCCACAGTCGAGTTCAGTGCATTCTGAAGAGCGTCCATGATGTTGCGCATGGTTCCGTCGCCGAACAGCACCGCGCTCGAGTCCGCGGTTCCGTCGGTTGCGGTTTTCTGCTGTGCGATCACCTCGTCGCGAAAAGCGTTGTAGTTGGTGACGAACGTCTCCAGCGTCGACTGGATCTGGCTGGTGTCAGTTTCGATGCTGATGTTCAGTGTCGCTCCGTCCGGCGTCTCCTGGAGCAGGCTGAAGGTGACCCCGCTCAGGACGTCCGAGATGTCGTTGGTGTTGCGGGTCATCGCGATGCCGTCGAGCGTGAATTCGGCGGCCTGCGCCGCCTGGAGCTCGTCGGTGAAGCTCCCCGAATTGTCAGTCACACCGAGCTTGTTGAGAATATCGTCCCCTGACGTGCTCGAATAGGTGATGTCGGCGGCATCCTCCGTGCCCGTCAGCACCATCTGGAACGAGGTGCTGGAGACCTGCACGATCGAGGCCTGGACATTGGTCGTCGAGGTCTGGGCATTGATGGTATCGACGATGTCCTGAAGCGACATCGTGCTGGTGATGGTGACATCGGACGTGCTGCCGCCCTCCAGGCCGATGGAAAACGTGCCGGAGTATCCGAGTTCGTCGGTCTGACTGGATTGCGACGCGCCGGAAACCTTCTGCGCGGTGGCCAGCTGGCTGATCGTCAGCGTATGGTCGCCGATCGCCGCCCCGCTCTTGAGCGTCATGGACAGCGCCGACGAGGCGCTCACGTCGCCGGTGGAACTGATGCTCGCCGCGCGCGTCGCAAATGCGCTGGTGGACAGCGAATTGACCACCGCGGTGGAAAGCGACGCCAGGCCCGAAGATAGCGTCTTCAGATCGGTTTGCAGCGTCTGATAGGCCGATATCTTGGCTTCATTGTTCGTGATCGTGGTCGAGATCGTGTCCGCCTGCGCGGTCTTCGCGTCGACGGCGGACTGGATCAGCGCCGTCCAATCGATGCTGCTCGAATTTGTGGTGCCGCTCGTCGTGATCGACACGCCCGAGGAAGTCGTGCTTGTGCTGCTGGTGCTGGAGCTGACGCTGGCCACTTGGATTAGTCGTCCCTGAAAGAGAGGACCGGGCCGGCATCATGCCGGCCCGGTCAGTTGATCATCAGCCCAGCAACTTGAGCAGATACTGCGGCATCTGATTGGCAGCGGCCAGCGCCGAGACGGCAGCCTGGGTCTTCACTTCCGCGGAGGACAGCTTGGACTGCTCGGCCGCGATATCGACGTCCTTGATCGCCGAGTTCGCAGACTGGAGATTCTGTGTCTGGGTCGAGATCGAATCCGACGAGAAGTTGAACCGCGATTCCTGGGCACCGATCGAGGCGCGCGCGGCGGAGACCGTGTCGATCGCGGTATCGAGGGCGTCGAGCGCCGAGGTCGCGCCGGACTGGGTGCTGACGTCGAGCGAAGTGACCGCGAGCGACGATGCCGTCAGGCTGGTCAGCTTGATGTCGATGGTGTCGGAGCCGTCCGAGCCGACCAGCACGGACACGCCGGACGAGAACACGCTGGATCCGTCGAGCAGGCTCTGGCTGGAATAGCGGGTGCCGGTCGCGATCGAGTCGATTTCGGAGTTGAGCTGCGAGAATTCCGACTGGATGTAGGCGCGGCTCGAATCGGTCGTGGTGCCCGAGGCGGATTCGGAGGCCAGCGACTTCATGCGCGCGAGAATGTCGGAAATGTTCGAGGCGCCGCCGTCAGCTGTCTGCAGGATCGCGGTCGCCTGCGAGGCGTTGGTGGCGGCCTGCTGCAACGTGGTCACATCCGAGGAAATGCGGGTGGAGATCGCAAGGCCGGCGGCGTCATCGGATGCCGAGGTGATGCGCGAACCGCTCGACAGCTTCGAGAGCGAGCTGCTCTCCTGCGCGGAGTTGATGTTGAGATAGCGGACCGCGGCGTTAGCGGCGGTGTTGGTATTGATTGCGGGCATTGGAAGCTCCTGTGCTGATGGGCAAGCGTGCCGCATCGTTGAAATCGACTTACGACGACGCGGACCGCAGCCCCGTCCGTTCGCTCAAACGGCGGAGTGCAATCAGATCAGGCGCGAAAACTTCTGCGCGGCGAATTTTATGGTTAGCAATCGGTAAACGCAGTGCGGATGTCGCGTTCATGTTTTCGCAGCAACTGGCGAAGCTGCTGGCGTCCGCGCTTGAGCAGCGACTCGACGGCCGCCACCGTGGTGTCCATCACCTGGGCGATCTCGCCGTTGCTCATGTTCTCATGGTACGAAAAGATCACCGCGATGCGCTGCTGCTCGGGCAGGCGCTGCATCGCAAGCTCCAGCATACCGTTCAACTCGTTGCGCTCGATGATCTCGACGGCGCCGGGCTGACCGTCGGCAACCTCGGGCACGGTATCGACGTTTTCGTTGCGCGGCTTGCGGCGCAGGTCGATGCAGCGGTTGGAGATGACCCGGTAGAGCCAGGTCGAGAATTTCGCGCGGCCATGCTGCCAACGGCCGCGATGGCTCCAGATCTTGAGCATGGTGTCCTGCACCACGTCTTCGGCATCCGCCGCGTTGCCGACGATGCGTAGCGCAATCGCGTAAGCGCGGTCGATGTGACGCTCGACCAGCATACGGAATGCGACTTCGTCGCCGATGGCGAGCCTGTCGATGAGCTCGCTGTCCTCGTCATAAACGACATCGTCCGCGACCGGTGCGCTGTCCGGTGCGAGCGGCACCGACGGCGCTACGTGTACGATCGCATCATCAGGCATCGTCGTCGTGATCTCGACCTCGGCGGGAGCCCAGACATCAGCAGCGTAACTCATCCCGCAACCTCCAACCCGCAACGCCGGCGGCGCACATGCCACACGGCTTCCAGGCGTTGAACGCGACACCAAAACAATCCAGGCGGAAAAATTTTGTTGTTTTTCAAGATGTTAGCCGGTCACTTTTGCCGGGTATCGGGCAATAATTGCCGACTGCGCGATGGTCCTTCGCGTCAAGCCTGCAATCATCACATCGTCTCGCGCCATGGCTGATCATTCATCCTGAACAGATGTACTCGTGAGAAAACGCTGACATTACGCGGCACTAGGTGATCGGGCGCGACACGCGCAGAGCACGCGAGGAAGCGATTGTTTCCGGGTGTGAACGAACGCGAGACGATCTCTGCACCCGGCAATTTTTTCCGAATCACCTTTTCGAACCTAGCTGTTTTTTTGAATCTGTCAGTCACGACGAACGCGATTTTGAATCGTGCGTGAACTTTTTTCGCATCGATTACGCCTGACACCACGTGCGCGCACGTTAATCGTCAGGGTGGACGGGGAATTGTCGCATGAAGATCGCAACGGCCGGGCTTGAGCCCCGCGCTCAAATTGTTTCTGCCTGGTCATTCGATGTTTTCGATACGTTTCTGCTTCGCGCCTGCACGACGCCCGATGGCGTATTTGAAAGGACTTGCGAGCTTTCCGGCATTTCACGAATTTTGCCGAATGTTTCCGCGAGTTTCGTTCAGCATCGCATTCAGGCCGAATTGCGTGCACGCCGGACCGCGAAGGAGAGGCGTGGTACGAGCGAAGTGCATATCGGCGAAATCTATTCCTATTTTCCGTTCAAGCTGTTCGGTCTCTCGCGAGATGACTTGAACGACCTGATCGAATCGGAGTTCGCCGCCGAGCTGGAGCTATGTCGCGCCAATCCCGACATGATCAGGCAATATCTGGACATGAAGCGCGCCGGCCATCGCGTCGGCTTCATCTCCGACACGTATTGGGACTCCGGTCGACTGGCGCGGCTGCTGCGGGCCTGCCGTCCGGGACTGACGTGGGACTTCCTCTACGCGTCCTGCGATCATGGCAGCAGCAAGAGCGAGGCGCTGTTTGCGACGTATCTGTCGGAGCAAGGCATCGATGCCGCCGCTTCCTTTCACGTCGGCGACAACGAGAAGGCCGATATCAGGGGCGCGCGGCGGCATGGCATTCGCCCGCGCTACTATCCGCAGTCAACGGCACAGCTCGCCTCCAGGCTTCAGCGCGAGACCGCGCTGTTCGAGCTGCTGTGCGCGGGAGCGCCGTCACGGCTCGATCACGGCTCACGCACATTGCGGCGGATGGTCGCCACACGCAGCGCCGAGAAATCTCCTGCCTTCCATTTGGGCCTTACCATCCTCGGCCCGGCCATGACCGCCTTCGACGCCTTCGTGGCGCGGCGCTGCGAGGACGTTGCAGGGCCCGGCCGCAGGGTCGCGCTCGGCTTTCTCGGCCGCGACGGATTTCTGTCGCACCGGATCTGGCAGGAGTTGCACAGTGACACGGCGGCCTATCTCGAGATCAACCGCCGCGTCAGCCTGATCGCCTCGGCCGACACGATGCAGCCGCTGGTCGACCTCCTCAGCAAGGTCTTCAGGATCGACGCGCCGACCTTCGGCGATGTGGTGAAGCTCATGCCGCCGAAGGTCGCGGCGTTCTTCGCCGGCTTTCCCGGCGGTATCGCCTCCGGGGAAGAGCTCGCCGAGGCGCTTCCCGGCCTGATGGATCCCGACGAAATCGTGGAGCTCGCCGCAGGCCTGCGGGCCCGGCTGCTCGCCTATCTGCGCCAGGCCATCCCCGGCTTCGACGACTGCACCGACCTCGTGCTCGCCGATCTCGGCTATTCCGGCAGCGTGCAGAAGGCGCTGCGACGCATCTTCGACCTCGAAGGCATCGAGATGCGCCTGCACGGCGCCTACCTGATGTCGCTCGACGACGCCTTCGACGACATCGCCGAGCGCGACAGCGCGGAGGGCTTCGTCTCCGACCTCGTCGTCACCCCCCATATCAAGCGCATGCTGATCCGCAACGTCGCGGTGCTGGAGCAGATCTGCTGCTCACCCGATGGTTCAGTGCGGGATTACGATGGCGGCGCGGCGCTGCACGAGATCAATCCGCGGCCTGCAAGCCAGATTGCGTTGGCCGCCGAGATCCAGACCGGTGCCCTTGCCTTTGCGGAAAGCGCCGAAGACGTTGCGCTCGACCATGGCCTCGATCCCTATGCGGCGACCGATGTCGCTTCACGCTGGTGTGCGGCGACGCTGGCCCGGCTTCTGCTGCTGCCCGACGAGGACGAACTCGCGCTGCTCGGCGGATTGAAGCATGACGTCAATCTCGGCACGCACGCACTGGCGCCGATGCTCGACGGCGAATTCGTCCGCCGTCAGGTCACGGCGCGCGGCCTCTCTGCCGCCTGTGCATCGGTCGCGCCACCGATGTGGCTGGCGGGCAGCTTTGCCTTGATGTCTCCGTCCCACGCTTATCTCTATACGTTGTTCGGCGCCAACCGCCTGCCAGCCGACGTCTTCGAGGAGAGTCCCTCCGGCACCGTCCAGGTCGGGTTGTTCCGCGGCAATGACGAGGCCACGCTCGAAACGGTGAGCGTCCATCGCACCGGCCTCGGCGAGCTGCGCGTCCGCATTCCGCTCTCGCGCACCATGGGCATCACCATGATCGCGCTGCCGCTGCCGAAATTCGCCGCCGAAGGCCTCCTGCACGGCGTGACCATCCAGACCGCCGACGTCATCCGTGACGCGGCCGAGAGTCAGGACGTGATCGGCATCGCGGCGGAAAGCCTGGTCTATGCCGGAATTCAGAGGAATGGCGACCATTATCGCGCCGAGAGCGAGGACGGCTGCCTGCTGATCCCGGTCGCCAAGATGACTGACGATATCGCGATCTACTCCGTCGCAATCACGTCGCTCGGCTCCAGCCCCAAATAGTGCGCCTGATCGCCCGGCCCGGATCGTTCAAGTCCTGGGATGGGACCGGGGGTACGGAATTGACGGGCAGGACGCACGAAAACCTGGATCGGCTGCTGCAATCCGGCGGCATCAGGCTTGGACGAGCCCAGCGCGACCGCCTGGACTGGCTGGCCGGACAGTACGGCGCGCCGACGTTCGACGATGTCTCGGACACCGGGCGAAAAGGCGTCATCATCCTCAGGGAGCCGCCGAGTGGCGCGGCGGCCGAACTGTTCTACCGTTCGCTCTCGCCCGGCTGTGCCGTCGTCATTCCAACAAGCGAGAATCCGGGCTTCGACTTCCTCAAGTCCAAGCTGACCGAGTTCGGCACCGTCGGCCCATGCGGCGCGGACGGCCCGCATGAGCTGTGGTGGGGCGGCATCGGCTGGTCGAAGTTCCTCACCGCGGCTGACACCTCCATTGTCCGTCCGCGGATCGTCTCCTGCCATCCGCGGGGCGGCGACGCGACCGCGGCCATTTCGCTGCGAAACTCGCTCGAGCGACTTGCTCTTGCCTGCCACATCGAGCCGATCGACACAGAGTTCAGCGACCGTGTCCTCTGCTTCGAGAAGGCCGAGTTCATGGTGCGGATGTGGAACAAGTACCGCGAGCCGCTGCTGTTCGTCGAAGCCGGCGCCATGCTGCGCGAGGCGCCGCTGTTGCCGTCGTTTCTCGGCTGCGATGTCGCGCTCCACAAATGGAACCGCTGGGAGATGTCGGCACGCACCCTCTATCTCGGCCGCACCGAACGCGCCGAGATGCTGTTGCGCGCCTGGCAACAGCTCGCCGCGTCTTATCCCGCGATCTGGGAAGGCTATCTGCTCGACCAGGCCTGGAGCCTGACGTCATCGCATGTGCCGCTCGACACGGTGTGGCTGCCGCGGTCCTATCATGCGCTGAAGGGCGACCTCGGCGCGATGCGCGCCACGGTTCTGCATGACCAGCAAACGACGACGCTGGAGCTCGGGCCGGATCCGGCCTTCGGCGGCATCGTTCGCACGGCCCGTCGCGCCAGCCGGACCGGCGCCCGTGATGCCTTCATGGTGATGACCTCGAATGCCCAAACTGCGAACGGCGTGGCCGTGATCCTGCGCGACATTGCGGCCAGCGACGCCGGCGCGGTGGCCGCCACCGTGGAAGCCCTGACCGGCGCCTATACCGCCAATTGCGGCGGCTACGGCCGGCTCGAACTGTCGCTCTGCGCCTGGCAGGACGATGTCGGCGCCGCACGCGATGCCGCGGCCCTGGCGCGCTACCGCATCCTGGAGATCGCGCCGGGACAGCGCATCGCCAACGATTTCTTCGCTCACCAAGCGGCAGACGACGCAGTCATGACCGCCCGCCATCTCTTTCCCTGACGGACATCACAAGATGCTCAAGACCATCATCCTCCTCACTGACACCGTGCAACAGCAGCAGCCGCTGGCCAATCTGCTCCGCGAGCACAATCGCGACCTCGCTTTCTGTTCGGCACTGCGTGCCCAGGACCTCGGCGCCATCGAGCCGGAGGTGCTGAGCGAAGCGCGGCTGGTGTCCTTTGCCGCCGATGTCGCCGTCCCCGAAAAGCTCCTGCTCCGGCTCGGCTATGGCGCCTACAAATTCTACGCTTTGCCGATGCAATATCCGGGTCTGCCGCCGGCACCCGACGAGAGCGATGACGATCCGCGCTGCTACTCCGTGATCGCACAATCGATGACGATCTGGCCCGATTTCAAGAAAGTGGTCGGCCTGGAAACCGTGACAATCCCGGACGGCACCGTGCCCGCCGAGCGCGAGCGCCTGGTGTTCTCCCGCCTTGCGCATCTGTTCTGGCAGATGTCGGGCATGATCGCCGGCGAGGCCACGGATCTCCCGGGGATCATCGGGGCCGGCGAGAGCCAGCGGCCGACGCTCGCGATGATGAACTGAGTTATCGCGCAGAACGTCTCAGCTGCGCCGACAGAGCATCGCGATGCTCGGGCGCGGCTATCGCGATCAAGCGGCGCGCACGCTCGGCAAGACCGCAGCCGCGCAGCTCGGCAATGCCCCATTCGGTCACGATGGCATCGACATCGGCACGCGGCGTCGTCACGGTCTCGACATGCGTGACGATCCGGCTCGTGCGATCGGACGCCGTTGCCGGCAGCGCGATGATCGCCCGGCCTCCGCGCGATGCATTGGCCCCGCGTACGAAATCGAGCTGCCCGCCGATCGCCCCGATGGTCACGCCATTCAGCGTCTCGGAATTCACGCTGCCGTCGAGCCCGACCTGAAGCGCCGAGTTGATCGCGACCAGCCGGTTGACCCGCGCCAGCACGCCCTGGCCGTGCGTGTAGGACGTCGGCCGCACCGCCACAGCCTTGTTCTCGTGCACGAAGCGGTAAAGCCGCTGCGTGCCGATCACCTGATTGGTGATGGTGATGCCGGCATCGATCTCCTTCTCCGCATTCGTCACCGCGCCGCGCTCGATCAGCTCGACGACAGCGTCGTTGATCAGGCCGGAATGGATGCCCAGATTGCGCACATGGGACAGCGAGGAGAGTATCGCGTCAGGAATGCGCCCCACGCCGAACTGGAGTGTGCTGCCATCCGCAATCAGACCCGCAGCATGCGCGGCGATGCGCCGCGAGACATCGTCGAGCGGCGGCGATGCCAATTCGACCGGCGGACGGCGGGCCAGCACGCGCACATGGATCGGCACGTCCTCGGGCCATTCCGCACCGAACGTAAAGGGCGCATCCGGATTGATCTCGGCGACGACGAGGCGCGCGCGACGCGCGGCATCGATGACATAGTCGTTGGAGAGGCTGGCGCTGAGCCGTCCCCGGGCCTCCGCAAGCTGCACGAGGACGACATCCGCACTGTGGCGACCCGCCGCGAAGTCGGCACAGAAGGCGCTGTAATTGCTCGGGATCATTTCGAGCCGCCCCGCTTTCGCGAGCCGCCGCGCATTGCCGATCACGCCGTAGCTGAGAAACGACACGTTCGCCGCGCTCGCCGCCGAGAACGTCTCCGAGAACACCGGCCCGACTATCATGCGGAAGGGTGGAAGCTGTGCCGCCTGCGCCATCAGCGCTTCGGTCAGGGTGACGGGCTCTGCCGTCGCTTGCCCGCACACGACGAGATCGCCCTCGCGGATCAGGCCGGAGAAGTCGATCGGCGCATCCTCCGACATCGCCGCCTCAGTCCAGCGGCGCGAGGCGCGCGGAAGATTCGCCGAGCAGCGTGCGCAGCTCCGTCTTCACGATCTTGCCATAGCTGTTCTTCGGCAGTTCGCCGGCGAGGTAGTAGTGCTTCGGCCGCTTGAAGCGGGCGATCCAGGCGTTACACATCTGGTCGAGCTCATCCCGCGTGACCGCCCTGCCCGCAACGGGAACGACAATCGCCACGACCTCCTCACCCCAATCCGGATGCGGCCGGCCAATCACCGAGACTTCGGCGACGGCGTCATGCCGCAGCAGCACTTCCTCGACCTCGCGCGGATAGATGTTGGTGCCGCCGGAGATGATGACGTCCTTGGAGCGATCCTTCAGCGTCAGGAACCCATCGGTATCGAACGCGCCCATGTCGCCTGTGTAGAGCCAGCCGCCGCGCAGCGTGCTCGCGGTCGCATCCGGGTTCTGCCAATAGCCGGACATCACGGTATCGCCGCGCACGATGATCTCGCCGATCTCACCAGGTGCAACGTCCTGCCCCGCTTCGTCCACGGTGCGTACTTGCACGACGCCTTGCGCGATGCCGACCGAGGCCAAACGCTCCTCGTGGCGCCGATGCCCGGCATCGGCGTGCATGGATCTCGACAGGTACGTGATGGTCATCGGCGTTTCGCCCTGACCGTAGATCTGTACAAGCTTTGGTCCGAACACGGCGAGCGCCGCGCTGAAATCGGCGACATACATCGGGCCGCCGCCATAGATGATGGTCTTCAGTCCTGGTGCGGTCGCGCCTGCCGCTTCCGCGGCGACCGTCAAGCGCCGCACCATGGTCGGCGCGGCGAAGAAGGAAATGCCGTTTCGCTTCGCCGTCAGCTCCAGGATCTCTTCCGGCTCGAAACGGCCGCTCTCCGGAATGATCTGCGCGCCCATGCCGACCACATGCGGCACCATGTAGAGGCCGGAGCCGTGCGACATCGGCGCGGCGTGGAGCAGCGCCTCCCCGGGGACGACCGGATTGATCTCGGCGAGATAGGTCAGCGACATCGCAAGCAGGTTGCGATGGCTCAGCACTGCCCCCTTGGGCCGGCCGGTGGTACCGCTGGTGTAGAAGATCCAGGCGGGATCGGTGATCGCGACATCGGCGATGGCGATGCCGTCGGCCATCTCCAAGGCGCGATGCTCGGCCGAACCGATCTCGACAATGCGCGGCTTGACTGCCGCGATCGACAACGCTTCTGACGCGACGCTCGCCATGTCCTCGGTCACGAAGACGACTGCCGCACCCGAATTGTCGAGAATGAACGCGACCTCGCGTGGATGCAGCTTCGCGTTGATGGGAACGACCACCAGCCCGGCGTGCCAGCAGGCATAGAGGCAGGCGACATAGTCAGGCACGTTCTTCATCAGCAAGGCGACGCGGTCGCCTTTGATCAAACCAAAGCGCTGCTGCAACGACGCGGCCAGCGAGGCCACCGTCGCGGCGAGCCGGCCGTATTCGGCAACCAGCGTCAACCCCTTGAACAGCGCCGGCGCGGACGCATCCGCTTTGGCGGCGCGCAGGAGATGGTGAGCGAGGTTCATGGCGATCCTCCCCGAGCCCTCCGCCTAGTACGACTTCGCCAGTCCCAGCACCTTTTCCGCGATGAAGCTGAGCGCGAGCTGCGGGCTGACCGGCGCGATGCGCGGGATCAGACTTTCACGCAAATAACGTTCGACGTGAAACTCCTTGGCATAGCCGAAGCCGCCATGAGTCATCACTGACTGCTCGCAAGCCTGGAAGCCGGCTTCGCCCGCGAGATATTTTGCGGCGTTGGCTGCGGCCCCGCACGGCATGCCCTTGTCATACTGCCAGGCAGCCGACATCACCATCAGCCAGGCGGCTTCCAGCTCGACCCAGTTCACCGCCAGCGGATGCTGGATGCCCTGGTTCTTGCCGATCGGACGGTTGAACACGACGCGCGTCTTGGCGTATTCGCTTGCGCGCGACAGCGCGACCTTGCCGAGACCCACCGCTTCCGCCGCGATCAGGATGCGCTCGGGGTTCATGCCTTCGAGAATGTACTGAAAACCCTTGCCCTCTTCGCCGATGCGGTCCTCCATCGGGATCTCGAAATCCTCGAAGAACAGCTCGTTGGAATCGACGATCTTGCGGCCCATCTTCTCGATCTCGTGGACCTTGATCTTCTTGCGGTCGAAATCCGTATAGAACAGGCTGAGACCGCGGGTCGGCGAGCGCACCTCCTCCAGCGGCGTGGTGCGCGCCAGCAGCAGGATTTTGTGCGCGACCTGTGCCGTGGAGATCCACACCTTCTGGCCGTTGACGATGTAGCGATCGTTCTTGGCGACCGCGCGGGTCTTGAGCTGCGTGGTGTTGAGGCCGGTGTTGGGTTCGGTGACGGCGAAGCACGCCTTCTCGCGGCCCTCGACCATCGGCGGAAGCATGCGCTTGCGCTGCTCCTCGGAGCCGAACACCACGACGGGATTGAGTCCAAACACGTTGATGTGCACCGCGGAGGCGCCGGACATGCCGGCACCGGATTCCGCGATGGTGCGCATCATGATGGCGGCCTCGGTAATGCCGAGGCCGGAGCCGCCATATTCCTCCGGCACGCAGATGCCGAGCCAGCCGGCATCTGCCATTGCCTTGTGGAAGTCGTGCGGGAAGCCGCCGTCATGGTCCTTCTTGAGCCAATAGGCGTCAGGAAAGTCCTCGCAAACTTTGGCGATGGCGTCGCGAATGGCTTCCTGCTGATCAGTGAGCGCGAAATCCATGTCTTGATCTCCGTATTGAGAGCCGCGAGAGCTCCGATCCTAGCGCCCCATCTGCGAGGGCAGCCAGAGAATGATGGAGGGAAACGCCACCAGGATCGCGATCGCGATCAGGTGCGCGATGAAATGCGGGAAGGTGCCGTGGAACACTTCGGCGACCGGCCGCTTGGCATAGCGGGCGACGATGAAGCAGTTCAGCCCGACCGGCGGCGTGATCATGCCGACCTCGGCGGTGACGATCTTGATGACACCGAACCAGATCGGATCGAAGCCGAGGGTCTTGATCAGCGGCAGCACGATCGGCACGGTCAGCACCAGGATCGCGATCTGGTCCATGAAGGACCCGAGCACGATATAGCCGAAAAGGATCAGCGCGATGATGACCCAGCGCGAGGTCGGCAGGCTGCCGACCCAGGCGACGAGGTCCTGCGTGACATGCGTGAGCGTGAAGAAGTAACCGAAGATCGAGGCGCCTACGAGGATGGTCGCGATCATGCAGGTACCGTGACAGGCGCTGAGCAGCGCGCGGTAGAGAGTAGCCGGGGTTACCCTGCGCTTGGCGATGGCCAGCAGCAGTGCCCCCGCAGCCCCCAACGCTGACGCTTCGGTCGGCGTCGCAATGCCGAGATAGATGGTGCCGGTGACGAGCGAGAACAGCAGCACCATCGGGCCGACCTGCCACAGCAGCGAGAGTTTCTCGCGCCAGGATACCGGTTCGACGCGCGGGGCCCTCGAAGGATCCTGCCAGACCAGAAAAGAGATCGTCGCCATGATGGTCGCGGTCACGAGCACCGCCGGAAGAATGCCGCCGATCAACAATTGCCCGATGTTGACTTCCGCAAGCAGACCAAAGATCACCAGCGCCACGCTTGGCGGAATCAGCATGGCGAGCGTGCCCGAGATGGCGACGACGCCGGCGGCCATCTTCGGCTCATAACCCTGCTTGATCATCGCAGGAAGGCTCGTCGACGACAGCGTCGCCGCAGATGCCGTAGAGGTACCACAGATCGCCCCGAAGCCGGCGCCCGCCAGAGCGGTCGCCATGCCGAGGCCGCCGGGAACACGACCGATCCAGGCCGACGCCGTCTTGAACATATCGTCGGCGACGCCGGACAACAGGACAAGCTCCGCCATCAACAGGAACATCGGGATCGTGATCAGCTCATAGGACGAGACCGTCGAGAGCGGTGCCGTCTGGAGAATGCCGAAGAGCGTTCCCGTGCCGCCAACCATCAGAAGGCCGACCGAGCCGGCGAAGCCCATGGCGAAGCCGACCGGCGTTCCGATCGCGAGCAGCAGAAACAGCAGGCCGAGTACGAGAATGAGTATCATTTCAGGCTGCTCTTATTCGAAGCTGCGGGTTTCGTCGGTCAGAGGCGGCAATGGGAACAGATCACGCCCAGAGGCGAGACTGAGCACATTGCCCACGAGTTGCAGCGCCAGCCGAAGCACCAGCACGCAGCAGCCGAACGGGACCAGCGCCGCGGAAATCCAGGTCGGCCACGGAATAGCGCCGGCGAGCACGTCGTGCTGCTCGTAGTTCTCCAACGCGCGCTCGAACCCGACCTTCGAGATCAGGATGAAGACGAACAGCCCCGTGAGCGCGGTAACCATTTCCGACAGACGCCGCCCGGCTGGCGACGCGCGCGACAGCAGGATGTCTACGCCGACATGCGCATGCACACGCAAGGTATCCGACAGCGTCAGGAAGAACACGCCGGCCATCAGATAAAGGCCGATCAGGTCGTAGGTGAACGAGAGCGGACTATTCAGGAGGTAGCGCATGAAAACGTCGGCCACCACCAGTGCCATGATCGCGAACAGAGAGATGGCCGCGATCACCGTGAGCGCGCGTTCCAGCACGCCGAGAACATCTGTTGCCCGCTTGATCACCTCTGGTGCCCCCTTTACTTGGCGAGTTACTTGGCACCGCCGGCGGCGAGCAGGCCTTCGAACTCCTTCAGCGCGGCGGATGCCTGCTTGCCGCGGCTGTCGAGACCAGCCGCCCATTCCTGACTGACGCCCTTCAGCTTGTCCTTCATCTCGGCGCGCGTGGCATCCGGCAGCGGATCGAAGCTGACGCCCTGGTCCTTGAGATGCTTCGTGGTCACTTCGCCTTCCTTGTCGACGTCGGCGCAGGCCTTCGGCGTAATCGCCTCCGAGGCTTCGTTCATCGCCTTCTTCACATCGTCGGGCAGCTTGTCCCAGACCGACTGGTTGATGGAATAGGCGACGATGAAGCTGCCGAAGCTGACGCCTTCGGTGGCGTGCTTGACCAGCTTGTCGAGACCGTAGGACACGACGCTGTCCAGCGGAAACAGCAGACCGTCCATCGTGCCGCGCGACAGAGATTCATAGGCATCAGGCGCAGCCATGCGTACCGGCACGGCGTTGAGCGCACGCAGCGTCAGGTCCTGCGCGCCGCCCGTGGTGCGCAGCTTCAGGCCCTGCATGTCCTTGATGGTCTCGACCTTCGACTTGACGGTCCACACCTGGTAGGGCGGCAGCACCACGGCCATCAGCAGCTTGATCTTGTTCGGCGCGTATTCCTGCTTGGCGAGAATGCCTTCACGCGCGGCCTTCCAATAAGCGAGCGTGCCCTGGCAGCTGGTCGCGAACGCGCCCGGCAATTGCGCGACTTCCGACAGCGGCATCTTGTCGGAGACATAGGACGGCCCGATGTAGCCGATATCGACCACGCCGGACTGCGTCAGCCGCAACATGTCGGCCGCCTTGCCGATCTGCTGGTTCGGATAATAGGTGAAGGTCACCGCACCATTGGTGCGCTTGGTGACGTCGTCCATCCAGGGCTTGAGCATCAAGCGGACGAGATAGTGGCCGGCGGGGAAGCTGTCGGCGACCTTGAGCTCCAGCGCCTGCGCCGGAAGCGTCGAGACCGGCAGCGAAAGAGCGAGCACTGCGGCGGCCCAGATCAGGTTCTTCTTCATTTCGTTCTCCTTGACGCGTCCCCACGCCGAAGGCGGCAGCGAAGCGCTGCAACACCGTCCGGCCCTCACTCCACTTCTTGCTTGAGTAAAATGTACATATACGTGAATTTATCTGTCAAGTATATGAACTGTGCATAGGCCTATGCGTCGTATCCGTAGCCATCAGAATTGACACGCAGCTTTTATGAATTCTAACTCCACGCATATGAATTCATCTAACGAGGCCTCATGGGACCGCTCGCCGGCTTCACCATTCTCGACCTGACCTCGGTACTGATGGGCCCTTACGGCACTCAGGTGCTGGCGGACATGGGCGCCGGCGTCATCAAGGTGGAGAGCCCCGAGGGCGACATCGTTCGCCAGATCGGTCCCGGCCGCACGCCCGGCATGGGCGGGATGTTCCACAATGCCAACCGCGGCAAGCGCAGCATCGTGCTCGATCTCAAGAAGCCGGAGGGGCGCAACGCGCTGCTGCGGCTGGCCAAGTGCGCCAACGCGCTCGTCTACAATGTGCGCCCGCAGGCGATGGCGCGACTCGGCCTCGACTACGAGACGCTTCGCTCGGTCAATCCCGCGCTCGTCTATGTCGGCGCCTTCGGCTACGGCCAGTCCGGCCCCTATGCCGCAAAGCCCGCTTACGACGATCTGATCCAGGGCGCGGCCACCATCCCCACGCTGCTCGCGGCCGCCGGCGACGGTACGCCGCGCTACGTGCCCGTCACCATCGCCGACCGCATCGTCGGCCTGATGATGGTCAACGCGATCATGGGCGGACTGATGCACCAGCAACGCACCGGCACCGGGCAGCGCATCGACGTGCCGATGTTCGAGTCCATGACAGAGTTTGTGCTGGTCGATCATCTCGGCGGTCTCACCTATGACCCGCCGCTCGACCATGGCGGCTACGCCCGCCTGCTCTCACGCTATCGAAAACCCTACAAAACAAGCGACGGCTATCTCTGCGTCCTCATCTACAACGACAAGCACTGGCGCAGCTTCTTCGAGGCGATCGAGCGGCCGGAGTTCCTGCAGCAGCCGCGCTTTGCCAACCACGCCGCGCGCACCAGGCATATCGACGAGATCTACGAGGAGATCGGCCAGATCTTCGCGACGCGCACCACCGCGGAATGGCGCGAGCTGCTGGAGCGCGCCGACATTCCCGTGATGCCGATGCACACGCTGGAGACGATCCTCGAGGACCCGCACCTCAAGGCGATCGACTTCTTCAGGACGGTGGATCATCCCGTGGAAGGCCGCATCCGCCAGATGCGCGTGCCCTCGACCTGGAGCGTGACCCAACCGGAACCGGCCGGCCCAGCGCCCACGCTCGGCCAGCACGGCCGCGACATTTTGCGCGAGGCCGGCTTCTCTCCGGACGAGATCGAACATCTCGCAGAGCAAAAGGCAGTTCACCTGGCCGCACCGCCCTAACGGCAGCGCGGGCCAAAATCGCAGAACACAGGGAGGAAACCGCGATGGCCGGACTTTATTTCGAGGACTTTTCCGTGGGCCAGGAGTTCAGGCATCCGCTGACCCGGACCGTCACGGAGATGGACAACACCATGTTCAGCCTGCTGACGCTCAATCCGCAGCCGCTGCATATCGACGCACATTTCTCCGCCCAAACGGAGTTCGGCCAGCGCATTTTCAACAGCCTTTACACCCTCGGCATCATGATCGGCATGACGGTCTATGATACCACCATGGGAACCACCGTCGCCAATCTCGGCATGACCGACGTGACTTTTCCGAAACCGGTCTTCCATGGCGACACCTTGCGGGCGACGACCAAGGTGCTTTCGTTGAGGGAATCCAAATCGCGCCCGAAAGCGGGCATCGTCGAGTTCGAGCACCACGCCTTGAACCAGAACGACGAGGTCGTCGGCAAATGCCGCCGTATGGCGATGATGCACAAGAGGCCGGTCTGATGCGTTCGATGCTGTTCGTGCCGGGGGATTCCCCGCGCAAATTCGAGAAGGCGAGCGAAGGCAATGCCGACGCGCTGATCATCGATCTCGAGGATTCCGTCGTCACCGAGAAGAAAGCGGAGGCGCGCGGGCTGACGCTGGCGATGCTGAAGGGCCGCAGCAAGCCGCATCAGCTCTATGTTCGCGTCAACGCGCTTGACACCGGTATGACGCTGACCGATCTCGCCGCGGTGGTGCCGGGCAAGCCCGACGGCATCGTGCTGCCGAAATCGCAAGGCGGCGACGATGTGCGCCAGATCGCAACCTGGCTCGAGGCTTTGGAAGCGGCGGCCGGCATCACAGTCGGCACGACGCGCATCGTCTGTGTCGCGACGGAGACCGCCAGCTCGATCTTCGGCCTTGGCAGCTACAAGGGCTGCTCCCCTCGCCTCGCCGGCCTGATGTGGGGCGCGGAGGATCTTTCGGCTTCGCTCGGCGCCACCGAAAAAGCGTCAGGCGGCGTATTCCACAGCCCCTATCGCCTCGCGCGCGATCTCTGCCTGATGGCGGCGGCTGCGGCGGAAGTCGCACCGATCGACACGGTCTATACCGACATCGACAACCTCACAGGGCTCGAGCAAGAGACGCGCGCGGCGCGGCGCGACGGGTTTTCGGCGAAGGCGCTGATCCATCCCAAACATGTCGACGTCGTCAACGCGGCGTTCGCGCCGACCGAAGCCGAACGCACATGGGCGGAGAAGGTGATCGCGGCGTTCGCAAGCAATCCGAACTCCGGCACGCTGCGGCTCGACGGCCAGATGATCGACAAGCCGCATCTTCGCGCCGCGAAGAAAATCCTCGGCCAGAACTAGATCGGAACGCCGCCACCATGATCGTTCGCCAAGCCGCCAACGTCCTGGAGATCATGGAATTCTTCGCGCAAACGAAGAAGCCGGCGACGCTTGCCGAGATCGCCGAGCATTTCGGCTGGCCGCGCTCGTCGACCTTCAACCTGCTCGCAACGCTGTCGGAGAAGGGCTATCTCTACGAGCCGCGACCGCGCGCCGGCTTCTATCCGACGCCGCGGTGGCTGGCGATGGCGCGGATGATCTCCGAGGTCGAACCGCTGCCGCCATGGACGCACACGCTGGTGGCCGACCTCTCGGCGGAAACCGGCGAGACCGCGTCGATCGTGGCGCCGGCCGGCGTGATGGCGGTGTTCATCGACGTCGTCGAGTCCCAGGCCGCAATCCGCTATTTCGCCACCATCGGCCACCGCGTGCCGATCCACGCCACCGCGAGCGGCCGCGCGCTGCTGCTGCAATATTCGCCGGAAGAACGCGACTCCGTCTATCGCAAGATCGAATTCAAGCAGTACGGCCCCTCGACGCCGATCAGCATCGAGGCGGTCGAGACCGAGCTGCGCAACTCGATCGCGCGCGGCTATTGCCAGAGCTTTGCCGACTACAGCCGCGACCTCGCCGGTGCGGCGATCCCGCTGCCTATCGGAGATCGCAGGCTCTCGGTCGTCGTCGCAGGGCCGGAATTCCGGATCGGGCCGAAGGTGGCGGAGGTAGCGGCGCTGATCGCCCGGACGGTCGATCGGCTGCGGCCGAAGGCGGCAGCGTAGATTACACGATCTTGATCGACATATCCGGCAGGCCCTCGAGCTTGCAGAGCAGTACGTCGCCCTTCACCACCGGGCCGACATTTTCCGGCGTGCCGGAATAGATGATGTCGCCGGCCTTCAGCTCGAACGCTTCCGACAGCTTTGCGATCTGCTCGGCGACGCTCCAGATCATCTTGCTGAGATCCGAACTCTGCTTCACGGCCCCGTTGATCGCGAGCGAAATGGCACCCTTCTCGAAATGGCCGGTCTTGCTCGCCGGGTGGATCGGACCGATCACCGCGGCATGATCAAAGCTCTTGCCGATCTCCCACGGTTTCTTCTCCGCGGCCATGCCGTTCTGGAGGTCGCGCCGGGTCATGTCGAGGCCGAGCGCGTAGCCGTAGACGTGGTCGAGCGCCTTGTCGGCCGGAATATTGGAGCCGCCGGATTTCAGCGCGGCGACCAGCTCGACCTCGTGGTGATAGTTCTTGGTCAGCGACGGATAGGGATGATCGGCGACTTCGCCGACCGCGACGTTCTGGATCGCATCCGTCGGCTTCTGGAAGAAGAACGGCGGCTCGCGGTTCGGATCCGAACCGCGCTCGATCGCGTGCGCGGCGTAGTTACGGCCGATGCAGTAGATGCGGCGGACCTGGAACACCTGGGTCTCGCCGACGATCGGGATCGAAACCATCGGCACCGGGAAGATCGGCCGCGGGGCTGCCTGCGCCGCAGCCGGCGCCACCTCCGTGAGGCTCGCTGCGGTCATCGCAGCTGCAGCCGTGAGCACGCTGCGTCGCGTGGTCGTTGTCATGGCTTCACTCCCTGATATTTGCCGTTTCTTGTCGAACGGTAGTCATAGAGCCAAACGACGGGCGGGCCAATGACCCGCCCTGTACGTCTTAAGTCGCGACGCGATCGAAGAACGCGCGAACCTTCTGCGCACAGACGTCCGGATCCGTCGCGGCGACGTGATAGGAATCCCCGGGCAGCACTTCCAGCTTCGAGCCCGGAATCATCTCCTGCCATGCCTTCACGGAGGCGACGTCGCCGAGGCCCGAGCCGGTGGTGGTGATCACCAGCGTCGGACGTTTGATCGACGGAAGCTCACCTGTGACATCGACCGTCGGCACCATTTGCAGAAACGCTTCCAGCGTCGAGGCCTTGGTCTTCGACATCAGCTTGATCCACCAGTCCAGCGCCGCCGGCGGCAGCGACGAGCCGAGCCGGCCGGCCGTGGTCTCGCGCACCCAAGGCTCGACGCCCTGCTCACGGATCTGCTTGCGCCAGGTCGGTGCCCGCTCGTTGAACGAGGTTAGCGAAGCCGGCGCGCCGACCGCGGCGACAGCGATCACGCGATCCGGGTGCTTGGCCGTGAGGTGCATCGCCAGCGTGCCGCCAATCTTGCCACCGACCAGGAAGACCCGATCGAGCTTCAGCGCATCCAGCATGCGGATGATGTCATCGCCGAGACCAGCAAAACGATAGACGTAGTCGCCCTGCATCGGCGTCGAATCGCCATAGCCGCGCAAATCGGGGCGCACCACCAGATGATGCGTGGCGAAGTAGGGCACCCAGCGCCGGAACGCCTCGCCGCTTTCGGCGAGGCCGTGCAGCATCACGACCGGCGGCTTGGTGTCCCAGGGCAACAAATAATCGTCGATGCGAACCGCAAGTTCGCAATCGTCGCTGACACCGATCTTCCGCAGTCCGCTAGCCATCAGATACACCTCGTTCCACCGCCATCGACATTGATGCAGGTACCAGTAATGAAGGATGCGCGGTCTGAACAGAGGAACGCGACGATGCCGGACACCTCGTGCGGCTGCCCGACGCGGCCGAGCGGAACCGAGGCGATGGCCGCGGCATTGGTCGCGCCCTGATCCTGCCCCGCGATCGCCGCGCCCTGGGAGATGAGACTGTCCCAGCGGTCGGTCTGCACGGGGCCCGGATTGACGCCGGTCACCAGCACGTTGTCCGGCGCGCATTCCTCTGCCAGCGCCAGCGTGAAGTTCAGCAGCGCCGCGTTGACCGCGCCGCCCGCCATGTAGGCCGCGCGCGGCTGATGTCCGCTGCGGCCGATGATATTAATCACGCGGCCCCAGCGCCGGTCGCGCATCTCCGGCAGCACGTTGCGCGCGCAGCGCATGTAGCCGAGCAGTTTCAGCTCGATCGACTTGGCCCAGGTCGCGTCCGGCGTCTCCGCGATCCGGCCCATCGGCGACGCGCCGGCGTTGTTGACGAGGATGTCGATGCGACCGAAGGCTTCGCGCGCGGTCGCCATGGCGCGGGCGATGTCGTCGGGCTTGGTCATGTCGCCGGCACAGGCGATCACACGCCGGCCGGTGTCCCGCGACATCTCCGCGGCTGCCGCGGCAAGCCGCTCGGCGTCGCGCGCGACGACGACGACATGCGCCTGCTCGCGCGCGAGCTCGGCGGCAATGGCCCGGCCGATGCCGATGCTGCCGCCGGTGACGACGGCAACCTTGCCGCCCAGATTGAGATCCATGACGCGGCCCTAATCCACGGTGGCGCCGGAGGCCTTGACGAGCTTGCCCCACTTCGCGGTTTCGTCGGTCATGAATTGCCCGAAGGCGTCGCCGACAACCGTGCCGGGCTCGGCACCAAGTTCGGCAAGCCGCTTCTTCACATCAGGCATCTTCAGGATGACCTCAAGCTCACTGCTGAGCTTCGCAAGTGCCGGCTGGGCCGTCTTCGCTGGTGCCACCAATCCGAACCAGGACGAGGCCTCGAAGCCGGGGATGGTTTCCGCGACTGTCGGCACGTCGGGCAAGGCGTCGGCGCGCTTCGCGCTGGCGACCGCGATCGCGTTGATGGCCTTGCCCTGAACCTGCGGCAGCACCGCGGGCATGTTGTCGAACATGAACGGGATCTGCCCCGCAAGCAGGTCGTTCATCGCCGGCGCCGCGCCGCGATAGGGCACGTGGACGATATCCACGCCGGCCATGCTCTTGAGCAGCTCGCCGGCGAGATGATTGGTCGAACCGATGCCGGATGAGCCGAAATTCAGCGAGCCCGGCTTGGCCTTGGCCAGCGCGATCAACTCGCCCACGTTCCTGGCCTGCACTGACGGATTGACGACCAGCACGATCGGCACCGAGGCGATCAGCGCCACCGGCGCAAAGGCCTTGGCCGGATCGAACGGCAGCTTCTTGTAGAGGGAGCCGTTGATGGTCAGCGGCGGCGGCGCGGTCAGCAGCAAGGTGTAGCCATCGGCCTCGGCGCTCGCGACCGTCTCCGCGCCGATATTGCCGCCGGCGCCGCCGCGGTTCTCCACCAGGAAGGTCTGGCCGTTCCGCTCGGTCAGCTTCTGCGCGACGATCCGGGCGATGATGTCGTTGGACCCGCCGGCCGGGAACGGCACGATGATCTTGACGGGGCGGGAGGGGTAGTCCTGCGCTAGAGCTGCGCCGGAAAACAGAACGGCCGCGCAGGCGGCCAGAAAGGTGCGTCGCATAACCCCGCGCATGGGCACTTCCTTGATGTTTGTCTTGTTGTTGATTGCATCATTACGCCGTCAGCAATGGCCTCAACTCTCCGGTATCGTCAAGCCGCTCAAGATCGCCGATCTGCGCGATCAGCCTCTCGGTCTTGCACCGCCCTGCATTGATGCGGTCAGGTCTCGCGTCCTCGCGGACACGCCTTCGTTCTCAGTTAGTATCTTGGGAACGCGGAGCGCCGAAAACCTGTAAAAATGGCTGAACCGGTGGCTATTCCTGCGTCAAACCTACGACCACCGCCGCTAGCATGGAACTTGCATAAATTCTGGGCGACATGGACGCCGCATGAACCTCATCAGTCTCGATATCCGCATGCTCCGGTCGCTGATCTCGGTGGTCGAGACCGGCAGCATCACCGAGACCGCGCGACGGCTGGGCCGCACCCAGCCGGCGATCACGCTGCAATTGCAACGGCTGGAGGAGCTCACCGGCAAGCAATTGTTCGAGCATGCCGGCCGAAGGCTGATGCTGACCGAGGACGGCACCACGGTCCTCACCTACGCCAAATCCATCCTGCGGTTGCATGATGAGCTGATTTCGCAGCTTGCGTCGCAGGAGATCGAGGGCCAGGTCGTGCTCGGCACGCCCGATCTCTACGCGGCCTTCATGCTGCCGTCGATCCTCAGCGTGTTCCGGAAATCGTTCCCGCGCATCCAGGTCGAGCTCAACTGCGCGCTGTCGACGCCGCTCGTCGGACTCGTCAAGCGCGGCGACGTCGATATTGCGCTCGTCACCCGCATGAACGATTTCACCGGCGGCCAGGTGGTGCGGCGCGAGCAGCTGGTCTGGATGACCGGCGAGCAATCCGCCGCGCACCAGGAACGCCCGATCCCGCTCGCGCTATTGCCGCCCGGCAACATCTATCGCGACTACGCGATCGATACGCTGGAGCGCGCGAACCTGCGCTGGCGTATTGCCTGCGTCAGCGAGAGCGTCGGCGGGCTGCAGGCCGCAGCCTTCGCCGGCATGGCTGTGACCGTACTTGGCCGCAGCGCCCTGGTGCCGGCGATGCGCGAGGTCGGCCCTAACGAGGGCCTGCCGCCGCTGCCGAAGGTCGAGCTGCTGCTGTACAAATCCAGCGGCGCCACCTCGAAGGCCGCAACCGCGCTGCACGATTATCTCGCGCACTACCTCCGTCTCGACGAAGAGCTCAGCGGCCGTGGCGCGCCGATCGACCTTGGCTAGGCTCGAAAGATCGAAAACAACCCCATGCACAGTAGAACGGCCCTTGATTGCAAAGGGCTTTTTCGCGCGCCGGCGCTCTCTCCTCCAACTAACGCAACGCCACCTGCGGCCAGAACTTCGACCAGGGCTGGGCCTGCTCGAACGCGGCAGCGATGCGGAAGATGGTGGGCTCGTCGAGCCACGGCGCGATGATCTGAAGACCGATCGGAAGGCCGTCGCGATCGAAGCCGCAAGGCAGCGTCGCCGCCGGAAGGCCGGCGAGGTTGATCGGCCAGGTGAAGGGCGACCAGCCGAGGTGCGGATCGACCTTGTTGCCGTCGATCGTGTCCACGCCGATCCGGCCGGCCTCGAATGCGGTCACCGCGACCGTTGGCGTCACCAGCGCATCGACGCGCTCGAACAGTTTTACGAACGCGCTGCGCGCCTGGCCGCGCCGGTAGCCGGCCTCGACATAATCCGTACCGCTGTAGTTGCGGCCGGCGGTGACCACGTCGCGATAATCGGCTTCGGAACTGGCGAGATCGGCCTTGGTCTTGCTCGCGACGGCCGCCGCCTGCTCGGTGAAGGCAATCGGCTTCAGCGTATGCTCCAGAATGCCGGGATCGAGGCCCGGACCATCCATGGTGACCTCTGCACCGCAGGTGTCGAGAATGGCGAGCGCCTTGCCGAACGCCGCAAGCACGTCGGGGCTCACGGCGGCGTAGCCGAGATCGGCGCTGGCGCCGATGCGAATGCCGTTCAACGGTGCGGGGTTGGTATCGAAGCGGCGCGGCGACACCGGCAGGCTGGCGGGATCGCGCAGATCATAGGCAGCGATGATCTCCAGCGTCAGCGCGGCATCCGCGACAGTGCGCGTGATCGGCCCGGTGTGTGCGAGCGAGGCCCAGGACGGCGGCGAAAAACCGGGCGAGCGCGGCACCAGGCCGAACGTCGGCTTCAGCCCGAACACGCCGCAGAAGGAGGCGGGAACACGGATCGAGCCGACGCCGTCGGTGCCGATAGCGATCGGCCCACAGCCGGCGGCAACGCCCGCAGCCGCGCCGCCGCTCGATCCGCCGCTGGTGCGACCCTGATGCCAGGGGTTGCGCGTGGTGCCGGTGACGGGGCTGTCGGCCGTCAGCTTGTAGCCAGACTCGCAGGTCGTGGTCTTGCAGGTGATGATCGCGCCGGCCGCCTTCAGCGCCGACACGACAGCGGCATCGGCCTCGGGCACGAACGCCCTGTTCATCGGCGAACCGCCATAGGCCGGCACGCCCGCGACGAACACGAGATCCTTGATCGTGACAGGCACACCTGCGAGCGGCCCCTTGGCCTCGCCCGCTTTCATCTCCTTGGTGACGCGATCGGCCTCCACCCGCGCCTGCTCGTACATCGGCGTCACCACCGCGTTGCAAGCCTCGTTCGTCGCTTGAAGCGCAACGATGGTGTCGTCGACGACATCGCGCGGTGTGAACGCCTTGCGCCGGTAGCCGGCCATGATCTCGGTTGCAGAAAGCGCGCCGAGGCCAGTCGGCGCCGGCGGAAAGGCCGTTCGGCCGGAACCATCAGTCATCATCAACCCTAAAGAGCTAGCTGAGTGCCGCGTCGATGGCGCGCTTGGCCATGACGGTAACGAGATGCGCGCGGTAGTCGGCTTCGGCGTGGATATCGGAGGTAAGACCCTCCGTGTCGATCCTGATCACCGCAACCGCGGATGGATCGAAATTCGCCGACAGCGCCGCCTCCATCGGCGGCACCCGGAACACGCCCGACCCCGCGCCAGTCACCGCGACGCGGACCTCATCGGCGAATTTCGCGACGAACACGCCGACCAGCGCATAGCGCGACGCCGGCGCCTTGAATTTCGCGTATCCCGCCTTGAGCGGCACCGGAAACCGGATTGCGGTGATGATCTCGCCGGGCGCGAGCGCGGTCTCGAACAGTCCGAGAAAGAACTTGTCAGCTGCGATCTCGCGCGTGCTGGTGACGATGGTGGCGCCAAGACCGAGCACGCCGGCCGGATAGTCCGCGGCCGGATCGTTGTTGGCGACGGAGCCGCCGATGGTGCCCCGGCTGCGCACGGCGGGATCTCCGATCATGGAGGCCAGCGCGGCCAGCCCGGGGATCTTGGTCTGGACCAGCTTCGAGGCGGCGACCACCGCATGCGGCGTCATTGCACCGATTGTGATGCTAGCTCCCTCGTCGATGATGCCCTTCAGGTTTCCGAGCTTCGAAAGATCGACCAGCGCAACGGGACTGGCCAGCCGCTGCTTCAGCGTCGGGATCAAGGTCATGCCGCCGGCAACGAGCTTGCTGTCCTCGATAGAGGTCAGCAGCTTGGCCGCGTCGGGAATTTCGCTCGGCTGATGATAGGCAAACGATTTCATGGATGTCCTCCCTATTCCGCCGCGACCGGCAGCGACGCGTTTTGCAGCAGGCGCCAGATCCGGTTCGGCGTCGCCGGCATGTCGACATGGGTGACGCCCAGATGCGACAGCGCATCGACCACCGCGTTGATGACGGCGGCCGGCGAGCCGATGGTGCCGACCTCGCCGCAGCCCTTCACGCCCATCGGGGTGTGCGTGCACAGCGTGGAATGGGTCGCGACCTTCATCATCGGCATATGGTCGGCGCGCGGCATGCAATAATCCATCAGCGAGCCCGACAGCAACTGGCCAGAGCCCTCGTCATAGACCGCGTTCTCGAACAGCGCCTGACCGACACCCTGCACGATACCGCCGTGCAACTGGCCTTCCACGATCATCGGGTTGATGACCGTGCCAACGTCATCGACGGCCGTGTAGTTGACCAGCGTCACCGTGCCGGTTTCCGGATCGACCTCGACCTCGGCGATGTGGCAGCCACCAGGATAGGTGAAGTTGACTGGATCGTAATAGGCCTGCTCCTCAAGCCCCGGCTCCAACACCTCGAGCGGATAATTATGCGGCACGTAGGCGGCGCCCGCGATTTCCTCGAACGACTTCGTGCGATCCGTGCCCGCGACCGAGAAGTTTCCGGCCTCGAACTGGATGTCGACTTCGGCCGCCTCGAGCAGATGGGCGGCGATCTTCTTGCCCTTCGCGATCACCTTGTCCGTCGCCTTCGACAGCGCGGCACCGCCGACCACCAGCGAGCGCGAACCATACGTACCCATGCCGAACTGCACGCGATCGGTGTCGCCGAACACGATGTCGACATTCTCAAAGGACACGCCGAGCTTCTCTGAGACGATCTGCGCGAACGTCGTCTCATGGCCCTGACCGTGATTGTGGGTGCCGATCATGACCGTCACCTGGCCGGTCGGATGCACGCGCACCGTGGCGCTTTCATAGAGCCCGCCCCGGGCGCCCAGCCGCCCCGCGAAACGCGACGGCGCGAGGCCGCAGGCCTCGACATAGGTCGAATAGCCGAGCCCGCGGAATTTGCCCTTGCTGGCCGAAGCGGCCTTGCGCACGCCGAAATTCTTGACGTCGGCCGCAACCAGCGCGCCGTCGAGGCACCCCATCGGATCACCGGAATCGTACTGCACCAGCACCGGCGTCTGGTACGGATAGGCTTCCTTCGGGATCATGTTGCGGCGACGGATCTCGACGCGGTCGATGCCCATCTCGCTGGCAGCGACGTCGACCATACGCTCCAGCACGAAGGTCGCCTCGGGCCGGCCGGCGCCGCGATAGGCGTCGACAGGCACGGTGTTGGTGAACACGACCTTCACATTGCAGTAGATCGCGGGCGTGGTGTAGACGCCGCCGAGCAGCGGCGCGTAAAGGTTGGTCGGGATATTCGGTCCGAACGTCGAGAGATAGCCGCCCATATTGGCGAGCGTGTTGACGCGAAAGGCGAGAAACTTTCCGGTCTCGTCGAGCGCGAGCTCGGCCTCGGTGACGTGATCGCGGCCGTGGCGATCGGAGACGTAGCCCTCCGAGCGGCTCGCCACCCATTTGATCGGCCGCTTGACGCGCTTGGCCGCCCAGGTAATCACGGCCTCCTCGCCGTAGTGGAACTGCTTGACGCCAAAGCCGCCGCCGACATCGGGCGCAACCACGCGCAGCTTGTGCTGCGGGATGTTCAGCACCAGCGCGCCCATCAGGAAACGCACGACGTGGGGGAACTGGCTGGTGGTCCACAGCGTGAAGCGATCCGTGCCGGGCTCGTATTCCGCGATCGCCGCACGCGGCTCCATCGGGTTGCCTATCAGGCGATTGTTGACGAGGCTCAGCCTGGCGACATGCGCAGCCTTGCGGAACGCGGTCTCGACTGCGGCCTTGTCGCCGAGCTCCCAGTCGCAGCAGATGTTGTTCGGCACGTCATCGAACAATTGCGGTGCGCCGGGCCTGACGGCTTCGAGCACGCCGACCACGGACGGCAGCACCTCGTAGTCGATGGTCAGCAACTCGGCCGCCGCATTCGCCTGCTCCGGCGTCTCCGCGATCACGAAGGCCACCATGTCGCCGACGAAGCGCACCTTGCCCTGCGCCAGCATCGGGAACGGCGGCTCCTTCATCGGCACGCCCTTGGCATCCGAGATGCCCCAGCCACAGGGCAACGAGCCCAGCTTGTCCGCCGCGGCGTCCTCTCCGGTCAGGACCGCGATGACACCAGGCGATGCCAGCGCCGCGCTCTTGTCGACGCCGCGCAACACCGCGTGCCCGTGCGGCGAACGCACGAATACGCCTGCGGTCATGCCGGGGCGCTTGATGTCGGAAACGTAATTGCCGCGGCCGGTCAGGAAGCGCTGGTCCTCCTTGCGCTTCGGTGAGGCGCCGATGCCGATCACATTGCTCATGGTCACTCTCCCTTGGCGGCGTTCATGGCGGCAGCGCCGGCCAAGACCGAGACGACGATATTCTGGTAGCCGGTGCAGCGGCAGATGTTGCCTTCGAGGCCGTGACGGACGTCGGCCTCGGTCAGGTCCGGCTTCTCCGCGGCAAGCGCGACGGCTGTCATGAGCATGCCGGGCGTACAGAAACCGCATTGCAGGCCGTGATGCTCGCGGAACGCCTCCTGCATCGGATGCATCTGGTTCGAACCGGGCGCGCCCTGCAGGCCTTCGATGGTGAGCAGCGTCGCGCCGTCGAGCGCGGGTGCCAGCAGCGTGCAGCTCTTCACGGGAAGACCGTCCAGATGCACCACGCAGGCGCCGCACTGGCTGGTATCGCATCCGATATGCGTGCCGGTGAGGTTGAGCTGCTCGCGCAGCAGCTCGGCGACGAGCGTCGCCGGCTCGACATCGACAGTGGTTGGCCGGCCGTTGAGTGTGAAGGATATCTGCACGGTCATACTCCTGTGCGCGACGGGTCTTAGGCGAGTGGAAGCGCGCTGTCGGTAGCCCATGTGGCCATCACGACATCGCCGACGGTGAAGGGATCCGCGAAGAAGGTCTTTTCCGGCACATAGGCCACGAACTCGTCGTCCGGCACGGTGTCGAGCATGACCTTGACGAAATAGCCCTGGTATTCGATCGCGAGCACGCGGCTCGGCAGCGAATTGGTGCAGCCGGGCGGCAGTTCCCGGCCGGGCCGGACCAGCGCGACGTCGTCGCGGCGCACGGCGATATCGACCTTGTCGCCGACACTCACCGTGGAACGCGCCTGCAGCGGCACCTCGATGCCATCAGGCGCGGCCTGCGCCAGCGTGAAGCTCGCGCCGTTGACCTTTTCGACCCGTCCCGACAGCACGTTCTGGCCGCCCATGAATTCGGCGACGTAACGGTCGTGCGGATGCGCGTAGACGTCGCGTGCGGCACCCGCCTGCTTGATCTTGCCCTGCTCCATCACCACCACGAGATCGGCCAGCGCGATCGCTTCGAGCTGGGTGTGGGTGACATGGATGAAGGTGATGCCGAGCTCCTGCTGCATCCGGCGCAATTCCTGGCGCATCTGGACGCGGAGCTGCTCGTCCAGTGCCGACAGCGGTTCGTCGAGCAGCAGCACGCGCGGCTCGGTGATCGCGGCGCGTGCCAGCGCCACGCGCTGCTGCTGGCCGCCCGACAGCTGCGCCGGAAGACGGTCGGCGAAGTGCGTCAGCCGGACCTTCTCGATCATGGCATCGGCCGCTCGCAGCCGGTCGGCCTTGGACATGCCGCGCACGCGCAGGGCAAAGGCGATGTTGTCGCGCACGGTGAGATGCGGGAACAGCGCGTAGGACTGGAACATCATCGCGGTCCGGCGCTGCACCGGCGCAAGCCCGACGACGTTCTGGCCGCCGATCACGATCTCGCCGGCGGTCGGGTCCTCGTGGCCGGCAATCATGCGCAGGATCGTGGTCTTGCCGCAGCCGGACGGGCCGATGAAGCAGCAATAGGCACCGTCGGCGATCTTCAAATTGACGCCGTCGACCACATTGGTGACGCCGTCAAAGCTCTTGCAGACGCCTGCCAGTTCGATATCGCCCCGATCGCTCTTCATATTCCCAGCTCAGCCCTTTGCACTGCTGCCGCGCTTCTTCTGGATCAGCACGATGCTGCCCAGGCTCGCGCCGATCACGACGAAGGAGACAATGGTCGTCACCGTGCCGAGCGCGTAGAGCGATGGCGAGGTGACATTCAGCGTCATGCTCCAGATTTCGAGCGGCAGCGTGTTCAGCGAGCCCGCCGTCTGCAGGCTGCGCGCGAATTCGTCATAGGAGAGCGTGAACCCGAACAGCGCGACCGCGACGAGGCCGGGCGCGAGCACCGGGATCATGACCAGCCAGATCGACTGCCAGCGGCTGGCGCCGAGATCATAGGCGGCTTCCTCCCAGACGTGGTTGAAGCGCGACATCACCGCGAACATTACCAGCACACCGAACGGCAGCGTCCAGGACAGCTGGGCGCCGAGTGCCGAGGTGTACCAGCTCGCATTCAGCCCGAGCGCCTGGAACAGAAGTCCCGTCCCGAGACCGAGCACGAGGCCGGGCGCCACCAGGCTGCCGATCATCATGTAGAAGACGAAAGTGTCGCCGCGAAATCGTTTGCGGAAGCCGAGACCGGCGAGGAACGAGACCACCACGGTGATGACCGTGACGATGACAGCGAGCTTGATCGAGCGATCGAACGAGCCCTTGACGTCGCCGGTCCGCACTTGCGTGAAGAGGTCGACGAACCAGTGCAGCGAGTGGCCCTTCATCGGGAACACCAGGCCGCCGCGGATGTCCTGGAACGACAGGACGTAGATGCAGAACATCGGGCCATAGAGCGCGATCACGTAGAGCGAGAACAGCGTCGCCAGCACGTAGAACGTCCAGGGACGTCCACCCTTGCTCGGCGCGATCGCCTTGGTGGTCGCGGGCGCGACCGTCTCGGGCATGTCGGCAGCCACCGCGCTCATCGCGTGATCTCCTGCCGGATATCGACGGTGCGCAGGATCAGCGACACGATCGCGACCAGCACCAGCGTCAGCAACACCGCGCTTGCCGCCGCGGTCGGATATTGCAGCACGCCGACGTCCTCGTAGAAGGCGCTGACCACCGAGGCCGAGCCGCCGCCGGACATCACCTTGACCACGAAGAAATCGCCCATCACGATCGAGACCACGAAGATGGTGCCGAGCGCGATTCCGCTCTTGGACATCGGCACAACGACCAGGCGCATGATGTCGAAACGGCTGGCACCCGCATCGATCGCAGCCTCGATCAGCTTCTTGTCGATCCGGGCCATCGAATTGAAGATCGGCACGATCATGAAGATCGTGAGCTGGTGGACATAGGCGATGACGACCGCAAGATCAGAGAACAGCAATACTTCGAGCGGCTGACGGATCACGCCCGTTCCCAGCAGCGCCTGGTTGATCAGGCCTTCCTTGCCGAGCAGCGGGATCCAGGAAATCATCCGGATGATGTTGGAGGTCCAGAACGGCACGGTGCACAGCAGAAACAGGCCGATCGCGAGCAGCTGGTTACGGACGTGGAACACCAGGAAGTAGGCGACGAAGAAGCCGACGATCAGGGTGAAGACCCAGGTCAGCACCGTGAACTTGATGGTCGCCAGATACAGCTTCAGCGTCAGCGCCGAATGCAGCACATCGACGTAGCTCGCCAGCGTGAAGTCGAGCGTCAGCCCGCCAAAGCCGTCAGTGGTGAAGAAGCTCGCCGCCAGCACGACCAGGATCGGCGCCACGAAGAACGGCACGAGCACCAGCACCAGCGGCGAGACGTAGAGCCAGCCGGCAAGATTGGCGCGTGGTGGAGTTTGAGCTGGACTTGGCTGCATATCGGCAATCGCCTCAAAGTCGGTCTTCTCGCACCGGCGCGTGACGGCGCCGGTGCCTCGCAACGTCAGGGAGAGCAGGTTTCACGCCACCTTGAAGTCGTTCCAGCGCTTGTTCATGTAGGCGGCTTCGTCCATCAGCGTGTTCCAGCACGAGATGTTCTTGACGCGATCGAGGAACGAACCGCCATCGCGCTTGGTGCCGGCCTTCTCCATCGGCACGCCGTAGGGATCGTTGATCACCGCGGGCGCCGGCTTGCCGTCGTACCAGAAGTCCCATTCGGCAGCGGTGAGGAATTTCTTGGCCGTCGACGGCACCGGACTGTAGTAGCCGTAGCGGCCGACGAAGCCGCCCTGCCAGCCGGACAGATACCAGTTGAGATATTCGTAGGCGGCATCTAACTTCTTGCCGGAGAGGTGCTTCATCAGGCCCATGCCGTTACACCAGCCACGATAGCCTTCCTTGCCGTTCTTGACGTTGACCGGCGCGTAGACGCAGGGGATTTCCTTCACGCGCACCGCCGCAACCGCCGGCGACCACATCGACTGGATCACCACTTCGCCTGCGGCCATCAGCTGCACCGACTGGTCGAAGGTGGTCCAGGTCGCGCGGAACTGGCCCTGCTTCTTCAGCTCGATCAGCTTGTTGCAGGTGAAGTCGATCTCCTCCTTGGTCATGTTGCCCTTGTTGCCGTACTTGATCAGACCGGCGCTTTCGAAGCACAGCGCAGCGTCCATGATGCCGATCGCGGGCACGTCGAGGATCGCGGCCTTGCCCTTGAATTTCGGGTCGATCAGATCCTTCCATTCGGTCACTTCATGACCGACGAGATCGGGCCGATAGCCGATCGAGTCGGCGTTGTAGACCTGCGGCAGAAATGTCGCCCATTCGGTGACGCCGTCGTGCAGGTCGGTGGAATCAGGCTTGGAGATGTACATCGCCTCGTAGGGCGAGATGCCCTGGCGCGGGATCTTGTGGCCGTCGATCTCGCCCTTGGTGAAGATCGGCAGGATGTTGTCGAACTCCTTGATCTTCTTGACTTCGATGCCCTGGATGACGGAACGCTTGGCGGCGAGCTTGGCCTGCCAGCCCTCGAGGTCGGCGATGTCGACCGTATTAGGCTGACTTATGAAGCGGTTGATGGCGGCGGAGGTGTCGAGGTTCTGCATCGTCACCTTGAAGCCGAGATCCTTGGCCGCCTGGTCACCAATCGCCTTCACCACCGAGTAGGAGACGCCGACATGGCGCAGCTCGATGTCCTTGATCTCCTGCGCCCAGATGGTCGGGAAACCGCGGATCGCATCCGATCCGACAGCTGCGCCCGCAGCGGCTGCCGCACCCTTCAACAGCGTGCGCCGGCTCAGCTTTTTCTCACGCCTAGCTTCCGTTCCCGCCGGATCGAAAGTGGACGTCCCCTTAGCCCCATCAGACATGGCAACCCTCGTTGGTTACGATGAACGTTCGCACCGGTCGCCATTGACCGGCTGCGATGTGATCAATTGCCCGCGAGGCTAGGGGCGGGATCTTGCGAAGTAAAATTGGAAGTAAAAATCCGCCGTATAAACGCGGCTAATGGTTCGCGGTGCTGCATTTGGTTTTGGCAGCATCGCATAAGAAGACGTCAGGACGTGTATGCAAGGCGGCGCGCGGGCCTGCGCAGGCCCGCTCACGCGGCAGGCGTGATCAAGATCATGATGCGGATTGCCGCAAGTTTGTGCGCGGCGTGCGCCCGCGACGAAGCAGCGCGCCCGTCCGATCTCAGGATTTCAGCGCGGCGTGCGCCGTCTCCGGCGCCTTCAGCGTCGCGATGATCGTGATGATCGAGAGCGCGACGATGTAGACCGACACCGGCCAGTACGAACCGGCCCATGCCAGCAGCGCGGTTGCGATCAGCGGCGAGAAGCCGCCGCTCAGCGCGGCCGCGACATTGGCGCCCAGCGATGCGCCGCTATAGCGCACCTGGGTACGGAACAGTTCCGGCATGAACGCCGCCTTCGGTCCGAACAGCAGCGCATGCGTCAGCGTCATCGTCACGACGAGCGCGAAAATGATCAGCGCCGGTTCTTTTGTATCGAGGAACCAGAACAGCGGAAACGCCAGCGCCACGGAGAACACGCCGCCGGCGAGATAAAGCGCCTTGCGGCCGAAGATGTCGGAGAGCCAGCCGGCGAGCGGCAGCGTCGCGAACTCGACGACCGCGGCATAGACCACCGCATCCAGGATCACCTGGCGCGGCAGGCCGAGCTTGGTCGTGGCATAGACCACGGTGAAGACGGTGAGGAGATAGGCGAGCCCCACTTCCGACACCGTGATGCCGATCGCGAGCAAGAAGCTGCGCCAGTCGCGGCGGAGCACTTCCAGCGCCGGCTGCGCCAGCACTTCCCTGCGCTCGACCACCTCCTTGAAATGCGGCGTCTCCGCGAGCTTCAGCCGCACGATGAAGCCGACGCCGACCAGCAGGATGCTGATCAGGAACGGCACACGCCAGCCCCAGCTCAAGAAATCCGCCTCGGGCAACTTCGTCATGAGCGCGAAAATGCCGGTCGACGCGGCGACGCCGACCGGAAAGCCGATCTGCACCAGGCTGCCGTAAAAGCCGCGCCGGTTGCCGGCGTGCTCGATCACCATGACCACCGCGCCGCTCCATTCGCCACCAAGCCCGATGCCCTGGACGAAGCGCAGCACGATGAGCAGGATCGGGGCCCAGACGCCGATCTGGCTGTAGGTCGGCAGGCAACCGATCAGGAAGGTGCCGAGCCCCATCGCGATCATGGTCGCGACCAGCATCTTCTTGCGGCCGAGCCGGTCGCCGTAATGCCCGATGATCGCGCCGCCGATCGGCCGCGCGACGAAGCCGACGGCATAGGTGGAGAACGCCGCCAGCGTGCCGACGAAAGGATCGAAGCTCGGGAAGAACAGCTTGTTCAGCACCAGCGCGGCCGCCGTGCCGTAGATCAGGAAATCGTACCATTCGATCGCGGTGCCGAGCGCGCTCGCCCACACCACATGCGCCGTCGTCGATTTTTCCGCCGCTGCGGACACGCCCGTTGCTGCCGTCATGCCCTGCCCCACGAATTCCTGAAAGCATCATGGCCAATCGTCATGACGGTTGCAATCTGTGGCGGTGCCATCTCTCACAGGATAACTCCGCGAGATTTTGCGCGCCGCTGCTTCAGCACCCGTCATTGCGAGCGCAGCGAGTCAATCCAGACTCTCTCCGCCGAGACAGTCTGGAATCCTCGTCGCATCAGCGCAAAATGGCTGCGCAATTTTGTCGCGAGCTCCTCGCAATGACGGATGTTGAGGCAGTTGCGGCTCCCGGCCGTCCCGTCTGCAAGGAGGAACCCGTCAAGCTCATAATTCGTCATTGACAAACTCATTCGCCAATATCTAATTTACCGTCAGAACAACCGGCCGCGCCAGGCGGCCCATAAAAGAGAGGGAACGACAATGAGAGGGCTTCTGGCCTGCGCCATGTTCGCGGCCACGACTTCGGCTGCGATGACTTCAGCCGCGACCGCGCAAGTCTCCGACGACGCTGTGCGGATCGGCGTGCTGACGGATCTGTCGAGCTGGGGCCGCGACAACAGCGGGCCGGGCTCGGTCGAGGCCGCGAAGATGGCGGTGGAGGAGTTCGGCCCGACCGTGCTCGGCAAGCCGATCGAGATCATCAGCGCCGACCACCAGATGAAGACCGACGTCGGCGTGCAGATCGCCCGCGGCTGGTTCGACAACGGCAAGGTCGACGCGGTCGTCGACATCCCCAATTCCGGCATCGCGATCGCTATCCACAACATGGTGCGCGAGCGCAACAAGATTGCGCTGCTCTCCGGCCCCGGCGCGAGCTCGCTGACCGACGAGCTGTGCAGCCCGAACACCGTGCACTTCACCTACGACACCTATGCCCTGTCGAAGGTGACGGCCTCAGCCGTGATCAAGGAAGGCGGCAAGTCCTGGTATTTCATCACCGCGGACTATGCCTTCGGCCAGCAACTCGAGAAGGACGCCACGCGCTTCATCAACGAGATGGGCGGCAAGGTGCTCGGCGGCGTGAAGCATCCGACCAACACGGCTGACTTCTCCTCCTTCGCACTGCAGGCGCAGAGCTCGAAATCCGACGTCGTCGCCTTCGCCAATGCCGGCCAGGACACCGATAACGCCATCAAGCAGTCCGGCGAGTTCGGCCTCGTCCAGGGCGGCCAGAAGCTGGTCGGCCTGCTGATGTTCGACACCGACGTGCACGCGATCGGCCTGAAGGCCGCGCAGGGCACCTACATGACCACGGCGTCGTACTGGAACATGGACGAGGCGACGCGCGCCTGGTCGAAGAAGTTCTACGAGCGCACCAAGGTGATGCCGACCATGATCCAGACCGGCGTCTACGGCTCGGTGCTGCATTATCTCAAGGGCATCAAGGCCGCCGGCACCGACGATCCCGCCAAGGTGATGGCCAAGATGCGCGAGCTGCCGATCGAGGACGTCTTCGTCCATGGCGGCAAATTGCGCGAGGACGGCCGCGTCATCCGCGACATGTATCTGGCCAAGGTGAAGACGCCCGAGCAGTCCAAGGAGCCCTGGGATTATCTGGAGATCGTCAAGACCGTGAAGGGCGAGGACGCCTTCCGCCCGGTCTCCGAATCCAAATGTCCGCTGCTGAAGAAGTGAGGTTGACATGACCGGCCACGCGCACAACGCAAGCGAAACATACGAGTGCGACGTGCTCGTGGCCGGATCGGGTTGCTCCGGCATGTCGGCCGCGATCACCGCGCGCTATCGCGGCCTCGACGTGCTGATCGTCGAGAAGGAGCCGCGCTTCGGCGGCACCACTGCGCGCTCCGGCGGCTGGCTGTGGATTCCCGGCACCTCGCTGGCGAAGGCCTACGGCATCGAGGAAGGGCCCGAGCAGGCCCGCACCTATCTGCGCCACGAAGCCGGCAACAATTTCGACGCCGCGCGCGTCGATGCGTTCCTGAGTGCCGGTCCTGAAGCGGTCGATTTCTTCACCAGCAAGACCGCGCTGCGCTTCGACATGCCACTGGTGTTTCCCGACTATCACGCCGAGGCCCCCGGCGGCGCGCAAGGCGGCCGCTCGATGGTGACCCGGCCGTTCGACGGCCGCGAGCTCGGCGACCAGATCAAGACGCTCGGCATGCCGCTGCCCGAGCTCACCGTGTTCGGCATGATGCTCGGAAGCGGCAAGGAGATCATCCACTTCATGCGCGTGACGAAGTCGCTGAATTCGGCGGTCTATGTCGCCAAGCGGCTGTCGCGCCATTTGATGGATGTGCTGCGCTATGGCCGCGGCATGACGCTCACCAACGGCAACGCGCTGGCGGGACGCCTCGCAAAATCCGCCCAGGACCTGAAGATTCCGATGTGGCTGTCCTCGCCGGTGCGCGAGTTGACCGTCGAGAACGGCACCGTCACCGGCGCGATCGTCTCGCGCGAAGGCCGTGACGTCCGCATCCGTGCGCGCGCGGGCGTCGTGCTCGCCTGCGGCGGCTTTCCGCATGACGTCGAGCGCCGCAGAAAAATGTTTCCACACGCGCCCACCGGCGTTGAGCATTTCTCACCGGGACCGACCGGCAATACCGGCGACGGCCTGCGCCTGGCTGAGAGCGCCGGCGGACACGTCGAGAATCGGCTGCCGAACGCGGCGGCGTGGGTGCCGGTGTCGCTGACCACGCGCAAGGACGGTTCAAAGGGCGTGATGCCGCATTTCATCGACCGCGCCAAGCCGGGCGTGATCGCGGTGATGCGCGACGGCAGGCGCTTTGCCAATGAGGGCAATTCCTACCACGACTTTGTCCAGGCCATGATCAAGGCCGCAACGCCCGGCGAGGAGATCGCGGCCTATCTCGTCTGCGATCACCCGACGCTGCGCAAGTACGGCCTCGGCTGCGTGCCGCCGTTCCCGATGCCGCTGGGTCATCACCTCGATACCGGCTACCTCATGCGCGGCGACACGCTGGAGGCGCTGGCGGCCAAGGCCGGCATCGATGCGACTGCGTTCATTGAGACTGTCAAGCAGTTCAATGCGACCGCACCGCTAGGACACGACGCCGCCTTCGGCAAGGGCTCGAAGGCCTACAACCGCTACCAGGGCGACGCCATGCACGGCCCCAATCCCTGCATTGCGCCGATCGAGAACGGCCCGTTCTACGCCATCAAGATGGTGATCGGCGATCTCGGCACCTATGCCGGCATCGTCACCGACGAGCACGCCCGCGCGCTGGATGCGGAAGGCCGGGTGATTCCCGGGCTCTATGCCGCCGGCAACGACATGGCGAGCATCATGGGCGGCAATTATCCCGGGGCCGGCATCACGCTTGGGCCGGCGCTGACCTTCGGCTACATTGCCGGCCGTCATCTCGCCGACAGCGCCGCCAAGCGCGACGCGGCGTAAGCGAAGCGCACCGGAGGCGCATGAAGAGAGAGAGTCGCGGCATCCAGTCGATCGAGGTCGGCGGAGAATTGCTCCGCGCGCTCGCCAGAAGCGGCGAGCCGATGATGCTGCGCGATCTCGCCCGCGAGGCCGGCATGACACCGGCCAAGGCACATCCTTATCTGGCCAGTTTCTCCCGCATCGGGCTGATCGAGCAGGACGAGACCACCGGCCGCTACGAGATCGGCGTGCTGGCGCTGGAGCTCGGCCTGATCAGCCTGCGCCGGCTCTCGGGCGTGCGCATTGCGCAGCCCAAAATCGCGGCGCTCGCGAGCCAGATCGGACATGCGGTCTCGCTGGCAGTCTGGGGCACGCATGGCCCGACTGTGGTGCAGCTGGAGGAGCCCGGCCAGCCCATGCACATCGTGATGCGCGCCGGCTCGGTGATGGCGCTGCTGGAGACCGCGACCGGCCGCGCCTTCGCGGCGTTCCTGCCGGAGAAGACGATCAACGCCGCACTCGAGAGCGGCCTCGATCGCCACGGCGTCGGCTACAATCCGAAGCGCGCGGTGAAAGGCGCGAAAGTCGCCGAGATGCTGGCCGAGGTCCGCAAGCACGGCCTCGCCCGCGCGCTCGGCGATCCCCTGCCCGGCGTCAACGCATTCTCCGCGCCTGTGTTCGACCATGCCGGCCATGTCGCGCTGGTTATCACCGCGATGGGACCGGAAGGCACGTTCGACGCCCGCTGGGACAGCCCGATCGCCCATGCCCTGCGCGACTGCGCCGGCGGCATCTCGAAGCGGCTCGGTTACGGCATGACGATCGCGGCGGAGTGAGGCGCGCCTAGATGGGCGATATCAGGACCTGCTCCGCGGAAATCGAGCCGCTGTCGACGACGAGCGCGATCGCACCGCCGGTCAGGGGCAGATCGCCACTATCGTGCACGCTGAACAGCTTCTTGCCGTCGACATAGGCTTCGATGCCGGTGCCGGCCACACGCAGCTCGACCTTGTATTTACGATCGAGCTCCCAGGCGAACCGCTCGCCGGCGAGCACGATCTCGTCGTGCACGCGCTTGACCAGGCGCACGCGCCCACCCTCGGCGCGATCGAACATCAGGGCATAATAGCGCTCACGTCCCTGCACGCGCGCGGCGAGGCCCCAGGCGTTCGCCAGCAGCGGCATGATCTCCGAGGTCACCCGATAATCCTTCCAGTCGCGCGTGCCCTGCGCGACGAAACCAAGCCCATCGCCATTGGTGGCGCGCAGGCCTTCCCACCGCGTCTGGAACTGGCTGACATTGTTGACCCAGGCGTGCTTCCACATTGTGCTGAGATTGTCGTCCGGCCGCTTCAGCACGGTGTCGGCCGCGCCGCTCCAGGTCAGGTAGTCCAGATAGAGCGTGCCATCAACGCCGAGCGGATCGTGCGTCACGATCTCGACGCCGATCTCGAAGATCGGATAGGCGTTGGTCTCCGGTACCTGCCAGCTCAGCACGGCCTGGCTGCCGCCCGCGAGCTCCTGCGCATCGCCATAGATCTGGACTAGCTCGTCGCGCTCGTCATAGACGCTCGCGAAGAGGCGCACTGCGACGGCGCCGCTGTCCGTTTCCGACTCCAACCGGCACTCGACGCGCTGCCCGGAATACAGCGTCGGGCAGGACACCAGCTGGTAGGTCGGCATCGTGAACACCTCCTTGTCGAAGAAGGTGGGGCTGGCGACGCGTGCGACGCGGCCGGGCGCAAGGCGGCGGAAGTCGATCGCAAGGCTGCGCTCGCCATTGCGGCTGTGACCGGCGACGTTGCTGAGCTGCACCTCGTGCAGGCGGGCCGGCGCTCCGCCCTTGGCATGGAAGCCCTGCAGGCTGCCCGGAAAATTGAAGTTGAAACGCGCGCCATTCTTGGCGACGGCCAATGCGGGCGCGCCCGCGAGCACCAGTCCCGCCGCGACCAGCGACTGCGTCTCGATCACAGCATCGGTGATCGCGGCCCCGCCGTCGGCGGTCGAGACGTACATGCGGTCGGCGATCGGCGTGCGGAAATCCGGTCCGGCGTCGAGGCCGGCCAATCCAGTGCGGATGCCGAACAGGCAGCCGACGTTGCCGGCGTTGCAGTCCGTATCCCAGCCGGCCGTGTTGGCGATCCGCATCGCTTCCTGAAAGCTGTTCTCGCCATAGAGCACAGCCAGAATGATCAGCGCGTGGTTGGGGACGACATGGCAGTTGCCGAGGAATTTGTCGTAGCCATAGCGCCCGGCGATCAGCGCACGGGTGCGCTCCCAGTCATTGCTGTTGTCGCCGGCATGCCAGTCGCGAACGTCGTTGACGACGCGCCGGATCAGCGAATCCTTCGGCACGAAACCGAGGCCGACGTCGATCAGCTTCTGCACGTCACGCTCGACGAAGGCCTGCGCTTCCATCGCCGCGAGCAGCTTTGCGGCATGTACGGACACGCCGTCATGGCTGACGCGCCCGGCCTGCTCGGCGAGATAGGCGGCCTGCTCGGGATTGCCCGGGCTCACCATCGCCCAGCCGTCGATGAAGATCTGCGCGCCGATCTGCTCGGCCACGGTTTGGCCGTTCAGCTCGATCGAACCGCTCTGCGGCGCGGGAATGCCGGACTTCAGCCGGAGATAGGCGGTGTGCTCGGTGGAATTGCCGATGCCGCCCCACCACAGGATGGCACGCTCCTCGACGATATAATTCAGCCAGGCCTGACCGACCTGCTTCGCCGTCAGGCGCTTCGGGTAGCCGTTGTCGGAGAGCGCGCGGGGAAACGCAAACGTGCCGGAGACGTCGTCGTCGGTGACGACGAGATGATGCGAACGCAAGGCGACGTCGCGGCGTTCGTTGACATAGTAGTTGATCGGCCCGAGCTCCTTCATGATGCGCTCATAGGTCCAGCCCTCAAAAGGCCGGCCGAGATAGACGCCGATGAGCTTGCCGAGCACGCCGGCATAGACGCGCTCCGCGTAGTCATGAGGAATAGCCGCCACCTGTTTACTCCCATATCCAATTCTTGGCTCGCCGGTCAGACCGACGAGCGCTTCATGATCTCGAATTTCAGCTCATGGCTCCTGCCTGGCGCCTCGAGCCCGCCCGGCTGCAACCGCTTGACCAACGTCTCCGCGGCGAGCGCGCCGAGATCAAACTCCGGCTGCCGCACCGTGGTGAGCCCGAGCAGTTTTGCGACCGGGATGTCGTCGAAGCCGGCGATTGCGATGTCATTCGGAATTGACAGACCGGCACCACGCGCCGCCTCCATCGCACCAAGCGCCAGCACGTCGCTCGCACCGAACACGGCAGTCGGGCGATCGCCCTTTCGTTCGAGCAGACGTCTCATCGCACGCGCACCTGATTCTTCAGAGTATGCGCTGTCGGTGATGAAATCCGGCGATAGCCCAGCCTCCCGCATCACGGCGCCGTAACCATGTGCGCGCCGCTGACTCGGACCGAATTCGGCCTGGATCATGGCGATGCGCCGATGCCCGCGCGCGATCAAAAACCGAGTCATCTCGGCGGCGGCTTCCGCGTTGTCGATATAGACGCTGTCGATCGCGAGCGGCCCGTCCGGCTTGTGCTGGCTTTCCAGCCGCACCAGCGGAATGCCCTTGCGCGCGAGCACGGCAAGCTGCGGCACCCGCAGATGAAAGAACGTCGCGACGACGCCGTCGGCGCGTCCCTGCAACAGCCAGTCGATGGCGCGAGCCTCGCCGTCCGGCCGGCCATCAGTGTCGAAGATCAGGACGTCATAGCCGGCCGGCGCCGCGACCGTCTGCAGCCCACGCACAAGGCCCGGATAGAACGGATTGGTGATGTCAGGGATGACGCAAGCCAGCGTCATGGTCCGCGCGCTGCGCAGCATGCGCGCCGGATGGTTCGGCTGATAGCCCAGTTCCTGCGCGACCTGGAGAATGCGCGTGCGCGTCGCAGGCGGAACGGACGGCGTCTCCGTCTTGTTCAGGACGAGCGACACCGCTGCCTGCGAAACGCCGGCCGCGAGCGCGATATCCTTCTGCGTGGGGCGGGCCGGCGTCGGTCGGTCGCGCCCCTTCCCCCGCTTCGTCCTCGTTGTTGACGTCGCCATTAGGCCTAGTTATACGTATTACTAAGGGAAAATCAACAATCGTCAACAGTACCGAGGAAACCGAGGTTCATCGCCATGACCATGACCCGACGCCAGCTTGTTGCCTCCATTCCCGCCGCAGCCCTTGTGGCAGGCTTGCCGCGGGGCGCCCTCTCCGAGGAGGGACGCAAGGTCGTGACGTTCTGGTTCGGCCAGGCGAACTCGGATGGTCAGGCCGCGCTGCGCAACGATCTGGTCGAGGCCTTCAACGCCTCGCAGGACAAATATCTGCTTCAGCTCGAGGTGAAGGGCGCCGCCGTCAACAATCTGCTGAAGGTCGCCCTCGTCGCCGGCAACGGCCCGGACATCGTACAGACCGCCGGTCCCGCCTATCTCACCGCGATCGCGAATGCCGGGCAGGTGCTGCCGCTCGACGATTTCGCCGAGAAGTACAAATGGAAGGATCGCTTCCTCGCGCCGCTGCTCAACACCAGCGTCTACGGCGGCAAGCTCTATGCGCTGCCGCGCGACTACGAATCGATGCACCTGTTCTACAACAAGGAACTGTTCAAGCAGCACGGCTGGAAGTTGCCGACCAACCGGCAGGAGATGGAAGAGGTCGCCGACGCCGCGCTCGCCAAGGGCATCATCCCCTTCGGCGCCGGCAATGCCGACTGGAAGGGCGTGAACGAGTGGCTGATGACGGTGTTCTTCAACAACGTCGCCGGCCCCGATAATGTCCGCAAGGCGCTCGCCGGCGAATTGCCCTGGACCGCGCCGCCCTTTGTCGAGGCCGTCGAGCTGTCAAAGGCCTGGTACAACAAGGGTTATTTCGGCAAGAACTACTTCTCGCTGACGATCGAGCAGAGCTTCCTCCAGGTCGTCAACGCCAAGGCGGCGATGGCGTTCAGCGGCACCTGGTCGTTCGGTACCAAATCCTACGGCATGTCGAAGCCCGACACGGTGATGGACGTGATGCCGACGCCGACGCTTGGCTCGGCCTTCACGGGATCGCTGGTGCACCTGGCCTGCGGCGCGACGCTGTCGATCGCCAAGACATCGCAGAATGCGGAAGGCGCGGCCGCCGTGTTCGAGTTCATGCTGACGCGCAAGTTCTACGAGACCATGAACCGCGACTGGCCCGGAAAATGGGCCCTGCCGGTCAAGGACCTGCCGCCGGACATGCTCAAGGGCATCGGCTATCCGCTGTTCGAGAAGACCATCGCCAATTTGCACGAAGCCTTCAGCAGGGGGCAGTACGGCTTCACCACCTGGACGTTCTGGCCGGGTGCGACCAACTCCTACTTGATCGAGGGCATCGAGCAGGTCTGGCTCAACAAGATCACACCGGATGCTTACCTGACGCGGATGCAGACGCTGTTCGCCCAGGAAGCGAAGGACGGCAAGGTGCCGCCGCTGCCGCCGCGGACGGCCTGACCTCAAGATGTGGTTGTTCGCGCTCCCGGCGCTGCTGATCAATATCTGCATCATCCTGGTGCCCGCCGTGCTGACATTCACGGCGGCGTTCTTCATGTGGGATGGTGTCGGCAAGCCGGCGTGGGCAGGCCTCGCCAACTTCCAGAACATGTTCGCCGATCCCGTGTTCTGGTCCGCGCTGACCAACAATTTCATTTGGACGGCGATCTTTCTCACCGTGCCGGTCTGCCTTGCCCTGGTGATGGCCGCGGCACTGCTGATGGCGCCGAAGCACGCATCGTCGTGCAGTCCATCATCTTCCTGCCGCGCATCATCGCGGTTGCAGTTACGGGGCGCATCTTCCAGGGCATGATCTTCAGCCCGGCCACCGGCATCGTCGCCTGGTTGAACGAGCGCGGCTTTTCGATCTCCGATCCCCTCGCCGACCCCGATCGTTCGCTCTATGCGGTCGCGGCCGTCGACATCTGGCACTGGTGGGGCTTTCTTGCGGTCGTGTTCCTGTCGGCGATGCGGCAGATCAGCGTCGACCAGATCGAAGCGGCGCGGCTCGACGGCGCGGGCTTCCTTGCGCTGTTCCGCTACGTGTTGATTCCGGGCATTCGCCCGACGCTCACACTCATGCTGATCCTGACCGTGATCTGGTCGTTCCAGGTGTTCGAGTTCATCTTCATCGTCACCCGCGGCGGCCCGGCCTATGGCAGCGAGGTGCTGGCGACGTTTGCTTATCGTCACGCCTTCTTCGAGGGCGACGTTGGCCAGGCCGCTGCCGCCGCCTGCGTCATGAGTTTGTTCGGCCTCTGCGCGACCGGTGTCTATCTCTGGCTCCAGATCACCGACGACGCGCAATCGACATGATCGGGGATCGCTGGAGCAGGACATTCAGCCTCGGGCTGATCGGCGTCGCATCGTTCAGCTCGCTGCTGCCGATCGTGCTCGCCGTGATGAACGCGCTGAAGACGACCGCCGAGATCGGCAGCAACCCGCTCGCGCTGCCGACCCAGTTGCACTGGGAGAACTTCTCCTCGGCCTGGCGCAACGCCCAGCTCGGGCCGAGCCTGCTGCACAGCGCCGAGGTCGCAAGCCTCACCATTTTGATGGTCTGCGTCACCGCGACGCCCTGCGCCTATGTGCTGGCGCGGCAGAAGGGTAAGGTCTGGCGCTTCATCACCTTCTACTTCATGGCCACGATCACCGTGCCCGTGCAGCTCTACCTCTATCCGCTCTATTTCATGTTCGCCAAGCTCGGCCTGGTCAATTCGATCCCCGCCGTGGCGCTGATCTACACCGCGATGTTCTCGCCGTTCGCGATTTTCCTGCTGCGCACCTATGCGCTGGCGATTCCCGTTGCGCTCGAAGAAGCAGCGCAAGTCGATGGCGCAAAACCGTGGCAGATATTCTGGTACGTGATCCTCCCGATGATGCGGCCGGGGCTGTTGACAGTCGCGATCATCGTCGGCCTGAACGCCTGGAACGAGTTCGTCATCGCCGTGACGTTCCTCCAGAACGACAGCAACGTCACGGCGATCGTGCGCTTCTACAATCTGACCGGCCAGTATTCGACCGACTGGGGCGAGATGCTGTCTGCCGCCGTCATCATCGTGCTGCCGATCGTCGTGATCTTCGTCCTGCTCCAGCGCCAGTTCATCGACGGCATGACGTCGGGCGCGGTGAAGTCGTAACGCTTGCTACTTGTCCTTCACCGGCACCGTGTAGTTCAGGATCAGGCGGCCGCCATCGGGATAGATGGTCTGCCCGGTGATGTAGGACGCATCGTCACTGGCGAGGAACGCGACAACGGAGGCCACCTCGCTCGGCTCGCCGCCACGGCCGGCCGGCGTGCGTGACATCACGGTTTTGCGGGCATCCTCCGAGGTGTAGATCGAGGATGCCACCATATCGGTCAGAATCGTGCCCGGCCCGACCGCGACGACGCGGATGTTGTGCGGGGCAAGCGCGACCGCGGCGACCGAGGTCAGCTGCTTCATGCCGCCCTTCGACATGGCGTAGGTCGCCAGCGCCGGGATCGCCAGCAGCGCGTTGACCGAGGACATGTTGATGATGACGCCGCCACCGCCCTGCGCGATCATCTGCCTAGCCGCCGCCTGGACGCCGAAGAACGCGCCCTTCAGGTTGATGCCGATGATTTCGTCGAATTCTTCCTCGGAGATCTCCAGGATGTCCCGGTTGCGGGCGACGCCGGCATTGTTGACCATGATGTCGATCCGGCCGAACTCTTTCACGGCGGTTGCGACGAGTTGATCCACGTCGGCGCGCCTGGCGACATTGCCGACCACGGTACGCAAGGCGTCCGGCCGCCCGAGTTCGGCGGCCGTTGCAGCCAGACCATCGGCATCGACATCCGAGATGACGACCTTGACGCCGTCATCGAGGAATCGCTTTGCACAAGCCTTGCCGATGCCGCGCGCCGCGCCGGTGATGGCGGCGACCTTGCCGGATAGTTTCATGGGTCTCACTCCAGAAGTGCTGCTTGGCGGCCATCCCGGATCAGACTCCGGTTCAGGCCGCCGCAAAGCCGAGATGAGCACGGAACCGGTTTTTGATAAAGACGGCATCGCGCGAGGGCAGCGAACGCGGCGGATTTTCCGCCAGAACTTTGATGACAAAGAGCCGCGGTCCATCGGCCGGTCCTGCGATCTCGGTCGCGAGACGTTTCACCTCCTCGAGCGTCCGCACGGTGCCGGTTGCGGCAAGGCCGCAAGCAACCGCGATCCCCGTGAGATCGACTCCACGACCGGTGTGGCTCGCCTGCATCCCGGTCTCGCCAAAATGCTGGTTGTCGATCACGACAATGTCGAGGTTGCGCGGACGCGCGACGCCGATGGTGGCGAGGCCACCGAGCCCCATCAATTGCTCGCCGTCGCCGGTCAGAGCGAGGACGCGCTTGGCGGGCTGCGCCCGGGCCAGGCCAAGCCCGATCAGCGCGGCGCCGCCCATGGCGCCCCAGAGATAGAAATTGCCGTCGTGGTCGCCGACGGAATGAAGGTCATAGGTGGGCGAGCCGAGACCGGAGACGACCAGCGTATCCTTGCGATCCCGAAGGAGAGCCGCGACGGCGGCACGGCGATCGAGTTGAGAGGCATTCGACATCGACATCACCATTTCTTCTTGCCGATCAGGCGCTGCCCGATCAGGACCGCGATCTGCTGGTCGGAATCGTAGGCGAGCGCTGCGGCCGCTTCGACCGTCTCGACCAGATCCTCCGCCGTCTCCGCACGCATCACCTTCAAGCCGATCGCCTCCAGCGAGGGCTGCGTCGCCCGGCTCATCGGGACCTGCCAGGGGTTGAACTCGGCCCATTCGCCGCGCATCGTCACCAGCATCAAGAGCGGAAAGCGGCCGATCGCCGACAGCGACAGCATGTTGATGCAATTGCCAACCCCGCTCGACTGCATCAGCAGCACGCTGCGCTGGCCGCCGAGCCAGGCGCCCGCGGCAATGGCGATGCCCTCCTCTTCCGTGGTCAGCACGTTGGTGGTGACGTCGCGGTCGGCCGAGAACATGCGGATGAGCTGGCTGTGGCCGGCGTCGGGGACGTAGGACATCTGCCTGACGTCGGCGGCCTTCAGGATGCGATAGAGCTCGGACGGCCAGTCGATTTCGGGGTTGGGCTTGGGGCTATGCACCGCGTGTCTCCGTGAATTTCGAGCGGCACGCTACCGATGTTCGGGCGCGAAAGCGCTGACCGTCTGGGACGATCAGATATCGAGGAATTGTATAGCTGGCTTTTCGCTGTCGGTTGCGGACCGGCAGCGCGGTGCGCATTGCTGCGCCCTCTCCCCTTGCGGGAGAGGGCATCACCGCAGGTTGACACACACTCACTCGGTGAGGGGTTGCCTCCGCGCACTCACGCGCCTCTATATTCGCGGAGCGATACCCCTCATCCGGCGCTTCGCGCCACCTTCTCCCGCAAGGGGAGAAGGGAAGAGGCACTGCCGCTCGGGCTACTTAGTTCGCCGCAGACCTCGCCGCGGCCGGCATGTAGATCTGCGCGTAGCCTTCCTTGATCGCCGACGTAATGCGATCGAGGCGGCGATCGATGTGCTTCTCCAGCACCGAGACGCAGGCCTCTTCGTTCCGCGCCTTCAGCCCTTCGATCACGGCGCGGTGCTCGGCTTGCGTGTTGGAGCGGTTGATGCTGTCCATGTCGATCCAGCGCACGAAGCGGATGCGGGCGTTGACGTTGCGCAGCACGCGCAGCATCTCGGCATTGTTCGACATCCCCATCAGCCGCTCGTGAAAGGTCTCGTCCAGCTCGACAAGTTCCACGGACGAGCGCTCGCCGGGATCGGGGCCGGTGGCTTCGAGAAATTTCAGCAGCGCGTCGATGTCCTCGTCCTTGGCGCGCTTGATGGCGAGGCGGATCGAGGCCACCTCGATCGACTTGCGCAGCTCGTAGAGATCGAAGATCTCGTGCGCGTCGAGCTCGCGGCAGAAGAAGCCCTTGCCCGGCGTGAAGCGCAGGAAACCTTCGGTGTTGAGACGATTGAGCGCTTCGCGCAGCGGCGTGCGGCTGACGCCAAGCCTTTTGGCGAGCTCGCCCTCGTTGAGCCGCTCGCCCGGCTTGAACTCATAGCTCACGGCCATCGCCTTGAGCTGTTCATAGACGCGATCGACGATACTATCGGAGGCCAGTTCCACGTTGCTCTTCATCAACTGCATTCATGCCCGAACACAGTTCAATATACTGGGGCTATCGAGGCGATTGCAATGCAAACGACAGTTGGGGGTCGTTTGTTCAGAGCTTTGCGACTGGACGTCAGGCGAAGGCGCGCGGGCGCAGTCCAGCATGAAACCAGGTGATCATGGAATAGATGTCGTAGACAGGCAACCCGACTTCGGCCTGCAGGGCTGCCGCATAAGGCGGCATGTTGGTGCATTCGAGGACGATGGCACCGACGTCAGGGTTCTTGGCGACAAGCTGCTTGCCGGCCTCCACCACGTCACGCTCGGCCTGGGCGACGTCCATGTCGTCCTTCTCCGCCTTGATCAGGACGCGGAAGAATTCCTTGCCGTGCTCGGTGCCGACCAGCGGCGTATCGAGCGGCACACCGGCACCTTCGAGATGGGCCGGCGTCAGGGTCGAGCCCGACACCGTGACGAGGCCGACGCGCTTGCCGGGCGGCAAGGTCGCCTGCACCCACGGCACCTGCATCAGCGACGAGGTCGCGACGGGAACGCCGACGGCGGCCGCGATCTCCTTCTGGAATAGCGAGAGAAAACCGCAATTGGTGGTGATGGCCTCGGCCCCGAGCCGCACCAGATCCCTGGCCGCATCGATGAAATCAGGCAGCAGGCCAGCCGCGCCCTTCAGCACCACCTTCTCCGGCGATGCGCCGCTCACCACGCGATACAGCACCGGGAACGGCCAGGTCGTGCCATTGCCCATATCGCCGGGAATGCGGGGAAAGCGCGCTTCCAGCATCAGGATGCCGAGCGGCGCGCCATAGATGGCCTTGCCGCCACGGGCGATGCGAGAGGACGAATTGGCTGGAGTGGTCATGGTGCGATCTCAGAGGAAGCGAGTGGGCGCGAACGGCGCGAGCGGAATTTCCGGCTGCTTGTCGCTCAGAAGCTGCGCGACAAGACGGCCGGTGCGGGCCGAGCCAACCAGGCCGATATGGCCGTGGCCGAAGGCATAGATGATGTCGCGCGAGGCCCGCGCATGGCCGATGCAGGGCAATCCGTCCGGCATGCTCGGACGATGGCCGAACCAGGTCTTGATGCGCGAGGCCGGAATGTCCTTCGGCAGTTTCGGGAACATGCTGAGAAGATGATTGCGCAGAATCTCGGCGCGCTTCCAGTTCGGCGCGGCCTCGAGGCCTGCGATCTCGACCGTGCCGGCGGCGCGCAGGCCCTTGTCGGTCCAGTTTACCACCATCTTCGCATCGGACGCCATCATCGAGCTGCGCGGCCCGGACTCAGGGTTCTCGATCATCACGTGATAGCCGCGCTCGGTCTCGAGCGGCAGCGGATCGCCGACCGACGCGGTGAGCCGCCTTGAATGCGCGCCGGCGGCGACGACGGCGGCATCGCAGGGAATCTCGCCGGTCTCGGTGATGACGGCAACGAGCTTGTTGCCGTTCAGCTTGAGACCGGTCGCCCTGGCGCGTACGAGTTTGACACCGCTCGCCAGCGCATGATTGGCGAGCGCCGCGACGTAAGCGCCGGGATCGCGGCAGCGCCCGGCCTCCTCGACCACCACGCCAAACGTGTAGCGCGGATGCAGATCGGGTTCACGCTGACGCATCTCGTCGGCGTTGAGCTCCAGCCATTCGACGCCGACCTTCTTGCGCAGGCGCCAGCCGAGGTCGTTGTCGAAATTGCCGCGCGACGGGAACACATGCATCACGCCGTTGCGCTCGACCAGCTCAGGAACGCCCGCCTCTTCCGCAAGCTTCCGGTGCAGCAGCGGCGCGTCCTTCAGGAGATCGCGCAGCGCGAAGACCGTCTTCGCGACCCGCGCCTCGGTCCAGCCGGAGAGCAGGTACTTGATCAGCCAGGGCAGCGCCTTCGGCAAGTAAGACCAGCGGATCGCCAGCGGCCCGAGCGGGTCCATCAGATAGCCCGGCACCTTCTTCCAGATGCCCGGCTCGGCCGGCGGGATCACCGAATGCGAGGACAGCCAGCCGGCATTGCCGTAGCTTGCCGCCTGTTCGCCACCGGGCTCACCCGGATCGATCAGCGTGACGCGATGACCATCGCGCAGCGCCTCGATGGCGCTGATCACGCCGACCGCGCCGGCTCCGATGATGGCGACGTGGCGGCCCTGCTGCATCGCTTACGCCTTCACCGCGGGCGTGAAATCCTTGCCGACCGAGATCGCGCGTGGATCAATGATGCAATGGAGGATCGACGGCTTGCCCGAGGCGAGCGCACGTTCGAACGCCGGCGCGAACTCCTCGGTACGCTCGACGCGTTCGCCATGACCGCCGAACGCCTTGGCATACATCGCGAAGTCAGGGTTCTTGAGCTGGGTCCCGACCACGCGGCCGGGATAGTCGCGCTCCTGGTGCATACGGATGGTGCCGTATTGCGAATTGTCGACGACGATGACGACCAGCGGCACGTCGTATTGCACAGCGGTCGCGAACTCCTGGCCGTTCATCAGGAAGCAGCCGTCGCCGGCAAACGCGATGACGGTGCGATCCGGAAATTGCCGTTTCGCGAGCACCGCCGCCGGACGCCATAGCCCATCGAGCCCGAGGTCGGCGCAAGCTGCGAGGCAAAGCTGTGGAAGCGGTGATGGCGATGGATCCAGCCGGCGTAGTTGCCGGCGCCGTTGCAGACGATCGCGTCCTTCGGCAAGCGATCGCGCAGCCACGTCATGACCTGGCCATACTGGAACGTGCCCGGCAATTCGCGCGCCTTGTCGGTCCAGGCGAGGTAATCGGCATGCGCCTTGGCGGCCTCGCCCTTCCAGGCGACAGCGCCTGAAGGCTTCAGCGTCTCGACGGCGGCGGCGAAGGCGGCGGGGCTCGCCTGGATCGCCAGTTCCGGCTGATAGACGCGGCCGAGCTCTTCCGAGCCCGGATGCACATGGATCAGCTTCTGCCGCGGCGTCGGAATGTCGAACAGCGTGTAGGACGAGGACGGCATCTCCGACATGCGCCCGCCGATGAGAAGAATGACATCGGCGTTGTCGATGCGCACCTTCAGGCCCGGGCTCGGCCCGATGCCGAGATCGCCGGCATAATGCGAATGGTCGGCGTCGATCAGCGACGCCCGGCGGAACGAGGTCGCGACCGGCAGGTCGAAGCGCTCGGCGAAGCGCGCGATGCTCCTGGTGGCTTCATCGGTCCAGCGCGAGCCGCCGAGAATGACGAGTGGCGCCTTGGCGCTTGCGAGCATCGCACCGACGCGCTCGACATCGGAAGGCGCCGGCCAGCTCACCGCCGGCTCGATGCGCATGGCGTCGGCAACAGCCGCGGTCTCGGTCAGCATGTTCTCCGGCAGCGCGATCACGACCGGACCGGGACGGCCCTGCATGGCAACGCGGAAGGCGCGCGCGACCAGCTCCGGGATACGATCGGGACGATCGATCTCGACCGCCCATTTCGCCATGGTGCCGAACACCGCCTTGTAGTCGAGCTCCTGGAACGCCTCGCGCTCGCGCATGCCGGTGTCGACCTGGCCGACGAACAGGATCATCGGGGTCGAATCCTGCATCGCGATGTGGACGCCATGGCTGGCATTGGTGGCGCCGGGGCCGCGGGTGACGAAGCAGACGCCGGGGCGACCGGTGAGTTTGCCATAGGCTTCCGCCATCATCGCGGCGCCGCCTTCGGCGCGGCAGATCACGACGTCGATCGGGCTGTCATGCAGCGCATCGAGCGCCGCCAGATAGCTTTCGCCCGGCACGCAGGTGACGCGGTCGACGCCCTGGGCGACCAGCTGATCGATCAGGATCTGGCCCCCGGTGCGGGTGTTACGAATGGTCATGACAGCTCCCTGCAGGCTTTGGCGATGCGCATCACGGCTTCGCGCAAGTTTTGTTCCGAGGTGGCGTAGGACAGGCGGAAATAAGGTGCAAGGCCGAAACAGCTGCCCGGCACCACGGCCACGTCATGCCTCTCCAGCAGAAAGCGGCAGAACGCGGCATCGCTGTCGATCGTGACGCCATCCGGCGTGCGGCGGCCGATCAGGCCGGCGCAGCTCGCATAGGTATAGAACGCGCCTTCCGGCCGGCGGCAGATGACGCCGTCGATCGCGTTGAGCGCGTCGACCACGATGTCGCGGCGACGCTGGAATGCGGCGCGGCGTTCGACCAGCAGATCCTGCGGCCCGGTCAGCGCGGCAATCGCGGCGGCCTGGCTCACCGAGCAGGGGTTGGTCGTGCTCTGGCTCTGCACCACGGCCATCGCTGCGATCAATTCGCGCGGGCCGCCGCCATAGCCGACGCGCCAGCCGGTCATGGCATAGGCCTTGGACACGCCATTCACCGTCAGCGTGCGCGATTTCAGGCTCGGCTCCAGCGCCGCCGCTGTCACGAACGGCATGCCGTCATAGATCAGGTGCTCGTAGATGTCGTCGGCGATCAGCCAGACATGCGGATGGCGCTTGAGCACATCCAGGATCGGGCGCAGCTGCGCCGCGGAGTAGGCCGCACCGGTCGGATTGGACGGCGCGTTCAGCAGCAGCCAGCGCGTCTTCGGCGTGATCGCGCGCTCGAGATCGGCGGCATCGAGGCGAAAGCCGTTGTCCTCGCGGCAGAGCACGTCGACCGGCGTGCCGTCGGCAATGCGCACCATGTCGGCATAGCTGGTCCAATAGGGCGCGGCGAGGATGACCTCGTCGCCGGGGCTGAGCGTTGCCATGAAGGCGTTGTGGATTACCTGTTTGGCGCCCGCACCGGCGGTAATCTCGTCGGCGGCGTAGACGAGATCGTTCTCGCGCCGGAATTTCTGCGCGATGGCGGCCTTCAATTCCGGCGTGCCGTCCAGAATGGTGTATTTGGTCTGGCCGGCGCGAATGGCGCGCATCGCGGCGTCCTTGACATGGTCGGGCGTATCGAAATCAGGCTCGCCTGCGCCGAGCACGATCACCGGCCGTCCCTCGCGCTTCAGCCGTTGCGCGACCGCGCCGATCTTGAGGATCTCGGAGACGCCGATCGCGCCGATGCGCCGGGCGGGGCGGAAGGTCGATGCGGGAGCCTGGACAGTCACGGCCGAGCCTTTACTTGCGCGCGGCGATCGCGATCACTTCGATGAGGAAGGCGGGATCGGCGAGCTCGACCTTGCCGCAGGCGCGGGTCGGGGTATCGCCCGGCACGACCCAGCCATCATAGACCGCGTTCATGGCGTCGAAATCCTCCATGGTCTTGAGCCAGACCTGCACGCTGAGCAGGCGCGACTTGTCGGTGCCGGCGCGCGCCAGCATGTCGTCAACCTTCGCCAGCGCCTCCTTGGTCTGCTGGGTGATGTCGGCGGTCTTGGTGTCAGCCACTTGTCCTGCGAGGAAAACGAGATCGCCGAACACTGAAGCGCGGCTGCGGCGGGCGTTCTGGTCGATGCGGGTGATGTCAGACATGGAATGACCTTATTCTTTACTTGCCGGTGGCGATGATGCGGCGGCAGTGATCGAGCGCCGCGCCGATGAGATTGTCGCTCGCCTCGGGCGTGCGGAACGCCGAATGCGCCGACAGCGTCACATTCGGCAGCTTTGTCACGGGGTGTCCTGCCGGCAGCGGCTCGATGGTGAAGACGTCGAGGCCGGCATGGGCGATGTGCCCAGAGCGCAGCGCGTCGAGCATCGCATCCTCGTCGACGACCGCGCCCCGCGCGGTGTTGATCAGGATGCTCCCCTTGCGCATCTGCGCGATGCGCTCGCGCGACAAAAAGCCTTTGGTCTCGTCGGTGAGCAGCAGATGCAGCGAGACGACGTGGCTGTCGGCCAGCAGTTTCTCCAGCGGAACGAATTCGACGCCGGGATGCGTCTTCGGCGTCCTGTTCCAGGCGATCACCTTCATGCCGCAGCCCGCCGCCATCCGCGCGGCTTCCGCCGCGATGCCGCCGAAGCCGATCAGGCCGAGCGTCTTTCCGGTGAGCTGCATCGCGTCACGGCGCAGCCAGTTGCCCTCGCGCATGGCGCGATCCATCTCACCAAAATTTCGGGCGGAGGCCCACATCAGCGCGATCGCGCATTCTGCTACCGCCGTGTCGCCATAGCCCTTGATGGTATGGACGGCGATGCCGCGCTCAGCGAGCTCTTCCGGATTCATGTAGCTGCGTGCGCCGGTGCCGAGGAAGACGACATGCTTCAGCTTCGCGCACTTCTCGGCGATCGCTGATGGCACCGCGGTGTGGTCGACGATCATGATCTCGGCATCGCCGAGCAGGCCAGGCAGATCATCGGGCTTGATGGAGGGGTTGCGATTGATGCTGACCGGCAGCTTCTGCGAGGCCAGCAACTTGTCGGTCACCGCCGCCAGGGTCTGGTTCGCATCGACGAATAGGGCGCGCACAGGCCTCTCCTTCAGATCACTTCCATATTGCGTTCAGTCTTGTATTCAGAGTTGAATGCGATTTACAACCCCTCACCGTGGGGAATTTTGCGCAATCCTGCCAAGATAATTGGGCTCATCTCTGCCTTGCCGCACAAATGGTCAGCAAATCGAAATACCGTATTGCATTTTACTCTGAATACAGAAATAGTCCAGAGGCCGGACACGATCCGACCCAAATTCCAGGAGGCAACAAGCCATGAATCGCAGGGATGCACTCACCACCGTCGCGCTGGCAGGCGCCGCGATTGCCGCCGCGAGCAGCGCAGCCAAGGCCGACACCGCACCGACCTCCACGCTCGACCGCATCAAGAAGAATGGCGTGCTGCGCGTTGCCGTCATCGTGGGCCAGGAGCCCTACTTCCATAAGGATCTCGCCACCGGCACATGGTCCGGCGCCTGCATCGACATGGCCAACGACATCGCCAGCAAGCTCGGGGCCAAGGTCGAGACGCTGGAATCGACCTGGGGCAACCAGATCCTGGACCTGCAGGCCGACAAGGTCGACCTCGCCTTTGCCGTGAACCCGACGCCAGAGCGCGCGCTGGTCATCGACTTCTCGACACCGATCCTGGTGCACTCCTTCACCGTCATCACCAAGAAGGGCTTTGCCAAGCCGCAGACCTGGGCCGAGCTGAACAAGCCCGAGGTCAAGATCGCCGTCGACATCGGGTCCACGCACGAGACGATCGCGCGCCGCTACTGCCCGAAGGCGACCATCCTCGGCTTCAAGAACCGCGACGAGGCCATCCTTGCCGTCGCCACCGGCCGCGCCGACTGCAACGTCTCGCTGGCGGTGCTCTCGGTCTCGACCCTGAAGAAGAATCCGAACCTCGGTGACCTCGCCATCCCGCGCCCGCTGCTGACGCTGCCGACCAACATGGGCATCCGCGCCGAGAGCGACCGTCGCTACAAGGACTTCCTCAGCGCCTGGGCCGATTACAACCGTGCGATGGGCCAGACCCGCGAATGGATGCTGAAGGGTTTCCAGGCAGTCGGGCTCACCCCCGACGATCTCCCGCCAGAAGTGCAGTTCTGACGGCCATCCGACGATGTATGTCTGGGAGTTCGCGGCGCTCAAGCCGTATTGGGGCCTGATCTGGCAAGGGCTCCTGGTCACCTTGTTCTACACGGTGACCACGGTGGCCGCGGGCCTCACGATCGGACTGGTCGTCGGCATCCTGCGTACGACGGCACCGCGCTGGGTCTCGGTGCCGCTGCGTCTCTACATCGAGGTGTTCCGCTGCACGCCGCTGCTCGTGCAGTTGGTCTGGATGTACTACGCCCTGCCTGTTCTGATCGGCGTCGACATGTCGCCGGCGATGGCCTGCTTCATCGCGCTGTCGCTCTATGCCGGCTCGTTCTACGCCGAGATTTTTCGTGGCGGCATCGAGGCGGTCGATGTCGGCCAATGGGAGGCCGGACGCGCCATCGGCATGCGGCGTGGCAAGATCTTCCGCCGCATCGTGCTGCCGCAGGCCACCCAGGTGATGATCCCCTCCTTCATCAACCAGACCATCATGCAGTTGAAAAACACCTCGCTGGTGTCGGTGGTCGCGGTCGGCGACCTGCTTTACCAAGGCTCGGTGATCACGGCGACGAGCTACAAGCCGCTCGAGGTCTACACCACGATCGCCGTGCTCTATTTCGTCGTGCTGTTCCCGCTGACGCTGGTCGCCGACCGGGTCGAGCTCAGGATGGGAGCGCACCGATGAGCGCCCTGATCGCGGACAACATCCACAAGGCATTCGGCGACCATAAGGTGCTCAAGGGCGTCTCGCTCTCGGTCGCGCGCGGCGAGGTCGTCACCCTGATCGGCGCCTCCGGCTCCGGCAAGTCGACTTTCCTGCGCTGCCTGAACCTGCTCGAAATGCCGCAACAGGGCGAGCTTGCGATCGGATCGCATAGGTTTGCGTTCGGCAAAGGCCCTCGCGCGCCAAAGGACGCGCAACTGGCGCAACTGCGCGAACATGTCGGCATGGTGTTCCAGCACTTCAATCTGTTCCCGCACATGTCGGTGCTCGCCAATGTCACCGAAGGGCCGGTGCAGGTGAAGGGCATGGCGCGCGCCGACGCCGACGCGCTCGGCCGCGACCTACTCGCCAAGGTCGGCCTCGCCGACAAGGCCGATGCCTTTCCGAGCCGCCTGTCCGGCGGCCAGAAGCAGCGCGTCGCGATCGCCCGCGCGCTGGCGATGAAGCCCGAGGTGATGCTGTTCGACGAACCGACCTCGGCGCTCGATCCCGAACTCGTCGGTGAAGTGCTCGCCGTCATCCGCAGCCTCGCCGCCGAAGGCATGACCATGGTGCTGGTCACGCACGAGATGGCCTTCGCGGCCGACGTCTCCACCCGCGTCGGTTTCATGAACGACGGCATCATGGCCGAGATCGGCACGCCGGAAGAGACCATCCGCCAGCCGCGCAGCGAACGGCTGAAGGCGTTCCTGGCCCGGTTTCACGAGACGCATTAGGGGCGTTCGCGCTACCGCACGGTCAGCCGGCTACAAGCGGAAGATATCGCCCAGACTGGTGGCAAACATCACCGGCCCACGCCGGCTGCTGGAAAATGCCGCGGCGCTCAGCGGGCCGCCAAAACATGCGCCGGTGTCCAAATTCAATCGATTGGCCCGCAGATCGGGGCGCCCGGATGTCACCGGCGTATGCCCGTGCACGACGAGCAGCCCGTGATCGTCGGCGGACGAGAGGAAGGGCTCCCTGATCCAGAGCAGATCCTCCTGCGACTGAAGAGACAGCGGCACGCCGGGACGAATGCCGGCATGGACGAACAGGCGATGCCGGTCCTTGTGCACCAACGGAAGCCGTCGAAGCCATGCCAGGTGCTCGGCAGGCAAATCGCTGGGATCATCGGCGCCGTAGCTTTCGAGGGTCCGCTCGCCGCCATTCCCCCACCAGCTCATCAGATCGCGATCCGCGCGATGCCTGCCCGCAGCGCGGATCAGCATCTCCTCATGATTGCCGCGCAGGCAGATGAAACGACCCTCCTGATCCGACTGCCGACCGATAAGGAAATCCACGACCTGACGGCTGTCGGGGCCCCTGTCGATATAATCGCCGACAAAAATGAACCGAGCGCCCTCTTCCCGGCACGCAAGATCGCATACTGCAAGCAGCGTGAGCAGTTCGTCGAAGCATCCGTGAATATCGCCAATGGCGAACGTAAATGAATGCGCCAGGGTTCACTCCACGCGCGGCTTGATCAGACGTTCTGCGGATTCGCGGCAGTCTGGGCTAACCCGCAAGCTGCATCAGCAATGCCCTGAACTTGCCGAGATCGAGCATGCACGCATCGTGCATTCCATACCCCGCAAAGCTGGCGGCGAAGAAGCGAAGGTCGAAATCTTTCGGCTCCACGATCTCGTCGACGATGTTCAATAGCTTCCTGCTGCGCGGGTTGTGGTTCGCGATCAGAAAAATCACTTCAGGCCGACCGGAAACGATGGCACGGCTGTAGTTCGCATGCTTGTTGAAACCGACGAGCTTCAGCTGCAGCAGTTGATCGAATTGGTCCGCAATCGTCTTGTTGAGACCTTCACGCTTGACAGGATTGGCCAGGATGCCTTCGAGATCCGCGATGTGCTTTGCGATACCGGCGGCGCCATCGTAGGATCCCGTACCGTACTTCATCTCGACGAGAACCGGCTTGCACTTGGTCTCGTCCTTGCGCAGACCGCTCGGCCATTTGAGCCCAACCATGTCGAGCTTGGCCCCCTGATCGCGGTCGGCGAACTCGATGTCCGTGATGAAGTATTCGGTGTCGTTGGATATGACGGACCTGTTGTTCTCCCACGCGGCAAGTTGCTGAAACTCGCGCTCGGATTTCCGTTTCGTCGCGAAGTGCGCGTTCATCGTTTCCTTGAGTTTCGGCAGCACCGCCACCCAGTTCGAACAATCTCCGGCTGCTTGAATGGTGGCAGCAGGCAAAGCAACGACTTCCTCCTCAAAATAGCTGGCGTCAAACTTCGCAGCGTACCCGTTGGCCTGTTCCGAAATGTGCAGGATGCTTCCGCCGCGATAGTAGACGTTGATGTAGTGACCGCGAAGCGCCAGCATCAGCGTGTCGTCGCTTTGGATCTTCTTCGTCAGTTCGGACAGCAGTCCTCCGTCCTGCAGATCCCTGATGAATTTGTCGGAGATTGCGCTTCCCATTTTTACTCCCCCTTTGCGGTCTCAAAAACAATTGCCTTAGACATCCCACCACTCGCCGTCCGCGCGGCGGGTGACGTTGTCGAAATAGTCGGAGAAACGATCGCCGTGGAACGTGTGGATGGGCACGAGCCGCTCCGGATTGAGCGCGCTTGCCAGTCGTTTGAGGTCGGCGATGCTGGCGTGCCCCGACGTGTGGACGACCGCGAGCGGGATCCCGCGCTCCAGCAGATCGTCCTTGAGTTTCGCACCGGGGCCGGCCTGCAAATATCCGTCCCATTGGGACCAGATCGCTCTCGCGTTGTCCCATAAATGACCGAGGTCGAGATCGCGCGCCATTGCGGGCCGAAACAGCATGACAGCCTTGTCGGCGATCTCCGCGATATGCTCGCGAAAGATGCGCGCCGACTTGTAGGGTTCGAGAAGATCGAAGCGCTGGTTCCTGGCTATGTGGCGCCGTTGGTATTCCGGGACGTAGACCGACAGGTTCGGCCAACCGATATCGGGGAGGTTCGGATTGCCGGTGGCCCTCAGGATCTCCATCGCATAGAGATCAAGCAGTAGCGTTCGTCCCGTCCGCTTGCAGGCACGGTAGATGCTGACCAGCCGGTCGATGTTCTGCGCCGATGCCGAGATCAATACAAATCCCGGCCGGCCGAAGCTCTCGGCCAGCCTGGCCTCGATTGCATCTTCGTTCTCGAAACGGTCGTGCTCGTTCAAACGACCAAGGCTCGAGCCTTCCATCAGCATCGTGTCGATGCGTTCGGGCGGCTTGCTCACCAATCGCTCGAACAACGCTGCCTTTCGACCGTGAGCGCGGATATCGCCGCTATAGAACAGATGACGCCCACAAGCCTCGATCTGGAGGGCGTAAGCGTCGTAGGCCGAATGGTCGACGAGATACGGCGTAATCCGGAAGGGGCCGATCTGCAGGACAGTCCGGTCGCTGAGGTGCTGCGAGACGCTCGGGACGAAGGAGTTCGGTACGAATGGGGCGGCCGCGCTCAAGATGCGCGCCGTTGCCGCTCCCATGACCACCGGAATCCCCGGCCTGCACACCGGCAGCAACCCCCAGTGATCGCCATGCCCGTGCGAGATGACAATCGCGTTCAAGCCCGGATGGTCGCTGCGCAGCCCTTCCACGTCAGGCAGCAGAGCGTCCGAGACGTCGGCGGCGTCGAGAGGCAAGCCCAGATCGAGCAGTATCCTTTGGCCGCCTGCTTCCAGCTCGATGCAGGACCCGCCAATTTGTTGCGCGCCGCGATGTATCCGCGCGCGGAAAGCGCCCGACGATTCACTTTGCATCTGCGGGTCCCCGAATTCGGCCTAGCGAAGCGGCCGCAGATGAAACTGGCTCTCGCGCCTGTCCCGCTGCCCCGGCGCGTGCCGATCGAAGCCCCGTTCGGGAGAATTGGAGTTGTCGTGGTCGTTCAGTGGTCCAGGATTCATTGGGCAACAACTCCGAGATTGGCAATCATCTCTCTATATTCAAACGAGGGCCCGAGAAATTGCGCCTTTAGACCAAAAAAAATCCTACGTTGCCCTCGCGCAACACTTCGAAGCCCCAGTCTGGTTTCCTCGAACTCAGGTTCATCGGCAATCGCCGGCCAAAGGCAGCATCATTTGCCGGCCCGTTGCACCCACCCCGTCGCAATTGCGCTCGCCCAGGTCAGCATACCCTTGGTGCGCGCCAGTGCGGCCATGGCCGTGGTGTCATACGGCACGTAACGGAGCGTCGCGGACCAACCTGCTCTGCCGCCCTCCAGGATCGCGTAGCACGCATGCGGCGTGCCGACCTCGACCACGTAGGGCACAGGCAGCTTCCCGTCGTAGCCGGGCAATCCCACACTGCCGGGATTGACGACCAGCCGGCCATCCCCCAGCCGCACCACGCGCGGAATGTGCGTGTGGGCGCACAGGATGATCTCGGCGTCGATCCCCTCCGCCCCAGCCTCGATGAAATCGATCCTGCTCGGATGCGCGCAGCCGTCGTCGGCGATGTGGTCGAGCCAGAACGCGGCATCATCGCCTGGCGATCCGTGGCACAGGAACACCCGCTCTCGATATGTAAGCGTGGACGGCATGCTGGCCATCCAGTCGAAGTGCCTGCGCCCGAGCTCGCGAAAATCGCTGCGTGTCGAGCCGCCGGCCTGCCAGAGCTCCACAAGGATTCGATCCTGATCGCCCCTGATTGACGGAAAGCCTCGCTCCATCAGCAGATCGGCGGTCCGGGCCGCTTCGAGCGGGCCGCTGACATGGTCACCCAGGTTCACGATATCAATGATTCCAAGCGCGGCTATGTCCGCAAGAACGGCTTCAAGTGCCGGACGATTTCCGTGAACGTCCGCGATGGCAGCAAATCTCATATGGCCCTCCCCATTCGGAATGGCCGATCGGTTTCGCTATGCGGGAGAATGCAGGACTGACAGGTCTCTTTGGTAGAGTCTTTTCAGTCAGGTCTCTTTAGCTGCATTTGGTAAAGCGCCCGCAAGCTGAGGATCAAATCGGCGCTGACAGAAAGAATACACAATCGAGTTGGCCGATCAAGCGACGCGAGTACGAACTGTCACGGCAATGCCGGCGTGACCTCGGGAAAATAACGCGCTACGCTTCCCGGACAAGAACAAGAGGAAACGCCAATCGTGTACGACTACATCATCGTGGGCGGCGGCTCGGCGGGGTCCGTGCTGGCCCACCGGCTCTCCGCGAAGAGCGCCAACAAGGTCCTGCTGTGCGAGGCCGGACAGGACACGCCGCCGGGCAACGAGCCGGCCGAGATCAGGGACAGCTATCCGGGCACCGCCTATTTCGACCCGCGCTTCCACTGGACCGAGCTCAAGGTCACGACCCAGGTCGTCAGCCACAACAATCCGAACGAAAGCCGGCCGCCCCTGCGCAAATACGAGCAGGCGCGCGTACTGGGTGGCGGCTCGTCGATCAACGGCCAGATGGCCAATCGCGGCGCACCGACCGACTACGACGAATGGAACGCGCGTGGTGCCGAGGGCTGGACCTGGAACGACGTGCTGCCCTTCTTCAAGAAGGTCGAGCGCGACCTCGATTTCGATGGGCCCTATCACGGCAAGGACGGCAGAATTCCGGTACGCAGAATTCCGCGAGAGCACTGGACACGGCATTCGCAGGCCTTCGCCGAGGCCTTCCAGCAGGCCGGCCATCAGTTCCTGCCGGACCAGAACGGCGAGTTCGTCGACGGCTTCTTCCCGGTGACGCACTCCAACCAGGCCGAGCAGCGCGTCTCGGCCGCGATGGGCTATCTCGATCGTGACACGCGCAAGCGCGCCAATTTGACAATCTCCACCAACACGCAAGTTCGAGAACTGCTGTTCGAAGGCACGCAATGCGTCGGCGTGAAGGCCATCGTGGATGGTCGCGAGCAGGAATTCCGCGGCCGCGAAATCATCCTCTCCAGCGGCGCGATTCATTCGCCGGCGCATCTGCTGCGTGCCGGCATCGGCCCGGTCGGTCACCTCAAGGATATGGGAATTCCCGTCCTGATGGGGCTGGCGGGCGTCGGCCAGCGCCTGATGGATCATCCCTCGATCTCGCTGTCGTCCTTTGTCCGCCGCGGCGCCCGCATGAACGAGCATACCAGGCGCCACATGCAACTCGGCCTGCGCTACTCGTCGGAGCTGCCGGGCGTGCCCAGGGGCGACATGTTCGTCGTCCTGCTCAGCAAGTCGGCCTGGCACGCGGTGGGAGAGCAGATCGGCTCACTGCTCACCTTCGTCAACAAGACCTATTCCGAGACCGGACAGGTCAAGCTCGCCTCGCGCGATCCTGCTGCCGAGCCGATCGTCGAGTTCAACCTGTTGTCCGACCGGCGCGACCTCGATCGCCTGATGAGCGGCTTCCGCAAGATGGCGGCAGTGCAGATGAGCGACGTGGTCAAGGCGGTGACGGACAAGCCGTTCCCGGCCTCCTATACCGACCGCGTGCGCAAGATCGGCGTGGTCAACAACACCAACAGGATCCTGACGAAGATCGCCGCGACCCTGATGGACGGACCGGCGGCGCTGCGTCACTACATGATCGACAATTTCGTGGTCGAAGGCTTTACCTTCGACGACGTCATCAACGACGACGAAGCGCTGGAAGCCTTCGTGCGCAAGGCGACCATCGGCGTGTGGCACGCCTCGTGTTCATGCCGCATGGGCCGCGCCGATGATCCGATGGCGGTGGTCGATAATCAAGGCCGCGTCAAGGGCATCCAGGGCCTGCGCGTCGTCGACGCCTCGATCTTCCCGGTGGTGCCATGCGCCAACACCAATTTTCCGGTGCTGATGTCGGCGGAGAAGATCGCTGCAGCGATGATGCAGTGAACGCGAACGACGGCCGGGCGGATGGTGGAATCAATGGAATCCACCACCCACCCGGCACGTGAGGACAACGACGGCTAAGCCAGCGCGATCATCCAGCGTGCGTTGCGCGAGACGAATGCCGAGGCCTATACGGACAATATCCTCAAAAGGGTCGACCACAGCTTCAGTCCGGGTGCCGTTCTGGAAATGGCCATGCCAACATTGCAAGCTCTATGACGCGGCGAAGCTCGCTTATTGTCGCGCCAGCCTGCGGCAGATTCATGATTGCATGCAACACACCGAGGTAGTGCCACGCCAAACCGTCGATGTCAGCCGTCGACGCCAGTTCTCTATTTGCGACCGCCTCGCGTAAGATGCCGTCGAGGACCGCGCGCTGCCGCGTAAGCCCCCGCCGCGCGACCGACTGCCCTGCTGGAGGCAGGTCGACCATCTCAGCGCACGACCGGGCCAGCATGCATCCAGCGGGCCGAGCCGCCCTGCCTTCTCTGGGCAGGAATTCGTGCAACAGCGCCTCGAGCTGTTGGCGCTTCGTATCACCTCGAACGGAGTTCATCCGCCGCACGACGCGCTCGACATAAGTCGAAAGGACTTCCTCGAACAGACCGTCCTTGTCTCGAAATCGCTTGTACAGGCTGGACCGCGACAGACCCATCGCCGTTGCCAGTTGATCGATCGATGAGGCCGAATAGCCGTGCCGCCAAAACACATCCATCGCGGAATTGATCACGGCATCGTCATCGAATTGGGGTTTTCCGCTCATCGTATTTCCGCTTGACATCTTGGAACGATCGTTCCAACTATCTTGAACCGATCGTTCCAAAATACGGAAGGTTATCCGGATGTTCAACCCCTCCAAGCATAGCGCCGGCCGTCCACGCATTGCGGTCGCGGGAGCCACAGGTCGCGTGGGCTCCGCTTTGATCTCGAAACTGGTCACCGAACCGTTCGACGTTGTGGCGTTGACCCGCACGTCGGACGCTGAACGTCTGCCGTCCGGAGTTTCCCTTGCGACCGTGGACTTCGATGCGCCATCAACTTTGGACAATGCGATGCGCGGGGTTGACCGTCTGTTCCTCGCCCACGGAACGTCGCCCCGGCAAGTCGCCAACGAAATTGCGTTGATCGACGCAGCCGTGGCTGAAGGTGTAAGCCACATCGTTAAATTGTCCGTTTTGGGACCACCGTCTCGGCTACATCCGTTCGACTGGCATGCGCAGATTGAGGCGCATCTTGCGACCTGCGACATAGGCTTCACTGTTTTGCGTCCATCGAGTTTCGTCGATATCCTGGCGCGGGCTGGCGCTCCAGTTGCCCAGGACACGTGGGGCGGGGCAGCGGGCAATGGATTGGTCAATTTGATTGACACACGCGATGTGGCAGACTCGGCTTTCGCCGCCCTTCTCGACGACGCGCACGTAACTTCTCAGCGCGCCTATCATCTGACCGGGCCGAAAGCGGTAAGCATGCCTGAGATAGCAAACGAGCTTTCTGGATTGCTTGAACGCGTGGTCACATATCAGCATCGAAGCCCTGCGGAGCATCGTGAGAAGCTGCTCGCGTCGGGGCTTAACGAATTTGTCGCCGACCTGCTGCTCGGTCTGGACCGCCTTTTCTACGAATCGGTGCTCGCAGAAACCACCTCAACTGTTCGCTCGTTGACGGGCCATGCTCCGCGCCCTGTAACCGATTGGCTAAGCGACAACATCTCGGTATTTCAAAAATAGCTGCGTCGCCAACCGCCACACGTTCGGCGCGCTGTTCGATCGCGACCTCAGCGAGCCCAGGGTGCTGGCAAGGAGTCGGACGCAGATCGTGGAGATGATTTTGGCGTGGCTGGCGGCGCAAGGGCACCGAGACGGTGAAGCTGTCGGTCTCCTCCGCCTTCACCACGCACCGGCTGATGCCGCGCGTCGACAAGCTGCAGCGGCAGTTTCCAAAAGTGGATCTGCGCTTCCAGCTCATCTCCGGCGCATTGCGCGGTCCGGTGGAGAATATCGACCTCGGCATGCGTTTTCGCGATCGCGACGAGTCGTCGTCGGGCGGGACGCTGGTCATGAAGGAAGTCACAGATGCAAAGCGAGATCGCCGCGATCGACCGGCTCTATCCGAAGCTCGGCGCGATGGCGGCGTGTTATTGAGCGGGAGTGAGCTTCAAGAGAGGCCGTTATGCCCGGGCTTGTCCCGGCCATGACGCTATTGAAGCTTCCGCGACTCTCACCGCACCACCGTCACCGATGCTCGATCGCCCGGATCGCACCGCGCAGCTCGGCGAGGCCCCGGAGGCGGCCGATCGCGGTGTAGCCGGGATTGGTGCGCTTGGTGGCGGCGAGATCGTCCAGCATGCGGTGACCGTGATCGGGGCGGAAGACGATTCTCTTGTCGGGCGAACGCCGCGCGTTCTCCTTCAAGAGCGCCTTGAGCACCGCGACCATGTCGACGTCGCCGTCGAGATGATCGGACTCGTAGAACGACAGGCCGTCTGCCTCGCGCTTGGTCGCGCGCAGATGCGCAAAGGCGATGCGCGGACCGAAGCGCTCCGCCATCGCGGGCAGATTGTTCTCAGGCCGCACGCCGAGCGATCCCGTGCACAAGCAAATGCCGTTGGCCTTCGACGGCACCGCATCGAACAGCGCCTGATAATCATCGGCGCTGGACGCGATCCGCGGCAGACCGAACAACGGGCGCGGCGGATCGTCGGGATGCAGCGTCAGCGACACGCCGAGCTGCTCGGCGACGGGTGCAACGCGGCCCAGGAACTCGGCGAGATGCTGCCGCAGGATCTTCGGCGTGATCTCGCGATAGGTCTCCAGCCGGTCACGGAATTGCGGGATCGTCATCGGTTCGGTGGTCGAGCCCGGCAGCGCGCTGGCGATCACCATGACGAGATAGTCGATATCCGCCTGGCTCATCTGATCGAACAGCTTCTTCGCGCGCGCCTGCTGCTCGGGCGAATAGTCCTGCACGGCGGCGGGCCGCTTCAGGATATGCAGCTCGAACGCCGCAAAGCGGTCCTGGTCGAAGCGCATCGCGCGGGCGCCGTTCGGCAGCTCCCATTCCAGATCGGTGCGGCACCAGTCGACCACCGGCATGAAATTGTAGCAGATGATCTTGATGCCTGAGGCGGCCACCGCCTCCAGGCTCGCGATCCACGCCTCGATCGACTGCGTCGCCTTGCCGCCGAGACGCTTGACGTCGTCGGGGATCGGAATCGATTCCACCACCGACCAGGTCAATTGCGAACGGCCGGGCTGGCCGTTCTCGATGAAGTTCTTGCGCTCCTCGACCGCCTTGCGCGTCCAGGCCTCGCCGATCGGCACCTGATGCAGCGCCGAGACGATATCGCTCGCCCCGGCCTGCCTGACATCGTCGAGCGAGACGGGATCATCGGGCCCGTACCAACGCCAACCTTCCAGCATCATGGATGTCTCCGATCAATTCGCGGTCAGCACGACCTTGACGCTCTGCGAGCGGTCGAGCGCCAGCCGCAGCGCGTCCGGCGCCGTGGACAGCGGCCGTTCAGCCGTGACCAGCGACAGCACGTCGACGCTGCCGGCGCCGATCAGCTCCACCGCCGTCATGAATTCGAGCCCGAAGCGGAACGAGCCGCGCAGGTCGATCTCCTTCGCCATCACCGCATTGGCCGGCACCGGAATCTGGCCGCCCGGCAGATTGCCGATCTGCACCACGATGCCGCCGCGCCTCACAATCCCGATCGCACTCGCAAGGCCCGCAGCCGTGCCCGAGACTTCGAACGCGACATCGTAAGGACGCGATGCGGCCTGCGCCTTCAGACCCTCCTCGCCTGCCGAGACGTTCTCGACATGAGAAGCCCCAAGCCGCGTCGCAAAGGCGAGCGGCGCCGGCGCGATATCCGCCACCGTGATATCGGTCATGCCGGCGCGGTGCGCGGCGAGCATGGTCAGAAGCCCGATCGGGCCGGCACCGAAGATGATGCCGCGCTTGCCCTCGATATTGCCGGCGCGGGCGACCGCGTGCAGGCAGACCGCGAGCGGCTCGGCCAGCGCTGCGGCCTGATAGGACACGTGGTTCGGGATCTTCACGCACTGCGCGGGGATCGCGTCGAAGTAGTTGGCGAACCCGCCCTGCATGTGCGGCGTCTTCGATGCCGAGCCCATGAAGTAGATGTTCTCGCAGAGATTGGGCCTTCCCTCGCGGCAGGCGACGCAATGGCCGCACCAGCGCGAGGGGTTGACGGCGACGCGGTCGCCGACTTTCAGGTTCGCTGCGGAGCCCGATATCTCCACGACTTCGCCGGAGATCTCGTGGCCGAGCACCAGCGGCGACTTCACCACGAAATCGCCGGTGCGGGCATGACGGAAGTAATGCATGTCCGAACCGCAGATGCCGCCAGCACCGAAGCGGATACGCACCATGCCGTCGGCGAGCTTGTCGAGCGGATGCTCGATCATGCGGAGATCTTCGGGGCCGAACAGTGTTGCGGCGAGAGAGGTCGAGGTCATTTGGAAAGTCCCATGTATTTCGGCAGCCAGAGGGTGAGTTCGGGAATGTAGGTGATTGCGATCAGCGCGAGCATCAGCGGCACCAGCCAGGGCAGGATCGCGACCGTCGTGCGCTCGACCGAGAGCTTGGCCACGCGGGCAAGCACGAACAGCACCATGCCGAGCGGCGGATGCAGCAGGCCGATCATCAGGTTCAGCGTCATGATCAGACCGAAATGAATCGGATCGATGCCGAGCTTGAGCACGATCGGCAGCAGGATCGGCACCAGAATGGTGATCGCCGCCGTGGTGTCGATGAAGCAGCCGACGAACAGGATCAGGACGTTGACCATCGCAAGGAACACCCATTTGTTGTGGGTGATGCTGAGCATCCAGTCCGACAGCATCTGCGCTGCCTGCGACACCGTGAGCAGCCAGGCGAAGATCGAGGCGGCCGTGACGATGAACAGAACCGAAGCGGTGGTCTCGATGGTGTCGAAGGTCGCCTTCGCCACCGTCTTCAGCGTCATGGTGCGGTAGCGGACGAGGCCGAGGAACAGCGACCAGATTACGGCGGCAACGGCAGCCTCCGTCGGGGTGAACCAGCCCAGCGTCATGCCACCGATCAGGATCACCGGCGCCATCAGCGCCATCACCGCCGAGAAGTCGAAATACCAGTCGATGATCAGCAGCGTGCCGAGGCCGATGACCACCGCCATGTTGACCGACATGCCGGCAAGCACCATCAGCCAGATCGCCATCGGGAAAGCCAGCACGATGGCGATCTCGAGGCCAGCGGAGCCGAGTTGCGGCCAGGAGAACGCCGTGTCACTGCCCCATTTGTTCTTGCGGGCGAAATAGGTCACGGTCCCCATCATCAGCAGCGTCATGACGATGCCCGGGATGACGCCGGCCAGGAACAGTGCGCCGATCGATACGTTCGCCATCATGCCGTAGATCACGAAGGGCAGCGACGGCGGAATGATGGGTCCAAGCGTCGCGGAGGCCGCGGTGACACCGACGGAAAACTCCGTGGAGTAGCCGTGGTCCTTCATCGCCTTGATCTCGATGGTGCCGAGACCGGCGGCATCCGCGATCGCGGTGCCGGACATGCCGGAGAAGATCACCGAGCCGATGATGTTGACGTGGCCGAGACCGCCGCGCATCCAGCCGACCAGCGCGACCGCGAATTTGTAGATGCGGCCGGTAACGCCGGCGATGTTCATGAGATTGCCGGCCAGGATGAAGAACGGCACGGCGAGCAGCGGAAAGCTCTCGACGCCGGCGATCATGCGCTGCGCCAGCGTGACATCGGGCGTCACGCCGCTGACCAGGATGTAGAGCAGCGACGACGCGGCCATGGCAATCGCCACGGGAACGCCGAGCAGCATCAGGATGAGGAACCCTCCAAGCAACAGCAGCATGACTTTATCCTTCAAAACCGTCGTAGGCGCCGGGACGTTCGAGGATCGAGTAACCCTGTCGCAGATGTTGAACCGCCACCTGCACCGATCGCGCGAACATCAGCACGAAGCCGGCCAGCACGGCATAGTAGACGTAGTCCTTGGGAAGATTGATCGTCGTCATCGACTCGTCGCCGATGATCTGGATGTAGACCCAGACCAGCTTGATGGCGTAGCCGAAGAAGGCGATCCGGATCAGATCGATCACGGTCGAGAGCACCCGCGCCGCGAGGTGCGGCACATAGCGATAGATCAGGTCGACCTGGATGTGCCGCGACAGCCGCACGCACATCGAGGAGCCGATGAAGACGACGCCGATCAGGCAGTAGGTCGCGATCTCCTCGGTCCAGGCATAGCTGTCATTGAGTACGTAGCGGGTGAAGAACTGGAGGAAGACGGCAAGCGCCATCACCCAGAAAATCGCCAGCGCCACCCAGTCCTCGAAGGCATAGACCCCGAGATCGACCTTCGGCGCCGACTCCTCCTCGAAGGTATGGGCAATCTCGTCCGCGGTGATCTGCCGGTGCGTTTCGGCGGGGGACATGGGGGGACTCCTCAAGCGTCTCGATCGTCTTTCCGGGGCGGCTCGACGAGCCGAACCCGGAATCTCGATTTTAGTCTTGCTGCACCACCTCGCTCCGCCCTCATCCTGAGGAGCTTGCGAAGCAAGCGTCTCGAAGGATGGCCCCGGGCGACACCTGAGTGACACCCGGGCCTTCATGGTTCGAGACGCGCTTCGCGCTCCTCACCATGAGGGTCTCGCAGCGAGACCGGCGCCAGTTATTTCACCGCCTGGATGCGTTCCCAGTCGGCCTTGCGATAGCCGAAGGTCTCGAACGGAACGTTCTTCAGCACGATGTCGCGGAACTCGTTCTTGTCGACCTCGGTCACGGTCAGGCCCTTCTCCTTGAAGAAGGCGACGAGCTTGGCCTCGTTCTGCTTGATCTCCGCGGTCGCCTTGGCGGCGGCTTCCTGCGCGACGTCGGTGAATATCTTCTTGTCCTCGTCGCTGAGCTTCTTCCAGAGCGCGCCCGCCACCACCGTGTTGAGGTGGTCGACGATGTGTCCGGTCAGCACGATGTGCTTCTGCACCTCGTAGAACTTCTTGGCCTCGATCGTGGTCAGCGGGTTCTCCTGCGCCTCGACGGTGCCGTTCTGGAGGGCGAGATAGACTTCGGCGAACGCGATCGGCGCGGTGTTGGCGCCGCAGGCGCGCGGCATCGCGAGGTAAGCCGGAACGTCGGGCACGCGCATCTTCAGGCCCTTGAGGTCGGCGCAGGTCTTGATCGGCTTGTTCGACGAGGTCTGGCGCACGCCGTAATAGGTCACGGCGACGATGTGGTGCCCGCTCTTGTCCTCATACCCCTTGGCGAGCTCCCTAAAGATGTCGCTCTTGGTATAAGCGAGGAGGTGGTCGGCATCGCGGAAAGTGTAGGGATAGTAGGTCACGCCGATCGGCGGGAAGCTCTTGGCCGCGAAGCTCGAGCCGGAGATGATGATATCGACCGAACCGAGCGAGAGGCCCTGGTTGATGTCGGCTTCCTTGCCGAGCTGCGAGGCCGGATAGACGTCGACCGTGTAGCGCCCGTTGGTGCGCTTGCCGATCTCCTGCGCGGCCCAGACCGAGGCGGTGTGGAACGGCTCCGAGGTCTCGTAGACATGGGCCCATTTGAGCTTGGTCTGTGCCATACCGGGATTGGCCGTTGCAAACATCGCCGCGACCGAAGTCGCCAGTACCATCGTCATCTTCTTCAACACTGACTTATCCTCCACTGACTAAAGTCTGCTTCTTGTTCGCCCGCTCCGAAGCGGAGACGGGCCGCCCAATCTCATCGTCGCCGCGCGCTGCCGCCTTTGGCCTGCGTCTTCGGCGCTCTCGCCGGCTTTGCCTGATTTGCCTGATTTTCCGCCGTCCGGACTCGCCCCGCGGGCGATCCTGCTGCGCTCTCGACGCCGAAATTCTGCGCGAAACGCTCCTGAGAGCACACCAGATGAGCGCGCATGGCATCGCGCGCGGCGTCCGGATCATGCGCCGCAATGGCGTCGCGCACGGCGCGATGCTCGTCGAGCGCAGTACGCCACGTGCCCGGGCTCTCGAAATAATGCGCAAGCTGCGCGAAATAGGGATTGAGACGCTGGTCGAACAGCTCGCCGACCACGCGCACCAGAACCGCATTGCCGAGGCTTCCGGCGATCGCGACGTGAAACGCACGGTCATGGACCATCGAGGCTTCGCCGGGATGCGCGACATTCTCCATCGCGTCGAGGGCGGCGTCGATGCGGGCGACATCGTCCTTCGTCGCTACGCGCGCGGCCTGCTCGGCAATGGCGCTTTCGAGAAATTCGCGGGCTCGCAGCAGCTCGAACGGGCCCTCGATGACCGCGGCGGCGGGCACGGCCATCGCCGGGGCAGCAGGCTCGATCACGTAGATGCCCGAACCGACGCGGATACGGACGCGGCACTCGACTTCGAGCGCGATCAGGGCTTCGCGCACCGTCGGCCGCGACACCTTGAGCTGCTCGGCGAGTTCGCGCTCGGTCGGCAAGCGGCTGCCGACCGCGTACTCGCCGCTGTCGATCAGGCTTCGCAATTGATCGGCGACCTGGCGATAGAGCCGTCTCGCCTCCACAGCTTCCAGCGGCACGCTGGTCCTCCCCGATAGAGCGCACCGGGTTCATCCCGGCGGCCCGCCAATTTTGGAAAATTGGTCTTACCAATTGACCGGAGCATTGACCGAGGATGGAGGCCATGTCAAGCAGCGGCCAAAGCAACAGGGAGAGACGACCATGCGGCTCGGCCGCGCCCAACTCGACCGGCTGCCGCCGGCCATCCGCCGTCCCGCCTATGACCGGTCGCGCGTCACGCCCGGCATCGTGCATCTTGGTCTCGGCGCGTTTCATCGCGCCCATCAGGCCGTCGTCATCGACGATTGCCTCGCCGCAGGCAGCATGTCCTGGGGCATCGTCGGCGCGAGCCTGCGCAGTCCGGAGACGCGCGACGCCCTCGCCCCGCAGGATCATCTTTATACGGTCGCGATACGTGCCGCCGAAGGCACCGAGCACCGCGTCGTCGGCGCGCTGCTCGACAGCGTCGTCGCGCGCGAGAAGCCGGCCGCGCTGGTCGAGCGGATGGCCGACCCCGCCATTCGCATCGTCTCGCTGACGGTCACCGAGAAGGGCTATTGCCACACGCCGCAGACCGGTGATCTCGACGAGCGGCATCCTGATGTCGTGCATGATCTCAACAATATCGACGCGCCGCGCTCGGCGCCCGGCTTCATCGTGGCTGCGCTGGCGCGCCGGCGGGCGCAGGGGCTGGCGCCGTTCACCGTGCTGAGCTGCGACAACCTCGCCGCCAACGGCCACACCGTGCAGCGGATCGTGACGCAGTTCGCGGCGCTTCGCTCCAGGGACCTCGGCAAGTGGATCGCTGATGGCACCGCCTTCCCCTCGACCATGGTCGACCGCATCGTGCCGGAAACAACCGATGCCGACCGTGACGCGGTGTCGTCCGCGCTCGGCCTGCGCGACGCATGGCCGGTGATGACCGAGCCGTTCACGCAATGGGTGGTCGAGGATCGTTTCACGGCAGGCCGGCCCGATCTCGCCGCAGCGGGCGTCGAGCTCGTCACCGACGTCAAGCCGTTCGAGTTGATGAAGCTGCGGCTGCTCAATGCCAGTCACTCCGCGCTGGCCTATCTCGGCTATCTCGCGGGATACAAGACCATCGCCGACACCATGGTCGATCCGCATTTCGCGCGCCTCGCCGCGCAGGTGATGGAAGAGGCAGCGGTGACGCTGACGATGCCATCAGGCACTGATCTTTCCGCCTATCGCGCCTCGCTGCTGAAGCGGTTCGCCAATCCGGCGCTGCATCACCGCACCTGGCAGATCGCGATGGACGGCTCGCAGAAGCTGCCGCAGCGCCTGCTCGGCGCGATGCAGGATCGCCTGCACAAGAACCTGCCGATCGCAACGCATGCGCTCGCAGTAGCCGGCTGGATGCGCTACGTCACCGCGCTCGACGAGCAGGGCCGCGCCATCGACGTGCGCGATCCGCTCGCCGGCGAGTTCGCGGCGCAGGCGCGCGAAGCAGGCCCCGTCGCTGAACGACTCGCGCCAGCACTGCTCGGCGTCGAAAAAGTATTCGGACCACTGGGCGCCGAGCCGCGCCTGCGCGAGGCCGTCACCACGGCGCTCGGCCAACTCTATGCAAAGGGTGCGCGGCAGGCGGTGGAGACGCTCGTCGCGGCGTGACTACAAAGCAGGCAGCCATGCTGCACTGCGGTCAAAACGAACGCAAAATCGAACGGAAGTCGCGCTTGATTTTTGCCTGTCATTGCCTCACCCGGGAGCCATGGCAGACGACAGCAAGGTCATCGCCGCGAACGCGGCCTTCTACGCCGCCTTTTCGAGGGGCGACTTCGACGGCATGGAACAGATGTGGGCAGATGACGACGCCATCTCCTGCATCCATCCCGGCTGGCCGGCGATCATCGGCCGCGCCACCGTGATCGGAAGCTGGCGCGATATCCTGCAAAATCCGGAGCGACCGCAGATCGTTTGTGCCGAACCGCAGGCCATCGTCGACGGCGACAGCGCCCGTGTGCTCTGCATCGAGATCGTCGACGGCACCGCCTTGGCCGCCGCGAACCATTTTCGCCGCGTCGGCGACGGTTGGCGCCTGGTTCACCATCAGTCGAGCCCGATTGCGCAGATTGTCGAGCAGGCAGAGGACGATAGAACGAGTCACCGCGTCCATTGACCGCGCCAGGCCCGGCGGCACGTTCTACTGTGCATGGGGTTGTTTTTCGCTTTTTGTTTGGACCCCGAGTTCCGACAGATCATTCAGCACCACCCGCGCCTCGCTGAAATCATCGTCCCGGAAGAACATGCTGCGGGTGATGAGAACCGGAATATTCGCGCGTGAGGCCGCGATCAGGCCATTGGCGGAATCCTCGATCGCGATGCAGTCCGATGCATCCAGCTTCAGCCGCGCCAGGACTTCCAGATAGACGTCCGGCGCCGGCTTCTTGTGGCGGACATCCTCGCCGGCAACAATCGCATCAAAATGCGCGGCCCAGCGGCTCCCCAGCGCCCGCGACAGCAGCGCATCGATATTGCCGTGCGACGTCGTGGTCGCAATCGCAAGCCGCTGGCCGCGCGCTTTCGCGGCTGTGAGGAGATCCGTCACGCCCGGCCGCAACGGGCAGCAGCCGGTCTCGATCAGCTCGGCATAATGCGCGGTCTTGATGCGATGGAGCGCGGCGATGTCCGCGTCCGACAATGGCAAGGCGATCCGCCGCCCGTCCTGGTAGGCGCGGATGCGCTCCTTGCCGCCGGTGACCCGCAGCAGCTCCCTGTAGATCGCACGGTCCCAGTGCCAATCGAGGCCGCGGCGGATGAACGCTTCGTTGAAGGCCTGCCGATGCAGTTCCTCGGTTTCCGCCAGGGTGCCGTCGACATCGAAGATCAGGGCGGCAGCGCGCCGGATCAGCTCTGCGGCGCTGGACCGCGCGATGGTGGCCGCCCTGACCTGCATGATCGACGCTCCGCCCATGACGTCCCTGTGACGGGCGACCATCGCTTGCGCTGGCGGGCGAGTAAAATCGCAATATCTTTTGCCGGACCCAAAAATCCCTTATGAGCGGAAGCGCGCGGTGATGCGGTTGGAACCTTCATCGGCACGGGAGACGCATGCGGCTGTTCATCCTTGGCCTTGGCTATAGTGCCCGGCACTTCGTCCGCAAGTTCGGCGGCACCTTCTCGCACGTCGCCGGCACGGTGCGCGATCCCGCCAGGCGGGACGAGCTTTCCGGCATCGAGCTGCATGCCTTTTCCGGCGACCCCACGCGCGAGACGATTGGACACCTCCGCAACGCCGACGTCCTTGTCGTGTCGATCCCGCCCGGCAGCACGGGCGATCCCGCCATCGCGGCGTTTGGCGACGCGTTGGCGGCTGGCCGCCGCAAGGTCATCTATCTCTCGACCATCGGCGTCTATGGCGATCACGCCGGCGGATGGGTCGACGAGAGCACGCCGCCACAGGCCATTCTCGACCGCACGCGGATGCGGCTGACGGCCGAGCAGGCCTGGACCGACACGACGCGTGGCGATGCCGCGATCCTGCGGCTCGCGGGCATCTACGGCCCCGGCCGCAACGCGCTGGCGACGCTGCGCGCTGGCACGGCCCGGCGGATCATCAAGCCCGGCCAGGTCTTCAACCGCATCCATGTCGACGACATTGCAAGCGCGATCATGGCCGCGATACGCCATCAGGGTGGCGGCACGTGGAACGTCTGCGACGATGAGCCAGCGCCGCCCCAGGACGTGATCACCTACGCCGCGGGGCTCATCGGCATCGCCCCGCCGGAAGAAGAAGCGTTCGCGACGGCCGAGATGTCGGCAATGGCGCGCAGCTTCTATTCCAGCAGCGCCCGCGTCTCCAACGCGAGATTGAAGAACGAGCTCGGCGTCACGCTCGACTACCCGACCTATCGGCACGGTCTCGACGCGCTGTTGCGCGCCGGAGAGGGACGATAGGGTTCCGGCATCTCCGGCGCGTCCCAGACATGCCCTGCCCGCGCTTGACTTCGTTCTCGCGCGGACGTGATCTAGGCATCGCGCGAGCCACTCGCATAACGAGCTCGCCTTGGGAGGATGCAATGAACAAGACGATCGTCATGATCGCGGCGGCGGCTGCCGTCATCACGTTCGCTACAGCGCGCGCCGCCCCGCTGCCCGAAGCCAGTCCCGACGACGCCGGTTTTTCGAAGCAGGGTCTCACCCGGCTCGACGATTTCTTCGCCCGCGAGACCGCCGCAAAGCGCGTTCCGGGCGCGGTCGTCGCGGTGGCGCGCGACGGCAAGCTCGTCCACTACAAGGCCTACGGCATGCTCGATCCGGACAAGGGCACGCCGATGCCCGTCGACGCGATCTTTGCACTGGCCTCGATGACCAAGCCGATGGCGGCAGTTGCTGGCCTCACTTTGATGGAGAAAGGCCGGCTGCCGCTCCAGACCAAGCTCTCCGACTACTATCCGGGCTTCGCCGACATGAAGGTCGGCGTGACCCAGGCCGACGGTTCGCTCAAGCTCGAGCCGCAGGCTTCGCCGATCTTCATCCACGATCTCTACCGGCATACGTCCGGATTGATGTATGGCGGCCGCCCGGACAGCTCCAGCCCGGTGGCGCGGCAATATCCCGACGGCATCGCGCCCGCGGTGGAAGGCGACACCCAGGCTTTCATCGACCGCATCACGAGGCTGCCGCTGGCGCATCAGCCCTCGACGGAGTTCGAGTACGGTTTTTCGATCGACGTGCTCGGCGCCGTGGTCGAGAAGGTGAGCGAGCAGAAGCTCGGCGAGTATCTCGCCAGCAATGTGTGGCAGCCACTCGGCATGAAGGACGCGACCTTCCATCCCACCGACGCGCAGCGCCCGCGGCTCGCCCGTCCGTTCCCCAGCGATCCGCTGACCGGCAAGCCGCAAGCCATCAAGCTGCTGGACACGCCGACCAAGTTCGATTGCGGCGGCGCCTGTTCGTTTGCGACGGTCGGCGACTACATCCGCTTCGGACAGATGCTGCTCAACGGCGGCGAGCTCGACGGCCAGCGCATCCTCTCCCCGAAAACCGTGCATCACATGACGACCAACCACCTTGGTCCCGAGATCAAGAACAACGTGGCGACCATCGAGCCGCATCGCGCCGGCTTCGGCTTTGGCCTGTCGGTCGCGGTCCGCACCAGCGAAGGCCTGTCGTCAGTTCCCGGCAATCCCGGCGAGTTCACCTGGAATGGTGCGTTCGGAACGCAGTTCTTCTGCGATCCGAAGGAACGTCTCGTGGTGGTGGTGGGAACCGCGGCGCCGGGCGAGCTGCGCAAATACTATCGCGAGCAGGTCCAGGACATCGTCTACGGCGCGATGGTGAAGTGAGACTCGCACCCTGAAATGAAGAGGGCGGCCGCTCGGGCCGCCCTGCGAAATTCGGCGTCAGCAATTCGGCGTCAGTTCAGGACGCCGTACTTCTTGAACCAGGCCTCCGCCTGCTTCCAGGCATCTTCCGCCGCATCCTTGCGGTAGCTGCCGCGGTAGTCGGCATGGAAGCCGTGCGGCGCTTCCGGATAGATCTTGAACTCGGCCGTCTTCTTGTTCTCCGCGAGCGCCGCTTTCATCTGCTCGACCTGGGCGACGGGAATGCCGGTGTCGGCGCCGCCATAGAGGCCGAGCACCGGCGCCTTCATTTCGGGAGCCAGTTGCATCGGGCTCTTCGGCCACAGCGGATTGGCGGGGTCGACCACCGTTCCGTAGAAGGCGACGCCCGCCTTGAGCGCGCAGCTATGGGCGGCATATTCCCAGACGGTGCGCCCGCCGCGGCAGAAGCCGATGATGCCGAGCCTGGCGGTGTCGCCGCCTTGCGATCCTGCCCAGGCCACGGTCGCGTCGAGGTCGGACAGCAACTCGGCGTCCGGCTTGGCATTGACGACCGGCAGCAGGTCCTTGATCTCGCCGATCTTGGTGAGATCGACGCCCTTGCGGAAGTAATAGTCGGGTGCGATCGCGAATGCGCCGAGCTTGGCCAGGCGCCGCGTCACGTCCTTGATGTATTCGTGCAGGCCGAAGATCTCCATCGCCACGATGATCACGGGCGCCTTGGTGTTGCCGGCCGGGCGGGCGAAGTAGACGGGCATCTCTTCGGAGCCGACCTTGATCTTGGCTTCGCCAGCCTGGAGGCCGCTGGTGTCGGTCGCGATCGCCTCGGCGCGGACCGGTCCGGCCGCGAGCGTGTAGCCGGCGGCAACGGCCGCGGTGGCGCTCATGAATCCGCGGCGCGAGACCGGAGCGACTTTCGTCAGCCCGACGACGTCGGATGTCATGGTGGTTTCAATGCTCATCGGTCTATCCTTCCTGATGCTTGGCCCTGTTCCTTCAGGCGACGCATTCGCCAATGATTGCAGGCCAAACGCAAATCACCAGCCTGCGAGCGCATGCCCTGACGCGAAGCACGCCAGAGCTGATCGGCGAACGACGATCTGAAGCCCGTTGCCGACGGCGATGCGATACCCGGGATCGGTGAGGCATGGCGGTCCTCGTTGCCTGGCCCGATCGTGCTTTGGATTTAACCGTCTAGGTACATCGCAGCGCAACATCCATTAACCGAAAATGGCGGTTCTCCCGTCGTCATTCGCGTTACCCGAGTTGCAGGCACCTCACCCGTCCGCGCGATTCGAAACATCATGCGGCAACAAATGGGCTCCGCAGTGGCTGCTGCGACACATCATGTTGCTCGGATACCGCGCGCTATCGGAATCTTGCACACGAACCCCGGTCATTTGACTGAAATTTTCAGAAGAGTTGAGCCGTACTATTTACTCGAACTTTCTTTGTGACGCTCTAGTTCCACATCCGAACCTTCGATCTCCAGAACGGAGAAGCGTCTTCCAAGCGCGGCCAGTCGTCCCGTTTCGAGTGAAGCATCGCTCGACAGCTTCATTCTCGCCCGCCCGGATCGCACGACCAAAGACCCAATTGAATATGGCTTTATCCGATCCGGACTTGAGATGATTTTAGCTCGCGAAGCGATTGAATTATTGGGGCAGATGGCCCGCATCCTGTGGTTCGAAGGCACCAAGCATGGCCTGCGCGACCGCGAATGGATGGCCCTGCGCTTCCTCTCCCGCGCCAACCGTTTCTCGCGGACGCCCTCGGCGCTCGCGAGCTATGTCGGCACCACGCGCGGCACCGCCTCTTTCATCATCGGCGAACTCGAACGGCTCGGTTATATCGAGCGCAAGCGCTCCGCCACGGACAAGCGCTCGGTGTTGCTCAGCGTCACGCAGCAGGGCAAGAAGTTCCTGGTGCGCGACCCCGTCAACGTGCTCGTCGAGGCGATCGCCGTTCTCGACGACGACGGCAAGACCCGCTTTCGCGACACACTCCGGCACGTGTTGGATCAGTCGGACGCGGCGGAGCAGCGGCACCATACTGATGTTTGCAAGCGATGCATCTTCCTGCGCGAAGATCGTACCGCTGCGGACGGCAAGGCGACGGTCGATTTCAGCTGCCGCCTGTTCCGCGCACCGATCGCGGAGCCGGAAATCGACCTGCTATGTACCAGCTTCGAGCATCACCGCCAGTAGAAGGCTCCCCTCGTCAGGGCGCTGCCTTGCGTGACGAGTAGATGACGCCGCCGCTGGCTTCCACTACCAGACGGCCGTTCTCGCTTCTGATCTCCTCGATGCGGCCAAGGCCGGGCACCTGCTGTCCCAGCACGGCCTCTATGACGCCGTTCGGACTTTGCAGGATCGCAATCCCCTCATAGGCCTGGCGAACCGACCAGCCCTTGATCACCTTGCGCGGCGCCGTCATGCGCTCGGATGGAGCCACCGAACCCGTGGTCTCGGGCGCGGTGACCGAGGCCATCACCGGCATCGGCTGCTGCGGTTGTGTGGCCACGGGCGTCGGAGCCTGGGCCTGCGCCTGCGCGAGCTTGTCGAGCTTCACCGTCGAGGACGAGCTCACTCGTTCGATACGATCCAGGTTCTCGGCGAAACGGCCAAAACGGTCGTTGGTCGCCTTGCTCGATTGATCGACCGCGGTGCGCAGGCCGTCGAGATTTTCGGACACGCCCGAGACTTGCTTACGCAGCTGCGCGACGGTCTCGCGCAGATTCCTGATCTCCGTATTGGCCGCGACGTTGTTCTGGGCGGGCTGCGTGGTGAGATAGGCGATCACACCGGTGCAGGCGCAGACAACGAGAATAGCGGCCACCGCCAATGTCGCGAGCGGCGCGACCCAGGTCGGACGGGGCGGCGGCGGCTTGGCCACGATCGTCGCGGGCTTCATCACGACCGGCGCAGGCTTGGGTATCGCCATCTTGTCGAGGCGCGCCTTTGCACGAATACGCTTCAGACCCTCGAGCGCTTCCTTCGCCAGGGTTTCATCGCTCGCCGCAGCCGACGCTCGCCTCGAGCTCGCAGCAGGCTTGGTCGCTCGCGCCGCATTGTCCTTGTTATCGCGCGCTTCCGAAGCCGGCTTCGCTGCCGCGGAAACATCAGCGGTCTCGCTGGGACGAGCTTGTCCATCGGACAACATGTGAAAATGCTCCGTTCGGTTCGGTCTATCGAACGGTGAAGCTAGTTGCCGAAGCTTGCCTGAAACGTGCGCACCGAAAACCTCTCATCACGCGCAATGCGACGCGACATGAGTCCAAAGCGTCATGCACGTGGCGATAGTGCGACTCGAAAGACACACACTCGCCAAGATTTCGCCAAGCTGGAGTCGCGACTCCGTACATGAGTCGAATTGTCGCATGTGGATAAACAGACCCGAGAGTCAATTCGGGGTTGAAAACCCCTCCATGCACGTCACTGGCGGCACTACCCAAAATAGCTGTGATTATACGGAGATGCGGAACTTTACGACCGCCAAGGTGCAAAACTAGTTCGGATTTCAAATCAACTGATGCGATTGAATATACAAAGAAACAACCCGAAACGAATCAACAGCATCAAACACACATAGCAATCGCTTTGTTGCGCGCGCTTGATCGGAAATCGGCAATTGTTACGGTCCTATTCAAGTGATTCTCGCCAGTTGGCGAGGGGATCGACAGAGTTCAGTAGCGTTCGAATAAGCAACTTGGCGCAACTGTTCTAGGTCGCTGTCTCAATCCGCTCCGCGAGGTGATCCGTAAGACACCCGCCGGGCCTCACAGTAAGCGTTCAGTATCGAGTCGAAGTAGCAGGCCTGTGCAAGCAGGCACTGAATGCGTAGGGCTGCCCGCGAATATCGAAGCCATAATAACGGTACGCGGGAAAGGAATGTCGTCAAACAGCATCGTTGCCGAGCCGGGGCATCACAACAACCAGCCGGCCGCAACAAGTGCGAAACAGGGGCGAAGACTGATGTATATTATCGTTGATGATCGCGAGAGCGTCACGAACAGCTACGTTGCAGGGCTTGTTCGCGAAGGCGTATCGTCGATCGGATTCTCATCCGGAGAATTCTGGGAATGGCTGCAATCTGCGAGTGAATCGGATCTGGCGGCGGTCGACGCGTTCCTCCTCGGGGATTGCGATTCCCGCGGAAGCCTGCCGCGGGCGATGCGCAAGCGCTCTTCGGCTCCCATCATCGCCATGAGCAGCCAGAAAATGCTCAAGAACACGCTTGAGCTGTTCGAATCAGGCGTCGACGACGTCGTGCACGTGCCGATTCACCTGCGCGAGATCCTCGCCCGAACGGCCGCCATCGCGCGCCGCCGGGTAGGAGAGCTGCCGAGGCCCTGCGAGACCAGGATCCAGGTCTTCTTCAACGGACGCGACCCCGAGATCGCGGGCCACGCCCTCACCCTGCCCCGCCGCGAGCTGCGCATTCTCGAATATATGGTCAGCAACCACGGCAAGTGGATCACCAAGACGCAGATCTTCAACGCGGTCTATGGCATCTTCGAGTCGACCTTCGACGAGAGCGTGATCGAGAGCCACGTCAGCAAGCTGCGCAAGAAACTCCGCGACCGCCTCGGCTTCGATGCGATCGTGGCCCGACGCTACGTCGGATACCGCATCAACATCCCGGCTGGCGAGACCATCGATGTGCCAATGCAGGACCTCGACGAAGTCGGCATCCTCCTGAACAGGGCGCATGCCGCGCCGACGGCGTACCCGGCCGGAAACTGACGCGGCAGGGCACCGACACGAACTGACAACAACGGCCTCTGCGGAGTACCCTTCGCAGAGGCCGTTGCACGTTCAGCAGCAGACACGGCAGAACACCGCTACCGCCCTGTCGCGGTAGCCGCCACGGCTCCAGAGACTCGTCCTGACGCGTCTTGAAGCGAACCGGTATCCGCCTCGCTCGAAAGCGCTTCAGGGCTTCTGCTGGAATTCTTCCTTCGAAACGTAGTTGAAGTCCTCGATCAAAACGTCCTGGACGACGTCGGCCTGCATCCGCTCGTTCACGCGCTGCTTGATGGCAGTCGTGAGGATGGAGAGGTCGTAGCGGGCGAGCTTTCTGAAATCGAGGCGATCGTCAGCATAGATCCTGCGGAAGGCCTCGTCGACGACGAACGGCTCCGGCGGAACGCTGAGCTGGTGCATGGTCCGCGCCTCGACGGTGTAGACGAAGCGCGCCACGATATAACCCTGCACACCGCCGCCCTCGACCATGGGCACGCTCAGCGCGCGTGTTTTCTGGTACTGAAGTCCGTCGAGAAATTCGTCCTTTGCCGGCAGCAGGGTGCGTTTTCCTTCCAATAGGCCACGCCATAGCTCGTGCCCGCGGTGAGGATGCATACCCAGAGCCCGGCCAGCACGAGTCTGATCATTTTCCGTCCTGCGTTGTACGACCCGTGTAGGTACCGTCCGATTCGGCGTCCTTGATCGCCCTGACGATGATGGTCGCGACCTCGCGCACCGCATCGTAATGCATTTCGAGGATGGAACGATTTCGCTCGAGCTTCTCGCGCAGCCGCTGTATCTCCTCGGTGATCTCGACCTCGCTGCCGAGATGCATCCGCGCCCGCATCAGGCGGACGAATTCGAGCATGCTGCGGCTCTTCCGCGCGCTGAAGTCGTCGAAATCGACCTTCTTGCCCGTCGCGAGTGCGGCCGTCTCCTCCTCGACGATGCTCTCGAGCCGGCGGATCGCCGCCAGCAGGCCGCGCATCTCGTCGAATCTCGCCCCGTCGGCGCCATCGATCTCCGCCTCTTTGCCGACATTCGGCAGCAGCACGGGCAGCAACGCATCACTCGATGCGGCCTCCGTCGTCATCGCCTCGGTATCCCCGACCGGCTGCTCCATCATCACGGCCGCCGCGCCTTCTAGTGCCTGCATTGGAAATTCACCCCTCAACTTCTGTCGCCCATTTCCGGATCATGATCCGACCTTGCCCGTAACATCCGGACCCGCCGGATGCGCAGCGGCGAGCTGCTTGGCAATGCCGATGCCCTTGCCCTTCGCGAGCTGAGCACCAAGCTGTTCCGCCAGCATCGACTTCCAGACGCCGCCGGCCGTGCCCTTGCCGAAGACCTCCTCCGATTCCTTCGGCAGCATGGTCTCGACGAAGGTCTGCAGGATGAACGCCTCGAACTTCCGGTACACCTCTCCGGACGCCGGTGCCTTGATCACCTGCACGGGCGGCCCGTTGACCGCACCCGACTGCGCTTCGGCAAGCTTCGCCGCGGCTTGATCGCCGGTCGCTGCCTTGGCTTTGCCGACCTCGGCATCCATCGTGGCGGCGAAATCGGTGTCGGATGATTTCAGCGCATCGAGCTTCGCAGTCGCTGCGCGCTGCGTCACGGGATCGGCGGCATCGAGGACGTCGAGGACGAGGTCGGGCGTCGCTGTCACGATCATGTCTTGTTCCGGTTGGCTGGCCGCAGCGTCCACTCGCGCACGGCAGGGCTTATTCCCGTCATCTCCTCGAGCGAGCGCTTCTCCGCGTCGCGAAGCTTGTCGGCGAGCGCCGCCTTCGCGACCTGCTCGAGCTGTTTCACACGACGGCTCTCCGAGCGGACCTGGTCGAGCTGCTGCGATGCCTGCGCCTGAACCGCGCGCGCACCAACGCTCGTCCTGTTCAGGCGGCGTGCGATCGATTCGCTCGACGAGCCCGCCGGCGGATTCCCCTCGTTCAGCGTACCGACCAGCCATTCCTGCTCGTCCTGCAAGCTGCGCTCCTGCTGCCGCAATTGCGCCAGCTGCCACTCGGACAGCCGGAGCTGGAGCTTCACGAGCGAGACCATCCGGCCGAGCTTGTCCGCGCGCGACGTCATGGCCGTCACTCCGCCAGCCACGACGAGACGCCGAGCATGAATTGCGTCAATAACTCGTCGCTGGTGAGGTAGATCAGCAGGAATCCACCAAACAGCACGAAGGGCACCGAGATGAAATAGACCGGAATTGCCGGCGTCAGCTTGTTGATCAGGCCGACCGCCAGGTTGACGATGACCGAGTAGACGATGAAGGGGCTGGTGATGCGCAGCGTCAGAACGAACGCCTCCGACAGGCGACTGACGAGCAGATCGAGCGCCATGCTTCCGCCGAGCCTGCTGCCGGGATGCCAGACGTCATATGAGTTCATCAGCCCCCGCAGGACCTGCCAGTGCTGGTCGGTGATGAAGAACAGGGTGGTGACGGACGCCATGATCAGCGGCACCAGGGCCGGCGCCGGATCGGTGTCGCCGACCGGCGTACCCGGGATGTTGCTGAGCCCGATCGCGCTCGCCATCACGGTCGCCATGGTCTGGAGCGCGAGGAAGAACACACGCCCACCAAGCCCGATGACGCTACCGACCACGATTTCGGAGCAGATCAGGAGCGCGAGCGTCAGCGGCGCAGCGTTGTCCGTGAGAGGTTTCAGGATTGCGATCAGGATCGGCGTCAGCGCGAACGTCGTGACGAGCGCGACGAACAGGCGGATCTGCGCCGGAACGTTGACGCTGGAATAGCCGGGCACGAGCATCAGGCAGGCACCGATGCGACAGAACACGATGAACGTCACCAGCACGCTGTCGGCAAGGCCGCTGATCACGATATCGCTCCGAGAGCTCTGATCTCGGCGCTGCGCGCGACCTCGACATGCGACAGGATCGGCAAGGTCGGGAACACCCGCTCCAGGATCATCCGGACATAGGGGCGGGCTTCGGGCGTCACCGCCAGAACGACACTGGTGCCGTTCTCGGTAAACTTGCGGATCGCAGCACTGGCCTCGGTGGCGAACTGTTCGATCAGGCGCGGATCGGCGTCGAATTCGACGACGTCGCCCTTGGCGTCGCGCTTCAAGCTCTGGTGGAACGCCAGGTCCCAGCGGTTGCCGAGACGGATGACATTCAGCACACCGTTGTCGGAGAGATCGCCGCAGATCTGCTGCGCAAGACGCGTCCGCACGTGCTCTGCGACCTGCTCGGACCGCCGCACATGGGGAGCGATCTCAGCAATGGCCTCGAGGATCAGATGAAGGTTGCGGATCGACACGCGCTCGGCCAGCAGGATCTTCAGGATCGCCAACAGACCCGAATAGGAGATCTGCGAGGGGCAGAGATCCTCGATCAGGCGCTTGTATTCGGGATCAAGCCGGTCGAGCAGCCCGCGCATGTCCTTGTAGGACAATAGCTGCGAGAGATTCGCCCGGATCACTTCGCTGAGATGCGTGAGCAGCACCGACAGGTTGTCGACCGGCTTGCAGCCCTGGCGCTTGACCTCGTCGGTGAAGGCCTCCGTCACCCAAAGCGCCTTCATGCCGAAAGCAGGCTCAATCACCTCTTCGCCGGGCACGTCGGGCTTGCCGTCCTTGTCGACGAGCACCAGCACCTCGCCGAGCCGCAGCTCGCCATGGGCGATGCGCGTGTCGTGGATCCGGATCTGATATCCCTTGGGATCCATCGACAGATTGTCGGTCAGCTTGATCTCGGGAATGACAAAGCCATACTGCTTGGCGAACTTCTTGCGGATCTTGCTGACCCGATGCGCAAGCTCGTTACGCGAGCCCAGGAGATGGACCGAAAGATGACCGCCGAGCGCCAGTTCGATCTCCGCGGTCTTGAGCGATTCCTTGACCGATTCCTTTGCATCGGCCTGGGCGCGCTCGTCGGCTTTGCGCGCATGCTCCTTCTTCTCCCGCGCCGCCTGCCGCCTCGGCAGCGAGTAACCGACGAAGGCCATGACGCCGCCCAGCAGCACGAACGGCGCCATCGGCAGCCCCGGCATCAAGGCGAGCACGAACATCATCAACGACGCCGCCGACACCGCGCGCGGATAGCCGCCGAGCTGCCGCAGCACGGCCTGCTCCGCCGACCCCCTGGTGCCGCCCTTGGAGACCAGAAGGCCCGCCGACAGCGACACGATCAGTGCCGGCATCTGCGTTACGAGGCCGTCGCCGACGGAGAGTTTGGTGTAGACGTCGGCGGCGCGCGACAGCGTCAGACCGTGATGCGTGACGCCGATGATGATGCCGCCGAAGATGTTGATCGCGGTGATGATCAGGCCGGCGATGGCATCGCCGCGGACGAATTTCGAGGCACCGTCCATCGCGCCGAAAAAGGAGCTTTCCTCTTCGAGCTCCCGGCGCCGGCGCTGGGCTTCCTTGTCGTCGATCAGGCCCGCGGACAGGTCCGCGTCGATCGCCATCTGCTTGCCGGGAATCGCATCCAGGGTGAAGCGGGCGCCGACTTCGGCGATACGCGTCGCACCCTTGGTGATCACGACGAAGTTCACCGTGACCAGGATCGCGAAGATGATCAGACCAATGACGAAGTCGCCGCCCATGACGAACTTCGAGAAGCCGGCAACGACGTGGCCCGCGGCGGTTTCCCCCTCCCCGCCTCGCGACAGGATCAGGCGTGTCGTCGCGACGTTGAGCGCCAGACGCAGGATCGTTGCGATCAGCAGCACGGTCGGAAAGGCGGAGAAATCGAGCGGCCGCTGGATCCACAACGCGACCATCAGGATCAACGCCGACAACGCGATCGAGACCGCGAGGCCGAGATCGATCAGGATCGGCGGTATGGGCAGGAACAGGATCGTGAGCATGGCCACGATCCCGCCGGCGAAAAAGGCATCCGCCCCGAAGCGGCGCGGGCTTGGCAGGCTAGCAGCTAACGTATCGGCCATGGTTCACCGGCAGAGGGTCCGACCCGCAATCTGCCGTGCAAAGCTTACGCGAGGGTGGTGGCCGATGACCTGAAGGATCAGAAGCCGCGCTCGATATGCGAATAGACCATCTCGGTGAAGGTCGAGAGATGCGCGCCGATGAAGGAGCCGGAGACGGCGACGACCACGAGAATGACGATGATCTTCGGGACGAAGGTCAGCGTCACTTCCTGAATCTGGGTCAGGGCCTGGATCAGCGCAATGAGGGTGCCGACCAGCATCGCCGCTCCGACCGCGGGGCCGGAGGCGACGATGATGGTCCAGATCGCAGCCTGGACGATGTCGAGGGCATCCCTCTCGTTCATGACTGGCTGATCGTGAGCCCGGGCCCGACCGCCACCTTCGTGCCGTCCTGGAGGGTCGCGACGGAGCCGTCGCTGTTGATGGAGATCGAAACGACCTTGCCGGAGAAAGTTTTCCCGGTCGAGTCGGTGAAGCTGACCGTCTTTCCGATCAGCCCGTCGGCCTGCGACAGCGACTGCGAGGACAGTAGCGCATCCAGCTTGGTATTGGTCTGCATCGCCTGCTCGACCGTCGAGAGCTGGGCGAACTGGCTCATATATTGCGACGTATCCATCGGATTGGTCGGATCCTGATTCTTCATCTCGGCGACGAGGAGCTGAAGAAACGTATTGTAATCCACGGAGTTGCTCGCCGTGGTCGTGGTGGAGCCGGTCGAACTGGACTTGTTGGTGCTATCGGTTGCGCTGGTGACGTTCATATTGCCTCTCCGCTGTCAGGCAGCCTCGAATGGGATTTCGGCGGTGGCGCCGGCCAGGTCGGCCAGAATTGCCTCCTCAACCGGAAACAGCGCCCGGATCCGCTTGAGCGCCTCGAAATACCGGGTCGTCTTGACCAGTTCGTCGATCGCGGCGAGCCCGTCGAGCATCTCGCGGCTCTCGCAAACCGCGAGCAGCGCCGCATGATGCTCGCCATAGAGCGCGGCCGCGGCGACAACGTCCGTCGGATTCATCAGCATGAGCTGGACGATGAAGTAGAGCTGCCGCAGCGCCGTGGTGGCGTCCGAGGCCTGCATGACCTGCCCTTCGAGCAGGAACATCACGTCGTTGACGAGCTCGACGGAGACCTTGCGGTCCACGCGCAGCACCGCGCCGTTGATGTAGATGCGTTCGCCGGCCCGCAGGGATATCTTCATTAAAGCGCGTCTCGGATCAGGCGGTTGATTTCGATCAGCTGCACCACGTCGTTCGACCTCTCCTCGCGAAGCCGATCGGCTTCCTTGACCACCCAAAGGCCAATCGAGATGATGTCGGCACGCAGCTTCTCCGGAAGTCCGTTCTCCGGATGCGCGAGATCTTCGATGAAGATCGTCCACAGCCGCCGCACGTAGAGCAGGCTCTCGACCAGGTCCTCGAAGCTGAAGCGCCCCTTCTGGAGCCGCTCGAGCCGGTCGATGCCGAGGCTGAGCGCCTGCCGCTCGCGGCCCCGCGCCTCATAGCCGCTATCGTCGACAACCGATCCATAGGCTTCAAACGTCATCAGAACCACTCTGCGCAGGAGACCGAACAACACGACAAAGGTTACGAGCCTTACGAATGGAGCCGAGGCTCAGAGATAGTTGACTAGGCTGATCTGCTGGAGCTGCGAGGTGAGCGCGAGCGCCGTCTTGATCTGGGTCTGCAGGGTATTGACCCGGACCGAGGCCTCGGTCGGGTCGACCGCCTCCATCTTGACGATCTGATTGTTCAGAATGTCCTGCTGAATCTTGAGCTTTTCGGTGGCGCCGGTGACCCGCTGCTGGACCGTGCCGACGCTGCCGCCGAGCGTAGCGAGGTCGGTGATGGCGTTACCGACGAGGCCGATGGCCTTGTCCACGACGACCTGGAACGTCGCCTGGTCCAGGTTCGCGTTCCCGAGATCGGCCATCATGGTGTAGGCCTCGGCGAGCTTGCGGAAGCCGGTCTGGTTGGCGCTCACGGAGGTATCGGCGATCTCCGTCGTGGAGATGCGGCTCTGCATGACCTGGTCGGTGGCCGTTGACCAATTGGTGTTCCATGCCGGGCTCGCGAACTCGGCATCAAACGTGGTGTTGAGGAAGGTCTGCATCTGGGCCGGCGTGATGGTGCTCACGGCCGGCGAAGACTGCGAAAAGCCGAATGCCGCGAGGAAATCCGCATCCACCTGATTTTTGCTGGCCGAGCCCGCGGTGTAGGCCGTGATCGGCGTGTTCTGCGTGTTGATGCCCGAGAAAAGATACGAGCCGTTATAGGAGACGTTCAGCGCGCCGATCAGATCCTGCAGGTTGGAGGACGCAGGCGGCAGGATGATCCGCCCGCCACCGTCGGTACTGCGGGCCGCGATCAGGTCCTTGAGAAAATCCGTAGCGGTCGAGCCGAGCTGGGTGATGCGGCTCTGCGTTATGTCCAGCCGTCCGGAGACGAGCCCGTTGGTATCGACGAGCTGATCGGCGAAGCTCAGGTCTGCCCGCAGGGTGACGTCGCTTCCCGTCGTGGCACCAAGCTGGAGGCCGACATCGGCGAAGCGGCCGGTGGTGGCTTCCTTGGAGGCCTTGCTCAACGCGGCCTGATTGTTCGTGATCGAGGACCTCAACGACGAAGACAACATCAAGGTCGAGATGTAGTTGGCGCTCATCATGACTTAATTCCCCACGGCGGCCAGCAGGCTCTGCAACATTTGGTCGACGGTCGAGATGATCTTCGACGACGCCGAGTAGGTACGTTCGACCTGGAGCATCAAGGACATCTCGTCGTCCATGTTGACGCCGCTGACGTTCGACAGCGCCGCGTTGCTGCGGTCGAGCAGCGTGTTCTGGTAGGTGGCGTTATCGTCCGCGGCCTTGCGCTGGTTCTCGATCCAGCTGGTCGACGACGCCGCATAGTCGATCAGGTTGCCGTTCGGCTTGCCTTGCGTTGTTGCGTCGAACGGCTGCGATGCGTCCATGCCGCCGATGAGCTGCTGCAGCCGGGTCGAGAAACCGCCGCTGCCGGCGGTGTTGTATTGGTATGCGACGTTGCCGCTGATCGCGCCATCGCGCAGGAGATTGGGGTTGCCGCCCTGCGCCGGATCGACCGATGCGGCGACACTGATCAGGCCGGCAAGGCCGACCGAGACGGTGGCGCTCGCGGGCATCGCCGGCGCTCCCGGATAGGTGAAAAGACCGGGCACGTCCGGCAGCGCCGCACCGGACTGGTCGACCTCCTTGAAGGTTTCGACCAGGCCGCGCGCAATTTCGTCGAGCTGGCTCTGATACGTCACCGTGGCGTTGTCGCGCAGCTCGGAGAGACCCGCGAGCTTGCCGGTCTTGATCGGCATCACGGAATTGGCGCCGGTGACCGGGACGCCGTCGATATAGACGGCGTTGCCGGTGGTCCCGGGCGAGTAGATGTTGGTCGCGGCGAAGCTGACCGAGCGCGCCTGCTTGTCGAACAGCACGACGCCGCTGTCGGTATAGAGCGCCGCGTCGCCGTTGGCGCGAAGCGTCATCGAGACGCCAACCTCCTGCGACAGCTTCGAGACGATGGTGTCGCGCTGGTCGAGATAATCGGTGACGTCGTCACCGGTGATCGTTCCCTTCACGATCGCGTTGTTGACCTTGTCGAACTGGGTGAGCAGCTGATTGATATTCGCGACCGAGGTCGCCATGTCGGCGTCCGCTCCCTCGCGCACCGTCTGCACGGTCTTGGTGGCTTGGTTGAGCGCCGTCGCCATGTCCTTGGCGGAGGTGACCGCCGCCTGTGCCAGCGTGGTGTTGTCCGGGGCGTTGGCATATTGCTGGAGCGCCTGCTTCAGCTTGTTGAGCTGGGCGGTCGGCGACTGCCCGGTTTCGGGATCGTCCACGGTCGAGGCGGATATCGTCTGAAGACCGTTCAGGATCGCATTCTGCTTGGCGGACGCAGACGTCGCGATCAAGACGTTGTTGTAGAGACCGGAGCTCGCGGCGCGCTGGATGGCCGCCACGTAGACGCCGGCCCCGGGAAGATTGTCCAGCACCGCGATCTTGCGCGAATAGCCGGCAGCGCTGGCGCCGGCGATGTTGCGCGAGATGGTCGACGACTGGATGCCCGACGCCATGAGCGACGCGCGAGCGGAGTCGAGAGCAGCGGTGAGGGACATGATCTACTCTTGAGCGGGATGAACGTTGAAGGATTCAGCGCTTCAGGTTGACGACGACGTCGAGCAGGTCGGCGCCGGTCTGGAACGATTTCGAGTTGGCGGTGAAGCCGCGCTGCGCCTCGATCATCCCGGTGAGTTCGTCCGCGAGGTCGACGTTGGAGTCTTCCAGCGAGCCGGACTGAATCGTGCCGAGCCCGCCAGTGCCGGCATTTCCTGCTTGCGCATTGCCCGAGTTCTGGTTGGTCGAATAGACGTTACCCGGCTCTGGCGTCAGATTGTCGGGGCTCGCGACATCGGCGAGCATGAGCGTATACAGAGTCAGCTGCTGCCCGTTCTTGAGAACGGCGGTCACGTGGCCCGCCTCATCAACATCGACCTTGTCGATGGCCGAAGGCGTGCTGCCGTTGACGGTCGCCTTGAAGCTGAAGTCAGTACCGACTTGTGTCATGTTCGACAGGTCCATGGTCAACGCCGCACCGCCGGGGACGTTCACGGTGAGACCTGTCGGGCTCGCCGCGTCCAGCGCGCCCTTACCGGTTGCTGTGGTGTCGAAGGTGAAAGTGGTGGCGGGGGCGAGCGAGGTACCGGTCGCGGAGTCATAGACCTGGACCTGCCAGGTGTCCAAGCCCGCCGCCGTCGCGGTGTGGGACATATAGACGTCGAGCGTCACGGCCTGGCCGATATTGTTGTAGGCCACGATCGAGCTCTTTGATGAATATGCGCCTGGGCCGGGCGGACCGGCAATGACGGCCGCTTTCGGGTCAAGGTTGCCGGTCGTGAGCGTCCCCGCCGTCGACGGCACGGGCACTTGCGAGACCTGGGCGATGTTCACGATCTGCATTCCCGCCAGGCTGTTCTGCGAGAAATTGGTCACTAGGCCCGGCTGACCGAGCAGGTAGTAGCCGGCAGCATTGACCAGATTGCCCTGACTGTCGGGCACGAACGAGCCGGCGCGCGTCAGGTACTGCTGTGTGTTGGTTGCGTTCGATACCACGAAGAAGCCGTTACCCTGAACGGAGAGGTCCGTGCTCGACGTGGTGAACTGCGTATGCCCGGCGTCGCTGATGGCGTAGCGGACGGTCGTCTCGACAGCGCCGGAATCGTAATTGCCCGAGCCACTCTTCAGGATGAGCGAGGAGAATTCGGTCGAAGCCCGCTTGTAGCCGGTGGTGTTGACGTTCGCGATATTGTCCGAGACCGTCGACAGCTTGTTGGACTGCGCGGCCATCCCGGAAACGCCGGTGCGCATAATGCCGTAGAGGCTCATCGAGAGGGCTCCTTTGGAAGGTTGTAGTTACAATGAGGGTTCTTGCTTGCGCGGGGCTGATGGTTTGGAACCATGCACAACTTCATGTGGTCACGTCGTTTTCGGCTGACAGAACGAGCGCGCCTTGTCGGTCCAGGCGCCGAAGCCGCTCGAGACGAGATGCGCAACGATGTGGCAGACGTAGCGTTTCTGCGCTGGCTGGTTGTTCGGGCCTGCGTTGTAGCGGGCGACTGCCATCGTCCAGCTTCCCTCGCGCTGCTTGAGCTCTTTCAGGAAGCGCGCGGCATATTCCACGTTCTTGGCGGGATCGAACATCGCCCGCACCGACGCGAACTTGTCGCCGTGATAATAGTGGTTGATCTGCATGCAGCCGAGATCGATCAGCTTGATCCCCTTGCTCCGCATCGACTCGAAATTCGCGATCGCGTCGTTCATGTCCTTGGCGAACACGGTCTGGCCGTCGGCACCGAGCGCATAGGGATAGAGTGCACCGCGCCGCCCGGTCTCGGTGAGGCCGACGGCATAGAGAATGCCGAGCGGAATCCCGTGCTGCTGGGACGCACGCGCCATCTCGCGCTCGCAGGGGCGTGCATTGTCGGTCGCCGCTGCCGCAGCGCCCGCGTTACAGATAAACAGGGCCGCGACGAATCTGCGGGCCCACGTCCTGGTCATGACGCGTCTCCTGGTTGGACTGGGGCTCCTGCCGGGCCTGCCTCGCACCGCCGTCCGATTGGCCGGACGAATTGCTCGCGCCATCGAACGAGCCTTGCGACTGTGACGACGGTTGCTGCTGCTGGCCCGCGAGCTGCGGCTGCGACTGCCCGGAACCGCTCTGGAATCCGTCCAGCGAACCGTGCTGGACCGGAGCGACGTCGGCGACATAGCCTGCGGAGTGCATGAGATCGCGGATCGAGTCGCGCTGCTGATCCAGCATCAGGCTGGTGTCCTTGCGCTCGGCCGCGAGGTGGACGGAAACCTCCGAGCCAACCAGGCGAAGCCGGACGGTGACATTTCCGAGCGACGGCGGCTCGAGATTGATGGTCAGTATCTTCAGCGGCTCAGGCGCGTTGGTCTGCGACGTGGCGAGATCTGCAGCGGCCGACGCCGTCGGCGCGGACGATTCCTTGAGCTCGGTGACGACCGCGTTGGCGATCTGCTGCGTGGGGCCGAACTGCGCCGGCGGCAGATGGGTTTCCTGCTGGACCACGGTGACCTTGGTCGTCTCGGGCAAGGTATCCCGTGCCGAGGCTTTGACAGCGCGCTCGACATTGGCGGTAACGGCTTCGAAACCCTGCGTCGCGGGCATTGCTTTTGACGAAACCTCGTTGTCCGGCAGCGCGGTTGCCGGCGCCTGCGCAGCCGCGGTCGATGGGCGCGCACCCGGCGCGGAATCGGCGGTGGCAACCTTCGCCATGCCTGTCGCCTGAACCTCACGCGTCGGCGTCGACGAGCGTGCGTCGCGCGCGGGCGCGTCTTTCCTGTCCGCGCCCGTCGATTGCGTCTGCGGCTTCGCCACCGGTATGGCGGCCAGCTCCTGCCCGACAATCGCGGGAATGCTCGACCTGTTCGAAACGTCCGCCTTCGGGGCGGAGTCGACCGGACCTGGCGTTTGCGACGCTTCGTCGACCTTCTGGTCGGACGATTTATGACCGGTTTTGGGCTCGTCGGCGGTCTCGGTGCGCTCGTTCACCGTCTCGTCGTTCGTCTTGTCCTTCCCGGTCGGGTGCGCCAGGCGCGTCCGCAAGGATGCCGCCTTCACGCCCGTGTCGCCGCCGTCGTCCTTCAGCGCCCGCTTCGCGAGGTTCGAGACGGTGTGGAGCAGATCGTTGAACGATGAATCCGCCGACGACTTCGCTCCGGCGCTCTTGCCGGATCGCGACGTGCCACGAATATTGAGGCCTTCGGCCAACCCCGAAAAGACCTGTCCCGAGGTTCCACTGAGCTTCGTCATGGACGGCGATCCTTGGTGAGGCGTTCGAGTTCGCCCAACTGCTTCTGCGCGCGGGCGAGTGTCGCGGTCGACGACGCGAGATCGAGACGCGCCGGCGTGACCGGAGGCTTGTCGGCTGTGGCGGCGGATCCACCCGCGAACGGCTTGCGCATGTCGAGCGCAAGCTGGACCGTTGCATTCAGCAGAGGAATATCGCGCTCGGGCAGCTTCGACCGGTCGAGCGCCTTCAGCTCGGCGAGGCCACCGTCGTACTCGTCGGTGAGCACCCGCGCGACCCCGCGGAAGAAATGCGCACGCTCGCGATCCGCGGAAGCATCGGCGCTGAGCACCAGCGCGCGCTCGCCGGCAAGCTCGGTCACGGCCAGCCGTCCACGCAGCATCGCGCTGCGCGCGATCGCGAAATAGAGCTTGAGGCGGCTGGCGCGGTCGATCTGCTCCAGCAGGGTGACGATCCGCGCAAAGCGGCGCTCGTCGAGCGCGAGGCTCGATTGCGTCAGGCCCGAAGAAAAGCGCTGCCAGAAGTCCCCGGCATAGACCGAGTTGCGGTAATGGCGGATATAGGCAAGCGTCAAGAACTCGAACTTGTCGAAATCCTCGGCCTGCCCGATCAGCAGGATCTCGCGCCGCAGTGCCGCCTCCTCCACCAGCGTACCCGGCAACAGCAGGCGCGCATCGTCCAGGCGCTCGATCGCGAGCGTTGCCTCGGAGCGTGCGAACAGCGCGCCCTGGACCAGCGCCACCTGTCCACCCAGGCCCGACGGCAGCGTGCGCGGCTTGACGTCCTTGAGCAGCTCGCGCGCCTCGTCCTGGCGGCCCTCGACATAGGCGAGCGCACCATTGAACAGCCGCTCGTCGACGTTCGGCTTGGGCAGCTTGCGGACCAGCTGTGGTCCGCCGCCGCTGAGCAAATAGATGACGACGGCCTGGCCGTTCTGCGCATTGCTCCACACGCTGGCGTCGGCGGCGAGAAATTTCTCGCCGATCTGCCGGATCAGCGCGACGTGGCCGCTATGCGCCGCCATGTCGCCATTGGCTATGCCGTCCTGAACCGCCTGCAATGTGCGCACCAGCTCATACGGCTCGCCCGCGCCTGGCGCCGGAGCCGGGGCTGGGGCCGGATCGGCGAATGCACGGACTGCCGTGAGCGGCAGCAACAACAGCAGTGCGGCACGGCGGAGCAGCCTGATCAAGGGCGCTTCTCCCGGATCAGGATTTCAATCCGGCGATTCTGCGCGGCGGCCGGATCGTTCTGCAGCTTCGGCCGCCGATCGGCGTAACCTTCGACATGCTCGATCCGCTGTGCATCGACGCCGGAGCGGACCAGCATGTAATAGGCCATCTGCGCGCGGGCGGTCGACAGCCGCCAATTGTCGTAATTCTCCGACTTGTACGGCCGATTATCGGTGTGACCGCGGACGATGATCATGCCGGGATGCTTCGCCAGCAGCGGCCCGATCTTGTCGATCACGCGGATGAGCTCGGGCCGCGGTTCGGCCGAGCCGACCGCGAACATGCCGAAGCTCGCGTCGTCGGTCAGGCTGATCAGAAGACCTTCCTCGACCTGACGCACCTCGGCCACCGGTCCCGCGCCGGCCTTGATGTCCGACAGTGCATCCGCGATCGCGGACTGAAGCTGCTTGACGGTCGGCTGCTGGGTCTGCGCGGAGTCGCGCTGTTCGGACTCCTTCGCCGCATCGCCGGGACGCGACTGCGTGGCGGCATTGGCCTGGGCGCCGGCTTGAGCGCCCGGCTGCGCGTTCGCCTGGGCACTGCCGTCGCGTTGAGCCTGCGACGGCGCAGGTCCCGGCGGCAGCAGGGGCGACAGGTTTGCTGACGACGCATCGGCGTTCTGAGCCACGCTTCCGCCGGCATCGTCCTGCGTGGCGCGGCGAGCCTGCGGCTCGCCCTGCCCCGTTCCGGACGCGTTGTCGCGCGCGGAAGCGTTCGGCTTCGGCTCGCTGTCGACGAAACGGTCCGCGTCCTTGGACGTCTGCGGCGCCAGCTTCCAATAGCCGGGGTCGAACGGGTCGCGATAGGCATCGCCTCCCTTGAGACCTTCCTCTTCGGCAGAGGTCAGCGCGCCGGCGCGACGCTGGCCCGAGGCCTGGTTCGCGCTGTTCGAGATCTCCGCAAGGGTCGCATAGGGATCGCGGAACAGGATCTTCTCTTCGTAGGAGGCCGGCTTCTCGGCCGTCGGGGAATCGCCGCGACGCTCCTCGTTCGGCCCGGCCGGCTGGCGCTTGCCATCCTGGCCTTCGGTCGTGGACGGCTCCTTCTTGGTGAGATCCTTGAGGCCCTTCGGGGCGGGCGCGTTCTCCGCGAGCTTGATCGGATTGAAATAGCTCGCAACCACCTGCTTCTGGTCCTGGTTGAGCGCATTCAGCAACCACATGACCAGGAAGAACGCCATCATCGCGGTCATGAAGTCCGCATAAGCGATCTTCCAGACGCCGCCGTGATGCGGCTCCTCGGCGAAGGCGCTGCGCCGGCGGATGATCACCAGCTCTTGCTTGACCTCATTCATGGCGGGCTACCGGCGCGCCTCGTTCAGGCGTTCGCTCCAGGCCGAGATCTGCGTCTCGATCACGGTCTGGTCGGCCACGACCCGAACCTCGAACGTCTCAGCGGCCTCGTACTGGATGCCCGTTCGCCTGCTGGCCTCGAGTTGCGTCCGCACGAGGTCGAGCAGTTCGCCCGGACCGGTGACCTTGAACACCGGCACCGGCGAATTGCCGGTCAGAGCCGCAATCTGTTCGACCAGCGATTCGATCGCCTTGTCGCGGACCGCGTCAGCGAGGAAGGGCAGCAAGATCCGTGCGACGGAGCTCGCGATGTTGGTCTCGATTTCGCGGCAGGCCGTCTCGAACCCGTTGACGATCGCGACCGCCTGCTGGTCGGACCATTTGGAACGCTCCTCGCCGAGCCGGATCGCGCTGCGGACGCGCTCCTCGGCAACCCTGGAATCGCCTTCCGCGATGCCGGCGGCATGGCCGCGACGATAGGCATCTTCGAGAAGGTTGGCTGACGGAGCTTCCGCCTCTGGCGCTGGAGGCTGCGCTTGAGCCTGACGCTGCGGCTGGGCCTGAGGCTGCGGCTGAGGCTCACGCCGGACCTCCTTCGGCCTTGTCAGCACGTCCTGTACCTTCGGCGGCGGCGGTGGCGCCTTGGCCCGACCGTTGGCGTCGAACTGCGTCAGAAGTTTTCCGATAGCCGCGTTCATGCCGCCTCCTCGCGTCGCATCCAGTCTTTAAGGATCGCTGCCGCCTGCGCCTGATCGAGCCGGACAATCTGCTCCAGCCGCTTCTGCGGTGTTCGTTGCATCTTGCCTTCGAGGTCCTCCACGAGGTTGAGCTCGGGGTCCTGACTGTCGCCCAAGGCAAGGGCCGCCGCAGCTTCAAGCTCCGCGGCCTCGGCCGCCTCGGTCTGCTCCTGCTGGGCACGGTGGGTGAGGATGCCATTGACCGCGGGACGTAGGCCGAACCAGACCAGCATCGACGCAACCGCTAGGATCGTCACAGCGTTGATGACGCTGCCGAGCTGCTTGTTGATCATCTCGACGAAGCTGATCGGCGGCACCGGGGCCAGTTCGCGCGAGCCTTCGATGAAGTCGACGGCCGTGACCTGGATCTGGTCGCCGCGCGTCTTGTCCAGCCCGCCGGCCGTCGCCGCGAGCTGGCTGATCTCGGCGAGCTTGCTGTCGACGATGGCCTGGTTGCTCTTGTCGCCGAGATCGGCGACGAGCCGGGTGCGATTGACCAGGACCGCGATGAAGAGCTTCTTGACGGAATAGCCGTCGCTTACCGTCGTCGTGGTCTTGGATGACACCTCGAAATTGGTGACGTCCTCGCGGCGGGTCTTGTCCTCGCTGGAATTCTTGGTGCCGCCGGAATTCACCTGCTGGTCCGGCAGATTCTGCTGCACCGTGGTCGGCGTGGAGCGATCCGCGTTTTGTGACTTCTCGTTTTCGCGGACGTTGCGGACCGAGCGCTCGGCGCGGCTTTCCGGATCGTAGACGGTCTCGTTCGTCTGCCGCTTGTCGGTGGAGAGCTGCGATGCGACGCTGACCTCGAAATTGTCGAGGCCCAGATACGGCGTCAGCGCCTTGCGGATGTTCTCCTGCACCATGCCGCCGACCGTCTTCTGAAGGCTTGCCATCTTGGTCGGAGCGGCAGTGGCCTCGTCCTCCTCGGCGAGCAGCATCGAACCATCGGCATCCAGCACCGTTACCTTGTCTTTGCTCATGCCCGGAATGGCCGCGGCAACGAGGTGGCGGATCGACTGGGCCGTTCGCGCCTCGATCGCACCGTCAGTGCGCAGCACGACCGACGCCGAGGGCGGTTGCTGCGTCGCGCGGAACGAGCCGCGCACCGGCAGCACGATATGGACCCGCGCCGCCTTCACGCCCTTCATCAGTTGCACCGTGCGCGCGATCTCGCCTTCGAGCGCCCGGAGCTTGGTGACCTCCTGCATGAACGAGGTCAGGCCGAGCGAGCCAATCTTGTCGAACAGCTCGTAGCCGGAATTGGCGCTGGTCGGCAGCCCCTTCTCGGCCAGCAGCATTCGCGCCTGCATGGTCTGACTCGGGCGCACCGAGACTGCGTCGCCGGCCGTATTGACGTCGAAAGTGATGTTCTGCTCGCGCAAAGCAGCGCCCATGCGCGTCACGTCTTCGCGGCTGAGGCCCGTGTAGAGCGTCTCGAACTCAGGCCGACTCAGATAGTACGCGCCGCCGACGACGGTGACGAGAACGGCGAAGCCAATCAGTCCCAAGGCCATCAGGCGTCGCGGCCCAAGCTCCAGCAGATTATTGAGCAGTTGCTGTACCTGCGCACGACTGAGCAGCATATGACCTCATACCAATGCGAACGTATGCGACACTCCGCTGCCAACCTTGTCTGAAGGTTGCGCGCAAACGCGAATGTGGCAGTTCGCAGGCGAGGCGTTGTAATTTTACAAGAATCTTATTGACGCGATTGGTCCGGCAGCGACACGTGGTCGTGCGAGCGCAAGGCAGCGCGATCGGCTGCGGCGTGTCGTATGGGGCCTGGCGTCAGGAGATCGAATACGGGCACATCATGTGCCGTCACATCCGCCGTTCACGGCGGGGCCGTGCTCCCAAGGGAGCACGGTCGTTCTCAAGGCCGACGCTTACTTGAACAGCGAGAGGATGCTCTGGCTGTTCTGGTTGGCGATCGAGAGCGCCTGCACGCCGAGCTGCTGCTGGGTCTGGAGAGCCTGAAGGCGGGTCGATTCCGCATTCATGTCAGCGTCGACGAGCTGACCGATACCGCGGTCCACCGAATCCATCAGGGTCTTGACGAACTCGGCGTTGGTCGAGATGCGGTTCTTGACGGCGCCGAGATCGGCGGCGGCGGAGGCCACCGAGTTCAGCACAGTGGTGACCTGCGCGATGTAGCCGTCGAGCGTGGTCATGTCGGCCGGAACGTTGTCCTGCAGCGCGGAGATGTCGATCGTGTCGATCGATGCAGTGCCGCTCACCTTGTCCAGAATACCTGTGTTTCCGGCCGTGTTGTAGAGCGTGTAGTTCGCGATCGTCAGGGTGATCGTTCCGACAGTGGGCGTGCCGCCCACGCGCGAGAACGACGACACCAGGTCGACGGTGCCCGTCGCTGCGGTCGCGCTCAGCCAGTTCACGCCGTTGAAGGTCGCCGCATCGGCGGTGGCCTTCATCTGCTGCTGGATCTGGGTGATGTCGGCCTGGATCTTGACGCGATCGATACCGGCGGTCTTGGCTTCCACCAGCAGCGCCTGGAGCTTGGTCAGGCCGCCGGTCTTGTCGCCCACAACCGAGGTCAGAGCGGTGTATTCCGTATCGACGGTCGCGGCCGACAGACCGAGCGAGTCGGAGACGGCGGAGAGCGCGGCGTTGTCGGCGCGCATCGAGGTTGCGATCGACCAGTAGGCCGCGTTGTCCGACGCCGTCGAGACGCGCATGCCGGTCGAGATCCGGTTCTGCGTGGTCGCGAGCTGCGAACTGATGCCCCGGAGGGTCTGCAGCGCGGTCATTGCAGACGAGTTGGTGAGCAGACTAGAACTCATTTTTTTGACGTCCCCTTGAAACAGATTGAAATTTGGGACATACCGGGCTTGCACCGGTACGACAGGGCGGCCTCATGCCTTTGGGCGGCAGAAAAAGCAGGCCCAACCTGTCGTGCGGCGACAATAACGCACGTAGGCTGTGCGAGGCTTGCGGCTTTGTGACCGGACCACAACAGATTGAGCCGGGCCGAGCTCATGGCCCGCCCGCGCGTACATCATAAAAATGAAAAGGCCGCGCTTCGCGGGAAGCGCGGCCCTCCTCAGATGGTTTTGAGACTTAGCGGAACAGCGACAGGATGCTCTGGCTGTTCTGGTTGGCGATCGAGAGCGCCTGGACGCCGAGCTGCTGCTGGGTCTGGAGCGCCTGCAGGCGGGTGGATTCCGCGTTCATGTCGGCGTCGACGAGCTGTCCGATACCGCGATCAACCGAGTCCATCAGGGTCTTGACGAACTCGGTGTTGGTCGAAATGCGGTTCTTGACGGCGCCGAGGTCGGCGGCAGCGCTGGCGACCGTGTTGATCGCAGTGGTGACCTGCGCGATGTAGCCATCGAGCGTGGTCATGTCGGCCGGGACGGTGTCCTGCAGCGCGGAGATGTCGATCGTGTCGATCGACGCCGTGCCGCTCACCTTATCCAGGATACCGGTGTTGCCGGCGCTGTTGTAGAGCGTGTAGTTCGCGATCGTCAGGGTGATCTTGCCGACGGTGGGCGTGCCGCCGACACGCGAGAACGACGACACCAGGTCGACGGTACCCGTCGCGGCGGTCGCGCTCAGCCAGTTCACGCCGTTGAAGGTCGCCGCATCGGCGGTGGCCTTCATCTGCTGCTGTATCTGGGTGATGTCGGACTGGATCTTGACACGATCGATACCGGCGGTCTTGGCTTCGACCAGCAGCGCCTGGAGCTTGGTCAGGCCGCCGGTCTTGTCGCCGACGACCGAGGTCAGAGCGGTATATTCGGTGTCCACGGTCGCGGCCGACAGACCGAGCGAGTCGGAGACGGCGGAGAGCGCAGCGTTGTCGGCGCGCATCGAGGTTGCGATCGACCAGTAGGCAGCGTTGTCCGAAGCGGTCGAAACACGCATGCCGGTCGAGATCCGGTTCTGCGTGGTAGAGAGCTGCGAGCTGATGGACCGCAGGGTCTGGAGCGCGGTCATGGCAGACGAGTTGGTGAGAAGGCTAGAACCCATTTTGATGTCCCTTTGAAGCTTGATTTGAGTTGGGGACATACCGGACTTGCACCGGTACGACAGGGCGGCATCATGCCTTTGGGCGGCGCGAATGCGGTTAGGCCCAACCTGTCGTAGCAGCCAGGTTAGCGCGTGAAGCTTGTGCGAGGCTTGTGGCTCTGTGGCCCGGCTGCAACAGGGCAGGCGAAATTGCGGCGGGCGCGCCGCGCCACGCCAAACGAAAGGGCCGCGCTTCGCGAGAAGCGCGGCCCCTCCCCAGATTGTCGTGAGGCTTAGCGGAACAGCGACAGGATGCTCTGGCTGCTGTTGTTGGCGATCGAGAGCGCCTGCACGCCGAGCTGCTGCTGAACCTGGAGCGCCGCCAGACGGGTGGACTCCTGGTTCATGTCGGCATCGACGAGCTGGCCGATACCGCGATCAACCGAGTCCATCAGCGACTTCACGAAGTCCGTGTTGGTCGAGATGCGGTTCTTGACGGCGCCGAGGTCGGCGGCAGCGCTGGCGACCGTGTTGATCGCAGCGGTGACCTGCGCGATGTAGCCATCGAGCTTGGTCATGTCGGCCGGAACGCTGTCCTGCAGCGCGGAGATGTCGATCGTGTCGACCGAATCAGTACCGCTCACCTTGTCCAGGATACCGGTGTTGCCGGCGCTGTTGTAGAGCGTGTAGTTGGCGATCGTCAGGGTGATCTTGCCTACGGTAGGCGTGCCGCCGACGCGCGAGTACGACGACACCAGGTCGACGGTACCCGTCGCGGCGGTCGCACTCAGCCAGTTCACGCCGTTGAAGGTTGCCGCATCGGCGGTGCTCTTCATCTGCTGCTGGATCTGCGTGACGTCGGACTGGATCTTGACACGGTCGATACCGGCGGTCTTGGCTTCGACCAGCAGCGCCTGGAGCTTGGTCAAGCCACCGTTCTTGTCGCCGACGACCGTGGTCAGAGCGGTGTATTCCGTGTCGACGGTCGCGGCCGACAGACCGAGCGAGTCGGAGACGGCGGAGAGCGCGGCGTTGTCGGCGCGCATCGACGTTGCGATCGACCAGTAGGCGGCGTTGTCCGAAGCGGTGGAGACACGCTGGCCGGTCGAGATCCGGTTCTGCGTGGTGGAGAGCTGCGAGCTGACAGACCGCAGGGTCTGGAGCGCGGTCATGGCGGTCGAGTTCGTAAGCAGGCTTGACATTGCGAATGTCCCTTTATGTACGCGTTACATTTTCACGAGGGGACATACCGGGCTTTCACCGGTACGGAGGGGCGGCATCATGCCTTTGGACTGATGTGGGTGGGGTCCAACCCGCCGTGCCGCATTGCTAGCACGTCGAATCTTGCGCGCGGATTAAGATCGGCTTGAATTACGCTGTAATATCAGATGGTTAACATTACCCAACGCTAACCATGCCGCGGTACTTCCCGCTAACCATAAGCAGCCGGCCGGCCGTCGATCCTACGAGAACGAGCGCACCAGGCCCGAGGCCAGCAGATTCCAGCCGTCGATCAGCACGAAGAACAGCATCTTGAACGGCAGCGCGAGGATCGTCGGCGGCATCATCATCATGCCCATCGACATCGTCAGCGTCGCCACGATCATGTCGATGACGAGGAACGGCAGCATGATCAGGAACCCGATCTCGAACGAGCGCCTGAGCTCGGAGATCATGAAGGCCGGGATGATGACGCGTAGATCGATGCGCTTGTCGTCGAACTTCTTCCGAAAGCTCTCTGCGGCCAGGGACTCGAAGGTCTGGAGATCCTTGTCGCGAACGTGAGCCAGCATGAAATCGCGGAACGGATCGGTGATCTTCACGTAAGCCTCTTCCTCCGAGATCTCGTTCTTCATCAGAGGCTGGACGCCGGTTTCCCAGGCGCGATCGAAGGTCGGAGCCATCACGTAGAAGGTCATGAACAGCGCAAGGCTGATCAGAACGAGATTGGCCGGCGTGGTCTGCAGGCCGAGACCGGAGCGCAGGAACGACAGCGCCACCGCAAATCGCGTGAAGCTCGTCACCATGATGAGCAGACCCGGCGCCACCGACAGCACCGTGATCAGCGCCATCAGCTGGATGATGCGGCCGCTGGTCGAACCGTTTCCGGGCGGCAGAAGCGAGTTGAGGTCCGGAATCTGGGCCAGCGCCACTTCGGGCAGGACGACCAGAATCAACGCGAGCAGCAGGACTTTCACTCTCACTGAATCACCAGCGTCTCAATGATCAATTCGCGGACCTTGCCCGACGAGCGGATGTTGGCGCGTTCGGCGAGGTCGTCGCGCAGATGCTGCAGCCCGCGCGATCCCTCGAATTGGCCAACCGTCGCCGACCGCAGATAGGTCACGATGTCCTCGCTGATGTGGGCGGCCAGGATGCCTGCGTCCTCGTCACTCATGCTGTCGGTCACCATGGAAGCTTCGACACGGGCCCAGTTGTTGGCCGGCGCGGCGAGATTGGTCACGATCGGGGACAGCTTCCTCAGCCGCGCGCTGCCGGCGTAGCTCGAGGCAAGGGGCGGCGGCGGCGCGGTCTTCTTCGCGTCCGCGACGCGCTCGGCAGCCGCAAACAGATGCAGGCCGGCAAGCGTACCCGCGCCGATCGCGACGAGGGTCAGCGCCAGAATGGCCGCAATCAGACGCATCACGTCCCCTGCCCTCGCGAAGCGGCCCGACGGCTGCGAATCTCAGAATGGTGCCACGGCGTCATAGATCCGATGTCCCCATCCAGGCTGCTGCACGTCAGACAGATTTCCGCGACCACCGTAGGAGACGCGCGCTTCGGCGATCTTCTCGTAGGAGATCGTGTTGGTGCGCGAGATATCGCGCGGACGCACGATGCCGCCGACATTGAGCACGCGCATCTCGGTATTGACCTTGAATTCCTGCGACCCGCTGATCATCATATTGCCGTTCGGCAAGACGTCGGTGACGATTGCGGCGATCGACAGCTTGATGTCCTCGGTGCGATCGATCTGGCCGTTGCCCTTGATCTGCGTATTGGTGTTGAGATTGGCGCTGGTCGAGCCTTTGTCCTGCCATCCGGCGACGTCCATCAGCCAGTCGAGGCCGAACTTGATCTGCGAATCGCGCGAGCGGTCGGTCTTATTGTCCAGCTTGGCCTTGTCCTGCATCGAGATGATCACCGTCACGACGTCGCCGGTACGACGGGCGCGAGGATCGCGGTAAAGGTCGGTGCCGTCGTCCCAGGTGGAACGGTAGCTGACGGGCGAGCGCAGCCGCGGCGTCACCGGGATCGGATCGGCCTGCGTCCTCAGGCCGGTGCCCACGGGTGACAGGCGCGGACCAGTCAGGACATCTGCGGGATCGCCAACGCATCCGGCAAGCATCAGCAGCGACAGGATGAGGATGAGATACTTCATCTATTTGGTCTTTCCGTCGTCCACGCGACGCATTCCGCCGAGCAGGTCGGCAAGGTGCGCCGCGCGCGCCGTCTCCATCTCGTTGAAGATCGCGCTCGAATTCCTCGGGCTGAGCTTGGCGAGCACGGCTGCGGCGGTCTCGTCCGCCATGCCGGCGATCTGGGTCGCCGCGGCGTCCGGCTTCATGCGCGAATAGATCTCGACGACCTGCGCCTCGGCCTTTTTCAGGAAATCGTCGCGCAGCGCCATCCACTTCTCGTATTCGGCGCGTTTGGCCTCGACCTCGGCGATCCGTTCGCGAAGCAGGGTCTCGGCCTTTTCCAGCTCCTTGAGCTGCCAGGCCAGTCTCGCATCGACGGCTGGGTCGGCGACGTTGCTGCAGAACAGGGCAGCGTCGCTGTCCGCAGGCGCAGCCGCCTGCGCGGGCTTCGGCGGGACCGGGACGCTGGCGGGCTTGGCCGTGCGCACAGGCGCGGCTGCGGGCACAGGGGCCTGTGCACGCGTTTCGGACGCCGGCACCGCGCCGGTGATCGCAGGTCCGGAGTCTTCAGCCGCCCACGCCGTCGCCCGGATCGACGCGTTGTCACCTGGTACCGGCGTGACCGGCGAGGACGGCTTTTGCGGTCCGGCCGCGCGGGCACGCGCGAAGGACAGCAGGTTGAGCGGCTTGGTCGGCTTGGCCTCGTCCAGCGCGAGCACGGGCGAAGCGCTCGCGAGCGCAGACACAGCGATCAGGAGGAGGAGTTTGGCTTTGTGATCCAGCTTCAGCATCGGGCCGCGTGCGATTCTCGGTCAAGACCAGAGCATTGAGCGACCAAGCTTGCTCGACGCTTGCGCATCATTGCACGATGACGTCGGCCTGGAGCGCGCCGGCCGTCTTGATCGCCTGGAGGATCGCGATGATGCCGGACGGCTTCAGGCCGATCTGGTTCAGTCCACGCACCAGGCGCTGGAGATCGACGCCGCTCAGAATCGCCACCTGCGATCCGGCCTCGTTGGCTTCGACGACGGTCTGGGGAACGACCACGGTCTGGCCCTGCGAGAACGGTGCCGGCTGTGACACCACGGGAAGCTCGGTGACACGAACCGTCAGATTGCCGTGCGTCACGGCGACGGTCGAGATGCGTACGTCACGCCCGATCACCACCGTGCCGGTGCGCTCGTTGATCACCACCCGCGCCGGCGTGTCCGGCTCGACCGTCAGCTCGCCGATTTCAGCCAGAAAACGGACCGGGCCGATATGGCGCGGCTTCGACAGCACTATGGTGCGGAAATCGCGTTCGAATGCGATCTGCGCGCGATAGCGGCCGCCGGCGAAGCGATTGATGGCATCGAGGATGCGCGTCGCGGTGACGAAATCGGGGTTCTTGAGCTCCAGCACCAGGAATTCCATCTCGTGGAGGCTTCCCTGCACCTCGCGCTCGACCAGCGCACCGTTCGGGATGCGCCCCGCGGTCGGCGTGCCCTGGCTGACGTTCTGAGCCTGGCCGCCGACGCTGTAGCCCGCGACCGTGACCGCGCCCTGCGCCACCGCGTAGACCGCTCCGTCTGCCGCGCGCAGCGAGGTCATCACCAGCGTGCCCCCGAGCAGCGACGTCGCATCGCCAAGGGACGACACGGTCACGTCCATGCGCTCACCCGCCCCTATCGAGGGCTGCAGGTCCGCGGTCACCATCACGGCCGCGACGTTGCGCGTGCGCAGCGTGGTCGGACGCGGGGGATTGTTGGTGCTCGTGGTCTCGTTCCTGACATTGATGCCCATGTTCTCCAGCATCGACTGCAGGGATTGCTCCGTGAACGGAGCGTTGCGGAGCGTGTCGCCGGTGCCGTTCAGGCCGATGACGAGGCCGTAGCCCACGATCTGGTTTTCACGCAGTCCCTTGATGTCCGCGATGTCCTTGATACGGACTGCGGCCTGGGCGCTGGCGGCAAAGACGAGGAGGACGAGCGCAAGCAGGACTCTGGTCATGATCCGTCCACGACCTTGACGGTGCCGTCCGGCTGGACGACGCCCCTGATGATCACGCCGGTGTCCGTGTTTCGGATCGGGATGAGCGCGCCGGGCGCGCCCGACTGCATGGCCGAGCCGTAGGTCACGATAGACAGGCCGCTATCCTCGACCACAACCTTGACCATGGCACCGCGCGCGACAGTCCAGGGGTCCTCCACCGAATTGCTCGGGATCGGCTGACCCGGCAGCAGCGTGCGCCGTGCCATGCGTCCGACCAGGACCTGGCGTCCTTCGATGAACATGGCGACGCCAAGCGCGTTCGGCGCGAAGGCGCGTTCCGTGATCATGTCGTCCCGGATCAGCTCGCCGGCGCGGATCGACACGGCCGGCACGGGAAGCCGCTTCTCCTCGGCCGCAGCAAGGCGCGCCGAGACCAGAACCAGCAGCACGGCGGCCAACCCGCGCACCATCAAGCCCACCCTGTTCAACATCGAGACACCGGAACTAGCGCATGCCCTTCGAGACCGTCTGGGCCATTTCATCCGAGGCCTGGATGACCTTGGCGTTCATTTCGTAGGCGCGCTGCGCCGAGATCAACTCGGTGATTTCCTTGACCGGATCGACGTTCGAGGCTTCGAGATATTTCTGGTTGATCTTGCCGTAACCGGAATCGCCCGGGAGTCCGACGACTGGCGTGCCGGACGCCGTGGTCTCGCGATAGAGATTGCTGCCCAGCGGCTCGAGGCCCGCCTCGTTGGCGAAATTGGCGAGGTTGAGCTGGCCGATCTGCCGCGCATTGATTTCGGTGTCCAGCTTGGCGAACACCTGTCCGGTCTGGTTGACCGTGACCTCGACGGTTCCCTGCGGCACCGTGATGGCGGGATCCAGCAGATAGCCGTCGATCGTGACGAGCTGGCCGTTAGCGTTGGTGTTGAACGAACCTGCGCGGGTGTATTGCACTTCGTTGTTCGGGCCGAGCACCTGAAACCAGCCCCGGCCGTTGATGGCCATGTCGTAAGGGTTGCCGGTCTGCGTCAGCGCGCCCTGAATGTGAAGCTTGCGGATGGCCGCCGACTTGACGCCAAGTCCGAGATTGGCGCCTTCCGGAATCGGCGACGAGCCGTTGACGTTCGTGACGCCCTGCATGCGATCCATCTGATAGAACAGATCGGTGAACTCCGCACGAGCCCGCTTGTACGACGTCGAGTTGATGTTCGCGATGTTGTTCGCAATAACTTCGATGTTGGTCTGCTGGGCATTCATGCCCGTGGCCGCAATGGCGAGCGATTTCACAGTGTCATTCCCTCAGGTCAAATCGACATACGAACGACTTCTTGGTAGGCCTGCACGACCTTGTCGCGAACCGCGACCGCCGTCTGCAAGGCCTGCTCGGCGGACATCAGCGCCTCCACGACGCGACGCGTCGATTCCTTGCCCTGCATCGCCGAGATTGACGCCGCTTCGCCCGCCTTCAGCGTTCCGATCGCGTCCGTCGTCACCTGCTTCATCACCGATTCGAATCCGACGTCGTCGGTGGACTGGATCGCGGTCGGCGCGGCGGGCGCGATGGCCTGCGCCTCGGTTGCGCGGGACGCCGCATGGCCCGCGGAAATCGCCGTGGATGAAATTGCCTCAAGCATTGTCAGCTCCTCAGCAGGTCGATGGTCATGCCCAGCATCGACCTCACCTGTTTCACGACCTGTAGATTGGCTTCATAGGACCGGTTGACTTCCCGCATGTCGGCCATCTCGATCATCATGTTGACGTTCGGCAGCTTGACGTAGCCGGCCTTGTCGGCGGCGGGATGCCCAGGATCGTACTCGACGCGGTACGGCGTGGTATCGACGCCGATCTCCTTGACTTTCGCGAGCTGCGCGCCCGAGGCGCGATCCAGCGCGGCGTCGAACGTGATGGTCTTGCGTTGATAGGGGTCGGCGCCGGCAGTGCGCCCCGTCGACGTCGCGTTGGCGAGGTTTTCCGAAACGATGCGCATGCGCGTCGACTGCGATTCGAGCCCGGAGCTCGCGACCGTCAATGACGCTTGCAGGGAGTCCAGCATTTCAATCCACCTCAGCTCTTCGCGCTCGACAGCAGCATGCGGTGAAACGACCGCACGATCGCCGAGTTCATCGAGTAGTCACGACTGACGTCGCTACCCTTGATCATCTCCTGCTCGAGACTGACCGAGTTGCCGGAGTGAACCACATCCCAGCTGTCCTTCTTCCCGGTCTTCCGCGTGTCGGTCTCGGCCGCAGACAATTGCATGTGCGAGGGCGACGTCGTCGCAAGCCTGACCGGCGTGTTGTCGAGCACCTTGTTGAAGGGCTCGACGTCGCGCGCCTTGAAGCCCGGCGTATTGGCGTTGGCAACGTTGGTGGCAATGGTCGACTGGCGGAGCTCGAGATACCGCGCCTGCGACGATGCGAGTTCGAAGAGATACAGCGGTCCCACGACAGCCCCATTCTGGTCCATTGGTAGAGAAGCTTAGGGGCGCAAGCTTTCGTCAGGCTGATGGAGCGGACGCAGTCCTCGGAAATCTACTGAACGTTCTCGGGCCGCGGCGCCTGCTTGGACTGCAGGAAATAGATGAGCTCGGCGACGGGCCGGAAGAATTCCGCGGGAATCACCTGGTCGACCTGCACCGCTTCATAGAGCGCGCGCGCGAGTGCCTTGTTCTCGATCACCGGGATCCGGTTTTTCTCGGCGACCTCGCGGATCTTCAGCGCGAGCACGTCCATGCCCTTGGCGACGACGACCGGCGCCGCGTTTTCCTCGCGCTTGTAGCGCAGCGCGATCGCAAAGTGCGTCGGGTTCGCGATCACCAGCGTCGCGCGCGAGGCGGAGGCGATCATCCGCTGGCGCGAACGATCGCGCGCCAGCGAGCGCAGGCGCGCCTTGATCAGCGGATCTCCTTCCGCCTGCTTGTGCTCGTCCTTGATCTCCTGCTTGGTCATGCGCAGCTCGCGCCGCCAGTGGAAGCGCGCCCAGGCGAGATCGATCGCGACCAGGACGATCGTGGCGATGCAGATCGCCGAGACGATCCGCATCGCGATGTTGAGAATCATTTCCGGAAGCGCGACCGGGTCGGTATACATCGCCTCGAACGCCTTTGCTTCGGACGAGCGGAGCACGAACGCGACGACGACGGTCACCGAGGCGAGCTTGAACAGCGACTTTGCGAACTCGACGAGGCCCTGCGTTCCGAACAGCCGGCTCCAGCCGCTGGCAGGAGAGATTCGCGAAAGATCCGGCATGATGCGCTGGAGCACCAGAGTGGGCGCGTTCTGCAGCAGCGACGCCGCCAGCCCGAACGCGACCAGGACGACGACCAGGGGAACCAGAAATCGAAACGCCTCGAGTCCCACCACGGTGAGGAGATTCAGCGCGTCCGCCCCGTTGCTGAGGGGGAAGCCGTCGGGATCGTCGAGAAGGCTTTTCAGCGTCGGCGTCAGCTGTTGTACGCCCTGGCTGATCAGGAACATCTGAATCACCATCAGCGCCGCCATCGACGCGAAGATGGACGCCTCCCGAGAGACCGGAATTTTGCCCTCTTCGAGCGCATCGCGGACTTTCTTCTCGGTCGGCTCTTCTGTTTTGCTCTCCTGGTCGGATTCTGCCATGCCGGTTCAGCGGTCAGCGGAAGACCAGCTCATCCTCCTGCTCGGGGTTGAGCTCGATTTCGCCCTTTTCCGCCAGGTCGAGCGCGAGGTCGGTGATGACACGCCGCGCCTCCAGCACGTCGCGCTGGTTCGACGGCTCGCCGATGGCGAGTTCGTGCTCCACGACGCGACGGACGCGCGAGGCGACCGAGGACAGGATCAGTTCGCGGAAGTGCTTGTCGGTCCCCTTCAGCGCGACGACGATGCGATCGGTCGGCACCTGGTCGAAGATCATGGTGCGCGCCTTCGGCGTCAGGTGGATCACGTCGTCGAAGGTGAACAGCAGTTCCTTGAGAACTTCGGCCGATTTCGGCCGCTTCTCAGAGAGGCTCTTCAGCATGTCCTCGATGTGGCCGCGCTCCATCTTGTTGATGATGTCGGCGACGCGGGCATAGGTGTCCGCGCCGAGGTTGCGGGCGAAATTCAGCGTCAGGTCTTCGTGCAGCGTCTTCTCGAGCACCTTCATCGCATCGTCGACGATCGGCTTGAGGCTGAGCACGCGCCGCATCAGCTCGTTGCGCAGGCTCGACGGCAGCTGGCTCATCACCTTGGCCGCGCAGGCCGGCTTGACCTTGGACAGGATGAGCGCCGCGGTCTGCGGATGCTCCTTGGAAAGGTAGGTCGCGAGCGAATTTTCAGACACCGACGAGACGCGATCCCACACCGACCGGCTCGAATTGCCGAGCAGGTCCGACATGATCGCCGAGACCTGGTCGGCCGGAAGCACGTCGCCGAGCACGGCCTCGAGCCCGCCGATCGTACCGAGGATGTTGGCGCCCATCGAGAACTGCTGGGCGAACTCCTCGACGATCCCCTCCAGTTCCTGTGCCGTGATCGGCCGCAGCTCGGCTGCGGCCTTGGTGACGATCCGGATATCCTGCGGCTCGAACTGCTGAAGCACGCTCGCGGCCGCCTGACGGCCCATGGCCAGCAGGAGCGCCGCGACCTTGTCCGTTCCGCGCAACGTGGCAACGCCTCGCTGCTTGATGGGAGCGATGCCGACCTGTGCCGCCATGGTCAGGTATCACCCTGCCCCAGCGGCCCGACGATCTCGGTGAGCGAAACGCCGAAGCGGGAATTGTCCTCTTCGACCACGACCACCTCGCCGCGGGCAACCACGCGGCCGTTGACCACGACGTCAACGGGCTCGCCGACGCGGTGATCCAGCGGCACCACGGCGCCGCGGCCCAGCTTCATCAGGTTCGCCACCGGAATGGTGGCCGAACCGAGCACCACCTGCATGGTGACGGGAATGCGCAGGATCGCATCGACGTTGGCGAACTTGCCGGTCTCCTCCGCGGTGCGCGCGGCAATTTCCGCCAACCGCTCCAGCGGAGACGTTTCGGCATCTTCCGTTGCAGATGCAGCTTCATAGTCGAAGGATTGCGCCATTTGGTCTCGCCTCTTGGTATTTCCGGTCCCGGTGCGTCTCAGCGCCCCGGTCGTGCGTGTTCGATCCGTCTCGGTTTCAATGCTTGTTCGCTTCAGGACCGCTCACGGTCGCGGCGGATTGGAGCCCGCTCCGCGCATCGAGCGCGGCGATCGCCTCGTGGGCCTGATCGATCTTCGTGCTCAGCACGTTGGCGAGCCGGCCCAGATTTGCAGTCGAATCGTGCGCCGCGGTGATGACCGTATCGAAGGCGCCCGCCGTCTCTTGGACGATGGTCGAGAACTCGCCCTGGTAACTGCGCAGCCGTGCCAATTCGCGGTGCATCTTCGTCACCCTCATGCTGGTGAAGGCCAGCGCAATCAGCAGCACGGCATCAACGAGATAGGATATCATCGACGAACTCCCTCTTCTGGTCGACCGGATCCGCCACCTGCATGGCGTAATAGCCATCAAGCTGGCCGATCTGACACCAGAACAGCACCTGGTTGTTGCTCTCGAGCCGCGCCAGCGTGCGCGGCGTGGCTTCGAGCTCGATCACCTGTCCGACATGGAACTTCACGACGTCGTCGAGGGATATCATCTTCTCGTCGAGCACCGCGCTCAGCGTGACCTCGGTCCGGTGAACCTCGCTCTCCATCTGCTCGCGCCAGCGCGGATCGGCCGCACGGCCATCGCTGACGACGACGTGTGCGAGCTTCTGCCTGAGCGGATTGAGCGCGGAGTGCGGAATGATGAGGAACATCTGGCCGCCGCGGTAGAGCGCCTGCAGCATGATGTTCGCGCAAATCGACATGTTGCCGCTGCGGCCGATCGCGAGCGATGCCATGGCGGTCTCGACCCGCTCGACGCGGAAGGTGACGTTGGACGTGCCGGCGAAGGCGGATTGCAGCGCCTTGGCGAACCGTTCGAACAGCGCCTGGACCAGGCGGATCTCGATGTTCGAGAACGTGCGCTCGACATCGAGCGGCGGCTCGGCGCCGTCGGACCCGAACATCGCCTCGACCATCGTGAACACGAAATCGCGGTCGAGCATGATGATGATACGGGAGTCCCACTGCTCGGCATAGAGCACGGCCGCGACCGCGTTGGCCTCGTAGTCCTTGATGATGTCACCGACGCGATCATTGGTGATGCCGTTGACGGAGAAGTAGCAGGGCGTTCCGGCGATCGGCTGAAGACTGTCGGTACAGGATGCCGCCATGCGATCGAAGATCACATTGAGCATCGGCATGCGCTCGATCGAGATGCCGGCCGCATCCAGCAGGTAGTTCGGCAGCTGCTTCCGTTGATCGACGTCGACGTTTTCCATCATCATGCGCGGGCAGCCTTCGGTTCAGCATCGGTCACGACGGCCTTGGGACCCGCAATCGTCTCGTTCTCGACGACGTCGATTGAGGGACGCTCGTTGCTCGAGATCATCTTGCGGCCGTGCTCGACCGCGATCTGCGGCATGGCGCCGTTCATGAAGGCCAGCAGCGTCTGCTTGACGATGATGTAGGGCCGGCAGCGCTTCTCGCGTGTCATCTTGATCTTGATCGCGAAGGGCGAAATGATGCCGTAAGACAGGAAGATGCCGGCGAAGGTGCCGACAAGCGCCGCACCGATGAAGCCGCCGAGCAACTTCGGCGACTGGTCGAGCGCGCCCATCGCCTTGATGACGCCGAGCACCGCGGCGACGATGCCGAGCGCCGGCAGCGCTTCGGACACCGTCACCAGCGAATGGTAGGGCGCCAGCTTGCTCTTCACGATGGTGTGGATCTCCTCGTCCATCAGCGCTTCGATTTCGTGAGTGCGCGCGTTGCCCATGATGATGAGGCGGACATAGTCGCAGATGAACTGGAGGAGCGAGGGGTCGCCGAGCACGCTCGGGAACGCCTTGAAGATCTCGGAGGACGCGGGATCGTCGATATGCGCCTCGACCTCGTTGCGGCCCTTGCCGCGCAGCTCGCGCATCAGGGCGTGGAGGGCTCCCAGCAGGTCGAGATAATAGCGCTCGCCCGGCACGGCACCGGTGACGGCCTGGACGCAAGCAAGCCCGGTATCAACGACCGTCTTCCATGGATTGGCCATGATGAAGGTGCCGGCCGCGGTCCCCATGATGATCACGAATTCCCACGGCTGCATCAGCACGCCAAGATGCCCGCCCATGGCGGCAAATCCGCCAAGCAGCGCCGCTACCGTGATGACAACCCCCACGAAACTGCCCAACGCGCCGCTCCATCGTCGATCCCATCGGGAATACCTATTCGGCGACGCTTGCGCGAGGCTGGCTTGCCGTTCGTCAGCTTCGCGCAAGCAATTCACGGCAGCTTGGGATGGTGTCGCAAGTGCGGCCAGAGAGGCGCGGGTCATGCTATCCACCATCGCGGACTACACCAGACTGACCAAGGACATGGGTAAGTCGCTGACGCAGGTCGCGACGGAGCCGGATGTCAGCCGCGAGACGGATTACTTCCTGAGCCATATCGGCAACGTGAAGACCGTCGACGATTTCCTGAAGGACTATCGCCTCTATTCCTACGCGATGAAGGCCTATGGCCTCAGCGACATGACCTATGCCAAGGCGTTCATGCGCAAGGTTCTGACCGAGGGCGTCTCGGACAAGGATGCCTTCGCCAACAAGCTGTCCGACACCCGCTACCGGCAATTCACCACCGCCTTCAATTTCGCCGCCCTCGGCGACAAGGCGACCCAGGCGACCGCGGCGACGACCGGCACGGCGACCCAATACGTCACGCAGACGATGGAGGAGAAGGCCGGCGACCAGAACGAGGGTCTGCGGCTGGCGCTCTATTTCACCCGCAAGGCCTCCACCATCACCACCGCCTATCAGATCCTCGCCGACAAGGCGCTGACCCAGGTGGTCCAGACCGCAATGGGCTGGTCGTCGACGATCAGCTCGTCCGACATCGATGCCCAGGCCAAGATGATCACGAACAAGATCGATCTCACCGATTTCCAGGACCCGGCCAAGGTCGACAAGTTCGTGCAGCGCTTTGCGGCGATGTGGGACGCGACCCAGGCCCAGAGCGACACCTCGACCAACCCCGCGCTGGTCCTGATTGCCGGCGCGTCGTCGACGTCGGTCAGCCTGGACACCGACATGCTAACGAAGCTTCAGTCCATCCGGCTCGGAAAGTAACTCATGCAATCGGCTCTCTATGTGGGATTGTCGGCGCAGGTCGCCCTCGAAAAGCGCCTCCAGACGATCGCCAACAACGTCGCCAACGTCAACACGGCGGCATTCCGCACCGACGTGGTGAAGTTCGAGACCGTTCTGTCCAAGGCGGGCGCGAACCCGGTCGCCTTCTCCTCGCCCGGCGACAACATCATTTCGCGCGAAGTCGGCAGCATTACCGAGAGCGGCAACCCGCTCGACGTCGCGGTGGTCGGACAGGGCTGGATCGCCTTCGCCGGCCCGAACGGCACCGTCTATACGCGCGACGGCCGCCTCCAGATCGCCCCCAACGGCGATCTTCAGACGGTGTCCGGCTTTCCCGTCATCGATGCCGGGGGCGCGCAGATCACGCTCGACCCGAACGGCGGACCGGTCGCGATCGCGCGCAGCGGTGCGATCACCCAGGACAACAACGAGATCGGCTCCATCGGACTGTTCAACATTCCCGCCGACGCCAATCTCGAGCGTTACGGCAATTCCGGCGTCACGCCGGACCGGCCCGCGACCGCCATCGCCGACTTCTCACGCGACGGCTTCAAGCAGGGCTATGTCGAGGGCTCCGGCGCCAATCCGATGATGGAATTGACGAAGCTGATCGCAGCCTCGCGCGCCTTCGACGGCACCAATTCGATGATCGAGGGCACCGAGAGCTCGCTCCAGAATGCAATCCGGACGCTGGGCGAGCCCGGCAAGTAAAGTGCGCCTCGCGCGCAATGAGGGTGGACAGTTTCCTTGAACGCTCTTCGGCAACTCGAGTGGGCGCTGCTGGAGCTTCAGCAGAGCACTCCCCTGGCAAGCGTCAGCGGCGCGATCTCCGAGATCGCGCCGACGCATTTCCGCGTTTCCGGCCTGTCGCGCTTCGTCAGGCTTGGCGAACTGATCGGCGTCAACTCCGGCGGCAAGCCCCAGATCGGCGAAGTGATCAGGATCGACAGCGAGGGCATCGTCGCCAAGCCGTTCGACCGGCAATTCGCCGGCGGCCTCGGCTCGGTCGCCTACCGGATGCCGCCCCTGTCCTTCGCGCCCGATCCGAGCTGGAAGGGCCGCGTCATCAACGCGCTCGGCGCGCCGCTGGACGGACAGGGTCCCCTCACGCCCGGGTCCCGGCCGGTGTCGGCGGAGGCCGAGGCGCCATCGGCGATGAAGCGCGCACGCGTCCACAAGCCGCTGCGGACCGGCGTACGCGTCATCGACCTGTTTGCCCCGATCTGCGCCGGCCAGCGCGTCGGCATATTTGCCGGCTCCGGGGTCGGCAAATCGACGCTGCTGGCGATGCTGGCGCGCAGCCAGGGCTTCGACACCGTCGTGCTGGCGCTCGTCGGCGAGCGCGGCCGCGAGGTGCGCGAATTCATCGAGGACGTGCTCGGGGCCAACCGCAGCCGCGCCATCACCATCGTATCGACGGGAGATGAAAGCCCGATGATGCGGCGGCTGGCGCCGAAGACCGCCATGGCGGTCGCCGAATATTTCCGCGACCGGGGCGAATCGGTCCTGCTCGTGGTCGATTCGATCACCCGCTTCGCCCACGCCGCCCGCGAGGTCGCGCTCGCCGCCGGCGAGCCTGCGGTCGCGCGCGGCTATGCGCCGACGGTCTTCACCGACCTGCCGCGCCTTCTGGAGCGCGCCGGGCCCGGCGAAGAGGGATCCGGGACGATCACCGGCATTTTCTCCGTGCTGGTCGACGGCGACGACCACAACGAGCCGATCGCGGACACCATCCGCAGCACTCTCGATGGCCACATCGTGCTCTCCCGGCACATCGCCGACCAGGCGCGCTATCCGGCCGTGGACGTCCTGGCCTCGGTCTCCCGCCTCGCTCACAACGTCTGGGACCCCGAGGAGCGCGAATTGGTGAGCAAGCTGCGCACCATGATGTCCAAATACGAGGACACGCGCGACCTTCGGCTGATGGGCGGATATCAGGCGGGGCGTGATTCGGGGCTCGACCAGGCCGTCGATCTGGTCCCGCGAATCTACAGCGCGATGCGGCAGGACGCCTCGGCGCCGCCCAGCGCCGATCCATTCCGCGAGCTCCGGGACATGCTCAAGGGCGACTAGGTCGTGGACTCATAAGCTCGGAGCCAAAGTCTCGTTGATGCCAGCAGAACAGCGGCGAGGAAGTTTCTAGCGAGTTTGTCGAAGCGCGTAGCGACGCGGCGGAAGTGTTTGAGTTTGCAGAAGAAGCGCTCGATCATATTGCGCTGGCGATAAAGACCCGGATCGACCGAGCGCTGAACTTTACGGTCCCGCTGGGTCGGGATGTGCGCCTCGCTGCCGCGCTGGCGAACCAGTTCGACGATGGCCTGAGCGTCGTAGCCGCGATCGGCAATGAGCGCGCGGGCCGGCGGCAGTCCCTCAAGCAGGGCTGCCACGGCGGCCTTGTCAGATGCCTGTCCGGCGGAGAGCACGATCCGCAATGGAAGGCCATTCTCATCCACGACGGCGTTGATCTTGGTGCTCAGTCCTCCACGAGAACGGCCAATGGCGTGATCCGGGCCCCCTTTTTACCGCCGGCTGCATGCTGGTGAGCGCGAATGATCGAAGAGTCTATGAGGTGCAGGGATCCGGGTGATTGCGCCGCAAGTGTCTCGAAAATCCGCAGCCAGACGCCAGCCTTCGACCAGCGGTTATAACGATTATAGGCGGTCGTATAAGGCCCGTAGCGACTGGGCAGATCGCGCCAGGGCGAGCCCGTCCTCAAAACATAAAAGATCGCATTGATGATGCGTCGGTCGTCCACCCGTGCCACGCCCCGCGGTTTGTTGGGCAGCAGCGGTGCGATCAAACGCCACTCGGTCTCCGAAACATCGTACCGGGCCATGATCAAGGTCCTCCTGGGACCTTGAATCACGACAAACCCAAACGCTCAATGGTTATGGGTACAGAACCTAGCCGGACGGGGCGGCGGCGCGGCCCCCGCCCGTGGTCGCAGCCTTGCTGATTATCGCGATAGTTGACCACGCGCGCCGCCCGCGTCCTGGGCCTGCGCGCCCATCGCCGCCGGCCGTTTCCACCGCCGGCGCATCAACCGCTCGGTGGAGTAGCGCGCGGCCAGGTCGCATCCGGTCGAACCGACCCATCCCGCCGCCGTTGCGGTGGCAACCGTGACGTGCAATCCTAACGAGTTCCCTTGGCGATTCCCTGAAGGATCGCGGAAGTTGTGGATGACGCGCCGATGAGCGCCATCGTCATGCACAAGCTTCCATCAGTTTGCATCAACGTCGGACAGCAACGCGCTGTGCAATCAAACCGTCGCACAATTGCGTGCAAATAGCTTGTTGCGCTGCATATTGCGATCACCATCATGTGTCCCGAAGAGCGCGATTGTCTTGAACGTTACACTCGTCTGCAGCGACATCCAGTCTCGGAGAGCGTCTCTACTTGATTTTGTTGAGAAGCTCATTCATCGTTTCAACGGTACATAAGAAACGTCTGCGTGTGACTTGAACTCAGGGGCTTCGGGTGAACAACTCCGATCCATCGTCCGATCGTGGCGGCAACTCGGGCTTTCGTTCGACGACGCAACGACTGGCATGCCAACGGCGGCATCGCTTTTCGCCCCGCACCTTGCAGTGCCCATCAGTCCAGGTCGGATGCCGAGTAGTCCGTGCTTTCGCGCGAGAATCGGGCACGGCGGACGCGTCGGGCATTGCGGGTAGTAGGGCTTCTCGCGAAAGATTCGTGCACAACGGCGGAAGGCGACTTCGGGGCGCCGCAGACGTGATTCCCGGGGCGAGGTAGGAATTCATGCCGTTGGCACGTGAAGCTGTCGAGCTGCTGGTTCAGGCGGCGAGAGCTTGGTATTTCGAAGGCAACCAGCATGGACTGCGCGACCGGGAATGGATGGCGTTGCGTTTTCTCGGCCGCGCCAACAGATTCTCGCGCACCCCCTCGGCACTCGCCGGCTTCATCGGCGCGACCAGGGCGACGGCATCGCAGATCGTGAAGACGCTGGAGGGCAAGTCCTTCCTGGTGCGAAAGCCATCGCACGAGGACAAGCGCTCCGTGGTGCTCCACGTCACGGCGCAAGGCGAGAAATGCCTGAGCCAGCACGACCCGATCAACCACGTGGTGAACGCAGTCACGGCGCTCGGAACCGACGAGTGCATCAGGCTCCGCGACTCGCTCCGCGAGATCCTCAACCACCTCGACACGGCGCACCAGCGACTCGATGCCAGCATCTGCCGCGATTGCATGTTTCTCGCCGAACGCAGTCCAGCTACTGGCAAGGGACGCTCCACCGCGGAATTCATGTGCCGACTGTATCGCGCGCCTGTCTCGCTCGAGGAGACCGAACTGCTTTGCACGAGCTTCGAGCGCACCCGCGACCGCCCGAAGATCGAGGGGCATCTCGACCGCGCGCGTGTGGCGAGCCAGGGCTAGAGCGAAGATCCGCGCCGTGACGAAACCGCAACTTCCGCGCGGATGGCGGCGCCAGAGCTTACGCAAAATTTCACGACGATATCGTTCCTTGAAACGCGTATAGGCGTCCGCGTCCTCATCGTCGTTGCTGTGCAAGTTGCGAGCGCAATGACGGAGCAAAGTGCACCGCGCCGCTCACTCTCGCGTCCCGGACAAGCTGCAACGCGTATGCCGCGTGGAGGACGCGCGTGAACGCGCTTATGGCGTTGCGGCGCTGCGTCCGGGGCACGAAAAGCGAGTGAGGCCGCACTCTCTCAACTTCGTCATTGCGAGCGCAGCGAAGTAATCCAGAGTCTTTCCGCGGAGGGATTCTGGATTGCCTCGCTGTGCTCGCAATGACGGAGCTTGGAGCCACGGCTGCGTCTCCAAATACCACTGTCTTTCCCCGCCACCGGGTCTCGCCTTCGGCGAGCCCGATGACAGGCTCCGGCGGGGGATCGAGTACGCCGCGGCCTCTCGACTCCATCACGATCGCCTCGGGGCTACTGGATCGTCCGGTCAAGCCGGACGATGACAGCGAGTGTGTGGTTGCAGACACGACTTCGCAGCCTCGCGGCTGATCTCGCCCGAGCTCTGCTTGATCTCTCCACCCCTCCAATCCAGGAGGGCGCAGGGAAGACCGGGTGCCGGCGTGCACCCGCGGTCTGCTGCGCGAAAGGTAGCGCAAAGAGACCGCACAGCAGCATACAGGTGTCGCCGATCACTCGGCCTTCCCTGCGCGATGGTCGGACGGCTTATGCCGTGCTCTCCCGGGAGCCGAGTTCCCTCTGGCCTCCCTCGCCCCGCGAATTGACGATGCCGTCCGCCCGGTTGGGCTCGCGCACATCTCCGCTGAAGGCTTGACCGTAGCAACGACGGCCAGGACCACACGGTTTTGCCGTACGCATCAGCGCCGCTCGTCCGCACGCGGCCACGGGCTCACAGGGACTACCCGCCCTGCCCGCACCTCTCGCGCACGACGCTGCCGCGTCCACCGCAGGCCCGGCTCGCATATCGTGACGACGTACGATCGCCCCTCAAGGATGAGCCGGGATGGGCGCCATATACGATAATTCCGAATTTCGATAAAGCGGAATATTTTTGCAAGAAAGGGGTGACCGAGAGTTTGGGCGTTTTGCCCGTCGGGCAGCGCAAGGCCTAGTAGCGCTCCATCCGGTCTGCGAATCTTCAACCAACAAAAAAACACCCGGCGGTTTCCCGCCGGGTGTTCGATTCCAGTCTTGCGACAGGTGTTACCAGTTGCGCTGAGCGCGGAGGAGCAGGGTGATGCTGTCCTGATCCTTCAGCTCGTACACGGCAGCCGGCTTGGCGGTCGCGCCGGATCCGGAGTAGCCGACAGTGCCGGCGTACTTCTGGTCGAGGTGCGTCCAGTTCAGGTCGGCCGAGAACGTCAGGTTCTTGACCGGGGTCCAGCGGGTGATCAGGCCGATCTGGCCGATGGCGAAGTCCGGGTTACACGAGGTAACGCCAGCCTGAGCCACACCCGTGACGAACACGCCGCCGACGCCGCAAAGTGCGTTCTTGGCGAGCGAGCCGTACTGAGCCTGAGCGTAGGCACCGTACAGCGCGGTGTTCCAGTAGGGATCCCAGTTGTGGGTGTAAGCACCGCGGAAGCCCCAGGTCTTGACGGTCTCCTGCGAGCTGCCCGTGATGTACACGGTATCAGGAGCATTGGCGAAGCCGACGCTCTGGTAGGCAACGCCCGAGCTGCCGAACATCGAGTAGGAGCTGCCCGCCAGGTTCTGGAAGTTGTAGCGGGTCGCACCGTCGGTGTAGACGGCCGACACGTTGATCACGTCACCCGCACCGGTCGGGATGTTCTTGATCGACAGAGCGAGCTGAACCGCCCAACCCCACTTGTCGTCGGGGTGGCCAGTGGCTTCGTTCGCGCCGTAGTAGGCAACGTGGTTGTCATGCGCGGCAACCGACGCCTGGAAGAGACCCCAAGCCTGGTCGACACGAACCATACCAACGAGGTTCGGCGAGCGCGTGCCGCCAATCGCGTTGGTGCCGTAGCTGCCACCGATCATGCCACCAGCGGTCGCGCCGGTGAGGTTCTGGTTGCCAGCCTGATAATAGGCCGAGGTATCTTCAGCCGAGAAAGCTGCCGTCACGCCCTGACCGAAATCAGCGGTGTAGGTGAACTGGGTGACGCCAGTGACCGTGCCGCTGCCGCCGACGAGACCGTCGAAGTTGTTGCCGGGATAGTTGGTCCAGGGCGCGTCGAACTGCGACACGGCCTTACCCATGGTGAAGCCAGCGAACTGGATGAAGGCGTAGTACACGCCGAGCGAACCGGCCGAGGTGTTGCCGTCGGTGCCGTTGATCGAAGAACCAACCAGCGCCGGGGTCGCACCCGAGGTGTTGAGGCCGAGCGAGCCGGTGTAGACGGTGCCACCGGTGGCGGAGCCCGAACCCTGATAACCGCCGGAGGTCCAGGAGAACACGCCGTCGAAGAAGGTACGGACGACGCCGTATTCGGTCGCGGTGCGCGTGTCGATGTTGAGGTCTTCACGAGCGCGCATGGTGTAGTAGTTGCTCAGGCGGTTGTGCGCACCGGCGGGGGAGCCGTTGGCAGCGCCGTAGACGCTGTTGGTGCCCAGCGCGACTTCAGCGCGCAGGTAACCACCCAGCTTGATGCAGGTGTCGGTGCCCGGGATGTAGTAGAAGCCGGCGCCGTACAGCGAGCAGATCTTCACGTATTCGACCGCTTTGGCCTTCACGGGAAGATCGGCTGCGAACGCACCGGAGGCGGCCATCAGGCCGGCTGCCGAGCCGAGAAGAAGCGTCTTCGTAAACTTCATTAGTAAACCTCCAGGTCGGTTCAGGGGGCTCGGCTCCTCGTCGGAGGCCGCTTTACCCACTTCAATTTCCGTTCAATTCAGGCCCGCACTGAAAGTCCGGACTGAAACGACAGTGAGGTGCCCCCCCTCCGTCGTGGCTTCACGTATAGTTTATAAAAACAATCGCCTCAATTCATTGATTTAATGAAGCGTAACTTCCGGGGGAGTTGTTGCTGGAGGGCAACAGGGAGGCCCGCAATGCCAGATAAGCCTGTGGCTTAAAAGTAAAAAGCCCTCAGGGGGCATCCCGAGGGCTTTCTTGGAGGTCTCACATTACTGGCTCATTGAGACGGTCAAGAGCAGCAAAGATTGAGTGGAGCGAGACATAATTTAATTAATTGATTTTTGCAAGCACTAAACAACCGGGCCGTTACCGTCGCGCGGTATCCGCTACTATCGTCGGTGCGCGATACCCGAGACGCCTCCCAGATATCCCATTAAAAGAATGATCCAGGGGAAACGGGGGAGCCACATGATCGAGAAAAAACTCGACAGGGCGATTACGGACTTCATCTGGAATGTCGTCGAGATTCACTCTCAGATGGAGAACATCCACACCAGCTGGGCCGGACTGCTGGGCATTACCGAGCCGCAGTGGCTGATCCTGATGGCCATCACCGAGCTGGACCAGGGCGGAGGCGTCGCCGGCATCGATATCGCAAACAAGCTGCGGGTCCACCCGGCCTTCGTCACCAACCAGACCAAGGCCCTCGAGAAAGCCGGCTTCCTGTCGCGGCGGCCGGGCGCAGACGACGCGCGCTTCGTCCTGATGTCGCTGACGGCAAAGGCGACGGCGGAGATCGAGAAACTGTCCAAGCGAAAGCTCGCCTTGAACTCGACCATGTTCAACGAGGTCGACGAGAAGACCCTGGCCGATCTGAACATTGCGCTCGCAACGATTGCCAAGAATGCCCGGCTGGCCGCACGTTTGCTGGCCATCGACGTTTCGTGATCCGCTGACGCCGGGGCGCAGGCTGCGGAAGGTGCTCGGCCTGCATGGTTCGAGACCCGCGTTTCGAAGGATGGGCCGCAGGCAAGCTATATGCGCTGGCCCCGCCGATTAAAGGCAAGTCACGGGATCAAGCTGGCGGACGATTCCAAGCTTGTTGGCGAGCCATTCGAAAATGACATCGTCCACGGCGACGAAGTTCTCGACCTCGCCCAGCGGGTGCGGGATGCAGTTCGGCACGACGGTCGAGCAATCGGCTTCGGCCTGCCGATAGAAGGCTTGCAGCTCGAGAGCATCCTCCTCCGAGACCATCGAACGAGTCCCGGCGACCACGAGCAGCGGGCAAGGGATTCGGTGCGACGGCAACGACGAACCCGCCGGGGTCCCGTCACGAACGCCCGGCTGAGCGCCGATCATCCAGCGCAGCGATGCGCGGCGCATGATCGGCGCCACGATGCCGCCGTCGCACACGGCGGCAGCCGTCCTGCGATCCAGCAAGGCAAGGCCGGACGCATGACTGGCGGCCGCCCCTTCGCCATAGACCGCGATCCGCCGCGAATCGACGTCCGGGCGAGCCTCCAGATAGTCCAGCCAGCATTGAAGAACATGCTCCGGCTTGACCGGGCGGCGAACGGACGAATGGCCGGCATCGATGAACAGGAGCGACATGTTCCGGCGACGTGAGGCCGGCAACAGCCTGCTCATCATCGAGCCGAGGGTGACGTCCTCGTCACTGACGCAGATCACCACGGGCGCGGAAGGCCCGTCACGGAACGCCGGCAGAAAGTAGCCGGCAAGCGAGCCTTGATCGAACCCATCGATCTTCACGCGCTCGATCGCCGGACCGGCGTCCTCCTCGAGGCCTTTCAGGTTGATTCCGACCTTGTCTGCGAGGTCGGTACTCGCGGGGTCTCCGGGACAGGACACGTTTCTCGCGACTTCAAGAGCCGTCAGCGAGCACAGCCACGCTTCCCGCGCCACCTGAATGGAGCCGTCTCCGCGCGCGGATTCGGCGAACGCCCGGTACTCGTCCGCGATCCTCGACCAGTCCGAAACCCACAGATTCCTGTGCGACTCGCGCACGAGCTCTGCGACGGACAGACCTTCGAAAAATTCGGATGCGCGTTTCCGCAAATCTGAAAGGCTACGACCGGCGCCGTCGCAGGAGCCGTGAGGCCAATGATCACCTTCCATTTCAGTCCCCGAACGGCGAGGTCGCAGACCCCGCGTTCGATCCACCTTCTGGCGTAACGAGATCAGGCCCGACGATCGCCCCATCTTCGCCTTGCTCGGCGAAGGCATTGCGCGAAACGGTCTGTATTGCAAGCGAGCCGGCTTCGATTGAAACTCCAAGCCGACTCAACTCAATCGTCACGTCCCCGCTCCGTTGCTGATCCACAGTCATTCATGCGCCCACTCTGCCACTTTTGCGCCGCCGGCTTTGTAGTTTTTTGTTGCGGTTGACGGCGAAAAAATACTTCATTTGCCGGCGGATGAGGCATCCTTGTGTAGGCCGTCACTGTGAATGCGCGATAACGCAAGGAATGCGGCGAATCGCCGCTTCATCGATGCGGAATGTCGATCTGGCGAGAAAAAATCGCGAAGCGAATCCTCAGTGCCGCTCATCTGTCCGCGCGGAACGTGACGATGTACGATAGCACCTCTCAGCGCGTCCGAATGAGATAAATCCGAATTTCTGCCAACCGGAAGCGTCTGTGCACGCAGGGCCGTGGCATGGGTGGAGCCCAGCGAAATAAGGGGCTCCCACCGCCCTTATGGACCTCCCCGCATCACGCTCTGTTTTAATCCGGGTCACGGAATATTCGGGGCTTCCTTGTATGCATTATCCCAGTTGCCATCCAGGGGCAGTTCGCTTTAGATGCCGGCAATTCGCCCCTGGATGACGGCCGGGGCCCAAAAAATCAGCACAATTTCTCAAAGGGACGAAACATGGCGCGCAACATCCTGATTCTCGGGGCTTCCTACGGCTCGCTGCTGGGCACGAAGCTCCTGATGGCGGGGCACAACGTGACCCTGGTCTGCCGCGCCAAGACCGCGGAGCTGATCAATCGCGATGGTACCGAGGTGCGCATCAAGTTGCGCGATGAAGCCGTGCACCGCGCCATCTTCTCGCGCGACCTGCCCGGCAAGCTCGACGCCGTGACGCCGGTCGATGTCGACCTGTCCCGTTACGACATGGTCGGCCTTGCGATGCAGGAGCCGCAATACACCAACCACACGGTCCGCGTTCTCATGATCAAGATCGCCGCGGCGAAGCTGCCGTGCCTGTCGATCATGAACATGCCGCCACTGCCCTATCTGAAGCGAATCCCGTCGCTCGCAGGCATGGACCTCGAAGAGGCCTACACCAATGCGCAGGTGTGGGAGCGGTTCGAGCCGGGGCTGGTGACGCTGTGCTCGCCCGACCCGCAGGCATTCCGTCCGCCGGAGGAGGCCGCGAACGTGCTCCATGTCGGCCTGCCCACCAACTTCAAGGCATCGGTATTCGCCGACGAGAAGCACAACAAGGTGCTGCGTGAGCTCGAAGCCGATATCGACGCGGTGACGCTCGACGGCCACGACGTGCCGGTGAAGCTGAAAGTTTTCGACTCGCTGTTCGTGCCGCTGGCGAAATGGTCGATGCTCCTCACCGGCAACTACCGCTGCATCACGCCGCACGAGCCGCAATCGATCCGCGACGCCGTGCACGGCGATCTCAAGCGCTCGCAGACGATCTACGAGCATGTCGACGCGATCGCCCGGCGGCTCGGCGCCGATCCGCAGGACCAGGTGCCGTTCGCCAAATACGCCAAGGCCGCCGAAAGCCTGCTCAAGCCGTCATCGGCCGCGCGCGCGGTCGCGAGCGGCGCGCCCTTCATCGAGCGCGTCGACCTGCTGGTGAAGCTGATCTCGCATCAGCTCGGCGTGCCCAATGCCGAGATCGACCGCACGGTCGAGACCGTGGACCTGAAGCTGAACGAGAAGATCGTGCAAGGCGGATCGGGCGCGCAGTAGCGCGAGCTCCGTTCCTGGCGAAAAGCGCCGGCGCTCACGCGCTGAGGAACGATTGAATCCAGATCAGGCCGGTGACCGCGACCAGCGTGACCGCGCCGATCCGCGTCACGATCTCGGGGTGCCCAAGCCGGCGCGCGCCGCGGCCGAGTGTTGCGCCCAGTGTGATCCACGCCGCCCCGGCCGTGAGGATCTGAAGCGCGATCACCCCGAGCCACGGCAGCAGTTCGAGCGGCCCGACCTGGAGCGGCAGAAGCAGGAAGGCGAAGACCAGCGCCTTCGGGTTCAACAGGGTCGTCAGCAGCACCTGGCCGAACGTCACCGCAGCACCGTCACGCAGCTCGCGTGTATTGACGCGCCAGAGCATGACGGCGAGGCACAGGATGTAGATCGTCACCGCGACGCGGAGCACGATAGCCGCAAGCGGAATATCGCTGACGATGGGACCGAGCGCCGTCCGCAGCAGCACAATCGACAGCAGATAGCCACACAGCTCCGCCGCAAGCAGGTGAAGCGAGCGCGCGACGCCGATCCCTGCGCCCGATGTCGCGAGCAAGGTGTTGGTCGGCCCAGGCAATGCCAGCAGGAAATAGGTCGCCGCCAAGAAGGTGAGAAAACTCATACGATCAGATAGCAGGCTCCCGGCCGACCGCCTTTGATCTGTGTCATGCGACGAGGCCGCAGACAGTTCCCGGTGTGACGCGCAAGCAACGCGCCATGCGTTGCTCTTCCGCCCGCGCTTCGATCACGCGAACGTGTCGCGTGCGCGCGACTGCTGCGCTCCATCGCAAATATCACGACTGCGTGAGACGAATGCATGTTGCTCGTCATATCTCGACGCGAGGCAACGCGAAAACGGCGTGTTCGCGCGCGAATTGAACAGGGCGCGCGTGACTGAGCTTCGTCGCGGGCGAGAATCAAGTCTCACGCCTCGGGCGTGATCCTGCATTTGCGCAAGCGCCGCATGCGTGCGTGGCAGGCGCGTTGTGTTGCCTCCCGGAAACACGCGAGCAACATGCGCCTGCCGAATGATCCCTCGACGCAACGTGATCTGGATGCCGTTCCGCGGCGGATGAATTGCAGAGCCGGAGTTCGGCAGCCAGCAAAAACACCGAAGAAGCCCAAGACCGACAAACAAGAACAACAAGAATGGACCAGGCGATGCTGAGCGTCGTCCGCGCGGTTGAGGCAGGCGCGACGACGATGAAGGGCGTGATCGACGCCACCGGACTGTCCCGTCTCAAGATCGAGCGTGCGCTGGGCGCGCTGGAGAAGCAGAAGCTGCTGGTCCGCGACAGCCAGGGTTTTCGCGCGACCGGCCTGCCGAAGACGGCGCCCAATACGAGGCAATGCGGATCGTGCAACGCCTGCTGCGATGTTCTGGAGGTGGCCGCCGTCGACAAGCCGGTGAACCAGCTCTGCCAGCATTGGCAGACGGGCACCGGCTGCACCATCTACGACCGCCGTCCGCAGATGTGCAGGTCGTTCGTCTGCGCCTGGCTGCAGGGCCATCTCGACGACGAGTGGTTTCCGGCAACATCGGGCATCATCGTGCATTTCAGCCAGGACGCGGTCAACGTCACCGTCGACGATCACTGCCCAGACCGCTGGCGCGAGGAGCCGTATTTCAGCAAGCTCGCCGAATGGTCGCTGAACGGGATCAGGCGAATCGGCAATCGCGGCTACGCGACCCTCATCGTAACAGGCGCCAACAGGTTCCTGCTGCTCGGACGCACCGTCGTTCCAGAGCCGACGCTGTTCGGCACCGCGTTCCTGCCGCTCACGGCCGACACGTTCCGGTTCTGGAAGGCGACGTCGCAGGACCATCTGCAGCGGCTGCACGAGCGCATCGCCGAAATCGAACGGATCAGGCAGGAGTTCGGGTCCTGCGTCATCCCCGGGAACGAGGACGACGATCCGCAAGCCCCCTACCGGCCCGCGCTTCTACGGTTGTCTGGTCAGGCCTGAATGCCACGGTGGGCAACGCGTCCTGATTCGCGCTGTTGTGCTCGACGCGCCCCGGCCGGGTTGATAAGCCCCTGTCCGCGAATGATGGGGCCTTGAGTCGGGACATGACGGTTGCGATCGAGATGGGGCAGACCACGGCGGGCGCCGTGGCGGCCATGGACCTCGAGGAACTGCTGGCGACCCGCCTCCTGGTGCAGGGCAATTCGGGCTCCGGAAAATCGCATCTGCTGCGGCGGCTGATGGAGCAGAGCGCGCCCTGGGTGCAGCAGGCCATCATCGACCCCGAAGGCGATTTCGTCACGCTGGCCGAGCGTTTCGGCCATCTGGTGATCGAGGCCGAGGATCACACCGAGCGCGGCCTTCAGGTCGCCGGCGAGCGCGCCCGGCTGCATCGCGTCTCCACCGTGCTCAATCTCGAGGGTCTCGACGCCGAGAACCAGATGCGGCGCGCGGCGGCCTTCCTCGGCGGCCTGTTCGACGTCGACCGCGACCATTGGTATCCGATGCTGGTGGTGGTGGACGAGGCGCAGCTGTTCGCGCCGGCCGTCGCAGGCGAAGTGTCGGACGAAGCGCGAAAGCTGTCGCTCGGCGCGATGACCAATCTGATGTGCCGCGGCCGCAAGCGCGGGCTCGCCGGCATCATCGCGACCCAGCGCCTCGCCAAGCTCGCCAAGAACGTCGCGGCGGAAGCCTCCAACTTCCTGATGGGCCGCACCTTCCTCGACATCGACATGGCGCGCGCCGCCGACCTGCTCGGCATGGAGCGGCGGCAGGCGGAAGCGTTTCGCGATCTCGAGCGCGGACAGTTCATGGCGCTGGGACCTGCGCTGTCGCGCCGTCCGCTGCGTTTGCATATCGGCCCGACCGACACCCATGCGCGCAACTCGACGCCGCGGCTGATGCCGCTGCCGGAGGCGCTCGAGGACATGCGCGCCGTGATCCTGGCCGCGCCGCCGCCCGATGCCAGCCGGCCGCAGCGCCGGCCCGCGCCGGATCTGCTCGAACAGCTCCGCGCCGCGAAGGCGGCCGCGCCGGAGATCGAGCCCGCGGTGGTTGAAGTGCCTGTAAGTGCCGAGGAGCTCGCCGAGCGACGCGAGCGGGTGGATCGGACGCTCCGTGCGGTGCTCGCCGAGCCCGATGCCGGCTTCCGCGCCGTCGGCGTGCTCTACCAGGAGTTCGTGGTCCGCTGCCGCATCGAGGGTCTCGGCTCGGCGGTGCCCGACCTCACCGAATTCCGCCGCATGCTGACACGCGCGCGCGCCGGGCTCGGCGCCGAGCATGCCGAGGACGACGCCTGGCAGGACGTCTCGCTGCGCGCATCGATCCTGCCCGACGACATGCAGGGCGTGTTCATGATGATCGCGCGCGCGGCGAAGGAAGGCTGGCCCTGCCCCGGCGATGCCGCGATCGCCCGCGCCTACGGCTCGCACTCGCTGCGCCGGGCGCAGCGTTTGCTCGGCTACATGGAGGAGCAGGGGCTGATCGTCTGCCAGCTCGATGGCGCAGGCCGCAGGTTCGTGACGCTGGTGGAGCTCGCCTGGGCCACTGCGCCGGGCGATCCCAATGGCGACGATCTGCCGGCGGAGCCGGCCCAAAGCAGCGCTTCGGCCTAGAGCATGTTGTTTTTTACCGGAATCGGGATTCCCAGGGGAGCCGATTTCTGATTCAAAGTTCATGCTGGAGGACGGAGGCCAGCATGGATGACGCGACCCTATTCGGAAGACCTTCGTGAACGGGCTCTGGCGCGGGCTGACGCAGGGGAGACGGTTCGCTCGATTGCAGAGGCGCTTGAGATCAGCCCGTCCTGTGTAACGAAGTGGAAGAATCTGAGGCGGGAGACTGGAGGCGTTTCGCCTGGCAAGATTGGTGGTCACAAGAAGCCGGTTCTATCCGGTGCCCATGCCGACTGGCTACGCAAGCGCGTTCTCTCTGGGCCATTCACCTTACGGAAGCTGACACAGGAGTTGGCAGCACGCGGGATCAAGACAGATGTGCGGGCCGTGTGGACGTTTGTGCATGCCGAAGGGCTGAGCTTCAAAAAAAACGATCCTGCCGGCCGAACAAGATCGCCCCGATATCGCTCGTAAACGGACGCGCTGGAAGGCCCATCAAGGCAAGATTGACGCTTCACGCCTGATCTTTATCGATGAGACCTGGATCAAGACCAACATGGCACCACTGCGCGGCTGGGGTCCGAGTGGACAGCGGCTCCAGGCATCCGCGCCTTTCGGTCATTGGAAGACCATGACTTTCATTGCAGCGCTGCGGCACGACCAGATCAGCGCACCTTGGGTCATCGACGGCCCCATCAATGGGGAACTCTTCACCCTCTATGTCGAGAAGGTTCTGGTGCCAACGCTGGCAAAAGGCGAGGTCGTCATCCTCGATAATCTCGGCAGTCACAAAGGCAAGTCCGCCCGCAATGCCATCCGCGCCGCCGGAGCGCATCTGCTCTTCCTGCCGCCCTACAGTCCCGACCTCAATCCGATCGAACAGGTCTTCGCCAAGCTCAAACATCTGATGCGAGCTGCAGAGCCGCGTGACGTCGAGGCAACCTGGCGCAAGGTCGGTGAACTGCTCGACCTCTTCTCCGCGCAGGAATGCGCCAACTATCTCAAAAATTCAGGCTATGTTTCCGTATAAAAACAGCACGCTCTAGAACACCCCGGCCACCGTCAGACGGAACGTCAGCGGCTCGACCGGGTGCAGCACGTAGTCCATCACGCCGTTCTGGCAGACCGATGCCGGCGCGACGCCGCCGGTGCAGAGATTGTACAGCGTGTCGGTCTTGAGCAGCGAACCGTAGGCGTAGGTGATCTGGTTCGCCTTCGTGTTGAAGAGATTGAGCACGTCGAGCTGGATGCGCCAGCCGTTGTCGATGCGATAGCCGAGGCGGCCGTTGAAGATGCTGGTCGCGGACGAGCGAAACGCATTGTCTTCCGTCAGCGGGCTCGACGCCAGATAGCGCCAGCGCAAGGACCCGAACCAGCCGGTCTTCTCGCCGAGCGTGACACCGGCCGAGGCCACCATCGCCGGCGCATTCGGGATGTAATTGCCGGGCGCATTGCCGATCTGCGCTTCCGGATAGCCGGCCAGCGAGGCGTAGATCTCTCCCTGCTCGCTGTCGGTGCCGCGAAAGCGCGCATGCGTCATGGCGAGATCGGCGTCGATGTCGATCCACGATCGCGGGCGATAATGGCTGGACCATTCGAAACCATAGCGGCGGCTGGCGCGGGTCGCCGAGGTGTCGCCGGCATCACCTGAGAACAGGATCTCGGAATCCTGGTCGAGGATAAACAGGCTGAGCGAGCTGTCGAGGCCGGGAACGATTTTGCTGCGGACGCCGACCTCCGCGCCACGCGTGCGCACCAGCAGCGGCGACGGAGTCAGCCTTGTGGAGGGATCGCTCGGGTCTTCCGTCGTGGTCGCGCCGCGCGCGTCGTTGGAATGCATGCCGGTGCCGGCGCCGAGAAAGAATTCGGTCTGGTTAAAGGGGCCGAGCACCATCCGGAATTTCGGGCTGCCGAGCGCGGCGTCGGCACGGCCGGAATTGCCGACGTTGAACAGCGAGGTGACATCGGCGGCGTAGTAATCGCCGCGGAAGCCGATCGTGGTCCTGAGCCAGTCGGTCCAGCGCACGGTGTTTTCGGCATAGAGGCCGACGCTGCCCTCGCCGACCTTGTCGCTGCGGATGTTGGCGAGGACGCCGCGCTGGAACGTATTGGTCAGCGCGAGATCGATCGCGTCATAGCGCGATTGCAGGCCGATCGTGGTCTGCATCGGGAACCCTGCGAGCGAGCCGTTCAGCGTGCGCGAGATGTTGGCACCTAGCATCAGGCGGTCGTCGTGCTGGTGAAACTGATCGCCGAACACGGGATCGCTGAGATAGTAGGTAAAATTGTTGAAGAGATCGAGCTGGCTCTTCACGACATAGGCGTTGGCCTTCCACGAGCCGAGATCGTCGCTCTGCGCGACGCGGGCCGAGAGCGCGAAGCGGTTGGTGTTGCCGCCATCGCTCGGATCTTCCGAGCCGAAGCGGTCGAGCAGGCCGCTAGTGATCGCGCGCTGCGGCACCTGGTCAGTCGAATTCCATTTATTGACATAGGCCATGCCGGTGATGGAGACTCCATCGGTCGCAGTACCCTGGCTGTAGCGCACGAGGCCGTTGAGCTTTCGAACGTTGTCCGGATTGTCCCAGGGACCGTTATAGGTACCGAGTTCGCCGGCGACGAGCAGCGAGCCATCGCCGACTTTCGCGGAGTCCATGCCGAGCAGGCGGCGATAGCCAAAGCTGCCGGCGGTCAACTGCGCGAGACCCTTTTCGGTTCGGTCGATCAGGCCGATACGCACGCTGCCGACGGAGGCGAAGTCTCCCTCGTCGGCGAAATACGGCCCCTTGCGCACGTCCATCGCGGCGACGGTTTCCGGAATCAGCCAGTTCAGATCGGCATAGCCCTGGCCGTGCGCGTGGGTCCGCATGTTGACGGGGACGTCGTCGACCGTGATCGCGAGATCGGTGCCGTGATCGAGATTATAGCCGCGCAGAAAATACTGGTTGGCTTTGCCCTCGCCGGAATGCTGGGTCACGATCAGCCCCGGCACGGCTTCGAGCGCCTCGCCCGGCCGGGTGAAGGGACGCGCGTTGACCGCCTCGCCGGAGACGGTGAGCTCGCTCGCCATGCCGGGCGCGCCTTTCGCGCCGGAGGCTACGCCGGCGACATCCGCTGGCGGCGTTGGCGCCGCCCGAGCGACGCTGCTGCCGTCCGCCGCCGGTTTGCCGGCGCGTCGCGGCACAGGCGGCTTCTTGTGACGCGGCGTCTCGCCGCCAGTGACCTGGATCGGGGGCAGCTCGCGCGAGGCACCGTTGCTCTGCGCGAAGGCCCTGTCGCAATCCGCGAGAAGGACGAAGGCCGGGAGTGCCGTCAGCGCGCCGCAGCGACGACCGAGATCAGGCCGCCTCGGTCGCATCGGTGCATTCCAGGACCCTTGGCGCGGCGCGGTGCCGATCGCCTGCAAACACACGGCGATAGAGCATGACCGAGACGAGCCAGGCGACAACGAACAGCGCAATCACGGCGAAGCCGACATTCGCAAGCGACTCGTTCAGGTGATCGACCAGCGTCCACACGCCGCCGGACAGGCCGAGGCGATCCGCGATCAGGCCAAGCGCCTCGATGCCGCCGATCAACAGCGCCACCGCGACGGAGGCGCCGGTGATGGTGAGGTTGTACCAGAGCTTTCGCAAGGGATCGACGAAGGCCCAGCGATAGGCGCTGACCATCAGCGCGGAATCGGCGGTGTCGACCAGCGCCATGCCGGCCGCGAACAGCGCGGGAAAGACCAGGATATCGGCGAACGAAGCGCCGCGCGCGGCTTCACCGGCGGAGATGCTGAGCAGGCCGATCTCGGTCGCGGTATCGAAACCGAGCCCGAACAGAAATCCCAGCGGATACATGTGCCGCGGCTTTGTCACCAGACGGAACATGGGGCCGAGCAGCCGTGCGAGGAAGCCGCGGCTGGCAAGTAGCGTTTCGAGGCCTTCCGGGTCGTGAACGCCCTGCTGGCGCGCGAGGCGAAATGCCCGCCACAGGCTGACGAAGATGGCGAGATTGATGGCCGCGATCACCAGCAGGAACAGCGCCGACACCGAGGTGCCGATGAAGCCGCCGATTTCCCGCAGCAGGCTGTCGCCGCCGAAGCTCACCACGCCCAGCGCAAGCAGCATGGTCGCGACCACGACCACGGTGGAATGCCCGAGCGCGAAATAAAGGCCAACGCTGCGCGGCGCGCCGCCCGCCTGCATCAGCTTGCGAACGACATTGTCGATGGCGGCGATGTGGTCGGCATCGACGGCGTGGCGCAGGCCGAACACCCAGGCGAGCAGCGCGGTCGCCATCACCGTCGGCCGGTCACCGAACGCAGCGAAGGCCCATATCCACGCTGCGATGTTGGCGGCGATGAGCCCGCCGAACAGCAGCACCAAACCGGGCTCGACCGCCCGCAAGGACAATTTCGACATCATTCCGTCCGCCGCGCGCTCCATCGCGCCAAGGGTATGATCTTTTCATAGAATGATCACACTGGCTAGTCCCGGGAGACGTCAGCGCACTGCCTTACGCCGCTTCAGAGCCGCCGAGATAGGCGTCGCGGATGCGAGGGTCGTCCTTCAACGCGCGCGCCGGTCCGGAGAGCACGATCTTGCCGGTCTGGAGCACATAGGCCTCGTGCGCGATCTCGAGCGCGAGGCTGGCGTTCTGCTCGACCATGAAGACCGAGACGCCTTCCTGGTTGATGGTGCGGATCAGCTCCAGCACGCGATCGACGTAGAGCGGCGACAGCCCCATGGTCGGCTCGTCCATCACGATCATCCGGGGACGGCTCATCAGCGCGCGCGCCATCGCGACCATCTGCTGTTCGCCGCCGGAAAGCGAGCCGGCGCGCTGCGACAGCCGCTGGCCGAGCTTGGGAAACAGCCCGAGCATCTTGTCGAGATCCTGCGCGATCGCCTCACGGTCGTTGCGCACGAATGCGCCCATCAGGATGTTCTCGCGGACGCTCATGTCCGCAAACAGTCGCCGCGCCTCGGGCACGGAGGCGATGCCGCGCCGGACGATCTGCGGCGTGGTCAGCCCCAGCAGCGAGGCGCCATCGAACGTCACGTCACCGGATCGCGGCTTCACGAGACCCAGAATGATCTTCATCGTGGTCGATTTCCCGCTGGCGTTGCCGCCGAGCAGGCAAACGATGTGGCCGCGGCCGACCGTGATCGACAGATCGAAATGCACCTGCGCCTGGCCGTAGAAGGTATTGACGTTGGACAGCGCCAGCAGCGGCTCGGATGCGCCCGTCGTCATGCCGCACTCTCCTGCTCCGCCGTCCCCGACAGGCCGTGGCCGAGATAGGCCTCGATCACCTTAGGATCACCACGTACTTCCTCGCCCGGGCCTTCCGCGATCTTCTTGCCCTCGTCCATGACGATGACGCGGTCGGAGAGGCGCATCACCATCTCCAGCTTGTGCTCGATCAGGAGGATGGTCAGCCCCTCCGCCTTCAGCTCAGCGACGAGGCCCTGCATCTCCGTTGTCTCAGTCGGGTTCATGCCGGCGGTCGGCTCGTCCAGCAGCAGCAGGCGCGGCTTCAGCGCCAGCGCGCGCGCGATCTCGACGCGGCGGCGGTTGGCGTAGGAGAGGCTGTAGGCCGGCTGGTCGATCCGCGGCAGCAGCCGCTCGCCGAAGCGCGCGAGAATGGCCTTCACCTCCTCGCGCAGCCGCTCTTCTTCCGCCCTGACACTGGCGGGACGCAGCAGCGCCAATCCCAGCTCAAGCAGCGAGCCGATCAGCGGCACCGCCGGCTTCACCGCGCGCAGCCGCGTATGCGCGCCGATCAGGACGTTGTCTATGACGCTGAGATTGCCGAAGACTCGGCCGAGCTGGAAGGTGCGCGCGATCCCCCCGGCCGCAAGCCGTTCCGGCGACAGACCCGTGATGTCCTGGCCTTCGAAGCGGACCTCGCCAGCGTCAGGCCGGTCGAGCCCGGTGACGAGATTGAACAGCGTGGTCTTGCCGGCGCCGTTCGGGCCGATGATGCTGACGAGCTGGCCCTTCGCGAGATCGAGATCAATCGCATTGACGGCGGTGAGGCCGCCGAAGCGGCGCGTCAGCCCGCGCAGGGACAGCATGGTCGTGTGCTGCTCCGCCATCACATCGTCCCCAACAGGCCCTGCGGCCTGAACCGCACCAGCAGCAGCAGCACGATTCCGTAGATCAGGATGCGGTACTCCGCCGCGATCCGGAACACTTCCGGCAGGCCGACCAGCGCCACCGATCCAACGATGGCACCGACGACGTTACCGAGACCGCCGAGGATCACGACCGTCAGCGCCAGGATCGATTGCTGCGTGTTGAAGGTCTCGTGGTTGATGTAGGAATAGAGATGCGCGGCGATGCCGCCGCTAACGCCGGCGGCGAACCCGCCGAAGATGAAGGCCAGCGACTTGTAGCGGTTCAGGCTGAGGCCATAGGCGCGCGCGGCGATGTCGTCGTCGCGAATGGCGCGAAAGCTGCGGCCAAGATGCGAGCCGAGCAGCCGCCCCTGCAGCAGCGCCAGCACGACCATCACCACGAAGCTGAACCAGTAGATCGAAGTCGGGCTGACCAGCTCATGGCCGAACAGCGACAGCGGCGGGATGCCGGAGATGCCGATCGGGCCGCGCGTGACGCTCTCCCAGTTCAGGATCACCAGCGACACGATCTCGCCGATGGCGAGCGTCGCGATCGACACATAGTGCCCGCGCAGGCGGAACGACGGCGAAATCAACAGCGTACCGAGCGCGGCGCTCATCAGGCCGCCGCCGATGACGGCGAGGCCGACCGGGACGGCGAAGGTGAGCGACAGCAGCGCGGACGTATAAGCGCCGATCGCGAGCAGCGCGGCGTGACCGAGCGAGACCTGGCCGATCGTACCCGCCACCAGCGTCAGGCTGAGCGCGAGCATGCCGAGCAGCCAGGCGTTGATCAGGGTCTGGAGCACGTAGAAGGACACCGGGAACAGCGGCAGGATCGCGAACGCGGCGGCCGCCACCAGCAGCGCCCAGCGCGGAATCCGCACGGGTCGGCTCGGCGCTATGAAGGTGCCGGTGAGCGGCTCGGGCGGCGCCTGCCGTGCGCTCGCGAACAATCCGTTCGGGCGCAGGACGAGCACGACGACCAGCAGCAGGAATGCGAACAGATTGCGGTAGCTGGTGCCGAACACGGCGACGCCGTAGCTCTCCACCAGCCCCAGTAGCAGGCTGCCGATGACCGCACCGGGCACGTTGCCTGCACCGCCGACCACTTCGGCGACGACGCCCTTGAGCGTCGCTTGCAGGCTCATCGCGGTGTCGATCTGGTTGTAGTACATGCCGACCAGCAGGCCGGAGACGCCGCCGAGCGATGCCGCGATGCCGAACACTGCCTGATTGACACGGTTGACGTCGACGCCCATCTGCATCGCCGCATCGCGGTCCTGCGCGGTGGCGCGCACGGCCCAACCGAGCTTGCTGTAGCGCAGGAACACGAACAGCAGAATCGCGCTGCTGAGGCCGACGCCGGCGATCAACAGATCGAGCGGGCCAATCGTGCCGCCGCCCACCTGGAAGCGCACATCGGGCAACTGGCTCGGCAGCGCGCGCGGATTGGGCGAGAAGGTCAGCATCACGAGCTGATCGAGCACGAAACTGATGCCGATGGTCGCGAGCAGCGGCGCGATGCGCACCGAGTTCTGCAGCGGACGCAGGCCGAACCGCTCGATGATCAACCCGACCAGCGCGGCGGCTACCGCGACGACGATGATGGTGAGCGGCAGCGGCGTATGGAGCTGCACCACCGCGACCCAGCCGATATAGGCGCCGACGAGATAGATCGACCCTTGCGCAAAGTTGATCAGCCGGCTGACGCCGAAGATCAGCGCAAGCCCGACCGCAACCAGGGCGTAGACGTTACCAACGATCAGCCCGTTGATCGTGTAGTCGAGCCAGGAAGACAAGCGATGGTCCCCGCGAGAAAAGAGAAGACGGCTGGAGCTCCGAAGCGCGATGAGATCGTCGCGCTTCAGTTTGTTTTGTGCATGATCTTTTCGGAAAACCGCTTCACACTTTTCCGGATCATGCGTCCAGCCATCATGTCAGGTCGGCTTGCCGTCCCACAGCGCGAACTGGCCCTTGCGCACGACGAGCTCGGCGTTCATGGCGCCCTTGACGCGGCGGCTCTCGACGTCGAACGTCGCGGTCCCGAAGATGACGCTCGAGACATCCTTCACTTTCGTGAAGGCATCGCGGACGGCGCGGCGATCGGTGCCGCCGATCTTCACCACGGCCGCCGCCATGTTCATGGCATCGTAGGCATAGGCATTGAAGGCGTCGGGCTCCAGCCCGTTGTATTTCTTCTTGAAGCCCGCGATGAATTTCTGCACCTCGGGCCGCGGGTCTTCCGGGAAGTAGCGCGTGCCGACATGAACGTCCTCGACCGCGTCGCCCCCGAGCTCGATGAACTTCGGCGAATAGACTGAGCTTGCGGCACAGATGACCTGCTTCAAGCCGACCTGGCGGGCCTGACGCGCGATCAGCGCGCCGTCGGAATAATAGGAGATCAGGATCAATCCATCCGGACTGGAGTCGCGGACGCGCACCAGCGTGGAACGGAAATCACGCTCCTCCGCGATGTAGCCTTCGGTAACCGCGATCTCGGCGCCGTACTCCTTCGCCGCCTTGACGAAATAGTCGCGGCTGGTGCGGCCCCAATCGGTGTTGAGGTGCAGCACCGCCAGCTTCTTCAGACCAAGACGTTTCACGGCATAGGCCGCCAGCAGCGGCTGCTCGTCGGCCTGGCTCACGGACGTGCTCCACATGAAGTCGCCGCCCTTGGTGAAATCAGGGTGCGAATTGGTAAAGCCGAACTGCACCAGCCCCGCCCGCTGATAGATCGGGGAAGCCGCCATCGAGGCCGGGCTGGAGAAGTCGCCGAGCTCCATGACGATGCGGGGATCGGAGACAAACTTCTGGGCGATCGCCACCGACTGGCGCGGGTCGCTCTGGCTGTCCTCGAAATTGTAGGCGAGCTTGCGGCCGTTGATGCCGCCTGCGGCGAGGATCTCGTCAAGCGCGAGATCGAAGCCCTGTTTCCATTGCGTGCCATATTGCGCGTTCGGCCCGGTCAAGGGACCGCTGACACCGAGCAGGATCGGCTCGGAGGTATCAGCGAAGGCGCCCCGCGAGAAGGCGGCTCCCGCCATCATGGCGGCAAGCGAGCCCTTGACCAGGGTACGACGATCGATGTTGCTCATGCTCGGCTCCATCCATTCCATGTTGAAACAAGCAGCAATTTCCATGCCGCCGAGGGTTGCCTATTTCGAGGGCTCGCCGAGCGACAGCATCAGCCGGTTCGCCCAGTTGAAGAACGAAGCGCCGTTGATGACGTCGACGATCTCGGCATCGTCGAGGCCGGCGCGGCGCAGCTCCTCGATAGTGTCGGGGCCGAACGCGATCGGCGTTGCGGCCAGCGCCACCGACGCCTTGACGACGGCGTTCCAGCGCTCGTCGAGATCGACGCCGATGCCTTCGTCGAGCAGGCGCTGCACGTCGTCTCGGCGCTTGGAGTAGGTGCTGGCGAAGCGCGCATGCACGGAGGCACAATAGATGCAGCCGTTGTAGCGCGACGTCGCGGCGGCCGCCAGCTCGCGCTCGGCGCGCGGCAGGCCATCGGCAACATTGTAGAAGATGTCCTTGTCGGTCTTGGTGCGGGCTTCCAACACCTCGGGATCGCGCACCAGCAGGCGGAAATATTCGGACTTGGCACGGGAGCGGTCGACGAGACCGGCGAAATGCCGCTCGGTCAGCTCGGCCTCCGGCAGCGGATCGATCCACGACACCCAGCCAAGCTCGTCCTGGGTGAAGACGACGGGCGGATTGACAGTGTTCGCAGCGCTCATGATTGTGGTCTCCTTACGCGCCGGCCGCGGCGTTCGCGGTGCGCCCAAGCGAGGCACCGAGCACGCGCAGCCCCGTGACGACACGTACCTGGAACGAAAGGAACGCAACGAGTTGAGAGAACGTGACGATGCCGGTGTTCGACCAGCCGACGGCCAGCAGCGCCTTCATGTCGGCGGCCGCCGCATCGCGCGGGCGGAACACCAGGAGGTGCGCATGGTCCAGCGCCGCGACGAGCCGCGCGCCAAGCACCGGCTTCCGATCCGCGCTGACGCGGTAGATCAAGCCGGTCTTGTCCTCGGCCGACAACGGGCCGGCCGGATACGCGCCATACGGGCCCGATGTCTTGCCGCGCGCAATCTCGGCCTTGATCGCCTCGAGCAGCGCCGCTCCGTCCGCAGTCGCCGCGAGCTTCTCGCGATAGAAGGCCGCGACGGGGGACTCGCCATGGAGGCCGATCACGAAGGCTGCGACGGCGGCACGCTCAACAAGCGAAAAATCGCTGGCGTCGATCGGCTCGAACAGCGACAGATAACTCTTCTGCGCGTTGTCGCGCGCCTGAATGCGCTTCGCGCGGATGGCATCCAGAGCCGAGCCCGGCTCGATCCCGGCCAGCGTGTCGATGATATCTTTCGTACTCATCATTGAGCCTCGTGTCACGCGATCACATTCATTTCGACTAGCCCGCCAAGGCGACGTCAGCAGCGGCCGTCCGGGTCCAGCCCAGCGCCGGCGCGACCTTCTCGGCGACCAGCTCGATCGAGCGCAGGACGTAAGGGTGCGGGGCGTCGACCGAATGCACCTGGAAGACCAGATCGGTCACGCGCTCCAGCGTCGCGTCGGCCCGAAGCGAGGCGATGACCTCGTCGGCCGCGCCGACATGGGTGTCGAACGCAATGATCATCTCCTCCAGCGTCTCGCCCGGCTTGGCGTGACCGCCCTTGAGGAACTGCGGCAGCGCGCGGCGCAGCCCGATATCCGCGAGCCGCAACGCCTCGGCATGGTCGTCTGCGACGAACACGCTGCGCGAAGCCATGATGCGCGGCTCGCATCCCGGCGGCAGCGCTTCGAGATAGGCGTCGATCACCGGATTCTGGATCTCGGCGAGCGTGGCCTTTGGCGCCTCCTTCGTGCGAGGCTGGGTGCGCGACAGCAGCAGGCCATCGCCCGCCTTGCCGGCACGAGCACCGCCGGCGACCGAGAAGGTCGCCTGCCAGATCCGCTTGTCCAGTTCGGGCCGTTGCGGATAGATCGTGTCACCTCCGGCGAGCGGCTTGCCGACCAGCGCTGTGCGAACGACCTCGAGGTTGCGTGCGAAGATCTCGTTGCGCTGGGCGCTGTCGAGGCCGAACGCGGCAAAGGCTGCCGGATTGCCGCCGGTGCCGACGCCGAGTTCGAAGCGGCCATTGCACATGAGATCGAGCACCGCGGCGTCCTCCGCCACCCGCACCGCATTCTCCATCGGCAGCGTCACGATGCCGGTGCCGAGGCGGATGCGCGAGGTCTTCGCCGCGACATAGCCGAGGAAGGTGAAGGGCGACGGCAATCCGCCCTCGCGCTCGTGGAAATGGTGCTGCGCGATCCACGCGGAATCGAGGCCGGCCTTCTCGGCGCGCACGATCTGCTCGGCCGCAAAGCGATATCGCTCGGCGGGCGGCGCCTCGTCGAGAAGCCGCGTGAAAAATCCAAGTCTCTTCAGCTTTGCGAACCGTTTCATGCGACCCCTGTCGGGCGAGGATTGCCGGGCCCCCGATGATGTCGGTTACCGCCGCTCCACACAAGCGGGCTTTGCGCAGGGCTAGTACGCAAGGCTGCTCGTTCGGTTCGCCCTGTGCTGGCCCCTGGTTGGGCAGACTGCCTACCAGCTCGGCAGTACCGCGCCCTTGAACTTGGTCAGGACGAACTCCTTGACCTCCGGCGTGTGATAGCTGTCGACGAGGATCTTGACCCAGGGCTTGTCCTTGTCGGCCGTGCGAATGGCGATGAGGTTGACGTAGGGGCCCTTTGGGTCCTCGCGCAGGATCGGATCCTTGACCGGATCGAGCCCCGCCTGGGTTGCATAATTGGTGTTGATCGCGGCGGCGTCGACATCGTCGAGCGCGCGCGGCGCCTGCGCGGCATCGACCTCGACGAACTTCAGCTTCCTGGGATTCTCGGTGACGTCGAGCACCGTCGGCTTGAAACCGACACTGTCCTTGAGCTTGATCACGCCCTTGTCGCGGAGCAGCAGCAGCACGCGTCCGCCATTGGTCGGATCGTTCGGAATCGAGACCTTGCCGCCCTCGGGGATGTCGGCGAAGGCCTTGTGCTTCTTCGAATAGACGCCGATCGGGAAGTTCACGGTCAGGCCGACGGCCTCGATCTTGTAGCCACGGTCGGTCTTCTGGTTGTCCAGATAAGGCTGGTTCTGAAACGAATTGGCCTGGATCTCGCCGGCATCGAGCGCGGCGTTCGGCACCACGTAGTCGGAGAATTCGATGAGCTGGATGTCGAGGCCCTGCCTGGCCGCGATCGGCTTCACGGCCTCGAAGATCTGGGCATGCGGACCCGGCGTCACGCCGATCTTGATGGTCTCGGTTGCGGCTGCGGCCGACCAGACGGCGAGCACGGATGCGAGGATCAGAGCGGGGCGAAACGACATCTTGGTCTCCATGAATCTGCGGCAATGATTGGAACCGTATTCGCTTCTCCGCAGGGTGAAATCAATGAAATGGAAATTCATATTGGCCGCCCGAGGCGAGCGACACTTTCTCCATTCGGCGCCAAACATGAAACGAATTCGCGGCCGCCAAGGCGCACTCCAAATCCGCGCTCCAAAGGCGCGCTCCGCAAGCGTGAGGCGCATCACGGCAAGACGGCTTCCGGCGCGCGAGACTGGCGGCAGGTCCAGCACGGAGTTTGGCCATGATCGCCCTCGCAGCCTCCAGGCTCGCAAACCGCAACCGCCTCGAATGTCTTGCGCTCTACGCGCTGCTCCAGGGCGTTCCGCTCTATTCCGGCGTCGCGCTGATGATAATGCTGATCAACGCGTCGGAATTCGCCGACCAGCGCTATGGCGCAGCCATTTTCATTGCGATGACATCGACCCTCCATGCCCTGGTGAATCCGTGGCTCGGGCCAAAGTTTCCGCACTTCTTCAGGCACAGCCATGAGCCGCTGTTCGCCGATCCGGCGCTGTCCTTCGCCGAGAAGGTTTCGCGCTGGCTGGCGCAGCCGAAGACGGCGCTGCAATTGCTGACCAACTTGCTGCTGCTGTCGACGCTGGCGGTCGGCGTTGCCAGCATCCGGCGATGCACTCGATCTCGCGCGGCTCATCTGTGGCAATTTCCCGACTGCTGCAATGAAACTCCGGCCGGAGCAACATCGCGAAACTTGAAGCCTTTGCGCGTGGTGGGTTAGCGTCCTGTCGCGGCCTTAGAACTTCCCCAAGTTCACCGAGTTCGCACTGGATCGCCGTTCGAACGTTTCGGACGGCGATCCAGCACCGGCTTCGCTGCACAACGCTGGTTCCGTCATCCTGAGGCGCGAGGGGCGTAATGCAGATGCATTGCGACGCGAGCCTCGAAGGATGAACCGCCGGGATGCAACCGGGCCATCGCCCTCCGAGGCTTGCAGTGGCTGCGCCGCAGCGCGCGCACCTCGGGGTGACGATGATAGAGTTGCAGCCCCTGCGGCGTTTCACCGCAAGAACTCCCTTCAAACTCGGCAATCCTGTCTTTTACTCTACACGGCCCGACGTCCTTGGATTAGTGTGCACGGTACTTGCATGCTGGTGACGACTTTTCTTTGAGAAGGTGGAGGTCATCCGATGGACGAGAACGACATTCGCGGCCTGGTCGCGGGAGTGAAGCAGGGGACGCTGTCGCGACGCTCGTTCATCCGGACACTGGCTGCGGTGGGAATCACGGCGCCGATCGCGAGCCAGATCCTGCTCTGGAACGACGTCGCGATGGCGGACGCCACGCTGGAGTACAAGCCGACCAAGGCCGGCGGCGGCGGCCCGCTCAAGCTCCTGGTCTGGCAGGCGCCGACGCTGCTCAATCCGCATTTCGCCGTCGGCACCAAGGACCAGATCGCCTCGCGCATCTTCTTCGAGCCGCTCGCCGGCTGGGACAAGGAGGGCAACCTCTTCCCCTGCCTCGCCGCCGAGATTCCGACCAAGGCGAACGGCGGCCTTGCGGCTGATGGCACCAGCGTGACCTGGAAGCTGAAGCAGGGCGTGAAATGGCACGACGGCAAGCCGTTCACCGCCGACGATGTCGTCTTCACCTGGACCTACGCCTCGGACCTTGCGACGGCCGCCTACACCACCGGGTCCTACAAGGACATCAAGGTCCAGAAGATCGACGACCACACCGTGAAAGTGATCTTCAAGGACCCCACCCCGTTCTGGGCCGACGCCTTCGTCGGCTCGGTCGGCCCGATCCTGCCGAAGCATCATTTCGGCGACTATGCCGGCGCCAAGTCGCGCGATGCGCCGGGCAATCTGAAGCCGGTCGGCACCGGTCCCTACAGATTCGTCGAGTTCAAGCCCGGCGACCTGATCAAGGCCGAGCGCAACCCCGACTACCACGTCAAGAACCAGCCGCATTTCGACACGCTTGAGGTCAAGGGCGGCGGCGACGCGGTCTCCGCCGCGCGCGCGGTGCTGCAGACCGGCGAATACGACTTTGCCTGGAACCTGCTGGTGGAGGACGAGGTCCTCAAGCGCATGGAGACCAGCGGCAAGGGCAGGATCGACGTCCAGCCCTCCGGCAACGTCGAGTTCATGATCCTCAACACCACGGACCCCTGGACCGAGGTCGACGGCGAACGCTCCAACGCCAAGACGAAGCACCCTTCGCTGTCCGATCCGGCCGTCCGCAAGGCGATCAACCTCCTGATCGACCGCGAGTCGATCCAGAAATACATCTACGGCCGCGGCGGCACCGCCACGGCGAGCTTCGTCAACGAGCCCAAACGGTTCAAGTCGAGCAAGCTCGCCTACGAGTTCAACCTCGACAAGGCGAACAAGATTCTGGACGAGGCCGGCTGGAAGATGGGCGCGGACGGCGTCCGCGAGAAGGACGGCAAGAAGCTCAAATACGTCTTCCAGACTTCGACCAACGCGCCGCGCCAGAAGACGCAGGCCATCATCAAGCAGGCCTGCCAGAAGGCCGGAATCGAGCTCGAGCTCAAGTCGGTCACCGCGTCGGTGTTCTTCTCCTCGGATGTCGGCAATCCCGACACCTACACGAAATTCTACTGCGACATGGAGATGTACGCCACGACGCAGCCGCAGCCCGACCCCGAGCGCTTCCTGAACCAGTGCGTCTCCTGGGAGATCGCGACCAAGGACAACAAATGGCTCGGCCGCAACGTCTCGCGCTGGTCCGATCCCGAGGCGGACAAGGCCTACAAGGCCGCGCAGAAGGAGCTCGATCCGGCCAAGCGCGCCGCACTGCTGATCAAGGTCAACGAGATCTTCTGCGAGGCCAACATCCTCGTGCCGCTGCTCTCGCGCACCAATGTCGGCGGCTGCCTCAACAACCTCATGGCCGACCTCTCGGGATGGGACGTGACGACGTGGAATCTGGGGAGCTGGTACCGGAGCTGAGGGCACGCGCACTCTCCTCCTCGTCATGGCGAGCTTGCAGACACGCCCTCGCATTCTCGCGGCGCATTTCGCCCGAGCTTTGCCTGGTCGCTCCACCCTCCAATCCAAGAGGGCGCAGGGAAGGCCGGGTGCTGACCTCGCACCCGCGGTCCGCTGCGCGAAAGGAGCGCAAGGAAACCGCACAGCAGCATACAGGTGGTGCCAATCACTCGGCCTTCCCTGCGCGATGGTCGGACGGCTTATGCCGTGCTCTCCCGGGAGCCGAACTTTCCTTCTGGCCTCCCTCGCTCCCGCGAATTGACGATGCTGTCCGCCCGGTTGGGCTCGCACACACCTCCGCGACAGCTTGACCGTAGCAACGACGGCCAGGACCACACGGTTTTGCCGTACGCACGGCCGCCATTTCGCCGCAGTTTTCCCGGCCCTGTCGACGCAGCCGGAAACTTGCAGACGAGACGAACCTGACAGCGCCGCTCGTCCGCACGCGGTCGCGAGCTCACAGGGACTACCCGCCCTGCCCGCGCCTCTCATGCCGACGCTGCCGCGTCCACCGCAAGCCCGGCTCGCAACTCGTGACGACGTACGATCGCCCCTCAAGGATGAGCCGGGATGGGCGAGACATACGATACTTCCGAATTTCGGTAAAGCGGAATATTTTTGCGGGGACGGGTTGACGGGGTGGCGAAACAGGGCGGGGTTTGTCCGATGGGCGAACTGACTGCGCTCCGGTGCCTGGCAGCCCGGCCAAGCAAGGGAACTAACCTACGAGGACAACATGCTGAAAGGACGACATGCCTGACCGTCTCCGCAATTCACGGATCATCTGACCAGCCATCGCCCCTTGTGGATATCGAACTTCACCGAGCCTTCGTCTCGCATTTTCAACAGAAGAGACTGGCAAGCTTCCTCGTTCGCGACATTGGCGCGCTTCATGATCTCGTAGACCTTGAGCGGCTTCTCTCGAAGCGCAATCAGAATATTTTCCCGATCATTCAGCACGACCAAACTCCCTCTGCCAGCAAGCGCGCGAGATCACTGAAAGTACGACAGCTGCTCTTCCGTCACGACTCGCTCGACGTTCCCCGACTTGCTCTTGATGCGATATCGAAGACGTCCATCTGCCTCGATGGGCATACATTGAACGATGGTGTAAATCATGGCTGGATCAATTGCCGCACGTCCTTGTGGACCTTGGGGCTGGTGGCGAACGTCTTCATTCAGCTTGTAGGCATATGACATGGACTTACCTCTCAAGTCATCTCCGACTGCTCTAGCGTAGAGCATGCCCTGACGCAATTAACCATTGCCCCTCCGGCCCGGACCCATGACAGCAGAAACGGCGCTGCGCGGTCCGCGCCGGGTGCGACGATGTCCTCGGGTTCGGGCCGGGTCTGTCGCCGCTGGCAATCTCCCCACGGCAAGCGTTCGTGGCAGCTTCGCCGGGGCGCCTGGACCGTTGGGCTTGACGCCCCTAACTTTTGAGATCGCCGCCCGGGCGACGACCGGCTAATATAGTTCCCGGGAATCATCTGGATGCTTCTGGAACAACCCGCAGGTGCAGGGATCGGGCAATGATCAAACGGAAACGCTCCGCCGAGCAACAGGTCGCGGATGAAGCGGAGCGAAAGGCACAAAATCCAATCGGGGCGCGGCAAACGATAGCGGACAGCCACGCCGATCCGGAGTTTCAGGAAAACCACAAGCGTCTCAGGGCGGAGCGCCTGGCGCGGGACGCCGGGCCGACAAGCAAGAACTGACCCGACTTTCGCGAAGCGTTTGGATCGAGAACAGATGACAAAAACAAGTGGTGAATACCAGCCGCCGAAGCCGATCAGCAAGGCGGAGCGCGAAGCACGCAAGGCCTTTCGCGAGGTCGATGCGGTGAAGGCGATGTCCGAGCACGCGCTCGCCGAGAAGGCCTTCGCCCAGAATCGAGAGCGGCTGAAGGCAGAGCGCCTGGCGCGGGAAGCCGCAGCGGGCCCGGCGCCAAAAAAGCAATCCAAGGCGAAGAGCAAGTAACCGCCCCCCCCAATCAGCGGAGCTTGTTCGCGGCGGCAGTTTTGGGAATCATGCTGACGAGACGAACCTGACAGCGCCGCTCGTCCGCACGCGGCCGCGAGCTCACGGGGACTACCCGCCCGGTCCACACCTCTCATGCCGACGCTGCCGCGTCCACCGCAAGCCCGGCTCGCGAACAAGACGACATGAGATCGCCCGCTCAAGGATAAGCCGAGATCGGGCGAGGCATACGATATTTCCGAATTTCGGTAGGGAGGGTTGGAGCGGGTGGCGGAACTGGGGGGCACATGGTCGTGATGAGCCCGATCAGGGCAACCTCCATCACCACCGCTGCAGACATTCACTGACTGCACTATTTGAGCAGTATCGCATCGCGACCGTTGGGCAGCGCCCTTTGGCACGGCTTGCCTCAGGACTTGGTTTGCCGGCGACGCACTTCCTCTGCCGCGCGACCCACATCACAACGCCGCGACAGAAGTTGAAGGCGAGGCGTCCATAGAGAAGGCCGCTCCCCGGCTCCGAAGCAGCCAGGCGGTACGAATTGCCGAGCGCGCGAACAAGCTCGATCGCCTCCATGAGTTCATGATGCGTGAGCATCAAATGAAGGCTCGCGAGTGGGAGCAGCAGGGCCTGAATGCCAATATTGCTCATGACGGCCCCGCTCCCACGCGCGGCAGCGGCATGAATTGCGCAAGATGAGCGCTCCGCCACTGATACGGCGTATCGCCGACAAAGCGCTTGAACACCGTGGTGAAATGCGCCTGGGTCTGGAAGCCTACCGTCAAGGCGATATCGACCAGAGCGAGTTCGGCCTGCTTGAGCAGCTCCTGGGCGCGTTCGATCCGTCGCCGCAGCAGGTATTCGTGCGGCCGGACGCCGGTGGCTGCGCGGAACTGTGCGGCGAAGTGCATCCTGCTCAGGCCCGCGACCGCGGCCATGTCCTGAAGCGTGATCTTGCCCGTCAAGTTCTTGTCGACATATTGCATCACGCGCTTGAGGCGCCAGTTCTGCAGCGACCGCACGGGCCGGCCAACATCCTCCTCGCGAACGCCGTCAGCCGGGTCAAGCTCGGCCGGGACGCGAAGTGCCTGCCGGCTGAACGTCCGGGCGAGGATCGCAAGCCGCAGCGCGTCGGCCATGATAGCGGAATGGTCATCGTGCGTGGCTTCGGTCGCCGCCAGCGCATCCGACAGGCGCCGCATGACCGGATCGGTGAGTTCTCCCGCGAACTCCCGTTCGCTCCCGGGAGACGCCTCCGCAAGGAGTTTTGCGGAGACCCTGAAGCCAGGTCCGCGAGCGGCGGATCGTTCGACGTCCGCGGCAGGCGTTTCGACCGCCAGGGCCACGTCCAGATGGACGAAGGACATTGTCGTTCCGTCTTCGCCGAAGCGGTCGGGAAGTTTCGACAGCCCGAGCCGATCGCGATCGATCGCAGAGAAGTCGATCGCGTGAACGCGATGATCCTTGACCGTCTGTGAGCGTGACATCTGCAGCGACATCGTCGAATCTCCTTGTCCTGTTTTCGATCCGGCATCGCCTGACTGGCTTGTCCGAATGTCATGGGAACAGAGTAGTTCGGCGGTCCGCGCGATCCATTCTACGCGCGGGTGCATCGATAGGTTCTCGGGTTAACCGAGTCATACCTAGGTATGATCGCAGCATGTTCGTCCGGGGGGACGCCGCCGCGAGACCTCGCCGGCGTCGCCGGTGCGGACGGGACCGGCGGCGGGCGGTACATGCGGTAAGTTGACGCGCTTTTTGCACGCATGTGCCGGTGGAATGACGCAAGCTGGCCGGTTTTTCCGGGGAATGCCGCCTGCCGGCGAATTGGCAGGGTTGCGTGGCGCGCAGGTCTTCCACGAGAGCACGAAAATCACGCCGCCAGATGTTGTGGACGCGATCAAATCGCGGCATCAACGCTGCCGATATGAGAAGAACGACTGCCAGCGACGATGACGACTCATGATCCGACCACGGATTCAGCCATGAGCCGCGCCGGTTTGCGGTTCTGGTCCACTGTCCTCGCCGTCGCGGTTTTCCTGGTCGACGTGCTGACGCCGCTCGAGGGCGCGGTCGCGGTTCTCTACGTCGTGGCGATCCTGCTTGCGGCGAGGACCAGTCGGCGCAACGACATCATCGTCGCAGCGGCCGGCTGCGTCGTCCTGACGATAACGGCCTATCTGCTCTCGCATGATCTGGAGAGCATCGCCTCGCCCGCCCTCCGCGCGCTGGTGAGCCTGGCGGCGATCGGGATCACGACCCTGCTGGCGCTGCAAAACCACGCGGCAACGACGCACCTCGCGGCGCAGGCGCGCCTGCTCAACCTCTCGCACGACATGATTTTCGCCAGGAATCGCGGCGGCGTAATCACCTTCTGGAACAAGACGGCCGAGCAAGCCTATGGCTGGTCGGCCGACGAGGCGCTCGGGCAGCTCGCCGACAAGCTGCTGCAAACCACATATCCGGACCGGCGCGAAATCATCGAAACCGACCTGCTCGACACCGGCCGGTGGGAAGGCCGCGTGCAGCAGCGGACGAAAGACGGCGCCGCGCTCACCGTCGATGCCCGATGGGCCCTGCAGCACGACCGTCTCGGCAAGCCCGTCGGGGTCCTTGAAACGCACACCGACGTCACCGATCGCGTGGCCGCACACAGCGCGCTGGTGCGGAGCGAGCAGCGATACCGCCGCATGTTCGACGCAAGCCGGATCGGGGTGATCGAAGAGGACTGGAGCGAACTCCGAACCGCGCTGCAATCGCTGGAAACCGCAGGAGCAGGCTTGCGCGACCATCTGGCACAACATCCGGATTTCGTCCGGCATGCCCGCCGGCTCGCCAGAATCACCGACGTCAATCCGGCCCTGCAAAAGATGGCAGGTGCAAACGGCGCCTCGCCCCTTATCGAGAACGTGGACCTGCTTCTTGCCGAGAACGACCGAAGTTTCCTCGGCGCATTGATCGCCTTTGCAGAAGGCGAGCCGTTCTACGAGGGCGAGACCGAGCTCGTCAGGCTTGACGGACGCAAGGTTCCGGTGCTGTTCACGATCACCTTTCCGTCTGGACCCGACGGCGATCGCAACGTGCTCGCCTTCGTCGTCGACATCACCGAGCGCAAGCAGGCCCAGGATGCATTGCTCGCGGCGCAGGCGGAGCTCGCCCATGCCGCGCGGGTCGCCACCCTCGGTGAGCTCAGCGCCTCGATTGCCCACGAGGTCAACCAGCCGCTGGCGGCGATCGTCACCAGCGGCGAGGCCGGACTGCGCTGGCTGCGGCGCGATGTGCCCGATCTGAAGGAGGTCGCGGCCACGATCGTTCACGTCGTCGCGGAAGGCCGCCGGGCCAGCGAGGTCGTGGCCCGCGTCCGCACCTTCCTGAAGAAGGCGCCTGCCCAGCAGGACAGTCTCGATATCGCCGAGATCATCCAGGAAGCGGCCCTTCTGGTCGCGCGGGAGCTGGCCAATGACGACGTTGCGCTCACCGTCGAGACCGAACATGGCCTGAGGCCCATCCGCGGTGACCGGATCCAGCTTCAGCAGGTGCTCGTCAACCTGCTGGTCAATGCCGGCCAGGCCATGTCGGACCAGCGCGGTTCCCGCACCATCACGCTGCGCGCCAGCGCCGTCGACGGCGAGAGACTCGCCATCACGGTGCAGGACAGCGGCCCCGGCATCCGGCCCGAGGACATGCCGCGCCTGTTCGATGCGTTCTTCACGACGAAGCGCGGCGGAATGGGCATGGGACTTGCGATCTGCCGAACGACGGTGGAAGCTCACGGCGGACACTTGTCGGCCGAAAGCACCCCGGGCGCGGGAGCCACGTTCCGCCTGACACTGCCCTACAGCCAAGAACACGCCCGACCATGACACGACCAGACCAAGCGCAACCGCCTGCCCGATCCCTCAACTCGGTCGTCATCATCGTTGATGACGACGCAGGGATCCGCGCCTCGCTCGACAGCCTGTTCCGGTCCGTCGGCCTCGAGACGCGCCTGTTCGCGTCGCCCGCCGAACTGCTCGGCGGGGCGCTGCCCGACGGCCCCGGGTGCATCGTGCTGGACGTCCGCCTGCCCGGCGTGAGCGGGCTCGATCTGCAGAGCCAGCTGGTCCGGCAGGGCATCAGCCATCCGATCATCTTCATGACCGGCCATGGCGACATTCCGATGTCCGTGCGTGCCATGAAGGCGGGCGCGGTCGATTTCCTCGCAAAACCGTTTCGCGACCAGGACATGCTCGATGCGGTGACGGCGGCACTCGAGCGCGATGCGCAGCACCGTACCGAAGCGGCGACCAGGGACGATATCCGCGCCCAGTATGAGACGCTGACGGCGCGTGAGCGCGAGGTGATGGGCCATGTCACCGCCGGCCTGATGAACAAGCAGGTCGCCGCCCTGATCGGCCTCAGCGAGATCACGGTCAAGATCCACCGCGGGAACGTCATGCGCAAGATGGGGGTCCGGTCGTTCGCCGACCTCGTTCGCAAGGCCGAGGCGCTCGGCGTTTCCCAGACCCGCAGGACTACGGACCAAACCTGAGTATAATTCCGGCAGGACTGCCCAGGGTGCATAAGGGCGCCATCGGCCGCGCAAAGGGAGATGCTCTCCTTGCGGAACACCGCGGTCAGGAATGTGCGACCATGGCCAAGACCCCGGTGATTGCGATCGTGGACGACGACGAAGGCGTTCGCGCGTCGCTGGCGAGCCTCGTGCGTTCGGCCGGCTACGAGGCCCAGGCCTACGAATCCGGTGAGGATTTCCTGCGGCAGGCGCCGGGAGACGATCCCGCATGCATGATCGCCGACATCCAGATGCCGGTCATCACCGGCGATGAGATGCAGGCCCGACTGGTTGCCGCGGGCCGCCATATTCCGATCATCTTCATGACGGCGTTTCCGAGCGAAACCGTGCGCCGGCGCGTCATGGCCGCAGGCGCGCATTGCTATCTCGGCAAGCCCTCCAGCGGTGACGAGATCATCCGCTGCCTCGAAGAGGCGCTGGCAGGCCAAACGCCGTAGTCCGCAGGACGGCCTTTCAACCCGATCCCGACGTGCGTTCCGACAACCTGGTTGACGGAGCGGAAATACCGGCAAGCCCGGCAAGCCTCATATTCGACGCAGATTTCGCGAGGTAGGCCGAGCCGCATGCTCTGCCGGGGACGGATGAAGCACCATGCCAGTGAACGCCACCAGTGCTGCGGCGCCGCGCCCGCTGCTCCTTGCGGGCCTTCCGGCGAGCTCCTGGGCCTTCGCACTGCGGATATGGCTGGCGATGCTGCTCGCCCTCTATGTGAGCTTTTGGCTCGAGCTCGAATCCCCGTCATCGGCGGCATTGACCGTAGCCATCCTGGCGCTGCCGACACGCGGCCAGGGCATGGAAAAGGCCGGCTACCGGCTGCTCGCAACTGCCATCGGCGTCATCGGCTCGATTGCGATCGCCGGGATGTTTTCCCAGACCGGCGGCCTTCTGCTGGCGGTGCTGGGCATCTGGGTCGGGCTTTGCGCCTATATGGCCGGCATGCTGGACGGCAATCGCGCCTATGCGGCAGCACTCTGCTGCATCACGGTCGCCCTGATCGCGGTCGAGCAGATCGACACGCCGCTGCAGGTGTTCCCGACCGGCGTCGCGCGTGGGGCGGCTATCGGCATCGGGGTGCTTGCGGTGGCGCTCGTCAATGAGGTCTTGGCCGCGCCGGACTATCATCCCGTTTTGGCGAGCCGTATCGAGACACTGCATCGCCGGGTCGCCGAATTCGCGCAAGGTGCCGAGCGCGGCCAGTCTCCATCCGCAGCCGCTGCGGCGAGCCTGTTGCATGATATCGCGGCCGTGCGTCCGGAGATCGCCAGCCTCACGACGGAATCGAGCATCGGCACCGCAAGAACGGCGGCCGCGCGTTCCGCACTGGTCGATCTCGTCAGCGCGTTGTCTCTCGGCCGCATGCTCGCAGCGCTCTCCGCTAAATCCGCCTCGGCCCCGGATGCGGCCGGGCTGACCGCGATGTCCCGGTCCTGGGTCCGGACCGAAATCAGCCGAAAGAACGCGCAGGTGCGCAGCAGCCTCGATGCGCTGCGTGAAGGGACGCGCCCGTATCGCGCATGGAGTGCGCCGCTCTATCGCTCGCGCCGCATCGCCGCCGAAACCGGCGCACGGGCCGGGATCTCGTTCACGCTGATTGCCATCTTCTTCGCGCTGACGGGCTGGCCGACCACCGAGCTCTGCCTCGCGCTCGTCGCGGTGATCATCGGCCTCGGCTCGACGTCGCCCTCACCTCGCAGCTTCACGATGGTGGCGATAATGGCGTCGCCGATCGCCTGCGCGCTGGGCGGTATCCTGAAATACCTCGTCTTCAACGGTGTGTCCGAATTTCAGTTGCTGGCGATCGGCCTTGCGCCTGTCGTCATCGGTCTCGCGCTGCTGATCTCGCTGCCGAACCCGATGCTGTCTTCCCTCAGCCGCCTCGTGCTGGTGTTCACCCTCGCCGTGCTCGCGCCGACCAATCCGCAGAGCTACGACCCCGAAGTGTTTCTCGTGACGAGCCTGTTTGTCTGCCTGTCGTCCACGCTCGTCTTCGCGGTCCAGATTCTGCTGCCACCCTTGTCGGGCGACCGGCGCGTTCGGCTGCTGCTGGGAGAGGCCCGGCGCGAGCTGAGCCACCCCGACGGCGGGCGAGCCCGTCATTTCGCGCCGGAGGAAGCCGCCTTTCGCGACGCCGCGCGGATCGAGCAGATTTTGACCGCAAGCGGTCCCTCCGCAATCAACGATCAGATCGCCGACGAAGCGATGCGCTGTTTCGACCAGGCCGAAGCCCTGCGGCGTTGCTGCGCCGAACTGGACCTGGCGGGACGGGGTCCGCTCGCCGAAGCGGCGCAGGCCGCGCGTGAGGCCCTCGCCCGGCAGAACAGCGGCGCGATCCTCGCTGCGGCCGAGGCGCTGCGCCATGCGGCCGCGCGAAGCAACATGTCGGCCAGTGCGGCGATAGCGGCCCTTGTTGCGGCAAGCGCGGCGTTCGCACCGTCACAATCCCCGACCGATCTCAGCCAAGGGAAGCGGCCATGACGAACACTTATCGGGAGCTCATCATCGGCGGCGTGCTCATCGCCCCCATCGTCTCCTATGCGGCCATCGCGCTGCTCGCGTTCCTGATGCTCCGTCCGCTGCTGCGCTTCGTCGGCTTCGCGAAAGCCTTCAGCAACCCGTCGCTGGCCGAACTCTGCCTCTACGTGGCGATGTTCGGCATGCTCGCACTGTTCTTCTAGGGAGAAGAGTCATGGAAGCTACCCTGCCCCGCAATGTCGCCCCGCTTCATGCCGAACCGCCTGCCCAGGCACCGGTCGATGCCGCAGATATCATGGATGGTTCAAACCTAACGGACACCGTGGCACGCGACACCAGCGATCGCGCGCCGGACGGCGCCAGATCTCCGGCACAGGTGATGCCGCCCACAAGGACGCTGCACCAGGCAGCCGGCCGGCTCATGCTCCGTGCCGGCAAGCATCTGGCGACCCTCGGCATCGCACTGGTTGCCGTCTTGATCTCGGTTGCGACATGGCAGCACTACGTCACCGCGCCCTGGACGCGGAACGGCAGTGTGCGCGTCCAGGTCGCCAGCGTCGCGCCGCAAATTCCGGGCAAGATCGTAGAGCTGCGGGTGGCCGACAACCAGTTCGTCCACAAGGGCGACGTCCTCTATGTCATCGACCCCTTCGACTTCGAGGTGGCCGTCCGCGTCGGCAAGGCGCTCCTCGACCAGCGGGCCGCGGACCTCGAGGTGAAGCAGGCCGAATTCGACCGGCGCAAGCATCTGTCCAATCTCGCGACGACACCCGAAGAGCAGCAGATCTTTGCAGGCAACGCGGCGCAAGCGAAGGCCGCCTACGAGGCGGCAGCGCACCAGCTTGCACAGGCGGAACTGAACCTGAAACGAACCAGCGTGACCAGTCCCGTCGATGGCTACGTCACCAATCTTCTGCTGCGCGCAGGAGACTATGCCGTCACCGGCGTCAGCAATATTTCGATCCTCGACTCCAACAGTTTCTGGATCGACGGCTATTTCGAGGAAACCAAGATGGCCCGCGTCTGCGTCGGCGATCGCGCCGAGGCGCAACTGGTCGGTTACGCGAAGCCGATTCTCGGGCATGTCAAGACCGTGACGCGCGGCATCAGCGTGTCGAACGCCGCCGCGGGCACGCAGGGCTTACCCAATGTCGATCCGATCTACACCTGGGTACGACTTGCGCAGCGCGTGCCGGTTCGCGTCGCCATCGACACGGTGCCGCCGGATGTGCCGCTGGTCTCCGGCATGACGGCAACTGTCACGATCCGGCAGCCCTCTGCGGGCGATCACCAGAGCTCGTTCGGCCAGTTCCGCGCGAACTTCATCGATCCCGTCGCCGATCTGTTCGGCGCAGGCCAACCGCCGCGTGCGAACTGCCTGCAGGCAACATCCCAGCAGCGCCCCGAGGTGGAAGCGGTTCCCTATTCACGCGAGCCCGCGGTTCCGCCGGCAGACAGGATCGCACCCGGACTCACACCCGGCGTCGACGCTTCGCCGCGCCTGCCCTGAGTTGGACGAGCAAGCCCCGACCGGATGAGCGTGCGGCCCGCGGACGTCTCGTGAATCATGCGAAATGGGAAATAGAGGGGGTTCGTGAAATACTCTGGCCGCGCGATCGGCGATGTTGTGGATGTTAGGTGACTGAGACCCCCAAGTGAGACCCCCAAGTCACGGCTCGAGCCTCCTCCTCCCTGGGCATACGAGCATTTTGGGGCCGTCCTCCCCCAAAGGACGGCCCCTTTTTTCACCGCGCAGCGCGATCAACGCTATCGTTGCTTCAGAACTTGCCGGCGCTAGGCGCCGAGGTGACGGGCAGCCCAGGCGCGGACGCCCTGAAGACTCCTGAAATCGTCCAGCGAGCGAGCCGGAAGCCCGGGCTCGATCTCCGCAACCATTCTGCTGAGCGCATGTCCCGGCCCCAGCTCGAGAAACCCCGTCGCGCCCGCTTCGACGCAGGCTTGCAGGCAATCCGCCCATTGCACGGTTTGCGAGATCTGCGCGGCAAGTTTGTCCAGACCGCTCTCGAGCGAGACGACCGGAGCGGCATCTATTCCGCTCAGAATGCGCGCACCGGTCCTCGGCGGGAATACCGCCGGTACCAGGCGCAAGGTCTCACGAAATCCAGCAGACGCCGCGGCGAGCCGTTTGGTGTGGGAGGCAACCTCGACCGGCAACGCGACGATCCTTGCGCCGTGCAGCGCCCGCGCGTCTGCGGCAATTCCGCTCAGCGCCTCTCGGCCGCCGCCGATGACGAAGGCATCGCCGGGATTGACGATAGCGATCGCTGCGCCGTGACGCTCGCAAAGGCGGCCGACCTCGTCTGGCGAAGGACCGCGGACGAAGATCAACCCGTCGCCGGCGCGCGTGGCCGCATCCATGGCCTCTGCGCGGCGCGCCACGAGATCGAGCGTCGCTGTCGCATCGAACACGCCACCGACACCCCAGGCCGCAACTTCGCCGACACTATAGCCGGCAATGATGACGCCACGCGGAATGACATCCGCAAGCGCGCACGCCGCGGCGAGCGGCTGCAAGGTGCAGAGAATCTGGCCGGCACGGTTGCGGTGCAGGGCCTCATCGGGCTCGTGGCGGACGAAATCGCGCGGATCCCTGCCACCGAGCAACATCGCCGCATGCGTAAACAGGTACGCGGCTTCCGGCGCGTTGCCCGTGAGGGCGAACATGTCCCGATGCTGGCCTCCTTGACCCGGGCAGAGGATCGCGAGCGTCATGGTGGCGGCCTATTGAGGAAAGAACATTGCGATCACAACCGCCAGGGTCACGACGCTGAATGCGGTGCTGGCGATGACCATCGACCCCGCCCTTGCAGAATCCAGCCCGTAGTTGACCGCGAACAGAATTCCGAAGAAGCCCGAGGGAACGGCGGCGAGCAGAATGGCCGTCTTCGCGGCATCCTGCGCGATCGGAACGACGCGAATGACCGCAACGGCCAACAGCGGGCGGACGATGTCCGAGGCCACCGTTGCAGCGGTGATCTTCCAATCCAGACGAAACGATTGCGCCGACAGAATGGCTCCGGTGAGGAACAAGGCGACGCCGGCAGCCGAACTTCCGATCAGCGCGAGGCTCGCATGGGCCAGGGCGTCGAGACTCACATCCGACAACGAGAACACAATGCCAAGCGCGGGCGCGAGCACCACCGGCTTGGTGATCGCACGCCGGACTGCCGTCAGGACCTGCCGCGTCGCCATTCCCTCGCCGCGAGCCTTGGCGGCGCCCATCTCCGCCATGATCAGGGTCAGCGGACTGATGAGGATCGAGCCAGCCGCCAATGCGACGGCAACCGGGACGGTGCCGGCTGGCCCCACCACGGACGTCATGATCGGAAGACCTACGCCCGCGAGATTCGGAAAGCCGATCGTCAACGCCTGCAGCGACGCCTCCGACCGGGAAACCTTGAAGAACCGGCGCGCGGCAAGATACCAGACGAGATAGAGCAGCAGCATCGTCACGCCGAGCACCAGGAAGAGCGGCACCTGCTCGATCATCTCACGGCGCGGCGCCGAGGCGGTCGCCGCGAAAAGCGAGGCCGGCAGCGCAAAATCCATCACCAGTGCGTTGAGAGCGTCGACATGGAGATTGTCGACGACATGAAACTTGCCGGCGGCGTATCCCAACAGCAGGACGAAGAAGACCGGCACCAGCGCCATCATGATTGCATTGGACATCATCAGCCTGGCCTTTCATGGGCGTCGACAAACAGCGTCATGGCAAGCAGGTCGGCCGATCCACCCGGGCTGAGACGGCGGGCGACGAAGCTGTCGTGGATCGATTGCGCCCGCGCACGCCAGCCGGGCGCACGGACGCCGCCGGCATCAATGAAGCCTTGTGCCGCGTCATGTGCGAAGCGAAGGCCCTCGAGCCCGCCGCGATGCAGGAGGTTGGTGTCTTCGACGGATGCGATCAGGGCAAAGCACGCCTCGACCCGGGCGGCTTCCATATCCTCCGGCACGACAGGCGCCGTCCTCCGCAAGGCCGGCAAGCCGATTCCGTAGATGCTGGGAAATCCGTTCGCGGCCTCGATCCGCGCACCGCCCGCGCGAAACCGGCGGCGCGCCGCGCTGCCATGGCTGTGCAGCAGCACCGGACCGTCGAGGATGCTGTTGCCCCACAGGCGCGCCACGACATCGCCGAGCGGGAGCGCGGGATCGACCAGGCCGCCGGCTTTCGCACCGGCCGCCGCGCACAGCAGGCCGAGCCCGAAGATCGCGCCACGGTGGGTGTTGACCCCCGACGTCGCCGCGAGCATGGCGCGCTCCGCCTCAAGGCCGATGATCCGCAGCCGACCCATGCCGAAGCCGAGCGCACCCGCATCGGCCAGGCCTTGCAGATACGGCCTGATGGCCGTGGCGCTGCGACGAAACGTGGCCGCGTCCATGTCGTCGTGACTGCCATTGTCGACATGACTGACGAGCCCCGGCTTCGGCCAGGTTTCCAGCTCCCGGACGAGGCAATCCGCGGCGACGGCGCCGATGGCTGAGACATCGGGCGCGATCTGCGCCCGGCGCAGAACCGGCCGTTCCACGCCTCTTGCGGCCGTGGTGATCATGATCCCATAGCTCCCGAGATGAATTGATGCCTGCCGAGCAGGGCCACGCGCTCGATGCTCTTGACCAGAAGCTCGCTCGCGCCGCCGTGGACTTCGCGCCAGTTCACCGCATCGCTGTCGGCGCCCATCAGCTCGCCATCAATCCGCATCGGCGCATCGGCCTCGATCGCGGCGACATCGGCTACGAGACGATCGATGTCGGTTTCGCCTTGAAACTCGAACAGGACATCGAGATCGGAGCGGTTGGTGACGTAGTCGAGCCCGGTCAACGACTGCCAGGCGAGGCTGCCGAACACGCGCGCGTTCACCGCATGGCGAAGCGCCAACGCATCGAGTCGGTCGAGCGTCGACCACCAGTTAAGCGGCGCGTAAGCCCGCGCCTGCCGCAGTAGCGGCGGCCTCGCGATGGAGGCGACGTGGCCGACATCAACCAGCAGGGAAATCCGTCTCTTTCCGGCAGAGGGTGGCAAGGGCAGGCCCAAGGCGAGTCCGGTTGCCTCGCCAGGCAAGGCGCGCCGCCTGATCGTCGGCCATCGCATTTTGGGCCAGTGCGCGAGAAGGGTCTCGGCCGCGAGATCGTCGCGCGCGTCCAACATCGCGCGCCACCCCGCGGGACTCACGAAGACGAGGTCGTGACGACCCGGCGGACGTTCACCGTGCTTGCAGGGCCAGGTCACGAACACGCTCCGCGATCTCGGCGGCCTTCAGCCGGCCGCCACGCTCCTTGCCGAGCGCATCCCGCCGGTCCTGCGCGGCCGGCATATCAGCGAGCAACGCCGCCAACTGGTCGGCGAGCGAGGTGGCATTGCTCCATGTCATGTGAACGGCGCCCATCTGCGCGAGATTGGACAGGCCCGGCGCAAACACCGGCGTCGACTTCGCCTTCTCCTGGAGTGCCTCCATCGAAAGCTTGGTGACCTTTGCCATCGACGGCAGGTCCATCACCGCGGGATCGGCCCCGGGCAATCCGACCAGCACGCGTGTTGCAAGGCCCGTCGCAAGCAGCGCGCCCGCAGCCGAGTGGCCGTAGAGAAGGCCGATGGTCGGCCGGCCGTTGATGTCCGCGTGGATCAGCACCTTCGCCAGATGCGCGAGGAATTCATTCAGCCCGAGCAGCTCGTCGCGCTTGCTCATGCGCTGGCTGTCGCTGTCGACGAGCACCAGGATCGGCCCGGAGTCCCGGCCGATCGACTCCAGGACATGGCCGGACAATTTGATCGCCTCGTCGACGCCAAGCGCGGTCCGGTCTGCAACGCCGAGCACGAGCATCCGGCCGCCGGATCGCAGCGGCGCCGAGCCGAGGATGACGCCCCTGTCGTTGCCCACCTCATGGCCGTCGGGAAAGAGCGAGGCGATGATATCATCGAGCGTCACGGCTGGTCCTCCCGATCTGGTTGGCAAGGGCAATGAACTGGTCGGTCGGCAACTCGGGAACGGCTTGAGCGTCGGCGACGCCTTCCGCCGTCCAGACGTCGACAGCATCCGCGCAGGCGCCGAAGTGGCTGAGTTGGCCGGCAAGCCGCTCCTGCTCGGCCTTCAGCTTGTCGAGACCGAAAGGTCCGGCGAGGCCGAGCAGCTCCAACGCGGCCTCGCGAAAATCCTGCACATTATCGTCGGCAAAGACATCGGCTGCGCCGAGCAGGCGGCGGTGCTTGCCGCCCATGGTGCGCCAGACCAAGGCGCGGTCGCGCGAGTCGAACTCTTCGACGCCGCGATTGGTCTCGATGACCTCGGGGCCCGACACCGCGATGCGTCCCTGCTCCGAGACGGCGAGCGCGGAGCAACAGCCCGCGATCAGGCCGCCGCCGCCATAGCATCCGGACCTGCCGCCGATCAGACCGATGACCTTCACGCCGGCGGTACGCGCCTCCATCACCGCGCGCATGATCTCGGCGATGGCAAGCTCGCCGGCATTTGCCTCCTGCAACCGCACGCCGCCGGTGTCGAACAGGATCAGGACGGGGATCGAGCCGATCTGGCGCGCCGCACGGAGCAACCCCGTCAGCTTGGCGCCGTGCACCTCGCCGAAGGCGCCGCCCATGAAGCGGCCCTCCTGCGCGGCGACGAACACCGATGAGCCGTCGAAGCGGCCGTGACCGACGACGATGCCGTCGTCGAACTGCTCGGGAAGATCGAATATCTTCAAGTGAGGACTGACCTCGCGCTGCTCCGGCCCGATCAACTCGACGAAGCTGCCGGCATCGAGCAGCAGCTCCAGCCGCGCACGGGCCGACGCCTCGTAGAAGCTCGTACTGCGGGCCCGTTCGGCCGGGGTGATGTCCTTGAGCGGAGCGGTCATTGGCCGGCCTCCGAGATCAATCGCACCGCCTGGGCGAGCCGCAGCGAAACCGTATCGGGACGCGCACCGCCGTCGTTGATCGAGAATCTGAGCCCGCCAGGCGAATAGCGCTCGACGAAATCGCCGATCACGGCACTCCAGACCTCGCCGAAGCCGATGGCCGCGGTCTTGATGTCGACGGCGCACTCCGCATCCGGCAGGACGCGCTCCACCAGCACTTCCAGATTGCCCGAGGCCACCACACCGACTATCGCGCTTCGCCTGGTACCACGCGCGCGAGCGCGAGCCGGATGTCGAAAGCTGATATCTTCCATGGCGCGTCCTCACCAGTTCCGGAATTTCGACGGGGGTGCGTACAAGCCGCCGGACCAACGCACCAGATCCTTGATCGAGCGCGCCGCCAGCAGGCTGCGATCCGCATCAAGCGGATTGATGCCGAGATCTTCCGGCCTGCGGATTACGCCGCGCTCGCGCAGGCGTGAGACCATGCCGTGGTCCCGCCGACGGCCGACGTCGGTGTAGCCGGCAACGCCGCGGATGGCCTGTTCGCGCTCCTGCGCGGTGCGGCAGAGCAACAGGTTGGCCACGCCCTCCTCGGTGACGACGTGCGTGACGTCGTCGCCGTAGATCATGACCGGCGCAAGATCGAGCTTCAGCTTCTCGGCGAGCTCGATCGCATCGAGCCTTTCGACGAACAGCGGCACGTTCTTATCTCCGAACGTCTCGCCGATCTGCACGACCAGCTTACGGCCACGGCGCATCAGTGCCGAGCCGTCGGGATCGGCCTCCGCTCCAGCCTTCAGCCAAGGCTCGCTCGGATGACGCCGCCCGCGGGCATCCGCCCCCATGTTCGGGGCGCCGCCAAAACCTGCAATGCGCGAGGTGGTGATGGTTGACGAATTTCCCTGCAGATCGATCTGCAACGTCGAGCCGATGAACATATCGCAGGCATAGAGCCCGGCGGTCTGACAGAAAGCGCGGTTGGAGCGCAACGAGCCGTCGGGACCGGTGAAGTAAATGTCGGATCGCGCTCGGATGTAGTCATCCATGCCAACCTCCGATCCGAACGAATGGATCTGCCGCACCCAGCCGGACTCGATCGCGGGAATGAGCGCGGGATGCGGATTCAACGCGAAGTGCGTCGCGATCCTGCCTTTCAGCCCCAGCTTCTCGCCAAATGTCGGCAACAGGAGCTCGATCGCGGCCGTGCTGAAGCCTATGCCGTGATTGAGCCGCTGCACGCCATAGGGTGCATAGACACCCTTGATCGCCAGCATCGCGGTGAGGATCTGGCCTTCCGTGATCGCGGCCGGGTCGCGCGTGAACAACGGCTCGACGAAGAACGGCTTGTCGGCCTTGACGATGAAGTGGACGCGATCCGCCGGGATATCGACCCGCGGAACGGTCTCGACGATCTCGTTGACCTGTGCGATCACGACGCCGTCCTTGAACGCCGTCGCCTCGACCACGGTCGGCGTGTCCTCGGTGTTCGGGCCGGTGTAGAGATTCCCCTCGCGGTCGGCACTGACGGCGGCGATCAGTGCGACCTGCGGCGTGAGATCGATGAAGTAGCGGGCAAACAGCTCGAGATAGGTATGAACTGCGCCCAGCTCGATCTTGCCACCGAACAGCATGCGCGCGATGCGCGCCGATTGCGGGCCGGAATAGGCGTAGTCGAGCCGCTTGGCGACGCCGCGATCGAACAGGTCCAGATGTTCGGGCAGAACGACGCCCGACTGCACCATGTGCAGGTCGTTGACCCTGGACAGATCTACCGCAAGCAGCGCGCGGCTCAACAGATCCGCCTGCTTCTGGTTGTCGCCCTCCAGGCAAACCCGGTCGCCCGGCCGGATCACGGCCTCCAGCAGGCGCGTGACGTCCTGTGCTTCGACCAACTTGCCGCGGGCGAGGACAGCTCCAGCCGCAATGCGGGCATCACGCGCGGCGCGGTTGTTCTGCCAGCTCGTCATGACTTCTGTCCCGTTTCCGGCCTTGGCCCGCCCCAGAGCGGCGCTGGTCGTCTCGGTGACGTTCATGGGAATTCTCCGGATTGACCGTCGGGCCGGCGGGAGTGCTGTCACTCCCGCCGTCCTTCCTTCTGCCGGCCGTGCGTCAGGGCCGGCGAAAACGATCGTCAGCGCGTGACCGGCTGCTGGATACTGCGCGCGGCGCGGGTGATGACCGCCGCCACTTCCTTCGGACGGGACTCGTAGACCGAGTGGCTGGCGCCCGGGATCACGGTGGTCTGGCTCTTGGCGCGCTCGTAGTACCAGCGCTCCAGGTCCGGATTGATGATCTGGTCGTTGCCGGCGACGATTCCCCAGCTCGGCTTGGTTTTCCACGCCGCCGCCGTCAAGGGCGTGCTGAACACCTGGGTCGCGGCCGGGACCTGCGACCGCGCGACGAACTCGGCCCGCTCACGCGGCAGATCCGGCGCGAACAGTTTCGGGAATTGCACGGGATCGAGATAGGTGAACTTGTCGGGCGTCACCTTGATGACCCCCTCGGTCTTTCCGAGCACGCTCGGCGTCTTCTTGCCCAGCGCCGATTCGTCCTCGCCGACGTCGGGCGCGTGCGCGGCGACGTAGACGAGGCCGACGACGTTGGGATGAACGCCGGCCTCGGTAATGATTGAGCCGCCGTAGCTATGGCCGACGAGAAGCGTCGGACCGTCCTGAAGATCGAGAATGCGCTTAGTCGCCGTGACGTCGTCGGCGAACGAAGTCTCGGGCTCCTGCACCATGGTGACGCGAAAACCTTCCTTGGTCAGGATCTCGTAGACCGGCTTCCAGCCGGACCCATCCACCCAGGCGCCGTGCACCAGGACAATGTTCTTCAGGGGCTCTGCGCTCGCGGGAGCGGCGGTCGATAACAAGGAGAGAGCGGCGGCGAAGGCGAGGCCTGCGTTGAGGTGTTTCATGTCGGGATCACTCCGGGTTGGAATGACGCGACACTAGTTTCGAGGCTTGCCCCCGTATTTCCGCAAACAACTGTCCTTGCCACTTCGCACGCCGGAGCCATCGCCACTCACACATCCTTCGCATCCGGCTCGGCCGAAGGCGCATCTTAGGCGGAGGCCCACGTCATGCACACTGACATTCGTGACAATGATCTCTCGCAACCGTGAACGGCCGGCGTTCATACGCGAAAGACGATCCATGCGTGCCCTGTCATTCACGACAACGTTCCTGATCTCACTCGAACTCCAAGCATAGGATTGACCAATGACCTCCGCCGCGAAATGCCGGATCGCCGTCTTCATCCTGCTATGCGCAACGGTGCCGGCCCATGCCGGCACCTGCGCGGATGGCATCGCGCAAACCCAGGCCCAGCTGGATCTCGCCATCGAGAAGGACGCGGGCTCCCACGGCTGGAAGCCGGAGCGCCTCAGTGCATTGCGCAACCATCAGCCGACACCTCGCTCGCTCGCGAAGGCGGAAGGCAACAACGGCATCGACTTCACCGACGCGCTCGATTCGCTCGATCGCGCGCGCACGGCCGATCGGACCGGCGACATCGCCGCATGCAGCCGCGAGATCGCACACGCGCGGGCTGTCCTGAGATAGCGCAAGCAGCTTCGGGGCCAGACGAGGCGACGTGTCAACGTCGTCGTGCAGCCCGGGAGCAGGACGTGCGTTCTGGAAATACCCGCGCTCGCGCACCTTTTTAATGTCGATGCAGTCAGGCGGAGGCCTTCACCATGCGAAAACAGCATTCAGCGGACAACGACGGCGCACGTCGCGTCGGATCGCGCGGGGTATTCTCGATACATCTCGGCGCGATGCTTTCGGCCGGCATCCTGCTGCTGATCTCTGGCGCGGCCTTTGCTCAAACGACGATGCCGGGACTGCAGCCTCCCACCGGTATGCTTGTGACCTCGCCGCTCAACCCGCAATCCACCCGGCCCGTAGGCATTCCGCTGGGGTCCACCGAGATCACGACGCCGCCCGGCATCTCGCCGATCAATCCCATGCAAAGCGCGACGGGCTGCGTCGGATCAAGCAATTCCTCATCGTCCGGAGCATTGTTCGACGGCGGCGGGCTATCCGGCACTTCATCGACCAATTGCGCCGGCAGCACCGCAGCGATCTCGTCCATACCTTCGACATCGACGGTCGGTCGCGTCGGAATTCCGCTGGGCTCAACCGAGATCGGCGGCGCCGGTATCAGTCCGACCGTACCGGTGCCAGGCCCCAGCTCCACAGTCGGCACGCCTTCGATCGACGGCTCCGGCAATCCCTGAGATCACAAGGATCATCACCGTGAAACGGAACCTCACCATTGCGCTCGTTACTCTCGCCGCGATCCTGGCCTGCGCAGGCCTCTGGTTCTTCGGCACGGACCGAAAACCGGCCGTGGCAGCCGCGCCCGTGCCCGCCGCCGTGCCGGTGGTCGCCGCCAGCGTCACCGGCAAGGACGTTCCGATCTATCTGCGCGGCATCGGCACGGTGATTGCCTACAACACCGACGTCGTGCGCAGCCAGATTCAGGGACAGATCGTCAGTATCGCCTTCACGGAGGGACAGACCGTCAAGGCCGGCGACCTTCTCGCGCAGATCGATCCGCGTCCTTACGAGGCCCAAATCGAACAGCTCACGGCCAATCGCGACAGGGACCAGGCGCAGCTCACCAATGCCGAAGCCAATCTCTCCCGCTACAACCAGCTCGGCGACAAGGGCTACGCGACCCCGCAACTCATCGAGACGCAGACGGCGCAGGTGGCACAGCTCAAGGCCGCCGTGAAGGCGGACCAGGCCCAGATCGACGAGGCCAACGTCCAGCTCAGCTATACGCGCCTGACGTCCGCCGTTCCCGGCATCACCGGCGTCCGCCAGATCGATGTCGGCAACGTCATTCATCCGACCGATCCCAACGGTCTCGTCGTCGTCACCCAGATCGAGCCGATCTCGCTGCTGTTCACCCTGCCGCAGGCGGACCTGCCCGTGATCCAGGAGCACGCTGCAAAGGGCGCACTGAAGGTCATCGCCTACAGCCAGGACAACAAGATGAAGCTCGACGAGGGCACGCTGCTGCTGGTCAACAACGAAATCGCGGGAGCGACCGGCACCGTGCAGCTGAAGGCCGTGTTCCCGAACCATGAGCACCGGCTGTGGCCGGGCCAGCTGGTGAACGCGCGCCTGCTGCTCGAGATCCAGAAGGATGCGATTACTGTCGCCGGCTCGGCCGTGCAGCAGGGACCGAACGGCAGCTATGTCTATGTCGTGACCGACGGCCAGACGGCCGCCCTGCGTCCCGTTCACATCGTACAGATCAGCGACGGCCAGGCTCTGATCGACCAGGGACTGAAATCAGGCGACGTCGTCGTGATCGACGGCCAGTACCGGCTCACGGAAGGCAGCCACGTTCGCGAGCTGCACGGCAAGGCCGCGCGTGAAGCCGACCTGCAGAGCGCCGTGCAGGATGCCATCCCATGAACATCTCCGCACCCTTCATCCTGCGGCCGATCGCGACCGCCCTGCTGATGGCGGGTTTGCTGCTGTGCGGCCTTGCGGCCTATCCGCTCCTGCCGGTCGGCGCATTGCCGAACGTCAACTACCCGACCATCCAGATCTCGGCGCAATTGCCCGGCGCCGACCCGGGAACGATCGCCTCTTCGCTGGCGACGCCGCTCGAGCAGCAGCTCAGCCAGATCCCCGGCGTCACCCAGCTCACCTCGTCCAGCGCGCTCGGCGTCGCCCAGCTCACGGTGCAGTTCGAACTGTCGCGCACGGTGGACAGCGCGGCGGTGGACGTGTTGGCCGCGATCAATGCCGCAAGCCCGTTCCTGCCGCCGAACATTCCCTACCCGCCGACGATCAGAAAGGTGAATCCGGCGGAGACGCCGATCATGCTGATCGCGCTGACGTCGGACTCGCTGCCGCTGACCACTGTCGACGCCTATGCGGAAAACATCCTGTTGCCGAAGATTTCGCAGGTGCAGGGCGTGGGCCTCGTCGGAATCGGCGGCCAGCAGAAGCCCGCGATCCGTGTTCGCGTCGATCCACAGGCGCTTGCCGCGCGCGGCATCGGCCTCGAAGACGTCCGCAGCGTGATCGCCGGCGCCAACGTCGATTTGCCGAAGGGCACGCTCAACAGCCCGCGCGTCACCTATACGCTGAATACGAACGATCAGTTGCTCAAGCCCGCCGCCTATGAAGACCTCATCATCGCCTATCGCAATGGCTCGCCGGTACGTATCCGCGACATCGGCACGGCGATCGAGGGGCCCGAGAACGACCTCCTCGCCGGCTGGTACGGCAAGGAACGCGCCATCATCCTGGCGGTCCAGCGCGTTCCCGGCGCCAACGTCATCCAGACCGTCGACCGCATCAAGAAGCTGCTGCCGCAACTGCAGGCCTCCGTTCCGCCCGCGATCAAGGTGACGATTGCCGCCGACCGGACCGCCACCATTCGTGCCGCGGTCTCCGACGTTCAATTCACGCTGATGCTGACGGTCGCGCTCGTCGTGATGGTCATATTCCTGTTCCTGCGGAATTTCTGGGCCACCATCATCCCGGCGATCACGGTTCCCCTGTCGCTGGTCGGCACGTTCGCGGTGCTTTACGTGCTCGGCTACAGCCTGGACAACCTCTCGCTGATGGCGCTGTCGATCGCGGTCGGCTTCGTGGTCGACGATGCCGTCGTCGTCATCGAGAACATCGTGCGCCATCTCGAGCAGGGCATGACGCCGATGGAGGCCGCGCTCAAGGGGTCCGGCGAAATCGGCTTCACCATCGTCTCCATTACGCTGTCGCTGATCGCGGTGTTCATCCCGCTATTCCTGATGGGCGGATACGTCGGAAAGCTGTTCCAGGAGTTCGCCATCACGATCACCGCCGCCCTGCTGCTGTCGCTGGTCATCTCGCTCACGCTGACGCCGATGATGTGTGCGCGGCTCCTGAAGGACGACTCGCGCAAGAAGCACGGCCGACTGTATCTCGTCTTCGAACGTGGTTTCGACGCGCTGCTTGCCCTCTATGCCAGCGGCCTGCGGATCGTGCTGCGCCATCGCTTCGCGACGCTGCTGGTGATGCTCTCGACCGTCGCGCTGACCGGCTATCTATACGTGATCATTCCGAAAGGTTTCTTCCCGCAACAGGACACCGGGCAGATCGTCGGCATCACCGAAGCCGCACAGGACATCTCGTTCCCGGCCATGTCGGAGCGTCAGCAGGCGATCGTCGACATCCTCTCGAAGGACCCGGCGGTCCAGTCGGTGGCGAGCTATATCGGCCCGGGCGGCCCGACCGCGACGCTCAACCAGGGACGCATCTTCATCGTCCTGAAGCCGAAGCCCGAGCGCAAGGCCAGCGCCGATCAGGTGATCGAGCGGCTGGGACCCCGGCTGGCCCACATCCAGGGCATCAGGCTTTACATGCAGGCCGCACAGGACATCACCATCGGCGCGCGCCTGTCGAAGACGCAATATCAGTACACGCTGACGGATGCCGATTCCAACGAGCTCACCAACTGGTCGGCAATCTTCCTGGAGAAGCTCCGCGCGCTCGACCTCATCACCGATGTCGCGAGCGACCAGGCCAATGCCGGCCCCAGGCTGGAGGTCACCGTCAATCGCGAGGTCGCATCGAGCTTCGGCATCCTGCCCACGACGATCGACAACGCCCTCGACGATGCGTTCGGCCAGCGCATCGTCTCCACCATGTTCACCTCGCTGAACCAGTATCATGTCGTGATGGAGGTCGATCCGCGTTTCCAGTACGGGCCGGAAGCGCTCAAGGACATCTACCTGAACTCCTCCACCGGCCAGCAGGTTCCCCTGAGCACGCTGGTTCACAGCGTCATCAAGCCCGCGCCGATCCTGATCAATCACCAGAGCCTGTTTCCCTCGGTGACGATCTCGTTCAACCTGAAGCCCGGCGTCGCATTGGGCGATGCGGTGACGGCGATCCAGAACATCGAGAAGAGCACCGGCAAGCCCGCATCGCTATCGACCACGTTCCAGGGCAATGCGCAGGCGTTCCAGTCTTCCCTGTCAGGCACGCCGCTCCTGATCGGCGCGGCGCTGATCGTGATCTACATCATCCTCGGCGTGCTCTATGAGAGCCTGATCCATCCGATCACAATCCTGTCGACGCTGCCGTCGGCCGGCATCGGCGCGCTGCTGCTGCTGCTGGCTGTCCACATGGATCTCAGCGTCATCGCCATCATCGGCATCATCCTGCTGATCGGCATCGTCAAGAAGAACGGCATCATGCTGGTCGATTTCGCCCTCCAGGTGGAGCGCCAGCACGGGCTCAGCCCGGAAGAGGCGATCTACCAGGCCTGCACGCTGCGCTTCCGCCCGATCCTGATGACGACGATGGCGGCACTGCTGGGCGGCGTCCCGCTGATGATCGGCTCCGGCACCGGCGCCGAGCTGCGCCAGCCGCTCGGCTATACGATCGTCGGCGGCCTGATGCTGTCGCAGGTCCTGACGCTCTACACCACGCCCGTTGTCTATCTCTATCTCGACCGGCTCGGCAATTGGCTCACCGGGCGCAAGCCGCGGCCGGCCGAGACATCCACTCCATCCACGACCGAAGCAGATGCGGGATTGCGCCATGAATCCACTTGAGAAGGTGACCGCCGGCACGACGGCGGAGAAGCTCGTGACCGTAACGCCCGAGATGACGGTCGGCCATGTGGTGCCGGGAATGCCTGAAGTCTACGGCACGCCGATGATGATCCTGCACATGGAGATGGCCTAAGGCCGCAAGCATCGGGCCTGATCGCGGCTACGTGCGTTTTGACAAAGCGCTCGCGAAACCAAGAAGACCGCTCTTCGGCATCGCAATAGACCTCTCGTATGACGCTCGACCGCCTAGATGGCGCTAATCCCGTACAGCCCCAGCGATGGTGGCGCCGCCTGCTTCCAGACTGGGCCATGAAGGATCGCGCCTCACTATGGGCCCGGGGGAGCGTGGCCATCAGCCTGTTGTCATTGGCCTGTTCGCTGTTCGGATTCAATTCCGCCACCATCGTTCTTGCCGCCGCTCTCGCCATTTCCCTCGCGGTGATCAGTCTGAGCAGGCGGCCAGGCGAGCATGGCCACCAGGCTGTCTATCTCGCCGAAGCGCAGAAGCTCAGCCAGACCGGTAGCTTCGGCTGGAACGTCGCGACTGGAGAGCTGTTCTGGTCGGATGAAACGTTCAGGATCTTCGATCTCGTGCCGACATCGCGCCCGTCGCTCGACCTGGTCCTGAAGCGCACCCATCCCGACGACGTCAGCGCCGTCCGTGAGGCCATTGACCGAGCGGTGAATGAAAGGGGCGACTTCTCTCACGAAAACCGGTTGATGCTGGAGGACGGTACGGTCCGGACCATCCGCGTGGTCGCCCGCGGAATGACGAACGGCCGGGGCCAGTTCGAGTTCGTCGGTGCAGTGATGGACATCACCGCCCAGAAGAGAGCCCATACCGAGCTGGAGCGGAGCGAGCTGCGTTATCGCCATCTGTTCACCCGCATGCCGATCGCGTTCCGGCAGCTCGATGCCAGCAGGCTGGTCGTGCTGTTCCGGAAATTGCGCGCCGAGGGCGTCAAGGACCTCGGCGCTTATTTCGACAGCCATCCCGAGTTCTTGCGGACCTGCATGGACGCGCTCTCGTTTCAGGAGGCCAACGAACGGGCCATCCAGATGTTCGGAGGCGGCGTCGAGGATTATATCGGACGTTCCATGGCCGACACCTGGAAGGAACGCCCCGATACGTTCCGGCGAGCCATGGAATCCCGTTATCGCGGCGAGACGAACTTCGAGGAAGAGACCAGGATGGTCACGTGGGACGGCCGCGTCGTCGATGTTCTCTTCACGACGGCCCGGGTCGGTCCCATCAACGATCTCGAAGTCAGCCTGGTCGGCACCATCGACATCTCACAGCGTGTTCGCGCCCAGCAGAAGCTGCAGCAGGTGCAGGCCGAGTTCGCGCATGCCGCGCGCGTCTCGATGCTCGGCGAGCTCACCGCATCGATCGCGCACGAGGTCAACCAGCCGCTCGCCGCCATCGCCACCAATGCCGCCGCCGGGCTGCGATGGTTGAACAGGCCCAATCCCGATGTCGTCGAAATCCGCAACACCATCGAGAACATCGTCGTGGATACCCGGCGCGCCGCGAACATCGTGGCGCGCGTTCACGGCATGGCCTCGCGGAAGGCCCCCGAACGGGCCTCGCTATCGTTCGACGAGATCGTTCGCGAAGCGCTTCTCTTCCTTCGCCACGAGATGGAATCCCGCAACGTCACGATCCTGCACCGGCCCGATCCGAGCGCGCCGCAGGTGCTCGGTGACCGCACCCAGCTCCAGCAGGTGATCGTCAACCTTGCGATCAATGCGGTGCAGGCGATGGCGCAGGCGGGATACGACGATCGCAGGATCGTCATCAGCACGGTCACATCGGACGCGGCGACGCTGTGCTGCTCCGTGGAGGACAACGGCCCGGGCATCTCCGCCGAACATGTCGATCGGCTGTTCGAGAGCTTTTTCACGACCAAGGACAGCGGGATGGGCATGGGGCTGCCGATCTGCCGGTCGATCGTCGAAGCGCATGGAGGCCGGATCGGCGCCGAAGGTCACGGCACCAATGGCGGCGCCCGCTTCTGGTTCACGCTGCCGATCGCCGTCCCCGCGGATTCGTCCCGCTGCGACCTCCCGGCCGAAACGTGACCGCGATCCTTCCAGCGCTGCCGCTATTCCGCGGGAGCGGCCGCGCGCACCAGGCGGATCGGGACGCCCTTGTATGACGGCGTGAAGCTGAGGGGATCGCGGGCATAGAGCGGCACCAGCGGATTGGTCTCCGGGTAGTATGCCGCACAACAGCCGGCCGGAAAGGAATAGGCCACGACGCGGAAGTTGCGCACGATCCGCTCGGCGCCGTCGGTCGAGTCGGTGATCAGGTCGACGCGATCGCCGTCAGCAAGCCCGCGCTTCTCCAGCTCGTAGTCGTTCAGGAAAACCACGTCGCGTTGGCCGAACACGCCGCGATAGCGATCGGACATCGAGTAGAGCGTGGTGTTGTACTGGTCGTGGCTGCGGATGGTGGTGAGCCACAGGGAATCCGGATCGGTCTGCGGCGGGTCCTCGCCGCAACCCGGAAAGACCAGGAAGTTCGCCTTGCCCGACGGCGTCGCCCAGATGCGCTCGCGTGCCGTCGAGGTGAGGTGGAAGCCGCCGGGGACGCGGATGCGGGCGTTGTAGCCCTGGAAGATCGGAAACACCGCCTCGATAGCATCGCGGATGCGGTCGTAATCGGCAACGAAGCTGTCCCAATCCACCACCGTGCGCCCGCCCAGCGTCGCCTTGGCGACGCCGGCGATGATCGCGACTTCGCTGAGCAGATGCTCCGATGCCGGCTTGTTGCGGCCGCCGGATGCATGCACCATCGACATCGAATCCTCCACCGTGATCGACTGCGGCCCCGACGCCTGAATATCGATCTCGGTGCGTCCGAGGCAGGGCAGGATCAGGGCGGCGCGACCATGGATCAGGTGACTGCGGTTGAGCTTGGTCGAGACGTGGACGGTCAGATCGAGCTTGCCAAGCGCTGCCTGGGTCGCCTGCCAATCCGGAATAGCCGCGGCAAAATTGCCACCCATCGCGAAGAAGGCCTTCACCTCGCCGCGGATCATCGCCTCCAGCGCAGTCACCACGTTGTGCCCCGGCGCGACCGGAGGCTTGAAGCCAAAGCGTTGCGCCAGGCGCTCGAGGAACTCCGCCTTGGGGACCTCCGTGATCCCCACCGTCCGATCGCCCTGCACGTTGGAATGACCGCGAACCGGGCAGACGCCGGCGCCTTCGCGCCCGACATTGCCGCGCAACAATGCGAGGTTGGCGATCTGCTGGACGTTGTTCGCGCCGCGCCAGTGCTGGGTGATGCCCATTCCGTACACGAGGATGGCGCGCTCGGCCTTCATATAGGCGCCCGCCGCATATTCCATGTCCTCGCGCGTCAGGCCGGACTGACGTTCGATATCAGGCCATTGCGTGCGCTTGAGATCGTCGATCAGTTCGTCGACGCCGACGGTGTGGCCGCGAATAAAATCCCAGTCCAGGATCTCCGGCTGCTCGGCGCCACGGGCGACCTCGTCGGCCTCCACCAGGATCTTCATGATTCCCTTGAGGACGGCGACATCACCGCCGACGCGCACCTGGAACAGCTTCGAGCTGATCGTCGTCGACGACAGCGTGATCATCTCGACCGGGCTCTGCGGCGCCTGGAAACGCTCCAGCGCCCGCTCGCGGAACGGGTTGAACGAGATGATGGAGGCGCCGCGGCGGGCAGCATTGCGCAGGCTTGTCATCATCCGCGGGCTGTTGGTGCCCGGATTCTGGCCGAAGATGAAGATGCAGTCGGCCTTGTCGAAATCCTCCAGCAGCACGGTGCCCTTGCCGACGCCGAGCGAGTACGGCAGGCCGACGCTGGTCGCCTCGTGGCACATGTTCGAGCAATCAGGGAAATTGTTGGTGCCGTATTCCCGCACGAACAGCTGATAGAGGAAGGCAGCCTCGCTCGAGGTCCGTCCGGACGTGTAGAACTCCGCCATGTTCGGATCCGGCAAGGCCCGGAGCGCGCGACCGATCATGTCGAACGCATCGCTCCACTCCACCGGGAGATAACGGTCGGATGCGGAATCGTAAGCCACCGGATGGGTGAGCCGGCCGACCATTTCGAGATCGTAATCGTTCCAGCTCGCGAGCTCGGAAACGGTATGCTCGGCGAAGAATTCGGGCGTGCAGCGTTTCGATGTCGTCTCCCAGGCGATCGCCTTGCCGCCGTTCTCACAGAATTCGAACGACGAGGTGTGCTTCGGATCGGGCCAGGCGCAGCCGGGGCAGTCAAAACCTTCAGGCTGATTCATCCGGCTCAGCGTCGCTGCACCTTTCAGCGGCGCGCGCTGCACCAGAAGCGCCTCACTGAGCGCCTTGAGTGCACCCCAGCCGCCAGCGGGTTCATGGTAGGGACGAACCGATTTCGTGGTCATCTCGATATCTCTCGATTTGGCAATTCTCTGGTCCAGTTAAGGATCGCGCGGGCAGAGCAGTCTTTTCAAAACGAAGCCGAATTTCGCAATTGCACACGTTCGAACCGGGCCGGCCAGTCGCAGTGGCCATGCATTCCGGCAAAAACAGCGCCGTTCGCGGAAGCTGAAACGGCAACCGCAAACTAGGTTCGTCGACTGGAGCCCCGTCGCTACGGAGGGCTTTCGACATTTTTCAGGAGCTATCCCAGATGTTTTCACGACGTGATTTGCTGGCCATGTCCGCGGCAGGCGCCGCCATGGTCGGTTCCAGCGCGCAGGCCGCAACCTTCGGCAACCCGAACGAGCCGCCGCAAGGCGCCATCAACGCCAAGAGCCCCGGAAGTCTGACCGATCCCGGTCCGCAAAATCCTGAATTGGCCAGGCAATTCCCTTCCGCACAGACCCCGCCCGCGACCGACGTCGGCGGCCTGCCGATGGATTGGGCCTCGTTCAACAATGCGCCGAGGCGCATCCAGAATGGCGGCTGGGCACGGCAGGTCACCGTCGAGGACTTCGCCATCTCGAAGGAAATCTCCGGCGTCAACATGCGGCTTTCCGCCGGCGGCATCCGCGAGCTGCATTGGCATCAGGCCGCCGAATGGGCGATCATGACCTACGGCAGTTGCCGCATCACCGTGCTCGACACGCAAGGGCACCCCTATGTCGGCGATCTCAAGGCCGGCGACCTCTGGTATTTCCCGTCGGGTGCGCCGCATTCGCTGCAGGGACTGGGTCCCGACGGCTGCGAATTCGTGATCTGCTTTGACGACGGCCACGCCAATGAGTTCAACACGCTGCTGGTTACCGACTGGCTCGCCCATACGCCGCCCGAGGTGCTGGCGAAGAACTTTGGCGTGCCGGCCGACGCCTTCGCCAAGATCCCGCTGAACAATCTCTGGATCTTCCAGGGGACGGTGCCCGGCGATCTCGCTGCCGATCGCGCCGCAGTCGCCAAACATGCGGAGGCACCGCCCTATCCGTTCATTCATTCGCTCGGCAGCTCGACGCCGGTCAAGGAGAGCTCCGCCGGCAGCATTCGCGTCGCCGACAGCAGCAACTTCAAGGTGGCGACCACCGTCGCCTCGGCGCTGGTGACAATGCCGCCGGGAGCGGTCCGGGAAATGCACTGGCATCCGAATGCTGACGAATGGCAGTACTACATCAAGGGCAAGGCGCGGATGACGGTGTTCGACACCGGCCCCAACGCGCGGACGACGGATTTTTCGGCCGGCGACATCGGCTATGTCCGGCGCAATCTCGGCCACTATGTCGAGAATGTCGGCGACACCGAATTGCAGTTCGTAGGCGTGTTTCGCGCGCCGCGCTACGAGGAGGTGTCGCTCTCCAACTGGCTGACGCACACGCCGCCCAGGATGGTCGCCCAGCATTTCAACATCGACGAGAAGCTGATCGCCCAATGGCCGGACAACGGCCCCGGAGTCATGCCCAAATCGTGAAGCACGGCCATATAGGATCCTGAACGAGAAAGGCGCCCAAGCGGCGCCTTTCTTTTGTCCATCGCAACTCACGGCAACTTCGCGCCGTGCAGCCGTCAGTAGTGATCGGCAGCAGGGTTCGTCTTGCCGCGGAAGACGCGATAGCCGACGGCGACATAGAGCAGCATCAGCGGAAAAACGAACAGGCCGGCGCCCCAGAACATGAATGCGAGACTTGCATGAGGGGCCGCCGCCTCGTCGATCGTGACGACGAACGGAATCATGTAAGGCCAGAACGACAGAGCGAGCGTGGCGAAGGCCGCCACGAAGATCAGCGCGACCATATGGAACGGCCAATAATCGTCGTGGCGCAGGATGCTCTTGGCCAACACCGCGGCCGCGCCGGCGCCGATCGCAGGAAACACGAACAGATAGGGCCGGTCGGTCCAGCGCTGCAGAATCGGAAGATGTTCGGCAAGCGCATAGGCAAAGACGGTGACCAGGAACACCAGGACGCCGATCGCCATCGGCGGGATCAGGCGCCGTGCGTCGTCCCGAACGGGACCATCGCTCTTCCGCACCAGCCAGCAGGCACCGAGCAGCGCGTAGCCGAAGCAGAGCCCGATCCCGCAGAGGGCGGAAAAAGTGGTCAGCCAGCCGAACGTTCCGCCAGTATAATCGCCATTGGAGAACTGGAGTCCTTCGACGAGAGCGCCGACCATCGCGCCCTGCATGAAACTGGCGGCAAACGAGCCCGCGACGAAGCTGACGTCCCAGATCCAGCGCGAACGGAGCGCCTTGCCGCGAAACTCGAACGCCACGCCGCGCAGGATCAATCCGAGCAGCATCACGACGACGGGAATATAGAAGGCCGACATCACCATGGCGTAGACCACGGGAAAAGAGCCCCACATGATCACGCCCGTGACGACCAGCCAGGTCTCATTGCCGTCCCAGACCGGGGCGACCGTGCCCAGCATGGCATTCCGCTTCGCCTCGTCACCGGCCACGCCGAACAGCATGCCGACGCCGAGATCGAACCCGTCGAGGAGGAGATAGATCAGAATGCTGATGGCAAGAAGGGCAACCCAGTACATCACCATGTCTATTCTCCCGCCTCGATATGGGTGCGTGCGGCCGGCATCTGATCGGCGAGCGACATCGGCCGGTTGGGCACGGGAACGTCGAGCGGCTTGCCGCCGAGTCCCGCCGGGCCGGCACGCAGCAGACGATAGATGTAATATGTTCCGAACGAGAAGATGAAGGCGTAGACCGCGACGAACAGGATCAGGGAAGTCATCGCAGCCGACGCCGTCAGGAACGGCGTCACGGCGTCCGCAGTGCGCAATACGCCATAGACCGTCCATGGCTGGCGCCCCACTTCCGCGGTGTACCAGCCGGTGAGGATCGCGATCCAGGGCAGCGGGAAACTTAGAAAGATGCCCCACAGCAGCAGGCGGCTCCGTTCGAGCCGATGCTTGAGACCGAGCCAGCTCCCGAACCAGGCCAGCCCCAGCATCACGAAGCCACAGCCGACCATGATGCGGAAAGCGAAGAACGGGATCGCCACCGGCGGCCGGTCCTGCGGCGCGAAACTGGTGAGGCCGACCTCCTTCGACGTGAAGCTCATGCTGCCGATGATGCTTCCGAGCACGGGAATCGATATCGCGTATTTGTTCGACTCAGTGCTCGAATCGGGAATTGCGATCAGCACCTCCGAGGCCGGCTGCTCGTCATGCCAGCGCGCCTCGATCGCGGCGAACTTGGCCGGCTGGTAGTCGTGAACGTAGTCGCCGACGAGATGCCCGATGAAGGGCTGGATCGGCAACAGCACCGCCGCAAGCGCAAGCCCCATCCGCAGCATCACATGCGCCTCGGCGCGATAGGTCCGCCGCAGCAGATACCACGCGCCGGTTGCGGCCACGCAGAACGCGCCGGTCAGATAGGACGCGAGCAGCATATGCGGAAACCGGACCCAGACCACGCGATTGAAGATGATCTGTACCCAGTCGTCGGGGACGAACTGGCCGTTCTGCAGGACGTATCCGGTCGGCACCTGCATCCAGCTGTTGTTGACCATGATCCAGAACGCCGAAAGCGTCGTTCCGAGCGCGACCATCGCGGTCGAGAACAGGTAGAACCACGGCGGCACCCGGGGCCGACCGAAGATGAGGATGCCGAAAAAGCCCGCCTCCAGCATGAACGCGGTGAATGTCTCGTAGGAGAGAAGCGGGCCCTGGATCGGGCCCGACATCTTCGAGAGCACGCTCCAGTTCGTTCCGAACTGAAACGCCATCACCACGCCGGACACGACGCCCATGCCGAAGGCGACGCCGAAGATCTTCAGCCAGAATTCGAACAGGGTCCGGTAGACCAGCTTGCCGCTGTACTGGTGCATCGCTTCCAGCACGGTGAGCCAGGCGGCAAGCCCGATCGTGAACGCGGGAAAGATGATGTGGAACGAGATGGTGAAGGCAAATTGCAGCCGCGACAGAAGAAGCGCCGTCGGATCCATCGGACAATCTCCCGTTCGCTCAGGCGCGGTTCGCGGCCGCTGGCGCCTGAGCGGCCGGCTGCGGAACATTATCGACCTTGAGGACCACGGCCACATCCCGGAGCCTGCCCGCGGGAAGGTTCACTTCACCCAGGCTCTCTGTCTCTTTGCGGAGGTCGTTCATCCTTGCCTCTCCTGGCAGCCGTGTCGGAAGCGCCCTTGTGGCACTGATCGAAACTCTACGGACAGCACGGTGCGCACGCTTCCGCGAACGAACGTCCTTTTACCGAATGGCATGGCGGGCGCCTCAGCCCGCAACGAGCGAGCGCGATGTCAACGCGGATGATTTCGCCGGCGACAGAGCCAGAGAACGCACATCGACGAGGCGATCGGCAGTGCGAGGCTCCATGTTCCCAGCCATTTGGTCACGCAGCCGCCGGCGGCGGCGCCCAACAGGAACGTCAGGCAGAGCGTGAGCATGGTACCGGCGCCCGACGCCGCATCCGGATCGGACGCATCAACGAACTGATCGATAGCCCGTAGCATGTTTCCGGTGACGGTGACCGAGAGATACTTCCAGCGCCCGACCTGCCTGAAACTCGCCGATTGCAGCGCGACGCCGAAGGAGATTCCGAGGATCACGATCTGATCGGGAGCACGATGGAGCAGCAGCAGCGCCGCTGTCAGGCAGACGATCCCTCCGACGAGACAGCCCCGTACCGCCCGGGTGCGGACCGCCACCACCGCTCCCAAGACGAAGGCCGCCAGCGGAAGGAGATGGTGGAGCGCCCGCTGCCATTGCCCGGACAGGGCGTAGACCCCGAGGAAAACGACATTGCCGGTTTGGGAACTGGCGAAGACCCCGAGCGATAGCCATGTGAAGGCGTCGAGGAAACCTCCCGACATGCTCAGGATAGAGGCCACCAGCAGCGATCGTTCCGGAGCGTAGACCTCGACTCCTGCCTTGGCCGAAGGCTCCGTTAATGCAGCTTGCATCGCCATGTTCGCAGGTCCGCGACGTCAGCAGCCGGCGCGCGGCGCGGCTTCTTCCGGCAGCAGAACGCGGCGCGGATGCGTGAATACGCCGTATCCGTCATCGCGGGCGATCGCCAGCAGCGTAATCCCCGCCTCATCCGCAGTCCGGATTGCGAGTGCGGTCGGCGCGGAAACGGCCACGATGACCGGTGCCCCGATCATCGCTGCCTTCTGCACCATCTCGACCGAAACGCGGCTCGTCAGCAGCACCGCGCCATCGCAGGCCGATCTTCCCTCGCTGACGATTGCACCGGCGAGCTTGTCGAGCGCATTGTGCCGGCCGACATCCTCCCTGACCAGAGTAATGCCGGCGCGAGGATGCCAGAAGGCTGCCGCGTGAACGGAGCGTGTGTGCTGATTCAATATCTGGAGAGGAGATAACGCCTGCATGGCGTGCAGCAGATCCCGCGCGTGAAAGGCAAGGCCGGGGCCCTCGACGCGCGACGGCGCGCGACACGCCTGTTCGAGGCTTTCGATGCCGCATAACCCGCACCCGACCGGGCCGCTGATGGCGCGGCGGCGCGCGGCCAAGGTCGCCGCACGATCGCCATCGAGCCACATTCGCACTTCCATGCCGAGTTCGTTCGAGATCAGCTCGATGCTCCCGATCTCGCTTGCCCGGGCGATGATTCCTTCGGTGAGGCTGAAGCCGACACCGAAATCCTCCAGATCGGCGGGCGTCCCCATCATGACCGCATGGGTCGACCCGTTGTAGGTGAGCGCGATGGCGCTCTCCTCGGCGACCAATCGCGATGTCGAACTCGTGCGGCCGCCGCGCCAGGCGATCTCCCGGTGCCTCGTGTACGTCGACTCCATCATCATGGCTTCCACCGTTGCCGGCTGGGCCGCATGCCCCATTTCCCGACGATCGCGTGAATGGCCCTTCCGAGCGACGCCTTCGCGTTCGGCATATCCGTCATGGCTTGCCTCTTGAACATATGACCGTCCAGCCGGTCATGGATGCGGGCAAGCGTACAGAGATCCGCTTCCAGTCATCTTTCCAGGATGCAGCGATGTTGTTTATCCGCACGCTCGCCGCGCCGGCGTGCGAAGCGTTCACTCCACCGGCGTCCTGTCCCGCAACGGCAGGAGTGCGATCGCATCGAATACGCCGTCGCGCCGGATCAAGGCATGGAACAGCCCGGCGGCCAAATGCAGCAGCACGAGGGCAAAGAACGCAAGGCCCAGATAAAAGTGAGCATTCCACAGCAGCGTGTGCACGAGGTCGCTCTGCGGCAGCAATGCCGGAATTCGAATCCCGTCATACAGAACGACTGGATAGGCCGCAGCCCAAAGCATGCCGAGCCCCAGCAAAGGCATGACGATCATGAAGCCATAGAGGGCCAGGTGCGACAATCTCGCTCCCAGCTTCATCGCCGGCGGAAGATCAGCCGGCAACGGTGGCGCGCCGTAATGGAGCCGCAGAGCCAGCCTGATCACGACGAGAACCAGAAGGGTGACGCCGAGCGTCTTGTGGATCAGGATCAGGGGCAGATATGTCTGCGCCACGGTGGACACCATGCCGACGCCGATGAAGAGCATGGCGATGATGCAAGCTGCCATCAGCCAGTGCAGGAGCCGCTGGATCAGGGCGAAACGATGAGGAGCATTGCTCATGGCCTGGCGGTCCCGGTTCGCGGATAGTCGCTGGCTTCGGCTGCACGAAGATCGTAGGACTTGCGGTAGACTGACGAGCGCGCGGCGGGGAACGGATCGTCCGACACTCGAACTCCCTTCGGTAGCACGGTCGGATCGAAGTTGATGTCACGGCAGGGCCCATCCCGCTCCTGTTCGATCCGCTGCACGACGAGCGTTCCGACCTGCACCGTACGGCGGCCCTCGGGCCAGGCCTTGCTCGGGTCCGCGGTCGGATCGCCGGGACCGGCGACAGTCGTGACCATGGTCCAGCGCTGCGGACCGGCGGTCCTGACCCGCTCCACTATCTCCTGCTCGAGAAAATCCGGGCCGCGCTTATCCAGCTCGGCTTGTGATATCGGAACGACGTTCGCCGTCGGCAGCAGCGACCATCGAACCGCGCGGTCGCCGCCCTTCGCGTCCGTGAAGATGAAACTGTTGAGCCCGTGGTAAGGCTCTTCCGCGTAGCTGGCGGTCCAGGGCGCCGTCTTGGCCCAGTCCGCGAAGGCGGTGAATTCCGGATTTGCCTGGATGAACGTCTTCATCGCCTCCGGATCCTTCTTGCCGGACGCGATCAGCAGGTCATGAAATGCTTGCGGCGTCGACACTGCAAAGACCGGCGGGTTGATCAGCGCCATCCGCCACTCTTCGCCGTCCGCCGCTGCAATCTGCAAACCCAAACCGCGCACACGGACAGTTGCATCCACGGCGTTCGGATCGGCGGTGCCTAGATTGAAGCGGCCGAGCGCCGGATACGAGCCTCGCTCGAAGACCTTGGCCCTCGAGAGCTCCACGCCGTTTCCGTTCGCCTCGAAGACGCCGGTGAAGCAGATTCCCTTGGCATGATTTCGCCGGTGCCCGAGCGCTGCACCGCTCGGAGGCGCCAGCGCCGCGATCATCTGCTCCGGCGACAGGCGCCCGGGCGAGAACCAGCCTGCAGTGTATGCGAACGCGGCCGCGCTGCCTCCGAGAACGGCCGCGATCAACACCAACGATCCAAGTCCCGAACGCGGCACGTTGCCTGACTGGTTCATCGCGTCTCCTTGCCACCATCGAGCTTCTCGCAGACCGGCCACACCGCCCGTTCTGTCGAGCGGTTCGCGTTCCTTGTATTAGCCGCGGCCACGGCCACGATCTTCTGAAACCCAACGCCAATTTCGCGAAGGCACGTTCAGGCCTGCCGGCGAGTGGAGGCTCGTCCTGCCCCCTTCGGGCTTTCTCGAGATATTTCGTGCGATCTGAAAATCAGCCGCGGGGGCTCGAAAGATCCGTCTCGCGCCAAGCGCGTATTGCGGAGGCAGTTCGCGCAAGGCCGGCGGATGCACGCGCTTCAGCAACCGCGGCAAACCGATCCTTCCAGCATCTTCTCGAGCCGGGCGTCGTCGTTGTCGATGGTCGGGTCCGTGCCGAGCAACGGCCCCTTCGTCGCATGACCGCCGCCGTCCGACGACGGAAGCGCGGTCCCCAGCGAGTTCGTTCCTGGCGTGGCGGCGCTCGTGCCAAGCGTACCGCCGCCACCCATCGACATATGCGATCCCATACCACCGCGGGCGGACGCAATGCCCGACAGCGCAATACAGACGCCGACACAAACGACAGGGAGTAATCTCATTGCTCACACTCCAGATGTTCACGCGATCCGCTGCTTGGAAACGAATACCGGCCACTTTTGGTCGCGCACAATCTCGCGAGCACTCTGACAACCATGATAGAATCTTCTCGCAAGAGTGATGCACATACGCCGCGACTCTTCGACCGGACTACCTACATAACCCCCAACAGAACAATTCCGGAAACGCCATCAGCCGAGCAGCGATCATCGCCAAGCGCCTCTTCGCACAGAGCAAGCAATGGAGAATCGCTATGAGTGCATTCAAGGTCATGATCGCCGCAGCGCTGATCTCGACAGCGACGATATCGTCCGCATCAGCAGCCTGGTCTTTCGCCGACCAGGAGCCGGCAGCCTTTGCATCGATGTACCCCGATCGCGACGTGCTGAATGGTGGCGCGCTGACGCCAGCCGGGCGAATGGGTCTCGAGCGTCCGGGTGGCGCCGCGCCCGTATTCGCCCCCAGCCATCTTCACGGCCAGTACGGGGGTCGATGACCAGACGCCGCAAACAAGCATCATCCGTCCTGCCGCCCCCTCAGCATCCCGGCGGCAGGATCGGCGACACGCCCGGCGTCGGGGCCGCGCCTGAGGCGTTGGCCGGCAGCATCGTCGCAGGCTCCGCCAGGTTCATCGAAACTCCTTCCATGCAAGCCGAGCTGTTCGGGCTGGGCACGACGGCGGCATTCGGGTCTATGCCCGTGCCGCCGGCGGCGCTGGTATCCGCGGGGATCGTGCCGGGCGCGGGGCTTGCGGGCACTTGCGAAATCGAGAGTGGCAGAGACGCAGCGCTCGTCACCTGTCCTCCCGGCGTTGAGCTGCATGCCACCGCCGCACCCGTTCCCGCCGGCGCAGCCGCGGAGATCGTTCCGATGGAGCTGATGTTCTGCCCCGTAACCGGCAGGATCGGAGCAGCGATGCCCGATGACGCAAGGCCCGTGGGCGATACGGTCGGGGTCGCCGGTACCGGCGTTGGCGATGACGACGGTGGCGCGCAAACCACCACCGTCCCTGGCGTGGTCGGGTCCGACGCGAGCGGAACGGGCGCCAACGTCGTATCCGGAGCACCCAGCACGGTCGTTGCGGAAAACGGCCCCGGACTGTTGAGCGGCGAGATCACGATCGCGCCCGGCACCGTCGGCAGATCCATTGCCGTGCTGCCTGTCGTTGCGACCTGTGCCTGAACAGGAGATCCGCCGAGCAGCAGAGCCATCACCGTTGCGAATGCAATCCGCATCATCTCTGCGCCCCTAGCTCACTTCGGCCTTGCGAACGGTGACCGTGCTGCCTTCAGCCAGATTGACCGCAGGATTGAGCACGACCTGATCGCCGGGCTGAACACCGTCGCGCACTTCCACCGTGGTGCCGAAGTCTCTGGAGATCGAGACCTGCTGCAGATGAACCGTCCCGTTCCGCACGACCGCGACATGAAGACCGTTCTGATCGAAGACGAGTGCATCGGAGGGGATGGTCATAGACGGCGTCCTGCGCGGGATCGATAATTCGACCGTGCAATAGATGCCCGGACTGAGCTGGCCATCAGGGTTGGGCACGTCGATCTCGGTCAGCAGCGTCCGGCTCCCAGGCTGCAGCGCGGTGGCGATCCGCGTGACCTTGCCCGCAAACGTCCGCCCCGGAATCTCGGGGACGCGGATCTCAGCATCGACGCCGGGTCCGACTCCGAAGGCCTCGTCCTGCGGCACGAAGACCTGGGTTCGGATCACGTTGGAATGCATCAGCGTGAACATGAAGGTCGACCCGGCTTGCACCAGGCTGCCATTGTCCACGTTGCGCTGCGTGACCACGCCGTCGAACGGTGCCACCACACGCTGATACGCCTTCTCCTGCTGGAGGACGCGAATCTGCGCTTCCTGCGCCGTGATGTTCGACTGCGCGATGCCCACTGCGCCCTGCTGCGCGCGCAGGGTGAGACGATCGTTGTCGCCCTGTTGTGCCGTCAACCAGCCTTGCTTGACGAGATTGCTGTCGCGCGAATTGGTGACGTCGGCCAGTTCCCGGCTCGCCTGCGCCTGCTGAAGCGCCGCCTGATCCTGCGCCAGTGTAGCCTGCGCCTGCGCGATTTGCTGGTCCAGTTCGGGCGCGGTGATTTCCGCGAGGAGGTCGCCCTTCTTGACCCGATCGCCGATATCGACGTGGCGCTTCTCGATATAGCCGCTGGTCCGCGCGAAGATGTTGGCCGCCTCGAACGCAGTCGTCGTCGCCGGCAAGCTCACCTTCAGGATGTCGCCGCTGGGCCGGACCGTCGCCACCCGAACCTCGGGAACGTTGGTTCGGACCTGTTCTGCCACCGCGGCCACGTCACGCGCAGCCTCGTAGTGCCGCCAACCGCCAATGCCGAGACCGCCCGCAAGCAGCAGGAGCACGCCTCCTCCGAGCAGCGCACCGCCGTAACGGCGCCCGGATCGAGCGCCCTTGCCCGGCAGCTCCACGACCCGGAGGTTTTCTGCCCGGGGGCGGTCTCTCGCCCCCCCGTCATCGGTCCTTGCGCGAACGTCACTCATTCCGGTTGCTCCTCGAATACGCCGTGGTGAGGCTTGCCGTCATTGCCCTTGCGCAGCATGGCGAAGAGATAAGGCACGATCAGCAAGGTGGTCGGGGTTGCGAACAGCAGGCCGCCGATGACCGCCCGCGCGAGCGCGGCATTCTGCTCCTCGCCCGGCCCGCCGATCGCCATCGGGATCATGCCCACGATCATCGCGGCCGCAGTCATCAGCACAGGCCTGATCCTCGTCCGGCCGGCGCTGAGTGCCGCCTGGAACGCGGAGTGTCCCTTCAACTGCTCGTCGCGCGCGAAAGTTACGAGCAGGATGGAATTTGCCGAGGCAACGCCGATCGCCATGATGGCTCCCATCAGCGATGGCACGTTCAGCGTCGTTCCGGTGATGAAAAGCATCGTCACGATGCCGCAGAATGTCGCCGGGAGCGCCATGATGACGACGAAGGGATCGCCGAAGTTCTGGTAGTTCACGACCATCAGCAGGTAAACCAGGATGGCTGCGAACATCAGACCGATCCCGAGATCACGGAACGACTGATGCATGCTCTGGATCTGTCCCAGGACTTGAATCGAATTGCCCGGTTGCAGCTGCTTCTGCAGGGTGGACGTCACCTTCTCGATGTCGGCCGCGACGCTGCCGAGATCGCGACCCTGCACGCTCGCATAGACGTCGTACACCGGCTGGACATTGGCCTGGTTCGAATTGGTGGGAACGGTGCCCCGCTTGAAGGTGGCGACATTGCTGAGCAAGCCGGGAACCGGCTGCCCGCTTGCGGCAAGCGAGGCCGACACCGGAGTGTTTCCCAGGGCATTCAGCGAATTGGCCCTGTATTCCGGTGTTTGTACCGCCAGGTAATAGGGGATGCCCGACGTTGGATCCGTCCAGAAATTCGGCGAGACCTGCGCGGACGAACTGAGGCTGACATTGATATTGGTCGCCACTGTGCTCGCGTTGAGGCCGAGTTGCGCGGCGCGGGTGCGGTCGATGTCGGCGTAGAACGCGGGAGCATCGACTTCCTGCTGTAGATGCGCATCAACTACGCCGGGGATCGCGGCGAGGCTCTTCTGCAGCTCCTTGGCGACGGCGAGGTTGTTGTTACCGTAACCGACCGTGCGGACATCGACCTGCGCCGGAAGTCCAAAATTCAGGATCTGCGTGACGATATCCGCCGCCTGGAAATAGAACGTGTCCTCCGGGAACGCCGATGGCAGCACCTCCCGCAGCTTCTTGACGTAATCCGCAGTCGGCTTGTGCCCGTCCTTCAGCGACACCAGGATGACGCCGTCGTTCACCCCGATGGTCGAGCCGTCCGTGAATGCGAGATTGTAGGCGCGCGCCGGCAGGCCGATATTGTCGACGATCAGCGCCCGGTCGCGCTCCGGAATGACTTCGCGGATCTTGTCCTCGACCGCCTGGAAAATCGCTTCCGTCCGCTCGATCCGCGTGCCCGCGGGCGCGCGAACGTGCAGCTGGATCTGGCCCCCGTCGATGAGGGGATAGAAGTCCCTTCCCACATAGGCGAACATGGTGGCGCCGAGCGCCAGCACCAGCGTGGCGACGACGGGAACGATGACGCGATGTCGTAGCAGTCTGTCGAGGAGATCGGAATATCCGTCGCGCAGGCGCTCGAAGCCGCGCTCGAACGCCGCGGAGGCGCGCGCGAAGATGTTCGACGGGCGCTCGCCCTCGCCATGGCGCCGCTCGCCTTTCAGCAGCAGGCCGATCGTGATCGGCGTGAGCGTCCGCGACAGCCCGTAGGACGCCAGCATCGCGAACACCACGGCGAGGCCGAGCGGCGTAAAGAGGTACTTGGCCGGGCCCTCCAGAAACACGACCGAGGTGAACACGCAACTGATCGCGAGCGTCGAGACCAGCGTCGGCACCGCGATCTCAGCGGCTCCGTGCAGGGTCGCTTCCGACAACGGCATGCCTTGCTCGGTCCAGAGCCGATGCGTGTTCTCGATCGTCACCGTCGAATCGTCGACGAGGATACCGACCGCGAGGGCAAGCCCGCCGAGCGTCATCGTGTTGAGGGTCTCGCCGAGGAAATACAGGACGATCAGCGAGGACAGCATTGCCAGCGGGATTGAGATCAGGACAACCAGCGTCGATCGCCATGACCCCAGAAACACCAGGATCATCAGCGCCGTGAGCCCGGCCGCGATCGCGCCTTCGCGCAGCACGCCATCGACCGAATGGGTGACGAATATCGACTGGTCGAACAGCTCGCTGATCTTCAGCCCCGCCGGAGCCGACGCGCGGATCGACGTCAAAGCCGCCTTCACGCCGTTGACGACAGCGAGCGTGGATGCGTTTCCGTTCTTGATGACGCTGAGCAGGACGGCGCGGTGACCGTCCTCGCGCACGATGTTCTGCTGGACCTGGGCGCCGTCGCGGACCTGGGCGACGTCCTTCAGAAAGATCGTGGCCCCGTTCACGAACTTGACCGGGATCATGTTGAGATCCTGGATCGTGGCCGGCGTCGCATTGGTTCGAACGGTGTACTGGGTGTCGCCGATCTTCGTCGTGCCGGTCGGCAGCGTCAGATTCTGGGTATTCACCGCATTGACGATGTCGAGCGGCGTCAATCCGCGCGACAGCAGCTTGTTCGGATCGAGGTCGACCATGATCTGACGGTATTTGCCGCCAGCAGGCGTGGGCAACGTCACGCCCGGAACGGGAGCCAGCTGCTGGCGGACGCGGTAAATGCCGAAATCGTAGAGCTGCTGCTCGTTCAGGCTGTTCGACTCGAGACTGAGCTGCAGCACCGGCACGCTCGAGGCGTTGAACTGCACGATGATCGGCGGCTGGATGCCCGGCGGCATCAGGGCGCGGATCGCGTTGGTGGCCGAGACGATCTGCGAGATCGCAAGATCGAGATTGACGTCCGGCTGGAAGTAGATCTTCTGAACCGACAGACCGTTGAGGGTCTGCGCTTCGATATTCTTGATGCCGCTGACATTGGCGCTGATCGAATACTGGCTGTAGGTGCTGACGCGCTGCTCCATCTCCGGCGTGGAAAGGCCGGTGTAGCTCCAGATGACCGTGACGACGGGAATCTGGATCTCCGGAAAAATATCTGTCGGCATCGAGCGGATCGCGATGCCGCCGAGGAACAGGATCAGCGCCGCAAGCACATAGAATGTGTGCGGAAGCCGGAGCGCGAAGCGAACAATTCCCATGATGGTCTGCCTGAAGCGGGTTATGCGTAATCGTCGGACAGGTGAGGACTGTCGGTTCCCCGTTCAAATGAAATCGAATTCAGCCGACGCACGCGGCGGCGCGTGGCGCATCCTGTGCGGCGAGCATGACCGCCCGCTTCACCTTGCCGAAGGCGCGAATCTCGATCTGCCTGACACGTTCGCTGGAGATCGCTAGCTCGCGGGCGAGCTGATCGAGCGTCACGGGACGTTCCGTCAGCCGCCGTGCCTCGAAGATCCGACGCTCCCGCGCCGCGAGCCCGCCCAGCGCGGCACGCAGGGCCCTGGTGCGATGCTCCGACAGCTCGTGATCGGCGAGCGTCGTCTCCGCGTCGGCCGCCCCGTCGACCAGCAAGGCTTCCAGCTCGGTTCCACTGTCCTCATCGCCGACACGGGCGTTCAACGACATGTCGCCATTGAGCCGCGCGTCCATCTCGATCACCTCACGCGCCGTCACCTCGAGCTTCCCGGCGATCAATTCGACGACGTCAGGTGTGAGCCCTGTCATCACGTTGCCGGTGGCTTTCCTGATCTCGCTGCGGAGCTTGAAGAACAGCCTCTTCTGGGCGGCCGTCGTCCCGATCTTGACCAGGGACCATGAGCGCAGGATGTACTCGTGAATCGCCGCCTTGATCCACCAGACTGCATAGCTGGAGAATCGCGCGCCGCGGCCGGGTTCGAAGCGTGACGCCGCGATCACGAGGCCGAGATTCGCTTCCGCGATCAGATCGACCAGCGGAAGTCCGTATCCCTTGTAACCGCGCGCCAGCTTGGCGGCGAGCCGGAGATGGCTGGTGACGAGCGCGTCCGCCGCACTCCGGTCCCGCGTCTCCTGCCAGCGCCTTGCCAGCTGCTGCTCCTGCTCCGGCTCAAGCAGGTCGAAACGCCTGATGGTTGCCGAATATGCGCTGAGGAACGGTGGCGACACCGCTGCGGGCGGCATGGCAACGGGATCGCGCCTCGCTAGTTCGTGGCTAGTCTGCATTTGTCACTCCTCTGGTCCAGGCCGGCTGGTTGATCTCGAAAGCATCGTCCATGGTCTGGTCATCCCATCCGGCTCGCGTCTGCATGCAGCAATGTCCGCGACCGGCGCGTGATGGGCATGCCCGCCTTCCCGGTCCAGGCGAGGATCTCGATCCGCCCTCCGGGAGCGGGGCCAATGATCAGCCGGAAGCCGTGCAGCTTGACGATTGCGGCCACCAGGCTCAGTCCGAGCCCGACGCCGGGCGTGTTGCGCATCTTGTCGGAGCGATAGAACCGCCGCAGCACCGCCTCGCGCTCCTGCTCGCTGATGCCGGGCCCGGTGTCGCTCACGCGCACGAGCGCGGTGTCGTCCTCCGCTTCCAGCGCGAGTTCCACCCGTCCGCCTGACGGCGTGAACTTGACGGCATTGTCGACGAGATTAGCGACCGCCTCGAACAGCAGGTCGCGGTCGCCCCACACCCGCACATTGCGCTCGATGACGACCCCGAGCCCGATGCGCTTGTCTTCGGCGATGGGCTCGTAGACGTCGCACACCTCCCGCAGGATCTCGTCGAGCGCGACGTCGCCAAAACCGGCCATGCGGCGGTTGTTCTCGATTTCGGTCAGACGCAGCAGGGCCGTGACGATCGCAAGCGACTGGTCGATGCCGGCGATGGCCTTGTCCGAGACGTCCTGGAGCTCTTCCAGCGTTGCCGCATGCGTTCGACCGCGCTCCAGCGCCAGACGGACGCGCGTCAGCGGCGTCCTGAGATCATGAGCGATGTCGTTGCCGACGCCGGCCAGCGCATTGATCATGGTCTCCATCTCGTCGAGCATGCCGTTGACGATTCCAGCCAGCCGCGCGAAGGAATCGTCCGTACTGCCCTCCGGGAGCCGCTCGCGCAGCTCGCCGGCCACGATGCGCTGGACCCGCTGGTTGACCTCCTCCACGCGCCTCTGGGCGCGGACGCTCAGCCAGACACCGGCCAACAGGCAGAGGCTGAAGGCCGGCAGCAGGCCGAGGGCCAGGGCCTCCCCCACGACGCTCGATATCTCGCGCGTCTCGTCGACGTTCCGTCCCATTACCAGGATATCGCCATCGTCGAGGCGCCTGCCGACCGCCCTGACCACCGGAACATGCGCCGCGGCCTTTTCCACCGGGTCGAGCGGCACACCCTGCACCGCTCCGCCGAGTCCGAGTTCGCGCGGCAGGCGATCGATGTTGCCGGCAAGGCGGGCGCCGGCGGCATCGAACAGTGCCGCGTATTGCACGCCCCTGGAGTCCTGCGCCAGATGATCTGCGATGGCGCTGACGCGGCGCGCCGGCGGCAGGTCCGCAACGAAGTGGATCTGCGTGGTGATCATGCGATCGGAGCGCGCGACCAGATAGTCGTCGAGCTTCCAGTAGATGAACGCGAACAGCGCGACCACGAACAGCGCGAAGCCCGCCGCCACGGCCAGGGCCCAGAGGAATGTGCCGGAGCGGATCAACCGGATCTGGTGCATTGCCCGCCCCCTATTGCCGCGAGCGCAGAACGAAGCCGGAGCCCCGGACGTTGTGGATCAGCGGCGTCTCTCCGGGGCCGTCGACCTTGTGGCGAAGCCGGCCCATATGGACGTCGATCAAATTCGTGGTCGCCGGAACGAACTTGTAGTTCCAGACCTCTTCGAGCAGCATGGCGCGCGTCAGCAGCTGGTCGTTCCGGCGCATCATGTATTCGAGCAGGCGGAATTCGCGCGGCAGCAGGTCGAGCTCGCGCTCGCCACGCCGCGCGGTCCGCTCGATCAGGTCGAGCTTGAGCGGCCCAGCATGCAGAATGGTCTCGCGGCTGTCGCCGGGACGGCGCAGCAGCGCCTCGATCCGCGCGACCAGTTCGACCAGCGCGAACGGCTTGGTGAGATAGTCGTCTCCGCCCATACGCAATCCGCGCACCCGGTCATCCACAGCGCCGAGTGCACTGAGCACCAGCACGGGCGTCGTGACCTGATCCTTGCGCAGCGCCTCTATGACGGTGAGCCCGTCCATGCCGGGCAGCATGCGGTCGACGATCATGGCATCCGGGCTCGACGCGCGAGCCCGGTCGAGACCATCGACGCCGTCGCCGGCCCATTGCACTTCGAAGCCGCGATCGGCGAGTTCGGCCACGATCGCCTCGGCGGTCTCGGCGTCGTCCTCGATCAGGAGAATCCGGTTCATGATCTTCGCTCCACCTTTCGCGCGGCGTCCTGGCGCGCGGTGAGGAAGCGTGCGTTCAGCAGCGCGCGGTGTCATGTCCGTTGTCCGCGCGCACCGACCCCGCGGCCTTGACGCCGTCCGATGCCGGCCACTCGCTGTGGTGCGAGATAGGCCCGCGGCGCGAGCGCTGCCATTGAATTCCAGTTCATGCTCCGGGCGGCTCGCCTCACGAGCAGCACCCATGCAAGGACGAGGCGTGTTGCCAATATCGTGATCATCTTGCGGGCTCCGCTTTCGAACTGCACTGGATCGAACATACGCCCTCAACGCACGCGCTGTAGTTTCAGGGGCCACGGATGTTATGCATTCGCACGATCGTGGTTGTGACGCCGCATCGGCTCACAGGCGGTTGAATTGCGGTGAGCAAATCGTGCGTTTGAATCGCGCCCGATCGTTCTCACCTCGATGACGAGCCGGCTTGGTTCCGGCCCGATGTCATCAATGGAGAGAGCGAATGACCACGTCCAAATTATTGTCGATGGGATTGATCGCAGCCGCCATGCTGGGCGGACCCGTCATGGCGCGCGAGCATCATCGCGTCGTGCAGCAGCCCGCGGTGAAAGCCGATACGGTCGCAATGAACGCGCCGTTCTACTATCCGGGCGAGCGCGCCTGCATTCCGGCGCCGCGCGTCGGCGCCTTCGCCACCGCGCCGTGGACCGGCAACAACGTGCCGTGCGAGCCGGGCACCGGCAGCTACTGAGCGCGCCGGCCCGCCTGCGCGGATGACGCCGCGGGCCGCCGTACATCGAATGACAGGGAGCGGGCTGATCCATTCAGCCCGCTTTCTCGCGTTTGCGCGACCCTGCGCGGCGGTTTCACCTTGGCGAGTGGCGCGACTGATGTATGACGCCGAATTCAGTTGGATTGCCGCGCATCGCTCCTACCTCTCCTGCATCACAGGCCCAATCATCAGCGCCTCGCGCGCGTAGCGCGATGCGTCAGCGGCTTCGGGATGGCCGGGCCGCTCAACACGAGAGGAGTTTTCCATGAGGTTTTCCATGCAACGAGCGATCATGATTCTTGCGACAGCAGCGCTAGCCTCGACACTCGCCATCGGCGCGGCCAGCGCGCACGGCGGTGGTGGTGGTGGCGGCCACGGCGGCTTTGGTGGCGGCGGCTTCGGCGGCGGACATGGGGGCTTCGGCGGCGGCGCGCATTTCGGCGGCATGGGGCATGAGGGCGGCTTCGGCGGCGGCGCCCGGTTCGGGGGCGAGCACCTCGGCTTCGGCGGTCATGCCGGCGGTCTCCGCCAGCACGCATTTCACCGCTTCGGACGGCCCGGATATGGATTCTACGGCGCCTATCCGGATTGCTATGACTGGTACGAGCTGCATCCCGGCCAACCGTTGCCGCTGAGCTGCAGCTAGATCAGCGCGCATCACACCCATCGGTCCGGAACGCGCAACGTCACGGTCCGGGCCGCTTATGCCGTGCAGCCAGAGTGAAGGGGCTGTGTTGAGCGCCAGCTCTCATCTAGATTCCTCAATCTCCCTCGACCGCTCAAATACTTCGTCGTTTTCCATTTCGCACGACAATCTGCTGAGCCTAAGGATAGAGTACTGGCCTGCGGCCGACGCAATACAGGATTGCGATTGATGTTCGGGACTGAACTCGGATAACCTGTCGGCGGGCTAACCCGAAACGGGAGTGTGCTTCGTTGAAGAGTGACCCTCCGCGAAAGCTTCTTCGACGTGACCTGCTCAAGCTGACGATTGTTGGCGTCGGCGTAGTCAGCGCTAGCGAGCTATTGCCGTCCCCGGTTTCTGCAAAGCCGGTCGACCTGGATCAGAAGCGCAAGGCTCGCTATCGACCTGACTCACAGGAAGTCAGAAATTTCTACCGCGTCAACGGCTATCCCACCGCTCGATAGGAGACCTCCGTGCTGATCAGGAAGTCCGAGCGTCGTCCGGAACGTGCCAGGCCCTCCAATGCGGAAGCCGCGCCACCTTCGTCGGGCTTGGACCGGCGAGCTTTCCTGAAGCGCTCGGGCGTCACCGCGGGCGCATTGGTCGCCGTCGGTGAAATCGCGCTGCACGGCGTGCGGAAGGCCGAGGCTGGTCCACCATCGCCTGTCGGTGCACCGGTCACGACCCGGAAGAATATCTGCACGCACTGCTCGGTCGGCTGCTCGGTGATCGCCAAGGTCGCCAACGGGGTATGGATCGGACAGGAGCCCGACTACGACAGTCCGATCAATCGCGGTTCGCATTGCTGCAAGGGCGCCGCAGTTCGCGACGACGTGTTGAACGAGCGGCGTCTGCGCTATCCCGTCAAACTCGTCAACGGACAGTGGACGCGCATCTCCTGGGAGAAGGCGATCGACGAGATCGGCGACAAGCTGCTGGATATTCGCCAGAAGGCCGGCCCCGACTCGGTTTATTGGCTCGGCTCTGCCAAGTTCACCAATGAAGCCGCTTATCTCAATCGCAAGCTCGCGGCGTTCTGGGGCACCAACAATTCCGACCATCAGGCGCGGATCTGTCACTCGACGACGGTCACCGGCGTAGCCAATACCTGGGGCTACGGTGCGATGACCAACAGCTACAACGACATCCGCAACGCCAAGACGATCCTGCTGATGGGCGGCAATCCCGCCGAGGCCCATCCGGTTTCCCTGCAGCACATTCTCGAAGGCAAGGAGCTCAATCGCGCCAACATGATCGTGGTCGATCCCCGGATGACGCGGACCGCTGCGCACGCAACCGAGTACGTCCGGGTTCGTCCCGGCACGCACATTGCCACGATCTACGGCATGCTGTGGCACATCTTCGAGAACGGCTGGGAAGACAAGGAATTCCTCAGCCAGCGCGTCTACGGCCTGGACGAGGTGCGAAAGGAAATTGCGAAGTGGCCTCCCAAGGAGGTCGAGCGCGTGACCGGCTTGCCCGAAGCGCAGGTCAAACACGTCGCCCAGGTGTTCGCGACGCAGAAGCCTGCCACCCTGATCTGGGCGATGGGGCAGACTCAATTCACCACCGGCACTGCCAATGTCCGCGCCAGCTGCCTGTTGCTGCTCGCCACCGGCAACATGGGGCAGCCCGGAACCGGCGCCAACATCTTCCGCGGCCACACCAACGTGCAGGGTGCAACCGATCTCGGTCTCGATGTCACCTCGCTGCCTTTGTATTACGGTCTCGCCGAGGAGGCCTGGCGGCATTGGTGCCGGGTCTGGGAGGTCGATTACGACTGGATGAAGTCGCGTTTCCCCGAGAAGAAGCTGATGGAAACGCCGGGCATTCCCAGCACGCGCTGGTTTGACGCGACCTTGTTGCCGAAGGAGCAGATCAGCCAACCCAATCCGGTGCAGGCCATGTTCATCATGGGGCACGGCGTCAACACCATCACCCGGATGCCGGAGGCGGTGAAAGGCATCGAGAAGCTCGAGCTGCTGGTTGTCTGCGATCCCTATCCGACCGCGTGGTCGGTGCTGTCGGAGCGCAAGAACGGCACTTACCTGCTGCCGGCCTGCACGAGCTTCGAGATGGAAGGCTCGCGCACCAACTCCAACCGGTCGCTGCAATGGGGTGAAAAAATCGTCGATCCGGTCTTCGAGGCGAAGAACGATTACGACATGATGTACATGTTCGCCCGCAAGTTTGGATTTGCCGACCTGATGTTCAAGAACATCAAGGTCGAGAACGGCGCGGTTTCGGCGGAGGACATCCTGCGCGAAATCAACCGCGGCGGATGGTCGACCGGATATTGCGGGCAGTCGCCGGAGCGGCTCAAGGCCCACATGAGGAACCAGCACAAGTTCGATCTGGTGACATTGCGGGCGCCGAAGGACGATCCCGAGGTTGGCGGGGAATATTACGGCCTGCCATGGCCGTGCTGGGGTACGCCGGAATTCAAGCATCCGGGCACGCCGATCCTCTACAACACCAATCTTCCGGTGAAAGAGGGCGGCGGCACCTTTCGTGCACGCTTCGGCGTCGAACGCGTCGTGAAACGCAAGGTGATGGAGAACGGGCAGGAAGTGGAGCGGGAAGATCACGACAATCTTCTTGCCGAAGGCTCATACTCCGTCGGTTCGGAGATCAAGGACGGGTATCCCGAGTTCACCCTTGGCGTGCTGAAGAAACTCGGCTGGGACAAGGATCTCACCGCGCAGGAACGCGAGACGATCGACCGCATCAATCCGGCCGATCCGGACAAGGTGTCATGGTCGACCGATCTTTCCGGCGGGATCCAGCGGGTCGCGATCGAACACGGGTGTTCGCCTTACGGAAACGCCAAGGCCCGCATGATTGCGTGGAATCTGCCCGACCCGGTTCCAGTGCATCGCGAACCGATCTACACGCCGCGTCCCGATCTCGTTGCCGACTATCCGACCTTGCCGGACGCGAAGCAATTTCGCGTGCCCAATATCGGATTCTCCGTGCAGAAGGCCGCCGTCGACCGCGCGATCGCGAAGCAGTTCCCGCTGATCCTGAGTTCGGGCCGTTTGGTCGAATACGAAGGCGGCGGCGAGGAAACGCGGTCCAATAAATGGCTCGCCGAACTGAAGCAACACATGTACGTCGAGATCAATCCGGCGGACGCAGCTGAGCGCGGCATCGTCGACGGCGGCTGGGTTTGGGTGACCGGTGCAGAGAACAGCTCACGGGCCCGGATGAAGGCGCAGGTGACTGAACGCGTCGGCAAGGGCGTTGCCTGGATGCCCTTCCATTTCGCCGGCTGGTACGAGGGCGCCGATCTCCGCGCGAAATATCCGGCGGGAGCCGATCCCATCGTGCTGGGTGAGAGCGTCAATACGCTGACGACCTATGGCTATGATCCTGCCACCGGCATGCAGGAACCGAAAGCCACGCTTTGTCAGATCAGAGCCGCATGAGAGGTCAGACCAATGGCACGCATGAAATTCCTCTGTGATGCGGATCGTTGCATCGACTGCAATGCCTGCGTGACCGCCTGCAAGAACGAGAACGAGGTGCCGTGGGGCATCAACCGACGTCGCGTCGTCACCATCAATGACGGCAAGCCCGGCGAGCGGTCGGTGTCGATGGCCTGCATGCACTGTACCGATGCGCCTTGCGCGTCGGTGTGTCCGGTCAAATGCATCTATCCGACCGAAGACGGCATCGTCCTGCACAACAAGGATTTGTGCATCGGCTGCGGCTATTGCTTCTATGCCTGTCCGTTCGGGGCGCCGCAATATCCGCAGGTGGGCAATTTCGGCTCGCGGGGCAAGATGGACAAGTGCACCTATTGCGCGGGCGGCGGCGGCCCCGAAGCGCCGGGCAGTGCCGAGGAATATGCGAAGTACGGCTCGAACCGGTTTGGTGAAGGGAAGCTGCCGATGTGCGCCGAGATGTGCTCGACCAAGTCGCTGCTCGCAGGCGATGGCGATATCATCGCGCAACTCTACGAGGAGCGCGTCGAGACGCGCGGCTATGGCTCTGGAGCCTGGGGCTGGACAACCGCCTATCACGAGGACGTCAAGTCATAAGGCGACCTGCGTTTACCGCCAATGAGAGCGCGACGATCAGGGACGAAGATTGGGTATCCGTCATGACGGCTTTCGCACGCATACGCTTCGCAGCGCTTCTGTTGGTGCTGTTCTGTCTCACGACAGCCTCGGTGCTCGCCCAGAAGCTCGGTCCCGATGGGGCGCCCAATCCGACCGCCAGTGTGACCAACCAGAAAACGCTTCTGGAGCAAGCACCGCGCATCCAGGGCCGGATCGACATTCCCGATGTCAAAGCCGGCGTGTTGATGCAGCCGGCCGGACGGACCTGGGATTATTTCCACGAGGTCCTGCTGCACTGGGGTGCCGCGCTGATAATCGTGGGCATGCTTGCGGTGCTTGCGCTCGCCTATCTGATCATGGGTCGGCTTCGCATCGAGGCGGGCCGCTCCGGCCAGACGATCGTCCGCTTCGAGGCCTTCGAGCGGTTCGCGCATTGGCTGACGGCGGTCTCTTTCGTGCTGCTCGGATTGACCGGCCTGAACGTCACCTTCGGCAAGGTCCTGCTGCGACCGCTCGTCGGTCCGGATGCCTTCTCCGACATCTCCCAGATCGCGAAGTACATACACAATTTCACGAGCTTTGCCTTCGTGGCGGGCCTCGTTCTGATCACGGTGCTTTTCTTCAGGGACAATCTCTTCAAGAGGATCGATATTGACTGGGTCAAGCAGGGTGGCGGCTTCATCAAGTCGAAGCATGCGCCGGCCGGACGCTTCAATCTCGGTGAGAAAATGGTCTACTGGCTGTCGGTCGCAGCCGGCATTGCGGTATCAGCATCGGGATTCGTGCTATTGTTTCCATTCTACGGCACCAACATTGCGGACATGCAGATCGCCCAGGTCGCTCACGCCGTCATTGCGATCCTTTTCATCGCGCTGATCCTGGGACACATCTATATCGGCACGCTCGGCATGGAAGGCGCGTTCGAAGCGATGGGAACGGGTGAGGTGGATATCAATTGGGCGAGAGAGCATCACGACCGCTGGCTCGCCGAAAAGCTCGAAGCGGAAGGCCGGCAGGCTTCCGCAACACCGGCTGAATAGAGCGATCCCGCGCAGGCTTGCCTGAACCAGACAAGTCAGTTGGCGCGGTCGTCCGGATCTCGCTTCGCGTCCCGGTCACGCAGGTAGTCGTCCGTCGTGCGGACGGTCGGGCCAGGTGCGCCATAAGATTCAAAACCTTGCTCGGCGACGAAATTGACGCGGCAATCGCCGCACATCTTGATTGCGTCCAGCCTCTGCTTCGAGCCCGAATACATCCAGTGCTGGCCCTCGAGCTTCGCGACCACGCGCTCGATGCTGCTCTTGACACCGAACGGCTTGCTGCAGCGGATGCAGCAAAACGGCTCCTCCTCCTTGAGAACCCGCGTTGGCGCCCGGCTCGCGCGGAAGTCAATTTGCGGGACCAGCGTGATGACCTTTTCCGGACACGTCGTCCGGCACAGACCGCACTGAACGCAGGAGTCTTCGACAAAACGCAATGCCGGGCGCTCGGGGTCGTCGCGCAGGGCACTCGTCGGACAGACCGACACACAGGACAGGCAAAGTGTGCAGCCCGCTGTATCGACCTCGACTGCGCCGAACGGCGCCCCGTCGGGTAACGGAACGACATCGACGGGAACAGGTGCTGCGCGATGCAGTTCGGCCAGCGCAAAGCGAAGCACATCGCGTTTGCGGCCCACCGGGCGGAAGCTTGCCGGGCGCGAAACCGGTGCGTGCGTCGGCGCCGCGCGGAGCGCCCTGACCAAGTAGTCCGGATCGTCGGTCTCTATCACCGAAAGCCGGTCCGGGCCAAAGCCAAGGCCGGTCAGAATCGGATCAGCCAGTGCGATCGTCCGCGTCAACCCGGAGACGTCATGGCGCGGCTTGGCCCGGAGCAGGAAGCGCACGGCCGACGCGCCATAGGCAAAAGCTGCGGCGATGCTCTCCAACCCGACCTGCGTGACCTCGTTGACGGCAAACGGCAGCACGTTCGCGGGCAAGCCGCCGCCGAACCGCGCCAGCGCATCGATCAGCGGCGAACCATGGACCTCGTCGTGCACGAGCATGACAGCCCGCTCACCGCCCGCCTGGTGGTACGCGATCAACATGGCGCGCAGCTTTCTGACCAGCGCATCTTCGGGCGGCATTGCATAGGATGCGGCGCCCGTGGGACAGGCCGTCGCGCATTGACCGCAGCCCGCGCAGATGTCGGCATCGATTGCCACATGGTCGCCCGCGGGCGTAATCGCGCCGGCAGGGCAGGAATCGAGGCAGCGGGTGCAGCCGGTTTGCTTCGAGCGCGAATGGGCGCAAAGCCCGGCGTCAAAGGTGATGTAACGCGGCTTCTCGAAGGTACCGACGAGGTCGCGCGCCTTCAGTACGGCCTGGAGAATAGCTGCGGGACTGCCGGGATCCGCACGCAGATAGCCGTCGCGCAAATCGGCTGGAAGCAGCGCCGGCCCGCCGGTCAAGTCGAGGACGATGTCGCAGGTCGAACGAGCATTGCTGCGCGATGGGCCGAACGTCAGCACGCGGCGCGAGGAGGGCGCCGCTTCGGCAAACTCGTCGACCACCAAATCGAACGCACCCAGATGTCCTTTGACGCTGCTTATCCGGCCTTTGGCAATCGGATAGTCGGAGTGACGTGGCGGCGCGATCACGGCTGGTGGCGCAATCAGCACGGTGACGTCGAGGTGCTCCTTCAGCAAATCGCCAGCCTCGATCGCTGCCTCGTCGCGGCCGTAGACCAGGATGATTCCGTCGCTCTCCAGCCGAACCATCGGCGCGGGTTCAGCGACTTCGGCCGCTGCGGCCAGCAGCGCGGCCATCTTCGGCCCCGCGCGGTCGGCATCGCCAGACCATCCCGCGGTCTCGCGAACATTGGCAAACTGTATCGAATTCGCACGATTATTTTCGGTTGCAACCTGCGAAAACTGCGCCGCCTGCTGGGTGCAGGCTACAGTAAGTGGAGTATCTTCGGCTGCGACAGCCTTGAACAGGCCAAGTTCGGTACCGCAAAGTTGCGTCGCTGCCGTCACTTTGCCATGACAACCGCGGCCGATCGCATCGGCATCGAGCGGCATCGACCCTTCGCATGAGCAGATCAGGAAGCGCCTGCCGGTTTGAGGTTCGACACTCACGATATACCTCGGATGCCAAGATAGAGCGGCCACCTACTGGCCGGATCATTTTCGGAGTATATACTCCGCATGTCGCAAAAGGCGACCCCGTATCGGAGACCGCACGTCGATTGGAGACCAGAAATTGATATCGACAAGTCTTACAAGCATTGCCGTCGGTGTCGCAATCGAACGACGCAAAGCGAAGAGTGAGTGGGCCAATTTTCTGTGGCGGCCCGTGTCGGTCTTTGCCGGAGAGCCGTCTGCGAAACCTTGGACTCCAATTGGCGGCGAAGGCGAGGCCACACTGTTCTATGCAGGTGACGCCGTGATCGAACTGCATCGCACCGAAACCACGAACTATCGCGAAAATCTCACATCAGGTTCGCCCACACTATGGGTCAATCTGCGTCCCACCGGCTCCGAACCGCCTTATGAACTGCTCGCTGTCACGGCCGACCCGGCCGAGGGCGAGGCATTCACCGACGCGGGCAGCAATCTGGTTGAAGCAGTCCCGATGCCGATTGGCATCTGCGAGATCATCGGCCGTTTCGTTGCCGAGCATCATGTTGAGCGCCCATTCGTCAAACGGCAGCGCAATCGTTAGCAACCTCAGTGCATGACACGAGACTGAACAGTGCCAGACAATAACGTCTTTCTCCGCTGGGCGCGTCTCAAGCAGGCATCGAAAAGCGCCGATGCTGATCCGGCCGGCAACAGGCAAACCGTGCAGCCGTCCGCGGGGGACGACGAGGCCGACCGCCCCTTCGATCTCGCCAGTCTGCCGTCGATCGAGTCGATTACCGCTCACACCGACATTGTTACGTTCCTGAACACCGGCGTTCCGGTGGAATTGACCCGCGCAGCATTGCGCCGAGCCTGGGCAGTCGATCCTGCGATTCGCGACTTCATAGGGATCGCGGAGAACCAGTGGGACTTCAATGACCCCAACGCTATTCCGGGATTCGGTCCGCTCGATTCGACCGACAAAATTGCCGACCTGGTCGCGCAGGTCTCGAAGGGTATGGAGCAGGTCCAGGACGTGCTCGCGGACGCGCCACCACCGATCAACCCGGTTCGGCAGGGCCTCGTCAATTCCGAACAGCCCGCCCTCGAACCAACGGCCCTGGCAGTTGGGTCGTCACCAGATGATGCCGCAACACCGACCACCGAGGACCTGGACGCAGGCGAGCAACCTGATGGCCTTGCTGCAACGGTGTTGCCCTCTCCGCGACGACGACGTCACGGCAGCGCATTGCCGCGCTAGCAGCCTCAAGGATCGCTTCAGTGCGTATTGTCGACGACTTCGACTTCGCCCGATCGCAGGAATACGCGCTGTTGGCAACGTTGCTGACGCGCAGCCCGGACGGGGATCTACTGAGCCGCATCTCCGCATTGCGCGGCGATGCCAGCCCAATGGGAGTGGCGCACAATGCGCTGGCGGAGGCGGCACGCCGGACAAACGAGCAGGCCGCGGCGCGCGAGTTCTTTGCCCTCTTCGCAGGATTGGGCAAGGGGGCCCTGCTGCCTTATGCGTCGCACTATTTGTCCGAGACCCTGTATGGCCGTCCGCTCGCGCGGTTACGGGACACTCTCGGGGATCTCGGCCTCGAAAAGGCTCCGGAACGTACGGAGCCCGAAGATCACGCGGGGTTTCTCTGCGAGATCATGGCCGGCTTCGCCGGCGGAACCATTCCGGCGCCAGCGCCCCTCGAGAGGCTATTCTTTGAAGAGCATGTCTCACGCTGGATGAGACGCTTTTTCGCGGACCTTGAGCAGGCGAACCCGGCTGACTTTTATGCCGCCGTTGGCGCACTTGGACGAACGTTCATCGAGATCGAGGTGCAGGCTTTCGCACTCCAAATCTAAACACGGCCTTTCGTGCGGGACATGCACAGATTCTCTTGGAACTGTGCTAGAGTGCAATCTTAAGGACAAAGAGCATGCGCGTTTTCATATTTTCCTGCCTGTTTGTGGCCGCTATCGCACTAGGTGCCGCGGGCATCCTCGACACTTTCGTGCAGGAGTCCGCCACATCGGCGTTCGCTGAATCGAGCGCCCGAACTTAGCGCCAATCTTTCTGCTAACCGTTTCTTCTCCACATTCGAAATGGGAGACGTTACATGAAGCTGTTCTTGATAACCTCTTTCGTTGTTCTGCCATTGGTTGTGGCTGCCGCCTTGGTCTTGAGAAGCCAGCCTCGCTTGGTCGCGTTTTCCGCCGCGGCCATGCCGTCCCTAGCAGAACTGCACGTCATGGCAGGCGTCCATCGCCTTCCCGACGAGGAGATCGACGACCAGTCACTCGTTTTCTCCGCCAAGGCAAAGCAATAGCTCGCCGTCGCAGCCGGCGACGCAGAGGGCACTCGAGACCTTGTCGATACGGTCACGGTGTTCCGGCCCCCCAGCGTCGCCGCGCGACCATCACCAAGGGAAGATTTGCGCATCTATTTTCCAAGCGAGCAATCAATCGACGGCAATTTCAAGGTCGGCCACGTCGAGTCAGCCCTTAATTCAGTCTCACTCGTTCGAGAACAGGACGTCGAAGGAATGAAAGGCCATCTTCGTCGAGCGGGATTAATCATCGACATTCGTGATCGTTGTCGAACAGGCGCAGGCAATTCACCAAGGTTTAGCCAACGCCGAATGCAAGTGTGTCACCGCAATTGTTGCCGACAAGGATTTGATGCAGCGCAAGGTGAGGGCCTCTTGCCCTGATAGCCTAATCGACCATCACTTGGGGTCGCGCAAATGAGGCTTCGGAATTGGTGTTTGGTTCTGGCGATTTCTGCGAGTGCGATGACATCCGCGCTTGCACAGTCTGAATTCGAACCCTCGCCGAACGCGAGACAGACCGGCGTGTGACCAAGATGACGCAGCCTCCGCAAACGCAGTCCTTTGATCTTCACGTCACCCGCTTGGAAGGCGCCATAGAAGGCGTTTCGCTACGAAATAGGCAGCTCGTTTCCTTTCACGCGCCGTTGACGCTTCTGCTGGTGTCGCTGGTCACCATCGCTGTGGTCTGGTGGTGGCTTGGCCTGCCGGCCGATTTGGTGCGGGCGCCCATCGATCCGAACGATAAGCTTCAGTGCTTATCATACGCTCCTTTCCGCAACCATCAGACATCGCTTTCGCAGGCGACACAGGTCTCACGTGAGCAGATCGCCGAAGATCTCGCCCAGCTGGCGAATATCTCCAGCTGCGTCAGGACCTATGCGACCGATCTCGGGCTCGATCAAATCCCTGAGCTTGCGGCCGGACTGGGGCTGAAAGTCATTCAGGGCATTTTTCTTGACAAGAATCGGCAAAAGAATGCGACGCAGATATCAACGGCAGTCCGCCTCGCGAGGCAATACCCCGGGACGATTATCGCGCTCGTCGTCGGAAACGAGACCTTGCTGCGCAAGGACATAACGGCTTCTGATCTCGCGGCCACAATACGATCGGTCAAGGCGCAGGTCACCGTACCCGTTACTTATGCCGACGTCTGGGAATTCTGGCTGAGCAACCGCGAACTTTATGACGCCGTCGATTTCGTCACGGTGCACATCCTGCCCTACTGGGAGAATATCCCGATCCGCGCAGAAGCTGCAGCCACTCATGTCGACGTCATTCGTCGCGAGATAGCATCGGCATTTCCAGGGAAGGAGATCCTGATCGGGGAAATAGGCTGGCCGAGTGCGGGGCGAATGCGCGAGTCGGCCTTGCCGTCACCGGTCAACCAGGCTCGGGTGGTCTCTGAAATCCTCGACTTGGCTCGGCGTGAGAATTTCCGTGTCAACCTGTTCGAGGCATATGATGAATCGTGGAAACGGGAAATCGAGGGCACGGTTGGCGGATCTTGGGGGCTCTTTGACGCCGCGCAGCGCAGCCTGAAATACCCGCCGGGGGTGCCCATCAGCAATTTTCCAATGTGGAAGCTGCAGATGGGCGGCGGGATGGGACTGGCAGTCCTGATATTCGGCGCGGCATGGTTGACGTTGCGTCGTAGCTCCGGGAAGCCTCGGCTCATCGCGTGGCTCGCGGTTGCAATATCGGCGACGACGTCGGGAATCCTGTTTGGAGTAGCCGCCCAAAAGATGGTCCATGAGAGCTACGGAGCGAGCGGCTGGCTGCTCTGGGGTTCGCTTCTTCTGGCGGCAACCGTTTCGCCGCTGTTTGGGGCCGCGGCCCTCATGTCGGGACGTCCATCGCCCACCCTTCTGGAATTGCTGGGCCCGAAGCTCCACCGAACACGATCGACGCTGGCGATCCTGCACGGAGCAGCCTGGATCGCGACAATCGTGATCGGCACAGCGACGGCGCTCGGTCTTGTATTTGACCCGCGCTTTGTGGATTTTCCTTATGCGGCTCTGACGATGGCAACGGTGCCCTTCGTGGGCGTTATGCTGGTTAATCCAGTCAAGGACGGGATCCGCCCCATGGCGGAGTCAATATACGCAGGCGTATTCTTGTTTGCGGCGATCTATGTCGGGTTCAACGAAGGACCGTCGAACTGGCAGTCACTCTGGACTTGCGCAGCGTATCTCCTGCTTGCCGCAACGCTCTGGCGAGTGAAAATTCGACAAGGACATCTGCAGCCAGCAGGCAACAGGTCGCGCAAGCGGCATCCGTCCGCGACTCCTTTGCCGCAGGCACACCGGAACGGCAGGACGCGGAACGGCACTTGATCCATCTTGAGAATGTTCACACATGGCTCGATGACTTTTGCCACCGCTTGCGAAGCAAGGTCTGGCCGCGCCGGGATTGAGAGCGAACGAGACGGTTGGCTCTGACACGTGACGCCTTTGATGGACATCAATTTCCGCCACAGGCTGGCAGCTATGGTGAGCAAGAATAGGAGCTCACCATGATCGGGATCACACCAACAGCGGACCAGATTTGCAACGCACCAATCGAGGTACGACGCTGGATCGAGCGTGAAGTCATCACCGGCCTTCGCTTGGCACCGGGAGCTTCGGCTCCGTCGGAGGTACATTCCAGCCGCCTGTGGCATGACGTCGTGATCAGCCAACAACCGGTGGATGCTCGTCGTGATCCCTTGATGCGCGCCGTGGGCTGAAGCTTCGGGCGCGTTCCTACGGCCACCGAAATCTGCCGCGCGAGGTCACGCGGCAGAAAATCCCTCAAGCAGCCGGACGGCGCTCATGCGGCGACCGGCTGTTTTGTTTCGGCGCTCTTCGCAAGCAGCGGAGAAAACTGCTCCGCAGTCACCGTTTCATTGGCGATCAATAGTTCAACGCCAGCATCGAGATCGGAACGCCGCCGTTCCAAGATATCGCGGGCGCGGCGATCCCCTTCCTCAATCAGATTTCGGACCGCGAGATCGATCTCCCGGCCGGTGGCTTCGGAGGCGGCGACGACCGCATCCTGAGCCGCGAGGAATGCTTGAGGCTTTGGCGCATAGGTGCGCTGTCCGACCACCTCGTCCATGCCGTACTTGGTGACCATCTCTATGGCGACTTCGGTCGCGCGTTGAAGATCGTCGGCCGCCCCGGTCGAAATCGCGCCGTCGAAAATCAAGCGCTCCGACGCCCGCCCGCCCATCAGCACCGCGATACGGTTCTTCAGCTCCCCTATCGTCAGCAGGAACCTGTCCTCGGTAGGGCGCTGTATCGTATACCCGAGGGCGCCGATCCCGCGCGGTATGATCGAAACCTTCTGCACCGGATCGACGCCAGGCAGGCTGGCGGCCACGAGGGCATGGCCCATCTCGTGATAAGCGACCCTGCGTCGCTCGTCCTTGCCAAGAACTCTGCTCTTCTTCTCGACGCCGGCAACGATCCGCTCTATCGCGGTGACGAAATCTCCGAACGATACCTCGTTACCGCCCCGCCGAGTCGCGGCGATCGCAGCCTCGTTGACGAGATTGGCGATGTCAGCTCCCGTGAAACCGGTCGTGAGGCCCGCCACCTTGTCGAGATCGACCTCCCCCATGCGAATCTTGCGGACGTGCACCTTGAGGATGGCAGCGCGCCCGATCTTGTCCGGCCGATCGACGAGAACCTGCCGGTCGAACCTCCCGGCGCGCAGCAGCGCGGGATCCAGGATTTCGGGCCGGTTGGTGGCCGCCAGCAGGATGACGCCGGCGCTCGGGTCGAAGCCGTCAAGCTCCGACAGGAGCTGATTGAGGGTCTGCTCCTTCTCATCGTGGCTCGAGAACGACAGCGGCCCGCGGCTGCGTCCCAGCGCATCTAGCTCGTCTACGAAAATGATGCACGGAGCGGCCTTGCGGGCCTGCTCGAAGAGATCGCGGACGCGTGCCGCGCCCACCCCGACAAACATTTCGACGAATTCAGAACCCGAGATCGAGAAGAACGGGACCCCAGCCTCTCCGGCCACGGCGCGGGCAAGCAGGGTCTTTCCCGTTCCTGGCGGACCCACCAGCAAGATCCCCTTGGGCACATGCGCTCCCAAGCGGCCATAACTCGCGGGGTCCCTCAGAAACGAGACCACTTCCTGAAGCTCGAATTTCGCCTCGTCGACGCCGGCGACATCGGCGAAAGTGACCTTGATGTCCTTTTCGACATAGACTTTGGCGCGGGACTTCCCGATCGCCATCAGACCGCCGAAGCCCTGCCGGCCGCCCATGCTGCGTCCTGCCCAGTACCAGATCACGAAGAAGACGACGACCGGGAAGATCCAGGACAGGAGGCCTTGAACGAGGCCGCTTCCCGGAACGCCAATTACGCTGACGCCCTTTTCCGCCAGCTTCTCGGCCAAGGCCATATCAACCCGTGCCGTCACAAATGCCGATTTTCCACCGGGAAGCGGCTCTTTCAGTTTCCCTTGGATCGTATCAGGACCAACCGAAACTTCGGCCACCTTATCCTGGGCGAGCAACTGCTCGAACTGACTATAGGGGATGGTTTCGATTGAGTTGTAAGTCGTAGCAATGAATTGCAGGACGATGAGCAGCATGCTCCCCGCGAAGATGACGGCCATCACTATCTTCTGCTTGCGCGAGATCTGATTGGAGTCCACGTCCACCTCCGGTCCGGGTCAACTGTTGAAAATGGTAGTTTGACCGCACGGTCTGAGGTTGATCCAGGTCAACGCAGCTATTGCGAAAGCTCGCCTGACATTGAACGTTCGTCGAACGATGCTTTGCGGGTCCGGGCTCGCGATCAGGACATTCTGCTTCAGCTCACGTCGGCGACGCTGCCGCAGGTGGCACAGAGCAGCCTCCGCTCGGTCAAACGGACAAGAGACAAAAGCTATCGCAAACTGGCTGCCGGCCTGGAACTCCGTCTCGCTGCGTCAGGTCAAGTCTCGATCTGCCACTTCTTCACCGGCCGGCTCAATAACCTCCGCCCCAGGTTGACCAAGATCAAGCTGAGCCGGACGCAGTCGTAACAAAGTCGCCCGCAGTCACGCCAACGACGGCACGCCTCGAGGCAATTGAAATGGCACAAACAAGTCCTGTTCCATTCAGCAGCCCGCGAGAAGGTCTTGCGCGGTGCATCTCTCTCCTTGCCGACGCAGTGCGCGTGACGCTCGGCCCGAAGTCGAAATCCGTGCTGATCCAGAAGGCATGGGGAGCGCCAATCGTCTGCAACGACGGGGTCACCATCGCCAAGGAATTTGACCTGAAGGATGCCGAAGAGAATCTCGGCGCCCAGGTGCTGCGTCAGGCCGCCGAAAAGACCGGCGACGTCGTCGGCGATGGCACAAGCACATCCACCATCCTTGCACATGCCATCCTGTCGGATGCTCGAAAGCGAGGGCAACATCGGCTTCGATGCCGCCCGCAAGGTGTATGTCGATCTCGTCGAGGCTGGCATCGTCGATCCGGTAAAGGTCGTACGGACGGCCCTCGAAAATGCGGTGTCCGTCGCAAGCGTGCTCCTCTTGACCGAAGCGACGATGACTGAAATCCCGGAGCAGAAACGCGAGCGGCTGCCCGAAGCGGACATGGCGATGCCATAGCGGCTTATTCAGTATCGAATTTGGGGGAGACACGAACGTGCCTTATCGGTCCAACGATGATCTTCCCGCGAGATTACGACGTCACTTGCCCTCTCACGCCTTGGACATCTACAGGGAGGCGTTCAACCACGCCTTTGCCTCGCATGCCGGCGACATTCGCCAGGAAGAGATAGCACATAGAACGGCCTGGTTCGCCGTCAAGCGCTCTTACGTGAAACTCGCTGACCGCTGGGTGCCAAAATCAGCGGCATAGCGACGAACCCAGCAACCGCTTTGACATCGAAGAACGTCTGCCTCACTGCCGCATCATCGCACTGAAGAATGCAGGGCAAGTTCGCAGCACATTTCGTTTGCAACTCCAATAGCGCCCCTCGAATTTCGAGGTCGCCGGATCGAAGAACGTCCAGAGCTCATTAACTCCAGCTTGAGCGAAATCAACGTTCCAACCGACGACCGTGGCTACTCTTATTCGACCGAGATGGTCAAACCTCGAAGGAGAGTGATCATGGCAACCGAGACCAAACTGCCCGCTACGAAATCCTCCACTCCTCCCGCTGTCGCGGGTGAGCCTTGGCGGCCCTTTCAGGCATTGAGAAGCGAAATCGACCAGATTTTCGACGATTTCGGGAATGGCTTCTGGAACCGGCCGTTCCGTTCGCTCGCACGGCTCGAGCGCGACTTCTCGAAGTCGATTTCTGCGCCGGCCGTGGACGTCGCCGAGAGCGACAAGGCATTTGAGATTACGGCCGAGCTTCCGGGACTCGACGAGAAGAACATCGACGTCAAGGTCGCCAATGGCGGTCTCACGATCAAGGGCGAGAAGCGCGAGGAGACCGAGGAAAAGAAGAAGGATTACTACGTCTCCGAGCGCCGCTACGGCAGCTTCGAGCGCTATTTCACCCTGCCGGAGGGCGTCAACGCCGACAAAATCGAGGCGACCTTCAAGAACGGCGTGCTGAAGGTCGTGCTTCCAAAAACCGAGGAAGCCCAGAAGCCGGCCAAGACGATCAACGTGAAGGCGGCTTGAAAGCCTGTCAGGGCGAGGCTGCATCGCAGCCTCGCCCGCAGTTGCAACTGCGCGCTATCGGGGGCACATGCGCGCACTTCATGTAATGACCAGAGACGTCGTCGCCGTGACGCCTCATACGACGATCGAAGAAGCGGCCAAGGTCATGCTCCAGATGCACTTCAGCGGCCTGCCTGCGGGGTCTCTCCTTCATCTTGATAGTCGTTAGCCCAACAGGGGCCGGAGCCGGCCACCAAGAGCAGACCACATACAAAGATACCGATCCATCCCAGACGTCGGCGAGATTTGCGGCTTCGCATGGGGCACCTCAGGCAGTCCAAGTGAGGTTGCCTAAACAGCCTAATGAACGGGATCAGATGCGATTTGAGGATTCGCAAATTGCCCCGCGTCCTCTCAAAATCAGGCCTCCGGAAACATACTTAGGTGACGCCCCTGAATTTTGATTGCCTGCCTGATGCGGTAGGAACACTTCGCCATACAGTCTTCGGCTCGTTGCCAACGGAGCCCGCGATGAACCACTCAATTTACACGGCGGATAAGGCAACTCATTTGAAGGTGGTCGTAGCTGCCCTGCTCGCAAGCATCGCTATCGTGACGACGACGCTGTGCATTCGGCTGGCTCCTCCGGAAATGAATGCGCAGGTGATGGCAACGCAGACCATCTACAAGCCCCGCCCGAGCCATCCGCTCGCCGAAGTGGCTCGAACTGAGAGGCATCCGATCTAGTCGATTGACGGAGGGCACGGCCATGACGAACGAATTCATCAAGGTTTTGGTACTATTCTCGCTCTACGCGGCACTTGAAATTGCGCTGTTCTCATCGCCCATCGGGAGACTGATTTTTCGGGCAGTCCGCTCGTCGGAACATCGCAACGCACACCGCAAGTCCGTCGGACGGCCCCCAAGGGATCAGGACGCTCAGCCGGCCGAATAGAATACATCGGCTCTCCCAGTTGCCTCCTGCACAGGTGCTACAGCGGTTCGTCATCGAGAGTGGAAGGTTCCATCTGAAGCGAAACGAAATCGCCTCCACCGTAATCGTCCTCCGGGTCGGGATGAGTGGATTGGACGCAGAGGCGGTCATCCACTCGCAGAACACCGGGAACGTTCTCGCAAGTCACAATCACAGCCCGGTGGGCATTTTCGCCTCCGATGACGCCACGGAGCGTCACCGCACCATCCTTCACGCTGACGTTCAGGCCGATTGGCTGCCAAGGTGTCCTGGCCAGCGCCGCGAGAACCGACCGACGCAGATGGTTGTCGTTTCCAGAATAGCCTAAAGCGCCTGTCAATGGTCCAGCAACAGCCGAAAGGAAATCGGAGCGTGTGATGATGCCGACAATGCGGTCATCGCGCATGACGGGAATGTGATTCAGGTGCCGGCGCTCCATCATGTCCGCCACCTCATCGAGCGGTGCCTGCTCGTTGACGGTCACAGGTTGACGGGTCATCACCTGCTCTACCTTGCGCCCATGCTCCTTCACGAACTCACTGGCGACCCGCTCCCTGCCGAGCAGCATGGAAAGCAGCCGGTTTCGCTCGTGCTCGGTCCTGATCTCGCTCCGCCTGAGAAAATCGCTTTCGCACAGGATACCTACGAGATTTCCCGCCGCATCGACGACCGGTAGACCACTGATATGATGCTCGAGCATCGATTTGACCGCATCGGCGACCGCAGCCTCGGGCCGTATCGTCATGACTCGACGGGACATGATTTGGTGCGCGCGCATATCGTTCGCTCCTGAAGGGCCCAAGAGGTATTTCCTGCGCCCAATGGCGTCTTGATGGAGATCAACGCCGGGACGGGCGGAGATGCCAATTTGGTTGGAAACATCGGGAAAGCTCGATCATGCGCCCGCGAACCCTTTTATTGGTCGCAATTCTTGCAACGCTGTCGGCCTCGAGCGCCGGGGCACCGGTTGACGTGTCTGCAACGCTGTCCGATCTCATGAACAGGCTTCAGCTTCAGCATGCAAAGCTATGGTTTGCCGGCAAGTTGAGCAATTGGGACCTGGCCAACTACGAAATTCAACAGATCGAAGCCAACCTTGAAGCTACTGGCAAGTTGCTGGCTGATCCATCACGAGCCGACCGCGCCAGGCAACAACTTCGGACGGTACGCCAGGCGCTCCAGTCCAAGGACTTGCCCGCGTTCATGACGTCGTATGCCGCCATGACCAACGAGTGTAACGGCTGTCACCGCAGCAGCGGGTATGCCGCAATCGCGATCCAGATCCCGCTCACCTTGCCGGTCCCCAATCAATTGTTCGTCGACCAGGTTGCGGAGGGCCGATCTCTTGCCCACTCATCTTGCGGGACCTGCCATGTCGTCGCCGACGCGGCACGGGAAGCGCCCGCACCGCGCCCATCGGCGCCAGGCTTCCGGGAGATCGTCAGCCGGCCGTCATTCTCTGCCGACGGGCTCCGAAAATTTCTGGCGTCAAACCATCGTCGTCTCGGACCGGACCAGGCGATGCCCAATCCGAGGCTCTCAGAAAACCAGATCGAGGCGATCGTCGCCTATTTGGAGACGATAGTTGCGGACCAGCCGCGCTGACGTACGCATTGCGAAGCCTTGTCTTTGCTTGGATTTTTCGGGCTGCATCATCGTCCTGAGGCTGCGAGAGGCGCTCGAGCAGAGCCCATCGTCGTTCCCAGGCACCGAGGGCTCGCGGATCGACTGCTTGCCGTGAAGCTCTCAAGCGTTGCTCGAGCGCCGCGAGCATCTGCACAGGACGGCAAGCTGCGGGTCAGGTCGCCTGACATGCCCCACGCGACGAAGGCGACGACCGGCGTCACCGGCAGCTGTCGCGAGGGCTGCGCGACTTGATCCCGATCAAACCGGCCGATCCGCGATTCGGCAGAATTAGTAGAATTAGACGAGATCGATCGAATGAGGTCTGTCATGCAAGCACGAGACGTAATGGTATCCCCTGTTGTTACGGTCGGACCAAACGCGACCGTCCGCCAGGTCGCGCAGATCCTTATGGAACGGCGGATCAGTGCCGTGCCGGTCGTCGATGCCGACAACAGGATTCTCGGTATCGTGAGTGAAGGAGATCTGATGCACAGGGCGGAAAGCGGGACTGAACGCTCCTCCTCCTGGTGGCTGCGCCTTTTGACCGGCGACGCGCAACTCGCGACCGACTACGTCAAGTCGCACTCTGCCAAAGTGCAGGACATGATGACCCGGGATGTCGCCACCGCGACACCCGAGATGCCTTTGGCCGAGATCGCGATGCTGCTCGAAGAGCGCCAGATCAAGCGCGTTCCGATCGTTGACAAGCAAGGTCAGCTTGTCGGGATTGTGAGCCGGGCCAACCTGCTTCAGGCCATCGCGAGCGCCAAGCCGAAGCTCGTGATCACCCCTCCCGATTCCACCATCAGGAAGAGGTTCTTCGAGGAGCTCAGGAAGCAGCCCTGGGCTCACACGTTCAACGTGAACGCGACCGTGCAGGACGGCGTGGTCGATATCTGGGGCTTCGCGCCTTCGCTCGCCGAACGTACGGCGATTCGCGTTGCCGCGGAGGCAATTCCTGGAGTTGTGACGGTGAATGATCACCTTCTGGAAACGCCGGTCTTCGTCTATTGACGCGTACCTCAGCGCCAGCATGGGAGACGAGGCGCTCATAGCAAGCCGCCGACAAGTCGCCGCGCTTGACTCCTGTCCCTTTCAGTCCAAGGTCACCAAGCGATGATGAAGTGAAAGAGCTCCCAGCCGAACGTGATCAGTATCGCACCGATGATGAGTATCTTGCCGTACCAGGAAACCGCGGGCCCGGTACGCGTGCGCTTCCGCAAACGCTGCTCCAGGGTTTCCGGTCGGGGGCTGGCCGACGCTCGCAGTTCGGACGCCGCTTCGTTCGGAGTTAATGTCCTACGCTCTGAGAGTATCGGTTCCATGGTTCAACCATTATCGATGCGGAATGTGGAGCATCTGACATCGACCAAGCGACCATCGATGGAGTTCTTGCCGCGATTTCCGCGCGAACAAACGTCTATCCGCCGGCACCAGAATCTGCGGTGGTTTCGCACCATCAAGAATGTGTGACAAAATTAAGCGCCCGGACGCTGGGCGCTGCTTTGCGCACATCAAGCAGACGCTTGTCATCTGTCCATCCGCGCTCAGTTGATCGGAACTGCCACGAAATTCGTAGCGTTGGCGCGTCTGATATGGGTCAGCAGCGTTCGCTTCGCCTGCGCCCGGGCTTCGCCTACCATTCGGTTGAAGTCGGTCACGGTGGCGACGGGCCGGCCCACGACGCTGAGCACGATATCACCGATCTGAAGACCGCTGTCGGCCGCCTCACTTTCGGGATTGATCTCCAAGACTACGACACCACTGACGCCTGCGCCCGGAACCAAGATTGCCGGGGCGAGAGTGAGGCCGAACGCCGTCCGCTCTCCCAGGCCTGCGTGCTTGTCGGAAGGGTCCTTCGTTGCCTCCGAAAGGTCGCCCGCCGTCACCATCAAAGGGTGGGCCTGACCATTTCTCAAGACGCGGAGATTGACAGCGGAGCCGGGCGCTATCGCCGCCATCGTTCGGGCGAAATCGCGGGGGCTTGTCACGTTATGCTCGTTCAGGAGCACGATCACGTCGCCGACTTCAACGCCTTGCCTTGCGGCCGGCCCGCCCGGGTCCAGCTGGGCAACGAGAGCTCCCTGCGCCTTCTTCATGTCCAGTGCGTCCGCGATCCTCGGCGTAATCTCCTGAAGGTACACGCCAACCCAGCCGCGCGTGACCCGCCCCTTCTCCCGGAGTTGTTGCACGACGAGGCTTACGGTTTCGGCTGGGATGTCGAACGCCACCCCTACCGAGCCGCCGGATGGAGAATAAATGACCGTGTTGACCCCGACGACCTCGCCCCTCATGTTGAACGTGGGACCGCCCGAATTTCCCTTGTTGACCGGCGCGTCGATCTGAATGAAATCGCTATAGGGTTCCTCACCGATATCGCGTCCGCGCGCCGATACGATACCCGCAGTAACTGTGCCGCCAAATCCGAATGGGTTGCCGATCGGGAGCACCCATTCACCGATCCGGGGCTCCGTCGCGGCCAGACGGACATATGACAGGTCCCCAGCGGCGGCGATCTTGATCAAGGCGAGATCAGTTTGCGGATCAGCGCCTATGAGCTTGCCTGAGTAGGTTTTTCCGTCATCCATCGTCACTTCGATGTCTATGCCGCCCCCTACGACATGCTCGTTCGTGACGATGTAGCCGTCCCCAGAGATCAGGAATCCCGCGCCTACCAATATGTCGGATCCAGGGTCTTGATCCGGAGTCATCTGGATGCCGAACTGCCGAAAAAGCCGGTCCAGCAGCGACCCTTGTGGGATCGGCCGGGCGCGCGGGACATCAGACGTTCGCTGGTTCGTCTTCACACGAATGCCGACGACCGCCGGTCTCACGCGCTCGACGATCTCGGCGAACCCGGTTGGAGCGATGACACCGACCGCATCGACCTCTGCGGCAAGCGATCGGCTGACTTCGCCGGGCAACAGTGGCGCCCCCATCATCGCAGCGAACAAGGTGAAGACAACCACCTTGCCGGCGTGAGCGGCCGCAACGACACGGGACCTACGGTCTCCAAGCATCATCTCGTACCCAATCAGATGAAAATGCTAAGCAAGCCTGACCCACTTGCGCTGCGTCATCTTGATTTGCGTCAATCGGCGCGCTTGTCGTCCGCGTCCCGACCGCTCCTGCCAGGATCGAGACCGACAAACCTCGGCGGACGCACTCAGGCCGCCGACTTTCGGCGCAGCGTTGCAAGCACGGCGGCAATCAATCGATCCACCGGGCTTGCCGGGAGCCTTGCCCGCACGCCTGCGTTCTGTCACGCAAAGCCGTCAGCTTACGTGATCACACTCCGAACGGATAAGTGTCCGGAAGCCCGGCGATCTCGGCCGTATTCAGCGGGGTTACCGCCCGGGTGTCGTCAAACCAGAAGTATTCGTCGAACTGCTGTGGCAAACTGGCCTGGAAGTAGTGGCTCGCAAGTTCGGTTTCGGGCCTGTAGATCACGCCGATGGCCCGCTCAAGCCGTTCCTTGCCAAGACCCTTCGGACCGCAGAGTTCGCCGCGACCGCGCAGGCCGAGCATGAAGCGTGGAAGGCCCACTGCGTGACACAGCTGTTCGTAGCTGTTGGGAAGCGACGGGCGGACGGTCTTGATCTCCATCAAGCCGCCCCAATCGGATGCCGCGGCGACCGTGCCGCTGTGGGTGCCGAAGCCAACCAGATACGCCTGGTCACCAAACTGCTTACGGCAAAGCTGGCCGATATTGTGCTCGCCGCGGGCGGCCATCTCAGTCGCCGACGCGTCGCCGACATGCGAGTTATGCGCCCATACCACCGCCTTGCTGTCCGGCCCATGAAATGCCAGCAGGTTGTTCAAGGTGTCGAACATGTGACTGTCGCGCAGGTTCCATGACGCGCGCGAGCCGTAATACATGATCCGGTAATAGCGCTCGGCGTTGGCCACAAGACGCGCATTCTGTTCGGCATCGAGGAAGCGCTCGCCATCGTGCTCGGCATATGCCCGGCGCTTGGCCAAGAGATCGGTGAGCGCGCGCGCCACGTCGGATTCGCAAGTCGGATAGGATCCCGTCAACGCCGCATGTCCGTACGTGGCGGGATCGCGCTGCCACGGCGTCAGGCAACCATAGCGTTCGCGGGCCACACGCGCGGACGCGGGATCCACGTCGTCGAGATAGTTCAGGATCGACCGAATTGAATCGTAGAGGCTGTAGAGATCGAGGCCGTGAAACGCGACGCGCCTGCTCTTCTCTACCGTGCCGTTGTGCTTGCGTAACCAGCTGACGAAATCGCGCACCTCGGTGTTTCGCCACATCCAGGTCGGAAACCGTGCGAACGCCGTCCACTCCGACGGCGGATATTCGAAATGCCGCACATAGTGGTCGACACGAGCGGCATCCGGCCAGTCCGCCTCGATCGCCACGAAGCCAAAACCCTTCTTGACGATCAGATCCCGAGTGATACGTTCGCGCATCCGGTAAAACTCGGAAGTACCATGGGTTGCCTCGCCGAGCAGCACGACGCGCGCCGACCCGATACGCTCCATCAGCGGGCCGAGATCGGCCGCCTCGATGGATGGAAACGATTCAGCGGCGTCGGCGAGATTACGGACCAACGCTTCCTCATCCGGCGCGACCGGCCGAAGCGCTCGTCGCACGGTCGCGCTGGTCTCGCCTTTTGCAGTCGCCCACCCCTCCTCTCCGATCAATGGAACGAAGCGGACATCGGCAATGTCTTCGTTGCGATACTCGTCCTTCGAAACGCGGATGACGCGTACCAATTCCTGGCTATGCTGATCGGCGCCGACCGGAATCACCAACCTGCCGCCGATCTTTAACTGCTCCTTGAGCGCCTTTGGAACCTGCGGACCGCCGGCGGCGACCACGATGGCGTCGTAGGGCGCATGTTCGGGCCAGCCTTTGGTGCCGTCACCATGCAGAACGTGGACGTTATCGTAACCGAGTTCGGCGAGCGTGACTGCCGCCTTTTCCGCGAGGGGACCGAGGCGCTCGACCGTGTAGACATTGGCCGCGATCTCCGACAGCACCGCGGCCGCGTAACCGGAGCCGGCCCCGATTTCGAGCACCTTTTCGTCGCCGTTGAGCATGAGGGCCTCCGCCATGAAAGCAACGATGTAGGGCTGAGAAATCGTCTGCTCCCCGGCGATCGGGAGCGGCGAATCTTCGTAGGCGAATTCGCGAAGCCTCTCCGGCAGGAACAACTCGCGCGGCACCTTGCCGATTGCCTCGAGAACGAGCTCGTCCCGCACACCGCGCGCGGCGATATTGTGCTTGACCATCTCGGCCCGGAGCGCGGGAAACGACTTCACCTCATCAGAGCGATCCGAATTCTGCGCTAACGATCCCATGATCATGGCTCCCGCATCTTGCTTACGTTGAGTGCGCCCGCAAACGCCTCGCTATCTGCATAGTGCCGTCGACCGTCGCGTCCCAAATATGTCCCGCTGATCGGATCGAACGACCGAAAACCTGCGTAACGTTGAAGCCGGCCGACGATGTTATTGCGGTTGTCGCTGGAGCCAGCGGCGCAACGGCCACCGAGCCCAGGCCGACGGAGCCCAAAAGGGCGACGACAACGATCGCAGTACGAAGTGCAGTGCGTCCATGCATGATGAACCTCCAACACCAGCTCAACCTAGGATCACTGCGCCTCCACCGATTTGATCGACATCAAACCGAGAAATGACGGGTGCGTCAGGATTAGTTGGATGCAAATGGAGATTGCCATGGATCTCAAAGAAGCCATCTATAGTCGGCGCGCGGTACGCGAATTCACCTCGCAGCCGGTGGACGAGGAGGTGTTGCGGCAACTCATCGATGCTGCGATCCAGGCGCCTAGCGCCGTCAATCAACAGCCATGGCTGTTTACGGTCGTGCGTGACAAAGCACTACTCGCGCGCATTTCGCGCGAGGCAAAGGCCCATGTGCTCAAGACCTCGGCCGCGGCGTTGGCATCGCATCACTTCCAAAGCATTCTCGAAAATCCCGATTTCGACATACTCTATCACGCTCCAGCATTGATTGTGATCTCGGCACCCGAGGGGCCATGGGTCGTTGAGGATTGTGCTCTCGCGGCGGAGAATCTGATGCTGGCGGCCTGCGCCGCCGGGTTGGGAACATGTTGGATCGGATTTGCACAGGGCTGGCTTGGAACGTCGGAGGGGAAGTCGTCGCTCAAGCTTTCCGGCACGACCGTGCCAGCCGCTCCCATCATCGTAGGGCATCCCAAAACAGCGGTGGCGCCGGTACCCAGAAAGGCCGCAAGAATTGACTGGATTTCGTAGACCTTCGGGATCAGGTGAATGAAAGACCCTTACGAAACGCTTGGCGTAACTCGATCCGCGACCGACAAGGAGGTCAAGAGCGCCTTCAAGAAACTGGCGCGCAAATTTCACCCTGACCTCCATCCGGGCGACAAGGAGGCAGAGGCCAAGTTCAAGGCAATCTCGGCCGCCAACGATCTGCTCAAAGACAAGGAGAAGCGGCGGCGGTTTGACGCGGGCGAGATCGACGCCAGCGGCGCAGAGCGACCGCAGGAGCGGTTCTATCGCGACTTCGCGGACGGGCCCGCCTACACCTCGCACGCCGCGCAGGATGGATTTGACAGCAACGAAGATCTGGAAGAGTTCCTGGCAAAAGCGTTTGGTGGCAGAGGGCAACGATCGGAGAGGGCATTCCGGGCGCGCGGCCAGGATGTGAGCTATGTGTTGCCGGTGGCCTTCGTGGACGCCGCCAGCGGCGGCACTCAAACCATCATGCTGCCGGACGGCAAGACCCTTGAGGTGATTGTTCCCGAGGGCGCCGAGGACCGGCAGATGCTGCGGCTGAAAGGCCAGGGAATGCCTGGCTATGGCGGCGGGCCGTCAGGCGATGCCTATGTCGAGTTGCACATCCAGCCGCATCCGTTCTTCCACCGAAAGGATGACAACATCCATGTCGAAATACCCGTAACCCTGCGCGAGGCGGTGCTGGGAGGCAGGATCGAGGTGCCGACAATCACTCAACCGGTGACGGTGACAGTCCCGAAGGGTTCGAATTCCGGCACCACGCTGCGGCTGCGCGAAAGAGGTATCCGCAACCGAAAGTCCGGGCAGCGCGGACATCAATTGATCACGCTGAAGGTGATCCTTCCCACGGTCGAAGAACCCGAACTGATACAGTTTCTGGAAGCATGGCATCCAAAAAGCCCTCAGGATCCACGCAAGGAGATGGAGCCATGATGGCTGTCGACGATCTTTTGGCGACCATCTCCGCGCTCCAGCGCAGCGATCTCGAACGTTGGGTCAGCGAAGAGCTGGTAGTGCCGGAACAGGACAGAGGGTCTCTGACGTTCTCGGACATGGAATGCGCGCGGATCCGTCTCATCTGTACGCTGACCTATCAACTCGACGTTGATGACAGCGCGCTACCGGTGGTGCTGTCGCTGCTCGATCAGCTTTATGACACCCGCCAACGGTTGTTTTCCCTGACCCGAGCCATCAAGACGCAGGACGAAACCGTTCAACTCGCTATCGCAGCCGCGACATCGGCGGAAGGCAAGTTCAAATCCTGACCTTAATGCGTTGCAGCGATCAGATCACAGCCGGGACGGCAGCGGCATGAATGCGTTCTGCAGCGGCATTGACCCTTGTCATGGTCGTCGTCAGCTCGTCATAGACTTGGTCGTCGACGGTCACCGTGCCGAAATTCGAATCCTCACCGTCAAAACGTCCCTGCGCTGGCTGATCGGCATGCTCGAACCAGTGATAGCCAACGACATTCGGCTTGCTGAGAGCGGTTGCAACATAGCCCTCGAAAGCCCGAGCGCGCTCGGTCTGGGTCGCCACACGCGGTCCTGCCCCTTGGGAATTTGGAAGACCTGCATCATCGCCGCGGAAGGCGAATTCGGAAATCAGGCATGGCTTACCGGTGGCAGCATAAGCGTCAATAATCGGACCGGGGTCGAATTCGTAGCAATTGAAGGAGATCACATCGAGATGGCGACCTGCCGCAGCGATCACGCCCCGCGGCGGCTGCCAGCCGAACCGGGAGCCGATCACGAGATGATGCGGGTCTGCCGTCTTGATTGCCGAGACGCACACTTCGAAATACTTGTCGGCCACGACGGCTACAAAGGCATCGCAATCTGCTGAAAAGGCCTCGCGCGCGTCATCGGCGAGATTGGCCTTGGTCTCGATCGCGTCGTTCAAGCCTCCCGGCGGGAGTCTGACGAACGGCGCCGCAACATGTTCGATCCTGCCAAGCTCCTCCCAGGAGCGCGCCGGTGTCCGCCATACCGCATTGAACCGATAGATATCCCGATAATGCGCCTGCAGACTCGAAATGGCAGCAAGCCGACCAGGACGATGAGATGGCAGATTCAGGAACAGCGTCATCAGCTCATCGGGCCCTCGCGCATCAGTCGACCAGTAGAGTTCGTTATCGATAAAGGTGCCGAGCAAGCCGGGATCATTGCGACGAAGCGTGCAACGCTCCCTGGCACTTGTGCGGATATGCGCTGAGAATTCCGGATCGAAGACATCCGGAAATATCTGGTCGCGTCGGTGCAAGCGAAAAGATGCGCCGAGTTCCCTGATCGGCGTGATCGCCAGCAATTGCGATCCCGCACGGGCGACGCCTTCGTCCGACCAGCAGCCGACCGTGTTGAACTGCCAGCTTGCCAGCCGGTCGGAAGCAGCGGCGCGCCAGGCTTGTAGGCTCCCGTATTTCGCTCGGCAGGCCTCGGCATAGGGCACGCGCTCAGTCCGGCCGATGCGGTCTTGATCGAAGCGGACCGTATTGATCCCCTTCGAGATAAAGCGGCCACCATCGGGATCGACGAACCAGAATATGCCATTGCGCTCGGCGATGCGGAAGAAGCAGCTTGCCTCAAGGCCGTCGTCGACGACTCCTCCCCATCTGGTTCTTCGCAAGCGCGCCCCCGGCAACAGTCTGAAGATGCCGTCCATCGCACGGCTAAACCAGGGGTCCTTGACCTATCTCAAAACCATCCGGACCACCGTAATTACCATTTTCAGAGGGAGTCCGGGACGACGGGTCTGACGGCGCGGTCGTTATGGCGGATCAAGCTGGGCATCCGCCAGCCTCGTGCGATGCCAGGGCGGCTTCCAGAACCAGATTATCCAGCCGAAGCCGCGGTGCGCCAGGTCCGCTCCAACGGCGAGATCAAATGGCGTGGCGATCTCATCCACATCTCCAGCGCACTCATCGGTGAATCAGTTGCCGTCGAGGAAACCGAGGACGGGCACTGGCAAGTGCGCTTCTTCGACGTACCGATCGGCATCATCGACCAGAAAACACGCAAGCTGCGGCGCTGCGCCGCAGCGGACCGAACCATGAACGACTGTCACCCACCGCGCCAATCGTAGCGATAAGGCGGGCTGCCCCTCGATGCGCCTCGTAGGCGCATGCCCCTCAGAAAGGTGGTACGAAGCGTGGTACGAAAGAAATGGACGTCAAGCAATTTGGCGAAAATTGCCTATTATTTCTTGGTAGCGGGAGAGGGACTCGAACCCCCGACCCCAGGATTATGATGCCGGTGCTCAGCAGCCACAGGCCCTTCAGGTTAACCAAACTGGCATTTTTGCGGGGAAATACCCTCCAGAATCGATACTGATCGATCGACAGGCGGCGGTTTGACTCCATCGCATGCTACGGATTTGCTACGGATCCTTGAGGGGGCGTAGCGTGCCGAGCGTTCGAGTAGACATCACCGCCGAGGTCGTGAAGACGGCGTCCGACATGGCGAAGGCGTCCAAGGATTCGGACGCGATCTGCGACTGGTTCGACGTCCGCCAGCATTACCTGCAGCTGCGCCAGCGCGGGAAGCAAGTGACCTGGTTCGTCCGGGCCCGGGGCCGGTCGCAGAAGATCGGCGTCGCCAACGCCATCCGGGGCGAGTATGAGCGCGGCTACCTCTCCATCAAACAGGCCCGCGACCGGGCTGCCGAGGTCTACGCCGGCATCGAGGCGCCGCCGAAGCCGGTCTCTGCCGGTGATCCGCCGCCCGCCTGGCTGTGGTCGGACCTCGACAGGGAATATCAGGCGAGCCTGAAGGAGCCGCGCTGGCGGGCCGGCCGGGTGAAGCCGCCGTCGCGGGGCACCCAGGACGACGTCCGCCTCGCCTTCGCCAAGCCGCCGGTCGCCGCCCTGGCGGCCAGGCCGCTTACCGCCCTCACCTCGCTAGACCTGACGCGTGCGATCGAGAAGGTGCACGAGGAGAACGGCCACCGCGCTGCCTGCAAGACGCTGGCGTACGTGAAGAGCGCGCTCACCTGGGCGCTGTCGAAGCGCGGCGAGAAGAGCGGCCTGCACGGCACGATGCCGTGGTGGACGGCGATGCGCCCGCCGGATCCCACCGGCGACGAGATCGTCGAGATGCAGGCGCGCCGGCGCACGCTGACGCAGGCCAAGGTCGCGTTCGACGTGAACCACCTGGGCGCCTTGCTGGTCGAGCATGAGTCCTTCTGTGCCGAGGAGCGGATCTCTGCCGGCGTTCGCTGGGGGCTGTGGTGGGTGGCGTTCACCGGAAACCGGCGGTTCTCGACCGTCGCACTCGAGCGTGAGCGCCTGCTGCAGGTCGACGAATTCGGCCGGCCTGGCTGGGGTCGGGCCGCATGGCCGCCGGAGACCATGAAAGGCAAGTCCGAGTTCTGGCTGCCGCTGCCGCCGGCCGTGCTGGCGGTCGCCAACGGATCGATCGCGGACTGGACGGAAGAGGTCCGGCGCAAACACGGCGAGATCGACAGCAAGTGGGTGTTCGCTTCGACCAGGCGGCACGGCCGGGATCCGGAGAACGACGACGTCGCTGTCTTCCCCAACAGCTTGAACGCGCACCTGCGCGCGATGCGGGGCGTCAAGAAGAGCGGCCGCAACAAGCAGAACCTCCTCGCGGACCTGCCGTGGTTCAGTCTGCACCTCGTGCGCAGCGTCGCCGGCAACTACCTCGACGCCGCGCCCGGCGTGCCGAAGAGCGGCATCAGCGCGATGCTGGCGCACGCCGACGAGGAGACTGACGACCGGCTGGCGCCGACGACGAAGGCGTTCTACGTCAGCAACCAGCGCATGCCGGAGAAAGCGATAGCGATGGGGGCGTGGAGCGACGCCCTGATCGAGGCGTACCTCAAAGCCGGCGGTACGATGCCGATGCCGAAAGAAAAAGCCCCGGCCGTGTGGGCCAGGGCTGCTGAGTGAAACCCGGGCGGACCCGGAATAAGTTGCCACAGGAGACCCTCTTGGGCTGCCGTCGGCCTACCCGCGCGAACGCGGCACGCTATTCCTTCTCTCCCGGCACCACGCGCTCGAACGTCATCGCCGTGCCGTCGTTGTAGCTGCGGCCGTCGAGTCCGAGCTCCGTCAGCGTGTCGCCCAGGAGGAGGGCGAGGCTGTCTTCGGCCGCATTGATGGCGGAGTCGCGCTGCTTCACCCAACCGCCGTCGATCTCGACCGTCTTGCGGGCGCCACCGTCGCGGTACCCGGAGCCGAGCGCCATGACCGTGAAGCTCCATTCGTCCGCGTCTGCGTCGTGGCCGACCAGGAGCTTGAACGCTCCGACCGTCCGCGAGATGTCGTGGCCTTCGGCCTTCCACTTCGTCATGTCGATATCGCTCATGCTCACTCCTCCAGTTCGGCGAGCATGCGGCCCGCTATGTGGTCGATCTTGTTGGCCGCAGCGCGCTGGCGGTCGGCCTCGAGCAGCAGCGCCTCCGCGATCTTGCGGTAGACGTCGTCCGTCACTTCGCGGTCGCCGGCGACGATGAACGACAGCAGCTGCTTCGAGATGCCGGCGTCCGCCGCCATCTTCGAAAGGCCGCGGGTGCCGTAGGCCACGTCGAGGGCCGCCTTGATGCGGGCGGCGCGGGATGCCTTCGCCATCATCCGACCTCCGATGAGGACCTGAGCTCGGCGATCTTCGCCCGGCACTTATCGTCCAGGTACATGCGCTTGTCCCCCTGCTTGACGAAGCTGGTTGCTTCATCGCCGGCATAGACCCGGCGCCAGTGACCGTCGCTGATCTGGAGCATCACACCCATGCCACGCCCCGGCCAGTTGGGGCGCTTCCGGCGGAATCCGACGATGCTGTTCGCGTCAAGGAATTCCATCAGATCACCGAGTAGCCGCGGCTGTCGAAGGTGGCGTCGCGCTCGACGATGCGCGCGGCGTGAGCCCAGGCAGCCAGTTTGGCGCGCTCGCCGGTGATCGCTACGAATTCCTTGCGGACCGGCGGCGATACGGAGAAACGGCGCTCGCGGCCGACGCGGGCGTGGACGTGGACGTGGACGTGGACGGGGTTCGGCTTGGTCGACATCAGTCCCTCCTCTCGATGCCGCGGATGCGGCGTCCCTACGCCCCCGAGCCCGGTAGCCGTTGCCGGCGCCGGGCGTGAGGTCGATGTTGCGTGGTCTAGGCGGCGCGGTCCGCAGCGCGGGTATCCTCGCGGAGGTGCAGCTTCGACAGCAGCGCCAGCGCCTTCGTGGTCATTCTGTTCTCCTGCTGGACGTCGCGACCATCGCGCCGTCTTGTATGTAGACAGAATGTCTACAATCTGAGGGAAACGCAAGCACAATCGATTCACGAGCGCGTGAGTCAACACGCGCTCTGACGAGTTAGCTGCCCTTAGGTGGTTAATTTGTCCGCTATACTGGACAGATCGGCGCGTTCAGTCGGAAATGCACGGTAAACTGGACAATCCGCATGGCCTCTCTCCTCAGAATCCACAGCCTGTGGAAAGCTAGTAAACCAGGCGATCACGCCGTGATCGGCGAAAACGCCTAGTATACTAGGCTTTCCTCACTTCACGCTGAAATTCCAGGTCCGCGTCGTGCGCGTCTGGCCGTCGACGATGCGCTCGGTTGTCGTCTGCTCGCAGCGCATCTGCTGCGCGTTGGGATCGATGCGGTTGGTCGTCATGGTGTCGATCGCGGGCCGGTTGGTGCCCCAGCGGCAGGGCTCGGCGGCGGCGGGCGGGGCGATGAGGATGGCGATGAGTGCTGCAATGGTCTTAATGGTGCCTCCGTTCCCCCGTCCGCAGTCACCCTCTCACAAAAGGATTCAGATCCCGTTACGACGATCGCAGGATCTGCGTTGCATCACGGCCGCAGAGCTTAATCGATCTTCCGGCGCTTTTTCGCGATTTTGGGTCTACGGCGCTCGTTGCCGGCATGGATGACCTCCGCGAGGTCGGCGCGCAACTTCACGATGGCATCGGACTGCTCATCGAGATCTCCTTCGTTCTCGAAGTAGTTCGTCGGCTTCATGCTGCTCCGGGAGACGTGCTGGGCACGGTCGCCGGCGTAGGTCGACATCCATCGCCCGTGCACGACGGCAACCCTCTTCTCATTGATCTTCAGCGCCTGTTTCAGAAGCTTCTCTAGGGCGGGATCTGGCTTGCCGTCCTCCTCGATCTCGGACACCGCGATCAGCGCGTTGCAGAGTCTGGCGAAGTCGAAGGCCGACATGATCGGCGTGTTGAAGTCGAACGGGACTTGAGCCTTGCGCCGGAGGTGGGTGCGCAGTTCGTCTTCGAGCCTTGAATACTCGAACACGAAGCGGCCGATCTCGCGGAACAGATCGCTCTTATCGCCTTCAAACGCGATGATGTCCGCGAGGGAGTTCTCCTTCATCCTCGCGCGGCGCTCCTTCACTTCTTCGCTTTCTTCTTCGCCTTGCGCGCCTTCGCCTCTGTCGGAGCGAACTTGCCGACGTCGAGCCAGTCGCGGCCGTCGGTGTCCATGTCGCAATGGAGCATCTGCAGGCGGCCGACGAGGGCGTTGCGGCTTCCGGGCGAGCCGTTGAAGTGGAGCATGTGGCGTCCGCCGATATCCGAGAAATCCTTCACTTCGCCGACCTGCACGAACACGGTTTTTTCCTGATGTCGTCCCATGGCAAGGCCGGCCTCGAAGATCACATTCGGCCTGGCCTGTCCGCGCTGTTTGCCTTCCTTGCTCTTCTCATGGCCTTCGACGAAGTGGTCCTTGAGCTGCACCAGATCGTCGGGCGAGAACAGGACCAGCACCGCCTGGGCCTGGTCCATGACACGATCGATGACGTCGCCGACGAAGGGGTTGGCTCCCCGGCGGGCGCGCCGGATCGCCTGGTCCCATTCGAGCGGCTGCAGGTCGAGGGCGCGCAGGAACGCGAACATGGATTGTCGAGGACCTCTTTGTATCTGTCCGGGTCGCGCTTCCTTGCGACGTCGAGACAGAGATACGCGAGCGACCGCCCGATGACGGGCAGCCAAGTCGCGTAGTCCGGGGCATCGTCGGCCATGGGCTTACCTGCGGTTGAACGAATCGCGGCTGCATGGTGACGATCGCGGTTCCCGGAAACAAGGCGTTCACGCCCCGTTCCCCACATTATCCCTCGAAAAGGATTCGAAATCAGTGGGTTGGCCGGGGCCGGATCGCCTTGATCCGCTTGGCGACGGCGCGCAGATCGTCGTCCTTGATCTGGCATTCCCAGACCTCGAACACCTTCCAGCCGAGTCTTTTGAGCTCGGCCTTCACGCGCTCGTCGCGCGCGCGGTTGCCCTCGAGCTTCGGCAGCCAGAAGTCGAGCCGCGACTTCGGCAGGCGCGCCAGCTTGCAGTCGGGATCCGGATGTCGGTGCCAGAAGCAGCCGTGCACAAAGACGACGGCGCGGCGGCTCGGGAAGATCAGGTCGGGCCGGCCAGGAAGACCCTTCGCATGCAGACGATACCGGAGGCCGGCGGCGTGCAGTGCGCGGCGGACGCGCATTTCCGGTTTGGTGTCGCGCCCGCGCACGCGTGCCATCTGCGCGCTGCGCTCCGGCGATGTCTCATTCGTCGTCTTCGCCACCGACCTCTTCCGGATCCGGTCCGCTCGCCTCTTCGCCAACCGGCGAGACCTCCGCGTCCTTCGGGGCGCCGTCCTGGCGGAAACCCGCCAGCATCTCCTCGAGCAGCGCTGCGTGGTCCTTTCGCGGCGGATAGTCCGTGAGCACCTTGTCGATGCGGGCGGCGATCTCCTGCGGCGACAACGAATCCTGGAGACGCGCGTCGAGCGCCCATGGGCGCCCGGGATGCACGACGTCCCAAGGCGATCTCTTGTTCTTTCTCGTGCCGGCGGAGTCGCCGTGTTTGCTCATCCCCCAGCACGCCTTCGTCTCGGAATTCCAGACAGGCCAGAACGTGCTGATCAAATGCTTCTCGGCGACCAGCTGCGCGTTGGTGGCGCAGACCAGGCGCCGGCAGGTGAAGTCGGCCAGGCCGATCGGGGCCAAGCCTTGCGGCAGCTGGTTCGAGTAACCCTCGGCGGTGGCGATGGTGCCGGCGTGCTCGATGAGGCGGTCCGTCAGCTTCGGGCCCTGCTCGCGCGCATCGCTGGCGTCGTCCTTCGCGGGGTCGGCCTTGCCGACATAGATCGGCGTCTCGGTCTTGGAGATCGCGGCGTAGAGCGGATGGTCGCCGCGGTAGTAGATCGCGTAGACGCCGGAGCCGTAGGCGCGCTTCACCTCGCGCAGCGACACCATCTCCTGGGCGAGGAGCGCGATCGACACCATACGGCCGATCGCCTTCGGGTCGGCGGGATCGAAGGTCGCCCGCGGCATGCCGATCGGGTCGGTCGCCGCCCGCATCTCTTCGAGCGCCGCGGCATGATCCGCCAAGCCCGCCCGCACTCGACGGATGATGGCCGGCGACGGATTGTGGCCGAGGGATTCCCGGATGGCAGCAAGCGCCTTCTGCAGATCGTCCATCGCGATGCGATCAGGCCCGCGCGCCATCCTCGACTCCCCCTTCCGAGGTCAAGGATTCGACCCGCGGCTGTTCGGAGGCGAACCTACGCCGAGGCGCGCGCCAATTCCAGCGGCACGGACCGTCCCGACGCCAGCTCAAGCAGCCACGATCCGGCCGCGAAGCCCAGCTGAGCCGGCACGGCGTTGCCGAGCTGGCGCATGCTCTCGCTCCAAGAGCGCGGGAACTCGTAGTCGTCCGGCAGCCCGACCAGGCGGGCCGCCTCGCGGGTCGTGAAGTATCGTACGGTGCCGTCGTCCTTGACCATCATGTTCTCGCCGCCGGGCACACCGTGGTCGCCGGCCTTGAGCGCCTTTGCCGGAAGGTCGAGGGGGCTGCCGGTGTGGCCGGGATAGACCCGGGCGCCGGGTTGGAAGACGTGGTTGCGCTTGCCGTTCGGTTCGCCGAGTCCCGCGAGCGCGTCACGCACGGTGACCCAGGCAAATCCTTCGGGCGCGTCGCCGCGCTTCAGCGCCGCGACCTTGGGGGCGTCCTGCTCGGACGGCTTGCGCTTCTTCAGGCCATGCCGCTTCCAGTATTCGCCGGTGACGTACTGATCCCACAGCAGCCGGTCGCGCGAATGAGTTCGGCTCATCGCGAAGGGGGCGTAGCCGACGTCGTTGCGGAGCCCGAAGATGAGTACGCGATGCCGGATCTGCGCCGCGCCGTAGTCGGCGGCGTTCACGACCTGCCAGCAGACGCGATATTCGGCCTTGCCTCGCGAGGACCGCAGACGCAAGGCGTGCTGCAGCGGCGTCTCGCCGGGCTTGCGCAGGTTCGACGGCCGTTCCAGGCAGGACACGATCCATTCCAGGTACGGCAGGAATCGCGGTCCGGCGATGTTGCGGACGTTCTCGAAGAGAAAGAGACGCGGCTTGGCCTCGCGGATGGCGCGGATCGCCTCGGGCCACATGTCGCGGTCATCCTTGTCGCCGCGCTTCTTCCCACCGATGCCGAAGGGCTGGCAGGGCGGGCCACCGGACAGCAGTTCGAGCTTCGTGTGCGCGCTCCAGTCGACGTCGCGCACATCCTGTCGCTCGATCGGCCAGTCGCGCACGTGCTCGACGCCGTTCGCCTTGTTGTGGAGAACGGTCGCGACCGCATCGTGGTCGAACTCGGCGAGGAACTGATGACGGAATCCTACCCGGGACATGCCCATTGCGAGGCCGCCGCAACCGGCGAACAGCTCAGCGCTTTGCATGGTCGTTCTCCTCGAACGGCAGTCTGGGCCCGCCGGATTCTTCTTCTAAAAATCTCTCAACCGCGTGACGAATCAGCCAGGACAGCGCGACGCCCCGCTTTTTCGCGATGGCGGTCAGCTGAGCGTATCTGTCCTTCCTGAGCGTCGTCGTGACGCGCTGCGCGTGCTTGCCGTCTTGCCCCACCACGGCCTCCGCTGCATTCCGCGGTAATCCGCGGCGCCTCCGGCACCTTGATTCAATTCGGCCCCACAGGCAACCGAAATGATAGCAAGAATTTGTGAACAAACATAGAACGTGAAGTTATGGTTGCCAAGGAAGGATTCGGAATCCCTGCCATGCACCACTATCTTCGGTGTGGATGGTCCAGCGTAGGCGTACCCCGGTTCGGTCCCTTGCAGACGTCGAAGGGGCGGTTCCCTCCGGCGTTATGCTCGGATTCCTGAGCCCGCAGCTGGCCACCCTGAAGACCAAGCCGCCGACCGGCGAGGCCTGGGTTCACGAGATCAAGTTCGACGGGTACCGCGCCCAGGTCCACCTGGCCGGCGGGCGGCCGCGCGTGTTCACCCGCAGCGGGCTGGACTGGACGAAGAAATTCTCTGAGATCGCCGGCGCGTTCGCGGCCTCGCCGATCAGCCAAGCCATCGTCGATGGCGAGATCGTGGTCGTCCACGACGGCCGTACCGACTTCGCCGAACTGCAGGCCGAGCTCGCGGCGGGCCGACAGGGTCGCCTGCTCTTTTACGCCTTCGACCTTCTCTACCGTGACGGTTACGACCTTCGTCGGGTGCCGCAGATCGAGCGGAAACGATTGCTAAAGGAGATGATGGACGAAGCCGGACTGGAAGCGCCGGTGCTCTACAGCGAGCACATGGCGACGAGCGGCGCCGAAATGTTCGCCGCGGCGGCGAAGCTCAACTGGGAAGGCATCGTGTCGAAGCGCGCCGATGCGCCTTACCGATCCGACCGCAACGAGGGCTGGCTGAAGATCAAGTGCTCGCAGCGCGGGCAGTTTCCCGTGGTCGGCTTCATCAAAGATCCGGGCGGCATCGCGGCGCTTTATCTGGGCAAGCGAGTCGGCAAGGAATTGCAGTACGTCGGCAAGGTCGGGACCGGCTTCACGCGCAAGATGTCGGCGGATCTGCGGCGCAAGCTCGACGCGCTGGCGTCCCCGAAGTCGAAACTGACGAAGCCCATCCGGAAGCCGAAGGCGACCTGGGTGGATCCCAAGCTCGTCGCGGACGTCGAGTACCGCGACATCACCTCAGAGGGATATCTGCGCCACAGTTCTTTCAAGGGGTTGGCGAAGGACTGAGTTACCTCGCCCGGGGCTTCAATCGCAGGTATAGTCCCCGGATTGAGACGGCGGGGCATTGCGATGGGCTTTTTTAGGGACTGGTTCGACCGCACCGTCAAGGGCGGCCCGACCGAGATGGAAGAATTGATGAACCCGGTGTTGGGCTGGCGGCTGCAGCATTTCGTCTGCATCCCCGAGGACCGGGAGCACTGGCTGCGGCACTACTTCATGTTCTTGGACAAGGAGAAGGCTCGCCGAGAGTTCATAGTCTTCTACGCGCAGACGGCGGTCGGTTGGAGCTATGAGAGGACCGCCTACCGGAAGCAGGGTGAGGACGGCTACTCGCTCCTGTCGGAGCGGGGCCCGTGGTCTATGACGATCTCGTCACTGCTCGAACTGGGACGGCAACTGCCGGCCAACACGCAGTCGCCGAATGGGCACCATGCCGCCGGCGTCAGCATCGAGCGTAGACCGGCGCCGCAGCCCGAGCCCCCGCCCCGGCCGGCACCGCAGCCCGAACCTCCGAAGGCCGCTCTGCCCGAACCCAAGCCGGCGCCGAAGTTCGCGGTCGGCGAGCACGTAGTCTATCCGCAGCATGGGGTCGGCAAGATCACGGCGATCAAGCCAGACATGATCGACGGCGAGATGTTCCGGGTGCTGGTCATCCATTTCAAGACCGCCAACATGACGCTGCACGTGCCGGTGGAGAACGCAGGCAAGGTAGGTCTGAGGAAGCTGGCGGACGAGCTCTAGGAGAGGTCGACCTCGATGCGGCATTTCGCATGCTACGGCGACGAACGGAACAAGGGCTCCTGCGTCCATTGCGGCGGTCCGGACGAGACCAAGGACCATCTCCCGTCGAAGGTCCTACTCGACGAACCGCTGCCGGCCAACGTGTTCGTCAGCCCGGCCTGCTTCTCCTGCAACAACGGCCTCGCGCCGGACGAGGAATACGTCGCCGCGCTGGTCGAGTGCGCGCTCGCCGGCGACGTCGACCCGGCTCGGATCGGGCGCCAGAAGATAGCGAAGACGATCGCCAGCAGCGTACGCCTTGCGGAGCGTCTCCGCCGTGCGCGACGCATCGAGAACGGCTCGCCGGTCTGGGACGTCGAGCAGGACCGCCTGCGCAACGTTGTCCTCAAGCTCGCGCGCGGTCACGCTGCATACGAACTCAACGATCCCAAGCTCGACGAACCGGAGGTCTTTTGGGTGCGGCCGCTCGGGACCATGACCGCGGAACAGATCGAAGAGTTCGAGGACAGACCGAAGCCAGACGTGGTGCAACTCGGCGTGTGGCCTGAAGTCGGAAGCCGCATGATGAGCCGGTTGCTGATCGTCGAGAACGAGGTGTTCGATGAAGGGTGGCTGACCGTCCAGGAAGGTCGTTACAGATACAAGATGAACTGGCACGCCGGTCTCGACGTGCGCATCGTCATACGCGAGTATCTCGCCTGCCAGATCGTCTGGGGGTGAGGCCCCTGGCGGGGGACTAGCCGCCCGGCGGCAGCGCCCCGGGCGCCATCATCATCGCCGCCACCAGCATCGCGATGAAGAGCGGCACCAGGAAATCCATGCAGCTCGCGACGAACGCGCGAGCGGCGCGTTGATCGAGAGCATTGCCGAAGCCCTTGAGCGCCGCAACGCGCGAGATCAGCGTTTCGCCGGCGGGGCCGTCCACAGCCACGTTGCCGGATACCCCATCAGCCAGGCCGCGAATTCCGGGTGGACGGCGCCGGACTTTCCCGCGGTCATCTGCGATCCATTCCAGACGGTGTTCATCACCTGGTTCTCCAGGCGCGACTTGTCCGGCACTCCCGACGTCGCCCGACCGCCGTTCGTCGACACGCGAGGTGTTCCCCATAGCGAAGCCTTCAACGCGCCAACGAGATTCGTCCCATGCCCTCTCAGGCGCACGGCCTTGCTGTTGTTGTTCGAGCCGCCGCGACTCGTCGTCGGCGTCGGCCACAAAGTAATATCGCGGCCTGCCGTGCTCCGCACCCGAGCATGAGGCCGTGAAAGGCATTGCCCCCACGGAGTACTCCACGGCTTCCAGATCACTTCGCACAAGTCCGAGCCACGCAGGATAGTCCGTAGACTGCTCTCCAAAGAGGACTGGAGGCCGGCACTCCGCGACGAGCGGCGCGAAGACGGGCCAGAGATGTCGCGGGTCGTCGAAGCCGCGCTTGAGGCCGGCGCGGGAGAATCCTTGGCAGGGCACGGATGCGGTCCAAACAGGTCGATCGTCTCGCCATCCGACGCTGCGCAGCGCGAGCGGCCAACCGCCGATGCCGGCGAAGAAATGGCACTGGACGTAGCCTTTGAGGTCGCTCGGAGGGACGTCGCGAACGTCGCGCCGATCGACGTCGCCGGCAGGCAAAGCTCCAGCTGCGATGAGCCGCGCAAGCCACGCCGCCGCGTCCGGATCATGCTCATTATAGTAAACCCCCTTCACCCACTCACTCCTCGCCGCGTCGCGGTCAGGTATTCACTCGCTCGCCCTCGTCGAGTCGTTGTCCACCGTTTCCACAGTCCTCGCGCTCTTGAACCTGCCGTCTTGCCCCTCATCGGCCCCGCCTTGGCCTTGTGCTTCGTGAGCATGCTCAGCGTGCCGGCGTCGATCGTCAGGCTCGGCTCGCGCAGCAGGACGGCCAGCGCGTCGGAGAGGTGGCGTTGGAGCTCGTCTTTCGGATCGTCGCTCGGAAGGTTGTCGAGCATGTGGGAGAACCCCGCTGCGATGGACGCGGAGACCTTTGAAACCGCCTCGCTAAGCACCCGCTCAGGCCCTGGCGCGACCGCACTCCCCACCGTCGGAAGCAGAGGGCGGGGCCGCAGCGCTCCGAAATCGATATAGCCATGGTCGTCGATCGGGGCGTTGAGGAAGTCCTCCTCCGACCGCTCGGAGCCAGTCAGGTCGACGACCGATCCAGGCCTCTGCGACCACTCAACCGTCGGCTGCTTAGGGATGATCGGCTCCCACTTCCACGGAACAGGCGGCCACTTCTTACCGTCGATCACATGCAGATTTGCGATGGCCTCATCCACCTTCAGCCATTCGGACTCCCGCATCTCACGCCGCCCCCGCGCGACCAGCCAGACGCCGAACACGAGCAGGATCGACGACCGGTAGAGGCCGACCGTGCCGACGTTCTCGTTCTGCGGGAACAGATGCCGGTTCGGCGCGACGTGGATCGCGCCGAACGCGGCGACGGCGACGAACACGAGGCCGGCGATGAGGAGCGCGAGGCGCTCGGGAACGGTGTAGGTGGCGGTCATCAGTCGTCCTTTCCCATGACGAACCGAGCGAGCTCGTTCGTCGCCTTCTCCGTGGATTCGACGTCGCCCGGCCGGTAGACGTGAGAGATCGTCCTGTTGCCGATAGTGATCGTTTCTCTGACGGTCACCTCACTGGCGTGGCCCAGGTGCTGCCACTTGTCCTCGCCGGCTGGCTTGAAGAACATCTCCCGCCGCATCTGCTTGAACTCACCCAATTCAGCCTCCTCTTACCAAACTTTGCGGATGCGCACGGTGAACGCCTTCCAGAACACGCCGCCGCACGCGACGACCTCGACATCCTTGCCGTTCGGCGCCTTGGCAGTGAACAGGTCGGACACGGTGTCGTCCTTCGCGCAGCCCCACCAGGCCCGGCCATGCTGCACCACCTCGGTGAAGCCGTTGGCCTCGACCGCAGCCTTCGCTTCGTCGCCCATCTGCTTCGAAACGGAGAAAGTGATTGCGCCGGCGCAGACCAGCACCAGAGCGTAGACCCAAAACAATCCCTTCAATTCAGCCTCCGTTTGCGCTGCGCCCGGCACCACGCGTCGAAATCGGCGGCGTCGTCCGGATGCAGGTAGATGTCGGAATGCACAGCGTCGTCCTCGTCCACGGTGATGAGATCGTCGAGCATGCCGTCGGCGACCACCATGCCGTCCTGGACGACGATAACGCGGCCGCGGGGCAGCTGCGGGGTGCTGAAGATCGAGATAGTGATGACGCCCCCTTCCAGCGCTTCGCGATGCGCAGGCACACTTTGCAGGTGACGGGGTAGACCTTCTTCCGGTCGGAATCGTCCACCCATTCCGGGCTGGCCTCGCACAGCAGATCGCCTGCCTTGCGCTTGACGCGTCCGATCGACAGATCCTCGCGCAGCAGGACATGATCAACCGCGTTGCTCCGCGCTCCGGAGCCATAGCCGCGGCCGCAGGCGTTCACCGACACCTTGAACGCCGGATCCCAGCGCGCCGGGATCTCCAGCGCGGCGTTGAAGTCCTTCGCGATCTGTACACGAACCGCTTCCTTGAGCACCTCTCGCTCGCGTTCCGCCGCGCGCGCCGCTTCCTGAGCGGCTCGCTCGCGGCGCTCGTTCTCTTCGAAGTCTTCGAGCGGGACCGCGCAGGCCGTCGAGTTGGCCTCACCCGGCGACTTGCGCCAGACCTTGACCATCTTGGTCCCGGGCGGCGGCACATTCTGCCCCGGCATGAAGTCGTTGTTGAGGAGGCGGCCTCGCGCGTCGATCTCAGGAACCCGGTCGCCGCCGAACCAGCTGGGGCTCAGCATGCGCTCATCAATGACGTAGTAGCGCATGCTCACGGCGTCACTCCATCGTTGGAATCCGGCTCCGGATCAGCGATCTCCCCGTCGACAGGAGCCGGCAGCATCGCGAGGCGCATGCGGATCTCGGCCAGTGTGACCGGCCTGAAATCCCAACAGTCGACTCCGACGTCGTGCGACAGTGAGTTTCCCGGCAGCCTGCCGTGCGAGTGGCCGTAGACGTGAAGCGCGCCGCGACGGGCGCCGGGCCATACGCGCAGACCGTAGTGACAGGCGACGACCCTGACGTCGTCGCGGACGTTCAGCAGGTGCTGCGGCGGAGCCGCCCAACCCAGTTCCAGAGTATCCTTACCGTCATGGTTGCCGATGACGAGGAATTTAGATCCGTTCAGGCGCGAAAAGATCGCGCGCAACCGCTTCGGATCGCAGCGATGCGCGAAGTCGCCGACGTGGATTACGCGGTCGCCGCGCGCGACCGTCGCGTTCCACATGTCGATCATGTGGGCGTCGTGCTTGTTGATGTCGCTGAAGCGCTCACCGGTCGACGGATCGATGCGGTTAGCGAGGTCAATGATCGAACGGTGCCCGAAATGAGAATCCCCAGTATAGAAAGTCCTCATCGCACGATCTCCAACCGCGACAGCTCAGCGAGCGCGCGGTGCTTGCGGGCTTCGAAATCGACGTCGACCGGCTCCGGGCGCCGCGGGCGCTGAACGAGACGCCAGATCGCTTCGTGGACCGTCGTCAGCGGACAGCGCAGCCGCTTGGCCGCCCACGCGGCGTGCCCGCTCCACTCGGCGAGCACCTGGTACACGCGCTCGTCCGACGGCGTTCTCATCAGCGGCGATACTCGGCGGCGGCGCGGTACTGCACCTCATCGCACATGTCGCGGGCGATCACGCCGGCGCTGTGCGCGGTGACGTTGCAGTAGGCTTCGCGCACCAGATCGATCGCGCGGTTGATGTACGACGTCTCGCCGTCGCTCAACTTCAACGCTTCCATCACCAACACGGTCGCTGCGATGCGCTCGCGAACCTGCTCGACGGTCATGATTGGCAATTCAGCCGGATCCGACGGCATGCCCTCGCAACCAACATTGGGGCTGTCGTAGCCACGCGGCCCGAACTCGGACGGCGGCAGCGCGGTCAGGTCGTCCGCCGGCGTCTTGAACTTCTCGTTCATCGGTAGCCTCTCCGAGAAAACGACGGTTCCTTCGAGTTCGAAGGATTCGATTAACGATGCATCTATACTCCGCATGCCATAAGTGTGTCAACAATACATGTACATCTCCTGTACAAGCAACAGAGGAGACCACGATGGCGACTGCTGGAGGCTCTCACACTAACTTCGACACCACCGCGTTCGGCGCCGGGGCGGTCGGCGGATCGCTGGCCCTCGGCGCCGCTCTGGTAGCCGGTCTCGCGAACTACCGCATGGCGCAGCAGGCGAACTACGATGCCTGGACCGAGCAGCAGCTGCGCGCCGCGCTGAAGCTCAGCGAACTCCTCCGCGCCCGCGATCAGATCACCATGGGTCGCGAGATCCAGGCGCTCGCTCTGGAGAACGAGCGCCTGAAGCGCGACGCCAAGATCGCGCTGGTCAGAGCGCTGCCGCGGTAGCAGCAAGACCGGGGACGGCGCTGCAGGGGTCCGACATGGGCTCCTGCTTCGCCCATTTCGCGGTCCTCAACGACTGCAGCGCGCGCACGCGCGGCATCGCGAAAAGACTCGAAATATGGCCGACAACCGCGCTTTCCGGTGCGTCGATGATCGCGAACGCCTCTTCGCGATCGAGGCCTTGCGCCCAGACCTGCACGCTGCGAGGCCAGGAGGTCGGCACGGGCTGCGGCTCGTCGGCGAGGATCGATTCCGCCGCCCAGCCCTGCAGCGCGATCGCGATCTTGCGGTACGTTTCGGTGTGATCCACCGGCGCCTCGGGCGTCGTCTCGACCGGCGGCGCGACCTCCGGAATCGGCTCGCGCGTTACGGGCCCGACGGCGCCGGACAGCATCCGGAACGGCGCGGAAACCAGCGCCAGACCGACGCGCGCGAGCGCCTTGAACGCCGACATGATGGTAGAAATTACTGAACGCATCGTCTTCCTCCGTTGATTGCGAGCCCGCAGACTGCGCGACCGATCAGCAAGGCGCAACCCGCCCTCTCAACGGCAAGGATTCGAGGTAGACAACAGTCACCACACTGTACATTATGTGTTCCATGCTTTCGTTAACGAAGGATGCGATTTTGCGTAAGACCGCGTTTCCCAAGGATCTCCCCGGCCGACTGGAACTCGTCGGCACGACGCTCTACGGCTCCCAGTGGCGGCGCCGCCTGGCCGCCGGCCTCCGCATCGGTCGCGCGACCCTGCACGGCTGGATGACCGGCGCGTGGGAGCCGGTCCGCGACGTCGACGGCGAATTGATCGCCCTGCTCGACAGCGAGCGCGACGCCGCCGCAGCCCGTGGCCTGCAGATCGCGAGCCTCCGCCGCATGATGATCGGAGCTCGCGCCAATGCTTGATACCGTCACCGCCGCCCCCACTAAGGAAGCAGCGCGCTGGACGCTCGACGAGGAGCGCCAGCTGATCGAGATGGCGATGGCGACGCCGCGCATGTCGGTCGAGGGGATCGCTATCGCGCTCGACCGCTCCGAGAGCGCCGTCGTCGCCCACATGAGCCGCTTGCGCATCAAGGCGTCGTCTTGGACGCAGCACGACGACGATGTCCTGACGTCGTTGCTCGAAGAGTACCCGGAACCGACCCACCAGCAGCTGCTCGTGATGGCCGGCGAGCTCGACCGCCACGTCAACGCCGTCCGTATGCGGGTCCGCGCGATCCAGTCGACGCCGAAGCGCGGTGCGAAGCTGCGCCAGTGCATCAACAAGTGGGACTGCGGCCGCATCTTCTTCTCGAGCGGTCCGGGCGAGCGCATCTGCCCGACCTGCAAGCGCAACCCCGACTACTACGTGTGCGCCTGATGACCGAACGCAGCAAAATCGTCCCCATCCGCCGCTGGCCGACGCCGGTCCCGACGCGCACGGGTTTGGTCGTCACGGAGCACGACATCGAGATCGGCGAGGAGCGCGACGTCTACACGATCCACCGCGCCGTAGCTCCCGAGACAGGCCGCGGCTTCATGACGATCAAGGATTCCGAAGGCGCGGTCCTGCTCGTCAGCCGCGACGTGCCGGACGAATACGTGCCGTCACTGATCATCGCCTATCGCGCGGGCGTCCGGAAGGGCATCGCTCGCGGCTTCTCCGCCCGCGCCGGCGGCGGCGAGGTCGTCCGATGAGCAACCGCCGCCCGCCCCCCGAGACGGTCCCCGGTATCCCCGAGGCCCAGTCGCTGCGGCTGCGGATGGTCGGCACCGCCGCCTTTGGCGAGCGCGGCTGGCGCGTGCCGCTCGCCAGCGGCATCGCAATGAGCCGCCGTCATCTGCACCGACTGATTGACGGCAAGCGCTCGGCGGACCCGTCGGTATCGACGTCCGCCTGCTGCATCTGATCGCGCACGAGCGCCTGCAGAGCGAACGCCGCGTGCGCGCGCTGCGCCGGTTGCAGAAGAGGCTGCTGGCTCACATCGAATACATCGAAGCGGCGAAGGTCGCGTACGGAAAGCAGGACTGAACATGACGCCGCACTGGCAGCTGATCGAGAAGACGTTCCGCGCCATCGCGCCCCGCAACTGGCGCCGCGCCGCCGCGAAGGCGCTTGGCGTCGACAAGCAGGATCTGCGCGACACGTATGACCGCGAGGATCTATCGAGCGATGAAATCAACGCGCTGCTGGTGGTCCTGGAGAACGCGACCACCGCCGCGCAGAAAGCGCTCGATGCGCGCGCCAAGCACATCTCCGCCGCTGGCACGGCCGTCAGCGTCGCGCAGAACGAGCGCTACATCGAACAGTGCCGCATCGAGCAAGAGTTCAGCGACGACGGCGAGCGCTACCGCGTCTACCACGCGAAACTCATCGCCGAACTGGAGGAGGCTGCCTGATGACGCCGTACACGAAGCCCGGTCGCTTCCCGCCTGCGCACACGCGCTACGGTGCCGCCAAGCCGGTCGAGGTCAAGTTCGTCGAGCCCGAGGCCGCCGGCCAGCACGACGAGGACGGCCGGCTGCTGATGACGGCCCCGCTCGCTGCGCCGCCCCGCGCGCCGACGACGTTCATGCCGCGACCGTCGGAGCGCGCCAAGGTCTTCATGCGGCCGGCTGGCGGCCCCCGCCCGCGCCCGACATTTATTCCGTCGCCGCCGTGCGATCGACACCCCAGCGGCAGCGGCTACCCGACGCCGACTCCGCCCCCGAGGCCGAAGTCGACCACCCCGTTGCCGCCGCCGTCCCGCGCTCCGGAGAGCCGCCTTGCCGGCCCGACGAAGACGCCGAACGCGCCGGCACTGCCGCCGCAGCCGCGTCCGCGCACGAACGTGGTGATCATGCCGGACGATATTCCCTACTGAGGGCCGATGAAGATGCAGATGACGATGTTCGATCCGCGCGAGTACCCGGTCGCAACGGCCGAGATACTGGCCGATAAGGACTTGCGTGGCGCCATCACGGCGATGCGTAATCGTTGCGGACTGAGCGACTCCAGCTGGCCGCCGTATATTGAGGCGGCCGGAGAGCTCGCGGCGGTGCGTGCGTGGGCCGTCGAGGACGGCGGCGTTCGCTACGTCGTCGGCCGCATCGTGTTCGATGCCGACGATCTCGAGATCCTCAACCGAACGATCCAGCAGGCGGCCCGTGACGTGTTCTCCCGCCTCGACGCGGGAGCCGCCCCATGAGCCGCAAGGACGACGGCCGCATCCTGGTCGCGCTGCGCGACGGACTGGCATTCCGATACCTATACGGTAACTCTGCAGGTTGGGGCAACTCGTTCGGGCACTGGTACATCGAGCATCCGGACGGCCGGCGCCGATACATGGATTGGCCGTGCACCCGCCGCCTGCGGGACGGCGGCATGATCGAGCACACCTCCGACGAGTTGAACTACCCGAGCGACTGCGAGACGCGCGGAATCCAGAACTGGACGCTGACGGAGGCCGGCCAGGCCGCCGCGGCGGCGCTCCCGGCGATCACGGTCGATGACATGTTCGCCAGGCCGAAGGTGACGCCGCCGGAAAAGCTCGAGGCCGCCCGCCACAAGCTGAAGGCGCGCAAGATCGCCGGGGTTCTGACGTTCAACAGCGCACGCATCCGCGATCGCCGCGTCATGTTCGAGGGCGGCGGCAAGACGCTGACGGGGGCCTTCGCGTCGACCTACAGCGGCGAGATCCCGGATCCCGTCATGGAGATGCTGGCGCCGCACCTCGAATCCTTCGTCGACGTCGACGGTAAGGAGTCGCTGCGCATCACCGAAGCCGGCATCGCGGCCACCGCGCGCAAGCGCCGGGCCTGATCGGAGGTTGCGCTACTCTTGGGGGTGGGTAACGGGGGGTGTCGAGGTTTTTGCCGTTCGCGTGACGGGCGTCACGACTAACGCTGGCGACATCACAGCGTCGCTGAGGTGTAAGATAGCGTGCGATAGTGGGAAGCTAAGGCCAGTTAGCTGCCCTCCCGACCCGTAATCGCAGCCGGGCAGATGTCGTCTAAATCCGACAATGGCGCGCTGGCGATCCGAATTGTCGTCTATATACGACATGCGACAACGACCCGCGCGCCCCTTCGGCGGCGGTCAGACCAGATCCAATGATGGCAATAATTACGGAGAGGGGTGGCGTCAGCGCTGGCGTCCGCTCCCGTTGCCAAGGCGCTCAATTTCCGAAGTCGACCGGCCAGTCGCTCGGCGGACCAAACCCCGGATAGCACGTATGAAGGCATCAGCAGTAAATAGCAGTGCCGGCGACCAGAAGTAGTTCAACGATCCTGTTATTTCAACAGCCTCCCATTCCCTTTTCCTTGCATTTTTCGCTCACATGTGAGTCTTATTTTGTGGAGGAGTGCACAATGGTCACTGAAAGCCACCCCTGCGACTGCCTTTTCAACGATGTGCTCCAGGCATTTGAGCGCGTCGCTCGCGGGGCATCTCCGAACTGTTCGAATGCAGTTGTGGATGTTCTTCTCACTTATGGTTTAATCAGGCGAACGGTTCGCGTAATAGGGCGCGACTCTCTCGGTCCTGTCATTCGACATGGATACTCCATCCCGCCGGAAGTTTTGAGCGCGTAGATCACCGAGGTCACCTTAGTGCCCGCGAAGGATGCGAGTGCGCTCTGCAGAGGAACGCGTTGTGGATGATCACGCGGCTTCGTGATCGGTGAATGTGCCTATCTCGCAACAAGGAGCATCAATTCACTTGGTCTACACTCCGGGGCTACACTGGCGAACCCGGGCGTGCAGAAAGGCGTTATTTTACGGGGCTTTCTCGAAGCCGTTTTATTATGGCGGAGAGGGAGGGATTCCCGACCGCCGACTGCGGAAGCTCCAAAAACACCGTAAAATAAGGCATTCCTTAAAAAGCCGGCGAAGGCTTGCGACACCTGCTGTGTACCACCTTTTCAGCCCGAAAAACCGCATTTTTCGGCCAATTTCGAGGTGACTGGAAACGGCCCGGTTCTGGCTCCGCGCGCACCGTCGAGGTGGCCGTCTCACTGACCGTTCGGAAGCTCGCCGTCCTTGTGTTTGCCCATCCAGACGTTCTGATCGTTCGACGGCTTCGCCAGTTTCTTCGCGGCGAAGGCTGCCTCGGGGATCAGGTGAAGCCCGCTCAGCACCGCCATCCGGTGAGTCCCGTCGATCGGGCTCAGGCCTTCCGGCCGAAGCATGACGACCGGCGAGACTGGGAACGAGCCGTCGTTGAGGATGTAGCGGAACAGGTTGTCCCAGCGTCGTTTCGTGGTCGGGCTTGGCTTGCCGCCCTCCATCTCCTTGCGGATATCCATGACGTCCGCCTTCGCCTTCGGCGTGAGGCCATCGAAGCCGCAGTCCGTCTTCTCCAGCGTCCACGTGACGTTCTTCCACCACGAGATGGGACGTTGTCCGAGCAGCCTTCCCCAACGGTGGTCGCCGTACGGCTCGGGCGGAGGCCACCCCATGTCCGGATCGTTGGCAAACTCGATCAACCAGGGTTCGATCACGCCGGCGGGCCAGTCCGGGAAGTCCTTCTGGATGTCTGCGACGGTGATCATCGAAATCTTCTCCGATCGTCCCATGTTCAAGGCGTCGCGCTGGGCGGCGTTCGACGGGCGAGAACCGCCTGCTCGATGCCTTGCACGAGATCCCTCATCGTGTCAGCCGTCCGCTGCACAAACGTCTTGGTGAAGACCTTCAGTTCCTGTCCGTCCTTGTCGGATCCGTTCCGATGGACGCAATCGTGCCGGAGGAGGACCGCGGCGAACAGCGAATCCTTGTCTGCCGCCAGATTCAGTATCCCGAATTCGAGCGCGATCCCGTAGAGGACGTCGACCTTCCGGAGATTGTGGTACATGATCCCCTGTAGGTGTTCGCGCACGATCCGCTCGATCAGCTGCGGGTCCGCCGCCATCTCCGCGAGCGTGAACTTTCGGCTCTTCAGGTCGGAATCCCGATCGATCAGCCGCTGCATCGCCTGCCGGTCGCGGAATACCTCGTTCTTGAGAGTGTCGCCCAGGTAGGCCTCCAGCGCCGTGACCTGGTGCGAGAACACCAGTCGGTTGACGAGATGGCCGCCGTCGTCGGAGCCGCTTTGCGCGAGAAGGTCGCTGCTGCCGTGATACGAATCCATGAAGACCATGAACGGATCGTCGGGCGGCGGGGGCTCGAACCAGTCGTCGCTGTCGTCGCGGGTATGAATGAGTCCGTAGTCGAGATCCTCGACGACTTCGTGGGGCCCCGCATCCGTCTTCCGATAGTTTTCGACGCCTACGGGGTATTCCCAAAGACCCCAAACGATCTTGCCCAACTCGGGGTGCTCGAAGACGGCCTCGTGGTGGAATTCCGGACCCATCTGTCGTTCGTCGCCGTCGACGATTTCCCAATCGAGCTCATCGCCCTCGATCTCGTAGATCCGGCCGGTCTCGTGATGTCTGATGCTGGCGACGCCGTCGCTGTAGGCTTCCATCGATGCTCCGGTTCGGCAGGCGAGCGCTTCCGATCTCACACGTAGAATTTATATCGCGGATCTGGCGTGATACCATCCGGAACGTATTTGAGGATGTCGCCGACCTGCCGCGCCGCCTTCAGGGTGATCCGCCGTCGAGCGACGTAGCGATCGGATCGCTCATCGATTGCCGCCGTCGACATCCAGCACGGTACCGATCGTAAAACCGCACCTCACTACCGGATTTCCGGCTGGGCGGCCGCGCCGCGGCAATGCCATTGGAGGTTGATTCTTCGGGCTTATCTGTTGCATCGTTCACCATTGGCATACGGATTCGATTGAAAGAAAAGGCATTTGGGGGAGATGGCTTGGAGTGACGAAGTCTTCAGGACGTTGAGTGCGGCCGGTCAGATCGGCGAGGGCATAGCGGGTACGCGAAATGCGTTGTACGGCGTGTGGCGCTTGATCGATGGCGCACCGTCGGCCGTACGCGACTTGTACAGGGCCTTCGAGGAAGACCGCCTGGAACGCGAAGCGGAGGCATTGCCGCCGGAAGACATTTTTACGCTGGCTCCGGTATCCGCGAAAACCCGCCGGGAAAAAGAGAACTTGCTCTTTTCCGTCGCCGTAAGGCTGCGGGCTCTTGAGAAGCAGTTGTTTCTGCTCTCGAGCGGGGCGCCGGCCCGTCGATCCGCCAGCGTTACTGCGGTATTCGAGAATGAGCAGGCTTACGTGCTCATGTGGGGCGGCATCCATCGGACCGCGAAGACCGGGGACTCGTTCCGGCGGCGTGGCCTTAGCAGGGCCCGCCTGATTCCTAAGACGATCAACGGGCTCGACGTGAAGCTGGAGATGCCCGACGATCCGCGGGGACGCGAACGCAAGGCCGGCGGCATCGGCCTTTCGATGGGCGCCGGCTTGTTCGAGGGCATGCGCTTCGACTTCAGGAAGGTGGACGGCGACGGCTTCATCGTCGTCGATGCGACCGCTACCGGGCAAGTCGAGACTATTTTTGCACAGATAAGCGACGCCTCGAGGCGCCACTGCGCGGCCATCGTATATCCCGAACTCACCATCAGCTCCGCCACGCTGCAGCGGATCGAGACCGGGCTTTCGGAAAGCTCTTCCGGCGACTGCACGCTCAGCATGATCGTCGCCGGCTCTCGTCATGCGGTCGAAGGAGACGGTCGCGTGTTCAATGTCTGCACGGTGCTGAACGGGTATGGCGGCGTCATCGCGGAGCACCGCAAACTGTTCAGCTTCAACGAGGGGACGTCCCGGGAGGCGATCGAACTGGGTAGCGAACTCCAGGTACTGGTGCTGGAGGAGGCGGTCTTCGCCTTCGGCATCTGCCTCGACTTCTGCAATCTGTGCGAGGACCCGCCATACCTGGACTTGGACACGGACTACGTCGTGGTGCCGTCCTGCGGGGAGGAGAGCACTATGCAAAGCCACATACAGCGCTCGACCGAGATACTAACCAAGCTGAAGTGCCGCTCGTTGGTCGTCCAGCAGCTTCATCGCGAAAAGCCGAGGGCCGATGATCCGCTAGGCTTCGTCCTCGCCCGTACGGACAAGGCAGTACCCGAACTCTCCGCCCTTGCGACAAAGGACCCTTGGAGGGTTTATGATATTTAACAATAGTTTACACTTGACATGTGCAACCTATTCCCGATGTAAATGGTTCTGAAACGTGGAGTAGCTATCCTGCGGCTCATATTTTCAGGAAATGGCTGTATTTTCAATGTCTAGCGATGTTTCACCCGCCTCTTGGGCCATGAAACTGGAGGCGGTTTCCACGGCCTCCGTACAGCCCAGCGAGGCATTTTCGTACCTCCGCCAGCTTCTCGCAGACAGCTACAGCGACGACACCGCGGAAGGCGCCTATGAGGCGCTCCGCGAAGTCGTCTGGAATTTTGTCGCCAGTCGCGAGAAGGGTATCCAGCTTGACCAGTGGAGCGACGTCATCCTCCGCGTACGGCAACTGCTGCGCATGAAGAAGTCGCCGATCTTCGAGCGCTTCACCGTGCTTGCAGACCTGCTCGAACAGTCGGGACGTTTTGCGGAACTGCACGCTCCGGGCGTCGTGAAGGCCCGCAAGCACGATGCCCAAATTCTGCAGATACTGGCGAGAAGCAATGTACCCGTGGAGCGTTCGCGGATACTTCGAGAGACCAAGCTCCGTGACGCGAACCTCTCACGGATACTGGCGAATCTGGCTGCCTCTGGACTAGTCAACAGGCAGACCGAAGGGCGGGAGGTCCTGGTCAGCATCACTGACGCGGGCAGGATGCAAGTCTCGCATCTGCCTGCCGCAGGCGGCGGGAGCATTCCGGCCGCTCCGTCTCCCACGCCCGTGTTCGACGACGACACATCTCTAGAGGTCGTCCGCCGTATCTGGCTCGATACGAACTGCGCGATTGCGATCAGCGACAACGATCGCGGGGTCGTGAGCTGCGATGCGAATTTCGCGAGTCTTTTCGGGTCCAATGTGGACCGTATGAAAGCGAAGCCTGTCGATTTTGTCAGGAAGACCTTGGCGGAGCGAATTTCGGGCCCCGACGAAATTGCACCTGACGAAGTGGACCTCAAAAACGGAAGGACCTTTCAGATCAAGGAGTATGAGAAGGACGGAAAGTCTCTCTGGCTCGGCTTCGAGGTCACGGTCTACAAGAAGCGCCTCGAGGACTACATGCGCCGCGAGCGCGTTCTTTTGGGCGAATTGAGCAGGCTCCAGAAGGCTCATGTCAGGAATACGTTGCCGGTTATCCCGCATCACGGTTCTGGTTCGGTTGAATACGGACTGGGCATTTTGTCGATGCTCCGCCAGGACGTCTTCACGCCGATAAATTCGATCATCAGCCTTGCGCAGAACCTCTTTCCAGTGGCGGCAATGTCAAAAGGGATGATCGCTTACGACAAGAGGCCTAACGAAGAATATCTTGCAGGAATAGTCGACCAAGCTGAGCGGCTCCGCGCCCTGATGAGGGATATAGTAAGTGTTCCAGACGTTCTGAATGTAGCGCCGATTCCGGCGATGGACGAGTTCGTGCCGGCGACCATCGTGGAAGATACACTCACCAATATGGCGTACTCCAACAGGCATTCCGGGCATTATTTCGAAATGGGCAATCTCGAGCGTCACCTGGTCAAGACTGACGAACGAGCGTTCAGGGCCGTTCTCATACGGACAGTTGCTGGCGTTCGCGAGATGACGTCCGCAGGAGGAAGCGTCACGGTGGATGCGACGGTCCAGGATGACGCGCTGAAGATAATGGTCTGTACGAATTCGGCCGACGATCATTTCAATGCGTATTCGATGGAGCCGCATGGATTCGCAATGTGTCATCACGCCGTCGAACAGCTAGGCGGAAAGTTTGGTTTCACGCACAGTGGACGCGGCGTGGAAGCTGAATATTTCTGGCCGATCAAGCGTACGCCGGCAAAAGGCCGCTTCATCAAGTAGGCAGGCTTCTCCCGCCGGGCGGGGATTCGCGTTCGCGTCAATAAATTTTGCCGAAGTCGTCAGATCGGCAGTCCAAGTTGCGGCTCTTCTTGTTTTTCGCCCTGCAGCGAAGAGAGCGGGACTCCCAGGAGCCGCACCGGTTTCGGAAAGGGCATCTCGTTCTGCAGCAGCGCGATCTGTGAAAAGGCCTTCAAGATCGCCCCTCCACCGCTTGGTAGGTCAATAGCTTAGCTCGCCGATCGGCGTCGGGACCCCGCGCCGATTGACGTGATGCGTATCGAGTCGCGACGGCAAGCTAAACCATCGTACTATAAACACACGGACACTATTGAATGGTCGATTCACCCATGGCAGGTTACAGGGAGGCTACAACTTGGGCTTGTGATGGCATCACCGAAGAATACCGGCAGTCCGAGCCGACCGCGTGCGCCTGTCGGCAAGAGGCAGGTGCTGGTCATCATGGACGAGGCCGTCGTCAAGTCCGTCAAGGTCGCTGCCGTGGAAGACGATATCAAGATATCGCATGCGGTGGAGGCCGCGGTACGGGACTGGCTGAAAAAGCGAGAGCGTGAAAGAGCGGCGAGACCTGCCGTTTAGCTGCATCGGAACGCTTGGAATCGGAATCCGGGCACTATGGGGGATCGGTCGGGGATGGACGCTTTGGGTGAGCACGGGCGGTTGACGGAGGTCTACGGACGCCTCCGGCTCAAACTGCTTGATCTCTCCAAGAAGAACCGGATGCTGAACTACAGCCTCAGCACCAGATCCAAGCGTCATCTGCAGATCGTCGACGAGGTGATCGACGAGATCTATAAGAAGCTGATCGTGGAGGAAGCAACGCTTCGGATAGAGCCTCTCGAAGAACCTGAAGACGTCCCCCCAGAGGAAAAAACGGAGGAGTTCGCGGCCGCGCTCGAGCACGCGAAAGTTTCACATCTCGAGTATCTGACGAAGCTTGAGGCCCTCGAAAGCGCGGGCCGGGACGACGAGTTCGAGCTTGCCAAGCTGGAGCGCGAATTGCGCGACCACGTCCGCGAAGAGTTCGGCCTGCCGCCGAGGCCCAAAAAGGCCGAACTGAATAGGGCGGAGCACGCGCGCAGGATCGGCATCGATCCGAATTTCGAGCTCGGACCGGCAAAAACCAAACCTTCGCACAGCGACACGGCGCTCCAGACTCTCAAGTTTCCGGACGAGCTTGAGCGGATCATGGGGAAGATCGTCGCCGATGCGAAGCTCTCGGAGCAGGAAATGGGTATCTCGACCCTGTTCCTGTCGTTCGGATTTCTGGAATGGTACGAGTCGGACGTGTCCGACAAGAAGGCTTTCGCACCGCTGTTGCTTCTTCCGGTCAAGGTCGAGATGAAGAAGCAGTACGGAAAAAATGTCTATTCTCTCTCGGCGAGCGAGGGCGCGGCAGAGACGAATCTGAGCCTACAGAAACTCCTCGAGACGAACGCTGCGTTTCATCGCAAACTTCCGTCTTTCGAAGCCGGCGAAGAGGAAAGTATTGCCTCCATCGAGGGATACTTCGAAGGGGTCAAGGAAGCGATCCAGGGACTCAACCGATGGCAAATTCACCGGTGGATGGTTCTCGGTCATTTCGCTTTCGGACGCTTCGCCGTCTACGCGGACCTCAACCCGGAGAACTGGGCGCAGGACCCGGTGAATCATTCGCTGGTCGGAGCGATTTTGAAAGGGACCGACCGGAGCGGCGACGGCGCTCTCGTTCTTGGCGATCCGGCCGACTATTCTATCGACGATCCGCAGTTCGAGACCATTGCGCCGTTCCTGATTCAGGATGCCGACGCCTCGCAGCACAGTGCGCTCATAGATGCGATGAAGGGCCAGAATCTGGTCATTCATGGCCCGCCTGGAACGGGAAAATCGCAGACGATCGCCAACATCATCGCCAACGCTTTGGCGGTGGGCAAAACGGTCCTCTTCGTTGCCGAAAAGCAGGCTGCCCTGGATGTCGTGAAACGTCGGCTTGAACGAGCAAATCTGGGCGAATTCTGTCTCGAGCTGCATTCGGAGAAGGCTTCTCCGAAGGCGGTGTTGGCAAGTCTGGACAAGCGTTTGAAGGTGGCTGCCGCCGGGCCCCCTCCGTCTCCCGGTCGTTCCCTTCACGAAAATCGAGCCGAGATAACCCGATATCTGGAAGCGCTGCACTCGGTCCAGCCGAGCGGACGGACGACATTCGACCTGATCTGGCGGGCCCTTCGCAGTTCGGCATCAATTTCGGAGGCTTCCAGCAGCCTCTCCGGCGTGCCCCTACCCGACGATCTACTCAATGACGCCGACCGTCTTTCCGACGCAAAGGAGCGGCTCGATCGCTTCGCCGAGACAAGCGATACCTTTCAACGATCGTTCGGGCACCCTGCGGATTCGCCATGGATGGGCGCGGGAGCCCAAAACGTCCCGACTGGGCGGATCGATGAATTGTTCGACTGCCTCCGTCAGGCGGAAGAGGCAGCCATATCTCTCGCTTCATGCATCCGGGAAAACTCCGATTTCGACGTGGACTCCCTGAGCGCATTGAGTGCCGCTGTTCATGCCGGCGAGGAACTCAAAACACCTCCTCCCGCGCGGGTCGGAGCCATCGCGAACCTTGATCAGGATCAGCTCAGCAAGGATTTGGATCGGCGGCGGCTCCTCAATCATGTGGAGACGTCGCTCAGGACATATCCATCGATTGGAACGCCCAAGATCGAGGCCCTCGAGACGGCGGTTGCCCTCGGCGAACTGCCGCTGCAGGAGGCGTTCCTGGAGAACACGCCCGCCGCCTTGACGGCGATCGCGACGGAAACTGCCAGCAATGATCGTCGGCTCAAAGCCGCCATCGACCAGTTTTGCCCCGTGCTGGAGATGTTCGGCCTCGATACAAAATGTTCGGTAGCGGCGCTCGGTTCGGTCGCGAAAGCCATCATCGCTTCGACCAAGATCGCCCAAGAGCATAGATCCGCGGTCTATCTGAACCAGAACATCGACGAGTCCGCGTTCAACGCACTATTCAAGCAGTGGAGCGATCTGCTCACGAACGAAACCGGATGGCGCCGCGACCTGGGCGCCTACGGTGGTGCCGCCTGGCCCACGTCAAGCGTGCTGCGCAGTGCATCGGAACTGCTCAGCAAAGGAAGTCTTGGCCGCGCGCTGGCGACCATCAGAGGCGCGGCGAAGCCGGCTCGCGATCTCGTCGCTCGTTTGGGCCTCGCGAATTCCGCGGACCCCGCCTCGCAGTTGCTCGCCTTGGCCCGTCATGTGGATGCGATCGAAAAGTTCGAGTCGGACGACGAGGCCGAGAGGCTGCTGGGCAAGAGTTGGCTCGGCCTGGACACCAAGTTTCGTCTCATCGATTACGGCATCAAAGTCCGGAAATACCTCGTCGATCAGGCGGGGCAGGATGCGGCCGTCCGTCTGTTTCACGTACCGGAAAAGGACACTTCGCGCCTTCACTCCTTCGCACCGGCGGCGACCACGTTACTGCAAGAAATCGCGGCACGACCGGGCAGCATAGCCGACCGAATAGTCGATCTCATGATTGCCACCCTGACCGATGAGATTGCAAAAATGGAGCGGGTCGCCTCTATCGACCCTCTAGGCTTACTGAAGGATTTCAAGGTTTCCGCGAAAGAATTGTCGGCCGCAGCTACGCTGGAGATCGAGCGAAGGAGGCTGGCCCAAGCCCTCGAGCAATCCTCTCTGGGGAACGAGGTTCATCGCATCTGCAGTTCCTCTAACGGCATCGAAGAGGCGTTCACCGCGCTCGAATGGCTGAAGGCGACGAGGCAAACCGCGCTTCCGCCTTCACTGGCCCGCCGGCTGACCTCTCCGGAAGCGGCGGTCGAATTCGTCCGGCTGACTTCCCTCGTCAAGAGCGCAGCGGGCCCGCTGCGGACGTACGGCAGCCGGCTGGAAGTCCTCCGCTCCGAGTTCGGCTTTGCCGATCTAGGTAGGTCGGAGCCAGATCTGGTCGCGGAAAAGGCGCGGACACTTCTCGATCGCAGAGAAGAGCTTCCCGAATTTCTCGGTCTGTGTCAGGAGCGGCGGGAGCTCACGTCGCTCGGGCTCGGCGAATTTCTCGCGTGCGCGGACAACGAACGCATCGCTCCTCTTCATCTGCCTCACCTGCTCGAAGCGGTCGTCTCCCGCCGTGGAGCCACGCTTGCGACGCGATCGGCCGAGGCGCTTCAAAAGAATACGGGCTCATCTCTCGAAACGCGCAGAAAGCAGTTCGCAGAAAAGGATCGCTCCAAGATCAGGGACGACCGATTGCGCATCAAGGCGAAACTTCTGACGAAGATGCCGCTTGCGGGATCGAATTTCGGGAGGCGAAAGTCTTGGACCGAAATGGCTCTGATCTCCAATGAAATCGGCAAACAGAAGGGGTTTGTTCCCGTACGGACCCTGCTGGCTCAGGCCGGAAACTCCATACAGGCCATCAAGCCGTGTTTCATGATGTCTCCGCTCTCGCTTGCAAAGTTCATGAAGGCGGACAAACTCGATTTCGACATCCTCGTCATCGACGAGGCATCGCAGATGCGCCCCGAGGACGCCCTTGGCGCGCTGCTGAGGTCGAAGCAGATCGTGGTGGTGGGCGACCAGAAGCAATTGCCGCCGACCGACTTCTTCTCGCGTTCAGGAGAGGGAGCCGATGACGACGAGGATATCGAGGACCTCGATGACGAATCCATCCTCGAGAGTTGTCAAAAGACGTTCGGTCAGCGGCGCGCGCTACGGTGGCACTACAGGAGCCGCTGCGAGAGCCTCATCAGATTCTCCAACGAGCAGTTTTACGGACGTGAGCTCATCACTTTCCCGGCCTCGAAGCCCGCATCGTTTTCGATCGATCTCGTCCGGATCCCCGGCACGTTTCAGGCCAGGTGCAATCCCGTGGAGGCGAGCCGCGTGGCGGAGGAGGCGATCACCTTCATGCGGCACCACGCCGCCCGCGACGAGGGCGAGATCCCGTCGCTAGGCATCGTGGCGCTGAATATTCAGCAGCGCGATCTGATCCAGGAGGAATTGAATCGGCTGGTCGCGGACGACGTGCTGGTCGAGCAGTACCGTGAGAAGGTGGCGAGCAAAGGCGAGGATCTGTTCGTCAAGAATCTGGAAAACGTACAGGGCGACGAACGCGACTTCATCTTCATATCCATGACCTACGGCCCCGAACCCGGGACGACCGCCCTCAAGCAGCGCTTCGGGCCGATCAACCGCAAGCAGGGACACCGGCGATTGAACGTCCTGTTCTCTCGCGCCCGCACGCGCATCGGACTGTTCTGTTCATTCGGATCACCCGATATCAAACCCAAGCCGGACAGCGCCGAAGGCGTCCACGTCCTCCAGAAATATCTGGAGTATGCTGAAACCAAAGGCAGGGTTGCCGCCAAGACGAGTGGCGACCCGGAGCCCGACAGCGACTTCGAGACCGAAGTCGCCGATCGGCTCCGCGCGCGCGGCTACGTCGTCGACTATCAGGTCGGCGTATCGGGTTACAAGATCGACCTCGGCATTCGCCATCCTGATTCGCCCGAGCGCTACCTGGCCGGAATCGAATGCGACGGTGCGGCGTATCACAGCAGCAAGAGCGCTCGCGACAGAGATCGCCTCAGAGAGGAGGTCCTGAACGACAAGGGTTGGGAAATCCTCCGGGTGTGGTCCACGGACTGGTTTGGAAATCCTGGGCTTCAGACCGATCGATTGATCGAAAAGCTGGAGGCGCTTCGCCGCAGGCCCGCGCCGGACGAGGCGGAATACACCATCTCAACGGAAGGGTCCGATCAACCCGCCGAAACGGCCGAACCGGAATTGCCGGTCACGGACACCGCGACCGAAGCAGAAGGGTCACATGAGGCACCGTTGGCGGTCGCGCCCGAAGATCGAGCATTCGAGCCAGACTGCCTGACTGAAGAACCGGAATGCATCGAGGCACTGCGCCGGCTTCGAGACCAGGTAATTGCGATCGAGATGGCCGATTGGGAGCCTCATCGATCCATTCTGCGCGAGGCGATGATAGAGACCTTCGTAAGACAGAGGTTCACGGATCCCAGCCAGTGGTTCGACAAGGTCCCAGGATATCTTCGACAAGGCACGAATCCTGCCGAGAAGGGTCGATACCTGGATCGTGTCTGCGACATCGTCGCCCAACTGAACGATGGAATCGCAAGCGAGGGACCCGGCGACATCGCAGCGCGCAAGCAGACGCAAGTGGTGCCTGATCCAGAACGAGATGCACAGCGCTCGGACCCGGACGATGTTGCCTCCGCCTCTCCCCGGCGGAACGGCAATCATTATGCGCCCACGAATTTTCCACTTCTCGGGATCCGCCCCGACCCGTCGCGGTTCTACGACCGCGAATACGAGCCCATTCTCAGGAGCATGGTGGAATCCGCTCTGAAACAGGAAGCTCCGATTTACGAGGACGTGCTGGTCGTTCGTATCGCGCGCGCGCATGGATTCCAGCGATCCGGCGATCGCATACAGAACGCCGTCTCGAAGGTTCTGGGTAAAAAGTACCGCAAGACCCACGAGGACGGTCGCGCCGTGATTTGGGCTGACAATTCGCCTGAGGGCCGTTTGGTCAGCTACCGGGAGAGCCAACCGGAAGTTCGGTCTCATGCGGACACACCCATCGCTGAGCTTGCGAGCCTGGCATTGCCGTTCATCCGCGTTCGTCTCTCAGACGAGGCCATCCTGTACAGGATGGCAAGCCACTTCCAACTAGGTCGTTTGAGAGAGCCAACTCGCGTCCGCTTCCAAGCTGCCGTGGATGTCGCGAGACAATCCTTATCGGACGGGCGAGCTATCTGACGGCATGTCCGATGCACGGCAGCGGCTCGGCCGAGCGCGGCGTCGTGCACTATGTCATCAGGTGACAATCGGCTGGCACCGAGGAATTGTAGATGAACGAAGTGGCGTGCTCTTGCTCGGACTCTTATATGCAACGCACCGCTACTCATCCAACTTTGCGGTCGAGCAGTGTTGTGCCGCAGGTGTGATTGTGCCGGGGCGCTCCGTCACCCTGATCTGATTCCAGCAGAACATTGCGGTTTTGGCTTGCGGATCGAACGACGTATAGCTGTCCCAAATGAAATTGCCGAAATAGCCATTGCTTTGGGGCGGGTCAGTCCTACCGGCCAGGAAAAACGAGCCAGTCGGATGAGCTTCCGGCGTCTTGACGCAGGGGTCCTGTGAATAAGCACCGGGGTGGGACCCGAGCTATGTGAGGGCCAACTTGCTGATCTAGTTCATGAACTGGGCAAACAGCGGGGGTCCCGATCGGCGCCGATCCGGACCCCACCCCGAATGAATTTCCTCAAGCTACATCAAAGCATTGCGGTCAGCTGAGTTGGGGTCCCACTTCGGTGCTTATTCACACCCGGCAAGCACGAGCGCGCGGCACGCGTGGCATCAATCGCCTGCGCGAACTCGCCTTCATCGAGCGCGACGGCGTGCTGCCGGGAGGGCAGCTGACGCGCTTCCACGACTTCGACTGGCGCATTAGCGACGCCGGCGCCGCCTGGCTGGCGGCGAACGCCTGAGCGGAGGTTGCGCGTTACACTTCGGGGTGTGTAACGGGGGGTGTCGAGGATTTTGGCGTTCGCGTGACGGCCGTCACGACTAACGCTTGGGACATCACAGCGTCGCTGAGGTGTAAGAGAGCGTGCGATAGTGGGAAGCTAAGGCGAGTTAGCTGCCCTCCCGACCCGATGATCGCAGCCGGGCAGATGTCTTCTAAATCCGACAATGGAGCGCTGGCGCTCCGAATTGTCGTCTAGATTCGACATGCGACACCGATCCGCGCCCCTCGGCGTCGGTCTGACCAGATCCAATGATGGCAATAATTACGGAGACGCCGGCGTCAGCGCTTTGCGCTGCGGCGGCCGCCGCCGTCGTCCGGCAGAGTCGTCACGACGCCCGGCTCAACGACGTACGTATCGCCGCCCTAGCGCCGCACGCGGCGGTCGGCGATCGCGAGGAACTCGGCACGGATGATGTGTCCAGGTCGAGTCCAGTATCGGGTCGGAGTCGCGGACCTCTGACACGATCAGGCCTCGAGCCACTGATCATCTTGCTGGCGTACACTCGGGTAAATAGCGGATCTTTGCCGGACGGCGCCTTCCACGGTGCCTATGCGGCCGACCGCGTGTGTCCTCAATGCTCGGATGAGGCACTTGCACGATTTTAGGCTTAGAAATGTTGTAAACGAGTAGAACCTGCGTCGGCACCTTGCACTGGAATGTTTAGTGGCGCGACCCAGCTTGCCGACCCTCGCACGTGTGTTCGCTAACATTTAGAAAACACTAACGCCAAAAGCCGCGGGCCATACGCTGGACTTCAGGCTCCGTTGTCGCACGTGCAATTCTTCGCGCAAGTATCGCCCGTGAAAAAAACCTTCGGCGGAAGGTTTGCAGCTCGGTTGCAACTGAATATCGCGTCCCGCGTAAACTCACCGTAGCGTCGTGGCGGAAGTGACGGTGCGAAGACGGACGCGCTTGTTCGCCACTATCACCGCCTCTCGAACCGATACCGTACCGAGCCGCTCCGCACCACCCGAAATCTATTCCTCGTATCGGCGCTGACCGGGTTACTCAGGGGCAGGACGCGCCAGCGCGAGGGGTCGAACACGAACGGCACATATAAGATCCTGAATCGCCGCTTGCCTTCAAGGCTGGCACTGCCTGCAATCTCGAGTTCCCGTGCGGTCAATTCGAATTCGCCACCTTCATCGAGCGCCGATTTCACCTCATAGAGATATTCGTGTCTGGCAGTTTCGATGCGGAAGTCATAGCCAAGGCTGTCGTCTCCCTCACTTCCGGTACAAAAGAATGCCCGGTTCGAGGATATCCAACAATCGTCGGCCATTTCCTTAGGGTGGCGCCGGCGGAGATATTCCCGGGCAAGCCATTCACTGGCGACCCCCATCGCCTGGCGAACGGAATCTGGAGGTTGGTTACGCCAAGCTTGGCCTTTCCCGCCGCCTGGACCCGGGCGCCGGCGCTCTCCAGCGGATTGCTCCTGGATAGCAAGACGCGGTGGTCGGCTTCGATCAAACCAATCGGAACCTTGAGCGAGCGCAGCTTCGGCGAGCTGCTCGAACAGCGCGACGAAGCCGTCTCCACCGGTATCAAGCGGCTGATCGCCAAACCTGACCGTGCGCTTCTCGGCGTCCGCCTTGCGGCGCGCCTCGTGTGTCTCGCGCTCTTCGTGCTGGAGGTCGGCCTCGGTCAGCTCGAGATCCTCGATCGCATCGGTTTGCGGCATGTCGAGTGGCCATGCCTCTATCCTTGCCAGCAAAGCTGGAAGAGATTCCCGTCTGGCCGCCTCGAAGTCGATAAGTCCCTTCTCATGGAGGGCGCGTACGACCGGCTGAGGGTCCGCCGTGTCCATCAGTTGGGGGCGGCCAACGCCCCTCTTTCGACACCAGGCGCGTATGAGGCTCGCGAGCCTCGCATGGTTCGACGCGATGAGCTTTCGATTAGCTGCGACGACGGCTTCGAAATCGGGTAACGTGAGCGATGGGTCGTCGGGACCGAGGTGGGCCTCAGCTGCGGTAGCGGCGATTCCAGCGACAAAATCGCGGTCAATCGCTTCGTGATCGATCGGCCATGCTGGGTCGAACGCGACAAACTCAAGCTTCCGAAGGGCAACATAATCCCCAAGGTCCAGACCCGCGCGCCAGTTTCCGGCAAACCGCCGGCGTACGCGATCAACCAGCGTGGGCGCAAGCTCGGCCATGAACACGCCGAACAGGCGGCGAAAGTCCACTTCGCTGTTGAGGGGTGGATAGCCTAACTCGGCAAGCGTCCGGCCGTAGGCTTGAAAGTCGAAACCCATTCGCCGGCGTATCAAGGCTTGGTCGTCTGTGGCGTCGACCGCTGCGAGGGCTTCGCCTGCCGTGTCCGCTCCCAGTTCGGTGACCAGCCAGTCGCCCAGCTTCAGCGCTGGGCCAAGCCTGTCGTGCCGCTGCATTAGGCTATCGGCCGCAATCCTCCCTCGAATGAAGCAGACGATCGGCAGTACTGCGCGCACCAGTCGCTCCACGCCACCGCGCGTTGCGGCGAAGTGGTCTCGGACAACACCGACGTCACGACGTATGGCGAGCGCGAGCATGTCCTCGCTCGGCGCCACGGAAGCATCCGAATAACCATCGCGCACCAAGCGTCCTAACATGGGCTCCAACGTGTTTCTGCGCAAGCCCACGAGCTTGGTGATCGCTGGTGCAGCCTCAAGTAAGAGATCGACGCTGATCGGCTCGTCGCCAGTAACCAGCAGCGTGGGGAACCGGACGTGCGGGACCGCCTGGACGCGCTCGTCGCCATGAGCCGTGATTTCCTGGTCGTCGATCAGAAGCGCGAAGCGGGCGCATCGCCTCAGCCGTATTTGTCGTAGGCGGTGGTCGAGCTCGTCAGTCGGCAAGGTGCGGAGCTCTAGCGCGTCGCCGAGATATTCGTGGGCAAGGATTGCAACATCGCTCAGCCACGCGAGGCTCCCAGCAGCGAAGTGGGGGTCGGTTGGGTTAGGTTGGAACGTCTGTCCGTCGACTTGCAGCTGGACGTCTCCCGAATCGGCGAGCCTTGGCGCAAAGCAGCCGGTGGCGACCAACAGGTCTCGGACGACCGCGCCATCTGTCTCGCCCACGTCGAGGACGGCCTCACCGCGGTCGGCAAGTGCGCGCGCTGCGAAGCCCTGCCGCTCAGTGGTCACGTGAACAACAGGCGGCGCTTCGGGATCGGGCGCAAGCAATTCGAGCCCACCTAGGCGCTCGACGACGAGCACCGGTAACGTTCCGAGCGTCAGACGCCGCTCAGCGACATCATTCCATGCGCGACGGAGTTGTTCGCGCAGCTCACGCCGCTCCGCTGCCGACAAATCGGAGAGTGCAGTCGCCAGAGACGCGAGGCGGCCAGGGGCGGACTCAGCCGCAGCCCAGTCGCGAAGCCCGATTCGCTCGTCGAAGAGGATTGAGGGAAGCGCGGCGCGGCTGCCAGGTTCCGCGGAAAATCGCGGGACGAACCGGGGCGGCAGCTGGCGGATGACCGTCGTCGACCAACTCTGACTAGCTGCCTCGAAGCTGGCCTCATCGCGCCGCAGGCTCGCCGGCCAGCGGCTCTCCCGAAGGAAAACCTGGAGCGGCGTTGGCAACTCGACGCTCTGAAATCCACGATAATGGCTGATTCTGAAAGTGAAATGCGCTTCGCCATTCTCGCGAAGATACGCGACGATTAAGTCCGAAAGCGCCTCCCGAGCGGCGAGGGACAGCGACGAATGCTCAAGCTCGCCAGGCAAGCGCCATACCTCACCCTGGAGCTGATATTCGGTGTACGGATAAGAGAAGCTCACTTTCCGCGCATGCGTGGTCCAATGCGTATCGAGGCCCAGCTTCGGCAGGCCCGAGAATAAGATGCCGTTCCAAAGGTTCGCGGGCGTTCCTGCTCGACGAATCGCGCCGGCGATCGGCTGCAACCCATCACGGACACCTAACACACCAAGGAAGCGCAACCAGTCCTCACGCCGGTCGTCGGATCCGGTGCGCGGCCAAGTGACAAAACTGATGACCAGCTTGGCCTTCTGGTCGTTGGCGTCCGCGGACTGCGGCGCCGCTTCGTGCAGATACAGCTCGAGCGTCCGGCCGAGCGTGCTCCAAGATGCCGATAGGGATGTGTCGGGCGCGGCGAACCAGCCCCCGAGACAAGGAACGAATAAGCCTGCTGTGCGGAGACCATCCTCGACCGCCTTCCCTCCCACATTTCGCCAGACCCGATACGCCCAAATCAACACCTCGCGCCGTTGGTTTTCTGTCGCCGAGCGACTAAGGATCCCCTCAAGACCCTTGAGTACTTCCAGCGGATCGTAACGCCTCAGCAGACCCGCCTTCTCAAAGGCGCGCAAACTAACCTCGGAAATCTCGATCGACTGCTTCAAGAAGCGAAATTTGCGGAAAAGTGAGGAAGGCGGGCTGGGCGGTCCCTCGCTGCGCCTCCCACGCTCTTTGCCAATGCGATGGAACACCGGTGGGACTCCATCGAGACCCCTGGCGGTGGCGCCGAGCAGCTTGTCGTTATTGTCCGGAAACAGCTTCTTGCCCTCAAGAGTCGAGAGCTGAACAGAGGTGGCCGCGTAGACCGCGACGACGTCATCATAAAAATCGCGCCATCTACGCGGGGATTGCCGAGCTTTTGCGGCGAGATGCGCGGCGATCGCTTCACTCCACTGCGAGAGTATGTCCTCATTCGGTGCAAGCGGCAGCGAGACGGCGGCAGCGAGAGCGCGGACGCGCGCGAGGCGCCCCTCGCCGATCGTGGGCGACAAAATCGTTGCATCGGCGACACTGGCAAGTTTGGCCGGCGTCAGCTGATGCGTGCGTATGTCGGGCCATGCGTACAGTACATTGAAGCTGACCCAGCGCGCTGAGCCACCCGGTACCACGGGCCAGATTTCGGCCTCTGCCAAGGGGCGCTCGAGAGCAGCAAAGGCCTCTATGACCTTCGACATATGGGGGGGTGACCACGTGGCAAGGTCGACTACGGCGTTCTGTGGCAATCTGAAGTCGCCATCGACGATCGATAGTGCAGCTTGCGCGGCCGTCCTCGCCGCCGCCTCCAACAGATAATTGTTGAGAGGTAGGTCCGCCTTAATCGAACGGCGGTCGATATCTGCGAAGAAGGGCGCATCGATATGCCCCGCCATCGGCGACACGGCGCGATCGTCCATTGGCAGGAAATTGAACAGCCGTGGCGCCGCGAGTATCGGGGCGCCGAGGGGGACCGCGACCGAAACCACGGCGTCCCCTTTCCAGGAAAGCCAACGCTTCAACGGGGGCGCACCAGGGATGCTGGCGCGAACCGCGTCAAGGACCGCCGGCTTCGGTAGAACTTGCCGGACGACGAGGAAAGAGTTCGTCCGGTCGAGTGTCACGCGCTCCATCTGGAAGCCTTGGGGAAGCTTGGCCTCGATTGGTGCGACCTTGCGCGTCATTTGTGTACGCCTGGGCGGCTGTCCGGGTTCTATGACGGCGGCTTCCAGCGACGACAACCGGTCGAGGAAAAGTAGGACGGGCGCCGGGGCGTCGAGGACCGCCGCCACCTGCTTGCGGGCCAGTTCGATCGCCTGGGCCGTGGCGAGAGGAAGGACAACCACCGTGGCATACCCCTCCTTAGCAAGCCGACGCACTTCGGTAGACTGCTCTCGAGCTGTAACGGGGACGAGATACCGCGACACATTTGACGCAACCTTAGCCGCTATTTCTGTGGATGCCCCAAGGTGAACCAGCCGGTCCTCTATTTCATTGGTAGTGGCAAAGCGAAAGCAGTAGCCGTCGAACTCGTGGGTAGTTGTGCGCCGACCGACCGAGAAAATATGGACATCATCTGTCAGCGCCTCAACGCTGCGGAAGCCTAGCCCCTTGTTGCCAATACCTTCGCCAATCTCTTTGTCGCTTGTTCCGATATTTCGAATCGCCTCCAGATTCGAAGCCGTGAATGGACGGCCCTTGTTCGCGACGAGAAGCTCGCCGCGATCGGGGCGATCGATGACAAGACTGATTGCAATCTCGCCCTCTTCGTCAGGGCGATGCGCGTCGTGTGCATTCTGTAGAAGCTCGAAGAGAACACGGTCACCGTACTGGGTGCCGATCACCTCGTTAAGGTTCTTCAAACTCTCGTATGTCTTAAGCTTGCGATGGTGCGCATCAAGCGCATGTTCTAATAGTGAGCGCGTCAAGACGTCTATCGTGTCGGCAGCGGTCGATGGCGCGGGAAAGACCATTAGCTGGCCCGCCAACTCTTCCGGTAATTCTTCCAAATCATCCATATCGTTACATCACGTCCAAACTCTCGAACCGTCGCTGATCGATGGCGTCCGCTTCCGGGCCATCAGTCGCCATATTCCTGCCAGATGCAGCTCGGCGCTGGATACTGTCAGTCGCACCAAGTGATCTTGCCTGATCGCACCCAAAAATGCGACTTACATCCATCGCGTAGCCAGACGGAGGGATGCAACGATACGTGGCCACGAGAATCGACGGAAATATCCCACCGCGGTTTCACCTCCCTCAGCAACATCATTTCCAAACGCTTGCCGCAGCCGCAGGGGCACCGCATGCCGACCGACCAATCGTCCCCGTCGTCGCGAGCCATGACAAGAGCCAAAAAAGGCAGCTTTTCCGGCAGCATGTCCCCATCAACGATCTTGAGCTTCCGGCGTGGCGTAAGGGCGGCGACGAGCCGACGCCACCAAAGCGGCTTCGTTGTCATGCGACCCTCCGCTGCACCGCCAGCGCTGGCAGTCCGAGGAGTGGCTCGGCCGCGCCTTCGGACACCGGGAAGCTGTGCCGATTTTGGAACTGACTTTCGGCAAAAATGTCCTCGTCGCCCTCGGCGAGCATGAAGATGGCACGAGCCCGCGTCTCATTCGCGAACTCGCGGAAGGGAAACAGCCGCGCGATGAACTCGATGACACAGGCCGACGCGGCACGCATATTCAATGTGATGACCCCGGGCGCTTCCTCCGCCATTCCCCGCAGATAGCCGTCCGCTATTTTCCGGGCGAGCGCATGAGGCGCGGCGCGCGCGAGGTATTCCGCTTCCAGAAGCGCCGCATCGTAGACGCCGCGATCCATCAGGCTTGAGCCGCCTGGATAGACGTAATCCACCCTCCCGTAGACTTCGGCGATGCGGCGTCCGCCGCCCGGCAGCGGCTCGGTCGGAATCGCAACGCCGACGTCGAAGAGAGGCATCGCGAAACAGGCGCTCAGCCGGTCGGCGATATGGCGGCCTTCCGCGGAGTCGACGCACGAGACGAGAATGTCGGCCTCGCACGCCGCCAGCACGGCATCGCGCGTTGCGACGGAATGCGACACGCTAATCACACCGCCGTCGCGGCGGTAGCGCCGGATGGCGTCGGCAAACATCTCGACCTTCAGCGCGCCGATGTCGGCGAGCGTCGCATTCAGGATGCGGTTGAGATTGCGCTCCTCGATCTTGTCAAAATCGATAAGAATGATCTCGCCGACGCCGAGGCGGGCGAGCTGCTCGGCGACAATCGATCCCGTGCCCGACACGCCGATTACGCAGACGCTGAGACGACTGAGCGACGCGCGCATATCGCCGGTGAACGCCATCGCCGGCTTCATCGGGCCTGAGCCGGTAGCCCCGTCGTCCCACCATGTTTCGATGTCCGCACCGGCTTTCAGCACGAGATCGATGGGCGTGGCGCGATCGCCTTCATAAACGCGCGCGCGCATCGCTCCACTCGGAATCATGATCGCCGAGCCCGGAGCGCGGTCGGTGCCGTGCCGGATAGCGCTCATCAAAACGCGGTCGCTTTCATCGTCGGCGTCCGAGAAGGCAAAGAGCCCACCCGGATGCGAGTGGACGGCGATCACAGCATCACCGCGCGCCGACGCGCGGTCGATGGCCGCCTCCACATAGTCGCCCGGCCAGGTGATGAAATCGGATTGGCGCGTACACTCTGCATGAGGAACGCGAACAACTTCGCGTCCCAGCCATTTCCGACGGCGCTGGCTCGTCACCGTGCAGAGCAACAGCGCGGCGGCTTCGAGTCCGTCACCCGGAAAGAGATGCGCCCGAAGTTCGTCCGCCAGCTTCGCCGGCAGCACCAAAGTATGACACCGCTTCATTGGCCGACCTCGCGGTGCAGCGACTCGTCCACGAGAGCGAGGTGCGTCACGAGCGTGTCGCGAGCCGGGTCCCACTGGCGGTGACGCGACCACCGTTGAAAGGGCAAGCCGATGACCGTCTCGATCTGCTGCGTCTGCGGGATCGCCGCGCCCGAGGGAAGCGCGAGCGGCGGATGGCAGTAGAACATGTCGAGCTGAGCGCCGGGGTAGCTGACCGGCACCTCGATGCCGATCAGCGCCGTCGCGATCCGATACCCTTGTGGCAGCGGATAGTTGCGGATGATCAGCCAGCGGCGGCCGGCATCAACCAGAGTCTCCCAGTCGAAGCCGAGGCGGTCCAGGAGCGCCTCATCCTGCGGCAGCATCGCGAACGCGGCACGGCGCTGCCCGAGCATCTCGCCATTGTTGATCTGCCGTGGCGTAAGCCGGAGTTTCTCGATGCCCTTGTGGCGAAGATCGATGACAAAGGAGAGATCGACCTCTCGCTTCGGTTCGCCCGCCACCTTGAGCACGATGATCCACGGCGTATCAGGATTGAAGCCGGCCTCCTTGATCGCCTGCCGCACGACAATTTCGGGCTTCCGCGACTCGATGATGACGCCCTGAACATTTAGCTCCCACACTTCATGGTGCGGATGGTGATGTTCGTGTTCGCCGTGATGATGGTGGCGGTGAGGGTCATCGCCGTGACCTCCCTCATGGTGGGGGTGACCCGGCTCTTCGCCTTCGCCGTGCGGGTGGGAATGGTTCTCGTGATTCATCTTATTCTCCGTATCTATCTGTTTTGACGTACATTTCTCGGTCCGTGACCGTCAGTCTTCACTATGCTACCTTGCTACGTCAGATTTGGACGTACACGCGATGCGCTATGATAAGACACGCAACATCCTGGAATTGGCGCGCGCTCTAGCGAGCAGCGCCGAGGGCCTTACGCTGGACGAGATGTGCCAGATGACGGGTTGCGAGCGCCGCACCGTCGAGCGCATGCGCGACACCATTCGTGCGGTGTTTCCGCAGATGGAAGAAATCGCCGATCCCCCGAAGAAGCGCTTCCATATTCCCAAAGGGCTCGACGGGTTTTTTCAGGACCCGACGACCGAGGAACTCAGCGATCTCGGCGTCGTCGTCGCCGATCTGGGCGAGTCAGGAGCAGCCGCGCGTGCGGAGTCGCTCGCCAGTCTCGACAAGAAAATCCGTGCCGCCATGCGGCATGGGCGCCGGAGGGCTACCGAGACTGACGTTGAGGCTTTGCTGCGCGCCGAGCGCATCGCGGTGCAGGCGGGACCGCGGCCGACGGAAGACCCAGCCGTCCTCATGCTGTTGCGCCGCGGACTCCTTGAGATGAAGCTCTTGCGTTTCATCTATCATGGCGGTTCAAAACCGGGAGCTTCGCGCGATGTTGTTCCTTTCGGTATCATCTTCGGCCGCATGAATTACCTGATCGGTGCGGATGCCGGCGCGACCAAGCCAAAGCACTGGCGACTCGACCGGATCGAACAGCTTGAATGCCTGGATCAGGCGGCGGCGCCTCCCGCGGACTTCGACCTCGCGGCCTTCGCCAACACGTCCTTCGCTTTTTTCGAGGGTGAGCAGGAAGACGTGGTTTTGCACGTGCTGCCAAGCGGCATGGAGGATTTCAAGAACCACCGCTTTCATTCAAGCCAGACGGTCGAGGATCATCCCGAAGGCGGCGTCATCGTGCGATTTCGCGCGAGCGGCATGCGGGAGCTGGCATGGCACCTTTTCACCTGGGGCAACAAGATCGAGATCGTCGAGCCGGTTTCATTGCGCCAGGAAATCACCACCGAATTGCGCGCTGCGCTGGCGCACCACGAAGAACCTTTGCGTTTCACTTACGTCCTTGACTCGAAGAAAGCATCCTAGCCCAAAGCCTACGTCCATTTTTGTCGCATCCCCTCTCTAATCTCCGGCATCATGCATCCGCTTTCCGCCTCACGCCTCAATGATTATCTCGGCTGCCCGCACCAGGCCACGCTGTGGCTTGCAGGCATCAAGCCGGCCGAAGAGGCGGATGCAACCCTGCAACTCATCCGCGACAAGGGCTTCGAACATGAGGCCGTGATCCTCGCGCGGCTCGAAGAGCGCTTCGGTCCCGCCGAGCGCATCCCTTCGGGCGGCAGTCTCGCTGATAAGACCCGGCTGACGCGGGAAGCCATCGCGCGCGGTGCGAAGCTCATCTATCAGGGCGCGCTGACGAAGGAGGCGTGGCTCGGCTATCCCGACTTTTTGGTGCAGAGCGGCAACCAGGGCGCGCCTACCTTCGAGCCCGAAGACGCGAAGCTTTCACGGTCGGCCAAAGGCGAATATGTGTTGCAACTCGGGATCTATGCCGAGTTACTGGACGATATGCTCGGGATTCCCGTGCGGGGCGGCGTCATTCACGTCGCGGCCGGCGAGCCAGTGCCCTTCGATCTGCGGCGCACGCGATTTATTCTCCGGCGTCTCATGCGCAGCTTCGAGCGCTTCGTCGCCGAAGAGACGCGCGTCACCAAGCCGCAACCCTGTGCCGCTTGCGCACAATGCGACTACAACGCGCGTTGTGAGTCCGAGTGGCGCGAGGCCGACAGCCCGTTCTTCGTGGCCGGTGTTAGCGGTGCGCAAGTCGCCAAGCTCGCGGCGTCCGGCGTCACCACGCTCGCACAGTTGGCGGCGCTGCCGGCGAGCACCAAGATCGATGGCATGCGCGCTGAGACGGTGACGAAACTGTCCGCGCAGGCGCGCCTTCAAGGGGCTGCCCGAGCGAGCGGCCAACATGGCTTCGAACTATTGCCCTACGCGCGCGGGCGCGGCTTCGCGATGCTTCCCGCACCCGACGACGGCGACCTCTATTTTGACATGGAAGGCGATCCTCTCGCCGGCGAAGGGCTCGAATATCTCTTCGGCGTATATGGCCATTTGAATGGCGGAAGCACCCCTGAGTTCCGCCCGATCTGGGCGCACGATCCCGCCGCGGAGAAGGTCGCATTCGAAACTCTGATGCGCCTCCTCATCGATCAGGTTCGGCGCCACCCCAACGCGCACATCTATCATTACGCCGCCTACGAGACGACCGCCCTCAAGCGCCTCGCCATGCGGTACGCGACGATGGAGGCGGAACTCGACCAGCTCCTGCGCGAGCGCCGCTTCGTCGATCTTTATCGGGTCGTGGTGCAGGCGCTCCGTGCCTCGACCGAGAGCTATTCGATCAAGGACCTTGAAGCCCTCTATTGGCGTGAGCGTAGCGGCGAGGTGACGACGGCATCCGACAGCATCGTCGAATACGAGCGCTGGTGCCTCACCAAGGACAACGCCATTCTCGACTCGATTGCTGCTTATAATAAAGATGACTGCGTTTCGACCGCGCACCTGCACGCGTGGCTTGAGAAGCTGCGCCCAGCCGGCGTCAATCTTGAGATTGTTGACGATACCGCCGCCGACAAGCGCGAGCAGTCGGCCGAGCGCGCCCAGCGCGAAGCCCGCAAGCAGAACCTTGCGGCGGCGGTGCGGGCTTCTCCGCACGGCGATGCGCGCGTGCGCGATCTTGTCGCCGAACTGTTGTGGTTTCATCAGCGGTCGCAGAAACCCGGATGGTGGGCGCTGTTCGAGCGGCAGGCGTGGTCCGAAGACGAACTGGTCGACGATGCCGAAAGCCTCGGCGGTCTTCAGCTTGACGCCTCCTCAGCGCCGGTGCCGGTAAAGCGCTCATTGGACACGACGTACGTTTTTCTGCCGCAGGACACCAAACTCAAGGTTGGAGACAGACCGAAGATCGCCGAAACGATTGGCAACGCTGGGACTATTGTTGAGATTTCTGCGGACGAAGGACGCGTCGTGCTTCGGCGAGGCGCAAAAGCTCCGGCCCTACCGGACCGCTTCAGCCTGGTTCCCGCGCCGATTGATTTGCAAAGCGTCCCGGATGCAGTGTTGGCGTTTGCCGATCGCTTCGCCCATGGTGTGATCCAGGACGATCAGGCGCTGCTCGATATTTTGATGCGCCGTCCGCCGCGCCTGAAAGGTCGCGCGGCCGGATCACCGATCCGCGCCGTGGACGAGCCTCTCACCGAGGCTGTGATCCGCGCCGTCACCGACCTCGACCATAGCTATCTCTTTATTCAAGGACCGCCCGGAACGGGCAAGACCTATACGGCAGCGCAAGCGATCGTGGCGCTGCTCCACGCCGGCAAGCGCATCGGCGTGTCGTCGAACTCGCACAAGGCGATCAACAAGCTCCTCGCCGAGGTGGACGAGCGCGCCGCCGAGACTGGATTCCGTTTCCGCGGCGCCAAGAAAGGCAACGACGACAAGCCCGAGACGGAACACACCAGCACCAACATCGTCACGGTCTTTAAATCAGAGGATGTCACGTCGCAGCACCGTCTCGTCGGCGGGACAGTGTTTCACTTCTGCCGCAACGATCAGCGTGGAACCTACGACTATTTGTTCATCGATGAGGCAGGACAGGTATCCCTCGGCAATCTCGCTGCCATGGGAGCCGCGGCCGCCAACATCGTGCTGGTCGGCGATCAGATGCAGCTTCCGCAGCCGGTTCAGGGCGTGCACCCCGGCGAGACCGGCCTCTCAAGCCTAGAGTACCTTCTGGAAGATCGGGCAACCGTAGCGGACGACCGCGGTATCCTTCTGAATGAGAGTCGCCGCCTACATCCAGCACTATGTGGGTTTATTTCCGACGCGATCTACGACGGACGGCTCGGGGCACACCCCTCGACCAAGAACCGCTATCTTCGGCTGCGGTCCGGTGCGCATGGCGCACTTCGAGCGGCGGGCCTCTCCTTCGTTCCCGTCGCGCATGACGGCTGCACGCAATCCAGCCGGCCCGAGGCGGAAGCGATCGGCGCGCTCGTTCGGGAATTGCAGACGAACGAAATCGTCCGGGACGGCAAGACATCACCCGTCACGCTTGCCGACATCCTGATCGTGGCACCCTATAACCTCCAAGTGAACCTTCTCAAGCAGCTTCTGCCGCCGGGTGCGCAGGTCGGCACCGTCGACAAGTTTCAAGGGCAGGAGGCCGCGGTCGTCATCGTCTCGATGACAACATCGAAAGGCGTCGAAGCGCCGCGTGGCACGGAATTTCTCTTCAACCAGAACCGCTTCAATGTGGCGGTTAGCCGCGCGCAATGTTTGGCGCTCGTCGTTCACGGCGCCGAGCTTCTCGAAGGCGCTTGGACAAAAATCGACGACCTTCACCGCCTGAATCTGTTTGCCCATGCCGAGTCCATCGCGCTGAATTCATCCATTGAGCAGTAAGCCATGTTGAAAGCACCTTTCGGTTCCGAATTCGATCCCTCCGAGGAAGCCGAAGGCAGTATTGATCCGCTTGGATTGCAGCCGGGCTATGAGCGACTGGCCGACCGGCTCTTGCCCGCCGTCACCGTGCGAATGGGTAACCCGCGCTTTGTGACCGCGATCGCGATCGGCGCGCGCGTTTGCGACGAATGGGACACCGACGCCGTTGCTGCCGACGGGATCACGCCTCCCTGGCTTGTCTGGGAATGGTTTGTTGTCGAAGCCTTTGTCCGGACCGGGAATTCGCCCTCCGAAACCTCCGGCGTGCCCGGCATTCAGAAAGTCCGGCGAGCCCTGCGGCATCAGCGACCCGTATGCGCCAGCGCCTATCTCAGGACGCCCTCCGCGTTCGGCTTCACCGGCGTGTTTCGGCGGCTCGCCCAAGGAATCGGCATCATCACCCACGATGGAACGCTCGATGACAACGGCTACGAATTGGTTTCCGCGTGGGCGAAGGATCAGGGACTCGATGGCTTCCTTGATGCGGCGGCCGGCGCTGGGCCTGCGTTTCGCGAGCGGCTCCGTCGCGCGGTCGCTCAAGGCATGGACAAAGGCCACACCACGTACCAGCCGGGAGATTTTTGGCGCGACCTCGCGACCCGACTCGACCCGCGAACGCCGGGTCGTCGCGAAAAGAAGGTCCTGATCGAACGCATTTTGTCCCGCGCCGGAGAAGTCGAGATGGTAGCTCAATTGAAAGATGCGCTGATCGGGCAAGGCGGCGTCAGCGAGCGCGACCAGGAGGCGCCCTTTCTTCGCAAGCTAAGCCGCAAGGCGCCCGCGGCGTTTGAACAATTGCTCACCGCGATTGATGCTTATGAAACGTTCGGACGAGCGATCACCGATGCGTTCGACGCTCTGCGCTATTGCGCGTCAAGCCAGGGCGGCGCGCCGGTGGACGCCCGGAGCTTCTCCGCGTCGAAGACCGTCGGCCCGTCGCTGGCGCTCCTCAAAACAAGCCTCGCCCGCGTCTGCGCGCATCCGACGCTCCTTGAATGGGAACGCGAAGAAAAGGGCATCGCACAAGCCGTCGACCGGTTCGAGGGCGTGCAAACAGCGAACGATCTCTTCGAGGCGCTTCTCCATCATCACGAGCAGGTACAGCGCGAGAAACTGCCGCACGGGAAGCGCACCTGGTTCGAACGCGGCCCGCGCGGCCGGATCGTCCTCCGCGCCGGTTACACACTACGCGAACCGCCCGCCGGCAAAGGCGGCTATGTGCATGAATATCGCGTTCCCACTTTCTCGCGATTCCTCGCCGATCTCGGTGCGCTGCGATGAACACGCGGCGTCTATCGGCTTCCGAGCAAACACGTGCACGCCTGCTCGATTGGTGGGCCGGCGAAGAGGCTTTCGGCCGTCCCATTGGCTGCGTGACAACCAGCTTTACGTTCGACGCCGAGCTCTTCGAGGAACAATGCCTCGCGCGCTTCCTGTCAATTCAAAGCAATCCGAACGAAACCGCGAAAGCTTACCTCATCGAGCGCGAGGAAAAGCTCGCGCAGTCTTTCGCCTGCGTGCTGGTCGATGGCGCACACGCTGCTCCCGACCGCAGCCTGCGCTGGCACATGTTGCCCGTCACCCTGCGGGGCGACGGTGTGTTGCATGCAAAGGTGACGTTACTGGTTTGGGAGCACTTCATCCGGATTTTGGTCGGCTCCGCCAACCTCACCGAGCCCGCCTACCGGCGCAATCAGGAGATCATGGCTCCCCTCGATTTCGGCCCCGAGGGCAATCCAGGACCGGAGCTGCTGACCGGATGCGTCGCGTTTCTCAATCGGGTGCGCAGCTTTGCTCCCGGCTTTGGCCGGTCCGACGTCGGCCCACAGGCCGCGTTGGCCGGATTTTTGACTGAGGTCGAACGACGCGCGCGTGCCCTTCCACCGGCCGATCGCGACGAAGCCGAATGCGCCCTCATTGGTCTCCTTCCGGGAGGCGATACGGTCGTTCAACAACTCGCCGCCCTTTGGGTTGGACCACGGCCAGATCGGGCGTGGGTCCTTAGTCCGTTCTTTGACGAGGACGCCCGCGCCGGATCGACAGCCGCGGAATTCGCGACGCTTCTCACGACGCGCGGCGAGCGCTGGCTGCATTTTGCCGCGCCGGGAAGAACTCTGCCGGACGGGACCGTGCAGATCGACGCCCCGGCCGCGCTGACGACGCCATCGCATTCATCGCTCAGCCATGCGTTCTCGTTTGTCGAGCAGCGCCCCAAGATCGATGGTAAAGAGCAAGATCGGCCGCTTCACGCGAAATCCGTCTGGCTAGAACGCGACGAGCGTGCGCTGTACATGCTCGGATCGAGCAACTTCACAGCGGCGGGGCTCGGGCTGCATCCGCGCCACAACATCGAACTGAACCTTACCTACATCATCCGTGATCGCGGATCGCGTTTCGGCAAGCTCTGCGCGCAGTCCTGGCCGGAAGAGAATGAACTCGACGACATCGACGACGTACAGTTTCTCGGCGGATTGCCCGACTCGGCGGACAGCTCGGACACGCCGCCGTTGCCGGCCGCGTTCGGTCTCGCCCTCTTTTGCCTCGACGAGCACGGCGGACGGCTCGAACTGGAGATTAGCGGCGATGCACCTCCGGTCTTCGAAGTCGAGTCCAAGGAGCAAGGGGCGCTTCTGGACAGCCAGGGCTGGACCCGTAGCGGAAGTCCGAACATGGTCGTTATCCCATGGGGCTCGAAACGGTTGCCCAGTTCGCTGGATGTCCGCTGGCAGGATGACGAAAAGCGCGAATACAGCGCGCCATGGGTCGTCAATGTTGCCGACATGTCGGCTTTGCCGCCCCCTGACGAGCTTGGCAGCCTCTCGCTCGCGGAGCTGATCGAGATCCTGACCTCCGCTCGACCGTTGCATGAAATCGTCGTTCGCCTTCTTCAACGTCGGGAGAGTCAGAAAGCGTCCGGAGCGACGATCGAAATCGATCCGCATAAGAAAGTCGATACGAGCCAATTTCTCCTACGCCGTATGCGGCGCGTTGCCCAGGCGCTTGAGGGTATGCGTGAACGCTTGCAGCAGTCGGTCAGTTCGCTGGAAGCGCTCCGCTGGCGATTGCGCGGACCGATTGGACCCATCGCCTTGGCGAAACGCCTCTCAGCCGAAGACCCCGAAGGTGCAGCATTCATGATCGCCGAAGTTGCCGCGACCTTGCGCAGCGTCGCGTGGCGGCCGCTGGGGACGCTACGGCCTGCCGCAATCCGCTCCGAGGTCGCTACGATCATGCAGTCGCTGCACGAACTCGCTTGCCAAGCGCCGGCAGCACCTGGGCTTCGGAACTACGTCACGTCCTCTTTTGAGGAACTCCTCTCGTGACCTGGCCCGTCGATACCGCCGATCTAGCAGAGCGCCTCGATCTTAGGAACGATCGCGTCAGCGATTCAGATGCGCTTCGCCAGCATCGAACCATCGCGGAGATACTGCGGCGGCTCGGTCATCAGCCGGGCATCGTGCTCGCCGACGAAGTGGGAATGGGTAAGACCTTCGTTGCGCTCGGCGTCGCCATGATTGCGGCTCTTGCCGACCGCGGGAAACGGCCCGTCGTCATCATGGTGCCGTCATCCCTTCATGAAAAGTGGCCGCGCGATTTTGCCGTGTTCAAGGAGCGCGTGATCAAGCGTCCCGGCGATATGTCGCTTCGCGCCGAACCTGTTGCGTCGGCCCTGGACTTTTTCCGGCTCATCGATAGTGAGGCGAAAAGCCGCCCTCACATCATCTTTCTCAAGCACGGGGCTTTCCATGTCCAGAACATCGATCAGTGGGTTCGCCTCGCACTGATCAAGCGCGCAATCAGCGGCATGCATCTCGGCGAAAAGCGCAACGCCTTGCCTCGATTTGCGGCGGGGTTGTTGCGGACCAAATCTTCCTACAATGACCCCGAACTCTTCGCCAAGCTCCTGCGCATACCGAACCGGGAATGGCGGAACGTCATCAATGACTACTATAGGGACCGCCAGCTCACCGAAGCTCCCATTCCCGAAGCTATTCAAAAAGTGCTCGATTCGAGCGACATCGACGTCGCCTGCTTGCGCGATTGCCTGCGAGATCTTCCGGCGCGGGAGTCAGTCTCCATCGACGAACGCCTCGAACGCGCGCGCCATGCGATCAACGATGCGCTCCGGACGATGTGGCCGTCGACGCTGGCGAAGGCGCGGTTTCGCTCGCCCCTCCTCATTCTCGATGAAGCCCATCATCTGAAAAATCCGGCGACCCGTCTGGCGTCCCTCTTCGTGACCGATGACGCGCGGGAGGACGCCGGCACCATCACAGGCGCTCTGGACGGTTCATTCGAGCGGATGATGTTCTTAACCGCCACGCCGTTTCAACTCGGGCATCATGAATTGTTGAACGTCATTGGCCGCTTTCGGGGCGTTGCATGGAAAACGCTGTCCCAGGGCACAAAGGAGGAGTTTGAAACGGAGCTGGCGTCGCTTGGCACAACCCTTGACCGGGCACAGCACCGCGCCGCCGAACTGGACAAGCGATGGTCCACGCTCCGTCCAGAGGATATCACCGATCCGAACGGCGGCGAGCCATCGGTCGAGGATTGGTGGCAGGACACGGCGTCCAATCCCGCGACGCGGCCAGAGCGCATTCAGATCGTCATGAGGGCCTTCCAGCAGGCGCAAAATGCCATGCAGGAGGCCGAGGCGCCCTTGCGCAAGTGGGTGATCAGGCATCTCCGCGACTCGGTGCTGCCAGGCACCAGCGTGCCACGACGTTCGCGGCATGTCGGCCGCGCGATCTCTCTGTCGGCCGATGGTTCCGGCGGATTGCCCGTCGGGGACGATGCGCTGCTCCCGTTCCTTCTCGCCGCGCGTGCACAGGCCGTCGTCGTTCGCGAAGGCATGCGTGCCGGGCGAGCCACATTCGCCGAAGGCCTCGCGTCAAGCTACGAAGCTTTCTTGGAGACGCGCCGCGGCGAACCGCTTGGCGAGGACGAGGCGGAGGCAGCAAAGGCTGCCGCTTCCGACAAGCTGGTGAACCGCTATGTCGAGAAGCTGGCCGCCGCGCTTCCCGATGAAGCGGCTTACGCGCAGCATCCGAAGATTGCTCCGCTGGTTGCGCGCGTTCTTGATCTCTGGCGGCACCGCGAGAAGGTCGTGGTCTTTTGCCATTACCGCGAGACCGGTCGCGCCATCGTCAGGCACCTCTCGGCTGCATTGGAAAAGCAGCTTTGGAACGACGCCGCGCAGAGGTTTGAGGTCGGGTATGCGGATGTTCGCAAGGCCGTCATCGATTTTGGCGCGCGCTTCGATACGGACGGCGGCATGCGCCAGCCTCTCGACGATGAATTAACCCGACGCCTTGCACCTTATTCTGAATTGAATGACGGCGAACGGGAACAGATTCACGATGTCGTGCGCCGCTTCGTTCGAACACCTTTGTTCGTCGCCCGCTACTTCGACATCAGCGCCCGCTCCGGCAAAGAAAACTTGCAGGCGGCGCTCGGCACCCGCGACCTGTCGGGCGTCGCGCTCGGCGAGAAGATCGACGGGTTTTTGAAATTTATTGCGCAGCGATGCTCGCCTCGGGAGCGGCATGACTACCTGGACGCCTTAACCCGAATGCAGCCGGGAATCCGCGGAGAGACCCAACGCGATACGGACGATGATTTGAGCCAAATGAAAGGCGTCAACGTGATGCCGAACATTCGGCTCGCTAACGGGCTTGTAAAGCAGGAAACGCGTCAACGGTTGATGCTTGCCTTTAATACCCCGTTCTTTCCGGAGGTCCTCGTCGCCTCAAGTGTTCTCGCCGAAGGCGTCGATCTTCATTTGAGCTGCCGCCACGTGATCCATCACGATCTGAGCTGGAACCCGAGCACTTTGGAGCAACGAACCGGGCGTGTGGATCGGATCGGTGCCATCGCCGAAACTGTTGGCAAGCCGATTGAGGTTTTTCTTCCTTACGTTGGCGGCACGCAGGACGAAAAGCAATTCCGCGTCGTCATGGACCGGGAGCGTTGGTTTCAGGTGTTGATGGGCGCCGACTATCGAACCGACGAGTCTTTTACGGAGAAGGCCGCGGAGCGAATACCTTTGCCCGCCGCTGCCGCGAAGGCCCTTGCGTTCGACCTATCCGTCAAATCCGCCTCCGACGTTCAAGAATAAGGCAGCCCTCGCAGCGCCCGGTCACGCCTTGGTCATAAGGGGGCGGAGCCGCCGTTGCGGCGTCTCCGCCCATGCGGGTACCCACAGACGATCTCGACACGGATAGACGCGTTCATGGCTGCTTGGATCGCCAGCCTTCCAATAGAAGAGCGGCGTGCTTTTGGCGATGTTCGAAACGTCAATGACGCAATTTGGGTACCCTCATAGCCTCATTCGCCGGACGGCTCTTCCTCCTCCATGGTCATTTCTAGGCTGAAGCCGGTCAGCCTCGTGCTGCGGCGATACAGTTGAGTGCCGCTCATGGCAAGAAACTTGAATCGGTCGCCGATCAGCATCGCGAGAATCGGAGTCAAGGCATCCATCGGGATCGGGATCAGTCCGACCATCTTGTTGTCGTAAAGCTCGAGGCTGCCGACGAAGACCGGCTCGTGGTTTCGACGGCACTCCGCGTCGAGATTTCGATCCGGCAGCAGCGTCACCTCAACTTGATCGGTTATCAACCCCGTCGGCTTCAATAGCCTCCCCTTGATCACCAGTTGCCGAAACTCATGATACGGCTCGCTCCGATGTCGCGAGGTGTCTAGGGAGAGCGAATAGCTCCAGTCCCATGTCTTGACGGCGATGACGTATTCCTGGAATTCAAGATGCAGCGCCCGTCGCCGGCGCTTAGCTTTCTTGAGGCGCGGTTTCGGGTTCTCGGCCATGGGGCGGAGGCTATCGCTGTGAGCAGGAAAGCCAACGGGGGTCGGCTTGACGGATGTCGGAATGCCTTCGTGTGAGTCGGCTCCGAAACTTAACTCCTCTGATAGGAAATAGGTCAGGATGTTACGGCGGAGATCGGCGTCTGGACACAACACCGATTGCCGGCAACGCCAATTAGCGGACTACTTCTTGCTCGAAGATAGCGAAAAGAACGGGTCGCCAAAACCGTCCTTGCCACCGTGGTGCGGGCATGAATTCCCTCGGAGCATATGTTCTGGCTGACGACTTGGTACGACCGTTTGCCTGCGACAAGCTGACCATCTGGACGTTGAACCAGATGATCGCCTGGGGCGTCGGCGAGGTCGCCAAGACCCTGAACATGCCTAAGGAGAACGTACGGCTGATCTCGCCGTTCGTCGGCGGGGGTTTTGGCGCCGGCACAGCCCTCCAGGACTTGTCCAACCGACGTTGCCATCGGAAGCATCATGATGAGTCCCGCGCGAGCAACGGTCAACGGCTCATTTGTTGACGGTGACCGCGCGTCAGAACGGGAGGCTCTCTTCCTCGCCCGGCAGACGGGGCGCGGGCCCGCAGGACTCGTTGGGCTCGCCCTCGCGGTCACCGGGATCGACGTATCGATTCCGCAGCCGGCGCAACGTATTCCGCGCCTCAGTGATCGAGAACCCGCGCGCCTGCAGGTCGAGCAGCGCCCTGCCGACGATATCCTCGTCGGTAAACGTCAATGCGCTCAGCCGGCTGGTGATCAAGCTGTACACGAGCGCCATGCCGATCTCCCGCGACGACGGCGCTGCGCGGCTGTCCATCCGGACACGCCATGCGGCCGACCGGAGGCGGGTTTGCGCGCGGACGATCTCCTTGGGCACGCGCCGGCCCGGCCTCGGCTTGAAGGTCCGCGCGTCCGGCCGGTCATCGTGATTCCGGAAATGCTCCGTCCGCCGGGTCTCGTCGATCGATGCAACGATTTTGTTGATTTCGTCGGACCTCATTCCAATCCATCCCTGCTGACACACCGTGTCGACACTGTCCCTTGTGGAATTACGGTGACCGGCTGAAAAGAGCAAATTGAGTGGTCCGGATGACCGGGCTCCGCAGGACGTGACCGGCGGCTGGGCGCTGGCGCCTGGGACGGCCTGAGCGCAGCGACCGGATGGCCGGGCTAGGCCGGCTCTGGCTCCGGCACGCGGGTGACCGCTTGTGGACGCACGTCGACCGGCAGCAGGGCGCAGGTCTGCCATGGCGGGGGGCCGGAGGCCGGGTTGGCAGGGGCAGGATCGAGGGGCTGGGCCGGGTTACCGGGTGAACGGGAGGGCGCCGGGGTCGAATCCGAGGTCGACGGGGCGTTCGGGCCGGGGACGGTGGCCTGCTTCCGGGCTTCATGGGACTGGCTTTTTATCTTAGGGGCACCGTCTGAGACAGAAGGGGAAACGGCGGTGGGCTTGCGGAAAACGCCCTCCTCGACCTCGACGAGACCGAGCATCGCCATGACCTTGTCGAAGCAGCGGTAGGCGGTCGGCCGGGTGACGGTGTCCAGGTTCTTGATGAAGGCGGCGCGGTGGATCTCGCCGGTGGCGGAGAGCGCCACGGCGGCCTCTTTGCCGAGCGCCCAGACGGACACAGCACGGCGGTGCTTGGCGGACTTCTTGCCCGCTTCGATGCGATGGTCGGTCGGGGTCGGGTTCGGGTTGTCCTTGAAGATGATGTCTCGATCGCGACCGCGGGAGCTCTTGCGCTTGCGGGGGGAGAGCTTGCCGAGGCACCAGCGGGCGTGGAACGTGCAGCGGCGCTCCATGATCCGGTCGAGACCCTCGCTAGGGCCGATCTCGGCCTCGACGGCGGGGCGGACCTTGGCGTCGAACCAGCGCGCCAAGGACTCGACACCGGCCTTGCCGGCCTCGATGAAATCCTGGTCGCGGGCCTTCAGCTGCAGGCGCGCCAGCGGCTCGATCTCGTTACCGACCAGGCGCCAGGCCAGATTGCTGCCGGAAGCGGTTGCGCCGGCGGCCTGGGCGCGCATCGTGGCGGCGGTCTCGGCCATGCCGGCCTCGTCGACGTTGCGCGGCCAGTTCGGGATCTGCTCGAAGTCATCGAGGGCGTGGAAACGGTCGTCGTTCGTGATGATCGTCGACCAGAATGCGCTCAGGGGGCACTTTGGCTTCCACATGTTCGTCATGGCCGGGTCGGCGCCGAGCGGCAGCAGCAGCTGCGTCAGGCAGCGCTGGACGACGTAGGCCTTCTTGATCGGCTTCATCCGGCAGCGCTTGTCGCCGATCGTGGTGACCTCGCCGGTGTTCGCGTCGGTGATCTCCCGCAGCGGGTCGTTCCAGATCGGCTTTTTCAAAATCCAGATCAGGTGCGGCCGGACCAGGAAGCCGGAGGACGAGATGCGGCCCACGATCAGATTCGGCATCCGCTGCGGCCCGAGGATCGCCAGCAGCGCCTCGCGGAATTCCTCGGGCCGCAGCACGCTGTCGAGCTCGACGACGATGCAGCCGATGATTTTTTTATTGAGTTCGACGTACGGAGCATCGAGGGCGAACAATTTGGTCGCGGACTCGAACAGCGCGCCCTTGTCGTAGCCGGCCCGGATCAGGCCTTTGCGAGGATAGAGCGCCACCATGCGCGCCACCGACGGGCTTCCGAGGCCACTACGCAGGTTCTTGCAGTCCTTGCCGAGGTACTCGTTGAACGCCGCGACGACCTCGCCGGCGACCTTGCAGGTCTTCGTGTAGAATCCGTATTCGTAGCGGTCGGCGATCTCTTGCTTGGCCTCGCGATGCATGTTCGCGTATTTCTCGGCCTGGGCAGCGGCCTTTTTGGCCTCCGACGGGTCGACCTGGACTAGATCGGTGGCGACCTTGAGGCCGGCGGCTTTGGCGCGGCGCGCGAGCTTGTCGGCCTGGGCCTTGCGCTTCTTCTTGTACTCGGCGTCGGCGCGTTCCTGGGCCTCGGTCTGGAAGCCGACGAGGGCCTGATGCTCGCCGCCCTCGACCGCGTCGAAGTGGCGGTAGGCCAGCCGGTTGATCACCTTGACGCGGCTAACCTCGCCGGTCGGCTCGTGCAGCTGCTCGGGCGTGTAGAGGTGATGGTCGTCCGGGTGGATGTCCGACCAGGCCGTGACCGGCCGGAAGGTCTGGATCGACTGCAAGGATCCGATATTGCGCTCGGGGAGGTCCGGGATGGCCTTCGTCGGGATGCCGGCCTTGCAGCGGCGCTCGTTCTCGCACGTGAGGGCCGTGCGGACGCCCTCGTGATCCTCGACCTGCCGGCGCCACGAGACGTTGATCGGACGCAACTTCGGCAGACGACGCACCTTGACGGCGGCCACCGCCGCGCAGGGCGCAGCGGCGACGTTCGGGGTGATGGCTGACGGGGGAGTGGGCATGCGGTCCGCGCGTTATGGACGCGACTCCTTGCGCGGGCGAAGGCCGAAGTCAAGCAAGGATTCGAAATACCAGAACTAGCTCAAGGACTTAGTGATGGCAACTTTTGACGGTGCTTGACGGTATAACGGTGCCGCACAGGATTGGGACCACACGTGGACGCATTCGAGATGACATTACGAGAGTCGAATTATCAAAAACTCGAATTGAGGGCAGACGTTGCCACCATTGGATTCGGGGAGCGCCTCTGCCGCAGGCATCGCCAGAATTTCGGCGTGCACGCGACGATTCGACTCTCGGAACGTCAGCCACAGTTTGGCCTCACCTATGGCCGTCGCGCCTCATTTGCGCGCGCGTCTCATCAACAAATTCCGGCGGCTCATCGAGCCCGCCGTCGGGTACCCGTATCCCCAAAAGATTTTCGTTGAGGGCGACCCATCGGCTCCAGGCGGCCCCGAAACGCACCGGGTCGCCGGCCTTGGAGATCGGCGGGCCGTCCGTCAGGATTCGACCATGGGGATCGAGCCGGGGATTCCGCGGGTCCGCCGACAGGTAGGCGACTAGCAGTCTCTCAATGTACCGCGAGCGGCTCTCGCCCCGCTCGCGAGCCCGGATGTCGACGAGGTCGAGCAAGGGCTGGTGCATCCGCGTGACCAGACGCCCCTCGCGCGCCGTGTCGTCGGCGCCGGACGGCTTGGAGGGCCGCGGCAGCTTCGAGCGCGTTTTCGAATCCTTCACCATGCCTCCGAGAAACCCTGGATGTGTTGCAACACTGTATGTACAGTGCGGCGTCACGTGGACCACGAACGCCGGAGCGATAGAACATGGATTCGAAGGATTCGTCTAGCGACGCCGACCGTGCCGAACTGCTCCGCCTGGTCGCCGAGGACCGCGCCGAGAGCGCGCCGCCGACCGCCGTACGGCAGGGAACCCCCCAGGGTGCGCTATCGCACGCTATCTTACACCTCGCAGCCACTTCGGAGCGCCGCCGATGAGGCCGCGCTACGACCATCCGGCCCTGCAGTTGCTGACGTTCTCACGGTGGGACAACGCGTTCGCTCATCTGCGGTCGATCTCGGAAGTGCTGCTGGGGCCGGAACGTTCGCTTGCGCTGCTTGACGCGTCCGACGACCGCAAGGCCGTGCGCAAGGAAATCCAAGCCGCAGTCGACGCGCTCTATGCGGACGGCACGCCCGCCGTGGGGGCGCTGGCACTGGCGTGGTCGATGCTGACGGTGAACCCGGGCCAGCCGGCCAGTTTCTGGACCGTGCTACCTCAATTGCAGTTCGCCCTCGATGCCGCCGACCTGCCAGAGGACGACGACGCCGAGGTGCGCGAGCGGCTGAGGGTCTGGTGGCGCGCCGGCGAAGGTGGGTGGCACGAAAGCAAGGTCTCGATTCTCCAGATCACGGATGTCGAGACGCAGAAACGCGACGACGATATAGAGCCTCTCGTCTTCCGGGCCGGCCCCATCTCGACCGCACAATCGCTGTTCGCAGATCCGCCGACCCTCGTTGTCATGCCGAAGGCCAAGGCCGCGAAGCTCAAGGCTGATCACTCCGCGTGGAAGGAAATCCTCGATGTTGCGCTACCGCTGGTGTGCGCGCGCGATCTCGCGGCCCTGCGCGCGACGCTGCACGCGGAGTATCCGCACGCCGTCACTGCGGTGGACCTGCTGCTGCGTGACCTGCGAGAGGGCGAGCCCGTCCGGATGAAAGCCGCGATCCTGGTCGGCTCACCGGGCTGCGGCAAGAGTCGGATGATCCGGCGGTTAGGCGACCTCCTGGGTATCGGCGTCTACCGCTTCGACGGCGGCAGCAGCTCGGACGGCGTCGGCTACGGCGGTACACCTCGCGGCTGGTCGGAGAGCACGCCCTGTGTCCCTGCGCGCGCCGTGCAGCAGTTCAAAATCGCCAACCCGATCGCGTTCGTAGACGAGCTCGACAAGGCCTGCGCCAACCCGCGGAACGGCGCCTTGTTTTCAGTTCTGCTCGGCCACTTAGATCGGGAGACATCCTCGCGAGTGCGCGACGGCGCATTGGACGCCGAGCTTGACCTCAGTTTTGTAGGTCACTGCGCGACCGCCAACAGCCTCGACCCGCTGCCGGCGCCACTGAAGGACCGGTACCGGATCATCCGCGTGCCAACGCCGACGCTGCAGCACCTGCCGGCGCTCGCAGCGAACGTGATGCGCGACCTGGCCGCCGAGGACGAGGCCCGCGCCGGTGACGCGCCGCTGGCGACGGACGAGCTCGCAGTCATCGGCAAGGCCTGGTCGGCGCAGAAGTGCAGCATGCGGGCGCTGCAGAAGATCGTCGCGGCCACCCTTGAGGCCCGCGACCAACACGCGATGAGGCACTGAGTGATGGACAAAGTTGAGACGGCCAGGCGCGAACTGCTGCGCGACATCGAGTCCTACAGCTGCGGCGAGCAGCCGTCGCCGATCGCGATGCTGCGCGCGCGGCGGCTGGAGGAGTGGGCGGTCGAGATCCGGCGCGTCGGCAAGGAGTTCAAGCTCGTCGTCAACGGCGCCTTGTACGGTCATCCAGATCACGAGGACGGCGGGCGGGTCACTACCAGCGCCGTCGTCTGGTTCGACCGCAAGATGCGGTGGGTCAGGACTCACAGCGTGCTCTACAGGCTCGGCCAGCCCGCCGGCGAACCGATTCCGCTCGAAGGGATCGAAGACGAATGAGGCCCGGAGGGCAGCTAAACCGCCTTCACTTCACAAGAGGTGAGTTACTCGAATTGCCATGGAGAGACGTTGCATTACGTCTTTGCCCCGAAGATACGTCTTTTACCCCAGACGCGGATTTCCCGCTCGGTAACTTTGCGCGCGTGAAGCGGCGATCGACGTCGAAAACTTCCCGCTCGGTAACTCCTGCGTGTTGCCGAGCGGCGACATTTCCGCTCGCAAAGGACGTCGAAGGACAAAAAGTCGCCGAGCGACGACATCGTAGAATTTTCGGAGTCGCTTTCAGCAATCGGGGGGAGGTTGCTTGCGGCTGCCGCGAAGCGTTTGGACCGCTATCTCGCCCGCCGGCATCGTGGGCGGTCCCGAACAGCTTCCGCCGACCAGCGTCGATCAGCGCGGGGGGCGACGACGAGGACGACGGCTCGATCGTCCGGAGCCAGCAGAGCATTCTCGACGAGTGCCTCGCCTCGAGCATACCAAGCATGCGTCTGTCGTGGCATTACCGGAGGCGCCATGAGCCTGATCGCATTCTCGAACGTCAAGTACTACCGGGGCGAACTGACGACCTTCCCCTCGCCCGTCACGCGCGATACCGCCGTCAGGTACGTTCACGTGAAAGGGGCGTCTACGAAAGAGGGCGCCAAGGCCAATCGGAAGGAGGCCGAGGCCGTCGTGACCGAGGTCGTCCGAAGGATGAAGACCTCGACGCATTGACGGAGACCTCAAAAACGGCGTCGCGTCGCATCAAGCCGGGCTCGGCCCGCCGCGACACGGCCCTCGCCTCACCGCCGGAGGCTTTGGATGAGGATTTTGCTGTTGAGCTGCTGCAACACCTGGTCGAGTTTGAATCTCGTTGCGATTCCGATGCGCGCTTCCACCCCGGCAGGTCGCCGCTCGACACGATCAGGCGTCACCTGAACTTCGACGAATTCCTTTATGTTCTTCGCTCGTGCCTCCTCCGCGGTGAATTTTCCAAACTCCGGGTTCGGACGCTTTTCCGTTTTGCCCTTGATGACCACGGTCGTGAAGCGCTTCCGGAAGTCGGCGGGGTCCATCTGCACCATGGCGATGTCCACGGAATTCGTCGACTTGGACTCCACACCGAACCCGACCTTGGTGTTCGTGGCATTCGTCAATACGAAATTCGGAGTTACGCCGGCATTGAGAGTGACCAAAAACTCCATCGTGTAGCCGATCGATTTTTCGCTGTTGAACCCGGATTGAAGAGTCGAGTTCTGATCGACGAGGTATTGAGCCTCGAAAACGCGCATGATCCAATCGCCAAGTCCAAGTTGACCTTCTAACAGGATGGCGCTTGGAGGCGGACATATGTGGGTGGCCGCTTCGACGAACGCTACATAGACGTTCAGGAGAGCCGTACGTTTGGCGTTGAGGGATGCGCCGAGACTCACGTCGAGCGGACTTACGCTTCCGAACGGTCCTGTCAGCGAGGTGGACGGCGTCACTCCACCCGTGGAATCCACCGCAAGCGTCAAAGTGAGACCGGCTGCCCATGTACTCAAGTCCGGAAACCGCTTGTCATCCTTCAGCCTTAGAAAGGCGGTGCCGATCTCGCACTTCACGCGTTCTTCGACTGCCGCTAGAGATACGTGATCGATTGCCTCCGTCGGCATGGTCGCGCAAGAAGACAACAAGGCGCATAACGGCGCCAGCAAAAATCGTTTGAACATCGAAATAGCCCCCAAAAGTCAGATAACGTGTCACAACCAATGCGGGATCACAAGGGGAGTGACACGTTGAATCTTTCGGCGATTACCAACGTGACGATATCGCGGCGCGGCAGGCACTACCGGTGCGAAATTTTGTGATACGACCTTGACGTGTCTCCTCACGCGATCTAGCCTAGGGTCTTAATCGCTAATTTTTGCACGCAACGATTTTTGAGCGGCTGAGAACATCGGCCGCAGAGGGTATTCTTATGCTCAAAATAATTGTCGGAATTCTCTCCGTTCTGTCGGCGCTTCTCGGTTGGTCGGCAGCTTTCGCCGATGTCGAGAGCTCTACGGAATTGGTCCGTCGTATCCTGCAGGAAGCTGTCGCCGAGCCGTCAAATCCGGCGAAAGTGGAAAGCCTTCTGAAGATCTTGATCGAATCGCCCGCGGGATCCGGACGCTACGTCGTCGAGGGGGATATTCCGATCGCGCGCGAAGAGATCGTTGATTATCTGAAGTCGCTTAAGAATCCAGATATCGCCAATTCGAGGTCCGACGAACTCATCGTCAATCTCGTCGGCGGCAAATTCGACTATTGGAAAAATCCGGAACAACGAAAGCTGACATACGGTTTCGATGATAAGTCGTTCCCCACCGCCGAGAACGTCCAGTTCACGCGGGCAAAGTTCCGGGCTGCGGCGGACGATTGGGTGGCTGCCTGCTCCGACTGCGGAATTACGTTCACCGAAGTCGCCGAAAACCCGTTCTTCAGGATCAAATACGAACCGACGTCGGACGGAACGATTGCGATGTCTTTCTTTCCGAGTTCGCCGCCAACCGACCGATTTCTATACGTCTACAAGCCCTTCCTCACGCCCGACTTGCAGTTCGATCACGTGGGGGTGCTGAGGCACGAAATCGGTCATATCCTGGGTTACAGGCACGAGCACATCGCCAATATTCCCGGGTGCGCCACCGAAGGAACGAATTGGAAGCCGATCACGCCTTACACCGCGAACTCGGTCATGCACTATTTCTGCGGCGGAAAAGGAAGTCTCGACCTCGCGCTGCGGGATGCGGATAAGCGCGGACACCGATGCCTTTATCTAACAGGCAAGGCCTGTCCGGTCAGCAATTAGCAGAAGCGGCAAGGGAGGGGCGGATGCGTGCTGCGATCGTACTGGCCCTGTTTGTCGCCGTGACTGTCAAACCCGCTGTTTGTCAGACGAACGGAGAGAAGACGTCAGGGGCTTCTGAAACGAGCGCGGAAAAAAGCGAGGGGGCATCGTTCCAAATCGAGTTTCTGGGCAAAGACCCTTCGGCCGACTGGGCCAAGACGGTCCTCACGCTGATGAAGACCGGCGAGGTTCCGACGAGTACGCTCACGCTCGAAAAGGGCCAAGATCCTTGCAATGCCGTGTTGCAACGGCTTCAGTTCGACAAATATCACCTTGGATGTTCGGACGGGATGAAGGAGGTCATCCGGCAACTCAATCCAACCCTCCCCTCACCCTCGCCGATCGGCCAGACGGTTCTCTATCCGGACCTCCCGATAACGAAGTCGGTACCGTGGCGTGCCGCGTTCGACAGTGCGATACCGGAAGATGCGGACCGGTTGGTTAAAGTCAGGGAGCTATGGAAGAACCGGAAGACCGGCGAGAAGGCTGCCGGGACTCAACGCACGCTCGGATTCGAAGGCGTCGCCGTCGAATTGAAAGTGCCTACAAGCCCCGAAAACTACAAATGGGTCGAAGGCGTCGAAAAATTTAACAAGGATATCGATCGGTTCGAGACGCGGGCGGTTGCGAAAGAAAGTAATCCGCCCGCCGGTCCGAAGTACAGCAACACGCCGATAGACTGGGCGGAAAGCTGCAATGCGCCGCCGATCCCAGCTACTGCGGCTCCTCCTTACATCTCTCTTCTCAACGCGACCGACAACCCGAGCTGCTCGGCTGCCTGCTCGAAACCGGGAACGTCGAACTGCCCCGAGATCGTCCTCGTGGATCAACCCGTCGATCTTCACCAAGATCTCATCGGCTCGTTGCGGAAACCGAACGCCGTACCCGCCGAAAAATGGTGTCCTTTCAAGAAATACGATGCGACGAAACATCATGGGACGCATCTCGCCGGGATCATGGTCAGCGCCGGGGTTGTAACGGGCTTCAAGGGCCTCGCCCCGAATGTATCGCTGGACAGCCAAGCGATAGCCGACCCTGCGATAAAGAAGCTGCTGGACGCGAAAGCGAACTTGTCGGGTTTGAAGATTTACGTATACGCGGGAAAATTCAAGAACGACTACTCGATCGCGACGACCGAAACCCGAAGACACAAGCCTCCACAAGTCGAAGACATCTTGTCGAGTCAGGGGGTGTGGGTAGTGGCGGCCGGCCAGCAGGACACGGTCGTCGACATCGGCCGAAAGACCACCGACTCCCCAATGAACCTGGGGGACCAGAAGAACGTAGTCGTCGTCACCTCGTGCGACGACTGTCACGGAACCGAGGCGTCGATATCCGACTGGGCGAATTACTCGACCGAGGGATTGGTGACCGTCGCGGCGCCCGGCGGCTCGGGCAAGCGTCAAATTCCGTCGACGATCGATGCGAGCAGGCTCGGTCTCGCGTACGGCACGTCTCAATCGACGGCTCTGGTCGCTGGCCTGCTCGCCGAGATGGCGAGCTGCTTTCCTCAACGCTACGTGAACGGCGCTCTTCTTAAGCAACGGCTCGAGGCTATAGCTAAGCCGGCACCCACCGAGGACATGTCCTCGAAGGTTTCCGCCGGCATCGTGGACGCGACGTTCGCTTTCCGCGATCCGGACGTGCAGATCGTGAAACTTGCGGGAGACTCCGTCAAGATCGCGAAAAATCTGTGGTTCTGCACGGAGAGTATCCGGTTGAAAAACGTCGTCGACGATGACGCCCTGGAAATTGGCCCTATTTCCGTGAAACGTGTCCGCGGCGTCTACAAACAAATTATCGAAGGACAGACCGGCTGGCGGGTCAGGTATCAATTGAAACAGGGCGAGCCGACTTTGACTTCACCGTTGGTCCGCCTCATCCCGGACGGCTCTTGGAGCCCCGAGAAACCGTTGTTTTACGTAGACGGCTCGAGTGATCTGCCTTCGCGGCCGATCCAGATCGACGAAGTCGAAACGCTGATCCCCGGCTTGGCCGGCGGCAGCGTCCCTCCTGCCTTTCAGGGCTGCCGATGAAGCTGTCTGGTCGCCTCAGCTTGATATTTGTTGCTGCGCTGGCCGCTATCCAACCCTCGCTTGCCGCATCACCTTGCGAGGAAGCGCCCGAGCTGGCGACGGAATTCGGCGCCAATACGATGTGGGGCAAGAACGTTCAGCCGTCTGGGGCCCCCACCGCCTTGACGCTCCCAAAGGACATTCGATGGATCCGTGTCGCGGTGAAACCGGAATATCCCGGCCCGGAATGGGTCTTGACGATCAGGGATGTCAAAGGTCGTCCGTTGCAAACCATCTCGTCTTCTGTCGTCGTTCAAGGTCACCCGTTCTGGACCGATCGCTTGCCGGTCAACGAGCTTTATTTCTTCCTCGAAAGCAGCGATCCGGCCGCCAAAGTCCGATTGACCGAATATGTCGCGATGTCAGCGACGGCAAAGCGTCCGTATTATTCGATACAAGGCCCCAAGGAAGCTTGGATCGACCTGTTCGAATCTCCGCTGGAAAACGTCGATAGCCTCCACCGAAGGAAAGGCGACGCGGTCGGAATGTTCGTAGCGCATTCCGGCTCGAATCTGAATGGTTTCAAGGTCTGGAGCTGTAGCGGCTTCTTAATCGCCGATGCGCCTAAAATGCTTTTCGTAACGAACGACCATTGCGGCGGGCCCTGGAGCGCGGAAGATCGCTGGTCCGGAGGGGTATGCGAGACGGCCATCATCGATTTTTCCTGGGACGGCGACCTGGTCAAACGGGAGTTCGGATGTCGGAGCGTAATGCGTGATCAGGCGAACGATCTCGCCGTCCTCGAGCTTTCCGGTCCCCAGACCGACGTCCCGCCGAAGGCACTCGTGCTCCGCAACAAGTCCCTGAACGATGAATCTGTATCGATCATTCACCACCCGGCCTCTCTCCCGAAGCAGATTTCGCAAAATTGCAAAGGTGTCACCGATGCCGCAGCCGGGATCGACACTGTCAACCTACAATCCGATTTCGCGCACCTGTGCGATACCGAGGGCGGCAGCTCCGGAGCGCCGGTGCTGGACGACGATGGGCTCGTCGTCGGTATCCATCACCTGGGCTTTCAGAGGGATACGCACGGCAAATGCGACATGTTCAACAAGGCCGTCGACGTCGCGAAGCTCGTCGCGTTTCTAGCGTCGAAGCCGGAATTGAAGGGATACCAGATAAAATAAGGCGGACCGATTTCAATATCCAAGCTTGAATAAAGGTGATCATTTCGGCCCTAGGGCACCACCAAGCAGCATTCTGTATTGACTGAACGTTCCAGTGCAGGTTTCGGCGAAGTTGTCACTATAGCATCTCAAAACTGCTGAAGACTTAGACCTCAAGCCTTCTTCCTTCCCGGAGGAATGTAATTCATGACGAACCGCTCGCTTGATCTGTTTCCGCGACTCGCTTCAATCGTCGTGTTTTGCGCAGTCGCTGGCCATTCGGCGCTCGCCGATTGCCCGGCAGATCCGAATTGGCTGCCGCAGACGCCGCAGCCGACTTTCGACAGGCCGCCGCCGCACCCGGAGCCCGATTGCGTCTTCTACAAGCCGGCGTGGCAAAACTTCCTGTTTGCCGCTCAGCCAAAAAACAGAATTCCCGCATTCTTGTCATATCCTACCATAAGCGATGTATTCGGCCCTGAGAGCGCGCCGAAGTTTGCCGCTAAGAAATTAAGTTTACTCGCGTTAGCGCCTCGATCGCTCAAGGGATCAAACAATTTCGATGCGGCTTCTGCGGCGAGATTTCCGGGACCGAACACCGCTGGGTCGATAAATGCGGGCGTCCGCCAGGCAGGATTTGCCGGCCTCCTTACGATCAGAGCGGTCAACCGGTCTTTTACGCCATCTCGCGACCAACAAGCTGACGACCAAGGCGGCGGTTGAGAATGCCGACCCCAATCTCGAGATGCCTAAGGGTGCCGTGGAGCTCAAATCAGCTTGGAAGGTCGTTCCGAAAAATAGCGTACCTTCGAACTAGATCACCGTCGCCGAAGCAAGCGTGCCGGCGCTGAAACGTGATGGATCGAAGTTGGTGATCGACGAGGCGGCTCCGCCGCGAACCGAAACCGTCGCGCTGCTCGCAATCCACGTCGTGTTTATACCGGAGGGACATCCAGAATTCGTCTGGGCTACGTTCGAGCACGTAGATGCAAACGGAATTCGCGATCTGGCTCCGGCCGCGGCGGCTCAGCCGTCCGTGGAAAACGGCCTCCCAGGCGGTGTCGACGGCGCGATCAGTTCACAGGATTTCGTGCTCTACAAAAGCGGAACTCTAGCCTACTGCGGACGTAGTGATGCCGGATCGATTGTTGGCCATCCCCGCGCAGCCAGATCATATTGGGGAAAACGACCTCCGTCTCCGCAGCGCAAGGCCGGATGTTCGGATGGCCGCGGAAGCCATACACCACCGCCCGCAGCCGTGTCGGCCAGGCAGGCGGCATGACATCATCGTCGTTCATTTGCATAGGCAATCGTTTGCAATGCTTTGTTCGCGTCGCTTCGCCCTTGATAGAGCCCCAGCAAGTCGCCTTCGTCCTCGATCGTTTCGATGCGAAAAAGCGTCCAGCGCTTATCCTTGCCCTGCACAATACGGAAAGTCCGACCATTGCGACGGCAATAAAGGGCGGCGGAGCCATCGATCGGGGTCCAACCACAATCGGCTCCAGAGAGGAAGCGCTGTTCGAGCTTTGCCCGCTCCTCTTCTTTCAGCTTGCGATATCGTTCCTCCTGCTCTCGCCGGAGCTTCTCGTCCTCGCGCTCCAGGTGCTCCTGAAGCATTCCGATGATTGCGCGCATCTCGGTACCTTGCGCCTTTACCGAGCGATACAACGCCAGGCAACCATTCTTAAGGTCTTCGTTGGGATAGCTCGTGTAGGGCTGCTCCCAGATCGCGCGCAGACGCTGTTCTACGTCTGTCCTGGTCAGCGGCGGGCCTGGCAGATTATTGAGGGAGGCGAGCAGGTCTTCCGTCGGAATCCAGCACGGAGCAGCAGCCTTTGCCACCTCCTCCCGTTCAGCTTCCCACTTGCTCCAGATCGAGCCCGCTCGATCGACCGCGTTCAGGATGTCCCGCGCAAGCTTGTGCACGCTGTGGGGATCGCGCAAATGCCGCAGCGATGGACTTTTCACGTAGTCGAAAAGCAGCAAGGCCACCGCGTGTCGGCGGTCGGCGCTCATGCGCGCACCTCCACTTCCTTGTCAAATCTGCGCTTCCCTAGGATGAAGTTCAAAAATATCCGAGCTGATCATCGGCAGATTACCCTTGGGTCGCGCTCCAAAACCAACATCTGACGCCACGCTATGCTTGCCGACTTGCGATGAGCTCGGCGACGACATCGCGCGCAGCAGCGCGGGCGGGACTCATTGGAACTTCTTGGATCCCCCACTGTTCGGCCAACAATGAAAGATGCCGCTTCTGCCGTTGTTCGTAGGCGTCCATGTCCCATCGAGACAAAACAATCAGTTCCTGCGCACTCGCGTAGGTGGCCCTTTTTTTCCCTGCCGCTGTACTTCCTTGACCAGAGTAGATCTTCTTCTTTTCGGCAAAGGGAGCGTTCGAGGCGCTGGAGTTCTTGCGGGAGGTCAAAAGAACGAGATTGCCGATCGTGTCCGTCACCGCGCTCCGGCTCGCCTGATCGAATTCGATCCATTCCTCCGGCTCCGGATTTTGAGGAAGAATGTGCTCGACTGTCTTTTGACCTTCCCAGACGACGGGCTGCTCCGCGAGGAGCCGGTCCAGCCGCTCGAGTATGGCGCGCACGACTCTGACGGGGAATCGGCTATAGATTGGACCGCTCAACGCGAGCCGCGCGTCCTCATTTTCCTCTGCGGTTGGCATCAGGCAGGCGTCCAAGGTCGCGTCCAGCCCGCGCAAAGCCCGAATTATCTCGGCATATCGGTTCAGCCGTTGTGTGTCGTATCGCCGAGCAAGCTGCATTATCCACGCGAGCCCCTCTAGCTTTTTCAAAATGAAGATCAGTCTTTCCGACGATCCAAATTTCGTCGCTGCTGCAAGCGCTACCGGCATCCAGTCCCTGTTGGGCAGAAGACGAAGTCCGGAGAGCGCTTCCATGCCGTCCCGCCTCAAATTTTCAGGGAAGTCCTCCCCCTCGCCATCCAGGATCTCGGCGATCCAACGCTTCGCCGGCGCGAGCTCCTCGTCCAAGAATTTTTTTACGTCCGAGGAAGATGCCCCTTTGAGCCGCTCTTCATACGCCTCGCTCAGGGAACGCCTGTTTTTGGTTTCCTCACGGATGAAACGGAGGTTCTCCAGAAGTCCCTCGAACTCCTCGCGTCCCAGATCGGCCTCGAACTCCCTCCACCGCGCGGCTTGATGCGCGATCTCCGCCGGCGCGAGCTTGGCGAGCAGGTCTGCCTTGATTACGTCGGCATTCGACAGATCCAGGCCGCGATCGTTCAACACTCTGAATATCCTCAGAGCAGCGGCCCGCGATTCCGTCGAAACGACAACAAGGACGCACCGTCTCAGCAGGAACTTGACGAGCGACTGACGATCGGCGTCGCTCAACGACAAGACGCTCGCACGCAACTTGACCGCGTTCTCCCACATCAAGCGCTGAGCCTCGTTCCTCGGCTTGTGAGGTGGCTCGGTCTTGGCTGCGGCGCCAGGGACTTGGATGGCTTCTCGAAAGAAGACTCGATCCTCCACATGTGCGATGACGCGTACAGCCTCGACCTGATCCATGAACGGATTCGGCTCGATGTAGACGGCGGCCCCGAGTGCGTCACGTTCCTGCTGTTCCGTGGCCGCGTCTCGGAGGACAGCGGCGAGAATCGTCAGCGTGGTGAGGCGCTGCTGGCCATCCACGACTTGGCCGATGACTTGACCAGGCGGCTTGATAAGGACGATGCTGCCCAGGAAGTACGGTTCGCCCTCACCCGACTGCATTGCCTCACGGAGGTCCTCGAACAGCTGCAAGGCATGCTCTGGAAGCCAGGCGTAGGGACGTTGGTAGGGTGGCACTTCGTGAACGAAGGTGTCGCCCAGGACCTCGGCCACGGCGTGTTGGTTGGCGGAAATCATCGATGCCCTCCCCATAACTCCTCCGATTTAGATACAACTTCAAGTTCGCTGTCCACCCTTCGAAATTCTTCCGTTGTGCTAATGGAAAGCGCGCGGGAATTGTCTATGCTGCGATAGTCGAATCCGGGAGGGGCACCGATGGACGCTGCATTGAAGGCGAAGATACGCGCCGAACTATTCCGTTGTGCGGTCGCCGGGGCCTTTCCGACCTATACGGACTTTTTCAATCGGATCCATCCCGGCAAACAGATGGGCAATTTTCCCTACCAGACCCATTTCAACGAGATCGCGAAAGACGAGCGCGACCTCGGATATCCGGACATTACTTTCCTCGTTAGAGGGGTAAATGGGTATCCGAACCAGATCGATTTTCGCGATGCTCGGAAAGGTCCGGACGACGATCAACTCTCTAGTCTGCGTGCCGGTACAAACCGACTTATCGAACTCTACTGCCCGCCAGATACTCCGAATCCATACTGACCTGCGGAAGATAATCTCTTTTGCGTTCGCACCTGTGCGCGCTTCATTCGCGAAATCGCCCCAACGGTTAATTGTTCGGCTTGGCTCGGATCGTCGCACTAGGTACAGCGACTTGCTAAAGCCGCCGCAACACCCGGTAGTCGGCCGAGCGGCTCAGGGCTTCCGCCATTGCGGCCAGGCTCATCGCATTACCTGCGGCGTGGTCGCTAGATATCGCCCTTTGGGTGCTATTCACCAGCATTCCGCGCTAGTAGCGGTCTCGACTGTACCGCGGGTCTCCCAGCACTCATTCGGGACCTCAAACACCCGTTCAAATGTGGCGCTTGGGCCAATGGTCCGCGAACGTGGCGTGCAAGCCTTCCAATTTTAACGGAAGGGCGGGACCTTCGGTGGTGAGGCCGAGGTAGTATGCGGCACGTGTGGCGCCGACGTAAAGATATTTGTCGAAGAGGTCGGGCGCACGCTCGGCGAGCCTGTCCAACCCGATAAAGAATACGCCTTCAAACTCAAGGCCCTTGATGTGTTGAACGTCAAAGACCCGTATGTCGTTCTCCTGTCCTACGGACTGACCGCGAACACAAGCCACGGCGTGGAGATTCTTGTCGGCAAGTGCCGCGTCGAGGGTTTGCGCAAGCAGTTCCACCTCAGCCTCTTCATTCACCAGCACCGCAATGGATGGCAGAGATCCCGTAAGGTTTTCGATTTCGCCGATACGATCGGCCAACCAGGCGCAAACGGCGTGACGATCGCGCAATCCGTTCGCGAGGACCGGGCGCACACCATCGTTGATTACATGTGCAGGGAGTTGAGTGTCGGGCGAAGTCCCCGAAAGCTGGGCGATACGATTTGCGAATTCGTTGAGTTCTTTGCTGTGACGGTAGCTGATATTGATGGTCCGGACGTCGATGTCCGCGAACACCCACTTCAGTTCGTCGACCGAACGACTGCCCCAGTTGGTGACACGTTGATTGAAGTCGCCGCACGCCAGAAACGATCGCGTCGCCGGATCGCACAGATTTGCCATGCAAGCCAACTGCAGCGGGGAGAAGTCCGTCGCCTCGTCGATCACGATCTGGTTGCGCAAGGCGTCTCGGAAGGATTGTAAGGTCGGATGCTGGCCTGCGGCGACCTCGGCGGCGATCGTTCTGTTCGCGAGAAGTCCATTGGCTGCGCGCAGGGTCGCAAGCAAAAGGACGTCGGCTTCCAAGGGAAACAGGTCGGTCGCAGCGATTGGCTCTGCGCGATACCATCGATTTTCAGCCTGCCTTTCGCGACGGAATCGACGGTAGCGTGCCGGAACGCCGGAGATCAGACGCCGCATGGGGTTCGCGAACCGGCGAGCCGACGACTGCACCTGGAGACTTGCGCCGATCGAGCGCAACTCCTCTGCGGAGGGTACCTTGCTACCGAGCCAGTCGATGATCTTCCTGTAGCGGCTCTGTGTTGGGAGCGACCGGCTCGCGGCAATGGCACGCGAGTGAGCTCGAATTGCCCGCATGTACGCCTCGAAAGCGGCATTGCGGGCATCGGCCGGCTGCGGGCCGTCTTCATCCTCGTCCACATCCGTATCGTCGGGCTCTTCCGTCGTCTCGGTCGTCATCGCGATGAACGCGATGAGCTGCGTGAGCAAGGTCTGATCGCGCCTCAATTCGGCGGAAAACGCGTTCCTGATTGTGAGGTCGGTCTCGGCCTTGATCTTGGCGATCAAGGCGCGGACGTCGTCCGCGGCTTCGCCGATCGCAATGAACTGTGCGGACGAGGTATCTCCCGTCCCGTCCAGTGTCCGCGTCAAGCGCTTCCCGACGCGCGATGTCTCAGGATCGCGGTTGTCCGCGAGGATCTTGGCGTGTTGAGTGAGCTCGGCCCAGAACGTCTGTACGTGCCAGTTCTCGAAATCCTCGAACCATGCGATTTGGCGCCCGATCGTCTCTGTCAGTAGAGGGTCGAAAGCGGATTTGAGAACGAAGGTGCCCGACCCGAGACCGGCGCGCAGAATGCCGAACCTGTTGCGGGCAAGTTCGCGCCGGTAATCGTCCCACGTCTGCAATCGCGCGTCGGGCGCCGCGATACCTTCTCGCGCAAATGCCTCCTTGAGATAGAGTTTCAGCAATTCCGTGGGAGTGAACATCAGCCAGCTTCCGGTATGACCGGCGGCTCCAGCGAACGAGCGCGCAATAAGCGCGTCTTCCTCCGCTTGCAGAAATTCGCGATCCAGCTTCAGTCCGAGCCTCTTGATCAGCGTGGTGGTCTTGCCGGTGCCGGGCGGCCCCAATATAACCAGCCGGCTGTCCAGCGGCAGGCGAAAGATCTCGTCCTGGTACTGATCCAGCAGGGGTTGATCCCGCAATCCCATCTTGAGGATGGCATTGCGGCGCAGGCCTTCCAGTACGTTGTCGGCTTCCCTGCCTTCGGCCAGAAGCGCGTCGAGGATGTCGGCGCTTTCCGCAGCGCCCGTGGACTTCAGAAGCTCGCGGAGAGAAGTGACCGTGACGGGACCGTAGTTGACCCCTTGAAATACTGTATCGCGTGAATCCCACTTCTTGTCTTTGATGTCCGGTTGCAAGACCGCGCGTTCGGCCACCTCGAAATTGCGCATGCCCTTCGATGTGCGCACATCTTGGTCGCCTCCGACCGGCAGCGACGCCATTCGTCCGATCGGTGAGCGATAGCTCGCCATGGTATGGCGGTCGTGGGGGAGCGTGCCTGCGCGCGCTATGAAGTAGACCTTCTCCTCCCCTTCGTCGTCGCGGAGGACGAGACGCGCGATCGCAGGCTCGCGCGCGAGGCCGACGAGCTGCTGCCGCTGTTCCGAAGTGATGTCGCTCATGTTTTGAACGGCATTGGCCCCGGTCAGCGTGTTGACGACGGCGAATGATTCGGCGCCGGAAGCGCGGACTTCGCCGAGCTTTGCGTTGGCGGCATCGGTGATGTCCGAAAAGAAGCCTAGCGTGTCGTCGGCGATGGTCGAGAGTTGCTCTTTTTGGCTAGTTTCCCCGGCCCCTGACCTCCCTGTCTTCGTTTTAACCGATGATCGCGCCATTCTCCCCCCCGATTGTCGACGAAGGGCCGGCTCCGCCGACCCGAGTTTATTGCCCGTCGAAGATATCGGCTTTCGGAGTGGAAACCGAACGAAAATTGCCTTCCCGGCCGTCTGCTCGCCTTGATTGTGGAAAGTCGCTTCGGAGCGGCCCACAGCCGCCTGCCAGGGTACAGGCTCAGATCGGCGGGCCTGGTTGCGGACCCTTCAGGGCATCGCCCTTGAGACGCACTTCGGGCGCTGCGCCGCGAGGATGGTAGTCATGCTACGTGCCTGGCCGAGCTCCTGCTGCAGAGCCTGGCAGTCGCCTCCAGAGGGCGCGGGAGACGCGCAGCAGATGCCTAGTAATCTGCCTTTAGCCCTAACCGGCGCGCTGAGACGCGAGAGCCATTCTGCCTGCTGTCGGCGCCGGCTTCGTCCAGTGCCAATATTCCATCGGTAGGCCGTCGTCCGGGGCCAGCGCACACGCTGCCGACGCGGCTTGTGTTCTCCATGCGCCGGGGGCGGCATGGCCAGCTCGTTTGCGGTCGACCATCCCCCAGGTAGAACGTTCAGGAACATGAGAGGCGAGCTCTCCCTCATTTTTAGATTTATCTTGCATCGAAGTTCTTCCTGTCCCAGTATTTGTAACAGAAACTCGGGGGCGCTCGCGAAATATGCGATCCAGTAAGAGCCGGAAGGGGATGGGCGGGCGCCCTCGGAAAGAGCCGACGACAGTTATTCGGCTTCCATTGCCCGTCGCTGAAATTGCTCGTCAGTTGGCGGATGGTTTGCTGCACACGGGCGGCGTGAAAAGGCTGTTTGAACAGCAGCATGGTAGGGAACAAATGGGATTCTACGCGCGACTCCGCGACAAAAGGAAGGACGACAGCGAACTGCAGGCTTGCATCGAGGATGTACTTAGTAGGCTCGAATCCGCAGCCGATCCCGACAAGCCAGGTATGCTGTTGGGAAAAATCCAGTCCGGAAAAACTAGAGCGTTTCTCGGCGTGATGGCCCGCGCTTTCGATTTCGACTACGAGATCGCGATTGTGCTGACAAAAGGCACCAAGACGCTTGCAACGCAAACCGTCAGGAGAATAGCGCGCGACTTTCGGGAGTTTATCGACAATGACGAGATCATTCTCTTCGACATTATGCAGACTCCGGAGTCTCTCACGAAAGCCGAGCTTCGTCGAAAGATTGTCATCGTTGCCAAGAAGCAGGTGAACAACCTGTCTCGGGTAAGAGCCTTATTCGACAATGAAAAATATGCCTCGCTGAGGACGCGCCGAATTCTTCTCATCGATGACGAAGCCGACATGGCGAGTATCCGCTTCACGAAGAAATCAAACGATCCTGACTTTGATCAAGGAACAATCGCGAACCAAATGGACGATCTGCGCCGATCGTTTCGGGTATCATTCCTTCAGGTCACGGCGACACCTTATGCCCTGTACCTGCAGCCCGGCGACTATGAGAACGCCACCAAAACCAAGGCCGTTTTTCACCCAAAGCGACCAGCGTTCACTGAGATACTCCCAATCCATAGCGCCTACGTCGGGGGAGACGACTATTTCGGCGGCCACGGCGCTGACGATCCTCGCTACTACCTGTACGTGGAAGTGGCTGATCGCGAACACGATGCGTTACGTGTAGAAGACAACCGAGTAATTCGGGATGACCGCCTCTGGACAAGCGATAGTATAAAGGCGCTACGCCGCGCAATTATCACGTTTCTCCTCGCTATCGTGGTTCGGCGCCTACAACAAAGGAAGCTGGATCAGCCGCCTCAAAAGTATGCGATGATCGTTCATAACGACACGCAGCGCGCAGCTCACGATTGGCAGTGGTCAACCGTCGGAAAGCTGGCGAAGCTGTTCGAAAAGGCCGCAGATGATAACGACACCAAACTGAAGTCAGCGTTTGACGAAGCCTACGCGGATCTTAAGAAATCCGTAGAGGCAGATTCAGGCTTCATGCCCACAGCGAAAGAGGCCTACATAGAGCTCAGGCATCTTCTTTCTGACGGCGAGCTGAACATTCAACGGGTGAATTCCGATGTTCAACTTGAGCCCCTCCTCGATGCTGAGACGGCCGAATTGCGGTTAAGAACAAAGGCCAACATTTTTATAGGGGGAAGCATTCTAGATCGAGGAATTACGGTCCCAAATCTTATTTCATTTTACTACGGTCGCAATCCAAAACGCATGCAAGCGGACACGGTTCTCCAACATTCTCGCATGTATGGCGCGCGCCCAAAAGCTGATCTTGCGGTCACGCGCTTCTACACGTCCCGAGGCGTGTACAATCGGCTTGTTCAAATTCATTCTTTGGAGACCGCCTTGCGACAAGCCTTCTTAAATGGCGCCCACGAAGACGGTGTTGTTTTCATTCAAAGCGATCCACGGAACGGTTTTGTACCATGCGCACCGAGTAAGATTTCGGTCAGTGACGTCATCGCGATCAAGCCGAGCGGGATTCTTCTTCCTACTAAATTCGACACAGTTGCTCAAACGCATCTCAACAAGGCGATGAAGAGCTTGGACAATCTGGTTCCGAGTCGCGCCATCGGATCCAAGGCATTCACTGAGATTACGCTCGAGAACGCCGTAGCGATTCTTGACGCAATAGAACCAACACTGGTGCTCGACGACGAGGGAAGCTTCGAATGGGAGGCGATGAAAGGATTGCTGCGGTATTACGCAAGCAACGCCAACGGAAAGGTTCAACTAATGGCAGAGTCGGGAAGGCGCCTCGATCGGCAGGCTTCGGGCGATAGATCTGGTTTGTCCATCTTAGGTACGGCCGAGCTGCGTAATCTTGTGTTGGCTCCCCGCGCAGCACCGGCATTAATCCTCTTGAAGCAAGACGGCGGCCCCACTCTCGGTTGGAAAGCCGGTCCTTTTTGGTGGCCGATGATCGCTAGTCCACCTGGTGCGAAACCATGTGTGTTCGCGACCAAAGTCGCTGCATAAAGATGCTGACCTAGCTGTGGAGCCTCAAGAGGATGTCCTTGGTCACGAAGCGCAAGGACTCGCCGGCTACCGCGGTCTCAGGCGCGGAGCCCATTCCGGGATCTCGACGACGAGATCCGGAATGAAACCGGCGGAGTTTTCGAACCCGTTGCCGCCACTGTACCCGCGAGGATTGCATACGATGCGCGTCGTCTCGCCAACGATGTAGTCGTGCGTGTCGTGCACGTGACCGTGGATCCACAGCGCCGGCTGACGCTCCTCGATCAGGGCGGAGAGGTCGCTGATGAACGAACTGTTGATCGCGCCGTCGTCGGCATAGCGCTCGTGCAGCGATCCGGGATGCGGCGCATGGTGGGTGACGACCACGGTCGGCCCATCATGCTCCTCGGCCAGGCGATCCGTCAGCCAGCGGCGCTCGGCGACGTGGCGACGGTAGGCCTCGGCCGGCGTGAACGACCGCGGGAATTCGGCGCCGTCCGACGTCCGGATGAGACGGTGGTCGTTCAACTGCATGCCGGCGTACAGTCCAGCTACCTGGTTTCGCGCCTCGAAGCGATAATCGGTCCACAGCGTGCAGCCGAGGAAGCGGACTCCATCGATGACCGGCACCGCGTCGGCGTCCAGGAACGTCACGTTGGTGCCGCGCGCCTTGTCGCGGATCCGGGCGGCGGCGTCCTCAAGGATGCTCCCATAGTACTCATGGTTGCCGGCGACGAAGAGCACCTCTTTGCCCCGCAGCGCGCGCTGGTTGGTCAGCGAGCTCACCGTCCGGTCGGCGTGGTGGATGTCGCCGGCGAACACCGCCACGTCGAAGTCCAGTCCCTCCGGAACGTCGTAGTCGTGCGGCCAGACCTCGCCGTGGAGATCGGATGCGATGAAGATTTTCATGGGCCGTACGATCGTGCAGCCGGCGGCAAGAGACAATGCCGGTGAGCGTATCCAAGGATTCGGGCGAAACGCTTGCTACGGATCTGCTACGGTGATTTTAGCGAGGAGCCCGCTGCCCATAAGTGGTTGAAGTAGCATAGTTTTTGGTAGCGGGAGAGGGACTCGAACCCCCGACCCCAGGATTATGATTCCCGTGCTCTAACCAGCTGAGCTACCCCGCCACAGGGTCGCGAACGGCGGAACAGCCGATTTCGCGAACGCGCGGCATATAAGGAAGGGGGCGGCGGGCTGTCAATCCGCGTTTGCCAAGGCATCAGCAAATATGTCGGCGGGTGAATTTGGCCTCTTTGGGCGCTGAATCCGTCATGGCCGAGCCTGTCCCGGCCATCCACGCCTTCATTCGCTGCCCCAGAGAACGTGGATGCCCGGGACAAGCCCGGGCATGATGAGATTGGGGATTTGGATCAAGCCTATTTCGGCCGGACGGTCGGGTCGCCGCCGGGGCTCCCGGGGGGCGGAATCACGGGGGTGTTGCCGCCGGTGTCGGGGGCCGGGGCATGCATGTCGGGGTCGACGCCGGAGGGCGGGCAGAGCACGCCGTCGGTCTTGGCAAGCTTGTCGCCGAGCGGTTCCCGGGACTGGCCGGTTGTGGTGGTGCCGTCGGGAGCGGTGGTCAGCCGATCAGAAGGCGCACAGCCGGGGCTGCGTTGCGGGGATGGCGGCGCGGTCGCTTGCGGCGGTGTTGCCGGGGCTGGCGGAGCCTGCGCGATCGCGGCGCCGGAGGCAGCGATCAGGAGGCTGGCCAGCATGATGTTCGATGTGGTGCGCATGGGAGGGAAACGCGCGGGGCGGGGGCGATGTTCCAGCCTGAAGCGCGATGTGATCGGAGGTCCCGCCACGAACTCGGTGCACCTCTCCGCAAGCGGGAGAGGGAGCGTACCACCGGGTGCCGCTCGCGCTTACGCCTTGTGGTAGCGGATCAGCGAGAAATGGCCCATCGGCGGCATGGGCCGGCGCTCGGTCAGCGTGACGCCGCCGTGCTTTGCGGCCCAGTTGACGAGGCGGTCCCAGGGGAATTCCGGGCGCCAGCCGAGGCGGCGGGCGATGGGGGCGAAGGCGAGTTCGAACAGCTTTCGGGGGCCGCTTTCGGCGCCGATGTGGTTGACGAGGATCAGCTCACCTCCGGGCTTGAGCACGCGCACGAACTCGTCGAGCGTCCCTTCGGGATCGGGCACGGCGGTGATGACGTATTGCGCGACCACCGCGTCGAAGAAGTTCTCAGGGAAGGCGAGGTTCTTGGCGTCCATCACCGAGAGCACTTCGACATTGCTGAGCCGCATCGCGCGCACGCGCGCCTGCGCCTTGCGCAGCATCGGCTCGGAGATGTCGACGCCGCAGATCTTCGTGGTGCGCGAATAGTCGGATAGCGAAAGCCCGGTGCCGACGCCGACGTCGAGGATGCGGCCGCCGATGCGGTCGGCCTCGGCGATGGTCGACTGCCTTCCGGCGTCGAACACCTTGCCGAACACGAGATCGTACACCGGCGCCCAGCGGCCATAGGCCTTCTCGACCCCGGCCCGCGAGATGTCTGCTGCCATGCCCCCTACCCTTACTTCACCGCTCCCGTAGGGAGAGGTCGGATCGCATCGAAAGATGCGATCCGGGTGAGGGGTTGCGGTCTCAACGATAGTTGCGGCCCCTCACCCGGATTGCTTCGCAATCCGACCTCTCCCCGCTGGGGAGAGGTAAACCCAGCCCAACCAGTTGCGCTAAATCTCATCATCCTCAGCCGCGCACGGCTTCTGCGAGCGGCCGCGCTGCGTTGCTCGCGATCTTCGCCGCCGCGCTCTGGATGAAGCCGCCGCCGAGCACGCGTGCCTGGCCCGAAGGCGCGTCGTAGAACACGCAGGCCTGGCCGGGCGAGACGCCCTCTTCGCCAGCGACGAGCTCGACCTCGTAATGACCGTTGCCGCCTCGCAACCACGCCGGCTGGGGCGCGCGGGTCGAGCGCACGCGCACGAACAGTTCGAGGCCGCCACCGATGGCGCGGTCGATGTCGCCGTCGCCGATCCAGTTGACGTCGCGCAAGCTGATGCGGTGCATCTTCAAGGCGTCGCGCGGGCCGACGACGACGCGGCGGTTGGCGGCATCGAGCCGGACCACGAACAGCGGCGCGTGGGCGGCGATGCCGAGGCCGCGGCGCTGGCCGATTGTGAAATTGGCAATGCCATTGTGCCGGCCGAGCACGCGGCCGTCGAGATCGACGATGTCGCCGGGGTCCATCGCGTTCGGACGCAGGCGGGTGATGATGTCGGTGTAGCGGCCCGTGGGCACGAAGCAGATGTCCTGGCTGTCGTGCTTGTCGGCGACGCTGAGCTCAAAGCGACGCGCGAGCTCGCGCGTCTCAGGCTTGGTCATGTCGCCGAGCGGGAAGCGCAGGAAATCGAGCTGTGACTGCGTGGTCGCGAACAGGAAATAGCTCTGGTCGCGGTCGCTATCTGCGGCGCAGACCAGCGCGCGCGAACCGTCGTCGCGGCGGCGCGAGGCGACGTAATGGCCGGTGGCGAGCGCCTGGGCGCCGAGCTCGCGCGCGGTCTTGAGGAGGTCGCGGAATTTGACGCTGCGGTTGCACTCGATGCACGGCACCGGCGTCTCGCCGAGCGCGTAGCTGTCGGCGAAATTGTCGATGACGGACTCGCGAAAGCGATCCTCGTAGTCGAGCACGTAATGGGGAATGCCGAGCTTGGCCGCGACGTCGCGGGCGTCGTGGATGTCCTGGCCGGCGCAGCAGGCGCCCTTGCGATGGGTCGCCGCGCCATGGTCGTAGAGCTGCAGCGTGATGCCCACGACGTCATAGCCTTGCGCCTTCAGCAACGCAGCCGTGGTCGAGGAATCGACGCCGCCCGACATGGCAACGACGACCCTGGTATCCTCAGGACGGCCTTCGAGATCCAGACTGTTGAGCATGGCTTTTAAGGTGTGACGGCGGCGTTCGGCGATCCGCGATGTGCTTCTGGCCCGGACATCGGCAATCCCAAGGGAACCCAAGTTCCCGAAAGGCACGGTCTGCCCGGTCGAAAGCGGCTGAGAGCGCCCCTTTAATATAGGCGGCCTTCCGGTGAAGCAATCACGCGTGCGGAAAGCTTAGGGCAATTCTTGCCGGGGGCGGCAGAAATGCCGGGTCCGGGAGGGTGTCGCGGCGGCGCGTTCGATTTATCAAGAGATTGATTTTACTTGATAAATTGCCTCATCGCGGGGCTGGCCCACTCCTTGCTAACTTGGGGACGAAGATGTTTTCAAGGGGTCGCCTGTGGTCGGTCGGACGTCAGATGTAGCTGCCAGCGTGCCAGTTCCCAGCGCGCAGCAAAAGACTGCCCGGTCGCAGAGCACGAAGGACACCAACGACTCCTTCGGCTCGCTGGTCGACAGCAACACCCAGGCGGTCAACACCAACGCGGCGACCGCGCAGGATACGTCGCCGCGCCGGACCGAGTCCTCGTCGTCCGCGTCCGACCGGAATTCGCGCGATACCTCCGCGAGCGACTCGTCCTCGCAGAGCAGAGCGAGCGACGCCAACGACAATTCGGCTCCCGCCAGGAATGACTCGGCGGCCGATCCAGCCAAGGATTCTGGCAAAGACACCAGCAAGGCCGCCAAGAAGGACAAGTCCGAGGCGTCCGACGCCAAATCGGCCGACAAGTCCGGCGACAGCAAGGGCGACAAGACCAGCGGCACCGACGGGCTGACCGCCGCGGCCGATGCCGCAGCCGCCGCGCAAGTGGACGCGACGCAGGCCGCCCTGCCCGATCCGAACGCAATTGTGGTGGCCGTGCCTGTGGTGCCGGTCGAGCCGAACGCGGCCGCGAGCCAGACCAGTGATGCCGCCGCCTCGCCGCTGACGATCGCGGCTGCCGGCATCGCCGCCAGCGCTTCCACCACGGCGCAGATCGCCGGCAAGACCGAGAACGCCACGCCCGGCGACAAGAGCGCCAAAACCGCCGGCGCCAAGGTCGATGCCAACACCACGGCGACGCTCGGGGATACCGCCACCGCCACCACCGACGGCATCGCGACCGATGCCAAGACCAATGGCGGCCTGATCGCCGCGGTCGACCAGGGCACGCCGAAGACCTCATTCAAGGCCGCCGCCATCGCGCAAGGACAGGCCGACGCTTCCAATATCGGCCAGGGCGCGGGTAACGCGAACGCTGCGCAGGCGCCGGCAAATGCGACGGCCGCCAACGCCGCTCATGCGCAAACCGCAAAACCGCAGGCCGAGGCCGGCGCGACCGACGCCAAGGCCGATGCGAAGGCCGGCACCACCGATGCGACCAGTGCGGCGAACGGCACGCATGCGCATGCGGCCGCGCAGGCCAATGTCGCCGCGACCGACACCAGCGCGCAGGCCGCCTCCGCCTTCCAGGCGCCTGTGACCAACACGACCTCGGCCGCGACCGCCTCGACCGCGACGCTGACCGCGACCGCGGCCAACGCGACGGCCGTGCCGATCAACGGCGTGCCGATCGAGATCGCGGCCGCCGCGCGCGCCGGCAAGACGCGCTTCGACATCAGCCTCGATCCGATCGACCTCGGCCGCATCGACGTGCGCATCAATGTCGACCGCAACGGCCAGGTCACCTCGCACCTCACCGTCGAGAAGCCGGAGACGCTGCAGATGCTGCGGCAGGATGCGCCGCAATTGCAGCGCGCGCTCGACGACGCCGGCTTCAAGACCGGCAGCAACGGGCTGTCCTTCAGCCTGCGCGACCAGAATTCGTCGGGCCAGAATTCCGGCCAGAACAACGACAATGGCGGCAATGCCCGCCGGCTGATCATCAGCGAGGACGACACCGTTGCAGCGGCGCCCGTCGGTCGCTCCTACGGCCGCATGCTCGGATCGAGCAGCGGCGTCGACATCAGAGTGTGAGGAGTATTCGCATATGACCACCACGAATGCCGCCACCGCCCCCACCGTCGTCTCCGGCACGACCGACGTCTCGAAAAATTCGTCGAACTCGAACTCGCTGAGCTCGAACACCGGCGCGACGCTCGCCGGCAATTTCCAGACCTTCCTGACGCTGCTGACGACGCAGTTGCAGAACCAGAACCCGCTCGATCCGCTCGACACCAACCAGTTCACCCAGCAGTTGGTGCAGTTCGCCGGGGTCGAGCAACAGCTGAAGACCAACGATGCGCTGTCCCAGCTCGTCACGCTGCAGCAGACCACGCAGGCGACACAGGCGCTGGGCTTCGTCGGCAAGACCGCCCTGGTCGACGGCACCACCGCGACCATGACGAAGTCGACGGCGACCTGGCATCTCAACGTTCCCACCGACTCGACGGTCGACATCACCGTCGCCAATGCCAGCGGCCAGACCGTGTTCACCGGCAAATACACCGCCGGTGCCGGCACCGACGTTCCCTTCACCTGGAACGGAATGGGCAATGACGGCACGCAATGGCCCGACGGCAAGTACACGATCTCGGCCACCGGCAAGGACGTCGCCAACAACAATGTCGGCATCGCAGCCCAAGTGCAGGGCGTGGTGTCGTCGGTCGACCTGACCCAGTCGCCGCCGCTGCTCAGCATCGACGGCCAGAGCTACATGCTGAGCCAGGTGAAGAGCATCATCGCCACCAGCAGCAACTAGCGGCTCGCGCTACCGCCGCATATCGCATATGAGGTGTCATCCCCCGCCGAGTGCGCAATTGCGCACGGGGGCGGGGATCCATAACCACCGCGAGACATTTGGCGAGGGCTCGTGGCCAGGACGTTACTCTTGGTACTGCTACCCGTGTCTGATCGACAGATCACGCGGTATGGATCCCGGGCTCGCGCTACGCGCGCCCCAGGACGACAGTTGAGGGCTCTGCAGCCTCGCGCTCAGCCCTCTGTTCGTTAGTAAAGCATTTAAGAAGCCCCCCCGACCGGCCTGGACACAACCGTTCCGCCGGCCGGGATGGCTGTGTTCCAGCCATTTTCAAGGAGAATTGTATTGATGCCTTAGGCTTAGCGGATTTTTAAGCCCGCACGCGTAGGGTTACGGCGTGAGTTCAGTGGTTGAGAGTTTGTGAGTACGCCATGACAGAACCCCATCGCCCGAGGGTAAAATACGTCATCGGGCCGGACGGCAGTCCGCTGACGATTGCAGACTTGCCCGCACCCGGCACCAAACGTTGGGTGATCCGCCGCAAGGCCGAAGTCGTCGCCGCTGTGCGTGGCGGGCTTCTCTCCCTCGAGGAGGCCTGCAGCCGTTATACCCTGACGGTCGACGAATTCCTTTCCTGGCAGTTTTCCATCGACCAGCACGGTCTGGCGGGTCTTCGCACCACCCGCATCCAGCAATATCGCCAGTAAGCGATCCGGAAATCTGCGGCTTTTGACGAAAATCGGCCTCGCCCCGCGAGGCCGATTTTTTTCATGTCTGCTTTTCGGGCGACTTTTGTCCGACCTCTTAACCTTCGTTAACCATATCGAAACCATCACCTAGGCAATAATTGCCCAGTCGGCCCCTTCCAGTGAAAGCGGCCGAATCTGTTGGGGCGGTTGCTTGCAAGGTCTTGCGGACTTTCTGAAGGGTATCGGCGCCGCCCGGTTCGGGGCGATGATCGCGGTCACCGCCGCGCTCATCGGCTTTTTCGCGTTCGTTATCATGCGGGTGACCACGCCGCAGATGACGACGCTGTTCACCGACCTCAGCGTCGAGGATTCCTCGGGTATCATCAAGGACCTGGAACGCCAGGGCATCCAGTTCGAGCTGCGCAATGAAGGCAGCATCATCATGGTGCCCAAGGACAAGGTCACGCGCCTGCGGATGAAGCTCGCCGAAGGCGGCCTGCCCAAGGGCGGCGGCGTCGGCTATGAAGTCTTCGACAAGTCGGACGCTCTCGGCACCACCTCTTTCGTCCAGAATATCAATCACTTGCGAGCGCTGGAAGGCGAGCTCGCCCGCACCATCCGCGCCATCGACCGGATCCAGGCCGCCCGCGTCCATCTGGTGCTGCCCGAGCGCCCGCTGTTCTCGCGCGAGGCGCCGGAGCCGTCGGCCTCGATCGTGGTCCGGGTCCGCGGCGCGCTGGAAGCCCAGCAGATCCGCGCCATCCGGCATCTGGTCGCCTCCGCCGTCAACGGGCTGAAGCCGCAGCGGGTCTCGATCGTCGACGAGGCCGGCCAGCTGCTCGCCGACGGCGCCCAGACCGATCCGGAGCAGGCGGTCGGCGAAGAGCGCCGCGTCGCCTTCGAGAAGCGGATCCGCAAGCAGGTCGAGGACATCGTCTCCTCCGTGGTCGGGACAGGCCGCGCCCGCGTGCAGCTCTCGGCCGATTTCGACTTCAACAAGGTCACCCAGACCTCGGACAAGTTCGACCCCGAGGGCCGCGTGCTGCGCTCGAGCCAGACGCGCGAAGAACAGAGCTCGACCGCCGACAACAACGGTCAGGTCACCGTCAACAACGAGCTGCCCGGCAACCAGCAGAACAGCGGTCCGACGGCGAAGGACCAGAGCAAGAAGACCGAAGAGACCAACAATTACGAGATCTCCCGCACCACCAAGACCGAGGTGACCGAGGCCGGCCGGGTCAACCGCATCTCGGTCGCGGTGCTGGTCGACGGCATCTATTCCAAGAACGACAAGGGCGAGCTGGCCTATCAGGACCGCACCAAGGAGCAGCTCGACCGCATCTCCGCTCTGGTGCGCTCGGCGATCGGCTTCGACCAGAAGCGCGGCGACCAGGTCGAGGTCGTGAACCTGCGCTTTGCCGACGCCCCCTCCACCGCCCCGATCAGCGAGCCCTCGGGTTTCCTCGGCATGCTGCAGTTCACCAAGGACGACGTCATGTACTTCGTCGAGCTCGGCGTGATGATGCTGCTCGGCCTGGTCGTGCTGTTCCTGGTGATCCGGCCACTGGTCAAGCGCATCCTGGCGTCCGACGAGGTTGCCGCCGCCATCTCCGGCGTTCTGACCGGCCCGTCCGCGAGCGACGAGGCCGCGCCGGCCGGCGGCGGCCAGCCGCTGCTGCCGAGCGGCGCAGCAACCGCGATCGACGTCGCCACCGTCCAGGGCCAGGTCCACGCCCAGTCCGTTCATCGCGTCGGCGAGCTCGCCGAGCGCAACCCCAACGAGACCGTCTCCATCATCCGCCAGTGGCTGGCCGAACCAGCCAAATGACCCGCCAAGCAATCTGCCAAGTAAATCAAGAAGTGATCTGACATGGCCGCCAACGCGCAAAACGCCAACTCCAACGACATCACCAGCGTGATCTCCACGCTGGGTCAGCGCGTCGGCGACCGCGCCAAGAACGGCAAGGGAGCCGAGCAATTGTCCGGACCGCGGCGCGCCGCGATCCTGATGCTGGCGCTGGGCGAGCAATATGGCGGCAAGATCTGGGGCCTGCTCGACGACGACGAGGTCCGCCAGCTCTCGCTGGAAATGTCGACGCTCGGCACCGTCGAGGTCGATACGGTCGAGGACATGCTGCTCGAATTCGTCTCGCGCATGTCGGCCTCGGGCGCGCTGATGGGCAATTTCGACGCCACCGAGCGGCTGCTGCAGCAGTACCTGCCGCCGGAGCGCGTCAACGGCATCATGGACGAGATCCGCGGTCCCGCAGGCCGCAACATGTGGGAGAAGCTCTCCAACGTGCAGGAAGAGGTTCTCGCCAACTATCTCAAGAACGAATACCCGCAGACCATCGCCGTGGTGCTGTCGAAGCTGAAGTCGGAGCACGCCGCCCGCGTGCTCGGCATCCTGCCCGAGGAACTCGCGCTCGACGTCATCAACCGCATGCTGAAGATGGAAGCGGTGCAGAAAGAGGTGATCGAAAGCGTGGAGAAGACGCTGCGCACCGAATTCATGTCCAATTTGTCGCAGACCCGCCGCCGCGACGCCCACGAGGTGATGGCGGAAATCTTCAACAATTTCGATCGCCAGACCGAAACCCGCTTCATCACCTCGCTGGAAGAGGACAATCGCGAATCGGCCGAGCGCATCAAGGCGCTTATGTTCACCTTCGACGATTTGGTGAAGCTCGACTCCGGCTCGGCGCAGACCCTGATGCGCAACGTCGACAAGGACAAGCTCGGCGTCGCGCTCAAGAGCGCCAACGAGGACGTCCGCAACTTCTTCTTCGGCAACATGTCCTCGCGCGCGGCCAAGATGCTGCAGGACGACATGGCGGCGCTGGGCCCTGTCCGCCTGCGCGACGTCGACGAAGCTCAGGCGCTGCTGGTCAACCTCGCCAAGGATCTCGCCGCCAAGGGCGAGATCATGCTGACCAAGAACCGCGCCGACGACGAACTGGTGTATTGATGGCCGCTCCGGCAAAATTCCTGTTCGACACCGACTTCGCGGCGCCCGAGCGCTCGCCGCGCGAGAAGGCGGCGACCGCGGCCGAGATCGCCCAGAAGGTCGCGGAAGCCGAGGCGCGCGCCTACCAGGACGGCTTTGCCGCCGGCCAGCGCGAGGCCAAGGCCGAGAGCGATCGCCGCGTTGCGCTCGCCATGGAAGAAATCAACATCGGCATCAGAGGCATCGCCTCGGGCATAGGCAACATCGAGTCCAAGATGGAGACCGAGGCGGTCGACGTCGCGGTCGCAGTGGCGCGCAAGTTGTGCGCCGATCTGGTCGCCGCCGAGCCGCTCGGCGAGGTCATGGCGCTGGTCAAGGACTGCTTCTCGCATCTGGTCGCGACGCCGCATCTGGTCGTCCGCATCAACGACGCGCTCTACGACAGCGCGCGCGAGAAGATCGAGCGGCTCGCCAAGCAGAGCGGCTTCGAGGGCCGGCTGGTGATCCTGGCAGAGCCTGAAATTGCCACCGGCGACTGCCGGATCGAATGGGCCGATGGCGGCGTCGTGCTGGAGCGCGGCGCCATCGCGGCCAAGATCGACGAAATGGTCGGACGCTATGTCGCGTCCCGCAGGGGGAATTAAGCCATGAGCGACACCGACGGACAGGTCCCGCTGCCCGATCTCAACGGCCCGCTGCCGCCCACCGGCACCGACGTCGGCTATAGCGAGGACGAATATGCGGCGCGCGCCGCCGCCGACCTCGAGGCCGTGTTCGACGTTCCCGTGCAGGTCTCGGCCGTGCTCGGCCGCTCCAAGATGGACGTCGGCGAGCTCCTGAAGCTCGGGCCCGGCACCGTGCTCGAGCTCGACCGGCGCGTCGGCGAGGCCATCGACATCTACGTCAACAACAAGCTGGTCGCCCGCGGCGAAGTCGTCCTGGTGGAAGACAAGCTCGGCGTGACCATGACCGAAATCATCAAGACCGAACGCAGCTAGCACTTGCGACTGCAAGGAATGACGCGCGGCAGCGCGACCAGACGGACAGGAGACTGACATGCGGCTTCTCATCGTTGGCACATTGAAGGGCCAGCTCACCACCGCCACCAAGATCGCGATGGAGAACGGCGCTACCGTGACCCACGCCGAGGATATCGACCAGGCGATGCGGGTGCTGCGTGGGGGCAAGGGCGCCGACCTGCTGCTGGTCGACGTTGCCCTCGACATCCGCGACCTCGTGATGCGGCTCGAGGCCGAGCACATCCACGCCCCGATCGTCGCCTGCGGCATCACCAACGACGCCCGCGCCGCGGTCGCCGCGATTCATGCCGGCGCCAAGGAATACATCCCGCTGCCGCCGGATCCCGAGCTAATCGCCGCGGTGCTGGCCGCCGTCGCCAACGATTCCCGCGAGCTTGTCTATCGCGACGAGGCGATGGCCAAGGTCATCAAGCTCGCCCAGCAGATCGCAGGCTCCGACGCCTCGGTGATGATCACCGGCGAGTCCGGCACCGGCAAGGAAGTGCTGGCCCGCTACGTCCACACCCGCTCGGCGCGCGCCAAGCGCCCGTTCATCTCGATCAACTGCGCCGCGATCCCCGAGCATCTGCTCGAATCCGAGCTGTTCGGCCACGAGAAGGGCGCCTTCACCGGCGCGATCGCCCGCCGCATCGGCAAGTTCGAGGAGGCGACCGGCGGCACGCTGCTGCTCGACGAAATCTCGGAGATGGACGTCCGCCTGCAATCAAAACTGCTACGCGCCATCCAGGAGCGCGTGATCGATCGCGTCGGTGGCACCAAGCCGGTCCCGGTCGACATCCGTATCATCGCGACCTCGAACCGCAATTTGGTGGACGCTGTGCGCGAAGGCACGTTCCGCGAGGACCTGCTGTTCCGCCTCAACGTCGTGAATCTGAAGATCCCGCCGCTGCGCGAGCGTCCCCTCGACATCCTCGAGCTCGCCCAGCACTTCGTGAAGAAATATGCCGAGGCCAACGGCGTGCCGGTGCGCCCGGTCTCGGCGGAAGCGCGCCGCGTGCTCTCCAGCAACCGCTGGCAGGGCAACGTCCGCGAGCTCGAAAACACCATGCACCGCGCGGTGCTGATGGCGCAGGGCGACGAGATCGGACCCGACGCCATCCTGACGCCGGACGGCGACCGCCTCGACCTCGCCAAGACCGTGCCGGCCGTGGCGCATGCCACGATGGCCGCCGAGCAGGTGACGCGGGCACTTGTGGGGCGCACCGTCGCCGACGTCGAACGCGACCTGATCCTGGAGACGCTGAAGCACTGCCTCGGCAACCGCACCCACGCCGCCAACATTCTGGGCATCTCGATCCGCACCCTGCGCAACAAGCTCAACGAATATTCCGACGGCGGCATCCCGATCACCCCTGCTGGAACGCCGGGTGAGTATCCGAGGATGCCGATGGTGGGGGCGTAGGCAGTATCAACAGACATCGAGAGCGCGAATGCCCGGGTTGAATCTCGGGCATTTTTTGCGGTGAGACAGCGTCTGGCGGCCTCGTAGCCCGCATGAGCGTAGCGACTTGCGGGATTGTCTCGGCGCGGCCGCTCCCGGATATCGCTTCGCTCATCCGGGCTTCTGTAACGGGCCCTGGTTAGTCAATCCCTTTTTGCGCGATCCTGTTGCCGGGCACTTGCTTCTGTACGGGATCGGCGCGAAGGCCGTCGCCTGATGGGGTGCATTTGAGGAGCCGGCCGGCCAATCTACGGAAGCGTGGTTATGACCCACTTCCCGGATGGCGGCCTGACCGGATCCATCGTCCCGGCTAGGGACCTCGCTCAGGGAGAGCCTGATGTCGTGACTCCCCCAGAACCGATTGATGCTTCCTTGTTTAAGTTGCGGCCATGGCGATGACCTTGGCCTTGTTTTTGACCTCGGGGTTGAAGGGTTTGGCATCGGCGAGCATGCGATGCAGGATGACGGCAAGCTTGCGTGCCAGGGCGACCTTGGCCTTGCGCATGCCGGCCCGATTGGCGATCCGCATGGCCCAGCTCTTGAGCGCCGAACAATTCTTCAGCGGCTTGGTCAGCATGACGTGAGCCGCCTGGTAGAGCGCCTCGCGTACGGAGGCGTCGCCGATCTTGCTGATGCGGCCGGTATAGTCGGTTTCTCCTGATTGGTATTTCCTTGGGGTCAGACCAAAGTGTGCGCCAGTGGCCTTCGAGGAACGGAAGCGCTTCGGATCGTCGATCGCCGCAGCATAGGTGAGCGCCACGATCGGACCGACGGAAGGCGTCGTCATCAGGAGCTTGGCGGAGGGCTGCGCTCTGGCGAGCTTCTGGGTGTGCCTGTCCAGGCTCTTGAACTCCTGGAGTAGCACGGCATGGGCCTGGAGGAGCGCCTTGGCGACCAGCTCAAGTCCGGGGTGACCGGCGACGAGTTCCCGGATACGTTCGGCGAAGGTGCGCTCGGTGGTCTTACCGACCTTCAGGCCGAAGCCCCGCAGCACGCCGCGCAGACTGTTCTCGACATCCTGCAGCTTCGACTGCAGCAGCTTGCGGGCCGTCAGAATGGCCCGCGTCTCCTGCGATGCAACGGATTTGCAGTGCACCGGCCGGAACCAGCCCAGCCGCATCAGCTGGGCGATCCCGCGCGCATCGTTGCGGTCTGACTTCACCGGCATTGCCTTGAAGGCATCGCGCACGTGCCGCGTCTCCAAGAGCTCGACCGCAAGTCCTGCATCCCGCATCGCCGCGTACAGCCATTGCGACAACGGACCTGCCTCCAGACCGATCCGCTCGCACGTCAGCCCCAGCGACCCGAACCACCCGATCAGAGCCTCCGGCTCGCTCAAAACCTTCGTCTCGCGCAAAATCTTGCCCGCTCCATCCACCAGGCAAACGCTCGAGCATTCCAAAGACACGTCAATTCCTGCATAGTGGTACACGGTCGTCCCTCATGATGCTTGGAGCGGGCTTGCCCGACTCCGTTAAACACCATCAATTTGAGGGACGACCGCCTTCCATCCAACAGGCCGCTCGCGAGCGCGCTTCCAAATCGCGCCGTAGCGAGCGGGCGGCCGGCCCGTTACCCCATCTACGGAGCCACGCGCAGAGCGGCACTGCTTTGTTCGACTAGGTCGCGACTGCCCGACGCCCTATAACCCCGCGTGAGAACCACGCGAGGATACACATGTCTCAAGCTCAAATCACGGACTGGCTGGCGTCGCAGAAGCAGGCGATGATCGACCTGCTGCGCGACGTCGTGAACATCGATTCCGGGTCGTATGACAAGGAAGGCGTCGATGCGGTCGGTGCGCGGTTCGAGCGGCATTTTGCCGAGCACGAGATTCCGTTCCGGCGCGAGAGCAATGCCACGTTCGGCGACGCGATCCATGCCGACGTTGCAAAGCCCGGCAGCAACGAGAAGCCGGTGCTGTTGATGGGGCATCGCGACACCGTGTTCGGCAAGGGCGAGGCCGGGCGGCGCCCGTTCACGATCAAAGACGGTCGCGCCTACGGACCTGGCGTTGCCGACATGAAGTCCGGCCTCGTCATGAACGTGTTCGTGGCGACGGCGTTTCACAAGTTCGGCGGAAGCCCGCATCCGATCAAGCTGCTGATCACCTCCGACGAGGAGATCGGCTCGCCCTCCTCCCGCCCGGTGATCGAGCGCGAAGGACGCGCCGCCCGTGCCGTGTTCAATTCCGAGCCGGGCCGCCCCACAGGCAACATCGTCACCGGCCGCAAGGGCGGCATCTTCATGCATTTTGCCATCACCGGCAAAGCCGCGCATTCCGGCGCCAATTTCGCCGCGGGCGTCAGCGCGATCGGCGAGCTCGCGCACAAGATCGTCCAGATCCACGCGCTGACCGATCTCGACAAGGGCATCACGCTCAATGTCGGCCTCGTCTCGGGCGGCCAGTCCGTCAACACGACGGCGCCTTATGCGGAAGGGCAGATCGACCTGCGCTATGTCGATCCGGCCGATCGCGCCCGGATCATGGCCGCGATCGAAAAGATCATCGCGACCTCTTACGTGCCGGGCACCAGCGCGACGCTGACGATCAAGGGCGAGTTCGTGCCGGTGGTGCAGAGCGCGGACTCCAAGGCGCTGTTCGAGAGCTATCAGGCCGCCGCCAGGCAGGTCGGCCTCACCACGCTGCAGGGCGAATTCTCCGGCGGCTGCGCCGATTCCGGCTTCACCGCGGCGGTGGGCACACCGACGATCTGCGGCCTCGGCCCGGTCGGCGGGCTCGCGCACACGCCGGAGGAATATCTGGAGATCGACAGCATCGTGCCGCGCGCCCAGGCGCTGGCGCTGGCGATTCTAAAAGGCTGATCTCGTAGGGTGGGCAAAGCGAAGCGTGCCCACCAGTTCTTCTGCGTCAATGGAAAGATGGTGGGCACGGCGCTAACGCGCCTTTGCCCACCCTACGAAACTAATCCACTTTACGAAATCTCACGAATAACTCGGCGCGTCGGGCTTGCGGAAGATGTGGATGGGATCGCCCGGGATGATCGGCTGGCCGCGGAACATCGCATAGGCGAAGAGCGCGAGATAGGCGATCGCCAGCGCGCCGACGGCGTAGAAGGCCCATGTCGCGACGCGCTTCATCGTTCCGCTCCGTTGCCGTCCCGGCGGGAAGGCTCAGGGGGCTTCTAGAGCGATGAGACCGAAAAGGCCAGCCTGCGCAGCGGCGATCAAACGCCGCGTCGAACGCTCGCGGGAACGCTGACGTCCGCAAGCCTGGCTGCGTCCTCGTCCTGGTCGATCGCCACATACCGACCGTGCCAATAGGCCAGCGCGGCGTTGCGGGTCGAATTCCTGACATCCCTGACGCGGCCGATGACGATGCCATGCGAATGACGCTCGACGATCTCCTCGACCTCGCAATCGACGGCGGACAATGCGCCGACCAGCAACGGAACGCCCGAGACCGATGTCACCCACTGGCTGCCTGCAAAGCGATCGGCGCCCTTCAGGCCGCCCTTGCCTGCGAAGCGTTCGGCGACGTCGAGCTGGTCGGCCGCGAGAATGTTGACACCGAAGGCGCCGTAACGCCGGATCAGCGGAAAGGACGAGGCATCGCGGTTGACGCTGACCAGCAGTGTCGGCGGATCGACCGCCAGCGAGGTCACCGAGGTCACCGTCATGCCGGTGATGTCCTTGCCCCGTCCCGCGGTGATGACGCTGACCCCGCCGGTGAGATGGCGCATGGCGCCCCGGAAATCGGCGGGCGAGACGGGAATTTCGGTCATGAGATCGCGAGGCACTACGTTCATGGCATGGTCCCCGAAACGGGGTTCCTTCTATTTAGGTACGATCGTCCGCCGACAAAAGGTGGCTCAGGATCGAGCCTTCGAGACCCGCGAGCTCGGCCGAGCCGCGCTCCCGCGGCCGGGCCAGATTAACCGTGACATCGTGGGCGATACGGCCCTCGTCGATCACCAGCACCCGATCCGCCAGCGCCACCGCCTCGGCGACGTCGTGGGTCACCAGGATCGCGGTAAAGCCCTGGTCGCGCCAGACCCGCTCCAGCAGCCGCTGCATCGAGATCCGGGTCAACGCATCCAGCGCGCCGAGCGGCTCGTCGAAGGCAAGCACGCGCGGACGGGACACCAGCGCGCGGGCGAGCGCGACGCGCTGCTTCTGGCCGCCTGACAGCACCGAGGGCCATTGGTCGCGCTTGTCGGTCAGCCCGACCTCGGCAAGCGCCTTTTCGGCGCGCGCGTGCGCATCGCTGGATGAGCGATCGCGGCCGAGACCGACCTCGACGTTGGAGAGCACCCGCGCCCAGGGCAGCAGCCGCGGCTCCTGGAACATCACTCTGACGTCCTCGGGCTGGACCTTCGCATCGCCGAAGCTGATGCTGCCGGCGTCGCGCTTTTCCAGGCCCGCGATCAGGCGGAGCAGCGTGCTCTTGCCGCAGCCGCTCTTGCCGACGATCGCGACGAACTGGCCGGCGGGAATGTGCAGGTCGATGCCGCGCAGCACCTCGTTGTCGCCGAAGGATTTTCGCAGGCCGCGGATGCTGAGCGGCAGGCCGCTGGTCTGCGCCGGACGCTCTTCCCGCACGACGCGGGCCTGAGGTGCGAAATTGGCGCGGCCGGCGAGCTCGGTTTCAGGGAGGGAGGTACGAAGAGCTGTCTGCATGTGATTCCCGGTATTTCTGCTCAGCGTTTCTGGAAGGCGGGGTGCCAGGAGAGCGTCGCCCGCTCCAGCACGCGGGAGGCGCTGTCGGCGAGCTTGCCGAGCAGGGCGTAGATCAGGATCGAGAGCACGACGACGTCGATCAGCATGAACTCGCGCGCCTGCATCGCCATGTAGCCGAGGCCCGACGACGCCGCGATGGTCTCGGCGACGATCAGGGTCAGCCACATGATGCCGAGCGCGAAGCGAATGCCGACGAAGATCGAGGGCAGCGCACCGGGGAAGATCACCCGGCGGAACAGCTCGCTGTCGGTCATGCCGTAGATGCGGCCCATCTCGATCAGCTGCGGGTCGACGGTGCGGATACCGTGCAGCGTGTTGAGGTAGATCGGGAAGAACACGCCGAGCGCCACCAGGAACAGCTTTGCGCTCTCGTCGATGCCGAACCAGAGGATGACGAGCGGGATCAACGCCAGATGCGGCACATTGCGCACCATCTGCAGCGTCGTGTCGGTGAGCTTTGCCGATAGCTGCGAGAGGCCATTCGCCAGACCGAAGGCGAAGCCGATGCCGCCGCCGATCAGAAAGCCGATCGAGGCGCGCCAGAACGACACCCAGATGTTGCGCACGAGCTCGCCGGAGAGCAGCAGCTTCCAGCCCGCGAGCACGACGTCGCTCGGCGCCGGCAGGACTCGAACCGGCACGAAACCGGTGACGCTCGCGACCTGCCAGATCGCGATGATGGCGAGCGGCACGATCCACTGGATCAGGCCGTCGACGCGCGGCAAACGGAAGCTGCGCGGAAGCGAGACGCTGTCGATCAGGCTCATGACTCGGACACCCTCTGCTGCGGACGGAAATCGCTGCCGACCGTTTCTCCAAAGGGACCGCCGTTGAAGTGAAGCTTGGTCACGTTGCTCGGCTGCTCCAGCGAGAGCAGCGGGAAGACCAGCTCGGCGAAGCGATAGGCTTCCTCCAGATGCGGGTAGCCCGACATGATGAAGGTATCGATGCCGAGATCCTGATACTCCTCGATGCGGGCCGCGACGGTCTCGGCGTCGCCGACCAGCGCCGTGCCGGCGCCGCCGCGCACAAGGCCGACACCGGCCCACAGGTTCGGAGCGATCTCGAGCTTGTCGCGCTTGCCGCCGTGCAGCTGCGCCATGCGCTGCTGGCCGACCGAGTCCATGCGGGCAAAGTTCTTCTGCGCCAGCGCGATGGTGTCGTCGCTGACATGCTTGATCAGCTCGTTCGCGGCACGCCAGGCCGCCTCATTGGTCTCGCGGACGATCACATGCAGCCGGATGCCGAAGGAAAGCTTGCGACCGCGCGCGCTGGCGACCGCCCTCACCTTGGCGATCTTCTCGGCCACCAAAGCCGGCGGCTCGCCCCAGGTGAGATATTTGTCGACGGTATCGACCGCGACGTCGATGCCGGCATCCGACGAGCCGCCGAAATAGAGCGGTGGACGCGGCGACTGCACCGGGGGAAACAGCAGCTTGCCGCCCTCGACGTGGATATGCTTGCCCTCGACATTGACGGCCTTGCCGGCGAGCAGGTCGCTATAGACGTTGAGGAACTCGCGGGTGACCTCGTAACGCTCGTCATGGCCGAGGAAGATGCCGTCGCCCTTGTTCTCGACCGGATCGCCGCCGGTGACCACGTTGACGAGCAGCCGGCCGTCCGTGATGCGATCGAGCGTCGCGGTCATGCGCGCCGCCACGCTCGGCGATTGCAGGCCGGGACGAACGGCGACGAGATAGCGCAGCCGTTCGGTGAACGGCGCGACCGAGGAGGCGACGATCCAGGAATCCTCGCACGACCGTCCGGTCGGCAGCAGCACGCCGAAATAGCCGAGCTGGTCGGCCGCCTGCGCGACCTGACGCAGGTAGTTGAAATTGACCTCGCGGCCGCCGATGCCGGTGCCGAGATAGCGGCCGTCGCCATGCGTCGGCAGGAACCAGAGGAAATTGCTCTTGCTCATGGATGTGCTCCGACTAGCCGTAGGTCGTGCCGACCGCGGCGGCGACGATGCCGATCGACAGCACGATGGCTGCGATCACGCGTTGAACGATGCGCTTCATGGTGAGGCCCTTGTGAATGGGAAGGCTGGTGGGCACGATCAGGCCGCCGGGTTGCGCCAGACGATGTCGCGAACGACGACCGGCTTGGGGATCAGGCCGAGCTTGTGGAAGCGGTCGGCGACGCCCTGCTGGGTCGTGACGATGTCGTCGGTAACAGGGCCTACGACGAAGTTGGCGCGGTCAGCCGCGACGGTCTGGATATCCAGCGGGACGCCGGTAATCGCGGCCAGTGACCTGGCGACCTCACCACGGTGCTGTTCGGCCCACTTGCCGGCCACGGCCGTCACGTCGACGATCTGCTGCAGGATCGCACCGTGGTTCTTCGCGAAATCGCGGTTGGCGATGTAGAAGGAATTGGTCTTGGTGACCTCGCGCGAATTGATCAGGATGCGCCCGCCCTGCTTGGTCTCTCCGATCGCGAAATATGGATCCCAGATCGCCCAGGCCTCGATGCTGCCATTGGCGAAGGCGGGACCCGCATCCGGCGGCGTCAGATAGACCGGGGTGATGTCGGCATAGGTGAGGCCCGCCTTCTCCAGCGTCTGCACCACGATGTTGTGGGCGCTGGACCCCTTGGTGAAACCGATTCGCTTGCCCTTCAAATCGGCGATCGCGCGGATCGGGGAATCCTTCGGCACCAGGATGCCCTGGCCGTTGGTGATGGGCTGGCCGGCGGCATAGACGATCGCGGCGCCCGCAGCCTGGGCGAACACCGGCGGGGAATCACCGACCGAACCGTAATCGACGCTGCCCACGTTCATCGCCTCCATCATCGGAGGCCCCGAGGAGAACTCGACCCATTTCACCTCGATGCCTAAGGGAGCGAAATGTTTTTCCAGGGACGCCTGCTGGCGCGCGATAACCAGCACGCCGGTCTTCTGGTATCCGATACGAATTTCCTTCACGCCCGCCTGCGCGGTCGCGCGCGAGGCGAATGCTGCCGCGATTGCGGATCCAGCGGACAATTTCAGAAAGTTCCGGCGCAGCATTTCAAACTCCAGGCCGCGTGCGGCCGTCATCATTCGTGTTCGGGAATGATGGTGCGGGCCGGCGGAGGTGTCGAGACGCGCGGAAAAATAGCGATGCGGGCACTGCGTCCATGGCGGAGCGCATGATTAATCTTTCAAGCCGCCGCGCGAATGAAGATGGAATTTTTCTGCACGCCGATGTGAAGGCCAGGTGGATTCGGCCGCGGACCCGGGACCGGACCCAAAAGCGCTAAAACAACCCCATGCACAGTAGCCGGAGCGTGCGAAACCAATGGCTTACGAATTATCCGAAATCTGGTTGACGCGTCGGGCAAAACAGGGGCAAGATGGCATCGTGGCTGCGTCCCGGAAGGGCGGGCGCCCAGCCCGACTAATGCAGCCACCTCACCGGCAAATTCTGCAGGCCGCGGAACGCCCAGCCGCCGATCCGCACCGGCTCGTCGTCAGCGAGCTCCAGCTTGTTGGCGCGGGCGAACAATGTCGGCAGCGCGACGTCGGCGATCATGGCGCGCGAGGCGAAGGCGCCGGCGCAGAAATGCGGCCCGGCGCCGAAGGCGACGCTCTTGGAGGTGTCCCGCCGCACATCAAATTCATCGGCGCGCTCGAAATGCTTCTCGTCGCGGTTGGCCGAGCCGAACATCAGGAACACGCGCTCGTCGGTTTCGAACGACACGTCGCGGATGGACCATGGCTTTGCGATCCGCCGCGGCGACATCCCGATCGGCGAAATCCAGCGGGCGTATTCCTCGAACGCCTGCAGCCAGGTGACCTCGCCGCTGCGGACAAGAGCGAGTTGGTCGGGATGGCTCAGCAGCGCCCACACCGTGCCGGCGATCGCCTTGCGCGGCTCGTTCTGGCCGCCGGAGATCGCAAGCTTGACGTTGGCGCGCACGCTTTCCATCGGCATGCCCGACGCGAGCAGAACGCCCAGGATGCTCTGGTCGGGATGCTTGCGCATCACCGGCAGGATGTCGTCGATCGCGGCGTCGATGCCCGATGTCGCGGCATGACAGCGCGCCTCGACCGCGGGATCGCCGGTATAGTTGGCGATGCCCTCGATCATGCCCTGCGACCACGCATCCATGTCCTGGTATCGGATGTTGGTGAGACCGGTGATCGACTTCAGGCACTCGCCCGAGAACGACAGCGCGAAGTCGCGCATGAAGTCGATCCGGCTGCCGGGCTCGATCGCGTCGATGATCCGGTCGGCATGGGCCTGGAACAGCGTGGTCCAGTGCGCCCTCACCGTCTTCGGCGACACCGTCGGGAACATCGCGCGGCGCTCGGCCTGATGCGCCTCGCCGTCCTTGCGCATCATGTTGTGGCCCATCAGCCGGTTCATCAGGCCCGCCGGCTGGTGCGAGGAGAACACGTCGATCTGCTTCTCGGAGATCGAGATGTCGTCGCGGCGCGTCAGCAACGTCGAACCAAGCTGCGGCACGAAGGCGATCGGCGCCTCCTTGCGCAGCTTCGCAAGCATCGGATAGGGATCGGCCCAAAATGTGGCCGGGTCGATGTCGATGCGCGGCGCCGTGCTCAAGGCGGCCTCCCCTGGATTCTTGTGTCCTTCAGGGCAGATTAGCGGAATCCGGTGGCGGCGTCTGTCCCTCGCGATTGGGACAGACGGGGTCAGGGCGCGCCTTAACAAGTCGGATGCTCGCCGCAAAGGAAAGGCTAACCACGTTGCAACGAGCGCGTGCGCGAGAGCATGGGAAGCGAAATCAACCAGTGATAGTATCCGCTTTGCTAGACTAACCGCCAAAGGGAATGACCGTGAATGGAAAGACCAAGCCTCGTTTTCGGCTTCTGCCTGTTGCCGTCTGGATCGCTCTCGTTGGTGCTCTCTTCGTTTGGTTTATGTTCATGAACGCACCAACCGGTAGTTCGCCGTCGTGGGTTTTTAGCTTGATTGTATCCTGGTTGCCGTTCGTGGCGCTGGTGGGCGTCTGGCTTTGGTACTCGCGTTCAAGTCGACGTTCATCGTCCGGGACGAGTTGGGTCGATCTCTACGAGCAGCAGGTCGCCGAAAGCAGGCGCACCAATGCATTGCTGGAGAGGATCGCAGCGGCGCTCGAAAAGCCGTCTCCGGGTTAGGTTTCACAGCGACTATCGCGGAGACAAGGGGTATGCGCTCAGGGATTTCCGCGCAGGTCTGGCTGGTGGCCGTGGCATTCGCAGCAACCGCTGCCGTCAGCGAGGCGGCGACCGTCGACGATCGACAGGCGTGCTTGAAAGGATCGAAGGAAGCCGCTGCCGCGACCATCGCCGCATGTACGCGCGCGATCGAAAGCGGGGACTACAGGGATCAAGACCTGTCCAGCTTGTATCATACGCGCGGCTATTCCTGGTCGCGGACAAGCGTCGCCGATCGCGTCGACCGAGGATTCAAAGACTACACCGAGGCGATCCGGATCGACCCGAAGGCTGTCAGCTCACTCCTCAACCGGGCGCACATCTACAACCAACGGCACGACTACGACCGGGCCATAGCCGACACCAACCAGGCATTCGAAGGCGGCCTCTCGGATTACGGCAAGCAGGTCGGATACGGCGAGCGCGGCTATGCATATCAAGCCAAGGGTGACAACGACCGCGCCATCACCGATTATACGAACAGTATCGAGCTCGATGCGAACAACATTGTCGCCCTCACCGCCCGAGGCAACGTCTACTTCGCCAAAGGCGATCCTGACCGCGCCATCGCCGACTACGATCAGGTGATCGCACTCGATCCGAAATATGCGGTCACCTATTACAACCGCGCCCTCGCCTACAAGGCAAAGGGGGATATCGATCGCCTCATCGCCGACTGCAGTCAGGCGATCGCGCTCTATCCGCAATACAGAGACGCCTACTTCAACCGCGGCTACGCCTATCAAGCCAAAGGTGACTTCGACCGCGCCATCGCCGACTACGATCGGATGATCGCACTCGATCCGAACGATGGGGACGCCTACAGCAATCGCGCCACTGCGTACTTGTCCAAGGGCGATTTCCGCCGCTACATCGCGGACTTCGGTCAGCGGCAGGCGTTATCTTGGCTCGCTGCCATTACCATTCTTGCGGCGGTGATCTGGTTCTGTTGCCGGACAGGCGCGCATGCGCGCGGGCGGTTGTCCGGGCGGAGAATGATTGAGATTTTCGAGCAAGAGCTGGTCGAAATACGGCACAGGAACGCCGCCTTGGAGCGGATCGCCGCGGCCGTAGAGAAACATCCGTCGGGTTAGCTTGGACTCGCGGACGTTTGGCCGCGCCGAACTGTACGAGCTACTGGAAGACCGCCAGAGCCACGATCATCGCACCAAAACACCGGTTATGCGTCGTGTGAACCGACGGATTCCGGCGCGAAGATCCCTCGCCCTGAACGCCAGAGCTATAGCCCATTCCGGCGTTCCCAGATGACGAAGTGCCTCCACACTGCCCTGATCCCTACTCTGCCGCATATTCTGGTCTGTATAGTTTGGGCTTCCGTCACGGCACCAATCAAGCCTCCAGGAGATCTCTTCTTTCAAGGCGTCAACGCCCGACAGACGCTGAGCAAAATCGAACTCTCTTCTAGCGCAGATCCGTTCGATCCGGGGGCGGACGGATTCATAATAGCGGATACCCCGGCTCTCAAGCCTTGCATGGGTCGCCTCGTGCACGATGGCGGATGCGATCCATTCGACCGTCGTGGTTTCAGAATCGACGACACGCACGTCCAGCAGGCAGGCGTTCAATGAATGCTCATAGCAACCTGCTCCGTGCGGAACCAACTGCACCCAGATTCGAGAAAGGCTGTTCTTGACACGCTGGTAGTGAATTGGAGCGAACCGTTCGATCAGCCGCAGCGCGGCTTCGACGCGTTCCAGTGCTCGCTCGGGATCATCCGATAGAAAACATCCGATCCAAAGGCCGTCGACGACGCGGCTTTTCGACAGCCATAGCTCAATTCTATCAATGAGCGGAGGTCTTCTCACTGAGGAGTCGCGAGACTTGGTGTCCGGCATCTCTTCCGACCAAGTTGGCATGTCTCCAAACGTATACGGGAACTCTACTTAGGCAGGTTTAAGTATTTAATTCGAACGTTATCGATCGTTTTGACATGTCCGCTTCGGATGGACTTAGTCCGACGTCCGTTTGGCTCCCCGCGTCGACCGAGGCTGCTATCGATTCAGGCAGCTCAGCGAGCCTCCGACGCCGGGGGGCATTCTTGATTGCTCGATGTCGTCAGCAAGTCCCTCGCCTTTCCGGGCGCTATACGCTCAGCCTCAATAGAAGGCCCAGCTCGCGGTCACATACGGGCCGTGGTTGGTGAAATTGCTCTGCAGGTGCTGCTGCGTCGCGAGGTAAATGCCGATGGGCGGAAGCGTCAGGCTGGTCGGGACCTGGGTCAGTCCATATGAATTGACCGCATCGAAATAGACCGCGGCCTTATAGCCGGCCTCGACCTTGAACAATCCGTAAGCTGTCGGTGCGAAGGTATAGGCGCTGGCCAATTTGCCGTCGATGCTGGGAACAACCCGCGTCGCATTGGGAGAGCTTATGGACTGGCTGGAAAGTCCGAACGCCGGAGACAGCGTGGTGAAATCCATCCCACTCTGCGCAGAGCCGATCAGGACAGCGCCGGCCATCTCGCCGATGAACTGGAAGTCGCCGATGCCGAACTGACCCTTGATACCGACACGGGGCCCGGCGCCGGTGAACAGGGAATTGACGGTGTAGCCCGAAGAGGCCGCGCCACCCGGGCTTGCGAACAGGCCCGACAGGTTCTGGCTGATCCGCGCGGCCGATACGCCGCCGAAGGCCCGCATCTGGAACGAGCACTCGGCGCAGAAGGTGTATCCGGCGTCCAGGTTGACGACGTCAAAGGCGGTTTTCACCGAGCCACTGCCATTCTTGTAGAGGGCCGATTCCGGCCCGATCAGATAGGGTGGTCCCACCATTTCCGTCGGCGAAGCAAAGAACGAATCCGTCGCGGTGTTGCGCAGGTGCGTCCAGTTCAGCTGGATATCTTTCGACTCGTCGCCGATGTAGCGGGCGCCAAAGCTGAATGATGGCGTGAAGTTCGGCTTGAGCGACTGATTTCGCCAGTGCGGTGTCACCACCGGCAGAGGATTGGTCAGCGTGCCATATTCGAGATTGCCGGCACCGGGCTGCAGGAACGAAGCCGTTCCGCTGACTTCGAAGCGGGGCGCACTCGCTCGTCGCGGGCCGACATAGCCGAGATCGGCGGCCATGCTGTCTTGGCCTGCCGATCGCGGCAGCGGGACGAGCGCGGTACCGGTGCGCGACTCCACCGGCCGAGGTTGAAGCCTTGCCGTCTTGGCCGTTTCGCCGAACGTTTCCTTGGACGTTTCCTTGGACGTTTCCTTGGACGTTTCCTTGGACGTTTCGAGGCGGTTGAGCCGCGCGCGCAAGGTGGCATTCTCCCTCTCCAACGCATCGAGACGTTCGGAGATCTTGTCGGCGAGCGCAGGACGCGGCACTGCCGCGACACTCAGTCCAACACACGCAAGCAACGCGAGCTTTGTGACACTCTTCATGGTCTGCGCTCCCCCGACAAAACATCGAGGCACGGACTCACAGCTCATCGTCGCGGCAGCCTCGCGCGGAGGCTCCGACAAAACGACCGAATCGGTGACGGTCCTGCCTGATGCGAATGCTAGTCGCATTCATCAAAACAAGGTGACCTATGTTGAACGTCTGCAGCGAATGTCGGGAGGTGTGCTTTTGCGGATGCGTCGCGGCTCGCGTGAGGCAAATTCATCAGGGCCAAGCCCGTCATTTTACGGGCATCTCAGTCGGCAGACGCTTCGACTCGAATTTGCGCCGGTTCTCATTCCTCCGCCCCGACGGCGCCGCGAGCGGATATCGCACTGCGGAGAAAAGGCCTGCCGGTGAGCGACGTCTGCAAATTCTAAAACGGCCGGCCTGTTTGCCTGCTGCTTCTGTCCGCTCTTCCGAGCGGGTAGCCTGCATTCGGTGCGGCACTGTAGCGATTGGGTGACAAGATTTGGAGCGGCGAAGCGTAAGCTGTTCGCGAAAATTGATTCTGTCGCAAGAACTCGACTCAGGGATTCATCATGAAGACATTGCTGCTCGGTACCGTCGGCGCGCTCGCAATGGTCACGTCGGCTTCTGCCGCAGACATGGCACCCCGTCCCTACACCAAGGCGCCCACGATCAGCACGATGTACGACTGGAGCGGCTTCTATATCGGCGCCAACGGCGGATGGGGATCGAGCCACAAGTGCTGGGATTTCAGCAATGCGGCCGGCGCCTTCAATGTTTCCGAGGGATGCCACGATGCAACCGGCGGCACGGCCGGCGGCCAGGTCGGGTATCGCTTTCAGAGCTCCAGCATCGTGTTCGGTCTCGAAGCCCAGGGCAACTGGGCCAACTTCCGCGGCAGCAACCAGAGCATTCCGTTCCCGGCCGTCGTCAACGCCACGCAAGTCGACGCGTTCGGAATGTTCACCGGTCAGATCGGCTATGCCTGGAACAACACGCTGCTCTATCTGAAGGGCGGCGCCGCTCTGACCTCCGATCGCTATCGCGGCTATCTGACTGCCAACGGCGCCCAGATCAGCGACACCGTCAACGACACCCGCTGGGGTGGCGTGATCGGACTCGGCCTCGAATACGGCTTCGCGCCGAACTGGTCCGCCGCGATCGAATACGATCACATGTTCATGCAGGACAGGTTCATCACCTTCACCAACAACGGCACGCTCGCACCGGCAGGGACAGCCTACGCCAGCGACCGCATTCATCAGGACGTCGACCTCGTCACCGTCCGGGTCAATTATCGCTGGGGCGGCGCGGTCGTCGCCAAGTATTGATAGGACGGCGCGGCGGTTGTTTCTGACCGAGGGGGACGCCGAACTCGCCTGCGAGTATGTCGTACGACAGGGTGGCAATGTCGTGCCTGGTGACTTGGCCTGGCAACTTCTTGGCGGGCCGATGCGTCTTGCGTTGGGCCAAAGTCGCCGTTGCAGACAAACGTCCATCCTTTCTTCACGAGGTGTTGAGTTGTTGTCGCTAAGTGTTTGGGACGGCGGCGGCTGCGGTGATCGACTGAACACTGCAAGTCCTGCGCTCCAACAGAGGTACAACATGTCAAATAAGACGGGACGGCGGCTCGCTGGTGTGACGTTGACGGCTTTGTCGACGCTGATGCTGATTTCGCTCGGGTCCGGCTCTGCCGAGGCCGCCGTTTACTGCACGACGGCGGGCGTGCCGGACGGTTGCGTGGCACGGCCGGCAGCAGCGGCAGGAGCACCGGGTCGCGTCGGCGTCGCCGGCGTTGGTGCAGGCGCACCAGGTGCCGGCGTCCGCGCAGGCACGCCCATGAACCGCGGTGGTCCGGTCAACCGTGCAGGCCGACACTAGCGCGGGATGTCGTTGACCTCTCCCGCTTGCGGGGGAGGTCGCGGTGCGCTCGAAGATCAAGAGGCAGTAGCCGGTCCAATAATTTCGCCCAAAGGTCCGGGTATCTTTGCGGCTGCTGGATCGATGCAGGCTCAAAGGGCGACGATCCCAGCGGGCGGCCGCGTGTCCGCTTTGCGCCCGGAAGCCGCGATCGCGGACCTGAGATTCCCCCTTAGTTCGGGCGGCCAGGCGTCGTGAGCAGGCCCAGCACGATCGAAAACAATTCATTCTGCGACGAGATGCAGAGCCGCTCATAGGCGCGCTTGCGGTAGGTGAGCGTCGAATGCAGGCTGATGCCGAGCGCCTGCGAGATCGCCTCGGAGCTGAGGCCGAGCAGGATGCGGCGGCAGACATCCTGCTCGCGCGGCGTCAGCGCGCAGAGTGGTGCGCGCGTCGCAAACAATGCCGCCAGAGACTGCTCAGGCGTCTCTGTCGCGCCTTGCTGAAAATGCCTCGCGACGCTGGCAGCGATCGCCGGTGCAATGGCCCGAAGCCGCGCACGCTGAGCGTCGCCAAAGCGGCCCTGGGCTGCGATGCGATAGAAGTTGACGTAGTAGCAGGTATCGTCAGCCCAGATCGCGGCCGCGCATTTGTCGACGATGCCGGAATCCTTGAAGAATATCTTTCGATAGCCTGCCCCGTACATGCGTGGCGCGAAGGCCGGCAGCATGATTGGCACGCTGGCATGCTCCTCAAACATCGCATCGCGATTGGGGTCGGCTTCGTGGAAATGGCCGGCATAGGCGGCGCCGAGATCCGCGCCGGTCGAGATGTTGCCGGCATCGAGCAGGCAATGCGCGGCGCCGGCACGGCTCAATGCGAACACCATGCAATGGCCAACCCCGGCCTGACGGCGCAGCGTGTCGATCAGCACTTTGGGAAAATCGGAGCGTCCGATAGCGAGCACCGCGGGCGTGACGTCGCCATCCGCCGGATTTGCGGGCACAGATCGAGACCGCATCGCTTTCTCCCTATCGCCTTTTGCTGAAAGTTATCAGCAATGGCGGCTGCGCGGAAGACGGAGGTCGTCAGCATGGCCAGCAACGCCGCATAGCGAGTGGAGTGGGCTTCGGCTCAAGAGTCGGCTTTTCGCAAAATCTTGTCCATTGCCTTTCCCTTGGCCAGCTCGTCGATCAGCTTGTCCAGGTAGCGGATCTCCCGCATCGTCGGTTCTTCGATATCCTCGACACGGACGCCGCAAACGACGCCTTTGATCAGGGTTCGCAAGGGATTGATACGCGGGGCCGTCGCAAAGAAGGTTTCGAAGTCCGTCTGCTTCTTCAGTTGAGCTTCCAGCTCCTTCTGACCATAGCCTGTCAGCCACGAGATGATCTGATCGACCTCTGCTTTCGTCCGCCCCTTCTTCTCCGCCTTCGCAATGTAAAGCGGGTACACGCTTGCGAAGCTCATCGTATAGATCCGGTGTTTTGCCATTGCCAACTCCAGGTGGCCGACAGAGACCTGCCATCGCTGCAATCTGCCTGCAGACGTTCGGAGTGGAAAGACCCGGTGGAAGGACTATGCGGCAGCAAATGCACGCCAAACGTCAATCACGGCGCCCGTGACGTACGTCACTGAAGATTCGAAGCAGTTGCCGCACTCTGCATCCATGGCAGCAACCCGCCGGCCAAAACAGGAACTCTTCACATGAAAACCGCTCGCTTTGCACTCTTCGCTGCCCTCGTTGGGCTTGGCTCCCTGCTCGGATCCGCGCACTATTCGCCCGCTGCAGCCGGCTTCGGCTCGCAATACGGGTGGATGGGAAACAGGCCGTACATGGACTGCCTGAAATACGTGGGGGCCTTCGGGGCCGACTACCCGAACCGCAACAAGAACATCGAGACTTGCAAGCGCAACTACCTTCCTGGCGGCCGCTGAGGTGAGTGTTTCACCGGTTTGTTGCCCGCGTCCACTGCTGGGTGCGTAAAACCGCACCCAGCACCCGCACTGGATTGAACTCGAGCGTCCTCGAAAACAAAGGAGCAGTTATGCTCAAGGCAGAGCCCACGCTTGAAACTCTGGCAACGCAGATCCAGCGGCAGGACCGATTGCTGAAGGCCACGAGATGGAGCGTTCTAGGGGCTACCATCATGGCGGCCACGGCGATCCTTGCATCACAATGGCACCCGACCGTTAATGCCAGCGTCCTCAAAGCCAAAACCCTGTCGGTGGAAACCATAGCCCTGCGCAACGACACCGGCAAAATTATCGCCCTGATCTCGTCCACGTCCGACGGAACGCCGCATATCTCGTTGTTCGACAGTCGCGAGAAGGTGCGTCTCAGTATCGGGCTTCGCCAGGATGGCGCACCTTCTATATCGCTGCTGGATACGGAGCAAGGCTCCCGCGCAGTGCTATCTCTGAACGATCATCAGGATGCGTCCTTGACGATGTTCAATGCTACAAAGCTTCCCCGTGCCACGCTCGCTGTCGACGCCGCCAGTTCAGGTCACATGGTTCTCTACGGGAGCGGTGGTGGTCTCAACCTTTCCGCTTTCGATGGGCGGGTGCAGTGGAATCCGGTGGGCGGAGCCGTTCAGAATGTCCAGACCACTAAGGAGGCCAATTAGTTCCAGCCATAGCTCGGCTCCGGGTCATTTCCCATCTTGCCGGAGGACGACTTGCTACCCCGCCGCCGCCCTCGCCGGCGCGACATTGATGGCGAGCTTGCCGTAGCGGTCCGAAAAAGCCTGCGTGTCGATCTCCTCCAACTTGATCTCGCCGCTCATCACGCCCTGCTTCCAGGCCGCCTGCGCCGGGTCGTTCTGGAATTCCGGCATCACCTCGCGGCCGAACAGCTCGAGCGATTCGCAGATGTGCTCATGGCTGTTCTTGCCCGCTTGATTCAGCAGGATGACCTGGTCGATGTGCGAAGACTGAAAGCGCTTGAGCTTCTTGCGGATCGTCTCGGGCGAGCCGATCAGGCCGCCGCGCAAGGCTGCCTCCTGCGCCTCGGGATTGTCGTGCTTCCACTTGTTGTACTCGTCCCACATGTTGACGGTGTAGGGCGCCGGACGCTGGCGGTTCTGCGAGGCGCCGTAGAAGCGCAGCGCGAACTGGAAGAAGGTGGCGCCGTCGGCGCGCGCGCGCGCCTCCTCGTCGGTCTTCGCGCACATGAAGAACGAGACCAGCGCCATGTTCGGGTTGATCTCGTAGTCGGCGAGCTTGGTGAGCCGCTTGGTCATGGCGTTGTAATAGGCGTGCACCCAGGCATGCGCGGCATCGGCGCTGACGAACTGGAAACCGAGTGCGCCAAACCCATGACGCCCTGCGCGTTCGATGGTCGGCAGTTGTGAGCACGCCATCCACAGCGGCGGATGCGGCTTCTGCACCGGCTTGGGCACCACATTACGCAGGGGGATGTCGAAATACTTGCCGTGATGCTCGCTTCCCGCGTCCTTGAACATTGGGAAGATCGCGGCGACGGCCTCCTCGAACACTTCCTTCTTGGTCTCCATGTCGCGGCCGAACGGCGTGAGCTCGGTGATGGACGCGCTCTCGCCCATGCCGAATTCGCAGCGGCCGTTGGAGAGCAGGTCGAGCACCGCGACGCGCTCGGCGACGCGCGCCGGATGGTTGGTGGTAAGCTGGAGGATGCCGTGGCCGAGCCTGATGTTCTTGGTGCGCTGGCTCGCGGCCGCCAGGAAGGATTCCGGCGATGGGGAGTGCGAATATTCCTCGAGGAAATGATGCTCGACGACCCAAGCGTGGTCGTAGCCAAGCTTGTCGGCGATTTCCATCTGCGAGAGGGCGTTCTGGTAGAGCGCGAGCTCGTCGCCGGCCACCCAGGGCCTTGGCAATTGCAGCTCGTAGAAGATGCCGAACTTCATGACGCTTCTCCCAGTTTTCTTGCCCGCTTATTGTTGTTAATCGCATCTTAATGCGTGAGGCGGTGCTGTCTACGAAATCACAATTCCGCCGCGCGGGAGATCGATTCCTCGCGCATACGTGGCAGTCCGGCACGGCCCGATAGCCGCGCTGCGACATTCCGGCGACCCGGCTTATTGATCCAAATCAACGCCTTGTTAGCTCGAACGAATCTAGAGTTCGGCAAGGCAACGGCCCGGATGCCGTCCCGATTCCCATACCATTCAAAGAGACCGAATATGTCGGCCCCTGACGACGCGTCTACGCGCGTGCGCCGTAAGCGCATGGAGATTTTCGCTTTTCTGTTCCTGACCGCGGTCGTGATGCCCGTCCTCGCGGTCGGAACGGTCGGCTCATACGGTCTCGGCGTCTGGATCTACCAGATGTTTGCCGGCCCTCCCGGCCCGCCGCCCTCCCCGCATTGATCATTCGAACAGCGAAAGACAGGCATCATGGCTCAAGCCAAACTCAACCGCCGCGCATTGATCACCGGCCGGGTGCTCAGCGCCGAGCGCGTCATCTCACCGCCCGGCTGCGAGATCGCGAGCATCATCGTGCAGGCCCGCCCCGAGCGCCTCGCCGAGCTGGAAGCCGCGATCACCGCGCTTGCCGGCTGCGAGATTCACGGCCGCGATCCGCGCGGAAAACTCATCGTCGTGACCGAGGCGCCTGATTCCGGCAGCCTCGGCACCCTGCTCAACACCATCCAGTCGCTGCCCGACGTCTATTCCGCGGCGCTGGTTTTCCACGCCATCGAAACCGCCTGAGCAAGGAAGAGCCATCATGACAACGCCAAAGCTCGACCGCCGCCAGATGCTGAAACTGGAGGCCGCCGCGATCGCGGCCGCCGCCGCGGGCATGCCGGTGCCGGCGCTCGCCGCCAACCTCGTCGCCGAGCGCGACGTCGCCGAACTGAAATGGGACAAGGCCGCCTGCCGCTTCTGCGGCACCGGCTGCTCGGTGATGGTCGCGACCAAGGACAATCGCGTTGTCGCCACCCACGGCGACACCAAGGCGGAGGTCAACCGCGGCCTCAACTGCGTCAAGGGCTACTTCCTCTCCAAGATCATGTACGGCCACGACCGCCTGACGCAGCCGATGCTGCGCAAGACGAACGGCAAGTACGACAAGAACGGCGAGTTCACGCCGATCAGCTGGACCGAAGCCTTCGACATCATGGAGGTGAAGTGGAAGGAGGCGATCAAGAAGCGCGGGCCGAACGGCGTCGCCATGTTCGGCTCCGGCCAGTGGACGGTCTGGGAAGGCTATGCCGCTTCGAAACTGTTCAAGGCCGGCTTCCGCACCAACAACATCGACCCCAATGCGCGCCACTGCATGGCCTCCGCCGTCGCCGGCATGATGCGCACCTTCGGCATCGACGAACCGCCCGGCTGCTATGACGACATCGAGGCGACCGACGCCTTCGTGCTGTGGGGCTCCAACATGGCGGAGATGCACCCCATTTTGTGGACGCGCGTCGCCGACCGCCGGCTGTCCGCTCCGCATGTCCGCGTCGCCGTGCTCTCGACCTTCGAGCACCGCTCGTTCGACCTCGCCGACATCGGCATGGTGTTCAAGCCGCAGACCGACCTCTATCTGCTCAACGCCATCGCCAACCACATCATCAAGACCGGCCGGGTCAACAAGGACTTCGTCGCCGCGCACACCATTTTCAGGCGCGGGCAAACCGATATCGGCTACGGCCTGCGGCCCGAGCATCCGCTGCAGAAGAAGGCGACGGGAGCGGCGAAGGCCAACGATTCCACCGACATGAGCTACGACGAGTACGTCAAGTTCGTGTCCGATTACACGCTTGAGAAGGCCGCCGAGATGTCCGGCGTGCCGCTGAACCGGCTGGAGGCACTCGCCGAGATCTACGCCGATCCCAAGACCAAGGTGGTCTCGTTCTGGACCATGGGCTTCAATCAGCATACCCGCGGCGTCTGGTGCAACAACCTCGTCTACAACATCCATCTTCTGACCGGAAAGATCTCCGAGCCTGGCAACAGCCCGTTCTCGCTGACCGGCCAGCCCTCGGCCTGCGGCACCGCGCGCGAGGTCGGCACCTTCTCGCACCGCCTGCCGGCGGACATGGTCGTGACCAACAAGGAGCACCGCACCAAGGCCGAGCACATCTGGCAGCTGCCCGAAGGCACCATTCCCGACAAGCCCGGCGCACACGCCGTGCTGCAAAGCCGGATGCTGAAGGACGGCCTGATCAACGCCTATTGGGTGCAGGTCAACAACAACCTCCAGGCTGGTCCCAATGCCAACGAGGAGACCTATCCGGGTTTCCGCAATCCCGACAATTTCATCGTGGTCTCCGACGCCTATCCCTCGGTGACGGCACTGGCCGCCGATCTGATCCTGCCGACCGCGATGTGGGTGGAGAAGGAAGGCGCCTATGGCAACGCCGAGCGGCGCACGCAGTTCTGGCATCAGCTGGTCGCGGCGCCCGGCGAGGCCAAGTCCGATCTCTGGCAGCTGATGGAATTCTCCAAGCGCTTCAAGATCGAGGAAGTCTGGACCGAGGAGCTGATCGCCAAGAAGCCGGAGGTTCGCGGCAAGACGCTGTTCGACGTGCTCTACAAGAACGGCCAGGTCGACAAGTTCCCCGTCTCCGACATCGAGCAGGGCTACCTCAACGACGAGTCCAAGGCGTTCGGCTTCTACGTCCACAAGGGCCTGTTCGAGGAATACGCCAGCTTCGGCCGCGGCCATGGCCACGACCTCGCGCCGTTCGACACCTATCACAAGGAGCGCGGCCTGCGCTGGCCCGTCGTCAACGGCCAGGAAACCAGATGGCGTTTCCGCGAAGGCAGCGATCCCTACGTCAAGCAGGGTGCGGGCGTGCAGTTCTACGGCTATCCGGACGGCAAGGCGCGCATCTTCGCGCTGCCCTACGAGCCGCCGGCGGAATCGCCCGACGGTGAATATCCGTTCTGGCTCTCGACCGGCCGCGTGCTGGAGCACTGGCATTCCGGCACCATGACGCGCCGCGTGCCCGAGCTCTACAAGGCGTTCCCGGAGGCCGTGGTCTTCATGCATCCGGACGACGCGCAGGAAGCCAAGATCCGGCGCGGCGACGAGGTGAAAGTGGTGTCCCGCCGCGGCTTCATTCGCGCCCGCGTCGAGACGCGCGGCCGCGACCGGCCGCCGCGTGGCCTCGTCTTCGTGCCGTGGTTCGACGAATCCAAGCTGATCAACAAGGTGACGCTGGACGCCACCGATCCGATCTCGCTGCAAACCGACTATAAGAAATGCGCCGTGCGCATTGAGCGGGTGAACCTGTCATGATGAAACGATTTGGAATCGCCCTGCTCGCGGTCGCGATCGCCGCGGGCGCGAGTTCGCTGACCGCGCAGACGGTGACGTCGGGCCTGCGCGGGCCGACCCCGCTCAATGACGAGGGTCCGGCGCCGCCGATGCTGCCGAACCGCAACACCTCCGAGCGGGAGGTGCGCAACTATCCGGAGCAGCCGCCGGTGATCCCGCACACGATCGACGGCTACCAGATCGACCTCAACGGCAACAAATGCCTGTCGTGCCATGCGCGCGCCCGCATCGCGGAATCGCGGGCGCCGATGGTGTCGATCACGCATTTCATGGACCGGGACGGCCAGTTCCTGGCCTCGATCTCGCCGCGCCGCTTCTTCTGCACGGAATGCCACGTGCCGCAGAACACCGCCAACCCGCCCATCAGCAACGACTTCACCGACATCGACACGCTGCTGTCGCGCACAAGTCCGGGTGGCCAGCGATGACGACGGCGGACGAACCCAACAGCAAACGCGGCTTCATCCGGCGCTGCTGGGATTTCGCGCTCGATCTCTGGCGGGTGCTGATCCGGCCGAGTTCGGTGTTCAGTCTCGGCGTGCTGGTGCTGGCGGGCTTTGCGGCCGGCGTGATCTTCTGGGGCGGCTTCAACACGGCGCTGGAACTGACCAACACCGAGAAGTTCTGCACCGGCTGCCACGAGATGAAGGACAACGTTTACGCCGAGCTGAAGTCGACCATCCACTTCACCAACCGCTCCGGCGTGCGCGCGACCTGCCCGGACTGCCACGTGCCGCACAACTGGACCGACAAGATCGCGCGCAAGATGCAGGCCTCCAAGGAGGTCTGGGGCAAGCTGTTCGGCACGATCGACACCCGCGAGAAATTCCAGGATCACCGGCTCGAGCTCGCCGCGCATGAATGGGCGCGCTTCAAGGCCAATGATTCGCTGGAGTGCCGCAACTGCCACAGCGCCGATTCCATGGACATCACCAAGCAGTCGCCGCGGGCCTCGGTGGCGCACCAGCGCTTCCTGTTCACCAAGGAAAAGACCTGTATCGACTGCCACAAGGGCATCGCCCACCACCTGCCCGACATGCGCGGCGTTCCCGGCTGGCAATAGGCGGGACCTGAGCAAACGCCTCGTCCTTCGAGACGGCTGCTTCGCAGCCTCCTCAGGATGAGGCTGAGGGGCGTCCCGGCCTGTTGAAACTGGCGCCACGCATTCCGTCCTCATCCTGAGGGCCCGCCAAAGGCGGGCGTCTCGAAGGATGGGCCGCGGAGAACAGTGGTCCCGCGCTTGAACCGGCGGGGCGAATGGTTAGTTTGAGGGGTGGCGAATCGCGTCGTTTCGCTCCCCCTCAAAGCAGACATGGCCACATTCACTCCGCATCAGGATGCCGCGCTCAAAGCCGTCGGCGACTGGCTCAAGGCAAAACCCGGCCGCAACGGCACGCCGCCGGTGTTCCGGCTGTTCGGCTTTGCCGGCACCGGCAAGACCACGCTGGCGCGGCACATCGCCGACGGCGTCGACGGCGAGGTGAAGTTTGCCGCTTTCACCGGCAAGGCGGCCCTGGTGATGCGCAACAAGGGCTGCGACGAGGCCTCCACCATCCACTCGCTGATCTACCGCGCCCGTGAATCCGGCGAGGAGCAGCCGAGCTTCGAACTGTGGGACGACGCGCCGGCCTCCAAGGCCAAGCTGATCGTGATCGACGAATGCTCGATGGTCGACGCGGAATTGGGCCGCGATCTGATGTCGTTCGACTGCCCGCTGCTGGTGCTCGGCGATCCCGCGCAGCTGCCGCCGATCCAGGGCGGCGGCTTCTTCACCAACACCGAGCCCGACGCGATGCTGACCGAGGTGCACCGCCAGGCGCAGGACGACCCCATCGTGCGGATGTCGATGGACGTCCGCGAAGGCCGCGAGCTCGACATCGGCCGTTACGGCGAGAGCGAGGTGGTGTCGCGCAAGGAGCTCGACCCTGATCGCGTCATGGGCGCCGACCAGGTGCTGGTCGGCCGCAACAACACGAGGCGCGCCTACAACATGCGGGTACGCCAGCGCCAGAACATCGAGGACGTTTTTCCGGTCGCCGGCGACAAGCTGGTGTGCCTGCGCAACAACCGCAAGAAGGGCCTGTTCAACGGCGGCCTGTGGCGCGTGAAATCGCGCAACACCTCGCGCTCGAAATCGCGCATTCTCAGCATGCGACTGTCGCCGGACGAGGATCTTGGGCACAAGGTGACGAAGGTCTCGGTGCGCGCCGATTGCTTCGAGGGCGGCGTCGAGCAGATCGCCTGGGAGCAGCGCAAGCCCTATGACGAGTTCGATTACGGCTACGTGCTGACCGTGCACAAGTCGCAAGGCTCGCAATGGGACGACGTCGTGCTGTTCGACGAGAGCTTTGCGTTCCAGGAGAGCCGGGCACGGTGGCTGTACACGGGCATCACGCGCGCGGCGAAGCGGTTGAGCATTGTCGTCTAAAACACCGCTGCCGTAGCGTGGGCAAAGGCGCGTAGCGCCGTGCCCACCATCTCTCCACACATTCAATAATGGTGGGCACGCTTCGCTTTGCCCACCCTACGGCATCGGGAATGAGGCGCGGACGTCGCGCCCCACACGCAAGCTTCACTTCCCCGCGACAAAATAAAAATCCTCCCGCCCCGGCGGCGAGCCGTACGTAAACGGCTGCTGCTCGTGCTTGGTGACGGACCAGACGTCGTCGCGGATGATGTCGAACAGTTTCCGGATCTCGACCTTCGGCACCCTGATCTCGCGGGCGAGCGCGGTGGAGAACGGGCTGTCGGCGCCGCCGTCGCCGTCCATCGCGGTCTCGCCGTGCTTGGCGGCATAGACCACCATGAAGCCGGCGCCGGGCTCGATGTTGGAAAAACCCTTGTCGACCAGCTTCAGCGACAGCGTGCGCTGCATGGTCGGCGCGAACGGGTTGTCGCGGCAGGCGTCCAGAATCACCAGACGCACCTTTCGCGCGGCACCTACCGCGGCGATGACCTGCTCCAGCGCCACCGCTTGAGTTTCGGCGTCCCTGTCGGCGGCAAGCTTGGCGTCGACAGGGACGAGGTAGTTGACCCCGCCGATCTCGAATCCGTGGCCGGCGTAATAGACCACGGCCCAGTCGGCCTTTTCCGCTTCGGCGGCGAACGCCTGCAGCGCCTCGAAGAACTTGTCGCGGGTCAGGTCGCTCGCCGATATCACCGTCTGGAAACCGACATCGCGCAGCGCCCCTGCGATCAATTTCGAATCGCGCGGCGGATTGGGCAAGGCGTGGACGTTCTTGTAGGCGCCGTTGCCGATCACCAGCGCGACGCGGCGCCCGGTGGGCGCGCCCCCCGGAGTTTGCGGCGTCAGCGCGGCGAGCCGCTCCTGCGCGATGGCGCGGGCGCGCGCGACGTCGGGCTCGTCGAATTTCGTCAGCGAATAGGCCGCCGCGCGATAGTCGGCGCGCGCCTGGGCGAGATCCTTCCTGCGCTCGTAGATCTGGCCGCGGGCGGAATGGGCCCGGATATTGTTCGGGTTGATCGCAAGCGCCGCGTTGTAGCCCTTCAGCGCGGCATCGAGGTCGCCCTTCATGACATAGACGTCGGCGCGATTGTTGATCGCGTAGACGTTCTTCGGCTGCTTCTCGATCAGGCCGTTGCAGTCGGCAAGAGCCTGATCGAACTTGCCCATCAGGCCATAGGTGATGCAGCGGTTGCCGGCGACCTGCGGCGCGGCCGGATCGAGCTTCTCAGCCTCCGCGAAATCGGCGAGCGCGCCATCATAATCCTTCATCAGCGTGCGCACGCGGGCACGGTTGGTCCAGCCGAGGATGAATTTGGGGGTGTATTTGATCGACAGGTTGAAATCGTCTAGCGCACTTTGCAGCGCCCCTCTGCGCAGCTGAATGACGCCGCGGTTGTTGTAGGGGACGCCGTATGTCGGCCGCTTCTGGAGCGCGAGATTGTAGTCGGCCATCGCGAGGTCGTCCTTGCCGGAGCGTTCATAGGCGAGGCCGCGCAGGTTGAGCGTCACGACATTGTCGGGATCGAGGTCGACGGCCATGGACAGGGTTTCGATCGCGTGGACGTAGTCGCGCTTGTTGATCAGCGTGTTGCCCCGTACGGAGAGCGCGATCCCCTTGTCCTTGCCGGTGACACGGTCGGCGTTGAGCAGGTTGTCGCAGGCCTGCGCGCGCGCCTGGAGCTCCGCCTGGCGGTCGCGGCAGGTGGCGAGATCGTCGCCGGGTTGCGGCCCGGCCGAGGCGATCGCGGCGACTGACATCAGGACGGCGAGGGTGAGGGGAATGACGCGCAGCATGTTGTCAGGTCAGCTCCAGCCACCACATCTCTCAGTTGATCGTCGATCGCACGGGTTCATCTAGCGTGGAGTTCCCGGCTTCGCCAAGCCGTGCCGCCTGAGACTTCTTTTTTCACGGGTTCGTGTCCGTCCCGCCGTAACAATCGCCGCCCGCACCCGTATCTCGGATGATGCGAAAACGCGGCCCGGCAGGCTGTTCGCCCGGCCCCGGCCGCCCTAGACTGTCAGCCATCGAACGAGGATCCGCCATGCGCCGACCTGCCCTTTTGTCCCTGCTCGCCGCCACCGCTGCCATGACACTGGCCTTCGCCATGCCGTCCCGGGCCGCGGAGGACGCGGTCGTGATCCCCGCGCCCGCCATGGACGCGGCGCCCGCGACCGGAATCCAGACCGCCGTGATCGCCGGCGGCTGCTTCTGGGGCGTGCAGGGCGTGTTCCAGCACACCGCCGGCGTCGTCAACGCCGTCTCCGGCTATGCCGGCGGCACCAAGGCGACCGCCGACTACCAAACCGTCTCGAGCGGCCGGACTGGCCATGCCGAGTCGGTCGAGATCAAGTACGACCCGAAGAAGATCTCCTACGGCAAGATCCTCCAGATCTACTTCTCGGTCGCGCACGACCCGACCCAGCTCAACCGCCAGGGCCCCGACAGCGGCACGCAATATCGCTCGGCGATCTTCACCACCTCCGACGAGCAGAAGAAGGTGGCCGAGGCCTATATCGCCCAGCTCAACGGCGCCAAGGTGTTCAGCAAGCCGATCGTGACCAAGGTCGGCGCGCTGGAGGCGTTCTACCCGGCCGAGACCTATCATCAGGACTATCTGACGCTGCACCCGAACCAGCCCTACATCGCCTATAACGACATCCCGAAGGTCGAGAACCTCAAAAAGCTGTTCGCGGATAACTACATCGAGAAGCCGACGCTGGTCAGTGCTAGCAAGGCCACCAACTGACATCACCAAACGAACGGGAGACCCATGCCCGACACCAAGACTGAGATCACCGAGGACAAGGTCATCAAGAGCGAAGAGCAGTGGCGGCGCGAATTGTCGCCGATGCAGTACGCGGTGCTGCGCGAGAAGGCGACCGAGCGTCCCTTCTCGGGCGAATACGAGCACGACCACCGCCCCGGCACCTATGTCTGCGCCGGCTGCGGCAACGTGCTGTTCGAGTCCGACGCCAAGTTCGATTCCGGCTGCGGCTGGCCGAGCTTCACCCAGCCCGCCGTCGAGAGCCATGTCGACGAGGAGCACGATGCGAGCCACGGCATGGTCCGCACCGAGGTGCTCTGCTCCAAGTGCAGCGGCCATCTCGGCCATGTCTTCCCCGACGGTCCGGGGCCGACCGGCCTGCGCTACTGCATCAACTCGGCGGCGCTGAAGCTCGAGCCGAAATAATATTGCGGGCCGCTGGGTTCCGGCATGGAACCCAGCGGCCCGATGTGCTTTTCTCTTCCAGCGGTGCGGCCGATGAGCGCAGTCCGGCGACCGTCAGGGAGGATGCCATGACGCTTGGGACCATCCTGATCATCCTGGTGATCATCTATCTCGTGGGCGGCATGTCCGGCCGGTTCGGCGGCTACGGCTACGGCATGGGCCATTCCGGCATGGGGATCGGCGGCGTCGTGCTGGTGGTGCTGGTCGTACTGCTGCTCCTCGGCAAGCTGTAAACCAACCAACCCATTGAATTAATTAGGTTTACAGCGCCTGCGGACCTGCCATGCGTGGATTCATCATCTCCCATCGCAGGGGTCGCATTTTTGTCAAAACGGCCTATATTAGAGGACGAAAATGACATGTGCGGCGAGCCCATCCTGCCGCCCCAAACCCCACGCGCTTAAAGCCCCAGAGAAGATCACGAGGTCTTTGACCATGCGTCCACTGCGTCCGTTCAACTTCAACACTTCCGCCGAACTCTTCCCCGCTGCGATCCGCAAGAAGAAGCGCGCAGGGTTCACCTATCGCCGCTTCGGCACTGCGGCCGAAGCCGTGCAGTTCGCGATGGAGCAGTTGCCGACGGATTCGCTGAACGGCGCCTATCTCCAGGTCGAGGAAGCGCGCTTCGACCAGAACGGCATCCGTTCGCTGTATGAGAGCGAAGCGTTCCCGCTGGAGCGTCACCGCAAGCCCGAGCCGGTGGCCGCGGAGACCGACGCCGACGCGGCGTAAGCTTTTTCGCAAACATTCGATGTGTGCTGAAAGCGCGATGGCCGAACGGCCGTCGCGCTTTTCGCGTTGTGAGGGGTCTTCTCCCTCGCCCCGCTCGCGGGGCCGCGACGAGCTTCGCTCGCGCTGAGAGGGGCGGGGTGAGGGGGAGTCTCCGCAGGGACGGTCGCAGTCGGATTCGCGGAGACCCCCCTCACCCGGAATCCGCGCTTTGCGCGAATTCCGGCCTCTCCCCGCAGGCGGGGAGAGGCGAAGGAAGAGGCCCCGGCTCCTACTGGCGCGGCTGCTTGTCGAGCCAGCGGCGCAGCAGGCGAACGTTGCGCATGTTGGCGCGGAACATGACGTCGAAGGCGTCGCCGGCGAACGGCACGATGCCGACCACGCCGTCGACCGCGACATTGCCAAGCATGCGCGCGGTGATGTACCAGGGCGCGCCCAGCGCGCGGGCCTCGCGCACCAGCCACAGCGAGATCGCGGTGGTGATGATGTCGCCGACCACGGGGATCAATCCGATCAGCCCGTCGATGCCGTAGCGGATGTTGGTGCCGGGCACGACGAAGGCGACGTCGAGCAGTTTTGCGATCGCCTCGATCCGCGCGATCCGCTGCTCCCGCGTCAGATTGCCGAACGGATTGCCTTGCCCGAACTCAAAGCGAAATTCCCGAAACCCCTGCTCCAGCGTTTCGGGGCGGATCGCTTCGGGACGAACTGCATGGCCGTCCTGGTCGATGATCGGCCCGCGCGCCCTGCCGCCTGAAAAGGTCGCGCCCGAACGCTCCCCGGAACGGGATTTGCGCGGAGCGAGGATGTCGTCGTCGGACATGGTCATGGTCTCCGGAGAACGCGCCAGCGCGGCGGAAGTTGCTGCCCGCGCCCGAACGTCGCGTGCTCAGGTCGGAGCCGCCGCGGTTTGCGGCTCCTCGACATATCTATGCACGAGCCAGGACGAAATCACCGACGGCACGAACCCGACCAGGCCGTACAGGATGAACTGAACCGCGCCGGAATCCGGCCCGCGCGAGCTGTAGGTCAGCGAGGCCAGCACGAAGGCGAACAGGCCGACCAGGAGCATCCGCAGCACCGGGCCGATCCGCCTGACGTGGATCAGGATGTCGTCCACCGCCCCAATCATCAGCGACGGCAGGAAGCCGAACAGATAGCTGTATTGCAGGGTCTTGAAGAACACCGCGAACAGCTTGCCGACCTCGCCGACACTGGTCTGGGCCCAATAGCCGGACTGGTAGGTCGTCGTCAGCAGCAGCAGGAACCCGCCCACGAACGGGCCGACCAGCGCAAACACCAGATAGCGTTTCATCAAGCACCCTCACACTTCGCGATATTTATAGCAGCGCGGCGGGAAGCTTGGATAGCGGGTTCCGTGGGGTCGCTGGGCCCTGCCGTTTCGGGAACGTCTGGCAAATCGACGCGTTCGTTACGGACTGCGAAATCTCACTTGTATCAGCACGATTGGACCCCATGATGCGTTGTACAGCCTTGCTTCTCGCGACGATCACTTTGACGGCCGCCACCGGCCTTTCGACCGTATCCACTTTCGCGCAAGGCCATATGGGTACAAAACAGGAGCAAACGGCCTGCTCGCGCGACGCGTCGCGGCTGTGCCGCAAGGACCTTGGCAATGACGGCGCCGTGCAGTCGTGCCTGATGGGAAACCGCGCCAAGCTGTCGAAGTCGTGCAGCAAGGTGTTCGCAAGCCATGGCATGTAAGTCAGTTTGGCATGTGAGCCGTCACGGCGTTGCGTGACGAACACGCAACAATTGCAAATTCCTTTGCGCCGCCCATTGCAGCTCTTTGACAATGACGCATACTTCGTCCGGGCGGCGCAGCACTTTTCGATTCGAACATCACGAGAGATCGAGCGACCACATGCGGGATCGGGTCCCGGCGTGAAGGCTGTGACATGCGGCAGATCAAGCCGCGTGCGGCGCCCCAAAACCAAGTGGTTCAATCCACGGAACTCCGGGGACGCATTTCTCATGACACGCTACCAGACCATCGCTTCGCTGTTCGCCCTCGCCACCACCGCGATCGTACTCCAGACATCGCCCAGCCTCGCCTTCTCGTCCGAAGCGCAGCAGATGTGCACGGGCGATGCGATGCGGCTGTGCGCGAGTGAAATTCCCGACATCCCGCGAATCAAGGCTTGCATGGTGCAGAAGAAGGCGGAGGTCAGCCCCGGCTGCCGCGCCGTAATGGATCGCGAGCACGCAGCCGCCACGGCATCGCGCAAGCGGGAAGCGGCGGCGCGGTAGGACGCATTTGCGACGTCAGAGAGCGCCTCAATCGCCCCACTGCGCGAAGGCGTCGTTGAAGGCGCGCTCGCCGGGGGCGCCTTTCTCGATGGCGATAATGGCGCGGCGCTGGTTGGCATAAACCAGCGGCACGTCGAACCAGGAGCGCTCCTTCAGGAGCTGCACGTTGCGGGTACGGTCGGCATCGACGTTGGAGAGGCCGACCAGGAAGAAGCCGTCGGTGACCTTGACCGCGAGGCCCGCGAGCGGCGTGCCGCGCGCCTGCTCGTTCGACTTCATCAGGATGCCCGGCACGTTGGAGACGCTGCCGCCCGGAAAATCCGGCGGCAGGATGAAGGTCAATTCCGCGGTATGGCTCGCCGGCAATGACGAGTCGGTATTGCGGCGGAACGACATCGTCATCTTGAACTTGCGGTCGGGGATCTCGATGTCGGCGCGCACGGCGACGTCGGCTTTCTGGTTGCCCGACGCCTTGATCGGCTCGAGCCGCCACACCACCGAGCCGACATATTGCTTGCCCTTGGGATCGGACGGATCCTCGTCATAGAGCACGACCTTCTGCGCCACCGGCGCGACCGGCTGGTCGCTGGCCGAAGGTTGGCCGACGCGATCGGGAATCTTGGGCTTGCTTTGCGGCTGGGCCGGATCCTTCGGCGCCTCCACCACCTGGGTGGGCGAGGACTTGAACAGGCCGCTCACGGTCTGCACCAGCGGCTTGCCCCAGAGAATGCCGACGCCGACGAGGATCAGCACGATGCCGACGGCGATCGCGCTCTTGAACGGGAAGACCGAGCCGGTGCGCGCGCGCTTCTTTTTGGTGTCGCGCTCGGGCGCGATGCGCGGACGCGGCGAGGGCTGCTGCGGCGCGTAACGCTCGGCCTCCTCGATCGACTCGTCGTAGGAATAGGGCGCGTCCTGCTCGCCCGCCCGGTTTTCCAAGCTCGGCTCCAGCCGGTCGAACTCCGGCGAGGGCGAGGGCACGTTAGCGTAGGTGCGGCGCGCGGCCCGGTTGGCCTGCGCGGCGGCGCCGCCGAGATCGTTGACGTCGGCGGTGATGTCACGGAAACCGCGCACGCCTGGGGCCGGTGGCAGCGATGGCGGTGCGCCGACGTCAGGCGGACGGCGGCCGCCTTGACGATCACCTTGGCGATCACGTCCGGACGGCGGCGCAGGTGGCGGCTCCGGCATCGGCGGAGCGGACGGGCCCGGCTGGCGCGGGGCGTCAAAACGGGGAGCCCGCGGCGAACGCGGGGCGTCGCCCTGGTCGTCGACGTTGAAGGACGGTCGGTCGGCACGGGGCGGCGGCGGCGCCGGACGCGCGCGCGGCGGAGCAGCCGGCTGGGATGCGGGCGGGCCGCCCTCGGTGGCGCGGGTGCTGGCGCGGCGGAAGGCATCGCCGCTGCCGCTGCCGCCGCTGCGGGGGGCGCCGGGGCGCGAAGCCTCGCGGGCGCGCTGGGCAGCCTCTGACTCGACCTTGCGGACAGCCTCTTCCAGCGACAGCCGTTCCCGGGTGATCTCGGATTCGGAAAGCGGTGGCTGAACGCCGCGGAGCTGCGCGATCAGGGCCGTGCGCGCCCGCTCATAGAGCGCGCGACGGCTTTCGCCGGGAGCATTGGGGTCCAGGGCGGCAATAGCGCGGGCGATCAGCGGATAGTAATCAGCCATTTCAACTCAACTATATCCGCGGCCTGGTAAGAGATCGTTAAGCCTCAAACGGATTTTGCACCAGGATAGTATCCTCGCGTTCGGGGCTGGTGGAAAGCAGGGCGACCGGGCACCCCACCAATTCCTCGATGCGGCGGACATATTTGATGGCCTGGGCGGGCAGGTCGGCCCAGGACCGCGCGCCGGCGGTCGGCTCCTTCCAGCCCTCGATGGTCTCCCAGATCGGCTCGACCCGGGCCTGCGCGCCCTCGCCGGCCGGGAAATAATCGATCTCCTTGCCGTCGAGCTTGTAGCCGACGCAGACCTCGATCGACTCGAAGCCGTCGAGAATGTCGAGCTTGGTCAGCGCCAGCCCGTTGATGCCGCAGGTCCGCACGGTCTGGCGGACCAGCACGGCATCAAACCAGCCGCAGCGGCGCTTGCGTCCGGTGTTGACCCCGAACTCGCGGCCGCGACGGCCGATCTCCTCGCCGATCTCGTTCAGCAGTTCGGTCGGGAACGGCCCCTGACCGACGCGGGTCGTATAGGCCTTGCAGATGCCGAGCACGTAACCGACCCCGCCCGGACCGATGCCCGTTCCGGTCGCGGCCTGCGCCGCCACCGTGTTGGACGAGGTGACGTAGGGATAGGTGCCGTGGTCGACGTCGAGCAGCGCGCCCTGCGCGCCTTCGAACAGTATCCGCTTGCCCGCGCGCCGCTCGCTGTCCAGCAGGCGCCACACCGTCTCGGCGTAAGGCAGCAGCTGCGGCGCGAACGCGGTCAGTTCGGCCAGGATCTCCTTGCCGTCGAACTCCGGCAGGTTCAGGCCGCGGCGCAGCGCATTGTGGTGCGCAAGAAGCCGGTCGATCTTGTGCGGAAGCGTGTCGAGGTCGGCGAGGTCCATCAGGCGGATCGCGCGGCGGCCCACCTTGTCCTCGTAAGCCGGCCCGATGCCGCGGCGGGTGGTGCCGATCGCAGTCGCGGAATTGGAGGACTCGCGCAAGGCGTCGAGTTCACGATGCAGCGGCAGGATCAGGGTGACGTTCTCCGCGACGCGCAGATTCTCCGGGCCGACCGCAACGCCCTGCCCGCGCAGCTTGGCCACCTCGTCGAGGAAGGCCTGCGGGTCGAACACCACGCCGTTGCCGATCACCGCCAGTTTCGACGGACGCAGCACGCCCGAGGGCAACAGCGCGAGCTTGTAGGTCTCGCCGTTGATGACCAGCGTGTGGCCGGCGTTATGGCCGCCCTGGAAGCGGGCGACGATGTCCGCCTGCTCCGACAACCAGTCGACGATCTTGCCCTTTCCTTCGTCGCCCCACTGGGCGCCGACGACGACAACATTGGCCATTCGCGGGTAATCCTTCGAAGAATTCTCTGTAAGTGGCATGATCCAAACGGAAAACCGGGACCCACTTTCCCGGGATCATACCTGTGCCCAGCCCAATTCCCGGCCAAAGGCCGTTCGCACGCGAGGCGGTCCCACCGGATAAAGGAAGCAGCCTCTCTAGGCAAGCAAGAACGGGGCTTTTTTCGGGCCCAAAGCGCGATCCAAGCCTTTGATATCCCCTAAAAATCTGCCCCGTGGGCCGGCTCCACGGCCTCAAGCCCGGATGCGGCCGTCGACCACCTCGATGATACGGTCGCAGCGCCGCGCGAGGTCCATGTTGTGGGTCACCAGCAGAAAGCTCGTGCCGCTGTCGCGGTTGACCTGCCGCATCAGCTCGAACACGGCGTCGGCCGACTTGGTGTCGAGATTGCCGGTCGGCTCGTCAGCCAGCACGAGATCGGGATTCATCGCCAGCGCGCGCGCCACTGCCACCCGCTGCTGCTGACCGCCCGACATGTTGTTGGCGAGGTTGCCGGCGAATTTCTCCAGCCCGACCTGCCCCAGCAGATGGTTCGCCCGCGCCTCGATCTCCGCACTGGGAAAGCCGCGATCAGCCAGCATCGGCATCATGACGTTCTCCCGCGCGGTGAAGGCGGAGATCAGGAGGTGATACTGGAAGACGAAGCCGATGGTATGGCCGCGCAGGCGGGTGATTTCGGCGTCGCCGAGCGCGGCCGTGTCCTGCCCCTTGATCAGGAGACGGCCGGAGGTCGGCCGGTCGAGCAGGCCGACGATGTTGAGCAGCGTGCTCTTGCCGGAGCCGGATGGTCCCATCAGCGCCAGAAACTCGCCGTGGTCGAGCTTGAGGTCGATGTCGTGCAGGACTTCGGTCTCGGTCGGCAGGCCGACATTGTAGGCTTTGCACACGTTCTCGAGTCGGAGAATTTCGCTAGCCACGGATTGCCACCACCGGGTCCAGTTTCGCGGCGCGGACCGCAGGCGCCATCGCGGCCAGGAGGCCGGTGACGGTGGCAAGCATGGCGGTGTAGACGAACAGGCTTCGCTCCAGGATCAACGGAAACAACTCGGTGCCGTCGGCCTGGCGTGCCAGCGAATGCCAATAGACCAGCGCGAAGGCGCCCATCCCCGCCCCGACCAGCGAGCCGACGAAGGCAAGCAGGCCGCCTTGCACCAGGAACACGCGCAGGATCTGGCCGCGCGAGGTGCCCATCGCGCGCAGGATGCCGATGTCCTTGGAGCGCTGGATCACCGAGACGACCAGAACGGCCGCTATTCCGAACGCGACGGACAGGCCGACGAACAGGCGGATCAGGGTGTTGGTGTTCTGCTGGGCCTGCACCGCGGAGAAGAACTGCGCATTGGTCTTGATCCAGCTGTCGGCCTCGACCACGTTGGCGGCCTGGATGCGCTGGGCGATCGCCTCGGCCGCGTAGATGTCAGTGACCGTCATATCGATGGTGGTGACACCGCCGATCATGCCGAGCAGCGATTGGGCCGTGCGCAGCGCGGCATAGCAAATGCGCTGGTTGACCCCCTTGTTGCCGAGGTCGACGAGGCCGGAGATGGTGAGAACGCGGGTTGCGCCGGAGGCAGCGCGGACGTTGAGCTTGTCGCCGACGGTGGCGCCGAGATCCTTGGCCAGCTCGATACCGATGATGATGTCCTCGCTGGTCAGGCGCGGCTCTCCGGCGACAATATAGTCCGGCACCTTGACGATCTTGAAATAGGAGTCCGGTTCGACGCCGGACAGCGTGACGGAACGGCTGGCGTCGCCGCGCACCACGAGCACCGAGCCGAGGATCGTCGGTGACACCGCGACCACCTCGGGCATCGCCTGCATCTGGGCCCTGATCTTCGGCCATTGATCAATCGAGATCACCCGCTGGCTCGGACGCTGCACCACCGCGTCCTCGATCTCGCCCGCGCCGTGGCGCAGCGGACGCGCGATCTGATCGGGCGCGAGCAACTGGATCTGCGGCTGCGAGGTCAGCACGCGCTTGATGAAGTTCGCCTGGAGCCCCGCGAGCATCGCCGACATGAAGACGATGACGGCGACACCGATCGAAATGCCGCCGATGATGAAGATGGTCTGCAGCCGGCCCTCGCGCAGGAAACGTACCGCCATGGTCCATTCGAACGGCAGCCAGCGGTTCATGGCAGCACGGGCCGCACACGCTGGCCGGTCAGAACGCCCGAACTCTGCGGGATCGCGACGTCGCCGGCGGCGAGGCCGTCGGTGATTTCGACATGGCTGTTGCCGCGCAGGCCGATCTTCACCGGTCGCTGGCTGGCGCGGCCATCCTTGATGCCGAGCACCCAGGGGGCGCCCGACAAGGCGTCGTGCACCGAGCGCAACGGCAGGACCAGCGCATCCTCCTTTGCGGCGACCTCGATATCGACCGACACGGTCATATCCTGGCGCAGATAGTCCGGGGGATCGGCGACCGTCAGCTTCACCTCGACCGAGGCGCGGGAGATGTCGACGCCCGGATTGATGTAGGTGATGGTGGCGGGAAAGCGCCGATCCGGATAGGCGTCCGCCGACGCGAGCGCCTTCTGCCCGAGCGCGATCTTGCCGAGATTGCGCTCGTCGATCTGCAGTACGAGTTGCGAGTCGCCGGCCGGCGCGAGCACCAGCAGCGCCTTGCCCGGCTGCACCACGGTGCCACGTTCGACGCTGCGTGTGATCAGGACGCCGTCGCGGGGCGCGGCGATCGTCGCGTAATTGAGGCGGGATTCGGCGGTGTCGAGATTGGCGCGGGCCTGGTTGAGCAGGGTCTGGGCCATAACATAGTCGCTGCCGCCCGGGCTTGCCGTGTAGACCTGAAACTGCGCCGAGCGCATCTGGGCACGGGCGACATCGAGCGTCTTCTGCGCATCGTCGAGCGCCGCGCGCGTCGCATAGCCATTGTGTTCGAGCTGCGCCGTGCGGTCGTAGGTCTGCTGGGCGTTGAGCAGCGTCGCCTTGGCCTGCGTCAACGCCTCGTCAGCCGAGGGCCGCGTCAATTCCTCGATCTGCCTGATGCGCGCTTCGGCCTGGGCCACCGCGCCTTGCGCCTGCACCACGCTCGCTTTCAGCTCGCGCGATTCCAGCGAGATCAGCGGTTGCCCCTTGGTGACCTTCTCGCCTTGCTGCACCAGCACCTCCTGAACCGTGCCGGTGAGCTGGCTGCCGATCTCCACCCGGAACGGCGTCTCGACATGGCCGCTCGCCACCACAGTCTCGATCAGGTGACCGCGCTTGACCTGATCGACCACGACGGCGGCCCCGAGGATCGTCCGCGCGCTTTGCCAGCCCCCGAGACCGAGCAAGACGACGACCGCGAGAACGAACCATTTGTGACTGAGAAATCCCGACCACAAAGCCGCCAGGGAAAACCGGCTCTTGTTCGGCAGGACCATTGCTTGCTCGATCATGACAACGCCCACGCGGATCGCGCCGCCGGCTTGCTGCGCTCACCAATTGTCGCGCCAGCGCCAGAAACCGTGGCCCTGACCTGGACCCTGGGTCGAATCCAGCTTGGTCTTCTGCTCATCGGTCAAGGTCGCGTAGAACGCCTCCAATGCGGGCCGCATGGTCTTGATCGCCTGCAGCATCGTGTCCATGCGCTTTTCCATCGCCTCGGCGCGCCCGACGATGGTCTTGGGCACGTCGGCCACGCAGGCGCTGCGCATGGTCTCGCTCGACTTCACGGCAGCCGCCTTGAACTCGTCGAACTTGGCGCGCTGCGCATCGGTCAGCTTGATCTTGTCCACCAGCCGGTCGGCGCGCCATTCGGCGAAACCCGCCATTCCGGGATTGCACATCGCGCCGAAGCCATGGCGGCCCATCATGCCTCCCATCATCCCGGAGCCCATCATGCCGGGTCCCATGAAGGCACCGCCGCCAGAGGGCTGCGCCGTCGCGGCGGTGAACTGCACTGTGGCGATCAATGCGATGGATGCGGCCAGCGCGACCCGGATGCTTGCAACCATGAGTCTGCTCCTTGTTTATGCAGGTCTGGACAGGCTAGCGCGCTGGCGGGTGGAGCGATTGATATGGCTCAATCCCCGATCGCCGAATTGATGGATTGAGAGAAGGCCATCACAGCGTTGACTGCCCGTCATATTCGATCGTCCCTCACCATGTCCCCTCGCATGACAATTTCAGGAGCAGGCTGTGGCCGATGATCCGACGCACGCCGCCCGAGACAACTTTTGGCGTCTTTCCCCCGCCGATCTCGGCACCCAGATCGGGTCCGGACTGCAAGGTCTGACCGCGAGCGAGGCCGCCGGGCGGCTCGATCGTTACGGGCCGAACAGCGATGCGGCGCCGCGCATCGAAGGTGCGATGCGCGCGATCCTGCGCCGGCTGCTGGAGCCGCTATCGCTGATCCTTCTCGTTGCCGGCATCGTCTCGATGCTCACCGGCGACGAGATCGGCGGACTCATCATCGTCCTGATCCTGACGCTCTCGATCGGGCTGGACACCATCCAGGAAGGCCACGCGATCCGCGCCGCGGAAGTCCTCCGCCGCTCGGTGGCGCTGAAGGCCGAGGTCAAGCGCGACGGCACTTTCCGCGAGATCGACGTCGATCACGTCGTGCCCGGCGATATTCTGCGCGTTCGCGCCGGCGACATCATTCCGGCGGATGCGCTGATCCTTCAGAGCACGGCATTCACCGCCGGCGAGGCGGCGCTGACCGGCGAGCCCTATCCGGTGCAAAAGCGCGCCGGCGCGGTCACCGACCCCGACGATAGATCGAATGCACTGTTCCGCGGCGCCGTGGCGCAGACCGGTGAGGCCATCGCGCTCGTGGTCAGGACCGGCCGCGACACAGTGTTCGGAACGGCCGCATCCGCGCTTGGCGAAGCGCAGGTGCCCTCGCCGTTCGAACGCGACCTGCGCGAATTCGGCCTCGTGATCGCGCGCGCCACGCTGGCGCTGGTGCTGGTCGTGCTCACCGTCCGCGTCGTGTTCGGCCGTCCGGTGATGGACTCGCTGCTGTTCTCGGTCGCGCTCGCGGTCGGGCTGACCCCGGAACTGCTGCCGATGATCACCACGGTGACGCTGTCGCGCGGCGCGCTGCGCATGGCCGGCCGCAAGGTGATCGTCAAGCGCCTCGCCGCGATCCACGACCTCGGCGCCATGACCGTCCTGTGCACGGACAAGACGGGCACGCTGACCTCGGCCGAGATCACGCTGGCAAAAAGCCTCGATGCCGATGGCAAGAACGATGCCCGCGCCGCGCGGCTCGGCGCCATCGCCGCAGAGCTCGGCGGCGACCGCGGCTCGCTCGATGCGGCGCTGGTTGCCGGCCAGTCCAATGCCGCGCAGGGCTGGACGCTGGCTGGCCGGCAGGCGTTCGACTTTTCGCGGCGACTGGGATCAGTGCTCGCGACCGGTCCCGAAGGCGCGCTGCTCATCGTCAAGGGCGCGCCGGAAGCCGTGCTCGCATTGTGCACAATGGACGAGAGCGCGCGCGCCGCCGCAATGACGCGCGTGCATCAGCTCGCGGCAGAGGGCCTGCGCTGCGTCGCCGTCGCTTCGCGCCTCTGGACTGGCGCAACGCGCGAGGTCGAAACCGAGGACGAGACCGATCTCGTCTTCGAGGGCCTTTGCGCCTTCGCCGACCCGCCGAAGCCGACGGCCGCGGCCGCCATCGCCCGGCTCGCGGCGAGCGGCGTCACGCTGAAGATCCTGTCGGGCGACGATCCCGTGGTGGTGAAGCGGCTCGCCGGCCTGGTCGGACTGAACGCCGACCGCGTGCTGTCGGGCGCCGACATCGCCGAACTCAGCGATGAAGCGCTGGCCGTACAGGTGCAATCGACCGACGCTTACGGCCGGCTGGCACCCGACCAGAAATCCCGCATCGTGAAGGCGCTGCAGGCAAGCGGCGCGGTGGTCGGCTTTCTCGGTGACGGCATCAACGACGCGCCGGCGCTGAAGGTCGCCGATATCGGCCTGTCGGTCGACGGCGCGACCGGCGTGGCGCAGGCCGCCGCTGACATCATCCTGCTCGCCTCCGACCTCGAAGTCGTCGCCGACGGCGTCGAAGAAGGCCGGCGCACCTTCGCGAACATCCTCAAATATGTCCGCATGGGCGCAAGCTCGAATTTCGGCAACATGCTGTCGATGGCGATCGCCTCCATCGCGCTGCCGTTCCTGCCGATGCTGCCGACGCAGATCCTGCTCAACAATCTGCTCTACGACCTTTCCGAGCTCGGCATTCCCTTCGACCAGGTCTCACCCGCCGCAACCGCGCAGCCGCAGGTGTGGAGCATGAGGCGGCTTGCGCGCTTCGCCGCGATCATGGGGCCGCTGTCGTCGGTGTTCGACTTCCTGACCTTTGGCGCGCTGCTCTATCTGTTCAAGGCCTCGCCGGAAGAATTCCGCACCGCCTGGTTCATCGAATCCATGGCGACCCAAATCCTGGTCATCTTCATCATCCGAACCAATGGGCGACCGTGGCGCAACTGGCCGGATCCGCTGCTGTCCGCCTCCTCGCTGGTCGCCCTGCTGGTCGCGATGGTGGTGCCGTTCACGCCGGTCGGTGCCTGGTTCGGCTTCGTCACGCCGCCTCCGCTCATGATGGCCGGCATCGCGCTTCTCGTCGTCGTCTATCTCGCCTGCGCAGAGCTGCTGAAGCCGTTTGCGATCCGCACCGGAGGAAAGGATTGAACCAGGTTCCGGCCGTATCACTGCGCATGGTCGCGATGCGCCTCGCACCATTGATATCGGGCGCATTTCCGTGTCTTTGGGCGGGCCGGGCTTTCAGCCGGCCCGGATTGCACCGGGCCGGGGTCTCGGCGCTATCGACGCGGGGCCATAACAATCAAAATGTCCGCCACCGGCCAGAGCACAAGCGCCGATTCATCCGGCCACCACTGGATCGCCAACCAGCCTTATCTGCTGCTCAGCATCACCGCGCTGTGCTGGGCCGGCAATGCCATTGTCGGGCGGCTCGCCGCCGGCCACATCCCGCCGGTGACGCTGTCGTTCCTGCGCTGGACCTTCGCCTTCCTGCTGGTGCTGCCGTTCGCCTGGAAGCACCTCGCCCGGGACTGGCCCGCGATCCGCAGCAGGCTCGGCCTGATGATCGTGCTGTCGATCACCGGTATCGGCGCCTTCAACACGCTGCAATACTGGGCGCTGGAGCATACGCAGGCGCTCAACACGCTGCTGCTGCAGTCGGCCGCGCCGCTGGTCGTGGCGCTGTGGTCGCTGGCCATCCTCGGCATCAGGCTCACCGCGGCGCAGGCCTTCGGCGTGGCGCTGTCGATGTGCGGCGTGCTGACCATCCTGCTGCACGGCGATTTCACCACGCTGTCGAACATCGCGTTCAACAAGGGCGACCTCATCTTCATCGTCGCGCTGATCATCTTCGCGCTGTATTCGGTGCTGACCCTGAAGCGGCCGCCGATGCACGGCCTGTCGTTCCTCGCCTTCACCTTCGGCGCCGGCGCCGCCTGCCTCATCCCGCTGGAGATCTGGGAATTGTCCGCGCGCCCGCTGATGAAGCTCGACGGGCCGAACCTGCTGACGCTGTTCTACGTCGCCGTCTTCCCCTCGACGCTCGCCTATCTCTGCTTCAACCGCGGCGTGCGCCTGATCGGCGCCAACCGCGCCGCGCCGTTCTTCCACGTCGTGCCGGTGTTCGGCTCGATCATGGCGATGGCGTTTCTGGGCGAACACCCGCAGGCGTTCCATTTGATCGGTTTCGCGCTGGTGCTGTCGGGCGTGTTCGTGGCGTCAAAGAAGCAGGCGAGCTAGGCACGCTTCGATCCAAGCACGCAGATGAGCGTTCACCCTCCCCCGGAGGGGAGGGTCGATCGCACGAAGTGCGAGCGGGGTGGGGTGACGGTCTCTCCTCGACGAACAGTGCCCGTGTGGAGAGATCACCCCACCCCGTCACGCACTCTCGCTTCGCTCGATCACGTGCCGACCCTCCCCCTCCAGGGTAGGGTAATCAAGTTCGCGCTACTTCGCCCTGAACTTGCTGTAAGCTTCGCTGGTCGCGATGATCACATGCTCGGCGCAGCCGTTGACGCGATGCGGGTCGGCCTCACGCTCGTAGGCCTCCGATGTCATCATGTCGAGAAAGGCCGCCAGCGACGGATAATGGACGAGTGCGACAAAGTCCCAGTCGTTGCCGTCGTGCGGGCCGAGCGCGATCGCTTTCGCCTCGCCGGTCCAGAGCAGCGTGCCGCCGCGTGCCTTGATCATGGGCACCGTGATCGCACTGTAACGAAGATATGCGTCCCAGCCCGAACCGTCGCCGTCGCGCGAGCGATCGTGGAAACGCATCAGGTTCAGCATCACCACCGGCGCATGCTGGTCGAGCCCTTCCAGGCCCGCTATGTTCAACATATTGACCGCCATTGGCGCCTCCCCGGGTCATACCTGCATTGTAGCATTGCGGCGGCGTGACTTGTGTCACGACCGGAATCCGGCGCAAGGTTGTACCCAACGCCAATGACGACCGCTTCGCCCGCGCCACCGGCCTCGAATCCCGCCAGCTGGCTCAACAATCAGCCATATTTGCTGCTCAGCCTGAGCTCGCTGTTCTGGGCCGGCAACATCGTGCTCGCGCGCCATGTCGGCGCGCATGTGCCGCCGCTGACGGTGACCACGATCCGCTGGTTTGGCGTGTTCCTGATCCTGCTGCCGTTCTCCTGGCCGCATCTGAAGCGTGACTGGCGCGCCTTGCGCAAGAGCCTGCCGCTGATGCTGTTCCTGTCGCTGGTGGGCTTTGCCTTCAACAATGCGATCTCGTACTGGGCGCTGCAATACACCGAGGCGCTGAACGCGCTGCTGATCCAGTCGGCCGGGCCGCTGTTCGTGGCGCTGTGGTCGCTGGTGCTGTTCGGCGTGCGGCTGACCGGCGCGCAGCTTGCCGGCATCGCGATCTCGCTTCTCGGCGTGCTCGTCATCATCCTGCACGGCGATTTCGCGGCGCTCGCGAGCATCAGCTTCAACCGGGGCGACATCATGTTCGCCTCCTCGCTGGTGGCGTTCGGGATCTACTCCGCCTTCATCCCGCGCCGGCCGAAGGTTCATCAGCTCTCCTTCCTGTCCTTCACCACCTGCTGTGGCGCAATGATGCTGCTGCCGACGGCGATCTGGGAAGCGTGGAGCGGCAGCGTCCTGCAGTTCGACACGGTGACGCTGGCGACGCTCGGCTACATCCTGATCTTCCCTTCGACACTCGCCTATCTCTTCTTCAACCGCGGCGTGGCGCTGATCGGCCCGAACCGGGCCGCGCCGTTTTTCCATCTAGTGCCGGTGTTCGGCTCGGCGATGGCGATCCTGCTGCTCGGCGAGAAGCTGCAGCCGTTCCACCTGATCGGCTACGCGCTGGTGCTCGCCGGCGTCGTGATCGCGTCACGACAGGGCTCCGCGGTGAAATAATTCCGCGACGCGGACGACAAACTCCCGTCTTCCGATTTCAGCGTGGAGAAGCTAGGTTCCCCGCCAACGAAAAAGAGGGAACGTCTGGACATGCTGTCATCACTCATCCGAACCCTGCGCGCCGCCGGCGCGGCCGCGCTGTGTCTTGCCGCCGCAACTAGTGCGCAGGCCGACAATTATCCCAGTAAGAATATTACGCTGGTGCTGCCGTTCGCGGCGGGCAGCGGCACCGACACCACCACGCGGCTGATCTCGCAACATCTGTCGCAGGCACTCGGGGTCGGCATCGTGATCGAGAACAAGGCGGGCGCCAACGGCATGATCGCCGCGACCTATGTCGCGCGCGCTGCGCCTGACGGCTACACGCTGCTGGTGACGACAAACACGACGCATTCGGCCAATCCTTATCTGCTCAAGAGCCTAACCTACGATCCGGTGAAGGATTTCACCCCGATCGCCCGCACCGGCGATCTGCCCTTCATGCTGGTCATCAACCCGGAAGTGCCGGCCAAGACCGTCGCAGAGTTGGTCGCCTACGGCAAAGCCAATCCGGGCAAGCTGAGCTACGCCTCGGGCTCGTCCTCGGCGATCGTGTCGGGTGCGACCTTTGCGCACAATGCCGGACTCGACCTGTTGCACGTGCCCTACAAGAGTTCGCCCCCGGCCCTCAACGACGTCATGGGCGGCCGCGTCTCGATGATGTTCGTGGACATCCTGACCGGGCTTCCCCACGTCAACGGCAACGCGCTTCGCGCGCTCGCGGTCACGACCAGGGATCGCTCGCCGCTGGTGCCGAACCTGCCCTCGATGCAGGAGGCCGGCGTGCCCGATTTCGACATCTCGTCCTGGCAGGGCTATTTCGGCCCGGCGGGCATGCCGAAGGAAATCGTGACGCGGCTCAACGCCGAGATCCGCAAGATCGTCGAGAAGCCGGAAATCAAGGCCAAGCTCGCCACACTCGGCATGGACGCGTTCTCCGGCACGCCGGAAGAGCTCGGCACCTTCGTGAACGATCAGCTGGTGCTGTGGGAGAAGCTGATCACCAACGCGAAGATCGAGAAGCAGTGAGATCTCGTAGGGTGGGCAAAGCGTAGCGTGCCCACCAACATCTCATCGAAAAAAGAGAAAAGGTGGGCACGACGCTTTCGCGTCTTTGCCCACCCTACGAATTCAACACAAGAATTTACGCCGCGCGCACCTTGGCGAGGAAGCCGTCCACCGCGCTGCGCAGCGCGCCGGACTGGCTGTCCAGCTCGCGCGCGTTGGTGAGCACGTCGGTTGCCGCCGTGCCGGTCGCTTCCGCGGCCGAGGTAACGCTGCCGATATTGGCGTTGATCTCGTTCGAACCGGCCGCAACCGACTGGATGTTGCGGGCGATCTCGCGGGTCGCCTCGCCCTGCTGCTCGATGGACGAGGAAATGCCGGCGGTGATCTCGCTCATCTCGGCGATGGTCTGGGTGATGCCGGCGATGGCCGCGACGGCGTCGCTCGTGGAGGTCTGCATCGCCGCGACCTGCGCGGAGATCTCCTCGGTCGCCTTCGCGGTCTGGTTCGCGAGCGCCTTGACCTCGGAGGCGACGACGGCGAAGCCCCGGCCGGATTCACCGGCACGCGCGGCCTCGATGGTGGCGTTGAGCGCGAGCAGATTGGTCTGCGCCGCGATCGAATGAATCAGCTTGACGACCTCGCCGATCTTCTCGGCACCGGTGGAGAGCTCCTGCACCGTGGCGTTGGTGCGCTCGGCGTCGTTGACGGCCCGGCTCGCCACTTCGGTCGAGCGCGTAACCTGGCGGGAGATTTCCGTCACCGAGCTCGACAGCTCCTCGGCGGCGGCGGCAACCGTGCCGACGTTGCCGGAGGCTTTTTGGGAGGCCGCGCCGACCGTGGCGGCGCGAGAGGACGCGTCGCTGGCGGTCGCGGTCATCGACTGCGCCGTGCTCTGCATGCCGGCGGCGGCCGAGGAGACCGAGCGAACGATGCCGTTGACGCTGCGTTCGAAGTCGTTGGCGATACCTTCCATCGCGCTGCGACGTTCGGCCGCGGCGCGGTCCTTGGCTGCCGCCTCGGTCTGTTCGAGGTCCCGGATGCGGACCGCGTTGTCCTTGAAGATCTGGACGGTCGAAGCCATCGCACCGACCTCGTCGCCGCGGCCGACACCGGGGATCTCGCCTTCGAGCTTGCCGTCGGCGAGCTCCTTCATGCGGGTACCGAGCATTGCCAGCGGACGGCTGATGCTGCGTCCGATCATCCAGGCGACGCCGCCGGCCGCGATGACGATAGCGAGCATGGCAAGGCCGAGCGACCAGAACACCGGACGCATCTTGGCGTCGATGTCGTCGAGATAGGCGCCGGTGCCGAGATACATGTCGAGGCCGGGCACTGCGACAGCGTAGCCGATCTTGCGGATCAGCCCCTCCTGGCCCGGCCTGGCATATTCATAATACAGCAGGATCGAGCCGTTGGCCTTGACGCCGTCCATCAGCTCGACGGACAGCTTGCGGCCGTTGGTCAGGACGTCCATGCGGTTGGCGCCGATCTGCTTCGGATCAGGCGCGAGCTGGGTGATGCCGTCATAAGACGTGCCGAACAGATAGCCCGAGCCGTTGTCATAGGTCATCGCATTGCCGTAGCGGCGAAGGTCGGCCAGCGCGGCGTCCTTCGTCATCTCGCCGGCATCGACTCGCTTCTTCAGCGCAAGGGCATAGTTGCGGCCCATATCGACGATCGACTTGGCCTGGTCGATGCGCGCATTCACCATTTCTCGCTTCATCAGATATCCGGCGAGAATCCCGGAGACGCACAGGCCGAACAAGGTGACACCGACGAGGATGCCAAGCTTGGGAGCGATCTTCATATTGCTCAATTTCACTGGTTGGGCTCCGGCGATAAAAGGGATACGGGCACGCGACTGAAGCGATCGAAATTAATTCAACTTTTAGTGTGTGACCCCTTATCAACCTGTTACGGACGGCTCCGTAGAAGCCCGGACAAAACGCCCGAACGGGTGAACAATTCGCCGCAGCGGCAACCGGCGATTGTACGCAACGGCTTCGATTTCGCGTAAAAGACGCAAAGGCCCGTTCGAGAAGGCCGGGTCACAACAAGAACCGACAAACCAAATCGGGAGCAGGACATGCCGAAATACAGGGTGGTGACGCCGAAGGGCGCGAGCTTCACAGTCGCGGGCAGCGACTATTCCTACGAGCGCGAGGCGCTCGATCCGATCGATGCCGAGATCATCGAGGCCCCCGCGAGCGAGGCCGAATTCATCGCCGCCGCAAAGACCGCCGACGCCATCTACGCCAAGGGCATCCCCATCACCAAGTCGATCATCGACGCGCTGGACAATTGCAAGGTCATCACGCTCGGCTCTGTCGGCGTCGACAGCGTCGACGTGAAGGCCGCGACCGCCCGCGGCATTCCCGTCACCAACATCCCCGACACCTTCATCGAGGAGGTCGCCGACCATGCCATGATGCTGCTGCTGGCCGGCTTCCGCCGCCTGGTCGAGCAGGACCGCATGGCGCGCGACGGGCGCTGGGCCGAGGGCCGGCCGGCGCTGCTGAAGATCCCGCGGCTGATGGGCCAGACGCTCGGCTTCATCTCGTTCGGCCGCGTGGCGCGTGCAGTTGCGAAGCGCGCCGCACCCTTCGGCCTGCGCATGATGGCCTACGATCCCTTCATCCAGGAAACGCTGATGTGGGACCACGGCGTGATCCCGGCGACGTTGAACGAGGTGCTGTCGCAATCGGACTTCGTCTCGATGCACGCCCCTGCCCGGCCCGAAGTGCATCACATGCTGACCGAGAAGCATTTTCGGCAGATGAAGAAGGGCTCGGTGTTCATCAACACCGGCCGCGGCGCTACCGTGGACGAGGAAAGCCTGGTCAAGGCGCTGCAGGAGGGCTGGATCGCGCACGCCGCCCTCGATGTGCTGGAGAAGGAGCCGCCTTCCCACAACAATCCCATCCTCGGCATGGAGAACGTGACCCTGACCGCCCATGTCGCCTCGGCCTCGGCACGGTTCGACGAGGCGCGCAAGCGCCGGGTGGGCTACGAATTGTCACTGGTGCTGCAGGGCATGTGGCCGGTAAGCTGCGTCAATCCGTCGGTGCTGCAGAGCACCGCGCTCCGCCGCTGGCAGCCCGTCAGCATGGACCGCGGGCCGAACAGCTGAGGCGGGCGGCGCACAACGCGCCGGCAACCGGCAAGAGACTGAAACGGCCCTTCACCGGCGACCAACGCCGGGAAGGGAGACATCATAGGGAGGAACTGATGAGGAACGACATCACACGTCGTGATGCCTTGGCGCTGGGCCTGTCCGCTGCCGCGATCGCGGCAACCGGTGCTCCGGCCAACGCCCAATCCGCGATCAAGGCGGCGGACGTCCCCGCCCCCAAACTGCCGATCGAGAAGGGCGCAACCCTGCGCATGCTTCGGCCGGTCCGCTTCGTCCAGGCCGACGAAGACGTGTTCCGCGCCAATGCGGCCAAATTCACCAAGGAGACCGGGGTCGAGGTCAAGGTCGATTTCGTCGGCTGGGAGGACATCAACCAGCAGACCGCGGTGACCGCCAATTCCGGCGCCGGCCCCGACATCATCATCGGCTTCTCCGATGCGCCGCACATCTACATCGACAAGCTGATCGAGCTGACCGACGTCGCCGACTATGTCGGCAAGCGCTACGGCGGCTGGCTGCCGCTGGCGCAGCGCTACGGCAAGAAGAACAAGAGCGACGCCTGGATCGGACTGCCGTTCGGCGCCACCGCGGGTCCCCTGATCTACCGCAAGTCGATCCTGAAATCGGTCGGCTTCGACAAGGTGCCGGAAGACCATGCCGGCATCCTCGACCTGTGCCAGAAGCTCCAGAAGGCCGGCAAGCCGGCCGGCTTCGCGCTCGGCAACGCCAAGGGCGACGGCAACGGCTTCGCGAGCTGGGCGCTGTGGTCGCACAATGGGTCCTTGCTCAACGAAGAGGGCGACGTCGTCATCAACAGCAAGGAGACGATCGCGGCGCTGAACTGGGTCAAGCAGCTCTACCCGACCTTCATCGCCGGCACGACGTCCTGGAACGACGTCAGCAACAATCGCGCCTATGCGGCGCAGGAGATCGCGCTGACCGCCAACGGCGTCTCGCTGTACTTCTCGCTGAAGAACGATCCCGCGACCAAGGCGATCGCCGAGGACAGCGAACATCAGCTGCTGCCGAAGGGCGTAGCGAAGGTCTCGCCGATGGCGGGCCTGACGCTGAACGCCATGGTGTTCAAGCACAGCCAGTACCCCAACGCCGCCAAGGCCTTCCTGCAATACATGCTGGAGAAGGACCAGTACGAGCCGTGGCTCAACGCCAACTCCGGCTACTGGGCCCAGCCGCTGGCCGCCTATGCCGAGGCCGCCGTGTGGTCGCAGGATCCCAAGGTGGCGCTGTTCAAGGACACGATGAAGAGCACCTATTATGACGGCTATGCAGGTCCGATCTCGACGGCGACCGGCGCCGTCAGCGCCGACTACGTGCTGATTCAGATGTTCGCGTCCGTCGCGACCGGCGCCGCCACGCCGGAAGCCGCAGCCGCGGAAGCCGAGCAGCGCTGCAAGCGGTACTTCCGCAGGCAGAGGTAACGGCGAACGAAAAGCGACCGTCATTGCGAGCGAAGCGAAGCAATCCAGTCCGTCCCCGCGGCTACAGCCTGGATTGCCTCGTCGCCAGCGCAAAATTGCTACGCAATTTTGTCGCGGGCTCTTTCGCAGTGACGGCTTGTTGACCTTCAACGACAGGACAACGATCCGATGTCCGTAACCACGCTTCCCCCTCTCGCACTGGCTCACCGGCAGCCGTCCTGGCTGGTCCGCCTGTTCGACTACAAGCCGTTCCTGATCGTGATGTGCCTCGCACCCGCGATCGGGCTGCTTGCCGTATTCCTGACCTATCCGCTCGGTCTCGGCATCTGGCTCGCCTTCACCGACACCACGATCGGCAGAAAGGGCGTGTTCGTCGGCTTCGAGAACTTCCAGTACCTGCTGACCGATTCCCTGTGGTGGAATGCGGTGTTCTACAGCGTGCTCTATACGGGGATTGCGACCTTCGGGAAGTTCGCGCTCGGCTTCTGGCTGGCGCTGCTGCTCAACAACCATTTCCCGTTCAAGAGCCTGCTGCGGGCGATCATCCTGCTACCCTGGATCGTCCCGACGGTGCTGTCGGCGTTGGCATTCTGGTGGATCTACGATCCGCAATTCTCGATCATCTCCTATCTGCTGGTCGACGTGCTGCACTGGCGGACCACCAATGTCGACTTCCTCGGCTCGCCCTGGCCGGCGCGTTTCTCGCTGATCGCCGCCAATATCTGGCGCGGCATTCCCTTCGTCGCGATCTCGCTGCTGGCGGGCCTGCAGACCATCTCGCCCTCGCTCTACGAGGCAGCGATGCTCGACGGCGCCAGCGCCTGGCAGCGCTTCCGCTACATCACCTTCCCGATGATGATGCCGATCCTCGCCATCGTCATGACCTTCTCGATCATCTTCACCTTCACCGACTTCCAGCTGGTCTACGCCATCACCCGCGGCGGCCCCGGCAACTCGACCCATTTGCTGGCGACGCTGGCGTTCCAGCGCGGCATTGCCGGCGGCGAGCTCGGCGAAGGCGCCGCGATCGCGGTGTCGATGATCCCGTTCCTGGTGTTCGCGACGCTGTTTTCCTACTTCGGCCTGGCGCGCCGCAAATGGCAGCAGGGAGAAAGCAATGACTGATACCGTCGCGCAACCATCCGTCGCCGACACCAAGGCCGCCCCCGACACCATGGCCTGGGATTCCGGGCTGCGGCGGCTGATGATGATCTACCTGCCGCTCGGCTGCTTCGTGCTGATCCTGCTGTTTCCGTTCTACTGGATGGCGATCACCTCGTTCAAGCCGAACGCCGAGCTGATGAACTACAAGGAGCACAATCCGTTCTGGATCACCTCGCCGACGCTGGCGCACATCAAGCACCTGTTGTTCAACACCGCCTATCCGCGCTGGCTGTGGACGACCATGCTGGTCGCGATCGGCTCGACTACGCTGTCGCTGATCGCGAGCACGCTTGCGGCCTATGCGATCGAACGCCTGCGCTTCCGCGGCAGTCCCTATGTCGGCCTCGGCATCTATCTCGCCTATCTGGTGCCGCCGTCGATCCTGTTCATTCCGCTCGCCACCGTCGTGGTGCAGTTCGGCCTGTTCGACTCGCCGATGGCGCTGATCCTGGTCTATCCGACCTTCCTGGTGCCGTTCTGCACCTGGCTGCTGATCGGCTATTTCAAGTCGATCCCCTACGAGCTCGAGGAATGCGCGCTGGTGGACGGGGCGACTCGGCTGCAGATCCTGCGGCGGATCACGCTGCCGCTCGCGGTGCCCGGGCTGATCTCGGCCGGCATCTTCTCCTTCACGCTGTCCTGGAACGAGTTCATCTACGCGCTCGCCTTCATCCAGAGCGGCGCCAACAAGACCGTGCCGGTCGCGATCCTGACCGAGCTCGTCACCGGCGACGTCTATCAGTGGGGCGCGCTGATGGCCGGTTCGCTGCTCGGCTCGCTGCCGGTCGCGGTGTTCTACTCGCTGTTCGTGGACTACTACGTGTCTTCGCTGACCGGTGCGGTGAAGGAGTAACCGGCGGCTGCGTGCAAGCGCAGTCGATCGTGCAATCGTGATAGACCTCATGCTGCATTGGCCCCACGCTGGATCCTGACAGCGGGGTCAATCATTGGCGCCGTCGATTGTCGCTCGAGAAAGCGAAAATTGCATGCGTTCGCCAAAGCTCCCCTCGTTATCCCGACGCGGTTTCTGCCTGTGTTGCGTCGGCGCAGCGGCGTCAGCCGCCACTTCGGGATGGCTTACCCCAAGGCAAGCCTATGCCGAAGCGCGAGGCATCGTCAGCCTGATCAAGGACAGTGCGGCGACGTCGCCCATCACGACCTACAAGCTGCGCGGCAATATCAGCGTGCTCGAAGGCTCCGGAGGCAATATCGCCGTTCTCACCGGACCCGACGGCAAGGTGCTGATCGATGCGGGCATCGGTGTCTCGCGTCCCCAGCTCACCAAGGCGCTGGCCGATCTGGGCGCCGATCCCGTCACGCACCTCGTCAACACCCACTGGCACTTCGACCACGCCGACGGCAACGAATGGCTGCATTCAGCCGGCGCCAGGATCATTGCACACGAAAACACCCGAAAGCATCTCCTCCACGTCGAGCGCGTCGAGGACTGGGACTACAATTTCCTTCCGCTCGGCGCGGGCGGAATCCCGAGTGAAGTCTTTGCCGGCAGCCACACGCTCAAGCTCAACGGAACCTCGATCGGCCTGAAATACTACGGGCCCGCGCACACCGACAGCGACATCTCCGTCACCTTCGCAGACGCCAACATCGTTCACGTCGCCGATATGTTCTGGAACGGTATCTATCCGTTCATCGACTATTCGACCGGCGGCAGCATCGACGGGATGATCGCTGCATGCGACGCCAATCTCGCGGCGATGGACAAGGACACGATCGTCATCGCCGGGCACGGCAAGCCGGTCGGCAACAAAGCGGAATTCCAGGCCTTTCGCGACATGCTCGTCGGAATTCGCGACAACGTCGCCCGGCTCAAGAAGCAGGGACGAACGCGGGACGAAACCGTTGCGGCGAAACCGACCGCAGCCTTCGACGCGATATGGGGGCAGTTCGTGATCGATCCCGGCTTCTTCACCCGGCTGGTCTACCAGGGCGTTTGAACAAGCGCTCGCTGCCGCCGGCGAACTGATCGTTTTGAAAGGACATTGACATGAAAACCGCAGAGACCACACGCGAGCCAGCGCTGCTCGATCGACGCCGTCTCGTTATGGGGCTGTCTGGCGCAGCGGTCGCAGTTGCTTCGACGGCAGCATCCGCGAAGCCGGAGCGTGACGAGCACGCCGCCGCCAGCGCCTATCCGGTCACCTACCATCGAACCGCGACCGTCGATGGCATCAAGATATTCTACCGCGAAGCCGGGCCGAAGGATGCGCCGGTGCTGCTGCTGCTGCACGGCTTCCCGACCTCCTCGCACATGTTCCGCAACCTGATCCCGGCACTGGCCGACAAGTACCACGTGATCGCTCCCGACTATCCCGGCTACGGCCAGAGCGAGATGCCGTCGCGCGCGACCTTCAAATACACGTTCGACCGCTTCGGTGAACTGGTCGGCGGCCTGATCGACCAGCTCGGCGTCAAGCGCTATGCGATGTACGTAATGGATTACGGCGCGCCCGTCGGCTGGCGCCTGGCGCTCAAGAATCCCGAGCGCATCACCGGGCTGATCGTGCAGAACGGCAACGCCTATGACGAGGGGCTGAAGGAGTTCTGGGATCCGATCAAGCGATACTGGGCCGACGGCTCCGATGCCAGCCGGCAGGCGTTGATGAAGCTGGTCACGCTGGAGACGACCAAATTCCAGTACACCGACGGCATGTCCGAAGTGAGCCGCATCTCGCCCGACAACTGGGTGCAGGATCAGGCGCTGCTCGACCGTCCGGGCAACAGTGAGATCCAGATGGACATGTTCTACGATTACCGGACCAATCTGCCGCTGTATCCCGCGGTGCAGGCCTATTTCCGCAAACACCAGCCGCCGACGCTGATCGTCTGGGGCAAGAACGATTTCATCTTCCCTGCCGACGGTGCCCATCCCTACAAGCGCGATCTGCCGCAGGTGGAGTTTCACCTGGTCAACTCAGGCCATTTCCTGCTCGAGGACAGGTTCGACGAGGTCACTCCCCTGATCCGCGACTTCCTCGCCCGCAAGATTGCCTGATGGCTCCGAGAGAGCGATCATGAGTGTCGCCCTCGGCGTCATGGCCGTTGCGACGGCCTCCACACTGTTTGCATCGGCGGCGATCGCCCAGAGCGCCCGCGACGTGCGCGGGCCCTCTGCGCTGGTTGCGATTGAAAATCAGGCGCCAGCCCGCCTGATCGTGGATCCGCCGCTGGCCGAACAACTCGCGCACGGACTCGTCTTCATCCAGTACGCCACGGAGAATCTCCGCGTCGTGCCGGTGTTCGGCAAGGGGGCGCTCGACGTGTCGCCGCGTATCGGCCATCTCCATATCACGGTCGACGATGCGCCCTGGCATTTTGTCGATGCCAGTGGCGAGACCGTGATCGTGGTCGGACTGCCCCCGGGCCCGCACAAGGTCCTGCTGGAGTTGGCCGATCCGACGCACCGCGTGATCGACAGCAAGACCGTCAGCTTCGAGATTCCGGTGCCTTCGCCGACTCCGCCGAGAAAGTAGCCGGCGACTGCGGCGTTTGGCCCGGTTTCACAAAACTGCAACATGCAATCCGCATAAGACGTCCTCCGCTCACAGGAGACGCATATGCGCGCGACCTTTCTTGCCTCCGTTGCAACAATCATTCTCACCGCGAGCACGGCGCTTGCGCAGACCGAGGGCGAATTCCCGGCCAAGCTGGCTGGCCACGTGGTGATGCCGGCCGCGACCTTCATCGACGCACCGGCCGACGCCCCCGCCGATCTCAAGACCTCCGGCAAATACACCACCGGCAAGCGCGTCGACGCGCCCGGCACCGTGATGGGCAAGTCGTATGAGCGCCCGACCGGCGTGTCGCTGCCGTTCAAGGGACAGCCGCTGCAGGGCCATTCCGGCATCAAGCACATGCCCGACGGCAGCTACTGGGTGATCACCGACAACGGCATGGGCGCGCGCGCCAACTCGCCGGATTCGATGCTGTATCTGAACCGCTACAAGATGGATTGGGCCAACGGCAAGATCGAGCGCCAGGAGACCATTTTCCTGCACGATCCCGACAAGAAGGTGCCGTTCCGCATCGTCCACGAGGACACCCCGAAGCGCTACCTCACCGGCTCCGACTTCGACACCGAAGGTTTCCAGATCATCGGCGACGTCTTCTGGATCGGCGACGAGTTCGGCCCCTATATCCTGAAGGCCGACAAGACCGGCAAGATCCTCGGCGTGTTCGAGACGGTCGCGGACGGCAAGCCGGTGCGCTCGCCCGATCATTGGGCGGTCGGGACCCCGGGCGCACCTGGCGCGACCTACACCAACGTAAACCTCCGCCGCTCCAAGGGCTATGAGGGCTTCGCGTCGTCGAAGGACGGCAAGTTCCTCTACGGCCTGCTCGAGGGCCCGCTGTGGGACGCCGACAAGAAGGATTGGGAGAAGGTCGACGGCAAGGAAGCCTCCCGCATCCTCGAATTCGACGTCGCCGCCGAGAAGTTCACCGGCCGCTACTGGCAGTATGTGTTCGAGCAGAACGGCAACGCCATCGGCGACTTCAACATGATCGGCCCGACGAGCGGCCTGATCATCGAGCGCGACAACGGCGAAGGCACCGCCGACAAGGCCTGCCCGCAGGGCCAGCGCGGCGAGAACTGCTTCCCTGATCTTGCCAAGTTCAAGCGCGTCTACAAGATCGAGCTCACCGACGCCAATGTCGGCAAGCCCGTGCGCAAGATCGGCTATATCGACCTGATGAAGATCAAGGATCCCGACAAGAAGGCGCGTAAGCCCCTCAATGACGGCGTCTACACCTTCCCATTCTTCACCATCGAGAACGTCGACCGCGTCGACGAGACCCACATCATCGTCGGCAACGACAACAACCTGCCGTTCTCGTCCAGCCGCGACCCCAACAAGGCCGACGACGACGAGTTCATGCTGCTGGAGGTCGCGGACTTCCTGAAGGCGAAGTAGGGCCGGCTCTCTCCTCTCCCTCTCTCCGCTTGCGGGAAGAGGGTTGGGGTGAGGGGGAGTCTCCGCAGGGACGGTGACAGACGGACTCGCGGAGAGTCCCCCTCACCCGAATTGCATCTTCGATGCAATCCGACCTCTCCCCGCAAGCGGGGCGAGGTGAAGAAAGACCTACCGCACCGTAAACTCAACCGGGATCGAAAAGCTCATCGCGCCGTTCTTGATCTCTTCCGGGATCGGCGGAAACGGCGATGCCTGGCGGATCATCGACATGGCTTGCGCGTCGAAGGCAGCAACGCCGGAGGGGCCACTGATGCGGCTGGATGTGACCTGACCGCTGCGGCCGAGAGTGAAGCTCAGCCTCGCAACGCCGCGCGCGCCGCCGCCACCGGACGGGTACTGGTGAAAACGCATCAGATGGGCGCGGACGCGTTGATTGTAGGACGCGATCACGGACGCCACCGCGCCGGCGCTCATGGCCGACGCCATCGGCGCCTCGCGCTCGGCGCGCGGCGGCGCGCTGGTGCGCGGCGCGGGCGTCGCCTCCGACGGTCTTTTGACCTCGCGGCGAACCACCTTCGGCTTGACCGGTGTCGGCTTTTCGACCGGCGCGATCTTCGCGGGCTCAGGCCTGGAAGGTGTCGGCTCGAGCTTCTGCTCCGGCGGCGCCACCACGTCCGGCTTCTCCTGCGGCGGCGTCGGCGCGATGGTTTCCTCGACGGCCTGCTGCTGCACAGGCTCCGGCGGCGAGGCGTCGGCCTCCTGCATCACCGGTCCCGGTGCGACGTCGTCCAGCGTAGACTGCGGCGCCGAGGTCACCGGCGACATGTCGACCATGATCGCCGGGAGGCTGACGCCCTGCTCGGGCTGCGACCTGAGCCAGTTCATCGCCAGCAGCGCGGCGGCAATGTGCAGCGCCACGATCACTACGGTCGAAGCGCCCCAACGTGCTCCCTCACGCTCGCCGAGTGGTTCGTGCAGGGCAAAGGCGTTCGCGGCCATCAGCTGCGTCCGTCGAGACCGACCAGCGCGACCTTGAGGTAGCCGGCATTGCGCAAGGTGTTCATGACCTCCATCAGGTCGCCGTAGCTCACGGCCTTGTCGGCGCGCAGATAGATGCGTTCGTCCTTGCGGCCCCTGGTGGCGGCGTTGAGTGAGGTGCCGAGCGCGTCGCGGCCAACGACGTCCTCGCCGACAGCGACCGAAAGATCCGGTTTCACGGTGACGAAGACCGGCTTGTCCGGCCGCGGCGCCTGCTCGGCCGCGGTCGCGGGCAGCTCGACGCCGATGTCGACGGTGGCGAGCGGGGCGGCCACCATGAAGATGATCAGCAGCACCAGCATCACGTCGATGAACGGCGTGACATTGATCTCATGGGTGACGTCGAGATCATCAGGGTCGCCGCGCTTGAGCGGCGATCCCGAACGTGCGCCGAGCTTTGCGGCCATGGCCTACTCCGCCGCCCGCGCCAGGCGGAACTCTCTGTGGTCACGCTGGCGGCTGACCAGCAGCATGAGCTGCGCCGAGGCATCGCCGAGCAGTGCACGGTAATTGGCGATGCCGCGGACCAGATGATTGTAGATCACCACCGCCGGAATCGCGGCAACGAGTCCGAGCGCGGTGGCGAGCAGCGCTTCGGCGATGCCGGGCGCGACCACGGCGAGGCTCGTGGTGTGGCTCTCGGAGATGCCGATGAAGGCGTTCATGATGCCCCAGACCGTTCCGAACAGGCCAACGAACGGGGCGGTGGCACCGATGGTCGCGAGCACGCCGGTGCCGCGCGCGATCTGCCGCGACATTGCCGCCTCGACCCGCTCCAGCCGGAGCGCAACCCGCTCCTGGAGACCGTCATCGATGACACCGCCGGACAGCCCGGCCTCCTTTGCGCAGGACTGAATCAGCTGAGCGACCGCGTCGTGTGCGTCGCCGACCCGCCCGGCCGCCTCCGTCAGCCTGATCTTGCCTTCGAGCGCGCGCGTCCGCTGCAGGGCACGCGCGCCCTTGCGGCGCAACTCGATGGTCTTGGCAAGCCACACGGTCCACGTCGCCAGCGAGGCGCAAGCCAATCCGATCATCACCGCCTTCACGACGATATCGGCGCCCATGAACATGCCCCACGGCGACAGATTGCGCGGCAACAGCGCTTCGTCGATCGCGAAGGCCGGCGCCGGCGCGAAGGCCAGCGCGATTGTCACGATCATTTGCCGAAGCCCGAAATTGCTTTGCATCCTGATCTCCCGACAGACAGAAAGACGCTACGCCGCGATCCGGTCCGCAAGCTGCCGGAACCGCGCGAGCTGGTCACCACGCAGCGCCCGGGTCTCGTCGCGGCCGACAAAGACCTTGAACATGATGCCGCCGTCGGCATTGACGAACGCGACAAAGGCCGAACTCTTGCCCATGAACGGGCGCTCGACGAAGGCGACGCCTGCACAGCGCTCGTGGCGGAGATGGCCGTGCAGGCCCTTCGGTTGCATCAGGTTGAAATAGCCGCGGCCGATCTCGCCCGCCGGAATCGAGCCGGTGAACTCGAAGATCGCGTCGTCCGTGTGGACGATCAGGGTGACTTCGCCCCATTCCGCGACGTCCTGCATGGCGGCGGCGAAATGCTCGCCGCTGCCGATGCGCATCATCGACGGCGGCAGCGCCTCGATCACGACGCGCGGGGTGACCTTGCGCTCGCGCGCAACGTCCTCGATTACCGCGCCGGGATTGTCGGTCATGTACGCCTTGAGGTCGGCGAGATCGGTGCTCAGCATGTCGGGCTCCCTGTCTTTGCTCAGGCAGCCGCGGCCTTGCGCTCGCTCTGGATCACCTCGAAGCCTTCGAATTTGGGGTGACCGAGATAAAGGCTCTCGCCGGTCTGATTGTCGGCGCGGGCATGGGCTCGGCGAAACTGGTCCGAGCGCGTCCAGGCCTCAAACGCCGCCTTGTCGGCCCAACTGGTGTGCGAAGAATAGAGCGTGTGGTCCTCCGCCTCCGGGCCCTTCAACAGATGAAACTCGACGAAGCCCGGCATGCTGCCGAGATAGGATTCGCGGGTGGCCCAGACGGTTTCGAACGCGATCTCCGCCCCCTTCTTCACCTGGAAGCGGTTCATGGCGATAAACATAGTAGTCTCTCCTTCTGATCAAGTCGAAAACGCGCCGAAACCGCGCTGGAGCATCAGCGCGGTCCGGCGGAGATTGCTGGCGTTGCGATGCCTCTCGGCTCACGCACCTCCAAAATGAATCTTCATGCCGGCCTTGTAGACCCTTCCTGGTCCCGGGCTCGACCACAGCACGTCGTTCTGCGTGGTGCCGTCGGTCGAAGCACCGGGAATGGCGTAGGGCCGGTAGTACTGGTTCAGGAGGTTGTCGATCGAGGCCGAGAACACGATGTCCCTGGTCGCGTTGTAGGTCAGGTACAGATTGACCAGCTCGTACCCGGTAGCAGGCAGATAGCCGGCCGGCACATCGTTGTTGGCACCGAACGAAGCCCATTGCGCCGTCAGGATCAGCGTGCGGTCGAGCAGGCGGACACCACCGGTGGTGACGACCTTACGGGGCGTGATGGTCGCGAGCCCGATGTTGGTCGCGGCGTTCTTGCCCTGGATGTAGTGGCCGGCGACACCGATGAACCAGTTGCCGGCATCGTACATCGTCTCCGCCTCGAAGCCCTGAATGCGCGCCTGGGCGATGTTCTGGTACTGGTAGTACTGGCTGAAGGAGCCGAACCCGGTCGGAACCGGCGTCGAGGCGACGAGGTCGATGTAGTCGGAGACGTCGTTTCGGAACAGATTGATCTTGCCGCGGAAGGAGTCGTTGGCGCTGAAGATGTTGTCGTACTTCAGGTTGAGGCCGACTTCCTTGTTCTTGCCGACTTCGGGACGAAGGTTCGGGTTGGGCAGGAAACAGAACAGACCGACAGTTCCGTCGGGACACGGGAAGAAGGCCGGTCCGCCGCCGGTTGCGTGCGCGCCGGAGATCACGGTCTCGGTGATCGACGGAGCGCGATAGCCTTCGGCGTAGCTGACATAGGGCTGGAAGCCCGCAACCGGCGTTACGCCGAGGGTGATCTTCGGCGAGAAGCGGTCGCCGCTGCCGTTGGTCTTGCCCGATTCCAGATCGTAGCGGTCGTAGCGGATCGCGCTCACCGCCTCGAACCAGGTGCTGTAGTTCTGTTTCAACTGCAGGAAGCCACCCGACACGGTTCGGATGCCGCTCGGCGTGGTAATGTTCGAGTTGCCGCGGCTGTCGGTCGTGATCACGTCGTCCTGGAACGCGTCGAAGCCCACGGTCAATGCATTGCGCCAATCACCGACGTTGAACCGCGTGGTGTTGTTGGCGTCGATCCCGTAGGTATTGAGGACATAGCCGCGCTTGTCGCCGACGCAGCCCGAGATGTTGTTGCCGAAATTGCCGGTACCGCACAAAGCCGCGCCCGACGTCGAATAATGATAGGTCTTGGTCTGGTCGTTGTCGACGCGATTGCCGTAGACCGACATGTGCCAGTCGAACAAATTGTCGCTGGGCAGCGAATAATTCCAGGTGATCGTGCCGGTATAGTTCTTGGCGTCGGACGCATAGACCGACGAGCCCTGATAGAGCGCGCGCTGGGCTGCTGTCGCGACCGGCCCTCTGTTGAACTGGCCGATATCGTATTGATAGTCCTGGAAGATGGCGCCGAACTTGACCTCGTGACCGAGCGCGGGACGCACCGTGAGCTTCATCAGGCCGCTCTCGACCTGGTTGCCGGTGTTGCCGATCTCGGTGCCGTTGCCGTCCTTGTAGTTTCCCTGCGTGCGGTAGACCGCGCCGCCGAAGAGATCGACGTCGGGCGTGGCGCGCACGCCTGCGAATACCGAGCCGAGTCCGCGGTTGTTGTTGGAGCCGTAGGAGCCGGAGAGATCGACGCCCCAGCGCTCGCCGGGCCGCAGCACGTCTTCGATGTCCTTGGTCCGGAACGAGACGAGACCGCCGATCGCACCGGAGCCGTAGATATTGGCGGTCGGGCCGCGCACGACATCCACACCGCCGACCAGTTCGGGGTCGAGGAAGAAGGAGCCGCTCGCATTGTGGCCGGTGCGCTGATAGTTCTGACGCGCACCATCGACCACCACCGCAACGCGCCCGAATTCCTGCAAGCCGCGGATGTTGATGACGGTCGCGGGATCGTCGCCGCGCTCCTGGAACGACACGCCGGGAATGGCGTAGAAAATGTCCGACAGCCGGTTCGGCTGGAGCCCCTGGATCTGGTCGAGCGTCACGGCGCTGACGGGCGCGAGCGCGTCGATTGCACGTTCCTTGGTCTTGGTTGCTGCGACCGTGATAGTGTCGAGCGTTTGCACGGGTGCAGTGGCGCTGGCCTGGGCACGGGCATTCAAGACGCCGGGCGTCGCCTGCTGCGCGACCTCCGGCTTGGCCGGCTTGCGCCTGGCCTGCTTCGGCCGTTCCGACGACACATTTTCCGTCTGCGGCGACGCGGTCTGCGCGAGACCGCTCTCCGCCGCCATTGCCGCGATTGAAACCACCGACGCGCCCAAAATCAGCGCGCGCGAATACCTAGCCCCGTCAGCCATATCAGCCCCAGCCTGCACTTCACTCTAGTTTTTGGAGTCTGTTGGCTGGCGTGCGTTCGCAAGGCGAACGACTGGCTGGCTGATTTTCTCGACACGCGGACAAGCCGTCCACGGCCATAATTGGTTACGTGGCAACACTCAGGCGGTCAATGTCGCGAGGTTGCAGTTTATATCGATTGTAAATCGTCGCCGTTGGAATGCGCCTGCCGCCGCTTATACAAACAAGCAGCATCTGAAATTTCGAAAGCGCATCGCACCCATCATGTCAGCAACATCAGGAGACAGCAGCGACGATGCAGCAGGGCCGACACAAAGCCCTTCTGCAACAACGCGAACTCTCACCATGCAGGGCAGCCGGATCGACAGCCGCGAGCTGTTTGCGGCGGAGCGCGAGATCATCATCGCGCATGGCGAAGACAATTATCGCCTTCGCCTGACCTCGCAGAACAAGCTGATCCTGACGAAGTAACCTGCAATGACATTTTGTCGCACCCTCGCAAACCTTCTGTTATCGGGCACGGTCGCGCTCGCCTCCACCGCGCACGCTGCCGGCATCACCGTGCATGACGCGCGCAATCGCGATGTCACTGTTGCCGACGCCGCGCGGACGGTCTCGATCGGCGGCGCCATCACCGAGATCCTTTATGCGCTCGGGCTCGAAAGCAGGCTGGTCGGCGTCGACACCACCAGCCTCTATCCGGCGGCGGCGCTGCACGACAAGCCCAATGTCGGCTACATGCGCCAGATCTCGGCCGAGGGCGTGCTCGGCCTCAACCCGACGCTGATCCTGGCGATCCAGGGAGCGGGCCCGCGCGAGACCATGGACATTCTGGAGACGGCGAAGGTGCCGCTGGTGCTGGTGCCGGAGACCTTCTCCGAGCAAGGCCTGATCGAAAAGATCAAGCTGGTCGGCCACGCCATGGGCGTCGATGCCCGTGCCGAGTGCCTTGCGACCGCGGTCGACGCCGATCTGGCGCAGCTCCGCGCGCTGCGCGCCAAGGTCACGAAACCAGCTCGGGTGATGTTCGTGATGTCGCTTCTGAACGGGCGGGCGATGGTCGCCGGTCACCGGACTGCGGCCGACGAAATCATCCAGCTCGCCGGCGCCATCAACGCGGTCGACGATTACGACGGCTACAAGAATATCGGAGACGAGGCGATCGTGACGGCCAGGCCCGATGTCGTGCTGTCGATCGAACGCGGCAAGGACTCGCTGCAGGCCGATGCGGTCTACACCCATCCCGGCTTTGCACTGACACCGGTCGCCGCCAGCAAGAGTTTCATCACGATGGACGGACTCTATCTGCTCGGCTTCGGGCCGCGGACGGCCGCGGCGGCACGCGACCTCTCCGTCAAGCTCTATCCGGCATTGGCCGGTCAGGGCGGCACGTTCGCGTCGGCCCTGTCGGCGGCGAATTGCCGGCAATGAGCGGAGCAGAACGACGGTCCGCGGCGATCGCAATTCCGGTGCTGCTTGCGGCGCTCGCAGCCACAGGGATCGTTGCCCTGACCGTCGGCGCCGCCGGCATTCCCCTCTCCCGATTGCCCGCCGCGCTGGACCTCGTCCCGGACGGCGCCGCGAATGCCATGACGGCCCGCGACCAGCTCGTGCTGTGGTCGATCCGCATTCCCCGGATCGCGGCGACCGCAATGGTCGGCGGCCTGCTCGCCGCGGCCGGTGCGATCATGCAGGGACTGTTCCGCAATCCGCTCGCCGACCCCGCCCTGGTCGGCGTCTCCAGCGGTGGCGCGCTTGCGGCTGCAAGCGCCATCGTCTTTACGGATTCGCGCTTCGGCGAGGCCTTCCGCTTTCTCCAGACCGAGCTGTTACCGCTGGCGGCCTTCGCGGGATCATTGGTCACCACCGCGATCCTGTACGGCATATCGAGCCGCGCGGGACGAACCTCGATCGCGATCTTCCTGCTGGCCGGCGTCGCCATCACCGCCATCGCCAATGCCGGCATCGGTTTGCTGGTGTTCATCGCCGACGACCGCCAGCTTCGCGACATCACGTTCTGGATGCTGGGCTCGATGAGCGGTGCGACATGGACCAAGGCGGCCGTGCTTGCACCGGTTCTCGTCATCGGGCTTGGCGCCTGCGCGTACATTGCGCGAGGCCTTGACTTGCTGGTGCTCGGCGAAGCCGACGCCTTTCACGGCGGCGTCGACGTCGAACGTCTCAAGCGCATCTCGATCGTCATGGTCTCCGCCATGACCGGCGTCGCGGTGTCGATCAGCGGCGTGATCGGCTTCGTCGGCATCGTCGTGCCGCATCTGTTGCGCCTCGTCATCGGCCCCACCCATCGGCTGCTGCTGCCGGCCTCGGTGCTATCAGGCGCCACCCTCATGGTCGGCGCCGACACGCTGGCGCGCACCATCGTCGCGCCGGCCGAGATCCCGATCGGCATCTTGACCGCCGCGGTCGGCGCCCCGGTCTTCCTCGGCATCCTGCTGCGGCAGCGCGGGCTCGCCTCGCTATGAGCGCTGTGATCGAGGCACGAAACTTGAGCAAGCGCGCCGGACGCGCGACGCTGCTCGACGGCGTCGGCCTGAATGTGGGGGTCGGCGAGATGGTCGCCATCATCGGCCCGAACGGCGCCGGCAAGTCGACGCTGCTGCGGCTGCTCTCCGGCGATCTCCGCCCGAACGCGGGCGAGGTACGGCTGAAGCAACGCGATATCGGCAGCTTCAAGCCGCGCGAGCTCGCGGCGCGTCGCGCGATGCTGTCCCAGCACATCAATATCAGCTTCCCGTTCACCGTCGAGGAGATCGTGCTGATGGGCGCGGGCGATCGCAGCCTGCGTGAGGCGGGCGGGCTCGTTGACGCCGCGCTGCATGAGGTGGGCCTGGAGCATTTTCGCGAACGGCAATTGCCGACGCTGTCCGGCGGCGAGCAGCAGCGCACTCATTTCGCCCGCGTGCTGGTGCAGCTCGCCTGCGGCGAGGCCGAGCACGGGCCGGGACTGCTGCTGCTGGACGAGCCGACCTCGAGCCTCGATCTGCGCCACCAGATCGACCTCGTCGAGGCCGCTCGCCGCCGCGCGGCCGGCGGCACCGCCGTGATCGCGATCCTGCACGACCTCAATCTCGCGATTCGCTTCGCCGGCCGGCTTGTCGTGCTGAACGGAGGCAGGCTCGCCGCCGACGGTCCGCGTGCGGACGTCGTCACCAGCAAGACCATCCGTGACATTTTCGAGATCGACGCCGTCGTCCATCAGGCCGACGACGGCGTGCCGTATGTACTGCCGCAGTCGATGCGGGCGGCACCGCCTACGGCGAGGACTTAACTCGCATCTGAGGTCTCATTGCTTCCGCAGAGAAGCTGCACTCCCTCCCCGCTTGCGGGGGAGGGAGTGTACCTGCGTTCGTGGCTGGCAATCCTAGCCCGCCGGCACGATCACCATGCTCTTGTCCTTCGGCCAGCGGATGCGCCAGGCGAAGTTGATGTCCCTGATCTCGCCGGGCTTGGCGTCGAACGACCATTCCAGTACGCCGCGCTTGTCGCGGATGTTGCTTGCGGTGGGCGTCGTGGTCGCGGGCAGCATCTCGACGACGATGTCCTCGTTCTCGCTGACTGGTAGCTGATCCTCGATCGCGACCTTGATCGCGAAGTCGTGACCGTTGCGGATTGTGGTCTTGAACGAGCGCTCGTCGGTCTTCGACGTCGTGACGAGAAGGCCGGCCGAGCCTTCGTTGCGCTTGAGCACGGCGCGTTCGATCTTGATCTTGTCGTCGGCGCCGAAGCCGAGGCGGACGATGTCGTCCTTGGCCGAGCCCGAGAGTTTGCCGCGGCCGACGAAGACGCCGTCGCGGTAGATCGCGACCTTGCCCGGCAGCAGCGCGGCCTCATCCGTCTGCTTGAAGCTGGCTTCGAGGAAGGCGGTGGGGTCCATCACCGGCGCGGCGCGCACCGCAAGATCGGCGGGCACGTTCATCGAATTGATACGCAGGCTCTTGGCGCCGTCGGCGGCGCCAAGGCTGACACGACCGGGGATTTTATAGGTGGCCTGGAAGTCGCCGATCTCCGCAACTGCCTGCTGCTCGTCGACGCGCTCGAGCGCGTCCGCGACTTTGGCCATCGCAGGCGATTGTGCCTGACGCGTCCTCGGCGCAGGCTGCGCCAACTCCGAAGCCGCACCGAGCGCCATTGGCCTTGGCGGTTGTGGATATTGCGCCACCAGCGAGTTCAGCTCCGGCGCGCTGCCGCCGCGACGAATACGGACGGTGGAGACGCCGAGTGCGACGTTCGACCAGTCCTCCCCGGTCGACTGCGTGACCTCAGCGCGGCGGATGAGCTCGAGCTGCGGCTTGCGGTCCTTGGCGCCAGTGTCGAGCCGGGCGTCATAGAGCGGCAGCCAGCGGGCGTTGCGCACCGCATAGGTCACCCGCAGGGTCGCCTTCGTGGCAGCCGCCGCCGCGACGTCGATCCGCACCTCGAGCTTGCCCGACGGCTTGGCCGAGCGCTCGGCTTCAAGCTGCGCGAGCTGCCGATCGATCTCTCGCTGCTTTCGCGCGGCGTCGCGGATCGCGGTGTCGGCGGTCGCGATTTCCTCGGCCACCGCGGCAAAGGCCGCGCGCCATTCGGTGATCGGTCGCGCCTCGCCCTTGTCGCCGAGACCGGCGGGGGAGGCTTCGGCAAAGTGCTGGGCGAATTTGCGCCGCGCATTGGCCGAGTCGATCGTGCCTTGCAGGTCGGCGCGCTGGTCTCTCAGCGCTTCGATGCGCTTGTCGAGTTCGGGCAGGTTGACGGGCGGCGCCGCGCGCGGCGGCCGCGCGTCGATCGTGCCGATGGTGAGCCTGGCGCCCGCCTCGCCCTCGACCCGGAGGGAGGACGGATCGAGCGACAACGGAAAATCCCTGGCGACCAGCGTATTGTCGCCGGAGGCGAGGTCCAGCGCGATGACGCGGGTGACGGTGGCGCCATCCGGATAGACCGTGACGGCGTCGATGGCCGAACTAGTGTCCACGTCGGCGGCCCATGAGGGCGACCCCGTCGCCATGCTCACCAGAACCAGGCTCGTCGTCGCAAGACATCTTGCGGTGATGCGCATAAAATTCCTCCTGCAGGTCATCCCGCGCCGTCAGCCGGACGCGCGCGATCAAATGCCTCGCCAACATGGTTGGACGCGGCAAGGAAGGAACTGGTTCGAATAGGGTTTCCGTGGGGCGCCGCCGCGGCGACAGCAAGGCCGCGGAACGTGTTATCGTCCCGCGGCGGAATTCTTAAGCCTGGGTGGGCGCGCCTTGGCCGAAGATACGGCGGAGCAGATCTGTCACATTCCTGGCGCCGGCCTTCTTCAGGATGCTGGCGCGGTAACCTTCGACCGTCCGTGCGCTCAGATGCATGCGCCGGGCAATCTCCTTGTTGGTGAGGCCTGCGGCGAGGTGCTCGAGCACACCGCCTTCGCGCGCGGTCAGCGGCTCGCAACCGGGCAACCAGCGCTGCCGGCTGGAGCCGGGCTGCGCGGATTCGTCGATTGCGGCATCGATCCGATCCACGACGTCGTGGGTGCGGAACGGCTTCTCGATGAAGTCTGCGGCGCCGCTCTTGATCGCGTCGACGGCCATGGCGATGCTGCCATTCGCCGAGGTCACCAGCACCGGCGCCATGCAGTTTTCTTCACGCAGCCGCTTGAGCACGTCGAGCGCGGAGCGATCGGGCGGCATTTCCAGCAGCACGCACGCCGGCATCCGTGTCCTGGCTTCCGACAACAGCGAAGCACCGTCGGCGAAGCAGATCACGTCATAGGCGCCCTGCTGGAGCGCCGTGGACAGTTGTTCGCGGGAGGCGGCGTCGGTGTCGATGACGAATACCTCGCCCTTGGAAAGCATGTTCCCCGGCATAATCCCGATCCAATAATGTCTTGGTCAAATGGTAAGAGACGACCGCGGGGCCCACCGCCCTGCTGCGCCGTCATGGAGCACGGCATTCGCGCCAAGTGCTTCGCTTTCTCTTATGTATGTTTTGTCCTGTTCCGGGATTTGACGGATCGGGACAGAAACTTTACATTTCGGGACATCTGCGGAAACGGCTGGCAGGAACGGGTCGCATGACCGACCTCATTCGCAGCGCAGGCTTGAGCTACTACCCGGATGTCGCCCGGTCGGTCGGGCTCGACCCCAAACAGATGATGCGCAAGGTCAGGTTGCCGCTGGCCTGTCTCGACAAGCCTGATACGCCCATTGCCGTGACTAGCCTGCGTCGCCTGCTGGAGCTGTCGGCAGAGGCGTCCGGTGCCGAAGATTTCGGCTTGCGGCTCGCCGAGCGCGGCGGGTTGACCAATTTCGGCGCGGTCGGACTGATCGTGCGCGAGCAGGCCACGGTTGGCGAAGCGATCGAGGCGTTCTCGCGCTTCATCCATGTCCATCACGACGGCATGAAGCTCGACATCACCCGCAACAAGCAGACCGTGACCGTCACGCTGCATCTGCGCGGCCGGCAGCCGAGCGCGCCGCGCCAGTCGATCGACATGGCGCTGGGCAGCATCCACCGCATCATCCAGTCGCTGTTCGGCAGCGATTGGCGGCCGCTGGAGGTCCATCTGCATTATCCGCCGCCACACGACCGCAAACGCTACCGCGACTTTTTCGGCTGCCACGTCGCCTTCAATGCCGATGACGATGCGATCCTGCTGTCGGCGCATGACATGGAGCGCCGGATTCCGAGCGCGCATCCGCTGATCGCGAGCTATCTGCGCAAGCGCATCGAGGCGATCGAGAACCGGCCCGCAAGCTGGGAAGAGAAGGTCGACGAGGTCGTGCGCCGACTGCTCGCAAGCGGCGACTGCACGGTCGAGCGCGTCGCCGAGCACCTGGCCTGCACCCGCCGCACCATCCACCGTCATCTCGCCGAAGCCGGCACCAGCTTCTCGGACATCCTCGACGCGCAGCGCGCCGACCTCGTGGTCGAGTTGATCGACGATCCCGGCCGGCCGCTGGCTGACATTGCCGTGCAGCTCGGCTTCTCCGCGCAGAGCGCGATGGCCCGCTGGTTCCGCAGCCGGTTCGGCTGCACCATCACCGCATGGCGCAAGGGCGTGCGACCGCTGGCAAAGCCGGCCGGCATCCCCTCCGCGACCGCGGCTTAACCTCAGCGCGCCGGGGCGGGCACGCCCATGATGGCAAGTGCGCGCCGGCGGCTGCCGGCGAGGAGCGGGCCGAATGCGATCGCAAAGCCGAGGAACGCGACGACCCAGCCGCAGGCGGCGACGTGCAGCAGCACATCGCTGTGCGCCGGCAACACCACGGCAGCGACCCGCGCCAGCGCCGCGATGATGATCGCGGCGTAGATTCCTTGCGTCGCGGGCGAGGCCGTCAAGGCCTGTCCGGTGTGGCCGAGGCTCGCGCGCGTCATCACCGCGAGCGTCATGGTTCCGGCCGCGCCCGCCATCCAGGCATGGATGCCGGCACTCGGCGGCAGCACACCGAAGGCAGCCAGGGCATGCAGGATGAAACCGAGCGGCATGAAGACATAGCCGACATGCAGGATCAGCAGCAGGCGTTCCCGCGTGGTGCGATCACCGGCCCAGCGCGCGAGCCGCACCAGATGCAGCACCCCGACCAGGGCCATCACCACGCCGGTGACCACATTCAATGGCGCCACGATCCACGCAACGAGCGCGAGCGCGCTGCATCCAATCACCACACCGTCGAAACGCCCGAACGGCACCGGCAGGCGGCCGGGATTGAACTTGACCAGCCAGTTGCGGGTGAAGCTCGGGATGATGCGGCCGCCGATCAGCGAGATCATCAGCACCACCACGCCGATGCCGACACGGATGCTGACATCGGCCGCGCCTTCGAAATGCGCCTCGAGATGAAAGGCAACATTGCCGGCGAGCAGCAGCAGCACGAGCACCACCACGGGCAAATTGCGCCAATTGCCGCCCGCGATGATCTCGCGCGCGGCGGCGGCGACGACCAGCGCCAGGAACGCGGCGTCGACGGCAAGCGCGAACGCCCAGCCAATATCCGCGGACAACGTCACCGCGAGGCGACCGGCGAGCCACACCATCAGCAACGCACCCAGCGACGTCCCCTGGATCGGCAACCGTCCGGTCCAGTTCGGGATCGCCGTGAACAGGAATCCCGTGATCACCGCCGGCAGGAAGCCAAAGAGCATTTCGTGGACGTGCCAGTCGCGCGGCGCGAAAGCGGATGCCACCGACAATTCACCATAGAACATTGGCAACCAGGCCAGGATGGACAGCCCTGCCTGGATCGCTGCGAGCAGGAAAAAGGGCCTAAAGCTGTTCGCAAACAGCGGCCAGCCCTCAAATTTGCGGGGTCGAGCGCCAGCCATAGAAGCAACTCCTGTGAATTCAGACCGTTAACTGGAAAAATACTGCCTCCCCGCCGTTCCGTTTTGCGCTATCGCAAATACCGGGACGATTGCAGGTGTCATCACACTCCCGAGCGCCAAGGAGGCAGAATGGCCAAGGTCGACACATCGCTGGTTGCGCATTTGCCGCTGTTTGGAGGCGTCAAACCGGACGATCTCGACGAGATCCTGCGCGAGGCCCGCTCGGCGCGCTACCCCAAGAACACCGCCATTTTCGAACAGGGCGCGGACGCGCAATCCTTCTTCCTGCTGCTGCACGGCCATGTCCGCGCGGCCAAGACCACGCCGACCGGCGAGCAGATCGTGGTGCGCTATGTCGCGCCCGGCGAGACGTTCGGACTGGCGATGGCGATCGGCGCCGCACACTACCCGGCGACGGCGATGGCGGTGGACGACAGCGTGGTGCTGGTCTGGCCGACCTCGGCGTGGCCACGACTGATCGAGCGATTTCCGGCGCTTGCCGCCAACACACTCCAGACCGTCGGCACACGGCTGCAGGAGAGCCACACCCGCATCCTGGAAATGTCGACCCAGCAGGTCGAGCAGCGCGTCGCGCATGCGCTGCTGCGCCTCGCCAAGCAGTCCGGCAAGAAGCTCGACCACGGCATCGAAATCGACTTCCCGATCAGCCGCCAGGACATCGCGCAGATGACCGGCACCACGCTGCACACCGTCAGCCGCATCCTGAGCGGCTGGGAACAGCAGGGTCTCGTCGAGAGCGGCCGCCAGCGCATCATCCTGCGCGATCCGCACAAGATCGTCGTGCTGGCCGAACGCAACCAGGACAGCGGCGCAGCCTGAAGATAGGGGTGAGGGAGCTTCCGCTTACGGCGAAAGCTCGCCCTCACCCGGGAATCCGCGCGCGTCCCGTGCGAACTCCAGCCTGCCTCACGCCGGCACGCATTCGCACAGCGCGGCGAGAAATTTTTCGCGATCGATGCCATGTTCGCGGCAGGCGTCTTCCACGGTGTGGAAGGTCGCGATGGGACAACCGACACAGGCCATCCTGAAGGCGAGAAACACGCGGATCGTGTGCGGCGCCGTACGCATGATGTCATCGACCAGATCGTCGGATCCGAAGGACATGGGCAACTCCGTTCCGATCTGACGATAGCGAAGCGGGCGGCCATTTCTTTGTTGGAGCGCAAGCTACATCGTCATTCCGGGGCGCCCACCCGCACTCGGGTTTACCCGAGTTCGGAAACTTCAAGATCCAAATCGGCAATAGCCGACTTGGAGGGCGCGAGCCCGGAATGACGGAGAGAGCAAGTTCAAACCGCTCTGCTGTGCAACTGCTTGCCCGGATCGAGATGCGCATCGAACGCGGCGGCGACGCTGCGGACCAAGAAGCGCGAGTCGCTCGCGACCGCGAGCCGGTCGCCGTCGAGCCTGACGACGCCGTCCGAGATCAGCGGCTTCAGGCGCGAGGCCGATCGCAGCATCGCCCCGGCCTCCGCGCCATGACGCGCGCAGATGTCGCCGAGATCGGCGCTGAACTCGCACATGATGCGCTCGATGATGTCGGCGCGCAGACGGTCGTCGTCGGTGAGCCCATAGCCTTTCGCGGTGGCCAGATGGCCATTGGCGATGCTTTGCGCATAGGCGCCGATCTGCACCTGGTTCTGGACATAGCCCTGCGGCAGATGCCCGATCGCGCTGGCGCCGAAGCCGAGCAGGACCTCGCCCTGATCCGTGGTGTAACCTTGGAAATTGCGCCGCAGCGTGCCCTCCTTGAACGCCACGGCCATGGCGTCGTGGGGACGGGCGAAATGGTCGAGTCCGATCTGCACGTAACCGGCCTCCTTCAGCGCGTTGGCGATCGCGCAAGCCTGATCGTGCCGCGCCAGACCGTCAGGCAGAAAATTGTCATTGATCATGCGTTGGTGCTTCTTGAAATCAGGAACATGCGCATAGCCGAACACCGAGAAGCGGTCGGGCGCGAGTTCGAGCGAACGCCGCACGGTATCCAGGCACGAAGCGACGGTCTGGTGCGGCAGCCCGTAGATCAGGTCGAAGTTGATCCCGTTGATGCCGGCGCATCGGAGCATGTCGACGACGGAAGCGGTCTGCTCGAAACTCTGCACGCGGTTGATCGCGCGCTGCACGACGGGATCGAAACTCTGCACCCCGAGGCTCGCGCGGTTGACGCCGGAGAACCGCATGGCCTCGACCATCTCGGCGGTCAGGGTGCGCGGATCGATCTCGACCGCGATCTCGGCGGACGGCAGCACGAAGAACGCGTGGCGCATCGCCGCCATCAATTCGGCAAACGCGTCCGGCGCCATGATCGTCGGCGTACCGCCGCCGAAATGAATGTGCTCGACCTTGATGCGGCGGCCGATGGCTTCCGCGACCTGCGCGATCTCGCTGCGAAGCGTCCGCTGATAGGCGGCGATGAGCTCGTCGCGCCGAACGATCTGGGTGTGGCAGCCGCAGTACCAGCACATCTCGCGGCAGAACGGCACATGCAGATAGAGCGAGGCGCTGGCGCCCGAGGGAAGCTCGGACAGCCACCCGGCGTAGGCGTCGGCGCCAATCGCCGGTGAAAAGTGCGGCGCGGTCGGATAGCTCGTGTAGCGCGGCAATCTCTCTTCACCGTAGCTCGCTGCGAGATCAGTCCTCATGTCTTACCCATTCGTAAATGAACGTCGCGCAATAACGCGGCAGGTCCCGGATGACACTAAATTACCCATTCCCGGACGGACGACCTTGCGCTTGCTCAAAGTCTGAGCGCCGGATTGGAGCCATAGTGGCGTTTAATCAGTGCTCCTCTGGAGATAGGCCATGGCGTCGCTTGCGCTCGATCTCGTTCTCTGGCTCACCGGCGTGCGCGGCCATATCCCCCGCTTCGACGAATTTCGTCCCGTCCCCGCCGCGCCCGCGATCGGCGTCAGCTCCATCGTCCGCGTTCTGGCGATCACGGCTGCCGTCTTTGCCGCACTGTCACTCGCGGTCTGGGGGATGGTCTGGATTGCAATCCAGCTGCTCTAATCGACGCATCCATCCACTTCCAACTGAACTTGCGAACGATTTGCCGATGGCGTGGGCGACGTCGCGCGATGGGGCCGTCGTGTATTCGCATCGTCGATGCGACCTTCGGCAAACGTCTTAAGTATCTTACCGGAAGCGAATCCGGCAAAAGCTTGTCGCAGCGCAAACACTCCTGCCGGGATCGGCGCACACTGCATCTGTGATCAAAACCCTTTCAGATGAAGGACGCTTCCGATGTTCACCCGCAGAGCCGCATTAATCAGCGCCGCCGCGACCGCCCTGATGCTGGCGACACCCGCTTTCGCCGCCGACGATCTCAAGCTGCCGCGTCAGAAGGTCGAACTGGTCGCTCCGCCGTTCGTGCATGCGCACGAGCAGGCGACCAAGCAGGGCCCCAAGATCATGGAGTTCAAGCTCACGATCGAGGAGAAAAAGGTCGTCATCGACGAGAAGGGCACCACCTTCCAGGCCATGACCTTCAACGGCTCGATGCCGGGCCCGCTGATGGTCGTGCATGAGGGCGACTACGTCGAAACGACGCTGGTCAATCCCGCGACCAACACCATGCCGCACAACATCGACTTCCACGCCGCGACCGGCGCGCTTGGCGGCGGTGCGCTCACCCTGATCAATCCCGGCGAGCAGGTCGTACTGCGCTGGAAGGCAACGCGGACCGGTGTGTTCGTCTATCACTGTGCGCCGGGCGGCCCGATGATCCCCTGGCACGTCGTCTCCGGCATGAACGGCGCCGTGATGGTGCTGCCGCGCGACGGACTCAACGACGGCAAGGGCCACGCGCTGAAATACGACAAGGTCTACTATATCGGCGAGCAGGACATGTACGTGCCGCGCGACGAGAAGGGTAATTTCAAGTCCTACGACTCGCCGGGCGAGGCCTTCACCGAGACCGAAGAGGTGATGAAGAAGCTGATCCCCTCCCACGTCGTGTTCAACGGCAAGGTCGGCGCGCTCACCGGCAAGAACGCACTGACCGCCAATGTCGGCGAGAACGTGCTGATCGTGCACTCGCAGGCCAATCGCGACAGCCGTCCGCATCTGATCGGCGGCCATGGCGACTATGTCTGGGAGACCGGAAAATTCTCCAACGCGCCTGAGACCGGGCTCGAGACCTGGTTCATCCGCGGCGGCTCGGCCGGAGCTGCGCTGTACAAGTTCCTGCAGCCGGGCATCTACGCCTATGTCACGCACAACCTGATCGAGGCTGCCGACCTCGGCGCCACCGCGCACTTCAAGGTCGAAGGCAAGTGGAACGACGATCTGATGATGCAAGTGAAGGCGCCTGCGGAGATACCGGCCTCGACCAACTAGACTCGACAAGGGGCCGGTCATCTCGCCGGCCCCTTCTTTCTTCGGGGGACGATCATGCTGATCGCATTCAAGCTGAAACTGGCGTTGGCTTGCGCCGCCGGACTCGCGGGGCCGATCGCCGTCGCACCGCTGGTCACGGACATCGCCGTGCACGGCACGGCGACCGAGCCTGCCATCGTCAGAGTGGCGCCGGGCAACCTGTCCTATCGCGAGGCCGGCGATTTCACGCGCGCCGGGCAGCAGGCGGAAGTGCCGCTGCGCGCGATGCGGTTCACGAAACCCCTTCACATCATGCGCGAGCAAGTCTCCTCCGCCGATTACCAGCTTTGTGTGCAGGACGGCGCCTGCCGCGCGCTCGATCGCGGCGTCGCGATCGCGCTCGATCGGCCCGTTGTGCAGGTCAGCTGGCACGATGCCGAAGCCTATGCGGGCTGGCTGTCGCGCAAGACCGGCCATCACTACCGCCTGCCCAGCGACGCGGAATGGGCCTTTGCTGCGGGCTCGAGGTTCAAGGACGACGGCGCGCCGGTGGACGCGGACGATCCCTCGAAGCGTTGGCTCAGCCGCTATGAGCGTGAATCCGAGCTCGACCTCTCCGACACCACGGCCTATCCGTTCGGCAAGTTCGGCCCCAACGAGCACGGCATCGAAGATCTCGCCGGCAATGTCTGGGAATGGACCTCGACCTGCTTCGTGCGCTCGCGGATCGACGAAGCCGGCAATGCCGGCCGCCCGACCGTGAATTGCGGCGTGCGTGTCGCCGAGGGCGCACACCGCGCTTATGTCACCGACTTCATCCGCGACGCCCGCGCCGGCGGCTGCGCGCAGGGCGTACCGCCCGCCAATCTCGGCTTCCGCCTGGTGCGGGAAGAACCATCATGGGTCGCGAGCGTATCGGCGCGGTTGAGCAAGGTGTGGGCGGCGAGGTCGTGACGAGGTTCAGTCGGCTGACGGCGGTCCGTTCCGCTTCGCATCGAGCATGGCTTCCAGCAGAGCCACGGCCCTGACCCGGCGACTCCCGGCAAGACGTTCCTCGCCGACCTTGCGTTCGTGCTCCCCGGCGATGAAGGCGTGGATGTCCGCTGTCCGGCGAATGCCGTCCCGGCTCCCCCATGTGCCGTCTTCGACCTCGGTTGGAAACACCCAGACGCGCGGCGCCACTTCGTCGAAGCTGCCGCCTTCCGCACGAACAACGGCGTCTGTGACATCTTTCACCAGCGCCTTGCGCGACGCATCTGTGTACTGGCCTTCGGGAACAGAGGGCACGATCCGGTAGCGCGGCTTCCACGACCGCGCGCCCGCCACAAAGACGGCCGCGGGCCGGTGCAAGAAAACCACCGTGACGCCTTGCGCCACTTGGCTCGCCGGATCGAACCCCTCGTGTCCGATCAGGATGTCGCCGAGTTCCTTCACCAGCCGGGCTTCCGCCTCGGGCTTCAAGGCCCCTTCGGGAATGGTCAGATCGATCATGGGCATGGTTGAGCCTCCTTCCGTTCGCCGCGCGACATCCATGAGCGGCGACGCGCATGAACGGTTCTAGATCTCGATGCCCAACGGGCGGCAGTGGCAGTTTCGCCATTTTCAAGGGCATTTCGGACACCGTTCAGGCTGCGATGGCCCTACGTTGCCGATGGTGGCGTGAAAACCGGCGCTGGTACTCACGCGGCGATAGACCGGTTTCGCGCTTGAACAGGCGGCGGAACGTCGAAAGATCGCCGTAGCCGACGCGCCGGCTGACGGCGTCCATCGTCAGATCTTTCGTTTCCAGAAGCCGCTTGGCAACATCGATCCGCAGGCTCTGCAGATAGTGCAGCGGCGCCTTGCCCGTGGTCTGTTTGAAACGCCGGTTGAGCGTGCGCTCGCTGACGGCCAACTGGCGCGCGAGTTCGCCAAGATTGAAGCCGCGCTGGAGCGACTTTTCCATCCAGCGCTGGGCGCGCAAGACCAGCGGATCGGAGTGCGGCTCGTTTTGAATGCTCGCATAGGAGGATTGCGCCACCCGGTTGCCGTCGATCAGCATCAGCTTGCCGGTTTCCGCGGCGACCTCCGCGCCAACGAGCTTCTGGACGATCCGCAGAGCCAGATTGAGGGCGCTCGTCACAGCGCCGCTACAGATGATGTTCTCCTGCTCGGTGATGATGTCGTTGATCCGGAGGTCGACACCGGGATAGCGCCGCTCGAACGTCTTGCCTCTCGCCCAATGCGTCGTGGCCACGGAGCCGTCGAGCAGACCCGCCTCGGCCAGCAGGAAACTTCCGGTGCAATACGACGCTAGCAGCACGCCGCGCTGATGCTGCCGACGCAAGGCGGCAATCAGCGGCGTCACCAGGTCCTTTCGTTCCAGGAAGCGCTCGACGTCGGGGACAAACGGGCCCGGCACGATGACGGCATCGGACGACGCACGCGCGCTGATCGGCCCATCCACATTGATGAGCTGGCCGGAGGCCGTATGAATGCCCCCGCCGTCGAGCGATTCAATGCGCCATTGCAACGGCGGCGACTTTCGCGGCTTCTGTCGGCCGGCGGCGATCCAGTTTGCCGCCGTGAAGACGTCGGCCATGCCGGCGACGCTGGAGGCGAGAATCCCATCATAGACCCAGATTCTGATCAGCGGCATGGCGATGTCCGATTTTGCGCTCGACGAGGCAATACTGCCACCGGGGTCCTTGCGTCGGCAAGCCGCCTGCGCCCCGCCGCCCGGGCGCGACACGTCGCGCGAATGCGAAGGCGCGTCCGATCGGACTAAATCGGCCGCGCGAACATGCGAAAGCCGGGCGCGCCAATGATCGTCTCGAAGGCGGGATCGCGCTTCTCTTCCGCAGAGACAAAACCGGCCTTGGCATAGGCGCGCTCGGCGGGCCCGTTGCCGATCAGGAACGATATCGTCGCCCGCTTGAATCCGGCCGCCCGCCCCTGATCAAGCGCGTGCGCGAGCAGTGCCTGCACGAGAGGCGGGATCGGTCGCGACATGCTCGATCGTCCAGTCGCCCTCGCCGCCCTGAGCCCAGCAGGCGCGCGTGTAGGTGCCGCGTCGGCGGATGGCGTCGAGCTCCGGCGCAGCGAGTCCGATCGCGGCTGCGACCTCCTCGATTGCGCACCAGGCCGCGGGACCGGTGCCGGCCGCAGGCACGGCGCAGAGCGCCGCGCCTGACTCACCTTCGATCTCTGCGATCCAGAACTGCGAGACGTGCCACATCGACACCGCGCGTGCGACAGCGATGCGCGCAATGAAATCGAGGCATTCCGCTTCAGGCCAGCCGAGCGGGACGTCGAACCAGCCGCGCGGCCCGTAACCGCGCATCGATCGCAGTATGGTTTTGGCAATGAAACCGGCGTCTTCGGGACGCGCAGACCGTATCGTCATGCGCGCCCCCGTTGCGAAGACCTTACGTGTTCTTCAGCGCGACGCGGAATTCGGCTTCGGTCTTGGCCTTGACCTCGTCGAGCGAGACGCCGTCGGCGAGTTCGATCAGAGCCATGCCGCCGTCGCCGTGCTTGTCGATGGTGAAGACGGCGAGATCCGTGACGACCATGTCGACCACCCGCTCGCCGGTCAGCGGCAGGTTGCACTGCTTGAGCAGCTTGGAGCCGTCCTTGGCCGAATGCTCCATCACCACGACGACGCGCTTGACGCCGGCGACGAGGTCCATCGCGCCGCCCATGCCCTTGACCATCTTGCCGGGGATCATCCAGTTGGCGAGATCGCCGTTCTGGGCGACCTGCATGGCGCCGAGGATCGACAGGTCCATGTGACCGCCGCGGATCATGCCGAAGGAATCCGCGCTCGAGAAATACGAGGTCGAGGGCAGCTCGCTCACGGTCTGCTTGCCGGCATTGATGAGGTCGGCGTCTTCTTCCCCTTCATAGGGGAACGGGCCCATGCCGAGCATGCCGTTCTCGCTCTGCAGGCTGACATCCACCCCGTCGGGGATGTAGTTCGAGACCAGCGTCGGGATGCCGATGCCGAGATTGACGTAGTAGCCGTCACGCAGTTCCTTCGCGGCGCGCGCAGCCATCTGTTCACGGGTCCAGGCCATCAGATTTCAACTCCTGTTCCGGCTGCGGGCGCGCGATCCTGACGCGGGCGGGTGTTGCGGAATTCGATGCGCTTCTTGGCCGTACCGACCTCGATGATGCGCTTCACGAAGATGCCGGGCGTGTGGATGTGGTCGGGATTGAGTTCACCGGCCGGAACCAGATGCTCGACCTCGGCCACCGTGACCTTGGCGGCGGTCGCCATCATCGGGTTAAAGTTGCGCGCGGTCTTGCGGTAGATGAGGTTGCCGGCGGTGTCGCCCTTCCAGGCGTGTACGATGGCGAGGTCGGCGAACAGGCCGCGCTCCATCAGATATTTCTCGCCGTCGAACTCTTTCACTTCCTTACCTTCGGCGATCAGCGTGCCGACGCCGGTCTTGGTGTAGAAGGCGGGAATGCCGGCGCCGCCGGCGCGGATGCGCTCGGCCAGCGTGCCCTGCGGATTGAATTCGAGCTCCAGCTCGCCGGCGAGGAATTGCTGCGCGAACAGCTTGTTCTCGCCGACATAGGACGAGATCATCTTCTTGATCTGGCGGGTTTCCAGCAGGCGGCTGAGCCCGATGCCGTCGACACCGGCATTGTTGGAGACCACGGTCAGCCCCTTGACGCCCGACTCGCGGATCGCGTCCGACAGTTCCTCGGCGATGCCGCAGAGGCCGAAGCCTCCCGACATGATCATCATGTTGTCCTTGAGAACGCCCTCAAGAGCCGACTTGGCGTCGGGATAGACCTTGTTCATGCAAAAAACCTCGACTGAACCTTCGGGCGTCGCGCCTTATTGGCGGCGATTATTAGGCGAAATCCTCCAAAGCCGTCAATGATACGGGTTCTCCGGTCCGCGAGCCGGTGCTAGAAGCTGCCCATGCCGTGGGCAGAACCGTCCGTGGCCTTGAAAGCGACAAGAAAACCCATCAAGTTGCGGGGGTTGGGCGTGGGCACACAGTTTTCCCGGCCCGCCCTTCTGGCTCCAACAACCAACCCGATCAGGACATGCCATTGACCATGGCCCAAGGAATGAAGCGCCTCGGGACGCCGATCGCGGCGCTGCTCGGCGTCGCGCTGATCGCCCTGATCGCGACCTCCTGGCTCATCAACCGCGACGCATTGCGCAAGGCGGTGGAAGCACAGATCCGCGAGGTCACCGGGCTCGAGCTCAATGTTGCCGGCGCGATCGACATCTCGGTGCTGCCGGCGAGCTACATTTCTTTTCATGACGTCGGCCTGAAAGGCGGCGGCACCGGCGACCCCGCGCTCCATGTCGACGTGCTCACCGCAAACCTGCGGCTGCTGCCGCTGCTGCTGCAACGGTTCGAGATCGCCGACCTCACGCTGCTGCGGCCGCGCATCCATGTCAGCCTGAAGCCGGACGGCGAGAGCAACTGGACGCCGTTCATCCAGACCATCGCGCGCACCATGAAGCCCGGCGCCGACAACCAGGTGTCGTTCTCCGAGATCAGGATCCAGGACGGCGTGCTCAACTACGAGGACGCCGCCACCCACGCCACCGAGAAGTTCGATGACATCGACCTGTCGCTGGCCTGGCCCTCGATCTCGCGCTCCTTCGCCGCGACCGGACAGTTCGACTGGCGCGGCGAGCGCGTCGACGGCTCGATCAGCTTCTCCGATTTCGTCGCCGCCCTCTCCGGCGACCGCTCCGGCCTGAAGGCGCGGATCGCCAGCGCCCCGCTCAAGCTCGCCTTCGACGGCAGCGTCGCCAACCGCACCAGCCCGATGATGGAAGGCACGGTCACGATCGACAGCCCGTCCTTGCGCAACGCGCTGCGCTGGACCGGCCAGCCGCAGCCCGGCAGCGGCGGCTTCGGCCGCTTCGCGCTGAAGGCACGCGCCAATGTCGTAGGCCCCTCGATCGCGCTCACCAACGTCAATGTCGAGCTCGACGGCAACACGGCAGAAGGCGTGATGACCTACGCCAATAATGGCCGGCAGACGCTGCAGGCGACGCTTGCCGCCGACGCGCTCGATTTCACGCCCTACATCTCCACCTTCCGCCTGCTCGCCAGCGGCGCGCGAGACTGGAACAGGCAGCTGTTCGATCTCAACGGATTGTCGACCACCGACCTCGACATGCGCCTGTCGGCAGCCAAGCTGACGGTCGGGCCCACGAAACTCGGCCGCACCGCGATCGGCGCCAATTTGCGCAACGGCACGCTGGCGCTCTCGGTCGGCGAAGCCCAGGTCTATGGCGGCATCGCCAAGGGCTCGTTCGGCATCGCGCGCTCCGACACCGTCGCCGACGTCAAGGCGCAATTCCAGTTCATCGACGTCGATCTGCAGGCCTGCGCTTCCGAACTGTTCGGCCTCAGCAAGCTGTCCGGTCGCGGCAACATCAACGTCTCGCTTCTCGCCTCCGGCTCGAGCCCGTTCGGCCTCGTGCAGTCGCTCGATGGCACCGCCACCGTGACCGGACATGACGGCGCGATATCGGGCTTCAATGCCGAGCAACTCCTGAAGCGGCTGGAGCGGCGGCCGCTGTCGGGCGGCGGCAACTTCCGCAACGGCTCCACCCCTTACGACAGCCTCACCATCGCGGTGAAATTCTCCGACGGGGTCGCGACCGCCGAGGACATCCGCATCGAAGGGCCGGCTGCGAAGATCACGCTGACCGGCACCGCCTCCGTGCCGACGCGCGAATACGACATGAAGGGCGTGGCAAGCCTCAATACCACATCCGGCTTCCAATTGCCCTTCATGGTGCAGGGTCCTTGGGACGATCCCCTGATCTTCCCCGACCCCGAAGCCCTGATCCGCCAGTCGCCCGCGGCCACGCCCTTCCTCGACCTTCTGAAGCAGCGCATCACCGGCGGCGGAAAGCGCCCCGCGCAGGATGGATCGCCGACGGCGGACAACGCCAAAGAGAACGCGAAGTCCAACTGAGGACGGCGATCGTCCGGCGCTGCCCGATCAGCTGCGAATTGATTCGGGCGAATTGATGCGGCGATTGGATCGATGCGCACATTAAGCATCTCCCGGGACCCGGCACCCCACGACCCAGGTCCGACAAGATGCGTTGATTGCGCTACCATCCTGCGCTAGTGTTTTTCCCGACCGGTCAAAACACCGGCGGCTTGAGGGAGAAAATCGTGAAATCCAAGGTTATTGGCGCAGTATCACTGGCGGTCGCTGCGGCCGGGCTGTTCGCAGCCGCTGCACCCGCATTTGCGCAGCAGAAGACGATTACGGTCTGGTGGGGCAAGGGCTTCTACCGCTCCGAAGACGACGCACTGCTCGAGACGATCAAGAAGTTCGAAGCCAAGACCGGCATCAAGGTCGAATTGTCGCAGTACGCGATCCAGGACATGATTCCGAAGACGGTCGCCGCGCTCGATGCCGGCACCGTGCCCGATGTGGCCTATTCCGATTCCTATGACGTGCAGGCGCAGGGCAAGTGGGCCTATGAGGGCAAGCTTGAGGACCTCTCGGATGTCATGGAGCCGATCAAGGGCCGGTTCGTGCAGAACACGCTCGACGCCTCGATCCTCTATAATGACGTCACAAAGAAGAAGGCCTATTACGGCTTCCCGCTGAAGCAGCAGAGCATGCACGTCCAGATCTGGAACGACATGCTGGAGAAGGCCGGCTTCAAGCTCGCCGACATCCCAACCGACTGGGCGGGCTACTGGACGTTCTGGTGCGACAAGGTCCAGCCGGGGATCCGTAAGGCCACCGGCCAGCGCATCTATGCTGTCGGGCAGCCGATGGGCGTGGAATCCACCGACGCGTTCCAGTCGTTCTATACCTTCATGGACGCCTACCACGTCAAGCTCGTCGACGACGACGGCAAGCTGCTGGTCGACGATCCCAAGGTGCGCGACGGCCTGATTCACGCGCTGAAGGATTACACCGACACCTACATCAAGGGCTGCACGCCGCCCTCCTCCACGACCTGGAAGGATCCGGACAACAACGTCGCCTTCCACAACAAGACGATCGTGATGACCCACAACTTCACGATCTCGATCGCGGCGAAGTGGTACGAGGACTCGCAGAACCAGGCACTCACGCCCGAGCAGCGCGAGGCCGGCAAGAAGGCCTATGAGCAGGACATCGTCACGGCGTCCTTCCCGAAGGCGCCGGATGGCTCGACCATCCGTTATCGCTCCGACGTCAAGACCGGGCTGGTCTTCACCGCGGCCAAGAACAAGGCCGAGGCCAAGCAGTTCATCAGCTTCCTGCTTCAGGAAGAAAACGTTCGTCCCTACATCGAGGGCGCGCTCGGCCGCTGGTTCCCGGTGACGAAGGAAAGCCAGGCCAGCCCGTTCTGGCAGGCCGACAAGCACCGCAAGGCGGTCTACGCCCAGTTCACCGGCGGCACCGCGGCGTTCGACTTCACCAAGAACTGGAAGTTCACGATCCTCAACAACGAGAACGTCTGGGCCAAGGCGATGAACCGGGTCGTCAGCGAGAAGGTCCCGGTCGACAAGGCCGTCGACGAGCTGATCGCCCGCATCAAGCAGGTTGCAGGTTAAGTTCTGTCTCTCCCTCTCCTCGCTAGCGCGAGGAGAGGCGAAACGCTAACACCGGCCGCCTCGTGCGGCCGGCAATTCTTTCAAAGAGTCCTGAAGAATGGCGATCACACTCTCTGGCGATCAGGCAATTCCCGCTCCGCCCCTGGCGCCGCGGCTGACCCCGACGCAGGTCTGGGGCATTATTCTGCTCGCGCCCTATCTGCTCGTCTTCCTCGCCTTCGTGGTCTATCCCGTCTGCTACGGGCTGTGGTTGGCGCGGGCTCCGTCGAACTATGTCGCGCTGTATCACGACCCGATCTTCGCGCGCGCCGCGGTCAACACGCTGATCTTCCTGGTCATCGGCATCAATATCAAGATGCTGATCGCGCTGTTCCTGTCCGGCTTCTTCGCGCAGCAGCGTCCCTGGATCAAATGGCTTTCGGTGATCTTCATCCTGCCCTGGGCCGTGCCGTCGATCCCGACCATCCTGTCGGTGCGCTTCATGTTCAATCCCGAATGGGGCGTGGTGAACCACCTCATCTTCAACTTGACCGGTGAAGATGGCCCGAACTGGCTCAACGACCCGACCGTGGCACTCACCATGGCGATCGGCGTGCACATCTGGAAGTCGCTGCCGTTCTGGACGCTGATCCTGATGACCGGCCGGCTTGCGATTGCGCAAGATCTATTCGAGGCGGCCGAGGTCGATGGCGCGAGCTGGTGGCAGAAATTCCGCTTCATTACCTGGCCGTCGATGCAGACGCTTTACATTACTTGCACGCTGCTCTCGATGATCTGGACGCTCGGCGATTTCAACAGCGTCTATCTGCTCACCGGCGGCGGACCGGCCGATCTGACGCATGTGCTGTCGACGCTCGGCATCCGCTATCTCCGGCTCGACCAGCTCTCGCTTGCGATGGCCTCCATCGTCTGCGCGATACCGTTCGTCCTGCCGCTGATGTACTTCATGATGAAACGGTTGTCGCGATGAAGCTTCCCTCTCTCCGTGACGTCGCGACCGAAGCGCGGCTGCTCCTGATCGGCATTCCCGTCTTCCTTTGGACGATGATACCGATCTATCACATGTTCCTGTTCGCGATCTCGCCGAAGGAAGACGCGTTCTCGGGCAAGCTGTGGCCGGATCATCCGACGCTGCACAACTTCGAGATCGTGTTCAAGCAGCAGCATTACTTCCTGCGCGACTTCTATGCGCAGTTCTGGAATTCGCTGGTGATCGCCGTGGCCGTCGGCGTGCTGACATTGGTCATCGCCACGGCCGCGGCATTCTCGATCTCGCGGCTGAAGGTGCCGGGCGGACGCGTGGTGATGAACCTTGCGCTCTTCACCTATTTCATTCCCGCGGCGTTCCTCGCCGTGCCGATGTACCGCACCATGGGCAATTACGGCCTGCTCAACAATCACTGGTCGCTGATCCTGGCCATGGTGACGATCGCCAGCCCCTACGCGATCTGGGTGCTCAAGCAGGCCTCCGACAAACTGCCGGTCGAGCTGGACGAAGCCGCGGTGATGGACGGCGCCACGACGTTGCAGATCTTCCGCCTGGTCTATCTGCCGCTGATGATGCCCTCGCTGGTCGCGATCGGCACCTATGCGGTGCTGCTGGCCTGGAACGAATATCTCTACGCGTTCCTGCTGCTGTCGAACGACCGCGAGATTACCCTCCCCGTCGCGCTCGGCAACTTCCTCGCCGCCGACGATTCGCCGTGGGAGCTGTTGATGACCACCGGCTTCATCTACGCGCTACCGCCGGCCGCGATCTACTACGCCTTCCGCCGCTACATGGTGGGCGGGCTCACGGCGGGTGCGGTGAAGTCGTAATCTCGATCTCTCGCGTTCCGCCCGATTCATCGCTACTCTCCGAGGCTACAGCGGCGCCGCGCTCTCGCCCTGCTCGCTCGACAGTTTCGAAGCGAGCGAGGCGATGACGATCACCACCGCGATCAGGGCAATCACCAGCGTGCAGATCGCGTTGATCTCGGGCTTCACGCCCAGCCGCACCTCCGAATAGATCCGGATCGGCAGCGTCGCCGAGCCGGGGCCAGTAGTGAAGCTCGCGATCACGAGATCGTCCAGCGACAGCGTGAAGGCCAGCATCCAGCCGGCGACGATGCTAGGTGCGATCAGTGGCAGCGTCACCGACACGAACGCGCGGACCGGATTGCAGCCGAGGTCCATCGCGGCTTCTTCCAGCGAACGGTCGAGCGAGCCGAGGCGCGACTGCACGACCACGGCGACGAAGCACATCGTCAGCGTGGTGTGGGCGATCGTCACCGTCCAGAAGCCGCGCTCGGCGTTGAGCGCCACGAACAGCAGCAGCAGCGACAGACCGGTAATCACCTCCGGCATCACCAGCGGCGCGTAGAGCATGCCGGAGAACAGCGTGCGGCCGCGAAACCGCTCGCCGCGCGACAGCGCCACTGCGGCGAGCGTGCCGAGCAGCGTAGCGATGGTCGCGGAGGACGTCGCGACCTTCAGGCTCATCCAGGCCGCCTCGATCATGGCGCGATCGTTGAAGAATTCGTGATACCAGCGCAACGACCAGCCGCCCCACACCGTCACCAGCCGCGAGGCGTTGAACGAATAGATGACGAGGATCAGGATCGGCAGATAGAGGAATGCCAGCCCGAGCGTGAGCGAGGCGATGTTGAAGCGGGACAGGCGAGAGGACTTTCGCATCGGGCTCACCGTCCCTGTTCCAGTTGCCGCTTCTGCAGCCGCTCGTACAGCAGCAGCGGCACCAGCAGCACCGCCAGCAGCACGATCGCCGCGGCGGAGGCGACCGGCCAGTCCTTGTTGGTGAAGAATTCGAGCCACAGGGTCTGGCCGATCATCAACGAATTGGAGCCGGCCAGGAGATCCGGGATCACGAACTCGCCGACGATGGGTATGAAGCACAGCAGCACGCCGGCACCGACGCCGGGCAGCGACAGCGGAAAGATAACGAGCCAGAACACCTGCCAGGGCGGCGCACCGAGATCGCTCGCCGCCTCCTCCAGCGCCGGCTCCATCTTCGCGAGCGTGGCGTAGAGCGGCAGGATCATGAAAGGCAGATAGGAATAGACGATGCCGATATACATCGCGCTGTCGGTGGAGAGCCACACCACCGGCTGGCTGACCAGATGCAGAGCCAGAAGGATCTGGTTGAGCAGGCCGTCATGCTGGAGGATGTTGATCCATGCGTAGATGCGGATCAGGAACGAGGTCCAGAACGGCACGATCACCAGCACCATCGCCACCGCCTGCCAGCGCGTCGGCAGCCGCGCCATGCCGTAGGCGATGGGATAGCCGATCAGCAGCAGCAGCGCGGTCGCCGTGACGGCGACGGTGAGGCTGCGCACATAGGCGAACACGTAGATGTCGTCGGAGGCGAGCAGCCTGAAATTGTCGAGCGACAGCGCGGAAAACGCCGCGCTCAGCGCTGCCCATCCCGCCGTCAGGTCGAACACAGGCTCGTAAGGCGGCTGCGCGATCGCCGTCTGCGACAGGCTGATCTTCAGCACGAAGCCGAACGGCACCAGGAAGAACAGCACCATCCAGACATAGGGCGCGATCGCGGCAAAGCGCGCCGGCCGCGCGAAGATGCGGCGGGAGCTCATGACGTCAGCACCATGCAGTCGTCGGGCGCGAACCAGGCGACCACATGCTGGTTCAGGCTGTAGGCATCGACATCGAGGCGCGCGCTGTTGGCGACGGACGCCTGCACCATCCCGCCGGTATCGAGTTTCACCTTGTAGGTGGTGGTGCCGCCGAGATAGCAGATGTCGGCGATCACGCCGTCGAGCCGGTTGATCGCCGTCTCGTGACCGGCCTCGCTCACCGGGCCCCGGCGGGACAGCTTGACCTTTTCGGGGCGGATCGCGACCGACAATTTCCCACTGCCGACCGGTTCGCGCGGCTCGGCCACCACCAGCGAACCCGCATCACGCGTGCCGATAACCAGACGATGGCCGTCGCGCAATTTGGATTCGCCGTCGAACAGATTGATGTCGCCGACGAACTCCGCGATCCAGCGCGAGCGCGGCGCTTCGTAGAGCTCGCGGGGGCTGGCGACCTGGGCCAGCTTGCCTGATTTCATCACGCCGATCCGGCTCGCCATCGTCATGGCCTCCTCCTGGTCGTGGGTGACGATGATGAAGGTCATGCCGAGCCGGCGCTGCAGCTCCATCAGCTCGCCTTGCGTGCTCTCGCGCAGCTTCTTGTCGAGCGCGGCGAGCGGCTCGTCGAGCAACAGCAGTTGCGGCCGGCGTGCCAGTGCCCGCGCCAGCGCCACGCGCTGACGCTGGCCGCCGGAAAGCTGGTCGGGCTTGCGCTTCTCCAATCCCTCGAGCTTCACCAGCGTGACCATCTCGGCCACGCGCGTGGCGATGTCGGCACGCGCCATGCCGGCGCGTTTCAGGCCGAAGGCGATGTTGTCGCGCACCGACAGATGTGGGAACAGCGCATAGTTCTGGAACATCATGTTGATCGGGCGCTCGTGCGGCAGCGCCTGCGCGATGTCCTTGCCACCGAGCAGAATGCGCCCTTGGTCCGGCGCCTCGAAGCCGGCGAGCATGCGCAGCAGCGTGGTCTTGCCGCAGCCGCTGGGCCCGAGCAGCGCAAAGAACTCGCCGGCCTTGACGTCGAGCGAGACGCCGTCCACTGCGCGGAAGGTGCCAAAGGTCTTGGCGACGCCCTCGATGCGCAGCAGCGGCTGGCCGGCAGCCGGATGCGCGTCTCTGCCGGCTGCACCAACCGCGCTGCCTGTTGTGAGCAACTCTTCAGCCATATTCCTGCCAACCCCGATTCCGCCGCACGCTAGCGGCCGATCGACCTTTGCTCAACCGGTTCAGGACTTTTCGTTTCACATCACACTCGCCATGAACGCCGCCAGCGCATCCCGGTCCGCCGCGGCATGGTCAGGCCGAGCTTGGAGCGGCGCCACAGGATGTCCTCGGGGAAGCGCGCCCATTCGCACGCCATCAGATAGCGCACTTCGGCGCCGGTCAGCTCGGGCCCGAAGGCGGGGCCCAGCTCTTCGCGCGTCTTCGCCTCGCCGAGCACCGCCGATAGCCGCGAGCCGTAGGCCGCGACCAGACGTCCGGCCTGCGTCTCCTCAAGAAAGCGCCAGCGGTCGCAGGCGAGGTCGACTTCAGGGTCGAAACGGTCCCAGGCGAAATCGCCGCCGGGCAGCGCGGCACCGGCGGTCCAGCGCGGCGACATCGGATAGAACGGAGTCAGCCGCGTCACTGCCCGTTCCGCGCGCAGGCGCGACGTCGCGACGTCGCCGCCGAACATCGTGATTAGCGGCGCCTTGCGCCGGCGCGCGTGGAACAGCGTGGTGCCGTCGCGCCGCCGTGCGGACGCCAGCGTCAGATTGACGCCGGAGACCGCGCGGATCACGTCGGTCGGCGCGACACGCTCGCGGAAATAGCAGCTGGCGGGGTCGCAGAGATAACTGACATCGGTCCCCGGCATCGCCACCATCGCGGGATCGCCGGTGAGGTCCGCCACCGATGATCGCGAGGTCGTAATCCGCCATGAAGCCGTCGAATGGGAGCGAAGCGCTCCATCATTAGCCGGTCTTGAGCGCAAGCTCCATCGTCTCGGCGCGACCGACGAGGCCGGCATATTTCCCGATCGGCAGCGGCTTGCCGAGCAGATAGCCCTGCACGCCGTCGCAGCCCTCCCGGGCGAGGAAGGCAAGCTGGTCGACCGTCTCGACACCCTCCGCGACGATCGACATGTCGAGGCCGTGGCCGAGATCGATCACGGCGCGCACGATCGCGGCCGATTGCGGGTTGCGGCCGAGATTGATGATGAAGGCGCGGTCGATCTTGATCTTGTCGAACGGGAACGCCTGGAGGTAGCTCAGCGAGGAATAGCCGCTGCCGAAATCGTCCATGGAGATACGCACGCCGAGCGCCTTCAGCCGGCGCAGCAGTGCGAGGCCCCGATCGAAATCCTCGATCAGCACGCCCTCGGTGATCTCGAGCTCGAGCCGGCCGGGCGAAAGCTCGGTCTCGAGCAGGATCGAATGCACCAGCCCGACCACGTCTCCGTGCATGAACTGAGCCGGCGACAGATTGACCGCGACCTGAAGCGGCTTCGGCCAGGACGCCGCCTCGCGGCAGGCTTGGCGCAGGATCCACTCGCCCATCTCGACGATCAGGCCGCTCTCCTCGGCGATCGGGATGAAGTCGGCCGGTGAGACCTGGCCACGCACCGGATGCTGCCAGCGCGCCAGCGCCTCGAAGCCGATGATGTCGCTCTCGGCGACACTGTGGCGCGCGATGCCCTGCGGCTGGAAGGCCAGCGAGAGCTCGCCGTTCTTGATCGCGTTCGACAGGTCCTGATGCAGCACGCGGCGGTCGCGGATCTGCTGGTCCATCTCCGGCTGGTAGAGGCTGATCGTGCCGCGCGACTTCTGCTTGGCGCGGAACAGTGCCGCACCGGCATTGGCGAGCAGCGAGGCGCCGTCGGCGCCATTGTGCGGGAAGATCGACATGCCGGTGGTAACGCCGGCGCGAACCGCCCGGCCGTCGATCTGGAATTCCTGGGTGACGGCCTCGCCGACATGCCGCGCCAGCGCGAGGCCCGCTTCGGGCTGCTTGCCGTCGATGATGAGCCCGAACTCGTCGCCGGACAGGCGCGCCACCAGGCCGCCGCGCGCGACGTCCTGGAGACGCTGGGCGACCTCGATCAGCAGCTTGTCGCCGAGCGCATGGCCGAACACGTCGTTGACCTCCTTGAGGCCGTCGAGGTCGATCGAGAGGACCGCGAATTCCTCGCCGGTGCCCTCGCAAGCCTCGATCATCTGGTTCAACGCCTGCAGGAAGGCCGCGCGGTTCGGCAGGTCGGTGAGGCCGTCGTGATAGGCCATGTGCGCCATGCGCGACTCGGTCTGCCGGCGGTCGGTGACGTCCTCATGGGTCTTGATCAGATATTGCGGCTCGCCGGCATCGTCGAGCACGGTGGCGCGGCGAGTGAGGAACAGGCGCAGCCCGGCCTTGGTCGAGATCGGGTGCTCCTCGGAGATCATCCCGCGCTTCTTGATCGCGGCTTCGTCGCGCGCGATGATCAGCTTGGCTTCCTTGGCATTGAAGATATCGGAGGCGGTCAGGCCGGTCGCCTCCTCGCGCCTGCGGTTGAGGATCGTCTCCGCGCTGCGGTTGGCGAGCAGATAGCGGCCGTCCTTGACCTGCTCCACGATCAGCGCCACCGGGATGTTGTCGACCACGAGTTCCAGGAACTTCTTCGTGCTCTCCAGCTCCTGCGACAGCGAGCGGCGGTCGGTGATGTCCTCGAACACCAGCAGCAGGAATTCGGGCTTGTTGCTCTCGTTACGGACCACGATCCGGATCGAGGCCACCATACGCCGGGTCGCGCCGCGCTCCACCTCGAATTCGTTGCGATATTGCCCGTCGGACGCCAGGAGCGCGGCCTGGTCGGTCGCCTCGATGCTCGCCGCCGATTTGGGCCCGAACAGCTCGCGCGCGTTCTTGCCGACGACCTGGTCTCGCGAAAAGCCCCAGAACCGCTCGTAGGCGCTGTTGGCGAAGATGTAACGGCCGTCCTCGATGCTCTTGGCGGCCACGCAGGCCGGCACGTTGTCGAGCACCGTTTCCAGGAACTGCTTGGTGGAGGCGAGCTGCCGCGACAGAATGCGCTGCTCGCTGACGTCAAGATGCGTGGCCACCGAGCCGCCGTTCGGCAGCACGAAATATTTCACCAGGATGGACCGCCCGTCCGGCAGTTCGGTGATCAGGCCGTTGGGACTCGCCGCCTTCTCGTAGAAATCGTCATTGGAGACGCCGAGAACGCCGCGCTTGCGCCGCAACTCGAGGATGTCGTAGCCGTTCATGCCGGTCCAGAGGTCCGAGCGCGACAGGCCGTAGATCTCGAGATAACGGTCGTTGCAGAAGATGATGCGCCGCTGCGCATCCGTCATCACCACGCCCTGGTTGAGACTGTTCATGGCCGAGGAGATGAACGCGTTGCGGCGCAGTTGCGACCGCTTGGTCCGGCGCAGCGAGGAATGGATCCACAGCGCGATTGCAACGAGGAACGCGCAGACGACGATGCCGCCGATCAGGGCTTCCCAGATCACGTTCGGATCGAGCTTGTCGAAATAGCTGGGCGCGGCCAAACTGTCCGACAGCGCAAAGGCACGCGCAGGCGCGACCGCGCCGACCAGGCACACGACGGCCTGCACAGCAATCAGTAGCGTGCCGCCCACGTGCCAGTTCTTCTCAGCCATCAGCCACCCGCGATTTCAACGTCGGATTGTCTGGCCTCGCCGGTTTGGATCGGGTAAACGCCTGTACGTGCAACAGAAAAATGTGACGCGAAATACGGCAATTGCCCTGACATGATAAATGCTTCCTTAATGGAAAATGGCCGCGCGGCCCGTTTGCCCGGCACCCAGATACGACCGGCCCCTCCAGCGAGCCTTCTGCACAACCATGGATAGGGTCGACTGCGTCGTCATCGGAGCCGGCGTGGTCGGGCTCGCGGTGGCTCGAAAGCTCGCCCAGGCCGGGCGCGAGGTGATCGTGCTCGAGCAAGCCGAGGCCATCGGCACCATCACCTCCTCGCGCAACAGCGAGGTGATTCATGCCGGCATCTACTACCGCGCCGGAAGCTGGATGGCGCGCATGTGCGTCAACGGCAAGCACGCGCTGTACCGCTACTGCGGCGAGCGCGGCATCCCGCACAGGAATTGCGGCAAGCTGATCGTCGCGACCAACCCGAGAGAGACCGAGAAGCTGCAATCGATCAAGGCGCATGCCGAGGCCAATGGGGTGCTCGACATGCAACTGCTCGCGGGCGAAGCTGCACGCGCGCTGGAGCCGGCACTCGCCTGCGACGCAGCGCTGCTCTCGCCGTCGACCGGCATCATCGACAGCCATGCCTACATGCTCTCGCTGCGCGGCGAAGCCGAGGCCGCCGGCGCCGCCTTCGCGTTTCACACCCCGCTGATCCGCGCCAAAGCGGCTGGCGGCGTCATCGAGGTCGAGGCGGGCGGCGAAGCACCGATGACGCTGCAATGCGACCTGCTCGTCAATGCCGCCGGGCTCTCGGCAACGAACGTGGCGCGCCACATCGATGGCATGCCGATCGACCGGATTCCGCCGGCCTATCTCGCCAAGGGAAACTACTTCAGCTGCAACGCCAAGGCGCCGTTCTCGCGCCTGATCTATCCGGTGCCCGAGCCCGGCGGACTCGGCGTGCATCTGACGCTGGACATGGCGGGACAGGCGCGTTTCGGCCCCGACGTCGAGTGGATCGAGACGATTGATTACGAGGTCGATCCATCACGCGCCGAGCGGTTCTATCCGGCGATCCGAAAATACTGGCCAACGCTGCCCGATGGCGCACTGATGCCGAGCTATTCAGGCATTCGCCCGAAGATCGTGCCGCCGGCGGTGGCCACGCAGGATTTCCTGATGCAGGGCCCGCGCGATCATGGCGTCGAAGGCCTGGTCAACCTGTTCGGAATCGAATCGCCGGGACTGACGTCGTCGCTCGCGATCGCGGATCACGTCGCCGAGCTCGCGCAAATCTAGGCGCCGCGCAAACATCGTCGCGGTCGCGCCGCATACGCGCCCTGCAGCAGGGATGAGCGCAATGGCTCTCACCCCTGCCTGAAAGGGCACGATCAAACTCTACGCTGTTACGGGGGGGTCACTAGTGGAGCGTGTCGCCGGTGTGCCTCAGACGCTCGATCTGGTCCTTGACCATCAACTTCCGGCGCTTCAACTCAACAATTTGCAGGTCGTCTGTTGAAAGGTGCACGAGAGCTTCGTGCAATTCGTGTTCGAGAGTTTTGTGCTTCCGTTCCAATTCAACCAGATGTGCCTGAATTGTCATTCGAAACCTCCTCGGTAGGGGTGAACCTTGGATTCGATCCGGACGAGGAAGTGTACATCACCGATTCGTTCTGTCGATGGGTATCCGTCGTCGCAGTGTCATTTTTGAAAATTCATATGTAACGAAGCGTGAGTAAGGAACCGTGCAGGAAAAATTCATGATATCAATGTGCTTGCGTAGCGCCGCAGCGAATCGTTGAACTATCTTGCGAGAGATCGGTGAGCGACGGCCCGAGATCGCTTGCGATCACGGCGCGCAAGGACGATAATTTTCACAGGGCATCCACAGCCTTAATCTCACGCCATCGGGTTTTCGGCCACCGCAGACATGACCAATGAAGACGAGCGTGAGCTCGAAGCCGAGCTCACCCGGTTGCAGCAGGAACACCGAGATCTCGATGCGGCGATCGATGCACTGCATCAATCGCCTGCCCCCGACCTATTGCGGTTACAGCGGTTGAAGAAGCGCAAGCTGTTGTTGCGCGACCGTATCCAGTTCATCGAAGACCAGATCACGCCGGACATCATCGCCTGATCCACAGGCGATTTGCGCGGCAGCTCGCCGCACCCGGAATCCGCTTGACTCCAAAAGAACAAAATAGGAACATTTAGACAGATCAGCGCCCCAGGAAGCGTCCGAGGAAAACTCGCGAGGACAACGCAGATGCCGGCCACCGCCCTTCTCGACAACAGCCATTATGAACAGGCCTGCGATCAGGCGATCGCGATGTGCGACGGCAATCTGCGCAGCACCATCAAGGCGCTGATCATGGCCAACGAATATCTGGAAGCCGAGCTTGAGGAATTGCGGGCGGCGATTTCAGCCGGCTGCATTCCGGAGACCTCGCGCAGCAAGATGCGGAGCAGCGCCGCCTAGCTTTGATGCCCGGAGCAACGCCATGTCAGATGTGACCTACTACGTTGCATTGCCTTTCCTGATCGATGCCGACGGATCGCCTGTTGCGGGCGCAGCCGAGGAATGCCAGAGCTCGACGGCCGCGTTGCGGCGCGCCGAGATTTTGTCGCGCGGTGCGGGCCATATCGGCGCGGTCGCTTTCTGCCGCAGCGGCGATCCCATGACCGGCGAATTCGGCGACGCCACGCTGCTGCGCAAATTCGGCAACGTGCCGGAAGACCTCGCGACACTGTAAAGTCAGCTACTGACCAGCCTGATCCGCGGCTCGTGCCGCCGGTGCGCCTTGCGCACATACATGGCGGCATCCGCCTCCTCCAGAGCGCGGCCCGCATCGGAGTGCGCGCCCAGCAGCGCAACACCGGCGGACGCGCCCGCGGTTACGTGCTGGCCGCGAAAGGTGAACGACAAATCGTCGATCGCCTGTTCGAAGATCGCGGCCTTCGCCTTGGCATCGGTCTCGCTGAGATTCCACAGCAGCAGCGCGAACTCGTCGCCGCCAAGCCGGCCGACCACATCCGAGGCCCTGACCTGCTGCGTCAGCGTCGCCGCGATCGCCTTGAGCACCTCGTCGCCGGCGGCATGACCGAAGGAATCGTTGATCGGCTTCAGCCGATCGACATCGAGCACGATCAGAGCGCCGCTGGCGCGATAGCGCTTCATGTAGGCGATGGCGCGCCTCAGCTCGCGCTCGAAACCGCGCCGGTTCGGAATCTCCAGCAGGAAATCGGTGTCGGCCGCGGCTTCCAGTTCCGTGACCCGCCGCTGCGCCTCCTTGAGTTTGCTCCGCAGGCCGCGGATGGTCGCCTTGGTGTCGGCGGCCGCCGACGCACCGCGCCGGGCCTGCTTGGCCGGACGCTTCGCCGGAGGTTTGGCCAACCGCCCGGGAACGGCTTTGGATCGGCTGGCGCGGGTCTTCCGGCCCTTTTTGGCCTTCGCAGCGCTCGCCCTTGTGGGTTTCTTCATGGGCATCCTGCTCAATGAAGGCTTGCGGGGATTCACCAAGACAGGATAGTGCATTCCCTTCTCCTTGCCACCGCCTTGCGAGCCACCGGCCGGAACCTTTAATCTGGCCTATCTTTCTGTTTTCCGGGCACAATTGACGTCATGACCGCGCCGATCGCCATCATTATGGGAAGCCAGTCGGACTGGGAGACGATGCGGCACGCCGCCGACACGCTTGCAGCACTGGGCATTGCCGCCGAGACCCGCATCGTTTCGGCACACCGCACCCCCGACCGGCTGTTCGCCTTCGCCAAGGGCGCCAAGGCGGCAGGTTTCAAGGTCATCATCGCCGGCGCCGGCGGCGCTGCCCATTTGCCCGGCATGGCGGCGGCACTGACGGAACTGCCGGTGCTTGGCGTGCCCGTCGAATCCAGGACGCTCAAGGGCATCGATTCGCTCTATTCGATCGTGCAGATGCCCGCGGGCATCCCGGTCGGCACCCTCGCCATCGGCAAGGCCGGCGCGATCAACGCGGCGCTGCTTGCCGCGGCCGTGCTGGCGCTGTGCGACCCGGCCCTGTCCGACCGTCTTGCCGCCTGGCGAAAGGCGCAGACCGAGGCGGTTGCCGAGCGCCCGGAGGACAAGGCGTGACGGACAGCAAGCAGGTGAAGCTGAAGCCCGGCGACACCATCGGAATCCTCGGCGGCGGACAATTGGGGCGGATGCTGGCGATGGCCGCGGCGCGGCTCGGCCTGCGCTGCCAGGTGTTCTCGCCCGATCCGGACTCCCCTGCCTTCGACGTCGTCCTGAACGCGACCTGCGCCGAATATGCCGACGTCGAGGCACTGGAATTGTTCGCCAACGACGTCGACGTCATCACCTACGAATTCGAGAACGTGCCGTCCGCCGCCGCGATGGTGCTGGATGCGCGCCGCCCGGTGCTGCCCAACCGCAAGATCCTCGAGACCACCCAGGACCGGCTCGCCGAAAAGGATTTCGTGACGCGGCTCGGCATCGGCACCGCCGCCTATGCCGACGTCACGTCGGTCTCCTCGTTGCGCGAGGCGATCGTCAAGATTGGCCTCCCGGCCGTGCTGAAAACCCGCCGCTTCGGCTATGACGGCAAAGGTCAGGCCATCATCCGCGAGGGCGACGACATCGCCAAGGTCTGGACCAGCCTCGCCACCAAATCGGCAATCCTCGAAGCCTTCGTCCCGTACGAGCGCGAGATCTCGGTGATCGCCGCACGCTCGGCCTCGGGCCAGGTCGAGTGTTTCGACGTCACCGAGAACGAGCACCGCGACCACATTCTGAAAATCTCGCGCGCGCCCGCGCAGATTCCGGCCCCCCTCGCAGACGAAGCGCGCAGCATCGCCGGCAAGATCGCGAACGCGCTCGACTATGTCGGCGTGCTCGCCGTCGAGATGTTCGTGCTGGCGAATGGCACCGGACCGAAGGTCCTGGTCAACGAGATCGCTCCGCGCGTGCACAATTCCGGACACTGGACGCTCGACGGCGCCTCGGTCTCGCAATTCGAGCAGCATATCCGCGCCATCGCCGGCTGGCCGCTCGGCAAGGCGGTGCGTCACGGCGACATCGTCACCATGACCAACCTGATCGGCGACGAGATCAACGATTACGAGAAGTGGCTGACGGTCCCGGGCGCGACCGTGCACATCTACGGCAAGGGCGCTCCGCGCCCCGGTCGCAAGATGGGCCACGTCACCGAAGTCAGGCCGACGAAGGGCAAGTAGCGGAGCCGCGGCGCATGCCGCGACTCCGCCTGCGACTAAGCCGTCTTCGCGCCTGCGACGACGCCCGCGGGCTCTTCGCTGAGCCACCGATAGATCACCCCGCCCAGCGCCCCGCCGATCAGCGGTGCGACCCAGAACAGCCAGAGCTGCGATAGCGCCCAGCCGCCGACGAACAGAGCGGGACCCGTGCTCCGCGCCGGGTTCACCGACGTGTTGGTGACGGGAATGCTGACGAGATGGATCATCACCAGCGCGAGCCCGATCGCCAATGGGGCAAAGCCCACGGGCGCGCGGCCGTGGGTGGAGCCCATGATGATGAACAGGAACATCATGGTCATCACCACCTCGGTGACGAAGCAGGCGACCATGCTGTACTGGCCGGGCGAATGCATGTCGTAGCCGTTCGACGCAAAACCCTTGGTGACGTCGAAACCGGGCGCTCCGCTTGCGATCACATAGAGCAGCTCGGCGGCGACGATGGCGCCACAGACCTGCGCGATGACGTAAGGCAGGATCTGCCCTGGCGGGAAGCGGCCGCCGGCCGCGAGCCCGACGGTGACAGCCGGATTGAGATGGCAACCCGAGATATGGCCGATCGCATAGGCCATGGTGACGACGCTCAAGCCGAACGCCAGGGACACGCCGACCAAGCCGATCCCGACCTGCGGAAAGCCGGCCGCGATCACCGCGCTGCCGCAGCCTGCGAATGTGAGCCAGAATGTCCCGATGGCCTCGGCAGCATATTTCTTCATATCCATGTGGCGTCTCCCCTGATTTTCCGACTTCCGGCGCACGGCGTCCGGCAACAGCCCGTTCTCGGCGCCAAACCACCCAAATCGGCGCTGCACAGGCGTACTTTCACCTCATTTAGTGGCTGAACTTGGCCCGAAATCTCGCCGGGCAGGTGGACATCGGGGGTTTTGTCTGATACATCCGCGCCCTCAAGGTTAAGGGCTTGCGCTTTTTGCCATCCCCTTTGTCTTACCAGAATTCAAATCCTATCCACTGAAGAGGATGCCGCGTGCAGGTTCTCGTTCGCGATAACAATGTCGACCAAGCCCTCAAGGCGCTGAAGAAGAAGATGCAGCGCGAGGGTATTTTCCGCGAGATGAAGCTCCGCGGTCACTACGAGAAGCCGTCCGAGAAGAAGGCCCGCGAAAAGGCCGAAGCCGTGCGCCGCGCGCGCAAGCTGGCCCGCAAGAAGCTGCAGCGTGAAGGCCTGCTGCCGATGAAGCCGAAGCCGGTGTTCGGCGCCGGCCCCGGCGGTGATCGTGGCGGTCGCGGTGGCCTCGGTGCAGGTGCAAGCGCTGGTCCGCGCGGACCACGCTGATCCCGCCGGAATTGCAAGGCTGAGTTTTCCAGGATTTTAGTTTCCAATGACGCGGGCCCCGGGCCCGCGTTATTATTTTGTAGCGGTGCCTTTCTGGGACGGGGCACTACAGATGCGGCACCAACGCGCGAGCGAACCGTAGATGGTCTCCCCTTTCCCCAAGCGCGGCCTGGCGCGGCTACGCCGGATCTGGCGCCAACCGCTCACGCTGACCCTGATGGGGATCGCGCTGTGCGGCTGCTCCTTCGACCTGGGATCACTGATGCCGGAGAAGGAAAAGCCGCAGGAAGCGCCCAAGGCTGCCGCCGCCCCGGAGAGTGCCGTCAGTGCCGGCAATGTCACCGAGGCCCAGGCTCACACCGCAAAAGGCCAGACCCTGGCGAAGGCGGGGGAGACGGCCGGCGCGCTGGACGAGTTCAACCGTGCCGTCGCGCTCGATCCCTATAGCGCACAGGCGCTCTATGGCCGCGCCCTGATCCATCAGGGCAACAACGAGCACAACTTCGCCATCGCCGATTTCAGCGCCGCAAACGGCCTCAATCCGCAGAAGGTCGAGCCGCTGCTCGGCCGCGCCACCAGCTATCTCGCGATCGGCAAGGTCAAGGAAGCGGCGGCCGATCTCGATGAGGCCTCCGAGGCCGATCCGCACAATGCCCAGGTCTGGACCACACGGGGACAGGCCTATGAGCGGCTGGGCGACAAGGCCAAGGCGTCGGCGTCCTACAACAAGGCGGTCGCTCTGCGCCCGCGTGACGATGCCGCCCGCAGCGGCCTCGCCCGCGTCGGCGGCTGACAGCGCGACAGGTAGCGCCTTTAATCGGGGGTGGAACTCTTCGGCAGCACCGAGTGGAACATCGACTTCATGCCCGACAGCATCTCGTCCGCGACATTGGTCTTCTTCGGCCGCGGCATGGTGGCGCCGGCATCGGCACGCAGATCGAGCGGCGGCGCGATCACCGGGACCGGGATATCGGCCGGCGGCGTCATCCGGTTCGGATCGTCGTTGCCGACCGAGGCGGTGTAGGACGGACCACCATTGCCATAGGCCTCAGACGAGGGCGTCGACACCGTGATCGGCGGCGGCAGGGGGCGCACCGCGAACGGCTCCACCGTGACGACCCTCGGGGCCTCGGGCGTGCGCGCGGCTTCCCGCACGGCAGGCTCCTGGGTCCTCTCGGCCGGCTTGGTCTCGAAAGACTTGTTCTCGAAAGACTTGTTCTCGAAAGACTTGGTCTCGGTGGATTTGGCCTCAGCGGCCTTGGCGTCTGCGGCCTTGGCTTCAGGCGATTTGCGCAGCCGCTCGATGGCGGCGCGGGCGAGATCGTTGGCGTCGGGGGTCGCAGCCGGGGATGCGGCGGCCGGCGCCGAATTGGCTTCGACCACCGGAGCGGTTGCCGGGGTCGATTTGGCGGCCGCCTTCTCACGCGCCGCCGGGCGGCCGTGCGGGGCGTTTTCGGGGGGAGCAACGTCCGCAGCCTTGGTGTCCGCAGGCTTCTCGGCCGCAGCCTTGTCCGTCACGCTCTTCTCGGAAACGCCCTTGGCCTTGACGCCGTGCGCGGGAAGGTTGGCGGTGTCCGTGGGCTTGCCGTCGGTACCGCTCTGGGCAGGGGCCACCACGGCCGCAGGGGCATCCGCCGCCGGCTTGGCGTTGATGTAGTGATTGACGATGTACGCCCCGATGATCGTTGCGAGCACCGAGGGTAAAATATCCATCGAGATTTTAGCGAGGTATTTCAGCATTTCTCGGCCACTCCCCGCGCGATCAGATGCGGGAACTTTGGGGCATTGTAAGGGATCAACTGCGACGGATCGATGGCAAAGGTAACGCTTGCCCTACGGCTTAAGCTCGATCTCAAGGAACACGATCTCGGTTGAGGTTTCGTTAAGTACGTCGTGTTGGACGCCTGCCTTGCGGAAATAGGATTTTCCGGCCGAAAGCTGCGCCTTGGACCGCTCGCCCCCCGGCGCCACGATGGTCATTTCACCGGCGACGACGGGTACGATCACATAGTCCATCCCGTGGGTGTGATGCCCGGTCGCGCTGCCCGGGGCGAGCCGCCATTCGGTCACCCGGACCTCTTCGTTATCGACCTGGACCTCGGACTTGGCAGCTAACATCGAACCCTCTCCTACGGCACGAAAACCATGAACACGTAGACGGCAAATACCACCATATGGACCAGTCCGAACAGGACATTGGTCCTGCCTGTGCCGAATGTCATCATGCTCAGCAAGAAGGTCAGGAGCAAAAGGATGCTGCTTTGGGGGCTGAGACCGAGTTTGAGCTCCTTGTCGAGCACCCAGGTCGCGACGCCGACGGCGGGGATGGTCAGGCCAATGGTCGCCAGCGAGGAACCAAGGGCGAGATTGATACTCTTCTGGAGATTGTTCTTGCGGGCCGCGGAAATCGCCGCGACGCCTTCCGGCAGCAGGATCAGGAGTGCGACCAACAGGCCGGCAAAGGCGGGCGGCGCGCCGATCTTGGCGCCGACCGCGTCGACCACCAGCGAGAATTTCTTGGCCAGAAGCACCACCGCCAGAAGCGACACCAGCAACAGCACGATGCTGAGCGTTAGCATCCTGCCCGAAAGATAGGCCTCCGCATCCTCGCCCTCCCCTCGCTCATGGACGAAGTAGTCCTTGTGCGCAACCGTCTGGGTATAGAGGAACACCCCGTAGAGCGCGAGCGTGACGACATCGACGAAGCCGAGCTGCATTGCAGAATACACCGGGCCCGGCGTCGTAGTCGTGTAATTCGGCATGATCAGGGCAATCGTCGCCAGCGCGAAGAGAACGCTGAGATAGACGTTGGCGCCGGAGACCTGAAAGCCCTGCTCCCCGTAGCGCAGGCCGCCGATGAAGATGCAGAGCCCGACCAGCCCGTTGCAGACGATCATGATGACGGCAAACACCGTATCGCGTGCCAGTTCCGGCGCCGGCTTTTCGCCCAGCATGATCGTGGTGATCAGGGCCACCTCGATGATGGTCACCGCCAGCGTCAGCACCAATGTGCCATAGGGCTCGCCGATGCGCTCCGCGATCACCTCGGAATGGTGAACGGCCGCGAACACGGTCCCGAACAGGATGACCAGCAGGACGATCGCAAACAGGGCTCCGCCGGCTGTCAGGGTAAAGCCATAGCCGGTCGCGGTCACGACCAGGAACAGCAGCACCGCCAAAGCGGGGAAGATCCAGGACGACCGCGGCATCGGTCCGTGTGCGCTCATGCGGGCGATTCCTTCAAATGGGGGATCGAGTATGCGCGAGAAGATCGCGCCCGTCAGCCCTCAGGACCCGTTGATGAAGTTTCTCGCGAGGTCGGCGACGCCAAAATTGCCGAGATCGTCATGCCCACCGCCGAGAATGCGAACGAACTGCTTCGGCTCATGGGCCAGCTCAAACAGCTTCTCGCCGAATGCGATGGGGATGGTCTGGTCCTGCGCACCATGGACGATCAGAAGCGGCGCCGTGACACGTCCGATGCGCTCGTCCGAGTGAAACGGGTCGCGTATCAGAAGGCGCACCGGGACAAGACGGAAATGCGAGGCGGCGACGTCGGCGATCGACGTATAGGGCGCCTCGAGAATCAGCCTTCCGACCGGATGCCCGGATGCGATCGCGATCGCAACGCCGGTCCCGAGCGAGAAACCCCAGGCGACGATGCGCGGGGCATCGTAGCGTGCCGTCGCGAATGAATAGGCGGCCTCGCCATCGCGCAACAGGCCGTCTTCGCTCGGCGCGCCGCTGGACCCCGCATAGCCGCGATAGGACAGCGCGACGAGACCTGTGCCGTCAGCCGTGATCGCCTTGAAGCGGCCGGCAAGGCCCGCGAGAAAATCACCATTGCCATGGAAGAACAGCACCACGGGACGGCCGGGCCTTGGCGGCACGTGCCAGACGATGACCTTCTCGCCGTCCGACGTGGTCAGGACGTGCTCCTCGGCCTGCGGAAATCCCGCGGCGGAAGGCGCGGTGCGCTCGGCGGTCGGGATCGGAAACAGCATGGCGCGCTGCTTCACGAACAGCAGGACGAGACCGGCGAGATAACCAGCGGCAACGACGATGGCGGTCCATTTCAGGAATGTCATCGTTGCGCCGGCTCTCCGGCGTTACATCGCCTTGACGATATTCTCGGTGACCTTCTTGGCGTCGCCGAGCAGCATCATGGTGTTGTCGCGGTAGAACAGCGGATTGTCGATGCCGGCATAGCCGGAAGCCAGCGAACGCTTGATGAACATCACCGTGCCGGCCTTCCAGACCTGAAGCACCGGCATGCCGTAGATCGGTGAGGTCTTGTCCTCTTCGGCCGCCGGATTGGTGACGTCGTTGGCGCCGATCACGAAGGCGATGTCGGCCTGCGCGAACTCCGAGTTGATGTCCTCGAGCTCGAACACCTCGTCGTAGGGCACGTTGGCTTCGGCGAGCAGCACGTTCATGTGGCCGGGCATGCGGCCCGCAACCGGGTGAATGGCGTACTTCACCTCGACGCCTTCCTTCTTCAGGATGTCGCCCATTTCGCGCAGCGCGTGCTGGGCCTGCGCCACTGCCATGCCGTAGCCGGGCACGATGATGACCTTCTGCGCGTTCTTCATGATGAAGGCGGCGTCGTCGGCCGAGCCGAGCTTGGCCGGCTTCTGCTCACCGCCGCCACCGCCGGCCGCGGCGGTCTCGCCGCCGAAGCCGCCGAGGATGACCGAGATGAAGGACCGGTTCATCGCGTGGCACATGATGTAGGACAGGATCGCGCCCGACGAGCCCACCAGCGCGCCGGTGATGATCAGCGCGGAGTTGCCGAGCGTGAAGCCGATGCCGGCCGCGGCCCAGCCGGAGTAGGAGTTCAGCATCGAGATCACGACCGGCATGTCGGCGCCGCCGATCGGGATGATCATGAGCACGCCGAGCGCCAGTGCGATGATGACGATCAGCCAGAAGTCGAGCGCGCTGCCCGACATCACCAGCCCGACGATGAAGACGACGAGCAGAACGGCGAGCACGATATTGATGATGTGGCGGAACGGCAGGATGATCGGCGAGCCGCTCATGCGCGCGGACAATTTCAGGAACGCGATCACCGAGCCGGTGAAGGTCAGCGCGCCGATGGCGACGCCGAGCGACATCTCGACCAGGCTCTGCGGGTGGATGTTGCCGGGGGTGCCGATGTCGAAGGCTTCGGGCGCGTAGAACGCGCCGGCGGCGACCAGCACCGCGGCCATGCCGACCAGCGAGTGGAAGGCGGCGACCAGTTCGGGCATCGAGGTCATCGGCACGCGGCGGGCGATCACCGCGCCGACGCCGCCACCGATGGCGATACCAAGGATGACGAGAATCCAGGCCAGGCCGTCCGCCGGCGGATGGCTGGCGAGCGTGGTGGCGACCGCGATCCCCATGCCGACCATGCCGAACAAATTGCCCTGGCGTGACGACGCCGGGCTCGACAGCCCGCGCAGCGACAGGATGAACAGCACCCCCGCCACGAGATACAAGAATGCAGAGAGATTGGCGTTCATCTCAGGTCCCCATTGATCCCTTCAGCCCGAGGTGGCCGCTCACTTCGACTTCTTCCTGTACATCGCCAGCATGCGCTGGGTGACAAGGAAGCCGCCGAAGATGTTCACGCAGGCGAAGATGAGCGCGATGAAGCCGAAGCCGCGTGCCCAGCCCGAGCCGCTCGAAACCATGCCGACGCCGACCGCGAGCAGCGCACCGACCACGATCACCGAGGAGATCGCATTGGTCACGCTCATCAGCGGCGTATGCAGCGCAGGGGTCACCGACCACACCACGAAATAGCCGACGAAGACGGCGAGGACGAAGATCGACAGCCTGAAAACGAAGGGGTCGACGAGCTGTGCAGCATGCTCCATGGCGGCTCTCCTTAAACCCGATTAAGTTGATTTGGGCTGGAAGTTCGGGTGGATGACGGCGCCGTCCCTGGTCAGCGCAGTCGCCTTCACGAGTTCGTCGTCCCAGTTCACGGCGAGAGCCTTGCTGCCCTTGTCGACCATGGTCTCGATGAAATTGAACAGGTTGCGTGCGTAGAGGCTGGATGCGGAGGCCGCCACTCGGCCGGCGACGTTGGTGTAGCCGACGATCTTGATCCCATCGATCTCGGCGACCTCGCCCGGCCTTGCACCCTCGACATTGCCGCCGCGCTCGACGGCGAGATCGACCAGCACCGACCCCGGCTTCATCGACTTGACCATCTCGGCCGAGACGAGCCTCGGCGCCGGCCGGCCAGGAATGAGCGCAGTGGTGATGACGATGTCCTGCTTCTTGATGTGCTCGGCGGTGAGCGCGGCCTGCTTGGCCTGGTATTCCTTGGACATTTCCTTGGCGTAACCGCCGGCGGTCTGCGCGTTCTTGAATTCCTCGTCCTCGACGGCGAGGAACTTTGCACCGAGCGATTCCACCTGCTCCTTGGTCGCGGGCCGGACGTCGGTCGCGGTGACGACGGCGCCGAGACGGCGCGCGGTCGCGATCGCCTGGAGGCCGGCGACGCCGACGCCCATCACGAATACCTTGGCGGCGGGCACGGTGCCTGCCGCCGTCATCATCATCGGGAAGGCGCGGCCGAAGGCCTCGGCGCCCTCGATCACGGCGCGGTAGCCGGCAAGGTTCGCCTGCGAGGACAACACGTCCATCACCTGCGCACGCGTGATGCGCGGCATCAATTCCATCGCGAAGGCGGAGACGCCGGCATCGGCGATCGTCTTCAGCGCGGCTTCGTTGCCGTAAGGATCCATGATGGCGATGACGAGCGCGCCGCGCTTGTACTGCGCGAGCTCGGAGGCCTCGGGGCGCTTCACCTTGATGACGATGTCGGCGTCCTTCAACGCATTGGCGCTGACGGTGGCTCCCGCTGCGGTGAATTCGGAATCCGGCAGGCCCGATTTGAGACCGGCACCCGGCTCGACGGCGATTTCGGCGCCCAGCGCCTTGAATTTCTTCACCGTATCAGGCGAAGCGGCGACGCGCGGCTCCGACGGATCGATTTCCTTGGCAACGGCGATCTTCATAGGCCCTCCGGCGACGCGGGCAAAAACGCGCACGCGAACTTAGCGTTACTCCCGCAACGTTGGATACCGGTTTTGGAACCGGCTTGTATGCAAATTTTATGAGCACCGACGACACTGGCGGTGCAGCAGGCGATGGATCAGGTCAGGAAGATCGCCATCAGGATCACGATGAGCGCGACCGAGGCGGTGCCGTACTTCACCAGCTTGATGAAGCCCTCGTAGGTCTGCTCGTGGGCAACGTAGTCGTTGCCGTCGGCGGTGGTGTAAGCCACTTCGCTATGGTCAGCCATGGAATGTCCCCAGTAGAAAGTCGAATTCTCCGGCTGGGATACCTTAAACCTTCGGGCAGGGCAACGGCAGGCAGACGCGGTTTTCCCGCAAATCGGCTCATTCGGAATCCAGATTGTCGCGGGTCCAGCGCGTGAGGGTCTGCTCGCCGACTTCGCCGGCGGGGCCCCCTAAGGCCGTTCAACAAATGTTTTACGGCCGCCCTACCCCAGATCCAGCGCGGCGATCGTGCCCACCATGACTGCAGGCCGCTCGACGACCGGCCATCCCAGCGAGCGGCGGACCTCGTCGATCACGGTTTCGCCCGGCTCGGTAAACCGGGCCGTCCGCGGACTGACGCCGCGCCCGACCACCACCGGAGTCTCCCCGGACAGGAAACCGTGCGCCATGTGGAAGCCCAGCGCACGGTAGACCTCGAACTGCTCTTCGGAAAAGAACTGGTCACCCGTGGTCTCGTGCGGGAAGCGGTCGTTTCGCCGTGCATAGTCCCGGATGTAGTCGTTCTCGTCGCCGTTGAGCGACGATTTGACGTAGACGAGATAGCCTTGGTCATCCCCGCCATAGTCGATGGTGCCGATGGCGACGTGAACGCGATCTTGGGCGGCCCCGTCATGCTCATCGGCCGCGCCGGGATCACCCGCCTTGTCGGCATTGCGCGCCATCAGCGCGCGCGTGCACTCGCGAATCGGCGTCCATGGCAAGTCGATCCGGACGCCGAGATCGATGCGCGCGTATCGCTGCAGCCTCATCAGGGAGCCGAAGTTCATCGGCGCATCGGCTTCCGCATCGACCGCGATGATCACCTTGCAGCGGCGGCGGAGCAGCTCGTAGACGCCGAGATTTTCGATATGACCGCCATCCGTCAGGTAGACGCTGTCGCTATTCTCATACAGGCGCCCCGAGATCTCGGACCAGAAGTAAAGCGGCGTGGAGCGGCGCGGCGGCCGCACGCGATCATCGACGTAACGTGGGTTCTTCAGCCAATAGCCGAGCCGCACGTTGAGGAGCGCAAGCGTCGGCGTCAGCGCCTTGATCGAGTTCGAGCCCATGTTCGCAGAGGCCGCGGCTCCCGAAATCGCCATTGCGGTCGCAAGGTCGAGGCTTTGCTCATCGTCCTGCACCAATCCGGTGGGCGCATAGCCCGTCGCCTCGCTGCCGACATTCAGGGCGGAAAACACGAAGAAATCCGCGTTGCGGCCGCGCCGGTTGGCAAAGTCCGAGCCTTGAATATTGAGCGCCGTATTGATGAGTTGATAGGGCGCGTGCAGCCTGGGCGCAATTGATTGCCCCGGAATGCGGTCCGCCTCGACCGGAGCCGGGTAGAGATCGGTCAGCTTCATGCGATCGAGCGTTCTGAAATCACGCCCTTGATCGAGGCTGGCTTCGGCGCGCGCAATACCGCCGTCCGCCGAACGCGTCGGATCGAACAGGAAAGCCTTGCTCAGCCGATCGCGATAGAGCCGATGCAAGGAGTTCGCGTTTGGCGTCAGGCAAAACGAGACGGCGAACAGAACGACCCCGGCAAACGTGTACAGGATCACCATCGGAAGACTGAACGAATAGGAGAGTTCTGAAGCTGTCCCCCGGAACAGGCCGGGAAGCTGCACCTGAACCACATGCCCTGCTTTCTGCGCGAGGAACAGGAGCCAGGCGGGAGCATGCCATGTGGGCGTCAACCGCTCGCTATCCGCCACGACCGGCGGCACAGCCTTCGGCGTGATCTCGGCCGACAAGATACCCTTGCTGGCATCGAACTGGATCTTGCCTGCGAGGCTGCCGGACGGGGCGTTCGATTTGGCGTTGGCCAGGCACTCCCTTTGGGAGGCGGCCCCCAGGGCCGACGGGCACCGCTCGAACAGGTCGTTGGAGATGCCCCAATACGACAGGTAGAGGTATGCGACCCAGATGATCAGTGGAAGCGCGAGCCCCGCGATCCACAGGGCGACCCTGGCGACGACCGCAAGCAGCAGGGAACCCCATTGCGAGGATGCGCTGTTGCCCTTCAACAATTCCACAAATTGCTGCCTGAATGCGGTGACCAAGACACCGATCGGCGCGGCCACCGCCGCGAGCGACTTGATCCAGGTGATCGCGACTGCGGCGGCCGGTCCGCCGACCGCGCTGCTCTCGGCGACGTCGAACATTTGCCCCAGCATGAAGGGCTGAAACTCGAAGAAGGCAATGACGGCCAGCAGCACGAGGAAGGTCGCGCCCATGCTCGGCCAGTGCGAACGGAACTCCTGTCGCTTGCCGGGACTTGCGAACGACTGCTTGAGAGCCCATCCGAAAAACAGGACGACACCGATGATTGCGATCGAAAGAGTCAGCGCGAAATGCTGAACCTTGAGAAAGCGCGCGAAGTCACACGCAACGCCCAGCAACAGTGTGATCCCGGCAATGTAGGCGAAGACGACGCTGGGGCCGTTGCCGCGAATGGAGCGCGAGGTGAAATAGGCGAGCCCGCCGCAAAGCAGCATCACCAAGGCGATCGCCAGGCCGAATGTGCTGAAACCATAACGGTCGATGACGCTGAAATCATGCAGCTCGCATAATTTGTGATTGTCGAGGCTGACACCGAAGATGTTCGCAACCGTCAGGCAACTCCGCAGCGGCGTGGACCAGATCGTGACGGCGGCAAGCAGCAGCACGATGGGCAACGTCAGTCCGATATTGGCGACCAGTCCGCGCACGACGATCGCAACTCCGGTCAGGAGATCGCGGGCGCCGGCCGGAATCAGATAGTTGGAATAGTTGCGGAGATGTCCGACCGAAGGCGTGTCGCTGATCTCGGCGGCCGTGACGGTCCCGCCGACCGGCCTTTCACCGAATACGAATCGCTGCGCCTTTGTCATGGTGGCGCAGAGAGAGGTGCCGATATAGCCGCCGCCCGACACCGTGGAGAGATAATCGATCCGCCCGATCAGATTGTGATGGTTCAACGCCTGCAGCACGCCCAGGCAAACGGCCGACGAGCGAATGCCGCCCCCGGACAATGCAAGCCCGGTGACGTCGAGCAACTGGCAGGCTTCGAGGCTGTCGGCATCGATGCGTCGGTCCGGCTCCCGCCGCGTGTTGATCGCCGCGATTTCATCGCGAACGATCTGATGATGCTTTTCGCACCAGGGCGTTTCCTCGTCGACCGCGGCAGCGTTCTTTGACGCCGGAACCGGCGCTGCGGATCCCTGATCGAGCATGGGGGCCTCCCAGGCGGAAATCGATCAATCGACAATCAAAAGTTGAAAATTAATTTCTCAATATCTCTTGGGTTAGTCTTGGGCGCGGCGCGAACGTTCAATGCAAAATCTCGGGCCACTCACCGAGGATACCTCGGCGCGCGCGGATGGAACTCGCATCGGCACCGCAAAAACCTTACGGCTTGCCGGCTCGCGAAACCGAATCGCAACTGTGGCCGGAAGGAACTCGCGCCCGGCTCAGCCCATCGCTTCCAGCTCGTCGATCATCCCGGCGATGACGCTCAGGCCGCCGTCCCAGAATTTGGGATCCTTGGCATCGAGGCCGAACGGCCGCAGCAGTTCGGAATAGTGCTTGGTGCCGCCGGCCGCGAGCATGTCGAGATAGCGCTCGGCAAAGCCTTCCGCCGCGTTCTCGTAGACGGCGTAGAGCGAGTTCACGAGACAATCGCCGAAGGCATAGGCGTAGACGTAGAACGGCGAATGGATGAAGTGCGGGATGTACATCCAGTAGTTCTCGTAGCCCGCCTTGATCTCGATCGCCGGCCCGAGGCTCTCGCCCTGCACCGAGAGCCAGATCTCGCCGAGCCGCGTCGCGGTCAGTTCGCCGTTCTTGCGCTCGGTGTGGACCGCGCGCTCGAAGGAATAGAACGCGATCTGCCGCACCACGGTGTTGATCATGTCCTCGACCTTGCCGGCGAGCAGCGCCTGGCGCTGTCTGGCACTCTTGGTCTGCGCCAGCAGCCGCCTGAAGGTCAGCATCTCGCCGAACACGCTCGCGGTCTCGGCCAGCGTCAGCGGCGTCGGTGCCATCAGCGCGCCGTTCTTCGCCGCCAGCACCTGGTGCACGCCGTGACCGAGTTCGTGCGCGAGCGTCATCACGTCGCGCGGCTTGCCCTGGTAGTTCATCAGCACATAGGGGTGCGCCGACGGCGTGGTCGGGTGCGAGAACGCGCCCGGCGCCTTGCCCGGGCGCACCGGCGCATCGATCCAGCGGTCGGTGAAGAAGCGCTCGGCGATGTCGGCCATTTCTGGCGAGAAGCCGCGATAGGCAGTCAGCACCATGTTCCGCGCGTCAGGCCAGCCGATGGTGTCGGTCGCCGCAAAGGGCAGCGGCGCGTTGCGGTCCCAATAGGCCAGCCGCTTCTTGCCGAACCACTTCGCCTTCAGCGCGTAATAGCGGTGCGACAGCTTCGGATAGGCCGCGCGTACGGAGGCGACCAGCGCATCCACCACCTCGCGCTCGACGCGGTTGTTCAGATGACGGGAATCCGCGACGTCCTTGAAGCCGCGCCAGCGATCGGAGATGTCCTTGTCCTTGGCCAGCGTATTGGTGATCAGCGCGAAGGTGCGCTCGTTGGCCTTGAAGGTCTTTGCCAGCGCCTCGGCCGCAGCCTTGCGCTTGGCGCCGTCACGGTCCGCCAGGAAATTCAGCGTCGGCTCGATCGCCAGTTCCTTGGACCCGACCTTGAAGCGCAGGCCGGAGATGGTCTGGTCGAACAGCCGGTTGAAGGCGGAATAGCCGGTTTGCGACTTCTCGAGGAAGAGTTGCTCGAGCTTGTCGTCGAGCTGGTAAGGCTTCTCCTTGCGCAGATCCTCGATCCACGGACGGTAATGCGCCAGCTCGGCGGCTTGCATCGCGCGGTTCAAGATATCGTCATCGACGCGATTGAGCTCGAGCGCGAAGAACAGAAGATGGGTCGACGCCGCCGTCAGCCGCTCCGACACATCGCCGTAAAACTTTGAAATCGCAGGGTCCACGCTGTCGCCGGCATGAACGAGGCCGGCATAGGAACCGAGACGGCCGGCGAGATCGTCGATCGCCTCATAGCGCCGCACGGCTCCCGCGAGCCATTTTCCGCCATCTTCGTTTGCTGTCCCTGTCGCGAGCTTGCCCTTGTAGTCGGTCTCGAAGGCGACGCAATCGGCATCCATCTTTTCGAGATCGCGCACCACTTCCGGCGCGTCGATCCCGGAATAGAGATCGGCGAGATTCCACTCCGGAAGCTTGCCGGTCTTGCTCACAGGCTTTGCGGACTTGGAGGACTTTGCCTTGGCGGCAGATTTCTTGACGGCAGACGTCTTGGCGGCTGGCTTGCGGAGAGCGGGCTTTTTGAGAGCGGGCTTCTTAAGGGCAGACTTGTTAAGGGCAGACTTGGAGCGCGAATTCATTGTGTGGGAAACCTGTGTTCAACAATCGCGACGGCGGGCGGGGGCATCAAGGTTTAAGAGTGCGTTAATCGGCTTCGGCCAGAGTGCCCCGATTCGAGACAGATAGTAGTAGCGTGCGGGGAACACCATGGCTGCCAGTATTTTGATCGCCGACGACGACGCTGTGGCCCGCCGGCTGGTCGAGAACATGGTGCAGAAATGCGGCTATGAGACGATCGTCGTGGACTCCGGCGACGCCGCGATCGCCGCCCTCACCGCCCCCGATGCACCGGCCATCGACGGCGTCATCCTCGATCTCGTGATGCCCGGCCTCGACGGCATGGGCGTGCTGGCGAAAATCCGCGAAGCCGGCCTCAGCGTCCCCGTCATCGTGCAGACCGCCCATGGCGGCATCGACAATGTAATCTCCGCCATGCGCGCGGGCGCGGCCGATTTCGTCGTCAAGCCGGTCGGCATGGAGCGGCTCCAGGTCTCTCTTCGCAACGCCCTCAACGCCTCCGCGCTCAAGGGCGAATTGCAGCGCATCCGTCACAGCCGCGAGGGCCGGCTGACCTTCTCCGACATCATCACCCGCGCCGAAGCGATGGCACCGGTGATGCGCACCGCGCAGAAGGCGGCGGGCTCCTCGATCCCCGTGCTGATCGAGGGCGACTCCGGCGTCGGCAAGGAAATGTTCGCGCGTGCCATCCACGGCAGCGGCGAGCGCAAGGCAAAGCCCTTCGTTGCGGTCAATTGCGGCGCGATCCCCGACAACCTCGTGGAGTCCATCCTGTTCGGCCACGAGAAGGGCGCCTTCACCGGCGCCACCGAACGCCACACCGGCAAGTTCGTCGAGGCCCATGGCGGCACGCTGTTCCTGGACGAGGTCAGCGAGTTGCCGCTGACCGCGCAGGTCAAGCTGCTCCGCGCGCTCCAGGAGGGCGCGGTCGAAGCGGTCGGCGGACGCAAGCCGGTCAAGGTCGACGTTCGCATCATCTCGGCAACCAACCGCAGGCTGCTGGAGCGGGTGAAGCAGGGACACTTCCGCGAAGATCTGTTCTATCGCCTCCACGTGCTGCCGCTGACGATCCCATCGCTGCGCGCCCGTCGCGAGGACATCCCGCATCTGCTGCGGCATTTCCTGGCGCGCTTTGCGGCCGAGGAGAACCGTCCCATCGCCGGCATCAGCGGCGAGGCGGTCGCGCACCTCGCCCAGCTCGACTGGCCCGGCAACATCCGTCAGCTCGAAAACGCGGTCTACCGCGCGGTGGTCATGAGCGACGGCGACCAGCTTGGCCTCGGCGACTTCCCCCTGCTCTCCTCGCAGCCGCATCCCGAAACGGACATTCCGACCGCACCGCTGATGCTGGAGCCGATCGCGTCGCCCTCAATGGTATCGGGTAGCGAAATACCGATTGCTCCGTTGCCCCAGACAGGATCGCTTTCTATGCTGACCCCGACCGGCGACATCCGCCCGCTGGAGGACATGGAGAACGAGATCATCCGCTTTGCGATTTCGCACTATCGCGGGCAGATGTCCGAGGTCGCCCGCCGCCTCAAAATCGGCCGGTCCACCCTCTATCGCAAACTCGACGAAGCCGGGGTTCCCGGCCATGGCGGGAAAAGCGGCGAGGAGACGCACTGAACCTCATGCGAACGGAGGTTCGCGGAACGCCGCGACGAGGCCGCAAGCCCTTCGTACGACGAGAAAATTTGGCCGCCACGTGAACCGTGACCGGGAAGTGACAGACATAGGAAAAGCGCGCCGCAACGGCGCACAATCCGTTGCAAACGCGCTTCCTTGAAGTCAGTTTGTCGTGAGTTGTCCCGGGTAGCGCTGGCTGCATAAACGGGGCCTGTATATCGTCTGCGTAGGAATCGTTGCGTGCAGGCGTGCAACTTTCAAGAGGCCGGCGCGGTTTAGCCGAAGCTCAATAGGCGATAACGAAGCTGTTCCACGAGGGACAGTTCACCCGAGGGGTGCGACACAATGCGTGACTGTTTGAACCACCGTGCAGGCTTTGACCGCGTCTTGATGGCGGTCGCAGCGACCTTCTTCACGGTATCGGCCGGCTCGGCGCTGGCGCAGGATCAGCGCAGCAGCGCTGCAGAGCTCGCGATCGAAGCCGCGATCCCGCGCCCCGAGCCCGCAAACGTTCCGCCCCCGACCGCAGCCGACATCAAGCTCGACACCACTGCAACGGTTCAGGACTCCGCGAAGGAACCGGTGAAGGAGCCCGTGAAGGCCGAAGCGGCACCGGCTCCCGACAAGGTCGAGACCAAGCCCGCCGACGTTGCCACCACGCCGGCCGCCGAGGCGCCGAAAAGCGAGACGGCCAAGGCTGAGCCTGTAAAGACTGAGCCCGCAAAGGCCGACACTGCGACAGCAACGCCGGCCGCACCTGCTGCGGCTCCGGCCGCCGAGCCGGTCAAGGCCGCGAGCAATGTGCCCGCCGCCGACCAGCCGGTCGCCGACAAGCTCAAGGACATCATCGGCGCCAAGACCTCGCGCCATTTCGACCGCAAGAACGAGCGCGCGGCGATCGAGAAATTTTACGGCGCGCGTGACTTCGCACCGGTCTGGACGCAAGCCGGCAGCCTGACCGCTGCGGCCAAGGGTGTGATTGCGCGGCTGAAGGATGCCGCGTCCGACGGCCTCAATCCGGCCGACTATCCGGTGCCGGATTTCGCCGCCGCCACCAACCCCGATGCGCTCGCCGATGCCGAGTTGAAGCTCACCGCCAGCATGTTCGACTATGCGCGCCAGGCCCAGAGCGGCCGCATGCACTGGTCCCAGGTCAGCGGCGACATCCTCTATCCCGAGCATCCGGTCGATCCGGGCGAGGTGCTCGCCAAGATCACGACCGCGACCGACGCCTCCGCCGCGCTCGACAGCTACAACCCGCCGCAGAAGCTCTACAAGGAGCTGAAGGCCAAGCTCGCGGAGCTCCGCGGCCAGGGCAACGGCCCGGTGATCGAGATCGCCGACGGTCCGGCGCTGAAATACACCCCGGCCGGCAAGAAGCAGGCGGAAATCGTCGTCGAAGATCCGCGCGTGCCGCAGCTCCGCGCCAAGCTCGGCCTCGTCGAGAACGCCAGCGACACCCGCTATGACGCGGCGGTTGCCGAAGCTGTGCGCAAATTCCAGAACAGCGCCGAGTTGAAGGCGACCGGCATCCTCGACGACAAGACCGTCAAGGCGATCAACACCCCGAAGCGCGACAAGCAGATCGACGTGGTGCTGGTGAACATGGAGCGCTGGCGCTGGCTGCCGCGCGACCTCGGCGCCCCCTCGCTGGGCGATGCCTATGTCATCCTCAACATTCCCGACTACACGCTGAAGGTGATGCAGCGCGGCCAGCAGGTCTGGACCACCCGCGTCGTCACCGGCAAGCCGGGTACGCATGCGACCCCGCTGCTCACCGAGACGATGAAGTACATCACGGTCAACCCGACCTGGAACGTGCCGCCGTCGATCGTCTACAACGAATATCTGCCGGCGCTTCAGCAGGACCCGACCGTGCTCCAGCGCATGGGCCTCAAGCTCGAACAGAACCGCGACGGCTCGGTGCACATCTCCCAGCCGCCCGGTGAAGCCAACGCGCTCGGCCGCATCCGCTTCAACTTCCCGAACAAGTTCCTGGTCTATCAGCACGACACGCCGGACAAGAACCTGTTCGCCCGAGAAGATCGCGCCTTCAGCCATGGCTGCATGCGGGTGCAGAACCCGGATCAGTACGCGTCCGTTCTGCTCAACATCGCCTTGCCGAACGAGAAGTACACGCCCGAGCGCGTGCGCAGCATGTACGGCAAGAGCGAGATCGACCTGAAATTCCCGACCCCGATCCCGGTCAACATCACCTATCAGACCGCGTTCGTGGATGATGGCGGCAAGCTGCAATTCCGCAAGGACGTCTACGGCCGCGACGCGACCATGATCAACATCCTGAAGAACAGCCGCGGCAAGGACCTCGAGAACATCGTGGCTCACTCGCAGCCGAGCTATTCGCGCCCGGCGACGACGCTGCCGAACGGCGTGGCGGTGGCCAACAATGGTGGCTCGTCCGGCCTGAACTTCTTCGAGCGGCTGTTCGGGGCCCCGACCCCGCCGCCGGCTCCGGTCGGCCGCCGTCCGCAGCAACAGCGGGTATTCACCCGCTGAGCCCGGCTCGGACCAGGCGCCTCATTTCCTGAAGTTCTGCAATAAAATCAGCGACCCCGTCCCTTGGATGGGGTCGCTTAACGTTAACCATTCTCCACCTGACCTCAGGTGGCGGGCGTTTTTTTGCCACACTCAACCGGTTAGGTTCATATTCTGACTTGGTTTGGGGGCGGGAAGGCAACCTCAAATTAACCTTCTCGCTTTAAGAAAGCGTTCACCCTCTTTCGCGCGCTAACGAGGTTGGCGGGAGAGTCCATTTTGAACGCTCGGTCGACTGGGTGGGCTCTAACGTGCTGACTGGTCTCGCACGCCAATTCGCTGTGCTGTCGTTGTCCCATGCGGGAGTGAGGGCCGGATCCCGGATCGGCCTCGCTTCCGTATTGCTGCTTGCTGCCGCAGGCTCGGTTCACAACGCCGCTGCGCTGAACGAGACCAAGACGCTCTCCTTCCACCACACCCATTCCGGCGAAGACCTCACCGTCACCTTCAAGCGCGATGGCCGCTACGACGAAGCGGCGCTGAAGCAGCTCAATCATTTCCTGCGTGACTGGCGTACCCAGGACGAGACGGTCATGGACCGTCACCTGTTCGACATCCTCTGGGAAGTGTACCGCGACGTCGACGGCAAGCAGCCGATCCAGATCATCTCCTCCTATCGCTCCCCCGCCACCAACGCCATGCTTCGCCGCCGCTCCTCGGGCGTGGCGCGCTTCAGCCAGCACATGCTGGGGCATGCGATGGACTTCCACATTCCGGGCGTACCGCTGGAGCAGATCCGCTTCGCCGGCCTGCGCCTGCAGCGCGGCGGCGTCGGCTTCTACCCAACCTCCGGCTCGCCCTTCGTGCATCTGGACACTGGCAGCATCCGGCACTGGCCACGCATGACGCATGACCAGCTCGCCCGCGTCTTCCCGGACGGCCGCACGGTCCACGTCCCGACCGACGGCACGCCGCTGAAGGGCTATGAGCTCGCCAAGGCCGACATCGAGCGGCGCGGCAACGGCGACGATGCCGGCAGCGGCAAGTCGAACTTCTTCGCCGCCTTGTTCAAGGGCAAGCCGGCTCCGGCCTCCAGCAGCAGCGACGAGGATGACGAGGGCGCGCCCGCGCCGGCCGCCAAGCCCGCTGCGCCGACCGTGGTCGCCGCCGCAGCCAAACCTGCTGAAGCAAAGCCGGCCGAACCGGTGCCGACGCCGCGCGCCAAGCCGTCAATTGCCGCGACGATCCAGCTTGCTTCGGCCGATGCGCAGATCGTTGTGCCGCCCAAGCCGAAGCCCGCGCCCGTGGCTGACAAGTCCCCCGCCGGCAAGCCCGAGACTCCCGCCGATATCATCAATGCGCGCGGCTTCTGGGATACCCCGGCCACGCCACAGCAGGCGACGCCCGCCCAAGTGGCTGCGCTCAGGGCGCGCCAGGCCCTTGCTCAGGCCACTGATCCACAGCAGACCGCCAGCGTCTCCAGCGCGGCCTATCAGGCATTGGCCTATGCGCCGGCCTCCGCCTCTCCGGTCGACCGCGCCAACGTCGTCGCCGCCTCCGCGCCGATCCCGCGCGCAGCCCGTCCCGCCGCGACGCGCAGCCTCGCGCCCGCAACCGAGATCAACACCGTTGTCGGCAAGAGTGTCGATGGCGCAGTCGCGACCGCAACCCGCCTCTCGGCGGCCAAGGGCGAGAGCATCTGGCTCAAGATCTTGATGCTGTCGCCGAGCGCCAGCCGCGCGATGTCGGTGACGCTGATGGGCGAGCTCGATACCGCCGCGTTGCGCAGCTATTTCGTCAAGCCGCAGGCCGTGGTCGCGATGGGCTTTGCCGACGATCCGATGCAAGGCCTGTCCTGCGACAGCTTCACGGGCACCGCCACCGCGAAGCTCCAGACGACGTCGTTCGTCGTACGGACGGCGGCGCTGCGCTGAGGTCTTCGAGCGCGTTAGCACTTGCTCCGCCGATCCAGATGATATGTCAGCGCCAGCGACAGGCAGACCGTAAGTTCCTGTTTCGGCAGCGCGCCTGACACCGGCAACAGCAACGCCCTCGTCTGTCGGTACTCGAATTGATCGGGAAAGCGCTCGCGAAAGGTGTCGACCAGCGTCGTCCTGCAGTTGAACAGGATGGCAGCGTGGTCTGAGCCCTTCAGGCGGCCAAGCCGGATTGTAGAGCCGCTGCCAGTCTCATCGGTCAGATAAGCCGGCTCGCCCCATTTCAGGGTTTCGGTGAGACGGCCGACATCGTCGTGCGCGGCGGCTGTCGCAAAGATCAGCGTGCGCACCTGCAGCAGCCGCTTGCCGATCGGCGCCCGAAGAACATCGAAAGCGCGGCCTACCTCGCGCGGCAGTGGCAGCGCGGTCACGGCGTCTCTCCTGACTCAAAACTCTGGCTCGTCCTGGGTTTCGCCAGGACGAGAGTCATGGCCTCAGAGCATCCCCAGCGCTTGCATGTAGGTCTCGAGGATCGTCTCGGCCTCGGCGCGCTCGTTGGGGTCCTGCTTGCGCATCCGCACGATGGTGCGCAGCGCCTTGACGTCGTAGCCGTTGCCCTTGCTCTCGGCATAGACGTCGCGAATGTCGTCGGAGATCGCCTTCTTCTCTTCCTCCAGCCGCTCGATGCGCTCGATGATGGATTTGAGCTGGTCCTTGGCAAATTTCGTCGCGGGCTCGTCGTCGCGGACGGCGGCGGAGGTGGCCATCTTGGTACTCCCAATGAAACTGGCAAAACGAGGTGACGCCGGCATCCTCACCGCGCGTGCTGGATAGACCCTTAGGGTTGGCGCTCCCCGCGTTCAAGCAAGCATCGCGCTCGTCCACAGCGCGCCCACACCTTCCTGCGGCGAGACAAAGAAAGCTGTTGTGTGGTGCGACTCAGGGCACGCGTCCGACGAAGCCGGTTCAGTGCCCGTGGGGATGGACTTTCTTCATCGCCTCGATCTGCTCGGGCGTGGCCGCGCCCTGGTATTTCGACTTCCAGGTCTCGTAGGGCATGCCGTAGACGGCCTCGCGGCTCTCGTCCTTGCTCAAGGCGACGCCTTGAGCGTCAGCGGCGTCCTTGAGCCAGTTGGACAGGCAGTTGCGGCAGAAGCCCGCCAGATTCATCAGATCGATGTTCTGGACGTCCGTGCGCGTCTTCAAATGATCGACCAGACGCCGGAAGGCGGCCGCCTCGAGCTCTGTTCTGGTTTTGTCGTCGATTGCCATAACTGAATCCCCTGGCTGTGGCTTGGCTCAGACCCTGATGGCAGTCACCCTTACGAGATGAGGTGGGGTCCTGTCACAGATTTTGCCATATCCCGGCGCAAACGGGCGCAAAGCCGCCCGGGCGGCAGTTCCTCGCCCCTACGCCAAATCGTCAATGATCTGATATAGCTTTCGCGACAATGATCGCCGAATCTCCCCGCTCCCCCCTTTGCCTGCTCGCCCGGTTGGTCCCGGTGCTGGTGGTTGGCCTGCTGTGCCTCTGGGCCAGCCCGGCCTCCGCCGATTTCCGGCTCTGCAACAACACCTCGAGCCGGGTCGGCATCGCGCTGGGTTACAAGGACGCCGAGGGCTGGACCACCGAGGGCTGGTGGAACATCTCATCCCGCTCCTGCGAGACCCTGCTGCGGGGAACGCTGGTCGCCCGCTACTATTACATCTACGCGATCGACTATGACCGCGGCGGCGAATGGTCGGGCCAGGCCTTCATGTGCTCGCGCGACAAGGAATTCACCATCCGCGGCACCGAAGATTGCCTCGCGCGCGGATACGACCGGACCGGCTATTTCGAGGTCGACACCGGCGAGCAGCGGGCCTGGACGGTGCAGCTCACCGACGCCAACGAGCAGCCATCACGGCAGCAGCGCGTGCCCGGCTTGCCCGGCCCGGTGGGCCCGGGTGGCGGCGTTCCGGGTTTGCCCAACGGCCCGCCCGGTGCTACGCCCCCGGGCTCGCCCGGCCTGCCACCCCCGCCTGGAAATAAGCCATGAGGCGTCTTCGCCGTATCAAGATTCTCGCGACGCTCGGACCTGCCTCTTCGGACCTTGCGATGATCCGCCGCCTGTTCGAGGCCGGCGCCGACCTGTTCCGCATCAACATGAGCCACACGCCGCACGACAAGATGCGGGAGCTGGTGGCGACGATCCGCAATGTCGAGAGCAGCTATGGCCGGCCGATCGGCATCCTGGTCGACCTGCAGGGCCCCAAGCTGAGGCTCGGCGCCTTCGCCGAGGGCGCGGTGCAGCTCCAGAACGGACAGACCTTTACCCTCGATTCCGACAAGACGCCGGGCGATGCCACGCGCGTCAATCTCCCGCATCCGGAGATCCTGGCCGCGCTGCGGCCGGGCCATTCGCTGCTGCTCGACGACGGCAAGGTGCGCCTGATCGCGGAGGAGACCTCGAAGGAGCATGCCTTGACGCGCGTCGTGGTCGGCGGCCGGATGTCCGACCGCAAGGGCGTCAGCCTGCCCGACACCGACCTGCCGGTCTCGGCGATGACGCCGAAGGACCGCGCCGACCTCGAGGCGGCGCTGGTCACCGGCGTCGACTGGATCGCGCTGTCCTTCGTGCAGCGCGCCGACGACGTGCTCGAGGCCAAGAAGATGATCCGCGGCCGCGCCGCCGTCATGGCCAAGATCGAGAAGCCGCAGGCGATCGACCGTCTCGCCGACATCCTTGAGGCCTCCGACGCGCTGATGGTGGCGCGCGGCGACCTCGGCGTCGAACTTCCGCTCGAGCGTGTGCCGAGCCTGCAGAAGCAGATGACGCGCATGGCGCGCCGCGCCGGCAAGCCGGTGGTGATCGCAACCCAGATGCTGGAATCGATGATCCAGTCGCCAGTGCCGACCCGGGCCGAAGTCTCCGACGTCGCCACCGCCGTCTATGAAGGCGCCGACGCCATCATGCTGTCGGCGGAATCGGCGGCCGGCAAATTCCCGGTCGAGGCGGTCTCGACCATGAATCGCATCGGCGAGGAGGTCGAGCGCGACCCGATTTATCGCTCTGTGCTCACCGCCCAGCGCCCTCCGCCGGAAACGACCGCCGGCGATGCCATCGCCGACGCCGCGCGGCAGATCGCCGAGACGCTCGACCTGCCCGCGCTGATCTGCTGGACCAGCTCGGGCTCGACCGCGGTGCGCGTCGCTCGCGAGCGGCCGAAGCCGCCGATCGTGGCGATCACGCCCAACATCAGCGCCGGCCGCCGGCTCGCCGTCGTCTGGGGCGTGCATTGCGTGGTGGCAGACGATGCGCGCGACCAGGACGACATGGTGAGCCGCGCCGGCCAGATCGCGTTCCGGGACGGCTTCGTCCGCGCCGGCCAGCGCGTGATCATCGTCGCCGGCGTGCCGCTCGGCATCCCCGGCACCACCAATATGGTGCGCATCGCGTCGGTCGGGCCCGAGGGCGACGCGAATATCTAGGGCCGCCGGTGCGGCCCAAACAAAAACCTCGAAAACAACCCCATGCACAGTAGCCGGCGCGTCCGGCTGGTTTGCTTAGGTCTTGCGAAAAGGCGTGCTCAGGCAATGACCTGAGCACGATCAGGTCTCAGCCCCGCTTCCCGTCCAGCTTTCAAGCCCCGACCAGCGCTTTGGCGGTTGGCAGCAGCGTCTGCTGGACCACCAGGCCACGGGCCCGGGCGTCCATGACGCCGACGGCGCGCAGTGCCAGCAGCGTCACGGTCTGCACGGCGTCGCGCATCCTGGCGGGATCTTCGAGATTGTCGGGCGCAAGCGGCCCGACCAGCGCCTCATGCAGCGCGCCGAGCAGCGCGGTCGCGGCAAGCGCGGTGTCCTGCGCCGGCAAATGACCGGCACGCACGGCGGCGTCGATCCGCCCTGCGATCTCGCCCGCGATCTCGCGGCGGCTGGCAAGGCGAGAGGCGCTGACGTCGACATCGACGGGTTCGGCGAGGATGCCCCAGGCCAGCCGGCGCTGCGACAGGGTATGGACCGCCACCGTGGTCACGGCGGCCGCCAGTGCCGAGGACGGTCCGGGCGCGGCTTCAGCCGCCCGGCGAATTGCCGCGAGTTCGTCGCGCGAGACTTCGGCAATCAGTTCGGAAATCAGCTCGGCCTTGGAGGGGAAGTAGCGGTAAACGGTGCCGGCCGCGACATTGGCCCGGACCGCGACCGGCGCGATCTGCACCGCCGCCATCCCGCCTTCCGACGCAGCCTCGCGCGCCGCCGCCAATATCGCACTGCGCCGCGCCGCAAGGCGCTTCACCACTTGATGCGTTCGCCGATAAACCATGGCGCGCTTCCTGTCCCACACGCCTGCCGCACGCCCGCGGCCGAACGCTTCGTCACTGCAAAAGATGCAAATCGCCCCGCAAGGACTGAACAACTATTCAGAGTGGATGACAAGATGCAAATGCGTGGAGCGTCACGGCGAACGGACGGGAGCGCCATGCCTGACGGTGCCGTGATGAAATTCGCGTCGCGGCTTGCCACACGAGAGGTGCGCTCCCTCTCCCGCTTGCGGGGGAGGGCCGGGGGGAGTGTCTCCACAACGGGACAATCCCCAGAGGAGAGAACCCCACCCGGCGCTTCGCGTCGACCTCCCCCGCAAGCGGGAGCGGTTGCACCGAGTTTGTGGCAGCTGCACCGGTTTAATCGAGAAACTTGTCGCGTTAGCAGCGGAGCTATCCGCACCTTAGGTACATTCGTGCATCGCCCAAAAGAAAAGAGCCCCGTCCAGGACGGGGCTCTCGAAACTCTCAGGTCGACCAGACTTACTTGAGGCTGGACGAGATCGAGCCGAACTTGGTGTTCAGCGAGGTGCCGAGGCTGTTGACGACGGTGATGATGGCCAGCGCGATGCCGGCGGCGATCAGGCCGTATTCGATGGCGGTGGCGCCGGATTCGTCCTTCACGAAACGCGAAACGAGGTTCTTCATAACTCAAAGAGTACACGAGGCTACAACTGGTCTGGTCTTTCCGGCTTCCCAGCGCCGCCCGACCATGGAACCGAACGTAGAGGCAAAGAATTGCGCCGCAGTTAATTCGACTGCGGAAACACGAAGCGCATTGCAGGTATTCGACGATGGTAAACCGGAATTGAAAACAATCCGTTAAATCGTAGCTATCCGCAACAATGCTGCGGAGCGCGATTTACCCGAAATTATGACCGCGCGTGGTCCAATGCCGCCCGCTCGGCCTGAAGTGCGATGAGAGCAAATCGTTCATCGCGCCTCAGATTGTTGTTCGAGCATGATCTGCCCGGAAAGCCGCGACACACTTTTCCGGACCATGCTCGGGTCGACGAAAACAAGCAGGACAACGAGGCGGCATGTCCCTTTCCTTTGCCAACAGCATCGCGGTGCAGAGCCGCGCGCGCGCCCTGGTGCCGCTGTGTGTCGGTGCCTGCACCTATCTGTTCTTCTTCTTTACCGGCGACACGCTGCTTCAGGACTCCGACTCGTTCTGGCAGATCAAGATCGGACAGTGGATTCTCGATCACGGCGCCATGCCGTATACGGACTTCTATTCCTTCACACGGCAGGGCGAAGCCTGGATCTCGACGTCGTGGCTGTCGCAGGTGCTGTTCGCCTTCTCCTATGCGCAATGGGGCTGGGCAGGTCCCGTGATCATCACCGCGATCGGGGTCGCGCTCACCGCCGCAATCCTGGTCCATCTGCTCGAAACGCAGATCGAGGCCCCGCGCGCGGTGCTGTTTGCGATGCTGGCGCTGGTGCTGTCGTTGCATCACGTGCTGGCGCGCCCGCATATTCTCGCATTGCCCGTGATGGTCGCGTGGGTCGGCCTGCTGATGGCGGCCGCCGACCGCAGAAGCGCGCCGTCCTGGACCTGGCTGCCGCTGATGGCGCTGTGGGCGAATTTGCATGGCGGCTTCGTGCTCGGCCTCGCGCTGATCGGTCCGATCTCGCTCGAGGCGGTCGAGCATGCGGAGAAAGGACAACGGCTTCGGCTGTTCATGCGCTGGGTGCTGTTCGGCGTCGGTGCGCTGATCGCGAGTTGCTGCACGCCTTACGGCTGGCGAACGCTGATGGGGGCGACCAACATCCTCAGCCTCGGCGAGCTACTGTCGCTGATCTTCGAGTGGATGCCGGCGAACTTCGCCACCTTCACCTCGTTCGAAGGCGCGCTGCTCGGCCTGATCGCGCTCGGCTATTATCGCGGCCTCGTGCTCTCGGCGCCCCGGATCTTCCTGATCCTGTTCCTGACCTGGAGCGCGCTGACCCATGTCAGGAGCATCGACGCCTTTGCCTTCCTGGTGCCGCTGGTGCTGGCAAAGCCGCTCGGCGAGATGCTCCCGCGCTCACTGGCTGAAGCTGCCGGCGCCGACCGCTGGCCGGCGCGCACCGTCACCGCATGCGGCGCGCTGATGATCGTGGCCGCAGGTTGGACCTCGACCGCGCTCTTCATGGCGCACCACCCCTTCACCTTCACGATGACGCAGACGCCGGTCGCGGCGGTCGACCTGCTCGAACAGCGCAAGGTGCAGCGCATCTTCAACGCCTACCAGTTCGGCGGCTATCTGATCTCACGCGACATCCCCGTCTACGTCGATGGCCGCGCCGAGCTCTACGGCGAGAAATTCGTCATGGACTTCTTCAAGGCAACCGAAGGCAAGAAGCCCGAGCTGCTGCCGCGCCTGCTCGACGATTACAAGATCGACGCGACGCTCTTGGTCGCCGACGCACCGGGCCCGCAAATCCTCGATCAGCTCAAGGGCTGGAAGCGGATCTACGCGGACGACATCGCCGTGATCCATGTGCGGGATGGCGCGTCCGCCGCGGCCGCGCCGGCCAAACCGTGACGATCGCGGCCAGTCTTCCAATCGCGCATCGCCAGCGAAACCTGGCGCCGCTGTGCGCTGCGGCCGCGACCTATCTGCTGCTGCTGGTGAGCGGCGACGGCCTGCTGCACGACCCGGACACGCTCTGGCAGATCAAGGTCGGCCAATGGATTCTGGATCATCGGGCCGTGCCCTGGACCGACGTCTATTCCCTGACGCGCCAGGGCGACGTCTGGCTCTCGACATCCTGGTTGTCCCAGGTGCTGTTCGCGGCGACCTATTCTCACTGGGGTTGGGCCGGGCCCGTCATCCTCGCCGCCACGGCGATCGCGGCGGCGATGGGCCTGTTGCTGGCCCTGCTGCAGCGGCATCTCACCCTGCCCTATGCGCTGGTCTTCTGCCTGCTGGCGATGACGCTGGCGACGCCACATCTGCTGGCGCGTCCCCATGTGCTCGCGCTGCCCGTCATGGTCGGCTGGGCCGGTGCATTGATGGCCGCGGCCGACCGCGGCCGCGCGCCCTCCTTCCTGCTGCTACCGCTGATGGTGCTGTGGGCCAACCTTCACGGCGGCTTCGTGCTCGGACTCGCCCTGATCGGGGCGATCGGCCTTGAATCGCTCTGGCGCGCGGCGCCGGCACGGCGGCTGGCGCTTACATTGCAGTGGGTCGCATTCGGGCTCGCCGCGCTGGTGGCGAGCTGCTGTACACCCTACGGCCTCGACACCTTGCTGGGCGCTCTGCGCATCCTCAGTCTCGGCACGTCCTTCGCGGTCATCGCCGAATGGCGCCCGGCCGATTTCAGTTCGTTCAGTCCGTTCGCGGGCGCACTCCTCGCTCTCCTCGGTCTCGCGCTCTCGCGCGGCCTCTCGCTGTCGCCGCCGCGCGTGCTGCTGATCCTGATCGCGACCTGGATGGCGCTGGCACATATCCGCAGCATCGAGACCTTCGGCGTGCTCGTCCCACTGGTGCTGGCGCAGCCGCTGGGCACGGGGATCAGGCCCACTGCGTCAGACGCGCCACGTGCCCTGTGGATCGTCCCGACCGCGCCGGCGGCGCTGGTGATCGTCATGGCTGTCGCGAGCGCGACCGCAGCCTTTGTTGCACATCACGCCTTCGCATTCTCAGCGACGCAGACGCCCGTTGCAGCGATCGACGTTCTCACCGAACGCAGGGTCGCGCGCATCTTCAATTCCTATGGCTTTGGCGGCTACCTCATCGTTCGCGACATCAAGCCTTTCGTCGACGGAAGGTCGGAGCTCTACGGCGAAAAATTCCTGATGGGCTATTTCGCCGCCGAGGACGGGCGCGACGTGGCCGGCCTGCTGCGCATGCTCGACGACAACAGGATCGACACAACGCTGCTCACTGCCGATTCTCCCGCCGCCCAGATCCTGGACCACATCGGGGGCTGGAAGCGGCTCTACGCCGACACCATCGCCGTGATCCATGTCCGCGACGACCAGCAGGCCGCGACGCCACCGAAGTGAGCGCGTGGCGCGCTCTCAATTCCCGGACTGCAACCAACTCTTGCGATCGGGAGGAGCTCGATGGCTCAACCGGCAGATCGCTCCGCCGCCGGCGATACGTCCTTCCGGGCCGCAGGCGCGTCCGCGCCGGTCGAGAACACGCAGAGCCGCTTCGTTCGATGGATCTCGCCGTTGCCCCCGTCCGGGCTCTGACAGACATCGATGACATATCCGATGCCGTTGCGTGAGGCATAGGCCATTCGCTCCGCAAGCGAGTTCAGGCCCTCGACATCCGTCAACCGGCTTCGCCAAATTGGATAATAGGACGGCGTCAAGACCGATGATCCGCCGCGCTTGAAATCGACCCAGACTCGGCGATGCGAGACGAATTCAAACACGCTGCCGCGATCGAGCGCCATGTCGGCGATACTCACCTCGGCCCGACCGTCAAGCTCCGGCCGTCTCGGCGTCAGGAACATTGCAGTCACAGGCGTGTTGCCGCGCGCCCACTTGCCGACGTCGGTCCACTCCGAGACCGCCTCGTTGCAGATCCGGCTGAAGCTGATGCCGGACCAGATCGCAAGCGGATATGCGACGAGAACAGTCGTGGCAAGCACCAGATAGCCCATGGTGCGTTGATAGGACTGAGCCGGCCCCGGCACGCTTGTTCGAAGCGCAAAGATCAAGATGGCTGCTACGAGAGCCAGGCCGGCCCAGCCATCAAAGGTCACGAACAGCACGATGAGGCAAGCGGGAAGGAAAGCCGCCTCCCCGTCACGCCGCAGCCAGTTCGTCGCCAATGCCGCGATCGCCAGGGCGGCCAGCAGATGAATGACCGTGCTCGATCGCAGCAGATGCAGGTTGAGAATGATCGGTGATCCCGTAACGAACGGAAGGGCGATTCCGATCAGGTAGACCAGAATGATGCCGAGATAGGCTGCCCGCAATTCGGGCGCGGCCTGCCGCGACCAGAACAGCGCAAGCGCTCCGATCAGGGTGACACCCAAGAGCCCAACAATGTCGCCCAGCGATGTCGTGTCGAACAGCACGTGTCCGGGAAAATACTGGCGAAGGAAATTCGCGAGGTCGAACGGATGCCCGAACTCCGGATTCGAGAGGAACCCGCGGAGCACGACATACGCAAGCGGCAGGCACAGGATGCAGCCGATCAGCACGCGCGACGAGATTTCGCCGATCGTGGCTTTCCGCTGCGACAAGTGCCAGATCCCGATCAGCGCCAGCGGCGGCACGAGCCAGGCCGCAAAGAAGGCGTTGATGAAGGACGTGATGCCGACGGCAACGATCGCTGCCGTGTAGAGGCCTCGCGCTGCAAAGTAGATCGCCAGAAGAGCCACGCCATTCGCCATCTCCGAATGGGTGAAGTAGTTGATGAACAGGCCGCCGGAGCCGGCGTAGCTGTAGCCGTCGAGAAACGCGACGAAGCAGAGGATCAGGCTGAAGACGATCTTGTCGCGCCGTTCCGTCACCCCGAGCAGGGAGGCGCAGCAGAGAAACCCGACGAAGCTGACCAGCCGGGAGAGGAAGAACAGAACGAAGAACAACAACGGAACGTTGTCGAAATACTTCTCGACGCCACTCAACGTCAGCCAGACGCCGGACGCAAAGTAGCGCAGCGACTGGATATACCCGTCGTCATGATATTGCGGCTCGTCGTAGAGAGCGGCAACGATTGGTAGATGATAGAGATTGCTGGTCAGCCCGAAGACGAAACCCGTCCGCAGCACGGACAACGCCGATGCGAACAATGCGATCAGAAATGTCTCGGCCCAGGCGTTTGGAATGCTGGCCGCGCGACCGCGACCGACCATGTCAGAGGTGACGTTGACGTCCACCATCGGGGTGCCGGAGCAAGTGACGGCTGCGGATCAGCCTCGGTTAAGCGCCGTGTCTACCGCCCGCTTTCAAGCGTCTGGCTGGCCCTGGCCCGCGGAGCGATGGAGACGCACGTCAGCAGACCTAACCCGCAAACGCTAATGGCGGATTAATCCGCGCCCGGGAATTGGACGCGCCGGCACCCACGAACCACCGGCCAACAAAAAACGCGGCGTTTCCGCCGCGTTTTTCAATTCGATTGGCCGCTTCTCGTTACGCCTGCGGCTGCGGCTCCAGGCCGGGATCCGGATCTGGCCGCGGACGCGACTTGCCGGCCGGCGGCACGGCGGAGGCGCGCGGCGTGGTCGGCTCGAGCACGGACTCGCGGTTCGGCTTCTTGCCCTTGAGCAGATCGATGATCTCGTCGCCGGACAGCGTCTCGAACTCGAGCAGGCCCTTGGCAAGCGCTTCCAGATCGGCGCGCTTCTCCGTGAGAATGCGCGTCGCTTCGTTGTAGCCTTCTTCGACGAAACGCCGGATCTCGGTGTCGATCTTCTGGACCGTCGCTTCCGATGCGTTCTGGGTGCGCGACACCGACATGCCCAGGAAAACCTCGTCCTGGTTTTCGCCGTAGGACACGGTGCCGAGCGCCTCGGACAGGCCCCAGCGCGTCACCATCATCCGGGCGAGGCGCGTGGCCTGCTCGATGTCGGAGGACGCACCCGAGGTCACCTTCTCGCGGCCGAAGATCAGTTCTTCGGCGACGCGGCCGCCCATCATGATGGCGAGGCGCGAGGTCATCTGCTCCAGCGACATCGACAGCTTGTCGCGCTCGGGCAGCTGCATGACCATGCCGAGCGCACGGCCGCGCGGAATGATGGTCGCCTTGTGGATCGGATCGGTCGCGACGACGTTGAGGCCGACGATGGCATGACCGCCCTCGTGATAGGCCGTCAGCAGCTTCTCTTCCTCGGTCATGACAAGCGACTTGCGCTCGGCGCCCATCATCACCTTGTCCTTGGCCTCTTCGAACTCTGCCTGCGTCACCATCCGCTTGTTGCGGCGGGCGGCGGTCAGGGCGGCTTCGTTGACGAGGTTCATCAGGTCGGCGCCGGAGAAGCCCGGGGTGCCGCGCGCGATGGTCTTGAGGTTGATATCCGGCGCCAGCGGCACCTTGCGGACGTGAACCTTGAGGATCTGCTCGCGGCCGACAACGTCGGGATTGGGCACCACGACCTGACGGTCGAAGCGGCCGGGACGCAGCAGCGCGGGATCGAGCACGTCCGGACGGTTGGTCGCAGCGATCAGGATCACGCCCTCGTTGGCCTCGAAGCCATCCATCTCGACCAGCAACTGGTTCAGCGTCTGCTCGCGCTCGTCATTGCCGCCGCCGAGACCGGCGCCACGGTGACGACCGACCGCGTCGATTTCGTCGATGAAGATGATGCAGGGCGCGTTCTTCTTGGCCTGCTCGAACATGTCGCGGACGCGGGACGCGCCGACGCCGACGAACATCTCGACGAAGTCGGAACCCGAAATGGTGAAGAACGGCACGTTGGCTTCGCCCGCGACCGCACGCGCGATCAGGGTCTTGCCGGTGCCGGGAGGGCCGACCAGCAGCACGCCGCGCGGAATGCGGCCGCCGAGGCGCTGGAATTTGCCGGGGTCGCGCAGGAATTCGACGATCTCCTGCAGGTCCTGCTTGGCTTCGTCCACGCCGGCGACGTCCTCGAAGGTGACTCGGCCATGCGCTTCCGTCAGCATCTTCGCGCGCGACTTGCCGAAGCCCATCGCCTTGCCGGCGCCGCCCTGCATCTGCCGCGACAGGAAGATCCAGACGCCGATCAGCGCGATGAAGGGCAGCCAGGAGACCAGCAGCGAGACGAACCACGGCACGTTGTCGCCGGGCGGCTTCGCGCTGATCTGCACCTTGCTGTCATAGAGGCGCTTCACCAGCGTCGGGTCGTTCGGCGCATAGGTCTGGAAGCTCGAGCCGTTGGTGAAGGTGCCGTGGATGTCCGGCCCCTGGATCACGACGTCGCGCACATTGCCGCGGTCAACTTCGCTGAGGAGCTGGGAGAAGGCGATGTCCTGCGAGGAGGCGCGCTGACCCGGATTCTGGAAGAGCGTGAACAACGCCAACAGCAGCAGGACAATGATGACCCAGAGGGCGAAATTGCGCAGATTGGCGTTCATCGATCTTCCTTCGTGGTCGCGCGGATCGCGGCCCTGATCCTTCGTCGTTTACTTGGTCAGCTACTTGGGCAGCGCGAGGAAATCCCAAAGGAATCTTCTCGGTTGGACGCATACAATCTAGGTGCCGCCCCGGTCGCTGCCAAGGGAACGAGATGGGACTATTTAGCCCATCTTAGAGCGATTCCCGCTGAAATAATGGCGATTAATCCGGGGTTTTTCCCGCCTGGTTAAGGTGTCCTGACGGCGCCTGGCGGAAACGGCCGGTGTCATGGTCCGCCCTCATCCGCCATTCAGGTCCCCTTGGACCGTCGGGCCGGCGCCGGCGTGATGTGGATACGCCCCCCGGTAAGGCTGATCAAGGCTCCCGCAAGGGTCTGCTTCAGGATCGCACGGCCAGTTGCGACCGCAGGCGGCCTTGCGGCCACCTCGTGATCGAGCATGGCCTGATCAAGCGCGGCCATGAGGGTTTCGACCTTGCCGAGTTCCGCCGGCCCCTCATGGCCGAGGGCATTGACGGCCCGCAGCAGAAGCCGGAGCCGAACCTCCTCCGGCAGGGCGGCAAACGCGGATGCTTCATAGCTCCGACTGCCCGCCTGCGGCGCATCGCCGCGCGCCCGGAGCTGAAGGAAGCGCTCGGCGCCATCGACCAGCACCTCGACCGCAGCATTGGCTCGCGACAGCCGCACCGCGAGCCGCGCCAGCGTGCGGGCATCGCCGCCCTCCATTGCGAGCCGCGGCAGCAGCGCGCGCAGCCGCGGCCGGGTGAAGGCGGTGTCGCGATTGGTGGGATCGTCGGCAAAGCCGATCTTCGCGCGCTTCAGGGTCGCGACGAGCTGCGACTTCGGCACATCGAGCAGCGGGCGCGCCAGGACGATGCCGTCGCGCTCCGTGCGGCGCGCCATCGCCGACAGCCCGGCAAGCCCGCTGCCGCGAACGAGGCGCATCAACAGGGTCTCGGCCTGGTCGTCGCGGGTGTGGGCGGTCAGCACATGGCTCGCGCCGGCCTTGCGCGCGGCCTGCGCGAGCAGGCGGTAGCGCGCCTCGCGCGCGGCCGCCGGCAGTCCCCTCTTCGGCTTCGCACCACGCCAGCGCAGGGTCCGGTGGGTCAGGCCGAGCTCTGTTGCCAGCTGCTTGACCTCGCGCGCCTCGCGGGCCGCTTCCGGTCGCAGGCCGTGATCGACGGTGACGACGGTGAGTTGCGGGCCGCGCGAAAGGCTGCGCCGCCAGCGCGCGGCGAGCCACATCAGCGCGACCGAGTCCGGCCCGCCGGAGACCGCGAGCACCAGTGCCGGTGAGCTCTTGAGCTCGGCGAAGAGTTGCTTCGCCGCGCGCGCCGAGATCGGCGAATTGTCGTCGACTGACATGACGCTGCAATCGTCCGCGGATGGACCGACTGTTTAGCGCAAACTGATCCGCCTTGTCAGCGGATCAGCACTTCACGCGCTTCTGCTCGCGATCGACCGCGGCCTTGACGCCGGCGGAGGCGCGCGGAAATTTGCGGCCGACCTCGCCGAAGGCGGCGCAGGCGGCCTCCTTCTCCTTCAGCGCGGCCAGCGACTGGCCGAGCCGCAGCAGGGCATCCGGCGCCTTGGCCGATTTGTCGTATTTGGTGGTGACGGCGAGGAAGGCTTCCGCGGAGTCGCGATATTGCTGGCGCTGGAAGTAGCTCTCGCCGAGCCAGTATTGCGCGTCCCCGAGCAGCGGGTCGCCAGGATATTTCTGCGCAAAATTCTTCATGGTCTGCTCGGCGAGCGCATAGTCCTTGCGCTGCATGTAGCCGATGCCGAGGTCGAACTCGTCGCGCGGCGTTGCCGAGGGCGGCAGCGTGGTCAGGCCAGGGCCAGCGCCTCCGGCCGGCGCGGGATAGCCTGGCTGGGCCGGCGGATAGACCGGCTGGGCGGGCGCTGCGGCCTGCGGATAGCGACCGCCGGTGCTGCCAAGATCGAGCGGCTCGCCGGCGTTGCGTCCGCCGGGCGCGCCGACCTGGGGACCTGCCGGCATCGGCTGCTGTCCGCCGCCGAGCGCACGCGGCGCGCCCGGTGCGCTCGGATTCTGGCCCGGGTCAAAGGCATCGCCGCGGCGACGGCTGCCGGGGGCGCCCGGCGCCGGCTGCTCCTGAACGATCGGCGCGGGAGCCGCGATCTGGGGCTGCTCGTAGTTCGGCTGGGCGGGCTGCTGCTGCTGACGATAGGCCGGCGCGACCTGAGCAGGCGGCATCGCGGCGACGTTGGGCTGCGCCGGCGCCTGTCCGGGCGTCGCGCCTTGCGCGCCGCCCTCGACCGCCCGCAGCCGCTCTTCGAGCTGACGGTTGCGATATTGCAGCTCTTCGTTCTGGCCGGTGAGCTGGCGCAGCTGGTTCTCCAGCCGCTCGATCCGGATCTCGGGGTCATCGTCCGACTGTGCGAAGGAGGGCGAGCCCAACGAGAGCAGCGCGGCGATCGCCACGGTGCCGGAAAAGATCTTGGATCTGGATGACATCTTGCCCTGACGACCAAAACGAAATGATCTGCGACGGAACATGCGACGCGCCACACATTGAAAGGCACTACGCCAAAAATGTGACTGGCACCACGGGGTTTCGGTCACAGATCGCTGAAACGAAACCGGCGCCCGAGAGGGCGCCGGCATGATCGGATTCTGAAGATGAACGGTGCCTGACTTGAAGCGTCAGGAGCTCGCGTTCAACACGGTCACGGCACGACGGTTCTGCGACCAGCAGGAGATGTCGTTACAGACGGCGACCGGCCGTTCCTTGCCGTAGGAGATCGTGCGCATGCGGTTGGCGTCGATGCCGCGCGAGGCGAGGAACGAACGCACGGACTGGGCACGGCGGGCGCCGAGCGCGATGTTGTATTCGCGGGTGCCTCGCTCGTCGGCATGACCTTCGATGGTGAAGGAGTAGCGCGGGTAGCTCTGCAGCCACTGCGCCTGCTTCTCCAGGGTCACGATCGCCTGCGGGGTCAGATCGGTTTGGTCGCTCTCGAAGAACACACGGTCGCCGACGTTGACGACGAAGTCCTGCTGGCTACCCGGCGTCGCCGCGTTGGCCATCGCATCCGTCGCAGCATTCTTGTTGGCGCAGGCGCCCATCGACAGCGCGATTGCGACCACCGCAGCCAGCTTCAATCCCTGGAGGATGCGCATAGGGTATTTCATTCCGGAGCCTCCACGCTCACGTTCGTCCACTGCCATCGGGTCTACAGGGGGTTGGTTAAGCGAACGTTCCGTCAACCTTGACGGAACCTTGCTCAAGCCGGTCAAATGCCCCCAACCAGCGAAAAGCACCCGCTATGGTTAATGGGTTGTAAATGTGGCGCGAGGGTGAAGGCAAGCCGCGTTCGCCGGCAACCATGCCGGTTTTGCCGGAATTTTAGCCCAAGGTGTGATGCGCGGAGACGTGAGCTGCGACCGAGAGGCATCGGGCGCGGCCCGTGACCACGCCGGCGCGGACTTTAGACGTGAGCGGCGTCCGCCACGAGCACAGGCCGCTGCGGGACCTGGCGCTGACCACCCCGCCCGAACAGCATCCGCCGCTCGAAGGCAGTGGATCGCATGATCGGATAGCGCTCGAACACCTTCTTGCGGAAGGTCGGGAAGTCCGCCGCCATCAAGCCAAACGACTTGGTGAGCCCCGGAACGAGCCGGGGCTCGGCAATGGTCTCATGCAGGAACACCCGGCGGTAAAACGCCTGGTGCTCGGAACGTACGATGGCAAGGCCGAGATCGGCATTGAAATGCTCGCACGCCATGTAGGCGAGCCGGGTGGTCAGATAGGGCAATTCCGGAACCCGCTTCACCTGGTCCGGATCGGCAACGAACCGTGTCGGATCGATCATGACCTCGCCGCGATCCAGCCGCGGCATCAGGATCTCCGGGAAGACATCGGCCGAAGTGGATTCGCGCCACTCCGAGGTCAGCACGCTGATACGCACCGAGCTGCAGAGCTGGCCACGGAGGTAGACGCCGAAGGTCCAGGCGTTCGGCAGTTCGTCGTAGCGGTCGGTGACCCGGGCTTCCGGGGATTCCTTGACGGCGCCCTCACGCAGATAGGCGCGGTAGCGGAGGTTGTAGATCTCTTCCTTCTCCGCGGCCGTTTCCGCGAGATGGTAATCGACGTCGGTCAGGAGCTCCGCTCCACGTCCAACAGCCGAAATGACAGATCTGGCTGAGGACTGCATTCCAACTCCTTACCCATCACTCACGACGCGCCGATCTCAAGCCAATTCGCACAAGACAACTTGCGCGGGCGTGATCATTTATTAACACCTTCTTAACAAATATGCAAAGCAATCGAACGGTTAGGGTTAACCTCCGTAGCACTACGTAGCGCCAGCAACAGTCTGAGATGACGGGAATTTTTCGGATGTCGCGTCAGGCGAAGGAGCGCGAGACGACGACCTGGAGCAGGCCGTCCCCGCGCCGTCCATGCGAGGCGTTGAGGAGCTGGCGCATCCGCACCGCGGGCACCGGACGGCTGAACAAATAGCCCTGCGCCTCCGAGACGGTGCCGTCGGCGCTGATCAGCTCGAGCTGCTCGTTGGTCTCGATGCCCTCGACCACGACGGACATGCCGAGGTCGGCGGACAGGCGCGCGACGCCGCGCAGCAGCGTCAGTGGCCGGTCGGTGTCGATGCCCTCGAGGAAAGAGCGGTCGATCTTGACCTTCTGCATCGGGAAATTATGGAGATAGCTGAGGCTCGAATAGCCGGTGCCGAAATCGTCCAGCGAGATACGCACGCCCAACGCATGCAGTTGCGACAGGATGTCATGGGTGAGCTGGGTGTTGCGCAGCAGCGAGGATTCGGTGATCTCGATCTCGAGGCGATGGGCCGGAAGGCCGGAGACCTCGAGGGCGTAGCGGATTTCGCTGAGCACGTCGCGCTGGTGGAATTGCTGCGGTGAGAAGTTGACGGCGACGCTGACGCCGTCCGGCCAGTTCATGCATTCCATGCAGGCGCGGCGCAGGATCCAGCGGCCGAGATCGACGATCAGGCCCATGTCCTCGGCGACCGGAATGATGTCGACCGGCGAGACCGTGCCGCGCACCGGATGATTCCAGCGCAGCAGTGCCTCGCAGGTGGTGATCTTGCCGGTCTTGAGGTTGACGAGCGGCTGGTAGAACAGCTCGAACTCCTCGTTGGCGAGCGCCTTGCGCAGGTCGAGCTCGAGGATGCGGCGGGCCTCGACGGTCGCCGCCATCTCGTCCCGGAAGAAGCAGAAGGTGCCACGGCCGTCGGCCTTGGCGCGGTAGAGCGCCATATCGGCGTTCTTGAGCAGGGTGTCGGCGCTGACGGCGCCGTCCGGCGAGGTCAGCGCGATGCCGACGCTGGCGCCGATCTCGACCAGATGATTGTCTATGCGGTAGCGCTCGCTGAGCCGTTCGACGATGCGGCGGGCGAGGCTCGCGGCGTCCTCGGCCGCGCTGATGTTCTGCTGGAACACGACGAACTCGTCGCCACCGAAGCGGGCGACGAAATCCTCGGGCCGCAGCATCTCGCGCAGGCGGTTGGCGACCGCACACAGAAGCTGGTCGCCGCAGGGATGACCGAGCGTGTCGTTGACCTGCTTGAACTGGTCGAGGTCGACGAACAGCAGTGCGGAAAGGCGCTCGGCATGGTGTGCGTTCGCCAGCAGCCGCCCGATCTCGTCGCGGAAGGAGACGCGGTTGGGCAGCGCGGTCAACTCGTCATAGCGGGCGAGATGGCTGATCCGGGCTTCGGCGTTGGTACGTTCGGTGATGTCTTCCAGCAGCAGCACGGTGCCGCCACGGGCCATCGGCTGGAACGTCCAGGCCAGCGTGCGGCCGCGAGAGGAATCCGGATCGGCGGTGACGATCTCGCGGATCCGCCCGTGCTCGATCTCGGCCATGATCTGTTTTCCGCTGTCCGCCGAGATGGAGCCCGCGGCGACGCAGGCCGACACGATATCGGCGGCGGTGGCACCTCGCTTGACGAGGTCCTCCGGCAAAGCCATCAACTCGCCGAAGCGGTGGTTCATCACCGCAAGGCGTCCGTCGGCGCGAAACATGCACAGGCCGTGCGGCATGTTGTTCAGCGCGGTATCGAACTGGCTCGCCAGCGCGGATTCCCGGAAGCTCGACGTCAGTGCCTTGACGAAGATCGCATGCAGGCTGAGGTTGATGTTCTTCATGCCGATGAAGAAGAACATGAGCAGGACGGCAAGGCCGACGTGATAGAATCCGCCATGCAGCAGCAGGGCGAGCGACATCGGCCCGCAGGCGAGCGCAACGTGCCACTGGATCAGCCGCGGCCGGCCGTAATTGCGGGCGGCGCCGCCGGCGGTGTAACCGATGCCGATCGCGACACAGAGCATGTCGGCAACCGCATCCTCGTTGAGATAGATGACGACAAAGGCCCACAGGCCGAGCACGGCGGCGTAGATCAGTGCGCCGATCCAGTAGCGCGGCTCCAGGTGCCTCGCCTCTTCGAACGACAACCCATGCGCGCGGTTCTCATAGCGCCGCATCTGGAACGCGCGTCCGGTGCCGACGGCGATGAGTGCGAACGCAATCGGCCACAGCCGGACGTCGCCGGTCTTCAACGCAGTCATGACCGCGGCCACGGCCGCTGAGGCCGAGCCCAGGAAGATCGCCCAGAAATTCTGCACCATAGAGTTGACGAGAGCGGCGTAGAGTATCGGCTCCAGCTCGTCTCGATCGCTCTGCTTCTGGTCGGCCAGTTGCATTGGCTTGTTACGCGTCCTGTTTGCCGCGTACTTTTACCCAGACCAGATGAAGCCTTTCTGAGGGAACATCGTTAAAGTCGAGTTGTTTTTCGGCAATAGCGAACCTGTTTCTGCTGAAATATCAAGCAACTAGGCAAGCGTTGCCGGGCACAAGGTGAAGGAAAGCTTGCCTCCCGCACCAAACCCGAAAAATTCTGCATGTTTTTCGAAAACATCGCGCGTCCAAGCGCGCGACGTTTCAGCCGGATGTCTCTATCCCGGCGTGGAGGACAACAGCGGCGACCAGGCCGGGTCGGAGGCGAAGCCCGGCGTCGGTACCTTGAGCTCGTTACGACCGGAGATGTCGACGGAGAACAGCGACGGACCGCCGGCACCGCCGGGATCGCGGAAGAACATCAGCACGCGGCCGTTCGGCGAGAAGGTCGGGCCTTCATTGTGATAGCCGGAGGTGAGAAGCCGCTCGCCGCTGCCGTCCGGCTTCATGACCCCGATCGAGAACTGCCCGCCCCCCTGCCTGGTGAAGGCGATGTAATCGCCACGCGGCGACCACACCGGCGTCGAATAGGTGGCGTTGGTGTCGTCCTTGGAGAATGAGATGCGCTGCGCAGCCCCTCCTCCTGCCGACATCACGTAGATCTGCGACCTGCCGCCGCGGTCGGATTCGAAGCAGATCCGGGTGCCGTCCGGCGAGTAGGACGGAGAGGTGTCGATCGCCGGCGTGTCGGTGAGGCGCGTGGTCGATCGCGAGCGCAGATCCATCACGAACAGGTTGGAATTGCCGCCCTGCTGCAGGCTCATGATGACGCGCTGGCCGTCGGGCGAGAAGCGCGGCGCGAAGGTCATGCCGGGGAAGTTGCCGACGATCTCGCGCTGGCCGGTCTCGATGTTGAAGAGATAGACCTTCGGATCGCCCTGCCCGAACTCCATGTAGGTGATCTCTTGCGAGTTCGGGGAGAAGCGCGGCGTCAGCACGAGGTCCGAGCCGCGGGTCAGGTAACGCACATTGGCGCCGTCCTGGTCCATCATCGCGAGCCGCTTGACGCGGCGCTCCTTCGGCCCGGTCTCGTCGACGAACACGACGCGGCTGTCGAAATAGCCCTTCTCGCCGGTCATCTGCTCATAGATCTGGTCGGAGATGATGTGGGCGATGCGGCGCCAATATTCCGGCGAGGTGAAGTATTGCTGTCCGGTGAGCTGCTGGCCGGTGATGACGTCCCAGAGGCGAAATTCGGCCTTGAGCCGGCCGTCCTGCTGCCGCGTCATGCGGCCGGTGACCAGCGCCTGGGCGTTGAGAGTCTTCCAGTTCTGGAATTGCGGCGCGACGTCGATGTTGCTGATGCGCTCGATGAAGGCGGCCTGGTCGATCGGCGCGAACAGGCCCGACCGCTTCAGATTGTTGGTGATGACCTGGGTGACGCCGTTGCTGACGTCGCCGTCGGCGGGCGAACCCGGCACGAAGTTGGAGATCGCGATCGGGATCGGCCGAAACTCCGTGGGATCGATGCGGATGCGCTGGGCGAAGGCAGGTCCGCCCCCGAGCATTGCAAGCGTCGAACCCGTCAGGGTCATGAAGCGGCGGCGGTTCATCGATCGGGCGTCATTCATCGCAAAATTCTTTTGTCCGGATGTCACAACATGTCTTTCAGGCCGAAGGTCATTTCAATCTTCTTCCAGCCTTCGTATTGCTGCCTGGGCATGAACGAATAGACCTGACATTGCACGATGGCGCGCTTGGCGCTCTCGGCCACGGCTTGGGCAATCGACCGGGACGGGCCTCGCACCGCGACGATGATCGGCTCGGATGCAAGCGAGCCATCGATCTGCATCGGAATGTCGATGTCAGCCTCGTACTGATCGGCATCCTGCCCGTTGTAAGTGGGCGTGAAACAGCGCCGGACCGCACTCGTGAACGCGCCCCGCCACGTCGCGACGTTATTGGCGGCCGTCCCGGACGTTGTTCCCAGCGCAGCCGACGCATTCAACGCCGAGCCGGATAGCTCGTGCCGGGTCGCAGCGCGCTTGTCGAGGTCGCGCTGGATCTGCGCGGGATCGAAGCTGCGCTCCTTGGGCTTGGGCTGCTGCTGCGGCTGCACCGCCGCGACCTTCTGCTCCACGGGCTTGGGCGGCGGCTTCTTGGTGTCGAGCTTCTTCTGCAACTCGGCGATCGGATCTTCCTTGGCCGGATCAGGTTTCTTTTCCGGCGGCTTCGGCTCTTCCTTTGCCTTCGCTTCCGCAACGGGCTTCGGCGGCTCGGGCTTCTTCTCGACCGGCTTCTCGACGGGTTTCGGCGGCGGCTCGGGCGTCGAGTTGGTCTTGATCAGCTCTTTCTTCTCGGTGACCTTGCCGACCGCGTCCTCTTCGGGCTTGGCCTCGGCGATCTTCTCGACCTTGGGCTTCGGCTCTTCCTTCTTGCCGGTCTTCTGCCCCGACATCATCTTGGCGAGTTGATCGGTGGAGATGATGTCGACAGGGAGCGACTCTTCCGCCGGCACGTAGGCCTTGCTGCTAAAGGTGATGAGGCCCCATCCAAGCACGAGGACGTGGAGGGCAATCGACGCAACGAGTGTCTTGTCGACGTTCACCTTCACCGGCTTACCCCTGATCCGCCTCGGTGACGAGCGCCAGCTTCTTGAAGCCCGCGCCGGACAACAGGCCCATGACCTTGGCGACCGTTCCGTAATCCGCCTTCTTGTCGGCGCGCAGATAGATTCGTTCCTCGAGCCCGCCGCGCGCATCCGTGATCGCCTTGAGCTTGGGGATCAATTCGTTGATCGCGATCTCGGTGTCGTTGATGAACACCTTGCCCTTGATGTCGACGGACATCTGGATCGGCTTCTGGTCGTTGTTCTCCAGGCTCTTGGCCTGGGTCTGCGGCAGGTCGAGCGGCACACCGACCGTCAACATAGGCGCCGACACCATGAAGATGATGAGCAGCACCAGCATCACGTCGACCATCGGCGTGACGTTGATCTCGGCCACGACGGGCTTGCGCCGGCCACGGCGCCCACCGCCTCCGGACGAACTCGCAACGTTCATCGCCATGATCGCGTGCCCAAATTGCCCTTCACACTATACATGCCGTCCGTCAGCCCCGCTCGTCGATCTGACGCGACAGGATGGCTGAAAATTCGTCGGCGAACCCTTCGAGCCGCTGGGCCTGCCGGTTCACCTCGGATGTGAACTTATTGTAGAAGATAGTGGCAGGAATGGCGGCGATAAGGCCGACAGCGGTCGCAAACAGCGCCTCCGCGATGCCGGGAGCCACCACCGCCAAAGAGGTATTTTTCGACGCCGCGATCGACTGGAAGCTCGACATGATGCCCCAGACCGTGCCGAACAGGCCGACGAAGGGGCCGGCGGAGCCGACGGTTGCCAGCACCAGCAGGCGGCGTTCCAGCCGCTCCACTTCACGGGCGATCGAGACGTTCATCACCTTGTCGATGCGCATCTGAAGGCCGGCGACCGAGCGCGCCTGGTTCTCGAACGAGCGCTTCCACTCGCGCATCGCCGCGACGAAGCAGGCCGCCATCGAATGCGTCGGCTTGGCCGAGAGGGTGCGATAGAGCTCCTCGATCGACTCGCCGGACCAGAAGGCCTGCTCGAAACGGTCCATCGAGCGGCGGGTGCGGGCAAACAGGAAGATCTTGTCGATGGCGATTGCCCAGACCCAGACCGAGCAGCCGAGAAGGCCCAGCATGACCCCTTTCACGATCCAGTGAGCCTGCCAGAACAGCGCGATCAGCGACACGTCCGCGGAGGCGGCAACCGGAAGGGCGGACTGAGCCATTTCGGCCGGGTTCATAAGCAGTATCCTCTCAAGGCGATCGTTACCGATGTTCCGTAGCAGCGAAGGGCCGCCGGTTCCCCAACAGCCGCGCTAGTACCGGCGTGGCCGGAAAGCCCGCTCAAAGCCTTGTTTTTCTGGAGTGCAGGGGCTCGTCCAAAGCCGGCCGTCTGCATTCCCTGCCAAGATGTCAAAACTATGGGCCTTGACCGCAGCTTTGGGCGCGATTGTCCGCAATTACCAGAGCCCGGCGATGGTTAATGCGGGGTTACCGCGGGCGAATTTGGCTGCGGGAAAGGTAGGCAGCGCAGGCGGTTGGGGTCAGGCCGCCGGAACGGGCTCCGGGCAATTGGTCAACCGCGCGGGATTGCCGACCGCCGTGCAGCCGGCCGGCACGTCTGAGGTCACAACAGTGCCGGCACCGACCTTGGCGAAATCGCCGATGCTGATATCGCCGAGAACGGTCGCGCCGGCGCCGATATAGACACTGCTGCCGATGCGGGGCGAGCGCGCCGGCAGTTCGCTGTTGCGACCGATGCTGACATTCTGGAGGATGGTGGTCCCATCGCCGATGACCACATTCGCGCCGATCACGATACCCGTGGCGTGGTCGAGATAGACCGACGAGCCGATGGCGGCGGCTGGATGGATGCTGACCTGCAGCAGGTTGGACGACTCGTTCTGAAACAACAGCGCGGCATCGACATGGCCGCGATGCCAGAGCCAGTTCGAGACGCGCCAGGCTTGCAACGCGACATACCCCTTGAAATGCAGCAGCGGCGGCAACAGCTCGGCGATGGCGGGATCGTGGATCGCGATTGCCTGCAAGTCGCGGCCGGCTGTCTCGATCACGTCCGGTGAGTCGCGAAAGGCGTCGCGGGCAAACGCCGTAAAGCGCGCTCGCTCCGCCGCTGAACCGCCAAGTCTGCGCCCGATCAGATCGGCCAGGACGGCAGCAAAATCGTCATGGACGAGGACTGCATCGGCAAGGGATTTGCCAAAGACAGGGTCGGCGTCCATCGCACGTTGCGCCTCATCGCGGATCTGCTGCCAGAGACTATCGTTCGCCGAGGTCGCAGCCGCCATCATCGCCGCCTCTTTCTTCTCGCGTCTCGAATATAGGCGGCGTGCCGCCCTTGCGCCACGCCGCGCCGGCGGCGCGCGTGGGTCCCCCCGAGCAACTTGCCGCAGCTCCCCGTGAGGCTACGAGCTTGCATGCCAGGCTTCCGCAACCATATAATCCGATGAAGTTCAGGCCGACTCTGCCTCGACCGGGGATGTTCAGGCAAGCATCCCGTTCGAGCCCCCGCGGTGGTCCGCCATCCGCGGGTTTTTCGTACCCGGCGGCCTTCGGCGCTGCTGCGACGAATCCCGGATCCCCCTCACCCAAGGTCACGCCAAGACATGTCGCCCAACGCGCCCGCCGACAACCAGCACGACGACGTCATGTACCCCTCCGCAATACCGTTCGTGCTGGTCCATCTCGGCTGCTTTGCAGCGATCTGGTCAGGCGTCACCTGGCAGGCCCTCGCGATCTGCGGTTCGCTGTATGTCGTGCGCATGTTCGCAATCGGAGCAGGTTACCACCGCTATTTCTCGCACAAGGCTTTTGCGACCGGACGGGTATTTCAGTTCATCCTGGCCTGCCTCGCGCAGAGCACCGCGCAGAAGAGCGTGTTGTGGTGGGCGGCCAAGCATCGGCACCATCATCTGCATTCCGATACCGAATTGGACGTGCATTCGCCGCGTCAGCGCGGCTTCTTGTACAGCCATCTCGGCTGGATTTTTTACCGGGAGCACGACGCGACCGACCTCGTGAAAGTCGGCGATCTCGCTGTCTATCCGGAGCTGATGTGGCTGCATCGGCTGGAGCTGCTGCCCGCCTTTGTACTTGCGGCGCTCTGCTTCCTGGTCGCGGGGTGGTCGGGCCTGGTCGTCGGCTTCCTGTGGAGCACGGTGCTGGTCTATCACGCGACCTTCTGCATCAACTCGCTCGCCCATGTGCACGGACGCAAGCGTTACGTAACGGGCGACGATTCCCGCAACAACTGGCTGCTGGCGTTGTTCACCATGGGTGAGGGCTGGCACAACAATCACCACGCCTACCAGAGCAGCGTACGGCAAGGCTTCCGCTGGTGGGAAATCGACGTGACCTATTACATCCTGAAGGTCCTGTCCTGGTTCGGCATCGTCTGGAACATGAAGGCGCCGCCCGAACAGGTGCTGCGCAACGAGCAGCCGCTCGGCGCGCGGGTTATCAATCGGGCGGCGCGTGATCTTGCCGCACGGTTCGATGCTCAGACGCTCGCGCACGCGATTTCGTCGGCGCGGCGCCGGGCCGACCTCGCCCAGATGCAGTTGCCGACGCTGCAGGACATCCTCAACCGGGCCCATGAAGGCGTCGATGCGCTGACACATCTGCATCTTCCGAAGATCCCGACCCGCGAGGAGTTTCTCGCCGAGGCCAGGGCGATGTTCGCGCGGACGCGGTCACTCAACGAGATCGTGGACCACGCCTACGAATACTTCCTGGCATCGGTTCGCGCGCAGCTCGCCACGGCGAGCTGACCCGGACGACCTTGGCCAAGACGAACTGACGAAGACGAACTGACGAAGACGAACTGCCCGGGGCGATCTGAACGTCGCGACGTGCAGGACGCGTAGGTCCAAAAACCAAACCGCCCGCCTGCGGGTTGCGCAGGCGGGCGGCTCGGGGCCATCAGGACTTTGGGGGCATGCGCCTGAAGGCTTTGAGAGACGTCGGCGTCCGGATCTAGCCGTTCCAGATCAACCCTGCGGCTGGTCGGTCGGCGGCGGGGTCGGACGCGTCTTGTGCTGGGCCATGAACTGGTCGAACTCTTCCTTGTCCTTGGCGTGACGCAGACGGTCGAGGAAGTTCTTGAACTCGACCTGCTCCTCCTCGAGCCGCTGCAGCGTTTCAGTGCGGTATTCGTCGAAGGCGCGGTTGCCGCTCGAGGGCGGCCCGAAGCCGAAACCGAAACCACGGCGCTCCATGCTTCCGCGCATGCGGTCCATCTTGTACTGCATCCGCTCCATCTTGTTCTGCCAGCGGTCCTGATTGCTCCAGCACGACATTCTTCTGCTCCCGAGTGTGAAAAAGAGAAGGGCAAGTCCGATCGGCCACCACAAGATGAAGCCGAGGATGGTCACGGCGATCCAGCCGGGATGCCAGGGCGTCTCGAGCATGCGGGGACGCTCGTAGTGTTGTTCCGAAGGACCGCGCCATCGATTGACATCAGCGGTGTAGGCCATCTCCATCTCCATCACGGCACCAGCGCCGTTGTGAATGTAAATAACATTTACATAGCTAGACCATCCCGTCATTTTGTCAAGCTGGCCGCCTGACAGTGCGGCCGAATTATTTTCGCAATTTTATTTCGGCTTGCCCCAGGGGCCGCCGGGCGGCACGCCAGAACCGGAGGATGCCTCCGGTGGCACCGGCGGCGGCTCGGCGCTCTTCGGCGTCGGCGGTGGGCGGCGGTCGGTCGGGAAGCCGAGGCCGCGCAGATAGATCAGCACCTCGGCCTCGAGCAGTTCGTCCGGCGACATCGGCAGTTTTCGCCGCGCGGCGTCGCCGCGCGAGAACAGCGAGGCCACGCCATGCGCCATCGACCAGATGTGCAGCGCCATCATCATGGCCGGCGGCCGCGGCATGCCGGGCGGCGCCAGCGCCGCGAGGCGCTCGGCGGCGGCGCGTATGATGTTGAAAGCGCGCTCGCTGGCGGCCTGAAGCGCCGGATTGGCGTCGACCGGCAGGCCCGACTCGAACATCGCATTGTAGAAGGCCGGCTCCTCGCGGGCGAAGGCGAGATAGGCCCGGCCGACGCGCTCGAACGCGGTGACCGTGTCGGGCCGGCCGTCGTCCCAGGCCGCGGTCAACCGCGCCTCGAACTGCTCGAAACCGCGCTGCGCGATCGAGGACAGCAACTCCTCACGGTCGCGGAAATGCCGGTAGGGCGCCGCCGCGCTGACGCCAGCCATGCGCGCGGCATCGGCGAACGTGAAGCCGGCCGCGCCCTTCTCGGCGATCAGCCCGAGGGCGGCCTGCAACAGGGCTTCCTTCAGATTGCCGTGGTGATAGCCGCGCTCGGCGCGGCCCTGCTCCTTGCGCCAGCTCATGTGAACGACCTTTACATGAGCCGGGGGTGAAGGTCACTAGCCCTCACTCGTCATTCCGGGGCGACGCGCAGCGTCGAACCCGGAATATCGAGATTCCGGGATCGGTCGTGCGGACCGCCCCGGAATGACCGTAGAAGCCTACCGACCCGGGATCGGCAGGACCGGCATGACTTCAACGGACTCGCCCGGGAAGATCGCAAAGTGCGGATGGTTCTTGAACAGCTCCGCCGCGGCTTCCTGCGAGGCTGCGCGCACCACCGTAAACCCGGTCAGCGCATTGCTGATTTCGGTCACGCCGCCGGCGTCGATTTTCCGGGTCTTGCCGAGCGGGCCGCCCAGCTCGACGATGGCGGCCTTGTGCTTTTCGACCCAGCCGTGCCAGGCGGCCAGGCCCTCCTGCTCCTTCGCCTTGCGTTCGGCCTCGGGGAGCGCCTGCCAGGCGGCCATTTTCGGGCCGGTCATGCTGCCGAGATAAACGGCGAGGAATTTGTGTTCGGTGCTCATCGGTTTTCTCCTTTGATTGATGATTGACGACAGCCGCGCATGTCTATCGCGGCCGCTTTGGCTAGTTCTTCAGGTCGGCGAAACCGGCAGCGGCGGCCTGCACCTCCGGCGAAAAGTCGGCCATCTCCTGCACCTGCCGGATCTCGATCAGCTCGTTGGCAGAGGCCGGGCATTGCCTGGCCCAGGCGATCGCCTCCGCGCGCGAGGTCACCTCGATCATCCAATAGCCGCCCAGGACTTCCTTGGCCTCGGTGAAGGGGCCATCGGTCACAACCGGCCCGCCGGTCGCAAACGAGACGCGCGCGCCCATCGAGGGCGGATGCAGGCCGTCGAGTGTGATCAGGACGCCGGCGTCCTTCAGCGCTTCATTGTAGCGCATCATCGCGGCGAAGCGGTCGGGATCGAGCTGGACGTCCGGCGGCGCGGTCTCGTAGCCGAGCGGGATCATCAGCATCATGAAACGCATGGAAAGTTCCTCTTGCTTCGTCATTCCGGGGAGCGAGGCGGAGGACCGGAATGGCAACGGTGCCGCTGTAAGACGAGCGACCCGTTTCGGAACCGACATTGGCGCGAAAGTTATTTTTGAGGCCGTTGCACGCGACCATCCGACGAACCGGCCGCCTTGTGTTGTGCCGCCAATCGACGCCGCGACATCGCCCAATGAACGCGGAAATATTTCTTAGATTGCGCCCGTAAAATTACGGCCGCGCCGCCGCCGTTATATGAATTCCGCCGTGCATATGAATCGAGAATGCTTGCAACCTGAAAGAGATGTATGCCGCGGGGGACGCCGCGGAATCCGCGCAGGTTTTTGCAAGGGTTTACAGTTGCTCAACGAGCCTATGCAACTTTTTCGCTAGGCGAGACGGTACGTTCGAACCGTCTTCGAATCTCACGGAGCATCACGTGTTCAATTTCCAGAACAAGAAAGTCAGGCACGCGGTCGCAGAGGTCGAGGCGCTCGATCGGTCCCAAGCCGTCATCGAATTCGATCTCGACGGCACCATCCTCGACGCCAACGAAAACCTTCTCAAGATGAGCGGCTATTCGCTCGCCGAGATCAAGGGCAAGCATCACAGCATCTTCGTCAGCCCGGCCGAGCGCGAGAGCGCCCGCTATCGCGACTTCTGGGCCAGCCTGAACCGCGGCGAGTTCCAGACCACGCAATACCGCCGCTTCGGCAAGAACGGCAAGGAGGTCTGGGTCCACGCCTCCTACGCGCCGCTGCTCGACGAGACCGGGAAGGTGGTCAGCTTCATCAAGTTCGCCACCGACATCACGGCCTACAAGATGCGGACCCTGGAAGACGCGGGCAAGATCGCCGCGATCAGTCGCGCCCAGGCCGTGATCGAGTTCAACATGGACGGCACCATCGTCACCGCCAACGAGAACTTCCTCAATGCGATGGGCTACGCGCTGGACGAGATCCAGGGCAAGCATCACAGCATGTTCGTGACGCCGGAGGATCGTGCCAGCGCAGCCTATGCCGATTTCTGGGCGCGGCTGAACCGTGGCCGGTTCGAGGCCGCCGAATACAAGCGGATCGGCAAGGGCGGCAAGGAGATCTGGATTCTCGCAACCTACAACCCGATCCTCGACGAGATGGGCAGGCCCTTCAAGGTAGTGAAGTTCGCAACCGACGTCACCGCGCGGAAGATGAAGGCGGCCGACAATGACGGCCAGCTTGCCGCGATCCAGAAGTCGCAGGCCGTGATCGAGTTCAACATGGACGGCACGATCCGCACCGCCAACCAGAACTTCCTGAACGCGATGGGCTATTCGCTGGCCGAGATCAAGGGCCAGCACCACAGCATGTTCGTCGAGCCGAACGAGAAGAACTCTGCGGCCTACCGCCAGTTCTGGGAGACGCTCAATCGCGGCGAATACCAGGCCGCCGAATACAAGCGGATCGCCAGGGGCGGCCGCGAGATCTGGATCCAGGCGTCCTACAACCCGATCCTCGACCTCAACGGCAAGCCCTACAAGGTGGTGAAATACGCCACCGACATCACCGCGCAGGCGATCGGCCGCAAGAAGGCCGACAATGCCCGCGGACTGATCGAGGCGGTCGCAGCCGGCAGCGAAGAGATGAGCGCTTCGATCCGCGAAATCTCCGAGACCATGGCGAAGTCGCGCGAGAACTCCAAAGTCGCGACCAGCCGGGTGGACGCCGCCGACGGCCAGGCGCAGAAGCTGAACGCGGCCGCGCAGGCCATGAGCGGCATCGTCGAGATGATCTCCGGCATCACCAGCCAGATCAACCTGCTCGCGCTCAACGCCACCATCGAATCGGCGCGCGCCGGCGAAGCCGGCCGCGGCTTTGCGGTGGTCGCCTCCGAGGTGAAGAACCTCGCGAGCCAGGCCAAGCAGGCGACCGACACGATCACGTTCGAAATCGACGCGCTGAACACCATCTCCGGCGACGTCGCCAGCTCGCTGACCGCGATCAAGGTCGCGATCGCGGGCGTCAACGAGTTCATCGCCACCACCGCCGCGGCAGTCGAGGAGCAGAGCGCGGTGACGGCCGATATGTCGGCCAACATGCAGCGCGCATCGGCGGAGCTGTCCTAGGCAAACCACCTTTATCCATCTCCGTCCTTCTTGCCGGAACGAAAGCGCAGTAAAAGGCGCTGGCCGCCCGTGCGGCTTCCGCTTCCGACAGAAGGACAGATCAGCCCATGCCCGCCTCTCCGCAAAAAATCGCTCTCGTCACCGGAGCCGCGCGCGGCATCGGACTTTCGACGGCGAAGAAATTTCTCGCCGAAGGCTGGCGCGTGGCGCTGCTCGACATCGAGGGCGAGTTGCTCGGCCGTGCCGTCGCCGAAATCGGCCAAAGCGAGGCGACGCTGGCGCTGACCTGCGACGTCTCGGACGCGGCCGCCGTCGATGCAGCGATGACGACGGTCGAGCAGAAATTCGGCCGGTTGGATGCGCTCGTCAACAACGCCGGCATTGCCGTGTTCGCGCCGCTGATGGAGACATCGGAGGCCGACTGGCGCCGCGTGCTCGAGGTCAACCTCACCGGCCCCTTCCTCTGCACCAAGGCGGCGGTGCCGCTGATGCGGGATGGCCACGGCGGCGCCATTGTCAACATCACCTCGATCTCGGCGGTACGGGCTTCGACGCTGCGCTCGGCCTACGGCACCAGCAAGGCAGGCCTTGCGCACCTGACGAAACAGCTCGCGGTCGAACTCGCTTCCCTCAACATCCGCGTCAACGCGGTGGCGCCGGGGCCGGTCGACACCGCGATGGCAAAGCAGGTGCACACCAGGGAGATCCGCGCCGACTATCACGACGCCATTCCGCTCAACCGCTACGGCCTGGAGGAGGAACTCGCGGAAGCGATCTATTTCCTGTGCTCGGGAAGCGCGAGCTACATCACCGGCCAAATTTTGGCCGTCGATGGCGGCTTCGATGCGGCCGGCATTGGCCTGCCGACGCTGCGCGGCCAACGGCGGAACGGGTGAATCTCGGTAGCAAAGCGCTCTTGCGCCGTGCCCACCACCTTCTCCGGATTTGGGGTGCCAATGGTGGGCACGCTACGCTTTGCCTACCCTTGTATCGAATGTTCGGAGAGTGCCATGCGACGCGTCACCTTCCTCAAACCCCTGATGCTCGCAACCGCCCTCCTCGCCTCCGCACCGGTTTCCGCCGAGATCCGCATCATCCAGTCGCCGGGCGGCCAGGTCGGGCCGTTCCTCGATCTGTTCGAGAAAGTGCGCGAGAGCGGCGAGCGCGTGGTGATCGACGGCCCCTGCCTGTCTGCCTGCACGCTGGTGCTGAGCGTCGTGCCGGGTGAGCGCATCTGTGTGACGAAACGCGCCGTGCTCGGCTTTCATGCGGCGCGTTCGGTCGACCGGCGCGGCCGCTTCTATGCCGAACCGGAAGCATCCGACGCGGTGCTTCAAGCCTATCCGGGCCCGGTACGCGACTGGATCAGCCGCCGCGGCGGACTCTCGTCGCGGTTGCTTCTGTTGAAGGGACGTGACCTCACCGCGATCTACTCACGGTGCCGGTGAGGATCAGCCGGCCCGCCCGGGACGTGATCGGCTTGCATCCGCTACTATCCGACGAATAGACCAGCGGGTCGGAGATCCGCCGCGACGACGGAGGCCGCAGACAGCGCGGCCGCGCAACTACATTATTTCAGTGATTGTGCTCGCGAGCGTCAGCTTCACGCTCATCGCATTGCTCATGAGCTAACAGGTCATCCGAGCCAGCAGGCCAGGCGCGTCGGCGAGATTTCCGCCGGTCACTCGCTCGTCGGGCCTAATAGAGCCTCTGGATCATCTGTGCCAATTCCATGCTCGCGCAGATGAGCATACCCCACAGTGCAAAATTGATCTGCAGCGCCGCCACCATCGGTCGCTCCCCTTCCAAATCACGCCCGCCCCAGTTTGTAGAATTTATGAAGGAATGATTAGCGATTCTGACACGGAGTTCACAGCCTAATATTGCGCCAGTTGTTGTGCGATGCGGTCCGTATCATTTCACGAAGCGGCCTCACTGCGCTCGCAAAGTGATGTGAAAGCAGCACTTCATATTCGGCCATGCCGGACACGCCGTTTCCCTTAAGTTCCATTTAACCGGCGCGATGCAAACCTTCCCACGCGGAGTTTGCGAGTCGCGTACCGCACCAAGGGTTCGGCATGATGCGACGCGGCTTCGTCTTGCTCACTTTTTGCGCAGCGCTCATGGGATGCGCGGAGGCTCCGGCGCAGGAGCATCGTCCGATCGCATGGGACGGCCTCGGCCAGAACCCGAACCAGGCCCCGAACCGCACCGCCGTCACAAAGCGGCGCGCAGCGAACCCCGCGCCTCCGCAGGGAGATCCCAATCAGGAGCGCCAGAGAGTGCTCGGCACCTTACGCCCGTACTCCGAAGCATGGTGGGCGGTCCATGACGAGATCGAAGCGGAGAACGACAGGCAGCTCGGCACCAAGCTGGTGATCTGCCCGCGCTGCGTGCAGTCGCCGCCGTCCGGCGAGGACGTGACCGGATCGATCCGCTGAAAGGCACATGACCGGCTGCCCATGAGGTGACGGCGCAGGCCGGCGCGCCTGTCACATTCCCTCGGCCGGGCAGTTCACCATCCAGGGAATGCCGAACTTGTCGACGCACATGCCAAAGCCCTTGGACCAGAACGTCTTGCTGAAGGGCATGGTGAGAGTACCACCATCGGCGAGCGCGTTGAACTTGCGTTCGGCTTCCGAGACGTCGGCGACCGTCAGCGAGATCGAAAAGCCCTGCACCTTCTCGACGTGCTCGGGCGGTGCGTCTGACGCCATCAGCACGCTGCCGCCAGGCAGCGACATCCGCGCATGCATGATCGTGTTCTCACGGCCGGGAGTTGCCGGCACGTCCTGCGGCGCGTCCGAGGCACGCAGCAGCATCTCGATCTTGCCGCCGAGAACCTTGGCGTAATAGTTGAATGCCGCCTCGCAGGTGTCTTGATAAAACAGATAGGGATTGAGCACGTCTCTCTCCTTCTTGTTGCCTTGGACAGGGGGCGTTACTTCTCGGTGAGCTTCTTCAGGCTGGCGAGGCCGGCCTCGAAGTCCTTGCCGATCATGTTGTCCATGTTGATGAACACCTGCATCACCTTGGACATGAACGGGGCCGGACCGTCCATCGCCCATGTGACCTGTGTGGCATCGCCCTGCGGCACAAAGGTGAACTCGGCGGTGTTGTGGCCCTCGAACGGACGCTCGAAATCGAGCTTGATGCGCAGCCTCGACGGCGTGCTCGCCTCCAGAATCTCCATATGGCCGGCGCCGACATTGTTGTTGCCGTCCCAGGCGTAGGTCGCTCCCTTTCCTGCCGCGGCTCCACCGTAAATGCGCTTCATGCCGGGATCGCGGTTCTCATAGGGCGACCAGCCCGTCCAGCGATGGAAATCGGCGACCTGCGGATAGATGGCATCGGCCGGTGCCTTCACTTTGAGGCTTCGTTCGACACGGAAGGTGTCGGGCTTGGTGAAGGCAAAGGCGAGGACGGTCGCGATCCCGACCGCGAGCACAAGGGCGATGATGGCAATGGCTTTCAGCATGAAGGACTCCCTGGATACGGGCTAAGGACGAAGGGGAGAGGGCGGGGCCGACAATTAGGAACGGGATTTTTCGGCGTACTTCACCGCATGACGATGTGGACACAGCCTGCCCTATTTCGCCTTCGCCCCCTGCTTTGCGTTCCCGTTGGCCCCCTCGGGCTGATTGTCCCGGATCAGCCGGTCAATATGCATGCGAATGTGGGCGGCCTCCGCCGAGGTGTTGGCGAGCGCTATGGCACGGTCGAAGGCGATGCGGGCTTCGTCGTTGCGGCCGAGCTGCATCAGGAAGGCGCCACGCACGCCGTAGAAATGGAAGTAGTTGGCCAGCTTCGGCGCCAGCGGCTCGATCAGGTCGAGGGCTGCTTGCGGCCCGCGCACCTTGGAGACCGCGACCGCGCGGTTGAGCGTCACCACCGGCGAAGGCTGCACCACTTCGAGCGCGCCATAAAGCAGGTCGATCTGCGCCCAGTCGGTTTCCTCCGGCGTCGACGCACGCGCATGCAGGGCGGCGATCGCGGCCTGGATCTGATAGGGTCCGCTGCGGCGATGTCGCATCGCCTTGTCGATCAGCGCCAGCCCTTCCGCGATCATGGTGCCGTTCCACAGCGAACGGTTCTGGTCCTCCAGCAGGATCAGCGAGCCGTCCGCGGCGAAGCGCGCGGCGCTGCGCGCATGCTGCAACAGGATCAGCGCCGTGAGCCCCATGATCTCCGGCTCGCTCTGGAACAGCCGCAACAGCAGCCGCGCCAGCCGGATCGCCTCCTCGCATAATGGCTTCCTGATCTCGGCGGTGTCGCCGCTCGCCGAATAGCCTTCGTTGAAGATCAGGTAGATCATCGCGGCGACGCCGGCGAGCCGCTCGGAGCGCTCGACCGCGCCCGGCGTCTCGAACGGCGTCCCGGCCTCCGCGACTTTCGCCTTGGCGCGGGTGATGCGCTGCTCCATCGCGGCGTCCGAGACCAGGAAGGCGCGCGCGATCTGCTTGACCGTCAGGCCCGAGACGATGCGCAGCGCCAGCGCGATCTGCTGCGTCGCCGGCAGCTGCGGATGGCAGCAGATGAACATCAACCGCAGAATGTCGTCGCGGTAGTGCGAGCCGTCGAGCCGCTCGGCGAGGGCGCCCTCGGCATCGTCGAGATCGGAGATCGCCTGGTCGTCCTCCGGCAGCGGTGCCTGCTTGCGGGCGCGGCGCACCTCGTCGATCGCGACGTTGCGGCCGACCATGATCAGCCACGCGGCGGGATCGCGCGGCGGGCCGTTCTGTGGCCAGGTCTTGAGCGCGCGCAGGCAGGCGTTCTGGAAGGCTTCTTCGGCGGTATCGAGATCGCGGAAATAGCGGAGCAGCGCGCCCACCGCCTGGGGTCGCGCCGAAGTCAGCGCGGTCTCGATCCAGGCGGTATCGGTCTCGCTCACGCCGAAATCCCTCCGGGCCGGAACACGCCGACCGGACGCACCTCGTAGGCCCCGCCGGGATTGGCCGCACCGAGGTCGCGCGCAACGTCGAGGGCGTCGTCGAGGTTCTTGCAATCGACGATGTAGAAGCCGAGCAACTGCTCCTTGGTTTCAGCATACGGGCCGTCGAGCACCAGCGGCGGATCTTCCTTGCGCAGCGTCGCTGCCGCCGTGGTCGGCAGCAGCCGCGCCACCGGCCCGAGCCGGCCTTGGCTCGTGAGCTTCTCCTGCACCATTGCGAGCTTCTTCATCACGGCCTCGTCCTGGTCCTTGCTCCAGGAGCCGACGAAGTCCTCGTCATGATAGCAAAGGATCGCATAAAGCATGGGCAGCACCTTCCCTGAACGCTTGTTTTGAAGACGATCCAATATGCCCCGGCCCTACAAGGCTGCGGAAAAAATTTGCGAGAAAAATCCGTCAGATCGTGCCAAGGAGAGCCACCGAAAGCGGAACCTTATGAGGCACTTCGAATGACCGTGGGCACACTGGCCGTCCTGATCAACAGCACGCAGCAGAACTGGCTGCCGGAGCGCTGGAAGGCCCGGTTCGACGCGGTCTGCGGCGGCCGCCGCGTGGTGCTGCTGCCGGATGCCGGGCTCGATCCGGCAGAGGTGCACTATGCCGCGGTGTGGAAGCCGGTGCCGGGCGACCTCGGCGCCTTCCCCAATCTGCGGGCGATCTTCAACCTCGGCGCGGGCGTCGACGCGCTGATGGCGGACAAGAGCCTGCCCGATGTGCCACTGGTGCGCGTCGCGGTGCCTGACCTGACCAACCGCATGACCGAATATGTCGTGCTGCATGTGCTGATGCACCATCGCCAGGAGCTCTATTTGCGCGACTCGCAGCGCGCCAGGCGCTGGGCGCCACAATATCAATGGCCGGCCAGCGCCATCACGGTCGGCGTCATGGGGCTCGGCACGCTCGGTGCCGACGCGGCCGACGTGCTGCGCCGGCTCGGCTTCCGTGTCACCGGCTGGAGCCGCAGCCCGCGCACCATCGAGGGCGTCGAATGCTTCCATGGCACGGCCGGAATGGATGCGTTCCTGCGCAAGACTGACATCCTGGTCTCGCTGCTGCCGCTGACGCCTGACACGCACGGCATCCTCAACCGCGACGTCTTCGCAAAACTCAATCGCAACAGCCCGCTCGGCGCGCCCGTGCTGATCAATGCCGGCCGCGGCGGCCTGCAGAACGAAGCAGATATCCTGGCCTGCCTCGACGACGGCACGCTGGGCGCGGTCTCGCTCGACGTATTCGTGCAGGAGCCGCAGCCGGCCGACAGCCGGTTCTGGACCCATCCGAAGGTGGTGCTGACGCCGCACAACGCCGCCGACACCGACGCGGATGCGATCTCGGCCTATGTAGCCGCGCAGATCGCAAGGTTCGAGGCAGGCGGTGCGCTGGAGAACGTCGTGGATCGCGCGCGGGGGTATTGAGGCCGCACGCGGTCATCATATCCTCGGTGTCGTCCTGGCAAAGGTTAGGCCGTAGCTCCCACCATCACATCGATCGCGCCCTTCACGATCGCCTCGAGATCCTTGCGCGAGACGCGGGCGCGTGAGCGAATGGCGATCGAGTGCACTGTTGCAGACGCGACCTGCGCCAGCACGGCGGGATCGGCGCTCGCGGGCAACTCGCCTTTTTCCCTGGCGCGGCGGAAGCAGTTCGTGAAGGCCTTGTCGAGCTCCGAGAGGCCGTCGAGCACCATCGCGCGGATTTCGGGATCACTCACCGCTTCGGACGCCGCCGTCACCACCGTGAAGCAGCCGCGCGGGCCGGCTTCGCCGGAGAGATAGATGTTCAGCGCGGAGGCGAAGATGCGCTCCAGCCGCTGGCGCACCGGCATCTCCTGGCGAAAGATCTCCACCATCGCTGCGCGCGCTTCCTCGCGGTAGCGCTGATAGCTCTTGATGTAGAGCTCGCGCTTGTCGCCAAAGGCACCATAGAGGCTCGGCCGGTTCATGCCGGTGGCTTCGCTCAGATCGTCGAGCGAGGTCGCGGCAAAACCCTGCGTGCGGAAGAGGTCGAGCGCCTTGCCGAGTGCGACCTCGGGCTCATAGGCCCGCGGACGGCCGCGGCGCTTCGGCGGATTGGCAGCAGCTGGCGGTTTCGATTTTTGTACCATTTCGCAGTTAATCCTTGACCGTCACCATATTATGCAAGATGGTACAAAAATCAATCTGGCCAGGTTGAGCGACACTCCAAAAGTCACACCGAGAAATTGCCCAAGGAGGCCCAAGATGGATCTTTATTTCTCGCCGCTCGCCTGTTCGATGGCGACCCGCGTCGCGCTGTATGAAGCCGGCGCCGAAGCGAATTATATCGAAGTCGATCCGCCGACAAAGAAAGTGCTGAACGACGGCTCCGACTTCCGAGCCGTGAACCCGATCGGCCTCGTGCCGACACTGCGCACCGACGAAGGTGTGGTGCTGACCGAGAACGCGGCGATCCTGCAATATGTCGCGGATCGTTTTCCGCAATCCGGCCTTGGCGCCCCGGCGGGCATCGATCGTACACGGCTGCATCAATGGCTCTGCTTCATCGGCACCGAGCTGCACAAGGGCCTGTTCGTCCCTGTGCTTGACCGCAAGGCGCCGCAGGAGGTGAAGGCCTACGTGCTGGAGAAGAACCTGTCGCGGCTCGATTATCTCGACAACTATTTGAAAGGCCGCGACTTCCTGCTCGACCATTTCAGCGTTGCCGACGCCTATCTCGTCACGGTCATCAACTGGACCATGGCGACGCCGCCGATCGAGCTCGCGAAATGGCCGAACGTGAAGGCCTATTACGAACGCCTGCGCCAGCGGCCCTCGGTGGCGAAGGCCATCGCAGAGGAGTTCGAGCTGTACAAGGCCGAGCAGGCCCGGAAGAAGGCGGCGGCGTAGGCCTGAAAGATCGCAACGCCGTCCTGGCCTACGCCGGGGCGGCGCCCTACCCGTACAGCACCCGCGGCAGGATCGTGACGATGCCGGGCCACAGCGTCAGCAGCAGCACGAAGCCGACCATGATGATCAGATAGGGCATCGTGACGCGGGCGATGTAGCCGAGGCCGTCGTCGGTCAGGCCCTGGATCACGAACAGGTTGAAGCCGACCGGCGGAGTGATCTGCGCCATCTCGACCGCAAGCACGAGGAAGATGCCGAACCAGATCTCGTCGAAGCCCGCGCCCTTCACGATCGGCAGCACGATCGGCAACGTCATCACGATCATCGAGAAGCCGTCGAGGAAGCAGCCGAGGATCAGGTAGAAGACGATCAGCACGACGATCAGCATGAAGGGCGACAGGCCGAGGCCCTTGACGAAGGCGGCCACCGCCTGCGGGATGCCGAGGAACGCTGCGGCATTGCCGAGGATCGAGGCGCCGAGCACGATCAGCGCGATCATCGAGCAGGTCACGACCGAGCCGATCAGTACGTCGCGCATGACCTGCTGCGACATCGAGCCTTGCGCCCAGGCCACCAGCGCCGCGCCGAGCACGCCGACGGCCGCAGCTTCCGACGGCGTGGCGAGCCCGCCATACATCGAGCCGAGCACGCAGGCGATCAGGAACAGCGCCGGCGCGAGGTCCTTCAACGCGGCAAAGCGTTCGCCCCACGGCACCTGCGACAGCTTCGCCTCCGACTCCGGCACCAGGGACGGCTTGAGCGTCGTGTGCAGCATCACCCAGCCCATGAAGGTGCCGGCCAGCAGCAGGCCCGGCAGGACGCCAGCCGTGAACAGCTTCAGGATCGAAACGTCGCCGAGCACGCCGTAGATGATCATGATATTGGACGGCGGGATCAGGAATCCGAGGGTGCCGGCACCCGCGAGCGAGCCGATCGCGATATCGCGGGAATAGCCGCGGCGCGTGAGCTCGTTGAGCGACATGCGCCCGATGACCTGAGTGGTCGCGGCCGACGAGCCGGAGATTGCCGCGAAGATGGTGCAGCCGATCACGTTCACATGGAGCAGGCGGCCGGGCAGCAGGCCCGCCCAGGGCGCGAGTCCCTGGAACAGCGAACGCGACAGCTTGGTGCGAAACAGCAGCTCGCCCATCAGGATGAACAGCGGCAGCGCCAGCAGCTCCTGCGTGGTCAAAATGTTCCAGGCATATTGCGGCAGCAGCTTGTCGAGCGGGATCGAGCGGAACATCGCGAGCAGCAGCGTCGCGGTAAGCGCAAGAGTGAGGCCGATCCATACGCCGCAAGCCAGCAGCGCAAACAGGATCGCGAACAAGGCGACAACTTCGATGGTCATGCGATCTTGAATCCGGGAGCGAGCAAGGCGGTCATTCGACGGGCGAGGCCTTCATGCGGTGATCCTCCAGCGGCAGGCCGAGCACGGCCTGGATCGCACGCGCCAGGAACTGGAGCGTGAGAAGGAGCATGCCGAAGGTCACCACCGCCTGCGGAAACCACAGCGGCGTATCGCTGGAGGTCGAGACCTGGCCGCGCACGAAGGCGCTCCAGGCGAACTTCGCCATCGACGAGGTCAGGAAGGCCATGAAGGCGAAGCCGGCGGTGGCCGAGAGGATCTCAATTGCGCGCTGAAACGGCGGGGGAACGTTCTTCAGGAGCAGGACAACGCGGATGTGACCGCCGACGCGCAGCGTCATGGCGGCGCCAAAAGTGAAGGATGCCGCCATCAGATAGGAGGAATACTCCCAGGCGATCGAGATCGTTGGCGGGAAGAATGGCAGGAAGTTCGAGAGGAAGCGGGTTGCGACCTCGCACAGCATCAGGAGCGTCAGCGTCAAGAGGCAGCCGCCGCCGATCCAGCCGTCGAGCCGACCGAGACGGTCGATGCCGTCGAGCAGGATGCGCAGCGGCGCTGGCGCCGCTGCGTTGAGACTTTGCGGAGCCGCGGGCGATACGCTGACCATGATTGATCTCAGCGCTTCATTTCGGCGAGATAGGCCCGCACCGGCTTGTCGGCCGCAGGCACCCGCTTGAGGAAGGCTTCGAGCTGCGGCGCGGTCTTGGCCCGGATGTCCGTGATCATCGCCTGCGAGACCGGCACCACCTCCATGCCGCCCTCCTTCAGGCGGTTGAGGCTGTCGACGTCGGCCTTGAGCGAGTTCGCCCAGAAAGCCGGCTCCATCTTCGCCGCCGTATCTGCGACGAGCTTCTGCTGGTCGGCGCTCAGCGCCTTCCAGGAGTCGAGATTGACGGTGAGCATCTGCGACGACCAGACGTGGTTGGTCGGGTAGACGTATTTCAGGAATTCCCAGAACTTGCCGTCGACGCCCGACACCGCGGAGGTCGAGACGCCGGAGACCGCGCCGGACGCCAAGGCCGGAATCGTCTCGCCCCAGGGAATCATCACCGGCGCCATGCCAATGGCGGACAGCATGTCCACGGCGCCCTTGTCAGGCACGCGGATCTTGATGTTCTTCAAGCCGTCGACATCGGCGGTCTTGAGCTTGAGGTGCAGATACTGCGTCGGCCACGGCACGATGTAGAGGATTTTCTGGTTGTTGCGCGCGGCAACCTTCTCGTATTCGGGCCGCACATATTTGTGCAGCACCTTGAGTTCGTCCATCGAGCCGCACAGGAAGGGAATGCTCTCGACGCCCATGAAGGGCTCGTCGCCAACCTGCTGGATGTTGAGGACGTCGGCGAGCGGCACCAGGCCGTCGCGCACGGCGCGCAGATGCTCGGGGCCCTTGAAGCCGAGCTGACCGCCGGCCTTCACGGTGATGGCAACCGAGCCGCCGCTCTGCTTCTTCACCTCTTCGGCGAAAGCCATCGCGTTCTGGGTGTGGAAATTGCCGTCAGGCCAGACCGTGGACATGTCCCAGCTCACCGTCGCGGCCCGCGCGCGGGTCGAGATGTGGCCGGCGGCAAGCAGCGTCGCTGCGCCCGCAGTGAAGTTACGTCGTGTGATCATAGAGCCCCTCCATTTACCAAACGCACCGACGCGTCAGCGCGTGTACCCATAGACTGCAACTGCGTTGTCCGCAGACACAAAGCCGCTTTCGATGTCGTCATTGACCGCCGCGCGATCGCGCTCGGCGGGCGCGCCGATGCCGGCGCCGCCGGGCGTCAGCACGACGAGACGATCATCCGGCGGCACTTGCTGAAAGCCCTTGCCGCGCAGCTTCTTTCCCGACTTCAGGCCGACATAGCCGGCCTCGCCGTTCTTGCCGCCGTCGCGGCCGCGCGGTGGATGATCGATGCGATCGAACGCCGCCAGAATATCGAACGGCGCATCGACGCCGCTGCCGACCTCGATGATTTGGCCAAGACCGCCGCGGGTGCGCCCTGCCCCGCCGGAATCCGGACGCAGCTCCTTGCGCCAGAAGATCAGCGGCGTCTGCGTCTCGGCGATCTCGACCGGCGTGCCGCGGACGCCGCTCGGATAGGCCGTCGCCGACAGTCCGTCCTTCGCAAAGCGCGCGCCGGTGCCGCCGTTGGACGTCACCGCCATCGAGAATCCGTAATTGCCGCCGGCACCGGAGCGCGTCTGGCCGCGCACATTGAGATTCCACAGGCACGAGGTGCCTTCGGCCGGCACGCGCTCGGGAATGATCTGGCGCAGGCAGCCGAACACGACGTCGGGCAGCATCTGGCCGATGATGTGACGCGAGGCAACCGGCGCCGGCTTCGGCGCGTTGAGGATCGCACCCGGGGGAGCCGACACCGTCAGTGGCGAGAGCGAGCCGGCATTGTTCGGGATCTGCGATGCGACGACGCAGCCGAGGCCGAACACGGTGTAGGCCGTGGTGTAGGACAGCGGCACGTTGATGCCGAACTTCGAGGCGGCGGAGGTGCCGTCGAAATCGACGTGAATGCCGGTGTCCGAAATCGTCAGCGTCGCCGCCAGCGTCACCGGCGAATCGTAGCCGTCGACGACCATGCTGTTGCGCCAGGTCCCCTTCGGCAGCTTGGCGATCTCGGCCAGCACCGCTTCGCGCGAGCGGTCGCAGATGTAGTCGCCGAGTTCGTCGAGCGTGTCGATCTCGAACTCGGTCATCATCTCGACCAGGCGCTCGCAGCCGACGTCGTTGCAGCCGGCGAGCGAATAGGTGTCGCCCTCGGTGTCGATCGGCAGCCGCGTGTTGGTGCGGATCATCGCCATCAGTGTCTCGTTGACGACGCCCTGGTCGATCAGCTTCAGCATGGGGATGTAGAGCCCCTCCATGAACACGTCGGTGGCATCAGGACCGAAGCCGATGCCGCCGATATCCATGAGATGGCTGGTGCAGGAGAACAGCGCGACCGGCTTGCCGTCCTTGAAGCAGGGCGTGGTGACGACGAAGTCGTTGAGATGGCCGGTGCCCATCCAGGGATCGTTGGTGATGTAGGCATCGCCCTCCTTCATCGTCTCGATCGGGAATTGAGCGATGAAGTGCTTGACCGATTCCGCCATCGAGTTGACGTGCCCGGGCGTGCCCGTCACTGCTTGTGCCAGCATCCGTCCCTCGAGGTCGAACACCCCGGCGGAGAGGTCACCGCATTCGCGCACGATCGGGCTGAAGGCGGTGCGGAGCAGTACCTGCGCCTGCTCCTCGACCACGGCGATCAGCCGGTGCCACATGATCTGGAGATCGATCAGGCTCGCGCCATTTGCCTTGCTCATGATCAGGCTGCCTTCCGTTCCATGACGATGCTGCCGGCGCCGTCGATATGGGCGTCGAAACTGTTGGAGACGAACGTGGAGGTTTCGTCCTCGGCGATCACGGCGGGGCCCGCAATCGTGGCGCCCGGCGCCATGTCCTCGCGGCGATAGAGCGGAATCTCGATCACCTCTCCCGCGCGGCCGTCGAAGAATTTGCGGCTGCCGGAGGCCTTGCCCGCGGGCGTGCGCGCGACGGAAGCAACCACGGCGGGATTGCGCGCATCAGTCGTCGCGAGCACCGACCAGCTCAAGACCTCGATCGCGGCGCCCGGAATCGACCGCTCGAACATCGCCGAGTAGTCCGCCTCGAACTTCTGGCGCAGGCCGGCAAGATCAGCCGAATTCAGCGGGCGGTTCGGCAGCTCGATCGTGATCTCGTGGCCCTGGCCGACATAGCGCATGAAGGCGGCGCGCCGCTCGCGCACGGGCGCACCGGCCGCACCGGGCTCGACCAGCGCGCGGGCTTCGGTCACCATCTCCTGAAGCAGGTCCGACACCGCCTTGGTGTCGAAATCGTCGAGACGGACGTGGCGGCTGCGCACCAGCTCATAGGCGATCGGAGCGGCCAGGAATCCAACGGCCGAACCGACGCCGGCATTCGAGGGCACGATCACGCGGGAGACGCCGATCTTCTCGGCAACGCGCGCCGCGTGCAGCGGCGCGGCGCCGCCGAAGGCGATCAGCGTGTGCTGGCCGACGATCTCACCGCGCTCGACCGCGTGCACGCGCGCAGCGCTCGCCATGTTCTCGCAGACGACCTCGTGCACCGCATAGGCCGCGGTTTCCGCCGACAGGCCCAGCGGCTCGCCGACGGCGCGCAGCAGCGCCTGTTTGGAAAGCTCCGGGTCTAGCTTGATCGTACCGCCGGCAAACGCATCGGGATCGATCATGCCGAGCGCAACGTCCGCATCGGTGACGGCCGGGCGCTGGCCGCCGCGGCCATAGCAGGCGGGACCAGGCTCGGACGAGGCGCTTTCCGGGCCCACGGTGACGCGCTTCATTGCGTCGACATGCGCGATCGAGCCGCCGCCAGCGCCGATCTCGACCATTTCGATCACGGGAATGCGCACCGGCAGACCCGAACCTTTCAGAAAGCGCGCGGCGCGATCGACCTCGAACACGCGCGAGGTTTCGGGCTGGTATTTTTCGATCAGGCAGATCTTTGCGGTGGTGCCGCCCATGTCGAACGAGAGCACCTTGCTCTCGCCGAGCCTTGCTGCGATCTGCGCCGCGAAAATGGCGCCGCCGGCGGGACCGGATTCGACGAGGCGCACTGGAAAGCGCCGCGCCGTCTCGATCGAAGTGACGCCGCCGCCGGAGGTAACGAGATAGATGGCGCCGCGGTATTGCTCCACCTGCAAGGCATCCGCCATGCGGGCGAGATAGCCGTCGATCAGCGGCTGCACATAGGCGTTCGCGACCGCAGTCGATGTGCGCTCATATTCGCGAATCTCGGGACACACGGCAGATGACACAGTTACGGAGATGCCAGGCATCTCCTCGCTGATGATCGCGGCCGTGCGTCGCTCATGCTCTGGATTGGCATAGGAGTGCAGGAAAGCGATCGCAACGCTCTCGACTTTCAGTTCGCGCAATTTTGGCGCGAGTGCACGCACGGATGCTTCGGCCAGCGGGAGACGAACGGCGCCGTGGGCATCGATACGCTCGGGCACGGTGAAGCGAAGGCTGCGCGGCGCCAGCGGCTTCGGCTTGTCGATGGTGAGATCATACTGATCGTAGCGGCTCTCGGTGCCGATATCGAGCACGTCGCGAAAGCCCTCGGTCGCGATCAGCGCCGTTTTCGCGCCGCGCCGCTCGATGATGGCGTTGGTCGCGAGCGTCGTGCCGTGAATGAAGACGTCGATGTCGCTGATATGTGCATGCGCATCAGCGAGAATGAGACGCATCCCGTCCAGCACCGCCTGCTCCGGCCGCTGCGGCGTGGTCAGCACCTTGCGTGTCTTGCGATCCTGACCCACGTCCAGCACGATGTCGGTGAACGTGCCACCGATATCGACGGCAAGCCGCACCTCGGCTCCTTCAAGCATACCAAATTCTCCGGCTGATCGTCCAATTGCGCGAAAACCGCAGCAATTTTCATACCAGCGACGGCGCAGATGGTGAAGCGCGTGGCACCTATGCGATAGCAGGAGTGCGGTGCGCGACGCTCAGAGCAGGAATGTACGTGGCTGAGCAACGATCATATCGATTGTCACGAGCGGCTCGGCAGTCCACGGATGAAATCGACAAGCGCGGCACTGACCTCGCTCGACCGCTCCTGCTGCGTCCAGTGGCCGCAGCCGGGGAGCATCTGGATCTTGCGCAAGCCAGGAACGAGGGTTTTCTGGTTTGCGAGCAACTGATCCGTTCCGGGAAAAGAGAGCAGGAAGTCGCGATCGCCTGCCATGTAGAGCGCTGGTATCGACACCTGCACACCCGCGAGCGCGCCCGTGATTTCCCAGTTGCGATCGATGTTGCGGTAATAGTTGAGCGCGCCGCGAAAGCCGGTTCGCTTGAACTCCTCACCGTAATGGTCGATGTCGCTCTCGCTGATCCAGGACGGCAGGGTCGCCGGCGCGCCGGGCCCCTGCAAAGATCCACCGCCCTTCGGCACCATCCCGAGATTCGGCGCGGGCCCGCCGGCAGCGACGGCGGCGCGCGCGGCGGCCACGCCATCGCCGGACGCGCCGAACAGCATGTTGCGAATGGTCGCACGGGGATCGCGCCCCAACTCAGCCTCCGCAGGACCCGGCTCCTGGAAATAGAGCTGATAGAATTGCGCAGTCTCGGTACGGGGCATGAGACTGGTGGGTAGCGCCTTGGCGCGCGGCCGGAACGGGACGCTGAGCGCTGCAATTGCCTTGAAGCGGTCGGGCCGCGTGAGAGCCGCCTGCCAGGCGACGCTGGCGCCCCAATCATGACCGACGATGACGGCGGTCGGCGCGCCCAAGGCATCGAGAATGCCGATCATGTCCCCGACCAGATGCAGGATCGTATACTGGTCGATCGCCTGCGGCGTGTCGCTCTTGCCGTAGCCGCGCATGTCGGGCGCTACGACACGGAAGCCTGCGGCGGCAAGGTCGTCGATCTGATGGCGCCAGGAGAACCACGACTCGGGGAAGCCGTGCACCAGCAGCACCAGTGGTCCTTCGCCCTGCTCGGCGATGTTGATGTGGATCCCGTTACATTCGATGATCCGTTGCGTCGTCTTGCCCATCTTGTCTCGCTCCGAGGTTGCCGCGAATGCGTTTGACGGGACCGCTTGCGATGCACCCCGCAAGGCGAGCGGCGCCGACGCCGCAGCCAGTAACTGGCGTCTGTTCATGTCCGTCCCTCCGGCGACGTCGACGCGTTCGCGGCCACCTTGGGCGCGACCAGTTCCGATTGTCGCTCGCGAACGAATTGTTCGAACGTCTTCGGTGAGGCGCCGCCGATTTTTTCGATGGCATCCGTGACGGCGAACCGCGCGGTCTCGGCCGAGAGGCGGGCGGCCCGGAGCGACTTCCAAAGTGAGGAAAGATGCTCGACCGCATGCGAATTCCAGCCTCGCGCGAGAACCTCGCTCCGCCACTGCTCGTCACTGACTTCCTCGTAATGGACATCCCTGTCGAAGACGCGCGCGAACGCAGCAACGATGTCCCCGACAGAGTTGACGCTTCCAATGACGGGATATGCGGTTCCTGCGCCCCGCTCGGGGCCGGTAAGCAGGCCCACGGCGATCCGCGAGACGTCTTCGGCCGAGATCAACGGCAGAATGGTGCTTTCGTTGCCGAGCGGCAGTCGGATCGCGCCGCGCGCCGGCAGGCTTGCGCCAACAAGGCGCGCCACGTTCTCGTAGAAGACGGTGGCCCGGAGATGCAGCGGACCGACCCCGGCCCACTCGAACACCTGCTCGGACAGATAGTTTTGCCGCATGCGCGGCGTCGGCGCGTCGATCGAGGATTGATACATCACGAGATTGACGAGCCGGGAGACGCCATGCTTGCGCGCCGCGAACGCCATGGCGGCTGTGGCGTCCGCCAATCCGTCCTGGACCGGATAGGCAAAGTAGATCGATGCGACACCCCGCGCCGCCTGTTCGACGGATCTGACGTCGAGGAAATCGCCGACTAATATTTCGGCGCCGAGCGATTTCAGGTGATCCGAGCGCTCGTCGATCTGCCGGACGAGCGCGCGGACCCGTACACCGCGTTCAAGCAGCATCTCTGAAACATGCCGGCCGGTCCGGCCCTGGGTGCCGCCTGCCGCCGAGGTCACGAGGATTGTCTTGGTCATCACAACGCTCCTTTACCGTCCCAGTGTGGTTTGGTACGATCCGGTACCTTGCAGATAGAGATATGGTACCCATCGGTACCACGTCAAGCGGAAACTTGCGTCGATGAGTCCGAAGATCAAGCCGCCCGAGGAAGACACCGAGGCAACCGCCGTTCGGAAAAAGATCCTCGGCGCGGCCCTTTCCGCCTTCATGGAGGGCGGCTATGCGCAGACCAGCACGCTGGAAATTGCGACGCGCGCGCGCGTTTCGAAACGCGAGCTCTATGCTCTGTTCGGCAACAAGGAGGCGATGCTGGTCGCCTGCATCACCGAGCGCGGCCAGCGGCTAAAGGCACCGGCGGACCTGCCCGCGCTACGGGACAGGGATATCCTGGCCAAAGTGCTCATCGCGTTTGGAACGACGCTCCTGACCGAAACCACCGATCCGGTCGTCGTCGCCGTGTTCCGGCTGGCGATATCCGAAACGGTGCAAGCCCCGAAGGTTGCGCAAGCGCTGGAAGAGACGGCTCGCAAGCCCACGCGCGATTCATTGCGGACAATCATGGCAAACGCAAAGTCAGCAGGGCTTGTTACGGGCGATCCCGAGACGATGACCCACAAGTTCCTGGGGCTGCTGTGGGGCGACCTGATGACGGGCCTGCTGCTCCAGGCGATCAACCGGCCGAGCGCCAACGAGATCGCGCGACGGGCGAGCGATGCATCGACCGCATTCCTGAAGCTTTATCCCGCGCCAGGCTAACTCCGCGTTCAGAGCAGAAAGGCGAGCGCAGCTTCGCAGCGGTCCTCGACCTTGAGCGTCAGGAGTTCGTCGGCACGGGTGCGTCCGAGGTTGACCGCGGCGATCGGAATTTGCCGGCGCGCAGCCGCCTGCACGAAGCGGAAGCCGGAATAGACCATCAGCGACGAGCCGACGATCAGCATGGCGTCGGCCTGCGACAGATGGTCCTGCGCGGTGGCGACCACATCGCGCGGAACGTTCTCGCCGAAGAACACGACGTCGGGCTTGAGGATGCCGCCGCAGGCCTCGCAGGCCGGCACTGTGAACGACGAGAAATCCGCGTGCTCGAGATCAGCGTCGCCATCCGGTGCATCCGCAGCATCGAGCGTCAGCCACTCCGGGTTCGCGCGGCCCAGCGTCTGCTGGAATTCCTTGCGCGGCGTCTTGGCGCCGCAACCCATGCAACGGACCAGATCGAGCCGGCCGTGCAGGTCGATCACCTGCCGGTGGCCGGCGGACTGATGCAGCCGGTCGACGTTCTGGGTCAGCAGCATCTCGCACCGACCGCTGGCCTCGAGGCGGGCCAGCGCATGATGCGCATCGTTCGGGCGGGCCTGGCCGAACCGCCGCCATCCGATCAGGCTGCGCGCCCAGTAGCGCTGGCGCGTTTGCTCTTCCGCCATGAAGGCCTGGAAGTTGACCGGCTGGGTTCGCTTCCAATTGCCGGCACTGTCGCGATAGTCGGGAATGCCCGAATTGGTGCTGCACCCGGCACCGGTCAGCACGAACAGACGCTCGTGCCGGCCGACGAAATCCTGGAGCGAAGGGCTTGCCACCGGAGGGTTTGTCATGGCGCATGATGTAGTCTGCGCCGGCGGGTTTTTCCAGATCACTCCCGCGGCGGCGGGGGCGCAAAGCCGGCAATCAGTTTCACAAGATCGCTCTGGCGCGCGGTGCCGGTCTTGCGGACGACGTTGTGGAGATGAGTCTCGCTCACGGCATCGGCACGGGCTATTTCGATGGCACGCTCGGCTTCGGTGGAGCGGCCTGTTTCTGCGACACGACCGCCTTGCCCGGCGGAACCTCGGGCGCTGGAGGTGCGACCGGCGAAGACTGACCGACCGACAACGACACGCCGATCACGCGCCATTGTCCTTCGACCGGCGCGAACAACAGTTCGAAATTCACCTGCGATGGCACCGACGGAAAAAATCCCGCCATGTGCAAGAGACCGTTCGGCTCGATCTGCGGCAACAACGACAATTGCGGATCGATGACGACAACACCGGAGATATCGAGCTTGTCGCCGCGCTGCTTGGCGAAGATCTCCGCGAGTTTGGCGGCGGTGTTGACTTGGAACCCGGGCGCGCCGAGGTCGCGCAGCACGGTGTAATTGCCGGTCTTGTTGGCGTGGTCGAGCGCGAGCAGCGTCGATCGTATCAGCATGAGCACGCCGTTGCGGTCGATGTTGGCCGGCTTCGCTGCGGCCTGCGGCTGCGGCGGCGTCTGTTGCGCAGACGTCGTCACCACACCCAGGATCAGCAGCCCGAAAACCAAGAGCCCGAGGCCTGCACTTACCCAGCGAAGCGTCATGGCGACCGCGTTCTTCCTACCACTGGAGCGACACGGCGCCGCGTCCACCTGCAACGTTACGCTCGAGCCCGATGCCGCCGCCGGCATTGGCAATGACCGCATGGCTCTTGCCCTCGTGGAGCAGCGCGGTGGCGCCGACGGCGAACGCGTTGGCTCCGCTTGCGGTCGCGGTATTGCCCAGGGCGACGGCATTGTCGGCGCCGACGCTCGCACCGCTCCCGATCGCGATGGCAGCGAACCCGGCGCAATGAACGAGCGCGGCGCCCGCTACGGATTTGGTCAAAGGGAAAATCGCTCTAGCGATCGCAGGAGGCATTTGCGCTCTCAGGTCCAGAGGTCGGGTCTGTCCCGACCGTTGGCCGGATACGACCGCCGCGAATATGGGGCAGGAGACGTGAGCGAGCATCAACCGTACGGTTGAGTTCGTCCTAGCTTACCGAACCGGCGACTTGGTTTTTCGCGACCGTTGCCGGATTGCATCGCCAGGCTTCCCGACGGCCCGTCAGGCCTTGTGGGAACCGACGTCATGCCTGTGCTTGTGAAGGAACCGAGCGAGCTGCCCACGGAGCGCTGCTGTCTCCAGCAATGTTCCGACCGATCCGGCGGTATCGAATATCTCCCGCTGAAGCGTCGTCGGCAGGGAATTCCACTGCATGATGACGGCCGCGCCGAGACACCGCAAAACACGCTCCTCCTCCGCCGCGAGGGCTGCGCCGCGCAATCGTTCCGTCTCCCCGGCGTTGACCGCATGCACGTATTGGTCCGCGAGGACCTGTTCGTTGTCCGCACGCGATGCAAGGCTGTCCTGCAGTCTCTCGAATTTGCGAGTGTCATCCTTGCCGGGCGAGCTCTTGGCCAGTTCGCCATACGCGGCTGCTTTGGCGCGATACTGCAGAAATTTGAACATGCCGTCCTTTCGTTGAAGTCTCCGCGTATCCAGCCTGCCACTTTGCAGGCTATGCCGGCATCGCACCACTCAGAGAATCAGTGCGACCTTCCATCACGAATGGGGGGAGGCCGCTGCATCATCATTCTACTGGGGCGCCTTCTTTACGGAGAAATACGCGAGGATCTCAGCGGCATTTCCGAGGATCGCGGCCCTGCGCATCGCAGCAGTACGCTCGTCTCCCAACGGCATCTTGCGAGCCTGATCGAGGGCCTCGATCACCCTGGTGTTCAGCTCGCCAGCCAACGGCGACTGGATCAATTCCGACGAGCTACCCGCGTCAGCCGACGGCGACGACAACGGCACGCTGAAACCGGTTACCATTGTATGAACATCGCAGCGGCAACCAGCAGCAGGAAGAAGACCGGCAGCAGCACCGGAGGTACGAGCCACTCGCGAAGACTGTATCCAGGAGAATCCAACATATCGACCGCCTCTTGATCACGGCGGGAGCGCAATGCTCTCAGTCACCGATAACAGCCGAGGGGCGCGCGGTGATAAGTTGGATATAGTGATCTTTCGCCGAATAACGAGGTCCGGCAGAAACTATTCGTCACGATATGCATTGAACAAGGCTATAGCATCGTGTCCGCCAGTAGCGCCGACTCGCAGCAGCCGTCCCCCTCACCGCGCGGCTTTCCCAAGAATGGCCTACAAGGATGGCCTATCCGGGTCTCGACGAAGTGTCCGTGTTCTTGACGTACCTGCCGAGTCTCGCCTCCTCAAAAGTGCCTCGTTCAAGCCGACGCTGGCACCTGCAACCTGATTGGGCCCGAACCATGATCGATTTTCCAAATCACAGCCGCTCATATGACCGGACACGCCGAGCCGTGCGGTTCTGGGGACACGACAGCGCCATCGAGGCCTCGTTCTACATCGATGAGGGCGCATTGAAGCATATCCAGCCCGGCGCCAATCCCAACGAGTCGGGCTTTCTGAACGCGTTCGATTCCCACCGCGACCTGATATGTGCCGCTGCGGCCCGGAAATATGTTCGCGGCAGCAGGGGCTCTTACGATCTGGTCGCGGGAGATTTTTGAAACCGTCCGCTCGAATTTGCCCTGGTCTAGCTCGCCCAGTTCTCGCGGAACTCCGGGAATAGCGTCAGGCCTCCGCAGGCGTAGATCGTCTGCCCGGTGATATAGCTCGCATCGTCCGACGCCAGGAAGGCGAACACGGCGGCGATCTCTTCCGGCGTTCCGACGCGGCCGAGCGGAATGTGACTGGTGACGTCGCCGCGCTTTTTCGGGTCGTCGGTCCAGGCTGCATTGATCGGCGTATCGATCGCACCCGGTCCCACCGCGTTGACGCGAATGCCCCGGCCAGCGAACTCCAGCGCCAGCGTGCGCGTCAGATTGGCCATCCCGCCCTTGCTGATCGAATAAGCGAGATAGCCGGGCTTTGGAATGATCTGATGGACGCTGGAGCAATTGATGATGCTGCCGCCCCCGCCGCGCGCCACGAAATGCGCGAGCGCCTTCTGCGCGCAGAGCACGGCGCCATTGAGATTGACATCGATGATGCGGCGATAGGTTTCGACGTCGAGCGCCTCGCTCGGTGATTCCACCTGGAAGCCGGCATTGTTGACGAGGCAGTCGAGTCGCTTCCAGCGCGCCAGGATCGTCTCGAACATGGCAGCGATCTCTTTTTCAGTCGCGACGTCCGCCTGGACGACGAAATGATCGAGCCTGCCGTGGCCTCGATCGCTCGATGCCGTCCGTGCAAGCGCAAGTGTTTCCTCCGCTCTCTCGGTATGATCGAAATAATTGATGGCAACCGTCGCGCCCTCCTGGGCCAGGCGAATCGCGACCGCGCGGCCGATGCCCTGCGATGCGCCTGTCACCAGCGCATATTGGCCGATGAGGCGTGAGGGAAACTGGGGTGAACGATCGGTTTGCGGCATGGTCGGCTCCAGATCATCTTGAGGTCGCGGCATATCATCAACGGGCCGGGATTTTTGTTCCATCACCAGACCGGCATGATCGGCGGCCGAGGACAATTGCAGTGGATGCAGGACCAATTGCGGTGCAGCGGCCGATCTTCGTGCGATCCGACAAAAATGTGATTGTCGCTTCTGCAGCGGTCATCACATGATGCAAATCACGCAACATCAAATCCTTGAAAATCAATGCGTTCCGGGGCCTACGATATGACACAAGTCGCGATACAGCCAGCCATCCATCGCCGGCATCAGCCCTGGTACACGATCCTCTACGTCCAGGTGCTCATCGCGATCGCACTCGGGGTGCTCATCGGCTATCTCTACCCTGATCTCGGCAAGGCGCTGAAGCCGCTCGGCGACGGCTTCATCGCGCTGATCAAGATGATGATCGCACCCGTCATCTTCTGCACCGTGGTGCATGGCATTTCCTCGATGGGTGACCTCAAGCGCGTCGGCCGGGTCGGACTGAAGTCGCTGATCTATTTCGAGACGGTCTCGACCGTCGCGCTTGCGATCGGCCTGTTGGTCGGCGAAATTCTCCAGCCTGGCAACGGCTTCAATATCGATCCCGCGACCATCGACCCGAAGTCGGTGGCGACCTATGTCAACAAGGCGCACGAAGACGGCATCGTCGCCCATCTGATGGCGATCATCCCCGACAGTTACGTGGGCGCGATCGCGCGCGGCGACCTGTTGCAGGTGCTGCTGGTCTCGATCCTCTCGGGCTTCGCCATCGCCTTCCTCGGCAAGGCCGGCGAGCCGATCGCGGAGGCGATCGACAAGGCCGCAAAGATGTTCTTCGGCATCATCCGCATCATCGTGCGCGTGGCGCCGATCGGCGCGTTCGGCGCGATGGCGTTCACTGTCGGCGCCTACGGCCTCGGCTCGCTGCTCAACCTCGCCGCCCTGATCGGCACGTTCTACCTCACCAGCATCCTGTTCGTACTGATCGTGCTGGGCTCGATCGCCCGGCTTGCCGGCTTCTCGATCCTGCGCTTCATCGCCTACATCAAGGACGAGCTTTTGATCGTGCTCGGCACATCGTCGTCGGAGACGGTGCTGCCGCAGATGATCCAGAAGATGGAGCATCTCGGCGCCTCGCGCTCGGTGGTCGGCCTCGTCATCCCGACCGGCTACAGCTTCAACCTCGACGGCACGAACATCTATATGACGCTGGCAACGCTGTTTCTGGCGCAGGCGACCAACACCCATCTGACGATTTGGCAGGAGCTCGGCATTCTCGGCATCGCCATGATCACCTCCAAGGGCGCCTCGGGCGTGACCGGCGCCGGCTTCATCACGCTCGCGGCGACGCTCTCGATCGTGCCTGATATTCCGATCCAGTCGATCGCGATCCTGGTCGGCATCGACAAGTTCATGAGCGAGTGTCGCGCGCTGACCAATCTGATCGGCAACGGCGTCGCCTGCGTCGTCATCAGCATCTCCGAAGACGAGCTCGACCGCGACGCGCTGCACGAGACGATGGCGCATCCGCTGGAGATCGGCGAGGCGCTCGAACCGGGCGGCAGCGCGTAAGGCCGCCCAGATCGGCGCCACCAGAAGCCCAATTCCGACGCGGTAGTTTCCCGGAGTGGTCAATTGGTGCGGCGCGCGTCACAACACCGGCGTTGCGATCACCGATCGATACTTATTCTTTCCACCCGACGCGCTGGGGGCAGGGCGTCGGGTTTTTGAGAATTGCCGCGACGACGGCGCACCGGGATCGGCGCGCCGCTTTTGACGGGCTCTGCCCGTCGCTGAGCCGCATCAGCCCTTGAGCGCGGTGACCACGACCTCGATCAACGCGCCGCCGCCGAGATCGGCGACGCCGACGGTCGCGCGGGTCGGCAGATCGTCGCCGAAGAACTCGGTCCAGGCCGCGTCCATCTCCTTCTTCTTCGAGAGGTCGGTGACGAAGATCGAGGTGCTGACGACGCGACTCTTGTCGGTGCCGGCTTCCTTCAGATAGCCGGCAATCTTGCCGAGGATGTTGCGGGTCTGGTCGCCCATCGAGACAGAGGTGTCGTCGGCGATGGTGCCGCCGACGAAGACGAAGCCGTTGGCTTCGACGGCGCGGTGCATGATGGGCGTGCGGATGCTGCGGGTGATGCTCATGATGTCCTCGTATTGCTAGAGCGTCGTGGGATGGAAGCGGTCGATGCCGAGATCGCCGATGCGGGTCTGGGTGCCGCCGTTGACGATCAGCTCCGCCATGACAGCGCCGGCGCCGGGGCCGAGTTGAAAGCCGTGCAATGAGAAGCCGAACTGGTGATAGAGGCCCCTGTGACGGCTGCTCGGACCGAACACGGGGATGTCGTCCTTCATCTTCGCCTCGATGCCGGCCCAGGCGCGCATGATCGTCGCATCGCGCATCACCGGGAACAGCTCGAACACGGTGCGCGCGCTGATGGCGAGGCTCTTCCAGTCCAGCACCGTCTCGTTGCGGTCCTGATAAGGCGTTGCCAGATGGCCGCCGCCGATCAGCACGGTGCCGTTCTTGAACTGCTTGAAGGAGAGCTTTCGGCCGCGCAGGATCACGACGGGGTCGATGAAGTGCGGCACGCGCGAGGTGATCATCAGCATCGGCGCCACGGTCTCGACCGGGACCGGCTCGCCGAGCGCGGCCGCGATCTTGCCGGCCCAGGCGCCGGCGGCGTTGACCAGCACCGGCGCGGCGAAGCTCTCGGCGCCGACATCGACAGACCAGAGCCCGTCGCTGTAGCGGATGTTGCTGGCGGCGACACCCTCGCGCACGGTCGTGCCGAGCTGCTCGGCCTTGCGCCGGAACGCAGTCGTCGCCTGCGCCGGATTGGCCGCGCCATCGCGCCGCGAAACCACGCCGCCGGGGCAGGTCTCGGCCACCGCCGGCACGAGCCGCCGCAACTCGGCCGCGTCGATCAGCTCTTCATGGGTAAAGCCGAGGGCGTTCAGCGCGGCGACGCGCGCGCGGCAGACCGCAAGCTCGTCCTCGTTCTCGGCGACCAGCACCTGACCGTAGCTCTCAAAGCTGCAATCGTCGTCGAGCAGATCGGCGATCTTCTCCCAGATCCCCATCGAGCGGATCGAGAGCGGGATCTCGGGGATGTGCCGCGCAAGCTGGCGCACGCCGCCGGCATTGACGCCGGAGGCATGGCGCCCTGCATAGTCCTTCTCGATCAGCACCGGCTTCAGGCCGGCGAGGCAGAGATGCAGCGCGGTCGAGCATCCGTGGATGCCGCCACCGACGACGATCGCATCCACGTTTGTCGTCATCCGCGCACCACGGCCTTCACGTCGGCCTCGGACTTCGGAACGGCAGCAAGCTCGGCCAGCGTGATCGGCTTCACCGGCGCGCGCAGCCGGTAATAGCCGATCTCCTGCGGCGTCTTTCCGCGCGCCTGCGCCATCAGCTCGGTGACGGTGAGGCCACAGAGCCGCCCCTGGCACGGGCCCATGCCGGTGCGGCGATAGGCCTTGAGCTGGTTCGGCCCGGTCGCGCCGATCGCGACGGAATCGAGAACGTCCTTGGCGGTGACCTCCTCGCAGCGGCACACGATGGTGTCGCCCGAGGGAATACGAAACTGCGGCGCCGGGCGGAACAGCGTGTCGAGAAAGACGCGGCCGCGCTCGGCCTTCGCGAGATCGGCGCGCAGCGTCGCCATGGCGGGAAGCTTCGCGGCGGCCGCCGGCGCCAGCGCTTCCACCGCTGCACGCGCCGCGATGCGGCCACGGACCACCGCAGCGTTGGCGCCGCCGATGCCGGCACCATCGCCCGCGATCGCAATGCCGGCAACCGAAGAATTGCCGCTCGCATCGAGCACCGGCGACCAGCACAGTTGCAAATCATCCCAGCGATGCTCGACGCCGGCCGACATCGCGAGATTGACGTTGGGCACGACGCCCTGATGCAGCAACAGGAGATTCACCGGAATGGTCTCACGCTTGCTGCCCGCGATATAGCTGACGCTCGCAAGCTGACCGTCACCGGACGCGGCAAGCTCGGTAACGCCGGAGACGACCTGCACCTTTGCCTTCACTTCGCGCATCATCGACAAGCCCTTGGTGAAATAGGGCGAGGTCAGAAACGCAAACGCGTGCGGCAGCGCGGCGAAATAATTGCCGCGCTCGGTGGTGTCGAGGATGCGGTCGATCCGGCCGCCAAGCCGCAAAATCTGCGCGGCGAGCAGCCAGAGCAAAGGTCCCTGCCCCGCGATCACCGTATGGCCATCGGGCACCAAAGCCGACGACTTCAGCATCGTCTGCGCGGCGCCTGCGGTCATGACGCCCGGCAGCGTCCAGCCGGGAATCGGGAACGGCCGCTCCAGCGCGCCGGCCGCGAGGATCACGCGCTTGGCCTTGACGAAAGCCGAGGCGCCGCCAACGGAGACCGCGATGTCGAGATTGCGATCGAGGCTCCAGACGGTGGCACGATGAATGACCTCGGCCTTGCTCGCGCGCAGCGACTGCACGAGCTCGGCGCCGACCCAATAGTCGGCGCCGAGCTGGTTGCGGTCGGTCACAGGCGTCGAGGCGATGGCGCGAAACACCTGGCCGCCAGGGCCAATATTCTCGTCGAGCAGCAGCGTCGAAAGGCCAGCCTCGGCGGATGTCGCCGCGGCAGCAAGGCCCGCGGGCCCGGCCCCGATCACCACCACGTCGTAGTCTTCGCGCTTGGGAGCCATGGTCATCTTCCGATCTCCCGCTTGCCCTTCTGGATCCCGATCTGCATGCCCTCGGCGACGGGAATGAGACAGCCCTGCCGGTTGCCGACGCCGTCGATGGTGACGAGGCAGTCGAAGCACACGCCCATCATGCAATAGGGCAGTCGCGGCGCACCGCTGACGGCAGTCGACCGGCGCACGTCGCAGCTGGAGGCCAGCAACGCGGCGGAGACGGTGTCGCCCTGACGCGCCGCGACGGCAACGCCGTCGACGAAGATCTGCACCTGTGGCCGCTTGTCCTGTTCGGATCGTTTGAACATCTTGGCTCCTTCAATATCTCTAGTAGCCGCTGTTGTTCGCCGCGCCCGCGCCGCCAAAGCGGCTGGCGGAGAACGCACCGACCAGTTCCGGCTCGAGCGCGCCCTGCGCAACCATGCGCGCGATCTCGAAGGCGTGGTTGGAGGCGAGCGTCACGCCGGAATGGCAGCAGGCGACGAAGGCGCCGGGATGCGTCTCCGACTGGTCGTAGATCGGAAAGCCGTCCTGCGGCATGACGCGGATGCCGGCCCAGCTCCTGACCACGTTGAGCCGCGAAAGATGCGGGAACATGCGCTGGGCGCGATCGGTCATCACGGCGCTGATCGAATGCTTCAGCGTGCGGTCGTCGAGCTCGTCCTCCTTGCTGTCGCCGATCATCACCGTGCCCTCGTCGGTCTGGCGGATCGTCGTCAGCGGATGCGGCAGGAACGGCATGGTGCGTTCGGTCACCACGATCTGGCCGCGGGTCGGCCCCATCGGCGCGTAGAGACCGACCATCGACGCCAGCGTCTGGTTGGCATTGCCGGCAGCCAGCACGACCTTGGGGGCGCGGAGCTCGCCCTTCGGCGTGGTCAGGCGGAATTCGCCGCCGCTCTTGCTGATCGCCGAGACCGGGCGCTCCGGAAAATAGTCGATGCCGAACGCCCTGAAGCCGGTGTGGAAGGCACGGAACGTACGCAGCGAATTGACGTGGCCGTCGAGCGGGCAATAGCTGCCGCCGGAGACCTCCGGCCCGATCAGCGGCAGCGATTTCTTCACCTCGGAGGCGGTGAGCATCTCCATCTTGTAGTCGGCCGCACCGGTCTGGTTGTGCATGCGCTTGACCAGTTCGGTGCGCTGGTCGAATTCATCGTCGCCGAGCGTCAGATGGAAGCCGCCATTCTGCTGGAGGGCAACGTCGAGCCCGGTCTGCTGCTTCAGCTCCGAGGCGAGCCGGCCCCACGCTTGTGATGCCTGCACGGTCCAGACCGTGTAGGCGGGCATGCCGAGCCCTTTGCTCTGGACCCAGACCAGCGCGAAATTCGCACGCGAGGCACGCTTGGTAATGTCGCCTTCGTCGAGCACGGCGACGCGCTTGCCGAGCCGTCCGAGGCCCCAGGCAATGGCGGAGCCGAGCAGTCCGCCGCCGACGACGGCGACGTCGTAATCCGTTCGCATAGATTCTCCTATCGTCCCGTATCGCCCTTGCCGGCGAGCACACGGTCGAGCCCGTAGAAGCGGTCGAGCAGAATGAGGGCGGTCATGGTGATCGCGATCACGCAGGCCGAGACCGACGTCACCAGCGGATCGATGTTGTCCTGGATATAAAGGAACATGCGCACCGGCAACGTTTCGGTCCCCGGTGCCGCAAGGAAGACGGTCATGGTGAGATCGTCGAAGGATTGGATGAAGGCGAGCGCCCAGCCGCTGATGACGCCGGGCAGGATCAGCGGCAGCGTCACGCGGCGGAACAGCGTCCAGCCGCCGGCGCCAAGCGAGACAGCCGCCATCTCGACCGTGCGATCCATGCCCGTTGCGGCCGCCAGCGTCAGCCGCAGCGCGAACGGGAACACGATGATGACATGCGCGATGATCAGCGCGGCAAAACTGCCGCCAAGGCCAGCCGAAGTGAAGAAACGCAGGAAGGCGATGCCGAGCACGACATGCGGGATCATCAGCGGCGACAGGAACAGCGCGGCGAGCGCGTCGCGGCCGCGGAAACGATAGCGCGCAATCGCGAGCGCGGCGGGCACCGCGAACAGCAGCGCCACGAAGGACGACAGCGCGCCGAGACCAAGGCTGACCCAGAAGGCGTGGATGAATTCAGGATAGTTGCCGATCGCCCTGAACCAGCGCAGCGAGAAGCCGTTGGTCGGCAGCGAGAGGAAGCCCTCGGGCGTGAAGGCGACGAGGCAGACCACGAGGATCGGCGCCACCATCACGATGACGAAGATGGTGTGGAAGATCAGCGCCAGCGGGCCGTTCCGTCTCATCGGAACACCTCGGCATAGCGGCGTTCGATCAGCGCGTTGCTGCCGACGACGATCAGCACCAGCGCGACAAGCAGGAGCGTCGCGACCGCGGCGCCGAGCGGCCAGTTCAACGTATTGAGGAATTCGTCATAGGCGAGCGTCGCCGCGACCTTGAGCCGGCGACCGCCGATGATCGCGGGCGTCGCAAACGCACTGGCCGAGAGCGAGAACACGATGATCGCGCCCGACAGCACGCCCGGCATGATCTGCGGCATGATGATGCGGCGGATCGTGGTGATCGGGCCGGCGCCGAGCGACATCGCGGCATTCTCGATCTGCGGATCGAGTCGCTGCAGCGCCGCCCACACCGACAGCACCATGAACGGCATCATGACATGCGCGAGTGCGATGACCATGCCGGTCTCGGTGAACATGAAGGGAATGGGAGAGCGGATCACGCCTGCCGACATCAGCAGCTTGTTGACGAGGCCGTTGTTGCCGCCGAACAGCAGCGCCCAGCCGAGCGTGCGCGCCACCACGGAGATCAGCAGCGGCCCGAGAATGACCAGCAGGAAAATACTCTTCCAGCGGCCGTCCATACGGTTGAGAATGTAGGCCTCGGGTGCGCCGAGCAATGCGGTGAGCAGCGTGGTCAGGATCGCGATCCGAAACGTCCGCCAGAACATCTCCGCGTAATAGGGGTCGGTCGCGATCTCATGCCAGTTCTTGAGGATGAAGACCGGCTCGATGCCCTTGTACTGGCCCCAGTCGTGGAACGACAACATCACCGTCATCGCCAGCGGAATCATCAGCACGCCGACGAACAGCATCAAAGCCGGCGCCGTCAGCGCCCAGGGCGCACGTGCGTTGCGCTCGTCGGCGGCCGTGCTCATGCGGAAGCTCCGCCACGCACGCTCATGTCCTCCGGACGCCAGGCAAGGCGAACGGCCTCGCCTTCGGCCGGCTGCCGCTCGCCGTCATTCTGACGGATCACGATCGCCGGGCCGCATTCGCTGTCGCACTGGAACAGCCAGTGATTGCCCTGGAAGATGCGTGTGACGATTTTGGCGCTGAGACCGGTATCGCCAAAGCCGATCCGCTCCGGACGGATGCTGACGGTCACGGGGCCGTTGAGACCAGCCGGCGCCGGCGCGCTCCAGGAGCCCGCCGTTACTCGCGCTTGCACGGCAGTCCGATCGATCGTCGCGGCAAAATCGTTGGTCTTGCCCAGGAACTGCGAGACGAAGGCCGAGGCCGGCCGCTCATAGGTCTCCTGCGGCGAGCCGATCTGCTCGATCTTGCCCTGGCTCATCACCACGATGCGGTCGGACAGCGACATCGCCTCGTTCTGGTCGTGGGTGACGAGGATGGTGGTCGTGCCGATGGTGCGCTGGATCTGGCGCAGCTCGATCTGCATCTCCTCGCGCAGCTTGGCGTCGAGGTTGGACAGCGGCTCGTCGAGCAGCAACACGCTCGGCTTGATCACCAGCGCCCGCGCCAGCGCCACGCGCTGCTGCTGGCCGCCAGACATGCGGCGGGGATGGCGGTCCTCGTAGCCGGCGAGCCCGACCATCGCCAGCGCGGCGCGGACGCGCTCGGCCCGCTCACTGCGCGGCACCTTGCGCATCTCCAGACCAAAGGCGACGTTCTCCGCCGCAGTCATGTGCGGAAACAGCGCGTAGCTCTGGAACACGATGCCGAGCCCGCGCTTGGCCGGATGGATCGCGGCGAGATCCTTGCCCTCCAGGCGGATCGCGCCGCGCGTGGGATCGAGGAAGCCCGCGATCATCTGCAGGGTCGTGGTCTTGCCGCAGCCGGACGGGCCGAGAAAGGAGATGAACTCCCCCTTCCCCACCGACAGACTGAAGTCGTCGACCACGGTCTGCGCGCCGAACTCCTTGGCGACCCGATCGAGCTCGAGATAGGCCATCACGCTGTCTCCGCTACGAACGATCAGATCAACGCTCGACCTCGCGGTTCCAGCGCTTGGTCCATTCCTCGCGCTTGTCGTTGATGACGGTCCAGTCCGGATTATAGAGCTTTGACGCGCGCTCGCCGATCGGCGCCATCTTGCCGAGCTCGGGCGGCACTACCAGCGATTTCAGCACCGGGCCATAACCGTAGTCCTTGAGCAGCACGAGCTGGATCTTCGGCTCGAGCAGCATCTTGATGAAGCTCGCGGCAAGCGGCGAGGCGTTCGGCTTGGTGATCGGACACGCCGTCGTCAGCAGCGTCGCCGCGCCCTCCTTCGGATAGACGAAGTCGACGGGGAAGCCGGTGTTGGCGAAGCTCTGCACGCGGCCGGTGCCCCACACCGCGATCACCGCCTGGCCGGACTGGAACAACTCGGTCATCTTGCCCGGCGACGGCTCATAGGCGAGCACGTTCGGATTGATCTGCTCCTTGAAGATCTTGAAGCCGGAATCGACGTTGGTCTCGCCGCCGCCGTTCATCTTCGACAGCATCACCAGCGCTTCCAGGCCATAGGTGTTGTTGATCGGCGGAATGACGAGTTGCTTGGCGTATTTCGTGTCCTTCAGGTCGTTCCAGGAGGTCGGCGGCGCCCAGCCCTTCTCGGCAAACACCTTGGTGTTGTACATCAGTCCGGTGGCGACGATGCCGATCGCGACCGCACGATAGTCCTTGAAGCGCGCGGTGTCGTAGAGATCGGCCGGCAGGCCGTCGAGCTTGCCGCAGAAGCCGAGCTGGATCGCCTGGTACATCGGGCCGTCGTCGACGATCGCGACGTCGATCTGCTGGTTGCCTTTCTGCGCCTGGAGCTTTGCCAGCGTGTCGGTGGAGTTACCGGCGACGTACTCGACCTTGACCCCATTCTCCTTCTCGAAGGTCGGGATCACCTCGTCCCGGATGGTCTTCTCGAACGAGCCGCCGTAGCCGGCGACATAAAGCGTTTTCTGCTGGGCCGAGGCGGCCGAAATGCCGGCGGCGAGCGCCGCGATGCTGACCGCTGTCAGAAGGCGAAGAGTCTTCATGTGATCCGATCTCCATACCGGAATGAGGTGACGTGCCGACAAATCTCCGACTGAGGCGCCTTCCGCATTCCCTTCCGCGCAAAACCTCCGGACAGGGCTACGGTCCCCGTTCGGCGGGTTTTGGCGCGATCTGGAGGTTTGAACCCCTCAAACCTGCCGAAAAAGCGGGCTGTCTCCAGTCCTGATGAAAAAGATTGCAAACCTATACTTCCATCGTCCAATGAATAATGGCACCCTCTGCATGCCAAAATGTTATGAATGGAAATCAGGATGGCCCGGATCAATTCGCGGCAGGTGGAAGCCTTCCGGGCGACAATGCTGACCGGCAGCGTCACCGAGGCGGCCGCGCTGATGACCGTAACGCAGCCGGCGGTCAGCCGGCTGCTGCGCGACCTCCAGGCGCTGTTGAAGATGGAGCTGTTCGAGCGGCGCGGCACCGGCCTCGTGCCGACCGCAGCAGCAATGGCGCTCTATACTGAAGTGGAGCGCTCCTTCGTCGGCCTCGAACGCATCACCGCGGCGGCCGAAGAAATCCGCGGCCGGCGCACCGGCTCGCTGCGAATTGCCGCCCTTCCGGCACTGTCGAACGGCTATCTGCCGCGGCTCACCGGGCATTTTTTGAAAGAGCGACCCAACCTGAATCTCGCCTTCTTTGGCGTGATCTCGCCCATCGTGGTCGACTGGGTCCTGAACAATCAGTGCGACGTCGGCTTTGCCGAGGTCCCGATTGCGCATTCCGGCCTGCCGAGCCAGAAGCTGCCGGCGCCCGCGCGCGTCGCAGTGCTGCCCACAGGCCATCGTCTCACGGAAAAAGAAGTTCTGGAACCGCGCGATTTCGAGGGCGAGACCTTTATCTCGCTGTCGGCGGGATCCTCGAGCCGGCACCTCGTCGACCAGATCTTCCATCGTCACGATGTCCGCCGCGTGCTGCGTGTCGAGACCGCGCTGTCGGAGATCATGTGCGGCATGGTGTCATCAGGGCTTGGCGTCGCAATCTGCGATCCCTTCACGGCGCAGGAATTTTCCACCCGCGGCGTCGTCGTGCGCCGCTTCCTGCCGCGCATCGACTTCGAATTCTCCGCGGTATTCCCTGCGCAGCGCAGCCCCTCGCCTGTGGCGCTGGATCTGGTCGAGACCATGCGCAAGGCGCTCGTCGAATTCGACGAGCCCGCTCTCAGCCGTTGAACGCGGCCTGCGCCTCCGGCAGGTCCCAGATCTTGCCGATCGCCGCGGTGCCGGCTGCGGTGATCGCCGCTTCGTCGGCGCCGAGATAGCGGCCGGCATCGACCAGCATGCGGCCATCGACCATGACCTGATCGATATTGGCGCGGTTGGCGAGCGCGATCAGCGCGCGGCGCGGATCGAACAGCGGCTGCAGATGTGGATGAGTGAGATCGACGACGGTAAGGTCAGCCGTCGCACCCGGCTCGATCCGGCCGAGGTCCGGCCGCTTGATGACGTCGGCGGCAACCGCCGTGTTCGCCTCGATCAGCTCGGGCGAGTTGGCGACATCGGCGCGCTGCGACGTGATCTTGGAGATCAGCGAGGCGGCATTGAGCTCGCCGAGCAGATCCATGTTGTAGCCGTCGGTGCCGACCACGGTGCGGACGCCGTGCTCGGCGAAGCGGCTGAAGGCGGCAGTGACGCCGGCGCGCGCGAACACGCGGGGGCAATTCAGCACAGTCATGCCGCGCAAGGCCATCAGCTTGAGATCGTCGTCGCTGCTGAACATGCAATGCGCCGCCATCAGATCGGGGGCGAGCAGGCCGAGCCAGTCCAGATATTGCGCCGGCGTGCGACCGCCATAGCGCTTGCCGATGGTCTCGACCTCGGCGCGGCTCTGCGCCATGTGCGTGGTGATGGGAACCCCGAGTTCGCGCGCCCGCGTCGCGCAAGCCTTCAGCAGGTCGGGGCCGCAGGTGTCGGTCGCGTGCGGGCTCATCGCAAGGCCGATGCGGCCGTCGCCGCGATTGTTCCAGCGCCGATAGAGCGCGTCCCACGTCGCCATGTCGGCGGTACCGTCATCGCCGGAATACTGAACGACACCATCGGGGCCGGCCTTGGCGTCGGACGTCGAGAACAAATAGGGCGCGCCGTAGAAGCGGATGCCCATCTCCTCGGCAGCATCGAACATCTCCGGGATCGAATTGCGGAACGGCTCCATCACGGTGGTGGCGCCGCCCTTGAGAAGCTGGAGGATACCGAGGCGCGCCACCGCAAGACGCTCCTCCACCGACAGAAGCTCGGCGCCGCGCTTGGTCAGCGGCAGCAGCACCGTATAGACGATGCTCTGGTTATTTTTTCGGCCGTTGCCGTCCTCGCTGTGGCTGCGCGCCACCGCTTCAGAGAAGCCGTGATTGTGCAGGTTCAACAGGCCCGGCAGCACGAAGCGGCCGGGTCGATCATAGACCTGATCCGCGCGCGGTCTGTCGCGCGTGATGGCGGCGATCTTTTTGCCTTCGATCAGGACCCAATGGTCGCGCAGCACATCCTGCGCGCCGTCCTTCCGTGACAGCACATAGCTGCCGAAGATTGCGATGGTGCTCATGCGGGGCGTACGTTCCAGAAGACGGCGGTGCCGTCGAGAATGCCGGTGATGGCTTTGCGATGGGCGGTCGGCTGCTTGTACAGGCCGATCGGAATATAGGGGATTTCCTCGAACGCCACCGCCTGGATCTCGCGGCAGATACGCTGCTGCTCGGCGAGATCGGAGGCCGCCAGCCACTGGCTGCGCAAGGGTCCCATCCTCTCGCTCGCATACCAGCCGGCGACCTTGCCTTCGCCGCGGATGTTGGTGTTGCCGGCCGGGTTGAGCCAGTCAATGCCCTGCCAGTTGCCGACCGCGGCGCTCCAGCCGCCTTGCCCGATCGGATCCTTCTTGAGCTGGCGCTGCAGCACGACGGCGAAATCGAGACCGGCATATTCGACGTTCATGCCGGCCTTGCGCAGGCTGTCGACGGCGATCTCGCCGAGCGGCTTTTGCGCCAGCGAGTTGGTGGGGACGAGCAGCACGATCTTCTCGCCATTGTAGCCGGCGGCCTTGAGGTCAGCCTTGACCTTGTCGTAGTTGCGCGGTCCACGGAACACGTCGAGACCGACGTCGCTCGCCATCGGCGTCCCCGGGGCGAAGTAGCCGATCGGCGAGACCTGGAAAGCCGGATCGGTGCCCGCCACCGCGGTCATGAAAGCGGACTGGTCGATCGCGCCCAGCAGCGCGCGGCGGATGGCGGGATTGTCAAACGGCGGCTGCAAATGATTGAGGCGAAGCATGCAGGCGTAGCCGCGGGGATCGAGGATACGCGTCTCGATGTCGCCGGCGGCCTTGACGATCGGCAACAGATCGTGCGGCGTCGTTTCCTGCCAGTCCTGCTCGCCGGTCTGGAGCGCGGCGACGCCGGTGCCGGCGTCAGGCGTCGTGGTCCAGACCACGCGATCGTAGTGCACGATCTTCGGCCCCGCGGTCCAATCCGGCTTGCCGTCGGTACGCGGCTGATAGCGCTCGAATTTGGCATAAGCGTTGCGGGCGCCCTGCACGCGCTCGTCGGCGAGATAGCGGAACGGGCCGCTGCCGATCACTTCGGTCAGCGGCTTGAACGGGTCCTGGCTCGCCAGCCGCTCCGGCATCATGAAACAGGGATTGATCGCGGCCTTGCCGAGCGCCTGCGGCAGCAGCGGGAACGGACGCTTGAGACGGAAACGGATGGTGCGGTCGTCCGCAGCCAAGAGCTCGGCAGTCGCATCCATCAGCTCGCCGCCAAAACCGTCGCGCGCCGCCCAGCGGCGGATGCTGGCGACGCAATCGCGCGCGAGCACACGTTCGCCATCGTGCCAGAACAGGCCATCGCGCAAGCTGAGGTCCCATTGCAGCATGTCACCGGAGATGGCGTGGCCCGACAGCATCTGCGGCGAAACCTGGAGCGAGGAGCTCATGCCGTAGAGCGTGTCGTGGACCATGAAGCCATGGTTTCGCGACACCTGCGCGGTCGAATAGATGGGATCGACGAAGGCGAGATCGATGACGGGGATGAAGCGCAGTGTGGATTGCGATTCAGCACGCACGATGCCCGGCAGCGACAACGCCGGCACTGCGGCGGCAGCCTTGAGGAGCGAGCGGCGGGAGATAGGCATGACAAGAGGCTCCTGAAGGATCTTAGATGTTCAACAAGACGGCGCCGATCGCGGCCGCGACCGCCTGCTGCGCAGGCTCGATCACGGGCACGCCGACGGCTTCCGCAATCGCCGCGCGGTGCGAGGCCATGCCGGCACAGCCCATCACCACGACATCGGCGCGGCATTGGGAGACCAGCGCGCGGCCGGCCTCGATCAATCGTCCGCGGATATCGGCGCCAGCCGTCTCCGCCGCCCTTGCGCCGACCGACCAGCTCCCGGCGTAGCGGCTGTCGACACCCATCACCCGCGCCATGCGCTGCTGGCGACGGATGCTTGAGGGCGACAGCGCGATGACGCCAAAGCGCTCGCCCAGCATCAGCGCGCGGAAGATGCCGCACTCGGCGATGCCCAGCACCGGGCGTCCGCCGGCGGCTTCACGCACCGCATGCAGGCCGGGATCGCTGAAGCAGGCGAGCACGAAGGCATCCGCATCGTCGCGCGTGACGCGATTGACCAGCGGCATCACCACGCTGTCGGCATCGCGCTGCGAGCTGATGCTTGGCGGCCCCTCGGCAAGCCCGACCACCTCGATGTCAGGCCCGCCGGCGATGCGCAGCGGTGCGACTGCCTCGTCGATCGCTGCCGTCACCGACGCCGACGAATTGGGGTTGATGACGAGGATACGGCAACGGCTCATTGCGTGTTTCAACGGTTGGCCGCCTCATGGCGCAGGAAGTTTTCCGCGATTTTCTCGCCGGTGGTGATCCAGACGTCCGGGCACGACTTTGCGTAGGTCAAGAACTCGCGCAACAGACGCAGCCGCATCGGACGGCCGCTGCATTGCGGGTGCAGCACGGTCGTCACCATCGCGCCCCAGTCTCTGGTCTCGTCGAGCTCGTCCTTCCAGATCGACAGCACGTGCTCCTTCGGGAAGATCGAGCGCGGGCTGAAGCGCGCGGAGAGGCCGTGCATCCAGTCGTCGTAGCTCGCGGTGACCGGCAGCTCGATCGTGCCCGGCTTGCCGTCGGCGAGGCGATGGCGATAGGGCCGCACGTCGTCGCGGAACGAGGATGTGTAGACGATACCGTGCCGTACCAGCGCGACCCGCAGCTCTTCCGTGAACTCACCGTAAGGCGCGCGATAGCCGGTCGGCCTAACGCCGAGCCGGCGCTTCAGCGCCTCGAAGCCACGCTCCAGCTCTTCCTCGATCCAGGGATCGCCGGGATCGGGCAAGAGATGATGATAGCCGTGATGGCCGATCTCGTGGCCAGCCTTGAGGATCGACTCGGCCATTGCCGGATGCGCGTCGACCGACCATCCCGTGACGAAGAACGTCGCCTTGAGATCGAGCTGATCGAGCAGCTCCAGAAGTTTCGGCGTGCCGACGCGGGCCTCGTAACCGCCATAGCTCATGGTGATCAGCCGCTGGGCGTGACCTGCGTCCTTGCTGGTCCAGGCGCTCTCCGCGTCGACGTCGAACGACAGGAACATCGCCGATCCGTACGGCTTCGGCCACGGATATTCCGGCGCGGGATCTGCGGTGTTGGCCGGGATGAGCGGAATGCTCTGGAGTGCTTTACTGTCCAGCATTGATGGTCGCCTTCTCGAGTGCGTTGTCAGTCAATTTCCACTTGGCAAGCAGGGTCTTGTAGGTGCCGTCGGCGATCAGCGCATCGACCGCCTCCAGCATCGCCTGCTGCAGCGCCTTCTCCTTGACCGGAATGGCGATGCCGATGAACTGCTGCGCGATGGGAGTGCCGACCGGCGTGTAGGCGCCCGGCTCGAGGTCCATGATGTAGGGCAGCGTCTCGCTACCCTGCACGGCGGCATCGATGCGACCCTGCTTGAGCTGGGTGCGCGCGTCGGCCGAACCATCGGTGCCGACGAAGACGACCGGCGTGCTGCCGCAGCTCTTCTCGCTCCAGGCATTGATCATGGCCGGAAACATGGTGCGGCGGCTGGCGCCGACCTTCTTGCCGCAAAATGCGGCCATGTCCTTGAACTCCGCCGCGCGCGACTGCTGCACGAAGAAGTGCGGGCCGGTTCGCAGATAGTCGATGAAGGTCGCAGTCTCGTGCCGGCTGGCATAGTCGGTAAAGCCGGAGAGGATCGCATCGACACGGCCGGTCGAGATCGACGGCATGAACTGGTCGAAGCTGGTCTCCTGCCATTCGATCTTCAAGCCAAGCTTCTTGCCGATGGCTTCGCCGAGATCGATGTCGAATCCGGACAGCGTGTTGCTGGCGGGATCGCGGAACTCCATCGGCGGATAGTTCGGCACCAGCGCGACCTTGATGCTGCCGCGCTTGGCAATTTCAGCCGGCAGCTCGATCGCAACAGCCGAAACGGTCATGACGCCAACCAGCGCCGCCGCAACCAACAATCTCTTCATCAACACGCCCCCATTGCTAGATCACTGCCGAAAGAAATGCCTTGGTGCGCTCCTCGCGCGGCGTGCCCAACACGTCGGACGCGCGCCCCTGCTCGACGATCGCGCCCTGGTCCATGTAGACGACGCGATCAGCGACCTCGCGGGCGAAGCCGAGCTCGTGCGTCACCACCATCATGGTCATGCCGCTCTTCGCCAGTTCCTTCATGACCCCGAGCACCTCGCCGACGAGCTCAGGATCGAGCGCGCTGGTCGGCTCGTCGAACAACATCAGCATCGGCTTCATCGCGAGCGCCCGCGCAATGGCGACGCGCTGCTGCTGGCCGCCGGAGAGCTGCGCGGGATACGAGTCGGCCTTGGCCGACAATCCGACGCGCCGAAGCAACTCGAGCGCCTCGGCCCGCACCTCGTCAGACTTGCGGCCCTGCACCTGAAGCGGTCCCTCGGTGATGTTTTCGAGCGCCGTCTTGTGAGGAAACAGATTGAAGCGCTGGAACACCATGCCGGTCTTCAGCCGCTGCCGGCCGATCTGCCGTTCGGTGAGCCGATGGAGCCGGCCCCCCTGCTCTCGGACACCAAGCAACTCGCCGTCGAGCCAGATGCCGCCGGCATCGATCGCGGCAAGCTGGTTGATGCAGCGGAGCAGCGTGGTCTTGCCGGACCCGGAGGCACCGATCAGGCACATCACCTCGCCGGGCCAGACGTCGAGCGACACATTTCCGAGAGCCTGGAACTCTCCAAAGTTCTTGGTGACGGAGCGGATCGCGACAAGGGGCTTTGTCATCGGCCGAACTGCAATGTACCGCGCGCGAAGCGGCGTTCGAGCAGCATCTGGAGCGGCGTCAGGATCGAGACCACGAGCAGGTACCAGAGCCCGGCGACGATCAGCAGCTCGATCACGCGGGAATTGGCGTAGTAGATGTTTTCGGCGTTGTGCAGCAGTTCCGGATACTGGATGACGCTTGCGAGCGACGTCGCCTTGACCATGCCGATGAACTCGTTGCCGAGCGGCGGGATCACCACGCGCATCGCCTGCGGCAGGACGATCCGACGCAGCGCGCGCAGCCGCCCCATGCCGATCGCCTGCGCCGCCTCATACTGCCCGATGTCGACCGACAGCATGCCGGCGCGCATGACTTCCGACGTATAGGCGCCCTGGTTGATGCCAAGCCCGAGCAGCGCGGCGAGGAACGGCGTCATGACGTCGACGGCCCGCGCGCTCCACAGGCCGGGAATCCCGATGGTCGGAAACACCAGCGCGAGATTGAACCAGAGCAAAAGCTGGAGGATCAGCGGCGTGCCGCGGAACAGCCAGGTGTAGCCGGCCGCGACGGTCTTCAGCACCGGATTGGGCGACAGCCGCATGACCGCCACGACGATGCCGAGGAAGATGCCGAGCGCCATCGCCAGCACCGCCATCACCATGGTGTTGACGATGCCCTCGAGAATGACTTTTGCGGTCAGGAAGCGGCTGACATAGGACCATTCGATCTGGCCGCCGGCGAAGGCGCGCACGATCGCGGCCAGCACGAGGACGATCAGGGCCGCGCTGAGCCAGCGAAACCAGTGCGGCTCGCGCGCGATCCGCATCCCCGACAAATCAGGGAAACCCTCCGCGAGTGCCGGCGCCGGCTTCATTGCGGCGCCGCGTTCAGCATGGGCTGGGCGACCGCGTTGGCCCCCAAGCTCCATTTGTCGAGGACGGCCTTGTACGAGCCGTCGGCGATCATCGCGGTGAGCTTCTCGGTCACGACCTCACGCAGGGCGGCATCGTCCTTGCGGAACATGATGCCTTGATATCCCTTGGCAAAGGGCTCGCCGACGACGCGGTATTTGCCGGGCTCCTGCGCTTGCGCATAAGGCAGTGTCTCGCTGCCCTGCACGGCCGCGTCGATGCGGCCCTGCTTGAGCTGGTTGCGGACGTCGATCGAATTCTCACCCGGGACGTACTGGATGGCGGGCTTGCCGGCCGGCTCGCAATTCTGCTTGCTCCACTTCTCGATCTCGACCGGGAAGCTGGTGCTGCGGGTGGTGCCGACCTTCCTGCCGCAGAGATCGGTCGCCGCCTTCGCCTCGGTGTCGGCCATCACGAAGAACTGCGGCCCGGTCGCGAGGTAGTCGACGAAATCGGCAGTCTCGCGCCGCGAGGCGCGATCGGAGATGCCGGAGATGATGAAATCGGCACGCTTGGTCTGAAGCGAGGGGATCAGCTCGGCGAACGGCGTCTCGCTCCAGACGATTTTGAGGCGGCCGAGCCGCTTGGCGAGTTCGTTGGCGAGGTCGATGTCGAGCCCGACGAGTTCATTGGTCGCGGGATCGCGGTATTCCATCGGCGCGTAGGTGGAATTGACCGTGAGCTTCAACGTACCCGCCTGCTTGATCTCCGCCGGAAGCTCGCCCGCCTGCGCGGACGTCACGGCAGCCAATGCTGCTAGCCCAAGAAAATGCGAGAGGCGTGTCATGTCAGCTCCTTTGCCAGCGCCGTGCAAGAGTCAGTCCGCGTCGAGAACGGCCGGCTCGATGACGCCGGCGCGCTCGGTGATCACCCGGTACTGCTCGGGCCGCCGGTGGGCGGCGAAGTTGAACATTTTGTCCTTGCCCTGGCGGCAGAGGTCGAGATCGATGTCGGCGACGATGACCTCGTCCGTGAGCGTCTGCGCCTGCGCGACGATGCGACCATTGGGATCGACGATGCAGGAGCCGCCGATCAGACCGGAGCCGTCCTCCTCGCCCGCCTTCGCCACCGAGATCGCCCAGGTCGCGTTCATGTAGGCATTGGCCTGCGTGACCAGCGTCGAGTGGAAAGTGCGCAAGGAAGCGTCCTCGGTGACGCCGCCATTGGGATCGTAGGCTGCCGAATTGTAACCAATGCAGACGAGCTCGACGCCCTGCAGGCCGAGCACGCGCCAGGATTCCGGCCAGCGGCGATCGTTGCAGATCATCATGCCCATGATGGCATGGGCCCAGGCCGATCCCGCGCGGAAGGCGGGAAAGCCGAGATCGCCATAGTCGAAATAGCGCTTCTCGAGCTGCTGATAGCGCGCACCCGGCCGCGGCTCGACCGAGCCCGGCAGGTGCACCTTGCGATAGCGGCCGAGGATTTCGCCGTCGCGGTCGACCAGGATGGCGCAATTGTAGCGGCGGCCATCGGGCGTCAGCTCGGCAAAGCCGACATAGAACCCGACGCGCAACGCACGCGCGCGATCGAACAGCTTCATCACGGCCGGGTTCGGCATCCCGCGCTCGAAATACTGGTCGAGCTCCTCGCCCTCCAGCAGCCAGCGCGGAAAGAACGTCGTGAAGGCAAGCTCGGGAAACACCACGAGGCCGGCGCCGCGGCCGGCCGCCTCTTCCAGCATGTCGAGCATCCGCTTCAGCGTATGCTCGCGCGTATCGGCCTTTTGCGTCGGCCCCATCTGAGCGGCGGCGGCGCGAAGAACACGAACCAAGATTGCCTCCAATCTGAGCGCAGTGCTGCCTCAATGGGCGAATGAACCCTCTGATGCGACGCGCAAATCCGCTCGCATTACGCGGAAGCGGGGCTGCAAAATCAATTCGTTCTGCTATGATCTTTCGGCCCTGAGTATAATCGGCAGTGATATGAACCTGCGCCAGCTCGAGATCCTGCGTGCCGTCATCCGCCATCGCACCACGGTGGCGGCGGCGGACGAACTGGCGCTGTCGCAGCCCGCGGTCAGCAATGCACTGAAGACGATGGAGGCGCAGGCCGGCTTTGCGCTGTTCGAGCGCGTCAACAACCGGCTGTTTCCGACCGCCGAAGCGATGGCGCTGTACAAGGAGAGCGAGGCGATCTTCGCGCTGCATGCCAAGCTGGAGAGCCGTGTGCGCGATCTGCGCGAGAATCGCTCCGGGCATCTCGCCATCGTCGCGACGCCGCCGCTGGCCTACAGCATCATCCCTTCGGCCCTGTCCAGCTTCCTGCGCCGCCGCCCGGAGACGCGCGTCTTCTTCGACGTTCGCCGTTATGAAGGCATCATCGAAGGCGTGCTCAGCCGCGTCGCCGAGCTCGGCTTTGCGCTCGGTCTGACCCATCATCCCGGCATCGCGCACGAGGTGGTGCACACCGGCGAGATGGTCTGCGTGCTGCCGCCGCAGCATCCGCTCGCCGACAAGCCCGTGATCTCGGCCGCGGATCTGTCGTGCCTGCCTTTCATCGGGCTCGAGCGCGGCACGCGGCTCGGCGAAGCCGTGCGCGACAGTTTTGCCCGTGCCGGCGCGCCGTTCCGGCCGACGGTCGAGGTACGCTACTGCAACACGGCCTGCGTGCTTGCGGCCGCCGGCGTCGGCGCCGCGGTGGTCGATCCCTTCTCGCCGTTGCAGAACGGCGGCGGCGGTCTCGTGGTCCGGCCGTTCACGCCGACCACGCACGCGGTGGCCTATATGCTATGGTCGGAAGCCGAGCCGCTGTCCCGCCTGGCCAAGGCCTTTCTCAGCGCAGTTCGCAAAGAAAGCTCGCTGCTGGAACGCACAGCGCCACACCAGCAACATGGGGCAGGAATCGACTGAGCTTGCGCCCGCGCGCGCAGCCTTTGACCGGGGAGGGCACATGGCACGCATCACCATCATCGAGACCGGGCAGGTCCCGCCAAAATACCGCGAGCAGCACGGCTCGTTTCCCGACATGTTCGAACGCATGGTCCGCGCCGAGGACCCGACGGCCACGGTCGAAATCGTCAGCATCCCGAATGGCGATGCGCTGCCCGATCCGGGCAAGCTCGAGGCCGTGCTGATCACGGGCGCCGCCGCCGGCGTCTATGACGGGCTCGACTGGATCGCGCCACTGGAAGATTTCGTGCGCGCCGCCTATGCGAACAAGACACCGATGGTCGGCGTCTGCTTCGGCCATCAATTGATCGCGCAGGCGCTCGGCGGCACGGTGCGCAAGTCGGAGAAGGGCTGGGGCATCGGCCGGCACGTCTATCAGGTGCTGCCCGAGAACGGCATCGTCGAGGGTGACGTTGTCGCGGTCGCCGCGTCGCATCAGGACCAGGTGATCGAGCCGCCGAGCGATGCGCTGACGATCCTCTCGTCCGGCTTCACGCCGCACGCCGGCCTGCTTTACGCCAACGGTACGACGCTGTCGGTGCAGCCCCATCCCGAATTCGACGTGGATTTCGCGCAAGTGTGCTGCGAGCTGCGCGACGGCAAGCTGCCGGATGATGTGGTAGCCTCGGCAAGGGCGTCGCTGGCGGAGCCGTTGGACAGCGCCAAGCTTGGCGGGGCGATCACGCGGTTCTTGGCGCGCAAATCCATCGCCTCATCCTGAGGAGCCCGCCAAAGGCGGGCGTCTCGAAGGATCGAGGCCCCCGCTGCCGCAGCGAGGCCCGCATGGTTCGAGACGCGGCTTTGCGGCTCCTCACCATGAAGATTAAGAGTTACTCAGAACGGATCCGTTCCCAGCCCCGCCACATCCGCGGGCCGCGGCCCGGGCGCGGCCCAGTGAAAGCGGCGATCCTTCTCCGCAATCGCGATGTCGTTGATCGACGCCTCGCGCCGCCGCATCAGGCCGTGCTCGTCGAACTCCCACTGCTCGTTGCCGTAGGAGCGATACCATTGGCCGCTGGCGTCGTGCCATTCGTATTGGAAGCGCACCGCGATGCGGTTGCCATCGAACCCCCAGAGGTCCTTGATCAGCCGATAGTCGTGCTCCTTCTCCCATTTGCGGGTGAGGAACGTCACGATGGCCTCGCGGCCCTGGAAAACCTCGGAGCGATTGCGCCAGCGGCTGTCCTCGGTATAGGCGAGCGACACGCGCACCGGGTCGCGCGAATTCCAGGCGTCCTCGGCCATGCGGGCCTTCTGCGCGGCGGTCTCTCGGGTGAAGGGCGGAAGCGGCGGACGCGACATGATGGCCTCATCGATCTGGTCGGGACCGCAAATCTATCGCCGCATCCGCCGGAGTCGAGTGGCCATCACCTGTCGGCCGATCACTTATCGGGCGATCAGGAAATCAAATCGGCCTTCATCAGCGTACGGATCGATTTCGGGATCGGCTGGGCGCGGCCGCCGCTGATGAAGGCGACGCGCACCTCGGCTTTCACCAGAACGTCCTCAGCCCGCCGCACCTCCTGCGCCAGCATGATCGAGGCGCCCTTCACCGCGACCGGCCAGGTCACGACATCGAGCACGTCGTCCATCCGCGCGGGCTTGAGGAAATCCAGGTGCATCGAGCGGACGACGAAGGCGAAGCCGGCATCCTCGGTCGCGGGCTGCTCGAACAGCGCCTGCTGTTCGGCGCCCATCAGCCGCAGATGATTGGTACGGCCGCGCTCCATGAAGCGCAGATAATTGGCGTGATAGACGATGCCGGAAAAATCCGTGTCCTCGTAGTAGACGCGGACCTGCATGTGATGGCGGCCGTCGCGGATCTCGCCGTCGAGATGGGCTGTCACGTCGCGAGCCTCTTTGCTTTTTGCAACCGGCCCGTTTTGCGCAAAAACGGCTGATCGCGCAAGCACGGTTACGCCACAACCGGTCCTCGCCCCAGCGTCACCTCGACGATCTCGGGCGGCACGCCGACGCGGACCGGCATGATGCTACAACCGAGGCCGCCGGAGACGATGACGTCGCATTTCAGCCGGAAATGACCATAAGCGAGCCGGAGGCCATGCTGCGGCGGAACCGCGGGCGACCAGCCAAGCAAGCGGATCTGGCCGCCATGGGTGTGGCCGGACAGCTGCAGCGCGACGCGCGCGGGCACGCGCGGCGCGATGTTGGGCTCGTGCGCGAGCAGGATGATCGGCGCGTCGTCGGTGACCTTGGCGAGCGTCGCGGCGAGGTCGTCGGCTCCGAAGCGCGCCATATTCCGGAACCGACGCGCCGGCAGAAAGGCGAGCTGATCGCCAAGACCGGCGAGCCAGAACGGGCGGCCGTCCTTGGTGAGACGCACGGCGTCGTTCTCGTAGACGGGAATGCCGGCCACCTCCAGCGCACGATGCGCGATGGTCGGGCCGTAGCCGGCCTGCTGCACGGTCCTGTCGTCCCAGTAATCGTGATTGCCCATGACGGCATGGACGCCGAGCGGCGCCTTGAGGCCGGCTAGCACCCTCGCCCATTCGCTCGACGGAATGATGCGCGTGACCTGGTGAAGAGCGGTGACATAGTCGCCGAGCAGCACGATGAGGTCGGCCTTCAGCGCGTTGGTGCGGTCAACAATGGCCTCGATGCGCTCCAGCGACATCCAGGGATCGCAGGCAGGATGTCGGCGATGACAGCGATCCTCAGCGGAAAATCCGCCGGCCATTGCCGCGGCGTCGGATGATAGCGGGTGACGCGAAGCCGCAGCACCGGCTCGACACCGACGGCATAAGCCGTGGTCGAGACGCCGAGGGCGGGCAGGACGCCGATGGAACGGATGAGATGCCGACGCGTGATCATGAAGGCCCGCTGATGATGCGCCTCCGTGATGCGGCTCGATTGGAGCGGAATTGGGGTGCGCTCGTGCAGATCGTCTGCACGAGATGACGGGACGTTCATGACGACCTGCCTCAGTCGCCGTCGCTCTCGTCCGTGCCGAACAGGCCAAACTGCGCCGCCGCATCGCGCGAGGGCTCGGCGATGCCGAGATGGCGGAAAGCATGCGTGGTGAGCAGGCGGCCGCGCGGCGTGCGCTGGAGATAACCGCACTGGATCAGATAAGGCTCGATGATGTCCTCGATCGCATCGCGCGGCTCGGACAAGGCGGCCGCCATCGTCTCGACACCGACCGGGCCGCCGCCATAGTTCATCGCGATGGTCGTGAGGTAGCGGCGGTCCATGGCATCCAGGCCCGCGGCGTCGACCTCGAGTGCGCTGAGCGCGTGGTCGGCGATCTTGCGGTCGATCTTGTCGGCATCGGCGGCGGATGCAAAATCGCGCACGCGGCGGAGCAGACGGCCCGCGATGCGCGGCGTGCCGCGGGCACGGCGCGCGATCTCGTTGGCGCCATCGCTGCTCATGCCGACATTGAGCACGCGCGCGCCCCGGGTGACGATGCTTTCGAGTTCCTCGATGGTGTAGAAATTGAGCCGGACCGGAATGCCGAAACGATCGCGCAAGGGATTGGTGAGAAGGCCGGCGCGCGTGGTGGCGCCGACGAGGGTGAATTTCGACAGCTCGATCTTCACCGAGCGCGCCGCCGGGCCCTCGCCGATGATCAGGTCGAGCTGAAAATCCTCCATCGCGGGATACAGCACCTCCTCCACCGCCGGGCTGAGGCGATGGATTTCGTCGATGAAGAGGACGTCGCGTTCTTCGAGATTGGTGAGCAATGCCGCGAGATCACCGGCCTTGGCAATCACCGGGCCCGACGTCGCGCGAAAGCCGACGCCGAGCTCCTTCGCCACGATCTGCGCCAGCGTGGTCTTGCCGAGACCCGGAGGGCCGACGAACAGCACGTGATCCAGCGCCTCGCCGCGCTTGCGCGCCGCCTCGATGAAGATCGAGAGGTTCTTGCGCGCCTGCTGCTGGCCGACGAAGTCGGACAGCGACTGCGGGCGCAGCGCGGTGTCGCCGACGTCATCGGATCGGCGCTCGGGCGAGACCATGCGGGGTGGCGTGTTCACTCGTTGCCCCTGCGGTACTTGTTCGGCAGCAGTTCGCCGATCGTGACCACCTTCGGAGCCCGGCCATCGTCAGGCACGATCACCTTCGCCTTGGCATCGTAATCATGGATCAGCTCGCGGCAGGTGCCGCAGGGCGAGACGACCGCGATGTTTCCGGGCTCGCCGGGCTTCGGATGGCGCACGGCGACGATACTCTCGATGCCGTGGTCACCGGTCTCGGTAATCGCCCGCCCGATCGCAATCGCTTCGGCGCAGATCGCATTGCGGCCGATATAGGCATCGATATTGACGCCGGTCACGATCCGGCCGTCACGGGTGCGCATGGCCGCCCCCACCTCCTGCCAGTCGTTGCGATAGCGCTGGCTGATCGCATTGGTCGCGGCCGCAATCAGTTCCTCATCCTTCTTGGTCAGCATGGGCGAAATATGGTCCCTGATCGGTCTGCGACGAACATAGCCTATTTCGCCAGTTCCTTCAGACCAAGCCGAATGAGCTGCGCGGTCTCGGCATTCTCGCCGGCGCTGCGCGAGGCCGAGGCGATCGCGGCGGCCGCCTGCGGCTGGCCGTAGCCGAGATTGACCAGCGCCGAGATCGCGTCCGCAACCGGCCGTGGGGCGCGCTGGTCGTCGACGGCGCCGGCAAGATGCACAACGGCCGGATCGACGTTGGCGAAGGCCGGCGCCTTGTCCTTCAACTCGGTGACGATGCGCTCGGCGACCTTGGGCCCGACGCCCGGCGTGCGCGCCACCGCGGCCTTGTCGCGCAACGCGATCGCGTTGGCGAGATCGGAAGGCGCCAGCGTGCTGAGCACGGCCAGCGCGACCTTGGCACCGACGCCCTGCACGGTCTGGAGCAGGCGAAACCACTCGCGCTCCTGGTCGGTGCGGAAGCCGAACAGTTTGATCTGGTCCTCTCGAACATACGTCTCGATCGAGAGCACGGCGGCCTCGCCGGGCGACGGCAGATGCTGCAGCGTGCGGGCCGAGCAATGCACCTGATAGCCGACGCCGCCGACATCGAGGATGACATAGTCCTCGCCGTAGGAGTCGATCAGGCCCTTGAGCTTGCCGATCATAGCCCCGCCACCTTCAGCCGCAGCGCCGTGCTCTGGCGGTGATGGGCGTGGGTGATGGCGATGGCGAGCGCATCGGCGGCATCCGCGGACGGCGGCTCGGCCTTGGGCAGCAAGATCTTCAGCATCATCGCGATCTGGTGCTTGTCGGCGTGACCGGCGCCGACCACGGTCTTCTTGACCTGGTTCGGCGCGTATTCGGCGACGCTGATGCCGAACATCGCAGGCGCCAGCATGGCGACGCCGCGGGCCTGGCCGAGCTTCAGCGTCGCAACGCCGTCCTTGTTTACGAAGGTCTGCTCGACCGCAGCCTCCATCGGCTTGTGGCCGGACAGGACGGCTGCAAGCCCTTCGTGGATCGCGAGCAGGCGGCTCGCCAGCGGCAGATCGTCCGGCGGTTCCACCGACCCGCAGGCGACGTAGATCAGACGATTGCCGTCAGCCTCGATCACGCCCCAGCCGGTGCGGCGCAGGCCTGGGTCGATGCCGATGATGCGAACGGGGCCACGAATCGGGAGCGCAGTCATGCGCCAGTGATAGCGGCTGGCTGCCGTGGGGGGAAACAGAAACAGAACGAAAGTAACAGGGGAAAGCGGGCCCCTACCCGCCCATCTTCGCCATCAGCGCGTCCGACACCTCGAAATTGGCGTAGACCTGCTGGACGTCGTCGTGCTCGTTGAGCAAATCCATCAGCTTCAGCAGCTTCTCGCCGGTCTCGTCGTCCACCGCGACCGTGTTCTGCGGCTTCCAGATCAGCGCGGCCTTGCGCGGCTCGCCGAACTTGGCTTCCAGCGCCTTGGCGACGTCGCGATAGCCTTCGGTCGAGGCGTAGATCTCGTGGCCGCCTTCGCCCGAGACCACATCGTCGGCGCCGGCCTCGATCGCGGCATCCAGCACGGCGTCGTCGGAGGCGACGCTGCGGTCATATTCGATGATGCCGGTGCGGTCGAACATGAAGGAGACCGAGCCGGTTTCGCCGAGATTGCCGCCGGATTTCGTGAAGAAGGAGCGGATGTCGGAGGCGGCGCGATTGCGGTTGTCGGTCAGCGCCTCGACGATGACGGCGACACCGCCGGGGCCGTAACCCTCGTAGCGGATCTCGTCATAGTTCTCGCCCTCGTTACCGAGCGCCTTCTTGATCGCGCGCTCGATATTGTCCTTCGGCATGTTCTCCTGGCGCGCCGCGGTAATGGCCGCGCGCAGCCGCGGGTTCATGTTGGGGTCGGGCGTCCCCAGCTTGGCCGCGACGGTGATTTCCCGCGCCAGCTTGCCGAACAGCTTCGACTTCTGGGCATCCTGCCGCCCCTTGCGGTGCATGATGTTCTTGAATTGGGAATGTCCGGCCATGCGGGTCTCGTTAAGAAATTGTCAGCCAAGGTGAGTGTGGGAAGCGCGGCCTTATAGGCTGCCAACCCACCGGAATGAAAGAGGCTCTACGACTTTAAGGTAGTACCGTAGTGTCCCGTGCCCAATAGTCAGGCACCGTTAACCATGACTTCATTCCGGCCTGCGAAAATAGCGTCCGCCCACCCTCCCACAAGAGTGACCCGATGGCGTTCGCATTATTTCGGAAGCGTCTGCCGGACGTGCCTGCGCCCGCCGCAGTCCCGCAGGCTGCGCCGTCGCCGGTCGATCCCGCGCCCGCCGGAGCTGCCGGGGACGATTCTGCCCGGGAAATCCTGGAATTGCTGGAACTCGAGCTCGGCGCCATGATCCGCCAGCTCGAGCGCGCCGCCAATTCGGTCGCCGGCGGCGCCGAGGCGACCGCCAACACGCTTGCCGCCATCCGCGACCGCACCGACGCCCTCACCGGGCGCACCAATGCGGCGCAATCGACCGCCTCCACCTTCGCGCATGCCGCCGACAAGTTCACCCAGTCCGCCCAAGGCATCGGCGCGCAGGTGCGCGAGGCCGGCAAGCTCGCCGACGCGGCCAGCGCCGCGGCCCAGGAAGCGCGCGCCAATGTCGACCGCCTGCGCGAATCCTCCGCCGCGATCGGCAACGTCGTCAACCTGATCGCACAGATCGCGCGGCAAACGACGCTGCTCGCGCTCAACTCGACCATCGAGGCTGCGCGCGCCGGTGCCGCCGGCAAGGGCTTCGCGGTGGTCGCCACCGAGGTGAAGGCGCTCGCGGTGCAGACCCAGGGCGCGACGGAAGAGATCACCCGGAAAATCGACGCGCTGCAGCGCGACGCCACCGGCTCTGCGGATGCGGTGCACCGCATCTCGCAGGCGATCGAGGCGATCCGCCCGGTGTTCGAGACCGTCAACGGCGCGGTCGCCGAGCAGAACGCCACCACCAGCGAAGTCTCCGGCAACGCCGCCAGCGCATCGGAGTTCATCATCTCGGTCGGCGAGAGCGCAGCCGAGATCGATGCCGCGACCAAGGCGGCCGAAACGCATGGCGAGAATGTCGCCAGCGCCGGCAGGGCCGTCACCACTTTCGCGCAGAAACTGAAATCGCGCTGCGCGGTGCTGCTGCGCCAGAGCGAGCACGATGACCGCCGCAAGACCGAGCGGCTGCCCTGCCATCTCAAGTTCGAAACCGCGCGCGGCGTGATGCCGGTCTATGAAATCGCGATGGACGGCGTGCTGATCGGCGGACCGGACGCCGGCCGGCTCGCGCCGCAGGCCATCATCGAGGGCAGCCTCGAACACGTCGGCGCCTGCCGCCTGCGCGTGACCGAGCAATCCAAGGCCGGCGCGCGCGCGCAATTCGTCAGCCCCAATGCCGCGCTAGCTGAGAAGATCGAAGACAGGCTCTGGTCGATCCACGAGGAGAACAGCGAGTTCGTCACCCGCGCCATGGAAGCTGGCACCGCACTGACCCGGATTTTCGAACAGGCGGTTGCACGCGGCGAGGTCAAGATCGACGATCTCTTCGACACTGATTATGCGGAGATCGCCGGCACCAATCCGCAGCAATATCGCACCCGATATCTGGACTGGGCCGACCGCGCGCTGCCGCCGTTCCAGGAAGCGTTTCTCGCGAGGGACCCGCGCATGGCGTTCTGCGCCATGGTCGACCGCAACGGCTTCCTGCCGGTGCACAACAAGATCTATTCGCATCCGCAGCGGCCGGGTGACGCCGGCTGGAACACCGCCAACTGCCGCAACCGCCGTATCTTCAACGATCCGGCGGGGCTCGCCGCCGCGCACAACCTGCGCTCGTACCTGGTCCAGAGCTATGCGCGCGACATGGGGAACGGGAATACGGTGATGATGCGCGAGATCGACGTTCCGATCCGCGTGCAAGGGCGGCACTGGGGCGGTTTCAGGACGGCCTACAAACTGTAGTGCACGCTCAGGCAAGACGCCGACGCGCGAATCACTTCTTTGAATAAAGTTGGAATGGGAATGCCGCGGAGAGCCGGCGAACGGCTCCGACTTGAGGAAGCCCGTAAATGTCCCTCGCCCAGCTTGCCGTCATGGATACAGGATCGAACCGCACGCTCGCCGAGCGGCTGATCGACCAGCTCGCCGACCGCATCGGCGGGCTCGGCGTGGAGCTCGCCGACATCGCCGGTAACGTCCAGGAAGTAGCACACCGCGTCGCCAACCAGTCGGAGCGGTTCCATCACCTGCAGAAAACGGCCGAGACCATGGTCGCGGCCAACCACGACATCGCCAATGCGTCGCAGGCGGTGCAATCGACCACGTCGGCCGCGGTCGGCGAGATCGCGCAGTCGCGCGGCGCGGTCGATACCGCGGTCAGCCACATCTCCGAACTCGTCGCGGCCGTGGAGCGGATCGAGGCGCGCCTGAGCGCCGTCGGCTCGGCGCTGGCGCAGGTCGCAAAAGTCTCCGGCGCGATCGAGGCGATCGCGAAGCAGACCAATCTGCTCGCACTCAATGCCACCATCGAAGCCGCGCGCGCCGGCAATGCCGGCCGCGGCTTCGCGGTGGTCGCAAGCGAGGTGAAGAACCTCGCGGAGGCCACCCGCCAGGCCACGCTCCAGATCTCCGACACCGTGCGCGATCTCGACGGCCAGATCGAAGGCCTGATCGGCGAGAGCAGCGACGCTTCGCAGCGCGCCAAGACCGCCGGCGAAGGCGCCCAGCAGATCTCCGGCATCATCTCGCGGGTGCAGCAGGGCTTTGCCTCGGTCGAAGCGGAGATCGACAGCGTCACGCGCGCGGCAACCTCCAATCTCGGCCATTGCGACACCGTCATCAGCGAGCTCAACGAGCTCGCCAGGGGCGTCGACCTGTCCTCGCGCGACCTCAAGAGCGCCGACCAGCGGGTGACGCAACTGCTCGACACGTCCGAAGGCCTGATCGCGATGATCGCCAACAGCGGCGTGGAAACGTCGGACACGCCGCTAATCCGCGTCGTGGTCGACACCGCCAAGCGGATCTCCGCCGAGTTCGAAGCCGCGATCGATCGCGGCGAGATCACGCTCGACCAACTCATGGACGAAACGTATCGCGAAATCCCCGGCACCGATCCAAAACAGTACCTCACCAACTACGTCGACTTCACCGACCGCGCGCTCCCCGCGATCCAGGACCCGATCCAGAAATCTGATCCGCGCATCGTGTTCTGCGTCGCCTGGACCAAGGGCGGCTATCTGCCGACCCACAACCCGAACTACAGTCTGCCGCAGGGCAAGGACCCGGTCTGGAACAACGCCAATTGCCGCAACCGCCGTCTGTTCACCGACCGCACGGTCAAGAAGGTCGGGGCGAACACGAAGCCGTTCCTGCTGCAGACCTATCGCCGCGACATGGGCGGCGGACAGTTCGTGCTGATGAAGGACCTGTCCTCGCCGATCATGGTCCGCGGCAAGCACTGGGGCGCGTTCCGGATGGGTTTCCGGCAGAGCTGACGACGTCGCGACGGCCCCAAAACAAAATTCCTGAAAACAACCCCATGCACAGTAGCCGGTGCGTGAGGAATCAATAGCTTGCGCCTCATCGCGCGCCAAGCGCCTGACGAGCCCTTGACCCGTCGGGCAAAACAGGCGCACAATGTTATTATTCCGAAATTACATCGGCAACGAGACGCCTTTGATCCGCATGCGCCTGCGTCGCGGGACGCCGCCCTGCGCAGGCCTACCGCATGCGAGCGCGGCGAAGACCGAGCAAGCGCCTCGTCCTTCGAGACGACCGCTTTGCGGTCTCCTCAGGATGAGGCTGACTGGCATTGGTGCTCGTGAGGATTACGGCCGCACACGCGGTCCTCATCCTGAGGGCCCGCCGCAGGCGGGCGTCTCGAAGGATGCGCCGCAGCAAGGACGTGCCGCCGCCTGACTTTCCCAATCGCACGATTTTCGTCTTCGCATGAGTTTGCGAGTTCGCACGATCATCTGCGGCGATCGACGGTGCGCGCGACGAAACGCGTCAAAAAATGACGCTTATCATATCAATTGGCCCAAATTTCCCGCGGCGATCGCCGCACAAATTCGTGAACGTCATGGCCTCACGTCGTGGCCGCGCAAATATGCATTGCGAGAAAATTCGAAGCTTCATCGTTTCGCATCGATATGATTATGGTCGCGCGAATTCGCCGACCCGGTCGCCGCAAGCGATCGTCGAGCAAGGGGATGCATATGGCAACGACACTCACCGTCAACGGCGAACAGAAGACTTTCGACGCGCCACCCGAAATGCCGCTGCTGTGGGTGCTGCGCGACATCCTCGGGATGACCGGCACCAAATTCGGCTGCGGTATCGCGCAATGCGGCGCCTGCACGGTGCATGTCGACGGCAAGGCCGTGCGCTCCTGCGTGCTGCCGGTCAGCGCGGTCGAGAACCGCGCCATCACCACCATCGAAGCCGTCGGCAATACGCCTGTTGGCGCGAAGGTGCAGAAGGCCTGGCTCGATGCCGAAGTGGTCCAGTGCGGTTACTGCCAATCCGGGCAAATCATGTCGGCGGCGGCTCTGCTGGCGGCAACGTCGCATCCTGACGATTCCGACATCGACGCCGCGATGGCCGGCAACATCTGCCGCTGCGGCACCTATGTCCGCATCCGCGAGGCCATCAAGCAGGCCGCCAACGGCCGTCAGTCGTGAGGTCCACCATGAATGCACACGACAATTTCTCCCGCCGCGCGCTGCTGACCGGCGGTCTCGCCAGCGGATTCCTGCTCGCCTTCCATCTGCCGCTGCGCGCCGCAATCAACGAGCCGGTGCAGCCGGAAGACAAGACCGACGGCAAGTTCGCGCCCAACGCGTTCATCCGGATCGACGGAGAAGGCGTGACCACGCTGGTGATGCCTCAAGTCGAGATGGGACAGGGAATCTACACCGCGGTCTCGATGATCCTGGCGGAAGAGCTCGACGCCGACTGGTCGAAGGTCCAGCTGCTGCACGCACCGGCCAACGAGAAACTCTACGGCAATCCGATATTCATCATTCAGGCGACTGGAGGCTCCACATCGGTGCGGGCGTTCTGGAAGCCGCTGCGCGACGCCGGCGCCAGCGCACGCGCCATGCTGGTACAGGCCGCGGCTGCGCAATGGGGCGTCGATCCCGCCAGTTGCACGACGTCGAAGGGTGTGGTGACCCACAAGGAGAGCGGCCGGACGCTCGCCTATGGCGCGCTTGCGGCTGCCGCCAGCGGCCAGACGCCGCCCAAGACCCCCGCACTCAAGGACCCCAAGGATTTCGTTTACATCGGTCAGCCGTTCAAGCGCCTCGACACCCCCGACAAGGTCAACGGCAAGGCGGTCTACGGCATCGACGCTATCGTGCCCGGCATGAAGTTCGCGACCCTGGCGCAGTGCCCGGTGTTCGGCGGCAAGGTCGGCAAGGTCGATGACCGCGCCGCGAAGAAGATTCCGGGCCTGCGGCAGATCGTCGTGCTCGACGATCTCGTCGCCGTCGTCGGCGATCACATGTGGGCGGCGAAGAAGGGTCTCGACGCGCTCGAGATCACGTGGAACGAGGGACCGAACGCGAAGATCAATTCGAAAGCGGTCTGGGACGATCTGCGCGCCGCCAGCGCCAAGGATGGCGTGGTCGCCAGATCCACCGGCGACATCACCAAAGGACTCGCGAGCGGCGAAAAATTCGAAGCTTCGTTCGAACTGCCGTTTCTCGCCCACGCAACGATGGAGCCGTTGAACGCCACGGTTCATTGCAAGCCCGATTCCTGCGAGATCTGGACCGGAACGCAGATCATGGCGCGCGTGCAATCGGAGGCGGCGAAGGCCGCGGGACTCCCCGTCGAAAAGGTGACCGTCAACCAGCATCTGCTCGGCGGCGGCTTCGGCCGCAAGCTCGAGCCCGACATGGTGGTCGCGGCCGTTCGCATCGCCAAGGAGGTCGACGGCCCGGTCAAGGTGGTGTGGACCCGCGAGGAAGACATTCAGCACGACATCTATCGCCCGGTGTATCGCGACACGATCGCGGCGACCCTGTCGGGCGGCAAGATCGTCGGCTGGAAATACAAGATCGCCGGCGCTGCGATCATCGCGCGCTGGCTGCCGCCGGCATTCCAGAAGGGCATCGATATCGACGCGATCGACAGCGCCACCGACGTGCCCTACGAGATCCCGAACGTCCACGTCGAATATGTCAGGGCCGAACCGCCGGCGATACCCACGGGGTTCTGGCGCGGGGTCGGCCCCAACAACAACGTGTTTGCGGTCGAATGCTTCATCGACGAACTGGCGCGCAAGGCGGGCAAGGACCCGGTCGAGTTTCGCCGGGGCATGCTCGCCAATCAGCCGCGCTTCCTGTCCGTCCTCAATCTCGCGGCAGAGAAGGCCAATTGGGGTCAACCCTTGCCGGCGCGCGTCGGACGCGGCGTGTGCCTGCAGCCGTCGTTCGGAAGCTTCATCGCAACGGTGGTGGAAGCGGAGGTCGACGAGCAGGGCGAGATCAATCTGCGCCGTGCGACCTCGGTGGTGGATACCGGCATCGCCGTCAACCCTGACACGATCGTGGCCCAGGTCGAGGGCGGGCTGATCTTCGGCCTGACCGCCGCGCTCTACGGCGAGATCACCATCGAGAAGGGGCGCGTCCAGCAGTCCAACTTCAACGACTACCGGATGCTGCGGATCAACCAGACGCCGAAGATCGAGGTTCACGTCGTCAAGAGCGGCGAGGCCCCCGGTGGAATCGGCGAGACCGGCACCACGGCGGGACCGCCGGCGCTGCGCAACGCGATCTACGCGGCAACCGGCGTGGCGCTGCGGCGCCTGCCGATCGATCGGAAACTGCTGGCTGCGGGGAAAAAGGCATGAGCGGCAAGATGCGTATTCTCGGAAGCCTGGTCGTCATCGCGATCGTCGTTGCGGCGCTCGGCGTCTGGATCATCCGCGAGCCCGGTCCGCTCGACTTTGCCGGCGGCACGAAGGTGGCGCTGGCCGATTACCGCGCGGGCAAGCCGACCGGCGTGCCCGCCAAGCTGGAGAAAGCGAGCCTGGTCGAGCGCGGCGAATATCTCGCCAAGGCGGCGGACTGCATGGTCTGCCACACCAAGCCCGGCGAAAAGGACTATTCCGGCGGACTCGCCTTCAAGCTGCCGTTCGGCACGCTGTATTCCACCAACATCACGCCGGACAAGGACACCGGCATCGGCAATTACAGCGATCAGGACTTCCTCGGCGCGGTCCAGCACGGCAAGCGCCGTGACGGCGCGCGGCTCTACCCTGCGATGCCGTACACGTCCTACACCTTCATGACGGACGAGGACGTGCTGGCGGTGAAGGCCTATCTGTTCAGCCTGCCGGCGGTGCGCGCCAAGCCGCCCGAGAACACGCTGTCGTTCCCGTTCAACCAGCGCTGGGCGATGATTGTCTGGTCGGCCGTGTTCAATCCCGACACGCGCTTTGCGCCTGATACGTCCAAGAGCCCGGAATGGAATCGCGGTGCCTATCTTGCGGAAGCCTTGGCGCATTGCGGCGAGTGCCATACGCCACGCAATCTCGGCTTCGCGCTCGACAACCGCAAGAAGTTCGCGGGCGCCATCACCGCCGGCTGGCGCGCCTTCAACATCTCTTCCGACAAGGCCACAGGCCTCGGCAACTGGCGCGACGAGGATCTGATCTCGTATCTGTCGCTCGGTCACGCACCGGGACACGGCTCGGCCTCCGGTCCGATGGGTGAAGCCGTCGACCACAGCTTCAGCCAGTTCGCCCCCGAGGACATCAGCAGCATCGTTGCGTATTTGCGCAGCGTGCCGCCGGTGCCCTCGCCCGATTTGCCCGCCACCACGGCGCCCATCGCACCGGCCTCACACAAGGACGGCGTCACGGCGGACGCACGCGGCAAGATGCTGTTCGCCGGCGCCTGCGCCAGTTGCCACGGCTGGAGCGGCGAAAGCCCGGTGTCGCCGATGGCGACGCTGACCGGCACCTGGGCCGTCAACGACCCCGCCGCCACCAACGTCGCGCAGATCGTGCTGTCAGGCACCAAACGCCATACGCCGGATGGCGCGCTGTCGATGCCGGCGTTCGGCAACGCGTATTCCGACGACGAGATCGCGGCGGTGGCGAATTACGTCACGGCGCGGTTCGGGGCGAAGGGCTCGAAGCTGACGGCGAAGGATGTCGCGGAGTTGAGGGAGCAGACGGCGGAGTAGCGCGCGGTCTTCTTACCCTCCCCTGGAGGGGGAGGGTCGGCTCACATTGAGCGTAGCGAAATGTGAGACGGGGCGGGGTGACAGTCTCTCCGCATCGAACAGTGCCCGACGGGAGAGATCACCCCACCCCGCTCGCGCTGCGCGCGATCGACCCTCCCCCTCCAGGGGAGGGTGGCAGCGCGCATACCGCCCGAGCTAGCTTAACCAAAACTTCGGCGTCGTCGGCTCCAGCCTGCCGCCCACGCGCACCGGCGCAACCCGCAGCGCAAGCCCCGTCGCATCGTCCGTCTCCACCGCGACCCCGCTCAGCGTCGCCGCCCCCGCGGCCGGCTCGAACCGTCCCGATGGAATCCCCGACGTGAACCTGCGCAGCGGCTCTTCCTTCTGCATGCCGATGATGGAATCGTAATCGCCGGTCATGCCGGCGTCGGTCATGTAGGCGGTGCCGCCTGACAGGATCTGGTGGTCGGCGGTCGGCACATGGGTGTGGGTGCCGACGACGAGGCTGGCGCGGCCGTCGCAGAAAAAGCCGATGCCCTGTTTCTCGCTGCTCGCCTCGCAATGGAAGTCGACGACGATGGCATCTGCCGCAAGGCCGAGCGGACAGGCCCCTAACTCGCGCTCCAGCGCCGCGAAGGGATCGTCGAACGGGGTCATGAAGACGCGCCCCAAAGCGTTGACGACCAGCGCATGCTTGCCGTTCTTGGTTTCGACCAGGGCGGCGCCGCGGCCGGGCGTGCCGCGCGGATAGTTCGCCGGGCGCACCAGGCGCTCGGCGCGCTCGATGAACACCAGCGCCTCGCGCTGGTCCCAGGAGTGATTGCCGAGCGTCACCGCGTCGGCACCGGCATCTAGAAACTCCTGATAGATCGCTTCCGTGATGCCGAAGCCGCCGGCGGAATTCTCGCCGTTGACGACGACGAAATCGAGCGACCAGTCCCTGACCATGCCGGGCAGATATTCGGCGATGGCGTTGCGTCCGGCACGGCCGACGACATCACCCACGAAGAGAATGCGCAACTTCAGAACTCCGGAAATCGAATACGTCCGATTCCGTTAGCACATAATCCAGCGCGACGTCGTGGGCTAGTGCCGGAACGGCCTCGATCTCTTGCGCTGCAAAAGCGAGCCCGATGCCGACGATCTGCTTGGTCTTGCGCAGGTGGGCGAAGGTGAAATCGTAATGCCCGGCGCCATAGCCGATGCGATGGCCAAGACGATCGAACGCCGCGAGCGGCGTCAGCATGATGTCGGGGATGACTTCGCTTGCTGCCGGCGACGGCTCGGGAATGCCGAGCGGGCCGAGCATCAGGCGGTCGTTCGGATGGAAGATTCGGAACACCAGCGACTGGCCGCGCGCGGTGACGCAAGGCAGCGCGAGCCTGGCGCCTTCGTCGGCGAGCCTCTTCAGCAGCGGCATCGGATCGATCTCGCTCCGGATCGGCGAATAGCCGGAGACGATGCTGCCCGGCAGCAGCTTGAACGGCAGCCCGCGCCTGGCGAGCTTTGCCGCGGCGGCGGTGCGCTTCTTCTCGCTCAGCGCGTCGCGCGCCGCGAGGGCTTTGGCGCGGAGCTCGGCTTTGGAGTTGGGCATGCGCGTTTTCGCTCCGCCATCATCGCCCGGGAAAGCGGACGGGCATGACACTGAGAGTGAATTGGACCGCCGGTCTGTCGTGACGCAGTTCGAAGAACGCAATTCCAGAACGAACAAGTGCGAAGCCGCGGCCGCCGTTGAAGCGCTCGATCCCGGAGTTCCCTACGAAAGTAGGTGGGCACCATATGACCGGGCCCACGGGCCCGGCCAGGGACAGTTCCCTAAAGGATCGATAAGGCCCCGGGGATATATGGCTCCTGACGCGCGTCGCAGCCTCGCCTTCGCAATGTAACAACGATACTGACGAATCGCCAGCCCGGCGAGCGGGTCGCCGCTTTCTTACCCTCCCCTGGAGGGGTCCGGGACGAGCGTAGCTCGCCCGTGGGTCGGCTCACATGAGCGCAGCGAAATGTGAGACGGGGTGGGGTGATCTCTCCACCTCGCACACTGCCCGTGCGGAGAGATCACCCCACCCCGCTCGCGCTACGCGCGATCGACCCTCCCCCTCCAGGGGAGGGTGGACGCTACCCGATCGCGATGCCGTTGCCGACGGTGCGGTTCAGGACCTGGGTCGACTTCTCGATCCGCTCGGCCGCTGCGTTCAGCGCGTTGACCACGGCGGTCTGGGTCAACCGGGCGCGCTCGACGGCGGCGTTGCGGAAATCCCTGAGCTCGGTGAGCTCCTGCTCCATGGTGCGGATGCGGTTGCCCGAGTCGACCAGTTCGTCGCAGACGGTCAGCGCGGCCATCACGGTGAGGCGCGCATCGCCGATCTCGCCGAATTTTCCGCGCAGCGACTCAATCCGCGTCTCCAGGCTTTCGGCGAGCTTGAGCAGCCGCACCTCCTGGCCCTCCTCGCAGGCCATGCGGTATTGCCGGCCGTTGATGGTGACGTTGATGTGGCTCATCCATCCTCTCCGGTATCGAGCACCGAGCGTATCGTGACGATGGCCGAATCCAGCCGGTCGGAGATCTCGCGGTTGGTGCGCTCGAGCTTGCGCGCCTTCACCAGCGCGCCGTCGAGCTCATCGGCCAGCCGCGAGCGATCCGCGCCCAGCGCCTGGATTCGCGCGGCAAGCTCGTTCTCGTCGCGATCGGCGTCACGCCGCCGCTCCACCGCGCTTTCGAGCGCGTCGAGCGCCGCCATGAGCCTGCGGGTCGCGATCTCGATCTCGACGGCGGAGGACTCCGTCATGGCAGAGCTGTTGGACACGCGATCGTTCATGCAGTCAGCGGCGGAACCTGTGGCCTTGCCCTTGGACTTTGCCTTGGGCTTTACCCTGGAGCTTGCCGTCCGGCAAAAGACTCGGTTCGGCAAGCGGTTAGAAGCAGAAATTTACGTGGCAAGCTAGGGAAGCGCAACGCCGCCGCGAAACTATGCACTGCTAAGCAACTTTTACGGCCAAACCGGCGTTTGATTGCCTTGGCCTGCCGGAACCGAGGTGCTATTTCAGCCCGACCTCTCGTGGCCGCCAGGCTCCTCCCATGCGGCCCGCACCGCCGCCAAGCGCCTCATTTCAGACGGATTTCAGACATGACGCAAGTCGATCACAACCGCATGGCCAACGCGATCCGCGGCCTTTCGATGGACGCCGTCGAGAAGGCGAAATCGGGCCACCCCGGCCTACCGATGGGCGCCGCCGACATCGCCACGGTGCTGTTCACGCAATTCCTGAAATTCGACGCCGCCGCAACCGACTGGCCCGACCGCGACCGCTTCGTGCTCTCGGCCGGCCACGGCTCGATGCTGCTCTATTCGCTGCTGTATCTGACCGGCAATGCCGACATGACACTGGACCAGCTCAAGCAGTTCCGCCAGCTCGGCGGACTGACCCCGGGCCACCCCGAGAACTTCCACACCAAAGGCATCGAGACCACCACCGGTCCGCTCGGCCAGGGCATCTCGACCGCGGTCGGCATGGCACTCGCCGAGAAGATGCTCGCCGCCGAGTTCGGCAAGAAGATCGTCGACCACCACACCTACGTGCTCGCCTCCGACGGCGACCTGATGGAAGGCGTTTCGCAGGAAGCGATCGCGATGGCCGGGCACTGGAAGCTCAACAAGCTGATCGTGCTCTACGACGACAACGGCATCTCGATCGACGGTCCGACCTCGATCGCCGATTCCGTCGACCAGGTGAAGCGCTTCAAGTCCGCCGGCTGGGCGGCCGAGAAGATCGACGGCCACGACCAGGCCGCGATCGCCGCCGCGATCACCCGTGCGAAGAAATCCAACAAGCCGACGCTGATCGCCTGCCGCACCACCATCGGCTTCGGCGCGCCGCACAAGGCCGGCACCTCGAAGGCGCATGGCGAGGCGCTCGGCGCCGATGAGCTCAAGGCGGCCAAGGAAAATCTCGGCATTTCGCTCGAACCGTTCTCGGTGCCCGGTGACGTGCTGAAGGCCTGGCGCGCTGCCGGCAGCCGTGGTGCTGCGGCCCGCCTGGAATGGGAAGGACGGCTCGGCGAGCTCGGCAGCCGCAAGCGCGCCGAGTTCGAGCGCCGCCTGCGCCACGAGCGTCCGGCCGCGCTCGCCAAGGCGTTCCGCACCTACAAGAAGGAGCTGCTGGAAAAGCCGATGATCGCGGCGACCCGCAAATCCTCCGAAGCCGTGATCGAAGTGATTGCCGGCGCGATGCCGATGGAATTCCTCGCGGGCTCGGCCGACCTCACCGGCTCCAACAACAACAAGGCGAAGTCTGCGACCGCGTTCTCCGCCAAGACGCCCAAGGGCCGCTTCATCCATTACGGCATCCGCGAGCACGGCATGGCCGCCGCGATGAACGGCATCTTCCTGCACGGCGGCTTTGCACCGAACGGCGCGACCTTCCTGGTGTTCACCGACTATGCGCGTCCCGCGATGCGCCTTGCCGCTCTGATGGGCACCGGCGTCGTCTACGTGATGACGCACGACTCCATTGGTCTTGGCGAGGACGGCCCGACCCACCAGCCGGTCGAGCATCTCGCGGCGCTTCGCGCCATCCCGAACATGCGCGTGTTCCGCCCCTGCGATTCCATCGAGGTCGCCGAGTGCTGGGAGCTCGCGCTCAACCGTATCGACGGTCCGACCGTGCTGGCGCTGACGCGGCAGAACCTGCCGCAGCTGCGCACCAATGCGCCGAACGAACCCTCCTGCCAGCAGGGCGGCTACGAGCTGGTCGCAGCCCAGGGCGAAGCCAAGGCGACGCTGTTCGCCTCCGGCTCCGAAGTCGAGATCGCGGTCGCCGCCCAGAAGCAGCTGGCCGAGCGCGGCATCCCGTCGCGGGTGGTCTCGGTGCCCTCGCTCGAGCTGTTGTTAGCGCAACCAGAGGCCAAGCGCGCAGCCATCATCGGCAACGCGCCGGTGAAGGTCGCAATCGAGGCGGCCGTGCGCTGGGGCTGGGACGCCGTGATCGGCCAGGATGGCGAATTTATCGGCATGCATTCCTTCGGCGCCAGCGCGCCGGCGAAGGACCTCTACAAGCACTTCGGGATTACCGCCGAGGCTGCAGTTAACGCTGTGCTGAAACGCGTTTCCTGAGAGTTGAGCTTGCTCAAAAAAAGGACTACGTAATCTCTCATATGATCAAGCACCGCCCGGCCGAACCGGGCGTCCGCCCCTAAAAAACCTTCGCAGGCGCGTATGGCGCGTTGTGCGGGAAGACTAGGCGTTATTGAACCCGTCATTGAACGGTCATAAGGAGACGAAACATGGCAGTCCGCGTCGGAATTAATGGTTTTGGCCGCATCGGCCGTAACATCCTGCGGGCTATCGCCGAGTCCGGCCGCAAGGACATCGAGGTCGTCGGTATCAACGACCTCGGCCCGGTCGAGACCAACGCCCATCTGCTCCGCTTCGACAGCGTCCATGGCCGTTTCCCCGGCACCGTGACCGTCGATGGTGACACGATCAGCCTCGGCGCTAACAAGATCAAGGTGACTGCCGAGCGCGATCCCTCGAAGCTGCCCTGGAAGGATCTCGGCGTCGACATCGCGATGGAATGCACCGGCATCTTCACCTCGAAGGACAAGGCCTCCGCGCATCTGACCGCCGGCGCCAAGCGCGTGCTGGTCTCCGCGCCCGCCGACGGCGCCGACGCCACCATCGTCTACGGCGTCAACCACGACACGCTGACCAAGGACCATCTGATCGTCTCCAACGGCTCCTGCACCACCAACTGCCTGGCACCGGTCGCCAAGGTGCTGAACGACCTGGTCGGCATCGAGACCGGCTTCATGACCACGATCCACGCCTATACCGGCGACCAGCCGACGCTCGACACCATGCACAAGGATCTCTATCGCGGCCGTGCGGCGGCGATGTCGATGATCCCGACCTCGACCGGTGCGGCAAAGGCGATCGGCCTCGTGCTGCCCGAGCTGAAGGGCAAGCTCGACGGCGTCGCGATCCGCGTGCCGACCCCGAACGTCTCGGTGATCGATCTCAAGATCATCGCCAAGCGCGCCACCGATGCCAAGGAAATCAACGCAGCGATGAAGCGCGCCTCCGAGCAGCAGCTCAAGGGCATCCTCGGCTACACCACCGCGCCGAACGTCTCGATCGACTTCAACCACGACCCGCACTCCTCGACCTTCCACGAGGACCAGACCAAGGTACAGAACGGTACGCTGGTGCGCGTGATGTCCTGGTACGACAACGAGTGGGGCTTCTCGAACCGCATGGCGGACACCGCCGTCGCGATCGCGAAGGTGATCTAAGCGTTACTCTCCTGTCCCGGACGCGGTGCAGCGCGCTTGCGCTGCTCCGCAGAGCCGGGACCCATGTCCCCGCGTAGGTCCCGGTTCTGCAGCGCACCGATTCGCGCTGCGGTGCGCCCGGGACAAGGAAGTGGCCAATGACCAACAAATTCCGCACCCTCGACGACGTCGACGTGAAGGGCAAGCGCGTGCTGCTGCGCGTCGATCTCAACGTGCCCATGGAGAACGGCCGCGTCAGCGACGCGACCCGGCTCGAGCGCGTCGCGCCGACCATCACCGAGATCTCGGACAAGGGCGGCAAGGTTATCCTGCTCGCGCATTTCGGCCGGCCGAAGGGACGCGACGCCAAGGAGTCGCTGAAGCCCGTGGCCGAGGCGCTGGCGAAGGTCGTGAAGAAGCCGGTCGGCTTCGCCGACGATTGCATCGGCGAGCCCGCGGCCAAGGCGGTGGCGGCGCTGAAGGACGGCGACATCCTCTGCCTCGAGAACACCCGCTTCCACAAGGAAGAGGAAAAGAACGATCCCGCCTTCGTCGCGGAACTGGCCAAGCTCGGCGACATCTGGGTCAACGACGCGTTCTCGGCGGCGCACCGCGCCCACGCCTCGACCGAAGGCCTCGGCCACAAGCTGCCGGCCTATGCCGGCCGCACCATGCAGGCCGAGCTGGTCGCGCTGGAGAAGGCGCTGGGCTCGCCGACCAAGCCGGTCATCGCCATCATCGGCGGCGCCAAGGTCTCGACCAAGATCGACCTTTTGGAAAACCTCGTGACCAAGGTCGACGCGCTCGTGATCGGCGGCGGCATGGCCAACACCTTCCTGCACGCCCAGGGCGTCGGCATCGGCAAATCGCTGGCCGAAAAGGATCTCGCACCCACCGCGCTGCGCATCATGGAAAAGGCCGAAGCCGCCAATTGCGCGATCATCCTGCCGGTCGATGCCACCGTCGCCTACCACTTCGCCGCCAACGCGCCGTCGCATGCCTACGGCCTCGACTCGATCCCGGCCGACGGCATGATCCTCGACGTCGGTCCCCAGTCGATCGCGCGTGTCCATGCCGCCATCGACGATGCGGCGACGCTAGTCTGGAACGGACCGCTCGGCGCCTTCGAGATGCAGCCGTTCGACCGCGGCACGATGGCGGCCGCCAAGCATGCCGCCGAGCGCACCAAGGCCAAGAAGCTGATCTCGATCGCGGGCGGCGGCGACACCGTCGCGGCGCTCAACCAGGCCCATGTGGCCGGTCAATTCACCTATGTCTCGACCGCCGGTGGCGCATTTCTTGAATGGATGGAAGGCAAGCCCCTGCCCGGCGTCGAGGTGCTTCGCACCAGGTAATTTGGCACCAGGTAATTTGGCACCAAGTAATTCGTCGGCAAGAAGAGAAGTCAGCGGCCTCCTCGCAGGCCCAAACGGAGAGAAAGACACATGGCTCGGATCACGTTGCGTCAATTGCTCGACCATGCGGCTGAGAACGATTACGGCGTACCGGCCTTCAACATCAACAACATGGAACAGGCGCTGGCGATCATGGACGCGGCCAACAGTGTCGATGCGCCCGTCATCATCCAGGCCTCGCGCGGCGCGCGCTCCTACGCCAACGACATCATGCTCAAGCACATGATGGACGCGGTCACCGAGATCTATCCGCACATTCCGGTCTGCGTGCATCTCGACCACGGCAACGAGGCCGCGACCTGCATGACCGCGATCCAGGCCGGCTTCACCTCGGTGATGATGGACGGCTCGCTCAAGGCCGACGGCAAGAGCCCGGCCGACTGGACCTACAATGTCGGCGTCACCAAGACCGTGACCGACATGGCCCATCTCGGCGGCATCTCGGTCGAGGGTGAGCTCGGCGTGCTCGGCTCGCTCGAAACCGGCATGGGCGACAAGGAAGACGGCCACGGCGCCGAAGGCAAGCTCAGCCACGACCAGCTCCTGACCAATCCGGACGAAGCCGTGAAGTTCGTCCAGGAGACCAAGGTCGACGCGCTCGCGATCGCGATGGGCACCTCGCATGGCGCTTACAAATTTACCCGCAAGCCCGACGGCGACATCCTCGCCATGAAGGTGATCGAGGAGATCCACCGCAAGCTGCCGAACACGCATCTGGTGATGCACGGCTCCTCGTCGGTGCCGCAGGACCTCCAGGACATCATCAACGAGTTCGGCGGCAAGATGAAGCCGACCTGGGGCGTGCCGGTGTCCGAGATCCAGCGCGGCATCAAGCACGGCGTGCGCAAGATCAACATCGACACCGACAACCGCATGGCCATGACCGGCCAGATCCGCAAGGTGTTCAAGGAGCACCCGGAAGAGTTCGACCCGCGCAAGTACCTGAAGCCCGCGATGGAAGCGATGACCAAGCTGTGCAAGCAGCGGCTGCAGGAGTTCAATACCGCAGGCCAGGCCTCCAAGATCAAGAAGGTGCTGACGACAGCCGAAATGGCCAAGCGCTACGCCAAGGGCGAGCTCGATCCGAAGGTGGCTTAAAGCCTTCAGACCCCTCTCCCGTCATTCCGGGACACGCGAAGCGTGGGCCCGGAATCCATAACCACAGCCTGGGGTTATGGATTCCGGGCCTGCGCCTTTCGGCGCATCCCGGAATGACAGAAACGCCCTTTACCCTGCGACGAACGTTAACTCGGCAATTGCCCGAGAACCGTCTATTTTCACAGGCAAGGGCAGAATCGTTTTGGGAGGACCTCTCGATGAATCTGACTGAGCTCAACAAGATCGCGACCGCCATGGTCGCGCCGGGCAAGGGCATTCTTGCCGCCGACGAATCCTCCGGCACCATCAAGAAGCGTTTCGACGCGATCGGCGTCGAGTCGACGGAAAGCAATCGCCGCGACTATCGCGAGATGCTGTTCCGCTCGAAGGAGGCCATGAGCCAGTATATTTCCGGCGTGATCCTCTATGACGAGACGATCTGGCAGGACGCCAAGGACGGCACGCCGCTGGTGAAGCTGATCGAACAGAGCGGCGCCATCCCCGGCATCAAGGTCGACGAGGGCACGCAAGCCTTGCCGATGTGCCCGGGTGAACTGGTCACCGTCGGGCTCGACAAGCTCGCCGAGCGCCTGAAGAAATACTATGAGCGCGGTGCGCGTTTCGCCAAATGGCGCGCGGTGATCGACATCGGCGGCGGGATTCCCTCGATGACCGCGATCAGCGTCAACGCCCACGCGCTGGCGCGCTACGCCGCGCTGTGCCAGGCCGCGCAGATCGTGCCGATCGTCGAGCCCGAGGTGCTGATGGATGGCGATCACGACATCGACCGCTGCTATGAAGTAACCCAGCGCGTGCTCAACAAGACCTTCCAGGAGCTGCGCGTGCAGCGCGTCGCGCTCGAAGGCATGGTGCTGAAACCGAACATGGCGATCTCAGGCAAGACGTGCGCGAAGCAGGCCTCGGTTGAGGAGGTCGCGGAGAAGACGATACGGCTGCTGAAGGCCTGCGTGCCCGCGGCGGTGCCGGGCATCGCCTTCCTGTCCGGCGGCCAGTCGGACGAACAGGCAACCGCGCATCTCAACGCCATGCACAAGCTCGGCCCGCTGCCCTGTCCGTTACCCTGGGGCCTGACCTTCTCCTACGGCCGCGCGCTGCAGGCCGCGCCGCAGAAGGCCTGGTCGGGCAAGGCCGAGAACGTCGCGGCCGGGCAAAGCGCATTCAGTCATCGCGCCCGCATGAACGGGCTCGCCTCCAGGGGCGAGTGGCAAAGCAGCCTGGAAAAGAAAGCAGCCTAGATCTTGTCGAACAAATCGCCTCCACCGCGCCCCGCGCCGCGCCTCTATCTCGCGACGCCAGTCGTCGATGATCCCGCTGCGCTCGTGGCCGAGTTGCCGGCCCTGCTTGCTGCCGCCGACGTCGCGGCCGTGCTGCTGCGGCTGAAGGAGACCGACCAGCGCACCATGATCACGCGCATCAAGGCGCTCGCGCCGGTCGTGCAGAAGGCGGGCGCCGCCCTGCTCGTGGAGGGCCATCCCGATCTCGTTGCACGCGGCGGCGCCGACGGTGCCCACCTGCCCGGCATCGCCGCGCTGAAAGAGGCGCTGCCATCGCTCAAGCCCGATCGCATCGCCGGCGTCGGCGGGCTGACGACGCGGCACCATTCCATGGATGCGGGCGAGATCGGCGCGGATTACGTGCTGTTCGGCGAACCCGACGGCAAAGGCCAGCGCCCGTCGTCGCAGGCGATCGCCGAGCGGCTGGACTGGTGGGCCGAGCTGTTCGAGCCGCCCTGCGTCGGCTTTGCCACCTCGCTCGAAGAGGCCCATGACTTCGCGGCAAGCGGCGCCGATTTCGTGCTGGTCGGCGAGTTCATCTGGGCCGATCCGCGCGGGCCCAAGGCTGCGCTGGTCGAGGCCGACGCTGCGATCAAGAAGGCCTACGCGACTGCGCTTGCGGACCAAAATCCTGTGAGCGGCGAGCACGGCTAGCGCCCGCCATGAAGCTCCCGCCCATCACCATTTTGGCGACACTGCTGCTCACGGTGCCTGCGGCCGCGCAGCTCCAGATCACGCCGCCGGCGACGATCCCGAGCCCGCCGCCTGAGAAGCAGAAGCCTCCTCCGCCCGCCAAGAAGAAGGAGGCCGCGCCGGCACCCAAACCTGCGGCGTCGCCCAAGCCGGCCGTTTCCCCCAAGCCGGCGCTGCCCGCGACCGTGATCCCCGCGCCGGCGACCGACACGCCCGGTGTCGATCTGGTGTTCGGCGCCTATCAGCGCGGCCAGTACAAGACGGCGTTCGAGCTCGCCACCGAGCGCGCCAAGGCCGGCGATCCCAAGGCGATGACCATGCTGGGCGAGCTCTATTCCAATGCCATGGGCATCCGCCGCGACTACGCCAAGGCGCTCGAATGGTACAAGCGCGCCTCCGACGCCGGCGACCGCGAGGCGATGTTCGCGCAAGCCATGATGCGCATGTCCGGCCGCGGCGGCCCGGTCGACAAGGGCGAGGCGGTCAAGCTGATGGCCTCCTCCGCCAAGCTCGGCGAGCCCAAGGCGGCCTATAATCTGGCGCTGCTCTATCTCGACGGCCAGACCCTGCCGCAGGACGTCAAGCGGTCCGCCGAGCTGTTGCGCCAGGCGGCCGATGCCGGCCTGCCCGAGGCGCAATACGCGCTCGCGACCTTCTACAAGGAAGGCACGGGGGTCCCGAAGGACGCGGAACGCGCGGTGCGGCTGCTGCAGGCGGCGTCACTGGCCGACAATGTCGATGCCGAGGTCGAATACGCTATCGCCATGTTCAACGGCACCGGCACGCCGAAGAACCAGCCCGCGGCCGTGGCGCTGCTCCGCAAGGCGTCCCGCCAGGGCAGCGCGATCGCGCAGAACCGGCTGGCCTGGGTGCTGATCAACGGCATGGGCGCGACCGCGGACAAGATCGAGGGGTTCAAATGGCACCTAGTGGCCAAGACCGCCGGCAAGGGCGATCCGGACCTCGACAAGCAGTTTTCCGACCTGCCGGCCGAGGACCGGGCCAAGGCCGAGGCCGCCGCCCGGAAATGGCTCGGGACCAAATGACTTGACCCAATGACTTGACGTCAGGCGCCCCGCAGGGCACCCCATCCCCCAAAGACGCGCGATTTCGCGCCATTTCCCCCCGATCAAGACCAGAGCACATGCTGTATTCCGCCACTATCAACGTCATGGTCAAGGCCGCGCGCCGCGCCGGCCGCAGCCTCAAGCGCGATCTCGGCGAGATCGAGCATCTCCAGGTCTCGCTGAAGGGGCCGGCCAATTTCGTCTCGCTCGCCGACAAGCGCGCCGAGGAGATCCTGTACCAGGACCTCGCCAAGGCCCGGCCCGGCTACGGCTTCATCGGTGAGGAAGGCGGCACCCGCGAGGGCAGCGACAAGAGCCACACCTGGATCGTCGACCCGCTCGACGGCACCACCAACTTCCTGCACGGCATCCCGCAATTCGCGATCTCGATCGGCCTCGTGCGCGAGGGCACCATCATTGCGGGCGTGATCTACAACCCCGCCAATGACGAGCTTTATATCGCCGAGCGCGGCAAGGGCGCCTTCCTCAACGACCAGCGCCTGCGCGTGGCCGGCCGCCGCCAGCTCAACGAATGCGTGGTGGCCTGCGGCCTGCCCCATATCGGCCGCGGCGACCACGAGGAATTCCGCCGCGAGATGACCGCTATCCAGGACCGCGTCGCCGGCCTGCGCCGCTTCGGCGCCGCCTCCCTCGACCTCGCCTTCGTCGCCGCCGGCCGCCTCGACGGCTATTGGGAGCGCAATCTGCAATCCTGGGACGTCGCCGCCGGCATGATCATGGTGCGCGAGGCAGGCGGCACGGTGACGGACATCGACACGCCGGGCGATGCCCTGGTGACCGGGCATGTGGTGTGCGGGAATGAGTTCGTGCACGGGGAGTTGGTGAAGATTTTGCGGAAGTAGGGGAAAGCCCTTCCCTTGCTTTGTTCCTGAACTGCACACATTGCGTGAGACCGAAAGAATGGAGGCCGCAATATCGCGCCCTCCATTCTCACATCGCGCGGAGCGCGGCGATTGCTTTTCGGCCGCATGTAGGCCCAAGCGCACTTTTTTACGGCAAGCTCTGTGAACGAGTCGGGGTCATAGCAGCCCAGACCAGACTTGAGGCAAGACAGCGGGCTTCCTGTAAGTCGAGCGCCGCGCTCCTCCCTCGACGCTCACGGACAGGAGCAGACATCAACTGCTCACTATACCCGCCAGAACAGTCGAAAGTGACCCATTGCCGACTTGAGCGACGCCAGCCTGACTTGCAGGGATCGAGTTCCGTTCCCTAAGCTTTGGGCTATCGTCATAACCTTAGCTAAACCAAGCTTGGCAGCGAGAGCTTTACCAATAACCTCTACCTAAGGTCGCGGCTACGATTACGGAGGTTTGCGTGGGTTGGAAGCTTTTTGCATTATTCGCTATCGTGCTCGCGTGTTATGGCGTCGCCGATGCAGGGACCTTCAGCGCGGCGCAGATCGTCGACCTTACAATCGAAGTGCTTTCGGCCTGCGGTCTTGTGCTAATGGCGTTCAAGATTGATTTCCTCCCCGGGACTTTTTGGCGGGGGTTCGCTGGCGCCTATTTTGCGTATTATGCCATTGGGTTTGCCGAGAAGGCTTTTATCACCCACGGAGGCCCAGCTTCCGTCATCATCGAAAACGCGCTCACATACGCAGTATTTCATACAGCCATCGGCTACGGGCTTTGGCTGAATGGTTCGACGCATGAGCAACACAGTCCCGTGCGTCAGATCACTGGCTGAGACACAAGGCAAAAAACGCACTGGATTATGACGATCGACAAGCTGCTATGTCTTTGGCATCGCACTGTTGATGTCCGGATTTGGCCCATCGCGTCATTTGATGTGGCTGTACAAAGGTGTCCGTTGTCGGCGCAAGCGGACATCGCCAGAGGTTATGAGCCCCCCCTAACAGTCGTCATCCTCCGGCTCCTCCTCGCGATATTCGCCGCCGAGAGTCAGGCCCTCGATATTCGTGGCGCCTTTTGACTTGATCACACGGCGGAGCGGGACCGCGCTCTCGCTTCGCAAGGCTTCCATCAATTGTTCCGAATGGGTGACGATCCAGATGTCGGCGCGGCTCGATGCTTTGGCGATCAGCCGGGCCAAAGGCGACAGCAGCGACGGATGCAGGCTGGTCTCGGGTTCGTTCAGCGCGATGAACGGCGGCAGGCGGTAGCCCATGAACACCGCGAGCAGGCAGATGTATTTCAGCGTCCCGTCGGATAGTTCATGAGCGCGGAACGGCCGCGGCATGTCCTCCAGTTGCAGGGCGAATTCGCACAGACCGTTGTTTTCCCAAGCGCTGAGCTCGGCGCCAGGGAATGCATCCTGGATCGCATCCTGCAGGTCGGTTGCGTCTCCTCGAATGGTGTAGAGCGTCGCCAGGGCCGCAGCCAGATCGCTTCCATCTGCGCTGAGCGAGGGCGTCGTGATCGCCAGGCTGGGCTTTCGGATCAGCGAGGCCGGATCGGTGCGGAAATCGTGATAGAAGCGCCAGCCGAGCATCGCGTTTCTGACAAGATCGATCTCGGGGCATTCCTTGCCGTTGTAAAAGCCCGCCAGCGCCGGCTCGGACGGCAGCACCGCATCCTTGTGGTTGCCCCATGCGCCGCTGTCGTCTCGGATGCTGATGAGCGAATTCTTCCGCTCCATCAAGCGAACCGTTCGCTTGCCCTGAATCGCCTCGATGCTTTCTTCCTTGATCATCGGCTCGCCGGCGAACGCCGCCGCAACCGGGCTGGGATACCCGATCTCGATCGAATATTTCAGGCGCTCGAATCTGGCCGACAATTGCAGCCGGCCATCCTCGCCGCGTTTGCGGGTGCCGGACCAGCAGACCGAGTTCAGTCCGCCCTCATCGGCGATGGTGCGTGTGATCCGCCCGGTCGCCGCGTCGCGCAACAGTGACAGGGACTTGTAGAGGTTGGACTTGCCGACACCATTTTCGCCGACAAACACGGACGGGGGATGGATGGGGATGGAGAGACGCCGGATGGAACGATAGTTGGTGATCGCAATATCGGTCAGACGCATCACATGCACTCAATCGGCGGGCTGTCTGTGATTTGCCACGTCAGGCAGCGACACACCCTTTCAATCCAGAGATGCAGTCTGGATTGATGAACCCGAGAAAGCAAGCCGACCGCTACGGCGTTCAGTGGCCGGCTCTCCTCTCCAGCGCCGGCGAATGTGCTGAGCAGTCGGGGCGACGACGGCCGCTCCAAACCCGACTGTCATCATCCGCGAAGGCGGATGATCCAGTATTCCAGAGACGTCTGTTGGGTACGGAAAGGCCGCGGCGTACTGGATGCCCCGCCTTCTGTTTAGCCCGGACAGATCACTGACGGGTGTTCGGAGACATAGCTGACACATCAACATTGGCTGGATTGGTCCGATTCGGGAGGCCGTCCATGCCCTGGAGTGAGGTGTCAGTAATGGATCAGCGCCATGAGTTCGTGCGGCTGGCCTTGCAGGAAGGCGCCAATCGGCGCGAGCTGTGCCGGCGGTTCGATATTAGTCCTGACGTCGGCTACAAATGGCTGCGGCGCTGGCTGGCTGGCGATCGGGAGCTGGCCGACAGCTCGCGGCGGCCGCATGCGATGCCCAGGCGCAGCGAGCCTGCGGTCGAGACGCAGGTGCTCGCGGTGCGTGACAAGCATCCGGCCTGGGGCGCGCGCAAGATCGCCCACTGCCTGAAGCGGAACGGCCAGACGGTACCTGTGCCGTCAACGGTGCACCGGATCCTGTGCCGGAACGGCCGGGTCAAACCGAGCGAGAATGCGCCGCCCAATCCGGGACACCGCTTCGAGAAGGAAGCACCCAACCTGCTGTGGCAGATGGACTTCAAGGGCCACATGCCGCTCGCTGACGGCACGCGGTGCCATCCGCTGACCATCGTCGACGATCACTCGCGCTATGTCCTGTGCCTGAAGGCGTGCGCCGACGAACGGCGTCTTACCGTGCAGGATCACCTGACGGCGACGTTCCGTTGCTATGGCCTGCCGGAGGCCTTCTACACCGACAACGGCTCCCCCTGGGGCGATACGTCGGGCGTCCGCTGGACCGGATTGAAGGTGTGGCTGCTCAAGCTGGGCGTCAGGGTGGTGCATGCCCGGCCATGTCACCCACAGGCCCGCGGCAAGAACGAACGCTTCCATCGCACGCTGAAGGCTGAAGTCTTTGCGATGCGTCGCTTCCGCACTCTCCCGGAAGTCCAACGCGCCCTTGATGCCTGGCGGCCGGTCTACAATCTGGAGCGCCCCCACCAAGGCCTCGATATGCACGTTCCCGCCGATCGCTTCCGACCGAGTGCCCGTGCCATGCCGGCCCGTGTCCCGAACGTCGAGTACGACAGCGGCGAGATCGTGCGCAGGGTCTCATCGACAAGACCCTACATCTCCTTCAAGGGACGCTTCTGGAAGGTTCCTCAGGCCTTCGCACGCGAACGGCTTGCCATCAGGCCGCTGGATCGTGACGGCCATTACGGCATCTTCTTCGCCAGCTGGCAGGTCGCATCAATCGACTTGACTAACCGCCAACCTGTCAGTGATGTGTCCGAACAGGTGTCAGCCATGTCTCCGGACTAAACACTTTCGCGGGGCATGACACCTCACCTTACAGCTTCACCGGCGCCGGCGGCCCATAGGTCTCGCCGTCCTTCGCCGCCTTCGGCTCCCGGTCCCCCGCCAGCACGCGTTGCACGGAGACGAAGAACACCGGCACCATCAGCAGCGCCAGGATGACCACCGCGATCATGCCGCCCATCACGATTGAGCCGAGCGCCTGCTGGCTGGCGCCGCCGGCGCCGTGGGCGATGGCCATCGGCAGCACGCCGCAGATGAAGGCAAGGCCCGTCATCAGGATCGGGCGGAAACGCAAGCGGCAGGCTTCGATGGTGGCGTCCACAAGCGGCTTGCCTTCCTTGCGCAGATCCTTGGCGAACTCGATGATCAGGATCGCGTCCTTGGCCGCCAGACCAATGATGGTGATGAGGCCGACGGTGAAATAGACGTCGTTGGGCAGGCCCCGCAGCAGCGCCGCGACCACCGCGCCGACGATGCCGAGCGGCACGGTGAGCAGCACCGCGAGCGGAATGGTCCAGCTCTCGTAGAGTGCGGCGAGACACAGGAACACCACGAAAATCGAGAGGGCGAGCAGGAACGGCGCCTGCGAGCCCGACAGCTTTTCCTGCAGCGACTGTCCGGTCCAGTCATAGCCGAAGCCGCGCGGCAGCTTGCCGGCGAGCCGCTCCATCTCGGCGATGGCATCGCCCGAGGTGAAGCCGGGCCGGGCTTCGCCGGAGATGCGCACCGCAGGATAATAGTTGAAGCCAGCGATCTGCGTCGGGCCGCGCGCCCACTCGACGGTGGCGAAGGACGAGAACGGCACCAGCTGGCCGCGACTGTTCTTGACGTTGTAGTTGAGGATGTCCTCGGTCCGCATGCGGTCGCGGGCGTCGGCCTGCACCACGACGCGCTGCATGCGGCCGCGGTTCGGGAAGTCGTTGATGTAGTTCGAGCCGAGATTGGTCGAGATCGTGTTGTTGATGTCCTCGAAGGTGACGCCGAAGGCGCCGGCCTTCTCGCGGTCGATCACGAGATTGACCACGCCCGCCTCGGGCAGGCCTTCGATATAGACCTTCTGCAGCACCGGGCTGGCATTGGCCTCCGCAATCAACTGTTCGGCGGCGCGCATCAGGGCCGGATAGCCCTTCTGGCCGCGATCCTGGAGGCGGAACGAGAAGCCCGAGGAGTTGCCGAGATTGTCAATCGGCGGCGGCTGCAGCGCAGAAATCTTGGCGTCGCGGACCGATGACCCCAAATCACGGTTGATGTCGGCGACGATCGCAGCGGCGGATTCCTTCGGCCCGCGCTCCGACCAGTCCTTCAGCGTGATGAAGGCCTGCGCGGTGTTCATGCCCTGGCCGGAGAAGCTGAAGCCGGTGAGGAAGGTCACGTTGTCCACGCCCGGCCGCTGCGCCAGATATTTCTCCACCTTCTCGATCACGGCCTCGGTGCGGGCATAGGACGAGTCCGACGGCGTCTGCACGTCGGTGGTGACGAAGCCCTGGTCGTCGACGGGCAGGAAGCCGCCGGGCAGGTTGACGAAGGCCCAGGACAGGCCGACGAGCAGCGCGACATAGACCAGCATCAATCGGCCGGTGCGCTTCAGCGAGAAGCCGACGGTGCGCGCATAGCGAAACCGGCAGGCCTCGAGCAGGTGATTGAACCGGCTGAACACGACATTGGTCGAATGGCCGTGCCCCTTGGCAATTGGCTTGAGCAGCGTGGCGCACAGCGCCGGCGTCAGCGACAGCGCCAGGAAGGCGGAGAAGCCGATCGCGGCAACCATGGTCACGGAGAACTGGCGGTAGATGATGCCGACCGAGCCCGGGAAGAACGCCATCGGCACGAACACCGCCATTAGCACCAGCGTGATGCCGATGATGGCGCCGGTGATCTGCGACATCGCCTTGCGCGTCGCCTCCTTCGGCGGCAGGCCTTCCTCGGCCATGATGCGCTCGACGTTCTCGACCACGACGATGGCGTCGTCGACGAGGATGCCGACCGCCAGCACCATGCCGAACATCGAGAGCATGTTGATGGAGTAGCCAGCGAGCAGCAGCGTGGTGCAGGCGCCGAGAAGCGCGACCGGCACCACGATGGTCGGAATGATGGTGTAGCGGATGTTCTGCAGGAACAGGAACATCACCACGAACACCAGCACAACGGCCTCGAGCAGCGTCGTCAGCACCTTCTTGATCGAGGCCTCGACCACCGGCGTGATGTTGTAGGGGATCTCGTAGGCGATGTTGGCCGGGAAGAAGCGCGACAGCTCCTTCATCTTCTCCTCGACCGCACTCGCGGTTGCCAGCGCATTGCCGGTCGGCGACATCAGCACGGAGAGACCCGCGGTCGGCTTGCCGTCGAGACGGGTGTTGAACTGGTAGCTGAGGCCGCCGACCTCGATGCGCGCGACGTCGCGCAGGCGAACGGTCGAGCCGTCGGCATTGGCGCGCAGGATGATGGCGCCGAATTCATCCGGGGACGAGAGCTGGCCCTTGACCAGCACCAGCGCCGAGGTGCGCTGGGTCGAGGTCGACGGCTCGGCGCCGATGCTGCCGGAGGCGACCTGCGCGTTCTGCGCCGATATCGCCTTGTTGACGTCGTCGGCGGTCAGCCCGTAGCCGACGAGTTTGGCCGGATCGACCCAGACGCGCAGCGAACGCTCGGTGGAGTAGAGCGTGGCGCGGCCGACGCCGGGGATGCGGCGGATCTCGCCGAGCACGTTGCGGATCATGAAGTCGCCGAGGCCGACCTCGTCGAGGCTGCCGTCGGTCGAGTTCAGCGTGATGATCTGGAGCACCGCGCTGGAGGCTTCCTCGATCAGGATGCCCTGCTGGATCACCGCGCGCGGCAGCCGCGCCTCGACGCGCTTGATGCGGTTCTGCACCTCGACCGAGGCCGCGCTGGTGTCGGTGCCCGGCACGAAATTGGCGATGATCTCGACCTGCCCGAGCGAATCGCTGGTGGATTCGAAATTGAGGATGCCGGAGGCGCCGTTGAGCTCCTCCTCGATCAGCCGCGTCACGCTGTTGTAGAGGTTCTCGGGCGAGGCGCCGGGATAGCTGGTCGAGATCGAGATCGAGGGCGGCGCGATGATCGGATATTGCGCGACCGGCAGCAGCGGGATCGAGATCGCGCCGATCAGACAGATGAACAGCGCGACGACCCAGGCGAAGATCGGCCTGTCGATGAAGAAGCTGGCCATGGCGCGTTACCGCGTGACCTTGAGAGCGTGCCGGTTGTCGGCGGTGGCGTCCGCTTCCGACCAGGATTGCGGCTTGACCTTGTCGCCGGCCGCGAATTTCTGGAAGCCTTCGACACGACCTTGTCGCCGGCCTTCAGGCCGTCGGTGACGAACCAGACGCCGTCCTGCACCGAGCCGGTGCGCACCGGCTGCACCGCGATGCGGTTGTCGTCCTTGACGACGAACACCTCGCTGCCGCCGCCGCCATTGCGCTGGATCGCCTGCTGCGGCACCGCGATCGCGTCGGAGTCGAGACCCTGATCGATGCGGACACGGACATACATGCCCGGCAGCAGCTCGCGCTTGGGGTTGCGGAACTCGCCGCGCAAGGTCACCTGCCCGGTATGGGCGTCGACCTTGGCATCCGAGAACAGCAGCTTGCCGTCGAGCGAGTAGATGGTGTTGTCGTCGAGCACGAGCTTCACCTTGGCCGCATCGGCCGCGATGCGCTCGAGGTCGCCGCTCTCGAAGGCGCGGCGCAGCTGGTTGAGCTCGGTCACCGACTGGGTGAAGTCGGCATAGATCGGATCGAGCTGCTGGATGGTGGCAAGATTGGTCTCGTTCTGGACCGCGAGCGCGCCTTCGCTGACCAGCGCCGCACCGACGACGCCGTCGATCGGCGCCCGAACGGTGGCATAGTCGAGATTGAGTTTTGCGCGCGCAAGATCGGCCTTGCGGCCCTCGACTTCGGCATGGGCCTGGCGCTCGCCCGCAATCGCCTTCTCGTTCTCGGCCTCAGGCGCGGCGCGCTGGCTGGTGAGCGTCGCGATACGGTGCGCCTGCTGCCTGGCCTGCATCAATGCGGCCTCGGCCTTGGCGACCGCGGCCTCGTTGGCCATCACCTCGACCTCGAACGGACGCGGATCGATGCGATAGAGCGGATCGCCCGCCTTCACTTCACTGCCCTGTCGAAACAGACGTTCGACCACGATGCCTGAAATGCGCGGCCTCACGTCGGAGACGCGCGTCGGCGAAATGCGGCCCGGCAGTTCGCGCACCACGGCGCGCGGCTGCGGCTTGACGACGACGATGCTGACGTCAGGATCGACCGGCTGCGCGGCGGACACAGCGGAGGCCGAATCGTCACAAGCGCCGAGCAGCGGCGCACAGGCCGCGAGCATCATTGCAACGCATGCCGATCGCGCACGAAGTCCTGACATGAAGTTAAGTGCCCCGGTGTTGTTGAAACTGATCACGCTCCGCGCCCGGCCCGTTCTGGGCGATTCCGCACGGCTGGTGCGCTCAAAATAGAAGGGACTTGCTGCAACGCAACGCATGCCGCAGGCGGCTCAATGTCACACGGCCTATCGTGCTGAGTTCAGAGCGCTTTTTGCGTCTCACCGGATTGTGAGTCGGGTTCCATCGCGGCGTGCTGCGACAGAAGATCGCAATTATACGGTGGCCTTCATTCTGTAGCGGCTGACGCCCCATTCGGTTCCACCGGCATAGCCGAACATTCCTGCCGTCGCGAGGAAGAACCAGCGCCAGCGCCGCATCGACAGCGAGCTGGCCGCGGCGACCGCTGCGCTTAGGCGGCGCTTGTCCAAATGTAAGCTATGGTTTACAACATTCTCGTGATCAACGTCGTCCAGACGGAAATATTTCGAGATTGGCTTGCCGGACTACGCGACCGTCGTGCCGTCGCGCGCATTGCAAGCCGGATCGCGTTGATCGAACGCGGCACGGTCGGCGACGTGAAGTCATTGGGCGCGGGCCTGTCTGAATTCCGAATCGACTACGGCCCGGGATACCGTCTCTATGCGGCGCAACGCGGCGCCGTCATGGTCATCCTGCTCTGCGGTGGCGACAAACGAAAACAACAGGCGGACATCAAGCGGGCACGAGCGATGCTTGCCGAACTGGAGTAGTGCCATGGCGCTGAAAACAACACCATTTGATGCCGCGGAATATTTGGATGCGCCGGAAGCACAAGCCGAATTCATTACGGCCGCGCTGGAGACTGGCGATGCGGCCTTCATCCGGGACGCGGTGAATACGGTTGCGCGTGCCCGCGGCATGAGCGAGATAGCAAAGTCTGCGGGGCTGAGCCGCGAAGGACTGTACAAGGCGCTCGGCGAGGCCGGGAATCCGGAGTTTTCGACGATGCTGGGGGTATTGCGCGCGCTTGGCTTAGGTTTGACTGCGCGTCCCCTGCCCAGAAAGCCAGGCAAGCCGCGCAGGTCAGCGAAGACGCGAGCCCGCAAAGCTGCTTAGACTCAGCAATCCGCAGCCTTCATCCTGTACCGGCTGACGCCCCATTCGGTTCCATCGGCATAGCCGAACATTCCTGCCGTCGCGAGCAAGAACCAGCGCCAGCGCCGCATCCACAGAGCGGCCTCCTCGCCATTGACCTGGCGCAAGGAGGCTTCGATCGTGTCGCGATGCGCATCGAAATTGGAGAGCCAGTCGTTGGCGGTGCGTTGATAATGCGTTCCGCTCCAGCACCACTCCTTCTCGATCGCGAAGATGTCGCCGAATTGCCTGACGAGGTGATGGCTCGGCATCACCCCGTTGGTGAAGATGTGCTGCGCGATCCAGTCATCGCGATCGGTCCGGTCGAACAGATGGGAGCCTGAGCGATGGGTGACGATGTGCATGAAGAAGCGCCCCTCCGGCGCCAGCCATGACCGCACGCGCGTCAACAGCTTGCGCCAGTTCGTCATCTGCTCGAACATCTCGATCGAGACGATGCGGTCGAACCGGCCCTCGGGTGCGAACACGTTCATGTCGGCGGCGATCACGCGCAGGTTCGAAAGCCCGCGCAACCGCGCCTCGTCCTCGACATGGGCGCGCTGGGCCTGCGAGTTCGACACCGCCGTGATCTTGGCGTGCGGAAACTGCCGCGCCACCCACAGCGACAGCGAGCCCCAGCCGCAGCCGAGCTCGAGGATGGTCTGGCCGTCGGCGAGGCCGGCGTGCTCGACGGACTGGCGCAGCGCCTCCTCCTCCGCCTCCTGCAGGGTGGTGGCAGCGGTCTTGTAGAAGCAGGACGAGTATTTGAGGTTGGGTCCAAGCACCTGCGCGAAGAACGAAGCGGGCACCTCGCGAGGCCCGGCATCCGCGTCCTCGGCGATCGGCCGCAACATCATCCGCCCGGCGAAGGCGGCATCGTCCGCGCCCAGTCCGGACAGCCGCACGGCCGTGCGCGCGCAGAGGCGCTGGATTGCGGCACGAACCACGACATCCGGCAGCGGCACGCGTTCGGCAGTCCCGATGATCGCGGAAACGACGCTCATGCGACAAACTCCGTCTTTGGGCGACAGGAGGCAAAAACGCGGCCCGAGCCTGTGGAATGCCGAAGTTTTGCGAAATACGCGGGTATCAAAGCGCGGTTTCAGCATTGGGTTCCGGGTCCCGTTGGGAAATCCCCTCATCCGGCGCTTTTTTTGGCCGGGCGCTGTGCCATAGTGCGCATCGCAATCAAGTTCGTAACGGATGATACCGGCCATGCCGTCAGGCGCCTCGACCCGCTCCCCCATGGATATCGAGTACACGAAACTGTCCTCACCCAGCGTTTTCCTGGTGCGGATGCTGGTCTTTCTGGTGCTGTGCGCGCTGGTGGGCGTGGTGCTCTACAAGCAGATCATCCAGGCCTTTTTCGCCAATCCGGGCCTCAACGCCCTGATCGGGGCGGTGCTGTTCATCGGCATCGTGCTGGCGTTCCGACAGGTCATCCGGCTCTACCCCGAAGTCTCCTGGGTCAACAATTTCCGCATCGCCGATCCCGGCTTGGCGCCGGCCCGCCACCCCAAGCTGCTGGCGCCGATGGCGATGATCCTCGGCGGCGAGCGCACCGGGCGGATGTCGATCACCCAGACCACCATGCGGCATCTGCTCGATTCGATCGCGACCCGCCTCGACGAGGCCCGGGACATCTCCCGCTACATGACCGGGCTGCTGGTCTTCCTCGGCCTGCTCGGCACCTTCTGGGGCCTGATCGAGACGGTCGGCTCGGTCGGCAAGGTGATCGACGGACTCAAGGTCGGCGGCGATTCCGGCGCCCTGTTCGACACGCTGAAGGAAGGCCTCGCCGCCCCGCTCGGCGGCATGGGCATCTCGTTCTCGAGCTCCCTGTTCGGCCTCGCCGGATCGCTGATCCTCGGCTTCCTCGACCTGCAATCGAGCCAGGCCCAGAATCGCTTCTACACCGACCTCGAAGACTGGCTCGCAACCACCGTGCGCGAATACGGCCACGGCGACGTCGCGGTCGCCTCCGGCGGCGGTGTTGCCAGCGGTGAGCTTCAGGCCGCGGTCGAACGCTTACGCTCCGTGCTCGAGGAGGGCAGCGCCAGCCGCGGCACCACCGCGGCGATGGCGAGCCTCGCCGAAGCGATTCAGGCGCTGGTCTCGCACATGCGGACCGAGCAGCAGATGATCCGCGAATGGGCCGACGGCCAGGGCGAGCAGAACAAAGAGATCCGGCGCCTGCTGGAACGCATCGCGCGCCAGCCGGAGAAGGGTTAGCGACATGGCTCTGGCGCGCGGCCGCCGCGGCGATACCTCCTTCAACTACTGGCCCGGCTTCGTCGACGCGCTGTCGACGCTGGTGCTGTCGATCGTGTTCCTGCTGTCGGTGTTCCTGGTCGTGCAGTTCTTCCTGTCGCAGGAGGTCACCGGCAAGGACAAGGCGCTGGAGCAGCTCAACGCCAAGATCGCGCAGCTCAACGAGCTGCTCTCGCTGGAGAAGCTCGGCAAGCTCACGCTCGACGACCAGGTCTCGCAGTTGAAGGCCGGCCTCGCCTCGGCCGAGAGCGAGCGGGACCGCATCAAGGGCCTCTATGACGGCCTGGCTGCCGCCGGCAACGACGCGCAAGGCAAGACCTCCGAACTCGGCAAGGCGCTGGACTCGGAGAAGGCGGTTTCGGCGCGGGCGCTGGCGCAGATCGAGGTCTTGAACCAACAGATCAGCGCACTGCGGCGGCAATTGGCGGCGCTCGAAGAAGCGCTCGACGCCAGCGAGAAGCGCGACAAGGAATCGCAGAACCGCATCGCCGATCTGGGTTCTCGCCTGAATGTCGCGCTGGCGCAGCGCGTGCAGGAATTGTCGCGCTACCGCTCGGAATTCTTCGGCCGCCTGCGCGCCATTCTCGGCAACCGCCCCGACATCCGCATCGTCGGCGACCGCTTCGTGTTCCAGTCCGAAGTGTTCTTCGACACCGGACAGGCGACGCTCCTGCCCGAGGGCCGCACTGAGCTCGACACCCTGGCGACCGCGCTGATCGAGCTCGACAAAAAAATCCCGAGCGAGATCCCGTGGGTGCTGCGCGTCGACGGCCATACCGACGTGCGGCCGGTGAGCGGCGCGAATTTCAAATCCAACTGGGACCTGTCGGCGGCGCGCTCGATCTCGGTGGTGCAGTACCTGATCTCGCTCGGCGTCCCCGCCCAGCGGCTGGTCGCTGCCGGCTTCGGCGAATTCCAGCCGCTCGACACCGGCAATACGGAAGAGGCCTACAAGCGCAATCGCCGCATCGAGCTGAAGCTGACGGAGCGGTAGTGAGCGCGCTCAACCTTCGCCCCTACCGGCCCGAGGACGAAGCAGCCTCCATCGACCTCTGGCATCGCACCTGGCAGCAAGCCTATCCGCAGATCGACTTCGCCGCGCGGCTGGAATGGTGGCGCGAGCGCTGGCGCAAGGATCTGGTGCCGAAGGCGTCCATTGTCGTCGCGGAAGCGGATGGTGCCCTCACCGGCTTCGTCACCATCGACGGCGACGGATATCTCGACCAGCTTGTGGTCGACCCGGATCACTGGGGCTCTGACGCTGCCCGGCTGCTGGTCGAGGAAGCGAAACGCCTGTCACCATCAGGCATCACGCTGCTCGTCAACAGGGACAACACCCGCGCCATCCGCTTCTACGAGCGCAACGGCTTTTCGCACGCGGGCGACGACGTGAACCCGACCTCGGGCCGGCCGGTGCTGAAAATGGCGTGGCGGGCGTGACGCCTGTCACGCATGGATCTCGAGACGTTTGCTATTCGTGCCGGTGACGGCAAGCAGATGGAGAGGATCGATGAAGCTGAGCGACCTGGCCAAGGGTTCGACGGTCCTGCTGGGCGTCATCGTCGCCGGCTATGTGTCGACCACCTATGTCGACCAGCGCTTCACCGCGCCGCTCAAGACGGCGAATGCGCCTGCTCCGACAAGCAGCCCAGCTCCAACCAACGGCCCCGCTCCATCAGCTTGCGTCGATGCGGACGGGAGCTGGAAGAACTGGCCGTGGCCGAACGTGCCGACGCTCTCGCCGAAGTGCCGGTAAAGCCGAGAGCGCGTTCCGAGAAACCTTACGCCGTCTCAGCCTGACGCCGAAGCCAGAGATTGGGAACGGCTTCGTTCGAATAGCCGGAGATGAAGTCGCGAGCAGATCCCGTCCGGGCATCGAAGATGGAGCGGCGGATCGTTCCGATATTGCCGCCATAGACGTGAATGCTGATCGAGGACCGGTCCGGCAGCCCGTTGGAGATCGCGTGAATGTCGCCGATGTCGGGCGACACGGCCCCCACGCTGCCCTGCGGAAGGCGTTCCGCTGGACCAGCCTTGAGTGTGCCGTCGCCGGACCGCTCGTAGCTGACCGAGATCTCTTCGCCGCGCAGAACGCCGACCAGCCCCCAGACTCGGTGGTCGTGAATAGGCGTGCCCTGCCCGGGTCCCCAGACGAAGCTCACGACCGAGAAGCGATCAAGTGGATCGGCATAGAGCAGATGCTGCTGATACGCCTTGCCGTCGGCGACGGCGTAAGCGGCCGGCAGCCAGTCATCGACACTGACGAGTGCCTTCAGTTTCGGATTGAGTTCGGCAACGATGGCCGCCTCGCCCGATCCGGACTCGACGATGCGGGCGGCGTCAGCGACGAAGTTCGCGAGACGGGAGATATTGTTCATTGCAGTTTGCCTGAAACGCGGGGGAAGGATGTTCGGCTGGGTCTCGACATCCGCGATATCACGGCTCTGCCGGCTTCGAACACAGTCAAATGCGCGACGCGTTGAATTCGGCAGAATGGCTTCGGACGGGCGCGGAGCTGGAGAAACGCATTACTGGATAAAGCCTCATTCAGAGGAATTATCTCCGCAACGCGACCTCACGCCCCTTCGAACTGCAACCTCGCCAGCCGCGCATAAAGCCCGTTCGCAGCCACGAGCTCGGCATGCGTGCCCTGCTCGACGATCCGGCCCTGGTCCATGACCAGGATGCGGTCGCAGGACAGCACGGTGGCGAGGCGGTGTGCGATCACCAGCGTGGTGCGGTGGCGCATCAGCTCTTCGAGCGCGGTCTGCACCAGCGTCTCGCTTTCGGCATCGAGCGCGGAGGTGGCTTCATCGAGCAGCAAGAGCGGCGCATCGCGCAGGATCGCGCGGGCAATGGCGATGCGCTGGCGCTGGCCGCCGGACAGCGTCACGCCGCGCTCGCCGAGCGGCGTCTCGAAACCTTCCGGCAGGCGGCGAATGAATTCGGCAGCGTGCGCAAGCTCGGCGGCGCGCTCGACCTCGGCATCGGTCGCATCGGGGCGGCCGAAGCGGATGTTCTCGCGGGCGTTCGCCGCGAACACGTTGGATTCCTGCGGCACCAATGCGATGCGGGAGCGGACATCGCGCGGATCGGCGGATCTGACCGGCACGCCATCGAGCGAGATGGCGCCGCCACGCGGATCGTAGAAGCGCAGGAGCAGATGGAAGATCGTGCTCTTGCCGGCACCAGACGGACCGACGATGGCGACCTTCTCGCCCGGGCGCACCGCGAATGACACGGCATCGAGCACTTTGACGTCGGGCCGCGCGGGATAGGAGAAGCTGACGTGGTCGAAGCCGACCTCGCCGCGCGCCGGCACCGGCAGCGCGCGCGGCGAGGCGGGCGCCGCGATCTCGGGCTTCACGTGCAGGATCTCGAACAGGCGCTCGGCAGCGCCGGAGGCGGCCGAGACCTCGCCCCAGACCTCGCTGAGCTGGCCGAGGCCCGCAGCGGCAAAGGCGGCGTAGAGCACGAACTGGCCGAGCCGGCCCGGCGTGATCGCACCGCTCAGCACGTCGTGCGAACCGATCCAGAGGATCGCGACCACGCTTGAGAACACGATGAAGATGATGATGGCGGTGAGCACGGAACGGGCCTGCGTCGACGTGCGCGCGGCTTCATAGGCCTGCTCGACCTCGCCGCCAAAACGCTTCCCGGCAAACGGTTCGCTGGTATAGGCCTGCACGGTACGGATCGCGCCGACCAGCTCGCCTGCGTAGGCCGAAGCTTCCGCCAGCGTGTCCTGCGCATTGCGCGACAGACGCCGCACCCAGCGGCCGAAGGCAACCAGCGGCAGCACGATCAAGGGGATGGCGAGCAGCACGAAGCCCGAGAGCTTCGGGCTGGTGAACACCATCATCGCCGCCGCGCCGAAAAACATCATCAGATTGCGCAGCGCAATCGAGACGGAGGCGCCGACTGCGGATTTGAGCTGGGTGGTGTCGGCGGTGAGCCGCGAGATCAGCTCGCCGCTGCGCGCCGAATCGAAGAAGGCCGGGGAGAGTGACAGCAGATGGGCGAAGACCTCGCGCCTGAGGTCGGCAACGATACGCTCGCCGATCGTCATCACGAGGTAGTAACGCGCGGCGCTCGCCAGTGCGAGCACGGCGACCACCGCGATCATCACCGAGAAATAGCTGTTGATCAGTTCGATGCCTTCCGGCGTCAGGCCGAAATCGATCATCCGGCGTACCGCGACCGGAACCAGCAGCGTGGTCAGTGCAGCGATCGTCAAGGCGACGAAGGCGAGCGCCGCGCGGCCACGATAGCGGACGACGTAGGGCGCAAGCGCCATCAACGGCCGCAGCTTGGCGCGGCTCTTCGCCGGCTGCTCGATCAGTTCGGCTTCGATCGACGAGGCTTCTTCCGGCCCGGTTTCAAGCCGTTCTACTGCGCTCATGATATTGCGCTCATTGGGATCCGACCAAAAAAGAGACGTTGGCTCCACATAGGCCGGTGCAGCAGGAGTGGCAAATCCGGGATGTCCCTTAGGGGGCGGCCCGGTTCTCCTGTCCCGACAATGGCTTGTTTTAGGGGGCAAGCTTGTCTTCAAGGGGTCTGTGGGGTATAGAGCGCCCAAATCCGTCATCGACATCACTCAAGCGAGCGGCGCCGGTCGCCCTAGGAATTGCCATGAAAGCCGAAATTCATCCGGATTATCATACGATTAAGGTCGTGATGACCGACGGGACCGAGTACCTGACCCGCTCCACCTGGGGCAAGGAAGGCGACACGCTGAACCTCGACATCGACCCGAAGTCGCACCCGGCCTGGACCGGCGGCAACGCCCAGATGCTGGATCGCGGCGGCCGCGTCTCGCGGTTCCAGAAGAAGTTTTCGGGCTTTCTCAAAAAGGATTGATCCGGCCCTCGAGGCTGGAAACGAAAAACGCCCCCGGGAGACCGGGGGCGTTTTTGTTTTGAGAAGCGTCCTCCTGAGGCGCCGGAGCAAAGCGGAGGCGTCGAAGGATGTACGGCCGAGCTGTCAGCCGGGCCGTCGCCCTTCGAGACTCGCCGAAGAGGCGAGCACCTCAGGGTGACGGTTCGACATCAAATGCGTGGATCGAAATTGATTACCGCTCGAACGCCGCCTTCAGCGCGTTGAGGTGCGGCACCAGCGGATTGCCGATCGCGGGGAGTTCGGCCGGCGGGGTGTGGATGGTGTTGTCGAGACGACGCACGCGGGTCTGCAGGCTCATCGAGCGATGGATCAGGTCCTGCAACTGCGCGGGCAGCTTTTCGATGGTGTCGCCCGGACCGGGATCGGCGGCCGAGAGCTTGACCTTGGTCTTCTCGCGGTTGGCCTGGCCCAGCGTCATCTCGCCTTCCTTCACCGCGCGGTGCAGCAGCAGCCACGAGGCGAGCTGCATCAGGCGGGTGGTGAGGCGCATGCTTTCGGTCGCATAGGTGAGGCTGACGGCGCGATCGAGTGCCTTGGCCTCGATGCGGCCGGCGCCGTCGAGATAGGCCGCGGTCTCTTCGACGAGGTCCATGCCCTCGCGGAACAGCGTGCCGAACGCCGCAGAATTGGTGAACCGCTCGCTGAGTTGAACGAGAGCGCCGTCGGCTTGCAAACGTTCCATGGTTAACGCCCCTTACGCAACTGTTTACCCATCCGGCTTAGGCGCCGGCTTATGATGAACAAATCATTGCGCGCGCCGGACCCGGAGTCCAGCGACAAGCGCGGATATGGTTTCCGCGCGTCTTCCCCCGGAAATCAACCTGATTTCACCCGGGGTGAGAGGCAAAAAAGAGCCGCCGGAAAACCGGCGGCTTTGAAAGTTGATAACAGGGAGGCGTCAAACAGAGTGGACAGGAGCCACTCGGTGTCCAAACGAGGACAGTTCCAGTCATAAACCCGAAAGCTTAATCGGGAGTAAACGAGCGAATTTTTTGAGGGTTCGTTAGCCATGTCGGCCGTTGGCTGAGGGGGGATGACGCGTTTCCCTCTCCGCCGTCATTCCGGGGCGCGACAACGTCGCGAGCCCGGAATCCATAACCACAGGCGGAAGAAATTGCCCGTCACTCACGGAGTGCCCGTTTCAACGGCCTGTGGTTATGGATTCCGGGCTCGGCGCTGCGCGCCGCCCCGGAATGACGAGCGGGGGAGAGGTCTCGCGTCGAGCCCAAGACGAGGCGATGGCCCCTACGACTTGAACACGCTATTCGCCGCATCGCGCGAGGCGCGCTTTTTGGTGGCGGCTTCTTCCAGCCTTGCGATTTCGGCCTTGAGCAGGGTGACACGCTCGGTCAGCTCCTCTACCGACAACAGTGAGAGATCCTGTCCGATGTCATGGCTGATCTTCCTGCGCGGGCGGTCGTCGTCTTCCGTCGCCATCCTCGTTCCTCCTGCGTTCGCATGGGCGCCCGGCTGAGGCGGTTGCCAGCTTGGACTGCGCTGGCTAAGCAATGGCCTCAATGCATCCCGCACCTTTGCTCAAGGACACATCATGGACAAGCTGCCCGCGCAAATGACCGTGGTCGCCATTTCCAAGCCCGGCGGACCGGAGGTGCTGGTGCCGGAACAGCGGGCGCTGCCGCAGCCCGGTCCCGACGAGATCCTGGTCAAGGTGCAGGCCGCCGGCGTCAACCGGCCCGACGTGGCGCAGCGCTCCGGCGCCTATCCGCCGCCGCCCGGCGCCAGCGACCTGCCGGGCCTCGAGATCGCCGGTGAAGTGGTCGCCGTCGGCAGCAACGCCAGGCGCCACAAGATCGGCGACAAGGTGATGTCGCTCGTCGCCGGCGGCGGTTATGCGCAATACTGCATCGCTCAGGACGCCCATGCGATGAGCGTGCCGGCGGCGCTGTCGATCCAGGAAGCCGGCGCGCTGCCGGAAACCCTGATGACGGTCTGGCACAACGTATTCGAGCGCGGCGGCCTGAAGGCCGGCGAGACGCTGCTGATCCATGGCGGCTCTTCCGGCATCGGCACCATGGCGATCCAGCTCGCCAAGGCGTTCGGCGCCAAGGTGTTCGTCACCGTGGGATCGCAGGACAAGATCGATGCCTGCCTCAAGCTCGGGGCGGATCGCGCCATCAATTACAAGACCGAGGACTTCGTCGCCGTGGTCAAGGCGGAGACCGGCAATGCCGGCGTCAACCTGATCCTCGACATGGTCGCCGGCGAGTATGTCGACCGCAACTATGATGCCGCCGCGGTCGACGGCCGCATCGTGCAGATCGCAACCCTCAACGGCCCCAAGGTCACCGTCAACATCGCCAAGGTGATGGTGAAGCGCCTCACCCATACCGGCTCGACGCTGCGCCCCCGTACTAATGCGGACAAGGCGGCGATGGTGGCCGCGATCGAGGCCAAAGTGATGCCGCTGCTGCGCGAAGGCCGCGTCAAGCCGCTGATGGACAGCACTTTCCCGCTGGAAAAGGCATCCGAGGCGCACCGGCGCATGGAGACCTCCGCACATATTGGCAAAATTGTGTTGGAGGTGTAGGCCGCTGGCCCACCCGGCAAGGCGGAAACCCTTTGATTTTCCACGCTTTCGTGGCATCTATCGCGACGCGCCGAACCATCTCTATCCGGCCTGAAATCGCCTTTCCGTGCCAGCCTTGCACACCAAGTTTGCGTCGAACGCGGAGAACTGACCTTGCGTCTGATCAGATGCCTCGCGCCCATCGCGCTGGGCCTCATGATTCTCATCGCGGCGTCCCCGGCGCGCGCGCTTGACGCTGTCAGCGTCCGCAGTGACGCGCCCGCGATCGACCTCACCGGCGTGCTCGAGCACCAGCGCAGCGATGCCGACCGCATCCAGGTCTCGACCGCGCCCGGCACCGACGGCATCGTCCGCCGCATCGAGGTGCGCGCCCGCGAAGGCGGCCAGAACTGGGTGGTGTTCGCGCTCGCCAACAACACCGACGACCAGCTCGACCGCCTGATCGTCGCCCCGCATTACCGCATCGTCTCCTCGGGCCTGCTCTGGCCCGACCTCGGGCTGTCGCGCATCGCGACCATCACGCCCTCGACCGGCGACCGGCCGGAGCGGCAGGAAAGCCCGACCGCCGACGTCTTCCGCATCACACTCGACCCCGGCGCCGTCATCACTTTCGTGGCCGAGCTGCGCACCGACAAGCTGCCGCAGCTCTATCTATGGGAGCCCGAGGCCTACAAGGACAAGGTCAACTCCTTCACGCTCTACCAAGGCATCGTGATCGGCATCTCCGGTCTGCTGGCGCTCGTTCTCACCATCCTGTTCGTGGTCAAGGGCAGCATCATGTTCCCGGCCGCCGCGGCGCTGGCCTGGGCGGTGCTGGTCTATATCGGCGTCGATTTCGGCTTCTGGGGCAAGGTGCTCGACATGTCGAACAACGCCGAGCGCATCTGGCGCGCGGCGGGTGAGGCGATCCTGGCGGCGACGCTGCTGGTGTTCCTGTTCGCCTATCTCAACCTCAGCCGATGGCACGTGCGCTATTCGCACATCACGGTGGGCTGGCTCGCCTTCCTCGGTTCGCTGGTGGCGCTGGCCCTGTTCGATCCGGCGGTGGCCTCCGGCATCGCGCGCATCTCGCTGGTGCTGATCGCCTTCGCCGGCTTCGCGCTGATCGTCTATCTCTCGACCCACGGCTTCGACCGCGCGGTGCTGCTGATCCCGACCTGGTTCCTGCTGGTGGTCTGGGTGGTCGCGGCCGGCATGACGGTCGCAGGTTCCGTCACCAACGACATCGTCGGCCCTGCCCTGCTCGGCGGCCTCGTGCTGATCGTGATGCTGATCGGCTTCACGGTGATGCAGCATGCCTTCGCGGGCGGCGGCGCCACCACCGGTATCGTCTCCGACATCGAGCGCCGCGCGCTGGCGCTGGCCGGCTCCGGCGATCTGATCTGGGACTGGGACGTGTCAGCCGACAAGGTCTTCACCAGCCCCGAGACCGAGGCCCTGCTCGGCCTCAAGCGCGGCACGCTGGAAGGCCCGGCCGCATCGTGGCTGGAAGTGCTCCACCCACTCGACCAGGACCGCTTCCGCGCCGCGCTCGACAGCGTGCTCGACCAACGCCGCGGCCGCCTCGTGCAGGATTTCCGCCTGCGCACGCCGGACGGCCATTTCATGTGGTTCGCGCTGAAGGCGCGCCCGGTGGTCGGTTCCGACGGCGAAGTCTCGCGTGTGGTCGGCACGCTCACCGACGTCACCGAGCTGCGCAACGCCGAAGAGCGCATGCTGCACGATTCCGTGCATGACAACCTCACCGGCCTGCCCAACCGCAAACTGTTCATGGACCGGCTGGGTGCGGTCGCGCATTTCGCCAAAACCATGCCGACGCTGCGGCCGACGCTGATGGTGATCGACCTCGACCGCTTCAAGCAGGTCAACGATTCCGTCGGCATCGCGGTCGGCGATTCCATCCTGCTGACGCTCGCGCGACGCCTCACCCGCATCCTGAAGCCGCAGGATACGCTGGCGCGGCTCGCCGGCGACCAGTTCGGCCTGATCCTGCTCTCGGAGCAGGACCCTGCCCGCATCACCGCTTTCGCCGAGACCATCCGCAAGACCATCCGCGCGCCAATCGCCTTCAACGAGCGCGAGATCTTTCTCACCGCCTCGATCGGGCTCGCGCTGTCCGATCCGCAAGTTCAGCTCACGGACGAGATCATCAAGGATGCCGAGCTTGCGATGTATCACTCCAAGCGCATCGGCGGCGACCGCATCGACGTCTACAAGCCCGCGATGCGCGCGCGGAAGACCGACCGCCTGACGCTGGAGAGCGAGCTGCGCCGCGCCATCGAGCGCCAGGAGCTCACGATCCTCTACCAGCCGATCGTGCGGCTGGAGGATCGCTCCGTCGCGGGCTTCGAGGCGCTGGTCCGCTGGGATCATCCCAAGCTCGGACGCATGGCGCCGTCGGAATTCATCAGCATCGCGGAAGAGACCGGCCTGATCATCGACCTCGGCATGTTCGTGCTCGACCAGACCGCCAAGCAGCTCTCGATCTGGCAGCGCGCGATGCGCTCGCGCGAGCCGATCTTCGCGAGCGTCAACGTCTCCTCGCGGCAATTGCTGCGCCACGATCTGATCCACGATATCCGCACCGTGCTGTCGCGCTCCTCGGTGGCGCGCGGTACGCTCAAGCTGGAATTGACGGAATCGCTGGTGATGGAGAATCCGGAGCACGCAGCGCAGATGCTGACGCGCATCCGCGAGCTCGGCACTGGATTGTCGCTCGACGATTTCGGCACCGGCCATTCCTCGCTGGCCTATCTGCAGCGCTTCCCGTTCGACACCATCAAGATCGACCAGTCGTTCGTGCGCACCACCAACCGCGGCACCCGCCCGGTCATCCTGAAGTCGATCATCGCGCTCGCGCACGACCTCGGCATGGACGTGGTGGCCGAAGGCGCCGAGACCGATTCCGACGCGGTCGAGCTCTACCAGATGGGCTGCGAATATGCGCAGGGCTTCGCCTTCGGCGAGCCGATGGACGCGGATGCCGCGATGCGGCTGCTGACGGAAGTGCGGCTGGAAGCGGCGAGCTGATTACCCTCCCTGGAGGGTAAGACCGGCAGCGAACTCTTATCTGCGCCCTGACTTCAGCTTGGTGAACCGCACCGTCTGGCCATCCGGCATTCGCGTGGCCTTGAAGCCCGCGGCGAGGCAGGCCTCGCGCTGGGGCATCTGGATGTCGGGGCTGCGCGAGGTGTCCCACCATGAGGCACGATTCGCCGCGCGCGGCAGGGCCGCGCCGATGATCTCCTCGATCTGCTCGAAGCTCAGCACGAATTCCGCCTGCTTGTGCCGCATCAGATAGTCGCGTAGCGCGTCGTAGTCGTTCACAATCGTCCTCTCGTCCGGAGCGGGATCTCGCCGATCGGGCCTGCCGAAAATCGTTAGCCGGATAAACCGCTTCTTAACTCATTGCGACAGCGTCGTCGCGGCTTAAACACTACGCAAGATTTCGGGCGCATCCAGTAGGGCCGGGAGCAAACGATGCTGTCTGGATGGCGCGACGTCACGGCCCGCCGGCCGTGGCGCATATCGGCGAAGCTGCTGATCATCTCGTCCGTCGTGACGGTGATCGGCTTTTCCGCCATTTGCGTCAACGTCATGCTGGACATGCGCCGGGGCGAGGAGGCGCTCGCCCGCCAGACGCTGGAAAACCTCGCCACTTCCATCGACGCCGACATCAGCCGCAACATCGAGATCTACGACCTCTCCCTGAAGGCCGTCGCCAGCAACATGTTGCTGCCCGAAATCAACGCGGTCTCGAAGACGATCCGTCACCTGATCCTGTTCGACCATGCCACGACGGCGAAGCATTTCGGCGCCATCCAGGTGTTCGATGCCGAGGGTAAGCTGACCATCGACGCTTCCTCGCTCGATCCCTTGCCGGAGAACCGGGCCGAGGAGGATTACTTCAGGGTCCACCGCGACAATCCAGGCGCCGGACTCTTCATCAGCCGTCCGATGCTGTTCCGCGGCGCCTATGCGATCGTGCTGAGCCGGCGCATCAGCGATACCGATGGAGGCTTCCTCGGCGTCGTCGCCGGCTCGATCCGCTTCAGCTATTTCCACGAATTGTTCGAGCGCCTGAGTCTCGATCCCGAAGACACCATCACCGTGCTCAAGCGCGACCGCACCATCATGATGCGGCGGCCGTTCGACCTCGACGTCATCGGCAGGAATCTGGGCACGCGGCAGGACTGGAAGTCGGAAAACCTCCAGGTTGGTGGCGCCTATGCGGGCCAGGGCCCTGTCGACGCAACCCCGCGGCTCTATGTCCGCAGCAGCGGAGCCAATCCGCTGTTCGTCGTGGCCGGCAAACCGCTGAGCGCCGTTTTCGCCCTGTGGCAGAGGGAGGCACTTCGCATCGGCGCCGTGGTGTTGTTGCTCGCGCTGTTCCTGCTGGGATCGGCGATCGGGCTGGCGCGCGAGATCGGCCGGCGCGCCGAAGCCGAAAGCAAGCTCGAGGAGATGGCGACGACGGACGCGCTGACCGGCCTGAAGAACCGCCGCAAGTTCGACCAAGTGATCGACAGTGAGTGGCGACGTGCCATCCGCCAGAAGACGCCGGTCGCGCTGTTGATGATCGATGCCGATCACTTCAAGAGCTACAATGACACGTTCGGCCACCAGGCCGGCGACCAGGTGCTTGTCGGCATCGCCATATGCATTTCCGATTCGGTGAGCCGCGCCGGCGATTGCGCCGCGCGCTATGGCGGCGAGGAGTTCGCCGTGCTGCTGCCGAACACCTCAGTCACCGACGCTTTCAAGGTCGCCGAGGCGATCCGCGGCAAGGTGCAGGGCTGGTCCGACGACCATGCGAGCTCGACCGTGTCCTGCGGCATCGCCAGCCTCGTTCCCGCCGCCGGCATGGACTGGTCGATCCTGGTCGCCGCCGCAGACAAGGCGCTCTACGCGGCGAAAGCCGGCGGCCGCAACCAGTCCGTTGTCGCGAGCCTTCCGAAGCTGTCGCTGGCGGCGTGACGGGCTACTGCCCCAGATACTTCTTCATCTCCGCGATCAGCCCGTCACGCAGTTCCGGCCGCTGCAGGCCGTAGGCGATGTTGGCGCGGAGGAAGCCGGGCTTGGAGCCGCAATCATGGCGCTCGCCTTCGAACTCGACGCCGTAGAATTTCTGCGACCTGGCAAGCCCGATCATGGCGTCGGTGAGCTGGATCTCGCCGCCGGCGCCGCGCTCCTGGGTCTCGAGGATCTTGAAGATTTCCGGCTGGAGGATGTAGCGGCCGGTGATCGAGAGGTTGGAGGGCGCGGTGCCCTTGGCCGGCTTCTCGACCATGCCGTCGACCTCGAACATGTTGCCGGTGCGCTTGCCGACGCCGCAGATGCCGTATTGATGGGTAAGATGGTCGGGCACCGCCTCGACCGCGATGACATTGGATTTTTCGCCGAGCGTCGACGCCGTCTCGATCATCTGCTTCAGGCAGCCGGTGGTGTTGAGCACGAGCTCGTCGGGCAGCACGACCGCGAACGGCTCGTTGCCGACGATGTCGCGCGCGCACCAGACTGCGTGGCCGAGGCCGAGCGGGGCCTGCTGGCGGGTGAAGCTGACGGCGCCGGCCTCCGGCTGGTTCTGGGCCAGAATGTCCTGCTCGGCCTTCTTGCCGCGCTGGCTAAGCGTCGCGTCGAGCTCGAACATCTTGTCGAAATGATCTTCGATGACGTTTTTGTTGCGGCCGGTGACGAAGATGAAATGCTCGATGCCGGCTTCCCTCGCCTCGTCATAGACGTACTGGATCAGCGGCTTGTCGACGATGGTCAGCATTTCCTTAGGCATCGCCTTGGTGGCGGGCAGGACACGGGTGCCGAGGCCGGCGACGGGGAATACGGCTTTGCGGATTTTCATGGGGTTGATCGAATACCTGAGGAGATACGTGAACGGAGCAATGGCATCTTGCTAGCTTGTTTGCAGCCGCCAACAAAGGCGGATGTGGGGCCTCGCGCGCACAGAGTTAAGAAAAGAGCAGCCACTAAAATTTCACCTTTGTTAAGCTATTGGCAACCGGTACCGGGCCTCCTGATGGCGGTTTTTCGGCCGGACAGGTGAGACATGATGCAATCATTGGCAGGACTGGCAAGACGCGCTGGATCCGTGACCGGCGGAGCGATGGTTGCAGCCGCCTTGCTGCTGCCCGGCTATGCGCACGCACAAGCGCAGAACGGCCTGTCCAACCTGTTCGGCGGTATTTTCTCCGGCTCCAGTTCGGCGCCCCAGCAGCCAGCGCCCGGCCCCGGCGGCGCCCTGCCCTGGACTGGCGAGGACGGTGCCTCCGGCCATCCGCTGATGACGGCAGCCGCGATCCGCGGGGCCGCCGGCAATTTCGACAATTGCGTCGCCGGCATGTGGCCCGATGCCGCGCGGCGCGGCATCACCCAGGAGAATTTCCAGCGCTTCACGACCGGGCTGTCACCGGACCTGCGCATCATGGATCTCATGGATTCGCAGCCGGAATTCACCAAGTCGATCTGGGACTATCTCGACATCCTCGTGAACGACAACCGCCTCGCCAAGGGCCGCGAGGTGCTCGCCAAATACAAGGCGCAGTTCGACGCCACCGAAAAAGCCTATGGCGTCGATCGCTACATCATCGCCTCGATCTGGGGGATCGAGTCCAATTACTCGACGCAGATGGGCGACCGCAGCGTGCTGCAATCGACCGCGACGCTCGCCTGCATCGGGCGCCGCCAGGCCTATTTCAAGGACGAATTCCTCTCGGGCCTGGAGATCCTCAACCGCGGTGATCTCAGGCCTGAACAGATGCGCGGCTCCTGGGCCGGCGCCTTCGGCCCAACCCAGTTCATGCCGACCGCATTCAAGCGCTTTGCCGTGGACGGCGATGGCGACGGACGACGCGACGTCGTCGACAATCCCACCGACCTGATCGCCTCGACCGCCAACAATTTGAAGAAGGACGGCTGGCAGACCGGCCAGACCTGGGGCTACGAGGTCGTGGTGCCCCAGGGATTCAACTACATGCTGGCCGATCGCGCCAAGGCGATGACGATGGCCCAGTGGGAGAAGCTCGGGCTCAAGCGCCCGGCGGGCCAGCCCTTCCCGCATCCGGCGGAAAAGGCCTATCTGCTGGCGCCGGCGGGCGCGCAGGGGCCGGGCTTCCTGATGCTCCAGAACTACCGCGTCATCATGAAGTACAACCCGGCCGAGGCCTATGCGCTGGCGATCGGCCATTTCGCCGACCGCCTGCGCGGCGGGGCGCCCTTCGTGCAGCCCTGGCCGCGGCAGGAACGGGAGCTGTCCCGCACCGAGCGGCTGGAACTCCAACAGCTCCTGGCCCAGCGGGGCTTCTACAAGGGCACCCCGGACGGCCAGTTCGGCGGCCAGACCCGGGAAGCCCTGCGCAACTTCCAGGCCTCGATCGGGGTGCCCGCCGACGGATTCGCCTCCTCCGACGCGCTGGAACGGCTGCGCGGCCGGTAAAGTCTTGCCGAAAGTAACCCTGAAGAGGGATTTTGGCCGATCCCCGGTGTATTGCCTCAAGAATCAGCCAGAGAATTTGCCCGTTTGCGGCCCGATTCCGTTATTATATTGAGCGAATTCCAGACCCCGTTGCGCGCGCCCGAGATCGCATGTCGAAGCCAAAATCCTTTTTCAAGGCGCTGACCGAGACCGGCCCGTTGATCGCGCTGGGGACGGCGCTCGCGATATTGGTCTCCATTGCAGGACCCGCCTCGGCGCAGTTCTTCAACTTCCCCGGCTTCGGCGGCCCTCCGCAGCGCTCGGCCCCGCCGCAGCGGGGCGGCGGACGCGACGGCGGATGGTTCGGCGGCGACTTCTTCGCGCCGTTCCAGCAGCAACAGCCGCAGGCGCCGCGCCAGGATTTTTCGCGCGCGCCGGCACCAGCCAAGCGCGACACCATCCCCGACAAGAATGTGCTGGTGATCGGCGACGCCATGGCCGACTGGCTCGCCTACGGCCTGGAAGACGCCTACACCGAGCAGCCCGACATGGGCGTGATCCGCAAGCACAAGACCACGTCCGGCCTGATCAAGTATCAGCCGAAGGGCGAGCCCTCGGATTGGGCGGCCGCTGCGAAGGGCATCCTCGAGACCGAGAAGCCCGAAATCATCGTCGTCATGCTCGGCCTCAACGATCGCATATCGATCCGCGAGCCCGTAGCGGACAAGTCCGACAAGGCTTCGGAAAAGACCTCGGACAAGGACAAGAAGAACGACAAGGGCGCGCGCGCAAAACCGCAAGGAAAGCCAGGCGACGCCAAGCCCGACACCGCCGGCAAGCCCGACGGCAAGCCGGCCGATGCCGACCTGCCGCAGGACGATGCCGACAACGCCGACACGCCTGCGGCCGCGCCCGAAAAGACTGCGCGCAACCCGAACGGCCTCTACGAATTCCGTGACGACCGCTGGGTCGAACTCTACGGCAAGAAGATCGAGGAACTGGCCAACGTCCTCAAGAGCAAGGGCGTCCCGGTGCTTTGGGTCGGCCTGCCCGCCATTCGCGGTGCCAAGGGCACCGCGGACATGCTGTTCCTGGATTCGCTCTATCGCGAAGGCGCGGCCAAGGCCGGCATCACTTATGTCGACGTCTGGGACGGCTTTGTCGACGAAGCCGGCCGCTTCCTGCAGAAGGGTCCGGACTTCGAAGGCCAGATCCGTCAGCTCCGCAGCTATGACGGCGTCTATTTCACCAAGCCCGGCGCGCGCAAGCTCGCCCACTATGTCGAGCGCGAGATCACACGCCTGCTCGCAGGGCGCTCCGGCCCGATCGCGCTGCCGAGCGAACCAGCGACGCCCGACACCAGCGCCGAGCCCGGCAAGCCCGCGCCGCGACCGCTGGCGGGCCCGATCGTGCCGCTGGTTGCGGCGTCGATCTCGACCGATCAATTGCTGGGCGGACCGGGCACACGGCCCGCCGCCGTCGATGCGCTGGCCGCGAGGACCCTGGTGAAGGGCGAGCCGTTGGCTGCTCCGGCCGGCCGCGCCGACGATTATGCCTGGCCGCGCCGGGAAGTCGGCCGCGAGCAGGCCAAGGGCGATACGCCGATGGCGGCGACGACGCCTGACGGCAGTCCCGCCGCTCCCGGCACGCCGGGCGCCGCCGCGGCGATCGCGCCGCCGAAGCTCGCACCGAAGAAGCCGGCGGCGTCGCAACAGCCTGCGCAGTCCACGCCGTCCATTCGCGATTTCTTTGGCTTCAGCTCTCCACAGCCCGCTCCAGCGCCGCGTCAGCTAGCGCCCGCACCAGGACCGCGCAATCCTGCTCAGAACCCTGCGATCCCCCGACCGCCGGGTAACGTCGGGCGAGCGGCGGAAGTCATCCGGTAATCGATCTCGTGTCCCGGACGCGTCGCAGCACCTCCTGGTGATGCGACGCAGAGCCGGGACCCAGCACTTGCCACACTTTCCGCACCCACAAAAGAATGAGCCCCGGATCTGCGCAGCAGCGCTTTAGCGCTGCAGCGCGTCCGGGGCACGAGAGATGCGGCGTCGGCTACTAACCTTAGTAGCGCCAGCGCGGCGGCGGGCGGCGGGCGGGGCGCGACATCAGCAGCGCGAGCGCGAAGCCGATGCCGCCGGCGATCAGGAGCGAGCCAAGCGGATTGTCCTGCACCTTCTGGGCAATCGCCTGCGATCCGTCGCGCAGGGTTTCGGCCGGCTTGTCGTAGGCGTCCTTGGCGTAGCTGGCCGCCGTCTCGCCGGCGTCACGCACGGCATCCTTGGCCTGGCCGTAGAGATTCTGCACGGTGCCGGCGGCTTCGCGCGCCTTGCCCGATGCCTGTGTCTGCGCATCGCCCGCGAGATCACCGACAGCGCCTTCCGCGCGTCCGGCGAACTCCTTGGCTGATCCGACGATCCTATCCTTGTCCATACTGTTCCTCCTCGGGGGTCTGCCGAAGTAACCGATCAGGAGCGGCGCGGTTCCAATCGCGCCTACGGTTTGAGCGTGATCTTTTCGGAAAACCACGTCTCACTCTTCCGGATCACGCTCTAGAGAATGAGCCCTCCATCGACGACCAATGTCTGGCCGATGATGTAGGACGACAGCGGCGAGGCCAGGAACAGCGCCGCGCCGGCCATGTCAGCCGGCGTGCCCAATCGCCGCAGCGGAATGCGCGCCAGCGCGCCTTCGAGCCGCTTGGGATTGTCGGTCGTCACCTTCGTCATCTTGGTGTCGACGAGGCCGGGCGCGATACCGTTGACGCGGATGCCGTCCTCGGCCCAGGCCTCGCCTAGGGTCCGCGTCAATCCGACCGCGCCGGTCTTCGACGCATTGTAGGCGGGATTGCCCATGGTGGAGTGATAGGCCGCGGTCGACGACACCATGATCAGCGCGCCCTTGGAATCCCGCAACATCGAATGGAATCGCGTCGCGCAGGCCATCAGGCTCATCAGATTAACCTCGATGACCTTGCGAAAGCCGGCCATCTCGAACTCGCCGCGACGATAGAGCACCGCGCCCTGCGCGAGCACGAGCACATCGAGACGATCGAACGACGGCTTGAAAGCTTCGATCGCGCCGGCATCGCTGACATCGAGCTGCGCATAAGAAAGACCGGTGAGATCGGAGCCCTCCTCCGGCGAATATTCCGCTGCGTGAGCACGCGTGCCGCAGACCGCAACAGCCGCGCCCCGCGCGCGAAAGGCTTGTGCGATGCCGTTGCCGATGCCGCTGGACCCGCCGACGACCAGCACCTGCCTGCCCGAAAAATCCAGCTCGTTTGCCATCGCGGCCTCCCCTTTTGTCTTGCTTGTTTGACCTGTCTGCGGATCGATGCCAGCCTCGTCAATCCCAAAACAAAAAACAAGCACGCCGTGAGGAAACAGCATGTCCGACTTCAAGCAGCTCAGCCGGTCCGTGAAGGGCCTGACCGTTCTCGTCACCGGCGCGGCCAGCGGCATGGGGCGCGCGACTGCGCGCGTGTTCGCAAGCGAAGGCGCGAACGTCGCCGTGACCGATTATGACGAGCAAGGCGCGCTATCCGTCGCCAGGGAGATCGCGGCGAGCGGCGGCTCGGCGAAGGCCTGGAAACTCGACGTCGCCGACGGCGGCGAGATCAAGCGTGTCGTCGGCGATGTGGCGTCGCATTTCGGCGGGCTCGATATCGTCGTCAACAATGCCGGCATCTCCGTCCGCGTCGCGATCGACGACGAATCCTACGAGGACGCCTGGGCCAAGGGCATCGCGGTGATGCTGACGTCGCATCCGCGCATCATCCGCGCGGCGCTGCCGCATCTGCGCAAGTCGACGAGCCCGCGCATCGTCAACATCGCCTCGACGGAAGCGCTCGGCGCCACCGCATTGCACAGCCCCTATTCGGCGGCGAAGGGCGGCGTTGCCAGCCTCACCCGCTCGCTCGCCGTGGAGCTCGGCCGCGAGGGCATCACGGTCAACTGCATCTGCCCGGGGCCGATCCGCACCGCGATCACCGATCGCATCTCGGAGGAACACAAGACCATCTACGCCAAGCGTCGTACCGCACTCGGCCGCTACGGCGATCCCGAGGAAGTCGCGCATATGACGCTGAGCCTGTGCCTGCCGGCCGCATCCTTCCTCACCGGCGCGGTGATTCCGGTCGACGGCGGCCTGATGGCGCGCAACGCGTGAGACCTATGCGCGCCGAGCGTTGACAACGCCGGGTGCCGGAGTAGCTTTTTCATCGACAGAGCGGGAGCAACCGCTCGCGGTTCGCGGGAGAGACATCATGACGATCACCATCCGGCAGCTTCAAAAACATTTTGTCGGCGAGGTCTCCGGCCTCGATTTGCGAAAGCCGCTCACCGAGACCGAGGCGCGCGAGATCGAGGCCGCCATGGACAAATACGCGGTGCTCGTCTTCCACGACCAGGACATCACCGACGAGCAGCAGATGGCCTTTGCGCTGAATTTTGGTCAGCGCGAGGACGCGCGCGGCGGCACCGTGACCAAGGCGCAGGACTACCGGCTCGAGTCGGGCCTCAACGACGTGTCCAATCTCGGCAAGGACGGCAGGCCGCTGGCGAAAGACAGCCGCACGCATCTGTTCAATCTCGGCAACTGCCTGTGGCATTCCGACAGCTCGTTCCGTCCCATCCCGGCAAAATTCTCGCTGCTGTCGGCGCGCGTGGTGAACCCGAAGGGCGGCAACACCGAATTCGCCGACATGCGCGCCGCCTATGACGCGCTCGACGACGAGACCAAGGCGGAAATCGACGATCTCGTCTGCGAGCACTCGCTGATGTATTCGCGGGGATCGCTCGGCTTCACCGAATACACCGACGAGGAAAAGCAGATGTTCAAGCCGGTGCTGCAACGGCTGGTGCGGACGCACCCGGAGCATCGGCGCAGGTCGCTGTATCTGTCATCGCATGCCGGCAAGATCGTCGGCATGAGCGTGCCGGAGGGCCGGCTGCTGCTGCGCGACCTCAACGAGCACGCGACGCAACCGGAATTCGTCTACATCCACAAATGGAAGCTGCATGACCTCGTGATGTGGGACAACCGCCAGACCATGCACCGCGTCCGCCGCTACGACCAGTCCCAACCCCGCGACATGCGCCGCGCGACGGTGGCGGGGACGGAGCCGACGGTGCAGCAGCAGGCGGCGGAGTAGGCGCGGCACATTCTGCTGTCGTCCCGGACGAGCGAAGCGAAGATCCGGGACGACACCGGAGGGCGCCGCGAAAGCGACGCAGCAGCTACGCGTGCCCGGCCTCGTTCGAGAGCATGCCGGGGTCGATGCCGATCTTGCGAAGCGCACGGCCGTACTTCTCGTCGACGTCGTCGCCGAAGATCAGATCAGCATCCGCATCGCAATGCAGCCAGCCGTTGCTCTGAATCTCGGTCTCGAGCTGGCCCGGCGCCCAACCGGCATAGCCGAGCGCGAGGATGGCATGCTTGGGGCCGGAGCCGTTGGCGATCGCGCGCAGGATATCCACGGTCGCGGTGAGGCAGACGCCGTCGTCGATCCGGAGCGTCGCGTTCTCGATGTAGAAATCGCTGGAATGCAGCACGAAGCCGCGCCCGGTGTCGACCGGGCCACCGCGGAGTACCTTCATGCTTTCGGCATTCTCGGGCAGCCTGATGTGCTCGCCCTTCTTGATGATGCCGAGCTGCTGCAGGAGCTCGGGGAAGTCGATGCTGCCGGCGGGATGGTTGACGATGATGCCCATCGCGCCCTCGGCGGAATGGGCGCAGAGATAGATTACCGAGCGTTCGAAGCGCTCGTCGCCCATCACGGGCATCGCGATGAGGAGCCGGCCGTCGAGGTAATCGGCCGAACTGGGCGGCGCGAGACTCGCGCCACGGGTGCTTTCGCCCGTTCTCTTGCCTGTGGGAGCCATCGGTGAAGCACTCCGGTTTCAATTCCTATCCTGATGTCGGGCCGGCCCGCTGTCAAATCAAGGCTTGCAGAGACATGAATCAAGTGCATCCATCACAAGCATTTCAATGGCTTGCCCCGTGGCGACCCTGTAAAGACGTGCCATGCTGACAAGAGTTCCCAGGCGTGCGGCGATCGGCGTCGCGACAATCTTGCTCGCGTCGTCGCTGGCGCTTGCGGCCCGCGCCGACGACGCCTCGCCGTGGCAACGCGACGGACATTCCGCGGTGCGGTTGCTCGCGGGGTCGCGCAGCGGCGCGGTCCTGCTCGGCGGGATCGCCTTCCAGATCCAGCCCGGGTGGAAAACCTATTGGCGCACGCCCGGCGATTCCGGCGTTCCGCCGCGGTTCGACTTCTCGAAGTCGGACAATGTCGAGGCGGTGACGATCATGTGGCCGGCGCCGCAGAAATTCGACGACGGCGCGGGTGGCCATTCGATCGGCTATCACGACCAGGTCGTGCTGCCCTTGCGCATCGTCGCCAAGGCCGCCGACAAGCCGGTGACGTTGCGCGCCGAGATCAACTACGCGGTCTGCGAAAAGCTCTGCATTCCCGTCGAAGCCAATGCCGAACTCGGCTTCAACAGCGTCGCCTCGACCGAGGACGCCAATCTGCGTGCAGCGCTCGACACCGTGCCGAAGCCAGCCACGATCGGCGATCCCAACCCGCTCACCATCCGTGACGTCAAGCGCGACGGCGCCAAATACGTGGTGGTCGACGTGGTCGCGCCTGCGGACGCGCGCAACGTCAATCTGTTCGTGGAAGGGCCGACACTGGACTGGTCGCTGCCGATCCCGGTACTGGTCGAGCACGGTCCGCCAGGGGTGAAGCGATTCTCCTTCGAACTCGATGGGCTGCCCCCGGGCGCCAAGCCCGAGGGCGCAGCGTTGAAGTTCACACTGGTCGGGCCGGAGAAGTCGTACGAGTTCACTACGAATCTGGAGTGATCCGTTCGTCCCGCGGGTGCACGCCCACCCAACCGAATCTTAACGAATGGTTGCTAATTCCCAGTGCTGCCGCATCAAGCCTGCCGCAGCATGCGCGTGCGCCCTGGGGATCTCGAATTGGCCGTGATGGATGCAGAACCCGCTACGACCGGACCGGCCGGGCTGATCGCGCGGCTGCGCGCCAGCTTGACGGGTGGCTCGAGCGAGGCGTCGCTGACGCGGCGGCTGGCTGGCACCATCTTCATCATCCGCGTGATCAGCGCGGGCCTTGCCTATGTCTCGCAAGTGCTGCTGGCGCGCTGGATGGGGACGTCCGACTACGGCATCTATGTCTATGTCTGGACCTGGGTGCTCCTGCTCGGCAGCATGCTGGATTTCGGCATCTCGGCGTCCGCGCAAAAAATCATTCCGGAGTACCGCACCAGCGCCGAGCATGCGCTGCTGCGCGGCTTCCTCTCCGGCAGCCGCTGGCTCACCTTTGCCGCCTCCGCGCTGGTGTCGCTCGGGCTTGCCGGCATCGTCAAGCTGGCATCGTCCTGGCTCGATCCGGCCGAGGTGCTGCCGCTCTATATCGGCTGCATGACGCTGCCGGCCTTCGTCGTCGCCAACACCCAGGACGGCATCGCGCGCTCGCATGACTGGATGCAGCTCGGATTGATGCCGCAATTCATCATCCGCCAGGCGCTGATCATCGGCATCACAGCCTGCGCCTTCCTGCTCGGCTACCACATCGGCGCGATCGCCGCGATGGTTGCCAGCGCCGGCGCGGTCTGGATCGCGATGACCGGGCAGATGGTGGTGCTGAACCGCAAGCTGGCCGATCACATCGAGCCGGGCCTCAAGGCCTACGATGTCGGCGGTTGGCTCGCTGTCTCGCTGCCGATCCTGCTGGTGGAGAGCTTCTACCTGCTGCTGTCCTACACCGACGTGCTGGTGCTCCAGCAATTCCGTCCCTCCCACGAGGTCGGCGTCTACTTCGCAGTGGTGAAGACGCTGGCGCTGGTCTCGTTCATCCACTACGCGATGTCGGCGACCACGGCGCATCGCTTCGCCGAATACAACGCGAGCGGCGACAAGGCGCGCCTGTCGGCCTATGTCACATATGCCATCAACTGGACGTTCTGGCCCTCGCTGGCGGCGACCATCGTGCTGCTCGCGTTCGGCAAGCCGCTGCTCTGGCTGTTCGGGCCGCAATTCACGGTCGGCTACGACATCATGTTCGTCGCCGCGATCGGCCTCGTGGTGCGCTCCGCGATCGGGCCCGTTGAGCGCCTGCTCAACATGCTCGGCCAGCAGAAGATCTGCGCGCTGGCCTACGCGCTGGCCTTCGTGATGAACGTCGTGCTCTGCATTGCGCTGGTGCCACGCTACGGCGGCCACGGCGCCGCGGCCGCGACCTCGATCTCGCTCAGCTTCGAGACGGTCCTGCTGTTCTGGATCGTGCGGCGGCGGCTCGGCCTGCACGTGCTGGCGTTTGGGCGCAGCCGTTAGACAGTCGTAGGGTGGGCAAAGCGAAGCGTGCCCACCCCTTTTCCTCAGCAGAAAAAAAGGTGGGCACGGCGCTCGCGCGCCTTTGCCCACCCTACGGCGTCGCGTGATTACTCCGCGGTCCAGCCGCCATCGATCGAGAGGTTGCTGCCGGTGATCTGGGCGGCATCGTCGCCGCACAAAAACAGCGCCAGGGCCGCGACCTGCTCGGAGGTGACGAATTCCTTGGTCGGCTGGGCGTCGAGCAGCACGTCGTTGATGACCTGCTCGCGCGTCAGATTGCGCGCCTTCATCGTGTCGGGGATCTGCTTCTCGACAAGCGGCGTCCAGACGTAGCCGGGGCTGATGCAGTTGCAGGTGATCTTGCTGGTCGCGACTTCCAGCGCGACGGTCTTGGTCAGGCCGGCGATGCCGTGTTTGGCCGACACGTAGGCCGACTTGAAGGGCGAGGCGACCAGCGAGTGCGCCGACGCCGTGTTGATGATACGGCCCCAGCCCTTCTTCTTCATGCCAGGGACAGCCGCGCGAATGGCGTGGAAGGCCGAGGACAGGTTGATCGCGATGATCTGGTCCCACTTCTCGATCGGGAATTCCTCGATCGGCGAGACGAACTGGATGCCGGCATTGTTGACGAGAATGTCGACCGAACCGAAGCTCTTCTCGCCCAGTGCGATCATCTCGGCGATCTGGACCGGCTTGGTCATGTCGGCGGGCGAGTAGACCGCCTTGACGCCGAAATCGGACTCGATCTTCGCGCGCTCCTTCTCGATGTCCTCCGGCGAGCCGAAGCCGTTGATGACGACATTGGCGCCGGCGCCGGCGAAGGCGCGCGCATAAGCAAGCCCGATGCCGCTGGTCGATCCGGTCACGACGGCGTTCTTGCCTGACAGACTACCCATATCATTCGCTCCTTTTTGGCGGGGGCGCGGTGACGTCCCCCGTGAGATCGTAGGTCACCATGGTCTCGCCGGACTGCGGCCGCTCGAGCCAATCCTTGTGGCGCATCGACAGATGCACGTCGTGCACGCCGGCTTCCCAATGCTCGACCATGGCGACATGCGAGAAGTCGTAGTCTTTGGACGAGGATTCGTAGTTCTTGCTGCGGTAGATCAGATGCACCACGGTGACGGTGCTTTCACGCGATACCTTCGCGAGGAATTCCACGGAAGGGTCATTTTTCAGATAATCGGGCAATTTGGAAATCAGGTCGCGCACGGCCCTGCGGGCGTTGTGCAGCTGCCTGTTCTTGTCGGTGTTCATCCGCGTCCGGCTGGAGAAGCGGATGTCCTTCTCGCGCTCGGTGGCCTCGAGCAGGGAATTCGGCAGGTCGCCCCGCGCGCTGAACAGGTCGACCTGGAAGATCAGCATGTCGCGATCGACCTCGGCATCGAGCACATAGTCGAGCGGCGTGTTGGAGGCGATGCCGCCGTCCCAGTAGTGCTCGCCGTCGATCACGACGGACGGAAAGCCCGGCGGCAGCGCGCCGGAGGCCATGATGTGCTCGGGGCCGATGGTCTTGCCGAGCTTCTTGAACTCGTAATTGTCGAAATATTTGAAGTTGCCGGAGGTGACGCCGACAGCGCCGACCGACAGACGCGTCTTCAGGTCGTTGATGCGATCGAAATCGACCAGCCGCTCCAGCGTCTTCTTCAGCGGCGCGGTGTCGTAATAGCTCCCGGCCTGCGGACTGCCGGGCGGCCAGAGCGGCGCGGGCGGGACGCGCGGTGTAAAGAAGCCGGGCACGCCGAAGGTCGCGATCAGCGCAGCGCTGGTCGAATTGAACAGCTCGCGGCTATGGTCGCTCTTGCCGATCGGTTTCCACGGCACCGGCGCCGAGACCATCTCCCAGAATTCCTTGAGCCGCTTGACGCGGGTCGGGCCTTCGTTGCCGGCAATGATGGCGGCGTTGACCGCGCCGATCGAAATGCCGGCGACCCATTCCGGCTCGAAGCCGTAGCCGCACAGCGACTGATAGGCGCCGGCTTGATAGGAGCCGAGCGCGCCGCCACCCTGCAACACCAGGACGCGTTGCGCATTCGCGGGGACGCTGGCGGATTCAGGACTGGTGTGATCGGTCATTCGGGAACAATAGCAGATGACGAGCGACCGTGGCGACTGATCGCCGCGGCGTCAATGTATCCCGGGATCAAGTCTGGCTTATCGGGGGTCCGTCGAGGCCAGGATCATGGTCCAGAACACCTTGTACTTGGTGCCCGGAGCATAGCTCGCCGCGATGCCCAATTTTGTGACACCGCCCTTGAGCATGTTGGCACGGTGCGGGGGCGAGTCGCGCCAACCGGAAAACGCTTCCGCCAGCGTATGATAGCCGGCCGAGATGTTCTCGACCGCCACGGTCGCGGGATATCCGCCGGCGGCAAGGCGCTTGGCCAGCGGCGCACGGACGTCATGGTCCATCTTGTTGGCCGCCGCCATGGCATTGGACTGGGATTCGGCAAGCCGCATCAGGTCGGGGTCGATCACCACGGTGCCGAGGGCGTTGTTCTGGCGGTATTGCGAGATCATGATCGCGGCCGCCTGGGCATCGAGCTTGGAGCCCGGGACCGCCATGTCGGCATACATCGACGGCTGCTGCTGGATCGGTGCCTCATTGCCGGCACAGCTGGCGAGAAGCAAAGCAATGAGTATCGCGGCCGCAGCGCGCATGAATCGGGCCCCCAAAGGAAGGGCCGTTGTTGCATACGAACCGTGGCTGAAAGGTGAATTTTGAGGAAAAATTGACCTTCCGCGGGGCGTTAGACGCCCGCAAATATCCGGTAGCGGCGGGGCTCGAGGCCAATCGTGTCGCCGGCACGCAATTCCCTGTCGCGCGGGGCGTCGATCTCGATGGTCTCGCCGCCCGAGAGTGCCACCTCGGCCCGCTGCACCGGGCCAAAGTTCCGGACATGCCGCACGGCGCCCTCGAAGGCGCCGCTGCCGGGCGGGCCGATCAGCATGTCATGTCGCCGCACGAACAGCCTTGACGCGCCAGGCGCAAGACCGTCCGCCGCGAGCCGAAGCGGCCGGTCACCGAGCCGCACAATGCCGTCGGCAATTTGGACCGGCAGCTCGATGGATTCACCTATGAAGCCATGCACGAAGGCGGACGCCGGAGTCTCGTAGACGTCGTCGGGCGAGCCGATCTGCTCGATCCTGCCCTTGTCCATCACCACGACGCGGTTGGCGACTTCCAGCGCTTCCTCCTGGTCGTGGGTGACGAAGATCGAGGTCACGTTGATTTCATGATGCAGCGAGCGCAGCCATTTGCGCAGCTCCTTGCGCACCTTGGCGTCGAGCGCGCCGAACGGCTCGTCGAGCAAGAGGATGCGCGGCTCGATCGCGAGCGCGCGCGCAAGCGCAATGCGCTGGCGCTGGCCGCCGGAGAGCTGGCTCGGATAGCGGTCGGCGAGCCAGTCGAGCTGGACGAGATCGAGCAGTTCCTTGACGCGCGCACGGATGGTCGCTTCATCCTTGCGGATCGCGCGCGGCTGCACGCGCAGGCCGAAGGCGACGTTCTCGAACACCGTCATGTGGCGGAACAGCGCGTAGTGCTGGAACACGAAACCGACATTCCGTTCGCGCGCACCCTGCGCCAGCGCATCCTCGCCATTGATGAGCACCTCACCCAAATCGGGCCAATCGAGCCCGGCGATGATCCGCAACAGTGTGGTCTTGCCGGAGCCTGACGGGCCGAGCAGCGCTACAAGCTCGCCGCTCTCGACCTTGAGGTCCACGCCGTCCAGAGCAGCAAAACTGCCGAACTTCTTGACGAGATTCCTGACTTCAATGGTCATTGCCGTCTTGTCCTTCGTCGAGATGACGTTCGAGAACGGTTTTGGCGATCAGCGTGATCAGCGCCAGCATCGCCAGCAGGGAGGCGATCGCGAAGGCGGCGACGAACTGGTATTCGTTGTAGAGAATCTCGACCAGCAGCGGCATGGTGTTGGTCTCGCCGCGGATATGGCCCGAGACGACCGACACCGCACCGAACTCGCCCATCGCGCGCGCGTTACACAGCAGGACGCCATAAAGCACCCCCCATTTGATATTGGGCAGCGTCACCCGGAAGAAGGTTTGCAGGCCGGAAGCGCCGAGCGAAATCGCCGCTTCCTCCTCCTGCGTGCCTTGCTCCTGCATCAAGGGGATCAGCGCGCGGGCCACGAAGGGGAAGGTCACGAAGGTGGTCGCGAGCGCGATGCCGGGCACCGCGAAGAGGATCTGGATGTCGTGATCCCGAAGCCAGCCGCCGAAATAGCCCTGCGCGCCGAACAGCAGCACGAAGACGAGGCCCGAGATCACCGGGCTCACCGAGAAGGGCAGGTCGATCAGCGTGATCAGGAAGGTCTTGCCCGGGAAATCGAATTTTGCAATCGCCCAGGCAGCGACCAGGCCGAACACCAGATTGAGGCCGACCGAGATCGCCGCCACCATCAGAGTGAGCTTGATCGCGGACAATGCCTCGGGATCGGCCAGCGCGGAGAGATAAGCGAGGATTCCCTTCGAGAACGCCTGCGCGAACACCACGACGAGCGGCAGCACGACGAAGACGGAGAGGAAGATCATCGCCAGCGCGATGATGACGATTCGCACCGCCCTCGGCTCCGTGCGAAGGTTGTCCCGCGCGGCCGCTGCATGCGCACGCGCCTTCGCCTCCGATGGCGAGAGCGAAACCGAATCCGCGATCTGCATCGTCATGCCCCGCCCTCAACGCACCGGAATCCGGCTCTGCGCCCAGCGCTGGAGCCGGTTGACGGCGAAGATGATGACGAAGGACACGACGAGCATGACGACCGCGATGGCGGTCGCGTCGGCATAGCGGAACTCGGACAGACGGATTACGATCAGCAGCGGCGCGATCTCGGAGACATTCGGCAGATTGCCGGCGATGAAGATCACCGAGCCGTATTCGCCGACCGCTCGCGCGAAGGCGAGCGCGAGGCCCGTGAGCAGCGCCGGCGCGAGCGATGGCAGGATCACGCGAATGATGGTCTGCCAGCGGCTCGCCCCCAGACTGCCCGCAGCTTCCTCGATCTCGACATCGAGATCCTGCAGCACCGGCTGCACCGTGCGCACCACGAAAGGAATGCCGATGAAGATCATGGCGACGAAGATGCCGAGCGGCGTGAACGCCACCTTGATGCCGAGCGCTGCGAGCGGCGCGCCCAGCCAGCCCTTTTCGGCGAACAGCGATGTCAGCGCGACCCCGGCGACCGCCGTCGGCAATGCGAAGGGGACATCCACAATCGCATCGAACAGCCGCCTTCCGGGGAAGCGGTAGCGCACCAGCGCCCAGACGATGATGCTGCCCATCACCAGATTGACGCAGGCCGCCGCGAAGGCGAGGCCGAACGAAACCCTGAGCGCATTCAGGGTTCGCCGACTGGAGAGGATATTCCAGAACTGCTCGGGGCTCAGTTCGAGCGATTTCAGGAACAATCCGGCGAGCGGAATCAGGATGATCACGGACAGCCAGGAAAGCGTCAGTCCCATCGTAAGACCGAAGCCCGGCAATGTCCGGCGTCGTGCTGCAACTGCGCTCACCAGGCCCTCTGCTAAAGCCTTTAAGACAGCGCCCGATCAGTTCTTGTAGATCTGATCAAAGACGCCACCGTCGGCAAAATGTTCCTTCTGCGCCTTGGTCCAACCGCCGAACACATCGTCGATCGTGAACAGTTCGACCTTTGCGAAGGAGTTCTCATACTTTTTGGCAATCTCCGCATTGCGCGGACGATAGAAATTGCGCGCGGCAATTTCTTGGCCTTCCTTGGTATACCAATACTGGAGGTAGGCGTCAGCGGCGTTGCGGGTGCCTTTCTTGTCGGCAACCTTGTCGACGATCGCGACGGGCGGCTCGGCGAGGATCGAGAGTGGCGGCGCCACGATCTCGAACTTCTCGGGGCCGAACTCCTTCAGCGCGAGATACGCCTCGTTCTCCCAGGCGAGCAGCACATCGCCGACGCCGCGCTCGACAAAGGTCACGGTGGCGCCGCGCGCGCCGGTATCCAGTACCGGCACCTGCTGGAACAGCTTGCCGATGAAATCCTTCGCCTTGTCCACCGAACCGTACTTCTTCTGAGCAAAGCCCCAGGCCGCCAGATAATTCCAGCGCGCGCCGCCGGAGGTCTTCGGGTTCGGCGTGATCACGGCCACGCCCGGCTTGAGCAGATCGTCCCAGTCCTTGATGCCCTTCGGATTGCCCTTGCGCACCAGGAACACGATGGTCGAGGTATAGGGCGACGCGTTCTGCGGCAGACGCTTCTGCCAGTCGGTCGCGGTGAAGCCCTTGTTCGCGATCGCGTCGATGTCGTAAGCGAGCGCGAGCGTCACGACGTCCGCCTGCAATCCATCGATCACGGCGCGCGCCTGCGAACCGCTACCGCCATGCGATTGCTTGATCTCGACGCTCTTGCCGGTTTCCTTCTGATAGGCGGTCGCGAACGCCTTGTTGAACTCGACATAGAGCTCGCGCGTCGGATCGTACGACACGTTCAAAAGATTGATGTCAGCGGCGAGAGCCGCGCTTGCCCAAAGCAATCCTGCCGCGAGCGGAACGATACGGCGCATCATGTCCATCTCCATTCACCTCGACGACTTCAGCGCCGTCGATGGCATGCGGGCATAACTCAGGGCGAAACACGTTCGAGTCAACGGAACCGGATTTTCTTGTTTGAGGAGTCGCAGCCTGCCTGTGCTACGAAGTCTTCATCGTGTGGATGCCGCATTCTGTCTTCGCCCGGCCGCGCCAGCGACCGGCGCGTGCATCCTCGCCCTCGGTGGTTCTGCTGGTGCAAGGCATACACCCAACCGACAGGAAACCGGACTCCACCAGTGGATGACGCGGCAATTTGGCGCGGACGAACATCGCCTCGAGTTCCTCGCGCGAGACATTGGCGAAGGGGTTGAACTTCAAGCGCGCACCATCGTCCTCGACAACCGGAATGTCGGCGCGCGCACTGCCTTGAAAGCGCTTGCGACCGTTGATCCAGGCGTCGAACGGCTTCAGCGCGCGCGCCAGCGGCTCGACCTTGCGGATTCGGCAACAGGCGTCGGGGTCGGAGAACCAGAGATCGCGCTCGGGATCGTCTCGCGACAGCGTCTCCTCCGCCGGCTTGATCGAGCGGACGTCCTTGAGGCCCAGCGCGGCAACCAGCGTGTCGCGATAGGCGAGTGTCTCCTCGAACAGCCAGCCGGTGTCGAGGAAGATCACGGGGATCGCCGGATCGACGTCCGCCATGACCTTCAGCAGCGTCGCCGATTCCGTGCCGAAGGACGACACCAGTGCAAGCTTGTCGCGCCCGATCGTCTTCAGTGCCGTCGCGATGATTTCGGCAGGAGATGCATCGCGCAACGCGCGATCGAGCTCCACCGCCGAAGGCAGCGCAGAGACGGACGCCGACGAAACCTGGGGCGCGATTGCGTTCACGTGCCGACACCCTCGGAGTGACGGAGTTGCATGCGCCGGTGCAGCGCCGTGATCCGGCCATCGCCGGTCGGCTGGTAGAACACCGAATAGCGCTTGGCGGTCTGCATGAAGGCTTCCGCGTCGGCCTGCTTCTTGACCTCGAAGGAATCGAAGCCGGCGCGCAGCATGAACACGAACTGGTCGCGCAGCACCTGCCCCGTCGCCCGCAACTCGCCACGATAATTGTAGCGCTCACGCAGCAGCCGCGCCTGGCTGTAGGCGCGGCCATCGCGGAAGCTCGGAAACACCAGCGCGACCACGGCGATCTTGCCGAGATACGGGACGAGCTCGCCGATATCGCGATTGTTCGGCCAGATCACACCGACCTTGCCGCCGCGCTTGAGCAAAGCTTCTGCGTCGGCCAAGAAGCGCTCGGCCGGCACCAGGATGTCGCCGCCTTCGGGCAGCGGCATGTCGACGGCGAGCTTGACGAAGCTGTCGTCGGCGATCTTTCCGCCGTTAACGAGTGGCATAGACGCGCTCCTTGAAGGGCTCGACACCGAGGCGCTTCACGGTGTCCACGAAAAGCTCTTCCGGCCGCTCGCGTAGCGCGAGATAGGCTTCCACGATGTCCTCGACGACGTCGGCGACCTCGTCGAACTTGACGCCCGGCCCGATCAGATTGCCAAGCGCGGCGCTCTCGTCGGCACGGCCGCCGATGGTGATCTGATAGACCTCCTCGCCGTTCTTCTCGACACCGAGAATGCCGATATGGCCGACATGGTGATGGCCGCAGGCATTGATGCAGCCGGAGATGTTGATGTGCAGCCGGCCAATCAGATTGGCGAGCTCGTGGTTGGCGAAGCGCCGGGTCAGCTCCTGAGCGATCGGAATCGAGCGCGCATTCGCCAGCGAACAATAGTCGAGCCCCGGGCAGGCGATGATGTCGGTGATCAGATTGACGTTCGGCGTCGCCAGGCCAAGCTTGTCGAGCGCCTTCCACAATGCCGGCAGGTCGCGCTTGGCAACATGCGGCAGCGCGAGATTCTGCTCGTGGCCGACGCGGATCTCGCCGAAGGAATATCTGTCTGCTAGATCGGCCAGAGCGTCCATCTGCTCGGCCGTGGCATCGCCCGGAGGCGCACCGATCGGCTTCAGCGAGATCGTGACGATGGAGTAGCCAGGGTTTTTGTGCGCGGCCACCGAGTTCTTGCGCCACGCCTCGAAGCCGGGATCGGCCGCGGCCTGCCGCAGTTCGTCCGGCATATGCGGCAGCTTTTCGTAAGACGGATAGATGAAGCGCGAGCGAATGTCCTCGATCACCTCGTCATCGATCTGGAGCGAGGAATAGCGGATGTGCTGCCACTCCTCCTCGACCTCGCGCGAGAATTTCTCGATGCCGAGTTCGTGCACCAGGATCTTGATGCGCGCCTTGTAGATGTTGTCGCGGCGTCCGTACTGGTTGTAGACGCGCAGGATGGCCTCGATATAGCTCAGCAGATCACGGCCATGGACGAAGTGCTTGATGGTCTTGCCGATGAACGGCGTGCGGCCGAGGCCGCCGCCGACCAGCACCTCGAAGCCGGTCTCGCCCTTCTCGTTCTTGATCAGGCGCAGGCCGATGTCGTGGACCTTGATCGCGGCGCGGTCGTGGTCCGACGCCGTGATTGCGATCTTGAACTTGCGCGGCAGGAACGAGAATTCCGGATGCAGCGTGGTGTGCTGGCGGATCAGCTCCGACCAGATGCGCGGATCCTCGATCTCGCCGGGCGCGACGCCGGCCCACTGATCCGAAGTGACGTTGCGCATGTTGTTGCCGGAGGTCTGCATCGCGTGGATGCCGACCTCGGCGAGATCGGCAAGCGCATCCGGCAGGTCCGACAGCTTGATCCAGTTGAACTGGATGTTCTGACGCGTGGTGAAATGGCCGTAGCCGCGGTCGTATTTGCGCGCGACATGGGCGAGCTGCCGCAACTGGTTCGACGCCAGCGTTCCGTAGGGAATCGCGACGCGGAACATGTAGGCGTGCAGTTGCAGATAAACGCCGTTCTGCAGGCGCAGCATCTTGAATTCGTCCTCGGTGAGTTCGCCCGAGAGACGGCGCTGCACCTGGTCGCGGAATTCCAAGACGCGCTCGTTGACAAGCGTGCGGTCGATTTCGTCGTAAGCATACATGATTGAAGTGCCTTACAGCTCGACCTGCGATCAGACCGGCAAGTCGATTGTCACGCCGTCTCGGCGGATCTGCTCGCGCAGATTGCCCGGCAGGATCTTGCCGGCTTCGTCGACTTGCACCGGCGCGATATAGGGACCGATCGCGCCGACGTCATCGGCCACGGCCTCGGCGAGCAACGCTTTCGCCTCATCGGAGTTTCGCACGATCGCGGCGTCGGCGAGCTCAGCCGACCACCCCTTGGCAGCGGTCCGATAGACGACAATGCCGTCCCAGGTGCGGTTGGCTGTCACCACCGAGGAACCGTTGATTTTGAGTTTCTGTTGCAGAGGAGAGGTCATTCGGCAGCATCCAGCAGGTCAGAGATGATGTGTTGGGGTGTTTCGCGGCGAAGCGAACCGGCATGCCGGACCACCTCGCCGATGATGAGGATGGCGGGACCGCCATGGATCCGCCGCACGAGTTCGGACAGGTCGCACAACGTGCCGACCGCGCCTTGCGCGTCCGGACGCGTGACGCGGGCGAACACGCCGACCGGCGTCTCCGGCGAACGGCCGGCGGCGAGGAGGCCGGCGCGGATCGCGGGCGCAGCGGTCAGGCCCATGTAGACCACGACGGTCATCCTGGTGTCGGTCAGCGTCGACCAGTCCACCGCCTCGGTATCGCGCGCCTTGTGCGCGGTGAGGAAGGTGATGCGGGTCGCTTCATGACGATAGGTGAGCGGCACCTCGAAATCGGCGGCGCCGCCGAGTCCCGCGGTGATGCCGGGAATGATCGAATAGGCGATACCGGCGGCGCGCAGCGCTTCCACCTCTTCGCCGCCGCGGCCGAACACGAAGGGATCGCCGCCCTTCAGCCGCACCACGCGCTGACCGGATCGTGCGGCCTCGATCATGCGCTGGTTGATGGCGTCTTGGCCGATACCGGGCTTGCCGATGCGGCGGCCGACCGGAACGCGCGTGGTATCGCGGCGGATACGGTCGAGGATTTCAGGCGAGACCAGCTCGTCATGAAAGACGATGTCGGCGTCCTGCAACGCGCGCAGCGCCTTGATGGTGAGAAGATCGGGATCGCCGGGGCCGGCGCCGACCAGCGCGACCGAGCCTTCCGGCTTGTCGGCGCGCGCGAATGCGGAGGGATCGGAAATTGCCTTGAGCGCTGCGTCCGCTTCGCCCTTGCGGCCGGCGAGCACGGCGGCGCCGATCGGGCCGTCGATGACACGCTCCCAGAAGCGGCGGCGCAGCGGAAACTCGGCGATACGTCCGTTGATGGTTTTGCGGAAGCCGCCGATGAACTCGGCGAGCTCGCCGATGCGCGCCGGCAGCAGCGCCTCGATCCTCTCGCGCACGCGCCGTGCGACCACCGGCGAGGTCCCACCTGTGCCGACCGCGACTACGACATCGCCGCGATCGACGATCGCCGGGAAGATGAAGCTGGAATGTTCGAGGTCGTCCATCACGTTGACGGGCAGGCCGAGCGCCTTGGCCCGAACCGACATCGCGATGCCGACGTCGCCCGCGCCTGCACAGACGATTGCGATGACGCCCGAGAGATCGGCGGTCAGCGGATCGCCGGCCGCGATGTCGATACGCGCGGCATCCTCGGCGCTGAGGCCGAGATCCTGATTGCCGTCAATCGCGTGCACGCGGATGCGCGCACCGGCCGCGGCGAGCACGCGCAGCTTGGCGCGCAAAAGCTCACCCGCGCCGATGAGGAGCACCGGACCGGCCTTGAGATCGAGGAACACCGGCAAGAACCGCATGCGATACTCGCTTCCCCCACATCCGGGGTTGACTGGAATTATTTTCTATATATGTGTCGTTTCGAGCGCGCAAAGAGAAAATTTCTTCTTCTCTTCTGCACCACAACTATAGAATTTTCGCCTCCAAACACAAAGTGGCAGAGATGCATCTTCTCAGGACCGATTCCGGTGCAGATGGACAGGACTCCCGGACTCCCGTTTCCGAGCAAATTCCCGTCGCGCTGACCACGCCCGGCATGGACCATCTCGACCAGCTCGAGGCGCAGAGCATCTACATTTTCCGCGAGGCGTTTGCCCGCCTGAAGAAGATCGCCCTGTTGTGGTCGCTCGGCAAGGACTCCAACGTCATGATCTGGCTGGCGCGCAAGGCCTTCTTCGGCCGCCTGCCGTTCCCAGCCCTCCATGTCGACACCGGCAAGAAGTTTCCGGAGATGTATCGCTTCCGCGATCATTACGGGAAGGAGTGGGAGCTCGACCTGCGCGTCGAGCCCTGCCCGCCCATCGATGCTGTGGACCCAACGCTGCCGCCGGCTGCACGTTCCGCCGCGCGCAAGACCGAGGGCCTCAAGATGGCTCTCGCCAAATACGGCTTTGACGGACTGATCGCCGGCATTCGCCGCGACGAGGAAGCAACCCGGGCCAAGGAACGCGTGTTCTCGCCGCGCGGGCTCGAAGGCAATTGGGACGTACGCGACCAGCCGCCGGAGTTCTGGGACCATTTCAACGCCTCGCCGCCCCAGGGCGCGCATCTGCGCATCCATCCGATCCTGCATTGGACCGAGGCCGACATCTGGGCCTACACCAAGCGCGAGAACATTCCGATCATCCCGCTCTATCTCTCCCAGAACGGCAAGCGCTACCGCTCGCTGGGTGATCAGGACATCACCAACCCCGTGAATTCGACCGCATCGAACATCGACGAGATCCTGGCCGAGCTTGAGCAGACCAAGGTGCCGGAGCGCGCCGGCCGTGCGCTCGACCACGAGACCGAGGACGCCTTCGAGCGCCTGCGCGTCGCCGGCTATCTCTGACCTCGGGACGCAACGCGGCCATGAACATGATCGTCACCCCCGCTTCGCCCGCGACGCCAAATGGCACGACGCGACCGCAAGTCCGCATCGTCATCGTCGGCCATGTCGACCACGGCAAGTCGACGCTGGTCGGCCGCCTGCTGCACGAGACCGGCAGCCTGCCCGACGGCAAGTTCGAAATGCTCAAGGCCGTCAGCGCGCGGCGCGGCATGCCGTTCGAGTGGTCGTTCCTGCTCGACGCGCTCCAGACCGAGCGCGACCAGGGCATCACCATCGACACCACGCAGATCCGCTTCCGCACCAATTCGCGCGACATCGTGCTGATCGACGCACCGGGTCACGCCGAATTCCTGCGCAACATGATCACCGGCGCCTCCCAGGCCGACGGCGCGGTGCTGATCATCGACGCGCTGGAAGGCGTGCGCGACCAGACCAGACGGCACGGCTATCTCCTGCATCTGCTCGGCGTGAAGCAGGTCGCTGTCGTCGTCAACAAGATGGACCGCGTCGATTTCTCTGCGGATCGCTTCAAGGCGATCAGCAACGAGATATCCGCGCATCTGAATGGCCTCGGCGTGACGCCGACGGCGATCATCCCGATCTCCGCGCGCGATGGCGACGGCGTCGCCGAGCACACCATCCGCATCGGCTGGTACAAGGGACCGACCGTGGTAGAGGCACTCGACGCCCTCGAGCCGGCGCGGCCGCTCGAAGCGCTGCCGCTGCGCCTGCCCGTGCAGGCAATCTACAAGTTCGACGACCGCCGCATCGTGGCAGGGCGCATCGAGTCCGGGAGTCTGATTGCCGGCGACGAGATCGTGATCATGCCGGCCGGCAAGATCGCCAGGATCAAGACGGTCGAGAGCTGGCCGGTGACGCCGGTCGCAGGACGTCAGGGCGCGGGCCGCTCGGTCGGCATCACGCTCGACCGCGAGCTGTTCATCGAGCGCGGCGACATCGTCGCGCTCGCAGGATCCGCCCCGCGCGAGACGCGTCGGCTTCGCGCGCGCATCTTCTGGCTGCACGAGAAGCCGCTCGCCAAGGGTGACCAGCTGCTGGTCCGCTGTGGACCGAAGGAAAGCCGCGCCACCGTCGTCGCGATCGAGAAGGCGGTCGATCCCGGCGAGCTCTCAAGCGTCGAGAACAAGGCGATCGGCCGCAACCATGTCGGCGAGATCGATATCTCGCTGTCCAGTCCGATCGCGACCGACCCCTACACCGAGAACCCGCGCACCGGCCGTCTCGTGATCGAGGTGTCCGGGCGTATCGCCGGCGGCGGTCTCGTGCTGTCGGTCGAGGCAGGCCAGCGTGCGGTGCCTGTCGACATCGTGCCGGTGGAATCGGCGCTGCGGCCGGATGAACGCTCCGCGCGCTACCGGCATAACGGCGCCGTGGTCTGGCTCACGGGCCTGCCGGCGTCCGGCAAGTCGACGCTGGCAAAGGCGCTGGAGCGGCGGCTTTTCACCAACGGCGGCTCGCCGATCCTGCTCGACGGCGACACGCTGCGCGCCGGCCTCAACAGCGATCTCGGCTTCTCCGCCGCCGATCGCAGCGAGAATATCCGCCGCCTCGCCGAGGTCGCGACGCATCTCGCCCGCAACGGCCATATCGCGATCGTCGCGGCCGTCTCGCCGGCTCGCGAGGACCGCGCCACCGCACGCCGTATCGCCGATACCGCGTTCCGCGAGATCCACGTCGCGACGCCCGCCGGCATCTGCGAGGAGCGCGATCCCAAGGGCCACTACAAGAAGGCCCGCGCCGGCACCCTTCAATCCTTCACCGGCATCCTGAACGACTACGAGGCGCCGCAAGCCGCCGAACTCGTGATCGACACGTCGACGCGGACGGTTGCCGCGGCGGCAGACGAGATCGAACAGATGCTGAAGACGACCGGCGTGCTGTTCGACGAGGTCGTGGACCTCGCGGCGAATATTTGAGGCCGTCCTACTTCGCTGTCGTTGCCCGGCTTGACCGGGCGACCCAGTATTCCAGAGACAGTGTTGGGTTACAGAGAAGCCGCGGCGTACTGGATTCCCCGCTTTCGCGCGGAATGACAGCGGCCCGCGCCGGCCTCCCCCTCGTCTTGACATTTTGACAACTTTCGGAGGCCTTCTCACGGCCCCGATTTTGGGGCTAATAAGGCCCCGAAAGCCGCTCCCAGTGGGCGCATTTTGCTGCTGTCGGGTCAAAAGCAGCCAAAAACAGCCATTTCCAACAAGAAAGACCATCATGAAACGCGTCGACGCCCACGGATTGAAGATTGCACCCGTCCTGTTTGACTTCATCGCCAAGGAAGCGGCCCCGAAAACGGGGATCGCGCCGGATGCGTTCTGGGCCGGGGTTGCCGCCATCATCAAGGAGCTGGGGCCAAAGAACCGCGCGCTGCTGACGTTGCGGGACACGTTGCAGGCCAAGATCGACGACTGGCACCGCGCCAACAAGGGCAAGGCGTTCGACCTCGATGCCTATACCGCCTTCCTCAAGGAGATCGGCTATCTCGTCCCCGAGCCTGCGACGCAGAAGGTCGAGACCGCCAACGTGGACGAGGAGATCAGCAAGATCTGCGGCCCGCAGCTCGTCGTTCCGCTCACCAATGCGCGCTATGCGCTGAACGCGGCGAACGCGCGCTGGGGCTCGCTCTACGACGCCTTCTACGGCACCGACGCGATCCCGCACGATCCTTCCGAAGCCGGCAAGGGTTACAACAAGGCGCGCGGCGACAAGGTGATCGCCAAGGCCAAGACCTTCCTCGATGCCGCCGTGCCGCTTGCGACCGGCAGCCATACCGACGTCACCGCCTATAGCATCGTCGCTGGCCAGCTCGCGGTGAAGCTGAAGAGCGGCAACGCCACCGCGCTGAAGAACGCCGCGCAGTTCGCGGGCTTCCAGGGCGATGCAGCCGCGCCGAGCGCAGTGCTGCTCGCCAACAATGGCCTGCACGTCGAGGTCAAGATCGACCGCAGCAGCACGATCGGCAAGGACGATCCGGCCGGCGTCGCCGACATGATCATGGAGTCCGCCGTGTCGACCATCCTCGACATGGAGGACTCGGTCGCGGCGGTCGACGCCGAAGACAAGGTGCTGGTCTATCGCAACACGCTCGGCCTGATGAACGGTACGCTGTCGGCCGACTTCGAGAAGGGCGGCAAGACGCTGACGCGTTCGCTGAATGCCGACCGCAGCTACAAGACGCCGGACGGCAAGGGCGAGGTGAAACTGCACGGCCGCAGCCTGCTCCTGATGCGCAATTGCGGTCACCACATGTTCACGGACGCGGTGCTGGACGAGAAGGGCGAGGAAGTTCCGGAAGGCCTGCTCGATGCCGCCGTCTCCGGCCTGCTCGCGATTCACGACCTCAGGGGCAACTCGAAGATCAAGAACAGCCGCACGGGATCGGCCTATATCGTCAAGCCGAAGATGCACGGCCCGGACGAAGTCTCGCTCGCCTGCGAAGCCTTCGACCGCGTCGAGAAGATGCTCTCGCTGCCCGAGAACACGCTCAAGATCGGCATCATGGACGAGGAGCGGCGCACCACCGTCAACCTCAAGGCCTGCATCCAGCGCGCCTCCAAGCGCATCATGTTCATCAACACCGGGTTCCTCGACCGCACCGGCGACGAGATCCACACCTCGATGGAAGCGGGCCCGATGATCCGCAAAAACGAGATGAAGGCGCAAGCCTGGATCAAGGCCTATGAGGACTGGAACGTCGACATGGGCCTGATCGACGGCCTGCCCGGCCACGCCCAGATCGGCAAGGGCATGTGGGCCGCGCCCGACAAGATGGCGGACATGCTGCAACAGAAGCTCGCCCATCCGCAGGCCGGTGCCACCACCGCCTGGGTGCCCTCGCCGACCGCGGCGACGCTGCACGCCCTGCACTATCACCAGGTCAACGTCATCGCCCGCCAGCAGGAGCTGACCAAGGGCGGCCCCCGCGCAAAGCTCTCCGATATCCTCACCATTCCGGTGTCGAAGTCGAACTGGGCGCCCGACGACGTCAAGCAGGAGATCGACAACAATTGCCAGGGTATCCTCGGCTATGTCGTGCGCTGGATCGACCAGGGCGTCGGCTGCTCCAAGGTGCCTGATATCCACGACGTGGGCCTGATGGAAGACCGCGCCACCTTGCGCATCTCCAGCCAGCATCTCGCCAACTGGCTGCACCAGGGCGTGATCACCGAAGCGCAGGTGATGGAGTCGCTGAAGCGCATGGCCGTCGTCGTCGACAAGCAGAACGCGGGCGATGCGATCTACAAGCCGATGGCGCCCACCTTCGACGGCGTCGCCTTCAAGGCCGCCTGCGACCTGATCTTCAAGGGACGTGAGCAGCCGAACGGCTACACCGAATACATCCTCACCGCCCGCCGCCGCGAGGCGAAAGCGGCCGGCTGAGCCCGGACATTCGAACACCAAAAGCCCCGGCTCTCGCCGGGGCTTTTTTGTTTGGGCCGAGACAGCACGGCTAGAAAACCGCGAGATATTTCAGCAGCGAGACGATGCCGATGATGATGACGACCACGCGCGCGATCTGCTTGGCGCGGCCGTCCATCGGCAGCATGTTGATGAGATAGAGCACGAGAATAACGACGAGAAATGTGACGAGTACGCCGACCAGCATCGCGAGGCCCCCTTCGGGCAAATTGCTAACGGTATTCTAACGCCCATCTCCCGCGCCGGTTCCATTCAGGCAACCCCTTGCAACTTCTAGTAATTCCGTAGTTCTACAGGCAGACCGACTGCCTAAAACTTTACCCTTTTCCTTTCAGATGCAGAAACCGTTGGGCCGCGCGCCACAAACGGCATGCAATTGCCGATCTGCGGCGCCCCCCGTTTTCGATGTTGCCGGGCGTCTTCACTTACTTTGGAAATTGGACTTGGGGGGACTTCGATGCTCAATCGTCTGACCGTATCCGCGCTGCTGAAGGCGGTGATCGCGATCACGTCGGTCTGTGTGGTGATTTCGCTCTCGCTCACCGCCTACGCGTCCTGGGATCGCCTCAAGACCGCCAACCGCATCTCGCAGATCGCGGATGCCTCCGCCGATCTGTTCAAGGCGATGCACAATCTGCGCACCGACCGCTCGACCACCACGCGGCTCCTGAACGCGACCGAGCCGATGGATTCCGAGATCGAGAAATATCTGCGTGCGCTCCGCGATGCGCAGATGCCGGCGATGGCACGCGCGCTCGAACTGCTGCCGAGCATGGATTTCCCGCAATCGGCGACGCTGGTGCCGGAGCTGTCGCGTCTCTACAAGCTGCTGATCGAGGAGCAGAAACAGTTCTGGGAGGACGTCGCCAGGCCCAAGGATCAGCGCCGCGCGGGTCTGCCGAAGGAATACTTGGAGACGACACAAGGCCTGCTAGACGTGCTCGACAAGCTGTCGAACACGCTGGCCGCGACCGTCAACCACCAGGACGCCGAGATCGACCAGTTGCTGTCGATCAAGCAGAGCGCCTGGCTGCTGCGCAACACCGCAGGCGAAGCCTCGCTGATCGTCTCGACCGGGCTTGCGGCCGGCAAGATCACGCCGGAGGGCCGCTACAATTATACCCAGTATGTCGGCGGCACGGCTGCGATGTGGAAGGCGTTGGAATTGTCGACCTCGGGCATGCAGTTGCCGGCGGGGCTCGGCTCTGCCATGGCCGCGGCCAAGACCGCCTATTTCGAGCCGCAATACCTGGCCCTGCGCGACCGTCTCGCGGACGCGCTGGTCAAGGGCGAGAAGGCCGAGATGACCGCCAACCAGTGGAGCCCGATCACGGTCGGCCGCATGGCGAGCGCTGTCGCGGTGGCCGAATCCGCCCTCGACGCCGCCAAGGCCCATACCCAGGAGCAGCGCGGTGCCGCCCAGCGCGCGCTGATCGTGCAGCTCGCGCTGCTGACGCTCGCCATCGGACTCGCCGTTGGCGCCATCGCGCTGGTCAGCCGCCGCGTCATCACTCCACTGAACACCATCCGCGATGCCATGCTGAAGGTGGCCGGCGGCGACCTTGCGGTCGACAGCGGCTATCTCGACCGCCAGGACGAGATCGGCGCGCTGGCGGGCGCGCTGCAGACCTTCAAGCAGCAGGCCACCGAGAAGCTCAAGATCGAGGAGCACGAACGCGAACGCAATCTCGGCGCAGCCGCTCGCCAGCGCGCCGTCGAGGCCTATGTCGGCGAATTCGAGGGCGCGGTGCGCAAGACGCTGGGCGAACTGAGCGAAGCTTCCGGCGAGATGCGCAAGACCTCCGGCGATCTGTCGGCCGTGTCGCGCCAGACCAACGACCGCGTCCAGGTCGCCGGCAAGGCGTCGAATGACGCCTCCATGAGCGTCGACAGTGTTGCTGCCGCCGCCGAGGAGCTTTCTGCCTCGATCAACGACATCAGCCAGCAGGCTGCCCATGCGGCGGGCATCGCCAGCCGTGCCGTTACCCAGGCCCGCGAGACCGACGGCACCGTGCAGGGACTGGCACAGTCCGCGGGACGCATCGGCGAGGTCGTTGGATTGATCAACACCATCGCGGCGCAGACCAATTTGCTCGCACTCAACGCGACGATCGAAGCCGCGCGCGCCGGGGAAGCCGGCCGCGGCTTCGCGGTCGTCGCTTCCGAGGTGAAATCGCTGGCAAGCCAGACCGCAAAAGCCACCGAGGAAATCTCCGGCCAGATCGCCGACATCCAGAGGGTCGCCAGCGACGCCATCAACGCGATCCAGACCATCGGCGGCATCATTGGCGAAGTGAACGAGGTCGCGACCGCGATCGCCGCCGCGGTACAGGAGCAGGGTGCGGCGACCCAGGAGATCACGCGCAGCACGCAATTCGCGGCGCAGGGCACCAAGAACGTCACGGACAATATCAGCGGCGTGAAGACCGATGCCGACGCCGCCGCGGCCGCCGCGGACAACGTGAAGCACGCCTCCGAGATGCTGGAGACCCAGAGCCGCCAGCTCGGCCACGAGGTCAGCGACTTCCTCGGCAAAATCCGCGCGGCGTAAGAAAAGGATGCGCGAGGCCGGGAGGCCACGCCCCGTAATTTTACGGCAGGAGCACTGTCTAAGTTTTTACTCTTTACGGGCCAAATGCACTTCAAGCGCCTGCCATTACGCATGCGCGTCTGTTGGGGTGTCCGATGCTCAATCGCTTGTCCGTTTCCACGCTACTGAAGGCGGTGATCCTGTCCACCGCGCTGGTCATCGTCATCGGCTTTTCGATCAGCGCGTGGAGCTCATGGGGCCGGCTGCAGCAGGCCAACCGAATCGTCGCGGTCTCCGCAGCTTCCGCCGACGTCTTCAAGACGATGGCGAACATCCGGGCTGATCGCTCGACCACCAATCGACAATTGACCAGCGACATCAAGGTCGATGCGGATATCGAGAAATACATCCGTGGCATCCGCGACGAACTGATGCCTGCGCTGGCGCGTGCAATCGACATCCTGCCCTCGATCGATATCCCGCAACGCGATGCGATCGTCGCCAACCTCACCCGGCTCAACAAGGCACTCCTGGCGCAACAAGCCGAATTCTGGACCGAGGTCGCCAAGCCCAGGGCCTCGCGCCGCGTAGCGCTCGCCACTGAATATCTCGAGAGCGAGGACGGGCTGATGACCATCCTCGAGAAGCTCTCGCCCGTGCTCGCCGCCAGCGTCAACCACCAGGACGCCACCATCGACCAGTTCCTGATGATCAAGCAGATGGCCTGGTTGCTGCGCCAGAACGCCGGCGAATCTTCCGTCATCGTCGGAAATGCGCTGAGCAGCGGCAAGATCGCGCCCGACGCTCAGGTCGCCTTCACGAAATTCGTGGGCGCGACCGATGCCGCCTGGAGCGCGATCGAGCTTGCCGCCACCGGCATGCAACTGCCGCCGGCGCTCTCCGCGGCCATGAGCGAGACCAAGTCGGTCTATTTCGACCCGCAATATGCCGCCACGCGCGACGGCATCATCGCGACGGTTGCCAAGGGCGAGAAGCCGTCGATGACGGCCAATCAATGGAGTCCCTACTCGGTCGGCCGCATGGCGAGCGCCATCAGGCTCGCTGACGCTGCGCTCGCCGCAGCCGGAGATCACGCCGCCAACCAGCGCGCCGGAGCACTGCAATCCCTGCTGGTCCAAATGGCCCTGCTCGTCGCCGCAATCGTCCTGACGGGAGCAGCCACGCTGGCCGTCAGCCGCCGGGTGATCACGCCGCTGCACCGGATTCGCGATGCCATGCTCAAGGTCGCCGGCGGCGATCTCGGCGTCGACAGCGGCTATCTCGACCGCAAGGACGAGATCGGCTCGCTTGCCGGCGCGCTGGAGACCTTCAAGCAGCAGGCGATCGACAAACTCAAGATCGAGGAGCAGGAGCGCGAGCGCAACGCCGGCGCGGCCGCGCGCCAGCGCGCGATCGAGGGCTATGTCGGCGAGTTCGAAGGCGTGGTGCGCAAATCGCTGGGTGAGCTGAGCGAGGCTTCGGGCGAGATGCGCAAGACCTCGGGCGATCTGTCCGAGGTGTCGCGCCAGACCAATGAGCGTGTCGAGGTTGCAGGCAGAGCTTCAAACGAGGCCTCTTCCAGCGTCGAGAGCGTCGCGGCCGCCGCCGAAGAGCTCTCCGCCTCCATCAACGACATCAGCCAGCAGGCCGCCCATGCCGCAGGCATCGCCAGCCGCGCCGTCAACCAGGCGCGTGAGACCGACGGCACCGTTCAGGGGCTGGCGCAATCCGCGGGCCGCATCGGCGAGGTGGTCGGCCTGATCAACACCATCGCGGCGCAGACCAACCTGCTCGCGCTCAACGCCACGATCGAAGCCGCACGCGCCGGCGAAGCCGGGCGCGGCTTTGCCGTGGTCGCCTCGGAAGTGAAGTCGCTGGCGAGCCAGACCGCGAAGGCAACGGAGGAAATCTCGGAGCAGATAGCCGACATCCAGAAGGTCGCCGGTGACGCCATCAACGCGATCCAGGCGATCGGCGGCATTATCGGCGAGGTCAACGAAGTCGCCACCGCCATCGCGGCCGCCGTGCAGGAGCAGGGTGCGGCGACGCAGGAGATCACCCGCAGCACGCAATATGCCGCGCAAGGGACCAAGAACGTCTCTGACAACATCACCGGCGTGAAGACCGATGCCGACACCGCAGCCGGCGCCGCGGACAACGTCAAGCAGGCTTCGGAGACGCTGGAGACGCAGAGCCGCCAGCTCGGCGAGCAGGTCAGCGACTTCCTGGGCAAGATCCGCGCGGCTTAAGGCTGGGGCTTGGATGCCGGGCTGACAGTCATATCCTCGGCGTCGTCCCCGCGCACGCGGGGATCCACACCCACAGGGAGTGGTTATGGCGCTATCCGCCAACTCCGAGACTTCGCCAAACTACGCTTCGCTTGTCCCGGACGACGAGCTTTGTTGGGCTTCCAGCGCGGCAACTCAGCCAACGCTTATCTCCTACTCCTTCGCCACCACCGGCACCTGCCGGAATCTGGCACGCACCGATTCCGGCAAGGGCGAGAAGTTCATCGCGACACCGCGGCGATCGTTGGCGTTGCGTTTGGCGACCACCAGGCCGTCCGCGCTTGCGACAATGTCTCCCTTGCGCAAGGTGGGATCCTGCTCGGCCTTGAGCTGGGCGAGCCCGGCCGGATCCTTGCCGTTGCAGGTGCAGCCGGCAACGATCTCGTTGCGGTAGCGGAACGCGTTCGGCAGGTCGGAATAGGATTTCCCGCCGTCCGTCGTGGCGTTGTCGATATTGCTGCCATAGACCAGTGATGTTTCGGAGGTCGGACAGAAGCTCTTGCAGGATTGCGCCTTGCTCTCGGCATCATTTCCCTGCGCCGGGAAATAACGGCCGTCGCAGCCGCGCACGCAATAGGCCGTGCCACCGCCATAGGAGGAGCGCTGGCGCGCAGGGTCGTGGCGCGGCATGTCCTCACTGGCGAAGGGCATTTGAATCTGCGGCGGCGGCCGCCGTCCAAATCCGCCGAACAGCGCCGAGAAGAAATCCTCCGCATGCGCCGACGGCGCCAGCACGAGACCCAGGGAGGCGACGGCGAAGATCCCCGCCGCGCTGCCGGCCAGTTTACCGATCGAACGTCTCTTCATCTGCTCAACTCTCAGTTCACGGCCGACGTCGCGACGTTCAGCGCCTGCCGGCCCGAGGGCAGCGTTGTCACGGCCGGGCGCTTGCGAGCCGGATCGCCGCCCCTCGCCATCAGCGGCGCGCTCTTCGGCAGCACCACGACCTTGGTGCCGACAGTGACGCGGCTGAACAGGTCGCTCACGTCCTCGTTGGTCAGTCGGATGCAACCGGACGAGACGAACTTGCCGATCGTGGTGGGATCGTTGGTACCGTGGATGCGGTACTCGCTCGAGCCGAGATACATCGCACGGGCCCCCAGGGGATTGCCGGGGCCGCCGGCGACGAAGCGCGGCAGATAGGGCTGGCGCGCGATCATCTCGGCCGGCGGATGCCAGTCCGGCCACTCCGCCTTGCGGCTGACGGTCTGCACGCCGGCCCAGGTAAAGCCTTCGCGGCCGACGCCAACTCCATAGCGAATGGCACGGCCATTGCCGAGCACGTAATAAAGATAAGTATTGGCGGTATCGATCACGATCGTGCCGGCCGGCTCGCTGCGGTCGAAGCTGACGATTTGTTTACGCAGCCGGTCGGGCAGCGCAGCATCTTCGTCGGCCACTTGCGGCTCGTCGGTCGCATAGCCCTGGTTTGCGTAACCTTGCGAATAGGTCTGGTCTTGCGGATAGCCCTGCGTTTGCATCGGTGCGTAGCCGAGCGTCTGGGCCTGTGCCGCGAACGGTACGGCCAGCAATGCTGTCGCGAAGGCAAAGGCGGTGACGGTGCGTGGCGGGAGGCTGCGACGGACTGCAGAGAACTTTGTCATGTGCTTGCCCCGTGGGATGTGCATCTCTGTGATGCGGCTTCCCAAGCAACGCAGCAGAACCGACTCAAGTTCCGCCGCCGGCCGCGGCGTCGACGTCACAGTCAAGCGAGCACAACTTCACGAAGCCGCGATGGAACCGGATCGCTCCCCCGCCGTTCTATGATCACCAATGGGCGCCCGGACACCTCCGTGCGGGAGAGATATTGTGCGCGTCCTTCCCAGTGAACGCTTGATTTCCGGCAACAGCGAAGGTGCCCCGCTTCTGGGTAGCCATACCGAGCTGCCGCCGGTCATCCGCCGCACCGAGTTCGTCGCCTATGCGCTCGGCGGCCTGCTCCTGATCGCCGTGATCGCGGTGCTCTATTTTGCCAGGGCATTCTTCCTCCCGGTCGTAATGGCAGTCGTCGCCGGCACCATGCTCTCGCCGGCCGCAAGCTTTCTCGAGCGGCGGCATGTGCCGCGGGCTCTCGGCGCCGTGTTGATCGTGATCGCGGTGACGACGGTGGTCGCTTTCGTCGTCGCGCTGATTGCGGTGCCCGCCATGGAATGGAGCTCACGCCTGCCGGAGTTGGGCGCGCAGCTGAAGGAGAAGATGCATGTCTTCGACCGGCCGCTGGCCCTGTGGAAGGAGTTGCAGACCATGGTCGGCGGCTCCGAGGGGCTGCCGAGCCTTCCGCTGCCGAAAGCCGAATGGGTGCAACCGACACTGGAATTCCTCTCGCCGACCTTCGCCGAATTCCTGCTGTTCTTCGCCACCCTGATTCTGTTCATCGCGAGCTGGCGCGACCTGCGGCGCGCGATGATCATGAATTTCGGCGATCGCGACGCGCGACTGCGCACCCTGCGGATCATCAACGAGATCGAGGTTCATCTCGGCAATTACCTGCTGACCGTCACCGTCATCAATGTCGGCGTCGGAATCACCACAGGAATCGTCTGTGCGGTCACCGGCATGCCCAATCCGGCCGGTCTCGGCGCACTTGCGGCTGCGCTCAACTTCATCCCGATCATCGGGCCGGTCGCGATGTTCGTCGTGCTCGCAGTGGTCGGGCTGGTTGCGTTCCCGACCATCGGCGGCGGCCTGATGGCAGCGCTCGCCTTCGGCGGTATCACCTTCCTGGAAGGACATTTCGTCACGCCGACCATCATCGGCCGCAGGCTGTCCCTGAACGCGCTCGCCGTCTTCATCGCGCTGGCGTTCTGGACCTGGCTGTGGGGCCCGATGGGCGCGTTCCTGTCGTCGCCGCTCCTGATCGTCGGATTGATCATGAAGGAGCATCTGATGCCGGAAAATTCGCCGCAGCTTCCGCAGGGATGATGGATTTTCCCGAACGGAACTTACCCGACAACGAAACGTTTTCCGCCCATCTCACCGCCAATAGTTCGGAGCTTGTCATGTCACTGACCGACAGCGAAGCCAGGATGAGAGATTGGACCGACAAAGCCACCGCAGAACGCCTCGAGAAGGATGTAGCAGCCGTGAAAAACGATATCGCCGCCCTCACCGACCAGATCACCGACGCACTCAACACCTTTGCCAACGCGACGGGCAAACAGGCCCGGCGCGGTTACAAGCAGGCGCGCGAGAACATGGATTCAACTTTCGACGACATGTCCGAACGCGGCAGCGCCATGATGGGCGCGGCGCAGGACGCCTATGGCTCGATCGAAGAGTCGCTGGAAGACGCGATCACGCAACGGCCGCTCGCGACCGTCGGCATCGCGCTCGGCATCGGCTTCCTGATCGGCGCGGTCTGGCGCCGTTGAGCGCGCCGCTATCGTGAGGTGACGGCGGCGCTGTGGCGCCGCCGCTATTGGCTTGTGGGGATTTGAGGAGCAAGTCCATGTTTCAACGCATTATCGACGGGATCAGCGCATCGACCGGCACGACAGTCCGGCTGACGTCGCTTGCCGCGGGCGCGGCATTCGCGCTGTTCATCACGACATGCTTCCTCTGTGCGGCCGCGTTCATTTCGGTGCTGGAGACATACGGCCCGGTGCAGGCCTGCCTCGCAGGCGCCGGCATCTTCTTCCTGCTGACGCTCACCGCAGCGGGCTCCTATTGGGGCTACAAGCGCGAGATGCAGAAGCGCGCCCGGATCGCCGCGGAGCGTGCAGCGAAGTCGGCGGCGCAAAGCATGCTCGCCGACCCGATGTTGCTCGCAACGGGGCTTCAGATCGTTCGCGCGATCGGCATCAAGCGGCTGTTGCCGATCCTGGCGATCGGCGGCGTCGCGCTCGGCATCATGGCGAGCCGCGCCGGCGTATCCGACGAGGCATCCGCCGAACCCGCCGAGTAGCGATGAGCCGCCAAGAGGTGCTCTTGGCGGCTTGGACAGGCGCGCCTGCTGGAATTTGACGGTTGATCCTGTGCGCAATTTTGCGCCATTCGGGAAAAATCCGCTCCCCATCACGCAAACGCTACTCGGATAGGCAGGTGGTTGCCGCTAAAAGCAGCGCCCCTGATTCCAGAAGTCATTTTCCGCGATGAAACCGTCGGTCAAGGCGAACCTCGCCGCATTCCATCACGACGCCAGGCTTTATCTAACGCTCGGCATTGCCAACTGGTCGGTGTTCGTCGACCACATCCCGAATAACGTCGTCAATTTGCTGACGCTGCGAAACTTCGGCTTCAGCGGCGCGGCGGACCTGTTCGTGTTCGTGGTGGGTTATGGCGTCGCCATCATCCACGGCAGGATGGCGCTGGAGCGCGGCTATTTCGTCGCGGCGACGCGCATCTTCCGTCGCGTCTGGCGCCTCTACGCCGCCTATGTCGTGCTGTTCGTGATCTACATCGACACCATCGCCTATGTCGCCTCGCAATCGATGGCGCCGGAAATCATCCACGAATACAACATCTCCGGCATTCTCGAGCACCCGCTACGCATCCTGGTCCGCGGCCTCGTGCTGCAGGAAGAGCCGCTGAACCTCGACCTCCTGCAGCTGATGATCCCGCTGATGGCGTTCTTTCCGTTTGCGCTGTGGGGCCTGTTGCGGCGGCCGAACCTGACGCTTGCGGCGTCGGTCGCGCTGTATCTTGCGGCACGCTGGTTCGACTGGAATTTCCGTGTCTACCCAGATGAGGAATGGACCTTCAATCCGCTGTGCTGGCAGATGCTGATGGTTCTGGGCGGCTGGTTCGCCGTGACGGGAGCGTCCGGCCGCGCGTTGCACAACATGACCTGGCTGCGTCTCCTGGCAGGCGCCTATATCGTGTTCGCGATGGCCGTCACCCTGATGCGCCATTCGCCGGCGCTATCAGCCTATTTGCCGGACCTCCTCCTCAACAGCATCGCGCCGACCGACAAGGAAAACCTCGCACCCTATCGCGTGGTCCATTTCCTCGCGCTCGCCTTCATCGCGACCCATCTCATTCCGGCGGATCACCCCGGCCTCAATTGGCGGCCGCTCCAGGCTGTGATCACGTGCGGAGAGGAATGGCTCGCTGTCTTCTGCGTCGCCGTTTTCCTGTCCTTCGCCGGGCATCTGATCCTGATCACCGGCGCGAACCTCGTGGTGATGCAGATCGCGGTGAGCCTCGTCGGTTTTGCGGCGATGACCGCGGTCGCCTATTATATTTCCTGGTCGAAGCGGCAGGACCTTCCGGCGGCCTTCCGGCAGCAGGCCTAGAGCCCTTTCCGTTCCGACAGAATCGCAACGGGAATCTGGATATCTTGTTTTGACACGTCTTCTTTACGCAGACCGGTATCCACTTCGCTCGGAAACGCTCCAGCAAATATTCGTGCGATTCTGCTAGGCCGAGACCTGTGGCTGCGCTATGCCGAAAGGTGCTCTGCATGAGAGGTCCGGGCGTCGCAATGGTGAAAGGCGGGGGTGATGAGGTCGACAGCGCGCCCCGGCGCGGCCGGCCACGGTCGATCGAAACCACCAACGCCATTCTCGAAAGCGCCTATTCGTTGATGGCCGCCACGGGCCTTGCCGCCACCACCATCGACGCCGTCGCGCGCCATTCCAGCGTCTCCAAGATGACGATCTACAAATGGTGGCCATCGCGGGAAGCGCTGCTGATCGACGCCTTCCTCCACCATGCCGCACAAATGCTGCCGTTGCCGCCGGCAAGTTCCGGCACGCCCGCGGCGCGCGCACGCCGCCATGCCGCGGCTTATGCCGAGGCGCTCCAGGACGAATTTGGCAAGGTCCAGCTCGCCGTCATCTCCGAATGCATTTCGAAGACCGGATCGGCGGAGCTGTTCTACTCGCGCTATCTGCAATTCCGCCGCGACGCCCTGGTCGAGATGATCGCGGCCGGTCAGAAGGACGGCAGCATTCTGTCGGAGGGCAAGCCCGAGGATCTCTACGACGCGATCTATGGCGGCCTTTTCTACCGCTACGTCTTCGGCATCGCGCCGATCTCGCCGGCCTATGCGCGCACCCTGGTCGATCTGGTGCTGCGGCCGACAGACTAGAAGCGCACATCTATCGTACCGGTTTCACCGGCTGCGAGAGCTTTTCCGTGCGGTCGCGCTCGGTCATGTCGACCACCGTCTCCATCGGCGCGGTCAGTTCATAGACATAGGAGACGTCTGTGAAAAAGCGCTTGGCGGTGCCGCCGAGCGCTTCCGGCGCGACACGGTCGAGCAGGATCAGACCGAAATCGGAATCCGGGCGCCGCGTCGCCTCACTGGTGTTGAACTCCTCCCAGCGGAAAAGAAAGACCTCGTCGGCCCCCTCGCCCGTCACCGTCCAATTGGCCGTGATGTGCGGATGCTTGCCGACCAGCGACAGGCCTTCGTCGGAGTGCGAGGCAAGCTCGAAGAACAGCAGCGACAGGCTCTGCGCCGCGCGCGCGCTGACGGCAATGTCCGGGCCGGTGACGGCGATGCGGTCGGCATGCGGAATGGCGCGCGCCTCGAACAGGCCCTTCAGCTTGACACCCTGCCACTGGCTCTCGCTGAGCAGCGAGACCACGTTGGACATGGCGTGGATGCGGCCGATCAGCAGCTCGCGCGCGACGTCGATGTCCGAACCGTGGCGCAGCGTGCGCGTCACGATCGACTGGATTACCGCCAGGATGTTCTTGACCCGGTGGTTGAGCTCGTCGATCACCGCGGTCAGGCGGCGCTCGAAGCCGATCCGCACCTGGATTTCGCGGCTGAGCCGCAGATTGTTGTAGGCGACATAGCCGAACAGGCCGCACACCATGGCGGTGATGGCAAAACCGATCGCCGCTACGATGATCGCGGTCTGCTCGGCGCGACGCGCCGAATTGGACTTCGCGTAATAGCCGAGCTGCCAGTCGCGCCCGCCGAAGCTGACCGTGCGCGTCGCCGATGGAGCCGGCCCATCCCCCGCCGTCGTGCGCGCGGAGACCGCGCCCTGGTCGTTGGCAACGAGTTCGCCGCCGTCCTTGCGCGGGTCCTTGAGGGCGACCGCAAACAACGACATGTCGTCGTTGGTCAGCATCAGCGAGGCAAGCTCATAGGAAAACGTGACAAAGCCGACCGGCTCGATCGCGCCCTCGGGAATGACGGGGGCCGCGACGATGACGCCGACCGGACCGTTGCCGCGCAGGAGCGGCACCGGATCGGAGGCCACCGACCTCTTCTCGATCCTGGCGCGGGCCAGCATCGCGCTGCGCACCGGGTCCTGATCATAACTGCGGCCGGGCAGCGCCTTGGTCTCGTCGCTGCGCGGCTCGAGGTCCATCAGCACGTCGATCGGCCGGGTAAGGCTTGCGGGATCGATCGGTTTGTCGCCGAAGTCGCGGATTTGCGGATTGGGGAAGCCAGCGGCCGCGATCGCAGCCTGTGCCGCGGTCAGTTCGTTCGGCTGCAGCCTGGCTATCCAGCCAGCCACCACGAAGTCCGTCTTGAAGGCATAGATGGCCGAGCGCAGCGGCTCCAGCATGTTCGGCTTGAGCACGGACGGCGCGCGGAACAGGCCTGAGGCGACGCGCGCGAGCAGCTCGCGCTCGGTCAGCCGGTCCTGGACCAGGCTTGCATGCACGTCAATCGCGCGCGCCAGCGCGATCCGGTCCAGCGCCAGCTCCTGATCGTGGACGCGATAGGCCGCGAGCCCGGAGAGCAGAACCCCAAGCAGAGCGATGAAGCCGATGATGAATCCCAGCCGGACCAATTGACTACTCAGGCAAAAGCAGCAGGTCGGCAATAAACATGGAGCATGTGAACGCCGCTCGAACGGGCCTGTGCCGAAACAGATAGGACCCCAGTGCCGGAGATAATGAAGGAGGAGGCATCAGCACGCAACTTCGGTTGCCTGAAAAGCTTAATCCGTCCGGCCGATGGTCCGGCCATGACGGCTTTGCTTCGGGCAACGGAGGTAGTTAATCGCCGTGTCCGAAATTTGTTCCGCAAATGCGGCCTTCCCCCCGGCGTCGGCAGCGGAAAACACCTGCGCCATGTCGTCGCGCCATCAGCCAGCCCGTTTCAAGCCACCTTTCGCCTCGATGAAACCGACGATTTGGTCCAGCCCCTCGCTCTTCTTCAGGTTGGTCATGACAAAGGGGCGCGCCCCGCGCATCCGCCGGGCGTCCGTGTCCATCTTCTCCAGGGAGGCGCCGACATGGGGCGCGAGGTCGATCTTGTTGATGACCAGAAGATCTGACCGGGTGATGCCGGGGCCGCCCTTGGACGGGATCTTGTCGCCGGCGGCGACGTCGATGACGTAGATGGTGAGGTCGGCCAGTTCCGGGGAAAAAGTGGCAGCGAGATTGTCGCCGCCGGATTCGATCAGCACGAGATCAAGGCCGGGGAATTTCGCACGCATGTCCGCGACCGCGGCGAGATTCATCGAGGCGTCCTCGCGAATCGCCGTGTGCGGGCAGCCGCCGGTCTCGACGCCGGCGATGCGATCAGGTGTCAGCGAGCCCGACCGCACCAGGAACTCCGCGTCCCATTTGGTGTAGATGTCGTTGGTGATCGCGGCGATGTCGTAGCGTTCGCGCATGGTCTTGCAGAGCAGGTCCATCAGCGCGGTCTTGCCGGATCCGACGGGGCCACCGACGCCGACACGCAAGGGGCCGTGAGATTTCGACATGTCAATCGCTCTCTCTTGATGGGTTGAACGCCGCATCGCTCACGAGCGAAACAGCCGCGTATACTGCGTCTCGTGCCGGAGACTGGCGAGATCAGCGCGAAACGTCGCGCCGCCGAGATCGTCCAATGTCGCATTCAGCGCTCGGTTGGCGGTCGCGGCGACCGCGGCTTCCAGCTTCACCAGCACGCGCTGGCTGTCGGTCTGGCCGAGCGGAATGAGGCGGCTCGCCGCGGAGATCCAGTTCGAGACCAACGCATGCAGAAAGGCGTGCAGGGTCTGGGCCAGCGGCACGCCGTGCATCGCCGCAACCACGCCGACGGCGACGGGATAGACCAGCGGCGTGCCGCATGCCGCGACCATTGCATCGAGGCCTTCCGCATCCCATGCCGCGCGAGAGATGTCGATGAAGGCGCGGCCCTGCGAGGTCGTCTCGAGCTGCCGCTCGCGCGACGGCACGAAGGCGGCGGCGAGTTCGGCGACATCGTTTAAGGTGCTCTCCTCGCCGGCCTCGGCGGCCCGGTAAGCATGGACCAGGAAGGTCGCATCGCAGAAGCCGGAGCCGTCGCCGAGCATCGCGTCGAGCCAGTCAGCGAGCGTCGCAATGTCGGTGATATCGCCCGCCTCGACCGCCCATTCGATGCCGCTGGAATAGGAGAATCCGCCGACGGGAAACGCCGGCGACAGCCAGGTCATCAGCCGGTACAGCGCGGCCGCCTCGCGCTCGGCGAGGTCACCGGCACGAACCGGCTCATTTGTGGTCATGAGCATGCTTGTGGCCGTGGTGATGGTCGGGATGGTCGCAATGCTCGTCGTGATCGTGGCCATGGTCATGCGCGGCATGGTCATGGCCGTGATGATCATGCTGACCGTGCCCGTGATCATGATGATCGTGGTCGTGATGGACATGGTCGGCGTGCTTATGCGCGTGGCTGGCGTCGGCATAGGCGCCGCCTTCCGGATCGAACGGCGCCTCGATCTCGATCACGCGCGCGCCGAGGCCTTTCACCATGGCCTCGATGACGTGGTCACGGCGGATGCGCAGGCTCTTGGCCATGATCTGCGTCGGCAAATGGCGGTTGCCGAGATGCCAGCCGACGCGGATGAGGTGATGCGGGTCGTGGCCGCGAATCTCGAGCAGCGGCTCGGGCGCCGCGACCACCTCGACCAGCCGGCCGTCTTCCAGCACCAGCGCATCGCCTCCGCGCAGCGCGACGGCATTCTCCAGGTCGAGCAGGAATTCGAGCCCCCGCGTTCCCATCATCGCCATGCGGCGGCGGTGCCGATCGTCGAAATCGAGCACGACCGTGTCCGCCGGCGTCTCCGTGAAGCGGTGCTGTCCCCTAACCTGCGTCGCCCGGATCATGTGCTGTATCCTCAGAGCTTCTCGACCTTGCCGTCGCTGACGATCTCGATCACCGTCGGCGCCGTCTTCATCTGCGCGGAATATTCGCGCCACACCTTCATGTGCGGCGCCTTGGCATGCGCGGTGAGATCGTCGCGGGTCTCCCAGCGCTCGACCACCACGTAAAGGTTGGGGTTGTTGACGCTAACATTGCCGTCATAGGAGATGCAGCCCTTCTCCTTGAGGGTCTCGACGGTGCAGGCCTTGTGCCCCTTGATGAAGTCGTCCTTGTTTTCCGGCTTCATGGGCGTGGTGGCGATAACATAGATCATGGGGTTATTCCCTGTTGTTCTTGTTAGCGGACGTCGACCTTCTCGGGCGTGATCACTTCGATCTTCGGTGGCGCCGTAAAGCACTTCACCGCGACGCGGCCGAAGGTCTTCATGTGCTCCATGCCACGATGCGGCACCAGTGCCTCGGCATTCTCCCACTGCTCGACGAACACCATCTTGGCGGGATCGGTGACGCTCTCATGCAGGTCATAGGCGATATTGCCGGGCTCTTTCCGCGTCTCCTTGATGCAGGCGGTGGCGGCTGCGATGAATTCGGCGCGCGTCTCGGGCTTGATGGTCAGGGTGGCAACGACGTAGATCACGAGAAATCCTCCCGGCTCTTCTTCTGGGTTCACGATACCGGGCGGGACCTTAGACCAGGCGGGACCGAACGCAAAACCGCAAAGACCACCCGGATATGCGCCCGGAACATGCGTTGAGGCGCTATTTCAGTACATGAAATATCGCTGCGCCATCGGCAGCACCTCGGCCGGAGCGCAAGTGAGCAATTCGCCGTCGGCGCGGACCTCATAGGTCTCCGGATCGACCTCGATATTGGGCGTCGCGTCGTTGTGGATCATGCTCTTCTTGGAGATCTTGCCGCGGGTGTTCTGGACCGCGTAGAGCTTCTTCTCGATGCCGAGCTTGCGCGCCAGCCCGCCGGTGATCGCGGCCTTCGAGGTGAACACCACGGACGACGCCGTGCGTGCCTTGCCGAAGGCGCCGAACATCGGCTGGTAGTGCACCGGCTGCGGCGTCGGGATCGAGGCGTTGGGATCGCCCATGGGTGCTGCGACGATCATACCACCCTTGACGATGCAGTCCGGCTTGACGCCGAAGAAGGCCGGCGACCACAGCACGAGATCGGCGAGCTTGCCCTTCTCCACCGAGCCGATCAGCTTCGACACGCCATGCGCGATCGCCGGATTGATGGTGTATTTGGCGATGTAGCGCTTGACGCGGAAATTGTCGTTGTTCCTGCCCTTGTCCTGCGGCAGCGACCCGCGCTGCTTCTTCATCTTGTCCGCGGTCTGCCAGGTCCGGATGATGACTTCGCCGAGCCGGCCCATGGCCTGGGAATCCGACGACATCATCGAGAGCGCGCCGAGATCGTGCAGGATGTCCTCGGCCGCAATGGTCTCTTTCCGGATACGGCTCTCGGCGAACGCGAGGTCCTCCGCGATGGAGGGATCGAGATGGTGGCACACCATCAGCATGTCGAGATGCTCGTCGATGGTGTTGCGGGTGAAGGGGCGCGTCGGGTTGGTCGAGGACGGCAGCACGTTCTTGAGCCCTGCGACCTTGATGATATCAGGGGCATGGCCGCCGCCGGCGCCCTCGGTGTGGAAGGCGTGGATGGTGCGGCCCTTGAAGGCCTTGATCGTATCCTCGACGAAGCCGGATTCGTTCAGCGTGTCGGTGTGGATCATCACCTGGATGTCGTAATCATCGGCCACCGACAGGCAGTTGTCGATCGCAGCCGGAGTCGTGCCCCAGTCCTCGTGCAGCTTCAGGGCGCAGGCGCCGCCCTTGATCATCTCGACCAGCGCGGCGGGCCGCGAAGCATTACCCTTGCCGGAAATGCCGAGATTGACCGGGAAGGCATCGAATGACTGGATCATCCGTCCGATGTGCCACGGCCCCGGCGTGCAGGTGGTGGCGAAGGTGCCATGCGACGGGCCGGTGCCGCCCCCGAGCATCGAGGTGACGCCCGACATCAGGGCGTGCTCGATCTGCTGCGGACAGATGAAATGGATGTGGCTGTCGAAGCCGCCGGCGGTGAGGATCTTGCCTTCGCCCGCTATCACGTCGGTGCCGGGGCCAATGATGATGGTGACGCCCGGCTGGATGTCGGGATTGCCGGCCTTGCCGATGGCCGAAATCATGCCGTCCTTGATGGCGACATCGGCCTTCACGATGCCCCAGTGATCGACGATCAGCGCATTGGTGATGACGGTGTCGGCCGCGCCCTGCTTGTTGGTGACCTGCGACTGCCCCATGCCGTCGCGGATCACCTTGCCGCCGCCGAACTTCACCTCCTCGCCGTAGGTGGTGAAATCCTTCTCGATCTCGATGATGAGATCGGTGTCGGCCAGCCGCACCCTGTCGCCGGTGGTCGGACCGAACATGTCGGCATAGACGGAACGTTTGATCTTGACGGACATCACAAGCCCCGTTTGATTTTGAGTTCTTGAGCGGGCGGGCGCTGGAAGCTCACAGCTTCCCCATGACGTCGCCACGAAAACCGTAGATCGTCTTCTTCCCCGCCACGGCGACGAGCTGGACGTCGCGGGTCTGGCCCGGTTCGAAGCGGACGGCGGTGCCGGCGGCGATGTCGAGGCGCATGCCGCGGGCTTTCTTGCGGTCGAATTTCAGCGCCGGGTTGGTCTCGAAGAAATGGTAGTGCGAGCCGACCTGGATCGGGCGGTCGCCGGTGTTGGCCACCGTCAGCGCTACGGTCTTGCGGCCGGCATTGAGCTCGATCTCGCCGTCCTGGATGAAGAGTTCGCCGGGGATCATGCTTCCCTCCTACCTGATCGGTTCGTGCACGGTGACGAGCTTGGTGCCGTCCGGAAAGGTCGCCTCGACCTGGATGTCGTGGATCATCTCGGGAATGCCGGGCATCACCTGGTCGCGGGTCAGGACCTGCGCGCCGGATTGCATCAGTTCGGCGACGGTGCGGCCGTCGCGCGCGCCTTCGAGGATGAAATCGGAGATGATCGCGATCGCCTCGGGATGGTTGAGCTTCACGCCGCGATCCAACCGGCGGCGGGCCACGATCGCCGCCATCGAAATCAGAAGCTTGTCCTTTTCGCGGGGAGACAGGTTCATGCGAAATCTCTTCCGTTCAACACTTCAATTCAACCAGAGCCGCGGCAGCGCCGCACCGGTGCGCGCCAGCACGGTCATCATGTCGGCACGCAGGCGCGCCGCATCTTGGGCACAGAACCGCGCCATTGCAAATCCATTCCAGGCGGAGATCCCGACTTCGCCGGAGAAGGATTCCGACGCCTCGCGGATGCGCTCGACCAGCGCCTCGTCGCCGGGAACGATCAGCGCCGTACCGATCGCGGCACCGCCATCGGCCACCGCCGATCGTCCAAGTTTCGCGCCGATATTGCCATCGAGCCTGACAGTCTCGGCGAACACAAGCTTGCCGCCGCGGGAGAGCCGCCAGCGGTCGACGAACTCGCCCTGCTCCATCCGCTCGCCCATGGCGGTACGGCCGAACACGACGATCTCGCAAAGCAGGAGCGAAGCGGCGTCATCGAGCGCGATGTCGAAGCGGCGATGAACCCGGGCGCGATCGAACAGAATCGTCTCCTGCGGTAGCCAGCCGAGATGCGCGCCCGCGCCGACCTTGAGCGCGATATTGAGCTCTGCCGCCTGTCCCGGCGCGCGGTAGATCTTCTCGGCCGCCGCCGTCGTCAGCGTCAGCCGCGCGGCGTCAGCGGCGGTGATTTCGATGTCGAAGCGATCGCCGCCGGCAACGCCGCCGGCCGTGTTGACGAACACGCCGGAAAGCCCCTCTCCTTCCGGGGACGGAAAACGCACGCGCAGGGAGCCGGATTCATGCAGGACGCCGCGCCGCGTCACGCCATCGCGCGCGTGGACGTCGAAGCGCACAGCGCCACGGGCGCGGTTGGCTTCGAAAACTCCTGATGTGACTGATAGGTCGCTCCGCATCCGCCTCCCCAGCCGGCCGCGTCGGAATGACTTACAGCGCCATTTGGCGGCTGATTTCGGCCGGGTCGAGATTGGATCGGTCGCAGGTGAATTTTACCGCGCCGCGATCCATCACCGCGAAACTGTCGCCGAGTTCGCAGGCAAAGTCGAGATATTGTTCGACCAGCACGATGGCGATGCTGCCGAGGTTGCGCAGATACGAAATGGCGCGGCCGATGTCCTTGATGATCGAGGGCTGGATGCCTTCAGTGGGCTCGTCGAGCAGCAGAAGCTTTGGCCGCATCACCAGGGCGCGCCCGATCGCGAGCTGTTGCTGCTGGCCGCCGGAGAGGTCGCCGCCGCGACGGCCGAGCATGGATTGCAGCACCGGAAACAGCGAGAACACGTCGTCCGGAATGTGCCTGTCCTCGCGCTTGAGCGGACCGAAGCCGGTCTTGAGGTTCTCCTCGACCGTCAGGAGCGGGAAGATCTCGCGGCCCTGCGGCACGAAGCCGATGCCCTTGCGCGCCCGCTCATAGGGCTTGAGCCCGGTGATGTCGTTGCCGTCGAGAACGATCGCACCCGAAGAGATCGGATACTGCCCGACCATGGCGCGGAGCAGCGAGGTCTTGCCGACGCCGTTGCGCCCGAGCACGCAGGTGACCTTGCCGGGCTCGGCCGCGATCGAGACGCCACGCAGCGCCTGCGCCGCGCCGTAGAACAGGTTGATGTCCTTGACCTCAAGCATTGCTCAGCGTCCCAAATACACTTCGATGACCCGCTCGTTGGACGAGACCTGGTCGATGGTACCTTCCGCGAGCACGGTGCCTTCATGCAGGCAGGTCACCTTGACCCCGAGCTCGCGCACGAACGTCATGTCGTGCTCGACAACCATCACGGTGTGAGTCCTGTTGATCTCTTTCAGCAACTCGGCGGTGAGATGCGTCTCGACGTCGGTCATGCCGGCGACAGGCTCGTCGACCAGCAGGAGCTTCGGATCCTGCGCGAGCAGCATGCCGATCTCGAGCCACTGCTTCTGGCCGTGGCTGAGGCTGCCGGCGAGGCGGTTGCGCGCCTCGGTGAGGCGGATCGTCTCCAGCGCCTTGTCGATACTCTCGGACTCGGCCTTGCTGCCGCGCCAGAACAGCGTGCCCTTGACGCTGTGATCGACGTTGAGCGCGAGCAGGAGGTTGTCCTGCACGGTCTGGCTCTCGAACACAGTCGGCTTCTGGAATTTGCGGCCGATGCCGAGCTCGGCGATGCGGGTCTCGTCGAGCCGCGTCAGGTCGGTGACGCCGTCGAACAGCACCGTGCCCTCGTCCGGCTTGGTCTTTCCGGTGATGATGTCCATCATCGTGGTCTTGCCGGCACCGTTCGGGCCGATGATGGCCCGCATCTCGCCGGGCTCGAGCGTCAGCGACAGATTGTTGATGGCATGAAAGCCGTCGAACGAGACGTGCACGCCGTCGAGATAGAGCATCGCGGAAGTTGCGCGGGTGTCCATGACGTTCATTACCGCCTACTCCGCCATCTTCGGTTCGGTGACGCCGTCTTCGGCCGCGGCGCTCGCCGAGGTCGCGGCGCGCCTTTCCTTCGACTGGTCCCACCATGCATTGAAGGTGCCGACGATTCCCTTCGGCAGCAGCAGCGTCACCAGGATGAACAGCGCGCCCAGCATGAACAACCAGTAGGGCGCCAGCATACCCGAGGTGAAGAACGTCTTGGCGTAGTTGACGACGACGGCGCCGAGCGCCGCGCCGATCAGCGTACCGCGGCCGCCGACCGCCACCCAGATCACCGCCTCGATCGAATTGCCCGGCGCGAATTCGGATGGATTGATGATGCCGACCTGCGGCACATAGAGCGCGCCGGCGACACCGGCCATGCAGGCCGAGAGCGTGAACACGAACAGCTTGTAGGATTCGACGCGATAACCAAGAAACCGGCTGCGCGATTCCGCGTCGCGGATTGCGATCAGCACCTTGCCGAGCTTTGAGGACACGACGGAGCGGCAGATCAGGAACGCGACAATCAGCGCCAGACAGCTCAGCGCGAACAGCGCGGCGCGGGTGCCCTCGGCCTGCACGTTGAAGCCCAGAATGTCCTTGAAATCGGTCAGGCCGTTGTTGCCGCCGAAGCCGAAATCGTTGCGGAAGAAGGCGAGCAGCAGCGCATAGGTCATCGCCTGCGTGATGATCGACAGATAGACGCCGGTGACGCGGGAGCGGAACGCGAGCCAGCCGAAGCAGAAGGCAAGCAGGCCGGGCACGACCAGCACCATCAGCGCTGCAAACCAGAACATGTCGAAGCCGTACCAGTACCAGGGTAGCCTCGAATAGTTCAGGAACACCATGAAGTCGGGCAGGATCGGATTGCCGTAGACGCCGCGGGTTCCGATCTGCCGCATCAGGTACATGCCCATCGCGTAGCCGCCGAGCGCGAAGAAGGCGCCGTGGCCGAGCGAGAGGATGCCGCAATAGCCCCAGATCAGGTCGATCGCGAGCGCCAGGATCGCGTAGCAGACATATTTGCCCCAGAGCGCGACCAGATAGGTCGGCACCTGCAGGAACGAGCCCGCGGGCAGCAGCAGGTTGGACAGCGGGATGAGAATTCCGCAGGCCGCGACGACGGCGAGGAAGATCGTCGCGCCGCGGTCCAGCGATCGCGTCAGCATGTGAGGGGTCATGCTTCCACCGCACGGCCCTTGAGCGCGAACAGCCCGCGCGGGCGCTTTTGAATGAACAGGATGATGAGAACCAGGATCGCGATCTTGCCGAGCACGGCGCCGGCAACGGGTTCCAGGAACTTGTTGGCGATGCCGAGCGTGAAGGCGCCGACCAGCGTGCCCCAGAGATTGCCGACGCCGCCGAACACCACGACCATGAAGCTGTCGATGATGTAGCTCTGGCCGAGATTGGGGCTGACATTGTCGATCTGCGACAGCGCGACGCCGGCGATGCCGGCAATGCCCGAGCCGAGACCGAAGGTCAGCGCATCGACGCGGGAGGTGGCGATGCCCATCGAGGCGGCCATGCGGCGGTTCTGGGTCACCGCGCGCATCTCGAGGCCAAGCGCGGTGTAGCGCAGCATCGCGAGCAGGATCGCGAACACCGCGAGCGTGAAGACGAGGATCCAGAGCCTATTATAGGTGATGGTGATCTGGCCTAGCTCGAACGCGCCGCTCATCCAGGAGGGGTTGCCGACCTCGCGATTGGTCGGGCCGAACATGGTGCGCACCGCCTGCTGAAGCACCAGCGACAGGCCCCAGGTCGCGAGCAGCGTTTCCAGCGGACGACCGTAGAGGAAGCGGATGATGCTGCGCTCGATCACGACACCGAGCGCACCGGCGACGAGAAAGGCGAGCGGCACGGCGATCAGCAGCGAATAGTCGAACAGGCCGGGATAGCGGGTGCGAATCACCTCCTGCACCACGAAGGTGGTGTAGGCGCCGATCATCACCATCTCACCATGCGCCATGTTGATGACGCCCATGACGCCGAAAGTGATGGCGAGACCGATCGCGGCGAGCAGCAGCACCGAGCCGAGCGAGAGGCCGTACCAGGCGTTTTGAACCGTGGACCAGACCGCAAGCGAGCTCTGGATCGAGCCGATCGCGCTTGCGGCGGCCTTCGTCACCGAGGCCGGCTGGTCGCCCATGCCGGTGAGCAGGGCCATCGCCTCCTGGTCGCCGCGCGCCTTGAGCGTGGCGACCGCTTCGAGCTTCTCGACCTCGGTAGCGTCCGACTTGAACAGCAGGATCGCCGCACGGGCGTCACCGAGCGCGGCCTTGACGGATTTGTTGGTCTCCTTGGCGAGCGCGCCGTCGACCGCATCGAGAGCCGTCTCCTCGTGCGACTTGAAGACGGATTGCGCGGCCTGCAACCGCGTCCCGATGTCCGGAGACTGGAGCGTCAGGCCGCCGATCGCAGCGTCGACGCTGCGGCGCAGGCGGTTGTTGAGGCGGACCGCGCTCGCGCTGTCGGGAACGCTGGTGACGGGCTGGCCGGTCGCGGCGTCGATCGACTTGCCGTCGGCGCCGGTGATGTAAACCTTCTTGCTGTCGAGATCGGCCATGAGCCGGCCGTCCTGGAGCGCGCTGATGATGGGGAAGGCCAGCGGATTGCCGCTGCTCGCGACCACGCCGATCGCCTCTTCCGTGTCGGAATAATCATCGTTGGCAAATTTGGCGACCGCATCCTCGAATGGACCGGCGAAGGCCGGCAGCGCGAACGCAATCAAAAATAACGAGAGCAGGAGCGAACCGAGACGGGCGGGCAAATTGGCTGGCACTGTGAATGACCCCGGCAGAAAATGGTGGAGAAGGCGGCGGGATAGCCGCCTTCTCCGTCTTGCAGTCGAACGTCAGATCCGGATCAGGAACCCGAGCCGAGGCACTTGTTGGTCTTGGTGTTGAAGTTGCCGCACTTCTTGCCGACCCAGTCGCCGATCAGGTCCTTGGAGCCCTCGAGCTCCTTCGACCAGGCGTCGCCGGCCACGAGGCCCGGGGTCTTCCAGACCACGTCGAACTGACCGTTCGCCTTGATCTCGCCGATGAACACCGGCTTGGTGATGTGGTGGTTCGGAAGCATCTTGGAGGTGCCGCCGGTCAGGTTCTTGGCTTCGATGCCGGGGAGAGCGTCGATGACCTTGTCGGGATCGGTGGACTTCACCTTCTCGACCGCCTTGACCCACATGTCGAAGCCGATCACGTGCGCTTCCATCGGATCGTTGGTCACGCGCTTCGGATTCTTGGTGTAGGCCTGCCACGCCTTGATGAACTTCTCGTTCTCCGGCGACTTGATCGACTGGAAGTAGTTCCAGGCGGCCAGATGGCCGAGCAGCGGCTTGGTGTCGATGCCGGCGAGCTCTTCCTCACCCACCGAGAACGCCACGACCGGGATGTCCTTCGCCTTGATGCCCTGGTTGCCGAGCTCCTTGTAGAAGGGAACGTTGGCGTCGCCGTTGATGGTCGAAACCACCGCGGTCTTCTTGCCGGCCGAGCCGAACTTCTTGATGTCCGCCACGATCGTCTGCCAGTCGGAATGACCGAACGGCGTGTAGTTGATCATGATGTCTTCCTGGGCGACACCCTTCGACTTCAGATAGGCTTCCAGGATCTTGTTGGTGGTGCGCGGATAGACGTAGTCGGTGCCCGCGAGCACCCAGCGCTTCACCTTCTCGTCCTTCATCAGATAGTCGACGGCGGGGATCGCCTGCTGGTTCGGCGCAGCACCCGTGTAGAACACGTTACGCTCGGACTCTTCGCCCTCGTACTGCACGGGGTAGAACAGGATGTTGTTCAGCTCCTTGAATACCGGGAGCACCGACTTGCGCGACACCGAGGTCCAGCAGCCGAACACGACCGCGACCTTGTCCTTGGTGATCAGCTCGCGGGCCTTCTCGGCGAACAGCGGCCAGTTCGAAGCGGGGTCGACGACAACGGCTTCGAGCTTCTTGCCGAGCACGCCGCCCTTCTTGTTCTGCTCGTCGATCAGGAAGAGGATGGTGTCCTTCAGCGTGGTTTCGCTGATGGCCATGGTGCCGGAGAGAGAGTGAAGGACACCGACCTTGATGGTGTCGTCCGCGGCTTTTGCACCGGAAATGGTAGCCAGACCAAGCATCAGTCCGGCTGTCGCGGCGAGAAGACCGCGGCGGCTAAATGAAGCCGCTATATCGTGAGTGGATTTGGTAAGCATGATTGTATCATCTCCCTGACGCAGACGTGAAAAAAGACGCTGCGAAACGGCCCCAAGGCCGCCTGCGATTAACGGAATCGCAAGAACCATGCCATGGGCTGAGCACATGCCAACCTATTGGTCAGAATAAACAATTTTACCGCCATCCAAGTTTCGCCACGAGCCGATTGCCTAAAAATTAGACTAATAAAATGTATGCCAATGTGGCAGTCAGCTCGTTTTTTGAGCAAAATGTTGTCTATGTCTAATTTTCCAGCATAACTATTTTTGCACTGCAATCGCCCTTTGGCGCAGACGCGCCTTGAAAGCGCCTCCTCGATGTTCCATATGACTTTACGAGACCTCTTTCGAATCAGGGGGTCGTTGCGAGCCGCGTGTTCTTAGGCCCCTCCGGGCGTCTGGCTTGCCCCATATCTCCCAGCCATCCGACACCCCAAACACGCAGGTGTCTTCTCGACACCCTTCTGCGCGCGCCGCGCTGAATGCGCCGGCTGCCCGCTTTTGACATGGAAAGAACCCATCTTTTGAATTCGTTTCAGGACTTCGGCCTCGCCGAACCCCTCGCCCGTGCTCTCGCCGAAGAGAAATACGTCACCCCCACCCCCATCCAGGCCCAGACCATTCCCACGGCGCTGACCGGCCGGGACGTCGTCGGCATCGCCCAGACCGGAACCGGCAAGACCGCGTCCTTCGCGCTGCCGATCCTGCACCGCCTGCTCGAGAACCGCATCAAGCCGCAGCCCAAGACCTGCCGCGTCCTGGTGCTCTCGCCGACCCGCGAGCTGTCAGGCCAGATCCTCGACAGTTTCAACGCCTATGGCCGTCACATCCGCCTGTCCTCGACGCTCGCCATCGGCGGCGTGCCGATGGGCCGCCAGGTCCGCTCCCTGATGCAGGGCGTCGACGTGCTGGTCGCCACGCCCGGTCGCCTGCTCGACCTCGTGCAGAGCAACGGGCTGAAGCTTTCAAGCGTCGAATTCCTGGTGCTCGACGAAGCTGACCGCATGCTCGACATGGGCTTCATCAACGACATCCGCAAAATCGTTGCCAAGCTGCCGATCAAGCGGCAGACGCTGTTCTTCTCGGCCACCATGCCGAAGGACATCGCCGAGCTCGCCGACGCCATGCTGCGCGACCCCGCCCGCGTCGCGGTGACTCCGGTCTCATCGACCGTGGAGCGGATCCAGCAGCGCATTATCCAGGTCGACTTCTCCGCCAAGCCGGCGTTCCTCGCCCAGCTGTTGAAGCAGGAGCCGGTGAACCGCGCGCTGGTCTTTACCCGCACCAAGCACGGCGCCGACAAGGTCGTGAAGACGCTCGAGAAGGCCGGCATTCCCGCCAGCGCCATCCACGGCAACAAGTCGCAGAACCATCGCGAGCGCACGCTCGCCCAGTTCCGCTCCGGCGATATCCGCACCCTGGTCGCCACCGACATTGCCGCCCGCGGCATCGATGTCGACGGCATCACCCACGTCATCAATTTCGACCTGCCCAACGTGCCCGAGACCTATGTGCACCGCATCGGCCGCACCGCACGCGCCGGCGCCGAAGGAACCGCGATCTCTCTGGTCGCAGGTGGCGAGGAGCTTGCCTATCTCCGCGATATCGAGCGGCTGATCAAGGTCGCACTGCCGCGTGAGGATCTCCGCACCGACGCCGGCCGCCGCGACGCGGGTCCTCCCCCGGCGCAGCAACGACAGGGCCGGCCAAGCGGCCGCCCGGGCCAGCGTCCGCAAGGCGCAAGGCATGGTGAAGGACGCCATGGTGACGGACGTCGTACCGACGAACGGCATGCCGACGGACGCCGCCATGGCGCCGGCAAGCAGGGCGACGGACGGCCCGGTGAAGCTCGGCATGCCGATGCACGGCCCGGCAGTGCTCCGAAGGCCTCGAAGGGATCTCGCCGCCGCCCCGGTGGCAAGATGCACTCCTCGCAAACCGACCGTTCCGAACAGCGTTCCGCGCATAGCGCCGGGGCGCCTGATGGGATATAAGGCGTGGCCTTTTTGCGCCGTGAGAGTCGGCCGACTGCCCAACCGAACCGCAAACCCCAATCGCACTAGCCGTCCACGACCTGGAGATATTCATGGCTAAGGAAGAGCTGATCCAGTTCGAAGGACTGGTCACCGAAATCCTCCCCGACGCGCGCTACCGCGTGCAACTCGACGCCGGACACGAGATCGTTGCTTACACCGCCGGCAAGATGAAGAAGAACCGCATCAAGACGCTGGCGGGTGACCGCGTGACCGTGGAGATGTCGCCCTATGACCTCGAGAAGGGCCGACTGATTTTCCGTCACAAGGACGAGCGTCCCAGTGGAGTGGGCGGACCTCCCCGTCCCGGGCAGCGCGGTGGCCAGTTCCGTCGCCGCTAAACGGCCCATCCGCGCGCGAGCACGGAACTAAATTCCGGCCTGTATTCTGATCCGCCGTGCGCGCACGGCGGATCAAAAAATCGTGCACGTCAGGATTGTTTTGGGGCCCTAAATCCAATAAAATGAACTAATCGATTTTCGGCCGGACGACATTAGCATCCACCGGTACAGCCGGTTCAGACACGCTGACGACCCTTCCAAAAATTCGATCTAACCTGCCCGCGCGAGCGGGCTTTGACATTGTGTGATCTGAGAAGGGACTACCCCATGAGCATGGGAACCGTGAAGTGGTTTAACGCGACCAAGGGCTTCGGCTTCATCCAGCCCGACGACGGCGGCCAAGACGTTTTCGTACACATCAGCGCCGTCGAGCGCGCCGGCCTCGGCTCGCTGCGCGAAGGCCAGAAGATCTCCTACGAGATCGTGGCCGACCGCCGTTCCGGCAAGTCGGCAGCGGACAACCTCCGCGCCGCAGGTTGAGCCTGCGGGCCTTCGGCCCGTATCGGTTCTGGCGAACGAGCCAAAGGAAAAGGCCGTGCAAAATGCACGGCCTTTTTTTCATGTCCGAAGGAAGCCTGCGCGCTCTACAGGATCAGACGATCCTGTCCGGGCCAACCCGCCAACTGGCCCTGCTTAGTCTAGTTGGGTTTGGCGCCCGCGCCGGCACCGCCGCTGGCACTGCTGCTCAGCGAACCGGCTTGGCTCATCGTGTTGTTGAAATAGGTGTCGCTGTCACCCAGCGTCACGCGGCGCTGGCAGACCGGCATGCAGCTATAGGACTCGCGCTCGATCCCGCGGTAGACGGTGACGAGCCGGTCGCTCGGACCTTCGACCTGGATCTGGCGGTCGACCAGGATCTCGCCGCCCCGGTCGAGCGCGATGAAGTTGGTGGCACCGTAGCCCTTCCCGGTCACGACGATCATGCCGCCAGGCTGGAGCGTGACGTCGGCGATGAGGGGATTGCCGACCACGATGGTCGCCACCTTGCCGGGGAGCCGGACCAGCTTGGCCTGGTCGACATTGACGGCGATGGTGTCGGCAGTGGGCTCGGCAAGGCCGGCAGCCGGCAATGCCAGCACCGCGGCCGCAACCAGAAGACAAACGCGCGCATGGCGGCGCAGCAACTCTTTACGCATACTCTTACCCCCGGGACGTCACAAACCGGCAGAAGCGACCAGATACAGCGGAGCCGGTGCCCGACCCGGCTAACCTGCCCTTAATTCGTGAACGTTCCGCAAATTCGCCGACTATTGTTTGAACGGACTGGCGTTTTGCTGCCTCAGGAGGCCGGCTACTGGCGGAACGGATAGGCGAGCTGGCCGGCGATCTCCTTCGGCATGGTCGCTTCGTCCTTGCCGTAATCCTTCGGCAGTTCGCCCATCGGCATCCGGAAGGTGCCGAACAGCACATCCCAGATCGGGAACGTCCCGGCGAAATTGGTGTCGCCGCCCACTTCGAGCCCTGTGTGGTGCCAGCGGTGGAACACCGGCGTCGCCAGCACATATTTGAACGGCCCGAAGGTCCAGTTCAGGTTGGCGTGCACGAAGGCCGAATGGAAGGTGGTGAACGGGCCGACCCAGATCATGACGTTGGGGGAAACGCCGGCCATCAGCAACACGACGTCGACGCTGATCGTCCCGAGCATGAGATTGACGGGATGGAAACGGGCCGCGGAGATCCATCCGATCTCTTCCGACGAATGATGGATGGCGTGGTACTTCCAGAACCCGCCGCCGTGGAACAGCCGATGCAGCCAGTACAGCATGAAATCAGACAGCACCACGAACAGGATGGCCTGCAGCCACAGTGGCAATTGCGCCAGCGGGCCATGGCCATTGTCGTAGAAGGCGATGAGTTCGTCGGCATCGTGGATGTTGAAGACGGCGCCGGCACCGACGATCAGGAGGCCGATCCGCATGGTGCGGGCGAACACCGGAACGAAGAACCAGTAGCAGATATCGGTGATGATCTCGCGCTTGCGCCACCACGGCGCGCCGGGATTGCACGCCCAGAAATGCTCGAGCACGGTGAAGACCGCCGCAAGCACGAAGGTGACGGGGATCACCTTCTCGATGGTCTCGCCGAGCATCAGGGCGACCTGCATGGGTAAGCTCGACATCGTCGCCTCTCTTCCGGATCCTGATCCCGCCTAGGCCTACTCCGCGAAATTTAAGGGAGGGTGAAGTCGGCCGCGATTGCGCTGCATTTGGAGCCCGAACGAAATTCAACAACCGCCTTAAGGCGAAATTCACTCTGGGCAAAAGCATCGGGCAGGAAACGGGTTTGCGCGATCGAATTAACTCTACCGAAAGAGCTCGGCTCACATGGTCATCGCGTCAATCACAGCGCCGAACGAGGCGATCCAACCCCCGATGGAGTTTAGTTCATGAAGAACCTGATTGCACGTTTCGCGAAGGATGAATCCGGCGCCACCGCCATCGAATACGGCCTGATCGCCGCCGGCATCGCGCTGGCCATCATCACAGTCGTCAACAGTCTCGGCACCTCGCTGAACACCAAGTTCGGCTCGATCAGCTCTTCGCTGAAGTAAGCGACCGACCGACGATGGCAAAAGCCCCGGATCTCCGGGGCCTTTGTTTTTTTGAGTACGGCGAGTTCCAGTGGCGTTGCGCAAGTACAGAACCGATGCCGCGGTTGCGGCCAGCGAGACGGCGTCGACCGAGACGCCGGCCTATTGGGTTTGCCTCGCGCTGCTGGTTGCGATGGCCGCCATCGCGTTGCGCATTGCCAGCGTGTGGTGAGCGGGCCATCGGCGGCTTCCCGGACTCAAAGCCGCGGCCTCCGTTTTCGGTTTGTTTAGCACTGCCGGCTAGCATGCGGCGACGCTTCGATCCCGCGACGAACCCAGGCTCAAGACGCAGCCCATGATCCTCGACCTTGCGCGCCTTCTGCTCTTCCCGGCCTTGATGGCATTCGCCGCCGCCAGCGATCTCTTCACGATGACCATCTCGAACCGCGTGTCGCTGGCGCTGGTCGCCGGCTTCTTCGTGCTCGCTCTTGCCGGTGGCATGGCACCTTACGAGATGCTGACCCATGTCGGCGCCGGCGCGTTGCTCCTGGCCGTGGCCTTCACCTGCTTTGCGATGGGCTGGATGGGCGGCGGGGACGCCAAGATCGCAGCTTCCGTTGCGCTCTGGTTCGGCTTCGCACAATTGATGGATTTCCTGCTCTACGCTTCGCTGTTCGGCGGAGCGCTGACGCTGCTCCTGCTCCAGTTCCGGCAATGGCCGCTGCCTTACGGACTCGCGGGCCAGGCTTGGCTTGCACGGCTGCACGCCAAGGAGAGCGGGATTCCCTATGGCATCGCGCTCACGCTTGGCGCGCTGATGGTCTACCCGGAGACCGAATGGGTGAAGGCGATCGACCTCGCCCATCTCGCACTGCGCTGAACACACCGGGTAAACCCGGCGTTAAGGCGATTTAGATACGCCTCATTAACCATGCTTTGACGAATAGCTGGTCAACTGCCGATTACGGCGGCGTCAGCGTCGCGGCGTTTTGTTGGAAAGTGAAGCGTATGAATAGGGCACGCATTGTCGTCCTGGCGGTCGCCATCTGCGCCGGCGGTGCCGCCGCGTACCTGGCGAGCGGCTCGGACACTGCGCCGCCACCGGCGGCTCCGGTCGCGCAGCTTCCGACCGTCGACGTCCTGGTGGCCAAGAACGACATCGGCCTCGGCCAGACCGTGAAGCCGGAAGACGTGCAATGGCAGACTTGGCCGGCTGCGACCGCCAGCGCCACCTTCATCCGCCGCAACGAGCGTCCCGAGGGCGTGACCCAGGTCACCGGCTCGATTGCGCGCGCCCCCTTCATCCAGGGTGAACCGATCCGCGACCAGAAGCTGGTCAAGGCCGAGGGCTCCGGCTTCATGGCCGCGATCCTGCCGACTGGCATGCGCGCCATCTCGACCGAAATCTCGCCGGAGACCGGCGCCGGCGGCTTCATCCTGCCGAACGATCGCGTCGACGTGCTTCTGACACGCCGCCTCAAGAATCCCGACCAGAGCGCCGCCGCCCAGGACATCGTGACGTCCGAGATCATCCTGGCCAATGTCCGCGTGCTGGCGATCGACCAGGCGCCGAAGGAGAAGGACGGCCAGAACGCGGTGATCGGCAAGACCGTCACCCTCGAGCTCAATCCCGCCCAGACCGCGACGCTATCCGCGGCCCGGCAGAGCGGCACGCTGTCGCTGGCGCTGCGCAGCATCGTCGACGTCATGATGAGCGAGATCACGCTCGATGACTCCGCGCGGAAGCGCGATAGCGTTTCCATCATTCGCTACGGAATCTCAAGCTCGACGGCGAAGGCACAATGAGGACTGTCGATATGAAATGCGGGGCAGATTTGGCAACGATGCGGACCTCCGTGGTCCGCGCCCTGTCGTTTTCGGCCGTCTTCGCGCTGACGCTCACCCCGTTGGCCGCCGCCGACTACCGCCCCGTTGCGCAGGTCGCGGCCGCCGACGGCCAGATGAACGCGCGCTTCCTCTCGCTCGGCGTCGGCAAGTCGATCGTGATCGACCTGCCGCGCGACATCAAGGACGTGCTTGTCGCCGATCCCAAGATCGCCAATGCGGTGGTCCGGTCATCGCAGCGCGCCTACATCATCGGCGCCTCGGTCGGTCAGACCAACATCGTGTTCTTCGACTCCGCCGGCCAGCAGATCGCGGCCTATGACATCGCGGTCAAGCGCGACCTCAACGGCCTTCGGGCCGCGCTGAAGCAGGTCCTGCCCAACTCCGACATCCAGATCGACGGGCTCGGCGACGGCGTCGTCCTGACCGGCACGGCGGCGAATCCGCTGGAAGCACAGCAGGCCAACGATCTCGCCGTGCGCCTCACCGGCGGCATCGACAAGGTGGTGAATTCGATCGTGGTCCGCGGCCGCGACCAGGTCATGCTGAAGGTGACGGTCGCCGAGGTTGCGCGCACCGTGGTCAAGCAGCTCGGCATCGACCTCACCGCGAACCTGAACTACGGCACGTCGGTGGTGAGCTTCACCAACTCGAACCCCTTCACGGCTCTCGGCAAGAACCTGGTGGATGGTAACTCACTGACTACGAAGTTCGGCGCGACGCCGTCGGTGCAGGCGACCCTGCGCGCGATGGAAACCGCAGGCGTGATCCGGACGCTGGCCGAGCCGAACCTGACCGCGATCTCGGGCGAGTCGGCGACATTCCTCGCCGGCGGTGAATTCCCGGTCCCGGCAGGCTATTCGTGCGATCCCACGACGCATGTCTGTACCACCCAGATCAGCTTCAAGAAGTTCGGTATCTCGCTCAACTTCACCCCCGTGGTGCTGAGCGAGGGCAAGATCAGCCTGCGCGTGATGACCGAGGTCTCGGAGCTGTCGAACGAGAATGCGATCACGCTGTCTCAGGCCGTCACCTCGACGTCGGTGAACTCGCTGACGGTGCCCTCGATCAAGACCCGCCGTGCGGAGACCTCGCTGGAAATTCCCTCCGGCGGCGCGATGGCGATGGCCGGCCTGATCCAGCAGCAGACCAAGCAGGCGGTCAGCGGACTGCCGGGACTGATGCAGCTCCCGATCCTCGGCACGCTGTTCCGCAGCCGCGACTTCGTCAACAACACTACCGAGCTGGTCGTGATCGTGACGCCCTATGTCGTTCGCGCGGTGGCGCCGAAGGACCTGTCGCGGCCGGATGACGGCTTCGCCGCACCCGCAGATCCGCAGGCCGAGCTGATCGGCAACATCAACCGCATCTACGGCGTGCCCGGCAAAGCCGAGTCAGCCAAGAACTACCGCGGCACATACGGCTTCATCACCGACTGATGCGGAACGGGGACCAAGTTATGATCACAAGACCACCCCAGATTCGCAAACGCGCCATCGGCTTCGGTGGCGTGCTTGTCGGTATCGCGCTTGCACTCGGCGGCTGCCAGCACGACGAGGTGACCACCGCCTCGATTCCCGACGACTACAAGCAGCGTCACCCGATCGCGATCGAGGAGCAGAACCGCTCGATCGTCGTCTTCGTCGGCCACGCCCGCGGCGGGCTGACCGCGGCCCAGCGCGCTGACGTGATGGGCGTCGCATCGGCCTGGTTGCACGAGGGTACCGGCGCCATCCGTATCGACGCGCCATCGGGCACGCCCAACGCGCGTCCGGTCGCAGACACGATGCGCGAAATCCAGGCGATGCTGGCGGCGGCAGGTGTTCCACCGCGCGGCGTCAGCGTTCGCCCCTACCAGCCGGAAGACAAGCGTTTCCTGCCACCGATCCGGCTCACCTATTCCAAGATCGCCGCGGTCGCGGGTCCCTGTGGACTTTGGCCGGAGGACATCGGCCCCTCGATGAAGAACAAGAGCTGGTTCGAGAACAAGGACTACTACAATTACGGCTGCGCCTCGCAGCGCAACCTCGCTGCGATGGTCGACAATCCGTCGGACCTCGAGCAGCCGCGGCCTGAAACTCCGTCCTACACGGCGCGTCGCACCACGACCTTCGAGAAGTATCGCAGGGGAATGACGACGGCGACCACCTATCCTGAAGCCGACAAGGCCAAACTCAGCGATACCGGCAAATGATCAGCTACGCTCGCCAGACTCAAGAAGAGCAGCCGGATGCGCCTCCCCCGGTCGAGGAGCATATTGCGCCCGCGCCGCGCGTGTCGGTCCAGGCCTTCTGCGAGACAGTGGAAACAGCAGCCGCAGTGCAGTCGGCCGGCGAGGACCGCCGCCTCGGCAAGGCCCATCTGAAGATCCAGATGGGCGGCATGGCGGCCGCGATCGAAGCCTACCGCTCGGCTCCCACGCCGAATGTGATCGTACTCGAGAGCGATGGCCGCAACGACCTTTTGGGCGGGCTCGACCATCTCGCCACGGTCTGCGACGCCGGCACCCGCGTGGTCGTGATCGGCCGCATCAACGACGTCACGCTCTATCGCGAGCTGGTGCGCCGCGGCGTCAGCGACTATGTGCTCGCGCCAGTCGGCGCGATCGACGTCGTACGCTCGATCTGCAACCTGTTCTCGGCGCCGGAAGCCAAGGCAGTCGGCCGTATCATCGCAGTGGTCGGCGCCAAGGGCGGCGTCGGCGCGTCCACCATCTCCCACAACGTCGCCTGGGCGATCGCGCGCGATCTCGCGATGGACGCGGTCGTTGCGGATCTCGACCTTGCCTTCGGCACCGCTGGGCTCGACTACAACCAGGACCCGCCGCAAGGTATTGCGGACGCCGTGTTCTCGCCGGATCGGGTCGATACCGCCTTCATTGACCGCCTGCTGTCGAAATGCACCGATCATCTCAGCCTGTTGGCGGCGCCCGCGACGCTCGACCGGGTGTATGATTTCGGCACCGACGCCTTCGACGCCGTGTTCGACACGTTGCGTTCCACCATGCCCTGCATTGTGCTCGATGTTCCGCACCAATGGTCGGGCTGGACCAAGCGCGCCCTGATCGGGGCGGACGACATCCTGATCGTGGCCGCGCCCGACCTAGCCAATTTGCGCAACACCAAGAACCTGTTCGACCTCCTGAAGGCCTCGCGGCCCAACGACCGGCCGCCGCTCTACTGCCTGAACCAGGTCGGCGTCCCGAAACGGCCCGAAATCGCCGCCGCGGAGTTCGCCAAGGCGATCGAGAGCCAGCCGGTCGTCTCGATCCCGTTCGAGCCGCAGATATTCGGCTCCGCGGCCAACAACGGCCAGATGATCGCGGAGATCTCGGCCAACCACAAATCGATCGAGATGTTCCTTCAGATCGCCCAGCGCCTGACCGGCCGCAGCGAGACGAAGAAGCAAAAGTCGTCCCTGCTTTCACCCCTGATTGACAAGTTGCGGGGAAGATAAGCCGCCGCATGGAGTTGTTAAGTGTTCGGTAAGCGTAGCGGAACAGACACCGATACTCGGGCTCCCAAGCCCGGCGCCGTGTCGCCAGAGCCTGTCCAGGCTCCGGCGCCCGCGGTGTCGCGCGCGCCGCCCCCACCGGCCATCGCCTCGCCGCCGCTCGCCCCGGCAAAGCCTGCGCCGTCCATGGAATCCCGCCGCTCGGACAATTACTACGAGGTCAAGGCAACCATCTTCGGCGCGCTGATCGAGGCCATCGACCTCGCCCAGCTCGCCAAACTGGACTCCGAATCCGCGCGCGAGGAAATCCGCGACATCGTCAACGAGATCATCGCGATCAAGAACATCGTGATGTCGATCGCCGAGCAGGAAGAGCTGCTCGACGACATCTGCAACGACGTTCTCGGCTACGGTCCGCTCGAACCCCTGCTGTCGCGCGACGACATCGCCGACATCATGGTCAACGGCGCCAACACCGTCTACATCGAAGTCGCCGGCAAGATCCAGCGCACCGGCATCCGCTTCCGCGACAACCAGCAGCTCCTCAACATCTGCCAGCGCATCGTCAGCCAGGTCGGCCGGCGCGTCGACGAATCCTCGCCGATCTGCGACGCGCGCCTCGCCGACGGCTCCCGCGTCAACGCCATCGTGCCGCCGCTGTCGATTGACGGGCCCACGCTCACCATTCGAAAATTCAAGAAGGACAAGCTGACGCTCGATCAGCTGGTCAAGTTCGGCGCGATCTCGCCGGAGGGCGCCGAGATCCTCCAGATCATCGGCCGCGTCCGCTGCAACGTGTTGATCTCCGGCGGTACCGGCTCGGGCAAGACCACACTGCTCAACTGCCTGACCAACTATATCGAGCACGACGAACGCGTCATCACATGCGAGGACGCCGCCGAGCTCCAGCTCCAGCAGCCCCACGTGGTGCGGCTGGAAACCCGACCGCCCAACATCGAGGGTGAGGGACAGGTCACCATGCGCGAGCTGGTACGCAACTGCCTGCGTATGCGCCCCGAACGCATCATCGTCGGCGAGGTCCGCGGACCCGAGGCGTTCGACCTGCTCCAGGCCATGAACACGGGCCATGACGGCTCGATGGGCACGCTGCACGCCAACAACCCGCGCGAGGCCCTTTCGCGCTGCGAATCCATGATCACGATGGGTGGGTTTTCCCTTCCGTCGCGCACCATTCGCGAGATGATCTGCGCCTCGATCGACGTCATCGTCCAGGCCGCACGCCTGCGCGACGGCTCGCGCCGCATCACCCACATCACCGAGGTGATGGGCATGGAAGGCGACACCATCATCACCCAGGACATCTTCCTCTACGACATGGTCGGAGAGGACGCCAACGGCAAGATCATCGGCCGGCATCGCTCGACCGGCATCGGACGCCCGAAGTTCTGGGAGCGCGCCCGCTATTACGGCGACGAAAAACGCCTTGCCGCAGCGCTCGACGCGGCTGAAGTCGCGCCGACGACATGATGGGATCGGCGCAGCCATGAACATGCAGGTCCTCGCCCTCGCCTTCCTCGCCACCGCTGCCGTCGGCGGCATCGCCTGGGTATTCCTCTATCCGCTCCTGTCCGGTGAGCGGAAGGCGGAAGGCCGCCGTGCGTCGATCGCGCGCGCCGACGCGCCTGCGGCCAAGCAGGCTGAAAAGAGTCAGCGATCGCGCCGCGAGCAGGTCGAGACCTCGCTCAAGGATCTCGAGGCGCGGCGCCAGCAGGAAAAGAGCGTGCCACTCAGCGTCCGCCTGTCACAGGCAGGCCTCGACTGGACACCGCAGAAATTCTGGATCGTGTCCGCTGTCGTGGCGGGTGCGTTTTTCGCGGGCGTTCTACTGGGCGGAGGCGGCCTGCTCGGTGCCGCCGGCCTCGCCTTCGCTGGCGGCTTCGGCCTGCCGCGCTGGGCGCTGGGTTATCTGAAGAATCGACGCGAAGCGAAGTTCCTGAAGGCGCTGCCAGATGCGGTCGATGTCATCGTCCGCGGCATCAAGGCTGGCCTGCCGCTGTTCGAATCGATCAAAGTCGTCGCGGCCGATGCGCCGGAACCGCTGCGCAGCGAATTCCTCCAGATTATCGAGACGCAGGCGATCGGCATGCCGCTCGGCGAGGCCTGCACGCGGCTCTATGATCGCATGCCGCTGCCGGAAGCCAATTTCTTCGGTATCGTGGTGTCGATTCAGCAGAAGTCGGGCGGCAACCTCTCCGAAGCGCTCGGCAACCTCTCCAAGGTGCTGCGCGACCGCAAGAAGATGAAAGAGAAGATCCAGGCGATGTCGATGGAGGCCAAGGCCTCGGCCGGCATCATCGGCTCGCTGCCGCCGATCGTCATGTTCCTCGTCTATCTCTCGACGCCGCAATACATCTCGCTGCTGTGGACTCATCCCACCGGCCAGCTGATGCTGGTCGCCTGCGTCGTCTGGATGTCGATCGGCATCCTGGTGATGAAGAAGATGATCAACTTCGATTTCTGATGGTGCCGTATGGTCGACCTACTCGTCACGAAGCTGCACGACGTCCACTTCATGACCATGCTGCTTGCGGCCATCGCCGCCAGCGCGACCGTCTATACACTGGTGATGCCGCTGTTCGCCGGCGAAGGTCTTTCGAAGCGCATGAAGGCGGTGGCGAGCGAGCGTGAGCGAATCCGGCAGCGCGAGCGCGAACGCCTCAACAAGAACGAGAAGGTCACGCTGCGCCAGACGCCGAAACAGCTCGTCTCGAGGGTGGTCGAGGACTTCAACCTCACCAAATGGCTCGCGCAGGAGGCTGCGCGGGACAAGCTCATCATGGCGGGCTATCGAGGCCATGCGCCCTATGTCACCTTCCTGTTTGCCCGCATGGTGGCTCCGATCGTGCTGTTCGTCGGCGCGGTCGTCTACGTGTTCCTGATCGCACACATGGATAAGCCGATGCCGGTCAAGATCGGCATCTGCGTCGGCGCGGCCTATCTCGGCCTCCAGGCGCCGATGCTGTTCCTCAGGAATGCGATCTCCAAGCGCCAACTCTCGATCAAGCGCGCCTTTCCCGACGCGCTCGATCTGCTGCTGATCTGTATCGAATCCGGCATGTCGGTTGAAATGGCGTTCCGGAAAGTCGCCACCGAAATCGTCGGCCAGTCGATCGCGCTGTCGGAGGAGTTCACCCTGACCACGGCCGAGCTGTCCTATCTGCAGGATCGCAAGGTCGCCTATGAGAACTTGGCGCGGCGAACCGGGCTCGAGGGCGTCAAGTCGGTCTGCCTGGCGCTCCAGCAGGCGGAACGTTACGGCACCCCGCTCGGCCATTCCCTGCGCGTCATGGCGCAGGAAAACCGCGACATGCGCATGAACGAGGCCGAGAAGAAGGCCGCAGCGCTGCCGCCGAAGCTGACCGTGCCGATGATCCTGTTCTTCCTCCCAGTGCTGTTCGTCGTCATTCTCGGACCGACCGGTATCAAGATATCCGAACTGCACTGAAGCGGGCGCGGACCGCGCGCGGTCCGCAGGCGGTCTCCAGCGTGGAAGATCAGATGATCAGTCGGGCTGGCTGAGCGAGGCGACCGGAGTCCGCTTCGGCGCACCGCGCGGGGCGTCGTTGCGGCTCAGCATGTCCTTGAGGTAGGCGACATTGGCCGCGGCCTGGTCGGGCGGCAGGTCGGCCTTCACGATGGTCTCGGCTTCGGCGAAGCGGCCCTGGAGGCCGACGACGAGACCGAGATTCTGCCGCACCCGGCTACTGGCGCGGGGCGACGCGTAGGCCTGCCGCAGCGCCTCCTCCGCCTTTGGTAGATCCTTCGACAGCATGTAGGACAGGCCGACATTGGAGAGCACGCCGGGATCACCCGGTGCGATTCTCAGCGCGCTCGCATAATAGGAACGTGCCTCCTCGTGACGCCCCATCTGATCGAGCGCGGTGCCCTGCACCGAGAGCAGGCGCCAGTCCGGATTGTCGGGCGAGTGCGCCTTCGACAGCACGTCGAAAGCCTGCTGAAAATTACCGTTGTCGGCCAGCGCGCGGCCGTATTGGGCGAGCAGCGCCTTGTTGCCGGGATTGGCGATGGTCGCCTGCTCGAGCACAGCGGCTGCCTGGGCGCGCTGGCCGTTGGCGCGCAATGCCTGGCCGTAGCCGAGCGCCGCGTCGGCGTCCTTGGGATTGGCACGATAGCGCTCGCCATAGGTTTCGACGGCGCGCGCGGGATCGGTCGGAGCGGCCTCCGCCCGCGGGCCGACAGAGCCCGTGACATCGGAGAGTTTCGACATGGCCGTGCAGCCGCCGAGGCCCATGGCCACCACCGCGACCAGCGAGGTGGACGCGAGAAGCCGGGCAAGACTGAACCGTTGACGCATGACGCTTTGACTCTCGAGCCGATTGATCGAGCCGAACGCGCCAGCAATAGACTGTTAACCCTAACGGCCGGTTAACGCAGTATATTTTGTTCTTTCACGGCGGCGTCTGCGGCGGCGGGTCGCCTCCAAGGCCAAGGTCCGGGCCGATCGCTCTCACATACCCGTCCAGATCCCGCAGCAATTGCAGCCTTCGCCGCACCTGCTCTGCGACGTCGATTCCCGCGCGCGGTGCGCCCGACCATTCGCGCCGGAGGTCGTCGCGATTAAGCAGACGCTTCGTACTAAGCTCGTCGAGCTGAACACGATCGATACCGAGCACGTCAGCGGAGAGTTCGATCAATCGGCGCAGCAGCAGTTTCGCCGTGGCAAGCGCCGCGACGTCGTGCTTGCGTGCGGACCTCGCGGCCTTGCCCTCGAGATCACCCCAGGCCTGTGAGGTGACGAGATAGACGTGGAGCGCGCTCGCCCAGTCCACCTCGCCGTCGGCATAGAAGGCGCGGCGGCTCAAGAGCCGGCGGGCGAATGTTGCGACCTGATCCCGCTTCAGCGCTGTGCATGAGCCGATCTCGATCGCCGACTGGACGGCCGGATCACGGGAAAAATCCCGTCCTGCCGGCAGCCTGATGACGCCGTCCGGCAGGTTCGAGTCGAGCGGTCTGAAGGCGCCATCGTTGCGCGACCGCGAGTAGCGGGTGATCGCGAACCGATGCTCGGTGCGGCCGGCATGAGACGATGGACCAAAATGGATGATGTTGAAACCGGCATCGTCACCGGCCTGCCCGGTCGAGGACGGGCAGGACAGGACATAGATCGTGCGCCAGAACACTTCACTGCTCTTGCTCCATGTCGCGCGCGGATCGGGGATCGAATAGCGGGTCAATCCCTCGACATGCCGGTGTCCGTGCAGGACCAGATTGACGTTGAGCGAGGTTGCCGCTTCGAGGAAGGTCGCGGGCGCTGCCAGATACATCAGCGGCTCGTCGGGCACACCGAGAAACCGCTTTCCTTCTCCGGTCGCCTGCGGCAACGGATGATGGTGCATCGCGAGCACGCGCACCAGGTTTTCCGCCGGCTCGGCAAAATCGGCACGTCCGGCCGAACCCATGCTGCCTGCGAGCTCGACGCTCAGCCGCGCGGAATCCGCAACCATCGCCTGGTAGATGTTCTCGTCGACATTGCCGCTCGCGAGCGTCGTCAGGCTCGCCCGGTTGGAATCCAGCAGCACCATATCGAGGCCGGCCTGGCGGTAGTAGACACTCTTCGAGGTCCGCGGCAGATGCAGGTAGTCATAGGCATCGTGGAGGCCTGCGCGCTGGTTGGGCCGCTTGATGTCATGATTGCCGGCAATCGCCTGGATGTCAGTGAACAGGCCGGTCTGCCGGAAGGACGCGATGACGGCGAGCGCTTCGTCGAGCGCGCGGGGCGTCGGGTCGTCCACGAGATCGCCCGTGATCAGCAGAATGCGGTCGGGAGCATCGGCAAAGGCCGCCATCCTCTGGCCGATCTCGGCGCTGAGCGCCTCGATCGCCGCAAGCAGCCGGCCTGACCCGTCCAGATGCAGGTCGGAGATCTGCGCAATGACGAACGATCTATCCATTTTGCGCCGCTCATTGCGAATGCTGCGTCGCCCAAACGATTGAGAGAAATGCCTTAGATGAACGAGTTCAGGCTGCTATCGACTGAGGTGGATATCGACCGTTTGCCGCAGCGTCCTTGCGCTCGACGTGCAGAACGGCGCGGCACAATCTATAATATTTGCCGATAATGCCACAACCGTAGCGCTAGTAAAGCCCTGCGGCCGCGCTCTCGTGAACGGCAGTTCTCAAGCAAGGAATACGAGATCGCCCGGCAATGGTATCGTCTCGCTCGATCAATACTCGATGGCAAGCCGCTTGCGGATTTCGTCGACGCGCTTGTCGAGCGCGTCGAACCGCGCGTGGACGGAGCGGTCGTGGAGATAGAAGACGTAACCGCCGGCAAGGAATGCGAATATCCAATGGTGATGCTCGACATAGCCGAAAATCGCCTCGACGGCCTGGCCGATGAATGTGACCACGCTCCACACAAATTCCATTGCGTTGCCTCCCGGCAGGCTCCGTCTTCGGTCGTCGGCGGTCTCCTGCACAATTTTCCATAGATCCGGCAACCGTTGTCGGAACCTAGCATGGCCGCCTTGCCGCGAGTAGCGGCTCGCCGCATGGTGACAGCAATGCCGATTGCGGCCGCGGCAAAACTCTGCGAAGTCTCGTCCGTTCGTATGACCTGTGTTTGGACCCGCCAATGCCTTCCGTCTTCGAGACGTCGTCCGCCGCCATCCCGATCACCTTCGTCACCAGGTCGAGTTGGGATGCGTTGCGCGAGACACTGCCGCCGGCGCAGTGCCAGTTCGCCACCGCCAGCGCCTTCACCGCCAAGCCGGGCGGCTATCTTGCGCTGCCAGCGCCCGACGGCGCGATTGCGCAAATCCTGTTCGGCCTCGAGGACGACGACGCCAGGTCGCGTGACCTGTTCCGGCCGGGCGCGCTGTCCGGCCTGCTGCCGCCGGGCATTTACCGCTTTGCCAATGCACCGCACGATGCACGGCTGGCGGCGCTCGCTTTTGCACTGGGGTGCTACCGGTTCGCGCGCTACCGCAAGGCTGACAGGCCCGACGTCCGGCTGGTGCCGCCTGATGGCGTCGACGCGGCCGAGATCGATCGCGTCGCGGATGCCGCGATGCTGGCGCGTGATCTCATCAACACGCCGTCCAACGACATGGGGCCAGCGGAACTGGCTGCAGCCGCGCAGGACCTCGCGGCCGAATTCGGCGCAAGCTTCGCCTGCACCATCGGCGACGATTTGGAGAAGAACTTTCCGCTGATCCACGCCGTCGGCATGGCCTCCGACCGCGCGCCGCGGCTGATCGACATCGGTTGGGGCGATCCGGCTCACCCCAAGGTGACGCTGGTCGGCAAGGGCGTCTGCTTCGATACCGGCGGGCTCGACCTGAAGCCGTCGGGCGGCATGCTGATCATGAAGAAGGACATGGGCGGCGCCGCCAACGTGCTGGCGCTGGCGCGCATGGTGATGGACGCCAAGCTGAAGGTGCGGCTGCGCGTGCTGATTCCTGCGGTCGAGAACGCGGTCGCGGGCAACGCCTTCCGCCCGCTCGACATCTTCACCTCGCGCAAGGGCATCACGGTGGAGATCGGCAACACCGACGCGGAAGGCCGGCTCGTGCTCGCCGACGCGCTGGCGCTGGCCGACGAGGACAAGCCGGACCTCCTGATCGACCTCGGCACATTGACGGGCGCCGCACGCGTTGCGCTGGGGCCGGATTTACCGCCCTTTTACACCAATGATGAGACGCTTGCTGCCGACGTCGCGCGCTACGCGGTGAAGGAGAACGATCCGTTGTGGCGCATGCCGTTGTGGCCGGCTTACGATGCGTGGCTGGATTCCAAGACCGCCACCATCACCAACGCGCCGTCCGGCGGCTTTGCCGGCTCGATCGTTTGCGCGCTGTTCCTGCAACGCTTCGTCGAGCAGGCCAAAAGCTGGTTGCATGTCGACATCTACGGCTGGACGCCTTCGGCGAAGCCAGCGCGGCCCGAAGGCGGCGAATGCCAGGCCGCGCGTGCCATCTACGCATTGCTGGGTGAGCGCTATGCATGATCCAGGAATTGATCCAAGAATCGATGCAAGGCTGGCGCCGGCGCGCGGCGACCTCGCCGCGAAATACCTCGAAGGCAAGGTGAAAGCGGACCGCTTCGTCACCGGCGAGGAGTTCGAGGTGGTCGATCCGATCGCGCCGGTGCGCGAGCAGCCGTCCTCGAGCGCTATGCTGATGACGCAGGCGCTGCGCGGCGAGCGCGTCACGGTCTATGATCGCAACGGCGAGGGCTGGGCCTGGGGCCAGCTCAACGGCGATGGCTATGTCGGCTGGCTGCCGGATGCGGCGCTCATGAGGCCAACGGCCGCCCCGACCCACGTCGTCAGTGCGCTACGGACATTTGCCTTCCCCGGACCTTCGATCAAGCTGCCGCCGGCCGATGCGCTGGTGCTTGGCTCCAGGATCGCGGTGGCGCGCGAGGACGGCATTTTCGCCGTGACGCCCAACGGCGCCTTTCTGCCGAGAACGCATCTTGCGCCGCTCGATCATCGCGAGCCGGACTTCGTCGCCGTCGCCGAGCGCTTGGTCGGCACGCCCTATCTCTGGGGCGGCAAAAGCAGTCTGGGCATCGATTGCTCGGGCCTGGTGCAGGTATCGCTGACCGCCGCAGGCATCGGCTGTCCCCGCGACAGCGACATGCAGCAGGCAGGGCTCGGCCGCGCACTGGAGCCGCACGAGCGCAACAGCTTGCGGCGTGGCGATCTGATCTTCTGGAAGGGCCATGTCGCGATCGTCCGCGACGGCGGCACCATGGTCCACGCCAACGCGCATCATATGGCAACGGCGATCGAGCCGATCGAGCCGGCGCTTGCGCGGATCAGGGCGGCCGGCAGCGAGGTCGTCGCGATCAAGCGACTCTAGTGACACCTCGCAGGATGGGTAGAGCGCAGCGAAAACCCATCGCACGCCCTACCCGCCTTGCCGAGATCTGTTTGCCTCAGAATGCGTGCAAGTGCGGCAGGTTCGTCGGGCCGCCGCCACCCAATACGGGCGCATTCACGACGCGTGGCGGCGGCGGCACATCGTAAACATGGCCGTAGCCTCCCCGCGGAGCCGCGCCCCCGACGACGCCGTCGAGCTCGATCGCGGATAGCTCGCGCATCGCCTCTGCTTCGATTGCAATGAACGTCATTTCTGCGCTCCTGTCGCTGTCGCGAGACTGCCTCGCGCCCATTCGTACAGAATGTCGCCGCGAACGCTCAGCCGCCGTGATCGCGGTCACGCAAGATCAGGTCGCGACCGACCCGTTGCCAGCCGTCTCCAGCCGGAACGCCGCCGCAAACAGCGCGCGCGTGTAATCGGTCTTGGGGTTCTTGAACAGCTCGGCCGCCTGGCCTTCCTCGACCACCTTGCCGCCGCGCATCACGATGAGATGGCTCGCAAGCGAGGCCACGACGCGCAGATCGTGTGAGATGAACATGTAGGTGAGCTCGCGCTTGCGCTGGAGCTCGCGCAACAGGTCCACCATCTGCGCCTGGAACAACATGTCGAGCGCGCTGGTCGGCTCGTCCAGCACGACGAAATCCGGCTCCAGCACCACCGCCCGCGCGATGCTGATGCGCTGGCGCTGCCCGCCTGAGAACTCGTGCGGATAGCGGTAGCGGGTGTCCGGCTTCATCCCGACATCCTCGAGCGCCTTGACGACGCGCGCCTCGCGCTCCTCGCGCGACAGCTTTGGCTGGTGCACGGAGAGCCCCTCGGCGATGATGTCTGCGATCGACATGCGTGGGCTGAGCGAACCGAACGGATCCTGGAACACGATCTGCATGTCGCGCCGGAAAGGCCGCATCTCCTTGAAGCGCAGGCCCTGGATGTCCTTGCCCAGGAACACGATGCGTCCGTCCGAGGAGATCAGCCGCAGCAATGCGAGCCCCAGCGTCGTCTTGCCCGAACCGGATTCACCGACGACACCGAGTGTCTCGCCCTTGCGTACGGCGAGGCTGACGCCGTCGACCGCCTTGATGTGACCCACCGTCTTGCGCATCAGGCCGCGCTTGATCGGAAACCATACCTTCAGATCCTCGGCCGACATCACCACGGGCGCGTCCGGCTGCGGCGGCGCTGGATCCGGCTTCGGCTCCGCCGCCAGCAGGTCCTGCGTGTAGGGATGTTTCGGAGTCTTGAAGACCTGCTCGACCGGTCCCTGCTCGACGATCTCGCCCCCCTTCATGACACAGACCTGGTCGGCGATGCGGCGCACGATGCCGAGGTCGTGGGTGATGAACAGCAGGCTCATGCCGAGCCGCGCGCGGATGTCGGCAAGCAGCGCCAGGATCTGCGCCTGCACGGTGACGTCGAGCGCGGTGGTCGGCTCGTCCGCGATCAGCAGGTCCGGCTCGTTGGCGAGCGCCATCGCGATCATCACGCGCTGGCGCTGGCCGCCGGAAAGCTGGTGCGGATAGCTCTTGAGCCGCGTCTCGGGCTCGGGAATGCCAACCTGCGTCAGCAGCTCCAGCGTGCGCTGGCGCGCCTGCGCATTGCTGGTCGGATTGTGCAGCTGGATGATCTCGCCGATCTGCGCCTCGATCGTGTGCAGCGGATTGAGCGAGGTCATCGGCTCCTGGAAAATGATGGAGATGTCGCTACCGCGAATCTCCCGCATCTGTTGCTCCGACTGGTCGATCAGCTCGTGTCCCTTGAAGCGGATGCTGCCCGAGGGATGCGACGCGTTCGGATAGGGCAGCAGCTTCAGGATCGAAAGCGCGCTGACCGACTTGCCGGACCCGGATTCGCCGACCAGCGCCAGGCACTCGCCGCGCTTGATCTGGAACGAGACCTTGTCGACCGCAAGCGTCGTGGCGCCGCCCTGGTGGAAGGCCACCGAGAGGTCGCGCACGCTAAGCAACGGCTGGTTGATCGCGTCCATCGTCTACCTGAAGGTCTTGCGCGGATCGAAGGCGTCGCGCACGGCTTCGCCGATGAAGATCAAAAGCGACAGCATGATCGCGATCGAGAAGAAGCCGGAAAAACCGAGCCAGGGCGCCTGCACGTTGGACTTGCCCTGCGCCAGCAGCTCGCCGAGCGACGGCGAGCCGGGCGGCAGCCCGAAGCCAAGGAAGTCGAGCGCCGTCAGCGTCATGACCGACGAGGAGACGATGAACGGCAGGAACGTCATCGTCGCGACCATGGCGTTCGGCAGCAAATGCTTGAACATGATCACGGCATTTGACACGCCGAGTGCCCGCGCCGCCTGGATGTACTCGAAATTGCGCCCTCGCAGAAATTCCGCGCGCACGAGTCCGACCAGCGACACCCAGGAGAACAACAGCAGGATGCCGAGAAGCACGAAGAAGCCGGGCACGAGCACCGACGACAGGATCAGCAGCAGATAGAGCGAAGGGATCGCAGTCCATATCTCGATGAAGCGCTGGAACAGCAGGTCGATCCAGCCGCCGAAATAGCCTTGCACCGCGCCGGCGGCGATGCCGACGACGGAGGAGACGATGGTCAGGCAGAGGCCGAACAGCACCGAGATACGGAAACCATAGATCAGGCGCGCGATCACGTCGCGGCCCTGATCGTCGGTCCCGAGCCAGTTGTATTCGAGGTCGCGGCAGCTCCTGAGGCCCTTCTTCTCGACCACCGGCTTGCACTGCGCTTCGGTCAGCATCCAGGTCGGCGGCGACGGCGCTGGCGTCGGCAGATCGAGATTATGGGTGTCGTAGGAGTAGCGGATCAGCGGCCAGACGATGCTGCCGCCCTTCTCCTTGATCAGCTTCTGCAGATAGGGATCACGATAGTCGGCCGCGGTTTCGAAATCGCCGCCGAAGGTAGTCTCGGAGTAAGTCACGAAGGCCGGCCAGTAGAGGTGACCGTCAAACTTGACCAGGAATGGCCGGTCGTTGGCGATCAGTTCGGCGAACAGCGAGGCCACGAAAAGGAACATGAAGATCCAGAGCGACCAGTAGCCGCGCCGGTTCGCCTTAAAATTCTGCCAGCGGCGCCTGTTGAGCGGCGATGGCACGAACGGCTTGCGCGTGATCGGCACGGCGTCGCCGAGCGGCGACTTCGCGGTGGTCTCGATCGGGGTGGGGACGGTCAGCGTCATCAGACCTCCCGCGCCTCGAAATCGATCCGCGGATCGATCCACATGTAGGTCAGATCCGAGATCAAGTTGACCACGAGGCCGACGAGCGAAAAGATGAAGAGCGTGCCGAACACCACGGGGTAGTCGCGGTTGAGAACGCTTTCGAAGCTGAGCAATCCCAACCCGTCCAGTGAAAAGATGGTCTCGATCAGAAGCGAGCCCGAGAAGAAAGCGTGAATGAAGGTGCTGGGAAAGCCTGCGATCACGATCAGCATCGCGTTGCGGAAGACGTGGCCATAGAGCACCCGGTTCTCGCTGCAGCCCTTCGCGCGCGCGGTCATCACATATTGCTTGCGGATCTCGTCCAGAAACGAGTTCTTGGTCAGGAACGTCATGGTGGTGAACGCGCCGAGCCCCATGGCGATCAGCGGCAACGTCAAATGCCAGAAGTAGTCGATGATCTTCCAGTACCAGGGAAACTCCGACCAGCCGTCCGACGTCAGGCCGCGCAGCGGGAACCAGTTGAAGAACGAGCCCCCGGCAAACAGGATGATCAGGAGGATCGCGAACAGGAAGCCGGGAATGGCATAGCCGAGCACGAGCACGCTCGACGTCCAGGTGTCGAAGCGCGTCCCGTCCTTGACCGCCTTGCGGATGCCGAGTGGAATCGAGATCAAATAGGTCAGCAGCGTCAGCCAGATGCCGAGCGAGATCGAGACCGGAAGCTTTTCCTTGACGAGCTGGAGTACGCTGACGTCACGAAAATAGCTCTTGCCGAAGTCGAAGCGGGCAAAATTCCATACCATCAGTGCGAAGCGTTCCGGCGCAGGCTTGTCGAAGCCGAACTGCACCTCGAGCTTCTTGATGAAATCGGGGTCGAGGCCCTGCGCACCCCGATATTTCGAGTTGATCGCATCCGCGCCGGCGCCTACCTGTCCCGGCGCGCGCTGCGCAAAATCGCTACCGCCCGAAATGCGCGAGGTGCCACCGGTGTCGGCGCCTGAAAGCTGCGCGATCACGCGCTCGACCGGGCCGCCCGGCGCGAACTGCACGACGATGAAGGAGACAAAGAGAATCCCGAGCAGGGTCGGGATCATCAGGAGGATGCGGCGGGCGATATAGGCACTCATGATTATTTCGCCTGCTCGAGCTTGGCTGCCTTCGCGCCATCATGCCACCAGATATCGGGAGCACCGACGCCGTTGGCGTAGCGCGGCAGCGTCTGCGGGTGGCCGAACTGGTCCCAATAAGCCAGCCGGTGCGTCTTGTTATACCATTGCGGCACCCAATAGCGGCCGGCGCGGAACAGACGATCGAAGGCGCGGCAGGCGATGGTCAACTCCTCGCGGCTGTCGGCCGCCATGATCTTCTCGATCATGGCGTCGATAGCCGGGCTGGCGATGCCCGCGAGATTGTATGAGCCCTTGGTTGCCGCGACCTGGGAGGAAAAGAACGAGCGCATGGCATCGCCCGGCGTCGCCGACATGCTGAAGCGCTGGATCGTCATGTCGAAGTCGAAATCTTCCTGGCGCACCTTGTATTGCACGGCATCGACGAGACGCACGCTCGCTTCGATGCCGAGCGTACCGAGGTTCTTGATGTAGGGCGCGTGATGCGGCTGGAACGAAGGCTCGTCTAGCAGGAACTCGATCCTGAACACCTCGCCATTCGGCAGCACCCGCTTGCCATCCTTGATGGGCACGCCGGCCTCGGTCAGCAGTTGTTGCGCCTTGCGGAGCAGGCTTCGGTCTTGCCCGGAGCCGTCCGAGACCGGCGGCGTAAACGGCGCCGCGAACACTTCGTCCGGGACCTGACCGCGGAACGGCTCCAGCAGCTTCAGTTCCTCGGACGAAGGGGCCGCATCGCCTGCCATGAGGTCCGAATTCTGGAACGGCGATACGGTGCGGGCATAGGCCCCGTACATGATGGTCTTGTTGGTCCATTCGAAGTCGAAGGCATTGATCAAGGCCTCGCGCACGCGAGGGTCTTTGAACTTGTCACGCCGCGTGTTGATGAACCAGCCTTGCGCACCGGACGGCGTATCGTCGGGCACGACCTCCATCTTGACGCGACCGTCCTTCACGGCAGGAAAGTCGTAGCGCGTCGCCCAGATGCGCGAGGTGAACTCCTCGCGATAAAGATAGTTCTTGCCGGTGAAGCCTTCGAAGGCGACGTCGCGGTCGCGATAGAATTCGTAGCGCACGATATCGAAATTGTAGCTGCCGCGGCACACCGGAAGATCGGCAGCCCACCAGTCCTTCACCCGTTCGAACTCGACGTAGCGATTGACCTCGAACTTGCCGACCTTGTACGGACCCGAGCCGAGCGGAATCTCCAGGGACGATTCGTCGAACGGGCGAGACGCGTAATAGGCGTTGGAGAAGATCGGCAGGCTCGCGACATAGAGCGGCACGTCGCGCGCCCGTCCCTTGGCGAAGGTGACGACCAGCGTGGCATCGTCGAGAGCTTCTGCGCTGACGAAGTCGCGCATCTGCACGATGATCAGCGGATGGCCCTTGGTCTTCAGCGACGTCAACGAGAACGCCGCGTCGTGCGCGGTGAGCTTCGTGCCGTCGTGGAATTTCGCCTCGGGCCGCATCGTGAAGCGATAGACCAGCCTGTCCGGCGATATCTGCACGGATCTGGCGGCAAGCCCGTACATTGCGTCAGGCTCGTCGTTTGCGCGCACCATCAGCGGCACAAACGTCATGTCCATGCCCTGCGCGCCGTCGCCCTTCAGGATGTAGGCATTGAGCGAGTTGAAGGTCTGGTAGGACTGATTGTAGGCGCGCACCGACGGAATGAGGGAGAACATGCCTCCCTTCGGTGCATCGAGATTGACGTACTCGAAATGATGAAAGTCGGCGGGGTACTTGAGATCGCCGAACGCCGAGATGCCGTGCGCCTCGCCTCCCCCTTCCGAAGCCTGCGCACCGCGCGACAGCGGTGCGCCGAGTGACACCCCGAAGGCGCCGCCGGCACCCAAGGCCAGCACATGGCGGCGTGACATCTGCGTCATCCAGGCAACGTCCTTCACGACTTCTTTGCGATCCGCGCCGCCTTGTCTGCGTCGTACCACCACACGAACGGGAAGCCGGACTGACCGTATCTGGGCAATTCCGCCGGCCGACCGAAACGATCCCAGCGCGCGGTGCGCACCTTCGAATAGGTCCACTGCGGAATGACGTAGTGATTCCACAGCAGCACGCGGTCGAGCGCCTTGGTTGCGGCGACGAGATCGTCGCGATCCCTGGCGTAGATCACCCGCTCGATCAGCTTGTCGATCGCAGGGTTCTTGATGCCGCTGATGTTGCGCGATCCGGGAATATCGGCGGTCTTGGACGACCAGAACTCGCGTTGCTCGTTGCCTGGCGACTGCGACTCGCCCCAGGAGTTGGTGACGACGTCGAAATCCCATTCGCGCGTCCGGTTCTCGTATTGGGTCGGATCGACCGTCCGCACGCTCACGGCGATGCCGAGCCGCTCCAGCGACGGCTTGTAGAACAGTGTGACCCGCTCGAAGCTCGGATCCTGGTTCAGCAGCTCCATGGTGAACTGCGCACCGGTCTTGACGTCGACCAGCTTGCGGTCGCGCACCTCGTAGCCGGCCTCCTTGAACAGGCGCAGCGCCTCGCGCAGATTGTCGCGCACCGCTTCCGGACTGCCGCCGACCGGATTGGTGTAGGCCGTCGTGAAGACTTCGGGCGGGACTTCGGCGCGGACGGTCTCGAGGATATCGAGTTCCTTGCCCTGCGGCACCCCGGTTGCCATCAGTTCGTCGATGCCATCGAAATAGCTGCTGACGCGCTTGTACTGACCGTAGAAGATCTGCTTGTTCATCTCCTCGAAGTCGAACGCGTAGTTGAGCGCACGTCGTACGCGGGGATCGCTGAACTTGGCGCGGCGCAGGTTCGGCACGAAGGCTTGCATCACGCCCGAGCTGCGATTGGCGAACTCCTCGAGGATCACGCGCTTTTCCGTCACGGCCGGGAAGTCGTAGGCCGTCGCCCAGCTCTTCGCACTGTTCTCGGTGCGCCAATCGACCTGATCGGCCTTGAAGGCCTCGATCGCCACGGTGGCGTCGCGGAAATATTCGTAGCGCATCTCGTCGAAATTATTGCGGCCCACGTTGGCGGCGAAATCGCGCCCCCAATAGTCCTTGACGCGCTCCAGCGTCATCGACCGCCCGGCAACGAACTCCTTCACCTTGTAGGGGCCGGAACCAAGCGGCACTTCGAGCGTGGTGGCGGAGACATCGCGCTTGCGGCCTTGCGCGTCCGTCCCCTCCCACCAATGCTTCGGCAAGACCGTGAGCTGCCCAACGATCTGCGGCAATTCGCGGTTGCCGGGCGCGTCGAACACGAACTTCACCTCGCGCTCACCGACCTTCTCGGCTTTCACCACATGGCTGTAATAGGCCGAATACATCGGGTGATGCTTCTTGAAGGAATCCAGCGAGAAGATCACGTCGTCCGCGGTGACAGGCTTGCCGTCGTGCCATTTGGCCTGCGGCCGTAAGCGATATGAGACGTAGGAGAAATCGTCCGGGTGGCTGACGGCTTCGGCCAGCGCGCCGTACTCGGTCGAGACTTCGTCGAGCGCGGGCGTCAGGAGGGATTCGTAGATGAATGCGACGGCGCCGGCGACCTGCCCCTTCACCCCCGAGACCACGATGTTGAAATTGTCGAAGGTGCCGACCGCGATCTGGCGCGCGACACCGCCTTTGGCGCGTCCGGATTGACGTAGTCGAAGCGTTTGAAGTCGGCTGGGTACTTGACCTTTCCGAACAGCGACAACGCATGGCGCCAAGGCAGCGCATTTGAAGCCGCCTCGCCGGCAGATTCAGCATGAGCGGCGCCGATGACGGGGACGCCCGCGAGGGAACCAAAAGCGGGGAGCGCTACGGCAGCAGTGCCGGTGAGCAGGAGATCGCGTCGGGTTATGGCCAAATCAACATCCCTGGTCTTGAAGGAGGTTACCCCTTTAAGGGCTCAATATAGGCGAGGTTTCGACCGAATATGTTGCTTTTTCCTCATCTTGGAAGCCCGGACGGCCTGTCCGATGCGGCCAAACGCCCCGATAAACTCACCGCGAGGCCCAGATACGGAAACGGCCAGGCTTTTCAGCCTGGCCGCATATTCCAAGATCGATTTTTGAGGCCCTACTTCGACGCCGTCGGCAGCGGCTTCGGGCTGTCGGAGAGGCTGTTCAGGTAAGCGATGACGTCGGCGCGCTCGCTGTCCTTCGGAATGCCGGCAAAACCCATCGCTGTGCCGGGGACGGCGGCCTTGGGATTGGCAATGAACTTGTTGAGTGCGTCGAAGTCCCAAGTGCCGCCCTTGGCCTTCATCGCAGCCGAGAAGTTGAAGCCGCCGCGGCCCTCGCCGACATGGTCGCCGACGACGCCAAAGAGGTTCGGACCGACGCGATTCGGGCCGCCCTTCTCGAAGGTGTGGCACGCGCCGCACTTCTTGGCAGCGGCAGCGCCCTTCTCGACGGAGGCGGTCTGGAGCAGCTTTTCGATCGGTTCGGGGGCTGCTGCGGCAGCGCCGCCTTCCTTGCCGTGGCCGGCATCTTCCTTCACGGCGATCTCGAAGCCCGGCTTTTCCGGCAGCTTGGGCGAGAACAGCGCATTGGCGGTGAAGCTCGTCACCAGCAGGATGAGACAGGTGCCGAGCACGGCACCGAGAATCTTGTTGAGTTCGAAAGAGTCCATTTCCGGCCAGGCCCCACACCGCAAGAAGGAAGCAGCGGCCCAAACGGCCGCCAGGACGAGCCTCGGGAGAATCAAACGTTCCTTATTGTTTCCCCGAGTTTTGCCATTGAGATATCGGTTTGCCCGGGGTCTGGCAACCCGTATAAGCGACCCGGCTTTCAGGCCATCCCCATTCCATTTCTCGGAGCGGAAAACGTCCCATTTCCGGGCCCTTGAACTCAAGCCTTTGAATCAATGACCGACCCTCGCATCCTGGTGCTGATCCCGGCCCGCATGGCAGCCACCCGTCTGCCCGGCAAGCCGCTCGCCGACATCGCCGGCCTGCCCATGATCGTGCATGTGATGCGGCAAGCCGAGGCCGCCGGCATCGGCCGGGTGGCGGTGGCGACCGACACGGCCGAGATCGCGTCTGTCGTATCAGCCCATGGCGGCGAGGCCGTGATGACCCGCTCCGACCACCCCTCCGGCTCCGACCGCATCCACGAGGCGATGCAGAAGCTGGACCCCTCGGGCAAGGCCGAGATCGTGGTCAATCTCCAGGGAGATTTCCCGACCATCACGATCGACAATATCCGCGAGGTGCTGCCGCCGCTGGACGATCCGGCTGTGGACATCGCGACGCTGGCCTCGCAGATCCATACCGAGGAGGAGGACCTCGCGCCGAGCGTCGTGAAAGCGGTGGGGACCTCGGTGGGCGGCCGGCGGATGCGCGCACTTTATTTCACCCGCGCGACCGCCCCGACCGGCGACGGACCGCGTTACCACCATATCGGCCTCTACGCCTATCGCCGCGCCGCGCTGGAGCGCTACGTCCGGCTTCCGCCCTCGCCGCTGGAATTGCAGGAAAAGCTCGAGCAACTCCGGGCGCTGGAGGCCGGCATGCGGATCGACTTCACCATCGTCGACACCGTGCCCCGCGGGGTCGACACCCCGGCGGACCTCGAGACCGCCCGCAGCATCCTTTCCAAATCCTGAGCCGCTGTTACAAGGCCCGTCATGAGCAAGCTGAAAATCGCATTCCAGGGCGAGCCTGGCGCCAATTCCCACATCGCCATCGTCGAGGCCTATCCCGACGCCGAGCCGATGCCCTGCGCCACCTTCGAGGACGCGCTGTCGGCGATCTCGTCGGGTGAGGCCGATCTCGGCATGATCCCGATCGAGAATTCGGTCGCCGGCCGGGTCGCCGACATCCACCATCTGCTGCCGGCCTCCGGCCTCTTCATCGTCGGCGAATGGTTCTTGCCGGTCCGGCATCAACTGATGGCGGTGAAGGGGACCAGGATTTCCGACATCAAGAGCGTCGAGAGCCATGTCCATGCGCTCGGCCAGTGCCGGCGCGTCATCCGCAAGCTTGGCATCAAGCCGATCGTGCACGCCGACACCGCCGGCAGCGCCCGCGACATCTCCGAGCGCAACGACAAGACAGTCGCCGCGATCGCCTCTCGCCTCGCCGCAAAGATCTACGGCCTCGACATCCTGGCCGAGGACATCGAGGACGAGGCACACAACACCACGCGCTTCGTGGTGCTGGCGCGTGAGCCGAAATGGGCGGCGCAAGGTTCGGGCCCGCTGGTCACCACTTTTGTCTTCCGGGTGCGCAACCTTCCCGCCGCGCTCTACAAGGCGCTCGGCGGCTTTGCCACCAATGGCGTCAACATGACCAAGCTCGAGAGCTACATGGTCGACGGCAATTTCTTCGCCACGCAGTTTTACGCCGACGTTGATGGCCACCCCGACGACAAGGGGCTCGCCTTCGCGATCGAGGAACTGAAATTCTTCTCGCGCGAATTCCGCATCGTCGGCGTGTATCCCGCGCACCCGTTCCGCGCGACGTTCAGCGAGACGCAGCAGGACTAGTTTCGTATCCCGGATACCGTTTACGCCGTCGCTCTCAGCCCGAACGCCTTTGCCAGCAGCGAATACGACTTCTTCCGCGCGTCGTGGTCATACACCGCCGTGATCACCATCAGCTCATCCGGCTTGCTGGAATCGAGCAGCGGCTGAAGCTTCTTCTGTACCGTCGCAGGGCTGCCGACGAACAGGCGCGAGCGGTTGCGGAGGATCGAGGTGCGGTCGGAGTCGGAGTAAGGATAGGCCAGCGCCTCCTCGACGCTCGGCAGCGGCAGATATTGACCGCGGTCGCGGCGCAGCCGGTTAAGGTCGAAGGACGTGGCGAGCTTTTCGGCCTCCTCGTCGGTGTCAGCCGTGATGACCGCGACGGCGAGGATCGCGTGTGGCGCCGCGCGCCAGGCCGAGGGCTGGAAGCGATTGCGGTAATGCACCATCGCGTCGATCGCATCATGGGAAGCAAAGTGATGCGCGAAGGCGAAGCCCATGCCGACCTGGGCGGCCAATTCCGAGGAATAATCGCTGGAGCCGAGCAGCCAGATCGGCGGCAACGGCGTATCGTCGGGCATCGCGACGACGTTGTGATAGGGATGTCCTGCGGGGAATTCGCGGGTCTGCCACAAGATCAGCTCGTGCAGCCGCTCCAGGAAATCGTCGCCCTCGCGGCGGTCGAGCCGGCTGCGAAGCGCATACGCCGTCGCGCCGTCGGTGCCGGGCGCGCGGCCGAGGCCAAGGTCGATGCGGCCGGGAAACAGCGCCTCCAGCATCTTGAAGCGCTCGGCCACGACCAGCGGCGCGTGGTTGGGCAGCATCACCCCGCCCGAGCCGACCCGGAGGTGCTTCGTCACCGCCGCGATCTGCCCAATCATCACGTCGGGCGCGGGGCTCGCGACGGAGGCGAGGTTGTGATGCTCCGCGAGCCAGTAGCGGACATAGCCGAGCCCATCGACATGACGCGCCAGATCGATGCTGTTGCGCAGCGCCGCGGCGGGTCTTGTGCCTGTGGTGACGACGGAGAGGTCGAGGACTGAGAGCGGGATCATGGCGCGCTAACGTAGTGGAGGCTGGCGGAGCGGCAATGGGCAGACAACGCAGGTCTGACGTGTACCGGCCGCGAACCCGCCAGCCTGATCGAAACGCAATGTTGGGACAGAATGCCCCTCCATAACACAGCGTACATACTGCCCACCCAACAGAGGCCGGCCCACGAGCCTCAAATATTCGAGCATACATCTGATATTTCTAAGATATTATTCTTTTGGAGGGCTTCCCACCCGAATTGGATGCAGCGCAATATTTGGCATATATCGGCAACAGATGGGCTATTTCCCACCTCCGATGGGCTGTCGAGAGGCCCCTCTTTGCCCTATCTTACCCTCTCCCAATTAGCGCTGACCGCCGGCCGCCAAAATCTGGAGTGAGTGGTGCCATGACCGATCCGACGACGCCTGCCCACGCCGACGGGCGAGACGGGAACCTTGCCGTCCGGCGGCCTGCTATCTCCTTCGAGTTCTTTCCGCCCAAGACGGAAGATATGGAGCGCAATCTCTGGGACACCATCAACCGGCTGGCCCCGCTCGATCCGAAATTCGTCTCGGTGACCTATGGCGCCGGCGGCTCGACCCGTGAGCGCACTCATTCCACCATCGCACGCATCCTGAAGGAGACCGCGCTGCTGCCGGCCGCGCATCTGACCTGCGTCGGCGCCTCGCGCGGCGAGATCGACGACATCGTCGACCGCTATCACGAGGTCGGCGTCCGCCACATCGTGGCGTTGCGCGGCGATCCGGCCGGCGGTATCGGCACGCCCTATTCCAGCCATCCCGACGGCTACCAGAGCTCGGCCGATCTCGTCGCTGGGATCAAGAAGCGGCATGCGGATATCGAAGTCTCGGTCTCGGCCTACCCCGAGAAGCACCCCGAAGCGCGCGACTTCGACGCCGACATCGACACGCTGAAGGCCAAGGTCGATTCCGGCGCGACCCGCGCGATCACGCAGGTCTTCTTCGATAACGACCTCTACTTCCGCTATCTCGATCGCGTCCGCGCCCGGGGGATCAACATCCCGATCGTGCCGGGCATCATGCCCATGCACAATTTCAAGCAGGCCCGCAATTTCGTCACCCGCGCCGGCACCAGCGTGCCGGACTGGTTCGCCGCCAAATTCGAGGGCCTCGATGACGATGCCGAGACCCGCAAGCTGGTGGCCGCGACGGTCGCAGCCGGCCAGGTGCAGAAGCTCGCCAAGAACGGCGTCGACACCTTCCATTTCTACACCATGAACCGCGCCGATCTCGTGTTCGCGATCAGCCATTTGCTCGGCATCCGCGCCAAGAGCGCGCAGAAGGCGGCCTAAGACAACATGACCGTACCCATCTCTCCCAAGCGAACTGCCCTGCTCAATGCCGCCCGCGAGCGTATTCTCGTGCTCGACGGCGCCATGGGCACGATGATCCAGAACCTCCAGTTCGACGAGGCCGCCTTCCGCGGCGAGCGCTTCAAGAACTTCCATCGTGACCTGCGCGGCAACAACGATCTGTTGATCCTGACCCAGCCGCAGGCGATCGAGGACATCCACGCCGCATATTTGCGCGCCGGTGCCGACATCGTCGCCACCAACACCTTCTCCACGACCTCGATCGCGCAGGCCGATTACGACCTCACCGACATCGTCTACGAGATGGCGCGCGAAGGTGCCCGCCTCGCCGGCAATGCCGCACGGCGCGTCGAGGCCGAAGACGGCAAGCCGCGCTTCGTCGCCGGCGCCATCGGCCCGACCAACCGCACCGCCTCGATCTCGCCCGACGTCTCCAATCCCGGCTACCGCGCCGTCACGTTCGACGATCTGCGCAAATCCTATGGCGAGCAGATCAACGGCATGCTCGACGGCGGCGTCGATCTGCTACTGGTCGAGACCATCTTCGACACGCTGAACGCCAAGGCGGCACTGTACGCGATCGCCGAGATCACCGAGGCGCGCGGCATCGACGTGCCCGTGATGGTATCAGGCACCATCACCGACAAATCCGGCCGCCTGCTCTCGGGGCAGATGCCGGAGGCGTTCTGGCATTCGGTGCGGCACGCCAAGCCTGTTACCATCGGCTTCAACTGCGCGCTCGGCGCGGAGGATCTGCGCGCGCATATCGCCGATATCGGCCGCGTCGCCGATACGCTGGTGTGCGCCTATCCGAATGCCGGCCTGCCCAACGAATTCGGCCAGTATGACGAGACGCCGGAATACATGGCGCGCCTGGTCGGCGAATTCGCGCGTGACGGCCTCGTCAACATCGTCGGCGGCTGCTGCGGCACCACGCCGGAGCATATCGCCGCGATCGCCGCGGCCGTGGCCCCGCACAAGCCGCGCATCGTGCCGGAGATCGAACCGCGCCTGCGGCTGTCCGGCCTCGAGCCATTCGTGCTGACGGACGCGATCCCGTTCGTGAACGTCGGCGAGCGCACCAACGTCACGGGATCGGCGCGCTTCCGCAAGCTGATCACGGCCGGCGACTACACGGCCGCGCTGCAGGTCGCGCGCGACCAGGTCGAGAATGGCGCGCAGATCATCGACGTCAACATGGACGAGGGCCTGCTCGACTCCGAAGCAGCGATGGTGACCTTCCTCAACCTCGTCGCAGCCGAGCCCGACATCGCCCGCGTCCCCGTGATGGTCGATTCCTCGAAATTCTCGGTGATCGAAGCCGGCCTGAAATGCGTGCAGGGCAAGCCGGTCGTCAACTCGATCTCAATGAAGGAAGGCGAGGAGAAGTTCATTCACGAGGCCAACATCGCCCGCCGCCATGGCGCGGCCGTGGTGGTGATGGCGTTCGACGAGGCTGGCCAAGCCGACACGTTCGCGCGCAAAACCGATATCTGCAAGCGCGCCTACGACATCCTAGTCAACCGCGTCGGCTTCCCGCCGGAAGACATCATCTTCGATCCGAACATCTTTGCGATCGCGACCGGCATCGAGGAGCACAACAATTACGGCGTCGACTTCATCGAGGCGACGCGCTGGATCCGCCAGAACCTGCCGCACGCGCATATCTCCGGCGGCGTCTCCAACCTGTCGTTCTCGTTCCGCGGCAACGAGCCGGTGCGCGAGGCCATGCACTCGGTGTTCCTGTATCACGCCATCAAGGCCGGCATGGACATGGGCATCGTCAATGCCGGGCAGATGATCGTCTATGACGATATCGACGCCGAATTGCGCCAGGTGTGCGAGGACGTCGTCCTCAACCGCGACCCCGGCGCTTCCGAGCGCCTGCTGGCGCTCGCGGAAAAATTCCGCGGCAACAAGACCCAGACCAAGGAAGCCGATCTGGCCTGGCGCGAATGGCCGGTGGCGAAGCGGTTGTCGCATTCGCTGGTGCACGGCATCACCGAATTCATCGAAGTCGACACCGAGGAGGCTCGCAAGGAGTCCTCGCGCCCGCTCGACGTCATCGAAGGTCCGCTGATGGCCGGCATGAACGTGGTCGGCGATCTCTTCGGCGACGGCAAGATGTTCCTGCCGCAGGTGGTGAAATCGGCGCGCGTGATGAAGCAGGCGGTGGCCTGGCTGATGCCATTCATGGAAGAGGAGAAGGCGCGCAACCTTGCCAACGGCATCGGCACCGAAGGTTCGTCGTCGGCCGGCAAGATCGTGCTCGCGACCGTCAAGGGCGACGTCCACGACATCGGCAAGAACATCGTCGGCATCGTGCTCCAGTGCAATAATTTCGAGGTCATCGACCTCGGCGTGATGGTGCCTGCGGCCAAGATCGTCGAGACCGTCAAGGCGGAGAAGGCCGACATCGTCGGCCTGTCCGGCCTGATCACGCCCTCGCTCGACGAGATGGCGTTCTTCGCCGCCGAGTTGCAGCGCGAAGGGTTGAAGCTGCCGCTGCTGATTGGCGGCGCCACGACGAGCCGCGTACATACCGCGGTCAAGATCGACCCGAGCTATCGCGCCGGCCCCGTCGTGCATGTCAACGACGCCAGCCGCGCCGTCGGCGTCGCCTCTTCGCTGCTGTCGCCGGAGAGGCGCGAAGCCTATGCGGCCGACGTGCGTGCCGAATACGCAAAGATCTCGGATGCGCATTTCCGCGCTCAGGCCGACAAGAAGCGGCTGAAGCTGGATGTGGCCCGCGCCAACCGCGTGCCGGTCGACTTTGCCGCGCACAGGCCGGTGAAGCCGACCTTCCTCGGCATCCGCAGCTTCGACGAATACGACCTCGCCGAGCTCGTGCCCTATATCGACTGGACGCCGTTCTTCCAGACCTGGGAGCTCGCCGGTCGCTTCCCCGCCATCCTCGACGATGCCAAGGTCGGCGAGGTCGCCCGCTCGCTGTATGACGACGCGCGAAAGATGCTCGACCTGATCGTCAGGGAGAAATGGTTCCGGGCGCGCGCCACGGTCGGCTTCTGGCCGGCGAACGCGCAAGGCGACGACATCGTGCTCTATGCCGACGAAAGTCGCACGAAGACGATCGCGACGCTGCACACGCTGCGCCAGCAGCTCGAGAAGCGCGAGGGCCGCTTCAACGCGGCGCTGTCCGACTTCATCGCGCCTGCCGGCACTGGCATTCCCGACTATGTCGGCGGCTTCGTCGTCACCGCCGGGATCGGCGAGGATGCGGTCGCCGACCGCTTCAAGATGGCGAACGACGACTACTCCTCGATCCTGTGCAAGGCGCTGGCCGACCGTCTCGCCGAAGCGTTCGCCGAGCGCATGCATGCCCGCGTGCGCCGCGAGTTCTGGGCCTATGCGCCGGACGAAGCGCTGTCGACCGACGAGCTGATCCTGGAGAAGTACCAGGGCATCCGCCCCGCGCCCGGCTATCCCGCCCAGCCCGATCACACCGAGAAGGCGACGCTGTTCGAGCTGCTCGATGCCGAAGCCACCGCCGGCGTGAAGCTGACCGAGAGCTTTGCGATGTGGCCGGGCTCCTCCGTATCCGGGCTCTATTTGGCGAACCCCGAGAGCTATTATTTCGGCGTCGGCAAGATCGAGCGCGACCAAGTCGAGGACTACGCCGCGCGCAAGGGGATGACGGTGACCGAAACCGAGCGCTGGCTCGCACCGGTGCTGAACTACATCCCGTCGCGCGAGGGAGCCGACAAGACGTTCGCGGCAACGCCCGCGAACGACGAAACGTCGAAGGACCTTGCCTCGCATCCGCCGGGCTGTACCTGCGCGGTGCATCTGGTCTGGCAGAAGAAGCGCGCGGGGGCGGGGTAGGCCCGCCTTCGCTCAAAAACCGAAAGGTCGAAAACAACCCCATGCACAGTAGGGATGGGGTTGGAAATGCTTGGCAAATTTCTGTTTTAGCGAATTTGTTTGCTCCGTCGGGCAAAACACCTGTAATATTCCATCATCGCCAGCCGCGCGTGTCGGACTTCGTCGGATGCTGTGCGCTCCAATCTCGTGTCCCGGACGCGCCAAGCGCGAGCCGCGACCCGGAAGGCGGCACCCGAGAGAATGCGATGAGATGGGCCCCGGCTCTGCGGCGTACCGCTGCACTGGACGATGCTGCGCATCGCCAGGGAAGCGCTGCTCTGCGTCCGGGGCACGACAGCGGTTTTCAGCTACAACCGCTGCGAAAGCGGCGCTGTCCTGCAACTCGCTGCGATGGGTTTATTATCTCGCGGGAACCGCGCACCTGTGAACTCGATCACTTGTCCGCTCAACCTTGGTTCGTTAGTCTATCGGCCTACTATCAAACCGACGATTTGCTTGGGATCGAACATATGAAGCAGTTCATTGCACTGTTCGTCGCCGCGATCGCTCTCGTCGTGCTGCCCACGATTGCCGCGGCGGACTGTCCGAAAGGCTACGTGCCATGCGGCGAGAAAAATCAGTTGTGCTGCCCGGGAAAGTAGTTGGCCGCGGGTGGTTTTGGCTAAGTAGCGGCGTCTTTGTCGCGATCGCGCTGGTGATGGTCGCTGTCTGGGCCGGATACCCGCGAAAGAAGCAGACGATCACCGCCATCCTCTCCGAGACCGGATATTTCGAGGTGGTGCCGCCAAGCACGTTCGGCGGTCCCGGCACGATCAACACGATCGAATATCTGAGCAGCGGCAGGCTGGAACTGCATCCGACCTGCGACGTCGATCCGGATTTGCTGGTCAACAAGATCCAGAAATCCCGGACCGTGGACCGGGACCTGAAGCAGTCGCTCGAGAAGAAGCTCGACGTGTCGGCCCAGGTCAGGGAGAAGCTGTCGGCCGTCGCCGGGATGCAGCAGGTCGAGGCGGTCAACCTCAAGCTCGAGAACGCCAACATTCTGCTGATTTCCGACGAGTCGCTGATCTCGACCCGGAATGCATTGCTGAAGTCCGAATGCGAGGACGCGGTCACCCAGAACATTTCGAGCGGCGGCGTGGTGTGCCAGACGCGATCCGTCCTGGAAGCCGATGTCGTCTACGAGATCAAATATCGCAAAAGGATTTCGATGGAGGAGAAGGCCAAGCTCACGTCCGAGATCGCGGCGAAGCTCGACCTCGACGTCCACGAAGGAGCGGAGGACAAGGTGTCCGGCTCTCAATTGTTCTTCGGCATCAGGCTGTCGCCAAATCCGATCGTCATGAAAACGGCGGCGGGCGAGGTCAACCCCTGCACGCGGAAATAGGATCGACGCCGACGCTCATCCCTTCGGCGGCGCCAGCGGCTGCACGATCTCCCGGAACGGCGCCAGCGCCTCGCAATGCTCGGCATGCGCTGCGAGCGCCGGATAGACAGTGGCGTCAAACAGCTGCGGATGCGCCTCGCGGGTGAAGCGGACCACGCAGGCGACGACGATGTCCGCATGGCCGATGCGGTCGCCCAGCCAGTATGGCGTCGTCACCTTCGCCCGCTCGGCCTCCAGCGCCTTCAACACGTCGCCAATCTGCGCCTGGCAACGCTCGACCCACAATGCAAGCTGCTCCTTCCGCAGCACGCGCTCATAGAGCAGGCTCACCGCCTTGTCGCCGAGGCCGGAGGCCAGCGCGCAGATGCGCAGGTGCTTCCGCCGTTCGGCGCCGCCGCGCGGCAGCATCGCCTTTTCCGGCCCCACCAGTTCGTCGAGATAGTCCAGGATGAACATGCTCTCGATCAGCGCCTCGCCGTCGTCCAGCACCAGCGTCGGCACACGGCGCAGCGGATTGAAGGCTGCGATCTTGTCGGCATCGCCGAAGGTCGACCACGGCCTGTGCTCGAAGGCGAGCCCGTAAAGCCGCAGCGCAATCGCGACGCGGCGGACGAAGGGGGAGTCGTATTGGCCGATCAGGAACATGGGTTTCTCTCGTCATTGCCGGGCTTGACCCGGCAATCCATCACGCTTCAGACTAGAGTTTGATGGATGCCCGGATCAAGTCCGGGCATGACGATTCTGGGTCGAGGCACGATCTCATGCGATATTTCTGGCCTGTCATTCTGGGTGTCTTGCTCTCCGCTGCAAACCTCGCCCACGCCCAGGACCGCCCGATCGGCTTCCAGACGCCATCGAAAAACGTCGCCTGTCAGTCCTTCACCGACAACGGTCAGGGTGTTCTTCGTTGCGATATCATGAACCTGGAAAGCCGCCCGCGCCGGCCCGCCGATTGCGAACTCGAATGGGGCAACGCCTTCGAGATGAGTGCGAAGGGAGCCGCGGGGCGCATCTGTGCCGGCGACACCATCATGGACCCGTCACTGCCGGTGCTCGCCTATGGCGAGGTGTGGCAGCGCGCGGGGTTTACGTGCCGGTCGGAGCAGACGGGACTGACGTGCTTCAATGCGATGCAGCGCGGGTTTTCGCTGGCGAGGGCGGAGCAGGAGGTGTTTTGAGCTTGTAGCTGGCATGGAGCGGAGCGGAATGCGGGGAAGCAGATACACACTACTCGATGATCGGCACATGCCGCGCTGCATCGCGCGGCGCGGTGCCGTCGAGGCGCGGATCGTCGGCGATCTCGATCTGGCGGCGGAACGGGCGGAAGCCGGAGCGCTGGTAGAACGCAACGGCTGACGGATGATCAAAGGTGCAGGTGTGCACCCAGACGCGGCTGACATCGCGTGACCACGCCATCTCCAGCGCGCGATTCATCAGGAAGCGGGCGGCGCCGGTGCCGATCAGCCCGGCGGTGACGCCGAAATAGACCAGCTCGCACTGGCCGGGCTCGCGAAAGTCCAGTTCGAGCAGGCCTTCATCGCGGCCGTCCACGACCAGTGCATGGACTTCGATTCCCAGCGCGTGGATGATCGCGGCAAGTTCGGCGTCGTTCATGCGCGCCCGCGAAAACCACAGCCACTCCTCGCCGACGCGGCGGTGGAGATCGCGGTACCAGTAAAGCGCGGGCGCATCGACCTTGCGCAGGGTCCAGCTACCTGGCGGATCGTCGCGGGGCTCGGGACGCGCCTTCATCTCCAGATGGGTGACGACGGCGGCGATCTTCCCAGCCGGGACGTCGGAATATCCGTCGGGAAGGATCATCCTTGCTGACTCCACTTCATCGCGAGAGACGCCGAAACTGGCGCTACACACTCCGTTGTCATCCCGGACAAGCGAAGCGCAGATCCGGGATCCATATCCACAGGGAGCGGTTTGAAGAAGATTGGTCGTTCGGGATTGGCTCCGTTCTCCATCGACAGACCTCGCGGTATGGGTCCCTGCGTTCGCAGGGACGACGCCGTGGATAGCGTATCAGCCCTCCCCCTCGTCACTCGCCAGCACGCCCTTCACCGCCCTCGCCCATCCCGCCAGCTTCCGCTCGCGCGTCGCCTGGCTCATGGCCGGCTTGAAGCGGTGCTCGAGGCGCCAGTTGTCGGCGAACTTGGTCGGCTCGGGATAGACGCCGGCCTGGAGGCCGGCGAGATAGGCGGCACCTAACGCCGTGGTCTCCTGGATCACCGGACGATCGACCGGCGCGTTCAGCAAATCCGCCAGACGCTGCATGGTCCAGTCGGATGCGGTCATGCCGCCGTCGACGCGGAGCACGACGCTGGCGGTGTCCGAGCTCGGCCAGTCCGCGCGCATCGCGGCCCAGAGGTCGAAGGTCTGGTAGCAGACGCTCTCCAGCGCGGCGTGGGCGAGCTCGGCCGGGCCGGTGTTGCGGGTGAGGCCGAACAGCGCGCCGCGCACGCGCGGATTCCAGTAGGGTGCGCCCATGCCGACGAAGGCCGGGACGAGGTAGACGCTCTGCATCGAGTCCGACTGATCGGCAAGCGGTCCGGTCTCGGCGGCGTGCTTGATGATGCCGAGGCCGTCGCGCAGCCATTGCACCGCGCTGCCTGCGACGAAGATCGAGCCTTCGAGCGCGTAGGTGCGTTTGCCGTCGAGCTGATAGGCGATGGTGGTAAGCAGCTTGTTCTTCGAGGCCACCGGCGTGGTGCCGGTGTTGAGTAGCGCGAAGCAGCCGGTGCCGTAGGTCGACTTCATCATGCCCGGGCGGAAGCAGGCCTGGCCGATCGTCGCGGCCTGCTGGTCGCCGGCGATGCCTGAGATGAGAATCGCGCCGCCAAACAGGTCCGGCGTGCTTTCGCCGAAATGGGCCGAGGAATCCTTTACCTCGGGCAGCATCGAACGCGGCACGCCGATGATCTCAAGCAGCTGGTCGTCCCACTGTCCGGTGTGGATGTTGAACAGCAGCGTGCGCGAGGCGTTGGTGGCGTCAGTGGCGTGCACCTTGCCGCCGGTGAGGCGCCAGAGCAGGTAGCAATCGACGGTGCCGAACATCAGCTCCCCGCGCGCGGCGCGCCCCCGCGCGCCGGGGACGTGATCGAGGATCCATGCGACCTTGGTGCCGGAGAAATAAGGATCGATGATCAGGCCGGTTTTTTCCGAGATCACCGGCTCGTGGCCGTCGGCTTTCAGTTTTGCGCAAATGTCGGCGGTGCGGCGGTCCTGCCAGACGATGGCGCGGTGCACGGCCTGGCCGGTGGCGCGGTCCCACACCACGGTGGTCTCGCGCTGATTGGTGATGCCGATCGCGGCGATGTCCCTGGCGGTGATGCCGGCCTGCGCGATCGCATCGCGGCAGACCATCACGGTCGAGGTCCAGATGTCCTCCGGCTCGTGCTCGACCCAGCCCGAGGCCGGAAAATGCTGCGGAAACTCCGCTTGCGCCTTCGCCGCGATGGAGATGTCGCCGCGAAACACGATCGCGCGCGAGGAGGTGGTGCCCTGGTCGATGGCGAGGACGAAAGACATGGTAGCTACCCTGGCGTTTGGCTCGGCGTTTCCCGTGAGAGGATCATTGTGTCGGGCCAAAGGGAGCGGATTGGAGGCGGAAGGTCAAGGTAGGGCTCTCGCTTACCCTCCCCTGGAGGGGGAGGGTCGGGTCGCATGCAGCGAAGCGGAATGCGAACCGGGGTGGGGTGACAGACTGTCCGCGAATGTGTTGCTCCTTGTTGTCTGTAGCGTTTCTTCGATCCGGTGATACCGCCTTTGCGGCTTCACCCCACCCCGCTCGCGCTACGCGCGATCGACCCTCCCCCTCCAGGGGAGGGTAAACAAGCCGCGTCCCGTCTAGTCTAGGTGCGGCGGTGCTTCAACGGTGTAGCTTCCGCCTCGCGCGATCCATAGAGCTCGACATAGATTCGCTCGAGCACAGCCGTCAGATCGGCCGCGATCTCCGAGTTCCAGAAGCGGATGACGCGATAGCCTTCGTTCTCGAGCCAGCTCTGCCGCGCACCGTCTCGCTTGGCTGTCTCGTCTTCGTTGTGGTGGCCACCATCGAGTTCAACAATGAGACTCTTGGCCGGGCAGAAGAAGTCGACGACGTAACGGCCGATGGGGGCTTGTCGACGGAAGTGGGAGCCTTCGATCGGCAATTCCTTGAGGGCACGCCACAGAATCCGCTCATGCGGCGTCGTGTTCGCTCTCAGCCTCTTCGCGGCGGCGCGGCGGATTGATGTTGAGACCATTGCCGTGGCTTCACCCCACCCCGCTCACGCTACGCGCGAGCGACCCTCCCCCTCCAGGGGAGGGTAAGTGAAGCCGCGTCGCGGTGCAATTGCAAGTGGTAGCGGTTACACCGCCGCCGTCGTCACACCGCCGTCGATCACGATGGTCTGGCCCGTCATGAAGCTCGACGCATCCGAGGCAAGGTAGGCGACTGCGCCTGCGATTTCGTCGGGTTCGCCGATGCGGCGGAGCGGGGTGGTGGCGGTGCGGCGCTTGAGGTTGGCTTCGTCTTCCCAGAGGGCGCGGGCGAAATCGGTCTTGACGAGGCCGGGGGCGATGCAGTTAACGCGGACGCCCTTCGGGCCCCATTCGCCGGCGAGCGAACGGCACAGCGCGAAGTCGGCGGCCTTGGAGATGCCGTAGGCGCCGATCACCGTGGAGCCGCGCAGGCCGCCGATCGAGGAGATGATGACGACGGAGCCGTTGCCCCGCTCGGCCATTTGCGGGATCGCCAGCGCCGAGAGCCAGATATTGCTCTTGACGTTGCTGCCCATGATCTTGTCGAAGGCTTCATCCGTGATGTCGAGCAGCGGGCCGTAATAGGGATTGACGGCGGCATTGCAGACGAGGATGTCGATCTTGCCGTAGTGCTTGATCGTCCCCGAGACAAGCGCCTCGACCTCGGCCTTGCGCGCGATGTTGCAGGGGATGACGGTGGCGTCGCCGCCGGAAGCGTTGATGCCGTCGGCGACTTCCTTGCACGCTTCCGCCTTGCGCGATGACACCACGACCTTGGCGCCGAGCTTTGCGAGCAGTTCGGCGGAGGAACGGCCGATACCGCGGCTGGAGCCGGTGACGATTGCGACCTTGCCGGTGAGATCGAACGGGGTGTTTTTCATGGGTGTTGCTCTCTCCTTTGTCATTCCGGGCGCGCGAAGCGCGAGCCCGGAATCCATTTCACCGCGCGTGAAGACGCCCGATGGATCCCGGGCTCATCGCTTCGCGATGCCCCGGGATGACGGCGGTGGCCTAGATCAACCCACCCGCATCCGCGACGCGGCGCTGGTGATAGTCCGTATCGCCGAACGAGTTCTCGATCATGGTGAGGCGCTTGAAGTAGTGGCCGATCTTCGCCTCCATGGTCATGCCGATGCCGCCGTGGAGCTGGATCGCCTGCTGTCCGACGAACTTCAGCGATTTGCCGATCTGCACCTTGGCCGCGGCGATAGCGTTGGTACGCTCCTTGGCGTCCTCGAAATCACCGGCCATGGTCGCGAACATCGACATCGAGCGCGCCTGCTCGGCGGCGACGAACATGTCGGAGGCGCGATGCTGCAGGCTCTGGAACGAGCCGATCGCGACGCCGAACTGCTTGCGCGTCTTGATGTACTCGACCGTGGTCTTGAGCGACTCGTCCATCAGGCCGACCGCTTCGGCGCAGAGCGCGATGCGGGCCTCGTCCACCACGCGCTCGATCAGCGCGAGGCTGTCCTCGGGATTGCCGAGCGCGGCATCGCTACCAACCTCGACACCGGTGAAGGTGATGTCGGCGGCGTGCAGGCCGTCCTGGGTCGGGTATGACTTCCTGGTCACGCCCTTCGCGTTCGCCGGAACCAGGAACACGCCGATACCGCTGGTGTCGCGGCGGCCGCCCTTGGTGCGCGCGGTGACGATCAAATTGTCGGCGTTCTCGCCGTTGAGCACGACGAATTTTTCGCCGTCGATGACCCAGCCGTCGCCCTTCTTCTTCGCGGTCGTGGTGACGTCGAAGAGATCATAGCGCGAGTTCTTCTCGAGCTGGGCGAAAGCGAGCGTCTTGCTGCCGTCGATGATCCCGGGCACATGCGCGGCCTTCTGCGCGTCGGTGCCGGCGTGGCGCAGGAAGCCGCCGCCGATCACGACCGTTGCGAGATAAGGCTCGAGCACCAGTGCCTTGCCGAGCGCTTCCATCACGATCATGGTCTCGACACCGCCGCCGCCGAAGCCGCCGTCGGCTTCCGCGAAGGGAAGTCCGAGCAGGCCCTGCTCGGCGAGCTTGCCCCAGACGGCTTTGCTCCAGCCGCCCTTTTCCTTCATGTACTTCTTGCGGCTCTCGAAATCGTAGGAATCGGTCAAGAGTCCGTCGATGCTGTCCTTGAGAAGCCGCTGCTCCTCGGTCAAATCAAAATCCATGTTCTTTGGTTCCTCGTACCCGAAATTGTCTGGCTTCGTCATCCCGGGGCGCGCGCAGCGCGAGCCCGGGATCCATACTCCCGATCGTGGCTATGGATTCCGGGCTCGCGACTTCGTCGCGCCCCGGAATGACGCCTAGAGTCCCAGCACCGCCTTGGCGATGATGTTGCGCTGGATCTCGTTGGAGCCGCCGTAGATCGAGACCTTGCGGTTGTTGAAGTAGCTCGGCGCGATCTGGGCGGTCCAGTCCATGGCTTCGTTGGAGCCGTCGTCGCCGTGCACGTCGAAAGGCGCGGCGAACGGGCCGATCACTTCCATCAAGAGTTCGGTGGTGGTCTGCTGGATCTCGGAGCCCTTGATCTTCAGCACCGAGGAGGCCGGATTGGGCTTGCCTTTGCCGTGCTTGCCTTCGTCGGCGACGACGCGCAGCTGGGTGAGCTCGAGCGCCTTCAGCTCGATCTCGCAAGCCGCCAGCTTCTCGCGGAAGGCAGCGTCCTGGATGATCGGCCTGCCGCCGGATTCGACCTTGCCGGCGAGTTCGCGGATGCGGCGGAGCCGCTCCTTGGAGACACCGACGCGCGCGATGCCGGTGCGCTCATTGCCGAGCAGGAATTTTGCGTAATCCCAGCCCTTGTTCTCCTCGCCGATCAGGTTCTCGTAGGGCACCTCGACGTCGTCGAAGAACACTTCGTTGACCTCGACGCCGCCGTCGATGGTCTGGATCGGGCGCACCGTAACGCCCTTCGACTTCATCGAGAACACGATGAAGGAGATGCCCATCTGCTTCTTGGCATTGTTGTCGGTGCGGCAGAGGCAGAAGATCATGTCGGCGTGCTGGGCCAGCGTGGTCCAGGTCTTCTGGCCGTTGATGATCCACTTGTCGCCCTTGCGCTCGGCCTTGGTCTTCAGCGAGGCGAGGTCGGAGCCGGAGCCGGGCTCGGAGAAGCCCTGGCACCACCAGTCGTCGACATTGGCGATGCGCGGCAGGTACTTCTTCTTCTGCTCTTCGTTGCCGAAGGTGTAGATGACCGGGCCAACCATGCTGACGCCGAAGGCGAGCGGCTGCGGCGCGGGATAGGACTGCAGCTCCTCGTTGAAGATGTAGTGCTGCACGGAGGTCCACCCCGTGCCGCCATATTGCGTCGGCCAGTGGCTGGTGCCCCAGCCCTTCTTGTTGAGGATGCGCCACCACGTCACCATCTCGTCCTTCGAGAGGTGGCGGCCCTCGACCAGCTTGCGCCGCGTGTCCGGCGGCACGTTGTCGCGGAAGAACGAACGCACTTCCTCGCGAAACGCCTGCTCTTCTTTCGTGAATGCGAGATCCATCGGATCCTCCTGTGAGCTCTCTTGTTTATGGAGTGGATTGTGCCGGTTTCTGCTGCTGCCGCAATTCGTGGCGCGACAGCTTTCCGACCGGCGTGCGCGGCAGTTCGTCGACGAATTCGACCTCGGTCGGCAATTCGTGCTTGCCGACCTTGCCGGCGAGCTGCGCGCGCAGATCGTCGAGCAAGAACGGCTTTGCGTCCGGCTTGAGCTTGATGAAGGCCTTGGCGGCCTCGCCGCGATACTGGTCGGGGATGCCGAGCACGATCACCTCGTGCACGCCTGATATGGTGTAGATCGCCTGCTCGATCATCTGCGGATAGACGTTGAAGCCGCCGGAGATGATCATGTCCTTCTTGCGGTCGACCAGGAAGAAATAGCCGTCGGTGTCGACATAGCCGATGTCGCCGGTGAGGAAGCGGCCGTCGGCGAAGGACTCCGCGGATTCCTTCGGCTTGTTCCAGTAGCCCTTGGTGACGTTCGGGCCCTTGATGCGGATCTCGCCGACTTCGCCCGGCGGCAGCACCTTCGTGGGATCGTCCAGCGAGACGACGTCGAGCTCGATGCCGGGCAGCATCAGGCCGATCGAACCCGGCTTGTCGGGGCCATCAGGCGGATGGCCGGTGCCGGGCGAGCAGGTCTCGGTCATGCCCCAGCCGCTGCGCAGCTTCTTGCCGACCTTGCGCTCGAAGAAATTGGCGATCTCCACGGGCAGCGGCGCGCCGCCCGAACCGATCGTGGCGAGCGAGGAGAAGTCACGCTTGTCCAGATCGGGCAATGCGGCGATCGCGATCCACATCGTCGGCACGCCCGGGAAGTAGGTGGCGCGCTTGACCTCGATGTCGCGCATCACGGCTTCGACGTCGAAGCGCTGGTGCAGCGAGATCAGATTGCCGCGGCTGAGCGACGACAGCAGCACGACGGTGAGCGCGTAGATGTGGAACAGCGGCAGCACGCAGATCACGCGCTCGACGACGTCACCACGCGCCGCTCGCGACGGCTTGCCCCAGACGTCGTAGACCGACACCGCCGAGGTGAGGTTGCCGTGGGTGAGCATCGCGCCCTTGGGCAGGCCGGTGGTGCCGCCGGTATATTGCAGCAGCGCGACGTCATCGGCCGTGACAACAGGCCATTGCGCCGGCGCAGCCGCGCCCTCGACGAAGGCCTTGAAGGTGACGATGCGGGGATCGCTGGGAATCGCTGCCTGCGGCGTGCCGACCTTGCCCCAATGATCGTCCTCGCAGACGACCAGGCGGTCGATCAGGCCCTTCTCCAGGAATTTCAGCGCCGTCGGCAGCAGCGCGGCGAGGTTGGACGTGACCAGCAGGCGCGAACCGGAGTCCGAGACCTTGTGGGTCAGCGCGATCTCGCCGTCGAGCGGGGAGAGATGCGCGACGCGGGCGCCCGCCTTCAGCGCACCGAAGAAATTGACGGGGTGATCGGGCGTGTTGCCGAGGAACAGCGCGACGGAGCTGTTCTTGCCGCACCCGGCGCGGAGAAAGGCGGCAGCCGCGCGCTCGGCCATGGCAGCGAGCCCGGTATAGGTGATCGGACGATCGCGGAATTCCAGCGCGGTGCGCGGGCCGTAATTCGCGGCGGCGTTCGACAACAAGTCAGGAAGCGTGCCCTGGACGATGGTGTCGTCCCAATGCACGCCTTCGGGATAAAACTGTTCGCCGGGATGGGTCATTAACGATCTTGATTGCAGTGAGGCGGGCAAACTGCCCAGGCTCCCTTCCCCCTTGTGGGGAAGGGTTGGGGAAGGGGGTAGCCACGAACGCCGGCGACCGTAATCACGCCGCCTTCGAGCCCGCCGCCAGCGAGGCGAAGGTCTTGCCTTCGGCCGCGAGCTTCTTCAGCAGCGGCGCAGGCTCGAGGCTCGGATCGTTGGTCTCCTTGGCGTAGAAGGCCAGGCGATCGGCGATGTGCTTGAGGCCGACGGTGTCGGCCCAGAACATCGGGCCGCCGCGATAGATCGGCCAGCCGTAGCCGTAGAGCCAGACCACGTCGATGTCGGAGGGACGCGCCGCGATGCCTTCTTCGAGGATTTTCGCGCCCTCGTTGATCATCGGATACATCATGCGCTCGAGGATTTCGTCGTCGCTGACGATGCGCTTCTTGCGGCCGAGGCGGAGCAGCGTCTCGTCGATCAGCTTCTCGACCTCGGGATCCGGCAGCGCCGAGCGGGAGCCGGGTTCGTACTTGTAATAGCCCTTGCCGGTCTTCTGGCCGAAGCGGCCGGCCTCGCACAGCGCGTCCGCGATCTCGGACTTGATGCCGCGGTCCTTGCGCGAGCGCCAGCCGATGTCGAGGCCGGCGAGATCGCCCATCGCGAACGGTCCCATCGGCATGCCGAACTTCGTGACCACGGCGTCGACCTGTTGGGGCAGCGCACCTTCGAACAAAAGCTTCTCGGACTGCTTGCCACGCTGCGCCAGCATGCGGTTGCCGACGAAGCCGTCGCAGACGCCGACCACGGCCGGCACCTTCGCGATCTTGCGCGCAATGGTCACGGCAGTCACCAGCGCGTCCGGCGCGGTCTTGTCGGCGCGGACGATCTCGCACAGCTTCATGACGTTGGCCGGCGAGAAGAAATGCATGCCGAGCACGTCCTGCGGACGCCTGGTCGCCTTCGCGATCTCGTCGATGTTGAGGTACGAGGTGTTGGAGGCGAGCACGGCGCCCGGCTTGACGTACTGGTCGAGCTTGCCGAACACTTCCTTCTTGACCGCCATGGTCTCGAACACGGCTTCGATGACGAGGTCGGCATCGCCGACATTCTCGATGCCGACGACGCCGGTGATCAGCGCCATGCGCTTGGCCGGCGCGTCAGCCGGGATACCGCCGCGCGCGGCGGTCGCTTCCCAGTTCTTCTGCATGATGCCGAGGCCGCGCTTGAGCTGCTCCTCGCCGGTCTCGATCAGGGTGACGGGAATGCCGGCATTGGCAAAGGACATCGCAATGCCGCCGCCCATGGTGCCGGCGCCGAGAATGGCAACACGGTTAACGGGACGCGACTTGGTGCCTTCAGGGACGCCCGCAATCTTGGCGGCCTCGCGCTCGGCGAAAAAAGCGTAGCGCTGCGCCTTGGACTGGTCGCTGGCGACGAGCTTCAAGAAGCCCTCGCGCTCCTTCTTCAGACCTTCGTCGAACGGCAGGTCGATGGCATAGCCGACGGCGTCGGCCGCCGCGAACGGCGCTTCCAGGCCGCGCGACTTCTTGGTCATCGAAGCGACCGCATTGGTGAAGATCGAACGATCGGCCTTCGCCGCCGCAAGCTTGGAATCGTCGTCGCGCAGCCGGCGTAGCGGACGCTTCTCGGCGAGCAGCTTGCGGACGAAAGCCTCACCACCGGAAGCCGGGCCTTCGACGATCTCCTCGATCAGGCCGTTCTTCAGCGCTTCCGCAGCGCCAATGGGGTCACCGCCGACGATCATCTTGACGGCGAGCTCGGGGCCGACCGCGCGCGGCAGGCGCTGGGTGCCGCCGGCGCCCGGCAGCAGGCCGAGCTTCACCTCGGGCAGGCCGAGCTTTGCCTCTTTGACAGCCACGCGGAAATGACAGGCCAGCGCGACCTCGAGGCCGCCGCCAAGCGCGGTGCCGTGAATTGCGGCCACGATCGGCTTCGGCGAGCCCTCCATCTCGGCCAGCACTTCGTTGAGGCCGGGCGGCTTCGGCGGCTTGCCGAATTCGGTGATGTCGGCGCCGGCGATGAAGGTGCGGCCGGCGCAGGTGAGAACGATGCCCTTGATCGCGGGATCGGCGATTGCGGCCTTGATGCATTCCAGGATTCCACCGCGGACTGCGGCACTCAGCGCATTGACCGGAGGACTGTTGACCGTGACGATCCCGACTTCGTCATGACGCTCAAGCTTGACCACTTCGCTCACGGTGTCCCTCCTTGGTGGGGATGTACTTTTGTTCGGTTTCGCGGTGCGGAATTTAATTCCGCATCTTGACGGCAGGGTTATTTTGAAGCACGGACGTTGTCAACGACTCCGCGCAAGAAGCAGATCAGGGATGAAGCGTACAGGAAAGAAGACAGCGACCGACCGGAATTTCGTCGTCGCGCTTTCCCGCGGACTTGATGTATTGCGCGCATTCCACCCCAGCGACGGCCTTCTCGGCAACCAGGAAATCGCGGCCCGCACGAATCTGCCGAAACCGACAGTGTCGCGGCTGACCTACACATTGACGAAGCTTGGCTACCTGACGCCGGTTCCCCGTTTCGAGAAATATCAGCTCGCGCCAGCCGCGATGGCGCTCGGTTACGCCGCGCTGGCCAATCTCGGTGTTCGGCATTTGTCCGAGCCGTTCCGCGAGGAAATGATGCGCGCGACGGGAGGAGCCGTCGCGATCGGCGGTCGCGACCGTCACAGCATGATCTATTTCGGGCAAAGCCGCGGCAGCGAGACCGTCGGCGTTCAACTGGACGTCGGCTCTCGCGTGCCGATTGCAACCAGCGCGATGGGCCGCGCCTATTTCTGGGCGCTCGACGAAGACAATCGCGCCGAAGTATCCCGCATCCTGCGCGAACATTACGGCAGTCGCTGGCCCAAGATGCGCGACGGACTGGAGCGTTCCGGCGAAACCGTCGCGAAACACGGCTTCGCGATTTCCGTCGGCGACTGGCATGACGACATCGGCGCCGCCGGCGTCGCGCTCAGGCTCAACGATGGAACCGGCCCTTACGCATTCAATTGCGGCGCGCCCGCATTCCGCTTCACGGAAGAGCGTTTGATCAACGACATTGGACCGCGTCTGCTTGCGATGGTAAGGAACATCGAAGCGGCACTCGGTGGACTGATGCCGCAATCCAAAAAAGAAGTCAGCAAAAAGCTGAAATCAGGAGGGAAAGTTGCTCGAGTGGCCGAGGGGTTCAGATAGCCTTTGTCATAGCCGGGAGCGGTTCGCATCGCCCCTTCGCCCACGGAACATTGTGGGCGAGACGACATGACGCAGGCACAGCTCGCGCAGGGGACATCGCCCCTGCTCGCGGTTCGCGACGTCAGCGTCGTGTTCGGCGGCATCGTCGCGCTCAACGGCGTGTCCTTCGACATGCACAAGGGCCAGATCCTCGGATTGATCGGCCCCAACGGCGCCGGCAAGACCACACTCTTCAACTGCCTCTCGCGGCTCTACCAGCCGTCGTCCGGCGACATCCTGATGGATGGCGTGAGCATTCTGTCGCGGCCGCCGCACCGGATCGCCGAAATCGGCATCGGCCGCACCTTCCAGAACGTGGCGCTGTTTCCGAACCTCACGGTGATGGACAACGTCCGCGTCGGTGCTCATTCGAAGACCTCCAGCGACATCATCAGCGATTCGCTGAGACTGGCTTGGGTCCGGCGCAGCGAGGCCGACGTCAACAAGAAGGTCAACGAGATCCTCGCCTATCTCAAGCTCGAGGACGTCGCCCACACCGTCGTGTCCGGCCTGCCGTTCGGCACGCAGAAGCGCGTCGAGCTGGCGCGGGCGCTCGCGGCCGATCCGAAGATCCTGCTGCTCGACGAGCCCGCCGGCGGCCTCAACCACGAGGAAGTCTACGTGCTCGGCGACCTCATCCGGCGCATCCGCGACGAACGACACATGACGGTGCTGCTGGTCGAGCACCACATGGGCCTCGTGATGTCGATCGCCGATCACGTCGTGGCGCTGAACTTCGGCAAGAAGCTCGCGGAAGGCACGCCGGCCCAGGTGCAGGTGGACCCCGACGTCATCAAGGCCTATCTCGGGAGCAAGGACCAATGACGACGCTGCTCAACGTCAAGGACCTGCGCGCCTATTACGGCCAGGTCCAGGCGCTCCACGGCCTGTCCTTCTCGCTCAACGAGGGATCGCTGACGACACTGCTCGGCGCCAACGGCGCCGGCAAGACCACCACGCTGCGCGCGATCTGCAACATGGTGCGCTCCACCGGCGGGATCGAGTTCGACGGCAAGCCGCTGAACAACCGCTCCACCGAGAGCATCGTGCGGTTCGGCATCGCGCATGTGCCGCAGGGCCGCGGCACCTTCACCACCATGACGGTGGAAGAGAACCTGCAGCTCGGGGCCATCACCCGCAAGGACAGTGCCGGCATCGTCTCCGACATCGAGCGGATGTATGCGCACTTCCCGGTGCTCAAGCAGCGCCACACCCAGCAGGCCGGCACGCTCTCGGGCGGCGAGCAGCAGATGCTCGCGGTCGCACGCGCGCTGATGCTGAGGCCGCGGCTGATGCTGCTGGACGAGCCGTCCTTCGGCCTCGCGCCGCTGGTCGTGCGCGACCTGTTCGGTATCCTCGGCAAGATCAATCGCGAGGACAAGGTGTCGATCCTGGTGGTCGAGCAGAACGCCCAGCTCGCGCTCGAACTCGCCGACCAGGCCTATGTGATCGAGACCGGACGCATCGTGATGTCGGGCAATGCCAAGGACATCGCGAACAACGAAGAAATCCGCAAATCCTATCTGGGTTACTGAGGAGCCGGCACGATGGAGCTGTTTACCAACCAAGTGCTGGCCGGCATCGCCACGGGAGCGATCTACGCCTGCATGGCGCTCGCCGTGGTCATGATCTACCAGGCGATCGACCATCTCAACTTCGCGCAGGGCGAGATGGCGATGTTCTCGACCTTCATCTCCTGGCAACTGATGCAGTGGGGCATTCCCTATTGGGCCGCCTTCGTGATCACGCTGGCCTTCTCCTTTGTCGCCGGCATCGCGATCGAGCGCATCCTGTTCAAGCCGCTGACGAAGGCGCCGGTGCTGACCAACGTCGCCGGCTTCATCGCGCTGTTTGCGATCATCAACTCGTCGGCCGGCCTGATCTGGGACTTCACCATCAAGCAGTATCCGACCCCGTTCGGCTCCGCGCCGTTCCTGGGCAGCCAGCTGATCTCGACCCACCAGGCTGGCATGATCGGCGTCACGGTGCTGCTGCTGCTCGGCCTCTATTTCTTCTTCCAGTACACCCGAATTGGTCTTGCCATGCGCGCGGCGGCTTCCGTGCCTGAATCGGCCCGGCTGGTCGGCATCAACACCTCCTGGATGATCGCGCTCGGCTGGGGCATGGCGACCGCGATCGGCTCGATCGCCGGCATGCTGATCGCTCCGGTCGTGTTCCTCGAGCCCAACATGATGGGCGGTGTGCTGATCTACGGCTTTGCCGCGGCGGTGCTCGGCGGGCTGACCAGCCCGTTCGGCGCCGTGGTCGGCGGCTTCCTGGTCGGTGTCTTCGAGAACCTTGCGGGCACCTACATCCCCGGCGTCGGCAACGAGCTGAAACTCCCGATCGCGCTCGCGCTGATCATTTCCGTCCTGGTCGTCAAACCCGCTGGCCTGTTCGGCCGGCACATCGTCAAGCGAGTTTGATCATGAGCGCCGCAGAAGAAGTCGTTGCAGAAGGCCACCAGGCGGTCGAGGCCGTTCCGAAGCGGGCCATGACGCTGGGCACCGGCACCTCGCTGGTCGTGCTCGCCGCGCTGATCATCATGCCCATCTTCGTCAAGAACTTCATCATCTTCCAGATGACGATGCTCCTGATCTACGGGCTCGCAGTGCTGGCGCTGAACATCCTGACCGGCGGCTCGGGCCAGTTCTCGCTCGGCCAGAGCGCATTCTACGCCGTCGGCGCCTATACGACCGCGGTGCTGATGGAGCACTTCAACGTCAACTACGCGCTGACCTTGCCGATCGCAGGCATAGTCTGCTTCGGCTTCGGCTTCCTGTTCGGGCAGCCGGCGCTGCGGCTCTCCGGCGTCTATCTGGCGCTTGCGACCTTCGCGCTCGCCACCGCGATGCCGCAGCTCCTCAAGCTGAACTTCCTCGAGCACTGGACCGGCGGCGTGCAAGGCCTCGTCGTCACCAAGCCCGATGCGCCGTTCGGCCTGCCGATGTCGCAGGACATGTGGCTGTACTACTTCTCGCTCGCCGTCGTGCTCGCGATCTACATCTTCTCGGTGAACCTGCTGCGCTCCCGCTCGGGTCGCGCCTTCATGGCGATCCGCGACAACGAGATCGCAGCCTCCGCCATGGGCGTCGACGTCGCGTTGTACAAGACGCTGGCCTTCGGCGTGTCGGCTGCGATCACCGGCATCGCGGGCTCGCTCGGCGCCATCGCGGTGCAGTTCGTCGCGCCCGACAGCTACACCATCACGCTCGCGATCTCGCTGTTCCTCGGCATGGTCGTCGGCGGTGTGGGCTGGCTGCCCGGCTCGATCGTCGGCGCCGCCTTCATCATCTTCGTGCCGAACATCGCGGAGGGCATCTCCAAGGGCCTCTCCGGCGCCGTGTTCGGCGTGCTGCTGTTCCTCGTCATCTACCTCGTGCCGCATGGCGCAAGGCAAGTCGCGATCCTGGGCCAACAACTCGCCGGTAAGCTCAGAAAGAACTGATCCCACACAAGGAAGGAGACCTCATTTTGCTTCTCGAAAGAATACTGCGAACCACCGCGCTCGTAACGGCGGTCGCGACCCTCACCTCCGGCGCAGCACTTGCCCAGAAGAAATACGACACCGGCGCGTCCGATACCGAGATCAAGATCGGCAACATCATGCCGTACAGCGGTCCGGCGTCGGCCTATGGCATCATCGGCAAGACCGAAGAAGCCTATTTCAAGATGATCAACGACAAGGGCGGCATCAACGGCCGCAAGATCAACTTCGTCACCTATGACGACGCCTATTCGCCGCCGAAGGCCGTCGAGCAGGTCCGCAAGCTGGTCGAGAGCGACGAGGTGCTGGCCGTCTACAATCCGCTCGGCACCCCCTCGAACACGGCGATCCAGAAGTATCTGAACGCCAAGAAGATCCCGCAGCTGTTCGTCGCCACCGGCGCCACCAAGTGGAACGACCCGAAGAACTTCCCCTGGACCATCGGCTGGCAGCCCTCCTACCAGAGCGAAGCGCAGATCTACGCGAAATGGCTGATGAAGGAAAAGCCAACCGCCAAGGTCGCGATCCTCTATCAGAACGACGATTTCGGCAAAGACTACCTCAAGGGCACCAAGGACGGTCTCGGCGCCAAGGGCGCGTCCATGATCATCATGGAAGAGAGCTATGAGATCTCGGAGCCGTCGATCGACGGTCATATCGTCAAGATCAAGGCCGCCAATCCCGACGTTCTCCTGATCTACGCGACGCCGAAGTTCGCGGCCCAGACCATCAAGAAGACCGCCGAGCTCAGCTGGAAGCCGCTCCAGATCCTCACCAACGTGTCGATCTCGGTCGGCAGCGTGATGAAGCCCGCCGGCTTCGAGGCGTCGCAGGGCGTGCTGTCGGCGGCCTATGCCAAGGATTCCACCGACCCGCAGTGGAACAACGATCCCGGCATGAAGAAGTGGAACGAGTTCGTCGACAAGTACATGCCCGGCGCCGACAAGACCGACACCGGCATGGTCTACGGCTATGGCGCGGCTTCGACCCTGGTCAAGACGCTGGAGATGTGCGGTGACGACCTCACCCGCGCCAATCTGATGAAGCAGGCCGCTTCGTTGAAGGATTTTGCACCGGACACCTTGCTGCCCGGCGTCAAGATCAACACCAGCGCCACCGACTTCGCCCCGATTTCGCAGCTCCAGATGCAGCGCTTCAAGGGCGAGAAGTGGGAACTGTTCGGCGAGATCATCAGCGGCGACATCGCCTCCGAATGACACTGGTGTCATAGTCCAAATCTGGTCCGAAAGGACAAAGCCCCCGCGGGCAACCGCGGGGGCTTTTTGTTGACGTCAGGCCGCAATCTTGTTCAATGCGGCGCGCCGATCCATTCCGGGGTGGGAGAAATATGACTGCCGTTCGATTTCAGATTGCGTCCGTTTTGGGCGCGCTCGCGTTGTGCACTGCGATAAACAGTCCGGTGCTGGCGCAAGAGAAATACGACAGCGGCGCATCCGATACCGAGATCAAGATCGGCAACATCATGCCCTATAGCGGGCCGGCCTCCGCCTATGCTGTGATCGGCAAGGCCGAGGAGTCCTATTTCAACAAGGTCAACGCCGAGGGCGGCATCAACGGCCGCAAGATCAAGTTCATTTCCTATGACGACGGCTATTCGCCGCCGAAGACGGTGGAGCAGGCGCGCAAGCTGGTCGAGAGCGACGGCGTGCTGCTGATCTTCGGCTCGCTCGGCACCTCCACCAACGGAGCCATCCGCAAATACATGAACGAGAAGAAGGTGCCGCAATTGTTCGTGGCGAGCGGCGCCTCGAAGTGGGACGACCCCAGGCAATATCCGTGGACCATGGGCTGGCAGCCGAGCTACGCCAGCGAGGCGCGCATCTACGCCAAATACATCGTGACGGAGAAGCCCGACGCGAAGATCGGCGTGCTCTACCAGAACGACGATTTCGGCAAGGACTACCTGAAAGGCCTGAAGGAGGGCCTCGGCGCCAGGACGTCGATGATCGCAATGGAGGACAGCTACGACACCTCCGAGCCTGCGATCGACGAGCACGTCGTGAAATTGAAGGCCTCGGGCGCCGACGTCTTCATCAGCATCACCACGCCGAAATTCGCCGCGCAAGCGATCAAGAAGGCGGCCGAGATCAACTGGCACCCGGTGCACATCATCTCCAACGTCTCGGCGTCGGTCGGCGGCGTGCTCGAGCCGGCGGGGATCGAGATCTCGCAAGGCATCCTGTCCGCGAGCTACACCAAGGACGGCTCCGACCCGCAATGGAACGCCGACGACGGCATGAAGAAGTTCTACGACTTCCTCGCGCAATACGATCCCAAGGCCAATAAGCTCGATGCCGGCGTGGTGTTCGGCTATGCCGCAGCGCAGACCATGGTGAAGGTGTTGCAGATGTGCGGCGACGACCTCACCCGCGAGAACGTCATGAAGCAGGCCGCTTCCTTGAAGGATTTCGCGCCCGATACGCTGCTTCCCGGCATCAAGATCAACACCGCAGCCGACAATTTCGCCCCGATCGAGCAGCTGCAGATGATGCGCTTCAAGGGCAAGAAATGGGAACTGTTCGGCGACATCATCTCGAGCGAGATCGGGCATTGAACGCAGAACAATTCAAGATAGCTGTACTTCGCTCCGGCAACTTAAGCGCCACTTATTAGCGGCGCACCGGATCTCGCGGGCCGGAATATTCCGCACCGCCTCGAAGAGATCGCGCATCCCGCGACGGCTCTGCCGGGGCGTTTTCCTTGCTGCCGGCGATGGATGGGTATTGAATGTGAGGACGGAGCGACGCGCAACGATCGCTCCCAATCAAGAACAATCGACACATTCAAACCTCTTCTAGGGAGATCAAGATGCCTGCAATGCATGTGCGGTTGGGGGCCTTCTCGGCTGCCCTCCTGCTGGCTGCCGCCCTGTCCACGGCAGCATCGGCACAAAAGAAATACGACACCGGCGCATCCGACACCGAAATCAAGATCGGCAACATCATGCCCTACAGCGGACCCGCCTCCGCCTACGGGGTGATCGGCAAGACCGAGGAGGCCTATTTCCGCAAGATCAACGCGGAAGGCGGCATCAACGGCCGCAAGATCAACTATGTCAGCTATGACGACGCCTATTCGCCGCCGAAAACCGTGGAGCAGGCGCGCAAGCTGGTCGAGAGCGACGAGGTGCTGCTGGTCTTCAATTCACTTGGAACACCGCCGAACTCGGCAATCCAGAAATATCTGAACCAGAAGAAGGTGCCGCAACTGTTCGTCGCCACCGGCGCCACCAAGTGGAACGATCCGCAGAACTTTCCCTGGACCATGGGCTGGCAGCCCAACTACCAGAGCGAGACCATCATCTACGCGAAGTACATCCTGAAGAACAAGCCGGACGCCAGGATCGCGGTGCTCTATCAAAACGACGATTACGGCAAGGACTATCTGAAGGGCTTCAAGGACGGGCTCGGCGCCAAGGCAGCCTCGCTGATCATCATCGAGGACAGCTATGAGGTTTCCGAGCCGACCATCGACTCGCACATCGTGAAGCTGAAGGCCTCGGGCGCCGACGTCTTCGTGAACATCACCACGCCGAAATTCGCGGCGCAGGCGATCAAGAAGAACGCCGAGCTCGGCTGGAAGCCACTGCATTTCCTCAACAACGTCTCGGGCTCGATCGGCAGCGTGATCAAGCCGGCCGGCTTCGAGAACGCGCAGGAGATCATCTCGTCGCAATACTTCAAGGATCCGACCGACGCCCAATGGAAGAACGACCCGGCGATGATCGCCTGGAACCAGTTCCTGGACAAATACTATCCCGAGGCGAACCGCGCCGACGCGTCGGTGATGTATGGCTACATCGTGAGCCAGGGCCTCGTGCACGTGCTCAAGGCCTGCGGTGACGATCTCACCCGCGAGAACGTCATGAAGCAGGCGGCCAACATCAAGGACTACGAGCCGGCCGGCTTGTTGCCGGGCATCAAGGTCAACACCTCCGCGACCGATTTCGCGCCGCTCTCGCAGTTGCAATTGATCAGGTTCAAGGGCGAGACCTGGGAGCGGTTTGGTGAAATCCTGAGCGCCGACGTCGGCGGCTGATCTCGAACAGTCAACTAAAGACGCAGCCCCCGCGGCCTTGCCGCTGGGGCTTTTCCTTGAAGCTTTCGTGCAAATCGTATTGAATTGCGGCCGCGTCGCCAAAAACAAGCAACACAAGAAAAGGGACGCACACACCAAGAAAAATAGGGAGATAGGAATGCCTGCTGTCACCGGCAAACTCGCGGCCGCGTCGCTCGCGCTCGCGCTCATTGCGGCCTCGACCTCCACTGCATCGGCCCAGAAGAAATACGATTCCGGCGCGACCGACACCGAGATCAAGATCGGCAACATCATGCCTTACAGCGGACCAGCCTCCGCCTACGGCATCATCGGACGGACCGAAGCCGCCTATTTCAAGAAAATCAACGACGAGGGCGGCATCAACGGCCGCAAAATCAACTTCATCAGCTACGACGACGCCTATTCACCGCCGAAGGCCGTGGAGCAGGCCCGCAAGCTGGTCGAGAGCGACGAAGTGCTGTTCATCTTCAACTCGCTCGGCACGCCGTCGAACTCGGCGATCCAGAAATACATGAACTCGAAGAAGGTGCCGCAGCTGTTCGTCGCCACCGGCGCCACCAAGTGGAACGATCCGCAGAACTTCCCCTGGACCATGGGCTGGCAGCCCTCCTACCAGAGCGAGACGCAGATCTATGCGAAATGGCTGCTCAAGAACAAGCCGGACGCCAAGATCGCGGTGCTGTTCCAGAACGACGATTACGGCAAGGACTACCTCAAGGGCCTCAAGGATGGCCTCGGGTCCAAGGCCGCCTCGATGATCGTCATGGAGGAAAGCTACGAGACCTCGGAGCCGACGATCGACAACCACATCATCAAGCTGAAGGCCACCGGCGCCGACGTCTTCATGAACATCACGACGCCGAAATTTGCCGCTCAGGCCATCAAGAAGAATGCCGAGATCGGCTGGAAGCCGCTGCACTTCCTCAACAACGTCTCGGCGTCGGTCGGCAGCGTGATCAAGCCGGCGGGCTTCGATGCCGCGCAGGACGTGGTTTCGGCCGCATATCTGAAGGACACCACCGACAAGCAGTGGGACAACGACGCCGGCATGAAGGCCTACGTCGAGTTCATGACGAAGTACTTTCCGGAAGGCGACAAGACCGACAACGGCACGGTCGTCGGCTACGGCGTCGCACAGACACTGGTCCAGGTCCTGAAGCAGTGCGGCGACAATCTCACGCGCGAGAACGTCATGAAGCAGGCTGCCAGCCTGAAGGACTTCCGCACCGAGATGCTGCTGCCCGGCATCAAGATCAACACCGGGCCGGGCGACTTCGCGCCCATCAGCTCGCTCCAGCTCCAGCGCTTCAAGGGCGAGCGCTGGGAGCTGTTCGGCGACGTGATCAGCGCCGACGCAGGCGGCTAGCCGCCTCCATCGCGCCACGACAGTAGCCCCCTGCGAACCTTCGCAGGGGGCTTTTGCTTGCATCGCGATTATGATCACGCGATTGCATATTCGAATGACGGCAAAGCCTGCTTACGCTTTGGCGCCCGATGCGGTAGGCATGCCGATGGCGACCTCGTCGCCGCTGCTTCCGTCCGCCGAAGGCTTTTCGTCATGACCGACCGACGTCCCCTGCTCCGCGCTCTCTATGATGCCGCCGTTGCCGCCGCCCATCCGAACACGATTCTGGCGCCGCATCTGCGGCCCGCGCCGAGGGGACGGGTGATCTGCCTTGCCGCCGGCAAGGGCGCGGGCGCGATGGCCGCTGCCGCGGAGCGGCATTATCTCGACACGCTCAAGCTCGCGCCGGAGCGCCTCGTCGGCATCGCCACCACCCGCCATGGCTACGGCGTGCCGACGCGCCGCATCCGCGTGGTCGAGGCCGGCCATCCCGTGCCTGACGAGGCTGGCCTCAAGGGCGCGGCCGACACGCTGGCGCTGGCGGGCGAGGCCGGCCCCGACGATCTGCTGCTGGTGCTGCTCACCGGCGGCGGCTCGGCGAACTGGATCGCGCCGGTGGACGGCATCAGCTTCGCGCAGAAGCAGGCGGTCAACAAGGCGCTGCTCCGTTCCGGCGCACCGATCGGCGAGATGAACGTCGTGCGCAAGCACCTCTCCCGCATCAAGGGCGGCCATCTCGCGCGCGCCGGCCGAAACGCCGCTGAGATCGTCACGCTCGCGATCTCCGACGTGCCGCATGACGATCCCTCCGCGATCGCCTCCGGCCCCACGGTGCCCGATCCGACCACGCTCGCCGACGCGCGCGCCATCGTCGCTAAATACAGGCTCGACATCGACGACGCCGTCCGCCGCGCGCTGGATGATCCTGCCAACGAAAGTGCCAAGCCGGGCGATGCCGCCTTCGCGCGCGCGACGTTCGAGCTGATCGCGCGCCCAAAACAGTCGCTCGACGCCGCGGTGAAGCTCGCCAAGGACGCCGGCTACGAGATCATCGATCTCGGCGCCGATCTCGAAGGCGAAGCGCGCGAGGTCGCCGCCGATCACGCGAAGCTGGCGCTTGCGGCGCGCGCGCAAGGCAAGCGCCTCGCGATCCTCTCCGGCGGCGAGCTGACGGTGACCGTGCGCGGCAACGGCCGCGGCGGCCCGAACCAGGAATATGCGCTGGCGCTGGCCGCGCTGCTGAAGGACACGCCTGACATTTCGGCGCTCGCCGGCGACACCGACGGCGCCGACGGCGGCGCCGGCCATCCCACCGACCCCGCCGGCGCCCTGATCGATGCGGCGACGTTTGCGAAGATGAAGGCGCTGTCGCTTCAGCCGCAGGCGTATCTCGACAACAACGATGCGACGACGTTCTTCGAGGCGACCGGGGATCTGCTGCAGCCGGGACCGACGCTGACGAACGTGAACGACATCAGGGTGATTCTGGTGGATTGAGCTGTTCGTACCCTCCCCTGAAGGGAGGGTAAGAGTCAAAACTCGTTGGCGATCTTCGAGAGCATCTCGAGCAGGGCCTCGCGGTTGGCTTGCCCGAGCAGCTCGTTCAGCCGCGACTCGTGCTTGGTGGCGACGAGCTTCTTGGCGCGCGTCAGCACGGCCTTGCCCTTGTCGGTCAGGACCAGGATGTGCGAGCGGCGGTCGTTGGTGGAGCGTATCCGCGCGCAAAGGTCGCGGCTTTCGAGATTGTCGAGCAGGGCCACGAAATTCGGACGCAGGATGCCGAGGGTGGAGGCGATCTCGGTCTGGTTACGGCCGGGGTTTTTCTCGACCAGCAGCAGCACGGAGAACTGCGCGGGCGTGAGCTGGAGCGAGGCCATGCAGCGCAGGAAGTTCTCGAACACCTTGAGCTGGGCGCGCTTGAGCACATAACCAAGCTGCTCCGAGAGCTCGCCAAGCTGGAGGATTTCGGCGTGACCCTGGCCTTGGGCGTCGCCTGCGTCCTTGCGGCCCTTGGTCGCGTCACCGGATTTTTCAGCAGTTTTGGAAACGGTCATCGCCTCGTGCTCGTAATCCCGCTAAATTCGGGAAGGTCGTCCGCCACCCTTGAAGTTATATTTGATAATTGTTATGGACCATATCAAATATCGCCGTCGTATTTCAATGGCTGTGAGCGGACCATCCACCGCAATCGCGGAGACCGGTCCGCCATCTTGAGGGGGAGCGTCCGGTCTTGAACACCACCATCATGCTGTTCCTGGTGCAGGACGGCATCACCAATGGCGCGATCTACGCGCTGCTCGGCCTGGCGCTGGTGCTGGTGTTCGCCGTCACCCGGGTGATCCTGATTCCCCAGGGCGAATTCGTCACCTATGGCGCGCTGACCTACGCCTCGCTGGCGGCGGGCCAGATGCCGGGCACGGCAAAGCTCGCGCTGGCCCTCGGCATCGGCGCCTTCGCCTTCGACCTGTTCGTGGCCCGCAAGGCGCTGCACGGACGCTTGGTCGTACGCAGCTTCCTCACCAATATCGTGCTGCCGGCCGCCGTGCTGGCGCTGACTATCTATTTCGCCGGCCAGAAGCCGCCGGTCGCCATCTGCATCGCGCTCTCGCTGGTGATCGTCGCGATGATCGGCCTGTTCCTCTACCGGGTCGCGTTCCAGCCGCTGGCGCACACCTCCGTGCTGGTGCTGCTGATCGCATCCGTGGGCGTGCACCTGGCGCTGCAGGGACTGGGCCTGCTGTTCTTCGGTGCCGAAGGCCAGCGCGGGCCTGCCGTGCTGTCCGGCTCCTTCACCGCCGGCGCGCTGCGCTTCACCGGCCAGAGCCTCACCGTCTACGGCATCACCATCGCCTTCATCGTCGGGCTCTGGCTGTTCTTCGGCCTGACGCTTTACGGCAAGGCGCTGCGTGCGACCGCCGTCAACCGGCTCGGCGCGCGGCTCGCCGGCATCCGCACCACGCTGTCGGGGCAGATCGCCTTCCTGCTGGCGTCCGTCATCGGCGCGCTGTCGGGCATCATGATCGTGCCGATCACGACGCTCTACTATGACAGCGGCTTCCTGATCGGCCTGAAAGGCTTCGTCGCAGCCATCATTGGCGGCCTCGTCAGCTATCCCCTCACCGCAATTGCCGCGCTGGTCGTCGGCATCGTCGAGGCGTTCTCGTCCTTCTATGCTTCCAACTACAAGGAGGTGATTGTTTTCATGCTCTTGATCCCCGTGCTGCTGCTGCGCTCGCTCGCAGCCCCCGCGGTCGAGGAAGAGAAGGACTGAGGCCAAGATGCAGAGCCGGCTTCCCATCATCGTCTTCGCAGCTGTCATGGCGGCGATTCCGTTCGTCCCCGGCATGCCGCCGTTCTGGATCGTGCTGCTCGACAATATCGGCCTTGCCGCGCTGGTCGCGATGGGCCTCGTGCTGCTGACCGGCGTCGGCGGCCTCACCTCGTTCGGGCAAGCAGCTTTCGTCGGCTTCGGCGCCTACACCACCGCGGTGCTGTCGACGACCTATGGCCTGTCGCCCTGGCTGACCCTGCCGCTGTCGCTATTGGTCAGCGGATCGCTGGCGGTGCTGCTCGGCCTGGTCACGGTCCGTCTCTCCGGCCACTATCTGCCGCTCGGCACGCTGGCCTGGGGGCTCGGCCTGTTCTACCTGTTCAGCAAGCTGGAATTCCTCGGGCGCAACGACGGCATCTCGGCGATCCCGCCGCTGTCGATCGGCTCGTTGAAGATGCTCTCACCCGGTTCGATCTATTACGCGATCTGGATCGCCGTGATCGTCTCGGCGCTGCTCACGATGAACCTGCTGGACTCCCGCACCGGCCGCGCCATTCGCGCGCTGCGCCGCGGGCATGTCGCAGCCGAAGCATTCGGCGTGCATACCCCGCGCGCAAAGCTGCTGGTGTTCATTCACGCCGCCGTGCTCGCCGGCCTGTCCGGCTGGCTCTACGCGCATCTTCAGCGCGCGGTGAACCCGACGCCGTTCGGCGCGCAGGCCGGCATCGAATATCTCTTCATCGCGGTGGTCGGCGGCGCCGGCTATGTCTGGGGCGGCGTGCTGGGCGCGGCGATCGTCGTGGTCCTGAAGGAGGTGCTGCAAAGCTACCTGCCGCTGATCCTGCCCGGCTCCGGCCAAGTCGAGACCATCGTGTTCGGCATCATGCTGGTGGCACTGCTCCAGCTCGCGCCCGGCGGCGTCTGGCCCTGGCTGATGTCGTTCCTGCCCGAGCGCACCGGCGGCAAGAAGCCGGATACCTCGCTGAAACTGGAACAGCGCACCCGCTCGGCCAGCCAGTCCGGCGTGCTGCTCCAGGTCGAGAAGGCGCGCAAACAATTCGGCGGCGTGATCGCGGTCAACAACGTTTCCTTCGACGTCCAGTCCCGCGAGATCGTCGCGTTGATCGGACCGAACGGCGCCGGCAAGAGCACGACATTCAACCTGATCACCGGCGTGCTGTCGGCGAGCTCGGGCTCGATCTCGGTGCAGGGCAAGAAGGTCGACAACGCGCCGCCGCAGGAGATCGTCAAGCTCGGCATCTCCCGCACCTTCCAGCATGTGAAGCTCGTCCCCGACATGACCGTGCTGGAGAATGTCGCGATCGGCGCGCATCTGCGCGGCCATTCCGGGCCGATCTCCTCGATGCTGCGGCTCGACCGCGCCGACGAAGCAAAACTGCTCGCCGAAGCCGCCCGCCAGATCCAGCGCGTCGGCCTGACTGACCAGATGCATCAGCTCGCAGGCAGCCTGTCGCTCGGCCAGCAGCGCATCGTCGAGATCGCGCGCGCGCTCTGTGTCGATCCCATGTTGTTGCTGCTCGACGAGCCGGCCGCGGGCCTGCGCCACATGGAGAAGCAGCGCCTCGCAACGCTGCTGCGCGAATTGCGCGACGGCGGCATGAGCGTGCTGCTGGTCGAGCACGACATGGGCTTCGTCATGAACCTCGCCGACCGTATCGTGGTGCTCGATTTCGGCACCAAGATCGCGGAAGGCACCCCCGCCACGATCAAGACCAATCCGGAAGTGATCAAGGCCTATCTGGGAGTGGCGGCATGAGCGCGCTGTTGTCCGTCGCGGATGCGCATGTCGCCTATGGCAAGGTCGAGGCGGTGCGCTCGGTCTCGCTCGAGGTCGGCCAAAACCAGATCGTCACCATCGTCGGCGCCAATGGCGCCGGCAAGACCACGCTGCTCTCGGCCATCATGGGCATCCTGCCGCTGAAGGGCCGCGTGACGTTTGCCGGCCAGGACCTCGCCCGGCTCGAGATCGAGGACCGCGTCGCGATGGGACTCGGCCTCGTGCCGGAGCACCGCGAATTGTTCGTGACCATGAATGTCGAGGACAATCTGGAGCTAGGGGCCTTCCGCATCGAGAAGCGCAAGGCGAAAGCCTCGATGGAGCACGTCTACACGCTGTTTCCCCGGCTGAAGGAGCGCCGCAAGCAGCTCGCCGGCACGCTCTCCGGCGGCGAGCAACAGATGCTCGCGATGGGCCGTGCGCTGATGGGCGCGCCGAAGCTGCTGATGCTGGACGAGCCGAGCCTCGGGCTTGCGCCGATCATCGTCGCCGATATCTTTCGCATCATCACCGAACTGCGTGCCGCCGGCGTCTCCGTGCTGCTGGTCGAGCAGAACGCGCAGGCCGCGCTGAAGATCGCTGACCAGGCCTATGTGATGGAGCTCGGCGAATTTGTGCTCAGCGGCAAGGCCAGCGACGTCGCGGCAAACGAACGCGTCGCGGCGAGTTATCTCGGCTTCCAGCACGAAGGCGCGAGTGTTCTGTAACCTCGTCGCAGACGACGCTCTACGTAGACGATCCCCTGATGAGGGGTCTCCATCCGCAAATGACAACGTGGGACAGCTGTCACGCGGAGAAGACCCCTCACCCCTCTCGCCGCTTCGCGACGACTCGCCCTCTCCGGTGGGTGGGAGAGGGTAATGCCCTTGTCCGTAGCGCCAGGCTTCGCCCGGTTCAGCTCTCTGTTGTCGTTGTCGTCGTTGCCTTCGCCTTCAGCGCCGCCACCTCCGCCTCGAGGTCCGAGATCCGCTGATCCCTAGCCGCCAGCGCTGCCGCGACATCCGCGGCCTCGAACTTTTGCGGGATGTGCTGTGGGCAGTTCGTATCCCATGCTGCGATCTTGAACAGGATCACCTGCTCCGGCCGCGCGCGGTAACCCTTCGGCATCAGCGACGCCGTCAGCGCCTCGTCATCCTCGATCACGCGCGCCTCGCCCCAGATCTTCACCCGGCGGCGATGGGCGTAGTCCATGACGAAGATGTAGGCCTTGGGATTCTCCGTCAGATTGCCCTGCGTGATGAATTGCTGGTTGCCGGCGTAGTCGGCAAAGGCGAGCGTCTGCTTGTCCAGCACCTTCAGAAACCCCTTCGGGCCACCTCGATGCTGGATATAGGGCTGGCCGTCCGCTGCCGCGGTGGCGAAATAAAAGCTGTTGGCCTCAGTGAGGAAGCTGGCCAGCTTCTCGTCGACCTCGGTACGCCAGCCGTGTTGTTCGGCCCGGGCGTAGGCCTCGCGCGACCCCTTCCGCGCCTGGATCGCCTTCACCGCCGGCGTAAAGGCGACGTCGCTGGCATAGTTATGGGCTGCTGTCGTCATCGGAACATCTCCTGAAAATTCCGGCGCATCACTGCGTCTTTCACTGCCGAAGATGGACCTTTCGGCAGCCAAAACAATCGGATCTCTTGACACTTAATCGTTGCAATATATGCAATAATGCGATGGACCGCCTTGAAGCCATGCACGTCTTCGTCACCGTCGCCGACCTGCGCGGCTTTGCGCCGGCGGCGCGCAAGCTGCACCTGTCGCCCTCGGCGGTGACGCGGCTGATCGCGGCGCTGGAGGAGCATCTCGGCGCGCGACTGCTGCAGCGGACCACCCGGCAAGTGACCTTGACCGACGTCGGCACGCGTTATCTGGAACGCGCGCGGCGCATCCTCGCCGATGCCGAGGAGGCCGACGGCTCCGCGCGGGACGAACGCAACCGGCCGAGTGGACGGCTGGTCGTGTCGGCACCGGTGGGCTTCGGCCGACTCCATGTCGGGCCGGTCATGACCGACTATCTCAAGCGCTATCCCGAGGTTGCCTGCGAACTGCGGCTGTCAGACCACCTCGTCAACCTGGTCGAGGATGCCGTCGACGCCGCGGTCCGCATCGGCCATCTCGCCGATTCCTCGCTGGTCGCCCGCCAGGTTGGCGAGATGCGGCGGATCGTCGTGGCGACGCCGGGCTATCTGAAGCGTCACGGCGAGCCGAAGACGCCGCAAGCGCTGCTCGCGCATCAGACCATCCAGTTCGGTCCATCCGCCGGCTGGCGCTTCGTGCAGGACGGCGGCGAGGTCGAGGTGATGCCGACGCCTCGTTTTACCAGCAACAGCGCCGACGCCGCCCTGCAATACGCCGAAGCCGGCGGCGGCATCACGCGGGTGCTGGCCTATCAGGCTGCCGAGGGGCTGAAGCGCGGCCGGCTGAAGATCGTGCTGGCGAAGTACGAGCCGCCGGCGCTGCCAATCCACATCGTCTATCCGACCTCGCGCCTGCTCTCGGCCAAGGTGCGCGCCTTCATCGATCTCGTGGTGGAGACCGCGGAGTGGAGGTTTGGGTGAAGGCTCGTGTCTCGGACGCGCCGCGGAGCGGCGCGGGGCCGGGGCCCAGAAAAGCCAGAGCCCAAGCTGCGGATGGATGGCCCCCGGCTCTGCGGAGCGGCACTTCGCGCCGCACCGCGTCCGGGGCCCAGAGAGGGCGAGGCTACCCCTTCTTCGGCACCACCCGAAACGTCCCGCTGGCGCGCGCGATCACGGCATCGTCGGCCTTCGCCAGGCATTGCGCGAAGCAGATCGTGCTGCCGGTCTTGATCGCCTCGCCCTCGATCGCGAGCCACTGGCCGATCTCGGCGGAGCCGACGTAGTCGACCGAGGCGAGATCGTGACAAACGACGTCGTCCAGCCCGTCGCCTGTGCGCAGCTGTAGCCCATGGCGGCATCGGCCAGCGCCGCGATCAGACCGCCATGGATCAACCCCCGCGCATTGGTGTGCGGTGTCGCCAGGCGCAGGCCGATAGCCACAGCCTTGTCGGTCTTTCTGGAATAGAGCGGCTCCCAGGGATCGGTGAGTGGGGCCTTGCGGAAATGCGGCTCGAAGCCGGCGGGGATGTCGGTGCTGGTCATAACTGTCTCGCATTGCTGTGTCGGGCAGCATTGAACGCGAGGGACGTGACGGGTGCACCACCTACAAAGTTTTAAACGGCATTTGCGTGGGTGTTTGAAACGGGCTGTGCCGTCTGTCATTGCGAGGAGCAATAGGGAGGGCAAAGGCGTGCTGCGCCGTGCCCACCATTTCTCCGCGACCACGGTGGGCACGCTTCGCTTTGCCCACCCTACGGCACCAACTCAGAACGGCAGCCCCACGTAATTCTCCGACAGCGACGTCATCGCCGCCTGGGACTGCGTGACATAGTCGAGTTCGGCGAGCTGGATCCGCGCGCCGATGCTGCCGTCGTCCGGGAATTTGTGCAGCATCGAGGTCATCCACCAGGAGAAGCGCACGGCTTTCCAGACCCGCGCGAGCGCCTTCGCCGAATAGGCGTCGATGCCGGCGCTGGACTTCTCGTCGTAGTACTCGCGCAGCGCGCTCGACAGATAATGCGCGTCGCTCGCGGCAAGGTTCAGCCCCTTGGCACCGGTCGGCGGCACGATGTGGGCGGCGTCGCCGCACAGGAACATCCTGCCGAAGCGCATCGGCTCGGCGACGAAACTGCGCAAGGGTGCGATGCTCTTTTCGATCGACGGTCCCGTGATCAGGCTGTCGGCGGCCTCCTGGTCGAGCCGGCTTTTCAGCTCGTCCCAGAAACGGTCGTCCGGCCATTGATCGACATGGTCGTCGAGCGAGCACTGCACATAGTGCCGGCTGCGCTTCATCGAGCGCATGGTGCAGAGCGCAAAGCCACGGGCGTGGTTGGAGTAGATCAGCTCATGGCTGACCGGTGGCGTCTCGGACAGGATGCCGAGCCAGCCGAACGGATAGACCCGCTCGAACTCCTCGATCGCCGATGACGGGACGCTGGCACGACTGACGCCGTGAAAGCCGTCGCAGCCGGCGACGAAGTCGCAATCGAGCGTGTGGGTGACGCCGTCCTTCACCCAGGTCACGCGCGGGTGAGCACCGTCGAAATCATGCGGCTGTACGTCCCTGGCCTCGTAGACCGTGGTGAGGCCGGCGGCCTGCCGCGCATTCATCAGGTCGAGCGTGACCTCGGTCTGGCCGTAGATCATCACCGTCTTGCCGGTCGCCCCCTTCATGTCGATGCGGTGACGGCGGCCGGAAAAGGCGAGCTCGATGCCCTCATGCACCAGGCCTTCGGCATGCGCCCGCGCGCCGGCCCCGACCTGATCGAGCAGCCCAACCGTTCCTTCCTCCAGGAGGCCGGCGCGGATGCGCCCCAGCACGTAATCCGGGCTCTGCCGCTCCAGAATGACATTGTCGACGCCGTATTGATGCAGCAGTTGCCCAAGCAACAATCCTGCCGGCCCGGCCCCGATGATTGCGACTTTTGTCCGCAATACTTGCTCCTCCCGATCTTGTAGGCTTTCGTCGCGGCTCGCTTGTCGCGGTCGTCCGCGCACGATAATTATATCATATAACGGTTGGGCAAAAGGGGAGTGCGCGTCGCCGCTGGCTGCGACAAATCCATGCAACATGGCTGACGTAGACGAGAGGCCAGTTCCGGCTTGAACGCGTCGGCCAATTAGATAACATGTTAATTAAAGAGACCGGGCCATCGAAGCCCGCCGTCGAAAACAGGGAGAGACGACCGATGAAGAAAGCCTGTCTGGCTTTGCTGCTCGCAGCAAGCGTGACGCCTGCGTTCGCGCAGGACAAGACCTTCGATCTGAAGGTCTCGCACTGGGTGCCGGCCTCGCATCCGCTGCAAAAGTCGCTGGAAGACTGGGTAGCCGCGGTGAACAAGGATTCCGGCGGCACCATCACGGGCAAGGTGTTTCCCGCCCAGCAGCTCGGCAAGGCATTCGACCACTACGACATGGCGCGCGACGGCATCGCCGACGTCACCTACGTCAATCCCGGCTACCAGCCCGGCCGCTTCCCGATCATCGGCGCCGGCGAACTGCCGTTCCTGATCTCCGACGCCAAGGGTGGCTCGATGGGGCTGGACGCCTGGTATCGCAAATATGCCGAGAAGGAGATGAAGGACGTCAAATACTGCCTCGCCTTCGTCCACTCGCCCTCCTCCTTCCATTCCAAGACCAAGAAGATCGTGATGCCGGAGGACGTGAAGGGGCTGAAGATCCGCCCCGCGCACGCCACCATGGCGAATTTCGTCACCTCGCTCGGCGGCACCAACGTGCAGTCCTCCGCGCCTGAAGTGCGCGACATCATCGAGCGCGGCGTCGCCGACGGCGTCACCTTCCCCTGGGGCTCGCTGGTGCTGTTCGGCATCGACAAGGTGACCAAATACGACATGGAGGCGCCGCTCTACACCACGACCTTCGTGTTCGTGATCAACAAGGACAAATACAACGCGATGTCCGACAAGCAGAAGGCCGCGATCGACAAGAACTGCTCGGTCGAGATGGCCGGCGTGGTCGGCGAGCACTGGGGCAAGTTCGAGGACGCCGGCGTCGACAAGGTGAAGGCGGAGCCCAGTCACGAGGTCTACAAGCTGACGCCGGACCAGACCGCTGCCTGGAAGAAGGCCGCCGAGCCGCTGGTCAAGACCTGGAGCGAGGGCGCCAAGAAAGCCGGTGCCGATCCGGACGCCGCGCTGGCGGACCTCAAGGCCTCGCTGAAGAAGTACAACGCGCTGGCGGAGTGACGCCGCGACGCGATCGGCTCTTCCTCCCCCTCTCCCCGTCCTTACGGGGGAGAGGGTTGGGGTGAGGGGCTGCGTCCGCAAAACTAGTGACAGACGGACTCGCGGAGAGTCCCCCTCACCCGCATCGCATCACCGATGCGTTGCGGCCTCTCCCCGCACGCGGGGAGAGGCGAAGCCCGCGCCGACATCTGGACCAAATGCATGGCATCACTCGACAGGAAACACTCATGAAGCGCTCCTGGATGGATCGCGTCATCGACTCGATCGAATGGATTGCGGCGGCCTTCGTCGGCATCGTCGCACTCGACATCTTCCTGTCGGTGCTGCTGCGCAACACGCTGAACTATTCGATCCCCGACTCGTTCGACATCGGCCGCATGCTGCTCGGCATCCTGATCTTCTGGGGCATCGCCGCGACCTCCTATCGCGGCACCCACATCACGGTCGACCTCGTCTGGGGCAATGTCGGGCCGCGCTACCAGCGCTGGATCGACGTATTCGCGACCCTGGTGCTGCTGTTCGTCGTCACGGTGCAGACCTGGACGCTGTTCGACAAGGTGCGCGGCACCTACAACGACAACGTCCAGACCTTCGACATGCACATGCCGACCTGGCCGTTCTTCGCGGTCGCCTGGATCGGCGACGCCGCGGCCGTGCTGCTGATCGCGATCCGCACCTACCGGCTGATCTTCCATCCCGAAGAGATGCACGACCCCAAGCTGAAGGCGACGGAGTAATCATGAGCACCGATGCCGTCGCCGTAATCGGCTTCGTTTCCCTGTTCGCCTTGATGCTGCTGCGCGTGCCCGTCGGCATGGCCATGGGCCTCGTCGGCGTCTCCGGCTTCACCTATCTCGTCGGCGCGACGCCGGCGCTGAAGCTGGTCGGCCAGACCTCGATGCGGACGGTCACGGACTACACCTTCGGCGTCATTCCGATGTTCCTGCTGATGGGCTCCTTCGTCAGCAATTCCGGCATGAGCCGCGAGCTGTTCCGCGCCGCCAACGGCTTTGTCGGGCACTTACGCGGCGGGCTCGGCATCGCCACCGTCGGCGCCTGCGGCGGCTTTGCCGCGATCTGCGGCTCGTCGGTCGCGACCGCCGCGACCTTCTCCGCGGTCGCCTACCCCGAGATGCGCCGCTTCGGCTACCCGCAGTCGTTTGCCACCGGCGTGATCGCGGCCGGCGGCACGCTCGGCGCGATGCTGCCGCCCTCCACCGTGCTCGCGGTCTACGGCATCATCACCGAGCAGGACATCGGCAAGCTCTTCATCGCCGGCATCATCCCGGGCATCCTGGCGATGACCATGTACATGATCACGATCTTCCTGATCGGCTATTTCCGCCCCGACTTCCTGCCCAAGGGCAAGGTGCTGCCGTGGCGCGCGCGCTTCGCCGGATTGAAGGACATCTGGGCGCCGGTGCTGCTGTTCGTGTTCGTCATCGGCGGCCTCTACGGCCTGCCCTTCCTGCCGCGCTTCACGCCGACGGAGGCCGGCGGCGTTGGCGCCGCGGGCGCCTTCATCATCGGCGTGCTGACCGGCCGGCTCGACCGCGAGAAGATCCTGGCCTCCCTGCTCCAGGCAACGCGCACCGCGGCCGCGGTGTTTACCGTGCTGATCGGCGCGTTGATCTTCGGCTATTTCCTCACGGTCACGCAGACGCCGCAGAAGGTCACCGAGTTCCTCACCGGCCTCGGCCTCGGCCCCTACGGCGTGCTCGCGCTGATCATGGTGATGTATCTCGTGCTCGGCTGCCTGATGGACGCCATGGCGATGATCATCCTCACCGTGCCGATCATCTTCCCGGTGATCATGCATCTCGGCTTTGATCCGATCTGGTTCGGTGTCATCATCGTGATGACCGTCGAGCTCGGCCTGATCCATCCGCCGGTCGGGATGAACGTCTTTGTCATCAAAAGCGTGGTGAAGGACGTGTCGTTCTCCACCATCTTCAGGGGCGTGATCCCGTTCGTGGCGACGGACCTGGTGCGTCTGGTGATCCTGATCGCCTTCCCGCTGCTGGCGACGTGGCTGCCGACGCGGATGATGGCGCCTTAACGAGGAAGCGATGACCACACCGACGTTAGAGACCAAATACGTCTTCAGCATCACCGCAAGGATCGGCGACGTCGTCACCGCCGGCGAGACCGGCATCGGCGTCCGCCGCATCATCCCGATCATCGGCGGCGAGGTGAAGGGCGCGATATCAGGCAAGGTGCTGCCGTTCGGCGCCGACTTCCAGACCATCCGGTCCAACGAGCTGATCGACCTCGAGGCGAAATACGCCTTCGAGACCGACGACGGCGCCGTCGTCTATGTCGAGAACAAGGGCATGCGCTTCGGTCCGGTCGAGCTGTTGCAGAAGCTCAAGCGGGGCGAGGCTGTCGATCCCAAGCTGATCTATTTCCGCACGGTCCCGAGGTTCGAGACGGGACATGAGAAGTATCGCTGGCTGATGGAGCACATCTTCGTCGGCTCAGCCGCGCGTCATGCCGACCGGGTCGTGATCGACGTGCATCAAGTAGTGTGACGCACACACTCCGCCGTCGTCCCTGCGAACGCAGGGACCCATACCGCGTGATCGATGGATTTTGGGCGGCGGGAGTACCGAACGGCGAGTCGTCGCCAAACCACTCCTTGGGGTTATGGGTCCCTGCGTTCGCAGGGACGACAGCGATTTGGAGAAAAATTTCGCTTAACTGACCGGCAGCATCCGAAGCCACCACTCCGTCCCCTCCTTGACTCCCCCAGAATTCGTTATACAACATAACTATTCTGATAAGGACGCAAATGACACAGGGAAACGCCAACACCGCTGACGCGGGCGCCTCAGGGCTGCTCCGGATCGAGCGGGCGGATCGGGTTCTGACCGTCGGTCTGAACCGGCCCGCCAAGCGAAATGCGCTCAACGACGGCATCATCCTGGACATCGGCGAGTGCTTTGCGTCCCTGCCCGAGGACATCGGCGCGGTCGTCATCCACGGCATCGGCGACCATTTCTCCAGCGGCCTCGACCTGTCCGAGTTGCAAGACCACGACGCCACCGGCGGCCTGCTCCATTCCCAGATGTGGCACCGGGTGTTCGACCGCATCCAGTACAGCCGCGTGCCCGTGATCGCGGCGCTCAGGGGCGCCGTGATCGGCGGCGGGCTCGAGCTAGCCTGCGCCGCGCATATCCGCGTCGCCGAGCCCTCGGCCTATTTCGCGCTGCCGGAGGGACAGCGCGGCATCTTCGTCGGCGGCGGTGGGTCGGTGCGGCTGCCGCGGTTGATCGGCGTTGCCAGAATGATGGACATGATGCTGACGGGGCGCGTCTACAGCGCGACCGAAGGCGCCTCCTACGGCTTTGCGCAATATCTGACGGAGACCGGCAACGGGCTCGGCAAGGCGCTGGAGCTTGCGACCAAGATCGCCTCCAACGCGCCGCTGACGAATTTCGCCGTGCTGCAGGCGCTGCCGATGATCGCGGAGGCCAATCCGCAGACCGGCCTGCTGATGGAATCGCTGATGGCAACGGTCGCGCAGAGCGACAAGGAGGCCAAGCGCAGGATCCGCGAGTTTCTCGAGCACAAGACCGCCAAGGTGAAGCCGAAGCCATGAGTGCGCAGCCGTCCTCTTCCAGCATGGAGCGCGGCGCGAGTACTTTCCCGCTGCGGCCGATCTCTTTCGGCGATCCCGTCGTCGACATCGATCGTCGCGACGACGGCACGATTTACCTCAGGCCAAAACAGCCGCTCGGCGACTATCCCGTCCGCATCACCGACCGGCTGCATCACTGGGCGACGACCACGCCGGACCGCGTCTTCATGGCGGAGCGCGAGGGTGGCCGCGGTTGGCGCAAGATCACCTATGCCGAGCTGCTCACCGCGAGCCGGCATATCGCATCCGCGCTGATCCAGCGCGGCCTGTCGGCGGAGCGGCCGGTCGTGATCCTCTCCGGCAATTCGATCGACCATGCGTTGCTCGCCTTCGGCGCGTTCTATGCTGGCATTCCGTTCTGCCCGGTGTCCCCGGCCTATTCGCTGGTGTCGAAGGATTACGGCAAGCTGTCTTACCTGATGAAGCTGCTGACGCCCGGCCTCGTCTTCGCCGAGGATGCCGACAAGTTTTCCGATGCGCTTGCCGCCAATGTCTCTGATGGCACCGAGATCGCGGCCTCCTACGGCAGCGTGCCGGGCCGCGACGTCACGCTGCTCGCCGACCTCATGGCGACGCCAGTCCGCGGCGATCTCGACGCGGTGCACGAAAAAATCAGCCCCGATACGATCGCAAAATTCCTGCTGACGTCGGGCTCGACCGGAAATCCCAAGGCTGTCATCAATACCCAGCGCATGATCTGCGCCAACCAGGTGATGCTGCGCGAGACGCTCGCCTTCCTCAAGGACGAGCCGCCCGTCATCATCGACTGGCTGCCCTGGAACCACACCTTCGGCGGCAACCACAATATCGGGCTGACGCTGTACAATGGCGGCTCGATGTATCTCGATGCCGGCAAGCCGATGCCTGGAGGCATCGAGGAGACCGTGCGCAATCTCCAGGAGATTTCGCCAACGGTGTATTTCAACGTGCCCAAGGGCTATGAATCGCTGCTGCCATACTTGCGCGACGACCAGGGCCTGCGCGCGAAGTTCTTCGACCGGCTGCACGCGATGTTCTTCTCCGGCGCGGCGCTCTCGCCCTTCGTCTGGAACAGCCTCGACGAGCTCGCGGTGAAGGAAAAAGGCTATCGCGTGCCGATGCTGACCGGCCTTGGCGCCACCGAGACCGCGCCGTTCTTCATGTCGGTCAATCCGCGCACCAGCCGCTCCGGCCATGTCGGCCTGCCCGTGTCGGGCAACGACGCCAAGCTGGTGCCGAACAACGGCAAGCTGGAAGTACGCGCCAAGGGCCCGAACGTGATGCCCGGCTACTGGCGCCAGCCCGACATCACCGCGAAATCCTTCGACGAGGAAGGTTTCTACAAGCTCGGCGATGCGCTCAAGCCGGTCGATCCCGGCGATCTCAATGCCGGCTTCGACTTCGACGGCCGCGTCAGCGAGGACTTCAAGCTCGGCAGCGGCACCTGGGTCAGCGTCGGCCCGCTGCGCGCCCGTCTGGTTGCGGCCTGCGCGCCGCTGGTGCGCGACGTCGTCATCGCCGGCATCAACCGCGACGAAGTCTCCGCCCTCGTGCTGCTCGATCTCGACGGCTGCCGGCTGATCAACCCGACGCTGCCGGCCGACGATCTCACCGTCACCGCGCGCGACCGGCTGGTGCGCGAAGCCTTCCGCGAACGCCTGACGCGCTTCCTCGCTTCGGCCACCGGTTCCTCGACGCGGATCACGCGTGCGATCCTGCTGGACACGCCGCTGTCGATCGACAAGGGCGAGGTCACCGACAAGGGCTCGATCAACCAGCGCGCAGTGCTGGAACATCGCGGCGCGCTGATCGACGAGCTCTACGCTGCCAATCCATCGGACCGTGTGATATCGGTCGGCTAAGAAACCATCGCACCTCAGGAGAACGCCATGTTGTTGAAAGATCAGGCAGCCATCGTCACCGGCGGCGCATCGGGGCTTGGCGCGGCCACCGCGCGAAGACTGGCGGCGCAGGGCGCCAAGGTCGCGGTCTTCGACCTCAATACCAAGCTCGCGGAAACCGTTGCGGCCGAGATCAAAGGCATCGCCGTGACCTGCGACGTGTCCGACGCCGCTTCCGCGGAAGCCGCGATCGCGCAGGCGACCAAGGCCCTTGGCGCACCGCGCGTGCTGGTCAATTGCGCCGGCATCGGCGTTGCCAAGCGCGTCGTCGGCCGCGACGGCCCGATGGCGCTCGCCGATTTCGACAAGGTGATCAAGGTCAATTTGATCGGCACCTTCAATATGCTGCGCCTTGCCGCGACCGAGATGTCCAAGCTCGAGCCGCAGGCGACCGGCGAACGCGGCGTCATCATCAACACCGCCTCCGTTGCCGCCTATGACGGCCAGATCGGCCAGTCGGCCTATTCGGCCTCCAAGGGCGGCATCGTCGGCATGACCTTGCCGATCGCGCGCGAGCTGGCGCAGTTCGGAGTGCGCGTGCTGACCATCGCGCCCGGCCTGTTCCTCACGCCCCTGCTCGCCAATTTGCCGCAGGAGGCCCAGGACTCGCTCGCCTCCGCGATCCCGTTCCCGCGCCGTCTCGGCAATGCCGACGAGTTCGCGGCCCTTGCCCTGCACATGGTCGAGAACTCGTACCTGAACGGCGAAGTGGTGCGTCTCGACGGTTCGCTGCGCATGGCGCCGAAGTAAGGCGAGAATCGCATGTTCGTGAACCGGCGCGACGTCCAGATCCAGTGGGGTGATTGCGACCCCGCCAACATCGTCTATTACCCGCGCTATTTCGCGATGTTCGACGATTCGACGTCGACCCTGTTCGAGGTCGCCGGATTCTCAAAGCAGGACCTGGTCCGCAAATACGGCCTGGTGGGCATCCCCATGGTCGACACGCGGTCCAGGTTCTACATCCCCTCGACCTATGGCGACTGGATCACCATCGAAACCAGGATCGAGAGCATCAAGCGCTCGAGCTTCGAGGTGAAGCACAACGTCTACAAGGGCGAGGCGCTGGCGATCGAGGGGTTTGAGACCCGCGTCCTGGTCGGCCGCGACCCCGTTAACCCCGACAAGCTGAAATCGGCTCCATTTCCTGCGGAAATGGTAGCCAAATTCACGGGGAGTTAGGTCCGGAACTAAATCGCCGCATCGCCAAAAGAGGGGGCTGAATTACCCCCCGATTTCTGCTTTCAAAGAAATACGTCAAGGGAGGAATAAATGAAACGCTTTTACCTAACCGCCGCCATCACTGCTGCGACGCTTGCCCTGCCGGCCCTGCCCGCGCTGGCCCAGACCGCCGAAGTCACCATCGGCATCACCACCACCACGACCGGCCCCGGCGCCGCGCTCGGCATTCCCGAGCGCAACGCACTGGAATTCGTGCCGAAGGAGATCGGCGGCGTGCCGCTGAAGGTGATCGTGCTCGACGACGGCGGCGATCCCACCACCGCGACCACCAACGCCCGCCGCTTCGTCACCGAATCTAAAGCCGACATCATCATGGGCTCGGCGCTGACCCCGCCGACCATCGCAGTCTCCAACGTCGCCAACGAAGCCGGCATTCCGCATTTCGGCCTCGCGCCGTTCCCGATTACACCGGAGCGCATGAAGTGGTCGGTGGCGATGCCGCAGCCGATCCCGATCGTGGGCAAGGTGCTGTACGACCACATGAAGTCAAAGGGCGTAAAGACGATCGGCTATATCGGCTATTCCGACTCCTATGGCGACCTCTGGTTCAACGATTTGAAGGCCCAGACCGGGCCGATGGGCATGACCATCGCCGACGAAGAGCGCTTCGCCCGCCCCGACACGTCAGTGACCGGACAGGTGCTCAAGCTCGTCGCCGCCAACCCCGACGCGATCCTGGTCGGCGCTTCCGGCACCGCGGCCGCGCTGCCGCAGACCGAGCTGCGCGAGCGCGGCTATCAGGGCCTGATCTACCAGACCCATGGCGCAGCCAGCATGGATTTCATCCGCATCGCCGGCAAGGCTGCTGAAGGCGTGCTGATGGCGTCGGGTCCGGTCATGGATCCCGAAGACCAGCCGGACGAGGCCGCCACCAAGAAGCCCGGCCTCGCGCTCAACACGGCGTATGAAGGCAAGTACGGCCCGAACAGCCGCAGCCAGTTCGCCGGTCACTCCTACGATGCGTTCGAGATCCTGAAGCGCGTGATCCCGGCGGCACTGAAGACGGCCAAGCCCGGCACGCCGGAATTCCGCGAAGCGATCCGCCAGGCACTGTTGTCGGAAAAGGAAATGGCCGCGAGCCAGGGTGTCTACAATTTCACCGAGAAGGACCGCTACGGCCTCGACGAGCGCTCGCGCATCCTGCTCACCGTGAAGAACGGCAAGTACTCGCTCGTGAAGTAGCCGCAGCGACAGGTTTGAGACGACGAGAGCCGGCCCGATGGGCCGGCTCTTTTGTTTCTCAAGCCGCCTGCCGCAGCGGGGCCCACGCGAACTCTGGATAGTACGCGTCCATCATGCGGTCGACATAGGCGGTGAGGTTTGCAAATCCCTCGGCCCGCTGGCGCAGTCCGGATTCGAAGAACGGCGTCAGGATCCCGGCGAGCGCGCCGAAGGCAGTGGCATCGACGCCGCAGGGCTTGTTGCCCATCAGGTAGGATTTGTTACCAAGCTGCACCGACAGCGCGAACAGCGAGCGCACCGCGAGATCGATATCATCATCCGGCCCGTGGCGGCCAAGGCCGGAAAGCAGATAGTTCTCGGCGACACGGAATTGCGCGTCCTCGCGCAGCTTCTCGCGATTGTGCTCCGGTGCGCCGTCGAAGAAATGCGCGGGGCCCTTGGCGAAATTGACCGGATCGACCCAGCGCGCGCCGACCAGCGCCCAATAGACGTGATGCTCGATCATGCGCTCGAACGCCCAGGCCTGCGCGCGCTCGGCCAGCGACAGGCCGGCGTCGAAATCGAAACCGTAGCGGCGCTCGATATGGGCGCGGATAAAGGTGGAATCGGCCACGGCCTCGCCGCCGTCGTCGATGAACGGCAATTGCCCCTTGGGCGAGGCGGGCGGCATCGCGCGTTCCTTCCGGTAGGGCAGTCCCGCCATTTTCAGCTGCACCTCGGTCTTGGTGACGAAGGGACTGATTTCCGGCAGGCCGAAGCCCGCGCCAAAGCCATAAAGTGTGATCATGAAAGCTCTCCTGAACGACCGAAAGAGTTGACGGAACCTAGTGCCGGGCTGCTGCCACCATGGTGGCAGCAGCCGTGATATCTTCTGCGAAACGGGCCCCCCGCCAGGCGCGGCCCATCACATGGCGGACCAGCGCGTCCGCGGCCTGGACCAGCGAGCGTGCCACCACGCTTGCGACTGCAAATCGGAGGTCGGCGGCCATGAGATCGAGCGAAACGAGGCGGCCGAACGCCCGGGCGTGCCACAGCTGTGCTCGCCACAACGGCGCCGCCGAGCCGAAATGGGTTGGAATGATCATGGACAAATCCTCTTCAGTCGATGTGTTGTCCCGGTATAGAACTCCCCTGCTGCCAACATCCTGTCAGCATCCACGCGCCGTTGTCTGATCCGCCCCCGATGAGAGAATCGTCATGAGACGCGCCGACCGGCTGTTTCAGATCATCCAGGTGCTGAGGCGCACGCGTAAGCCGCTGACCGCTGATGCGATTGCGGCCGAGCTCGAGACCTCGAAGCGCACCATCTATCGCGACATCGCGACCTTGATGGGCCAGCGCGTGCCGATCCGCGGCGAAGCCGGCATGGGCTACATCCTGGAGAAAGGATTCGACCTGCCGCCTTTGATGCTGACACCCGACGAGATCGAGGCGGCGGTGCTGGGCGCGCAATGGGTCGCGGGCCATGCCGATTCCACGCTGGCACGCGCGGCCGAAGATCTGATGGCCAAGATTGCCGACACCGTGCCCGAACGTCTGCGTCCCTTCGTGCTGGAGCCCGCGAGCCGCGCACGGCCAAGCTGGAACAGGGAGCCCGATCGCCTGGACATGGCGCGCACCCGCGCCCAGATCCACGAAGGCAAGAAGATCATGCTGCGCTATCGTGACGAGCAGGGCCGCCCCAGCGAGCGCATGATCTGGCCGATCTCGGTCGGCTATCTCGAAGCCGTGCGCCTGCTCGCGGCCTGGTGCGAGCTGCGCAGCGACTTCCGCAGCTTCCGCACCGACCGCGTGGTGGACGCCACCTATCTCGACGACAAATACCCGGAGCGGCGCGACGTGCTGCGCGCAAGATGGCGGCAGAGCCTGGTCTGGGGCCCGCCAAAGGACACGTGACGACGATGGAAGAGACCTCCCCCATCGACCTGTCGACGTGCTGCCAGAATTGCGGCGCCTGCTGTGGTTATTCGGAGAACTGGCCGCGCTTCTCGATCGAGAGTGACGAGGAACTTGCGGCAATCCCGGAAGCGTTCGTCAACGCACGCCAATCCGGCATGCGCTGCGAGGGCGATCGCTGTTCGGCGCTTAAGGGAGAGATCGGAAAGCAGACGGCCTGCGGCATTTATGAAGTGCGGCCGGAGGTGTGCCGCACCTGCATGCCGGGCGATGCCGAATGCGCAATGGCGCGGCGGAAGTTTGGGTTGCCGATAATAGAGGCCGTTTAAGCGGGAACGGCTTCGCCGATCTCGTCGTCGAGCTCGTCATCGAGCGGTGCGAGCACCGAGAGCGGCTTGGTCGACAGCGTGATCGGCTTGCGGCCGCCCGACAGCGACGGCGATGCCTTGGCCGAGCTTTCGCGCGACAGCGCGTAGAGCGTCGAGCCGACACGGCCGCCGTTCTCGATCAGGTCGCGCTCGTTGCAGCTGCCTGCGATCGCAACAGCCAGCGAGTGCAGATGGCTGCGGCGATAGCAGAACAGCGCCAGCTTCGCGCGTGCGTCTGGGGAAACACTCTCAACCAGCCTCGGCAGGCCACTCTCGCTGGCGCGATACATCTCGCCAAGGAGTTCGTCCTGAACCGGGCAGAAATCGCTTTCAAAGGCGTCGCGGCTTGAAAACATTGCAGTTCTCCCTCGACGCCGAAGATGCAGCGCAATTCTCTAATGAAAGGTTAACCAACCCCGACGGTAGTCACCCGGGGTGCTTGCGCGCCGGCCGCGAATCAGTCGCGCCCTGGCGCGTTGAAAAGGGAGCTAGCGACTGCCCTGTTGCCATCCTTCGAGACGCCCGCCGTTGGCGGGCTCCTCAGGATGAGGTCTGTTTCTGCTGAAAGATCCTAACTCCTCATGGTGAGTAGGCGCGAAGCGCCGTCTCGAACCATGCAGGCCCAGCGCCAATCCAGAGAGCGGCCCGTCTCAGTTCGCCGCCATGAAGATGGAGAGGCCGAAGCCGGTGAGATGATGCAGCGCCTGGTCGACGCCGATCAGGGTCCAGAACCAGGGATGCTGCAGGTCGACGCCGAAATTGGCCGAGATGAGTCCCTTGGCGCGGTCGATCGTGATGTGGATCACGAAGTCGATCAACGCCACGAACCAGAATTTTGGCGCCACGATCAGGATCAGGGGCAGCGCTACCGCGAGGTGAATCAGGCAGTGCACGAGCAGCGGCAGCGCCCAGCCGTGCTTCTGATCCTTGCCGTGCGCCATCCACGCGGTTTGCAGGACGAAATCGGCGATGATGTGCTTGAAGGTGAGCAACAACATCCAGCCAATGAGCGCTTCGACCGGAATCGCCGATGACATGGGTGGAAACGACAAGCTGACGCCCTCATTGAGGTGACAAGAAAAATTGGAGCGTTCAGCGCAACTTCTTCTTGGACCGGTCAAATCGCCGGGACCCCTTATTTATGACATCTCCCGCGGCGGAATGCAGCCGGGGGAACCGGAAAATCGCCAACTGTGGCTAACTGGTGATAGGATGACCAATCGCCGCGCCTGAGTTGAGTAAGGTTACCTTCGGCTCGAAATTTGCCTTCCGGCATCGGCGCGCTATCATTGAAGACAGAGAATAACGTTCTTTTTTCAGGCGTTTAGGAATTACAGGGCGCCGCCGCGATCGCATCCCGCGAGCCACCGCCATCCAGATATAAGGCCAGAGTGCTGCCATGAGTGCTGAAGGCCCCACGACGTCACCAACAGAGCCGCCGCCGCGGCGCCCCAAGGTGATCAAGACCAATCAGCAGCAGGTATTTCTCTACGTCGTTCTGACCCTGCTTCTGTCGCTCGCCACCGTCTGGGGCGGACGCGCCTTGCTGCACAATTCGGAGACGCTGACCTTTGCCGTCGGCGCCCCCAACAGCGACGAGGCGCTGTTCGCCGCCAAGCTCGCCACCGTCCTGAAGAACAACGCCTCGCGCTTCCGGATCAAGATCGTCAACAACGGCGATAACGCCAAGGCGCTCGCACAGTTCGACCGCAAGCAGGCCGACCTCGCCGTGCTGCGCACCGATGCCAAGGTGCCCCTGCGGGCGCGCACGCTCGCGATCCTCGAGCACGATCTCGTGCTCCTGCTGGGTCCCGGCAACAAGAAGATCAAGTCACTTGCCGAGCTGAAGAAGAAGAAGAAGGTCGCGGTCGTCGCCGAGAGCGAATCCTCGCTCGCCTTCGTGCGCAGCATCCTCGACATCCCCGACGGTCCTGATACCGCCAGGATCCAGATGGCGCCGCAGGGCGCAACGCTCGACAAGCTGTTTGCACCGTCGAGCGGCTTCGGCGCGGTGATCGCCATCGTCCACGCCTCCAGGGCGGTGCGCGACAAGGCCTATGAGCAGGTCGCCAAACGCGGCGGCTTCACGCTGAACGCCATCGACGAGGCCAAGGCACTGGCGCGCAAATTCCCCGGCCTCTCGAACGAGACGCTGACAGCCGGCACGCTATCGGCCTCCCCCGAGATCCCCGACGACGACCTCGACACGATCGGGCTGGAATGGCTGCTGGTTGCGCAATCCAGGATGTCCGCGAGTGCGGCGGGCGACCTCGCACGCACCATCTACGAGAACAAGTCCGCGCTCCGCCTCGACAACGGCTTTGCCAGCAGGATCGAGCCGGCCTCCGTCGAGAAGGACGCCTTCGTGATGGCGCATCAGGGGGCCGCCGACTACATCAACGACGACACCAAGTCGTTCATGGATAAGTACAGCGACCTGATGTATCTGGGCGCCGCTGCGCTCAGCGTCATCGGCTCGATCTTCGCGGCGATCTACGCCAAGATCACCCGGATCGCGCCCGAGAAGGCCAGCGAGCTCTCCACCGCCATCCTCGACATCGGCGAACGGATCGAGCACGCCCATTCGCTCGATCAGCTCGAATGTCTCCAGGACGAGCTCGAGGGCATTTTGCGCGGTGCCGTCATCGGCCTCAGGGACGGCACGATCAGCACCGACGGGCTCGACACCTTCAAGCTCGGCTACGAATTCGTCCGCGACGAGATCGGCATGCGCCGCGACTACCTCAAGCGCCATGCTGGCGAGGCCGACAAGGTCGCCCAGGATACAGCCCCGCCCCAGCATGACGACAGCAAGGTCGTGGTGGTGAAGACGGCTCAGAGTGCCTGACCTTTCATCGAATATCTCGAAATCGCGGTCCGCCGGCATGGCGGCCCGGCCCGCCGAAGCACCGGAGCCGCGCCCCGGTTCAACGACATTGCAGGCGGCCAGCACCCGTCGTTGACGGCCCCTGCCCGGGCGGGCACTTTGGCATCGAGGTCCCAACCGGGACCGCTGGATTCACGACCGAGCCCGCCTCCCCGCATGTCCAAGCCGATGATCCCCGCTTTGGCCCAGTTCGTGGCCGCCACGGCCGGCCGCAACATGACCAAGGCGGCCTATGTGGCGGTCGGCGTCGGCGTGCTCAGCATGGTGCTGCTGACGGTCAGCCCGGCCTATGAGACCGCGCACCGCTGGGTCGATGCCCTGCTGTGGGCCTGCCTCGTCTATTTCGTGTTCGAATGGGTGGTCCGGATGCGCCACATGGCGCGAACGGGGCGTCTGTCGCTCTACATTTCCTCCTCCGCCGGGCTGGTCGACGCCCTTGGCGCGCTGGCCGTGCCGGTCGCGCTCCTTCTCGGCGTCGAGCCGAAGACGGCGTGGCTGCTCAGCGTGCTCTGGGGGCTGAAGGTGGTGCCGGGCATTCCCGGCCTGCGGCAGCTTCGCCGGGTGCTGGTGCTGGAATCGGGGCCGCTGGTGAGCGTGCTCGTGATCTTCCTGATGGTGGTCTTCCTCGCCTCCGTCGCCGAATATTTTCTGGAGCGGGACGTGCAGCCGCAGACGTTTGGCAGCGTCCCCGCCGCGCTGTGGTGGGCGGTCGTCACACTAACGACGACAGGCTATGGCGACGTCGTGCCGGTCACGCCGCTGGGACGCGTGGTGGCGGCGATGGTGATGATCTCCGGCCTCGGCGTGTTCGGGCTGTGGACCGGTATTCTGGCGACGGGATTCGCTGCCGAGACCAGGCGCGACAATTTTCTCAAGACCTGGGAATCCGTCAGCAAGGTGCCATTCTTCGCGGCACTTGGACCTTCGGCCATCGCCGACGTCACCCACATGCTGCGGACCATGGAGCTGCCGGCACGGACCATGATCATCCGGAAGGGCGCGCAGGGCGATTGCATGTATTTCATCGCCGCCGGAGAGGTCGAGGTCGACCTGCCCGGCAAGAAGGTGCAGCTTGGCGAGGGCGCCTTCTTCGGCGAAATGGCCCTGCTCGGCAACAATCTGCGCGGCGCCAACGTCTCGACCACGAAGGTATCGCGGCTCCTGGTGCTCGACCTCGTCGACTTCCGTGTGCTGATGGCGCGGCATCCCGACCTCGCCGAGACCATCGACGCGGAAGCGAAGCGCCGCACGCTCGAAAACAAGTAAATGGAGACAAGAATGTCGGATATCACCGACGCGGCCTCTGGCCCCGTGCTCGAAGTTGACGGCGCACGCGCCACCATCCGCCTCAACAGACCCAAACATCTCAACCGGCTCCAGGCCGAAGATCTCGGCGACCTGATCAAACTGTTCGACCGGATCGAGGCCGATCCTGATATCCGCGTGCTGGTGCTGACCGGCACCGGGCGCGCGTTCTCCGCAGGCTACGATCTCAACTCGGTCGCCGAACGCGCCGTCAGCGCCAACGAGCAGCAGAGCGCGGGCTCAGCGTTCGAGGTGGTCGTCAACCGGCTGGAGGATCTGGGCGTGCCGACGATCTGCCGGCTCAATGGCGGCGTCTATGGCGGCTCGACCGACCTCGCGCTCGCCTGCGACTTCCGCATCGGCGTCGACACCGCCGAGATGTTCATGCCGGCGGCGCGGCTCGGGCTGCATTATTACAGGAGCGGCATCAAGCGCTACGTGACGCGGCTCGGCGTCGACAATGCGAAGAAGCTGTTCCTCACCGCGCAAAAGATCGGCGCGCCGGAGATGCTGCGGATCGGCTATCTCACCGCCATGGTGCCGGAGGAGACGCTCGACGAGGAAGTCGACGAGCTCGCGGGCATCCTCGCCCGCAACGCGCCGCAGGCGATGCGCGGCATGAAGCGCGCCATCAACGAATTCGCCCGCGGCGAGCTCGACGAGCCCGCCGCCGACCAGCGCCACCGCGACAGCATGCGCGGCGACGAGATCAAGGAAGGCATCAAGGCGTTTGGAGAGAAGCGAGCGCCAAGATTCTGATCATGCCCGCTTCGACCGCATCGCGCGCACCTGCGTGAGCTTGGGATCGCGGACGAGCGCCTGGTAGCATTTGCTGTCGATGGCGTAGATCGCGATCCGGCCCTCACTGTCGGCATGAACGCCCCAGCCGAAGCGCTTGCCCAGGCTTGATGCCCTCATGCACGCCCGCCCCCGAGAGAAGAACGCTCCACGGGCCGCATGCTTCTCCGTTTTCGTCGCCTTCACATCGAGTTCGCGTCCCTGCGCAGACGTCGCGAAGATCACATCGTCGGACGTGTATTTGTAGGGCGCCTTGGCGATCATCCCGTATTGCAGGCACGCCACCGTCGGCTTTCCCCCGCGGAGCGGCGGTTCCTCGCCGGTACGCGCGGGACAGTCTTCAGCAACCCGGATGAAAGTGTTGAAGCAGTTGGTCGTGTGCATCGCCTTCGTCATCTGCAACCCCGGATCATTCAACCACCCGCGGAGGCGGCATGCTGCGCCGCCATCTCGTCATCGGCCGCATTGATCTGCTTGAATGCCGGCCTCGACGTCATCCTGTCGGCATAGCGCACGAAAACGTCTTTCTTCGGCACGATGCCGAACATCATGGTCCAGCTGAACGCGACGCCCCACAGGACGTCGGCGGCGGTCATGCGCTCGCCGAGCAGATACGGCCCCTTCGACAGTTGCGTCTCCAGCGCGCCCAGCATGGTGTCGTAATCGGCATAGGGCGATTGCGTGATCGGCGCCGGCTCGCGCTGCATGAACTTGTCGATCAGGGCCGGCTCGAAGGACGAGCCGTAATAGGCGATCCAGCGCAGATAGGGACCGCGCAGCGGATCGTTCAGCGCGGGCGTGAGGCCCGCCTGCGGAAACAGATCGGCGAGATAGATCGTGATCGCGACCTGCTCGGTCACGAGCGCTTCGCCGTGCCGGATCGCCGGCACCTTTCCGAGCGGGTTGACGGCGAGATAGGCCGACTTCCGCTGCTCGCCGGCCTTCATGTTGAGGACATGGAGATCGTAGGGCGCGCCCAGCTCCTCCAGCAGCACCCGCGTGCCGGTGGCGCGGCTTTGCGGCGAATAATACAGGGTGATGCGGCGGGAATCGGTCATGGCAGCTCTCCATCTGGCCGGCTGGCGATGGCGCGCTTGTAGCCGACCATACCTGACATCTTGTGTCAGGTATGCTTTAAGGGATCATGCGCGCGAGCCGGATGCTATCGATCCTCACCACCCTCCAGGCCAGGGGGCGGGTCACCGCGCCCGAGCTCGCGGAGACTTGCGAGGTCTCGGTGCGCACGATCTATCGCGACATCGACGCGCTGGCGGCGTCCGGCGTTCCCGTCTATGCCGATCGTGGCGCCGAGGGCGGCTATCGCCTGCTCGATGGCTATCGTGTGCGGCTGAACGGTCTGTCGCAGAGCGAGGCGGGCGCGCTGTTCCTTGCCGGATTGCCGGGCCCCGCCGCGGCGCTCGGGCTGGATGCCGCGATGATCGCGGCGCAGAACAAGCTGATGGCGGCACTGCCGGCTAATCTGCGCGAAGATGCCGGGCGGATGCAGGAGCGTTTTCATCTCGATGCGCCCGGCTGGTTCGGCGAGGCGGAAGAACCCAGACATCTGCGCACCATCGCCGGCGCGGCTCTGCGCGGAACACTGATCCAGATTCGTTACCAGAGCTGGCGCGCCGAGAAGCAGAGCCGCGTCGCGCCGCTCGGCCTCGTGCTGAAGGGCGGCAGCTGGTATATCGCGGGCCTGGTCGACGGCAGCGTGCGCACCTATCGAGTTGCACGCGTGCTCGACTGCACCGCGCTCGACGATCGCTTCGATCGCCCCGCCGATTTCGATCTCGCCGCCTATTGGCAGGCCGCGACGCTCCGCCTCGAAGCCGAGATGCATCCGAATGTCGCGATCGTCCGGCTGTCGCCGTTCGGCGTGAAACTGCTCGATGCGCTGAGCCAGCCTTACGTCAAGGTGCGCACGCAGCTCGAAGAGACCGCTGACGCTGACGGCTGGCGCATCGCCAGAGTGCCGACCGGCAAGACGTCATGGCATGCCGCGGCCGAATTGCTGCGGCTTGGGCCCGAGGCCGAAGTGCTGGAGCCGGCCGATCTGCGCGAGAAGATGGCGGAGCTGACGCAGGCCATGGCCGCGCGTTATCGCACATCGACGCATGACGCGGCCCGGGCGGCGCGGAAAGCCTGATATCGGCGCATGTCGCCGAGGCCCACGAAACAATCCTGAAACACGATTCTCCTCTCCCCGCATGAACGCGTTCGCGCTTCGGCTCGACCGAGATGCAGGGACACAACAACGGCCCCGCGCCACACTGGAGAATGACAATGTTTCGTAAGCTTGCACTTGGTCTGATCGCCGCCGCTTCGCTCGGCGCCGCCGCTCTGGCGCCCACCGCCGCCTCGGCGCACGGCTTCCACCACCACTGGGGTCCCGGCTGGGGCTTTGGCGGCATCTACGTCAACACCGGCGTCAGCAACTGCTACCAGGAGCGCGTCGTCCGCACCCGCCATGGCCTGCGCGTCCGTGTGGTGAATGTCTGCGCGTACGGGATCTACTGAGCACGCCGTGCATCGGCTGGCGCAACCCCGGTCGCCTTGCGACCGGGGTTCGTCGCCTCAGTTCGCGAGAGCCGTCAGCCCCGGCTCGCCGCGTTGTGGCAGCGCCGCGGAAGCCGCCTGCTCCTCTACGAGAGAATTACGCTGCGATATCCACCTTTCGGCGCTCGAGCGCCGCAGCGACGGTGCGAAGAAGAAACCCTGGGCAACGTCGCAGCCGATCCGGCGTATGATCTCGAGCGCTTCCGAACTCTCGACGCCCTCGGCGACGACCTTCATATTGAACGCCTTCGCAAGCGCCACGGAGGCATCGACGATCTTCATCATGTCGTCATCGGATTCACAGCCCTTGATGAAGGACTGATCGATCTTCAGTTCGCTGAACGGCAGCCGCGCCAACGCTGCGAGCGACGAATAGCCCGTGCCGAAATCGTCGATCGCCGTCCCGATCTGCTTGATCCGCAGCCGCACCAGAATGTCGTTGGCGCGATCGACGTCGGCCATCGCCGAGGTCTCCGTGATCTCCACCGTCAGGGACGACGGAGCGACGTTTTCGCGCCGCAGGATCTCCTCGATGCGCTCAGGCAGGGTCAGATCCGACATCAGCGAGCCGGAGATGTTGACGGCGACGGTGAAGCCGGGAGTGCGTTCGATCAGCTTGCGGCCCTGCGACATTGCCGACGAGAGGATACGGTCCGTCACCTCGCGCATGAGGCCGGATTCCTCGGCAATTGGGATGAAGACCAGTGGCGAGATCATGCCGAATTCGGGTGTACGCCAGCGCGCGAGCGCTTCGGCGCCGACGACCTTTCCGGTCTGAAGCCCGATCTTCGGCTGGAATTCGACGAAGAACTCGTGGTCGGCCAGGCCGCGCAGAATTCTCTCCGGCGTGATCTGGAGTGACGGAGTGGCGGAGGTCGCCACCGGCGGCGACCGCTGCGGCAACTCCAGCGCGCTACGCAGGCGGTTGAGATCGAGCGGCTTCGTCAGGCAGCCGCCGAGCGAGAGCTTCAGCCCGTTCACGACTCTGCGCGTTGCCTTCATGATGCGATCGTCGCAACCGCTGATGATCACGATCGACATCTCGCGAAGGTCTCGCTCGGCCACGAAACGCAGCAGCTCCACCCCGTCGCGCTCGCCGAGCGACAGGTCGAGCGCCATGACTTCGAAGGTGTCGCGGGTCAGAAGCTCGGTCGCAGCCTCGTACGAAGAAGCGACGACGGTGTCGTAGCCGAGTTTTGCGCCGATCTTGCCGATCAGAACGCGCTGCACCAGATCGTCATCGACCACCAGAAGACGGTCTCTCGTCGCATTCATCACCAATCTCTCCCGATGTCGTCGCCCTGATGGCGCGACGTTAGGGCGGCGGTATCGACGGGTCGTGAATGCCAGATCGCTAAAGCTTTCCCGATTCGGAGCGATTCGTTAAGTACGTTTCTGGAGCGCCAAGCCGTTGATTCTGATCGAGATTTATGCACTGCACGGCGAAGCAGTATCGGAATATTCCGTCCAATCCGAAGATGCGATGAACACGCCGTAAAGCAGCCTATCGGAAGCCGGCAGAAGCACGACAGACTACGGGGCCGGCATCACCAGCGCTCCGTCACCTGACCGCCGGCCGATGCTTGCGAAACCAGGCCCAGGTCTCGCGTGTCGTTCTGATGTAGCCTCGGCCGCGATAGACGATCTCGCCGTCAACGATCTCGTTCAGCCTCGGCAGCGCATGAAACGGGATCGATGGATAGGCGTGGTGCTCGACGTGATAGGGCATGTTCCACGCGAACCATTTGACGATTGCGCCGGTATAGGTGGTGCGGGTGTTCTGGAACGCGCTGCGCGTCGTGTCGCAGCCGGTATGCTCGGCATAGAGATAGGGCCGCAGGAAGAACTGCCCGATGATCAGCGGCACGATCCAGACCCAGAGCAGCAGCGCCGATTCAAACCACAGCGACAGCGCGAAAAGCAGCGCATAGAGCGCGACATAGGCCCGCGCTTCGGTCACGATGGTGGCGCGCTTGCTTTCGGGAATCCAGGGCACGACGACCTTGCCGGTGACGGCATGGCCGAGCATCAGCCGGAGGCGGCCGGCGACCTGAATCAGGCCGCTATAGGCGATCGCGAGCTGCGTATCGGTGGCCGGCTTCACGCCGACGATCAGCTCCGGGTCCTTGTCCGGATCCTGGGTGTAGCGGTGATGGTCCCAGTGAAACAGGCAGTAATATTCGTACGGCAATCCGATGATGAAGGCCGAGAGATTGCCGACCGCGAGGTTGAGGCCACGGCTTCTGAACGCGGTCTTGTGCGCGGTCTCGTGCACCGCCATGAACAGGAAGGCGACGAGATAGCCCTGCACCGCCATCAGCGGCAGCGCCCAGAGCACGCCGTAGCTCGACGTCACCTTCCAGATCAGCGCACCGACCAGCACGATCACGCCGTAATGGCCGAGGCTTTGGGCGGCCCCCCTGAGATTCGAGCGCACTGACAATTCGCGCAGCATCGCCGGCGTCAGCGGCTTCAGGCGGTGCCCGGGTTCTGAAACGGTCGCGTCGCTCATGGTCGGATGCCTGCCCTATTTGCTGAGAAGCGCTGCGATCTCGGCCTTGATGAAGGCCTGGTCGCGCGGATTGTTGACGGGATTGCCGGCACGATGGCCGTGCAGCGACGGGATCGGATGCAGCACTGCCGATTTCGCGTTGGCCAGCTTGCCAAGCTCGTCCTCGTTGTCGCGGACGTCGAAATAGCGGTCGGTGGCGCCCGGCATCAACAGCATGTGCGCCTTGATCGCCGCGAGCGCGCGGTCCAGATCGCCGCCAAAGGCGGCGCAGCGGCTAATGTCGCCGCCCTGCCAGATGCCGACCTGCGCCAGCAGGTCGTTGGCGTCACGCCGCGCGAACGCGGCATCCCAGGCCCGGACGAGATAGTCCTCCAGCGAGATGAAGCCGGCCTCGCGCCAGACTTCGTCGCGGTAGAACCCGTGCGACATCGCCCAGCCGGCATAGACGCGCCCCATGGCGCGATAGCCGGCCACGGGCTTCTCGACGAATCGGCCATCGCGGAAGGCGGGATCGCCTGTGAGGGCGGCCTTCACGCTTTCGAGGAAGACGTGATTGTAGGGCGCGCATCGCGCACTGCCGCAAACGATTGCGGCGCGCGCGACCATGTCAGGATGCAGCGCCGCCCAGTGATAGGCCTGCATGCCGCCCATCGACCAGCCATAAACAAGAGCCAGCCTTGTGATGCCAAAGCGCTCGATGAGCAGCCGATGCTGAACCGCGACGGCGTCGTGATAGGTCAGTTGCGGAAACGGCACGGCCGAGTTCGACGGCGAGGACGACAGCCCGTTGCCGAACAGGTTCGGGATGATGATGAAATAGCGCGTGGGATCGAGCACGCCGTCGGACCCAATGAGCCACTCGGTATCAAAATGCTGCGCGCTGAACGAGGTCGGATAGAGGATGACGTTGTCCTTGGCCGGGCTGAGCGTGCCGTAGGTCTGGTACGCCAGCTTCAGTGCGGGGAAGACGGCGCCCGACTGGAGCGCGACGTCGCCGGCCTCGAAGATTTCGTAGTCGCGCTGTGCCGTCATCGATCAACCTCGCTCACGCGGCCGCAAACTACGCCCGCCGAAACAACGATGCATCGATCGTGCCGGTCCAGCAAACGCATCGTTGCGTCGCATTTAATAATGTACTTATAGTACAGTTATTAAATCGATGCAACGAGCAATCCAGGGTCTTTCCGCGGAGACATGGATCGCTTCGCCGCAATGATGGTGGGGAACGTGTGGAGCGCCCCCAACCAACCGAGCACCTGCTACGGAAACTCCACGACGATCTTGCCGAAGTGCCCGCCCCGCTGCATCAGGCGCAGCGCATCGGGCACGGCGTCGAAGCCGAACACGCGGTCGATCACCGGTCTCATGGCGTTGCGTCCGACCGCTGCTGTCATCCCCTCGAACATGCGGCGGCTGCCGACCGACAGGCCAGTAACATGCAGGTTCTTTGAAAACAGGGTCGGGATCGCGATCTGCTGCGAGACGCCGGAGAGCACGCCGATCACCAGAATGTTGCCGCCGACCCGCGCAGCCTCGAGCGATTGCGCGAAGGTGTCCTTGCCGCCGACCTCGACGACATGGTCGACGCCGCCGCCCGTCCACTCCGAAGCCGCCTTGCCCCATTCCGGCAACGAACGATAGTTGATGGTGTGGCCGGCGCCGAGCGCACGCGCGCGTTCGAGCTTCTCGTCACTCGACGACGTCACGATCACACTCGCGCCGGCGAGCTTTGCGAATTGCAGCGCGAAGATCGACACGCCGCCGGTGCCCTGCACCAGCACGGTGTCGCCGGGCTGAACCTTTGCTTCCTCGAACAACGCGCGCCAGGCCGTGAGCCCGGCGCAGGGCAGCGTCGCAGCCTCCTGGAAGGACAGGTGCGAGGGGATGTGGCTGACGCCCTCGGCATCGAGCAGCATCACCTCCTGCAAAACGCCCGGCCGCGTGCCGCCAAGCGCGTAGCGGCGGCTGGCCGCCGACACCTTGCCGTCGATCCATGACTGGAAGAACATCGGACAGACGCGGTCGCCGACCGCGACACGGGTAACGCCCTCACCGACGGCGATCACCTCGCCCGCACCATCCGAGAACGGGATCAGCGGCAACCTGGCGACACCGCCCTTGCCCTGTATCGTGAGCAGATCGCGGTAGTTCAGCGACGCCGCCTTCATCCTCACCGCGACCTGGCCCGGACCGGGCGCGGGCTCCGGCAGATCGGCCAGCTCCATGCCCTCGATCGACCAGTCGCGCGCGACCTGCCAGGCCTTCATGGGAACCGCTCCGTTTCAGGTGCCAAAGCTCTTCTGGACCGCCCTGTCGAGGGTCTCGCCGCCGACGAAGCGCTGGCGCAGCTCGCGCTTGAGCAGCTTGCCGCTCGGATTCTTCGGCAGGCTGTCGACGAAGATCACGCGCTTGGGCACCTTGAAATGCGCCATCTGGCCGGCGCAGTGCTTCACCACGGTTTCCTCGTCGAGCGTCTCGCCGGCCTTGACCACGACGATCGCGGTGACCGCCTCGATCCAGCGTGGATCGGGCAGGCCAACGACGGCAACCTCGGAGACCGCGGGGATACGATAGACCATCTCCTCGACCTCGCGGCTGGCGACATTCTCGCCGCCGGTCTTGATCATGTCCTTGACGCGGTCGACCACGGTGATGTGGCCTTCGTCATCGACGGTGGCGAGATCGCCGGAGTGAAACCAGCCGCCGGTGAAGGCAGCCGCAGTCTTCACCGGGTCATTGTAGTAACCGGACAAGAGATGCGGCGAGCGATGCACAATCTCGCCCACCTCTCCGACCTTGACGTCTTCCATCGCCGTGTTGACCACGCGTGTCTCGACATTGAGCACGGGCTTGCCCGCAGAGCCGGCCTTGCGCAGCTGGTCCTCGGGCCGCAGCACGGTCGCGAGCGGCGCGATCTCGGTCTGGCCGTAGAAGTTCCAGAATTTGACGTTGGGCAGGCGGCGCTGCAGTTCGAGCAGCACTTCCACCGGCATGATCGACGCGCCGTAGTAGCCCTTCTGCAGCGTCGACAGGTCGGTCTTGTCGAACTTCGGCGAGCGCAGCATTGCGATCCAGATCGTCGGCGGTGCGAAGAACGACGTGATCTTGTGCGCCTGGATCAACGCCAGGATGTTGTCGGCGGTCGGCTTGCCCGTGATGACGCCGGAGGCGCCGAGATACACTTGCGGCCCCAGGAACACGTCGAGCTGGGCGCAATGATAGAGCGGCAGCGCGTGCAGGAACTTGTCGTCGACGCTCATGCCGCCGTCGATGATGCAGCTGACATACTGCCACATCACGGCTTCATGAGTCAGCATCGCGCCCTTGGGCAGCGACTCCGTGCCGCTGGTGTAGACGATCTGCGCGAGATCGCGGCTGTCGACGGACGCTTCCAGGAACGAGCCGTCGGCATCAAGGAGATCGTCGAAGGTGGTGAGCCCTGCGGGCGCCGTGGCGGGGTCTTCGCCCGGCAGCCAGATCATCTTCTCGACCGCGCAATCCCTGGCGCTTGCAGCCTTCGCCGGCTCGACGAAATCGGGGCCGGTCGCGAGCAGCTTTGCGCCGGAGCTCTTGAGGATGAAATTGATCTCGTCCGGATTGAGCATGAAGTTGATCGGCACCAGCACCGCGCCTATGCGCGCCAACGCGAAACGCAGCGCGGCGAACGCATGCGAATTGCGCGAGAGCACGGCGACGCGATCGCCCTTCCTGACGCCGAGGCCAAGCAGGCCACGGCCGAGCCGATTGCAGATCGCGTCCATCTCGGCAAAGGTCCAGCTCACATTGCCGCAGCTCACCGCAAGCTTGTTCGGCTCGCGACCTGCCGAGCGGCGCAAGAGATCGCCGATGGAGTGCTCGCGCGCTTTCGAGATGGTGGCTGCGGTATCGTTCGGCATTTCCGTCCCCCGGGAATTTCAATCTGCGTGACGGCCGACTCAACGCTCGTCAGGCCACTTCGCTTACGCATTTCGCGTTTGCCCAAAGCGTAGTCGGCGCAACCTGCCCCGTCAAATCATCCAGAGGCGCGGCGCCGTCACGCAAGAATTGACGTTTCAGAGAGGCAACCCTAGCCTCGCGCACCAAAATATATAAACGGGGGGAAATATCCATGTATCGAATTGCGCGCGCCGCTCTTGCGGCCGGACTGCTTGCCGGGTTCGCCATCGCCCCGGCTCTGGCCCAGCAGACGCCGCTCAAGATCGGCGTGCTCTCCGACTTCTCCTCGGTCTATTCCGATATCGGCGGCCAGGGCAATGTCGAGGCCACCAGGATGGCGATCGAGGATTTCGGCGGGCAGATGTTCGGCAAGCCGATCGACATGGTCTCTGCCGACGTGCTGAACAAGCCCGACGTTGCCTCCACCATCGCCCGCAAATGGTGGGAGACCGAGAGCGTCGACATGATCATCGACCTGCCGACCTCGGCCACCGCGCTGGCGGTGATGGAGCTGTCGAAGCAGTACGAGAAGATCATGATCGTGACCGATGCGGCGAGCTCCGACATTACCGGTAAATCCTGCTCGCCCTACACCGCGCACTGGACCTACGACACCTATTCCAACGCCCACACGGTCGGCAGCGCCATCGTCAAGAACGGCGGCGACACCTGGTTCTTCCTCACCGCGGACTATGTATTCGGCCATTCGATCGAGCGCGACACCGGCGACGTCGTGAAAGCGGCCGGTGGCAAGGTACTCGGCAGCGTCAAGCACCCGCTCAACACGGCCGATTTCTCGTCCTTCCTGCTGCAGGCCCAGGCCTCCAAGGCCAAGATCATCGGGCTTGCCAATGGCGGCGGCGACACCATCAACGCGATCAAGCAGGCCGGCGAGTTCGGCATCGTCGCCGGCGGCCAGAACCTGGCGGCGATCGTGATGTTCATCTCCGACGTGCACAGCCTGGGGCTGAAGCTGGCGCAGGGCCTGATCATCACCGAGGCCTATTACTGGGACCTCAACGACAAGACCCGCGCCTTCGGCAAGCGTTTCATGGAGCGCATGAAGCGCATGCCGACGATGAACCAGGCCGCCACCTACAGCGCGACGCTGCACTACCTCAAGGCCGTGCAGGCCGCCGGCACCAGGGACACCAAGACGGTGATGGCGAAGATGCGCGAGCTGCCCGTGAAGGATGCCTTCACCGACAACGGCATCCTGCGCGAGGACGGCCGCATGGTGCACAGCATGTTCCTGTTCCAGGTGAAGAAGCCAGAGGAGTCGAAAGGCCCGTGGGACTACTACAAGCTGCTCGCCGAAGTCCCCGCCGACCAGGCCTTCCGTCCGCTGAAGGACGGCGGCTGCCCGCTGGTGAAGTAACGCTGACGAAGACGAACCTGCATCGCCGCGCGCGGTGCAGGTTCTCTAGCGGCGCCGCAGGTCCGACGGGCTGTGGCCGAACTTCCTGCGGAACGCCGTGCTGAAATACGACGAGCTGCTGAAACCGAGCTGATAGGCAACTTCAGTGATCGACAGCGACCGCAGCTCCGGGCGGGTCAGCACGTCGTAGCAGCGCTGCAGCCGGCGATCCAGGATCCATTCGGACACCGAGACATCAGTGAGCCGGAACAGATAATGCAGATGCCTGAGCGAGACGCCGTTGCTCTTCGCGATCTTCTCCAGCGACAAATCCGCATCGGTGAGATGCGCCTCGATCCAGGCCTTGACCGAGCGCAGGCGCGCCTGCTGCGCGCTCGCATCTTCCGAGAATTCGTCCCGATCGCCCATGTCGAGCGCGAGCGCCACCACGTCCATCAGTTCGGCGCCGAGCCGCGTCCTCGCTGTCTCGTCAAGCGACGCACCTTCCGCGGCGAGCGTCGCGCAGAACTCGGCGGCGATCCGCCCAAGGCCGCGGCCCGTCGCCATCGTCGTGACGACAGGCAGGCGTCCGTCACTGAAGCGCGCGGAAAACTCCTTGCGCGGGATCTCGAGATACAGCGATCGCACCTTGCCGATACATTCGAGATCGTAGGCCTCGGAGGCCGAAAAGATCGCGCCGACGCCGGGATTCGACAGCAGGGTCTGGCCCGCCTGCAGCACGTTGACCCGGCCCTGCTGGACGAATTCAACGTAGTAGCAATCTTTGTCGAGTTTTGCGATGTGACGCTCGCGGCGCGAGATGCGCTGCTCCGACAGCAGGACATCCGTCATCGTAACGGCGCCGAAGTGGGCCTCGCGAATGAAGCCGTGATAGTCGGAGCGCTCCTCGGCATTCACGTCGACATGGACGTAGACATCGCAGATCGCGCCTTGCCACGCAGCGTAGCGTTTGGCCGGCTCCAGATCGTCCGTCGAAAATACCAGGTTCATCGTCCGCCCATCAATTGCAAGGCCATGATGAACGTCGTTTGTGCATCGCACAAGCCGGCCAAGCACCGGGATTCTAGATCGCCGCCGCCTACACGCAAGACCGGTTTGCGCGGAGAAGCAAAAGCTTTGCGCTCCGGAGCAAGCCGCGTTCCGGCATGTGGCCTATGAAGAACAAAAAGCAGTACACAAAATAGGCGGGAAACGTTCGCTTGCGTCAGGTCCAGTCAACTGCTGCACAGCTTGCCGTGCCGCCCGAATGGCGATGCCCGTGAGCAGCGCCTTGTCGTCGCAAATCACAACGCGGTTCACGCAGCCGGTCAAGACCATCGCCGATATCGAGGCGCTGGAGCAGCGGCCTTACGACTCCCTCATCCCTGCCCGCAATCTCCTGCACCTGTTCGAAGCCACGGCACGCCTGCATCCCGACCGTCCCGCGCTGACGGTGCTGACCAAGGGCTCGCGCGAGCCTGATGACGTCACGCTGACGCATCGTCAGTTGCTTGCGGAAATCATTCGCGCCGCCAATCTGTTCAGGTCGCATGGGATCGGGAAAAGCGGCGGAACAGCCGCGTTTCTCTGTCCGATCCTGCCGCCGCTGTTTCCTTCATTGCTCGGCGCCCAGGTGGCGGGCGTCGCCAGCTCGATCAACTATCTTCTCAACGAAGACGCGATCGCCGACCTGCTCGAGGCGCAGAGCGCAACCGTGCTGGTGGTCCCGTCCGAAGCCACCGATCGCGCCATCTGGGCCAAGGCGGCCAACGTCGCGCAGCGCGTCCCATCGCTCAAGACGATCTTGGTGATCGGCGCGAATAATCCTCTGCCTGGAGGTTTTCTGAACTTCGATGAGGCGGTCGCGCGCGCGCACGACACGCTGGACTTCGAGCCCTCGACAGATCGCGCCGCGATATGCGCCCTCTTCCACACCGGCGGGACCACCGGGCGACCGAAACTGGTTCGGCTGACGCACGGCAACCAGATCCACGCCGCCTGGAGTTTTGCGCAGGTGCACGGACTGGATGAACTGGATGCCGCCGTGAACGGCTTTCCGCTGTTTCACGTCGGCGGCACCATAACGCTCGGCCTGTCGATCCTCGCGGCCGGCGGACACGTGATCATGCCCTCGCCCTACAGCCTCAGAAGTCCCGATGCGATCCGCGACTATTGGCACACTGTCGAGCGGTTCGGCGCGACCATCGTCAGCGGCGTGCCGACGTCGATTGCCGCGCTTGCCGAGGTGCCGGTCGGATCCTCCGACATCAGCACCGTCCGCATGGCGCTCACCGGCGGCGCCGTGGCGCCAAAGGCCGTCAGCGAGAGGTTTCAGGCACGCACCGGCATCACGCTGTTCGAGACCTACGGCATGACGGAGACCGCGGCCGCAATCGCGTTCAATCCCGGTCGCGGAACGCCGGTGCAGGGCAGCGTCGGCTTCCGGGCGCCGTTCGCGAAGACGAAGATCGTCGCGCTTGATGATGCCGATTTGAAGACGGAATGTCCGCCGCTCACCAGCGGGCTCGTCCTTGTCAGCGGCCCTCAGGTGTTTCCCGGCTATCTCGATCCCCGGCACAACAAGGGCGTGCTGACCGACGACAACTGGATCGTCACCGGCGACGTCGGCTATCTCACGCCGGACCAGCGCCTGGTGCTGACGGGGCGCGAAAAGGACCTGATCGTGCGGAGCGGTCACAACATCGACCCCGCCGCCATCGAGGACGTCGCCAATGCCTTTCCGGGGGTGCAGATGAGCTCGGCCGTCGGCATGCCGGACGCCTATGCCGGCGAAGTGCCCATTCTCTTCGTGGTGCCGTCGCCGGGACAGACCATCGACCTCGCAGAGCTGCGCGAGCATCTCGAGCGCAACGTCAATGAACCTCCAGCGAAGCCGAAGCGCGTCGTGCTGCTCGAAAGCCTTCCGGTCACCGCGGTCGGCAAGATCTTCAAGCCCACGCTCCGCGACCTCGCCGTTCAGGAGAAGGTCAGGAGCGAGATCGACCGCATCTTCGGCCCGGACACCGCGGCGGAGATTCGCGTCGAGAAGGATTCGAGGCTGAATACGCTGGTCCACGTCACGGTGAACTCCAACGATCAGGATCGGAGGAAAGCACTCGCCGAGAGCCTGACGCCGCTTCCACAGACCTATCGCATCGAGACCCGATCGTCATAGCGGACCCCGCAGAGGCCGGCGTCGAAGAAAGGCAACACTGGGATGAAGCGCATTCGGTTCAATCAGCAGGAAATCGTCTTCGCGGTCTTTGCGCTGCTGTTCCTGCTATTCTCGATTTTCCTGCGCGGCTTTCTCACGCCGGAAAACATGCTGACGCTGCTGCAGAACGTCTCCGTGCTCGGCATCCTCGGCCTCGCCATGGCGATCGTCGTGATCGGGCGCGGCATCGACATCTCGCTGATCGCGGCGCTCGCGGTGCCGCCGGGACTGGTCCTGCAGATGGTGCAGAACGGTCACTCGCTGCCGGCCTCGCTGCTGACCGCCGTGCTGCTCGCGATTGCCTTCGGTCTCGTCAACGGCTGGCTGATCGCCTACGCCGAAGTCCCTTCGCTGTTCGCCACGCTCGCGACGGGCCTGCTCCTCGCGGGCCTCGGACAGGCCGCGTTGTTCCAACTCGACGTCGTGCAGTGGAGCCCGGGCATGGACGGCTTCGAGCGGCTCGGACAGGGCACCATTCTCGGCATTCCGACGTCGATCTGGATGTTCGCGATCGCCTGCGTCGTGGTCGCCTTCCTGCTGCGGAAGACGCGCTGGGGCGCCTATATCTACGCGATCGGCGATAATCCCTACGCAGCGCGCGTAACCGGCATTCCCTCCCGCCCGATCATCGTCCTGCAATATGTGATCACCGCCTTGATCGGCTGCTTCGCCGGCCTCGTGATGGCGGCATCGGTCAACTCGATGCCGACCCGCATCTTCAACTCGACGCTGATCTACGACGTCATCCTGGTCGTGGTGCTCGGCGGCATCGGCCTGTCGGGCGGACGCGGCGGCGTGTTGAACGTCGTCATCGGCACGCTCGTGATCGGCACGATGCTCAACGGCATGACGATCATGGACATCTCCTACGCCGGACAGAATCTCATCAAGGGCATCGTCCTGCTGCTCGCCGTCATCACGGACTCCTTCCTGAATCCGCGCAACGAAGAAACGGCACAACAAGGCGACATCTGAACCACCGACTACAGCGATAATCACAACCAAGGAGGAAACAATGAAGCATCTCGGCAGCCCGACAAAGGTAATCGTTGCCGCACTGGGCCTTGCGGCCATGACCGCGCCAGCACTCGCCCAACAGGGTCTGGACGAGCCGTTTCAGAAGCCATTCAAGGAGGCGCTGGCCGGCAAGACCGTGGCCTACGTCCCGGTCGCCATGAACTTCGATCTCACCGAAGGCTGGTATGCCGGCCTGAAGAAGGAGCTTGAGCCGTTCGGCGTCAAGTTCGTGATCCGCGACGCCAACTGGAACACCAATGCCGGCGCGCAAGCCGTGACGTCGCTGATCTCCGAGAAGCCGGCGGTCATCGTCGTCCATAATCCGGACGTGCAGACCTACGCAAAACTGCTGCAGCGCGCCGAGAACGAAGGCATCTACGTCATCCAGATCAACATGGGATCGGCCTATCGCAGCTCCGCCTTCGTCGGCGCCAACTGGGTCGAGATCGGCGAGCGCCAGACCGAAGGCGTGGTCAAGGCCTGCGAGGGCAAGTCGAACAAGATCGCGATCATCCAGGGCGCGCTGTCGGCGGCCGCGAGCGCCTATACCTTGAAGGGCGTCGAGAACGTGCTCGCCAAGCACCCCGAAATCAAGGTGGTGTCCAGCCAGGCCGCCGATTGGGACGCCGCCAAGGCCAAGGCGATCACGCAGACAGTGCTGAAGCAGAATCCGGATCTCTGCGGCATCGTCGGCTTCTGGGACGGCATGGACATCGGCACTGCCGCCGCGGTCAAGGAAGCCGGTCTCACCGGCAAGGTGTTCGTGGCGACCTCGGGCGGCGGCGAGCGCAAGGGCGCGTGCGAGCTGGTCAAGTCCGGCGCGTTCGATCTCAACATGAGCTACGACGTGCCGACCCAGGCATCGCAGATGGCCGGCACCATCAAGTGGCTGCTGTCGTCGGGCGTGAAGCCCGGCTCGGTCAAAGGTTCGGAATACACCACGCTGATTCCGATCACCAAGGAGAACGCAGATAACCAGATGACCTGCTGGAATCTCAGCGACCTCAAGAAATAGTCGTCGCGACGCAAGACCAAGGCATCCCGGACGATCTCACGTCCGGGATGCGGTCCCGAAACTTGCAAGGTCCTGGAATGCCGATGCGCGATACCCTGACAAGCCTGCGTTACCGCTACTGGCCCGATCATCTCCTCGGTGAAATCCTGTCCAAGCGATGGACCGAGACCGCCATTCCGGTGATCCTTCTCCTGATCGTTGGCCTCGCGCTCAGCCGGTCCATCGACAACTTCCTGTCGCCGGCGAGCTTCGCTGACACCGCACGGCAGGCCGGAGAGATCGGTTTCATCGCGCTCGGGCTGGCGCTGGTCGTCATCGTTGGCGGCATCGATCTCTCCGTCGGCTCGATCTTCGCTCTGACCGATTTTTGCGCGCTCTACTGCCTTGACGTTCTGGGCTGGCCGGTGCCGGCGGTGATCGCCGCCACGCTGCTCTGCGGCGCCCTGCTCGGCGCGGTCAACGGCGTTCTGATCGGATATCTGCGGCTGCGCGCTTTCATCACCACGCTGATCACCCTGATCATCTACCGTTCGGCCTACGATCTGCTGATCCAGCGCTATTCCAACGCGATCGCGTCGGCCTTTCCCGACATCCCCTCGTGGGATTTCATCGGCGGCGGCAGCGTGTTCGGCATCCCGACTGTCGCGCTCGTCTATATCGTCATCGCCATCTTTGGCCACATCTTCCTGACCCGGCTCCGGCCCGGCTGGCACATCACCGCGATCGGCGGCTCGCGCCGCTCGGCGTACAATTCCGGCATTCCCGTCCGCCGCACCATCGCGCTCTGCTACGTCGCAAGCGGCGTGCTGACCAGTATCGGCGCGCTGTTCTTCGCGTCCCGGCTCGGCACCGTCGGCGGCGACATCGGCGTCGGCCTCGAGGTGATCGTGCTGACCGCGACGGTGCTGGGCGGCATCACGCTCGGCGGCGGCAAGGGCTCGGTCGCCAAATCAGCCGTCGGCGTGCTGATCGTGCTGCTGGTCACCAACGGCCTGACCACCATGAACGCACGCGGCGGCGTCAACCGGATGGCGCTCGCCAGCATTTTGCTGGTCGCCGCGATGGTCGACATCCGCTGGCAGAAGAACCGCACCCGCATCATCAGCAAGGTCTATGTCGCGCCGACCTATCATTCGCTGCCGCCGCCACCACCGACCGAGATCGGACAAGGCGGCCCGTTCGAGCAGAACGACAAGCTGCGCAACGTCGAATCGATCGGCCTCGGCCGCATCGAGGCGCCGGAGGACGTCATCCTCGATCGCCACGACAATCTCTATGCCGGCTCGCGCCATGGCGACATCATGCGCTTCCTGGCGCCCGACTATCAGAAGATGGAGGTGTTCGCACATATCGGCGGTCAGCCGCTCGGCATGGCCTTTGACCGTGAGGACAATCTCTACGTCTGCATCGGCGGCATGGGGCTCTACCGCATCAAGCCCGACGGCACGGTGGAGAAGGCGACTGACGAGACCAACCGCAGCATGCGCTCGGTGAACGACGACAGCCGGCTGCGGCTCGCCGACGACCTCGACATTACCGACGACGGCCTGATCTTCTTCTCGGAAGCCACGGTGCGTTACGAGATGGACGAGTGGCCGATCGACGGCCTCGAGGCGCGCGGCAACGGCCGCATCATCTCCTACGACACCAAGACCGGCGCAACGCGCACCGAACTGCGCGGCCTCAAATTCCCCAACGGCATTTGCGTGGCCTCCGACGGCCAGTCAATCCTGTTCGCCGAAACCTTCGGCTGCTCGATCAAGCGCTATTGGTTCGCGGGGCCGAAGAAGGGCAACGTCGAGGTCGTGATGGACAATCTGCCGGGCTACCCCGACAACATCAACCTCGCTTCCGACGGCAATTACTGGCTCGCGCTGGTCGGCATGCGCAGCCCCTCGCTCGACCTCGCCTGGAAGATGCCGGGCTTCCGGCGCCGCATGGCCAAACGCGTACCGGTCGACGAATGGCTGTTCCCCAACATCAACACGGGCTGCGTGGTCAAGTTCAACGAGCAGGGCAAGATCGTCGAATCGTTCTGGGACCTGCATGGCGAAAACCATCCGATGATCACCTCGATGCGCGAGCATCGCGGCTATCTCTATCTCGGCGGCATCCTCAACAACCGGATCGGCCGTTACAAGCTCGACGACGCCGATCCGGACTTCGTCCAGTATGACAAGCGGTGGGGGAAGCAGTCGTGATCGCAGCCGTCAGGGAATTCGCCAACCGCATTCTCGGGCGCGGCGATGCCACCATCACCGTGCCGTCCTTCGACGGCGCACTGAAACCCAACCAGAGGCTGGAAGCGGCGGAGACCTTGCTGACATGCGAGGCGCCCGAAGACCTCGCTACCGATGGAAGCAATCTTTTCATCGCGGACGGCGCGCGGCTGATGCGGCTGGACGACGGCGTGGCTTCGGAGGTTCGCAGCTTCGAGCGGCCGATCTCGGCGCTGTGTGCCCTGCCTGGCGGGGGACTTGCGGTCGCGCTCGGGGGACGCGAGGTGCGTCTTTATTCCAGCCCTTCGGCCGAGCAACCACACCTGACGTTTGCCGATGCCGCCTTCAACGCCGTCAACGCGCTGGCCTTGGCGAATGACAACACGCTCATCGCAACCGATGGCTCAGCGACATGCGGCGTCGACGACTGGGCGCGCGACCTGATGGAGCTCAATCGCACCGGCCGCGTGTTCAAGCTGGACCCCGGCAGCAAGACCGTGACACCGCTGGCGCAAGGGCTCGGCCACGCCTTTGGTGCCTGCGTGCATGGCAACGGCGTGCTGGTCAGCGAGAGCTGGCGTCATCGCCTCGTGCTCGTGGCGCCGGGCGCACCGCCGCGGACCGTGCTCGCTCACCTGCCCGTCTATCCGTCGCGGCTCGCGAAGGCCTCGGGCGGCGGTTACTGGCTCACGGCCTTCACCGCGCGCACCCAGCTCGTCGAGTTTGTGTTGCGCGAGCCGGCCTATCGGCGCCGCATGATGGCCGAGATCGATCCGGCGTACTGGGTCGCGCCGCGCCTGCGCTCCGGCATCTCGTTCAAGGAACCGATGCAGGGCGCGCACATCAAGACCATGGGTGTCATCAAGCCATGGGCGCCGCCCCGCTCCTACGGCCTCGTCATCCGCCTCGATGCCGAGGGACAGCCGCTCTATTCGCTGCACAGCCGGGTCGATGGTATCAATCACGGCGTCGTCGCGGCCATCGAGATGGGCGGCGACCTCGTCCTGATCGCGAAGGGACCGGGCCGGGTTCTGAAGCTGCCCCTGGCCGGCCTTGCCGAGGAGTTCTGCTCATGAGCGACATCGCACTCTCGTTGCGCAACGCCACGAAACTCTACGCCGGCGTGCCCGCCATCGACGGGGTCGACTTCGACCTGCGCCGCGGCGAGATCCACGCGCTGGTCGGCGAGAATGGCGCCGGCAAATCGACCCTGACCAAGGTGATGGCAGGCGTGGTGACGCTGACCTCGGGCACCATGACGGTCGACGGCGCCGACGTCGCGCCAAGGACCCCACTGGAAGCGCGCAATCTCGGCATCGCCATGGTGTTCCAGGAGAACAGCCTGGTGCCGACCATGACGGTGGCGCAGAATTTGTTCTTGGGGCAGGAGAAATTCTACAACCGCCTGCGCGGCATCTACATTGCCGCGCAGCAGTTCCTGCAATCGCTCAATTTCGACGTCACGCCGACCGCGACCGTCAGCGGTCTCGGGGCGGCCAAGAAGCAGATGGTGGAAATCGCGCGCGCGGTCCTGCACCGCGCCAAGGTCATCATCTTCGACGAGCCGACCGCATCGCTGACGCCGGAGGAGAAGAAGTACTTCTTCGACCTCGTCCGCGATCTCAAGAAGCGCGGTGTCTCGATCGTCTTCATCTCGCACGCCCTGGAAGAGGCCCTGCTGCTTGCCGACCGCATCACTGTCCTGCGTGACGGCAGGCATGTCGTGACCGACGACGCCGCCAAATTCGATCGCGCCGCCATCATTCAGGCCATGGTCGGCCGCGACCTCTCCAACACGCTCTACGGCGCTCGAAAGAGCACCGTGCGGCCGGCCGGCGCACGCGTGCTCACGGTGCAGAACCTGAAGATGGCGCCGATGGTGAAGAACAATTCGCTGTCAGTGTTCGCAGGCCAGATCACCGGCGTGTTCGGCTTGGTCGGCGCGGGCCGCACCGAGACGTTCAAGATCGTCTCCGGCGTGCTCAAGCGCGACTTCTTCCACGGCGGCGAGATCCTGCTGCACGACAAGCCGGTGCGCTACCGGGTGCCGGCGCCGGCGGTCAAGGCCGGCATCGCCTATGTCACCGAGGATCGCAAGGTCGAAGGCTTCTTCGAGACGTCCTCGATCGCGCGCAACATTTATCTCGGCCTGCTGTCGAAATTTCCCAAGGGCCGCATGATCCTGTCGCGGCGGGAGACCGATGCGGTGGGCAAGACCTGGATCCAGAAGCTCAAGGTTCGGGCCATCGGCGACCACGGCAAGGTGGTCGAGCTCTCGGGCGGCAATCAGCAAAAGGTCGTGATCGCCAAATCGCTGGTGCAGGAGCCGGACCTGATCATCTTCGACGAGCCGACGCGCGGCGTCGACGTGGGCGCCATCGTCGAGATCCACGAGTTGATCAACCAGCTCGCCGACGAGGGCAAGGCGGTCGTGGTCATCTCATCCTACCTGCCAGAGGTCATGGCTCTCTCCGACCGCATCCTGGTCTCGCGCCAGGGCAAGGTCGTGGAGGAATTCTCCGCGCTGGACGCGACGGAGGAGAGGATCATGTACGCGGCTATCCACTAGGCGCCTCCCGAGCTTTCCAGGCCGGCAGACTGCCGGAACCTTGAGCAGAGGTACCGTTCGCACGGTCTGATCTGCATCAAGTTGCGCTGCAAAAATCGCTGCCATGTTGCGCCAGCCCTTCCGCACGATGAGCGGCCGGGCGTTCGTGTCTCAACATGTGGGCGCCGCTGGCGGCGTGATGAACAGATGAACTTCACACCGGGTCGCATCGCCGCGGCGGTCGCCATCCTCGTCGCGGGCGGCGGCTATTACTACTGGCTGCACCGCGATTCCAACCCGCTGCCGGCAGGCTTCGCCCGCGGCAACGGCCGCGTCGAAGCGGTCGAGATCGACATCGCCACCAAGACACCGGGCCGGATTCGCGAGATCCTGGTCAACGAAGGCGATTTCGTGAAAGCCGGCCAGGTTCTGGCGCGGATGGACACCGATCAATTGCAGGCGCAACGCCGCCAGGCCGAAGCGCAACTCCAGCGCGCTTCGATCAATGTCGAGACCGCGAAGAGCCTGGTGAACCAGCGCGAGGCCGAGCGCAGGGCTGCCGAGGCCGTGGTCGACCAGCGCATCGCGCAGCTCGACAGCGCGAGGCGCAAGCTGGATCGTTCCGAGCAATTGATCAGGACGAACGCAGTGTCACAGCAGGTGCTGGACGACGACCGCTCGGCCAACGCCACGGCGAAGGCGGCGCTTGCCGCTGCCCAGGCCCAGGTCGCCGCATCCGAGGCCGCGATCAGCTCCGCCCGTGCCATGGTGATCGATGCCGGCGCCTCGGTCGACGCGGCCAAGGCCGCGATCGAAAGCATCAACGCCGACCTCAACGACAGCGTGCTGAAGGCGCCGCGCGAAGGCCGGGTGCAATATCGGGTATCACAGCCGGGCGAGGTGCTCGCGGCCGGCGGCCGCGTGCTCAACATGGTCGATCTCGGCGACGTCTACATGACGTTCTTCCTGCCGACGGCGGCTGCCGGCCGCGTCGCGATCGGATCCGAGGTCCGCCTCGTGCTCGACGCCATTCCGCAATACGTGATCCCGGCCAAGGCCACCTTCGTCGCCGATGTCGCGCAATTCACGCCCAAGACCGTCGAGACCGAGGAGGAGCGCCAGAAGCTGATGTTCCGCATCAAGGCGCATATCGCGCCCGAGCTGCTGCGCCAGCACGTCGAGCACGTGAAGACCGGCCTGCCCGGTATGGCCTATGTGCAGCTCGATTCGGCCACGCAATGGCCCGACAATCTCAAGATCAAGCTGACCCGATGAGCACGACTGCCGCAACCGACGCACCGGCCGGGCCCGGCAGCGTGGTGCATCTGGAAGGCGTGAGCCTGAGCTACGGCAAGATCCGGGCGCTCGACGCCATTACCCTCGACTTGCCGTCCGGCTGCATGGTCGGATTGATCGGCCCTGACGGCGTCGGCAAATCCAGCCTGCTCGCGCTGATCGCCGGCGCACGCGAAATTCAGGAAGGACATGTCCACGTGCTCGGCGGCGACATGGCGAGCTCGCGCCATCGCCGCACGGTCTGTCCCGACATCGCCTTTATGCCGCAGGGGCTCGGCAAGAACCTTTATCCGACGCTGTCGGTGTTCGAGAACATCGACTTCTTCGGCCGCCTCTTCGGGCACGGGAAGGCGGAACGAACGCGGCGGATCGCGGGCCTGTTGCGCGACACGGGACTCACCCCCTTCGCCGACCGCCCGGCGGCCAAGCTCTCCGGCGGCATGAAGCAGAAGCTGGGCCTGTGCTGCGCCTTGATCCACGATCCCGAGCTGCTGATTCTGGATGAGCCGACGACCGGCGTCGATCCATTGTCGCGGCGCCAGTTCTGGGAGTTGATCGCCTCGATCCGAGGCGGCCGGCCCGGCATGAGCGTGATCGTCTCGACCGCCTATATGGAAGAGGCCGCGCAGTTCGACTTCCTGATCGCGATGAACGCGGGGCGCGTGCTGGCGACCGGAACACCCGCCTCACTCAAGAGCCAGACCGGCACCGACACGCTCGATGGCGCCTTCATCCGGCTCTTGCCGGAGGCAGATCGCGGCAGCCATACCGGGATCGTCATCCCGCCGCGCAGCGGCGACCACGACGAGATCGCGATCGAGGCCGACCACCTGACCCGGCGGTTCAATGGCTTCGTCGCCGTCGACGATGTGAGCTTCCGCATCGGCAAGGGCGAGATCTTCGGCTTCCTCGGCTCGAACGGATGCGGCAAGACCACGACCATGAAGATGCTCACCGGCCTGTTGCCCGTGAGCGAAGGCAGCGCTCGGCTGTTCGGCAAGGCGATCGATGCCGGCGACATGTCGGTGCGCCGGCGCATCGGCTACATGTCGCAGGGCTTCTCGCTCTATTCGGAGCTCACGGTCGTCCAGAATCTCGATCTGCATGCAAGGCTGTTCAAATTGCCGGCGGAGACCATTCCCGCGCGAATCCACGAGATGATCACGAGGTTCGATCTTGCCGACGCGGCCGATGCCCTGCCCGATGCGCTGCCGCTCGGCCTGCGGCAGCGGCTGTCGCTGGCCGTCGCCATGATCCATGCGCCCGACATCCTCATCCTCGACGAACCGACCTCCGGTGTCGACCCGGTCGCCCGCGACCGCTTCTGGCAGATTCTCGCCGAGCTCGCGCGCAAGGACAACGTCACCATCTTCGTATCGACCCATTTCATGAACGAGGCCGAGCGCTGCGATCGCATTTCGCTGATGCATGCCGGCAAGGTGCTGACGTCGGACACACCAGCCGCGATCGTGGCCGCGCACGGCGCCGCCACGCTGGAGCAGGCCTTCATCGCCTGCCTGGAACAGGCGGGCGCGGACGCGGCGGATGAAACCAGCCAGCCGGCGGCCACATCGCCCGAGCCGGCTGCGACGGCAGCACCTCGGCGCAGGCGCAGCGCGAGGTTCAATCCGACCCGCATGTTCGCCTATTCCCGGCGCGAGACGCTGGAGCTGCGCCGCGATCCGATCCGCGCCACGCTCGCGGTCCTCGGCAGCGTGCTGCTCCTGTTCGTGCTCGGCTACGGCATCAGCATGGACGTCGAGAACCTGACCTTCGCCGTGCTCGACCGCGACGACAGTGCGATCAGCCGCGACTACAGCCTCCAGATCGCAGGCTCGCGCTACTTCACCGAAAAATCCCCGATCACGGATTATGCCGATCTCGACCGCCGCATGCGTGCCGGTGAGATTGGCCTCGCCATCGAATTGCCGCCCGGCTTCGGCCGGGACGTCAGTCACGGCCGGCATGTCGAAATCGGCGCCTGGGTCGACGGCGCCAACCCGACCCGCGCCGAGACGTTGCGTTCCTATACCCAGGCCATCCACGCGACCTGGCTCGCGCAAAAGGGGCGCGAGCTCTATGGCGAAACGGCGATCGCCGGCACCTTTCAGCTCGCGATGCGCTATCGCTACAATCCGGACGTCCGAAGCGTCGTCGCAATGGCGCCGGGCATCATCCCGCTGCTCCTGATCATGATCCCCGCGGTGCTCGCCGCGCTCGCGGTCGTGCGCGAGAAGGAGCTCGGCTCGATCGTCAATTTCTACGTCACGCCGGTGACGCGGCTGGAGTTCCTGCTAGGCACGCAGCTGCCTTACGTCGTGCTGGCATTCGGTAACTTCCTCCTCCTCGTCGCCTTCGCGCTCGCCGTCTTCGGCGTGCCCTTCACCGGCAGCTTTCCGACCTACGCGCTCGCCGCGCTTCTCTACGTCACGGCAACGACCGCCATGGGGCTGGTGATCTCGGCCTTCATGAAGAGCCAGATCGCCGCGCTGTTCGGCACCGTGCTGATCACGCTGATTCCGGCGATCCAATATTCCGGCCTGATCGATCCGGTCTCCTCGCTGCAGGGAGCGGGCAGGCTGATCGGGCTCATCTACCCGACAAGCCATTTCGTGACCATCTCGCGCGGCGCGTTCTCGAAGGGTCTCGGCTTCGACACGCTTCACAACGACCTGCTAGCGCTCGCCGTCACGATCCCGGTGCTGCTCGCCACCGGCGCGCTGCTCCTGAAAAAACAGGCCCGCTGACCATGCGCCTCGGCAACCTCTTCCAGCTCGGCATCAAGGAATTGCGGGGCCTCTCGCGCGACCCGGTGCTGCTCGTGCTGATCGCCTACTCCTTTACGCTCGCGGTCTATGAGGGCGCCAACACGCTGCCGGAGACGTTGAATCGCGCCGCGATCGCCATCGTCGACGAGGACCATTCGCCGATCTCGACCCGGATCGGGATGGCGTTCACCGAGCCCTACTTCTCCACCCCCCGGCTGATCTCGCAATACGAGATGGACCAGCGAATGGATGCCGGTCTCGACACCTTCGCGCTCGACATCCCGCCGGACTTCCAGCGCGACCTGCTGGCGCGCAAGGCGCCGACCATTCAGCTCAACGTCGACGCGACGCGGATCTCGCAGGCCTTCAACGGCAGCGGTTATGTCGAACAGATCGTCAGCGCCGAGATCGCGGAATTCCTGGCGCGCAGCAGGCAGGCGCAGATGCCACAGATCGATCTCGCGCTGCGCGCCCGCTTCAATCCGGAGCTGAAGAGGTCCTGGTTCGGCGCGATCGACCACCTCATCATGTCGATCACCATGCTCTCGATCATCCTGACCGGCGCGGCGCTGATCAGGGAGCGCGAGCACGGCACGATCGAGCACCTGCTGGTGATGCCGGTCACGCCGTTGGAGATCATGGTGAGCAAGATCTGGTCGATGGGAGCCGTGGTGCTGGTCGCCTCCGCGCTGTCGATCGCCTTCGTGGTCAAGGGATGGCTGGCGGTCACGATCGACGGCTCGGTGGCGCTGTTCCTCGTCGGCGCGGCGCTGCAGCTCTTTGCCACCACCAGCATGGGCATCTTCCTCGCCACCGTCGCCGGCTCGATGCCGCAATTCGGGCTGCTGCTGATCATGATCCTGCTGCCGCTGCAGACCCTGTCCGGCAGCATGACGCCGCGGGAGAGCATGCCGCAATTCGTCCAGGACATCATGCTGGCGGCGCCCAACACGCATTTCGTGATGCTCGCGCAGGCCATCCTGTTCCGCGGCGCGGGACTTGAGGCCGTATGGCCGCAGCTGGTCGCGCTCACGCTGATCGGCGTCGTCTTCTTCCTGATCGCGCTGCGCCGGTTCCGCGCGTTTCTGGCCTAGGGCCTTTGACGCGTTTTCTTGACGCGAACCGGTATCCACTTCGCTCGAAAACGCTCTAGGCACGACGCGGCCCGGCGCGCCGCCTGCCTCAGAGCTTGTGCCCCTTCTGCCGCAGCGCCTCGATCAGGCGCTGCTTCAACTCGTCGGCCGCCTTCTGGCTGACGTCCTGGCCGATCTGCACGCTCGCCTGCGCCAGCGCATCCGACTTCTCCAGGAATTTCTGGCCCGCAGGCCCGGCATAGAAGGCTTCGATCTGGCGCAGCTCGTCCACCGTGAAGCTGGCGGCATAGAGCGCCGCGATCCGGTCGATCATCGCGGCAGAGAACGGGGCATAGATCTGGGCGCCGGGCGCCGTCATGGCGTCATAGTCGCGCTCGATCTCCGGCCTGTCCTGCGCGACCACCGGCCGGAGCTTGAGCAGGAGCTGCGGCAGCAATGCGCGGTATTGATCCGCGATCTTCAACGTCGCCACCAGCTTGCGCGCCGCATTCATCGCCTCCGGCGACGGCGCTTGTGCAAAGGCACCGCAGACCAGGAACAGGAGGGTGCCGGCAATCGTCAACAAACGTCTGGACATGAACCTCTCCGTGAAATGCAGGCGACGCGATGCTTCAGCGGCTCGCAGGGGCGCGGGCCCCGGCGCCCACGTCGGGAGCCTCACCTTCCTCGACCTCCGTCACCTTCACGAACAGGCTGGGCACGCGTTCGGCACGATCGAGCAGCCAGGCGGCGCCGATCATGATGACGATGCCGCCGGCGGAGACCGCGAGCTGCTCCCAGGCGCCCTGGGTGTATTGCGTCAGGATCCAGTGCGCGGAGAACGACAGGAACACCCCGAGGCAGAAGATCGGCAGCGAATGCTGGCCGCAGAGGATGACCGGACGCAGCCACGCGATATGCAGCGGCCGCCATTTGGGCGGGATGAAATGGGTGACCCAGATCGCCAGCGCCAGGAAATGGGTGAAACGCAGCATGTCGAGATCGGTCTTGTCGATCGGGTAGATCGCCTTGATCATCCATTTCGGGATCAGGGCCTCGAGCGCGGGAATGTGCCAGGTCATCACGATCAAGAAGGCAAAGACGAGCCAGACCGCGGCCAGTCCCAGCGCCGTCTTCGACCACACCCACGTCGCGACCTTGTCGATCTGGCCGATGCCGCACCAGGCCGCGAACACGAACATCAGCTGCCAGCAGAACGGGTTGAAGTACCAGGTGGTGCCGGGCGGGTAGGAGGCGATGTTCCAGTCGAACCAGCGCGCCAGCACGTAGAGCATCACGGAAGCGGCAAGCGTCAGGTTCGGCCGGCGCACCAGGCACCACACCATGAACGGCGCGGCCAGCACCAGCACGATGTAGAGCGGCAGCACGTCGAGATTGACCGGCTTGTATTTCAGCACGATCGCCTGGCCGATCAGCTCGTCCGGGTGCTGGAGAAAATTGAACACGTTGAACTCGTGCTGGTACATCGGATTGTCGAAGCGGCGCGCGGTGCGGGCGACCTGCGCGGTGAACAGCAGGAACAGCATGATGTGGGCGACGTACAGCTCGGCCGCGCGACGCCACAGCCGCTTGAGCGCGGCGAGAAACCAGCCGCCCGCGACGACCGGGCCGTAGATCCAGCCGACCAGGTATCCGGAGATGAACACGAAGAACTCGGCGGCGTCGCTGAAGCCGTAACTGCGCAACGTCAGCCAGGCGACGACGTCGTGCGGGATGTGGTCGAGGAAGATCATCCACAGGCCGATGCCGCGGAAGAGATCGAGCCGCAAATCGCGCTCGACCGGCGCCAACAGCGCCGACTGGTCCCGTATGATCATGGCCCCGCCTCTTCCGCTGGACGTCGCGCCGGTGCGGCGCCAGCAAAATGGGATGCTGCTAAATCAAAAGTCGCCTGGCCCCGCGGCCATCGGCAAACGGTAGCCGACCTTGGCGTCTGCGCAAGAGGCTTGGTCATCGCGACCGCAGGGGGCTCTCGTCAAAGACGTCGAAAACAACCCCATGCACAGTAGCCAAGCCGTTGCGTCACCTGCGGAATCCAATTGACCCGTCGGGCAGGCAATAGCCGCGGCGGTACGATCGCACGCCTGGGCGCAAAAGGTCAGGTGAACTCGTCGCCCCGGGCGAGCGCCTCGTTCAGCATCGCCTCTGCCTTGTGCTGCAGCGGCAGCGCGCCGCTTTCGGCCGCGATCGCGATGGCGGCGCGCAGGGCCACGAGAATGGCCGCCTGGTTCGCCGCGCCGGAGGCCGGCGTCACGACGGCTTCGCCGAACAGGGCCTCCGCCTCGAGGCCGGCAAAGCCCTGCTGGCGGGCGGTGTTGCGCGCTTCGCGCAACATGTTCTGCGCCGCCTTGACGTCGCCGAGCTCGCTGGTGGCGAGCGCGAGGTAGATCGAGCTGCGCAGCACCGCCGAGGTATAGCCGACCGCCTTCGCCTCCTCCCGCGCCTCGGCCAGCATGCCGCGCGCGCGGTCGAACAGCCCCTGCTCCAGATAGGCGATGCCGAGGTGGCAGGCCAGCACCGGCACGAACAGCCGGATGCCGTGCTTCTGCGCCAGCACGAACCCCTCTTCGAGAATGGCGGCAGCCGCCGCCGGCTCGCCGCGGCCAAGCATCAGCCAGCCGCCGCTATAGGCGGCAGCGACGCGGTCATAGGGACGTCCCGTCTCCTCTGCGATCGCAGCGGCCTGCCGCTGGAGCTGTTCGGCGGTGTCGAACTCGCCCATGACGGTATGGGTAATGCTGTTCATCATGCAGCAAAGCAGGAGCAAAGATCGTGGGGTCGTGCCGATCGGGGCGCTTGCTGCCGGCTCCACGAGATGGCCGCGAGCAGTGGCAAGCATCTCCTTGGCAGCCTGATAGCGGCCGGCAAGAAAATACGCCTGCCCGAGACCATATTGCGCGAGATTGCGCCAGCCAGGATTGCCAGAGCTCTCCGCCAGATGCACGACGTCTTCACCAATCGCGACAGCCTCGACGGGCGTACCATAAAAATTCTGCGCACCTGCCCTCATCGTCATGGCCGCGACCTTGCGGCCAACGTCGTTGATCGCTTGGGCTCGCCGTTCGGCTTCGCTTCCCAAATCCAGGGCTTCCGCCACACGGCCCGACCCAGCAAAGGCCAAGCGCGCCTCCATCCGGAGGTCAATGGCGTCCGTTTCGCGCGCTTGTGTCACTGGTGTCTTGTCAAGAGACCCCATCGCGATCTCGAAATAATCAACCGCGTCGGCATAGGCTGAGCGCACCAGACATTTTCGACCGGCACTCCTGCCGTGGTAAAACGCCTTCTGCCAATCCTTTGCCCTCGTCGCGTGATAGCAGAGCGTATCCGGACCATCGGCCCATGCCTGATCGGTTTCGAGGGCTGCCAGAATGCTGGCGTGGATGCCTTCGCGCACCTTTTCGACCATTGAATCGTAAGTCACCTGCCGGACCATCTCGTGCCGAAATTCGAGCGAGTCCTCCAACTCACTATCGATCCTGACCAGCAGTTCGGCCCGATCAAGCGCAGTGAGGCAATCCTGCAGAACGTCCTCCGGCAAGGCCGCGACTTTCCGCAGCATGGCCTGGTCCGCCCGGGGACCAAGCGCTGCGGCGATCTGGAGAAGCGACCGCTCCTGTCGTGACACGCGATCCAGTCGAGCCGCGATCACACCTTGAATGCTGCTGGGGATGCCGAGTTCGTCCACAGGACGCGCGAGGGAAAGGTCGCCCCACTGGCCAAGAAGCATGCCGCTGTCCTTCAGACTGCGGCAGACTTCCTCGATGAACAGTGGAACGTTGGCCGTATGAGAGATGATCCGGTTTTTCAGGTCGGCGTTCGTCGCGGAAGGACCGAGCATCTCCGCGAGCATGGCCAGACCCGAATCATCGTCGAGAGGCCGCATCGCCACGATTTCCGCATGGCAACGCGCGATCCACACCGGCATTCCATTGGGCCGCGTCGTCAGCAGCACAAGCAAATCAGGGCTCTGCAGCCCGGCCAGGGTGGCCACAACCGCATCGCTGGCCCGGTCGATCCAGTGCAAGTCCTCGATCAGAAGGATCGTACGCTGGCGACGCGCGACGCCTTCGACAATTGCGCAGCTTGCGTCTGAAATCGCACGACCGCGGGCGTGAGGCTCCAATTCGTCCCATTGCGAATCGGAAATCGGCAGGTCCAGGACCGCGTCGATGGCTCGCTGCTGCACCGCCGGCAACGCGTCTCTGGGGTCGTCCGTCTTGACGTGATCCCTCGCAGCGGTATCGAGGATCGACAGCAACAGGCGCTTGAGAGTGCTGTACGGCGCGCCCTGGAGATTCGGGCTGCACTCGGCATCGATCAACCGCCAGCCGTCAGCCCGAAGGTCCTGCGCGAACTCATGTGCAAGCCGTGACTTTCCAATGCCCGCGTCCCCCATCAGCAGGACAGTCTGCCGGCTGACGCCGACCCTTTCCGTAGCGCGCCACAGCAATGCTCGCTCCGTCGTGCGGTCGACGAAGCGGGAAACGCTGCGCGCACGCCGTACCCGCCAGCTCGAAAGATCGCTCGCGCCCATGACCCTGTACACAGGCATAGGCTCGGCAAAACCACGGAGCGCCCTGCGGCCCAGGAATTCGAAGCGGACGTGCCCGTCCGCGAGCTTCTGACAGGCTTCGGAGACGTAGATCTGGTTCGCCTCGGCCGCCGCCTCCAGCCGCGCCGCCAGATGCTGGGCGGCTCCGCCGATCTCGTAGACCTTGGAAAATTCGTTGGCGACCATATAGGCCACGACATGACCGGAGTGGAGGCCGACCCGGACCTGGAGCCCGGGATCGCCCAGGCTGCCAACACGCCGGACCAGTTCGATGGCCGCGTGGCAGGCCAGAGGCGCGTGGTTGTCGTCGGCGATCGGGGCGCCGAAGACCGCGGCCACACCGTCACCCAGCTCCTTGCTGACGATGCCGCCGAACTGGCGCACGGCGCCTCTCATGGCCGCAAGCGCCGGTTCGAGGCGCGACACGGCCGCCTCCGGCTCCAGCTCGGCAACAAGACCTGTGGAATCGACGACGTCGGCACGCAGGATCGTCACAAACCGCCGTTCGCTGTCGGGGTCGACGCGCTGGCGGACCGCCGCTCCGCATTTGGAGCACCAGCTGTCGCCCGGACCAATCGCCGACTGACACGCGAAGCAATGCATTCCAGCGCCTTCAACGACTGCCCCGGCAGTCCCGCTCCAACGCCCGCGAGGCGTTCGACTCAACATTACCTATAGGACAATGCATGGCAATCGGGCTTGCAACATATGCGACGTTACAAGATGGCGGCTATCTGGACGGAGCAGAGTCCGGAATGATAGCGTGGCTGCTCACAATAAATCGCATGATCGGCCGCAGTGTATTTTCGGCCACTCATCTGCAGTTTTCTGGGCACAGACATATCGGGGGAAAAGGCGATGGCCGGACTGGTATATAGCGGCAAGGCATTTCGAGACTTGATGAACAGCAATTACTACCCTTTGGCGAACATGAAAAAGAGCGTCGCCAAGCTCAAGGCTTCGGACGACATCGACCTGCCGACCCTGGAGTACGGCGAGTATCACCTGATTTTGAATCCGCCATCGAGGTGGCCACAGGGCAGCGCCAAGTTCTGGCACAAGGAGAAGGGACGGGCGCGCGTCGATCTCAGCACCCAGCCAAACACGGTCCCGCTATCCAAGGACGAGCCGGGCGTGATTCCCCTGACACGATGCGATCTGCTCGATGCCTGTGTCCGGAAATGCTTCAATTCCGAGCCGCCGATCCCGATGAAGACGAACATCATCACCCACGCGGCCAGCGATGCCTATGCCCACCGGCACGAAATCCGGCTGGAATGGGAGTACAAGAAGGGTTCGGACAAGCCGACGCTGCTCAATCTGACGATGGTGTGCCCGCACAGATCCTGACCTTGGCGGGAAGGCGATATCGGGTTGTGATGACTTCGGGTCGCCAGGCAAAAACGGCCCGCGCGAGGCGGGCCGTTCTTCATGGGAGCCGGTAGCCGCCCCAGGGTCCTGCGAGCTCATCCTTGGCAAGCGAGGTCATGATGATGCCGGGGCGGATCGCGTTTCAAGCAGGCACCTCGCCTGCCCCAACGCACTTTCCGCCGTGCTTCCATCACAGGCGCAGCAGCACCTTGACGGCGCGCCGCTCGTCCATCGCGCGGTAGCCTTCGGCGACATCGGCAAGCGGCAGCTCGAGGTCGAACACCTTGCCGGGATTGATCTTGCGCTGGAGCACCAAATCCATCAGGTGCGGCAGGAACCTGCGCACCGGAGCCGGTCCACCCATCAGGCCGCGCTGCGAGAAGAACAGTTGCTGACCGTCGAAGGTCACGCCATGCGGGACGCCGACATAACCGATCATCGAACCCGGCCGCGCGCATGCGAGCGCCTGGTCCATCGATTCCTTGGTGCCGACGCATTCCAGGACCGAATCGGCGCCGACGTTCTGGGTCAGCTGCCTGATCCTTGCGATGCCCTCCTCGCCGCGTTCCGACACGATGTCGGTCGCGCCGTATTCGAGCGCGAGCTCCTGGCGCTTCTTGTGGCGGCTCATCGCGATGATGCGGGCTGCACCCATCTGACTGGCGGCGAGCACGCCCATCAAGCCCACGGCGCCGTCGCCCACGACGACGACCGTCGATCCCGGCTGCACGCGCGCCGCGTCGGCCGCATACCAGCCGGTGCCGAGCACGTCCGACGTCGCCAGCAGGCTGGGGATCAGATCGGCCGGCGGCAGCTCGGCCGTCGCAACCAGGGTGCCGTCGGCCAGGGGGACTCGCGCCACCGGCGCCTGCGCGCCCGTCATGAACTCGCGCTGCTCGCAGGACGATTGGAAACCGAACCGGCAATGTGGACACGTGTTGTCGGACAGGCAGAACGAGCCGACGACGAACTGCCCCGGGCGCACGGTTTTGACCGCACCACCGACTTGCTCGACGATGCCGCAATATTCGTGGCCCATGGCCTGGGGCCCGGCCGTTTCGTTCAAGCCGCGGTACGGCCACAGATCGGAGCCGCAGATGCAAGTGGCGGCCAGGCGGATGACGGCGTCCGTGGGCCTGAGGATTTTCGGCTCCGCCACCTGTTCGCAACGAATGTCGCGGGGGCCGTGCAAGACTGTAGCGAGCATGATGCGGTCTCTCCTGGTTGACGTCGCTATGACCGGCTTGCCGGAGCGCCGGCCGCATATTGCGCGTCGGTCACCTTCTCCAGCCAGTCGACCGGACTGCCGTTCAGCTTTTCGGCGATGGCGATATGCGTCATCGCGGTCGCGGGTGTGGCGCCGTGCCAGTGCTTTTCCGCCGGCGCGAACCACACGATGTCTCCCGGCCTGATCTCCTCGATCGGCCCGCCCTCGCGCTGCACCCAGCCGAGCCCCGACGTCACGATCAGCGTCTGACCGAGCGGGTGGGTGTGCCAGGCCGTGCGGGCGCCCGGTTCGAACGTGACGGTCGCGCCGCCGATGCGCGCGGGATCATCACCGGCGAACGGCGCGTCGATCCGCACGGTCCCGGTGAAATATTCGGCAGGGCCTCTCGCCGAAGCCTGCGCCCCGCTGCGTGTGATGCGCATGATGGACCTCCATTGTTGCGCTGGACCATACGCCACGGCGGTTCATGCGATTAGACGCCGAAACCGGCATATACTTATGAGATTTACTCACGAATGGCGGGGATTGCCGGGCCGGATGGCCCGGCCGCGCTGGCCGCGTAGGTACGCGGTCTTGACGTGAGTCAATCTGCCGGAGAGCCAAGCCGCTATCATTGGGCTCTTTCCAGCCGGCGTCGGAGCGTGAGATGGTCAAATGCGGCGTGAAATGGTTGATGATGATTTCCGGCCTGACCGCCGGGTTCGCCGTTGTCGCCCAGGCTGAAGACCTCGACATCGGCAAAGGAGAGTTTCAATCTTCGTGCGCGAGTTGTCACGGTGCCGACGCAAGGGGCAAAGGACCGGTCAGCGACCAACTCAGGATAGCGCCTCCTGACTTGACCATGCTGGCCAGGAACAACAACGGCGTCTTTCCCGCGGACGCTGTCTACAAAGCCATCGACGGATCGAAACTACCTCCCGCGCATGGCATTCGTGAAATGCCGATTTGGGGCGACCGATTCAATCCCATCGTCAACTTGCCCCATTATGTCGATCCCTCCTATTGGAAGATGGCGGGGCCGGAGCAGAACCCGGAAGTCGTCGTGCGAAAACGCATCCTGGCTGTCGTCGATTACCTCAGTCGCATTCAGCAAAAGTAACGATCTGCGCCAGACCTTCTCTCTACTGCGCCCGGTCAAAGCAAAATGGCCCGCGTGATGCGGGGGCCATTTTCCCATCGGGACCGGTAAAGTCCAATCACGCAGGCCGTCAGCGCAGGCCGCCGGTGACATGGAGCGTCTCGCCGGTGACGTAGGACGCGTCATCAGACGCGAAGAAGGCCACCGCGGCGGCGATCTCCTCCACCTTGCCGATGCGGCCGAGCGGGGTGGTGGATTCGATCCAGCTGCGCATGTCGCCTTCGTGCAGGCCGGCCGAGACGACGCCTTCGGTGGCGATCATGCCCGGATTGACGGCGTTGACGCGGATCTTGCGCGGCGCCAGCTCCTTCGCCAGCACGGCGGAGATGGCGTCCACCGAGGCCTTCGTTGCGGTGTAGACGGCGGTGTTCGCCGGCGCGAGGGTCGAGACGCCGGAGCTGATGTTGATGATGCTTCCGCCATTGGGGTTGAAGTGCTTCGACGCTTCACCTGAAACCAGCAGCAGGCCGAGCACGTTGAGGTCGAAATGCCGGTGGAAATGCTCGGGCGTGATGGCCTCGAGCGGCGCGAATTCGTAGACGCCGGCGTTGTTGACCAGGATGTCGATCGCGCCCAACGCCTTCACGGTCTCCGCGACGACGCTTTTCACGTCCTTGGGGTCGGCGAGGTTGCCGTGGACCGCGACGGCCTTGCCACCCTTGGCGACGATGGACGCGACCACGCGGTCGGCGGCCTCTTTGCTGGCGCTGTAATTGACGCCGACCGCCGCGCCCTCGGCCGCGAGCCGGACGGCGATTTCGGCACCGATGCCTTTGGACGCGCCGGTCACGAGCGCTACTTTTCCTTCAAGTCTCTTGGTCATCGCATGTCTCCGTTGTTCGGCAGGACGCCGATATTCAATAGTTCAATACTAGTGAACTATTGAAGGAGTTCAAGGGAGGTGTTATCTTTTAGGCATGGTGCAGTTCGTTCACCCATCGCGGGACGAGATCACGCTGGCCGGGGTGCTCGCAGCCCTCGCGGATCCGATGCGGCGGCGCATCGTCAAAAGCCTGGTCGCGGAAAACGCCTGCATGTCATGCACCGAGGCGGCGCCCTGCCCCGACATGGCGAAATCGACCCTGTCGAACCATTTCCGCATCCTGCGCGAGGCCGGCCTGATCCGGACATCGAAGCAAGGCGTCCAGCACCGCAACGTCGTGCGCGAGGACGACATCAACGCGCGGTTTCCGAAACTGTTGAAGATGATTTTGAGTTTTCCGGAGTGACGCTGCTCGCGCACGAGCGAAGTTACGGGACGCGCCAGGCAGCGCTAATGATTTCGCCGAAGCGATGATCCAAAAAAATGGCCCGCGCAACGCGGGCCATTTTCGCATCGGGACCGGTGAAGTCCGAACTTGGTTGCGGGGATAGGATTTGAACCTATGACCTTCAGGTTATGAGCCTGACGAGCTACCGGGCTGCTCCACCCCGCGTTAAACCATTGCGCGCCTTCGCGAAAATGCCGGGGACGGTGGATGAAGGGCCGACGCGGTTCGCGTGGCTTGCTTGTCCCGTCCCAAAGGCTTCCTTGGAAGGCAACCCCGGGCAAAGCCCATTGGGTGCGGGGGGTATGTACCAACCCGCACTGGCTTTGGAAAGGGCTGCGCGGACGTTTTTTTCGACTTTATGACAGGCCGGTGGGCCGAATTCCGGCCGGTTTGGCCCGCTCTTGCCAGAAGTTCCACAAAGGGCCAGCTTGCGGCAACAAAAGCGAAGGGAAACGTCATGTCAGGGAGCAGCGCCTTGTCAAACGCCTTGGATGGATCCCCGACGAGCGTTCCACTGGGAGCTCTGAAGGATTGCTTCCAGGCCATGGTCTTGCGGTCGCGGACGGAGCCGCCGCCTGACCTCGCCGAGCGGCTCGACCGGCTGGCGCGGCTGCGCGCCGTGGTCGCCGACAACGAAGAGCGTTTCCGGCAGGCGATCTCGGCCGATTTCGGCCACCGCTCCGCGGTCGAAACCACCATTGCCGAGACGATGATGGTGTACTCCGAGATCCGGCATGCGACCAAGCAGTTGAAGAGCTGGATGGCGCCGCAGCGCATCGCCACCACGCTGCAATTCCTGCCCGCGCGCAACCGGCTGATGCCGCAGCCGCTCGGCGTGGTCGGCATCATCGCGCCCTGGAATTATCCGCTGCAGCTGACGCTGGCGCCCGCGATCGGCGCGCTCGCCGCCGGCAATCGCGTCATCATCAAGCCGAGCGAGCTCGCGCCGCACTTCGCCGGCCTGCTGAAGGAGACCGTCGCCGCCAGGTTCGACGCGACCGAGCTGCTCGTCACCGGCATCGAGGACGAGATTGCAAAGGCCTTTGCCTCGCTGCCGTTCGATCATCTCGTCTTCACCGGCTCGACGCGGGTCGGGCGGCTGGTCGCGGAAGCCGCGGGGCGTAATCTGACGCCTGTGACGCTCGAGCTCGGCGGCAAGTCACCGGCGATCATCGATGCCTCCGCCGATCTCGACGAGGCGGCCGAGCGCATCGCCTATGGCAAGCTGCTGAATGCCGGGCAGACCTGCATCGCGCCCGATTACGTGCTGGTGCCGGAGCGTTCGCTGCAGGCCTTCACCGAGAAGGTGCGTGCGCAGATGCGGCGCATGTTCGGCACCGATCCCGCCAACAAGGACTACACCTCGATCATTTCCGACCGGCATTATGCGCGCCTGGAAGGCCTCGTCGCCGATGCGGCTCAGCGCGGGGCAAAGATCCTGCAGCCGGCGAAGGCCGACGATCCCAACTGGAAATCCCATCGCAAATTTCCGCCGACGCTGATCGTCGGTGCGACCGCAGACATGGCGGTGATGCAGGAGGAAATCTTCGGCCCCGTGCTGCCGATGCTCGGCACGCGCTCGCCGGCCGACGCAATCGCCTTCGTCAACGCCCGCGACCGGCCGCTGGCGTTGTACTGGTTCGGCAAGGACCGCATTGCGCGCGACGAGGTGCTGGCGCGCACCATTTCCGGCGGGGTCACCGTCAACGACTGCCTGTTCCACTTCGCGCAGGCCAACCAGCCGATGGGCGGCGTCGGCGCATCCGGCACCGGCGCCTATCACGGCGAATGGGGTTTTCGCACCTTCAGCAAGCTGAAGCCGGTGTTCTATCGCTCGAAGTTCAACCGCCTCGCCGACCTCTATCCGCCCTATGGCGGCAAGATCGCGCGGCTGGAGAAGCTGATGCGGTTCATGTCGTAATTGCTCGTCATTCCGGGGCGCGACGAAGTCGCGAGCCCGGAATCCATTTGTCCGCATCAATGATGGTGAGATGGATTCCGGGCTCGCGCTACGCGCGCCCCGGAATGACGACCAAACAAAAAGACTCTCAGGGGGAAACATCAGTGACTGATACATTCGATTTCGTCGTCGTGGGCGCGGGCTCGGGCGGCTGCGCAGTGGCGGGGCGGCTGTCGGAGGATGCGGCGACATCGGTGGCGCTGCTCGATGCCGGCGGACGGAACGACAATTGGCGGATCACCACGCCATTCGGGCTCGCTTTGCCCTACAGCGCGGCCAACTGGGCCTTCGATACCGTGCCGCAAAAAGGATTGAATGGCCGCATCGGCTATCAACCACGTGGCAAGGGCCTCGGCGGCTCCTCGGCGATCAACGCCATGGTCTACATCCGCGGCAACAAATGGGACTACGACCACTGGGCCTCGCTCGGCAATGCGGGCTGGTCGTACGCCGACGTGCTGCCCTATTTCAAGGCTTCCGAGAACAACGCCGATTTCGACGGCGAGTATCATGGCAAGGGCGGCCCGCTGCACGTCAACAGACTGCGTTCGGACAATCCGATCCATGACGTCTTCCATCAGGCCGCGCGCGAGGCGCAGTTCCGCATCCGCGACGACTTCAACGCCGAGGACCACGAAGGGCTCGGCAGCTACCAGGTGACCCAGCACAATGGCGAGCGCTGGAGCGCGGCGCGCGCCTATCTGCAGCCCCACATGGACAAGCGCGCGAATCTGCGGGTCGAGACGGGGGCGCATGCGACGAAAATCCTGTTCCAAGGGGGGCGCGCGGTCGGCATCGAATATCTGCAGGGCAAGCAGACCAAGCAGCTGCGCGCACGCCGCGAGGTGATCCTCGCCTCCGGCGCGTTCCAGTCACCACAATTGCTGATGCTGTCGGGCGTCGGCGATGGCGAGGCGCTTCGCGCGCACGGCATCGGCGTCGTGCATCATTTGCCGGGCGTCGGGCGCAATCTGCAGGACCATCCGGACTTCGTGTTCGTCTACGCCTCGGACTATCCGCACTTCGTTCACTCGTCGCTCGGCCGATTGCCGTCCCTGCTGCGCGCCATCCAGCAGTATCGCAGCAAGCGGCGCGGCCTGATGACCACCAATTTCGCCGAGTGCGGCGGCTTCCTGAAGACCAGCCCCGATCTCGACGTGCCCGATATCCAGCTGCACTTCATCATCGCCATGCTCGACGACCATGGCCGCAAGAAGCACAAGGAAGCAGGCTTCTCATGCCATGTCTGCCTGCTCAGGCCGAAGAGCCGCGGCAGCGTATGGCTGAAAAGCGCCGATCCGCTCGCTGCACCGATGATCGATCCGAATTTTCTGGGCGAGGAAGCCGATCTGGAAACGATGGTCGGGGGCTTCAAGACCACGCGGCGGCTGATGGAGACGCCTGCGATGCGCGCGTTGCAGAAGAAGGACATGTTCACGTCCGATGTCCGCACCGACGACGACATCCGCGCCGTGCTGCGCAACCGCGTCGACACCGTCTATCACCCCGTCGGCACCTGCAAGATGGGCACCGATACCTTGGCCGTGGTCGACCCGAAGCTGAAGGTGCACGGCGTCGAAGGCCTGCGCGTCGTCGACGCCTCGATCATGCCGACGTTGATCGGCGGCAACACCAACGCGCCGACCATCATGATTGGGGAGAAGGCGGCGGACATGATCAGGGCGGAGGCGCGGGCAAGTTGAGGGGCCGCTGTCGCGTCACTCTCCGCCGTCGTCCCCGCGAAAGCGGGGACCCATAACCACAGGGAGGCGTGATGGCGCGAGATGGTCACTCCGAGTCTTCGCCAAATTGCTCCCTGTGGTTAGGGTCCCGGGCTCGCGCTACGCGCGCCCCGGGACGACAGCTGGGCTCAATTCAGCAGGAACCCGCCGTCCACCGTCACCACGCTCCCCGTCATGTAGCGCGACGCCTTCGAGACCAGCAGCAGGATGGCGCCGTCGAGATCGGACTCGGCGCCGACGCGGCGCTGCGGGATGCGCTTTGCCAATCGCTCGCCTGGCGGCGTCGACCAGAACGCGTGATTCATTTCCGTGTCGATATAGCCGGGCGCAAGCGCGTTGATGCGGATGTTCTGCCCGGCAAGCTCAAGCGCCATTGCCTTGGTCGCCTGGATGATCCCGGCCTTGGAGATCGCGTAAGGCGACACCGCCTTCAACACGCCGGTGCCGAGCACGGAGGCGATATTGACGATGTTGCCCTCCTGCTTGCGCGCGATCATGCGCCGCGCAATCTCGGTCGCGAGAAAATAGGCGCCCTTCAGATTGGCGCCGATCACCGCGTCCCAGTCGGATTCGGTCTGCTCGGTCGCGAGCTTCTCGATGGCGATGCCGGCATTGTTGATCAGCACGGTGATCGGACCGAGCGCGGCTTCGGCCGCGTCGACGGCCCTGGCGATCGAAGCAATGTCGGTGACGTCGAGCGCGACTGCCGCGGCACGGCCACCCTTGCCGCGGATTTCCTGTTCCAGACTCTTCAACTTGTCCGTTTGCCGCGCCGCAAGCACGACGGCCGCACCGTTGGCCGCTAGAACCCGGGCAAATTGCCGCCCCAACCCCTGGCTTGCGCCGGTGACGAGGATGGTTTCTTGACTGACGTCGAATAGGTCTGACATGACGGTTTCCTTGACGCTTCCCTGACGCTTCCCTGGGCGCAATCCCACGAACTTTGCGGCTATCAATACAGACGATTTTAGCGATCTGAAACCGGAATGATCGTTGGGACGTTCATTCGTTCCATGGCAGGCTCTCGCTCATGAACAGCTTCGATCTCGCGGTCTATGCGGCGCTCGTCATCGCTGTCGGCTTCGGCTTCCGGACCGGCCTGCTCCGCAGCGCCATGACCATCCTCGCCTATCTGCTTGCCGCCCCCATTGCGGTTTCGCTGATGCCGATGATCGTGCCGCAGATCGCCGGCGATCCGAATTCACCGCAGCTCCAGAACTGGATCTGGTTCTTCGGCATCTTTTTGGTCGTCGGCATGTTGCTGGGGTATATCGGCCGCTTCGTGCTGGATGACACGGTCCGCGAGGCCGGCATCGGCGACCAGCTCGGAGGCGCCGCGCTCGGTGCCATCAGGGTCGGCCTCGTCGCCACCACGCTGGTCCTGGTGTTTGACCAGATCGTGCCGGCCAACCGCCAGCCGCCATTTCTCGTCGGCTCGCGGCTGCGGCCGCTGTTCTCGGCCATGGGACAGATGGGCTTCAAGACACTGCCGCCGGAAGCCGCCGCCGCTATCGACCGCCTCAAGCAGGAACAGCGCATCTGATCAGGCACATTTGCATCGCCGCGCGGGCGCGCATGCATTTTGGTGCGAACCCCTCCCTTATCAGCGGCGCCACGATTGGCTAGAGTGCAGCCCTCTAAAAACCTGCCTGACATTACGGGAGTGAAACAGTGGATCTTGGGATCAAAGGTCGCCGCGCCATCGTCTGCGCATCCAGCAAGGGCCTCGGCCGCGCCTGCGCCTTCTCGCTGGCCGAAGCCGGCGTTGACGTCACGCTGACCGCGCGCGGCGCCGAAGCTTTGAAGAAGACGGCCGACGAGATCCGGAAGCTCTATCCGGGCGTGAAGGTCACCGAGATCGTCGGCGACATCACGACGCCCGCGGGGCGCGAGGCCGTACTGAAGGCCTGCCCCGAGCCGGACATTCTCATCAACAATGCCGGCGGCCCGCCGCCCGGCGATTTCCGCAACTGGACCCGTGACGACTGGATCAAGGCGATCGACGCCAACATGCTCACGCCGATCGAGCTGATCAAGTCGACCGTGGACGGCATGATGGCGCGCAAGTTCGGCCGCATCGTCAACATCACTTCGGCCGCGGTGAAGGCGCCGATCGACATCCTCGGCCTCTCCAACGGCGCGCGCGCCGGCCTCACCGGCTTCATTGCCGGCCTGTCACGCAAGACCGTTATCAACAACGTCACCATCAACGGCCTGCTGCCGGGCCCGTTCGAGACCGATCGTCTGACGAGCACTGCCAAGGGCGAGGCCGACAAGCGGGGCACGACGCCCGAGCAGGTCCTGGCCGAGCGCGCCAAGCTCAACCCGGCCGGCCGCTTCGGCCAGCCCGACGAGTTCGGCTATGCCTGCGCGTTCCTGTGCGGCGCCAAGGCCGGCTTCATCACCGGTCAGAACATTTTGCTCGACGGCGGCGCCTTCCCCGGAACGCTGTGAGGGCGGTCTGGTACGAGCAGACGGGACCGGCGCCGGACGTTCTCACCTATGGTGAGATGGCGACGCCGGTCGCGGGCCCAGGCGAAGTTCGCATTCGCCTGGAAGCCTCCGGCGTCAACCCGGCCGATGTCGGCCGGCGCGGCGGCAGCTACCGCGCGATGGACTACCCACGCGTGATCCCGAACAGCGACGGCGCGGGTTTCGTCAAGCAGGTCGGCAACGGCGTGACGCGCTTCAAGGTCGGCGACCGCGTCTGGCTGTTCAACGGCCAGCGCAACGGCCGCGCCTTCGGCACGGCGGCCGAATATATTGCGCTCGCCGAGCAACTGGTGACGCCGCTGCCGGACCATCTCTCCTTTGCGGAAGGCGCGACGCTCGGCATTCCCGCCATGACGGCGTGGTGCTCGCTGTTTGCGGACGGCCCGATCGTCGGCAAGACCGTGCTCGTCACCGGCGGTGCCGGCGCGGTCGGGCACTACGCCGTGCAGCTTGCCAAATGGGGCGGCGCGCAGGTGATCGCGACCGTCAGCTCGGCGATGAAGGGCGAGCAGGCGCGGCGCGCGGGCGCCGATCTCGTCGTCAACTACAGGGATGAAGACGTCGTCGCCAAGGCGATGGCCTTCACCGGCGGACGCGGCGTCGACCACGTCGTCGATGTGGATTTCGGCGGCAACATTGCGACCACGTTGAAGCTGATGGCGATGAATTCCACCATCGCGGTCTACGCCACCAACGGCAACCGCACGCCAACGGTGCCGATGCGCGAGCTGATGGAGAAGTGCATTACGCTCCGCGCGCTGGTGCTGTTCGCGCTGCCGTCGGCGCTGCTTGCCGCAGCGCAGGCCGACATCTCGAATTGGCTGGCGGCGGGGCCGCGGCTTCACAATGTCGCGGCGCAATTCGCGCTGTCGGACACGGCACAGGCGCACCTGGCCGTCGAGAAAGGCGACAAGCTCGGCACCGTGATCGTCGACTGCGCACGGTGAGCTTCCACAGCGTCATGGCCGGGCTTGTCCCAGCCATCCACGCCCTTCGTTGCGGTAAAAAGAACGTGGATGCCGGGGACAAGCCCGGGCATGACGAACTCATGCAAATCTCAAGCCCTACACGACCGGCGTGGTCCGCTCGTCGGTCCAGTCGATGCCGAGCTCGTCCATGCCGTCGGCCAGGAGATCGCCCAGCATCGGCTCGCCCAGCAGGTACTGCACCGCCTCATGCCTGGGCTTCTTGTATTCGGCGCGCGCCTCGATGGCGCGGGCGCGCAAATCATCCCACTCCTCCACCGTGCCGTCGCCGCGACCGAGCCACATCAGCGTCACGAGGTCGAGTTGCTCGTCCTCGTTCATCGCCAGGATGAAGCCCGAAAGCTCGCCGGCGACCGGATCGGACGCGGTGTCCTCCAGCACGTCCGTCTCGCCATCGTCCGCGGGATTGGAGCCCGAATCCGGATCGGAGGCGGCTTCCTTGACGTCGAATTCGCGCGCCTTTTCGATGATGAAGGTTACCTTCTCGGTGGAAATCGAAAGCTCTGGCATCTGCTCCCCCTTTGGATCTCGATGGGTTCCCTCGATAACGCAGGATCACGACAGATGATCCATTGCGCTGCGCAACGGAAAGTGCGCATCTTTCGGCATCAAGATGAGAACATGGGGACACACCGCATGCAGTGGAAGGTCGGCAAGGTCAAAATCACCAAGATTGTGGAGCTGGAGACCGTCGGCTCGACCCGCTTCATCCTGCCGCTGGCGAGCAACGAGGAAGTCCAGAAGCTGCCCTGGCTGATTCCGCACTTTGCGACGGAAGAAGGCCGGCTGAAGATGTCGATCCATTCGCTGGTGGTGGAGACGCCGAACCAGCGCGTCGTGGTCGACACCGGCCTTGGCAACGACAAGCAGGGCCGCAGCGTCCCGACCTGGAATAACCGCACCACTCCGTTCCTGGAGACCATGATTGCGGCGGGCTTTGCCCCCGACAGCATCGACACCGTGCTGTGCACCCATCTTCACGTCGACCATGTCGGCTGGAATACGAAGCTCGTCGGCGGCAAATGGGTGCCGACCTTTCCGAAGGCGCGCTATGTCTTCGGCAGGACCGAATACGAGCATTGGCGCGACCATTCGACCGAGCCGGACAAGCAGGCGGTGTTTGCAGATTCCGTGAAACCGATCGTGGATGCCGGCCGGGCCGATTTGATCCCCAGCGACCATCGGCTGTCCGATGACATCAGCATGATCCCGACCCCGGGGCATAGCCCCGGCCATATGAGCATCCTGATCCAGTCGGACGGCGAGCAGGGATTGCTGACCGGCGACGTCGCCCATCATCCCTGCCAGATGAAGCATCTCGGCTGGTCCTCGACGGCGGATTCCGACCAGACGCAATCGGCCAGGACGCGCCGTGAGCTGTTCGGTCGGTTTGCGGATACGCCGACATTGGTCATCGGCGGGCATTTCTCGGCGGGGCATATCAAACGGGATGGGGATGCGTTCAGGTTGGTGGCGCTGCAATCGTAGGGTGGGCAAAGCGAAGCGTGCCCACCAACCTCAGTCGGCCAAGAGCATTGGTGGGGCACGTCGCTTCGGCCCACCCTACAAAGTAAGGGCTGCAATGCGCCCCGTTTTGAGCGGTTGAATTTCCCGCCGCCCTGTTCCATGAAGCTATTTAACCGATCGGTCCATCTCCAGGGAGAAACGAGAATGAAGCTTGTTCGTTACGGCGAAAAGGGTGCGGAAAAGCCCGGCCTGATCGACAAATCCGGCCAGTTGCGCGACCTGTCGGCGCATCTGAAGGATCTCACCGGCGAGGCCTATTCTCCGGAGTCGCTGAAGAAGCTGGCAGCCCTTGATCCCGCCTCACTGCCCGCCGTCTCCGGCAAGCCGCGGTTCGGGGCGCCCGTGACCGGCATCTCGAAATTCGTCGCCATCGGCCTCAACTACAGCGACCACGCCAAGGAAACCGGCGCTGCGATCCCGACCGAGCCGATCATCTTCCTGAAGGCCAACACGTCGCTGTCCGGCCCGAACGACGCGGTCGAGAAGCCGCGCGGATCGACCAAGCTCGACTGGGAGGTCGAGATCGCCGCGATCATCGGCACCCGCGCCAAATACGTCTCGGAGGCCGATGCGCTGAACTACGTCGCCGGCTACTGCGTCTGCAACGACGTCTCCGAGCGCAACTTCCAGACCGAGCGCCTGGGCCAGTGGACCAAGGGCAAGTCGCATGACACGTTCGGCCCGGTCGGACCGTGGCTCGCCACCAAGGACGAGATCAAGGACGTGCAGAACCTGTCGATGTGGCTCGACGTCAACGGCCAGCGCCGCCAGACCGGCTCGACCCAGACCATGATCTTCTCCATGGCCAAGTGCATCTCCTACGTCTCGCAGTTCATGACGCTGCTGCCCGGCGACATCGTCACCACCGGCACCCCGCCCGGCGTCGGCCTCGGCATGAAGCCGCCGACCTTCCTCAATGTCGGCGACGTCGTCACGCTCGGCATCGAGGGCCTCGGCGAGCAGCGCCAGGAGATCGTCGCGGCGTAAGCTTTGGCGCGCTCCAACACACCCACTGTCGTCATGCCCGGGCTTGTCCCGGGCATCCACGTCTCACAGTCTAGCCACGCGGAAGCGCGTGGATGGCCGGGTCAAGCCCGGCCATGACGGTGGAGATACCGTTCGTAGATCGATCGCAGGGACTGCCGCCATGAAACTCTCCTTCTCCGCCGCCTCGCCCTTCGCCCGCAAGGTGCGCATCGCCGCGATTGAGCTCGGGCTGATCGACAAGATCGAATTCACGCCGGCAACAGTAGCGCCGGGCACGGCCAACGAGGATTATTCGCGCATCACGCCGCTGAAGAAGCTGCCGGTGCTGATCACCAACGACGGCGACGTCATCCTGGATTCCTATGTCATCGTCGAATATCTCAACGAGATGGCCGGCGGCAGCCTGATCCCGGACTACGGTCCGCGCCGCTGGAAGGCCAAGACCAATCACTCCCTCATCAACGGCATGCTCGATTCCATGCTGCTGTGCCGCTACGAGAAGATGGTCCGGCCGCAGGGCCTGCAATGGCAGGCATGGTCGGACGACCACTGGAACCGGGCCTGGACCGGCATGGCGCGCTTCGAGAACATGCCCGACGTCCTCAACGGCCCGTTCGACATCTCGCAGATCGGCCTCGTCTGCGTGCTCGGCTATGCCGACTTCCGCTTCGCCGATTGCGGCTGGCGCAAGGCCTATCCGAAGCTCGACGCCTTCCACCAGAAGATGCTGGAGCGGCCCTCCGTGAAGATCTCGGTGCCGCCGGCCGCATAATCGAATAGCGGGAGTTCTCATGAGTTTGAAGTTCTCGATCGGCGATCTCACCATCCATCGCATCATCGAGCAGGAGACGACCTTCCTGCCGGCGCTGGAGATGCTGCCGGGTCTGACGCCGGAGGTGCTGGCCGAGAACCGCGAATGGATGCAGGAGTCGAAGGCACTGGATGCGCAGGACACGCTCATCCTGTGTTTCCAGTCCTATGTGATCAAGACGCCGCATCACACCATTCTGGTCGACAGCTGCATCGGTAACGACAAGCCGCGGCCGCAGCGGCCGAAATGGAACATGAAGACCGATGACGCCTATTTGCGCGGACTTTCGAGCGCGGGCTTCTCGCCTGACGACATCGATTTCGTGATGTGCACGCATCTCCATGTCGATCACGTCGGCTGGAATACCCGCATGGAGAACGGCCGCTGGGTGCCGACCTTCCCCAAGGCGCGCTACGTATTCGGCAAGCAGGAATTCGACTACTGGACCGAACAGAATGCGAAGGCGGAAGTCGCGCCCTTCGTCGACAGCGTGCTGCCGGTGGTCGAGGCCAGGCGCCACGAGGTGGTCGGCAACGACCATCAGATCGGCGATCACGTCCGCATCCTGCCGACGCCGGGCCACACGCCCGGCCATGTCGCCTTCACCTTCGGTCGCGGCAAGGACGACGCTGTTTTCAGCGGCGACCTCATGCACTCGCCGATCCAGGCGCTCTATCCGGAGATGTCGGTGAAGTTCGACGTCGATCCGACCGCGGCGGCAACGACGCGCCGCAGCTTCCTGGAGCGTTATTGCGACACCGACACGCTGTGCTGCACCGCGCATTTCCCCTCGCCGTCGGTGGGGAAGATCAAGCGCAAGGGCAGCGGGTTCGTCTGCGCGGCGGTGTGATCCAGCGCTGCTCGTCCCGCGAACTCCCATCCTCCCCTGGAGGAGGAGGATCGGTTCGCATGCAGCGGAGCGGAATGCGAACCGAGGTGGGGTGAAGGTCTTTCCGCATCGAACACTGCCCGTGTTGAGAGATCACCCCACCCCGCTCGCGCTGCGCGCGATCGACCCTCCCCTCCAGGGGAGGATAAGAGGCGCCCTCACGGAGGAAACGATGACCGATCTCCCCGACATCCCCCTGCCCGCCGGAATCCGCTCGCGTTATGTCGACGGCATCAACGGCTTGCGCATGCATGTGCTCGAAGCCGGCTTCGAAACCAAGGGGCGGCCGTGCATCCTGCTGCTGCACGGTTTTCCGGAGCTCGCCTTCTCCTGGCGCAAGGTGATGCCGGCGCTTGCGGCCGCCGGTTATCACGTGATCGCGCCCGACCAGCGCGGCTATGGACGTACCACCGGCTGGAATGCGGATTACGACGGCGACCTCGCGCCGTTCCGTCTGTTCAATCTGGTGCGCGATGCGCTCGGGCTTGTGTCGGCGTTCGGCTACAAGCAGGTCGACCTCGCCGGACATGATTTCGGCAGCCCGGTCGCGGCCTGGTGCGCGCTGATCCGGCCCGACGTGTTCCGTTCGGTGACGATGATGAGCGCGCCGTTCGGCGGGCCGCCGCCGCTTCCGTTCAACATTGTCGAAGCACCCGCGCAGGCGCCGGCCGACGATCCCGTGCATCGCGAGCTCGCCGCGCTGCCGCGCCCTCGCATCCACTATCAATGGTACTATTCAACGCGCGCGGCGAACGCCGACATGCAGCACGCGCCGCAGGGCGTGCATGATTTCCTGCGCGCCTATTATCATCACAAGAGCGCGGACTGGATCGACAACAAGCCCACCCCGCTGAAGTCGTGGTCGGCGAGTGAGCTCGCAAAACTGCCGACCTACTACGTGATGGACGCCGGCGAGACCATGGCCGAGACGGTCGGCAAGGAGATGCCGTCGCCGGCGGCGATCGCCGCCAATCGATGGCTGCCGGACAGCGACCTGGCCTATTACAGCGCCGAATACGGCCGCACCGGATTCCAGGGCGGCCTGCAATGGTATCGCTGCGGCACATCGGGTGCGTTCAACAGCGAGCTGCAACTGTTCTCCGGCCGCAGCATCGACGTGCCCTCCTGCTTCATCTCGGGCAAGCAGGATTGGGGCATCTATCAGCGCCCCGGCGTGCTGGAGGCGATGCAGACGAGCGCGTGCACCAGGATGCTCGGCTGCCATTTGATCGATGGTGCCGGTCATTGGGTGCAGCAGGAGCAGCCGGCCGAGGTCAGCCGATTGCTGCTCGACTTCCTGGCGCGCGCAAAAGCGTAGCCGCTTCGCGCCCGTCGGATCGAAGCGCACATTCTCCGCTACCGGGAACATTTGGCAATGACTGGCGTTGCGGCAGGCCGGCGTTGCGTCCGGAGATATGGAGAACACCTATGGAAAAGAAAATCGCCGGACTGTTGGGCGCCATGGCAGCGCTTGGCGCTGTCGGCTCCGCGCAGGCCGCCCATGCCCCGACGGACGTCCTGAAAGCAAATTCGTTCGCCGAACTGTTGCAGCCAATCCCGGATGCGGCGACGACGCTACAGGCGATCGACGAAGCCGCGCCGGCTTCGTCTGGCGAGAACGTGCAAGTCGCGCAGTTCTACCATCACCATCATCACCACCATCATCATCACAGCTTCTACCGCCGCTACGCACCGCGGGTGGTCGTGGTGCCGCGCTATCGGTTCCGCCATCACCACCATCATCACCATCACCACCACCACAGCTTCTATCGCCGCGACTATTGAGCCGGCCTCAGCACAGCAAAACAGGGCCCACGGGCCCTGTTTTCGTTCCGGGTTCTTGCCGGGTTCTTGCCGGGTTCTGGAAACGGCAGGTCTATTCCCCCCGGGACTTGTCCTTGGCCGCGCGATGCAGATGCCGATAGGTTCCGTCGAACACCGTATCGGTCGACGAGGTCCATTCGGTGCCTGCCGACAGTGTCGGGCGGCTGTTATAGATTCGCCGCGCCTGAAGTTCGCGCTCGGAGGCCTCCTCCGCATCCATTGGCTCGAGTTCGAAATTCGCTTCCTCCGGGATCACGATGATTTGCGCGAACGGTTCATTCGGCCGGAAGATGTGGGTGCGCCCCTCGGCGGGGGCCTTGAAGACGGTGAAGAACAGCATGGGCCACCAATTGCGCACCAGCGCCGGCACCGCGATCGGCACCGTATCGGTCCGGTCAGTATAGAACCGCGGATGCGGTTCGGTCCGGATCGCCATGCCTTTCTCGACCTTCAGATCGAGCAGTATCTGGTAGGTGTAGAAGACATCTCCGAAATTCCGGAATGGCGGCCACTGCACGCCGCTGTCCGGTGGCTCGCCCCAATCGGCTTCGAACATCAGACGGCCGTCTCTGGTGCTGACGTGGAGCTCGAAGTCGTAGGGATAGAACAGCTCGATGCCGTATTGCGCGCCTTCGGAGAACGGCACGCAATGCCAGACCTGTTCGCGGGAGCCGTCGGCCCGCGGCTCACGCTTGCCTGCCCAGCCCGGAATTTCGAGCCTGGTCCGCCGCGGCGCCAGCCGCGGATCGTTCAGGCGGTATTTGACCTTGCTCATGAAGCCCCCATGCCGAGATTTCCCAGTTCTGGAACGGCTGTGAACGGGATCGGGTTCCGCTGCGGGACAGGTTGAAAAATTGACGGAGGCGTTTGACCCGGGAAGATCGACCACCTATAGATTAGAATAATTCTAAACTGAAGGACCCGATGAAGAATTTTGCCGATTTGACGGAGCGCGAGGTGCTTGCCGTCGCGATTTCCTCCGAGGAGGAGGACAGCCGCATCTACATGACCTTCGCGGAGGACCTGAAGGAGCGTTACCCGGATTCAGCCAAGCTGTTCGAACAGATGGCCGAGGAGGAGCGCGGCCATCGCCATATGCTGCTGGAATTGTACGAGCAGCGCTTCGGGCCGAATTTGCCGCCGATCCGCCGCGAGGACGTCAAGGGCTTCCTGCGCCGTCGCCCGGTCTGGCTGACCAAGAACCTGTCACTCGACACCATCCGCAAGGAAGTCGAGACCATGGAAATGCAGGCCGAGAACTTCTACGTGAAGGCGGCCGAACGGGCGCAGGATGTCGGGGTGCGCCGCCTGCTCGGCGATCTCGCCGAGGCCGAGAAAGGCCACGAAGAGTTCGCTGCCAAACTGACCGGCCAGATCCTGAATACCGACGTGCGCGCCGAGGAAGACCGCACCAGCCGTCGCATGTTCGTGCTGCAATATGTGCAGCCGGGCCTCGCCGGCCTGATGGACGGATCGGTGTCGACGCTGGCGCCGCTGTTCGCGGCGGCCTTCGCCACGCATCAGAACTGGCAGACGTTCCTGGTCGGCCTCGCCGCCTCGATCGGCGCCGGCATCAGCATGGGCTTTGCAGAAGCGCTGTCCGATGACGGCTCGCTCACCGGCCGCGGCTCGCCATGGCTGCGCGGTCTCACCTGCGGAGCGATGACGACGCTCGGCGGGCTTGGCCACACCATGCCCTATCTGGTGCCGGACCATTGGGCGAACGCGTTCTGGATCGCGACCGCGATTGCCGGTGTCGTGGTGTTCTTCGAATTGTGGGCGATCGCCTACATCCGCGCGCGGTACATGGACACACCGTTCCTTCAGGCGGTGTTCCAGATCGTGCTCGGCGGCGCCATCGTGCTGGCGGTGGGCATACTGATTGGAGCGGCTTAGCCGACGGCCATGAGCGGCATCGTTCAAACACCTTCGCGGGTCTGGCCGGCATGTTGATCCTGCCGGCCGCCGGCGAAGCCGCACGCGCCACCGACGAAATCCAGGTCTACAATGCCGGCATCGCCGCGCTCGGGCAGCCAATGCGCGCATGAGCGGCCGCCCCGTCAATCCCATCGCACACGCCTTTGCGCGGAGCTTCCAACCCTAGGGCGAACTCATCGCCAGATCGGGCACCATCATGACGGGCCAACTGCACTACGAGACACCGGCCAGGATCTTCCATTGGCTCATCGTGGCACTGCTTGCCGTGCAGTATCCGATCGGCTGGTTGATGCCGGACCTGCACCGCGGCATGACACCGGGTGCCGCGATGACGTTTCACCTCTCGATCGGGCTGACAATTCTGGGGCTGACCGCACTGCGTCTGGTCTGGCGGCTGACTCATCCCGTTGCGCCGGAGAGTTCGCTACCGGCGTGGAAGCGCATGAGCTCGGAGGCGGTGCACTGGCTGCTCTATGCACTGGTGCTCGCGACGACGATTTCAGGCTGGCTGTTTGCATCCTACCGCGGATGGTCCGTCTCGTTCTTCTACCTCATGCCGCTGCCGATGCTGGCGTCAGACAACATCGCCGCGGGACGTACCATCGACGGCCTGCATCAGGCTTCGGAATGGGCACTCCTCGTCGTGATCGGAATTCATGTCGCCGCCGCGCTCGCGCACATTTTCGTCTATCGCGATGGTGTCATGCAGCGGATGCTTCCCAGGTAGTTCTTGTAACAGGATAACCGCCGTCAAACGGCGGTTGCGGCCTCAAGAAAAACTGCGCATCATCCCGTCAGTGAAGCGCAGGAGCATGTCGTGGCCAAGTCGGAATGGAGTTTCAAGAGCGCGGTCGAGCTGTCGGCCGCGTTGACCGCGAAGAAGGTCTCGTCGGTCGAGCTCACGCAGGATGCGATCGACCGCATCGAACGGCACGACGGCAAGATCAACGCGATCTGCGTGCGGGATTTCGATCGTGCGCTTGACGCCGCACGCGCGGCGGACGCGGCGCTGGCGCGCGGCGAAACAAGGCCGCTGCTCGGCCTGCCCATGACGGTGAAGGAATCCTACAACATCGCGGGCCTGCCGACGACCTGGGGCATTCCCGCGCAGAAGGATTTCATTGCCAGGGAAGACGCGCTGCCAGTGACGCGGGTGAAGGACGCCGGCACCGTCGTTGTCGGCAAGACCAATGTGCCGCTCGGGCTCGGTGACTGGCAGAGCTACAACGACATCTACGGCACCACCAACAACCCCTACGATCTCGGCCGGACGCCGGGTGGGTCCTCCGGCGGCTCCTCGGCCGCGCTCGCGGCGGGCTATGGACCACTGTCGATCGGCTCGGACATCGGCGGCTCGTTGCGCGTGCCGGCTTTCCATTGCGGCGTCTACGCGCACAAGCCGACCTTCAACCTCGCTGCGATGCGCGGCCACACGCCACCGCCGTTGCCGCCCTTGCCGTTCGAGCGCGACCTCTCGGTGATCGGTCCAATGGCGCGCAGCGCCGCCGACCTGTCGCTGGTGCTCGACGTGATGGCCGGGCCCGATCCGATCGACGCAGGTCTGGCTTATCGGCTCGAGCTGCCGGCGGCGCGCCACGCCGCCTTCAAGGATTTTCGCGTGCTGGTGATCGACACCCATCCGGTGATGCCGACCGATACCGCGGTGCGCGGCACCATCAACCGGCTAGCCGACAACCTCGCCAGGGTTGGCGTGAAGATCGAGCGCAGCAGCCCGCTGCTGCCTGATTTCGCCGCATCGTCGCGGCTCTATATGCGCATGCTGCTGTCGTTCCTCGGGGCCGGCTTTCCGCCCGATGTGTATGCCGGCGCGAAGAAGGCGGCCGAGGCACTGCCGGAAGGCGACACCAGCCTCGGCGCCGAGCGGCTGCGCGGCATCGCGCTCAGCCACCGCGACTGGCAGATGGCGAACGGTGGACGCACGCGGCTGCGTGCGCAATGGCGCGAGCTGTTCAAGACGTTCGACGCGGTGATTTGCCCGATCATGCCGATTGCGGCCTATCCGCACGACCATTCGCCGGACCAGGAACAGCGCCGCATCACGATCGACGGCAAGGCGCACGTCTACACCGACCAGCTCGCCTGGCCCGGCATCGCCACGCTGCCCGGCCTGCCCTCGACCGCGATCCCCACCGGCTTTGCGCCGGATGGACTGCCCATCGGTGTGCAGATCGTCGGCCCGTGGCTGGAGGACCGCACGCCTCTCAAGCTCGCCGAATTGATCGAACGCGAATTCGGCGGGTTCGTGCCGCCGAAGATGTTTGATGATTAGTTCTCTTATCTCTCCCCGCAATGCGGGGAGAGATAAAAGCAATCAGCTATCGAACACGATCACGCTGCGCAGCGTCTTGCCTGCCTTCATGCTGGCAAAGCCCTCGTTGATCTCACTGAGCTTCAGCTTGGCCGAGATCCAGTCTTCCAGGTGCAGCCGTCCGCGCAGGTAGAAATCGACCAGCCTCGGCATGTCGACACGGAAATGGTTGGAGCCCATCGACGAGCCCTGAATGCGGCGCTCGCGCAGGAAGTCGAAGCCGTGGAGCTCGATCTTCTGGCCGAGCGGGATCATGCCGACGATGGTGGCGGTGCCGCCGGAGGCGAGCATGCCGAACGCCTGCTCGGCGGTCTCCTTGCGGCCGAGCACCTCGAACGAATGATGCACGCCGCCATTGGTGAGGTCGCGCACCTGCTTCACAACGTCTCCATCGGCGGGATTGATGATGTCGGTGGCGCCCAGCTTGGTCGCGAGCTGGAGTTTTGCCGGATTGGTGTCGATGGCGATGATGCGGCCGGCGCCTGCGATCTGCGCGCCGTTGATCGCGGCCATGCCGACGCCGCCGCAGCCGATCACAGCGACGGTCTCGCCGGCCGTCACCTTCGCGGTGTTCACGACAGCGCCGTATCCGGTGATGACGCCGCAGCCGATCAGCGCGGCGAGATCGAGCGGCATTTCCTTGCGGATTTTGACGATGGCGTTCTCGTGCACCAGCATCTGCTCGGCGAAGGACGAGAGGTTGAGAAACTGGTGCAGCTTCTCGGGCTTCGACCATTGCATCCGGTTGGAGACCCCCGGCAGCAGTTTTACGGTGGTGTCGGTGCAGAGCACAGTGCGACCCGTGGTGCAATTGTCGCAGGTGCCGCAGAACACCGACAGGCACGTGACGACGTGATCGCCCGGCTTCACATAGGTCACGTCGGAGCCGACCTGCTCGACGACGCCGGCGGATTCGTGCCCGAGCACCGCGGGCAGCGGATGCGGATAGAGGCCTTCCATGAAATGCAGATCGGAGTGGCAGAGACCGGCAACCGTCGTGCGGATCAGAACCTCGCGCGGGCCCGGCTTCGGCAGGCTGACATCCTCGATGACCAGCGGCTTGTTGACTTCATAGAGGACGGCGGCCTTCATCGAGCACTCCCTGTCGCTTTTCTTGGTTTGGACGCGAGCACAGCCTACGCCGCCAGAACCAGTTCGCCAACCTCGCTCATGCCGGCATCGCGATCGCCCAGCAGCAGCGCGGCGATCTTCTGCTGCACCGCATTTTCCGTCAGCCGGAACGGATCGTTCGGCGCCACGCGATGATCGATAACCAGACGCGACAGCAGCAGCCGGCGCGCATCGCCGCGCCTCTCGTGGATGCGATGCGCTTCCCAGGCGAGCGCAACGGCGCTTGCGACGTGATAGAGCAGGCTGGTGGCGCGGCGCGCGTCGGCTTCGTTCTCGGATGTCCCCGCGACCTCGCGGGCGAAACCGACGGCGCGATCGACGAGGCCGCGCAAATTGTCGCGCCAGGCCTGCGGCACGGAGGCGCTGTCGTCGAGACGGGCATGCAGATCGGCGGATAGCGCGGATTCGGCGCCGTGGCGGCCGACCGCCCGCCGGAGCGCGTCGATCGCGACGATGTTGCCGGTGCCTTCCCAGACCGAGCCGAGATGCGCATCGCGCAGCAGCCGCGCGGTGGCGAATTCCTCGATATAGCCGATGCCGCCGCGCATCTCGAGCGCATCGCCGCAGACTTTTCGCGCATCGCGGGTGGCGCGGAATTTCAGCGTCGGCGTCAGGATGCGCAGCAGCGCGGCTGCGTCCTGACTGCCCGCTTCGGCGCGGTCGAGCGCTTCGGCGGTGAGAAAACTCGTCGACAGCGCCTGCTCGACCGGGAGCATGATCTTCAGCATCTGCCTTCGGCCAAGCGGCAGATCGATAATGCGGCTGCCGAACACCACGCGATTCTTGGCCACCGTCATCGCGTCGTGATAGGCGCGGCGCATCAGCGCGGTGGATTTCACGCCGTTGGAGAGCCGCGACGAGTTCACCATCTCGGCCATCTGCACGAAGCCGCGGTCGAGCTTGCCGACCGCATAGGCGATCGCGCCTTCGAGCTTGATCTCTCCCGAAGCCATCGAGCGGGTGCCGAGCTTGTCCTTGAGGCGCACGATCCGGTAGTGGTTCTGCGATCCGTCGTCGAGGAAGCGCGGCATCAGGAACAGGCCGACGCCGCGCGTGCCGGGACCGGCGCCCTCAGGGCGCGCCAGCAGCATCACCACTTTCGCGTCGGCATTCGAGCAGAACCATTTCTCGCCGTACAAGCGCCAATGGTCACCCTCCTGCACGGCGCGCGTGGTCAGCGTGCCGACGTCGGAGCCGCCCTCCTTCTCGGTCATGAACTGGCCGCCCTGCGTCAGCTTGGCCATGTCGGTCTGGGTGAGGCCGTCGAGATATTTTGCTTTCAGCGCCTCGCTGCCGAAATTCGCCAGCAGTTTTGCGCATCCATCGGTGACGTTGATCGGGCAGCCCATGCCGAACTCGGTCTGGTTGAACAGGAAGGTGAAGGCGTGTTTTGCCACCACCGGATATTTGTCCGGCCAGCCCATGATACCCTTGCGGATCGAGAGCGCATGGATGCCGAACTCGCCGAACGCGGCGTTCTCCAGCTGGCGATAGGCCGGGTGGTATTCGATCCACTGCACGTCGCGGCCGAACTTGTCGCGCTGGTGCAGCACAGGCGTGTGCCGGTCGGCGAGCCGTGCATAGTCGTCGAGCGGGCCGCCGACGAGCTCGCCGAGGCGATCGAGATGCGGCTCGATGTGACGGAATAATGTCTCCGGCAGATGGATCCGCAGGAGATCCGTCAGCGCCTGATCGGCGCGGTAGAAATTCATGCCCGATGTATCGGGCGCCAGCAGGCCGGATGGTGCCGCCGCGACATTGTTTGGCTGCGCTGTGACCGGCTTGTGCATGATCGTCCTCTTGGTTTCCGCGTCCTGCCGACATTTAACGCTGTTTAGCGCTTGCCGCTTGGGATGATGTCGATCATGCTCCAGCCGACAGATTGGATAAAGCCGCAAATTGTCAGAGAGGCATGATCGCCGCGAGGGAGCAATTCGCTCTGCGGAATGTGATCATCCTCCCGATACCCCTGCTGGCTGTTCGCACGCGCCATGCATAGATCAGCGGCTCCTGATCCTCGAGGGACCACGTCATGGACCATCCGAAATACAAGATCGCACTCATCGTCGGCGCCGGCGAAGGCCTGAGCGCCTCGCTGGCGCGGCTGCTGTCCGCCCAGGGCATCCGCGTCGCGCTGGCCGCGCGCAAGATCGAAAAGCTCGGCGCGCTCTGCAGCGAAACCGGCGCCAAGGCCTATGCCTGCAACGCCACCGAACCGGAGGAGGTCGAGCGCCTGTTCGGCCTGGTCGAGCGCGAGATCGGTACGCCCGATCTCGTGGTCTACAACGCCAGCGGCCGCACGCGGGGGCCGTTCGTCGATCTCGTTCCGGCCGATGTGGCGCAAGCGATCGCGATCAGCGCCTATGGCGGCTTCCTGGTGGCGCAGCAGGCGGCCAAGCGCATGCTGCCGAACAAGCATGGCGCGATCCTGTTCACCGGCGCTTCGGCCAGCGTCAAGGGCTACGCGCAATCCGCATCCTTCGCGATGGGCAAGTTCGCGCTGCGCGGCCTCGCGCAGAGCCTGGCGCGCGAATTGTCGCCGCAGGGCATTCATGTCGCGCATTTCGTCATCGACGGCGGCATCAAGAGCGCGACGCGCGCGGAAGCACCGGACAAGCCGGATTCGATGCTCGATCCCGATGCGATCGCGGAGAGCTATTGGAACGTGTTGCAGCAGCCGCGCAGTGCCTGGAGCTGGGAGCTCGAGCTGCGCCCCTGGGTGGAGAAGTTTTGAGGCGTGACTGCCGTAGGGTGGGCAAAGGCGCATAGCGCCGTGCCCACCATCAATGACGAAACAACAATGGTGGGCACGCTTCGCTTTGCCCATCCCACCAAGAGTAGGGAGCGACAATGACCACGGACACCACCATCGACACCGGCACCAGTGAACTGCTCTGCGTCATCCGCGACCGTGTCGCGGTGATCACGTTGAACCGGCCGGAGGCGCGCAACTCGCTGTCGGACACGCTGACGCCGGCGCTGCGCACGATGATCCGGACCTGCGGCGAGAGCCCCGATGTCGGCGCGCTCTTGCTCACCGGCGCGGGCGAAGCGTTCTGCGCCGGCGGCAACGTCAAGAGCATGGGCGCGCATCGCGACAAGGCTAAGCTCGAGATGTCGTTTGATGACAAGGTCGCCGATCTCCAGGAGCGGCAGCGGTTGCTGACCGGCGCGCTGGTCGCGGTGCGCAAGCCGACCATCGCCGCCTTGCCCGGCCCCGCGGTCGGCGCGGGGCTTGCCATCGCGATGGCCTGCGACATCCGCATCGCCGCGCAATCGGCCTTCGTGGCCACCGGCTACGCGCGCATCGCGCTCTCCGGCGACTACGGCATCGCCTGGCTGCTGACGCGCCTCGTCGGCACCGCCCGGGCGCGCGAGTTGCTGTTCACCGGCGATCGCGTCGATGCCGCGCGGGCCGAAGCCATCGGCCTCGTCAACCGCGTCGTGCCCGACGATAAATTGCAAGCCGAAGCATTCGCCCTGGCAAAGTCGCTCGCCGAAGGCCCGCGCCTCGCGCTGCGCTACATGAAGGACAATCTCGACGAGGCCCTGCTGTTCGATTTCGAAACCGCCCGCGACCACGAGGCCGAGCGGCTGATCCGCTTGACCACGACGGCCGATCACAAGGAAGCGGTGCAGGCGTTCATCGACAAGCGCAAGGCGGTGTTCACGGGGAAGTAGGCCGACGGATCAGCATCAGTCGCCGTCATTCCGGGGCGATGCGCATCATCGAGCTTTGATGCGCAATTACGCATCAGAGAATCCATCAGGCGACAGTACACGTCGTGAAATGGATTCCGGGCTCGCGCCATGCGCGCCCCGGAATGACGGCATGAGAGGGCGGGGAGACTGCAAAAAAATGCCCGGCTCTGGATCGCCAGAACCGGGCTTGCAGTGACGTCAGGTCGAGGCTGAGGGGCTTTCGGCCTGACGGGTAAGTGCGGCGAGGCGCCAACTCGCGCAGGGAATGTCTTTCGGTGCGACGCTGATTTCCTTGTCGAAGCGCACCAGCTTCCAGTCATCGGGATGATTGACGAAGGCGAAGCCGGATTTGCGCGCGAGCGAGATCATGGTGTCGTTCGCGCGCAGCGTGTCGCCGAACAGGTGCTCGGCGCCGAGCGCGGCGGCGCGGCATTCCAGATTCTTCATGAGCGCGGTGGCGATGCCGTGGCCCTGCCAGCGGTCATCGACGGACAGGCCGAACTCCAGCGCCGCGGTCTCGGCATGGAAGGCATAGCGCGCTTCGGCGACGATGGTCTCGAAGCCGTCGACCAACTTGGTCGCAACAACAGTAAAGCGTTCGCGCCCGCCGACATCGAGGAATTCGCTCAGCAGGCCCTTCGGCAATTCGCTGATCGCGCCGAAGAAGCGGTTGTAGCGGGACCGCGTCGTGAGCGAGCGGAAATAGTGCTGAAGCTCTTCGGTGTCGCGCGGCTCGACGAAACGGACGTTGAGCGCCTCGCCGTGTCGGGTGCGTAGCGTGTCCGAATATTGCTTCAGGTCTTCCAGGCGGAGAGAGATCATGACACGTGCCCAAGAGAAAGAGGGACCGCCGGCGCCCCCACAGTCGGGCGGCGCCGGCCTGGCGGCCAATCAGGCCCGCCAGAAGGGTTTGTCAGCCTCGTGGGCAATGTCGCTCCAGGACAGACCGACGTCATGAAGATCGCGGGCTGTCCAGTGGGTCAGTTCACGCCTGGTGCGATAGCGCTCGTGCCAGACATGCAGGGTCTCCCCAATCTGGGTGAGTAGTCCGGACGCATGATGATTTGTCATTGAATTTTGGGTCAAAGTAGACATGTTCAGCTCCTTGAGCTAACTTGAACGCCAATATCTGCCTCCGAGTGCACTGCGACAAACGACAATTTGTACCTTTTCGCATGAAATAACGTCATGCATCCTGCTGCCAGATGACTGCCAGATTGCCCTCGCTGAACGGATTGCGGGCGTTCGAGGCTGCCGCGCGCCATCTCAGCTTCACGCTGGCCGCAAGCGAGCTGAACGTGACGCAGACCGCGATCAGCCATCAGATCCGCAGGCTCGAGGAAGAGCTCGGCATCCGCCTGTTCATCCGGCAGAACCGCGCGCTGGCGTTGACGCCGGAGGCGCGCGACTATCTGCCGGGCGTCCGCGCCGCCTTCAACGACCTCCGCCTCGCCACCGACCGGTTGCTGCGCAAGGACGACGACAAGGTGTTGACCGTCTCGACGCTGGCCTCGCTCGCGGCAAAATGGCTGCTGCCGCGGCTGACCGATTTCCAGGAGCAGCATCCCGGCATCGACGTCCGCATCACCACCTCGACCAGCCTGGTCGATTTCCAGCGCGACAATGTCGACGCCGCGATCCGCTATGGCCGCGGCCAGTGGCCGGGCCTGCGTGCCGACTGGCTGATGGCCGACGAGCTGTTTCCGGTGTGCAGCCCGTCGCTGCTGCGCGGCGACAAGCCGCTGCGCAAGCCCGAGGATCTCCGGGGCTATCCGCTGCTGCACACCTCCAACGCCAACAGCGACGACTGGCGGCTGTGGCTGACCGCGGCGGGGCTGCCGGTCGATATCGCAAGGCAGCCGGGCATCACCTTCGACATGATCTTCATGACCATCCAGGCCGCGATCGACGGCATCGGCGTGGCGATGGGCCGGACCTCCTACGTCCAGGACGACATCGCCAAGGGCCGGCTCGTGGTGCCCTTCAAGATTGCGCTGCCGGCCGATGCCGGCTTCTACCTGGTCGCGCCGGAGGGCCGCCGCGAGGCCCCGAAGCTTACCGCGTTCCGCACATGGATGATTGCTGCAACGCAGAATAAAGCCTGAAAAATCATCAGCTTCGCCAGCAAAATTGGTTGACTCACCCCCGCTCGGCGCGAGAGAGGTGACAGATTGTCGCAGCATCGATCTGTCGCCTTGCCGTGAAACGAGTTCCGGTCCGGCCACGTCTTCAGGGAGCCATGCCATGGCTGGACCAGCAACCAATCCGCCCGAGATCAAGTCGCGCATCGGCGCGATCCTGCGCGCCACTTCGGGCAATTTCCTCGAGCAGTTCGACTTCTTCCTGTTCGGCTTCTATGCCGCGGCCATCGGCAAGGCGTTCTTCCCCTCCACCAACGAGACGGCATCGCTGCTCAACACATTCGGTGTGTTCTGGCTCGGCGCCCTGATGCGTCCGGTCGGCGCGATCGTGCTCGGCGCCTATATCGATCGCATCGGACGCCGCCAGGGCCTGATCGTCACGCTTGGCATCATGGCCATCGGCACCGTCGTCATCGCGTTCTGCCCGAGCTATGCAACCATCGGCATTGCGGCGCCGGTCATCGTGCTGATCGGCCGCTTGCTGCAAGGCTTCTCCGCCGGCGTCGAACTCGGCGGCGTGTCGGTGTATCTCGCCGAGATCTCGACGCCGGGCAATCGCGGCTTCTACACCTCGTTCCAGTCGTCGAGCCAGCAGGTCGCGATTTTCGTCGCCTCGATCCTCGGCTTCCTCCTCTCCGAGGTGATGCCGGCCGACACCGTGGCCGCCTGGGGCTGGCGCATTCCCTTCTTCGTCGGCTGCATGATCATTCCCCTGATCTTCTTCCTGCGGCGCACGCTCGAGGAAACACCGGCCTTCCTCGCCATGAAGAGGCACCCGAGCGCGAACGAAGTGTTCGCGTCCGCGCTCGCCAACTGGCGCATCGTGCTGCTCGGCATGATGATCGCGATCCTGACAACGACGACGTTTTACTTCGTCACCGTGTACACGCCGACCTTCGGCAAGACCGTGCTGAAGCTGTCGTCGCAGGATGCGCTGCTGGTGACGCTGCTCGTCGCCGTCACCAACTTCTTCTGGAATCCGGTCGGCGGCGCGCTGTCCGACCGTATCGGCCGCAAGCCGGTGCTGGTCGGCATCGCTACCCTGGCGCTGCTCACCGCCTACCCCGCGCTGAGCTGGCTGGTGGCCGCACCGACCTTCGGCAAGCTGCTCGCCGTCGAGATGATGTTCTCGTTCTATTTCGGCATTTACAGCGGCACCATGCTCGGCGCTCTCGTCGAGATCGTACCGGCGCATGTGCGCACGACCTGCTTCTCACTGGCCTTCGCGCTCGCCGCCGCGCTGTTCGGCACCTTCACCCCGTTCGCCTCGACGTTGCTGATCGACTACACCGGCAACAAGGCCGCGCCCGGTCTCTGGCTGATGTTCGCGGCGGCGCTCGGCATCATCGCCGCGCTGGTCGTCTATCGCGGCGGCGGCAGGGCGGTGCCGACCTATGATGCGGTGGCGGAGCCGGTCGCGGGGCATTGATGGCTCTCGCCTCTCCCCGCTTGCCGGGAGAGGGGGCGCACGATGGGGAGAGATTACAGCTCCACCACCACGTAATCGCTCTCGACCTTCACCGTGACAGTCTCGGCCACATACGGCCCCTTCACCACGCTCGCGCCCGGCTCGACGTGGGCCGGGTACGCCTTGACGCGGAAGCGGCGGGGATCGCAGTAGGACTGGCCGGTGCGGATGTCGAACTCCCAGCCGTGCCAAGGGCAGCGGATGATCTCGCCGAGCTTCGTATATTCGATCTCGCCGGGCTCGCTCGACTGTGCGAGCCCGATCAACGGGCCCTCGCACAGCGCCGCGCCCTGATGCGGGCAGCGGTTCATCAATCCGAAATATTCGCCCTTGATGTTGAAGACCGCGATCGGCCGTCCCTCGATCTCCAGGAATTTTCGCGTGCCGGGCGGAAGCTCATCCACTGGCGCAATGACATGACGCGCCATCAAGCAATTCCGTACAGCTTCTTCGCATTGCCGAGATAGAACGCCTCGCGATTGGCTTCGCTGACGCCGGCCGGCAACACGCGCGACGGCTCGTCATAGTCCCAATGCGGATAGTCGGTCGCGAACAGCAGGCGGTCCCAGCCGATCCATTTGATGACGTCGAACAGATCCTCGCGCCGCTCCGGATCTTCCATCGGCTGCGTGGTCCACCACACCTGCTCGCGGATATATTCCGACGGCGGCCGTTTGACATGCGGCACCTCGCTCCTGAGACGCTGCCAGACCTTGTCGAGCCGCCAGGCCAGCGACGGCGCCCAGCCGAAGCCGGCCTCGATCATCACCATCTTCAGTTTCGGGAAGCGCTCGAACACGCCTTCCAGGACGAGGCTCGCCAGCGCCGATTGCTGGCATTGTGAATGTCCCACCATCTCCTCGATGTAATAGGACGGCCAGCCCGACGGCGTGATCGGGTTGCCGCCGAAGCCGAAGGCGTGGACGCCGACGGGCAGGCCCGCTTCTTCCGCGGCCTGATAGATCGGCCAGTAGCGGCGCTGGCCGAGCGGTTCGACATTGCGGCTGAGCAGCAGCACCTGCACAAAGTTCTTGTCCCCGGCGCGCTCGCGGATCTCCGCGGCGGCAGACAGACCGTCCTCATTGCCGACGACGATGGACGCCTTCAGCCGCTTGTCCTTGCTGGTCCATTTGTCGATCTGCCAATCGTTGATCGCCGAGCACAGCGCAGCCGAGAGCTCGTGGTTGCGGATGCCCTGCCCGGTGTTGAGCGGATTGAGAACGCCCAGCTGCACATTGTTGGGATCGAGCAGCTGCTTCTGCATGAAGGAGAGCGAGGAGCCCTGCGGGCCGCCTTCCGGCGGATAGGCGTCGCGGCGCGAGGCGTTGGGCTGTGCCTTTGGATAAGGCGGGCCTTCCATCATGCCCTGATAGGCGTGCACGCCGTAGACCTCGAGATGATGCTGCCAGCGTTTGGCGAGGTAGGGATAGAGCTCGGTGCGGGTCGCGCGTGCCGGATGGATGTCGCAGTCCGCGATCGCGGTCTTCACGGTGAGGGGAGCGGCGGAATCCGTTTGTTCGCGGAACTGGATGTTCATGGCCTTGCCTCCTTGGGAGGGAGTTCTTTCAGGCGGGGATAGGTCGCATGCGGATTATCGATCATGATCTTGCGCACGAGATCGGGAGACAGACCTTCGGGCAGCGCGTCCTGGCCGTCAAACTGCCAGTGCGGATAGTCCGTGGAGAATAGGACCAATTCGTCCGACTGCATATGATCAAACAGGCGAATTAATGTCTCGGCCTCCGGCGGCGCATCAAATGGCTGTAACGAGAAGCGGATATTGCTTCGCACAATTTCCAGCGGCGCGCGATCGACCCAGGGAGTCTCCATCCGCACCCCGCGCCAGAACTTGTGCAGCCGCCAGAGATAGGGGGAAATCCAGGAGACGCCGGATTCCAGCATCACCATCTTCAGCCCAGGATATTTGGCGAACACGCCCTCGACGATCAGGCTGGTGAGCTGGGCCTGGAACGCCTGGGCCTGACCGACATAATCCTCGATGTGGTAGGACCCCCATCCCACCGCGGTCGGCGGATTGTGATAGGCGGAACCGGCGTGGATGCCGACCGGCAGGTCCAGCCGTTCGGCGGCCTCATAGATCGGCCACAGCGCCCGCTTGCCGAGCGGCGTGTCGCCCATCACCAGCATCAGGACCTGCACGAAGCGCCTGTCCTGCGCGCAGCGCTCGATCTCGGCGACCGCCTTGTCGACGCTTTGCGTGGGAATGACGATCGAGCCGCGCAGCCGCCGATCGCGATCGAGCCATTTCTTCGCGAGCCACTCGTTCAGCGCGCGGCAGAAGGCGGCCTGCAAATCTTCCGAAAACACCATCTGCACGCCATAGAGCGGATTGCAGATGGCGAGCTCGAGCTGGAAGGGATCGAGCACATGGCGCTGCATGTCCTCCAGCCTCTCGCCAGGCTTGCCGCTCTCGGGCCGCCAGTCGGGACGCGAAGTGATCGGCGAATGCTCGGGATAGGATTGCGAGACGAGGTCGACCATGCCGCGCGTCGTCACCTGATCGCGCCAATAGTCGTTCAAATACGGCAGCAGGCTGGTCAGATGCGGCACGGCCGGATGCACGTCGCAATCCACCCCGCCGGCGATCAGGGACGCCATCACGTCTCCTTGTTGCGTTTCCTCGTGACGTTACCTTGCGCAGCGCTTCACCGCGCCGTCTTGCGCCTGCCATTCAAGCAGGCCTGCCCGTCGTCCGCAACTCGGCCAAGGCGACTGGCATATGCTAGGAAGGCACAGCTCGGTTGCGAGGAATGAGAGGATCAAGGGATGAAAGAGCTCGTCGGCATTGCGGAACAGGTCGCGGCCCAACTGATCGCGCGCAAGCAAACCATTGCGGTCGCCGAATCCTCGACCGGCGGCCTGATCTCGGCCAGCCTGCTCGCGGTCCCCGGCGCCTCGGCCTACTACCTCGGCGGGGCCGTGGTCTACACCCGCGATGCCAGGCGCGTGCTGATGGATATTTCAGATGAAGGAATGAAGGGCTTTCGCTCCTCGTCCGAGCCCTACGCAAAGCTCCTCGCGGACCAGATGCGTAGCCGCTTCAGCGCCGACTGGGGCCTGTCCGAGACCGGTGCCGCCGGCCCCACCGGCAACCGCTACGGCGACGCCGCCGGCCACAGCTGCATGGCGGTGTCCGGCCCCACGGCGGAGGTGATCACGCTGGAGACGGCGAGCGGCGACCGGTTTGCAAATATGCAGGTGTTTGCGGCGACGGCGTTGAAGTTGTTGCTGAGGAAGCTGGAGGGGTGAGCTGATCGAGCGAGCGGCCGCTGCGTTGCCTAACCCGTCATCCTGAGGTGCGAGACGCGCGGTGCAACGCGCCGCGGGGGGAGCCTCGAAGGATGAACGGCCGAGATGCAGCCGGGCCGTCGCCCTTCGAGGGCCGCTGAAGAAGCGGCCACCTCAGGGTGACGGTGAGAGGTTGGTGCCCGCGACAACCGACGATCACCTTCCCAAATGCCGCATGAAAATCCGCACCACATAGCCGTGCACCCGCGGCGCCTCGTCATAGATATCCGACGCGATCCGCTCGATCGTCTCGCGCAGGGACAAGAATTGCGCCTGGCGCGCGCTGCTCTCGGTGCCCTGCATGCCCGCAAGCTCGTCCATCGCGGCGTCGCTGATCTGGCACTGCACGATTTCGCCCTCGCTCAGCATGGTAAAGCGAAAGGCGAGCCGTTCGAGATCATGGCCAATGATCTTGTCACGCATCAGCGGCATGGAAAGCGGTCCGGTCGGCCCCCGCGCCGACAATGCTTGGAATTGCCGGGCTTGTCAGCCGCAAAGAGGTTGAGGCACTCTACTGGAACGCGACTTCGGCGAAACTGCGGAGCTTTCGCGAATGCAGCCGCTCGGATTCCTGCTGCTTGAGCCGCTCCAGCGCCTTCAGGCCGATTTCGAGATGCTGGCCGACACGGCGGCGGTAGAATTCGCTGGCCATGCCTGCGAGCTTGATCTCGCCGTGCAGCGGCTTGTCGGAGACGCAAAGCAGCGTGCCGTAGGGGACGCGGAAGCGGTAGCCGTTGGCGGCGATCGCGGCCGATTCCATGTCGAGCGCGACGGCGCGCGATTGCGACAGGCGGCGAATGACCTCAGGCCCGCTGATCTCCCAATTGCGGTTGTCGACGCTGGCCACCGTCCCGGTGCGCATCAGACGCTTGAGCTCGAAACCCTCGAGACCCGTGACGTCCTCGACCGCCTCTTCGAGCGCGACCTGCATTTCGGCGAGCGCCGGGATCGGCACCCACAGCGGCAGTTCGCGATCCAGTACATGGTCCTCGCGGACATAGCCGTGGGCGAGCACATAGTCGCCGAGCCGCTGCGTGTTGCGCAGGCCGGCGCAATGGCCGAGCATCAGCCAGGCATGCGGGCGCAGCACGGCGACGTGGTCGGTGACGTTGCGCGCATTGGACGGACCGGTGCCGATATTGATCAGGGTGATACCGCGGTAGCCCGGCGCGACCAGATGGAAGGCCGGCATCTGAGGCACGCGCGCGGGCGCCGTCCCGCTGGTCGCCCCGCCACCGCGCATGATGACATTACCGGGTGCAACGAAGGCCTCGAGGCCGGCCTCGCCGGACTGAAGCCGCTGCTGGCAGGCTTGCGCGAAGGCGTCGACATAGAACTGGTAGTTGGTGAAAATGACAAAGTTCTGGAAATGCTCGGGGTCGGTACCGGTGTAGTGATAGAGCCGGCGCAGCGAATAATCGACGCGGGCGGCGCGAAACAGCGACAGCGGCTCGGGCACGCCGGGCTGGAGCTTGAAAGTGCCGTCGGCGATGGAATCGTCCATGGTGGCCAGATCCGGCACGTCGAACGCATCGCGCAGCGATCGCGCGACGGGCGAGTTCTCGCTGGTGGTGATGGCAGCCTCGATGTTGATGTCGCGGCGATAGGCGAAGTGAATCGGGATCGGCTCGGCGGACTCGCCGATCTCGACGGGCACACCGTGGTTCTGGATCAGGAGGCCGATCTGCTCGGTCAGGTAGGCGCGAAACAGATCCGGCCGCGTCACGCTGGTTTCGTGCACGCCAGGTCCGGCGACGAAGCCGTAAGCGAGGCGCGAGTCCAGCCGCGCATGCGTCGCGGTGGTGATGCGCACGAAGGGATAATAGGCCCGCACTCGGGCCGTGATCGCTTCGCCGTTGACGTAAGCCTCGAACCTGTCACGCAGGAATTTCGTGTTGCGATCGTAGATCTCTTCGAGCCGGGCGACGGCCGGACCGGCGTCGGTGAAGGATTTGGTGGCGATGGAAGGTGGGGATTGCATGGTTCGATTGCCGGATTGCTTGGGGCTTGAGTCGAACTATAGCAAATAACGAGGACGCGTAGGGTGGGCAAAGCGAAGCGTGCCCACCACCGTCGCGCGAAGAGTGGGGGGCACGGTGCGTTGCGCCTTTGCCTACCCTACGAGATCGAGCCTGCCGCGCGAGATCCCGGATGCGCGCTAAGCGCGCTCCGGGATGCCGCGCTTTCGCGCGTCACTTCTCCCTGAACGCCCGCATCAACTGGTCGTGCAGGGGTTTCATCAGATAGGACAGCATGGTGCGGTCGCCGGTCTGAACGAAGGCTTCCACGGGCATGCCGGGGATCATCCTGGAGTCGCCGAGGCGGGCGATCTCGTCCGCCGGCAGCGAGACGCGGATGGTGTAGTAGCTCTGGCCGGTGCGCTGATCGGTAGTGACGTCAGGCGAGACGCGGCTGACGACGCCGTTGAGCTCGGGCGTGGTGCGCTGATTGAAGGCGGACAGGCGCAGCAGCGTCTTCTGGCCGATCTGCAGCTTGTCGATGTCAACCGGATTGACCTTGGCCTCGACCTGGAGATCGTCGGCCTGCGGCACGATCAGCATAAGGGCGTCGCCGGCGGTGACGACGCCGCCGACGGTATGAACGGTCGATTGCAGCACCATGCCGTCCTGCGGCGCGCGGATGTCGACGCGGCGAAGCTGGTCCTCGGCGGCAACCTTGCGCTCGATCATTTCGCCGATCTTGTCATTGGTCTCGCGCAGATCCTTGGAGACCTCGCTCACCATGTCCTTGTCGACCTGGATGATCTGGAGCTCGGTCTCGGTGATCTTGCCCTTGGCCTGCGCCCGCGAGGCGATGTACTGCGCGCGCTCGCCGTTGAGGCGGGCGCTGTCGCGTTCGAGCGTGGTCAGGCGCGAGATCTGCACCAGATGCTTCTCGTAGAGATCGCGGACGCCGACCAGCTCCTGCTGCACCAGCGAGATTTCCTTGTCCTTGGCCCTCTCCTGCGCTGAGAGACCCTCAATCTCCTCGTTGAGCTGCTGGATGCGCTCGCGAAGCTGCGCCTTCTGGCCGGCGCGGCCGTTGACACGGACGTCGAACAGCTTGGTTTCGGCGGAGAGCAGCGTCCTGACGTCGGGATCATTGCCGCGGTCGAGCAGCGATTGCGGGAAGTCGATCCTGTCGATTCCGCGCTGCTCGGCCTGGAGCCGCGCCGCGCGCGCCAGCGCTGCGTCGAGATTCTTGGTGACGATGGCGAGGTTCGCCTTGGTGACGGTGTCGTCCAGCCGCACCACGACGTCGCCGGCCTTGACCACGTCGCCGTCGCGGGCGCGCAGCTCGCCGACCACGCCGCCGGTCGGGTGCTGCACCTTCTTGACGTTGGATTCGACCACGATCTGGCCCGGCGCGATCAGCGCGCCGGAGATTTGCACGGTCGACGCCCAGCCGCCGAGGCCGACCACGAGGACCAAGACGATCCCGAGCCCGAGCATCAGGTGAAACCGGATCGATTCCCGCACGGTCCGCTTTGCGGCGGGTTTTGTCCCGCCGATCGTCATCGTGCTCATGACTTCCCGCCTTCGCTGACGATCTTGATCGGTGCCGGCGGCGTCACGCGCGGCTGCAGCACCTGGGCGAGCACCTGCTCCTTCGGTCCGAAGGCCTGCATGCGGCCGTCACGCAGCACCAGGATCTGGTCGACCGCCTCGACGCCGATCGGCCGGTGCGCCACCACGATGACGATGGCGCCGCGGTCGCGTGCGCCGCGGATCGCGCGGGTCAGCGCCTCGTCGCCTTCGGTGTCGAGATTGGAATTGGGCTCGTCGAGCACGATCAGGAACGGATTGCCGTAGAGGGCACGCGCCAGCGCCACGCGCTGGGCCTGGCCTGCGGAGAGCGCGGTGCCCTGCTCGCCGACTTGCGTGTTGTAGCCCTCACGCATCTTGATGATCATCTCGTGCACGCCGGCTTCCTTGGCCGCGGCAATGATGCCGTCGGAGGTGGCCGCAGGGTCGAACCGGCTGATGTTCTGCGCGATGGAGCCGCCGAACAATTCGACGTCCTGCGGCAGATAACCGATGTGGCGGCCGAGCATGTCGCTTGACCATTGGTCGAGCGCCGCGCCGTCGAGCCGCACCTTGCCGCGGACAGGATGCCAGACGCCGACGAGGGCCCGGATCAGCGAGGATTTGCCGGAGCCGCTCGGCCCGATCACACCGAGGCCGTTGCCGGCAGCGAGCGCGAAGGTGACGTCCTGCACGATGAGGCGCTGGTCGCCCGGCGGCACCATGGCGATGCCCTCGACCGAGAGGCGGCTGGTGGGCGCCTGCAACTGGGTCGGCATCGTCTGCGCCGGCATCTGCTCCAAAAGGCGCGTGAGGCGATGCCAGCTCTGGCGGGCCGCGGCAAAGGACTTCCAGTGCGCGATGGCGAGATCGACCGGCGCCAGCGCGCGGGCCGAGAGGATCGAGCCGGCGATGATGATGCCGGCGGTCGCCTCCTGGTGGATGACGAGATAGGCACCGACCGCGAGCACCGCCGATTGCAGCATCATGCGCAGCACCTTGGCGACCGCGCCGAGACCGCCGGCGACGTCGCTCGCACGCTGATTGCCGTCGAGATATTTTTCGTTGGCCTCGCTCCAACGCTGGTTCATCCGGCCGGTCATGCCCATCGACACCATGACTTCGGCATTGCGGCGGCTGGACTGGGCAATGTCGTTGCGCTGGGCCGCGAGACCCATCGCGTCGCGCGCCGGCTGGCGGGACATGAACTCAGTGACCAGCGTCAGCCCGACCAGAATGATGGCGCCGACCAGGGCGGTGACGCCGATCATGACATGGAAGGCGAAGCAGATGGCGAGATAGAGCGGCAGCCAGGGCAGGTCGAAGAACGCGCTCGGCCCCATGCTGCCGAGGAAGGAGCGGACATTGTCGAGGTCGCGCAGCGGCTGCAGGCCCTCGTTGCGGTTGCCGACCAGCAGCGGCAGCCGCACGATGGTGTCGAACACGCGCTTGTTGAGGGCTTCATCGAGCGCGGTGCCGATCCGCCCCAGGATCCGGTTGCGGATCATGTCGAGCACGCCCTGCGCCATGTAGAGGAAGCTGGCGAGGACGATCAGGCCGATCAGGGTCGGAACGCTGCGGCTCGGCAGCACCCGGTCGTAGACCTCCAGCATGAAGATCGACCCGGTCAGATAGAGCAGGTTGATCATGCAGCTCATCAAGCCGACGCCAATGAACGCCGTGCGACAGGCGCGCAAGGCGTCACCGAGCTCTGAACGGCGGACGCCAGGTACGGCTGCCATCAGTCTGATCTCTTTCAGGTGAGGGGCCGGAGCCCCCGATTTCACAGGCAGTTCAGGGGTATTCGACCCGGATTAACATGGTCTTCCCGCTGCGCCGAGCGCAGCCGATTATTAATCCGGGACCCCGATGGGTCACATCACCCCCTGACGGCCTCGCACGCAAGTCCGGTATTTCACAGTCTTTGCGGCTTTTTATAGCAGACATCGCGGCCTCTCCCCAGCCGGGGAGAGGCGAAAGTTCCGATTGAACCGAGGGAGCTGCTAAAGCCGGCCGCCGCCGCGCACCAGCCTCACCACCAGCAGCAGGATGACCGCGCCGATCGCGGAATAGACGATCTCGGACACCAGGCCCGTGCCGATGTGAATGCCGAGCTTTGGAAACAACAGGCTCGCGACCAGCGCGCCGCAGATGCCGATGACGATGTCGCCGATGATCCCGAATCCGGCGCCCCGCACGATCTTGCCGGCCAGCCAGCCGGCGACCAGGCCGACGAACAGGATGACGAGCAGGCCTTCGTTGGAAATGTACATAAGTGACGTCCCTCTGGCGTGAATGCCCCGCATGGAACGGGAACCGGAATGAATGGGGTGTGAATGCGGTTCCCCACCGCCTGGTTGCGCCTGCGGAAACAAAAATGTCGAAAACAACCCCATGCACAGTAGAAACGGGTTCGGCAATTGGCGCACGGTGAACTGTGACAAGTCGGTGTTGTCGTGGAGGAATTCTGAAATCGCGCGCGATTCTCCTAACCTCACCCCGCATCCGCCTTCGCCCGAAGGCGGGCTTCGGCGGACAAGAGGGCGGGGCGAGGGCGCGCACCGGCTACGGGCGACAGCTAGGAAACGGCCACCGGCTCCGCCAGCACACACCGCGCCGCCCGGCCCGGTCCGACCTCCACATTGGGAGGCAGCTGCTCCAGGCAGCGCGGCTCGGCGAGCTTGCAACGGGGGGCGAAGGAGCAGCTGTTCGGCTTCTCCGCCAGCGACGGCGGCGTGCCGGGGATGGTTTCGAGGCGCTGCCCCCGCTTGGCGCCGTGGATGGTCGAGGCGAGCAGGCCCTTGGCGTAGGGATGCACAGGGCTGCGGACGATGTCGCGAAGCGTGCCCCGCTCCACGATCTGGCCGGCATACATCACCGCGACGCGGTCGCAGATCTCGATGGCGACGCCGATGTCGTGGGTGACGAAGATGACGGACATGCCGAACTCGCGCTGCAGTTCGCGCAAGAGCAGCAATATCTGGATCTGCACGGTGGCATCGAGCGCCGTGGTCGGCTCGTCCGCGAGCAGGATCTTGGGCCGGCAGGCCAGCGCCAACGCGATCATCGCACGCTGGCGCATGCCGCCGGACATCTCGTGCGGATAGGCGTCGAGACGCCGCTTGGCCGAGGGAATACGCACGACCTCGAGCATCTCGAGCGCCCTCGCCCTGCCCTCCGCGTAAGACTTGCCCTCGTGACGCACGACGCTTTCGGCGATCTGTGCGCCGATGGTGTAGACCGGGTCGAGCGCCAGCGCGGGCTCCTGAAAGATCATCGACACGGTCTGACCGCGGAACGACGAGAGTTCCTCGTCGTTCATGGCCAGCACGTCGCGGCCCATGACGTTGACCTTGCCCGTGATCTGCGTGCGCTTCTTCGGCAGCAGCCGCATCAGCGCACGCAATGTCACGCTCTTGCCCGAACCAGATTCGCCGAGCAGGCCCAGCACCTCGCCGTCGCCGAGCGAGAGACTGAGATCGTTCACGGCATAGACCGTGCGCTCGCCGGTGAAGCGGATGTTGAGACCTGAGATGTCGACGAGCTTTGTCATGACGGCAGCTTGGGTACCCGGTCGTGATAGTCGGTGACGCGCTGGAACGCAGCGCCGATGGTGAGTAGGGTCGCCTCGTCGAAGGAGCGGCCGATCAGCTGCATGCCGACTGGCAGGCCGCTTTTGGTGAAGCCCGAGGGAATGGTGAGCGACGGCAGCCCGAGATAGTTCACCGGACGGGTGAACAGCGTCAGGCGCTGCACCATGGCTGGCGCGTTCGGTCCGCCGCCAACGTCGCTCTCCTCGATGGTCGGTGCCGGCACCGGCGAGGCCGGCGCGATGATTGCGTCGACGCCGGCTGTGGCTGCATTGTGCGCCGCGAGCGCCGGCCCGCGCCAGCGCATCGCTTCGAGATAGGTGATGGCGGGCACGGCGAGACCGTTCTGAAGCCGCATCAAGACCTGCGGGCCGTAATCCTGCGGACGCTCGATCATCCAGCGCTTGTGGAACGCGGCAGCTTCCGCCGCGAGCACGAGCTGGCTTGCCGATGACAATTGCCGCTGGTCCGGCAGCTCGACCTTGACGATGTCGGCGCCTTCGCGCTTGAGCACCGCGATGGTCTCGTCGAGCACGCGCGCGACCTCGCTGTCGAGATCGTCGACATAGAAGGACGCGGGCACGCCGATCTTGAGGCCTTTCAGCGAGCCCTTGGTCGCCGCGACATAGTCCGACAGCGGCTCGTGGCTGGTGGTCGAATCTGCGGGATCGAGACCCGCCATCAAGGCCAGCAGCAGCGCGCAATCCTCCGCGGTCCGCGCGAGCGGGCCGACCGTGTCGAGCGATTGCGACAGCGGCATCGCGCCGGCGCGGCTGACGCGGCCGACGGTGGTCTTCAGGCCCGTGACGCCGCAGAAATGCGCGGGCATGCGGATCGAGCCGCCGGTGTCCGAGCCGAGCGCGGCAAACGTCAGGCGCGCGGCGACCGACGAGCCGGAGCCCGACGAGGAGCCGCCGGTGATATGCGCGACATTCCAGGGATTGCGGACTGGGCCATAATGGGCGTTGTGGCCGGTCGGGCCGTAGGCGAATTCCGCCAGATGCAGCGTGCCGAGGCGAACCTGGCCGGCGTCCTTCAGCCGCTGCAAAGCGGTCGACGTCACGGTCGGCACGAAATCGCGGCGGATCAGCGAGCCGCAGGTCGAGACCTTGCCGGCATCGTAATACATGTCCTTGTGCGCGAGCGGCACGCCATGCAGCGGACCGCGCACCTTGTCCTTGGCGAGCTCGGCGTCGGCGGCCTCGGCCGCTTTCAACGCAGCCTCCGCTTCGATCGACATGAAGGCGTTGAGATGCGGCTGCCACTGCGCGATGCGATGCAGCAGCGCGCGCGTCACCTCATGCGAGGACACCTGCTTCATCGCGATCGCACGCGCGACCTCGGTGAGCGTCATCAATGCAGGCTCAGTGCTCATTTCGACACCTTCAGCGTCTGCGCGATCGGATAGAGCGCGGGCTCGAGATCGAACGGCAACGTGCCGGCGATGGCCTCGAACCCTTCGAAGGCCGGTCCGATCGAATTGGAAATGCGCGTTGCGATCTCGTCATCGACGGGGACGCCTGCGATTTGCGCGATCGGCTTGATCTCTTTGGGTGTCGGTCTCGTCATGCGGTTTCCTCTGCGGGCGCGCGGCTATGGCCTGAACCCGGGATCACCATATAGCACGCCGCCTCGTGGCCCATTCTATCGACGGCCGTGAGCTTTGGTGCGGCATTTGCGCAGAGCGGCTCCGCAAACGCGCAGCGGGTGTGGAAGCGGCAGCCCGGCGGCGGATCGATCGGATTGGGCGGATCGCCCGAGATCGGCGGCTTCTCGGTGCGCCGATCCGGGTCGGACGACGGCATCGCCGCAAGCAGCGCGCGCGTATAGGGATGCGCGGGACTGTCCCAGACCTGGTCCACGGGGCCGAGCTCGACGACCTCGCCGAGATACATCACCAGCACGCGGTCCGAGATGTAGCGGACGACGTTGAGGTCGTGGCTGATGAAGAGATAGGTCAGGCCGAACTCGCGCTTGAGATCGGCGAGCAAATTCAGCACCTGTGCCTCGACCGATTTGTCGAGCGCGGACACCGCTTCATCGAGGATCACCAGGCGCGGCGACAGCGCGAGCGCGCGCGCGATGTTGACGCGCTGGCGCTGGCCGCCGGAGATCTCGTGCGGATAGCGGTTGGCGAAGTTTTCGGGGCGCAGGCCCACCTTGCCGAGCAGCTCGCGCGCCAGTGCGCGCGCCGTACCGTCGGCCATGCCGTGAACCTTCGGCCCGAAGGCGATGGATTCCTCGATGGTGAGGCGAGGATTAAGCGAGGCGTAGGAATCCTGGAACACCATCTGCATGCCGCGGCGAAGTTCACGCAGGCTCAGCGACTGCCCGACGGTCATGCCGTCATAGATGATATCGCCGACATCGCGCGGCATCAGGTGCATCAGGAGCCGCGCGGTGGTCGACTTGCCGCAGCCGGACTCGCCGACGATGCCGACGGTCTCGCCCTTGGCGACGGTGAAGGACACGTTGTCGACGGCCCGAACGGTGCGTTTTGCGGCGAACAGCCCACCGCGAACCGGAAAATGCTTGGTCAGGCCGTTGACCTGAAGCAGCGGCTGCGCGGCGCCGCCAAGGTCTTCGATCGGCTCCAGCATGGCGACGGGGGTGTTGGTCTCGCTCATGGGCTAGTTCCTGATGTCCATGGCGCTGCGCAGGCCGTCCGAGAGCAGGTTGAAGCAGATCGAGACCGCGAAGATCATCGCGCCCGGAAGCGCGGCGACCCACGGATTGACGTAGATCGCGGTCCGCAACGTGTTGAGCATCAGTCCCCATTCCGGTTCCGGCGGCTTGGTGCCGAGACCGAGGAAGGAAAGACCGGCGGCCAGGATCATCGAGACCGAGATCAGGCTGGTGGCATAGACGAAGATCGAGCCCAGCACATTGCCGAGAATGTGCACGCGCATGATGGTGAAGGGCCCCGCGCCGGAGGCGCGCGCGGCCTCGACGAAATCCATGTTGCGCACGCCGGTGGTGACGCTTTCGGCGACGCGGGTGATCTGCGGCACGAACACGACGGTCAGCGACACGATGGAGTTGAGAATGCCGGCTCCCAGCGCACCGGAGATCGCGATCGCGAGCAGCACGGACGGGAAGGCGTAGAACACGTCGATCGTGCGCATGATCGCGGTGTTGAGCTTGCCGCCGACATAGCCGGCGGCGAGGCCGAGCGAGGTGCCGATGCAGAAGGCGAGGATCACAGGAAGGATGCCGATGAGGAGCGACAGCCGCCCGCCATAGATCAGCCGCGCCAGCATGTCGCGGCCGAGCTCGTCGGTGCCGAGCGGATAACCCACCGTGCCGATGTGGCGGAGGCGGCGGATCATCGAGCCCTTGTAGGGATCTTCGAGTCCCAGCCACGGCGCGAGGATCGCGGAGAGGAAGATCAGCAGCAGCACCAGCGCGCAGGCCATGCTGACCTTGTCGCGGGCGATGCGGCGGCCGACGGTGGCCCAATAGCCGCGCGCCTTGGTCGCGGGCGCGGCCTGGAGCGCGGCGTCGGCGGTGGCGGACAACGGAAGCTCGCTCATCGGCTAGCCCCGCTTGATGCGCGGATCGATCGCGGCTTGCGCGATGTCGACCAGCAGATTGAGAAAGACGAAGAATAGCGCGAGGATCAGGATCGTGCCCTGGAGCAGCGGCAGGTCGCGCTGGAAGATCGCCGAGTTGAGCAAAAAGCCGGAGCCCGGCCAAGAGAACACGGTTTCGATCAGGATCGAGCCGCCTAGCATGTAACCGAGCTGAAGTCCCATCACCGCGAGCGCGGTGGGCGCGGCGTTCTTGATGACGTGGCGGAACACGCCGGTCTCGTGCAAACCCTTCGCGCGCAGCGCCTCGACGAAGTCTTGCGAAAGAATGTCGCCGGTCAGCGCACGCACGGTGCGGGTGACGATGCCCATCGGAATCACCGAAGTCGTGATCGCCGGCAGCACGAGATATTGCAGATGCGCCCAATCCCAGGCCCAGGCGGCGGAGCCGCCGGGACCGGCGCCGACCGCGGGCAGCCAGTTCAGCTGAACCGAGAAGATGATGACGAGCACCATGCCGAGCCAGTAATGCGGCACCGAGACGCCGGCGATCGCAAAGGACGTCGCGACCTTGTCGATCCAGGTCTCGCGGAAATAACCGGCGATCAGGCCGAGCAGGATGCCCATGGTGAAGCCGATGATGGCCGCGGCAATCGCGAGCGTGACGGTGTTGGCGACCGCGCGCATGACCTCGGCGAGCACGGGACGCCCGGTCGCGATGGAATTGCCGAGGTCGCCATGCAGCGCGCGCAACAGCCAAAGCCCGAACTGCACCGGCAGCGGCCGGTCGAAACCGTAGGCGGCGCGCAGCTGCGCCGCGAGCTCCTGCGAGGCATCCGCAGGCAGCACCGCGACGAGCGGATCGCCCGGCGTGATGTGCACGAGCAGAAAGCACACCAGCGCCACGCTGATGACGATCGGGATGACATAGACGATGCGTCTGGCGATGTAGGCGAGCACTGATTGACCTAACGTGATGTCGCACGATGAGATGCGTAGATTGCAGTAAGGGACGCGCGATGTGAGGGTTCCCTCCCCCCTTGCGGGGGAGGGTTAGGGAGAGGGGTGGCCACACAGGGACCGCGCGTGTGAACCCCCTTCCCCAACCCCTCCCCGCAAGGGGGAGGGGAGCCCTACCAGCGTGCTCGCCTCACGGCGTGATCGACACCAGCGAGAAGTCGATGAACCAGCTCTTCGGCTGCACAACGCCGGTCACCTTCGGGCTGATGGCGCGGGGGCCGACGTCGTGGGCGACGTAGAGGAAGGCTGCGTCGTCGACGGAGGCCGCGTGCAGTTCGGCGAGCGCGGCGTCACGCGCGGCGGGATCGAAAGTCTGCCGCGCCTTCTTCACCAGTTCGTCGAACTTGGGATTGTTGATGAAGCCCCAATTGTTCGAGACCGGAGGCGCCATGCTGGATTGCAGGAAGCGCACCAGCGCGAAGAACGGGTCCATCGCCGCATAGGTGACGTTGGTCGCGTTCGAGCCGTTGGCGCTGGGGTCCTTGGCACCGCGGCGCCAGTTGGTGAACAGCGTGTTCCACTCGATGACGTCGAGCTTCACGTCGAAATAGCATTCGGCGAGTGCCTGCTGGAGATATTCGTTCATCGGCAGCGGCTGCATCTGGCCCGAGCCGGAGGCGGAGGTCTGCACCTTCACCGTCAGCTTCTTGTTCGGACCGAAGCCGGCCTCCTGCATCAGCTTCTGGGCGGCCGCCTTGTCATACTTGATCTCGAAGGTCGGCTTGCCGCGCCAGGGATGGCCGGGCTCGAAGGTGCCGGTCGCCGGCACCATCAGGCCGGCCAGCAGGCCGTCCCTCAGGCCTTCGCGATCGACGCAGAGGTTCGCGGCCTTGCGCACGCGGATGTCGTTCCACGGCGAGCCTTCGATGCGCGAGAACTGCCACGGCCACACATGGGGCTGCTCGTTGGCGTAGAGCTTGAAGCCACGCTGCTTGAGCTCGGGCAGCGCGTCAGGCGCCGGCGCCTCGACCCAATCGACCTGACCGGAGAGCAGGGCCGCGGTGCGGGCGTTCGCTTCCGGCATCGGCACCAGCACCATCTTGTCGACCTTGGGCACGCGCGCCTTGTCCCAATAGCTCGCGTTCTTGAGCAGTTCGAGCCGTTCGCGCGGGGTGAAGCTCGCCATCTTCCACGGGCCGGTGCCCGCGGCGTCCTTGGCGAACGCAGTCCATGCGGCCTGCGACTTCGCCTTGGCATCGGCCCCTTCCGCCTTCTCATAGAAATGCTGCCACTTCGCCGGGCTGGCCATGAACAGGTTGGTGAGGTTGATCGGCAGGAAGCTGTCGGGCTCCTTGGTGGTGAGCTCGACCGTCATGTCGTCGATCTTCCTGGCGGAGGCCAGCGTCGGCATGCGCGACGCCGTGACGCCGACCTGGCTGGCGTCGAACTGCGGCGCATCCTGCTTCAGCACCTTGTCGACGTTCCACACCACGGCGTCGGCATTGAACGGCGAGCCGTCATGGAAGGTGACGCCGGGACGCAGCTTGAAGATCCATTTGGTCTTGTCGGCATCGTCGACCTTCCACTCGGTGGCAAGGCCGGGGATCACCACGCTCGGCTTGTCGGCGGACGAGAGGTCCCAGCCGGTCAGCGCGTCATACATGGTGAGGCCGGTGAAGCGGTTGCCTTCAAAACCCTGATCGGGCTGGCCCAGCGTGCGCGGAATATCGGCAGCGGTCATGCCGATGCGCAGCACGGTCTCGGCACTGGCCACGTGCGGCCATGCGGCCGCCGTCGTCAGAGCCAGCGCCGCAATCAGCGCCGCGCGTGTGGTCGTCTTGATAAGCATCGCCTCAATCCTTTTCCGGCTTACGATGATTAATTTTGATGCAAACGTATGCAATGGCTATGCCAAAGAGAAACTTTTTCTGCAAATTCCCCCTGCGACGACAAGTCTTTGTAATTTAGCAGAGGCAAAGCTGCGGCGCTGCCTATTCTGGCATCAAGATTGCAAGTTTGGTCCTGACTTCTCCCCAATTTACTCTTGGAGCCCTGGGCCATGCGTACCCGACTATCGACTTGTCTCGCCTTGCTTGCGCTGGCGGTTTCCGCAATCTCGGCGCGCGCCGAAACGGTGCTCCGCTACGGCATCTCGATGGCGGACATTCCGCTGACGACCGGCCAGCCCGATCGCGGCGCCGGCGCCTATCAGTTCACGGCCTACACGATCTACGATCCGCTGGTGGCGTGGGAGATGGACGTCGCCGACCGCCCGGGCAAGCTGGTGCCAGGGCTCGCCACCGAGTGGAAGGTGGACGACAAGGACAAGACCAAATGGCGCTTCACGTTGCGCAAGGGCGTGAAGTTCCACGACGGCAGCGAGTTCAACGCCGACGCCGTGATCTGGAATCTGGACAAGGTGCTCAACGACAAGGCGCCGCAATTCGACAAGCGGCAGAGCGCACAGGTGAAGACGCGGCTTCCGTCCGTCGCGAGCTATGCCAAGATCGACGATTCCACGGTGGAGATCAGCACCAAGACGGTCGACTCCTTCTTTCCCTATCAGATGCTGTGGTTCCTGGTGTCGAGCCCGACTCAATATGAGAAGCTCGGCAAGGACTGGGACAAGTTCGCCAGCCAGCCCTCCGGCACCGGCCCGTTCAAGCTGACCAAGCTCGTGCCGCGCGAGCTCGCCGAGCTGACGAAGAACCCGGACTACTGGAACAAGAAGCGCATTCCCAAGGTCGACAAGCTCGTGCTGGTGCCGATGCCGGAAGCGCTGACGCGCACCAACGCGCTGCTCGCCGGACAGGTGGATCTGATCGAGACGCCGGCGCCGGACGCCGTGCCGCAGCTCAAGGCCGCCGGCATGAAGCTGGTCGACAACGTCACCCCGCACGTCTGGAATTATCATCTCAGCGTGCTCCCCGGCTCGCCCTGGACCGACATCCGTCTGCGCAAGGCGCTTAACCTCGCAATCAACCGCGATGAGGTCGTCGGGCTGATGAACGGCCTCGCAAAACCCGCCAAGGGCCAGGTCGACCCGTCGAGCCCGTGGTTCGGCAAGCCGACCTTCGACATCAAGTATGATCTCGCCGCCGCCAAGAAGCTGGTCGAAGAGGCCGGCTACTCCAAGGCCAAGCCGCTGAAGACCACCTTCATCATCGCGCAGGGCGGCACCGGCCAGATGCTGTCGCTGCCGATGAACGAATTCCTGCAGCAGAGCTTCAAGGAGATCGGCATCGACATCGACTTCAAGGTGGTCGAGCTCGAGACGCTCTATACCCATTGGCGCAAGGGCGCGGCCGACGAGATGAACGCCGGCATCACCGCCAACAACATCGCCTACGTCACCTCCGACCCGCTCTACGCCATCGTCCGCTTCTTCCATTCCGGCCAGATCGCACCGGTCGGCGTCAACTGGGGCGGCTACAAGAACCCGAAGGTCGACGCGCTGATCGACGAGGCCAAGCAGACCTTCGATGCCACCAGGCAGGACGAATTGCTGGCCCAGGCGCACGCGCTGATCGTCGACGACGCCGCGCTGGTGTGGGTCGTGCACGACACCAACCCGCATGCGCTGTCGCCGAAGATCAAGCAGTTCGTGCAGGCCCAGCACTGGTTCCAGGACCTGACGACGATCGGGGTGGAGTGAGGGGAAAAGCACCGGTGTCGTAGGGTGGGCAAAGCAAAGCGTGCCCACCACTTCTACAGACGAAGCAAGATGGTGGTGGGCACGGCGCTTCGCGCCCTTGCCCACCCTACGACAGTGGACTGGCAGGCGACTACTTCGTCAGCAGCGCATACGCTCCGGTCCAGCCTTCCGCCGGCGGATTGAGCTGGAAGTCCTTGATGCGGACTTCGTAGAGCTTGAACAGCTTCTCCAGCGTGTCGGCGTCGTCGCTGCGGCGGCCGCGTTCGATGGCGTCGAGTGCGCCCTGCCAGTCGCGGCTGCGGTAGCAGCTGAGCATCTCGATGGTGATGTTGCGCAGGCGCTGGAACGGTCCCGATTGCATCACGTCGTCGCGGCCGGCGATGGCATAGATCACTTCCGGCTCGGTCTTGCCCTTGACCATGATGAAGTCGAGCTCGAGAATCGCGAACTTGTCCTTGGCCGCGAGTGCGGTCCTGGATCCCACGATGATCGGGAAGCCGTACTCTTTCGACTGGCCTTCGAGGCGCGACGCGAGATTCACGCTGTCGCCGAGCACCGAATAGTTCTTCTTCAGGTCGGAGCCCATGTTGCCGACCACGCCGATGCCGGTGTTGAGGCCGATGCCGACATTGAGCGGGATGTAGACATGGCCGCCATCGGTGGCTTCCTGCTCGCGCTCCTTGTTGACGGCGTCGATCCGCTCCAGCATCTGGATCGCGGCCTCGCAGGCGTTAATCTCGTGCTCGGCATCGTCGAGCGGCGCGTTCCAGAACGCCATGATGGCGTCGCCCATGTATTTGTCGATGTAGCCCTTCTGATCGATGATCACGTCGGTGAGCGGCGTCAGGAACCGGTTCATCAGCGCGATGAGCCCCTGCGGATCGTGCTTGTAGGTCTCCGAGATCGTGGTGAAGCCGCGCACGTCGGAGAACATGATCGTCATCACGCGCTCCTCGCCGCCGAGCACGAGCTTTTCCGGAGACTGCGCGAGCTGCTCGACCAGCACCGGCGACATGTATTGCGCGAATTGCCCGCGGATCTGCACGCGCTGGCGCTGCTCGCGGACAAAGCTGGCGAAGATCAGCGTCAGATAGATCGCCGTGGTCGAGAGTAGCGGATAGGTGAAGTCGATGAGGTAGCGGTACTGCGCGTAGAAGAACCAGGACACGCCGATCAGGATCGCGGCGAAGGTCGCACCCGCGAGCACCAGCCGGACGGGCCCGAGGTTCGGCGTGAAGATGATGACGAGAAGGCCGATGAACAGCGCCGCGAGCAATTCGACGCCGAGCGCGTAGTTCGGCTGCGAGATGATCGCGCCGCTCAGCACGCTTTCGAGCACCTGGGCGTGGATCTCGACGCCCGGCATGGTCGAGGACACCGGAGTGGTCTTGATGTCGTTCAGTCCGACCGCGGAGGTGCCGACCAGGATCAGCTTGCCGGCGATCTTGGCGGGCGGCGCGGTGTTGTCGAGCACGTCGGCGGCGGACACATAGATCGAGGGATCCTGGCGCGCATAGTGCACCCAGAGCTGGCCGTTCTTGTCGGTCGGAATCTCCACGCCCTTGAGGCGAACCGCGCGCACGCCGGTCTTGTCGGTCCGCACCAGCAGCGTCGGTGTTCCCGTGACGACGCGCAGGATCTCCAGGCTGAGCGAGGGCATGATGTTGCCCTGGGCGCGCATCACCATCGGCACGCGGCGGATCAGGCCGTCACGCTCGGTCCTGATGGTGAACAGGCCGCGGCCGGCAGCGACCTTCTCGATCGCGGGCACGTTGCGCAGCAGGCCCGGGAATTCGAACAGGAAGCGTTCGGCGCCCTCGTCCCCGACAGTCGCGACGCCGGTGAAGGGGAGCGACTTGTCGATCTCGGCCGCGATCGCCCGCTGCCCGGTCTCGCCCAGCACCACGCGCGAACGCTTGATGGCGTCGGCAAGAATCTGGTCGTTGCTCGGCAGCTCGCGCAGCTTGGCGCGGGTGGCATCGTCGAGATCGCGCATCTGGCTCGCGACCAGATCGGGGTTGAGCCGGTCCGCTTCCGAGAACACCACGTCGAATCCGATTGCCACCGCGCCGTTGTTGGTGAGGTTCTGGATCAAATCGGCGATCCGCGTCCGCGGCCACGGCCACTGGCCGAGCTCGGCGAGACTCTTGTCGTCGATATCGACGATGGTGACCGGCCGCGCCGCCTTGTGGCGCGGATCGATCAGCTGAAACATGTCGAAGGTGCGCAGCCGCAATTCCTGGATCGGCGGCGGATCCCACAGCCGCGCACCGGCAAACAGCACCAGCAGCGCAAGGCACATCACGCGGGCGATGCCGAGCTTGCGCGCAAACCACCGCCGCAGGATCTTGAGACGTTTCATATCAGTCGGATGTCCTGCCTCGCATCACGCCGGGTGCGCCGATCATGGAGCGTCTGTGGGCGATTGGCTATTCCCGGGATGCGGAGGATTATGGATTTTTTGCCGTGTTCAAAGCTGCGCGCCGGGGGGCTCGGGCGACGATCAGGCGATGTGGAAGATGAAATCGGTAGTGCTGAGGTTTCCGAGGGCGACGTTCTTGAGCAGGATCGTCTCGTGGTTGTCGAGCGTCAGCAGCGTACCGCCGTCCTGCTCGGTCGGGGCAAGATCGTTCACGGAGCTGATGCCGCTGAACTGCCGCAGATCGATCTTGTCGAGGCCGAACTCGAAGTCGTTGACGGTGTGCTGGACCGTATCCTGCGACGCCGCGGGCCCGAACACGAACTGGTCCTTGGCGGCACCTCCGATCAGCGTGTCGCTCGACTCGGTCGCGAAAATGACGTCCTTGCCGCCGGTGCCTTGCAGGGTGATGCCCTGGCTGTTGGCGCCCTCGACGAAGATGAAGTTCACAGTGTCGTAGTGACCGGCGGAATCGGTGACGGTCAGTGTGATCTGGTCGGTGCCCGGCGGCTCCGGGTACTCATCGGTGCTGGCGCCAGCCGGGTCGTAGGAGATGCCTGCTCCTTGTGCGAGGCCGGCATTGATCTGTTCGAGCGAACCAGACGTCGGATCAGCACTCGCGCTGCTGGTATCTGGATGCGAGGTCGACACCGTGACGGTGAAAGTATCCGTCGCCGCGCCCGCATCGGTGTCGGTGACGACCAGATCGGTGATGATATCGTTGCTGTTCTCGATGATATGCTCGACGTGGAAGCTCTCGGTGTTGATGACCGGGTCGCCTGCGGGAGCCGTCACATCCGCGCTGATGGTGGTGACATCGTGCGAGACCGGCGTGGTGCCGCCGGTGTTATTCACGCCTGAGATGTCGATCTTCACCGGCGTCGTGACATCGCCGGCGTAGGTGTCGTCGAGGGCATGGACGCCCAGCCCGCCGGGCGTACCGCTGTAGCCTTCGGCCGGGACGAAGCGAATCAGCGTCTCGGGGCTCAGCACGAGCGCATGGGCATTATCGACTGAGACAATATCGACCCAACGACCTCCGGCCTCGTACTGCCAGACACCCTGATCGGCGGTTGCGGCGTCCGACGTCACCGCGATGGCCTTCAAACTCGCGCCAGTATCGACGTCGTGGAACTTGTCCTTGAAGAGAACGCAGATCGCGCTTCCGGCCGGATCGCTCTCGTTGCCGGCAACGGCGTCCAACGTCGCGCTGTCGAGCGTCGGCGCGTCGTTGGCTCCGGTGATGGTGACCGTGACGTCCTGCGAGACGTGCGCGCCATGATTGTCCGTGAAGGTGACGGTGTAGATCTCGGTGATCGACTGGCCCTGAGCCAGCGATTGAAGCACCGCATTGCTGTTGTTCAGGCTGAAGTGCCAGCCCAGCGCCGCACTGTTGTCGGCATCAGTGTTGAACTCGGCGACCGAAGAATCGATCGTGAAGGTGCCGAGAGGCGTGTCGTCGTCGAAGCCCGGCAAATGCACGCTCGACGTCGACGACTTGAACACCGACGTCGCCGTATGGGTGTCGATCAGGTCGAGGTCCTTGATCGCAAGCGTGCCGCAGGTCGCCAGTGTCGAGGCAGCATCCTCCGTCACCGCGCCCACGGCATCCGCGGCACTGCTGGTGATGGTCGGTGTGTCGTTGGCGCCATTGATCGTGACCGTCACATCCTGCGAAATGTGCGCGCCGTGATTGTCGGTGAAGGTAACGGTGTAGATTTCGGTGATCGACTGGCCCTGAGCCAGCGATTGCAGCACCGCATTGCTGTCGTTCAGGCTGAAGTGCCAGCCCAACGCGGCACTGTTGTCGGTATCAGTGTTGTACTCGGCGACCGATGAATCGATCATGAAGGTGCCCAGCGAGGTGCCGTCGCTGAAGCCAGGCAGATGCGCGCTCGATGTCGACGACTTGAACACGGCCTGCGCCGTGTGGGTGTCGATCAGATCGAGATCCTGGATTACAAGCGTGCCGTCGATCGACAGCGTCGTGCTGCTTGAATCCTCGGTTACCGCGCCCTTGGCCGCCGCCTCGCCGCTGGTAATCGTCGGCGCGTCGTTGGCGCCGTTGATCGTGACGGTGACGTCCTGCGCGACGTGTGCGCCATGATTGTCCGTGAAGGTGACGGTGTAGACCTCAGTGATCGACTGGCCCTGGGCCAGCGATTGCAGCACTGCGCTATTGTTGTCGAGGCTGAAGTGCCAGCCCAGCGTGGCGCTGTTGTCGGTATCAGTGTTGTACTCGGCGACCGACGAATCGATCGTGAAGGTGCCGAGCGAGGTGCCATCGCTGAAGCCGGGCAGGTGCGCATCCGATGTCGACGACTTGAATGCTGCCGTTGCCGTATGCGTATCGATCAGATCCAGGTCCTGGAGCGCCAGCGTGCCGCCAACCAGCAGCGTCAATCCCGTATCTTCGGTCACCGCCCCTTTTGCGGCGGCATCATTGCTCGTGATGGTCGGCACGTCATTGGTGCCGGTGATCGTGACCGTGACGTCCTGGGTGACCGTCGCACCGTGGTTGTCGGTGAAGGTGACGGTGTAGATTTGGGTGATGGTCTGGCCTTCGGCCAGCGATTGCAGCGTCGGGTCGTTGTCAGCGAGGCTGAAGTGCCAGCCCAGCGTCGCGCCGTTGCTGGTGTCGCTGCTGGACTCGGTCACCGACGGATCAAGCGTGAAGGTGCCGATATGCGTGGCGCCTTCCGTGAAGCCCGGCAGATGCGCACTCGACGCCGACGATTTGAACACCGCCTGCGCCGTGTGGGTGTCGATCAGGTCGAGATCCTGAATCGCCAGCGTGCCGCCGGTCGAGAGCGTGGGCGTGGCCCCATCCTCGGTGACCGCACCCGTTGCCGCCGCGGCATTGCTTGTGATGGTCGGCACGTCATTGGTCCCGTTGATCGTGACCGTCACGTCCCGGGTGACCGTTCCGCCGTGATGATCATCGACGGTGATGGTGTAGATCTGGGTGATGGTCTGACCTTCGGCCAGCGACTGCAGCACCGGATTGCTGTCGTCGAGCGTGAAGCTCCAGCCCACGGACCCGACCGTGCTGACGCCGGGACTTTCGCTCACTGCCGTGAGCGCAAACGTGCCGATCTGCGAGGTACCGTTGCTGAAACCGGGCAGATGCGCGCTCGAAATCGTCGACTTCAGAACGAAACCCGCAGTGTGCGTGTCCGTGAGGTCGGGATCGTTGAAGGTAATGGTGCCGCCAGCCACCAGCGTAGCCGCCGCATCTTCCGTCACCGTGCCAGCCGGAGTCGTTGATTCCCCGACGATCGTCGGAACGTCGTTGGTGCCCTCGACGCTGACGTCGGCGCCATTAATGGACACGGTGATCGGCGTGCTGACGACGCCACCGTGCCCGTCGTCGACCTGGATCACGTAATTGAGGACCAGCTTCTCGCCGTCGCCGAGGAAATCGAAAAGGTGGTCGGTGACGCTGTAGGTCCAGGTGGCCGAACCGCTATTGCCATTTCCCGCGCCCTGCACAACGCTGAGCGGCACCTCGACGGCAGCGATCGCGGCTTGCTGCTGGGGCGTCAGCGTCGCGGTGACATCGTTGCCATGCGCGTCGAGATATTTGAACGGATGGGCGGACGAGAGCGCCGCGCTCACGATCGGCCGATCCGTCAAATCGACGTCGGTGAAGGTAACGGTGCCCGTGATGGTGTCGAGAGCCTCGTTGCCGGTCCCGACCTTCTCGATGACGATCCCGCCGGACGTCGCGACGGTGGGCTTGTCGTTCGTCCCCGTGATCGTGATGGTGATCGGGATGAAGGTGGTTTCGGGGTTGACCGAGAAATTGTTGTCGACGCGGACCATGTAGGTCAGCGTCAGGGTTTCGCCGGCCGCGAGGAAGTCGAAGACGTGGTCGGGAATCGTGTAGGTCCAGACCGCCGAGCCATTGTTGTTGTTGCCACCGTCCGCGGCGACGCTGATCTGAATCTGCGTCGCCGCAATGTCCTGCTTCTGCAGATCGGTGAGCGAGCCGGTGACGTCCTGCTGGCCGGCGCTCTTGTAGACGTAGTTCGGCGCGCCGGCGAGATTCACGCCCACCGTCGGCCGGTCGCCTAGATTTTGATCGACGAAGGTGATCCGGCCGGAGACCGTGTCGGAATCCACGGTGTCGCCGGTCTTGTCGGCGCGCTCGGTCAGCGAGAACGCCGACGTCACATTGCCGTTCGCATCGAGGCTGCGCGCCTGCGGCGGACCGGGAATGCGGTTGCTGGTCGCCGGATTATGCCCGGGGTCCGCCCCCTGCTGATTGGTGTTCGTGAAGACCGCGGTCGCGCTGTAGCCGCCCGCGGTCTTGAACATGAGACCGTCGCTGGTCGGCGTGATCGTGTCGGTGAAGTTCGTGGTCAGTTTGGTGTTGGTGTTGTTGTCGGTGAACTTCAGCGTGAACACGTCGCTGATCAGCTTCTGAATGTCCGGCGACATCAGCGCATTGGTGATCGAGACGTTGCCGCCGCTGATCTGGATCATCTGGCCGGCCTGGTTGACCGTCGCGATCGGCAGCAGCGTGACCTTGTCGAACAGGATGTAGGAGCCCGTCGTGCCGTTCGGCTCGACCAGCACCTGGAAGCTCGCCTGCGGCTGCGGATCGCCGCCGCCGGCGGGAACGACGAAGTTGATCTGGGTCAGCACCGCCGTGCCGCGGATGCCCATGGTGGCGACCGGCGTGTCGATCTTCATGTCGCCGTGCTTGGCGGTCTCGCCGGCGACGAAGGTGATGGTGCCGGCCACCAGACTGAGCAGCGAGGAATTGCTCGACCCGTTGGGGTCGTAGACCATCTCGTTCAGCACCATCCGCGCATTGGAGGACAGGCCGAACACGGTGCCGTCGATGAAGGTGATGCCGAGCGTCGAGTCGCCGCCGGTCGAGACGACGTCGCCCTTCTCGACATTGTCGCCATTATTCAGGATGACCGCGACACCGTTGCGGACCGCGGTCGCGCTGCCGGACAGCTTGGTGACGTGGCCGATGATTTGGGCCGCGGCGATGCCGCCTGCGGCCTGCGCATATTGCACGTGGCCGGTGAGCGCGTTGACGATGTCGCCGGTGAGGTGGGCGCCATCGGGCGAGGCGATCGCCGCGCGCTTGTCGCCCCTGAAATAATCGTGAACGACGAATTCGTGACCGTCGTGGGACAGCACGAGGTCGAGACCTGCGCGCTTGAACTCGCCGTTGAAGATCAGGTTCGGGTCGGGAACAACGAATGCGCCATCAGGCACATGGCCATGCGCCTTGGCGGTAAAGGAATCGACATGGCCATCGGCGGGCGAGCGGAAACCCTGGCCGTCCAAGGAAATCGCGGCGTCAAATTTGCCAGCGTAATTCAACCGGGCACCGTAAAAAGGGTTAAAATCTAAGTAAGTATCGACCGCCTAAGCTTGCATAGCATTACCAAGTCCTTAGCGAAACCATCTATTGCTTGTGTGATTTCGCATCACTTGGCCGGGGGAGCCCCCACATGGCGGCACGTGCACAGAGGAACTGGAGTAATATTTCAAGTAAGCCAAGGTTGAATTTGGCACAATTTCGCTCATTCTCAGTTTTCCAAAGTAATAGGCGACACAGCTTCAACAGAAGATACTTTCGTCATCTTTTGTTCGTGGTGCCCCGCGACATCCTGCGGCAAATACGGAGCAAAATCTGTGACCCAACTAACAGAACCCGTGAAATAGCGGGCTGTTAGCCATAAGGCGCAGAATCAGCGCCCCCACAACCTGCGCCTGCAATCGGTTCCATTTCACGGCAGCCGGGCCCCTCCTAGCCCCCGAATCGTAAAATTTTATGCAATTTGGGCAGGCCGGTTTCAGCCTGTCCCGCGGTTTTGGGCCCCCTGCCGGGCGCGTTAAGCAGAACAAAACGGCCCGCCTCGCACTATCTCTGCGAAAGCAACAAAGCCCGGCACGTTGAGGTCGAAGGAGGACCAGGCGAAGCCGGAAGGGGATGTCAGATGGAGACCGCTGCTCGCTCGCGCGCCTGGCGCGCAATCCTGGTGCTGTGCGGAGTGATCCTGTTCGGATCGGCCGCCGAGCTTCGCGCCGGCACGCTGCTGTCGCCGGGGGCGGGCCTGCTCGTGCGCAAATCCGCCGAGCCGTTCGGCGTGTTCGCCTTCGCCATCTCCGCCGGCGGCCTGCAGCAGAAATGGGTCGCGCTGACGCACAAACTCGACGACGACATGGTGCAGCTGGCGCTCTGCGACGGCGACCGGGACAGTTGCGCTTCGCCCGCGGCGCTGAAGCTGCTTGCCATCGTCGACCAGGCCCGCAGCCGCGACGGCCGCGCGCGGCTGGGCGAGACCAACCGCGCCATCAACCTTGCCATCCGGGCCGCCAATGACGGCACCGACGACATCTGGAGCTCGCCTCTTGCGACCTTTGCGCGAGGCGCCGGCGACTGCGAAGACTACGCCATCGCCAAGCTGGCCGCACTGCGGCTCGCGGGCGTCGCGGCTGAGGACCTCCGCATCGTCGTGGTCCGCGACGTCAGGGTCGGCGAAGAGCACGCCGTCGCCGCGGCAAAGCTCGACGGCCACTGGCTGATGCTCGACAACCGCCGCATGGCGATGGTCGAGGACGAGGCAGCGCAGACCTACCAGCCGCTGTTCGTGCTCTACCAGTCGGCCGTGATGAAATATGTCGACGAGCCCGTACGGATGTCGATGGCGACCGCCGAGGCGCACTAGCTTTCTTGTAGCCCTCACACCCGCCACAAAGCCATTCCACCGCGCGGGCCGGAACGCTAGCATGGCGTCTTCGATGCGGGGGCGACTGGAATGCGGTTCATCGTGCTGACTGTGCTTGCGCTGCTGGCGTTGCCCGCGGCACCAGGCTTCGCGCAATCCGACCGCTCCATCGCCGACAAGCTGCCGCTGTTCGCCAGGAACAACTGCCAGCAGATCCGCGACCCCGGCAATCAACTGTTCTGCGGCGATGCCGAGCTGACCGCCGCCGCCGACAGGCTGAGCGCGGCGATCGAGGCACGGCTGGCCCGCCTGCCCGACCGCCTGCCTGGAATCGAGGAAAATGCGATCTGGATCCGCCAGCGCAATCTCGGCTGCGGCATCATCGGCCAGACCGCGATCCGCGCCGACGATGTCGAACGGGTGAAGGCGTGCCTGCTCAGGGTCACTGAGGAGCGCGCCGCGATTCTGCGCGATCCGGATTTCGACTGTCTGGCGGCCAACACCGCGGCGGGCGCGGTGATCTGCGCGGACCCGTCGCTTGCGCTTGCGGAAACCGAGCTCAATGGCCAGGTACTCGGCCTGATCGGCAAGCTGGACTCGACAGCGGCACGCTTTGCCTTCGCCGAATACGGAAGGTGGACGCGGGAGCGCGATCGCAAGTGCAATCTGGTCGGCAAGGAGAACGTTCCGCTTGCCGAGCTCGAATCGGCGGAGGAGTGTCTTGCCGACTATCTCAAGCGCAAGGCCAACGACATCGCCGCCGCCAAGGGCGATCCGAAGAAAGTGTTCGGCCGGCAGGTCGCGGCCCGCATCCCCGACACCGACGCCGTCGACTTCTGCGCCGCACGGATTCACGCCGCCAATTCCTGCGGCAATTTCCTCCGCATCAACCGCGTCTACGCCCTCGACAGCCAGGTCTCCGACCAGGAGGCGCAGGTCACCGGCGAGATCGAGATGGTCGTGCTGGCGCCCTTCACGACGTGCAGCAAGATTGCATCCACCTGCACCGGCACCTGCTGGGACCCGAGGACCGGACTTCCGCAGCCGGGCATCGGTGGCAGGGAGCGCTCGGGAGAAGCCTTCAACGTCACGCGCCGCCTGAGAATCCAGCGGACGTTCGCCTTCGTCAAAGCCGCCGACGGCTGGCGCTGCCGCGAAGACGAACTGGCGCCTGTGATTTCGGGCACCGCTGGCGGGGGGTCGTAGGGCTCGTACCCTCCCTTGGAGGGGTCCGGGACGAGCGTAGCTCGCCCGTGGGTCGCTATGCATGAAGCGAAGCGGAGTGCGTAGCGGGGTGGGGTGCAATCTCTCCACATCGAGCACTGGCCGTGTTGAGAGATCACCCCACCCCGCTCGCGCTTCGCGCGATCGACCCTCCCCCTCCAGGGGAGGGTAAGCCATCAAAACATCAGATTGTCCTTCACCAGCACCCAGCGGCCGCCCTTGACCTGCTGAACCTGGGTGATGGTGTTGGCGAGATGGTCGGTCTTGGAGAACTTGGTCGGCGGCGAGGAGAAGATGTCGAGGAATTTGTCGCCCGACTCGAGTGAATCGAGCATCTTCTGCCCCGTGAGATCCTTGCCCGCCTTGTCCGCGTAGAACGCGAACGTCATCACCGCGTTGTAGCCGATGATGGCCTGCGTGTTGGCGTCGGTGCCGAACATCTTCTTGTAGTTGACCAGCCAGTCCTTCACCTTGCCCTTGGCGGTGTCCTCATAGGGAATCTCGAATCCGGACGCCGCGTAGAGGCCCTCGACGGCTTCCTTGCCGAGCATCGGCACCTCCATCACGTTGGTCGGCGTCGCGCCGAGAAAGGTGACGTCCCAGCCGAGCTTCCTGGCTTCCGTCATCGCGCCGATGGGCTCGCGGAGCACGGCGCCGAGCACGACGAGGTCGCAGCCGTCGGACTTCATCTTGGCGACCTGCGCGCTGAAGTCGGAGGCGCCGCGCTTGTAACTCGTGATCGAGGCCGGCTGCACCTTCATGGCGGTGAGCTGCTGGTTGAAGCCGTCGAGCACGTTTTTGCCGTACTCGTCGTCCTGATGCATGATGCACGGTTTCTTGAAGTTCTTCCACTCCATCATGTATTTCAGCGCGGCCCGCGTGCTCTCGACGTAAGGCAGCAGATTGTTGAACTTCAGCCGCTCCTGCGGCTTGGCGGGATCGAACTTGAAGGTGAATTCGGCCGCGGTCAGCGGGAAGAGCTGAAGCACGCCGGCATCGAGCAGGATATCCTGCGCGGCGAGCACGGTCGGGGAGCCCATCGGTCCCACCATCGCGAAGATCTTGTCGCGCTCGATCAGCTTCTGCGACGCCAGCACGGCCTTTTTCGGATCGTAGCCGCTGTCCTCGACCACCAGCCTGATCTTGCGCCCCTGGACGCCGCCAGAGGCGTTGATCTCTTCGACCGCCATCTTCATGCCGTTGGACACCGGCACGCCCCAGCCCTTGATCGGACCCGACAGGTCCTGATGGGTGCCGATGACGATCTCGGTGGCCGAGATGCCGTTATTGGTGACCTTGGTTTGCGCTGTGGCCGGCAGACAGCTGAGCGCCACGGCGCCGATAGCAAGGCCGAACGCGTTGAACGATCTCGACATTGACGTCTCCTCTCCTTGGGGCCCGTATCGTGCGAAGGGCGGGGGCCATCGCTCCTTCGCTCTTTTCAAACGATATGATTCACGCCACCGCGCGCTCGCGATACATCGCGTCGATCTCGGCGGCGTAGCGCTTGTTCACGAAACCGCGCTTCAGCTTCATGGTCGGCGTCAGTTCCTCGTCCTCCGGGGTGAGCTGCCGCTCGATCAGGTAGAACCGCTTGATGGTCTCGACGCGGGCGAAATTGCCGTTGACGCCTTCGATCTCGCGCCAGATCAGGTGCTGGATCTCGGTTGCCCGGCAGAGGCTCGCGTAATTGGTGAAGGGGATGTCGTGGTCCTGGGCGTACTTCTCGACGTTCTCCTGGTCGATCATCACGAGGCAAGTCAGATACGGCCGCTGGTCGCCGATCACAACGGCGTCCGAAATGTAGGGCGAGAACTTCAACTGGTTCTCGATCTCGGACGGGGTGATATTCTTGCCGCCGGAGGTGATGATGATGTCCTTCATCCGGTCGGTGATGCGGACGAAGCCCTCGTTGTCGATGGTGCCGACGTCGCCGGTGTGCAGCCAGCCGCGATGGTCGATGGTTTCGGCGGTCTTCTCCGGCTGGTTCAGATAGCCCATGAACAGGAAGTCGCCCTTGATCAGGATCTCCCCCTCGGGCGACAGCGCGACCTCGCCCCACGACACCGCGGTGCCGACCGAGCCGAGCTTGATCCGCTCCGCAGGCATCATGGTCGCGACGCCGCAATTCTCGGTCTGGCCGTAGACTTCGTGGACGTCGATGCCGAGCGCGAGATACCAGCGGATCAGCTCCGGTGCGATCGGCGCCGCGCCGGTGAAGGCGATGCGGCAACGGTCGAGCCCGATCATGCGGCGGATGTTGCGGAAGGCGATCCTGTACGCGATGCCATTGGCGATGCGCAGCGACAGCGGCGGTGCCCTGCCCTCGATCCGGCAATTGACCATGCGGTACCCGATCGCGATGGCGCGGCGGTAGGCCCATTGTTGGAGCGGCGTTGCGTCCCGCAGCGCGATGGTGATGGCAGAGTAGAATTTCTCCCAGATGCGCGGCACTGCGAGGAAGATGGTCGGCTGCACCTCGCGCAGATTGTCCGGCACGGTCTCCGGGCTCTCGGCGAAGTTCATCACCGAGCCGAGCGCGACCGAGATGTAATAGCCGCCGATGCGTTCGGCGACGTGGCAGAGCGGCAGGAAGATCAGCCGGTCTTCGTCGTCCCGCGCCGGGATGAAGTCGTTGGCGTGGCGCATCTGGTGCGTGACGCTGCGGTTGGCGTGCATCGCGCCCTTGGGCGGGCCTGTCGTGCCCGAGGTGTAGACGAGAATGGCAAGATCGCCGGCGCCGCGGCTGTCAATCATCTCCTGCCACAGTGCTTCGCGGCCGACCATGTGATTGCGGCCAAGCGCGCGAAACTCGTCGAGCGACATCACCATGTCGTCGGAGAAGCCGCTGAGACCCTCCATGTCGAACACGATGATCTTGTGCAAAGACGGACAACGCGCGCGGCAGGCGAGGATCTTGTCGAGCTGTTCCTCGTCCTCGGCGAAGATCACCTTCGTCCGGGAATCGTTGACGAGATATTCGACCTGGGACGATGCATCGGTCGGATAGATTCCGGACGAGACGCCGCCGGCGCACAAGATGCCCATGTCGGCATGAACCCATTCCGGCACAGCGTTGGCAACGATGGAGGCGACCTCGCCGGGCTTGAAGCCTGTCGCATGAAGTGCGTAGGCGATCTCCTTCGAGTTCTCCAGCCATTCGCGCCAGCTCGTCGGCTGCCAGATTCCAAATTTCTTTTCGCGAATGGCCGGCCTGTCGCCCCGCGTCTCCGCGGCGCGCAGAAAGCTCTTCGCGATCGTATCAGCGACCGTCAGCACCGCCCGTCGGGCCATGCGCATTCCCTCCTTGTCGCTTTCCCCGCCGCTGCCTGCCTTGCCGGCGGTCTATGTTAGCGGATAGGCAGGTTCATTTAACGCCACTTCCTCTTTAACGCCACGTATTCCCTAGCGCCACGTCTTCTTCTTTTTCCAGCGCCGCTCGCCGCGCGCGCCCTCTTCCCTGGCGCCAAGGTAGAATTCCTGGATGTCCTGGGAATGCATCAAGCGGTCGCAGGTGTCGTTCATCACGACGCGTCCGATCTCGAGCACATAGCCGTAGTGCGCCGTCTCCAGCGCCACCTTGGCATTCTGCTCGACCAGCAGGATCGACATGCCCTGCTCCTCGTTGACGCGGCGGATGATCGTGAAGATCTCCTTCACCAGCAGCGGCGACAGGCCGAGCGAGGGTTCGTCGAGCAGCAGCAGCGTCGGCCGGTTCATCAGCGCGCGGCCTATCGCGAGCATCTGCTGCTCGCCGCCGGAGAGCTGGCCGGCCGGCTGGTTGATACGCTCCTTCAGCCGCGGGAAATAGCCGTAGACGCGCTCCAGATCCTCCGCGACGCCGTCACGGTCCTTGCGCGGGTAGGCCCCCATCATCAGGTTCTCTCGCACCGAGAGGAACGGGAACACCTCGCGTCCCTCGGGCACATGGCTGAGGCCCAGACGCACGATGCGGTCCGCCTCCATGCGCTGGATCGGCTTGCCCATGAACTCGATCGAGCCCTTCTGCGGATCGAGAATGCCGGAGATGGTCTTCAGCACCGTGGTCTTGCCGGCGCCGTTGGCGCCCAGCAGCGTGACGATGCGACCGCGCGGCACCTCCAGCGAAATGCCGCGGATCGCCATGATCGGCCCGTAATAGCTCTCGATGTTGGAGAGTTTCAGGATGATGTCCGGCGTCACGGCGGCGTCCATGCCTCAGGCTCCCAGATACGCGGCGACGACGTCGGGGTGCTGCTGAACGTCAGCGGGCGAGCCCATCGCCAGCACCCGGCCGTAGTTCAGCGCGATGACGCGATCGGAGACGCGGTTCACCAGCGACATGTCGTGCTCGACCATCAACACGGTGACGCCGAGCTCGCTCTTCATGTCGCGGATCCAGAACGACATGTCGTTGGTCTCCTCGACATTGAGGCCGGAGGACGGCTCGTCGAGCAGGATCAGTTTCGGCTCCGAGCACAGCGCACGCGCGAGCTCGATCACCTTGCGAACGCCGTAGGGAAGGCCCGAGATCAGCTTGTCGCGGTAGGGTTCGAGATCGAGGAACTCGATCACCTGCTCGACACGGCGGCGGTGTATCTTCTCGTTGGCGCGCACGCTCGGCAGGAACAGGACCTCCTGCCAGAGCTGCGTGGTCGAATGCCTGTGGCGGCCGACCAGGAGGTTCGACAGCACGGTCGCATTCTCGAACAACTCGATGTTCTGGAAGGTGCGGGCGATGCCGAGCCTTGCGATGTCGTAGGGCGGCTGCTCCGTGATGTCCTGGTCCTCGAAGAAGATGCGGCCCGAGGTCGGCCGGTAGATCCGCGAGATCAGGTTGAAGATCGAGCTCTTGCCGGCGCCGTTGGGGCCGATGATCGAGAGGATCTCGCCCCGCTCCACCGCGAACGACACCGCGTCGACCGCCTTGAGGCCGCCGAAATGCAGCGACAGGTTCTCGGCGCGGAAATAGCTCATCTGTTCCGCTCCGACTTCACATAGATCTTCTGCCGCTTGAAGGTGGCGCGCTTGTAGAGCGGGAACAGCTGAAAGAAGAGCTTGATTTTCAGCCAGCGGCCGTAGAGCCCGAGCGGCTCGAACAGCACGAACAGCACGATGATGATGCCGTAGATCGCGCCCTTGAGGCCGTTGAGCGAGGCGAAGGCCGCGACCTTGGACTGGATATTGCCCGCGAGCGCCGCCCCGGCCCCGAACGTCGCGGCGATGCCGGCGATGATGCCGGGCATGTCGTCCTTCAAATAGGTCAGGAACGGGTCGATCATCACGATGAAGATCGCGCCCAGCACCGCGCCGTGCAGGCTGAAGGAGCCGCCGATCAGGATCACGATGATGAACTCGATCGAGAGCTGCAGCGTGAACATCTCCGGCGAGATGAAGGAGAGCTTGTGCGCGAACAGCACGCCGGCAAAGCCGGTGATCGCCGCCGAGATCGCGAAGGACTTCACCTTGTAGAGCGCGACGTTGACGCCCATGCTGCGCGCGGCCGTCTCGCTATCGCGGATCGCGACGAAGGCACGGCCCGTGGGCGAGCGCAGCAGATTGAGCGTGCCGACGATGGTCAGCACCAGCACGGCGAGGCAGAGGAAATAGAAGGCCGGGCTGTCGCGCGGCACCGCGACGCCGAGCAGCGACAGCGTCTTGACCCGCATGCCCTCGTTGCCGTTGGTGACGCTCTCCCAGCGCGCCAGGATTTCCTCGACGATCAGGGCAAAGGAGATGGTGGCGATGACGAGATAGATGCCCTGGAGCCGGAGCGCGGGGAAACCGACCATCGCACCGATCAGGCCGGTCAGGGCGCCTGCGGCGAGGAAGTAGATCGGAAAGGGCACGTTGTATTTCTGCAAATAGGCCGCCGTGTAGGCGCCGATCGCCAGAAACGCGGCATGACCCAGCGAAGCCTGCCCCGTAAAGCCGGTCAGGATCATCAGCGCCACGCCGACGGTCGCATAGATGCAGACGAAGACGAGCTGGCTCATCAGATAGCTGGAGAGCACGTAGGGCGCGATCAGCAACACGGCCAGCAGGACGCCGTAGGAGACGATGTAGCCCGAATGCGGAAACAGCCTGATGTCGTCCTCATAGTCGGTCTTGAACAGGAAGCGCATGGCGGTTCAGACCTTCTTGCGGACGTGAAGGCCGAACAGGCCCTCGGGCTTGAGCAAGAGCACGGCGAGCAGCACGATATAGGGCGCGACGTCCTTCCAGCCCTCGGCGAGATAAAAGCCGGCCATGCTCTCGATCACGCCGATCAGGACCCCGCCGACCACCGCGCCCGGGATAGAGCCGAAGCCGCCGAGCACCGCCGCCGGAAACGCCTTCAGGCCGAGCACGAGGCCCACATTCGAGTGGATGAAGGTGATCGGCGCCAGCAGCACGCCGGCGCAGGTCGCCACCGCCGCGCTGATCGCCCAGACGATCGACACCACCCGCTTGACCGGAATGCCCATGTAATAGGCCGCCAGCATGTTCTCGGAACTGGCGCGCATCGCGGTGCCGAGCGTGGTCTTGTTGAAGAACAGCCAGAGCAGCGTACAAAGGATCACCGTCGCCGCGATCACCGAGAGCTTGTCATAGGCCAGCACCAGCGAGCCGATGCGCAGCACGCCCTGGCTGAACGGCGTCTCGATCTTGAGATCGTCGGTGCCCCAGATCATGCCGGCGATCGAGCGCAGGAAGTAGCCGAGCCCGATGGTCGCCATGATGATGGAGAACTGCGGATAGCCGAGGATCGGTCGCACCACCACGCGCTCCGCCAGCATGCCGAACAGCGCCATCGCCGCCACCGCACCGGCAAAGCCGATCCAGTAGTTCAGGCCCATCATGCCGATGAAGGTGAAGGCGAAGAAGCCGCCCAGCATCATCAGATCGCCCTGGGCGAAATTGACGACCTCGGTGGCCTTGTAGACGAGCACGAAGCCGAGCGCGATCAGGCCGTAAACGCAGCCGAGCGCAACTCCGCTGACCAGCTGCTGAACGAAATCCAGCATTGCCGCGCATCCTCCCGATGCAACCAGCGGTTCTTCGTGACCGCCTTGCCGCATCTTGTGTCCAGTCGCTACGCGGTCGTTTCGCCGCGTTAGCTCCATTTGTCCCGGCGCAATTCAGCCTGAACCGCCACGCGCTGTCAACAAACGGTGACTTGCCTTTAGTCCAAGGCGGATGGCGGAATTTGCAGCAGCACGATTCACGGTGCCGAAACATCTTCGGGGCATGGTCGCGAGCGATGCAAAACCGCAAGGTGTGGCCGTCATGAAGCCGGACAACTCGGCGCTCGAGGTCCAAGGGTTAACGAAGCGTTTTGACCGTTTGGCGGTCGATAGCCTCGATCTCACCATTCACGCCGGCGAATTCTACGCGCTGGTTGGCCCCAACGGTGCCGGCAAGACCACCACTTTACGCATGGTTGCAGGCCTGCTCAGGCCCGATGCCGGCGCGGTCTCGATCTTCGGCATCGATGCGCTCGCAAATCCCGTCGCCGCCAAGCAGGTGATGGCGTGGGTCTCCGATGAGCCGATGATCTACGACAAGCTCACGCCGCTCGAATATCTCGAATTCGTCGCCGGCCTCTGGGGCATCGCGCCATCCATCTCGGAGCCGGTCGCACAGGAGCTGCTCAGCTCGCTCGGGCTCGCGCCGCACCGGCACGAACGCTGCGAGGGCTTCTCCAAGGGCATGCGCCAGAAGGTCGCTCTCGCCGGCGCGCTGGTGCACGATCCCCGCCTGATCATTCTCGACGAGCCGCTGACCGGACTCGATGCGGTCTCTGCCCGTCACGTGAAGGGCCTGCTGAGCGAACGCGTTCAGGCGGGCTGCACCATCATCATGACGACGCATATTCTCGAGGTTGCCGAGCGCATGGCCGACCGCATCGGCGTGATCGCCTCGGGCCGCCTGGTCGCGGAAGGGACGCTCACCGAATTGCGCCAGCAGAACGGCCATGCCGACACCAGCCTGGAAGATCTCTTCATCGCACTGGTGACGCTCCAGGAAGCCGCATGAGCTCGGCGACCGCGCTCTCCTGGTTTGCGCGCCACGAGTTGCGCCTCGCCTGGCGCGAATGGTTCGCGATGATGACCGGCGGCCGGCGCAAGCGGGCGCGTGCTGCCGTGATCGGCCTGCTGTCCTTCGCGGCCCTGCTGCATCTGCCGGCCTGGGCCGTGATCGGCCGCTTCGCCGATCTGCAGTTGCCGCTCGACAAATCCTCGCTGATCGTGATCTCGGCGACGATCTTCCTGGCCTGGACGCTGATGCTGTCGCAGGCGATCGAATCGGTGACGCGGGTGTTTTACGCCCGCGCCGATCTCGACCTCATCATGTCCTCGCCGGCGACGCTGGCCAATCTGTTCTCGGTGCGCATCGCCGCGATCGCACTCACCGTCACGGTGCTGGCGCTGCTGTTCTCGACACCTTTCATCGACGTGCTCGTGTTCAGCGGCGGCGCGCGCTGGCTTGCGGCGTTCGGCGTCGTCGTCGCCATGGGCCTGTCGGCCGCGGCGGTCGCGATTGCAGTCACCATCCTAATGTTCCGCCTGATCGGCCCGGCGCGGACGCGCTTCGTGGCCCAGATCCTCGCCGCGATCATCGGCGCCGGCTTCGTGATTGCGCTACAGGTCGCCGCGATCATGTCCTATGGCACGCTGTCGCGCATCACCATCCTGACATCAGGCACCTTTGCCGAACACGCTCCTGATGTCGACAGCATCTGGTGGTGGCCGGCGCGGGCGGCCTTGGGCGACACCGAGGCGCTGCTGCTGCTCCTCGCGCTCGGCCTTGTGCTGCTCGGAAGCGTCATGGCGATGTTCTCGGGCCGCTTCGCCAACACCGCGATTGATGCGGCCGCCTACGGCAGATCCGGCAGCAAGCGCGCAAAGGAACGCCCATTCCGAAGCGGATCGCGGCAAACGGCGCTGCGGCGGAAGGAATTCACCCTGTTGTGGCGCGATCCCTGGCTGGTCTCGCAAACCCTGATGCAGCTACTTTATCTGGTGCCGCCGGCGTTGCTGCTGTGGCGCAGCTTCGCCGACAGCTCCGCGGCGCTGACATTGATCACGCCTGTTATCGTCATGGCGGCAGGACAACTCGCCGGCGGCCTCGCTTGGCTGACGATCTCGGGCGAGGACGCGCCTGACCTGGTCGCAACCGCGCCGCTGACACCGTCCAGCGTCATCCGCGCCAAGATCGAGGTGGTGCTGATCGCGATCGCCGTGATCTTCTGCCCGCTGATTGCCGCCCTGGCATTCGCGTCGCCATTCCAGGCAGCCGTCAGCGCCTGTGCCGTCATCATCAGCGCGGCCTCCGCGACCGCGATCCAGCTCTGGTTCCGGGTGCAGGCCCGGCGCAGCCAATTCCGTCGCCGCCAGACCTCGTCGCGGCTCGCGACCTTCGCCGAGGCCTTCTCCTCGATCGGCTGGGCTGCCACCGCCGCCCTGCTGCTCGCGTTGCCGCTGGCCGGCCTCATCAGCGGCCTGATCACCGCCGGTCTCGTCGCCATCACCTGGAAGTTCAGTCCAAAGCGCGATTAAAGGGCTGCGACACTGACGCGCTGTTGATCACATCCTATTGGCCGCGCGCTGCATTGCACGCTAGACTTTCCACTGGGCGTCATTGGGGACGGTTTCATGTGGCGATTGGTTTCGGCGGTCCTGGCGCTGTTCGGCGCGCACCTCTCACCTGCTCTCGCCCAGCAGCCCCAGCGCAGCGAATGCCTGGCGATGGCCAACGCGGCGCCTCGCGTCACGTCGGTGGCGTTCCGTCAGGCGGCAGCCGCGGCCGAGGTCCAAATCACCTATGCCGGCCATTCCACCTATTACATCGACACGCCCGGCGGCCTGCGCATCGCCACCGACTATAGCGGCGCCTATCAGGTCGGCCGGCTGCCCGATGTCGCCACGATGAACCGCGCGCACAGCACCCACTACACGCTGTTTCCCGACAAGCGCATTCCCCATGTGCTGCATGGCTGGAGCGAGGACGGCAAGCCGGCCATCGTCTCGGAGCGCATCGGCGACACCTTCGTCCGTAACGTCACCACCGATATCCGCCGCTATTTCGGCGACGATGCCGGCGCCGACATGATCCGCGACGGCAATTCGATCTTCATCTTCGAAGTTGCGGGCCTCTGCATCGGTCATCTCGGCCATCTCCACCACAAGCTCGACGACAGCCACTTCGCCCAGATCGGGCGGCTCGACATCGTGATGGTGCCGATCGACGGCACCTACACCATGTCGCTAGGCGGCGTCGCCGAGATCACCAAGCGGCTGCGTGCTTCCGTGGTGCTGCCGATGCACCGCTTCGCGACCCCGCTCGACGATTTCCTGCGCGGCATCGGCCAGCAGTTCGAGATCGACCGCCGCAGCAAGCGTTCCTTCCGGATGTCGCGCGATGCGCTGCCGACGACGCCGACGGTGATCGTCCTCGACGGCGTCTGACGCGCAATTTTCTCCAAGTCACCTGCGGTTCCTTCGTGCTGATCTCCTTGCGACGGGAGATCGACATGACCGACCTTGCGAGATTGTTGCACGCGGATGGACAGAATCCCGAGCACGCGGCGGCGCTTCAGCTTTATGGCCGCTTCGTCGGCGACTGGGATGCCGAGGTCACCGCCCATGGGCCCGGTGCAACGACACACACCGCGCCCGGCGAAATCCATTTCGGCTGGGTGCTGGAGGGCCGAGCCGTGCAGGACGTCTGGATCATTCCTCGCGCCGCAGGCAGCCCGACCTTCCCGATCGCCGGCAATTGGTACGGCACGACGCTGCGCGTCTACGATCCCACCATTTCCGCGTGGCGGATTTCCTGGTTCGACCCCGCACGCAGCGTGTTCCGCCAGCAGATCGGTCGTCCGCGCGGCGAGGACATCGTGCAGGAGGGCACGACCGAGGCTGGCGACCTGACGCGCTGGAGCTTTACGGAAATCACCGAGGATTCCTTCCACTGGCTCGGCGAGGTCAAGCCTGCCGCCGCAACCGATTGGCGGCTGGTGGTCGATGTCAGGGCGAAGCGGCGCAAGGACTGACGACAGCGCCGATACGCTTGCGATGACGGGCGCGGTTGCGCAACGCGCGCTGCTGCGTGGAGACATCAGGTGCTAGGCTCCCGCCACAAAAAACATAGAGGGAGCGAACACCGATGGCTGCAAGCGGTCTGCCTGCCAACACCAGCGGGCTATTCGTCGAACCGCGCGAGGACTGGCTCGCGCAACATCAGGAGGAGATCATCGATCCGGCACGGCGGATCGTCGATCCCCATCACCATCTCTGGAACCGCGGGCACCGCTACCTGATCGAGGAGATGGCGGCCGACATCGCCTCCGGCCACAACATTATTGCCACCGTCTATGTCGACTGCCGCTCGATGTACCGCGCGCACGGCCCCGAGGCATTCCGGCCCGTCGGCGAGGTCGAGTTCGCCAACGGCGTTGCCGCGATGAGCGCAAGCGGCGGCTACGGCACGGCCGCGATCTGTGCCGGAATCGTCAGCCACGCCAATCTGCTGCTGGGCGACGCCGCCAAGCCGGTGCTGGAGGCGGAGATCGCGGCCGGCAACGGCCGCTTCCGCGGCATCAGGCATTCCTCGGCCTGGGACGAAGACCCTGCCGTCGCCGGCATGTATGCGAACCGGCCAAGGGGACTGTTGCGGGACCCGACCTTCCGCAAGGGCTTTGCCTGCCTTGCGCCGCTGAATCTCAGCTTCGATGCCTGGCTTTTCCATCCGCAGATCGGCGAGCTGACCGAGCTCGCGCGCGCCTTCCCCGACACCAAAATCGTGCTCGACCATTGCGGCGGCCCGGCCGGAATCGGCCGCTTTGCAGGGCGGCGCGAGGAGGTGTTTCCGCAGTGGCGCGCGTCGATCCAGGAGATCGCGAGGTGCGAGAACGTCGTCGTCAAGCTCGGCGGGCTCGCGATGTGCCTGCTCGGCTACGACTTTCATTTGCGCAAGACGCCGCCGTCATCGGAGCAGCTTGCCGCCGCCTGGCGGCCCTATATCGAGACCTGCATCGAGGCCTTCGGCCCGGAACGCGCGATGTTCGAAAGCAATTTTCCGCCGGACAAGGGCCAGTGCAGCTACCAGGTGATCTTCAACGCCTTCAAGCGTATCGCCGCGCCCTTGAGCGAAGCCGAGAAGACCGCGCTGTTCTCGCAGACCGCGACCGATGTCTACCAGCTCGACTTGCCGTCGTGACAGGACTTGATGTCGTAACAAGACTTGCCGTCATGACGAGAAGAGGGGCCGGGATGTTGATCCCGCCCCCTCTTCGTCGTAGCCCGCTGGGAAGCGTCCTTGAAACCTGAAAACGACTAGCCTGCGCCAAGCAGCGAGGCCGGGCGGCGCTCGCCGGCGGAGACGAACATCCGCTTGAGCCTGTTGACGACGCGGATCATGAAGCCGATCACGACGGGATTGGTCTTGCGGCAGAAAGCGATCTTCTTGACGTGGCCTTCGACATGCCATTTGGCATGCGCGCCGTCGCGGAAGAAAATGACGTCGCCGGGTCCGTAGCGCTTCGGCGGCATGCCGTCGCTCTCGAGCACGATCGATCCTTCCATGATCATGATCGTCTCGTCGATGTCGTAATACCAGTTGAAGCGACCCTCGGTGCACTGCCAGATGATGGTCGAGGCGGTGCCGTCATCGCTGGTGGACAGGATGTGCGAGCGCGATACCGGGTTGCCCTCGATGATCCAGGACGGTTCGATCGGCCGCAGCTCCAGGTCCACATTGCAGCTACCGATTTCAATCAATGCGCGCGACATCTACTTCCCCAGGAAATATAATATGACTGACCGGGTCTCGGCCCGGATTGTTCAAAAGATGTTGGGAACGCTAGTAGCCGGTTTTTAATTCTTTCTTACGCAGGCCCCGACAATCAGCCGCAAGTTGCAGATGCGAAGCGGTTAACGTCGCGATTCCCCTGCAAATTCGCGCACATGAACCCATCTTTTCCGGGGTGCGACAAAGTGCGCGGACGTGACCATCGAAGGAGCCATGCCGATGCCCCTTACCCCAGAGGTTCTGGCAGCCAATGACGAGGTCGTCGCCTGGCTCGGCAGCCTCGACGTAACTTTCGCGCCGGACGAGGAGCCCTGGTTCACCATCGACGGCGTCGAGAGCCCCCGGCAGATCGGCAGTGACGGCGCCGGCGGCGCGTTCGTGCTGCTGCCGTCGCAGAATGTGCTCTACGTCTCATCGGAAGGCCGCGCAGGCATTATCGCCGATACGTTCGAGGCGTTCGTTCAGCTCGTCGCAGCCCGTCCCTATTGGCTGGATATTCTCAAATTCTCCGCCGGAGGCGATCTTGAGGAAATGCGGCGCGCAGCGAATGCGCTGGAGGCGACACTCGACGACGAGGACGAGGTCAACGAGGCCCGCGAGGAAATCCGCAGGGGTCTCGACCTGCCGGAGGCGGACGATCCCGTCCGTGCGCTTTATGAGGCGGTCGCCGCGTCCGACGCCATCGTGCGGGCGACCGACGGCTGCCCGTTCACGACGCTGTTCAACCGCTTCAGCGTCGACAACAATCCGATGCTGCGCAACGCAGCGGCGTGAGAGAGAATTCTACTTTGCCCACTCGCCCTTGCGGAACACCGGCACCTTGCTGCCGTCGGCCAGAATGCCGTCGATGTCGGTCTCGGACGAGCCGATCATCCAGTCGATATGGATCAGGCTCTGGTTGCCGCCTTGGGCCGCGATCTGTTGCGGCGTCAGCTGGGCGCCGTTGACGAAGCACTTCGAATAGCACTGACCGAGCGCAATGTGCGAGGCCGCGTTCTCGTCGAACAGCGTGTTGTAGAACAACAGCCCGCTCTGCGAGATCGGCGAGGAATGCGGTACCAGCGCCACTTCGCCGAGCCGCCGCGCGCCCTCGTCGGTGTCGAGCACCTTGTTCAGCACCTCCGCGCCGCGCGAGGCCTTGGCATCGACGATCCTGCCGTCCTCGAAGCGCACCGCGATGTTGTCGATCAGCGTGCCCTGGTAGGACAGCGGCTTCGAACTTACGACATGTCCGTAGACGCGCCGGCAATGCGGCGTGGTGAAGACCTCTTCGGTCGGGATGTTGGCGTTGCAGCTGATACCGTTCTTGGACAGCGAGGCGCCGCCTTCCCATTCATGGCCGTCGGCGAGCCCGATGGTGAGGTCGGTCCCCGGTCCCGAGTACTGCAGCGCGCGGAAACGCTGGCCGTTGAGCCAGTTGGTGCGCTCGCGCAGCACCGCATTGTGACTCGCCCAATTGGCCGTGGCGTCCTCGCGATCGACGCGGGACGCGGCGAAAATCGCGTCCGCGAGCTTGCCGATCGCGACCTCTTCCTGATCGTTGGGAAACACCAGCTTGGCCCACGCTGCGCTCGGATAGGCGATGATGTTCCAGTTGGTATCGAAATTGACAATCTTCTCCAACGCCGGCTGATAGGCGATGGAATTTGCCTTGCTGGCGCGCGCGACCTTGGAAGCATCTTCACCCGACAACAGCATCGGATTGTCGCCGACGATCGCAAGCCGCGCGGTATTGTTCGAGAACGCTTTCGCCATGCCCTCGTAGAGCCAGTTGGCGGCCCGATCAAAGCTGTCGTCGTGGCCGTGGCGATAGCGCGCCAGCGTCATCTCCTCATCCGACAGGATCGGCGTCACGATGCCGGCGCCGGCCTTGTAGGCGTGAACGGCGATCCGCCGCACCAGCGGCAGCGCGATGGCGGGCGCCGTCAAGAGCAGATCCTGTCCCGGCCGCAAGCCCAGGCCCACCTTCACCGCGACCTCAGCCAGCCGGTCGAGTTTCACGGGATCAATGGGAGTGGCGGAATTGCGGTGGTCAGTCATGCGGGATCCTCTGCCGAAATCTTCCGTTCAATCTAAGTCTAGCATCGCGAGACACAAGTGCGCGAGCACCTTGCGAAATATGAAAGATACGCAATTTCGCGCATTTTGGTTTTCAACGCGTTGCCGATTTCAGCACCCGATCGACCATGGCGGGCGCAAGGCCGAGGTAATTTTTCGGTGAAGTCAGCGCATCGATCGTGGCGCGGTCGATGCGGGTCGAAACGCGGGAGTCGGACGAGAGCGCGTCCGCCAGCGTCAGACCTTTCTCGTTGGCGAGCCGGCAGGCATCATAGACCACGTCATGCGCCTCCTGCCGCCCGATCTGGGGCGCCAGCCCCATCATGACCGCCTCGGCCACGATCAGGCCGCGGCTGATGCCGAGATTGTCGTTCATCTTCGCCTCGTCCACGATGAGGCCGGCGAGCGCGAACTTCGCCTGGTGCAGCGCGCCGGCGGAGAGCACGAAGCTTTCGGGGATCGCCATCCATTCGGCGTGCCAGGGTCCGGTGGCGCGCTCGAAATCCTGCACCATGGCATCCAGCATCAGGCCGGCGTGCTGGCGCACCGCCTTGCTTGCTGCGAGCATCAACTCCGAGGAGATCGGGTTGCGCTTCTGCGGCATGGTCGAGGACGCGCCGCGGCCCTTGACGAAGGGCTCGTAGACCTCGGCGAACTCGGTGGAGGCCATGATCATGATGTCGAGCGCGATCTTGCCGAGCGAGCCGGTGACGAGCGCGAGAAAATTGACCGCCTCGGCGAAGCCGTCGCGGGCGACGTGCCAGGTCGAGGCGGGAACGCCGAGCTTCAGCTCGGCGCAAAGCGCCTCCTGCACCTCGAACCCCTTGTTGCCGAGCGAGGCGAGCGTACCGGCGGCGCCGGCGAACTGGCCGACCAGAACGCGCGGCTTCAATTGCGCCAGACGCTCGGCATGGCGATCGAACATCGCGAGCCAGATCGCGGTCTTGTAACCGAAGGTCACCGGCAGCGCCTGCTGGAGATGAGTGCGGCCGGCCATCGGCGTGTCGCGATAGCGCTTCGAGAGGTCCGCGAGGACTTTTCGCAGCTCGCTGATGTCGCGCTCGACGAGTTCGAGCCCCGCGCGCAATTGCAGGACCACCGCGGTATCCATGATGTCCTGCGTGGTCGCGCCCCAATGCACGTAGCGGCCGGCCTCGCCGCATTGCTTCACCATCTGATGCACCAAAGGAAGGATCGGATAGCCGACGATGTCGGTCTCCTGCCGCAACAGGTCGAAATCGAGCGCGGAGACGTCCGTCCGCGCCGCGATCTGCTCGGCGGCGTCCTGCGGGATCACACCGCACCTTGCTTCCGCCTTCGCCAGCGCGACCTCGACCTCGGCATAGCGCCCGACCAGCGCGACGTCGGAAAACACCGCGCGCATCTCGGGCGTACCGAATGCGTCGCGGAACAGCATGGAGTCGATCACGGTGGTCGAGGCGGGAAAAGCGGGCATGGGCGTTTCTTTGTGGTTGGCGTTTTTATGTGGGCGCAGCTTACGCAAGCGACGGTGTTCGGCAATGGACAAAGCCCGTTACTCCCGTCATTCCGGGGCGCGCCATTTGGCGCGAGCCCGGAATGACGAGGCAAATAATCCGCCTCACATCGTCGCATTCTCGCCGAGGTTGTATTCCTCCCCGAAAACGGCATGGCTGCCATCACGCGATCGTGGTGAACCCGGTCGACCGCTCGGTGGACTCACAGACTACAAGTCAAAGACCATTTTGATTTCATCATTGCCTGATGTCGTTGTGAGGACTGAGTTTTCGACGTGCAGTTCATGTTCCGGGACCACCTTCTCGATACCGATCGGCGCGAGCTGAGCCGCGAGCAGGTTCCCGTGGCCGTAGAGCCGCAGGTTTTCGACCTGGTCGTCCACCTCATGGAAAACCGCGACCGGGTGGTCAGCAAGGACGAGCTGATCGACAAGATCTGGCACGGACGCAGCGTCTCGGAATCCACCCTCACCAGCCGGATCAACGCGGCGCGCAAGGCGATCGGCGACAATGGCGCGAACCAGGCGCTGATCCGCACCATCGCACGCAAGGGCTTTCGCTTCGTCGGCGATGTCCAGACGCAGCTCGGCGCGGTGCCACCGGAGCTCGGCCGCCTCGCCCAGGCGCCGCAGGCGCTCGCGCTGCCGGACCGGCCTGCGATCGCGGTGCTGCCCTTCACCAATATGAGCGGCGACCGCGAGCAGGACTATTTCTCCGACGGCATCAGCGAGGACATCATTACCGCGCTGTCGAAGCTGCGCTGGTTCTTCGTCGTCGCGCGCAACTCCTCCTTCATCTACAAGGGGCGCGCGGTGCACATCCACGAGGTCGCGCGCGAGCTCGGCGTTCGCTATGTGCTCGAAGGCAGCGTGCGACGGAGCGGCGATCGCGTGCGCATCTCGGCCCAACTCAACGACGTCTCGACCGGCAGCCATCTCTGGGCCGAGCGCTACGACCGCGAGCTCGCCGACATCTTTGCCGTGCAGGACGAGATCACCGAAGCGATCATCGCCGCGATCGAGCCGCAGCTCTACGCCGCCGAAAGCTTTCGCGCCCAGCAGAAGCCTCCCGGCAGCCTGGATGCCTGGGACCTGGTGATGCGCGCGCTGTCGCATTACTGGCGTATCACGCGCGAGGACAATGCCGCCGCGCAGGCATTGCTCGAACAGGCGACCGCGATCGATCCGGCCTATGGCAAGGCGCTGGGCCTGCTCGCGACCAGCCATATCTTCGGCGCGCATATGGGCTGGGCCGACATGGCCGCGACCGTACCGGTCGCCGAACGGGCAGCGCTTGCGGCGGTGGAGGCCGATCGCGAGGACGCCTGGGCCCATCACGGCCTCGCCTATACCTATCTATTCCGCCGCCGCTTCGACGACGCGCTGGCGGAGTTCGAACTGACGCTGACGCTCAATCCGAATTTTGCGATGGCGCACGCCTTCTATGGCGTGACGCTGTGCTACGCGGGACGATGGCAGGACGGCGATGTGGCCGCGCGCCGCGCGCTGCGGCTCAGCCCGCGCGATCCGCTCGCGGCGATCTATTGCGGTGTTGCGGCCTATGCGCAGTTCATCGGCCGCAATTACGAGGCGAGCGTGCAGATGGCGCGTGAATCGATGCGGCAGCGCGCCGATTTCGTGGGCGCCCACCGCGTGCTGACCGCCGCCGCCGGCATGTTGGGAGATCCTGAACTGGCGGCGTCCGCACTGCAAGGCCTGCAACGTACCCAGCCCGGCCTCTCGCTCGCCTGGCTCACGCGCGAACTGCCGATGCTGCGCGCCGAGGATCGCGCGCATTATCTCGAAGGGTTTCGGCGCGCGGGCATGAGGTGAAGACTGTCTCCCTCTCCCCGCTGGCGGGGAGAGGGAAGAACGTAGTGTATGCTACTCCTGCATCATCTCGCCGCTGCCGCCGAACTCGGCCGGAAAATCCTTCAACTTCGGCAGGCCGTCGCGCATCGGCAGCACCGTCTCGGAATAGTTGACGTGGACGCCGGGCGTGAAGGCGAGCGTGGGGATGGTGGCGGAGAAGACGTCGATCAGGTCGAGCGGCGGATGGTTGGTCATGAGATGACCGCCGCACTTCTTGCAGTATTTGCGCTGGCTGAGCGGCGTCTTGGCGAAGGTCTCGACGTGCTGGGCACCCTCGGTGATGCGCACGGCTTCGGGCTTCCACAGGCTGAAGGCGTTCACCGGTCCGCCCGACCACGAACGGCAGGAACGGCAATGGCAATAGCCCATCGCCGCCGGCTCGCCCGTGACCTCGATCGTGACCGCGCCACAGAAGCAGTTTCCGACATGTTTCATTTGGTCGTCTCCGTTGATGAGGGTTGGAATTCCTCTCCCCGCTCCTGTTCGCCGAAATCGCGGCGACGAGGGATGCGGGGAGAGGCTTCGGGGTGAGGGGGAATCACCCCGATAAACGATGGAGGAGGAATCCGGCAAGATCAGTTACGCGCCTCAACGCCGCCGCGCGTCCTCCTTTCGGCGGACGCGACGGAAAGACGCGCGAACTATACTGACCTGCGCCAGGGAATAAGCATCGACACCCGTTGTTTGTACTGCCGGTACTCGTCGCCGAAAAGTTCGACGAGGTCGTGCTCCTCCAGCGCGATGCCGACGAAGATGTAGATCGTGGTCACGGTCGCGAACAGCAGATGGCCCGCGGTCATGACCGGCGCGGCCCAGAACGCGATGATGAAGCCGAGATAGATCGGGTGACGCACGAAATTGTAGAGCATCGGCGTCTTGAAGCGTGTCGGCGCCGCCTCCTTGCCGATGAGATGGTTGGTCACCTGATGCAGGCCGAACAACTCGAAGTGGTTGATCATGTAGGACGAGGTGAACACCAGCACCCAGCCCGCGAAGGAGAGCGTGACCAGCGTCACGGCGAGATCGGGGTTTCCGACATCCCATATGACCGTGGGCATCGGGCGCCACTGCCAGAACAGGAGCAGCAATGACAGGCTCGCGAACAGCACATAGGTGCTCCGCTCGACCGGCTTGGGCACGAACTGCGTCCACCACGCCTTGAAGCGCTGGCGCGCCATCACGCTGTGCTGAACGGCGAACAGCGTCATCAGCAGCAGATTGACGATGACGGCTTCAGCCGCCGGCGTGTCGGTTCCGGTGTCGATGGTCTTCGGCACCACCAGCCCCATGACGAAGCCGATGGCGTAGAGAATGGTGACGAAAAACACGAGATATGCCGCAATTCCGTACAGAAAGGCGATGAACTTGAAAATACGAGAGCCCGCAACCTCCGGGCCGATGGAATGAACATGGTGATCAAGTTGGGTCATAAGACGCTCCGTTGTGCCGAGGCATCGGCACTGTTTGGTCTTCGCACCATGCCGGATCGGACGGCCCCAGGCTTTCGCGGACGGTTGATTTTCGCCTGAGACGACTTTGATTTTTGCTTGAGACGACGGAAACGTGCGATTTCTCTTTGAAAACAACGTGCTCGACGGCGACCTGCGGGAGCTCACCTGCGGCGGCGCAGCCGTGCCGTTGCAGCCGCAAGTGTTCGATCTCCTGCTCTATCTGGTCGCGCAGCGCGCCCGAGTGGTCAGCAAGGATGACCTGATCAGCCAGATCTGGAGCGATCGCATCGTCTCGGATTCAGCGCTGAACAGCCGGATCAACGCGGCGCGCAAGGCGCTCGGCGACGACGGCGCGACTCAGCGGCTGATCAAGACCATCCCGCGCAAGGGCTTTCGTTTCGTCGGCGACGTCCGGGAGGAAGCGGCCCTCACGCTCGCGCCAGCCGAACCCGCCCCTCCCCCGGCGCGCATCGCGACGGACCGCCCGGGAATCGCAGTGCTCGCCTTCGAAAACATGAGCGGCGATCCCGCGCAGGAATATTTCGGCGACGGGATCAGCGAAGACATCCTCACCGCGCTGTCCAAGCAGCGCTGGTTCATGGTGATCGCCCGCAACTCGTCCTTCACCTACAAGGGACGCGCGGTCCACATCAGGCAGATCGCCGAGGAGCTCGGGGTCCGCTACGTCGTCGAGGGCAGCGTGCGCAAGGCCGACAACCGCGTGCGCATCACCGCGCAGCTCAACGACGCTACCACCGGCGGCCATCTCTGGGCCGAACGCTACGACCGCGAACTCGTCGACGTCTTCGCCGTGCAGGACGAGATCACCAACGCGATCGCCGCGGCAATTGAGCCGCAGATCCATGCGGCGGAGAATTTCCGCAGCCATCGCAAGCCACCCGCGAGCCTCGACGCGTGGGACCTGCTGATGCGCGCGCTGTCGCACTACTGGCGCGTGACGCGGCAGGATCATGGAGCGGCGCAAGCGCTGCTCGAGCGCGCCATCGCGATCGATCCGGACTACGGCCAGGCGCTGGCGGTGCTGGCGGCGAATCACATGTTCGGCGTGCATCTCGGCTGGGCCGAGCTTGCCGCGATCGCGCCGGTGGCGGAGGCCGCCGCGCTCGCCGCGGTGCGCTGCGACCACGAAGATGCCTGGGCGCATGCCGCGCTCGGCAGCGTCTGCTTTTCGACGCGCAGGCTTGCGGACGCGCTCTCCGAGTTCGAGCAGGCGCTCGCGCTCAACCCGAACTTCTCGCTGGCGCAGGGCTATTACGCGCTGGCGCTGTCCTATGCCGGACGATCCGCAGAATCGTTCGAGGCGGCACAACGGGCGATCCGGCTCTCGCCGCGCGATCCGTCGCTGGCGATCTATCACGGCATCGCCGGCTATGCGCGCTTCACCGAGCAGCGCTACCTCGAAGCGATCGCGCTGGCGCGCGAGGCGATCCGCCACCGCGGCGACCTCACCGGCGCCTATCGCGTGCTTGCGGTGTCCGCCGGCATGACCGGCGACAGCCTGCTCGCGGAGACGGCGCTGGGCGAACTCCGTCGCACCCAGCCCAACATCTCGCTGCACTGGATCGCGACGCAGCTGCCGTGGGCCAATGAAGCCGATCGCGAGCACTATCTGGAGGGGTTCCGGCGCGCGGGGTTGCGGTAGACGACCGTCATGCCCCGGCTACATCAGGCGCTTCCGCCGCAAATGGACGATGACGTCGAGCCGCGTGATCTCGTGTCCGGGAAGCGCGGCCGGCACCTTGGTGAAGGCGAGCCCGCCGGCGACGTCGACCAGGATATCCTCACCCTCCAGATAGAAGTGCGGATGCACCGATGTATCGGTGTCGAAGAACGACTTGATCCCGTCGGCGGCGATCCGGCGCAGCAGACCAGCATCGGTGAACTGGTTCAGCGTGTTGTAGACGGTCGCGAGCGACAGTCGCAGATTGGCGGCCATCGCCTCGTCATAGAGGCCTTCCGCGGTGACGTGACGGTGATCGCCGAGCAGCAGCATCCGGGCGAGCGCCAGACGATGACGCGTGGGCCGGAGGCCGGCATCGCGAAGCAGTTGCGCACAGCGCGCCGCGGCCTCGTCCGCGGGGGGGATGGCGAGGTCGTCTGAATCTGAATCCGTTTCGGGGAGGCTGGAAAGGACATCCATCGCCGACGCACTCGCACTTGACCGGGAACGCGAAGCTTGACGCGTTTCAACATCAGATCGCAGCAGCGGCGGCCAGGCTTTGATCCGGATCAAACTCGTAGCGGATCCGCCTCTGACCTATCGCAAGGCGGCCCGGCTCTTTCCCGGCCAGAATGACGTGATATTGATGAGGCTGACATGTCCAAGCCGGTTCCCGACAAGGCAGAGATCGCGCTCGAATATCCCGACAAGTTCTATGTCGGCACGTTCGAGCATTCATCGCGGTTCGAGGCGCGTCTCGACGGCAGCGGCGTTGCGCTGGTGCTGCAGCACCCGGGCGCGACAGACGAACGCAAATCGGTGCATCTGCACCTCAATTTCGGCCTGCTCGCCGGCATCCTGCGCGAGCTCGCGGGCAGCGTCGCCGCCCTCCCCAAGGACGACATCGCGCACCGTGAGCAACTCGTCGAGGCGCTTGCCGAATTGCAGCGGGCGCTGCGGACGTCCTGAAGCCGCGCCCTACTTCGCTTTCGCCTGCATCGGCTTCGGGGCCGCTGCAAGGCGTCGTCCGGCGCGATGTCAGAAGCCTCGGGCCGTCAGTGCCTCCGCTTGTAAACCAACTAGACGGTTTGTAAAATACGAAAATGGCCCCGTGGCGCATTTGGCCGCAGGCGCGGATTTGGGCAGTCGCTGGCAGGAATTCGTTAACGATGAATCAGCTGCGCTTGCGCGGGGGCGCGGCCTTCGCTGCGCCCGATTTCGCGGCGCGCGGGTCAGCCGGCTGTTCGAGGCCGGTCCACTGCTTGTCGTCGAGCAGACGCGAAAACAGCCGATCATGCTCCCCCTTGCTGAGCGGAGACATGCCGAACAGGCCGCTCAGCAGCAGGCCCCTCGCCGCCGCCCAGCGCAACAGCGCCAGATCGGGATCGGCCGCCTCGGCCTTGATCGCCGCAACACGCTTCATCTCGCGCTCGCGCGGCAGCGACATCAACTCCGGATTTTCGACCATGGCCGCAACCAGCGCCAGCGCCGCCGAATTCGGCGCACTGGCGGCTTCCCGCACGGTCGCAAGCTGGGTGGCAAGTTCGGGGTTCACAGACGTCGCGCCCACTTTGGCGTGATAATCGTTCGAAAACTCCTCGAAATGCGCCATCTGCCGATCGAGCAACGCCTTGAGCACCGCCTCCTTGGTGCGGAACTGATGCATCACGCCGCCCTTGCTCAGGCCGCTCTCGCGCGCGATCGCATCGAGCGTCAACCGGCCGGGCCCGTCACGCGCGATGATCGCGATCGCCGCCTCGAGCGCGGCGTTGCGGGACCGTTCGGAGCGTGTGGCATTGTCCATGGCCGACTTGTCTCCGCGGCAAGATCATGAATCAAGGGAAAACAGGACGCGCTGTACATTTTTTGTGCGAACGCTGTCGAGACTTTCATCTTGCGGCGTCGAATGAGACTGTGTGAGCCTCGATATCGGACGGGGACTGGGCCTGCCGTAGCTTTGCGCGCCATGACGTGCGAAGCGTTTGCGGCTGGTCTCGCTTGAGAAAGATACGACATGTCAAAACGAGTGTTGCTTGGTGTCCTTCTGGCTTGCGGCCTCACGGCCTCGGCACTGGCGCAAGAGCCGAAAACAGGGGGTGTGATCAACGCGGTGATCCAGCCCGAGCCGCCCGGCCTGATGCTTGCGATGATCCAGAACGGTCCGACCCAGATGGTGTCAGGCAACATCTTCGAGGGCCTGCTTCGCTACAGCCCCAAGCTCGAGCCGCAGCCGGAGCTCGCCGAGAGCTGGAGCGTCAGCGAGGACGCCAGGACCTATACTTTCAAGCTCAGGAAGGGCGTCACCTGGCATGACGGCAAGCCCTTCACCGCCGCGGACGTGCTGTTCTCGATCGAGATGCTGAAGCAGACCCACGCCCGCGCCCGCACCAACCTCGCGCAGGTCGACAAGGTCGAGGCGCCGGACGACTACACGGTGGTGTTCACGCTGAAGCAGCCGTTCGGCCCGTTCCTCGGCATCTTCGAAGTGGGCTCGATGCCGATGGTGCCGAAGCATCTCTATGAAGGCACCGACTTCAAGACCAACCCTTACAACAACGCGCCGGTCGGCACCGGCCCCTTCATGTTCAAGGAATGGCAGAAGGGCTCGTTCATCCGCTTGGTCAAGAACCCGAACTATTACGAGAAGGGCAAGCCCTATATCGACGAGATCTACTGGCAGATCATCCCCGACGCTGCCGCGCGCTCGGTGGCCTACGAGACCGGCAAAGTCGACGTGCTGCCCGGTGGCTCGGTCGAGAACTTCGACGTGCCGCGGCTGTCCAAGCTGAAGGACACCTGCGTCACCGGTGCCGGCTGGGAGTTCTTCTCGCCGCTGGCCTGGCTGTGGTTGAACAACCGCCAGGGTCCGCTCGCGGACAAGCGGGTGCGGCAGGCGATCATGTATGCGATCGACCGTGACTTCGCCAAGGACGTGATCTGGAACGGGCTCGGCAAGGTTGCGACCGGCCCTTCATCTTCGGCCATCAAATACTACACCGCCGACGTGCCGAAATATCCGTATGATCCGGCCAAGGCCAAGGCCCTGCTGAAGGAAGCCGGCTACAAGGGCGAGAAGATCCGCCTGTTGCCGCTCGCCTATGGCGAGACCTGGCAGCGCTGGGGTGAAGCGGTGAAGCAGAACCTCATGGACGTCGGCATGAACATCGAGACCATCGCCACCGACGTTGCCGGCGGCAACCAGAAGATCGGCGACTGGGACTATGACATCGCCTTCACCTATCTCTACCAGTACGGCGACCCCGCGCTCGGCGTCGGCCGCAACTACATCTCCAGCAACATCGCCAAGGGCCAGGTGTTCAACAACGTCGAGGGTTACTCCAACCCCGAGATCGACAAGCTCTTTGCCGATGGCGCCGTCGCGACGCCGGACTCCAAGCGCAAGGAGATCTACGAGAAGGCGCAGAAGATTCTCGTCGAGGACGTGCCGGTGGCCTGGATGCTCGAGCTGCAATTCCCGACCATCACCCGCTGCAAGGTCAAGAACCTGATCACCACCGGGATCGGCGTCAATGACGGCTTCAAGGACGCATGGCTCGACAAGTGAGCCCTGCTCTTTCACCTCTCCCCGCCCGCGGGAAGAGGTGCTCTAAGAGCACCCTCGCCTCCGCGGCTGCAGGTCACCCCACCGGTATGACTCTCTAATATGCTCTCCTTCGTCGCTCAGCGTGTCGTGAAGGGCGTGATCGTCCTGCTCGCGATCGTCGTCCTCAATTTCTTCCTGATCCGCCTTGCGCCAGGCGACCCCGCAGTCGTGATGGCTGGCGAGGCCGGCGCCAGTGACCAAGTCTTCGTCAAGCAACTGCGGGAAAAGTTCGGTCTCGACAAGCCGCTGCCCGAGCAGCTCTTCATTTACGTCAAGGGCGTCGTCACCCTCGACCTCGGTTTCTCCTTCCGTCAGCAGGCGCCGGTCGTGAAGCTGATCGCCGAGCGGCTGCCGGCGACGCTGCTGCTGACGCTGACGGCGTTCGCGATCTCGCTGATGCTCGGCGTGCTGTTCGGAACCTTTGCCGCGCGCTTTGCCGGAACGTTTCTCGATACCGCCATCACCGTCTTTGCGCTGATCTTCTACGCCATGCCGATCTTCTGGGTGGCGCTGATGGGCATCCTGCTGTTCTCGGTCACGATGGATTGGCTGCCGAGCTTCGGCTACGAGACCGTCGGCGCCAACCTCACCGGCTTCGCGCACGCGCTCGACGTCGGTGCGCACCTGATCATGCCGGCAATGACGCTCGGCCTGTTCTTCATGGCGACTTACACCCGCATGACGCGCGCCTCGATGCTGGAGGTCAAGCGGCTCGACTTCGTCAAGACCGCGCGTGCAAAGGGCCTCACCGATGCAGTGATCCAGCGCCGCCACGTGCTGCGAAACGCGCTGCTGCCTGTCGTGACGCTCGCCGGCGTGCATTCGGGCACGCTGATCGGCGGCGCCGTCATCACCGAGACCGTGTTCGCCTGGCCCGGCATCGGGCGTCTGATGTACGACGCACTGCTGCAGCGGGACTACAATCTGTTGCTCGGCGTCTTCGTGATCTGTTCGGCGATGGTCCTGATCTTCAACCTCATCACCGACCTGGTCTATCGCCTGGTCGATCCGCGCATCGAATTCGCCTCATGAAACAGTTCTGGAAATCGATGCTGAAGAGCCCGAGCGGCGTCATCGGGCTCATCATTCTCCTGCTCGCGATCTCGGTCGCGGTGTTCGGGCCGATGCTGTTCCCGAACTCGCCCTGGCGCATGGTGCAGCGGCCGTTCCTGCCGCCCTTCACGCTCTCGACCGTGCCGCTCGGCACCGATGCGCTCGGCCGCGACGTGTTCGCCGGCATGATTTTTGGCGCACGCGTGTCGCTGCTTGTGGGCTTGGTCTCCACACTGGTGGCGCTGGTCGTCGGCGTGCCGATCGGCGCCATGGCCGGCTATTTCGGCGGCAAGGTCGACGACGCCCTGATGCGCTTCACCGAGTTCTTCCAGACCATTCCGAGCTTCGCGCTGGCGATCGTGCTGGTCGCGATCCTGCAGCCGTCGATCTACTCCATCGTCGCCTCGATCGCGGTGGTCAGCTGGCCGCCGGTCGCCCGCCTCGTCCGCGGCGAGGTGCTGTCGCTGCGCACGCGCGAATACGTCCAGGCCGCCGTCGTCACCGGCCAGAGCAACACCTGGATCATCCTGCGTGAGATCCTGCCCAACGCGCTGTCGCCGGTAATCGTGCTGGCCTCGCTGATGGTGGCGACCGCGATCCTGCTGGAATCCTCGCTGGCCTTCCTCGGCCTCGGCGATCCCAATCTGATCTCCTGGGGCTACATGGTCGGCGCCGGCCGCACCGTGATCCGCCAGGCCTGGTGGATCACCGTGTTTCCCGGCGTCGCCATCCTGATCTCGGTGCTCGGCCTCAACCTGATCGGCGAGGGCCTCAACGACGCGCTCAATCCGCGCCTGTCGCGCGAGGGGCGTTGACCATGGCCGCGCCAGCCACCGTTTCAATCAAAAATCTGCAGATCGCGCTGCCCAGGGGTGCCGAACGTCCCTTCGCGGTCGACGGCATCTCGCTCGACCTGAGGGCCGGCAAGATCGTCTGCGTCGTCGGCGAGTCCGGTTCCGGCAAATCGATGTGCGCGCATGCGCTGATGGGCCTGTTGCCCGACACGGTCTCCACCACCTCCGGCGAGATCATGTTCGAGGGCCGCGACCTGCTCAAGCTCGACGAGGACGGCTGGCGCGATTTGCGTGGCCGCAGGCTCGCGATGATCTTCCAGGAGCCGATGACCGCGCTCAATCCGTTGATGCGGATCGGCGACCAGATGGCGGAAATGTTCGAGGCCCACGGCCTGCTGACGCCGAGAGAGCGGCGCGCCAAGGCATTGTCGCTGGCGCGCGAGGTCGGCCTGCCCGACCCTGAACGAATCGTTCGCGCCTATCCGCACCAGCTGTCCGGCGGCCAGCGCCAGCGCGCCATGATCGCGATGGCGCTCGCACTCGAGCCGGCCGTATTGGTCGCGGACGAGCCGACCACCGCGCTCGATGTCACCACGCAGGCGCAGATCCTCAAGCTGATCCGCAACCTGCAGCGCAACCGCAACATGGCGGTGATGTTCATCACCCATGATTTCGGGGTCGTCGCAGACATCGCCGACCAGGTCGTGGTGCTCCGCCATGGCAAGGTCGTGGAGGAAGGCCCCGCCGCGACCGTCTTCAACAACCCGCAGCACGACTACACCAAGGCGCTCCTCGCCGCCGTGCCATCGATAGACCCGCCGGCACGCCAGCCGCTAGACGACCAGGCCAGGGCCGTCGAGGTCATCGGGCTGGACAAGACCTACGTCACCTCAGGCGGCTGGTTTCGCAAGGACCGCCGCGTCGATGCCGCGCGCGAGGTCAATTTCAACATCCTCAAGGGCGAGACGCTCGGCCTCGTCGGCGAATCAGGCTCCGGCAAATCGTCGGTGGCGCGTCTGGTGATGCGGCTGATCGAGGCCGACCGCGGCACGGTGCGGATCGGCGAGACCGATCTCACCTCACTCTCGGCAAGGCGCTGCGCGCCGAACGTCATCGTATCCAGATGATCTTCCAGGACCCGTTCGCCTCGCTCAACCCGCGGCGCAAGGTCGGTCACATCATCGCCGACGGTCCGATCGCGGCCGGCACCGACCCGAAGGTCGCCTTCGACCGCGCCCGCGATCTCCTGAAGATGGTTGGCCTGGACGCCGGCGCGCTCGACCGCTACCCGCACGAATTCTCCGGCGGCCAGCGCCAGCGCATCGGCATCGCGCGCGCTCTCGCGCTCGAGCCCGAGATCATCGTCGCCGACGAAGCCGTCTCCGCGCTCGACGTCTCCGTCCAGGCACAGGTCCTGAGGCTGCTCGAGGATCTCAAGGCGCGCCTTGGCCTCTCGATGCTGTTCATCACCCACGATCTGCGCGTCGCCGCCCAAATCTGCGACCGCATCGCAGTGATGCAGCGCGGCGTAATCGTCGAACTGAAGCCGACCGCGCAGCTGTTCGCCGCGCCGGAGCACGCCTATACGCGCGAGTTGCTGGCTGCAGTGCCGGGACGCAAGGAACGCGCGCCGGCGGCGTGAGCAAGTAATCGCGGCCGCTACCTGGCCGGTGGATTGGTGTTATTCCAGGTGGGGACTGAGTTGGTGACGCCGACAGATGGCTGAGTAGACGTTCCGACCGACGGCGCCGTCACCGTCCCGACAGTCTGCCCGGAACTCCCGATCGTGCCTTGTTGTACCGGCGCTCCGAGGGGGCTGTGCGTGCTGTTTTGTGCGCCCGTTCCCGATGTCTGCGCGCTTGCGGCGAACGGTGATGCCGCTAATCCGATGGCGATGAGCGCGGCAATAGAACGTTTCGTTCTCGTCATGGCTAGTCCTTTCGAGGCGGTCCCTCGATTGCGTCGGCGGTTCGGTTGTCGAACGGCTCGAGCAATGAGCAATTCAATAACTTCACACAGGCGAGAATGTGCCGCATCGGGGCCTGGCTGCCGGTCTCAACACTCCGTTACGATGCCGCAACGGCACGCACCGGCCGTAGGAGGATGGCGCATCTGCGCGGTGTTCATTCCACCCGTAGTCGTACGGTCACGGGCATTTTATCCCTTGTGACTGCCTGAGCGGCGGCAAACGCGAAGCCCGCACCCCATATGCTAATAGATGATTTCCGTCATTTGATGATGGATCTGCCGATCTATTGGAGCCGACATGGGCCAGGTTATTCAGTTTGTCTCGAAGTCCGAACGCGAGCGTGTTCGCCTCATCAAGGAGGCACGCGCGATCTATGACAGCATCTTTCCGCCGGCTGACCCGGCCGGCGAACGGCGGGATACGGCGTCGATCGGCCGCGCGGGCGGCGGCGACGTGGGAAATCTGGCGTGATCAAGATCGTCGCGGTGCTGTGCAGCCTTTCCTCGCCAGCGAATTGTCACGAGCAGATCGTCACCACGTCGGAGTTCGCGAACGTTTCGATGCAGTCCTGCCTGATGGGCGCGCCGCAGCTCGCCGAGTGGATGAACCAGCATCCGGCCGAGCGCCTGGCTGGATGGCGCTGCGTGTTCGGTCAACAGACCGGCAGGGGCGCCTGAGCCCGGAGATCGTTCGACGGAAACAGCGCGCGATCCGGTTGGTCGCGCCGAGAGCTGCCTTTTGACTCCTTCGCCACCCTCATCATATGATCTTTGTCATCTTATCGAGAGTCTGGGGCGAGCGATGATTGACGACACATCCGGCAAGGCCATCGAGTACGGTGTCGTGCCCATCGACGTCATGGCATCGATGCCGGGGCTTGATTTCGTCCGCGCGATCTTCGCGCGGCAATTGCCCGAGCCGCCGATCATGCAGACGGTCGAGCCGTTCGACTGCACGGCCGAGCCCGGAATTGTCGTGATCCATAGCGTGCCGGGCCTGCGTCATTACAATCCGATCGGCTCGGTGCACGGTGGCTATGCCGCGATCCTGCTGGATTCAGCGATGGGGCTTGCGGTGCAGACCACGCTGCCGGCGGGCACCGGCTACACGACGCTGGAATTCAAGATCTCGTTCGTGCGCGGCATGAGCGAGGCCAGCGGCACGATCCGCACCGAAGGTCGCGTACTGAACGCCGGCCGCCGGGTCGCCACCGCCGAAGCGCGCATCACCGATACGAAGGGCCGGCTGCTCGCGCACGCGACGACGACCTGCCTCGTGTTCGGGATCGAGAAGGGCGGCGCGGAAGGCTGACGAGCGGCGCGATCGCTCATCATCGCGGATTGGTGTTGCTCCAGGTCGGGACCGCGTTGGTCACGCCCACCGACGGCCAATTGTACGTTCCGATCGATGGCGCCGTGACCGTACCGACCGTCTGTCCGGATGACCCGTAAGCGGGCCTCCCCTGCGTCGTCGCCGATCCGGCACTCCCATCGGCCGGGGCCACCGCACTCGTGTTGTAATATCGACCCGACCGGTGCTTCTTCGCATCCGCCGCGTAGGGCGCGGCAAGCAGTCCGGTCGTAATGAGTGCGGCAATGGCGAGTTTGATGCTTGTCATGCCTGATCCTTCCGTCGTTAAGGCCCCTTACGACATCTGTTCATTCGCCAGAAGACTTCCAGAGGCCTCCCGTTCATAACTCCGTGCACGCGCGAATATCCCAAGGCGACGCCTTACGCGTTCATCCCCGCTTCGGCCGGCGAGCATGGCGATCATGCCGCTCCTTCACGGTCGCGACCGAATGCATGAGCTCCTTGAAGGCGACGATCGCCCTGTCCTCTCCGAGCGCGCAATCGGTGCCGGATTCGAGATGCTCGATCACGGCCAGCAGCGCATCTCCGATCTGGCCGATCTGCTTGCCATAGCTGCCGACGTCGGACAGCAAATCCTTCTCGACCTCGGGCGCCGAGGATTGCCCGACGGTAATGTTGACGAGGCCGAACTGGCCGCCGGTTGGGCTGAAGAACGACGTGATCGGGCTGATGGACTGCACGACGTCCCCCGACAAGGGCAGCTTGAACACGGGCATGGGATGTCCCCTCGCTGACGCTGAACCGGCAGCGCGAGACTAGCACGGTCATGCCCGCCTTCGGATGGACCCGAATCAGCGCTAGTGCATTCACCTCAGCGACTTCGCGTATCGAGGTGACATGACGGGCCCTGAACTGAAGCAATTGCGCGCCGACCTGTCCGAGGTGCTCGGCCGGGAGCTCACCGTCGCCGACATGGCCAAATTGTGCGGCCTGCCGGCGGCGAGTGGTGCCGTCACGGTCAGGCGCTGGGAGGTCAGCGGCCCGACCGTCGAGGCGACCAAGGTGTTGCGCGTGCTGGCCATGGCCAGCGAGCGCTATCCGATCCTGGAGAAGTTTGACATCTTCGATCGTCACGACGTGCGCGAGGAAGACCGGCCCGCCAAGCGCGCAGCCTTCCGCGAGCAGATGCGCGATGAGGCGCGGCGGCGTCTTGGTTAACGAAAGGCGCGCACAAGTTACCCGAAGCTTGCGAAGTTAAGCCTTCCTTCACCACTTCTTAAGCCGACATTAAGTACAAAAACCATTTACAGCCCAATAAGTTAGGTTGGCTGTCGCTGTGCCACGGATGTGACAGCATTTTCGTCAAAAGCGAGCTATCTGCAAAACCAATGACGGCGCGGACGGCGCCTTCCGGGGACCTAGAGTGTTGGAGTTGAAGACCATGAAGAAGATTCTGTTTGCGACCGTCGCGCTGCTCGTGGTGGGCGCTGCTGCGCCGGCGATCGGTGCCGATCTCGGCAACCGCAACTACTACAAGGCGCCCGCGCCGGCCTATGCCGCGCCGATCTACAACTGGACCGGCTTCTACCTCGGTGCGCATCTCGGCGGTGCGTTCTCCAGCGACAACAATTTCAACGGCCTCTCCACCGGCAACAACGGCAACGGCCGTTTCCTCGGCGGCGTGCAGGTCGGTGCGGACTGGCAGTTCAACCCGAACTTCGTGGTCGGCGTCGAAGGCCAGTATTCCTGGCTTTCCGGCAGCGTCGGCGCGGTGTTCCCGGGCGGCGTCGCCTACACCAACGACCAGCGTGGCCTCGGCTCGATCACCGGCCGCGTCGGCTACACCTGGGGTCCCGGCCTGCTCTACGTGAAGGGCGGCTACGCCTATTCCGACAACAACGAGAAGGTGACCGTCGGCGGCGTGCCGACCGGCTTCATCATCGATGGCGACCACCGCAATGGCTACACCGTCGGCGCCGGCCTCGAATACATGTTCGCCCCGAACTGGTCGGCCAAGGCCGAGTACCAGTACTACAATTTCGGCGACGCGCATTTCACCGCGGGCCCGCTGGCCGGCACCGGCAACTTCACCACCGACGACCACACCATCAAGGCGGGCGTCAACTACCGCTTCAACTGGGCCAACTCGGCGGTCGCGCGCTACTGATCGCGCCTGACGAAAATCTCCTGCATCATCAAGGGCCGGCAATTCTGCCGGCCCTTTCTTTTTCGCTGTGCGGAACAGATGCAACCGATTGTGCAACTTGCGATTTTTTAACCCGAGCTGAGGATACTCCGCCGCGAAAATATAAAGATCACGAGTGGGGGAATTCCGATGGCGATCCGTATTGGTGGCCTTCTTGGCCGTCTCAAGCCTCGTTTCAAGATGCCAAGGTGGGGCGTGCGCGGCAGCCTGTTCGCCGCTTTCGCATTGATCGCGGGCATGGGCCTCGTGATCGCAGCCGGCGCCGGCTTCGTCTTCAATCATCTCGGCGCGACCATGATGGATCTGAGCGGCCGCGACATCCCGCGCCTCTCCGCCAGCCTCCAGCTCGCCTCGCAGAGCGCAACGCTCGCAGCCCAAGGCCCGGGCCTGCTGGCATCGCCATCCGATGAGGCGCTGAACGAGCGCACCAAGAGCGTGAAGGACATCCAGCAGCTCGCCATGGCCAAGCTCGGCGAGATCATCGAGCTCGGCGCCGACAAGCAGACCGCGACCGCGCTGCAAGACACCGCCAAGAGCATCGACGAGGCGACCCAGAGCCTGGTCTCGGCGGCCCGCGAACGGCTCGACACCGGCGCACTGCACGACAAGCAATACGAAGCGCTGCGCAAGGCCCAGCTCGCCTTCGTCGGCGCGGCGGGTCCGGCGATGCTGGACGCCCAGACGCGCCTCAACGCGATCCTCGGCGCGGCAGAAGTCTCCGCTGACGATGCCACCGAAGCCGCCCGCTCCGTCGCCCAAATATCGATGGTCTCCGCCAACGGCAATTTGATGGCCGCCGACATGATGGCGGCGCTCTCGGCCAACAACAGCGACACGCTGGAAGTGATCGAGAAGGAATTCAAGGCGACGCGCGACCGCGTCAAGTCGAACCTCGAGGACCTGCCCAAGGTGGCCTCGATGCAGGCGATGCGTGACGCCGTGCAGAAGCTGTTCGCCTTCGGCGAAGGCAAGACCGGCGTGTTCAAGATCCGCCAGAAGGAGCTCGACTCCATCGACTACGGCCAGACCATCCTGGACGAGACCCGCAAGCTCAATGTCGGCCTCGGCATCAGCGTGCAGCAGCTCGTCGAGGGTGTGCAGAAGGAGACCAACGCGTCGACCTTCCAGGCGCGTCAGGAAATCTCGTTCGCCACCACGGCCATGCTGGCGCTGGGCGCCTTGATGCTGGTCGGCTCGGCGCTGTTCGTCTGGCTTTATGTCGGCCGCAACATCCTGCGCCGGATCGGCGCGCTGCATCAATCCATGCAGCTGCTCGCGAACGGCGACCTCGAGACCGAAACCTACCGCTCCAAGAACCACAACGACGAAATCTCGGTGATGGCGAACACGCTGCAGGTGTTCCGCGAGAGCATGATCGAGGCCCGCGCGATGTCCAGCGAGCAGGACAAGGACCGCGCGGCCAAGGCCGAGCGTGCCGCGCGCATGGAAGCCAGGATCGCAGAGTTCGAGAGCACGGTGCGCAATGCGCTCGACAATCTCGCGCAGTCGGCCAATTCGATGCAGTCGACCGCGCAGAGCATGTCGAACACCGCGGACCAGTCCAACGCATTGGTGAACGCGGTCGCTTCCGCCGCGGAGGAGACCTCGGTCAACGTGCAGACGGTGTCGGCCGGCACCGAGCAATTGTCGTCCTCGATCGCCGAGATCAGCCGCCAGGTGGTCACCTCGGCGGAGATCGCCAAGAAGGCGGTCGACGAGGCCGGCGCGACCGACGCCACGGTGCAGAGCCTCGCCGACGGCGCGAGCCGCATCAGCGTCGTCGTCGACCTGATCCAGACCATCGCCTCGCAGACCAATCTGCTCGCACTCAACGCCACCATCGAGGCGGCGCGCGCGGGCGAGGCCGGCCGCGGTTTCGCGGTGGTCGCGTCCGAGGTGAAGAGCCTCGCGAGCCAGACCGCGAAGGCAACGGAAGAGATCCGCACCCAGATCGCCAGCATGCAGTCGGTCACGACCTCGGCAGTCGGCGCCATCCAGGGCATTGGCCGGATCATCGGCGAGATCAACGATGTCACGACGACGATCGCGGCCGCCGTCGAGGAACAGGGCGCGGCCACCCGCGAGATCGCCCGCAACATCCAGCATGCCGCCGGCGGCACCAGCGAGGTTTCGAGCAACATCGTGGGCGTCTCCACGGCATCCGCCGAGGCCGGTACTGCGGCGAGCCAGGTGCTGGGTGCCTCCGACGCACTCCGCCGCGAAGCCGACCTGCTGCGCGGGGAGATCGATGCGTTCCTCAACAACATGCGGGCGGCGTAGGCCGCCGCCCGCAGCCCGGGTGCCGAACGCAATCCGGGCTACGGAAAACGGCCCGGGAATGACCGCTATGCGGGCAGCGCCTCGCGTCCTTTTTCGGCTGGCGCGCCGCGCGCGGTGGGTTTAAGCCGATAGCATGAACGCGAAAACCGACACCGCGCAGTCCTCGGCCGAGGCACTGCGTTACCCCTGGGACCAGCATCCCGGCCCAGAAGAGGTCGTGGAGGTCAGGCCCGGCGTGCTGTGGGCGCGGCTGAAATTGCCGTTCCGCCTCAACCACGTGAACATCTACCTGCTCGCCGATGGCGACGGCTATGCGATGATCGACGCCGGCTTCGGCAACGAGGAGACCATCGAGGCCTGGACCAGGCTGTTCGAGGGACCGCTGAAGGGCGTCAACATCACGCGCCTGATCGTCACGCACTCGCACCCTGATCACGTCGGCCTTGCGGGCTGGATCGTCGACCGCTTCAACTGCCCGCTGGTGATGTCGCAGGTCGAATATCTGCAATCGGTCTATCACCAGAATCGCGGCACCGAAGAGCGGCGCGAGGCGCAGCGGCTGTTCTTCCGCCGCCACGGCATGGACGAGTCGCTCACCGAAAAACTGCTCGGCCGCGGCCAGGATTATCTCAAGCGTGTCTCGGTGCTGCCGCCGTCCTACCGCCGCATCTCGCATGGCGACGAGGTCGTGATCGGCACGCGCCGCTTCAAGGTGATCACCGGGGGCGGCCACGCGCTCGACCAGGTGATGCTGTATTGCGCCGACGACAAGCTGTTCCTCTCCGCCGATCAGGTGCTCAGCAAGATCTCGCCGAATGTCAGCGTGTGGGCGGTCGAGCCCGACCAGAACTCGCTCGGCGAATATCTGGCCTCGCTCGCAAGCCTCACCACCACCCTGCCCTATGACCTGCTCGTACTGCCCGGCCACGGCGTGCCGTTCTACGGATTGAAGACCCGCATCAAGCAGCTCGCCGATCATCACGAGGAGCGCTGCAGCCTGATCGCGGAAGCCTGCCGCGAGGTGCCGCAGACCTCGCGCGCCCTGGTGCCTGTCGTGTTCAACAAGCACGTGCTGGACGAGCACCAGATGGGTTTTGCCGCCGGCGAGCTCGTCGCCCACGTCAACTACATGATCGTCGAGGGCCGGCTGACGGCCGAGACGAAGGACGGCGTGCTCCAGTTCAGGACGACATGAGCGGTGGCGCCAATGGCCGGGCTTGTCCCGGCCATGACGATGTTGTGGAGCCAGCTCACTTCATGTTCGCGATCGCGTGCAGGGCCGCGATGTAGCCGAACGGCCCCAGTCCGCAGATCACGCCTGACGCCACGAACGAGATCTTCGAATGGCGGTGATATTCGTCTCTGGCGTGAATGTTGGAGATGTGGACCTCGAGCACAGGACCTTCGAACGTCTTGATCGCGTCCATGATCGAGACCGAGGTGAAGGACAGGCCAGCCGGATTGATGATGATGGCATCGGCGTCCTGCCGCGCAGACTGGATCAAATCGACCAGCACGCCCTCGTGGTTGGACTGATGGAAGGGGACCTTGAGCCCGAGCTTCGCGGCGGTTTCCTCGCAGCTCGCATTGACCTGCTGGAGCGTCGTCGTGCCGTAGATGTGCGGCTCGCGTATGCCGAGCATATTGAGGTTGGGACCGTTGAGAATCATCACGCGCTTCATAGAACGCTCCTTTCGAATGATAGTCTGCTGATTTGTCTGGCCGGGCCCACGGCAGGATGAGGCCACTACATCGCCCCTCGCGACACATACCGCATAGCAGCATGGCATAAGCCCGTGAGCTCTTTGATCGGGATCAAGTTTCAAATCGCACGATAGGGCATTTTGCCCAAATGCCCCTCGTGGCCAAATGTGGGATAGCGCATAGACATTGGAGCTGAAAACGCTCTAAAAGATGCGGCCCCTTGGTCCGGTTCCGTTGCAGGTTTTGCCGATGGATTACGCCCAGTTCTTCAATTCCGCCCTCGATCGTCTCCACTCCGAACGGCGCTATCGCGTGTTCGCCGACCTCGAACGTATCGCCGGCCGGTTCCCGCATGCGCTCTGGCATTCGCCCAAGGGCAAGCGCGACGTCGTGATCTGGTGCTCCAACGATTATCTCGGCATGGGCCAGCACCCGAAGGTGGTCGGCGCCATGGTCGAGACCGCGACGCGCGTCGGCACCGGCGCAGGCGGCACCCGCAACATCGCCGGCACGCATCATCCGCTGGTGCAGCTCGAGGCCGAGCTGGCCGATCTCCACGGCAAGGAAGCCGCGCTGCTGTTCACCTCGGGCTATGTCTCGAACCAGACCGGCATCGCGACCATCGCAAAGCTCATTCCGAACTGTCTGATCGTGTCGGACGAGCTCAACCACAATTCGATGATCGAAGGCATCCGCCAGTCCGGCTGCGAGCGCGTCGTGTTCCGCCACAACGACCTCGCCGACCTCGAAGAGAAGCTGAAGGCTGCCGGCCCGAACCGGCCGAAGCTGATCGCCTGCGAGAGCCTCTATTCCATGGACGGCGACGTCGCCCCGCTCGCGAAGATCTGCGATCTCGCGGAGAAGTACAATGCGATGACCTATGTCGACGAAGTTCATGCCGTCGGCATGTACGGACCGCGCGGCGGCGGCATCGCCGAGCGTGACGGCGTCATGCATCGCATCGACATTCTCGAAGGCACGCTGGCCAAGGCGTTCGGCTGCCTCGGCGGCTACATCGCCGCCAACGGCCAGATCATCGACGCCGTGCGCTCCTATGCGCCGGGCTTCATCTTCACCACCGCGCTGCCGCCGGCGATCTGCTCGGCCGCGACCGCGGCGATCAAGCACCTGAAGACCTCGAACTGGGAGCGCGAGCGCCACCAGGACCGCGCCGCGCGCGTCAAGGCGATCCTCAACGCCGCCGGCCTGCCGGTGATGTCGAGCGACACCCACATCGTGCCGCTGTTCATCGGCGATGCCGAGAAGTGCAAGCAGGCCTCCGATCTGCTGCTCGAAGAGCACGGCATCTACATCCAGCCGATCAATTATCCGACGGTCGCCAAGGGCACCGAACGGCTGCGCATCACGCCCTCGCCCTATCACGACGACGGCCTGATCGATCGGCTCGCCGAAGCCCTGCTGCAAGTGTGGGACCGACTCGGCCTGCAGCTCCGCGAAAAATCGTTGGCAGCGGAGTAGGCTTTTCTTTCGCCTCGCCCCGCTTGCGGGGAGAGGCCGGATCGCATCGCCAGATGCAATCCGGGTGAGGGGGGTCTCCGCGAGTCCAGCTATCACCGTCTCCGCGGAGAGCCCCCCTCACCCCACCCTCTCCCCGCAAGCGGGGCGAGGGAGCACAGGCAGCTCGCCCCCCCCCCGCTTAACGACAACCCCAGTTCCCGCCTCGGCACGGCATTTCGCTGTCGCTTGCGTGCGCCCAACGCGCTAGATTTGCTCGGAAATTTACTTGGAAAATGAGGTCGGGCGCTAGCGCGCCTTGAGAAGATCGGGCGCTACCGCGCCTTGGGAGAAGCACGCTCGCCATGCTGCACGACTGGGGCGTGATCGCCGCCGCCTTCGGCTATATCGGCTTCCTGTTCCTGGTGGCGAGCCATGGCGACCGCCGCTCGCCAGCCGGGCGAGGCCGCGCGTCCGGGTTGATCTATCCGCTGTCGCTGGCGATCTACTGCACCTCCTGGACCTTCTTCGGCTCGGTCGGCTTCGCCACTCGCACCTCGACCGACTTCCTGGCGATCTATGTCGGCCCGATCCTGATGATCGGCCTCGGCGCCGGCGTGCTCCGCCGCGTGATCCAGCTCGCCAAGGCCCACAACATCACCTCGATCGCCGACTTCATCGGCGCGCGCTATGGCAAGAGCCAGGCGGTGGCGGCGACCGTGGCGCTGATCGCGATCATCGGCTCGGTGCCCTACATCGCGCTCCAGCTGAAGGCGGTCGCGTCCTCGCTCGAAACCATCCTGAGCGAGGACCAGGCCTTCTCCCACATCCCGATCGTCGGCGACGTCGCACTGATGGTGACGCTGGCGATGGCAGCCTTCGCCGTGCTGTTCGGCACCCGGCAGACCGACGCCACCGAGCACCAGCACGGCCTGATGCTGGCGGTCGCGACCGAATCCATCATCAAGCTGGTCGCCTTCCTCACCGCCGGTATCTTCGTCACCTTCTGGATGTTCTCGCCGCACGAGCTGATCGAGCGCGCGATGAAGACGCCGGAGGCGGTGCGTGCCATCAACTATTCGCCGTCGATCGGCAACTTCCTCACGATGACGCTGCTGTCGCTGTGCGCGATCATGCTGCTGCCGCGCCAGTTCCACGTCAGCGTCGTCGAGAATTCCAGCGATGCCGAGGTCGGCCGCGCGCGCTGGCTGTTTCCGCTCTATCTCGTTGCCATCAACCTGTTCGTGATCCCGATCGCGATCGCCGGCCTCGTCAGCTTTCCGTTCGGCGCGGCGGACCCCGACATGTACGTGCTGGCGCTGCCGATGGAGGGCGGCGCGGATCTGCTCAGCGTCGCCGTGTTCGTCGGCGGCCTGTCGGCGGCGACCGCGATGGTGATCGTCGAATGCGTCGCGCTCTCCATCATGGTCTCGAACGACCTGATCGTGCCGCTGGTGCTGCAACGACGGCCGGAGGGACGCACCGGCGGCGCCGATTTCAGCGACTTCCTGCTGCGCTCGCGGCGGCTTGCGATCTTCGCCATCATGGTGATGGCCTATTTCTACTACCGCGCGCTCGGCAACACCCAGCTTGCCGCGATCGGCCTGCTCTCTTTTGCCGCCATCGCACAGCTTGCACCGAGCTTCTTCGGCGGGCTGCTGTGGCGGCGGGCGACCGCGCGCGGCGCCATCGGCGGCATGCTGGTCGGCTTCGCGGTGTGGCTCTACACGCTGTTCATCCCGAGCTTCATGGACACCTCGACGGCGGGCATCCTGCTGCTCCAGCACGGCCCGTTCGGGATCGAGGCGCTGCGGCCGCAGGCGCTGTTCGGCGCCGATTTGCCGCCGCTGATGCACGGCGTGATCTGGTCGCTGTCGCTCAACATCCTCACCTATGTGCTGCTGTCGTTGGCGCGCCGGCCGTCGTCGATCGAGCTCGTGCAGGCCGATCTGTTCGTGCCTAACACGCTTGCGCCGATCTCGCCGAGCTTCCGGCGCTGGCGCACCACTGTCACGGTGCAAGACATCCAGACCACGGTCGCGCAATATCTCGGGCCCGACCGCGCGCGGCATTCGTTCGAGGCCTTCTCCGCGCGGCGCAATGTGCGACTGGAGTCCGGGGCGCCGGCCGATTTCGAGCTGCTGCAGCACGCCGAGCACCTGATCGCCTCTTCGATCGGGGCCGCGTCCTCGCGCCTCGTGATGTCGCTGCTGCTGCGCAAGCGGACGGTGTCGGCGAAAGCCGCGCTGAAACTGCTCGACGATTCCCACGCGGCGCTGCACTTCAACCGCGAGATCCTCCAGACCGCGCTCAACCACGTCCGGCAGGGCATCGCGGTGTTCGACGCCGATCTGCAGCTGATCTGCTCCAACCGGCAGTTCGGCGACCTCCTCAACGTGCCCCCGCATTTCATTCAGTTCGGCACGCCCTTGCGCGAGATCCTGGAATTCATGGGCGTGAGCGATCCGGACGATCCGGCCGGGCGCGAAGCGATGATCGAACGGCGGCTCGCCGCCTACACCACCGAGGGCGAGCCCTATCTCGAACGCCTGCCGGAGCGCCACATGGTGATCGAGGTGCTCACCAACCGCATGCCCGGCAGCGGCTTCGTCATTACCTTCACCGACGTTACGCCCACCTTCGAGGCGGCCGAAGCGCTGGAACGCGCCAACGCAACGCTGGAAAAGCGCGTGCGGGACCGCACCGAGGAACTGACGCGGCTGAACTCCGAACTCGCATTGGCCAAGAGCGCCGCGGAAGACGCCAGCATCTCCAAGACGCGCTTCCTCGCCGCCGCCAGCCACGACATTCTCCAGCCGCTGAACGCGGCGCGGCTCTACGTCACGAGCCTGGTCGAGCGCCAGCACAGCGGCGAGGAAACACGGCTGGTCGAGAACATCGACGAATCGCTCCAGGCGATCGAAGAGATCCTCGGCGCGCTGCTCGACATCTCCCGGCTCGACGCCGGCGCGATGACGACCTCGATCTCGAGCTTCAAGATGGCCGATCTGATGCGCTCGCTGGAGATCGAGTTCGCACCGATCGCGCGCGCCAAGAATCTGGAGCTCGCTTTCGTGCCCTGCTCGCTGCCGGTCGAGTCCGATCGCCTGCTGCTGCGGCGCCTGCTTCAGAACCTGATCTCCAACGCGATCAAATATACCCCGCGCGGGCGCGTGCTGGTCGGCTGCCGCCGCCAGGGTCCCTCGCTCAAGATCTGCGTCTACGACACCGGCGTCGGCATCCCCTTGGTCAAGCGCGGCGAGATCTTCAAGGAATTCCACCGCCTGGAGCAGGGCGCGCGGATCGCGCGCGGTCTCGGGCTTGGGTTGTCGATCGTCGAGCGGCTGGCGCGCGTGCTCAACCACGGCATCGCCATCGACTCCAATACAGGCGGCGGCTCGGTATTCTCGGTGACGGTGCCGACGGCAAAGGCGATCACCCACACCGCCGCGGTGACCAGCGCGACGCCGCTGGCGCGCACGCCGATCTCGGGCGCCTTGATCGTCTGCATCGAGAACGACGCCGCGATCCTCGACGGCATGCGCACGCTGATGAAGGCGTGGGACGCCGAGGTGATCGCGGTCACGGATCCCGAAGGCGCGATCGCGGCCATGGAGGCCGCCGGCCGCCGCGTCACCGGCCTGCTCGTCGACTATCATCTCGACCGTGGCAACGGCATCGCCGCAATCCGCGACATTCGCCGCCGCTTCGGCGACACCATCCCCGCGATCCTGATCACCGCCGACCGCAGCCCCGCCGTGCAGGTCGCCGCGCGCGACGAGAGGATCGCGGTTCTCAATAAGCCGGTGAAGCCGGCCTCGTTGCGGGCGCTGCTGGGGCAATGGCGGACGCAGCAGATGGTGGCGGCGGAGTGAGGACGCAGACGCGCTTGACTGCCTGCTCCCGCATGATCCGTCATCCTGAGGCGTGAGTCGTGTGGTGCGACGCACCGCGGCATGCCTAGAAGGATGACTGGGGATTGGGAGCGGCCCGCCGCTACCCCGTCGGGGTGCCCTGCTTCCACTGTCCGCCCGCGATCTTCGCCGCGGCAATCACCGCCTGGGTGCGGCTCTCGACGCCGAGCTTTTGCAGGATCGCGGAGACGTGCGCCTTGATGGTGGCCTCGGAGACGCCGAGCTCATAGGCGATCTGCTTGTTGAGCAGTCCTTCCGACAGCATCATCAGGACCCGCACCTGCTGCGGCGTCAGCGTGACCAGGCGGTCGCGCAGGCGGGTCATATCGGGATCGGCGGCCGCCGTCAGGTCGATGTCGGCGGGAACCCAGACGTCACCGTCCATGACCTTGAGAATGGCGTCGCGCAGCGTCTCGACGCCGTATCGCTTGGGAATGAAACCGGAGGCGCCGAAGTCGAGCGAGCGGCGGATCGTGGCACCGTCGTCTGAGGCAGAGACGATCACCACCGGGATCGCCGGATATTGCGCGCGCAGATAGATCAGGCCGGAAAAGCCGGAGATGCCGGGCATCGAGAGGTCGAGCAGGATCAGATCGACGTCGGATGTCTGTTCCAGCAGCCGGGTCAGATCCTCGAACGATCCGGCCTCGTCGATCCTGGCCGACGTCAGGACGCCCGCTACGGCCTGCCGCAACGCATCGCGGAACAGCGGGTGGTCATCGGCAATGACGAGATGGGTCGAAGGAGCGTTCATCGTTCTCTTGCTGTGGTTCGCGACCGGCCGGCGAGTCGATGCCGCGGCGGGTCAATTCTTCCCTGACCGGCCGTGGCATGCAAGTACCGATTATCCCTTTGCCGCAAAGGGGTTAATCCCCAGCCTTCGCGGATGAGACCGGTGCCCGATACCGCACGTTCAGCTACGCGTCAGTGCGCAAGGCCGAAAGTCGTATTGGGGCGGGTTTCACGCCGATGTTACTTTGCGGTCAAGACCCAGGTTGATCCGGCATGCCCGGACATCTGGGGCGCGAGGAAACGATCTTTCGGGGAGCGACTCAATATGTCGACAATTGCTGTGTCTGAAACACGCGCGGGAGGGATGACGAAGGACGAACGGTTCGTCATTCTCGCCTCCTCGCTCGGTACCGTCTTCGAGTGGTACGACTTCTATCTCTACGGTTCGCTGGCCGGCATCATCGGCGCGCAGTTCTTTTCGGCCTATCCGCCGGCGACCCGCGACATCTTCGCGCTGCTGGCCTTTGCCGCGGGCTTCCTGGTGCGCCCGTTCGGCGCGATCGTGTTCGGCCGTGTCGGCGACATCGTCGGCCGCAAATACACCTTCCTCGTCACCATCCTGATCATGGGTCTGTCGACCTTCATCGTCGGCCTGCTGCCCAGTGCGGCGACCATCGGCATCGCGGCCCCGATCATCCTGATCGCGCTGCGCCTCGCCCAGGGCCTGGCGCTCGGCGGTGAATACGGCGGTGCGGCGACTTACGTCGCGGAGCACGCGCCGAACGGCAAGCGCGGCTATTACACCTCCTTCATCCAGACGACCGCCACGCTCGGCCTGTTCCTGTCGCTGCTGGTGATCCTGTTCACCCGCAGCGCGCTCGGCGAAGCCGAGTTCGCGGCCTGGGGCTGGCGCATTCCGTTCCTGGTCTCGGTGCTGCTGCTCGGCGTCTCGGTCTGGATCCGGTTGCGGCTGAATGAATCGCCGATCTTCCAGAAGATGAAGGACGAGGGGAAGAGCTCGAAGGCCCCGCTGACAGAAGCCTTCGGCAACTGGCAGAACGGCAAGCTTGTGCTGCTCGCGCTGCTCGGCGGCGTGATGGGCCAGGGCGTGGTCTGGTACACCGGCCAGTTCTACGCGCTGTTCTTCCTGCAATCGATCCTGAAGGTCGACGGTTACACCGCCAACCTCCTGATCGCCTGGTCACTGCTGCTCGGCACCGGCTTCTTCATCGTGTTCGGCATGCTCTCCGACAAGATCGGCCGCAAGCCGATCATCCTCGGCGGCTGCCTGATCGCGGCGCTGACCTTCTTCCCGATCTTCAAGATGATCACCAGCAACGCCAACCCGGCGCTGGAAAAGGCCATCGAGCAGACCAAGGTCGAGGTGGTGGCGGATCCCGCAGGTTGCGGCGACCTGTTCAACCCGGTCGGCACCCGCGTCTTCACCGCGCCTTGCGACACCGCGCGTGCCTACCTGGCCCAGTCGTCGGTCAAGTACACGACCTCTTCCGGCGCGGCCGGTTCGGGCGTGAAGGTGGTGGTCAACGGCAAGGACGTTGCCTACCCCAACGCCAAGGACGGCAACGCGGCGGTCCTCGCCGCCGTGCAGGCGGCCGGCTATCCGAAGACCGGCGACGCGGGCATCGTGAAGATGGCGCATCCGTTCGACATCTTCCGTCCGCAGGTGGCCGCGACCATCGGGCTGTTGTTCATCCTGGTAATCTTCGTCACCATGGTGTACGGCCCGATCGCCGCGATGCTGGTCGAATTGTTCCCGACCCGCATCCGCTACACATCGATGTCGCTGCCTTACCACATCGGTAACGGCTGGTTCGGCGGGCTCTTGCCTGCGACCGCCTTCGCCATCGTGGCCTCGACCGGCGATATCTATGCGGGCCTCTGGTATCCGGTCATCTTCGCGTCCATCACGGTCGTGATCGGCCTCTTCTTCCTGCCTGAGACCAAGGACGTCGACATCAAGGCGACCTGATCGACAGCAACGATCGACAACCCAACCGGCCGCGATCTCCGCGGCCGGTTTCGTTTTGGGCACTAGAGAAACATTACTGATTGCTGCCGATGAACTGCAGCACCACCTCGCGCCGGTGTGGGCGCATGCGGTGCTCGATCAGATAGATCGCCTGCCATGTCCCGAGTACGAGCTTGCCATTCAGCACCGGGATCTGAAGCGAGGTCCCCGTCAACATGGTCTTGACGTGGGCCGGCATGTCGTCCGGTCCTTCCGTGTCGTGCGTCCAGCCGGCATTCTCGGGCGCGAGCCGCGACAGCGCCGTGGTGAGATCGGCGAGCACGGACGGATCGGCGTTCTCCTGGATCGTCAGCGAAGCCGAGGTGTGACGGATGAACAGCGTCAGCGCGCCGTCGCGCGCGTGAACGTCCTTGATGAACTTCGTGGCTTCCGCGGTGAGATCGACGAAGTCCCGCCCGGGCGCCGAGACTGTCAGCAGAGACGAAGCGATGGTAGTGGCCTGCACCGACGATGGCGCCGAGCGGGTTACGGTTTTGCCTGATGCCATGAAAAGTCTTGCCTGATCAAAAGTTGCCGTCGGGTGGGCAAAGCGCAGCGTGCCCACCAATCAGTCTGTATTATGGATAGGTGGTGGGCACGGCGCTTTGCGCCTTTGCCCACCCTACGACATCTCGTACGTCCTAGATCTTCCCCGACACGTCCTTCTGCACGCGGTTGGCCATGTCGATCAGCCGGCGCCAGGCCTTTTCCAGGAACGACATCACGCGATCGACGTCCTGGTCGCTCGGCAGCGGAATCTCGATCTTGCGATCGCCCTCGGCGACCTTCGGCTCCGCCTTCTTCAGCGGGTCGGATTTCGGCATGGGCTCGTCGATCTTGCCCGACACGGTCGGTCCCGCCGCGAGTTGCCCCTTCAGCTTCTCGACCTCGGCCTGAAGCCGGCCGATCTCGGCGTCGAGCGCGGTACGTTCGTCCGGCACGGCATAGCAGGCCCAGCCGGCGTCATTCCTGGTGCAGGTCGACACCGTTCCGGTGCGGGTGTCGAGCCGCAGCACGCCTTCGGGGATGGGCGTCATGCTGTAGCGGCCGTTTTCGCTATCGGGGGCCGATTGCGCGGCCACGAGATCGCCGCTGGTTGCCATCAACGCGGCAAGCGCGGCTGCCGCAAGCCATGATGCTGTGGATGGTGTCGCAAGTCTCATCGCGCTCTCCGCCACGACGCGCAGGTGGCACGCCCGCTCTTCTACACCCCGGCGAGGCAATCCGCCGCCAAAAACGCGCATGTGAGATCAACCATCGCGGTGGCCTGTTTGATCCAGACAGCACGGCGAAATAGCGGCCGCATTTGCCGATCATGAGCAGAGCTGCTGCGGTGCGGCGTCACGCTGTGTGCAGTGCTGCCGCACACGCCAATATCGTCAAGAAAATCAGTCACATAATAGAAGGCGACGCAATCGTGACTTGGCTTGACTTGATTATGGGCCATCAGTATGGTCCGCGCGGCTTTTGAGGGTGGCGGGCGTAATTTCCATTCAGCCGCGGCGTTTCGGGTCTTCGTTGCATGACACAGGGCACGGGACACGGCGGGAATGGAGATCGCGATAGATCATCCGAGGAAGCTGCGCTTTCCGAACGGCTCGGAAATCTTGATCAGCGGTTGTCCGAATTACGCGACCGCCATATCAAGACCGAGCAACCCGCAGGTGACGGTGGAGACAGAGCGGCCAGAGCCTCGGCGATGGCGCTTGGTTTTCGGTTATCCTCCGAGTTGGTCGCCGGGGTCGTTGTCGGAGCGGGGATCGGCTGGGGTTTCGACCGTTTGCTGTCGACGTCGCCTTTCGGGTTTATCGTGTTCCTGCTGCTGGGCTTCGTGGCCGGCGTGGTGAATGTGGTGAGAACGGCGGGCGCGGGTCAAAACAGGCGCGGTGGTTCTTAGGCGATCCGCACAGGAGAGGAATGATCGTACCGGCCTCGCCGGTACGGGCCGGCCCGGCCGGCAGACCGAGACCCGCCGGCATTGCCCGGCAGACAAGAGATGCCGCGCTGATGAAAATCGACCCGATCCACCAGTTCAACATCGAGCCTCTCTTCACCCTGGGCCATATCGGCAATCAAACGATCGCCTTCACCAATTCATCGCTCTACATGCTGATCGCGGTGGCGATCATCTCGCTCCTGATGCTGGCGAGCGGCTCACAGCTGGTTCCCGGGCGCCTCCAGTCGGTCGCCGAAATCTCCTACGAGTTCGTGGCCTCGACCATCCGTTCGACCGCCGGCTCGGAAGGCATGAAGTTCTTCCCGCTGATCTTCTCGCTGTTCATGTTCATCTGCGTCTCGAACCTGATCGGCATCATTCCCTACACCTTCACGATCTCGAGCCATCTGATCGTGACGGCGGCCCTGGCGCTTCTGGTCTTCTTCACGGTCCTGATCTACGGCGTTGCCAAGAACGGCGTGAAATTCTTCTCGATTTTCGTGCCTCATGGTGTCCCCGGCTACATCCTGCCGCTGGTGATGTTCATCGAGATCCTGTCGTTCTTCCTGCGGCCGGTCTCCCACAGCGTCCGTCTATTCGCCAACATGCTGGCCGGCCACATCGCGTTGAAGGTGTTCGCTGGCTTCGTCGCCATGCTCGGCTTCTCGCTCGGCGCCCTCGGCTGGGTCGGCGGCGTGCTGCCGCTGGCGCTCACGGTCGCGCTGTACGCCCTCGAGATTCTGGTCGCGTTCCTGCAGGCTTACGTGTTTGCGATCCTGACCTGTATCTACCTCAACGACGCCATTCATCCGGGACACTGAGCGGTCCGGGGAATTTCCACCCAAAACCCAATCTTTCTTCCAAGGAGACTAAAATGGATCCGGCAGCAGCAAAACTTATCGGCGCGGGCATCGCATGCATCGGCATGGGCGGCGCGGGCGTCGGCGTCGGCGTGATCTTCGGCAACTACCTCGCCGCGGCCGTTCGCAACCCCTCGGCCGCTCAGGGCCAGTTCGGCAACCTGATCTTCGGCTTCGCCGTGACCGAAGCGCTCGGCATTTTCTCGCTGCTGATCGCGCTGCTGCTGCTGTTCGTTCCGCTCTGAGGACGACGTTCTTCGCGCCGCTTCGACCGAAGCGGCGCGCCTGACAGCAACAGGAGTACTCCATGGCTGAGAGTCATGGCGGGGCGAAGGGTCCAGCGGCGGGCGCCCATACCGAGGCTGACGGTGGTCACCACGGTGGCGGCTTTCCGCCGTTCGAGAGCAGCACCTATGCTTCGCAGCTGGTGTCGCTCGCGATCTTCTTCGTCGTGCTTTACGTGGTCGTGTCCAAGCTCGCTCTGCCGAAGGTCGGCGGTGCGATCGAGGCGCGTCAGAACAAGATTGAGGGCGACCTCGCCGAAGCGCAGAAGCTGAAGGATCAGTCCGAAGCGGCGCTGAAGGCCTACGAAAGCGAGCTCGCTGCGGCGCGCACGCGTGCGCAGGCGATCGGCAATGAATCCCGCGACAAGGCGAATGCGCAGGCGGACGCCGAGCGCAAGACGCTGGAAGAACAGCTGGCGGCCAAGCTCGCCGGGGCGGAAAAGACCATCGCCTCGACTCGCGCCAGCGCCATGAGCAACGTCCGCGCCATCGCGGCCGATTCGGCAGGCCAGATCGTGCAGCAACTCACGGGCGTCGTTCCGGATGCAGCGTCGGTCAATGCCGCCGTTGATGCGTCCTTGAAGGGTTAGTCGATATGTTCTTCGATCCTGAAACCTGGGTCGCCATCGCCTTCGTGATCCTGATGGTCCTGTTCGGCTATCTCGGGGTCTTCAAGAAAGCGATGACGGCGCTCGACCATCGCGCCGACCGCATCAAAGCCGAACTGGACGACGCGACGCGCCTCAAGCAGGAGGCTGCCAAGGTGCTCGCCGACTACAAGGCGCGCACCGCGTCGGCCGAACGTGAAGCTGCCGACATCATTGCCAACGCCAGGTCCGAAGCCGAGCGCATCGCGACCGAGGCCAAGGCGAAGATGGAAGACTTTGTCGCCCGCAGAACCAAGACCGCGGAGAGCAAGATCGCGCTCGCCGAGGCCCAGGCGCTGGCCGATGTCCGCGCCGCAGCCGCGGAAGCCGCCGTCCAGGCTGCCTCCACGATCCTGTCGCAGTCGGTCAAAGGCCAGGTCGCCGACGACCTGCTCGCCAAGGGCATCACCGAGGTTCGGCAGAAGCTGAACTGAGGGCGTAGGCCTCACCAATCAAAAAGCCGGCGCGATGAGCGTCGGCTTTTTTGTTTGCCGGTCCGGGCGTCGGAAAGTCGGTGTCATGCCTCGCGAAGGCGGGGCATCCAGTATGCCGCGACCTTTCTGTCGACCACTGACGTCTCTGGAATACTGGATCGCCCGCCCCAGTGCGCAAATGCGCACAAGGCGGGTGATGACAGCTGAGAATGAAGCGGCGTCCGCGACACGTCGACGCCCTACTCCGCCACCTACGTCTTCAACCTCGCCATCGCGACGCCATCCCGCGCCAGCTGATCCGCGCGCTCGTTCTCGGGATGGCCGGCGTGACCCTTGACCCAGTGCCAGCGCACCTCATGCGCCTTCAGCGCAGCGTCGAGGCGCTGCCATAGCTCGACATTCTTGACCGGCTTCTTGTCGGCGGTGCGCCAGCCGTTGCGCTTCCAGCCGTGGATCCAGCCGGTGATGCCCTGCCGCACATACTGGCTGTCGGTGTAGAGATCGACGGTGCACGGCTTCTTCAGCGCTTCCAGCGCGGAGATCGCCGCCATCAACTCCATCTGGTTGTTGGTGGTGTGGCGCTCGCCGCCGTTCAGCTCTTTCTCCTTGTCGCCGAACTTCAGGATCGCACCCCAACCGCCGGGCCCCGGATTTCCCGAGCAGGCGCCGTCGGTATAAATCGTCACATTGGGAAGCTCGCTCACGCGACAAGTCCCGACGGCATCAGCCCGTAGTCGCGCGCGCTGGAAACGCTCTGGTGGAAGCGCAGCTTGCGGACATATTCCAGCGGATCCTTCGGCTTGACCAGCGCGCCCTCGGGCACGTTGAGCCAGTCGACCAGCCGCGTCAGCAGGAAGCGGATCGCGGCGCCGCGCGCCAGCAGCGGCAGCGCGGCCTGCTCGGCGTCAGTCAGCTTTCGCACCCGGCCGTAAGCATTGAGGAAGGCGCGCGCCTTGGTGACGTTGAAGGAGTGATCCGGCTCGAAGCACCAGGCGTTGAGGCAGATCGCGACGTCATAAGCCAGCATGTCGTTGCAGGCAAAGGTGAAGTCGATGATGCCCGAAAGCTTGTCGCCCAGGAAGAAGACGTTGTCGTTGAAGAGATCGGCGTGGATCACGCCCTCGGGCAGATTGCTCGGCCAGATACCGCTCGAGAGATGATCGAGCTCATGGCCGAGAAACGCGCGCAGGCCCGGCTGCACCTCGTCGGCGCGATGTGAGGCTGCATCGAACAGCGGCCGCCAGCCCGCGACCGAGAGCGCATTGGCGCGCTTGATCGCGAAATTGGCACCGGCCAGATGCATCCTGGCCAGCCCTTCGCCGACGCCGGCACAATGCGCCGCATTCGGCTTGCGCGGCCAGACGCCTTCGAGAAAGGTGATGATCACGGCCGGCCGGCCCGATAATTCGCGCAGCGCCTCGCCGTCTTTCGCCTTCACCGGCAGCGGGCAATTGACGCCGTGCTCGGCCAGATGCGTCATCAGCGCGAGGAAGAACGGCAGATCGTTCTTCGCCACGCGCTTCTCGTAGAGCGTGAGAATGAACGATCCCTTGGTGGTGTGCAGCAGGAAGTTGGAATTCTCGACGCCCTCGGCGATGCCCTTGTAGGAGAGCAGGTCGCCGAGATCGTATTGCTTCAGGAAATCCGCAAGCTCGTCGGCGGCAACGTCGGTGTAGACCGCCATGAAGATTTACTCGGCGGCAGCTTCAGGGCGCACCTGGCGCGGCAGCGGGAAGAACTCGTTCTCTTCAGCGGCCGAGACCGTCTCCACGTGCAGCGTGTAGCGCTCGGCGAACGCATCCATGATCTCCTCGACGATCACTTCCGGCGCCGAGGCGCCCGCGGTGATGCCGAGGCTCGAGATGTTGCTGAACCGTTCCCAGTCGAGATCGGCGGCGCGCTGCGCCAGCACCGCGATCTTGCAGCCTTCGCGCTCGGCAACCTCGCGCAGGCGCTGCGAGTTGGACGAATTGGGAGCACCAACAACAATGAGCGCGTCCACTACCGGCGCCACCTTCTTCACTGCGAGCTGGCGGTTGGTGGTGGCGTAGCAGATGTCTTCCTTGTGCGGCCCGTTGATGTTCGGGAAGCGCTCCTTGAGCAGCGCCACGATCTCCGCGGTGTCATCGATCGACAGCGTGGTCTGGGTCACGAAGGCGAGGTTGTTCGGATCCTTCGGCGAAATCGTCTTGGCGTCCTCGGCGGTCTCGATCAGGGTCACGGCGCCGACCGGAAGCTGGCCGAGCGTGCCGACCACCTCGGGGTGATGGGAGTGACCGATCAGGAAGATCTCGCGGCCGCGCTTGAAATGGATCGCGGCCTCGCGGTGCACCTTGGTCACCAGCGGGCAGGTCGCATCCAGCGAAAACAGGTTGCGGGACGAGGCGTCGGCCGGGACGGACTTCGGCACGCCATGGGCCGAGAACACCACCGGGGCGGTGGTATTTTCCGGGATCTCGGCGAGCTCCTCGACGAAGATCGCGCCTTTCTTCTTCAACCCGTCGACGACGTATTTGTTGTGCACAATCTCGTGGCGAACATAGACGGGGGCGCCGTATTTATCGAGCGCCCGTTCCACGGTGTCGATCGCCCGGACCACCCCGGCGCAGAAGCCGCGGGGAGAACAAAGCACGATCTTGAGGTCTGGTTTGGCTGACATTGAGCGATCTCGGGACCGAATCACCTCGCCAGACAGGCGGGAAGCGGCCTTGGGATGAACAGGGCTTAGGTACGGGCTTACAGCGACTTCAGAGGGAATTGGGCCCCCTTTCGGGCGCTGTCAAGGCACTATCTATAGCAGAACCATTGCGTGGCTACCCCCTCCGGGCTTATATAGCGCGAATTCCCAGTCATCGCTGATGACCACCGGCTTCGCCTCCAGAGGGGTGGGCGAAGCACAAAGGAGATTTGCCATGAGCAACGCACCTCTGATGCCCAAGGCGACCGCCGTCTGGCTGCTCGACAACACCGCGCTGACCTTCGACCAGGTCGCCGACTTCACCAAGATGCACCCCCTCGAGGTGCGCGCGATCGCCGACGGCGACGCCGCCCAGGGCATCAAGGGCATGGACCCCCTCTCCAACGGCCAGTTGACCCGCGAGGAGATCGAGAAGGGCGAGAAGAGCCCTGACTATCGGCTCCGCCTGCAGGAGAGCAAGGTGGTGCTGCCGCCCCAGCCCAAGCGCAAGGGCCCGCGCTACACGCCGGTGTCGCGCCGCCACGAGCGCCCGAGCGCCATCCTCTGGCTGCTGCGCAGCCACCCGGAGCTCAAGGACGCCCAGGTCATGCGCCTGGTCGGCACCACCAAGAGCACGATCGCGAGTGTGCGCGACCGCACCCACTGGAACACCTCCCAGCTGACCCCGATCGACCCGGTCACCCTCGGTCTCTGCTCGCAGATCGAGCTCGATTTCGAGGTCGCGCGCGCGGCCAAGGAGAAGCCGATCGACACGGCCTATGGCGGCGCTACCCTGCTGCCGGCTTCCGAGACCACCAAGAAGGATGAGTACGAGCCGGCCGAACGCTCGAGCGACGACCTCAACGTCGACGCCGTGTTCGCCAAGCTCAAGACGCTCGGCGGCAAGAAGCACGAGGACGAGGAGGAATAAGACCCTCTCTTCCGGCTTGCTTTCGAATGCAAATGAAACGCGGCGGGCCACCCCGCCGCGTTTTTGTTTTGTGTCAGCACACCGGAGACGACACCGGTGAGACTAGAGCGTTTCATTTTTTGATAGAAGCGTATCCGGCATTAACGAAGTAGTTGCTGCATTCGCTGGGCAGAACGCTTCTGACGAGGTTGCCGATGTGGTCGCAGGCGTCGTCGATCGTGCGCTTCTGTGCGATGCGCATCCAGTGCTTGATCTTGGCGAAGACTTGCTCGATCGGGTTGAGGTCGGGTGAGTACGGCGGCAGGTACCACAGTCTTGCGCCGGCTTTCCGGATCATCTGCCGGACGGTCGGGGACTTGTGGCTACCGAGATTATCCATGACGACGATGTCGCCCGGTTTGAGCACTTTGACGAGTTGCTGTTCGACATAGGCGCGGAAGCTTTCGCCGTTGATCGGTCCGTCGAACACGCAAGGCGCAGTGAGCTGGTCAGAGCGTAGGGCACCGAGGAAGGTCAGGGTTCGCCAGTGACCGTGCGGCGCAAAGCCGCGCAACCGCTCGCCCTTGGATCCCCAGCCGCGCAACGGGGCCATGTTGGTCTTGATCCAGGTCTCGTCGATGAACACCAGGCGGCTTGGATCGAGGCGATCCTGCAAGCTGCGCCAGCGCTGCCGCCGCCGCGCGACGTCGGCGCGACCCTGCTCAAGGGCGAACAGTGTTTTTTTTGAAGCTGAGACCTTCGCGTCGCAGGAAGGTCCATACCGCATGGTGTGAGACTTTCACGCCTCGCGCGGCAAGCTCGTCCTTCAGCCCGTGCAGCGTTAGATGTGGCGTCTGCCTGATCCGCTCCACGATGAACGCTCGATGCGGCCCCAGAACCGGCTTACGGTGACCGCCCATCTTGCCCGGCGCCACCGAACCCGTCGCGCGATAGCGCTGCCTCCACTTCACGACGGACGACACTGCAACATCGAACCGGGCCGCCACAGCATGGCAACTCTCGCCGGATTCCACCGCCTTCACGGCTCGTTCACGAAGATCATTCGAAAGAGGTCGGACCATCTGATGCTGGCCTCCGATCCAGCCAGCATCTTGAATCACAAACCGCCGCCCGACGGAATCCCTCCCGATTCAATCAATCGATGAACCGCTCTAGAACTTGTAGGTCACACCGCCACCGACCAGCCACGGATCGATATGCGCATTGCCGGTAACCGGCAGGCCGCTGACGGTCGCGCTGTAGTCCGGACGCAGCCAGAGCTTCTTGACGTCGACGTTGAGACCCCAGTGCCGGTCGAGCATGTAGTCGAAGCCGAACTGCACGGCGCCGCCCCAGGCGTTGCTGACATGCAGATTCGTTGTGGTGGCAACGATCGCGGGCGGCCCGACGATGGCGGCCGGTGAATTGGCGGCGGAGTTGTTGAAGAACACCGTGTAGTTCACGCCGGCGCCGATATACGGCTTGAACGCACCGAAATTGTCGAAGTGATATTGCAAGGTCAGCGTCGGCGGCAGCAGCGTGGTCTTGCCGATCGGCAGGTTCGCCAGCGAGCCGGTGCCGCTGATCGAATGCCGCGTCACGCCCAGGATCAATTCGGCCGCGATGTTCTTGGTGAAGAAATAGCTGATGTCGAGCTCGGGCACGACCTGGTCGCTGATCGACAGCCCGGAGTTCGGCGACGACAGCGAGGGCACGCCGGCGACATTGACGGTTGAGCCGCCTGCATCCGGCAAGACGCCGAGCACGCGCAGGCGCACCATCCAGGGATTGAAGCTCTCAACCGGCGGCGGCGCCTTCTTGTAAACCGGCAAATCGGCAGCCTGCGCCGAGGCAAGAGCCCCCGCGAGCATCGCGCCAACCGTCGCAAGCCGCGCCAGCGTTCCTGTCTTTCCACTCATTGAATTCCCCTTCAGCCATCTCTCGCGCGCGTCGTTGCGCAACATCAGCGTCAGAGCAGAAGGGGGGCGATGAAGGATTTGACGCCGATCAAATCAGGACTGACGCGACACGATTTGGCTGCCGCGTTGCAGATGTGTCACGAAACACGAGAACGAATGCGCAGGATAATACCGTAGCCGGCGTCAGGGCCGCTCGGGATGGTTCAGCATATACTCGCCAAGATCGCGCTGGCGGCGGTCGGCGCGGGCAGTGGCGGCATTGCGCTGGACGTCACGATCCTTGCGGCAAGCCACGTATTCGGGCGTCCCCTGCGCATAGCCGCGGCTCTGGCACACCGCATCGTCATCGTCTCCGCCCATCGCCACCGGCGTCTGGTAGCGCGCGGAGCAGGCGGAGAGAGCGATGGCGAGCAGGCAGATGACTCCATACGGCGCAAGTCTGGCTGACATTGATCGGTCCCGTCTCATTCGTCATTGCCGGGCTTGACCCGGCAATCCATCGAAATCAAGGCAATTGCTTGCCCATTGATGGATGCCCGGGTCAAGCCCGGGCATGACGGCCGGAGGGTCAACTCACACCCGGCCCTTCAGCGCGTCGCCGATCTCGTCCAGCGCCTTGGGGTCCTCGATCGTGGCCGGCATTGTCCAGGTCTCGCCGTCGGCGATCTTCTTGATGGTGCCGCGCAGGATCTTGCCGGAGCGCGTCTTGGGCAGGCGGCCGACGGTGATGGCGAGCTTGAAGGCCGCGACGGGGCCGAGCTTGTCGCGCACCAGTGCGACGATCTCCTTCTCGATCTCGGCGGGCGGACGCTTCACGCCGGCCTTGAGCACCAGGAAACCGCAGGGCACCTCGCCCTTGATGGCATCCTTGACGCCGAGCACGGCACATTCCGCGACATCAGGATGCGAGGCCAGAATCTCCTCCATGCCGCCGGTGGAGAGACGATGGCCGGCGACATTGATGATGTCGTCGGTGCGGCCCATGACGAAGACATATCCGTCCTCGTCCTTGTAGCCGGCGTCCGACGTCTTGTAGTAGCCGGGGAATTCGCTGAGATAGGCTTCCTTGAAGCGTTGATCCTGATTCCACAGCGTGGGCAGGCAGCCCGGCGGCATCGGCAGCTTGATGACGATCGAGCCCATGGTGTTCGGGCCGACCGGCTTGGCCGCCTCATCCACCACATCGACCTGATATCCCGGCATCGGCACCGTCGGCGAGCCGTGCTTGACCGGAAGCAGGCCCAGGCCCACCGGATTGCCGGCGATGCACCAGCCGGTCTCGGTCTGCCACCAATGGTCGATCACCGGCACCTTCAACTGCTGCTCCGCCCATTCCACCGTCGGCGGATCGGCGCGTTCGCCGGCGAGGAACAGCGTGCGGAATTTCGACAGGTCATACTGCCGGATGAACTTTCCTTCCGGATCCTCTTTCCGGATCGCGCGGAACGCGGTCGGCGCGGTGAACAAGGCGACCGCCTTGTGCTCACTGATCACGCGCCAGAACGCGCCTGCATCGGGCGTTCCGACTGGCTTGCCCTCGTACATGATCGAGGTCGCACCGTGCAGCAGCGGTCCGTAGATGATGTAGCTGTGCCCGACCACCCAACCGATGTCGGAGCCGCACCACCAGACCTCGCCGGGCTTGACGCCATAGAGGTTGAACATCGACCACTTCAACGCGACCAGGTGTCCGCCATTGTCGCGCACCACGCCCTTGGGAATGCCCGTAGTGCCCGACGTGTAGAGGATGTAAAGCGGATCGGTGGCGGCGACCGGCACGCAAGGGGCCTTCTTGTCGTCGTTCATCGCCTTGCGGCGCAGGCTCGCCCAATCGTAATCGCGGCCGGGCGAGAGGTCGCAGACGAGCTGCGGACGCTGCAGCACGATGCAGGCCTTCGGCTTCACGCTCGCGAGCTTGATCGCCTCGTCGAGCAGCGGCTTGTACTGCACGATGCGACCGGGCTCGATGCCGCAGCTCGCGGACAGGATCAGTTTCGGCTGGGCATCGTCGATGCGGGTGGCCAGCTCTTTGGCGGCAAAGCCGCCGAACACCACGGAATGCACCGCGCCGATGCGCGCGCAGGCGAGCATCGCGACTACGGCTTCCGGCACCATCGGCATGTAGAGGACGACGCGGTCGCCCTTGGCGACGCCGAAATCCTGCATGATGGCGGCAAGCGCCTGCACCTCGGCCAGCAGTTCGGCATAGGTGAGCCTGGTGACCGAACTGGTCAGCGGCGAATCGTGGATCAGCGCGACCTGGTCGGCGCGGCCGCGTTCGACGTGGCGGTCGAGCGCGTTGTAGCAGGTATTGACCACGCCGCCGGTGAACCAGCGACCATAGACGCCCTGCGTGGCATCGAAGACCTTCTTCGGCGGCTCGATCCAGTCGATCTCCCTGGCCGCCTCGGCCCAAAACCCTTCCGGATCGGCCAGCGAGCGCGCGTGGACCTCGTGATAGAGACTCTTACCGTCGACGTTTCCCCGGACGTTCATGCAAGCGCTCCCGTTTCCCTTATTGCCTGGCCTTGACCTGACGGCAGGACAGGCGTCCCGCCATGACCCGGATCAAGTGCCAGCCTTGTTTGGGGGGTATTTTCCCGGGAACGGGCCGCGGTTCAAGCTGAAAAGGATAGCGCTTTTGGAGGAGTTCGCGGCTACCACCGCCTCGTCATGGCCCGGGCATGACGAATTCTGGGAGAGGTGAGACCGCCCGCTCTACCCATCCAGCGCATTCAGCCGCTGCAGCCGATCCTGCATGACCTTCCTCAGATCATAGCCCGGCCGGCCGAAGCTGGCGTTCCGGGTCGTGAGGAAATCGCGCTGAGTCTTGCGCAGGTCGCCAGCCGAGCGCTTGCTCGCGCCCTTCAACATGTGCTCATAGGTCTCGGCGATCTGGCGGTCGAGCACCCCGAGTTGCGGATCGGCGCAAATCACCTTCTCGACCTCGCGCCTGGCGGTGGCGCAATCGAACGACGGGCCGCTGCCGGAAACGGCATTCAGCGGACGCAGCGGCTCGGCGCCGAATTTCGTGATCTCCGCGATCATGGCGCGGCGGCCATTGGCCGCGTTGTCGTTCCCGGGATCGAGCCGCAGCGCCGTCTCGTAATCGGCCAGCGCCTTCCTGCGCTCGCCCATCTTCTTGTAGAGCACGGCGCGGTTGTTGTAGGTCTGCGCGAAATTCGGATCGAGCTTCAGCGCAGCCTCGTAGTCGCTGAGCGCCGCGCCGAGTTCGCCCTTGAGATGGTAGGAATCGCCACGGTTGGTGAAGAAGTTGGGCCTCGGCGCCAGCCGCAGGGCCTGGTCGTAGTGGGCAATCGCCTTGTCGTACTCGCCCATCGCGGCCAGCGACAGGGCGCGATTGTCGTAATATTCGGGGACCTTCGGATCGAGCCTGATCGCCTCGCCATCATCGGCGACCGCCTTGTCGAGCTGGCCGAGCTTCTTGTAGGCGGCACCGCGATTGGTGTAGCTGCGCGGCCGGTTTGGATCGAGCCGCAGCGCCTCGCTGAGATCGCGGACCGCCTTCTCGTTGTCGCCGCCGAGATAATAGGTCACGCCGCGGTCGGACCAGGCCTGCGCATCATCCGGCTTCAGCTTGATCGCATGGTCGTAATCGGCGAGCGCACGGTCGAGCCGGCGCTGATTGGTGTAGACGACGCCGCGCAGCTCGTAGGACTCGGCATCCTGCGGATCGAGCTCGATCGCCTTGCTGAGATCCGCCGCAGCGCGGTTGAGATCGCCGCCGGCCTCGCGCAGCAGGTCACCGCGCAGCCGCCAGGCCTTTGCATTCCTGCCGTCGAGTGCGATGGCGCGGTCGATGTCTCGCAGCGCCTGCGTCAGACCGCCCGAGGTCCGCGCATTGGCGTCGGCGCGCACCAGCAGCGCGGCAGCGCGATCGGAGGACAGATTTGAGGCCTGATCGATGATGGCGCCGCACGCCGGGATCAACTCGGCGGGAGCAGCCTTGCTGCCCATCACGCAATCGACGCCGGCCGAGGCCGGGGCGACAAGAACGAGGCTGATCGCCGCGCCGAGCAGGACGGCGCGAAACGGGATTTTGGCAAACGGGGAGGTTTGCGCGGAAGGACGCGTACCGCACATGGCGTAAGGCTCCGTGACGTCGGGTTTTCACCATTGTCGCGGCGGGCAAGGATCGGGTTCAATTCGGGCCTGTTGCGGACGAGAGGCGAACGTCGCCGCTAGTAGCCGTCCACCCCATTCAGCCGCCTCAAGCGGTCCTGCATCGCCTTCTTCAGGTCGTACCCGGGCCGCCCATATCCGGCATTGCGGCGCGCGATGAAATCGTCCTGTTCGCGCTGGAGCGCCCTCGCCTCTCCCGCGTTTTGCGCTTCCCGGATCACGCGCGCATGCGATGCAAATATCTCGCGGTCGAGATCGGCGAGCTCACGATTGCCGCAGATCGCCTTCTCCACGGCACGGGCCGCGCTCCTGCAATTGAAGCTCGGCTTGCCGGCAACCGCCATCTGCGCCCCGATCCGCTCCAGTTCGCGCGCCATCGCCTTGTGATTGGCCTTGGCCTTCTCGTGGTTCGGATCGATCTTCAGCGCCGCGCCGAAATCCTGCACGGCCTTCGGCTTGTCACCTTTCTTCAGCCAGAGTTCGCCGCGGGCGTTGAAGATGTCGGCAAGCGCAGGATCGAGCTGCAAGGCACGGCTGTCGTCGGCGATCGCGCGGTCGATCTGGTCGTGCCGCGCCAGCAGCGCACCGCGCGCGATCAGCGCCTTGATCAGGTCGGCCTTCGCCGTCTTCTCGTTGTCGATCACCGCTGCACAGGCGGAACTGGCCTTGTCCATGTCATCGGCAGAGGTCGCGGCGAGGCACGGCGCGATGTCGACCTGCGCGACGGCCGCCGGCTCGCCGCCGGTCGCGCCATAAACCGTGTCGTGGGCCGTGCTCAGCGAAAGCACCGAGAGCATCACGGCGCCCGACAAGTGAATGAGATTCTGAAAACGCATGCTTGTTGCAGTCGGAGCTCTTGCCTTGAGGCTTGCCTTGGGGCCGCACTATCCATCATACGGCCGGATAGGTGCTAGCTTGTGGCACAGCTCAAATCGGTTTCGGGGACTATCGTGTCGACATTCGAATGGATCATCGCGCTTCTGCTCGGCGCCGTTGCATTATCGGCGCTGGCGCGACGGATCAAGGTCCCCTACCCGACCTTTCTCGCCATCGGCGGCGCGCTGATCGCCTTCGTGCCGAACAGCCCGTCCTGGACGCTCGAACCCAACCTGGCATTGGCGCTTTTTGTCGCACCGGTACTGCTGGATGCCGCTTTCGACACCTCGCTGCGGGACCTGCGCAACAACTGGGTTCCGGTCTCGACCCTGGTGGTGGCCGCGGTCGGCCTGACCACGGTCGGCGTCGCCTATGTCGCGCACCGGATGATGCCTGACATGCCATGGGCCGCCGCGATCGCGCTCGGCGCCATCGTGGCACCGCCGGATGCCGCAGCCGCGGTCGCGATCCTGAGCCAGGTCAAGCTACCGCATCGCATGGTGAAGGTGCTGGAAGGCGAGAGCCTGCTCAATGACGCCAGCGCGCTCTTGATCTATCGCATCGCCGTCGGCGCGGTCGTCATGGAGCATCTGAAATGGAGCGAGGTCGCGCCGACGATTGCGCTCGCGCTGGTCGGCAGCGTCCTCGCCGGTCTTCTGGCAGGACGCATCATCCCGCTGCTCATGGAACGCGTGAAGGAAGCGCCCAGCGCCATCATCGTACAGTTCGCCACCACCTTCATGGTATGGATCGCCGCCGAGCATCTTGGCCTCTCCGGCATTCTCACCATCGTCGTCTACGCCATCACCATGGCGCGCACGGCGGGCGCGCGGATGCCGGCACGGCTCCGGGTGCCGTCCTTTGCGGTGTGGGAGACGATGGTGTTCGTGCTCAACGTGCTCGCCTTCATGCTGATCGGCATGCAGATGCGGCCGATCTGGGCACGGCTGGATGCCGATGTGCGCTGGGAGTATTGCGCCGCGGCAGGCTGGATCCTGCTCACGGTAGTCCTGGTCCGGCTGTTGTGGATCACCTTCTACCGCACCATACTCCGCGTGCTGATCGCGCACGATATCTATCACCCGAAGGATCCCAAGGCGGTTGCCTCGCCCAAGGGCGGCCTCGTCATCTCCTGGTGCGGCATGCGCGGCCTCGTCACGCTCGCCACCGCTTTTGCCCTGCCCGAGAACTTTCCTTATCGCGACTTCATCGTCTTCGTCGCCTTCGCGGTGGTGCTTGGATCGCTGGTGATCCAGGGACTGACGCTGCGGCCGCTGATCCTTGCGTTCGGCCTCAAGGACGACGATCCTGTCGGGATCGAGGTCGCGCGGGCGCGCACCGTCGCCTATCGCGCCGCGCTCGATGCCATCGAGGACGACCCGTCGGAGGAAGCCGAGATCCTGCGGCTCGAATACCGCGCCGTCCTGATGCAGGCGGACGACGATCCGAACGGCGGCATCACCAGCGGCGAACTGCCCGCCGATCCCCTGCGCCGCCGCGCCATCGAGGCCGCGCGAAAATCGATCTTCGACCTGCGCGCGACCGAGGTGATCGGCGACGACGCGTTTCATCGGATCGAGGAAGAGCTCGATCGCGCCGAATTGAGCGCGGGGGGATGATGTTTGCGAGCGCAAGCTCCGCCGGCGGGTTTGAACCAAATGCCGCCTCTCCAGACTCATCCCTCATGACGACCTTGACCGACGACCGTCGTGTCCGCGCGCGTGATGCGTCGCCTGCACGATATTTCTATCTCCATATGGCCCTGGCCTGTGCGGCCACCGCATTTCTCGGCTTTGCACCGACCTATTGGATGCCGCTCGCCAGCCGGACGTTGTCCGCGAGCCCCGTGATCCATTTTCACGGATTTTTGTTCTTCACCTGGTCCCTCTATTTCGTGATCCAGACCTGGCTCGCGGCCTCGGGCCGCGTGGTCAATCACCGCGCGCTCGGCATCGCCGGCGTCTCGCTCGCCACCGCAATGACGATCTTCGGCTTCCTCGCCTCTGTGACGTCGATGAAGCACGCGGCCGCGCTCGGGCAGGCCGACGCAGGCATCGCCTTCTCGATCGTTCCGATGAGCGGCATCGCGTTCTTCGCGTCGGTGTTCGTGCTCGCGATCATGAACACGCGCAGGCCCGAGATTCACAAGCGCCTGATGCTGCTCGCCGCCGTCTCGATCCTCGATGCCGCGATCGCGCGCTGGTTTCTCACCTTCCTCGCGCCTCCCGGACCACCCGGCCCGCCGCCGGTGCCGGTGACCATCGCGCCGGCCGTGGTCGCCTCGCTTCTGCTCGTCGTCGCCATGGTGCGCGACTGGCGCACCGAAGGCCGCGTGCACCCCGTCTACATCTACGGCACGCTCGCGATGCTGGCGGTGAAGGTGTTGAACTGGCCGGTCAGCGAGACCGCGGCGTGGCATTCGTTCGCCGGCGGGATTCTGGCGCTGGCGCAGTAGGCGGTCACAATCTCCGTTGTCGACCCGGACAAGCGAAGCGTAGATCCGGGACGACGGCGGAGATTGGAGCTACGCCCCCGCCTTGCATGTGATCCCGCCGTCCACCACCAGCTCGATCCCCGTCACATATTTCGATTCGTCCGATGCCAGGAACAGCGCCGCGTTGGCGACGTCCCAGGCCTCGCCCATGTGGCCCATCGGCACCTGCGCATCGCGCGCGCGCCACATCGCTTCGACGTCGCCTTTGGAGTAGCTGTTGGCAAGACCCGCCGAGTGCTCCACCATCGGCGTCTTCATCAGGCCGGGCAGGATCGCATTCACCCGCACATGGCTCTTCGCGAACTCGACCGCAGTGGAGCGCGTCAGCTGGTTCATCGCTGCTTTGCTGGCGTTGTAGCTGACATAGGAAATCCCGACATGGCGGATCGAGGCGATCGAGGAGATGTTGATGATCGAGCCGCCGCCCTGCTTCACCATCACGGGGATGACATGCTTCATGGCGAGATAGGCGCTCTTGAGGTTGACGGTGAAGACGCGGTCCCAGCTCTCCTCGGCGACCTCGACCACGCTGCCCATCTCGGCGATGCCGACATTGTTGTCGAGCACGTCGATGCGGCCGAAGGCCTTGAGGCAGGCCGCGACCATCGCTTCGATCTCGCTTGCGCGCGAGACGTCCGCCGTGAACGCCGTCGCCTTGCCGCCTTCGCCCGTGACGATTTTCGCGGTCTCTTCGGCCGCCGCGCCGTTACGATCGACGCAAAACACCTGCGCGCCCTCGCGCGCAAAAGTCACCGCGGTCGCTTTACCGTTGCCCCAGCCGGGCCCGATCGAGCCGGCACCCACGACCATCGCCACTTTGCCCTTGAGCCGATCCATCGCGTGTCTCCCGTGTTGTTGTTTTGTTGTAGCCTGGACTGCATCCAGGCTACGGATCGCTGCAGACCTTCATCGTCGTGACGTTAACACCGATGGGATGCCCGACAATCTCCGACAGCGTCCGGCACTTCCCCTCATGGCACAACCGCCATTCTCCCGCCGCGCCGGAATTGCCCAGCACCACCTCCTGCATCGGGGCGCGCTGCGGCTGCCATTGAAACCAGCCGTCGACGAGGCGCGCCTCCGGCGGCGGCTCCATGCCGGGGCCGGTGCCCTTGACGCGGGCCTGCACCAGTTCGAGACCGGCAGGGGTGACGCGCCAGTCTTCCTGCCAATCGACCTTCGCGATCGAATGCGTCCACACCAGCGTGAAGGCGGACAGCGCCAGCGCCTTCACGCCTCCGGCTGTTGCGAAGCAGAGGCTCACGCGGCTTCGACGACGGCCGGCGGGCGCTGCCGCCACTGCCACAGCACCAGCGCGGCGGCGAGCACGAAGCCCGCGGTGTCGCTGAAGGCGAATTCGCCGAGCAGGCACATCGCGGCGCCAAGCGCGACCAGACGTTCGAGCAGCGTCAGCCGCGTGAACAGGAAGCCGATTGCGACCATGCCGAACAGCGCGATTGCCACCAGCGCCTTGAAACTCGCCAGCGCCACCGCGCCGTAGAAGCCGAGCTTGGCCACCATGGGATCTCCGGCCTGCAGCATCAGCGCCGGCGAATAGACGAAGATGAAGGGGATGACATAGCCCGCGAGCGCGATGCGCATCGCCTCCCAGCCGATCTTGTCCGGGTTCTCCTTGGCGATCGGCGCCGCCGCGAGCGCAGCGAGCGCCACCGGCGGCGAGAGGTCGGCCATGATGCCGTAGTAGAATGCGAACATGTGGCTCGCGATCAGCGGCACGCCGAGCTTGGCCAGCGCAGGCGCTGCGAGCGCGGCGGTGATGATGTAGGTCGGGATGGTCGGAATGCCGGTGCCGAGCAGGATCGACAGCAGCATGGTCATGATCAGTGCCAGGAACAGGCTCTTCTCGCCGAGCCCAATCACCCAGCCGCCGAAGATGGTGCCAACGCCCGTCTGCGACATCATGCCGATGATGACGCCGACGATGGCGCAGGCCATGCCGACGGTGATCGCCGACTTCGCACTCTCTGCCAGCGCATCGCGACAATCGCGCAAGGCCTTGAACCCGCCGCGCACGAACGCCGTGATCACGATCAACCCGACGACGACGCTGGCGACCGGCACGATCTGCAGGCCGTCACGCGACAGCGCGGCGACGACGAGCGCAAGCCCGATCCAGAAGATGTAGCGGATCGCCACCGACGACGCGCCCGTCGTAATGGCGGTGCCGAGGATCAGCCCCACCGTCAGTGCGAGGCCCATGCTGCCGGCATAGAGCGGCGTAAAGCCTTCGAACAGCATGTAGACGAGGGCTGCAAGTGGCAGCACAAGATACCATCCCTTCACCAGCGCTTTCCACGCGCTCGGCGTCTCCGACTTCTTCATGCCGACGAGGCCGTACTTGCCGGCTTCCAGGTGCACCATCCAGAAGGCGGACGCGAAATAGAGGACGGCGGGGATCGCCGCCGCCTTGACGATTTCCGAGTACTGGACGCCGAGCGTCTCCGCCATGATGAAGGCGACCGCGCCCATCACCGGCGGCATGATCTGTCCGCCCATCGACGCCGTGGCCTCGACCCCGGCCGCGAACGCGCGGCGGTAGCCGAACCTGATCATCAGCGGGATCGTGAACTGGCCGACGGTGACGACATTGGCGACGCCCGAGCCGGAGATCGTTCCCATCATGCCCGAAGCAAACACTGCGACCTTGGCAGGTCCCCCGCGGGTACGGCCGAACAGGCCGAGCGAGACGTCGGTGAACAGCTGGATCATGCCGGCGCGCTCAAGGAACGAGCCGAACAGGATGAACAGGAAGATGTAGGTCGCCGACACGTAGATCGGCACGCCGTAGAAACCTTCGGTGCCGAAGGACAGATGCGTGACGATCTGGTCGAAATCATAGCCGCGATGGTTGAGCGGCGACGGCAGATATTGCCCGAAGAACCAGTAAAGCAGGCACGCGCCGCACATCAGCGGCAGCGCCGCGCCCATCAGCCGCCTTGTGCCCTCGAAGATCAGCACCGCCAGCAGCGTGCCGACCGCCAGATCGAGCTTCGTCGGATCGCCGTCGCGCGCGATCAGATCGGCATAGAATATCCACTGATAGAGACCGCAGAAGAAGCCAGCGCCGCCGATCACCCAGCCGAGCGCGCGGCCGGCGCCGCTCTTCGCGGTGAAATTGGCGATCAGGCCGAAGGTGAGCAGAACCAGGAAGCCGACATGGACGCCGCGCACCACCTGGCTCGGCAGATAGTTGAAGGCGGCGACATAGAGCTGGAAGGTCGCAAACGCGATGCCGATCCAATAGGCGAGCTGGCCCCACCGACCCGGACCGAAGCCTTCCGGAAAACCGTGCTCGAAATTGTCGAACTCGACTTTGATGGGCTCAGCGGAGCCCTCTGCCTGCAACATCGATAAGTCCCCGCGCCCTGAATACGTCATGCCCGGGCTTGACCCGGGCATCCATCGAAAGACGACTCTTTGAGAATGGATGGCCGGGTCGAGCCCGGCCATGACACCTGTATTACTTGATCAGCCCTTTTTCCTTGTAATAGCGGATCGCACCGGGGTGCAGCGGAACCGGGCTGCCGGTGGCGGCCGTCTCGAGCTTGATCTCCTTGCCCGCGGCATGGGCATTCTGCAATTCCGGCAGCGACTCGAAGATCAGCTTGGTCATCTGGTAGGCGAGATCGTCCGACACCGTCGAGTTGGTCACGAGGTAGTTGACCACGGCCGCGGTCGGGACGTCCTTGTCCTGGCCGGTATAGGTGTTGGCCGGAATGATCGTCGAGATGAAGGGCGGACCGATCTTGTCGACGGTCTCCTTCGGCACCGCGACCACCGTGATCGAGCTCGAGCTGGAGAGATCCTTCAGCGAGGCGACGCCAAGGCCGGCCGATTGAAGGGTCGCTCCCAGCTGACGGTTCTTCATGAGGTCGACCGATTCGGCGAACGGCAGATATTCGACCTTGCCGAGGTCCTTGTAGGTCATGCCGGCGGCGCTGAGGATCGCGCGGGAATTGAGCTCGGTGCCCGATTTGGGTGCGCCGACCGACAGGCTCTTGCCCTTGAGGTCCGCGAGGGTCTTGATGCCGGACTCGGCGGTCGCGACGATCTGGATGTAGTTCGGATAGATCGCGCCGATGGTCCTGAGCTTGTCGAGCTTGGTCTTGAAGCCCGCCTCCTCGTCGCCCTCCCAGGCCGCTTTCAGCGAGTCGCCCAGCGTGAACGCCAGCTCGCCACGGCCCTGCTGGAGCAGGATCAGGTTCTCGACCGACGCCTTGGTGGCCTGCACCTGCGTCTTCACGTTCGGAATCTTGTCGCCGTAGATCTTCCCGATCGCGACCCCAAGCGGGTAGTAGACGCCGGAGGTCCCCCCCGTCAGGACGTTGATGAAGGATTGCGCATGGGCGCAAGGTGCCGACGCCGCCAGAGCAAGAGCCGCGGCCACGCCAAAAATCGTCCGTTTCATGATTTTGTACTCCCCAAACCGGCGGGGAAGTTGGCCGGATGAGAGGTGCGGGTCAACCCATCCAAAAGACAAAACAGGACTGCGGTAAACGGCCGATCCGGCTCGACTTTTGGGAACCCGGCGGGTGCGGCGAGGTGGCGCAGCCGAGCGAACTTACGCGAGGATCAATCGCTCGCGCGGCAGGCTCGGTCACCCCTCCCGCTTGCCTGCGGGGGAGGTCGGCGCAACGCGCCGGGTGCACCCTCGCACAGTCGCTGGCAGGCTTTACCGGCAAGCCCTCACTGGAACGTCATGTCCAGGCACTTGGAGATGTCGGAACCGAGGCCGGAGGAGATGGTGATGCAGCCGCGGATCTTCTGCGCGGCCATGTCGGCGGCCCAGATCGAGTAGCCGCCGGGGCCGAAGAACGAGTTGGTGTTCGGCGGCTCGGTCTCGGTCGCGTCGAAATCATACTTGCCGTCGACCTCGAAGATGCGCGGCTTCTTGGTGCAGCCGCCGTCGGTCTGGACGTTGATGACTTCCTTATTGTCGCGGGTCAGCGCCAGCGAGACCTGGCAGCGGAAATATTCCGAGGTCTTGGTATTGAACAGATAAGTGTAGGACTTGCAGGTCGCGGTGTTCAGCTTGCCCGGAGCCAGGCCGCGGCTGCACGAAATCCGCTGGTTGTGGCTGAGCTGATAGTCATCGGCCCGGGCGGCCGGCACCAGCGCCGTCAGCAGCAGCGCGGCAGTCCCGCAAACTCTAATGACACGGCTCATTCGAATCATCCCCACCAATATTTTTCTCGAATTGCGTTCTAGACGGAAAGCGGAACATAGTCGCGCGGGGGCGAAGGGAAAATCACAAACTGCTGGCCAGGACGTGATGCGCTGCGGCGCTTTTGCGAATTGACCCGGAATTACCGTTCGTGATTTGTTCAAGCCGGCACCCCAATGACGGGGAGGATGGATGATGGCATTTTCAAAAAGGACATTTGCACTTGTTTCGATTGCACTCGCGGCCACGCTCGGCGCATTTGCCGCGCCAGCATGCGCGCAGGCACCGGCAACGCCGTGGGAGCTCAAGCCCGACATTGGCTACGCCTATGACAAGGACGGCAAGACCTTCTCCTACAAGATGGGCACCAGCAATGCCGGCGAACTCCTGAAGGGCGCGAAGAAGGTGCCGAAGGGTACGTTGTTCTTCATCGGCCACAACGGCCAGCTCTACATGCGCAGCGGCCCGTATCTCGAAGGCGATGGCAAGTTCAAGTTCGGGTCGGATCAGTAGGCGTTGGATCAGTAAGCGACGGAGCCTGTAGGGTGGGCAAAAGCGCGTTCGCACCGTGCCCACCATCTATCGGCGCGTCCGATTGAAGCCGTGGGGACGCTAGGCTTTGCCCACCTTACGGCAGCGCTCTAAAACGTAGCCGCCAATTCCCTTGCACCGGGTTTGCTGCTGTTGCTGTCCATCCGCGTATCCGTGATCGCGAGCAGCTTGGCCACCGTGTTGTGGCGGATCGCGACCGGGTTGCGCTCGTAGCCGCCGCGCTGGAAGAAATTCGAGGTCGGCACCTGCTCGCGCATGACCTGCGGCATCGTCACCATGTCGAGGCCGGTGCCGTCGCCGGTGAGGTTCATCATCTCGAGCTCGGCCGCGGTGAGCGGGCGGGTGTAACCCTTGGCGCGCGCGAACAGCACCGATGTCAGCAACTTGTGGGTCTGCAGCATCGGGCCGATGTCGATGTCGAGCACCATCGCATGCATGGCCCAGCCCTGCGCGGTATTGCCGATCTTCTCGTGCTCCGACCAGGTGTCGGGCACCGACTTCGCATGCGCCACCATCTTCTTCAGGACGGCGAGCTTGTGCTCGAGCGACTTGCGGGCCGGGCCTGAGGTCCGTGCCACCTTGTCGGAGAGCGCGCGAATGAATTCATGACCCTGCTCGGCGAGCAGCTCGACGCTGTTTGTGGTCAACAGCTGATTGTAGCCCATCGCGGTCGAGATCGCGCGTTTGCCGCCATGCTCGATGCCCGCTTGCACGTCGTAACTGCCGGTGCCGCCGGTCTCGAACGAATAAACCCGTACGGCCTGCTCGCGCGTCAACCCTGACGCCAGCGCGTAGCGCGCATAGACACGCTTGAACTCCAGCTCGGAGGCGGGCCGCTGCGGCGTGAACTGATAGAGCTCCTGCGCCGCGCGCAGCAGATCGGCCACCACGGGGATCGGCTTTCGGGCAGGTTTCTCCGGGGTTTCCTCCGGCTCCGGATTCACCGGGCGCTTCGGCCCGTTGTAGAGCGGCGGATGCTCCAGCACGTAATCATCCAGCGTCACCTGCTGTCCGCTGCGTCGCTTGGCGTTGCGGCCTTTCCGCTTCTCCGAGATCTGGCTCCAATAGGCGCCGGCCTCCTCGTCGAAAGCGGCGCGTGCGGCCTGATATTCCTGCAGCTTGCGGCGATATTCGAGCACCGCCGGCGAGGCGCCCCCGCCTTGCGCAAAAAACTGCGACAGCAGTTGGGCCTTGGCATCGCGAACGGCCGGCGGCAGCGCGTCGGTCCCGCCGCCGCGCGCGGCGGGCGCGAGCAGGAGGAGCGCGAGTGGAACCAGCGCCAAGGAAACTGTCAGGCCATTTCGAATCGATCGATGCATGCTGCCCTCTTAGCAGGCATCCGGTAACCGTCACGTTAACGCGCCGTTTACCATCGTCACTTCCAGGCGAACACCGGCTGTTCCAGCTCGGTGACGCGAGTGTGCCGGCCCGCGAGGACCTCGCGGAACTGGTAGATCAGCGCCGCCGTCGGCGCGTGAATCAGGCTCATCTGGTGATGGAAGCGGATCACGCGGCGCGCGCTTTCAGGGATGTCGGTGAAATCGAAGGCGTCGTCGTGCTCGATCGTCGCCAGAGCGATGCGGTGGACCGAAGCGACCTCATCCGGGTTGGGCTTGATCGCGACACTGTCCGCGGCCCAGACCACCACCGGCGTGATCAGGTAGCCGGAGCGGGTCGGATAATCGTCGAGCAGGCCAAGCACCGCATCGGTCGTGAGCTTGAGGCCGAGCTCCTCGTCGAATTCGCGCAGCGCCGCCTCGACCGGCGTCTCGCCGGCATCGCAACGCCCGCCCGGCAGCGCCCACTGGCCGCGATGGGCGCGCAGATGTGAAGCACGCTTGGTGAGCAGGAAGGCCGTATCGTCCCCGTCATTGGATTCAGTCAGCGCCAGCACCACTGCGGCACGCTTCAGCGCCGACGGCACAGCCGCGTCGGGCAGCCGTGCGAAGGCCGCACAGGCCTCTGCGATATTCCGTCTGGTGGCATCGCCGAAAGCTCTCATGATGCTTGACTACACCAGGACTGCATCTGATGAAACGAGGAGAGAGATACGCCTGCAGGAATGGACGGTGAGATGACGAACAAGGCCGCCGCAAGGCTGAAATCAGACGGCTGGACGATACTGGAGACCACCGGCTTCCTGCATCTGATCGGCCCCTTGTGGGAGCGCAAGTTCGACGGCCACTACGAATTCGCACTCGCGACCGAAGACAAGCACCACAATCGCCGCGGCATGGTCCAGGGCGGCGTCATGATGACCTTCGCCGATCGCACCTGTGGCATGGCCGCCCGCTACGTCTCGGGCAAGGAATACCTAGCGACGGTGCAGCTCGACACGCATTTCGTCGAGGCCGGCAAGATCGGCGACATCCTGATCTCACGCCCCCGCGTCGTGCGCACGACGCGCAGCCTGATCTTCATGAGCACAGAGGTCAGCGTGGACGATCGCTGCGTGGTGATGGCGAACGGGGTGTTCAAGATCTTGAAGGGGCCGGAGTAGGCTCCGCACCCACCGCTGTCATTCCCCGCGAAAGCGGGGAATCCAGTACGCCGCGGCCTCTCGGTTCAATCACTGCTGTCTCTGGAATACTGGATCGCCCGCGAAGCGGGCGATGACAGCTGAGAGGACGCATCTCTGGATTGCTTCGCTGCGCTCGCAATGACAGCGGTAGCTGGCTATGCTGTTCTCCATCAAGATATCGAGGACCCGCCCATGCAATACCGCCAGCTCGGCCGCAGCGGCCTGAAAGTGTCGCCGATCTGCCTGGGCACCATGATGTTCGGCGGCCCGACCGATGAGGCCACGTCAAGGCGGATCATCGCCAAGGCGCTCGATGCCGGCATCAATTTCATTGATACCGCGGACGCCTATTCCAAGGGTGGCTCGGAAGAGGTCGTCGGCCGCGCAATTGGCGACAACCGCCACGCCTGGGTGCTCGCCACAAAACTCGCCAATCCCATGGGGAAGGACCCGAACCGCGTCGGCCTGTCGCGGCGCTGGGTGTTGCAGGCCGCCGACGAAAGCCTGAAGCGACTCGGTACCGACCACATCGACATCTACTATCTGCACAAGGAAGACCACGCGACCCCTCTGGAAGAGACGGTGCGCGCAATGGGCGACCTGATCCGCGCGGGCAAGGTGCGCTATTTCGGCGTCTCGAACTATCGCGCCTGGCGCGTCGCCGAGATCTGCAACATCTGCGACCGGCTCGGCATCGACCGGCCCGCGGTGAGCCAGCCCTACTACAACGCCATGAACCGCATGCCCGAGGTCGAGCATTTTCCGGCCTGCTCCTATTACGGCCTCGGCATTGTGCCTTACAGCCCGCTGGCGCGCGGCGTGCTCACGGGCAAGTACAAGCCGGACACGGCTCCCGACAAGGAGACGCGCGCGGGCCGCAACGACACCCGCATGATGCAGACCGAATGGCGGCCGGAATCGCTGCGGCTCGCGCAGGAGATCAAGACCCACGCCGAGAAGAAGGGCATCACCGCCGGCCAGTTCGCGGTCGCCTGGGTGCTCAACTCCGCTTTCGTCTCATCGATCGTCGCCGGCCCCCGTACCGAGGAGCAATGGGACGGCTACATCAGTGCACTCGACTATCGCTTCACTGCGGATGACGAGGCCCTGATCGACCGGCTGGTCGTACCCGGCCATCCCTCGACGCCCGGCTACAACGACCCGGCCTATCCGATCGAGGGCCGCCGCGCGCGGACAGCTTGAGCCGGAGACGACGATGCCACTCGAAGACCGCTACGGCCTGCCGCTCTCGACCTCTTCGGATGAGGCCGCGAGCGCCTATCGCGAAGGTGTCGACCTCATGCTCTCGGGGTGGACCGGCACGGCCGAGACGCTGGAGCGCGCGATTGCTGCCGACCCCGATTTCGCCCTTCCCCATATCGCTCGCGCCCGCCTGCATGCGTTCTACCAGCAGGGCGATCTTGCTCGAGCCAAGGCGGCAACAGCGCGCGAGCTGGTCGGCAGGCGCGGCACCGAGCGCGAGCGCTCGCATGTCGAGACGCTGGCGCTCGCGATCGAGGGACGGCTACCGGAGGCGATCGCAGCGACGCTGAAGCACATCGACGCATGGCCCCGCGATGCCGTGGTCTTGTCGCTGCCGCTCGGCGCGTTCGGCCTGTTCGCCTTCTCCGGCATGGCCGATCACGACCGCGCGCGGCATGAGCTCTGCGAGCGCGTCGCACAGCACTATGGCGAGGACTGGTGGTTCCTCACGATGTCCGGCTGGGCCATGACCGAGAACGGCGACGTCGCGCGCGGCCGCGCCGTCACCGAGCGCGGCTTCAATCTGCGCCGGGCGAATGCCCACGCCGCGCACGCGGTGCTGCACGCGATGTTCGAGGACGGCTCGATCGAGGCGGCCGATCGTCTCGTCGACGAATGGATTCCGACTTACGACCGCGCCGGCATCCTGCACGGCCATATCCGCTGGCACCAGGCGCTTGGCGCACTCGAGCATGGCGATGCCGCGCGAGCGCTTGCGATCTATGCCGACGTGCTCCAGCCGGAGGCGACGCAGGCGCCGCCACTGAACATCATCACGGACGGCGCCTCGCTGCTCTGGCGTCTGTCGGCCTACGGCCACGCCGTGCCGAAGCCGCTCTGGCGCGAGGCCGATGCCGCCGCGCAAAAACTGTTTCCGAAGTCGAGCCTGCCCTTCGCCGACGTCCACATGGCGCTGTTCGCCGCGGCCACGCAGAATCGCGAAGCGCTCGCCGCGCGCCTTGCCGTGATCGAGCAACGCCTCGCTGACGGCAAGCTGCCGGCCGGCCCCGTGGTGCCGGCGATCTGCCGCGCGCTGGCGGCCTTCGCCGCCGACGAATACGCGGCGTGCGTGCGAACGCTCGCGCCTGTGCTCGCTGATGTCGTGCGCATCGGCGGTAGCCATGCCCAGCGCGAGCTGATCGAGGATACTTATCTCGTCGCCCTGATGCGCAGCGGCGAGCTGCCGCGCGCCCGCGCCATGCTGGATGCCCGCCTGCACCGGCGGCCGTCCCTCCGCGACACGCGCTGGCAGGCGGCGATGGGCTAGCGCTGCCACGAAAAAAACATCGGTTTGGCGGCAAGTGCCTGCTAAGGACGGGTTAGGGCGATCGGGGGCGAATCGCCGATGGGTGGTACCGTGGTATTGCAGGCTGGACCAGCAGCACGAACCGGATCTCAACCAATTTGCGGTTCGATGGTTGTCGGGCGGAACTTTCCCGCTTCCGTGGCCCCTTGGCATATGAGCCTGACGATGCGCCGCCTCAGCCGACCGGTACTGGTCGCCACCCTGATCGCGCTCGCAAGCCCTTGTTTTGCCGAGCCTTCCGCGCCGATCCCGGTCAACAATCCGCCCGCGCCGCAGAATTCCTTCATCGACCTGCTGGCGCTAATGTCCGGCCACTGCAAGACGCTGAAGGTGGCGGGGCGCGCGTTCGCCTGCAAGACGGTGGCCTACGCCCATGGCGACAAGGGCCGGGTCAATTTCGCCGTCGCCGTCGACGATCCCAGCGACGAAAATCACGTCGTCTCGTTCTCCGGCGAGAACGGCAAGCGCGCCGATGACAATTCCTACGAACTGCCGATCGACCGCATGCTGCTCAACTCCAAGGACCGCCCCAAGGTCGACGGCCTGCCGGTGCCGGCGGAGCAGGCCTCGACGGGTGTCTGCCGCCAAACAGGCAATTTCGCCGCCAAAAAGGTGAATGACGTCATCTGCTCCGCGACCGACAGCGAGGGCCGCAGCTACGAGCTGCTGTTCATCTCCGACGGCACGCCGGTGAGCGTGCGCCGCATCAGGCAGTCGTCACCGTCGATCCAGGATCCTTTCAAATAGCGCCCGTTCAAGTAGCGGCATCCATCACGCGAAGGCCTTTCCAGCGTCGCGAAAATCACCGAAAGCGACTTGTCGTGGCGGGTCACCGGCGGCACCGGGCGATCGACCTTCATGAGCTGATAGACCGCCGTCTGCGCCGCGCGCACCGAATATTCGACCGTGAACACGACGTCCTCAGGGATCTCGACGAACTGGCTGACGAAGGCGAGGTTCACCGAATTCGTGGGCACCGGCAACGGCCGGTCGGTGGCATTGCGCGGCATGAACATGCTGGTGATGTAGGGCATGCGGCAGGGAATGCAGATCGCGTTGTCGAACACGCCCGCATCGAAATTCAGGTGCCCGCACAGCTCCTTCAGGATATCCGCGCCGCCGCATTCGGACATCGGCTTGGCGACAAAATTGCCGATGCGGTCCGGATGCAGCGCGTAGCCCCAGAACACCTGCACGTCCTTCGGCTGGCCGGAGAAATGCGGCTGGTGATAGAGCACGACCGACAGCAGCCAGTTGGAATCCTTGAAGGTCACGAGGCCGCCGGTACCGGCTCTGTTGCCGGAAAACGCTTCCATCTTGTCGAAGAAGCGCGGATCGCGGCAGGTCACGGTGAACGACTGCCACCATGATTCAGGGATCGAGGTGTTGAACGCGTACGGATTGCCGAACTCGGGACGCCCCTTCGCGATGGTCTCCCAGAGCGCCCAGCCCTGACTGTCGGCCTTGGTCAGGCGTGGAGCCGGGTCGGTCATGGAGCCGAGGCTGGACGCATCGGTCATCGAGCCGTTCTGGAAGAACACGAGGTCGCCGTCATCGAGACGAACATTGGCGATGCGACTGTCGCGGTCGAGCACGAGATTGCGCACACGCACGCGACCGTTCTCGTCTTCGAGCGTCATGTCGGTGACGCGGGTGCCGCGCACGAACTGCACGCCCTGCCGCTTGAGCCAGTCGGCAAGCGGCCGCACGATCGAATCGTACTGATTGTAGACAGTGCGCTTGACGCCGGCGAGCGTCTCGATACGCGGGAATTCGCTCATGAAACGGTGCAGGTAGCGCTTCAACTCGACCGCACTGTGCCAGGGCTGGAAGGCGAAGGTGGTCTGCCACATGTACCAGAAATTCGACTCGAAGAATCCGGCCGACAGCCAGTCGGTGATGCGGCTATCGCCGAGCGTCTCCTCCGAGGCTTCGGTAAGCCGCAGCAGCTCGAGCCGGTCGCGTGCGGAAAAGCCCATATGCGAGACGTCGACCTTGAAGCGGTTGCGGTCGACCAGCCGCGCCTGCGAATGCGCCGGATTCTCCACGTTGAACGCGACGGTCTCGTCGCGCACGCTGAGGCCGGGACGTTCCAGCGAGGGAATATCCGACAGCAGGTCCCAGGTGCATTCGTAGTGATCAGTGGTCAGCATGCGCCCGCCACGCAGTGAATAGGCGCCGTTTTCAAGCTGCGCCCCGTCAAGGCTGCCGCCGACCAGCGGCTGCGCCTCGTAAATCACGATGTCGCGACCCGGCAGCTGTGCATCGCGAATCAGGAACGCCGCGCCCGCGAGCGATCCGATGCCACCACCGATGAAATACGCCTTCATGACTTGCCTCGATTGCAATTCGAATTTTCGCAGCGAGATTGCATGCGGGGCGGCGGCCGGGATTGCGCTGGATCAAGCGCCGTAGAAGCGGCGTTCAAGAGGACGTGAGCGGCTTCTTGGCGTAGATCTGCGCGATCTCGTCCGCAAAGCGATGTTCGAGCGCGGGGCGCTTGTTCTTCAGGGTCGGCGTGAGCAGGCCCGCCGCAATGGTCCAAGGGTCGAGCGTCCACCACACCGCGCGCGGCGTCGCGTAGGATGGATAGGCTTTCACCGCCGCCGCGATCCGCGCCAGCAGAGCCGCGCGCTCCGCTGCACCACCCTGCTTGCCGCTCGCCGCCAGCCTTTCTTTCTCCTGCACCCAGGCCTTTGCGTTGAGCACGACCAGAGCGGTGAGGAACGGCCGCTGCTCGCCGACCACCAGCGCCTGCTCGAACAGCGGATCGGCAAGGATCGCGGTCTCGAGGTCGACCGGCGCGATCTTCTCGCCGGTAGAGGTGACGAGGATGTCCTTGATGCGGCCGGTGATGGTGATGCGCCCGTTGTCGATGCGGGCCTGGTCGCCGGTGTGCAGCCAGCCGTGGGCGTCCTTGACGCGGCGCGTCTCGTCCGGCTTGTGCCAATAGCCGAGCATCACGCTGGGACCGCGCACCAGCAATTCGTCATTGTCGCCGAGCTTGACCTCGATGCCATCGAGCACATGGCCGACCGAGTGCGGATCGTTGTCCTCGATGGTGTTGACGGAGACCACCGGCGAGGTCTCGGTCATGCCGTAGCCCTGGAGCACGTCGAGCCCGAGTGACAGGAACAGGCGGATGACGGGCTCGGCGATCGGCGCGCCGCCGGAGACCGCGACCTTCAGGCGCCCCCCCAGCTGCGCCAGCACCTTGTCCGCGACGAGCCGCTTGAGCAGAGGCCAGGCCAGCCGGTCACGCAGCGACAGCGCGCCATGTCCCTGCCGCGCGTCAAAACGCCGGCCGCCAATGGCGAGCGTGAGATCGAGTAGCGCGCGCTCGACGGCGCCTGCCGTTGCGCGGTGCTGCATGATCAGCGCGTAGATGCGCTCATAGATTCGCGGCACCGAGATCAGGACCGTTGGCCGCACCTGCTTCAGATCCTCCGACAACAGCGGCACCGATCGCGCATAGGCGACGCAGGCACCGGCCGCGATCGGATAGTAGTAGCCGCCGGTGCGCTCGAACGTGTGCGAGAGCGGCAGGAAGGACAGGAAGACATCCTCGGGCGACGCCGCGATTCGATGCGCGATCGCCTTCACATTGGCGATGATGTTGTCATGCGACAGCATCACGCCTTTGGGCCGTCCGGTCGTTCCCGAGGTATAGACGATGGCGGCAAGATCGTCGGGATTCACCGCGACATCGGGCAGCGGCGGGGTCGCGCCCGGCGCTGCCGCGAGCCATTGGTCGAGCGCGACGATGCGCGCATCGGCCGCCGCGAGGCCAGCCGCATCCGCACAGACGATGCGCTTGAGATGGTCGAGGCGCTGGCCGGTGGCCACGATCGCCTGCCAGCGCGCCAGCGAATCCACGAACAGCAGCATCGCGCCGGAATCGGCGAGGATGTAGGCGACGCTGTCGGGATTGTCGACCGCATGCATCGGCACAGGCACCAGCCCGCGCGACAGCGCCGCCTGATCCATCGCGACATGCGGGATGCCGTTCGGCATCAGGATCGCCACCCGCTCGCCGGGCGCAAGGCTTTCCGCGGCCAGCGCCCGCCGCCAGAGTTCGAATTCGGCGTCGATCTCCTGCCAAGACTGGCCGACCCAGCGCCCCGCATCCGCGTCGAAATGGCGATAGGCCTCGGCCGCCGGAGTCGTCTTGATGCGCCAGCGCAACAGCTCCGGCAACGTCCTCACCCCCTCAAGCGCTTGTGCTTGACTGATCGGCGGTTGACTGAGTAGCGCTGGCATGACGTCCTTTCGCACTTGATCGATTCCCGGTGTATCTGGGACCTCGACCCTAGGCCAACCAGCCCTCGCTGCCTTGATCCTCAGCAAGGCCGCCATGCTTCGGAGCGTCATGGGCTTCCCGATCCGCATCCGTAAAGCACGGATATCCCGTAGCCAGGATGGAGTGCAGCGCAATCCGGGAAGGTCCATCCGGATGCCGCGGTCCCCGGATTGCGCTGCGCTCCAGCCGGACCACGAAGCTTTGTCGCGAAACGAGGGAAGATTGGCATTGTGCGCTTTCCCGGTCACCTCGCATACTGCCCGAGCAAGCAAGCCCGAAGGCCGCTCCCATGCCCAATCCCCTCCCCGCCCTCATCGTCGTCGACGTCCAGCGCGCGTTCGACGAGTGGGAGGCGGCGGGCAAGCGGCGCAACAATCCGGATGCGGTTAGGCGAATCGTCGATCTGCTGACCGCGTTCAGGGCGCACGGCGCGCCGATCTTCCACATCCGCCACGAAGGCACCAAGCCGAACTCGTCGTTCCTGCCGTCACGCTCCGGCTATGCGGTCAGGGACGAAGCTCGCGAAGCGCCTGATGAGGCAGTGATCGTCAAGCACGTCAACAGCGCCTTCATCGGCACCGATCTCGAAAGCCGGCTGCGTGCAGGCAATATCACCACGCTCGTGATCTGCGGCGCCACCACCAATCATTGCGTGGAGACGACGACACGGATGGCCGGCAATCTCGGCTTCGACGCAAGGCTGGTGCGCGATGCGACCTGGACCTTCGAGCGGACCGGGCCCGATGGCGACAAGCATTCGGCTGAAGATATCCACGCCATGACGCTGTCGAACCTCAACGGCGAGTTCGCGCGCATCGTCACCACCCATGAGGTGATCGCATCGCTCGACGCCGTGCGACAATAAATCGCGCGCCCTTCGATCATTCACACGGCGTTGATTGGAACTGATCTGCGTCGTTTCGACGCCCGCCTCAATCGGAACGTCAGCGACGCGATTCCGTTGTCACACCACATTCAACTGGAGTGATGACATGAAGTATCTTTTTGTCGCAATGGCTGTCGGTGCTGCGGCGCTCGCCGGCGGAACCACGGCCAATGCGGCGGACAAGGCCAGCGCGAAGCCAAACGCGTCAGCCGGCAAATCGACCGACATCAGCGCGCAGCACAGGCGCCACCACCATGGCCACCGCCATCATCACTGGCGCCAGCACTACGGCCATCATCGTCCGCACTACCGGAGCTATGGCCATTATCCGCGCCACCACGGCTACTATGGCGGCGGACCGTACGGCTATTACGGCGGCGGCGGTCCCGGCGTGACCTTCAGCTTCGGCGGCAGCCGCTGGTAGGAGATAAGGCCCGCAGAGATGCGGGTCTTTTTCATCCACGCAAGATCAGCCTCGCCGTCTCCAGCCCGCTCGCCAGTGCCGCTTCGACCGTGCCCATGTCGCTTCCGTGATAGAGCGCTTCGCCGGAGAACAGCACCGGGCCGTCGGCCCGCGCGAGGATCGTCTGCGCCGCACGCGTCCGCGGCGTCGCCCAGGAATAGGCGCCGCGTGCGAAAGGATCGTGCGCCCAGTTGGTCGCGGCAGCCGCCACGAGGTCGCGCGCGATCTCATCGCGCGGCAGGCCGAAGATGGCGGCGAGCGAGCCCAGCCCGGCATCGATCAGTTCTTGCGAATCGAGGCCGTTCAGATCCGCCGTCCGCGAGCCGCCGAACCAGCCGGTAAGAACGGGATGCTGATCCGGATACCGCGTCCACCACACCGGGATGGTCTGGTCCGACAGCAGGAAGGTCATGTCCGCGAGATCTTCCGGCCGCTCGCGCCACCATGGCCGCGTGAACCGCAGCAGGATCTTGATGACGCTGCCGAAACCGATGTCGTCCGCAGCCGCAGCTTTCGCGCGTGCGGCTGAGGGCAGGGCGATGTCGCGCAACAACGGCAGCGGCACGGTGAGGACGACGCGATCGCAGGCCCGCACGTCGCCGCCGGCGCAGCGGACCGCCAGCGCGCCCCTCTCCTCTGTGATCGCCAACACCACGCTGCCAAGGCGGATCGCAACGCCGTGCCTGCGGCATTCCTCCGCCAGAAAATCGATCAGCGCGCCATAGCCGCCGACGATGCGCGCCTGGGTATGGTGCCCGCCGTCCATCCATTCCGCGCGCAGCGCCAGCGTCGAGGCGCGCTCCGGGTCGGCGGCGTCGTAGCCCTCGACCATCCGCTCGATCGAATAGCGCAGCCGCGCATAGTCGTCGCCGGCAAAATGGCGGCGCAGGAAATCGGCGACGGTAAGGTCGTCCTTCAGCTGCCCGAGCACGGCATGCAACTCGGCCTCGTGCGGATCGTGGCGATCCTCACGCGCCAACATGGCGCCGTCGAAGCTCCATTGCTGGCCTTCGATCAGCTGCGACGACAACCCCGCCTCGCGCAGCAACGCGCGCGTGACGGGCGCATCGCCATGGATGAATTCGGCGCCGGCGTCGGCGGGGTAGCCGAATTCCGATGCCGGCAGCGGATGGATACGCCCACCGCAGCGCTCGCGCGCCTCCAGGATCGTCACCGATTTGCCCGCACGCGCCAGCGCGCGCGCCGTCATCAGCCCGGCCGCGCCGGCACCGACGATGACAATGTGCTCGGATTGCCCCGACATGCCGATGACTACTTGCTCACGTCGTTCTGGATAAGGTATCGCAGCAGCAAGACGCCGCCGCCAAGATCGCGCGTGCTCTCCAGCGTCATCGCGGTCAGCGGCGCGCGCTGCTCGCTGTCGGCTTCGGTCGAATCGAACACGAAGGGTGCGCCCCTGGCCCCATCGATCGCGGGGCTGAGGATCAGGTTGAATTCGTCGATCAGGCCGGCGCGCAGGAACGCGCCATTGGCGACGCCGCCGCCCTCGACCAGCAGGCGCTTTACACCGAGCTCGCGGTTGAGGATGTCCAGCGTCAGGGCCAGATCGATCTCGGACTTGCCGGCAAAGATATAGGACACGCCTTCGGAGCGGAGCCCGGCCAGATGCGCATCCGGCACGCTCTCGGTCAGCACCACGACGATCGGATCGCCGCCGATGTCCGAGCGGCCCCAGCCGATCTTGCCGTGCGCATCGAGCACGACGCCATAAGTCTTCGCATCGCGCCGCGCGATCCAGTTTTCGCGCGGAAACTCTTCGCGCGACGTCTCGGGATACGGCTTGCCCTTGGCGAATTCCGAGCCGGTGACGCGGCCGATCACCCAGGCATCGCCACCAAGCTCGTCATGGATCTTCTCGAACCAGTCGCCGCCAACGCCCTTCGGACGCCAGCGGCTGGGATGCGTGCGCCCATCCAGGCTGCAGGCCATCAGGCAGATGACGTAGGGCTTCATGCGAAATCTCCGGAATTCGTTTTCACGCGGCCGGCCCACCGCCTTTGGCGCGATCGTTCACGATCGCCGCGAGCGGATTGAGCTTCGGCGGCGCGACCATCTTGAGCGTGTTGCTGTCGTGATGATTGAACGGCGCGCCGCGGACGAACAACTCGGTCTGGATCAGATAGGTCCAGCTGCCGTCATCGTTGAAGGTGATGTCGCAGCGGTAAGAGTCCGTGCGGAAAGCCTGTTCGAGAAAATCGGTCGAGCAGATCCCGTAGGCGGTGTCGCCGCGCTTCGCCGTGACCGCGATCTTTCGATCGTCCGGCTTGGCGTTGCCGAACGCGAGCAGCACCTGCGCGCGCGGGATCGCCAGCGTCTGCATGATCAGCCCGGTCGCGGGCTCCCACAGCCAGTAGCCGACCTGGTCGTGGAAGGTGATGTCTTCCTCGGGCGTGTTGATGTGAATGTGATAGCGCAGCCCGTAGAGCAGCTGCGGCCCGTTGGCCTGCGGATCGATCGGGTCCATCCGGATGTGCTCGATGAAGGTACGGCGCTCCGGCCCCTCCGCCTTTGGATTGACGTCGATGCCCTTGTCCGCCTGCCAGACGCCGGCAAGACGGCGGAGCGGGCCGAGATTGGCGAGGCCGTCGGGCGAGACGTCCTCGGGTTCGGTGAAGATGTCGGCGGGAATGGGGAGCATGGGGGCCTCGCGTCGTTGCGGGGAGCAGCAATAGCACAAGGATGGCGCGAATCGACTGCAATGGAACCAGATTCCGCCCGGTGCGTTATCGGCCCTTGAGTAAGAGTCCTTGAATTGGGGCTCGATTGGGCAGGATGTTCAAGGGCACCTGCCTATGGTCACGCGTCGCGAGGGGGTCCGGTGCTGTCTGAGAGAGCTGCTCGGCAGTCAACTGATATGGGCTTCCTCGTTGAAGGGGGCGAGCTTGGCGCCATGATGCGCGCTCTCGACTGGTCGGCTTCGCCGCTCGGTCATCCCCGCCAATGGTCCCAGGCCCTGAAGACGACGGTCGGTATGCTGCTGGCAGCCCAGGCCCAGATCGTCCTGTTCTGGGGGCCCGATTACGTGGCGCTGTACAATGACGCCTACGCGCCGGGCATCGGCGCCAATCACCCCCGCGCCCTCGGCCGCCCCGCGATCGAGAACTGGGGCGAACTGTGGGACGATCTCGAACCGCTCCTTGCCGGCGTCCGCCAAACGAGAAGGACATTCGCCGCCAAGGATCGTCCGTTCTACGTCGAGCGCCATGGCTATGGCGAGACGAGTTACTGGGACGTCTCCTACTCTGCGGTGGCGGATGACGATGGCTCGGTCGGCGGTGTGCTCTGCATCGTTTCCGAGACCACCGAACGTGTTCTTGGCGAGAAGCAGTTGCGGGCGAGCGAAGCGCGCTACAGGGAGCTCAATGCCACGCTCGAGCAGCGCGTGACCGAACGGACCGCCGAGCGGCACCTGCTTGCCACGATCGTGGAAACCACCGACGGGCAGATTCAGGCCCTCGACCTCAACTATCGCTGGCTCGCCATCAACACGGCCTGCGCCGAGGCTTATGAGCGCATCTACGGCAAGCGGCCGAAGGTCGGCGATTCCTTGCATGAATTCCTCGCCGACCGGCCCGAGCATCTCGCTGCGACAACCGCGATCTGGACCCGCGCGCTGGGCGGCGAAGCCTTCACAAACATCGATGAGTTCGGCGATCCCAGGTTCGACCGCCGGGTGTTCGAAATGAAGTTCGAAACGCTGCGCGCGCCCGACGGTACGCGAATCGGCGCGTTCCTGACCGGGACGGACGTAACCGACCGCCTGGAGGAGCAGGCACGGCTCGCGCAGGCTGAGGAGGCGCTGCGACAGGCGCAGAAGATGGAGGCCATGGGCCAGCTGACCGGCGGCGTTGCGCACGACTTCAACAATCTGCTGACGCCGATCGTCGGCCTGCTCGACATGTTTCAGCGCAAGGGCATCGGCGGCGAGCGCGAGCATCGCCTGATCGCCGGCGCGGCACAGGCAGCCGAGCGTGCCAAGACGCTGGTCCAGCGCCTTCTTGCTTTCGCGCGCCGGCAACCGCTCCAGGCTGTTCCGGTCAACATCGGCCAGCTCGTTGCCGACATGGGAGATCTGATCTCGAGCACGACCGGGCCGCAAATCCAGGTGACGGTGGACACACCGGAAGGCCTTCCCGAAGCCATGGCCGATCCCAACCAGATCGAGATGGCCATCCTGAACCTCAGCGTGAATGCCCGCGACGCCATGCCCGACGGCGGCGGATTGCGCATCTCCGCCAAGGCACGGACCGTTGCCAGCGAGAACAAATCGGGCCTGGCACCCGGTGCCTATATCTGCATCTCGGTCGCCGATACCGGCATCGGCATGGACGAAACGACACTGGCCCATGCCGTCGAACCGTTCTTCTCGACCAAGGGTGTCGGACAAGGCACCGGCCTCGGCCTCTCGATGGTCCACGGCCTCGCATCGCAGCTCGGCGGCGCGCTGACGATCAGGAGCGCCGTGGGCGCGGGAACGACGGTGGAGTTGTGGCTGCCGGTCAGCCACGCGGCCGCGGCCGCGGTCGACACGGCCCCGCAACCCAAACTGCGGCCGCTCCCCGTCGGCACGGCGCTGCTGGTGGATGACGAGCCTCTGGTGCGCATGAGCACCGCCGAGATGCTGAGCGAGCTTGGCTACAGGGTCGTCGAGGCCGCCTCCGCCGAGGACGCGCTTCAGCGCGTTAGCGACGGACTGCGGCCGAACCTGCTCGTCACCGACCATCTGATGCCGGGCATGAGCGGGACGGACCTCGGCCTCGCGCTGCGCAATCGATATCCCGAACTGCAGATCCTCGTCGTCTCAGGCTACGCCAACAACGAAGGCATCACGCCGGACCTCTCGCGGCTGACCAAGCCGTTCCGGAGCGACGAGCTGGCGGCGAGTTTGGCGAATTTGGCGAAGGTGGGACGGTAGGGAATAAGCAGCCCGCTTGAGCGATCGTGTACAGCGCGGCTAGAGGAGCGAAAGCTACATCGCGTCTGCCACAATTTTAATCAGCCTCGCGCAGAACGCGTACTGGAATCGCGCATTCCGCGCGCGGCACGCCATCCGAGAAAATCATGCCAGGCGCGACAAGAGCTCGTGCTCGGGGTTCCCGCTTGCTCCGCGGAATCGCAGTGATAAGACCATGGTCTCAGGATTGTGAAATTCGCCATAGGCGATGAAGCCGCTCCGACTATAGCTTTCAAGTGACGTCAGTGATTTTCAAGCGAGTGGTTTGGAATGCAGCAGGCTTCGGTCGAAAAATTCTCGGATCTCATCGGCGGTATCTATGATTGTGTGATCACGCCTGAACGCTGGACCGGAATTCTGGACGACATCTGCACCGAGTTCGGTTTTGCCACCGGCGCGCTCTCGGTCGCCAGCCTCACCAATATGAAGGCCGTCGTCAACGCGGTCTCCGGGAGCGACCTTGCCCAGATGTCGCAGAACGGTATCGGCTACGGCGCCGACATCATCGCGCTCTGGGGCGGCGCCGAGCGCATTCAGCAATATCCGCTGGGGGAGCCGATCGTTCAATCCCAGGCCGTCCGACAGGACGTGATCGCCGGCAATCGCTATTATCGCGAATGGGCCCTGCCCAGGGGCCTGTTCGACGCAGTTGCCGTCGGCCTCGTTCGCGACAAGGCGATGGTCGGCAATGCGATCTTCAGCCAGCATGAATCGGCCGGATCCATTGACGATGCGCAGGTCGGCGGATTGCGCCTTCTGGCGCCTCACATCCGCCGGGCGGTGACGATCAGCCACTTCTTCGACATGAAGGCCGTGGAAGCCGCGACGTTTGCGGCAACAGTCGAGGCCCTGACGGTCGGAGTCATCCTGGCGGACGAAGATTCGAGGATCGTTCACGCCAACGCCGCAGCCACTTCCATGCTCGCGGCCGGTGACCCGATCGTCGATCGACAGGGCCGGATCGCCGTTCAATCCACGGCGACCACCGGCGCATTGCAATCCGCCGTCGCGCAGGCCGCGAAGGACGAGGCGACGCTCGGCCAGAGCGGCATCGGCATCCCGATCCCGCGCCCGAGTGGCGACCCCTTTGTCATTCACGTTCTGCCGCTGCGACGCAGCCACATGCGATCCGGCCTAATCCAGCGCGCCGCCGCCGCTCTGTTCGTGGCGTCCGCCTCCGGGCCGCCGCGAATGCCTCACGATGCGCTCAACCAGCTCTACGACCTGACGCCGGCCGAGATTCGCATCTTCGAGCTCATTTGCGAGGGACAGACGCGCGCCGCAATCGGTGAATTGCTCGGCATTTCCCTCAGCACCGTGAAGAGCCACCTGTTTCATGTCTTCGAGAAGACAGGGTGCCGGCGCCAGGTCGATCTGGTCAGGCTGGCGAAGTCGCTGACGTTTCCGGTGTAGCCGAAGACCGCTCTCAAGCCGCTTCGGACGCCGGTTTCGTACGTTGCTCGAGCACGCCGATCGTCGAGACCAGATTGTCGCGACGCGATCGAAGGTTGAGCGCGAGCAGCGGATATGTCGGCTCTCGCACGTCAAACACCCCGGCTCGGGCCTCTTCTTCGAGAATGTCGGTGTTCATGAGCCGGACACGCCACCACAAATCGGCGATCAGCGCATTGAGCTGGAGTTCTCCAGCCGCACCAGAACGGGACACTTTCTGCATCGTTTGCCTCAACCTGAAACGGCCCAGCATGTTGGGCGTGGGGTTGGCTCCAACTGAGCAAGCAGGATGCCAATGGCGGCACACGATCCGGTTCCGGAATTAACTGCACTCTCTCCACTATCCGCAGGCCAGACCCTTACGGACAAAGTCCCGATCTTTCCGTCCGCATGCAGCGTGGTGGGTTGACGGCAAGGCCGTGGAGATCCCATTGGCATCTGACCGAAGGCCCGCTACATCGAGCCGGGAAGCGGGACATCCCGGCGTCATGGATAACGTAGCAGGACACGCCTTGAGCCACTTCTTCGTCACCCCGTCCGGCCTTGATGGCTCCGCGGCATGACCATCGCGGGCGCGATCAATTTCACCAGTGATATGCCGGATCTGCCGCGCGTCCTGCGGGCCATGGCCCTCGGTCCAGCCAGGCCCCGCTGGCATCGCGAGACCGGTATCATGCTGGGAGTCTGCGACGACGCGGAGATTGCAGTCGCCGGGCCGATCGTCGCCCTGTTTCACGGCCGCCTCGACGACGTCACCGAGCCGGACGTCCCGCGCACCGGTCCGTCGGCTGCAAACATTGTCATTCACGCCTACCGACGCTGGGGGCTGGACTTTCCGCTGCGGCTGGTCGGCGATTTCGCCTGCGCCGTATGGGACGGCGAAACCAAACGCCTGCTGCTGGCGCGCGACGCGCTGGGATTCCAGCCGCTGCATTTTTGGCGTGACGGCAACCGGATCTTCTTCGCAACCGAGCCTCGGGGCCTTCTGACGCATTCGCAGATCGAGCGGCAAATCGACGAGCGCTGGGTCGCGCGCTCGCTGGCGCTGCTGCCGTATGACGGTGCGGGGACGCTGTATCGCGGCATCGACCGGGTGATCCCAGGGCATGTCGCTCTGTTCGAGCACGGCAACGCGCGACAATTGCGCTACTGGCGGCCGGAAGAATTGCGTCCCATCCGGCTCCCGCGTGACGAGGACTATGCCGAAGCCATCCGCGCGCTGCTGGACCAGGCCATCCGCTGCCGGATCGCAGGCGCCGCCACGGTCGGCAGCCATTTGAGCGCGGGCCTCGACAGCTCCAGCGTCACGGCACTCGCAGCGCGTCAGCTCGACGAGCGTGGGCTGCGGCTGTCGGCCTTTACTGCCGTTCCAATCCCGGGCTTCGATGGCAGCGCCTATCGCGATCGCATCTGGGACGAAGGCCCGCTGGCGGCGCGGGTGGCGGAGGCCTATCCCAATATCGATCATGTGCTGGTGCCCAACGAGGGGCCGGCCCTGTTCGATGTCCTCGATCAGATCGGCGATGCCTCCGGCGTCCCCGCCGTGAACGCGATGAATCAGATCTGGATCCATGCGCTCGGCGAGGCAGCCAAACGCCGCGGCGTCACAGTGATGCTCAGCGGGGACAAAGGCAACATGACGATCAGCTATGACGGCTTCGGCTACCTCACCCGGCTGGCGCGCGAACGCGATTGGATCACGCTTGCCGGGCATCTGCGGACGCTCCATCGCACCGGGACGTCGTGGCCTTCGCTCGGCAACCGGGTGATCGCGCCCTTGCTGCCGCCAGGCTTGCGCCGATTCCTGCGCCGGCTGTTTGGCCGGCCGGAACGAGGACTGCGGGAGCACTCAGCGCTACGGTCCGATTTCGCCGACCGCCTGGGCGTCCTGGAGGAAGCACAAGCCATGGCCTGCAATGTCAGCAATTCGGCCCTGGGCCGGCAAGATGTGCGACTCGCGGTTTTCGGGCGGACCGACGGCGCGATGGTTTGGCGATCTTACAAGCGCAAATTCGGCTTCACCCATTGTGATCCAACCGGCGACCGACGCCTGATCGAATTCTGCCTTGCCATTCCAGCCGAACAATTTCTGCTTCAGGGAGAGAGCCGTTCGTTGATCCGTCGCACGATGCAGGGAATTCTGCCCGACATCGTCAGGCTCGAGCGGCGCAAGGGGCTGCAAGCAGCGGATTGGTCGCGTCATCTGATCGCGGCACGGCCGGAGATCGAGGCTGAGATCGAAAGGCTGGAACGAAGCCCCCTGGCCAAAGCCAGTCTCGATCTGCCGCGCCTTCGCAGTCTGCTTGATAACTGGCCCGACGGTGGATGGCACCGGGCCAAGGTCGCCTACGACTACCGGCTGGCGCTGGCACGAGGATTGGCGACGGGGCGCTTCCTCCGCCGCTTCGAGGGCGGCAACGAGTGATCCCTTTCAGGAAAAATCGATTCCAGCATCGGGAAAGCCGCCAGGAAGGTTTTCCGCGTTGCTCGCAGGAGCGATGGTCAGTACAGGCTTGTGCCAATCCTTAACAGGGGCGTCGGCGCTCGGAACCTGAGCTTCGCAGTCCTGAATATTTTCGGGCTCTTGCACGGCAGTTCCCTCAAGGCAATTCGTGATCGCGACTTTACCACACCTCATGGGCGGCACCAACTGGATCGCACGCGCTTCAATCTTCCGGCGGAACGATGACATCGTCCTGCCCGGACCGGAAGAGAGCAATGGGCCGAAACAGCCCGGCCTGCTCGCCGCCGACCACGGTCCATCCGTCAGCAAGACGTAACCAGACATGCGCGTCCAGGCCCTGCTCCGATTTCCGGACGCCATAGACCAGATCGGCGGCGACACCTCGCCGCCCCAACATGCGCTGCGCGGCGATTGCCTGCTCGAAGCAGACCGAGCGCCACGGCACGCGTCTGGACGCGGCCAGAACAGCCCAGCGCACCCGCTTCGACAGCAGGTCTGGATCGCCGACCACCGCCGAACCGGCGGGGCGGGTGAGATCACGCGCAACGCGGGCGAAGGGTCGTAGCTTCAGGGTGACGGCAGCGAGGGCAAGTTCGCGGACGGCCTCGGCCAAAAGCAGAATTTCGCGGCGGTGAGCCCAGACTCTGGAGCGGACCGGGCGTCGCCCAATTGTCATAGCCCGGCTTCCGCACGGCCAAACCGTGATCGCAATTGATACGCTTGGCCTGCCGGCCGGGCCAAGGGCCCGCCGACGGCAACGGCAACGGTATCGATCACACACATATCGTCCGACACCAGCTCTTGGCCGCGCCGTATCAGGAAGTCAATTTCAAGCGCCGCCAGACGTCGCTGCCCATCTCGTCCAGCAGGACGCCACAGAGCGCGCCGCAACAGGTTACGAGTAAAAAACGCCCGCATCCGGCCAACCGCCCGGACTGTTTTCAGCGCTGTTGGCTTGCAAGATGATCATGACCGGCCTGTGCCATTCCAAAACGGGCACCTCCACAGCGGGTTGCTGTTCTGCCGCGCTATCAGGCTCCTGCATCGATTCATCCTCGTAAGACAAAGCTCCCTCTACGATATTATCATCGCCGGGAAAACAAAATTTGAAAAGCGGATCCGCGGCTCTGGCCATGCGGTACCCGAAGAAGGCGACGGGAAAAATCTCACTCAATCTTCGTAGCCGAGATCCCGCATCATGGAGCCATGATCCCGCAGAATGCGGTTCGCTTGCGCTGCCGTCAGCCGCTGACGCCACCCGCCGGCGGTACCTGCGCCGAAAAAGCGGTTCGGCGCTTCGGGCGAAGACTCACGAAAGCCTTCACGGATCTCGGCAGCCTGCAGCCTGTCAAAACGACCGGCGTCGATTGCCGAGGCCAGCAGCTCCGGCGGCGCGGATTGGCCGAAAGCCCGCGCGATGGCCGCAAATGTCGGCAATGGAGCGGCGAGCAAGTCCTCGTAACGCACGCGCGTGAGATTGAGCCCTGAATCGAGCCAGCTTGCGGTATGAGCGCTCCAGCTGGAGACGAGTTGCGGCAATTGCGGTCTCAAGCCCTGCGTGCTGTTGCCAATCGACAATCCGGGTTTCGCCATCCATGCAATCGCCTCGTCGACCGTGATCCCGTAATAGGTCGCGAACGACGGCGCGACGTCGCGGGGATCGCGGATGATCAGGACCACGGCCCCTACGGCCTCCCGCGGAAACGGTGGCTCGGCAGCCCCCGGCGCCGGCAGCCACGCGTCATGTGTCTTGATCGGAAATGATCGTCCCTGCGGCGAGACCGCCCGATGGGCAAGCGGTCGCAATCGGCGTTGCTCATCGGGCAGCAAATCGGACGTTTCGACTTCAAGCGCATTGTCGAAAAACGAGCGATCGGAGGCGATCGGTCCCTCCAGCGCGTTGATATTGAGCGAGCCATCGCCTCGCATGAGGGCCGTCAACAACGCCCGCACCCAAGTGTTGCCCGATCTCGGATAGGACGCGATCAGGTGCAACCCGCTCATGACACCGCGTCGTCCTCGATGCTCCGCAGCAACGAATCGAGCTCGGAAAAATCGGTCCGGCGGTTCAAGCGATAAATGTCGGCGGCACTCACAATCTGTCCAATGGCTTTGAAGAGTTCGCCGTCCCGTCCCCAGATGGCGGCCGTCCGCTTTCGATAGATCTGATCGTTCAGCCCGGCGACCGCGGTCATCGGAGACAGCTTTTCGATATCGGCTTGACCGCTGAGAGCCACATTCTGAGCGCGGAGCAGATAAACCGCTTTCAACGGCACCGGCGCGGTCTGGAAGTCGGCAGCTCCGGCGAAGCGCAGGTAATATTTGCGCTGACCGAAGCGGTTCGCCTCCAGGCCGTCCGATCCCAGACCCATGGCCTCCAGGGAATCCTGCCATAGTTTGACGCGCGGGAACGCCGGTCTCACGACCGGCCCTCCAGGAGCGCCGGTATCGATCACGCAGATATCGTCCGACACCAGCGTGTGGCCGCGCCGCGTCAGGGCGGCTGCCAGCGTGGATTTGCCGGCGCCCGACACGCCGGAAATCGCAATCCCCTTGCCACCGATCCGGATGCACGATGCGTGGAGGGGAACGAGACCACGGCGGTGCACGAGAAGGCCGAGAACAGTGCCGAACAGGAACGTGCGGATGTCGGGGGACTCCACGGCAATTTGCGGATCGACGACAATCTCGTGCGAACTGCGCAGCCAATAGCTCGCGACGCCGTCGATGGACAGGCGGGCCTGCCTCTGCGAATTGACCTGCAACAGCGGCGAGACATCGCGCGCGTCATCGAGCCTCGCCGGGACGGCGCCGATCCGAATCGTCAGATCCGGCTTCCGGTCGTCTCCGCTCCACGTCGCCAGTTCGGGAAGCACGAGGTCGGAGCGGACACGCCAGCCGCACAAGAACAGATCGCCGCCCGGCGCGGCCGTCGCTCTGACCGGCTCAGCCGACATTGATCAGCCGCTGATCGCGCATGGAGCCGAGCAGATCGAGAACGTCGGCTGTAATCTGCTCGCGATCGCCGCGGTAGTTCGCCGCCATGGCCTGGCAGAGCGTTTCGACGGTCACTGGCCGCTCCAGGCGGCGCCAGATGTCGCTGCCGATCTCGTCCAGCCCGCAATATACTCCAGCCTCGATACTCATCAGGATGAAATTGCCGTCAACTTCAGTGGCGAGGTGCTTCTGCGCCCGGGATATTGTGTCGGTAAGGCTCAAGGTGTTCGGCATACGAGAAACGCTGACTTTCACGGCATCGACAAAAACTGAGGACCCTTACCGTCTTCGTGCTGCAGATACAAATCTGGATTCGGCACACCAGCCAGAACCAGGCGAGCCTGACATCAACGGGTTGAGCCAGCCTTCGCGGCCTCTCATTGCGCCCATTGGTGGCGGTACCAGCAATTGATGGCAAAGCGGCTGTCCAGAAACGCACCGGACGGGCAGGACACCCGTTGCACCTCATGCGGTGCCCATGACGGAAACAGGAGGAGCGTATCCGGGCCCGGCGGCAGATCGACGAAACGTCGTTCGCCGTCCGCGGCGGGCGCCATCGCATACAGCCTCAGATCGCCGCCGCTAAATCCCTTGGGCCGACGGTGAAAATAATAGACGCCCGTCAAAGCCCGCGCCGAACGCGCGTGAGGGTCGTCCGTTGCGGTATCAATATGCTCCGAAAAGAAGGCGCCGTCGCCATGGGCCACCAGTTCAAGTTCCAGCGGGGCAAGATTGACCGCGGAGAGGCCGAGATCCCGGATGGCCCATTCGACGACACCGAGGAAACGCGCCTCGATCTCCGGACGTAGGTCACCAAAGTCCCTGAGCATGCGCGAGAGCCGAATGGTTTCGTTCACCCTGCCCTTGCTGATGCGTGTCGACACGAAATCGTTTTCGCGACGTGCTGCGTAAGCCAGCAACCGTTCGACCAACGCCTCTCCCATAAACGACTCGACTCGTCTGTAGGGCGGCGGCTGCTCGATAGCCCTTTGAAGTGCGATCAATTGCGACGGTCCCGACTGGTTGATGGCTGCCGCACATTGTGCTGAACCGCCTGTTCCGCCATCGCGGCGTCGCGTGCTCTCGTGGTTTTCGTCATTCGGCTTGGTCGGAGTTGAACGCCCGTGGTGTCTTCAATATCCACACACCCGCTTGCGTATCAATCCCGATCTGCCGATAGTCGGCTCGCGCGAGGGCAGGAATGTCGAAAAACACCGGACCTGACGGAGGGCCAAACGCAGCCCAAAAGCCGGGACTGCTTGCGTCCTTGCAGAGTTACGTTGCAGACCGGTCGCGACGAAGCCGAGCCAGGCTTTTCTTCCAGACCCTCGTTCCGCAGGACGATGCCCGCGTGCTGGATCTCGGCGGCGGCCGGGGACTGCATTTGGCACGTTACTATGGCCGCCTGAATAACGTCTGGATCGGCGATCACAGCCGGTCAAGCCTCGAACGGGCTCATCGGGATTTTGGCTATCGAACGATTTTGCTGGACGGTACGACGACGCTGCCGCTGGACGACAACGCGTTTGACATCATTTTCTGCTCGTCGGTCATCGAACACGTGACCGGCCCGAGGCATGAGGCGCTGGCGCTTTTCAAGACCGACGGCGCGCGGTTCGCAGCAGAAGCCTTCTCCTATCAAAAGCGGTTTGCGCATGAAATTCGCCGTTGCGCGACCCAGTATTTCGTCCAGACCCCCTATCGCTATTTCCCGATCGAGGTCCACTGCTGGATCCCTCTTGTCAGCCTGCTGCCAACGCATTGGCAATGGCGGGTGATCGATTTTTTCAACAAATTCTGGCCGAGAAAGCAAATGAGACCGGACTGGGCCCTGTTGGACGAGCGGCAGATGCGCGCGCTTTTTCCCGATGGAGAAATCCACCGCGAAAAATTCCTGATCTTCACGAAATCCCTCATTGCGATCCGGCGAGCACGCCCGGCCTCCGTCGCCACGACTGAGCACTCTCGCAACGCCTCCAGCGGCCCATGATCGCCATGCCTGCTTTTCTGCGCCTGATGGCGACGGTGCCGCGCGGTCGCCTCATCTCGCTTCTCGTCCTGATGGCCCTCAGCGGCATCAGTGAAGGCGTGGGCTTGATCCTGCTCGTTCCCCTGCTTGATCTTCTCGGATCGGCGGCGGCGACCGGAGCGACGCATGGCTTGGGCCGCCTGCTCGCGACTTCCGGCATACCCCTGACGTTGCAGAGCGTCCTGACACTCTTCGTCGGTGTGGTGATGGCCCGAAGCGGAATTCAGTTTGCGCGCGAACGGCTGGCGGCGCGTGTGCAGTTTGAGTTCGTCGACGCACTGCGCTGCGACTGCCTCGATGCGATACTCGATGCCGACTGGCGCTGGATCGTCGGGCAGCGGCAGGCGGATCACGCCAGCCTTCTGCTCACGGACATCAACCGTGTCGGCCTGGGCCTCAACGCCGGGCTGAGTTTCCTGGCCGGAAGCGCAATTGCGCTGGCCTGTCTTTCCACCGCGATCCTGCTGTCGTGGAAGATCAGCGCGCTCGCGATCGTCAGCGGCGGCGGCATTTTCCTCGTTCTCGCGCGTCACCGCCGTGCCGCACTGCACCTCGGCCAGACCCTGGGCCAGGCCAGCCGCGCCCTGCACGCGGACGTTCAACAAAGTCTCTCCGGCATCAAGCTCGCCAAGATTCTTGGAGCCGAGCGCCTCCAGGCCGAGGCCATTCTTTCCACCAGCCGGAACCTGCGGACCTCGCAATTGGCATTCAGCTCCGGTGCGAGCTTATCGCGGGCGCTGTTCCAGACCGCAGGCGCGGCGCTCGTGGCCGTCTATATCTATATCGGCCTGACCATCTGGCAGGTGCCGATGGCGGAGATCCTGACGCTGGTTGTCGTCTTCGCGCGGCTGATCCCGATGTTCGGCAATCTTCAGCAACAATCGCATCTATGGCTGCACGCCCTGCCCGCCTATGCCGAGGCCGAGCGATTGATCGCGGAATGCAAACGGGTCGGACGGCCGAGGGGCGGTCGCGACGACCCGGCGCTGCCGCTGCAGCGGGAGATCCGGCTCGACAGCGTGACGCTGTGCCATGATGGGCGCACGGAGGCCGCACTGACCGAGGTCTCGCTGCGGTTCGCGGTCGGAACCACGACAGCGATCGTCGGGCCATCAGGTGCGGGCAAGAGCACGCTGGTGGACCTCCTGGCGGGGCTTCTCGGTCCGGACCGTGGCACAGTGTCGGTGGACGGCGTCGAACTGACCGGAGCCTTGCAAGCGCGCTGGCGCAAGACCGTCGGTTATGTTCCGCAGGAACTGTTCCTTTTCAACGACACCATCTGCGCCAACCTGCTCTGGGCTCGGCCGACCGCGAGCGACGACGATCTGCGGCACGCGCTGAAACAGGCCGCCGCCGGATTCGTCCTGCAGCTTCCCCGGGGCCTCGATACGATGATCGGCGATGCCGGAGCACGTTTGTCCGGGGGCGAACGCCAGCGGATTGCGCTTGCCCGAGCGCTCCTGACGCGACCGGACGTGCTGATCCTCGACGAGGCGACCAGCGCCCTCGATTTCGACAGCGAGCGGCAGGTCCAGGCGGCGCTCGACGCCCTCCATGGGCGCATGACGATCTTCATCATCGGTCACAGACTGCTCGACCTCGACCGTGCCGACATGGTGGTGATGCTCAGCGGCGGCCGCGTCGTTGCCGCCGGACCTTGGAGCAGTGTCGTGCGCTCATCTGTCGCGCCTGGGCCGGACGCCGAATGCGACCCCGGCGGTGCATCGGCACCGGCATCTGTCGATCCTCCGACCAGATAGCTCCCCACGGCGAGCCGCCGTTCGAAACGACCTCAAGGCCGGACGCCGCACGTCCGCCTTTGTACCTGGCCTGTGGACATCGCCTTGGCCGCGTCCCGCTGACAAGGCCTGCATGACAATTTCCCGGCGGCGAGGGTCGCCGGACAGACCTCGCTATGCTAGCAACGACAAAACCCACTACGACTTGGCGATATTTACCACTTTGCCTCGGAATCAGCTGCGCTCATTATGCCCCTTGTGACTTTCATAGTCGGGACGGTGCCCGACATCATCAAGTCAATCGATGTTGCGCGAGAGTTGGCGACGAACGGGCTCAGCGTCTCGATCTACGATACGCTTCAGAACAGATCGGACGAATTCGAGCGGCATCGTGATGTCCGGATCATCCGGAGCAGCGTGGTGCGCGCCGAATGTCGTGACGATCTGGACTGGGTGGCCAGCTGTGCAGGCGAGATCGCCGAGCTCTGCGGCGATCTCGTCGTGGTCCAAGGCGATACTTACAGCGCCCTGGCCGGTGCCCACGGCGCCGTCAGGGCCGGCGCGGCGCTCGCTCATATCGAAGCGGGACTCCGCAGCCATGACCCGCTGAGTCCGTTCCCCGAAGAGATGAACCGCGTGTTCATTGATACGCAGAGCGACCTGCTGTTCTGCGCAACCCGGACCGATCTTGACGACCTCTGCGCGACCGCAAGCGTCGTCGACAAGAAAAGCTTTGTCGTCGGCAACACGGTCTGCGACCCGATCTTCCAGCACCGCGACCATCTGGCTTCGGCCGCGACGCGGCCGAACGGCGTTCTCGTCTCACTCCACAGGCGCGAGAACTACCGACATCGCGAGCAGATCCTGAAATCACTCTCCAGGCTCATCGCGAGCTTTCCCGAGACTGAATTTCGTCTGTTGAAGCGCGGTCTGCTGGCGACAAGCGAGGCTGCGGACTTCGGCGTCAACGCCACCATGATCGGCTTGACGGAACATCTGCATTTTCTCGAAATGCTGACTGGATCCCAGATCGTGATCTGCGATTCCGGTGGAATTCTGGAGGAGGCGGTGACGCTGGGCGTGCCGGTCGTCTGCCTGCGCCGGACGCTGGAGCGCGGTCGGTTGGTCGAGGGTGTCGACTGCATCGATCCGGCTGCAGTGGAAGGTCCGCAGCTGCCGCTGATGATCGAGCGCCTGCTGTCGCGGCAGCACGCCGATCGCGGCCCGCTGCGCGAAACATTTGGCGACGGCCAGAGTGCCAAGCGAATCGCGACACTCATTCTCGACCACCTCAACGACAGCATCGTTCGTGACGAAGGAGGCCGCACCGATCCGGATCGCGGCCAACAGGGGGTCCTCGTTCCGTTCACCCGTTCCAGGTCGGCGGAAAATCCGGGCCTCGCCAAGGAGCTTCGGACCGACCAGCGATCCCGCCGCTTCACCGCGACCGCCTCGGGAGCCGATGTGTGCGATTCCTGACGCCGGACGCCTGACCATGACCCATGATGGACAGCGCAAGACCGCCAACGAGGACGTCCTGCTCTCGGAGCTGGGGCGATCGGTGCTGCGCTTTTATCTGGACTTCGCAGCGCTGCTGGTTCCGCTCGCGTTGCTGGCGGCGCTGACTGCGGCGATCTACGTCCACGCAAAGCCGGTCTACGACGCCACCGGCCTGCTCGATGCACCGAAACTGTCGCTCGACGAATGGCGCCATCTCGGCCCACTGCTTCCAGACTCTCGCCTCATCAGCGGGACGTTCGGGCAACTCGGATGGCTCAACGGCGATGGCTCGGAAGCGACGCCGCATGCGGTGGCGGTGCGCAGGCGATTCGCGTCTCGGACTTTCTGGGACGGCAGCCTTCAGTACCGCAGCGCGTTGCGGCGCGAGGACGTGCGCGACGCGCCCGGCTCCGATCCGAAGGCCTCCACGACACTAGGCATCGATGTCGCGTTGCGGGCCCCCGGCCGCGAGATCGCGACCGAGCTGATGAGCGCGATCGCCCGCCACGTCGGTCAAGTCCTGTCCTGGTCGATGCTCGACACGTTCCTGCGCGATCGAAGGGATGCCACGGTTAGCCGGAAGGCGGAGCTGGAGGTCATGCTGACGAAGCTGAACTTCGCCGTCACGCAGACCGAGGCGCGCATCCAGGACATGCGCCAGCTCGTCGATGCGTTCCCTGATCTGAGGGACGTCGGTGGCAACACCATCGTCTCGCCGGAGAACGGCGGCGGCCGCTATCTGTCTCCGGCGGCCCAACTCGTCGCACTCAAATCGACGCAGATAGATCAGCGAGGGCAGATCACGACCGTACAACGCGAGCTCGATATCCTTCGGTGGTACGAGCAGTTCTTCGCGCATGCGGCTGCGCCGCCGGATGACGTTCGTTCCGGTTCGCGCCTCGCCGACTGGCTCGACGGCAAACGCAAGGCGTTCTTTTCCGCGCCGGCCGGCGCGGCGATCCAGGTCGACCAGGAGATCGCGTTCGCCATCGCCGAGGCGCGCACCCGCGGCGATCGGATCGTCTACGGCGCTGCGCCGATCGTCGACCCCCGGCCGGTCGCGACCCGGTCGCCGCTGCCGGTGGCGGGCGGCGTGTTCATTGCGGCGATGTTGCTGTTCGGACTGCTCTTGCTCATCTATCGCAGCGCAAGGCAGTTCGACGGCCCCTCCCGGACAGCGCCTTGGCTGGCCTCGAAGGACCCGCTCTTTGCATGGCTGCCGCGGCGACTGCGCGGCGTCCTGTTCCGCTACGAGCGGCGGTACCGAGACAGTGCACCCTAGCCAGGTCAGATGGTCGGCGTTCAGGCAGGCGCCATCTCCGCCAGCAAACGGTTCAAGATGCCCTGCAGGCCGAGCTGGGCGCGCCAGCCGAGCAGGGCGTAGGCCTTGGTGGGATCGCCCAATTGACTGGCACGATCGAAGCGGCGGCGGCGCTTTTCGTCGATCTCGATGCGGATGGATCGCCCCAGGCATGTGGCGAGACAGTTCACCAGACGCTCCACCGAGTGCTCCTCGCCCGAGCATAGATTGAAGACGTCGAGCGGCTCGGGCCGTGTATCCGCCAGGATCGCAAGCAATCCGCCGGCCACCTCATCGGCATGCAAATAGTCGCGGCGCGAGTCGAGATTGCCGAGTCTTACGAGATCCGCGTCCGCGTGTTCCAGCTGGGCAAGGAGATCGGGAAGCAGATGCGCATTCGGGTCGTCATTGCCGATCGTGTTGAATATCCGCGCGATGCGGCCGGTCGCCGCACTGCGCTCGCACCACAGCCGCAGCTGGCTTTCGTTGGAGAGTTTGGACAGGGCGTAATTGTCCATCGCCTGCGTCGGTGACGTCTCTTCCTGAAGCGGGCCGTCCGCCCATCGGTAGACCGCGCCGCTGGACGCCAGAACGACGCGTGCGACCCGGGCTTCGGACGCGGCAAGGAGCACGGTTTCCGTTCCCAGGACGTTGACGTCGAGGCATCGCCGCCGGTCGATCTCGCAGGTCGGAATATGATGGAGCGCCGCCAGATGCACGATCCCATCCGGTCGAAAATCGCCCATCAACGCCAGCATCTCGCGCTCCTCGCGGATGTCGCAGCGGTGCGCGACCGCTGCGTCGGCCGGCATCGGCAGCCCGCTGCTGAGGTCATCGACGATCGCGACGATATGGCCCAGGCCGGCGAGGCGGGAAACGAGGCGTCGCCCGATCATGCCGGCGCCCCCCGTCACGCACACCCTCATGATTGCGCCTCCCATGTGATCCCGGCAGCGCTTCCATCAGCACCGGGCTCGCTTGCCGGAGCAGAAAAGACCAAAGCTGCCGCCACCGAGATATGTAGCGCGAACCCGTAGAACGGCAGATAGAAATCAAACAGCCCGAGACCAAATACGACGACGAACCAAGTCAGCGCCCATCGGCGGCCTGTGTTGCCGGTCCTGCCGGACAGAGCGGGCAAGCCAAGCGTCATGAAAAGTGCGGTCATGGCGATGAGCCCCATCATTCCGGTTTCCGAGAGAATTCCAAGAACGAGATTGTGCGCATGCAGCTCACCACGCAGGAATCGTCCTCCGGTAAAATCCGGCGTCAGGAACTGAAACACGCCTGGGCCCAGCCCCCACCAGGGCCGCTCCGTCCAGGCCTCAAAGGCGCCTTGCCAGATGTATGTCCGGCCAAGCGAGAACATGGTGGCAAAACCTTCGCGAGATGCGCTCGTCAGTTCCTCATAGCGAAGCCAGATCGTTGCCGCGACCAGTCCGGCCAGCAGCGCCAGCACGGCAAGGGCGAGCCAGCGCTGGCGGCCCCGTCTCGTGACGGCGAACGCCGCCGCCAGCATGAGAAGCGGCACAATCGGATTGCGTGCCTCGGTCAGCAGCAATGTCGCCGCCGCGCCTGAAATCGCCGCGGCCAGATCCGGCATGCCGATCGCGCCTTCCGCGCGTAGCTGCGCCGCCATGACGGCCACGACCACCGCGATCGCGCCGAAGGTTGCGGGATGCTCGTAGAGTCCGATGATGCGCGGCATGTATTTGAGTGCATCGGAGCCGTGAAACAGGACGCCCAGCCGCGCGATCCAGTCGATGCCATAGCGATCGCCCAGCCCGACCGCGAGTCCGATCCAGAGCGCAATGATCAGCGCGCGGCCGGCTGCGGCCCGCAGATGTGGATAGAGCAGCAGGAAATTGAGGATGCACCAGAGCATCAAGAGCTGGGTCGCGTAGCGTACGGCAAATTTTGCCGCAATCGGGCGATGATCGGAGAGCGCGGTCGAGATGACGAGGACGCAGAGGCAGACAACGATCGCGACGAACGGAGCCCGCAGCCGGCTCGCGATGCCGTGCTCCCTGACGAGGAAGAAGACCGTCGAACAGAGCGCGACGAGACGAAGCGCCGTTGATCCGAGCGACAGCCCCTGCCCCTCCTCGAATGCGTTACCGATCACGACGTGCTGCAGGCAGAACAGCAGGTACAGAAGCGCAAGACCAACGGTCGCGGTGGTCTGTGGCACCATCATGGATGCGACTTTGGCTCTCGTGTCCGGCGCCATGTTCGAGAAGACCATTTCAGAGCAGCCTGGCCTTGGTCGCGGCAATTCGCTTTTCGAACCATGCGCGTGCCAGCAACGAGGCATAGATCACATTGGTGCGGAGATAGCGCATCGCCAGCCGTCGCGGCTCCAGGCACAGCCTGAACAGCCATTCCATTCCGATCTTCTGCACCGCGCGTGGCGCGCGCGGGAGCCGGCCCGACACGACGTCGAACGCGCCGCCGACCCCCATCGCAACGGGAACGGTGAGGTCCTCCCAGTTCTCGCGCAGGAATATCTCCTTTCTCGGCGAGCTGATGCCGATGAAAAGGAAAGCCGCGCCCGAGGCGTTGATCGCATCGACGACGGCGGCCTCTTCGTGCTGCTCGAAATAGCCGTCGCGCGAACCCGCAATCAGGAGCGAGGGCCAGCGCTGGTGCAGCCGCTGCGCCGCCGCATTGACGACCTCCGGCCGGGCGCCAAGGAGGTAGATCGATAGACCAAGCTTGGATGCCTGCGCACAGGCATCCAGCATCAGATCAATCCCGGCATAACGCTCGCCTTTGATTCCGAGAGCGGCGAGACCGAGCGCGATGCCCTTGCCATCGACATGAACGAGCTCCGCATCCCGGAGCGCCTGAGACAGATCCGGATTGCCGCGCGCGTCCACGAGCTTGGCGACATTCAAACCCTCGATCCGCATGCGCGGCCCTTGTCCCCGGCCGGCCGTTTCGGCGCGGCGCAGCAGCTCCGCGCTGTCGAGCAGATCGACCGGGCAGCCGAGAAACCAGACCCTCTCGTGCAGCGGGGCATCCGGCCTTCCGGCGACCGCCGGCACGCTCCCGGACTGGCCGCGCCGAAGGTGCGTTCCGTAGAGTTCGAGAATGAGTGACGTCCGGCGCTCCCATGTGAAGGCCTCCCTGGCGCGCTCGGTCACGTCTGACGGCATGCGTCGCCCCGCGATGTCCTTCACCGTCGCGGCCAATGCTTCGACGTCGCCCAATGGATAGAGCCCTTCGGTCCAGCCCGCGGCGGCAAGAATCGCCCGATTGGCCGGAATGTCGCTGGCGACCACATTGCAGCCCATCAGCAGCATCTCGATCAGGACCGTCGGGCCGCCTTCGGCCGCGGACGGCAGCACGAAACAGTTCGCACCCGCCGCCATCGCGGCGACCTCCACGTCGGGCACAAAACCGTGGAACCGAACACGTTCCGCGACGCCTGCTTGCGTTGCCAGCTTCCGAAGACGATCGCGATCCGGACCGCGGCCGACGATATGCAGCACCGCCTGCGTCAGGCCCTCGCGGGACAGCGCCAGGATGGCATCGTCGAGACGCTTCACCCGATCGAGACGCCCGACATACAGCAGCGACGGATCACCCTCCAGGCGCCGCGGCGGCGCCACCCGCGACAACACCGCCGTATCCAGCACGCAGTTCGGCAGAATGACCGGCGAACTCGCGGCCAGCGCACGGCTCCGCAACTCGTCGATCCAGAACTGCGCGAGCAGAACGACGGCGTGGCTTCGCGCAAGCAGGCGGCGTTCGACCGTGCGGTCCCAGAGCCATTTTGCGGCCTGCTTCAGCCCAGCGTCGTCATCGTAATAGCAATGCGGGGTGTAGACGAGGCGCTTGCCGCGCAGCCGCGCCATCGCCGCCGCAACTCCTGCAATGGGATTGCGGGAGCCGTGAACATGGACGATGTCGGCCCAGCCGACATGATGCCAAAGGCCGCCGAAAGCATCGGTCCTCACCTCATAACCCGGCTCTGCCTCCGCGGGGAATGCCCCCGGCGCAACGATGCGAACGTCGAAACCAAGCTTTGCGGCGGTGGTGGCAAGGCCGTGAATGTGCCGTGCCACGCCGCCTCCGCCTTGATGCGGAGCGAAGTCGCGATGGACGTGCAGCAGACGTGGGCCTCTCATGCCGCGGCCTCGGCAGCTGCATCCGGGCGCTCCTGCGCGCGCGACAGCAAGCGCATGGCGCCGCCGGTCAGCAACCAGAGCGAAGCCGACCCGGACACCGACAGCATATGATCGGAGGTGACCAGCGTCGTCGCGAACCCGATCATCAACCAGAAAACCGCCAAAGCGAGATGCGCCTGGTGCTCGCGATCGGCCCGCCAGAGGCGCCTCAGACAGACGGCATAGAAGATCAGCAAGGCGAGTGCGGCCAGCACTCCGCTTTGGTAAGCGACCGAGAAAACCGCGCCTTCCCCGCCTCCGACATTGGTGATGGCAGCCTGTGCGGCCACCGGCCCCTGCCTGCCGATGCCGTAGCCCAGAGCGGGGATCTGAAAAAGGCCGTCGATGTTGCGCTGGAACGCAGCCCAGTGTCCCGGGCTCGATCCATCCGTCTGATTGATCGTTGCGTCCACGACGTCTCGTGTCGCAAGGCCGATGACCAGCACCACGGCCGCGGCCGCGATCAACCTCGCCAGCGGATGACGCCTCGAGGCGCGACTCGTCAGGAGATAACCGGTCAAGGCGATCGTTCCGGCGAGCATCGCGCCACGGGTGCCGGACATCCAGACGCCGGCGCACAGTCCGAGCAGGATCAAGAGAAATATCAACACGCGCGACGCAGTGAGCCGGGCGGGCCCCGCCGCGACGACCAAGACCCCGGCAACGGCGAGAACCATGCCTTGCGCCAACGGCGCCGCGAGAAGCCCGGCGGCCCGGCGCGTCTGATCGAGATCGATGAAGAAATTATAGGGCAGGCCGGTCTCCGGTTCGGCTCCATAGACCATCCCCTTCACGTCGGCCATGTAGGCGGGAAACTGGATCGTCTGCGTCCAGAACTCGGTGTGATGGATGTCCCATGCCCCGAAAATGGCGCTGAGGCAGGCAATGATCACGAGACAGGCGACCAGGGCCTGGATGTCCGCGGGATCCCGGACGCAGTAATATCCGACGAGAAAGAACAGCATCGGGATCAATAGCGTGCCGAACGATCCGACCAGAACGCCAATTGGAACGCCGCTCTTTGCGCTCGTTGCCAGTGAAAGGAAAATGAGCAGGCCGTAGATCAGAAACGGCAGCAGCAGCGAGCGCGCGATCCGCACCGTCGCCAGGCACAGACATGCGGCGAGAATCACGGTCATGTCGCGGACCACACGGGCCCAGCCCACCTCCGGCAAGGCTCCGCCCTGATAGACCCACGCCGCGGCGAAATCCCCGAGATGAATCCACACGACGAGAACCAGAAGGTAAGCCCGTTTAACGCTCACGCCGTGACCTCCGGCAACCAGTCGTCACCGTAAGTGAAAGTGCGGTCAAGCCAGGCTTGCTGGGTCCTCATCAGCGAGGCCCGTTCGGCCGGATCGGCAAGCAGTCGCTCGATCAGGTCGCAGAGTTGATCCGGATTGTCGGCCACGACCGCGGGACGGCCCACCGACAAAGCTGCGTGTGAGGCTGCGACGGGCCAGTTCATCCCGATCACGAGATGCCCGTGCTGAGCCGCCTTGATGAGCGCGGTCGAGCAGAATCCCACCAGAATGGACGACGGCCCGGATTCGGCGCCGAACTCGCGATGCGGCGGCGGCCGGCACAGACCGGCGAGCCGCGTTCCCGCAAAGGGATGGCCGAGCCTGACCTCCTCCGGATGCAGCAGGATCGCAAAATGGCCGCGCCCGGACATGCGGTCCGCCAGACGTTCCGCCAGTTCGAGGAAATCGCGCGCCAGCGAGCGGCCGAAGACAGGCGTATGGGTCTGCGACACCAGCGCAACCGCGGCGGACATCTTCGTGCCCGGTCGCATGGCCGGTGACGGAAACGGACCAAAGCTGATGGCATCGGGCGCGGTGCCCTGAGCCACATAGGCCGCGCGGCTGCGGTCGCCCCAGACGACCTGGCGCGGGGCACGCGTCGGAAAGAACTCGTCCGTCGGCAGCCCGTGCTGGATGCAGACGCCGCGCCATCGGCCCGCCGCTGCATTTAGCGCGGCGACGCAGAACAGTTCGAAGTCGTTGTGCAGAACAAGTACACCGCCCGGTCTGCCAGCCAGGGCCCGCGACCAAGCCCCCTGCCAGAGCCGCAGCCGAAACAAGCAACAGCGGACCACGAATGCACGCTGGTCGGGACGGGTGAAGGAGATCCGGAACGCCTGACAGGCGTGGAGCCACGCTCGCGGCAAGGGGCGCTGCGGGCCGGAAGCTCCTGCCACGACAGCGCGAAGCCGTGGATGGACCATCGTACGATAGTCGATCCGACGCCGATCGAGATCGTCCATGAAGGGCTGCAGCGCGTCGAGGCCGCTGGACCCCGGCCGGCTGGCGATCACAATAACTGACGTGGACACGAACGCCTGCGCCTCGAGACCCAGGCACAGGACAGCATCGCGGAGCGCAGCCAGTGCCGCCCGCGCGGCCGGCCAGAGCCGTGATGGCCGCTCGCACGTAAAGAAGATCTCATGGCGGGCGCTTGAGGCTTCCTCGCCATAGCGATCCCGAAGCTCATCGACGAAATCGGCAAACCGCATCTTTCAAGTCCAGCCGACCCGGCGCAGCTCCCGCCACTGCCGAAAGCGCTGCAGCTCTCCGACCATCCCCGGACCGAACGTGGCCAGTGCGAGATGCTTTGCGGTGCGCCGCCAATGCCTCGCCGATGACGCCCGCCAGTCGACCCCATCGAGCCGTGCGTCGACCGCTCCGATCTCCTCCTGCATCGCGGCAAGCGCGGGCGCAGCAACGGCGGCGGTCGGCAGCTTCTCAATCTCGAGCCAGATGTTCTCCGCAAGGATTCCGCCATCGGGATGTGGACCGACATGCACGATCCGAAAGCCCGCCGCGCCGGCCAGCCGTGACAATGTCGAAACCGTGAAATAGCTGAGGTGAGCGGGATGGACGTAACTCGCGGAGAGCAATCCCTGCATCAGGTCCGGCACTTCGACGAAGGCCCGTCCTCCGACTTTCAGCGCGGTGTGGACGTCCTTGAGGGACGCAAGCGGGTCGGCCAGATGCTCCAGCACGTGGAACGCGACGACGACATCGATGCTGCCCGGAGACACGGCCTCGATGCCGGGCACGAAGTCCACGTTCGCGCTTTCCAGCAGCCGCCTCCGGTTGGCGACGTCGGGCTCGACGGCGGAAAGCCGGACGCCCTGCAGCGTCGCGGCGGCCCCGAGGAAAGCACCGAAGCCGGAACCTATCTCCAGCAGATGAGCCCCGTCCGGCAGATGCGGCGCGATTCTCGCGAGCCGAATTTCGGCAACCGGGCGATCACCCCGCCAGGCGAAGAAACGTCGTTCGCTGCGCCAGATCGTCTCGGACGGAAACAGCCGTCGATAATGCTCTCGATAGAAGAGGTCGAGGCTCTCGGGCGTGAAATCGGGCGCCAGGTAGACTGCTGCGCAGATGCCGCAGCGACGCAGCGTCTGGCCTCCACCGACATATGATTCCCGGCAGACGGTTCGCTGCAGGTCGATCGCTCCGCACGACCGGCACCGGCCGGTATCCATCGCCAGCGCGAGCCGCGCGGGGGAGACCAGACGAGATGACACGCGACGGAAGAGCTCAGACATAGACGCTTCGATACCAAAGGGCGACCGACACGGCCAGCCAGAACGTCGTGTGCAGATCGCCTGCGGCAGCGTCGCGCCGCAGCCGCGCGATATCGAGATAGGCACTGATGCTCTCCGGCACGTCATCGAGCATGTCGCGTATCGGCATGCGCGACACCAGGAACTGCTCGGCATGGCCAAAGCCCGTGGTCTTGTGCTGCCACACCACGCGGTCAGGAAGGTCGCGCGCAAAGGCCTGCCTCAACAGGACCTTGCCGTGCGTGTCACCCATCAGTCGCTGCACCGGCGTCACCAGCGCGCGCTCGACGAGGCGGTAGTCGAGAAAGGGCGAGCGCACTTCCACGCCGAACCGCATCGAATTCCGGTCGGTCATGCGAAGAATTTGGGGAAGACTGGTCGTCAATACATCGCGACGAAGCCTCTCCCGGACGCTGGAGCGCATGTCGTCCTGGAGTGCGGCAAGCCGTCTCCGTGACGCAGCCCATAGTGCATCCGAGATCAGGCCGACACTCGGGCGCCGCCGCCGCAAGAGCTTCGCCAGCGCGGGCAGAGGCAGATCCCAGGCCAACCTGTTGGCAACGAGCGAGGCTTCGATGCTGCTCCGAGCCAGCAGGCGCAACGCGGTCGGCAATCGCCCGGCCCGCAGCGCCTCGCGAATGGCGAAGGCCTGATAGCGCGACGGATAGCCACCGAACGTCTCGTCCGATCCTTCGCCTGAAATCACCACCTTATAGCCCGCTTCGCGCACCGCCCGGTATGTGCGGTAGCTGGCCAGGATCGATGGTGTGCTGAACGGCTCCTCCTGGACCCGGACGAGATCGTCAAGCTCTTCGGTCTCCGGAAGCGCCCGAACCTTGCGGACGTGATGGCGGTCCGCCGCTCCGAGCTCGCGCATCAACTCGGCCGCTGAAGCCGTCTCATCGAAGCGCGCGAACTCTTCGTCCCCATAGCCATACGTGAATGCACCGGCGAATGCGACGCGCGGCCGGCCATCGCAGGCGAGCCCGGTCGCCGTCAGAACCGAGCTATCGAGCCCACCCGACAGCAGCGTCACGGTCGGAACGTCGGAGCGAAGCCGCAACGCCGTCGCGTCACGCACCAGCTCACGCACATCCTTCGCCTCGAGCGAAGGCGCCTCGCCCGCACCCGGCCAGCGGTGATATGGCCAGGTCGTGATCGCACCATCCTGCGCGATGCGCCACACCTGTCCCGGCGTCACGGCGTCAATCCCCTGGAAGAACGTCTGCGACGTATGCTCCGACCGGCCGAGCGTCATGAAATCGAAGATGGCGTCCGGATTCGGCTCCGGATAGCCGCCTCGCATCGCGGCGATGGCCCGGATCTCGCTCGCCAGCATCAAGCCGTCCCGGGTCCGATGGACATAGAGCGGCTTCACGCCAAGCCTGTCCCGGCAGACGATCATGTCGCCGGAGGCGCGCTCCCAGATTGCAAGCGCCCACATGCCATTGCAACGCGCGAACAGGTCGCGGCCCCAGACGCGCCACCCGGCGAGAAGGACTTCCGTATCGCCATTGCCATAGAAGCAATGGCCCTTCGCCTCCAATTGCTCGCGGAGCTCGAGGAAATTGTAGATCTCGCCGTTGAAGACGATGATGTTGCCGGTCTCGGGGCAGATCATGGGCTGCGCCGCCGCCTGACTGAGGTCGAGGATCGACAGCCGGCGATGTCCGAACACCGTCACGGCATCTCTGTCACAAGCATGCAGGCCCTCGCCATCCGGGCCGCGATGCGCAATCGCATCCAGCCCACGCCGGGCAACGATCATTGCGGCTTCGCGGTGGTGGCCGCGGACTGCGATCAACCCGCACATCGGTTCCCCCGCACGGCAGGGACCGGATGCTTCCGCGCGCGGTCTCGCGTCACGGCAAAGGCTCCACGACAAGCGCCGACTGGCGGCGAAGCAGCGGTCGATCGCACGCCATGGCAATCACGACACCGACGAGCAGCAACGTGCTGCCGAGCCATGCCAGCTGATTCATGACGCCAAGTGCGGCGGACAGCAGTGAACCGCAAAGGGCCCAACCCGGCGCTTCCGGCATGATCCCGCAGCTTCTGAAGCAAGCCGCCGCAATCCCGGCCACGCCGATTACACGCGCCCAGAGTACACCATCGGCGGATGATTGAATTGCCCCCAGGAGCTGCAAGGCGGTGCTGATGGCAATACCGGTGAGGATGATCCTGGTCAATTGCCTCTCGAGGTGCCGCCCGATCAGCTCCGTCGCCAGCACGCTACCCACGAATGAAATGCATCCGGCCATCAGCGAGGGCAGCAGCAGGCTCGGATGAAATGCGACGCCGCCATCGGCGCGCGCCATCACGGCAAGCCACGGCAGTTGACATGCAACGGCGACGCCAATCGATATCAGCGCGAGCAGACGGCACGACCACGCGAGGCCCTCGCGTGTGCCCAGATGCGGCAACAGCAGCCTGTTGACCTGCATGAGGACGCCGGAGGCCCCATTGATGGCATGACCGAGCAGCAGCATCGCCGGCAGGAAATCCGGCGCGAGCCTCGCGACGAGAAAGGGCGTCAGGCGATCATGCAGCGCGCCGGCCACGCCCATCACCGACAGCCTCAGAGCTGCGGTCAACATCGCGCTGCCGGCACCGAAGGCTGGAAGCAGCAGCCGTGCCCGCCCGCCAAGACACAGCGCCACGACGGGCTGGACCAGAAAGCCGGCACTGACGATCAGACCCGCGCGAGCCGCCGAGCCGTCGGCACCGCCGACGACCCACCAGATGAGAAGCGCCGCCGGCCAAGGCATCTGCTGTACGATCAGTGACGGAATGCGCCGTCCTTGCGCCAGCAGCACGGACGTGAGGCTGGCAAGGCCAATGAGGCCCGCCGGAACAGTCGCTGCGAGATAATCGAACCCCTCGCCACCACGCCCATACAGGACGCTCCAGCCGGTGAGAGTGACCGCGTAGAGCGCAGCCGTCACCATGAGCCTGTGACCAAGCGCGAGCCGCCATTGGCGCTCCCAGCCCGCCGCGCCGGGCCTCTCACGCAGAAACAACGTGCTGTAACCGAGATCGCCGACGAAGGCGACAAGCAGGAAAACGAGATGCGAGAGCCCGATCCGGCCATAGCCCTCTGCTCCAAAATGCCGCAGCAGAAGCAGCTGGAACAATAAATTGCAGCACTGGCCTGTCGCGTAGATCGCGGCGCAAGCGGCAAACTCGCCCGCGCTCCGCAACGGCGGCAGGAAAGCCGGCCGCTGCCCGGCAGGCCCGAAGCGTTCCGCCAAGGGCTTCGCCGGGAAATCTGACTTGGACGCGTGCATCGATATTCCAGCTCTATCTTCGAACCTTTGGACAGACGCATCAAGAAACGAAATTCGGGCTGCAGCAGCAATGCAAACTGCCCGCGAACTGAGTTTCGCGAACGGACTGCCTTGCTTGTGTCGCGTCCGGCCTTGCCCTATGAAATGGCCTTGCGCAAGCGCACTTTCCCGTATGCGGCTTCGCGGGAACACGGAAAGTGCTTGCTTGCGACCTTCTGTGGAAGGTTCTTTCGATTTGCGGCTCGTGATGTGGCGTTGATGACCAGGAGATTGCAAAGGCCGGTCGTCGCCGGGAAGGCTGCCGCTGCGGACGCATCCTGCCGCAAGGGCTTTGGGCTGCAGATCCGCGCCACGGCGCGGGTTCCTCGAGCCTCCGCGGCATGACCCTCGTAACGATCCCGTCGTCCCAGCGCGCCGCATTCGATCTGGTGCTGTCCTGCGCACGCGCGCCAAATCGTCCGACGACCGCGCAAGCCGTCGACCAGGCAGCGCGTCGTGTCGAGGACTGGCATCAAGTGCTGCGCGTGACCCGTCGTCACCGCATCGCCGGTCTGGCACACCAGGCCTTGGCCGCGAGCGCGGCGCCCGTCCCCGATTTCGTGCGCGAGACTCTCGCCCGCCGGGCCGGCGCGATCGCCCGGGCCGGCCTGATGCTGGCGAATGAATCGATCAAGCTGGACGCGGCGTTCCGCGCCGCCGGCATCGAGGTCGGCTTTCTCAAGGGACCGGTGCTCTCGATGCAGCTGTACGGCGACATCGGAAGACGCCACAGCCGCGACCTCGATTTATTCGTCGATCCCGCAGACCTCACTGCTGCGACCGGCGTCTTGCAGCGCCTCGGCTACCGCGCGGCCGGCGGCATGGCCGTGGACGGCGTCAGCGACTGGGTTCAGCGCCTCAACCAGTGGGACTTCCGGCACGACGAGAACGGAACGCTGATCGAACTGCATTGGCGGCTTTGCCCCAATGCCGAGCTGGCCGGCCCGCTCGCCGCCACGCTCGTGTGGACCGATGCCGACATCGGCAGCGGTCGGACCATTCGCACGCTGAGCGCCGAACCGCTGGCCGCCTATCTCTGCCTGCATGGCGGGCTTCACGCCTGGAGCCGCCTGAAATGGCTGGCGGACATCGATGTCCTGATGAGCGTCGATCCGGGGGCGCCGCAGCGCCTGCTCGCACTGGCGGACCGGGTCGGCCTGCAGCGGCCGGTCGGACAGGCGCTTTGGCTGGCGTCGGAATTGCTCGATATGCCGCTCGACGCGGTCACGCGCGACGCGCTCGCCAACGACCGTACGGTGCGCAAGCTCGGCGAGGTTGCGCTCGATACGATCACGACCGGAGATGGCGCAACCGAACTGGAAGAGACCGCGCTGGGGACGACGCGGGTCCGGCTGTCCCATTTCGCGCTCGGCCGCGGCTGGCGCCATTGGCGGGCGCAGGCCCTCCTCGCGCTCGCGAGCGGCGAAGATCTCAAGCTGATCCGGCTGCCGAAACATCTGGCCTTCGTCTATGCATTGTTGCGCCCCGTGTTCTGGGCCATTCGCAAGGCAACGGCGCTCAAGGCCGGAGGCGCCCGGCCGGCCGCACGCCAGGACGAGCGAGCTGTCAGGTGAAGGTCATTCTCTCTGTCGATGCGATCAGGCAACCGCTGACCGGCGTCGGTCGCTACACGCTCGAGCTTGCCCGCCATCTCGCAGCCATTCCCGAACTCGACCTCACCTTCCTGCAAGGCGACGCCCTTCTCGACACGCTTCCCGCAGCGGCATCGGGCCATCCGCTCGTCCCTGTCGTACGGGACATGCTGTCCGGCTTCAGCCTGCCCACATCGATCTATCGCCGCTATCAGGGATACCGCCGAGCCCGCGCCTTGCGAGGTGAAACCAGCGCGCTGCTGCACGGAACCAACTACTATTTGCCTGCCTTTCCCGGGCGGAGCATCGTCACGATCCACGACGTCTCCGTGTTCACGAGTCCGGAATACCATCGGCCGGATCGGGTCCGCTACATGCACAAGGAAGTCGCCCTGTCCCTGCAGCGCGCCGAACTCGTCGTCACGGTCTCACAGTTCTCGAAGGCCGAGATCACGCGTGTCCTGGGGGTCGATGCCGATCGCATCAGGGTGATCCCGCTCGGCATTGGCGTGGATTTCCATCCTCGTGAACCAGCCGAGGTGGCCAAGGAGCTGAGCGCGTTCGCCCTGCAGCCCGACAAGTACTGCCTCTATGTCGGCACGATCGAGCCGCGCAAGAATTTGCGGACGCTGCTGGACGCTTTCGAGCAACTGCCTGCTCGGCGGCGCCTGCGATATCCGCTGGTCCTCGCCGGCTATCGCGGCTGGGAGAGCGCGGAGCTGCATGCACGGATTGCAAAGGCTGCGCGCGAGGGGTGGCTGACCTATCTCGGCTACGTCCCGGAACGGCAGCTTCCGGCGCTGATCGCCGGCGCGCGCCTGTTCGTCTATCCGTCGCTTTATGAGGGCTTCGGCCTGCCACCGCTCGAGGCCATGGCCTCCGGCGTTCCCGTGGTCTGCTCGGACGCCGCGGCACTCATGGAAGCGGTTGACGATGTCGCGCAGACCGCACCGGCGCACGACGCCGATGCGCTTGCGCGCGCGATTGAACGCGCGCTCGACGACGAAACCTGGCGTTCCCAGGCGAAATTGCGCGGCCCGGCCCGTGCCGCCGGCTTCCGCTGGGACCGCTGTGCGCAAAGGACGTGCGCGGTCTATCGGGAGCTGGCCGCATGATGACGGCCTATCTGCCGTGAAGGTCCTGCACTTCTACAAGACCTGCCTCCCCGACACGTTCGGAGGTGTTCAGCTCTGCATCGACCAGCTCGCGACGGGCCTCGCCCGCCGCGGCGTCGACGTCGATCTGCTGGCGCTGTCGACGAAACCCGGCGAGCTGAAGCCACTGGATCGAAACGGCTACCGCATTCACCGGGTCCGCCAAAGCTTCGAGATCGCCTCCACCGGTTTCTCGCAGGCCGCCGCGCGCAGCTTTCTGCATTTGATGCAAGACGCCGACATCGTGCACTTTCACTATCCGTGGCCGTTCATGGATATGATCCATTTGCTGCTTTCGCAGGGCAAGCCGAGCGTCGTCACCTATCACTCCGACATCATCCGTCAGAAGTACCTGCTCAAGATCTACAGGCCACTCGCCGACCGCTTCCTCCGGAAGGTCGATCGCATCGTCGCAACCTCGCCGGACTATCTGCAGACGAGCGCGGTGCTGCAGCGATATGCGGACAAGGTCCGCGTGATTCCAATCGGAATCGATCCGCAATCCTATCCCTCTCCCACGCCGCAGGCCGTGCAAGCGTGGCGGGAGCGGCTTGGTGAGGGCTTCTTCCTCTTCATCGGCGTGCTCCGATATTACAAAGGCCTCGAGTTCCTGATCGAGGCGGCGAAACTGACCGGACTTCCAACCGTGATCGCGGGATCCGGGCCGATGGAGTCTCGCCTGCGGCAGCAAGCTCAAGGCGGATCTCCCATCGTCTTTCTCGGGAGCCTGTCCGAAGAGGACAAGGCGGCCGTCCTGTCGCTCTGCGGCGCGCTGGTGCTTCCCTCTCACCTGCGCGCCGAAGCGTTTGGCGTCGCGCTGCTCGAAGGCGGGTTGCATGCAAAGCCCTTGATAACGACGGCGATCGGCACCGGCACGAGCCACATCAACCAGGCCGACATCACCGGCCTCGTGGTGCCACCTGCCGATTCGCAGGCGCTCGCCGCCGCCATGCGGCGTCTCAAGGACGATCCGCCCCTTGCGGCGCAGATGAGCCAACGTGCTCTCGAGCGTTGCCGCACGCTGTTCGGAGCGGAGGCGATGGCCGACGCCTATATCGATCTCTACCGCGACGTGCTCGCCGAGCGGGCCAACGCATGATCTAAGGCGTAATCGGCGGCGGGTTCAGCCCCCCCGCGATGGCCAGCTTTCCGAGCCGCCATGCCGATTTTGGGTAACCGTCGGTGAGCCGCCACGGTCGCATCTGCTGGCGTATCTGCTGGCGCAACCGAACCACATCGGGAGGCCGGGGAAGGCCGGGATCGGCGTCGCCAACGCGTGCGAAAACCCTGAGATTGGTCGGGTGAATGCCGTAGAGCTCCCGTTGCAGGGCGTGCACGCGGAAGCCATGCCGCGCCAGCAGCGCGGTCAATGTCGCACCCGTGAAATAGCTGCGATGCGACACATGCGCATATTGCAGTCCGATCTGCGACCAATCCTCCAGATCGGGAACCTCGATCACGAGCCAGCCATCGCGCGGCAGCCAGCCGGCGATCACATCGAGCGTTGCGCCGGGTTGCTCAAGATGTTCGAGGACGTGGAACATGGTGACCATCTGCGGCTGAAATGGCGCAGCGGCCGGCGATGCGAAATCGCCGGCAAGGATGCGGCCGCGCAGGCCGAGATTGTCTTCGCCATAACGTCGCTGCAGCGGGCCGGGCTCGACGCCCCAATAATTCCTGCTGCCGGCGTCGCGGCAGGCTGCCAGGAAGAAGCCATGACCGGCGCCGATATCGACGATGTCGTCGACCACACCCGCGACGCTGCGAATGGCATTGACGCGATAACCCGCCGCAAGGCGCGACTGGCCGAGCACGGGAGCCGAATAGGCTCCCACGCCCATCAGCCGCGGATAGAGATTGGCGTAGAAGCGAGTTGCGATGTCGCCCGAGAGCCCCCGTGCCAGATAGATCGCCCCGCAGTCCTCGCAAATCGACAGGTCGACGCGCAGGAGATATCGATCGCGGCGCAGCACGCGCAGCGGCTTGCGCGCGTTGCAGACAGGACAGGGCAGTGGCTGCAGCTGCCTGTCGAGGCGATACAGATCCGGCAGGAGGGAAAACGCTGGCTGACGCATGAATCTGGCGAGTGATTGGGCCCGCTACCGACCGGAACCCGCTCAGCGGCAGCTCTCGCCCAATAGAGTCCGCATCTCTTATCCGGTCGGCACGAGAAGCGCCACCGCGCCGCCTTGCTTTGCACTGGCCGGCGTCAGGAAGGTCACAAGGGCGGGGATGGAAGTCATGGTGCCCAGGGGCCGACCATAACTGATCCCCTAACGCATTGACACCACAGTCTATTTCAGACGCAAGAAAATTACCTACCCAGCTTCCTACCCAACAGGGTGTGGGCTGCCACGGTGCACTATGAAACAAATCGATACGAGATCGGGCCGCGCTCGTTTCGGCGATTCGGCGCGCGATAAACGACCTTCAATTCGAGCGTGTATTGAGTGCATTGCCGCCGCGGTACGCTATACATCAAAAAATGCGACCCGTTTCGCAAGACTTCTGACAGCGAGTACACGATGCACCGAATAGCCCTAAAGGGTGTTGCGATCGGAAACATCACCGACATCGTAGCAACGTACGTCGTGATGTTACCTTTGATGGTCTACTTCGCGATCTCGTCGGGATTACCTCCCGCCGAAATCCTCAAGGAAAGCACCGTCCTTTATGTCTCGTACGCCATCTTGGGCGGAGTTTGCTCCGTACTCGGCGGTTACGTTTCAGCCCGCATTGCTAAGCATGACGAACTGCTGAACGGGGCGCTTTCGTCGATCCTCTGCGTTGGCGGCGGAATGTACGCTGTGATCAGCGGAGGCGCGGCGGACGATTTATGGATGCATCTCGTTTTCTTGCCGCTGAGCCCAGCGCTAGGGGCCCTCGGCGGCTACCTGCGGTCGCGGCAAGCTGCGCGTATCGCTTGATCAAACGTGGCGCTGAGCGGAATGGCGCCTAGCACAAAAACCCGCCTCTGAAGCAAGTCCGGCGGGTGATGCGGCTCAAACGGCTGATTGACGTCGCGAAGAGCAAGCCTTTCGTCGGATGCACACGGTCTCGGAGTTTCCCCGCTGCTCGTGCAATCCTTAGGGTCTTCACTTGCAATTGAATCACAAAGCGGCGGCCCCGCAAGGGACCCTGTGCGAAAGGCGTCGAACCGGGAATCGAACCACCGCCCAGTCCTACCCAGACGATTTACAGGTGCTACCCAGATTCCTACCCACGATTGATCGCGCTGTGGCTTGTCATGGGCGCGCATAGCGCCCCTAAATCAGACGAACTGGGAATCGAACCAAGGACATGGTGCCCAGGGGCGGGATCGAACCACCGACACTGCGATTTTCAGTCGCATGCTCTACCAACTGAGCTACCTGGGCGTGCTCCAAGAGAGGGACCAAGAGAAGGTCAAGACCCATCGAGCGGGCGGTTTATAGTGGGGCGAAGGCTGCCTGTCCACCCGGCTTCGCCAAGAGGCTTCGCCGGGCGCAGCCCGGCTGTGCACAAGATGGGGCGGCCTCGCCGCGGCCGATGCCAGGACCGTCGGACCATCAATTAATGTATTGATATTGCTTATTTATTCTTCGCCATCGGCTTCGTCGTCGCGGCCTGGGATGACGTAGGAGCCCTTCAGCCAGCGGTTCAGATCGACGTCCCGGCAGCGCGGGGAGCAGAACGGACGGGTGGCCTCGGCCTGCGGCTTGCCGCAGATCGGGCAGGTTTTGTGGGGCCCGGCGGGCTTTTTGACGTGGTCGTCCATGGTCGCGGCAGCCTACACGAGGTGATCAGGTTCAAGGGCCTATCGGCAAACGGGTTCCCGCAGCGGACGCGCAAGCTGGCCGCCGGCCGATTCTACTGTGCATGGGGTTGTTTTCGAGACTTTTGTCCGGCGCGGCTGGCGCGCTCATATGGCTGTGGCGTTGAGCCAGCCGAAGCGGATCGGAAACCCCTCGCCGCCGAGCAGGGTCGTGGTCTCGTAGAGCGGCAGGCCAACGACATTGGTGTAGGACCCCACCATCTTCACCACGAAGGAGCCGGCTATGCCCTGCACGGCATAGCCGCCGGCTTTGCCGCGCCATTCGCCGGAGCCGATATAGGCCTGGATGTCGTCCTCCGACAGGCGCTTGAAACGGACGCGGGTCTCGACCAGGCGCTGGCGGAAGGCCTCGCGCGGCGTCACCAGACAGATGGCGGTGTAGACGCGGTGGTTGCGGCCCGACAGCAGCCGCAGGCACTGCGCGGCTTCGTCCACGAGGTTGGCCTTGGGCAGGATGCGGCGGCCCACCGCCACAACCGTATCGGCGGCGAGGATGAAGGCCCCGCGCAGCTCGTCGTCGAGCTGCACCGATTTCAGCGCCGCATCGGCCTTGGCGCGGGCGAGGCGATTGGCGCAGGCGCGCGGCAGCTCGCCCCGCTTCGGCGTCTCGTCGACGTCGGCCGGCCGGAGCGCGTCCGGCTCGATGCCGGCCTGGTTGAGCAGCGACAGGCGTCGCGGCGAACCGGAGGCAAGTACGAATTTGGGGCGGCCGAGCATCAGGTGATTTGGGGGATGAAGCAGGGGGTGAATTGCGCGCGGAACCTATCGGAAGGGGGCTGATTTCACAACCCGGGAACCCGAGGTTTGGTGATTCGAGGTTTCCGACACGCCTGTGCCCTCAGTCTGTGACGCCGGTGTTACGGCTACCCGCTCGCCGCGCCCGCCTTCGCAAAACGCTTGCGGATGCGCATCAGGAGCTGGTCGCAGACGTCGCGGTAGGCGGCGAGCTTCTGGTCGCGGGTGCCTTCGATGATGGTGGGATCCTGCGTCGGCCAGTATTCGACGTCCGCGGCGAGCGTGCGGGTCAGCTCCAGCGCCTTGTGGTGCGCCTCCGGCGAGAGCGTGATGATGAGGTCGAAATTCAGCCCCTCCCAATCCTCCAGTTCCTCGAAGGTCTGCGGCTTGTGGGCGGAGATGTCTTGTCCCAGCTCGTCCATCACCGCGACCGCGAACGGATCGAGCTCGCCGCGCCGCGCGCCGGCCGACTTCACGTAGAGGCCCTGCGGAAACATGTGCCGCAGCAGGCTCTCGGCCATCGGCGAGCGCACGCTGTTCATGGCGCAGGCGAACAGCACCGATTGCGGATTGCTTGCGCGTGGCGAACCCGCCATCGCGCTTAACCCTTCCAGTGCAGGACGGTAATGAGCGTGAACAGCCGTCGCGAGGTCTCGAAATCGACCCGCACCTTGCCCTTCAGCCGCTCCTGCAGCGTGCGCGAGCCCTCGTCATGGATGCCGCGGCGGCCCATGTCGATGGCCTCGATCTTGTCCGGCGTCGCGGTGCGGATCGCCTGGTAGTAGCTGTCGCAGATCATGAAATAGTCCTTCACGATCCGTCGGAACGGCGTCAGCGAGAGCAGATGCGCGACCACGGGCGTGCCGTCCTCGCGGCGGATGTCGAACATCAGGCGGTTGCCGGTGATGCCGATATGCAGCGTGAACGGACCTTTCCCGTCCGCGCCATCGGGCGCGAACAGGTTCTGCTCGATCAGGTCGTAGATCGCGATCGCGCGCTCATGCTCGATGTCGGGCCCGGAACGGCCGATCGATTCCTCGTCGAGGGTGACCGCGACGATGCGATTGGTCGAGTCGTCCTGTTCGGGCGGCTGGGTCATGACAGGTTGAGGCGCAATCCAATCGAGCGCGAATGGGCATCCAGCCCCTCCGCTTGTCCGAGCGTCATCGCGGCCGGACCCAGCGCACGCAGCTGGTCCGGACCGCATTTCAGGATCGAGGTGCGCTTGATGAAATCGTGCACCGACAGGCCTGAGGAGAACCGCGCCGAGCGCGCCGTCGGCAGCACGTGGTTGGAGCCGCCGACATAATCGCCGATCGCTTCGGGCGTATGCGCACCGAGGAACACCGCACCGGCGTTGCGGATCTTTGCGGCGAGCGCATCGGGATCTTGAGTCATGATCTCGAGATGCTCGGCGGCGATCGCATCCGCCAGCGGGATCGCCTCGCTCATGTTCTTCACCATGATGATCGCGCCGAAATCGGCCCAGGAGGCGCTGGCGATCACGGCACGCGGCAGCGTCGTCAACTGCGCCGCGACGGCCTTTTCGACATCGGCGGCAAGGCGCGAGGAATCGGTGATCAGGATCGATTGCGCGCTGGCATCGTGCTCGGCCTGCGCCAGGAGATCCGCGGCGATCCAGTCGGCATTGCCGGTGTCGTCGGCGATCACCAGCACCTCGGAGGGACCGGCGATCATGTCGATGCCGACCTTGCCGAACACCAGTCGTTTTGCAGCGGCGACATAGGCATTGCCGGGGCCGACGATCTTGGCGACCGGCGCGATCGTCGCGGTGCCGTGCGCGAGCGCGGCCACGGCCTGCGCGCCGCCGACGCGGTAGATCTCGCTGACGCCGCCGAGCCTGGCGGCGGCCAGCACCAGCGGGTTGAGCTTGCCGTCCGGCGACGGCACCACCATCACCAGGCGCGAGACGCCGGCGACCTTGGCAGGCACCGCGTTCATCAGCACCGAGGACGGATAGGCAGCGGTGCCGCCGGGTACGTAAAGGCCGGCGGATTCGATCGCGGTGTAGCGCCAGCCCAGTTCGACGCCGAGCGGATCTGTGAAGCGCTCGTCCTTCGGAAGCTGGCGGCGATGGTAGGTCTCGATGCGGTCGCGCGCGAGCCTCAGCGCGTCCATGGTCGCGACGTCGCAAGCCTTCACCGCGGCCTCGATCTCGGCGGCGGTGACGCGAAGGCCGGATGCATCCAGCGACAGCCGGTCGAACTTTGCCGTGGCCTCCAGCAGGGCGGCGTCGCCACGTTTGGCCACATCGTCCACGATGGCGCGCACGGTGGCCTCGACGTCGGCCGAGACCTCGCGTTTGGCAGCAAGGAAGGCCGCGAATCGCTGGTCAAAATCGGCGCTGCTGCGGTCGAGACGAACGGGCATCTTGGCTTGGCTTCTGCTGGTTTTGGGGGCGCGGCTTGGCTCACCGGGCCCCCTGCTCAATGGCGCGGCGGGGAAGCTGCGTCAACCCTTGGCGGTCAACCTCTGACAGCCCCCCTGGAAGGCAGCGTTCCGGCAACGGCTTGGGCCGGTCTGATTGGTATACTGGTCATCTCACCCTTCCCCCTCGATCCCCACTCCCGCCCCCAGCTCGTCCGCCCCGAGGTCCGTCAGCTCGCATTCCAGGCATTCGACGTCGAGGCGGATGGCGCCGCCCTGGGCGAACAACAGCAGAGCGCTACCGCCGGGCTCTTCGTCGCGGCCCTCCCGGGGGTGAAACTCGATGCCGACGAGGTCCAGAACCTCGTTCGAAGCGCCGAGGTCGATGTTGCGCGACTTGCAGGCGAGCACGCGGTCGAAGCGGAGCGCGGCAACCAGCCGGCGCGGCGCGGCCTCGCCGTCCAGCGTCTGCTCCCAGTCCAGCCGGCTCATGCCGACCACCAAACGCTTCTCGCTCTGCCGCCAGATGATATCGGCGGGCTGGACGCGGGCGTCCTGCACATGGGTCGAGATCACGGCGAGATCATCGGCATCGAGCGCGATCAGCTTGAGCTGGGGAGACATCAACGACACTTCTCCTCTGGGGCGGATACGGCTCAACGCGCGCCGACGCCGAAATTTCCGCGCAAACTAACGGGCCGGCGGATCAGAGGCTATTAATATCCTCCATCTCCAGCACCTTCCGGGGATAACCGGCCCGGGCTACATGGATCATGGCGCGGCCCATCTGCTCGGTCGAGGTGACGAGACGCGGCGAAATCCGGCGCAGCACCGACCAGAGCGGCCAGGTTGCGGTATAGACCGCCTGCACCCAGGCGGTCTTGGAGCGGATGCCGTGCAGAGGCTGGATCGCGCCGGGCCGGAACATAAAGGCCGCCTTGAACGGCAGCTCGAGCAGATCATTCTCGGTCTTGCCCTTGACCCGTGCCCACATCCGCGAGCCCTGCTCGGTGGAATCGGTGCCGGCACCGGTGACATAGGTGAAGGTCATCTGCGGATTGAGCCGCGCCAGCGTAGTCGCAGCGGCGAGCGTGAGGTCATAGGTGAGATGGCGATAGCGCTCTTCGCTCATACCGATCGAGGAGACGCCGAGACAGAAGAAGCAGGCATCGAAGCCTGTCAACTGCGACTCGATCGCCGAATAGTCCCAGAAATCGCCGTGCGTGATCTCGGTGAGCTTGGCGTTGCGCACGCCGGTCGGGCTGCGGCCCACCGCAACCACGCGCGCGATTCCGGGATCGATCAGGCACTCGCGCAGCACACCCTGCCCGACCATGCCGGTCGCGCCGAAGATGATGACTTGCATCGGGACGCCCCCAACGGTGTCGCGGCTCATGCGGCTGCCGCGATCTCGTCGAAGGATACACCGGTCAAGGTTGCCGAGACATCCCACAGCATGGCGGCGGCGGCAAAATCCTTCGCCTGCGACATGATCCTCGCCGCCGTGGGTGCCCCCTTCAATTCGTAGAACCAGTTCGGACCGTAATAGCCGCCGGGCTCTGCAGCCGGTGAGGTCGCCGCGAACAGGGTGGGCAGCGCGCCTTCGGCGGCAGACTGGCTGATGAAGGGTTGCAGCCACCGGCTCACGCGCCACTGGAACGTGTTGACGCCCGGCCCGTTCGAAATGAGATCGGTCCGCGCATAGCCGGGATGGGCGGCAAGGCTGGTCAGGCCCCAGCCGGCGGCGAGGCTGCGGCGCTGCAATTCTAGTGCGAACATCAGCATCGCCAGTTTGGACTGGCAGTACGCCCGCCACGGACGATAGGAATGTTTGCTCTGCAGATCGTCGAAATTGATGGCGCCGGAGCGGTGCGCGAGACTGGAGAGATTGACGACACGCGCACCCTTTGCGCGGCGAAGCTGCGGCAGCAGGTGCGCCGTCAGCACATAATGGCCGAGATAATTGGTGCCGAGCTGCATCTCGAAACCGTCCTCGGTCTGCTGCCGTTTCGGCAGCGCCATCACGCCGGCATTGTTGACGAGGAGGTCGAGTTGCTCGTTACTGGCGGCAAAGCGCCGGGCGAAATCGGCGACGGAGGCAAGGCTTGCGAGGTCGAGATGCTCATAGGCAATCAGGGCGTTGGGAAACCGCTCGCAAATGCCCTCGATGGCCCGCAGGCCCTTTGCGTCGCTGCGCCCGGTGAGTATGACAATGGCGCCGGCGCCCGCCAGCGCCATCGCCGTCTCGTAGCCGAGGCCGCCCGTCGCTCCGGTCACGACGGCGGTCTTGCCACTGAGAGAGGGGATGTCTGCCGTCGTCCAGTCGGTCATGCCATAACTCCGTTCGGCCTGGAAAAGGCCCGCGACCGGTCTAAATGTGCACTGAGTGCAATTTTGCAAGAGGTGAAACAATTTGAAGGTTTCGAAGCCCGCCGCGAAATCGGTCAGGAAGAGCGCTAAGCCCTTGCCGGCAGGAGTAAAAACCCCTGACGCCCCCGGCCTGCGCCAGCGCAAGCTGCAGGAGACCCGCGAGCGGCTGACCCGGGGGGCGGTGGCGCTGTTCCTGGAGCGCGGCTTCGAGGCCACGACCATCGACGACATCGCGGCCTCCGCGGACGTGTCTCGACGTAGCTTCTTCCACTATTTCGCCTCCAAGGAAGACGTGGTCGCGGCCTGGCAGGAGGGCGCGGCAAGCGCATTGATCGCCGAGATCGTCACGCGGCCCGCGGGCGAATCCATGCTGACGGCGGCCGAGAATGCGATTGCGGCAGCGCTCAAGCGGATCGACCCGGCGGAGGCTGCGGCGATGTCGCGGCTCAAGCGCGACAATCCCGCGCTTCAGGCCCGCGACCAACTGAAATACGAGAAGCTCGAGCGGGCACTCGCCGAAGGGCTCGCGCAGCGCGCCAGGACGAAAGCGGACAGGTTGAAGGCACGGCTCGTCGCGATGATCGCCACCGGCGCGATGCGCGTCGGCGGCGAGAGCTGGATTGGCGAAGGTGCGCGCGAGAAGCCGGACGTCTTCGTCAAGCGCACCTTCGATGCGATCAGGACGATCTTGACGTGAGGCGCTCTACCCTCACGCCTTGAAGAACGCGAGCAGGTCCGCGTTGATAGTCTCGGCGTGCGTGGTCGGCATGCCGTGCGGGAAACCCTTGTAGGTCTTCAGCGTGCCGTTCTTGAGCAGCTTGGCCGACAGCGGCGCTGAGTCGGCGTAAGGCACGATCTGGTCGTCGTCGCCGTGCAGCACCAGCACCGGAACGGTGATCTTCCTGAGGTCCTCGGTGAAGTCGGTCTGCGAGAACGCGACGACGCCATCATAGTGCGCCTTGGCGCCGCCCATCATGCCCTGGCGCCACCAGTTCTGGATCACCGCTTCCGAAGGCTTTGCGCCGGGACGGTTGTAGCCATAGAACGGGCCGGAGGCGAGGTCGCGGTAGAATCCGGTGCGGCTGGCGGCGAGTTGGGCCTGCAGACCGTCGAACACGCTCTTCGGCAGGCCGCCCGGATTGGCCGCCGTCTGCACCATCAGCGGCGGCACGGCCGAGAGAATCGCGGCCTTCGCCACCCGGCTCTCGCCGTGGCGCGCAATGTAATGCACGACCTCGCCGCCGCCGGTGGAATGGCCGACGTGAATCGCGTTCTTCAGGTCGAGATGCGCCGTCACGGCCGCGAGATCGTCGGCGTAGTGGTCCATGTCGTGACCGTCGGAGACCTGCGACGAGCGGCCGTGGCCGCGGCGGTCATGGGCGATGACGCGGTAGCCGTGGTTGGCGAAGAAGATCATCTGCGTGTCCCAGTCGTCGGCCGACAGCGGCCAGCCATGGCTGAACACGATCGGCTGCCCTGCCCCCCAATCCTTGAAAAAGATCTCGACGCCGTCCTTGGTGGTGATGGTGGGCATAAATGGCTCCTTCAGTGAAAATCGTGCCGGGGCCCGCGAACAGCGAGCCGGCAACATTGAGATGGGTGTGCGATGTCCGGAGTGCGATGCCGCGCACCGCCCGGGACGATGACAATCGGGCGATCAGGCAAACGCCATCGGCTTGAAGCGGCGCCAGGCGCCGATGGTCAGCACCACGAAGAACACGAGCACGATGCCCTGCACCGCGGCGAACACAGGACCTCCCGGTGGATTCGGCGGCACTGCGGGGGCGAGCGCGGCGAGGGCCGGCACCTTCAGGAACGACTGGATCACCAGCACGAAGACGTTGAAATAGAGCGAGATCATCGCGGTTACGATGTAGACCGGACGCCAGACGCCTCCAAGCTTCATGCCGTAGAGCGCGAAGCAGGCGATCGCGAGCAGCACCAGCGAGATGGTGCCGATGATGTGCGACGGCAGCAGTTCCTTGAACGGAAACAGGAAGCCGGTGGCGCTGGTGAGGATCGTGAACAGCAGGAAGATCGCGGTGAGGCCGGGCATCGGCTTCGAGCCGAGCAGGCCGAACATCACGACGAGGCCGGCGGCGATGGCGATCAGGCTGATGATGACATGGACCATCGTGAAGGCGGGCAGGCTCAATCCAAGCATCACGGCATCTCTCCTACTCTCAATGTTGAGATCGGAGGATTAGTATTACGGTCCTCATTGAATGGCTACATACGCAATGTCACAGGCTCGTGCGCAGCCATGCGTCGTCGTGCGAATCGACAAACGCATGGCTGAATTTTTTGCAGCGCTGTCACAAACGAGAGCAGTTTGTAGCGCGGGCGCTCAGGCCTTAGACGAAAGCTGGATCAGACTTCCTTGGTGTCGAAGATCAGCAGGTCGGCGCCGCCGCTGGCGAACTTCGGCACGTCGCCCGCCGCGGCCTTGCCCGCTTCGCTGCCGAAGGCCGCCTGGATGTCCGCCACGCTGTTGAAGGTGAGGACGGCGACCAGGTGGATGCCGGACGGCCCGGCAGGGGAACCGACCGGCCCGGTGCTGACGGCGTATTTCTTCAGACCCGGCAATTTCTTGGCGAGCGGAATGTGGGTCTCGGCATAATGCTTGTCGAAGGCGGCAGCGTCCTTGGGCGTCTTGTAGAGCACGACGAGTTCGGCCATTGAGTCCTCCCGTTTAGCGTTTTGTTTGTAGATCCTCATGGTGAGGAGCGTGCGAAGCACGCGTCTCGAACCATGCAGGCCCGGCTGTTGCAGCTGGGCCTCGATCCTTCGAGACGCCGCTGTCGCGGCTCCTCAGGATGAGGGGGATAGTCTGCATCAAGCGGCAAGATGGCAAGCCAAAATCCGCTTGCCATCTGCTTGTCTTGTTCTTGACTAGAGCGCCGGCTTTGCGGCGTCGCCGAGATAGCCGTGCAGGGAAGCCACGACCTGTGCGCCTTCGCCGATGGCGCCGCCGACGCGCTTGACCGAGCCGGAGCGGACGTCGCCGACGGCGTAGACGCCGGGCACTGAAGTTTCGAGCGGCGCGACGAGTCGCCCCTGGTTCTGCTCGGACTGCGCGCCTGTCACGACGAAGCCGCCGCGATCGAGCGTAACGCCGCAGCCGTCGAGCCAGGTGGTGGCGGGATCGGCGCCGACGAACAGGAAGAGATTGCTGATGTCGGCAAAATCCTCGTCATCAGACAGCCGGCTCTTCCAGCGGATGCGCCGCAGCAGCGAGGCCTCGTCACCCTCGAGCGATGATATCTCGGTGTTGAACAGCAGCTCGATGTTCGGCGTCGCCTCGATGCGCTCGATGAGATAGCGCGACATGCTGGCACCGAGACCGCCGCCGCGGATGATCATCAGCACCTTCTTGGCGTGACCCGACAGGAACACGGCCGCCTGCCCCGCCGAATTGCCGGCGCCGACCAGGGCAACTTCCTCGCCTGCGCACAGCTTCGCCTCGACCGGGGACGCCCAGTACCAGACGCCGCGCCCCTCGAACTTGGCGAGGTTCTCGATCTCCGGCCGGCGATAGCGCGCACCGCTCGCGACCACCACCGCGCGCGAGCGCAGGGGATCGCTGCCGTCGAGCGCCACTGAAAACGCGCCGTCCGTGCGCGTGCAGTCGAGCGACTTCACCGTGACGGGGATCATGATGTCGGCGCCGAATTTCTGCGCCTGGTTGAAGGCGCGCGCGGTGAGGGCCTGGCCGGAGATGCCGGTCGGAAAGCCGAGATAGTTCTCGATGCGCGCGCTGGCGCCGGCCTGGCCGCCGAAGGCGCGGGTGTCGAGCACGGCGACCGAAAGTCCTTCCGAGGCGGCATAGACCGCGGTGGCGAGCCCCGCCGGTCCGGACCCGACGATCGCGACGTCGTAGATGCGGTCGTTGCGCGGGCCACCGATCATGCCGATCGCGCGCGCGATTTCGGTTTCGCCGGGATTGCGCAGCACCGCACCGTCGGGGGTTACGACCAGCGGCCAGTCTTCCGGCTTGGGCGAATAACGTGCGATGACGTCGGCGGCGTCGCGGTCGCGCTCGGGATCGAGCAGATGATGCGGCTGGCCGTTGCGGGTGAGGAAGCTCTGCAGCCGCACCACGCCGGCCGAATGCGAAGGACCAATCAGAACGATACCGCCAACGCCGGCCTGGAGCAGATTGACCCGGCGCAGGATCAGCGCGCGCATGATGCGCTCGCCGAGCTCGGCCTCGGCGACCAGCAGCGCACGCAGGCGCTCCGGCGGCAGCAACAGCGTCTCGACCTCGCCTTCGGCGCGGCCGTCGACCAGCGCCGGCCGGCCGGAGAGCTGGCTGAGCTCGGCCAGAAACTGCCCCGGCCCCTGATCAATCAGCGGGGTGACATTGCCGAGCCCGTCGCGCTGGGTGATGGCGACATGGCCCTTCAGCACGACGAACATGCCCGGCCCCGGCTTGCCGGTCTCGAACAGCCACTCACCGTCAGCGTAACTGCGGACCTCGCCGAAATGGCGCATCCGCTCGATCTCGGCCGATGTCAGCGTCGGAAAGGTCTGTTCGGGGCGGGTGAACCGCGCCATCTGCGCGTCACTGTCAGCTCGTTGCGAATAGTCCTGCCCGCTTGCCACGTCCATGCACTCCAAAAATTCCAGCTGCCGGTTTCAAGCGCCGGTTTTGCCGGCGGCCCCCTCATTTAGGGAATCATCGTCGTTCTGCGAGGGGCCGTCGGCTGCGGAGCGTTCACGCGCCTGCAGCTTCCGCCGCTTCAGGTTTTCGCGCAGCGCCAATTTCAGGCGATCGTCCCGGGACGCTCTCGCCTGTCTCGATTCCGGTCTCGCGCTCTTGTCGTTCTCGTCAGCCATCACGGGTCCATACAGCGATCCGCGATAACTTGCCCAGGGAATGCGGCAGCTCAAGAGGCTCACGCCAATCCGATCGTGCGAAACTCAAAATGGGCCAGCTCCGGGACATCAGCCAACTGGCCAGATGGCGGGGGACACCGGAACCGAAATCAGCGGCAAAATCAGCCAAAAGTCGGTCGTTTCGCGCCAAAACGGGCGTTTTGGACCTGATATCACCCCGATTTTCTCGTTTGGTCGGGGCCAGCAAGCTTGCACAGGAGGGGGGCTTGTGGCAGATATCGGCCCGCTTGGTAGGCCCCCTGTGGCGGCCGATTCTCATCCCAGCACATGCTGCCGTAGCTCAGTGGTAGAGCACTCCATTGGTAATGGAGAGGTCGACAGTTCAATCCTGTCTGGCAGCACCATCCATCCTGTTAGGAACATTGATTTTATTGAAATTTCGGTCCTGAGCACCACACAAAAGTGCCACACAGACCAATGGTTTCTCTGAAGTTCTCAATGTCCCAACGTGCCGGCTCGACCGTTCCCCAATCCGAATTCGTGTTCCCACCAAGATCGTCGATCGACTACGCGGCAAGCGCGTGTTGCTCAACATCAGCACACCCGACGACTATCCATTCGTCCGGACGGTGACGATCGGAAGCGACGTAGCGTTTAGCCTCGGGATGGCCGACAGGACTATTGCGGAGGCGCGACAGGCCAACGCTCTGGATCATCTTCGCCGGTTGTTCGATCTGACCGAAGCGCTTCGTAGCTGACTCGGGGAGACGGCCCGCTGTTCGCGAGAAGTAGCTAAAAACGTGTTCTTGATTTTGTTCGAACGGTGGTAACCGACGAACGGGTCCAGCCGAATCACGCATGGCGGCACCGCCTCAAGTCAGTCAGTCAGTCGTAACCTTGGATTCGATCCGCGTGTCGTCGACGCCATTCAGGGCCACGCGGCCCGAACATCTGGCGAGGACTATGGCGACGTGTCTGTGCTCGCCATGGCCCGTGTGATCAACGCCATCCCCCGGATTGCAAAAGCGCCCCCGGCCTGAGTGGCTGAGGACGTTGATGGCCCGGATAGGCCAATTATGGCTTTACTCATAAGCGCCCCAAGCGGGCAGCGCTGATCTCTGCTCTACGCTCGACAGCGGCGGAATAGCGGACGTCCCTCAACCGGCGCTTTGGGACATGAACAGACATGCCACGCTCATGACACAGCAAATGGCTTGAGAACTCAGAGGCCGATCATGGCAGAGAGGGCGCCCACCCAGGCCGCCAGCGCGACCAATATCAATCCGGGGATCACGCGGACGGCAAAAGAGCCGCCACCACTGGTGCTGGCAAGGACCAGCTTGCTCATCGTGTTGGTCGATAGTGCGGTCAGGATCGGCAGAACTGCGTCGGCCGCGGTCAGCTTTCCTGATGCGACGAGCGAAGCCACCGAGATGGCTGCTGAATGCGTATCGACGAAGCCGGCAAGCGCGGCGGCCAGAACAATGCCATTCTTGCCGAACCACTCCTGCAGCGCGGCCGAGGCAACCATGATGCAGGAAAGGGTCAGGGCGAAAACGAGAGCGGTAATGAGATTAAAAGCGCGCCCGCCTTCTGCCTCGCCGCCGCCGGCTTCCTGCCGTAACGCGCGAACTGTAAAAATTGTCCCGTAGATGACTGCCATCAGGCCGGCGCTTGCGAGAGAAATGGAAAGAGCTCGGAGGGTCGGCCAGCTTGTGGCACCGAGGACAATCGCCATTTGCGCGATCGTTGCAATCGTCGATAGTACCGCACCGGCAACCGCGGCCGTCATAACAACGGCCGTAGCTCTAACTCGTGTGCCCATTGCGGCTATTGTAGCAGTGCTTGAGATGAACCCTGATGCGAGCCCCGCGATAGGTAGGCCAAATCTGGTCCCGAGCATGCGAACTGCGATGTAACCGGCGCCGCTGATCGCCATGACGAGTACTACCAGAATCCAGATTGAATGCGGATTGAGCGCACCGAACGGCCCCATCGAACGATCTGGAACAAGCGGCAGGACGACAAGCGTCGCACCGGCGAAGATTAGGATGTCATTGAGTTCCTCTTCGGTCAGGACCGCGCGGACAAAGCGGTGAAGCCGGGTTCGCGAGGCGAGCAGAACGGCCGCAGTAACGGCGAGCCCGCCAGCCAGCGCCGGCTGTTGCGTTGAAAGCCCGCCCAGTAGAACGGTCAGGATCAGGGCGATTTCCGTCGTCAAGCCGGGATCGTCATTGGTGCCTCGCCAATAACCGATCGCGGTCAACGCGATGACACCGGCAGTCGCGACCGCAAGCAACCCCTCGGATCCGACGATGAGGCTGATCGCACCGACAAGTGACGCAACAGTGAACGTTCGTATCCCCGCCGGAGAACGCGCCGGTCCCTCGCCTTTGCGGCGTTCCCGTTCGGCGCCGATCAGCAGGCCAATCCCAAGTGCCACGACAAGGTTGAGGATCACGGGTGAGACTATGTTTGTAGGAGACTCGGTTTCGATCTGGGTGGTCAACGTGATTTCATCACCCGTGTTTATCGGGCGCACGTTTTGGCTGCACTGACCAAGTTGCCGGCTCGTCGTCTTTGTCCGCCTCAGCCGCCGCCGCCGTCGCCTGCACCTTGCCGGGCTTGTGATGAGCGGGCGCATAGATCGCATAGACCTGCATCGGAGTCGTGCCTATATTGGTGATATTGTGCCAAGTCCCCGACGGAACGAGGACGCACCAGCCGTCCGTTACTTCCCTTTCAAAAGTCAGTTTGTCTTTCGCGGCTCCCATCTGCACCCGGCCACGGCCGGCGTCGAGGCGCAGGAACTGATCCGTCTCTGTATGTGCTTCAAGGCCAATATCCCCGCCGACAGGGATCGACATCAGCGTCACTTGCAGATAGCGCCCGCTCCAAGCGACGGAGCGATAATCAGTGTTTTCCTTCGTCGCGTGTTCAATGTTGAACGATTGCGGCTGTGGGCCGATGTCCTTGATTGTCATTTTAGCCTCCAATCTGACCCTGCCACGATAATTCGCGAACTGAGGGTAGATAATCTGCGTCTTCGGCGAAGCCATTGCGGCAGATCAACGGAGCCGAAGGCGAAGGTCCGCAGAGAGTCGGCTCATCTCCACGGTTCGCTCCGTCACCCTTCAAATGATTCACTTTTCAGCTTAGCTCGTTTGTGACGTCCCCGGGTGTCCAGATCCCTGGTCGGCGGAATGGCCAAGTCGAGAGTCGCCGATTTCAGTCGTTGCGTCTCTGCGCGCACGCGGCAGATAGATCGTGACCGTGGTTCCCTTGCGGAGCTCGCTCTCGATCACCGCGACACCGCCGCATTGTTTGGCTAACCTATAGACGCTGGCGAGACCGAGCCCGGTGCCTTTGCCCGGCTCTTTGGTCGTGAACAAGGGCTCGAATGCGACCGCGAGGATTTCGGGCGGCATGCCCGAGCCTGTGTCGGAGACCGCGACTGCCACGTAATCGCCCGAGAGATTGTTGTGCTCGCCGTGCAGCGTCCGATTCATCGTCGATATTTGTACAGTGCCTTCCGCGGTCATGGCATCGCGCGCATTGACGACCAGGTTGATAATCGCCATCTCCAGTTGGCTCGCGTCGCCGCGTGCGGGCCAAGCCTCCGTTGCGAGGTTGAAACTCAGCTTGCCGATTGTGCCCAGCGACTGCTCCAGCACTCCCTCCATGGCAAGGATCGCCTGATTGACGTCGATGATCGTCACTGCCGACGGCTCCTGGCGTGCGAAGGCCATAAGGGAGCGGACGAGCTGCTGGCCCCGTTTGGCACTAGCCAGGGCAGTATTGATACGCAATCGCGAGCGGGGATCATCGATCCGCTTCTCGAGCATATCCAGGTTTCCCAGGATCGGGGTGAGCAGATTTCCGAAATCGTGGGCCATGGTGGCGGCCATCTGGCCAAGCGCTTCCAGCTTCTGTGATCGCCGGAGCGACTCCTCGATTTGTGCTTTTTGGTGCTGCGCCTCGTCGCGCTCGACCTCGCGCTGGTTGATCAATTGGGAAGCCGTTGTCAGAGCTTGGCCTAGCTCGTTCACCTCTCGAATTTCGACCATCGGGACATCAATCTTCCTGGACAGTCCCAGCGCGAGCGCCGGAGTAGTCATCGCGCGGATCGAGCGGACGATTCGCCTGCTGATGCTTGACGCCAACAACGCGCCGAGCAACAGCACGAGGACCGCTGTAGCGCTCTGGATCATCAGTGCCCATCGCAGACCCGTCGTAAAGACGCTCTTGGGAACGCCGAATGCGATCATCCAGCCCGTGACCGACGACCGGTGGTATCCGCCGATGACTGCGATGCCTTCCAGCGTCGGGGTCTCGTATATGCCCTCCTGCGCCCTAGAGGTTTGGCGTTGGAATTCAGGCGTTCCCTGCTGGCCGATGAACAGTTCCGGATCCTTGGTCCGGGCGACGATTGTCCCGCCGGTGTCGAGGATCGCCACGATCCAGCCCTCCGGTATCTTCTGCCGCTCCAAGATTACGGCAAGAGTCGCGGGAAGGATGCCCATCACAAGCGCATACGCAACCTTCCCGTCCCGAAACACGGGCACACCGACGGCGATTTGAGGCTGTCTCGATGTGGCTCCGATATAAAAATCGGAAATCGCAGGACGGGCGGACTCGAAGACGGTGCGGACCATGCCTGGGATGCTGGTCCTGTGCAACGACTGTCCGTAGGGTACCATCGTGCTGACGAGGAGTTGTCCGGCCGGGTCCGCCAAGCCAATTACATGGCCTGCCAGCCCCTGCAGCAGTTCGCGCGAAAGCTCTTGAAAGGCGGCAAGATCACCGGACTGGAGGTAGGGTGACGTTGCAAGCACCCGCAAGCTCGACTGGGCGCTGAGCAGTTCGCCGTCGACCGCCTGCATCAGCGCGCGTGTCGTGGCCAGAGTATTGCGTTCGGCATTGGCGCGTGCCGCAATATACGAGTCGGTGATCAGGTAGCCGGCGACCACCATTGCCGGAACCGTGCAGATCACGAGGAGCAATCCCAACCAGAACCGTATGGATCGACCACGGTTTTCGACAGGAAGTACGCGCCCGGACATGAACTCTTCCCCGATAGAGCTTTTGGGCGAACCGCGCGACAGCCCGCGAAACGTGGGACTATATGAGCCTAAGGCGGGCGGGTTCTTTTTGATGTGGGTCAAGGCCTGCGACGAGAACCCGGACCAACGCCTCCAGGTGGGGGACCGGGAAATTTCTGCCGCCTCATGCCTGCCCTCAAGCTGAGAAAAGGCCATCGTGTCGGTTCAAAGCAGGACTCCGGAAGGGACCTTCGCTACTGTAACGTGGGATGCTGGCCAAATGTCTCAGGTGGGTCACAAGCGTCGGTGGTGGGTTCGGCGTCAGCACCGCCGAACCCGATGCTATGACATGGGCTGCAACTGATGGCATGACTCGCAGAGAGCCTGGGGTCGAAGTACAGCATCTTGCCGAGTTCGACCTTATCGGGGGGTCGCCACGTTAGCCGGCAGATCTGGCGGAGCAGTCGGGATCGGCTCGAACTGCTGCTTCGCGTTCGCCAGCAGATCGTCCTGTGCCAAAGCGGGGGATGCAAAGAGGCAACTGACGATAGCAATGCGACGGCGTATCTGATCATGAGCCAAATCAAGGTGAACCTCATCGCACAGGCGCCGCTCTAACCGGATGCCGAAGCAGTAACCGATCAGCAGCATCCGGATCATGAGCTCCGGATCGATCGATGGCCGACCGATGCTGCTGTAGAAGGTTGCCAGGTCTCGCTTGATCTCTTGAAGGTCGACAAACCTATCGATCGACGTGAGCAGGTGATCGGTGGGAACATGCTTCTCAAGCGAGAACTCGTAGAACAAAGCGGCCTGATCGACTTGCCGATACCCCATCATGATCTTCAATCACTGATCTATCTGCGCCGCAACAGCCGCCTTTTTCAACAGAATCGGCCATAAGCCGACACCGCGTCCACGCGCCTATGTCTATATGCTGGAGCGTCATCCCCAACGCTGCGATGATCGCCTTGATTGCGTATCCACAATATGAAATTGCGAAATCTGCCGCGGGCACAAAACGAGCGAGGACTTTGCAGGCTATGGCTGTGTCAGAAGATAGATTGCCCACTGGCGGCTTTGCTCACCTGGTCCCGGAATTGGACGTGTTTGACCTGCATCGGAGCATAACGTTCTGGTGTGATATCCTCGGCTTCCGGATCGCTTATCAGCGGCCTGAAAGTCGATTTGTGTACTTGGAGTTTCAGGGTGCGCAGGTCATGCTCAGACAGCACAGTGGTCATTGGCAAACTGGTGTTTTAGAACGACCACTGGGGCGCGGTATCAACTTCCAAATCTTTGTCGGCTCCGTCGCGCCACTTCTCGACGCTTTAAAAAATGCAGGATGGCCGCTCTACAGGGAATGTCACGATGCCTGGTATCGGATCGCCGGTGAGGAGCGAGGCAACAGGCAGTTTTTGGTGCAGGACCCCGACGGCTACCTTCTGCGCTTCGCGCAAGACTTGGGAAAAAGATAGCTTTTCGACCCAGCAATCCCACTTCGAGATTGTGCGCCTAGGGTCTTGGCCGTGTAAAAACTCCATCCCGGGAAAGCCGGGGAGAAAGCCGGACCGGTTCGGCGTCAGGCCACGATCGCGGCCATCAACGGCTTGGTCCCAACGATGTTCATAACCCGGGTCAGATTGTAGGCCAGAACCGAGAGGGCCATTTCGGCGGCTACTTTTGGGAGGGTTTTGGTCAGGAAGTGGGTCGCACCCATGCGCGCCTTCATGGTGCCGAACGGATGCTCGACGGTCTCGCGACGTAGTCGCATGGCGAGCGGGTTCGCATCGAGCCGCTGCTGCACGGCGTCGAGCAGATGCTCGTGTTCCCATCGCGTGATCCGTCGCTCGGACCCGGGCGTGCACTGGGTTTTGATCGAACAATTCTTGCAGGCGTTGGTCCAGTAGCGCCGCAGCATCTTGTCGGCTTCTTCGTTTGTATAGCGATACGGCAACCGCTCCCCGGCCGGACAACGATAGGCGTCGTCCTCCGGCAAATAGACAAAGTCCTGCTTGCCGAAGCGTCCGTCCGACTTGGCGCCCGAAGTCATCGGCTTGGGCAGGGTTACCGTGATGCCGGCCTCGTGGCAGGCAAGGATCTCCGGGCTGCTGAAGTAGCCGCGGTCGGCAACGGCCTCGAGGGTCTCGGTCTGCAGTACAGTCTTTGCCTGCCTGGCCATATTGGCGAGTTGCGCCCGATCCGAGCCGCTGTTCGTCACCTCATGGGTAATGATCAGGTGATGATCGGTATCCACAGCGACCTGCACGTTGTAGCCGACGACGCCCGAGCCGCGGCCGCTGGTTGCCATCGAGCGGCTGTCGGGATCTGTCAGAGATATCTGCTGGTCGGGCGAAGCCAGCATCTGCTTCTCGTAGACGGCAAGCTTGCCCATTTGCTCTTTCACCTTCGCCAGCTTCTCCTTGAGCCTTGTCACCTTCGCGGCCAGCGCTTCGGTCGGCTCCTGCCGGTCGGTGGTGTCAAGCTGGCTCAGATAGCGGGCGACGCTCTCCTCCAGTTGGGCACGCCGCCGCTCCACCTTTGCCCGCGTGAAGTTCCTGTCCCGGTTGTTAACGGCCTTGAACTTGCTGCCATCGATGGCAACACTCGCCGTCGCGAGAAGGCCCATCTCACGACAAAGCTCAACGAAGCGCGCACATACCTTGCGTAGCCCCAGGCTGTTGTCCTTGCGGAAGTCCGCGATCGTCTTGTGATCAGGCACGAGCCGGCCCAGCAACCACATCACCTCGACATTGCGGCCGGCCTCTCGCTCCAACCGCCGGCTCGACTGAACCCGGTTTAGATAACCGTAGATGTAAAGCTTCAGGAGCACCGAAGGATGGTACGACGGCCGTCCGGTCGCCGCCGGGGCCACCCCATCGAAGCCCATTTCCGCCAAATCGAGCGCATCGACAAACACGTCGATCACGCGAACCGGGTTGCCTTCGTCAATGAAATCATCGAGGCATTCGGGCAGCAGCGTCGACTGCCCACGATCCGCCTCTTCAATGAAGCGCCTCATCAATTCTCTCCCGAGAATCATCGAGAGAATCATAGCAGCGCAATGGCGTTTTCACACAGCCAGGGTCACTTGCGAACATCGCGCGAGCGAGAGCTACGGTCAGATTGGGCCAGGAGTTACAGCGCACTCACCCGCAGGAGCCTCATCTTTACCCACCTGATGCCCAGCGAACCGATCGTCTGCCCGGCGCAAGCGTCGGCAAAGCTCGCGGTTGATATTCTGCAGGACGATCACGTAGGCGTGGATATCGGCCTTGTAGCAGGCGTAGAGCTTTTGGGCGGTTAGCTCATACAGCACCGTCGGGCTCTCCGCGACCACCGTGGCGGAGCGGTTTTGCATTTCGATCAGCGTCATCTCGCCGAAGAAGTCGCCGGGCTCCAGAACGGAAATCGGAATGACGCTCCCCGCATCCGCCCGTTTGCTCACCGCCAGCCGGCCGGACTTGACGATGAACATCGAGCGTCCCGGCTCGTCTTCCGCTACGACGGTCGCGCCGGCAAAGCGGCACTCGACCAGCATCGAAATCAGCAGGTCGAGACTTGGGTCCGGGAGACCGCCGAAGAACGGCGTCGCGAGCAGGAACGCTTTCATATCAGAGGCACTGACAACCATCGCGCGAGGATACGCTCCATCGCCATCTGCGGCAAGCAGAGCGGATGTCGCACTGACAGCGCCCAATGTGCTCGAACAAGAGGGCCAGCAGGAGTCTCGTAGGATGGGGTCAGCGCAAGCGAGACCCACTAATTCCACAAGAGCGATGGGTTTCGCTTTTCGCTCTACCGATCCTGCGCTCGCTGAACATGCGGTCAGAGGTCAGCCTCTTCCTTGGCCAGCGTCAGCAAGCGAAGAGTCAGAAATGTGAACACCGCGACCGTCACCGCGACGTCGTAGGCACCGAGCCCGACGGAGACGCCGATGGCGCCGGTGGCCCACAGGCTTGCGGCCGTCGCGGTGCCCTGCACCGAATTGCCTTGCTTGAGGATCGCACCGCCGCCGATGAAGCCGATGCCGGTGATGAGGCCCTCGATCACCTTGGCCATGCCGTCAGGCGAATGCACCAGCAGGCTTTCGCTGGCCTGCACGAAGCCGCAGCTTGCCAGCGCGACCAGCGGAAAGGTGCGCAGGCCCGCGCTTCGCGCCCGCTTCTCACGGTCCCACCCGATCGGGACGGCGAGCGCAAACGCTGCCGCCAGCGCGACGACATGAACGCCGATGTTGAATCTGTCCAAAGCAAATCCCCGAACCAAAGCAGCCACCAAAATCAAGCCGGCCTGCAACGCGGACGGGCTGCGGATGGTTTCAGGACGGGCGGATTTGCCGCATGCGTCAGTTCGGGCGTTGTAGGGTGGGTTACGCCTTGCGGTTTGCGCTTCGCGCAACCCCCAAGGCTAACCCGCCCTACGCGTCCCTACTCCGCCAACTCCCGCATCACCTTGATCAGGTCCGACTTGCCCTCGAAGCCGATCCCTGGAAGCTCGGGCATGACGATGTGGCCGGCTTCGACCTTCACGCCGTCAGGGAAGCCGCCATAGGGCTGGAACAGATCGGGATAGCTCTCATTGCCGCCGAGGCCGAGGCCCGCGGCGATGTTGAGCGACATCTGGTGGCCGCCGTGCGGGATGCAGCGCGAGGGCGACCAGCCGAACTGATGCAGCACGTCGAGGGTGCGCAGATATTCGACCAGGCCATAGGACAGCGCGCAGTCGAACTGCAGCCAGTCGCGGTCCGGCCGCATGCCGCCGTAGCGCAGGAGGTTGCGCGCATCCTGATGCGAGAACAGGTTCTCGCCGGTGGCCATCGGGCCGGGATAGAATTCCGAGAGCGCGGCCTGAAGTGCGTAATCGAGGGGATCGCCGACCTCCTCGTACCAGAACAGCGGATATTGCCGGAGCATCTTCGCATAGGCGATGCCGGTCTCCAGATCAAAGCGGCCGTTCGCGTCGACGGCGAGCTGCGCCTGCGACCCGATCTCGGACAGCACCGCCTCGATGCGGCGCTGATCGTCGTCGAGGGAAGCGCCGCCGATCTTCATCTTGACGACGTTGTAGCCGCGATCGAGATAGCCGCGCATCTCGGCGCGCAGCGCGGTGTTGTCCTTGCCGGGATAATAGTAGCCACCGGCCGCATAGACGAACACGCGCGGATTGGCCTCAAGCCCCTTCTGCTCGGCAAGCAGGCGGAACAGCGGCTTTCTCGCGATCTTGGCCGCGGCGTCCCAGATCGCCATGTCGAGCGTGCCGACCGCAACCGAGCGCTCGCCGTGGCCGCCGGGCTTCTCGTTGCTCATCATCGCCGCCCAGAGCTTGTGCGGATCGAGATTGTCGCCGGCCTCGTTGAGGACGCTGTTGGGATCGGCTTCGAGGATGCGATTGCGGAACCGCTCGCGGATCAGCCCGCCCTGGCCGTAGCGGCCGTTGGAGTTGAAGCCGTAACCAACCACGCGCCGGCCGTCGCGCTCGACGTCGGTGACGACGGCGACGAGGCTCGCCGTCATCTTCGAGAAGTCGATATAGGCGTTCCTGATCGGGGACGCGATCGGCTTGGTGATCTCGCGGACGTCGACGATGCGCATGGGGGGTCTCCTGGCTTCGTGATAAGGCTGCATTGTCTATCGCGGCCACGCAGGCGCTGTCATTCATCTTCTTTCCAGGAAGGATCCGGAACATCTTCGATTCGAGGCTCCAGCGGTCCTCAGCCTGATTTCGGATGGCATGGGCCAGATGCACTACCATTTTGATAGCCGGCGCCTACATGTGAAGTCCGCGCTCCAACGCCCTCCATCCGGACCCCTCGCATGATCCCCTTCTCCGTGCTCGACCTCGCTCCAATCCGTCAGGGCAGCAATGCGGCGCAGGCGTTTGCCAATTCGCTCGATCTCGCCCGGCATGCCGAGGCCTGGGGTTACAAGCGGTTCTGGCTGGCCGAGCATCATAACATGACGGGGATCGCAAGCGCCGCGACGTCGGTGGTGATCGGACATGTCGCGGGCGGCACCAAGACGATCCGCGTCGGCTCCGGCGGCGTGATGCTGCCGAACCATTCGCCGCTGGTCATCGCCGAGCAGTTCGGTACGCTGGAATCGCTCTATCCCGGGCGGATCGATCTCGGGCTCGGGCGGGCGCCGGGCACCGACCAGTTCACCGCACGGGCGATGCGGCGCGATCTTGCAACGGCTTCCGAGAATTTTCCGCATGACGTGCTGGAGTTGCAGGCGCTGCTCGGCGATGTGGAGCCGAACCAGGCGATCCGCGCCGTGCCCGGCATGGGAACGAAGGTGCCGCTCTGGATCCTAGGATCGAGTACGTTTGGCGCGCAGCTTGCGGGCATGCTCGGCCTGCCCTTCGCGTTCGCGTCGCATTTCGCGCCGCAGATGATGATGCCGGCGCTGCGCGAGTATCGGTCGCGCTTCGCGCCGTCGGCGCAGCTCGACAAGCCCTATGCGATGGTCGGCGTCAACGTGTTTGCCGCCGACAGCGACGTCGAGGCGCAGCGCATGTTCACCTCGCTGCAGCAGCAGTTCATCAACCTGCGCCGCGGCACGCCGGGCCAGCTGCCGCCGCCGGTCGACGACATGGACGCGCTGTGGTCGCCGGCCGAGAAAGCCGGCGTCGGCCAGTCGCTGTCCTGCTCCGCGGTTGGCTCGCCGGATGTCGTCGAAGAGAAATTGAAGGCGCTGATCGCCGAGACCGGCGCGGACGAGCTGATGACCACGGGGCAGATCTACGACCACGCCGCGCGGCTGCGCTCGTTCGAGATCGCCGCCGAGGTGCGGGACCGGCTGGCGAAGCAGCCGGCGGCGTGATCACTGGCCGAACGCGTTACCCTGGCGGACCTGGCAAGTGGTGTTGGTCACCTCGATGCGGATAAGCTCGATCGGCCGATGCGACGTCAATCCGGGATAGCGGATGGGCGCGCTGCCTTCCTTGCCGTGAACGACGCGAAGCGAGCAGGAGGACGCATCGTCACTGAACGAGACGACGATACGCCGCGCGCCCGAACCGGCAAACTTCTGGTCGGCGGCAACGCTGCGACCTTCAAGGCGCCAGTTCAGCACCGACTTTCCCTCGCCGGAGACGGCCGCGTTGACAAGGCGGTTGTTATTACCCTTCGCGACCCTGTTGAAGCGGCTGAAGAAGCGGCCCTGCTCGCTGATGTAGAGCAGGACCTGGGACGTCTGGTAGCCAGGCTTTTCCTCGCCGGTATCCAGGAATTTCTCCGTCCGGCTGTCCGTCCACGACAGATCGACGGAGATGCCGCGCAGCGGTGCCGGAGCAGCCGACACGGATCCCGGAGGCAGCACCGGCAGAAGGAGCAGTGCAACAATCAGCCGCGTGGTCCATCCCTGCATGGTTGCCGCTCCGCCCCTGACGCATCCGTTGCGAATTTCTAGCGAGGATTGAGCGTATCGCCTAGGACGTCGTGCTGGTTCTAATCCGGAAAGCCGAACAGCTTGGCCGGATTGTGCACAAGAATCTTCTCCAGCTCCGCTTGATCCGCCGCGAAGCGGAACATCAGTTCGAGCAGGTCGGCGTCGTTGGGCGGCTGCTTGACGGAGACCGGATGCGGCCAGTCGCTGGCCCAGACGCAGCGGTCGAGTGCGGCCTCGATATAGCTGCGCGCGATCGGGATCACGTCGTCATAGGGCGGGCCGGCCTGCGAGGTCTTCTCGCCGAGCGACAGCATCACCCAGAAATTGCCCTTCTTGAGCAGCTCCAGCATCTTGCGCAGGTTCGGATCGTCCTTGCCGTTCGACGGCACGGGCCGCGCCATGTGGTCGATCAGTACCGGCACGTCGAGATTCTCGTATTTGGCGACGCTGGAGACGATGCCGTCCTTCTCCGGCTGGATCTTGACGTACCAGCCGAGCTCGCGGATGCGTGCGATGGCGCGGGCGAAATCGGCATCCGACAGCACGGCACCGAGCTCCTGGCGGAAGCTGAAGCGCGCGCCGCGCACGCCGGCGTCGTGCAGCTTGGCGAGATAGGAATCGTTCGCCTCCGCGAACACCAGCGCGTTGGCGCAGCCGCGATAGTTCGGGCCCATCGCGGCGAGGCCGTCGAGCACGACGGAATGGTCCGCGCCATAGGTCGTGGTCTGCACGATGATGCCGCGCTCGATGCCGAGCGTCTTGTGCACGCGCAGCGCCGCTTCCCAGGTCGCGCTCGGCATCCGGTAGGCGGCACCGGGACGCTCCGGATATTTGTCGATGGGACCGAGCACGTGAAACTGGCTGTCGACGGTCTTCGGCGGCGGCGCCTTGACCGGACGGCGGGGATTCGGATCGAACGGCAGATAGGTCGGCATGCGGATGCTCCCTCAGTCGATCATTGCGGTGAAGTCGCACTGCACCAGCGCGCCGCCGTCCATGTTGTCCATCGGCAGCGCGTGGCGCGCCGGGCGCGAATGCTCGTCCGGAAACATCTTGAGCCATTCGACATTGACCGGACCGCGCTGCGTGCGGTCCTTCAACCACACCGTCATCTTGATGATGTCGTCCGTGGTGCCGCCGGCGGCCTCGACCGTCGCCTTCATATGCGCGAACATGTTGGCGCATTGGGCGTCGAGACTCTCCGGCATCACACCGGCCGCGTCGCGGCCGAGGATGACGCCGGACATCACGAGACCGCCGATACGGCAGGCGTTCGGAATCGGATTGGCGTGCTTGAAGCCGCCGATATGAATGCTCTTGCGCCGCGATCCACCCGTCATGGTGCGCTCCCTCTTTGTTTATTGGTTCAGACGAACTGGCACGACACCGAGCCGAAGCTGCCGTAGTCGGCATGGAAGGTGTCGCCGCGGCGGATATCGACCGGACGCGTGAACGATCCCGCCAGCACCACTTCGCCGGCCGCGAGATGTTCGTCGTGCGGCGAGAGGCGGTTGGCGAGCCAGGCGATGCCGTTGGCGGGATGGTTGAGCACGCCGGCGGCAAGCCCGGTCTCCTCGACCTCGCCGTTGCGGAACAACAGGGCGCCGATCCAGCGCAAATCCGCGTCCATCGGGCGGAACGGCCGGCCGCCGAGCACCAGCGCGGCGTTGGCGGCGTTGTCCGAGATCGTATCCATCACCTTGCGCAGCTTGCCCGTTTCGGGATCGACGCGGTGCATGCGCGTCTCCAGGATTTCCAGCGCCGGCGTGACATAGTCGGTGGCGTTGAGCACGTCGAAGATGGTGCAGTCGGGCCCGCGCAGCGGTGTCTTCAGCACGAAGGCGAGCTCGACCTCGATGCGCGGCGCGTGGAAACGATCGAACGGGATCGGCGTGGCATCGGCATAGAACATGTCGGCGAACAGCACGCCGTAATCGGGCTCGGAGATGCCGACCGCGTTCTGCATCGCCTTCGAGGTCAGGCCGATCTTGTGGCCCTTGATGACGCGGCCGCGGCCGAGCTGGAGCTTGGTCCAGGCGCGCTGAACGGCATAGGCATCCTCGATGCTGAAATCGGGATATTCCTTGGTGAACATCGGGATCAGCGCCTTGGTGCGCTCGGCCTCATCGAGCCGCGCGGCGAGACGTTCGATCGTGGTGGTATCGAGCATGATCACTGCTCCGCGGCGACGGTGTTGCGCAGCACACCGATACGGCTCGACTCGACCTCGACGACGTCGCCAACCCTGAGCCAGCGCGGCGGATCGAAGCGGGCGCCCGCCCCGGTCGGGGTGCCCGTGACGATCATGTCGCCGGGCTTCAGGGTGGCGAAGGTGGAGAGATAGGAGATCAGGAAATCGAACGGGAACATCAGCCGTTCGGTCGTGTCCTGCTGGCGCACCTCGCCGTTGACGCGCGTGATGATGTCGTGGGGACCGCGCGGATCGAGCTCGTCCGCCGTGACGATCCACGGGCCGATGCTGCCGGAGCGATCGAAATTCTTGCCTTGCGTGACGTTGAACTTGCCGTGACGCAGCCAGTCGCGGACCGTGCCCTCGTTGCACAGGGTCATGCCGAAGATGTGCGACCAGGCTTTCTCGCGCGGGATGTGGCGACCGCCCTGCCCGATCACGATGACGAGCTCGCCCTCGTAGTCGAGCTGCTCGGACACATCAGGCTTCTCGAGCGGTTGGCCGGAGCCTGTCATCGAGGACATGCTGCGCACGAACAGGCTGGGATATTTGGGCAGGTCGGAGCTGTCCTTATATTCCGCGTTGCGCTCGGCGTAGTTGACGCCGATGCACCAGAGCTTTTCGGGAGTGAGCACCGGCGGCAGCAGGACGAGCTTGTCCAGCGCGTGGTCGGGCTTCTGCCCGGCCGCCGCCTCCTGCGCATCGGCCAGCGCGTTGGCCGCGATCAGCGCCTTCACGTCGGAGAAGTCGCGGCCGATCCGCTTCGTCAGATCAACCACACCGCCTTCGACGGCGGCGCCGTAGCGTGGCTCTCCGTCCAAGAGATAGCTTACGAGTCGCATGTCGGTTTCTCCAATGGACTTCAGGCACCGAGGGCAGCGCGATGCGCCGTTCGCTCAGTCTTTCGATTTGGGCGTCTGGAAGACGGTGTTCAGCGTCACGATCTCGCCGAGGCTGGCGTAGCGCGGTCCGCCGATACGCGCGATCGGGTCGAGCGCCTTGGTCTCGACCTTGCCGTCGTTCACGAGACCGTCGCGCAGATGGAACATCACGACCTCGCCGACGATCAGCCGGCTCTTGGCATCGCCGAATTCGAGGCATTGCCGGAAGCGGCACTCCATCGCGACGGGCGCCGCAGCCAACCGCGGCACCTTGATGCGCTCGCTCGCGAGCGTCTCCAGCCCGAGATGCTCGACCTCGCTGACTTCAGGGGGATGCTCGACGGAGCTGTCGTGCACCGCGGACATCAGCGGGGTATCGGCGATGTGGATCACGTATTCCTCGGTATCGAGGATGTTGTGCGCGGTGTCCTTGTAGTTTGCGCCCTTGCGGCCGACGCTGATGGCAAGCATCGGCGGCTTCTGCGAGACGAAGGTGAAGGCGCTGAACGGCGCGAGGTTGAGCACGCCGGAGCGCGACAGGCTCGTCACCCAGGCGATCGGGCGCGGCACCACGATGCCGGTCATCAGCCGGTAGATGCGCTCCGCGCCGAGCTCGGTGGGGTCGATCCGCATGCTCAGTCAGCCTTGATGTTGGCCTTGCGCACGACAGGAATCCATTTGGCGTCCTCGCGCTCGAGATAGGCCCTGAACTCGTCCGGCGTCATCGCGACGGCTTCGCCGCCGAGTTTTTCGAATTTGTCGACCACGCCGGGGTCTTTCAAGATGGCGGTCAGCGTCTCGTTCAGCTTGTCGATCACGGGCGCCGGCGTGCCGGCCGGCGCGAACAGGCCGGTAAAGGTCTGGCCGTCGAAATCCTTGTAGCCGAGCTCGATGAAGGTCGGCACGTCGGGCAGCGACTTCAGGCGATGCGGGCTGGTGACCGCGAGCGCACGGAACAGGCCGGCCTTGATGTGCTGGAGGCTGACCGTGAGCTGGTCGAACGCGAACTGCACCTGGCCGCCGAGCAGATCGTTGATCGCAGGCGCGTTGCCGCGGTAGTGCGCAGTGACCCATTGCAGATCGAGGCTCGACTGCATCAGCTCGCTGAGCAGATGGTTGGTGGTGCCGGGACCGGGCGAGGCCATGGTCAGCTTGCCAGGGTCGCGCTTGGCGAGCTCGATGAATTCCTTGAAAGTGTTGGCCTGCACCGACGGATGGACCTCGAGCACCAGCGGCGTCATCGAGATCGTCGAGATCGGCATGAAGTCCTTCTTCCAGCTATAGGCCTCACGCTTGTTGATCTCGGTCGCGAACAGCACCGGGCCGTTGGCGCCGACGAACAGCGTGTAGCCGTCGGGCGCCGACTTGGCGAAGGCTTCGCCCGCGATCATGCCGCCGGCACCGGCCTTGTTCTCGATGATGAAGGGCTGGCCGAGTTTTTCCTGGAGCTTGTCGGCGACGATGCGCGCGGCACTGTCGACATTGCCGCCGGCCGGATAAGGCACGATCAGCTTGACGTTGCGCGCCGGCCATTGCTGGGCCGAAGCGGACCCAGCCAGCATCGCAGTGACAGCAGCGATGGCAATCCAGATTAATCTCATGTTAACCTCCCGACGGCGCTTCCAATTTCCATGCGAGTGCCCCGACGTCGTGCAGGGCATCCCAACGGAAGCGCAATCTCCAGATGCGGGCTTTACCTGTCGAGTGAATTGTGGCGTTCTCGTCCATATTATGGACAAGAGAGCTTTGTCAAAATCCGCGATCGAACCGCGACAAGGCGCGCAGGCAATCCGACGCGCGCTCGCGGTGCTGCGCATTCTTGCCGCAGGCCGCGAAGATGGTGTGCCATTGGCCGAGGTCGTACGCGCCACCGGCCTCACCCGTCCGACCGTGCATCGCATCGTCCACGTGCTGATCGAGGAAGGCATCGTCGAACGGCACGACAGAACCGGCCGCTACGCGATCGGCAACCAGGTGCCTGAGCTGGCGCTTGCGCGGGCGCGGCCGTCGCGGCTGCTGGTCGCAGCCAGTCCGTCGCTGCGGCGCGCCTCCACCGAGATCGGCGACACGCTGTTTCTGACGATGCGGACCGGCAACGACACGCTGTGCGTCGATCGCAGGATCGGCATCTATCCGATCCAGGTGCTGTCGATCGAGGTCGGTGCGCGCCGGCCGCTCGGCGTCAGCAGCGCCGGCGTCGCCATCCTCGCCGCGATGCCGGTGCCGGATGCGCGAAAAATCGTCGCAGCCAACGAGAAGAGATTCGAAGCCTACCAGACCGACGCTGCGTCGGTGATGAGCCAGGTCACGACGGCGCGGAAGCGTGGATACAATATGAGGGAAATCGGCCTCGTGCAGGGCACCAAGTCGATCTCCACCTGGATCAAGAGCCCGGATGGGCAGCCGGCCGCGGCGATGACCGTCTCCGCCGTTCGGACGAGGCTCGGGCCAAGGCGCGAGCAGGAGGTCGCCGAGATCCTGCTGCGCGAGGCGCAGATCATCGAGCAGGCCATTCGCGGCTAGCTTCCCCGAAAGGCAGAGCGAGGGAGCGCACCGTCTCCGGCGCTGTCAATGGCTGACTTGGCACACCATTTTGTGGCACAAGGGCCGCCATCGTCGACCGACCCACGAGGCCAAGCATGCCCGCGCCGAAACCGCCTGCCTTCGAGACCCTGAGCCTGCATGCGGGCCAGCATCCGGATCCCGCGACCGGCGCCCGCGCGGTGCCGATCTACCAGACCACGTCCTACGTGTTCCAGGATTCCGACCACGCCGCCGCGCTGTTCAACCTGGAGCGCGCCGGCCACATCTACACGCGCATCTCGAACCCGACCACCGGCGTGCTGGAGGAGCGGCTCGCGGCGCTGGAGGGCGGCGTCGGCGCGATCTGCACCGCAAGCGGCATGGCCGCGCTGCATCTGGCCATCGCGACGTTGCTCAATGCCGGCGATCACATCGTGGCATCGAGCTCGCTCTATGGCGGCACCATCAACCTCCTGGCACACACGCTGCCGCGCTTCGGCATCACCACCACCTTCGTGAAGCCGCGCGACCACGACGCGTTCCGCGCGGCGATCAAGCCGAACACGAAGCTGGTGATCGGCGAGACCATCGGCAATCCTGGGCTCGAGGTGCTCGACATCCCCAAGGTCGCAGCGATCGCGCATGACGCGAAGATTCCGCTGCTGATCGACAACACCTTCGCCACGCCCTATCTCAGCCGCCCGATCGAGCTGGGGGCCGACATCGTGATGCACTCGGCGACCAAATGGATCGGCGGCCACGGCATCGCGATCGGCGGCGCCCTCATCGACGGCGGCCGCTTCGACTGGCGTGCGTCCGGAAAGTTCGGCGTGCTGACCGAGCCCTATGGCGGCTATCACGGCATCGTCTTCGACGAGCAGTTCGGCACCGCCGCCTTCATCATGCGTGCGCGCACCGAAGGCCTGCGCGATTTCGGCGCCTGCCTGTCGCCGACCAACGCATTCCAGCTGTTGCAGGGCGTCGAGACGCTGGGCGTGCGCATGGACCGCCACATCCAAAATACGCACCTCGTGCTGGAAGCCCTGAAGTCGAACAAGGCCGTCGACTGGGTGCTGCATCCCTCGCTGGAGGACCACGCGGACTATCAGCTGGCAAAGCAATTGCTGCCGCGCGGCGCCGGCTCGATCGTCTCCTTCGGCATCAAGGGTGGGCGGCCCGCGGGACGCAAGTTCATCGAATCGCTGCGCATGATCAGCCATCTTGCCAATGTCGGCGACGCCAAGACGCTGGTGATCCACCCCGCCTCGACCACACATCAGCAGATGGACGCCGAGCAGCTCAAGGCGGCCGGCATCGGCGAGGAACTGGTGCGGCTGTCGGTCGGCATCGAGACGGCCTCCGACATCATCGACGATCTCTCCCAGGCGCTGCGCATCTCGCAAAAGGTTTGAGACCATGAAGCTCTCCGTCAACGGCGCCGAGGTGTTTGTCGCAACCGGCGGCCGCGAATTCGACAAGTCCCTGCCCGCAGTGGTCTTCATCCACGGCGCCGGCTTCGACCGTTCGACCTGGGCGCTGCATACGCGCTGGTTCGCCCATCACGGCTTTGGCGTGCTGGCGCCCGATATGCCCGGCCACGGCCGCTCGGCCGGGCCTTCGCTGTCATCCATCGCGGAGATGGCCGACTGGACCGCGGCATTGCTCGATGCCGCCGGCGTGGCGAAAGCACACCTGATCGGCCACTCCATGGGATCGCTGATCTCGCTGGAGACCGCCGCGCGCCATCCCGGCAAGGTCTCCGCACTGAGCCTGATCGGCACGGCCGCGACCATGACGGTCGGCCCCGACCTGCTGAAGGCCGCCGAGGCTAACTCGCAGGATGCGAACGACATGGTCTCGATCTGGGGCCTCGGCTTCAATGCGGAGCTCGGCGGCAGCCTTGCACCGGGCTTGTGGATGCATGGCGGCGCACAGGCGGTGCTGAAGCATTGCGAGCCGGGTGTCCTGTTCAAGGATCTGTCCGCCTGCAACGCCTACGCGAATGCGCTGACTGCTGCCGCGAGCGTGAAGGTGCCGACCACGCTCATCCTCGGTGAACGCGACATGATGACTCCGGCGAAGGCGGGCAAGGCGCTTGCGGCCGCGATCCCGCATGCGAAGACCGTCGTCGTGCCAGGCGCCGGCCACATGATCATGGCCGAGCGCCCGGATGAATTACTGGCGGCGCTGCGGGGCTGAGTTCGCTCAGGAGCCCGGGGTCCACTTCCAGACGATGTCGGAGACGTTGACCGGCTTCGGGATCAGGCCGAGCTTTGCAAAACGGTCGGCCACGGCCTGCTGGCTCTTGATCACCTCGGCGTCGAGCGGCACCACGCGATAGCTCGAGCGGTTGACGAAGCGCCTGATCGCCTCGATGTCGACGCCGGTCGCTTCGGCCTGCGCCTTGGCGACCTCCTCATGATGAGCGTCCGCCCACACGCCCTCGGAGGCGAAGGTCGTGTTGAGCTTGGCCACCAGCGACGGATATTTCTCAACGAAGTCGGTGTTGGCGATGTAATAGGCGTTCGGCTTGTGCACGTCCTTGTCGAAGACCAGAACGCGGGCGTGCTCCTTCAATTCGGCGAGCGCGAGATACGGATCCCAGATCGACCAGGCGTCGACCGATCCCTTCACGAAGGCCGCCGTTGCATCGGCCGGCGCGAGCGGCGCCGGCGTGATGTCGGACCAGGACAGCCCGGCCTTCTCCAGCGAGGCGACCAGCAGATTGTGCGCGCTCGAACCCTTGCCGAACGCGACGCGCTTGCCCTTGAGATCGGCCAGCGTCTTGATGGCGGAATCCTTGGGCACGATGATCGCCTGGTTGTCGCCCTCAGACTTCACGGCCGCGACGTATTTGATCTTCGCGCCGCCGGCTTGCGCGAAGATCGGCGGCGTGTCGCCGACGAAACCGAAATCGACGCTGCCGACATTGATGGCCTCCAGTAGCGGCGGACCGAACTGGAAGTCGATCCACTTGATCTCGATGCCGAGCGGCTTGAACGCGTTTTCGAGCGTCTGACGCTGGCGTACCGCGGGGAAGAAGCCGCCCTTTTGCGTGCCGATGCGGATTTCCGCCGGCTTGTCCTCAGCGTGCGCGGGAGCGGCCACGGCGGTCGCGAGCAGAAGCGTCGTTGCAAGAATGTGTCGTCGGGTGATCATGATGTTGCCCTTTCGGTGAGATCAGTTGGCAAAAAATTGAGAGTTCGCGCGCCCGCTCCGCTCGGCGAACACGGCGCGGGCGGCGCGCTCGGCCTCGCGCGCAGAGCGGAACTGACGGCCTTCGAGACTGTCGAACAGGCGCTCGGAGGAGAAGAAGCGGAAGCCGCGCTCAGCTCTCGTGATGATGCCGGCGGCGCGATCGTGAATTTCAATGATATAGGCGTTGGACTGGGGCATGGCTGCTCGTTCGCCGGGAGATCGGCGCTTCCTGTATCTGATCTGCGATGTGGGATTGCTGTCAGGACGCGGTCAGCAACAACAACAGGCGCCGGTGGCCGCCGAGAAACAGCGTCGGGTCATGCATGCGTGCATGTCACCGGGATTACGCTGGTGATCGGTTCTCATGTTGCGGCTTCACGCTCGAGGAGCAGTTTCGATGCTTCAAATATCGAGCGGTTGGCGCGATTGGTCAATGAAATGGCTATCCATATTTGGCAGCGGAGCGCTCGGGCGCTTCTCCCGCAGCAAGCACCGACAGGCAGATTCATCTCGCAATGAATTCAACACGGGCGCGCGGCCGGCATGGTACGCTCCGCGGGCGCAGGCCAGAGGATTGGGAGGTTCAGGCATGGCGGACGATCTGAAGGGGCGCACGGCGCTCGTCACCGGAGGCTCGCGTGGGATCGGCGCAGCCGTCTGCCGCGCGCTGGCGGAAGCAGGCGCAGCCGTGGCGATCAATTGCCATGAGCGGATCGGGCAGGCCGAGCAGCTGGCGGACGAGATCAACAAGCGCGGTGGCCGTGCGGTGGCCATTGCCGCCGATGTGTCACAGCGCGAGGCCGTGACCGGCATGGTCGCACGCATCGCGGCGGAACTCGGGCCGATCGACATTCTCATCAACAACGCCGGCATCGCCATCACCCGCGGCGTCGACGATCTCACCGAGGACGATTTCGACCGGACGATTCTGGTCAATCTGAAATCCGTCTTCCTGTGCACGCAGGCGGTGCTGCCGTCGATGCGCGCCAAAAAGTGGGGCCGCATCGTCAACATCTCCTCCGGTGCCGCGCGCGGCGCCGGGTCGATCGGCCCGCACTACAATGCATCCAAGGCCGGCATGGAGGGCCTCACCCGCGGCTATGCGGCGCGGCTGGTGAAGGAAAGCATCACGGTCAACGCGGTGGCGCCGTCGCTGATCGAGACCGACATGATGAGCGGCCAGCCCCAACTCGTCAGCCGCATCCCGCTCGGCCGCTTCGGTACGGCGGAGGAGGTGGCGAAAGCCGTGATGCTGCTGGTCGACAATGCCTACATGACCGGGCAGACGATCGCACTGAGCGGCGGGATGGCGTTTAATTAGGAGGCGGGCAGCGCTCCTCTTCACCTCGCCCCGCTTGCGGGGAGAGGTCTGATCGCTCTTGCGATCCGGGTGAGGGGGTACAGGTCCCACGACAGTCTCACGAGCCGAGAGAGGCCCCTCTCCCCGCAAGCGCGGGGCGAGGAAGACGAGGGAGCGCGGACCATCACCACATCGTCGCGGCGGCGCGCTCCGGCCAGATGCGGTCGTATTCCGCGCCGCCGACCTTGTTCTCGCTCATCTCGGCGAGGATCTGGCCCGGCGTCGGCAGCGTCTTCGGATCGATGCGCTTGTCGGGATTCCAGAGGTCGGAGCGGACGATGGCGCGGGCGCACTGGAAGTAGATTTCTTCCACGTTCATCACCATGACGCTGCGCGGCGCCTTGCCCTCGACCCTGAACGAGGCCAGCAGCTCCGGATCGACCGAAAGATGGGCGCGGCCGTTGGCGCGGACCGCGTTGCCGGAGCCGGGGATCAGGAACATCAACGACACCCTGGGATCGCGGACGATGTTGCGTAGGGAATCGACCCGGTTGTTGCCGTGCCGGTCCGGCAGCATCAGTGTCCTGGGATCATGAATGCGGACGAAGCCGGGCAGATCGCCGCGCGGCGAGCAGTCGATCCCCTCCGGCCCGATGGTGGCGAGCGCCGCGAACGGCGCCTTCTCGATGAAGATGCGGTAGAGCGGCGTGACATGGTCGGCGACTTTCACGGTCGAGGCATCACCAACTGCACCGTAGATGGCCTCCAGCTGTTCGACCGTTTCAATCACCGACATTCCAGTCTCCTTGTTGTACTGGCTATTCGTGCCAGCCTTCATTCCTGATCGCCCGCACGAGCTGGCGGCTGTGATAGTCCGCACTGCCCGCATTGAGGATGGTGACATCGGCATTGGCCGATGCGTCACCGACGCTGCGCGCGAGGCGGTCCCCGATATTGCCGTCGCTGTGCCGGGCGCGGGCGGCGAGCCGCTGTGCCAGCACGTCCGGCGGCGCGGTGATCGCGACGACGATGACGTTGGCGTAGGCCTTGCGCAGTTCGCCGATCACCGTACGCGAGACATTGGCGACGACGGCTCGGCCGGCCCGGATATCGTCATTGATGCCGAGCGGCAGCGCATAGGAATGCCCGTGCGCGTCCCAATGCACGGCGAAATCGCCGCGCTCCTGCGAGCGGCGGAATTCTTCGGGACTGACCGCGATATTGTCCTCGTCCCCGGAGGACTCGCGCGTGACGACACGGCGCGGGAAGACGATGTCGCGGTCGTCGACGCAGGCCGCCTGCGCCAGCCGCAGCAAGGTGTCCTTGCCGGCCCCGCTCGGGCCGACCACGAGCACGAGCCGGCCGGGGCCGATCATACCCGCCTCGCCCTGCGTCATGGTCGTGGTCTCGCTCATGCGACACGGCTTCCTTCGCGCCAGACGCTGCGAACCACCGGAACGCTGCCGGCAACGTGCACGCGGATCAGATCGGCACGCTTGCCGGTTGCGACCTCGCCGCGATCGGACAGGCCGACCGCCTCGGCGGGGGCCTTGGTCACGGTACGAACCGCTGCCGGAAGGCTGATCGCGGGCACATGCTCGGGCAGTTGCAGCGCGGCCATCAGCAGGCTCGACGGTATGTAGTCCGACGACAGGATGTCGAGCAGGCCTTCACGGGCAAGATCGACCGCGGCGATATTGCCGGAATGCGAGCCGCCCCGCACGACGTTCGGCGCCCCCATCAGGATGTCGATGCCGGCCTGATGCAGTCCGCGCGCGGCTTCCAGCGTGGTCGGAAACTCGGCCACCGACACGCGATCGCGCACGGCGTCCACGACGTTCTCCTCGGTGGTGTCGTCGTGGCTCGCGAGCGGAATGTTGTACTTGTGCGCCAGCGACACGATCTCGCGCATGTTGGTCGCGGCATATTTCTTCTGATATTCGAAGCGCTTTGCGAACAGCTCGTCGAGCTCGGCGTCTGTCTTGCCGCCGCCCTTGCCGCGGTAATAGTCGCGCAGCTTGACCTCGTCGCGGAACTGGCGCTGGCCGGGCGTGTGGTCCATCAGCGACATCAGCCGCACGTCGGGACGGTCGATCAGCTCCTTGGCTTCCTCGACCACGCTCGGCATCGGAATTTCGCAGCGCAGATGCAGGAAGTGGTCGGCACGCAGCAGGTCGGCATCGCGCGCGGTGGTGATCGCGGCGGCAAGCACGCCGGCGCGGCCATCGACTTCCTCGGCGCCGTCCTCGCGCCAGACCCGGAGCGAATCGAACACGGTGGTGATGCCAGAGGTGGCGAGCTGGCCGTCATAGGAGATCACGGCCGCGACCGGATTCCAGAACACCTTCGGGCGCGGCACGTAATGCGCTTCGAGATGGTCGGTATGCAGCTCGATCAGGCCGGGCATGATGAGGTCACCGCCGGCGTCCTCAGCGCCGGCCGGGGCCCTGCCCTCGCCGATCTCGGCAATGCGTCCGTCGGCAAGAGCGAGCCAGCCCTGCTCGATCACCCGGTCGGCCAGCACGATCCTGGCGTTGGCGATCAATGTGTCCTTCGGCTTGGCGTTCATTTCCATGTCCTTCAGGCCGCGGCGGCAAAGCTGGTGACGTCAACGATGCGGTCGGCAATCAAATGGCGGATTTCGTCGTCATGGACAATGGCGACCATGGCGACGCCCTGGCGCTTCTTCTCGGCCACCAGCTCGACCACGACGGCGCGGTTGGCGGCATCGAGCGAGGCGGTCGGCTCGTCGAGCAGCAGGATCGGCAGCTCCGAGATGAAGCCGCGCGCGATGTTGACGCGCTGCTGCTCGCCGCCGGAGAAGGTCGCGGGCGGAAGCTGCCAGAGTCGCTCGGGGATGTTGAGGCGATGCAGCAGCTGGCCGGCGCGCGCCTGCGCCTCGGCGCGGGCCATGCCGTTCACGATCAAGGGCTCGGCGACGACGTCGATGGTCGCAACGCGCGGCACCGCGCGCAGGAACTGGCTGACATAGCCGATGGTCGCACGGCGGACGTTGAGGATCTGCCGCGGCTCGGCAGTGGTGAGATCGATCACGGCGCCGCGATGGCGGATGCCGATGCGGCCGGAGTCGCAGCGGTAATTGCCGAAGATCATTTTCAGGATCGACGATTTGCCGGCGCCCGACGGCCCGGACAGCACGACGCATTCGCTCGCGTCGAGTTGGAAGGTCACGCCGCTCACGACGGGCAATTCGATGCCGCCCTGCAGGTGCATCGTAAAGGTCTTGTTGGCGTTGGCGACGTCGATCATGGCGGTCATCGGGGGGCTCATGGCGGCAGAATCGAGGAGACGAGAAGCTGCGTATAGGGCTCGCGCGGATCGTCGAGCACCTGGTCGGTGAGGCCGGTCTCGATGACACGGCCGCCCTTCATCACCATCACGCGGTGCGAAAGCAATCGCGCGACGGCGAGATCGTGCGTGACGATGACGACCGCGAGGCCCAGCTCGGAGACGAGACTGCGCACGAGGTCGAGCAGGCGCGCCTGCACGGACACGTCGAGGCCGCCGGTCGGCTCGTCCATGAACACCAGCCGCGGCTCGGTGACGAGGTTGCGGGCGATCTGGAGACGCTGGCGCATGCCGCCGGAATAGGTCCGCGGTGCATCGTCGATGCGAGCGATGTCGATCTCGACGCGGGTCAGCCAGTCTGACGCGGTGTCGCGGATGCGGCCGTAGTGATTCCAGCCCACCGCCATCAGCCGCTCGCCGACATTGGCGCCGGCCGACACCGCCATGCGCAGGCCCTGCGCGGGATCCTGATGCACGAACCCCCAATCGGTACGGAACAGGAAGCGCCGCTCGGCCTCGCCGAGCGTGGCGAGATCGCGGGTGACGCCGTCGCGCATCCGGTAGGACACATGGCCGCTGCTGGCCGCGAGCTGGCCCGACAGCAGTTGCAGCAGCGTCGATTTGCCCGAACCGGATTCGCCGACGATCGCCAGCACCTCGCCGGGATAGAGCGAGAACGACACGTCACGGCACGCGGCGATGCGGCCGTAGGATTTGCTGAGGCCTTCGGCGATCAGCAACGGATCATCGTTCTCGAGCATATCGCGATCAGCCATGTGAGCCCTCATGTGAGTCCCTTGGCGCCTTCTCCTTGTACGGCGCAGCGCTCTCGCTGCCGTGATGGCCGGCGGCCTGGCGTGCCTCGCAATAGTCGGTGTCCGAACAGACGAACATCCGCCCACCCTTGTCGTCGGTGACGATCTCGTCGAGATAGGAATTTTCGGCCGCGCACAGCGCACAGGGCGCGTTGAAGCGATAGGGCTCGAACGGGTGATCCTCGAAATCGAGCGACACCACCTGTGTATAGGGCGGGATCGCGTAGATGCGCTTCTCCCGGCCGGCGCCGAACAGTTGCAGCGCCGGGCAATTGTCCATCTTCGGATTGTCGAATTTCGGCGTCGGCGACGGGTCCATCACGTAACGCGCATTCACCTTCACCGGATAGGCGTAGGCGGTCGCGATGTGGCCGAAGCGGGCGATGTCCTCGTAGAGCTTCACATGCATCAGGCCATATTCGGCGAGCGCGTGCATGCGCCGCGTCTCGGTCTCGCGCGGCTCGAGGAAGCGCAGCGGCTCCGGGATCGGCACCTGATAGACCAGCACCTGGTTCTGTTGCAGCGCCGTCTCCGGGATACGGTGACGGGTCTGGATCACGGTCGCCTCATTCGTCGCCGTGGTCGTCGCAACGCCCGCGGTCTTGGCGAAGAATTTGCGGATCGAGATCGCGTTGGTGGTGTCGTCGGAGCCCTGGTCGATGACCTTCAGCACGTCCTGGGGGCCAAGAATCGCCGCAGTCACCTGTACGCCGCCGGTGCCCCAGCCATAGGGCATCGGCATCTCGCGGCTGGCGAACGGCACCTGATAGCCGGGGATCGCGATCGCCTTGAGGATCGCGCGGCGGATCATCCGCTTGGTCTGCTCGTCGAGATAGGCGAAATTGTAGGCGGGCGCGTTCATTCCGCGGCCTCCTTCATGACGTCGGGCGCACTGGCTTCCGCGAACTCCTTGCGCAGCTTGCGGAGCAGGCCGAGCTCGGACTGGAAGTCGACATAATGCGGCAGCTTAAGATGCTCGACGAAGCCGGTCGCCTGGACGTTGTCCGAATGCGACATCACGAATTCTTCATCTTGCGCCGGGGCGAGGGCCTCCTCACCCAGCTCGCGGGCACGCAGCGCGCGATCGACCAGCGCCATCGACATGGTCTTGCGCTCGCTCTGGCCGAAGGCGAGGCCATAGCCGCGGGTGAAGCACGGTGCCTCGGTCGCGGAACCCTTGAACTGGTTGACCATCTGACACTCGGTGAGCTCGATCGAGCCGAGCGGCACGGCGAAGCCGACGTCCTCCGCCGCGAATTCGACCTCGACCTCGCCGAAGCGAATCTCGCCGGCGAACGGATGGTTGCGGCCATAGCCGCGCTGGGTGGAGTAGCCCATCGCCAGCAGAAAGCCTTCGTCGCCGCGCGCGAGGTTTTGCAGGCGCAGGTCGCGATCAGCCGGGAAGTTCAGCGGCTCGCGGGTAAGATCGCCGACGCTGGCGCCTTCCTCCGCTTGCGGTGAGGACTCGATCAGCCCGTCGCGGCCCAGAATGTCGGTCACGCGCGGCGTCGGCGCGGTCGAAGCTTCCGCCGTCGCGGGCGCTTCGGGCACAAAGCCCTGGCCAAGCGAAGGATCAAGCAGGCGATGCGTGTAGTCGAAGGTCGGCCCGAGAATCTGGCCGCCCGGAATGTCCTTGAAGGTCGAGGACACCCGCCGCTGCACGCGCATCGCGCCGGTGTCGACCGGCTCGCTGGCGCCGAAGCGCGGCAACGTGGCGCGGAAGGCGCGCACCAGGAAGATCGCCTCGATCAGATCGCCGCGTGCCTGCTTGATCGCGAGCGCCGCCAGCTCGCGATCATAGAGCGAGCCTTCGCTCATGACGCGATCCACGGCGAGGCCGAGCTGATCCGAGATCTGGTCGAGGGAGACTTCCGCGACGCTCTGGTCGCCACGCCGCGCATTGGCGAGCAGGCGATGGGCATTCTCGATGGCGCGCTCGCCGCCCTTGACTGCGACATACATGCTTAGCTTCCCTTAACTACGACACGCGTTGTCCGCGGGATCGCCACCACGGCATCATCGGCGACCAGCACCAGATCGATGCCGCGCGGAAACAATGCCTCGTTGAGATGCAGGCGCTCGAACAGATCGGCGGGCTTGATCGTCGCCTTGAGCGTGGCGACGCCGTCGATGCCCGGGCCGCGCAGCTCGAAGCTGCGGCCCGTATCCAGGCTCTCGACCTGGACGATCACGGTGGTCGAACGGTCGGGGTACTCGCTGGTGCCGAGCGCGAAGCGCTCGAGCGCCGGAAGCAAGCCGCCGTCGCTGATCAGCGCGAAGCTCGCGATCGAGGAGTCCTGCACCACCGGCGCGCCGGTATGGAATTTCAGCCACTTCACCACGTCGGAGCTTTCCGACATCCGCGCATCCAGCCAGAGCGGCGTGTCGTGGTCGAACAGCGTCAGCGCGATCGCGGCGGTGCCGCGCATCATCGTATCGGGCGCTCCCGCCATCGGCACGATGCGCTGGACCGAGCCCGGCTGCGCCATCGCGTCCATGACCGAACGGAAGGTCGACTGCGCCGACAGCACCTTGTCGGCGAAACCCGGCGGCAATTCCGCAATCGTCGTCATGGCCTCACCCCTCACCGCGCACCATGGTGTAGAAATCAACCTTCGTCGCTGCGGTCTCCGCCGCCGCCTGCTTGCGACGCATCGCAAGCTGCGCGCGCAACGGCGCGATAATGTCCCGCTCGACCGATGCGCCGAAATCCCGCGATTGCACCAGTGCGTCGCACAACGCGATCAGCCGCGCCTTCTCGCCATCGCGCCCAAGTGTGTAGCCGAAGCCGACCTCGCCGCTCGCAAGCCGCACCGCGGCGCGCGACACCGTGGCTTCGCCGAGATTGAACGGCGCGCCGTCGCCGCCGACCCGGCCACGCAGCATGACGAGGCCGTTTTCCGGCGCGCGCAGATCCTGATGGGGTGGAAGCGCGAAGTTGCGGAGGCGGGCGGCGATCTCGCCCGCCTCCGCATGCGCCAGCACGGCCATTGCGGCCTGGCGCTGGGCTTGCTGGGTATTGTGCTGGGTCACCAAATCCACCGAGCTCTCTTGCGAAACTTGCCGAATCCAAGTTGTCTATGATAATAGACAACTTGATACGCAAGCGCCATGACTGTTTCGTGACAAAGGTGTGATTTCTGGAGTAGGTTGCCGGCGACATGAGCATGCAGGACACCGCCTCCTCGGGCGTCGCGCTGTGGCGCCTCGTTGCCGACGGCATCGAGCGCGGCATCGCCGACGGCCGCTTTGCGGCCGGCGACAAGCTGCCGGGCGAGATGGAGATCGCCGAAACCTATCGGGTGAACCGCCACACCGTGCGGCGCGCACTGGCAGCCCTTGCCGAGCGCGGCATCGTGCGTGCCGAGCGCGGCAGCGGAACCTATGTCGAGGCGCAGCGCCTCGCTTATCCCTTGCGCTCGCGCACACGCTTTTCCGAGATCGTCGGTGCCGACGGCCGCGAGCCGCATGGCCGATTGATCGAAGCGACCGACGACGTAGCCACCCGCGAGCTGGCGCGGGAACTGGGATTGAAGCCCGGCGCGCCGCTGATGCGCATCGAGGCGATCCGACTAGCCGACCGCACGCCGATTTGTGTCTCGACCACTTGGCTGTCAGCGGAATTGTTTCCGGGCGCAGGCGAGGTGTTCGCCGCGACGCGTTCGATGACGAAATTGCTCGAGCACTATGGCGTGCGCGACTATCGCCGCGGCGCGACGAGGATCACGGCCGGCATCGTGGATGCGACCGACGCTGCACGGCTGGATCTGCCGCTGGGCCGGCCGATCCTGGTGGTCGACGCGACCGATCACGATCTTGACGGCAAGCCGCTGGTGACCAAGCACTCGCGGTTCGCTGCGGAGCGGGTGGAGTTTTTGGTAGAACAGTAGGGTGGGCAAAGGCGCGCTCTTCGCGCCGTCCCCACCATCTGTTCTAAGCGTCAGATGAACGCGGTGGCACGCTTCGCTTTGCCCACCCTACGGCAGTGACGACTAGGCCACCGCCCTTGGTCCAATAATCGCAAACCGCAACTTGCTCGAAATGAAATCGATCGCAGCGACAGCGACCAGGATCATCAGGATCAGGAACGAGACCTTCTGCCATTCCAGCACGCGGATCTGCTCGGCGAGCTGGAGGCCGATGCCGCCGGCGCCGACGATGCCGATGATGGTGGCCGAGCGCGTGTTCGACTCGATGAAATAGAGCACCTGGCCGGCGATGACAGGCAGCACCTGCGGCAGCAGGCCGAAGCGGATCTCGTGCAGCGGGCTGCCGCCGGAGGCACGGATGCCTTCGACCTGTTTCTGGTCGGCGCCCTCGATCGCCTCGGAGAACAGCTTGCCGAAGGCGCCGAAATCCGACACGGCGATCGCGAGCACGCCGGCGAACGGGCCGAGCCCGACCACGTTGATCCACACCAGCGCCCAGATCAGCGTGTCGACGCCGCGGATCGAATCCAGGAAGCGCCTGATGGGGAAGCGCAGGATCTTTGACGGCACGATGTTGCGTGCAGCAAACAGGCTGACCGGGAGCGCAAACACCGCGGCCAGCGTCGTGCCGAGTAGCGCGATCGAGAGCGTCTCGCCGAGCGCCTTCAGGTAGATCGGCAGCGAAGAACCGGGATCCGGCGGGATCATCATCATGCTGATCCAGCCGAGCTGGCTGAGGCCGTTGAAGAACCGCGACGGCGAGAAATCAAGATCGACCAGCCCGTACACAAAGACCGCGAGCGCCGCGGCGATCATCGCCGGCATTGCGAGCCGCGCCGAGGTCGGCCGATCGAACACATCGGGGTAGCGCGCGCGAATCTGCGCGGTGTCGATCTGCTGCGGTCTCGTCACGCCCGCGCCTCCTTGCCGAACAGGCGGCTGCGCAGCCAGCCGGTGGCGATGTCGATGATGAAGACCGTGACGATGATGGTGAGCAGGATAGCGCTGACGTCCGAATAGTAGAATTTGCGGATGGCGACGACGAGCTCCTGGCCGATGCCGCCGGCGCCGACGAAGCCCATCACCGAGGCCTCGCGGACGTTGATCTCGAAGCGCAGCAGCGCGTAGCTGGCGTAGCCCGCGGTGACTTGCGGCACGATCGCAAAGCGCATGCAGGAGAGCCAACTCGCGCCGGTCGAACGGATGCCTTCGACAGGCTTCATGTCGGCATTCTCGACGATCTCCGAGAACAGCTTCCCGAGCGCGCCGGTGGAGTGGATCGCGATCGCCAGCACGCCGGCCATCGGTCCGAGCCCAAACGCAATCACGAAGATCAGCGCGAAGACGATGCCTGGCACGGTGCGCGCGAATTCGAGCAGGCGCCGCACCACGAAACGCAGCCAGGGTGCAGGAGAAGTATTTTCCGCGGCGAAGAAGTTCAGTGCAAACGCGAAGACTGCGCCGGTCAGCGTACCGACATAGCTGATCAGCAGGGTCTCGCCGAGCATCTTCAGCCATTTGCGCCAGCCCCAGAACCACTCGCCGAGATCGGTCCAGACACGCTGACCACTATCAAGGGTAAAGATGCGGTCGAAATAGCTGACGAAATTGCCGAAATAGGTGAAGAGCGTGCGCAGATTCACTTCCGCGCCGATCGCGGCGAGAAGCAGCGCGGCGGCGAACACCGCAGCTCCGAACAGGAGACGCCATCGCCTGCGCGCGACCGCCTGGCCATAGGCGGCGTTCAGCGCAGCCAGCTGCTGCTCGGGCAGGATCGAAACCGCGATGGTCATTGGTCTAGAGGGGACCCGTCAAAAGAGAAAGAGCCGGGTCCATCGACCCGGCTCAAGTAGCTCGTCCCGAAAACTCAGGACGCCTTCTTCTTACGCAGTGCATCGACGAACTTGATCAGCTCGATCGTGCCATCCCAGTCCTTGGTGGTAGCGGGATGGAAACCCTTCTTCTGGCCGTCGGAGAGGCGGTCGAACGCGGCCTTGTCCTTGGTCGGCGCGTCGAAGAACGCCTTGGCGATCGCCGCCTTCGCGTCCTCCGGCAGTTCGGAGTTGTAGGCATAGGGGCCATTGATGATCGGCGCCGACTTGTGGATGATGCGGAAATCGTCCTTCTTCATCGCCGAGCCGTCGGCATTCTTCAGCATGTTCTTGGTCAGCATTTGCGCCAGCGTCGAATCGTCGTCGCTGGTCCACTGGTTGGCGGCGACATCGACGGTGCCCTGCGCCAGCGCGAGGATCGCGTTCTCATGGCTGCCGGTGAAGACGACCTTGCCGAAATAGCTGTCGGCGTCCGCGATACCCATCTTGTCGAGCTCGAAACGAGGCACGTTGTTGCCGGAGGTCGAGTTCGGGTCGACCAGGCCGAGGTTCTTGCCCTTGAGCTGATCGACGCTCTTGTAGGGGCTGCTCGCCTTGACGAAGAACACCGAGTAATAGCCGGTCGAGCCGTCGGCGTTGATGTCGTTGGCGAAGGCGTCGGTCTTGACGCCGGTCAGGCGGGCGCGGGCGAACGACGCCGAGCCGTAGCTGGCGATGTGGATGTTGCCGGCGCGCTGGCCTTCGATGACCGCGGCGTAGTCGTTGGCGATGCGCAGCGTGACCTTCACACCCAGTTCCTTGGAGAGATAGCTCACGAACGGCGCCCAGCGCTCGGTGACGCCGGAGGCGTTCTCGGCCGGAACGACTGCGAAGGTCAGTTCGGGATACTTGGCCTTCCAGTCCGCTGCGGAGGCGGAAGCGGTGAAGGCGAGCGCGGCGGCGCCGGCAAGAATGAGTCTGCGAGTGATCATGATACCCTCTTCATCGGTTGGGTCGGTTGACGCAAGAATTGGCAACTAGGCAGGTAGCGTGGCTCAGGCGGCCGCGGCCGTTCCGAGCGCCGGGACAGCCTCGGGCGGCGGCGCAGACGCACCACCCATGACATCGGCGGCTTCGAGATCGTAGAGCTCGCGCGCGACGTGATTTGTGAGCGCGGCCGGCGCGCCGTCGAACACCACGCGGCCCTGGGCCATGCCGATCAGGCGGTCGCAATAGCTGCGGGCCAAGTCGAGCGAATGCAGGTTGCAGAGCACGGTGATGCCGAAATGCTTATTGATGCGCAGCAGCGCATCCATGACGATCTTGGTGTTGCGCGGATCGAGCGAGGCGATCGGCTCGTCGGCGAGAATGATGTCGGGCTGCTGCACCAGGGCGCGGGCGATGGCCACGCGCTGCTGCTGGCCGCCGGACAACTGGTCGGCGCGCTGGGCGGCAAGCGAGGCGATGTCAAACTGCTCGAGCGCGGACATCGCCAGCGCCTTGTCTTGCTCGGGCCATGTCTGAGTCAGCGAGCGCCAGGCCGGCATCGTCGCAAGGCGTCCCATCAGGACATTGGTCAGCACGTCAAGCCGCCCGACCAGGTTGAATTGCTGAAAGATCATGGCCGAACGCGCCCGCCACTGCCGCAGCTCCTTGCCGCGCAGCGCGGTGACGTCGAGGCCGTCGAACAGGATGCGGCCCTGTGTCGGCGTCGCGAGGCGATTGATGGTTCGCAGCAGCGTCGACTTGCCGGCGCCGGAGCGCCCGATCACACCGACGAAGCCGCCAGGGGAGATTTTGAACGAAGCGTCGTCCACCGCGGCTTTTGCGCCGAAGCGGCAGGTCAGACCTTCAACCACCAGCATAGAGGGCTCCAGAGTAGCTGGGGCCCACCGCTAACGCCGGCGCTTGACACTTGTGTGACACGCGCGCTGCAATGCGGCGATGCTACGCACTTCGTCCCCTGTCATCGCTATGTCATGACATTGTCATCAACCCACTCGAAGAGAAACACCCGCCCTCAAACCCTCGGATGCAACATGGCCGGCAAGGTGCTTTCGGTTCAACCGACCATTGACGCGTCCGCGAAGCTGCAAGAAACCAAGCTCGGCGCCTATACCGAGGTCGGCGCGCGCACGATCCTCACCGAAGTCACGATGGGCGATTACTCCTATGTCGTGAACGACGCGCAGATCACCTACACCACCATCGGCAAATTCTGCTCGATCGCGGCGATGACGCGCGTTAATCCTGGCAATCATCCGATGCAGCGCGCCACGCAGGCCCATTTCACCTACCGCTCCAGCGCCTACTTTCCGGGCGAGAGCGACGACGCGGAATTCTTCGACTGGCGGCGCCAGCATCACGTCCATATCGGCCATGACGTCTGGATCGGTCACGGCGCGGTCGTGCTGCCGGGCCGCAACATCGGCACCGGCGCGGTGATCGCGGCGGGGGCCATCGTCACCAAGGACGTGCCGGCCTACACCATCGTCGCCGGCAATCCGGCGCGCATCGTACGGCGGCGGTTCTCGGAAGAAGTCGCCGGCCGGCTCGCCAAGCTGGCCTGGTGGGATTGGGATCACGACAAATTGCGTGAGGCCCTGCCCGATTTCCGCAAGCTCGGGATTGAAGATTTTCTCTCCACATATGAAGCACGGGCACACTCCCCTGCCAGCAAACGAAGCGCGGTCGCGTGACAGACATCTTCCTTGAAGGCGGCCGGGCGCTGATCGGCGCCGGGTTCGTCGAAACCTCGCTTGGCGTGTCCGGAACGGATATTGCGCAGGTCGATGCTTCTCGCGGCCGCGCGCGGCTGGCGATCGACGCACGCGATCTGCTGGTCCTGCCCGGCATCGTCGACCTGCACGGCGACGCCTTCGAGCGGCAGATGATGCCGCGTGCCGGCGTCGACTTCCCGATCGACGTCGCGCTCGCCGACAGCGACCGCCAGGCGATCAGCAACGGCATCACCACGGTGTTTCACGCCACGACCTGCTCGTGGGAACCGGGCCTGCGGAGTGCCGACAATGCGCGGGAGCTGATGGAGGCGATCGAGCGGCAGCGCCCGCAATTCGCCGCCGACACCCGCTTTCACCTGCGGCACGAGACCTACAATCTCGATGCCGAGGCCGAGATCACCCAATGGCTCGCCGAAGGGCGCGTCGACCTGTTCGCCTTCAACGACCACATGGACGGCACCGTCGCCGACATGGCCAAGCCCCGCAAACGCAACCGCATGGTGGAGCGGACCGGGCTGACGAGCGAGGATTTCGACGGACTGGTCGCGCGTATCGTCTCGCGCGCAGCCGACGTGCCTGCTTCCGTGTCGCGGCTGGCCGCGGTGGCCCGCGCCGCCGGGGTGCGGATGCTCTCGCATGACGATGCGACGCCGGCGATGCGTCGGGAATTTCGCCAACTGGGCGCTGACATCGCGGAGTTTCCGATCAACGAGGAGACGGCGCGGGCGGCAGCCAGCCACGGCGACGCCATCGTCTACGGCGCGCCCAACGTCGTGCGCGGCGGGAGCCATACCGGCTGGACCAAGGCGTCCGACATGATCGCCAAAGGGCTCTGCTCGGTGCTGGCGTCGGACTATTACTATCCCGCGCAGCTGCTCGCCGCATTCCGCCTGGCCGCCGATGGCGTGCTGCCGCTGGCGAAGGCCTGGGATCTGGTCTCCGCCGGGCCCGCGCGCGCGACCGGCCTTGCCGATCGCGGCGTCATCGCCGAAGGACGCCGCGCCGACATTCTGCTGGTCGACGACACCATAGCGCTGCGGCCGCGGCTGATCGCGGTGATCGCAGGCGGCAAGCTTGTGCATCTCACCGATGCGACGCGGCTGCTCAGCGCGGTGGCGACGCCGCGCGAGGCTGTCGTTGCGGCATAAATTGGTTATGCTGAAGCCATGACCGGTTTCCCCCGCTACGCGATCTATTTTGCCGCAGGCAGCAACAGCGCCCTCTCCCGCTTCGGCGCCGAGCTGCTTGGCTACGATGCCTATACCGATCAAGAGGTGCCCTTCCCCGCTGACGCTTTGCGAATCGCTCCGGACTGGCGCGACATCACCGCCGATCCCCGCAAGTACGGTTTTCACGGCACGCTGAAGGCGCCGATGGCGCTCGCGGCGGAGAAGACCGAAGCGGAGCTCATGGCGGCATGTGCCGAATTCGCCGGCAAAGCGCGGCCGATCCCGGCGATCCGGCCCGTCGTCGATGCCATCAGCGGCTTCATTGCGGTCATTCCGGCCGAGTCGGTCGACGCGCTGCAACAGCTCGCCGCCGATTGCGTCCGCGGTTTCGATTCGTTTCGTGCCGTCCTGACGGTGGAAGACCGCGCGCGGCGGAAACCCGAGAAGCTCAGCGAGCGCCAGCGCGATTATCTCGATCGCTGGGGCTATCCGTACGTGATGGAGGAGTTCCGCTTCCACATGACGCTGACGGGACGGCTGGACGCAGAGCGGCGCGGGCCGGTTCTGGAGATGCTGCGGGAACGGTTCGCGGGGCTTGGTCTTGAAGCGCTGGCCATCGACCGCGTTGCGCTGTTCAGGCAGGATGATGCGAAAGCACGGTTTCACGTTGTCGGCGAGTGGACGCTGGCCAGGTAGCCGAAAGCTCACGCGTCACACTCGGTGTCGCCCGGCGAAGGCCGGGACCCATAGCCACAAGATATCGTTTTACGAAAACTCGGAGTGACCAGCTTGCCCCGAAACCACTCCCTGTGGTTATGGGTCCCGGGCTCGCGCTTTGCGCGCCCCGGGACGAACAGCGGAGATGTCTAGCGACAGCGGAGAACGTCGCGCTACTTCCCCCACCTTAGCGCCAGCGCATCGCGCTCCCGAGCCAGCTCCAGCAACCCTGCCCGCGTCGCCGGATGCAGCGGCTGGAGCGGATGGCGCACGGCGTCGGACTTGATGACGCCGCCGGCCTGCATCATGACCTTGCAGGCGATCAGGCCGCATTGGCGGTTCTCGTAGTTGATCAGCGGCAACCAGCGCTCGTAGGCGGCCTTCGCCTCCTCGCGCTTGCCGGCAAAATAAGGATCGATGATCTGACGAATGCCGTCGGGATAGCCACCGCCGGTCATGGCGCCGGTGGCACCGGCATCGAGATCGGCGAGCAGCGTGATCGCCTCCTCGCCGTCCCAGGGGCCTTCGATGTCCTTGCCGCCCGCCTCGATCAGGCTGCGCAGCTTTGATGCAGCGCCGGGCACCTCGATCTTGAAGTAACGGATGTTGGAGAAGTCGCGCGACAGCCGCGCCAGCAGTTCCACTGACAGCGGCGTGCCCGCCACCGGCGCGTCCTGGATCATGATGGGAATGGTGATGGCGTCCGAGAGCACATTGAAGAATTCGACGATGCCTTTTTCGGGCACGCGAAAGGTTGCGCCGTGATAGGGCGGCATCACCATCACCATGGCCGCGCCGGCCGCTTCAGCCTGCCTGCTGCGCGCGGCGCAGACGGCCGAGCTAAAATGGGTGGTGGTGACGATCACGGGCACGCGGCCCGCGACATGCTCCAGCACCGCATGCATCACGGTCTCGCGCTCGGCGTCGGTGAGCACGAACTGCTCGGAGAAATTGGCGAGGATGCAGAGGCCGTGCGAACCGGCATCGATCATGAAGTCGACGCAGCGGCGCTGGCCTTCCAGGTCCAGTTCGCCGCGCTCGTCGAAGATGGTGGGCACGACCGGGAACACGCCGCGATAGGGGCGCTGGGCCTTGTGTGGGGTGACCGGCATCGAACTCTCCGTCCCTGATGTTCTTGTCGTCCGTCGCCGCGCTGGCGCGGCGCCACAGATGTACCCGGCGCACGGATCGGCGGCAATGCCGGCCCGCGCGCCGTGGGAACAGGGGACAGAGCGTCAGGCCGATTTCACCGCGCCAAGGAAGCCCTCGACCGCGGTGCGGAGACGATCGGCGTCGGCCGACATCTTCTTCACGGAATCGGTGAGCACCGTGCCGGCGTTGCCTGTCTCCTGGTTGAGCTTGGCGACGCCGCCGATAGTATCGGTGACCTCGCGGGTGCCCTGCGCCGCCTGCTGGAAGTTGCGCGAGATCTCGGTGGTCGCGGCGCGCTGCTCCTCCACAGCCGCTGCAATCGCGGTCATCTTCTCGTCGATGCCGCTGATGGCGCCGCCGATGGAGCGGATCGCGGCGACGGCCTGCCCCGTCGCCCCCTGGATCTCCTCGACCTGCCGCGAGATCTCTTCCGTTGCGTTTGCTGTCTGCGCCGCGAGGCTCTTGACCTCGCCCGCGACCACGGCAAAGCCGCGGCCGGCCTCTCCGGCGCGCGCGGCCTCGATGGTCGCGTTCAGCGCCAGCAGATTGGTCTGGCCGGCGATGGCGTGGATCATCTTCACGACCTCGCCGATGCGGCTCGCGGTCTGATCGAGGATTTCGACGGTCGCGTTGGTCTGCTCGACCTGCGCGACAGCTTCACGGGCCTCGCGCGCGCTGGACTGCACCTGTGCGGAGATCTCGCCGACGGACGCCGAGAGCTCCTCGGTCGCAGCCGCGATGGTTTCGAGATTGTTGGTGGCCTGCTCGGCCGCGGAGGAGACCGCCGCGGTCTGGCTGCTGGATTCGGCAACCAGCGAGCGCACGCCCGTGGCCGTCCCATCGAGCTCCCGCGCCGATGCCGCGACGCTGTGAATGACGGCCTGCACTGTGTCGTCGAAGCTGCGGCACGCGGCATCCACGGTGCCGGAGCGCGCGAGCTGCAGCGCCTGCTGCGATTCGCGTTCCTGGCCCAGGCGCTCCGCGGTCGCAGCGCTCTCACGCAGGCTTTCGAGCGCCGCGGCCATCGTGCCGAATTCGTCGGGATAAGCGGATTGCGGAACCGGCGTTGCATAGTCGCGCGCACTGATCCGGGCGATCGCATCGAGGATGGCCCGCACCGGGCGCATCAGGCGGTTGCGGACCACATATACTCCGGCCAGCGTCACGGCGAGCGCGACCAGGAATGCGAGCGATTGCAGGACGAGATTGGTGAGCGCCTTGGCCTGAACGGCCTCGGCGCGGGCGATCGACTGGTCCAGCGCTTTGGTCGCGACGCCGACGATGAGCGGGAACGGCGACTGGCAGAGCGTATTCCACTCGGAGGCGGGCATCGCGGGCTTGCCGCTACCGTCGAAGTTCTTCGTGAGCTCGCCGATCTGCTTCAGCACGCCGTCGGTCTTGGCCTGCGCGTCCTTGGCCGCGGTGACCAGGTCAGCAGTGACGTCAGGCGCGGCCAGCAACTCGGCCATGCCGGCCCAGCCCGAGGCGATGGTTCCGTCCCATTGCGCCAGTTGGCGCTTCTGGTTGTCGTCCAGTGGCTTGCTGCTGTTGACGTTCGAGCGCAGCATCGAGCAATGGATTCCATAGCGATCACGCACCTGCCAGGCGAGGCGACGGACCTGAATCATGCGGGCGATGAAGGGATCGTTCATCCACGCTCGGTTCGACACCGCGGTGGAGGCGAGGTTCGCCGTGTCGATCACCTTGGTGACGGAATCGTACCAGGGCATGGTTCGCTCGATCTTGCGCTCGGCGCGCGGGCGCTTGGCTTCGTTGTAGAATAACTGAAATTGCGGCGCGGCGTCGTTCCAGCGCTGCTTCAACGTGCCGGCGAGCTCGTCACGGCGAGCGAATTCGACGGTTGAGAGCGCCGTGCCAATGGCGTCATAACCGGCCTGCTCGGCCTTCTCGGCGGCCTCGAGCTTCGCACGCGGCTCGTCTTCGCCGAGGATCGCGCTCTGGGCGTCGCCGCGATTGTTGCGCAAGGACAGGACGCCCTGGAAAATCGCCTTGTCGGCGGCAGCAAGCCGCTCGGTCTCGAGACTCTCGCTGTAGCGACCGAACGCTCCGACCATCTGGATGGCCGTCGCGGCCAGCGCACCGGCCGCCAGCAGAGCCATCAAGGTCAGAAGAAGCGAGCTTACCGATTTCTTAAATATTGCCATGGGGTCAAGGGGCCTACTCTGCAAGAGAGGCCACCTTGCACCGCGACATGCCAATGTTCCGTTAAGGTTTTAGTTGAATCGAGGCGGTTGCGCCTGCACGCTTTCGGGCGCCCTTTGGCCCTCTACGCGACCCTGGTGAAATCCGGCGGGCGGCGCTCGGCGAACGCGGTGAATGCCTCGCGCGCCTCGGCCGTGCGCAGCCGCTGTGCGAACTGCTCGCCTTCCGCCTGCATCTGCGCCAGCAACATCTCGCCATTGCGCATCAGCTTCTTGGTGGCGGTGAGCGCGCCGGCCGGCTGGCGGGCAAGCCGCTGGGCGAGCGCAAGCGCCTCGGCATCGAGCTTGTCGAGCGGCACGACGCGGTTGGCGAGGCCCCATTCGAGCGCGGCCTTGGCCGGCACGGTCTCGCCGAGCGCAAACATCTCATAGGCGCGGGCGTAGCCGATGCGCGCCGGCATCAGCAGGCTGGAGGCTGCCTCCGGCACCAGCGCCAGGCTGACAAAGGGCGTCGACAATTGCGCATTGTCGGCGAGCACCACGAGGTCGCAATGCAGCAGCATCGTGGTGCCGACGCCGACGGCGCGGCCCTGCACGGCTGCGACCAACGGGCGCGTGCAGCGCGCCAGCGACTGGATGAAGCGCACGACGTTGCGGCTGCCCTCCGACTTGCCCGCCGCGACGGCCGCGAACTCGCCGACGTCGTTGCCGGCGGTGAACATGTCGCCCTCGCCGCGGATCAGGATCACGCGGGCGGAGGGATCGAACTCGGCGGATTCGATGGTGTCGGCGAGCTTGCCGTACATCGCGTCCGTCAGCGCGTTCTTCTTGTCGGGGCGCGCCAGCGTGAGGGTGAGAATTCCGCCGTTGTTCTCGATCCGGACCAGATCAGTCATTTGTTGGCTCCTTATTCCTCTGAATCTCGCGAAGGGTCTCTTGGAAATTTGTCCTGAATGCTCGTCAGCCAGCGCGCGACGATGTCGATCTCCGCGCTGGAAAATCCTTCCGTCAATGCCGCATTGATCCCGGCCGCATCGGTCTTCGCCTGCGCCAGCGCGGTTCGCCCCTTCGGCGTCAGCCACACGCGCCAGGCGCGGCCGTCCCCGCGGTCGGCCCGCCGCTCGACCAGCCTTGCCGCAACACTGCGATCGACGAGACCGGAAATCCCGGCCGGCCCCATATCGAGCGCCGCGCCCGCCTCGCCCATCAGCATGCCGTCCTGCTTGCCGAGGATGAACAGCAGCCCCGCCTGCGCCGGCGTCACCTCGCTCGAGGGCTGCGCCGCCATCCAGCGCTGCAACCGGCGTTGTGCGACACTCAGCAGATAGATCAGCCGGTGATGCCTCGCCGCGGCGCCTTTGTTTCGCATGCGAAGTATCTACTCGGGGCGAGCCACGTTGTCAAACGCTGCCGCTAGGGCGAGTTGGCGCGGCAGCCGTCGAGGAACAGGGCCGCGCAGATATGGACCCGGCGCTCGATCTGCTTCCGTGACGGCAATGGTATGCCGCCATAGATCGCCGCGCGCTGCGGCGCCGAGGCGACCATGCCGATCAGCATGCCCGCGGCCTCATCGGCATCGTCGAGCGCGATGAGGTTCTTCTTCACCTGGACGCGCAACCAGCCGGCAAGGGCCTTGACCGTACGCGAGATGCCGTTCCTGTAGAAGTTCGCGGCAAGTTCCGGGAACGCAGCCGATTCCTGCAGCACCATGCGCTGCAACGCCACGACCTCCGGATCGAGCGCAAGATCGGCACAGGCCAGCAGCGCGGCGCGCAGGCCGGTTTCGATGTCGACCTCGTCGCTGGCCTGCAGATCGACGGCGGAGAGCAACCGCTCGAGCCTGTCGGCACACATCGCCTCGAACAGTACGGCCTTGCCGGGAAACAGACGATACAGCGTCTTGGTCGAGATGCCGGCACTGCGCGCCAGCTCCTCGGTGCTCGTCGCGGCATAGCCGTCGCCAGCAAAGGCGTGCCGCGCGGCCTCGATGACGATCGCCTTCGTCTCCTCGTCGCTGCGCACCGGCGGTCGTCCGCGCGGGCGGCACTCTCCTGACGGTTTTGCCTGAGCCATGTCTTTAAATGATGCCTGTCATTCCATTGACAATTCCCAAGCTAGTCTCATTTTGGAAATTATCAAGTTTCCTATTTCAGGGGAGCCGGCCATGACCGTCCACACCACCCCATCCGCTGCCGCCCAAACCGCCCTTCCCGCCACCGCGCTGGAGGGTGTCCTGCCGGCCGCACCAGCCGGCGTGGGCCGACAAAAGCTCAATCTACGCAAGCTGTTGCTGACAGGTGCCGCGTTTATCGCACTGGCCGGCACAGGCTGGTATGGCTACGACTACTGGACGGTCGGGCAGTACCTCGTCTCCACCGACGATGCCTATGTGAAGGCCGACAACACCACCATCGCGCCGAAGGTGAGCGGCTATCTCAACCGGGTCCTAGTCGCCGATAACGAGCATGTGAAAGCCGGCCAGGTGCTGGCGAGGATCGACGACCGCGACTTCCGCGTCGCGCTCGACCAGGCCCGTGCCGACGTGCAGGCGGCGAACGCGACCATCGCCAGCAAGGAAGCGCAGCTCGACGTGCAGCAGGCCGTGATCAAGGCCGCGCGTGCCACGCTCGACGTCGACCAGGCCAACCTCACCTTCGCCGCGCAGGACAATAAGCGCTACACCGATCTTGCCGCCAGCGGCTCCGGTAGTCTTCAGAACGCGCAGCAGGCGCAGTCGCGCATCGCCTCGGCGCAGGCAACGCTCGAGCGCGACAATGCCAACCTCGCCTCCGCCCTCAAGCAGATCGACCTGCTCAAGGCCGAGATCGTGCAGGCCAGGGCGGCCGCCGCCCGCAGCGAGGCCGTGCAACACCAGGCCGAGTTGAACCTCGGCTACACCAGCGTGGTCTCGCCGATCGACGGCGTGGTCGGCAACCGCTCCTTGCGTGTCGGCCAGTTCGTGCAGGCGGGCACGCAATTGATGTCGATCGTGCCGGCCGAAGGCGCCTATGTCGTCGCCAATTTCAAGGAGACGCAGCTCACCCACGTGAAGGCCGGACAAGCCGTCGATATCGAGGTCGACATGTTCCCCGGTCAAATCGTGCGCGGTCACGTCGATTCCATCGCGCCGGCCAGCGGCCAGGAATTCGCGCTGCTGCCGCCCGACAACGCCACCGGCAATTTCACCAAGGTGGTGCAGCGCATCCCGGTCAAGATCGCGCTCGATGCCGCGCACGGACCCGTGATTGCGCTTCGTCCCGGCATGTCCGTGATCCCGACCATTGCAACACGTTCGGCCGCGCCGGCCGCGAATGCCGCGGCAGCGCCCAAAGCAAAGCTCGTTTCCGGAGGGTCGTGCCATGTCAAGCAGCCTGTCAATTTCGACGCAGGCAACACCGGCCTCGACGCCTGATCGCGCCGTCGCCGATCCCAATCGCGCGAGTGCTGCGACCTGGATCGCCGTGCTCGCCGCCATGATCGGTTCGTTCATGGCGATCCTGAACATCCAGATCACCAACGCCTCGCTGCTCAACATCGAGGGCGGTATCGGCACCGGCGCGGACAACGGCTCCTGGATCTCGACCTCATACCTGATCGGCGAGATCATCGTGATTCCGCTGACCGACTATCTCAGCCGGGTGTTCTCGTTCCGCCGCTACATGCTGGCGAGCGCGGCGCTGTTCGCCGCCTTTTCGGTGGCCTGCGCCTTCGCAAACGATTTGCCGTCGATGATCGCGATGCGCGGCCTGCAGGGCTTTGCCGGCGGCGTCCTGATTCCGATGGCGTTCACGCTGGTGCTAACCAAACTGCCGAAGCCGCAGCAGCCGGTCGGGCTTGCGATCTTCGCATTGTCCGTCACCTTCGCCCCCGCGATCGGGCCGACCATCGGCGGCTATCTCACCGAAAACTATGGCTGGCGCACCATCTTCTTCGTCAACGTGATTCCGACCGCAATCATGGTGACCGCGCTCTATCTGACGCTGGAGAAGCAGAAGATGCAGCTCGGCCTTCTGAAGGAGGGCGACTGGGCCGGCATGTTCACCATGGCGATCGGTCTGTCGGCGCTGCAGGCCGTGCTCGAGGAAGGCAACAAGGACGACTGGTTCTCCTCTCCCTTCATCGTCAGGCTGGCGATCATCGCGGCCGTGAGCCTCATGCTGTTCGTCGTGATCGAGCTATCTATCGAGAAGCCGCTGATCCGGCTCCGCCTGCTGACGCAGCGCAATTTCGGCTTCGGCACCATCGCCATGACCATGGTCGGCTTCGCGCTGTTCGGCTCGGTCTACATGCTGCCGGCCTATCTCGGCCAGGCGCAGGGCTACAATGCCGAGCAGATCGGCAACGTGCTGGCCTGGACCGGCCTGCCGCAGCTGGTGCTGATCCCGCTGATCCCGAAGCTGATGCAGCGCTTCGACACCCGCTACATCGCGGTCACCGGACTTCTGATCTTCGCCTATAGCTGCTTCATGAATACGGCGATGTCGCCGGACTATGCCGGCGACCAGCTCTGGATCCCGAACATCGTGCGCGCCGTGGGCCAGGCCATGGTGCTGACGCCGCTGACCTCGGTGCTGACGGGCGGCATCCCGCCGCAGGACGCGGCCGCAGCCTCCGGCATCAGCAACATGTTCCGCAACCTCGGCGGCGCGATCGGCACGGCGACGCTCGCGACCATCATCACCAAGCGCGAGCAATTCCACTCCAACATCATCGGTCAATCGGTCACGCTCGGCCGCGAGGAGGTGCGCACCCGCATCGCGCAGATGACGGACTACTTCATGGCCCACGGAGTGCCCGACCCCAACGCCGCAAGCGAGCAGGCCATCATCGCGCTCGGCAAGACGGTAAAGCGCCAGGCGCTGGTGATGGGCTATTCCGACACCTTTGCGGTCATCGGCGCGGTGCTGGTGCTCGCCGCGATCGCAGTGTTGCTGACGCGACAGGTGAAGGCGGCGGGCGGGCCGGCGCATTAGCAAGAGATCGTCATACCCGGGCTTGTCGGCCGTGACGCTATGGCGACAGTCGATGTCTCACGGCGCGCAAGTAAAGCTCGACGCCTCCGCCACCGGTCCCGACTTGTAGTGCGGCCAGGACGGCCAGCGGCACAGGGGCATCGCGCGCAACACCACGAACGACGGCGCCTCGACCTTCTGTTCGCTGACTTCGAGGTCGCCGGGCGCTTTGCCCTTCTCGACCCAATCGACCAGCACACTCAGCATGTCGACATTGGCCGGTGCGCCGGAGCCGACATGGTCGACGCCGGGCGCGGTGTAGAGCCGTGCGAATTCCGCGGTCTCGGCCTTGCCGAGCTTGCGCTCGACGCTCTCGAAATAGCGGATGCCGGCGTAGGGGCTCTGCGCATAGTCAGCCATGTGCTCAAGCATGATCAGCCGGCCGCCGCGGCCGCGAAAACGGCTGAGATCCGGATCGGTCGAATCCATCAGGCGGGAGACTTCGAGCAGGCGCGCCTTGTGGTCCTCGGGCTTGTAGGTGGTGACGTCGAGCTTGGGATCGCGCGCGAACACATATTGAATGCCGCCGGCGCCATAGATCCAGGCGATGCCGTTATTGGGCGCAGGCGGCTGCGCGGGCGGCGCCGTGCCGAGCCACCACGCGACCCAGCCGCCGGTCGGGCCGATCGCCGGCGTATCCTCGCCCGACACGCCCCAGCCCGGATAATCGTCGAGACCGTTGGCGAGCGCGAACGGGAATTTGTAGGTCGCATGAAGCGTATTCACGGCCTTGATCTGTGCGTCGGTGAGACACTGATCGCCCGTCTTGCCGGACTCGCAGCGCAGCATCTCGACCTTGAACGCCGCCTTGCAGGCGACGGGATCCTGCACCAGCGCATCATCGGAGCCGTCGGCCTTGTCGCAGGCCGCCCGCACGGCGTCACCGACGAGCTTGACCTGCGCCGGATTGATCCAGCCCTCGCCCATGGTCGCGAGGCCAGAGCGTGTGCCGGCATGCTGCAAGCCGACCCAGTTGATCACGGGCACGCGGGCGAAGATGCCGTCAAAATCGTCGGGATAGCGCTGCGCCATGGTGAGGCCTTCGCGGCCGCCCTCGGACGATCCCAGGAAGTACATCTTCTCCGGCCTCTTGCCGTAGGCGCGCTCCATCAGCGTAACGGCGGCGTCGCGCACCTTCTTGTAGGCGCGATGGGCGAAATTCTCGAAGGCTTCGTCGTTGAGCGCGAAGACCTGCGGCGGCTCGCCTTGCTTGGTCTCGTGGCCTGAGTCAGTGCCGTAGGTGACGAAGCCCCGCGCCAGCGGCGACGGCTTGTCGAAAGGATAGGCCGGCGGCAACCCGAGGCCCGTGATCAGCACACCATTGAAGCCGCCGCCGCCATATTGCACCGAACGCCCATTCCATTCGACCGGCAGGTTGACCTGAAACTTGATCGGCGGCGCCTTGGGATCGGTGGGGTCGATATGGCCGAGCAGCTTACAGAACGCGGGATTGGCGGGCGTGACACGCCCTGATGGCGTCGGTCCACGCTCGGCAATCGCGAGAGGCGACGGTGCCAGCAGCGTCGCGGAATCGATCTTCACGGCATTGGCGCCGCCGACTAGGCTTTTGCAGACCGTGTCCGCATCCTCCGCCAGCGTGACGGCGGTGGCGGTGCTCGCGCTGAGCGCAGCCACCGAGCCCACAAACCATGCACACAGCTTCGCACTCACTCGCATCATCGCTTCCAGCCGGCTTGTTGCGTTCGACAGTTGGCCGCATTGAATGCAACCTTCGCCCCTCCGTCAATCGCTCATGCCGGAATTCCGTTCAGAACGATCCCAACGCGCCGCCCAATGCGATGACGGCCACCAGCGCCAGCAGCGAGGTCACAATGCCCATCACGATGTCGAAATAGCTGTCGCGATGCGTCAGCCCGCAGATCGCGAGCAGGCTCACCACCGCGCCATTATGCGGCAGGATGTCCAGCGTCCCCGAGCCGATCACTGCAACGCGGTGCATCAGGGAGAGATCGACGCCGGTGCGCCCGGCAAGCTCGACATAGGTTGGTCCGAGAGCGTCGAGCGCGATCGTCAGGCCGCCGGATGCCGAGCCGGTCAGCGCGGCCAGGATGCTGGTCGCGACCGCGAGCGAGACCAGCGGACCGCCTTCGATCGCGAGCACCCAATCGCGCACCGTTTCGAAAGCCGGCAGCGCCGCGATGACCGCGCCGAATCCGACCAGGCTTGCGACGCTGAGTGCGGGCAGGACCGATGCATTGGCGCCGGCGTCCATGGTCTGCCGCAGCGAGGGCGGCCGGGTCCAGTTCAGCGCGATGGTCGTGACGATGGCCGCGCCAAGTGCGACGCTGACCGACCACACACCGGCGACAGCCGCCAAAGATGTAGCGCCGAAGCGCTGCTCGCTCAGATACGAGACATCGAGCCGCGGCAACACCAGGAGTGACATCACGAGATTGACGGCCACGACGACGGCCAGTGGGAGGATGGCACTCGCCACCGGAGATCCCCCTTCGCTGCGGCGACCATGGCGGATCTCGGCCGGATCGAACTCGCGTGCGGTCGTCGCGCGTTCGCGGACCAACTCGTCATCGGCAGCACGTTCGGCCGCACCCTGCACGTCCTCGCCATAACCTTCCCCGGCACGGCGGGCGGCGGCCTCTGCCTGCCGCAGCCACCACAGGCCTGCGCCGAGCATTATGATGGACGCGACGACACCGAGGCCCGGCGCTGCAAACGGCGTGGTGCCGAAGAACGGCATCGGGATCGCATTCTGGATCGACGACGTGCCGGGCAGCGCCGACATGGTGAAGGTCGATGTGCCAGCATGATCGCGGCCGGGATCAGCCGGCGTGGAATCGCGGCCGCGCGGAACAGCGACTGGGCCATCGGAACGATGACGAAGAATGCGACGAACAGGCTCACCCCGCCATAAGTCACCAGCGCGCCGGCCAGCACGACCGCGAGAATCACGCGCCGCTCGCCGAGGCAGTGCGCCATGAAGCCGCCACCGCCCTCACCGCGCCGCTGTCGTCCATCAGCTTGCCGAAGACGGCGCCGAGCAGGAAGATCGGAAAGAATTGCGCCAGAAATCCCGCCGCATTCACCATGAAGATCTGGGTCAGGTTCGCGAGCAGAGGCTCGCCCCCGAACAGCGCGGCAACCAGTGCGGCGAACGGCGCGAGCGGCAGGACGCTCCAGCCGCGGAAGGCAAAGAGAACGAGCAGCCCGAGCCCGACGAGAATGCCGAGAAGACCCACGTCTCAACACTCCGCGAGGAGGACGTCGAGATCGGCCGTCGAGCTCCGGCCTATATCCGTACCGTGCTCACTGAGAAACGTCTCGGCCGCCTGACGTCCTTCGGAACGCAGCATCGAGACGAACTCCCATTCGGCGTTGAGCTTGGATGACGCGCCGAACTTCGCCAGCATGTCGCTCTTGACGCGATGGGTCCGCATCTTCGCCCAGCGCGCGCCCTCGCCGCTGCCGGGGTCGGCGGCCTGGCGCAGCAACGCGATCATGCGCAGCTCCTTCATCAGCGGCGAATTGAACGAGATCTCGTTCAGCCGGTTGAGAATCTCCGCAGCCGTCCGCGGCTCTTCGAGCGTTTCGGTCGGATTGATCTGCACCAGGATGGTGTCGTGCGCGTCGCTTTCGCGAATGAGCGGCGTGATCGTGGGATTGCCGGCAAAGCCGCCGTCCCAATAGGGCTCACCGTCGATCTCGACCGCCCGGAACATGGTCGGGAGGCAGGCCGATGCCAGCAGCACGTCCGCCGTGATCTCGGCATTGCGGAAGATCCGTCCTCGGCCGGTGCGCACCCGCGTCGCGGTGATGAACAGTTTGATTGGCGAACTCGCGAGCCGCTCGAAATCGATGCTCTCGGCCAGCACCGTGCGCAACGGATTGTAACCGGTCGGATTGAGATTGTAGGGCGACAGCACCCGCGACATCAAATCGGTGAAGATGTAGAATGGCGAGGTATCGAGCGTCCAGCGGCCCATCAATCGGTCGATCGGCGAGCGCTGGAGCGGGCTGAAGGCAGCAGCCGTCGAAACGCGGCGCCAGTATCGTTCGAGCGCGTCGCGCGCGCCTTCGGCGCCGCCCGCGATCCAGCCATCCGCGAGCACCGCCGCATTCATCGCGCCTGCGGATGTTCCGGAGATCGCGGCGATGGTGAGCCACCTCTCTTCCAGGAGGCGGTCCAGGACACCCCAGGTGAAGGCGCCGTGCGAACCGCCGCCCTGAAGTGCGAGATCAATCAGTACGGCGTCGCGTTCCATGGCAGACACTCGCGCAACTGAAGCTCAAATTCGATGTGATTTGGGACACGTCGAATTCGACCGCAGTCTGGGAGCAACGGCCGCAAGATGCAACCGGAGTGTGGGGTGCTTTAGTGCTCGAATACCAGCCGTGCGCCAACCGTGCCCTCGAGGCCGCGGATCTGCGCAAGCAATGCGGCCGAGTCCTGCCCCGCCAGGTCGGCGTCGAGCACGACGTAGCCGAGGTCGCCGGCGGTCTCCAGATATTGCGCGATGATATTGATGTCGCGCTGGAGGAAGACTTCGTTCAGCCGCCGCAGCATGCCCGGCACGTTGCGATGGACATGGCTGAAACGCGCGCCAGCGGGACGCAGATGCAGCTGCACCTCCGGGAAATTCACCGCGCCCATGGTCGAGCCGGTGATGAAATAGTCGACCAGCTTGCGCGCCACCTCGCCGCCGATGCGCTCCTGCGCTTCCTCGGTCGAGCCGCCGATATGCGGGGTGAGGATGACGTTGCCGAGGCCCTGCAGCGGACTCTTGAAGCGATCGGAATTCGAGGACGGCTCGACCGGAAACACGTCGACGGCCGCGCCCGCCAGGTGTCCATCGCGCAAGGCGCCCGCGAGCGCGTCGAGATCGACCACGGTGCCACGGCTGTTGTTGATCAGGAACGAGCCCGGCTTCATCGCCCGCAGCTCTTTTTCGCCGATCATGCCTGATGTCTCCGGCGTCTCCGGCACGTGCAGGCTGACGACGTCGCTCTGCGCCAGCAGCTCCTCCAGCTTTTCGACCGGCTCGGTGTTGCCGTGGCGGAGCTTGTCGGTGCGGTCGAAATAGATCACGCGCATGCCGATGGCTTCGGCCAGAGTCGAGAGCTGCGAGCCGATATTGCCGTAGCCGATGATGCCGAGGGTGCGGCCGCGGACCTCGCGGCTGCCGGTCGCCGACTTGTCCCAGCCGCCCTCATGAGCCGATACCGAACGCGGGAAGATGCGCCGCAGCAGCATCACGATCTCGCCGATCACGAGCTCGGCAACACTGCGCGTATTGGAGAACGGCGCGTTGAACACGGGAATGCCGCGCTTGCGCGCCGCCAGGAGATCGACCTGATTGGTGCCGACGCTGAAGCAGCCGACCGCGAGAAGCTGGTCGGCCGCGGCGAGCACGTCATCGGTGATCTGGGTGCGCGAGCGGATGCCGAGCAGCGACACGCCCTTGAGCGCCCGCCGCAGATCCTCGCCGTCCAGCGCCTTGGTCAGCCGCTCGACATTGGTGAAACCCGCGCTCCTGAACAGGTCCACGGCGCTGTCGTTGACGCCTTCAAGCAGCAGCGCCTTCGCGCTCCGCTCAGGGCTTTGGCCTGGGGCTGACATCGAATCTCCGTAGGTAGCGGCTTTGCCCGCAGCTCATAGACCGCGGACGAGACGCAGCACAATAGGGTTGGGATATGGGGAGAAGATGGTGGTATCGACGCCATTACACTATTACCCCCGTCATCCTGAGGCGCGAGTGGCGCGATGCCAGGCATCGCGCCGGGAGCCTCGAAGGATGCACGGCCACGACGCAGCCAGGCCGCCGCCCTTCGAGGGCCGCTAAAGAAGCGGTCACCTCCAGCGACAACGGCTTCGCCGTTGCGCGGGGGTGACGGATTTAGATCACATAGAACCCATGCGTGCCGTCGAGCCGGAGCTGCTCGACCAATCCGTATTCCCAGTCGAGATAGGCCTGCATCGCACGCTCGGCCACGTCGGTGCCTTCGTAGGGGCGGCGGTAGCGGTGCGCCGGGTCGGGCTTCGGCAGCACCCGCGACGGGCCGACCTCGAGCGTGCCGTCATAGCCGCCTTCGAGCACATAAACCTCCCAGCCCATCTGCGCGAGCCAGGATGCAGTCATGTCGGCGCGCACGCCCTTGTCGTCGGTCAGGACAATGCGTGCGCCGCGCACCGGCGCGGCCATGTCGGTCTCCTGGACGAGTTGGCCGCCCGGATAATGGCGGAAGCCGGGGAGATGGCCGGCCGCATATTCGTCCGCATCGCGCACGTCGAAGCGATACAGCGTGCGCTCGGTCTGCGCAGCAAGCGCCGCCATCTCGCTCGCGCCGATATGGCGGACGCCGGCGCGATAGGCGACGTCGCGGGCATTGGCCGGGCCGCCCTCGAACGATCCGATCGCGCCGCGCCGGTCAGCGCCGTGGTTGAGGCTGTGCCGCGCCAGCGTCCAGCCGATGGTGCCGTTGCGCAGCGCCCGCACCTTGTTGGGCACGCCGGCATTGATCAGCGACTGGGTGCCGATGATCGATCGGGTGCGGCCGGCACAATTGACGATGATGGTGGTGTCCGGATCGGGCGCGGCCTGCCCCGCCCGCAGCACCAGCTCCGCACCGGGCACGCTGACCGAGCCTGGAATGTTCATGGTCGCATATTCATCGAAGCGGCGGACGTCGAGGATGGCGATGTTGGCCTTGTCCGCGATCAGTTTTGCCACCTCGTCGGCGCTGAACGAGGGCGTATGCCTGCGCGATTCGACCAGCTCGCCGAACGCCTTGGAATAGGAATTGACGTCCTCGAACACCTGATTGCCCGCAGCGAGCCAGGCCTTCAGCCCGCCATCGAGCGCACTGACGTTGGTGTAGCCGAGCGCGGCAAGGCGTTCGGCGCCCGTGGCGACGAGGCCCTCGCCGTCATCATAGAGTACGATTCCCACGTCCTTGCGCGGCAGCCGCACCTCGGCTTCGATGGCGATCCGGTCCGCGGCCATGTTGGCGGCAAACAGCGGATGGCCGGTGGCAAAGCCGGCCTCATGCCTGAGATCGAGCAGCGCGATCTCCTCGCGGAGCAGCAGCGCACAGCGGATATCGGCAGGTGTGACGGTCGGAAGCTTCATGGCGCGAACCTTGACGAGAACAGGCCAAGGCTTTTGAACGATTAGGCGCGCGTTGGCTAGTCTTTGTCGCCGTCACTCGCCGGGAACGAGCCGCCCGAGCGGCGGCTGGGCAGGACGCCGCAGCTTGCCGCGCGACAGATAGAGCAGGAGTCCGGTGACCGAAAACAGCGGCATCAAGGCCGCGGCGATCATGAACGCGAGCTTGCCGGGCCAGCCCAGGATTGCGCCGCGATGGATGTCGAGCACGTTGGCGATCATCTTCTGGCCGAAGGTCTTGTCGGCGTAGCGCTCCGCCGAGACCAACTGACCGGTGATCGCATCGACGCGGAATTCATCGCGCGTGGTGTCGAGCGTGGAGTCCTTCCCCCATGACCGGATACGGATCACCGCGCCCGGCCCTGCGGGCAGCGTCAGCAAGGCCCTGGAGAAACGCCCGCCCTCCTCCTGCCGGAACGTGGACCATGCGCGATCGAAGCCCACCGGCTGGGCCGGCTCGGAACGACCGGGGGCGCGCGGCTGTTTCGGCTGCATCTTCGCGGCGGCGACATGCGGGCGCGACAACAGCCAGACCACGCCGTCCTTGTACCAGTCGAACGAGTACCACAGCCCCGTGAGCGTCATCACCAGATAGATCGGGAGGACCCAGGTGCCGATCACGGCGTGCAGCGACCGATGCAGACCGCGGCCGCTGAGCCCGAGATTGGGTTTCAGCCACATCTTCACATTGCTAGCGCGGCGCGGCCAGCGCAGCACGAGGCCGGAGATGAGCATGACGACGAGGCCAAGCGCGGCGATGCCGGTGATCTGGCGCCCCCAGCCCTTGGCATCGCCGGGAATGAGCAGCCAGCGATGCAGCCGGCGGACGGTCGCGAAAAATTCCTCGCCGCGCGGTGAACCCAGCACGCGGGCATCATAGGGGTCGACATAGAGCGAGGTGCGCCGCGCGCCCTGCTCGTCGCGACCGAAGCGGACACGCACCGCCGCGGACGGATCGCTCGACAGCGTGACCGCGGCGACCTTCCCGGCAACCTGCGCCGCCTCCAGCCGCGCGACCAGCTCATCCGGCATCAAGGGTGGCGCCTGACGCGGCGCGACCTGCATGATGCCGCTGTTCAGATGCTCGACGATCTCGTCCTCGAAGCTCATGACCGAGCCAGTCAGCCCGATCAGGGCAAGCAGCAGCGCGAGCACGAGGCCCGCGACGGAATGGACCTGGAGCAGCCCGGCCTTGATCGCGCGCCACGGCTCACGCATCGAAGCCGACCTTCTGGAACAGGATTGTTGGGCATTCGATGGGTTTGCGGCGCATCTCCATGCCTAGAACTTCACGGCGGCAGCCAGCGAGAAACGCCGCGCATCACCCACCGCGACGTTCAGGTTGCTCACGGCGGAGGGATAGTAGACGGTGTCGAACAGGTTCTTGACGTTGAACTGGTAGATCACCGGCAGGTTCTGGTATTTGGTCTCGTAGGTGGCGAAGATATCGGCGACCACGTAGGGCGGCAGCACGAACGTGTTCAAGGCATCGCCGGGCCGGTCGCCGACATAGCGCGGACCACCGCCGACGCGGAGCTGGCCGGGCAAGACCGTGCCGAAATCGTAGACGAGGAACAGCGAGGCCGTGTTCATCGCGACGTTCTGCAATTGCTTGCCGGCATAGGTCGGATCCTCGGTCACTCGCGCATCCGTATAACCATAGCTTGCTATCATGCTCCAATTGTCGGAGAGGCGGCCGGTGACGTCGAGTTCGACACCGCGCGAACGCACCCTGCCGGCCGCCGTATAGACATTCAGGCCCGTCGCGGTGTTGAGCTGGTTGACCAGCACGTTCTGCTTCTGGATGTCATAGACAGCGAGCGTGCCTGACAGACGCTTGTCGAGATCGAATTTCAGGCCGGTCTCGTACTGCGTCCCCTCTTCGGGAGCGATGTTCGAGCCGAGCACGACGCCGCCACCATTACTCAGCGGCGCAATCGTCGAATTCGGCTTCAGCGACTGCGTGTAGCTCGCATACAGCGAGAGCTGATCAGTCAGCTTGAAAATGGCACCGCCGAGCGGAAGCACCTTGTCCGCAGACACATCGGTGTTGGTGATGAACGGCTTTCCGCGTCCGGCGATCTGGTCATAATCCATGTAGCGGACGCCGCCGACCAGCGCAAAGCGCTCGGTCAGGTGCAGCGTGTCCTGGAAGAACAGCGACCATTGGCCGAGCTTGTCGGTCTGGGCGCTGTCGGTGTTCGACACTGTGGTGCCGGGTCCGATCAGCCCATAGACGGGATTGTAGACGTTGAAGGACGGCGTCGACTGCCGGATCAGATTGTCGCGATAGATGGTGCGATACTGGGCGTCGCCGCCGAACAGCACCTCGTTGCGCATGTTGCCGAGCCAGAAGCCGCCCGACATATAGGACGTTCCGTAGCTGACATTGCTGAGCGAGCCCTGGGTGCCGTCATTGCTGCGGGTCTCGACACCAGTCGTGAAATTGATGCCGGTGATGCGGAGCTGGTTGGCGCTGAAAGTCTCGGTGTTGTAGCTGTATCCGGCGTAAAGCTTCCAGTCCTGGTTGAGGCGGTGCTCGACCGACGCCTGGATCAGGTCCGACGTTCCCCACGTGTTGTTGAAGGGCTCGTCGAGCCGGCGCGTCGCAGGAACCGCCAGCGGCGCTTTCGTCACCGGATTGAACGCGGTGCCGCGGTCGAACGGATAGATGAACTCCCGGTGCTCGTAGTTGAGCTGGACCGTGGTGTCCTGGCCGTACCAGGCCAGCGACGGCGCGATCAGCATCTCGCGGTGGCGTCCGAAGTTTCGCCAGTAGTCCTCACTGACCCCGTAGCCGATGAAGCGATAGGCAAGGCCCTGGTCCCCGATCGGACCGGTGATGTCGACGGTGCCGTCGGCGCCGCTGCGGTTGTTGGCGTAGGTCGAGCCGAGCAGCGTGACCGAGCCGTGCTGGTAAAGCTCGGGCCGCTTGCTGATGGTGTTGACGATGCCACCGGGATCCATGATGCCGTAGAGCATCGTGGCCGGCCCCTTCAACACCTCGACGCTGTCGACGGCTGGATTGAGGCTGCGGCCCTGCACCAGCGGCATGCCGTTGCGCATGATCGAACCGTCGCGGTTGTCGCCGAAGCCGCGGCGGATGACCGCGTCCTGGCTGCCGGCCAGCGTATTGGTCTGGGTAATGCCGGAGACGTTGCCGAGCGCATCGTCGATGTTGCGCGGCAGTTGATCCTTCAGCACCTGCGCGGGCACGAAGTTGACGGCCTGCGACGTATTGAGCGGCGAGGCGCCGCTGCGCAGCGTGGTCGAGCTCGGCATCGCACGATAGCCGAGCTTGGCGGCCTGTTGCGCGGCTGCTCGCTCCGACAATGTCGGCGCTGCGGGAGCAGCGGCATTCCGGTTGCGCTGACCTGCGGCCGCTTGCGTGCGGCGTTGCGACGATTCCGACGCCCGTGCAGGCTTCGGCCGTTGCACCGGAGCATCCACCGTCACCGGTGGCAAGGCGGATTGCGCCTGCGCGATCGTCGTATTGGAGGGGAGCTCGGCGAGCAGCACGGCTGCTCCAATGAGAAGACCTGCACGGATCTTGCCGGCCCGATGACCCCGGATCAGGTCATCCGCATTGACACGCACTTTCGCCCCACTTCAATTCTGCAACAACTACGAAGCTTGCGCGTCTAGCAATCGCAGCGAATGAAGAGAACCGTAGGCGGAGTTGAATCGCTCTAGTGTTGAATCGTTCTAGACAGTGATGGGCGCCAATCGGCAATCACGAATTGCCGTGATGACACGTTGCGCGCGAATTCGCGGCATCGTGTCGCGGCGTCGTGCGATCTCACACGGTGGCCGGCGTGATGAGCTCGTCGAGCTTTCGCTTGAGCGCGGCGCCGTCGGACAGGGCGCGCAGCGGCGGCCGCACACGCAACCAGGCTGCATCGCCCGTCTGCGCGGCGAGAATGGCCTTCAGCGTCGCGAGGAAGGATGGCGACTTCACCACGATGTCGACCGCGGCCTGCATGCGCGCTTCGACGTCCTTGCCGTCGATCATCGCTTTAACCAGCTCCGGCGCGATGTTGGCCATGCCGCAGATCGTGCCGGCACCACCGCCAGCAATCGCGCGGGCGATGTCGGTCTCATTGCCGACGGTGATGGCGAGCTCGGGGCTAGCTGCGCGAAACGCCTGGAACTGCTTGAAGTCGCCGCTGGAGTCTTTCAGGCCCGCAACCACCTTGCCGTAACGCTTGCGCAAATTCGCAGCAACGCTGGTCGGGATCGCAACGCCGGAGACCTGGGGGATGTGGTAGAGATAGGCGCGCAGGCGATCGTCGGCGACGCCATCGAAGATCGTGGCGAAAGCATCCTCGATGCCTTCGGGCGATACGCTGCGATCGAAGTAAGGCGGCAGGTACAGCACGTGGCGCAGGCCGAGGCCGAGCACCGCGCGCGTCAGCGCGATGCTGTCGCTGATGGCGGGAAAGCCGCCGCCGATGCCGATGCGCTCCGCCGCGACGCCGGCCTCGAGCAGCGCTTCGATGGTCGCGACGCGTTCACCCACATTGAACGAGGTGCCCTCGCCGGTCGTGCCGAACAGGACGACGCCGTCGACACCCTTACTGAAGAGCTGCCGGGCGTGGGCGGCGAGCTTGGCGGAATCGGCGCTGCCGTCCGTTGCCAGCGGTGTCGCCGACGCCACCCAGAACCCGCGAATTGCCTCCGTCATCATACCGCCCCTTGCTGCGACCCCGGACCAAGCCTCTGATCTGCGACGATCCTGGGAAGCCCGCTGACGCCCTGTTTTTGCTTTACTTTCTAGCTTGTACCTTACATACAAGAGGAGCGCAAATCCTTTCCGCCTTCGTGGCGAACAAGAGACGCAGCCAGATCCCAAGGAGGTCTTGCATGAACATGGTGGCTCCCATTGAGCGCCCCGACCAGATGCTCGGCGCGCTGCGCGACAAGCTCGGCGCGGCCGCGGTGCTGATCGGCACCGACGTCCCTGCGCGCAACTGCAACGACTGGAGCGCGAGCCTGCCGCAGGCACCGCTCGCGGTGATCCGCCCCGTCGATGCGCGAGGTGTTGCGGATGCGATTCTGACCTGCCGACAGGCGCACCTGCCGTTCGTGCCGCAGGGGGGGTTGACCGGGCTCTGTCGCGGTGCCTCGCCCGAGCTGGGCTGGGTCGCGATCTCGCTCGAGCGCATGACCGGCATCGAGGAGATCGACCGCGCCTCGATGACGATGACGGTGAAAGCAGGCACGCCGCTGGAGACGATCCAGAAAGCCGCTGATGAAGCCGGCTTCTTCTTTCCGCTCGATCTCGGCTCGCGCGGCTCCTGCGCGATCGGCGGCAATCTCTCCACCAATGCCGGCGGCAACCGCGTGATCCGCTACGGCATGACGCGCGAACTGGTGCTCGGCCTGGAGGTGGTGCTGCCCGACGGCACCATCCTCACCAATCTCAACAAGCTGATGAAGAACAATGCCGGCTATGACCTCAAGCATCTCTTCATCGGCTCGGAAGGCACGCTCGGCATCATCACCCGCGTGGTGCTGAAATTGTTCCCGAAGCCGCGCTCGACCATGGCTGCGCTGTGCGCGCTGAAGGATTATGCGGCGGTGATCGCGCTGCTGGATGCGGCGCGATCCGGACTCGGCCCTCTGCTGTCGGCCTTCGAGGTAATGTGGCCGGATTATTGGGACGTGATCACGACGCGCGCGGGCGTCAAGCCGCCGGTCGCCGCTGGCGACAGCCTTTATGTGCTGGTGGAAGCGCAAGGCACCGACGAAAGCCTGGATGCGCCGCGCTTCCAGAGCTGGCTCGAAGAGCTGATGGAGCGGGGGCTGCTGGTCGATGCCGCCGTCGCGCAATCGCTGGCGCAGGCGCAAGGCTTCTGGCGCGTCCGTGACATCTGCGCCGAGTTCGGCCAGGTGCTGGGGCCGCATATCTCCTACGACATCGGGCTTGCGGTGGCGCGGATGGACGAGTTCGTCGGGCGCTGCAAGGCGGCTCTCGCCGGGGGCATCGAGGGCTGCGAGAGCGTCTATTACGGCCATATCGGCGACGGCAATCTGCATCTCGTCTCCTGGGTCACGGGGCTCACCGTCGAGCAGCAGCCGAAGGAGGCGATGGACGCGATCATCTACGGCCTCGTCCGCGAGATGGGCGGCAGCGTCTCCGCCGAGCACGGCATCGGCACGCTGAAGAAGAAGTGGCTGGGTCACGCCCGCAGCGAAGCCGAGATCGCGCTGATGCGGACGCTGAAGGCCGCGCTCGATCCCGATCATCTGCTCAATCCCGGCAAGGTATTCTGAGATCCCATGCGATCGCTCAAGCTCGATACGCCGAAATCGCTGTCGCAGCGGGTGATGCAGCGGCTGCGGCAGGCCATCATCGACGGCGAGTTCGCGCTGGGCGCCGCCATCTCCGAAGAGATGGTGGCCAATTCCTTCGGCGTCAGCCGCACGCCGGTACGCGAGGCGATGGGACAGCTGCAGGCGCAGGGCCTCGTGGTGATCCGGCCACAGGTCGGCAGCTTCGTGTTCACGCCGAGCGCCGACGACATTGAAGCACTCTGCACTTTCCGCATCGCGCTCGAGCCCAAGGCCGCCGAGCTCGCCTTCCGCCACGACCGCGACGGCGCGGTCGCAACGCTGAGCGAGGCGATCGCGGCGATGGAGCCGGCGGTCGCGGCCAAAGACAACATCGCCTATGGCCGCGCCGATGCCGCCTTTCACGAAGGCCTGTTCGCACATTGCGGCAACCGCTATCTCGTCGAGTCCTACCAGCTCGCATCGAGCCGCGTTGCAGCACTCCGCACCAATCTGACCTCGCCGATCGACGTACGCACCCGTTCGTCGTTCGACGAGCATCGCAAGCTGCTCGATCTGTTCGCGCACGGCGAGTTCGCGGCCTTCGAAGCGTTGATGACCACGCACATCACCAATTCTGGCGTGGTCTATGCCAAAGCGCTGACGGTGGACTGAGCGCTTCGAGCGGCCTCTGTCGATGCCGCGCCGGCTTCACCGCTGTCGTCAGAAGTTTCCTTGCCCGTTTCCTTGCCCATGGAGCAATCGCATATCCGATGTCGGCCGCGACGAGAGCCCTGAGGACGGGTCGCTGAGGTGCATATGCGGCACGCGCACCATTCCAGGGGGTGAAGCAATGCTCGCCAGCAGCACCGGCGCAACCGAGGTGCGAGTGATCGAGACCGAGAACATCGCCAGCAGCGCGCAGAGCATGCAAAGCCTCATCCGTACTGTCCTGCGATCGGAGATCGGCAGGAACAGGAAAAACAACATCGCCAGGATCAGCAGCGCATCGACCAGAAACATGGATCTCTCCCTTTGAAACTGGAGGGAGGATGGCGCGACGGCGACCGCTGGTATGTGGACAGCATCACACACCTGGCGGCACTGACCGCGCGCGGCAGGCGTGATACGGTTGGTCAAAACAAGCACCGCAACGGAGGCGCGTCATGCACAAGGTCTGGATCGAGGTGGCATTGAACGGGCCGTGGAGCCGTGCGCTTCAACCCGGCATTCCCGACACGGTGGAAGCGATCATCGCAGAGGGCATCGCCTGCGCCCGTGCAGGCGCAGCGATCATTCACACCCACGCCTATGACGGCGGCGGACCGCAGACGTTCGACTGGCAGATCTATGCACGCATCATCGAGGGCATTCGGGCCAAGGTTGACGTGCCCGTGTATCCCTCCATCCCTGGCCTCGATAAGCGCGGCAATGTCGCCGACCCCAAAGCGCGCTTCGCCCATATCGAGGCGCTGGCCGAACGCAGCCTGCTCGAATTCGCGGTGGTCGATCCCGGCAGCGTCAATTTCACACTGACCGCGACCAATGCGGAGGCAAAGCCGGCCGAGACCTATCTCAATCCGGAGACCCATATAAGGCACGGGCTCGGCGTTGCCGCACGCCACGGCATCCATCCGGCCTTCGCCATCTATGAGCCGGGCTTCATCCGTGCCGGCGCGGCGCTGGCGCGCGCGAGTGGCGTCAAGACGCCGATCTACCGCTTCATGTTCTCGCAGCAATTTGCGTTCTGCTTTCCGCCAAAGCCTTACGGCCTCGCCGCACTGGTCACGCTGGCCGAGGAGGAAGCGGCCGGCGCGCCCTGGATGGTCTCCGGCCTCGGCGTCGACATCACGCCGCTGATCGGAGATGCGATCGCCCGCCGCGGGCATATCCGCGTCGGGCTCGAGGATGCGCTGCTGGGCTCGACGACAACCAATCTTCGCCTCGTCGAGGACGCGGTGCGGATGGTCCGCGCGCACGGTGGCGAGCCGGCCACGACGGCCGAGGTCCGGCAGGCGCTCGCGAACGGTTAACGCGGGCGCGCCCGCCGGATAGCTCCCGGCGGAACCGCAAATCTTCACGTGCCCGTCGGTTGTATTCGCGGGCCCGGAGTCCTATGGCTGTGCGCATGGACACCCAGATCATTGCCGCCGAAAAGCCCCTGATGGCCGGGGCGCAGCCGCGCAAGCCGGCGCCGTTCCTCCCCATGAGCCGCGCCGAGATGGACACGCTCGGCTGGGACGCCTGCGACGTCGTGCTGGTGACCGGGGACGCCTATGTCGACCATCCGAGCTTCGGCATGGCGATCATCGGCCGGCTGCTGGAGGCGCAGGGATTCCGGGTCGGCATCATCTCGCAGCCCGACTGGCATTCGGCCGAGCCGTTCAAGGCGCTCGGCAAGCCGAAGGTGTTCTTCGGCGTAACCGGCGGCAACATGGATTCGATGGTGAACCGCTACACCGCGGACCGCCGCATCCGCAGCGATGACGCCTACACGGCGGGCGGCGAAGGCGGCAAGCGGCCGGACCGCTGCACCGTTGTCTACGCGCAGCGCTGCCGCGAGGCATTCAAGGATGTGCCGATCGTGCTCGGCGGCATCGAGGCCTCGCTGCGCCGGATCGCGCATTACGATTACTGGTCCGACAAGGTGCGCCGCTCGGTGCTGGCCGACGCCAAGGCCGACCTGTTGCTCTACGGCAATGCCGAGCGCGCCGTCGTCGAGGTGGCCAACCGCCTTGCCGCCGGCGAAGCCCCGCGCGAGCTCAAGGACATCAGAGGCGTCGCGCTGTTCCGCCGCGTGCCCGAGGACTATTCGGAGCTGCATGCCGACGATCTCGACTCCGCCGACGAAGGCGCAACGCGCCAGAAGGGCGCAACCGTGATCCGGCTGCCGGCGCTGGAGCAGGTCGAGCAGGACAAGGAAGCCTATGCGCGCGCCTCACGCGTGCTGCACCGGGAGAGCAATCCCGGCAATGCGCGGCCGCTGGTGCAGCGTCACGGCGACCGCGATCTCTGGCTCAATCCGCCGCCGATCCCGCTGACCTCCGAGGAGATGGACGCGGTCTACGATCTTCCTTACGCGCGCGCGCCGCACCCGTCCTACGGCGACGCAAAAATCCCCGCCTGGGACATGATCAAGTTCTCGGTGACGATCATGCGCGGCTGCTTTGGCGGCTGCACTTTCTGCTCGATCACCGAGCATGAGGGACGCATCATCCAGAATCGCTCCGAGGGGTCGATCCTGCGCGAGATCGAGAAGATCCGCGACAAGACACCGGGCTTCACCGGCGTCATCTCCGACATCGGCGGCCCCACCGCCAACATGTACCGGATGGCGTGCAAGGACCCGAAGGTCGAGGCCGCGTGCCGGCGCCCGTCCTGCGTCTTCCCCGAGATCTGCCCGAACCTCAACACCTCGCATGACGATCTGATCCGGCTCTATCGCAAGGTGCGCGAGACCAAGGGCATCAAGAAGGTGATGGTCGCCTCCGGTGTCCGCTACGACCTCGCGGTCGAGAGCCCCGAATACATCAAGGAGCTCGTCACTCATCACGTCGGCGGCTACCTCAAGATCGCGCCCGAGCATACCGAGCGCGGTCCGCTCGACAAGATGATGAAGCCGGGCATCGGCGCCTACAACCAGTTCAAGCGGATGTTCGATGCTGCGGCCGAACAGGCCGGCAAGAAATATTACCTGATCCCTTATTTCATCGCGGCGCATCCGGGCACGACCGACGAGGACATGATGAACCTCGCGCTCTGGCTGAAGAAGAACCGCTATCGCGCCGACCAGGTGCAGACCTTCCTGCCCTCGCCGATGGCGACGGCAACCGCGATGTACCACACCGGCGTCAACCCGCTGCGCGGCGTGCGCCATGGCGGCAGCGACAAGGTCGAGGCGATCAAGGGCCTGCGCCAGCGCCGTCTACACAAGGCCTTCCTGCGCTACCACGACCCCGACAACTGGCCGGTGCTGCGCGAAGCGCTGAAGGAAATGGGCCGCGCCGATCTGATCGGCTCCCGCCCCGACCAGCTCGTCCCCGCGCACCAGCCGCCCGGCACTGGCAAGGCCGCCGGCACGCGGCGACCCGTGCGCCCCGGCGGCAAGACGCAGCGGTTCACGACCAAGGGTCTGCGGGTGATGAAGTAGCGGGCGGGAGCCAAGATTCGCCTAATGCTTTCCTGCCTTCGAAGCAAAACTCGAAAACAACCCCATGCACAGTAGCCGGTGATAACAAAATCAACGGCTTGAATCGCCGTGAGACCGGGATGATCGGTTATTGCGCCTGCGCCCCCATTCGAGCGCGCAATTTCCGAAAAACCGCAAAACGCTTGACGCGTCGGGCAAAACAGGTGCATGATGGCACTGTTGGACGTATGAGGTTGAGCAAGCCCGCGGCGCAACTCCGTATCAATATCTTCAAGCTTCACACCGCGGCCCGCACGCAGGCTGTGTGCGCTGACGTGCTGCAGGAAGCGAGGTCATGGTCCAAACTACGACCGCATCGACCCGGAGACTGTCTCATGCCCAAGAGAATGATCCGTCCGCTTCGCTCCGAAAGCGACTACGATTCTGCACTCGAAGAGATCGAGCGCTATTTCGAAAGCGAACCAAAGCCAGGCACGCCTGAGGGCGATCGTTTCGACCTTCTCGCACTGGTCATCGAAGACTATGAGCGCAAGCACTGGCCGATCGATCCGCCCGATGCGGTCGACGCGATCCGTTATCGGATGGAAACCGGGCAACACACTCAGGCGGACCTCGGCCGCCTGCTCGGCTCGCGCCAGCGCGCGACGTCCTGACGCGCAAACGCCCGCTCACGATGAAGATGGCCTGGCGGCTGCACCGCGAATGGGGAATTCCAGCGGAAGCGCTAATTGCCCCGCCGCAAGTCCGTGGGCGAAGATCGGCGGCATAACCGCACCGCTGGTGATTGAGGGCCAACCGTAACGCTATCCCGGCCGGCTACATAGACCTGACGAGTTTAGCGGACTGCACACGGCTATCGCCGGCGTGGCTCGCCAAGCGTTGCCGACGGCTTGACGTTTGCTTCTTATGTAACTTATAAAGTTACATGAAACGAGATAGTCGCTTATCGGGCGTGCTGCACGTGCTGTTGCACATGGCGCAGCAGCCCGGACCCTTCACGTCCGAGACCCTGGCTAAGGCCATGGACACCAACCCGGTGGTGATCCGCCGCATCATGGCGGGCCTGCGGGACCTCAATTACGTCCGCTCCGAGAAGGGGCACGGCGGCGGCTGGACGCTGGCTTGCGATCTTTCAAAGGTGACGTTGCGCGACGTCTACACTGCGCTCGGCAGTCCCTCGCTTCTGGCCATGGGCAACCGGACGGAGACGCCGGGCTGCCTCGTCGAGCAGGCCGTCAATACCGCGCTCGATCAGGCCTTTGACGATGCAGAGGCGTTGCTGCTGTCGCGCCTCGGCGAAGTCACGCTGGCGATGCTGGGCGACGATCTGCGCAAACGCCTCGGGTCGCGCAAGCTTCAAGGCATGGGCGCGCATCACGCGTGATGAACTCTAGTCAGCAGGACGACATCGTGACCGACATTCAAACCGCGTTCTCCGATCCGCAAATGGTGGCGAACTACACGCAAGGGCCACCGCGGTTCGTTCCAGGCTACAATTCCATGCTGTCCATGGCGGCCATCCTTCTGGCCGAGCGGGCACATGAAGACGCACGAATACTCGTGCTTGGCGCGGGCGGCGGTCTTGAATTGCAGGCCTTTGCGCAGGCCCGGCCGCGCTGGATCTTCGATGGCGTGGATCCATCCGCAGCGATGCTCGATCTTGCGAAGCAAACGCTGGGGCCGCTTGCGTCGCGTGCGCGTCTACACCAAGGCTATATCGACGATGCACCCGCCGGGCCGTTCGACGGCGCGACGTGCCTGTTGACCCTGCATTTCGTCGATGTCGAGGAACGGCGTCGCATAGCGTCCGAAATCCGCCGCCGCCTCAAGCCTGGCGCGCCGTTCGTGACGGCCCATTTCAGCATCCCCGGCGGCGACGTTGAACGGCCGCTCTGGCTGTCGCGATATTCCGCCTTTCTCGCCGCATCGGGAGTCGAGCCCGACAAGGCGGCCGCCGCGCGAAAGGCAGTCGACGGGCAGTTGAGCATTCTGGCGCCGGAGCAGGACGAAGTGATCTTGCGCGACGCTGGCTTCTCCGACCCAACCCTGTTCTACACCGGCTTCACTTTTCGCGGCTGGGTGGCCTACGCCTGAGGTACGCTCACCGATCCACCGGCACACCCGGCCCGAGATGATACCGGCTGGAGAAGAACACCAGCGGCGTGGTGTCGCGATAGTCGCAGGTCGAGACTTCGGCGATGATCAGCGTGTGATCGCTGACGTCGACGTGACGCGTGACCTCGCAGGCGAACCAGGCGATGCAGCCCGAGAGACGTGGCAGGCCATCCACGATTTCATAATCAGGACTTGCACCACTGTTCGGCTGGCTGGCGAAGTGCCGCGACAGGTCCCTTCCGTGGTCCGGAAGGACGTTGACGCAGTAGCGGCCGGTCGCCGAGATCGCGCGGTGCATGCGGCCGGGCATGACGGAGACCAGCACGGTCGGCGGCGACAGGCTGACGGTGACAAAGCTGTTTGCGGTCATGCCGCAGACGCGGCCGTGCTCGTCCAGAGCGGTCAGCACCGCGACGCCGGTCGCAAAGCGCGATGCCGCTTCGCGGAATGACGCCGGATTGGCGCGCTGCATGTCAGTCTCCGCTCGCATCTGAAATCACGCAATCGCCCTGCCGGGCTCTGGCGGCGCCGACATGCGTTCGATCCAGGCCTGGATGCGCTGTGGCGTGGAGATGCGATCCCACTGCCGGTCCGGGTAGTTGAAGTTCTCGGTGAACTCGTTCGCCAGCGCAGGATTCTGGCTCATCGCGCCGATCAGCATGCCCAGCGCTTCCGTTGGCGGCTGCAGCATCACATTGGTCCAGCGCGAGGCCGCCAGCACGCGGTCCTGCCGCTTCAGGTCGATTGTCTCGCAGAGGCGCGCATCGCACGCGTCGGCGTTGACGATCTCCTCGCCCAGCACGAAGGCCGCATAGGAGGCGACATTGGCGCCCTGCCCCATCATGGGATCGACGATGGCATGGACGTCGCCGAGCGCGATCGCGCATTTGCCGTCGTCGAACTCGACCATGGTGTTGCGCACGGTCGGGACGACGCCGCCCTGCAGGAGATCCTGCGGCTGCGCCAGATCGAAGCGCGCGGTGTCGATGCGGTCGTAGGTGGTCGGGTGATGCTTCTCGAGCTTGCCGAGCAGAACTTTAAGGAAGTGCTTCGGGTTGTCGTCGTAGCTGAGCGTCGCCAGTTCCTCCATGTCGCCGCCCGGCACGTTCTCCATCAGCAGCGCGTTGGCGATACCGCCGAAGGTAACGGTCGGGATCACGATCATCTCGCCATGGCCGGGCGAGACCGAGAGCGTGACGTTCATCGGATCCGGCTGCCTCACGCCGGTGTAGAGCCCGACGCAGAGGCGCCGCTGCGGCTGCTGATAGGGGGAGTGCTCGGGACGATAGGTGAAGAGCTGGCCCAGCGGCCCCTTGCCGGTCGAGACGACCAACAGGTCGAAGCGCGCGACCAGCGGACGGATGTCGCGCTCCTCGATGCGGCGGTATTCGATCTTGCCACCGCGCTTCGTAAAATCCTGCATCAGCGCGGGAAGATACAGCCGGTAGTCGACGGCGCGACTTGCCTTCGAGAAGTCACCGCGAAAGCGCAGCGGCTCGGGGAAATTGAAGACATGATCGTGGTAGTAATAATGATCCTTCGGATCGGTCCAGTGATTGACGCCGAGATAGTCCTCGCGTGCGATCGTCACGTGATGATGCGCGACGGTGTTGAGCAGCCGGATGTTGCGATAGTCCTCGGGCGGCCGGTCGGTAATGATGGTGGCGTCGACGCCGTGCTTCTGCAGATAGAGCGCGAGATGCAGGCCTGCGATTCCCGCGCCGACAATTCCGATATGGCGTGCCACGTGGTCCCCTCCCCTGTGATTGCTTGTTTTGAGGCAGCCTAGCGACCCGCGATGTTGCGTACTACGGAATAAATGGGATATGATTTATTCTAAGACGGAATGAATTATGGATCGGATCGATTGCCTGCGCGCTTTCGTTCGCACCCTCGAGGGTGGCAGCTTTTCGGCTGCGGCCAAGGAGCTCGGCATCGGCCAGCCCGCGATCAGCAAGCGCATAGCGATGCTGGAAAGCGAGTTCGGCACGCAGCTGTTCTTGCGCACGACGCGCACGCTGAAGCCGACGGCCGAGGCGCACAGGATCTACGATCTCGCGCGGCAGATCCTCGACAGTTTCGACATGGCGCGAGCGAGCGTCGACAAGGCAGCGCCCCGCCCCACCGGCACGCTGCGGATCGGTGTGCCGTCGTCGTTCGGGCGGCGCTACATGATGCCCGTGATCGCCGAGTACGTGCGGAATTATCCGGAGGTGCGGGTCGATATCCGCTTCAGCGAACGGTTCGTCAATCTGGTGGAAGAAGGCATCGAGCTGGCGCTGCGGATCGGAAACCTGGAGGCGAGCACGCTGGTCGCCCGCCGGCTTGGCACCGTGCAGCGTTATCTGGTCGCGACGCCGACCTATCTGCATGGCCGACCGCTGCCGCGCACGCCTGACGATCTCGGCTCGCACCAGTGCATCGTCTATTCCAGGATGTCGCCGGCGCACCAATGGGCCTTCGAGTCCGAGCATGGTCGCCACGTCGCGTCGATCAACGGCCCCATTCATGTCGACGACGCCGATGCGATGCAGGAGGCGACGATGCAGCATCTCGGCATCGCCATCCTGCCCGACTGGAATGCCGCGGGCGGTCTTCGCAGCGGCGAGCTCGAGCATGTGCTGCCGGACTACAGCATCGCCGCGCTGCCCTTGCACGCGGTCTATCCCGAGACGCACTGGATGTCGCTGCGTGCGCGCAGCTTCCTGGATCTCCTGGTCGAGCGCGCCGGGCATTTTGCGTCGGCCTCGACGCAGAGCCCCGTTGCGAGTGCGGGCGGTTGACGCCGTCGCTGCCGCCATTAAATGACGCCCATGAAAAAGATCGGATTTCTGTCCTTCGGACACTGGACGCCCTCGCCGCAATCGCAGACCCGCTCGGCGGCGGATACGCTGCTGCAATCGATCGAGCTTGCCGTGGCCGCGGAACAGTTAGGGGCCGACGGCGCCTATTTTCGCGTGCATCATTTCGCCCGCCAGCTCGCCTCGCCCTTCCCGCTGCTCGCGGCCGTCGGCGCCAGGACCAGCACGATCGAGATCGGCACGGCCGTGATCGACATGCGCTACGAGAACCCGCTCTACATGGTGGAGGACGCAGGCAGCGCCGACCTCATCGCCGGCGGGCGGCTCCAGCTCGGCATCAGCCGCGGCTCGCCCGAGCAGGTGATCGACGGCTGGCGCTATTTTGGTTATCGCCCGGCCGAGGGCCAGAACGACGCCGACATGGGCCGGCGCCATGCGGAAGTGTTCCTCGACCTGTTGCGCGGCGAGGGTTTTGCGGAGCCGAATCCGCAGCCGATGTTTCCGAACCCACCGGGCCTCTTGCGCCTCGAGCCGCATGCCGCGGGCTTGCGTGAACGGATCTGGTGGGGCGCCGGCTCGAACGCCACGGCGGTGTGGGCGGCAAAGCACGGCATGAATTTGCAGAGCTCGACGCTGAAGAACGACGAGACCGGCGAAGCTTTTCACGTGCAGCAGGCCGCCCAGATCCGTGCCTATCGCGCCGCCTGGAAGGAGGCCGGCCACAGCCGCGAGCCGCGCATCTCCGTCAGCCGTAGCATCTTCGCGCTGATGAACGACCGCGACCGCGCCTATTTCGGCGGCGAGCGCGGCGGCGAAGACCAGATCGGCTTCATCGATCCGCAGACGCGCGCGATCTTCGGCCGGAGTTATGCGGCCGAGCCGGATGCGCTGATCGCGCAGCTGCGCCAGGACGAGGCGATCGCCGAAGCGGACACGCTGCTGCTGACGATCCCGAACCAGTTGGGCGTCGACTATTGCGCGCATACGATCGAGGCGATCCTGAAGCACGTCGCGCCGGCGCTGGGGTGGCGGTGAGCGTGCAACGCTGCACGACCTTTGGTCGTGATTGACTTGAGCCACCACCCTGTCCAATATTGTCCCCGGGGACGATTGGAATCAATTTGGGGCTGGAATGCGCGGGTTGGTGGGAATCTTTGCCGTGGCCACGTTGCTTGCGGGGTGCGCATCGGGGCAGTTGGGTGACGCGGCTCTGACTGACAACGTCAAGTCAAATACTGCACGCTTGGTGGTCTATCGCTCGTCGGCCCTGGGATTTGCGGTCATGCCCAATTACGCCGTCGACGGACGCGTGATTGGCGGCAGCCAGGCCGCGGGGTTCGTCTCGTGCGACCTGCCTCCGGGCCGCCACGAGGTCGCCGTCAACAATCTTCCTCTGAGCACCAATCTGTTCGGGCAAGGAAGCGAGAAGGTGAGCCTCGAGCTGCGCGCCGGCAGCACCACCTATCTTTCCGCCCAGCCGCAGATGGGAATTGTGACGCCTGGCGCGGTCACGCTGATTCAGGTCACCGAAGGCCAGGGCCGCGCCGACGTCGCCAGCCTTCGTCAGAGCAGCGCCTCGTGCGGCAAGGCCTGACCGGGCCAGTCCACCGTCAAAACGCGGATGAAGCGGCTTGTCCTGAAAATCATCCTGTGTCTCGGCCGCTACGCCGTGCTTCCGGCCGTCGCACTGGCCTGCGTGATCATGGCTATTTGGCTGATGGCGATGGATCGCTACACGATCACCGCGCTGGTCACGGCACCGGTCGTGTTCTCAATCTTCCTGGGCGCATTGGCACTTGCGATCGGCCTCCTGCTTCTGCCCTCGCGCAAGCATGGGAATTTTGAGGCCAACGAGGAGATCGCTCCGGGCCTTTGGGCCATGTGGAAGGAGCTCGATCGCAGTTTCGTCCGATCCCGGCGCACCCTGCTGATCAACACCGACTTCAATGCCTCGATTGGCGAAGTGAGCCGATATGCCGGGCTGTTTGGGCAACACGTCACGATGACCGTCGGGTTGCCGATGCTCATCGTCCTGGACGAGCGCGCGGTTCGTGCCGTCGTTGCCCACGAGGTGGCACACGCCCGGCTTCGGCACACCTCGGGAAGCATCAAACTTGCGGATTTCATCGCGGCTTCCGAGAATGTCTTTCTCTACGCCAATCCGGAATGGACCATCACCGGGCGCGTCATACGGGCGCTGCTCCATTCCATGCTCGAATGGCTCGAGAAGGAGTATCGCGCGCTGTCGCGGGAGAACGAGCTTCATGCCGATCTCGGCGCGGCCGAGCAGGTTGGCCGCGCCGAGACGGCCCGCGCCCTCGTGCTGGTCGAAGCTTGCGGAACACGCCTCACCGATCTGGTGTTCGCTCCTCTCGAGAAAGAGATACTGGGCGCGATCCATGCACCACGCCCGCCCATCGAGCGGATCGTCAAGCAGCTCGCGGATATCCGGGCGCCAGGACCGATGATCGCCGCTGCTGCTGCGGGTTTGAGTCGTGAGCACGATCCCGATTCGACGCATCCGCCTTTCGCCAAGCGGCTCGCCAACCTCGGATATGCCGACATTCCCGAGATCGACGAGGTCGGGATCTCGACCATCGAACAGCTATTCTCGCGCGACGCAGCCACGGACCTCGCCGCACGTTTCGACAGGGAATGGCGGAAAAAGGCGCAGGACTGGGTCACCATCGGCAGGTGAGCTGATGCGCGCTACGTCGCCGGCTGGTAGCGCGTGAGCGCCTCCGGCTCTTGCTCCGGCACGACCACCGTCTGCATCCTGATCTGGCTTCCGATCACGAGCCCCGTCAGCGAGAGCATCAGACCCAGCGCCGGCGGCGCGAACAGGGCCTCCTCCTGAAACAGGCCGTTGAGCAGCACGACCATGACGCCGAAGCCGGCGAGGCCCTGGGTCAGAAATCCCGAGGATGCGTAGAGGCGCCAGGCCTTGAGCGCCATGGCGAAATAGAAACCGAGCGGCACGAGGGCGGCGATGCCCATCTGGTAGATCAGCACGCCGATCGCGCTTTCGACCGCGCCGTCGATCGTTCCGGCCGCCTGCGCCGCGCTCCAGTCGATCGAGAAATAGCCGTCGGACAAATTGCCGCCGATGCCGAGACCGCGGCCGAACGGCTTTTCAAGGAAGCCGTTCAAGCCGCCCATCAGGCCGATGACGTGATAGTCGCCGATCTGCAAGCCGACACGGATCGCGACGGCCGCGAACACCATCAGGGCCAGCAGGCCGAGCACCAGCGTCACCACCGCGCCGAGGATGCGGGTCGAGATCCAGGCCGCGACCACGAACACCACCGTGATGAGCGCGCCCTTGACGCTGCACAGGATCAAGAGAGGCAGCGCCGCGAGCGCCAGGAAGGGGCGTCCGACCGAAAACAGGAACAGCCCGAAGAAGGCGATGCCGTAGCCGAAGCTGATCGCACTCATGTTCGGCCCGTGGATGCGCAGGATCTTCGACAGGCCGAAACCTTCGAGCAGGGGCGTGTTCAGGAAGTCGAAGCTGAAGCGATCCTTGAGGTCGACCGGCACGTTTCCGGTGGCCCGCATCTGCGCTTCCCAGACGCCCGAATGGGTCGCCTTCAGCTCGTCGAAGCCCCAGAACGTGTAGCCGTTGGTAATGGCCAGCCAGACGTCGCGGAACGCAAACTCGACATAGCCGCAGATGACGAGAATGACCGCGAGCGTCACCAGGAACGGCGTGGCGCGCACCTCGAAGGTCGCTGCGGTCAGCAGCGAGAGTTGAAACAGGAACAGCGGCAGCACGATGTTGCGCAAATAGACCGATGCCGCCTGCCCGTTCTGGACGAAGCCGATCGCGAAATACAGCGCGACCACGGCGAGGGTGAGGACACCCCATCGCATGATCCTGATAATTTCGGCCGACTGTCTCCGCTGGCCGAACACGTAGAAGCCGAACGTCGTCAGCCACATCACGGAGCAGACGAGGAAATTATAGCCCTTGATGAAGTCCAGTTCGGACGGGATCGACACCAGCGGCGACAGGATCGAGACGAACAGGTTCTGGAAGAACAGGACGAAGATCGCAATCAGCGGCGCGTAGGTCGGAACCGCCAGCACAATGGCGATTGCGACGAGGACTTCGACGGTGAGGGACAGCACCGGGCTCGCCACGTGCAGAAGCGGAACGAAGCCGATCGTCGCAACTGCAATCAGAAGCGTCGGGACCGCATCGCGCAAAGGCGATGGCTCGGACATGCCGGCCTGCACGGTCTGATATCGCAGTGAGGTCCCGCCACTCATAACTCGTCCTTTGGCGTAGCGCGGGGGCCACGATAGCTATGGGATGTGTAAGGATTCGTTAACGATAGCGAACCGGCATCATCGCTTGCCCGGCTTGCTCGCCCCGAGCAGCGCCCGCATCACGCCGGGATCGGGCTTGCCGGTGCTGCTGTCGACGAGGCCGAATCCCTGCGCCAGCTCCCAATGCGTCCAGCCCCAGCAATGCGCCCTGGCATAGGCGGTGACCGATGCCAGCCAGCGCAGGCGGCTGTCGCGGGGCGCGCCGGCTTTCAGCACGCCGAACTCGTTGACGATGAGCGGCCGCGCAAATTGCTGCTGCCATGCGACCGCGGGCTCAAGCCATTGATCGACGCTCGGCTTGTCCCTGGCAATGGCAATCGCGGTGTCGAGCATGCCGAGCGCCTTGGTCGCGCCCCTCGCCTGCAAGTCGTGGCGGAGCATCTGGACGGCGGGATCGCTCGCGCTGATCGGATAGGGCAAATCGATGATGTCGTGCAGCGGATCCTGCGCATCCCAGTGGCCCTGATGGGTGAACACCATGGGATCGTAGACGTGGATGGCGTAGACGACGTTCGGATCCGGCAACGGGCGAAATTGCGGAAGCGAGTCCGCGCGCTGCCAGTTGACCGGCCCGACGACGAGCGTGGTCGCGGGGAGCAATTGGCGAACGAAGGCGGCGAGCGCTTCGACCTCCTTTTGCCACCGGCTCGCTTCGACATCGGGCTCATTGAGCAGCTCGGCGAAGACGCGATCGGCGGGATAGGCCCGAATGATGTCGGCGAGCCCGCTCCACGCATCCTTCATCTCGCGCAGCGCCGCGTCGGGAGCGTCCTTGTGCAGGCGATTGAAGCGCTCGCCCGGATGCAGATCGACCGAGACGGAGTAGCCGAGCGCTGTCAGCTGCTTCGACGCCGTGTCGAGCACACGCAGCGTCTCGTCGCGTTCGGCCTTTGCAGCAAAGCGGAGCATCACGCGCTCCGCGGGCACCGGCAGCCGGACATGGCTCATGCCCGCCTTGCGGAGCTGCATCAGCAGTTCGCGGCCGGGAGGCGCGGATCGTTCGCCGTTGATCCAGCCGTCGGCATTGAAACCGCGCGACAAGGCGGCGAGCCTGTCCGGCGCAACCGTCTGCGGCACAGGCACGCAAGTGTCGGCCGATGCCAGTGGCATGGATAGCGAAAGCAATATCGCGGCAAGGAGCAGACGACCGCGCGAGGTCGTCATTGTCAGATCGCCCGGCTCAATGCGCCGCCGTCGGGATGAGGAACCGCAGAGCCCGCGGGCGCATGATTGACGACGAGGCCGGTCGGCACGGTGTTGTACCTCGCCAGCGCCGCGGTGACCCGCCGCATCGCCGCCGACCCGAGCTCGCCGGCGCGCGCGACCGGGATGATCAGATCCGCATGCGCCGCCAGCGCGATGGCGTCGGGTTGCAAGGCGAGGTTGCCCGCATGGACGATGATGAGATCGAATTCCGAGCGAATGTCGTCCTCCGGTCGCGCATCGGCCTTGCGGCCGGCGCTCAGCAGCTCGTCGATCGACTGAAGTCCTGCCGTGGTCGAGCCATCCTGCCATTCGGTGACAGGAGGCTGGGCGCCGGCGAATTCCGGCTGCAGCCGGATCAGCACGCTCATCATGCCGCGATTGACCGCCGCACGATTGAGGGAGCGCGCAACGGTGTTGCCGCCGGCGCTCTTGCCGACCGACAGCACAAGGGCGACCTTGCAGCCGCGCACCGGCGCACGATCGATCCGTTCAAGCAGCGGACGCAGGTAAGCGCCAAGATCGAGCTCGGCCGTGGCGGTGGCAGGTCGTTGCCAGACAGTGCCTGGAGCGACGCCGGACGCCAGATCGGGAATGCGGGCCCAGACAGGGAGATTCGGCATCGCCTCGGGCTGGCGCGCGGCGGGCGCCGAGGGCGAAGCTTGCCGATGGGGCACGCTGATCACTTCCGCTCGTGCGGGCGTTTGAACAGGCGCCTCCGCAGGCTCGGCCCCGTCAGGCATGCTTCCCATCGCCGCAACGGCGGCGGTCGAGGTCAACAGCGAGCCGATCGCGAGCGCGGCAAGCAGCAAAGCGAGCGGCGGACGGGTCGAGCGCAGCGGCGGAATCGCGGGCGACGCGACCTTGGTCTGCGAGCTCTGCAGCTGACGCTGCTCGTTGGTGGTCTTGAACCGCGACAGAAACTGCTCGTAGATGTTCTTGTTGGCGTCGGCATCGCGCTGCAGCTCCTGCAGCTTCACCAGCGCCTGGCCGTCGACCAGCATCTGCGTCTCGATGGCCTTGAGCTGCTTCTCCAGCGCGTTCTGCTGCTCCAGCTGCGATTCGTATTCGGACTTCGCGGTGTCGATGTTCTTCTTCCGCTCGACCTCGATCTGCCTGTTGATGTCGGCCAGCTGGCTGTAGGAGATCGCAAGATCAGGGTGGCGGTCGCCGTACACCGCCTTCTTCTGCGCGATCTGGTCATTCAGGGTCGAGCGCTGCGCGCGCAGCATGCTCAACAGGTCCTGCTTCACGGGCCCTTCGACATTGGCCTTGAGATCGCGCTGCACCTGCTCGTAACGCGCCTTGGCTTCCTCGGTGCGCGCGCGCGCGGCGGAGACCTGCTGGTTGATGTCCGTCACCCGCAATTGCTGGGTGGTGGAATCCTTGCCGGCATTGAGGATCTTGTGCTCGAGCCGGAAGGCCGCGACGGCATCTTCCGACGCACGCAGGCGCTCGTTCAATGCCTTCAGCCGGTCCTTGAGCCAGTCGGCCGCCTCGTCCGTGGCCTCGGTGCGGACGCGGCCCTGGCTCGCGGCGAACGCCTCAGCGATGGCATTGGCATAGTAGGCGGCGCGGTCCGCGCTGTTCGAGGTGAACGAGATGGCGATGACGTAGGTAAGCCCACGGCGCGAGATGTCGAGGCGGCTGCGGAATTTCTCGAGCAGGCGCGTCATGTCGGTATGACCGCCCGCGATGTCCTCGTCGTCCGCGATCTTGAGCTTCTCGATCAAGGGCCGGAGAAAGCCGTCGGATTTGGCGATCTCGATCTGGCTCTGAAGCGCCGCGGCATCCTGGCCGATGCCCGGCAGCACGTCCTGATCCGAGGTCACGCGCAGCTCGCGCGGATCAACGACGACCAGGGCCGTTGCGGCATACCGGACCGGAAGAACCATAAGGATAATGACGCCGAGCGCGAACAGCGCCAGCGCCAGCGTGAGGATGCGGCGGCCGTTGTCGCGCAGGAACGCGAGCGCGCCGGAGAGGGTCAGCGATCCCTTGATCAGCGCGGGGCCATTGCCGTCGGGCATGTCCATCGCAGCCCGCGGCGCTTCCCACGAAGCCGCAGGCTCCGTCGGGGCGATGCTTCGCGGAGATGCGCTTCGACCGAACGCCATGGATTTGGACTCAAAATCAACTGACAGCCCCGGTTCAGAGGCTTGATACACCGTAAATATCCATGGTTAACCGGCGGTTACGGCGGCCGGAGGCGCGGGCGCGGGAATATGACCGGGCCGGTGCTAGAACGAGACCGCGAGGCTGCCCTTGAGGCTCTGGTCGGTGGCGTGATGGCCGAACTGTCCGCCATAGGAGATGCCGAACGTGGCGTTCCGCCCCATGGCGACGTCAAGTCCGGCATCGAGCACCAGCGCATCCCGGGCGATCGGCACGCCTGAGACCGTGAAGGATGAACCGCCGGCGAAGATGAGGGTCGACAGCGGCACCGTGTCGCCGAAGCCATGACGCCAGCCGGGCGTGGCGCGCGCGGTCAGGTTCATGCCGCCCAGCCTGAGGTCGGTCGAGGCGCGAAGACCCAGGGTGCTGAAGGTGACGGCGGTGCTGCTGCCGTTGCCGCTCAGCGCCGCCGCGCCGCCCGTCTCGGCAAAGCCGTCGGTGCGCAGGTTCACGTAAGCCAGATTGACGAAGGGCTCGACGCCGGATCTGCCGGCGCGGATGCCGTAGCCGAGCTCACCGAACAGTTGCGCCGTTCCGGCCCGGTAGCCAGCCTTCAGGCTGTCGCTGAAGCCGGGGAGCGCCACGGAGCGGCCGGTCGAGATGTCGTGCCAGGTATAGGCCGCACCCGCGCGGAGACCGACATTGCCCCATTGCGTGCCGCCATAGAGCCCGAGATGGCAATTGTCGCTCGCGCCCGACGAGGCGCGATCCCTCACGTCGAAGGAGGTGCGGCTGTAGCCGGCCATCATGCCGAGGCGCGAGGTTTCGAGGATTGGCGCGTCGCCACCGGCGACGAAGCCGCCGGTCGAGCGGTTGAGGCGGGCCGCATTGCCGTCGCCGCCGGTATGGCCCCAGCCACCAAAGCCCTGTCCCCACAGCGCGAAGCGCTCGGTGGTCGCAGGCACGGCTGTGTTCGCGGCCGCCTTGGGCTCGATCGACGCGTAGGCCATTGCCGGATCGGCCAAGGCCATGACGGGCGCGCGCGATGCACCGATGGCACCGAAGGCCGCGCGGATGCGGTTCGTGGCGCTGTCGCGAACGAAGCCGCTGCCCTCGACCAGCGCCGTGCCGACCGACGCGTGCAACTCGCCCGAGAGCCCATCGAAGGCGTTGCGGGCCGACGGCGTATCAAGCTGCGCAACGGCGTTCACCAGCGCGCTCGACAGCGGCAGGCTGTCGAGCCCGCCAGCCGTGGCAATCTGGTTCCGCGTCTGACCAACCGACGCGAAGGACACGGCGTTACGCGTCACATCCAGATAGACGGCATTCGGATCGTAGCTCAGGCCGAAGGCGAGGAACGGCGCCCATCGAGTCGACGGCGCCGTCAGGCTTGCGAACGTACCCGAGACACCGCCGCTAGCCGTTACGATGGTGTAGCGGGCGCCAAGCCCATAGGAACCCGCCACATTGGCAATCTGCACCGTGCCGCCATTGATCGCGGCTGAACCGGTGGCGTCGACGCGGTCGGATTGCCCAGCCACATTCAGCTCGACCTTGTAGGTCGAGCCAGCGTTGAAGGTGACGTTGCCGGCCACATGCAGCGTGCCGATCGAATTGCCGGGCGTAACCGTGCCCGAGACGACAGTGTCGCCGACGGTGCCGTTGCCGCCAAGCGAAGCCCCGCTCGCGACGGTGACGGCGGAATTGGCGAGCGATCCGTTGATCGACAACAGGCCGGCATCGACGATTGTCGTGCCGGTGAAGGCGGAGGAATTGCCGGTCAGGTTGAGCGCGCCTGAGCCGCCTTTGTGGAAGCTGCCTTGTCCCGACAACGCACCGGCATAGGACGCATTGGCGGTCTGGTCGAAGGTCAGGGACGCGCCCGCGCCAATCGCCGCGTTGCCGCCGAAGCGGTCCGCCGCCGTCACCAGCCCGCCTGCCGTGATTGTCCAGTCGAGCGCGGAGATGCCGCCCAGCGTCAGCACGCCGGCGCCTTGCTTGACCATGCTGCCGCGCAAGCCGTTCAGCGCCTGGATGTCGCCGGCAAAACTCGCATCGGCGGCTTGCTGGAAAACGACCGTGCCGGCATTGCCGATATGGCCGGAGATCGAGCCCGCATGGCCGATCAGCGTGCCGGCCTGAACCAGCGTGTTGCCGTAGGCGTTGGCGGCATTGTCGAGCCGCAACGTGCCGGCGCCGAGCTTGATCAGGTCTCCGCTGCCGGTCATCGCTCCGGTCAGGCCGAGCGTGGTTGCGGCGGCGACGTCGAAGCGGCCGGCCTGCGGCAGCGACACCGTTCGAGCGGTGTCGAAGCTGCCGGTGGTGACCAGCGTGCCGCCGGTGAAGGTGAGTGCGCCGGAGGCCCCGCCGAGATTGGCATCGGCCGCGACCGAGAGGGCGCCGGCCGCGATCGTCGTACCGCCGGTGTAGGTGTTCGCACCCGTCAGCGTCAGCGTGCCCGCGCCGATCTTCACCAGCGAACCGCCGCTGGCGCCGCCACCCGCGGAATTGCCGTCGGAGATCAGGCCGCTGACGGTGGTCGATGTGCCGCTTCCGCCGACGGCGAACTCGCGGTTGCCGAGAAAGAAATGGCCGGCGCCCGCGATCGATCCCACCGCGAGCTTGCCGTCACCGGCAGGACCAGTACTGCCGCTGAAATCGACCTTGCCATTGGTGCCGTTGCTGATCGCCGTATGGCCGGCGCTGGCGTTGCCGAGAAAGCGCGTGACCCCGTCATTGGCGATGGTGGTGATGCCGGCAGTGTCGGCGTTGACGAGATCGAGCCCGCCGGCCGCATTGACCGTGACGGCCCCGGGGATCGAGGCGACATGGGTCGCATCGCCGATCTGCAGAATGCCGGCCTGGATCGTCGTGCCGCCGGTATAGCTATGCGTTCCCGTCAGCGTCACGGTGCCGGTGCCGACCTTGGTGAAGGTGCCGTCTCCGGAAATGGTGCCGCCATAGGTCCCAGCAAAATTCTGATCGAAGGTGACGCTGCGGCTGCCCGCGCCGCTGGCGAAGGTCACGTGTCCCGCGAGGCTGCTGGTGTCGCCCCTCAGCACGCCCGATGTGACCGACCAGTTCTGGTTGCCGGCGCCGAACAGCGTCCAGGTGCCCGATCCCGTTTTCTCGAAGGTGTCGAAGCCGCGATATTGCTTCGTGGCGCCGATCTGCGAGACGTCGAAATCGGCATCGACGGCGCCGCCGAGCGCCAGGACGTTGTTGGTGCCGCCGCCGGACACCGCGACGTTACCGGTAAAGAGGCTGGCGCCGAAGATCGGGTGCGCCTGCACTTCCACGCGGTTGTTGTCGCCGAACAGCGAGATGGCGTTGGCGCGCGTCACGCCGTCGCCACCAAGGCCGCCGATGACGAAACCGCCCTTGACCGAGACGGAGGTGTTGCCACCGGCACCGCCGACGATCCCCGCGCCGCCGGCGCCTCCTTGCGCGCCCGCACCGCCGGCGCCGCCACGAATGAACATCCCGTTGTCGATGATCAGGCTGCCGCCCTGCTCCAGGACAATGCCTGCGCCACCACCGCCGCCGCCGCCAACTCCGGCCCCGCCATTACCGCCGACAGCGCCGCCGGTGCCCGTGCCGCCGGTGCCGCCGGTGCCGATGCTTCCGCCAATCCCGCCGGCGCCGCCCGCACCGCCGGTCACGTTGTGGAAGATCTCGAGAGTGCCCGGGTCCAGGAACACTACGCCCGCGCCGCCGCCACCCCCGCCGCCGCCGCTGGCAAGGGTGGCTGCTCCGCCATTGCCCCCGTTGCCGCCGAAGCGCTGGGTCAGGATGAAGGTCACGCCGCCGAAGGACCCGAACCGTGATGCATCGCCGCCCGCGCCGCCACCGCCTCCGCCGCTGGACACGATACCACCGTTGACGCCAGCGCCGCCGACGCCGCCATCACCGCCAATCGACGTGAATGGGGTGCCCGGGTCCGGGAACGGACCATTGGCGCCGCCTCCGCCGCCGCCGGCACCAGCCCCGCCGAAACTCGCCTCACCGGGGCCGCCGGTGCCACCGTTGGGAGATCCAGATGTTCCGGCCGAGCCTCCGAGGCCACCGAAGCCGAAGCCGTTTTGGCCGGCAGTGCCGGCCGCGCCGCCACTCCCGCCCGTGACGTCGACGTTGCTGGTGCTGAAACCCGTACCCCCGGTACCGCCGGTCGCCGATTGCGCCTGAGCCTTCGCCGTCGTCAAGACGGCGATCACGAACGAGAGGGCCAGCGCGGCAATCGACACCGAGCCGAGCACAACTCGCGCGTGCCGACGCTGAATTGCGATCCGCTGCGCCCGATCAGCCGTCACGCTGGAATGATCGACGCTGGACAACCCCTCACCGCTGTCCCGCTCGAGTCCGGTGGCCGCCCAACCGGCCGCTGTCGTCGTCATCGGTGCCCCTTCGGCAACTTGGACGGCACCGCGGCCGCAAAATCAGTTCAATTCAGGCAATGGCGCCCGATCGCGCCCAGTCACGTTCCACCCGGCCAAGCGGAGCACACCGGAGACGGAAAAAGCGCCCCGCATGATGCGATGCAATTATCGCTCAGCGCCTGATCCGCTGCCTATCGCGCCAGGCGCAAGCATGTTGCGCGCGATGCAAGTCGCGGCTTGCTCCGTTCGCGAACCGGAGCAGTGGGACGGCCGACGAAGATGGCCCTGCTGCATCTCCGTAGCGCGTCCCACTGCCGCCAGCAGAGAGAAATAACGAGACAGCAAATTGACGCTGTCCGCATGTGGAGTGTCGAACGGAGCCTATTGCACCTCGATATTCGCGTCCTTGACCAGCTTGCGCCAGCGCTCCTCTTCCTGCCCGACATAGCGATCGAGCTGTTCCGGGGAGCCCCCCACCATGATGAGGCCTTCGTTCGCCTCGAGCTGCTTGAAACCACCGGACTGAACAGCCTTTGCGACCGCCCGATTCAAGCGTGCAATCACGGGAGCGGGCGTCTTGGCCGGCGCGTACAATCCGTACCACGACTCGGCAGCGTAGCCGGGCACCCCCGCCTCCGCGACGGTCGGCAACTGCGGAAACGCGGTCGAACGCTCGGCGGATGTGACCGCCAGCGCCCGGAGCTGGCCCGCGGACACCAGCGAGGCCGCGCTCGCCACGGTGGTGAACATCACGTCGATCTGCCCGCCCAGGAGATCGCTGATCGCAGGCGCCGCGCCCTTGTAGGGCACCGCCGTCATCTTGACCTTCGCCATCGCATTGAACAGCTCGCCTGCGAGATGGGCCGAAGTACCGGTGCCGAACGTCCCGAAATTGAGCTTGCCCGGATTGGCCTTGGCTTCAGCGATCAGATCGGAGATCGAGTTGATCTTGGATGCAGGGTTGACGACGACGATGTTGAAGGATCGCGCAATCAGCGAGACCGCCGCGAAATCCTTGTGCGGGTCGAACGGCAATTTGTTGTACAGGCTCGGGTTGACCGCGTGGGCGAAGGTCGCCATCAGCAGCGAATAGCCGTCGGGCTCGCTCGTGGCGACCGTCTGGGTGCCGATGATGGTCCCGGCGCCGGGCTTGTTCTCGATGATGACGGCTTTGCCGAGGTCCGTTTGGATTTCCTGCGCGGTCGTTCGCGCGATGATGTCGGTGCCGCCGCCCGCGGCGAAGGGCACCACGATCTTGACGATCTTCTCGGGATATTCGGCGCGCGCCGGCGCTACGCCAAGCCCCGTGACCATTGGCATGACTGCGCCGACGAGGATGGCGAGGCTCAGCCAGCGCCGCACGGCAAAACCCGTCCCGCAAGCGCCGTCGTGATTGATGATTCCGCCAATGGCCATCTGGAGCTCCATCCGATTTTGTTCAGTCATTGAGAACAACCAATCCGTCCGCCGCCTTCACGCCCTGGCCCGCCGGCAGCACGAAAACCGGATTGATTTCAGCCTCGGCGAGGCGGTCGCCGAGTTGCGCAACCATGCGAGAGAAAGCGACGATCGTTTCCGCGAGGGCTTCGACATCGCATTTCGGCCGGCCACGAAAACCGTCCAGCAACGGCCACATGACGAGATCGCGCGCCATCGCGCGAGCCTCGGACAAGCCGAGGCCGCCTTCCGGTGGAAGCAGACGCATCGTCGTGTCCTTGAACAGTTCGGCGGAGACGCCGCCCATTCCGAGAAGGATCGCTGTCCCCAAGGGATCGCGATGCATCCCGAGAATGATTTCTACGCCGCCTGAGATCATTTCCTGAACCAGGAAGCGTTCGGCTCGCTTGCCCGTCCTGGCCTCGACCTCGTCCGCCATCAAGGTCAGGCGGCCGCCAATCGTATCAGTGGTCAGGTTGACCGCGACGCCGCCGACATCGCTCTTGTGCGCGATCTCGCGCGAGAGAATCTTGAGCACGACCCGGCCACCGAGGTCGCGCGCCGCCTGCTCCGCTTCGCTTGACGTTGCGACCACCTTCTCGACCACGATGGGAACGCCGAAACGGGCGAACAGCGCCTTGGCCTGTGCTTCATCCAGCGATCCCGCCGGGAAGTCGCTGATATCGGCCGCCGGCTCGATCGAGCCGGATGTCCGGACCTGTTCCGGCACTCCGGCCTGCAAGAGCCCGTCGAGCGCACCAGCGCAGCTCTCGGCGGACGTATAGGCCGGAACGCCTCGCCGGGTGAGGACGGAGACCACGTCGGGCGCGTAGGGACTGACATAGGCAATGACGGGCTTGTCGCTCATCGGCAGGCAGTCGTGGATGGCATCGGCCATCAAAGTTGGCGATCCCACGGCTGAAGAGCCGACAATAATGGTCAGCGCGTCGTAGGAGGGACTTGCGAGCAGGATGCGGATTGCGGCGCGGAGCAGATCCGGCTGCAAACCGGCCAAGGTCACGTCGATCGGATTGCGATCGAGCGTGGCGTGCGATCCCGACTGAAGGCTACGCAATTGCGCTGACGTCTCGGTGTCGGGCGCGGGCGTTGCAAAGCCGGCCACGCCGAGACTATCGGACACGATCGTGCCGGCGCCGCCGGTCGAGGTGAGAATCGCCACACGCCTGCCGGACAGCTTGCGCCCCGCCGCAAGGGCCGCGGGAATGTCGAGCAGGTCATCAAACGTCTTGGCGCGGATCACGCCGAGTTGCCTGAACAAGGCGTCGTACATGCGGTCGGAACCCGCAAGCGCCCCGGTGTGCGAGACGGCGGCCTTTGCACCCGCCTCCGATCGCCCGATCTTGAAGGCGACGACGGGTTTGCCGGCGCGGCGCGCCCTGAGGACCGCCTGGCGAAAGCGAGCCGGATTGCGGATCGCCTCGATATAGAGCGCAATGACTCTGGTCGCACTGTCGTCGGCGAGAAAGTCGATGAAATCCGCGAGCTCGAGATCGGCTTCGTTGCTGGTCGACACCAGCTTGGACAGCCCGACCCCGCGCGCCGCGGCGCGCGACAACAAGGCGCCGAGAATGCCCCCGCTTTGCGAGACCAGCCCGATCGCACCTAGCGGGAAGTGATCCATCGCCAGGGCGCCGGATGCCGAAAGCACGATATTGTCGGTGAGATTGACGAGGCCGATCGTGTTCGGCCCGAGAAGGCGCATGGATCCGGCGGCTTCCATCAGCTGCTTCTGGCGCTCGGCGCCGTCCGCGCCGGCCTCGGTGTAGCCGCTGGCAAGAACGATCGCCGCCGCAGCGCCTCGCTCGGACAATTGGCGCACCGCGATATGCGCGCGCTCCGCGCCAAGCAGGACAATGCCGACATCAGGCACTTCAGGCAGCGAAGCGATGTCGGCGTAACAAGCCAGACCGCCGATGTCCGCGACCTTCGGATTGACGGGATAGATCTTGCCCGCAAAGCCGTGCTTCTGGAGATAGGAGACCGGCCGCCCCGCCGTCTTGCTCGGGTCTGCCGACGCGCCGATGATTGCGACGCTGCGCGGCCGGATCAGGCGTTCGATCGCATCCATCGCTCAATCCTTTGACGCGGATTGCGCGAGGAACGCCGTCACGGCGTCCCGATGCTCTGCGCTGGTGTAGCAGATGGCCTGGGCCTGGCTGCCGAGACTGAAGATGTCATGTGCGGAACGCTCGAAGGTCTCGTTCAGGATCTTCTTGCCCAGCGCCAGCGCCGTGGGAGATCCCTGAGCCAGTTCGGCTGCCCAGGCCTGCGCTGCCGGGAGCAGTTCAGCCGAGGCCACCTTGCGATCGACGATGCCGAGCGACAGCGCTTCGTCGGCCTCGATCATGCGCCCGGTGAAGATCAGCTCCTTGGCCTTGGGAAGCCCGACCCGGCGCGGCAGGAAATACAGGCCGCCGCCATCGGGTATCAGGCCTCGCTTGATATACGACCAGGTGAATTTCGATCGTTCCGTTCCCATGACGAAGTCGCAGGCAAGCGCGGTGTCCGCACCGAGGCCCGCCGCGGCACCGTTGACGGCGGCAATCGTCGGTTTCGGCAGGCCGAGCAGGAACGACTGCACATGGTGCACGCCCTGCTGACGGCTCCATCCGTTGAATGCGACTTCGCCCTGCGGCGACTCGAGCCGCCGCTTCATCCCGCTGATGTCGCCGCCGGCACAGAAGGCATTGCCGCGCCCGGTCAGCACCAGGGCCTTGATCGCCTTGTCGCGGGCGACGGTCTCGAGCGCATTGACGAACTCGGCGCGCATCTCGTCGCTCATGGCGTTGCGCCGTTCCGGCCGGTTGAAGGCGATCGTCGCGACACCGGCTTCTGCGGAAAATTCGATGAGCTGATAGGCCATGGCAAGCTCCGTGGTTGGAGTCGGCTCCCGAATGCCGTTCAGGCCGTGCCATTTCCTCAATGAGCCGTGCGCGGCCGGGCATTCTTCTTGCCCGTGCCTATATCGGCTTGCGCCATCAGGCACATCCCCCTAATTCCACTTAGTGGAAATGGCTTAGCGGGAATTCCTGGGAGGCTGGAGATGGCGCAGGCGCGCAGATATGCGGGCGGGGTTGATGGCAACCGGTCGCTCGAAAGGGGCGTCGAAATCCTGAGGGCCTTCCGGCCCGGCGTCGACACGCTGGGCAACGGCGAGATTGCGGAGCGAACCGGTTTGCCGCGATCGACGGTCAGCCGGCTGACACGAACGCTGGTCAACTCCGGGATGCTCGACGAAGTCCGCGCTGAGCGAACCTACCGCCTTGCCGCATCCGTCATCAGTATCGGCCACGCGATGCGGACGGGATCACCCGCGCTCAACGCGATCGGGGCCATGATGCGGGCGGAATCCGCGAAGCGCCGGCTGAACGTGGGGTTAGCGACCGCTGACAGAACCGTGATGGTCTATCTTGAATCGATCCGCTACAGCCCCCGCGCGGCGCTGCGCAACGTGGTCGCCGGGCAGCAGGTGCCGATGGAGTTGACGTCGCTCGGTCGCGCCTATCTGGCGGGCATTGCGGAAACCGAGCGCGAGCGATTGCTAAAACTGTTCAAACGGCGCAGCGCTGCGGCCACGAAGGCGCTGCTCGCGGACGTCAGGACATCGATCAGCGCCGTCGAACGCGACGGCTATTGCGCGGTGTCGTGGCAGCCAGCCGTTTTTGCCGTCGCAACGCCCATCGTGCTCGACGGGCTTCCGGTCTACGCATTGAACATGAGCCTGCAAAATGTCGATCGATCCGATGCGCTGGCGAGCGAGATCGGCTCATACCTCAATGCCTTCGCGGCCAAGTGCAAGGAGGTGCTGGCGGGCCGTTGATGGCAACGATGCCGCTGCGCCCCGGTCCTCGAACCAGGCGCGCCATTCAGAATGGACCACGAGGGGTGCCTTCGTTAGCGGCCGCCGAGCGCCCGAAGCGCATTCACGATCACCGCAACGTCGATCGCCTCTTGTATCAAGGCCCCTTGTACCGGCGTCAGGTAACCCAGCGCGGCGGCCACCATTCCGATGACCGAGAGCCCCATTCCGGCAAAGACACCCTCCAAAGCGATGAAACGGGAACGTCGGGCGATCTCGATCGCCGGCACGATGCGGTCGAGATGATCCACCAGAATGACGACGTCGGCGGCCTCGGCGGATGCAGTAGCGCCCCTGGCTCCCATGGCCACGCCGACGTCGGCCGCGGCAAGCGCGGGCGCGTCGTTGACGCCGTCGCCAACCATCATGACGGGGCCGTTTTTCCGCTCTGAGAGCACGACCAGGACCTTCTGATCCGGCGTCAGCCCCGCACGAACCGAATCGATGTCCAGACCGGCAGTGATCGCCTCGGCCACCTCGCGGCGATCTCCCGTTGCCAGAACGATCCGCTGGACTCCCAGGGTTCTCAAACGCTGAAGGAGAAATTGTGTGCCGGACCGCAGCTCGTCGGCCAGCCTGATCTCGCCCGCCATATGACCGTCGATTGCAACGGCAACAGTGGCGGCGCCGGCATCCCTTGACGGCTGGACGGAATTCTCCACGGCTTGCGTCAATTTCGAGGTTACGAACCTGACACCACCGACCGCGACGGATTGCCCTTCCACGACGCCCTGGACGCCCTCGCCCGGCGTTTCGGCGACGCTGGATGGGATGGTGAGCTTGAGCTGACGGCTCTGAGCCTCGGCAACGATGGTCTGGGCGATGATGTGCTTGGACGCTTGATCAAGCGAGGCTGCGAGGCGCAACACATCGTCGGGATCGGCATTGGCCGATACGTTGACGGCCACGACCTTCGCCCTGCCGTCGGTGAGAGTGCCGGTCTTGTCGAGGACCAGCGAATTGATGCGCGCGAGCGCTTCGATCGCCTTGCCTCCCTTGATCAGAATGCCATGTCTCGCCGCCCGGGACAGGCCGGACACGATGGCAACCGGCACAGCGAGAATGAGGGGACACGGCGTCGCAATGACGAGAACGGCGACCGCACGGACCGGATCGCCGGTGAAGAACCAGGCGGCGGCCGCGATCAGCACGGTCATCGCGAGGAACACCATCGCAAAGCGATCGGCAAGCCGCGACATCGGCGCCTTGGAGCGCTGCGCGCCTTCGACCAGGCGCACGATGCTGGCATAAGTGCTTTCGGCGGCACGGCGCGATACGACGAGATCGAATGCGTCGCCGGCGTTGGTCGATCCGCTCATCGCCTCGTCGCCGGCATGTTGCTGGACCGGGATCGGCTCTCCCGTGAGCGCGGATTGATCCAACACCGCGAGGGTGCTGGCCACCACGCCGTCGACCGGGACGACATCGCCCTGCCGGATCAACAGACGGTCGCCCGGCGCAATCAGGTCCAGCGCCACCTCTTCCAGTCCGCCGTCCCGATACTGAACGGCCGTTCGAGGCACCCGCGCCAGCAGCGCCGTCATCTCGCCGCGCGCGTGGCGTTCGGCAAAGGCTTCGAGAAATTGCCCACCGGCATACATCAGGGCAACGACGATCGCCGCCAGCTCCTCCCCCACGACGAGGGCGGCAACCATCGACAAGGCTGCAACGATATCGAGGCCGACTTCACCGCGTCGCAGGCTCGTGACGATGTCGTACACGAGCACGATCAGAACCGGAATCGTGAACATCGCCCAGACACCATCCTGCCACGCGGCCTGTCCGAGCAGCGGAATGGCAAAGCCAAAGGCAAGACCGAACGCCGGCAACACGACCAGCAGGGCTCGAACCAGGAAGCCGGCAAGCATTCAATCGACCTCGTTGCGCGACCAAAATCGGGACGGCTGTCGCCAGATTGCCCACGCGGAGCGTCCCGGATTCAATCGCTGTCGGCGCTCTCGAGACGGGCGCCCGGCCGGAATTCTACACCACCGTACCAAACAATTTTCCGATACCGGCGGTCAGCGCCAGAGCAAACGCGCCCCAAAACGTCACTCGAGTGGTGGCGCGCAGGACGTTGGCGCCGCCGGCCTTTGCGCCGATCGCCCCCAGCACGGCGAGAAAGGCCAGCGATGCCGCGGATACGACCGGCACCAGCGCGTTGACCGGGGATATGGCGACCATCAGCAAGGGCATGGCGGCGCCCACCGAGAACATGGCCGCCGACGCGAGCGCGGCCTGGATGGGCCGGGCTGCGGTGACTTCCGAGATTCCCAATTCGTCGCGTGCATGGGCCTTCAATGCGTCCTTGGCCATCAACTGCTCGGCCACCTGCCGCGCCAAGTGCCCGTCGACGCCGCGCTTGACGTAGATGTCGGCAAGTTCGTCGAGTTCAAACGCCGGGTTCTCGCTCAATTCCCTGGCTTCCCGCGCAAGATCGGCCTGCTCGGTATCCGACTGCGAACTGACGGAAACATATTCGCCGGCTGCCATCGACATGGCACCGGCCACCAATCCCGCAATTCCCGCGATCAAGACGTCGTTTCGCGTTGCGGCTGCCGCGGCAACGCCGACAATCAGACTCGCGGTGGAGATGATGCCGTCATTGGCTCCGAGAACGGCGGCTCTCAACCATCCGATCCTATCGACCAGATGATTTTCGGGATGCGCGCGAAGGCGGCTCATGTCCAAATAATCCCTGAAGCGCCTAGAATGCCGCCCGCGCTATCTGTCGGAGTGAGGCAGCATTCGCACGAGCGTGCGATCGCGAAATATCCAGTGATGGACCAGCGCGGCGGCAGCGTGGAAGGCTGCGAGAATCACCAGTGCATGGGCGAGAATTTCGTGCACCTCCTTCACATTCCGGGCGAAGGCACGATCATTCAGCCAAGGCGAAGGAATCTCGGCCAGACCAAACAGCGGCAGGGCATCGCCGCGCGCAAACTGAAGCACGATGCCGACGACGGGAACCGCGACCAGCAACACATAGAGGCTGTAGTGCGCGATCCGGGCGGCAGGATCCAGCCACTGTCCCATCCAGTCGCCAAATTCGGTCGCTTCCGACTGTGGAGACGGATCAACCAACCGCCAGGTCAGGCGCGCGACGAGAAGGGCGAGCACGGCTATTCCCGCAGAAACGTGAACGAACAGTCCGGATTCACGCGGCCCTCCTTTGGGCAGCACATCGCCAAAAATCCCGAGCGCCCAGGCGAGAGCAACAAGGAACACTGTCAGCCAATGCAGCGCCTGCGCAACCGCACCGTAGTCCTTCGTTGAATTGAATAGCTGCATGTTCAAAGGATATTCCCGCACGGCTGAGATGCATTGAGGTGGATCAACCTGATCGCTCCGCGGCGGCAAGGCGCGCTTGTTCAGGCGGAGCGGCTCACGCGCGCCGCAAACGGCTTGATGCGCCGCTTGCCCGCAGCAGGGCATGAGATCTTGGCGGGATTGTCGATCGTCGAGAAATGGCGCGCCCGGAACGATTCGAACGTCCGACCCTCAGATTCGTAGTCTGATGCTCTATCCAGCTGAGCTACGGGCGCGTTTTTCGCGAACAGTGCGAGCCTGAGCCCGCAGGCAGCCTCCGGACAACGCCGGAGGGGTGCGAAAGAGCGCTCTGACTAACCGCTCTTGCCGCGATTGGCAAGCGCCGGGATGGGGAGATTTTGCAGGGGGATGACAGTTGCCTCGTCATTCCGGGATGGCCCGCAGGGCCAGGCCCGGAATGACGGAAGATAGTCGGGAACGGCCCCTGAAAATGAAGACGCAACTCGGCCTCTGGCCGACTTACGCCCGCGCCCGCTCGTTGCGGATGGAGAGGAGTTCCACCGGGCGGTCGGGAATGACGATCCGGAAGGTGGCACCAATGGTGCCTTCGACCAAATGGATGTCGCCGCCATGGGCGCGGACGAGTTCGGCGGCGATGGCGAGGCCGAGACCGCTGCCGCCGGGGCGGCCGGAGGTCTGGAACGCCTCGAACAGGTGATCCCGGGTCCTTTGGGGCACGCCGGGGCCGGTGTCGGAGACTTCCAGAATGGCAACCGCGCCTTCGCGCTTGCCGGTGATCCGGATTTGCTGCGCGCTGCCCTCGCCCGCCGAATGGCTCTCGAGCGCCTGCGCCGCGTTGCGAACGAGGTTGAGCAGCACGCGGAACAACTGGTCGGGATCGGCGTCGACCGCAAGCCCGCGCTCGATCGCGGCGACCCAGACGATTCCAGCATCGGAGGCGAGGCCCGCGGTCTCGCGCACCTCCAGCACCACCGGCTCGATCGGGATCATCCGCCGGTCGGGCGCCGCCTCCTGGGCGCGGCCGTAGGACAGCGTCGACTGGCAAAAGGCGATGGCGCGCTCGAGCGAACGCACGAGCTTGGGCGCAAAGCGCTGCACCCGCGGATCCGGCACGCTGGCGAGCTGGTCGGACAGAAGCTGGGCCGAAGCCAGCAGATTGCGCAGATCGTGGTTGATCTTGGACACCGCGAGGCCGAGCGCGGCAAGCCGGCTCTTCTGATGCAACATCGACATCAGATCGCGCTGCATGTCCGACAATTCGCGCTCGGCGACCCCGATCTCGTCGCTGCGCTGGCTCGGGACGATGATGCGCGCCGAACTCTCCGGATTTTCGTGGAAGCCGACCAGGCTCGCGGTCAGCCGCCGCATCGGCCGCACGAACAGGTAATGCAGCACGAGATAGACGAGGCCCGCGGTCAGCACCGCGATGATCAGCGCGACCACCACGACGTTGCGGGAGAAGCGGTACATCTGCTGCCGCAGCGGCAATTCGTCGGTGACGATCTCGACGAACTGGGCATTGCCGACGCCGGGCCCGACGATGCGGATGGCCTGGTTGCCGGTCTCCAGCATCATCTGGAACGAGCCGGTGATCGCCTCCCAGGCGGTCATGTCGCGCAGGTCGACGTCATGCTCGATCGCGGCCGGCAGATTGTCGCTGGCGAGCAGCCGGCGCTGCTGACCCATCTTGATCGCGACCGCGCGGGCATTGATGCTCTTGAGGATCTCGCGGGACAACGAATCGGGAACCATGCCGAGCGGGGCGGCGTCGAGCACGAGGGCGGCCGTGTTGGCCGCCGCGACCCGGTCGTTGAGCCGGTTCACCCAGAAGTTGGCGATCGCAGGCACATAGAGCAGGCTGGCCGCGATCATCACGAGGGGGACGGTGAGCAGCAGCAGCTTGCCGGACAGGCCGAGCCCGGCCGCCCCACGCGGCCGCGTCGCCGGCTGGTCCGGCTGATCCAGATCCTGGACCGGCTGGCGATCTGTCGCTGCCACGAAATTCGCCCCTGTTGGCCTTGGGTGATGGAGGATGCGACCCGCCCCGGTGTCCGGTCAAATTACGGATCGCTAATCTGCCAAGGTGGGATGTAAGCGTTGATATGGCGAGTCGCCACCTCAAGGGTTAAAAACCCCGCGCGAGCAGCGATATTCACCGGAATCGCGCGCTCTTGCGGCGTTGACGAAAACAAGCCGCTCGCATATAAGCCGCGCAATTGTCCGCGATGACCCGGTGTGACGCCGGGAGCGGCTCTCTTGGGGCCGAAAAAGGCTCGTTTTGGGCAGCATCTTCCGGGCTTTATCATCAATTCTACAGGCAAATTGCCCGGTCAGCGGAGAAAAACCCGTGAAGCGGACTTATCAACCCAGCAAACTGGTGCGCAAGCGCCGTCACGGTTTCCGTGCCCGTCTCGCCACAGCCGGCGGCCGCAAGGTCCTCGCCGCTCGCCGCGCCCGCGGCCGCAAGCGTCTGAGCGCCTGAGCCAGACCCCCTTTTTGGGATTTCATCATGGATCGGCTGAGGCAGCGGGCGGATTTCCTCGCCGTTGCCAATGGCGCGCGGGTGAACAGTCCCGCGTTCGTCCTGCAAAGCCTTGACCGCCGCCAGAATCTTGGCCGCGACGACAGCGGCCCGATCCGGATCGGCTTTACCGTCACCAAAAAGAACGGCAACGCCCCCGAGCGCAATCGCATCCGGCGCCGGCTTCGCGAAATGGTGAAGCGGCTCGACCCGGTGTCGATGCAGCCCCATCATGATTATGTGCTGGTCGGCCGGAGGGACGCGCTCTCGCGTGACTTCGCCACCATGCTCGACGATCTCCGAACGGCGCTCACGAAGCCCTCGCGGCAGGCGTACAAGGGACGCGGTCCAAGGCCGGGTTCAAGCCGAGTTCCTTCAAGGCCAGATCCTTCAAGGCCAGATCCTGGCCCCGCTGCAGCCGCCAGCCGCAAACCCGATTGATGACGAGACATTAGATGATGACCGACAATCGCAATACCATCCTCGCCGTCATTCTATCGGGCCTGGTGCTGATCGCCTGGCAGTATTTCTACAACGTGCCGGCGATGGAGAAGCAGCGCGCCCAGCAGCAGGCGACCGAGCTCCAGAAGGGCACGCCGCAGCCGACGGCGTCGGCGACGCCGGGCGCAGCCCCGCAGCCCGGCGCTCCCGCACAGCCGTCGACCCCGGGCGCGACCCAGCCCGGCCAGCCAGTCGTTGCCCGCGACACCGCGATCGCTTCCAGCCCGCGCGTGAAGATCGACACGCCGCGGCTTTCCGGCAGCGTGTCGCTGAAGGGCGGCCGCATCGACGACATCGCGCTGCTGCAGTTCCGCGAGACGGTGGACCCGAAATCGCCGCCGATCATCCTCTATTCGCCCTCGGGCACAGCTGAGCCCTATTACGCCGAGTTCGGCTGGGTCGCGGCGACCGGTGTCACGGCGAAGATGCCCGATGCGCAGACCGTCTGGCAGCAGGAGGGGTCCGGCAGCCTGACGCCGCCCACGCCCGTGGTGTTGAAGTGGGACAATGGGGATGGCCTCACTTTCCGCCGCACCATCGCGGTCGACGACCACTATCTGTTCACGATCAAGGACGAGGTGAGCAATGTCGGCAATGCGCCGGTCACGCTCTATCCGTTCGCGCTGATCTCGCGTCACGGCGCCCCGCAGGTCTCGGGCTATTACATCCTGCACGAAGGCCTGATCGGCTATCTCGGCGACGAGAAGCTGCAGGAATACGCCTACAAGAAAGTCGACGAAGCCAAGACGGTGAACTTCAACAATGTCACCAACGGCTGGCTCGGCATCACCGACAAATACTGGGCTTCGGCGCTGCTGCCCGACACCGGTGCACGGCTGCAGGCGCGGTTCTCATCGAACCCGGTCGGCAACGTCCACACCTACCAGACCGACTATCTGCTCGACCCCGTCACTGTCGCAATCGGCGGCACTGCGACCGCGAATGCGCGGCTGTTCGCGGGCGCCAAGGAAGCCGGCGTCGTCGGCGTGTTCCCGTTCGCCGGCCTCGGCGGCTACAACAAGGAGCTCGGCCTCAACCATTTCGATCTCTTGATCGACTGGGGCTGGTTCTACTTCATCACCAAGCCGATGTTCCTCGGCCTCGACTTCTTCTACCGCTTCTTCGGCAATTTCGGCATCTCGATCCTGCTCGTGACCGTGATCGTGAAGCTCTTGTTCTTCCCGCTGGCGAACAAGTCCTACGCCTCGATGGCGAAGATGAAGTCGGTGCAGCCGCAGCTTGCGGCGCTGAAAGAGCGCTATCCCGACGACAAGGTGAAGCAGCAGCAGGAGATGATGGAGATCTACCGCAAGGAGAAGATCAATCCGGTCGCCGGCTGTCTTCCCGTGGTGATCCAGATTCCGGTGTTCTTCTCGCTCTACAAGGTGCTGTTCGTCACCATCGAGATGCGGCACGCGCCGTTCTTCGGCTGGATCAAGGACCTCTCCGCGCCGGATCCGACCAATCTGTTCACCCTGTTCGGCCTGATCCCGTTCGACCCGACCACGCTGCCGCTGTTCGGCCACTACCTCGCGCTCGGCATCTGGCCGATCATCATGGGCATCACGATGTGGTTCCAGATGAAGCTGAACCCGACGCCGCCGGATCCGACCCAGCAGATGATCTTCAACTGGATGCCGCTGATCTTCACCTTCATGCTGGCGGGCTTCCCGGCAGGCCTCGTGATCTACTGGGCCTGGAACAACACGCTTTCGGTGCTGCAGCAGAGCTTCATCATGCGCCGCAACGGCGTGAAGGTGGAATTGTTCGACAATCTCAAGGCGACGTTCGCGAAGAAGGCGACGTAGCGATACTTCGACCCTCATCCTGAGGAGCGGCCGCAAGGCCGCGTCTCGAAGGATGGCCACGGGCACCGGGGCCTTCATGGTTCGAGACGGCGCTTACGCGCCTCCTCACCATGAGGGATCAACAGAAAGCCTTCGCATGACCGACGACAAAGATGCGAAGCTGACCGAGGCCGGGCGAAAACTGTTCACCCGCGACTGGCAGTTCATCTGGGCCTCGCCCTCGGTCCAGACGCTGCCGCCGATGGACGGGCTGGAGATCGCCTTTGCCGGCCGCTCCAATGTCGGCAAGTCCAGCCTGATCAACGCGCTCACGGGGCGCAACGCGCTTGCGCGCACCTCGCATACGCCGGGCCGCACCCAGGAACTGATCTTCTTCGAGGTCCCCGGGAAAAAAGACCTGCGCCTCGTCGACATGCCCGGCTATGGCTACGCCAAGGCGCCCAAGAGCCAGGTCGCGTCCTGGACCGAGCTGATCCACAAATTCCTGCTGGGACGCGCCAGCCTCGCGCGCGTCTACGTGCTGGTCGACGCGCGGCACGGGCTCAAGGACGTCGATCTCGAAATCCTTGGGACGCTCGACCGCTCCGCCGTCAGCTACCAGATCGTGCTGACCAAGGCCGACCAGGTGAAGGCGTCCGAGCTTCAGACCTGTATCGCCGAGACGGAGGCGGCGCTGGCCAAGCATCCGGCCGCGTTCCCAAACGTGCTGGCGACCTCGTCACGCAGCTCGACCGGCATGGCCGAACTGCGCGCCGCGATCGCCAAGCTGCTGGAGGAGCGGAGCTCGTGATGGCGCGCCTGCTCATTGGGCTTGCCGGTTTGATGGGCGCCGCCGGCGTCGCGCTGGCCGCCGCCTCCGCCCACGGCGCCGATGCCGGCCGCCTCGCTTCGGCCAGCGCCATGCTGCTGTTTCATGCAACGGCCATACTCACCGCGGTCGCGCTGCTCGCGCGCGGACTTCTGCACGGCGGAATTGGCCTCATTGCCGCGTTCGGCTTCGTGATTGGCGCTGTGCTGTTCGCGGGCGACCTCACCTTGCGGCAATATGCCGGCCATTCGCTGTTTCCCTATGCGGCGCCGACCGGCGGAACGGTGATGATTGCGAGCTGGCTGGCGGTGACGCTGGCGGCGGTGGTGGCGAGGAAGTGACGCGCGATCGACCCTCCCCGTCCAAGGGAGGGTAAGTGCGAACACCCGCTTTGCGCCTCGCCCACCAATCGGATAGAACGCGGCCCGACAGTCCCGCCAGCGAGATCCGCGACATGACCGACATCTCCCCGCTCGACCAGGCCCGTATCCTGTCCGAAGCGCTGCCGCACATGCAGCAGTATGACGAGGAAACCATCGTCATCAAATATGGCGGCCATGCCATGGGCGACGAGGAGACCGCGAAGAACTTCGCCCGCGACATCGTGCTGCTGGAGCAGACCGCGATCAATCCGGTGGTGGTGCACGGCGGCGGGCCGCAGATCGCGACCATGCTCAAGCGCCTCGGCATCGTCTCGGAATTCGCAGCCGGCCTGCGCATCACCGACGCCGCGACCATCGAGATCGTCGAGATGGTGCTGGCGGGCTCCGTCAACAAGCAGATCGTCGGCTACATCAACGAAGCCGGCGGCAAGGCCGTGGGCCTGTCGGGCAAGGACGCCAACATGGTGAAGGCGTCGAAGACGACGCGCACCATCATCGATCCGGACTCGCACATCGAGAGGGCGGTCGATCTCGGCTTCGTCGGCGACCCCGAGAAGGTCGACCTCACGCTGCTCAACCAGCTGATCGGCTATGAGCTGATCCCGGTGCTGGCGCCGCTCGCGACCTCCAAGGACGGCCAGACGCTGAACGTCAACGCCGACACCTTTGCCGGTGCGGTCGCCGGCGCGCTGAAGGCCAAGCGCCTGCTGCTGCTCACCGACGTGCCGGGCGTGCTCGACAAGTCGAAGAAGCTGATTCCGCAATTGTCGGTGAAGGACGCGCGCAAGCTGATCGCCGACGGCACCATTTCCGGCGGCATGATCCCAAAGGTCGAGACCTGCATCTACGCGCTCGAACAGGGCGTGGAGGGCGTCGTCATCATCGACGGCAAGATGCAGCACGCGGTGCTGCTCGAGCTCTTCACCAACCAAGGTACGGGAACGCTGATACACAAGTGATGAGCAAGCGGACAAAGAAAGCCGTCATGGCCGGGCTTGTCCCGGCCATCCACGATCTTTCGACCCGCGCCAAGAACGTGGATGCCCGGGACAAGCCCGGGCATGACGAGGTGAGAGTTCAGAGGCACCGTCGCTCTACCTTCACCCGCGTCCTGATGACCCTGCCCGCCGCGGCCGTCTCGTTCGTCTTCTCTTCCGCGCCGGCCTTTGCCGACCTGAAAATCTGCAACCGCATGTCCTATGTCGTCGAGGCCGCGATCGGAATCGACGACAAGGCGGCGACCGCGACGCGGGGCTGGTTCAGGATCGATCCCGCCACCTGCCGCGTGGTGGTGCAGGGCACGCTCTCCGCCGACCGCATCCTGCTCAACGCCCGCGCACTCGGCGTCTATGGCGCCTCGCCGATCCCGCAGAGCGGCAGCGACACGCTGTGCGTGGCGCAGGACAATTTCGTCATCGCGGCCGCGCGGCAATGCCGCAGCGGCCAGACCCAGGCCGCCTTCACGCAAGTGACGCCGACGCAGGGCGACGACGGCAATCTGGTGACGTATCTCGCCGAGGATTCCGAATATGACGACGAGCAGGCGCGGCTCGCCGGCATCCAGCGGCTGCTGGTGATCATCGGCTACGACGTCGGCGCGATCGACGGCGTCGACGGACCGAAGACGCAAGCCGCGCTGGCCGCGTTCCTGAAGAGTCGCGGGCTGCCGTCCGACGCCGTATCGTCGCCGAATTTCTTCAAGACCATGGTCGATGCGACGCAGACCCCGTCCGCGAGCGGCCTGACCTGGTGCAACGACACGCCGCACAAGGTGATGGCGGCGATCGCCACCGACGACGGCAAGTCCGTGACCAGCCGCGGCTGGTATCGCCTCGATCCCAAGGCCTGCCTGCACCCCGACGTGACCGGCCAGCCGAAACAGATCTTCAGCTTCGCGGAAGCCATCGACGCCGACAACCGCGTCATCAAGCTGAAGGACAAGCCGCTGAACTGGGGCGGCGACAGGCAGCTCTGCACCCGCGAGACCAAGTTCGAGACCAACGAGCAGACCGATTGCGGCACGCGCGGTTTCGCGGCGACGGGATTTGGCGCGGTGGATATGAGCAGCGGCGGCAAGACGCTGCGGTTTGCGATGCCGTGATTGAGAGAGTTCTGATGAAATCCCCCCGCGCCTTCAGCCATGTCGATACATGGGTGTTCGACCTCGACAACACGCTCTACCCGCATCACGTCAATCTGTGGCAGCAGGTCGATGCGCGGATCGGTGAGTTCGTGTGCAACTGGCTGAACGTGAGTCCTGCGGAAGCGCGCAATATCCAGAAGGACTATTACCGGCGCTTCGGCACCACCATGCGCGGCATGATGACCCTGCATGGCGTGCGCGCCGACGACTACCTCGCCTACGTCCACAAGATCGACCACTCGCCGCTGGAGCCGAACCCGGCGCTCGGCGAAGCGATCGCGAGCCTGTCGGGACGCAAGCTGATTCTGACCAACGGCTCGGTCGATCATGTCGACGCCGTGCTGGCGCGGCTCGGATTGGCGGCGCATTTCGACGGCGTGTTCGACATCATCGCGGCCGGCTTCGAGCCAAAGCCGGCGCCGCAGACCTACCGGAAATTCCTCGAGGACCATGCGGTCGACCCGGCCCGCGCCGCGATGTTCGAGGACCTCGCCCGCAACCTCACCGTCCCGCACGAGCTCGGCATGACGACGGTGCTGGTGGTGCCCGACGGCACCAAAGAAGTGGTGCGCGAGGACTGGGAACTGGAGGGCCGCGATGCGGCCCATGTCGACCACGTCACGGATGATCTGACGGGGTTCTTGGGCGGGTTGTCACGATAATAGCCGCCGTCGTCCCGGGGCGCGAAGCGAGCCCGGGACCCAGCCACAGGACGTGGTTGTGGCACAACTCCGAGTCCTCGCAAAACCACCGTCTGTGGCTATGGATCCCGGGCTCGCGCTTCGCGCGCCCCGGGATGACAGCGGAGTATGCCTTGACTCTCCCGGCCCAAATCCCGAAAAAGCCCACCAATCCATCACAATTCCCGTCTGCCTCTGAGGAAATCCCGATGTCCCTCCAAGCCCTCGAATCCACCCTCAACAGCGCCTTCGACGCGCGTGACGGCATCTCGACCACGACCAAGGGCGAGGTGCGCGAGGCCGTGGACCAGGCGCTGGAAATTCTGGACAAGGGCGAGGCGCGCGTCGCCGAGCGCGGCGCCGACGGCAAGTGGAAGGTCAATCAATGGCTGAAGAAGGCCGTGCTGCTGTCGTTCCGCCTGAACGACATGGGCGTCATTCCCGGCGGATCCGGCAAGGCAACCTGGTGGGACAAGGTGCCTTCGAAGTTCGAAGGCTGGGGCGAGAACCGGTTTCGCGATGCCGGCTTCCGCGCGGTGCCTGGTTCGATCGTGCGCCGCTCGGCCTTCATCGCCAAGAACGTCGTGCTGATGCCGTCCTTCGTCAATCTCGGCGCCTATGTCGATGAGAGCACCATGGTCGACACCTGGGCGACCGTCGGCTCCTGCGCGCAGATCGGCAAGCGCGTGCACATTTCAGGCGGCGTCGGCATCGGCGGCGTGCTCGAGCCGCTGCAGGCCGAGCCCGTCATCATCGAGGACGATTGCTTCATCGGCGCGCGCTCCGAGGTCGCCGAAGGCGTGATCGTGCGCAAGGGCGCGGTGCTGTCCATGGGCGTGTTCCTGGGTGCCTCGACCAAGATCGTCGACCGCGAGACCGGCGAGATCTTCATGGGCGAAGTGCCCGAATATTCGGTGGTGGTGCCCGGCGCCCTGCCCGGCAAGCCCATGAAGAACGGCGAGCCCGGCCCGAGTCTGGCCTGCGCCGTCATCGTCAAGCGCGTCGACGAGCGCACGCGCGCGAAGACCAGCATCAACGAGCTGCTGCGGGATTGATCGGCGCGGCAAGCGCCATTCCCTCACCGTCACCCTGAGGTGGCCGCTTCTTCAGCGGCCCTCGAAGGGCGACGGCCCCGCTCTCGGCCGCTCATCCTTCGAGGCTCCCCCTGCGGTGCTCTGCACCGCAGGCCTCGCACCTCAGGATGACGGGTCTGGCTTGGAATCGAACCGCATCACCCCTCAACACGACCAATCTTCGGGCGGCCACCCGCCCGGAGCCATTCGCATGGACTGGACCTGGTATCTCTTCCGCTTCGACGGCCGCATCAACCGTGCCTTGCTGTGGCAGGCGCTGCTGATCGTCGCGTTGCTGGCAGCCCTGCTCGGGATGATCGATCAGGCGATCCACGTCGCGAACGGCCAGACATCATTCAAATATTCCTTGGAGTTCGATTTCGGGCTCGACGACCTCTTCCGGGCGGTCGACCCCCGCGCCTATCCGCTGCTGCCGTCCGCCGACCGCCCGACCTTGATGCTGAAGGTCCTCGGCACTTCGCTGTTCTTCTGGATCTACCTCGCGACAGCGATCAAACGGCTGCACGATCGCGACCGCAGCGGCTGGTGGATCGTCCCTTTCTTCTTCGTCCCAAGACTGCCGTTTCATTTCTGGGACCTGCTGCCCGACTCCAGCTGGTTTGCTCCGTTCGACTGGGCCGTCCACGCGCTGTGGCTGTGGGGCCTCGTCGAAATGTTCATCGTGCCGGGCACTTCGGGCCACAACCGGTTCGGCCCCGATCCACTCGCCGCGGTCGAGGACGGCTCCGCATCCGCCTCGTCCCCTGCAAAAAGCTGGGACCAGCAAAGCGAGCTCGAATTCGTGCCGCCCAGCGCTAGCCCTCCCGGCGGCATGCATGTTAAGCGGGGCGCATGACCGATGCTCTCTCGATTGCCCGCGATCTCATCCGCTGCCCCTCGGTAACTCCGGCTGACGCCGGTGCACTCGGAGTGCTTGAACAAGCGCTCACCGCCGCCGGCTTCACCTGCCACCGTGTGACGTTCTCCGAGCCCGGCACCGCCGACGTCGACAATCTCTATGCGCGCATCGGCACTGAAGCCCCGCACATCACCTTTGCCGGCCACACCGACGTGGTGCCTCCGGGCGACGAGAGCGCCTGGAGCGTCGGCGCATTCTCCGGCGAGGTGAAGGACGGCTTCCTGCACGGTCGCGGCGCGGTCGACATGAAGGGCGGCATCGCCTGTTCGGTCGCCGCTGTGCTGGAGCATCTCGCCGCCCATGACGGCAAGCCGCGCGCGGACGACAAGGGTTCGATTTCCTTCCTGATCACCGGCGACGAGGAAGACGTCTCCATCAACGGCACCATCAAGCTGCTGAAATGGGCCGCCGAGCGCGGCGAGACATTCGACCATTGCGTGCTCGGCGAGCCCTCCAATGTCGAGACGCTCGGCGACACCATCAAGGTCGGCCGCCGCGGCTCGCAATCCGGCACGCTCTATGTCGACGGTGTGCAGGGCCATGTCGCCTATCCGCACCGCGCCTCCAATCCGGTGCCGGATATCTCGCGATTGATCGTTGCGATTAGCGACGAGCCGCTCGATCATGGCAGCGCGCAGTTCCAGGCCTCCAATCTCGAATTCACCTCGGTCGACGTCGGGAACAAGGCCAACAACGTCATCCCCGGCGAGGCCCGTGCAAAGTTCAACATCCGCTACAACGACAACCACACCCAGGCGAGCCTGCGCGAGCTGGTCGAGACGCGGCTGACGAAAGCCTGCGGCAATCGCATCAAGGCCCGCATCGTCTGGGAGCCGTCGAACTCCAACGTGTTCGTCACGAAGCCCGGCCCGTTCACTGATCTCGCGGTCTCCGCGATCGAGGAGGTGACAGGCCGCAAGCCGGAGCTGTCGACCTCGGGCGGCACCTCGGATGCGCGCTTCATCTCCAGCTATTGCCCAGTGATCGAGTTCGGCCTGGTCGGCCAAACCATGCATCAGGTCGACGAGCGCGTGCCGGTCAAGGATCTGGAGACGCTGACGAAGGTGTATCGGGGGATACTGACGCGGTATTTTGGGTAGGCGCTAATCGCCGCCAGCCGCTCCGCCGTCATGCCCGGGCTTGTCCCGGCCATGACGCTGTGGCGGCGTCAGGTTCTAATAATCCACCTTCACCAGGTACAGCCCGTCCGGCGGAGCAACGATACCGCAGGCGGCGCGGTTGCGGGCGACGAGCGCTGCCGAGAGATCGTCCGCGGTCCAGCGTCCCTCGCCGACCCACACCAGCGATCCCACCATCGAGCGCACCTGGCTGTGCAGGAACGACCGCGCCGAGGTGAGAATCGTGATCTCGCGGCCGTCGCGCAGCACGTCGAGCTGGTCGAGCGTCTTCTCCGGCGATTTGGCCTGGCACTCGGTGTCGCGGAACGTCGTGAAATCGTGCTTGCCGAGCAGACGCTGTGCCGCCGCATGCATCGCATCGGCATCGAGCTTGCGCGGCACGCGCCAGGCGTGGCCGATGTCGAGGGCGAGATTGGCGCGGGTGTTGACGATGCGGTAGCGGTAGTGGCGCTTGATGGCGGAGAAGCGCGCCTCGAAGCTGTCAGGCACGATCTCGGCCTCCAGCACCGCGATCGGATGCGGGCGCAGATGGGCATTGAGACCGTCGCGAAATCGGCCGGGCGGAAACTGCTTCTCGATGTCGACATGCGCGACCTGGCCGCGCGCATGCACGCCCGCATCGGTGCGGCCGGCGCCGTGCACGCGCAGATCCGCACCGGTCATCGCCTTCACCGCCGCCTCCAGCGCGCCCTGCACCGACGGTAGCGTGTCCTGCACCTGCCAGCCGAAGAACGGCGCGCCGTCATATTCGATGGTGAGCTTGTAGCGGGGCATCAGGCCAGCCGCATCGGCGGCTTCAGCGGCACCCCGCGCAAGAAGTCTGTGGCCTGCATCCGCGCCTTGCCTTCGCGCTGCAGCTCGATGATGCGGATTGCGCCCTCGCCGCAGGCGATGGTGAACTGATCATCGAGCACATCGCCCGGCGCGCCCGTGCCTTTCGCCAGCTCGCAGCGCAGGATCTTGATACGCGCATTTTCGCCCACGCCCGTAAGCTCGGCCCAGGCGCCGGGAAACGGCGACAGGCCGTGGATGTGGCGCAGCACGGCGTGCGCCGGCCTGGTCCAGTCAATCCGCGCTTCGGCCTTGTCGATCTTGGCGGCATAGGTGATGCCGTCTTCGCCCTGCTTCCTGAGCTGAAGGCCGCCGCGTGCGAGCGCGGCCATCGCCCGCACCATCAGATCGGCGCCGAGGCGCGAGAGGCGATCGTGCAGATCGGCCGCCGTCATGGTGTCGGTGATGGCAAGGCGTTCGGCCATGGCGACGTCGCCGGTGTCGAGCCCGACATCCATCTTCATCACCATCACGCCGCTCTCGGCGTCCCCAGCCATGATGGCGCGGTTGATGGGCGCGGCACCGCGCCAGCGCGGCAGCAGCGAGGCGTGCAGATTGTAACAGCCGAGTTTTGGCGCATCGAGGATCGCCTGCGGCAGGATCATGCCATAGGCGACCACGACGGCCGCATCGGCATCGAAGGCGCGAAATTCGTCGAGCGCTTCCGGCGTCTTCAGCGTCTTCGGCGTCAGCACGGGAACGCCGAGCTTTCGCGCGGCTTCTTCAACCGGGGTCGGCTGCAATTGCAGGCCGCGCCGTCCGCCCGGCTTCGGCGCGCGGGTGTAGACGGCGACGATCTCGTGGCCGTGCCCGACCAGCTCGAGCAGCGTCGGCACGGAAAAATCGGGCGTGCCCATGAAGATCAGGCGGAGGGGCATGACAAGGACTCGATGCGTTCCCTCCCCCCTTGTGGGGGAGGGCTAGGGAGAGGGGTGCCACACGACGCGCTGTTTCGGCACAAGCGTTCGCGGCACGCACTCGATTCAGATGACGGATAGACTTCTGCCTAGGCTACCCCTCTCCCCCGCCCTCCCCCACAAGGGGGGAGGGAGCGCAGCGGAGTACTGGGCAGCCTTCACACTACCTTACTCCGCGCGCTTGGCGGCTTTCTCGAACTTCTTGATGACGCGGTCGCGCTTGAGCTTCGACAGATAGTCGACGAACAAGACGCCGTTGAGATGGTCGATCTCGTGCTGGATGCAGGTGGCATAGAGGCCTTCGGCATCCTCCTCGTGCACCTTGCCGTCCAAATCAGTGAAGCGCACGCGCACCTTGGCGGGCCGTTCGACCTCCTCGTAATATTCTGGGATCGACAGACAGCCTTCCTCGTAGACGGAGAGCTCCTCGGACGAGGCAATGACCTCCGGATTGATGAAGACGCGCGGCTCGGGCTTGGTCTCGCCGTTCTCGTCGCGCTTGGCGAGGTCCATGGTGATCAGCCGCAAAGGCTGCGCGATCTGGATCGCCGCCAACCCGATACCGGGCGCGTCGTACATGGTCTCGAACATGTCGTCGGCAAGCTTGCGAATCTCGGCCGTGACCTTCTCGATCGGCTTGGAGACCAGACGCAGCTGCTTGTCGGGCAGGATGATGATTTCTCTGAGGGCCATGGCCGCGATTTAAGCCGCGCGCCGGATGCGGTCAATGCGGCTGGGGAACCCCGTTAACCCTACGCTAACCATAAAACTTCAGGTTTCGTTAACCATGAAAATTAACGGGGCATTTACCCCGAAATGTTCGCTATTCGTTCGTGCGACCCGCCGAATCGGCTAGAAGGACAGGCATGAACGAGATCATTTTCGTGGCTGGCGACTGGCCGGTGCGCGCCATCGATGCGCTGATCGGCTTCGGCGCCCTTGTCCTCATCCTGCTGGTGGCGATCACCGTCGTGATCGCGCGCTCGGGACGGCGCGGCGCGGAACTCGCCATGGCGCATGCCATCCGCGCCGACGAGCTCGAGGAGCGCCTGAGCCAAGTGCTGCATGCCCAGAGCGAGGCCTCGGGCCGGGTCGACGCCATGAGCCAGGCGCTGGCCGGACGCCAAGCCGACATGGCGCGGGCGGTCAACGAGCGGCTGGATTCGGTGACCCATCGCGTCGGCCAGTCCATGGAAAACACCACCCGCAACACCATGGAGAGCCTGCGCGCGCTGCACGAGCGGCTCGGCATCATCGACAACGCGCACAAGAACCTCACCGACCTCACCACGCAGGTGACGACCTTGCGCGACGTGCTCGCCAACAAGCAGTCGCGCGGCGCCTTCGGCCAGGCGCGGATGGAGGCGATCGTCCAGGATGGTCTTCCAAAGGGCGCCTACGAATTCCAGTTCACGCTTTCGACGGGCAAGCGGCCCGATTGCGTGGTGTTCCTGCCCGACCAGCGCCCGCTTTGCATCGACGCGAAATTCCCGCTGGAGGCGATGACCGCGCTGCACGACGCCCGCAGCGACGAGGAGAAGCGGATCGCCACGCAGCGGCTGCGCAGCGACGTGATGAAGCATGTCAGCGACATCGCCGAAAAATATCTCGTCACCGGCGAGACCCAGGAGATGGCGCTGATGTTCGTGCCGTCGGAATCGGTCTACGCCGAGATCCACGACGGCTTCGACGACATCATCCAGAAGGCCTATCGCGCCCGCGTCGTGCTGGTGTCGCCCTCGCTGCTGATGCTGGCGATCCAGGTGATGCAGCAGATCATGAAGGACGCGCGCATGCGCGACGCCGCCGACCAGATCCGCACCGAGGTGATCAAGCTCGGCGACGACCTGGGACGCCTGCGCGACCGCGTGACGAAGCTGCAGAAGCACTTCGCCGACGCCAACGAGGATGTCCGCCAGATCCTGATCTCCGCCGACAAGATCGAGAAGCGCGCCGGGCGAATCGAGGAGCTCGATTTCAGCAAGACGGATGCGCCGGAGGGCCCGCATCTGGTGGCGACCGGTGCGCCGGAGCTGTTTCCGCGGAAGCTCCAGGCGGGGGAGTGAGATTTAGGGCACACTGTCATGCCCCGCGCAGGCGTGACATCCAGTACGCCGCGGCGATCGCGATTGAACCGAGTTGCCGGCGATTACTGGATCGTCCGCCTTCGCGCACGATGACAGCGACAGGGCGTTGAGAGCTCCCGCCCCACGGACTTGGGCGAGAGAGTCTTTTCAGCCAGAATCTGCTAACACCTCTTCATGAACGCACCCGACGCGACCTCCCCTGCCATCACCGACACGCCCGCCACGTCCTGGCGCGACAGTCTGGCCGTTTACCTGCAGCAGCGCGTGCTGATCGTGCTGTTCCTCGGCTTCTCCTCTGGGCTGCCACTGGCGTTGTCGGGCTCGACGCTGCTGGTGTGGATGCGGGAGGCCGGGGTCGATCTCGGGACGATCGGGCTGTTCGCGCTGGTCGGCACGCCCTACACGCTGAAATTCCTCTGGGCGCCGCTGGTGGATGCGCTGCATGTGCCGCTGTTCACGCGCGCGTTCGGGCGGCGACGCGGCTGGCTGCTGTTCTCGCAACTGCTGCTGATCATCGCGATCCTGCTGCTGGCGCTGACCGATCCCGCGCGCTCGCCGTTCTACGTCGCGCTCGGCGCGCTGCTGGTGGCGACGACGTCGTCGACGCAGGACATCGTGGTCGACGCCTTCCGCGTCGAAAGCCTCCCCGAGAGCGAGCAGGCCGCCGGCATGGCGTCCTATGTCGCAGCCTATCGCATCGGCATGCTGGTCTCGACCGCGGGCGCGCTGTTCATCGTCTCGGGCTTCGAGGACACCGGCATCCCGCGCACATCGGCCTGGATGTGGGGCTATGTGGTGATGGCGGCGATGGTGCTGATCGGCACGGTCACCGCGCTGGCCGCGACCGAGCCCGAGCAATCGGCGCGGGCCGAGGCGGCGACGCAAACCGAGACCGCGTTCGCGCGCGTGCTGCACGCCGCGATCGGTGCCTTCTCGGAATTTCTGGCGCGCAAGGACGCGCTCGCCGCGCTCGCCTTCGTCGTGCTGTTCAAGTTCACCGACGCGTTTTCCGGCACCATGACCGCGCCGTTCGTGATCGACCTCGGCTTCTCCCGCAACGACTATGCGGCGATCGTGAAGGGCGTGGGCCTCGCCGCAACGCTGATCGGCGGCTTTGCCGGCGGCTTCCTGGCCCGGCGCTACCCGCTGGCGACGTGCCTGTGGATCGGCGGCGTGTTGCAGGCCCTCGCGAACCTGTCGTTCTCGTGGCTTGCGTTCGTCGGCACCAGTCAGTGGGCGCTCGCCTTCGCCATTACTTGCGAGAACTTCACCAGCGCCATCGGCACCGTGATCTTCGTCGCCTACCTCTCCGCGCTTTGCCAGAACCCGCTGCACACGGCGACGCAATATGCGCTGCTCACCGCGCTCGCGGCCGTGGGGCGCACTTATCTCTCGTCCGTGGCCGGCTATGTCGCCAAGGCGACCGGCTGGCCGCTGTTTTTTGTGATCTGCGTACTGGTGGCGATCCCGAGCCTGATCCTGCTGACATGGCTGCAGAAGCGCAGGCATTTTGAGTCGCTGGGGCCGGTGAGGGTTTAGCGCGACCCCGTCATGGCCGGGCTTGTCCCGGCCATGACGAAAACAGATCGGTCCCTCTCTGCGGCGAGCGAAGCGAGTGCGCTACTGCTTCTTGATCAGGCTCCACTTCGTGACCACGGCTTCGCTCATCTGGCCGGGATCGCTGGCGCAGGCGACTTCGTCGACCTTGATCGAGATCTCCTTGCCGGTGAACGTCTTCAGCTGCGCGGCCTGGGCATCGCCGCTCGGAACGAGCTGGAAGGTCTCGGGGCCGGTCTCGAGATTGCAGAGCCCGCTCGGCGGCGGCAGGCGGCGCGGCTCGGAGGTGATCTGGTAGGTCGCGATTCGCTTGCCGGCGTTCTTGACGTCTCGCACCTTCATTGCGTTCAACTCGCCCGAGAGCACGTCTCCGGTGTTGATCGGCTTGCCGGGCTTTGACGGCGGCGGAGCTTCGTCGCCCTGCGCCGAGAGCGCCGGGGTCGCCAGCATCGTCATCGTCGCGACCAAAGCCAATCGTGTGGCGAATCGTTTCGTCATGTCGTCCGTTCCGTAGGTCTGGATGGCTAGAACAAGGTTCGCTGCCGCATCGCGGCCGATAGCGTACCTTCGTCGAGATAATCAAGCTCGCCACCGACCGGCACACCGTGCGCTAACCGGGTTACTTTTACGTTGGCGTCCTGAAGCAGGTCGGTGATGTAATGCGCCGTGGTCTGGCCGTCGACCGTGGCATTCAGCGCCAGGATGATTTCGTGCACCTCGGCCGCATGTGCACGCGCGACCAGCGCGTCGATGGTGAGGTCCTGCGGACCGACGCCGTCGAGCGGCGACAAGGTCGCGCCCAGCACATGGTAGCGCCCCTGGGTCGCATTGGCCCGCTCCAGCGCCCAGAGATCGGCGACGTCGGCGACGACGACGATGATGGCGGGATCGCGCCGCGGATCGGCGCAGACCGTGCAGGGATTCTGCGTGTCGATGTTGCCGCAGGTTTTGCAGACCTGGACCTTGTCGAGCGCGACCTGCAGGGCGGACGTCAGCGGCATCATCAGCGCTTCGCGCTTCTTGATCAGATGCAGCGCCGCACGCCGCGCGGAGCGCGGGCCGAGGCCCGGCAGCCGTGCGAGAAGCTGGACCAGCCGCTCGATTTCGGGACCCGCAACAGCGCCCATATTACTGGCCGAACAGCCCCGACAGTCCCGGCGGCAGGCCGAGCCCACCGGTGAGCGACTGCATCTTCTCCTGCACCGCCGTCTCCGCCTTGCGGCGGGCATCGCCAAGCGCGGTGACGAGCAGGTCCTCCAGCACCTCGCGCTCTTCCGCCTTCATCAGCGAGGGATCGATCTTGATGCCCTTCACGTCCATCTTCGCGGTCATGCGCACGGCGACGAGACCGCCGCCGGAGATGCCTTCGACTTCCACGTTCGCCAGCGCGTCCTGCATCTCCTGCATCTTGGATTGCAGCTGCTGCGCCTGCTTCATCATGCCGAAAATATCGACCATCGGTGCTGTCCTTGGAAAATCGGCTCAGAGATCGTCGCCGTCGGAACCGTCGGGCGGATCGTCACTGCCATAGTCGGCGTTAATATTGGATTCCGGCGTCTCCGGGGCAAGCCTGCGGACCTCGACGACCTTCGCACCGGGGAAGCGCGACAGCACCTCCTGCACGCGCGGATCGGCCTCCGCCGTGCGCGCATGCTCCTGCTTGGCGGCCTGGTTCACCGATCGCAGCGTCGGCTGGCCCTGCTCGTTGGAGACGATCACGGTCCAGCGCCGGCCGGTCCACAACTCGAACTTGCGCGCGAGCTCGGTGATCATGGTCTTGGACGCATTGGGCTCGAGCGCGACTTCCAGCCGGCCCTCCTCGAAACGAACGAGGCGCATGTCGGATTCGAGCGCGCTCTTGGTCATGAGGTCGCGCCTCTGCCCGGCGAGCGCGACGAGCTGGGTAAAGCTCGTGACGCGGAGTACGGGCGCGGTGGCCTGCGGATCCGGCGCGGGCGCCGCCATCTGCGGCCGGGCGCCGCCGCCGCCGAACGAAGACGGCGACGAGGTCGGCATGCGAACCGGCGCCGCGGACGCAACGGGCGCCGACGGCGCGCTGCGCGCGGCACTGCCGCCGCTCACGACCGGCGAGCCGCCACCATTCTGCTCCAGCATCCTGAGGGCTTCATCCGGCGTCGGCAGATCGGCGACATAGGCGATGCGGACCAGCACCATCTCGGCCGCCGCCGCGGGGCGCGTCGCGGCCTGCACTTCGGTGATGCCCTTGAGCAGCATCTGCCACATCCGCGACAGCACGCGCATCGAGATTTTCGAGGCAAAATCCCGTGCGCGAACCCGTTCGGTCTCGCCATAGGCGACGTTGTCGGCGGTCGCCGGCACGATCTTCACGCGTGTGACGAAATTGACGAATTCGGCAAGGTCGGAGAGCACGACGATCGGATCGGCGCCGACATCGTACTGGTCGCGAAACTCCTTGAACGCGGACGCGATGTCACCGCGCGCCAGCGAATCGAACAGGTCGATGACGCGCGTACGATCCGCGAGCCCCAGCATCTGCCTGACGGCATCGGCCTTCACGGCGCCCGCCGCATGCGCGATCGCCTGGTCGAGCAGCGACAGCGAGTCGCGCACGGAGCCTTCGGCGGCGCGCGCGATGATGCCGAGTGCCTCAGCCTCGATCTCGACGTTTTCCTTGGCTGCGATGTTGGCGAGGTGCTTCATCAACACGTCGGCCTCGACGCGGCGCAGGTCAAAGCGCTGGCAGCGCGACAGCACCGTGACCGGAACCTTCCGGATCTCGGTCGTCGCGAACACGAACTTGGCGTGCTCCGGCGGCTCCTCCAGCGTCTTCAGGAAGGCGTTGAACGCCGCCGTCGACAGCATGTGGACTTCGTCGATGATGTAGACCTTGTAGCGGGCGCTGGCCGGCGCATAGCGCACGCTGTCATTGATCTGGCGGACGTCGTCGACGCCGGTGTGCGAGGCCGCGTCCATCTCCAGCACGTCCATGTGCCGGCTTTCCATGATTGCCTGGCAATGCACGCCGAGCGTCGGCATGTGGATGGTCGGGCCCTTCACCGAGCCGTCCGGCATCTCGTAGTTGAGCGCACGGGCGAGGATGCGCGCGGTGGTGGTCTTGCCGACGCCGCGGACGCCGGTGAGGATCCAGGCCTGCGGAATCCGCCCGGTCTCGAACGCATTGGAGACGGTGCGGACCACGGCCTCCTGGCCGATCAGGTCGTCGAAGGAGGACGGGCGGTATTTGCGCGCCAGCACCCGGTACGGCGTGCCAGCCTGGCTGGCGCTGTCAGGATTGGAAGGGGCGCCAGCGTCGGTCATCGGTCGATCCGCAATGGAAGTGTCTCTCGCCGGCTCTTGCGGAAAGGAGCGCGCTGACGGCTCGAGCCGCCGGCGCAATTCGCTCGGAAAAACAAGTAGGAGACTGACGAGCGACCCGATCCGGACCTCGTTAGGGCTGCTTCCTTCCGGACCTGACCCGGTTGGCGAGTGGCTCGTCCACCGCCAATCTCCCGGTCCCTATTTGGGGCCAAAAGGGCGGGAAAGCAAGCGGGGATCGGCTTGAACCGCTTGATCTTGCCCAGCATCCGGGCAATTCCGGGCCTGCCCAGCCGATAGGCTGTGCTTTCGCTGATAGGGCCGCCTTGGTATGAACGCTGCCGGAACTCCATCCAACCAGAAAAGCGATTGATCCCAATGGTTACACGTCGTGATGTTGCATCGATTGTCGGACTTGGCGCCATTGGCGCGGTGACCGCGAGCGCGCTGGCCTCGCCGGCCGTGGCCCAGGCGGCCGATCCCAACGAATCGACCTTCGCCCGCATCCGCCGCACCAAGAAGATGCGGATCGGCGCCGTTGGCGGCGGCGCGCCCTATTACATGAAGGACCTTTCCAGCGGCCAGTGGAAAGGCTTTTACGTCGACATCGCCAAGGCGCTCGCCGACGACATGGAGGCCGAGCTCGAGATCACCGAAACCACCTGGGGCAATTCGGTGCTGGATCTGCAGTCCAACAAGATCGACATCTTCTTCGGCCTCAACCCGACCCCGAAGCGCGCGCTGGTGGTGGACTTCTCCGTCCCGGTCTTCAACAACGCCTTCGGCATCCTCTGCAAGAAGGACTTCAAGCCGAAGAGCTGGGCCGAGCTGAACTCGCCTGACATCAAGATCGCGGTGGACCAGGGTTCGTCGCACGACCAGGTCGTCAGCCGCCTGACGCCGAAGGCGCAGATCTCGCGGCTCAAGACCGCGGACGATGCCACCGCCGCGCTGCAGACCGGCCGCGTCGATGCGCAGTGCCTGATCACCATGCTGTCGCTGACCGTGCTGAAGAAGAATCCCTCGCTCGGCCAGTTCGTGCTGCCGACGCCGATCTTCGCGACCACGTCGAATGCCGGCTTCCGCCGCGAGACCGACAAGACCTGGCGCGACTACGTCAACACCTGGATCGACTTCAACAAGGGCCTCGGATTCATCCGCAACGCCATCATCACCAACATGGAGCTGGTCGGCGTGACGGAGGCGGACATTCCGCCCGGCGTTTCGCTGTAGGCTTTCACACTGTCATTCCGGGGCGATGCGAAGCATCGAGCCCGGAATCTCGAGATTCCGGGCTCGCCCTTCGGGCGCCCCGGAATGACGGGGCCAACGGCACCCACGACGAGTAAACACGCATGTATCAGTGGGACTTCGGCATCCTCTGGAGCTATCGCTGGCTCTTTCTCAACGGGCTCGGCGTCACCGTCGGCTTCACCGTGGTCATCGTCGTGCTCGGTCTGGTGTTCGGCCTGTTCGGCGCGTTCGGCAGCCTGTCGCGCTTCAAGGCAGTGCGCATGCTGGCCCTCACCTTCATCGAGGCGTTCCGCTGCACGCCGATCCTGGTGCAGCTGATCTGGTTCTACTACGCACTGCCGATCCTGGCCGGTATCGACATGACGCCGATCACCGCCTCGGCGCTGGCGCTGTCGCTTTACGGCGGCTCGTTCTATTCGGAGATCATCCGTGGCGGCATCATCTCGATCGACAAGGGGCAGTCGGAAGCCGGCGCGGCGCTCGGCATGACGCCCGGCCAGAGCATGCGGCGCATAGTGCTGCCGCAGGCGATCAAGCGCATGATCCCGGCGCTGATGAACCAGTCGATTATCCAGTTCAAGAACACCTCGCTGGTCTCGGTGCTGGCGGTGCCTGATCTGGTCTATCAGAGCCAGGTCGCCGCCCATGACAGCTACCGGCCGCTGGAGACCTACACCGCGGTCGCGGTCGCCTATGCGGCGATCCTGATTCCGCTCACCATCATCGTCCGCCGCGGCGAGAAGCGACTGGCGGTCAGCGAATGAGCGACACGTCCAAGAACACTTCGAAGATCGAGATCCGGGCCCTGCGCAAGAGCTTTGGCAGCAACGAGGTCCTGAAGAACATCAGCCTCGACGTCGCCAAAGGCGGCGTCGTGGCGCTGATCGGACCGTCAGGCTCGGGCAAATCGACGCTGCTCCGCTGCATCAATCTGCTGGTCGTTCCCGACGGCGGCAGCGTCCGCGTCGGCGATACTCGCTTTTCGTTCGGCGACGGTTCGACGCTGCCGAACGTGAGGACGCTGGCAAGATTCCGCGCCACCACCGGCATGGTGTTCCAGCATTTCAACCTGTTCCCGCACATGACGACGCTCCAGAACGTCATGGAGGGACCGGTCACGGTGCGACGCATGGCCAAGGCCGACGCCGAGAAGCTCGCGCGGGCGCAGCTCGCCAAGGTCGGCCTCGCCGAGAAGGCCGACCAATATCCAGCGACGCTCTCCGGCGGCCAGAAGCAGCGCGTCGCGATCGCACGCGCGCTGGCGATGGAGCCTGACGTCATGCTGTTCGACGAGGCGACCTCGGCACTCGATCCCGAACTCGTCGGCGAGGTGCTTGCCGTGATCCAGCAACTGGCGTCCGAGGGCATGACCATGGTGATCGTGACCCACGAGATCGCCTTTGCCCGCGAGGTCGCCGACCGCCTGATCTTCATGCGCGACGGCATCGTGGTCGAGGAAGGCCCGGCGCGGCAGGTGATCGACAATCCGCAGGAAGCGGCGACGCGCGCCTTCCTCAGCCATTTCCACCGCACCGGCGCATTGCCACCGGCCAACGCAGCAACCTGATGCCTGATATCAACCGTGCCTATCTCGTGACCGGTGCCGCCAGCGGCATCGGCCGCGCCACTGCAAAGCTGCTCGCCGCGCCCGGCATCGCTTTGCTGCTGCATACCCGCTCGAACGCGGCCGGCCTCGACGCCACTGCGGCAGAGGCCGAGGCGAAGGGCGCCGTCGTCGCGAAATGCCTCGGCGATCTCGCCGAGGAGACCGCGGTCACCGATGCCGTCGCGGCAACGCAACGCGCCTTCGGCCGGCTCGACGGATTGATCCTGGTCGGCGGCCATGCCCGCCGCGGCAGCGCGATCGGCACGCCGGCGGATCAGTTCCGCCAGGCGATGGACGAATCCGCACTGGCCTTCACGCGGCTCGTCGAGGCCGCGCTGCCGCTGCTGCGCGCCGGGGCCGACGCGCGGATCGTTGCCGTGTCGTCGTTCGTCGCGCACGCGATCCGGCCCGAATTCACGCCCTTCGCAGCGACGGCTGCCAGCCGCGCCGCACTGGAAGCGCTGGTGCGGCTGTCCGCGGTCGAACTTGCGAAAGACGGGATCACCGTCAACGCGGTCGCGCCGGGCCTCATCATCAAGGACAAGCCGAGCGAGAGCCGGCTGTCACCCGAACAGATCGCCGCCACCGAGGCGCTGATCCCGATGCGCCGCCGCGGGCGGCCGGAAGAGGTGGCCGAGATCATCGCCTTCCTCGCCTCGCCAAAAGCATCCTACGTCACCGGCCAGGTCTGGCACGTCAATGGAGGCCTGACATGACCGAAGCGACCGTCGAACGTCTCAGGCTGTTCCTTATCGAAAGCCCGATCAAGATGGCCCGCCTCCAGGGCGTCGGCAACGTCAAGGGCACGGTGAAACGTGTCCTGCTCGAGCTCACGTCCAGCGACGGCATCGTCGGCTGGGGTGAAGCCGCGCCGTGGGAGGTGTTCACGGGAACGCCGGAAGCGGCATTCTCAGCGCTCGACATTTATCTGCGGCCCATCGTGCTCGGCAAACCGGTGCGCCGCATCCGCGCGCTGATGGCCGAGCTCGACCGCGCATTGGTCGGGCACGCGGAAGCGAAAGTCGCGATCGAGATGGCTTTGCTCGACATCGTCGGCAAGTCTTCTGGACTATCGGTCGCCGACCTGCTCGGCGGCCGGGTGCGCGACACGATTCCCCTTTCTTTCTCGATCGCCGATCCGGACTTTGCCGCCGATCTCGAACGCATGCGGAAAATGGTTCCGGACGGGAACGTGATCTACAAGGTCAAGACCGGCGTGAAGCCGCATCGCGAGGACCTCGAGCATCTCGAGGCGATCCGCAACGAGTTCGGCGACACGGTCGACCTTCGCGTCGACTACAATCAAGCGCTGGCTCCGTTCGGCGCCATCAAGATTTTGCGCGACGTCGGGCAGTTCGCGCCGACCTTCATCGAGCAGCCGGTGCCGCGCAACTTTCTCGACGTGATGGCGCAGCTCACCGTGGCACTGGAAACGCCCGTGCTCGCCGACGAGAGCTGCTTCGATCGCCGCGACATGATGGAGGTGGTGCGCCGCGAGGCGGCCGACGCCGTCTCGATCAAGCTGATGAAGGCCGGCGGCCTGTTCGAGGCCCAGGCGATCATGGCGATCGCCGACGTCGCCGGACTGCCCGGCTATGGCGGCACGCTGTGGGAGGGCGGCATCGGGCTGGCCGCCGGCACGCAGCTGATCGCGGCGACGCCGGGAATCTCGCTCGGCTGCGAGTTCTACATGCCGCATCACGTGCTGACCGAGGACGTGCTGGAAGAGCGAATCGCCAACCGCGCCGGTCACGTCGTGGTGCCGGATGGGCCCGGCCTCGGCATCCGCGTCAGCGAAGCCTCGATTCGCGCCAATGCGCGGGTGCTGACGGAGGCGTAGTTTCGTCATTCGGGGGCGCGCACAGCGTGAGCCCGTCCGGGATCTGCGCTCCGCTTCGCTGCGCTTGTCCGGGACGACGACCGCGTATGCAGAGACAGCGGAGCGCCCATCCTTCCCCAATCAGAATCGGTATCGTATGGTTGGACCAAACAAGCCCGAACCCATCGGGCCATCCGGAAACGCATATGTCCGAACCCGCATGGTCGCTGCACTCCCGCCTGAAAGAGGACACCATCGACATCGGCGATTTGCCGCTGTCGAAGGTGCTGGTCATCAAGGACGCGCATTATCCCTGGCTGCTGCTGGTGCCGCGGCGCCCCGATGCAGTCGAGATCATCGATCTCGACGAGGTCCAGCAGGCGCAACTGATGACGGAAATTTCCCGCGTCTCGCGCGCGCTGAAGGAGATCACCAGATGCGACAAGCTGAACATCGCGGCGCTCGGCAACCTCGTGCCGCAGCTTCACGTGCACATCATCGCGCGCCGCACCGGTGACGCCGCCTGGCCGCGGCCGGTCTGGGGCGTGATGCAGCCTCTGGCCCATGATGCCACTGAGGTGCAGAATTTCATCAGCGCGCTTCGCAAGAAAATCTGGTTGGGTTGAAAGAACAATAATGTCAGCATTCGAGTCGTTTCCGCTGGGACAGCCGGCCTTCGTCACCAACATCCTCGATCGCGCCGCGCATCTGCGCCGCGACGAGGAAAAGCTGTTCGCGATGGAGCAGAAGCCGTCGTCGCGCGCCTATGTCGTCTACCGCGACTCGCTGCTGGTGAAGCGCGAGGGCGAAAAAGTGCGCGCATTGCTGGGAATCGACGAGGCGCTGAAATGCGGCGCCAATCCCGGCACGATCTTCCTGGGATTGCGCGACGGCGCCGCGATGTTCGGCATGGGCCTGTCGCAGGCCGCTGCCGAGAAACTGGTCGGGCGCGAGGACTACATCGTCACCGAGCTGCGCGGCATGGCGATGCAGGGCGCGATCCCCCCACATGAGCTTTCGGCAGTCGCGATGGCGAAGTCGATGGTGAGCTGGCATCAGCGCCACGGCTATTGCGCCAATTGCGGCAGCCGCAGCGCGATGAAGGAAGGCGGCTGGAAGCGCGAATGCCCGACCTGCAAGGCCGAGCATTTTCCCCGCACCGACCCGGTGGTGATCATGCATGTCGCCTCCGGCGAGAAGTGCCTGCTCGGCCGCCAGAAGCAGTTTCCGCCGGGCATGTATTCCTGCCTCGCCGGCTTCGTCGAGGCCGCCGAGACCATCGAGGACGCGGTGCGCCGCGAAATCCTCGAAGAGTCCGGCATCAGTTGCACCGACGTGCAGTATTACATGACCCAGCCGTGGCCCTACCCGTCATCGCTGATGATCGGCTGCAGCGCGCGGGCGCTGAACGAAGACATCGTCGTCGATCATTCCGAGCTGGAGGATGCGCGCTGGTTCACGCGCGAGGAAGCGGCCCTGATGCTGACGCGGACGCACCCGGACGGGCTCGCCGGCCCGCATCCCTTCGCGATCGCCCATCATCTGCTCGGCCGCTGGGTGCACGACAAGAGCGGTTCCTGAGCTGAGACCGCCGATGGCCGGGATCGCGCCGCGCAGCCTCTGCGTCGGCATTCCCGTGCGCGACCTTACCTTTCGTGTCGAGGCCGTGCCCGAACGCGGCAGCAAAGCCAACGCCGGCCATTTCACAGAGATATGCGGCGGCAATGCGCTCAATGCCGCGATCGCGATCGCCCGGCTCGGCGGCCGCGTCTCGTTCGCCGGACCGATGGGCGACGTAGGGGAAACATCGAGCACCTTCATTCTCGAGCGGATGGCGCAGGAGGGCATCGAGACCACGCACATCGTGCGCATGCCGGGTCTCGCGACGCCGGTCTCCGCGATCATGATCGAGCCCTCCGGAGAACGGACACTCACGATCTATCGCGATCCCGGCCTTTGGAGCGTGAGGCTGCCCGATGCCCGCGAGCTGCTGGCCGATTGCCAGGCGGTTCTGGTCGAGAGCCGCTGCGCTGCGTTCTGCACCGAGCTCTGTGTCGAAGCACGCCGCCGCGGCATTGCAGTCGTCGTCGGCGTCGACCGCGCGATGGCACTGACCGATGGCCTGCTCACAGCCGCTTCGCACCTGCTGTTCGCCAGTGCGCAGCTGCAGGAGACCACCGGCGTGTCCGCTGACGGCGAAGCCTTGCGCCATCTGTCGCGGCTGACGCCGGCCTTTCTGGCCGCCACGCGCGGCCCGCGCGGCACCATCTGGTTGAACGAAACGGGCGAGCTGGACGAGACACCGGCGTTTCCGGTCGAAGCCATCGATACACTTGGCGCCGGAGACGTCTTCCACGGCGCTTTCACGCTGCGCCTCTCCGAAGGCGGCGATGTGCGGGAGGCGCTGCGATTCGCCGCGGCGGCCGCAGCGCTGAAATGCACCCGCCATGGCGGCGGACTCGCCGCCCCGCATCGCTTTGAAATTGAAGAGCTTTTATCCGATTACCGAGGACTAACCTTAAATTCGCCGCCAAGATTATAGACTTGCGATAGAAGATTTTTCTATATATGAGAGAAGGCAAGCGCAATAATGGAACAAAATTCTTAAAATGACTGACGCCGCCCTTCCGATTCCCGAGACCAGCCGTCGCCTGGACGCAATCGACCGCAAGATTCTGATGGTCCTCCAGGACGATGCCTCCCTGTCAGTCGCCGAGATCGGCGACCGCGTCGGGCTGTCGTCGACCCCCTGCTGGAAGCGCATCCAGCGGCTCGAGGCGGATGGCGTGATCATCAAACGGGTGGCCCTGGTCGATCAGAACAAGATCGGGCTCGGCATCTCCGTGTTCGTGTCGGTGGAGAGCGCCGACCATTCGGACGCCTGGCTGAAGAAGTTCGCCGAGGCCGTCAGCGCGATGCCGGAAGTGATGGAATTCTACCGCATGGCCGGCGACGTCGACTACATGCTGCGCGTCGTGGTCGCGGACATGCAGGCGTATGACATATTCTACAAGAAGCTGATCAGCGCGGTGCCGCTGAAGAATGTCACTTCGCGCTTTGCGATGGAAAAGATCAAGTCCGTGACCACGCTGCCGATACCGGCGGTGGTCGTGGCGTGAGTTCAGCCTGGGCCCATCGCATATGAATTGAAATCGGCGGCAAGTCGCCGCTGATCCCTGTACCGCTCCGGCCCTCGCCCTGATTGCGCATCTCCGTAAGGAGAATTTACCGGGAATTAGCTCCGATCGCCTAGATTTCGATCATGGAGGGGAAAACGGCGATTCCGTCCCGGCGGTGGCCTGCCTGGGCGAATGCGGCGGCGTTGCTGCTCGCAGGCTGGATCGCAGTTGCTATCCTCACCTTACAGGTTCGTCCGGGCGCGACAATTGTCGCAGTTGCGTTTCCGCCGTGGTGGAGCACGCAGCAGGTTTTTCAGGCTGCGGGATCGGCACAAGCCGCGATCGTTGGGGCAACCGCCCTTCCCACTCTCCTCGTCGTCCGCCCGGATGACCATGACGGACTCGCTCGCCTGCACGAGGCGGGCGCCTGGTTCGTGATGGACGCGCAAGCGGTTTCGGCATGCTTTGGCAGATAGCTCTGGGAAAGAAGACATGATTGTCGAGAACGACGGACTGGAATCGCTGCGGCAGACGACCAGCAAGATCCTCGTCGCAGCGCTTTGGCTGCATGTGCCGATCAGCGTGACGATCGGGCTGGCGCTCGGCAAGCCATGGCTCGTCCCCGCGATGTTTATGGCGATCTTCGCGCTCGCCGCGACCCTGTCCTGGCGCCTGTCCGGCAATGGCCTGTCCACACGCCTCGTGTTCTCCGTCGCATTGATGAGCGGCGTGTCGATGTTCACCTACCAGTTCGAGGGAAACCCCTGGCAGATCGACATGCACATGTACTTCTTCGCGGCGCTGGCCTGCATCGTTGCTTACTGCGATTATCGTGCAATTGCCGCGGCGACGGTTGCGGTGGCGCTGCATCACATCGCGCTGAACTTCCTGCTGCCCGCGGCGATCTATCCCGGCGGCTCCGATTTCGGCCGCGTCGTGCTGCATGCGGTCATCTTGCTGATCGAGGCCGGCGTGCTGATCGCGCTATCCCACAAGCTCCAGGAGCTGTTCGAGACCACGGCCATGAAGACAGCCGAGGCACAGGCCGCGATGGCGGCGGAAGCGCGCGCGAACAACGAGCGTAGCGAGGTCGAACAGCGCGCCAAGGACGAGCGCGAGGCGGCCAAACAGCGTCTGGCCAGCAATTTCGAACGCAGCATCGGCGGCATCGTGCAGGCGGTGGCGGTTGCCGCCAGTGAAGTCCAGAAGCTGTCATCCGCGATGAGCAACAACAGCGCCGACACCGCGCGCCAGACCGCCGCCGCGGCTTCGGCGTCGAACCACGCCTCGAGCAACGTCGAGACGGTCGCGGCTGCGACCGAGGAGCTCACCGCATCGGTCGGCAGCATTACCCAGCAGGTCGCCCGTTCCGCGGAAATCGCGGCCAAGGCCGCCGACGAGGCCCGCCGCACCAATGAAGTGGTCGAAGGCCTTGCCAGCGGCACGCAGAAGATCGGCGAGGTCGTCACCCTGATCCAGAACATCGCGAGCCAGACAAATCTGCTCGCGCTGAACGCCACCATCGAGGCCGCCCGCGCCGGCGAACACGGCAGAGGATTTGCGGTGGTCGCGAGCGAGGTCAAAGCGCTGGCGAACCAGACAGCAAAAGCCACCGAAGAGATCTCGGCGCAGATCCAGAGCATCCAGGGCGCGACCAGCAATGCCGTCAACGCCATCCAGGCGATCGGCGCGACGATCGCCGAGATCGACGAGATTTCCGGCCAGATATCGACCGCGGTCGATCAGCAAGGCCTGGCGACGCGCGAGATTGCCGGCAGCCTGCAACAGGCCGCCACCGGCACGCGGGAAGTGAATGACAACATCGTCGGCGTCAGCAAGGCGTCCGAACAGGCGGGCGCCGCCGCCTCGAAGATGCACCAGGCTGCCGCCGGACTGTCGTCGCAGTCCGAGCGTCTCAAGGCCGAGGTCGACGGATTCCTGGGGTCGCTGCGGACGGCGTAAACTGCCGCTCGAACGCGGTCATCGCCAGCCTTCGCGGGTGATGACAGCCTTGGATGCGGCAAGCGCAGGCTCTCCGGCTTGGCTCAGATCTTCTGATTGTACTCGCCGACTTCGGGATGCGTGCGCAGCACGCTGTTCACCATCTCGAACATGTCATGCATGCGCTGCTCGGAGACGGGGCTCTCGACCACGACCACGAGCTCGGGCTTGTTCGAGGAGGCTCGCACCAGGCCCCAGCTGCCGTCCTCGACCGTGACGCGCACGCCGTTGACGGTGACGAGATCGCGGATCGCCTGGCCGCCGATCTTCGCACCCTTCGCCTGTAAATCCTCGAAATGCTTCACGACCTGATCGATGACGCCGTATTTGACCTCGTCGGCGCAATGCGGCGACATCGTCGGCGATGACCAGGTTTTTGGCAGCGCGTTCTTCAGATCGGCCATCGACTTGCCGGGCGCACGGTCGAGCATGTCGCAGATCGCGAGCGCCGAGACGAGACCGTCGTCATAGCCGCGTCCATATGGCTTGTTGAAAAAGAAGTGGCCGGACTTCTCGAAGCCGGCGAGCGCGCCCGTCTCGTGGGTGCGGCGCTTCATGTAGGAATGACCGGTCTTCCAATAGGTGGTCTTGGCGCCCTGCTTCTGCAACACCGGATCGGTGATGAACAGGCCGGTCGACTTCACGTCGACGATGAACTGTGCGTCCTTGTGGATCGCCGACATGTCGCGCGCCAGCATCACGCCGACCTTGTCGGCGAAGATTTCCTCGCCGGTGTTGTCGACGACGCCGCAGCGGTCGCCGTCACCGTCGAAGCCGAGGCCGACATCGGCCTTGTGCTGCAGCACCGCATCGCGGATCGCGTGCAGCATTTCCATGTCTTCAGGGTTCGGATTGTATTTCGGGAAGGTGTAGTCGAGCTCGGTGTCGAGCGGGATCACCTCGCAGCCGATCGCTTCCAGCACCTGCGGCGCGAATGCGCCGGCGGTGCCGTTGCCACAGGCCGCGACGACCTTGAGCTTGCGCGTCAGCTTCGGACGGCTGGTGAGATCGGCGATGTAACGCGCCGGATAGTTTTCGTGGAACTGGTAGGAGCCGCCGGCCTTGTTCTTGAAATCGGCGTTGAGCACGATCTCCTTCAGCCTCGTCATCTCGTCGGGGCCGAAGGTCAGCGGGCGGTTGGCACCCATCTTCACGCCGGTCCAGCCATTGTCGTTGTGCGAAGCGGTGACCATGGCGCAGCAGGGCACGTCGAGATCGAACTGCGCGAAATAGGCCATCGGCGTCACCGCAAGCCCGATGTCGTGCACCTTGCAGCCCGCTGCCATCAGGCCGGAGATCAGCGCGTATTTGATCGAGGCCGAATAGCCACGGAAATCATGGCCGGTGACGATCTCCTGCCTGACGCCGAGCTCCGCGATCAGCGCGCCCAGCCCCATGCCGAGCGCCTGGATCCCCATCAGGTTGATTTCCTTCTGGAACAACCAGCGCGCGTCGTATTCGCGAAAGCCGGTCGCCTTCACCATCGGCTCGGATTCGAAGGCGTAGGTGTTGGGCAACAATACGGATTTCGGCTTGGGAAACATTGAGGCGGTCTCGTGAAAATGGCGGGAATTGGTGCAGCCTTAGCGAATGCCGGGCCGCAGCGGAAGGCGGGAATGGCAGCTTATGGATGATAATTGCGGCAGTTTGGTAACGGGGGAGATCTGACCGCGGGAGCAGTCAAAACAGAGGCGTTTTTGAAATATACGGTCGCAGGAGCCTCTGGAGACCCCTACTGCTCCAGCACCATCTGGCCGTTGGCGTATTCGAAGCGCTTGAGGCGTGACAGGAAGGACAGGCCGAGCAGGTTCTCGGAGAGCGCCTCGTCGGGCAGCACCATGGCGTCGACGTCGCGCACGATCAGGCCGCCGACGTCAAGCATGGCGATGCGGGTGCGGGCGGCCTTGATGGTGCCGTTGGCGGTGGAGACGGTGGCGTTGTACTCGCCGCGCGAGGGCCGCAGGCCGAAGCGGGCGGCGGAGGTCTCGTTCAGCGCCACCACGGAAGCGCCGGTGTCGATCATGAAGCCGATGCGCTGGCCGTCGATCCGGCCTTCGGTCTGGAAATGACCGCGACCGTCGCGGGGGATATTGAGGCTGCGGCCACCGGCCGTGGCCGCGACGGCGACCGTCGTCCGCGGTGCTGACGTCGCGGAGGCGGAACTCATCCTGTCCGCCATCTGCGCCATGTACGTGCCGAGACCGATCAGAACGGCCGCGATGATCATAATGTTACGCATCACACCACTTCCGAGCCGAAAGCCCGATTTCACCACGCTCCGCGCCGGTCCGCGAGCGACGCCGCGGCATGGCCGGTGTCATTTTGACGAAAAGGATGAGCGAACGGTTAATGCGCGTTCGTGGCTTCTCACGTCCCGCGCGGCTTCACCCGCCGGGTCGGCAGCGCACTTGCCGGATCCTCCGGCCAGGGATGGCGCGGATAGCGGCCACGCAGGTCGGAGCGGACGGCGGCGTAACTGCCGCGCCAGAAACCGGGGAGATCGCGCGTCACCTGCACCGGGCGCTGCGCCGGCGACAGCAATTCCAGCACCAGCGGCACCTTGCCGGCGGCGATCGACGGATGGGTGTTGAGGCCGAACAATTCCTGCAGCCGCACCGCGATAGTCGGCCCCTGCTCGGCCTCGTAGTCGATCGCAAGCACGGTGCCGGTCGGCGCCTCGAAATGCGTCGGCGCCTCGCGGTCGAGCCGCGCGCGCATCTCCCAGGGTACCAGCGTCATCAGCGCATCTGAGAGATCTCCGGCCGAGATGTCCTTAAGCGCGATCTTGTCGTAGAGCGCCGGCACCAGCCAATCGTCACGCCGCGCGATCAGCCCGACGTCCGACAGGTCAGGCCAGCTGTCGCCCTCGGCTTTGCGCAGGAACATGACGCGATCTCGCCATTGTTTTGCAGCCTTCGACCAGGGCAACCGATCGAGGCCCGCTGCGATCAGACCGTCGGCAAAGATCCGCGCGGTGTCCTCCGACGGCGAGACCGCAAGCGTCGCCTCGGAGAGCGTGATCGCGTGCAGCATCCGCTTGCGCCGCGCCCGCAGCGCCATCGCGCTACGATCGAAGGAAATGTCGTCGACGGCTTCGATATGCTCGGCGAAGTGCCGCTCGATCTCGTCCTGCGTGATTTGCGCGGCCAGCAATATGCGGCCGCTCGCCGCCGTTCCCGTCATTTCGCCGATCGCGATATAGGGCGCGCGGGCGAGCGATGAGGTCTGCTCGACGGCCGCGCCGCGGCCATTGGCGAGCACGAAACTGCCGTTGCCGCGGTTGCGCGCGACGCGATCCGGGAAGGCGTAGGCGAGCATCAGGCCGGTAGAGAGATCCTCCTGCGCCCCCGCTTTTTCCGACGCCGCGACCTGGGAGGCCCAGCGCCGGGCCAAATCGCGCGCGCTGGCGGCCCGCGGCGAACGGTCACGGCGGAACTGGTCGCGCCGGTGCTCGAGATCGGCGCTGTCGCCCCCTAACCCGCGTTCGGTGAGAATGGCGGCGATCTCGGCGGCGGCTTCGCCCTCGCCTGCGCGATGTGAATCCACGATCATGCGCGCCAGCCGTGGCGGCAACGCCAGCGCGCGCAGGCTCTTGCCTTCTGCGGTGATGCGGCCATCGCCGTCGAGCGCGTTGAGCTCGGAAAGCAGGCTTTTCGCCTCCTTCCAGGCCGGTTGCGGCGGCGGATCAAGGAACGACAGCGCGGCAGGATCGGAGACTCCCCATTGCGCGAGATCGAGCACCAGCGAGGACAGGTCGGCGCTGAGGATTTCCGGTTGGGTGTAGGGCGCGAGCGAGGCGGTCTGCGGCTCGTCCCAGAGCCTGTAGCAGATGCCCGGCTCGGTACGGCCGGCACGCCCGCGGCGCTGATCCGCCGCTGCGCGCGAAACGCGTACAGTCTCGAGCCGGGTCAGGCCGATATCCGGTTCGTAGCGCGGCACACGGGCGAGACCGGAATCGACCACGATGCGGACGCCTTCGATGGTAAGTGAGGTTTCCGCGATCGAGGTCGCCAGCACCACCTTGCGCGTGCCCCTCGGCGGAGGTGAGATAGCGCGGTCCTGCACAGCGGCGTCGAGCGCCCCAAACAGCGGCACAATCTCGATGCTGGCATCCTGAACGCGCTCGGCCAGAAAATTCTGGGTGCGGCGGATTTCGGCGGCGCCCGGCAGGAACGCCAGCACGGAGCCGCCATCGGCGCGCAGAGCCGAGGCGATCGCATCCGCCATCTGCCGCTCGATCGGCGCATCGGCCTTGCGGCCGAGATAGCGCGTCTCGACCGGAAAAGCGCGGCCTTCACTCTCGACGACAGGCGCGTCGCCCAGCAGCTTTGCGACGCGCACGCCGTCGAGCGTCGCCGACATCACCAGGATGCGCAGATCCTCGCGCAGGCCGGTTTGGGCATCGCGTGCCAGCGCGAGGCCCATATCGGCATCGAGCGAGCGCTCGTGGAATTCGTCGAACAGGATTGCGGCAATGCCCGAGAGTTCGGGATCGTCGAGAATCTGGCGGGTGAAGATGCCCTCGGTCACCACCTCGATGCGGGTCGCGCGCGAGATTTTCGAGCCGAAGCGGACGCGGTAACCGACGGTTTCGCCGGCGCGTTCATGAAGCGACTTGGCCATGCGATCGGCGCTGGCGCGCGCAGCGATACGGCGCGGCTCCAGGACGATGATCTTCTTGCCCCTGGCCCAGGGCGCATCGAGCAGCGCCAGCGGCACACGGGTGGTTTTGCCCGCGCCCGGAGGGGCTACAAGCACGGCGGCGTTATGCGCCTCCAGCGTGCGCGAGAGGTCGTCGAGCACGGCATCGATTGGGAGGGGCGTGTCGAAGCTGCGGGGCAAGTATTTGGGTCCCGTCATCACCCGCTTTGTGCGCAATTGCGCACTGGGGCGGGTGATCCAGTAAACAGAGGTCCCAATCCTCACGAAGATCGGGATTACTGGATACCCCGCCTTCGCGGGGGATGACAATCATATGTCGCGATCAGCCCTGCGCCGACGGGCGGCCGACGCTTTCGTAGGTGAAGCCGGCCGCACGCATGTCTTCGGGGCTATAGATGTTGCGGAGGTCGACGACGACGGGTTGAGCCATGGTCGCCTTCAGCCGGTCCAGATCGAGGCCGCGGAACTGCACCCATTCGGTGACGACGACGAGCGCGTCGGCGCCTTGCGCGCAGGAATAGGCATCCTCACAATAGGTGATGTTGGGGAGTTCACCCTTGGCCTGCTCCATGCCGACGGGGTCGAACGCCCTCACCTTCGCGCCCATGTCGATCAGGCCGGTGACGAGCGGGATCGACGGCGCGTCGCGCATGTCGTCGGTGTCGGGCTTGAAGGTGAGGCCGAGCACGGCGACGGTCTTGCCGCGCAGCGAGCCGCCGAGCGCCTGGCTGACCTTGCGCGCCATCGCGCGCTTGCGGTTCTCGTTGACCGCCAGCACGGATTCGACGATGCGCAAGGAGACGTCGTAGTCCTGCGCGATCTTGATCAGCGCCTTGGTGTCCTTCGGGAAGCACGAGCCGCCGAAGCCGGGACCCGCGTGCAGGAACTTGGTGCCGATGCGGTTGTCCAGGCCAATGCCGCGCGCGACCTCCTGGACGTTGGCGCCGACTTTCTCGGAGAGGTCCGCGATCTCGTTGATGAAGGTGATCTTGGTCGCGAGGAACGCGTTCGCGGCGTATTTGATCATCTCGGCGGTGCGCCGTTCCGTGAACATCAGCGGCGCCTGATTCAGCGACAGCGGACGGTAGATGTCGCCCATCACCTTGCGGCCGCGCTCATCGGAGGTGCCGACCACGACGCGGTCGGGAAACTTGAAGTCGCGGATCGCAGCGCCTTCGCGCAGGAACTCAGGGTTCGAGGCGACGACGACGTCGGCCTTGGGATTGGTCTCGCGGATGATGCGCTCGACCTCGTCACCGGTGCCGACCGGCACGGTCGACTTCGTCACCACCACGGTGAATCCGGACAGCGACTGCGCGATCTCTTTCGCGGCGGCGTAGACATAGGACAGATCGGCGTGACCATCGCCGCGGCGCGAGGGCGTACCGACCGCGATGAACACCGCGTCGGCATCCGCCACCGGCTTCGACAGGTCGGTGGTGAAGTCCAGACGCTTGGCCTTGACGTTGGTCGCGACCAGTTCGTCGAGGCCGGGCTCGTAGATCGGGATCTCGCCGCGATGAAGCGCAGCGATCTTCTTCTCGTCCTTGTCGACGCAGGTGACGTCGTGACCGAAATCCGCAAAGCAGGCTCCGGACACCAGTCCCACATAGCCCGTTCCGATCATCGCGATGCGCATGAAAAACCCTGTCTTGGCTTGGTTAACGAAACCCCAATGCGGGGCGGTTTAGCACTTTCCCGGCCTGAGGGAACAGTCGGCACACAAAAACCGGCATGCGAATTGTACCGGTAAAGAAATCGTAAACCGCAAGGCCCCACACTGCTTCACGCCCGCACAGAACCGGGCGGAGCACGCCTCGAAAAGGGACACCATGGCAGCAATCGGCACAATCGCCGCCAGCAGAGGCGTCAACGCCCCGGCTACCGCGCGTATTGACTGGATCGACTACGCCAAGGGCATCTGCATCGTGATGGTCGTGATGATGCATTCGGTCCTGGGGGTCGAGCTCGCCGCCGGCGAGGCCGGTTTCATGCATGTCTTGGTGGCCTTCGCAAAGCCGTTCCGGATGCCGGATTTTTTCCTGATTTCGGGCCTGTTCCTGCCCTTGGTGATCGATCGCGACTGGCGAACCTATCTTGACCGCAAGGTGGTGCATTTCGCCTATTTCTATGTCGTCTGGGTGACAATCCAATTCGGCTTCAAGGCGCCGGCCTTCGCAGCGGAGACAAGCTGGCGGGACGTCGGCCTGCTGTATCTGGAATCCTTCATCGAGCCGTTCGGCACGCTCTGGTTCATCTATCTGCTGCCAATCTTCTTCGTCGTCACAAAATTGACACGGCGATTCCCGCCGCCGGCGATCTGGCTCATCGCCGCTGCGCTGGAGACGGCGCGCATCTCGACAGGCTGGACCGCGATCGACGAGTTCTGCGCGCGCTTCGTCTATTTCTACTCGGGCTATCTGTTCGCGCCTTACGTGTTCGCCCTGTCGGATCGCGCACGCAGCCATCCTCCGTCGGCACTGGCCGCGCTCGCGACATGGGCACTGGTCAATGCCGGCCTCGTCGAGGCCGGGGCCAGCGAATGGAAGATCGTCTCGCTCGTGCTCGGCTTTGCCGGCGCCTGCGCCATCATCATCATGGGCACGCTGCTCGCTCGCGCCCAGTGGTTGAATTTTTTCCGCTTCTGCGGCGAGCATTCGATCGTGATCTATCTCGCCTTCTTCCTGCCGATGGCAGCGACGCGGACGCTGCTGCTGCGCACGGGTATCATCCCCGATATCGGCACAGTATCGCTGATCGTCACCATTGTCGGCGTGATCGGAGCGCTGGCGATCTGGCAGGTCGCGCTGCGGTTCGGTGCCGGTTTCCTGTTCGAGCGCCCGGCTGCGTTCTGGATCGCGCCGAAGAAAGCGGGACCGATGTTGCAGGCGGCGGAATAGTCCCGCCACATTATCCGCGCGGACGGGCGGAAAAGCGGCACCCCGCTTAGATCGCGCCCTGGATCTTCACGCCATTCTTGAGCGCCTCAAGCTTGCCGCGAAAACCCTCGGCATCACCAAAATCCGCGAAGCCCTGGTAGTAAGGGTGCGGCCCCAGCATCCGACGGGCATGTTTGATCGGGCACCAATAGATCTCGGTGCGAGCCGCCACCTCGCGGACAAAGGCGACCATGCCGTTGGCGTAGGAGCAGTAGGCGCAATTGAGCTTCTCGATCGCGTTCAGATAGGCAAGATGGTGGCGATCGAACACCAGGTAGTCGCGGCGCCGCACCTTGGGAATCCCATAGACCGGAAAGCAGAACGACTGATAAAGCTGCACGGTGAGATCGAGGACCACGATCGGAACGAACATCGAGTAGATCACCGGCGCTGTCAGTACGCTCAGGGGATGGGCGTCGAGAAGATAGCGCGACAACCGCGTCTTGATCGCCCGTTGAGCCTCCAGCACCTCCCGCTCGAAGATGATCCTCTGGTTTTCGACCCGGAAGCGCAATTCCTCCCGCCGTTTAGCCATTTCGACCTCGATCTCGGCCTCGACGGATCGCAGCTTCTCCATCAGCGTATCGAGTTGCGAAGTCATGGCTTGTCCTCTCGGTTGGCCCGGCACAGGGACATGGAATGGCCGCCCACGCAATCAAATCCGCGTTCCGCGAACGGGCGCAAAAATCGTGACACATTTCTCACGGCGGGCTGTCAATCTGCGCAAAAATTCATACAGTGCGGCCATGCCCAAAACCGCCCCGAAGACCGCCGCCAAAGCCGACACCAAACCCGCTGCTGACAAGCCTGCTGCCAAACCGGTCGCAGCGAGAGCGGCCGGCAAGGGCGACCACATCTTCCTGGTCGACGGTTCCGGCTACATCTTCCGCGCCTATCACGCGCTGCCGCCGCTCAACCGCAAGTCCGACGGCTTGCAGGTCAATGCCGTGCTCGGCTTCTGCAACATGCTGTGGAAGCTGCTGCGCGACATGCCTGCCGACAATCGGCCGACGCATCTCGCCATCGTGTTCGACAAGTCCGAGGTCACCTTCCGCAACAAGATCTATCCCGAATACAAGGCGCACCGGCCGCCGGCGCCTGACGATCTGATCCCGCAATTCGCGCTGATCCGCGAGGCCGTGCGCGCCTTCGACCTGCCCTGCCTGGAACAGGGCGGCTTCGAGGCCGACGATCTGATCGCGACCTATGCGCGGCAGGCCAGCGACCGCGGCGCCACCACGACCATCGTGTCCTCCGACAAGGATTTGATGCAGCTCGTCAACGACAAGATCACGATGTACGACACCATGAAGGATCGGCGCATCGGCATCCCCGAGGTGATCGAGAAGTTCGGCGTGCCGCCGGAGAAGGTGGTCGAGGTGCAGGCGCTCGCCGGCGATTCCACCGACAACGTGCCTGGCGTGCCCGGCATCGGCATCAAGACCGCGGCGCAGCTGATCGTGGAATATGGCGACCTCGAGCAGCTGCTGTTCCGGGCCACGGAGATCAAGCAGCCGAAGCGGCGCGAGGCTCTGATCGAGAATGCCGAGAAGGCGCGGATCTCGCGCCAGCTGGTGCTGCTCGACGACAAGGTCGAGCTGGAGGTACCGCTCGACGATCTCGCCGTTCACGAGCCCGACGCACGAAAGCTGATTGCCTTCCTGAAGGCGATGGAATTCACGACGCTGACGCGCCGCGTCGCCGATTATTCGCAGATCGATCCAGCCAATGTCGACGCCGACGTGGCGAACAGCAGCGAGGCGCGCGGCGGCGACAGTGCGGCCAAGACAACATCGTCCGGAACATCAGGCGACCTCTTCGCAACCCCTGCCGCAACGGCCAAGGGCGGCGACAAGGGCGACAAGGCCGCGAGCCTCAAGGGCGCGCCGATCTCGCTGGCTGCGGCGCGCGAGGAAGCGTTGCGCAAGCTTCCGGTCGATCGCGGCAAATATCAGACGATCAAGACGCTCGCCGAACTGAACGCCTTCATCGCGCGCATCCGCGATGCCGGCCATGTCGCGATCGAGATCCGTGCGAACTCCATCGACCCGATGCAGGCCGATTTCTGCGGCATCGCGCTGGCGCTGGCGCCGAACGAGGCCTGCTACCTGCCGCTGGCGCACAAGCAGTCCGGCGGCGGCGCCGGTCTGTTCGACGCCGGTCTCGCGCCCGATCAGGTCAGGCATGACGACGCGATCGAAGCGCTGCGGCCGGTGCTGGAAGCATCAGGCATCCTCAAGATCGGCTTCGACGTCAAATTCACCGCCGTGATGCTGGCGCAACACGGCATCACATTGCGCAATACCGACGATGCGCAATTGATCTCCTATGTGCTCGATGCCGGCCGCGGTTCGCACGGGCTGGAAGCGCTCGCCGAGCGCTGGTTCGGGCATGCCATGCTGAAGGTGAGCGAGCTACTCGGCAGCGGCAAGGGCAAGATCACCTTCGACCAGGTACCGATCGACAAGGCCGCGCCGCTGTCCGCCGAAGGCGCCGACATGGCCCTGCGCGTCTGGCGCGTGCTCAAGCCGCGTCTTGTTGCCGAGCACATGACAACGGTCTACGAGACGCTGGAGCGGCCGCTGGTGTCGGTGCTCGCACGCATGGAGCGGCGCGGCATCTCGATCGACCGTCAGGTGCTGTCGCGGCTGTCCGGCGATTTCGCCCAGACCGCGGCCCGCGTCGAAGCCGAGATCCAGGAGATCGCTGGCGAGCCGGTCAATGTCGGCAGCCCCAAGCAGATCGGCGACATCCTGTTCGGCAAGATGGGATTGTCCGGCGGCACCAAGACCAAGACCGGCGCGTGGTCGACCACCGCGCAGGTGCTGGACGAGCTCGCGGAGCAGGGCCATGACCTCCCGAGGAAGATTCTGGAGTGGCGCCAGGTCTCGAAGCTGAAATCGACCTACACCGACGCGCTGCCAACCTACGTCAATCCGCAGACCCATCGCGTGCACACCACCTACGCGCTGGCCGCGACCACGACGGGCCGACTGTCGTCGAACGAGCCGAACCTGCAGAACATTCCGGTTCGCACCGAGGACGGCCGCAAGATCCGCCGCGCCTTCATCGCCAGCCCCGGCCACAAGCTGGTCTCCGCCGACTATTCGCAGATCGAGTTGCGGCTGCTGGCGGAGATTGCCGACATTCCCGTGCTCAAGCAGGCGTTCAAGGACGGCCTCGACATTCACGCCATGACGGCCTCCGAAATGTTCGGTGTGCCGATCGAGGGCATGCCGAGCGAAGTCCGCCGCCGCGCCAAGGCGATCAATTTCGGCATCATCTACGGCATCTCGGCGTTCGGCCTTGCCAACCAGCTCGGTATCGCGCGCGAGGAAGCATCCGCCTACATCAAGAAGTACTTCGAGCGCTTCCCCGGCATCCGCGCCTATATGGACGAGACGCGCGACTTCTGCCGGAGCCACGGCTACGTCACCACGCTGTTCGGCCGGAAGATGCACTATCCCGACATCAAGGCCTCCAACGCCTCGGTGCGCGCCTTCAACGAGCGCGCCGCGATCAACGCGCGGCTGCAGGGCACCGCCGCCGACATCATCCGCCGCGCCATGACGCGGGTGGAGGACGCGCTCGCCGAGAAGAAGCTCTCGGCGCAGATGCTGCTCCAGGTGCACGACGAACTGATCTTCGAGGTGCCGGACGCCGAGGTCGCGGCGACCCTGCCGGTGGTGCAGCATGTGATGCAGGACGCGCCGTTCCCGGCGGTGCTGCTGTCCGTGCCGCTGCACGTCGATGCCCGCGCGGCGAATAATTGGGACGAGGCGCATTGAGGCTTTCTTCACTTCTCCCCGTAAGAACGGGGCGAGGGAGCACTCCGAGTTCGACGCACCACTCGAATTGTCCTCCGAGCAATTGCACGATGGCGACGCGATCCCTCGCATATTAGAATCGAACCATCTCCCGCACCGGTTCGCTCATGCCCCACACCTCCGCCCTGCTCGGCTTCGCCCTCGTCTCTCTCGGTCTCGTGCTGACGCCCGGGCCGAACATGATCTATCTGATCTCGCGCTCGATCACGCAGGGGCCGGCGGCGGGCATCATCTCGCTCGGCGGGGTGGCGCTGGGCTTCGTGTTCTACATGCTGTGCGCGGCGTTCGGCATCACGGCGCTGTTGCTCGCCATCCCCTTCGCTTATGACGCGCTGCGCTTTGCCGGCGCGGGCTACATGCTGTGGCTAGCGTGGCAGGCGGTGAAGCCGGGCGGACGCTCGCCGTTCCAGGTGAAGCAGCTCGCGATCGACAGCCCGCGCAAATTATTCACGATGGGCTTCGTCACCAACCTGCTCAATCCTAAGATCGCGATGCTGTATCTGGCGCTGCTGCCACAGTTCATCGACCCCACAGCCGGCAGCGTGCTGGCGCAGTCGGTGATGCTGGGAGCGATCCAGATCGCGATCAGCGTCAGCGTCAACGCCATGATCGCGCTCGCGGCCGGATCGATCGCGCTGTTCCTGGCGAGCCGGCCGAGCTGGATGCTGGTGCAGCGCTGGCTGATGGGCACGGTCCTGGCCGGGCTTGCGATCAGGATGGCGGTCGAGGCGCGGAAGGTGTGAGGCGGGACGCTGTCACGCCCCGCGCAGGCGGGGCATCCAGTACCCCGCGGGTTCTCGGCTCAATCACTGGCGTCACGGAGTACTGGGTCACCCGCCCCAGTGTGCAAGTGCGCACAAGGCGGGTGACGACAGCATCCAACCTCAATCCAGCTTCGCTTCCATGCCCCGCTTCACCGCCGGCCTCGCCATCAGGGCGTTGTACCAGCGCTTGACGTTGGGGAAATCGGCCAGATCAACCTTGTGGCGAGGGTGGCGCCAGGCCCAACCAAGGATCGCGAAATCAGCGACCGAAAGGTCGCCGGCGACAAAGTCGTGGTCCGCCAACCGGCGGTCCAGCACGCCGTAGAGCCGGCGGGTCTCGGCCATGTAGCGCTTCAGGCCGTAGGCGCGGTCCTGCTCGTTCTCGAGTGCGATGAAATGATGCACCTGGCCGGGCATCGGCCCAAAGCCACCCATCTGCCACATCAGCCATTCGTAGACGGGAATGCGGCCCGAGAGCGATTTCGGCAGGAATTTGCCGGTCTTCTCCCCGAGATAGAGCAGGATCGCGCCGGATTCGAAGATGCTGACGGGCTTGCCGTCGGGGCCCTCGGGGTCGACGATCGCTGGAATCTTGTTGTTCGGGGACAGCTTCAGGAAGTCCGGCGCCATCTGCTCGCCCTTGGTGATATTCACCGGGACCACTTTGTAGGGCAGCCCCATTTCCTCCAGCGCGACCGAGATCTTGCGGCCGTTCGGCGTGTTCCAGGTGTGGAGTTCGATGGTCATGCCCTGTTTCCTTGCCCAATAGGATTGGGCCCTCCACTACTCCGGAAGGCTGTCCCCCCACAACCGGCGGACCGGGATGGCCGACCGTCGGCCGATCCCTGTTGACTGGACCTGTCCCCTCTGGAATGTCGCGACCGTCGCGGATAAATTCCGCCACCTTCAAAAAACGCTCCCGAGGGACCGCCGTGTCGAAATCAGCCTCCCGCGCCCGCCTGTTCGAAATCATCCGCCGGCGCTCCTTCGGCCGCGGTGACGTCACGCTGGCGTCAGGTCGCAAGAGCGATTTCTACTTCAACCTCAAGCCGACCATGCTCGACCCGGAGGGCGCGACCCTGCTCGCCGAGTTGACCTATGAGACGCTGAAGGACGACAAGCTCGACTTCATCGGCGGCCTCGAGATGGGCGCGGTGCCGCTCGCCGGCGCGCTGGCGCAGATCTCCTGGATCAAGGGCCATCCGATCGCGGCGTTCTTCGTGCGCAAGAAGCCGAAGGAGCATGGCGCCAAGCTCGCGATCGAGGGGCTGCCCAGGGGCGAGACGCTTGCCGGCAAGCGCGTGGTGATCGTCGAGGACGTCACCACCACCGGCGGCTCGGCGATGAAGGCGGTGGAATCCGTGCGCGAGACCGGGGCCGAAGTGGTGCTGGTGCTGACCATGGTCGACCGCGAGGAAGGCGCCACCGACACGTTCGGTGCAGCCGGCCTGCCGTTCCGCTCGCTGTACAAGGCGTCTGAATTCTTGAAAGCCTGAGGCGGCGAAACTTTCTCCGCCGTCATGCCCGGGCCTGAGCCGGGCATCCACGTCTTCGCCGCGCAAAGGATCGTGGATGGCCGGGTCAAGCCCGGCCATGACGAGCTTTGTGGTTCAGCCCCCTCAACCCCTCATTTACCATCCCGCTTTATGGTGAATCACGTGCCAAGGCCTCGCTGGTCGCGGCCGGTTCGGTAGCGTCGGGTGGAGTCAGCGTTGCGTATAGTCATGTCCCATGCGCGCCGGCGACGTCGCGCGATGCTTGTGGCCGCCACCCTCGCAGCCCCGCTGCTTGCGGCTCCCGCCCCGGTTTCGGCCGAAGGCCTGTTCGACTTCTTCTTCGGCGGCGTGCAGCAGAAGCGGCCACAGCGTGAGGTGCCGCAGCAGGCGAGCTCCTACGCCGATCCCTTCACCGGCCAGCAGAATGCGCCCCCGCAATACGTGCCGCCGACGCGTTCGGCTGCCGCCGGCGGCTCCGGCCCGGCCTTCTGCGTGCGCAGCTGCGACGGCAAGTATTTTCCGCTGATGCGCGGCCTCGCCTCGCCCGCGCAGATGTGCCAGGCGTTCTGTCCTGCCAGCACGACCAAGGTCTATTTCGGCTCGTCGATCGACGGCGCCGCCTCACAGACCGGCGAGCGTTACACCGACAGCGAGAACGCGTTCGCCTATCGCAAGGCGCTGCGTTCGGACTGCACATGCAACGGCCGCGAGCCGGTCGGCCTCGCCCCGGTCGATCTCGGGCTGGACCCTTCGTTGAAAGCCGGCGACGTGATCGCCACCACCGACGGTCTCGTCGCCTATACCGGCATCCGCGTCGGCAACGACCAGGCGCCGGATTTCACCCCGGTCGCCTCCTATCCCGGCCTCACCGCGCAGATTCGCGCGCGCCTTGGCGAGATGAAGGTGGCTCCGGTACGGGCAGAGACGGTCGCGGCGGATGCACCGGCGTCGGTCGAGATCGTGCGTGAGGCGCTGCCTGATGTGACGGTGCCGAAGGCGACGGCGCAGAAATCGGCGAAGCGGGCGGGATTGGAGTAAGCCCCGCCTGCAATCACGCCGTCATTGCGGAGGCACTATCTCCCGATGATCACCCCGATCACATTCGGTGCCGCCAGGTATTTCTCCTCGATCGCCGCGCGGGCGGCGGCGCGGTTGTCCGCCGTCAGCAGGCCACGCTTTTCGGCCAGGATCATCCAGCAGAAGCCCCACCAGTCGGTCAGCATGCCCTGATCGTCGACGAGGTCATAACCCTGCTCGGCCGCGAAAATGCGTGCCTGCGCTTCGTCGAGCGTGTCGAGGAACAGATGGTCGTCGGGCGAGAACAGATCGTCGCTGACATCGTCGATGGTGTAGCCCCAGATCGACTGGCACACCGCGTTGAACTCGCGGTCGAACTGGTCGTCATCGACCGCGTAGCGCCGCGCCGCCTGGTGCAGCCGCGACAGCGAACGCGCAAAATCGGCGATCCGGGTGAGCGCGAATTGATCGAAGGCAATGGTGGACATGTAGTCCTCGCAAAGTCTGACAGACGCTAGATATTGTGTCGGCAACGCGCCGAATCACAATGATATATCAAAGACTTGCTAAAGTGTTCTTAATTTGTTCCGAAGCGTTACCAAAGTCTCAATAGCAGCGCGACGCCGCAATGGCGTGGACCCGGCGGTCGCCGAGCAGATGAGCGACGAAGCCGTTCTTCGGGAAGATTCTTGCGAAAGCCGCATCGCGGATGCTGAGGCCGCCGGCATAAGCGCCGAAAGCCGGCATCACGGCGCGCATCCCATCGCTGGCGAAGCACCGGCGCTCCATCGACCGCCCGCGCGCGGAGACACGGGCTTTGGGGTGCAGATGGCCGGCGATCTCGCCGCGCGCGCCGGTTGGCTCATGGCGGAAGGTGATCGGGCCGATCGCGACTTCGTCGGCGACGGTGCCGCCGAGATCGCGCGGCAGCTCGGGATCGTGATTGCCCGAGATCCAGATCCAGTCGCGGCCGGCCTGAAGCGCTGCCACGGCGTCGCAGTCGCCCACCGACAAGCGTCCATGCGCGGTGCGATCGTGAAAGCTGTCGCCGAGTGCGATGACCACGCGCGGATCATGGCGGGAAATGACTGCAGCGAGACGGCCGAGCGTCGCGATCGTATCGTAAGGCGGCAGCAGCACGCCGCGCTTGGCGAAGCTGGAGCCTTTCTCCAGATGCAGGTCGGAGACGACGAGCAGGCGCTGCTCTTCCCAGAACAATGCGCCAGAGAGATCGGCTGCGAACGTCACATCGCTGATGGTGACTTTCGAAACACGCATGTCCTCGACATCCCCTGAAACCAGCGCGCCTGCCGTCACGTCCCGCCTTCTCTTATCCCATCGCCTCTTTGACCAGCTCGTCGGCGGCTTCAGCCAGGAGCTCGTCTGCAGCTTCGCCATAGACTGACTCGCGGCCGATTTCCAGCATCACGGGGACGGCGAGCGGGGAGACACGATCGAGTTCCCGGTGGGTGATGCGGCCCTGGATGCGGGTGAGCATGTCGCTGAGACGGCGCAGATCGAGCAGACCTGTGGCCGCATCGGCGCGCGCGGCACGGAGCAGCACGTGATCAGCCTGGTGCTTGCGCAGGACGTCGTAGACGAGATCGGTCGAGAACAACACCTGGCGGCGGCTTTTCTCTTCGCCTGTGTGGCGGCGGGCAATCAGGCCGGAGATGATCGCGCAATTGCGGAACGTCCGCTTCATCAGCGCGGACTCGGCGAGCCATGCCTCGAGGTCGTCGCCGAGCATGTCGGGGTCGAACAGCGCGTTGAGGTCGAGCTTGCCGTTTCGGATCATGAATGACATGTCGCCGAGCGCCCAGATCGCCACCGCATATTCGTTGGCGACGAAGCCGAGCGGCCGCGCGCGGGCCCGCTCCAGCCGGCGCGTCAAGAGCATGCCGAGTGTCTGGTGCGCGAGGCGTCCCTCGAAGGGGTAGAAGACGATGTAATGCTTGTCCGCGCGCGGAAAGCTTTCGACCAGCAGCTCGCGCACCGCCGGCACGCGCGACACATCCTTTTGCAGCGACAGCCAGTCGCGCACCTGCTCCGGCAGGCCGTTCCACGCACGGCTGTCATCCAGCAGCCGGCGCACCCGCTCGGCGAGATAGGTCGAGAGCGGGAACTTGCCGCCCATATAGGACGGCACCTTCGGGTCCTTGTCATGCGCGCGCGAAACGTAGACCTGATCCTCGACCAGAGTTTCGTAGCGCACGACCTCGCCGCTGAACACGAAGGTGTCGCCCGGGCTCAAGCCCTCGATGAAGGCCTCCTCGATCTCGCCGAGCAACCTGCCGCCGCGCGCGATCACCCCTGTCGAGCCGCCCGCTTTTCCCTGACCGCCGCCGCGCGAACGCACCAGCCGCACCTTCAGCATGTCGTCCTCGACGATGGTGCCGACATTCATGCGGTAGCTCTGCCGCACTTTCGGATTGGCGACGCGCCAGCGGCCCTGCTTGTCCTGCTTGATGCGGGCGAAGCGCTCATAGGTTTTCAGCGCGTAGCCGCCGGAGGCGACGAAATCGACGACATCGTCGAAATCCTGGCGCGTCAGATCCGCGTAGGGCGCTGCGGTGCGCACCTCGTCGTAGAGCTCATCAGACAGAAATGGTTCGCCGCAAGCGCAGCCGAGGACGTGCTGGGCCAGCACGTCCAAGGCGCCAGTGCGCAGTGGCGGCGTGTCCTGCGCATTCTCGGCGATGGCGTCGATGGCAACGCGGCACTCCAGCACCTCGAAACGGTTCGCCGGCACCAGCACCGCGCGAGAGGCTTCGTCGAGGCGATGATTGGCACGGCCGATCCGCTGCATCAGGCGCGAGGAGCCCTTGGGGGCGCCGATATTGACGACGAGATCGACATCACCCCAGTCGACGCCGAGGTCGAGCGAGGAGGTACAGACCACGCCGCGCAGTTTGCCGGCCGACATCGCGTCTTCGACCTTGCGGCGCTGGGCGACGTCGAGCGAACCGTGATGCAGCGCGATGGCAAGGTTGTCGTCGTTCATGCTCCAGAGATTCTGGAACAGCATCTCGGCCTGGCTGCGGGTGTTGACGAAGACGAGCGTGGTCTTGTTCTGCTTGATCAGCTGGTAGATTTCGGGGAGCGCATGGCGCGCACTGTGGCCGGCCCAGGGCAGCCGCTCGCGCGTGTCGAGCATCTCGACCAGTGGCGGCGCGGCGCCGCCGGCGATGACGATATCGGCCGATTCCGCCTTGTCCTTCGGTTGCGGCACCAGGAAGCGCGCCAGCGATTCCGGCTCTGCCACAGTCGCCGACAGACCGATCGCGCGCATCTGCGGCGCCAGCCGCCACAGCCGCGCCAGCCCGAGCGACAGCAGATCGCCGCGCTTGGAGGTCACCAGCGCGTGCAGCTCGTCGAGCACGATGCGCTTGAGCGAGGAGAACAGGAACGGCGCGTCATCGGAAGAGAGCAAGAGTGCGAGCTGCTCCGGCGTGGTCAGCAAGATATCCGGCGGATAGCGCCGCTGCCGCTGCCGCCGCGACGTCGGCGTGTCGCCGGTGCGGGTCTCGATCCTGATCGGCAGCCCCATCTCGGCGACCGGCCGCTCCAGATTGCGAGCGATGTCGACGGCGAGCGCCTTCAGCGGCGAGATGTAGAGGGTATGGAGGCCGCCGCTGCGTTGGACGCTGCGGCCGGTGGAGATCACGGACTTCACCGCGGCGGGGGGGACGGAACTCAGCTCCACCAGCGTCGGCAGAAATCCCGCCAGCGTCTTGCCGGCGCCGGTCGGCGCTATCAGGAGCGCGCTAGCGTCCTCACGCGCCTTCTCCAGCAGCGCCAATTGATGCGTGCGCGGCGACCAGCCGCGGGCCGCGAACCACGCGCTGAAGCGGTCGGGCAGCAGCGCGGCCGGCTCGGCCGGGATTTTGAGGATACGGGGCGGCACGGCACCACAGGTAAGCCGTGGAGCTGGGTTCGTCGAGGGGGCAGCTACTTCACAAGCTCCGGTAGGGTGGGCAAAGCGAAGCGTGCCCACCCTACCGCTTTCGCGATTGCAGAGAGAGTCCTACTCCGACATCGGCTTGTCGGAGATGTCCCAGTCCTTGCCGGTGAAGGTGGAGATGAAGAGGGTCTTCATCGGCGTGTAGTCGTCGGGCGTGTAGCTGTAATTCACGCCGTCGAGGAAGTAGGGCGAGTGGAAGCCGTTGAGGTTCGACGCCTGCTTCAGCACGTTGGCGCGGGTGAGATCGTCGCCGCAGCGGCGCAGGATCTCGCCCATGGTCACGGCCTGGCCGTAGCCGGCGAACGCGATCGTGTTGTCCTGATCGATCGCCGGCGTGTACTTCTTGCGCAGCTCCTCGAACGCCATCACGTCGGGGTCCTTCTCCCATTTGGGCAGGCCGACTTCCTTGTTGTAGCGGATGGCGACGATGCCGGTGGCGTTTTCGAGACCCGCGGCGTTGAGGATCGAGCGGCCGGTGGAGCCTGCCGACAAGAGTTGCAGCGGCTTCCAGCCGAGCTCGACGACCTTGCGGATCGACTGCGACGTCGCCTTGCCGGTGGTGATGTTGTAGAAGACATCGGCGCCCGACTTCGAGAGGTTGATGAGCTGGGAATCGACGGTCGGCTCGGTGAGATCATAGGTCTGCTCCATGATCACCTTGGCGGTACCACCGGCGTCTTCCAGGACCTTTTTGAAGGGCCCGAGGAAGTCGCGGCCGAAATCGTCGTTCTGGTAGAGGATGCCGATCTTGGCGTTCGGCTTCACGCTCACGACGTGCCGCGCCAGGATGCGCGCCTCGGTCGGATAGAGCGGCAGGCCGGCCATGGTCCATTTGAACTCTTTCGGGTTGTTCCACTTCGACGCGCCGGTGTTGAGCAGCAGCTGCGGCACGCCCTTGGAGTTCAGGTATTTGTGCACGGAGGTCTGCGGCGCGGTGCCGAGCGAGCCGTAGAGCGCGAGCACCTCTTCCTGCTCGACCAGACGCCGTGTCGCCTCGACGCATTTCGGCGCGCTGTAGGCGTCGTCCATGGTGAGGAACTTGACCTTGCGTCCGTTGATGCCGCCCTTCTCGTTCAGCATCTGGAAATAGGCCTCACCGATGCGGCCAAGCACGCCGTAGAGCGAGCCGGGACCGGAATGCGGCACGGTCTGCCCGATCTTGATCTCGGTGTCGCTCGCACCCGCATCGTATTTCTTCTCGGCGGCCCAGACGTAAGGCGCGGGCAATGTGGATGCAGCGATGGTTGCGAGCGCGCCGGCGCTGAAATCGCGCCGCGATGGATTCTTCGTCATTGTTTTGTTTCTCCCTAGTGCGCGCATTGTGCTGGCATCGCAGCTCCGCTCGCAAGTGGGAAGTCGTCGCTTTGCGGCGCAATGACGCTCAAATTGCAGAGTGTTTAGCGCCTAGACTCAAGTTTTCTCGACGACGACAACGAGACCGCTGACCGGCTCGTTGTTCTCGACGCGCGGCGAGGCCGGCTCCAGTGTCAACAGCTTGAGGCCGGCCATCGCAATCGCAGCGCGTGCATATTCCGCCGAATGGGCATAGCGCAGGCCTTCGCCAAGAACGATGCCGTTGCCACCATGCGTCTCCAGCGTGAAGGCGAGCACGCCACCGGATGCGAGCACTCGCTGTGCTTCGCTCAGCACCGGCGCGAGATCGGAAAGATAGACGAAGGCATCCGCGGCGACGACGAGGTTCGCGCTCGCATCGTCCTTTCCGCGCAGGCCTTCGATCATGTCGGCGACTTCGAGCTCGGCATAAAGACCGGTGGCGCGTGCCTGCTTGATCATGCCGGGCGACAGATCGATGCCGACGAAATGATCGACTTGTTTTGCGAAGGCGGCGGCCGCAAGCCCGGTGCCGCAGCCGAGATCGATGGCGCGCTTGAACAAAGCGGGCTTCTTCGCAGCGACGCGGGCGGCCACCACCGCCTTGAAGATCAGCGACGGCGCGCGATAATCGAGATCGTTGACCAGGACATGCTCGAAGCGCGGCGCATATTGATCGAACAGGGCCTGCACATAGGCCCTGGGCATCTCGGACAATTGCTCGTCGCCAAGCCGTATCAGATGCAAATGGGCGCCATGCTGGTCGTCGGGATCGGACTCGCGCGATTTTCGAAACGCCGCGATCGCCTTGTCGCGCTCGCCGAGCTGGGCGCGGATTTCGCCGAGCGTGAACCAGGCCGAGGTAAAATTCGGCGCGAGCTCGATGGCCTGCTCGATGAGGTCGGCGGCGGCGGGCAGATCGCCCTTGAGCTGGAGGTCGCGCGCGAACTCGAAACGACGGTCGGCCATGAGATCGCCGGAGGAGTGGAACAGGCGCAGGGGCATTGGGAACCAGGAAGCGAAGCGGGCGGATGACTCGAAGACGCGGGGTCGCAACCTATATAACAGGCATGCGTCCGCAAGACATCCTGTTGCCAGCTGCTGCCGGCCTGTGCTGCAAGCCCGGCGGCTTCCATATCGACCCTGTTCGCCCGGTCGAACGGGCCGTGATCACCCACGGCCATTCCGACCATGCCCGCGCTGGCCATGGCGCGGTGCTGGCGACGCAGGAGACGCTGGACATGATGCGTCTGCGCTACGGCGAGAACTTTGCCGGATCGACGCAGCCGATCGGTTACGGCGAGGAGATCCGGCTCGGCGATGTCAGGGTGAAATTTCATCCAGCCGGTCATGTGCTTGGCTCGGCGCAGATCGCGGTGACCTGCAAGGACACCTGCATCGTCGCCTCCGGCGACTACAAGGATGCGCCCGACCCGACCTGCACGCCGTTCGAGCTGGTGCCCTGCGACGTCTTCATCACCGAGGCCACTTTTGGTCTGCCGGTGTTCCGGCACGGCGATGCCGCCGACGAGGTCGAGAAGCTGCTCGCCTCCGTCGCGCTGTTTCCCGAGCGCGCGCATCTCGTTGGCGCCTATTCGCTCGGCAAGGCGCAGCGGGTGATCGCGCTGCTGCGGCAGGCCGGCTACGACGCGCCGGTCTATCTGCATGGCGCGATGGAGAAGATCACGCATTACTATCAGAGCCGCGGGATTCCGCTCGGCGAGCTCAGGCCGGTGATCGGCGTGAAGAAGGCGGCGCTTGCCGGCACCATCACGCTGGCGCCGCCTTCGGCGACATCGGACGTCTGGACGCGCCGCTTTCCCGATCCCGTCACAGCCTTCGCATCGGGATGGATGCGGGTGCGCGCCCGGGCGCGGCAGCGCGGCATCGAGCTGCCGCTGGTGATCTCCGATCATGCCGACTGGGACGGCCTCACCGCCACCATCGCCGCGACCGGCGCCGGCGAGATCTGGGTCACCCACGGCCAGGAAGACGCGCTGGTGCACTGGTGCAAGTCGCAAGGCCTGCGGGCGCAGCCGCTCGACCTCGTCGGTTATGGCGACGAGGAGGAAAGCGGGACGCCGCTTGCCGACGAGGCCGACGCATGAACCGCTTCGCCGAACTTCTGGACCGCCTCGCCTACGAGCCCGGCCGCAACAACAAGCTGCGGCTGATCACCGGCTATTTCCGCGAGGTCGGCGATCCCGACCGCGGCTACGCGCTGGCGGCGCTCACAGGCGCGCTCAGCTTCAAGCACGCCAAGCCTGCCCTGATTCGCGACCTGATCGCATCGCGCACCGATCCGGTGCTGTTCGGATTGAGTTACGACTATGTCGGCGATCTCTCGGAGACGGTGGCGCTGATGTGGCCGACGGCGGTGGGCGTCCATAACAACCCACCTCCCCCCACCCTCACCGAGGTCGTCACCACGCTGCGCACCCTCGGCAAGACCGAGCTGCCGAAGCAGCTCGAACGCTGGCTCGACGAACTCGACGAAACCGGCCGCTGGGCATTGCTGAAACTCGTCACCGGGGCATTGCGCATCGGCATTTCCGCTCGGCTGGCGAAGACCGCGGCCGCAGCACTCGGCGACAAGGATCCACACGAGGTCGAGCTGATCTGGCCGGGCCTCAGCGCCCCCTATCTCGACCTGTTCGCCTGGCTGGAGGGCCGCGCCGAAAAGCCGATCAATCGCGATCCTGCGCCGTTCCGGCCGGTGATGCTGGCGCATGCGATCGAGGACAGTGATTTCGCGAGCCTCGATCCCGCCGACTACATCGCCGAATGGAAATGGGACGGCATCCGCGTGCAGGCGGTGGCTGGCCGCGACGAGCGCGGCCAAATCACGGCGCGGCTCTATTCGCGCACCGGCGAGGACATCACGGGAAGCTTTCCGGACCTCGTGCCGTCGCTGCGACTGGCAGGCGCGATCGACGGCGAACTGCTGATCCTGCGCGAAGGCCGCGTGCAGAGCTTCAACGTCCTGCAGCAGCGGCTCAACCGCAAGCTCGTCTCGCCGAAGCTGATCAAGGAGTTTCCGATTCACCTGCGCGCCTACGATCTGCTCGGCGACGACGAGAACGATCTGCGCGAGCTGTCTTTCGCGGGGCGGCGTGAACGGCTGGAGACGTTCGTCGCGAAGCTTGGGGATCCCCGCATTGATCTGTCTCCCACCGTCCCCTTCGCAAGCTGGGACGCATTGACTGCCGCGCGCGCCGACCCCGCGAGTGCAGGCGCGGGCGAGGATGCCGACGCCGTCGAGGGCGTGATGCTGAAACGGCGTGATGCGCCGTACCTGCCCGGGCGGCCGAAGGGGCAATGGTGGAAGTGGAAGCGCGATCCGCACATCATCGATGCCGTCCTGATGTATGCGCAGCGCGGCCACGGCAAGCGCTCGTCCTATTATTCCGATTACACCTTCGGTGTTTGGACCGAGACCGAGGTCGGCGAGGAGCTGGTGCCGGTTGGAAAGGCCTATTTCGGCTTCACCGACGAAGAGCTGTTGCAGATCGACCGCTTCGTCCGCCGCAACACCACCGAAAAATTCGGCCCCGTCCGCCATGTCGTGCACGAGGGCGACAAAGGGCTGGTGCTGGAGGTCGCCTTCGAAGGCCTGCAGCGGTCGCCGCGGCACAAATCCGGCGTCGCCATGCGCTTTCCCCGCATCAGCCGCCTGCGCTGGGACAAGCCGCCGCGCGAGGCGGACCGGCTGGAAACGCTGGAAAAGATGCTGAAGACGGACGAATCCCTTCCAACAATTAAGGTTGCGGCATCTGCCGACAGCCATTGAAGAGGGAATGCGGGTTCCCCATGTGCCCCGCCGTGCCCTATAATGGGGTCGAATCCCCGCGAGGAGTTTTTTGAGATGGTCCAAGACGTCAGAGATTTGCCGGCCGGCCGCAGCGATGGGCTGAACCGCTTTCTCGGCGGCTCGCCGCTGGCGGTCGCGTTTCGCCTGGTCCTGCTCTCGATCCTGGTCGGCGTCGTGCTCGCCGCGATCGGCTTCGATCCCTGGAACATCCTCTCCAGCATCCGCCTGCTGTTCCAGCGCCTGTGGGATCTCGGCTTCGACACGGTGAACTGGCTGTGGCGCTACTTCCTGCTCGGCGCCGTCATCGTGATCCCGGTCTGGCTGCTGATGCGCGTGTTCGGCGCACCGCGCGGCCGGTAAGCCCGACCGGGCGATGGGTCGGTAGACGCAACTGATGCACGCGCCCGTTCATCCCAGGGTCGGCTCACGCCAGGTCTTCGCCATCGCCGGTCCCGCGATGGTCGCGAACCTGACCACGCCGCTGATCGGCGTGGTCTCGACCACCGCGATCGGAAGGCTGGACGATGCCGCGCTGCTCGGCGGCGTCGCGATGGCGTCGGTGATCTTCGACTGCCTGTTCTGGCTGTTCGGTTTCCTGCGCATGAGCACGCTCGCCTTCACCGCGCAGGCGCTGGGTGCCGGCGAGACCCGCGAGCTGACCGCGATCCTGATGCGCGGCTTCATCGTCGCCGGCCTGATTGGCGCTGCGTTGATCGTATTGCAACTGCCGCTCGCCACCGCGCTGTTCGACCTGATGGGCGGCAGCGAAGGCGTCACGCGCGCCGCCAAGTCCTATTTCATGATCCGGATCTGGTCGGCGCCACTCGCCCTCGCCAACTACGTCATACTCGGCTGGCTGATCGGCCAGGCCCGCGCCAATCCGGCGCTGTTGCTCCAGGTCGCCATCAACCTCGTCAACATGGTGGCGACGATTCTGCTGGTGCTGGTCTACGACACCGGCATCGCAGGTGCGGCAGTCGCCGCGCTGCTATCGGAGACGATCGGTTTCATGCTCGGTGTGATCGTGTGCCGGCACTTTGCGGATGGCGGGCTTGCCATTCCTCGCGCGACGCTGTTCGACCGGGACAAGCTGATGCGGCTGCTGTCGGTGAACTCCGACATCTTGATCCGCACCGCGGCGCTGATCGCCGTCTTCCTGTTCTTCACCGCCAAGGGGGCCCGCGCCGGCGACGTCACGCTGGCCGCAAACTCCGTGCTCAACAATTTCCTGCTGGTCAGCGCCTTCTTCCTCGACGGCCTTGCCAACGCAGCCCAGCAGCTTTGCGGCCGAACTTTTGGCGCGCGCGATGCCAGGGGCTTCGCGGATTCGACCCGGCTCGTGCTGCTGTGGGGACTCGGCTTCGCGCTGGTGGTCGCGGCGCTGTTCGCCCTGTTCGGGCCGGCCCTGATCGATTTCATGACGGCGAGCGAAGCCGTCCGGCGAGCTGCGCGCGAGTTCCTGCCGTTCGTCGTATTCGCGCCCCTGCCCGGCGTTTTCGCCTTCGGCTTCGATGGCATCTATATCGGCGCGACCTGGGCGCGCGAGATGCGAAATCTGATGCTGGCCGCGCTCGCAATCTTCCTGGCCACCTGGTGGGCGCTGCAATCGTTCGGCAATGCCGGGCTGTGGTGGGCGTTGATCGCGTCCTACGTCGCGCGCGGCGGCTTGCAGGCGGCCCGCTATCCGGCGCAGTTCAGGGCGACGTTCGCCCCTCCCTCGCCCCGCTTGCAGGTAGAGGCATAGGAGGACTCACATCCCCGGCCAGTCTTCCGCCGTCAGCGTCGCCGCATCCGCGCCGACGATCTCCGACAGGGAATCGCGTCCCGTGCGCAGCAGCGTCGAGGTCAGGTCGCGCTTGATCTCGTCGACGAGACCGAGGCCCTTGTAGACCAGCGACGAATAGAGCTGGATCAGGCTCGCGCCCGCACGAATCTTCGTCAACGCAGCGCCGCCGGAATCGACGCCGCCGACGCCGATCAGGGGGAATGCGCCTTCGACGCGTACATAGGTCTCTGCAACCATGCGCGTCGACAGGCGGAACAGCGGCCGGCCGGACAGGCCGCCCTGCTCCTTGGCGCGCGTGTCCTCGCGCAGCGTGCTCGGCCGCGCGATGGTCGTGTTGGAGACGATCATGCCGTCGACCCGGCGCGACCGCGCCACCTGCACGACGTCGTCGAGCTGGGCGAGGCTCAGATCCGGCGCGATCTTGAGCAGCACCGGCGTGTCGCCGGCCTTCTGGCGCACCCGCTCGCGTGCGTCGATCACGCGCCCGAGGAGATCGTCGAGCAGCGCGCCTTCCTGCAGATTGCGCAGGCCCGGCGTGTTCGGCGAGGAGACGTTGACGGTGAAGTAGCTCGCCACCGGCGCAAAGGTCTCGATCAGCCTGACGTAGTCGGCGACACGATCGGCTGAATCCTTGTTGGCGCCGACATTGACGCCGACGATGCCGCCGTGCTGCGCGCGCGCGGCAAGCCGGCGCAGCACCACTTCGGCGCCGTCATTGTTGAAGCCCATGCGGTTGATGACGGCCTCGTCGCGCTCGAGGCGAAACAGCCGCGGCCGCGGATTGCCGGCCTGCGGCTTCGGCGTCACCGAGCCGATCTCGACGAAGCCGAAACCGAGCCGCAGCAGCGCGTCCGGCACCTCCGCGCTCTTGTCGAAACCCGCGGCCATGCCGATTGGATTGGGGAAGTTGAGCCCGAAGGCGCGCACCGCGAGCTTGGGGTCGTCGGCGCGCGGCTTGCCCGGCGGCAGGAAGCGCAGGCCCTGGATCGCGAGGCGATGCGCATCCTCCGGATCGAGCCAGCGCAGCACCGGAAGCGAAAAAGCGTCGAAGGCGCGGATCACGGCAGAAGCTCCGGAATGTCGTGGCCGCCATCGGAGCGCATGTTGAGGTTCATCACCGAGAGCACCGCGCCAAGATCGAGCTCGCCATAGAGATGCGGAAACAGCTCCTCGTTGCGCGAGCGCTCCCAGCGCAATTCGCCGCCAAGCGCATCGCCGTCGACCTCGACCAGGAACAGCGCCCGCTGGCCGAAATAATGCTTGCGCAAGGTCTCTGGAACCTGAGCGGCGGTCGACAAGTGGATGAAACCGTCGCGCGAATCGTCCTCGCTGCCGAGGTAAACACCCTGCCGTTCCGCCTCGCGCCAGGCCGAGGCCGGACAGATTTTGTAGATCTTGACCACCGCTTGCGGAGCCCTTTGAATTTCCCGGGTTTTTTCGTCTCTTGCGGGTCTTGAAACCCGGGCGCGACCGTAAAGGCGGCTCCCCCTGAACTCAAGAGTTAGAGCCGCCCCTTGCACGGGAAACGGAAAACCGGTTGATTTGAGGACAGTTTTCCTGAGTTGCGACGGGCTGGACCTTTCATGGTCAGGCAGGCCAAAGCGCAGAGGATACTCTCTCACGACCAGATCTGGGTCGCGCTGGATCGGCTGGCGGAGCGTGCCGGCCTGTCGCCGTCCGGTCTTGCCAGGCGCGCCGGGCTCGATCCCACTACTTTCAACCGATCCAAGCGCGTCACCGCCGACGGCCGCGAGCGCTGGCCTTCCACCGAATCGATCGCCAAGGCGCTGGCGGCGACCGGCGACGCGCTCGACACCTTTGCCAGACTGGTCGGCGACGATTCAGGCGACGGCCGTTCGCTGCCGCTGCTCGACTTCGCGCTGGCCGGCGCGAGCGGCGCCTTCGACGAGCAAGGCCGTCCCTCCGGCAAGGGCTGGACCGAGACTGCGCTTCCCACCGACGAGGACAGCCACATCTTTGCGCTGGAGATCTCCGGCGACGCGCTCGCGCCGGTGTATCGCAGCGGCGACATCATCCTGGTCTCGCCCCGCGCGCCGATCCGCAAAGGGGATCGCGTGGTGGTGAAGACCAAAGCGGGCGAAGTCACGATCGCGACGTTGAAGCGACGCACCGCCAAGGTGCTGGAATTGCAGCCGCTCGAAGCGGCGCAGTCCGGGCGCACGATCGCGGCGAACGACGTCGGCTGGATCGCGCGCATCGTGTGGGCAAGCCAGTGATTGCAGCGTAGCCGGAGCATGACACTGCCGGCCGCGCGACATCTCGCCCCGGCGACCTTGCGACTCACCAGCCCCCTCGCCTAGGTTGCGCGCGCGCATTGCCGATCAAATTCATCGCAGGGGGAAAATGATGAATCGCCGTCACGCATTGAAAGCCCTCGCGGGCCTCGCCCTTTGCCCAGTTTGCAAGCCGGCCTTTGCCGCCGAAGGCGCGCATTGGAGCTATGAGGGCGCCGGCGCCCCGGCCAAATGGGGCGATCTCGATGCGGCCAACAAGGCCTGCGCGGTCGGCCTGCAGCAATCGCCGATCGACATCGAAGCGGCGGTCAAATCGCAATTGCCCGCGCTGAAGCTGAGCTGGGGCAAGAGCGCCGACACCATCGTCAACAACGGGCATACCATCCAGCTCAACTTCGCCGAAGGCAGCACGCTCACGCTCGGCGACGTCAAGTACAAGCTGCTGCAGGTGCACTTCCATCGGCCGAGCGAGCACATGATCGGCGGCAGGAATTTTCCGATGGAGGCGCATTTCGTCCATCGCAACGATGCCGGCGGTCTCGCGGTGGTCGGCGTACTGATGGCCGAGGGCAGGCCGAACGCGGCCTTCAGCAAGATCGTCAAGACCATGCCGGCGGCCGAAGGGCCCGCGGTGAAAGCCGACGCGGGCATCGATCTCCACGGCATGCTGCCCACGAGGCTCAGCTACTTCCGCTATCCCGGCTCGCTGACCACGCCGCCCTGCTCCGAAGTGGTCGAATGGCTGCTGCTGACCACCCCGGTCCAGGTGTCGGCGGCCGACGTCGCGGCGTTCGCAAAACTCTATCCGATGAACGCGCGCCCGGTGCAGAAGGACAACCGGCGCTACGTGCTGCGCTCGATCTGAGCGGCCGCAGCAGATCCTACGCGCTCCGCGCCAGCGCGCCGTCGATCATGTTCACCGCGTTCTGGACGCCGTACACCGCCACGAAGGAGCCGAAACGCGGCCCCTTCTCCTGGCCGAGCAGCACCTGGTAGAGCATGTTGAACCAGTCGAGCGTCACGCCCGGCCGGCCGTCCTTGCCCTTCTTGACTTGATCGAGGAACGGCTCACGGCGACCGATCTCGTAGACCACGTTCTGGATGTCCTCTGGCGTTGCGTCTTGCGGCAGCTGCGACAGCGCATCGCGCAGATCCTGCAACGCGGCGCGCTCGACCTCGGTCGGTTCGCGGAATTGCTTCGTCGGCGCGACGAAGTCGCGGTAATAGTTGATGGCGTAGCCGACCATCGCATCGAGCTTTGGATGCGTCTGCGGGCTCACGCCGGGGCGGTAGCGACCGATGAAGCCCCACAGCGTCTCGGCATTCTCCGCGTTCGACGACGACACCAGCGTGAGCAGGAGCTGGAAGGTGACGGGCATGTCGCCCTTCGGCGGATGGCCGCTGTGGACGTGCCAGACCGGATTGCCGAGCTGCTGCTTGCCGTCCTGCTTGGCGAAGCCGTCGATGAACTGCTGGTAGTCGTCGACGTTGCGCGGGATGACGTCGAAATACAGCCGCTTGGCCGCCTTCGGCTCGCGATACATGAACAGCGACAGCGATTCCGGCGAGGCGTAGCGCAGCCATTCGTCGATGGTGAGGCCATTGCCCTTCGACTTCGAGATCTTCTGGCCCTTCTCGTCGAGGAAGAGCTCGTAGTTGAAGCCTTCGGGCGGCGTGCCGCCGAGCGCCCTGGCGATCGCACCGGACAGCTTCACGGAGTCGATCAGATCCTTGCCGGCCATCTCGTAGTCGACGCCGAGCGCGACCCAGCGCATCGCCCAGTCGGCCTTCCACTGGCACTTGACGTTGCCGCCGGTCACCGGGGTCTCGACCTCCTGGTTGGTGTCAGGATCGACATAGGTCACCGTGCCGGCTGCGACGTCGCGACGGATCATCGGCACCTGCAGCACGACACCCGTGGTCTTGCTGATGGGCAGGAACGGCGAATAGGTCGCACGGCGATCCGGACCGAGCGTCGGCAGGATGATCGCCATCACCTTGTCGTAGGCAGCTAACATCTTCAGCAGCGTCGCGTCGAAGCGGCCGGACGTATAATAGTCGGTCGAGCTCGCGAACTCGTAGTCGAAGCCGAAATGATCGAGGAAGGCGCGCAGGCGCGCATTGTTGTGCGCGCCGAACGACGGATACTCGTTGGAGAACGGGTCCGGCACCCGCGTCAGCGGCTTGCCAAGATGCGCGGCCAGCATCTCCTTGTTGGGAACGTTGTCGGGCACTTTCCGAAACCCGTCCATGTCGTCGGAGAAGGCAAGCAGGCGCGTCTTGATCTTGTCTTCGGTCAGCACGCGGAAGGCGTGGCGCACCATCGAGGTGCGCGCGACCTCGCCGAACGTGCCGATATGCGGCAGGCCGGACGGACCGTAGCCGGTCTCGAACAGCACCTCGTCCTTGGGGCTTTTCTTCAGCCGCGCGACAATGGCCTTCGCCTGCTCGAACGGCCAGGCGTTGGATTGTTCGGCGAGCGCACGAAGGTCGCTCGGGCTAGCGGCAAGATCGAGTACGGACATCAGGGCCTCCGGGCCGCGGAAAATAGCGATTTCCGGGCAGAATGCAAAAATGGTTCTGATCGTCATTCCGGGGTGATGCGTGAGCGTCGAACCCGGAATCTCGAGATTCCGGGTTTGCGCTTCGCGCGCCCCGGAATGACGATCGATGGTTAGAACGGGCTCACCGAGAAATACCGCAGCCACAGATCGGTGTAGCGGCCTTTTTCCCAGACGCGGAACAGGGCCCAGTTCAGGGCCTGGCGCAGCACGTCGTTGCCCTTGCGGACGGCGATGCCGATGCCTTCGCCGAAGAAGCGGCTCTCGACGAACGGGCCGCCGGAGAAGGCGCAGCAATCGCCGGAATCCGTGCCGTTGATCCAGAACGCCAGCGAGATGGCGTCGCCGAAGATGAAATCGACCTCGCCCTTGCGCAAAGCGCTCCGGAGCGCGTCGTCATTGGGATAGCCGTGCAACTCGGCGTCGGTGAACATCGCCTTCAGATAGGCCTCATGTGCGGAGCCGGCGATCGCCCCGACTTTCTTGCCTTCGAGATATTCGGGCCGGATCTCCGGCATCACGGCGTCCTTGCGCGAGGCGAAGCGCGCCGGCACGCGGTAATAGGGATCGGTGAAGTCGACGCGGGCGCGGAGCTGCGGGCTCACCGCCATCGAGGCGATGATGGCATCGCCCCGGTTGGAGCTGAGCGCATCGACCAGCGTCTCGAAGCGGCGCATCTGCACCGTGCAGGTGACCTTGATCTCCTCGCACAACGCGCGGGCCAGATCGACGGAATCCGGCCGGATTGCCGTCGGCGCCCGTGTAGTTGAACGGCGGATAGTCGGTCTCGGTCAGGAAGCGGATCACGGTCAGCCGCGACAGGTCCGGCCGCTCCGGCCGCCGACGTGGGTCCCAGAAGCCGGGCACCGCCTGCGGCGCGGCCTGGGGAGCCGCCGGAGGCTGCCTGGCCGGGGCCTGGGCCTCGGCGGCGGGCAGTCCCGAAAGCAGGCAAGCGCCGGCGGCCAGGCTGAGCATGACGCGGCGCACGGTTTTGGTCGATTTTGCCTGTCGCGACGGGGCCATCGGCGGGAAATGAACGAATTTCGTTGGGATCGGAGGGCGTTATAGACCATCCGCCCGGGAACGCGAGCGCCGATTGCGGCTAAGGGTGGGGCCTAGAGATACCGCTTCAGGTCTGCCGCCGCCTCTTCCGGCGTCCGCTTCAGGTTGAACGGCGAGACGAACCGGCCGTCGCGGTCCATCAAATAGATCAGCGCGGTGTGGTCCATGGTGTAGTCGCCGTCCTTGGTCGGGACCTTCTTGGCGTAGACCCGGTAGGACTTGATGACGTTGGCGATCGCATCGGGATCGCCGCTAAGGCCTTCGAGATGCGGGTCGAAGCTCGACAGATAGTCCTTCATCGCGGCCTGTGTATCGCGCTCGGGGTCAACCGAGATGAAGACGGCATTGACCTTGTCGGCGTCCTTGCCCATCGCGCGCAGCACCTCCGAGATCTCGAACAGCGAGGTCGGGCAGACGTCGGGGCAATGGGTGTAGCCGAAGAAGATCAGGGTCGGCTTGCCCTTCAGGTTCTTGTCGGTGACGGTCTTGCCGTGCTGGTCGGTGAGCTGGAACGGTCCCCCGATCGCGGCCGGCTGCGCCACTTTGCTGACCCCGCCCATGGTCCAGAACACGAGCAGCAGCCCGACGATGAGGCTTGCGGCGAAGGCGGTCGCGATCACCAGCGGACGGGCGGCTGAACTCATGAGCGGAAAACTTCCTGTCGCGGGTCAGAAGCAGGCGGCAAAGCCGGTCCTGATCATTTCGAAGAACACCTGGCTGCCATAGTGGAACCACAGCGCCAGTGCGCCGAGCACGACCAGCCCACCGACTCCAGCGCCAGCCGACAGCAGCACGAGCGGCAGCCGGCCGGCAGTGGGCGAATTGTCCTGTACCGGATGGGTGGGGTGCAGTGGTTGAGCCATGACAATTATCGGGGCGAAGGCCGCGGTTCCTGCCCTTCAAATAGGCTTCAGCCCGCCCGCGGGCAAGCGCCACGGGCGGACCAGGGATCACGTCATGCTGACAGTCTCAGCGAAGCAACTGGCCCCGAGCGGACTCCAGCTCTTCCACTTTCGGAGCAGGCCGGGGCGAGGCGGGCTTGTTGGCCGAGGCCTGCGCGTCCAGGTAGCAGGGCTTGTACATGGCCTGAAGCTGCTTGCCCTTCAGGAACAGCATGTGCGGGGTGAGGCCGCCGCGCTGGTTGATCCACCGTTTCACCTGCGACGGGTACATCGCATAGAGCATCTGCGTCGCCTCGGTGTTGGTGACGGCGCGGCCGTTGGTGCCGAAGTCCCAGGCGGCGTGGAAGCCCAGCGTCGCGTGCGAGGTCACACAGATGCGGTCGTGCGGGATGGCGCCGAGGACGATGGTGCAGGCCGAGGCGCAGAGTCCGTCGATGATGACGGTGTCACCGGACTGGCGCAGGTCCTGGTACTTGTCGACGTAGGTTCCGATCCGGCCGCCGCGGTCATCCGCGATCCGAACCACCGCCTGAGAAGTCCCCATGCCCACGATCAGGAGAACCGCCGCGAGCAACCCCGTCAGAACCTTCATTGTCCCCCGCCCCAGTCGAATTCGAATCTGCGTGTCAGGTGGTGATGCCCTGCTAGGGTCTGTCGTAACCGCGGTTTTGTCTAGGCGCGCCGGCTCGCTCAAAACAAATTCAAATCCAGTGTTGCGTCCGCGCTGCACTCCGTCCGTTCCGGTCCCAAACTGGAACAAGTTAACGGTGTGTTACGCACCGCACTCTTGATCTCAATTGCAACCGCTGGCTTCAATCCCGGGCAACTGCGGGGGGAACCATGAAGGGGGAAACGCGCATGGCTGAAGAGACTGATGTCATCGTCGTCGGTGCAGGCCTGTCGGGACTGGTGGCCGCGACTGAGATCACTGATGCCGGCAAGCGCGCGGTCGTGGTCGACCAGGAAGGCGAACAGTCGCTGGGCGGCCAGGCCTTCTGGTCGTTCGGCGGATTGTTCCTGGTCAATTCGCCGGAGCAGCGCCGGCTCGGCATCAAGGACTCCTACGATCTCGCGATGCAGGACTGGCTCGGCACCGCCGGCTTCGACCGCGACGAGGATTTCTGGCCGCGCCAATGGGCCGAGGCCTATGTGGCGTTCGCCGCCGGCGAGAAGCGCGACTGGCTGCGCGCGATGGGCCATCGCATCTTCCCCGTGGTCGGCTGGGCCGAGCGCGGCGGCTATGACGCGATGGGCCACGGCAACTCGGTGCCGCGTTTTCACGTCACCTGGGGAACCGGGCCCGGCATCGTCGAGCCGTTCGAGCGCCGCGCGCGCGAGGCTATGAAGAGCGGCCGCCTGACCTTCAAGTTCCGCCATCGCGTCGATGCCCTCTCCATCACCAATGGCACGGTGGATGGCGTCAGCGGCGCCGTCCTCGCGCCTGACCCGATCGAGCGCGGCAAGAGCTCGTCGCGCAATGTCGTCGGCGAATTTGCGTTGAAGGCGCAGGCGGTGGTCGTGGCGTCCGGCGGCATCGGCGGCAATCACGAGCTGGTGCGGCAAAACTGGCCGAAGCGGCTCGGCGAGCCGCCAAAGCTCATGATCTCCGGCGTGCCCGAGCATGTCGACGGCCGCATGATCGGCATCACCGAAAAATCAGGCGCCCGGCTGATCAACCGCGACCGCATGTGGCATTATGTCGAAGGCATCCAGAACTGGAATCCGATCTGGCCGCGCCACGGCATCCGCATCCTGCCAGGTCCATCCTCGATGTGGTTCGACGCCACGGGCACGCGATTGCCGGCGCCGCTGTTCCCCGGCTCCGACACGCTCGGCCAGCTCCAGTACATCATGTCGACCGGCTACGATTATTCCTGGTTCATCCTGACCCAGAGCATCATCAAGAAGGAATTTGCACTGTCGGGATCGGAGCAAAATCCCGACCTGACCGGCAAGAGCTGGCGCATGACCTTGCGCCGCGCCACCAACAAGGGCGCACCGGCGCCGGTGGAGGCCTTCAAGAGCCATGGTGTCGACTTCATCGTGCGGGACAACATCGACGATCTCGTCGCCGCCATGAACAAGCTCGCCGGGAGCGACCTCCTCAAGCTCGAGCACATCAGAATGCAGATCGAGGCGCGCGACCGCGAGATCGCCAACCCCTACGTCAAGGATGCGCAGGTGATGAACATCCACAATGCGCGGCGCTATATCGGCGACAAGCTGATCCGCACCGCCGCGCCGCACCGCATCCTCGATCCCGCGCAGGGACCGCTGATCGCGGTCAAGCTCAACATCCTCACCCGCAAGACGCTGGGCGGCTTCGAGACCGATCTCGACTCGCGCGTGTTCGGCAGCGAGGGCAGCGTCATTCCCGGCCTCTATGCGGTTGGCGAAGCCGCGGGCTTCGGCGGCGGCGGCGTGCACGGCTATCGCTCGCTGGAAGGCACCTTCCTCGGCGGCTGCCTGTTCTCCGGCCGCAATGCGGGCCGCGCGGCGGCGAAAGCGGTGGGGTGAGGCGTGCGGCAATGTGGCCCCCTCCAGCCGATTTCAGTAAGCGACGCATGCATGCCCGGGCACGCATGCGTGCCCGGGGTGGCAGAGCGCGGAGCACTGGGCTAGACAGGGCCGCCATTCCACCAGGAGATCCCAAATGAGCATTCAGCGTTTCGAAACCGGCCCGCGCATGAGCCAGGCCGTCGTGCACGGCAACACCGTCTATCTCGCCGGCGTCGTCGCCAACAAGGCGGCCGGCGAAAGCGTGACGAAGCAGACCCAGGACATCCTGGCGACCATCGACAGCCATCTCGCCAAGGCCGGCACCGACAAGTCGAAGCTGCTCTCTGCCACGATCTACATCACCGACATGAAGACCTTCGGCGAGATGAACGCGGTGTGGGACGCCTGGGTCTCGCCCGGCAACACCCCGGCCCGTGCCACCGTCGAAGCCAAGCTGGCCGCGGCGCAGTACACCGTCGAGATCATGGTCACCGCGGCGAAGTAATTTTGCGCAAAGCTATTCACGCGCATCTGAAGCGCGATGAAATATCATTGCGCTTCAGATTTTCTTGTTGTCGCATGATCTTGTCGGGAAACGCTGCACACTTTCCCGGATCATGCGCATGACCTCCGAGGTAATCGATCAGCGCGCGTGAACCTTCGATAGTGACGGTCAGCCGAACATCACGGCGCCATCGAAGGAGCACCCCATGACCGACCACATCACCATCGCCCACCGCTACATCGACCTCTGGAACGAGCGTGCAGCCGGCCGCCGCCGCGAGCTGCTGAGTGAAACCTGGACCGCTGATGCGAGCTATGTCGATCCCCTGATGAAGGGCGACGGCCCGGACGGCATCGACGCGCTGATCGCGGGCGTCCAGCAGCGCTTTCCCGACTTCAGGTTCAAGCTGATCGGCGAGCCCAACGGCTACGGCGACCATGTGCGCTTCAGTTGGGGTCTCGGTCCCGATGGTGTCGACAGCCCGATCAAGGGGACGGATTTTGCCGTGCTGAAGGACGGACGTATCAGGAGCGTGACGGGATTCCTGGACCAGGTGCCCGCCGGCGCGTGAGGTCCTTACCCTCCCCTGGAGGGCCCTCCAGGGGAGGGTAAGACCAGTCCGTCGCCTCGCGTTAACTTGCCATCGCCAGCCGATACGCAGCCTGCGCATTCGCACCAAACGCCTTCTCGCGCACCTGCGCACCCAGTTTCGCCAGACACGCCTCCAGCGCATCCTTGATCTCGCAATAGCTTCCCGCCAAAAGGCAAACCGGCCAGTCCGAGCCGAAGATCAGGCGATCCTCGCCGAAACATTGCGCGGCATGCGCGACGAACGGAAACAGCCGCTCCGCATCCCAATCATTCCATTTCGCTTCCGTCGCGAGCCCCGAGATTTTGCACCAGACGTTGCCGCAGGCAGCTAACGCCGCGATGCGGTCGGACCATTCGACGCTTCCGCCATCGGCGATCGGTGGTTTGGCGACGTGGTCGAGCACGAAACGCGCTTGCGGAAAGGCTTGCGCCGTTGCGATCGCGGCGGGCAGCTCCCGAGAGCGCACGAGGAAATCGTAGGTGAGATCGCGGGCGAGTACCGCCGTGAGGCCGCGCTGCACATCCGGACGCAACAGCCAATCGGGATCGGCCTCGTCGTGGACCTGATGACGGATGCCGACGAGCTTGTCGCCGCCGGGCGAGGCCCGCAATCGATCGAGCGTATCTCCGAGCGCGCCATCGGTCAGATCGACCCAGCCGACAACCCCGATGACGGAGGGCGTCGCATGCGCGATGCGCAAAAATTCCTCGGTCTCCTCCAGCGAGGAACGGCACTGCACCACGATGCTGGCGTCGATGCCGTTCGCTTTGAGGAGCGGCGTGAGATCGACGGGACCGAAGCTGCGGCGGATCGGCGCCAGCTCGGGCGCATCCATCCAGGGATAGTCGGCGCGCGCGGGGTCCCAGAAATGCTGGTGGCCGTCGATGATCATGGCTTATGCCCCGCCCGGCAGCGGCGCGCGTGCGTCGACGAGGTTTCGCGCACGCAGTTCCTGCCAGAAGGCTTGCGGCACCGTCGTCTGCGACATCGCGATGTTGTCGGCGATTTCGGCGACGTTGCGCGCGCCCATAACGGCGACCGTGACTGCCGGATGGGCCATGCCAAACTGGAGCGCGGCGGCCTTCAGCTCGTTGCCGTGCCTGCGGCAGAGCTCATCCAGTTCGAGCGCCCGCGCGATCAGCGTCGCATCGGCGTCCTGATAGTTGAACTTCGCACCCGTGTGCGGATTGGCCAGGATGCCGCTGTTGTAGATGCCGCCGAGCAGGATGCCGATGTGCTTCGCCGTGCAGACCGGAAACAGCGCATCCAGCGCGCCCTGGTCGAGCAGCGTGTAGCGGCCGGCGAGCAGGAAGCAGTCGACCGGCACAGTCTCGGCAAATCGGACCGGCATCTCCGACTGGTTCATGCCGGCGCCGATCGCCTTGACCGTGCCGTCATCGCGCAGACGCTGCAGCGCGCGGAAGGCGCCGCCAACGGCGTCGTCATAGTAGTCGTCGGGATCGTGCACGAGCAGGACGTCGACGCGGTCGAGCCCGAGACGGCCCAGGCTTTCGTCCACCGAACGCATCACACCGTCATAGCTAAAGTCGAACACGGGCCGCTCGCGCTGCCCGCTCTTGTAATAATCGTCTTCGGCCGCCGCACCATCGGGCGCGCGCAGCAGGCGGCCGACCTTGGTAGAGATGGCATAGGAATCGCGCGGCTGCTGCCGCAGGAAAGTCCCCAGCCGCCGTTCGGCCAGGCCGAAGCCGTAGAGCGGCGCGGTGTCGTAGAAGCGAATGCCCGCCGTCCACGCCCGTTCGATGGTCGCTTCCGCGTCGGCATCGCTGACAGGGGTGAACAATCCGCCGAGCGGTGCGGAGCCGAGGCCGATCGCTGTGACGTCGAGCCCATTCGCGAGCCGCGCGCGTTTCATTCCCATGGTCCTTTCTTCAAGCCATTTCGCGCGAACATAGCACCGTCACGACGACGAGCGCGAGTTCAGCTGCTAAGGTCGAGCGTCAGGAACAGGCTGTTGAGATCCTCGACATAGCCCTGGAACGGCCCGCAGGGGACGAAGCCATGGGCCCGATAGAGCGCATGAGCGGGCTTGAAATATTCCCACGAGCCGGTCTCCAGGCTGAGCCGCGACATGCCGCGCGCGCGAGCCTCAGCGATGATATGACGGAGCATCTGGCCACCGAAGCCGCGCCGCCGCGTGGTCTGCAGCGTGTGCATCGACTTCACCTCGCCATGATCGGCCGAAAGCGTCTTCAGTGCGCCGGTGGCGACCAGCGTCTCGCCGTCCCATCCCGTCCAGAACGCGATGTCGGGCGCGCGCAGGCCGGCCAGATCGAGCGCATGCGCGCTGCCCGGCGCCGTCTGCGCGCGCGCAGCCGTGACGTGATGTTCGAGCAGCGCAATGACGCGCGGATCGAAGGTATCGCCGGTGCGGATCTGCATCGTCACGGCTTCACTTCGGGGTTTCGGTCGGCGTCCCGCACGACCAGCGGAAGATGTGCCGCGCCGAACGCCGGGAGCCAGAAGCCAATATATTGGAAATCTGGCCTCGCAAACCAGCGGGAAGCGAGCGTAGCTCGGATGCAGCGATCGGGATTTTGAGAGCCTTGGAGCGGGCGAAGGGAATCGAACCCTCGTATGCAGCTTGGGAAGCTGCCGTTCTACCATTGAACTACGCCCGCGGATGCGCGGCTCACGCTCGTCCTGATTAGCCGAGACGGCGTCGCGCGCCAAGCGGTTTGGCGCCCCCGGCCGGACAGTTGTTAACGTCCCGGTAAGATTTTGGGTGCGCCGGATTGTGGCGGTGTTATGATCGCATGTCTGGGGAGAAACGTGCACTGAGTGGGGCGTGTGCATGGTGGGGCACGGGTACGCGATATTCGACACGGCCATAGGGCGCTGCGGCATCATCTGGAGCAGCACCGGCATCGTCGCCGTGCAATTGCCGGAGGCGCGGGAAATCGACACCCGCCGGCGGATCTTCGCGGTTCATCCCGAGGCGCGCGAGCAGCCCCCTTCCGCGAATGCCGAGCTTGCGATCGAGGGCATCACAGGCTTGCTGCAAGGCGGCGATCCCGATTTTTCCGATGTCAGCCTGGATGCCGGCCGCGTACCCGGTTTCCACCGGCGCGTCTATGAGGCGGCCTGCGCCATTCCGCGCGGGGAAACGAGGACTTATCACGAGATCGCCAGGACGCTGGGCGCCTCCGGCGCCACGCATTCGGTGGCGCAGGCGATCGGGAAGAATCCCTACATGCTGATCGTGCCCTGCCACAGGGTGCTGGAGACTGGCAATTACACCGACCGGCTCTCGCCCTATGGCGGGGTGATCTCCAAGCGGCGGCTGCTCGCGCTCGAAGGCGCCCATCCGATCGCCAGCAAGACGCTGTTCGAAGTGCTGCTGCCCGTTGCCCCGCCGCCGCCGTCCACCTAGATAGGTGGCATGGACGCAACCACGCTGCTGACAACGCGCTCGATGACCGTCTCCGAGTTTCGCTGCGACGCGGGCCCGGACGACACGCCGTTCGCGGAATGCCGCACCGGCCATTCCATTGCCTATGTCCGCTCGGGCAGCTTTGGCTGCCGGTGCCGCGCCGGCTTCTTCGAACTGGTGGCTGGCTCGATGCTGGTCGGCGCGCCCGGCGAGGAATACACCTGCACGCATGAGCATGTCAGCGGCGACGTCTGCCTGTCGTTCTTCCTCAGCGAGGACCTCGTCGATGCCCTCGGCGGACGCCGGGAGGCCTGGCAGGTCGGCGCAACGCCGCCACTGTCCGAACTGATGGTGCTGGGCGAGCTCGCCCGGACGGCAGCGGATGGCAACTGCGACCTCGGACTCGACGAGATCGGCCAGATCCTGGCCGGCCGCTTTATCGACATCGTTTCGGACAAGGCGCGCAGGCAGGCCACGCCGACCGCGCGCGATCGTCGTCGCGCCGTCGAAGCAGCATTGTGGATCGACGAGAACTCACATGCCGAGGTCGATCTCGAGCAGGCCGCACGGCAGGCGGGTCTCAGTCCGTTCCATTTCCTGCGACTGTTCTCCAGCGTGCTCGGCGTGACGCCGCATCAATATCTGGTGCGCTCGCGGCTGCGGCACGCGGCGCGGCTGCTGACAGACGATGACATCGCGGTCACCGACATCGCCTATGAAGTCGGCTTTGGCGACCTCTCCAACTTCGTCCGCACCTTCCATCGCGCCGCCGGGGTGTCGCCGACGAAATTCCGGCAGGCGTCCCGCGGGCAGCGCAAGATTCTCCAAGAGCCGCTCGCCCTCAACTGACTAGGTTCGTCTCCGGTGCGCGCCAGTTGCGGCGCGCTTTGCAATGGAGACGACCATGTACGACCATATCGGATTGCGCGTTGCCGACCTCGACGCCGCCACGCGCTTCTACACCGCGGTGCTGGCGCCGCTCGGCCATGTCCTGTGCTCCAGCGGCGACGGCTATGCCGGCTTCGGGCCGAAGGGCAAGCCGGCGCTGTGGCTGCATTTGAACAAGGGGCGCAAGGCCGACGGCGCGCATATCGCGTTTCGCGCCGCGGATCATGACGCGGTCAAGGCGTTTCACAGCGAGGGCCTGAAGAGCGGCGGCCGCGACAATGGCGGCGCCGGTCCGCGCAAGGATTACAGCCCGACTTACTATTCGGCGTTCCTGATCGATCCTGATGGCAACAATGTCGAGGCGGTTTGCGTGTGATCCACGACGACGCCGACCAAGTACGTCGTCATTCCGGGTTTGCGCTCCGCGCGCCCCGGAATGACCCTATCCAAATGGACACCTTCCATGGCCTCCATCCACAACGACATCCCCCTCCCCGCCCCAGCCGCCAAAGTCTGGGACGCCGTCCGCGATTTCGGCGCGCTGCCTCAGCGGCTGGCGCCGGGCTTCGTCACGGAATGCACGCTCGATGGCGATGCGCGCATCGTCACCTTCGCCAATGGCTCGGTCGCGCGCGAGGTGCTGGTCGATTGCGACGATGCACGGCAACGGCTGGTCTATGCGATCGACAACGAACGGCTGAAGCACTACAGCGCCTCGGTGCAGGTGATCGCCGAGGGCGACAAGGCGTGCCGCCTGGTCTGGATCATCGACATGCTGCCCAACGAGCTTGCGGCTTACGTCCAGGGACAGACCAGGGAAGCGGTGGCCGCGATCCGCCGGGCGTTCCCGCCTGCGTGACCTTTCTCACAGAGCTTCTCCCTGCTCGGCCGTAACCATGGCCGCGTGCGTCCGGTTGGCTCTGCTTTCCTGGCGGAGCCACGCACGCGAGGAGCAGGCCATGAGAGGTGCGGACAAGGTGATCTGCCAGGCAGCCGCGGTGCTGCTGCTGTTTTCGATCTCGAGCGCGCCGGCAAGGGCGCAGTTCCTCGGCGGCGGAGGCGCCGGCGGCGAGGACATGATGACCCAGATGGCGCCGATGCTGGAAATGATGAAGGCGAAGATGGGCAAGCGCCGCTTCGCCATGCTGATGCAGACCATGGGCCCGATGATGAGCCGCATGATGGAGAATGGCGGCGGGATCGGCGGCATGACGGGCGGCGGCTTCGGCGGCGGCCTGGGCGCCGGCAATTTTGGCGGCGGCTTCGGTGCGCCGAACTACGGCGGCTACACGCCGATGAGCGGAGGCGGTTACATACCGGCCGGGCTCGGCGGCATCGGTGGCGGCGATATCATGGGCATGATGGGCGGCGCCGGCGGCGGCGACATGATGGCGATGATTCCGCAACTGATGCGGCTCGCCAATGTCGGCGGCGGGGGCCATCGCCGCCACAAGCATCGTTAGGGCGCGCCCGGCGCATGGCGAGTTCGAACACGAGGCAACCACCCTTCGCGGGGCACGAAGGATGGTTGCGCCGGGCCGGCGGTTGGGGGGCCGCCGGTATCAGATCCGATCGTTGATCAGGACGCCGGACATCGACGGATCGCTTGCCTTGGTCTCGTTGCTCGATTGCTTCGCGCTGTAGGTCGAATCCGCGAGCGAGTTCTTCAGCGACTGAAGGAATTGTTCAAGCAGGTCCGTCGCCGAGCTGCCGCTCGACGAACTATCCGTGGCGGCGGTCGAGGACGTTCCGCTCGCATCCGTCGTATCGCTTGATCCCGTCGTGCCGGTCGAGGTCTGCTCCGTCAGCAGGCTCTTCAGCGAGTCGAGGAGTTGCTGAAGCAGGTCCACAACCGAATTGCCGCTCGACGAACTGTCCATGCCGCCTGCGGGGGGAGGCCCGCCGGGCGGTGGTCCGCCTGCTCCACCGGGGCCACCTGCCCCGCCCGGTCGCTGGGAGAACGCCGCCTTGAAAATTCCCTGCAACTCGGTGGCCTGCTCGTCGGTCAGCTTGCCCGCCGAAACTTCCCTCTTGATGAGATCATCGATCTTCGACGTGAATGCGTCGGGCGATGATCCATTCCCGCTGGACTGATCGCTCGCACTGCTTGATTGCAAGGCGGTGTCGATGTCGCTGAGTGCGGATGACAGCGCCGACTGATCGGATGCATTGATCGCGCCAGAACTGACTTCCGCCTGCAGTTCATCCTGGAGTCGTTTCAACGGTGATGCGTGTTGGTGGGAGGAGAACGCCGAAATCGAGGTCATGATGGCCTTCCGTGCTTCTGGTGAACTCGCAGCGAAATTGTCCCCAGGAGCTGGCGCGAAGCCTTCGGCAAGGTGCAGAACCGGTTGCTCGATATTGCCACGCAACGGTCGGAAATATTCAGAAACAAAAATCCGGCGAGCGCGCCTAGGTCGTGGACTCATAAGCTCGGAGCCAAAGTCTCGTTGATGCCAGCAGAACGGCGGCGAGGAAGTTTCTAGCGAGTTTGTCGAAGCGCGTAGCGACGCGGCGGAAGTGTTTGAGTTTGCAGAAGAAGCGCTCGATCATATTGCGCTGGCGATAAAGACCCGGATCGACCGAGCGCTGAACTTTACGGTCCCGCTGGGTCGGGATGTGCGCCTCGCTGCCGCGCTGGCGAACCAGTTCGACGATGGCCTGAGCGTCGTAGCCGCGATCGGCAATGAGCGCGCGGGCCGGCGGCAGTCCCTCAAGCAGGGCTGCCACGGCGGCCTTGTCAGATGCCTGTCCGGCGGAGAGCACGATCCGCAATGGAAGGCCATTCTCATCCACGACGGCGTTGATCTTGGTGCTCAGTCCTCCACGAGAACGGCCAATGGCGTGATCCGGGCCCCCTTTTTACCGCCGGCTGCATGCTGGTGAGCGCGAATGATCGAAGAGTCTATGAGGTGCAGGGATCCGGGTGATTGCGCCGCAAGTGTCTCGAAAATCCGCAGCCAGACGCCAGCCTTCGACCAGCGGTTATAGCGATTATAGGCGGTCGTATAAGGCCCGTAGCGACTGGGCAGATCGCGCCAGGGCGAGCCCGTCCTCAAAACATAAAAGATCGCATTGATGATGCGTCGGTCGTCCACCCGTGCCACGCCCCGCGGTTTGTTGGGCAGCAGCGGTGCGATCAAACGCCACTCGGTCTCCGAAACATCGTACCGGGCCATGATCAAGGTCCTCCTGGGACCTTGAATCACGACAAACCCAAACGCTCAATGGTTATGGGTACAGAACCTAGTCCACCGCGGCCGACAGAGCCGGCCTGATCGCGCCCCTGCTCTCGCGCGGCCCCCAGCGGGTCAACACGACGCTGGAGCAGGAGAGCAGGCCGAGCACGACCATCGAGCTCGCCGCCAGCCAGAAGAAGCTCTGCGCGGTGGCGTCGTGCGTCGACAGCCACCAGCCGAGCGCCGCGATGTAGATCAGCCGCGCGGTCTGCGCCAGCACCGGCCCGATCACCTTGGCCGCGCCCTGCGAGGAGAAGTACATCGTCGAGGCAAGCCCGATGAAGGCGTAGAACGGCGCTACCGTCGACAGATATTGGTGGCTGGCGGCGCGCACCATCGCACTGTCGGTGAAGATGTTGACCCAGAGATCGGGGAAGGTCGCCACTAGGCAGGCCGGCGCGCCGACGGCGACGAATGCGCTCGCGCCCGCGATCCAGGCGATGCGCCGGGCGCGCGCGATGCGCCCGGCGCCGACTGCCATGCCGATCATAGGCACCGAGGCGATGCCGAACGAGAACGCGATCGAGGTCAGCAGGAATTCCAGCCGTGCGCCGATGCCGTAGCCGGCGAGGATCGCGGTGCCGAACTTCGCCAGCATGTGGGTGAAGATCGAGATCGTCAGCACCGATTGCAGCGGCGAGAAGCAGGCGATGGCGCCGACCTTCAGGATATCGAAGAACATCACCCATTGAATGCGAAGGCCGCGCAGTTTTGGAACGACGCGGGCGCGGCCGGAGAACAGGTACCAGCCCATCACGCCGATGTTCATGGAATAGGCGATCAGCGCGCCGGCGGCGACGCCGCGCATGCCGAGTTGCGGCATCGGCCCGAGCCCGAGACCCAGCGTGCCGCCGAGCACGATCTGCCAGACCGCGGAGTTCAGGATCAGCAGCGATGGCAGCTTCATGTTGCCGGTGCCGCGCAGCACGCCGGCCATGGTGTTGAGCAGCCAGGGCAGCACGGCACCGCCGAAGAACACCTGCGTGTAGGCGATCGCATGGGTCAGCACATCGCCGCGGCCGCCGAGCATCTCGAGCACCCTCGGCCCGAAGATCAGCATGCCCAGCATGAAGACGAGGCCGAAGCTGAGGCCGATCAGCAGCGCATGCGCGGCCAGCGTGCCGGCGCGCTCGCGATCTCCCGCGCCGAGCGCGCGTGCGATGGCGGAGGCCACCGCGCCGCCCATGGCGCCGCCGGACATCGTCATGGTCAGGATCACTGTCGGAAACACCAGCGCCATCGCGGCCAGCGCTTCCACACCAAGACGTCCGATATAGGAGGTCTCCGCGATCACCACGCAGGTGCCGGCCGACAGCGCCACCACGTTGGGCCAGGCCAGCCCGAGCAGCGTGCGCAGGATCGGCCCGTCCGTCAGCGCGCTCTTCACGGGACGCGGAGGCGGCGGCAACGGGCGTTCTTGCTCATCGACCGGGATTTCGGCGATGTCGGACATGTCCTCTCCCGGGCACGAGCGCCTTCTGCGGCGCGGCAATCACTTGGTGTGCCAATAACTTTTCTCGCGCGTAAGGCGCGGCGAGGCTTGTTAGCACGGTGGCCGCCGATTCCTCCTGCGCCTGATGCAGGCGTGCCCTGCGGCAGCGCATTTCAACGGGTGGAATTACCCGATCGTCCAGACCAGCGGCGGCCGGCCGCCCGCCGTCGGGCGCAGGTGCACGCCGATATGCCGGCCGCATCCCGCGGCCAGCCCTTCAAACAGTCCTTCGAGCACCTTGGCGCCGGCGCGGTGATGATCCGTAACATCATCCATCAGCTTCCAGCTCTGCTGGCGGATTTCGAAGGTGCCTTCGGATTGCGAGGTCTCGGCAACGTCATCCTGCGCGGCGAACAGCGCGTTGAGGAATGACGCAAACTCCACGGCGCCACCACGCTTCATCGCGAGCGCCGCGGCGACCTCGTCGAAATATTGCATGCCGATCAGCTTGCCGGTGAGATGCAGGAGATAGCCTGCGTCTTCCGGACCGAACAATTGCACCATCACGGGCGCGGCGGTGCGGACATATTCCATGGCGTAGTTGCGATAGGCTTTTTCGAGCCGCGGCTTTGGCCAGCTCGCAACGGGCAGCGCCGGCGCGGTCTTGGCGTCGAACAGCGGCGCTTCGAGATGGCGCGCGAACACCAGGCGCTGGTCGAGTTCGAGCGGGTGGTCGTACTGGTGATAGTAGCCTTCGAGCCCGTCCTGGCCGTCGACGCTCTGCTTGGTGCAGACGAAGCCCAGCCTGAGATCGCCAAGCGCAACGCCGTTGTTGGCGTGCCAGCCGCGCAGCATCGCGCGGCTCACCTCGCCCGGCACGCCGCAGATCGCGGTGCCCTTCCAGATCCAGCGCGGCGGCGGATAGCGGATCCACGCCTTGGTATCGCTCTCATACATGTATTCGACATGCACACCGCCGATCCAGTTGGAGAGATAGTGATACTGCGCGGCAGCCACCGCCGGTGGCAGATGGTCGAGCCCGAGCTTCTTCAGCCCCGGCAGGAAGCGCTCCTGCTGCTGGCGGCGGAAGACGCGGAAGACGAATTCCGCAGCGTGGGCCGTGCCGCGCCGGGTGACGACGGTGAGGATGAGGCCGGTGAAGTAAGCATGGTAGAGATCGGCCACCGCGCGCCAGCGTTTCCATTGGGCTTCCTGCGCGGTGTCTGCTGCGGCGGTCATGTTTGCTCCCGGCTTGTTGTTTTGCGGGAGTGTGTCATTGCGGATGGAGTGACGCAACCAACTACATTCGCTGTCATCGCGCGCGGGCGGCGATCCAGTATTCCAGAGACGGTTGTGATTGAATCGAGAGGCCGCGGCATACTGGATTCCCCGCCTTCGCGGGGAATGACAGCAGAAATTAGGGCTAGCACTACACCCGGAAGTGCTTGCTCAGCTTCAACCCCTGCGCCTGGTAGTTGGAGCCGATGCGCTGGCCGTACATCGCGTCGGGGCGTGCCAGCATCTTCTCGTAGACGAGGCGGCCGACGATCTGGCCGTGCTCGAGGATGAAAGGCACTTCGCGCGAGCGCACTTCGAGCACCGCGCGCGATCCCTGCCCGCCGGCGCCGGCATAGCCGAAGCCGGGATCGAAGAATCCGGCATAGTGCACGCGGAATTCGCCGACCAGCGGATCGAACGGCACCATCTCCGCAGCGTAGTCGGGCGGCACCTGCACCGCTTCTTTGGAGGCGAGGATGTAGAACTCGCCGGGATCGAGGATGAGGCTGCCGTCGGGGCGGGCCGAGATCGGCTCCCAGAACTCCCCGACCGCATAGCCGGAGCGGCGGTCGACATCGACAACGCCGGTGTGGCGCTTGGCACGGTAGCCGACAAAGCCGCTTCCCTTCTCGCCGGCGAGATCGACGGAGACGGCGACACCGCCGGACAGATCCGCATCGTCGATGTCGACGAGACGCTCGGCGGCATGCAAGGTTTCGAGCGCGTCGGCATTGAGGATGGCGTCACCGGCGCGGAAACGAACCTGCGACAGGCGCGAGCCCTCGCGCACCAGCACCGGAAACGTCTTCGGGCTGATCTCGGCATAGAGCGGACCGTGATAGCCGGCGCCGATCATGTCGAAGCGGCGGGTACCGTCGGCGATCACGCGGGTGAAGACGTCGAGCCGGCCGGTGGAGCTCTTCGGGTTCGCGGCCGCGACGATCTCCGGCGGCAGAGCGAGGCTTTCGAGCAGCGGCACGATATAGACGCAGTTGGTCTCCAGCACCGCGCCGTCGGCGAGGCTGAACTCGTGCAGCTTCAGTTCGTCGATGCGCTCGGCGACGGTGGCGCCGGGGCCGGGCAGGAAGCTGGCGCGGACACGATAAGCGATGTCGCCGAGGCGAAGGTCGAGGCTCGCCGGCTGGATCTGGCTTTCGACGAAGTCGTAAGCGGGCAGGATGAGGCCCGCTTCCGCCATCGCCGCGATCATGCGGTCGGGCAGGATACCATTGGCGTCGGCGGCGACCGTGAACGTCAAACCGGGGTCCTCGTCAGGGGGTAAATGTATCCGGACATGCGGAAAATACAGCTTTTTACGGCTATCCGATGCACGCCTTGACGAAAAGGGCATTGCGGAATATGAGCATGACTTATCCCGTGGTGATTTGAGCCGGCCGGCTTGCAGCCACGTTAAATAAGTCGCTAAACAGGCCGGGGACCTCTGTGATCCCGGCCCGTGGAAGTTATCCAGGCCGGTTTTTTTGTGACCATTTTCGATGGTCACGCAGAGGAGATCCTATGTCGAAGTCCCCGGCGTCCACCACGCAATATCGTCCCGAAACCCGTCTGGTCCATTCCGGCACCCTGCGCTCGCAATATGGCGAGACGTCGGAGTCGCTGTTCCTGACCCAGGGCTATGTCTACGACACCGCCGAGCAATGCGAAGCGCGGTTCAAGGGCGAGGACCCCGGCTTCATTTATTCGCGCTACTCCAACCCCACCATCTCGATGTTCGAGCGCCGCATGATCGAGCTCGAAGGCGCTGAAGCGGCGCGCTCGGCGGCGACCGGCATGGCCGCTGTGACGACCGCGATCCTCGCGCCGCTGAAGGCCGGCGATCACGTCGTCGCCTCGCGCGCGCTGTTCGGCTCGTGCCTCTACGTCATCCAGGACCTGTTGCCGCGCTACGGCATCGAGACCACGCTGGTCGACGGCTCCGACCTCGACCAATGGCAGCGTGCGCTGAAGCCGAACACCAAGACGTTCTTCCTGGAGAGCCCGACCAATCCGACGCTCGACGTGCTCGACATTCCCGGCATCGCCGAGATCGCGCATAGTGGGGGAGCGCGGCTCGTCGTCGACAACGTGTTCGCGACCCCGATCTGGCAGAGCCCGCTCGCGCTCGGCGCCGATGTCGTGGTCTATTCCGCAACCAAGCACATCGACGGCCAGGGCCGGTGTCTGGGCGGCATCATCCTGTCGTCGGAAGCGTTCGTTGCCGAGCACCTCCACAATTTCATGCGCCAGACCGGCCCGTCGATCTCGCCGTTCAACGCCTGGATCCTGCTCAAGGGCCTGGAGACGCTGGCCGTGCGCGTGCGCGCGCAGACCGAGTCGGCGGCGCGCATCGCGGACGTGCTGGCGAGCCATCCCAAGATTTCGCGGCTGGTCTATCCCGGCCGCGCCGATCATCCGCAGGCAGCGCTCGTGAAGAAGCAGATGCGCGGCGGCTCGACGCTGGTCGGCTTCGAGGTGAAGGGCGGCAAGGCAGGCGCCTTCCGCGTGCTCAACGCGCTCAAGCTTGCGAGGATCTCGAACAATCTCGGCGACGCCAAGAGTCTCGTCACGCATCCGGCGACCACGACGCATCAGCGCCTGAAGCCGGAAGACCGCGCCGCGCTCGGCATCAGCGAGGGATTCATCCGCTTCTCCGCGGGGCTCGAGCATGCGGATGATCTGATCGAGGATCTGACGGCGGCGCTGGAGAAGGCGTAAGGGGGACGGTGGTCTCGTAGGGTGGGCAAAACGAAGCGTGCCCACCATTCGCGATCTCGGTGCCGATAAATGGTGGGCACGGCGCTTTGCGCCTTTGCCCACCCTACGGCACTGCAGGGCTAACCCACCCCAAGCACCCGAACTACATCGGCCGATACGCGCGCACGTCTCCAGGCACGTTCACCCCGAGCTTGATCTGGCCGACCGAGCGGATGATGTCGTCGCCGAGGAGTTGGGCGAAGCAGGCGTAGCCCCAATCGTTCATGTGCAGTCCGTCGGCGATGACGAAGCTCTCGACCGGGATCGATTGGTTCTCGTGCCAGTCGCGCATCACCTCGAAGCGCGGGAAGATGCCGACGTGACGGAGCTCGGCGACCTTGCCGAGCAGCTTCACCATCTTGCCGGCGCTCTCCTTGCGCTGGTTGACGGCCGGCGAATATTGCGGATCGACCAGCACGATGTCTGCATCGCCTGCGGCCTGAATGCTGGCGATGCCGTTCTCGACGAGCTTGGCGGTATCGCCGGGATCAAGGTTGCGCAGCACGGCGTTGGTACCGACTTGCCAGATCACCAGATCGGGATGCACGTCGATCACCTCGGTCTGGAGACGCTTCATCATCTCGGGCGCATCCTCGCCGCCAACGCCGGCATTGACGACGGTGATGTCGGCGGTCGGATACTGCCGGCGCAGCTGTGCGGCGAGACGATTCGGATAATTGAAATCGGGCGAGCTTGCGCCATAACCGGCGGTCGACGACGAGCCGAACGCGACGATCACGACAGGCTTGCCGGCGATGAGCTTGTTCGCGACATGCGGCAGCGAGCCCATCGTCTTCGAGCCGCCCTTCGGCGCGAGACACGGCACGCGGTTGAAGATGTCGCCGGCGGATTTGGCGACCTGCTTCACCCTGTCGATCGCGCGCCCGGTGATGCTGCGCTGCTCCGCGGAGGGGTGGGTGGCCGCAATTGTGGTCTGGGAAGGCGAGGCGGGCGCGGGATTAGCGGACTGCGTCGGCGCGGACGGTGCCTGCGCGGCTTGGGCTTGAGCCTGCGCAGGCGCCTGCATAACCGGCGTCAGCAACAGCAGGGCCGCGGCGGGTGCAGCCAGCCATGCCGTCAGGCGAAAAGGGTGGAGAGAACTCATTAACGCTAGACCTCAATTTTGCTGCTGGGTCGGCCCCAGATGGGCTGCGTCGATCACAAATTGTGCCAACGCCCGACCAAGGCAATCGTGGACCTGCTTCGCCAGCTCGGGCCCGCGGGACGGGCTGAACAGATCGAACTGACCCTGATCATTCCACTGCCGCATGATCGCGAAACGATCGAACAGCGGGACATCATGCTCCTGCGCCACCACGCGCATATTATCGAGATAGGGCGGTACCGAGATCATGGTCTCGGTACGCGGGCTGTACTGCAAGTTCATCAACACGACGTCAGCCCCTGCATTTTGCAGCGCGGCAACCCCATCGGTTACAGCGCCGCGAAAATCCTCGGGATCGATGGCTCGGATAGCATCCACGGTCCCGGTCTGCCAGATGACCAAAGTAGGCCTTTTTGCTTCCATCAGCTTAACGAAGCTGGCAGCCGCCTCCTCAGCCGTTTTCTTGCTCTGTATTTCTACGGAGACGTTCACTGCCTCCGACGGCGGCAGCTTGTCCTTCAAAATGGCCTGCATGCGCGCTGGATATGAGGCGTCCTCGGAGGCCGGAATCGTGGTCGAGCGGCTGCCGATGACGAGGATTTCGAGCGGCTTGCCGGCCTTGATGGCATCGGCGACCTTGGGAAGCTGGCTCTCGCTGGTGAGCAGATAGGACGGCAATTCGCAGGCGGGGGGCCCGTCCGGGGTAGAAGGCGCAGCATCGCCCGCGCGCGCCAAAGGCGCGGCGAGGTTACCGCATAGCAGGACCAGGCTCAGGAGAACCTTCGCCTTCATCAGCCCCCTCCCGCCATATCGGCGCTGCCGATGGCGTTTTTGGTCTTCGCACCACTCTTGTCAGCCACGCGTTTGTACCACGAAATCACCCACGCCACGCCCCACATGATCAGGATTCCCGAGAGACTAATTAGCGCATGCATGAACGGCCCGCCGGAGACTTCGGCCAGGATGAAATGGCCGGCAAAGGCGAGGAAGACGCCGAGGCAGAAGATCTCGAGGGAATGCGACCCGCACAGGATCAGCGGCCGCAGCCAGGGCGATTTCAAACCCGACCAGTCCCGCGGCAGGAAACGCACGGTGAGGGCGGCCAGCGCCAGGAAATGCGTGAAACGCAGCACGTCAAGGTTGGTCTTGTCGATTGGATACATCCATTGCTCGAGCCGCTTCGGCATCAGGTGGGGCACCTGCGGCACATACCAGGTCAGCGTCACGTAGAACGCCGCCACAAGATAGGCGATCGAGATCCACATCGTTACCCGTGACGCCAGAATACGCGACATGCGCCGCGCGCCTCCGAGCGCGCACCAGGCGCCGAACACGAACAGCAATTGCCAGGCAAAGGGATTGAACGCCCAGAACCCGTTCGGATAGGCCGACAGATAGAGGTCGTACTCCCAGGTCACCGCGTAGAGCACGACCGAAAGGCCGAGCGTGACGTCTGGCCTCCACTTCATCGACCACAGGATCAAAGGCAGTGCCAGCATCAGCACGATGTAGAGCGGCAGCACGTCCATGTTGACGGGACGGAAGCGGAGCAGCAGCGCCTGCACGATGGTGACATCGGGCTGCTTGAGGAAATCCATGATGCCCATCTCTTCGGTGTAGAGCGGGTTCTCGAAGCTGGTCGCGACGTAGGAGATTTCAGCGAGGAAGATCGTGAACAGGAAGACGTGGGCGACGTAGATCTGCCAGACGCGCCGCAGGATGCGCGCGGTGGCGATGACGACACCCGACTCCAGCATCGCCCGACCATAGACAAAGGCCGCGGTGTAGCCGGAGATGAAGATGAAGATCTCGGTGGCGTCGCTGAAGCCGTAATTGCGGATCGTGAACCAGGTCAGCAGGCTCGGCGGCAGATGGTCGATGAAGATCAGCCACAGCGCGAGACCACGGAACAGGTCGAGCCTGAGCTCGCGCTCGCCGATGGCGGGCAATGAGATGGCCGACGCGGCGGCGCGCGGCCTGACCTCCGCAGGCCTGGCCTCCACGGCTGTGGCGGTCCCTGCGATCGTCGATCCCGTCACTTGGTCGGCAATGGTCATCGGGGCCCGAAACCCTCACGCAAATCGCGACGTTGAAATGGAGTGTACCGGTCCGGCCGTCGTCTCGCAAAGCGGCCGGATCACATCAGGGTGTATTTCCCCGGGGGGGTACTTCCTCGCAAATTCGGGCGGGACGATGTCGCCAAAGCCGCCTGCGGCGTTTGGTTCCCGAGCGGATTTCGGTATGATGGCAGCCATGTACCGCGCCGTGACCCGCCAGATCGAAGTGACCGTCGAGCCGAATTTTGTTCCGGAGCAGTCGTCGGCCGACCGTTCCCGCTTTTTCTGGTCCTACACCATCGTCATCACCAATTCCGGCGAGGAGACCGTGCAGCTCAAGACGCGGCACTGGATCATCACCGACGCCACCGGCCGGCAGCAGGAGGTGAAGGGCGAAGGGGTGGTGGGCGAGCAGCCGACGCTGGCCCCCGGCGAGCACTTCGAATACACCTCCGGCGTCCCGCTCACGACCGCTTCCGGCTTCATGACCGGCCGCTACCAGATGGTCAGCGAAAGCGGCGAACGCTTCGAGATCGACGTGCCGACATTCTCGCTGGACAGCCCGGACAACAAGCGGGTGTTGAATTAGCGCGGTGCCGTAGAGTGGGCAAAGGTACAAAGCGCCGTGCCCACGAGTTCGGTCTCGGTGCAAGGAACGGTGGGCACGCTTCGCTTTGCCCACCCTACGAGACCCGAGTGTTTGGCACGCTCTCTCCCCACCGTCATTGCGACGGAGTATGAGGCAATGGCGTCGCTCTTTCGGTTCGCACTTTGAATCTCAGACACGCCTTCTCATTCTCGCGGCGCGTTTCGCCCGAGCTTTGCTTGATCTCTCCACCCTCCAATCCAAGAGGGCGCAGGGAAGGCCGGGCGCCGACAGGCACCCGCGGTCCGCTGCGCGAAGATGTAGCGCAAAAGAACCGCACAGCAGCATACAGGTGTCGCCGATCACTCGGCCTTCCCTGCGCGATGGTTGGACGGCTTATGCCGTGCTCTCCCGGGAGCCGAACTTTCCTTCTGGCCTCCCTCGCCCCGCGAATTGACGATGCCGTCTACCCGGTTGGGCTCGCGCGCATCTCCGCGACAGGCTTGACCGTAGCAACGACGGCCAGGACCACACGGTTTTGCCGTACGCGCTCAGCGCCGCTCGTCCGCACGAAGCCTCGGGCTCACAGGGACTACCCGCCCTGCCCTTAGCCTCTCGCGCACGACGCTGCCGCGTCCACCGCAGGCCCGGCTCGCATATCGCGACGACGTACGATCGCCCCTCAAGGATGAGCCGGGATGGGCGACATATACGACAATTCCGAATTTCGGTAAAGTGGAATATTTTCGACGGAAGGGATTGACGGCAATTCAGGTGTTTTGCCCGTCGGGTCGCGAGGGCCCGTCGACCGAGTGCTTACGCGTCCTCCACGCCCGCCTCATCCGGCGTGAACTCGTACACCGACGAGCAGAATTCGCAGGTCACGACGACCTTGTCGTCCTTGATCATGTCGGCGCGGTCTTCGGCCGAGAAGCTCTTCAGCATCGCACCGACCGCATCGCGCGAGCAGGAGCATTGCGCCTTGAGGACCAGCGGATTGAACACGCGCACGCCGCGTTCGTGGAACAGACGGTACAGTAGCCGCTCGCCGGAGAGATCCGGATCGATCAGCTCGACGTCTTCGACGGTCTCGATCAGCGAGCGTGCCTCGACCCAGGCGTCGTCTTCAGCGACCGCGTGCACCTCGACGCCCTCGGGGGCATCGCCGGGATGCAGATCGGCCTGCCGCGCGCGCTCCGGCGCCTTGGGCAGGAACTGCATCAGCATGCCGCCGGCGCGCCAGCGATGCTTGCCGCCGTCGTTGGAACGCCACTCCTCGCCGACCGCAAGACGCACGCGCGTCGGGATCTGCTCGGAGCGCAGGAAATATTCGTGGGCGGCATCTTCCAGGCTGCCGCCGTCGAGCGCGACGAGGCCCTGGTAGCGGCTCATGTCGGGGCCTTGATCGATGGTCATGGCGAGATGACCGCGGCCGAGCAGCGTGCCGGAATCCCTGATATCGCCGAGACGCTCAGCATCAAAACGCGCATAAGCGCGCAGGCGATCCGGCGCCTGGTAGTCGACGACCAGGAACGACACCGGCCCGTCGGTCTGGGCCTGCAGGATGAAGCGGCCCTCGAATTTCAGCGCCGAGCCGAGCAGCGTCGTCAGCACGATGGCCTCGCCGAGCAGCTTGCCCACCGCGGCGGGATAATCGTGCTTGGTCAGGATCTCGTCGAGCGCCGGGCCAAGCCGCACCAGCCGCCCGCGCACGTCGAGCGCGTCGACCTCGTAGGGCAGCACCGCATCGTCGATCGGAACCGCCGATGGTGCGCGAACCGGGCCCTCTAGCCCGGTTTTCATGTCAGGGGATTGGGAAACCATGGCGCATTATCTGGGGTCGGAGGGCGGAAATGGAAGGGGTGCGGGGTGGCACAAACTCGGTGTCGTCCCGGGGCGCGCGGAGCGCGAGCCCGGGATCCATAACCACAGGATGACGTGATGGCGCGAGATGACAACTCGGAGTCCTCGCCAAATTACGTCCTGTGGTTATGGATCCCGGATCTGCGCGCCGCTGTGCGGCGCTTGTCCAGTATGACAGCGAAGGGTGGCGCAGCCGCCCGCGCCACAGCCGCTATTTCACCGCGTCGAAGCACCAGGCCAGAATGCCCTTCTGCGCGTGCAGGCGGTTTTCGGCCTCGTCGAACACGACCGATTGCGGACCGTCGATCACGTCGTCCGTGACTTCCTCGCCGCGATGGGCGGGCAGGCAGTGCATGAACAGCGCGTCGGGCTTGGCCAGCGACATCAGCTTCGCGTTGACCTGGTAGGGCTTGAGCACGTTGTGGCGATGTTCGCCTTCCTTGTCGCCCATCGACACCCAGGTGTCGGTGACGACGCAGTCGGCGCCCTTCACGGCGGCTTCCGGATCGGTGCCGAGCGCGATCGGCGCGCCGGTCGCCTTGATGAAATCGCGCATGACTTTCTTCGGCGCGAGCTCCGGCGGGGTTGCGACGTTGAGCTGGAACTTGAAGCGCTCGGCGGCGTGGGCCCACGAGGCCAGCACGTTGTTGTCGTCGCCGGTCCAGGCCACCGTCCGGCCCTCGATCGGGCCGCGATGCTCCTCAAAGGTCATGAGATCGGCCATCACCTGGCAAGGGTGCGAGCGGCGCGTCAGGCCGTTGATGACGGGCACCGTCGCATATTCGGCAAGCTCGAGCAGCGCATCGTGGTTGAGGATGCGGATCATGATGGCGTCGACATAGCGCGACAGCACGCGCGCGGTGTCGGCGATGGTCTCGCCGCGGCCGAGCTGCATCTCGGCACCGGTGAGCATGATGGGCTCGCCGCCGAGCTGGCGCATGGCGACATCGAACGATACCCGGGTGCGGGTCGAGGGACGCTCGAAGATCATCGCCAGGGTCTTGCCTTCGAGCGGCCTGACCGGCTGATGCGCCTTCTGCTTCGCCTTCATGGCGGAGGATGCGGCGAGCATGCTCTTGAGCTCCGCCAGCGGCAACTCGTTGATATCGAGGAAGTGTTTTGGCGACTTGCTCATCAGCTTGCCGCCCGCTTGGTCTTGCTCGACGAGATCGCGGCGCAGGCACGCTCTAACCGCCCGACACTGTCCTCGATTTCGGCTTCGGTGACGATCAAAGGCGGCAGGAAGCGCACGACATTGTCGCCGGCGCCGACCGTGAGCAGTTTTTCGCTCCGCAACGCCGCGACGAGATCGCCGGATGGCACCACGGCCTTGATACCGATCAGGAGGCCCTCGCCGCGCACTTCGCTGACCACGTCGGGATGGCGGTCGATCACGGAGGCGAGCTTCTGCTTGAGCAGCAGCGACATCCGCTGGACGTGGTCGAAGAAGCCGGGCTTGAGCATGACGTCGAGCACGGCATTCGCCGCCGCGATCGCGAGCGGGTTGCCGCCGAAGGTCGAGCCGTGCGAGCCGGGGCCCATGCCGGAAGCTGCGTCCGCGGTCGCCAACACCGCGCCGATCGGGAAGCCGCCGCCGAGCGCTTTCGCCAGCGACATCACGTCAGGTGTGACGCCGGTGCGGCGATGCGCGAACAGATCGCCGGTGCGGCCCATGCCGGTCTGCACCTCGTCGAACGCCAGCAGCAGCCCCTTGTCGTCGCAGAGCTGGCGCAATGCCCGGAGGAAGGCAGGCGTCGCCGAACGCACACCACCCTCGCCCTGGATCGGCTCGATCAGGATGCCGGCGGTCTGCGGACCGATCGCCTTCTTCACGGCCTCGATGTCACCGTGCGGGACCTGGTCGAAACCGTCCATCGGCGGACCGAACCCTTCGAGATATTTCGCGGATCCTGTCGCCGCCAGCGTCGCCAGCGTGCGGCCGTGGAAGGCGCCCTCGAAGGTGATGATGCGGTAGCGCTCCGGATGCCCCTTGGAGAAGTGGTGATGGCGGACCAGCTTGATCACACCCTCCAACGCCTCGGCGCCGGAATTGCAGAAGAACACGAAGTCCGCGAAGCTTTCATTGCACAGGCGTGCGGCGAGCTTCTCGCCGTCCGGGCTCTGGAACAGGTTCGACATGTGCCAGAGCTTGGTCGCCTGCTCCTGCAACGCCTTGACCAGCGCGGGATGGGCATGGCCGAGCGCATTCACCGCCACGCCGGAAGTAAAATCGAGATAGCGCTCGCCATTGGTCGCGATCAGCCAGCAGCCTTCGCCGCGCTCGAAACCGAGGTCGGACCTGGCGAAAACGGGGAGCAAATGCGGCGCTGCGCTGTTAGTCATGACTGTCACTTGAATGTTGCGGACGGTGAGCGTGCATTACGCAACGCACCATTCACCGGCCCGGAAAACGAAACGTGCCGCCTTTTAAGGGCGGCACGCGGGACTATCTTATGCTTGGTGAAACGGGTGTCAATGCCGCCCGGAAAGCCTCGCGAAACGCTGAATCCGTAGTCTTGCGGTGGCGATTTTGCGGGATTTCGCCACGGAACATGTGGAAGCGAGTCGGCGGACTCTTGCGCGTGAGTCACGCCATATTGTAGCGTTTGGCTTGTCAGATACGACATCTCGTGCGGCAGTTCTGATCTCTAAGTCCTCATGTACCGGCGTAAACGTTCGGGCGGCTCTCGGTGCCCGGCGAGCCTTAAGGGATTCTGACGGCACGGGTTTTTCGAGGCTTAGGCATTCGCAGTGCAGCCCCAGGATGGAGGCGCGCGGCGAAGGAAAGGGTGCAATGACGGTTTTGACCTGGTCGGATGATCGCGTCGAGCAACTGAAGAAGCTCTGGGAGGCCGGGTTGTCGGCCAGCCAGATCGCGGCAGAGCTCGGTAATGTCACCCGCAACGCCGTGATCGGCAAGGTGCACAGGCTCGGCCTGTCCGGCCGCGCCAAGAGCCCTTCATCCGCTGCGCCGCGGCCGCGCAAGGCGCGTCCCGCCCAGCACATGATGCGGGTGAGCCGGCCCATCGCGCGCGGCAACACCGCGCTGGCACAGGCCTTCGAGGTCGAGGTCGAGGCCGAACCGGTCACCTACGACAACGTGGTGCCGATGAGCCAGCGGCTGTCGCTGCTGGAGCTCAACGAGGCGACCTGCCACTGGCCGGTCGGCGATCCCTCGAGCCCGGATTTCTTCTTCTGCGGCGGCAAGGCGCTCTCCGGCCTGCCCTATTGCGCCCAGCACTCGCGGGTTGCGTATCAGCCGGCAGCGGATCGCCGGCGCGCGCCGGCGAAGCCGGGTCCGCGCTGAGGTAGCGGAATTCTCTGATCGTCAACGCGGCGGCCGTCACACGATGACGGCTCCAATTCCTCGGTGTCATCCCCGCCTAGTGCGCAATTGCGCGCGGGGCGCGGGTATCCATAACCACAGGGCGCAATTGTTGCGCGCGATGGTCGCTCCGAGTCTTCGCCAAACCACGTCCTGTGGTTATGGATCCCGGGCTCGCGCTGCGCGCACCCGGGGATGACGACGGAAATTGTTGCCGCAGCTCGCTAAGCCAACAGCCGCTAAACCGCCTTACGTCTGCTCGGCCTTCGCAAAGCGATCGTCGAGCGCATAGCCGGCGCCGCGGACGGTGCGGATCGGGTCCTGCTCGCGGCCGAGATTGAGCAGCTTGCGCAGGCGGCCGATATGCACGTCGACGGTGCGTTCGTCGATGTAGATGTCGCGGCCCCAGACGCTGTCGAGCAGTTGCTCGCGCGAGAACACGCGGCCGGGATGCTCCAGGAAGAACTCCAGCAGGCGATATTCGGTCGGGCCGAGGTCGATCGGCCGGCCCGAGCGCGCCACGCGGCGCTTGTCACGATCGAGCTCGATGTCGCCGTAGGCCAGCACGGTGGCGAGCCGCTCCGGGCTGGCGCGGCGCAGCAGGCCCTTCACGCGCGCCAGGAGCTCCGGCACCGAGAACGGCTTGACGATGTAGTCGTCGGCACCGGTCGCAAGGCCCCGCACCCGCTCGCTCTCCTCGCCGCGCGCGGTGAGCATGATGATCGGCAGCTGCTTGGTCTCCGGCCGGGTGCGAAGCCGCCGGCACAATTCGATGCCGGACAGCCCCGGCAGCATCCAGTCGAGCACGATCAGATCGGGAATGTGCTCCTTGAGACGGGTGTCGGCGTCGTCGCCACGCATCACCGTCTCGACGTCATAGCCGTCGCCTTCGAGGTTGTAGCGAAGCAGCTCGGTGAGAGCTTCCTCGTCTTCAACCACCATAATGCGTGCGCCCATCGGGTCGTGGCTCCTCAAGTCGTCAGGTATTCGGGACCGTCGTGGCGAAGGTCGTCATGTCGCCCTTCGGCCGCTTGTCGGTGATCGCCTGACCTTCGATCATGTAGAACACGGTCTCGGCGACGTTGGTGGCGTGATCGCCGATACGCTCGATGTTCTTGGCGCAGAACATCAGATGGATGCAGAACGAGATGTTGCGCGGATCCTCCATCATGTAGGTCAGGAGCTCGCGGAACAGCGAGGTGCAGATGGCGTCGACTTCCTCGTCGCCCTTCCACACCGCCATCGCCGCCGGCAGGTCGTGCGCGGCGTAGGCGTCCAGCACCGACTTGACCTGCTGCTGCACGAGGTCGGTCATGTGCTCGAGGCCGCGGAACAGCTTGAGCGGATGGAAATCCGTCTCCAGCGCCGCGACGCGCTTGCCCATGTTCTTGGCGAGGTCGCCGATGCGCTCGAGATCGGTCGCAACCCGCATGGCGCCGACGATCTCGCGCAGATCGACCGCCATCGGCTGGCGGCGCGCGATGGTGAGAACGGCGCGCTCCTCGATCTTCTTCTGCAGCGCGTCCAGCTCGGCGTCGATGGCGACGACGCGCTGACCGAGCGCGACGTCGCGGCGGATCAGCGCGTCGACGGAATCGACGATCATGCGCTCGGCGATGCCGCCCATTTCCGCGACCAGCCGGGTGAGTTCCTGCAGGTCGGTGTCGAAGGCCTTTGCGGTATGTTCAGTGCCCATGTCCCGTCTCCTCAACCGAACCGGCCGGTGATGTAATCCTGGGTGCGCCGATCGGTCGGCGACGTGAAGATCTTGCTGGTGTCGTCGAACTCGATCAACTCGCCGAGATACATGAAGGCGGTCTTGTCGGAGACGCGCGCAGCCTGCTGCATGTTGTGGGTGACGATCGCGATCGTGTAGTTCTCGGACAGCTCCTGGATCAGCTCCTCGACCTTGGCGGTCGAGATCGGATCGAGCGCCGAGCACGGCTCGTCGAACAGGATCACTTCCGGCCGCACCGCGACGGTGCGGGCGATGCAGAGGCGCTGCTGCTGGCCGCCCGAGAGCGAAAGGCCCGACGCGTTGAGCTTGTCCTTGACCTCGTTCCACAGCGCGCCGCCGCGCAGCGCCTTCTCGACGCGGTCGTCCATCTCGGACTTCGAGATCTTCTCATAGAGACGGATGCCGAAGGCGATGTTCTCGTAGATCGTCATCGGGAACGGCGTCGGCTTCTGGAACACCATGCCGACGCGGGCGCGCAGCAGGTTGAGGTCCAGCCTGGGGTCCAGGATGTTGGTCTGGTCGAGCATGAGCTGGCCGGTGGCGCGCTGGCCCGGATAGAGGTCGTACATCCGGTTGAAGATACGCAGCAGGGTCGACTTGCCGCAGCCCGACGGGCCGATGAACGCCGTGACGCGGTTGGTGCCGAGCGCGAGGTTGATGTTCTTCAGCGCGTGGTGTTCGCCGTAATAAAAGTTCAGGTTGCGCACCGTCACCTTGGCCGGGGCCTCGGGCAGCACCGGCGCCTGGGGCAACCCACCGGCCGCGCTCATCGATACGGAAAGCTCACTCATTTTGCGGTCCTCTCGGCGCCAAGGATGCGCGCACCAATATTCAGGGCAAGAACAGTCAGGGTGATGAGCAGGGCCCCGCTCCACGCCAGCTGCTTCCAGTAGGCGTAGGGGCTCTGCACGAAGTTGTTGATGGTGACCGGCAGGTTCGCCATCGTCTTGGTCAGGTCCAGGCTGAAGAACTGGTTCGACAGCGCGGTGAAGAGCAGCGGCGCGGTCTCGCCGGCGACGCGTGCGGTGGCGAGCAGTACGCCGGTGATGAGGCCGGCGCGGGCCGAGCGATAGGCGATCCGCTTGATCACCAGCGAGCGCGGCAGGCCGAGCGCCGAGGCCGCCTCGCGCAGCGCGTTCGGCACCAGCAGCAGCATGTCCTCGGTCGTACGCAGCACCACCGGGATGACGATGACGGCCAGCGCGAGCGCGCCCGCGATCGCCGAGAAGCCGCGCATCGGCACCACCACCGCGCCGTAGATGAACAGGCCGATGATGATCGAGGGCGCCGAGAGCAGAATGTCGTTGATGAAGCGGATCACCGAGGTCAGGCGATCGTTGCGGCCGTATTCGGCGAGGTAGGTGCCGGCGAACATGCCGAGCGGCGCACCGATGCCGACGCCGATCACGGTCATCATCAGTGAGCCGACGATGGCATTGAGCAGGCCACCCTCGTTGGATCCGGGCGGCGGCGTGTTCTCGGTGAACAGCTGAACGTTCAGGCCCGCAAGGCCGTTGTACAGCAGCGTGATCAGGATCAGCGCTAGCCAGGTGACGCCGAAGGCGGCAGCCGCGAAGCAAAGACCGCGGACGATGAAATCCTTGCGGCGGCGACGTGAATAGATCGGGTTCATGGCGCTAGTTCCCCGCCTTCTTTTCCAGGCGCATCAGCATCAGCCGGGCGGCTGCGAGCACGAAGAACGTCAACACGAACAGCAAGAGGCCAAGCAGGATCAGGCCGGACTGGTGCAGGCCGTCGCTTTCGGCGAACTCGGATGCGATCGCCGCCGAGATCGTGGTGCCCGGCGCGAAGATCGACCCGGAGATGCGGAACGAGTTGCCGATGATGAAGGTCACCGCCATGGTCTCGCCGAGCGCGCGTCCGAGCGCCAGCATGACGCCGCCGATGACGCCGACGCGGGTGTAGGGGATGACGACGCTGCGGACGACTTCCCAAGTGGTGCAGCCGACGCCGTAGGCCGCTTCCTTCAGCACCGGGGGCACCGTCTTGAACACGTCGACCGAGATCGAGGTGATGAAGGGCAGCACCATGATGGCGAGGATCAGCGCGGCGTTGAAGAGGCTGAGATAGGACGGCGGGCCGGCGAAGATCGCACCCAGCACGGGAACGCCGTCGAAGATCTTGATCATGAAGGGCTGGAAGCTGTTGGCCAGGAACGGGCCCAGCACGAAGAAGCCCCACATGCCGTAGATGATCGAGGGAATGCCGGCGAGCAGCTCGATGGCCATGCCGATCGGACGGCGCAGCCATTGCGGGCAGAGCTCGGTCAGGAAGATCGCAATGCCGATCCCGACGGGAATGGCGATCAGCATCGCGATGAAGGAGGTGACGAGCGTGCCGTAGATCGGGCCGAGCGCGCCGAGCACGGGCGGATCAGCCGACGGCGCCCAGCGCTGCGTCCACAGGAAGGAGAGGCCGAACTCCTTCATCGCCGGGAAGGCGCCGACGATCAGCGACAGGATGATGCCGCCGAGGATCAGCAGCACGGAGATCGCGCTCAGGCGCGTGATCCAGTAAAAGGTGACATCCCCGAGCTTGAACGCGCTCAACGCCTTGGCGCGGTCATAAGGTCCGGCGGCATCAACTACATTGCTCTCGACAGCCATCTCAGCCACGCCGATCCCCTGTACCCGTTTTATATACGCTTGTTGTCGGTCTTGCGCTCCGGATACGGCGCGAAGCCGATCCGGAGCGGACGTCTTGCGGATCCCGGCACCGCGTCCGGGACAAGAGCGCTCAGCTCTTGATGTCGGAGGACCAGGTCTTCTCGATCAGCTTCACGACGCTGTCGGGCATCGGGATGTAGTCGAGCTCTTCGGCCATCTTGTCGCCGCTCTTGAACGCCCAGGCGAAGAACTTGAGGGCTTCCTTCGAGGCCGCCTTGTCGGTGGCATCCTTGTGCATCAGGATGAAGGTCGCCGCCGTGATCGGCCAGGACTTCTCGCCGGGCTGGTCGGTCAGGATGACGTAGTAGCCGGGAGCCTTGGCCCAGTCGGCATTGGACGCGGCCGCCTGGAAGGCTTCGACCGTCGGCTGCACGGTCTTGCCGGCCTTGTTGACGAGACCGGTGTAGGTCAGCTTGTTCTGCTTGGCGTAGGCGTACTCGACGTAGCCGATCGAGTTCTTGGTCTGGCCGATGTTGCCCGACACGCCTTCGTTGCCCTTGGCGCCAACGCCGACCGGCCACTCGACCGCGGTGCCCTCACCGACCTTGCTCTTCCAGTCGGCGCTGGCCTTGGAGAGATAGTTGGTGAAGTTGAAGGTGGTGCCCGACCCGTCCGAACGGCGGACGACCGTGATCGCGTCCGACGGCAGCTTCACGTTCGGATTGAGCTTCTTGATGGCAGCGTCGTCCCACTTGGTGATCTTGCCGAGATAGACGTTGGCAAGCGTCTCGCCGTCGAACACCAGCTCGCCCGGCTTGACACCCTCGAGGTTGACGACGGGAACGATGGCACCCATCACCATCGGCCACTGAACGAGGCCATCCTTCTCGAGCTGCTCGGCCTTGAGCGGGGCATCGGTCGCGCCGAAGGTCACGGTCTTGGCCTGGATCTGCTTGATGCCGCCGCCGGAGCCGATCGACTGATAGTTCAGACCGTTGCCGGTCTCTTTCTTGTAGGCGTCAGCCCACTTCGAATAGATCGGGAACGGGAAGGTCGCGCCGGCGCCCGTGATGTCGGCAGCAAAGGCCACCGTCGTCGATGCGGCGACCAAGCCGGCAGCGACGATAGTCTTGAGGAAATTCATGCTGGTCTCCATACAGGGGAGCGAAGCGCCATCCGCGCCCGATCGCGCTCCCCGTGCCGCCCCTTTAGGAGCGGTCGGCTGTGCTTTTACGAAGGTTTCGTGACAGTCGGATGACAGGCGCAACCAGCTGAAATAACTTGGATTTCAGGCTGACGCCGGAGTCCTGACCTGGGGAAAACAAGCGGTGAAAGTGGCGCCCTGCTTGGGCACGCTTTCAATCAAAAGCCGGCCGCGATGACGGTTAAGGATATGTTTCACCAGCGATAATCCGAGCCCGGTGCCGCCCTGCGAGCGGCTGTCGCCGACGTCCACCCGGTAGAACCGCTCGGTCAGCCGCGGCAGGTGCTCGGGCGCGATGCCGGGGCCGAAATCGCGGACCAGGACCCGGATTTCCGGAGTTCCATCAGGGGCCGCGGCGGAATTCATCGACACGATGACGCGTCCGCCCGAGGCACCGTATTTGAGCGCGTTCTCGATCAAATTCTCGAACAGGCGGAGCAGCTCCTCGCGGTCGCCCGCGATCATCACTGGCGCTTCCGGCAGGCTGGTCTCGATCTCGACCTGGCGTTCCCGGGCCAGCGGCTCGAGCCCGTCGGCGACCTGGAAGATGATCGGCAGCAAGTCGACCAGGGTGTCGGGCCGCACATGGGCCGACAGCTCGACCCGCGACAGCGACAGCAGATCGTCGATCAGGCGCGCCATCCGCGTCGCCTGATTGTGCATGATGCCGAGGAAGCGCTCGCGCGCCTTGGGATCGTCCTTGGCCTGGCCCTGGAGCGTGTCGATGAAGCCCGACAGCGCGGCGAGCGGCGTGCGCAGCTCGTGGCTGGCGTTGGCGACGAAGTCGGCGCGCATCTCCTCGACCCGGCGCAGCGGCGTCTGGTCGTGAAAGGTCATCAGCATGCATTTGTCGGCGCCGCCAAAACTGGTGGGCACCGGCACCGGCGTGATGATCAGCTCCATCCAGCGATCGACCGGGACGTGGTCGAGATAGGTGGCGCGCCGCGGTTCGGTGGTCGCGATCGACTCGCGCAGCGCCGTGATGATCTCCGGCGAGCGCAGCGCGAACTGGGCGAGCTCGTTCCTGCGCAGCGCGGGCGCCAGCTGGGCGGCAGCGGCGTTGAGATGGATGACGCGGCCGGCACGGTCGAGCAGCACGGCCGGATCCGGCATGCCGGCGACGACCGCCGCCACCGCCGCGCTCTCAACCGGGTTGACGCGCCGCGTGTCGTCGCGGGAAGCGGCGGTATCGTGCAGCCGCCAGGGGATCAGCGCCGCAGCCGCGATGCACAGCAATACCGCCACCGCCCGCATGACCGACAATTCGCCGAGCGCGACCAGCACCGACAGCGCCAGCGCCGCGGCGATCAGGATGATCGTCGAGTGCCGCAGCCGGTCGGACCATGGCTGTGCGGAGGGAGAAGATGGGGCGTCGATCGCCATCGGGGCAGGCTTCTCCTTGGGGGCAGTGCCGGTCAGGCGCCGCCGTCGCTACGCTCTCGCACATAGGCGGCTTCAGGCGCCGGGCCGGGGTCGAGCTTGAGCGCCGCCTGTTGCAGTCGCTTCGATCGCGCGCCGATGATAACCTCGCGAAACGTCAGCAAGATTACAGAGATGACGAAGGGAGACAGATAATAGAGGACGCGGAACAGGAGCATGCCGCCGAGCAGCTCCTCGCGGTCCATCTGCCAGAGGCCGACCAGCATGGCGGCGTCGAATACGCCGAGGCCCCCGGGCGAATGGCTGGCAAAGCCGAGCAGCGTCGCCGAGACGAAGATCACGGCGACCACGACGAAGCCGAGATTGGGCTCGTCCGGGACCAGCACGTACATCGCGAGCGCGCAGAAGCCGAGATCGATGATGCCGATCGCGATCTGGAGCAGCGTCAGCGGACCACCCGGCAGCACCACGGTCCAGGGGCCGCGGCCGACCACGCGCGGATGGGTCCAGACCCAGACCACGTAGGCGACCAGCCCCGCGATGATCATCATCGCCAGGGTCCGGTTCAACCAGGGCGGCAGCTGGTCGATCGAGGCGGCGGCTTCCGGATGGTAGGTGATGCCGAGGCCGAGCACCGCGGCATTGCCGAGCCAGAAGGTCAGGCCGGCGAGAAAGCAGATCTTTGCGACGTCGATCGCGTTCAGGCCATAGGCCGAATAGATGCGGTAGCGCACCGCGCCGCCGGTGAAGACGCTGGCGCCGACATTGTGGCCGATCGAGTAGCTGGTGAAGGCGGCGAGCGCGTTGATGCGGTAAGGCACATGCCTGTGGCCGATCGCACGCACCGCGAACAGATCGTAGAAGGTCAGGGTGAAATAGCCCGCGGCCACGAACAGCGCCGCCATCGCGATCTGGCGCGGCTCGGTGCTCTTGATCGCCTCGATCACCTCGTTCATGTCGATGCCGCGCAGCATGTGGTAGAGCACATAGCAAGCGATGCCGATGACCGCGACGCTGATCACAACTCCAAGCTTATGCAGGACTTGCTTCTGGCGCAGAAACGTCGTCGCCCTGCGTATGGCTTCCAGCATCTAGACCTCGAAAAACGCTTCAGCGGCCAAGGTGGCCGGCGGACAGGCGGACGACGCACAGGCACTCAACGAACCCTCGCCACCGGCTCCGGCATCGCGCATGCCCCCTGCCTCTCCACTAGCGCGTTTTCGGGCGCAGTGGAATTCGCCAATTCGAACAAAAACTCGTGCCTTCAATATTTTAGGCAGGATTGCGGACCCCTGATGCACGGTTTGGCGCTTTCGGCGGCAAGACTGACGCGAATCTCCGTGGCAATCCTGCGCAGGTGCCATGAAGTTTTGATGATTTCGGCCGTACAATGTTCCGTCATGGCTTAAGCCGACGTCAATCTATGGGCCGCGCCCGCCTGTTGAAAGAGGGGGCGACCGGTGCGTCTGATCACGGTTTCCGTGTGCCCCAAGCGACCAGGGTGCACGGCAACATCACGGAGCGGCCGCAGGCTGGCTCCGCGAGACCACCCGGTCGCGCAGCAAGGCGCCGATGGTGCAGCCGACGAGGTAGCAGGCGAACATGACCAGGGCGAGGTCGAGCCAGTAACCGAAGCGGCCGGGGACCACATGCGCGAAGGAGGCTGCGACCAGGGCGACGGCGAGCGCCGCGAGCCAGTATGCGGTCACCTTCGAAGTGCCGTTGCCGCGCTGGACCACCGAGATCCAGCCCATGCAGAAGCCGAGCAGCAGCGAGCCGATCAGCCAGCCCATATGGAACGAGACGAGATAGGGCATCGTCACCTCACCAGAAATTCGATGCGGCGGTTCTGCGCCTTGCCGTCGTCAGTGTCGTTGCCCGCAACGGGTTGCGTGCTGCCATAGCCGACCGCGGTGAAGCGGCTGGCGGGCAGACCGGCCTTGACCAGATAGTCGATCACTGCCTGGGCGCGCTTCTCCGAGAGAGCTTGATTGACGGAGTCCTCGCCATCGGCATCGGTATGCCCGGCAACCTCGATATTGGTGGTGGGACAGCGCAATGCCGTCTCGATGAGATGATCGAGAATGCCGGCGGAATCCGGATCGATGTCGGCGCGCCTCGTTGCGAAGCGGATCTTGCCCTTGTTCAACAGCTCCGAGAACAATTGCTGGCAGACGGTGCCGTCGACCGGGCCCGCCGCGGGTTTCACCGTGATCTCCGGCTTGTACTGCCAGTTCCTGGGAAAATCCTTGCCGAGGCCTGCGCGGATGTCGTTCGCGGCGCTCTCGTAGAGCGCATCGCCCGACAGCTTCACCTCGCGATCGGAGACGACGAGCGTACCGGTCGACAGCCGCGACAGTGCGCCAAGGGCTGCGACCACCGCGATGTTGAAAGAGCCGGGGGCTCCGATGCTGGCCTTGAGATTGTCGACGACTTTCTCGGTGAAGAACTTTCGCGAAGCACTCGTTGCGATGGCTGCGTGCAGATTGTTGTCGGGCACGTAGCCGGTCAGCGTCACGGTCGCGGCGACCGGGTCCTTGTAGGCCTGGAAGATATAGGGCGGCGCCTTGATCTCGTTGGCGGCGATCGAAAAGCCCTCGGGCAGGTTCTTGAGCGCAGCCGCAATCGCCTCGCGGCCGCCGAGATCACGCGCCATGCCGGAGAGATTGACCTTGGTGTCGGTGATCGTGATCTTGCCGTCCTTCAGCCTGCCGATCTGGTCGAGCAGCAGCATCGCGGCCGCCTCGAACCGCGGCGGCGCACCGCGCGCCAGACCCATCTGATCGGCGACTTCGACGCCGCCGACCTCCTTGCGAGCCGCCTCGGTCAGCCGGCCCTTCATCGACGGCAGCGGCGCGGAGCCCGACAGCGTCACCCGCACCACGTCACGTTCGGCATTCCAGACGAAGGGTTTTGCCTCGGGAACAAGGCGGGTCCGGTCGTCGACCACGCGCACACCGGGCACAGCCTCGACCGCCATCACGGCGTCGCGGCGCCCTTCCTCGGAAAAGGCGTCCGCGGCCAGGCTGACGTCGCGGCCGTCCACCGTGATACGGGTCTTGTCCAGGACGGTGTCCTTGAGGGCGGCCGAGCTGCGGGCGGAGAGGTCCGCCTCGACCGGCAAAGTGTTATTCCAGGCCGCAAATCCCCACATGACGGCCAGGGGGATCAGCCCTGGCCACCATTTGCTGGCCCACCTGAAAAGCTTTTGCATTCGACGACCTGAAATCTGGAACCGGAGACAAAACAAACCCTTGGCAGGCTGTCAAACCTGAAATGGCGGCCCTCCCAAGGCTCTGCATGGACAATTGGAATAACTTTTTCTTCAAGGGTCACACCCTAAGTTGAGGGCGGAATGCCCAGGGGTCCACCAGCCTGCAATGAAACAACTCCGCAATAACGTCATCCGCGCCGGGCTGGGGGCGCTCTATTTCAGTGGGGCGCACCACTTGCTGCGCCCATTGCTATCGGGCGTGGGCGCCATTTTCATGCTGCACCACGTGCGGCCGGCCCGCGAGGCTGCGTTTCAGCCGAACCGGCATCTCGAGGTCACCCCGGAATTCCTGCGCGCCACTCTGAGCCATTTGCGCTCGCGCGAGATCGACATCGTCAGCATGGACGAGCTGCATGAGCGGCTGGTGCAGGGCCGGTTCGCCCGCCGCTTCGCCGCCTTCGCCCTGGACGACGGCTATCGCGACAATCTCGACCATGCGCTGCCGGTGCTGCGCGAATTTGACGCGCCTCTTACCGTCTACGTCGCGAGCGATTTCGCCGAGGGCACCGGACGTCTGTGGTGGACCGCGCTGGAGGCCGTGATCGCCAAGGCCGAGCAGGTCGATGTGCAGATCGGCAATTCCGCGCTGCGGCTCGATGCGACGACGCCTGCCGCAAAGCAGGCGGCATTCGATCGCCTGCACGACTGGCTCCGCGCGCTGCCGGGCGACTATGATCTCAAGCGCGAGATCGAGGCGCTATGCGCCAGATACGACGTCGACATGGCCGCGTTGTGCCGCAGCCTCTGCCTGAGCTGGGACGAGGTAAGGACATTTGCCGCCGATCCGCTGGTCACGATCGGCGCCCACAGCGTCAGCCATTGCAATCTCGCCAAGCAGAGCGAGGAGATCGCCGCGCAGGAGATGGCGATGAGCCGCGCGCGGATCGAGCAGGCGCTGGAGCGTCCCGTGCTGCATTTCGCCTATCCCTATGGCGACCGCGAGGCGGCGAGCGAGCGTGAATTCGCGCTTGCTGCGGCCGCCGGCTTCAAGACCGCGGTGACGACGCGGCCCGGCATGCTGTTCGCCGAGAACGCCGACCACATGACCGCGCTGCCGCGCGTCTCGCTCAACGGCAACTACCAGGACGCGCGCATTCTGCCGGTGCTGACCTCGGGCGCCGCGACCGCGATGTGGAACGGCTTTCGCAGGATCGCGGCAGCGTAGGCTTCGTCCTGCGCCTTCCTTGACTCCCCTCTCCTCCCCGCTCAAAACGTCGCCAACCAAGGGAGGCACCATGTTCAACGATCTGTTCTCACTCAAGGGCCGCATTGCGCTGGTGACCGGCGGCTCGCGCGGCATCGGCAAGATGATCGCGGCGGGATTTCTCAGCGCCGGCGCCGCTAAGGTCTACATCACCGCGCGCAAGGCGGGGCCGTGCGAGGCGACGGCCAAGGAGCTCACCGTGCAATATGGCGGCGAGTGCATCGCGCTGCCGATCGACATCTCCACACTCGCCGGCTGTGAGCTGCTGGCGAGCGAGTTCAGGAAGCACGAGCAGAAGCTCGACATCCTCGTCAACAATGCGGGCGCGGCCTGGGGCGCGGAGTTCGACGAGTTTCCGGAGAGCGGCTGGGACAAGGTGATGAACCTCAACGTCAAGGCGCCGTTCTTCCTGACCAAGGCGCTGGCGCCGACGCTGCGCGCATCGGCAAGCGCGGAGCGGCCGGCCAAGGTGATCAACATCGCCTCGATCGACGGCATCTTCGTCAATCCCGGCGAGACCTATTCCTACGCGGCGAGCAAGGCCGGCCTGATCCATTTGACGCGGCGCATGGCGGTCAAGCTCATCCCCGACCACATCGTGGTCACCGCGATCGCGCCCGGCCCGTTCAAGTCCGACATGAACCGCGCGGCACGCGATCATGCCGACGAGGTCTCGACCCGCGTGCCGGTGGGCCGCATCGGCACCGACGAGGACATGGCGGGCGCGGCGATCTATCTCGCCTCGCGCGCGGGAGATTATGTGGTGGGCGCGACCATCGCGGTGGACGGCGGGATTGTCTACGCCAACCCGGGGATCAAGGGGAGCGGGTGGGATAGCTGAGGGGGACGACGTTGCGCTCGCCCCACATTCCGCTGTCATCCCGGACAAGCGAAGCGCAGAGCCGGGATCCATAACCACAGGAAGTCATTGGGCGAAGACTCGCAACTTCGATCTCGTTCCACAACTCCTCCCTGGGAGTACGGGTCCCGGATCTGCACAAAGACCTGACAACGCGATGCGTTGCCAGGTCTTTGCTTGTCCGGGACGGCACCGAGTGTGAGGCGGCGCCTCAGCCTTACGTCTCGATCTTCACATACTCGAAATCGCCCGGCTTGTTGTCGATGCCCACCTTCGGCGGCGAGATCCAGGAGGCGTACTTGCCGGTCTCGGTGACGGGCTGCATCAGCGAGGTGATGAAGTCGCCGTCGGCGATCGAGGGTAGCCACTCGTCCTTGCGCTTGGCCCAGGTGGGGTCGTCGATCAAGAGACCATCCGGCGTCGCGTGCACGTCCTTGAACTCGCCGATGTGGCGGTGGAAAGCGACGTTGGGCAGCTTGAGCTGGAAGTCGTAGCCCGCGGTCGAGATCACCTTGTTCCAGCGCAGCAGGCCCTTGACGCAATCCTGGCTGTAATCGTCGCGCAGGCGCATGTTGAGCGCGGTGAGCGCCGGCTCGTCGACCAGCTTGATCTGGCCGTCGATGAACTTGAGCACCGGGTAGGTCGCGTTCTTGAGCTGGTGGTCGTCGTCGATCTGGGTCTCGTGATAGCGGCCCTTGATGCCGGTGTTGAAGGCGTTGGCCGCGTTGGTCGAGACTTCCGAGCCAAACAGATCAAGCGACAGCGTGTAGTGCAGGTTCAGCTTCTTCTGGATGGTCGGAAGATCGATCACCCCGAGCGCGCGGACCTTTGCGATGTCGGTGGGATCGGTGATGCCGGCTTCGCGCATCGCATCACAGGTGCGCTGCACGACGCGGGTGATGCCGGTCTCGCCGACGAACATGTGGTGCGCTTCCTCGGTCAGCATGAAGCGGCAGGTGCGCGACAGGGGATCGAAGCCCGACTGCGCAAGGCTGTGCAGCTGCATCTTGCCGTCGCGGTCGGTGAAGTAGGTGAACATGAAGAAGGACAGCCAGTCCGGCGTCGCCTCGTTGAAGGCGCCCAGCATGCGCGGCGCGTCGGCATCGCCGGAGCGGCGGCGCAGCAAATCGTCGGCCTCTTCACGACCGTCGCGGCCAAAGTACTTTTGCAGCAGGTAGACCATCGCCCAGAGGTGACGGCCCTCCTCGACATTGACCTGGAACAGATTGCGCATGTCGTAGAGCGAAGGCGCGGTCTTGCCGAGATGGCGCTGCTGCTCGACCGAGGCCGGCTCGGTGTCGCCCTGGATCACGATCAGGCGGCGCAGCAAGGCGCGATACTCGCCGGGGACTTCCTGCCAGGCCGGCTCGCCATAGTGCTCGCCGAACGGCACGACGCGGTTTTCTTCCTGGGGCGCAAGCAGGATTCCCCAGCGATAGTCGGGCATGCGGACGTAATCGAACTTGGCCCAGCCGCGTGGATCGACCGAATAGGCGGTGCGCAAATACACCAGGGACTCCTGAAAGCCTTCCGGCCCCATGTCGCTCCACCAGTCCATGTAGCCGGGATGCCAGCCTTCGAGCGCCTTCAGCACCTGGCGGTCTTCGGCGAGATTGACGTTGTTCGGAATCTTGGTCGAGTAGTCGACGTTCATGATGTTCACGTTCATGGCCGTGCTTCTCCCTAAACTCTTGTCATATCGAATTTCGGCTTCTGGCCGCTGCCGTAGCGGCGCAGCGCGCCTTCCTCGCCGACGGCGTTGGGGCGCTGGAAGATCCAGTTCTGCCACGCGGTCAGGCGCGAGAAGATTTTCGATTCCATCGTCTCCGGGCCGACGAAGCGAAGGTTCGCTTCCATGCCGGTGAGGCTGTCGGGCGAGAAGCTGGCGCGCTCCTCGAGGAACACCCGGACCTCGTCGTCCCAGTCGATGTCGTCGAGCGCGAAGGTGACGAGGCCGAGCTCTTCGGCCTGCTCGGCATCGAGTGTCGTGCCGAGCGTGGCTTCCGCCCGCTCCACGTCGGAGGGATCGGCCTGGAAGCGCGACTGCAGCCGCGTCAGGCCATGGCTCATCGGATACGGGCCGAAATTCATCGCCGAGAGTTCGATCGACGGCGGCGGGCGATTGTCGCCCTGGCGCGTGCCGATCAGCATGTAGGAGCGGTCGGCGGCGAAGACGAGCTCGGCGAGGGTGCCGGCAAAGCACGAACCAGGCTCGACAAGCGTCACCAGCGTGCGCGAGGTGACGTCGATGCGCTTCAGCACACGCTTCCAGTAATGCCTGATCTCGTTGACCAGCCAGTGCGCCTTGTTGGCTTCGAGGAAGGCGTCGGACGCGAGCACATGGCCGCGGTCGCCATGGCTCTTGAACACCAGCATCGCGATCTCGAGCTCGTTGATGCGCAGATGCAGGATGGCGTCGTCGAGCTCGCGCGCCACTTGCAGCGGCCAGAACGATGCACCCTGCGCCATCATGCCGTCGATGTCGGCGGGCGGCGCGGTTTCAGGCGCCTTGATCGAGATGGTGGCGATGCGGGCCGTGCGGTCGATATCGACGGTGACGAAGCCGTAGCGGATGCTGGTCTGGTCGATCACGCGCGCCAGCGGCGTGAGCGCGATGCCCTTGCCGCTGCCCTTGCGCTTGGAGGCGGCCGCGAATTCCCTGGCGCGCTCGGCGAGTTTGGCTTCGAGCTTCGAGTTCGGTGCGATCTCGTCGACGAGGCGCCACTGCACGGCGCGCTTGCCCTTCACGCCTTCCTCGATGGTGCAGAAGAAATCGGCGTGGTCGCGGCGCACCTTGCGCTTGTCGACGACGCGGGTAAGGCCACCGGTGCCCGGCAGCACCGCGAGCAGCGGCACCTCGGGCAGCGCGACGGCAGAGGCGCCATCATCGGCGAGGATGATGTAATCGGTCGCAAGCGCCAGCTCATAGCCGCCGCCGGCGGCCGAGCCGTTCACCACCGTGATGAAGCGCTGGCCGGAATTCTCCGAGGAGTCCTCCATGCCGTTGCGGGTCTCGTTGGTGAACTTGCAGAAATTGACCTTGTGGGCGTGGGTGGAGCCCGCGAGCATGCGGATGTTGGCGCCGGCGCAGAACACGCGGTTCTTGGCCGAACGGATCACCACGACCTTCACCTCGGGGTGCTCGAAGCGCAGGCGCTGGACCACGTCGGCGAGCTCGATGTCGACGCCGAGATCGTAGGAATTCAGCTTGAGCAGATAGCCCTCGAACAGACCCCCGTTCTCGTCGACATCCATGGTCAGCGTCGCGACGTCACCGTCGACCGCGAGCTTCCAGTGCCGGTAACGGGACGGCTCGGTCTGGAAATCGATGAATGTCGCGCCGCCTGCGAGGCGCCGATCTTCCCCGGCCATGGGCCATCCCTATGCTGTCTTGGTTTTATCTCAGATGCACAATAATGCATCTTCCTAGACGCGTCTAGTCCATTTCTGTCGATACATGCACTTTGCTTCATGCTCAGGACCGCACAATGGCGCTGATCGCGATCCAGTCGGCCTTGGAGAGCTGGGGACGGCCGAGCTTGGCTTGAAGCAGGGCCGTCAATGCTGGAATCGGAAAGCTCTCGACGAAGCCATCGCCGGCCGGCGCCGCCTTGCGCGAGGTGAGCGCCCGCAGCTCTGCCAGAGCATCGCCAAACAGGCGTGCGGCCGAGTGCGCCTTCTGCATCCGCAGCCGCAAATTCGCGTTGGCGATCTGGATGCAGGCGCGCAGCAGGATGCGCTCGCGGCCGCCCTGCGGGGCCGCGGCCCACACCGCCTCCAGCACCTCCTGCGATTCCCAGAAATAGCCGCGGTCGTTGAGCGCGAGCCCGTAGCGCAGCGCCGGATGGCGCGCCGGCACGTAGCCGCGAAACGCCGGCGGCACCAGCGCCTTGGCGAGGTCGAGCGTGACGTAATCGGCGTCCAGCCCGGCGGCATCGCCCGGCACATAGGCCCATTGCGGCCACGGCAAATGGCCGCCCGCCTGGGGCGGCACATTCATGGATGTGCCCCCGCAAGATCATGCGGCGCGTCCCTGAAGTCCCTGATCGTCGCGCAGGGCCGCTTTTGCAAATTGCTCAATAGCGTCAAGCGTCGCCCCCGGCGCTTCACGATGCGGGGAATGGCCCGCGTCTGAAATAATTTTCAAATCTACCGGACAGTAACACTCTTCCTGCGCAATTTCGACCTGCCGCAGTGTCCCATATTGGTCATCTACACCTTGCAGGATCAAAATGGGAACGCGGATGTAAGCCAGATATTCCGAGATGTCCCAGCCACGGAAATTCGGATCGAGCCAGGCGCCGTTCCAGCCGTAGAAGGCGTTGTCGACGTCCTTGTGCCAGCGCCCGAGCCTGGCCTTGAGATCCGTTGTCTCGAAGCTGGTCTTGATCGCAGCGATGGACTGCACCGAAATGTCCTCGACGATGAAATGCGGCGCCATCAGCACGAGGCCCTGCAGCCGGTGATCCTGATGGGCTCCGGCATAGATCGTCGCGATCGAAGCGCCGTCGGAATGACCGAGCAGCAGGCCGCGCTTGAAGCCAATCACGTCGAGGATCTCAGGCAGCACGCCCAGCGCCTCGCGCTGCATGTAGTCGAGCGGCCGCGGCAGGGTGACCGGGCTCGACTGGCCGTAGCCCGCGCGCGCGTAGACGAAGATGCCGGCACCGGTGGCCTGTTGAAGCTTTTCGGGAAAGTCGCCCCATAGCCCGACGGAGCCGAGGCCTTCGTGCAGCATGACGATGGTCGGCGCATCGGCTGATTGCGGCGCGAGCCATTTGTACTCGAGGCTGGCGTTGCCGATGCCGAGGAAACCAGTGGGGGTGAGGTTGGTCATGCTGTTACTCTTCTCTCGGTCGTCATGCCCGGGCTTGACCCAGGCATCCACGTCTTTGCCGCGCGAAAGATCGTAGATGGCCGGGACAAGCCCGGCCACGACGGCTATGGCTAATTCGCGCCCTCGCGCAGCTTGAAGCGCTGGATCTTTCCCGTCGCCGTCTTCGGCAAGGACTCCACCACGTCGATCCAGCGCGGATATTTCCACGGGCCGATCTTCTGCTTGACGTGCTCCTTCAGCATCTCCTGCAGGCCCGCCGTCGTCGCGCCCGGGCGCAGGACGACGAAGGCCTTCGGTTTCAGCAATCCTTCCGGATCGGCTTCGGGCACGACGGCGGCTTCCAGCACGGCGGGATGGGTGATCAGCGCGCTCTCGACCTCGAACGGCGAGACCCAGATACCGGAGACCTTGAACATGTCGTCGGCGCGGCCGCAGAAGGTGTAGCGGCCATCAGTGTCGCGGACATATTTGTCGCCGGTGCGGGTCCACGGGCCTTCAAACGTGCGGCGGCTCTTGTGGCGCTGGTTCCAGTAGCCCTCGCCGGCGGAGGGCGCATCGACCAGGAGCTCGCCGACCTCGCCGTCGGCGACGTCCTGGCCGACCTCGTTGACGAGCCGCACCGCATAGCCCGGCACCGGCTTGCCTGATGACCCGTACCTGATGTCGCCGGGCGCGTTCGACAGGAAGATGTGCAGGAGCTCGGTCGAGCCGACGCCGTCGAGGATGTCGACGCCGAAGCGCGCCTTCCAGCTGTTGCCGACCGATTCCGGCAGCGCCTCGCCGGCCGAGGTGCAGATGCGCAAGCTCCTGCCGCCCCGCTCGGCCTTCATCGTCTCGTCGTTGAGCATCGCCGCGAACAACGTCGGCACGCCGTAGAAGATCGACGGGTTGTATCGGTTCATCAGGTCGAACATGCGCGCCGGCGTCGGACGCTCGCTGTTGAGAATCACGGTGGCGCCGACCGACATCGGAAAGGTCAGCGCATTGCCGAGGCCGTAGGCGAAGAACAGTTTTGCCGCGGAGAGACAGACGTCGGTCTCGCGGATGCCGAGCACCTGCCTGGCGTAGGTGTCAGCGGTCGCCTGCAGGTTCGAATGGATGTGGCGCACGCCCTTGGGCATGCCGGTCGAGCCCGACGAATACAGCCAGAACGCCGGCTCGTCCGGATGCGTCGCCGCGGTGGTGAACTGGTCACTCTCGCCAGCGAGCTCTTCGGCCAGCTGCTTGTGTCCGTTCTGCTTGACGCCGGAGACCACGACATGCTCGAGATCGGGCATGCGGCCGACGACATCCTTGATGACGGGGTAGAGTGCTTCGGAGACGAACAGCACGCGGGCGCGGCAGTCGGCGAGGATGTAGGCATATTGGTCCGCGGTCAGGAGCGTGTTGAGCGGCACCGGCACGATGCCGGCGCGGATCGCGCCGAGGAACAGCAGCGGGAAATCGACCGTATCCAGCATGATCATCGCCACGCGCTCTTCGCGGCGCACACCGAGACGGCGCAGCATGTTGGCGACACGACGCGTCTGCTGCTGAAGCTCGCCATAGGTGAGCCGGGCGACGGTGTCGTCGAACGCGAGCTTGCCTCCCCTGCCCTCCTCGACGTTGCGGTCGAGCAGCCAGGTCACCGCGTTATAGGATCCCTCGCTCACGGACTTCTCCCCCGATTTTTAGAATTATAATTCATAGAAAGACACTGCAGCGGCTTGCTGTCAATGTTAGCAGGCATTATGTTTCATTAAAATGCGCCGCAGGAGCTTTTTCAAGGACGGCATCCGTTAGAGAAGGCTCATGACCGACAGTCCCGACGCCGAATTCCGATTTCTCGAACAGCTCGGCCAGCGCGTGCGCACCATGCGCGCGCTGCGTGGCATGTCGCGAAAAGTGCTCGCCAAGGTCTCCGGAATTTCGGAGCGCTACATCGCGCAGCTCGAGAGCGGCAAGGGCAACGTCTCCATCGTGCTCTTGCGCCGCGTCTCCGACGCGATGGGCGCGCATCTGGAAGACCTGCTTCTCTCGACCGATCCGACGCCGGACTGGCAGATGTTTCGTGACCTCTTGCGCAAGGCGACGCCGGCGCAGATCGCACAGGCAAAAGACCTGCTCGCCGGCGGCAGCGCGTCCGCGCCGCGGCGCGCGCCGTTCTGCGGCATCGCGCTGATCGGCCTGCGCGGCGCCGGAAAATCCACGCTCGGCCGGATGCTGGCCAAGAAGATCGGCTGGAGCTTTGTCGAGCTCAACAAGGAGATCGAGCAGCAGAACGGACTTTCGGTCGCCGAGATCATCGCGCTCTACGGCCAGGAAGGCTTTCGCCGCATGGAGCAGGCGGCGTTGCAGCAGTTGCTCGCACGCAACGAACTGATGGTGCTGGCGACCGGCGGCGGTATCGTCTCGGAGCCTCTGACCTTCGACCAGATCCTGTCGTCGTTCTACACGATCTGGCTGAAGGCCGAGCCCGAGGAGCATATGGCGCGCGTGCGGCGCCAAGGCGACCTCCGCCCGATGGCGGACGACCGCTCGGCCATGGCGGAGTTGCGCAACATTTTGCTGAGCCGCGAGCCGCTGTACGCGCGCGCGACAGCGGTGGTGGACACGGCAGGGCTGTCGGTCGACGCGGCGGCGGCACGGCTGATCGATGCGGTCCGCCCGGTGCTGCAGAACGAAGCCCGCAGCTTCGGGCTGCGAAGCGTAGCGCTGTAAAGTGCCCCGCTGTCGTCCCTGCGAACGCAGGGACCCATACAGCGTGATCCATCGATTGCGCGCGCGGCTAATCCCGAACTACCAATCTTCGCCAAACTACGCCCTGTGGTTATGGACGGCAGCGGAGATTTGCGCACAACCTTCGCTGACCATATATCCGATCGCAGCCGTAAACATCAGGACCCACGATGACCGATAGCGACGCCGCAATCTCCATGTTCGAGCGGATCGGCGGCAGCGCCACGATCGACCGGATGGTCGATCGCTTCTACGACCGGATGGATACGCTGCCGGAGGCGAAGGTGATCCGCACCATGCATGCGGACGACCTCGGCCTGATCAGGGACGTGCTGAAGCGCTATCTCACCGAATGGACCGGCGGCCCAAAGCTCTATTCCGTCGAGAAGGGCCATCCGCGACTGCGGCAGCGGCACCTCGGCTTTGCGATCGGCGATTCCGAGCGCGACGCCTGGCTGCTCTGCATGCGCGGCGCACTGGAGGAGACGGTCACGGACGCCGCCGCACGGCAGGACCTCGATCGCGCGATATCGGGCCTTGCCGACTGGATGCGCAACCGGCAGTGAGCGGCGCGAGATGCGTCTTACGACACGCTGACGGCGCGCATGCGGGGATCTTCGGCAGCATCCGGATTTCTCCGCTCCAGCTCCTCGATCATGCCGCGCGCGATCTCCCGCTCGCCCATGATGACGACATCCGCCCCCAGTCCCTTCAAATGATCGACCTCGGCATCCGCATGCGCCCGCGCGATGATGCGGATATCCGGATTGGCCGCGCGCGCCTGCTGCACGATCTGTCCCGCCTCGAACGCTTCGGGGATCGCGATCACCAGATGCCGCGCCCGTGAGGGATTTGTGGCCTCGAGAATTTCCGGCTGCGCGGCATTGCCCATGATGGTCTCGATGCCGTCCTGCTTCAGCTTCGCCAATATGCTCTCTCCGACCTCAGCAACGAGGAACGGCAGCTGCCGCTGCTTCAACGCGTCGCCGACGAGCGCACCGACGCGGCCATAGCCGATCACGATGGTATGATCCGTCAGCTCCGTGGTTCGGATCGCCTCGGTGACCGCGGCCGGGACCGCAGGCTCTTCGCGCCGCGGGTCGAGACGCGGCGCAAGCCAGGTGGCGGCGGCGAACATCAACGGGTTGAGCATGATGGAGAGGATCGCGCCCGCCATGATCAGGTCGCGGCCCTCCTTGGGCAAGATCTGCGAGGCGACGCCGAGCTCCGCCAGGATGAAGGAGAACTCACCGATCTGCGACAGGCTCGCCGAGATCGTCAGCGCCGTGGCGACAGGGTGGCGGAATATGACGACGATCAAATAGGCCGCGAGCGATTTGCCCAGCATGATGATCGCGAGCGTCGCGAGCAGCGGCCAGGGCTCGCGGACCACGCTCATCGGATCGAACATCATGCCGACCGAGACGAAGAACAGCACGGCGAAGGCGTCGCGCAGCGGCAGTGATTCCTGCGCGGCACGCGCGCTGAGCGGCGATTCCCGCAGCATCATGCCGGCGAAGAAGGCGCCGAGCGCCAGCGAGACGTCGAACAGCTTGGTCGCCCCGAAGGCGACGCACAGCGCAATCGCGAGCACGGCGAGGCGGAACAATTCGCGCGAGCCGGTATGGGCGATATAGTGCAGGATCCACGGGATCACCCGGCGCCCCACGACAAGCATCAAGCCGATGAACACGACGATCTTGACGAGGGTCAGCATCACGATTCCGGCAAGCCCGAAGCCGGCCTGCGCGGCGAGCGGCTCGAACGCGGGTTTGCCCCCGGCGCCGCCCTGAAGGCTCGCGATCGCGGGAAACAGCACCAGCACGAGCACCATCGCGAGATCCTCGACGATCAGCCAGCCGACGGCGATGCGGCCGCGATCGGTCTCCATCAGGCGCCGCTCCTGCAACGCGCGAAGCAGCACGACGGTGCTCGCGACCGACAGCGCCAGTCCGAACACCAGCCCCGCTGCGATGCCCCAGCCCATCAGCCATGCAAGGCCGAGCCCCATCAATGTCGCAGCTGCGATCTGCACGACGGCGCCGGGCACCGCGATCTTTCGCACCGAAAGCAGGTCCTGCAGCGAGAAATGCAAGCCGACGCCGAACATCAGCAGGATGATACCGAGCTCGGCGAGCTCGGTGGCAAGCGCCTGATCGGCGACGAAGCCCGGCGTGAACGGACCGACCGCGACGCCAGCCAAGAGGTAGCCGACGAGCGGCGGTATGCGGAACCGCTGTGCGATCGTTCCGAAGACGAAGGCTAGTCCAAGTCCGACGACGATGGTGGCGATGAGAGGTGTTTCATGCGGCATTTTTGCCTTGTGACACAGCGAGCACGCTGGCGCACCGCGACCTGTGCGCGCGGGTTGCAGGCTCACAGCAATTGCGAGCGCACGGATTCCGCGCCATCGCGCAGCAGCGGCAGGAAACGGTCGATCAATTCCTGCGCCGGCACGCGGTCGACATGGGCGCCCATGTTGATGGCGGCGACGATCACATTGTCGTAACGACGCACCGGAACCGAGATCGAGCGGAAATGCGGCTCGGCCTCGCGATCGACCAGCGAATAGCCCTGCGCGCGATCGGCAAGGATGCGCGCGAGCAACGCCTTGGGCTCGGTCACTGTCTGCGGCGTCAGCGCTTCGCGCCTCATCGCTTTCAGGCGCGCGGCGAGATCGGCATCGTCGAGCTGGCCGAGCATGGCGCGGCCGACCGAGGTGCAGAAGGCGGGCAGCCGGTAGCCGATTTCGAGACCGCCGGAAAACATCCGCGCCGGACTGCTGCGCGCGACGAACACGACATCGTCACCGTCCGGCACCGCGAGCGAGGAGATTTCATTCGCCGCGATCGCGACACGATCGAGCAGTGGTTGCAGGACCGTGACGAGCTGGTTGGAGCGCAGATAGGACGCCGCGAGCGTCAGCACATGCGGCGTCAGCGAGAACAGCTTTCCGTCACCGGAGACGAAGCCGCCGCGCTGGAGCGTGAACAGCATGCGCCGGGTGGTGGCGCGCGGCAGATCGGCGGCGCGGGCGAGATCGCTCAGCGTCATCGGACCCTTCGTCGCTCCGAAGCATTGAAGCAGACGCAGGCCACGATCGAGGCTCTCGACGAAATCCGTCGCGCGCTCGTCGGTCTCGCTTCGTTTCAGCTTGGGCATGGTCCTCCGGACAGTCCTGCAAAATAATGCTTGCCGCCAATCCAAGGCATGTCATAATTCGCCCATTCGTTCAATAGACGAACACATTTCGTCAAGCAGGCACGCTTGCGGGGACAGGGTGGGGTGAGGGGGAGTCTCCACGGGGACGGTGACAGTCAGACTTACGGAGAGCCCCCCTCACCCGGATTGCATCTTCGATGCAATCCGGCCTCTCCCCGCACGCGGGGGAGAGGCGAAGACCCCGCCGGCTCTCGACTTGCATGTTCGAACAAAAGAGGACGCGACTGCCATGATGAGCCAGGAGCAGAACGACCTGATCACCCGCACCGGGCCGAAGGATCCCTGCGGCAAGCTGATGCGCAGCTACTGGCAGCCGGCGGCGCTGGTTGACGAGCTGGAGGGCGACCGTCCGATCCGTCCCGTCAAATTGCTCGGCGAGAACCTGGTGCTGTTCCGCGACGAGCTAGGGCGCTACGGCCTGATCGACCGCCTGTGCGCCCATCGCGGCGCCGACCTCGCCTTCGGACGGCTCGAGCATGGCGGATTGCGCTGCGCCTTCCACGGATGGCTGTTCGACGCGACCGGCCAGTGCATCGAGACCCCGGCCGAGCCGAAAGATTCGAAGCTCTGCCAGAACATCCGCCAGCGCTCATACCCGGTGGTGGAGAAGAGCGGCATCCTCTGGGCTTATCTTGGCGAGGGCCAACCGCCGGCATTCCCGGAGATCGACTGCTTCGTCGCGCCCGGCACACACACCTTTGCGTTCAAGGGCCACATGGCCTGCAACTGGTTGCAGGCACTGGAAGTCGGCATCGACCCCGCGCACGCGTCCTATCTGCATCGCTTCTTCGAGGACGAGGACACGTCCACGGCCTATGGCAAGCAGTTCCGCGGCGCCTCCGCCGGAAGCGACCTGCCGATGACCAAGATCCTGCGCGAATACGACCGCCCGATCATCAATGTCGAGCATACCGAGTATGGCCTCAGGCTGATCGCGCTGCGCGAGATCGACGAAGAACGCACCCATGTGCGCGTCACCAACCAGCTGTTTCCGCACGCTTTCGTCATCCCCATGAGCACGGAGATGACGATCACGCAGTGGCACGTGCCGGTCGACGACGAGAACTGCTACTGGTACGCGATCTTCACCAGCTATGCCGCGCCGGTCGATAAAAAGAAGATGCGTGACCAGCGGCTCGAGCTCTACGAGCTACCCGACTACAAATCACGCAAGAACAGGGGCAACGATTACGGCTTCGATCCGCACGAGCAGCAGACCGCGACCTATACCGGCATGGGCAACGACATCAACGTCCACGACCAGTGGGCGGTGGAATCGATGGGCGCGATCCAGGATCGCACCAAGGAGCATCTTGGCTCGAGCGACAAGGCGATCGTGCAATATCGCCGCCTGCTGCGGCAGGAGATCGAGAAGGTCGGCGGCGGCGAGAGGCCGATACTGTTTCTCGACGAGGCCAATGCACGTTCGATCCAGGGGCCGGCAACGATGGACGGTATCGGGCCGACCCGGGGCTGGGAGACCTACTGGATGGAAGTCGACGTCAAGCGCCGCCGCGGCGCGCCTTGGACGGCCCCCGTGCCGAAGGAGATCGCGGATAATATACATCGGTTGACGGCGGCGGAGTGACGATGCCATTCGGCGCCAGCGGGTCGCGACGGCGGCTCTACGTTCTCCGCTGTCATGCTCCGCGAAAGCGGGGCATCCAGTACGCCGCGACCTCTCGTGGATACATGACTGTCTCTGGAATACTGGATCGTCGGCTTTCGCGGACGATGACACCGTGGGGTATGCTGGCGTCGAGCATCAAGGAGGGACAGCAGTGACTTTCGTTGCGCGTCATGCGCTGTGGTCGGACGAGCAGAAGGACGCCGTAGCGCGCATGCGCCGTCTCGTCGAGGACAAGAACCTCGAAGTAATCCGCCTCGCCTTCCCCGACCAGCACGGCATTCTGCGCGGCAAGACCATCATCGCCGCCGAAGCCATTGCCTCGCTGGAGAGTGGCTGCTCCATCACCACCACCATGCTCGCCAAGGACACCTCGCACCGCACGGTGTTCCCGGTGTTCACCGCTGGCGGCGGTTTCGGCATGAAGGAGATGGAGGGCGCCGCCGACGTGCTGATGGTCGCCGACCCCACCACCTTTCGCGTGCTGCCGTGGGCACCGACGACCGGCTGGGTGTTGTGCGACCTGCATTTCCAGGACGGCCGTCCCGTGCCGTTCGCGACGCGCGGACTCTATCGCAAGGTACTCGACGAGCTCGGCAGTCGCGGCCACGACTTCGTCGCGGGGCTCGAGGTCGAATTCCACATCTTCAAGCTCGACGATCCGCATATGCGGCCCGAGGACGCCGGCCAGCCCGGCACGCCGCCCTCGGTGAGCCTGCTCAGCCACGGCTACCAATATCTCACCGAGCAGCGCTTCGATCAGATGGAGCCGGTGCTGGAGATCCTGCGTCGCGACATCGTCGCGCTCGGGCTGCCATTGCGCTCGGTCGAGGTCGAGTTCGGGCCAAGCCAGTGCGAGTTCACCTTCGCGCCGAAGAACGGCCTGGAGCCCGCCGACAACATGGTGCTGTTCCGTTCTGCCGTGAAGCAGATCGCGCGCCGCCACGGCTATCACGCCACCTTCATGTGCCGGCCGAAACTGCCGAATTTGTTCGCGAGCGGCTGGCACCTGCATCAGTCGATCGTCTCGCGCGCGACTGGCGAAAACCAGTTTATGACCAAGGACGGCGACGAGCCGCTCAGCGCGTTCGGCCGCGGCTACCTGGCCGGCCTGCTCGACCACGCCCGCGCATCCACATTGTTCACCACGCCGACCATCAACGGCTACAAGCGCTACCGCTCCTATTCGCTGGCGCCGGATCGCGCGATCTGGGGACGCGACAATCGCGGCGTGATGATCCGCGTGCTCGGCGGCGCCAATGACGCCGCCACGCGCCTCGAGAACCGCATCGGCGAGCCCGCCGCCAATCCCTACCTCTACATGGCCTCGCAGATTCTCTCAGGCCTCGACGGCGTCGACCGCAAGCTCGATCCGGGCCCGTCGGCCGACACGCCCTACGAGACCAAGGCACCGCTGCTGCCGAAGTCGCTGCGCGATGCGGTCTCTGCGCTGAAGGACGACCCGTTCTTCCGCGAAAAACTGGGGGCGGAGTTCGTCGACTACTACACCCACATCAAGAACGCCGAGATCGACCGGTTCCTGGCCGAGGTGACCGACTGGGAGCATCGCGAGTATTTCGAGGTGTTTTGATTGCAGCTCTCTCCCAATGTCGTCCCGGCGTTCGCCGGGACGATACCGTCTCCGAGGCATGAGCCTCCCGTCTCTCTAAATCCCCAGATATTTGTGCTGCAGATCCGGCTCGGCCATCAGCTGGTCGGACGTGCCGCTCCACACCGTCTTGCCGCGCTCGATGATGTAGTGGCGGTCGCAGATGCGGGCGAGGTGGTCGACGTTCTTGTCGACGACCAGGATCGACTGTCCGCGGCTCTTGAGCAGCGACAGGCAGCTCCAGATTTCTTCGCGGATCAGCGGGGCGAGGCCTTCGGTCGCTTCGTCCAGGATCAGCAGCTTCGGATTGGTCATCAGCGCGCGGCCGATCGCGAGCATCTGCTGCTCGCCGCCGGAGAGCTGGTTGCCCATGTTGGAGGCGCGCTCGGCGAGCCGCGGGAACATCACGTAGATGGCGGCGAGCGTCCAGGGATTGGCGCGGCCGAAGCGATCGGCGGCGGCCGCAACCAGGTTTTCGCGCACGGTGAGATTCGGGAAGATCTGGCGTCCCTCGGGGACGAGGCCGACGCCGAGCTTGGCGATTCGGTAGGACGGCTGCGTCCGCACCTCCGTGCCGGCAAAACGGATGCTGCCCGCGCGCGCCGGCGTCAGGCCCATGATGGAGCGGATGGTGGTGGTCTTGCCCATGCCGTTGCGGCCCATCAGTGAGACCATCTCGCCCGATTTGATCGACAGCGACAGGCCGAACAGGACCTGGCTGAGGCCGTAGCAGGTCTCGATGCCGTCGACGTCGAGCAGCGCGTCAGCCATCATGTTTTCAGCCATGGTGCGTCACCACGTGCTGGTCGCCGAGATAGGCGCGCTTGACCTCGTCGTTGGCACGGATCGCGGCCGGATCGCCCGAGGCGATGACGCGGCCATAGACCAGCACCGTGATGCGGTCGGCCAGCGCGAACACCGCGGGCATGTCGTGCTCGACGAGGACGATCGAGACCTCCTTGCGCAGCTCCTGCAGCAGCTTGACCATGCTCTGGGATTCGGTGACGCCGAGGCCCGCCATCGGCTCGTCGAGCAGCAGCAATTTCGGCTTGCTCGCGAGCGCGACCGCAAGCTCGATCTGGCGACGCTCGCCATGGCTGAGCCTGGACACCAGGATATCGGCACGATGTAGCAGCCCGACGCGGTCGAGCGCGGCATGGGCGGCATCGCGCAGGCCCTTTTCCTTGCGGGCATTGGCGAAGAAACGGAACGAGTGGCCTGCATGCGCCTGGGCCGCCAGCGCGACATTGTCGGCCGCAGTGAAATCCAGCAGCAGCGAGGTGATCTGGAACGAGCGGGCAAGGCCCAGCGCGCAGCGGCGATAGGCCGGCAGATAGGTGATGTCGCGGCCGCCGAGCGAGACGCTGCCGGAATGCGGTTCGAGATGTCCGGTGAGCTGGCTGATCAGCGTGGTCTTTCCGGCGCCGTTCGGGCCGATGATGGCATGCAACTCGCCGGCCGCGACGTCGAGCGAGACGTGATCTGTCGCGATGATGCCGCCGAAGCGGCGCACCAGCTTGTCGACGCGGAGCAGAGGTTCAGCCACGATTGAGCCTCCCGAGCAGGCCCATGATGCCGCCGCGGCCGAACAGCACGATCAGCAGCAGCATCGGCCCCATGATCAGCGCCCAATATTCGGTGAGCTGCGACAGGAATTCCTCCAGCAGCAGATACACCACGGCGCCCATGACGGGGCCGAACAACGTGCCCATGCCGCCGAGGATCACCATCACCATGAGATCGCCGGACCGGGTCCAGTACATCACGGCGGGGCTGATGAAATCGGTGTTGTTGGCGAGCAGCGCGCCGGCGAGGCCGCACATCATGCCGGAGATGACGAAGCAGACGAGCTGGTAGCGTTTGGCCGGGAAGCCGATCGCCTGCATGCGCTGCTCATTGGAGCGCAGTCCCTGCACGACCAGGCCGAAGCGCGAATTGGCGATGCGCCAGATCAGGAAGATGACACTGAGGAGGCAGGCGAGGCAGAGATAGTAGAACTGCGTGCGATTGCCGAGATTGATCAGCCCGGAGAAGTCGCTGCGCTTGTAGACGGTGAGGCCGTCGTCGCCGCCGTAGCGCGCCAGGCCCGAGGCGACGTAATAGGCCATCTGCGCGAAGGCGAGCGTGATCATGATGAAATAGACGCCGCGGGTGCGCAAGCTCAGCGCGCCGATCACCAGCGCATAGAGCGCGGAGGCCGCAAGCGCGACCGGAAACTGGATGAAGCCGGAGCCGACGCCTTCCTGCGCGAGCATGCCGACGGCATAGCCGCCGATGCCGAGATAGGCGGCGTGGCCGAAGCTCATCATGCCGCCATAGCCCATGATGAGGTTGAGGCTCGCGGCCGCCAGCGCCAGGATGACGATGCGGGTGAACAGCGTCAGGATGAAGACGTTGCCGGATGCTTGCGAATACAGCGGCAGCAGCACAAGGCCGGCCAGCATCAGGGCCGTGACGGCCTTGCTCACCGTGAAGGCCTTCATCGACGGTTGGCCGGAAACAGCCCCTCCGGCCGCACCACCAGCACGATCGCCATCACCAGGTAGATCAACATGGAGGACAGCGCGGGCGCGGCGGTGGAAGCCGCAGCGCCGCTCAGCACCTGCCGCAACAAATTGGGCAGGAAGGCGCGGCCGAGCGTGTCGATCATGCCGACGAAGATCGCGGCGAGGAACGCACCGCGGATCGAGCCGATGCCGCCGATCACGATGATGACGAAGGCGAGGATCAGGATGTTCTCGCCCATCCCGATCTGCACGGTGAGGATCGGCGCCTGCATCAGGCCGGCGAGGCCGGCGAGCGCGGCTCCAAGGCCGAACACCAGCGTGTAGAGCAGCTTGATGTTGATGCCGAGCGCGCCGATCATCTCGCGGTTGGAGGCGCCGGCGCGGATCAGCATGCCGATGCGGGTGCGCATCACGCCGAGATAGAGCAGCAGCGCGACCAGCAGCGCCACCACGATGATGGCGAGGCGATAGGCCGGATAGTGAATGCCGGGCAGGATCGGCACCGGCACGGTGAGCCAGGCGGGCAGCGGCAGCGCGAGGCCGGCCGGGCCCCAGATCAGGCGCACCGCTTCATTAAAGAACAGGATCAGGCCGAACGTGGCGAGCACGTGGTCGAGATGGTCGCGGCCATAGAGATGCCGCAGCGCACTCATCTCCAGCACGATGCCCAGCAGAAGCGTGGCGCCGAGCGCCAGCAGTGCACCGAGCAGGAAGCTTCCGGTCCAGGCCGCGAAGGTCGCCGCGAAATAGGCGCCCATCATGTAGAGCGAGCCGTGCGCGAGGTTGACGAGATCCATGATCCCGAACACCAGCGTCAGGCCCGCGGCGAGCAGGAACAGCAGCAGGCCAAACTGCAATCCGTTCAGGAACTGTTCGACGACAAGCAGCATCAGAACTCTTTCAGGCGCACGCGGTGTCGCGCCGACGTTCGAACACGGTCGCCATCAGTGAAAGAGCTCCCCCTGCCGCTACAAGGCGGAAAAATGGGTAATGGCAGTATCGTTCCGAGGCAAGAGCGATTCCGCGCCAGACATGCACTTTGTTGCATCCGGGCGCGCGTGGTCGAACACGCCTTGCCCAAGCCCTCAACCAGGTCCTTGCAACCAAGTCCCGGCAAGAAAGCTGCCGAGCGGCGTGGGGCAACCTGCCGCACCTAAACGATCACCCTCCCCGCGGCAGGCCGTGGGGAGGATGTGAATTCGCCGGAGTGACGAAGAGGACGTCTAATGCGACGTGATCTCCCGGGAATGGTCGTCCCGTTCTGGATGCATGCTGTCTGCCGTCGAGGCCTCCAGGGCCGCCATCCGGAACAGATAGGCGAGCGTCGCCAATCCGGAGTCTTCCGCCATTTGCGCGAGCTCGAGCGCCATGTCGGACATGTAGCCGAGATTCTCGTCCCTGGTCTGCGCCATGGTCTGGGTGTCCCGCATCATGTTCGTCATCTCAGGCGCTCTTTCGTTGCGCGGCAGCGAGGCCGCAGAGGTTGGCACGGGCAACGGCGTCCAGACGCGGGCCGTCATGTCGCACGATCGACGCGACGCCGATGCGATCATGCAGGGCGTCTGCCGTCTCGCGGCGAATGTCGATGGTTGCCGCCATGGTCCAGGCGTTCTCCACCAGAGCCGGCAGTCCAAGCGGGGTCACGACGAAGCCAGCCTCGTGGAAGCGCGGCAGCCACCAGGTCTCCATGATCGCGCTGACCTGCGCGATGCCCTGATGGAGGCAGAACTCCTGCACCGCCGCCATCATCTGCAGGTTGAGTGGGCCGTCGCGGCGATCACGGACGACGAAGTAGCGCGACCATTCCCAGACCAGCGGGTCAGCCGGGCAGCCGCGCACCGCGGCCAGATGCGGAAAGACCTCGCTCATCATCGAGGGCTTGGTCGTCGGGTAGAGCCGGTGACCGCCAATGACGCGGCGCCCCTCCAGCGCGAGCAGATAAACCGTATCCTCGTTGTCATAGGAATCGATCTCGCGGCTATCCGGCTTGCGCAGCGTGTCCCAGTGCCGCTCCTCGACGAAGATGTCGTGGCGCAACCGGAAATGCTGCTCGATAACGTCTTCGTAAAGGTGGCGATTGACCGCAGAAATTGCATGAATCATGAAAACCCCCATTCAGCCTCAATGGGAGTCAGCCTCTGTGAAAAGAGGCAGGCTCGATACTGGGAAATTTCCCAGTGTGTCGCTCAGGGATTGATGATCTTGTTGCGAATCGCCAGCGCGACCGCATGCGTGCGGTTGACGGCGCCCAACTTGCGCGCAGCGGTTGCGAGATGTTCTTCGGCGGTGCGCTGCGTGATGTGCAGGATCTCGCCAATTTCCCAGGCCGACTTGCCCTGCGAGGCCCACGCGATCACCTCGCGCTCGCGCGGGGTGAGACGCGCCGGGGGATACGGCACCGGCTGGAGCAGGCGGCGGATGTGGTCGAAGCCATACATCGCCATCAGGTGCAGCGCCGGCTTGCTGCGGGGATTGAGATCGAGGTGGACGCCGCCGAGCGACACCGCGGCCTCGTGGCCGGTCAGCCCGTGGATCGGCACGATGAAACCGCGCGACATGCGAAAATCGCCGGCGCGGTTCATCACCTCGGCCGCATCCGGTTCCAGGTCGGCGTCATACGGCGCTTCCGCCCATTCGAACGGGTTCACCGATTGCCGGCACAACCGTACCACCGGATCGACACGGTCGTAGTTGTTCTGGGTGTAGAGACTGAACCATTCCGCCGGCCAGCGCTTGGCCAGCACCATCTGCGCAAACCGTTGATCGGGATTCGGCAATCCCGTCACGATGATGGTTTCGAAGCCGAAGCGGCCGAACGCGTTTCGAGCGCATTCATGGCGTCCGGGACCTTGCGATAGGTCCCGAGGCCCTCGATGAAGTCGAGCGCCTCCCGGCCATAGTCTACGGCGGACATCGGTGCGTTTCCTGACCCACGCCTTCCCGTATAGCACGTATTCGCGGGCTGCCTCAATTCGCTGCTCCCGTAGTTTTGCGGCCCCCCGCTCGATCCGAGAATTTAATCTACTTGTGGAAGAAATAATGCCAAGTTACACCTATGACGTCTAAAGCGGGAAAACCACGATGGAAGACGAGGACATCGCCCTCAACAGCGTGCTCGGCCTTGAACTGAACCGCGTGTTTTTCGCCGTCCACGAAACGGCAAACAAGCAGAAGATCATCGAGTTCGCGCGCGAGGTGCTGCAAAGCGAGCACACGGAGCGGCCCGGCAGCGTGTCGCCGGAAGGACCGGCGAGCTAGAGCGCAGTCGCAGCAAATGCGACGCCGATGAAACAGATCGCGCGCCGATGCTCCGTCATTCAAACGGGCTGATTAAGTCGAAACAATCCGATCTCGAAGCTGGCTCTTCCTTCTCCGTTCGTGGAAGAAGGCTGATGAGCTTGGCCGCGCTCCCCGTGCCTCGTCATTGTGTAAGGCAAGGGAAAGACTATCGTCGCACGAAAGCGCCTTGAAAGCCCTCTTGAAAGTCCCCTTGGAATTGCGCGGATCCAGCGAGACGATAGAAAGCCATGTCCAAGCGCGGATACGCCGCCAGCAAGAAGCTCCTCACCGGCCTGATCGGCGCGCCGATCGCGCATTCCGCATCACCCGCCATGCACGAGCGCGCCGCCGAGGCGCTCGGCCTGCGCTGTCACTACCAGCTCATCGAAGTCGCCGGCGCCGACGCGGCCGGGCTCGCCATGATGCTCGAAGGCGTGCGGCGCCTTGGCTTCGCCGGCGTCAATGTCACGTTCCCTTATAAGGAGGCGGTGGTGCCGCTGCTCGACGCGCTGGCGTCGGGCGCCGCCGCCATGCGCGCCGTCAACACCGTCGTCGTCAAGGACGGACGGTTGACCGGCCACAACACCGATACCACCGGCTTTGCGCGCGCGGTGGCGCCGCTGCTGGCGCCGTCCGGCAACGCGGTCGCCGTGATCGGCGCGGGCGGCGTCGGCAAGGCGATCGCCTTTGCGCTGGCGAGCCTTGACGTGACCGACATCCGCATTTTCGACAGCGAGCTTGCGCGCGCCGCGACGCTGGTCTCCCTGCTTGCCCCGCGGGGCGGCGCGAGGGTGGCCGCAAGCGTCGAGGATGCACTGCATGGCGCGACCGGTCTCGTCAACGGCACGCCGGTCGGCATGTCGCCGAACCGGGACATCCCCGTTGCGGCCACGCTGCTGCACGACAGATTGTGGGTGGCGGACGCGGTGTATTCGCCGCTGATCACGCCGCTGCTGGCCGCGGCGCAGGAGCGCGGCGCGCGGATCATGACCGGACGCGAGCTCGCGATCTACCAGGCCGCCGACGCTTTCGAGCTGTTCACCGGTCTCGCCCCATCGACGGACGTGATGGGAGAGGCTTTCGACGCGGTGATGGCGGCGCGAAGTTCGGCCTATCACGCAGCGTAATCGAAGCGGCCGGACACAAGGCCGCGAACGACAGGAAGAATCGGGGGAGGAAATGGCCGCCAAACGTAATTTGCGGGTTGGCTACAAGGCGCCGGCCTGGGGATTGAATTTGCTTCGCGGAGATACCCCTCATCCGGCGCTTCGCGCCACCTTCTCCCGAAAGGGAGAAGGTGCAGCTTGCTTGTGGCTACAAACTCACTTCATCGCGCACTTGTCGTGGAAACGATCCTGGTCGTTCTCCACGATCGTCGCGACCGTCTTCAGCGAGAGCTGGCCTTCGCCGTCCTTGACCACGTCCTGGAGATAGAAGCTCTGCACCGGGATGTGGTTCTTGCCGTACTTGAAGGGGCCGCGCAGCGACTTGAAGTTGGCCTTCTCCATCTCGGCCTTCATCGCGTCCTTCTTGCTGGTGTCGCCCTTCACCGCGACGACGGCGCTGTTGATCAGCTGGGCCGCGTCATAGGCTTGCGCGCCGTAATAGGTCGGACGGAGGCCGGTGTACTTCTTGCGGTAGTCGGCGACGAAGCGCTTGTTCTGCTCGTTCGGCAGGTCGTTGACCCATTCCTGCGCACCGGGAACGCCGAGCGCATTTTCCTTCTGCAGCGGCAGCGACAGCTCGTCGACGGTAAACGCCGTGTAGAGCGGCATCGTGCTCTTCAGGCCGGCCTGCACATATTGATTGAGGAACTGCACGCCGGCGGCACCGGGATAGAACACGAAGATCGATTCCGCGCCTGAGGCACGCGCCTTGGAGAGCTCTGCGGAGAAGTCGAGCTGGCTCGGCCAGACCGTGTACTCCTCGCCCTTGACCTCGCCCTTGAAGGTACTCTTCACGCCCGCGAGCATGTCCTTGCCCGCCGCGTAGTTCGGGCCGATCAGGAACACGCTCTTGACGCCCTTCTGGTTCATGTAGAGGCCCATGGCGGCCGGCGTCTGGTCGTTCTGCCATGAGGTCGAGAACACGTAAGGGCTGCACAGCTCGCCGGCGAGCTGCGACGGGCCGGCATTGGCCGAGATCAGGAAGGTCTGCGAGTCCACCGCGGTCTTGAGCGAGGCCAGCAGCACGTTCGACCAGATGTAGCCGACGATGAAATCGACCTTGTCGGACTGCACCAGCTTCTCGGTCTTCTGCTTGCCGACATCGGGCTTCTGCCCGTCGTCCTCGTAGATCACCTCGACCGGCTTGCCGTCCATCTTGCGGCCGATGTGGTCGAGCGCCAGCTCGAAGGAGTTGCGCATGTCGTTGCCGATCACGGCGGTCGGGCCGCTGAAGGTCGAAACGAAGCCGATCTTGATGGTGTCGCCGGCGAATGCCGGGCCTGCCAGCGTGAGCGCAGCCGCACCCGCCAGCCAGAATGCCGTCCTCATAGCAACTCCCCTCCTTATTATTGATCCCGGCAGCGGGGTGATCGCCGCCCCGGGTCGTCTCTATTGAACGCAAAATCTGTCGAGCCGCCAATGGCTCAGCGCCTGTCTCTGCACCATATTTCGCCCCAAATGGGTATGGCAAGAAATATAATTCTACTTACTTCGACCAAAGCTGCGGCGCTTTTTCACAGACGTCGGTCGATACACCCGCCCTATTACCCGATTGATGACGGCTATTGGACTGTAGCGCCCAATCAGCACTTAAATGGTGGGAGCAGAGGGCAGCGAGATTCGAGGACGCATCATGACCACGACTCCGCATCGCGTCGTCATCGTCGGGGCCGGCTTCGGCGGGCTCGAGGCGACCCACCGGCTTGCTGGCGCGCCGGTCGAGATCACGCTGATTGACCGCCGCAACCATCATCTGTTCCAGCCGCTGCTCTACCAGGTCGCGACCGCCTCGCTCGCGACCAGCGAGATCGCCTGGCCGATCCGCCACCTGATGCGCGACCGGCGCGAGGTGACGACGCTGTTTGCGACCGTCAGCGGCGTCGATGCCGACAGGCGCTGCGTGCTGATCGACGACGGCAGCGAAGTGCCCTACGACACGCTGGTGCTCGCCACCGGCGCACGCCATGCCTATTTCGGCCATGACGAATGGGAGCAGTTCGCGCCCGGCCTGAAGACGCTGGAGGATGCGACCACGCTGCGCCGTCATATCCTGCTGGCATTCGAGCGCGCCGAGCGCGAGACCGATCCGGCCAGGCGCGCGGCGCGGCTGACCTTCGTCATCGTCGGTGCCGGTCCCACCGGCGTCGAGCTCGCCGGCACCATCGCCGAGATGGCACATCACACCCTGCCCGGCGATTTCCGCAACATCGACACGACCAAGGCGCGCGTGGTGCTGATCGAGGCGGGGCCGCGCGTGCTGGCCGGATTTCCCGACGATCTCTCGGCCTATGCGCAGGCATCGCTCGAAAGAATCGGCGTCGAGGTCGTGCTGGGCCAGGCGGTCACCGAGATCAATCGCGAGGGCGTGGTGTTCGGCGGCAAGCTGCTTGAGGCAAAGACACGAATCTGGGCCGCCGGCGTGCGCGCCTCGCCCGCCGCCGAATGGCTGGGCGCACCAAGCGATCGCGCCGGGCGGGTTCAGGTCGAGGCCGACCTGACCATCCCCGGCCATCCCGAGATCTTTGCGATCGGCGACACCGTGAGTATCGACGCCTGGGACGGCAAGCCGGTACCCGGCATCGCGCCGGCGGCGAAGCAGCAGGGCAAGCATGTTGCCGAAACCATCAAGGCGCGGTTGCGCAGCGCGGCGACGGGCCCATTCCGCTACAAGCACGCCGGCAGCCTCGCGCAGATCGGCAAGCGGATCGCGGTCATCGACTTCGGCCGCATCAAACTGCGCGGCACGATCGCGTGGTGGATCTGGGGCATCGCCCACATCTACTTCCTGATCGGGCTCCGCCACCGCCTCAGCGTCGCGCTCAGCTGGCTCTGGATCTACGCGCGCGATCAACGGGCGGCGCGGCTGATCACGCAGGGCAGCAGCAAGGTGGTGTAGGCGCTCTTCTCGTGTCCCGGACGCGGCGCGGCATGAAATGACGCGACGCAGAGCCGGGACCCATGGCGCTTCAGCAAGAATAGGCCCCGGCTCTGCAGCGGAGCGCTACGCGCCGCACTGCGTCCGGGGCACGAGACTTACTTCACCAATTCGCAGCCACCCTCCGCCAGCGGCCGGAACGCCTGCTCCGCCGGAATGGTCGAAACCAGCTTGTAGTAGTCGTACGGATATTTCGACTCCTCCGGCTTCTTCACCTCGAACAGATACATGGGATGCACGACGCGGCCGTCCTGGCGGATCGCGGTGTCGCCGAACAGTTTGTCCTTGCCTTTGAACTTCTTCATCTGCGGCACCACATCCTTGGCGTTGTCGCTGCCGGTCGCGGCGACCGCGTTGAGATAGGCGAGCGTGGAGGCGTAGACGCCGGCCTGGTTGCCGCTTGGCATCTTGCCGTTCATGCCGGGTCGCGCGGCGAAACGCTTGGCGAAGGCGCGAGTGTCGTCGTTCATGTCCCAGTAGAAGGCCTCCATGAGCTGGAGGCCCTGCGCGACCTTGATGCCCATGCCGTGCACGTCGTTGATGAAGAGCAGGAACGCGACGAGCTTCTGCCCGTTCAGCTGCACCCCGAACTCGGCCGCTTGCTTCACCGCGTTGATGGTGTCGCCGCCGGCATTGGCAAGGCCGATCACCCGCGCCTTCGAGCTCTGTGCCTGCAACAGAAAGGAAGCGAAATCGGAGGTGCCGAGCGGGTGCTTCGAGGAGCCGAGCACCTTGCCGCCGTGCCCCTCGATGTATTTCTGCGCTTCCGCCTCGATGCCCTTGCCGAGGGCATAGTCGACCGTGAGGAAATACCAGTCCTTGCCACCGCGCGACATCATCGCGGCCGCCGTGGTATTGCCGGTGGCCCAGGTGTCGTTGACCCATTGGATCGTGTTGGGCGAGCACGCCTTGCCGGTGAGATCGGAGCTTGCGGTCGACGACGCCAGGAAGGTCATGCGGCTGTCGCGCAGCAGCGTGTTGATGGAGAGGCCGACGGCCGAATTCGGCACGTCGACGATGGCATCGACGCCCTCGACATCGAGCCATTTGCGCGCGATGGCATTGCCGACATCGGCCTTGTTCTGGTGGTCGGCATAGACGATCTCGACCCTGATGCCCTTAGCCCCGCCGTTGAAATCCTCGGCCGCCATGCGCGCGGCTTCCACCGAGCCCATGCCGTTGGTATCCTGGAAGATGCCGGAGATGTCGTTGAGCACGCCGACGCGCACGACGTTGTCGGAGATCTCGGCGCTCGCCACGCCGCTGATCAGGCTCGCGGCCAGCGCGAGCGTCCATTTCAGATTCTTCATTATTCCCTCCCCCATTGATTGTTTTCGCCGCCGGTCGTCAGGCGGGCGTGATCGTCACCGGCAGGCTGTCGAGCCCGCGCAGCGTGTTGTTGAAGCGGCGCTTCGGCTCGCCCGTGATCTCGATGCTGGCGACACGGCGGGCCAGGGCCGACAGCATGGTCTCGCCTTCGAGCCGCGCCACCAGCTGGCCGACGCACATGTGAATGCCGGAGCCGTAGCCGACATGGCCGGAGGTGCGGCGGGTGATGTCGTAGCTGTCGGGCTTGTCCCAGCGGCGGGGATCGCGATTGGCCGCCGCAAGGAACATCAGCACCTTCTCGCCCTCGCCGATCGTTGCGCCGGAGAGTTCGACCTCACGCGTGGTGGTGCGGAAGAACGTCTGCACCGGGCTTTCGAACCGCACCGCTTCTTCGAAAGCGTTGCGCGCGAGCGTGAGGTCGCCACGCAGCCGCTGCCATTGCTCCGGAAAACGCGCGAGGCAATAGACCGCGGCGCCGATGCCGTTGACGGTGGTGTCGAGACCAGCCGACAGGAGCGAGCGCACCAGCAACGGCGCCTCGGTCGCCGTGATCGCGCCCTCGTCGACATGGGCATGGATGCAGGCGCCGATGCCGCCGGGCGTCAGGTTGTCACGCTGGCATTGATCGGTGACGTAAGCCTGGTGCGGTGCCGAACGCGCGATGGCCTCCTGGCGCAGCTGGTTCGGCGGGCCGAAGGCGTTGAACACGACGCTCGCGTAAGGGATGAGATGCTCACGTCCCTCCGGCTTCAGACCGAGCGCATCCGGGAAGATCGAGAGCGGATAGGCTTCGGCAAGGTCCGTGATGGCGTCAAAGCTGCGCTTGTCGAGCAGCGCGTCGACTCGCTGCTCTGCGACGGCGGCAAAGCGGTCACGCAACCCCTTCATCACGGTCGGCGACAGCACCTTCGACAGCACCGCACGGGTGCGAGTGTGCTCGGGCGGATCGGCCTCCAGGATCAGGCTCGGCGGCCGCCACGGCGTCTCCTTCTTGAAGTCGGAAAGGCCGACGCCGCGGCTGGAGCAGAAGGTCGCGGGATCGTTCAGGACGGCATGGACCTCGGCATAGCGCGCCACGCCATAGAGCTTCCACTTGTCGAGATAGACGACAGGGCCGGTCTCGCGCAGCAGCTCGTGCGCGGGGTAGGGATCGGCAAAAAAATTCATGTCGAAGGGATCAACGTCGACATGCGGGACGCCTGATGTCGCGGAGCCGGGTGCGCTCATGAAACTCCTCCCTCATTTTGATCTTGTGAAAGGACCGCGCTTGCCCTTAGGTCGGCGAGCACGCAGCGAGTCAGAAAAACCCTATGCCGCCGTCTTCGACCAGAGCCCGCCAGAAGTCCGCGCCCATGGAGGCGGGACCGGCGCTCGATCTCGATCGCTACGTTCCGGCGTTCATCACCTTCATCGCCAACAAGCTCTCGAACAGCGCGACGGCGTTCTATCAGAAGCAGTTCGGCGTCAACGTCACGGAATGGCGGATCATGTCGCTGCTGGCGATCGAGCCGGGCATCCCGGCCTCGCGCATCTGCCACGTGATCGGTTTCGACAAGGGCCCGGTGAGCCGCACGCTCGCGGGCCTGGAGAAACGCGGGCTGGTCTCGATCCGCACCGATCCGAACGACGGCCGCACCCATTCGATCTCGCTCACGGCAAGGGGCCGCAGCACCCATGACAAGGTGATCGTTGCCGCGTTCGAGCGCGAACGACGGCTGTTGTCGTGCCTGAGCAAGGACGAGCGCGAGGTGCTGATCGATCTGCTGCGCCGGCTGCACGAGAATCTCGGTGCGGTGACCGGCGGCAGCGACGCCTGACGAACCGCGCGCCGGGCGCGATCCCCCGTCAAGTCCAGGCATACGCCGGCATTTGCCCGCGGCACCCCTTCTGCCGAGCATCGTTTCCTCCGTGACAGGCGCAGCGGTTCCCCCGCCGTCATCCTTGTCGGAAACGGTTCGCACAAATTAGTTGCTTCGGCAACAAAAGAATCATGCAGGATATTGCGGCAGGATGGCTGGCGTGTTTGAGCGCTGCCTCACTCCCAGCTCGTCATTCCGGGGCGCGCGTGGCGCGAACCCGGAATCCATCGAGCAACAGCTTCTGCCGCGAAATGGATTCTCAGGTGCGCAATTGCGCACCAAAGCTCGCGCCAAGAGGCGCGCCTGACAGCGGGATGCGCCTTCGCTAACTCGGTCGCAGCCCAACCCACTCCGCCGACGCATCGTCGTTCAGCCGCATCACCGCATCCGCCCGCCGCGTCAGCACCGCGCGCTGGTTGATGTAGCCCTTGTCGGTGATCTCGCCGCCGTCGACGGATGGCGGCTCGACAAGCAGCAGCGCCCGCGTCGCATGGCCGGAGGAGTTGGCGCCCTGCTGCTTCAGTTGGGCGAGGCCTTGCGCGATCGCGGTCCTGACCTTGGCATGCGCAAGCAAATCGTTGACATCCGCCGTCTCGGGTAGACCGGCACAGGCGCGGCAGGCAGCGATGTTCGGGAACACCAGGAAGCGCACCTCGTCGCCGCCATGACCTGCCACCACGATGTCCTGCGCGAGCGGTGCGAGCGCGGCGATGCCGGCGACGCGCAGGGTGCCGACATTGACCCAGGTGCCGGAATTGAGCTTGAAGTCTTCCGCGACCCGGCCATCGAAGAACAGGCCGCGCTCGGGCCGAGCTGCATCGGCCAGCTTCACGGCATCGCCGATGAGATAAAAACCCTCTTCGTCGAACGCCTGCTTAGTCAGCTCGGGCGCCTTCCAATAGCCCGGCGTGACGTTGGGGCCGCGCACGCGCACCTCCAGCTTGTCGCCGGACGCAACGAGCTTCAACTCGGTGCCGGGAATCGGCACGCCGATATTGCCGGAGCGGTCTGCGAGGAAATGGCAATCGGTCGCCAGCGGCGAGGTCTCGGTCGAGCCCCAAGCCGAGACCATCGGCAGCGGGCGGCCGACGGTTTCGATGGAGAGCTGTTCGAGTGCATCCCAGAGATTCTGCGGCAGCGCCGCCCCGGCATAGAAGGCGAATTTCACCTCGCTGAAGAAGCGGCGGCGCAGCCTCTCGTCGCCGCGCAGCGCCGCGATCAGCATGTCGAAGCCGCGCGGCACGTTGAAATAGACCGTCGGCATCACACTTCTAAGATTGGCGAGCGACGTCGTGAACAGGCCGGGCGCGGGCTTGCCGCCGTCGATATAGAGTGAGCCGCCATTGCGTAGCACCAGGTTGAAATTGTGGTTAGCGCCGAAGGTATGGCTCCAGGGCAGCCAGTCGAGGATGACGAGATCGCCGCCGCCCTGCTCGAGAAAAGTCCAGGTCTGCGCCTTGGCCTGCTGGCTCGAGGTCAGCATACGCTGGGTGTTGATCACGGCCTTGGGGGTGCCGGTCGAGCCCGATGTGAACAGGAATTTTGCGATCGTGTCCGGCGTCACCGCGGCGAAGGCTGTCGCGACATTGCCCTTTTCAGGCGTTGCCGCGATGTCACGGAAGGCCATCGCATCGGCATCGCCGGATTTGCCGCTGATGATCTGCGCTTCGTGCAGCGGCTTGATCGCGGCCAGCGCCGCTGCAAACGGCTTGGTCGCGGAGACATAGATCGCACCCGGCTGAAGCAGCGAGATCATGCTCTTGAGCTTGTCGAAATCTCTGGACATCAACGAATAGGCCGGCGAGATCGCGGCCGAGGGCACGCCGACATGCTGGGCGGCGAGCGCGAGCAGCGCATGGTCGATGCTGTTGTCGGAGAGAATGACGACGGGTCGCTCTGCGCTGAGCCCCTGCGCCAGGATCCAGGACGCCGCCGCGCGGACCCTCCGCAGGGCACCCGCGTAGGTCATGGTGGCCCAGGGCGTATCGGCGCTGTCACGCTCGGCAAGGAAGATCGTGTCGGGCGTCTGCCGCGCAAAATGTTCCAGCCAGTCGCCGATGCAGCGCGCGCTCTCGCGAAGAGGCTCAGGCGAACGCAACACGATGCTGCCGTCCGGGCGACGCTCGGCGACGGTCTTTGGTGTTGCGAACAGGCTCGCAGCGTCACCGCGTGTGGCGGCTGTCATGGTTTCCTCCTCGCCCGTACCGGTGATGGGCCGCGGCCTCGTTCCGGGCTGCTTTGGCCATAATGTTGGGCATGGTAATTGTTGTCGTCAACAACAATCTTCCAGCCGACCAGCGAAGAGGCTAAGGTCGCACGGCAGGAGACATGATGTGACAGCCAGCGCAGCCCGAGCCGAGCGCCGCCTCTCCCCACGCAAGCGCGCCGGCAACGGCGCGGCGCGGCAACACGACGCGGACGAGATCGGCCTCGACGCACTGGTCGGGCACGCCGGCTACGCCGTGCGGCGCTTCCAGATCTGGATTTTCCAGGACTTCATCAAAACGCTTGGCGACGTCGATATCCGGCCGACGCAATATTCGGTGCTGACCGTGATCGGCGCCAATCCGGGGCTCTCGCAGATGGCGGTGGCAAAGCGCCTCGGCATCGAGCGCGCCCGGCTGGTGCACCTGCTCGACAGCCTCGAGCAGCGCAAGCTCGTGAAGCGCGTCAAATCGAAGACGGACCGGCGCTCCCACGCGCTGCATCTCACCGCGCCGGGAGAGACGGCGCTGGCGAAGTTCAAGCGCCTCGCTGCCGAGCACGAGCGGCATGTCGAGCGGAAGATCGGCAAGGCGAATCGGGAGCGGCTGCTCCAGATCCTCGCTGGCTTCACTTGATCACGACTGCTCATGATTTGTGCAAATGCCCGGAACGGGGCGCTGGCACGGCGGCTCAATCAATCATCGAAATATCACCCAAGCCACTGATCTGACGATAATATCCACAGGAGCCATCCTGCCCGGATTCTGTACACAATGGCACATCGCTTGCTTCAATCCGGGTGAGACCTGTTGCCGGAGTTTTGTCACCATGGGGGCTGAGCAGCCTGAAACGATTGCCGCGATTGTGGCCGCGCATCGCGCGGGCACGGTCACGCCGGCGCAGACGATCGCGCGGACCTACCAGCGCATCCGCGACCACAACGATCCCGCATTGTTCATCAGCCTGCGCGACGAGAAGGACGCGATCGCGGAGGCCGAGAAGCTGGCCGCGAAGGATGCCGCCGGCCTGCCGCTCTACGGCATCCCGGTTGCGGTAAAGGACAATATCGACGCGCTGGGATTTCCGACCACGGCCGCCTGCCCGGCCTTCTCCTACACGCCAACCCATGACTCGACCGCGGTCGAGCGCCTTCGCGCGGCCGGGGCAATCGTCATCGGCAAGACCAATCTCGACCAGTTCGCGACCGGCCTCGTCGGCGTGCGCTCACCTTACGGCATTCCCAGAAATTCGATCCGCGAGAATCTCATTCCCGGCGGCTCGAGCTCGGGATCGTCCACCGCCGTCGGCGCCGGCCTGGTGCCGCTGTCGCTCGGCACCGACACCGCCGGCAGCGGCCGCGTGCCGGCGATGCTCAATAACATCGTCGGGCTGAAGCCAAGTCTCGGCATGATCTCGACCGCGGGTCTCGTGCCGGCGTGCCGCACGCTCGACTGCATCTCGGTGTTCGCGCTGACCGTGGACGATGCCGCGCTCGCGCTGTCAGTGATGGCCGGGCCCGACCAGGCCGATCCGTTCTCGCGCGACCGGCCGCTTGGGGCGCTCACGCCGTTTCCGTCCAACATGCGCCTCGGCGTGCCGCGCAGCGGCCAGCTGATCTTCTTCGGCGACAAGAAAGCGGAAGCGGCTTACGCCGATGCATTGAAACGCTGGACGTCACTTGGCGCAACGCTGGTCGAGTTCGACCTCGAGCCGTTCTACGAGACGGCGCGGCTGCTCTATGAGGGTCCCTGGGTCGCCGAGCGCTATCTCGTGATCAAGAATCTGCTGGCGTCCGCGCCCGATGCGATCCATCCCGTCACGCGCGAGATCACCGCGGCCGGGGCACGGCTCACGGCGGCAGACACCTTCTCCGCGCTCTATCGCCTGCAGGGCCTGCGCAAGATCGCCGAGCGGACGTTTGCCAATATCGACGCGCTGGTGCTGCCGACGGCGCCGACCGCGTATACGACCGCGCAGGTGCTGGCCAATCCGATCGAGCTCAACAGCCGGCTCGGCACCTACACCAATTTCGTCAATCTGCTAGACCTCTGCGGTCTCGCGGTGCCCGCGGCGATGCGCGCCGACGGCATTCCATTCGGCATCACGCTGCTGGCGCCCGCGGGACGTGACGCACTGCTCGCGAGCATCGGGCGTGTCTTCCATGCGGATACGAAATTGACCTTGGGTGCGAAGGGCGTGCCGCAAGCACCGCTCGCGCCGCTTCGAGCAGATGGCGGCGACGAGATTCCGATCGCGGTCGTCGGCGCGCATCTTTCCGGCATGGCGCTGAACGGTGAATTGAAGGCGTTGAACGGAAAGCTGATCGAGGCGACCAGGACCACGCCGGACTACAAGCTCTATGCGCTCCAGACCACGCCGCCGAAGCCCGGCATGCTGCGCGTCGAGGCCGGCAAGGGCGCGTCGATCGAGCTGGAGATCTGGTCGCTGTCGTCGTCCGCCTTCGGCAAGTTCGTCAATGCGATTCCGGCGCCGATGGCGATTGGCACGGTGCGCCTCGCAGATGGCCGCTGCGTGAAGGGATTTCTCGTCGAGCCGGAGGTACTGGGCGAAGCGCGCGATATCACCAGCTATGGCGGCTGGCGCAAGTTTGTGGCGGAATCCGCGACGGGGTAGCTAGCGTGAACGGTGCGAGCCTCACAAAGGCTGTCGTCCCGGACAAGCGCAGCGCAGATCCGGGACCCATAACCACAGGGAGACGTTTGGCGAAGGCTCTGAGTTAAGAGCTTCGCACAATAACCACTCCCTGTGGTTATGGGTCCCCGCCTTCGCGGGGACGACACCGAATATGTAGCATATGCCGTCGGCTACACCGACACCGCGTAAATCTCATACTCCCCGCGCACCAGCTCGATATGCGCGCGCATGGCGGCGGCAGCGCCCTGCTTGTCGCCGCGCATGATGGCGACGACGACGCGGTCGTGCTCGGCTTGCGACTTGGCGAGACGGCCGAGGTTGCGGAACTGGGCGCGGCGGAACGGCTGCACGCGAACGCGGGTGGCCAGCGTGATCTCGGCGATGTAGCCGTTCTGCGATCCCGCATAGATCGCGTTGTGGAAGCGTTCGTTGACCTCGTGGAAGCGATCGGGATTGCCGGCGTAGCTCAACACCCGCAGCTCTTCGTGCACCGCCTCCAGACCGTGGCGCTCGACGGCCGACATGCGCTCGGCGGCAAGGCCGGCGCACATCGCCTCGAGCTCCGCCATCGCCTCGAACATGCTCTTCAGCCGCTCGATCGAGGGCTGCGCCACCACCGCGCCGCGATGCGGCCGTGCCTCGACCAGACCGCTGGCCACGAGTTGGCGCAGCGCCTCGCGCACCGGGGTCCGCGACACGCTGAAGCGCCGCGCGATGTCGGTCTCGTCCAGCGGCGAACCGGGAGCCAGGGCTCCACGCACGATCTCGTCGGCAAGCTGCAGACGCAGTTCCTCGGCACGCGTGACCTTCTGTAGCGACGGCAGCGCCCGGTCGACGCGCGGCACCACCGGCTCGGCCGGCAGTGTTCCCTGCGGAAGATCATCAAGCGTCATAAGGTCAGGTCTCTTTCGACTCGTCGATGATGCTGACATGGGCGGCGACGACACGCCAGCCCTCCGGGAAGCGAATCCAGGTCTGCATCTGCCGGCCGACCTTGCCGGGAGCCGTGTCGCGATAGAACAGGGTGGAAGCGACCGCCGTGTCGCGCCCGTAGCTGGTGATCACGGTCTTGGCGGTACGGCGGTTGAGGCCAACCGGCGAGCGGCCGGCGCGAAAGCCGGAGATCGCCGCGTAGCCATAGAGGTTCTCTCCGATGCCGTAGCGTAGCGTGCGAAGATCGTTGCGGAACAGCTCGCCAAGCACGGCGACGTCGTTGGTGATCAGCGCCTGCTCATAACGATCGAACGCGGCTTTGACTTCCGCGATCACGTCGGGGAGATCGATCTCCATGTCAGATTCCTCTCAAAGTCCCCTTGGCGCGGGCGCGGCGACGACGCCCATCTTCTCCAATGCATACGCGACGCGCAGCGCGATGTCCTCGCGCCAGGGCGCGGCGATGATCTGCACGCCGATCGGCAGCGGCTCGAGCGGCACGGGAACCGCGACCACCGGCAGGCCGATGAACGAGATCGGCTGGGTGTGAATGCCGATATTGGCGCGCACCGGCAGCTCGACGCCATCGAGATTGAAATTCACCTGACCGAGCTTCGGCGCGGTACAGGGCGTCGCGGGCGCGATCAGCACGTCGACCGACCTGAACAGCTCGGCAAGCTGCGCGCGGTACCAGCGGCGGAATTTTTGCGCGCGATCGACCAGCGGCGCGGGCACCATGGCGCCCGCGATCAACCGGTCGCGCACGGCGGGATCGAAATCGTTCGGACGCTTGCGGAGGCGATCGAGATGCAACGAGGCGCCTTCGGTGGTGCTGATGACGTAAGCCGCCGCGCGGGCCCGCGCGGCTTCAGGGACCTCCACCCCGCGCGTCGCGCCGAGCGCCTTGGCGACTCGGCTGACGGCTTCGACAGCCTCCGGAAACACGTTCTTCTGGAAGTAGCCGCCGGCGATCGCGATGCGCAGGTCCGACACCGGATTGGCGAGCAGCGGCGTCGTCGGCTCCAGACCGCGCGTGGTGCAGGCGGCATCGTCGGCATCCGGTCCCTGCATCGCGTCATAGGCGAGCGCGAGATCGGTGACGGAGCGCGCGAACGGACCGAGATGATCGAAACTCGCGACGAACGGAAAAGACCGCGCGCGCGACAGCCGGCCATAGGTCGGCTTCAGGCCAAAGATGCCGCAGAACGACGACGGCACGCGGATCGACCCATTGGTGTCAGAGCCCAGCGCGATCGGCACCAGTGCGCCGCCGACGGCGCTGCCAGAACCGCCGGACGAGCCGCCGCTCATCCGCGTGGTGTCGTGCGGATTGCGCGAGGGACCGTCGTGGATGTTCTCGCCGGTGAAGTCGTAGGCGTATTCGCCCATGTTGAGCGCGCCGACGAGAACTGCACCGGCGGCTTCCATCCGCTCGATCAGCGTGGCGTCACGCTTGGCCGGTGCGCGATCGCGATTGATCTTCGAGCCGGCGCGGGTGGGAAGACCCGCAACATCGAACAGGTTCTTCACCGCGAATGGCACGCCGGCGAGCGGGCCGACATCCTTGCCGGCCGCTATGTCGGCATCGATTGCGCGCGCTTTGGCACGGGCGCGATCGGCGGTGACATCCGTGAAGGCGTTGAGGGCGCCGTCGTGCTGCTTGATGCGCGCGAGCGCAGCCTCGGTCGCATCGAGCGCGGACAGTTTGCCGCCGGCCACCGCCTTGGCGATGTCGGCAGCGCTCAAATCTGGCTTGGCTGTCATGGCGGCGTCAGACGGCGAAGATGGGCGCCGGCTCGGTCTCATCCGGCAGCGCGAATTCATCGACCAGGCGGGCGAGCCGCAACGAGACCTCGAGATTGGCGCGCACCGCCGGCCTCCAGGCATCCTCGACCGGCAGCGCCAGCGCTTTGGAAACGGCGTCGATATAATCGTCCAGCGGCTCGGCCATCACTCTCTCAAACTCTCTAACGTTCGTCAGTGAGCCGGCAACGGCGGATGCGGGATCGCCGTCAGCAGCTCCTTGGTGTAGTCGTCCTGCGGGTCGCTCAAAACCCTCTCGGAAGAGCCTTCCTCGACGATTCGACCCGACCGCATGACAATGACACGATCGCACAACAGGCGCACCACATTCAAATCATGCGAGACGAACAGATAACTCATACCTAGCCGGGCCTTGAGATCCTGGAGCAGGTTCAGCACCACGGCCTGGACCGACACGTCCAGCGCCGCGGTCGGCTCGTCGAGGATGACCAGCTTCGGATGCAGGGCGATGGCGCGGGCGATGCCGACGCGGGCCTTCTGGCCGCCGGACAGTTGGTGCGGGAAGCGATCCAGCAGATTGTGCGGCAGGCCGACCATGGTGGCCAGCTCCTCGCAGCGGTCACGGAGCGCATCGCGGCCCCTGATGTCGCCGAGTTGCATGATCGGATCGGCTATCGCGCGCGCGGCGGTAAAGCGCGGGTTGAGGCTGTCGGTCGGGTCCTGGAACACCATCTGGATGCGGCTGCGCTGCGGCAACCGGGCGAAGGAGGCAGGCGCGATGGCGCCGATGTCCTCGCCGTCGAACTGGATCAGGCCCGAGGTCTGGTCGAGCAGCCGCATCACCATCATCGAGGTGGTCGATTTGCCGCAGCCGGATTCGCCGACGAGGCCGACGCTCTCGCCATGGCCGATGGAGAAGCTGATGCCGTCGACGGCGCGGAAGACATCCGGTTCCACTGGCGGCTTGCGGCCGAACAGCTTTCCGAGCGTCGCGGTCGCGCCCTGGCGGGGGTACTCCTTGACGAGCTTTTCAATGAGCAGGAGGCGTTTTGCATTCTCGTCACCCCCGGGCTTGACCCGGGGGTCCATCGCCGGAGACGAATTTTGCGACGTGTGATGGATGGCCGGGTCAAGCCCGGCCATGACAGCGGAACCCTCCTCTTCCGGCAGCAGATCGCGCAGGCTCACGCCGAGCCGCGGCGTCGCGCGCATCAGCTTCTTGGTGTAGGGGTGCTGCGGGTTGGCGAAGATGTCGGCAGCTTTCGCTGTCTCGACCACCCGGCCCTTCTCCATCACCACGACGCGGTCGCAATAGGCCGCGGCCAGGCCAAGATCATGCGTGATCAGGATGGTCGACATCGCCTTGCGTTTCGTGAGTTCGACGATCAGGTCCATCACCGCCTTCTGCGTGGTGACGTCGAGGCCGGTGGTCGGCTCGTCCGCGATCAGCAGCTGCGGATTGCAGGCCAGCGCGAGCGCGATGACGACGCGCTGGCACATGCCGCCGGACAGCTCGAACGGATAGGCGTGATAGCGCTCGCGCGGGCGGGCGATCTTGACCTGCTCCAGTGCCTCGATCGCCCTTTCACCTCGATCAGCGACCGGGGCCTGCTGCACATGGGTGCGCAGCACATCCTCGATCTGGTCGCCGACCTTTCGGATCGGGTTGAGCGCGGCACGCGGGTTCTGGAAGATCATCGAGACTTCGCGGCCGCGCAGGTCGCGCATCTGGTCTTCGGTCGCGGCCTTGACGTCGATGCCGGAGAACATCACCGAGCCCTCGGCGATCTTGCCCGCGCGGTCGAGGATGCGCATCACCGCATAGGACGTCACCGATTTGCCGGAGCCGGACTCGCCGACGATGGCGAGCGTCTCGCCCTTGGCGACGGAGATGTTGACGTGCTGCACGGCTTTGACGATGCCGCGGCGGGTGGAGAATTCGACGGTGAGGTCCTGGACGTCGAGCAGGGGCTGGGCGGTCATCAACGGCTCCCGTCGCTCAGAAGGTCGAAAACAACCCCATGCACAGTAGAACGGGAACTGGAATCATTGAAGAATTCTGGCGATGAGTTTCGGCGTGAGGCCGGCAACGCTGTCTCGCTCCCTCCCCCCTTGTGGGGGAGGGTTGGGGAGGGGGGTGGCCCCGGGAGAGGTCGGAGTTCGTGGCTACCCCCCTCCCTGCCCCTCCCCCACAAGGGGGGAGGGAATGAAAGGGCGGTGCCCTCTTCACTTGCTGCCGTGACACATCTCGCCCCACACTTGACCATCATCACGTCCTCCGCTGGGGATCGACGATGTCACGGAGGCCGTCGCCGAGGAGGTTGAAGCAGAACACGGCGATCATCAGCGCGAGGCCCGGGAATAGCGCGATCCACCATTCGCCGGAGACCATGAAGCCCGCGCCCTCGGCGACCATGATGCCCCACTCCGCCGTCGGCGGACGGACGCCGAGGCCGATGAAGGACAGGCCGGCGGCATTGAGGATGGCGTAGCCCATGGTCAGCGACATCTGCACGATCATGATCGGCATGATGTTCGGCAGGATGTGCACCAGCAGGATGCGGAATTCGCCGTTGCCCGACAGTCGCGCCGCCTGCACGAAGCCGGCATTGCGGCGGACATTGGCCTCGGCGCGCGCGACGCGGGCGTAGAGCGGGAAGTTCACGATGGCCGTGGCCAGGATGATGTTCTGCACGGTGTTGCCGAGCGCAGCCACGATGCCCATCGCCAGCACGAACAGCGGGAAGGCCATGATGGTGTCGGCGATGCGGCCGACGATGCGGTCGGTCCAGCCGCCGAAATAGCCTGCCGCGATGCCGGCGAGGCCACCCATCAGGAACACCAGAACGACCGAGGCGACCGCGATGAACGTATCGAGCCGGGTCGCCACGATGACGCGGCTGAAGATGTCGCGCCCCAATTGATCGGTGCCGAACCAGTGCGCCATCGACGGCGGCTTCAGCGCGGCGGCTGTATCCGAAGCGAGTGGGTCGTAGGGCACCACATAGGGGCCGAAGATCGCGGCAATGAGGATCAGCACCAGCAGCGCGAAGGCAAAGCCCGTGACCTTGTTCTCGCCGAGAACGTAGCGGGTCTGTTCGAGGATCGCGACCAGTCCCGAGGTGCGCGCGGGACCGACGGGTTCAACAGCAGGCGCAACGGAGCTCATCTTTCACCCCTAACCTTCCAGCCTGACACGCGGATCGATCACGCCATAGAGAATATCGATCACGAGATTGAGCAGCACGTACATGACCGCCATGGTCAGCACGAAGCCTTGCACCGGCGCGAAGTCCGACGAGATCAGCGCTTCCACCGCGTAGGAGCCGATGCCGGGCCAGGCGAACACTTTTTCCACCAGCACGTTGGCGCCCAGCAGGAACGAGAACACCATGCTGAGCGTGGTGATGACGGGCAGCATCGCGTTGCGGAACGCGTAGGTGACGATGACGGTCGCCGGCGACAGGCCGCTGGCGCGCGCGGTGCGGACGAACTCCGACGACAACACCGCCAGCATTGAGGCGCGCGTCATGCGCGCGATCGGGGCCAGCGAGAAGATCGCGAGCGTCGCCGCCGGCAACAACAGCTGGCTCAGCGCCGAACGGAACGCCTCGAAGTCGCGCGCGATCAGCGTGTCGATCAAATAGAAGCCGGTGATGGTCGGCGGGGCGCTGTAGAACACGTCGAGCCGTCCGAGCGGTGCCGGAGACCATCCAAGGCGGAAATAGAAGACGTAGACCAGCACGAGGCCGGTGAAAAACACCGGCAGCGAGACGCCGGCCGTCGTCGTCACCCGGCACAGATGGTCGACCCATGATCCCGGTCGCGTCGCTGCCAGCACGCCGAGCGGAATCGCAATCACGATCGAAACGATGAGTCCGATCAGCGTCAGTTCGGCGGAGGCCGGCAGGCGATTGCGGATTTCGGCCGCGACCGGCTGTCCCGTGGTGAGCGAGTTGCCGAAATCGCCGTGCGCGAGATCGTTGGTGTAGCGGAAGAACTGCTCGATCAGCGGCTTGTCGAGGCCGAGCTTCTTGCGGATCTGCTCGACGGCTTCCTTGGTTGCGGCGGGACCGGCGAAGTACGCGGCGGGATCACCGGGCAATGCGCGCGTCAGCAGGAAGGTGACGATGACGACGCCGATCAGCGACGGGATCGCGAACATCAGGCGCTTGCCGATCATGGTCAGCATGGGAGCGCTCTCCTTCTGCTTGGCAATTGAGGGCTGACTCGCGCCGCGCGCGCCGCTGCGTTCCCTCCCCCCTTGTGGGGGAGGACTAGGGAGGGGGGTGGCCCCGGGAGAGGTCGGAGTTCGTGGCTACCCCCCTCCCTGCCCTCGAGAGCGAGCTTCGCTCGCCTCGGACCCCACAAGGGGGGAGGGAGTGAGAGAGCGGTGCTCACCTCACCCATCACGCCCTCACCCCTTCGCCAGCGCGCGATAATCCAGGCGGCGGTGGAACCAGTATTGGTAGCCGCTGATGTTCTTCTGCATCGCGACGTTGACGAAGGGCTGGTACAGCGGAATGCGCGGGATGTCGGTGAAGGCGAGGTCGACGAAGCCTTTCACATCCTTGTCGTAGGTCGCGGTGTCGCCGGTCGCGGCGGCATTGCGTGCGCCGTCGATCAGCTTGTCCATCTCCGCCGACTTGTAGCTCATGGTGTTGAAGACGGAATTGTTGCCGTGATAGCACCAGTAGAAGAAGTATTCGGGGTAATCGAGCCAGCCCGAGAACACGTTGGTGAAGAGCGGCATTTCCTTCTTGTTCAACTCGGTGCGCCAGTTGGCGCCTGGCACCTTGTTGATCGTGGTCTTGATGCCGATCTGCGCGAGAGACTCCTGCACCAGCACGCAGAGCGGCTCATTGACACCGGCAAAGTTCAGGTCGAATGAGATCGTGGTCTCAAACCCGTTGGCGAGGCCTGCTTCCGCCATCAGCGCCTTCGCCTTCTCGATATCGGTGTTGTATTTGTGCGGCTGCGGCCAGGCGACTTCGGTCGGCTTGTCCTTCGCGGCACCGAACATCGGGTTGGCGAGGCCGAACATCACCGCGTCCATGATCTTCTGATAGGGCAGCGCGTAGGCGACGGCCTGACGCACCTTGGGATTGTCGAATGGCGGCTTGGTGACGTTCATGCCGATGTACTGGATGCCGTTGGAGAACGGCAGCGACACGACGTTGAGCTTGCCGCTCGCCTTCATCTCCTGGAAATCCTTGTTCGGCAGCTCGTAGGAGATGTCGGCATCGCCGCGCTCCAGCAGCGCGCGGCGGTTCCCGGCCTGCGGCACCATGCGCCAGATCACGCGCTTGATCTTCGGCAGCGGACCGCAGACCCAATCCTCGTTGCGCTCCATGATCACTTCGGTGCCGGCAGTCCACTTCGTCACCTTGTAGGCGCCGGAGCCCGCGGTCTGCTGCTTGGTGAATTCGAGACCCCAGGGATCCTTCTCGCTGGCGTTCTTCTTCACCAGCTCGGAGTTGACAATGCAGGGAACGATCACCGCGAGATCGGGAATCGTCAGCCTGTCCTTCTTGAGGAAGTCGACGCGCACGGTGTAGTCGTCGATCACGACGAACTGCTCCGGCTTGGTCAGCGAGCCCGCGCTCATCTGGAAGGTCGGGAAACCGCCGACGCTGACGGCGCGGTCGAGCGACCATTTCACGTCCTTGGCGGTAACAGGCGTGCCGTCGTGGAATTTGGCGTTCTTGCGCAGCTTGAAAGTGACCGACATGTCGTCGATCTTCATCTCCTCGGCGAGCTCGGGCTTGAACTTGTCGCGGTCGTAATAGGGCACGCCGCCAGGGCCGACCTTCATCTCGTGGCTGATCAGGCGGTCGTAGCAATTCCACGACACCTCGTAGCCGGGCACGTTGGTGCCGACGCCATGGATGTCGAGATTGTTGGGGCCGCCCTCCGACACGATCAGCAGTGTCTCCGACCGCGCATCGGCGTAGGCGGACGAGATCACGGTCGGGGTGGCCGGAAGCGCCGCGCCAGCGGCCAATCCGGAAACGGACTTGAGGAAATCGCGGCGCTTCATGGCAATTGCTCCAACTCAGAAGTTTCTGGTTGGAACTGGATTCGCAAGGTTCGTGCCAGAGCTTAACGAGGCATTACTTTGTATTCAACCCACTGATTTAACGAACAAATAGCGGATTTCAGGCCATTGACCATTCTCTAGGCAACGAGCCTAATTGCATACAAAGATGCAATTATGCTGTCAAATTAGGCTGAATTTATGGGCGCCGACGAATTGAGCAAGCCGGTCCTCAACCCGCCCAGATCAGCTCCTGCAATTCGACCAAATCGTTCGCCTTCTCCTGCCAGCCTTCGATGCAAACGTGGCTGTTGAGGTCGCTGGCGCGGTGCAACAGCATCAGCGCCATCAGGCGGCGCTTGAGCGCGAAGTCCGGCTTGGCATAGCCAAAACCTTCGAGCAGGCTGCGCACCCTCCCCGGCCGGCCCGCCGCCATGAAGGCGCTGGGACCGAGCAGATCGTAGTCGCGCCATCCCGCCAGCACATCGCCGAAGTCGAACAGGCCGGCGAGCGACCATTCGCCGTCATCGCAGGCGAGCAGAAAATTCTCAGGAATATATTCGCCGATCAGGATCACCGGCGGCGCGTCCATCGGGATCAGTCTTGCCGCGTCACGCAGGAGATCGTCGAGACCGGCGAGGAATTTCGGCGCAAGGCCGAGCCGCGTGTGCCGTGCCTTGCAGCCCTGCATTTGCCTGCGCATGAAGTCGCCCCAGCGCGGCTCGATTTGCGCGAGCGGTCCAAGCGGCGCGGCTTGAACGGCGGCGATGGCCTCGCCGATCTGGCGCAGCACGCGCTCCTTCTGCTGCTCCGGGAGCGAGGGCCACACCTCCGCGCCGAGCGTGCCGGCCAGGCGGGTGATGACGAGGTAAGGCCAGCCGTCACGCTCCCCCTCTGCGATGATCTCGGGGATCGGCAGGGAAAGACGGCCGGCCAGTTGCGTCAGCGACCCGCGCTCGGAGACGAATTGCGCGTGCAGCAGCGGCGGGAAGACTTTCAGGATCAGCCTGTCACTGAGCCCGACCACGAGATTGGTGCCGGTCGCAAACACCTGCGGCGCGGCGACGTCGAGACCATGGCTGCGCGCGATGTCGATTGCAACGGGCAACCATCGCGGCTGATCGGAGCGGAAGGCGCGAAAGCTGTCCGCGTCGGTGAACTGAGGCAGTGCCATAGACATCGCAACCTAATTGCATTTGAGTTCGTCATGCCCGGGCTTGTCCCGGGCATCCACGTTCTTCGTGCTGCGGCCAAGGCGTGGATGGCCGGGACAAGCCCGGCCATGACGCTGTGGAAAGGACTTGCGCTCTAGCGCCGAGCTTCCATCCCGCCGCTACCGGTCGGGACTTGCGCGCTCGAACTGGCGCAGGATCTTGTTGCCGCGCTCGACCGCGGCATCGAGCGCGCCTTGCGCGCTCTTCTGGCCAGCAAAGGCATGCTCCAGTTCGTCCTCGATCGCGCCGCGGATCAGCACGAAGGAGCCGAGCCGGATGCCCTTCGAGTTCTCCGTCGGCGGATGCAGCGTGATCTCCTCGAACGAGATCGCCGTGCCCGGATTGCGCCCGTAGAAGCCCTGCGCGCGCGTCAGCTCGAAGGCGGCGCGGGTCACAGGCAGATACCCGGTGTTCTGGTGCCAGGCGGCCTGCACGCCGGGCTGCGACAGATAGGCGAAGAACCGCGCCACGCCCTTGTATTCCTCGCGCGGCCGGTCGCGCAGCACCCAGAGCGTGGCGCCGCCGATGATCGAGTTCTGCGGCGCGTCCTTCACGTCCGGCCAATACGGCATCATGCCGTAGCCGGTCTCGAACTTCGAGTTCGCCTTGATGTCAGCGCGCGTCGCCGAGGAGCCGATGAAGATGCCGCATTCGCCGTTCTGGAAACGCGGCTCGGCCGACTGCCCGCGGCCGCTGTAGTCGAACAGTTTCGTCTTCTGCCATTCGGCGAGCTGGGCGACGTGCTTGACGACAACAGGATTGTTGATGGTCAGCTCCGCATCGAGCCCGGCAAAACCATTGGCGCGGGTCGCCAGCGGCAAATTGTGGAAGGCGGAGAAATTCTCGATGTGGATCCAGGACGGCCAGGACGTGGTGAAGCCGCACACGGCGCCGCGATCGCGCAGGCGTTTTGCGGCAAGCCCGAGCTCCGGCCAGGTCTTCGGCGGCGTCTCCGGATCGAGGCCCGCGTCACGGAACATGGCCTTGTTGTAGTACAGGATCGGCGTCGACGAATTGAATGGGAACGACAGGAGATTGCCAGCCGCGTCGGTATAGTAGCCGGAGACCGCGGGGAGATAATCGGCCAGCGAGAACGGCTCGTTCATGTCGCGCATCAACGTGAACACCGGATAGATCGCGCCCTTGGCCGCGGTCATGGTGGCGGTGGCGACCTCGTTGACCTGGACGATCGCCGGCTGGCTGCGCGAGCGGAAGGCGAAGATCGCGGCCGTCACGGTCTCGGTGTAATTGCCCTTGTAGGTGGGCACGATGCGGTAATCGGATTGCGAGGCGTTGAAGTCGGAGGCGAGCTTTTCCAGTTGCCGGCCGAGCTCGCCGGACATGGCATGCCACCACGCAATGTCGGTTGCGGCATGAACCTGCGAGGGGAGCGCGAGGGCCGCGGAGGCGGCAACGATCTGCAAGAGGCGCCATGCTGACATCACGACCGATGATCCTGTCTCGCGAACAAAAGGCGACCTTTGCCCGACACCTGCATAAAGCGCCGCCTCTGCGGATTCAATCAAGAATGAAACTCGGTCGCGTCGCACGATCAGACGACGCCTCGCGGGGCCGCCGCAGGATAGCCTTCTCTTAACCTTCTGCTAGATTGCGTTGAACCTTTTGGTCCCGCCATGGACTCCACCACTGAGGGGTTGAGTGTGCCAGTGTTGAACCGTGCCGAACTCACGCGGAGCGGGGTGGTTTTCGTCGCGCTGCTGATCGCCATCCGCTCTGCCGGCAGCAAGGTGGAGTGAGGCCGCTTGGCAGCACCCGGACACAGCGAGCACGCAGACCGGCTGCCCGGCCCGATCGGACGGCTGCGCGTGCGTCTGGTCGGCGTGCTGCGCGCGGTGCCGATCCGCTGGCGCATCCTGTCGATCGCGGCGCTGAACTCCGCCGTTGTGGTGGTGCTGGTGGCGCTGATCTGGAACGGCTCGCAGGTGCTGGGCTCGGCCTGGGACGACGTGCGCCAGGTGCGCGAGTCCGACCGGATCCTGGCGCTGCTCGAAAGCGAGACCGGGCGGCTGCAGAACCTGATCCACCGCTACATCAACCAGCCTAGCCCGGACCTGTTCGCCGAAATCCTGCTGCTGCGCGAGGCCGTGCTGGGCACGCTGACCAACCGCGCCGCCAAGGACCCGATGCTGGCAGGCTCGGTGGAGGAGCTGGAGCGCACCACCGACCGCTTCCTCAACGGCTTTGGCGAGCTGCGCGCCGTGCAGGCCACCATCGCCAGGACCTATGAGGAGCAGGTGCAGGGTCCGGCCCGGGACATGGCCGGGCTCTATTCCATCATCGAGGGCGCCACCGGCCATCGCGACGCGCTGATCTGGCCTTCGCTCGGCAAGTCGCGCGAGGCCTTCACCGCGATGCTGGTCGCGGCCAATTCCTATTATCTGTCGCTGTCGCCGGGCGCCGCCGACGACGCCCGCCGCAACACCGAGACGATCGAGAAGACGATCCCGGTCATGATCGACCTCGCCGACAACGATCTGCAGCGCATGGCGCTGCAAAAGCTCGGGGCCCGCACCATGGCTTTGCGCGAGGGCTTTGCCAAACTCTCCGAGCAGCTGGCGAGCCGCACCGAGCTCTTGCGCAACACCATCGATGCCAGCCAGGCCGAGGCGATCGGCGCCATCGACGATCTCTCCACCAAGATGCGCCGGCGCGAGCAGAAGGCGCAAGAGACCTTCGACCGCACGCTCGCGGATATCTCGCGGCGGGTGCTGTCGATCGCGGTGATCTTCCTCGGCATCATCCTCACCGCCGGCGTGCTGATCGCGCTGTCGATCCGGCTGCCGCTGCAGCAGATCATGACCGCGATGCGCGCGATCGCGCTGGGCGACCTCGACCGCGAGGTGCAGGGCACCAAGGCCCGCGACGAGGTCGGCGCCATGGCGCGCGCCGTGGAGGTGTTCCGCGAGAACGCGATCGCCAAGCGCCAGACCGAGGACGAGCTGCGCGCATCCAAGGAGAAGGCCGAGAGCGCGCTGCTCGAGCTCAATACCGCGCAGCAGAATCTGATCGACGCCGAACGGCTCGCAGCGCTAGGCGGCCTCGTCGCCGGCGTCGCCCACGAGGTCAACAACCCGATCGGCATCAGCCTGACCGTGGCCTCCAGCCTTGCCCGGCGCAGCGAGATCTTCGAGGCCCAGCTCAAGGGCGACGGGGCCTTGCGCCGCTCGCAGCTGGAAGAATTCGTGCAGTCCTCACGCGATGCCTCGCAGCAGCTCGTCGCCAACCTCACGCGCGCCGGCGAGCTGATCCAGTCGTTCAAGCAGGTCGCGGTCGACCGATCGCATGCCGAGCGGCGCCAGTTCTCACTCAGCGAAGCCACCGACCAGATCATCGCCAGCCTGAAGCCGGTGCTGAAGCGCTCGCCGATCACGCTCCAGGTCGACGTGCCCGAGGGACTGCTGCTCGACGGCTATCCCGGCTCCTACGGCCAGATCCTGACCAACCTCTTCCTCAACGCCGCCAACCACGCCTTCGCCGACGGGCGCGCCGGCACCATCACGATCTCGGCGAGGCCGCGCGGGAGCGACGACATCGAGATCATCTTCGCCGACGACGGGGCCGGCATGACCCCCGACGTGCAGCGCCAGGCCTTTGACCCGTTCTTTACCACGCGGCGCAATGAAGGTGGCACGGGACTCGGGCTCCATATCGTCTATAACCTCGTCACCCAGCAGCTCGGCGGGCGCATGATGCTGGAATCCAAGCTGGGACAAGGCACTACTTTTCGCATTATCATGCCCCGGGTCGCCAAGGGCGGCGCGCAAAGCACAGAGACTGACGGGACTGCTCAATGGCCGAACAGGACGATGTCCTCCACCTGATCGACGACACCGGTACCGCGCCGGAGGACCAGAACGTCCGGAAATGAAGATCGCCGTCATCGACGACGATCCGGCCGTGCATGACGGCACCCGCTTCGCGCTGTCCGATTACAGCCTCAACGGCCAGGGCCTGGAGATCCTCTCGGCGCATTCCGCGGCCGAAGGTCGCAAGCTGATGGCCGCGCATCCCGATATCGCCGCCGTGCTGCTCGACGTCATCATGGAGACCGACGTCGCCGGGCTGGAGCTGGTCGAATTCATCCGCAACGAGCTTCAGAACGAGACCGTGCGCATCATCCTGCGCACCGGACAGCCAGGCCAGGCGCCCGAGCGGCGCGTGATCGTGCAGTACGACATCAACGACTACAAGGCCAAGACCGAGCTGACCGCCGACAAGCTGTTCACCTCGCTGACCGCGGCGCTGCGCTCCTATCAGCAGCTCGAGCGCATGGTGCAGACGCGGCGCGGGCTCGAGATCATCATCGATGCCGCCTCGACGCTGTACGACTTCAAGTCGATGCAGCGGCTCGCCGAGGGCGTGCTGACCCAGCTCGCCTCGCTGCTCAACGTCGATTGCGCCGGCATACTGGTTCTGCGCGACAATGGCGGTATCGATCCCGAGCTCTCGGTGCTCGCCGGCAGCGGCTGCTACAGCCGCTTCATCGGCACGACGTCCTCGCGCGCGCTTGATCCCGATCTGCGCGAGATGGTCGAGGCCGCATTCTCGCGCCGCAAGAACGAATTCGCCGACCATCGCAGCGTGATCTATCTGCGCACCGGAAGCGGCCGCGAGGTGGTGGTGCTGCTGCAGGCCGAGCGCGAGCTGTCGGAGACCGACCGCTCGCTGGTCGAGATCTTCTCCAGCCGGCTCTCGATCGCGTTCGACAACGTCATCCTCTACCAGCAGCTCCAGGACGCCAACACCCAGCTGGAAGACCGCGTCGCCCAGCGCACCCGCGCCCTGATGCAGGCCAACCGCCGGCTCTCGGCGCAATGGCTGCGGCTGCAGCGCGCCAACGGCTTCAAGAACGAGATCCTCGGCACCGTCGCGCATGACCTGAAGAATCCGCTCGGCGTCATTCTCGGCCGCACCGAGATGCTGAAGGAGCTGATCTCGACCGGCGCCTCGGCGAGCGGCGTCGCCGCCCAGGTCGACCACATCCGAGACGCCACCAAGCGCCTGACCACGATGGTCGATCATTTGATCTCGGACGCGATGGCCGACGCCTTCGACATCACCATCCGCCGCGAGCCGGTCGACATCGCAGCCCTGGTCAAGGAGGTCGCGGAGGCCAACCAGCCGCTGGCAGTCAATAAGCAGCAGGCGATCAACGTCACCGCGCCGACGAACATCGTCACCATGTGCGACACCGACCGCATCCGCGAGGCGATCGACAACCTCATCAGCAACGCCATCAAATACTCACCGATCGGCGGCAAGATCACCGTCGCGGTCACCCATGAAGGCAGCGAGACCGTCGTCCGCGTCAACGACGAGGGCGCCGGCCTGTCGCCGGAGGATCTCGGTCGCCTGTTCGGCCGGTTCCAGCGGCTGTCGGCCAAACCGACCGCCGGCGAGAGCTCGACGGGGCTTGGGCTTTCCATCGTCAAGCGTATTATCGACATGCATGGCGGCGAGGTGACGGCCGAGAGCGAAGGCCCCGGCAAGGGCGCGACCTTCACCATCACCCTGCCCGCGACCGAAATGCCGTGATCCAGAGACCATGACCCAAAGCCAGCACATCATGATCGTCGACGACGAGGCCCCGGCCCGGGAGATGGTCGGCGATTACCTCAAGATGCACGGCTTCACCGTGACGCTGTGCGACGGCGGCAAGTCCTTGCGCGCCGCGATCGACGGCGGCATGCCCGATCTCGTCGTGCTCGATCTCAACATGCCCGAGGAAGACGGCCTTTCGATCATCCGCGACCTCAAGAGCCGCATCAACGTGCCTGTCATCATGCTCACGGCAACCGCGAGCCCGATCGACCGCGTGGTCGGCCTCGAGCTTGGCGCCGACGACTACGTCGCCAAGCCTTGCGAGCTGCGCGAGCTGATGGCGCGTATCCGCTCGGTGCTGCGGCGGAGCACGCCGGCAAAGGCCGCCGCGGCCGAGGCCGCGCCCGCCAAATCGGACAAGGATCAGCTGGTGCGCTTCGGCACCAAATGGCTCGATCTCGAAGCCCAGGCCTTGCGCGACGACGAGGGCAACGAGCATCCGCTGACCGCATCCGAGTTCGGGCTCTTGAAAGTGTTCGCGGCCAATCCGAAGCGCGTGCTGTCGCGCGAGCGCCTGCTGGAGCTGGCCAATGCGCGCGATGCCGAAGCCTTCGACCGCGCCGTGGACCTCCGCATCATGCGCATCCGCCGCAAGATCGAGCCCGATCCGACCAAGCCCGCCGTGATCCGCACCATCCGCGGCGGCGGCTACCTGTTCTCGCCGGCGGGCGAGAAGGCGTAGGGGGCGGGCGGCACCCGCCGCCGTCATCCCGGGGCGCGCGCAGCGCGAGCCCGGGACGACATCCGTGTCTGGCGCAACCGAACGCAAAAGCCGGAAATACGTTCCCGGCGGCTCGGAGCTACACCACACGCACCTCCCCGTATTTTCCGTACATTGAAATTACACGCTTTTTTGCCTCGAATGTTTCGTCATCCCCTCTCCGACGAAACAATTTTGCGGCGCACGAAACCATTTTCCCCTTTTCGTGCAGACGTCCCGAAACGTTGGCTCATTAACACTTTGACCCAAGGAAACGCCGCTCGGTTGCGGCGCTACGGGGAGCCAAGTCAATGCCGAACGTCATCGCCATCAACGCCCAGGCCAGTCAGAGCATCATTGCCGCTCAGGCGACTTCGGACGATATGCTTCTCGAGAGCATTGCCGACGGCAATCGGACGTCTATGCACATCCTTTATTGCCGTCACAACGTGCGCGTTTATCGCTTCATCCTGCGCATCGTGCGTGATGCCACCACCGCCGAAGACCTCGTGAGCCAGGTGTTTCTCGACGTTTGGCGCACCGCCGGCCAGTTCCAGGGCCGCTCGCAGGTCTCGACGTGGCTGCTGTCGATCGCCCGTTTCAAGGCGCTGACCGCGATGCGCCAGCGCCGCTTCGAGGACATCGACCAGGAAGACGTGCGCGAGATTCCGGACGGAGCCGATACGCCGGAGACCTCACTCGACCGCAGCGACACCAGCGCCATCCTGCGCGCCTGTGTTCAGAAGCTGTCGCCCGCGCATCGCGAGATCATCACGCTGGTCTACTACCATGAGAAGTCGGTGGAGGAGGTCGGGCAGATCATCGGCATCCCCCAGAGCACGGTGAAGACCCGGATGTTCTATGCCCGCAAGCAGCTGGCCGATTTGCTTAAGGGCGCCGGCGTCGACCGCTTCGCCGCCTAAGTCCAATGATTTCAACGGGATAGGGCCGCTCATGCGGCCCTATCCCGGGACACGGAAGTGTTACCGCCGACGAAACAATTGAAACAAAGCACAACATCAGGCGGAAAAACTTCCCTCCTATAAAGCTCACATACGGTTTTCGTTAAACCTCCCAAGACCTCCAGCGACCCGGACGATGCCCCCGTCCGGGTCGTTTTGTATTTGGGTTTGCGGTGGCCACCGCGGGCTCCCGTCACGAAGGTGTGACGCCGCGTAACGACTGGCCCTCCCATCGCGAACTGCCCTCGTGACCCCCATCACGAGGGCCCCATGCTCGAACTTCTCTTCGCTCTCCTCGCCGGCATCCTCACCATCGCCGCGCCCTGCACGCTGCCGATGCTGCCGATCCTGCTCGGCGCTTCGATCGGGCGCACGGGGCATTTGCGGCCGGCGATGATCGCGCTCGGCTTCGTCGTCTCGTTCTCCGCGACCGCGCTGCTGCTCGGTGCCATCACGCAGGCATTCGATTTCGATCCGAACGTGCTGCGCGAGGCGGCGTCGATCCTGCTGCTCGGCTTCGGGCTGCTGATGCTGTGGCCGGCGCCGTTCGAGTGGCTGTCGATCCGGCTCAATGGCTGGCTCGATCTCGGCAATTCCAGCGCCACACAGCGCGAGGGCGCGCTCGGCGGGCTGGTGCTCGGCTGGTCTGGACGCCCTGCGCCGGCCCCGTGCTCGGCTCGATCCTGACGCTGGTCGCGACGACGAAGAACGCGAGCTGGGCCGGCACGCTGCTGGTCGCCTACGCCATCGGCGCCGCCATCCCGATGCTGGCGATCGCCTATGGCGGACAGGCCGCGACCACGCGCGTGCGCAGCCTCGCGCGGATCTCGCCGCGGCTGCAGCAGGGTTTTGGCGTCGTCGTGATCGGCTTCGCGGTCGCCGCCTATTTCCAATACGACACGCTGATCGTGGCGTGGCTCACCGGATTCTATCCCACCGGCCAGATCGGCCTGTGATCGCTTCCCATCTCAACGGAGGACGCTTCCATGACCCTGAAACTGCTCGCCGTGTCTGCCTCGCTGATCGGCTTCGCCCTGACCGGCACCGCCATCCCCGGCATCTGTGACGAGGCAGCGCCCGCAAAGCCGATCACCGTCGCGGCCGCCAGCCAGGGGAGCGCGCCCGATTTCACCGGCATCACCAACTGGTTCAACTCGAAACCGCTTGGCATCGCCGACCTGCGCGGCAAGGTCGTGCTGGTCGACTTCTGGACCTATGGCTGCGTCAACTGCGTCAACACGCTGCCGCACGTCACCGACCTCTATGCCAAATACAAGGACAAGGGCCTCGTCGTGATCGGCGTGCACACGCCGGAATTTCCGTTCGAGCGCTCCGCGTCCAACGTCCAGGCCGCGCTGAAGCGCCACGGCATCACCTATCCGGTGGCGCAGGACAATGAGTCCAGGACCTGGAACGCCTACCGGAACCAGTATTGGCCGGCGCAATACATCATCGACCAGAACGGCAGGATCGTATTTCAGCACGCGGGCGAAGGCCGCTACGATGAGATCGACCGCACCGTGGCGCGGCTGCTGAATGCGAATGGCTGATGTCGTACAGGTTAGACAAAGAGTCCTATAGGACAAGAGCCCGGCGTGAGTCATCATGCATAGGCCGGGCGCGATGGTATAGCTGAGCAGCCAGATCGGCGCCCCCGCAGCCCACAACTTGTCGCGTTGTGACGGGAGCGCCGATGCTATCGAACCTTGATCCCATCGTGCTCGCACGAGCGCAATTTGCCTTCACGATGTCGTTCCACATCGTGTTTCCGGCGTTCTCGATCGGCCTTGCAAGTTATCTTGCGGTGCTGGAGGCCCTCTGGCTGTGGACCGGCCGCGAGGTCTTCATCAACCTGTTCCACTATTGGCTGAAGATCTTCGCGATCGCATTCGGCATGGGCGTGGTGTCGGGCATCGTGATGTCCTACCAGTTCGGGACCAACTGGTCGGCATTTGCCGACAAGACCGGACCGGTCATCGGCCCCCTGATGGCCTACGAGGTGCTGACCGCATTCTTCCTCGAGGCCGGCTTCCTCGGCGTCATGCTGTTCGGTCTCGAACGCGTCGGCCCGCGGCTGCACTTTTTCGCAACGTTGATGGTCGCGATCGGCACGCTGATTTCGGCGTTCTGGATTCTCTCCGCCAATTCGTGGATGCAGACCCCGACGGGCTACGCCGTCAATGCCGATGGCCAGTTCGTGGTCGCCGACTGGTTCAAGGTGATCTTCAATCCGTCCTTCCCCTACCGGCTCGTGCATATGGTGCTCGCCGCCTACCTGACGACGTCGCTCGTGGTCGGCGCGGTCGGCGCCTATCACCTGCTTCGCGACCCGCATCTGCCCGGTCCCCGGGTGATGTTCTCGATGGCGATGTGGATGGCGGCGCTGGTCGCGCCGATCCAGATCCTGGCCGGCGACCAGCACGGGCTCAACACGCTCGAGCATCAACCGGCAAAGGTCATGGCGATGGAAGGGCACTACCAGAGCCACAAGGACGGTGCGCCGCTGATTCTGTTCGGCCTGCCGGATCAGGCCACCGGCCGGGTCGACTACGCGATCCAGATTCCGAAACTGTCCTCTCTGATCCTGAAACATTCGCTCGATGCGCCGCTCGCGGGCCTCGACACCGTGCCGCGCGAAAACTGGCCGCCGGTCCCGATCACCTTCTGGTCGTTCCGCATCATGATCGCGCTGGGCTTCCTGATCTTCGGGCTCGGGCTGTTCAGCCTGTGGACGCGCTGGCGCCGCACCCTGTTCGATTCCCGGCCGCTGCACATCTTCGCGCTGACGATGGGGCCGGCGGGTTTCATCGCCGTGCTTGCGGGCTGGATCACGACAGAGACCGGCCGGCAGCCTTTCACGGTCTACGGCCTGTTGCGAACCGCGGACGCCGCCTCCCCACTGGCCGCGCCCGCTGTGGGCTCGTCACTGCTGGCCTTCGTCATCGTCTATTTCATCGTGTTCGCGGCGGGGGCCATTTACATTCTGCGCCTGATGGCGGCTTCGCCCCATCAGGGCGAGCAGGGGCCAAGCGGCGACATGCCCGCGCGCGCTGCTGGCATCACCCCGGCCTCGGGCGTGGCGGGACAGGGGGCGTTGTCATGATCGCCGCCATCGACCTCACCACCCTCTGGGCGTTCATCATCGCCTTCGCGGTGTTCGTCTATGTCGTGATGGACGGATTCGATCTCGGCCTCGGCATGCTGTTTCCCCTGTTTCCCGCCAAGGCCGATCGTGACGTCATGATGAACAGCGTGGCGCCGGTCTGGGATGGCAACGAGACCTGGCTGGTGCTGGGCGGCGGCGGCCTGATGGCGGCCTTTCCGCTCGCCTATGCGGTGCTGATGCCGGCGCTCTATACACCGATGATCGCGATGCTGATCGGGCTGGTCTTCCGCGGTGTCGCCTTCGAATTCCGCTGGCGCACCACCGCGGCACGAAACCGCTGGGACGTTGCCTTTGCCTTGGGATCGTTGCTGGCCACGCTGGCGCAGGGCGTCGCCCTCGGCGCCATCCTGCAGGGCGTGCAGGTCGAGGGGCGTCACTATGCCGGCGGCTGGTGGGACTGGCTGACGCCGTTCAGCCTGCTGACGGGAGTTGCCCTGGTGATCGGCTATTCCTTGCTGGGCGCCACCTGGCTCATCCTGAAGACCGAGGGCGCGCTGCGCGAGAAGGCCTACCGGCTGAGCTGGGTTCTGCTGTTCGCGATGCTTGCGGCGATCGCACTGGTCAGCATCGCCACGCCGTTTCTCAGCATTCAATACGCGCAGCGTTGGTTCGCCTGGCCGAACGTCGCCCTGGCCGCGCCGGTGCCGATCGCGGTCGCCGCCGTCACCGCACTCCTGATGCGCAGCCTCGGGCAAAAGCAGGACTCCCGGCCGTTCTTTCTCGTGCTGGCATTGTTCGCGCTGTCCTATGCCGGGCTGGGCATCAGCATGTATCCCTTCATCGTGCCGCAGAGCATCACGATCTGGCAGGCGTCCGCGCCGCAGAACAGCCAGATCTTCATGCTCGTCGGCGTGGCCGGGCTGGTGCCGCTGATTCTCGGCTACACCGGCTGGGCCTATTGGGTGTTCCGCGGCAAGGTCCGGGCCGGGAGCGGTTATCACTGATGCCGCGCGAAGCTGAGGCAAGGCAGCTGGGGCGACGGCTGATATGGTTCGCCGTTCTCTGGCTCGGGGGCGTGGGCGCCGTCACCGTGATTTCATTCGGTCTCAGACTGTGGCTTGCGCCGAAATGATCGGCCCTGTCGCCAGCCGGATCGTTTCCGGCACGACGACGAGGGCGGAACGACGAGAGCAACCAGGTCGTGATGCCGCCGTTGTTGCTTGACTCCGCGGACCCGTCCGTGGAGTTTCGCGACCTCGAAATCAGCCGCCCGCAATGGACGACACGACCACCAGCACCGACATTCGCCTTCGTGAAGGCGCCTCGATCGCGCAGCGGCTGGTCATGTCCGGCTTTGCGGCCGCCGTCGCGCTGTGCTTCACGCCGGGCCTGTTCACGCACGACACCCTGGAAATCGTCATCTCCGTGGTCGCGCTGCTGGTGGGAGCGGGATTCGTCGTCGGCATCATGCTGGCGCCGGCGGTGGTGTGGATCATCACACCAAACGAAATCCTGATCGGGCAACAAAGTCCGTTCGGGAAGCTCCGCACGCGGATCGTCGCGAAGGACGACATCAGCGGATTGCAGGTTCCTGGCAGCAGGCGGGTGAAGGCCCGCTTTCAGCTCGTCTTCACGCTTGTCTCGGGGGAGCGCCTGACGTCGCCGCCGATCTCCGACGTCACCCATGTTCGTGACACCGTGGCCCGGATCGCCGCGCAGTTCGACGTCCCCAATGTCGAGGAGCCGGTCAATCCGCTCGATGCCAGCAATGCCGAGATGCATCTCGGCGAGCCGCTCGAAGCATTTTCCGCGCGGGACATCAGGATCGTCGCGCTGATCGCAGTCGCGCTGTGCGCCGTGCCCTACGCCTACAAGCTCTGGCGCGGATGGCCGCCCAGCCATGTCGATCTCCTGCTGCTGCCGCTCGGCGCGCTCGCCGCGTTCGCGGTTTACAGATACGCCAACCTCGTCACCGGCGCGTTCTGGATCATCCGCGAGGGCGATATCCGCGTCGAACGCCTGTGGGGCGACGGCACGCCGCGCGCAGACCATATCGAGGGGAACCAGGTGAAGACGATCTCAGTCGACCGCCGCGGCCGGTCCGAGGACGAGCACTGCATCGTCACGATCCGATTGCGCTCGGGGCGACGCTTTCGCAGCCCTCGGATCGGGTCGAGGATCGAGGCTCGTGCCGTCGGGACGGAGATCGTGCGGCGGCTGGGGATTGCGCGCGAGAGCAACAAGATTTAGCCCCGACTGGCTCCACGCCGTCATGGCATTCGTCCCGGCCATCCACGTCTCTGCCACGCCGCGCGAAGAACGTGGATGCCCGGGACAAGCCCGGGCATGACGGATGCAGATTCGACAGGGCATCCCCGGAGGAATGTCGCCGACACTGCTTTTCGCGCCATCCCCTGTTTGTGGCATTGCGAAGGGCCGGTCAAAAAACCAAAGCATTCTCGTGACATATCATCTAACAGTGCCTTGAACTTGCCATGAAGATGGCCCTGAGATTTGATGGTTCCAGATGATTTTGGCCTTGGCCGCGGGGAGAACTTGAAATGACGGATTTTCGTCGCCTGACCGGGATGTTTGTGGTTGCGATCGGCCTGATGCTGGCCGCGCCCCATGCTTACGCCCAGCAGCCCGACCGCGGCGACGAGCCAGGCCTGGTCGCTGACGACGCCTATGAGCTCGATCCGGAATGGCAGAAGCAGGTCGTCTACTTCCGCACCACCGAAGCGCCCGGCACGCTCATCATCTCGACCGCCGAACGGCATCTCTATCTGGTCCAGCCCGGCGGCCGCGCGATCCGCTACGGCATCGGCGTCGGCCGCGACGGCTTCCAGTGGCAGGGCCTGGTGAACATCACCAACAAGAAGGAATGGCCGGACTGGACGCCGCCGCCGGAGATGATCCAGCGCCAGCCCTATCTGCCGCGCTTCATGGCCGGCGGCCCCGGCAATCCGCTCGGCGCCCGCGCCATGTATTTGGGCACCACGGTCTACCGCATCCACGGCACCAATCGGCCCGACACGATCGGCACCAAGGTGTCCTCGGGCTGCTTCCGACTGGTCAACCGGGACGTCGCCGATCTCTACGATCGCGTCCCCGTCGGCACCAAGGTGGTGATCCGGCAGAAGCCCGAACTCTGAGGCTTTTGATCCGAGCATGATCCTCCGGATCATGCTCGTCGCCTTCTTCCCAATTCCTTTTCCCGATTTTTCGAGAGAGCAACATGATGCGCACTTTTCGAGGCGGCCTGCTGATCGGGCTCGCGGTCGCCGTGCTGGTCGCCGTTCTGGCCATCATCTACGAATTCTACGATACCCGCACCCTGAAGCGCACCGTTCGCCGCGGCGAAGTGCTGTGCGGCGTCAACAAGGGCTTGCCGGGCTTCTCGATTCCCGACGACAAGGGCAACTGGACCGGCTTCGACGTCGATTTCTGCCGTGCGGTCGCCTCGGCGATCTTCAACGATCCGGGCAAGGCGAAGTTCGTTCCGCTCGACGCCGGCGAGCGCTTCAAGGAACTGCAGAGCCGGAAGGTGGACATCCTCTCGCGCAACTCGACCTGGAGCATGGCGCGTGAGCTCGATTACGACCTCTATTTCCCGGCGGTCGCCTATTACGACGGCGCAGGCTTCATGCTGCCGCGCGCGCGCAACAAGGAGACCTCGCTGGACCTGACCGACAGCAAGGTCTGCGTCCAGTCCGGCACCACGACGGCACTCAATGTCGCCGACTACTTCCGTGCCAATAACATGAAGTACGAAGAGGTGAAGTTCGACAAGCTCGACGACGTAGTGAAAGCCTACGACACCGGCAAGTGCGACACGCTCTCCGCCGACGTCTCCCAGCTCTACGCGCTGCGGCTGAACCTGTCGAAGCCCGGCGACCACATGATCCTGCCGGACATGATCTCCAAGGAGCCGCTTGCCCCGGTCGTGCGCCAGCGCGACGACGACTGGATGATGATCGTGAAGTGGACGCTCTACGCGATGATCAACGCCGAAGAGCTCGGCGTCACCTCGGAGAACATCGACGAAGCCCTGAAGTCGAAAAAGCCGGACGTGATGCGGCTGGTCGGCACCGAGGGCAATTACGGCGAGCAGCTCGGCCTCACCAAGGACTGGGTCGTCCGCATCATCCGCCATGTCGGAAACTACGGCGAGATGTACGAGCGCAACATCGGCGAGAAGTCCAAGCTGAAGATCCCGCGCGGAATGAACCAGCTGTGGAATGCGGGTGGCGTGCAGTACGCGCCGCCGATGCGGTAAGTCTTTCGCTCGACGAAAGCTGCATTCTCCAACGTCATGCCCGGGCTTGTCCCGGGCATCCACGTTTCTGAGGCCGCTAAGAACGTGGATGGCCGGGACAAGCCCGGCCATGACGGCTTACCCTGCTGGCGTAGCCCGCATGAGCGAAGCGATATGCGGGGGCCGCCGCCCGCCTCAATACCCCCGCGCCCGCGCCAGCTGCTCGGTGTGGTAGTTCGCATCGCCGAACAATTCCTCGCAGACCCGCGCGCGCTTCATGAAGAAGCCGATGTCGAACTGGTCGGTCATGCCCATGCCGCCATGCATCTGCACGCCTTCCTGCACCGCGCGGGTGGCGGTGGTGCCGGCGCGGGCCTTGGCGACCGCGACGGCTGAGGCGGCCTTGGCGACATCGGCATCCAGCGCCTGCAGCGCCTTCATGGTGGCGGCGCGGGTGATCTCGATGTCGACATAGAGCTCGGCGGCACGGTGCTGCAGCGCCTGGAATTCGCCGATCAGCTTGCCGAACTGTTTTCTGTTCTTGAGGTACTCGACGGTGCGGTTGAACACCTCTTCGCTGAGGCCGACCATTTCGGCTGCGACTGCGCCGCGACCGATGTCGAGCACGCCGTCGAGCAGGGCGGAGCCCTGGTCGACCTCGCCGAGCACGCTGTCGGCATTGACCTCGACATTGGCAAGCTCGATCCGCGCCGCATTGTGCGCGTCGACCATGATGGTGCGCTCGATCGAAACACCCTTGGCCCTGGGATTGACCAGGAACAGCGTCAGGCCGTCGCGCTCGCCGGCGGAGCCCGCGGTGCGCGCGGCGACGATGACGAGATCGGCGACGTGGCCGTCAACGACCAGCGCCTTGGCGCCCGAGAGCTTGAAGCCGTTGCCGGCGCGCACGGCCTGAAGGCTGGTCTGGAGCGGGCGATGCTTTGCGCCCTCGTCGATCGCAAGCGTCGCGAGCAGTGAGCCGTTGGAAACCTTCGGCAAGTACTCCGACCTCTGCGCGGCGTTGCCGCCGCGGTTCAGCGCCGATGCCGCGACCACGCTGGTGGCGAGGAAGGGCGACGGCATCAAGGTGCGCCCGATTTCCTCCATGACGATTCCGGCTTCCATGAAGCCGAGACCGCTGCCGCCGAACTCCTCCGGCACGAGCAGGCCGGCAAAGCCCATCTCGGCGAAGGAGTGCCACAACTCCTTGGAGAAACCGGTAGGATCCTTGGAGTCGCGCAGGGATCGCAAATGCGAGACCGGCGCCTTGTCGCTGATCAGCCCGCGCGCTGAGTCGCGGAGCATCGATTGTTCTTCGGTGAGGACGAGGGCCATGTGCGTGTTTCCGATGAGAAATCTAATTGGTCGTCGTCATTCCGGGATGGCCCGCAGGGCCAGGCCCGGAATCCATAATCCCGATTCGTGGTTATGGATTCCGGGCTCGCCGCTTTCGCGGCGCCCCGGAATGACGGGTGGTGAGAGCGCGGCTCACGCCCCCGGCAGATCCAAAATGCGCTTGGCGACGATGCCGAGCATCACCTCCGTGGTGCCGCCCTCGATCGAGTTGGCCTTGGTGCGCAGCCAGGCGCGCGGGCGGGCACCCTGCTTCGAACGCTCACTCTCCCATTCCAGCGCATCGACACCGCCGGCGGACATCAGGATCTCGTAGCGGCGCTTGTTGAGCTCGGTGCCGTAGTACTTCATCGCCGACGAGAACGCCGGATGCGCCTGCCCGGCCTTGGCGAGATCGACGGCCCGCTCGGCGCAGGCGGCAAGAGCGGCTTCATCAACGTCGAAGCTGGCGATCTTGCCGCGCAGCATCGCATCATCGAGCTTGCCTTGCCCATCGGAGCCGACGGAGTCGGCGGCGATCTGGCCGAGCGGGCGGCCGACGCCGCGCTCGCCCATCCCGGAGATCATCGCGCGCTCGTGCTGGAGCAGATATTTCGCGACGTCCCAACCGCGATTGACGGTACCGACCACATGCGATTTCGGCACGCGGACACCGTCGAAGAAGGTTTCGCAGAACGGCGAATAGCCCGAGATCAGCAGGATCGGCTTGGTCGTCACGCCCTTCGAGGTCATGTCGAACAGGATGAAGCTGATGCCGTCGTGCTTCTTGGCGGCGGGATCGGTGCGGACGAGGCAGAAGATCCAGTCGGCGTAGTTGGCGTAGGAGGTCCATATCTTCTGGCCGGTGATGACGAAATCGTCGCCGTCGCTTTCGGCGCGGGTCTGCAGTGAGGCGAGATCGGAGCCGGCGTTCGGCTCGGAATAGCCCTGGCACCAGCGGATCAGGCCCGCCGCGATTTTCGGCAGGTGCTCTTTCTTCTGCGCCTCGTTGCCGTATTTCAGCAGCGCCGGCCCGAGCATCCAGATGCCGAAACTCGACAGCGGCGGACGCGCGCCGATTCGTCCCATCTCGGCGCGCAGCACCTTGTGCTCGGCGGCGCTGAGGCCACCGCCGCCGTATTCCCTGGGCCAGTCCGGCACGGTCCAGCCCTTGTCGCGCATACGCTCGAACCAGATGCGCTGCGGCTCGGAGGCGAATTTCGTGTTGCGTCCGCCCCAGAACACGTCGGCGTCGGATGTTGCGGGCTTGCGCATCTCCGGCGGGCAATTGGCTTCCAGCCAGGCACGCGTCTCGTTGCGGAATTTCTCGAGATCGGCGGTCTCGGTGTCGCTCATGGTCGTTTCCATCATCACAACTTGTTGGGTGCGACTCTGAGCCATCGCCCCGTGGAATTCAACCACTTCCGCAGGCTGCATTCGGCTATAGTCGCGGCGACGGCGAGCTTGAAAACAAAGAGGAAACAACAATGCGCCTGAAGCTTCTTTCGCCTGGCGAAATGAACGAGAGCCAGCGGCAGACCTATGACGAATCGATTGCCGGCAAGCGCGGCAAGCCGCCGGCGCCGATGATGGCCTGGCTCAACAGCCCCGACATGGCCCGTCACGCCACGCGGCTCGGCGAGGTGCTGCGCTACGACACGATTTTCCCGGCCAAGCTTTCGGAGATCGCGATCCTGGTGACCGCGCGGCACTGGACCGCGCATTACGAATGGTATGCGCACAAGCGCCTCGCGCTGGCCGGCGGCATGAAGCCAGAGATTATCGACGCGATCCGCGACCGACGCACGCCGGCGTTCGACGATCCCAAGGGCAAGATGATCTACGATCTCGCAAAATCGCTGCACGAGGGCCACGGCGTCGAGAAGGGGCTCTACGACGAGGCGGTGAAGCTGCTCGGCGAACGCGGCGTGGTCGAGGTGATCGGGCTGTGCGGCTATTACACGATGGTGTCGATGACGCTGAACACGTTCGCGTTCGAGCTGCCGGAGGGAGAGGTGCCGGAGCTGTCCTAGTTTCGTATCCGGAAACGATGGGTTTCGGGATAGGCTGGTAGCGCCGTCCCGAAGCCGGGCCTATGTGGAGTTCGTCAACGGAGCACCACCATGTCGCAGAACCCAGCCGTCGCCGCCGGCACCAGGATCGGCCACGTCCACCTCAAGGTCGCCGATCTCGATCGTGCGCTCGGCTTCTATTGCGGCGTGCTCGGCTTCGAGCTGATGCAGCGGATGGGCTCGGGCGCGGCCTTCATCTCCGCCGGAGGCTATCATCACCACATCGGGCTCAACACCTGGGAGAGCAAGGGCGGCTCGCCGCCACCGCCCGGCACGACGGGGCTGTTCCACACCGCGATCCTCTATCCGACGCGGCCCGCGTTGGCGGATGCGCTGCATCGGGTGCTGTCGGCAGGCATCGCACTCGACGGCGCGAGCGACCACGGCGTGTCCGAGGCGTTGTATTTGCGCGATCCTGACGAGAATGGCGTGGAGCTGTATTGGGACAAGCCCAGGGAGCAGTGGCCGTTCGGGGCGGATGGCAAGCTCGCGATGTTTACGAAGAGGCTGGATGTCGAGGGGTTGTTGAAGCAGCGGCAGGGTTAGTCTCGTAGGGTGGGCAAAGCGAAGCGTGCCCACCATCCTCTCAGCACGAACGGAGAATGAGATGGTAGGCACGGCGCTGCGCGCCTTTGCCCACCCTACGAGAGCTTCGCTTTGCCGCGCACCATGATCAGCCCCGCCGCTACCACCTCCAGCGCAACGCACAGATAGAACGGCAGCGAATAGCCGCCGGACCAATCGCGCAGGAAGCCGACGACGCCAGGGCCGAACGCGTAGGTCACCTGGTTGATCGCCGTATTCAGGCTGATCAGCACGCCGAACGAGGCACTGTCGAACTCCCGCTGCACGATCAGCGAGGGCAGCGTGATGAGGTTGCCGACCGAGAAGCCGAACACCGCGCAGGCCGCGATCAGCACATAGTCGTTGTGCAGGTTGATGACGACGAGAAGCGCCGCCGCCTGGCTCAGGAACGACAGCGCCGAGGCCAGCCGCTGGTTGAGGCGGTCGATCACCATCGAGAACAACACGCGGCCGACCACCGCCATCGCAGTCAGCACGGCGACCGCGACTGCGGCGCGCTCGCGGCCGATCACCGGATCGAGGAACGAGATCAGGTGCACGATGAAGCCGACCTGCGCGAACAACACCAAGGCAAAGGCGATGGTCACCGTGAGAAAGCCGACGTCGCGCAGCGCCCATGCGCGGATCTGCGCCGACGATTGCGGCTTTGGTCTCGCCGCCGCATGCCAGCCGTGAAGATCGGGCGGGCGGCCGACGAGAAAGAGGATCACCGGCAGCAGCAGCACCAGCATGGCGCCGGCGGCGGCGTACATTGCGCCGGCGAAGCCGATATGGCCGATCAGCACCACCAGCAGCGGCACGCCGACGATGCCGCCAAAGCTGGCGCCATTCAGCGCCAGACTGATCGCCATGCCGCGCTTCTGGTCGAACCACAGGCTGATGGTGTTGGTGATCATGGCGAGACTGGTGCCGGCCCAGCCGAAGGCGAGCACGGCGTTCGCGAGATAGAGCTGCCAGGGCTCGCGCACCGCGCCGATCGCGACCGCCGCCGCGGCCATCGCCAGCGTGCCGGCAATCAGGCAGATGCGCGGGCCATATGTCCGGACGGCTTCGCCGACGAAGACGACGAGCAGCGCACCGAACAAGTAAAAGAACGTGGTGCCGGAGGAGATCAGCGACGTCGGCCAACCCCGCGCGCGCTGCAGCTCGGCGACATAGACACTCTGGCCGTAGAAGCCGAGCCCCCAGCCGAAGGTCGCGAGCAGGAAGCAGACCGCGACGATGCGCCAGCCTTCGTAGCGGCGGGAGGATTCGTCGATGCGAGGGTCCTGCCGGGGATTGTCGAGCATTTGCGCTTTTCCTTCGCTGTCCCCGCGCCGGGTCCATGACGAGCATCATGTAACGGTGCGGGACCAGAAAATCACTTCGACAGCGATCGAAGTATCAACGCTGCTGACAGCCTCCCGCCAATCAGATCGCGTCCGGGAACTCGCCCATCGCGGCCTCAAGCCGCGCCTTGCGACGGCGCGCATACGAGACGAGCGAGAGCACGACGAGGCCGAGCACCACGGGCGGGAACACCACCATGTTCACCGCGGACCAGCCGTAATTGGCAAGCAGCTGCCCGGAAGAGAACGAGCCGATCGCCATCATGCCGAACACGAGGAAATCGTTGAAGGCCTGCACCTTGTTGCGCTCCTGCGGGCGGTGCGTCTCCAGCACCAGCGCGGAGGCGCCGATGAAGGAGAAATTCCAGCCGACGCCGAGCACGATCAGCGTGGCCCAGAAATGCATCGCAGTGATGCCGGAGAGGCCGATCGTGGCGGCGCCGGCCTCGAGCAGAAGGCCGGCGGCGACGATCTTCGGCGCGCCGACGCGGGCGATCAGCGCACCGGTGAAGAAGCTCGGACCGTACATCGCGACGATGTGCCACTGAATGCCGAAATTGGAATCGGACACGCTGAGGCCGCACAGCTTCATGGCGAGCGGCGCCGAGGTCATCACCAGGTTCATCATGGGATAGGAGACGATGCCGCACAGTGCCGCCGCGATGAAGCGCGGCTGGGTCACGATGGTGAGAAGCGGCCGTCCGCCATGCAGGTCGGCCGGTGCCGGCTTCGGCATGTCGACGCCGGCGACGATGCCCATCGCGATCAGCGCGACCGCAGCCTGCACCAGGAAGCTAAAAGCGAACAGATAAGGCTGCCAGACATCCATGGTCCATTGCACGAGCTGCGGACCGAGCACGCCGGCAAACACGCCGCCGGCCATCACCCAGGACACCGCTTTCGGCCGGTAGGCCGCGCTGGCGCCATCGGCTGCGGCGAAGCGATAGGACTGCGCGACCGCGCCGTAGAGGCCGCCGAGAAAGGTCGCAAGACAAAACAGCGCGAACGAGTCGTGCAGGATCGCAAACGAGCCGAGCAGGCCGGTGAGCGCGCCCAAAGCGGTGCCGATGACGAAGGCAACGCGGCGGCCGAAACGGCGCGAGATCGCGCCGGTCGGCAACGTGCCGGCGGCGAGGCCCACCACGTACATCGAGATCGGCACGGTCGCGAACGACATGTCGGGCGCGAGCGTGGCGCCGACGATCGCGCCCGTGGCGAAGATCACCGCCGAGTTGGCGCCGGTCAGCGCCTGCGCCGCGGCGAGGCGCACCACATTGGCACGCACGCGCGCGTCGGCGTCGATCTCATTGGCTGAAGTCACGTCCAACATCGGCATTTCCGCCCGAAGGTCTTTAAAGGGGTTCTGTTGATTCCCGGCACTATGGAGCGGTGCGGGAGGGCGGGCAACCGGCGCAAACGGGCGCGGGCCATGCCCCTGACGCAATCAGCGGGATGATAGCCGGCCGCGCTCTTGACGGCTTGCGCTCGATCAAATCCTATCCGCCGCATTCTTTCGGAGTTTCGTTCATGTCCGTCGACGACAGGCCCACGCTCAGCGCTCCCGACGACGATCCCTGGTTGTGGCTGGAGGAGATCGAAGGCGAGCGCGCACTCGCCTTCGTCGAACGGCAGAACCGGCTGACGCTCGACGCGTTTGGTGGAAAGGCCTTCGAGCGCGACCGCGACATCCTCGCGGCGATCTACGACCGGCCGGATAACATTCCCTATGTCAGCCGGCGCGGCGATGGTTTGCACAATCTCTGGAAGGACGCCGTCAACCCGCGCGGCCTGTGGCGGCGCACCACGCTGGCGGAGTTTCGCAAAGCCGAGCCGGCGTGGGAGACCATGCTGGATATCGACCAGCTCGCTACACGCGAGGACGAGGACTGGCTGCTGAGCTCCATCACCACGATGCCGGGAAGCTCGCGGGCCATCCTGGGCCTGTCACGCGGCGGCAGTGATGCCGTGACGTTGCGGGAGTTCGACCTCGACACCAAGAACTTCGTTGCAGAAGGCTTTGTGCTGCCGGAAGCCAAGGGCGGCGCCGACTGGCTCGATGCCGACACGCTGCTGCTGTCCAGCGCCCATGGCGAGGGCATGGCGACGAGCTCCGGCTATTCGCGAACCGTTCGGCTGTGGCGGCGCGGCCAGCCGGTCGACCAGGCGGAGGTGATCCTCGAGACCACCGCAGATCACATGGCGCTCTCCGGCATGGCCGACGACACCGGCTCGGCGCCGCGGGTCTGGATCATCGACCAGATCGACTTCTTCAACCACACCATCTGGCTGCGCGATGCGCTTGGTGCGACGACGAAGCTCGACCTGCCGACCGGCGTCTGGATGCAGGCCCATGGCGACTGGTTCGCGATGAAGCTGCGCGCGGACTGGGCGGTCGAAGGCCGAAGCTATGCCACCGACACCGTGCTCGGCATGTCGCTCTCGGCGTTCCTCGCCGGCAGCCGCGATTTTGTGGTCCTGTTCGAACCTGAACCGCGGCGCGCCTTGCAAGGCCTGTTCTGGGCGGGCGGCAGGCTGGTGCTGTCGATCCTCGACGAACTCAAGCCGCAATTCGAGATCTGCACGCCATCCCCTCACGGCTGGAGCCGCGAGTCGCTTCCCGGCCTCCCGCAGATCGGCGTCGTCGACATCTGGCCGCTCGATCGCCATCCCTCCGAAAGCAACGGCGATCTGCTCGCCAATGTGCAGGACCCGCTGACGCCGCCGTCGCTGCTGTTGATCGAGCGCGGCGTAGCAAGCCCGACCGTGCTGAAGCAGGCGCCCAAGACGTTCACAGCGGATGGTCTCGTGGTGACGCAGCACGAGGCGATCTCGATCGACTGCGAACGCATTCCCTATGTGCAGACCGGACCCGCGCGGGAGACCGGCGATGCGCCGGTCTACATGAGTGCCTATGGCGGCTTCGCCCATTCGGTGAAGCCGTACTACAATCCGTCGCTCGGCAAGCTGTGGCTGGAGCGCGGCGGCACCACGGTACAGGCGAATTTGCGCGGCGGCGGCGAGTTCGGCACGCGCTGGCATGATGCCGGCCGGCTCGCCGGCAAGAAATTGTCGCACGACGATTTCGCCGCCGTGGCCGCCGATCTCGTGCGCCGCGGCGTGACTAGGCCGAAGCGCATCGCGGCGCAAGGCGGGTCGAACGGCGGCATCCTCATCACCAACATGCTGGTGCGATACCCCGAGCGCTTCGGTGCGCTTTTCTGCACCATCCCGCTGATCGACATGCGCCGCTACACCAAGCTGCTCGCGGGCGCGAGCTGGATCGCGGAATATGGCGATCCCGACAAGCCGGATGAATGGGAGTGGCTGAAGACCTACTCGGCCTATCACAACGTCAAAGCCGGCCTGCCCTATCCGCCGATCCTGATCGCCACCACACGCCGCGACGACCGCGTCCATCCCGGCCACGCGCGCAAGATGGCGGCAAAGCTCCAGGCGATGGGCTACGAGGCCTGGTTCTACGAGCCGGCGGCGGGCGGCCACGGCTACGGCAAGGACAACAAGGAGCGCGCGGGGTTTGAGGTGATCGGTTTCCGGTTCTTGAAGGACAAGATCGGGTGGCGGGACGGCGAGGTGTAGCGGCCCCGTCGGCTTGATCAGCGCGAGCCCAGCAGGTGGTGCACCTCTCCTGCTTGCTTGCGGGAAAGGTCGACGTGCTCGGCAGCGCACTTGCGCGCCTGAGCACCGCGGGTGAGGGCTTTCTCCTCTAAGGGAGGATTGCCCCGTTGTGGAGACACCCTCTCCCCAACCCTCCCCCGCAAGCGTGGGAGGGAGCGCACCGTCATCGCGGTTGGCGCGAAAACACCAGCGTCAGATTGTTCGCGGGCATGTCGATCGTATCGACCAGACCCAGGCGCGCGCCGCGCGCGAGCGTCTCGACGTCGCTGATATCGCGCACGCCCCAGTCGGGGTTGCCCTCACGCAAGGAGGTGTCGAACACGGCGTTGCTGAGCGCGGTGTGCTTGCCGTCGCGCTTGAACGGACCGTAGAGCAACAGCTTGCCGTCGGCGCGCAGATAGCGGCCGGCGCCGGCGAACAGGCCTTCGGCCACGCTCCACGGCGCGATGTGGATGACGTTGGCGCAGAACAATGCGGCGAAGCTGGTCGGCACCTGGCCGTTTTTCAGCTCCGGACACCAGTCGGGATCGGCGAGGTCGATCCGCAAGGGACTGCGGATGTTCTGCAGGCCCGAATGAACGCGCCAGGCTTCGATGCTCCTGAGGTGGCGCTGGTTGAGGTCGCTCGGCCACCAGATCAGGCCGGGGGTGTGCCGCGCGAAATGGACCACGTGCTGTCCGGTTCCGCTGCCGAGCTCGACCACGTTGCCAGTCAGGCCGGCGAGATGCTTTTCCAGCGCCGCCCAGAGCGATTCGTGATTGCGATGAAATGCAGGCGCATCGAGCCGCCCGTCCGACTCGACCCGTCCGCCGTCCCTGCCAAATTCGACGACATATTCAGCCAATTGTGGTCCCCTTGAAAACGAGAACGAGATAAAAACAGCATGAGTGCCCAAACGCCCTGAAAACAGCCGGCCCGCGCCCCGGGGCCTGAATCCGCCGAACAAATAATCTCTTTAGTTGCAATGCGGAAGATATTAACTCCATTTTGCCGCCTGCATAGTCTTGATTGTCAGGCGGTGCCCTTTGTGCTTTGGAGCACTATATTTCCGTAAACGAGATCATCGACATAACGCCTTGGAATGCCGCCTTGACCGCCTTTCCCCGGACGCCCGTCCTTTACGTCCTGCTGGCCATCGCCGCCGGCCTTGCCGGAAGCTCCGCGCGGGCGCAATCCGCCGTGACTGACGGCCAGAGGCTCGCCTTCGACCGCGGCAAGGGCAACTGCCTGACCTGCCATGCAATCAAGGGCGGCGACCTGCCGGGTACGATCGGTCCGGAGCTGAAGGACATCAAATCAAAATACCCTGATCGCAACGAACTGGTCGCGATCGTCTTCGACGAGACCAAACGCAATCCGCAGACCATGATGCCGCCGTTCGGCCGGAACAGGATTTTGACCGAACAGGAGATCAGCGCGATCGTTGATTTCCTGCAGACCCTGTGATTTCAGGCACGCCAGGAGACTCGAGATGACCCCACGCCCCCTCGCAACGCGACGCCTGATCCTTCAGGGCGCGGCCTCGGTCGCGCTGCTTGGCCTCGGCAACCTGCCGTTCGCGCCCGCGCGTGCGGCGGCCAACGACAAATACCCGGAGCAAGCGTTCAAGCAGAAGGGCGAGGCGGACGCGATCAAGGCGCTCTATGGCAGGACCGCCGAGCCCTCCGACAAGGTCAAGCTGGATGCGCCCGAGATCGCCGAGAATGGTGGCGTCGTGCCGATCTCGGTGACGACGACGCTCGACAAGGTGACCTCGATCTCGTTCTTCGTGGCCGAAAACCCGAGCGCGCTCGCAGCGTCCTACAGGATTCCGGACGGCACGATCCCTGGTGTCGCCAACCGCCTGAAGATGGCCAAGACCACCAAATTGACCGCGATCGTGGAAGCCGACGGCAAGCTCTACAGCGCGACCAAGGAAGTGAAAGTCACTGTCGGCGGCTGCGGCGGCTAGGAGGATCGGTCCGATGGCATCAAGCATTCGCGTGCGCGCAACATCCAACGGCGACATCACCGAGGTGCAGGCGCTGATCCAGCATCCCATGGACACCGGCTTCGTCAAGGACGCCAAGGGCGAACTGATCCCAGCGCATTTCATCCAGGAGCTGAAGTTCGAATGTAACGGCAAGGACGTCTTCGTCGCCGATTGGGGCACCGCGGTCTCCAAGGACCCCTACGTCAAGTTCAGCTTCAAGGGCGCCAGGAAGGGCGACGACCTCAAGATCAGCTGGACCGACAACAAGGGCGGGTCGGATACGATCACCGCGAAGATCGCGTGATGAAGGCCCGCATCGCCCTCGTGCTCGGCTCGGTGAGCGCCGCGCTGGTCGCGCTCACCCTCGCCTCGCCGCGCGTGATCGCGGCCGACAAGGTCGATCCCGCGGCCGACGCCAAGGTGTTCCAGAACTTCTTCTTCCAGAAATTCCCCGATGTGAAGCGCGAGGATTTCGTCAACGGTCCGTATTCGATGAACGCGGACATGAAGCGGCAGTGGCAGGAGAAGGAAGAATTCCCGCCTTACGAGTTCGCGCTCGACGCCGGCAAGGAAATGTTCGCGACGCCGTTCAAGAACGGCAAGAGCTACGCCGACTGCTTCCCGAACGGCGGCATCGGCATTCGCCAGAACTATCCCTATTTCGACGAGAAGGAAGGCAAGGTCGTCACGCTGGAGCTCGCGCTCAACCGCTGCCGCGAGGCCAATGGCGAGGCGCCCTATTCCTACGTCAAGGACGAGATGGCCTCGCTGACCGCCTACATGGCTTTCACTTCACGCGGCAAGCCGATGGACATCAGAATTCCCGACGATCCCCGCGCGCTCGCGGCGTTCGAGAACGGCAAGCGCTATTTCTACACGCGGCGCGGTCAGATGAACTTCTCCTGCGCGAGCTGCCATGTGCAGAGCCCGGGCGAGCGCATCCGCGCCGAGATCCTGGCGCCCGCCCTCGGCATTCTGAACGCGATGCCGATCTATCGCTCCGAATGGAGCGGCATGGGCACGACCAGCCGCCGCTTCGTCACCTGCAACAGCCAGACCCGCGCGGTTCCGCTGGAGCCGCAGGCGGACGAATATCGCGACGTCGAATACTTCCTCTCCTACGTCGCCAACGGCCTGCCGATCTCGGGGCCGGGAGCACGGCCATGAAGCGGTCACTTCCCCTCGCCATGTTGCTCGCCTTGAGCCTCGCGCCTGCCGCGAGCGCGGCAAACGAGGCGGATTACAAAGCGGCCTATGCTGCTGCCGAAGCCGCCTCCAGGGAGGCGGCCGGCATGCGCAACCAGTGGACCGTGACCGTATCGGCGCTGGCGGCGGCGAAGCGCGCCGCGGACGGCCGCGATTTCGACCGCGCGACGACCGCTGCGAAGGAGGCCGAGGCGCTGGCGAAGGCGTCGATCTTCCAGGCCATGTCTGAAAAAGAAGCGTGGAAGGCGATGGAAATCCGCTAAGCTCAGATCTTGTGGAACCGTCGAACTGCCGAGAAGAGGCGCGGAGAATCTGGGATGGCGATCCGCCGCCGCGATTTCCTTAAGAATGCAGGCATAGTCGCAGCATCGCTGAGCCTGCCGAGACCGGCGCGTAGCGCCGAGACCGCGAGCATTTACGACCTCGAACGGTTCGGCAATGCGCGCATCCTGCACACCACCGACACCCATGCGCAGCTCAACCCGGTTTATGTCCGCGAGCCCAGCGTCAATATCGGCGTCGGCGAGATGGCGGGCCGGCCGCCGCATCTGGTCGGCCGCGCCTTTCTGGAGCGGTTCGGGGTCCGGGCCGACAGTGCCGATGCCTATGCCTACACCTTCCTTGAGTTCGAGAAGTCAGCGGCGCGCTTCGGCAAGCTCGGCGGCTTCGCCCATCTGAAGACGCTGATCGATCGGCTGCGCGGCGACGCCGGCGAAGGACGTTCGCTGCTGGTTGACGGCGGCGATCTCTGGCAGGGCACGGGGCTTGCCAACATCATGCAGGGGCGCGACATGGTCGAGGTCGCCAACCTGCTCGGCATCGAGGCGATGACCGGGCATTGGGAATTCACCTATGGCGAGCAGGCGCTGCGCGACAATCTCGAGCGCTTCAAGGGCGAGTTTCTGGCGCAGAACGTCTTCCTGACCGAGGAAGCCGCGTTCAACGATGCCCCCGCCTTCGACAAGGCGAGCGGGCGCGTGTTCAAGCCGTCCGTGATCAGGGAGCTCGGCGGCCATCGCGTCGCGATCGTCGGCCAGGCTTTTCCCTACGTGCCGATCGCGCATCCCAAGCGGTTCACGCCGGACTGGACCTTTGGCATCCGCGAGGAGGAGCTGCAGAAGCACGTCGATGCCTTGCGCGGCAACGGCAAGGTCGATGCCGTCATCCTGCTGTCGCACAATGGCATGGATGTCGACCTCAAGCTCGCAAGCCGCGTCTCCGGCATCGACGTCATCCTCGGCGGCCATACCCATGACGCGATCCCGCAGCCGGTCGCGGTGAAGAACGCGGGTGGTACGACGCTCGTGACCAATGCCGGCTCCAACGGGAAGTTCTTGGGAGTGCTCGATCTCGCACTCGACAAGGGCAAGGTCAGCGACGTCAGATATCGTCTGCTGCCGGTCTATTCCGAGCTGCTGAAACCCGATCCTGCCATGGCCGAGTTGATCGGTCGGGTCCGCGCGCCGCACATGGCCGACTGGTCGGACAGGATCGCAACGCCTGACCGCCTGCTCTATCGCCGCGACAATTTCGCCGGCCCCATCGACGAGCTGATCTGCGCCGCGCTGCGCACCGAGCTCGACGCCGAGATCGCGCTGTCGCCGGGCTTCCGCTGGGGCGTCACCGCGCTGCCAGGCCAACCGCTGACGATGGAGGATTTGCTCGCGGAGACCGCGATCACCTATCCCGAGACCTATGTGCAGGAGATGACCGGCGCAGAGATCAAGGACGTGCTGGAAGACATCTGCGACAATCTCTTCAATGCCGATCCCTATTACCAGCAAGGCGGCGACATGGTGCGCGCCGGCGGGCTCGGCTACACCTGCACGCCGAATGCCGCTATCGGCAGCCGCATCTCCGATGTGAGGCTCAACGGCGGCAAGGCGCTGAGCGCAAGCCATCGCTACAAGGTCGCGGGCTGGGCCTCGGTGAACGGCCAGCAGGGCGCGCCGGTATGGGACGTGGTGGCCAAATATCTGCGCTCGGGCCGGATGTTTCAGGAGCGGCTCGGCTCAGGCGTCACGCTGAAGGGCGTCGACGGCAATCCGGGCATCGCAGGATAGTGTTAGGGCGGTCGGCGCTGCCGGCGCGACACCCTCCGCTGTCGTCCCTGCCTCGTGCGCAATTGCGCACGGGGCGCAGGGACCACAGTGAATCTGTGGACCGGCCATCCCCCACCCCTTCCTCCGGAATAAAATCTTCCAAATTTTTCCGTCTACACAGTGAATTACTTCTCTTTATAATCGCCAGCGTAGTAGGATTTCGAAATCAGTTTCACGCCGGGCCTTGCCATGATCTTCCGCCAGCTCTTCGACAGCGTTTCGGGCACCTACAGTTACGTCCTCGCCAGCCGCCCCGGCGGCGAGGCGCTGATCCTCGATCCTGTGCTGGAGAAGGTCGACCGCTATTGCCAGCTGCTGCGCGAGCTCGACCTCAAGCTGGTGAAGGCGGTCGATACCCATCTGCACGCCGATCACGTCACCGGCCTCGGCGAGCTGCGCGACCGCACCCATTGCATGACCGTGATGGGCGACCAGACCAAGGCCGACGTGGTGGCGATGCGGGTTGCTGACGGCGACAAGGTGACCATCGAGGGCCTGTCGCTCGACGTGATGTACACGCCGGGCCACACCGACGATTCCTATTCCTACCTGATGGGCGACCGCGTCTTCACCGGCGACACGCTGCTGATCCGCGGCACCGGCCGCACCGATTTCCAGAACGGCTCGTCGCGTGCGCAATACGATTCGATCTTCAACCGCCTGCTCAGGCTGCCGGACGAGACCATGGTGTTCCCGGCGCATGACTACAAGGGCGACACCGTCTCCACCATCGGCGAGGAGCGTCGCTACAATCCGCGCCTCCAGGTGCGCTCGGTCGATGAATATATCGAGCTGATGGCCAATTTGAAGCTGCCCAATCCGAAGATGATGGACGTGGCGGTGCCCGCCAACATGCATGTCGGCCTGCATCAGGAGGAGCTGGAGAAGGAGGGCCGCGCGCTGAGCGCGGTCGAGGCGATCCGCGTCCTCGGCCGGCCCGATATCCTGCTGGTCGATCTGCGCGAGAGCAACGAGCGGATGAAGCACGGCATGCTCGAGGGCGCGCTGCACACGCCCTATCCGAGCGTCGAGGAAAGTCTGAAGCCCGGCGGCATGCTGCGCGAGGTCGCGGCCGCCACCGGCCGCCGCGTGGTGTTCTTCTGCGCCTTCGGCGAGCGCTCGGCGATGGCGGTGGCCGCAGCGAAGCAAGCCGGATTGTCCAACACGGCGCACATCGCCGGCGGCATCGACGCCTGGAAGAAGGCGGGCGGACCGATCGTGCACGGCTGAGGGCCAGCCGAGGCTTGAGATAAGTCAGGAACCGCACATATTTTGCGCGTAGAAGCGGATGACGCATCACCATCCGGGAACGACAATGGCCAAGACCGCCAAACCAAGCGAGCCGCCAAAGACAGTCGACGACAAGGCGAAAAAGCCTCCGCCGCCGCGCGCGACCGACGACGACGATTACGAAGACGGCGATATCGCCACACCGAAGCACGATAGATACGGCGCTGATGACGAGCCATTGTGAGGGGTTGCGGGATTGATCCGACGCTAGTGCCACACTCTCCGCTGTCCCACCCGCGCTACCTGCCATGCGCCTGCGTTCATGGACAAATAACCGCTGTCCCCGATAGTTTGCGCTCCCATCGGGAGTGAAACGGAACTGCAATGGTCGATGTTCTCGCTGCACCGCAGCAAGGCAAGGCGGACAGCGCGCTGCGCACGCTGACCGGGATTTCGATCGCGCATTGGGTCAGCCATTTCCATCTGCTGGTCCTGCCGATGCTGTTTCCGTTCCTGAAGGGTCAACTCGGCGTCGGCTATGTCGAGCTCGGGTTTGCGCTCACGGTCTCCGCGGTCGTGTCCGGGCTGACGCAGGCGCCCACCGGCTATCTCGTCGACCATTTCGGCGCGCGCCGGATCCTGCTGGGCGGACTGACGCTGGGAGGGCTCGCGCTGATCCTGCTCGGGCTGCATCTGAGTTACGCTTCGCTGATCGCCTGCGCCGTGCTGCTTGGCCTTGCCAACAGCGTCTACCACCCCGCCGATTACGCCATCCTGGCAGAGCACATGGATGAGGCGCGGATGGGCCGCGCGTTCTCGATCCACACGTTCGCCGGCTATCTCGGCGGCGCGGTTGCGCCGGCGATCGTTGCTGCACTCGTCACCGTGTCCGGCGGCACAGGTGCGCTGATCGCGGCGGGTGCGATCGGCGTGCTGGTGGCGCTGCTGCTCGTGACGATGAGCATCCCCGATGCCGGCGCGCACAAGACAAAGCCCGGCAGCGAGCGCACGCCGAAGCAGGCGGTGATCACGCCGGCGCTGATCACGCTCACCGTGCTGTTCACGCTGCTCAGCCTGTCGGTTGCCGGCATCAACAATTTCGGCGTGGTGGCGCTGATGAGCGGTTATGGCGCGTCCTACTCCGCCGCCAACGTCGCGCTGACCGCGTTCCTCGCCTCGAGCGCCGTCGGCGTGCTCGCGGGCGGCTTCCTTGCCGACCACACCGAGCGCCACGGCTATGTCGCCGCCGCCTGCTTTGCCGCCAACGCGGCAATCGTGCTGCTGATCGCGCTGGTCACACTGCCGGGCTGGGCGCTGACCGCAACGATGGCAACCGCAGGATTTCTCTCCGGCGTGATCGCGCCCTCGCGCGACATGCTAGTGCGCAACGCCGCGCCTCCCGGCGCCGCCGGCCGCGCCTTCGGCATCGTCTCCACCGGCTTCAATCTCGGCGGCATCGTCAGCCCGCTGCTGTTCGGCTGGATCATGGACCAGAGCGCGCCGCACTGGGTGTTCGGGGCGTCGGTGATCTTCATGCTGGCGACGGTGGTGCTGTCGCCGTTCACGGAGCGGAAGCCGGCGAAGGCAAATTGAGCCGTTGGTATCGCTACGAATTCAACTGTCGTCCCTGCGAACGCACGGACCCATAACCACAGGGAGAAGTAATAAGGCAAGACTGGTAGCCCTGAGTCTTCGCAAAATTACTCCCTGTGGCTATGGGGCCCGGATCTGCGCTCCGCTTCGCTGCGCTTGTCCGGGACGACGAAAAGAAACAACAAAACAAAACGGGAAGAAACACCATGAGCACCCCTGATCTCGTGATCCGCGGCGGCACCGTTGCGGATGGAAGCGGCGGCGAGTTGTTCGAGGCCGACATTGCCATCACCGGCGGCAGGATCAGCGAGGTCGGTAAGGTTTCGGCCAAGGGCAAAGAAGAAATCGACGCGCGCGGCAAGCTGGTGACGCCAGGCTTCGTCGACGTGCACACCCATTACGACGGCCAGGTGACTTGGAGCCAGGACATCACGCCGTCGTCTCAGAACGGCGTCACCACCGCGATCATGGGCAATTGCGGCGTTGGTTTTGCGCCCTGCAAGCCCGCCGACCACACCCGCCTGATCCAGCTCATGGAAGGCGTCGAGGACATTCCCGAGCCGGTGCTGAGCGCGGGCATTCCATGGGCGTGGGAAAGCTTCCCCGACTACATGAACTGGCTTTCGAAGCGCGATTTCGACATCGACGTCGGCGCGCAGCTGCCGCACGCGGCGCTGCGGGTCTATGTGATGGGCGAGCGCGGCGCGCGCCGCGATCCCTCCACTGCCGAGGACAACGCGGCGATGGCAAAACTCGCGGGCGAAGCGGTGCGTTCCGGCGCGCTCGGCTTCTCGACCTCGCGCACGCTCAACCACCGCACCTCGACTGGCGACTTCACGCCGACGCTGAAGGCGGGCGAAGACGAGCTCACGGCGATTGCGGGTGCGATGCACAGCCAAGGCCGCAGCGTGCTGCAATTCGTGCTCGATCTCTCCACCATCCACGAAGATCTGCCGATGATGCTGAGGGTGGCCGACGCCACGAAGTGCCCGATCTCGTTCTCGATCACGCAGAACGACAAGGCGCCCAACCGTTGGCGCCAGACGCTGGACGAGATCAACGCGGCGGCCAAGCGCGGCCTCTCCATCACCGCGCAGATCGCGGCGCGGCCCGTGGGCTTGCTGCTCGGACTCGAGCTGTCGCGCAACCCGTTCCAGACCCATCCGAGCTACAAGGCGATCGCGCATCTGCCGCTGCAGGAACGGCTGGCACGGCTGCATCAATCCGAGGTCCGCAAGGCGATCCTCAGCGAGACAGCGACCGCGACCGACGATCCGCTGTTCTTCCGGCCCAACTACGACAAGATGTTCCTGCTCGGCGATCCCCCCGACTACGAGCAGCCTCCGGAGAGCGCGCTGGGTCCGCAGGCGCGCCAGCAGGGCCGGCAGCCGGAAGAGCTGGCCTATGACGCCATGCTGTCGGACGACGGCAAGGGCATGCTCTACGTGCCGTTCCTCAACTACGCCGACGGCAATCTCGATGCGACGCGCGAGATGCTGATCGATCCGCAATCGGTGCCGGGCCTGTCCGACGGCGGCGCACATTGCGGCATCATCTGCGATGCCAGCTTCCCGACCTATCTGCTGACGCACTGGACGCGTGACCGCAAGCGCGGCGAGAAGCTCTCGATCCCGTTCGTGGTGGCCGCGCAGTCGCGCAAGACCGCGCTGTCGGTCGGCCTCACCGATCGCGGGCTTCTTGCCCCGGGCTACAAGGCCGACGTCAACGTCATCGACTACGACCGGCTGCATTTGCATCCGCCGAAGGTGCATTACGATCTGCCCGTCGGCGGGCGGCGGCTGTTGCAGGATGTCGACGGCTACGAGGCGACGATCGTGTCGGGCGTGGTGACGCGGCGGCAGGGTGAGGCGACGGGACGCCGGCCGGGGAAGCTGATTCGGGGCGCGCAGGGGATGCAGTAGGGAAGGCTGCCGCTTACCCTCCCCTGGAGGGGGAGGGTTGGCTCACATGGAGCGCAGCGAAATGTGAGACGGGGTGGGGTGACAGTCTCTCCACCTCAAACGTTGCCCGCGTGGAGAGATCACCCCACCCCGCTCGCGCTGCGCGCGATCGACCCTCCCCCTCCAGGGTAGGGGAATCGCATATGACGCTAACGGCGTGTTGCAAAGGGGTTGGAACTGGATTCTTTGGGTGTCTCTCGCTTCCCGAGGGAGACCGGAATGCGCAAACTCAGGCGCCTGCTTCGACCGCTTAAGGATCCTCGCGCCGACAACACACGGCACGATCTGGCCGAGATTCTCATCATCGCTTTGGCGGCAACGCTGGCTGGCGCCAAGACCTGTACCGAGTTCGAGTTCTTCGGCAGAGGCCGAGAGGAGCTGTTGCGAGGGTTCCTGGAGCTTCGACACGGCATTCCCAGCCACGATACGTTCAGCACGGTTTTCCGCGCGCTGGACCCGAAGGGGCTGGAAGCGGTTTTGCGTAAGTTCAGCAAGGGCTTCGGCATCAAGGGCGTGGTCAGTATTGACGGGAAGGCCTTGCGAGGAGCCTTCACACGTGGCCGGCGGGCCATGCCGCTGCATATGGTCAATGTCTGGGCGGCAGGCACACGCATGGCGCTGGCTCAGAGCAAGGCCCCCAATCGCAACGAGGTTGCCGGCGTTCTCAAAGTCCTCGCTCTGCTCGATCTGGACGGCGCTCTTGTCACCGCCGACGCCTTGCATTGCCGGCCCGACACGGCGCAGGCCATACGCAAGCGGAAGGGCCACTACGTGTTGGCCATCAAGAGCAATCGCGGTCGGCTCTTCAAAGCCGCGAAGGCGCTCATCGACACCGCCCGAAAGCCCACGCGAGCGAGCCAGCGGAGGACATCCGCCCACGGCCGCACGGAGCGCCGGCAGGCCATCGTTACCCCGGCACCGCAATTGGCGGAGCAATTCGGCTTCCCCGCCATCGCCGCCGTTGGCCGCATCGACAGTTGGAGAGCCAATACCGGCAAAGCCGCCAAGCACACGGCACGATACTTTCTGGCATCGCGTCCGCTCCCGGCCAAGAAGCTGCTTGAGGTCGTGCGCGCCCATTGGGGCATCGAGAACAACTTGCACTGGGTTCTCGACGTTCTGTTCGATGAGGACGCATGCCGTAGCCGCAAGGGCCATGCTGCCGAGAACCTCGCAGCTATCCGCAAACTCGCCATCAACACATTGCAGGCGACACCAGGCCCTGTGCGCACAAGCCACAAAATGCTCGAAGCCAGATGGAATAACGATTTCCTTCTCCGCGCCCTTACCCATATGCGATAGCCCTACCCTCCAGGGGAGGGTAAAAGCGCATCTTACGTCGGTGACACCGCACCCTTCAGTGCCGCCGGCTGCGCCGCCGCACCGCGTGTCAGCCTGGCCTTCTCCGTGTTCGGCCACAGCAGCAGCAGGCCGATCACACCGGAGCCGACCATCACCACCGCGTTGATGGTGAAGCCGGTCATGTAGCCGTCGATCATGTTGCCGGCGCGCTGGATCACGGTACCCATGACGCTCGGTGCGATGATGCCCGAGAGCGTGTAGAGCGCGCCGTAGATCGCGATGACCGCGCCGCGCTGCGACGACGGCGTGAATTCGCCGAGCATCGGCGGGCAGACGACGTAGATCGCGCCGCACAGTCCCGAGCCGACGACAAGCAGCGCGATCTGCAAGCCCGCACCCTGCGCATGCGGCATCATCGCCAGGATCAGGCCGCCGAGGATCAGCGGCACTGAGCCGAGCACGCCGCGCGAGATGCGCGTGGTGTAGCCGCGCGCCGTCATCACCTGCGAGATCCAGCCGGTGAGGATGACGATGGTGGCGCCGAACACCCAGGGCAGGATCGAGACGAAGCCGGCCTGGCTCTGCGAGAATCCGAGGCCCTTGACGATGAACGGCGTGAACCAGGTGAGACCGAGCGACAGCGCCCAATAGGCGCCGAAGGTCGCGATCACGCAGCCGAGGAAGGTGCGCGAGGTCAGCAGCTGGACATAGGGGATTTTTGGCTCGTTGGCCGCGAAGGCCTGCGTGTCCTCCAGCGGGCCTTCCTTGCCGAACGTCAGCCAGGCGCAGACCCAGATCAGGCCGACCACGCCGAGCGCGCCAAAGGCGTAGTGCCAGGAGTGATTGACGATGACCCAATTCAGCGCCGGCACGGCCAGGATGACGCCGAAGGCCGAGCCCTGCGACAGGATCGCGGTCGGCAGCGTGCGCTTCTCGTCCGGGAACCATTTGTAGATCGCGTGCGCGGCGACCGAGAAGGCCGGGCCTTCGCCCGCGCCCAGCACGATGCGGCAGATCAGCAGCGTGGTGAAGGAGACGGTGCCGACCATCGGGAACTGCGCCAGCGCCCAGATCACCGCCAGCGTCAGCAGCACCCAGCGCGTCGGAACCTTATTGACGATGAAGCCGACCACGATGGCCGAGATCGAGAACAGGAAGAAGAACGACGAGCCGAGCAGGCCGAATTGCTCGGCGTCGAGCTTCAAGTCGGTCATGATCGGCACGCCGGCGAGACCGACGACGATCTTGTCGGCGAAGTTCACGACCATGAAGAGAAAGAGGAGAAACGTGACGGTCCAGGCGCCCTTCGGCGTTGGCTTTGCCAAACCCTTGGATATCCCTGCCGTCTTACCCGCCGCGGACGGCGTTCCCTGAGCGCTCATTATTCTCCCCGTATTTCTTTTTGGCACTTTTATGATTTGGCCGTTGTCGAAGCTAACAACGGCTTGAACGGCAACGCAACCCCGGCATTTCCGCAGCAGGTGTGCTACGCAGCATTTCCGCTAATTCCGTCCGGCGCCATTGATCGTGCTGAGCATCCGAAATCTCTCAAAGACGTTCGCCTCGGCCGACGAGCCGGTCCATGTGCTGCGTGGCATCGACCTCGATCTCAGGGCGGGCGAACGCGTCGCACTCACCGGCGAATCCGGCAGCGGCAAGAGCACGCTGCTGCACCTGATCGCCGGGCTGGACGCCGCCGATGGCGGCACGATCCGGCTCGAGGACATCGAGGTCACGGAGCTCTCCGATGCAGGTCGCGCAAAGCTCCGGCGCGACCGGATCGGCCTGGTCTTTCAGCAGTTCAATCTCATCCCCAGCCTGTCGGTCGCGGACAATCTCGCCTTCCAGGCGCGGATCGCCGGCCGGCACGATGCGGCCTGGTCCAAGGAGCTGACCGAGCGGCTCGGGCTCGGAAATCTGCTCAAGCGTTATCCCGAACAATTATCAGGCGGCCAGCAGCAACGGGTCGCAATCGGCCGGGCGCTGGCGATCAAACCCTCGCTGCTGCTGGCGGACGAGCCGACCGGCAATCTGGACGAGGACACCGCCGAGGACGTGCTGGCGCTGACGCGCGACCTCGTCGCGCGCACCGGCTGCGGCTTCCTGATGGTGACGCACAGCCTGCATCTGGCCGGCACGCTCGATCGCCATCTCACCCTGCATGCAGGACGGATCGCATGAGGCGCGCGCTGTGGGTGCTCGCGGTGCTCCTGAGCCATTGGCGGCGGCACAAGATGCAGTTCGCGACGCTCCTGATCGGGTTGATCGCCGCGACCGCGTTGTGGAGCGGCGTGCAGGCGATCAACCAGCAGGCCCGCAATGCCTATGACCGTGCCGCCGCAACCTTCGGCGGCGTACGCACCGCGATGCTGGTCGCGCCTGACGCGGCGACCTTTCCTCAGGACCTTTTCGTCAAGCTCCGCCGCGCGGGCTGGCCGGTCTCGCCGGTGCTGGAGGGACGGGTCCAGGTCAACGGCCGCCCGGTGCGGCTGCTCGGCATCGAGCCGGTGACGCTGCCGGCCGATGTCGGCAATGCGCCGCGCCTGGGCGCAGCGGATTTGAACAGCTTCGTCGCCCCACCCGGCCAGACGCTGGTGGCAAAGGAGACGCTGAGCGATCTACAGGCGCAGGAAGGCGCAGCGCTGCCGATCAGCAACGGCGCAAAGCTGCCGCCGCTGCGCGTGCTGCCGCAGCTCGTGCCCGACGTGCTCGTGGTCGACATCGGCGTGGCGCAGCTTCTGCTGAACAAGCCGGACCAGGTGTCGCGGCTTCTGATCGGCAAGCCGAAGGGCAAGCCCGCGCCGCTTCAAGACGTCGTCGGCGAGGCGTTGCAGCGGGTCGAACCGAACGCGGAGACGGAACTCGAGCGTCTCACCGATAGCTTTCACCTGAACCTCACCGCCTTCGGTCTGCTGTCGTTCTTCGTCGGACTGTTCATCGTCAACTCCGCCGTCGGACTTGCCTTCGAGCAGCGGCTGCCGATGCTGCGCACGTTGCGGGCCTGCGGCGCGTCGGCGCGACTGGTCAACACGGTGCTGGTGGTCGAGCTGGTCGCGCTGGCGCTGGTCGCCGGCCTGATCGGGCTGGTCTGCGGATATTTCATCGCGGCGGCGCTGCTGCCGGATGTGGCGGCATCGCTGCGCGGGCTCTATGGCGCGCAGATCCCGGGGCAACTCACGCTGCAGCCCGAATGGTGGTTTGCCGGCATCGGCATCAGCGTCGCCGGTGCGATCGTCGCGGCGGCGACCAGCCTGATCAAGGCAATCAGGATGCCGGTGCTGGCGACCGCGCAACCGTACGCCTGGCAGCAGCGGCAGCGCCGCTGGCTGATCCTGCAGAGCTTCGCGGCCTGCGCGGTGTTCGCGGTCGCGCTGCTGCTGCTTCACTACGGGCAATCGCTGATCGCGGGCTTTGGCGTGCTGGCGGCGCTGATGCTCGGCGCGGCGCTGATCCTGCCGGCCTTCCTCGAGATCATCCTGCTCACTGGCCAGCGCACCGCGCGCGGGCCGCTTTCGTTGTGGTTCTGGGCGGACAGCCGTCAACAGCTCTCGGGATTGTCGCTCGCGCTGATGGCGCTACTGCTCGCGCTCTCCGTCAATGTCGGAGTGTCCACCATGGTGGAAACCTTCAGCCGCACCTTCATCGGCTGGCTCAACGGGCGGCTCGCGGCCGACGTCTACATCAGCGCCTCCGACAATGCGCAAGGCGTTGCGATCCGCAACTGGCTGAAGCAGCGCAGCGAGGTTCAGGCCATCCTGTCAGGCGGCCGCGCCGAGACGCAGCTGAAGGGTCAGCCGGTGGAATTGCTCGGCCTGCCCGATCATGCGCTCTATCGCGAACGCTGGCCGCTGCTGGAGACTGCGCCGCGCGCCTGGAGCCAGCTGGTGCCTGGCAATGCCGCCTTCATCAGCGAACAGTTGAGCCGGCGGCTGAATGTGCGCGTCGGCGACGTCATCGAGGTGCCAACGCCCGGCGGGAGCTGGGAGCTCGACATCGCCGGCATCTATGCCGATTACGGCAATCCCAGGGGACAGCTGACCGTGAACGTCGCGGCCCTGATCCGACATTTCCCGCAGACGCCGCAGACGCGGATCGGGCTGATTGTCGCCAGGGAGAATATCTCCGGCCTGATCGCGGCGTTGCAAAAGCAGTTCGCGCTCGACGATCGCAGCGTCGCAGACCAGGCGACGGTGAAGGCGGAATCGATCCGGATCTTCAACCGCACCTTTGCGGTGACATCGGCGCTGAACGCGTTCACGCTCGGCGTCGCCGGCATTGCGCTCCTGACCAGCCTGCTGACGCTGGCGAATTCGCGGCTGCCGCAGCTCGCGCCGCTGTGGGCGATCGGCATCACCCGGCCGCGCCTTGCCGCGATCGAGCTGACCAAGACGCTGTCGGTTGCGCTGTTCACCTCGCTGCTGGCCGTGCCGCTCGGGCTGCTGGTGGCGTGGTGCCTGATCGCGATCGTCAATGTGAAGGCGTTCGGCTGGCGGCTGCCGTTCCATGTGTTCCCGCTGCAACTGGTCGAGCTGGTCGCTGTTGCGCTGTTCGCATCGTTGATTGCCGCACTGCTGCCGATGATCCGGCTGGCGCGGATGCAGCCGGCGAGCCTCGTCAAGGTGTTTGCCAATGAGCGCTGACAGGATTTCGCGGCGCGCCTTCGCCGGCGGCATTGCCGCGCTCTCCCTCGCACGACGTGCGGGCGCGCAAGGCTATGCCGGGCTCGGCGAGAGCGCCGATGGCTTTGCGAAGGTGGCGCCGGGAAGGACTTTCACCTTCCCCGCCGATCACGGCCCGCATCCAGAATCTCGCATCGAATGGTGGTATCTCACGGCGAATCTGGTCGACAGCAGCGATGCGGCGTGCGGCCTGCAATGGACGCTGTTCCGCCAGGCGGCGCAGCCGGGGCCGCAAGGCGAAGGCTGGGCCAATCAGCAGATCTGGATGGCGCATGCCGCGGTCACGCGCGCGGATACCCACCGTTTCAACGAAGCCTTTTCGCGCGGCGGGGTCGGGCAGGCCGGCGTCACGGCAAAGCCGTTCGCGGCGTGGATCGACGATTGGGAGATGAAGGGTTTTGAGCGCACCGACGATCGCACCCTGTCGCCACTCACACTGAAAGCCGCCGGCACCGACTTCAGCTACGCGCTCACGTTGGAGGCCGATCGTCCGGTCGTCTTGCAGGGCGACCAGGGCTACAGCCGCAAGTCCGAGCGCGGGCAAGCCTCCTACTATTACAGCCAGCCGTTCTACCGCGCGCGCGGCACGCTCACCATCGACGACAAGGCGGTCGATGTGTCAGGTAAGGCCTGGATGGACCGCGAATGGAGCAGCCAGCCGCTCGATGCCGACCAGACCGGCTGGGACTGGCTGTCGCTGCATCTTTCATCCGGCGACAAGCTGATGCTGTACCGGCTGCGCCAGAAGGACGGCAGGGATTATCCGTTCGGCAACTGGATCAGTGCGTCGGGCAACACGCAGATGATTGCCGGCGGCGATATCCAGATGACACCGAAGGCGACCGCGGACGTCGCGGGACGCAAGCTGCCGGTGGAATGGCAGATCGCGATTCCCTCGCGCGCCTTCTCGGTCTCCTGCAAGCCGCTCAACCCAAAAGCCTGGATGGGGACCGGCTTCTCCTATTGGGAGGGGCCGATCAGCTTCGCCGGCACGCATGACGGCGTTGGCTATCTCGAGCTAACCGGCTATTGAGGCGCAACTCGTTTGAAGGGATTGGCAATGTATCATCTCACCGCTCTCGTCACGCTGCTGGCGATTGCATTTTATCTCTTCGTCTGCATCAACGTCTCGCGCGTGCGGGAAAAGACCGGCGTCAAGGTACCCGCGACGTCGGGTCATCCCGATTTCGAGCGCGCCTTCCGCATCCAGATGAACACGCTGGAATGGATGCCGGTCTTTCTGCCGGCGCTCTGGCTGTTCGCGATCTATATCGGCGACGCCATTGCGGCCGGGATCGGCGCGGTCTGGATCATCGGCCGCATCGTCTATTTCATCGGCTATTCGAAGGCGGCAGCCAAGCGCGGCCCCGGCTTTGCGATCCAGGGAATCGCGGCCCTTGCGCTGTGGGCGGGAGCGCTGGGCGCGGTGGTGCTGCGGCTGGTGTGAGGGTCGATACGCGCCCCACATTCCGCTGTCGTCCCGGACAAGCGCAGCGCAGATCGGGGACGACACCGAGGGTGTAGCGCGAGCGTTGGCTCACTTCGTCAGCGGGCAGCCGCTTTCCTTGGCGGTGAAGAAGGCCTTGTCGCCGGGGACGACCGCGAGCTGCTTGTAATAGTCCCAGGGCTTCTTCGACTCGGACGGCTTCTTGACCTCGAACAGATACATGTCGTGAACCATGCGGCCGTTCTCGAGCACCTTGCCGCCTTGCGCGAAATCGTCGTCGATCGGCAGCTCCTTCAGCTTCTTGGCAACCGCGTCCGGATCCTTGGTGCCGGCGGCCTTGACCGCCTTGAGATAGCTCAGCGTCGCCGAATAGGTGCCGGCCTGGATCATGTTCGGCATCCGCCCGGTGCGCTTGAGGAAGCGTTCGCCGAGATTGCGGGTGCGGTCGTTGACGTCCCAGTAATAGCCTTCGGTCAGCACGAGGCCCTGCGCGGCCTGCAAGCCGAGGCCGTTGACCTCGGCGAGCGTCATCAGGAGCCCGGCGAGCTTCTGGCCGCCGGCGACGATGCCGAACTCCGAGGCCTGCTTGATCGAGTTGGTGGTGTCGAGGCCGGCATTGGCGAGACCCACGATCTTCGCCTTGGAGCTCTGCGCCTGCAGCAGGAAGGAGGAGAAGTCCGAGGAGTTGAGCGGCACGCGCACCGAACCGACCACCTTGCCGCCATTGGCGGTGACGATCTCGCTGGTGTCCTTCTCCAGCGCGTAGCCGAAGGCATAGTCGGCGGTGAGGAAGAACCAGGTGTCGCCGCCGGCCTTGGTCAGCGCACCGCCGGTGCCGACACCGAGCGCGCGGGTGTCATAGGCCCAGTGGAAGCCGTAGGGCTGGCAGGCATCGCCGGTGAGGCGCGAGGTCGCGGCACCGACGACGATGTCGATCTTCTTCTTTTCCTTGGAGAGCTCGTGGATCGCGAGCGCGACCGAGGAGGTCGTCAGCTCCGTAATCATGTCGACGTTCTCGACGTCGTACCAGCGCCGCGCAATGGAGGTCGCAAGATCAGGCTTGTTCTGGTGGTCGGCCGTGACCAGCTCGACCTTCTGGCCCAATACCTCGCCGCCGAAATCCTCGATCGCCATCTTGGCGGCTTCCACCGACCATTTGCCGCCGTAATCGGCGTAGACGCCGGACTGGTCGTTGAGGATGCCGATCTTGACGCCTTGCGCCGTGGCCGGCGCCGCCAGCATCAGGGCCGAAATTGCGACAGCGGCCAAAAGTCCTGATTTCATGTGTTAGCTCCCAACAGTTTTCTGTTTTGAAATCGCGCGGATAGTAGTGAAGAACCCCGGCGCTGCCCATCCATTTCATGTTGATCGTTAGTATGGGATTCTGCGCACCAAACAACCGCTGTCGTCCCGGGGGCGCGCAGCGCGAGCCCGGGATCCATAGCCTCAGGGAGAAGTTTGGCGACGGCTCGGAGTTACGAGCTTCGCGCCAAACTTCTCCCTGTGGTTATGGATCCCCGCCTTCGCGGGGATGACACTGGCGATGCTGGAAAGCGGTCGGCTCCAACGACTACGCATCAGGCCGCCACCTTCGGCTTCCCCTCGTTCCGCCCCTCCGCCAGGTTCCGCACCATGACATAGAAGATCGGCGTGAACAGAAGACCGAACAGGGTGACGCCGATCATGCCGAAGAACACGGCGACGCCGACGGCTTGACGCATCTCCGAACCGGAACCAGACGAAATCACCAGCGGCAAGACGCCGAGGATGAAGGCGAACGACGTCATCAGGATCGGCCGCAGGCGCAGGCGGCAGGCGTCGATCACGGCCTCCAGCCGCGGCTTGCCTTCATTCTCGATGTCGCGTGCGAACTCGACGATCAGGATCGCGTTCTTCGCCGCAAGCCCCACCAGAACGACGAATCCGATCTGGGTGAGGATGTTGACGTCCTGCCCCATGATGCGCACGCCGATGGTGGCGGCGAGCAGGCACATCGGCACGATGAGGATCACCGCGAACGGCAGCGTCCAACTGCCATATTGCGCGGCGAGCACGAGATAGACGAACAGCACGCAGATCGGGAACACGTAGAGGCCGGCATTGCCTCCGGTGACCTGCTGATAGGACAGGTCAGTCCACTCGAAGGTGAAGCCACTCGGCAGGGTGTCGTCCGCGAGCTTCTTGATGGTGTCGAGCGCGGTGGTCGAGCTGGTGCCCGGCGCCGGCTCACCCTGCAGTTCGGAGGCCGCATAGAGATTGTAGCGCGCGACACGGTCGGGACCCGACATGTCCTTGAACTCGACCACGCTGCCGAGCATCACCATGTCGCCGGAAGCGTTGCGCGTGCGCAGGCGCGCAAGATCACTCGGTTCTTTTCGGAACGGGAAGTCCGCCTGCGCCGTGACGTGATAGGTGCGGCCGAACAGGTTGAAGTCGTTGACATAGGTCGATCCGAAATAGGTCTGGATGGTATCGTTGATGTTGGCGATCGGCACGCCGAGCTTCTGCGCCTTGATGCGGTCGATATCGACGAAGAGCTGCGGCGTGTTGGCCGAGAACGGCGAGAACACCGTCGGAGCGAGCAGCGAGGGCGATTTGCGCGCCGCGGCGACGAGCTCGTCGGTGGCCGCGGCGAGCAGCTCGGGCCCGCGACCCTGGCGGTCCTGGATGCGGATGGTGAAGCCGCCGCCGGTGCCGATGCCGGGCACGGCCGGCGGCGGAATCACGATGATGAAGGCGCCCTGGATCGCGGCCAGGCGCTTGCGCAGCTCCACAGTGATGGCGTTCGCGGACAATCCCTTCTTCATCCGGGCCTCGGGCTCGTCGAACACCGGAAACAGCGCCGCTGCGTTGCCGGCCTGCGTGCGCGTGGCGCCCGAGAAACCTGCGAAGGCAGCAACGCGGATGATGCCCGGCGTATCCAGCGATATTCGCTCGATCTCGCGTACGACCTCGGTGGTGCGCGCGAGCGAGGCTGCGCCCGGCAATTGCACCGATATGATGACGTAGCCGCGATCCTGCGCCGGAATGAAGCCCTGCGGCGTGGTCGCGATCAGCCAGCCGGCGCTGCCGATCAGCACGACGTAGGCCAGGATCATCACGACCGAATGCCGGATCACGAAATTGGCGACACCGGCATAGCCATGCGCGAGCCGGTCGAACACACGGTTGAAGGCGCCAGTGAAGGCGTTCCAGCCGCGCGCGATGAGATTCCAGGCGGCCGGCGGTTTCTTCTCCTCGTGCGGGACCAGAATCAGCGAGGCCAGCGCCGGCGACAGCGTCAGCGAGCAGAAGCAGGAGATCGCGGTCGCCACCGCAATGGTGACGGCGAACTGCTGGAAGAACTGACCAGAAATGCCCCCTATGAATGCGGTGGGCACGAACACCGCACACAGCACCAACGCGATCGAGACCAGCGCGCCGCCGACCTCCTCCATGGTCTTGAGCGCGGCATCACGCCGGCTCAGGCCGTGTTCGAGATGCCGTTCGACATTCTCGACCACCACGATGGCGTCGTCGACCACGATGCCGACGGCGAGAACGAGACCGAACAGGGTGAGATTGTTGATGGAGAAGCCGAGCGCCGCCATCACCGCAAACGTGCCGACCAGCGAGACGGGTATCGCGATGATCGGGATGATCGCGGGCCGCCATCCCTGCAGGAACACCAGCACCACGATGACCACGAGCAGCATGGCCTCGTAGATGGTCTTGATCAGTTCGTGGACGGACTGAGCGATGAACTCGGTCGGGTTGTAGCCAATATTGTAGTCGAGACCTTTGGGAAAGCTCCCCTTCAGCTTCGCCATGGTGTCGGAGATGTTCTTCGCGGTCGCGAGAGCATTCGATCCCGGCCGCTGCGTCACCAGCATGGCGACCGCCGACTTGCGCAGCAGAAAACTGTTGGTCGTGTATGAGAGAGCACCGAGCTCGATGCGGGCGACGTCGCGCAGGCGCACGGTGCGCCCGTCGGAGCCGGCCTTGATCAGGATGTCCTCGAACTGCTTCTGGTCCTTCAGGCGCCCTGTGAATGTGAGGTTCGGCTGGAAGGCGCGATCCGCAATCGGCGGCTCTGCGATCTGGCCCCCGGCGATCTGCACGTTCTGGGCGCGGATCGCGGCCAGCACCTCGGTCGAAGTGAGGCCGAGATTCGCGATGCGGTCAGGGTCGAGCCAGAGCCGCATCGAATAGTCGCGCGCGCCGAAGATCTGGATGTCGCCGACGCCGTCGATGCGCAGCAGCTGGTCGCGGACCTGGAGCAGCGCGTAGTTGGAGATGTACAGCTGGTCGAAGGTGTCGTCGGGCGAGAGCATGAACGCGACCATCAGGATGTCGGGCGAGTTCTTGCGGGTGACGACGCCGTTGCGCTGCACCTCGTCGGGCAGTTGCGGCTGCGCGATCGCGACGCGGTTCTGCACCAGCACCTGCGCCTTGTCGAGGTCGGTCCCGAGCTTGAAGGTGACGGTGATCGTCAACTGGCCGTTCGAGGTCGCCTGGCTGTAGAGATACAGCATGTCCTCGACGCCGTTGATCTGCTGCTCGATCGGAGCTGCGACCGTGTCGGACACGGTTTGCGCGGAAGCGCCGGGATATTGCGTGGTGACCACGACGGTCGGCGGCACCACCTGGGGATATTCGGAGACCGGCAGCGTGGTGTAGGCGAGCGCGCCGACGATCAGGAGCACGATCGACAGCACCATCGCCAGGATGGGCTGATTGATGGAGAGACGGCCCAGATTCATGACTTGTCACCAGGCTTGCCACCGGCTGGCGCTGTCTGCGGAGCAACCTTGGCGCCGACACGGGCGCGCTGGATTCCGTTGACGATGACGCGATCGTCCGGCTTCAGGCCTTCGCGGATCACCCGCAGGCCTTCGTCCAGCGGACCGAGCACCACGGGGCGCGCTTCGACGGTGTCATCAGGCTTGACCACGAACACGATCTTGCGGGACTGGTCGGTTGCGATCGCAGCGTCCGGAATCAGCAGAGCGTCATAGGGCGCGCTGCCGATCAGCCTGATACGGCCGAACTGACCGGGCAGGATCGACAGATCGGTGTTCTTGATCACGGCCCGGCTGCGCAGGGTTCCGGTCGAAACATCGAGGCGGTTGTCGAGGAAGTTGATGGAGCCTTCATGCGAAGACTTGGTCTCGCCGGCCAGCGTCACCTGCACCGGGTTCGCCGTATCGCGCGAGCTCGGGCGCCGGCCTTCGAACCAGAGCTTGCTGTATTTGATGAAGGTCGCTTCATCCATGTCGAAATAGACGTAGATCGGGTCGAGCGTCACGATCGAGGTCAGCAGCGTCGAAGAACCGTTGTCGCTGCCCTGCACGAGATTGCCGGGGCTGACGAGATGGCGGCCGACGCGGCCGGTGAGCGGTGCGGTGACATGCGTGAATTCGATGTTGAGCCTGGCGGCCTTCAGCACGCCCTCGGCCTGCGTCACTGCGGCATGCGCGGCTTGCAACGCCTGGCGGCGCTGATCGACGACCTGCTCGGAGACCGCACTCGTCTGGACCAGGTTGAGGCCGCGGTCGAGCTCGCGCTTGGCAAGCTCCACCTTGGCGCGCGCGTCGGAGAGCTGCCCCTCCGCCTGCTCCGCCACCGCCTCGAACGGACGCGGATCGATGACGTAGAGCAGATCGCCCTGATGCACGATCGCGCCGTCCTGGAATTCGACGGAGTTGACGAAGCCGCCGACGCGGGGGCGCACCTGCACTTCCTCAACCGCTTCGAAGCGGCCGGTGAACTCATCCCAATCGGTGACGGTGCGCTTGACCGGCTGGGCGACGGTCACCGGCGCGGGCGGCGGCGCGCCCGCCTGCGAGGTCGGCTGCCCGCATCCGGTGAGCGCGAACGCCACGGCGAGAAGGCCTGCGATGGCACTGTGCCGCGGCTGAACGAAATCGTGCTTTTTGACAAATCGCTCGCTTCCGTCCGGTCCAGTCATCCCAGGTCCTCGCATAAAAGCCGCCGAAATTGCAGGGTACGCGCGTACCCGCGGGCGCCACAAGATGGGTAACGACGATGAACTCTTCAAGACCAATGCCAGCACAATGCCACCCTTCCCTGGAGGGACCCTGGAGGGGGAGGGTAAGAAAGCACAGCGTCTTCGCACATGACGGGCGCGGCAGCCTCCGCTAGACTTGCCCTAACAAAACAAAGACGAATTGTCCGGGGAGGACGGCGTGCACCAGGGACGTGTCGTTTACGGCGCGATCGAGGAGGTCGTGTTCGGCCATCCGGCGGCCGAGGCCATCGTCGCGCAGATGGACCGGCTGGGGACACGCCGCGCCTTCCTGATGGTCTCCGGCACGCTGAACCGGCAGACCAACGAAATCGAGAAAATCGAACAGGCGCTTGGCGCGCGCTGCGCCGGGCTGTTCGACGCCATGCCGGCGCACACGCCGCGCGAGGCCGTGATCGCGGCCACCATTGCGGCGCGCGAGGCAGGCGCCGATTTGATCGTCACTGTCGGCGGTGGCTCGATCACCGACGGCGCCAAGGCGGTGCAGCTTTGTCTTGCCAACGGCGTCGACGATGTCGACGGCATCGATCGCATCCGCGTGCACAAGGGCGTCGCACCCGAGATGACGGCGCCGACGGTGCGCCAGATCAGCGTGCCGACCACGATCGCCGGCGGCGAGTTCAGCTCAATTGCGGGCGTGACCGACCGCGCCACGCACGTGAAGCAGATGCTGCGGCACCCACTCGCGGTGCCGCGCGCGACCATCCTCGATCCCGCCGTCACCGTGCACACGCCGGAATGGCTGTTCCTCTCCACCGGCATCCGCGCCGTCGATCACTGCGTCGAGGCGATCTGCTCGCGCGAGACGCACCCTTATGCCGACGCGCAATCGGTGAAGGGTCTCGCCATGCTCGCCGACGCACTGCCGCGGGTGAAGGCGGACCCTGCCGATCTCGACGCGCGGATGGACGCGCAGATCGGCACCTGGCTGTCGATGGGCGCGCTCGCCGCCGGCGTGCCGATGGGCGCGAGCCACGGCATCGGCTACGTGCTGGGGGCGGCGTTCGACGTGCCGCATGGCTACACCTCCTGCATCATGCTGCCGGCGGTGATGCGCTGGAATGCGCGCGACAATGCCGAGCGCCAGATGATCGTCGCGGCCGCGATGGGCTTTCCCGGCCACAACGCCGCCGACGTGCTCGACGCCTTCATCCGCTCGCTCGGCATGCCGCGCAGCCTCGCGGACGTGCGCGTCTCGCCGGAGCATTTCGACGCCATCGCCGAACAGGCGATGCGCACGAACTGGATCCCGCGCAACCCGCGCAAGATCGGCGATGCCGCCGAATTGCGCGAAATCCTGCTTCTGGCCGCATAGCGCTAACGACGGAGGACTGATGTACACAGGCACGCACGCCCGCTTACGCCCGCTGCAGCCCGCCTTCATCATGGCGGCAACCGGCGAGGCCGTCACCTATCGCGAGCTGGAAGCGCGCAGCAACAGGCTGGCGCATCTGTTCCGCAAGCACGGATTGAGGCGTCTCGACCACTACTCGATCTTCATGGAAAACAATTCGCGCTATCTCGAAGCCTGCGGCGCGGGCGAGCGGTCCGGGCTGTACTATACCTGCATCAATTCGTTCCTCACTGCGGGGGAGCTGGCCTATCTCCTGACCAACAGCCAGTCCAGGATTCTGATCACGTCGATGGCGAAGCTCGACATCGCGCGCGAGGCGATCAGCACATGTCCCGACGTCGAGCTCTGCATCGTCGCCGACGGCCCCGGCGAGAGCGACCGCATTGTCGGTCTTGCGGACGTCACCGCCGACCTGCCGAAGACGCCGATTGCGGACGAACGGCTCGGCACTGCCATGCTGTATTCGTCGGGCACGACAGGACGGCCGAAAGGCATCCTGCGGCCGCTGCCGGAAGAGCCGCCGAAGCACAATCTGCCGCTGTTCGATTTCCTGACCAAGCTTTGGCACTACCGCGAGGGCATGGTCTATCTGTCGCCGGCGCCGCTCTATCACTCGGCGCCGCAGGCCGCGGTCAATCTCACGATCCGCATGGGCGGCACCGTGATCATCATGGAGAATTTCGATCCCGAGCGCTATCTCCAGCTCGTCGAGCAATGGGGCATCACCCACACCCAGCTGGTGCCGACGATGTTCTCGCGCATGCTGAAGCTGCCGGAGGAGGTGCGCAGACGCTACGACCTCTCATCGCTGGAGATCGCGATCCATGCCGCGGCGCCCTGCCCGGCGCTGGTCAAGGACGACATCATCAAATGGTGGGGCCCCATCATCCACGAATATTACGGCGCGACCGAGGGCCTCGGCTTCACCGCCTGCAACAGCGAGGAATGGCTTAGCCACCGCGGCACCGTCGGCAAGGTACTGCTGGGTGACTTGCACATTCTCGACGAAGACATGAAGCCGTGCCCGACAGGCACGCCCGGCCAAGTGTGGTTCAAGACGGGATCGCCGTTCGAATATTTCAACGATCCGGAGAAGACCCGGGAGGCGCGCTCGGCCGACGGCAGCATGAGCACGGTCGGCGACGTCGGCTATGTCGACGAGGATCGCTTCCTCTACCTCACCGACCGCGCGACGTTCATGATCATCTCGGGCGGCGTGAACATCTATCCGCAGGAATGCGAGAATTTGCTGATCACCCATCCGAAGGTCGCGGATGCCGCGGTGTTCGGCGTGCCCAATCCCGATCTCGGCGAAGAGGTGAAGGCGGTGGTGCAGCCGATGCCCGGCGTGGTGCCGGGGCCGGCGCTCGCCGAAGAGCTGATCGCCTTCTGCGGCGCATCGCTGTCGCGACAGAAGGTGCCGCGCTCGGTCGATTTCGAGAAGGAACTGCCGAGGCTGCCGACGGGGAAGCTGTACAAGCGGCTGCTGCGGGACCGCTATTGGGGGAACAAGACGTCAAGGATCGTGTGAGGTCGTTGCATACGCGAGCAATCGCTACAGACTCCGCCGTCGTCCCGGGGCACGATGAAGTCGCGAGCCCGGGATCCATAACCGCAGGGAGTAGTTGCCGCGCAGGATCGCAACTCCTGGTCTTCGCCAAACTGCTTCCTGTGGTTATGGATCCCGGATCTTCGCTGCGCTCGTCCGGGACGACGGCTGAGATTGTTGGATCGGCTGCGCGCTACATCTGCACTGGAATCACTCCTTCGCACTCGCACTCTCACATTGCGAGGGAAACGCTCTGTGGCTTTCCGTCATCCGAATTGTCGAGGCCACCGCTAGCCTTGCCGGTTGCTTCGCTGCGCGCGCGTCGCTATCGTCTGACAAACAGGTCGCAAAGGCCGTTATCCAGGGAGGATGAGAATGCGGAGCGTGTGGGCGCTCGCCGCAATAGCGGCGTTATCTGTGCTGACGGCCTCGACCACCACGCTCGCCGGCGAGCCCAAACAGGGCGGAATCCTGCGGATGTATCACCGCGACAGCCCGGGCAACGCCTCGATCCACGAGGGCGCGACCTACTCGCTCAATGTTCCCTTCATGCCCGTGTTCAACAACCTCGTCATCTACAAGCAGGACGTGGCGCAGAACAGCATGGACACCATCGTGCCCGAGCTCGCCGAGAGCTGGGCCTGGATCAACGACAACAAGACGCTGGCCTTCAAGCTCCGCCAGGGCGTGAAATGGCACGACGGCAAGCCGTTCACGGCGGCGGACGTCAAATGCACCTTCGACATGCTGATGGGCAAGTCGCAGCAGAAGTTCCGACAGAACCCACGCAAATCCTGGTACAATGAGGTCAACGACATCTCGACCAATGGCGACTTCGAGGTCTCGTTCAACCTGAAGCGGCCGCAGCCGTCGCTGCTGGCGCTGCTCGCCTCGGGTTACACACCCGTGTATCCGTGCCACGTCTCGCCCGGCGACATGCGCACGCATCCGATCGGTACCGGCCCGTTCAAGTTCGTCGAGTTCAAGGCCAACGAATCGATCAAGCTGACCCGCAATCCCGACTATTGGCGCAAGGGCCGGCCCTATCTCGACGGCATCGAGTTCACCATCATCCCGAACCGCTCGACCGCGATCCTGGCCTTTGTCGCCGGCAAGTTCGACATGGCGTTCCCGACCGAGGTGAGCATTCCGCTGCTGAAAGACGTGAAATCGCAAGCGCCGAACGCGGTCTGCGTGGTGGAGCCGAACAACGTATCGACGAACATCATCGTCAATTCGTCCGCACCGCCGTTCGACAATATCGACATCCGCAAGGCCATGGCGCTGTCGCTCGACCGCAAGGCGTTCGTCTCGATCCTGTTCGAAGGCCAGGCCGACGTCGGCGGAACCATGCTGCCGCCGCCGACCGGGCTCTGGGGCATGCCGAAGGAGATGCTTGAGACGATTCCGGGCTATGGCCCCGACATCAATGCCAATCGCGAAGAAGCGAAGAAGCTGATGCAGAAGGCCGGCTACGGTCCGGACAAGCATCTGGCCGTGAAGGTCTCGACCCGCAACATCCCGGTCTATCGCGATCCCGCGGTGATCCTGATCGACCAGCTCAAGAGCATCTATATCGACGGCGAGCTCGATGTGGTCGAGACCGCGAACTGGTTCCCGAAGATCGCGCGCAAGGACTACATGCTCGGGCTCAATTTGACTGGCAACGCCGTCGACGATCCCGACCAGTCCTTCTACGAGAACTATTCCTGCGGCTCCGAGCGCAACTACACCAATTACTGCAACAAGGAGATCGAAAAGCTGTTCGACGTGCAATCGCAGGAGACCGACCTCGCCAAACGCAAGAAGCTGGTGTGGGACATCGACAAGAAGTTGCAGGAGGACGTCGCGCGACCGATCATCTTCCACGCACGCACCGGCTCTTGCTGGCAGCCCTATGTCAAGGGCGTGACCGTCATGTCGAACAGCTCCTATAATGGCTACCGGTACGAAGACGTCTGGATGGACAAGTAGCGCGCTGACGGCCGGGCGGGAGGGCGCGGAATGTTTGCCTATCTGGTGCGGCGCCTGTTCCTGATGCTCGTGACCCTGTTCGGGATCTCGGTCGTCATCTTCTTCCTGTTGCGCATCGTGCCCGGCAACATCGTCGATATCCTGTTCGCCGCGGCCGGCTACGTCGATCCCGCCGACAAGGCCAATTTGGAGAAGGAACTCGGCATCGACCAGCCGCTGATCGTGCAATATTGGCACTGGATCAGCGGCTTTCTGCGCGGCGACTTTGGCTACTCCTATGTCTCGGAGAAGCCGGCGCTTCAGGAGATTTTGCCGCGAATCCCCATCACGGCGCGGCTCGCCGGCCTGGCGCTGCTGTTCTCGGCCTCGATCGGCATTCCGCTCGGCGTCGTCAGCGCGGTGAAGCAGGGCACGCGGCTTGATTATGCGCTGCGCGTGGTCAGCCTCAGCGGATTGTCGCTGCCCTCGTTCTGGCTCGGCCTGCTGATCCTCACCGCATCGGTCGCGATGTTCAACCAGATGCCGATTTTCAATCCCAGTCCCGCGACTTGGCTGGAAGCGTTCGCAACCTACGCCGTGCCGGCCGCCGCCGTCGGCTTCCGCAGCGCGGCGCTGACGATGCGCATTACCCGCTCATCGATGCTCGAGGTGCTCCGGCAGGACTATATCCGAACCGCCCGGGCCAAAGGCGCATCGGACGCCGCGGTCAACTACAAGCATGCACTGAAGAACGCCATCCTGCCCGTCATCACCGTGATCGGCATCGAGGCGGCATTCCTGATCGGCGGCCTCATCGTGACGGAGACCGTGTTCAACATCCCCGGCGTCGCACGCTTCCTGGTCGAGGCGATCCGCTGGCGCGATTATCCGATCGTGCAGAACCTCGTGATGCTGATTGCGGTGGTGGTGGTGAGCGCGAATTTCATCGTCGACATGCTGTACGCGGTGTTCGACCCGCGCATCCGGTACACGGATTAGGAGAGCTGTTTGACTGCGATCGACTATGACGTTGAACTGAGACGCGCCGGCGCGTATGCGACCGGCGGCTGGCGGCGCGTGCTGTTTCTGGCGCAGCGGCATGTGCTGGGCGCAGCCGGTCTCATCATCATGACGCTTTTCGTGCTCACGGCGATCTTCGCGGACTTCATCGCGCGCTACGATCCGCTGACGATCGATTCGACCCGCGCGCTGATGCGCCCGAGCCTCGCACACTGGATGGGCACGGATTCGTTCGGCCGCGACGTCTTCAGCCGCATCATCCACGGTGCGCGCATTTCGCTCGCGGTCGGCATCGGCTCAACCGCGCTCGGCGGCACGATCGGCGTCATCGTCGGGCTGACATCCGGCTATCTCTCCGGCTGGGTCGACCTCGTATTCCAGCGTGTCTCCGATATCCTTCAGGCGCTGCCGCTGCTGGTGCTGGCCCTGATCATGACGGCGGCACTCGGCCCGTCGCTGCCGAACGTCATCATCGCCATCGCCATTCCGTTGATCCCGACCGTGTCGCGTGTCGTCCGCGCCAACACGCTGGCGCTGCGCGAACTGCCCTTTGTCGAAGCCGCCAAGTCGATCGGCATGAGCGAGGTGCGGATCGCGCTGCGCCACGTGCTGCCGAACACGCTGGCGCCGCTGATCGTGCTCGCTACCGCGCAGCTCGGCTCCACGATTCTCACCGAGGCCTCGCTTTCCTTCCTGGGCCTCGGCATTCCCGAGCCTTATCCATCATGGGGCCGCATGCTGTCGGAATCGGCCGCCGAATATGTCCGCACCGCACCGTGGCTGGTGATCTTCCCGGGCATTGCCATCAGCCTCGCCGTGTTCGGCGCCAATCTGTTCGGCGACGCCCTGCGCGACATCCTCGATCCCCGGCAGCGCGGCTGATGGCGAACAAATCCGATCTCGTGCTCGAGGTGAAGAACCTGAAGACGTTGTTCTTCACCAATTCGGGGCTGTTCAAGGCCGTTGACGACCTCTCCTTCACCGTCAGGCGAGGCGAGACGCTGGCGATCGTCGGCGAGTCCGGCTGCGGCAAGAGCGTCACCGCGCTGTCGCTGATGCGGCTGGTGCCCGATCCGCCCGGCCGCATCGTCGGCGGCTCCGTCACGCTTGAAGGCACCGATCTGCTTGCGCTCGATGAAGCGCAAATGCGCGCTATCAGGGGCAACCGCATCTCGATGATCTTCCAGGAGCCGATGACCTCGCTCAATCCGGTGATGCGGATCGGCGACCAGATCGCCGAGGCGGTACGGCTGCATCGCGCGATGCCGGCCAGAGAGGCCCGTGACATCGCAGTCGAGATGCTGCGGCTGGTGCGTATCCCCGAGCCGGCGCGGCGCGCGCGGGAATATCCGCATCAACTCTCCGGCGGCATGCGCCAACGCGCGATGATCGCGATGGCATTGACGTGCCGGCCGGCGCTGCTCATCGCGGACGAGCCGACCACCGCGCTGGACGTCACCATCCAGGCGCAGATCCTGGCGCTGATCCTCGATCTTCAGAAGGAGCTCGGCACCGGGCTCGTGCTGATCACGCATGATCTCGGCGTTGTCGCGCAAACCGCACAGCGCGTCATCGTGATGTATGCGGGCCGGAAGGTGGAGGAAGCCAGCGTCGAGGCGCTGTTCGCCGCGCCAAAGCATCCCTACACGCGCGGGCTGATGGCCTCGATCCCGGCGGTCCCCGCGTCCGGCGTTCCCGCGCAGGCGCGGCTGAACGAGATTCCCGGCACCGTGCCGTCGCTGGTGCGGCTGCCGCCGGGCTGCGCCTTCGCGCCGCGCTGCAAGCTCGCGATCAAGCGCTGCGAGGTCGAATATCCGCCGCTTGCGGACTGGGGCGGCGGCCATCTCGCCGCCTGCTGGCGCGCGGCTGACGTGGCGGAGGTGGCATGACCGAGGCCCTGCTCGAAGTCACCGACCTGACAAAGCACTATCCGGTGCGCGCCGGCGTTTTGCGCCGGCAAGTCGGCACCGTGCACGCGGTCGACGGCGTCTCGTTCTCGGTTGGCGTTGGCGAAACGTTGGGGCTGGTTGGCGAATCCGGCTGCGGCAAATCGACGGTCGCGCGCAGCGTGCTGAGACTGGTCGAGCCGACCTCGGGCCAGATTCGCCTCGACGGTGAGGACATCACGCATCTGTCCAAGACCGCGCTGCGGCCGCATCGCCGTTCGATGCAGATCGTGTTCCAGGACCCGTTCGCCTCGCTCAATCCGCGCATGACCGCGGGCGACATCGTCGGAGAGCCGCTGGCCGTACATGGCCTCGCCAGCGGCAAGGCGCTGGAAGCGCGTACCGCAAAACTGTTCGAGCAGGTCGGCTTGCGGCCCGACCAGATGCGCAACTTCCCGCATCAATTCTCGGGCGGTCAGCGCCAGCGCATCTGCATCGCACGGGCGCTGGCGCTCGGGCCGCGACTGATCGTCTGCGACGAGCCGGTCTCCGCGCTCGACGTCTCGATCCAGGCGCAGGTGATCAACCTGCTGATCGATTTGCAACGCGAGCACGGCTTCTCCTACCTCTTCATCGCCCACGACCTCGCCGTGGTCGCCCATATCAGCCACCGCGTGGCCGTGATGTATCTCGGCCGCATCGTCGAGATATCAGACAAGGACGAGCTGTTCCGCAACCCTCGCCATCCCTACACGCAGGCGCTGCTCGCCTCGGTGCCGATCGCCAACCCGCTGGCGAAGAAGCTCGCGCCACTGGTCGACGGCGACGTGCCAAGCCCGGTCAATCCGCCGTCAGGTTGCGCGTTTCACACGCGCTGCCGATTTGCGATGGAGCGGTGCAAGACCGAGCGGCCGGCGCTGGTGGATGCCGGCGACGGGCACCAGGTGGCGTGCTTGCTCAATGAGGGGACGGGGCGCAGCAACACGGTCCCGTAGGGTGGGCAAAGAGCAGCGTGCCCACCATTTCAAACGACATCGCGGCACGATGGTGGGCACGGCGCTTTGCGCCTTTGCCCACCCTACGATATTGCGTCCGCCGCGCTACCCCGCCCCGATCTCCGCCACGATCCTGCCCGTCGTCACCTGCTCGCCCTCGGCGACGTCGATCGCCGCGATGACGCCATCGATGCCGGCCTTGTGGACATGCTCCATTTTCATCGCTTCCAGCGTCAGTACCGGCTGACCGGCGGTGACGCGGTCACCCGGCTTGACCAGGACGGCGACGACGCGGCCGTTCATGGCGGCGCGGACTTTGCCGTCACCGCCGTTGCTTGCGGCGGCCTTTGGCGCGGCGAGGGTGAGATCGGTGACCGCGAGCGGGACGCCGCGGTGCTGGAGATAGAGCCGGTCGCCGTCGCGCAGGAACTTTGCGCTGTCCATCACACCGTCGTGGTGGAAGCGAATGGCGGCGGGATCGAGCTGGTCGATCTCGAATTTGTCCTGGCGTCCGTCTTTGGCGACGGTGTAGCTGCCGTCGCGCTCGCGCGTAACCTCGAGCTCGTGCGTATGGCCAGAGATCTCCACTTTCGCCGGCAACGGGAACGTTGCCGCAAGGCTCCGGCCGCTACGCCAAGGGAGCGCCTGCGGATTGGTCACGTACAGCAAAAGGCTGGCGAGCGCTGCGCCGAATGCGCTGTTTGCAGGCGGCGCCAACAGCTCGTCGCGATGCGCGCCGATGAAGGCCGTAGTCGCCTCGCCCTTGGCGAAGCCGGGATGTCGCAGGCAGGACAGCAGGAACGCCTGATTGGTCGTCACGCCGAGCGCAACGAGTTGCTCCAGGCCGAGGATCAATCTCCCCCGGGCCTCCTCGCGCGTGGCGCCATGGCCGATCACCTTGGCGATCATGGAATCGTAGAACGGTGCGATCTCCGACCCCGATTGCAGCGCGTGCTCGACGCGAATGCCATCAGGCACCTGCCAGCACGCCATCCGACCGGACTGCGGCATGAAATCATGCGCCGCATCTTCGGAGCAGAGCCGCACCTCGATAGCGTGGCCCGAGAAGCGGATGTCCTGCTGCTTCAGCGGCAACGGCTCGCCGCGCGCGACGCGCAGCTGCAGCTCGACGAGATCGAGCCCGGTGATCGCCTCGGTGACGGGATGCTCGACCTGGAGGCGCGTGTTCATCTCCATGAAGTAGAATTCGCCGCTCGCGTCGAGCAGGAACTCCAGCGTACCGGCGCCCTCGTAACGCAGTGCCTTCACCGCGGCGACGGCGACCTCGCCCATCTTCGCGCGCAGCTCCGGCGTGACCGCGGGCGATGGCGCCTCCTCGATCAGCTTCTGATGCCGCCGCTGCACCGAACAATCGCGCTCGCCGAGATGGATGGCGTTGCCGTGGCTATCGCCGAACACCTGGATCTCGATGTGGCGGGGATTCTGGATGGCCCGTTCGAGAATGACAGTGGGGTCGCCGAATGCCGCCTTCGCCTCCGACCGTGCACTGCGCAGCGCATCCGGGAAGGAGGCCGCATCGGTGACGAGCCGCATGCCGCGGCCGCCGCCACCGGCGACCGCCTTGATCATGACGGGGAAGCCGATCTTTTTGGCCTCCGCGAGCATGACCTCGTCGCCCTGGTCGGCGCCTTGATAGCCGGGCACGCAGGGCACGCCGGCCTTCTTCATGATCTCCTTGGCGCCGGCCTTGTTGCCCATCGCCAAAATCGCCTGCGGCGACGGGCCGATGAAAGCCAGCCCGGCATCCCTGCAGGCCCGCGCAAAATCCTCGTTTTCGGCGAGGAAGCCGTAGCCAGGATGCACGGCATCCGCACCGCTGGCTTTTGCCGCAGCAATGATGGCGGGGATGTTGAGATAGGATTGCGCGGGCAAGGCTTCGCCGATGCGCACGGCCTGGTCGGCCTGCTTGACGTGGAGCGCGTCGCGATCGGCGTCCGAATAGACCGCGACGACGCCGAGGCCGAGCCGCCGCGCACTGCGCATCACGCGCAGTGCGATCTCGCCGCGATTGGCGATCAGGACCTTGAAGAACGGCCGGTGCTGCACTGATCCGTTCCTCATGGGCGGGCCACCGAGAACTGCATGCGCTGAGGCGTGCGTGCGTCGCCCTCGCGGCAGATCGCCAGCACTTCGGACAGTACCGCGCGGGTGTCGCGCGGATCGATGACGCCGTCGTCGAGCACGCGCGCGCTGGTCGAGAAAACATCCATCTGGCCGTCGAACACGCCGATGATCTGCGCCTTCATCGCCTCCAGCTTTTCCTTCTCGACCGGCTTGCCGCGACGGGCTGCGGCAGCCTCGGTCACGATCGCCATGGTTTCGGCGGCCTGCTCGCCGCCCATCACCGCGGTCCTGGCGTTCGGCCATGAGAAGCAGAAGCGCGGATGGAAGCCACGGCCGCACATGCCGTAATTGCCGGCGCCGAACGAGGCACCGCAATAGATCGTGATCTGCGGCACCGTCGCCGACGTCACCGCCTGGATCATCTTCGAGCCGTGCTTGATCATGCCGGCTTCTTCATAGGCCTTGCCGACCATGTAGCCGGTGGTGTTGTTGAGATAGAGGATCGGCGTGCGGGTCTGGCAGCAGGCCTGAATGAAATGCGTCGCCTTGTTGGCGCCGGCGGGATCGAGCGGGCCATTGTTGGTGACGATGCCGATCGCCTGGCCCTCGATGCGGGCATGGCCGCAGACGGTGGCAGGACCGTAGTTCGGTGCCATCTCGGTGAAATCGGAATCGTCGACGATGCGCGCGATCACCTGCTTCATATCGACGGGACGTTTGTGGTCCATCGGCATGATGCCGAGCAATTCGTCCTGGTCGTAACGCGGTGGCTTGAATTCCGCGCTCCCCCTGCCCGGCCGCTCCCATTCCAGCGCCGCCATGATCTCGCGCGCGATGCGAAGCGCGTCGCGGTCGTCCTCGGCGAGGTAATCACCGAGGCCGGACACTTGCGTGTGCATCTCGGCGCCGCCGAGCTCTTCCTCGGTCGCGATCTCGCCGGTCGCGGCCTTCAGCAGCGGCGGCCCGGCAAGAAAGGCGCGGGTGCGGCCGCGGACCATGACGATGTAGTCCGACAGGCCCGTCTGGTAGGCGCCGCCTGCGGTGGACGAACCGTGCGTAACTGTGACGACCGGAAGCCCCGCTGCGGAAAGGCGCGCGAGATTGCGAAAGATGTTGCCGCCGCGGACAAAATCCTCGACGCGGTAGCGCAACAGGTTGGCGCCGGCGCTCTCGACGAGCTGGACGTAAGGCAGCTTGTTCTCCAGCGCGAGCTCCTGCACGCGGATCGTCTTGTCGAGGCCGTAGGGCTGCAGCGCGCCGGCGTCGATGCCGGCGTCGTTGGCGCTGACCATGCAGCGGATACCCGAGACGAAGCCGATGCCGGCGATGACGCCGCCACCGGGCACGCTCTTGTTCGCGTCCGGCACGTCGAACATGTAGCCGGCGAGCGTCGACAGCTCGATGAAGGGCGCGCCGGGATCGAGCACCAGCGCGACGCGCTCGCGCGGCAGCAATTGCCCGCGCTTGTGGAAGCGGTCCTTTGCCGCGGCCGACGCGGCGCGCGTGCGCTCTTCCAGAGCGCGCATGCGGTCGATCAGGCCGAACATGCCGTCGCGATTGGCCTGATAGGCGGCACTGCCGGGGGAAATGGTGTTTTCGAGAATGGACATCAAAGCTCCTGCTCGTCATTCCGGGACGCGCGTAGCGCGAGCTACGATGCGCACTTGCGCATCTGAGAATCCATAACCACGATCGGGAGTATGGATTCCGGGCGTGGCCCTTCGGGCCATCCCGGAATGACGGAGTGTGTGACTACCTGTTCGTCCCAAAGATCTTCCGCGCCTCGGCGGGGCTCGCGATGTCGCGGCCGGCACGGCGGGCGCAGGCGGCGATGGCCTCGATCAGCTGGCCGTTCGACGTCACCTTCTTGCCGTCAGCGAGATAGAAGGCATCCTCGAGCCCGGTGCGCAGATGGCCGCCGAGCTCGGCGCAGCGCTGGTGCAGCGGCCAGATCTCTTCGCGTCCGATCGCGGTGACCTGAAAATGCGCTTCGGGCCGCTTCAGCTTGATCAGGATCGGCAGCAGATCGGGATCTGACGGCATGCCGGACGCCACGCCCATCACGAAATTATATTCGAGCGGACCGCTGTACATGCCGACCTGATGGTACATGCCGACGCAGCGAACGATGCCGACATCGAAGCATTCGAACTCGGGAATGGTGCCGACCGCGTTCATGACATCGAGATAGTCCTTCACCTTCTCGACCGCGTTGTCGAACATCATCGGCGGCCAGGCCCAGGTGTTGTCCGCCTTGACCTTCAGATAATTCAGCGAGCCGGCGTTACAGGCGGCGATCTCAGGCTTGGTCTCGCGGATGCAGTCCAGCGCGCCGCTGTAGTTCGGCCCTGATACGCCCGACGTGTGGTTGATGATCACACCGGGGCAGGCCTCGCGGATCGCCTGCTGGATCTCCCTGCTGACACTGACCTCCCAGGACGGCAGATGCCCCTTGCCCGGCGCCTGCTGGCGCAGATGGATGTGCATGACGCTGGCGCCGGCGTCGAACGCAGCCCTGGCCTCGCGCGCCATCTGCTCGGGCGTAACGGGAACATTGTGCTGCTTCGGGTCGGTGAGCACGCCGTTCAGCGCGCAGGTGATGACGGCCTTGTCGCTCATGCCACTAATGTCTCGCACGTTGAGAATTCAACGCTTGCGATCATGTGACGCGCGGCATGCTGCTTCTTGCGCGGAGAAGCTGGAAAAAGGAGCGAGTTGAGGGGTGGGTTAGCCGAAGGCGTAACCCACCCTGCGAAGGACTACGAAGACCGGCGCTAACTCGCCTCCGCCAGCCTCACCGTCTCGGTGCTGCGATAGATCGCAAGGTCGCGCGAGCCGACGAAGATCGCGCGCGGCTTGAGGCCGTAGAAGCGGCGGATCGAATGGCTGAAGTGGGTCGAGTCGGGATAGCCGATGTCCTGCGCGAGATGGGCGAGGTTGAGGTCCTGGTTGGCGAAGTGCAGCAAATGCCGCGCGCGCTTCCAGGCGCGGAAGGAACGGAAGGAGATGCCGGTCTCCTCCTTGAACAGGTGCAGGAAGCGCGAGGCGGAGAGACCCGCGTCCGCGGCACATGTATCCGCGGTCACGGGCTCGCCCGTGAAGCGGCCGATGCGGGCGACGGCACGCATCACGCGCGGGTCGAGCACACGGCGCGGCAGCGCCTCGCCAAAGCACATCTCGTCGAATTCGGCGGTGGTGATGTCGCCATAGCGGCGCTGGCGCAGCAGCTCGTAGGCGGCGAGGATCTTGCGGGCGTAGAGCGCCCTGTCGGGCCCTGTCAGCCGCTGGGCCAAGGCCTCGATCACGCCATCCGGCATGCTTTCCGGCTCGAGCGTCACGCTGATTGCAGTGCGGTAGTCGCTGGCAATGGAATGCCGCTGGTTCGGCATGGTGACGAACAGCTCACCGGTAGCGAGGGCGTCGTCGATCGTCAGATGCAGGTTGCCCTTCACGGCCACATAGACGTGGCAGCAGCCGGGGGTCCGCTTGCGAGGGCGGCCGAGCAGACCGGCATAGAAGACCCGCTCGGGTGTGATCAGCATCAGGTGGTCGGATTCGCGACCGATAGCTTCCATTGGGATCCTCCTCGCGCGGCTCTGTGGCCGCTGCGGACGGAGGTCACCTTAGCGGAAATTCGGGCGCTGTCACGACGGGATAGCGCTATCATGGAGCGCAAAACATCATCATTCCGGGACGTCCAGAGGATGAAACCGGAACTGGCAAGCAGCAACTTCATCAGCCGACGAAGCTACGCCCTCGCACGCGGCGCAACATTCTGTTCGGCGCCGGCCTTTTGCTCCGCAGCAACCGCGCGCTTGAAGCCATCGCGCTGCTGCAATCGTGCCCAATAGGCTGCGACATTTGGCCCAAAGTCCTTCGCCAGGCCAATGTTATCGGCGAGGCAGAGTGCGTAGCCGATCACGATGTCGGCGGCGGTGAAGCGGCCGGCGCACAAGGTTTCAGCACTCGCGGTCGCTGCCTCGACGGCGCGCAGCCTCCCTAAGAACCATTTTGCATAATCGCCGGCGACTTGCGGATTGCGGCGCTCCTCCGGCTCGAGCTGGGTGTACCGGAGCACCAGCGTCTGCGGGAAGGTTAACGTGGCGTCGCTGAAATACATCCAGTTCAGGAAGGCGCCATAGGCGGGATCGTCGGGTCCGACCATCAGCGGCGTCGGCCCATGCTTGATTCCGAGATAGTGGCAGATGCCGGAGGATTCGGTCATCCTGGTCTCGCCGTCGACCATGAAGGGAATGGTGCCCAGCGGATTGAGCGCAAGGTATTCCTTGGCGAAGACGCGCGGCGGGAACGGCAGCATCTTCAATTCGTAGGGAAGGCCCATCTCTTCCAGCATCCAGAGCGGACGGAACGAGCGCGCGGCGTCGCAGTGATAGAGCGTGATCATCAGGCGTTCCCCTTACTACCCGGCAGCGTGCCCATCATCTTGCACAGAACCATCAGCATGACCTCGTCGGCGCCGCCGCCGATCGAGGTCAGGCGGCTGTCGCGATAGGCACGGCTGACCGGCGTCTCGTTGGTAAAGCCCATTCCACCCCAATATTGCAAGCAGGCGTCAGTGAGCTCGCGCCCGAGTCGGCCGGCCTTCAGCTTGGCCATGGTCGCAAGCCGCGTCACATCCTCTCCGGCCACCAGCGCTTCGGCCGCGCGATAAATCAGTGCGCGCAGCAGCTCGACCTCGGTCTGCATCTCCGCAAGCTTGAAGTGCACGACCTGGTTGTCGAGGATGCTCTGGCCGAACGCCTTGCGGTTGCGGGTATATTCGATGGTCTGGTCGATGATGTATTCATGCGACTTCAGGCAGGCGGCCGCGCCCCAGAGCCGTTCCTCCTGGAACTGGATCATCTGGTAGGTGAAGCCCTTGCCCTCCTCGCCGATCCGGTTGCGCTTGGGCACACGGACATCGTCGAAGAAGATCTGCGCAGTGTCGGAGGAGCGCATCCCCATCTTGTCGAGCTTTCGGGCGACGTTGACGCCCTTGCTCTTCATGGGGACGCAGATCAGCGACTTGTTGCGGTGAACAGGCCCATCGCCGGTGTTGGCGAGCAGGCAGATCCAGTCGGCCTGGGTGCCGTTGGTGATCCACATCTTGCCGCCGTTGATGACGTAGTCGTCGCCGTCCGAGCGCGCATTGGTCTTGATCGAAGCGACGTCGGAGCCGGCACCGGGCTCGGAGACGCCGATGCAGGCGACGAAGTCGCCCGAGATCGAGGGGCTGAGAAACTCGCGCCGCACCTCGTCCGAGCCGAACCGCGCCAGCGCCGGCGTCGCCATGTCGGTCTGCACCCCGATCGCCATCGGCACGCCGCCGCAGGTGATGGCGCCAAGTTCCTCCGCCATCATCAGCGCGTAGGAGTAGTCGAGGCCCGAGCCGCCGAACTCGACCGGCTTGTTCAATCCGAGGAAGCCGAGACTGCCCATCTTCTTGAACAGCTCGTGCGCCGGGAAGATGTCGGCCTTCTCCCATTCATCGACATGAGGATTGATCTCGGCGGCAATGAATTTCTGCAGGGACCGGCGGATATCGTCGTGGTCGGCGGTAAACAGCATCTCTTTCCTCTCGTCATTCCGGGGCGGCGCATAGCGCCGAACCCGGAATCCATTTCTCCACGCGTACTGCGGTACGATGGATTCCGGGCTCGCGCTACGCGCGCCCCGGAATGACGGTATCCGTCACAACCCCATCTGCCGTGACGCCAGATCTTTCATGATCTCCTCGGTGCCGCCGCCGATGGCGTTGACCTTGACCTCGCGGTAGATGCGCTCGGCCTTGATGCCACGCATGAAGCCGGCGCCGCCAAAAATCTGCACTGCTTCCGAGGCGCAGAACGCCATGGTCTGCGTCGCCTGGTTCTTCATCATGCATATTTCCGCAACCGGGCTCTCACCCTGCTCCAGCCGCCAGGCCAGCATCTCCAGCATGGCCTGCGACGCGGCAACTTTCTGCGCCATGTCGACGATCTTGTGGCGGATGACCTGGTGCTGGGCGAGCGGCTTGCCGAAGGTCTTGCGCTCCCTTGCGTAGCCGATCGCCTCATCGAGGCAAACCCGCGCGAAGGCCGTGCAGCCTGCTGCCATGCCCATGCGCTCGCTGTTGAAGTTCTGCATGATGATCTTGAAGCCCTGGCCCTCTTCTCCGATCAGATTTTCGGCCGGCACGCGGCATTCGTCGAAATGCAGCGTCGCGGTGTCGGAGGCCCACCAGCCCATCTTCTTCAGCTTGATGCGCGACAGGCCGGGGGTGTCGCCCTCGATCAGGAGCAGGCTGACGCCGCCGGCGCCCTCGCCGCCAGTGCGCACCGCAACGGTCAGATAATCGGCGCGGATGCCCGAGGTGATGAAGGTCTTTTCCCCGCTCACGACGTAGTGATTGCCGTCACGCCGCGCCTTGGTACGGAGGCCCGCGACATCAGAACCGCCGCCCGGCTCGGTGATCGCGAGCGCGGAGATCTTCTCGCCGGCGAGCACCTGCGGCAGCACACGTGCCTTGACCTCGGGGCGCGCCGCACGCGCGATCGGCGGCGAGCCGATGGTGTGGCTCATCAGGCTGGCGCTGATGCCGCCGGCGCCCGCCCGCGCCAGCTCCTGGCTCGCCACGATCTTCATGAACTGGTCGGCGGCGATCCCGCCATATTCCTCAGGGAATCCCAGCCCCAACAGCCCGATCTCGGCCGCCTTGCGATAGAGCACGCGGGGGAATTCCCCGGCCTCGTCCCATTCATGGGCGAACGGCGCGATCTCCTTGTCGACGAAGCGCCGCATCACGTCGCGGAAGGCATCGTGCTCGGCGGTATAGAACGGGCTCTTCATCGCGCTCGCCTCGCTGGCGGATTCGTCCCGTCCACAATGGCCGGAACGATAGCGGTTCACTTGCGCCGAGTGGCTGGCCACAGAGCCGTTTGGAGACTGACTATCGCACTAGCAACTCAACGCAAGACGATTTTCGTCCCCCGCAGGCCAACTCCAGATCAAAGAACAAGTCAAAAAGAAGTGCTGCACAAAACTCCGGCTGGCCCCCCAGGGCCATGCCGGGCATGGTGCATGACAATAAAAATGCAGGCGGCACCAGACCGCCGAGGGAGGAATTTGTGGCCGTTCGTTACTACGACTGGATCGCTCATCATGGCCGCCGCACACCCAACAAGGTCGCGGTCATCGACCTCGCCAGCGAGCGCCGCTTCACCTATTCGCAGTTCGATGCGCGTATCGCGCGCCTGGCCGGCTTCCTCCGCGACACGCTGAAGGTCTCGCGTGGCGACCGCGTTGCGGTGCTGGCGCTCAACACGACCGATACGCTGGAAGTGCAGTTCGCATGCGGGCGGCTGGGCGCGATCTTCGTACCGCTGAACACCCGCCTCACCGTTCCCGAGCTTCAGTTCATCACTGGCGATTGCGCGCCGAAGGTGATGATCCACGATACTGATCTGGCCGAAACCGCGCTCGCCGTCGCGAAGCTCTGCAACGTCGCAACGAGCCTGCTGCTCGGCCCCGGCGGCACCTATGAGGCCGGCATCGCCGCCGCCAAGCCTCTCGACCGTGCCGAAGAGGTCACGCTCGATGACGTCTCGACCATCATGTACACGTCGGGCACCACGGGACATCCGAAGGGCGCGACCATTACCCATGGCATGACCTTCTGGAATTGCGTCAATCTCGGCGGCCCCGCCTGCATCGGGCCGGCCTCGGTGCTGCTTACCGTGCTGCCGCTGTTCCACACCGGCGGGCTGAATTGCTACACCAATCCGGTGCTGCATGCCGGCGGCACCGTGCAAATCATGCGTGCCTTCGATCCCGGTGTCGCGCTCGGCCTGATCGACGATCCCGCGCAGGGCATCAACGTGTTCTTCGGCGTGCCGGCGATCTACCAGTTCATGGCACAGCATCCGGCCTTCGCGACCACCAATCTTGGCCGGCTGATCGTCGGCGGTGTCGGCGGCGCGCCGATGCCGGTGCCGCTGCTGAAAGTCTGGGAGGCTCGCGGCGTCGCGCTTCAGCAAGGCTACGGCATGACCGAGACGTCGCCCGCCGTGCTGGTACTCGACCGCGAGGACGCGGCGCGAAAAGCCGGCTCCGCCGGCAAGCCGGTGCTTCACACGGAGGTGCGGATCGTCCGCCCCGACGGCAGCGATGCCGATGTCGGCGAACTCGGCGAGCTCCGGGTTCGGGGGCCGAACATCACGCCCGGCTACTGGAACAGGCCGGAAGCGAACAAGACGTCCTTCACCGACGGCTGGCTGCACACCGGCGACGCGACGCGCATCGACGACGAAGGCTTCTACTACATCGTCGACCGCTGGAAGGACATGTACATCTCCGGTGGAGAAAACGTCTATCCGGCGGAGGTCGAGAACGTCCTGCACCAGCTCAATGCGATCGCGGAAGCGGCCGTGATCGGCATTCCCGACGCGCAATGGGGCGAGGTGGGTCTCGCCATCGTCGCGGTCAAGCCCGGCCAGCGGCTGACCGAGGCCGATGTCTTCGCGCACTGCGCGGCGAATCTGGCGCGGTTCAAATGTCCGCGCCAGGTCCGCTTCGTCGATGCGCTGCCGCGCAACGCGACCGGCAAGATCCACAAGCCGACCTTGCGCAAGGACTTTTCCGTCGCCTCGGAAGTCGACAGGAAGGTCGCCAGCGCCTGATCAAAGCGCCCGTTTCGGGCGCTTTTCTTTTCGAGACGTGCCTGCCCAACCAGAAGAAGCCTCAAAGAAAACCCCAAGGAATTTTCATGAACAAGAAACTCTCCCTGCTCGCCGCGGCAACCGCGCTGACGTTGCTCACGACCCAGGGCGCTTACGCGCAGAAGAAATACGACACGGGTGCCAGCGACGCCGAGATCAAGATCGGCAATGTCGAGGCCTATTCCGGCCCCGCTTCCGCCTACGGCATCATCGGCAAGACTGAAGACGCCTATTTCAAGATGATCAATGACCAGGGCGGCATCAACGGCCGCAAGATCAATTTCATCTCCTACGACGACGGCTACTCGCCGCCGAAGACGGTGGAGCAGGTCCGCAAGCTGATCGAGAGCGACGAAGTCTTTCTCGTCTTCAACGCGCTGGGCACACCGACCCAGACCGCCGTGCAAAAATATCACAACGCCAAGAAGGTTCCGCAGCTCTTCCTCGCCACCGGCGCCAGCAAGTGGAACGATCCGAAGGCCTTCCCGTGGACCATGGGCTTCCAGCCCAGCTACCGGGTCGAGGCGCGAATCTTCGCGAAGTACATCATGAAGGCAAAGCCCGATGCCAAGGTCGCGATCTTCTATGCCAATGATGATTTCGGCAAGGATTACGTCGCCGGCATCAAGGAGATCTTCGGCGAGAAGGCGTCCTCGCTGATCGTCGCCGAAGAGAGCTATGAGACCACCGAGCCCTCGATCGATTCCCACATCGTCAAGCTGAAGGGCACCGGCGCCAACGTCTTCGTCAACATCGCGACGCCGAAATTCGCGGCGCAGGCGATCAAGAAGATCGCCGAACTCGAGTGGAAGCCGATGCACGTGATGACGGACGTCTCGATCTCGATCGGCGCGGTGATGCAGCCGGCCGGCCTGCAGGCCTCCGAGGGCGTGCTGTCGGCGGGCTACCTGAAGGACGCCGCCGACCCGCAATGGAAGGACGACGAAGGCATGAAGAAGTTCCTGGCCTTCGTGAACAAGTACATGCCAGGCGCCGATATCACCGACACCAACCTGGTCTACGGCTATGCCGCGGCGCAGACTCTGGTGCAGACGTTGAAGCAGTGCGGCGACGATCTGACCCGGGAGAACGTGATGAAGCAGGCTGCGAGCCTTAAGGATTTCGCACCCGACACGCTGATACCCGGCATCAAGATCAACACCGGCTCCGGCGACTTCGCCCCGATCGAGCAGCTCAAGATGATGCAGTTCAAGGGCGGCAAGTGGGACCTGTTCGGCGACATCATCAGCGCCGAAACGGGCGGCTAGAGCGTTTCATTTTTTGATAGAAGCGTATCCGGCATTAACGAAGTAGTTGCTGCATTCGCTGGGCAGAACGCTTCTGACGAGGTTGCCGATGTGGTCGCAGGCGTCGTCGATCGTGCGCTTCTGTGCGATGCGCATCCAGTGCTTGATCTTGGCGAAGACTTGCTCGATCGGGTTGAGGTCGGGTGAGTACGGCGGCAGGTACCACAGTCTTGCGCCGGCTTTCCGGATCATCTGCCGGACGGTCGGGGACTTGTGGCTACCGAGATTATCCATGACGACGATGTCGCCCGGTTTGAGCACTTTGACGAGTTGCTGTTCGACATAGGCGCGGAAGCTTTCGCCGTTGATCGGTCCGTCGAACACGCAAGGCGCAGTGAGCTGGTCAGAGCGTAGGGCACCGAGGAAGGTCAGGGTTCGCCAGTGACCGTGCGGCGCAAAGCCGCGCAACCGCTCGCCCTTGGATCCCCAGCCGCGCAACGGGGCCATGTTGGTCTTGATCCAGGTCTCGTCGATGAACACCAGGCGGCTTGGATCGAGGCGATCCTGCAAGCTGCGCCAGCGCTGCCGCCGCCGCGCGACGTCGGCGCGACCCTGCTCAAGGGCGAACAGTGTTTTTTTTGAAGCTGAGACCTTCGCGTCGCAGGAAGGTCCATACCGCATGGTGTGAGACTTTCACGCCTCGCGCGGCAAGCTCGTCCTTCAGCCCGTGCAGCGTTAGATGTGGCGTCTGCCTGATCCGCTCCACGATGAACGCTCGATGCGGCCCCAGAACCGGCTTACGGTGACCGCCCATCTTGCCCGGCGCCACCGAACCCGTCGCGCGATAGCGCTGCCTCCACTTCACGACGGACGACACTGCAACATCGAACCGGGCCGCCACAGCATGGCAACTCTCGCCGGATTCCACCGCCTTCACGGCTCGTTCACGAAGATCATTCGAAAGAGGTCGGACCATCTGATGCTGGCCTCCGATCCAGCCAGCATCTTGAATCACAAACCGCCGCCCGACGGAATCCCTCCCGATTCAATCAATCGATGAACCGCTCTAGTTCGCTAGCGGCCAGGCCTGCCTCAACGAAATAGCGGCCGCAGGGCCGCTATTTTTTTCGCTCGCACAGTCCAGGCGGATCTATGCCGGAAGAAACAGCGCAAACGATTCGTCGACTGTGCGGCGCAGATGTTTACGGTACAATTCATGGTTGGGGTTGTCGGGCGCGACCCGGCCAAGGGATGGTTGCGGAATATTCCGGAGCGGTACATAGGCGATCGGCGCTGCAATCGGCGTCAGTTGTGAGCCGGGGCCGGCACGGAGAGTCGAGATGATGCCGTACATTTCGCCGGCTACCGTCGGCCGCGACACCGTGATCACGCGATGCTGGCCGTGCTTGATGATGACAAGATAGATGAAGCCGGACTGATGCGGCACGGCGACCTCGCCGGTGTGCTCATAGGCCGCATCGGTCCGCTCGCCCTCGCGGAACACCAGTGCAGAGACCTTCGGTTCCCAGAAGATTTCGGTGCGATAGGCGAAGATCGCGTCCTTGTCGCCGAACGACGGCCGCAACGTGATGTAGACGTCCTCGAGCCAGGTCACGGCGCGATGCGCATAGGAACCGAGGCTGTCGGGCGCGACATCGTTTGCGGCCGGAAGCGTCACCACGACGGCGCTTTTTCGCAAGGACACGCCGAGTGCCTGCTCCAGCCGCACGGTCGTCGCCAGCGTGAAAGGCCGGCGGCCGCCAAGCACCTTCTCCAGCGTCGACAGGCTGAGCTTGGCCTGCTCGGCCAGCGCCTGCCGGGAGATCCGGCGCCGGGCGAGCTCCTCGCGAATGGTCTCCGCGATCTCGCGGCACTGCTCGTCCGAAAGCTGCTTGTCGGTGAATTTATCCTGCGTCTGCATCTTGGCCCTGCCTTGGAAGCACCATTCTAGCAGGGCGGACAGACCGGCACAAAACCGCACATGGCCGCCTCGGCGCGGGCCCACCCGGGCCGCCCGCGGCGGAACATTGCCGATCGTTCTGCTCGCGAAGTCTCCCCTCCCGGCGGAAGCTGACCCCACCACACATCCTTTGGGAGCAGGTCAAATGGACACCTACGACGCAGCCGACCGCGACGAACATCCCATGCTGGGCCGGCTGATCAAGCTCGGATTGTTTCTTCTCGTGCAAGGCATCGCCGTGATGCTGGTCGCCTTCGTCGCGCTGCTGGTGAGCTTCGAGCCGGGCTGGTCGGCGACGACGGAGCAGGCCAGCCTGCTCCAGCCCAACGATGCCAGATCCGGATCCCTGCTGCTGAAGGAAGACGGCGCCTACATCGAAGCGATCCGCCTCGGCGTCGACGTCGACATCACGGTATCAGGCCCGACCCTGCGTGCCCGCGTCACCCAGATCTTCCGCAACCCGACCAAGGATTGGGTCGAGGCGACCTATGTTTATCCGCTCGCAGCCAACGGCGCCGTCGACACGCTGAAGATGGTGGTCGGCGATCGCGTCATCGTCGGCGACATCAAGGAGCGGCAGCAAGCCCGCGTGATCTACGAGCAGGCGCGCCGTGCCGGCCAGAAGGCGGCGCTCACCGAGCAGGAGCGTCCGAACATCTTCACCAATTCGGTCGCCAATATCGGCCCCGGCGAGACCGTGCTGGTGCAGATCGAATACCAGGAGCCTGTGCATCAGAGCGGCAACGAATATTCGCTGCGCCTGCCGCTGGTGGTCGGGCCGCGCTACAATCCTGCCCCGATCGTGCAGAGCGTCGATTTCCGCCAGGATGGCTCCGGCTGGGGCGCAACCAATTCGGATCCCGTGCCGGACCGCGACCGCATCTCGCCGCCGGTGCTGGATCCCGCGAAGAATGCGCCAGTCAATCCAACCAGCATCACGGTCCATCTGAAGGCCGGCTTTGCCCTGGGCGAGGTCAAGAGCCACCACCACAACGTCAAGGTCGAGAGCCCGGACAACACGACGCGAATCGTCACGCTCGCCGATGGCGCCGTGCCCGCCGACCGCGATTTCGAGCTGACCTGGAAGCCGGCCGCCGCGAAGGCGCCGTCGGTCGGCCTGTTCCGCGAGCGTGTCGGCGATGCCGACTATCTGCTCGCCTTCGTTACCCCGCCCAGCGCCGAGCAGGCGACGCAGAAGCCGCTGCCGCGCGAGGTCGTGTTCGTGATCGACAATTCCGGTTCGATGGGCGGCACGTCGATCGTGCAGGCCAAGGCCAGCCTGACTTACGCTCTCTCCCGGCTCCAGCCCAATGACCGCTTCAACGTCATCCGCTTCGACGACACGATGGACATGCTGTTCCCGACCTCCGTGCCGGCCGACGCCGCGCATGTCGACGAAGCCACCGCGTTCGTCAGCGCCCTGCAGGCGCGCGGCGGCACCGAGATGGTGCCGGCGATGCGCGCCGCACTGACCGACAAGCTCGGCGACACCAACACCGTTCGCCAGGTCGTGTTCCTGACCGACGGCGCGATCGGCAACGAACAGCAATTGTTCGAAGCGATCACGGCGATGCGCGGCCGCTCGCGCGTGTTCATGGTCGGCATCGGGTCCGCGCCCAACACCTATCTGATGACGCGCGCCTCCGAGCTCGGCCGTGGCGCCTTCACTCATATCGGTTCCGTCGAGCAGGTCGAGGAACGCATGCGCGGCCTGTTCGCCAAGCTGGAGAACCCGGCGGTGACCGGCCTCAGCGCGACGTTTTCCGAAGCCAAGGCCGACGTAACGCCGGGGATCATTCCCGACGTCTATCGCGACGAGCCGCTGGTGCTTGCGGCCAAGCTCGACAAGCTCGCCGGCTCGCTCGAGATCAGGGGCCGTGTCGGCGACCGTCCATGGTCGGTGACGCTGCCTCTGCAAGACGCGGCCGAGGGCAAGGGCCTGTCGAAGCTCTGGGCCAAGCGCAAGATCGGCGATGCCGAAGTGGCCCGCTCCCTGCGCGAGATGACGCCAGACGACTCCGACAAGGCGATCCTGGCGCTCGCGCTCGACCATCAGATCGTCACGCGGCTCACCAGCCTCGTCGCGGTCGACAAGACACCGAGCCGCCCCGAAGGCGCGCCGCTCAAGCTCAGCGAATTGCCAATCAACCTGCCGGCCGGCTGGGATTTCGAGAAGGTCTTTGGCGAACGGCCGCATTTGACGCCGACACAGTTGCGCGAGCGCCATGCCGACGCAGGCAACGAGCCGACGGCTCGACGGCCGGCACCCGCCGCACCCGATGCGATCCGCCTGCCCAAGACCGCAACTTCGGCCGAGCTGAAGATGATCGCAGGCCTGATCCTGATCGTGCTCGCCCTGATGCTGTTCGTGTTCAACCAGCGTCAGCCCTTGCTCGCTGACGCTGCTTGAGAGAGGAGCCCCCCGAACTCCTCTGCTTGGCGCGCGCGGCTGCCCGTCCCGCACCAACGGCCGCGCGCGCCCTTTTCTTGATGTCATTGCGAGCAGCGACGAATGTGGAAACAATGCCCCGCCTCATCTCCCCTCTGGCTCTGGCGCTCGTCGGCCTCATCCTGTTCGGCGACGGCGCCTACATTCATGCCAAGGCATGGCTCGCTCAGGTGCTACTCGAGCGCGCGTTCGACAGGAGCATTGCGACCGGCGAGGCGGTCAAGCCATGGTCGTGGGCCGACACCTGGCCGGTCGCGCGGATCGAGGTGAAGCGGATCGGCGCCAGCGCCATCGTGCTGGAAGGCACCAGCGGCCAGGCGCTCGCCTTCGGGCCTGGCCATCTCCACCGAACGGTTGATGCCGGAGGGCGCGGCGTTGCTGTATACGCTGCGCATCGCGACACTCATTTCCGTTTCTTGCGGAATGTTGCCATTGGTGACGTGATCGATGTCACACGCAGTGACGGCAAGCACTTTCGTTACCGGGCGGACTCCTCCGCAGTGGTTCGCTTCGATGAGTCTCTTATCGATCCCGCAACGCAGGCTGTCGAACTCGTGCTCGCGACCTGTTGGCCGTTCGACGCCATCACGCCCGGCCCCGAGCGTTACATTCTGCACGCGACCTTGATCGGAATCGGTGAATAGCAGTTCGCGATGGACCCTTCCGGGATCGGCAGAAGCCGCGCCGAACGGCCGGCGAACCGCCTGGCGACACCGCTGAACTGGCGTCATCGCCCGGAGACCTATGTGGATGGACGATTGATATTTTGACGCTACAATTTTCAGGACCACCAGTAATGGACGAGGAGCACAGGCAGCGCCTGGAGCAGCTCGAAAATCGCGTCGCGCTGCTGGAAAGAAATATGGACCTCGTTTCCGCCGGGCAAAGACGCTCATCCCTTCGCAGCCTGTGGCGACGCCCGCCGCTATGGACTTTCGAGCAGTATCAGCCGCGTCTGCTCAACCTGAACGCCTTCAGGCCTGCGCCTGCGATTCCCACCGATGCACCGCGAATCGCGATGGTCACGCCGAGCTATAATCATGCGCAATATCTCGGCGCCACGATCGCGAGCGTCACGAGCCAGGGCTATGCGAACCTGCACTATCACGTTCAGGACGGCGCCTCGATCGACGGGACGCTCGATCTCCTGAAGAGCCTCGGCGGAGGTTTCAGCTGGAAGAGCGAGCCGGACGCGGGACAGTCGAGCGCCATCAATCTCGGCTTCGCCGGCGTCGACTGCGAGATCATGGCCTACCTCAACAGCGACGACATGCTGCTGCCCGGAACGCTCGCCTATGTCGCCAACTACTTCACCTCGCACCCCGACGTCGACGTCGTCTACGGCCATCGCATCTTCATCGATCGCGATGGGCTCGAGGTCGGACGTGCCGTGCTGCCGCAGCACGACGGCGACGCGCTGCAATATGCCGACTATATTCCGCAGGAGACGATGTTCTGGCGCAAGCACGTGTGGGACAGGATCGGGCCGATCGACGAGAGCTTCCACTACGCGATGGATTGGGACTTCATCCTGAAGGCGCAAGCCGCGGGGTTCAAATTCGTGCGCCTGCCACGATTTCTCGCCTGCTTCCGCATCCACGATGCACAGAAGACGGCGTCAACCTACGCAGTCGGCGTCAGGGAGATGGGCGTCCTGCGGCGACGTGTTCTCGGCTTCGATCCGTCGCAGATGCAGATCCGGCGCGCCATCGCCCCCTATCTCACGAAGCAATTGGCGTATCATTACGCCCACAAGCTGAGCCTGCTGCGCTACTGATCAGGCGCGGATTCTGGATTGGCGCTGTTGTCCCAGAGGATGAACTCACAATCCGCTTCGACGGGCCGGCATGCCATGGTCGCAAGCGCGTGACGAAGCGTTGCAGGACGATCGAAAGTTGGCACCAGGACGGATAGCAACGGCATGATCACCATTGAGAGAACGAGCGTCGCGGCGTCCTGACACTTCGCCGGGTCGTTCGCACTTTCGCCAGAAGTCTGGTGATGCTAACCTTTGTCGCGAAGTCCGACCATTCCGCCACGCGGCATGGAGCTCGTCACGATCAATCCCGCCAGATGCCGGCGTATGGCAGCGCGCTGCAACAAAAACAATAGGTGAGGAAGCGCCATGGAAGCCCAAACGCCTGCGTCCGTCTCTCCCCGTCCATGGTCTCCCTCGCCCGACGCCAGCGACGTCGTCAAAGGCATCCACGCCATGCTGCACCCGCACAACATCGTGCTGGTGGGTGCCACCGACAAGCCCGGCAATTACGCCGAGCGCATCTGGAACAATCTGGTCAAGTACGGCTACGAGGGCGGGCTCTATCCGGTCAACGCCAAGCGGGAGACCATCTGGGGGGTGCCCTGCTTCAAGGACTTTGCGAGCCTCCCGGAAAAGCCCGACCACGTGCTGGTGCTGGTGCCGGCGCGTTCTGCGGTGCAGGTGATCCGAGATGCGGCGGCGGCCGGCGCGCGCTCGGCGACCATCGTCACCTCGGGCTTCAGCGAACTGCAGGATGAGGAAAGCCAAAAGCTTGCCGCCGAACTGCAAGCCGCGGTGCGCGAGACGGGCCTCGCGGTTACCGGCCCGAACTGCCTCGGCAATTTGAGCGCGGACGAAAAGCTCTTCACAAATATCGACGACCGCATCGTCACCATGGCGCAGGGCGCGGTGGCGATCGCCGGGCAGTCCGGCGCGATCGTCATGGCGATCCGCCAGGCGCTGGAGGATCGCGGCGTGGGCGTCGGCTACATGGTGACGACCGGCAACGAAGCAGGGCTCGAAACGCCGGACCTGATGCGCTATTTCGCCGAAGACCCGAGCATCAAGGTGATCGTGGTCTATCTCGAAGGCGTACGCAACACCCAAGCGTTTCGCGACGCCTGCAAGGCGGCCCGCGCCGCGAGCAAACCCGTGATCGCGCTCAAGCTCGGATCGTCGGAAGGCGGCCGTGCCGCGGCGATGGCGCATACCGGCGCACTCGCAGGCTCGATCGAGACCTTCGATGCCGTCGCAACGCGCGAGGGCGTGATCCGGGTCGGCGGCCTCGACGAGTTGATCGAGACAACCGAGTGCTTCGTCCATGCGGCAGCGCCCAAGGGCAGCCGGCTTGCCGCGGTCACGCTGTCCGGCGGCAAGCGCGGCATGCTGATCGACGCCTTCTATGCAGAAGGCCTGAACTTTGCGCCGCTGAGTTCCCATGTCAGCTCGGAACTGGCAAAGATGCTCGGGCCGGGCTCCATCGTCGGCAATCCGCTCGATGCCGGTTTCGCCGCAGTGGTAGATCCCTCCGTCTACATGAAATCGATCGAGCTGATGATCGATGATCCCGAGATCGACATCGTCATCATCGACGCGGAGCTGCCGAAGACGCCGCACGAGCTGCGTGAGCGCAACCTGCGCATTGTCGACGGGATGGCGAGCCGGGCCTCGAAACCCGTGATCTACGTCAGCGCGATGTCGATCGGCTTCACTGAATTCACCAAGGGTCTACGCAAATCCCTGCCTCATCTCGCCGTCATGCAGGGCATGGACCGCGCCGTGAAGGCGATCAAGTCGCTGCTCGACTATGCCAAGCTGCGCAAGGAGGTGCCCGACATCGTCTCGAGCTCCAGGCCTGCCGCGCGGGCCGTGCTGGATAAGGCGCTGAAATCGGCGAGCGGCGCCGCGCTCGACGAGGTCGCCTCGAAGAAGCTGCTGAATGCCTATGGCATTCCGATCTCGAAGGAGGCGATCGCGCAGACGGCGGCCGAGGCGGTGAAGATCGCCAAGCAGATCGGCTTTCCGGTCGTGGCAAAGGTCGTCAGCGCCGAGATCCTGCACAAATCCGATATCGGCGGCGTGGTGCTGAACCTCAACAGCGCGGCCGAGGTGAGGAAGGCATTCACCGACATCACCGCGCGCGTGGCGAAGCTGAAGGGCAAGCCGAAGCTCGACGGCATCCTGATCGCGCAGCAGGTCAAGGCCGACCTCGAGCTGGTGGTCGGCGCCTCGCTCGATGCCGAGATGGGGCCGGTGGTACTGTTCGGCACCGGCGGCATCGACATCGAGCTGATGAAGGACGTCGCGCTCGCCGGCGCGCCGCTGGACGAGGCCGAGGCACGACTCCTGATCGGCCGCACCAAGGCCGGCATCAAGATGCGCGGCTATCGGGGCAAGCCGGCCTTGCACGAGGCTTCGGCGGTCAAGGCGCTGGTCGGCCTGTCCAACCTGATCGCCGATGCCGGCGACCGGATCGCCTCGATCGACATCAACCCGTTCCTGATCAACGCCAGGACGGGCGTGGCCGTCGATGCTCTGATCGTGCTGAACAACGCTGCGGCAAAACGCGCGGCCGGGCACTGATGTCGCGTAAGGCGGGCTACGCTTCCGCCTTCGCTCGTCGAGCTACGGCGGACAAGTCGTTAACCCGCCCCCGCTAACATTGCGGCCATTCGAGCTCCTTCCAACTTGCCGGCTTTGGCCGTAAAATCGCACCTGATGGCACGCGCGAGCAATCTTGTGATCGGAACGGCGACGCTGACGGTGATCGCCGTGGCGTTCGGCGGCCTGCTCGGCGTGCAGAAATGGCGCACCGCCCAGAGCCGCAGCCAGTTGCGCGTGGTGTTCGAAGGCGGTTCCGCGAGCGGCCTGCGCCGCGGCGGCCCGGTCAATTTCGACGGCGTGCTCGCGGGCCAGATCCTGTCGATCAAGCTGGACAATCCCCGCAAGGTCGTGGCGCTGGTGATGCTCGATAACTCTGCGCCGATCCGCAAGGATACCGTGGCGGGAATCGAGTTCCAGGGTCTCACCGGCATCGCCGCGGTCTCCCTGATCGGCGGAGCGCCTTCCGCGCCGCCGGTGCCGCTGGATTCGGACGGCATTCCCGTGCTCACCGCCGATCTCAGCGACGTCGAATCCATCGTCGACACTCTGCATAGTGTCGACCGTACCATCGTCGGCAACGCGCCTGCGATCAAAGACGGCCTGCGCACGTTCGAGGGCAACACCGCCGATCTCAGGAGCAAGGGCGGCGAGATCGATTCCGTCATGGCCAAGGTCGACAACGCCTTCGCGGGATTCGACAAGGCGGTCACCAAGATCGAGAGCGTGATGCCCGGCTTCGCCGACGGCAAGGCCGACGAGCTGTTCGAGAAGATCAAAGGGCTGCACGAGCTTGCCGACACCATGAAGAAGAAATCGGCGAGCTTCCTCGAGGACACCCGCCGCTCGCTGCTCGACGTCAGCGAGGCCGCCAACAAGATGAGCGGGACGCCTTCGCCTGCCGCCGCCCCGCGCCCGCCGCGCAAGCCTCCGCAGAAGAAGCAGTAGGCTTACCACGCGTAGCGGACGATGCCCTTGCCGGCGTAGGAGCGGGTGACGTTCGAGAACTCGCCCTCGAAGGTCGCTGCCGCGGACCAGCCGTTCATCCAGCTCATCTGCACCGACGCCGTGGTCAGCGCGGAGTCGCGCGCCTGCGGGGCACCGTTCACGACGAACGCCGAGCCCGGCAAAGTCTGGAACACTGCACCAACGGTACGGTCGGGATTGTAGTCATGCGCCCAGGCGAGGCGGCCTCGCAGGGTCATCAGGCCGCCGGCCGCGGCAAAGGACCTGTCGGCGCGCAGGCCGAGCTCGGTGCGGGTGCTGGTGACATCCTTGGCAGCGTAGTTGAGCGCGAAGGTGTTGCTGCCGACCACCGCGAACTCCGAATAGCTCGGCAGGCTGAACAGGGTGGCCTGTGCCGCGGCATAGGGCGTCAGGCCGATCCATTGCGTGGCATAGCGGTAGCCGCCTTCGACACGGCCCGAGAAGGTGTTGGCGTTGAATTGCGCCCCCAGCTGATCGGTGCCCGCAGCGGTGACGATGCGGTTGGTCGTGACGTCCTGCCAGCCATAGGCCAGTGCGGCCGTAATATAGGCCGGCCCCGCCGTGTGGCGCACGAAGGCGCCGGCCTGGAACAGGTCGGAGCGGCCCCAGCCGAGGCCGTTGAAGTTGAAGCCGGTGCCGCCGCCGGCCAGCGCGAAGCCGGCGATCGTCGACGGCGAGAAGCGGTAGTCGAGGCCGACGGCAGTGCCATAGACATTGCTGCTGGTGCTGTTCGAACCGAGCACGGCGTTGCCGTTGGTGGTCTGCGAGCCACCATAGCCGGCCGCCCAGACATCCCAGCGCTGCTCGAACGTCGCAGCCGGTGCCTTGCGATAGACCGAGGCAAGGGCATCGCGCGCATCCTTGCCGCGCGCGCCCTTGCCGGTCGCGGCATAGGCATTCGCGCTCGTGTCGTCGGCGTAGGGCGTCGCACCAGGCGTGCCGCTGCGCCCAGAGCCGAACACGTCGGTCAACAGGCTGAGGAACAGGTTCATTGCGTTGAAGGTGGTCTGCTGCGAACCGGTGCCGGACTCGCCGGAGGCTTGCGTCAGGCCGTTGGGCCCGAGGCCTGCGAATCCGGCCTGCAGGAAGCCATGCGCGTTGAAGAAATTCTGAAGCGTCGTGGCAACGTTCTTCTGATTGACGTTGAGGGCGTATTTCGCCCCGTAGTCGAGTGTGAAATCGAGAAAAACCTCGCCCGATCCGACGGTAGTCGTGCCGATGAGGCCGCCAGGCGCGGCGACGCCGGCAAAATTTCCGGTGGCAGCACCAAAAAATTGCATGATCGAGTAATGCCGCATCACCGTGCTGCCGGGGTACAGCGAGACGCCGACCGTGCCATTCAGCGTGACATTGCCCGTGACGAGGGCATGACTCGTACTCGACCCGCTCCCGGCCTGAACGAGGTAGACCGCGCCAGGCTGGAGGGTGAGGTCACCTTGAACGAGCATGCCCGAACCCGGACCACCATCCCCAGGTGCATAAATGCCACTGTTGGCGATCATCGTGTTGCCGACAGTCCCGAAACCAAACAGCGCGCCGCCCGCATTGACGGTCGTCAGGCTCGATTGAGAGATGTCACCATCGACTCGCAGGATACCGCCATTCACCGTCGTCGTGCCGGTATAGAAGTTCGTGCCGGACAGGATAAGTGTTCCGCTACCGACTTTTTCAAGCGAGCCGGGGCCGGCGGGACCGCAACCACAGGGATCGAAATCGCCGATGACGCCGCTGACCTCCGTCGACAGATTGTTGCCGCCGACGACGAGCGTATTGCCGCCGCCGATGTAGTAGGTGCCGCTGCCTTCGATCGAGCCCGCGGTGATGCGGCCGTCGCTGTTCGGGCCGATGCTGCTCCCGAAATCGACGATGCCGGTGCCGGTGGTGATGAAGCGCGCGGTGCCACCGGTGGAATTGTCGAAGAACTCGGTCCTGCCGCCGTCCCTGGTCATGATCGTCGCATTGGCGGCCGTCGTGAACGCGTTGAAACTGGTGAGACCGTCGGCATCATTGGTGATCGTTGCGTTGCCAGCGGTCGCCGTGTCGGATCCGAACGGCGTGCCAAACAGGGTGGCACCGAAATCCTTGTTGACGATCGTGGCTGATCCGGCCGAGGATTGCTCAACGAAGGCAGTGCCTCCGTTATTCTGGTTGGTGATGTTGGCCGTGCCCGCGTTGGTATGACCGAAGAAGCCGGTAAAGCCGCCATCGTTGATGATCGTCGCCTTGCCGGCCGTGGCCGTGTCGGTCCCGCCGCCCAGCGAACTACCGAAGTACACCTGGCCGTTGTTGGTGATCGCGATCGAGCTGGCGGAAGTCGCGTTGAGGAACATCGCCGTGCCGGAGAAATCGTTCAGAAGCGTCGTGATGCCCGAATTGTCGGCATTGACGATACTGAAGAGGCCTTCGTTGGTAACGGCACCGACAATGCTGGCCATATGGGTCGCGTCACCAAGTTGCAGCGATCCGCAGGTGCAAACGAAGGTGCCGCCGGTATAGGTGTTGGCGCCGAGCAGCGCCAAGGTGCCAGCCCCCTGAACGTTGATCCCGTCGCTGCCGACGATGCGCGAGGCGATAATGGCCGACGGGGCGCTGGTGCCGATCACATCGTTGGTGATGAACGTGGTGCCGCCGGGAGCCAGCCTGAGGTCGCCGCCCTGGATCGTGTAGACCGAACCATCGGCGGTGAGGTCGAAACCCACGAGGCTGGTGAGCTCCACGCCACCCGGCACAACCGTCACCGTTCCGGCCGTCGCAGGCGTCGAGGGACCGCTGCTGCCGAACAGCGTGCCAGCCGACGCAGGATCATAGGCTGCGCTGATTGAGCCGAATAAATCCGTCCAGTTGGTCGTGGCGTTGTCCCAGACGCCGCCTCCGCCGTTGACGGCACCGTTCGGCGTGGTCTGCGAGCCGTTGAAGACCTGCTGGGCTCGGACAGGGCTCACCATGGCCGTCGCGCTCAAGGCGAGACCCGCCCAGAATGCCGCGCGAACTGCAGCGGCATTCCAGCGCGAGCCGCTCCGCCCGCTCCATGGTGATCGCAATTCCACCCCAACGCCCTTCGTTACCGGCGCTCTCAGCAGCACCGGCGGCAAACTAGGCGACCAGTTCTCCCCGTGAAACTACGGAATCGGCCATTGCGCTGACCGGGGCGCAACTTGCGTTGATTGAACCTGCGATGTTGCAACCGCGCCACGGTTTTGCGCGCCGATTCCCATTCCGCGCATGCGAACATGCGTCAGATTGTCCAGTCCCATGGACGAACGTTCACACCTGGTGTCGGCCGTTCAAGGCCTGCCTAAGACCGCTGGCAACGGCGGCCTAGTAATTGGAGGCCGCCGCCTCGTTCGGGATGCCGTCGATCGGGCACTCGTCGGTCCCCGGGGTCGAGCGGGTCATCGCCTCGACCATGTCGCGCGTTCCCTCCGGATCGGCGATCCAGTTCTTGTAGAAGTCATACGGGCAGGCCGCGACGCCGCGCGGGCTCTCGCCGGAATTGATCATGCCGGTGTAGCCGCGGTGGACCAGCTTGTAGAGATGGTTCTGCGACTGGCCGTTGCGCCGCGCATCGCGGATCAGGTGTTTCGAGAGCTGGGCGTACTGGATGCCGTAATCTTCCTCGCCGCACTCACCGAGTGTGCGGCCATCGAAGCCGATGATCGCGGAGTGACCGAAATACGAATAGACGCCGTCGAAGCCGGCAGCATTGGCGACCGCGACATAGACGTTGTTGGCCCACGCCATCGCCTTGGAAATCAGGATCTGCTGCTCCTTGGCCGGGTACATATAGCCCTGGCAGCGCACGATCAGCTCAGCGCCCTTCATGGCGCAGTCGCGCCAGATCTCCGGGAAGTTGCCGTCGTCGCAGATGATCAGGCTGACCTTCATCCCCTTCGGTCCGTCGGAGACGTAGGTGCAGTTGCCGGGATACCAGCCTTCGATCGGCACCCACGGCATGATCTTGCGATATTTTTGGACGATCTCGCCCTTGTCGTTCATCAGGATCAGGGTGTTGTAGGGCGCCTTGTTCGGATGCTCCTCGTGCCGCTCGCCCGTCAGCGAGAACACGCCCCACACCTTCGCCTTGCGACAGGCTTCCGCAAAAATCGCGGTCTCTTCACCCGGCACCGCAGAGGCGGTCTCGTACATCTCCTTGGAGTCGTACATGATGCCTTGCGTCGAATATTCCGGGAAGATCACGAGGTCCATGCCGGGCAGGCCGAGCTTCATGCCGACGATCATGTCGGCGATCTTGCGCGCATTGTCGAGCACCTCGGCCTTGGTGTGCAGGCGGGGCATCTTGTAGTTGACCACCGCGACGCCGACGGTGTCGTTGCTGCTGGAAATGTCACCGTGAAGCATTTTGAGCGCTCCTGTCTTCTATTCGTTTGAGGTTGCCGCCGATCGAGCGACCGCGTTAGTGGCTGATCATCCAGGGGCGTGCGGTGGGAAAGCCCTTGGCTCCACTCTTGGTCTTGGTCACCAGACGCGCCGGCTTTTTCTTGTCCGACGCGTCCCTGGACGAGCTCTTACTCGTGGAGCAGCAGCCGCAGCCTGGGCCATGCGAGGCCTTGTATTGCGCGAGCGTCTGCGGCGCGTGCGAGCTGCGCTCGTTGACGGCGTGCGCCTTGCGCTTCTCCGCCGGCATGCAGAAGAAATTCGGTGCGGTCAGGATCACGCGCGGCGCCATCGTCTGGCAGTGCGGACAGCTTTGCGGATCGTCGCATTCCGCCATCGGGCGCAGGTCCTTGAATGGCCCGCAATCGTCACAGAGATATTCATAGATCGGCATCGTTGATCCCTACGCATTTGGCGACCGCATGTGCGGAGACAGCCCCTCACCCCGACCCTCTCCCCGTGAGAACGGAGAGAGGGAGCGCGGCGTCATTTGTCCGGCGAGATCGGCATCTGGATATCGCCCTTGATGTGCTTGATGGGTCCTGCCGCCGACGGCATCACGTCGAAGTCGAAGATCTCGGTCGGCAGCCACAGCGTGGCGCAGGCGTTCGGCACGTCGACCACGCCGGAGATGTGGCCCTGAACCGGTGCGGTGCCAAGAATCGAATAGGCCTGGGCGCCGGAGTAGCCGAACTTCTTCAGATATTCGATCGCGTTCAGGCAAGCCTGGCGATAGGCGATGGTCACGTCGAGATAGTGCTGCTTGCCGGCTTCGTCGACCGAGACGCCTTCGAAGATCAGATAATCCTTGTAGTTCGGCGTGATCGGCGACGGCTTGAAGATCGGATTCTTGATGCCGTATTTCGCCATACCGTCCTTGATCACCTCGACCTTCAGGTGCAGCCAGCCGGCCATTTCGATGGCGCCGCAGAAGGTGATCTCGCCGTCGCCCTGGCTGAAGTGCAGATCGCCCATCGAGAGACCCGCGCCGGGCACGTAGACCGGGAAGTAGATTTTCGAGCCGCGGGAGAGATCCTTGATGTCGCAATTGCCGCCATGCTCGCGCGGCGGCACGGTGCGCGCGCCTTCGGCGCCGATCTTGTCCTTGACGTCGCCCTTGGCGCGGCCGCCGTGAGCGGTCGGCGCGAACGGCGGATTGGCGAGGCCGGGCACGCGCGTCGGGTTGGTCGAGATCAGCTCCGCCTCACGCTTGTTCCAGGTGTCCAGCATCTTCGGATCGGGCAGGCAGCCGATCAGGCCGGGATGGATCAGGCCCGCGAAATTGACGCCGGGAATATGGCGCGACGAGGTGTAGAGGCCCTTGATGTCCCAGATCGACTTCTGCGCCAGCGGGAAGTGGTCGGTGAGGAAACCGCCGCCGTTCTGCTTGGAGAAGAAGCCGTTGAAGCCCCACAGGCTCTCCTTGAGCGGGCCGACGTCGAGGAGGTCGACGACGAGGAGATCGCCGGGTTCGGCGCCCTTGACGCCGATCGGGCCGGACAGGAAGTGGACGATCGAGAGGTCGATGTCGCGCACATCATCGGCGGAATCGTTGTTCTTGATGAAGCCGCCGGTCCAATCATAGGTCTCGATGATGAAATCGTCGCCGGGATTGACCCAGGCCACGATCGGGATGTCGGGGTGCCAGCGGTTGTGCACCATGTCATTTTCGTAAGCCGACTTGGTGAGATCGACCTTGATCAGTGTCTCTGGCATCGAGATGCTCCCCTTTTACACGGTTGGTTAGACGGACAGATATTTCGAGACCTGCGCGGCATCGACGGCGTCGCGCGGATCGTCGCGCACGATTTCGCCGTTCTCGATCACCAGCACGCGGTCGGCGATATCGAGCGCAAAGCTCAGCACCTGCTCGGACACGACGATCGAGAGGCCCTTTTCATCGCGGATCCGCTTCAGGGTGCGCGCCATCTCCTTGATGATGGACGGCTGAATGCCTTCGGTCGGCTCGTCCAGCAGCAGCACTTTCGGCTTGGTCGCGAGCGCGCGGGCGATGGCGAGCTGCTGCTGTTGGCCGCCGGAAAGATTGCCGCCGCGGCGGCCCTTCATCTCCAGCAGCACCGGGAACAATTCGTAGATGTCGGCGGGGACCTCGGTCCCGCCGGAGACGACGAGGCCGGTCTCGATGTTCTCCTTCACCGTCATGGTGGAGAAGATCATGCGGCCCTGCGGCACATAGGCGAGGCCCTTGGCGACCCGCTCGTAGCTCGGCAGGCCGCCGAGTTCGGCACCGTCCATGCTGACAGAACCGCTCTTAGCGGGCAAAATACCCATCAGCGATTTCATCAGCGTGGTCTTGCCCATGCCGTTGCGGCCCATGATCGCAACGATCTCGTTGGGCGCGACCTTGACGTTGAGCCCGTGCAGCACCTCACTCTGGCCGTAGGCGACGTGGAGATCCGAAATAGCCAGCATCGTCGCGCCTCCTCAATGACCCAGATAGACTTCGATGACCTTGGGGTCGTTCTTGACCTTCTCCATGGTGCCCTCGGATAGGATCTGGCCCTGGTGAAGCACGGTGACCTTGTGCGCGATGTCCTCGACGAACTTCATGTCGTGCTCGATCACCAGAACCGAACGGTTCTTGATGATGCGGTTGAGCAGCTCGGCGGTCTTGGCGCGCTCGGACACGCTCATGCCGGCGACGGGCTCGTCGAGCATCAGCAGGTCCGGATCCTGGATCAGCAGCATGCCGATCTCGAGCCACTGTTTCTGGCCGTGGCTGAGCAGATCGGCGTTCACGTTCAGCCGGTCCTTCAGGAAGATCATCTCGGCGACCTCGTGCACCCGGTCGCGCACAGCGGCGTCGCGGGTGAACGTTAGCGCACCGAACACGGAACGACCGCGCGGATAGGAGATCTCGAGATTCTCGAATACGGTGAGATCGTCGTAGATCGACGGGTTCTGGAATTTGCGCCCGACCCCGGTCTTGACGATCTCGTTCTCCTTCATCCGGGTCAGCTCCTTGCCGCGGAACTGGATCGAGCCCGATGTCGCTTTGGTCTTGCCGCAGATCAGGTCGAGCACGGTGGTCTTGCCGGCGCCGTTCGGGCCGATGATGACGCGGATTTCGTTCTCGTCGACGTAGAAGGAGAGATCGTTGACCGCCTTGAACCCGTCGAACGACACGGTCAGTGCTTCGACGGCGAGCAGAAATTCCTTGGGCTGATGACCGACGAGCATGATCTATCTCCTCACTGCCAGCGCGGCATCGGCATCGTGATGACCGACGAGCATGATCTATCTCCTCACTGCCAGCGTGGCATCGGCATCGCGGTGACCTACGAGCATGATGATCTCCTCACTCCGCCGGGGCGCCGTCGGCGACCGAGCTTTCGGTCCAGCCTTCGGGTTTCGGTTTGCGCGACGAGATCAGGCGATCGATGCGCGGCTGCACATAGTCGCCCCAGATCCCGGCAAGCCCGTTCGGGAAGGCCAGCACCACGGCGATGAACAGGCCGCCGAGGCCGAACAGCCACAATTCGGGAAAGGTCTCCGACAGGCTGGTCTTGGCGAAGTTGACCAGCAGGGTGCCGTAGACCGCGCCGAGGATCGAAAGGCGGCCGCCGACCGCGGTGTAGATCACCATCTCGATCGACGGCACGATGCCGACGAAGGACGGCGACATGAAGCCGACATTGAGCGCGAACATGGCGCCGCCGATCGCAGCGAACACGGCGGCGATGCAGAAGGCGAAGATCTTGAAGTTCGCGACGCTGTAACCGGAGAAGCGGACCCGGTCTTCCTTCTCGCGCATCGCGACCAGGATGCGTCCGAGCTTGGAGTGCCGGACGAACTGCGCGATCATGATGCAGGCAAACAGGCACCCGACCTCGAAGAAGTACAGCACGACCTTGGCGTGATCAGGCCTGATATCCCAGCCCTTCAGTGTCCGCAGATCGGTCATGCCGTTGATGCCGCCGGTGTAGCCCTGCTGCCCGACGATCAGGATGGTGAGGATGGCCGCGACCGCCTGGGTAATGATCGCGAAGTAAGTGCCGCCGACCCGGCGCTTGAACATCGCGGTGCCGATGATCAGAGCGAAGATGCCGGGCACCAGAATGATGGCGGCGATGGTGAAGGTGAGGCTGTGAAAGGGCTTCCAGAACAGCGGCAGCGCGGTGATCTGATTCCAGTCCATGAAGTCGGGAATGCCGGGGGTCGACTGGATCTTGGTGTTCTCCACGCTCGAGGCCTCAAGCTTGAGGAACATCGCCATGCAGTAGCCGCCGAGGCCGAAGAACACGCCCTGGCCGAGGCTGAGAATGCCGCCATAGCCCCAGCAGATCACCAGCCCCAGCGCGACGAAGGCATAAGTCAGATATTTGGCGACCAGATTGAGCCTGAAGACATCGAGCGTGAGCGGGAGGACCACCACCAGGAAGACCGCGAGCAACAGAATTCCGATGAACTCCGATCGATTGAAGAAGCGATTCTCGGTCATTGCATCAGCCTTCCGTTTCTCACTTGCGGACCTTGAGGGCGAACAGCCCTTGCGGCCGCAGCATCAGGATTCCGACGACGGCGAGCAGCGTCAGCACCTTGGCCATCGAGCCCGACATGAAGAACTCGAGGGTGGATTGCGTCTGCGAGATCGAGAAGGCCGAGGCGATGGTGCCGATCAGGCTCGCAGCGCCGCCGAACACGACGACCAGGAATGTATCGACGATGTAGAGCTGACCGGACGTCGGCCCGGTGGAGCCGATCATGGTGAAGGCGCTCCCGGCGACCCCGGCGATGCCGCAGCCGAGGCCGAAGGTGTAGCGGTCGACCTTCTCGGTATTGATGCCGACGGCACCGGCCATGATGCGGTTCTGCACCACCGCACGGACCTGGCGGCCCCAGCGCGACTTGTACATCACATAGGCGACGGCGATGGTGATCAGCACGGTGAGACACATCACGAAGACGCCGTTGATCGGTACCTCGATGCTGTCGGTCACGTGCAGCGACCCGAGCATCCACTGCGGCAGCTCGACGCCGACCTCGCGCGCGCCGAACACGGACCGATAGGCCTGCTGCAGAATCAGGCTGAGACCCCAGGTGGCAAGCAGCGTATCAAGCGGACGCTTGTAGAGATGCCGTATCAGCACCCACTCCACCAGCATTCCCAGCGCACCCGATGCGACAAAGGCCAGGATCATCGCGAGGAAGAAGTAACCGCTGAACAGGCTCGGCAAATAGGTCTGGAAGAAATTCGAGGTCATCCAGGTGACGTAGGCCCCGAGGATCATGAACTCGCCATGGGCCATGTTGATGACGCCCATCTGGCCGAAGATGATGGCAAGACCCAGCGCCATCAGGACGTAGACCGAGAACAGGATCAGTCCTGCAAAGCCCTGCATGACGAAGATGGAGCCAAGGTCACCAAGCGAGTAGTCGCCGAACATCGATGTCCTCCGTCGGGGATAAGGTCCCGCGTCGCGAGCAGGTTCGCGACGCGGGGGGCTTGGGCGTGGATTTGCGGTCCACGCCAGGGAGAGGCTTTGTGTTTGAGGGAACGGCGATCGACGCCGCGTCTCTTACTGATAGCCCTTGGGGAACGGATCCGGCTCGACGAGATCGGCGGTCTCGTAGATCAGCTCGAACTGGCCATCGAGCTTGGCGCGTCCCACCCGGGTCTTCGACCAGAGGTGATGGTTTTCGTGGATGCGCACATAGCCTTCCGGAGCACCCTTGAATTCAACGCCCGGCGATGCCGCCGCGATCTTGTCGACGTCGAAGGAGCCGGCCTTCTCGACCGTCAATTTCCACAGCCACGGGCCGAGATAGGCAGCCTGGGTGACGTCTCCGATCACGGTCTTTTCGCCCCACATCTTCTTGAACGCGGGCACGAACGTCTTGTTGTTCGGATTGTCGAGCGACTGGAAGTACTTCATGCAGGCATAGGCGCCAGCGATATTCTCGCCGCCGATGCCATCGATCTCGTCTTCGGTCACCGAGATCGTCAGCAGGGCCTGTTTGGACAGGTCGATGCCGGCCGCCTTGAGCTGCTTGTAGAACGCGACGTTCGATCCTCCGACGACGTCGGTAAAGATCACGTCGGGCTTGGTCAGCTTGATCTTGTTGATGACCGAGTTGAACTGGGTGTTGCCGAGCGGATAATATTCTTCGCCGACGACCTTGCCCTTCAGCACGTTCTCGACGTGCTTGCGCGCGATCTTGTTCGACGTGCGCGGCCAGATGTAGTCGGAGCCGATGAAGAAGAACGACTTGGCGCCCTTTTCCTTGGCGATCCAGTTCAGACCGGCGAGAATTTGCTGGGTCGCCTCCTGGCCGGTGTAGATCACGTTCTTGGACTGCTCGAGACCTTCGTAGAAGGTCGGGTAGTAGAGCATGCCGTTGTACTGCTCCATGACCGGCAGCACGGCCTTGCGGGATGCCGAGGTCCAACAGCCCATGATCGCCGCGACCTTGTCGTTGACCAGCAGCTTCTTTGCCTTTTCGGCGAAGGTCGGCCAGTCGCTGGCGCCGTCCTCCTGGATGAACTTGATCTTGCGCCCAAGCACACCGCCCATGGCGTTGATCTGCTCGATGGCGAGCTTCTCGGCTTCGATCGAGCCGGTCTCGGAGATGGCCATGGTGCCGGTCGCCGAATGCAGGATGCCGACCGTCACCTCGGTGTCGGTAACCGCGAGGCCCGTGGTGTTGACCGCCGAGGTCGCCGGAGCCTGAGCGAAAGACGCCCGCGGCAACATCGTGATGGCCGGCACGGCGGCCATTCCCATCAATAGTTTGCGCCGTAGCGGCGACAACAGACCCTTGTTTGCTTCGTCTGACATGAGCACCCCACTTCTTGTTCGAGGACACGCGATTGGTGCCGTGAGGATGGCTCGAATTTGTGCAGCGCAAGCATACGCAAGATCGCGTATACTGCACCGCAAAATACCGACGTAGGCTTTTGGTACGGGATTTGCGAGGGATCGGAAGAGTTTTGGGAGTGGGGTTAAGTGGCAGGGCGGCAGCGAATAGACCGCGTCAGGCGCCAGTATAATCAATGGGTCGCCAACCAGACGCTGGAAGACTACGCGCTGCGCTTCACCGCCAAGAGCGCGCGGCGCTGGTCCGCCGCCCGCGTCGCCAACACTGCGATGGGCGCAATCTCCTTCCTGGTGCTCGAGGCGATCGGCGGCACCATCACCCTCAACTACGGCGTCACCAACGCCGCCGCCGCGATCCTCGTCGTCTCCACCATCATCTTCTTCTGCGGTGTCCCGATTGCCTATTATGCCGCCAAATGCGGCATCGACATTGACCTGCTCACCCGCGGTGCCGGCTTCGGCTACATCGGCTCGACCGTCACCTCGCTGATCTACGCTTCCTTCACTTTCATCTTTTTCGCGGTCGAGGCGGTAATCCTGGCGACTGCGCTGGAGATGTGCCTAGGGATTCCGCGCCCGATCGGCTACCTCATCAGCGCCGTCGCGATCATCCCGCTCGTGACCTACGGCATTACGCTGATCAGCCGCTTCCAGCTCTGGACGCAGCCGCTCTGGATCGTCCTTCACATCCTTCCCTTCGCCGCGATCGCATGGGCCAATCCCCATTCCTTCACGGAATGGCACAAATTCGCCGGCGAGCACGGCGACCTCGACGGTCATTTCGACTTGCTGCTGTTCGGTGTCGCATCCTCCGTGGTGTTCTCGCTGGTCGCGCAGATCGGCGAGCAGGTCGATTTCCTTCGCTTTTTGCCGCGCGACCGCCGCACTTCGAAAACGTCATGGTGGATTGCGCTGATGAGCGCAGGTCCGGGCTGGATCGTGCTCGGCGCATTGAAACTGCTGGCCGGCTCGTTCCTCGCTTTCTTTGCGCTCAGCCACGGCGTGCCGCCGGAAGAAGCCGCCGAGCCCGCGCATATGTATCTCGTGGCATTTCGATACGTGCTGTCGGATCCGGATCTCTCGCTGGCCCTCACCGGCGTCTTCGTGGTGCTGTCGCAGCTCAAGATCAACGTCACCAACGCCTATGCCGGCTCGATCGCCTGGTCGAATTTCTTCTCACGCCTGACACACAGCCATCCCGGGCGCGTCGTCTGGCTGGTGTTCAACGTGATGGTGGCGCTGTTGCTGATGGAGATCGGCGTCTACAAGGCCCTGGAGCAGACGCTCGCGCTTTACTCCAACGTCGCGATCGCCTGGGTCGGCGCGCTGGTGTCCGATCTCGTGGTCAACAAGCCGCTCGGCCTGCGTCCGCCGCAGATGGAGTTCAAGCGCGCGCATCTCTACGACATCAATCCCGTCGGCGTCGGCGCGATGACGCTCGCGATCATCGTCTCGATCGCAGCGTTCTACGGGTTGTTTGGCCCGACCATGAAGGCGCTCGCCGCCTTCGTCGCACTGACGGTTGCCTTCGTCACCGCCCCGATCATCGCGTGGCTGACCGGTGGCAAGTTCTACATCGCGCGCAAGCCGAAGCGGAGCTGGGCAAACATCGAGTCGATCCAGTGCTGCATCTGCGAGCACAGCTTCGAACCCGAGGACATGACGTCCTGCCCCGCCTATGCCGGCCCCATATGCTCGCTGTGCTGTTCCCTCGACGCTCGCTGCCACGACCTCTGCAAGCCTCACGCGCGCGCGCAGGTGCAGTTCGCCGATGCGCTCAGCAAGATTCTGCCGCAGCCGATCTATCAGCGGATCAACTCGCAGTTCGGCCACTACATTGGCGTGTTCGTCGTCTCGGCCGGCCTCGTCGCGCTGGTGCTCGGACTGATCTATCTCCAGACATCCGCGAGCGTGCATGGCGAGAACACGCTCGTCTCCAACGTGCTCTGGAAGGTGTTCTTCTCGCTCAGCATCATCATCGGCGTGGTCGCCTGGCTGTTCGTGCTGGCGCAGCAGAGTCGCCGTGCGGCAGAGGCTGAAACCAGACGGCAGACAACGCTCCTGATTCAGGAGATCGACGCACACAAGCGCACCGATGCCGAGCTCCAGCGCGCCAAGGAGGTCGCCGAATCCGCCAACCTCGCCAAGAGCCGCTATGTGGTGGGCCTCAGCCACGAGTTGCGTTCTCCGCTGAACGCGATCAGCGGCTATGCCCAGCTCCTCGAGCAGGATGCCTCGCTCCAGACCAAGCCGAAGGATCAGGTCCGCGTCGTCCGCCGCAGTGCCGATCATCTCTCCGGCCTGATCGACGGCATTCTGGACATCTCCAAGATCGAGGCGGGGCGGCTGTATCTGTCGCGCGACGAGGTGCGGCTTGGCGAATTCCTGGATCAGCTCGTCGGCATGTTCCGCCTTCAGGCCGCGGCCAAGGGCATCGACTTCGTATTCCGGCGGCCGATGCACCTGCCGGTCGTGGTCTACGCCGACGAGAAGCGGCTTCGCCAGGTGCTGATCAACCTGCTCTCCAACGCGATCAAGTTCACCCAGGCCGGCAGCGTGCAGTTCGTCGTGCACTATCGCAGCCCTGTGGCCGAGTTCGAGGTGATCGATACCGGCCCCGGCATCCAGGGTGACGATCTCGAACGCATCTTCGCGCCCTTCGAGCGCGGCGCGCTCGGCGTCTCACAGCCACAGACCGGGACCGGGCTCGGCCTCACCATCAGCCGGTTGCTCGCCGGAGTGATGGGCGGCGATATCAAGGTTACCAGCACGGTTGGCCGCGGCAGCACGTTCAAGGTGAAGATGCTGCTGTCCGAGGTCACCAATCCGCAGCGTATCGCGCCCGTGGAGGCCCCGGTCTCCGGCTATCACGGCGCGCGCAAGACCATCCTTATCACCGACGACGATCCCGTTCATCGCGACCTCTTGCGCGAGGTACTGACACCGCTCGGCTTCATCCTGCTCAGCGCGCCCGACGGGCCCGGTTGCCTCGCATTGGCGCAGCATTGCCGGCCCGATCTGTTTCTGCTCGACATTTCCATGCCGGGCATGGACGGCTGGACCGTCGCGGAGACGCTGCGTGCGAACGGCCATCATCAGGCACGCATCCTGATGGTGTCGGCCAGCGCCCTCGAAGCCCACGGCACGCCGCTGGCGCAACCCTTCCACGACGGCTATCTGATGAAGCCGATCGACATTCCGAGGCTGCTCGAGATCATCCGCCAGCTCCTCAAGATCGAATGGCAATACGGCTCGGACGAGATCGTCGTGCCGCTGTGGCGGCCGGAGAGCGGCTCGCGGCCGCCGGTTGAGCACATCGAGGCGCTGATCGGGCTCGGCCAGATCGGCTACGTCAAAGGCATCCAATTGAAGCTGGACGAGATCGGCAGCGAGCATCCCGAACATGCCGACTTCGTCGCTCAGATGCGATCCTTGGTCGAGCGCTTCGATCTCGACCAGTATATGGCCACATTGAAAACATTGCATGCGTATGAGCACTGAGCCGAAGAAGCGCGACGTCGCGCTGGTGGTCGACGACTCCCCGGAGACGCTGCGGTTGCTCACCGACGCGCTCGATGGCGCCGGGATGACGGTGATGGTGGCGCTCGACGGCACCGCGGCCATGCGCATCGTCGACCAGATCACGCCCGACATCGTGCTGCTCGACGCCGTGATGCCCGGCATGGACGGGTTCGAAACCTGCCGCCGCCTCAAGCGCGATGCCGGCCTTGCCAACGTGCCCGTGATCTTCATGACCGGCCTTGCCGAAACCGAGCACATCGTGCGCGGGCTGGATGCCGGTGGCGTCGACTATGTGACGAAGCCGATCGTGATCGAGGAGATGCTGGCGCGCATCCGCGTCCATCTCGGCAATGCGCGCCTGACTCAGAGCGCGCGAGCCGCGCTCGACGTCTCCGGCCGGTTCCTGTTCGCGGTCAACCGCCAGGGCAATTTGCTCTGGGCGACACCGCAGGCTCAGAAGCTGTTGGCCGATCACCAAGGTGCGCAGGCCGACGACGACTTCGTCCTGCCGCCGTCACTGCTGCAATGGCTGGAACAGGCCAAAGGCAAGGGCAGCTCGAAGTCTCAGACCGCCTCCCTGCCGGACAATCCGCAGCTCCGCTTCTATTACCTTGGCGAAACAGCGCCGAACGAATTCCTGCTGCGTTTGTCCAAGGAATCCGGCACCGCGCTGCCGCCGGAATTCACCAGCGAGCTCGGCCTCACCACCCGCGAGGGCGAGGTCCTGGCCTGGCTCAGCAAGGGCAAGACCAACCGCGACATTGCACAGATTTTGGGCCTCAGCCCGCGCACGGTCGACAAGCATCTGGAGCAGATCTACGCCAAGCTCGGAGTGGAGAACCGGACCGCGGCGGCGGCGATCGCGACGAACGCGACGCGAAGGAATTCGTAGTCACTATGCCGATGGGTTGGCACGCCCTTCACCCAACCAGCGGTGTCGTCCCGGACAAGCGAAGAGCAGATCCGGGATCCATAGCCACAGGGAGACGTTTGGCGAAGACTCGGAGTGACCTGTTCGCACTATAACCACGCCCTGGGAGTATGGGTCCCGGGCTCGCTTCGCGCCCCGGGACGACAGCGGAGTGTGGTGGTGATAGCTCTCGCCCCCCTTACACGAACATCCTCCTCACCCATACACGAACGCCTTGTCGTCCAGATCCGTCTTTGGGATCTCGTCCTTCTCGGTCCAGTAATCCTGGCTGTGCTGCCATTCCGGCTTGTCGCCGCGCTTGGGCAGCAAATTCATGTCGCGCATGATGTAGCCCGGGTTGAAGTTTTCCGGATCGATCCAGGGCAGGATCGGCATGTTGTGGTCTTCGGCGCGGAGCTTGACCTCGACCTTCTTCGCGCCCTTGGCCTTCATGTGGCCCAGCAGCCGGCAGACGAAATCGGCGACGAGGTCGACACGCAGCGTCCAGCTGGCGCGGAAATAGCCGAACACCCAGACCATGTTCGGCACGCCCGTGAACATCATGCCGCGATAGGTGACGGTGTCGCCGAAGGCGAGCGGCTTGCCGTCGATCTCGAAGGCGATGTCGCCGAGGGCCGAGAGGTGGAAGCCGGTAGCAGTGACGATGATATCGGCCTCGAGCAGCTTGCCGGATTTGAGCTGGATACCGTTTTCGACGAAGCATTCGATTTCGTCGGTGACGACGGAAGCCTTGCCGCTGGCGATGCCCTTGAACAGATCGGCGTCCGGCACGAAGGCGATACGCTGCCGCCACGGCCGATAGGTCGGCGTGAAATGCGTCTCGACGTCATAGTCCGGACCGAGCACCGCGCTGATCTGGCCGATCAGCTCCTTCTTCACCTGTTCGGGCTTGCTTATGCAGAGCTTCGTGAACGCATCCTGCTCGAACAAGATCTTGCGCCGGACGATCTCGTGGATCCAGGCCTCGTCGACCTGGAGCCTGCGAAGCTCCTCCGCAATCTCGATGGCGTTGCGGCCGAGACGGAAATAGGTCGGCGAACGCTGCAGCATGGTGACATGCGCGCACTTGTCCGCGATGTTCGGCACTAGCGTTGCTGCCGTCGCGCCCGAGCCGATCACGACAACCTTCTTGCCCGCGAGATCGATATCGTCAGGCCAGGTCTGTGGATGGACGATGCGGCCCTTGAAGCGGTCCGTGCCCTTCCATTCGGGCGTGTACCCCTCGGAATGGCGATAATAGCCCTGGCACATCCAGAGGAAGTTCGCGGTGAATGTTTTCGCCTCGCCGGTATCGGTCGTGACTGCTTCAATGGTCCAGAGATTGCTCTCGCTCGACCAGCTCGCGGAATTGATCTTGTGCTTGTAGCGGATGTGCCGGGCGATATCGTTGTCGTCGATCACCTCGTTCATGTAAGCGAGGATCTCCTCGGCGGTCGCGATCGGCGGGCCGACCCAGGGCTTGAAGCTGTAACCGAAGGTGTGGAGGTCGCTGTCCGAGCGGATGCCGGGATAACGATGCGTGCTCCAGGTGCCGCCAAACGTCGCCTGCGTTTCCAGGATGACGTAGCTCGTGCCCGGAAGCTGCTTTTCGATGTGATAGGCGCTGCCGATTCCGGAGATGCCGGCACCGACGATCAGCACATCGAAATGTTCAGAAGCCTGTTTGGCCGTGGCGTGACTGCGAACAGCGACATTCATTGTTGCTTCTATGCCTTGCTTGTTTTTGTGGCCGCCCTTGATTGGACGGCGCGTTTCCTCCGCGACAGGCATCGTCACCCATCGCGCTTCCACACCAAAATGACATAGATCAATTCGCGGTCAAATCACAGCGCCGCACCCCAGCTCCGCGCGGTCTGCAAGATCCAGTCGCGATAGAGCGTCAGCGGCGTGACGCCGGTCAATCCGCCGCAGCCGGCGGCACCGTTCGGTCCCGTGGACCAGCTGATGACGCCGACGAGCACGGGGCCGTTCGCCTTGTCCTCGAACACGGGCCCACCGGAATCGCCGGTACAGGCGCCAATTCCGTCGCGAACACCGTTGGTTACGGGATCGACTAGGCGAATTTGCAGCGTGCCGGGGTGCCCCGTGGCAACGAGGCCGGCGACCCGCGTCGTACCGCCGCTCTTGCCATCACCGCGCACAGTGACGCCGATCCCGGCGATCACGAAGCGGCTACCGACCTGGATTGGAATATTCGGTGCGCCGACCGCGACCGCCGATTTTCCTTTGAGTGGAATATCGAGCTGCAACAACGCCACATCGGCGGTCGCGCGATGCGCCTGCATCGCCCGCATGTTGAAGCTCGGATGGATCGCGACAGCTCGAACGTTCAGCAATTGCGGCGCACCGTCGGCGGCACGATCGACGACCTTGTAGTCTGCGCCGGGCTGCACGCAGTGGGCGACCGTGAGCACCAGCTTCGGCGCGATCAGGCTGCCGGTGCAAAAATTGCCGCGCGAGCCGACGATGGTGACGACAGCGCGCGCGACGCCACCGGTCTGCGGCGTACCGCCACCGACAATGGCGTAAGCGGGCGTAGCAAGCAGCAACGCCGCAATGATAAGAGTTGCAGGCTTCTTCATGGGAACACGCTTTGGCGGCGGCATCGGTGAGGCGGGTGATCGCTTCGGACTGGCCCTTGCCGATAGCGCATGCTAGCGCTCTTGGAAAGGAATTGACGAGGGCAGGATAGTGGCGATCGAGGCTGTGATCTTTGATTTTGGCGGCGTGCTGACGAGCTCGCCGTTCGAGGCATTTGCGCGATTCGAAGCGGAGCGCGGCCTGCCCATCGACATCATCCGGCGCACCAATGCCGCCAATCATCTTGAAAACGCCTGGGCCAGGTTCGAGCGCGCCGAGGTCGATGTCGACACCTTCGATCGCTTGTTCGCTGAGGAGTCACGCGCCCTCGGCGCGGAAGTGCGCGGCCGCGACGTGCTGCCGCTGCTCCAGGGCGATCTGCGCCCGGAAATGGTCGAGGCCTTGAAGCGCATCAAGGCGCAATTCAGGACCGGCTGCATCACCAACAATCTGCCCGCCAACGCGATCGGCAGCATGACCGGGCGCTCACTCTACGTCGCCGAGGTGATGGTGCTGTTCGACCATGTCATCGAATCCGCCAAGATCGGCCTGCGCAAGCCTGATCCGCGCATCTACCGGCTGATGGTCGAGACGCTGAAGGTCGATCCGAAGGCTTGCGTGTATCTCGACGATCTCGGCGTCAATCTGAAGCCCGCGCGCGAGATGGGCATGACCACGGTCAAGGTCACGAGCGGCGCCCAGGCGATCGCCGAGCTCGAGGCGGCGACGGGGCTGAAGCTGACTTAGTTCGCAACGGCCGTAGGGTTGGCAAAGCGAAGCGTGCCCACCAAGCTCTCGCGGCGCGGAATGCGGATGGTGGGCACGGCGCTTTCGCGCCTTTGCCCACCCTACTACATCACTGCCGCGATCCGCTCCGGAAACGCTGCTGCCAGCGAGGCGCGGTCGGGCTTCAGCACGCCACGCTCAGTGATCAGGCCGGTGACGAGCCGCGCCGGGGTCACGTCGAAAGCGTAGTTCGCGACCGGTGAACCTTCCGGCACGATCCGAACCGTCTCGAGCCGTCCATCGGCGGTACGGCCGGTCATGTCGGTGACCTCCGCTCCGCTGCGCTGCTCGATCGGAATGTCGCGAATGCCGTCATCGACGGCGAAGTCGATCGTCGGCGACGGCAGCGCGACGTAGAACGGCACGCCATTATCGTGCGCGGCCAGCGCCTTCAGGTAGGTCCCGATCTTGTTGCAGACGTCGCCGTTGGCTGCGACCCGGTCGGTGCCGACGATGGCGAGATCGACCATGCCGTGCTGCATCAGATGCCCGCCGGTGTTGTCGGGGATCACGGTGTGCGGCACGCCGTGATGGCCGAGCTCCCAGGCAGTGAGCGAGGCGCCCTGGTTGCGCGGGCGGGTCTCGTCGACCCAGACATGGACCTTGATGCCGCGCTCATGCGCCAGATAGATCGGCGCCGTCGCGGTGCCCCAGTCGACGGTGGCGAGCCAGCCGGCGTTGCAATGGGTCAGCAAATTAACGACCTCGCCCGGCTTCTTCGCTGCGATCGCCTCGATCAGCTTCAGGCCGTTGTCGGCAATGCCGCGGTTGATCTCGACGTCCTGTTCCGCGATCTCGTCGGCTCGCGAGTAGGCGGCCTCCGCGCGCTCCACCGGATCGATCGGCGCAAGCGCCGCGTGCATCTCGTCGAGCGCCCATTTCAGATTGATCGCGGTCGGCCGCGCCACAACAAGCGTGTCGTAGGCGCGCTTCAAGCCTGCATCCGAGGCATCCTCACGCATCGCGAGTGCCATGCCGTAAGCGGCGGTGGCGCCGATCAGCGGCGCACCGCGCACCAGCATGTCGCGGATCGCGACCGCTGCGTCCTCGCAGGAGGTCAGGCGCGCGACGACGAACTCGTGCGGCAGCCTGCGCTGGTCGATCGCGCCGATCGACCAGCCGTCACGCTCGCGCCAGATGCTGCGGAAATGCTTGCCGTCGACCTTCATGGCCTTCTGCCTTTCGTCTCAACCGCGCAGGATGCGCCCCGCCACCGCATCGAGCTTCTTCAGAAGCTCCGGGTCGCGGGCCTCGGGCGCCGTGATCAGCGCGGAGTCCAGCGCGCGGTCCGAGCCGATCGGGCACAGTTCATGCTCGCGCGGGAACTCCTTTGCCAGCCGCGCCACCAGCGCCTTCGCCTTGTCGGCGTTTGTGGTCAGCACACGGATGATGTCCTGCACGGTAACGGCGTCATGGTCGGGATGCCAGCAATCGAAATCAGTCACCATCGCGACGGTCGCGTAGCAAATCTCTGCTTCGCGGGCGAGTTTCGCCTCGGGCATGTTGGTCATGCCGATCACGGAATAGCCCAGCGTTTTGTAGGTCATGCTCTCCGCGTAAGTGGAGAATTGCGGCCCTTCCATGCAGACATAAGTTCCGCCGCGCGCAATCGCGATGCCTTCGGCTTCGGCGGCCGCCGCGAGATGGATGCGCAGCCGCGGCGAGACGGGATGCGCCATCGAGACATGCGCGACGCAACCCCGACCGAAGAATGAGCTTTCGCGCTTGTGGGTGCGGTCGACGAACTGGTCGACGAGAACGAAAGTGCCGGGCGGCATCTCCTCCTTGAACGAGCCGCAGGCCGACAGCGAAATCAGGTCGGTCACGCCTGCGCGCTTCAGAACGTCGATATTGGCGCGATAGTTGATATCGGAGGGCGACAGCCGGTGGCCCTTGTCATGCCGCGGCAGGAACACGATCGGCAGGCCGGCGATGGAGCCGCGGCGCAGGGGCGCCGACGGCTCACCCCAGGGGCTCTTGATCACCTCTTCGTGCGCGTCCTCGAGACCCGGCAGATCGTAGATGCCGGAGCCGCCGATATGCCCAATACCGCCTGCGTCATGCCTGCTCCACCCTGCTCGCCACGTGCGACACGGTTAAGCTATGCCAGCTTTACGGCGGCTTTGGAACGGGGGGCTCTTGCCGTCTGAAGAAATGCGCCCGACCTAGGCCGCGGTCGCAGGCTGCAACTGGGTGGCCACCATCCGCTCCAGCGTCTCCACGGACTGAAAATTCTCCGGCGTGATCTCGGACTGCGGAATGGTGAAGTCGAACTCGGCTTCGACGCCCAACATCAGATTGACCATGTCCATCGAGGTCAGACCTGCGTCGACGAGCTTCGCCGAAGGCGTGACGTCCGCAGTGAGCGAATTCTGCTCAAGGATGCCCTTCACCAGCTTGATGATGCGATTACGCACGTCGGTATCGAAGGCCTGCATTTGAAGCTTCCCGTGTTATTCTTGAGTGACCGCCTGTACGGCCCGCCAGTTCTGCGATTGGCACCACCCTAGCCTCATTCGCCTTAGCAAACGATGACTCACGTTGATTAAAATTAACGGCTCTTCCAATTTGCTAACGCGACCATCTGGATTTGCGAAGTCCAAACAACTCGGCCTTAACTGTCCATTTGGAATTGGACGGCGTTTACCCTGAATTTAATCGACTAATTTGAGTCAAATCCCTAGCCTCCCTTCAAACGTAAATGGGGTCGGATGGTCGTAAGCAGCATCAATGCCGATGCTTGACGATCTCGAACAGCGAACCGGAGGCGGACGAATGAACGTGCGTGAAGCAGTCCTCACTGTCGACGAAACGCAGACGAACTTTCTCGAGCAGGGTCCATCCCTCATCGAGCGCGCCGCCCGAACCGCCACCGTGGCCGCAGCCGACGCCGACTCCGTCGACCGCGACGCCCGCTTCCCCCACAAGGCTTTCGACGCCGCGCGCGAGCAGAAGCTGCTCGGCGTCATGATCCCCGTTGAGTACGGCGGCTTCGGTGCCTCGATCCACGACGTCACCGAAATTTGCTACACGCTCGGACGCGCCTGTGCCTCCACGGCGATGATCTACGCGATGCACCAGACCAAGGTCGCCTGCGTTGTCAGGCATGGTCATGGCATTCCCTGGATGGAGACCATGATGCGCCGCGTCGCCCGCGACCAGTGGCTGCTGGCCTCCTCGACCACCGAGGGCCAGAACGGCGGCAACATCCGCGCCAGCGCAGCCGCCGTCGACCACGCCGGCGACACCGTCTCGCTCGTGCGCGACGCCACCGTGATCTCCTATGGCGCCGAGGCCGACGGCCTCGTCACCATCGCCCGACGCGCCACCGATGCTTCCGCGTCCGATCAGGTGCTGCTGGCGCTCGCCAAGGACGATTATTCGCTGAAACGGACGCTGGGCTGGGAGACGCTCGGCATGCGCGGCACCTGCTCGACCGGTTTCGAGCTGAAGGTCGACTGCCCCGCCGACCGCGTCTTTCCGGAATCCTATGACAAGATCCACGCCCAGACCATGACGCCGTTCGCGCATCTCTGCTGGTCATCCGCATGGGCCGGCATCGCCGCGGCCGCGGTGACGCGTGCGCAGGCCTTCATCCGCAAGGCGGCCCGCACCTCCGGCGGCCAGATGCCGCCGGCCGCAGCGCATTTCACCGCCGCCAAGATGTCGCTGGCCAAGCTGCGCGCGCTGATTTCGGCCAATCTCGATGCCTTCGCCCGTGCCGAGCACGACGAGCGCGCGCTGAGCTCGCTCGACTTCCAGTCCTCGATCACGCTGTTGAAGGTGCAGGCCTCCGAGCTCGCGGTCGAAACCGTGATGCACGCGATGCGCACCGCCGGTCTTTCCGGTTACCGCAACGACGGCGAGTTCACCATGGGCCGTCACCTGCGAGACGTACTGTCGTCGCCGATCATGATCAACAACGACCGCATTCTTGCCAACGCCGCGACATCGACGCTGATGAGCGGCGTGCCGACGAGCCTCCGCGACTAAAATCAACAAGAACACTTCTGAGATAGCAGGATATCGAACCATGAACATTGCTGTTCTCCCCGATTCGCCCGAGACCGCGCCGCACATCGCCGATCCGCTCGATCATCTCGCCGACAAGCTGTTCCACCGCATGGGCGCGGACGGCGTCTATGCCCGCACCGCGCTCTATGAAGGCGTTGTCGAGAAGCTTGCCGCGCTGATCACGAACCATCGCGAGGCCGGCACCGAGGTGATGCGCTTCCCGCCGGTGATGAGCCGCACCCAGCTGGAGAAGTCCGGCTACCTCAAGAGCTTTCCGAACCTGCTCGGCTGCGTCTGCGGCCTGCACGGCACCGAACGCGAGATCAACGCCGCGGTGAGCCGCTTCGATGCCGGCGGCGACTGGACCAGCTCGCTGTCGCCGGCAGATCTCGTGCTGTCGCCGGCCGCCTGCTATCCTGTCTACCCGATTGCCGCGAGCCGCGGACAGCTGCCGAAGGGTGGCCTGCGCTTCGACGTCGCCGCCGACTGCTTCCGCCGCGAGCCGTCAAGACATCTCGACCGGCTGCAGTCGTTCCGGATGCGCGAATATGTCTGCATCGGCACACCCGACGACGTCGCCGAGTTCCGCGAGCGCTGGATGGTGCGCGCGCAAGCGATCGCGACCAACCTCGGCCTCACTTTCCGTGTCGACTATGCCAGCGATCCCTTCTTCGGCCGCGTCGGCCAGATGAAGGCGGTGAGCCAGAAACAGCAGCAGCTCAAGTTCGAGCTCCTGATCCCGTTGCGCTCGGAAGAGCAGCCGACCGCCTGCATGAGCTTCAACTATCATCGCGAACATTTCGGCACGACCTGGGGCATCCAGGACGCCAACGGTGAACCGGCCCACACCGGCTGCGTCGCCTTTGGCATGGACCGGCTCGCCGTCGCCATGTTCCATACCCACGGCACCGACCTTTCCGCCTGGCCCGCCAAGGTGCGGGATATCATGGGCATGCAGCCGCAAGTTGCGGCCGATGCCCATGGCGAGGGTTGGCGCTAACAGAACGAGGCCCCCCATTTCCACGGGTAAGACGAGCGTGATCCACACCAAGGTCCGATGCCGCGAGATCACCGAGGCCGACGTCGACGCGGTCGCGGAGCTGCTGACGCGCGGCTTCGTCGGCCGCTCGCGCGACTACTGGATCCAGGGCCTGCGCCGGCAGGCCTTCCGGCCCGTGCCCGAGGGCTATCCGCGCTTCGGCTACATGATCGACAATGACGGCACGCCCGTCGGCGTGCTGCTGCTGATCTACACGGCGCGGAAGGACGGCGATCAGACCGCGATCCAGTGCAATCTGTCGAGCTGGTACGTCGACCCTGCCTACCGCAACTACGCTCCGCTGTTGACCAAGATCGCGCAGCGACACAAGGACGTGACCTACCTCAACATCAGCCCGGCGCCGTGGACCTGGCCGATCATCGAGACGCAGGGCTTCCGGGCCTATTGCCAGGGAATCTTCTTCTCGGTGCCCGCGCTGGCACGCGCGCCGCGTTGGAGCAAGATCGAGGTCATCTCGCAGCACGCCAAGGCGATCGAGGGGCTGACCGACGAGGAGACGGAGCTGCTGACGCGGCATGCACGCTACAATTGCCTCAGCCTCGTCTGCCGCACGCCGAAAGGAACGTTTCCCTTCATCCTGCAACCGGTGCGCATCCGCCGCGGCTTCATCGCGCCGCCTGCGATGAAGCTGATCTACTGCCGCAACGTTGCCGAATACGCCGCCTGCGCCGGCCGCATCGGCCGGCTGCTGCTGAGGCTCGGCAAGATTTCGGTGGCGGTGGATTCCAACGCTCCGATTCCCGGTCTCGTCGGCATTTATACCGAGCGGCGCGGCCGGAAATATTTCAAGGGCCCGCACCGGCCGCAGCTTGCCGACCTCACCGATACCGAGCTCGTGCTGTACGGGCCATAGCGGAACGTCCGGGCCCCAATATCCGCTCTCGGCCAACTCTGGCTTGCGGGCACCTTGACGATACAGGCGTCTCTCCGCATCGCCGGTCACCCTCCGTAAACTACTGCGCTTAAGGGAATTTTCCGGCCTCCTCGCTAGGCTCGGCGGTTGAATGACGTTGCGTTAAGTCTATTGCCCGCCGAGGCACCGCCGATCCCATGACGTCGACCGACGATAACGAGCTTGGTGCACGCCGCGAAGAGGGCCCGCAGGCCCTGGTCGGGCTGAGCCAGCTTGCGCTCGACCACATGGAGCAGGGCGTCTGCGTCTACGACGCCGACAACCGGATCGTGCTGGTCAACCAGCGGTATCTGTCGCTGTTCAACATGTCCGCCGAGACCGTGCGGATCGGCACGAGCTACCGCGACGTGCTTGCTCACAGCGCATCACTCGGCAACTTCCCGGCAAGCGAGCTCGATGCGCTCTACACCAGGCGCGTGAAGCAGATCGCCGCCGGTCAGCCCTTCCGAACCGAGCAGACACTCGCAAGCGGCCTCGTCATGTCGCTCGAACTGAAGCCGCTCCCGGGGGGCGGCTGGATGACGATCTGCGACGACGTCAGCCGCCTCGCCCGGCTCGAGGCGGAGCTGCGCCTCCAGACCGAGCGCAGCCAGCACGCGCTCGCCAACATGTCGTACGGCCTCATCATGTATGACGCCGACAGCCGCATCGTCGTCTGCAACGAGCGCTTCCTGAATCTCTACGATCTCGATCCCAATATCGTGAAACCGGGTGTCGCGCACAGCACGGCCATCGACCACTGGCTGTCGCGAGGCAACAAAGCGGACATGTCTGGAGACAAATTCCGCGATTCACGGATGGACGACGTTCGGGCCAGGAGCCCGAAAGCGGTCCTTGTGACACGCTATGACGGCGGAAAAGTTCAGGCTGTGTCACGATTCATGCCTGACGGCGGCTGGGTGACGGTGCATGAAGACGTCACCGAGCGACTGCAATATGAAGAGACGCTGAAGCAGCAAAACATGATGCTGGATGCGGCCCTCGAAAACATGGCGCATGGTCTTGCCTTCTACGACAGCGACATGCGACTTCGGGTCTGCAACAACACGTACCGGCAGATCTACCGGCTGTCGCCGGAGCAGACGCGACCCGGCACGCATCTCTCCGAGCTGATCGAGCGCTCGATGCGGAACGGCGCCTTCGCTACCGAATACAGCCCGCAGGAGATCCTGGAAACCGCCCGCGAACGGCTCGCGCACCGCGACTCCTCACCGATGCGCCGGCGCATGGTCAACGACACCGTGATCTCGGTGCGTTACTGCGCGCTGGCTGAAGGCGGCTTCGTCGCCACCTATGAGGACATCACCGAGCGCGAGCACGCGGTCGAGGAGCTGAGCGAGCAGTATAGGCGCTTCGACGCGGCGCTGAACAACATGAGCCAGGGCCTGTGCATGCTCGATTCGAGCCTGCGCGTCATCGTCTGCAACCGTCGCTATATCGAGATGTACGGCCTGTCGACGGACATCGTGAAGCCGGGCGTCTCGATGCGCGAGATCATGGAGCATAGCTGCGAGATCGGCATCCATTCGAACACGACAGGTGCAAAGCTCTATGCCGACTACGTCGAAAGGCTGCGCGAAGGTGAGCACACGCTGCATCGCCATTTGAGCGACGGCCGCATCATCAAGCTCAATCACAAACGGATGGAGCATGGCGGCTGGGTCGTCACCTATGAGGACGTCACCGAGCGCCACAAGGCCCAGGCCCGCGTGGCGCACATGGCACGGCACGATTCGCTCACCGACCTGCCCAACCGGACGCTGTTCCATGAGAAGATGGGCGATGGACTGAATCAGGTGGCGACCGCCGGCGGCGCGATGGCCGTGCTGTGCTTCGACCTCGACAATTTCAAGACCGTCAACGACCGGTTCGGCCACGCCGCCGGCGATCGGTTGTTGCGCTGGGTAGCGACGCGGCTGAAGGAGAATGTCGGCGAGCACGACACCGTCGCCCGCCTCGGCGGCGACGAGTTCGCAATTCTGCAGCGCGGACCGCAACCGCAATCGGCAGAGAAACTCGCTAGCCGTCTGGTCGACATCATCGCTCAACCGCTGCAGCTGGAAAGCCAGTCGGTCCATGTCGGGGTCTCGGTCGGCATCGCAGTCGCCCCCGATCACGGGCTCGATGCCGACGAACTGATGAAATGCGCTGACCTCGCATTGTACCAGGCCAAGGCCAAGGGCCGCGGCGCCTATCAGCTGTTCGAGCCCGAGATGGAGGAAGAGGCACGCCGCCGGCACGCGCTGGAACACGATCTACGCGGCGCCTTGGAGGCCAACGAATTCCATCTGGTGTTCCAGCCGCAGGTGCGTCTCGACACCACAGAACTGACCGGCTTCGAGGCGCTGCTGCGCTGGAAACATCCTGCGCGCGGCCTGGTTTCGCCTGCCGAATTCATTCCGCTGGCGGAAGAGAACGGGCTGATCGTCCCGATCGGCGAGTGGGTGCTGCGCACGGCCTGTGCGACGGCGGCGCCCTGGGCGGATCTGACGGTCGCAGTCAATTTGTCGCCGGTGCAGTTCCGTTCCCGCGGGCTGGTGACGATGGTCACGAGCGCACTCGCGGAGGCCGGCCTGCCGCCGCGGCGGCTCGAGCTCGAGGTCACCGAAACGGCGCTGCTCGACGACAGCGAGGCGACGATCGAGATCCTGCACCAGCTCCGCGCGCTCGGCGTGCGCGTCAGCCTCGACGATTTCGGGGTCGGCTATTCCTCGCTCAGCTATCTGCGCAAGTTTCCGTTCGACCGCATCAAGATCGACCGCTCCTTCGTCGGCACGCTCGGCGAGAGCCCGGAGAGTGTCGCCATCGTCCGCACCATCGCGAGCCTCGGCTCCGTGCTCGGCGTCGAGACCACGGCGGAAGGCGTCGAGACGATCGAGCAACTCGATTTCGTCCGCGCGTGCGGCTGTACCGCGGTGCAAGGATATTATTTCGGCAGACCCTGCCCCGCAGCCGAGGTCGGACGCGCCATCGAGACGCTGAACGCGGTTCGCCGCGTGGCGTAAGGGCTCCGGCCCCCTCAAATTCCGTCTCTCGGCACACATCCGAACGACCAATTGTCGCACGTGACTTTTCGGCGGGATCGCCATCCCGATGGCGTGGGAGGGCCGCGCAATGCGCTTTTCTTCTCCCGTGATTTCGAGGACAATCCCGCCATAACAATGAGAAACGGCGGTCCAACGAGGCCGCCGCGAGGGAGGAGTTTCGATGTCGAGATTCGGGCTGAAGACGATTGCCTTTGCTGCCATGCTTGCAATCACGGGCGCGTTGCTCGCGACCGCCGCCGGTGCGCAGGATTATCCCATCAAGCCGATCACACTGATCGTGCCATGGCCGGCGGGCGGCTCGACCGACATCTCGATGCGCGCGATCGCCGACAGCGCCTCGAAGGTGCTGGGACAGCCCATCGTCGTCGACAACAAGGCCGGCGGCGGCGGCACGGTCGGGCCGGCGACCATGGCAGCGGCAGCGAAGCCCGACGGTTACACCATCTCGCAGATCCCGATCACCGTCTTCCGCCTGCCCCTGATGCAGGAAGTCTCATGGGATCCGGCCAAGGACTTTACCTATATCATTCACCTCACCGGCTACACGTTCGGCGTGACCACCAGCGCGGAGTCGCAGTTCAAGTCCTGGAAGGACGTGGTGGAGTTCGCCAAGGCGAATCCAGGCAAGGTGACCTATGCCACGCCGGGCACGGGCACCTCGCTGCATATCGGCATGGAGCAGATCGCGGCCATGTCGGGCATCAAGCTCACGCAGGTGCCGTTCAAGGGCGGCGCGGAGACCAATGCCGCGGTGCTCGGCCAGCATACCATGCTGCAGGCCGATTCCACGGGATGGCGACCGCTGGTCGACGCAGGCAAGCTGAAACTCCTGATGGTGTGGACCGGCGCGCGGTCGCCGAACTATCCCGACGTGCCGACGCTGAAGGAGCTCGGCTATCCCATGGTCTACGATTCCCCGTTCGGCGTTGCGGGCCCGAAGGGCCTGGACCCCAAGATCGTCGCCAAGCTGCACGATGCCTTCAAGAAGGCGGTCGAAGACCCCGCGGTGATCGCGACACTCGCCAAATACGACATGGTGCCGAACTACAAGAACACCGAGGACTACAGGAAATTCGTCGTCGAGATCACGGAATCCGAGCGCAAGGTGATCGATAGCCTCGGGCTTGCGAAGAAGTAGGACCGAGCCGCCGCAGATGCTGACGTCATCCTGAGGTGCGAGCCGCACTTGCGGCTCGCCTCGAAGGATGGATCGGGGCACCGCCGCCCTTCGAGGGCCGCTGAAGAAGCGGCCACTTCAGCGACAACGGCATCGCCGTTGCGCAGGGGTGACTGTGGTTAAGAGGTGTTTCACATGAACGACCAAACCAGCGTCAAACTCCGCCTCAACAACTCCGAACTCTGGGGCGGACTGATCGGGCTCGGGCTCGGCGGCTTCGTGATCTGGCAAGGCTTGAAGCTGAAGCTCGGCGCCATCAACGATCCCGGCTCCGGCTACGTGCTGTTCTACACGGGCATCCTGATGTGCGTGTTCGCGGGCTCCATCATCGTCTCGGCGGTGACCGAGGGCGGCCCGACGCTGGCTTCGCGATGGGAGAACGTGAGCTGGAGCAAGCCGCTTCTCGTCATCGTCTGCCTCATCGCGTTTTCGTTCGCCCTGGAGCCGTTGGGATTCCTGCTGTCGTCGATCCCGCTGCTGCTGCTGCTGTTGCGATTGATCGATCCCGTGCGCTGGGCACTCGCCATCCCGATCGCCGTGCTGGTGCCGTCAGGCATGTGGTGGGTGCTCAAGCGCCTGCTCTTGATCCAGCTGCCCTCGGGCCTGTTCGGGATCGGTTGACCTCATGGACACGCTCGTCAACGTCGCGCATGGGTTCGGTGTCGCGCTGCTTCCGATCAACCTGCTCTATTGCTTCATCGGCGTCTTCATCGGAACGCTGGTCGGCGTGCTGCCGGGCATCGGGCCGATTTCCGCGATGTCGCTGCTGCTGCCCGTGACGCTGTCCGGCACGCCGGAATCCGGCATCATCATGATGGCCGGCATCTATTACGGCTCGATGTATGGCGGCTCGACCACCTCGATCCTGGTCAACATCCCCGGCGAGGCGGCTTCCGTCGTCACCTGCATCGACGGCCACCAGATGGCGAAGCAAGGCCGTGCGGGCCCTGCGCTCGGCATTTCCGCCTTCGGCTCCTTCATCGCCGGCACGTTCGCGCTGCTTGCGCTCATGCTGGTGGCGCCGAGACTTGCCAGCATCGCGATCGCGTTCGGACCGGCCGAGTATTTCAGCCTGATGGTGCTCGGCCTCGTGGTGCTCACCTTCCTTACCCAGGGCTCGATGCCGAAGGCGCTTCTGATGGCCTGCATCGGCGTCGTGCTTGGGCTGATCGGGCTGGACAGCATCACGGCGCAGCCGCGGCTGACATTCGGCCGCATGGAGCTGATCGACGGCATCGGCCTCGTGCCTGTAGTGATGGGCCTGTTCGGCGTCGCCGAGGTGCTGCTCAACACCGAACAGGCGATCAAGCGCGACATCATCAATGCGAAGATCACGCAGCTCCTGCCCAACAAGGCCGACTGGCAAGCGAGCGCCGGCCCCGTCGCGCGCGGCACGCTGCTCGGATTCCTGCTCGGCATTCTGCCGGGCGGCGGCGCGGTGGTGGCCTCGTTTGCATCCTACGCGCTGGAGAAGCGACTGTCGAAGACGCCTGAGCGGTTCGGCCATGGCGCGATCGAAGGCGTTGCGGGCCCTGAATCCGCCAACAACGCGGCGGCCGGCGGGGCGTTCATTCCATTGATGACACTGGGCATCCCGCCGAACGTGGTGATGGCACTGCTGCTCGGCGCCTTCGTCATCCACGGCCTGCAGCCGGGGCCGCTGCTGATCACGCAAAACCCCGGCCTGTTCTGGGGCATCGTCGCCAGCATGTATATCGGCAACGTCATGCTGCTGATCCTGAACCTTCCGATGATCGGCATGTGGGTGCAGCTGCTGAAGCTGCCCTACAACATCCTTTTCCCCCTGATCATCCTGTTCACGATCCTGGGCGTCTACTGCTCGAGCAACAACGTGTTCGATGTCTACGTGATGATCGCGTTCGGCATCGTCGGCTATTTCATGCGCAAGCTCGGCTACGAGCCGGCACCTCTGGTGCTTGCCTTCGTGCTCGGGCCGATGCTGGAGAACAATCTGCGCAAGTCGCTGATCCTGTCGCAGGGCGATCTCTGGACCTTTGTGCAGCGGCCGATCTCGGCGGCCTGCCTTGCGCTCGCGCTGGCGCTCTTGGTCGCACCACTGTTGCCGTCGCTGCGCAAGAAGCGCGAGCTGGTGGCGCTGGACGAAGGCGCGTGAACGTTTTCCTTCGTAACCTTCGTCAAAACAACCCCATGCACAGTAGAAAGGGGTTGATTCCAAAGGGGAAATTTTGACGTGAAACGCTACCCCGCGGCAGGCAGCACGCTGTCCGGCGGCGCGCTCCAAGGGCGCTCGGCCGAGGCGAGCCCGATCAGGCGGCCCTGGATGTAGTCGCAGCCCCAGTCGCGCAGCATGTTAGCGGCGTCCTCGTCCTGCACCCATTCGGCCACCGTCTTGATGTCAAGGCGGCGGGCGAGGTCGATCAGGGTCTGCACGAAGGCGCGGTCGTCGGCGGAGTGGGTGATGTTCTGCACGAAGGCGCCGTCGATCTTGACGATGTCGACGCCGAGCTTGCGCAGGTTTCGGAACGAGGTGTAGCCGGCGCCGAAATCATCGATGGCAATGCGGCTGCCGAAGCTCTTCAGCCGTGTGACGAAGCCGCGGACGTCCTCGATGTCCTGGATCGCGACGGTTTCGGTGATCTCGACGATCAGCCGTTCGGCAACGCCGGGATGCGCGCGCATGAGCGATTCGATGCTGGCCCACCAGTCCGGATCCATCGTCGTATCCGGCGAGATGTTGAGGCTGAGGCAGATGTCGGGCGCGGCCGCGAGCTCGGCGACCACGAGCTCGAGCACGCGGTGATCGACGAGGCGGATCAGGCCGAGCCGCTCGGCGACCGGCACGATGTCGGGCGCAAGCAGCACCTGGCCGCCGCCCTGGTCCATCCGCACCAGGCATTCGTGGAACGCACGTTCGCGCGAGGCGGCCGACACGACCGGCTCATAGGCGAGCTTGATGCGGCGCTCGTTGAGCGCCGTGACGATCTCGTCGGTGACGCGGATGTTGACGCGGCGCTGTGCGTCGCGCGCGGCATCCGGACGCCATGCCGCGAACGAGCCGGCACGGCGGCGCTTGGCGGCGTCGAGCGTCTCATGGGCGCGATTGACGGCCTCGTCGGTGTTGCGAGCATAGCGCGGCATGCTGACCGCGCCGATCGAAGCGGTGACCGAGACCGGTCCGGATTTGGTCGGCACCACCTCGTCGCGAATGCCGGCAAGGAAACGCTCGGCGGCGACGTTCATGTCGTCGACGGTGCAGTTCTTCAGGATCAGGCCGAACTTGTTGCCTGAGAAGCGTCCGAGCACATCGCCGCCGCGCAGCCGCGCGCGAATACGCTTGGCAACGTCGAGGATGACGGCGTCGGCAACGTCGAAGCCGAAGGCGTCGTTGACTCGGGCGAGATGATCGATGCCGACCAGCATGAAGGCCGCGGTCGAGCGGAAGCGGGTCGTCTCCTCGATCGCCTCGGCCAGGGCCGCGATCAGGTGCGAGCGGTTGAGCTCGCCGGTCAGCGGATCGAGCCGGGCGAGCTTGGTCAATTCCTCGTCGCGGGCATGACGCTCGTTGTTGATGCGGACGGAGCCGATCGCGCGGACCGGGCGGCCGTCGGGACCGGCAAACCAGCGTCCGGTCTCCTCGATCCAGACCACGGGATCGGAGGCGCTCATGCGCACGCCGTACTCGACCCGATAGGGCGTGCCATCGGCACCATGCACCGCCGAGGTTTGCGCCAGCGCCGCGGTCCGCAGCGACTGCGCGGGCTCGATCAGCTTGGCGAATTCGGCGCCGGTCGCCAGGCGCTCGGCCGGGATGCCGGGGAAGATGGCACTGGCATGCTCACCCCAGACGATGACGTCGCTGGCGATATCCCAGGCGAACACGGCCTGACCGAGGGCGGCCAGGATGTCGGAGGCTTGCGGCAATGCAGGGGTCAAAATCGCCTCGTTTCGGGACAGCGGGGAGTCCTGGGCCGGGACAGAATACGGCCAGATTCGCTTCCAACCCTAGGCAAAGTTCATAAACAATTTGGAAACCACGTTTTGCAGCGCCTCGGAACCAAGCCGGCCCGGCCGGCATAGGCCTTGCGAGTACATGACACGCAGCGGTGCCAGCGTCTCGAAACGCAACAGGCTTCGCCGGATCACGGTGATTTGCGATGTTGAGTACTGATCGATCGGACCAGATGGACAACGGCCCGGGCACTGCCCTGGTGCCGCAACTGCCGATGTTGCAGTGGGTCAACAAGGCCCCGCTACCGCGCCCCGATCCGAGCTTTGTCGCCCAGCTGATTGCCAATGCCGAGCACCTGCCCCAGACCAGCCGGCTGCGCCGCGCCTCTTCCGAAGACGCGCAGATGGCCTATGGCAGCAAGCGACCGCTTCCGAGCGTCACCGCGCGCACGCGGCAGGTGGCTTAAAGGAGATCAGCGCGGCGGCACGTCGGAAGACGGCTGCGTGCCGCTGCCCGGCTGCAGATGCGGCGAGGGAATTTCCGGCGAAGGCGAGTTCACCGGCTTCGGCGCGGGGTGATCCATCAGGACGGATTCGGCAACCGACTGCGCCGAGGGCGCGGGCGTCTCAACCGCTGGCGGCGGCGCGTTCACCGGCTCGAACCTCGGATCGGCCACGGCCTCATCGGCCGGCACTGCGGCCTGACGCTTGGCCTTGCGCGGTGCCGGCACCGTCGTCTCGGCAATATAGGTGACGCGGCGGCGCGTGCGCTGGGCGATGCCGCCGAGGAAATCGGCCATCGCAAGCAGCACCAGCAGGAAATAGGTGGAGTTGCCGAATTTGGGCCACATCACGAATTCGGCGGCGGCGGCGCCGAACACGATCAGCGACAGCAGGTGATCCATCAGGAATTTGGAGCCGGGCCGGGCGCCTTTGACCACCTCCAACAGCAGCAGCACGATACCGAGCGCGAGCATCAAGTCGGCGAGCGTGACCGGCCAGGCTTCGCCCGTGATCATCGGCACCTTGAACAGCACGTCCGTAAAGGACACGCTCGGCATCAGGAAGGCGATGATGTTGTAGATCGCGAGCGGAATCAGGAGCAGCGGGAAACCGACCATCGGCGAAATGCCTTCTCGATCAAGATATCCAGACAGGACAATGCGGCGGCGGAGCATTGGCTCCGTCGCCGTCACTGTCATATCTCAAGGGTTGGCCGAAATCAGGCAGGCAAAATCATCCTGCCCAAGAAATCCCGCCCAAGGAAAAGTCCTGCCTCAGGACTCTTTCTTCTTCAGGACCTGACGGCCCTTGTACATGCCGGTCTTGAGGTCGAGATGGTGCGGACGACGGAGCTCGCCGGAGTCCTTGTCTTCCACATAGGTCGGCTTCTTGATGGCGTCTGCCGAGCGGCGCATGCCACGACGCGACGGCGAGGTTTTTCTTCTCGGAACGGCCATTTCAATATCCTCTAGGGATTGGTGTTTTCAGGGCATCGTCCGAGGGACGGCTCAGCACCCCAACGGGGCGAGCAAATGCCGATCAAGGCCGGGCTTATAGAGGAAGGCTGGTCGCAAAGCTAGGGTTCTGGGCCGGAAATTGCGCCCGAAAAGGGCTCAAAATCAGCGAGTATCCCGCCAGCAGGTCAAAAGTGAGCTGGCCTGCGCCCTTGCCACATAGGTCCCCGCCAGCCGCCGGACGCCCGGCCCCGGGGTCCTGGCGCTGCGTTTGACCGGATTCGGGAGGATCGAGGCCAGAAGTGCCGCCTCCCGGGGGGAGAGGTTCGCCGCCGACTTGCCGAAGGCATAGGCGCTGGCCGCCTCGACGCCAAACTGCCCCTGCGGCCCAAGCTCGGCGATGTTGAGGTAAATTTCCAGGATCCGCGCCTTGGGCAGGACCAAGTCGATCCACAGCGCCAGCGGGAATTCCAGCGCCTTGCGGACAAAATCCCGCCCCTGCCAGAGGAACAGGTTCTTGGCCACCTGCTGGGTGATGGTGGAGGCGCCGCGGAAGGCGGTGCCGTCTTCCTGCGCGTCGTCGATCGCCTCGCGCAGCGCGCCCCAGTCGATGCCGTGATGCTTGCAGAAATGGGCGTCCTCGGCCGCCACCACCGCCCGCGGCAGTGAGGGCGACATGGCCGCCAGGTCGATCCACTCCCGCTGCATCGGCGCGCCGCGGAGCGAACGCCAGGCCATCAGCGTCGAAACCGGATGGCCGGCGCGGTAGAACGGGGCGATCACATAGGGCGCGAGAGCTACGAGCGCGACCAGCAGGAGGAGGATTTTAACGATGCGCAAATCGACCTTTCCGGCGCAAAATAAACGCGGCCACGGATCCCGGCATTAAGTCTGTGATAATTCGGGCCTTTTCCAGCACTTTTTAGGCCTTCCAAACGATTGACTGAGGCGGGCTCATAAAGGATTGTCCCGCCGAATTTTAGTTCTGGAGCCCTTCTTGATGACCGGCACGTCCCCGTCCGATTTCGCCAAACGTCTGGACAAGACCGCTGATGATACCGAGGCCCTGCTCGCGCGGCTCTTGTCGGACGACATCCTGCACGATGAGATCGCCCGGCCCAAGCGACTGATGGACGCAATGCGCTATTCCAGCCTGAATGGCGGCAAGCGTCTGCGGCCTTTCCTCGTGGTCGAGAGCGCAGCCGTGTTCGGTGTTCCCCGCGAGGCCGCACTGCTCGTTGGCGCCGCGCTGGAATGCATCCACTGCTACTCGCTGATCCATGACGACCTGCCGGCGATGGACAATTCGGACCTGCGCCGCGGCCGCCCCACCCTGCACAAGAAGACCGATGACGCGACCGCGATCCTCGCGGGCGACGGCCTGCTGACGCTCGCCTTCGACATCGTCACCCGCGATGAGATCCACCGCGACGCCAATGTGCGGCTCCTGCTGACGCGCGCGCTGGCGCGCTGTGCCGGCATTGGCGGCATGGTCGGCGGCCAGATCCTCGATCTCGCCGGCGAAGGCCGCTTTGGCGGCAACGAGCCGATCGATGTTGCCCGCATTCAGCAAATGAAGACCGGGGCGCTGCTGCGTTACGGCTGCATCGCCGGAGCGGTCCTCGGCCAGGCCTCGCAAAAGGAATACCAGGCGCTCGACGATTACGGTCGCGCCCTCGGCGAAGCCTTCCAGATCGCCGACGACCTGCTCGACGTCGAGGGCGACGCGGCCGCGCTCGGCAAGCCTGCCGGCGCCGATGCCGCACTCGGCAAGACCACATTCGTCACCCAGCTCGGCATCGAAGGCGCCAAGCAGCGCGTGCGCGACCTGCTCGCGCGTGCCGACAGCGCGGTGTCGATCTTCGGCGACCGTGCCGCCGTGTTGCAAGCCGCCGCGCGGTTTGTCGCCGAGCGGAAGAACTAATCGCGCGATGGCGGGCGACAAGAAAGAAGATCCCGCCCTCGCCCGCTTCCGCCAGATGTCGCGGCCGATGCGGCTGATTTATGCGCGGCCACGGACCTTCATCTCGCTCGGCGTCGGCATCCTCGTCTGTCTGCTTTTGCCGGGCTCGATCCGGCTGACGACGCGGCTCGTGATCGGCTGGGACGCGCTGATCGCGGTCTATCTGGTGCTGGTCTATGTGATGATGCTGTGCAATGACCACGAGCACATCCGCCGCGCCGCTGCGATGCAGGACGACGGCCGCTTCGTGATCCTGCTGGTGACGGCGATCGGCGCCTTTGCGAGCATCGCAGCGATCGTCGCCGAGCTCGGCGTCCACCGCGGCGCCGCGGCGCTGACGATCGCGATCACCACGATCGCGCTGTCCTGGGCTGCCGTGCACACGACTTTCGCGCTGCATTACGCTCATGACTATTATCTGCACCCGCCAGGCGGGTTGCAGTTCCCGAGCGGCGACAAGGAAGATCACGCCGACTATTGGGACTTCGTCTATTTTTCGTTCGTGATCGGCATGACCGCACAGGTCTCCGACGTCGGCATCACCGACAAGACCATCCGCCGCACAGCCACCGCGCACGGCATCGTCTCGTTCATCTACAACACGGCCTTGCTGGCGCTGACGGTGAACATCGCGGCAAGCGCGATCTCGAACTGACGTCGCCCAGGTCGTCCGTGGCGCCGTCAGCGAATGGTGCGAGACCTAGTTGCACACCTCGGTATTTGCGTCGTTGCCGGGGCCGCCGCCGCCGCGATATTCGAGATGGCAGCCGCGGCTGACCGGACGGCAACCGCCGCCATTGCAGTAGACCTGCCCGCCACCCGCGGCGCGGCCTGCGCCGGCTGCGACACCAGCCGCAGCGCCGATTCCGCCGATGCCGCCATAACCGCCCGCAGCGCCCACCTTCGGACCCTGCCGCGCGGGACGGTCTTCGCTGTCGTCACGCCGCGAGGTCGCGGGCTTGGAAGCCGACGGCTTGGCGGCGCGCTTCTTCTCGCATTCATTGTCGTCGTTCAGCGCAAAACCGTCGCCACAGACGATCTTCGTGCACTTGTCGCCGTCGGCCTTGAAGCCGTGCTCGCACACCAGCGGACAGACCCGCGACGGCTTTGACTTGACCGTGTCGAGCGCGTCCGTGCTCGCCACCTTCACGTCGAGCTTGGTGCCGGCATAGCGGTTGAACTGCGACAGCGACCGCCGCGCGGACGTGTTCCAGTTGCCGTCGGCCTGGCCGGAGAAGCAGCCGACGCGGCCGAGCTCGGTCTGCACCGACCGGTTGAGGTCGGCCGGCGCCGTCGCAGGCGTCAACGAGGCGACGTTGGTGCCGGCGGGGCTGGCCGTGGTGGCCGGGGCAGCGTTCGGCGCCGCGGCGGCCAGATTGACGCGCTGCTGCTCGGCGGCAGCGGCCTGCTGCTGTGCCTGCTCCTTGACCTTCTGCGCGGCAAGCTGCGCCTGCTCGGCGGCCTTCGCATCGGCCGCGGCCCTGGCCTGTGCATCCTTCTGCGCGCCAAGCGCGGCGAGACGGTCCCGCTCCGCCTCGGCCTGCTTCGCCTTCTCGGTGGCGGCCGCATGGGCCTGCTCGGCGCCGATCTTTTCAAGCTGAAGCTTGGCGAGGCTCGAATAGAAGCCATCGGGATGCTGGGCGAGGAACGCATCCCACGCCGGCCTGTTTCCGACCTGGAGCGCGAGCTCGTAATCGCGGCGGATATCGGCCTGCGGGTTCGCCACCGGCGCCGCCGGGGCTGCCACCACCTTGACGGGCACCAGCGGCACGTCTTCGCCGCCGAGCGAGCCGTACACGAACGGCTCCTGCTTGTTGCCGGTCGACTTGAGTACCTCGTCGCGCACGAAGCCGAAGGCGCGGCGGACATCGAGGCCCGGCGTCGTCAGATGCTTCGACAGCGCGACGGTAAACGGACTGTTGGCGCCGTCGCCGTCCTGCGCCGTGAAGCCGGCCTTGGCCGAATAGGCAATCAGCGTGTTCGGGCTGGTCGGCTCGACCTGGGCGAGGCCACGGCCAATGCCGCGCGAGGCGACCGTGCGCTTCATGGTCTTGCCGAACGGATTGTCGCGGCAGGCATCCAGGATCACCAGGCGAAGCTGCTTGGCCGGATCGACCGCGACCAGGACGCGGTCAAGGGAGAGCGCTTCGTCGTAGACGTCGGTGTCGCGCTCGAGCTTGGCATCAACCGGGATCAGATAGTTCGAGCCTTCGACCTCGATGCCGTGGCCGGCATAATAGACCACGGCGATGTCGGCATCGCGGGTTGCATCGGCGAATTCCCGCAGCACACGCCGCGTGTCCAACGCCGACAGATCGTGCCGGGAATCGACGATGTCGAAGCCGGCCTCTTTCAGGGTCCTCGCCATCACCGAACCGTCGTTGACGGGATTGGTGAGCGACGGCGCGTGCTGATAGGCCGAATTGGCTATTACCAGCGCGACACGCTTTCCGGCGAACGCGGGCCCGGCGCCGAACAGCAGCGCGACCGCGAGGAGGAGCGGGCAAAGTCTGAGCAAATTGCGCATGACACGACTTCCACGAGTTCAGGGCAGTTCAAGCCCCTTTGGCACCGCTTTAGCAAGATCCGCCGCTGGCGCTTGTGATGGAGGTCACGAACGCGGCGCCGGCGACCGGGCGAAAGACCCCTTTTGTTTGTCGCGCCAACCCGGTCGGGGTTCGCCGGGACATGGGGCGTGGGCCGGGTTCCCGTCAGGCATCCCCGATGTGCCCCTGATATTGCGGCAGATCGTCCGTGATCTCATGCCAGGGCGCTTTCGAGCCCACGAAAATATGGGCGCTCGGCCGGATCGAGGGGGCATCGACCAGGGTTCCCATGGCGACATGGACCCATTTCCCGTCGCGCACCCGGGAATAAAGCAGCGAGCCGCAGCGGGCACAGTGCGCGTCATGGGTGGTGGCGTCGCCGTAGATGAGGCGCTGGTCCTCACCCCGGACGAGACGGAGCTGGTCCTGCACAATTCCGGCGAATGGCTTGAAGGCGGAGCCCGTGGTGCGGCGGCAATTCGAACAGTGGCAGTTCATCGCGTAGGAAAACGCATCCGCCACCTCATAGCGCACGGCGCCGCAATAGCATTCGCCGGTGAGGATGCGAGCGTTCGAATTTTCTGATCCGGTCATGGCGACGCCTTGGCGCAAATGGCTGACACACCCATAGCGCATTCTGATGTCTACGACTAAGTTCGCCCCAAGCCATCAGCCAAAGGGATGACCCATGAGCCAGAACCGTTCCAGCGTCGAAGCCGTCGTGCAATCCTATTTCGACGGACTTTACGAAGGCGACGCCGAGAAGCTCGGCGCTATCTTCCATCCCTCGGCCGATCTGCGCTGGGTCGAAAAGGGCGAGCTGCAGGTGCTCACCGTGCCCGACTGGCTCGACCGCGTGCGCACGCGCGCCTCCGCCAAGGCCGAGGGCAAGCCGCGCGAGGATTTCATCGTCACCATCGATCGTTCCGACGACAAGACCGCCTTCATCAAGGTGCGCTGCCAGCTGCCGCCGCGTTTCTTCACCGACTATCTGGTGGCGATGAAGCTCGCGGACGGCTGGCAAATCGTGTCGAAGTCGTATCGGTATGACCTGAAGGAGTGAGCGGGCCTCTTCGCTCCGCCCGCGGTTTCGGACGCTCTGTCCATATCCTCCGTCATTGCGAGCGCAGCGCGCTACGTTCGCAATGACGGTGCCTGAAAGCTCCCCATGCCTCTCGACCGCCGCTCCCTGCTCGCCTCACTGTGCTGGATGGCCGCCTCTCCAGCATTCGCCGCGGATGCACTTCCAGAACTCGAATCCTACGAGCGCGAAACCGGCGGCCGGATCGGGGTCTACGCCGAGAACCTCGGGACCGGCGCCAAGCTCACCTGGCGGGCCGATGAACGCTTCGTCATGTGCTCGACCTTCAAGGCCTCGCTTGCGGCTTGCGTGCTGGCGCGGGTCGATCGCGGCGAGGAGCAGCTTGCAGCCATGATCCCTTATGGCAAGGCCGACCTGCTGGACTACGCGCCAGTCGCCAAGCAAAACCTCGCGACCGGCAGGATGTCGGTCGCCGAGATGTGCAAGGCGATCGTCGAACTCAGCGACAACACCTGCGCCAATTTGCTGCTGGCGCGGATCGGCGGGCCGGCCGCGCTCACGACGTTCTGGCGATCGCTCGGCGACACCACGTCGCGGCTCGACCACAATGAGCCCGAGCTCAACCGCTCGCCGCCCGGCAATCCCCATGACACCACAACGCCGGCAGCGATGGCTGGCAATCTGCGGCGGCTGGTGACGGGCGAGGCATTGTCGCCGTCATCGCGCGCGCAGCTCACCGAATGGATGGTGGGCTGCAAGACCGGCGCGAACCGGCTGCGCGGCGGACTGCCGGCAGGCTGGGCAATCGGCGACAGACCGGCAACAACGGCAAGGATGCATCGGGCGATATCGCGGTGGTCTGGCCCGACACCAGGCCGGATACGCCGATCCTGATCGCGGCCTATACCCAGGGCGGCGCCCCCAACGCCGCGCAGATCGAGGCAGTGTTCGCACGGATCGGACGCATGGTGGCCGAGCGGCTGGCGTGAGCCGGCCGCATTGACCTTGCGGGCGCTTCCGGGTCAAGACAGACCATCATGGAAGTGAAGTTTCAGATCTTTCTTATCCTGCTCGCCGTGCTGGCCGGCACGGCGCTCGCCGCACGCCGCTTCAACGTCGCGCCCGCCATCCTCCTGATGCTCGTGGGCGTCGGCCTCGCCTTCGTGCCGGGCATGCCGCCGGTTGAGCTGCCGCCGGCATTGGTGCTGCTGTTGGTGCTGCCGCCGCTGATCTACTCGGCAAGCGTCGCCATGAGCTGGCGCGAGTTCAGGAACAACCTTCGCCCGATCGTGCTGCTCGCGGTCGGCGCGGTGATCTTCACCGCGGCGATGGTGGCGGCCGCCACGCATTATCTGATCGGCCTGCCCTGGACCATCGGCTTCCTGCTCGGGGCCATCGTCGCACCGCCCGACGTGGTGGCGCCGCTCGCGATCGCGCGCCGGCTGAACATGCCGCGCCGGCTCCTGGTCATCCTCGAAGGCGAAGGGCTCGCCAACGACGCCACGGCGCTGATCCTCTACCGCTTTGCGCTCGCCGCCATCATGGTCGGACATTTCTCGCTGCCGCTCGCGGCCGGCGAGTTCGTGCTGATCGTCGCCGGCGAGATCGCCTTTGGCATCGGCGTCGGCTGGCTCTCCTTGCGTTTCCGCAAATGGGCGAGGGATCAGCAGGTCGAGCTGACGCTGTCGCTGATCACACCCTACGTCTCCTACTGGCTGCCCGAGCATGTCGGCGGCTCCGGCGTGATCGCCACGGTCGCCTGCGGTCTCTATGTGAGCTGGAACGGGCCGCTCCTGATCTCGTCCGCGACGCGCCTGCAAGGCATCTTCTTCTGGGACCTCGTGATCTACCTGATCGAAGGCCTGCTGTTCCTGCTCACCGGCTTCCAGATGCGCGCGCTCTACGAGAAATCGAAGGCGTTCCCGCTCGACGACATCATGATCGCGACCGCCTTGGTCATGACCATCATCGTCCTCGCGCGCTTCGCATGGCTCTATCCCGCGACCTATCTGCCGCGGATACTCAGCAAGTCGCTGCGCGCGCGAGATCCGTCACCGCCATGGCAATGGCCGTTCGTGCTCGCGTTCACCGGCGTGCGCGGCGCCGTGTCGCTGGCAGCAGCCCTGGCGCTGCCGTTCACCCTGCCGGACGGCGAGGCCTTTCCATATCGCGACCTGATCCTGTTCGTCGCCTTCGGCGTCATTTTCATCACGTTGATCGGCGTCGGCCTGACACTGCCGCCGGTGGTGCGCTGGCTCGGCATCGCCGAAGCCGGCCGCAACGAACATGTCGCCGAGCACGAAGCCGAGATCGCGGCGCGACGCCAGGCCCTCGACGCCGCGCTGAAGTCGCTCGACGCGCTCACCGCGAAAAAGGACATCTCCGACGAAGTGATGCGGCTCCTGCGCGCGCGCCACGAGATTCGCTTCAGCCAGCTTCCCGACTCGCTCGATCCCGCCCACCACGACGTCTCCGCCGCAGGCACCGCGCTGACCCGCGAGCTGATCGCCGCCGAACGCAAATTCATCCATGACCTCCTGCGCGACGGCCAGATCACCGACGAAACAAGGCGCCGGATCGAGAGGGATCTTGATCTGGAGGAGGCGAGCCTGGCGAACCGGGAGTATCGGGGAGCGCCGCTGTAGCCTCCCAGCCGCACAAATTACTGCCTCCCGCAAAACTCCCCCATCGCCGCGGCCACCGCCTCCGCAATCGCCTCATGCCGCTCCGATGAGTTCAACGCCATTTCCTCGTCGCGGTTGATGATGGAGCCGGCTTCGAGCAGCACTGCGGCGCTCCGCGTTTGCGACAGCACGACGAGGCCATCATAGCGGTAGACGCCGACATCCTTGTCGAGCAACTGGCGCCGGTAGGGGCCCATCACCGGCAAGGTGTACTGGCTGGCATAGCGCAGGCCCTGTTCTTTCAACTGCCGTCCGATGATCCGGGCCAGCTTCAGGCTGGTGGTGAAGTGTGGATTGCGCTCGGATACGAACAACGAATGGCCGGAGAAGCGATCGCTGAAATAACTCTTTGCGCCGTCGAATTCCCAGATATCGAGCAGCTTGTCCGGCACCGAGTCGTGATGGATCGACAGGAAGAGATCGGCCCGGCCGTCATTCGCGGCACTGACGCGCTTGAGCAAGCTCGCCTTGGCCTTGCCGTCCGTGACGAGCAGGCGGGTGGCTGCAAAGCCCTCGGACTTGAGCTTCGCCGCGACGAGCCTTGCAAGACGGAAGTTGAAGCCGAATTCCGGATCGTTGCGCGCGCTCAACGCGCCGTAGGATTCCGGAGTGTGCCCGACATCAAGGACGATCCGGAATTTCGGCGGCTCGCACCTGGCCTGTGTTTCCGGCGGCTTCGATCTCGCTCTTGCAGCCTTCCGCGTCCCGGCCGCCTGGCTATCGTCGACGGAGGAAAGCAAAAGCGGGACCAGCGAGACAGCGACAGCGGCGATGGTGCGCCACGGCTTCCTCACACCGGCCGCTCCCCCTTCACCGTCACGCGCGTCCCCGAGCGCGTGTGGGGCCAGTAGTCCCACATCGCGCGGTGCTGGGTGCAGCGGTTGTCCCAGAAGGCGATGGCGTTCTCGGTCCAGCGGAAGCGGCACTGGAACAGCGGGTTCTCGGCGTGCTGGTAGAGGTAGGCGAGCATCGCGTCGCTTTCGTCGCGCGGGATGCCGTTGATGTGGCGGGTGAACCCACGATTGACGTAGAGCGCCTTCCTGCCCGTGACCGGATGCGTGCGCACCACGGGATGCTCGGCGTTCGGATAGGAGGGACGGTCGGCGACGCCGTAATTGGCGTAGAGCCCGCGATAGATCGGCTCGCCGTCATGCAGCGCGGTCAGCCCGTCGAGATAGGCCTTCATGCGATCCGACAGCGCCTCATAGGCCGCATACATGTTGGCGAACAGCGTATCGCCGCCGCGCGGCGGGCACTGCTTGATGTAGAGGATGGAGCCCATCGGCGGCTCGAGATCGCAGGACACATCCGAATGCCAGCCCTCGCCATTGGCACGCGGCGAGTTCTTGTCGGCGTAGATCTTCATCAGCGCCGGGTCTTCGTCCTCATGCGGCGCGGCGGGATGAAAATGCAGCTCACCGAACTTGCGGCCGAAGGCGAGATGCTGCTGCGGCGTGATGTGCTGATCGCGGAAGAAGATCACGAGGTTTTCGGCGAGCGCGCGGTGGATTTCGTCCATCTGCCGGTTCGAGCGCGAATCGTCGGAGACGAGCTTGCCGAGGTCGACGCCGGTGATTTCCGCGCCGATGATAGGGGTGAGCTTCTCGACCGCGATTGTCTCGTAAGCCGCGCCGTCTTCCGCCGTGTGACGGTAGCGCGGGCCCTGCTTGCCGGCGAGTGAGCTCATGGCATGTCTCCCGATCGTTTTGATTGGGAGACATCGTAGCGCGCGGTGGTGGATGTGCAATCTGCACCGCAAAGACCGTCCGTCGTCCCGGGGCGCGCAAGGCGCGAGCCCGGGATCCAGAACCACAGGATCGGGTTTGACGAAGATTCGGAGCGACAGCTCACCATAGCCACAACAGCCTGTGGTTATAGACCCCCGCCTTCGCGGGGGCGACGAGCAGAGCGCGGGCTACAGCTGAGTAAAGCTACTCCGCCGCCGTCACCGGCACCTTGGCGCCCTGGCCGTAGCGCTGGTCGATGTAGTCGATCACCAGCGCCTTGAAGTCGGCGGAGATCGTGGGCCCGCGCAGCGTGCGGAACTTCTTGCCGTCGACGAAGACGGGCGCGGCCGGGGCTTCGCCGGTGCCGGGCAAGGAGATGCCGATATTGGCATGCTTGGACTCGCCGGGGCCGTTGACGATGCAGCCCATGACGGCAACGTTGAGCTCTTCGACGCCGGGATATTTCGTCTTCCAGCCCGGCATCTCGTCGCGGATGAATGCCTGGATCGAGCTGGCCAGTTCCTGGAACGTGGTGGACGTGGTGCGGCCGCAGCCGGGGCAGGCCGCAACCAGCGGCACGAAGGTGCGGAAGCCCATCGTCTGCAGCAGTTCCTGGCCGACCTGCACCTCACGGGTGCGATCGCCGCCGGGCTCCGGCGTCAGCGAGATGCGGATGGTGTCGCCGATGCCCTGCTGCAACAGGATGCCGAGCGCGGCCGAGGAGGCCACGATGCCCTTGGTGCCCATGCCGGCTTCGGTGAGACCGAGATGGATGGCATAGTCCGACCGCGACGCGAGATCCTGATACACCGCGATGAGATCCTGTACCGCCGAGACCTTGGCCGAGAGGATGATGCGATTCTTCGGCATGCCGAGCTCTTCGGCGCGCGCGGCCGAGAGCAGTGCTGACTGCACCATGGCCTCACGCGTCACCGCGCGGACGTCGCGCGGATTGGCGGATGCGGCGTTCTCGTCCATCAGCTTGGTCAGCAGCTCCTGGTCGAGGGAGCCCCAATTGGCGCCGATGCGCACCGGCTTGTTATTCTTGTTCGCGATCTCGATGATGTCGCCGAACTGGGTGTCGCGCTTGTCCTTGAAGCCGACATTGCCGGGATTGATGCGGTACTTGGCGAGCGCCTCGGCGCAGGCCGGATAGGCCGCAAGCAGCTTGTGGCCGATATAGTGGAAGTCGCCGATCAGCGGCGTGGTGATGCCGCGCTTGAGCAGGCCGTCACGGATGTGCGGGACCGCGGCAGCAGCCTCCTCGCGGTCCACGGTGATGCGGACCATTTCGGAGCCGGCGCGCGCGAGCGCTGCGACCTGGGCGATGGTGCCGTCGATATCGGCGGTGTCGGTGTTGGTCATCGACTGCACGACGATCGGCGCACCGCCGCCGACGGCGACGTCGCCGACCTTGACCTGGGTGGTCCGGTGCCGGGGCGCCGGGCCCGCGATATCGGAATCGATGGGGTTTTCGAGCTTGTTCATGGGGTCCAAATATCAGGTTTTGGTGACGTTCAGCAATGCATCGCGAGGCGCCGCAGCCGTTTGGCTCGGACGGTTAACCAGAAAAAGCCCAGCAATTACAAGGACAGCTGCTGCCCCGAAGGCCAGGCTCAGGTGATCGTGCATGATGAAATAGCTACCCACCACGCCAAACAAAGGGGTGATAAAGGTAAAAGCCGACAATTTGCTGGCCGAATAGGCCTTCACCAGCGCGAACCAAAGCGTGAACGTGGTTCCAACCACCCAGATCGCCTGGAACGCCATCAGGCCGATCGACAGCGGCGACGGGGTATGGGTCATGGTCTCGCCGAACAGATACGCCGCGGCGCCTAAGATCGGGATCGAGGTCGCAACCTGGTAGCCCAGCGCCTTCTCCGGCGCCGCGAAGCGAAGGCTCGTGCCCTTGGCGACCAGCGTCGTTGCCGCCCACAACCCGGCTCCGGCGACGATCATGAGGTCGCCGAGCAGGACGTGTGAATCAACATTGGCCTGCGGCACGCCGATCGCCAGCGCGACGCCGGCAAAGCTGATCGCCAGTCCCAGCCATTGCGTGCTGCCAAGGCGCTCGCCCAGCACCTGGTAGGAGCCGAGCGCAACGAAAAACGGCGCAGTATAGAGAAACACCACTGCGCGCGAGGCGGAGGTCAGGCGCAACCCCTGAAAGATCAGCACGAACTCGATGCCGAACATCAGCCCCGCAACGAGGCCCGGCTTCCACGTGCCGTCGCGTTCGAAGAATTTGATGCCGCGCAGGCTGCCGATGATGAACAACACAGGCAGCGCGCCCATCGAGCGGAACATCGCCTGGAGCATCGGCGGGATGTCAGGCAGCACCAGCTTCACCGCGATCTGGTTGAAGGCCCAGGTCAGGCACAGCATGAGCATCAGGGCGATGGCGCCGGCACTGAGGGGGCGACCGGCGGACGGCATGGCTTGAGGTGAGGACATTTCTACCCGAGATCCGGCTTCACGCCGTTGTTGCTTCAGGACGTTTTCTGACAATGGGTGCAGATGCCCGTGATCTCGACCACGGACAATTTTGGCGCAAAGCCGGAGCTTCGCGCCGCGGCGTTGAGGTCTTTCGCGAACGAGGCTGATGGAATTTCACCGACCAGGCCGCAGCGCTCGCAGATCAGGAAAGCGACCGCAGAGGTCGAATCATGGTCGTGGGCGGCGCAGGCGAGATAGGCGTTGCGGCTCTCGATGCGGTGCACGAGGCCGTTGGCGATCAAAAAATCGAGAGCGCGGTAGACCGTGATCGGCGCCGGCCGCGCCATCGACTTGGCGAGTTCGTCGATCACCTCATAGGCGCCGAGCGGGCGATGGCTCGACAGCAGCGCCCCCAGCACATGGCGGCGGATCGGCGTGAATTTCTGCGCGCGCTGCTCGCAAACCGCCTCGGCATGCGACAGCGCGTCCGCAGTGCAGCGGCCGTGATCGTGGTCGGGCGCGGGAAAGGCCGGCTTTGCGAGGGTCATGGGATCGGCGTTCTAGCATTTCAGCCGGGGAACCCAAAGCGCGACCGGCGAGCGGCTGCCAGCCATGCTTTCGCTGCGGGACAGCGTCGCGTTAACCCGCCGTGAAATAATCATAAGCTTGCTTATCATATGCGAGCTTATTGGAGACAAGGCTTATGACCCGTGGGTCCGTCGACCAGAACTTCCTGTTCACGCTCGGTGAGCTCTACCGGCTGCTCCGCGTCTACGCCGACAAGGAGGCCTCGCGCTTCGGCATTACCCGCGCCCAATGGGCGGTGCTCGCCAAGGTCGAGCGCAGCGAGGGCATGAAGCAGTCGGAACTCGCCGAGCTCATGGAGATGCAGCCGATCACGCTGACGCGGCTGATCGACAAGCTCTGCGAAAGCGACTGGATCGAGCGCCGCAGCGACGCTTCGGACCGCCGTGTCAAGCGGCTTTATTTGAAGAAGGCCGGCCGCACCTTGCTCGGCAGGATGAGCGGCCTGAAGTCGGAGCTGACGGCAAACGCGCTCGACGGCATCAGTCCGGCGGACGCCCACCGCCTCCTCACCCAACTCGAAACCATCAAGGAAAACGTGCGTCACGCGATCCAGGCATCCGGAGCGGAACAGGCACGGAAGGAGCAGCGCTATGGCTGATCAGGTCCTCAAGTTCCAGCCCGAGCAGAAGAGCGACAGCGGCAAGCCCACCAAGAAGGCCGGCACCAACCCGCGCCGCCGCCTGCTGGCCGGTCTGCGCCGCTACCGCCGGTTCCTGCTGATGGTCGTGCTGCCTGTCATCGTCGCCATCGGCGGCATCACCTTCTATCTCAATGGCGGCCGCTATGTCGGCACTGACGACGCCTATGTCGGCGCGCAGAAGGTGCTGGTGACGCCCGACATCTCCGGCAAGATCGAGAAGGTCGTCGTGAGGGAGGGCCAGATCGTCAAGCAGGGCGACGAGCTGTTCGAGATCGATCCCGTGCCGTTCCGCCTCGCGGTCGACGAGGCCAAAGCGCAGGTCATGCAGGCGCAATCGACCTATGACAATCTTCGCGCCAACATCAAGATCTATGGCGACATGCTCAACCTCGCGCAGCAAGGCGTCGACCTGAAGCAGCGCGACGTCGAGCGCAAGCAGGCGCTGGTGAAGAACAGCTACGGCTCGCAGCTCGACCTCGACAACGCCGCGAACGCGCTGGTGACGTCGGGCTCGATCGCGCAATACGTGAAGCAGCAGATCTCGACGGCCAAGACGCAGCTGCTCGGCGACACTGACCTGCCCCTGGAGAAATTCCCACCTTACGCTCAGGCCAAATCCAAGCTCGACAACGCCGAGCGCAATCTCGACCACGCCGTAGTGCGCGCGCCGATGGGCGGCGTGGCAACGCAGGTCGAGCAGATCCAGCTCGGCCGCTACGTCACCGCTGGCACGCCGGTGTTCTCCATCATCGACGTCGCCCATCCCTGGGTCGATGCCAATCCAAAGGAGAGCGATCTCACCTACGTCACCGAAGGCCAGCCTGTCACGCTCGAGGTCGATGCGTTCCCGAACCATGTCTTCAAGGGCAAGATCGGTTCGCTCTCGCCCGGCACCGGTGCGCAATTCGCGATCCTGCCGCCGCAGAACGCCACCGGCAATTTCGTCAAGGTGGTGCAGCGCGTTCCGATCCGCATCTACTTCGACGAGACCGACAAATATGTGCGGAAGCTGAAGGCCGGCATGAGCGTCTACGCCACCATCGACACCGGCCACCAGCGCTCGCTCGCCGGCTTGTTCGGCTTGTCGGCGACGGCGAGTCAGGACAAGGACTGATCCGATGGCGGAGTCCAATCCCGCCCTCATGGTCCCCGGCCTGCGCCGGAACATGGTGACGATCTGCGCCATGACCGCGACCATCATGCAGGCGCTGGACACCACCATCGCCAACGTCGCGCTGCCCTACATGCAGGGCACGCTGTCGGCCTCGCAGGACCAGATCAACTGGGTGCTGACGTCCTACATCGTCGCCGCCGCGATCATGACGGCGCCGGTGGGCTGGATCTCGAACCGCTTCGGCCGCAAGCGCATCTTCATCATCTGCGCGGCAGGCTTCACCTTCGCCTCCGTGCTGTGCGGTCTGGCGCAGGACATCAACCAGATGGTGCTGTTCCGCCTGCTGCAGGGCGTATTCGGCGCCGCGCTGGTGCCGTTGTCGCAGTCGGTCATGCTGGACTACTACACGCTCCAGGAGCGCGCGAAGGCGATGTCGATCTGGGGCATGGGCGTGATGATGGGTCCGATCATGGGGCCGTCGCTGGGCGCGTGGCTGACCGAGAGCTATTCCTGGCACTGGGTATTCTTCGTCAACATTCCATTCGGTGCGATCACCGTGCTCGGACTCAGCGTCTTCATGGACGAGACCAAGCAGGACACCGACCTCAAATTCGACTGGTTCGGATTCGCGGCGCTGGCGGTCGGGATCGGCGCACTCCAGCTCGCACTCGACCGCGGCGAACAGCTCGACTGGTTCGAGTCGGTCGAGATCGTGACCGAACTCGTCATCTCAGGCGTCGCCTTCTATTACTTCTTCGCCCATTCCTTCACGACCACGCGTCCCTTCATCCAGTTCGCCCTGTTCAAGGACCGCAACTTCCTCACCGGCTGCATCTTCATGACAGTGATGGGGCTCGTGTTGTATTCGACCATGGCGCTGGCCTCGCCCTATCTGCAAAACGTCATCGGCTATCCCATCATGACCGCCGGCGGCCTGCTCGCGAGTCGCGGCTTCGGCACCTTCTTCGCGATGATGATGGTCGGGCGCATCATGCGCTGGATCGAGGCGCGCACGCTGATCATCTGCGGCCTGGGGCTGACCGCAGCCTCGCTGTTCCAGATGACCGGCTGGACCGATCAAACCCAGGTGCCGGAAATCGTGGTCGTCAGCGTGATCCAGGGCTTCGGCTTCGGTCTCGTCTTCGTGCCGCTCTCGACGGTGGCATTCCTGACGTTGCCGAACCACTTGCGCACCGATGGCACCTCGATGCTGACCCTGCTGCGCAACGTCGCGAGCTCGGTCGGCATCTCCATCGTGATCGCGCAGCTGACGCAGGGAACGCGCAAGACCTACGCGATCCTGTCCGAGCACATCAGCCCGTTCAACCACGCGCTGCAGATGCCCGACGTGCGCGGCATGATCAACCTCTCCACCGACGCCGGCCGCGCCATGGCCGACCGGATGGTCAGCGTGCAGGCGCAGATCATCGCGTTTGCGCACGACTACATGCTGGTGATGGTCTTCATCCTCTGCACCATCCCGCTCGCCCTGATGATCGGCTCGACCAAGGCCACCCTGCGCAAGCAGTCGGCCGGGCCGGAACATGCGGTGATGGAGTAGCTATCGGTCTCGTGAGGTCGCGTCGTACTCGCTCGTCGTCCCGGACAAGCGAAGCGCAGATCCGGGACCCATAACCCCAGGGAGTCGTTAGGCGAAGGCTCGTAGTTGCCAGCTCGCGCTACAACGCCCCCCTGTGGCTATGGGTCCCCGCCTTCGCGGGGACGACAGCGGAGTGGCTGAGCCGCCGTCGCGCTTCACCGCCAGCTACAGCAGCTCCTCGCATCCCAGATCCTCGACCGCCATCATCACCCGCTCCAGATTGTTCCACCAGATCAGCGGCGGGAGGTTGATGCTCCATTGCCAGACCGGCTTGGTGATGTGCCAGAGCACCGATCGGCGATAGTCCTGATCGAGCGCACCGCGCGTGTAGTCCGTGACGCCGCTTTCAATCAACGTGTCGTGGTAGAGATTGAGCAGCAGACGTTCGAGCACCTGCCGTCGTTCGGGATACCATTGCATCGCCATCATGTAGGCGAGATCGCCGGTGGGCACATTGATGCCCCATTGGTCGAAATCGAAGATGCGCACGGTATCGGCGACCCCGGCGCGCGGCAGCAGGAAATTCCAGCTATGGGCGTCGCCATGGGTGATGCTGAGATGACGGCGTGAATGATAGCGCTGGGACAGCCGGGCCGATTGATCAATGAGACGACGGTAAAGAATGCGCCGCTCCTCGCTGAGGCGGTCGCCGAGCATATCGGCGAAGCGGTCGTAATGACCGGCGAAGGTCTCCATGTGCAGCGCGATGTCCTCGGCACTCGCCCAGGTACCGACGGTATCGCCAAGGCCCGGATGATCCCACCAAGCCGCATGCCAACGTGCAAGCGTCGTCACGATCGCGGTCGCTTGATCGCGCGACGGCGGCAGCGGCCATGGAGTTGCGATCTCGTGACTGTCGGAGAGATCCTCGATCAGCAGATGCCAGGCGAAGCTGTCTTCGTCGAAATGCCCGTCGAAGCAGCGCGGCACCAGCCCCGGCGGCGTCCTGGGCGCAAGCTGGGTGTAGAAGGCCACCTCGTGCCGGCCGGCATTTGCAAGCTTCTCGGCGAAAGCGGAATTCGCCGTCTTCAGGATCAGCGCTTGCGGGGCGCCGGCGGATTCGCCGACATATCGCAGCCCAAGGCGGATGATATGTGACACGACGGTGTCGCGCTGATGCAGCACCTTCACTTCGCGAACGGCGCCGGCGTCCAGCACGCCGCCCCTGCGCAGCGCCGCCGTCAACCGGGCGGGCTCGACGACTTCAGGCAGTTGTGGAGGTGTCATGTAAAGTCACGATGCCCCTGTCCCGCGCCATACTGCACGATCCCCCCCCCCCCGGGCACCAGCCGCCGGCCTGATGCCCGGCTTCAAGCCGCGGCGGTCGAGTCGCGCACGGTCCGGACCACGACCGACCGCAACGATTCCAGATTGGCCGCCATGCCCGCAATTGCCTGTCTCACCTCCGCGGCGCGCTCGTTCACCGAGGCCGCATCACGGCTGACATTGCCGATCTTGGCCGAGACCTCCTTCGCGGCAGAGGCCGATTCGGAGATCGACCGCGCGATCTCACGCGTCGCTGCGTCCTGCTGTTCCATCGCGGCCGCAACCGACGTCGCCACGCCGTCGATCTCGACGATGTGGCCGCCCATGGTCTCGACGGCATCGACCGCGGCCTGCGTCGAGGCCTGAATCTCCGCAATCAGCCGCCCGATCTCCTCGGTGGATTTGGCGGTCTGATCGGACAGTGATTTCACCTCGGCAGCGACCACCGCAAAGCCGCGCCCGGCCTCGCCGGCACGCGCCGCCTCGATCGTGGCGTTGAGCGCCAGCAGGTTGGTCTGGCCGGCGATGCCGCCGATCAGGTCGGAGACCTCGGCGATCTTCTTCACCGATCCGGCCAGCGCCTGGATGGTCGAACGTGCCTGTTCGCGGCCGGCGACTGCGGATTTGGTGACCGTGCTGGTCCGCGCGACTTGGCCGGCAATCTCTCGGATCGAGGCGCTCAGCTCTTCGGCGGCGGCCGAAACGGTCTGCGAGCTGCCGAGCGCCTGGGTGGAAGCCGCGGCAACCGCCTGGGACTCCGAGGACAGCGACCGGGCGATCTCGGACAGGCTGGAGGCGGCGCGTTCCACCCCTTGCGTCGCTGCACTCGCGGTGTCGACGGAGCGGCCGGTCTCGCGCTCGACGGTGTCGGCCATCTGGTGCAGGGCGCCGCGCTTGGCCGTCGCGGCCTCCTGGTCCTTCCGCAATTGCTCCTCGCGCAGACGAGAATTCTCGACCGCGGCCTCCTTGAACACCAGCAGCGCGCCGGCCATCGAGCCGACCTCGTCCTGGCGATGCGCGAAGGGAATGTCGGCGGAGAGGTCACCGGTCGCTAACTTCTGCATGGCGCCGGTCATGCGCACGATCGGGCGTACCACGCCAAGCGCGACGCCGAGCAGGCCGGCGGCGATGAAGGCCAGGACGGCCGCAGAAACACCGAGCAGGATGTAGAGGATGGAGGTGTCGCGTTCCGCGGCCAGCTTCTCCATGTCGGCACTCTGCTTGTTGGCGCTTTCGACGATGCTGTCGATGACGGCGCGATGTGCGGTGTAGGCGTCCTTGACCTGCGCATAGGCGCGTTCGGCCGCGGCCATGTCCTTGCTCTTCAAGGCCGGAAGGAGCTGGTCGGAGAGAAGCTTCCAGAACTTCTGCACTTCGGCGTCCGATTTCGACACCAGCGCGGTTTTCAGGTCGGCGGCCAGGCTTGACGTGACCCAGAATGCCTTGCGCTCGTCGTAATCCTTGCGGAGCTGGACCAGGCGCTCGCCGTGGGCCGCCAGCTGGTCCGGCTCGCGCATGGCGAGGGTCGCTTCGAGATAGGCCTCGATGACATATTCGGGCGGCGGCAGGATGTCCGCGATGAGGTCGTTGCCGAGCTTGATGTCGGCATAGAGCGGCCCGCCGACCTTGAGCTCACGCACCGCGTACAGGCTGGTCAGGACCACAGCCGTGAAGCCGATGGCGAGAGCGACGCCGAACGCGATGATCGCGGAAGACAGCGAAAGGCGAATTTTCATGAAACGATCCAGGTCGCGCGCCGAAACCACGGTGATTCTAGATCAATGTGGTAAATACGGAATTGCCGGGCAGAACGGTCGCCGCGTGATGAACTCCAGAAAACTACGGTAATCGGCGTCAGGCTGCCTGTTTTTGAGTCAGCGACGCTGACCCATGAAAGCAAAAGGCCGATCGTGTCGCACGACGAATATGACGCAGGCCGATCGCCCATGCGCTCGGTGAGAAGCGTGTGCCGGCGACCTGATGTCGCCGGCATTGCCTCGCCTCAGACGTCGAAGAACACCGTCTCGTCGCCGCCCTGCAAGCGTAGGTCGAGCCGATAGACCGGCTTGCCGGCTTCACGCGTCGCGATCAGCGTGGCGCGGCGGTCGGCGGGCACCACCGCCAGCACGGGATCGGCGGCGTTGCCGGCTTCGTCGCTGAAATAGATACGGGTGTAGAGATGCCGCAGCATGCCGCGGCCGAACACCGCAAGAACGATGTGCGGCGCCTGCGGCTTGCCGTCGGGATCGGGCACGGTGCCCGGCTTGACGGTCTCGAAGGAATAATGACCGTCCTTGTCGGTGCCGCAGCGGGCGAAGCCGCGGAAGCTGGCGTTCGGCAGCGCGCGCTTATCCTGCGGGTCGGCAAAGCGCCCTTGCGCGTCCGCCTGCCAGATCTCCAGCATGACGTCAGGCACGGCGACGCCGTCGCCGTCGAACACGCGACCCTCGATGCGGACACGATCGCCCGTGACGTCAGGCGTGAGGGTCGAGTTGGTGAACGCGTCGTTCCAGGCGTACTCGCCATTCGGCGTCAGGCCATATTTGAAGAACGGACCGACGGTCTGCGACGGTGTGATCCCGTCGGGCTTCAGAGAATCCTGCACCTTAGTGGTTCTCCATGGGGGTGGCGTTCTTGCCGCGCAGCACGATGTCGAAGCGGTAGCACAGCGCCCATTCAGGCTTGGTGTTCTCCAGGTCGAACGACGAGACCATGCGCGCCCGCGCCTTTTCGTCCGGCACCGAGTTGAAGATCGGATCGAACGGGAACAGCGGGTCGTTCGGGAAATACATCTGCGTCACGAGGCGCGTGACGAAGGAATAGCCGAACACCGAGAGATGGATGTGCGCGGGACGCCAGGCATTGTGATGATTGCCCCAGGGATAGGCGCCCGGCTTGATCGTAACAAAACGGTAGTAGCCGGCAGCATCGCTCACGGTGCGACCCGCGCCCGTAAAGTTCGGATCGAGCGGCGCCGGGTGCTGGTCGCGGACATGGACGTACCGTCCGCAGGAATTGGCCTGCCAGATCTCGACCAGCGAGTTCGGCACGCCGCGACCGTCCTCGTCGCGCACATGGCCGTGAACGATGATCCGCTCGCCGATCGGCTCGCCGGTGTGCTGGGTGGTGAGATCATTGTCGCCGTCGCGCACGGTCTCGTGACCGTAGACCGGGCCGGTCAGCTCCGACAGCGTGTGGCGCATCGGGATCAGCGGCTTGTTCGGCGCGCGCTTGATCGAGCTCTTGTATTCGGGCGACAGCGGCAGCGGATGCGCCTTGTTGCTGTCCGTGGGATAGATGAATGTCATTGGCGAACTCCTCCCCGGCCATTTCGGTCCGGCCGGTCAACGCTTCCGCCAATCATTATAGAATATAACTAATCCAGGGAAGCGGGTTTGCTCTCCCTCTCCCCGCAAGCGCGGAGAGGGAGAGCAGCCCCTCATCAATTCAGCTTCTCGATCGCAACCGCAACGCCCTGGCCGACGCCGACGCACATGGTGGCGAGCGCGAGCTTGCCGCCGCGCTTTTCCATGCCGTGCACGGCGGTGAGCGCGAGGCGGGCGCCGCTCATGCCGAGGGGATGGCCGAGCGCGATGGCGCCGCCATGCGGATTGACGAAATCGGCATCGTCGGCAACGCCGAGCTGGCGCATGCAGGCGATGCCCTGCGAGGCGAAGGCCTCGTTCAGCTCGATCAGGTCGAAATCACTGATCTTCTTGCCGAGCCGCTCCATCAGCTTGCGGGTCGCGGGCACCGGGCCGATGCCCATGATGCGCGGCGGCACGCCGGCCGAGGCGAGGCCGAGAATGCGGGCGCGCGGCGTGAGGCCATGCTTCTTCACGGCGGTTTCCGAGGCGAGGATCATCGCGGCGGCTCCGTCATTGACGCCCGAGGCGTTGCCGGCGGTCACCGTGCCGGGATTGCGCACGATCGGCTTCAACTTGGCGAGAGCCTCCAGCGTTGTCTCGGGGCGCGGATGCTCGTCCTTGTCGACCGTAACAGGGCCTGCCTTGCCGCCGGGAATGGTGATCGGGATGATTTCCTCGGCGAAGTATCCAGCGGCGATCGCGGCTCCTGCGCGCTGCTGCGAGCGGATGGCGAAGGCGTCCTGATCGGCGCGCGAGACCTGGAATTCCTCGGCGACGTTCTCCCCGGTCTCCGGCATCGCATCCACGCCGTACTGCGCCTTCAGCAGCGGATTGATGAAGCGCCAGCCGATGGTCGTGTCGAAGATTTCGGCGGAGCGCGAAAAAGCTTCCTGCGCCTTGCCCATCACGAAGGGGGCGCGGGTCATGGATTCGACGCCGCCCGCGATCGCAAGCTCGATCTCGCCGGAACGGATGGCACGGCCGGCCGCGCCGACCGCATCGAGGCCGGAGGCGCAGAGCCGGTTCAGGGTTTGGCCGGGAACCGAGTCTGGCAGGCCCGCAAGCAGCAGCGCCATGCGCGCGACGTTGCGGTTGTCCTCGCCGGCCTGGTTGGCGCAGCCGAAGAAGACTTCGTCCACCTGCGCCCAATCGAGATTGGGGTGTTTTGCCATCAGCGCCTTGATCGGGGCTGCGGCGAGGTCGTCGGCACGCACCTTGGCGAGCGAGCCGCCGAAGCGGCCGATCGGGGTCCGCACGGCATCGCAGATAAAGACGTCACGCATCGTTGTTCTCCCTCAATGCCGCGGTTCGGCCAGAATTCTTCAATGACGGCGGAGTTTTAGGAGGGCGCCCGCGGCAGGTCAATTGACTGATGCGCGGGCAGCATATTTGGCTGAGGGCTATGAAACTCGGCCGTCATTCCGGGGCGCCCGCAGGGCGAGCCCGGAATCCATAACCACGAGCCGGGGTTATGGATTCCGGGCCTGCGCCTGACGGCGCATCCCGGAATGACAGCGGAAACAGTGGCAGTCGCTTGCGCCACACAGACAACGTGGAAAACCCGCCCTCCCAAGCCAAACCGATAGGATGCTCAGGCGAAATTTTGTAGGTTGCGCCGCCCATGACAATGCAACAGCCGATCCCTGCACCGCCCCCCGACGAAGCGCCAGCACCGCCAGCGGAAGCCGCCGCGCGCGTCACGCCGATGATGGAACAGTACCTCGAGATCAAGGCGGCGCATCAGGGCCTGCTGCTGTTCTACCGGATGGGCGATTTCTACGAGCTGTTCTTCGAGGACGCCGAGATCGCCTCCAGGACGCTCGGCATCGTGCTGACCAAGCGCGGCAAGCACCAGGGCGCGGATATCCCGATGTGCGGCGTGCCGGTCGAGCGCTCCGAGGATTATCTGCATCGGCTGATCACTGCCGGCCATCGGGTCGCGGTGTGCGAGCAGACCGAGGATCCCGCCGCCGCCAAGGCGCGCGGCAACAAGAGCGTGGTGCGCCGCGGCGTGGTGCGGCTGGTCACGCCGGGCACGCTGACCGAGGACACGCTGCTCGACGCGCGCGCCAACAATTATCTGCTGGCGATCGCCCGCGCCCGTTCGTCCGCCGGCGGCGACCGCTTCGGGCTTGCCTGGATCGACATCTCGACCGCCGAATTCACGGTGATGGAATGTTCGGGCGGCGAGCTTGCGGCAACGCTGGCGCGCATCAATCCGAACGAGGCGATCGTCACCGACGCGCTCTACAGCGACACCGAATTGGGCCAGACCTTGCGCGAGCTGCCGGCGGTGACGCCGCTGACCCGCGACGTCTTCGACGGCGCCACCGCCGAGAAGCGGCTGTGCGACTATTTCGCGGTCGCCACCATGGACGGGCTGGCGCAGCTGACGCGGTTGGAAGCAACCGCCGCGGCCGCCGCCGTCACCTATGTCGACCGCACCCAGGTCGGCAAGCATCCGCCGCTGTCCCCGCCGGCGCGCGAGGCTTCCGGCGCGACCATGGCGATCGATCCGGCGACACGCGCCAATCTCGAACTGACGCGGACGCTCGCCGGCGAACGCCGCGGCTCGCTGCTCGACGCCATCGACTGCACCGTCACCTCGGCCGGCTCGCGCCTGCTGGCGCAGCGGCTGGCGGCGCCGCTGACCGACGCGCCGGCGATCGCGCGGCGGCTCGATGCTGTCAGCGCCTTCGTTGCGGACTCCGCTGCGCGCGAGGACATTCGCAGCATCCTGCGCGGCGCCCCCGACATGTCGCGGGCGCTGGCTCGCCTCTCGGTCGGCCGCGGCGGCCCGCGCGACCTCGCCGGCTTGCGCGATGGCATCACGGCCGCCGACCAGGTGCTGGCGCGGCTCGGCGAGATCGACCAGCCGCCGCAGGAAATCGCCGCGGTGATGGCGGCCCTGCAGCGTCCGTCGCGGGAGCTTGCATCCGAATTTGCCAGCGCGCTCGACGAGCAACTGCCGCTGATCAAGCGCGACGGCGGCTTCGTCCGTCAGGGCTACGAGCCCGCCCTCGACGAAACGCGAAGCCTGCGCGACGCCTCACGTCTCGTGGTCGCCTCGATGCAGGCGCGCTACGCCGACAACACCGGCGTCAAGGGCCTGAAGATCCGGCACAACAACGTGCTCGGCTATTTCGTCGAGGTGACCGCGCAGCACGGCGACAAGCTGATGTCGGCGCCGCTGAACGCGACCTTCATCCATCGCCAGACGCTGGCGGGCCAGGTGCGCTTCACCACGTCGGAGCTCGGCGAGATCGAGGCGAAGATCGCCAATGCGGGCGACCGCGCGCTCGGACTCGAACTCGAGATTTTCGAGCGGCTCTCTGCCAAGGCGCTGGATATCAGCGACGATCTGCGCGCCGCCGCCCATGCCTTTGCGCTGCTCGACGTCGCGACCTCGCTGGCCAGGCTCGCGGTCGACGACAATTACGTGCGGCCGGAGGTCGACGAATCCCTCGGCTTCGCGATCGAGGCCGGCCGCCATCCCGTGGTGGAGCAAGCCCTGAAGCGCAATGGCGAGCCGTTCATCGCCAATGCCTGCGATCTGTCGCCTGGACCTGCGCAAAAGTCCGGCCAGCTCTGGCTGCTCACCGGTCCCAACATGGCCGGCAAGTCGACCTTCCTGCGCCAGAACGCGCTGATTGCGCTGCTGGCGCAGATCGGCAGTTTCGTGCCGGCGACGCGCGCACGGATCGGCATCATCGACCGCCTGTTCTCGCGCGTCGGCGCCGCCGACGATCTCGCCCGCGGCCGCTCCACCTTCATGGTGGAGATGGTCGAGACCGCCGCGATCCTCAACCAGGCCGGCGAGCGCGCGCTCGTGATCCTCGACGAGATCGGCCGCGGCACCGCGACCTTCGACGGGCTCTCGATCGCCTGGGCCGCGATCGAACATCTGCACGAGAGCAACCGCTGCCGCACGCTGTTCGCGACGCATTATCACGAGCTGACCGCGCTCTCGGCCAAGCTGCCGCGGATGTTCAACGCGACCGTGCGGGTGAAGGAATGGCAGGGCAATGTCGTGTTCCTGCACGAGGTGCTGCCGGGCTCGGCCGACCGCTCCTACGGCATCCAGGTGGCCAAGCTCGCAGGCCTGCCGCCGGCCGTGATCACGCGCGCGAAATCGGTGTTGGCAAAGCTGGAGGCCCAGGACCGCGGCCAGACCGCCCGCGCCCTCGCCGACGATCTGCCGCTGTTCGCGGTGCCCTCGCGCGCCGCCGCCGAAGCCGCGCCGCCGAGCGAGGCCGAACTGCTGATGGACGCCGTGAAGGCGCTGCATCCCGACGAGATGTCGCCGCGCGAGGCGTTGGATGCGCTGTATGTGTTGAAGGCGAAGCTGCCGAAGCAGTGACGCTGCCGTAGAGCATGAGAGACAATTCGATTTATGCCGTTTTCGAGCAAGCTAAGTCGTTGATTTGACTCACATCGAAATCGCAGAAAGTCGAAAGATTCACATCCTCGTAGGGTGGTTATATTAGCCGAAGGTGTAACCAATCCTACGAGTCACGCCGCCGCCATCAGCCGCTTTCGTCGCCCGTTCCACCATAGCGTCAGGTTCCATGCGATGCAGGTCGCGAGCGCGAGGCTGAGGCCGATCGCGGAGCCGAAGTTCTCGGCACCGACATGCACCACGGCAATCGCCATCCCGAAGCCGAGCAGGCCCCAGGCGGAGTTGGCGAGCACGGCGGCGGTCGGCGGTCCGCCGATGCGGGGATGCAGGATCATCATCATGCTGGAGAACACGACGGGATAGAGCGCGATGATGCCGCTGATGCGGGGACCGACCCAGCTCGACGTCGAGACGACGATGGCGACGAGGGTCGCGACCAGCACGGCGCGCATCGGAATGTCGTACCAGCGGCGCGTCACCAGCGGCATCTTCACATGGCGATAGCCCGCGAGCAGCGGAATGCAGATGCCGAACGCGATCAGGTTGACGGCGAGCCCGGCCGTCAGGCTCCAGTCGAACATGCGGATGACCGAGGCAATGGCGATCCAGACCGCAAATGCGCTTCCGCAGCTCACCACGAGGCTGTGCCGCTGCGCCAGCACCACATAGGTGAGAGCCATGAAAATGGTCGCCGCGTTGACCGGAAGGCTCGACAGCGCACCCTGCGCGATGAAGGCGGCGTCATGGTCGATCGCGAGGAAGACGTAGGACGGACCTGCCGAGACCGGCAGCGTCGCCACCAGCGCGCCGATCACCGGTCCCGAACGCTCGGTGATGACAGACGCCGACACGACGAACGCCGCCGCGATCGCCATGCGCAGAAGAAGGAAGAGAATGAAGTGGAGGTCGAGGGACATTTTTTCTTCTTACCCTCCCCTGGAGGGAGGGTCGGCTCATATGGAGCGTAGCGAAATATGAGACGGGGTGGGGTGACAGTCTCTCGACGGATGCGGTGGCCGGGTGGAGAGATCACCCCACCCCGCTCGCGCTGCGCGCGATCGACCCTCCCCCTCCAGGGAGGGTAAGCAAGGTCACATCCGCTGCATCGACACCGAAACCTTCGGGCCGTTCTTGATGGTCTGATAGACCACGCAATAGCGCTCGGTGAGCTTCAGCAGCAGATCGAGCTTGTCCTGGGGCGCATCGGTATCGACCTCGAAGCGCAGGCGGATCTCGGCGAAACCGACCGGGGTCTCCTTGTCGACGCCGAGCGTGCCGCGGAAATCGAGATCCCCTTCGGCATAGACGTTGCCGGTCTTGAGCGGCACCTCGATCGCGGTCGCAACCGACTTCAGCGTGACGCCGGCGCAGGCGACCAGCGCCTCGAGGAGCATGTCGCCGGAGCAGAGCTCGAGGCCGGAGCCGCCGGTCCCAGGATGTAGCCCCGCCATCGCAATGGCGCGGCCGGTTTCGACCTTGCAGGCGATGCCTTCGCTATCCGTTGAGCCCTTGGCCTTCAAGGTGATCATCGCGGTCTTGGGATCGGCCTTGTAGCGTTCCTTGATCGGGGCCTGCATCTGGCGCAGTGCAGCAGCGTCCATTGTATTCTCTCCCGGAAAAATCGTCTCTACGAAGTACCGGCTTGAGCCGGGATTGTCGACGACGCCGAGCGACCGCGCGGCGGTCACCCCGCGTTATCCGGTGATTTTTTATTGTTTTGCAATAAGTTATGCTTAGATGCGAGCAGCACGATTCCGATCTCTCTGGGGCTCCCGCCGGCTGCAGATCGACTCGGGCAAGCATGGAACGACCATTGACCGAGAATGGCGGGTGACAGCGCCTGTCACCTCTTATATCCGGTGAGACATGGACAGCATTGCGACTGAGCAAAAGCCAGGGGTTGATGATCGCTTCGACACCGCGCGGATCACCGCTGCGGTCGACGCGCTTGCCGAAAAGCACCAGGGACGTGAGGACGCGTTTCGCACGGCCATGGCGCAATTGCTCAAGGCCGAGCTGATCGCGGCGCGGGACGTCGCACAAGCGATCCTGCTCAAGGACCGCCACGGAAGGCACTGTGCCGAGCGGCTGTGCCACGTGCAGGACGAGATCATCCGCATCCTCTATTCGGCGGCAACGCGTCATCTTTATCGCTCGCCGATCCCGAGCGGGGCCGAGCGCATGGCGGTGGTCGCGACCGGCGGCTATGGCCGCGGCCTGATGGCTCCCGAGTCCGACATCGATCTGCTGTTCATCCTGCCCTACAAGCAGACCGCCTGGGGCGAGCAGGTCGCCGAAGCCATCCTCTATTGCCTCTGGGACATGGGGCTGAAGGTCGGCCATGCCACGCGCTCGGTCGACGAATCGATCCGCCAGGCACGCGGCGACATGACGATCCGCACCGCGATCCTGGAGACGCGCTTCCTCACCGGCGACCAGCCGCTCTATGACGAGCTGGTCGAACGCTTCGACAAGGAAGTAGTGCAGGGCACGGCGTCCGAATTCGTCACCGCAAAGCTCGCCGAACGCGAGGAGCGGCACCGCCGCGGCGGCCAGTCGCGCTATCTGGTCGAGCCCAACGTCAAGGACGGCAAGGGGGCGCTCCGCGACCTGCACACGCTGTTCTGGATCGCGAAGTACGTCTATCGCGTGCGCGACACCAACGAGCTGGTCGAGCGCGGCGTGTTCGACGCGCAGGAATATCGCACCTTCCGCCGCTGCGCCGATTTCCTCTGGTCGGTGCGCTGCAATCTGCATTTCTACTCCGGACGCGCCGAGGAGCGCCTCTCCTTCGATCTGCAGCGCGAAATCGCGGTCCGGCTCGGCTACACCTCGCATCCCGGCATGCAGGACGTCGAGCGCTTCATGAAGCACTACTTCCTGGTCGCCAAGGAAGTCGGCAACCTCACCGCCATTCTCTGCGCCAAGCTCGAGGACCAGCAGGCCAAGCCCGCGCCGGTGCTGAGCCGGATGATGGCGCGGCTGCGCCCGACCCCGGTGAAGCGGCGCGTGCCCGACAGCGACGACTTCATCGTCGACAACAACCGCATCAACGTCGCCGCGCCCGACGTGTTCAAGCACGACCCGGTCAATCTGATCCGCATCTTCCGCCTGGCGCAGAAGAACAACCTTGCCTTCCATCCGGACGCTATGCGCGACGTGACGCGCTCGCTCGGCCTGATCAACGCGCAGATGCGCGAAAATCCCGAAGCCAACCGGCTGTTCATGGAGATCCTGACCTCCGACAACGCGGAGATCGTGCTGCGGCGGATGAACGAGACCGGCGTGCTCGGCCATTTCATCCGCGCCTTCGGCAAGATCGTCTCGATGATGCAGTTCAACATGTATCATCACTACACGGTCGACGAGCATCTGATCCGCTGCGTCGGCTTCCTGCAGGACATCGAGCGCGGCGGCCTCGATGAGTTCGCGCTCGCCAGCGACCTGATGCGCAAGATCCGGCCCGAGCACCGCGCGGTGATCTACATCGTGACGCTGCTGCACGACATCGCCAAGGGTCGGCCCGAGGATCACTCGATCGCAGGCGCCAAGGTGGCACGCCGGCTGTGTCCGCGGCTGGGGTTCAGCGCGGCCGACACCGAGCTCGTGGCCTGGCTGATCGAGGAACACCTCACCATGTCCACGGTCGCGCAGTCGCGCGACCTCTCCGACCGCAAGACGATCGAGAATTTCGCCGCCGTGGTGCAGTCGGTCGAGCAGATGAAGCTGCTCACGATCCTCACCACCGCCGACATTCGCGGCGTCGGCCCGGGCGTGTGGAACGGCTGGAAGGCGCAGCTTTTACGCTCGCTCTACTACGAGACCGAGCCGGTGCTGACGGGCGGCTTCTCGGAAGTCGATCGCGGCAAGCGGCTCACGGCCGCCTATGCCGAATTCCGCATGGCCTTCGCCGAATGGCCGGCGGACGAGCTCGATGCCTATATTGGCCGGCACTATCCGGCCTACTGGCTCAAGGTCGAGCTGCCGCGCAAGATCCGCCACGCCCGCTTCGTGCGCTCGAGCGAGCAGGCCGGCCACAAGCTCGCGATCAATGTCGGCTTCGACGAGGTGCGCGGCGTCACCGAGCTGACGATCTTCGCCGCCGACCATCCCTGGCTGCTGTCGATCATCGCGGGCGCCTGCGCGTCGGCCGGCGCCAACATCGTCGATGCCCAGATCTACACCACGACCGACGGCCGCGCGCTCGACACGATCTCGATCTCGCGGGAATACGACCGCGACGAGGACGAGGGACGCCGCGCCACGCGCATCGGCGAGATGATCGAGGACGTGCTGGAAGGCAAGCTGCGCCTGCCTGAAGTGGTGGCACGGCGCACCGTGCGCAACAAGGCGCGGCCTTTCGTGGTCGAGCCGGAGGTGACCATCAACAACCAGTGGTCCGACCGCTACACCGTGATCGAGGTGTCCGGCCTCGACCGCCCCGGCCTGCTCTACGAGCTGACCACCGCGATCTCGAAACTCAACCTCAACATCGCCTCGGCCCACGTCGCGACCTTCGGCGAACGCGCCCGCGACGTGTTCTACGTCACCGACCTCTTGGGCGCACAGATCAACGCGCCGACGCGGCAGTCCGCGATCAAGAGCGCGCTGACCCATGTCATGGCCGGCGACAAGGCGGTTGCTGCACCGGCGGCGTGATTCCCTTCCTTCATTCCGGGCACGCGCTACGCGGCGCCCCGGAATGACGGCGGGGAGAAACTTGAACCTCCACACCTTCATGCCGCAGCAGCCAGCGCTTGCGTTCAAGTCCGCCGCCGTACTTCACCAGCGAACCATCCGCACCAATCAGGCGATGGCACGGCAGCACCACGCTGATCGGGTTGGAGCCGTTGGCATGGCCGACGGCGCGAATGGCCTTTGGCATGTCGATCCTCGCAGCCAGCGCGCCATAGCTCATGGTGGTTCCGGCCGGGATTTTCGCCAACGCGGTCCAGACCTTCTGCTGGAACGGCGTGCCGGCGATGCGCCACGCTATTGCTGAGAGCTGGCCGAGATCGCCTTCGAAGTAGCCGGACAGCGCAGTCTTCATCGCCGTCGGCGCAGGCCGATCACTGAGATCCACGGAGCCGTAGTGCAGGCGCAACAGCTCGCGCATGCGGTGCTCGTAGTCGTCCCAATCGAGCGCGCGCAAGGCGCCCTCGGCATCGGTGACGAGCAGCGCGATCCCGATCGGCGTCGCCAGGCGATCGAGGCCGAAGCTAACAGGCGTCTTGGTTGACCGAGCGGGCATGGCGACACCATTGAACCGAAACACGGCATCGCACTTGCCATGCCGGCCGTGTTAACGTCCACCCGAAAGCTGACGCTTTTTGGGGGAGCTCAACTTGGTTCTGATCGCCAATATCCTGGTGGCGCTGGTCGCCGCACTGCACGCCTACTTCCTGATCCTCGAGATGTTTCTCTGGGACAAGCCGCTTGGCTTGAAGACATTCCGCAATACGCCGGAGAAAGCCGAGATCACGAAAGTGCTGGCCGCCAATCAGGGCCTCTATAACGGCTTCCTTGCCGCCGGCCTGATCTGGGGCCTGGTGCATGGCAACCCGGCCTTCGCGTTCCAGATCAAGGCATTCTTCCTGCTCTGCGTGATCGTCGCTGGCGCTTACGGTGCCGCGACCGTCAGCACGCGCATCCTGATCGTACAGGCCCTGCCGGCGGCGATCGCGCTGGTTGTCCTGTTCCTCGCTTAAGGTTCTTTGCCTGAGACGCTAGAGCGCAGCGCCGCGATCCTTGCGCGGCACCTCACCTTCCTCCACAATCTTCGGCAGCGATGGCGACCGTTGGCAATCAACGGGAAAAGACCGTCGACCGGAAAATTCCGTCAGGAGGAACAACCCAACATGAGCAATCGCAGAGCCTTCGTAGCCGCCACGGCGGCGCTCGCCTTCGTGTTCTCCGCCAGCCAAGCCTTCGTAAGTCCAGCCCTCGCCCAGAAGAAATACGACACCGGAGCCAGCGACACCGAGATCAAGATCGGCCAGACCGTGCCGTTCTCCGGGGCCTATTCGGTCTATGCCAATATCGGCAAGACCCAGGCGGCTTACTTCAAGATGATCAACGATCAGGGCGGCATCAACGGCCGCAAGATCAATCTGATCCAGTATGACGACGCCTATTCGCCGCCGAAGACCGTCGAGCAGGTGCGCAAGCTCGTCGAGGGCGACGAGGTGCTGTTCACCTTCCAGATCATCGGCACGGCCGCGAACGCCGCCGTGCAGAAATATCTTAACGGCAAGAAGATCCCGCAGCTGCTGGCCTCGACCGGCGCGGCGCGATTCAACGATCCGCAGAACTATCCCTGGACCATCGCCTACAATCCCAACTACGTGTCCGAGGGACGCATCTATGCCAAGTACATTCTCAAGGAGCATCCGAACGCCAAGATCGGCGTGCTCTACCAGAACGACGACATGGGCCGCGACTATCTCGCGGGCCTGAAGAGCGGTCTCGGCGACAAGGCCGCCAGCATGATCGTCGGCGAAGTCTCCTACGAGGTCACCGATCCGACGGTGGACTCGCAGGTGGTCAAGCTGAAGTCGCTGGGGGCCGATCTTTTCTACGATGCTTCGACGCCGAAATTCGCGGCGCAGGCCATCAAGAAGGTCGCCGAGCTCGGCTGGAACCCGGTGCACATCCTCGACATCAATGCGAGCCCGATCTCGGCGACGCTGAAGCCGGCCGGCCTCGACATCTCCAAAGGCATCATCTCGACCCAGTACGGCAAGGAGCCGAGCGATCCGCAATGGAAGGACGATCCGGGCGTGAAAGCGTTCTTCGCCTTCATGGACAAGTATTTCCCCGAAGGCGACAAGCTCAACACGGTCAATACCTACGCCTATTCGGTCGCCGAGCTGCTGACGCAGGTTCTGAAACAGTGCGGCGACGACCTGTCGCGTGAGAACGTGATGAAACAGGTCGCCAACATCAAGGACTTCACCCCGAGCTTCGCGCTGCCTGGCATCAAGATCAACACCGGGCCGAACGACTACCGCGTCAACAAGCAGATGCAGATGATGAAGTTCAACGGCGAACGCTGGGAGCTGTTTGGACCGATCATCGAGGACAATGGCCCGGCGGGTTAGCAACTTCGTAGGGTGGGTTATGTAACCCACCCTACGAACGGCCAGCACCTTCCCACCTTGCGTTGCAGCAACGCCTCATCCACAATCGCCCTCAGCGATGGCATCGGACGCACCGTGCGCCCGGCAGACCATCGGCGATAACAAACTGAGGAAATTGCGAATGAGGAACGGAATTCTGCATGCGGCCACGGCTGCGGCGCTGACCCTGGCGCTGTCGGTCTCTGCGGCCAATGCCCAGAAAAAATACGATCCGGGCGCCAGCGACACGGAGATCAAGGTCGGACAGACCATGCCGTTCTCCGGACCGGCGTCGGCCTATTCGTCGATCGGCAAGACCCAGGCCGCCTATTTCAAGATGATCAACGACCAGGGCGGCGTCAACGGCCGCAAGATCAACCTGATCCAGTATGACGACGCCTATTCGCCGCCGAAAGCCGTGGAGCAGATCCGCAAGCTGGTCGAGAGCGACGAGGTGCTGCTGACCTTCCAGATCATCGGCACGCCCGTGAACGCAGCGGTGCAGAAATATCTCAATTCCAAGAAGGTGCCGCAGCTGTTCGCTGCCACCGGCGCATCGAGGTTCACCGATCCGAAGAACTTCCCGTGGACGATGGGCTTCAATCCGAACTACTTCGTCGAAGGCCGCATCTACGGCCAGTACATCCTGAAGGAGCATCCGAACGCCAAGATCGGCGTGCTCTATCAGAATGACGACCTCGGCAAGGACTATCTGAACGGCATCAAGGCCGGCCTCGGCGACAAGGCCGCCAAGATGATCGTGACCGAAGCGTCCTACGAGGTCTCTGATCCGACCGTCGACTCGCAGGTCCTCAAGATCAAGGACGCCGGCGCCGATTTGTTCTTCAGCGCGACGACACCGAAGCAGGCCGCGCAGGCGATCAAGAAGATCGCGGAGATGGGCTGGCATCCAGTGCAGATCGTCGACATCAACGCCACCTCGGTCGGCGCGGTACTGAAGCCCGCTGGCCTCGATGCCGCCAAGGGCCTGATCAGCGTCAACTACGGCAAGGAACCGCTCGATCCGACCTGGAAGGACGACGCCGGCCTGAAGAGGTATTTCGACTTCATGGCCAAGTACTATCCGGACGGCGACAAGGACTCGAACTTCAACACCTACGGCTACAGCACGGCGCAGCTCCTGGTCCATGTGCTGAAGCAGTGCGGCGACGACCTGACGCGCGAGAACGTCATGAAACAGGCGGCGTCGCTGAAGGACGTCGTCAGCGACACCGCGCTGCCCGGCATCAAGGCGAACACCTCGCCGACCGACTACCGCGTCAACAAGCAGCTTCAGATGATGAAGTTCAACGGCGAGCGCTGGGAGCTGTTCGGCCCGATCCTGGAGGATGCCGGTCCGGCGGGTTAGTTGTTGCTTGATCTTGAAATGCGATCGGCGGCCCATCGGCCGCCGATTTTTTTGGAGCTTCGCCCAATCCTGACGGAAGAGAGATCAACGATTGTCGGCGTCTACTCCGGCACCTCCCCGAAGTTCTTCCCCACCGGCAGCACCGCGTGCCGCATCAGGCGCGAATCCTCCACGGCAGCTTGCCGATGCTTCACCGCTTCGCGGTAGGCGGGATCGCGGATCATCTCAACGAAGGCGCCGACGCTCGGATACTCGGCGATGAAGCAATGGTCCCAGCGCTCATCCTGCGGGCCGATCAGCATCAGCTCGAACTTGCCTTGCCAGACGATGCGGCCGCCGAGGCGTTCGAACACCGGGCCGCTCTCGCGGCCATAAGCAGCATAGGCTTCCGCGCCGCTGGCCTTGCGGCCGTCGGGATAGGCGGCGTCCTTGCGCAGCCGCACCAGGTTGAGCATGTGGATCGGGCCCGGGCGGTTGTTGTCCCGGAATTGCGCGAAGACGTCCTTGGTCGGATCGATGTGGCCCATGCGGTTCCCTCTTGTTTTATATCCGCGATCCTAGCCCTGCGGCCCAGGAAGCGGAACTGCGGCGGGCGAATGCCGCACCTCCTAATCGCGCGTTAACGTCGGGGTAACCGGGCCTTAAACAGCGACCGCTAGCGTGCGGCGGGGGCGGGCTGACCGGGCGTTTGCGTATGGGGTTGGGAAAGAAAAAGGCTGGGCGGAAGGAGCCGTTGTTCGGCTTGCCTGCTGCGCTCGCCGATCTGCGCCTGACCGCGGCGGACCGCATCCCCAACGCCGAGGACAAGCCGAAGAAGCCAACGAAATCATCCGCCAAGCGCAAGGCTGAAGAGCCGGACGACGAGCCGCCGCGCGAGCGCAAGGCGTCGGCCGGCCGCAGCGGCGCCAAGCGCCGCTCGAAATCGCGCTTCGGTGCCGGCCTCGGGCGCATGGTCTATTGGGGCGCGGTGCTGAGTCTGTGGGGTGCGATCGCCGTGATCGGCGTCGTGGTTTATGTCGGCGCCCATCTGCCGCCGATCCAGTCGCTCGAAATTCCAAAGCGCCCGCCGACGATCCAGATCGTCGGCATGGACGGCAGCATGCTGGCGCAACGCGGCGAGATGGCCGGCGCCAACGTCTCGCTGAAGGACCTGCCGCCGTATCTGCCGAAGGCGTTCATCGCCATCGAGGACCGCCGCTTCTATTCGCATTTCGGCATCGACCCGGTCGGCATCCTGCGCGCTCTGGTCACCAACGTGCTCCATCGCGGCGTGTCGCAGGGCGGCTCGACCTTGACACAGCAGCTCGCGAAAAACCTGTTCCTGACCCAGGAGCGCACCATGCAGCGCAAGCTGCAGGAAGCCGAGCTCGCGATCTGGCTGGAGCGCAAGCACTCCAAGAACGAGATTCTGGAGCTCTATCTCAATCGCGTCTATTTCGGATCGGGCGCCTACGGCGTCGAGGCCGCGGCGCAGAAATATTTCGGCAAGCCGGCGAAGAACGTCACCGTCGCCGAAGCCGCGATGCTGGCCGGCCTCGTCAAATCGCCCTCGCGCCTTGCGCCGAACCGCAATCCGGAAGGTGCGGAAGCGCGCGCGAAGATCGTGCTCGCGGCAATGGCGGATGCGAAGTTTATCACCGACGCGCAGGCGCAGGCCTCGATCGGCCATCCCTCCTACAATGTGAAGCCGGCCGGTGCCGGCACGGTCAACTATGTCGCGGACTGGATCGGTGAGGTGCTGGACGATCTCGTCGGCCAGATCGACGAGAGCATCAAGGTCGAGACCACCATCGATCCGAAGCTGCAGGGCGTGGCGGAAGCCGCCATCATTGACGAGCTCGCGGCCAAGAGCGTGAAGTTCAACGTCAGCCAGGGTGCGCTGGTGGCGATGACGCCTGATGGCGCGGTCCGCGCCATGGTCGGCGGACGGAACTATTCCGACAGCCAATACAACCGCGCGGTGACCGCCAGGCGCCAGCCGGGCTCCTCGTTCAAACCGTTCGTGTACCTGACTGCGCTCGAGCAGGGGCTGACGCCGGATACCTTGCGCCAGGACGCGCCGATCGAGGTCAAGGGCTGGAAGCCTGAGAACTACACCCATGAATATTTCGGCGCGGTGACGCTGACGCAGGCGCTGGCGATGTCGCTCAACACGGTCGCGATCCGCCTCGGACTCGAGGTCGGGCCGAAGAACGTGGTGCGCACCGCGCACCGGCTCGGCATCTCCTCGAAGCTCGAGCCCAACGCCTCGATCGCGCTCGGCACCTCGGAAGTCTCGATGGTCGAGCTGGTCGGCGCCTATGCCCCGTTCGCCAATGGCGGCTTCCTGGCTGCGCCGCATGTGGTCACGCGGATCAGGACGCTCAGCGGCAAGCTGCTCTACATGCGCCAGCCCGACGAGCATAACCCGGTGATCGACCCGCGCTATGTCGGCATGATGAACGCGATGATGCGGGAGACCTTGATCAGCGGCACCGCCAAGAAGGCGGAGATCCCCGGCTGGCCCGCTGCCGGCAAGACCGGCACCAGCCAGGATTATCGCGACGCCTGGTTCATCGGCTACACCGCCAACCTCGTCACCGGCGTCTGGCTCGGCAATGACGACAACTCGCCGACCAAAAAGGCGACCGGCGGCGGCCTGCCGGTGGAAGTCTGGACGCGCTTCATGAAGACAGCGCACGAGGGTGTGCCGGTCGCGAACCTGCCGGGCTCGCAGGGTGGCTGGGGCCTGTCGAACCTCGCGCAGGCCGCCTCCCAAGTATCGCCGCCGACAGCGGCAGCACCAGCGCCGGCGAGCACGAGCGGTTACCGCCCGCCGCCGACGCGCGCGAATGCGCGACCGGAAGCAGCCGCGGGGTTGGACGGCTGGCTGATGGACCGGCTGTTTGGCGGGAATCGGTAGGCATTGCTGAGCGCCTCACAACAAAACTGCGAAAACAACCCCATGCACAGTAGACGACAGCTGCGCGCGTGATGCTGAGTGAAGCGTGCGAACGCTTTGATGCGGTGGGGCTAATTGCGCGCGCGGCGCGACCGTCGCGAAATGTGGCGTGAATTGAGCGATACGCTCCAACATCGTCCCACTCTCGATGTCGTCCCGGCGAACGCCGGGACCCATACCGCGCGATCGATCGATAGCGAAGGGTGGGAGTACCGAATGACTGGTCTTCGCCAAACTTCTCCCTGTGGTTATGGGTCCCTGCTTTCGCAGGGATGACAGAGAGTGTTGGGCTAGCAGCGCGCCCTAATCCTCGATCCCATACCGGTGCAGATCGTTGCCGTACGTATCGAGCCACTTCTTGGCGCGCTCCATCGACGGGCACACCTTTCCGCAAACGCGCCAGAACTTCGCGGAATGGTTCATCTCGACGAGATGGGCGACCTCGTGGGCGGCAAGATAGTCGAGCACGAAGGGCGGCGCGAGGATCAGGCGCCAGGAGAACGACAGCGAGCCCGCCGAGGTGCAGGAACCCCAGCGGCTGGACTGGTCGCGGATCGAGAGCCGCTTGACCTTGACGCCGAGTTCGGCGGCATAGGCGTCAGCCGAGCGCTGAAGATCGTGGCGCGCCTCGCGCTTGAGGAAGTCATGGACGCGACGGTCGGCATGTTCGACGCCGCCGGCGACGCACAGAATGCGTTCACCGCTGTCGCGCACCTCGGTCCACACCGTGCCGCGGGTGCCGGCGCGATGAACGATCCGATGAGGAACGCCGCGAAGCGGTATCACTGTGCCAGGCTGGAACGGCGCGGCCTTCGGCAAGCGGCCGAGACGTGCTGCAATCCATGCGCCGTGACGCTGCGCGAAGTCCTTGGCTTCAGCCAGAGTGCCGCGCGGCGGGATGGTCAGGATCGCCTCGCGATCGCTCGGATGAATTCGAAGCGTGTAACGGCGCGCGCGACGATGCCGGCGCAGCCGAATCGCGAACATTTGCGACCCGTGGGTGATCACGAGGGCCTTCGGTTCGTGGGGCCGTCGATAAAGGAGTGCGCGTGTGGCCATGTCTGTCAGTCCGGGGAGCAGGAGTTCGCCCGGATTCTGCCATAACCGCCGCCAGGGAAAGCGCTCGGCGCAAAAACAAATCATTTGCCCAATATACAGGGGTTCTGGCGTCCGGGAGACCCTACAGACTGGGGTTGGAACCCCGATTTTTCGCCCCCGCTGGACGCATGCGGCGCCCCCAAGGGGTGAGGCCTGACTCACTCCTATAAAGCTACCTAAATACCTCGAATCTGGTGGGCCCCGCGCTCTGCCGGAGGCTCCGGCAGAACCCGAATTTTCGACGGGAAAGCCGAAAAACGGAGTTATTCGGCCGCGAGAGCCTGCAACGAGCTCGGATTCGCTGCGGAGACCATGAAGTCGTGAATCCGCGGCACGATTTCCGACTTGAAACGCGAGCCGTTGAACACGCCGTAATGTCCGACGCCCTTCTGGACGTAATGAACGCGGCGATGATCGGGGATCGAGCTGCACAATGTGTGCGTCGCCTCGGTCTGACCAATACCGGAGATGTCGTCGTTCTCGCCTTCGACCGTCATCAACGCGACGCGCGTGACCTTGGAGGGATCGACGCGGGTTCCACGATGGTTCATCTCGCCCTTCGGCAGCGAGTGCTTCACGAACACGGTGTCGACCGTCTGCAGGTAATACTCCGCGGAGAGGTCCATCACGGCGAGATATTCATCGTAGAATTCGCGATGCTTGTCGACGAGATCGCCGTCGCCCTTCACCAGATTGGCGAAGAGCTGCTTGTGGGCATCCATGTGCCGGTCGAGATTCATGCTGATGAAGCCGTTCAGCTGCAGGAATCCCGGATAGACGTCGCGCATCATGCCCGGATGCGGGAACGGCACCTTGGTGATGACGTGGTTGCGGAACCAGTCGATGCCGCGCTCCTGGGCGAGGTTGTTCACTGCGGTCGGATTGCGGCGGGTGTCGATCGGGCCGCCCATCAGCGTCATCGAGGTCGGCACGAAGGGATCGCGCCGCGCTTCCATGATCGAGACGGCGGCGACGACGGGCACGGAGGGCTGGCACACCGCCAGCACATGCGTGTTGCCGCCGAGAACGTGCAGCATCTCGATGACGTAATCGATGTAGTCGTCGAGATCGAAGCGGCCTTCGCTGAGCGGCACCATGCGGGCATCGGCCCAATCGGTGATATAGACCTCATGCGCAGGCAGGAAGGCCTCGACAGTGCCACGTAGCAGCGTCGCATAGTGGCCGGACATCGGGGCCACGATCAGCACGCGCGGCTGCGGGCTGCGCAGCGGACGGGTGAACTTGCGATCGAAATAGAGCAAGCGGCAGAACGGCTTTTCCCAGACCGAGCGGACCTCCACGGGAACGCGGATGCCGTTGACCTCGGTGTCATCGAGACCCCATTCCGGCTTGCCGTAGCGGCGCGTGGTGCGCTCGAACAATTCGCAGGCCGCGGCGACCGATTTGCCGACCTCGGTGCGCGTCCAGGGGTTCAACGGATTCTGAAACAGGAATTTGGTCGCGTCAGTGACTGCACGCGCCGGATTGAGAGAGGCGTGCGCCATCTCGTACATCCAGTACATCGGCGTCGTCAGGACCGGACTGCCTTCAGCCGCCAAGGGCGGCGCGCCGCCGAACTCACCAATAGGCATGATCAAATCCCTCTTCGCATCGCAGCATACTGCCGAATGCGTAATATTGCGTCAATGCTTGGTTCCGTACATCTACGTAGTGAAGACGGTTAAACCAGCCTGAATCCACGATAAAGTGACGTTATTCGCCGCCTGACAGCAGCGAACCATTCTTCCGGGCGCTGCGCAAAAGGGCAAGGAATGCCCAAAAAGAAGCTACCAGCAGACCTGCGTTGATGGCTAGCGCCTCCAGCATCAGATCGATCCGGAAGGTCTGCTCGATCAGCAGCGCGCGCATCCCCTCGAACACGTAGGTCGGCGGCAGCGCCCAGGCGACGTATTGCAGCCAGACCGGCAGCACGCTGACCGGATAGTAGATGCAGGCGAGCGGCATGATCGCGAACATCAAGGTCCAGACGATGCTCTCGGCACCAAGGCCGTTGCGCAACACCAGCCCCGAGACGAAGATTCCGACCGACCAGCTCGTGAAGATCAGATTGCAGAAGAACGCGATCAGCGGCAGGCCGAGGCCGTAGACGTTGAAGTGAAACAGGAACAGCGCGAGCAGCGTCATCGGGATGACGCCGATCGCGAGCCTGATCAGGCTCATCACCATCAGCGACAGCAGAAACTCGATCGGCTTGAGCGGGCTCATCATGAGGTTGCCGAGATTGCGCGCCCACATCTCTTCCAGAAACGAGATCGAGAAGCCGAGCTGCCCACGGAACAGGATGTCCCAGAGGATGACGGCGCCGATCAGCGTGCCGCCGGCACGCGCAAAGAAATTGGAATTCTCGGCAATGTAGTACTGGATGAAGCCCCATGTGATGACCTGCAGCGCCGGCCAGTACAGCAGCTCGAGCAGCCGCGGCCAGGACGACATCAGCAGATACCAGTAGCGCAGGATCATCGCGCCGATGCGCTGGGCGGAGATGCCACGGTGGAGGGAGATGTCGGTCATGGCCGCACCGCGAAGCCCGGATGGGATCTCGTCGTTCCGGGGCGCGCGCAGCGCGAGCTATGATGCGCAATTGCGCATCTGAGAACCCATAACCACAGGCTGCGATTGCGGTACGAGACTAGTAATTCCAAGTCTTCGCCACATTCGATCCTGTGGTTATGGATCCCGGGCTCGAGACGATGTCGCGCCCCGGGATGACAGGCTTCATTGAGGCTACGACTGAAAGATAGAAGCCCCCTCATCGCGCCGCCTCCTTCGCGCCGTTGCCCCGGCCGCGAGCGACGTCCAGAAACACCTCCTCCAGCGTGGTGCGGTTGTAGCGGGCCATGATGGCTTCCGGCGTGTCGTCGTCCTCGATGCGGCCGCGCTTCATGATGATGACGCGGTCGCAGAGCCGCTCGACCTCGAGCATGTTGTGCGAGGCGAGGAGGATGGTGGCGTTGTTCTCCTTGCGATAGCGCTCCATATGCGCCCGCACCCAATCGGCGGTGTCAGGGTCGAGCGAGGCGGTCGGCTCGTCCAGCAGCAACAGCTCCGGGTGGTTGATCAGCGCCTTGGCCAGCGCGACACGGGTCTTCTGCCCGGCGGAGAGCTTGCCGTTGGCGCGGTCGATGAAATCGGTGAGGTCGAGCTCGTCGGCGAGCTCGGCGATGCGGTCGGAAAGATTCTTCACCGCATAGAGCTTGCCGAACACGGTGAGGTTCTGGCGTACCGTGAGCCGCATCGGCATGTCGACATAGGGGCTCTCGAAATTCATCCGCCCCAGCACGGACGCGCTTTCCTCGGGCATCGCTCGCCCGAGCACCCGGACGCGGCCGGAGGTCGGCAGCACCAGGCCCATGATCATCGCGATCGTCGTGGTCTTGCCGGCACCGTTGCCACCGAGCAGCCCGGTGATGCCGCCGCGCGGAAGCGAAAAGGAGATATCGTCGACGGCGCGGGTCTGCTTGTAGACCTTGACGAGGTGATCGACCTCAATTGCCGCAGAGGAGCTGCGCTCCGCGACAGTCGGCGGACTTGAAGCTTTGTCGTTCCCGGTCATGCTGGGGCGTTCTTCTGCTATTGCAGCGGAGAGCGCAAGGCTTGTAATCCGGGTGGTTCCGCGAGCCCCGCGTTTGTCACCGAGAAGGCACCGCCACATTGGCCGACATGACCGAAATTGCCGCCTCCGACTTTCGCCCCGCGCAGCGGCATATCCGCCTGGACACGATCCTGCGGCTGCGCTGGCTCGCGGTGCTCGGCCAGCTCGCCGCGATCTTCATCGTGGCGCAGGGGCTGGAGTTCAACGTCGAGATCGTCCCCTGCGTCAGCATCATCGCCCTGTCGGCGGCGCTCAACCTGGCACTCCAAACCGTATCCAATCCGCTGCAACGGCTGGAGCCGATGCAGGCGGCCGGACTGCTGGCGCTGAACATCATCGAGCTGGCCGGTCTGTTGTTCTTCACCGGCGGTCTGCAGAACCCGTTCTCGTTCCTGTTCCTCGCGCCCGTGCTGATCTCGGCCACCGCGCTGCCGGCCCGCTTCACCTTCGGGCTTGGCGTGCTCGCCGTTGCCTGCGCTTCGGTGCTGTTCTTCTACCATTTCCCCCTGCCCTGGGATTCCGACGATCCGCTGGTGCTGCCGCCGATCTATCTGTTCGGCGTCTGGCTCTCGATCGTGCTCGCGATCGGCGTCACCAGCCTCTACTCGTTCCAGGTCACCGAGGAGGCGCGCAAGCTCGCCGACGCGCTGGCCGCGACCGAGCTGGTGCTGACGCGCGAGCAGCATCTGACCCAGCTCGACGGCCTCGCCGCCGCCGCCGCGCACGAGCTCGGCACGCCGCTTGCGACCATCTTCCTGATCTCGCGCGAGCTCGAAAAGACCGTGAAGGATCCGAGCTTCGCCGCCGACCTGAAAACCCTGCGCGAACAGACCCAGCGCTGCCGCGAGATCCTCAGCAAGATCACGCAGCTCTCCTCCACCGGCGCGCCGTTCGACCGCATGAAGCTGTCGGAACTGATCGAGGAGGTGGTGGCGCCGCACCGCGATTTCGGCGTCGACATCAAGGTGCGGATCGCGGTCGCCGTGGCCGCCGAGCCGGTCGGCTCGCGCAACCCGGCGATCCTGTACGGCGTCGGCAACATCGTTGAGAACGCGGTGGATTTCGCCCGCACCACGGTCGAGGTGAATGCATGGTGGAACAAGGACAATATCGAGCTCGTGATTTCCGACGATGGTCCCGGCATTCCGCCCGACATCCTGAACCGGATCGGCGAACCCTATCTGTCGCGGCGGCGCACCCTGGATGACGGCGGCGGCGAACAGCGCGGCCTCGGCCTCGGCGTGTTCATCGCGCGGACCTTGCTGGAACGTACCGGCGCCAAGGTCTCGTTCACCAACCGGACCTTTCCGGAACACGGCGCCGTGGTCCAGATCACGTGGCCGCGAGAGCGTTTTGAGGCTATCGAGACGCTTGAAGAAACAATAGGATAGACCGCGACCTTGCGTCGCACGGCAGGGCCGATCGACTATTGGCGGCCTTGGCACCGCTTGCTTGCGACGCCATATGTAGATGTGCAGGACAAAGGACAACACCTTGAACGCCATCGCCGAACTGAACGAACAGACCGACCGCTCGCTTCTCATCGTGGAAGACGACAAGCCGTTTCTGGAGCGGCTGTCGCGCGCCATGGAAACCCGTGGTTTTGCGGTGACGTCGTGCGACACGGTTTCGGACGGTCTTGCGCAAATCGGCAAGGCTGCGCCGGCATTCGCCGTGGTCGATCTTCGCCTCGGCGACGGTAACGGCCTCGACGTCGTCTCCGCGCTGAAGAAGAAGCGCCCCGAAGCCCGCGCGATCGTGCTGACCGGCTACGGCAACATCGCCACCGCGGTCACCGCGGTGAAGATGGGTGCGATCGACTATCTTTCGAAGCCCGCGGATGCCGACGACGTCGTCGCCGCATTGCTCTCGACCAGCGCGGAAAAGTCCGAACTGCCGACGAACCCGATGTCGGCCGATCGCGTCCGCTGGGAACACATCCAGCGCATCTACGAAATGTGCAATCGCAACGTCTCGGAGACGGCGCGCCGGCTCAACATGCACCGCCGTACGCTGCAGCGGATCCTGGCGAAGCGCGCACCACGATAACGGTCGCGTAGGGTGGGCAAAGGCGCAAAGCGCCGTGCCCACCAACACTGCTTCAGTCCTGGTTGAATTGAGTGGTGGGCACGCTTCGCTTTGCCCACCCTACGAATTCCGGATTCGCTCCGGCCTATTCCCAAAACTCCGCATGCCCCTGCGGATCGACCAGCCGGTTGATCCGCAAGGCCGCCGCCATTCCAAACCGCACCGTCATCTGCTTGCGTGTCGGCGCGGGCAGCTTGTGCTCGGGCGCCTCGCACTGCAGATGCGCGCCATAGGCGTCGGCGATGATCAGGCCGGTTCCTTCCGGAAAGATCTCGCATGGCAGGTCCTGCGTGAAGGCGAAGAACAGCCGGTCGCAATGGGCACGGTATTCGTGCCATTTCTGGTCGGCGCGCAGATCCTCGACCGACGACTTGATCTCGACGATCCAGATCTCGCCGCGCTCGTTCAGCGCCACGAGGTCGGCGCGCCGCCCCGACGGCAGCGGCAATTCGCTGATGCAGGTGAAGCCGAGCGAGCGCAACAGCCGCGCAGTGCCGCGCGCGATCGCGAGCGCCGTCTCGGATTGACGACGATCCGGCGGCGGAACGAGGGCGATGTTGCGGGCGGGGTTGTCCATGGCGGCAGTTTAGCCGATTCCACAGCGTGCGCCCATCGTTCAGTCCGGCACGAATCTTTTGCTTGGCGGTAGGACAAAAATCGGCATTGTGGCGCGATGACCGAGCAAAATGACACCCAAAAATCCTCGCAGGAATCCGCGCAGGCCAAGGCCGGCGCGATCATCGTCCCCGTGACGCTGTTCGAGCAGAATTGCACCATCATCTGGGACGAACCCGGCAAGAAGGCCGTGGTGATCGATCCCGGCGGCGACGTGCCGAAGATTCTGGAGGCGATCAAGCAGACCGGCGTCACCGTCGAGAAGATCTGGCTGACCCACGGCCATATCGACCATGTCGGCGGCGCGGCGCAATTGCGCGATGCTCTCAAGGTGCCGATCGAGGGTCCGCATGCCGCGGACAAGTTCCTGCTCGACAACGTCGTGGAGAGCGGCGCGCGCTTCGGCATGACGGGCGGGCGCAACTTTGCACCGGACCGCTGGCTGGAGGAAGGCGACACCGTCGAGATCGGTCGCTTGTCGTTCGACATCCTGCACTGCCCCGGCCACTCGCCCGGCAGCGTGGTGTTCTTCAACAAGGAACTGCGTTTCGCCCATGTCGGCGACGTGCTGTTCGCAGGCTCGGTCGGGCGCACCGATCTGCCCGGCGGCAGTCACGCCACGCTGATCGACTCGATCAAGACCAAGCTGCTGCCGCTCGGCGACGATGTCGGCTTCATCTGCGGCCATGGCGCCGGCTCGAGCATCGGCCAGGAGCGGATGACCAATCCGTTCATCACCGGCGAGATGTGAGCGCGACGCGCGCTACTTCATCAATCCCGCGGCCGTCAGCGCCCGGGTGATGATCTGGCCGAGATCCAGGCCGCGGGCCTGCTCGCGCTTCGGTTCGGCGGGCTCGTCTGCAACGGCGGAGCGGATCGAGCGTGCCAGATGCGGCGCGGGTGAGCGTGCCGGCTGGGCAATTGCAGCCTTTGCCTCCGCCTTCTTGCCGGCTGCGTCCGCAATCCAGCCGGTGAGGCCGAAGAATTTCGCGATGTGGTAGGAGGAGGAGATGCCGGCCTCGATCAGGAACGCTCCCTCGACGCCATAGCGCTGGTCGTTGTCGGCCAGCCCAAGCGGCGTGCCGTGCGCCATGTCGGTGATGGCGTAGGACTCGACCAGCGTCTCGCCGTCCTTGTTCCACCAGGCCTGGCGCGGATAGCCGTCGACGATGGTTTCCGCCATCGGCGCGGCCGGCAGATCGTGCACGTCAAGCCACTGCTTGACGATCTCATTGGCGTTGCCGGGATTGACGGTGCGATCGGCGCTGCCGTGCCAGACTGACATCTTCGGCCAAGGGCCGCGATGGTCCGACGCGCGACGCACGAAATCGCCGAGTTCGCGCTCGGGCCGCGCCGGCGAATGAAACATGCCGTCCAGCGCCTCGCGCAGATTCGAGGCGATGCCGTAGGGCAATCCCGCAATGACCGCGCCGGCCGCGAACACTTCCGGATAAGTCGCGAGCATCACCGACGTCATGCCGCCGCCGGCGGACAGGCCGGTGATGAAGATGCGCTTCGAATCGATGCCGTGGGCCCCGGCCATATGCGCGATCATCTCGCGGATCGAACGCGCCTCGCCACCGTCGCGAACGGTGTCTTCCGGATTGAACCAGTTGAAGCAGGTGTTGCCGTTGTTGGCGCGCTGCTGCTCGGGCATCACCAGCGCGAAGCCGTAATGCCGGGCGAGCGTCGACCAACCCGCGCCGAGATCGTAAGCCGCCGCAGTCTGGCCGCACCCATGCAGCACGACGACGAGCGCCCGCGGCTTCTGCCATTGCGCCGGCACGAACGCGAACATGCGCAAGTTTCCGGGATTGTCACCGAACTCGGTGACTTCCTCCAACGGACTGGACGCGTCCGCGCTGCGGCCAAGACCGGCAAAGCGCAGACCATCCAGCTTTGGCAGCTGTCGCAACAGGTCGAGATTTTTGGCGAGCGACACGGCAACTCCTGGCAGGCGACGGTCAACGTCCATCCCAACCAAATAGTTGCTGCAGCGCAAAATAAAAAGACCGTGTGCTGTCGGTCACCGTGGAACCGCGGGAAATCCCGCGGAAATTCGTACGTATTAACCGCAATGCCTCAACTTCGTGCAGATGCGCGGCGCATCCACGTTAGAAATGCGGCGCAGATCGTGATGAACGCTGCAAATAGAGCGAGCGAAACGAGGAGAGCTGCGCGCGCTGATTGCAGCGCTTCGACCGCGAAAAACACCGCGCCGATTGCGGCCACTCCGGCCGCATTTCCGATCTGCGCCGTGGTGCCGTACATGCCCGAGGCAGAGCCTGCAGCGACGGGTTTGACCGTCGAAAGCACCGCGCCGGAGAGCGGCGCCATCACCAGGCCCTGGCCGTAGCCAAAGATGCTCATGGTCAGCGCGAGCGCGACCGGCGTCGGCGCGCCGTCATAAACGACAAGAAGCGCGAGTGCCGCGAGGCCCGCAATCTGCAATGCGCAGCCTTCGATCAGCACCTTGGTGCCGCGATGGCGTGCGCGCGCGCCGCTGTGGCGTGAGGCCGCGACGAATGCGATTGCAAGTGGAATGCAGGCCATGCCGGCCGCGAGCGGCGGAATCTTAAGGCCGCGCTGCATGAACAGCGTCATGACCAGATAGAACGAGAGATTGGCGACGAAGAAAAAGAAGGCAGCGCCGAGCCCGCGCAGAAAGGCAGCGTCCGCCATCAGCGAGAGATCGATCAGCGGCATGCCGCCGCCGCACGCAACAGCATGTTCGAGCTTCAGGAATGAAAGGAGGACCACGCCGCCGACGGCCATCACCGCCCACGGCCACGTCGCCCAGCCGACATCGTGGCCGAACAGCAGCGGACCGATCAGGCACAGCAGCCCGGTGAACAGCACGATACTCCCTTTGATATCCAGCCTTGTCCCGGCCCGACGCGGTACCGACGGCATGATCTGCCAGGCGGCAGCGGCGATGACGAGGCCGCAGGGCACATTGACGAAGAATACCGAGCGCCAGCCGGTGCCGGCGAGATCGAGCGTGACCAGAAGTCCGCCGAGCAGGAATCCCGCGGCGCCCGCAAGCCCGAGTACGATGCCGTAGATGGCGAAGGCACGGCTGCGCGACTCGTCAGTGAAGAGCAGATGCAGTGTCGCCAAGACCTGCGGCACCATCAGCGCCGCGGTCGCCCCTTGCGCCAGCCGGGCGATGATCAGCTCCGCGCCGGATTGTGCGAGGCCGCACCACAAAGAGGTGAGCGTGAAGCCGAGCACGCCGGCCAGAAACACGTTCCTGGTGCCATGGATGTCGCCGAGCCGGCCGCCGGTGACGACCAGCGTGGCATAGGCGATCAGATAGATCGCGATGACGGATTCGATCTGCGCCGGTGTCGCGTGCAGGTCGACCGCGATGGTGGGAATGGCGACGTTCACAATGAAGGCGTCGACGCCGAACATGAACTGGGCGGCGATGACAATCGTCAGCACCCACCAGCGGCGGGTCGAATCGACGTGTTTTGTGACGGTTTGATGCATCGGCGCGCGACCCTTCAGGCACTTATTTGCAAGCGATGCTCGCAGATTGGCGCCATCCGCGCGATTACCTCGGAGGTAGGACCTGCCGCTCTGGCCCGATTGCTGCGTGGCCGTCTTCGCGGGTTCGCGGGCTCGGAAGTCTTCCGGATGTACGACTACGACATGGCATCTGTCCGACGGGCGCCACGTCACCACGGAAATGCTGCTGTTCGCCGCGGGCCGCGTCGGCGCCACCGACCGGCTCAACCTCGAGGCCGCCGGCATCGTCGTCGATCACCGCGGCCGCATTTCGGTCGATCCCGTCACCTTGCAGACCAGCGTGCCGCACATCTACGCGGCCGGCGACGTGATCGGCTTTCCAAGCCTTGCCTCGACGTCGATGGAGCAGGGTCGCGTAGCCGCGTGTCACGCGCTCGGCATGGAGCCGATGGCGCCGCCGGAGTTCTTTCCCTACGGCATTTATTCGGTACCAGAGATCTCGACCGCCGGCCTGACCGAAGAAGAGGTGCGCACCCGCGGCATCCCCTACGAGGTCGGGATCGCGCGCTTCCGCGAAACCTCGCGCGGCCACATCATGGGGCTGAACAGCGGCATGATGAAGATGATCTTTTCGACCAAGACCCGCCGCCTGCTCGGCGTGCACATCCTCGGCGAAGACGCCACCGAGCGGATCCATATCGGCCAGGCCGGGCTGAATCTCAAAGGCACCATCGATTATTTCATCCAGAATACGTTCAACTATCCGACGCTGGCGGAGGCGTACAAGATCGCCGGCCTCGACGCGTGGAACAGGATGACGCGGTAGCGTACTTCACCTCCCCGCCACTTTTCGTCATGCCCGGCCATGACGGCGTCGGAGCGTCTGCACGCAAGAATTGGAGGAGTGAGACGACACACGCATGCCTGCATTCCGCGGCGCGGGACATCGCGCGATTGCGTTCGATCTTTCCAGCACGTAGCCTCACCGCTCAACAAACAGAAAATGACAGCCGGAGAGAACGCCATGGCGCGCCTGAAATTCGGAGCCTTCCTTGCCCCGCATCACCCGATCGGGGAGCATCCGATGCTTCAGTTCCGGCGCGATCTCGACCTGGTCGAGCAGCTCGACGCGCTCGGCTATGACGAGTTCTGGTGCGGCGAGCATCATTCCTCCGGCTGGGAGATGATCGCCTCGCCCGAGATGTTCCTGGCGGCGGCGGGCGAGCGCACCAAGCGGATCAAGCTCGGCACCGGCGTGGTATCGCTGCCCTATCACCATCCCTACAACGTCGCGCAGCGCATGGTGCAGCTCGACCACATGACCGGCGGCCGCGCCATCTTCGGCTCCGGCCCCGGCGCGCTGGCCTCCGACGCGCATACGCTCGGCATCGACCCGATGACGCAGCGCGACCGCCAGGACGAAGCGATCGGCGTGATCCGGCGGCTGTTCAACGGCGAGCGCGTCACCGCCAAGAGCGACTGGTTCACCATGAACGACGCGGCGCTGCAGATCCTGCCGCTGCAGGAGGAGATGCCGTTCGTGGTGGCGTCGCAGATCTCGCCCTCCGGCATGACGCTCGCCGGCAAATACGGCATCGGCATCATCTCGCTGGGCTCGATGACAACGCAGGGCCTGATGTCGCTGCAGCAGCAATGGCAATTCGCCGAGGACGCCGCCAAAAAGCACGGCACCACGGTCGATCGCGCGAACTGGCGCGTGCTGCTGACCTTCCACGTCGCCGAGACCCGCGAGCAGGCCCGCAAGGAGGCCGGCGCCGGGCTGATGCGCTGGCACAACGAATATAATGTCGGCACGCTGAAGCGGCCGGGCCTGACCGCATTCGCTTCCCCCGACGAGGCCGTGGACAAGACCGCGTTCGTCGAGGGCGCGGCCTCCGTCATCGGCACGCCCGACGATCTCGTCAAGATGATCAAGAACGTGATGCAGGTCTCCGGCGGCATCGGCGCCGTGATCGGCTTCGTGCACGACTGGGCCAATCCGGAAGCCACGCGCCGGAGCTGGGACATGGTGGCCCGCTATGTCGTCCCGGAGATCAACGGCTATACCGACAGCCTGCGCAGGTCGCAGAAATTCGTGATCGAGAACCGCGCGATCTTCGAGCGTGCGGGACAGGCCGTGATGGCCAAGATCATGGAGAACGACAAGGCCGCCGAGGCGCTGAAGGTGACCGGCCCCGGCCGCGTCGCCATTCCCGCCGTCAACGCCCCGGATCTGCAGAAGGAAGCGGCGAAGCGATAGGCTGCGCCGGCGTACACGCGTAACCACGATCTCGAGCAGGCGATATCGGCCTGTGCTATGCTGACCTGGTCGGCTGGCGCAGGCCGGAATGTTGTCACGGCCGCGCGCTGTTCGGTCAGCCAACCGGAGCAATCCTCAATGTCGATGCAGAATGTGGCCGCCCCTGCGCTTCAGTTCACCGCACCCAAACGCAATGAGCTGACGCATATCCCCGGCGACGAGGGCTGGCCGGTGATCGGCAAGACCTTTCAGGTGCTCGCCGATCCCAAGGGACACATCGAGGCGAACGCCGCCAAATACGGCCCGGTCTACCGCACCCATGTTTTCGGCGAGACCAATGTCGTACTGCTCGGGCCCGAGGCCAACGAGCTCGTGATGTTCGACCAGCAGAAGCTGTTCTCCTCGACCCACGGCTGGAACAAGGTGCTCGGGCTGCTGTTCCCGCGCGGCTTGATGCTGCTCGATTTCGACGAGCACCGGCTGCATCGCAAGGCGCTGTCGGTCGCGTTCAAGTCCGGGCCGATGAAATCCTATCTGTCCGATCTCGACAGCGGCATCGCCGCGCGGGTGGCGCAATGGAAGGCGAACCCCGGCGAGATGCAGCTTTATCCGGCGATGAAGCAGCTCACGCTCGATCTGGCCGCGGCGTCCTTTCTCGGCGCCGACATCGGGCCGGAGGTCGACGAGATCAACCGCGCCTTCGTCGACATGGTCGCCGCCGCCGTCGCCCCGATCCGCCGCCCCCTGCCGGGCACGCAGATGGCGCGTGGCGTGGCGGGCCGCAAGCGCATCGTCGCCTATTTCCGCCAGCAGATTCCGCTACGGCGCGGCAATCATGGCGGCGACGATCTGTTCTCGCAGCTCTGCCGCGCCACCCATGAGGATGGTGCCCTGCTGTCCGGGCAGGACATCATCGACCACATGAGCTTCCTGATGATGGCGGCGCACGACACGCTGACCTCGTCGCTGACCTCCTTCGTCGGCGAGCTCGCCGCCAATCCGGACTGGCAGGACAGACTGCGGGCGGAGGTTCTTGCACTCGGGCTTGCGCCCGGTGCGCCGAGCAGTTTTGACGATCTCGAAAAAATGCCGCTGTCGGAGATGGCGTTCAAGGAGGCGCTGCGGATCAAGCCGCCGGTGCCCTCGATGCCGCGCCGCGCGATGCGCGACTTCACCTTCAGGGGATTCACGATCCCTGCCGGCACCGCGGTCGGCGTCAATCCGCTCTATACGCATCACATGAAGGAGATCTGGCCGGAGCCGGATAGCTTCGATCCCTTGCGCTTCACCGAGGAAGCCCAGCGCAATCGCCACCGTTTCGCCTGGGTGCCGTTCGGCGGCGGCGCGCATATGTGCCTCGGCCTGCACTTCGCCTACATGCAGGCCAAGTGCTTCGCGCGGCACTTCCTGCAGAACATCGAGGTGTCGCTGGAGCCGGGCTACAGACCGGACTGGCAGATGTGGCCGATCCCGAAGCCGCGGGATGGACTGAGGGTAAGGATGAAGGCGGTTTAGGTTTCGTAGGGTGGGCAAAGCGAAGCGTGCCCACCATGCCGTTTCACGCTTGAACACCGATGGTGGACACGGCGCGCGAAGAGCGCGCCTTTGCCCACCCTACGGCACATCTCTTTGCTTCTACGCCCCCTGATCAAACGCGCTGCGCAAGGCCGCCAAGCCCTGCTGCTGCTGGCTCCAGTTGCGGCCGCCGGTGATGGCGCCGTCGATGACGAGGTCGTGGCCGTTGATGAAGCCGGATTCGTCGCTCGCCAGGAACACCGCGGCCTGGGCGATGTCGTCGGGGATGCCGGCGCGCGGGATCGGCTGAGCGGTCTTGTAGACATCGCGCATCACCGCCGGCGTCTTCTCGGCAGCTTCCGTCGACAGGCCCAGCGCCTTGCCGAAAATGCCGGTCGCGATCGCACCGGGCGAGATCGAATTGACGCGCACGTTGGACTCGCCAAGCTCCATCGCCACGCATTTGGTGAGGTGGATCACCGCCGCCTTGGCCGCGCCGTAGACCACCGACGAAGAGAAGCCGGCGAGGCGGCCGGCAATGCTGCCGTTGTTGATGATGCTGCCCGAGCCCTGCTTCTTCATGAAGGGCGCGGCGTGTTTCATCCCGAGCATGACGCTGCGCACCAGCGTCGCCATCGCCGCGTCGAAGCGCTCGACCTCGAGGGCTTCGATGCCGCCGGTCTGCGCCGGACCGCCGGCATTGTTGAAGAGGCAGTCGATGCGGCCGAACCTGTCCACCGCGAGCGCGATCAGCGCCTGCATCTGCGCTTCGACCGTCACATCGGTCTGGCGGAAGAGGCAGTTGGCCCCGAGCTGCTTCGCCAGCGCCTCACCCTCCGGTATACGCCGCCCCGCGATCACAATTTTGGCACCTTCGGCAACGAAGACTTCCGCAGTGCGCAATCCGATCCCGCTCGTCGCGCCCGTGATCACCGCAACCTTGCCGTCAAGCCTGCCCATGGAAGCTCCCTGTTCTTGAACGATTTGATGCCAAATGGCCGACACCGATGGATGACGGCGCTGCGACAGTCGGGGTCGCGACGCTCACTATTCCTGCCAGCTATCGACAAGGCAAGCTTTGCTTGCGCATGCGAGATGCGTAACATCCTCGTCCACCTCTCGATTTTCGAGCGCATCTGGCAACCGGGCGGCGCATGCAGAAGCTGATCGAAGAATTCCGCAAGGGTTGGCAGGGCGAGGCGCCGCCATCGCTCGCGCTGGGCATCTCCTTCGCGGTCGCCTGCCTGCTGGTCGCGACGCTGGCGCGCTGGGGCCTCGCGCATGTGCGACCGGACGTCTACTTCACGCCGTACTTCCCGGCGGTGCTCTTCGCCGCCGCGTTCGGCGGCTTGCGGATCGGCATCATCACCGCGCTGGTCGGCGGCGTACTCGGCGTCGTCGTCAATTTCGGCGATGTTTTTGCGGATCGGGCCCGGTTCACCCTGCTGACGCTGTATTGGTGCGTCTGCGCCCTCACCATCTGGGGCGTCGAGCACTATCGCACGATGCTGACGGAGCAGCGGCGGATTTCCAGGCGCCTGATCGAGGAAGAGGACTATCGCAAGCTATTGGTCGACGAGCTTCAGCACCGGCTGAAGAACAAGCTGTCGACGGTGCATGCCGTGCTGCATCAGGTGCTGCATGACGAGCCGCAGGTCTGGGCCCGGATCGACCCCCGGCTGCGCTCTCTGGCCACGACCGACGATTTGATCTCGCGGATCGACAAAGCGGGCTGCGACATCCGCGACCTGTTGATTGCGGAGCTCGGGCCTTACGGCCATGTCCGCTTCACCCTCAATGGCGACCGGCTGTTCCTGCCGCCGAAGCTCGCGGTCACGCTGTCACTGATGTTTCACGAGCTCGCCACCAACGCAGGCAAGTATGGTGCGTTCTCCGCGCCGAGCGGATTGTTGCAGGTGTCATGGATCGTCAGCGGCGATCGTCTGACCGTTACCTGGGACGAGACCGAAGGCCCGAGCATCGGCAAGGTGTCGACGCCGGGCTTCGGCACCAAATTGCTGAAGTCCGCACTATCAGCCTTCGACGGCAAGACCGAGGTTTCGTATCTCAAGACCGGCCTTCATTGCATCATGCAGTGCCGCGTCCCGCAAGGCGGCTAATCTCGACACGAGAGAAACAGAACCGCCCGCAGTTTCGCAAGCGGCGTTGACCCTCTGTTAATGACGATCGGGGGCGCGCGGCGCATCGTCGCAAAACACCCCCGTATTTCTCCGGACCCCTTAACCAAGCCTAAGAGGGAACTGAGCAAGATCGCGTCCATTGCAAAGGCGCGCTGAAACAACAAGATTCATGACTTCTATGAACGACAACAGATATTCCGGCGCGAGCCAAGCCGAACTCGGATTCCTCAAGGAAATCGTTAGAGTGCTGCCGGCCGGCCTGACCGTGCAGGACGCGCAAGGCGAGCTTCTCCTGGTTAACGATGTCGCGGCCGCCCAGCTCGGCATGGACGGCCGCCATCCCTCACCCGATCTCGCGCCGCGCCGCGAAGCCTGCCAGCGGGCGCTGACCGCCGGCCAGGCTGTCGTCACCGAGGAAGCGCTGCACGACGGCGCCGCGCGCCAGGTGCTGCTGACCACGCATCGTCCCGTCCGCCTCGCCGGACGCGAGCTGCTGATCTCGACCTCCGCGGACATCACCGAGCAAAAGAATTTCGAGGACCAGCTATTCCGCTCGGCCTATTTCGACGAGCTGACCGGCCTGCCCTCGCGGCGCGTGATCGAGCATCGCGCCAACAGCCTGCTGGCGCACGAGGGCAAGGGCGAACGCTTCGCGCTCGCCTTTCTCGACGTCGACAATTTCAAGCACATCAACGACTATTACGGCCATGCCGTCGGCGACGCGCTGCTGGTCGAGCTGTCGAAGCGACTCGGACGCGACTTGCGCGATTCCGACATGCTGTCGCGCATCTCCGGCGACGAATTCCTGCTGCTGCTCTCCCCGATCCAGAGCCAGGAGGAGGTCGCCGAATTCATTCAATCGACGCTGGAGCGGCTGACCGCGCCATTCTTCATCGACAATTCGGAGGTCTTCGCCTCCACCTCGGTCGGCGTCAGCCTCTATCCCAATCACGGCCGAACCTTCGAGACGCTGCGCCAGAACGCCGACATCGCGATGTACCGCATCAAGAACGGTGGCAAGGGATCGGCGGCCTTCTTCGATTCCAGCATGGAGCGCGATGCCCTGGCGCGGATGAAGATCGAGCAGTCGCTGCGGCTCGCCATCCTGGAAAAACGCTTCTGCTGCGCGTTCCAGTCCAAGGTCGACATCAGGACGCAGGCGGTCAAGGGCATCGAGGCGCTGGTGCGGCTGCGCGACGACGAAGGCCTGATCCAGGCGCCAGGCTCGTTCATCAACCTGGCCGGCGAGCTCGGGCTGATCGACGAGCTGACCCATCTCGTGCTGGCCGAGATCGTCAAGTCGATCGACCTGATCAACGACACCTTTGGCGCGGAAGCCACCATCAGCATCAATATCGCCGCCAAGCAGGCGGGCAACCCGGAATTCATGCGCCACTTCGCGCAGGCGCTGGAAGACACCGGCTTTCCCCAGCGCTTCATGATCGAGGTGACGGAAGACGCCTTCGTCGCCAAGAGTCATTTCCAGTCGGAAATCCTGCCGATGTTCCGCAAGCTCGGCGTCGGCATCTCGATCGACGATTTCGGGACCGGCTATTCCTCGCTCTCGGCGCTCGCCGACATCACCGCCGACGAGATCAAGATCGACCGTTCCTTCATCACCGACATCCATAAGCGCCCGCGCAGCCAGGGCATTTTGCGCGCGATCGAATCCTTGAGCGAAGCGCTCGGCATGACCGTGATCGCCGAAGGGCTCGAATCCTACGAAGAATTGGCCTACCTCCAGGCCGCCACCAAGATCCGCTACGCGCAGGGCTATTATTTCGCCCGGCCGATCTTCCTGGAGGAGCTGAAGCTCGCAACGCCCGCCTCCAGCGAGGCCCGGGGCAGCGTCGCCAGCCGCCCGCTGCAGCAGAACCGCCAGGGCTATTCACGGGCGAACGGGTATCGCCGGTAGGGCGACAGTGTCGCAACAATTTCGCTGTCGTCCCGGGGGCGCGCAAAGCGCGAGCCCCGGACCCATAATCACAGGGCGTAGTGTAACGCGAGGCTCCCACTCCGAGTCTTCGTCAAACCTCTCCCTGTGGGTATGGATCCCGGATCTGCGCTTCGCTTGTCCGGGATGACAGCAAATGCTGAGCTGCCGCCGCCCAATTCCCCCTTTGAAATTACTATCCTTTTGCTAATACAGGCGGACTTCCCCTGAGGTACGCCATGCCCTCTCCCCCCTCCGTCAGCGATCCCGCCTATGTCCGCGCACGGGCGATGGTGACGCTGTTCGAGCGGCTGGAGCATTTATGCGAGGGTGCGATTGCGATCGATCGCGGCGGGCGGGTGATCTACGTCAATGAGAAATATCTGGCGTCGCTCGGCTTGAAGCAGACAGCGGAAGCGATCGGACGGCCGATCGAAGAAATCATCCCGAACAGCCTGATGCGGAATGTCGCCGAGAGCGGCGAGCCGATCCTGCTCGACATCATGGAGCTCGGCGGCGAGCAGCTCGTGGTCACCCGCATGCCGATCGAGGACGAGGAGCGCAATGTCATCGGCGCAATCGGCTTCGTGCTCTACGACCACATCGAAAGCCTGAAGCCGCTGCTCGCGCGCGTCACCCGGCTCGAGAGCGATCTGCGGCTGGCACGGCGGCAATTGTCGCACGCCCGTGCGGCGCGCTTCACCCTGGCCGATTTCGTCGGCACGACACCGGCGATCGCCCAAGCGAAGGAATTTGCCAAACGCGCGGCGCGGCAGAGCGTGACCGTGCTGCTCACCGGCGAGACCGGCACCGGCAAGGAGCTGCTGGCCCAGGCGATCCACAATGCGTCCTCGCGCGCGGAGAAACCGTTCGTCAGCGTCAACGTCGCGGCGATCCCGGAGACGCTGATCGAATCCGAATTCTTCGGCACCGCGCCGGGCGCCTATACCGGCGCCGACCGCAGGGGACGCGAGGGCAAATTCCGGATCGCCGACGGCGGCACGCTGTTCCTCGACGAGATCGGCGAGATGCCGCTGCACTTGCAGGCCAAGCTCCTGCGCGTCTTGCAGGAGCGCGAGATCGAACCGCTCGGCTCGGACAAGATCACCAAGGTCGACGTGCGCGTCATCGCCGCAACCAATGTGGACTTACGCAAGCGCGTCAGCGACGGCGCCTTCCGCCCCGATCTCTATTACCGTCTCAACGTGCTCTCGATCGATCTTCCCCCCCTGCGAAGATGCATCGACGATCTGCCTGACATCTGCGCGCGGCTGATCGAGGACATCAGCGCCTCCGGCGATTTCGTCAATGCCAGGATCACGCCAAGCGGGCTTTCGGCGCTCGCGCGCTACGATTGGCCCGGCAATGTCCGCGAGCTCCGCAACATCCTGGAGCGCGCGCTGATCCTGAGCGATACCGGACGCCTGACAGGCGACGATTTCGTTCACATCCTGCCGGTCAGCGCAGACATCGACGCAGCGCCGGTGCCGCGGATGACCGGCTCGATCCTCCCCTATGCCGAAGCCGAGGCCGAGTTCGAGAGGCAGACGCTCGAACATGCGCTGGCCGCCAGCAACGGCCAGATCACGGAAGCCGCGCGCATGTTGCGGATCTCGCGCGCGACCTTCTACAAGAAACTCGCCAAGTTCGGGCTGGCGACCGGAGCGTCGCCTGTCTGAGTTTCGAGACAATCCGTGTCTGGAGTCTCGGATTCCCGACAACATGATGCCGGCCTTGTCTTTGGCATCGTCAGCGCTTCTGCCGCATTTTCAGCCATTCCAACGCAAGCTCCGCATCTGGCGCAGGGCTTGCTGTAGGCGGCCAGAGGAAACGCATGGGCTGATGGACGACGCGGCGGCGTGCAGGCATCGCGAACGTCGCGACGCCCACACGTCAAGAGATTGTCACATGCACTCATGCAGGCTCTGCCGGAAGGTGGAATTGCAATGTATGCACACTTGTGCAAATCGCTGTGATCAAGGCAGCTCATTCAAGGAGGAACCCATCGTGCGTCGATCGCTCATTCTCACAGCAGCCATCCTCGGCTTGGCCGCGACCACCTCCGCCCGAGCCGACGACCTCAAGGTCGCGCTGATCTACGGCAAGACCGGCCCGCTCGAGGCTTACGCCAAGCAGACCGAAACCGGCCTGCAGATGGGCTTTGAATACGCCACCAAGGGCACGATGACGCTCGACGGCCGCAAGATCGTCGTCATCACCAAGGACGACCAGGGCAAGCCGGACCTCTCCAAGGCCGCGCTCGCTGAAGCCTATCAGGACGACAAGGCGGACATTGCGATCGGCACGACCTCGTCGGCCGCAGCGCTCGCGATTCTCCCCGTCGCCGAGGAGAACAAGAAGATCCTGATCGTCGAGCCCGCTGTCGCGGACCAGATTACCGGCGAGAAGTGGAATCGCTACATCTTCCGAACCGGGCGCAATTCGTCGCAGGATGCGATCTCGAACGCGGTCGCGATCGGCAAGCAGGGCGTCACCGTGGCGACACTGGCGCAGGACTACGCCTTCGGCCGCGACGGCGTCGCCGCCTTCAAGGAGGCGCTCGCCAAGACCGGCGCGACGCTCGCCGCAGAAGAATATGCTCCGACCTCGACCACCGACTTCACCGCGGTCGGCCAGCGCCTGTTCGACGCGCTGAAGGACAAGCCCGGCCGCAAGGTGATCTGGGTGATCTGGGCCGGCGCCGGCAATCCGCTGGCCAAGCTGCAGGACATGGACCCGAAGCGCTACGGCATCGAGCTCTCGACCGGCGGCAACATCCTGCCGGCGCTGGCGGCCTACAAGGGCCTGCCGGGCATGGAAGGCGCGACCTATTATTACTACGACATCCCGAAGAACCCGGTGAACGACTGGTTCGTCGCCGAGCACCAGAAGCGCTTCAACGCGCCGCCGGACTTCTTCACCGCCGGCGGCTTCGCCGCCGCGATGTCCGTCGTCGCCGCCGTCACTAAGGCGAAGTCGACCGACACCGAGAAGCTGATCACGGCGATGGAAGGTCTGGAGTTCGACACGCCGAAGGGCAAGATGGTGTTCCGCAAGGAGGACCATCAGGCGCTGCAGAGCATGTATCACTTCAAGGTCAAGGTCGATCCGAACGTCGCCTGGGCCGTGCTCGAGCCGGTCCGCGAGTTGAAGATCGAGGACATGGACGTTCCGGTCAAGAACAAGCGCTGAGTTGTTCTTCACCTCTCCCGCTTGCGGGAGAGGCCGGGAGAGGGTTCTCACCTCTTGGGGAGCCTTCGTCGTAGAAACACCCTTTCCCAGGCCGACCCTCAGCATCGGCGTTTCTTAAGAACAGCGGCCGAAGGCCGCCTATGCCTCCCCCGCAAGCGGGGGAGGGAGCGCAGCGTGATCGCGGATACATTTTCATCTCATCATTCACTAGATCGCCAATGACGCTGACTCTCGAAACCCGCGACCTCACCATCCGCTTCGGCGGGCATGTCGCGGTCAACAACGTCACCTGTACGTTCCGCCCCGGCGAGCTCACCGCCATCGTCGGGCCGAACGGCGCCGGCAAGACCACTTATTTCAACCTGATCTCGGGCCAGCTTCGCGCGAGCAGCGGCAGCATCCTGTTCGACGGCACCGACATCACCCAGCAGTCCGCGCCGATGCGCACGCGTGCCGGCCTTGGCCGCGCATTCCAGCTGACAAACCTCTTCCCGAACCTGACGGTAGGAGAGAACGTCCGCCTCGCGGTGCAGGCCGCCGACGGCACCCATTACGACATGCTGCGGCCCTGGATGGTCCGCCGCGATTTGATCGCCCGCGCCGACGCCATCCTCGACCAGGTCGCGCTCGGTGGCCGCCGCGGCGTCGCCGCGACCGCGCTGTCGCATGGCGACCAGCGCAAGCTCGAAGTCGCGCTGATGATCGCGCTGGAGCCGAAAGTGTTCATGTTCGACGAGCCGACCGCCGGCATGAGCATCGACGAGGTGCCGGTCGTGCTGAACCTGATCGCGCAGCTCAAGCAGGACCAGAGCAAGATCATCCTCCTCGTCGAGCACAAGATGGACGTGGTGCGCTCGCTCGCCGACCGCATCATCGTGCTGCACAACGGGCAGCTCGTTGCCGACGGCCCGCCGGCCGAGGTGATCGCCTCGCCGATCGTGCAGGAAGCCTATCTCGGCGTCGCACCCAAGAACGCTGCAGAGAGCGCCGCATGAGCGACCTTTTGAAACTCTCCGGCGTGCACACGCATATCGGCCGCTATCACATCCTCCAGGGCATCGACCTCACGGTGCCGCAGGGGCAGACCACGATGCTGCTCGGCCGCAACGGCGCCGGCAAGACCACGACGCTGCGCACCATCATGGGCCTGTGGCAGGCATCGAGCGGCGAGATCAGCCTCGCCGGCGAGCGCATCGAGAGCCGCGCCACGCCCGACATCGCCCGTCTCGGCGTCGGCTATGTGCCGGAGAGCATGGCGGTATTCTCCGACCTCACGGTGAAGGAAAACCTCGTGCTGGCGGCGCGCGACGGGCCGCTCGATGACAAGCAGCTGGAATGGATTTTCGGCTTCTTCCCGGCGCTGCGCCGGTTCTGGCTGTCGCGCGCGGGGAGCCTCTCGGGCGGGCAGAAGCAGATGCTGTCGATCGCACGCGCCATCATCGAGCCGCGCAAGCTGCTCTTGATCGACGAGCCGACCAAGGGATTGGCGCCGGCGATCATCGTGGCGCTGATCGAGTGCCTGAAGGAGATCAAGCGCAAGGGCGCGACGATCCTGCTGGTCGAACAGAATTTCTTTGCCGCCCGCGAGCTCGGCGACAACGTGCTGGTGATGGACAACGGCACCATCGTCCATCGCGGCGAGATGGCGGCGCTGGCGGCCGACGTGCCGCTGCAGGAGCGGCTGCTCGGCCTGAGCCTGGAGGCGCATCAGTGAGTGAACTTGCTGCAACCGATCCGCTGCCGAAGCCGAAGCGCGATCTCGCACCGGTCCTGCTGCCGATCGCGCTGGCGCTCGCGATGATTCCGCTGATCGGCTCGCCGAGCACATGGCTGACACTGACCGCGGCGAGCCTCGCGATGGGCATGATGATCTTCATCATGGCCTCCGGACTGACGCTGGTGTTCGGCCTGATGGACGTGCTCAATTTCGGCCACGGCGCCTTCATCGCGGTCGGCGCCTATGTCGCGACGCTGGTGCTGGCGCCGTTCGCGGCCTCCATTCAGGCCGACTCGCTCTGGATCAACCTCGCGGTGCTGGCGCCCGCGGCCCTGCTGTCGATGGCGGTGTCCGGCGCACTCGGCCTCGTCGTGGAGCGTGTGCTGATCCTTCCCGTCTATGGCCAGCATCTGAAGCAGATCCTGATGACGACCGGCGGGCTGATCGTCGCCGAGCAGACGCTCTATGCGCTGTGGGGGCCGCAGATCATCCCGATGCCGCTGCCCACCTCGCTGCGCGGCTCGTTCATCCTCGGCGACGTCGCGATCGCCAAATATCGCGTGCTGGCGACGCTGATCGGGCTCGCCGTCTTCATCGCGATCCAGCTCGTGCTCAACCGCACCAAGCTCGGCCTTCTGATCCGCGCCGGCGTCGAGAACCGCGAGATGGTCGAGGCCCTCGGCTACCGCATCCGCCGGCTGTTCCTCGGCGTGTTCATGACCGGATCGGCGCTCGCCGGCCTCGGCGGGGTGATGTGGGCGCTCTATCGCGAGCAGGTCCATGCCTCCATGAGCGACGAGCTCACCGTCCTGATTTTCGTCGTCGTCATCATCGGCGGCCTCGGGTCGATCGGCGGCTGCTTCATCGGCGCGATTCTGGTCGCGATGGTCGCCAATTACGGTGGCTTCCTGGTGCCGAAACTCGCCCTCGTCTCCAACATCCTGCTGATGGTCGCCATTCTGATGTGGCGGCCGCGCGGCCTCTATGCGGTGACCAGCCGATGATGATCCTGTCAGGCGATCCGCCCCGCAGCCGTGTTCTCACGCTCGTTCTCGTCGTCATCATTCTGGCACTGGCGCTAACGCCGTTCCTGTTCCCGGGCGCGAAAGCGCTGAACGTCGCCGCCAAGATCTGCGTCTTCGCCGCGCTGGTCGCGTCCTACGATTTGCTGCTCGGCTATACCGGCTCGGTGTCGTTCGCCCACACCATGTTCTACGGCATCGGCAGCTACGCCATCGCGATCGCGCTGTACGGGATGGGTCCGAACTGGGCCGCGGTCGCTACCGGCATCGTCGTCGGCCTGCCGCTGGCGGCCTTGCTCGCGCTCGCGATCGGCCTGTTCTCGCTGCGCGTCGCCGCGATCTTCTTTGCCATGATCACGCTCGCGGTCGCCTCCGCCTTCCAGGTGTTGGCCTCGCAGCTGTCCTGGCTGACCGGCGGCGAGGACGGGCGCAGCTTTCAGCTGCCCGAATTGCTCCGCCCCGGCACGGTGCTGATCTCCAGGAACCTGTTCGGCTTCGAGATCAACGGCCGCATCCTGACCTTCTACCTGGTGTTCGCGATCTCCGCCCTGATGATCCTCGCCCTGTTGCGCGTCGTGAACTCGCCGTTCGGGCGCGTGCTGCAGGCGATCCGCGAGAATCGCTTTCGCGCCGAGGCGCTCGGCTTTCGCACCGTGTTCCATCTCACCTACGCCAACTGCCTGGCCGCGCTGGTCGCCGCCGGCGCCGGCATCCTGAATGCGCTGTGGCTGCGCTATGCAGGCCCCGACACATCGCTCAGCTTCTCGATCATGCTCGACATCCTGCTGATGGTCGTGATCGGCGGCATGGGCACGATCTACGGCGCCATCATCGGCGCCACGATCTTCATCCTCGCCCAGAACTATCTGCAGTCGCTGATGGGCGTCGCATCCAAGGCGGCGTCGGAGGCCGGGCTGCCGCTGCTGCCTGGGCTTCTCCACCCCGACCGCTGGCTGCTGTGGCTCGGACTGCTGTTCATCGCCAGCGTCTACTTCTTCCCCACCGGCGTGGTTGGACGGCTGCGCAGCGGCGGTGGCGACAAGGGCGCGGGCGCCTCGCATTAAGCGGCAGTTAATGATGCAGCGCAGCGGTTGTTTCTGGCATCGCACAACCGTGAGGTGATTCCCGCTTTGCGGCATACGGGCCTGACCACGCAACCGGATTAATCCTTAGGTAACTGGCTTTGCTAAGGTTTGGGCCATTTGTGCGGTGTATTCGTGTTCCCTCAGGGAGGGGGAATGCGCCAGGTCTCTGCAAGGATCGCAGCCGGAATGTCTCTAGCCGCAAAGAGCGGCTGGGAGGCGGCGACGCGGCGCGGCCCGGTGCTCTGGCTCACCCTGTGCGGCGTGTTGCTGGTCGCGGGCATCTTCGCTGTGACCGCCATGGCCATCGGCGATTTTTGCGAGCGCACGCTGACCAACCGCGAGCGCGAGCTGGCAAACACCGTGCAGCTGATCGCGCGGCATTTCGATCAGCAGTTTGAGGATTCCGACGTCGTCGCCGCCGACCTGATCGAGCAGATGAACCTGCGGGAGATCACCTCGCCCACGATGTTCCGCGAACGAATGTCCGGACCTGCCACCAACCAGATGCTGCGCGGCAAGATCAGCGCGGTATCCTACCTCGGCGACATCGTGATCTACGACGCGGACGGCGACATCATCAACTGGTCGCGCGCCCAGCCGCTGCCCGCGATCAACGTCTCGTCGCGCACCTATTTCCAGACCTTCAAGTCAAATCCGGCATCGGAGCCGGTGCTGCTGGAATCCGTGCGAAGCTTCATCATCGGAAAATGGACGACCATCGTCGCACGCCGGCTCAACATGCCGGACGGCACCTTCCTCGGCGTCCTGGTGCGCCGGATCGATCCCGAGAGCTATCAACGCTATTTCGCCTCGGTCGCATTGGCCGAGGGCGCCGCCATCTCGCTGTTCGATCGCGAAGGCAAGATGCTGGCGCGTTACCCGCATGTCGAAGAGTTGATCGGCAGGAATTTCAAGGACGCGCCGCTGATGCGCAAGGTGCTGGCCGAAGGCGGCCGGCATACGCTGCGCGTCAAGGGCCCGATCGACGGCGAGGACCGCCTCGGCTCGGCGGCGTCGCTGTCGCATTTTCCGCTGGTCATCGTCGCGACCAACACCACGAGCGCCGCGCTTGCCGACTGGCGCCACCAGACCGGCTTCATGGTCACCGCGGCAACGGTTTCAGCCGCCGTGATCGCGCTGATCCTCTTCCTGATCATTCGCCAGATCAACCGGCAGAACCGGGGGGCTCAGGAGCGGATCGAAGCGGAGCGGCAGCGACTCGACACCGCCCTGAACAACATGTCGCAAGGGCTGATCCTGTACGACGCCGCCGGCTATATCGTCACCTGCAACCGCCGCTACGCCGACATGTTCGGCCTGTCCACGGACGTAATCAAGCCCGGCTGCCACATTCACGAAGCCATGTATCATCGCAAGGAGCGCGGCGCATTCCGTGGCGACGTCGAGGCGTTCTGCGCCGATGTCATGCGGGTGGTCGCCGAAGGCAAGGTCTCCACCAGGACCCATGAGCTGCCCAACGGCCGCGCTTTCCAGGTCATCAACACGCCGCTGGCTCAGGGCGGCTGGGTCGCCACGATCGAGGACATCACCGAGCGCCGCAATCTCGAGCAGGAGCGCGACCGCAACGACACGTTCCTGCGCGAGATCATCGATCACATCCCCTCCCAGATCACGGTGAAGGACGCCCGGACGCGGCAATACCTGCTGCTCAATTGCGTCGCCGAGCAGCTATTCGGCCAGTCTCGTCAGGACGTCGTGGGCAAGACCGCTTTCGACATCTTTCCCAAGGGGCCCGCCGACCGCATCACCGAAGACGACAGCAGTGCACTGAAATCGGCCGAGGGATTGTTCAAGGACGAACACGCCTGGCAGATGCCTGGCATGGGGCTACGCTACATCACCTCGACCCGGATCGGCCTTCGTGATGAAGCCGGCGAACCGCGATACCTCATCCATGTCATCGATGACGTCACCGAGCGGCGGCGCGCCGACGAGAAGATCGCGCACATGGCGCATTACGACGCGCTGACCGACCTGCCGAACCGCACGCTGTTCCGCGAGCAGATCGAGCGCGAGCTGGAGAAGGTCGCCGGCGGCGAGCAGTTCGCGCTGCTCTATATCGACGTCGACGAATTCAAGGGCATCAACGATTCGCTCGGCCATCACGTCGGCGACGATCTGCTGAAGGCGATCGCGACCCGGCTGCGCGGCTGCCTCAAGAAGAGCGACCTGATCGCGCGGCTCGGCGGCGACGAGTTCGCGGTGATCCAGACCGGAATCCAATCCTCTGCGGACGTGCTGTCGTTCGTGACGCGGATCTACGAGGCGATCCGCCAGCCCTATCATTGCCTCGGCCACCAGCTCTCCACCGACGCCAGCATCGGCATCGCGCTGGCGCCGCAGGACGGCGCCGACCTCGACCAGCTCATCAAGAACGCCGACCTCGCCATGTACGGCGCCAAGGGTTCGGGCCGCCGCACTCATCGCTTCTTCGAGCCGGCGATGGACGCGAGCGCCAAGGCACGCCTGACCATGGAGCAGGATCTGCGCCAGGCCCTGGTGAATGGCGGCTTCGAGATTCACTATCAGCCGCTGGTTGATCTGCGCACCAACGAGGTCTCGGGCTGTGAGGCGCTGCTGCGCTGGCGTCATCCCGAACGCGGCTGGGTCTCGCCGGCCGAGTTCATCCCGATCGCCGAGGACACCGGCCTGATCAACGAGCTCGGCGACTGGGTGCTGCGCATGGCCTGCAACGAGGCCGCGACCTGGCCGGCGCATGTGCGGATCGCGGTCAACGTCTCGCCTGTGCAGCTCAAATGCGACACGCTGGCGCTGCGGATCGCCGGCGCTCTCGCCGCCTCCGGGCTCGACCCGCGCCGGCTCGAGCTCGAGATCACCGAGGCCGTGCTGATCCGCGACGACGAGGCCGCGCTCTCGATCCTGCATCAGCTCCGCTCGATCGGCGTGCGCATCGCGCTCGACGATTTCGGGACCGGCTATTCCTCGCTGAGTTATCTGAAGCGCTTCCCGTTCGACAAGATCAAGATCGACCGCTGCTTCGTCGCCGACATCGCGGAAGCGAGCGGCGCGCCCGTGATCGTCCAGGCGGTGGTGAACATCGCCGCCGCCAGCAACATGACCACGGTGGCCGAAGGCGTCGAGACCGAGGCGCAGCGCGAGATGCTGCGCTCGCTCGGTTGCACCGAGATGCAGGGCTATCTGTTCAGCAAGCCGAAGCCGGCGGCCGACGTGCGCAAGCTGTTCAGCCCGGGCGATGCCCGGCCCATCGCGGCGGTGGCCTGAGATGGCGAAGCCGCGCAAGACCGCGAGCAGGACTCCCGCCAGCCCTGTCGACGTCGCCGATTCCTATGCCGTGCGGCTGATGCAGCACCTGGTGGTGCCGACCTTCGTGATCGATCCCAGGCGCCGCGTCGTGATCTGGAACAGGGCCTGCGAGCGGCTGACCGGCGTCGCCGCCTCCGAGGTGATCGGCACCACGAAACACTGGCAGGCCTTCTACGAGACCAAGCGTCCCTGCCTCGCCGACCTCGTGGCGCTCGACCGGCCCGAGCAGCTGCCGGAGTTCTATTCGGAATATGCCGCGCGCGGCCATAACGGCCTCGGCTTCAGCGCCGAGAACTGGTGCGTGATGCCGAAGCTCGGCAGCCAGCTCTATCTCGCCATCGACGCCGGCCCGATCCACGACGAGGCCGGCCATCTGATCGCGGTGGTGGAGACGCTGCGCGACCTCACCGACCAGAAGCGCGCCGAAAGCGCGCTGAAGGAGCTCGCCACCAAGGACGGCCTGACCGGCCTGTCGAACCGCCGCTCCTTCGACCAGATGCTGCAGGCGGAATGGGCCCGCGCCCAGCGGACGCAGAAGCCGATGGCGCTGCTGTTCGTCGACGTCGATCATTTCAAGCAGTTCAACGACCGCCACGGCCACCAGAGCGGCGACGAATGCCTGCGCGCGGTCGCCGCCGTCGTCAGCCGCCATGCCGTGCGCCCGCTCGACCTCGCCAGCCGCTATGGCGGCGAGGAGTTCGCGCTGATCCTGCCGGACATGGATTGCGATGCCGCCTGCGCGATCGCCGACGAGATCCGCCGCGCTGTGATGGCCCTGGCGATCGTCCATGGTGCCGAGGGCGCCGGCGACCACGTCACCCTCAGCGTCGGCGTCGCCAGCCGGCTTCCCGGCGAGGCCGACGCCAGCCCCGACCGGCTGCTGGGCTTAGCCGACGAGGCGCTCTATGCGGCCAAACGGCTCGGCCGCAACCGCGTCATCTGCGCCGAGCGGCTGCTCGCCGAGTTTGCCGGCCTCGGCCGGGACAGCGAGCCGGTTCCTGGCCGTCTGGGGCGCAAATCAGCCTGATCGATGCGGCGGGAAGCGGTTGCCCGCCCCTCGCCAATCGGCTAAATGAGGCTCGACTAGCACCCGTAGCTCAGCTGGATAGAGCGTTGCCCTCCGAAGGCAAAGGTCACACGTTCGAATCGTGTCGGGTGCGCCATCTCGTGGCGCGGTCTTCCCAATCAAACCCCCGCCCGTCGCGCGACCGCTAGCGGTCTATGCCTCGCGCCGCTCGGATTCCTGCCGTCTGCTCAACCCAAAGGAAGCGCTTACGTCAGCACCGAGATGATTTGCTGGATCTGGCCCAAGGCGGACGTCACCAGTCCGTCATACGATGTCTGGCCGTGTGCGGCAGCCCTCAGGATGCATTCGGCTACGGCGGCTTTCAGACCGAACACCGATTGATCGGCTGGCACACTCGCCATCACGGTCTCAAGTGCCTGGCGCACGGTCTGAATGAGCTCGGAGCTGTATTGCATCGGCTGTCCTCCGCACCGCCATATAGGATCGCGCGGCCGGGCCTGCCACTCACAAGCCTGAGATTGCCGACCGCGGCGAAGGGTCCAATTGAAGCATCCGTCACCTCGCGCTTCGCGTTGCGCGATTGTATCATCTTCCCATGAGCGAATCCGGCACGGTGACTGGCGCGGCCTCGCCCGTCCGCAAGATCATCCATATCGACATGGATGCGTTCTATGCGTCCGTGGAACAGCGCGACAATCCGGAGCTGCGCGGCAAGCCGGTCGCGGTGGGAGGCTCCGCCGAACGCGGCGTCGTTGCGGCCGCCAGCTACGAGGCCCGCAAGTTCGGCGTTCGCTCTGCGATGCCATCCGTGACCGCGAAGCGACAATGTCCCGATCTGATCTTCGTCAAGCCGCGCTTCGAGATCTACAAGGCGATCAGCAGGCAGATCCGCGACATCTTCGCCGAGCACACGCCGGTCATCGAACCGCTATCGCTCGACGAAGCCTATCTCGACGTGACGGAGAATTTGCAGGGCATCCCGCTGGCGCGCGACGTCGCGCTGCGGATCCGCGAGAAGATCAAAGCCGAGACGGACCTCAATGCTTCAGCGGGCATCTCCTACAACAAGTTCCTCGCAAAACTCGCCTCCGATCATCGCAAGCCGAACGGTCAGTTCGTGATCTCGCCGGAGATGGGGCCCGCCTTCGTCGAGACGCTGCCCGTCGGCAAATTCCATGGGATAGGCCCGGCGACGAGCGCCAAGATGAACGCGCTCGGCCTGTTCACCGGCCTCGACATCCGCAACCAGTCGCTGGAATTCATGAATGCGAATTTCGGCAAGTCAGGCGCTTATTACTATTGGATCTCGCGCGGCGTCGACGAACGGCCGGTCCGGGCCAACCGGGTCCGCAAGTCCATCGGCGCGGAGACCACGTTCCAGGCCGACCTCGACGCATTCGGCGCGCTGGTCATCGAACTCAAGCCTCTCGTCGACAAGGTCTGGCGCCATTGCGAGGCGACCGGCAACCGCGGCCGAACCGTCACCCTGAAGATCAAATTCGCCGACTTCGAGATCATCACGCGCAGCAGGTCACTTCCGGCGCCCGTTTCAGGCCGCGACGATCTGGAGCGGCTGGCCTGCGGCCTGCTCGAGATCGAGATGCCGCTGCCCAAGCGCGTCCGGCTGCTGGGGGTCTCGCTGTCTTCCCTCCAGGACGGGGATGATGCGGAGCCGCAGCTGACGTTCGGAATCTGAACCGAACCGGCAACGTCAGTGACGAGATTTTTCCAACCCGCCACCGACCCCAATGTCGACCCGCTCGGCCCAATCAATGCCGCACATGCTCGAACACCACGATCACGCCCGTCGGCTCCGGCTCGTGCGCCATCAGGCGCGTCAGCTCGGCATCGCTCCAGTCGGCGAGGCTGACGACCTCGCCGGTCTGGCGCTCCGCACCCAATGACTGCGTGGGCTCAAGAACCTTGAGACCCGTCTCGTCGACGAAGAAGGTGTGCTCGCCAAACATGTTGTTGAGCTGCGGCATGGCGGGATGCTCGTCGGGCAGCACCTGTGCGCCGAGCTGGTTGACGGTCTGCTTCACTTGTTCGGTCGTGAGCTTCATGCGCTGCTCCGTTCTGTTATCGGTTTCATCGAGCCGGGCGAGACACGGGCGCTCCCTGCGCCTGTGCCGCCTGGCTCAAACTCCCGAACGGGTGCTGCGCATGAATGTTCCGGAAAAATGTTTTTCGTGATCGCGCGTTCCCCCTGCCGCGCCCGCGGCAAGACATCGCCACACGATGTCCACGATCCCGTGGCCGGCGGCGCTAATCGACGGCTTCGACGATCCGGATGTCGCGATCCGCGCCGTCGCCGAGCAGATCGTGCGCGGCCTTGTAGGCCGGGCTTTCATACGCCGCCCTGGCGCTCGCGACGCTGTCGAACTCGATGAGGACGACGCGTTCCATCTGCCCGTGCTCGAATGCCGCGGCCGGCATCCCGCGCGCGAGCACGCGACCGCCGGCGGCCTCGATCGCAGGGCGCGACAGCTTGGCGTAGGCCGCCATGGCGTCGGGGTTCTTGATCGCGCGGTAGGTGGCAACCCAATAGGCCCTTGCCATTTCGTTTCTCCTTGTTTCTCGTGACCCGCTACTCGCCGCGGTTCTCGCCAATCGAGAGCGCGCAGATGCGTGACAGATATGTGTAAGGCAGGCCGGTCTCCTCGGCCCAGGCATTGAATTGCGCCTGCACTTTTGCGAGATCGCCCTTGGACTTGACCTCTTCGGCGATATCGAGGCCGGCATCGCGCAAGGACGCGACAACGTCCTTCGAGGTGACAAAGCCGTCCCAGCCAACGAAACGCAGCAGCATCTGCCCGGTGTTGCCCCCTAACCGGCTGCCGCGCTTGGCGAGGAGATCGAGCAGGCCGATCTCGTTGGACGGCGGCCATTTCGCCAGAAACTTGCCGAAGCTGCCGTGCTCCCTCGCAATCTCCTGCACGAAGGCGGCGTTGTCGCGCACCGACATGATCTTGGCGCCGTTGCGCACGATGCGCGTATCGCGCAACAGGCCCTCCCAATACTCCTCGGGCTGGAAGCTGAGCTTGGCCGGCTGGAAGTGCAGGAAAGCCTCTTCAAAGCCGTCCCATTTCGAATCGATCACGCTCCAGGCAAAACCGGCGCAGAACACCCGTCTGGTCATCTCGGCAAGGATGCGGTCGTCGCCGAGCTTCGCCAGACGCTTGAGGTCGGGTTTCTCGGGCATCAGCTTCTCGAGCGCCTTGGGCCCGCCCTTGCGTTTCTCGGCGCGGGCGCGAATGGTCTTGAACGAGGTCATGCGGACACCCGCGTTGGAATGCAGGCAAGACACCAGAAATCGACGGCCCGGTCCAGCCCTGCGACGCACCAGCACTTGCGCCCGCGGCGCTGCCGCAGCATGCTTGCCACATTGGACGACCCCGAGCAGAGCGCCATGCTGGTCTGCTTCTTGCTTTATGCCGTTTTGGAATTCCCAGACATTTTCAATCTCTTGCGGACGGATTTTCAATGCGTTGCCTGGTCGTGGCCGACCTGCACTACTCGCTGCCGCAGCTCGACTGGCTCGTGAGCGCGGCGCCGCAATTCGACCTCCTGATCTTCGCCGGCGATGCGCTCGACATCGGCTCGATGGTGGATTTTCGCGCGCAGATCGTGGTGGTGAAGAAGTACCTCGCGCTGCTTGCCGAAAGAACGCGCGTGATCGTCTGCTCCGGCAATCACGACCTCGACGAACGCAATACCGAGGGCGAGAAGATCTCGCGCTGGATTTCGGAGGTGCGCGAACTGGGGATTGCCTGTGACGGCGACAGCCTCACCATCGGCGACACCCTGTTCACCGTATGCCCGTGGTGGGACGGGCCACTGGTCAAGCAGCGCATCGTCGAGCAGCTCCGCGATGCCGCAGTCAATCGGCCGCAGCGGTGGATCTGGGCGCACCATGCACCGCCGGCGAATTCACCGACGAGCTGGGGCGGCAAGCGCTTCTTCGGCGATGTCGAGCTGGTGCAATGGATCATGCAGTATCAGCCGTCGATGGTGATCTCGGGTCATGTGCATCAGTCACCCTTCATCACGGACGGATCGTGGTTCGACCGGCTGGGCCAGACCTGGGTGTTCAATGCCGGCCTGCAATCGGGCCGGCCGCCGACGCATATCGTGCTGGATCTCGATGCGAACAAGGCGTTCTGGCTGGCGGCAGGCGAAGCGCAATGGATCGATCTCGACGCGCCGCTGATGCGGCCGGGCAAGTACATCGAGGAGCCGCCGGACTGGCTTACATCCTTGGGTCGGATTGCCGATCCGAGCCTGGCGAGACCTCAAGCGGCGGCAGGTTGATCATGCTCTGGAGCACTTCGCCGACCATGGCCAGATGCGTGCCGTGGCCGGCATATTGCCGCTTGAGATCGGCAAGGTAGGTGTTGGCGACGTTCAGCCGCTGCGCCAGCATTTGCGCAATCAGCAGCGCCACCCCCGGCTCCTGCTTGAGGAACGACGCCGCATCCTCGAACTCGTAGACGACCGCGTCCGAGCAGGCCCGCACGGTCGCGGTGTGCGGCTGTCCCAGCAGCACCGACATCTCACCGAGCACCGCGCCGGGCTCGGTGACGGTGGCGACGATCATCTCGCCCTTGAGCACTTCGAGCTTGCCCTGCATCAGCACGTAGAGATGACCGGTGGTGCTGCCCTCGGTGACGACGACCGTGCCGGCCGTAATCCGCCGTTCCGTCCCGCCGGTGCAATAGTTCAACACTGCGCGCATCGCCGAAAGCTCCCGTGACGGGAGATAATAGAGCATGATCCGTGCCACCCGGCAAATTAGCGAGATGACGACTGACGCGACAGACTCTTCGCGAGATGGACCGACTGCCAGTCGCCGAGCCCGGTATCCGCAAACCCCGCCTTCTTCGCAAGACCGCGCATCTCCGCATTCACCCGGGCCGTCTCGGCGGCAATTATCCTGTGACCGAGATCGCTCGCGCGCATCTCCATCGCTGTCATCATCTGCAAGCCGAGGCCCCTGCGCTGAAAAACGTCGGCGACGGAGATGGCGAATTCGCCTTGCCGTGCGACCGCGTCGTAGACGTAGAGCGTCTCACCGATGATCGTGCCCTGCCCCTCCTGCCTGAGCTCGGCGAGCAAGGTGAAATGATCGGGATGGCCGGCCCTGGCGACGCATTCGGCCGCGACAACGGCGACGTCCGCCCTCGCGCCCATGAAGCGCTTGTTGCGCGTCGTCGTGGAAAGGCCCGTGAAATAGATCGAGAGACTCTCGACGTCGGAGGCATCGGCGGCCCTGATGCAGATCGTGCCCTTCGCCTGGTCCGACTCGATAACCGCATCCGGAAACAACTGTGACATGCGCGACGCCCTCGACAGGTTGCGTTGAACGCACACCTAGCCGAGGCCGCGCGGAAGCCGCTTGGACATTGCCGCCAATCACGCGGCTGAAAACGAACAGCCGATCGCTCCGTGCTCTGCGTCACACACGGGAGAGTGAAGGCACCTCCTCCGGCATGATCGCCTGAAGGCCGCCGAAGCGGCGCTCGCGGCCGTGGAAGGAGGCCAAAGCGGCGGCAAGATCGGCCGCGTCGAATTCGGGCCACATCCGCTCGGTGAAATGCAACTCGGCATAAGCGCCTTCCCAGAGCAGGAAGTCCGACAGCCGCTTCTCGCCCGAGGTGCGGATGATGAGATCGACGTCGCGAAGGCCGGCCTCGCCGGTGACAAGTTGCGAGAAAGCTTCTCGCGTGAGGCTCGTCAGTGCCGCCGCCTTTGCGGCCGCGTTGAGGATGGCGTCACGCGCGGAGTAGTCGACGGCAATACGCAGATGAAGCGTGCTGCCGCCGGCTGTGGCATCTTCGGCGCGCGCGATCGCATTGGCGATGCCGTCGGGCAGGCGGTCGCGGCGGCCGATCACGGTGAGGCGCACGCCGTTCTTGACCAGACTCTGCACCTCGTTGGCGAGATAGAAGCGCAGAAGCGTCATCAGCGCGGCGACCTCGGCTTTCGGCCGGCGCCAATTGTCGGTGGAGAAGGCATAAAGCGTCAGCGTGCCGATGCCCTGCCTGGGCGCGGCCTCGACGATGCGCCTGATCGCCTCGACACCGGCCTCGTGGCCGCGCAGGCGGGACAGGCCGCGCCGCGTCGCCCAGCGTCCGTTGCCGTCCATGATGATGCCGACGTGAAGCTTGTCGTCGCGAGGCGCAAGGTCGCTTTGCATTGCAAAGTCTCCGGTCAAAAAAGGGGGATCAGGTCGAGACGATGCCGAGACGGCCGAGCGGCGGCGCCTCACGGCCGGCCGCCCTGGCGGCGTCGCGCACCAGGCGCTCCAGCACGGTGAGATAGTCGAGGAAGCGGCGGCGGCCGGCCTTGGTCAGGCGGCAGGTGGTGTGCGGGCGATTGCCCTCATAGCCCTTGGTCACCTCGACGAGCCCGGCTTCCTGGAGCACGGCGAGATGCCGGCTGAGATTGCCATCGGTGAGGCCGCAGAGCTGCTTGAGATCGGCGAACGCCAGACCCTTGGGATGCGCCATCAGCGAGGTCAGAAGCCCGAGCCTCGCCTTCTCGTGGATCACGCGGTCGAGCCCTTCATAGGAGAACGGCGCGCTGTCAGTCTTCGGCATCATGGTCTCCGGACGCGAAATACAGAATGCCCGCCATGACCGACTGCCCGATCACGAAGGGCAGTCCCATGGTCCAGGGCGAGAGCGTGTGGGTCCGGCTCGCGAGCAGAACGACCGCGAAGCCGGACATGAAATACCAGGCTCCCGCGAGCGCGACGCTGCGCGGCAGCGAGCGGACGGAGGCGAAGATGCCGAGCGACACCAGGATCTGCCACAGGCCGGGCAAGAGCCACAGCGTCTCGCTGGCGAACTTCCACATCACCACCGCGAGCAGCACGCCGGCGACGCCGGCGGGAAGGAATTGCTCGACCGCCTGGTGGATCATGGCGTCGGCGAGACCGGAATGATGGCGGCGCGACCGCGCACGCATCTCGATGCCGATCATCAGGCCGGAGAGCGCGGCCGCCATGAACCAACCCAGGAAGAAGCCGAGCGGCTCGCCGGTGGGATCACCGAGCAGCCAGAATTGCAGGATCGCGGTGAGAAGCGCGACGGCGCCGGTCGCAGCTATCGTCGCCGGGCCGTAGCCGCGGAACGCCGTACCCGCCGCAATCTGGCTGCGGATCGCCACGATATCGGCCAGCGCCTTGTCGAGATCGCGCATCGGCAATGCCAAAACCTCGCCCCACCCTAGAAGTCCGGGACAAGCCCGTTACTTACTTTGTATTACAAAGTATATAGCAATGCAAAGTAAAGGGCAAGCCGGAAAGTCATCGCGAGGCGCCCCCGACGGGATGAACAACTGGTGGTTGCGCCGCCACTCTCCCCGCGGATAAGATAGTCCAAAAGCGTTGGGGGGAAGCTATGTGGTTGAAGTCATGTGTCGTTGCGTTGCTATTGCAGACGAGTGTCGTCGGAGCGGCGTATGCGAAGGGCCCGTTCGGCAGCGTCAATGTCGGCAACTGGATCGGCGGCGCCTTCAGCAATGACGAGACGGGCGCCTTCTCGCATTGCGCGGCGACGACGCCTTATGCGAACGGCGTCATCCTCGTCGTGAGCCAAAATGCCGCCGGCATATGGTCGCTCGCCTTTGCGAGTCCCGGCTACCGCTTCAACAAGGGCGAGAACGCCGCAATCGACGTGACCTTTGACGGGCAGGAGCGAGCCAGGCTGTACGCTACGGCGTATCAATCGAACATGCTCACGGCCGTCATGCCGCTCAATGTCGTGCGTACGTTTCAGAAGGCGAGCCTGATGGTGGCGACAGCCGGCCGCGCCGTCCTGAATTTCGATCTGACCTCGACCGGGCCGGTGATCGCCGCATTGGCCAATTGCGTGACCAAGGTGAAAGCCGACGGGCTCGACAAAGCCGGCGACTTCACCAAGATCGCCGCCAAGCCGCAGCCCGCGCCGGACAAGCAGACGCCACCGGCCGGCAGCAAAGCTGCCCGGGCCAGGACCGGCACCGGCTTCGTGGTCAGCGCCACCGGGCACGTCGTCACCAACAATCATGTGATCGACGGCTGTGTCGGCGACATCAAGGGTAACCTCACCGGCGAGGCCGCGATGGTGCTGCGCGTCGTGTCGAGCGACGCGAACAACGATCTCGCTCTGTTGCAGGCGCCATCGACGACGACATTCAAGGACTTTGCGCGGATTCGCGACCGCTCGATCCGCTCCGGCGATTCCGTCATCGTAATCGGCTTTCCCTTCCATGGCTTGCTCACGTCGGACTTCACCGTGACGACCGGTATCGCGAGCTCGCTCAGCGGCATGCGCAACGACACGCGTTTCCTGCAAATCAGCGCGCCGGTGCAACCCGGCAATAGCGGCGGCCCGCTGTTCGACACCACCGGGCAGATCGTGGGCGTGGTCACCGCAAAGATCCCCGCACTGCGCATCGCCGCTGCGACCGGCACCATTCCGGAGAACATCAACTTTGCCATCAAGACCGGCATGCTGCGCGACTTCCTCGACAATTCCGTGGTGCCCTACCAGACCGCGGAACCGAAGGGCGAGCTCAAGACCACCGACATCGCCGGCAACGCGCGGCCTTATACGATGCTGATCTCGTGCAACGGCACGGAGCAGGTCGACGCGAAGCGGTAGCTGCAGCGTCAATCTCCGCCGTCATTCCCCGCGAAGCCGGGCAATCCAGTACACCCGCGGCATCTCAGTCAATCACATACGTCTCAGAGTATTGGATCGCCCGGTCGAGCCGGGCGATGGCGGCTGTGTATGCCGCAACTAATACGGAGCGACCGGCCGCGTGCGGCGCTGCATGCGCGGTTGCGGCCTGGGCGCCTGCCCGTAGGCAAATAGCGGATTGGGCCCGCAGAACAGCAGCCGCCCGGACACACTGGCCTGGCATTGCTCGTAGGTGCTGTAGGCGCATTCGCCGGGATAATCATACTCACCGCCCTGGGCGCACCAGGGATAGTCGCGCGCCGCGGCGGGCGTCGCGGTGACGAAACCGGCAAGGACCGTCGCGCCCAGGGTCAGCAACGCCAAATGCGTCTTGCGCATGATCCCAACTCCTCTGTTCACGGCGCCATCTATCATCAGGTTTCGCGGCGCCGTTTTATTCCGGATCGACGCCCCAGACCACCCAAGAAAAAAGCCCTGCCGGACGGCAGGGCTCCATTCCTCACGATCACAAGACCGCTACTCGACCTTCAGGCCGGCGAACTCGACGACCTTCTTCCACTTCGCGGTCTCGGCTTCGACTTCCTTGCCGAACGCCTCCGGCGTCAGCACCAGCGGATCGCCGCCGAGCTCCACAAGGCGCTTGGTCATGTCGGGCTCCTTCATGAGCGTGTTGATCTCAGTGTTGAGCTTGGCGATCATGTCCTTTGGCATGTTCTTCGGCCCGCCGATGCCGAACAGCGCGCTTGCCTCGTAGTCCTTCACGGTCTCGCTGATCGCGGGCACGTCGGGCAGCTGCGGCGAGCGTTGCGCCGTGGTGACGCCGAGCGCGCGCAAGCTGCCGGAGCGGATGTGCTGGATGATCGAGGGCATGTTGTCGAAGATCACCTGCACCTGGCCGCCGAGCATGTCGGTGATGGCGGGCGCGGCACCGCGATAGGGCACGTGCTGCATCTTGCAGCCGGTCATCGCCATGAACATCTCGCCGGACAGATGCACCGAGGTGCCGTTACCGGACGAGGCCATGTTCACCTTGCCCGGATTGGCCTTCACGTACTCGATGAACTCGGCAACGGTCTTGGCCGGCACGTCCTTGTTGACGGTCATCACGTTCGGCACGCGTTGGAGCCCGGCGACCGGCGCGATGTCGCGCACGAAGTTGAACTTGAGGTTCGCGTACAGCGTGGCGTTGATGTAGTTGGCCGGATTGACCAGCAGGATGGTGTAGCCGTCGGGCTCGGCATTGATGACGGATTCAGTGGCGATATTGTTGCCGGCGCCCGGCTTGTTCTCGACCACGAATTGCTGACCGAGCCGTTCCGACAGCCGCTGGCCGATCAGGCGCGCGAGAATGTCGGTGGCGCCGCCCGGCGGGTAGCCGACCACGAACTTCACCGGCCGGGACGGATAATCGGCAGCGAAGGCTTTCGACAGCGGGCTGGCTGCAAGAGGCGAGGCGGCAAGCAGGCCCAGCGCGGAACGGCGAGTGATCATATGGAGGGTTCTCCCAACGTGTTGTTCTTGAAGCCGGATAACTTGAAAGTGTCGTCGGCGCGGTTGTAACAAAGCTTGCCGCAGGCGGAAAGTGCGCGAGGCGCATCACGACGAAAGGATAAGGCATGCCGGTCAAGGTCGAAGCCCTCGATCATCTCGTGATTAACGTCGCCGACGTCGCGGTGTCTGCCGAGTGGTATCGCGAGATTCTCGGCATGGAAGTCAAGGTGTTCGACCCCGGTGGCGGCAAAGCGCCGCGGACTTCTCTCCAATTCGGTAACCAGAAGATCAACATCCGGCCGCGCGATGCCGATAAGGTGGAATGGTTCACAGCCGATCACCAGACCGCCGGCAGCGAGGACCTGTGCTTCCTCACGTCCGCCACGCCCGACGAGGTGGTGGCGCATTTACAGGCACATGGCGTCGCGATCGAGGAAGGCCCGGTTCCCAAGCAGGGCGCGCGCGGCACGCTGCGCTCGGTCTATTGCCGGGACCCGGATGGGAGCTTGATCGAGATTTCGTCGTACGAGGATTGAGGCCGGCTGCCTTAACCACTCGCAATGACGGGGAGCGGGCGTTACCGCTGTCCCCCGATTTGCTCCCCGCGTCATCCGGTGGCAGGAAGACGCAATAATCAAAAGGCGGCCGCCCACAAGATACAGGCTGCACGGGAGGAAACATGCCACTTCAACAGAGTTCAGCCGGAATCGTGGGCCCGTTCGACGGGCTCGACGTGCCCTGGCTGCTGAAGATGCGCGCCGAGGTGCGCAGCTCGCATCCGTTCCTGATCTGGGCGCCGTTCGACGCCCCGGCGCGGCGCTGGAGCTATGGCGAGTTTCACGAGCGGGTCGGCGCGCTCGCGGCGGGGCTCGCCAAGCGCGGCGTGAAGCCCGGCGAGTATGTGCTGATCCATCTCGACAATTGCATCGAGGCGCTGCTGGCCTGGTTTGCCTGCGTCGAGTGCGGGGCCATCGCGGTCACCACCAACACCCGCTCGGCGCCGGCCGAGATCGAATATTTCGCCGATCATTGCGGCGCCGTCGCGGCGATCACGCAGCCGGCCTATGCGGAGATCGTCGCGCAGAACTGCCGCAGCATTCGCTGGATGGCGGTGACGTCGCACGATGCCGGCGCTGCGCCTGCACAATCCGTCCCACGCGGCGACAGCTTTGAATCGCTGTTCGCCGACAGCCCGGACCGGCCGCAGCGGGCGACCGATCCGCTCGCGCCGTGCAGCGTGCAGTACACGTCAGGCACGACGTCGCGCCCGAAGGCGGTGCTCTGGACCCATGCCAACGCGCTGTGGGGCGCCAAGATCAACGCCGCGCATGAGGATTTGCACGCCGGCGACGTGCACCAGACCTATCTGCCGCTGTTCCACACCAATGCGCTGGCCTATTCCATGCTGGCGACGCTGTGGGTCGGCGCCACCTGCGTGATCCAGCCGCGCTTCTCGGCGAGCCGGTTTTGGGGTGTCGCGCGCGAGCACGGCTCGACCTGGACCTCGACCATTCCGTTCTGCATGAAGGCGCTGCTCGAGCAGGAGATTCCGAGGGATCACAAATTCCGCCTGTGGGGCACCGCCATCAACGAGCCGCCGGCCTTCGCCGCGTTCGGCGTCAAGATGATCGGCTGGTGGGGCATGACCGAGACCATCACCCACGGCATCATCGGCGAGGTCGACCAGCCCAACATCCCGATGTCGATCGGCCGCGCCGCGGGCGAATATCAAATCCGCATCACCGACGACGACGGGCGGCCGACCGAGGTCGGCGACACCGGCAATCTCTCGATCAAGGGCATCCCCGGCCTGTCGCTGTTCGCCGAATATCTCCACAACGAGAAGGCGACGCGCGAGAGTTTCGACGAGCACGGCTTCTTCCTCACCGGCGACCGCGTCGAGCGTCTGACGAATGGCTTCATCAGGTTCGGGGATCGCGCCAAGGACATGCTGAAGGTCGGCGGCGAGAACGTCGCGGCCTCCGAGATCGAGCAGGTGATCGCGGTTGTGCCCGGCGTGCGCGAGGCCGCGGTGGTGGCGAAGAAGCATCCGATGCTGGACGAGGTGCCGGTCGTCTTCATCATCCCGCATGGCGGCGTCGCGGGCGCTGCGCCCGATCTTCATGACAGCGTGATGGCCGCCTGCCGCAAGGGCCTTGCCGACTTCAAGGTGCCGCGCGAGGTGAGATTCGTCGACGACATGCCGCGTTCGACGCTGGAGAAGGTGGCGAAGGCGGAGCTGAGGAAGATGGTGGGGTGATCAGAACGATCCCAGCGCCACGGGCCTGAATGCCTGCAACAGCTGCTGGTCCAGCTTGCCGCCCATGCCTTCCATCATCGTGAAGGCGCGGGAGTGGGTGAAGGGCATGCGGTAGGCGCGCTTCTCCACCAAAGCGGCGTAGATGTCGACGATCGTCGTCACCCGCACGATGTCGCTGATCTGGTTCGACGACAGATTGTTCGGATAGCCCGAGCCGTCGAGGAATTCGTGGTGATGCAGGATGACATCCAGCATCTCCGGCGGGAAGCCGCCTTGCTCGGCGAGCGCGTCGTAGCCGCGGCGCGGATGCTGACGCACCTCGTCCATCTCCTCGTCGGTGAGCTTGCCGGGCTTGTCGAGCAGCGCCGCGGGAATGAACGCCTTGCCGACGTCGTGCAGCAGGGCAGCGCGGGTCAGCCGACGCTGGTCGTCCTCGCGCATGCCGAGATGCTGCGCGAAGGCGACCGCGAAGCCGGTGACGAACAGGCAATGCCGATAGCTGCCGACATGATGGCAGCCGACGGTGGTGAGCCATTCGCGCAGCGAGGAATGCTTGATCGCCTTCAGGATCTTGCTCTCGGCGGCGATGACGTCGTCGAAGCTCAGCGGCACGCCGAGCGGCAGCTTCTCGAACATCTTCGCCAGCACCGCGTGCGCCGCTTCGACGCCGCGGTTGAGCGTCTTGCCGCGGTCGGTCGCGTCGTAGGTGGCGGTGTCGGGGAACGCGGCGCGGATGCGCTGCAGGATCGCATCGGGCTGCAGCGGCCGCGAGATCGTGTCGGTGGCCCCTAACGCCCAGGCCTGCATGGTGCCGTGATGCAGGGCATCGGCAAGCACGAACAGCCGCGGCATCGAATGATAGGCATCGCCGCGCAGCTTGTTGCGCACCCGTTGCACGCTGTCGGGCGAGCGCAGGTTGATATCGACGACGAGACCGGACAGATCGCGCGAGGGCCGGTCGGGAATCTGCTGCGTGGTCACCGTCGAGACCTCGCCGACCGCCTTCAGGATGCTGGCAAGCTCGCTGCTCGCATCGCTCCGGTCGGAGGCGAGCAGAAGCCGGCGTTTGGCGGCGGATTTGGCTGGCGCGTTCATGACTTCCCCAACAGCACGGGAGTGTATTTGGCGAAAGCCTAAGCCGGATCAGGTTCTCCGGGCCTTAAGAGGCGTGCTCAAGGGAGCCTTGCGGAATTGGGGGTAATTTTAGGTATCGGCTCCCGCGCGTCCGGTCAGAACGGCAAAAACAACCCCATGCACAGTAGACCGGCCATTGTAAATATTGAGTTTTCCGGGACGAAAAATCCGCCGGAGGCTGCCCTCCGGCGGACCGTCTGAAGTCACGATCGCAACCAGTTCTACGCCTTCATCGCGCCCTTCACGGCTTCGGCCGTAATCGGCAGCGCCCGGATGCGGGCGCCGCTGGCGTTGAAGATGGCATTGCCGATGGCGGGGGCGACCACCGTGACGGCGGGCTCGCCGACGCCGGTGGCCTTTTCGCCGTTGGCGATCACGGCGACCGCGACCTCTGGCATCTGGCTCATGCGCAAGGGCGTGTAGCTGTCGAAATTGGTCTGTTCGATGCCGCCGTCCTTGAGCGTTGCCTTCTCGTACATCGCCAGCGACAGACCCCACAGCGCCGCACCCTCGACCTGGGCGCGGATGTTGTCGGGATGCACCTGGGTGCCGACGTCGGTTGCGACAGTGAGCTTCTTCACCGTCACCTCGCCCGACGGCGCCACCGCGACGTGGGCGACGCAAGCCGTCCAGCTCGCGGTCGCGCGCTCCTGCGACGACACGCAGGCGACGCCCATGCCCTCGCCTTTCGGCAATTGCCTGGTGCCGTAGCCGGAGAGCCCCATCGCGGCGAGCAGCGTGTTGCGCAGCCGCTGTGCGCCGCCGTCGTTCTTGCCCTTGCCGTCGAGCAGCGCGATGCGGAACTGCGCCGGATCCTGGTTGGTCGCAGCCGCGATCTCGTCGATCATGCTTTCGACTGCCCAGAAGGTCCAACCCGGCGCCACCGAGCGGAGCTGACCCGACGGGGTGGCGTTGTGCGCGAGCTCGTTCTTGATCGCGCGCACATAGTGATTGGGCACGGTGTAGAAGAAGTCGGCGCCGTTCACCGTGAAGGAATCGAGTGGACCTTTCTTGTCGACCGAGGGCGTGAGGAAATCGGGGATCCCCCAGCGCGCGGTGGGCCAGGCCGACACCACGTCGTGGCTGAGCGCGACGAGCTTGCCGTCACCATCCACGCCGGCCTTGACCTTTTGGTAGGTGAGCGGACGCGAGAAATCCATCGTCATGTCGTTCTCGCGCGTATAGATCACCTTCACCGGCTTGCCGACCGCCTTCGCCGCCTGCACGGCGGGGATCATCATGTCGGCATCGAGCCTGCGGCCGAAGCCGCCGCCAAGCCACATCTGGTGCATGACCACGAACTTCGGATCGATCCCGGCAGCGCCCGCCGCGATCGCACCTGAGCGCGTCGCGAACTGGTTGCCGGAATAGACGTGCAGGATGTCGCCCTTGAACTCCGCGGTGGCGTTCATCGGCTCCATCGGCGCGTGGATGTTGATGCTGGTGGTGTACTCCGCCTCCACCACCTTGGCCGCCGAGCCGAATGCGGCTGCGGGATCGCCGTCCTTGACGAAGAACTGGCCGGAATCCTCCAGCTTCTGAAGCCGCTTGGCCTCATCGAGCAGCGACTGGCTCGACACCTTCGCATTCGGACCGGCGTCATAGGCGATCTTCAGCGCCTGCGCCGCTTTCTTGGCATTGGCGTAGGTGCTGGCCACCGCGACCACCCAGCCCGACGTCGTCTGGGTCTTGTCGTCGAGGGTGACGGCCTTGATGAAGCCCGGCACCTTCTTCGCAGCCGAGTCGTCGACCGATTTCACTGTGGCGCCGAAGCGCACCGGCGGCGTAACCACCGCGCCATAGGCCATGCCCGGCAGCATCACGTCGATGCCGTATTTGGCCGTGCCGTTGGTCTTGGAGGGAATGTCGAGCTGCGGCACCGATACGCCGATCATGGTGTATTGATCGGGGGTCTTCAGCTTGATCGCCTTCAGCTCGTCCGGCGTGAAGGTCTTCGTCGCCTTGCCGCTCTTGACGACATCGGCGAACGACATCTGCTTCTTCGACTTCGCGTGCACGATCATGGAATCGCGCACTGCGAGTTCCGAGGCCGGCACGCCCATCGCGGCGGCAGCGCCCTCGGTCAGCGCCATGCGTCCGGCCGCACCCGCCCGGCTCATCGCGTCGAAGTTCATCATGGTCGACCAGCTGCCGCCGGTGATCTGGGCACCCAGCACGGGGTCGTTGAACTTCGGATCGTTGGAGGCGAGATTGACCCGCATGTCGCTCCACTTTGCACCGAGCTCCTCGGCCACGATCTGTGCCATGGTGGAGGCGATGTGCTGGCCCATGTCGGCCTTGCCGCACGTGACGGTGACGAGACCGTCGGGCGCAATCGCATACCAGACGCTCGGCTCGAAGTTCGAAGGCGCGGCGAGCGCTTCACCGATGCCGGGCACGCCGGCATAGCCGAGGACGAGGCCGGTTGCGGCGGTGCCAACAAGGAAGGAGCGACGGCTGAGGTCGGCCGCCTCGGGGGTGACGTTCTTCACGTGCTTGTTCATGTGGGCCTCCGCTCGTTGCCGGAAGCGGATGCGGTGCGCATCTCGGTGGCGGCGCGCATGATTGCCTTCTGGATCCGCGAATAGGTCATGCAACGGCAGAGATTGCCGTCCATATGCGCCACGACCTCGTCCTTGGTCGGATTGGGATTCTTGGCGAGCAGCGATGCCGCCTGCATGATCTGCCCGGACTGGCAGTAGCCGCATTGCGGCACCTGCTCGGCGATCCATGCCTTCTGCAGGGGATGATCGCCCTTGGCGGCGAGGCCTTCGATGGTGGTGATCTTCTTGCCGGCGACATCGCCGACCAGGGTCTGGCACGAACGCACGGCTTCGCCGTTGACGTGCACGGTGCAGGCACCGCACAGCCCGGCACCGCAGCCGAACTTGGTGCCGGTCATCTGCAATTGTTCGCGGATAGCCCAAAGGAGCGGCGTGTCGTTTGCCGCATCCACGGACAGACTCCGCCCGTTGATGGTGAGCGTTGGCATAGGCGTCTTCCCCCGCCGGTGCATGAAGCCGCTTACGGCGGCAACTTGTCTTGGCGGACACCCACCGGGCCGGCGCTCGCCTTGATCGCAAGAATGATAGCGTTCAGGCGTTGAGGCAAATGCAATCTGGAATCGATCGAGACAATCTCGACAGCTCAGTGTTGTGCGCTGCGAGAACGACGAGTGCGCAGCGGCTGGACGCAACAGACATCACGCCAGTCATGCGTGCCGTCGCGACCGCGGCGGTTTCCTCCGAGTAACTGCGCGGGCTAGGATGAGCGACGAACCAGAACAATAAGGGTGGGCGAAATGCCGAAGATCGATCGGGACGGCGTCGGGATCTACTACGAGGTTCACGGCGAGGGTCCGCCGCTGCTGCTGACCCACGGCTATTCCTCGACCTCGGCGATGTGGCATGGGCAGGTCGATGCGCTGGCCAGGGACCACAGGCTGATCTTGTGGGACATGCGCGGCCACGGCCAGTCCGACTATCCCGACAACCCCAAGGCCTACAGCGAAGCGCTGACCGTTGGTGACATGGCGGCAATCCTCGATACGATCGGCGCGGAGCGCGCCATCATCGGCGGCCTTTCGCTCGGGGGCTACATGTCGCTCGCCTTCTATCGCGCGCATCCGCAAGCCGCCCGCGCGCTGCTGATCATCGACACCGGCCCCGGCTTCAAGAAGGACGACGCGCGCGAGGCCTGGAACGCGCGGGCGCTGGGCACCGCCGACAGGCTGGATCGCGAAGGCCTCGACATGCTGAAATCGGCGACGCGCGAGCGCGCCTCCGCGAGTCATCGCAACGCCAGCGGATTGGCGCTCGCCGCGCGCGGCATGCTGACCCAGCGCGACACCCGCGTGATCGAGCTATTGCCCGACATCAAGGTGCCCAGTCTGATCGTGGTCGGCGCCGACGACACACCATTCCTCGCCGCGTCCGATTACATGGCCGCGAAAATCCCCGGCGCGCAAAAGGTCGTGATCCCCGCGGCCGGACACGCCGTCAACATCGATCAGCCCAAGGCTTTTGTTGACGCGGTGCTGCCTTTCCTGAAGAACTTGCCGGGATAGAAGGTCGGACGGGAACACAGGCAATGAAGCGGGCGATGTTGGCTGCGGGCGCGATGTGGCTAGCGATGTCTGCGTCCGCGCAGGCCGAGGCCTTCGGCACGATTCCGTCGCGCCGGCCCTTCGCCGAGACCTTGTCGAACAACACGCCGCTCGCCTTCGGCATGGATGCCGGGCAGGCCGCGCGCGTGCTCGGGCAGAAGCTGCAATATGTGCGGGGCCGGCCCGGCAACGAGATCTACCTCGCCCTGCGCAACATCGGTGGCAGCGGCCTGATCCCCTATCGCCACCGTCTGTTCCTGCAATTCCGTCATGGACGCCTGGCGGGATGGAAAGAGGACTATGGCGAGAACTGGATGTGGGAGTAGGCCTGTCCCCTCATGGTGAGGAGCGCGGAACGCGCGTCTCGAACCATGCAGGCCCCCGCTGCCACCTCTCGGCCTGCATCCTTCGAGACGCTTGCTGCGCAAGCTCCTCAGGATGAGGGGCGAGAGCGGAGTTCGTGATCGACGACCAACCAAGAAGGACAACCCGCGTGGGACAAGACATCAAGCTCACCGCCTCCGACAATTTCCAGCTCGGCGCCTATCGCGCTGATCCCGCAGGCAGCCCGAAGGGCGCCGTGGTGGTGATCCAGGAAATTTTTGGGGTCAATCGTCACATCCGTTCGGTCTGCGATCGCCTAGCTGGGGAAGGCTATGTCGCGATCGCGCCGTCGATCTTCGACCGCACCTCGCCGAACTTCCAGTCGGGCTATACTCCCGACGAGATCGCCGAAGCGCGCAAGTTCGTCGCCAGTCCCGACTGGGAGGCGATGCTGCGCGACACGCAGGCCGCGATCGATGCGGTGAAGAGCGTCGGCCCGGTCGGCATCATCGGCTTTTGCCTCGGCGGCAGCGTCGCCTTTGTCGCGGCGACGCGATTGAGCGGCCTGAAGGCCGCGATCGGCTATTACGGCGGCGCCGTCGTGCGCTTCGCCGACGAGACGCCGAAGGTGCCGACGCAGCTGCATTTCGGCGAGAAGGATTCCGGCATTCCCCTGACCGATGTCGAGACCGTCAAGGCGAAGCGGCCGGACGTCGAGGTCTTCATCTATCCCGGCGCCCAGCACGGCTTCCATTGCGACGAGCGACCGAGCTACGACAAGGCGAGTGCCGACATCGCGTGGCCACGCAGCATGGAATTTTTCGCGAAGCATCTGGTGTAGCCAGCTCTCACCGCCGTCATTCCGGGATGCGCCGCGAAGCGGTGCAGGCCCGGAATCCATCGGGCATCAACGACGGTGGATCAATGGATTCTCAGGTGCGCAATTGCGCACCATAGCTCGCGCTTCGCGCGCCCCGGAATGACGAGAAGAGAGAGTCGGGCTGAAGCCAGCCTAGAACCAGCGCTCGCCGACGAACACGGTGTCGCCCGGGCTCAGGGGCGTGCCGAGCGGCACCACGGCGCGCATGGAGCCGCCGGCTTCGGTGTGGGTGACGGTGACCACGTCGCGCTTGGCGCGGGGCGAGAAGCCGCCGGCGATGGCGACGGCGCTTTCGACCGTCATGTTCGGCACGTAGGGATATTGGCCGGGCGCGGAGACTTCACCGAGAATGAAGAACGGCCGATAGGACTCGACCTCGACGGCGACCGAGGGCTCACGGATGTAGCCGTTGCGCAGTCGCGCGGCGATTTCACCGGCGAGTCCTGCCGGGGTGCGGCCACGTGCCGGCACTCCGCCGATCAGCGGCATCGTGATCGAACCACCGGCGTCGATGGCGTAGCTGTTGGTGAGGCCTTCCTGGCCGTAGACCACGACGCGCAGCTTGTCGCCGGCGTCGAGATGGTAGGAGGCATCATAGCGCACCGGCGCCCCCATCGGCGCGGCGTAGCCGACCGGCATGGGCGCGGGCGAAGAGGCAAAGGAATTGGTCAGCGCGCTGATCGCGCCGCCGCCGTTGTTGGCAACGACGACCGGCTGCGGCGCGCCGTAGGGCTGACCGTAGACCATGGTGTCGAGATCGGCGCGCGGCTGCACCATCGCGACGGGGCCAGCGGTCTGCATGCAGCCGCCAAGGGTCAGCGCGGCGGACGCTGCCAGGAACGCTGCCGAGATCGACCATCGAAACGCGCGTGCAACCGGCACCGGACCTATTCCTCGGAACGAGACAGCCTCAGTGATGCACCGGTTATGGTTAATAAAGCGTTGAGGGGAGTGCGGTGATGCTGCTCTTACCCTCCCCTGGAAAGAGAGGGTCGATCGCGCGAGCAGGGTGGGGTGATCTCTCCGCTCGGGCAGTGTTCGATGTGGAGAGACCGTCACCCCACCCCGCTACGCATTTCGCTTCGCTGCATGCGTAGCGACCCTCCCCCTCCAGGGGAGGGTCAGCAAGAAGCACGACCCGGTGCTTTATACTGACGCGCTCACGCCCGCGCCGATCGGACAGGACACGCCGGTGCCGCCGAGCCCGCAATAGCCGGCGGGATTCTTCGCCAGATATTGCTGGTGGTAATCCTCGGCGAAATAGAATTCACCGGCGGGCGCGATCTCGGTGGTGATGGCGGCGAGACCCTTGGCGGCAAGCGCCTTCTGATAAAGCGCCCTGGATTCGTCGGCCGCCTTCTTCTGCGCATCGGAATGCGTGTAGATCGCGCTTCGGTATTGCGTGCCGACGTCGTTGCCCTGGCGCATGCCCTGCGTCGGGTTGTGGCTCTCCCAGAACGTCTTCAGCAATCTCTCGTAGGAGATCTTCTTCGGATCGAACACGACCAGCACCACTTCGGTGTGGCCGGTGCGCCCCGAGCAGGTCTCTTCATAGGTCGGGTTCGGCGTATGGCCGCCGGCATAGCCAACGGCGGTCGTGTAGATGCCATCGCCGAGTTCCCAGAACTTGCGCTCGGCGCCCCAGAAGCAGCCGAGCCCGAACACGGCCTGCTCGAGGCCGGCGGGATAAGGCGGCTGCAACTTGCTGCCGTTGACGAAATGGGTGGTCGCGGTCGGAATGGCTTGTGCACGGCCGGGCAGCGCCTCAGTTGCGCTCGGCAATGCGGTGGTCTTGCGCATGAACAGCATGATTGGGCCTCCGCAACGAGCTGTTCGTCGCTTGAGCCAATTCAAGAAGAAGGACTCAGACGGCGTGCTCGCGATCAAGTGGGAATATAGGTCTTTACGCGCGAAGGGGCAGCCCTGTTACGCCGCCGCCAGCGCGAAAGCTCAGTCGCGGGAATTGAAAGATCAATCCCGGGAATAGCCGATCAGCGGCTTGCGCGGACGGAACAGGATCATCAGGAGGATGCCCAGAATGCCAAGGACGGCGAAGACCGGCTGATCCAGCACCAGGCGGATCACCGAGGTCCAGAGCCAGGGCGCCTTGGCCTCGACCCAGGTGCGGAACGCCGTCTGGCTGGCCTGATTGATGTCGTTCCAGAACTGGCCAAACCGGGTGAACCGCAGGGTCTGGTCGGCCACCCAGCGGGCGCCGTCATAGACCATGAAGATGAAACCGCCGGCGAGCAGCAGCAGCCCAACCAGTCGGAAAAAGCCGCGGATCATGCCTCACCCCACATGGTCGTCCGATCGGACGACCCGTCAAACTCCGCCAGCCAATAGCGGGGAGACGGCAGAAATTCAACCTCTTCAGGGCGTTACGGCACGCCTCTCGGCGCTCAAGGCCCGTTTCCAGGCCGGGAAGGCGTTGACGGTGCCGCAGACCCTCTCTATAAGGGCGCCAACTGGCGGCGGGCGCAATCCTGCCGCCGCTGTTCTTTGAGCAGTTGCAGGCGCCTTGAGCTTTTAATGGCTCTTTGGAGCCTCAGAGACGGCCCGCAAGGCTGTCGCTCATGCTCCGGGAACAGCCCAGCAATCGAACACCCTAAATCCGAGCGTCGATCAAGCGGTCAAGCAGCCGGCGCTACCCGAACAAGACGCGACCGGTACCGCAAAGGATATAGAGACCATGGCCAATACCACCTCCGCCAAGAAAGCGACGCGCAAGATCGCCCGCCGCACTGCCGTCAACAAGTCGCGCCGCACCCAGATGCGCGGCGTCGTGCGCACTGTCGAAGAAGCCATCAAGACCGGCGATCGCGCCGCCGCGACGCAGGCGCTGGCGAATGCCGAGCCTGCCCTGATGCGCGCCGCGCAACGCAACATCATTCACAAGAACAACGCCAGCCGCAAGGTCTCGCGCCTCACCGCGCAGATCGCCAAGCTCGCGAAGTAACGTCGAGCAAGCTGGTCGGGTCATCCGATCGGTTGAGCCCATCGAGCATCGCGCTCGTCAATCAGCCCGGCTTCACGCCGGGCTTTTTGTTGTCTGCCGCAATTCGCGCTCGCAGTCGTCGGGCGACCCATCTTTCGTTGGAAGACTCTCGTCGTCCTCGCTATGCGGCGCCCGTAATTTTACCTGTCGATGTTTTTGCCACAGCGGAAACTCTCACTGCATTGCGAAAAGCCCTGCGGGACGGGCACAAATGCAATTGCTGCGCAAGCTAGTTCTTCACACCGTAGATTCACCGTAGCGCGTTTCGCGGTGGAGTTACCCTTCGGAACGAGACTCAAAAAACGATGCTCAGATAATCACTTATCCACATAGTGACGCCAAGCATTTGGAAAATGAGGTCCCGCGGCACTCGCGTGACGCTTTTGTAAAATATTTTTGGTCGCCGCCCGGGAATTGTCACACGACGCGTCGCTCTCTCGATTCTCTACGCTGATTCAAAACCTTGGTCTCAACCCTGTGAACAACTCGCGCGCCGCGTTAACGCAGATCAAGTTTTTTAACGCCTCTACTGTGAATCAATTTCGTTGCGAGTCTTTCCGCTTGGTGTATTCCTTAAGTCGTCCGCAGCGCCCACGATCTTGAGACCAGCGCGGTTTTAGAAACGGGGCGAGCGTGCAAATCGGCGGCGGTGTGCACGTAGGCGGCGCTTCAACAAGCGATTGTCGGTTCAAAACCTACAGCAATGTGGGAATGGTAGTTCTTTGTCTGAATGTCTCCAAGCGAGATTTCTCGATCTCGCTCGCGCCAGCGCAAATGAGAGATGTCACGAAGCTACCCCGACACGACTGATGGCGTAGCCGGGCGGGCGAACAGGACAGACGGGCAGGACATAAGCGACTTTGGTCGTGGTTGTCTTCAGGACACGCAGGACCTTGCCGTGAGCAATCACGGCAGGACGGGGAGGTATCATGTCTTACGGACTCAACGCGGTATTGAAACAAGTCTCAAATTCCAACGATGCCGTTCTAAATCCGTCGGACACCCAGCCTCCCGCCTGTGACGGAGCGCCGAGTACGCGCTGACCTCGCGACCCTCCATCTCTGACATCGCTGATCGGACGCGGCGTTTTCGCCGAACGGTCGAGCCATGCCTGACGATGGACTCGCTTTGAGGTCGCGCCGTTTCGGGGATCCCGGCAGGGACCCTGCATGGCGCTCACAACGCAACTTTATCTCTCAATAGAAGTTTCAAACGATGAACACATCGGAACAGGATCGCTGGTCACGCGTGAAGAGCCGGCTGCGCTCGAACGTTGGCGAAGACGTCTATACGAGCTGGTTTGCCCGCATGGATCTGGAAGGCGTGCAGGAGGAGAGCGTGCGGCTCTCGGTTCCCACGCGCTTCCTGAAGAGCTGGATTCAGGCTCATTATGCCGAGCGCGTGCTGTCGTGCTGGCAGGCCGAGATGCCCGAGGTGCATCGCATCGATCTCACCGTTCGCACGGCCGTGCGCCCGGTCGCACAGCCGAAGGAAGCGCCCCCGCCGGTCGAGACGCGCCGCGCACCCGCCGCCGAGCTGCGCTCAACCGCGACCGCACCGGTCTCCGCCAATCATGACGCGCTCGGCGGCTCGCCGCTCGATCCGCGCCTGACCTTTGCGAGCTTCGTCGTCGGCCGCTCCAACACGCTGGCACATGCGGCGGCACGCCAGGTCGCCGAGGGCCGTCGCGGCGACCCGGTCATGTTCAACCCGCTCTACATCCATGCCGGCGTCGGCCTCGGCAAGACGCATCTGCTTCAGGCGGTGACCTGGGCCGGCAATTCCGGCAACGAACGCAAGGTGCTGTACCTGACCGCGGAAAAATTCATGTACGGCTTCGTCGCCGCGCTGAAGACGCAGACGGCGCTCGCCTTCAAGGAGGCGCTGCGCGGCATCGACGTGCTCGTCATCGACGATCTGCAGTTCCTGCAGGGCAAGTCGACGCAGGCCGAGTTCTGTCACACGCTGAACGCGCTGATCGACGCCGGCCGCCAGGTCGTGATCGCGGCCGACCGTCCGCCGTCCGATCTCGAAAGCCTCGACGATCGCGTGCGCTCGCGACTGGCCGGCGGTCTCGTGGTCGAGATGGGCTCCCTCGGCGAAGAGCTGCGGCACGGCATTCTCAAGTCGCGCGTCGCGGCGGCTCGCGCCCATCATGCGACGTTCGAGGTGCCCGAGGAGGTGCTGACCTATCTGGCCCGCGCCATCACCCATAACGGCAGGGATCTGGAAGGCGCTATCAACCGCCTGCTGGCGCATTCGAAACTCAACAACCGGCCGGTGACGCTGGAGATGGCCGAGCACGAGGTGCGCGACCTGATCCGCCCGCAGGAGCCGAAGCGGATCAAGATCGAGGACATCCAGCGCGTGGTGGCGCGGCAGTATAATGTCAGCCGCTCCGACCTGTTGTCCTCGCGCCGCACCGCCAACGTGGTCCGTCCGCGCCAGGTGGCGATGTACCTCGCCAAGACGCTGACCCTGCGTTCGCTCCCCGAGATCGGCCGCCGCTTCGGCGGGCGCGACCACACCACGGTTCTGCACGCCGTGCGCAAGATCGAGGCACTGGTCTCCAAGGACACCGCGCTGTCAGACGAAGTCGAGGCGCTGAAGCGCCAGCTTCAGGAATAAACGCCTGGTGCTGCTGCCATTCTCCCGCCGCCCCGGCCATGCCTGGGCGGCGGTCTTCATTTCTGCCGGTAAATCGTGGGGAACTGCCCCGCAATCCCTTGAAACGGATGGCTTTCCGCGCCACCTTGCGCGACCCTGACGGCTTTGGTCATATCGACTGGATGACCCGGTCTGTCGGGGTCTTTCGGTGCCGTGGCGCGCGTCCCGCCGCCCGGCTTTTCCAACACTGGGTTTTCACCAGGTTTTCACTGGTTTTCTTGGGGATCGGGCGAGTAGTGCAATGAAAGTTACGGTCGAGCGCGCGCAACTCCTGAAGTCGCTGGGTCATGTCCACCGCGTGGTCGAGCGCCGGAACACGATCCCGATCCTCGGCAACGTGCTGGTCCGCGCCGAGAACACGAAACTGTCGCTGAAGGCGACCGACCTCGACCTCGAGGTGACGGAGACGCTGCCTGCGGAGACCGCGACCGCAGGTTCCACCACCGTGCCGGCGCACATGTTCTATGACATCGTGCGCAAGCTGCCTGATGGATCGCAGATCGTGCTGGAGGCCGACGGCGACCGCGCCGTGCTGGCGATCCGCGCCGGCCGCTCGCGCTTCACGCTGCAGACCCTGCCGGAGAATGACTTCCCGGATCTTGCCGCCGGCGACATGTCGCATTCGTTCAACCTCGCCGCCAAGGACGTCAAGCGGCTGATCGACCGCACCCAGTTCGCCATCTCGACGGAAGAGACGCGCTATTATCTCAACGGCATCTATCTGCACGCCGCCGGCACGCCGACCGCCGCCACCCTACGCGGCGTCGCCACCGACGGTCATCGCCTCGCCCAGCTCGACCTGGTCCAGCCCAAGGGCGCCGACGGCATGCCGGGTGTGATCGTGCCACGCAAGACCGTCGGCGAGGTGCAGCGCCTGATCGAGGATGCCGAGGCCGAGGTCACGATCGAGCTGTCGCAGGCCAAGATCCGCTTCACCATCGGCAATGTGGTGCTGACCTCGAAGCTGATCGACGGCACCTTCCCCGATTATGGCCGCGTCATCCCGCAGGGCAACGACAAGGAGCTCGTCGTCGACAAGAAGGACTTCGAGAACGCGGTCGACCGCGTTTCCACGATCTCCAGCGAGCGCGGGCGGGCGGTGAAGCTGTCGCTGTCGCCAGGCAAGCTGGTGCTGTCGGTGACCAACCCGGATTCCGGCAGCGCCACCGAAGAGCTCGAGGTCGAATACGCCTCCGACGCCCTCGATATCGGCTTCAACTCCCGCTACCTGCTCGACATCGCCGCCCAGATCGAAGGCGACGTCGCAACGCTGAGGCTCGCCGACCCCGGCTCGCCCACGCTGGTGCAGGACCGCGACGACAAGAGCGCGCTGTACGTGCTGATGCCGATGCGGGTGTGAGGGCTATTTCTCTCCTCTCGTCATGGCCGGGCTTGACCCGGCCATCCATCAAACAAGATGACCTATTGGGTGTACATCCTCGCCAGTAAGCCCGGAGGAACGCTGTATATCGGCGTGACCAACAATCTGATCAGACGCGTCTACGAACATCGCGAGGGTCTGGTAGATGGCTTTACCAAACGCGACGGGGTGAAGACGCTGGTCTATTTCGAGGCGCACGACACGATCGCCGCTGCCCTCCAGCGCGAAAAGAACATGAAACACTGGTCGCGCGAGTGGAAGATCGATCTGATCGTGAAGAGCAATCCCGCTTGGCAAGACCTATATGATGAAATTGCCCGCTGAGGCGGGCGATGGATTGCCGGGTCAAGCCCGGCAATGACAGAGTGATATGACCCCCTCCCGCATTCATCGCCTGACGCTGACGCATTTTCGCAATTATCGGGCGGCGGGGCTCGAGACGGCGGCTGACATGGTAGCGCTGGTCGGGCCGAACGGGGCGGGCAAGACCAATTGCATCGAGGCGATCTCGTTCCTGTCGCCGGGCCGCGGCCTGCGGCGCGCCACGCTGGAAGACGTCGCCGACAACCAGGGCGACGGCTCCTGGGCGCTCTCCGCGCAGATCGAAGGCGCATTGGGCCTGGCCACGCTCGGCACCGGTATCGATCCGCCGCGGGCAGATAGCGCGGTCAGCCGGCGCTGCCGCATCGACCGCGAGCCGGTCAATTCGGCCACCGCCTTCGGCGACCACATCCGCATGGTGTGGCTGACGCCGGCGATGGACGGGCTGTTCATGGGCGCCGGCTCCGAACGGCGGCGTTTCTTCGATCGCCTGGTGCTCGCCATCGACAGCGAGCATTCCAGCCGGATCTCTGCGCTCGACCGCTCCCTGCGCTCGCGCAACCGCCTGCTCGAGACGCGCAATTACGACGACCATTGGTGTGACGCGATCGAGCGCGAGACCGCCGAGCTCGCGGTCGCCGTCGCCGCGACGCGTGGCCAGACCGCGGCGCGGCTGACCGGCATGCTCAATGCGCGCGCGCAAGCTTCCGCGTTTCCGTCGGCGCAGATCGCGCTCGACGGCTGGATGGAGAACGCGCTGCTTCAGGAGACCGCGACGTCGGTCGAGGACCGCTACCGCCAGATCCTGCGCGACAACCGTCCGCGCGACGCGATCGCCGGCCGCACCACCGACGGCCCGCACCTCACCGACCTCCAGGTGATCTACGCACCCAAGAGCATGCCGGCGCGCGACGCCTCGACCGGCGAGCAGAAAGCGCTGCTGATCGGCCTGGTGCTGGCGCATGCGACACTGGTCGCGGAGATGACCGGCATCGTGCCGCTGCTGCTGCTCGACGAGGTCGTTGCCCATCTCGATCCGAACCGGCGCGCCGCGCTGTTCGACGAGCTGCGCAAGCTCGGCGCACAGGTGTGGCTGACCGGCGCGGATCCGGCCGCCTTCGCCGATATCGGCGCCGGAGGCGAGATCTTTGACGTCGAGAGCGGACGGGTCTCCAACCGCCGCCCTTGAACCTGCCCCATTCTCCTCACGACTAGTTGCCAGAGGCCGCGCCGACGGTGTCGCAGCCGCTGCAGTCGCGATGACATCACGCGCGATATCCCTGGAGAGTGAGATGCGGACGGTAACGCCCGGGGCGCAAGTCCCGGCACGATGGCTGGCGTTTGCGTGCGGCCTTGTCCTGCTCGCGAGCTGCATGCTCGCCGCAAGTGCCAGCGCCTGGGTGCCGCATCTGTCGGCGCTGTTTTCGGCCGGGCTCACGCCGGATCCCGACGCCAGGCTGCCCGCACCGACCCGTTACAGCTACCGAGGAATCCACACCACGGTGGCGAGCGGCTTCGAGGCGCCGCTGCGCACCAGGCTCGACGCCACCGTGCCCGCCAGGCTTGGCGACGTGCTCGCCTTCTACCGCACCGAACTCGGCAAGCTCGGTTGGCAGGAAAAGACCGATGGCGCAGTGATCACCGCCGATCACGCGCAGCTCGCCTTCGCCTCCCCGCTGGGACAGGCGACGCTGGAGCTGCACCGCAACGACAACAGCACATTGGTCAATCTCGTGCAGAAGAATACGGAGACGGCGACCAGGGCGAACGTCATGCCCGAGCCGGGCCAGGCCAAAGTGGTGTTCAGCAATATCGGCGAGACCGAAGCGGTGCTCACGATCCACGAGCGAACCATCCGGCGCGCGGGCGGCGCCAACGCGGTGGCGCTGGATCTGCCGCCCGGCAGATATTCCTATGAACTGAGCGTCCCGGGCCATGCAGTCACCACGAACATCCTCACCTTCGCCGCCGGCGACACCTGGGAGCTCACGGTCGGGCGCGGCGGCGAGGCATGGTCGCCGCTCCAGCTGTATTGAACCTCACGGGTTTCTGCCGCGACTTCTCGTTCGAGGCCGCGCCGACGGTGTCGCGGCCCGCAATTGCGCGAGGAATGATGACCCGCGCGAAATCCAGGAGCTTTGACGATGCCGATGATCCCGCGCGGGACGCAAGTCCCGGCACGCTGGCGGCTGCTTGTGTGCGGCCTCTTCCTGACGGCGAGCTGCTCGATCGCGGCGGCTGCCGACGGGGGCATCGTCGACGTCCACGCGCTGCCGCAGCTGGAAGGCGCGGTGGAAGACACCTCGCGTCCCGATCCTTACCGGGTCGAATATCGTGTGCCGACGCCGGCCGCAGTGACATTGCCCGCGGTCCGGAAACTCCTGAGCGCCAACGGATGGGTGCCCTATGTGATGCCGCTGGAGGAGACGAGCACTACGTTGAAATTGAAGAAGGGACGGCAGGGCCTCTCGGTTCATTTCACGCAGGCGCCCGGCCGGCCCGACCAGTCTGTCGTCAACTACACGACCGACCGCATCTATTCGAATGTGCCGTTTCCCGAAGGCGCCAGCGACATCGTGTTCGACGGCACCCGGCCCTATCTCGGCTGCATCGCCCCTGCGGCGCTCAATGCGACATCGGATTTCTACGCCAGCCAGATGAATGCGATCGGCTGGCGGAAACTCACGCCCGAGGCGGCCGCACGCTGGACCAATGCCGGCCTTGACGAGACTATTCCGAACGGCGTGCGCGCGTTCTACGACCATGCCGACGACGAGGTGACGGGCTTCTACAAGCAGAAGCCCGTCATGCTGACGCTGACGCGCCGCGACGACGGCCGGACCAATGTCGACATCCGGGTCGCGCCCTTCGCGCTTCCCGTCGATCTCAAGGCCGACAGCGATATCGCCGGCCTGCCCCGGCCGAGCTTCACCAGGCGGGCGGCGGGCGTGGGCAGCGCCAGCTCCAACAAGCACGAGATGACGGCCGCCGCGACGGCCGAGCTGCCCGCCGTACTCGCCTTTTATCATCGCGAACTCGCCGCGCGCGGCTGGCAGGAGGATGGAAACGCGCCGCTCGCGCCTGGCGACGAGGTGGCGATCAGGATCTCCACGGCAGAGGAAACCGGCTTGCTGCGGGTCGGCCGCAAATATGATTTCACCATGATCAGCCTGACCGCGCAGGTGAAGGAATCGGCGCTTGCGGCCCGCGCCAGGGCGAAGAAGGAAGCCGACGACAGATTCTTCAGCGACGCAACATCCGTCGCCAAGCAGATGATCGCCGCCGACGAAGCGAGGCGCAAGGTGCAGGCGGCCGCGCTGTCCGATACGCCGCTCAATCCGCTCGCCGACAGCAAGACGCCGCTGCCGCTGCCCGAAAACGCCGAGGGCGTGAAGTTCGAAGGCGACAACGGCCAGCTGGAATTCTCATCCACCTCGAGTGTGAAGGCGCTCACCGCGTTCTATCGCGCGGCGCTGGAGCCCGCAGGCTGGAAAGAGCAGCCCTCCGTCATCAACCAGCCCAACATGGCGATGATGGAGTTTTCCAGGAGCGGCAAGTCGATCTCGATGACCGTGATGCAGATGGGCCCGAAGGTGAATGTCCGCGCCAACGGTTCCGGCCTTATGGTGGCTGCCGCCAAGCCGGAGGCCACTCCGGAGGTGCAGGCCAGATCTTCCGAGGCGAAGTCCTCCGAGCCGCTCAAGCCCGACAGCGAATCCCAACTCCCCGTGCCGACACAGCGCTCGTCGACCTCGCTTGCCACCACGAAACTGCCAGGCAGCGAGATTCCGTTCCGCCGCGAGCTGGCAGCCAGCATCCCGGCCCCGCTCGGCGACGTCCTGGCGTTCTACCGCGCGGAGCTTTCCAGGCTCGGCTGGCAGGAAAAGGCCGACGGTGCGACCGTGTCCGCGGAGCGCGCGCAGATCGACTTCACCTCGCCGCAAGGCCCGGCCACGCTCAAGCTCGGCCGCGCCAAGGGCGAGACCACGGTCAGCCTGGTGCAGAAGAATCCGGATGCCGCGACCCAGGCGGACATCATGCCGAGGCCCGGCCAGGCCAGGCTGATGCTTGGCAATATCGGGCCAAAGGAAGCTGCGCTGACGATCAACAAGCAGACCATCAAGATCGCGGCCGGCGCCGGCGGTCCGCAATCGCCGAAGGGTCCGATGCTCGACCTGCCGCCCGGCACGTACCAATACGCGCTGCGAATGCCCGGACGCCCGGCCCGTACCGAGACCCTCACGGTCGCCGCCGGCGATGCCTGGGGCCTCATGGTGGGTCCGAGCGGAGACGTGCTGCCGCTTCAGATGTACTGAACCCGTCCGTCCTCCGAGGCGCTCCAGGCGCCTCGGAACCATCCGGCCGCCCCGCAAAATCCACGCCTTCGAGCGACCCGGAACAGCCCTGCGAATCGCGCTTTTCGCAGCGCCCAAAAACGGCCTCCAACCGCCTTGAAAACCGGCAAAAAACCCCTATTTGATCAAAGGGTTGCTGGAGGATACTTTGCGCTAGGCGCAAGCTGTCTTTCATGGCACAAATAGCCTGCAAATCAGCGCCTTTTGCGCGGCTGATTCGGGCGACATCTCGAAGGCCTCTCATGACAGAACCTGCTCGGCAGACGCCTGCCGAAAACGAGCCCTCAAATCCAAGCGATTACGGGGCGGAATCGATCCGCGTGCTCAAGGGTCTCGATGCTGTCCGCAAGCGCCCGGGCATGTATATCGGCGACACCGACGACGGCTCCGGCCTGCACCACATGGTCTACGAGGTCGTCGACAACGCGATCGACGAAGCGCTCGCGGGCCACGCCACGCGCGTCGACGTGATCCTCAATGCCGACAATTCCGTCACCGTGCGCGACGACGGCCGCGGCATTCCTGTCGACATCCACAAGGGCGAAGGCATCTCGGCCGCCGAGGTCATCATGACCCAGCTCCATGCCGGCGGAAAGTTCGACCAGAATTCCTACAAGGTCTCCGGCGGTCTGCACGGCGTCGGCGTCTCCGTCGTCAACGCGCTGTCGAGCAAGCTCGGCTTGCGCATCTGGCGCGACAACAAGGAGCACTACATCGAATTCGCCCATGGCGATGCGGTCGCACCGCTGGTGGTGGTCGGAGATGCGCCGGGCCGACGCGGCACCGAGGTGACGTTCCAGGCTTCGACCGAGACTTTCAAGAACATCGAATATGATTTCGCGACGCTGGAGCACCGGCTGCGCGAGCTCGCCTTCCTCAACTCCGGCGTCAACATCGCCCTCTCCGACATGCGTCACGCGGTCGAGAAGCGCGAGGAGATGCACTATTCGGGCGGCGTCGAGGAATTCGTCAAATATCTCGACCGCAACAAGAAGGCGATCGTGCCGGCACCGATCATGGTGCGCGCGGAAGCCAACGGCATCGGCGTCGAGGCCGCGTTGTGGTGGAACGACAGCTACCACGAAAACGTGCTGTGCTTCACCAACAACATCCCGCAACGCGACGGCGGCACTCATCTCGCCGGCTTCCGCGGCGCGCTGACGCGCCAGGTCAACGGCTATGCCGAGGCCCACGCCAAGAAGGAAAAGATCGCGCTGACCGGCGACGACTGCCGCGAAGGCCTCACCGCCGTGTTGTCGGTGAAGGTGCCCGATCCGAAATTCTCGTCGCAGACCAAGGACAAGCTGGTGTCCTCGGAAGTGCGTCCCGTGGTCGAGAACGTCCTCAACGAAGCGCTCCAGGCCTGGTTCGAGGAGCACCCGTCCGAGGCCAAGATGATCGTCGGCAAGGTGATCCAGGCCGCCGCTGCCCGCGAAGCCGCGCGCAAAGCGCGCGAGCTGACGCGCAAGAGCCCGCTCTCGGTCTCGTCGCTGCCCGGCAAGCTCGCCGACTGCCAGGAAAAAGATCCGGCCAAGTCTGAACTCTTCATCGTCGAGGGCGACTCGGCAGGCGGCAGTGCCAAGCAGGGCCGCAACCGTGAATTCCAGGCCGTGCTGCCGCTGCGCGGCAAGATCCTCAACGTGGAACGCGTGCGTCCCGACAAGATGCTGCACAGCGAGCAGATCGGCACGCTGATCACCGCGCTCGGCACCGGCATCAGCGACGAGTTCTCGATCGAGAAGCTGCGCTATCACAAGATCATCGTGATGACGGACGCCGACGTCGACGGCGCCCACATCCGCACGCTGCTGCTCACCTTCTTCTACCGCCAGATGCGCGAGATCATCGACGGCGGCTATCTCTATATCGCCCAGCCGCCGCTGTATAAGGTCAACCGCGGCAAGTCCGAGCAGTACCTCAAGGACGAGCGGGCGCTCGAGGATTATCTGATCGACACCGGACTCGACGACTGCGTCTATATTCCGGGCACCGGCGGCGATCGCACCGGCCGCGACCTGCGTTCGCTGATCGACGACGCCCGCGCCGTCCGCGGCATCCTGCGCAGCCTGCACACCCGCTACAATCGCAAGGTGATCGAGCAGGCCGCCATCACCGGCGTGCTCAACAAGGCAATCTACGGCGACCCGGAGAAGGCCGCAGCGGCCGCGCAATACATCGCCGCCCGGCTCGACACGCTCGCCGACGAGGTCGAGCGCGGCTGGGTCGGCCAATACGTTGAAGGCCAGGGCTTCCAGTTCGAGCGCACGGTGCGCGGCGTCAAGGAAGCCGCCCTCATCGACGACGCCTTCCTGGGTTCGGTCGAAGCCCGCAAGCTCGACGAGTACACGGTGAAGCTCCAGGACGTTTATGCCCGCCCGGGCAAGCTGCGCCGCAAGGACACCGAGCACATGGTCTACGGCCCGGTCGACCTGTTCGAAGCCGTCACCGACGCCGGCCGCAAGGGCGTCACCCTGCAGCGCTACAAAGGACTGGGCGAGATGAACCCGGAGCAGCTCTGGGAAACGACGCTGGACACCAATGCGCGCTCGCTGCTGCAGGTGAAGGTCAAGGAGGTCGACGAGGCCGACGACATCTTCACCAAGCTGATGGGCGACGTGGTCGAGCCGCGCCGCGATTTCATCCAGGAACATTCGCTGAGCGCGACGATCGATATCTAGGGCTTGCTGCGCCTCTCCCCGCTTGCGGGAGGGGCCGACCCGCCCCGGACGATGCGAAGCGTCGTCCCGCGCGCGCCGGATGAGGGTTTTCTCTTCGCCGGGATGCTCTGCGTAAATCTCGACAATCCCACCGCGGAAACACCCTCTCCCCGGCCCTCCCCCGCGAGCACCACCTTCCTGGTAGTCATCAAGCCCGAATTGCTACCCTGCTCGTTTCTCTGTATTTTCAGCTTCAAAGCAGCCCCGCCCACTCAACAGGACAGCGAGAACCCCGTGGCGCCCATCCAGTACATCGTCGAGGGCGGTCACCGGCTCTCGGGCTCGATCGAGCCGTCCGGCAACAAGAATTCGGCGCTGCCGATCATCGCCGCTGCCCTGCTCACCGAGCATCCGGTGACGCTGGAGAATGTGCCGCGGATCCGCGACACCGAGACGCTGGTCGAGCTGATCCGCTCGGTCGGCGCGGCGGCGGAATGGACCGCGCGCAATACGCTTCGGATTCACGCCAAGAGCATCCGCGCAGCCGACCTCGATCCCGAGCTGTGCGTGCGCATCCGTGCCTCGATCCTGCTGGCCGGCCCGCTGCTCGCCCGCTGCGGCGAGGTGATGCTGCCGCCGCCCGGCGGCGACGTCATCGGCCGCCGTCGCCTCGACACGCACGTGCTGGCGCTCGAACAGCTGGGGGCCAAGGTCACGGCGACCGACCGGCTCGAATTCCGCGCGGCAAGGCTCGCCGGCGCCGACGTGTTCCTGGACGAGCCGAGCGTCACCGCGACCGAGAATGCACTGGTCGCGGCGGTGGCCGCCGACGGCGTCACCTATTTGCGCAACGCCGCCTCCGAGCCGCATGTGCAGGATCTCGCCAATTTCCTGGTCGCGCTCGGCGCCAGGATCGAGGGCATCGGCACCAACACCATGATCGTGCACGGACCGGCGACGCTGGGCGGCACCACCTACCGGATCCAGCCCGACCATATCGAGGTCGGCTCGCTGATCGGGCTTGCCGCCGTGACGCGCTCGCCGCTTCGCATCACACGCGCCGGCGTCGAGCATCTGCGCTCGATCCGCATGGGCTTCGAGCGGCTCGGCATCGTCTGCCGCGTCGAGGGCGACGATCTCATCGTGCCCTCGAACCAGACGCTGAAGATCCAGGACGATTTCGGCGGCCACGTGCCGAAGCTGGAAGACCAGCCCTGGCCCGCCTTCCCGGCCGACCTCATGTCGATCGCGATCGTCACCGCCACGCAATGTGAGGGCGTGATCCTGATGTTCGAGAAGATGTTCGAATCGCGGATGTTCTTCGTCGACAAGCTGATCGCGATGGGCGCGCGAATCGTGCTGTGCGATCCGCACCGCGCCATCATCGCAGGCCCCAGCCGCCTGCGCGGCGCGCCGATGACCTCGCCCGACATCCGCGCCGGCATGGCGATGCTGCTCGCGGCGGTCTGCGCCGAGGGCACCTCCACGATCAACAACGCCGACCAGATCGAGCGCGGCTACGAGCGCATCGAGGAACGGCTGAATGCGCTGGGTGCCAAGATCAAGCGCGTGCCGGAACGAAAGAGCTGAGGCTTCTTTCTTCGCCTCTCCCGCAAGCGGGGCGAGGGAGAAGAAGCACGGGCCATGTTTTCGTCGCTCGGCCGTGCTAATGAGCCCGCCATGCTCGATACCGTCCAACATCAATCGCAGCCGCAAGCCGGCGCGCCGCCGAATCATCTCGCCGAAGAGTTCGTCGAGACGTTGCGGCTGGCCGTGCCGATGATGCTGACGCAGCTCGGGCAGATCGCGATGATCACGACCGACCTCGCGATGATCGGCAGGCTCGGTGAGGACGCGGTCGCCGCGGCCGCGCTGGCGCATACGGTCTATTTCGTCAGCTTCACCTTCGGGCTCGGGCTGGTGACCGCGGTATCGCCGCTGGCCGCACAGGCGTTCGGCGCGGGCGACGTCAAACGGCTTCGACACGCCTTGCGCGTCGGCCTGTGGGTCTCGTTCCTGATCTCGCTGCCGATGATGGCTTCGCCGCTCTACGGCGAAAAGATCCTGCTTGCGCTCGGCCAGGCGCCGCAGTCCGCCGCGCTCGCCCAGCGCTATCTGAACGGGCTGGCCTGGGGCATCGCGCCGGCGCTCGGCTTCATCGCGCTGCGCAGCATGATGAGCGCGGTGAACCGGCCGCAGGCGCCGCTGTGGATCACGCTCGCGGCGATCCCCGTCAATGCCGCGCTGGTCTATGCCCTGATCCATGGCCTGTTCGGCCTGCCGCAGCTCGGCCTGTTCGGCGCGGGGCTTGCGACCGCGCTGGTCAATCTCGGCACCTTTCTCGCTGCGCTGGCCATCGCCGCATGGCGAAAGCCGTTTGCCGATTACCAGCCGCTTGCGCGCCTGTGGCGGATCGACTGGCCCCTGATGCGGCGGCTCATTGCGATCGGTGCGCCGATCTCGTTTTCCCTGCTGCTGGAATACGGCCTGTTCTCATCGGCCGCACTGCTGATGGGATTGATCTCGACAGCGGCGCTCGCCGCGCACCAGATCGCGCTCCAGGTCACGGCTGTGCTGTTCATGGTCCCGCTCGGCATCGGCATGGCCGCGACGGTGCGGGTCGGCCACGCGTTCGGCCGCAACGACCCGGCCGCGGTGCGCCGCGCTGGCCTGGTTGCTTCCGTGCTCGGGATCGCGTTCGTCTCCGCGCTGACCGTCGCCATCATCCTCGGCCGCTACGAGCTCGGGCGGCTGTTTTTCGGCCACGGCGAGACCGGGGCGGCAACGGTCGAGCTGACCGCGACGCTGCTGCTGGTCGGCGCGACCTTCTTCATCGCCGATGCGCTCCAGACCATCATGGGCGGCGCCCTGCGCGGCATCAATGACACCAGGATGACGCTGGTGTTCGCGGCGATCGGCTATTGGTGCGTCGGCTTTCCCATCGCCTGGTGGCTTGCCTTCCACGCCCATCTCGGCGCGGTCGGCGTCTGGATCGGGCTGTCGATCGGATCGTTCGTCTATGCTGGCCTTCTGATCTTGCGCTTCCGGTTGCTGACGCGCAGATTGGCGGCATGAACGGGACAGTCCGCGAAATCACGCCTGAGGTCGATGCCGGTGCCGTGCTGGCGGGCGCGCAGTTCATCGACGCGTTTCGCGTCGAGATCGGCGCAGCGGCAGTGAATGCCCGCGAGGCCTGCACACGGATGGTGCTGCACGGACCGCGCTGGATCGATGCGCTGATACGCCTGCGCAACATCCTGGTGAGCCCGTTCGGATTGAAGACATCGGGCGAAGGCGCGCCGGCGCCGGGCGGGCTGATCGGCCTGTTTCCGGTGCTGAGCGAGACGCCGGAGCGGCTGGTCGCCGGCTTCGACGATTCCCACCTCGATTTCCGCATCGTGGTCGATGTCGCGGGCACGGCGGCGGACCGCAGGGTGACCTCGACCACGCTGGTGCGGACGCATAATCTGCTCGGACGCACCTATCTCACGCTCATCATGCCCTTCCACAAGCTCGTGGTCCGCGGCATGATGGGACGCATCGCGGAGCCGGCCCGATGACACTCTCTGTCGACCTCTTCTTCTCCTTCCGCAGCCCGTTCAGCTATCTGGCACTGCCGAAGACGCTGAAGCTCGTCGAAGATTATGACCTCGCGGTGAATCTGCGGCCGGTCTATCCGCTCGCGGTCCGCGTGCCCGGCTTCTTCAAGAAGGCCAGCCCGAACTTCATTCGCTATGTGGTACTCGACAGCACGCGCGTGGCGCAGCACGAGGGCATTCCGTTCCGCTTTCCGAGGCCCGATCCGATCGTCCAGGACAAGGTGACATTCGATGTCGCGGCCGAGCAGCCGTACATCCACCGCCTGACCCGGCTCGGCGCCATGGCGCAGCTCGAGGGCCGCTCGCTCGATTTCACAGCCGCGATCGCGCGCGTGCTCTGGGACGGCTCGGTGGCGGGATGGAACGAGGGCGATCATCTCGCGCGCGCCGCCGGAAAGGCCGGCTTCGACCTCGCCGCGATGGATGATGCGATCAAAGCTGACGCCGATCGCTACGAGCAGGTGATCGCGGAGAACGAAAAGGACCACGCGGCATCAGGCCATTGGGGCGTGCCGACTTTCGTATTCGAGAACGAGCCGTTCTTCGGCCAGGACCGCATCGACCTCCTGGTCTGGCGCATTCAGGGCAAGGGCCTGACGAAGCGGTAGTTCACACACCCTTGCGCACCGGCCGATCAACCGCCGCCTCCGACCATTCGCCGACGACGCGGTCGAGATCGCAGAGATTCTGGTGCATCTGCTCCAGCGAGAAACCGATCGCGAAGAAGCGTTCGGCGGTGTCGCCGGGCTGACCGCGGATCAGTCCGTCCTGACGCACGGCGGCGACCGCCTCGGCATAATGCTGGAGCGCGACGTGGACGGGATGGATCGGCGGCGCGCCAGTGCCCTCGCGCAAGGCCGCGGCGGCCGAACGCAGGAAGCGCGCGATCACGGTCGAGACTTCCGTCAAGGGAGCTGCGAGCCGCATCTGCACGTCGACAGGCAGCGGCACCACGGTGGCACGGCCGATCATCACGACGTCGTGGCGCAGGCGCAGGACCGTGCGCAACAGCGGGCCGGTATCGGGCCCGCCCGACAGACGCGCGGCGCGCTCGCGCTCGGCTTCGGCGCCGATCGCATTGAGCCCGACCATCGCCGTGCCGATGCCGTCCTGGATCCGGTGCAGCGCGTCGTTGTCGCGGCCGCGCGTGAGGCCGGCGAGCAGTTCGGCGAACGCATCGGCAATCAGTTCGAGCAGCTTTGCCGCGGCGGCGCGGATCTGCCGCACCGCGCGGGAGGGCAGCACCAGGAACGAAACCAGCAGCCCGGTGATGGCGCCGACCCCGACCTCGCTGACCCGGTCGATCGCCGAGGTCATGGGATCGGAGTGATGCATGGTCGGAACCAGCAGCACGATCACCGCCGTCACCGTGGCCGCGCTGAGGCTCGGATTGATCGCGGCGATGAAGGCCAGCGGGGCGACCGAGAGCACCAGCAGGCCGAGCAGGCCCGCTTCGCTCGAATAAGGGATCAGGATCGCGATGGCGCCGCCATAGATGGCGCCACCGATGGTGCCGAGCATGTAGTCGCGCGTCGCCTTCAGCGAGCGGCCGACGCTCATCTGGGTCACGATCAGCGAGGTCAGGACCGCCCAGAGCGGCAACAGCAGATGCAGCGCGGTGGCGATGGCATAGGCCGCGGTGGCCGCCACGGTGACCCGGATCGCCAGTCCCAATTGCGTCCGCCGCGACCGGATCCGGTCGAACAGCTTTCCCGCCAATGCCATGGTCAAACGTTCCGATCTCTCGAGCCAGGCAAAAGCATGGCTGATGCCCGCGGCCCCAAGGCCGCTTGAAAGGCCAAATCAGCCCGCCTAACTTGCGCGCCAAAACGAGGAAACACGATGGCCAACGAAACCGCAACGCTCGCCGCCTACGTCTTCAATCTGAAATTTGACGATATTCCAGCGGAGGTGCTGGATCGCGCCAAGGTGCTGACGCTGGACTTCCTCGGCAGCGCCATCCGGGCCCGCAGCGAGGCGGAATCGACCCCGTCGATCCTGAAGATGCTGGAGGCGCTCGCGCTCGACACCAAGGGCGAATCCACCGTGTTCGGCGACACCAAGACCTGGACCCCGGCGGTTGCGGCGCTGCTCAACGGCGCGCTCGGCCATTCGCTCGATTTCGACGACACTCACGCCGATTCCTCGCTGCATCCGAGCGCGCCGGTGGTCCCGGCCGCCTTCGCCGTCGGCGAGATGGTCGGCGCTTCCGGCCGCGACGTGCTGACCGCGATCGTGGCGGGCTATGAAGTCTGCTGCCGGCTCGGCAACGCGCTCGATCCGACCTCGCATTATGCGCGCGGCTTCCACCCGACCGCCACCGCCGGCACCTATGGCGCGGCCGCGGCGGCCGGCAAGCTGTTCGGCCTCTCCGAGCAACAGATCATCGCCGCCTTCGGCGTCTCCGGCAGCCAGGCCTCGGGCTCGTTGCAATTCCTGGTCAACGGCGCCTGGAACAAGCGCTACCAGGTCGGCGCCGCCGCGATGAACGGCGTGATCGCCGCGACACTGGCGCGCAACGATTTCGTCGGCTCGGCCGAATCGGTCGAAGGCAAGCACGGCCTGCTCGCCGGCTATACCGACGATCCGCATCCGGACAAGGCGGTCGCCGGGCTCGGCAACACCTACGAGACGATGAAGATCGGCGTGAAGCCGTATCCGAGCTGCCGCTACACCCACGCCGCGATCGACGCGCTGATCGCGATGCGGCGCGAGCACAATCTGACACCCGACCAGGTCAAGCGCGTCGAGATCGGCCTGCACCGCAACGGCATCACGCTGACCGGCGACGCCGCGACCAAGCGGCATCCCACCTCGATCGTCGGCGGCCAGTTCTCGATGTTCTTCACCGGCGCGCTCGCGCTCGACCAGGGCTCGTTCGGCTGGGACGATTACAACCGCCTCGGCGATGCCGCGATCGACGCGCTCGCCGACAAGTTCGACGTGGTGCAGGACGACCGGCTCGAGGTCGGCCGCACCCACCCCTTTGGTGCGCGCGTCAGCATCACGACCGATGACGGTGTGCACGAGCGCCTCTACGCCGATCCCTCCGGCGAGCCGACCTCGTTTCCAGACGCACAGGCGATGCAGCAGAAATTTCTGACACTGGCGCGCCCGGTGCTGAACGCGCGGGCGGAGAAGTTTGCCGATGCGATCATGACGCTGGAGCGGTTCGATCGCGTGGCGAAGGCGACCGAGCTGGGAAGGTCGTAGATTCGAATTCCCGCAGCGGCGCTCCCTCTGACCCTTCCTCAAGGGAGGGTAAGAGAGACCTCAATTCACCCCCGCAATCTTCCCCTTCTCGCGTGTTGCCGCAATCACGTCGCGCACGAGATCGAACACGCCATCCGCTTCCGGCGGCGGACCGTTCGGCGAGCGACCCAACCGCACGATCACCAGCCGCTCCGAGGGAATGATGATCGTGTACTGCCCGATCGTGCCCTTGGCGAAGAAGGCATCGCGTGGCCAACCGTGCTTGATGCGGAGGGTCGCGCCAAAACTGTCGCCCTGGTTGGTCCAGAAGCCGGCGCCGATGCCGACCCAGGCATTCGGCGTCGCTGAGGCCGAGTAGTTCACCCAGCCCTCGGGCAGGATGCGCCTGCCACCGGCAACGCCGTCATTGAGATAGAGCTGGCCGAAACGCGCCCAGTCGCGCGCGGGGGCCAGCATCCCGCTTGAGCCTTCGATCGTGCCGGCGCCGTCGAGCTGGAGCGTGACGCGGCGCATGCCGAGCGGGGCAAACAATTCGCGGCGTGCGAAGCGGAGCGCATCTGCGGGATTGCCGCCGGCAGCGTTGCGGATCAGATGCGCGAGCATGATGGTGTTGCCGTCGTGATAATTCCACACGGTGCCCGGCGCGGTCGCGAGCGGGATGCTCGCGGCATAGGCGGCCATGTCGTCTTCGGTGAATTTCATGCGATTGACCGGCTCGAAGGCGGAGCCGAGCGAGGCTTGCAACGAGCTTCCAAGCGCAAGGCCTGCGGTGTGGCGCAGCAGCTGATCGACGGTGATGGCGTGGCGCGGATCATTCTGGTCCTGCCAGGCCGCGACCGGCGCCGGCCCGTCGAGCTTCAACTTGCCCTGGCGCACCAGCACGCCGATCAAAGCCGAGATCACCGATTTCGTCATGGAGAAGCCGAGCAGCGGCGTCTCCGGTCCGACGCCATCCGCATAGCGCTCGGCGATGATGCGGCCTGACTTCATGACCACGATCGCGCGGGTCCGGCGATGGGGCGGTTGCGCAGGTTCAGTGAAAGCGCGGTCGAGCGCGGCTGACAGCTCCGGGCTCTGCGGCGGCACGATCGAAGGTCCGGCGATCTCGGGGAGCAACGCCGGCTGTTTGTCGTCTGGCGGCAACACGACGTCGGCGATATCAGCGCCATGATCGAGCGTGCAGCCGAGCCCCTCACGATAGACGGCATGGCTGCGGCCGATGCCGAACAGCGTCACCGTGACGTCCTTGCGGACGCGGTCGACCTGAAAGTCCATCGCCCAGGTGAGCAGACCGGTGCCCGGCATCGCATCGGTAGTCTCGGCGAGGTTACGCCTGACATCGAAGCCCGAGACGAAGGTTTCCGAGCAGAGGATATCGGCGATGAAGCCGGTGGCGACCTTGGGTACGTCGCGGGCCCGCGCCGCGCCGAGCGCGAGGCCTGCACAGGCAATGGTGGTGGCGAGGAGGATGATCTTGCTGCGGCGGGTCACGGGCTTTCTCCGGCTTCGGGGCGAGTGCCGGACAGGAAGCCGGAGCGCCGCGATGCGCGCTCGCCGGATTTGAAAAACGACCCTACTGAAACTGACCGGGGCTAGCCGATTCTGGAATTATTGCGTGATTTCAAATGGATAAATATCAGGCCGCTTCCGCCTTGAGCCGCCGGTACTCCGTTGGCGTCAGGCCCGTGATCGCCTTGAAGGCGCGGTTGAACGGCCCGAGCGATTGGAAGCCGGCGTCCATGGCGATGGTGATGACGGGAACCTCGGCCTGGGTGGGATCGGCGAGCGCGGCCTTGGCCTCCTCGATCCGGTGGTTGTTCAGAAACACATTAAAGTTGCGATAGCCGAGCCGCTGGTTGATCAACCGGCGCAACCGGTATTCGGGGATCTTGAGCCGGCCCGCCAGCACGCCGATGGTGATGTTCTCCTGGCGATAGATCCGCTCGTCCGCCATCAGCCGCATCAAGGTTTCGACGAGTTTTTGGTCGGCGGCGTCATCGGCCGCAGACTGACTGAAAACAATCGGCGGTGCGGGCTCCGCCGCGGCCGGAAACAGATCCGCCCCGTCAACGCGCATCATGGCATAGACGATCGCTGCGACGGTGCAGGCGAGCACGCCGGCGTTGATGGTTTCGGCGACATCGCCGACGTGGTAGCCGGCGACAGCGATCTGGAGCACCGCGCTCAGTCCGCCATAGAGCGCGGTTGCGCAGACGATGAAGACACGAACACGGCGGCGGCGCTCGACCAGGTCGGCCGGCCACGAGGCAATCATCTGCCCAACCGCGAGCGCGATGAAACCGAGCACGATCAGATTGACCAGCGTCACCGAGAACCGCACATGGCCGCTAGGTGCAATCCAGACGCAGCCTGCAAAGCTGAAGGCGGTCACCAGCGCCCAGACCCATCCGTGCCACCAGCGCAGGCGAAATTCGTCGTCGAACAAGGACCGTGTGAACAGCCAGAACACCACGATATCGCCGGTCGACAACGCGATCAGCGGTGCATGCAGGAGCGGGATCCGTGACGTTACGTCCACCGAATAGCTCGCCGCATGCGCGGCCGAGCCGAGCGCGAAGGCAGCGCCGAGCCGCGCTGCAAGCACATTGCGGAAATCCGACAGCAGGGACGCCGCCAGCACCAGCAACAGCGCCACGGACGCAGCGCGAAAGGCAAGCTCTGTTGCGGCAAGGGTCATCGGGTGATGCGATCGGTCGCGGTTGAGATCAGCCGAACATCCTTCGTCAGGCCGCGCTTTTCAAGATGAAACACATCAGAGAAACCATCGCCCGCCCCTGTTTCCGGATTAGGTATCGCCGATATCGCACGATGACGGCAAATAGACCGTCGCGGCGATGCGGAGGCGTCGCGACGGGGGCGTCAAATCCTGTTAAGATCGCCGCAAGAAAGAAGGAGTCCACCATGAGCTGGCAGCCCTCCAACGATCCCGTGCTCGGCGATCCCTTGTCCTGCGACGCGCTCGATCTCGTCATCGTGCCGCGCACGCGCGACCTCGGCGACGGATTTGCCGTGCGCCGCGCACTGCCGCATGGCAAGCGGCAGATGGTCGGGCCTTTCATCTTCTTCGATCATTTCGGACCGGTGCAGTTCGTCTCCGGCAAGGGCATGGACGTGCGGCCGCATCCGCATATCGGGCTTGCCACCGTCACCTATCTGTTCGACGGCGCGATCATGCATCGCGACAGCGAAGGCAACATTCAGGAGATCCAGCCCGGCGCGATGAACCTGATGACCGCCGGGCGCGGCATCGCGCATTCCGAGCGCACGCCCGACGTGCAGCGCGCCTCGGGTCAGAAGATGCTGGGCCTGCAAAGCTGGATCGCGCTGCCGGCCGGATCGGAAGAGATCGCGCCGTCGTTTCAGCATTATGGGGCCGCTGACCTGCCTGTTATCTCCGAACGCGACTTCACCGCGAAGGTGATCGCAGGCTCGGCCTTCGGCATTACCTCGCCGGTGTCCATGGTCTCGCCCTGGTTCTATACCGAGGTCACGGCGGCCGCGGGCGCGACCGTGCCGCTCGATCCTGACCACGAGGAGCGCGCGATCTACGTGGTCGACGGCGAGGTCGAGATCGCGAACGAGCGTTACGAGGGGCCGCGGCTGCTGATCTTCCGGCCCGGCGATCGCATCACCGTGAAGGCCGTGAGGCCGACGCGGATGATGTTTCTCGGCGGCGATGCGCTGGAGGGCCCCCGCCACATCTGGTGGAATTTCGTCTCCTCCAGCAAGGAGCGGATCGAGCAGGCCAAGCAGGACTGGAAAACCGGCCGCTTCGCCGCGGTTCCGCAGGAACATGAGTTCATTCCGCTGCCGGAATAGGCTAATCCCGGTTCCGGCCGCGCTGTCCGGTGCGGCCGGATTTTTTGCCCGAAGGCCCTGCCTGCGAAAGCTTTGCCGATGACCACCATGCTCTCCAGCGACCTGCCCCTGCCCAAGATCGGCCGCGGCAAGGTCCGCGACATTTACGCCGTCGACGACGACCGGCTGCTGCTCGTCACCACCGACCGCATCAGCGCCTTCGACGTCGTGATGGGCGAGACTATTCCGATGAAGGGCGCCGTGCTGACGCAAGTGAGCGCGTTCTGGTTCAACGAGCTCGAAGGCGTGGTGCCGCACCACATGATCAGCGCCGACACCGACGAGATCATCGCGGCCGTGCCGGCCTTGAAGCCGCACCGCGCCGAAATCCTCGGCCGTGCCATGCTCTGCCGCCGCACCACCGTGTTCCCGATCGAATGCGTGATCCGCGGCTATCTCTCGGGCTCGGCGTGGAAGGAATATGCCGCCAGCGGCACGCTCGCCGGCGAGAAGCTGAAGGCAGGTCTGGTCGAAAGCGAGAAGCTCGATCCTTCAATCTTCAGCCCGGCCACCAAGGCCGAGACCGGTCATGACGAGAACATCACCATCGCAAAGATGCGTGAGGTCGTCGGCGACGAGGTTGCCTACACGCTCGAGAGCATGACGCGCGCGATCTACACGCTCGGCGAGGAGCTCGCCCGCGAGCAGGGCATCATCATCGCCGACACCAAATTCGAGTTCGGCCGCGACAAGGACGGCCGCATCATCCTGATCGACGAGGTGATGACGCCGGATTCGTCGCGCTTCTGGGCGGTCGACGCCTACAAGCCCGGCCAGCCGCAGGCGAGCTTCGACAAGCAGCCGCTGCGCGATTATCTCGACGTCGAGCGCCGCGCCGGCCGCTGGAACGGCGACGCCCCGCCGCCGCCGCTGCCCGCGAGCGTGGTGGAGGCAACCAGCAAGCGGTATCTCGAAGCGTACCGGCGCGTGACCGGGACTGAGCTGAAGATTTAAGCACCGCTACCGCCCTACACTCCGTCGTGGAGGGACCGGTGCATCTGTTCCTTCCTCAACCATATGGTTGAGCATCACACGTCGTGAATGCGGGTCTTCGCCGCAGAACTGTCGGATATTTCATAATTCCTAGAATCCTGTTGCGCTAAGCCTGTAGTCGTCTACGTCTCGGAGAGGAATTTTCAGGAGCGAGCGCAACGGCGTGACCGATCCAGCAATTGTTCTCAGTCCGGCTCCGCGATTCAATCCGGCCCTCAAGCGTGCGCTGAATGACATATTGGGCGGAGGCGCCGCCAGTGTCCTGACGGTCACCTTCGGGCTGTCCTATTCGCTGCTGATCTTTGCCGGGCCGCTCTCACCCTATTTGTCGTATGGCATCACGGCGACTTTCGTCAGCTCCGCGGTGCTTGCGGTCGTCATCGGGCTGGGCAGCTCCCTGCCCTTCGCGGTGGCGGCCCCGGACAGCTCGACCGCCGCGGTGACCGGCATCCTGGCGGCCTCGGTGGTCGAGCGCATCGAGGCAGCGAACCTGCAGACGTCGCTGCTCTCGCCGGTCCTGATCACGCTCGGCCTGTCGACGGTGCTGACAGGATTGGTGCTGTGCGGGCTGGGCCTGACGCGGCTCGGCCGCGCCATCCGCTACGTGCCCTATCCCGTTGTCGGCGGCTTCCTCGGCGCCACCGGACTTCTCATCGCCCTCGGCGCGATCCGGGTGATCACCAACCACCCGTTGCAGTTCGCGACGCTGTCGCAATTCGCTGACCATACCATTTTGCTGGAGCTGGGAGCTGCCTGCGCGATGGCGCTGGTGCTGTATCTCACCTGGCATCGCTCACGCAGCCCGTTCGGACTGCCGATCATCCTGGTCGGCGGCGTGCTCACGGCGCATCTGGCGTTCTGGATCACCGGTGTTTCGTTCGATGACGCACGCGCCCTGGGCTGGACCTTTCAGCCTCCGCCGCAAGCGGTCTTCATGCTGCCCTGGCACACGGGCGATCTCGCCCGCTATCCCTGGTTTGCCATACCGGACCTGCTCGGCAACGTCGTCGCCGTCATCTTCGTCACGGCTTCCAGCACGCTGTTCAACACCACCGGCATCGAGGTGGCCACGCATCGCGAGGCCAATCTGGAGCGCGAGCTGAACGTCACCGGCGCCGCCAATATCCTGACCGGCCTGCTGGGCGGCTACCCCGGCTGCAGCTCGATCAGCCGGTCTCTCCTCAACTACAGCAGCGGCGGGCGCGGGCGCCTGTCCGGCCTCACGGTCGCGGCGCTGTCGCTGCTGATGCTCGCGGTCGCGCCCGAGCTGCTCGGGTTCATCCCGAAATTCGTCCTTGGCGGCCTGTTGCTCTATCTCGGCGCCGACCAGCTCCACAAATGGATCATCGAATCGCGCAAGCGGCTCTCGAAGCTCGAATATCTCTCGCTGATCGCCATCATCGTGATCATCGTGGCCTGGGGCTTCGTGCCGGGCATCCTGATCGGCGTGATCATCGGCTGCGCGACGTTTGCGTTCAGCGCCGCAAGGGTCGAATCGATCAAGTACAGTTTCGACGGCTCGGAATACCGTTCCTCGCTCGACCGCTCGCGCGACGACCAGGACGTGCTGCTCGCTCACGGCGGCAAGATTCAGGGCCTGAATCTCCAGAGCTATCTGTTCTTCGGGTCCGCCAACCGGCTTTACCAGCACGTCAAGCGGCTGCTGCAGGAACACCCTGAGTGCCGCTATCTGCTGTTCGACTTCAAGCTCGTCACCGGCGTCGACTCGTCAGCGGCCTACAGCTTTGCGCAGATCAAGCGCAGCGCGCATGACCTTGGTGTCGAGCTGATCCTGGTGCATCTGTCTTCCGCGGCCGAGAAGGTACTGCGCTCCAGCGACTTCGTCGGCGAGGGCGTCACCATTGTTCCCGAGCTCGATCATGCGCTGGAGTGGTGCGAGAACGAGCTTATCGCGCAGCATCAGGAACTGGCTCAGGAGGAGGCGAGCCTGCGCGACTGGTTCACGGGGATACTCGACAGCGAGGACGACGCCGACGAACTGATCCGCCGCTGCCAGCGCCTCGAGGTCGAAGCCGGCGACGTCATCGTGCAGGCCGGTGCCCCCGCAGATTCCATGCATTTCATCCTCGAGGGACGCGTGGGCGTCATGGTCCCCGCCGACGACGATCGCACCACGCGCGTGCGCAGCCTCGGTCGCTACACCACGATCGGCGAGATGGGCCTGGTGTCGAACACACCGCGCAGCGCGACGATCCAGGCCGAGGTCGACAGCGTGCTCTACGTGCTCAACACGCACCAGTTCGATGCGATCAAGACCGAGGACCCCGCGCTCAGCCACAAGCTGCTGACCTACTTCGTGTCGGTCATGGCCGAGCGCCTGACATTCGCGAACCGCACGATCGCGGTGCTGCGCGGCGGTGATGGGCGTGGATGGCCGGGTCAAGCCCGGCCATGACGAGGAAGCAGCAGCAGCGGCCTACACCCCCGCCATCATCACGTATTTGATCTCGACATATTCTTCCATGCCGTGACGCGAGCCTTCGCGGCCGAGGCCGCTTTCCTTGACGCCGCCGAAGGGTGCGACTTCCGTGGTGATCAGGCCGGTGTTGACGCCGACCATGCCGGATTCCAGTGCCTCGGCAACGCGCCAGACGCGGCCGAGATCGCGGGAGTAGAAGTAGGAGGCCAGACCAAATGGCGAGGCGTTGCACATCGCGACGACATCGGCTTCGTCCTTGAAGCGGATGACGGGCGCGAGCGGGCCAAAGGTTTCTTCCTGCGCCACCAGCGAGTCCGGCTTGACGTCGGCGAGCACGGTCGGCTCGAAGAACGAGCGTCCGAGCTCGCTGCGCTTGCCGCCGGTGACGATCTTGGCGCCGCGCTTCACGGCGTCCGCGATGTGGCGCTCGACCTTGTCGACCGCCTTCAGGTTGATCAGCGGCCCCTGCGTGACGCCGCTCTCGGTACCATCGCCGATCTTCATCGCCGCGACCTTGGCCGAGAGCTTCTTCACGAACTCGTCGTAGATCTTGTCCTGCGCGTAGATGCGATTGGCGCAGACGCAGGTCTGGCCCATGTTGCGATATTTCGAGACCATCGCGCCCTCGACCGCGGCATCTATATCCGCATCGTCGAACACCACGAACGGCGCGTTGCCGCCGAGCTCGAGCCCGAGCCGCTTCACGCCGACGGAGGCCTGCTGGTAGAGGATCTTGCCAACCGCGGTCGAGCCGGTGAAGCCGACGAAGCGCACCGCCGGATGCTCGCACAGCACCTTGCCGATCGGCGGCGCGTCGCCCGTGACGATGTTGAGCACGCCCTTGGGGATGCCGGCCTTCTCGGCCAGCACGGCGAGTGCCAGCGCCGACAGCGGCGTCTCGTTGGCGGGCTTCAGCACCACGGTGCAACCGGCGGCAAGGGCCGGCGACACCTTCCGCGTGATCATCGAGTTCGGGAAATTCCACGGCGTGATCGCGCCGCAGACGCCGATCGGCTGCTTGATCGCGAGCAGCCGCGCATCGGGCCGCTGCGTCGGGATGGTCTCGCCATAGACGCGGCGGGCTTCCTCGGCGAAGAACTCGATATAGGCGGCGCCGATGTCGACTTCGCCGAGAGCTTCCGAGAGAGGCTTGCCCTGCTCGGAGGTGAGGATCAGCGCGAGGTCCTCGCGATTGGCGACGATCAGCTCGAACCATTTGCGCAGGATGTTGGAGCGCTGCTTGGCGGTGTGCTTGGCCCAGGCCGGGAAGGCGCGCTGGGCGGCTTCAACCGCTCTGGTCGTTTCGTCCGCGCCGAGCTGCGGGACTTTTGCGAGCTCGACGCCGGTCGCGGGATTGTTGACGGCAAAGACCGGCGTGCCGACCCAGGTGCCGTCGATGTAGCAGGCCTCCTTCAGCAACGAAGGATCCTTCAGCCGGTCGCGCAGGGTGGCGGTGGCTTGCGGGGCGCGTGCGGCGGCGGTCGGTGTCATGGCGTTACTCCCTAGGGCGATCGGATCGGCCCGGAATATAGGGGCAGACGGCGCGCAATGCACCGTCCCGCGACGCACATCTGATGGGAGTTAAAGCGAGAGCGGAAGAGTTACGCCGCGCCGCTCATATAGGTCTCGCGCCGGCCGATCATGCGCTCGGCGGCCGCCTTGGCGCCGGCCTTCGAGGAGGTCGCGCACGTCCGGTATTCGAGATCGGGCGCGTCGGAGGCGTCGCGGCGGCCGAACCAGGATTTGGAGCCGACCGGCAGCAGCGCCAGCGCCTGCGCCAGATTGTCGACCGCGCCGAACGAATAGAGCGCGCCGGTACCGGCGATCCGAACTTCGTAAATGCCGGGTGAGATCGGCGCCTCGAGGTTCTCGCCCCGTCCGGGACGGGGATAGCGCTTCCATTCGCTCCAGGTCGAAATCATCTGAGCCCCCTCGCGGCCGATCGGAGGCCGCCAAATTTGTATCAAGTCCTAGCGTCAGCGGCCCAGTGGGCCAAAGGCCAAACGCGGCAACGCACAAAATGTTTCAAGTGCTTCAGACACGCGAAACATATCGCCCAGGCCCATCCGAGGTCACGGCGAAGCGCGTCCATCCACCGCACCTTGCGATGGCATGTTGCATCTGTGTCGTCCTGCCTGAAGCGCGGACCGTCAAGTCACGACATCGCGACCGAAGCGCGCATATGACCGCCCTTGCCGCGCAGCGGATGCGGGAGGACAATCGGTTGCTTCCAACAATAATCAAACCGGAGGAAACGCGTATGCAAAGCCAAGCCGAGATCGACGAGATTCTGCGCCAGAAGAGCGACGCCAAGGAGATTCCCGGCGTCGTCGCCATAGCCGCCAGCGGTAACGACGTGCTCTATCAGGGCGCCTTCGGCAAGCGGGATCTGTCCAAGCCCGATGCGATGACGGCGGATAGCGTGTTCTGGATCGCCTCGATGACGAAAGCGGTGACATCGGCGGGCGCGATGCAACTTGTCGAGCAGGGCAAGTTGTCGCTGGATGCGCCGATCGGCGAGGTGCTGCCCGATCTCGCCAAGCCGCAGGTGCTCGAAGGCTTCGATTCCAGCGGTGAGCCGAGGCTGCGGCCGGCGAAGGGACCGATCACGCTGCGCCAGCTCATGACCCACACCGCCGGCTTCGCCTACAATATGTGGAACGGCGATCTTGCGATCCATCTGGAAAAGACGGGCACCCCCGCCATCACGACCTGCCAGAACGCTGCGCTGAAGACGCCTGCCATGACCGATCCCGGCACACGCTGGGAATACGGCACCAACATCGATTTCGTCGGCAAGGCCGTGGAAGCCGTCAGCGGCAAGCGGCTGGATGCCTATTTGCGCGACAACCTTTTTGCTCCACTCGGAATGTCCGACACCGGCTTCAAGATCACCGACACTATGCGCAAGCGGCTGGTCGGCATGCATGCGCGCGGCGAGGACGGCCAGCTCGCCGCGATACCGTTCGAGCTTGAGCAGGAGCCGGAATTCCACATGGGTGGCGGCGGCCTCTATGCGACCGCGGCCGACTACATCAGGTTCACGCAGATGATCCTGAACAAAGGCCGCGGCAACGGCAACCAGGTGCTCAAGGCCGAGACCGTCGCGACGATGGGACAGAACCACATCGGCGATCTCAACATGACCAGGCTGACGACGGCGGCGCCGATGTACACCAACGACGTCGACCTCTATCCGGAGCAGGTGAAGAAGTGGGGCCTCAGCTTCATGATCAACACCGCCAAGACCGCGGAGGGGCGCAGCGCAGGCAGCCTCGCCTGGGCGGGCCTCGCCAACACCTATTTCTGGATCGACCCGTCACGCGATGTCACCGGCGTGATCCTGATGCAGTTGCTGCCGTTCGCCGATGCCAAGTGCCTGGAGACGTTCGCAGGCTTCGAGCGCGGGGTTTATGCCGGGCTCGATGCGGGGAGCGGGCAGAGGGCGGCGTGAGCTAGCACTCAGCTTTCGCAACACCGTCATGGCCGGGCTTGTCCCGGCCATCCACGCCTCACCGCACAGCACGTAGAACGTGGATGCCCGGGACAAGCCCGGGCATGACGACCGCGATTGGGCAGAAATATGTGTCCCGTCGCCGAGCGTTACGCCGTCAGCCCGCGCTGCTGGGCGAGCTCCTTGAGCGACACTTGCGGTCTTGCCCCGATGTGCTGGATCACTTCGGCCGCCGCCAGCGCGCCGAGCTCGCCGCACTGCTTGTAGGCAAGGTTGCGCGCCAGGCCGAACAGGAAGCCGGCGGCGAAGAGGTCGCCTGCACCGGTGGTGTCGACCAGCTTGGCGATCGGAGCCGCAGGCGCGGCGACGGCGTCTTCGGACGACACCACCATGCAGCCCTTCTCGCTGCGGGTGACCACGCCGAGATTGACGTCGTTGCGCAGCTGCTTCAGCGCGGTGTCGAAGTCCGAGGTCATGTAGAGCGAATGCAGCTCGGACTCGTTGGCGAAGACGATGTCGACGGTGCCGTTGCGCATCAGCGACCGGAATTCGTCGCGATAGCGATCGACGCAGAAGGAATCCGACAGCGTCAGCGCCACCTTGCGCTTGGCATCATGCGCGATCTTGGCCGCCTTGAGGAAGGCGTCCTTGGCGTTCTTGGGATCCCAGAGATAACCCTCGAGATAGACGATCCCCGCGCTTGCGATCTCGGCGGGGTCGATGTCGGCGGGCGACAGATCCTGCGCGGCGCCGAGATAGGTATTCATGGTGCGCTCGCCGTCGGGCGTGACCAGGATGTAGGAGCAGCCGGTGGCGGCGCCGTCCTTCGCGGCGGGCGTATTGAAGGCGACGCCGGCGGCGCGGATGTCGTGGACATAGAGACCGCCGATCTGGTCGTCCTTGACCTTGCCGACATAGGCGGCCCGCGCCCCCAGGCTGCCGATGCCGACGATGGTGTTGGCGGCCGAACCGCCCGAGACTTCCGTCGCCGGGCCCATGTCATTGTAGATGGCCGCGGCCCGCGCCTCGTCGATCAGCGACATGCTGCCCTTGGTCATGCCGTGCTTGGCCAGAAAAGCCTCGTCGGTCGTGACCAGCACGTCGAACAGCGCGTTGCCGATCCCGAGAACGTCATATTTCACGTCAGCCATTCACCTTGATCCTGTTGCCGGATTGCGATCCCTGAGGAAATCCGCTTCCTGTCGGCCTGAAATCTGGCTCGCGGCCTATCACGACCGGCCCCGGGCGGGCAAGCAACGGTATTATAACAAGCCCGATGATCCGCTCCTTCCTGACCGTCTCGACGGGAACACTGGCCTCGCGGCTGCTGGGCTTTGCGCGCGATTCCCTGATCGCGGCGCTGCTCGGCACCGGCGCGGTGGCAGATGCGTTTCTGGCCGCATTCCAGCTCGTCAATGTCGTCCGCCGCCTGCTCAGCGAAGGGGCCCTGAATGCGGCGCTGATCCCGGCCTGGCTGCGCGTCCGTGACCGCGACGGCGAGCAGGCCGCCGCCGCCTTTGCGGGACGCGTGCTCGGCACGGTCAGCGCGGCCCTGATCGCGATCTCGATCGTCATTGCGCTTCTGATGCCGCTGATCATCACGATCATTGCGCCGGGATTCATTGGCAGCAGCACGCTCGATCTCGCCGCCGCGAACGCGCGGCTGATGCTGCCCTATCTTGCTTTCGCCGGTCCCGTCACCGTGCTGATGGGATTGCTCAACGCGCAAGGGCGATTTGCCCTCACCGCCTTCTCGCCGCTGCTGTTCAACATCGCGCTGATTGCCGCGATCGTGGTTCTACTCGTCTGGCACGCCGATGCACCCTTTGCCGCGTGGATGCTGGCGGCAACCGTCGGCCTCGCCGGCCTGCTGCAGCTCGCGATGCTGTTGTCGCAGCGAAGCGGACGCCTCGCGACGCCGCTGCGTATGAGCTTCGACAAGGAGATGCGCGACTTCTTCGCCAAGGCCATTCCCGGCATGATCGCGAGCTCCGGTCCGCAATGGCTGATGGTGGCCGGCGCGATCATCGCCTCCGCCACGCCGTCCGCTGTCTCCTGGCTCTACTTCGCCAATCGGCTGATCGAGCTGCCGCTCGGCATCGTCGGCGTCGCCATGGGCACGGTGCTGGTGCCGGAGCTGACGCGCGCAGTGAGCCTCGGAGACCGCGACGCGGCGGCGCATGCGGAATCGCGCGCGCTGGAACTCGCGGCCGGGCTGGCGCTGCCCGCCACGCTCGGACTGATCGTGCTGGCCGAACCGATCGTGCGGATATTGTTCGAGCATGGCGCCTTTGGCGCGGCGGACAGTACCGCGACCGCACATGCGCTGATGTGGCTGGCGTTGGGGCTGCCGGCCCATGTGCTGATCAAGGCGCTATCGCCTGCCTTCTATGCCCGCAGCGACACGATGACGCCGCTGCTGGCAACGACGAAAGGATTCGCGGTCACGGTCGCGCTCGCGATCGTGCTTGGTCACTATTTCGGCGCGAGCGGGATCGCCGCCAGCATCGCGGCCGGCGCCTGGAGCAGCGCGCTTTCGCTGCTCCGCAAGGGGGCGCGTGAATTCGGCTTCTCGGTCGATGCGGCTGCGCGACAACGGCTGCCGCGGATCGTGCTTGCCGCCGCGGCGATGGGCGCCCTGCTCTGGCTGACGATGGGCCTGGTGCCCGCCGAGGCGCATGGCTTGATCAGGTTCGTTGCGCTGGGCTTCCAGATCGCGGCCGGCATCGGCGTCTATGGCCTGCTCCTGCAAATCCTCGGGGTCGCCTCCCTGCGCGAGGCGGCGGTCGCCCTGAAGCGACCTGCCACACGCGATCCGCGCGCCTGAGCCCCGCGAATTACCCTTGACGGGGCAGCGCCGCTGTTGGAAACGACGCCGGCTACCCCTTAGGAAATCTTGCCATGCCATTCGTTGAACGGGTTTTTTCGGGCGTCCAGCCGACGGGCAATCTGCACCTCGGCAATTATCTCGGCGCGATCGTCAACTTCGTGAAGATGCAGGACACTCACAACTGCATCTATTGCGTCGTCGATATGCACGCGATCACGCAAGGGGTGGACGTCTGGGGCGGACCGGTCGAGCTGGCGCGCAACACCCGCGAGGTGACCGCGGCGTTCATCGCTGCCGGCATCGATCCGAAGAAGCACATCGTGTTCAACCAGAGCCAGGTCTCGGGCCATGCCGAGCTCGCCTGGATCTTCAACTGCGTCGCGCGCATGGGCTGGCTCGGCCGCATGACCCAGTTCAAGGAGAAGGCCGGCAAGGACCGCGAGAACGCGTCCGTCGGCCTGTTCGACTATCCCGTGCTGATGGCGGCCGACATCCTGCTGTACCGCGCCACCCACGTGCCGGTCGGCGAGGACCAGAAGCAGCATCTGGAGCTCTCGCGCGACATCGCGCAGAAGTTCAACAACGATTTCGGCGACTCGATCCGCAACCTTGGCGCCAATGACGGCCTGTTCTTCCCGCTGCCGGAGCCGCTGATTCAGGGACCTGCGACGCGGGTGATGTCCTTGCGCGACGGCACCAAGAAGATGTCGAAGTCGGATCCGTCGGACAATTCGCGCATCAATCTGACTGACGACGCCGACACCATCGCGCAGAAGGTGCGCAAGGCGAAGACCGATCCGGAGCCGTTGCCGACCGAAGAGAAGGGCCTGGAGCCGCGCCCCGAGGCCGACAATCTGGTCGGCATCTTTGCCGCGCTCTCCGGCCGCACCAAGGCCGACGTGCTGCGCGAATTCGGCGGCGGCCAGTTCTCCAGCTTCAAGAATTCGCTGGTCGAGCTGTGCGTGACGAAGCTCTCGCCGATCGCCGGCGAGATGAAGCGTCTCGTCGCCGACCCCGGCCATATCGACGCCATCCTCAACGACGGCGCCGACCGTGCCCGCGCGATCGCCGACGAGACCATGAAGCTCTCCAAGGACATCGTCGGCTTCATCCGCAGGCGCTGATTGCTGCGATCGCAACCCCGGCCGACGCCACTGCGCCAGCCGCTCCTCCTCTCCCCAACGTTGCGGGAGTGTGGCAGCATGCAGGCCGTGCACATTCCGGGACATGCATGACCAGCAAGCGACTTTGCTTCGAGCCGGGTCACAAGCCCAAATGCCTCGTCGTCGTCGATGACACCGCCGAATGGGATCGCGCGGTCTATTACGCCAGCCGCTGGGCGATCCGCGCCGGCGGCGGCGTGGTGATGCTGCGCATCATCGAGCCCGACGAGCAGAGCCAGGAATGGCTGGGGGTCGCCGACATCATGCGCGCCGAGGCGCATGATGCGGCGGAAGCCGCGCTCGACCGCGCCGCCGGCCGCGCCAACGGCATCGCCGCGATCACGCCGGAACGGGTAATCCGCGAAGGCGCCGCGATGGAACAGCTGCTGGCGGTGATCGACGAAGACCCTGACATCGCCATGCTGGTGCTCGCCGCCAGCCCCGGGGCGGAGGGTCCGGGCCCGCTGGTTTCACTGCTGGCACACGCGCTGGGCACGTTCCCGGTGCCCGTGACCGTCATCTCCGGCGCACTCAGCGACCAAAGCGTGGATTCGCTGTCGTAGCCCGTTCTTCACCTCGCCCTGCTTGCGGGGAGAGGGAGAATAAAAGCACCGTAACCCGCTGATGTAACAAAGAAATCTTCGCCACACCCCTTGATCGTGCGTTCGTCGTCGCCATCTGCTAATTGATAGCTCACGCGCCGGCCTTGAACCGGCGACGTCTGGAGAAAGCCATGTTCATTCAAACCGAAGCTACCCCCAATCCCGCCACGCTGAAATTCATTCCCGGCCGCGTCGTGATCGACGGCGGGCCGATGGAATTTGCCAGCCGCGAATCGGCGACGCGCTCGCCGCTGGCCGAAAAGCTGTTCGAGGTGCCCGGGGTCACCGGCGTGTTCTACGGATCTGACTTCATCACCGTGACCAAGGCAAACGGTGAATGGCAGCAGCTCAAGCCCGCGATCCTCGGTGCCATCATGGAGCACTACATGTCCGGCGCTCCGCTGCTCGCCGACGGCACGGCCGCTGGCGATGCCGATTTCGACGACGAGGACGAGTTCTTCGACGAGGCCGACGCCGAGACGGTCGACATGATCAAAGATCTGATCGAGACGCGGGTGCGGCCGGCGGTCGCCAATGACGGCGGCGACATCACCTTCCGCGGTTTCAAGGATGGGATCGTCTATCTCAACATGAAGGGCTCGTGCGCCGGCTGCCCGTCATCGACCGCGACGCTCCAGCACGGCATCCAGAATTTGCTGAAGCATTTTGTGCCCGACGTGGTCGAAGTCCGGCCGATGTAGGCAAAGCGCCGCGGGCGGGCGACCGCGCGCTCGCGCCGGACCCGCCTCAGGCATGGCGATGAAGAAGCTTCGGGGCAAGCTACGATTTGCGCCTGCGGAGGCGTGCGGCTTTGCGACCTGCTCGGCCGCCTCTTGCGCGATAATTCAAATACTTAGGTTCATTTCGGGCCGCGCATTGACGCCCACGTAGAACTACGGGGGTCGATCATGCGCCTGTCGAGAAATCAAACTTGGGCTGGTTCGACCGCGGCGGAACCGACTAAGCTGATTGGATGCTGATCCTTGCCATCGATACCGCGCTGGAGGCGTGCGCGGCCGCCGTTCTCGACACCGACGCCGGCGAGCTCCTTGCGCGGGAGGAGCTCCTCATGAAGCGCGGCCACGCCGAAGCGCTGATGCCGATGATCGCGCGCGTCATGAAGTCCGCCGATCTCGCCTTTACCTCGCTCGACCGCATCGCCGTCACCGTCGGTCCCGGAAGCTTCACCGGATTGCGCGTCGGGATCTCCGCCGCGCGCGGACTTGCGCTGGCGGCGAAGCGCCCGGCCGTCGGGCTGACGACGTTGTCGGCCTATGCCGCCACCATCGTCGGTCAGAACGGAACGGCGCCGGTGATCTCCGCCATCGATGCGCGGCACGATCACGTCTATTTCCAGATCGTCGCCGGCGACGGCAGCCAGCTGGTGCGGCCGGGCGTGGCTCGCATCGACGAGGCGATCGCGGCCTCGCAATTCGGCGCGCCGCATCTGGTCGGCGATGGCGCAAGACTCCTCGCCGATCGCTGGCCGAAGGATGCACCGCAACCTGTCACGGTCGACGCGCAGCCCGCGCCCGACATCAGCTGGGTCGCATGGCTCGGCGCGGCCGCAGATCCCGAGACAAATCCGGCGCGGCCGTTCTATCTGAAGGCGCCCGACGCAAAGCCGACTGCAGGGCCGCCGCTCGCACAAGCCGCAAGCTCATGATGAGATGGTTTTCGGAATGGTGGCGCGGCGGCACGCCCGCCGTCGAACCCGCCTCCGCGCGCGACGCGCTGCGGCTCGCGCAGCTTCACGGCCAGTCCTTCGCGCATGGCTGGGGTGAAGGCGAGTTCGAGGCCATGCTCAGTGAGCGTAACACGCTCGTCCATCGCCTGCGCCTCGGCCGCAAGGTCATCGGCTTCGCGGTGTCACGGATCGGCGCGGACGAAGCGGAGATTCTCTCAATCGCGGTCGACCAGGCCTATCGCGGCCGCGGCCTCTCCCGCATGCTGCTGATGACCCATCTCGGTCACCTCGCCGGGCGCGGCGTGCGCACGATATTTCTGGAGGTCGAGGAGAACAACCAGCCGGCACGGCGGCTCTACGACAGGACCGGATTCATGGTGGTCGGACGCCGCGAACGCTACTATAAGCAGCCCAACGGGGAACAATTGAACGCACTTCTGATGCGCCGTGACTTGTCGTAATATTGATAGCAGAAAGCGCCCCGTCAGGTAGACAACACATGACTGGACTTAAACCTTCCACCGCATCCAAGGCGTCCGGCATCGAGGCGCGCTGTGCCGCGACCGGCATGCGCATGACCGAGCAGCGCCGCGTCATCGCCCGCGTGCTCGCGGAGGCGATCGACCATCCCGATGTCGAGGAACTGTATCGGCGCTGCGTCGCCGTCGACGACAAGATCTCGATCTCGACGGTGTACCGCACCGTAAAACTGTTCGAGGATGCCGGCATCATCGAGCGCCACGATTTCCGCGAGGGCCGCGCGCGCTACGAGACGATGCGCGACAGCCACCACGACCACCTCATCAACCTGCGGGACGGCACGGTGATCGAGTTCACCTCCGAAGAGATCGAGAAGTTGCAAGCGGAGATCGCCCGCAAGCTCGGCTACAAGCTGGTCGACCACCGGCTCGAACTCTATTGCGTCCCGCTCGACGACGACAAGCCCACCAGCTAAGTGTCCTTCGATCTCGTCATCTTCGATTGCGACGGCGTGCTCGTGGACAGCGAGGTCATTTCCTGTCGCGCGCATGCCGACGTGCTGACGAAACACGGCTATCCGATCACGTCGGAGCAGGTGTTCGAGCGCTTCCTCGGCCGCTCGACGCGGCAGGCCAATCTGGAGATCGAAACCGAGCTCGGCCACAAGCTGCCAGAGGCCTATCACGGCGATCTGCAGGACGAGCTGTTTCGCGCATTCGAAGCCGACCTTGAAGCGATCCGCGGCATCCATGACGTGCTCGATGTCGTGACACAGCGCGTCTGCGTCGCCTCGAGCGGCTCGCATCAGCGCATGCAGGTGAGCTTGGGGAGCACCGGCCTCTTTGAGCGTCTCGCGCCAAACATCTTTTCGGCCTCGCAGGTCAAGAGCGGCAAGCCGGCACCGGATCTGTTCCTGTTCGCGGCCAGGGAGATGGGTGTGCCGGCCGAACGCTGTGTCGTCATCGAGGACAGCCTTGCCGGCATCGCCGGCGCCCGGGCGGCCGGCATGACCGTGTTCGGCTTTTGCGGCGGCAGCCATTGCGGGGAAGGCCATGCCGAGACCCTGAGCCAGGCCGGCGCCGACCTGACTTTTTCCGATATGCATCAGCTTCCGGAGCTGGTCCGGCGGGTCGGGGCAGACGCTCTGGCGGGCTAGCCATTGCTGTCATTCCGAGGCGATGCGTAGCATCGAACCCGGAATCTCGCCCCAAAACCTCAGGATTCCGGGTTCGCCCGCTATGCGGGCGCCCCGGAATGACCGTTTGGACCCATTCGCTGGATTTTCGCTGCTCCAGCCTATATCTGAGGGCGGTCCTCCACCTCCATTCCGGGTTCCATGACGCCGCCGCGCAAGCTGCACATCAAATCATATGGCTGCCAGATGAACGTCTACGATGCCCAGCGCATGGTGGACACGCTGGCTCCGGAAGGATTCGTGGAGACGGCCAGCGCCGAGGACGCCGACCTCGTCATCCTCAACACCTGCCATATCCGCGAGAAGGCCTCCGAAAAGGTCTATTCCGAGCTCGGCCGGCTGCGCGTCGCCAAGGACGAGGCCGCGCGCGGGGGCCGGGCGATGCAGATCGCGGTCGCCGGCTGCGTGGCACAGGCAGAGGGTGGAGAGATCACGCGCCGCGCGCCCGTCGTCGACGTCGTGGTCGGCCCGCAGAGCTATCATCACCTTCCGGAGCTTCTGAAGCGAGCACGCGATGAGGGCCGCGCGATCGAGACCGAATTTCCCGCAGCCGACAAATTCGGCTTCCTGGCCCAGCCCAAGCCCGCCGCGATCCGCGCGCGCGGCATTTCCGCTTTCGTCACGGTTCAGGAAGGCTGCGACAAGTTCTGCACCTTCTGCGTCGTGCCCTATACGCGCGGCGCCGAAGTCTCGCGTCCGGTGGCGAAGATCGTCGACGACGTGAAGCGGCTGGCCGACAACGGGGTGCGCGAGCTCACCCTGATCGGGCAGAACGTCAACGCCTATCACGGCGAGGGGCCTGACGGAAAAAGCTGGCCGCTCGGCCGGCTGCTCGAGCATCTGGCAACGGTTCCCGGCATCGCCCGGCTGCGTTATTCGACCAGCCATCCCCGCGACGTCGACGACAGTTTGATTGCAGCCCATCGCGATCTCGGCCAGCTGATGCCGTTCGTGCACCTGCCGGTGCAGTCGGGTTCTGACCGGGTTTTAGCCGCCATGAACCGGAAACATACCGCCGATGATTACCGGCGTGTCGTCGACCGTTTCCGGGCCGCGCGCCAAGACATTGCTTTTTCATCAGATTTTATCGTGGGCTTCCCCGGCGAAAGCGAGCAAGATTTTCTCGCCACACTCGCGCTTGTCACGCAAATCGGCTACGCTTCGGCATATTCGTTCAAATACTCCGCCCGGCCGGGAACGCCGGCCGCGGACATGCAGGAGACGGTGTCCCCCGCCGAGATGGACCAGCGATTGGAGCGGCTCCAGGAACTGATCGACAGCCAGCAATCGGCCTTCAACAAGGCTGCGATTGGCTCAACGGTCGATGTGCTGTTCGAACGCCCGGCCCGCAGGGACGGCCAGATCGTCGGCCGCACCGCTTTCCTTCAGCCCGCCCATGTGATGGCCTCGCCCGACATCATCGGACAAATCCTGCCGGTCCGGATCGACAGCCTCGAACGCTACAGCTTCCTTGGTGAGCTCGCCACACCGCGCGTTGCGCGCGAGCCCGCTTTATCGCCCATAGCCACTGGAGCCTGAACCCTTGCCAAAAAGTGCATCGGATTCGTCTTCTATCGCTCCCAGCCGCAAATTCGACCGCGACATGCAAGTACCGCCCGAGACCCAGGTCGTCATCGACTTCGACGACAATCGCGCGGCGTCCGCGCTGGTCGGCCCCTACGGCCAGCACCTGGCGCAGATCGAGCGGCGGCTCGGCGTCGTCGTCGATTCCAAGGGCAACCACATCACCATCGGCGGTTCGCGCGACGGCTGCGATGCCGCCCGCCGCGTGCTGGAGACGCTCTACGCCCAGGCCGTGAAGGGACAGGATCTCGACCAGGGCGAGGTCGAGGGCGCGATCCGCGCCGTGATCGCCCAGGGCTCGCTGTTCGAGTTTGACGCCAAGTCGGCCAAGTCGACATTCGACAGCATCAATTTGCGCAAGCGCCCGGTGCGCGCGCGCACGGCGGCGCAGGATTCCTACATCCGGGCGCTGAAGCGCCACGAGCTGGTGTTCGGCATCGGTCCCGCCGGCACCGGAAAGACCTGGCTCGCGGTGGCGCATGCCGCGCAGCTGTTCGAGCGCAAGGAGGTCGACAAGATCATCCTGTCGCGCCCGGCGGTGGAAGCCGGCGAGCGGCTCGGCTTCCTGCCCGGCGATCTCCGCGAGAAGGTCGATCCTTATCTGCGCCCGATCTACGACGCGCTCTACGATCTCATGGATGCACGCATCGTCGAGCGCGCGCTGCAGACCGGCGAGATCGAGATCGCGCCACTCGCCTTCATGCGCGGCCGCACGCTGACCAATGCCGCCATCATCCTGGACGAGGCGCAGAACACCACGTCGATGCAGATGAAGATGTTTCTGACCCGTCTTGGCGAGAACAGCCGCATGATCGTGACCGGCGATCCCTCGCAGATCGACCTGCCGAACGGCCAGACCTCGGGCCTCGCCGAGGCGACCCGGCTGCTGAGCGGCGTCGAAGGCATTGCGCAAGTTCATTTCAAGGCCGAGGACGTGATCCGCCACGAACTCGTGGCGCGGATCGTCTCCGCCTATGAAGGGCAGCCGCAGCGGCCGGCCGCCGGTAAATCCTGAAGACAACAACCGGATCATACGGGCGTGGACGCAGGCGCCTTTCGTTCCGAACAAAGAGAATGTCACACCCCAACCTTCCCATGACCGAGGTCCTTGTCGTTGCCGATTGCTGGCAGCGCGAACCCGATTCCGAAGCCGTGATCCAGCGCGCCGTTGCGGCCGCCGCCGAAACTGTCGACGAGGACGTCGCGGGCGCGGAAGTGGCCGTGATGCTGACCGATGATGCCGGCATCCGCACCCTCAACAGCAACTGGCGCGGCATCGACAAGCCGACCAACGTGCTGTCATTTTCCGCGCTGCAGCCGGAGGGCGAGTGGAAGCCGGGCGATGCGCCGCGCATGCTCGGCGACATCGCGATCGCCTACGAGACCATGCGGCGCGAGGCGGACGAGGAACACAAGCCGTTCGATCATCATTTGAGCCATCTCGCCGTGCACGGTTTCCTGCATCTGATCGGCTTCGACCACGAGAACGACGACGAGGCGGAGGAGATGGAAGCGCTGGAGACGCAGATCCTGGCTCATCTCGGCATCCCCGACCCCTATGCAGACCGCGCAGGGACGCACTGAGATGCCGGATTCCGAACCGATCCACGACAATCCGCGCGATACGCCCAATCTGCCGGCCGTAGTGACGTCGGGCGAGGTGCTGCGCCCGACCGCGGACGGCTGGCTGCTCCGCGCCATCCGGACGCTGTTCGGCTGGAAGGCCGGATCGGTGCGCGACGACCTCCAGGTCGTGCTCGACGCCACGACGCCCGACGACACCGGCTTTTCGACCGTCGAGCGCACCATGCTGCGCAACATCCTCGGCCTGCACGAGCGGCGGATCGCCGACGTCATGGTGCATCGCGCCGACATCATCGCTGTGAAGCGCGACATCCCGCTCGGCGAATTGATGGATCGCTTCGAAAGCGCCGGCCATTCGCGCCTGGTCGTTTACAACGAGACGCTCGACGATCCCGTCGGCATCGTCCACATCCGCGACCTGCTTGCATTCATGACCGCGCGGGCGCGCGTGTCGGACGCCACCAAGACGAAGCGCAAGAAACCGCTGCCGGCCGGACTCGACCTGCGCACGGTCGACCTGGCACTGCCGCTACAGGATGCGCGCATCATCCGCAAGCTGCTCTACGTGCCGCCGTCGATGCGGGCGATCGACCTGCTGGCGCAGATGCAGGCCACGCGCATTCATCTGGCGCTGGTCGTAGACGAATATGGCGGCAGCGACGGGCTGGTTTCGCTCGAGGACATCGTCGAGCAGATCGTCGGCGAGATCGACGACGAGCACGACAGCGACGAGCCGCCCTCGATCGTGCGCCTGCCCGACAACGCCTTCATCGCCGATGCCCGCGCCAGCCTCGACGACGTCCGCACGGTGATCGGCGCGGACTTCGTCACCGGCGAGGCCGGCGAGGAAGTCGAGACGCTCGGCGGCTATCTCGTCAGCTTCGTCGGCCGCCTGCCGGTGCGCGGCGAGGTGATCTCGGGCCCCGGCAATTACGAGATCGAGGTGCTCGATGCCGATCCGCGCCGCGTCAAGCGGCTGCGGATCTCGACGCGGAAGGAACGCGCCGCGCCGCGCACCCAGCGCGAAAGCCGCCGCCGCGAGACCACGCCGGAGAGCGGTCAGCCGCCGTCCGGCGACACGCCCACCCCGCCGCCGAGCGACGGGGCCGGCCCGCAGTGAGCCCGTTCCAGCGCCTTCGGCAGATCGCCCTCACCATCATCCTCGCCTGGGGATGGAAGCGCGCGCTCATCGCGACGGGGTGCGGCGCGCTGTCGGTGCTGGCGCTGGCGCCGTTCAACATCTTTCCGGTGCTGTTCGTCACCTTGCCCGTGCTGGTCTGGCTGATCGACGGCGCCGGCGCCGGACGATATGTCGGCGTCCCCGTCGCGGCACTGACCGGCTACTGCTTCGGGCTCGGCTATTTCGTGCCCGGCCTCTACTGGATCGGCTATGCGTTCTTCGTCGATGCCGATGTGTTCGCCTGGCTGACGCCGTTCGCTGTTCTCGGCCTACCGGCCTATCTCTCGATCTTCACGGCGCTCGGATTTGCCTTGGCCCGCCTGCTCTGGACCAAGGATGCCACGCGCATCCTCGCGCTCGCCGCGAGCCTCACCGTCGCCGAATGGCTGCGCGGTCACGCGCTGACCGGCTTTCCCTGGAATGCGTTCGGCTATGCGCTGTCCGAGCCGCTGCCGCTGGCGCAGACGGCGTCGTTGATCGGCCTCTGGGGCATGACGTTCGTCGCGATCGCGATCTTCGCGAGCCCCGCGGCGCTGATCGACCGCACGCCTGATCGCCGCCCGGCGTGGCGCGCGCCGGCTGCCGCGATCGCACTCCTGATCGTGATGAGCATCTTCGGCGCGATCCGCCTGTCGCTGCATCCGACCACGATGGTCGCGGGCGCCAAGCTGCGCCTGATGCAGCCGGACCTCCAGCAGGACGCAAAGTTCAACTACGCCGCCAAGGCGGACGTGATGAAGAAATACCTGGCGCTGTCGGACCGCGCCTCCGGACCGCAATCGACCGGCGTGCGCGATGCCACCATCCTGATCTGGCCGGAATCCGCCTTTCCGTTCTTCCTGACCCGCGAAGCCGATGCAATGGCCGAGATCGCCGAGCTGCTGCCGAAGGGCACGGTGCTGATCACGGGTTCAGTCCGCGCGCCCGACTTGCCGCGCGGCACGCCGATCACGCGCGCGTATAATTCGATTTACGTCATCGATCACGACGGCAGCGTGCTCTCGGTCTACGACAAGCTCCACCTCGTGCCGTTCGGTGAGTTTCTGCCCTACCAGGACCTGATGGAGAAGCTCGGCTTCGAGCAACTGACGCGCATGCGCGGCGGCTTCATTCCCGGCACCGTGCGGCACGCACTGCCGGTGCCCGGCGTGCCGCCCGCGCTGCCGCTGATCTGTTACGAAGCCATCTTTCCCGGTGAGGTTGCCGGGCGCAACGAACGTCCAGGCTGGATCGTGAACCTCACCAATGACGGCTGGTTCGGCATCTCGACCGGTCCCTATCAGCATCTGGAGCAGGCACGGATGCGCGCCATCGAACTCGGACTGCCGCTGGTCCGCTCGGCCAATACCGGCGTCTCGGCGGTGATCGATCCGGTCGGGCGCACCGTTGCAAGCCTCGGCCTCGGAGTCGAAGGCATTTTGGATGCAAGCCTGCCTGCCGCAATCCCACCGACCGTCTATGCGCGTGTGGGCGATGTGCCCGCAGCCATGCTCGTCGCGCTGGCTGTGTTTCTGGCGGTCAGGCGACGTGTTGCCAAACGGCATCCGTAGTCGCACCGTCGCTAGCGGTTTTTGGTCGACGCGACCGGAATCCTTTGACAACCGTAGTCCCACGGTTGACAGACTGCACGCGGCCTCCTCATTCTGCATCCGCTGCAAAAGACAGTGGCCGTTGCTAAATTTCTCCGCAATGTTCCCCAATAACAGGGTTTGATTTTTACACTGCTTGCACCTGAGGCATTCTCTTCGATTGCGCCGACGGTGATGTTTGGAGGCTGAGGAAATGTCGAAAGCGCCCAACCCTGTTGACAAATATGTCGGCAGCCGCGTGCGCATGCGCCGCATCATGTTGGGCATGAGCCAGGAAAAGCTCGGTGAAGCCTTGGGCCTGACTTTCCAGCAGATCCAGAAGTACGAGAAGGGTACGAATCGCGTCGGCGCGAGCCGCATCCAGCAGATCTCCGAGATTTTGCAGGTACCGGTGTCGTTCCTGTTCGAGGGCGGCCCCAGCGGCGTGGCCGGAACGGATGGCTTCGCAGAAGGCGCTTCGCCCTCTTACGTCTCGGACTTCCTCGCGACCTCCGAGGGTCTCGCGTTGACCAAGGCGTTCACGCGAATCACCGATTCGAAGATGCGCCGCTCGATCGTCGACCTCGTCGAGCAGATCGCGGCACGCGAAGGCCCCGACAAGCGCTGACGCACAATCTCGATCTGATTTGAGACCGCGTCAATTCTGGCCTATGTCGTCATCTGTGGCCGCGCTTTGATGCGCTCCCTTTCCGATGATGCGGTTCAAAGGCACAGATGCGCTCATGACCAACTCCAATTGGTACGATTCTCAAACTATTCTCGACGGCATCCGGCGCTGGGTGGAGATCGAGACGCCGACGGAAGCGCCTGAACAAATCAACAAGCTGATCGCTGTGGTCGCGGAGCAATATCGCGATCTGCCGGTCACGCTCGAACGCATCGCCGGCGTCGACGGCTGCGGCGATCATCTCGTTGCGCGCACGATCTGGGGTCAGGACCTGCCAGGCATTCTGGTGCTGAGCCACCTCGACACCGTTCATCCCATGGGATTCATCGAGCGCCTGCCGTTTAAGGTCGAAGGCGACAGCGCGTTCGGCCCCGGCATCTACGACATGAAGGGGGGCGCCTACATCGCCCAGCACGCCTTTCGCGCGCTTTGCGCAACCGCCGAGCGCTCGCCGCTCGGCATCACCCACATTTTCACCTCCGATGAGGAGATCGGTAGCCCCACCTCCCGCGCGCTGATCGAGCAGGAAGGGCGCAGGGCCAAATACGTTCTGGTGACGGAGCCTGCGCGCGACGGCGGCAAGATCGTCACCGGACGCAAGGGCGTCGGGAGATTCGAAGTGTTCATCAAGGGCGTGCCCGCGCATGCCGGCACACGGCCCCAGGACGGCCGCAGCGCGAACCGTGAGCTCGCCAACGTGATCCTGGCGCTGGAGGGAATGAACGATCTGGAGCGCGGTGTCACCGTCAATGTCGGCGTGGTGCGGGGCGGCACGCGGCCCAACGTCACGCCGGAAGAGGCCCACGCCGAGATTGATTTGCGCGTCCCGAGCTTCGCCGATGCGGAAGAATTCGTCGGCAGGATTCTCGGGCTGACGTCCAAGACGGAAGGCGTCACAGTCAGGGTCACGGGCGCGCTCAATCGTCCGCCCTACGAGAAGAACAATGCCGGCGCCGCGCTGTACGAGCACGCAAAGACGCTTGCCGCCGAGATCGGCTTCGAGCTGATCGACGCCCACACCGGCGGCGGCTCGGACGGCAATTTCACCGCCGCGCACACCGCGACGCTCGACGGGCTCGGCGTCGACGGCAAGGGCGCGCACACCCATTATGAGCAGCTCTACGTCTCGTCGCTCGAACCGCGGGCGCGGCTGCTGCATCGCCTGTACCAGACGCTGCGATGAGCGAACGCAAATCAGATCCCGATCGCGATGACAGCGAGCGCGCCTTTTTCGGGCGCCGCAAGGGCCACAAGCTCAGGCAGCACCAGGCCGAGTTGATCGATCATCTGCTGCCGCATCTTGCGCTCGACATTGACGGTGAGGCGCCGGCCAATGCGGGCGAGATCTTCGATCCCGCAGCGGACGAGGTGCGGCTCGAGATCGGCTTCGGTGGCGGCGAGCATCTTGCGGCCGAGGCGCAGGCCTTCCCCGGGACCGGCTTCATCGGCTGCGAGCCCTATGTCAACGGCATGGCGAAGATCCTCGCGCAGATCGAGGCCGCCAACATCGCCAACATCCGCCTGTTCGCGGGCGACGCCGCCGAACTGCTGGCCTGGCTGCCGCAGGCCTCGCTGTCGCGGATCGACCTGATCCATCCCGATCCCTGGCCGAAGCGGCGACACTGGAAGCGGCGCTTCGTCCAGGACCGGACGATCGCCGCGATGGCGCGCGTGCTGAAGGCTGGCGGCGAATTCCGCTTCGTTTGCGACATCGACGATTACTGCGCCTGGACGCTGTCGCATCTGTCGCGCTCGCCGGACTTCCGATGGCTCGCGGAACGCGCCGATGATTTCCGGCTGCCGTGGAACGGCTACACCATGACGCGCTACGGCCGGAAGGCCACGCGCGAAGGGCGCAAGGCGGCGTATCTGCGGTTTCAGAGGGTCGGTTAGCCGTCATTGCAGGTGGTAGCTCGCGACAAAATTGCGAAGCAATTTTGCGCTGGCGACGAGGCTCGGCTCTAGATCGTCTGCCGGTTGCGCCAGAATTTCACGACGCGCTCGGCAGTCGCCGGCATCAGGCGCGTGAAGTTCACGCGCGCCTGCTCGAGATCGGCATCGGCTGGCGCCCGATTCGGGCCGTACCACATCAGGATCAGTGCACGCACCGTGGGCCAGCCGAGATTCAGCATCCGCCCCAAAATCAGAATTGGATCGTAGCGATCGCCCGCGATCAGGCGGTCGAGAATCGAGAGGCGGAGGCCGGCCATCGCCGAGAGCGAGGCGATCGATTCCTCGTATTTGTGCGCCTTGGCAAAGCTGAGCAGCGCGCTCTCGCCGAGATGTCCGCCGCGATGCAAGGCGAGCACGGTGCGCTGTGCCGCCGAGAAATCACGCCGCGGCCCGGGCGGCAGAGCGGCCTCCTCGATCGCGAGCATGGCGCGCTTGATTTCGACCTGGCGCGCGGGATTGACCACACGTGAGAGGCGGCGGCGGATCACGTCGAGCGTGCCGTTGAGAAGCTCCTTCAGGTGCTCGCCCGAAAGATCGTCGCGCTGACCGATCTTGAGTGTCAGCACGCCGTCCTGTGCCGCACGCTTGATCAGCTCGGAATAGCTGCCGGGCGAGAACACCGCGCCGGCATTGCCGGCCGCGCGCCGCAACACATCGCGATCGCCACGCTCGACCAGCACGTCGGTGACGACAGCCGGCAAAGCGGGGCGCTCCGTCATCGCCAGCAAATGACCCTGGCCCTTCAACCGTGCGATCTCGACCAGGGCGGCTTCGTCGAGCACGGGCGAGTGGCGAAGCACGGGGCCCGCCACCATGATCTCGTTTTCGCGCGCGAGCTGGGTCACCAGATGCGGCGGCGCGTTGTCCAGGCGCGAGAAGCGTTCGGCAAGATCGACCCGCGAGGCCAGCTCGGCATGCGGGACGAGATCGATCAGGAGATTGTCGAACAGCTCGATGAGATCGGGACGGAGCCTTGCGGCATCGTGGAAGAACAAATCCGAGATGGCGCGCGCGATTTCGCCGCGACGCCGGGGATCACCGCGTTTGACGATATCGTCCAGTCCGGGAATGAGCGACGTGGCAACGGTCATGAAGCGCAACTCGAGCAGGGCACGCCGCGGGTGCGCCCTCGGTCCAAGCCGCCCCACAATCAGGGAATCTAGGCCTGCTAGATGAAGGAAGCGTTGCGTGAGGCCCGCGGACCGGGCGCAAAAAGCCTCGTCCTGCCTGCGATGGGCCTTGTCCGGGAGGACGGAAAGGGCTATATCAGCGCCAATTCATCTTCTCATACGATCCGCGTAGTGAGAGTGGGCCCGAAAGGACCCGCTCTTTTTTATTACCTGAGCGCGGCTTGGCGGAAGATACGGCCTGACGCGTTGTCGGGAAAGTTCCGAAGCGGGCTTTGCAGTCGTAACCAAGCCTTAACCATCGAGCGCCTTGACCCTGGATATGACCGAACCGACCACTGGTTCCACGGATGCCGAGTTGCTGGCCGAGCCGAGGCTCGTCGTCGAGCCGGGCGTGGCGGCACGGGTATCCGCGGTCGCGGCGCCCGTGCTCGAGGGCATGGGTTATCGCCTGGTGCGGATCCGCATTTCCGGGGAATCCGGCTGCACAGTGCAGATCATGGCCGAGCGGCCGGACGGCACGATGCAGCTCGAGGATTGCGAGGCGATCTCGCGGGCGCTGTCGCCCGTGCTCGATGTCGCCGATCCCATCGATCGCGCCTATCGACTGGAAATTTCCTCGCCGGGGATCGACCGGCCCCTGGTGCGGCGCTCGGACTTCGAGCGCTATGTGGGCCATCTGGTGAAAGTCGAGATGGCCGTCGCCCATGAAGGGCGGAAGCGGTTCCGTGGCAAGATCGGCGCCGTTGAAGGCGACCGCGTGCATTTGCATCGCGACGACGTCAAGTCGGGCGACGAGACCGACGTTCTCCTGACGATGGAGGATATCGGCGAGGCACGGCTGGTACTGACCGACGAGCTGATCGCGGAATCGATGCGCCGCGGCAAGGCCCAGGCGCGCGAGATGCGCCGCAATCTCGGCCTGGAGCCGCCGGCGGCACCGCACGCCAGCATCAGCGAGAAAACGACCAAGAACACCAAGCCGCAAAAGAAGCCGGCTCCGACGCCAAAAAAGCCGGCTCCGACCAATACGAAGAAACATCGCCTTGCCGCCGATCGCGCGCGGCGGGGCGAGATCGAGCCTGACGAAGGAGACTAGCCATGGCAGTCAGCGCCAATCGACTTGAGTTGCTCCAGATCGCCGACGCCGTTGCGCGCGAGAAATCGATCGACCGCGGCATCGTCATCGCGGCGATGGAGGACGCCATCGCCAAGGCCGCGCGGGCCCGATACGGCAGCGAGACCGACGTTCACGCCGAGATCGACCCCAAGAAGGGCGAGTTGCGGCTGTCGCGCCACATGCTGGTCGTCGAGACGGTTGAAAACCATTCCAACCAGATCTCGCTGGTGGACGCACAGCGCGCCAATCCCGGTGCCCAGGTCGGCGACACCATCGCCGACACCCTGCCGCCGCTGGAATACGGCCGCATCGCCGCGCAGTCGGCCAAGCAGGTGATCGTGCAGAAGGTGCGCGAGGCCGAGCGTGACCGGCAGTACCAGGAATTCAAGGACCGCATCGGCGACATCGTCAACGGCGTCGTCAAGCGCGTCGAATATGGCAGCGTGATCGTCGATCTCGGCCGCGGCGAAGCCATCATCCGCCGCGACGAGATGCTGCCGCGCGAAGTGTTCCGCAACGGCGACCGCGTCCGCGCCTACATCTTCGACGTCCGCCGCGAGACCCGCGGCCCGCAGATCTTCCTCTCCCGCACCCATCCGCAGTTCATGGCGAAGCTGTTCGCGCAGGAAGTGCCCGAGATCTATGACGGCATCGTCGAGATCAAGGCGGTGGCCCGCGATCCGGGCTCGCGCGCGAAAATCGGCGTGATTTCCCGCGATTCCTCGGTCGATCCGGTCGGCGCCTGCGTCGGCATGCGCGGCTCGCGCGTGCAGGCCGTGGTGAACGAGTTGCAGGGCGAGAAGATCGACATCATTCCCTGGTCGCCCGACATCGCAACCTTCGTGGTCAACGCGCTGGCGCCCGCCGAAGTCTCCAAGGTCGTCATCGACGAGGACCGCGAGCGCATCGAAGTCGTCGTGCCCGACACCAACAACCAGCTCTCGCTGGCGATCGGCCGCCGCGGCCAGAACGTGCGTCTGGCCTCGCAGCTCACCGGCTGGGACATCGACATCCTGACCGAGCAGGAGGAATCGGAGCGCCGCCAGGCCGACTTCGAGAACTCCACCCGCGTCTTCATGGAATCGCTCAACGTCGACGAAGTGGTCGGCCAGCTGCTGGCGTCCGAAGGCTTCACCTCGGTCGAGGAGCTCGCCATGGTGGACCTCAAGGAACTCGCCGGCATCGAGGGCTTCGACGAGGAGACCGCGCAGGAACTCCAGAACCGCGCCCGCGAATATCTCGAGCAGCAGGAAGCCGAGATCGAGGCCAAGCGCAAGGAGCTCGGTGTCGAGGACGCCGTCAAGGACGTGCCGGGCGTGACCTCGAAGATGCTGGTGAAGTTCGGCGAGAACGACATCAAGACGGTCGAGGACCTCGCCGGCTGCGCCACCGACGATCTGGTCGGCTGGACCGAGCGCAAGGAAGGCGGCGAACAGACCAAGTTCCCCGGCGCGCTCGATGGCCTCGAAATCTCCCGCGACGACGCCGAAGCCATGATCATGCAGGCCCGCGTCAAGGCCGGCTGGATCACCGAAGCCGATCTCGCCAAGCCGGCCGAAGAGGCTGAGGCGGCTGAAGATCAGCCGGCTTAAGGGCCAAGGAGAATGTCGCCCGGATGCTCGCAGATACCGACCACGATCTCGACAATGGCCCGCGGACCGAAAGGTCCGCGACCATGCGGATGTGCGCGGTCAGCCGCGAGGTCCGGCCGATCGACGAGCTGATCCGCTTCGTCGTCTCGCCGGAAGGGCACGTCGTCCCCGATCTCAAGCGCAGGCTGCCCGGACGCGGCATGTGGCTCACCGCCTCGCGCGAGGTGGTTGCGGAAGCCGTTCGTCGTCACCATTTTAGCAAAGCCTTCAAGCGCGAACTGCGCATCCCCCAGACGTTTCCTGCGGACATCGAGGCGCTCCTGGTTCGGAGCGTGACCGAAGCCCTTGGGATTGCTGCCAAGGCGGCCCAAATCGTGGCCGGTTTCGGCAAGGTCGAAAGCGCCCTGCGGGAAGGCACGGTCGAGGTCCTGATCCATGCCAGCGACGGGGCCGCGGACGGAATCCGCAAATTGGACATGCTGGCACGTCAAAATGACGGAAATCGCGGCACCAAGCCGCAGATTCCCGTCGTCACCGCACTGAAATCAGTAGAATTGGATTTGGCACTTACCCGGTCAAATGTGATACATGCTGCCCTGCTCGCGGGCCCGGCGAGCAAGTCATTCCTGTCACGTAGCCAGATGCTGGTCCGATACCGGATGGCGGACGATGACAAGACTGCCGAAAAGCCCGGCCAGGATTTCTGAGAGACAACGACCACCCGATAGGACGGTGCGGCAACGCACAACGCTAACAGATCAGGATTAGGACTGCTGAATGGTTGATACCAAGACCCCTGACGACAAGAAGCTGAGCGTTCCGAGCAAGACGCTATCGCTCAAGCCACGCGTCGAAACGGGCACTGTGCGCCAGAGCTTCAGCCATGGCCGCAGCAAGCAGGTCGTGGTCGAGAAGCGCGGCAAGCGCCGGATCGACGGCAGCCCCGAGCCGCAGGCTCCGACGGTTGTCGCAAAGCCGGCACCGGCCGCTCCCGCGCCGCGTCCCGGCGCGCCCGCTCCCTCGCGCCCGGCGCCGCCGCGTAACTCCGGCTCGGGCGTGGTGCTGCGCACCCTGACCGAGGACGAACGTTCCGCCCGCGCCAGCGCGCTGGCCGATGCCAAGGTGCGCGAAGTCGAAGAGCGCCGCCAGGCCGAGGAGGAGGCCCAGCGCCGCTCCGTTCGCGAGGCCGCCGAACGCGCCGATCGCGAAGCCGCCGAATCCCGCCGCAAGGCCGAGGAAGAGCGCCATCGTCACGAGGACGAAGCCAAGCGCAAGGCCGAGACCGAGGCCAAGAAGCGTTTTGGCGAAGGCGAGCAGCCGCAATCTGCTCCGCGACCCGCAACGGCAGCCCCGGCTGCTCCCGCGCCGCGAACCGGCGCGCCCACGGCGCGGCCCGGCACCACCACCACCACGGCACGTCCCGGAACGACGACCGCGCGCCCCGGAACGACCACGGCGCGGCCGACAGGCGGCCCGCTGGGCCGCGCGCCCGCGGTCGCAGCCGGACCGGACGAGGACGACGGCCCGCGTCAGATCCGCCGCGGACCCGGTGGCGCAGCGCGCCCTGTGGTCCCCCCCAAGCCCACGCAAAAGCCCGGTCCGCAGAAAGAGCGCGGCCGCCTGACCGTCGTCACCGCGCTCAACGCCGACGAAGTGCGCGAGCGCTCGATCGCCTCGTTCCGCCGCCGCACCCAGCGCCTGAAGGGCCATGCCGCGAACGAGCCGAAGGAAAAGCTCATCCGCGAGGTGATCATTCCTGAAGCGATCACCATCCAGGAGCTCGCCAATCGCATGGCTGAGCGTGCGGTGGAAATCATCCGCATGCTGATGAAGCAGGGGGCGATTCACAAGATCACCGACGTGATCGACGCCGACACCGCGCAGCTGATCGCCGAAGAACTTGGGCACACCGTCAAGCGCGTTGCCGCGTCCGACGTTGAAGAAGGCCTGTTCGACGCAACCGACGATTCCACCGACACCGAGACGCGTTCGCCCGTCGTGACCGTGATGGGTCACGTCGACCACGGCAAGACCTCGCTGCTCGACGCGCTCCGTCATGCCAACGTCGTCTCCGGCGAGGCCGGCGGCATCACCCAGCACATCGGTGCCTATCAGGTGCTGTCGCCCGAGAGCGGCAAGAAGATCACCTTCATCGACACGCCCGGCCACGCCGCGTTCACCGCGATGCGCGCCCGCGGCGCCAAGGTCACCGACATCGTCGTGCTGGTGGTCGCGGCCGATGACGGCGTCATGCCGCAGACGATCGAAGCCATCAACCACGCCAAGGCGGCGCGGGTGCCGATCATCGTTGCCATCAACAAGATCGACAAGCCCGATGCCAAGCCCGAGCGCGTGCGCACCGAGCTGCTCCAGCACGAAGTGCAGGTGGAATCCTTCGGCGGCGACGTCGTCGACGTCGAGGTATCCGCCAAGAACAAGACCAATCTCGACAAGCTGCTCGAAATGATCGCGCTGCAGGCCGACATCCTCGACCTGAAGACCAATTCGGATCGTCCGGCCGAAGGCACCGTGATCGAGGCCAAGCTCGACCGCGGCCGTGGTCCGGTCGCGACCGTGCTGGTCCAGCGCGGAACGCTTCGTGTCGGTGACATCATCGTTGCTGGCGCCGAAATGGGCCGCGTCCGTGCGCTGATCTCCGATCAGGGCGAAACGGTGCACGAGGCAGGCCCGTCGGTGCCGGTCGAAGTGCTCGGCTTCAACGGTCCGCCGGAAGCCGGCGATCGCCTCGCCGTCGTCGAGAACGAAGCTCGCGCCCGCCAGGTCACCAGCTACCGCGCGCACCAGAAGCGCGAGAACGCGGCAGCCTCGATCTCCGGCATGCGCGGCTCGCTCGAGCAGATGATGTCGCAATTGAAGACGGCGGGCCGCAAGGAATTCCCGCTGATCATCAAGGCGGACGTGCAGGGCTCGCTGGAAGCGATCCTCGGCTCGCTGGAGAAGCTCGGCACCGACGAAGTCGCCGCCCGCATCCTGCATGCCGGCGTCGGCGGTATTTCGGAATCGGACGTGACGCTCGCGGAAGGCTTCAATGCCGCGATCATCGGCTTCTCGGTTCGAGCCAACAAGGAGGCCGCTGCGGCCGCCAAGCGCAACGGCATCGAGATCCGCTACTACAACATCATCTACGACCTCGTGGACGACGTGAAGAAGGCGATGAGCGGCCTGCTCGCGCCGACCTTGCGCGAAACCATGCTCGGCAATGCTTCGATCCTGGAGATCTTCAACATCTCCAAGGTCGGCAAGGTTGCCGGCTGCCGGGTCACCGACGGCACCGTGGAACGCGGCGCCAATGTGCGCCTGATCCGCGACAACGTCGTCGTGCACGAAGGCAAGCTGTCGACGCTGAAGCGCTTCAAGGACGAAGTGAAGGAAGTCCAGTCCGGTCAGGAATGCGGCATGGCCTTCGAGAACTACCACGACATGCGCGCCGGTGACGTGATCGAGTGTTATCGCGTGGAGACGATCCAGCGCTCCCTGTAAGTCCAAATCTTACCGAAGCGCCCGGATCTTTTTGAACTGAAATTGCGAGAGTGCGGTGGCCGGATTTTTTCCGGCCATCCGCCTCTCATTCGCTTCAACAGGACAAATGACAATGCTCGTGTCCCAAGCACGGGCAATGAGGTGATTTCGAACCATGCCACGCCATCATCAGAAGAAGAGTTCCGCGCCAGGCGGAGGCTCGCAGCGCCAGTTGCGCGTCGGCGAGCAGGTTCGCCACGCGATGGCCGAGATTCTGGCGCAAGGCAATGTGCATGATGCGGACCTCGAAGGTCACATCATCACCGTGCCGGAGGTGCGGATGTCGCCCGACCTGAAGCTCGCGACAGTCTACGTGATGCCGCTCGGTGGCCGCGACACCGGGGTCGTCATCGCTGCGCTCGAGCGCAACAAGAAATTCCTGCGCGGCGAGGTCGCGCATCGCGTTAACCTGAAATTTGCACCTGATCTTCGCTTCCGCGTCGACGAACGATTCGACGAAGCGGAACGGATCGAGAAGCTTTTGCGAACACCTGCGGTGCAGAAGGACCTGGAACAGGATCCGGACTCGGATCGGGAAGAAGAGCAATGACGATGGACCCGGCTCACAGCACGATCGGCGGCGAAGAGACCGATCAGCGCGACGTGCAGAAAAATAATTTTGCGGATCTGGGCGACACTTCCCAGCCGCACCAGGAGCCGCGCCGCGTCAACAACGATCCGCGCACCAACAAGCAGAAGGGCAACCAGCCGCGCCGCGACCGGCGCGACGTCCACGGCTGGGTCGTGCTCGACAAGCCGATCGGCATGACCTCGACGCAGGCCGTTGCCGTGCTCAAGCGCCTGTTCAACGCCAAGCGCGCGGGACACGCCGGCACCCTCGATCCGCTCGCCTCGGGCGGCCTGCCCATTGCGCTGGGAGAAGCCACCAAGACGGTTCCCTTCGTCATGGACGGCCGCAAGCGCTACCAGTTCACCGTATGCTGGGGCGAGGAACGCGACACCGATGACATCGAGGGCCGGGTGACCGCGACCTCCGACCAGCGCCCGACCCGCGAGGCCATCCTGGCCCTGTTGCCCCGCTTCACCGGGGTGATCGAGCAGGTCCCCCCGCGCTATTCCGCGATCAAGGTCCAGGGCGAGCGTGCCTATGACCTCGCCCGCGACGGCGAAGTCGTGGAGCTGGCCCCGCGCCCCGTCGAAATTCACCATTTAACCCTTGTAGATCAACCGGATAGTGACCGGACTGTATTCGAGGCCGAGTGCGGCAAGGGCACCTATGTCCGCGCGCTCGCCCGCGATATGGGCCGGATTCTCGGCACTTATGGCCATATCTGCGCGCTGCGGCGGACCCTGGTCGGCCCATTTGACGAGAACGACATGATTCCACTGGATCGGCTGGAGGCTTTGTGCGATAGAGCCGCGTCCGGCGAGGGCAGCCTCGCCGACGCGCTTATGCCCGTTGAGACCGCGCTGGACGACATCCCGGCACTGGCCGTCACTCGGGCTGATGCGGCAAGGCTCCATCGGGGCCAGGCCGTTTTGTTGCGCGGACGGGATGCGCCCACTAGTAGCGGCACAGTCTATGTCACGGTGGCAGGCCGTCTCTTGGCGCTTGCTGAAGTCGGCAATGGCGAAATCATCCCCAAGCGTGTGTTCAACCTGACCGGACTGACTGCCAGCTCCGGTCGCAACGAGAGAAATTGACGATGTCGATTGCCGCAGAACGCAAAGCGGAAGTCATCAAGACGAATGCCAACAAGGCCGGCGACACCGGCTCGCCAGAGGTTCAGGTCGCGATCCTGTCGGAACGCATCAACAACCTCACGAACCATTTCAAGACCCACGTGAAGGACAACCATTCGCGTCGTGGCCTCTTGAAGCTGGTCTCGACCCGCCGCTCGCTGCTCGACTACCTCAAGAAGAGGGACGAGGCGCGATACAAGGCGCTGCTCGAGAAGCACAACATTCGTCGCTAAGTGTTCTCACGCGCGCCACTGGCGCGCGTTTTCGTGCGCGGTTTCGAACGAAAGCGTTGATTTAGAGGTTTTTGATCGAGGCTGCGTGCGCGTCGGGTGCGAGCCGTTGAAGGCAAACATCCGAGGCACGATGAGCGAGGACCGCAATTGGTCGTCGCCTTCGTGCCGACTGACAGTCCAGCAGCAATCCGGCGGCTGGGCACAACGGGCAAGGCGCCCGTATGACCCGAAAGGATGGACGCCATCCGAAATCCAAAAACCATGGCAGGATCGCAGGACGCTGATCGCCCGCTTCGATCAGCGTCCCGCAATCTTGCGCATGGTTTTTGTTTTTCGGGGCCACCCTTCTTTCGAGAACCCATGAAAGAAGACCTCTATGTTCAATAAGCATTCCGTCGAGATCGACTGGGGTGGACGCCCCCTCAAGCTCGAAACCGGCAAGATCGCCCGCCAGGCCGACGGCGCCGTCGTCGCCACCTACGGCGAGACCGTGGTGCTCGCCACCGTCGTCGCGGCGAAGTCCCCGCGCGAAGGCGTCGACTTCCTGCCGCTGACCGTCGACTACCAGGAGAAGACCTACGCTGCAGGCCGCATCCCCGGCGGCTATTTCAAGCGTGAGGGACGTCCGACCGAGAAGGAGACGCTGGTCTCCCGCCTGATCGACCGTCCGATCCGCCCGCTGTTCGTCGACGGCTGGCGCAACGAGACCCAGGTCATCGTCACCGTGCTCTCCCACGACATGGAGAACGACCCTGACATCGTCGCGCTGGTGGCATCGTCCGCTGCGCTGACCCTGTCGGGCGCTCCCTTCAAGGGCCCGATCGGCGCTGCCCGCGTTGGCTTTGCCAATGACGAGTTCATCCTCAACCCGACGCTCGACGAGATGGTCGACACCCAGCTCGACCTCGTCGTCGCCGGCACCGCCGACGCCGTGCTGATGGTGGAATCGGAAGCCAAGGAACTGAACGAAGACATCATGCTCGGCGCCGTGATGTTCGGTCACCGCCACTTCCAGCCGGTCATCAACGCGATCATCGAGCTCGCCGAGAAGGCCGCCAAGGAGCCGCGCGAAGTCTCCGTGATCGACAATTCGGCGCTCGAGAAGGAAATGCTCGGTCTCGTCGAGCAGGAGCTCCGCTCCGCCTACGCCATTCCGGTCAAGCAGGATCGCTACGCCGCGGTCGGCAAGGTCAAGGAAAAGGTGATCGCCCACTATTTCCCCGAAGGGCAGGAGCCGAAATACGACAAGCTCCGCATCTCCGGCGTGTTCAAGGAACTCGAAGCCAAGATCGTTCGCTGGAACATCCTCGACACCGGCAAGCGCATCGACGGCCGTGACAGCAAGACCGTGCGCAACATCATCGCCGAAGTCGGCGTGCTGCCCCGCGCCCACGGCTCGGCGCTGTTCACCCGCGGCGAAACCCAGGCGCTGGTCGTGACCACGCTCGGCACCGGCGAGGACGAGCAGTACATCGACGCGCTGTCCGGAACGTACAAAGAGACGTTCCTGCTGCACTACAACTTCCCTCCCTACTCGGTCGGTGAGACCGGCCGCCTCGGCGGCACCAAGCGTCGCGAGATCGGCCACGGCAAGCTCGCCTGGCGCGCGATCCACCCGGTGCTGCCGCCGCATCACGAATTCCCCTACACCACGCGCGTGGTGTCGGAGATCACCGAGTCGAACGGCTCGTCCTCGATGGCTTCGGTCTGCGGCGCTTCGCTCGCGCTGATGGATGCCGGCGTGCCGTTGAAGCGGCCCACCGCCGGTATCGCGATGGGCCTGATCCTCGAAGACAAGCGCTTCGCGGTTCTCTCGGACATTCTCGGTGACGAGGATCATCTCGGCGACATGGACTTCAAGGTCGCCGGCACGGAAGCGGGCATCACCTCGCTCCAGATGGACATCAAGATCGAGGGCATCACCGAAGAGATCATGAAGGTCGCGCTCGGTCAGGCCAAGGATGGACGTATCCACATCCTCGGCGAGATGGCCAAGGCGCTCACCAACGCCCGCGCCGAGCTCGGCGAATACGCGCCGCGCATCGAGACCTTCAAGATCGCCACCGACAAGATCCGCGAAGTGATCGGCACCGGCGGCAAGGTGATCCGCGAGATCGTCGAGAAGACCGGCGCCAAGGTCAACATCGATGACGACGGCACCGTGAAGGTCGCATCCTCCGACGGCGAGGCGATGAAGGCCGCGATCAAGTGGATCAAGTCGATCGCGTCCGATCCGGAAGTCGGCCAGATCTATGACGGCACCGTCGTCAAGGTGATGGAGTTCGGCGCCTTCGTGAACTTCTTCGGCTCCAAGGACGGTCTCGTCCACATCAGTCAGCTCGCGTCGTCGCGCGTGCAGAAGACCTCCGACGTCGTCAAGGAAGGCGACAAGGTCAAGGTCAAGCTGCTCGGCTTCGACGACCGCGGCAAGACCCGCCTGTCGATGAAGGTCGTCGACCAGACCACCGGCGAAGACCTCGAGGGCAAGGTCGGGGACGGCGAGAAGGCTCCGCGCGAGGCGGCCGGCGAGTAAGCCTCGCTACCCTGCCAGAAACACGAAGGGCGGCCGAAAGGCCGCCCTTTTTGTTTGTTTATCGCTCGGTCCGCGGGAGTGCTGAGCTCCCTCTCCCGCTTGCAGCCTCACGCCGCGATGTCGTACCGGTCGAGGTTCATCACCTTGGTCCAGGCCTTGGCGAAGTCCTTGACGAACTGTTCCTTGGCATCCGAGGTCGCATAGACCTCGGCGTAGGCACGAAGCTGCGAGTGTGCGCCGAAGATCAGGTCGACGCGCGTGCCGGTCCACTTCACCGCATTGGTCTTGCGGTCGCGGGCTTCGTAGGTACCGTCAGTGCCGGCCGGGGACCACTGCGTGCTCATGTCGAGCAGGTTGACGAAGAAGTCGTTGCTCAGTGTTCCCACCTTCGAGGTGAGGACGCCGTGCTTCGAACCGTTCGCATTGGCACCGAGCACACGCAGGCCACCGAGGAGCACCGTCATCTCCGGGCCGGTGAGCCGCAGCAGTTGTGCGCGATCGACGAGGGCTTCCTCCTGCTGCATGTACTGATGCCGCTTGCCGATGAAGTTGCGGAAACCATCCGCGCGAGGCTCCAGCGGAGCAAAGGACGCAGCGTCGGTCTGCTCCTGCGAGGCATCCATGCGGCCCGGCGTGAAGCCGACCTTCACATCGACGCCGGCATCCTTCGCGGCCTTCTCGACCGCGGCGGTGCCGCCGAGCACGATCAGGTCCGCCAGCGAGACCTTCTTCGCGCCGGCCGATGCGTTGAAGTCCTTCTGGATCGCTTCGAGCTTGCCGAGCACCTTCGCAAGCTGGGCCGGCTCGTTCACCTCCCAATCCTTCTGCGGGGCAAGACGGATGCGCGCGCCGTTGGCGCCGCCGCGCTTGTCCGAACCGCGGAACGTCGAGGCCGACGCCCACGCCGCCGAGACCAGCTCCGGCACCGAGAGACCCGAGGCCAGGATCTTCGTCTTCAGCGCGGCGATGTCCTGGTCGCTGGCCAGCTCGTGATTCACGGCCGGAATCGGATCCTGCCAGATCAGCGTCTCCTTCGGCACCAGCGGGCCGAGATAGCGCTGGATCGGCCCCATGTCGCGATGGGTGAGCTTGAACCAGGCGCGGGCAAACGCGTCCGCGAACTGATCCGGGTTCTCGAGGAAGCGACGCGAGATTTTCTCATAGGCCGGATCGAAGCGCAGCGAGAGGTCGGTGGTCAGCATCGTCGGCCGATGCTTCTTCGACTTGTCGAAGGCGTCGGGAATGATGGCGTCGGCACCCTTGGCCGTCCACTGGTTCGCACCGCCTGGGCTCTTGGTCAGCTCCCATTCGAAGTTGAACAGGTTCTCGAAGAAGTTGTTGCTCCACTTCGTCGGCGTCGTCGTCCACGTCACCTCGAGACCGCTGGTGATGGAATCACCCGCCCGGCCCGAAGCGTACTTGCTCTTCCAGCCGAGGCCCTGATCCTCCAGCGCGCCCGCTTCCGGCTCCGGACCGACCAGCGAGGGATCACCCGCGCCATGGGTCTTGCCGAAGCTGTGGCCACCAGCGATCAGCGCGACTGTCTCCTCGTCGTTCATCGCCATACGTGCGAACGTCTCTCGGATGTCCTTGGCCGCGGCGACCGGATCAGGCTTGCCGTTGGGACCCTCCGGGTTGACGTAGATGAGGCCCATCTGCACCGCGCCGAGAGGCTCGGCGAGTTCGCGCTCACCGCTGTAGCGCTCATCGCCCAGCCAGGAGCCTTCCGGACCCCAATAGAGCTCTTCCGGCTCCCAGACGTCGGCGCGGCCACCGGCGAAGCCGAAGGTCTTGAAGCCCATCGATTCCAGCGCGACGTTGCCGGCGAGAACCATCAGATCGGCCCAGGAAATCTTGCGGCCGTATTTCTGCTTGATCGGCCAGAGCAGGCGGCGTGCCTTGTCGAGGTTGGCATTGTCGGGCCAGCTGTTGAGCGGCGCGAAACGCTGCTGACCTGCACCAGCGCCACCACGACCGTCAGTGGTGCGGTAGGTGCCCGCGCTGTGCCAAGCCATGCGGATCATCAAGCCGCCATAGTGACCGAAGTCGGCGGGCCACCATTCCTGCGAATCCGTCATCAGCGCGGTCAGGTCCTTGATGACCGCGTTCAGGTCGAGCGACTTGAATTCCTTGGCGTAGTCGAAATCCTTGCCCATCGGATCTGACAGGCCGGAATTCTTGTGCAGCATCTCGATGCTGAGCTGGGTTGGCCACCAATCGCGGTTTGCCGGCACGCGTTTTCCACCCGAAAACGGGCACTTTGAAGTGTCGTCCATGAATACCTCCTCTGGTGGCGTCGAACTCGCGCCCTTGACCAGGTAGAACCACTCTAGGCTTCGCATTCGATCAGGGGAAGTTGACTTTAATGATCGCTGCGATAGGATTTTCTGATGGTCAACGTGACGATGCGCCAGCTCCGCTATTTCGATGCGCTGGCGCGCCACGGCCATTTCGGCCGCGCGGCGGAGGCAAGCTCGATCTCGCAGCCGGCCCTGTCGATGCAGATCAAGGAACTGGAGGACGCGCTCGGCGGTCTGCTGCTGGAGCGCAGCGCCCGGCAGGTGGCGCTGACCCGGTTCGGCGAAGAGCTCGCGCCGCGCGTCCGTGACATTCTGCGCTCGGTCGACGAACTCGGCGATTTCGCGCGCGCCTCGCAGGACCGCTTTGTCGGGCGGCTGCGGATCGGCATGATCCCGACGATCGCGCCCTATCTGCTGCCCACGATCACCAAGAATCTCACGCGCATGCATCCGGAGCTCGACATCCGCGTGCGCGAGACGATGACGCCCCGGCTGATCCAGGAACTGGTCGAGGGCCGGCTCGACACCGCCATCGTCGCATTGCCGGTGTCGGAACCCTCGCTCACCGAGGTCGCGCTGTTCGACGAGAAATTCTTGCTGGTCCGGCCGAGTTCCGATGAAGGCACACCGGTGCCATCGCGCGAGATGATGCGCGAGATGCGGCTGTTGCTGCTCGAAGAAGGACACTGCTTCCGCGATCAGGCGCTGTCCTTCTGCAACATGCAGTCGTCGCCACCGCGCGAGATGCTCGACGCGAACTCGCTGTCGACGCTGGTCCAGATGGTCAGCGCGGGCATCGGCGTGACCCTGATTCCGGAGATGGCCGTGCCGGTGGAGACGCGCTCCGCCTCTGTCTCGCTGGCGCGCTTCCGCGACCCCGAACCTTCGCGCACCATCGGCATGGTCTGGCGCAAGACCAGCCCGCTGGCGCGCCAACTCCTGCAGATCTCAGAGGTGGTGTGCCTGTCAGCCGGCAAGGTGCGCGCACGCCAATCCGTACGCACCCCGCGGGCTTGAGATCGCGATGCCGCATCCGATCATTCGCCCCGCACGCACCGACGAATATGACGAGGTCGGCCGCGTCTGGATGGAGAGCTGGGTCTCGACCGGGCTCGGCGAGGCGAGCGACTTCCTGCTGGCGAATCTGCGTGCGCGCGTCAGGCGCGAGATGGAGGAGGGCTGGAGCCTGTTCGTCGCTGACGACAACGGCACGATCGCCGCGATGCTGGCGCTGCATCTGCCAAAGCTCTATCTCGACATGCTGTTCGTCGGGCCCGCCTATCAGGGGCAATCGCTCGGACGAACATTGCTCGCCTTCTCGCGCACGCAAATGCCGGATGAAATGCATCTGCGTTGCGTGCGCGAAAACGAAAAGGCCTGGCGCTGGTACGAGCGCGAAGGTTTTGTATTCGAGAAGGAAGAGCTCGAACCGTCGAACGGGTTTGTGATGAAGTATTATCGATGGAAGAAGATGACGTAGGTTGCGCTTGCGAAGGCGATCTGCACGCACTAGTTTGCAGATCACCCCTCAGCAACTTCCGCTCCCGAGTCATGTTACGCAGTTTTGTCGCCGCCACTGTCTTCGTGTCGTTTTGCACAACGACTGTATGGGCCCAGTCCCCCTCCGCTCCGTCCACCGCCACAACCCCGGCGACGGCCAAGCCCGCTGCGAAGAAGGCGGCGCCGAAGGCCAAGCAGCCGGTAGCGAACAAGCGGCAAGCGGTGGAAGCCGGCCCCTGCAGACTTGGCGTGATCTCTGTGATTGGCGAGCGCTACTCGGTCCAGAAGTTCGGGCTGACCATCTTCGAGAATGAGGCAAGCGAGATTCCGATCGACTGGGGCCTCGATGATCTCGTCTTTGCGCGTGTTCGCGCGGCGACGGGCAACGATCCCGCGGTACGCAGGATTGCCTATCCCAGGGGTGCCTTCGAACCCTTCTACAATCCGAAAACGATCCTCATCCGGGATCCCGGCGAACGCCTGCCGGTGATCGTGCGAGGCTTTACCGCCAACGCCAATTGCGAGCGCTACCTTGTCGCAACCACGTTTAAGGCGGAATTGCCGAACACCCATATGACGCTGAACGGCATCGGCACCTACAACCAGGGCCTGGGCAGCCTGCTCCGGCACTCGCACCTTTTCGCCAATGTTGCGATCACGCTGATTGATGGCCGGAGCTACGAGGAAATCAAGCGGCCCTTTGTGAATTTTGGCGCGAACTTCGCCGCAAGCATGCGACTGACCGAAGATCCGTTGAACAAGCTCGACAACTCTCTATTCCCTAACCCGCCAGCAGCGGCTTCAGCCAGCACGGCGCTGCGCGAGAGGACGCGAGCACTCATCACCGACAGGCTCGATCGGGGCTTGCCCGGCTATCTCAAGGAAGATTGAGCGGGAGCATTGTCGCCGGACAGGGCCGCCGAAGACGCCCGGGATCATCTGGATGCACAGCGGATTTCGGATACGATGGGGGAAGGTGATGAATCTGCTGCCGTGCCCGGTTCCGTTGAAAGATCCGCTCCCATGATCAAGCTCTATTGGTCGCCGCGCTCGCGCTCATTCTCGACGCTCTGGCTGATGGAAGAGAGCGGCCTGCCCTATGAGCGCGTGCTGACCGACATTTCGTCCGGTGCGCAGAAGGCACCGGATTTCCTCAAGGTCAATCCGATGGGCAAGGTGCCGGCGCTCAGCGACGGCGATGCCGCGCTCGGCGAAGCCGCGGCGATCTGCGCCTACATCGCCGACCGCTATCCCGAGACGAAGCTTGCGCCTGCAGTGAGCGACCCTCGCCGCGCGCGCTATCTGCAATGGCTGTTCTTCTCGCCGGGCTGCATCGAGCCGGCGATCATTCAGATCTTCACCAAAATCGAAGTGCCGAGCTCGACCGCAGCTTGGGGCAGCGCGACGCAGGTGTTCGACGTGCTCGAGGCCGCGCTAGCCAAGGGGCCGTGGATTCTCGGCGAGGAGTTTTCGGCCGCCGACATCACGATCGGCGCAGGCCTGAACTTCGCCGTGCGCCTGTTCAAGATGGTTCCGTCGCGCCCGGCCTTCGATGCTTATCTCGCGCGCTGCATGGCGCGGCCGGCGTTTCAGCGCGCGGAGAAGATCGCGGCGGGTTAGAGCGTGATCCGGAAAAGTGTGCAGCGGTTTTCCGAAGAGATCATGCTCCCACTTTAGTCTTCCGGCTTCAAATCGTCCGGCCTCGGCATCAGGATCGTGTTGTAGCCGGAATCGACATAGTGGATCTCGCCGGTCACGCCGCCGGAGAGATCCGACAACAGATACAGCGCCGAGCCGCCGAGCTCATCGAGCGTGACGCCGCGGCGGAGCGGCGAATGCTTTTGCATGAAGGCGAACATCGCGCGCGCCTCGCCGATGCCGGAGCCGGCGAGCGTGCGGATCGGCCCGGCGGAGATCGCGTTGACGCGGATGCCGCGCGGTCCGAAATCCGAGGCGAGATAGCGCACGGAGGCTTCCAGCGCCGCCTTGGCCACGCCCATCACGTTGTAGTTCGGCATCGCGCGCTCCGAGGCGCCGAAGGTCAGCGTAATCATGCTGCCGCCCTCCGTCATCAGCTCGGCGGCGCGTTTTGCCACCTCCGTGAACGAGAAGCAGGAGATCACCATGGTGCGCGAAAAGTTCTCGCGGCTGGTGTCGGCGTAGCGGCCCTTCAGCTCGTTCTTGTCGGCGAAGCCGATGGCATGGATCACGAAATCCAGCCGGCCCCATTTTTCACGGAGCGCATCGAACGTCGCATCGACACTGGCGATGTCCTCGACGTCGCAGGGCAGCACCAATTCCACGCCAAGCGATTCCGCCAGCGGCTTGACGCGCTTTCCGAGGGCTTCGCCCTGGAAGGTGAAGGCGAGCTCGGCGCCATGGGCATGCAGCGTCTTCGCCATGCCCCAGGCGATCGAATGATCATTGGCGATGCCCATGATCAGACCGCGCTTGCCCTTCATCAAACCTTCCATTGCAGCCTTCGCTCCTATTCTCGACGCCATCGCCCGCGCAGGCGGGCGATCCAGTATTCCGAGACAGTCATGGTAATCGCAAGGCCGCGGCGTACTGGATGCCCCGCCCCAGTGCGCAATTGCGCACTAGGCGCGGCATGACAGCGTACGGGGCTCACACATCCAGCCGGCTGAACACCAGCGTGGCGTTGGTGCCGCCGAAGCCGAAGGAGTTCGACAGCACGGTGCCGATCTTGACGTTGTCGATGCGCTTGCGCACGATCGGCATGTCGGCGAATACCGGATCGAGCTCCTGGATGTGCGCGCTTTCGCAGATGAAACCGTTGTTCATCATTAGCAGCGAGTAGATCGCTTCCTGCACGCCGGTGGCGCCCAGCGAGTGACCGGTCAGCGCCTTGGTCGCCGAGATCGGGGGGCACTTCTCGCCGACGCCGAACACCTTTCGGAGCGCCTCGATTTCCGGGGGATCGCCGGCCGGGGTCGAGGTGGCGTGCGGATTGATGTAGTCGACCTTGGTCTTCACCGTCGACATCGCCATGCGCATGCAGCGCTCGGCGCCTTCGCCCGATGGCGCGACCATGTCGTAACCGTCGGACGTTGCGCCGTAGCCGACGATCTCGCCGTAAATGCGCGCGCCCCGCGCCTTGGCATGCTCGAGCTCTTCCAGCACCAGCACACCGGCGCCGCCGGCAATCACGAAGCCGTCGCGGTTGACGTCATAGGGACGCGAGGCTGTGGCGGGCGTGTCGTTGTATTTCGAGGACATCGCGCCCATGGCGTCGAACAGCACCGACAGCGACCAGTCGAGTTCCTCGCAGCCGCCGGCGAAGATGATGTCCTGCTTGCCGATCTGGATGGTTTCATAGGCGTTGCCGACGCAATGGTTCGACGTCGCGCAAGCCGAGGAGATCGAATAGTTCACGCCCTTGATCTTGAACCAGGTCGCGAGCGTGGCGGAGGCCGTGGACGACATCGCCTTCGGCACTGCAAACGGGCCGACGCGCTTCGGGCCCTTGGTGCGGGTGATGTCAGCGGCTTCGACGATGGTGCGGGCGGACGGGCCGCCGGAGCCCATGATGATGCCGGTGCGGATGTTTGAGACTTCGTCAGGCGACAGACCAGAGTCCTGGATCGCCTGCTCCATCGCGATGTGATTCCAGCCCGCGCCCTGGCCGAGGAAGCGCATCGCACGGCGATCGACAACCGTCGCAGGATCAATCGTCGGCGCACCTTGCACCTGCGAACGGAAGCCGAGCTCGGCATATTTCTCAGCCCGCGAAATGCCAGACTTCGCCTCGTGAAGGCTCGCAAGCACTTCCTGGGTGTTGTTTCCGATGGACGAGACGATGCCCATCCCGGTGACCACAACCCGCCTCATGACAGCCTCGCCTAAATCGTTGTCTTTCTTGGTGATGCGCTCAGCTCAGGCTCGTGCCCTGCTTGAACAGGCCGACCTTCAGATCCTTCGCGCGATAGATAATCTGGTCATCGACCGAAAGCCACCCGTCGGCGATGCCGAGCACGAGCTTTGAACGCATCACGCGTTTGATATCGACGTTGTACACAACCTTGCGGGCCTCGGGCAGCACCTGGCCGCTGAACTTTAATTCGTTCAGACCCAGCGCGCGCCCACGACCTTCGCCCCCGGTCCAGCCCAGGAAGAAGCCGACCATTTGCCACAGCGCATCGAGGCCGAGGCAGCCGGGCATGACAGGATCGTTCTTGAAGTGGCAGCCGAAGAACCAGAGGTCGGGCTTCACGTCGAGCTCGGCGCGCACCACGCCCTTGCCGAACTCGCCGCCATTGTCGCTGATCTCCGTGATGCGGTCGAACATCAGCATCGGCGGCAGCGGCAGCTGGGCATTGCCCGGGCCGAACATCTCGCCGCGGGCACATGCCAGCAGATCTTCGTATTCGTAACCATTGCGCCTGTTCAACATGCGGAAGCCTCTATTCTAACCCCGATTGAGCGGCGTTTCTGGCAAAAATGGGCCCCGTTTAGTTCGGCAAGCAGCGCCAATTGTCGTCATCAGGCGCGAATGCCGAGAACCCGGATGGTCTGCAGACCAGGCCTCAATGCCTGGCAGCGCCAAAATCGGTTTAGCGGAACCGCGCGCTCTCTAACACAGGCCATTTCGCGTAGCAAAGCAGTCTCATGAAGGTAAAATGACGCTATCCTCGCCCGGTTCCAAGACTGATTAGAACCACTCTAGTTGCGAGAAACTTGCATGTGCATCTATCTGTCCATATATTGCATATAGATATAGTGTCCACGCGTGCCCGAAATTGGAAATGAGCGAGAATACAGCGCCCCGTCACGAGGACGACATCCATGCCGCGGCCCTTCTGTCCGGCCGCCAGCCGGCGTTGACCGGCTGCCCGTGGCATGACGTCAACGAAATGCTCCAGTCCGCGGGGCTTCGTCCGACGCGCCAGCGTATGGCGCTCGGCTGGCTCCTGTTCGGCAAGGGCGCGCGCCACCTCACGGCTGAAATGCTGTACGAGGAAGCGACGCTGGCCAAGGTCCCGGTCTCGCTGGCGACCGTCTACAACACGCTGAACCAGCTCACCGATGCCGGCCTGCTCCGCCAGGTCAGCGTCGACGGCACCAAAACCTATTTCGACACCAACGTCACCACCCACCACCACTACTATCTCGAGAACAGCCACGAGCTGGTCGACATCGAGGATCCGCATCTGGCGCTGTCCAAGATGCCGGAGGTGCCGGAGGGCTACGAGATCGCGCGCATCGACATGGTCGTGCGCCTGCGCAAGAAGCGCTGAGATTTCACTGAATTCAATCTGACTTTGTCATGGCCGGGCTTTGTCCCGGCCATTGTCGTTTACGGTGTCAGTTGACCTGCTCGTCCGAGTAGACGCCCCAGAGGCGCTCCTGCTGGATCCAGCCGTCGAAGCCGTTGCCGGTGACGCGGCACCAGTTTGCGCTGCACTTCTTCACCTGCGTGACGACGCCGGCCTGGAGCTTTGCTGCAACGGCGCTTTCGGGGTCGGCCCGGTCGTAGATCGGCGCGAGCTCGTCCTTGTGTTTCATGGTGACGACCGCAGTGCGGCGACCCGACAGCAGCGAATGATAGACCCAGCCCTCGGCGCCTTCGGAATCGCGCACCCGGCGCCAGTTCTCGAACTCCGCGGTGATTTCGACCGGCAGGCCGGACCGGGTGTAGACCCAGGCCACGTCATTGTCCTTGGTCGGGCCGGCGCGAACGTTCACGTGATCCGATTTGAGGCTGACATAGCGCGGCACGGGAAGGCCGCTGGCGGTCTGGGGCGTGTTGTCCTTCGCCGAATGCCCAGGGCTCACCGAGGCACTCAACCAGGTGCAAACGAGCGCCATCACCGAACAAAAACGCCCCAACGCCATCAACCCGTCTCCTGTGGAAAACCTGGCTGAGCCAGGTCCTCACCCCAATTCCAAAACCCTGCCGCGCGAACCCCAACCCGCCCCACGCGGGTGTTCCCAAGCCCTTTGCCCGTGGTTCTTGTCTTGGCCCGGCCTTCTGCTAGAGAGGACGGACATCTGAACAACCAGTTTGCCCCGATTTTCCGGCCGGAAATGTCGGGAGAACTTGAAGGGAACGCCGGGGACGATACGGCAGTCGCAGTGTCGAACAACCGGGTTAATGAGGCCTCAACGGCCGGCCTTTGGCGGCAGAGGCGGCCTGCGGCGCCTCATGAGGTGAGGACATGTCGGTGAAGAAAAAGCCCCTCGTCGTGGTGACGCGCAAGCTGCCGGACTCGATCGAGACCCGGATGCGCGAGCTGTTCGACGCGCGGATCAATCTCGAGGACACACCGATGTCGGCCGAGCAGATCGCGGAGGCCGCGCGCACCGCCGATGTGCTGGTTCCCACGGTCACCGATCACATCAGCGCCGACATCGTCAACCAGCCCGACTGCAAGCTCCGCCTGATCGCGAATTTCGGCAACGGCGTCGACAATATCGACGTCGAGGCCGCGCATGCCCGCGGCATCACCGTTACCAACACCCCAAAGGTTCTGACCGAAGACACCGCCGACATGACCATGGCGCTGATCCTGGCCGTGCCGCGCCGGATGATCGAGGGCGCCTCGATCCTGACGGAAGGAAAGCCCTGGGCGGGCTGGTCGCCGACCTGGATGCTCGGCCACCGCATCGGCGGCAAGCGTCTCGGCATCATCGGCATGGGCCGCATCGGCCAAGCGGTCGCACGCCGCGCCCGCGCCTTCGGCCTGCAGATCCACTATCACAATCGCCGTCCCGTCGCGCCCAGGATCGCCGAAGAGTTAGGGGCGACCTATTGGGAAAGCCTCGACCAGATGCTGGCGCGGATGGACATCATCTCGGTGAACTGTCCGCATACGCCGGCGACCTATCATCTGCTCTCGGCGCGGCGGCTGAAGCTGATTCGGAAAGACGCCTACATCGTCAACACGGCGCGCGGCGAAGTGACCGACGAAGACACGCTGATCAAGCTGATCGAAGGCGGCGAGATCGCCGGCGCCGGCCTCGACGTCTATGAGCACGAGCCCGCGGTCAGTCCGAAGCTGGTGCGGCTCGCCAGGGCCGGCAAGGTGACGCTGCTGCCGCATATGGGTTCGGCCACGATCGAAGGCCGCGTCGAGATGGGCGAGAAGGTGATCATCAACATCCGCACCTTCCTCGACGCGCACAAGCCGCCGGATCGCGTGCTGCCAAGCATGCTGTGATTTCTCGATCTAACTCGGTGACAAGCTCTCCGTCCTCATCCTGAGGAAACCGCGCAGCGGTCGTCTCGAAGGATGGCTGCGGGCGAGAGTCGGGCCTGCATGGTTCGAGACGGCGCTTCGAGCCTCCTCTCCATGAGGGTCTAAGATCGCAGCGCGTTGCGCTTGCGCCAATCAGCGACGAAATCGATGAACGCGCGCAGCGCGGGCGGCGTCTGGCGGCGGCTCGGATAGTACAGGAACGGTCCGGGAAACGGCTCGCACCAGTCCTCCATCAAGCTGACCAGTGCGCCGGATGTCACGGCGTCATGGACATAGCCATCGAGCGTTGCCCAGATGCCGACGCCGTCGAGCACGGCGCGCATGGCAAGGCCCATATTGGTCGAGATCAGCTTCGCCGGCGGGTCGACTTTCACGAGCTGGCCGGCTTTCTCGAACTCCAGATCATGCATGACGCCGCTCGAGTAGCGGGCGCGGATGCAATCATGGTCGAGCAGGTCCTTTGGATGCTTCGGCCGGCCGCGGCGCGCGATATAATCGGGCGAAGCGACCACGACATAGCTCTGCGGACCACTCAGCGGGATTGCCACCATGTCCTGCGCGAGATGCTCGCCATAGCGCACGCCGGCGTCGTAGCCCCCACTGACGATGTCGACGAAGCCGCTTTCGCTGACGATATCCAGATCGATCTGCGGATGCGCGCCAAGAAACGGCCCGACCATCGGCGCCAGCACGAGGTCGACCGCTGGCGGCGGTGCGTTGATGCGCAGGCGGCCCGAGGCGACCTCGCGCAACCCCCGGACCTGATCCAGGGCGTCACCGACATCGCGCAGTGCCGGGGCCACTTTTGAGAGCAGCAGCTCGCCCGCCTCGGTCAGCGCGACGCTGCGGGTGGTGCGATTCATCAGGCGGACGCCGAGGCGCTCCTCCAGATCCCGGAGCCGCTGGCTAAGGCTCGACACGGACACACGAATTTCGACCGCGGCACGCCTGAAATTGCGAGTGCGGGCCACCGCCACGAAGGCGTCGAGATCGCGCAGGTCAGGATCGGCCATTGTTCGATAATGTGAACAAGCTATTCCGTATTGTCCAGCTTATCGGCGCAATCAGGCAGGCGCATATCTCGCCTCGTCACGCGGCGCCATCAGCCGCCTTTCGAGGAGAGCCATCATGGAACAGCGTCAACTCGGTTCAACGGGCCCGACCGTCTCCGCCCTCAGTCTCGGCTGCATGGGCATGTCGGAGGTCTATGGCCCCGCCGATCGCGACGAGAGCATCGCCACCGTCCACGCCGCGCTCGATGCCGGCATCACGCTGCTCGACACCGGCGATTTCTACGCCATGGGCCACAACGAGCTCTTGGTGCGGGAGGCGCTGAAAGGTGTGCCGCGAGAAAAGGTGCAGATCAGCGTCAAGTTCGGCGCGCTGCGTGGCCCTGCCGGGGAGTTCGCCGGAATGGACACACGGCCGGCGGCCACCAAAAACTTTCTCGCTTACTCGCTGCAGCGGCTCGGCACCAATTACATCGACATCTACCGTCCGGCCCGCCTCGATCCCAGCGTTCCCATCGAGGAGACCATCGGCGGCCTCGCCGATCTCGTGAAGGCAGGTTACATCAGGCATATCGGCTTGTCGGAGGTGGGCTCAGACACCATCCGCCGCGCGCATGCCGTACATCCGATCGCCGATCTGCAGATCGAATATTCGCTGATCGAGCGGGGCATCGAACGCGACATTCTGAAGACGTGCCGCGAGCTTGGCATCGCCATCACCGCCTACGGCGTGCTGGCGCGTGGCCTGATCAGCGGCCATTGGTCGAAGGATTCCGGCAAGACCGGCAAGGACTACCGGCTGATGACGCCGCGCTTCCAGGGCGCGAACCTCGACGCCAATCTCGCGCTGGTGGAGCAGCTGCGCGCGATCGCCGCCGCGATCGGCGCGACGCCCGCGCAGGTCGCCATCGCCTGGGTCGCGGCGCAGGGCCAGGAGATCGTACCGCTGGTCGGCGCCCGCACCCGCAGCCGTCTCGCCGAAGCGCTCGGTGCCACAAAGGTGACGCTGACGCCGGCTCACCTCGCGGCACTGGCCAAGGCCTTTCCGCCCGATATCGCCTCCGGCACACGATACGCCGCTGAGCAGATGGCGCATCTCGACAGCGAGAAGCCAGCCACCAGGTAACGACGGCGGTCAGGTGCGATGGGCGCTGAGGTCCGCGACCACAGGCCCATCGCCATTGAGCGGATTGGCGGGATCGCGCGCGTAGCGCAACGTCTCGAAGCGCATCGCGCGTGCATCGACCATCAGGAGGCGGCCGACCAGGCCGTCGCCAAACCCGACAATCTCGCGGATCGCCTCCAGCGCCATCATCGAGCCCATCACGCCCGCAAGCGCGCCCATGACGCCGGCCTCCGCGCAGGCCGGCACCGTGCCGGGCGGCGGTGCCTCCGGAAACAGGCAGCGATAGGTCGGATTGAATATTCCGTCGGCGTTCATCTCATGCGCGCGGATGGTGGTGAGCGAGCCGTCGAAGGTGCCGAGCGCCGCCGTGATCAGCGGCTTCTTCGCGAAGAAGCAGGCGTCCGAGACCAGATAGCGCGTCGAGAAATTGTCGGAGCCGTCGAGCACGAGATCGTAGTCGCCGATCAGGCTCAGCGCGTTGTCGGCGTTGAGCCAGGTGGCGTGGCCGACGAAGCGGACATGCGGATTCAGCGCCGCGATCCGTTCGGCCGCGCTCTCGACCTTGTGCCGGCCGATGTCGGGCGTCGCGTGGATCACCTGGCGCTGGAGGTTTGACAGCGACACAACGTCGTCATCGACCACGCCGAGCGTGCCGATGCCGGCGGCAGCCAGATACATCAAAGCGGGCGCACCGAGCCCGCCGGCGCCAATCACCAGCACAGAGGCCCGTTGCAGCGCGGCCTGGCCCGGCCCGCCGACATCGCGCAGCACGATATGGCGGGCATAGCGTTCGAGTTCGTCCGGGCTGAGCATCGTCGTCCTTCCAGATCCCTCCCCTCATGGTGAGGAGGCGCGAAGCGCCGTCTCGAACCATGAAGGCCCCGCTGCGGCAGCTCGGCCTGCATCCTTCGAGACGCCGCTTACGCGGCTCCTCAGGATGAGGGGCACCACCTGAACCAGCCCAACATTGTTCGCGACCAACGAGATGTGCTTGAATGGCAGCACGTTCAATGGGCTGGCTGGATTTGTCATGAGATCGATGCTTGCGGCAACACTGATGTTGACTTCTGCCACAGGCGCGAGCGCCCAGATGACGACGCCGCAGGTCCTCGGCACCAAGCCAAAGGTGGTCCAGACCGTCCCGATCAAGCCGCCTGCCCTGCAGACGCCGTCGGAGACGGCGGACGGCATGACGCAGGCGGAACGGCTGTCGCTACAATCCGACCTCGCCTGGGTCGGCCAGTACAACGGCGCCATCACCGGCGACGTCAGCGCGCGCATGGTCGAGGCGATCAAGGAATACCAGAAGCTCAAGGGCGGCAAGCCGACCGGCGTGCTCAATCCGCAGGAGCGTGCCGCACTCGCCGAGACCGCGCGGCGGAAGCAGGAGGGCGTCGGCTGGAAGCTCGTAACGGAAATGACCAGCGGCGCGCGACTCGGCATTCCCTCAAAATTGGTGCCGCAGCAGGCCACCGACGCCAACGGCTCGAAATGGACCTCGCCGACCGGAACGGTGCAGGTGCTGCTCAGCCGCCGCAAGGAGCCAAACCCCACCACCGCCAAGCTCGCCGAGCTCGAGAAGAAGGAGCCGGCCGGACGCAAGGTCGACTACACAGTGGTGAAGCCGGACTTCTTCGTGCTGTCGGGATTGCAGGGCCTGAAGAAATTCTACGTGCGCGGGACCTTCAAGGGCGACGAGGTCCGCATCATGACAATCCTCTACGACCAGGCGACCGAGAACACCGTCGAGCCGGTCGTGATCGCGATGTCGAGCGCCTTCAACGCGTTTCCATCAGGGCCGCAAGCCGGGCCGCCGCCGCGCAAGACTGTCGAATACGGCACCGGCATCGTCGTCAGCGACGACGGCGCGATTCTGGCCGACCGCCTCGTCACCGATAGCTGTCTTGCGATCACCATCGCCGGCTACGGCAGCGCCGACCGCCTCGCCGAGGACAAGGAGCACGATCTCGCGCTGCTGCACATCTATGGCGCGCGCGGCCTGAAGCCGCTCAGCCTTGCCGGCGGCGCGGCAAAGACGAGTGTCGATGTCGTCGGCATCGCCGATCCGCAGGGACAGGGCGGCGCGGCCGGCGTGTCGAGCCACAAGGGCGCGCTGGTGCCGGTCACATCAAGCGATTCCGCGCTGTCGCCGCCGCCGGCCGTCGGCTTTTCCGGCAGCCCCGCCATCGACGGCGACGGCAAGTTCGCCGGCGTTGCACTGCTGAAGCCCGCGATGATCGCGGGGCCCCCGACGTCAATGCCGGCATCACAGGCGGTGATGGTCTCGGCGGAGACAGTGCGTGATTTCCTGAAGGCGAACGATGTCGTTGCGAATGGCACCTCCACGGACGCGAAAGCCGCCGTCGTTCGCGTCATTTGCGTACGGAAGTAACATGATGCGTCGTCCCATCTCCCTCTCCATCGCAGTGACAGTCGCGCTGATGGGCTTCGCGGCCCGGGCACAATCGCCAGCGCTGCCGACGCCGAAGGTGGAGGAGGTGATGGTGAAGGTGGCGCTGCTGACGCTCAATGACGCCAATCTCACCGGCAACTACGATGTCCTCTATGCGAAAATGGCGAGACCGTTTCGCGAACGCTATTCATCCGGCACGCTGAAGCAGGCCTTCAGGACCTTTGCCGGGCATCACATCGACGCCATCGCCGGCATGCCGATCGTTGCGACTGAAGATCCGGCGATCAACGACAACGGCGCGCTGTTGTTGCGCGGCTATTTCGACACAACACCCTCGCGGCTGAGTTACGAGCTGGATTACGCCGTGTCGGAAGGCGAATGGAAGCTGATCACGATCGACGTCAAGGTGCGATCGATTCAGACCGAAGCAAGTGCAACCGACCTGATCGCGCGCGCTGCCGCAGACGTCGCGGGCGGCAGCGCGAAAAAATGACGCTCAGGCGAGCCTGAACCTGATCCCGGCCTTCGCAAGGCCACCGGAGATTCCCACCGGCGTGCCGTCCGCGCGCCAGCAGGCGGCGCCGGTCATGGTGCCGTCGTCGTGGAAGGCGATGCCGTTCATGCCGCCGGCAACCGTCGCAACCGGCTGCACCTGGTGGCCGAGCCCCGCGAGCTTCTTGCGCACGCTCTCCGGCACGGTCTGCTCGACCTCGAGCGCGTTGCCCTCGGTCCAGACCCGCGGGGCCTCGACCGCCTCCTGCAGACTCATGCCGTGGTCGATCAGATTGACCAGCGCCTGCATCGCGCTCGGAAAGATACGCTTGCCGCCGGGCAAGCCGAGCGCATAGCGCAGCTTGCCCTCGCGTACCGCCATCATCGGCGACATCGAGGTCGTCACGCGCTTGCCCGGCGCCAGCGACAGCGCGTGACCCGGACGCGGATCGAACAGGTTCATGTAGTTGTTGGCGATGGCGCCGAGCCCCGGGATCATGATCTTGGCGCCGAACAGATTGTTGATGGTCTGCGTGGTCGCGACCACGTTGCCGAAGCTGTCTGCCGCCGTCATATGCGTGGTGTGCGCGCCTTCGAGCGGCGACACGCCGGCGCTCCAGGCCTGCGCCCGCGACGGATCGATGGCGCGACGGCGCTCCTCGGCATAGGCTTTCGAGGTCAGCCGCTCGACGGGCACGCCGACATAGTCAGGGTCGCCGCTGGCCGCGGCACGATCGGCGAAGGCGATCTTCAGGACCTCGGCGAGGTAATGAATCGTCTCCGATGTGCCGAAACCGAGGCCGCCGATGTCGTAGCCCTCCAGGATGTTGAGCATCTGCGCGATGTGCACGCCTGAGGCCGCGGGCGGCGGCGGGCCAAGGATGGTCCAGCCGCGATAGTCGGCACGGATCGGCCGCCGCTCGACGGTCTTGTAGCTGATGAGATCGTTGCGGCGGATGAAGCCGCCGGTCTTCTCCATGTAGTCGGCGAGGATGTCGCCGAGCGGCCCCTCGTAGAGCGCGGTCTCACCGTGATCGGCAATATAACGCAGCGTCTCGGCATATTCAGCTTGTACGACGCGCTCGCCGACCTTCAGTGGTGCACCGTCGGGCAGATAGATCGCTGAGATCGGCTTGTCCTTGCGCATCTCGGCGGCGCTCTCGCTGATGCATTCGTGCAAATAGGGTGTCGCTGCATAGCCGCGCGCGGCGTGCTTGATCGCGGGCTGCATCACGTCGGCGAGGCTCATGGTGCCGAACCTGCGCAGCGTCTCGCACCAGGCCTTCAGCGAGCCCGGCGTGGCGACCGCCTTCGGGCCGCTGAGATTTTCGTTGCCAACGGTGTCGAACACGTCATGCGCCGAGCCCGGCTTGGAGGTGTAGGTGGTATCGCGCACCGCCGCGGGCACGGTGCTCTGGCCGTCGATGAAGCGATGGCTGCCGTCGGCGAGCCTGATATGCGCCATGCCGCCGCCGATGATGCCGACCATCATCGGCTCGACCACGGTCAGCGTGAACAGGGTGGCGATCGCGGCATCGACGGCATTGCCGCCCGCGGCCAGCATCTCGGCGCCGGCGCTGGAGGCCAGCGGGTGATTGCTGACCACCATGCCGCGGCTCGAGACCGCCGGCATCTTCTGACAGTCAAAGGTCGTCGCCGTCCGGTCGCGCCAGTTTCCGCTCATGCCGCTCGTCCTTCCTATTCACGGCGGCGAGCACACCACACGCACGATTACGGGTCCAGTAATGGTACGGATTAGCTGGCATTCCCGATTCTGCCATCATTGTTAGTGTTGATTCGGACATCCGCGGTCCCCTTTGGATCGGGCAGGGCACGTCCTGAGCGAGAAGAGCTCAGCATCGAGAAGCGATGCACGTTCGCGTGGCGTTTCCCCTGACCCTGGCACTCCAAAGGATTCATCTTCCAATGCACACGATCGTACTCGCCACCCAAAAGGGCGGCAGCGGCAAGAGCACCCTCGCCATCGGCCTCGCGCTGGCAGCCAGGCAGGCCGGCTTCACTGTTCGCCTGATCGAAACCGACCCGCAGGGCACCCTGTCCAACTGGCTGCGCCGCCGCAACAATGACGACGTCGTCGTCGAGCCGATCTATCATTCCGCCGATATCGAGCCGCGTCTCAAGATGCTCGCCGGCAGCGGCCTGCAGCTTGCGATCGTCGACACCGCGGCCGGCCTCAGCGCCGCGACCACGGCTGCGATCCGCTACTCCGACCTCTGCCTGATCCCGGCCCGCCCGAGCGTCGCCGACATCGAGGCGACTGTCTCCACCCTGAGCGTCGCGCGCGCCTGGAAGCGTCCCTTCAGCTTCGTGTTGAACCAGACGCCGATCCGCGGCCAGCGGATCGACAACGCCGCCAACACGCTCGCCGAGGAAGGCGCGCTCGATCTCGCCGACGTGCTCGCGCGCCCGCTGATCGTGATGCGCAACGACCATCAGGACTCGCTCGCCAGCGGCCTCGCTGTCAGTGAGTTCGCGCCGAACGGCAAGTCGGCGGACGAGATCCGCGGCCTCTGGCGCTGGATCGAGACCCGGCTCGAGCTCGAAGCCACCACCAATGCGCTGATCGACCAGGTGATCTCGGCGGCGGACGGCATGCTGCACGTCGCCACCGAGCTTGCGGCGGACGAAACACTGACGTCCTGAGCGGGGCAATCGCTCAGACGGCAGTCGGCCCTTCGCCACCAGGAAGGGCCGAGCGACGAAGCAATCCGGCCACCAGCCCGGCCGGATTGCTTCGCTTCGCGTTTTTGGCGATGGCCGGCATGCCATCGAACAAAAACATCGAAAACAACCCCATGCACAGTAGAGCCGCTTGCCGCCGAGGTACCTCGGCGACGGCGCGCAAACATCTGACTTGTCAGATGAAACGGACGCGCGCGAGCATTCGGGCTACGGCGCTACATCACTTCTGACATTTCGGACACCAGAACGTCGACCGCCCGTTCTGCGTGAATCGCTTCACCGTGCCGCCGCAGCCGGGCGTCTTGCAGGTCTCGCCTTCGCGATCGTAGACCTTGAAGGAGTGCTGGAAATAGCCGAGCTCGCCGGAGGTCTGGCGATGATCGCGCAGTGACGATCCGCCGGCCTTGATGGCGTCGTTGAGCACGGTGTGGATTGCACTCACCAATCGCTTGGCGTGATCCGTCGGCACACCCTTCCTGGTCGACAGCGTCGCCGCGATCCGGCGCGGCGACAGATGCGAGCGGTGAAGCGCTTCGCAGACATAGATGTTGCCGAGCCCCGCCACCACGCGCTGGTCGAGCAGCGCGGCCTTCAGGCTGGTGGTCTTGTCCTGACAGGACCGCGCCAGCATCGCCGCATCGAACGCGTTGCCGAGCGGCTCGGGGCCGAGGTCGCGCAGCAGAGGCTCGTCTTCGAGCGCGTTGCGCGCGATCACTTTCATGTAACCGAAGCGGCGCGGGTCGTTGAAGACGATGTCGGCGCCGGAGGACATCCGAAACAGCACGTGGTCGTGCGTGGAGTCTTTCCCCTTCGGATAGTGAAACTCGCCAGGCGATGCATCGTTGTCCGGCTTGATGACGCGGAACGAGCCCGACATGCCCAGATGCATCAGCAGCACGTCGCCGGAGGCGAGATCAGCCATGAGATATTTTGCACGGCGTCCCAGCCCCGTGACGACCTGTCCCTGGAGCCGGGCGACGAAATCCGGCTGGAACGGAAAGCGCAAATCGGGCCTGCGGGCCTCCGCGACGAGGATTTTCGCACCCTCCATGACCGGCTGAAGGCCGCGGCGGACGGTCTCGACTTCGGGCAATTCAGGCATGGTCAGGCATTCACCTTATGAGGGCGGTGTGATAGCGCCATTGCGGCGGGCGCGCTATGGTTCGCCCTGTGGAGTAGAGTAATGGATCGGCCGGGCGAAACCACGCATTTTGGCTTCAGGGACGTTCCCCTGGGGGACAAGCAGACGCTGGTGAACGATGTGTTTCACAGCGTGGCGTCGCGCTATGATTTGATGAACGATTTGATGTCCGGTGGCCTGCACCGGGTCTGGAAGGACATCATGATCAACGCGCTCGACCCGCCCAGGAGCGACCGGCCGTTCGCCCTGCTCGACGTCGCCGGCGGCACTGGCGACATCTCGTTCCGGGCCGCCAAGGCGGCGGGGCCGGGCTTCCATGCCACCGTCTGCGACATCAATTCCGGGATGCTGGATGTCGGTCGCGAGCGCGCCGTGAAGCGGCATCTCGAGACCCAGGTCGATTTCGTCGAGGGCAATGCCGAAGCGCTCGCCTTCGCCGACCGCAGCTTCGATGCATATACGATCGCTTTCGGCATTCGCAACGTACCGCGGATCGATCTGGCGCTGCGCGAGGCCTATCGTGTGCTCAAGCCCGGCGGTCGCTTCCTGTGCCTGGAATTCTCCACCGTCGAGATGCCCGGCCTCGATCGTCTCTACGACCTGTTCTCGTTCAAGGTGATCCCGCCGCTCGGCCGCATGGTCACGGGCGACGCCGAGTCCTACCAGTATTTGGTCGAATCGATCCGCAAGTTCCCGAAGCCCAACGCCTTCGCCGACATGATCCGCGATGCGGGCTTTTCCCGCGTCAACTGGCAGACATTGTCCGGCGGCATCGTCGCACTGCATTCGGGCTGGCGTTTGTGATCTCTGCCATCACCCACATTTCGCGCCTGATTCGCGCCGCGTTCGTGTTTGCGCGCGAAGGCGTGTTCGGCTCGGTCGATCCGAGCCTGGTGCCGCCGCCCGGACAGCTCGCGCTGAAGCTTGCGCGCATCGTCGAGCGGCGCGGCCCCAAGGATGGGCCACGGATGTCGCGCGCGCTGACGCGGATGGGCCCGGCCTATCTCAAGCTCGGGCAGTTCCTCGCCACGCGCCCCGACGTCGTCGGCGTCATCATGGCGCGCGACCTGGAGAGCCTGCAGGATCGCTTGCCGCCGTTTTCGCAAGCCGAAGCGGAGGCCGCTATCGCGACCTCGCTGGAGCGTCCGCTGACCGAATTGTTCGCGAGCCTCGGCCCGCCGGTCGCGGCCGCCTCGATCGCGCAGGTGCATCGCGGCGAGGTGTTGCGCGACGGAGTCCGCAAGTCGGTCGCGGTCAAGGTGCTGCGACCGAACGTGGCCTCGCGCTTCCGCCGCGATCTCTCCGATTTCTTCTACGTCGCGCACAAGGCCGAGGCTTACTCGTCCGAGGCGCGGCGGCTGCGCCTGATCGAAGTCATCAACACCATGTCGCGCTCGGTCGCGATGGAGATGGACCTGCGGCTCGAAGCCGCCGCGCTGTCGGAGATGGCCGAGAACACGCGGGACGATCCCGACTTCCGGGTGCCCGCTGTCGACTGGGACCGCACCACGCACAACGTGCTGACGATGGAGTGGATCGACGGCATCGCGCTGAACGATCACAAGCGCCTCGCGGAGTCGCAGGTCGACTTGCCCGATCTCGGCCGCAAGGTGATCCAGAGCTTTCTGCGCCACGCGCTGCGCGACGGTTTTTTCCACGCCGACATGCATCCGGGCAATCTGTTCCTCGATGACGCCGGCCGCCTGGTCGCGGTCGATTTCGGCATCATGGGCCGGCTCGGCATGAAGGAGCGGCGCTTCCTTGCCGAAATCCTGCTCGGCTTCATCACGCGCGACTATCGCCGCGTCGCCGAGGTGCATTTCGAGGCGGGTTACGTGCCCGCGCATCACTCCGTCGAGAACTTCGCGCAAGCCATCCGCGCCATCGGCGAGCCCATTCACAACCGCACCGCCGAGGAGATCTCGATGGCGCGGCTGCTGACGCTGCTGCTCGAGGTTACCGGCCTGTTCGACATGACGACGCGGCCCGAACTGATCCTGCTGCAGAAGACCATGGTGGTGGTCGAGGGCGTGGCGCGCGGCTTCGATCCCCGGCTCGACATCTGGAAGGTCGCAGATCCCGTGGTGCGCGAATGGATCGAGCGCAATCTCGGACCGATCGGCCGGGTGCAGGGGGCGATTTCCGGCGGCGGCGACCTCGCCCGCGTGCTGATGCGCCTGCCCGACATCGCGCAGCGCTCGGTCGCCGTGCTCGAGCAGCTCGAAGCCATGACCCGGGACGGCATCCGGCTATCACCCGAGAGCATCGCCGCGATGGGCCGCAGCGAGGGCCGCAAGAACCGCTGGCGCACCGTCGCGCTCTGGATCATCGCCGCGACCTTCATCGGCATCCTGATCGCCGTGCGGAATCTATGATTGCACTGCAATCAAGTGGTTGATAGCATCGCTATCATCTGTGCTGGAGAGGCGTCATGGCAAGCCTGACCATCCGCAAGCTCGACGAGGGCGTCAAAACCTATCTGCGCCTGCGCTCGGCCAGGAACCGCAGGTCGGTCGAGGAGGAGGTGCGGGTCATCCTCGGGGAGCTGATCGAAGGTCGCGAGGAGCCGCTGACGCCGTTCGCGCTGCCGCCGGCCCCATCCACGGCCCCCACGCCGCAGCGCATCGGCGCCGTCGCGGAGGCCAGCGTCACCCTGATCATCGGCGGCGGGATCGCGGCCTATAAGTCGCTGGACCTGATCCGCCGGCTCAAGGAGCGCCGCATCGAGGTCCGCTGCGTGCTGACCAAGGCCGCACAGCAATTCGTCACGCCGCTCGCGGTGAGCGCGCTCTCGCATGAGCGCGTCTACACCGATCTGTTCGATCCCCAGAGCGAGTTCGACGCCGGCCATATCAGGCTGGCGCGCGAGTGCGACATGATCGTGGTGGCGCCGGCGACGGCCGACCTGATGGCGAAGATGGCCAATGGCCATGCCGACGATCTCGCCAGCGCCATCCTGCTCGCGACCAGCCGCAAGATCCTGCTGGCGCCGGCGATGAATCCGCTGATGTGGAACAACGCGGCGACGCGCCGCAACGTCGCGCAGCTTCAGCGCGACGGCGTGGTGCTGATCGGGCCGAATTCCGGCGAGATGGCCGAAGCGGGCGAGGCCGGCGTCGGCCGCATGTCCGAGGCGATCGAGATCGCCACCGCCGCCGAGCGCCTGCTGCGGCCACCGCTGCCGCGCCCGCTCGCCGGCAAGCGCGTGCTGATCACCGCAGGGCCCACCCATGAGCCGATCGACCCGGTGCGCTACATCGCCAACCGCTCCTCCGGCAAGCAGGGTTTTGCCATTGCCGCCGCAGCGCAAGCCGCAGGCGCGGAGGTGATTCTGGTGAGCGGTCCGGTCGATCTCGACGATCCCGCCGGCGTCACGGTCAAGCATGTCGAATCCGCGCGGCAGATGCTGGAACAGGTGCAGGCTTCGCTTCCCGCCGACATCGCGATCTTCGCAGCCGCGGTCGCCGACTGGCGCGTCGCGAGCGAGGGCGAGCAGAAGCTGAAGAAGACGTCGGCCGGCATGCCGCCGCTCCAACTGGTCGAGAACCCCGACATCCTCGCCACGGTCTCGAAGCTGACCGACCAGCGCCCGCCGCTGGTGATCGGCTTTGCCGCCGAGACCGAACATCTCATCGACAACGCCAAATCGAAGCTCGCGCGCAAGGGTTGCGACTGGATCGTCGCCAATGACGTCTCGCCCGCGACCGGCGTGATGGGCGGCGACCGCAATACCGTGCATCTGATTAGTCGCAAGGACGGCGAGATTGCAGTTGATTCCTGGCCGGTGATGACCAAGGAACAGGTCGCCATCGAACTGGTCGCGCATGTCGCAAGGAGCGTGACCGACAAATCCCGGGAGCGGGCATCTTGAGCACGACAATCACGGTCGAACTGCAGCAGCTCGCCCACGCCGCGGGCCTGCCGTTGCCGGCCTATCAGACCGCCGAAGCCGCCGGCCTCGACCTGATGGCCGCGGTGCCGGACAGCGAACCGATGACGCTCGCGTCTGGTCACTATGCGCTGGTGCCGACGGGGCTCGCGATCGCGCTGCCGCCCGGGCACGAGGCCCAGGTGCGGCCGCGCTCCGGTCTTGCCGCCAAGCACGGCGTCACCGTGCTGAACTCGCCCGGAACCATCGACGCGGACTATCGCGGCGAGATCAAGGTGATCCTGATCAACCACGGCGCAACCCCCTTCGTGATCAAGCGCGGCGAGCGCATCGCGCAGATGGTGATCGCGCCCGTCTTGCAGGCCGCGCTGGTTCCCGTGGCGACCTTGACCGCGACCGATCGCGGTGCCGGCGGCTTCGGCTCGACCGGCCGCTAACGCACGGTAATTCCAATCGAATCACCCGACGAGCGACGTGCGGCTGGAATATCGCGCTTTGCATTTTTTTGGGGCCGCCTTTGCGTTCACGATCTGGACTCTTACCGCTGGAGTCACGGTGAGGGTATTGTCGTTTGATTCGCGCGCGACGGGGGTCGCCGCGCGTCAATTCGTGCGGTCTTGGGGCAACTATGTCAGGCGTGATCGTGTCGATGCGTCGGACGCTGCTGTCGTGCACATCGCTCGTGCGCAACGGCATGATTGGAAGCGCTCTCGCGGCGCTGCTGCCGGCTGCGCCGGCTGAGGCCGCCGACCTCGTCGACACACTCTCGGTATTGCTGGACTTCAACCGGCAGGAACTCGCGGTGCTGACCACCGCGCTGGCCCTGCTCGGCTTCTCGGTCGTGGCCGCCATCCTGCTGATGCGCACGCGCGTGCGCACGGCGAAGAACGAGGCGCGGCTGCGCGCGCGGATCGGGGAACTGCAGCTGCAGGCCGATCGCTTCGGCGCGCTGCTGTTCGCCGAGCCGCAGGTCCTGATCTCCTGGCCGGCCGGCGACGACCGCGCGCAGATCTCCGGCGACATCTCCATGGTGTTGCCACGCGACTCCTCGCCGCAGCGCGTGCTCGCGTTCGGAACCTGGCTGCCGCCGGAACCGGCGCTCCAGATGGACCATGCGGTCGATGCGCTGCGTGATCGCGGCGACGGATTCCAGATCACGCTGACGACCGCGCATGGGCACACGCTGGAGGCCATCGGCCGCGCCATCGGCGGCCAGGCCATTGTCAGGATTCGCGAACTCTCGGGCCTGCGCCGCGAACTGGCCGAAACCAATCTGCGCTACAAGGCGCTCTCCGACGAGACCGAGATGCTGCGCGGCTTCGCCGCCGCCGCGCCATGGCCGATCTGGGCCAAGGCCGAGAACGGCGCGCTCACTTTCGCCAATCCGGCCTATGTGCGCGCGACCGAGGCGACCAGCGTCGGCGACGCCCAGCAGCGCAAGCTCGAGCTGCTCGACAGTGCCGACCGCACCGCGATGGATCGCGGCCTGAAAGAGGCCGCCAGCTTCACCTCACGGCTGCCGATCGTGATCGGCGGCGAGCGGCGCATCTATGACGTGCGCGCGGTCAATGTCGGCAGCGGCAGGGTCGGCGTCGCGATCGACGCCAGCGAGGCGGATGCGCTGAGCTCGGCCTTGGTGCGGATGGCGGAGGCGCATCGCCGCACGCTCGACCAGCTTTCCTCGGGCGTTGCCGTGTTCGACGGCCAGCGCCGGCTCGCCTTCTACAACGATTCCTACCGGCGGCTGTGGGACCTCGACCGCACCTTCCTGGACGCCAATCCTGACGATTCCAGCGTGCTCGACCAGCTCCGCGCCGCACGAAAACTGCCGGAGCAGCCGGACTTCCGCGCCTGGAAGGCAAAATTGCACGAGGCCTATCGTGCCGTGGAGGCCGCCAAGGATACCTGGTATCTGCCCGACGGCCGCGCGCTCTCCGTCGTCACCACGCCGAATCCGGAAGGCGGCGTCACCTATCTGTTCGACGACGTCACCGAGAGCCTCGAACTCGCCCGCCGCTTCGACGGCATGATCCGTGTCCAGCGCGAGACGCTGGACAGCCTCGCCGAGGGCGTCGCGGTGTTCGGCAGCAACGGCAAGGCCCAGCTGTTCAACCCGGCCTTCGTCCGGATGTGGAAGCTGTCCGCCGACGCCATGCGCGACGAGCCGCATATCCAGACCGTCGAAGGCTGGTGCCACCAGCTGTTCGACGACCCTGCGGTCTGGCGCCAGATCCGTGAGGCCGTCACCTCGATCGAGAGCCGCGCCGACGTTCCCCTGAAACTGGAGCGCAAGGACGGCAGCGTGCTCGACGGCATGATCCGCCCGCTGCATGACGGCGCCACCATGCTGACGTTCCAGGACATCACCGACACCGAGAATGTCGAGCGCGCGCTGCGTGAGCGCAACGAGGCGCTGGAGGCCGCCGACCAGATGAAGGTGGATTTCGTCCACCACGTCTCCTACGAGCTGCGCTCGCCGCTCACCACCATCATCGGCTTCGCGCACTTCCTCAGCGATCCCTCCACCGGGCCGCTGACGCCGAAACAGGCCGAATATCTCGATTACGTCACCAAATCGACCAACGCGCTGCTGGCGCTGACCAACAACATCCTGGATCTCGCCACCATCGACGCCGGCGCCATGAAGCTGGAACTCGGACCGGTCGACGTCAGCAAGACCATCGAGCTGGCCGCCGAGGGCATCCAGGACCGGCTCGCCACCGACCGCATCCGTCTCAAGGTCGAGATCGCGCCGGATATCGGCAGCTTCATCGGCGACGAGAAGCGCGTGGTGCAGGTGCTCTATAACCTCCTCGCCAACGCCGTCGGGTTTTCTCCACAGGATTCCACGGTCGGCATCAGCGCGCGCCGCACTGAGCATAGCGTGGTCTTCACCGTGACAGATTCCGGGCCTGGAATACCTGCCGACATGAAGGACAAGGTGTTCAACTGGTTCGAAAGCCGCTCGCAGGGGTCGCGTCACCGCGGCGCCGGGCTCGGCCTGTCGCTGGTGCGTTCCTTCGTCGAGCTGCATGGCGGCAAGGTACGGGTGGATTCGATCGTCGGCCGGGGTACGGTCGTGATCTGCGACTTCCCGACCGACCAGGCGGCGCATCGCGACGCCGCCGAATGACTGCGCCCGCCACATTCTCCGTCGCGCTTCCCAACGAGACGGCGACTGCGCAACTGATGGCCGACCTCGCGCTGCTGGTCGGTCCCGGCGATGTCATCACCCTCACCGGCGATCTCGGCGCCGGAAAGACTGCGGCCGCCCGCAGCCTGATCCGCTACCTCGCTGGCGACGAGGAACTGGAAGTGCCGAGCCCGACCTTCACCCTGGTGCAGGGCTACGAGCTGCCGCCATTTCCGGTGATGCATGCCGACCTCTATCGCATCGAGGACGAGAGCGAGCTCGAGGAGATCGGGCTGTCGCCGCTCCCCGATGCGACGCTGGTGCTGATCGAATGGCCGGAGCGCGCGCCGTCGGCGATGCCTGGGGATCGCATCGACATCGCGCTGACGCACCGGCCGGCGCTGGGCCCGAACGCGCGCGCCGCCGAAATCACCGGCTACGGCAAGAGCGCTGCCGTCGTTGCGCGGCTACAGGCGCTGCGCGACTTCCTCGATAGGTCCGGCTATATCGACGCAGGCCGCAAGCGCATGGCCGGCGACGCCTCGACCCGCTCCTATGCACGACTGCTGCGCGATGACGGCGTCGTCATCCTCATGAACTTTCCGCAGCGTCCGGACGGCGCCGCGCTCTACAACGGAAAATCCTACAGCGCCGCGGTGCATCTCGCCGAGAACGTCACACCGTTCGTCGCGATCGACGAAGGGCTGCGCGCGCAGGGAATCTCGGCGCCCAAGATCCATCATTTCGATCTCGACCAGGGCTTTCTGATCAGCGAGGATTTTGGCAGCGAGGGTGTGATCGAAGGCGACCCGCCGCGTCCTATCGTAGAACGCTATGAAGCCGCGACGGATGTGCTCGCTTTGCTGCACGGCAAGACACTGCCGGAGAAGCTGCCGCTGAACGGGCAGGCCTACGACATTCCCGTCTTCGACATCGAAGCACTTTTGATCGAGATCGGATTGATGCCGGAATGGTATCTGCCCGATCGCAACGCGCCGCTGAGCGACGAGAAGCGCGCGGAGTTCTTCGCGATGTGGCGCGAGCTCTTGAAGAAGCCGCTGGCCGCACCGAAGACCTGGATCATCCGCGACTATCACTCGCCAAATCTGATCTGGCTTGCAGATCGTACCGGCATCGAACGCGTCGGCGTGATCGACTTCCAGGACACTGTGCTCGGGCCGAAATCCTACGACGTCGTCTCGCTGCTCCAGGACGCGCGTATCGACGTGCCCGAAAACATCGAGCTGACGCTGCTGTCGCGGTACATCAAGGCACGTCGCGCCGATGATGCGAGCTTCGATCCGGCCGGCTTCGCCGAGCTCTACGCCATCATGTCGGCACAGCGGAACACTCGCCTGCTCGGCACCTTTGCCCGGCTCAACCGCCGCGACGGTAAGCCGCATTATTTGCGCCACCAGCCGCGGATCTGGACCTACCTCCAGCGCTCGCTGTCGCATCCTGCGCTCACCCATCTGCGCGACTGGTATTTCGCCAACGTCCCGCCGCCCCGGTCCGGAACCTGATTTACCGGCTGTTAGCCATCACATCGGTATCATCGCCCGAACGCAGCCGGATAAATACGGGGCTGGAGCAAGGCAGATGGCGGTCAAGACGGACCAGCGCGGAACCAGCCGGGTTGTTTTCGAACGCGGGATTCCGGCGCAGATGATGGGCATCGACGGCACCTGGCGGCGCGACTGCACCATGGAGGACGTCTCCGAGACCGGCGCCAAGCTGACGATCGACGGCTCCGTCGAAGGCCTGCATCTGAAGGAATTTTTTCTCCTGCTGTCGTCCACGGGGCTCGCGTACCGTCGCTGCGAACTGGCCTGGGTCAATGGCGACCAGATCGGCGTCAATTTTCTGAAGGTCGGCGACAAGAAGAAAAAGGCACGCTCCACAGCGGTCGGGGCGTGACGGCAACCGGCGTCGTACAAACGTCACGGCGGGTGGTTAAGGCGGTTAAGACGCAGTGCGGCTAATTGCGGTCCGTGCTAAAAATTGCTGCGAACGCGAAATCCAAGAGTTAGAGTCCAAGAGTTCGGGTCCAAGTATTCGAGTCCAAGCGTCCTGAATCCACGACGCCTAAGAAAGACGAATCCGAGAAGGCAAACGATGTCCGTCAAACCGACCAAAGCCATGGTGCTCGCCGCGGGGTTCGGCCTGCGTATGCGTCCATTGACGGAGAAGATGCCGAAGCCGCTGGTGCCCGTGGCCGGCCAGCCGCTGCTCGACCATGTGCTCGACAAGCTCGGCGAGGCCGGCGTGACCGAGGCCGTCGTCAACGTGCACTACCTGCCGGATCAGATCATCGATCACGTCGCATCCCGCCAGCATCCGCGCGTCACCATCTCCGACGAGCGCGACCAGGTGCTCGGCACCGGCGGCGGCGTGGTCAAAGCATTGCCGCTGCTCGGCGACGCGCCGTTCTTCCACGTCAATTCCGACACGCTGTGGATCGACGGCGTGCGCTCCAATCTGGCGCGGCTTGCGGAAAACTTCGACCCCGCGCGGATGGACATCCTGCTCCTGATGGCGCCGACCGCGACCAGCATCGGCTATAGCGGCCGCGGCGATTACGGCATGTTGGCCGACGGCGCCCTGCGCAAGCGCAAGGAAAAAGAGGTCGTTCCGTTCGTCTATGCGGGCGCGGCGATCCTGTCACCTTCGATCTTCGCCGATACGCCGCAGGGCGAATTCTCGCTGACCAGAATGTTCGACCGCGCGGGCGAACAGGACCGGCTGTTCGGCCTGCGCCTCGACGGCGTCTGGATGCATGTCGGCACGCCCGATGCGGTGCACGCGGCGGAAGAGGCGTTTCTGGAGAGCGTGGCGTAGCGATACGGGCAGTGCCGTAGGGTGGGCAAAGCGAAGCGTGCCCACCACCTGTTGCTGTCGAGAAAAGTCGTGGGCACGGCGCAAACGCGCCTTTGCCCACCCTAAGGCACTTCGCGGGCGACGACACCGGTTCTGGTCCGACGAACAACGGGGACTATCTCCTCTCCACCCATATCCATTTGAGTCCGCCTCCCTATATTGGCGCCTGATCCTTCGAATCAGGCAGCCATGCGCGTTTTCAGCGTTCCCCTCTCAGTTCCGTTCCTGCGCACGGTCGTTACGGCCCTGCTCGACGGCCGGCTGGTCGACGAATTCGAGGCGCGCAAGGAGCCGGCGCGGCTGGCCGATGCCACGCTGTACCTGCCGACGCGACGCGCCATGCGCGTCGTCCGCGAGATCTTTCTCGACGAGATGAAGGCCGATGCCGTGGTGCTGCCGCGCATCGTCGCGCTCGGCGACATCGACGAGGACGAGCTGGCTTTCGCCGACGAGGGCGAGCAGTTCTCCGGCGCAACACCGCTCGACATTCCGCCGCGACTCGGGGAGCTCGAGCGGCGGCTGACGCTGGCGCAGCTCGTCGCCGCCTGGGCCAAAGGCCCGGTGCTGTCACCACTGGTGGTCGGCGGCCCCGCATCGACGCTGGCGCTGGCCTCAGATCTCGCGCGCCTGATCGACGACATGGTCACGCGCAGCGTCGACTGGGGCGCGCTCGACGGCCTCGTGCCTGATATGCTCGACCGCTACTGGCAGCACTCGCTTGAATTCCTGCGCATCGCGCGCATCGCCTGGCCCGGCCACCTCGCCGAGATCAACCGGATCGAGCCTGCGGCGCGGCGCGATCTCCTGATCGCGGCGGAGGCCAGCCGGCTGACCACGCATCCCCGTGGTCCCGTGATCGCGGCCGGGTCGACCGGCTCGATGCCGGCCACCGCAAAATTCCTGCATGCGGTCGCCTCGCTGCCGCACGGCGCCGTCGTGCTGCCGGGCCTCGACACCGATCTCGACGACGATTCCTGGCGGACCATCGGCGGCGTGCGAGACTCCCTCGGAAAATTCGTGGAGCATCCGGCCTCGAACCATCCGCAATATGCCCTGCACGCGCTGCTGGATCGTTTTGGCATCAAGCGCGGCGACGTCGAGATCCTCCAGTCGTCCGCGGACGGCGGCCGGGATCTGCTGGCGTCGGAATCGATGCGGCCGTCTGCGAGGACGGAGGTCTGGTACGACCGGCTCAAGCAGCCTGATGTCGCCGCCAAGATCGCCGGCGGCATGGCAAATCTTGCCGTGGTGGAAGCCCCCAATCCTGAAATGGAAGCACTCGCGATCGCCATTGCGATGCGCGAAGCGCGGCATCTGGACAGATCTGCGGCGCTGGTGACGCCGGACCGCGCGCTGGCGCGGCGGGTGATGGCTGCGCTGACCCGATGGGATCTCGCCTTTGACGATTCCGGCGGCGACGTGCTGATGGAGACCTCCGCCGGAGTCTTCGCGCGGCTCGCGGCGGAGGCGGCGACCAAGGGCCTGGAGCCGCCGACGCTGCTGGCGATGCTGAAGCATCCGCTATGCCGGCTCGGCCGCGCGCCCGGCGCGTGGAAGACGGCGATCGAAGGGCTGGAGCTCGCGCTCCTGCGCGGGACGCGCCCACCTGCCGGCACGGCCGGCCTGCTGCGGGAATTCAACCGCTTCCGCGAGGAGCTTGCGAAGCTGGAGCGCAAGGAGGTTTCCGCACTTCATCACGCCGAGCCGCGCGCGCGTCTCAAGGCGCTGGATATCGAGCGCATCCAGGCGCTGATCGATATCCTGCAAAAGGTGCTGGCACCGGTCGAGAGCCTAGCATCATCAAAACCGTACGACTTCGCCGAGCTCGCGCACCGGCACCGCGAGATCCTGATCGAGCTGTCACGCGACGAGCAGGGTATCCCGCTGGCCTTCGAGGAGCGCGAAGGCCTCGCGCTCGCCAGCGCTTTCGACGATCTCCTGCGCGGCGGCACGACCAGCGGCCTGATGGTGCAGCTGGCCGACTATCCCGAATTGTTCCAGACCGCGTTCGGCGACCGCGCCGTGCGGCGGCGCGACAAGCCCGGCGCGCGGCTGCAGATCTACGGACCGCTGGAATCGCGCTTGATGCAGGCCGATCGCATCATCGTCGGCGGCCTGATCGAAGGCGTCTGGCCGCCGGCGCCGCGCATCGATCCCTGGCTCAGCCGGCCGATGCGACACGAGCTCGGCCTCGATCTGCCGGAGCGCCGCATCGGCCTCTCCGCGCACGACTTCGCGCAGCTGCTCGGCGGCGGCGAAGTCATTCTCACCCACTCCGCCAAGGCCGGCGGCGCGCCCGCGGTGGCCTCGCGCTTCCTGCACCGGCTTGAAGCTGTCGCAGGTGATGAGCACTGGAAAGCGGCGATTCGCGGCGGCGAAAAATACGTGAAATTCGCTGAAGCGCTCGACCAGCCCGAAAAGGTCGAGCCGGTCAAGCAGCCAGAGCCGCGGCCACCGCGCGCGACACGGCCGATGAGAATGTCGGTTACCGAAATAGAAGACTGGTTGCGTGACCCCTACACGATCTACGCCAAACGTATCCTGAAGCTCGCCGCGCTCGATCCCGTCGACATGCCGCTGTCGGCCGCCGACCGCGGCTCGGCGATCCACGATGCGCTCGGCGAGTTCACGCAGACCTATGCCGCGCATCTGCCCGCCGATCCCGCACGCGTGCTGCGCGCGATCGGCGAAAAGTATTTTGCGCCGCTGATGGAGCGGCCCGAGGCGCGAGCGCTGTGGTGGCCGCGCTTCCAGCGCATCGCGCGCTGGTTCGGCGAATGGGAGACGGTGCGGCGCGACGCGATCGAGGCGATCACGGCGGAAACCCGCGGCGAGATCTCGATCCCGCTCGACAGCGAGCGCAGCTTCCGCCTTTCGGCGCGCGCCGACCGCATCGAGCGGCGCCGGGGCGGCCTCTATGCCATCCTCGACTACAAGACTGGCCAGCCGCCGACCGGCAAGCAGGTCCGCATGGGCCTGTCACCGCAGCTCACGCTGGAAGCCGCGATCCTGCGCGAGGGCGGTTTTCCCGATATCGACGCCGGCTCTTCGGTGAGCCAGCTGGTCTATGTCCGCCTGAGCGGCAACAATCCCCCGGGCGAAGAACGCATCCTCGAGCTCAAGTTCAAGCAGAGCGACGAGCCGCAGCCGCCAGACACGGCGGCCGCGGAGGCCCGCACCAAGCTAGAGGCGCTGATCCGCGCCTTCGACGACGAGAACCAGCCCTACACCTCGCTGAACCTGCCGATGTGGACCAACCGCTACGGCACCTATGACGATCTCGCCCGGATCAAGGAATGGTCCGCGGCCGGCGGCTTGGGGATCGAGGAATGGTGAAGGCGCCGCGTCCCATCCCCGAGGAGGTGCGCGCGCGGCAGGCGCGCGCGTCGGATCCGACCGCCTCGGCCTTCGTGTCGGCCAATGCCGGTTCGGGCAAGACACATGTGCTGGTCCAGCGCGTGATCCGGTTGCTGCTGTCGGGCGTGCCGCCGGAAAAGATCCTCTGCATCACCTTCACCAAGGCTGCCGCGGCCAACATGGCCGAGCGCGTGTTCACCACGCTTGGCCATTGGGTAACGCTGGACGACGATGCGCTCACCAGGGCCATCGTTGCGGTCGGGATCCCGTTTCCCACCGCAAAGCTGCGGCGCGAAGCACGAAAGCTGTTTGCCTGCGCGCTGGAGACGCCGGGCGGACTGAAGGTGCAGACCATCCACGCGCTGTGCACCCGCCTGCTCCAGCAATTCCCGTTCGAGGCCAACGTTCCCGCGCGCTTCGCCGTGATCGACGAGCGCGACCAGACCGACATGATGGAGCGCGCCAATCTGAAGGTGCTGCTGGAGGCCGCGCGCGATCCGGACAGCGTCACCGGCCGCGCGCTGCTGACCGCGATGGCGAGCGCCGCCGACGTCACCTTCAAGGAGGTCGTGCGCGAGGCTTGTCTGAGCCGTGACCATTTCATGGCCTGGACCGACGAAGCCGGCAATGCGGAAGCGGCCACCGCGCAAATGGCCGCAGCGCTGGGCGTCAACGCGAGCGATCGGATCGAGGACGTCGAGACGGAGATTCTCGACGGCCCGTTCCTGCCGCGATCGCGCTGGGACGACATCGCGTTTGCACTGGAGGACGGCAGCAAGTCCGATAACGACCAGGCCAGTCGGCTCCGCGAGGCAAAAGTCTTCTCCGGCGCCGCGCAGGTCGACGCCTATCTCGGCGTGTTCCTCACCGACGAGAGGCTGCCGCGCAAGGCGGTGCTGACCAAGAAGTTTGGCGAGCACAACCCGTCCGTCGCCCGCCTGTTCGAGAACGAGGCGCAGCGCGTCAGTGGCTTGATCGAGAAGCGCCGCGCCGTGGCCATGCGCGATCGCACCGCCGCTCTGTTGCACATCGCGACCGCTGCCGCCGCAAACTACCGGCGCGAAAAGCAGGAGCGCGGCCTGCTCGACTACGACGACCTCATCGACAAGACGCTGGCGATGCTGGACCGCGTCGCTTCGGGCTGGGTCCACTACAAGCTCGACCGCGGCGTCGATCACGTCCTGATCGACGAGGCCCAGGACACCAGCCCGCGGCAATGGGACATCGTCGCGCACATCATCTCCGAGTTCACCGCCGGCGAAGGTGCGCGCGAGGGGCTGAACCGCACGGTCTTCGCGGTCGGCGACGAGAAACAGTCGATCTTCTCGTTCCAGGGCGCGGCCCCGCACGAGTTCGATGCGCGGCGGCGCGAGCTGCACCGCAAGTTCACTGCGGCCGGGCTGAAGTTCGATCCCGTCGCCTTCACCTATTCGTTCCGCTCCGGCGCTGCGATCCTGCACTCGGTCGACCACGTCTTCCGTGATCCCCAGATCTACAAGAGCATCCATTCCGTCGAGATCGGCCATCCCCTGCACAACGCGCTCGCCGATGCGGGCCCGAGCGTAATCGAGCTGTGGGACCTGGCAGAAGCGGACGAGCGGCAGGACATCGAGGGCTGGCGCGCGCCGTTCGACGGCGTCGCTGTCACCAGCCCCGAGGTCAAGCTCGCCCGCCGCATCCAGGCCGAGATCAAGCAGCTGGTCGAGAGCGGCACGCTGACCGGACACGAAGGCGAGCGGCGTCCGCTGCGCTATGGCGACATGCTGATCCTGGTGCGGCGGCGCGGCAATGCGTTCGATGCGGTGATCCAGGCGCTGAAGCACGCCAACGTCCCGGTCGCCGGCGCCGACCGGCTCAAGCTGACCGAGCACATCGGCATCATCGATCTGATGAACCTCGCAGACGCGCTGCTGCTGCCGCAGGACGATCTCGCGCTCGCGGTGGCGCTGAAGAGCCCGTTGTTCGGGCTCGATGACGACGATCTGTTTCAGCTCGCCCATGACCGCAAGGGATCGCTGCGCCGCGCGCTGGGCGAGCATGCAGTTGGAAGCGAGAAGTTCACGACCGTGCTGCGGCGCCTCGAAGCCTGCGAGGCGCGTGCTCGCGATGAAACGCCATTTGCCTTCTATGGCTGGCTGCTCGGCGGCGACGGCGGACGCGCGCGCATCCTGCGGCGGCTCGGGCACGAGGCCAACGATGCGCTCGACGAGTTCCTGGAGCTCGCGCTGAACTACGAACGCAAGGCGCCGGCCTCGCTGCAGGGGTTCATGGCCTGGCTACGCTCGGCCGACACCGAGGTGAAGCGCGACATGGAGATCTCGCGCGACGAGGTGCGGGTGATGACGGTGCACGGCGCCAAGGGCCTCGAGGCGTCCGTCGTGTTCATGGTCGACACGACGTCCTCGCCGGCGGACTCGCAGCGGGTTCGCTTGATCCACGTGCCGCGCGGCAATGGCGGCGAGGTCGTGGTCTGGGCGGGGCGCAAGGCGGATGATCCCAAGCCCGTCGCCGACGCACGCAAGGCGATGATCGAGGAGACCGAGGACGAATATCGCCGCCTGCTCTATGTCGCGATGACGCGCGCGGCAGACCGGCTGATCGTCGGCGGCTGCATGCCCGGCAACATGAAGACGGTGCGCAAGCTGAGCTGGTACGACCTGATCGACACCGGGCTCAAAGGCTCGGGCCTCGACAGGCAGACGATCGAGACGCCGCTCGGCAAGGTGACAAGGTTCGCCCGGCCCGAGGATGTCACTGCGCTGGGCACGCCCGCCACATCGGTGGATCAGGCGATCACGTTGCCCGGTTGGCTGCGGACGCCGGCGCCGCGCGAGATGCTCGACGACGATCCGGTGCGTCCCTCGGGCCAGTCGACCGAGGAGGGCCGTAGCGTGCAGACCGGCGAATCGGTCCGGTCCCGCGCGCTGGCGCTGCAACGCGGCACCCTGGTGCACCGGTTGCTGCAATCCCTGCCTGACATTGCCATGGAGCGCCGGCGCGAGGCCGCGCTCGGCTTCGTGACACGCAACGCCTCGGACTGGCCGGAGGCCGACCGCACGGCGCTGGCCGACAAGGTGCTAGCCCTGATCGCCGAGCCGCGCTTCGCAGCCGTCTTTGCGACAGGCAGTCGGGCGGAGGTCGCCATCGTCGGCCGGCTGGAGCGGCCGGGCCGCGCCCCGGCGCTGGTGTCGGGGCAGATCGACCGGTTGGTCGTTCGTCCGGATGAGATTCTGATCGTCGATTTCAAGACCAACCAGGCCGCGCCCAAAAGCGCTGCACAAGCGCCCGCCGCCTATGTCCGGCAGCTCGCGCTGTACCGGGCGGTGCTGGCGCGGCTTTATCCCCGAAAGCCGGTCAGGGCTGTCCTGCTCTGGACCGAGGCCCTTGAATATATGGAGATTTCAGCCCCCGCGCTGGACGCGGCGCTGGCATCCCTTCATGTCGGCGTGAGCGTCCTTGACCCGGCAAGGGGCCGTTCATAGGTTGACGGCATGATCCCCGGCGCGATTCCAGGTCGCGCCGATTCTCTTTCAACCGAACGAGGTACTCCCATGGCCGTTGGCAAGGTTTCCGACACCGATTTCGAAGCCGAAGTGCTCAAGGCGAACGGTCCCGTCGTCGTCGATTTCTGGGCCGAGTGGTGCGGCCCCTGCCGCATGATCGCCCCCGCGCTCGACGAGATCGCCGGCGCGATGGGCGACAAGGTCAAGATCGTGAAGCTCAACGTTGACGAGAGCCCGAAGACCGCGTCGAAATACGGCGTGATGTCGATCCCGACCCTGATGATCTTCAAGGGCGGCGAGATGGCCTCCCGTCAGGTCGGCGCTGCGCCGAAGGCGAAGCTGCAGCAGTGGATCACGTCGGCGGTCTGATCCGCGGGGCGAACGAAGAATTTTGCAGCGGCCGGCGAAAGCCGGCCGTTTTGTTTTTCACGGCTTGATCCAACCCGTCGCCAGCGCGTTCGCCAGCTCCGGCTGATTGTTGCGGCGTGCCAGCGCAGCCATGGTTTCATGATCGTAGGCGATGTGGCGGAACGCCACCTGCCAGGCACCATCCGCCAATTCGAGAATCGCATAGCGCGCATCCGGCGCGCCGGCTTCGACGACATGCGGGAACGGGTGCACGTCACGATAGCCGGGGCTGCCGACGCTGCCGGGATTGACGACCAGCCGGCCATCGCGAAGCCGCACCGCACGAGCGAGATGGGTATGGGCGCACAGGATCAGCGATTGCGTGATGCCTCGAGCAAACTGCTCGATCCGGTCCAGCGGCGATAGCGCCACCGTACCATCAGGGTGCACGGTATCGAGCCAATAGACTTCGTCGTTGCCCGGCGTCGCGTGGCAGAGAAATACCTGGTCACGGAAGACGCGCGTCATCGGCTGCGCGCGCAGCCAGTCGAGTTGCGCGGCATCGAGCGCTTCGTAGGCGGGACGATCCCACGAGCCCATCTTCTCCGGCGGGCGGTCGAGCAGATAGCGGTCGTGGTTGCCGAGTACGTGCACGGCGTCGAGCGTCATCAGGATCTCGACGGTTCGCCGCGCATCGAGCGGGCCGCTCAGCATGTCGCCGAGATTGACGATGTCGGAGATGCCTTGCGCGTGGATATCGGCAACCACCGCCGCCAGCGCGAGATGGTTTCCATGAACGTCGGCAATCGCGGCAAAACGCATTGGCAGTCTCTCCTGCTCCGGACGCAGCGCAGCGCTTCTTCAGCGGTGCGCTGCAGAGCCGGCCCATGTTGCGGCATTCTGGGTCCCGGATCAGCGCTTCGCTTGTCCGGGACACGAGATCAACTCATGCAGGAGGCGTGCCGTTGAGGCCCAGCACATGGCCGGCGAGATAGAGCGAGCCTGATATCAGGATGCGCGGCGGCACTTCGTAGGCGAGCTTCGACAGCCCGCGCAATGCGGCCTCGATGCCGGGCGCGATCTCGACGCGCATGCCGAGGCTGCGCGCGGCGTCCGCGAGCCGGTCAACCGGCATCGCGTTTTCGATGTCGGGAATCGGCACCGCGATGATGTGACGGGTGAGGCCGGCGAAATTGGCGAGGAAGGCCTGCGGGTCCTTGTTGGCCATCATGCCCGCAATCACCACCAGCGGCCGCGACACCCGCTCTTCGAGATCGCCGAGCGCCGCCGCCGCGACGCGCCCGCCCTCGGCATTGTGGCCGCCATCGAGCCAGAGCTCCGACCCCTGCGGTCCGAAGGCGAGCAGCTCGCCCGAGGTGATACGCTGCATCCGCGCCGGCCATTCAGCACCGACGATGCCGGCCTCGAACGCCGCATGATTGACATTGAATGCCGGGATCGCGCGCAGTGTCGCGATTGCGAGCCCGGCATTGTCGAACTGGTGGCGGCCGAACAGGCGTGGCGCGGTGAGATCCATCAGACCGCGCTCGTCGGAATACACCAGGCGCCCGTGCTCGACATTGATGTGCCAGCTTTCATTCGCCGCAAAAAGCGGTGCGCGCATGCGCCTGGCCTGCGCCTCGATCACGGCCATTGCCTCTGGCACCTGCTCGGCGCAAACCACGGGCACGCCGCGCTTGATGATCGCGGCCTTCTCGCCGGCGATGGAGGTCAGCGTGTCGCCGAGGAAATCCATGTGATCCATGCTGATTGGCGTGATCACGCAGGCCGCAGGCGTATCGATGACATTGGTCGAATCGAGCCGGCCGCCGAGCCCCACTTCGAGCAGCACCACATCGGCCGGGTTCTGCGCGAAAAGATGAAACGCCGCAGCGGTCTTCAGCTCGAACACGGTCGCAGGCTCGCCGGCATTGACGCGCTCGACCTCTTCGAGCGCCGCGCGCAGCTCATCGTCGCCGACGAGCACGCCGCCGCCGACGCGGCCGAGGCGAAAACATTCGTTGATGCGGACGAGATAGGGCGAGGTATAGGCGTGGACCCGCAGGCCTGCCGCTTCCAGCGTCGCGCGCAGATAAGCGAGCGTCGAGCCCTTGCCGTTGGTGCCGGCGATATGGATCACCGGCGGCAGCTTGTGTTCAGGGTGGCCGAGCCGCTCGAGCAGGCGGTGCATCCGTTCGAGCCCGAGATCGATGCGCTTCTGATGCAGGGCCGACAGCCGCCCGATCAATTCACCGAGCGGCGGCTTTGCATTGTCCGCGGACGCGTTCACGCGTGCGGCGCGGCCGGCGCCACTTCCGGAGCCGATACGATCTGCGCCGGGCTGACGACCGGCTGCGCTGATTTGGATGCACTTTCCAGCGCGGGCGCCCTGGTCAGGAGACGGCAGAGCCGCGCCAGGGTGGGACGCAAATCGTGGCGATGCACGACCATGTCGACCATGCCGTGCTCCTTCAGGTATTCGGCGCGCTGGAAACCCTCGGGAAGCTTTTCGCGGATGGTCTGCTCGATCACGCGCGCGCCGGCAAAGCCGATCAGCGCGCCGGGTTCGGCGATCTGCACGTCGCCCAGCATCGCATAGGACGCGGTGACGCCGCCGGTGGTCGGGTTGGTCAGCACGACGATGTAGGGCAGCTTGGCCTCGCGCAGCATCTGCACGCCGACCGTGGTGCGCGGCATCTGCATCAGCGACAGGATGCCTTCCTGCATCCGCGCGCCGCCGGATGCGGCAAAGACGATGAACGGCGACTTCTTCTCGACCGCGAGCTCGAGCCCGCGCACCAGGGCTTCGCCCGCGGCCATGCCGAGCGAGCCGCCCATGAAATCGAAATCCTGAACAGCGATGACGACGGCGGCGCCTTCGAGCTTGCCGTAGCCGACCTTGACCGCGTCGTTCAAATTGGTTCGCGCGCGCGCATCCTTGATGCGGTCGACGTATTTTTTCTCGTCGCGGAACTTGAGCGGATCGGGCGTGACGTCGGGCAACGCGACGTCGAACCAGGTCTCGTTGTCGAAGATCGACTTCAGACGCGCCACCGCGCCCATGCGCATGTGGTAGTTCGAGCCGGGAATGACGAACTGGTTGGCCTCGACGTCCTTGTAGAACACGAGCTGTCCGGAATCCGGGCACTTGATCCACAGATTCTCCGGCGTCTCCCGCCGCAGCATGTTGCGGATTTTCGGCCGGACCACATTGGTAAGCCAGTTCATGGTTTGCTCCGATGTGCGACCCCGCCCGGGGATCGCCTGAAGGGATATATGGCGGCCGGGCCGTTGCCCGGCAAGCCGCCGTGTCGCCCGCCCTGGAAGCGGAATTATGGCCTATTCCGCCGCCTGTTGCGCGCCCCTGACGCCCTGGGCCAGCGACGCCGTCAGCTCGGCGACGGCGTTAATGGTTTTGGCGGTCACGCGGCCTTCCGCATCAAGGCTGTTCTTGAGTGCATCGACCAGCGCGGTGCCGACCACGGCGCCATTCGCATGCGAGGCGATCGAGCGCGCGGTCTCCGGCGTCCGGATGCCGAAGCCGACGCAGACCGGCAGTTTCGTATGCCGCTTGATGCGGGCAACCGCCTCGCTGACGGCCGAGGAGTCCGCGGCCGCGGCCCCGGTGATGCCGGTGATCGAGACGTAGTAGACGAAGCCCGAGGTGTTGGCGAGCACGGCCGGCAGACGCTTGTCGTCGGTCGTCGGCGTCGCCAGGCGGATGAAGTTGAGGCCGGCCTTCATCGCGGGCAGGCAGAGCTCCTCGTCCTCTTCCGGCGGCAGGTCGACGATGATGAGGCCATCGACGCCGGCGCTCTTCGCATCGACCAGGAATTTGTCGACGCCGTAGATGTAGATGGGATTGTAGTAGCCCATCAGCACGATCGGCGTCGCATTGTCGTCCTTGCGGAAGCCGCGCACGAGTTCGAGCGTCTTCTTCAATGTCATGCCGGCCTTGAGCGCGCGCAGCCCCGCGGCCTGGATCGACGGACCGTCGGCCATCGGATCGGTAAAGGGCATGCCGATCTCGATCACATCGGCGCCAGCTTTCGGCAATGCCTTGATGATCTCGAGCGACGTCGCCGGATCCGGATCGCCGGCCATCAGGAAGGTGACGAAGGCCGAGCGGCCCGCTTTTTTCAGCTCGGCAAAACGGGTGTCGATGCGCGTGGTCACTTGCTCTTGCCCTTCAGGATGTCGCCGACCTGCGGGACGTCCTTGTCGCCGCGGCCGGAGAGGTTCACGACCATCAGGTGATCTTTGGGAAGCTTTGGTGCGAGCTCCATCACCTTGGCGATGGCGTGAGCGGGCTCGAGCGCGGGGATGATGCCTTCAAGCTTCGACAACAGCTGGAACGCGGCGAGCGCCTCGTCGTCGGTCGCGGAGAGATAGTTCACGCGGCCGATCTCGTGCAGCCAGGAATGCTCGGGGCCGATGCCGGGATAATCGAGGCCGGCCGAGATCGAATGCGCGTCCTGGATCTGGCCGTCCGCGTCCATCAGGAGATAGGTGCGGTTACCATGCAGCACGCCGGGACGGCCGCCGGCGATCGAGGCGGCATGCAGCTGGGTGAGCCCGTGGCCCGCGGCTTCGACGCCGAAGATCTCGACGGAGGGATCGTCGAGGAACGGATGGAACAGACCCATCGCGTTCGAGCCGCCGCCGATGCAGGCGATCAGCGAATCCGGCAGGCGGCCTTCGATCTCCAGCATCTGCGCCTTGGTCTCGTTGCCGATAATCGACTGGAAATCGCGCACCAACATCGGATAGGGATGCGGGCCCGCGACCGTGCCGATGCAATAGAAGGTGTTGTGCACGTTGGTGACCCAGTCGCGCAGCGCCTCGTTCATGGCGTCCTTCAGCGTGCGCGTGCCCGACTGCACCGGCATCACCGTAGCGCCCAGCATCTCCATGCGGATGACGTTCTGCTGCTGCCGTTCGACGTCGACCGCGCCCATGTAGACGATGCATTCGAGCCCGAACCGCGCGCACAGCGTCGCGGTGGCGACACCGTGCTGGCCGGCGCCGGTCTCGGCAATGATGCGCTTCTTGCCCATGCGCCGCGCCAGCATGATCTGGCCGAGCACGTTGTTCACCTTGTGCGAGCCGGTATGATTGAGCTCTTCGCGCTTGAGGTAAATCTTGGCGCCGCCGAGATGCTCGGTCAGGCGCTCGGCGAAATACAGCGGCGAGGGCCGTCCGACATAGTTCTTGAGATAGCCGTCCATCTCGGCCTGGAAGGCCGGATCGGCCTTGGCCTCGGTGTAGGCCTTTTCCAGATCGAGGATCAGCGGCATCAGGGTTTCGGCGACGAAGCGTCCGCCGAAAATGCCGAAATGGCCGCGCTCGTCGGGGCCGCTTCGGTAGGAGTTTGGTTTGGCGATGTTCATCGGACGCTCAATTCCTGGGTGGCGCGCGCGGCGCGAATGAAGGCTTTGATCATCTCCGGATCCTTCACACCGGGAGCGCTCTCGACACCGGAGGAGACATCGACGCCGCCGGCACGGGTGACGCGAACGGCTTCAGCGACGTTCCCTGCATGCAGGCCGCCCGAAACCATATACGGCAGCACGAGCTCCAGGTTTTGGAGAAGATGCCAATCGAAGGGGGCGCCGAGCCCGCCCGGCCGCGTCGCGTCCTTCGGCGGCCTCGCGTCGAACAGGATGCGGTCGGCGACCGCAGCATATCCGGGCAGGACGGCGAGATCGGCGGCGGTCTCGACCGGCAGCGCCTTCATCACCGGGCGGCCAAACTTCTGCTTGATGTCGCGCAGCCGCGCCACGCTCTCCTTGCCGTGGAGCTGAAAGATATCCGGCGACAACGCATCCATGATGTTGTCGAACGTGGCATCGTCGGCATCGACCGTGAGCGCGACCTTGAGCGCGCGCTGCTTCACCTGGCGACCGAGGTCGCGCCCGGCCTCCAGCGAGACATGCCGCGGCGACGGTGGGAAGAACACGAACCCCACCATGTCGGCGCCCGCGTCGAGCGCTGTTTCGAGCGTCTCGCGCGTGGACAGGCCGCATATCTTGACGAGCAGGGACATGGTCTCAAAGCGGGTTGAGGCCGCAGCTTCGCGGCCGGAAAGCAGGGTTTTCGGTTGCGGCCGCTTCTACAACGTCGCGCGCTGCTTGTCTCGCCCGACGGGTCCGTAAAGGCCGACCCCGGCGGGAACGGGGAGGCGCTGGGACTGGGGTTTCGCTGCGGCCGCCTGGGCCCGCAGATCGGCCAGTTCGAGCCTGGCAGCCCGCGCATCCGCGTCGTTCCGGCGCGCCGCACGCCGCCAGTGCCGCTGGCCGAACCAGACCGCACAGGCGCCCGCCAGGACCCCGAGGGCGCCCACCAGGATCAGCAGCAGGAACAGCGGCAGCGTGACCGACAGCGACGGATCGTCCGAGATGAAGGGGTCGACGGAGACCGTGACGAAATGCCGGTTGGCCACGGCGAAGGCCACCAGGATCAGGCCCAGCGGAATCACGATCAGCGCAGTCAGGAACTTTCGCATCGCGATCGCTCGTCTTGAATCAAGCTTGCTGCCGCATCATGCGGCCGTTCGGTTAAGCCCGGACGACAGTCGACGACGGCCTTAATCCGGCGCGCCGGGATCCGGATGGTCGCGGTTCAGCCGCTCACGCATTTCCTTGCCGGTCTTGAAGAACGGAACGCTCTTCTGGTCGACGGGGACATGGGCGCCAGTGCGGGGATTACGCCCGGCGCGTGCAGGGCGATGCTTGACCGAGAAGGCACCGAAGCCGCGCAACTCGACGCGATCACCGCGCGCGAGGGCCGCTACGATCTCTTCGAGAATCGCATTCACAATGTTCTCGACATCCCGCTGGTACAGATGCGGGTTGTGCTCGGCGATACGCTGAACAAGTTCGGATTTGATCATCGAGAGATAGGACCCGGAAGCGTGCGGATGACCATTTCCGTGAAAATACCGTGATCTGTCAAGACGCTAAATCAAGGTTGAGCGTCGCGAAAATACGTGACAAATGCCGAAAAAGCGGGCTGACCCGATACCCGCGAGACGGGAAAAGCCGTTGATGCTCGCCCGGACCCGTCAGTTTGACGCCGCCGGCTGCCACAGGGCCAGCATTCCATCCATTCCGAGCCGGTCCACGGCCTGCGCGACACCGGTTTGCCCGATCTGATGCGCAATCGAGCCTAAACCGAGCGCTTCCAGCGTCACGGCCGCCGCCGCCTTGAGAAACGGCAAATCGCCAAAGCGCGGCTGAAGCTTGTAATCGCGGACGGTGAGTCCCTTCTTGACGCCCTTCTGCTCGACCAGCCAGGTCACCGCGGTCTTCTCGTCACCGAGCTGGTCGATCAGCTTGAGATCTATCGCCTGGCGCCCGGTGAAGACGCGGCCATCGGCGACTTTTTCGAGCTGCGTGTCATCCATGCCACGCCGCTCCTTCACCAGGCCCTTGAACCAGGCGTAGGAATCCTTCACCAGCGCGTCGAGCGCGGCGCGTGCCTCCGGGCTGGTCGGCTCGAAGCCGTTGGGCGCGGCCTTCAGCGGCGAGGACTTCACCTCCTCGACCTTGACACCGACGGTCTTCAGCAGCTCCGAGACGTTGGGAAACTGGAACAGCACGCCGATCGAGCCGACCAGCGAGCTCTGCTGGGCGATGATGTGGTCGCTCGCAATCGCCGTGATGTAACCGCCGGAGGCGGCAAGGCCTTCGACCACGACGACGAGCGGCTTCTTCGCCTTCAGCCTCACCAGCGAATCGTAGAGCTGTTCGGAGCCGGCGGTGGTGCCGCCCGGCGAGTTGATATGGACGATGACCGCGGCGGCCTGCGAATTCTCCAACCGCTCCAGCGCCCGCGTGCGGTCGGAATCACTGCGGATCAGGCCTTCGATCTGAACGCGCGCGATCGAGCCGGCGGCTGCGAACGTGCCGCGCGCGCCGGGCGTCGCGATCAGCGCGAAGCCTGCGATCGCCGCGATCGCGATCAGGGCGGCGGCCACACGCCAGAACGTCAGCTTGCGACGGATCCTGCGGCGATCGACGATGATGTCCGAATCGAGCGACATCGCAATATCTCCAAATGAAAGGGTAGGCGCGTTGTGCCGTCACAGCGTGACCATCGGCTTATCTGGATACATCAATTGCGGCGCAATTTGAAGAAAACAAGGCCTCGCGCAGCCCGATGGAGCGCAACAAAAAAGCCCCGGCTCGCGCCGGGGCTTTGATGTCAGCGAAAAGAACCGTTTCGCTTACTTGTCGCGGTTCTTGAGCGCGGTGCCGAGGATGTCGCCGAGCGTCGCTCCCGAATCGGAGGAGCCGTACTGCGCGATGGCTTCCTTCTCTTCAGCGACTTCGAGCGCCTTGATCGACACCTGGACCTTGCGGGCCTTCTTGTCGAACTGGATCACGCGGGCATCGACCTTCTCGCCGACGGCAAAGCGTTCGGCGCGCTGGTCGTTACGGTCACGCGCGAGCTCCGAGCGCTTGATGAAGGTCGAGAAGTCGGTACCGGTGATCTTCACCTCGATGCCGCTTTCCTTCACTTCGAGCACTTCGCAGGTCACGACCGCGCCCTTCTTGACATCGCCCGGCTCGGCGAATGGGTCGCCTTCGAGCTGCTTGATGCCGAGCGAGATGCGCTCCTTCTCGACGTCCACATCGAGCACCACGGCCTTCACCATGTCGCCCTTCTTGTAGTTGTCGATCACCTGCTCGCCCGGAAGCTTCCAGTCGAGGTCGGAGAGATGGACCATGCCGTCGACATCGCCCTCGAGGCCCAGGAACAGACCGAACTCGGTCTTGTTCTTGACTTCGCCCTCGACCACCGAACCGGTCGGATGACCTTCGACGAAGACCTCCCAGGGGTTGCGCATGGTCTGCTTGAGGCCCAGCGAGATGCGGCGCTTGACGGAATCGACTTCGAGCACCTGCACTTCGACTTCCTGCGAGGTCGAAACGATCTTGCCGGGGTGCATGTTCTTCTTGGTCCACGACATCTCGGAGACGTGGATCAGGCCTTCGATACCCGGCTCGAGCTCGACGAACGCACCGTAGTCGGTGATGTTGGTGACGCGGCCGGTGAAGCGGGCACCCAGCGGGTACTTGGCTTCGATGCCCTGCCACGGATCGTCCAGCAGCTGCTTCATGCCCAGCGAGATGCGGTGCGTCTCGTGGTTGATCTTGATGATCTTGACCTTCACGGTCTGGCCGATCGAGAGCACCTCGGTCGGGTGGTTGACGCGGCGCCACGCGATGTCGGTGACGTGCAGCAGGCCGTCGATGCCGCCGAGATCAACGAACGCACCGTAATCGGTGATGTTCTTGACCACGCCGTCGATGACCTGACCCTCTTCGAGGTTCTGCACCAGCTCCTGACGCTGCTCGGCGCGGGTCTCTTCCAGCACCGTGCGGCGGGAGACGACGATGTTGCCGCGGCGGCGGTCCATCTTGAGGATCTGGAACGGCTGCGAGTTGTTCATCAGCGGCGCAACGTCGCGGATCGGACGGATGTCGACCTGGGAGCGCGGCAGGAAGGCCACGGCACCGTCGAGGTCGACGGTGAAGCCGCCCTTGACCTGGTTGAAGATGACGCCGTTGACCTTCTCGTTGTTCTGGAACGCCTTCTCAAGCTTGCCCCAGCTCTCTTCGCGGCGCGCCTTGTCGCGCGACAGCACGGCTTCGCCGAGCGCGTTCTCGATGCGATCGAGGAACACTTCCACCTCGTCGCCGACCTTGAGCTCGCTGTCACGGCCGGGGCCGGAAAATTCGCGCAGGGCGACGCGGCCCTCGGTCTTCAGGCCGACGTCGATGACGGCCATGTCCTTTTCGATTGCAACAACCCTGCCCTTGATGACGGAGCTCTCCTGCAGGTTGCCACCTGCGAAGGACTCATCGAGCATCGCGGCGAAATCATCGCGCGAGGGGCTATAGGTATCAGCGGAAGTCGAAGCCATTTGTTCTCCAGTTGCGGATGTCGTGCCGGCCGTTGGGTTCAAGGGCGTATCGGGCGCGCAGTGTCGGAAGGTCCACAAAACCTTCGAGCGACCGCTCGTTGCCCCGGTTTGAACCGGAACAGCGGAAGCGGGCCGGCTGAGGCCCGCACGTTCGATACGTGGAATCTGTGTCCGGAGCCTGGATCGCGCCGGCCCCAATCAGGGAGCCGAGGTATCGACCTCAAAGAGCGGGAGCGGGCGCTTCCTCCAATGACGGCAGCGGCTTAACCCCGCGACCGGCCCGCTCGGACGGCCTCGATAATGTCGATGGCGGCCCGGACGCCCGCTTCTATATCCAGTTGGGAGTTATCTAGCAAGTAAGCATCGGGGGCGGGTTTCAGGGGGGCGATCGGCCGGTTCTGGTCGCGTTCGTCGCGCTGCATGATGTCGGCCAGCACGGTCGCCTCGTCCGCCTCCTCGCCACGCGCCCTGGCCTCCATGGTCCGGCGGCGGGCGCGGACCCTGGGGTCGGCGACGACGAAGATCTTTACGTCGGCGTCCGGGCAGATCACGGTTCCGATGTCGCGACCATCAAGCACGGCGCCGGGCGGATCGGCGGCGAATTGCCGCTGGAAATTGACCAGGGCCTCACGGACCCTGGGGATGGCCGAGACGATGGAGGCGCCCTCGCCGGCCTTCTGGGTCTTCAGGGCGGGATTGCCGAATTTCTCGGGATCGAGCTCCAGCGCCGCCGCGACCGCTGCCGCCTCGTCCCTGAGGTCATGACCCGACTGCATCAGGGCGTAGGCCACCGCGCGATAGATCACGCCGGTATCGAGATGACGATAGCCGTAATGGTGGGCGAGGCGCTTGCCGAGCGTCCCCTTGCCCGAGGCGGCCGGTCCGTCGATGGCGATGATCATGAAAACTCTGCCCCAAGCGAACGCATCATCGGGATGAAGTCCGGAAAACTGGTGGCGATGAAGGCGGTGTCGTCGACGGTGACGGGCTGGTCGGACGCGCAGCCCATCACCAGCGCGGACATCGCGATGCGATGATCCATGTGCGTGGCGACAGTTCCGCCGCCGGGGACATGGCCGCGCCCCTCGACGATCAGATCGTCGCCGGAGACCTCGACCTTCACGCCGTTGACGCGGAGCATGTCGGCGGTGGCCTCGAGCCGATCGGATTCCTTGACGCGAAGCTCCTGCAGGCCGCGCATGATGGTGGTGCCCTCGGCGAAAGAGGCCGCCACCGCCAGCACGAGGTATTCGTCGATCATCGACGGCGCGCGCTCGGGCGGCACTTCGACACCGCGCAGTTTCGAGGCGCGAACGCGCAGCTGCGCCATCGGCTCACCGGCATCGCCGCGCACGTCGCTTTCCTCGATCGACGCGCCCATTTCGCGCAGCGTGGTGAACAGGCCGGTGCGCAGCGGATTAGTCATGACATCGGGCAGCACGACATCCGAGCCATCGACGATCAATGCGGCGACGACAGGGAACGCCGCAGAGGATGGATCAGCGGGCACGACGACCGTCGCGCCATGCAGCTCGGGCTGGCCCACCAGCGTGATGCGGCGGCCGTGCCGACTTTCCGGTGTGGAAGTGATCTCGGCGCCGAAATGCTTGAGCATCAGCTCGGTATGGTCGCGGCTGGCCTCGCTCTCGATCACCGTCGTGGTTCCCGGCGCGGCGAGCCCCGCCAGCAGCACCGCCGATTTGATCTGGGCCGAGGCGACCGGGGTCTTGTAGGTGATCGGCAGCGGATCGCGGGCGCCCTGGACGGTCAGCGGCAGGCGGCCGCCATCGCCACCGGAAACGACCTTCGCGCCCATCTTTTCGAGCGGGTCCAGGATCCGGCGCATGGGGCGGCTGCGCAGCGAGGCGTCGCCATCGAACACAGCGGAGATCGGGCAGCCGGCAACGGCGCCCATGACGAGCCGGCAGCCGGTGCCGGAGTTGCCGAAATCGAGCGGCGCCTTGGGCTCGGCAAAGCCGGCGACGCCGACGCCGTTCACCTTCCAAGCGAAATCGCCTGAGCGCTCGACCCTGGCGCCCAGCGCCTGCATGGATTTGGCGGTATTGAGGACGTCCTCGCCCTCCAGCAGGCCCGAAATCCGGGTTTCGCCGACCGCGAGCGCGCCCAGGATGAGGGCCCGGTGGGAAATCGACTTGTCCCCGGGCACCCGTACTTTTCCGGTCAGGGGACCGCTGGCCCGCGACTTGAGCGGCGTCGGCTTGTCGGAATGGGTCAAGATTGTGTCCTTGGATGTACCCTTGGATGCCCCTCTGGGGCTCGCGGGCAGGTACCACAAGGTGTCCTCGCCGTCACCGGCATGTCTTTCTCCCGTAATGCGCTATTGACAGCGGGCCGCCAACTAGCCAAGTGAAACACCGCTTTTCCGACATTCCCAGGATTCCTCTGCCGTGGCCAAGTCCGAACTCGGAACCAAACGTATTTGCCCGACCACGGGCAAGAAGTTCTATGACCTCAACAAGACTCCGGTGATCTCGCCCTATACCGGCGAAGTGGTGCCGATTGCGCCGATTGCGCCGGCCCGCGCGAGCCGGGCCGAACCCCGCCATGCGCCGGCCGCCGACACCGCGCCGGAGCCGGCAGAGGTCGAGGAGGTCTCGCTCGAGGAGGCCGACGCCGAGGAAAACACCGGCAAGGTCAAGGCCGTCGTGCCCGAATCCGAGGACGACATCGAGGTCGACGAGACCATCGAGGACGACGACGATGATGATTCGACCTTCATCGCCGACGACGAAGAGGGCGATGAGGACGTCACCGACATCATTGGTGACGTCGGAGGTGATGAAGAGACTTGAGATCAGCCCTGATCTGTGAAAAAGGGTGCACCGCGCGAGTCACCAGGCTCGCCGGTCGGGAGTGATCCACCAGGATCGTTCCATTTAAGGACTACGGGGCCATAGCTCAGCTGGGAGAGCGCTTGCATGGCATGCAAGAGGTCGGCGGTTCGATCCCGCCTGGCTCCACCAGCCTTCGCGAAGCGAAGGCTGCCACGGCGTAGCCCGAAGGGCGAAGCCGGGCTTTGACGAAATACCCTACTCCCCAATCACCGCATTCAGCCTGTCGCGCAGCGCGACGATCTCGTCCTTCATCGCCACCAGTTCCGAGACCGAGCAGTCCGACGCCGCCAGGATCGATTGCGGTACGGCGCGCGCCTTGTCTTTCAACGCGTGGCCCTGGGGCGTCAGCGCGATCAGCACCTGGCGCTCGTCCTCGCTCGAGCGCGTGCGCTTGACCAGATGGGCGGCCTCGAGCCGCTTCAGGAGCGGCGTCAGCGTACCCGAATCGAGAAACAGTTTCTCGCCGATGTCCTTCACCGGCACGTCGTCGCGCTCCCACAGCACCAGCATCACGAGATATTGGGGATAGGTCAGGCCGAGCCGGTCCAGCAGCGGCTTGTAGACGCGGTTGAAGGCGTGCGCGGCGGAATAGACCGCAAAGCAAATCTGGTTGTCGAGACGCAGCGGCTGGTCCGCTACCGAATGTTTCCGGGGCATGGAGAATCTCACGGGACTTTCCTCATTCTGGGGCCAGGCGGCGGCACATTCAATTGCGAACAATTAAATGTGAGGCATGCAAATATCAATTGCGCACAATCTAATTGTTTGCGATAGAGACCCCACCCCAACCGGAAGACTCCGAGGAGACGAAAATGTCCGTGAACGTTCTCTACAAGACCAGCGCCAAAGCCACCGGCGGCCGCGACGGCCATGCCGCGACCCTCGACGGCGCGCTCGACGTCAAGCTCACCACGCCGAAGGAGCTCGGCGGCGGCGGCGCCGCCGGCAACAATCCCGAACAGCTGTTTGCGGCCGGCTACGCCGCCTGCTTCATCGGCGCGATGAAATTCGTGGCGTCCCAGGGCGGCCCGAAGGTCCCGGCTGACGCTTCCGTCACCTCGACCGTCGGCATCGGCCCGCGCTCGGAAGGCGGCTTCGGACTCGACATCGATCTCGCCGTCTCGCTGCCGGGCCTTGCCCGCGCCGAAGCCGAGGCGCTGGTCGAGAAGGCCCACCAGGTGTGCCCCTACTCCAATGCCACGCGCGGCAATGTCGACGTTCGCCTGACGGTCGTCTGATCCAACGGCGGATTGGCTGGCCCGGGATCCCGCTCGGGCCAGCCGCTTCCGTTTCATTTTGCCGCGCCGCGGGATTGCACGGCCGCCCTGCATACGCCCCACCGCAACCAAGCCATTGCTGGCACAAAAAAACCTCGCTAGGCCTGTGATCAAACGCCGACACAGGGGAAGCGAAGGCATGACTGAAGCCGTTTTGGGCGCAATGACCGGACTGCGCGTCATCGATCTCACGCGCGTGCTTGGCGGTCCCTACTGCACCCAGATCCTCGCGGACCATGGCGCCGACGTGATCAAGGTCGAGCCGCCCGCGGGCGACGAGGTGCGCGACTGGGGTCCTCCCTTCCACGAGGAGGATGCGGCCTATTTCATCGGCATCAACCGCAACAAGCGTTCGATCGGCCTCGACCTCGCCTCCGAAGGCGGCCGCGCCGTGCTGCTCAAGATGCTCGAGACGGCAGACGTCCTGATCGAGAATTTCAAGCCGGGCACGCTGGAGAAATGGGGCATCGGCAACGATGTGTTGCGCGAGAAATTCCCGCGCCTCGTGCATTGCAGGATCTGCGGCTTCGGCGCCGACGGCCCGCGCGGCGGCAATCCGGGCTATGACGCCATCATCCAGGCCATGACCGGAATGATCGCGGCGACCGGCTCGCCCGAGAGCGGGCCGATGCGGATCGGCGTGCCGCTGGTCGACATCGGCACCGGCCTGTATGCGGCGATCGGCATTTTGATGGCGCTGTCGGAACGGCAGCGTTCGGGCAAAGGGCAATTCCTGGAGACGACGCTGTACGAGACCGGCCTTGCGATCATGCATCCGCACACCGCGAATTATTTTATGCATGGCAAGCCGCCCGGCCTCACCGGCAACGAGCATCCCAATCTCGTTCCCTACGCGATCTTCCCGACCAAGACCGACAACATCTTCATCGGCGTCGGCAATGACGGCACCTTCCGCAAGCTCGCCAAGGAGATCGGCAAGCCCGAACTCGGCACCGATCCGCGCTTTGCCCGCAACAAGGACCGCATCGCCAATCGCGAGGCGCTGCGCGCCGAGCTTGCCGCGGTGTTCAGCCAGCACGAGGCCGAACCGCTGTGCAATCGCCTGCTCGCCGCGGGCCTGCCCGCAGGTCCCGTGCAGAAGATCGACCAGGCGTTAACGAACCCGCACACGATCGCGCGCGGCGATATTATCGAGAAGGATTGGTACAAGGGCGTGGCCTCGCCGATCCGGCTCGATCGCAGCAAGCCGAGCCTGCGCCGCCTGCCGCCGAAGTTCAGCCAACACTCCCAGGAGGTGCTGGGCGAATTCGGGTACTCCAAGGCCGAGATCGACGCGATGATCGAGAAGGGCACGGTCTGCGGCCCCGAGCGCAAGCGCTAGGGACCCTCACCTCATTACAGAAGTGATGCCGCACTGCGGCGCGACCCACGCATGTGCACTGCGAACGGAGGAGGCTGCCCGCGTCGCCCTAGCCTATTTGACGACTTCCCATTTGGCAGCGCTTGCTGCTTTCGTTTCTCCCGCTTACACAGTCATGTGAACGTCATATGGCGCTGCTAGCGCAAGCGATCTTTTTGACGGCCAAGGGAGGTTACTAGATGGCTCTTCGACACTTTGGAGCGGCTGCCGCATTTGCAGTCACGGTTGGCATGACGGCTTCGCCGGCGCTGGCCGTGACCGAGATCCAGTGGTGGCACGCGATGACCGGCGCCAACAACGACGTCATCGTCAAGCTCGCCACCGACTTCAACGCGTCGCAGACCGATTACAAGGTCATTCCGACCTACAAGGGCAACTACCCCGACACGATGAACGCCGGCATCGCCGCGTTCCGTGCCGGCAACGCCCCGCACATCATGCAGGTGTTCGAAGTCGGCACCGCGACCATGATGGCCGCGACCGGCGCCGTGAAGCCCGTCTACAAGCTGATGGCCGACGCCGGCGAGAAGTTCGATCCGAAGAACTATCTGTCCGCGATCACCGGCTATTACTCGACGTCGAAGGGCGAAATGCTGTCGTTCCCCTTCAACTCGTCCTCGACCGTGATGTGGGTCAACCTCGACGAGCTCAAGAAGGCGAACGTCGAGATCCCGAAGACCTGGCCGGAAACCTTCGCGGCTGCCAAGAAGCTTCACGACAACGGCCATCCGACCTGCGGTTTCTCCGGCTCCTGGGTCACATGGGTCAATCTCGAGCAGCTGTCCGCATGGCACAACGTGCCGCTCGCCAGCAAGGCCAACGGCCTCGACGGCTTCGACACCGTGCTCGAGTTCAACGGCCCGCTCCAGGTCAAGCATCTCGAGAAGCTGATCGAGCTGCAAAAGGACAAGACCTACGACTATGCCGGTCGCACCAACACCGGCGAAGGCCGCTTCACGTCGGGCGAATGCCCGATCTACCTGACCTCCTCGGCCTTCTTCGGCAACGTCAAGGCGCAGGCCAAGTTCGCCTTCAACGCCGTGCCGATGCCGTATTATCCGGACGTGAAGGGCGCACCGCAGAACTCGATCATCGGCGGCGCTTCGCTGTGGGTGATGGGCGGCAAGTCGGCCGACGAGTACAAGGGCGTCGCGAAGTTCCTGACCTTCCTCTCGGACACCGATCGCCAGGTCTATATCCACAAGGCGTCGGGCTACCTGCCGATCACCAAGGCGGCCTATGAGAAGGCCAAGGCAGAAGGCTTCTACAAGGATCAGCCTTATCTCGAGACTCCGCTGCTCGAGCTGACCAACAAGGAGCCGACCGAGAACTCGCGGGGCCTGCGGCTCGGCAACATGGTGCAGCTGCGTGACGTCTGGTCGGAAGAAATCGAGCAGGCGCTGGCCGGCAAGAAGACCGCCAAGCAGGCGCTGGATGCCGCCGTCGAGCGCGGCAACACGATGCTGCGCCAGTTCGAAAAGACCGCTGTGAAGTGAGACATCGAAGCGGCAGGCCGCGACCCGGCCTGCCGCTTCGACTGACATCATGCAAAAGCAAGCCATTTTCCAATCCAAGCTGTTGCCCTACGCGCTGGTTGCGCCGCAGCTCGCGATCGTTCTGATTTTCTTTTATTGGCCAGCCCTGCAGGCGGTGATCCAGTCCTTCCTGCTGCAGGATGCCTTTGGCCTGTCCACAACCTTTGTCTGGTTCGAGAACTATATCGACCTGTTCAGGGATCCCGCCTATTTCGAGGCGATCGTCCGGACCTTCCTGTTCTCGTTCGCCATCGCCGTCTCATCGCTGTCCTTTGCGCTGCTGCTCGCCGTCATGGCGGACAAGCCCCTGCGCGGCTCGATGCTCTACCGCACGCTGCTGATCTGGCCCTATGCGGTCGCGCCGCCCGTCGTCGGCGTGCTCTGGATCTTCATGCTGCATCCCTCGCTCGGCGTGCTCTCGCGCTATCTGCGCGCAATGGGCATCGACTGGAATCCGCTGCTCGACGGCGACCAGGCCGCGGCACTGATCATCCTCGCCGCCGCGTGGAAGCAGATCTCCTATAACTTCCTGTTCTTCCTCGCCGGCCTGCAAGCGATCCCGAAGAGCGTGTTCGAGGCCGCCGCGATCGACGGCGCCCGGCCGATGCGGCGGTTCTGGACCGTGACCTTCCCGCTGCTGTCGCCGACCATCTTCTTCCTGCTGGTCGTCAACATCGTCTACGCCTTCTTTGACACCTTCGGCATCATCGACACCATGACCCGCGGCGGTCCCGGCACATCAACGGTCACGCTGGTCTACAAGGTCTATTCCGACGGCCTGCTCGGCGGCAATCTCGGCAGCTCGGCGGCGCAGTCGGTGATCCTGATGGTGATGGTCATCGTGCTGACGGGAATCCAGTTCCGCTTCGTCGAACGCAAGGTGACCTACTGATGGTCGAGGAAGAGGGCTTCCGGCGCTACGTCGCCCATTTCATCCTCTGGATCGGGATCGCGGTCGTCGCATTTCCGGTCTACATCGCGATCATCGCCTCGACGCAGGACAACGCGCTGATCGCCAACGGGCAGATGTCGCTGCTGCCGGGCGGGCATTTCTTCGAGACCTACTACCAGACCATCTTCGTCGGCACGAGCGGCTCGACCCGCGAGCCCGTCGGCAACATGATGCTGAACTCGCTGGTGATGGCGCTGGCGATCGCGATCGGCAAGATCGCGATCTCGATCATTTCGGCCTACGCGATTGTGTATTTCCGCTTTCCGTTCCGGATGCCGATCTTCTGGATCATCTTCATCACGCTGATGCTGCCGGTCGAGGTGCGTATCTATCCGACCTACAAGATCGTCGCCGATTTGCACATGCTCGACAGCTACGCCGGCCTCGCGCTGCCGCTGATCGCGTCGGCGACGGCGACGCTGCTGTTCCGCCAGTTCTTCATGACCGTGCCGGATGAACTTCTGGAAGCCTCGCGCATCGACGGTGCCGGCCCGTTGCGCTTCTTCTGGGATACGCTGCTGCCGCTGTCGCGCACCAACATGGCGGCGCTGTTCGTGATCCTCTTCATCCTCGGCTGGAATCAGTATCTCTGGCCGCTGCTGATCACCACGCGCGACGACATGCAGACCATCCAGGTCGGCATCCGCAAGATGATCACCACCACCGACGCGCTGACCGAATGGCCGATCGTGATGGCGACTGCCGTGCTGGCGATGCTGCCGCCGGTATTCGTCGTCGTCGTGATGCAGAAACTGTTCGTGCGCGGCCTGGTCGAGACCGAGAAGTAAGTGAGTTCTTATGGCTAACGTCACCCTGCGCAACGTCCGCAAGACCTATCCCGGCGGCTTCGAGGCCATCAAGGGCGTCAACGTCGATGTCGCCGACGGCCAGTTCTGCGTGCTGGTCGGCCCTTCCGGCTGCGGCAAGTCGACACTGCTGCGCATGGTTGCGGGGCTCGAGACCGTCACCGGCGGCGAGATCGATATCGGCGGCCGCGTCGTCAACCAGATCGAGCCCGCCGATCGCGACATCGCGATGGTGTTCCAGAACTACGCGCTCTACCCGCATATGAGCGTCTTCAACAACATGGCCTACGGCCTGCGCAACCGCGGCATGAAGGAGGCCGAGGTCAAGACCCGCGTCGACGAGGCCGCGCGCGTGCTCGAGCTCACCTCGATGCTGGATCGCAAGCCGCGCCAGCTCTCCGGCGGCCAGCGTCAGCGCGTCGCCATGGGCCGCGCCATCGTGCGCCAGCCAAAGGTGTTCCTGTTCGACGAGCCGCTCTCCAATCTCGATGCAAAACTGCGCATCGCAATGCGCGTCGAGATCCGCAAATTGCAGCGCCGGCTGAACACGACGTCGATCTACGTCACCCACGACCAGCTCGAGGCCATGACGCTCGCCGACATTCTCGTCGTGATGAACGGCGGCCAGGTCGAGCAGGTCGGCAATCCGCTTGCCATTTACGAGAAGCCGGCGACGACCTTCGTCGCCTCGTTCATCGGCGCGCCGCCGATGAACCTGATGTCGATACGCTCCGACGAGATCAAGTCGCAGCTCGGCGGCAGCGCAAGCGGGGCCGGCATCCTCGGCATCCGGCCGGAAGATTTCGTCATCACCGACCAGACGCCCGCCGGCGGCGTCACGCTTCCTCACGATCGAAGCCATCGAGCGCGTCGGCGCCGAAACCTTCATCTACGGCTCGCGAGCCCAGGACGAGCAGCGAATCGCCGCCACACCGGGCGAGCTGCCGCCCGGCGAGGTCATCGTCCGCGTTCCCGGAACCGAGGCCCCCGCCATCGGCGCGAAAATCCGCGTCGCCGCGGTGCGGGCGAAGCTGCATCTGTTCAGCGACGACGGGCGGACGCGGCTAGAGGTCTGACGGGTTCCGCAGGGGCCGGCAAAACAAGAAGCGCGAAAACAACCCCATGCACAGTAGCGGGGGGTCTGTTTTCATTGGGATAAATCTGTCCTCAAGCTCGCCATGCCCGGGCCAGGCGAAGACAGTCAGGGCGAATCCACAGCCTCCGCTACCTCCTTGAACCCACACGGGGATATGACCATATTACTGACCAAGGGGTGCCGCTTGCGGGCCCTGAAATGCCAAAGTCGCTTCGAGAGGACTTTGTAAACTATGTCTCGTGTTCCTACGTTATCCAGTCCGTTCCTTCTGGGCTTCGATGAGATCGAGCGCGTGCTCGATCGCGTCGTCAAAGGCGCCGACGGTTATCCGCCCTACAATATCGAGCGGTGCGACCGGTCTGACGGCCAGCCCGAGCGGCTGCGGATCACGCTGGCGGTCGCCGGATTCACCCGCGACCAACTCGATGTTACCATTGAGGAAAACCAGCTCGTCATTCGCGGGCGTCAACAGGACGACAAGACCCGGCAATACATCCATCGCGGCATCGCCGCGCGCCACTTCCAGCGCACCTTCGTGCTGGCGGAAGGGATGCTGGTGCTGGGTGCGGATCTGAAGAACGGGCTGCTGTCGGTCGATCTTGCCCGGCCTGAACCGGAGAGGATCGTTAAGACAATCGCTATCAATGAGCACGAATAATGGAACGAGTAGCGGACTCGACCGCTTAGTTTCTGTGAAGGAGTCGAGACCATGAGTGAAGGTCACGTTGCGTTCGAATACGAAGCCAAGAACGTCTCCCCGGAGACGCTGGCAACCCTCGGCGAAGGCCATATCGCCTATGTGAAGCAGATCCGCTCGGAAGACGTGCCGGGCCTGTTTCCCGAAGCGCCGAAAATCGCGCCGGGCCTCAAGCTCTTCGCGCTCCACGCCGCCGACGGCACGCCGATCATGCTGACCGACAGCCGCGAAGCCGCCGTCGCAAATGCCTGGAGCAACGAGCTGCAAGCGGTGAGCGTGCACTGAGCGCGCACGTCGCACGAAGAGAGATTCAAGCGGGCATGCCTTCGTGCGAAGGCGTGCCCGTTTTATTTTGGATGGTGGATCGTCTCACCGGGGCACGAAAGCGAGATGCAGCGCACGCGCTCTCGCAGTCAGCGTGAGATTACGCCGCGGTCGCCGGCGGCAATGCCAGCACCGAATAGATCGCCTGGGCGTCGCGCGAGGCGCGGAGTTTCTTGGCGATGTCCTGGTCGCGCAAGAGGCGGGCGATGCGGGCGAGGGCCTTGAGGTGGTCGGCGCCGGCGCCTTCGGGGGCGAGCAGCAGGAAGACGAGATCGACCGGCTGGCCGTCCATCGCCTCGAAATCGATCGGGCGATCGAGACGCGCGAACAGGCCGAAGATCTTTTCCAGCTTCGGCAGCTTGCCGTGAGGAATGGCGACGCCGTAGCCAACAGCGGTGGTGCCGAGCTTCTCACGCTGCAGCAGCACCTCGAACACCGAGCGCTCGTTCTGTCCGGTCAGCTCGGCAGCCCTGGCCGCCAGCTCCTGGAGCGCCTGCTTCTTGCTGTTGACCTTTAATGCAGGGAGAATCGCCTCGGGCGCGACCAGATCGGTAATCGGCATGGATGGTTTCCGAGGTGAATTAAACCGTCAGGTTCCGAATTGGCCAGCTTGGTCGGAACCGCGCCGGGCCGGCGACGAGAAGGTGAAGCAAGCGGGGGACTTAGCCCCAATCCTGATGTGGGGCGCTTCTACTCCAACGCAATCCCGGTGCCAACTCCCGCGTGCGGCTTTGCCACGGTCATTGTTAAGGCTGCGGATGGTACGGGGCTGGTGTCTGGCCCCTAGCCGCCCGCCTTATCGTCTGCCTTGGCTCCCGGCGGGTCGATCCAGCCCACATTGCCGTCGGCCCGGCGATAGATGATGTTCACCCGGCCACTGGAACCATGCTGGAATACCAGGCAGGGTGCCCCGCTGAGGTCGAGTTCCATGACGGCCTCGCTGACCGACAGCTGCTTCAGCGACGTGGTGGCCTCGGCGATGATGACCGGGCTGTAGCCGGTGACCTCGTCCTCATCCTCACCCTCTGCCGGTGCCTCCAGCACGTAGCTGGTCGCATCCATCCCGGCGAGCGCTTCCGAGGCAACGTGGTTCTTGCGCGCGGAACGGTCCTTGAGCCGGCTCTTGTAGCGGCGCAGCCGCTTCTCGATCATCAGCAGCGCTTGGTCGGCGCTGGCATAGGCGTCTGGCGCGTTCGAATCCGCCTCCAGCGAAATTCCCGAATCGAGGTGCAGCGCACAGTCGGTGCGGAAGCCGAAGCCGTCCTTGCTCAGCGTGATGTGGCCGGAATAATTGCCGTCGAAATATTTGCGCAGGACCTCTTCAGTCCGGTCGGAGACGCGGCCGCGCAGGGCCTCGCCGACGCTGACGCTCTTGCCCGAAATCCGAAGAGTCATGTGATGCCTCGCTTGGCTTGAGGGTCCAGGATGTGACGACGCGTCAGCGCATCCCGGGTCATTCCTTGCGCATGATCTTCCCGGAAAGATTTTTCCGGATCATGCGCGTGCTTGGATCGGTCGCGATAGGGGGGATGAGAGTAGCGCGATTTCGCGCCAGCGCAATCAGGCCAGCTCGGTGTTGCGGGAGCGATCGGACATTGCGGTGGAGATGACGTTACCAAGAGCGCTCTGCTTGTCGCGGCGGCGTTGCACCGAGGAAGGAATGCGCATGGCTTCGCGGTACTTCGCGACCGTGCGGCGGGCAATATCAATGCCCGAAGCGCGCAACCGTTCCACGATGGTATCATCTGACAGGATTGCGGCGGGTTCTTCCGAATCGATCAGCTGCTTGATGTGGTGACGTACGGCTTCGGCGGAATGCGCCTCACCGCCGTCGGCCGAGGCGATCGACGCCGTGAAGAAATATTTCAGCTCGAACGTGCCGCGATTCGTCGCCATGTATTTGTTGGCGGTGACGCGCGACACCGTGGATTCGTGCATCTGGATCGCGTCGGCGACGGCCTTCAGATTCAGCGGCCGCAGGTGCGCCACGCCGTGCGTGAAGAAGCCGTCCTGCTGGCGTACGATCTCGGTTGCAACTTTCAGAATGGTGCGGGCGCGCTGGTCGAGTGCGCGCACCAGCCAGGTCGCGTTCTGCAGCGCGTCGGTGAAATAGGACTTGTCGCCGTCCTTGCCGACCTTCTTCGACAGTTGCGAATAATAGGTCTGGTTGACCAGCACGCGCGGCAAGGTGTCGCTGTTCAGCTCGACATGCCAGCCGCCGTCGGGACCCGGGCGGACATAGACGTCGGGCACCATGGTCTGCAGTCGTGCCGTGCCGAACTTCATGCCGGGCTTGGGATTGAGCCGGCGGATCTCGCCGATCATGTCGGCGATGTCCTCGTCGTCGACGCCGCAGATCTTGCGCAGGCCCGCGATGTCGCGCTTGGCAAGGAGATCGAGATGCTCGACGAGGGCCTGCATCGCGGGATCGTAACGGTCGAGCTCGCGGAGCTGGATCGCCAGACATTCACTCAAATTGCGCGCGCAGACACCGGGCGGATCGAATTTCTGCAGTACCGCGAGGACATCGTCGACGGCCTGCTGCGATGCACCAAGGCGCTCCGCGGCCTGGCCGAGATCGGGCGGCAGGTAGCCGGCCTCGTCGACGAGGTCGATCAGGTACTGGCCGATCATCCGCTGCGCCGGCCCGGCAAAGGCCACCGCGAGCTGCTCGGCGAGATGGTCGCCGAGCGTTGTCTCGGCTGCGACAAAAGCTTCCAGATTGTAGTCTTCGTCACCGGAGGCACCGCCGCCCCATTCCGTATAGGTGGTCGGGGCCACGTCCTGGGCGTTGCGCGCGGCGGCCTCGGCCGGCTCCTCGGAGAAGACGTTGTCCAGGCCCGTGTCCAGGGTCTGCTCGATCTCGGCGCGGGTGCCGAGATCCTTGCTCATCCATTCTTCCTGGCCCGGCTCGAACGCCTCGCCCGGACCGCCGCCCGGCTCGTCGCTGCCACCGCCGCCGAAATCGTCGCTATCGCCGTACTGGCCGGCCTCGGCCGGCGCTTCACCCGCGGGGGGCTCGTCGTTGGCCCGTTCCAGCAGCGGGTTCCGCTCAAGTTCCTCTTCCACGAAGGTCGTGAGATCGAGATTGGACAATTGCAGCAGCTTGATCGCCTGCATCAGCTGCGGCGTCATGACCAGCGACTGCGATTGTCGGAACTCTAATCTCTGCGTGAGCGCCATGAAGCAAGAACCGATCCCAAAAGTTGGTCCGATTTTTGCTTATCCTAGTCTGAGCCCGATGTACACGCCTTGACGAAACGCAAAAAAGGGCTAGAGGCGGAATTCCTCGCCAAGGTAAAGGCGGCGAACGTCCGGATCAGCGACGATCTCATCCGGGCTGCCCTCGGTCAAGATTTCCCCGGCATAGACGATATAGGCACGATCGGTGAGGCCGAGCGTCTCGCGCACATTGTGGTCGGTGATCAGCACGCCGATGCCGCGATTGGTGAGGTGGCGGACGAGATCCTGAATGTCGCCGACGGCGATCGGATCGATGCCGGCGAAGGGCTCATCGAGCAGCATGTAGTTCGGACGTGTCGCCAGCGCGCGCGCGATCTCGACGCGGCGGCGCTCACCGCCTGACAGTGCGATCGACGGCGATTTCCGCAGGCGCGTGATGTTGAACTCGTCGAGCAGCGAATCGAGCTGCTGCTCGCGCTTCTTGCGCGAGGGCTCGACCACTTCGAGCACGGCGCGGATGTTCTGCTCGACCGTGAGGCCACGGAAGATCGAGGCTTCCTGCGGCAGATAGCCGATGCCGAGCCGGGCGCGCTGATACATCGGCAGCCTGGTGACGTCGTGGCCGTCGAGCTCGATCGCACCGCGATCGGGCTTGATCAGGCCGGTGATCATGTAGAACACCGTGGTCTTGCCGGCGCCGTTCGGGCCGAGCAGACCGACCGCTTCGCCGCGGCGCACATAAATGCTGACGCCGCGCACCACTTGGCGGCTGCCGAAACTCTTTTCCACGCTATGCACAGCCAGGAAGCCCGGCCGCTTCAGCAGCTGCGGCCCGCCGGCGCCGTTGGGCCGGCCAGCGGCCCTGACGGGATGAGGCGCCTGGGCCCGCGGCGGCTCCGCCTGGAACTGGTCGGGCGCATGCATCGGCTGGTCGCGGGCGATCGGCGGCGCGTCCCTGACAGGGCTGGCCACGAGACCGCCGACGCCGTCACCGAGCGCGGTGATGTCCTGACGCGCAAATCCTGGCCGGCCGCGTTTGGCGGGGCGCCGACGGAACATGCTGAAGAGATCGACCATCCCCGCCTTCTAGCTTTGCGCGGTGCTCGCGCGACCTGCCGCGCCGGCTTCAGGATGCGCCGACGCAGCTTGAGTGAACGGATGTCTCATGCCCAGTGAAACACGCCCGAAAAGCGGCAAAGCCCGCTTCGAAAGCCCTGTGCGGTAAATACAGTCTCGCCGGGCAAGCTTCAACCTCGGATCGGGAGCAACCGCCCCAAGCCATTGAATTCGCTTTCCGAATTTACTTTTGTTTGGCTGCGCCGGGCAATTGCAGAGGCGGGGCTGCGGCGGGTTTGCCCGGACCACCCGACCCGCAATCACTGCCGCCACCCTGCGGCAGCAGCGCCTGCACCCTGCCGCTGTCGGATTCCACCCGCGACACGCCGGTCGTCATGTCGACCATCAGCCGGTCGCCGCGCAGCACGTTCTTGCACTGCGTCAGGACCACGCCGCCGAGCATGGTGATGAGATTGGTCTTGGTGTCGAACACGGCGGTCTCGCCCGTCACCACCTGGTCCTTCTGGGTGACCACGACATTGCCGCGGGCCTCCAGCCGCTTGATCGAGGAGCTGCCGCCCGGGCCCGGCGTCGCCGATTGCATCGGAGCCGTCTTCGCGCCCTTTGCCGGGGTGGGCGCGGGCTGCGGCGCGGCGGGCTTGTCCCCGCCCGATTCGTAGAACACCACCAGCGTCTTCGAGGTCATGGTGGTGTCGCCCTGGATGACCTTCACGTTGCCGGAGAAGGTCGCCTCCTTCTTCTTGTCGCGCATCTCGAGCGAGGCGGCCTCGATCTGGATCGGCTGATCACGATTCTGCGAAAAGCCCTGCATCGCGTTGGGCACGCCCTGCATGGAGCCTTGCGCGCGCGCAGCGCCCGTTGCGAGCAGCACGAGACTGACGATGAGCGCGACATGGCCGATACCAGCGCCGCGCGGAAAAGACTTCATCATGAAAATCATCTTGAATTGGCAGACTTGTTCTGTGGCGTGCGCGTCTTCGCCGACGGTGCGGGCTCGACGGGCGCTGCGGCGGGTTCATCCAGCTTGTCCAGATGCATCACCACGTTGCCCTCGAAGCGGATGACGTCGCCGCCTTCCGTAATGCGCAGCCGGTCGGCAGTCAGCGTGCCGTTGGTCAGCTTGACGTCGACATGTTCATCCGACGAAACCGTGCCCTTGCCCATGTCCACGAAGGCCGAGTTCAGCCGCGCCTCGTAGCCGGACGATGTGCGCAGGAAGATGTCCTTGTGCAGGTCGAGCTGCTGCTGCTTGTTGTCGAAGCGGCCGGTGCGAGCATCGAGGAACAAGGTCGACTGGTCTTCCATCAGCACCTTCGCGCGCAGGTCCGCGAGATCGACATGGTCGGGGTCGGTGATGTCCTGTGTCGCGGTCTTGGCCCAGAGCTCGTAGGGCCGCTGATCGGGTGTGAAGCCGGACATGTGCGGCGATTCCATCGTGATCTTGGTGCCTGTCACCACGAGGTTTCCGGCATCGAGCTTCACGGGGATCTGGAAGGGATTGAGGAAGGTCGAGACGGCAACGATCGCGGCCATGGACGCAGCCACCGTCACCGGCACCGCAACGCGCAGAATCCGCACCAGGCGGCTGTGGCGCGCCGCGCTGGCGAACTTCGCCGCAAGCGCGGCGTCGTAGGTTGGAAACTGGGCCGAATTCACCGCTGCTCCAGGGTGTCGCTCGCCTTTGTGAGGCGATGGTGCCTCATTGTACCCGCGACCTGCGCAATATGCAGCCGCGACAGGCCGTTACGAAAGTGACCGAAACGGGGCGGCTGGCCCACCCTAGCCGCCGGATGAGGGCTCAGGAATGCGCAAAAATGTCCTCTTCCTCCCAGCCCTGCAGGTCGAGCAGGCAGCGGGTCGGCAGGAAATCGAAACAGGCCTTGGCCAGCGCGGTGCGGCCTTCCCGGACCAGCATGGCATCGAGCCGCTCGCGCAGGGCGTGCAGATGCAGCACGTCGGAGGCGGCGTAGGCGAGCTGCGGCTCGGTCAGGCTGTCGGAACCCCAGTCGCTGGATTGCTGCTGCTTGGAGAGGTCGACGTTGAGGACCTCGCGCACGAGGTCCTTGAGGCCATGGCGGTCGGTATAGGTGCGGACGAGGCGCGAGGCGATCTTGGTGCAGTAGATCGGTCCGGTCATGACGCCGAAGGTCTGGTACAGCACCGCAACGTCGAACCGCGCAAAGTGGAAGATCTTGGTGATCGCTGGATTGGCCAGCAGCGCCTTCAGGTTCGGCGCGTCGGTGTGGCCCTGGGGGATCTGCACCACGTCAGCGCTGCCGTCGCCGGGAGAGAGCTGCACCACGCAGAGCCGGTCGCGGTGCGGGTTCAGCCCCATGGTCTCGGTGTCGATCGCCACCGCGCCGGTGTATCGGGACAGGTCGGGCAAATCGCCGCGATGCAGGCGTACGGTCATGGCGTGTCAAAACCTCGGGTGGAATTGGTCTGTCGGCATCATAGGCTAACCGGATTGCCCGCGATGTAGCCACTGGCGGCGGCCCACGCAAGCGCCGGCTGTTCTCCGCCGGGCGCGGTCAGATCGCCGCCAGCATGATGCAGATCATCGCGGCGACCGTGATCCGGCTGGCGCCGTCGCGGAAGGTGTACAGGATCGGGTCGTCGGGCATCTCGCGGCGATGCGCCATCATCAGGGCGCGGCCGAACCAGTAGAGCAGCAGCGGGTTGAGCAGCCACAGCATCCAGGGCCGGCTATAGAGCGGCGTCACCGCCGACGACGAGACATAGAGCGAGAACACCGTCACCGCATTCATTGCGCTCGCCGCCGCCATCGCGCCGATGATGTGCAAATCGGTGATCCTGTAGTCGCGGTTGGAGGGATCGGCGAGGCCCACGCTCTCGCGCATGCTGAGCTCGCTGAAGCGCTTGATCAGGGCGAGCGAGGTGAACACGAACAGCGAGAAGATCAGCAGCCATTCCGACAGCACGACGCCGACGCCGACCGCGCCGGCAATGATGCGCAGCGTATAGAGGCCGGCCAGCGTGACGACGTCGACCAGCATCTTGCGCTTGAGCACGAGCGAATAGGCGATGGTGGTGGCGAGATAGGCGCCGAGCACGCCAAGGAACAGCGGCGAGATGCAGAGGCCGGCCGCGACCGCGAACAGCCACAGCGCGGGGATCGCCCAGAGCGCCGACGAGATCGGCAAATCGCCGGCCGCGAGCGCGCGATGGCGCTTGGTCGGATGCTGCCTGTCGGCGGCGAGATCCAGGAGATCGTTCATCAGATAGGCGCCGGACGCACAGGCCGAGAACGCCAGGAACGCCAGCAGCGCGTAGCCGAGCGTCGCGAGATTCAGCTGATGCGCGGTGATGACAGGCACGAACACCAGCGTGTTCTTGGCGTATTGATAGACCCGCAGCGCCTTGGCCCAGGTCTTGAGGTTCGCAACGCTGCCGCCGCCGCTCTGGATGCGATCGATGGAGCCGCGATCGAACGGCAGATTGTCGCCTGCAGCGAGATCGGCCGGCGCGACGACGCCGTCGAAGCCGAGATGCGCGGCGATGCCCGTCGCATGCCGGGCAAAGCGGCCGGCGACGAGGTAGATCTTCTCGCCACGCGCCCGCGCCGCGAGCGCCTGGTTCAGCACAGTCGGGTCATACGGCAGATGCGCGTAGTCGATCTCGGCCTGCGCCAGCACATCGCCGAACGCCGCCATGCCCCGCGCACGCAGGCCCGAAAAGGAGCGGCCGACATCGGCGAAGAGCGCCTCATAGGCGAGTTCGGAACGCAGCAATCCGCCTTCGAGATCGACGACCAGCGTCCGGGCGGCCGCCGCATTTGCCGACGGCGTGGACGCGCCAGAATCGTACTGCCGGGCAGGTTGCTCCATCCGAAAACGCTCTGACTTGCCGCAAACTGACCGGCTCCAAGGCCGGGGAGCAGGGAAATGGACGGCCGCGAGCCTAATGGGCATTCGCTAAGGGCGGCTTAACCGGGGGGTGGGGAGCAGCGCAGGCCCGGGGTGGAAAACCATCGCAGGGCCGGCGAAAATGCCGACGGAGGGGGGCGCCTGGCCGCGCCCGCCTTCACCAGCCGACGCGCATTCCGACGCGGCCACCCAATCCGCCGCCGTTGGTGCCATAGGTCAGGCCGCCGCTGGCCTGCACGTTCTCACTGACGCGGAGCGCCGCGCTCATGGAGAGCGCATTGGTGTTCTGAAACGTGCCCCAGTTCATGCTCATCGCGATCTTTTCGGACGGCATCAGCCACGGCGAGCCGGACATCGCAAAGGCCATCGCGACACCGTTGATCGCCTTGCCGGTCCGGCCGTCGAGGTCGTTGAGGCGGGCATTGATGCCGGCGAGCTGGCTGTTGATGCCCGCGACATCCGCAGGGCTCGCGAACCCGAGCGCGCCGAGCGAGGTGGCCGCGAGATTGCCGGCCGCGTCCGTGGTGACGAGCTGCACCGGTCCGGACTGCGCGGCCGTGCTCGCGGCCGAGGCGACGCCGGACATCGTGTAGGTATTGGCCGCGGTTCCGTACACCTGCTGGTTCGCGCGCGTCGCGGTCGCGCCATTGCCGATCGCGGCGGAGTTCGCGAAGGTCGCGGAGGCGCCATTGCCGAAGGCCGAGGAATTCGCGCCGGTGGCGTTGGAGCCGTTGCCCACTGCGGTGTTCGCGACACCGTTTCCGCTCGCGTTGGCGCCGTTGCCGACCGCAATGTTGAAGCTGCCGGTGCCGCTGGCATTAGATAGCGTACCGTTCGCAATATTCCTCGAATTGGCGCCACTGGCATTGGATACATAGCCGGTCGCCGCGTTGGAGCTGTTGGCGCCCAATGCGACGGCGGCGTTGCCGGTGGCGACGTTATAGCTTCCGGATCCGCTCGCGTTGGTGTTCAAGCCGTACGCGATGTTCGAGCTGGAGTCGCCGGTCGCGTTTGAGTTGCCGCCGGACGCGATGTTGGCGCTGCCGTTGCCGTAGGCGTTGGCGTTGTTCCCCGTCGCGGTGTTGGCGCTGGCGTCGCCGTAGGCCTTGGCGCTAAACCCGTTCGCAAGATTTCTGCTGTTGTTACCGGAGGCGTTGGAACTGCGCCCTGTCGCAACGTTCCTGCTGCCGTCTCCATTGGCCAGGGCGTTCAACCCGGACGCAAGATTGCCGCTGTAGTTGCCGCTGGCGTTGGCTCCGGCGCCGGCCGCGATATTGTTGCTGTTGTCACCGCTGGCTTGCGCGTTGTTTCCGGACGCCATGTTCTTGCTGCCTTCACCGCTGGCGACGGCTCCCGTCCCGGTCGCGCCATTGGAACTGTTATTGCCGCTGGCGTTGGCATTGTTTCCCGTCGCAATATTGGAGCTGCTATCGCCGCTGGCGTTGGCGGGGCCGACGGCGGTATTGCTGCTGGCATTTCCGCTAGCGTTGGAGCCGCTCCCGATCGCGGAGTTGTTGCTGCCCGTGCCGCCAGCGGAAGCGGAGGGCCCGCAGGCGAAATTGCTCCCTGATCCGGCGGCCGTAGCGCCTTGATCGGACGCGGCACCATCCACGCACAGGAACTGAGCCTGGGCTTTCGGCGCAGCTGAGCAAGCTACGATGACAGCAACCAGCGCCGTTGCGAGGGAAGCGGTGACTCGCGCTCGCAATGAAATCGTCATGTTCATCCTCCCAACCCGTCTTCCAAGCTTGCGACCGGCAAGAAGGCGCAGGAAGAATGAAGACCCCAGTCGCTTCCAGCCCCGACCCGCCACGACGTCAACGTAATTGACGCTCCCGCGACACTCAAAGCATGCGAGCTGCTGTTTGGGGAAGTCTCAGGGCTTACCAAGGCCCGCGCGGCACTCGGTCCTCCCATGTTCATGGGGGGCGGTCGGCTGCCCCGGCTTCTCAGTCCGCGCACTCTTTCCGGGGAGAAACCGGGCGGTCGGGGACCGCCCGTCTGTTGCACGGATCCCACAACCCGGCGCGAGCTTCATGTTCCCGAGGGGTTTATGCCTGCGCCCGGTGGAAAGCGTCGCGTTCGACCCCCATCTGCCAGTTTCTCCCCCCCGATCGCCATGAATCGAGACCCATGACCGAACAGACGCTTTCTGCGCCGATCGACGATCAACCGGACCGCCAGCGCGGTTTTTCACGCTACCAGGTGCTCCTCGTCGCGCTGCTCGCGTTCGCACAGTTCACCATCATTCTCGATTTCATCATCATGTCGCCGCTCGGCGCCATCCTGATGCCCTCGCTCGACATCACCGCCGGGCAATTCGGCGTCGCGGTGTCGGCCTATGCGTTCAGCGCCGGGCTATCGGGCATCCTGGCCGCCGGCTTTGCCGATCGCTTCGATCGCAAGCGCCTGCTGCTGTTCTTCTATGTCGGCTTCACGCTCGGAACCATGCTCTGCGCCGCCGCGCAGACTTACCACGTGCTGCTGCTCGGCAGGATCGTGACCGGATTGTTCGGCGGCGTGATCGGCTCGGTCGTGCTCGCGATCGTCACCGATTTGTTTCCGTTGCATCTGCGCGGCCGCGTGATGGGCTTCGTGCAGACCGCGTTTGCCGCGAGCCAGGTGCTCGGCATTCCGGCCGGGCTGTTTCTCGCCAATCACTGGAACTGGCATGCCTGCTTCATTGCGATCGTCGGCCTGTCGATCGTCACGATCGCAATCATCGCCTTCGCGATGGAGCCGGTCGACGCGCATCTGAAGCTGAAGCAGGACAAGAACCCGTTCCACCATCTGATCGCGACGGTCGGACAGCCCCGCTACACGCTGGCCTTCGCCGTGACGACCTTGCTGGCGACGGGCGGCTACATGCTGATGCCCTTCTCCAGCGCCTTCACCGTGCACAATCTCGGCATCGACATCCTGCATCTGCCGACGATCTATCTCGTCTCCGGCCTGTTCAGCATCGTCACCGGGCCGCTGGTCGGCAAGGCGAGCGACACGTTCGGCAAATACCCGACCTTCGTGTTCGGCAGCGTGGTGTCTGTCATCATGGTGCTGATCTACACCCATCTCGGCCACGTCTCGCTCGCGACCGCGATCCTCGTCAACGTGCTGATGTTCGTCGGCATCTTCTCGCGCATGATCCCGTCGCAGGCCCTGATGTCGGCGATCCCCGACCCCAGCCAGCGCGGCTCGTTCAGCGCGGTCAGCGCGTCGCTGCAGCAGCTCTCCGGCGGGCTCGGCTCGGTGCTCGCCGGAGCGATCATCGCGCAGGCGCCGGACGGGTCGCTGATCCATTTCGACCGGATCGGCTACGTCGTCGTCGCATCGGCGATCGTCTCGCTGGTCGCGATGTATTTCGTGCAGAAGGCCGTGGCGGAGCGGGCGGGGAAGCGGGTGCTGTGAGGGGCGGGCCGATAAGGCCATTCGAGTGCCTCTACGGTGGCAGTGCGGGGATAGCCCGGAAGCCCCGCCTGATCGACGCATGCTCGACCACAATGAGCTACGGACGGCGCTGCCAAATCAGGGGATCGCGACTTGTGTGAAAAACCGCGACGATGTAGACGGCGTCGTCCATCTCACGAAACACCAGAATATAGGGGAAGCGGCGTAGCAACGCACGGCGTGTGTTTTTGAGGACCGGCGTAAACTGCTTGGGATTCTCCGAGATTCGGGCCAGCGCTGCGCGCAAGGCGTCACGAAATTGCGGCACGACATGCGGGGCGTGGGCGTCGTACCAACGCACGGCATCGACGAGGTCGGCCCGAGCCGCCTGCGTAAAAAGAATCTTGGCCACCTAGCGCTACCGGCGGTCAAGCTCGGCGTCGATCTCTTCCCAAGGGATTGCTTCGCGGCTGTCCACGTCAAAGGTCGCAAGCCGACGCTCGAGTTCGGCCTCGTGCGCCGGGGTTAACCGGACGTCGACAGCGGAGAGACTGTCCCAGAGCTCACCGATGAGGTCGAGCCGTTCCTTGGGCGTCAAGCGAGTGATATCAAGCGTTGCCATGATCCCGAACCCCTTGGCCTTTGGCTCACGAAATCATAATCTTCACGAACTCGTCGAGACAAATATCGTGATGGCTGCGACAGGCTGATAAGGAGCGGGATCCGGCGATTCTGGGCCCATTTCGTCCCATTGCTGCGGACCAGATTGCTGCCCAGTCTGCGACAGGCGCAGGCAAGTGCCCACCAAAGCTCGGATTTGGCCTCAAGGGCGATCCAAGGAAAAAAGATGGTGCCCAGGAAAGGACTCGAACCTTCACGGCCGTTAAGCCACTGGCACCTGAAGCCAGCGCGTCTACCAATTCCACCACCTGGGCATGCCGTTTGGGGCACGGAGGCGGTTACTAAGGTTCGGTGACGCGGTTGTCAAATCATGAGTAGGGATGCGGATTGCGCATCGCAAACCGGCCCGATACAAGCCTGATAACACGCGCTCTTCCCCAGGAATGGACCCAGGATCAGATCCCATGGCATCGAATTCGGAAACTCTCGTCACGGTTTTCGGCGGATCGGGGTTTTTGGGCCGGAATGTCGTCCGCGCGCTGTGCCGGCGGGATTACCGGGTCCGTGTTGCAGTGCGGCGGCCGGAATTGGCCGGATATCTCCAGCCCTCGGGCAAGGTCGGGCAGGTCCACGTCGTGCAGGCCAATTTGCGCTATCCGGCCTCGGTCGAGGCGGCGCTGCGTGATTCGGATGTCGTGATCAATCTGGTGGGCATCCTCGCCGAGGGTGGCGCGCAGACCTTCGACGCCGTCCAGGCCAAGGGCGCCGAAACCGTCGCCAAGGCGGCCGCGGCCGTTGGCGCCCGGATGGTGCATGTCTCGGCGATCGGCGCCGATGCGGAATCGCCCTCGGCCTACGCGCGCGCCAAGGCGGCCGGCGAGCAGGCGGTGATGGCGGCAGTGCCGTCGGCCACGATCTTCCGTCCCTCGGTCGTATTCGGCCCCGAGGACCAGTTCACCAACCGCTTCGCCGCGCTGGCCCGGATGTCGCCGGTGATGCCGCTGATCGGCGGCGACACCAGGATGCAGCCGGTCTATGTCGGCGACGTCGCCACCGCGATCGCGGATGCCGTCGACGGCAAGGCCAAGGCGGGCGCCACCTACGAGCTCGGTGGACCGGAAGTGCTGACCATGCGCGAGATCATCGAGGCCATCCTCGAGATCGCCGATCGCAAGCCGATGCTGGTGCCGCTGCCGTTCGGCCTCGCCCGTTTCCAGGCCAATTTCCTGCAATTCGCGCCGGGCATGCTGAAGCTGACGCCGGACCAGGTCACGCTGCTTGCGCGTGACAATGTCGTGTCGGATGCGGCGAAGGCCGCCGGCCTGACGCTGGAAGGACTCGGCATCACGGCCGATTCGCTCGAAGCGGTCGCCCCGCAATATCTCTGGCGCTTCCGCCCGCAGGGCCAGTTCCAGCGCAAGAGCGCGTAACTCGTCTACGCCGTCGTGGCCGGGCTTGTGCCGGGCATGACGAGACTGTGGTGAGAGCCGCAAGACGTCAAAACTTCAGCTTCTTGAACACCGCTTCCGGCAGCGTCTTGATGATCAGCATCACGAGGCGCCATTTGCCACTGACGTAGACGACGTCGGTCTTGTTCTCGACGGCGCTGAGGATCGCGTCGCCCACGACAGGCGCATCCACGGTGAGCGGGCCGATCAGCTTCATGCCCTCGGTCATCCTGGTGCGGACGAAGCCCGGCTTCACCGTGACGACGTGAACGCCGCCGCGGCTCGCGCGCGCGCGCAGTCCTGAGAGAAACGCGGAGAAGCCTGCTTTCGCCGAGCCATAGACATAGTTCGAGGCGCGGCCGCGATCGCCGGCAACCGACGACACGCCGACGATCGTGCCTGTACCGCGCGCCAGGAATTTTTCGGTGAACAGGCCCAGGATCAGCGACGGGCCTTCGTAGTTCGAACGCATGATGGTGGTGGCGTGGGCCAGATCGCTCTCGGCGTTCTCCTGCACACCCAGCAAGCCGACGATCGAGATGACGACGTCAGGCAACGCCGGAAGCCCGTTCACGAACCCCTCGAACGAGGCGGTGTCGAGCACATCGAACTTGTAGAGACCAACAACGACATCGTAACGCGCGCGCAGGTCCGCGGCGTCGGGCTCCAGCGCGGCGACATCGCGGCCGGCGAGGGCGACATCGTATCCGGCCTTGGCAAAGGCGCGCGCGGCGGCGCGGCCGATATCGGAGGAACCACCGAGCACAATTGCGGTCTTGCGTGATGTCACGGCTTAAACCTCATCGAACAGGCGTTGTGAAAGTTTCGAGCGAATGTTTCCGGCGGGATCGAGCGATCTGCGAATCGCGTTGAAGCGTTGCAGGGCCGGATAGCCGGCCTCGAACGTCGCGCGCGACTGGCGCGCGTCCTTGGCGAGATAGAGCCTTCCGCCGGCGGCGACGACGAGGCGGTCGATCTCGTCGAGGAAATTCATGATGTCGCCCTTCGCCGGAAAATCCAGCGCCAGCGTGTAGCCGGGCAGCGGAAACGACAGGACGCCGTCGCCCTGGCCGAGCTTCTTGAGCACCGCGAGGAAGGAGGCATCGCCGCGCTGTGCGACGCGGCCCAGGATCTCGCCAAGCACGGCGCGCGCACCAGCTTGCGGAATCACGCATTGATGCTGAAGGAAACCGCGACGTCCATAGATGCGATTCCAGTCGGCGATAGCGTCGAGCGGGAAGAAATAGGGGTAGAGCGAGACCACATGGCTGCCGCCGGCGCGCCGCGTACCCATGCGGTAGTAGAGTTCGTTGAAGGCGCGGATGCTATAGCGGTTCAGCGTGATCGACGGCAGGTCGACGGGCACGGCGAGCGCGGGATTCTTGCCGGCGGGAAATGCAGCGGCGCCTTCGGCAAGCTCACCCGTCCCCGCGTGCTCGCCGAGATAGACCAGCGAGCGTCCGAGATCGCGCCCTTTCGCGGCGCAATCGATCCAAGCCACCGAATAGGTCGCAGCATCGCCGGCGTCGAGCGCGCGCATGGCGGCGTCGAGATCGGATGCGGAGATGACCCGCTCGCGGATCCAGCCGGTCTCGACGGTGCGCAGCCGCATCGTCGCTTCGAGAATGATTCCGGTGAGGCCCATGCCGCCGACGGTCGCGAAGAAAGCCTCGGAATTCTGTTCGCGCGAGGCCTCGATGGTCTCGCCGTGCCCGGTGCGCAGCAGGATGCTGTCGACGTAGCGGCCGAAGCCGCCCTCGCAATGATGGTTCTTGCCGTGGACGTCAGCGGCAATCGCGCCGCCGACGGACACAAAGCGCGTTCCGGGAACGACAAAGGGCAGAAAGCCGCGCGGACCAAACGTGTCGATCAAATCCGACAGCAGCACGCCGGCCTCGAGGCGAATACGCCCGGTCGCGGGATCGAACCACCTGATCCGATCGAAGCCGGTCATCGCGACGGTTCTGACGGCGCCGATCGCGGCATCGCCATAGGCGCGGCCGTTGCCCCTCGCCACCGAGCCGGTCACCACGGCTTCGCCCACGGCCTCGAACGACCGCGGCCGCAGGAGTTCACTATCGACGACCGGGAAACGTCCCCAGCCGCTGACGAGGGTCATGGTTCAGCTCCTGTGCAGGGCGCGCGCCTTGCGTTGGAAACTGCCTACCGGTCAAAAGCTTATATTGTGTTGAAGGCTTGGTAGAAAAGCGTAGCCCGGCCCTGAAGCTTAACGTCCAAGCGCCAGCGCGATCAGGCCGAGGGTGCCGACGATGACGCGCCACCAGGCGAACACCACGAAGCCGTGGCGGGTGACGTAGGACAGGAACGTCTTCACCACGATGATTGCGGTGATGAACGACACAACGAAGCCGATCGCGACGACGCCCATGTGGTCCATCGTCATCTCGGAGCGGTTCTTGTAGAAGTCGTAGGCGAACGCGCCGATCATGGTTGGAATGGCGAGGAAGAACGAGAACTCCGCCGCCGCGCGCTTGTCGGCCCCCAGGAACATCGCTGCGACGATGCTGGCGCCGGAGCGCGAAACGCCCGGGATCATCGCGACGCACTGCGCAATGCCGATATAGAGATACATCAGCAGCGGAAAGCGGGTGGCGTCATGCTCGCGCGCCTTGAGATCGAGCCGGTCGACCCACAACAGGATGGCGCCGCCGACGATCAGCGAGAAACACACGACCCACGGATTGAACAGCAGGCTCTTGATGTACTTGCCGGCGACGAGGCCGACGATGACCGCGGGCAGGAATGCGACCAGCACGCCGATCACGAAGCGGCGCGCATCGGCATCGCCGGTGAACATGCCGATCGCGACGTCCCACAATTTCTTAAAGTACAGCACGACGATCGCAAGGATCGCGCCGAGCTGGATCAGAACCGTAAACGAATCCCAGAACGCGCCTTCGCCGAGGTGGAAGAAACGCTCCGCAAGCAGCAGGTGGCCGGTCGAGGAAACGGGAAGGAACTCGGTCACCCCCTCGATGATGCCGAGGATCACTGCCCGTATTGCGTCTGACATATTTACGGTCCATTTCCGCTGGAAAAGCGGGGTTCTTCTCGCCTATTCCCCCCAATGCTGCAATCGCAAAATGCGGCATCCCGCCCTTGCTTCGCGGTTTTGAAGGACTAGTGTGGCGCCGCACAAACATTGATGGATTCTTAAGCACCATCACATAGTCAAAGGCTTCATGTTTACGCTGTATCATCATCCGTTCTGTCCGCATTCGCGCTTCATCCGCCTGATCGCGGGGGAATACGGACTCGAGTTGCGCCTCGTCGAGGAACGCAGCTGGGAACGGCGCGAGGCCTTCCTGCTGCTCAATGCAGCGGGGACGACACCGGTCCTGGTGGACGAGGAGCAGCCGCCGATCCCGGGCGCGGCCATCATCGCCGAATATGTCGACGAGGCCTATGGTCACGAGGTGGGGCCCAAGCGCCTGATGCCAGACAGCGTCGCCGAGCGCGTCGAGGTGCGCCGGCTGATGGCCTGGTTCAACGAAAAATTCTTCGAGGAAGTGTCTCATCCACTCGTCACCGAGCGCATCTACAAGCGCTTCATGAGCGAGGACAGCGGCGGCGGCGCGCCCTCGGCCGACGTGATGCGCGCGGCCAAGGCAAATGTGCGCTATCATCTGGCCTATATCGGCTGGTTGGCGCAGACGCGTAATTTCCTCGCCGGCGACCGGCTGACTTACGCGGATCTCGCCGCCGCGGCGCATCTCTCGGCGATCGACTATCTGGGCGACGTGCCATGGAGCGAGGACGACGCGGCAAAGGCGTGGTACGCGCGGGTGAAATCCCGCCCGTCGTTCCGTCCGCTGCTGAGCGAATGGCTTGCGGGCGTGCCGGCGTCGCGGACCTACGTGGACCTGGATTTCTGAACTCCGATCCGGCTGAACTGAAGACGGCGCTTGCGCACGAGGCGCGCGCGCTCGGCTTCGACTGCATCGGCATCACGGTGCCGGGGACGATCGAGAACGCGGGACAGCATTTTCTCGATTTCATCGCCTCGGGCGGCCATGGCGACATGGACTGGCTAGCCGCGCAGCCGGAGCGCCGCGTCGATCCGCGCGGGCTGTGGGCCGACGTGCGCAGCGTCATCATGCTCGGCGTGAATTACGGTCCCGACTCCGATCCGCTCGCAATCCTGAAGGAACGCACGCGCGCGGCGATCTCGGTCTATGCGCAAGGCGACGACTATCACGACCTCATCAAGAAGCGCCTGAAGGCGCTGGCGCGCTGGCTGGTCGCGACCGCGTCTTGTGAGCTGGAGCCCTGCGAGGTGAAGGTGTTCGTCGACACCGCGGCGGTGATGGAGAAGCCGCTGGCGCAGACCGCCGGTCTCGGCTGGCAGGGCAAGCACACCAATCTGGTCTCGCGCGAATTCGGCTCGTGGCTGTTTCTCGGTGCGATCTACACCACGCTGGAGCTGCCACGCGACGATGCCGAGATCGATCATTGCGGCTCGTGCCAGGCCTGCCTCGAGATCTGCCCGACGTCGGCGTTTACGGCGCCTTACAAGCTCGACGCGCGGCGCTGCATCTCGTATCTCACCATCGAGAACAAGGGACCGATCCCGCGCGAGTTTCGCAGAGCCATCGGCAACCGCATCTATGGCTGCGACGATTGTCTTGCGGCGTGTCCGTGGAACAAGTTCGCGCAGCAGGGACGCGAGGCAAAGCTCGCCGCGCGCGATGAATTGCGGGCGCCCGGTCTTGCCGAACTCGCGCGGCTCGACGATTCCGCATTTCGCGCGCTGTTCACGAAGTCGCCGGTCAAGCGCATCGGCCGCGATCGCTTTTTGCGCAACGTGCTGATCGCGATCGGCAACTCCGGAGAGGTGGCGCTGGCGGAGGAGGCGCGACGATTGCTCGATGATGCGAGCCCGCTGGTGCGCGGGGCCGCGGTGTGGGCACTGGGGCAGCTGATGTCGCCATGTGACTTCGTTCAGTCCAGGGCGAATGCTATCGCAAGCGAGCCAGACGAGAGCGTTCGTGAGGAGTGGCGGGCCGTTTCCCACTCTTGATTTCCCCGCACGATCCTTCAAGGTCGCGCGTCATGACAAACATGCCTTTCTTCACCCGCGACGGCGATACATTCCACCCGACGGAAGTCGCAAACGGCCCGTGGGATCCGAACTCGCTGCACGGACGCGTCATCATCGGCCTGCTCGGCTTTGCCATCGAGGAGCGCCATTCCGGGCCTGAATTCGTGCCGGCGCGGCTCACCGTCGACATGTTTCGGCTGCCGACCATCGACAAGCCGATTCAAGTGACGACGCGGCTGGTCCGCGACGGACTACGAATCCGCGTGGTTGAGGCGGAGTTCGTCTCGGGCGGCGTCAGCATGGCGCGCGCGTCCTGCCAGCTGCTGCGCCGAACGCAGAATCCCGACGGCAATGTCTGGTCGCCGCCGAACTGGGACGTACCAAAACCGGCCGACATTCCGAAGCCGACCGATCCGAGGCTTGGCATGAACGGCAAATGGACGACGCGGCCGATCATCGGCCATATGGGCTCGCTCGGTCCGCGGCGGCTGTGGATGAGCGAGGTGCGCGAGCTGGTGGCGGGCGTGCCGATGACGCCGTTCGTGCATGTCGCCGTCGGCGCCGATTTCGCCAGCCCGTTTGCGAATGCCGGCGACAAGGGGCTCGGCTACATCAACAGCGACGTCACGATCTATCTGCACCGGCTGCCGGTGACGAACTGGATCGGCTTCGACGTGGTCAACCACCAGGCCACCGACGGCGTGGCGATCGGCGAATGCTGGCTCTATGACGAGCAGGGTCCGATCGGCACCGCCACGGTCGCAGCGCTGGCGCAGCGCAAGCCGATGGCGAAGCCAACGCCGCCGCCGTAGATTGCTGCCGTCATTCCGGGGCGTGCGAAGCACGAGCCCGGAATCCATTCTGCCTCTGGCTCTGACTCGCGATGGATTCCGGGCTCGCGCCAAGTGGCGCGCCCCGGAATGACGAGGAGAGACCTACACCAGATGCCGCTTCATCTCCGACCGTGCCTTCAGCTCCGCGCCCTGCTTGCCGACGATCTTGGCGATTCTTTCAGGCGCGAACTTCAAATCGACGAACGCCGGCGCGGTGTTGGCGACCTCGTGATAGCCAACGATCTTGCCGTCCTTCAGCGTCATGATCGCGACGCCCTCGAACATCGCCCGCGCCCCGTTCGCTTCCGGCAAGGTTGATTTGTAGCTGAAGGTGTAGCGCGCATAGAGCGTGGCGCCGTCCGACACCGGATCATGCATGTCCCAGCGAAAATCGGTCGCCGTGCGATAGAACCAGTCATCGACCATCGCCGCGATCTTTGTCCGGCCTTCGAAGGCACCGTAGAAGACGTCGTGATAGACACCGTCTTCGGTGAACAGCTCAGCAAACGCTTTGCCGTTACGCTGTTCAACCGCATCGCAGAAGGCGCGCAGCATGGCGGTGGTGGTCATCGGCGTTTCTCCCAATCTCTTCGTCATGCCCGCGAAGGCGGGCATCCAGTACGCCGCGGCCTCTCGGTCAAACAACGGCCGTCTCTGGAATACTGGATTGCCCGCCTTCGCGTGCAATGACAGTGAGCACGACACTTCACCCGATCTCGGCCACCGCGGCAAGAATGCGCGCGATGTCCTGCGGGCGCGACAGGCGGTGATCGCCGTCCTGGATCATGGTCAGCACGACATCGTCGGCGGGCAGACGATGGGTCAGCGCGAAGGCGTGCTGCCAGGGCACATCAGGGTCCTGCGCGCCCTGCAGGATGCGGACGGGACAACCGAGATCGATCGCGCTGCCGAGCACGAGATGGTTGCGCCCCTCCTCGATCAGGTTTCGCGTGATCGGATAGGGCGAGCCGTCGCCATAGTCCGACGGCCGCAGCCAGAAACCCTTGGTCTCGATCTCCTTCTTCACCTCGGGCGAGAAATTCTTCCACATCAGCTCTTCCGTGAAGTCGGGCGCGGGCGCGATCAGCACGAGCCCAGCCAGCGATGCTTTGCTGGTCCGCTTCCTGATCTCGCGGGCGAGCAGCAGCGCCATCCAGCCGCCCATGGAGGAGCCGATCAGGATTTGCGGGCCGTCGCAGAATCGCTCGACCACCGCGACGCTGTCCTCAAGCCAGCGTCCGATGGTTCCGTCAGCGAAATCACCGCTGGATTCGCCGTGGCCGGAATAGTCAAACCGGACCACGGCGCGGCCATGGTCTTTGGCCCAGCCGTCCAGTGCCACGGCCTTGCCGCCCAGCATGTCCGACTTGAATCCGCCCAGCCAGACCAGCCCGGGGCCCATTCCGGGACGGCTGCGCACCGCGATCCTGCGCGCGGACGGGCCCTCGCCCAAATCGATGAAGTCGAGCACGGCGTCGGAAATGGCATCGGTCATGGAACGTTTACTCCGGCTGTGCAGTTTGAGCTGTCCGGGCGTGTTCCGCGGCGCGGCCCGGGATTGGCCCTTTGGGACGCTTGCGGAACAGAAGCAAGGTGTCTATGTCCGTCAGCGTGCCGATGGGCGTGACCGAAATGCCTCGCATTTGAGGCTATTTCGCCTCCCGCCCGAGCGAATTGCTTGCCGGCAAACCTATCTTCCTGCACAGTAGCCGCCTCTTTCACAACTTTGGAGAACCACCCATTCGCCGTCCCAATAAAGCCCCGCCCGTTGCCAGCAAAGACGGGCCGCGCATCAATGATGATATTCGCAATGCGCAGATCCAGCTGATCGATCAGACCGGTGACAACAAAGGCACGGTCGAGACAGTCATGGCCATCCGTATGGCCCAGGAAGCCGGCATGGATCTGGTCGAGATCTCGCCGAACGTCAGCCCTCCCGTCTGCAAGATCATGGACTACGGGAAGTATAAGTATTCCGCCCAGAAAAAAGCCGCCGAAGCCCGCAAGCGGCAGAAGATCGTCGAAATCAAGGAGATCAAGCTCCGCCCGATGATCGACGACCACGATTACGAAGTTAAGATGCGCGCGATGCAGCGCTTCTTCGAAGAGGGCGACAAGGTCAAGATCACGCTGCGCTATCGCGGCCGCGAAATGGCGCACCAGGAGATCGGCACCAAGCTGCTCGACAAGATCAAGACCGACGTTGCCGAGCTCGCGAAGGTCGAGCAGGACGCGCGGTTCGAAGGCCGCCAGGTCGTCATGGTGCTGGCGCCGCGCTGACGCAGGCGCTTTAAGGCAGAGAATTCAACGGCCCGTCCGGCTCTCCGGCGGGCCGTTTTGTTGTCAGGTCCGCGTCGCCTGCCAGGTGCCGCTGCAGCGGTCGCCGGAAATGATGCCGTTCCAGGAGCCGGCGCCGGCCACACCGGCGAGCCGGCCGCCGCCGCTGGCGTGGGACGCCCCGACCGAGACCTGAACCGCGACGGCGCCGCCGCGTCGGACCGTGCCGGAAACCCGGCCGCCACCGGCAGACGATACCCGGCTGCCGGTCACCGTGAACGGGACGCTGTAGCCGGAGCTGCAATTGCCCCGAGTGGTGGCGAAAGTGACATTCCAGATGCCGTCATAGCCGCCGACACGGGCATCGGCAGTCGAGGGCAGCAACGCGGCCGCAACCACGGCAAGCAGCGCCAGGCGGCGCGGGCGGGCAAGAGCGACGAAAGACGAAATCAACTGCGGGAAATGAGCCATTTTGGTCCTGCTTCAAGCGACGCGACTTGGACAATGATGGTAACAATTCCGAATAGTCGGTCGCCAGATTTCACCGGTTCATCGTTGCCAATTCGCCCGTTCTCTGTCATAAGCCCGGCCTTCATCGCCCGGCTGATTAAGGGCTGCCGTGGCGGTGTTTCGTGCGGGTTTCGCGCTTGTTCGTAGAAACCTGAGCACAATCAACGCTCTAACGAGCATTTTTGACGGCCAAGCCGCCTTCGCGGGCGGATTTCGTTGGCCATTAGGAGAGCCAAATGCCCAAGCTGAAGACCAAATCGGGCGCCAAAAAGCGCTTCAAGGTGACTGCCACCGGCAAAGTGATGTTCGCCCATCGCGGCAAGCGTCACGGCATGATCAAGCGGACGAAGAAGCAGATCCGTCAGCTCCGCGGCACCGCCGTGCTGTTCAAGACCGACGGCGACAACGTCAAGAAGTACTTCTTGCCGAACGCCTGATCGCGTCCAAGATCATTGCCATCAGCGCCGCGTTTTGCGCGGCGATCCGAAAAACCAAGTCATCTCTGAAGGATTTTGTCATGTCTCGCGTCAAACGCGGTGTGACCGCCCACGCCAAGCACAAGAAAGTCTACAAGGCCGCCAAGGGCTTCTACGGCCGCCGCAAGAACACCATCCGCGCCGCCAAGCCGGCCGTAGAGAAGGCCCAGCAGTACGCCTTCCGCGATCGCAAGCGCAAGAAGCGGACGTTCCGCGCGCTCTGGATCCAGCGCCTCAACGCCGCCGTCCGTCCGTTCGGCCTGACCTACAGCCGATTTATCGACGGCCTCGCCAAGTCGGGCATCACCGTGGACCGCAAGGTGCTGTCGGATCTCGCGATCAACGAGCCTGCGTCGTTCCAGGCGATCGCCGAGAAGGCCAAGGCCGCGCTGGCCGCCTGAACCAAGCTTGCGTGCTAACGGCCGGCTCGGCCGGTCTTCAGCGCGCGTCGCGAGTAACGCTGGGCGACCTCCGCCCGGCAGAAGGCTGTTGCCGAAATATACATGGTGCCGGACTTATTCCGGTATTTCCGGTCGCAGACCCGTAACTCGCGCTGATAGCTGAGCTTCTGCGGCGTTTTCAGCTGGCCGAGAAAGTCCGCCTCGCACTTCTTCTCGACGACCTCCCCGAACTGAACGTCGCCACTGGCGCCGTATGAGCAGGCCTCGAACAGCTTCATGGCGCGGTCGCAGCCCGGCGCCGCGTTGAGGGCCGATTTGATGTCGTCCATTACATTGGATTTGGCCGGACATTCCTCGGCGGCGTGAGCCACGCTTGCCATGATAACCAGGGCCATGCCAGCCAGGCAGGATCGTAAACGCATCCTCCGCTCCTTCGTCAGGTTGGTGGTGGCCATGCCTATACCGTTCAAATGCATAGCGTTTTCAAGCGAAGTGGGCACCGGTTCGCGTCAAGAAAACGCGTCAAGAAGATGCCCTGCATTTACGCTGGCTATTCGGCTTGACGTTCCGGCCCGGCTGCGGCCACAACCGGCAGCCTTTTGAAAGGATCCGACCGTGTCCGACCTCGCCAGCCTCGTCCAATCCATCCTCGCACAGATCACCGCCGCCGGCGACGAAGCAACCCTCGAAGCCGTCCGCGTTGCCTCGCTCGGCAAGAAGGGCTCGATCTCCGCTCTTCTCGCGACGCTCGGCAAGATGTCGCCTGAGGAGCGCAAGACGCAAGGCGCCGCGATCAACCAGGCCAAGGACGAGGTCACCCAGGCGCTCGCGGCGAAGCGCGACGTGCTGAAGTCGGCGGCGCTCGACGCACGGCTTGCGGCGGAGACCGTCGACGTAACCCTGCCGCTGCGCGACGCACCGACTGATGCTGGCCGCATCCATCCGCTGAGCCAGGTCTGGGACGAGCTGACGACGATCTTCGCCGACATGGGATTCTCGGTCGCCGAAGGCCCCGACATCGAGACCGACGACTACAATTTCACCAAGCTGAACTTCCCGGAAGGCCATCCCGCGCGCGAGATGCACGACACCTTCTTCTTCCATCCCAAGGAAGACGGCTCGCGCATGCTGCTGCGGACCCACACCTCGCCGGTGCAGGTGCGCACCATGCTGAGCCAGAAGCCGCCGATCCGCGTGATCTGCCCGGGCCGCACCTACCGCATCGATTCGGACGCGACCCATACGCCGCAATTCCACCAGGTCGAAGGCCTCGTCATCGACAAGCACTCGCATCTCGGCCACCTCAAATGGATTTTGCACGAGTTCTGCAAGGCGTTCTTCGAGGTCGACAACATCAACATGCGCTTCCGTCCCTCGTTCTTCCCGTTCACGGAGCCGTCGCTGGAAGTCGACATCCAGTGCCGCCGCGACAAGGGCGAGATCCGCTTCGGCGAGGGTGAGGACTGGCTCGAGATTCTCGGCTGCGGCATGGTGCACCCGAACGTGCTGCGCGCCTGCGGCATCGATCCCGATGAGTACCAGGGTTTTGCCTGGGGCATGGGCATCGACCGCATCGCCATGCTGAAATATGGCGTCGCCGATCTGCGCCAGCTGTTCGACAGCGACGTCCGCTGGCTATCCCACTACGGCTTCAAGCCGCTCGAAGTGCCAACGCTTGCCGGAGGGCTGAGCTCGTGATGCTCGCTCTTAGATATGAGTCCACGAAAGCTCTCTCCGTTCCCTCCCCCCTTGTGGGGGAGGGTCAGGGAGGGGGGTAGCCGCGGATGCCGCACGCAGTTGTGAGCGAACGTCAGCGCAGCCGGGCGAAACAACTTCGCCGGGCGATGACGCGCGCTGAGACACTGCTGTGGCGTTATCTGAAGGCTAATCGCATGGATGGTGTCGGCATCCGACGTCAGACGCCGATTGGAAACTACATCGCGGACTTCGTCTGCTTCTCATCGAAGATCATCATCGAGCTCGATGGGGAATCTCACGATTTCGAAGAACGTCAGAGAGCAGATCAACGTCGCGACGCGTTCTTTGCCGCTGAGGGTTTTCAGGTTCTGCGCTTCACCAATGAACAGGTGATGACGAATCTTGAGGGGGTTGTTGAGGCGATCCGCCAGGCAGCTTCTGCCGGCGCCCGCGGCTCACCCCCCTCCCTGCCCCTCCCCCACAAGGGGGGAGGGAACACCAACACCGACCCAAGCAACTCAGTCACCACCGCTAAGAGCCGAGGCACGCAGCCATGAAATTCACCCTCTCCTGGCTGAAAGACCATCTCGACACCGACGAGCCACTGGAAAAGCTCGCCGACAAGCTCACCATGATCGGGCTCGAGGTCGAGAACATCGAGGACAAGGCGAAGGCGCTGAAGCCTTTCACCATTGCGAAGGTGATCTCGGCCGAGCAGCATCCGAATGCGGATCGGCTGCGCGTCTGCATGGTTGATACCGGTAACGGCGCTGCGCCGGTGCAGGTGGTGTGCGGTGCGCCGAACGCCCGCGCCGGGCTCGTCAGCGTATTCTCGCCGCCCGGCACCTACATTCCCGGCAAGGACATCACGCTTGGAATCGGCACCATTCGCGGCGTCGAGAGCCGCGGCATGCTGTGCTCGGCCGCCGAGCTGCAGATCTCCAACGACCATGACGGCATCATGGAATTGCCCGCGGATGCGCCTGTTGGTGCCGGCTATGCCGAATGGGCCGCGCTCGGTGATCCCGTGGTCGAGATCAACCTGACGCCGAACCGGCAGGACTGCACCGGCGTGCACGGCATCGCGCGCGATCTCGCCGCAGCCGACATGGGCAAGTTCAAGGACCCGACCATCAAGCCGATCAAGGGCGAATTCCCGTGCCCGGTGAAGGTCACGGTCGAGGATGCAGCGCTGTGCCCGGGCTTCGCGCTGCGCCTGGTGCGCGGCGTCAAGAACGGCCCGTCGCCGGAATGGCTGCAGAAGCGGCTGACCGCGATCGGGCTGCGTCCGATCAACGCCCTTGTCGACATCACCAACTTCCTGACCTACGACCGCGCGCGTCCGCTTCATGTGTTCGACGCGAAGAAGGTCAAGGGCAACCTCGTCGTGCGCCGCGCCCGCGACGGCGAGACGCTGCTCGCGCTCGACGGCCGCACCTACAATCTCGATCCCGCGATCTGTGTGATCGCGGATGAGCATGGCGTCGAATCGCTCGCCGGCATCATGGGCGGCGAGGCCTCGGGCTGCGACGAAGACACCGCCGACGTGCTGATCGAATCGGCGCTGTGGAACGAGATCAACATCGCCCAGACCGGCCGCAAGCTCGGTATCAACTCGGACGCTCGCTATCGCTTCGAACGCGGCGTCGATCCGGCCTTCATGGTCCCCGGGCTCGAGCTCGCGACCAAGCTGGTGATGGAGATGTGCGGCGGCACGCCGTCCGAGAACGTCGTGGTCGGCAAGGCCTTTGGCGACGACCGCGTGATCGATTTTCCGGTCACCGAGGTGAAGCGTCTCTCCGGCATCGAGGTGCCGCAGCCGGAGATGAAGCGCATCCTCAGCCATCTCGGCTTCATGATGGCGGGCCCGGGCCCCGTGGTGAAGGTCGCCGTGCCGTCCTGGCGCACCGACGTGCACGGCAAGGCCGACATCGTCGAGGAGGTTATTCGTATCTACGGCGTCGACAAGGTGCCAATGACGCCGTTCGAGCGCGGCGCCGATGCACGAAAGCCCGTGCTGACGCCGCTCCAGCTCCGCACCCGCCGCGCCAGGCGCGCGCTTGCGAGCCGCGGCATCATCGAAGCCGTCACCTGGTCCTTCATCACCAAGCCCGCGGCAGAATTGTTCGGCGGCGGCCAGCGCGAGCTGGAAGTGGCCAACCCGATCGCATCCGATCTGTCCGACATGCGCCCGACCCTTCTCGCGGGCCTGATCGCGGCGGCGCAGGCCAATGCCGATCGCGGCTTTGGCGATGTCGCGCTGTTCGAAGTCGGCCAGGTGTTCAAGGGCGATCGTCCGCAGGATCAATTCATGGCGGCAAGCGGCGTCCGCCGCGGCTTTGCCTCCTCGGAAGGTCTCGGCCGCCACTGGTCGGGCTCGGCGCAGGCCGACGTGTTCGACGCCAAGGCCGATGCGCTGGCGGTGCTGGCCGCCGCCGGGGCGCCGATGCAGGCCTTGCAGATCGTGGCCGGCGGACCCGCCTGGCTGCACCCCGGACGCTCCGGCACGATCCAGATCGGACCGCAGAACGTGCTCGGCCATTTCGGCGAGATGCATCCGCGCGCGCTCGAGGCGCTCGGTGCCGACGGCCCGCTGATGGTGTTCGAGGTGATTCTCGACCGCGTTCCCGAGGCCAAGAAGAAGCCGACCCGCGCCAAGCCTGTGATCGAGCTGTCGGCCTTCCAGCCGGTGTCGCGCGACTTTGCGTTCATCGTCGACCGCGGCGTGAAGGGCGGCGATATCGTTCGTGCCGCGCAGGGCGTCGACAAAAAGCTGATCACCGCCGTGAACGTCTTCGACGTCTACGAGGGCAAGGGTATCGATGACGGCAAGAAGTCGATCGCGATCGCGGTGACGATCCAGCCGCGCGAGAAGACCTTGACCGACCAGGAGATCGAGGCCGTGGCGGCGAAGATCGTCGCGGAAGTGACGAAGAAGACCGGCGGCACTCTGCGGGGATGACATTTACTGACCTTCTCCCAAAGGACGTCAGCTTCACCATTGCGATGGCGCTCTGCGCCGTCGCTTTGGTTTCGGGCACCGCGCGCGGCTTCTCGGGCTTCGGCTCGGCGCTGATCTTCATGCCGCTGGCTAGCAGCATCGCGGCGCCGCGGCTCGTCGCCGCGCTTCTGCTCGTCATCGACTTCGTCGCGGCAGCGCCGCTGCTGCCCGACGCGTGGCGAAAGGCCGACCGCAAGGCCACCGCCGTGATCGTGCTCGGCGCACTGATCGGCGTGCCCGTCGGCACCTATTTCCTCAGCGTGCTCGAGCCCGTGACCACGCGCTGGATCATCTCCGGCTTCGTCGCCGCGCTCCTGCTTCTGCTGCTGTCGGGCTGGCGCTATCGCGGCAAGGACCACGCATGGCTCTCGGTCGGCATCGGCGGCCTGTCGGGCTTCTGCAGCGGGCTGGCACAGACCGGCGGCCCGCCGATCGTCGGCTACTGGCTCGGCCGTCCGATCGCGCCGATCGTCGCGCGCGCCAACATCGTGCTGTTCTTCGGCGCCTCGGACTTCTTCTCGATGGTCAGCTACGCGACGACGGGCCTGATCAGCCGCGAATCGCTGCTGCTCTCGCTCATCGTCGGGCCGGTCTATGCGATCGGCGTCGCGTTTGGCGCCTCGCTGTTCGGCCGCGCCAGCGAGACGGTCTTTCGCAGGATTTGCTATGCGCTGATCGCGATGGCGGTGATCACCGGGCTACCGGTGCTGGACGGGATCTTGCGCTAACTCCGTCCACGAGTCGTCCCCGCCTAGTGCGCAATTGCGCACGGGGGCGGGGATCCATAACCACAGGGAGTGGTATGGGTCGATCTGATCACTCCGAACCTTCGTCAAACTTCTCCCTGGGGATATGGGTCCCGGGCTCGCGCTACGCGCGCCCCGGGACGACAGTGTTGCGGCTTAGTTGCCGTGCTGCCGCGGTGCCCTGCGGCGCTTGGTCGACTGAGTCGGGGTATCGGCCGGCTCGTCCTTGAGCGCGCCGATCTTGCGCAAGGCCGCGTCGGCGGCGCGTTCGCCGCTTTCCCAGGCGCCGTCGACCGTGCCCCACAGCGTCTCGTGCGTGGCTTCGCCGGCGAGAAACAGGTTGCCGATCGGTTCGCTCAATATCTTTCGCGAGAACTGGCCGCCCGGTGAAGCCGCCGACATCGCGCCCATCACGTAGGGCGAGGCGTTCCAGCGCGTCGCGCTGGTTTTCTGCACGGCGGCCGCGGCCTCGCTGCCGAACAGCTTCGTGATCCATTCCCTGGCGAAGGCCGTCATCGCCTTTTCGCCCTGCTCGGAGAGGTCGCGGCCGAACGAGCCGCCGATATCGATCGAACACAGCGAGGAGCCGCCGATGTTGGCGAACATCAGCGCCGTGCGCGTCGAGTTGCTCTGCTCGATGAGAATGTCGTCGCGCGACAGGCCGAGCGGATTGCCCGGCAGCTGCAGCACGATGTGATCATAGCTGCCGAGGGTGAGCTTCGACGCAGCATCGAGTGTCCGCTTGGGAATATCGGGGCCGAACTTGATCGCGCCCGAAATCAGCACGTTGGTCGAGACCGTGATGATGGCGGCGCGGGCGGAGATCTTGCCGGACGGCGTCTCCACGCTGACGTCGCGATTGCTCCAGACGACGCGGCTCGCCGGCGTCGACAGCGCGACCGGCGCCTGCCCGCCGAGCCGGGTGATCAGCGTGCCCAGCCCCTGGCGGCAGGCGATCGCGGCGTTGCGGTCCTGCGCCCGCGCCTTGTCGATCGCCGACAGCTCCTTCAAGTCCTTGCCGGCAAAGCCCGCGCCCAGCATGAATTCGGCCGCGCCGGCCCAGTCGCCGAGATCCTTGGGCAGCACCGACGCGCAGGAGGTATCGAGCTTGCCGCGCGAGGCTTCGTCGATGGCGCGGTTGGCGCGGACCAGCGCCGCCAGAAATTCCTCGGTCTCGCCCGCGCGCGCGTTGCGGCGACCGATGCGCATTTTCTGACCCGATGGCGCCGGCAGCACGTCGAGGCCGACGCCGCGGCCCAGCCGGATCATCGGGTTGGTGTCGGGATTGTGCATCCAGCGCGCGCCGCGGTCGAACGGCACGTCGAAGGTGGTATTGTCGGTGATGCAACGGCCGCCGACTTGCGAGGCTGCTTCGACCACCACGACCTTGCGATTGGCCGCCATGACGCGCCGCGCCGCGGCAATTCCGGCCGCGCCCGCGCCGATCACGATGATGTCGGCCTCGCGCGGCAAGGTCGCGGCGGTCACGCCCAGGACCGGCATCGCGGCAAGAGCTGCGGACGCCGACAGGAAACCACGGCGGGTGATTGTCATGGCATGGTTTCCGGGAACTTGCGGCGAACGGGAACAGCCCGCGAACCTTGCTGCATCTGGTGTTGCACGGCAACCATCATGGTGAATCAATCGTGCTTGATCTCACAGAACGATGAACCGAATTGCAACACGTTTCGACCATGATAGAGATGACAAAAAGACGGCCGGAGAAGGCCGTGGGGAGTTTGAAATGGGGACGGTCCTGGACTCAGTCGGCAAGCTGATTGCCGCGTACCTCTCGAAGGAGGTGCCGGGCTATGAGCCGTTCACGCCGAGCGACCCGGAGCACCTGCGCGGCGTGATCGAGCCCGGCGACGTGCTGCTGGTCGAGGGCAACAACCGCATCTCCGGCATCATCAAATATCTGACGCAGTCGACCTGGTCGCACGGCGCGCTCTATGTCGGCCCGGTCGAAGGCGCCATGGAGCCCGACGGCGAGCCGCATGTGCTGATCGAGGCCAATATCGGCGAGGGCGTCACCTCGGCGCCGCTGTCGAAATATTTCCCCTATCACACCCGCGTCTGCCGGCCGGTCGGACTGTCCTACGAGGACCGCACCACGGTCTGCCGCTATGCGATCAACCGCATCGGCTTCGGTTACGACACCAAGAACATCATCGATTTGATGCGCTTCCTGTTTCCGCTGCCGATTCCGCAGCGCTGGCGGCGGCGCATGATCGCGATCGGGTCGGGCGATCCGACCAAGATCATCTGCTCGGCGCTGATCGCGCAGGCCTTCGACGCCGTGCGCTATCCGATCCTGCCGAAGATCACCAAGGCCGGCAGCCGCGCCGCGCGCCGCGAGATCCTGCACATCCGCGATTCCTCGCTCTACATGCCCCGCGACTTCGACATCTCGCCCTATTTCGAGGTCGTCAAACCCACCATCGTGCACGGCTTCGACTACACCGCCCTGCACTGGGCCGACAAGCAAAAGCCGCTCGAGGAGGTAGCGGGCTCATTCGGTGTCTTTCCAGAAACGTTCATGGCGCCGCCGCTCGTTCCTGAAGCGTTTGACGAAGAAGCGCCGGCTGAGGTTTCGGCTGAGCAAGTGATGCGTGAGGCGGCTGCGGAGATGGCCGTTTCCTTCTCCGAGCATTTTGTTGTGCTGAACGAGCTTGCGATGTACCGCGCGCAGCGCCGCGACCACGCGCGCGAGATCGCGGCGTAGTCCGGCCTACCTTTCCGCCCGACCAATCACCGCCATCAGCTCCGCGATCTTCTCGCGCTGGTCGGCCTTGTCGCCGCTGGCGATCGCGTGCTCGACGCAGTGGGCGACGTGGTCCTTCAAGACCTCTTCCTCGACCCGACGCAGCGCGGCGCGCACCGCGGAGATCTGCGTCACGATGTCGATGCAGTAGCGGTCCTCCTCTACCATTTTCGACAGGCCGCGAACCTGGCCCTCGATCCGGCCGAGACGTTTTCCGACGGATGCCTTGATGTCCTTGCGCATGAGGTCTATATACCCCTACCGGGTATAGGTTGCAAGACCCAAGGCAGGACCGGAGTATGGGCATGGACGCGGACCACGAACATCATCACAACGGGCACTCCGGATGCGGATGCGCCGCCAAGGCTGCCGCGCCCCCCCGGCCCGCGGCCTCGTCATGCTGCGGCGGACATGGCAATCACGCCGGCCACGCGCACGACCATGGCGGCGCCACGACAAAAGTCCTCGATCCCGTCTGCGGCATGACGGTCGATCCCGCGACGTCGAAGCATCGCTTCGAGCATCACGGCGAGACCTTCCATTTCTGCTCGGCCGGTTGCCGCACCAAATTCGCCGCCGATCCCGCCAAATATCTCGCCAAGGACAAGGCGCCCGAGCCTGAGGTGCCGGCGGGCACGATCTACACCTGCCCGATGCATCCGGAGATCCGTCAGGTCGGACCGGGCAGCTGCCCGATCTGCGGCATGGCGCTGGAGCCGGAGGTCGCGAGCCTGGAGACAGGACCCAATCCGGAGCTCGCCGACATGACGCGGCGGTTCTGGATCGGCGGCGCGCTGGCGCTGCCGGCGGTGGTGCTGGAGATGGGAGGCCATCTCGCCGGCCCGCACAACTGGATCGATCCGACCTGGTCGAACTGGATCCAGCTCGTGTTCGCGACTCCTGTGGTGCTGTGGGCCGGCTGGCCGTTCCTCGTCCGCGGCTGGCAGTCTCTGCTGACCCGCAATCTCAACATGTTCACCCTGATCGCGATGGGCACGGGCGTCGCCTATGTCTACAGCCTGATCGGCACAATCGCGCCGCAGATCTTCCCCGCGACCTTCCGCGGCCATGGCGGCGCGGTCGCCGTTTATTTCGAAGCCGCGGCCGTGATCACCGTGCTGGTGCTGCTTGGCCAGGTGCTGGAGCTGCGCGCGCGCGATGCCACCTCGGGCGCGATCAAGGCGCTGTTGCAGCTTGCACCGAAGACCGCGCGGCGCGTGGCGCCTGATGGCAGCGAGCATGAGGTCGAGATCGACACGCTTCACGCTGGCGATCACCTGCGCGTCCGCCCCGGCGAGAAGGTGCCGGTCGACGGGATCATCCTCGAAGGCCGCTCCGCGCTCGACGAGTCGCTCGTGACCGGCGAGTCAATGCCGGTCACCAAGGAGACCGGCGCCAAGGTGATCGCGGGCACGCTGAACCAGTCCGGCAGCTTCATCATGCGTGCCGACAAGGTCGGACGCGAGACCCTGCTTTCGCAGATCGTGCAGATGGTCGCGGACGCGCAGCGCTCGCGCGCGCCGATCCAGCGCCTCGCCGATCAGGTCGCGGGCTGGTTCGTGCCGACGGTGATCGCCGTCGCCGTCGTCGCCTTTGCCGCATGGGCCTGGTTCGGGCCGGAGCCGCGGCTGGCCTTCGGTCTCGTGGCCGCCGTCAGCGTGCTGATCATCGCCTGCCCCTGCGCGCTTGGCCTGGCGACCCCGATGTCGATCATGGTCGGCGTCGGCCGAGGTGCGCAGGCCGGCGTCCTGATCAAGAACGCCGAAGCGCTGGAGCGGATGGAGAAGATCGACACGCTCGTGGTCGACAAGACCGGGACACTGACCGAGGGCAAGCCCAAGGTGGTTGCGATCGTACCGGCGGCCGGCTTTGCAGAAGATGACATCCTGCGGCTTGCAGCCAGCGTCGAGCGCGCCAGCGAGCATCCCCTCGCAGACGCCATCGTGCGTGCGGCCAAGGAGAAGCAGCTCGCGCTCGACCAGGTCGAGCAATTCGATTCGCCGACAGGCAAAGGCGCAACCGGGAAGATCGACGGCAAGACCATCGTGCTCGGCAACGCCAGATACCTCTCGTCGATTGGCATCGACACCAGGGCGATCGACAGCGAAGCCGAACGCCTGCGCGGCGACGGCGCCACTGTGATCAACATGGCGATCGATGGCAAGCTCGCGGGGCTGTTTGCCATTGCCGATCCGGTCAAGGCTTCGACCCCGGAAGCGCTGAAGGCGCTGGCGGCTGAGGGCATCAAGGTGATCATGCTGACGGGCGACAATCGCACCACGGCGGAAGCCGTCGCGCGCCGTCTCGGCATCGCCGATGTCGAGGCCGAGGTGCTGCCGGACCAGAAGAGCGCGGTGGTGACCAGGCTGCAGAAAGCCGGCCGCAGCGTCGCGATGGCCGGCGACGGCGTCAATGACGCGCCGGCGTTGGCGGCGGCCGAGGTCGGCATCGCCATGGGCACCGGCACGGATGTCGCCATGGAGAGCGCCGGCGTCACCCTGCTCAAGGGCGATCTCACCGGGATCGTGCGCGCGCGAAAACTGTCGCAGGCGACGATGAGCAACATCCGGCAGAACCTGTTCTTCGCCTTCATCTACAACGCGGCCGGCATTCCGATCGCCGCCGGCATCCTCTATCCGACGTTTGGCATCCTACTGTCGCCGATCATCGCCGCCGCGGCGATGGCACTGTCCTCGGTCAGCGTGGTCGGGAATGCGCTGCGACTGCGTACGACGCGGCTGTGAGGACGGCGGTGCGCTCCCTCGCCCCGCTCGCGGAACCATGTAGGATGCGTGTAGCCCGGACCGAGCGGAGACCACCTGATGCAGCGGATTACGATCACGATCGAGGACGATCTCCTGGCGGAGATCGATGCGGCGGCGCAAGCGCGCGGCTACCAGAACCGCTCCGAGATCATCCGCGACCTCGCCCGCGCCGGGCTTCAGCAGTCGACCGAGGACACCGCGCAGACCGGCCCCTGCGTCGCCGGCCTCGTCTATGTCTACGACCATGCCGCGCGCGATCTTTCAAAGCGGCTGGTTCAGGAATTCCACGGCCATCATGACCTCGCGCTGGCGACGCTGCATGTTCATCTCGACGACAACAATTGCATGGAGATGACGGCACTGCGGGGCGATGCCGGCGAGGTCAAGCATTTCGCCGACCACATCATCGCCGAGCGCGGCGTGCGCTATGGGCGTGTGATGATGATTCCAACGGGTGAAGGGAAGCCGGTGAAGATGCGGAAGCATGGGCATCGGCATGATTAGGTCTTCTCCCTCTCCCCGCTTGCGGGGAGAGGATTGGGGTGAGGGGGAGTCTCTGCGGGAGCGGTGACAGTTGGATTCGCGGAGAGTCCCCCTCACCCGGAATTCGCGCGTTCCGCGCGATTCCGGCCTCTCCCCGCACGCGGGGAGAGGCGAAGAAAGCATCACGCGGCCAGCAGGTTCTGCAACGCCGCGCCGTTGGGGACGCCGAGGCCGGTGCAGGGATCCCAGCCGGAGCCGGCCTTGTACATGCCGTGCAGGTCGCCGCTGATGTCGTTGTTGCCCTGCGTGATATCGCGGAACACGCCCTGCGCGTGCGAGGCGTAGATCAGCGGGTTGATGAAGCCGACCGTCTTGCCGAACTTCTTGGTCGTGGCCTCGTTGATGCGGGCGATCAAGCCGGCCATCAGCGGCGCCACCGCGCTGGTGCCGCCGATCGTGGTGCCGACGCCGTTGAGGAAGATCTGGTAGCCGGTCGCAGGATCTGCATCGCCGGCAACGTCGGGCACGCCGCGACCATTGTGATGCGTCGGCGATTTCGGCACATGCGCGTGAGCCTGATATTGCGGTCGCGGGAACACGACGCTGACACCACCGCCCCCCGCGCCGCCCTGCAACCCGCCGTTCCAGACCACCTCGTTGATGGTCCCGTTCGACGCCTTCAGATTGGTGCCGCCGCAGGCGAGCGCGAACGGGCTCGAGGCCGGGAAATCCGCATGAGGCCTGCCGTCCCAGCCCTCGCCCATATCGGCCGAGCCGTTGTCACCGGAGGCGACGCAGACGGTGACGCCCATCGCGGCAGCGTCGCGGATCGCCTCGCTCAGGCCGTCCACGAATTGCTGCGAGCTTTCCGAATCTTCCGGCCCGCCCCAGCTGATCGAGATCACCGACGGCTTTCGCGCGGTATCATGGACCGCGGCCTTGACCGCGTCGATGAAACCGTTGGTGGTGTTGGGCGCGAAATAGACCACGATCCTGGCACCCGGCGCGATCGCACCAGCGACCTCGATGTCGAGCACGACCTCGCCGTCGGCGTCGGAATGACCAGGCTTGTTGGCGCCGCCGTCGACGCTGGCGGGCGCGATCAGCGGCATCGGGATGCCGGCCTTCTTGAAGAAGGTCTTCAGATCGGACGTCTTGTAGCCGGCGCCCGTCGGATGGCCCTTCTGGTCGATGTCGTTGAGCTCGATGATAGCGATGCACTGGCCGGCGCCGGTCTCGCCGCCCGGGAAATTGTAGAGCTGGGCGATCTGCTCGACCGAGAAGCTGCCACCTTGCCCCGCGCGCGCGGTCGCACGCTTCGTGGGAAGCTTGCGCCGGAAGTGCGGCTGCGCCACCGGCCGGTTGTCCAGGCCGTGCACACCGACCACGATACCCGCGAGCTCGGCCGGAATCTGCACGCTGCCCTTGCGCATGCGATAGGTCGCGCCTTCGTGCCTGACCTTGTTGAGCTTGACGCCGAAGGCCGCGCTCATCGCCTTCACCGTGCCCGTCAGCTTCACCGTGCGGGAGGCCAGATGCACGCTCTTGACGTTGAGATCGTGGTGATGCGCGAAATCGTCGATCCTGGCGACGTCGGCGGGATCGGCGCCCATCTCCGCGCCGAACTCGGCACGCGAGAGATATTGACGCTCGCGCGGCGGTTGCGCACCGAGCGCCATCACCTGTTCATCGTCCGCGCGCCGGGCGCGCAGGCGAACACTGATCTCGATTTCCTGCTTGGGATCGGCCGCGCCGACGAGCTTGGCTCCCGTGGGCAATTTCCGTGCGCTGTTCGCCAGCGTCACGCGCGTGGTTGAGCTTGCCATGACTTCCTCCGTTTGTGATTGGAAGACAGATTGTCGCACCTCAACTATAGGTCTAGTCTCACCCTCGAATTGGTTCAGCCACTGAACCAAAGTTTTTTCAGAACGACCCTTGTTCGGCAGAGGAAATCTTCCGCCACTCAAATCGACACGGAATCGGTCAGCAGACCCGACCATTCGGTATCGAGGAATGCGATTTAAGATTGTGACGCCGGCTCACCTGCCCGACGAATGGAAGGTGTTTGTCAAAATCAATTGGCGGAGAAGATGCGATGCTGGCCGACCGCAAATGGGTTGAGAGAAACCTTGGTTTCGATCCGATCACGACACCGCCGCCGCGCGAGACCTTTACGGTGAAGCGCGTGGCGAAGGCGGCGGTGAAGAAATCCGCGAAGGTCACGGCGGAAGACTTTCGCCGTGAGATCATCGATTTCAATTCCGAATCCACCGAGGGCCGCGCGTTCATGGCCTTCTCGACCTCCACCGGGCTGTCGCGCTTCACCGACATTCCCTGGCCGAAGGGGCTGGCGCCGCGGACCGGACCAAAGCCCAAGGGCAGCGGCAAGAGCCCGCTGCCGCGCGCCGACGTGCTGGTCGTGACCTGGACCGTCGACGAGGGCCACGCGCTCAGCCGCGTGCTGACGCCGGGCAAGGATTCCCGCAACGACTACGTGCCCTACACGCATAATTACGCGGCCATCTCCAGAAAGATGCGCAACGGCTGTCCGGCCAGGGAGCTGAAGCGGCTCGGCACCTACTGGACCACCACGATCGGCAAGAAGAAGGTGGTGGTGTTCAAATCGGACTCGCACATGTCGCAGGACGGACCGGAGTTGCCGAACGTCGACGTCTGGCGCCAGATCATCACCGAAGTGCAGCCCACGCTCGTCATCACCACGGGTACGGCCGGCGGCATCGGCAAGCAATTCGAGGTCGGCGACGTCGTCGTCAGCCCGATCGTGCGCTTCGACTGCCTGTCCAAATTCAAGAAGCAGCCGTTCGCGCAGGAGCATTTCTCCAGCAGGCCGGCCGTAAGCAAGAAATTCACGCAGGCCAAGGCCCTGTTCAAGGCCAATGCCGGGCAACTGCCGAAGGACAACACCAGGGCGCCGAAGATCGTCGTGGTGAAGCCGGGCGGCCTGACATCGTCCGTCGTCACGACCGACTTCTTCGGCTTCGACACCTCGGACGACCATTTCCATCTGCAGGGCCTTGGCGATGTCTCCGAAATGGGCGACGCCATCCTCGGCCTCGTGGCCCAGGAGATGGGCGACAAGGCGCCGCGCTGGCTTGCGATCCGCAACGTCTCCGATCCGCAGATCAAGGCCGAGGACACCCTGAAGCAGCAGGAGCAGGTCGCCGCCCAGATCTACAAGGGGTTCGGCCGCTGGAGCACGGTCTGCAGCGCCATCACCTGCTGGGCGAGCATTGCCGCGGAGCCTTAAGCCGCAGCCGGGTAAGGTCAGCCTCCCTTGCCGAAGCGATCTGGCATGTCTACCTCTCGCGGGTGATTTCGTGAGAGGAACTGCCATGCTGGATGCCGCCGTCAAGGCGCTGTCGCAAATGATCTCGCCGCCGATGCGCTCGATTCTGTGGCGATCGATCGGGCTTGCCCTGGTGCTGATCGTCGTGCTGGCGATCGGGCTGCAACGGCTGCTGAGCTGGTTTGCAACCTATGGCGAGGTCTGGCTCGAGGGCCTGCTCGGACCGGGCTGGCACGCATCGCTTGAAGTGCTGGCCTGGATCATCTCGATCGCGGCGGGGCTCGGCGTCGTGTTCGGCAGTGTGTTCCTGATGCCCGCGATCACCTCGCTGGTGGCGAGCCTGTTCGTCGACGACGTCGCCGACATCGTCGAGCGCGAACATTATCCCGCCGAGCAGCCGGGCGTCGCGCTGCCATTCAACCAGGCGATCTACGAGGGCATCAAGACGGCGCTGCTGACGATTCTGGTTTATCTGATCGCGTTGCCGCTGGTGTTCCTCGCGGGCGCCGGTTTTCTGGTCTTCTTCTTCGCCGCCGCCTGGCTGCTCGGCCGCGAATATTTCGAGCTTGCCGCGATGCGTTTCCGTTCGCCGGAGGAGGCCAAGGCGATGCGCCGCGACAATGCCGCGATCATCTTCACCGCCGGCCTGTTCATCGCTGCCTTCGTCTCGATCCCGATCGTGAACCTGGCGACGCCGATCTTCGGCATGGCCTTCATGGTTCACATGCACAAGCGCCTGTCAGGGCCGCGGCCCGAGCTGATCGAGCCGGCGCGGCAGATGCGGTGACGGTGCGCTCCCTCTCCCGCTTTCAGGAGAGGGTCGGGGAGAGGGTGTCTCCGCAAGCGGGAGAGGTGTCCAACCCCGTCGCGCGATTGAACGAACCAACGATCATCGCATTCAGGCGACCCTCACTCCGCATTTGCGCAACACCGACTTGGCGAAGCCGAACGGCGCCGGCGTGAACGGGCCGGGCGGCGCACGGGTGATCAGCGCGACGAAGCCGAGCGCGGCCATCGCCAGCCAGAAGCACAGCCAGAAGCCGTCGATATAGGCGAGCACATTGGCCTCGCGCTGCACGAAGCTTGCGAGCGTTCCGACCGCACGCGCCGGCGCCAGGCCGGTGCCATGGGCCGCGAAACGATCGGCGAGCTGCTTCAACAGCCGCACCACGTCGATATCGCCGGTGACGATGTGCTGGCCGAGATAGTAGGAATGGATCTGCTCGCGAACGCGCAGCCAGGTTCCCATCAGCGCGACGCCGATCTCGGCGCCGCCGAGCCGCATGATCTGGATATAGGCGGCAAAAGCGGTGGCGCGGCTGAAATCGGAATTGGACAGCGCCATGATGATGATCGGCAGCAGCGTCAGCGACTGGCCGACCGATTGCAGCAGCACGATGCCGATGAAGTCTTCGCGCGCCCAATCGTGGGTCAGCTGCGTGCCCCAGAGATTGGCGGCGGCGAAGCAGGCGAAGCCCAGCACCACCACCGCGCGCGCGTCGAAATGCCGGAGCAGCCAGATCGAGATCGGCACCAGCACGAACATCGGCAGCGCGCCATAGGTGAGCAGCAACAGGCCGCTCTGCTCCGGTCTCAGCAGGCCGATATTGCCGAGGAAGTTCGGCACCAGCGACGAGTTGGAGAGAGACGTCAGCGTGTAGAGCAGGATCACGACCAGCGACAGCCCGATATTGCGCGAGAACAGGACGTTCACATGCGCCCAGGGCTGGCGCACCAGCGACTCGTTGACGAGGAAAGCCATCAACAGCGCAGCGCCACCGACCAGCAGCGCCATCACCGTGCCGGAGCCGAGCCAGTCCAACCGATTGCCCTGGTCGAGGCCAGCATAGATCATCGACACGGAGGCACCGAGCAGCAGCATGCCGCCCCAATCGGCCTCGCGCAGCAACGCGCGATTGACCGGCTCGCTTGGCGTACCCAGATAGACCATCAGGCCCATCAAGGGCGCGATGACGACGCCCTGCCAGTACAACCATTGCCAGCCGAGATGGTCGACATAGAAGCCGACCAGCGAGCTCGACGTATCCAGCGCGAAACCAACGCGGATCGAATAGATCGAGATCGCCGGCAACCACCAGCGCATCGGCAGATTGCGGAACACGATCATCAGCGTCGCCGGCACGAAGGTGCCGAGCAAGAGGCCGTGCACGACGCTGAGTGCGATCAGCGTCGGGTAATCGCGGACAAAGGGAATGATCAGCGAGACGGCGGCGTAGACGAGGCTCGGAATACCGAGCACGCGACGCAGGCCGAATACGGTCGCAAGCCAGGCCACCGCGGGCGCAATCAGGATCTGCGAGCCGATGCCGGCGGTCGAAAGCCAGGCGCCTTCGTCGAAGGAGAGCCCGAACGCACCGCGCAGATCGGGCAGTCCGACCGTGGTCAACCGGCTGTCGAAATTGGCGAGAAACGAGCCAAGCAACACCGCGGCAACGGCGAACAGCGGCTGTGGCGCGACGCCGCCGCGCGAGAGAGGGCCGCGGCCGGACTCGTCATTGTCCGCCATTCGCGCCCGCGGTGTTGATGTTGGTGACCACCGACATGCCCGGCACCAGCCGCGTCAGCAGCGGCTGATTGTCGTCGAACTGGATGCGCACGGGAATGCGCTGCACGACCTTGGTGAAGTTGCCGGTGGCATTGTCCGGCGGCAGCAGCGCGACCTGCGCACCGGTCGCTGGCGCGATACGCTCGACCTTGCCGCGCAGTTTCTCGCGCGGAAAACTGTCGACGGTGATCTCGACGGGCTGACCCGGTGCGACGTGCGTGAGCTGGATCTCCTTGTAGTTCGCGATCACGTAGACCTTTGGCAACGGCACCACGTTGATGAGATTGGTACCGATGTTGACGTAGTCGCCGGGCTGCACCTGGCGCTCGCCGACGACGCCGTCGAAGGGTGCCGTGATCTTCGTGTAGCCCAGCTTGAGCTTGACGCTCGCCAGCGTCGCCTTGCTGGCTTCGAGATCGGCGGCGCGCTGCTTCCTGGTACCTTGCAGCACCTCGAGCTGGTGCTGCTGGGCTGCGATCACCGCGCGGCTGGCGCGCACATCGGCTTGCGCCTTGGCATAGCCTGCGACCGCCTGCTCGAACCGCTGCCGCGTGCCGGACTCCGTCTGCGACAGCGATTGCTGGCGGTCCTGTTCCTGCTTGGCCTCGACCTGGAGGGCTTCAGCCGACAGCCGTGCAGCGTCGGCCTGCGCGATGGTCGCGTATTGCAGCTCGACCTGGTTGGCAAGATTGTCGAGCACGGCCTGGGCCGCCGCAACCGCCGCTTCGGACTGCGCGACCTGGGCCTGGTAGTCGGCTGGGTCGATCTGGATCAGGAGGTCGCCGGCCTTGACGCGCTGGAAGTCGGTCACCGCGACGGTCAACACCTCGCCGGAGACGCGGCTCGACAGTCGCGTCAGCTCGGAGCGCACATAGGCATCATTGGTGGTCTGAATCACCGCATTGCCGACCCATTCGTCGAAGCGCAGTGTCGCCAGCGCGACGAAGGCGAGCGCGACGATGACGGCAAACAGCGGGATCGCGAGCCGGCTCCAGAGCGAGCTGGCCGTCGGCTTCGGCGGTGGCGCGGGTGCCCCAGCAGGCGGTGGCGACGGGACTTGTTCCTGTTGACTCACGACATGACCCCAAAACAGACTTGCTTCACATCGTCCCGGAACGACGGCGAATACTGCCTCAGACCGTCTTTTCCGGCCACCGGCAAAGATCGTTGATCAGGCATACCTCGCAGCGCGGCTTGCGCGCGAGGCAGGTGTAGCGGCCGTGCAGGATCAGCCAGTGATGGGCGTGCAGCATGAACTCGGCCGGGATTACCTTTTCCAACCCGAGCTCGACCTCGAGCGGCGTCTCGCCCGGCGCAAGGGCGGTGCGGTTGCCGACGCGGAAGACATGCGTGTCGACCGCCATGGTGTGCTCGCCGAATGCCATGTTGAGCACCACGTTGGCAGTCTTTCGCCCGGCACCGGGCAATGACTCGATCCCGGCACGCGTGCGCGGCACCTCGCCGCCGAACTCGCTGAGCAGCTTGGCCGACAGTGCGATCACGTTCCTGGCCTTGGTGCGATAGAGGCCGATGGTCTTGATGTATTCGCGCAGACGTTCTTCGCCGAGGTCGAGCATTTTCTGCGGCGTGTCGGCGACCTCGAACAGAGCGCGCGTCGCCTTGTTGACCCCGGCATCGGTCGCCTGCGCCGACAGCACGACGGCAACCAGCAGCGTGAAGGGATTGACGTGCTCGAGCTCGCCTTTCGGTTCCGGGTTGGCCTTGCGGAAACGGCTGAAGACCTCGCGGACCTCGGCTGGAGTCCAGGGCTTGGGAGCCTTCAGTGATGTCCTTGCGGGGGCTTTCGGCTTCGCGACCGCCGCCTTTGCCTTTTTCTTCGGCACAGCCGCTTTACGCGGAGCCGGCTTGCGGGTGATTTTCGCCATGATCGGGATATACTGAGGGACGATGAACACAGGCAACGAAATTGAGCGCGAGAGTTCTGGAGATCAGCGCGAACCGCAGATCTTTTCCGCGCGGCTGACGCCGCACCGCTCGCTGAACCGCACTGGCTTCCTCGCCGTGATGCTGTTCCTGAGCGCGGTCAGCTTCGTCACCGGCCTGGTCTTCCTGATGATGGGCGCCTGGCCCGTGTTCGGCTTCTTCGGCCTCGACGTGCTGGTGATCTGGTGGGCCTTCAAGGTCAATTTCCGCGCCGCACGTGCGAGCGAGGAGATCGTGGTCACGCCGTCAGAACTGCGGGTGCGGCGGGTCAGTCACCGCGGCCAGGTCGTCGAATGGGCGTTCAATCCGCTCTGGGTCCGGCTCGACATGGAGGTCGACGAGGATTTTGGCATCGAGCATCTCTATCTGATCTCCCGCGGCCGCCGGCTCCGCATCGCCGGCTTTTTGGGACCGCAGGAAAAGGCAAGTTTCTACAATGGCTTGGTTGAAGCGCTCAATGCCGCCAAACGAGGCCCGACCTACAACCCGGTGACCTGATCCGGGTCGGAAATCGGGTGGTTTCCAATCGCCCCCTCTCCTACATTCCCGGCCATGATGACACTCGCCATACATGACCAGCGCCTGGCCAAGCCGGGTCCCCAGAACGCCGCGCTGCGCGACTATGATTCCGTACGCCGGGCGATCGCCTTCATCTCGGAGAAGTGGCGCGCGCAGCCGACCATCGAGGCGATGGCGGATGCCGCCGGCGTGACACCGGATGAGCTGCACCATCTGTTCCGCCGCTGGGCCTCGATCACACCGAAGGCCTTCATGCAGGCGCTGACGCTCGACCATGCCAAGGGCCTGCTCAGGGACTCCGCGAGCATCCTCGACGCGGCGCTCGACTCAGGGCTTTCGGGGCCGGGACGCCTGCACGATCTCTTCGTCACCCATGAGGCGATGTCGCCGGGCGAATGGAAGAACGGCGGCGCGGGATTGACGCTGCGCTACGGCTTCCATCCCTCCCCCTTCGGCACGGCGATCGTGATCGCGACCGATCGCGGCCTGTCGGGCCTCGCCTTCGCCGATCCCGGTGAAGAGAAGGCCTCGCTCGCCGACATGACCCGGCGTTGGCCGAAAGCCACTTACGTCGAGGACCATGAAGGCACCGCGCCGCTCGCGCAGCGCATCTTCGATACGAAATTGTGGCGGCCGGACCAGCCGCTGCGCGTGGTGATGATCGGCACCGATTTCGAGGTGCGGGTGTGGGAGACGCTGCTGAAGATCCCGATGGGCCGCGCGGTGTCCTATTCCGACATCGCCTGCAACATCAACAGCCCGAAGGCCTCACGCGCCGTCGGTGCCGCGGTCGGCAAGAATCCGGTGTCGTTCGTCGTGCCCTGCCACCGCGCACTCGGCAAGAGCGGCACGCTCACCGGCTATCACTGGGGCATCACAAGGAAGCAGGCGATGCTGGGCTGGGAGGCCGGGCAGCTGGGAATGCAGTAGGTCAGGTGCCGTAGGGTGGGCAAAGGCGCATCGCGCCGTGCCCACCATTCTTCCGCGATCGCTGACACATGGTGGGCACGCTGCGCTTTGCCCACCCTACGATTCGGTGCGCCCGGCGAAGTTTATCCCGCCAGATCCAGCTTCGACGCCACCGTCGAATCCGCATTGAGCCGGTAGATGATCGGCACGCCGGTGGCGAGCTCGCGCTTCAGGATGCCTTCGGGCGAGAGCTTTTCCAGCACCATGATCAGCGCACGCAACGAATTGCCGTGGGCGGCGACCAGCGTGCGCTTGCCGTTGAGAACGCCGGGCAGAATCTCCTGCACATAATAGGGCAGCGTGCGCGCGAGCGTGTCCTTCAGGCTCTCGCCGCCGGGCGGCGGCACGTCGTAGGAACGGCGCCAGATCAGCACCTGGTCCTCGCCCCATTTCTTGCGCGCGTCGTCCTTGTTGAGGCCGGAGAGATCGCCGTAGTCGCGCTCGTTCAGCGCAAGGTTCTTCGTGGTCGGCAAGCCTTTCTGGCCGAGCTCGCCGAGGATGAGATCGAGCGTGTGCTGCGCGCGCAGCAGAACCGAAGTGTAGGCGACGTCGAACACGAGGCCCTGCGCCTTCAACTTGCGGCCGGCTTCAGTGGCTTCCTTGACACCGAGTTCGGTGAGGTCGGGGTCCTTCCAACCGGTGAACAGGTTCTTCAGATTCCATTCGCTCTGGCCGTGGCGCACGAGCACGAGGAGACGTTCACTCATTGACTGTTTCCGTTTCTTGCTTCGTTCAAAGATCAGCGAGGCCGAGCACGTCGGCCATGGAGTAGTGCCCCGGCTTCTTGCCATGCGCCCATAGCGCCGCCTTCAGCGCGCCGTGCGCGAACAGCATGCGGTCTTCGGCGAGATGCGACAGCGTCAGCCGCTCGAACGGGCCGAGGAAGGTCACGCTGTGCTCACCGGCGACGGTGCCGCCGCGCAAGGAGGCAAAGCCGATCGCGCCTGGCTTGCGCGCACCGGTGATGCCGTCGCGGCCGCGTTCCGCATTGTCCTCGAGCGAGATGCCGCGGCCGCTAGCTGCCGCCTGGCCCAGCATCAGCGCGGTGCCGGAGGGCGCGTCGACCTTCATGCGGTGATGCGTTTCGACGATTTCGATATCGAAGCTCTCGTCGAGCGCCTTGGCGACGCGCTTGACCACGGCGGCGAGCAGATTGACGCCGAGGCTCATATTGCCGGACTGGACCACGACCGCGCGATTGGTGACGCTCTTGATCACGGCGTTGTCGGAGGCCGACAGGCCGGTGGTGCCGATGACGTGGACGATGCCGCGCTCGGCCGCGATCGCGACATTGGCGATGGTCGCGGCCGGCACGGTGAAATCGAGGATGCCGTCGGCGTCCTTCGACATCGCCCAGAGATCGGCGGAGAGCTTGATGCCGTTGGCCGGGAGCCCCGCGAGCACGCCGGCATCCTTGCCGAGCAGCTCCGAGCCCGGAGCCTCCAGGGCACCGGCCAGCACCGCGCCCTTGGTATCGGCGATCGCCCGCGTCAGCGCGCGGCCCATCCGGCCGCCGGCTCCAGCAACAATCAAGCGCATGTCGGACATGGTGCGATCCTCTTCGGGGCCGTTTTAACGGGGGGATGCAGTTCCGGCAACCGAGGCCGCGACGCATGCTCAAACCCTCCCCTGGAGGGGGAGGGTCGATCGCGCGCAGCGCGAGCGGGGTGGGGTGACGGTCTCTCCGCCACGAACAGTGCCCGAGTGGAGAGATCAGCCCACCCCGTCACGCAATCTCGCTTCGCTCGATCACGTGGCGACCCTCCCCCTCCAGGAGAGAGTCAGAGGAGATCGCGCCTCAGCCGTCCGACGGCTGCGGGCCGTCATAGCCCTCGATGATGATGAGGTCGGCGATCGAGTGCGGCTGGCGCACCTTGATGTTGGCCTGGTATTCCGGCGAATTGTAGCAGGCGATCGCGGTCTCGTAGTCCGGGAATTCGATCACGACGTTACGGGTGCGGCTGGCGCCTTCGACGGTGGTGAACTTGCCGGCGCGGACGACGAAGCGGGCGCCCCATTTCTTGAAGATCGCACCGTTGGCGACGGCATAGGGCTTGTAGCCCTCGTCGCTGCTCACATCGACGCGTCCGATCCAGTAGCCCTTTGCCATTGTCCTTCTCCCTTGTTGGTTGGTCAGCCGAGCGCCTGGGCGATCTCGGCCTGGATGGCGTCTGCGACCGCCCTCGGGTCTGCGGCTTCCACCACCGGCCGTCCGACGACGAGATAATCCGCGCCCGCGCTGATCGCGCGGCCCGGCGTCATGATCCGCTTCTGGTCGCCGCTCGCCGCGCCCGCCGGACGGATGCCGGGCGTGACGAGGTTCAACTGATGACCGACGATCTTGCGAAGGCTGCCGACCTCCTCGGGCGAGCAGACGAGGCCATCCACGCCGAGCACCTGTGCCTGCTGCGCGCGCGCTTCGACGAGCTCGGAGACGCCGAGCCGATAGCCGGCCGCATGCAGATCATCGTCATTGTAGGAGGTCAGCACCGTGACGGCGAGGATCTTCAGGCTCGCGCTGCCGCGGCCTTCGACGGCGCCCTTCATGGTCTGCGGATAAGCGTGCACGGTGAGGCAGGTCGCCCCCAGCCTGGTGATGCTCTCGACGCCTTGCGCCACGGTGTTGCCGATGTCGTGCAGCTTGAGGTCGAGAAAGACCTTCTTGCCCTTGTCGGCGAGCCTGGCAACGAGCGGCAAGCCGCCGGCATAAGCGAGGCGGTAGCCGATCTTGTAGAAGGTGACGCTGTCGCCGAGGCTTGCGATCATCGCTTCGGCGGCATCGACGCTTGGCAAATCGAGCGCGACGATCAGACGGTCTTTCGGGGCGATCTCGGCTGGCGTCATGTCACCTCACATCATGCGTTGGGAAATGTCGATCAGCTGCGCAACCAGTTCCTTTAACGCGGCGATATCGCCCTCGTTCTTCAACCTGTCCATATCGTCATAGGCCTGATCGGCAAAAGCGAGCGTGAACTGGCTGGGGATCACGTTGGCGTGGCAGGAGGTCAGGATCAGGCGCAGCGCCTGGAGCGCGCGGGCGGCACCGAGCCGGCTCTGCGAGGCGCCGGCGAGCGCGAAGGCGCGGTTGCGGAAGACTTCGCCGCGCGTCTCGTGCGGATCCTGCACGCGGCTGACCCAGTCGATCGCGTTCTTCAGCAGCGGCGGCACCGATGCGTTGTATTCGGGCGAGACGAACAGCACGCCATGATGCGTGCCGATCATGCGCTTGAGATTGATCGCGTGCTTGGGCACGCCGGACCTGGCCTGGAGATCGCCGTCGTAGATCGGCAGCGGAAAATCGGCGAGCGAGATGCGGGTGACGTCGACGCCGGCCCGGGCAAATTCATAGGCGGCAACCGCTGCCAGCTTCGCATTGTGCGAGCCGGTGCGCAGCGAGCCGGGAATGACCAGGATTTTGGGTGCGGACATCCGCTTCCATGCGTTCGGCGAAACGAGCCCGCCGCGCAAGGGAGAATGCCGACGGAATTAGTCCTTGCGATACACCCAGACGCGCGCCGGCGGAAGGTTCATCCAGATCCGTTCCGAGGCCTCTGTGGACACGCCGGGCAGCGATTTCGGGATCGGCGGCACCACCGCGTAGGTGAACTGCACGAAGGGCGCCCCGGGCGCGAGCGCCGTGAAGGCGTCGCGGATCAGCCGCAGCCGCGTTAGCATCGGCTTTGTGACGAGCGGAAGGCCCGAGACGACGGCGGAGGCCGGCGCACCCAAGACGTTCCAGAGCGTGTCGCGCAGGCGATAGGCATCACCCTGCACCACCTTGGCCTGCGGATAGCGGTCGCGCAGCAGGGCGCAGAAGCCGGGATTGTATTCGACGAGGACGAGGCGCTTCTGGTCGATGCCGCGCTCGACCAGGGCCGAAGTGATGGCGCCGGTGCCGGGCCCGAGCTCGACCACAGGAGCGTCCGAGTCGACATCGACGTAATGCGCCATGGTCCGGGCCAAAAGCTTGCCCGAAGGCATCACCGCACCCATGTGCAGCGGCTTTTCGATCCACGACCTCAGAAAGCGCACCTCGTCGTCAAGACGAGGCTTCTTCAACGCACGCGCGGACGATGGCAATGGCATGTCTGGACCGGACGGGACCGCAGGAACGCGGCGTGTCAGAAAATAGTCATAAACAGGTATAGGCCGAAGGCGATACGGTCAAGACGAGTCAGCTCGCCCGATTGCTGAAGAGATCCTTGACCTTGGCGAAGAAGCCGACGGATTCGGGCTGGGTATTGCCGGAGGAGAGCTTTTCGAACTCGGCCAGCAATTCCTGCTGTTTCTTGGTGAGATTCTGCGGGGTCTCGACCGCGACCTGGACGTACATGTCACCGGTCTGGCGCGAGCGCAGCACCGGCATGCCTTTTGATGCAATGCGAAATCGGCGGCCCGTCTGGGTTCCGGCCGGCACTTTCACCTTGGTCTTGCCCTTGTCGATGGTCGGCACCTCGAATTCGCCGCCGAGCGCGGCCGTCACCATCGAGATCGGCACACGGCAATGCAAATCCGCGCCGTCGCGCTGGAAGAGCTGGTGCTGGGCCAGCGACAGGAAGATGTAGAGATCGCCGGGCGGACCGCCACGGACTCCCGCCTCGCCCTCGCCGGCGAGCCTGATCCTCGTGCCGTCCTCGACGCCCTGTGGAATGTTCACCGACAACGTCCGCTCGCGGGTGACCCGCCCCTGGCCCGAGCAGGACGGGCAGGCGTCCTCGATCATCTGGCCGCGGCCCTGGCAGCCGGGGCAGGTGCGCTCGAGCGTGAAGAAGCCCTGCGACTGCCGCACGCGGCCGGCGCCGCCGCAGGTCGAGCAGGTCTTCGGCTTGGTGCCGGCCTTGGCGCCGGTGCCCGAGCAGGGCTCGCAGGTGACCGAGACCGGGATCTCGATCTGCGCGGTCTTGCCGCCGAAAGCTTCCTCGAGCGTGATTTCCATATTGTAGCGCAGATCGGCGCCGCGCTCGCGGCCGCCGCGGCCGCGCTGTCCGGCCATGCCGAACAGATCCTCGAAAATGTCGGAGAAGGAAGAGGCGAAGCCGGCGCCGAAACCGGGACCGCCGCCGGGGCCGCCCTGCTCGAAGGCCGCGTGACCGAAACGGTCATAGGCGGCGCGCTTGTCCTTGTCTTTCAGGACCTCGTAGGCCTCGTTGATTTCCTTGAACTTGACCTCGCTGGTGTCGTCCCCGGGATTGCGGTCGGGGTGAAACTTCATCGCAAGCTTGCGGAAGGACGATTTCAGCACGGAATCGTCGGCAGAGCGTTCGACTTCGAGGGTTTCGTAATAGCAGCGCTTGGTGGACATGTCGGACCCGGTCTATCCAATCGCGATTCAAGTCGGAGCGAAACAGCGTCGCCGCGCGACGATACAGGCAGCCTTGATATAGGCGGCGCTGCGCGTTGCGGCAGAGGGCTGCCTCGCGGCGTTGAGCATAACGGCTGGGAATTGGTCGATCGTAACGGGGCCGATCGCGACAGAGCCTTGCCCCGTTGAGCCCGACACGACGGCCTCCCCCGCGAGGGGGGAGGCCGGTGAAGCGTGTTGGGTCCAAGCCGTCCGCATCATCACCCTCTTGGGGATCAGGCGGACTTCTTGTTGTTCTTGTCGTCGTCGACTTCGGTGAATTCCGCATCGACGACGTCGTCCTTGGCCGCATCCTTCTTGGCGTCGGCCTCGGCCTGCTGCGTGTACATGGCCTCGCCGAGCTTCATCGAAGCCTGGGCCAGCGTCTGGGTCTTAGCCTTGATCGCCTCGGCATCGTCGCCCTTCAGCGCTTCCTTGAGGTCGCTGACGGCATCCTCGATGGCGCGGCGTTCGGTCTCGGCGACCTTCGAACCATGCTCGGCCAGCGCCTTCTCAGTGGAGTGCACCAGCGCGTCCGCATGGTTCTTGGCATCGACCGCCTCGCGGCGCTGCTTGTCGGCCGCGGCGTTGGCCTCGGCGTCCTTGACCATCTTGTCGATGTCGGCTTCCGACAGACCGCCGGAGGCCTGGATGCGGATCTGCTGCTCCTTGGCCGTGGCCTTGTCCTTGGCCGAGACGTTGACGATGCCGTTGGCGTCGATGTCGAAGGTCACCTCGATCTGCGGCATGCCGCGCGGAGCCGGCGGAATGCCCATCAGGTCGAACTGGCCGAGGATCTTGTTGTCGGCCGCCATTTCACGCTCGCCCTGGAAGACGCGGATGGTGACCGCGTTCTGGTTGTCCTCGGCGGTCGAGAACACCTGACTCTTCTTGGTCGGGATCGTGGTGTTGCGGTCGATGATGCGGGTGAACACGCCGCCCAGCGTCTCGATGCCCAGCGACAGCGGGGTCACGTCGAGCAGCAGCACGTCCTTGACGTCGCCCTGGAGCACGCCGGCCTGGATCGCGGCGCCGATCGCCACGACTTCGTCCGGGTTGACGCCCTTGTGCGGCTCCTTGCCGAACAGCTGCTTCACGACTTCCTGGACCTTCGGCATGCGCGACATGCCGCCGACCAGAACCACTTCGCCGATCTCGGCTGCGGTCAGGCCCGCGTCCTTCAGCGCCTTGCGGCAGGGCTCGACGGTCCTCTGGACGAGATCGTCGACCAGCGCCTCGAACTTGGCGCGGGTGAGCTTCATGGTCAGATGCTTCGGACCGGTCTGGTCCGCGGTGATGAAGGGCAGGTTGATCTCGGTCTGCGTCGTCGACGACAGCTCGATCTTGGCCTTTTCAGCGGCTTCCTTCAGGCGCTGCAACGCGAGCTTGTCGTTGCGCAGGTTGATGCCCTGCTCCTTCTGGAACTCGTCGGCGAGGTAGCCGACCAGGCGCATGTCGAAATCTTCGCCGCCGAGGAAGGTGTCGCCGTTGGTCGACTTCACCTCGAACACGCCGTCGCCGATTTCGAGAATCGAGATATCGAACGTGCCGCCGCCGAGGTCGTACACCGCGATCGTGCCGGTCTTGGTCTTGTCCAGACCATAGGCCAGCGCCGCCGCGGTCGGCTCGTTGATGATGCGCAGCACTTCAAGGCCCGCGATCTTGCCGGCGTCCTTGGTCGCCTGACGCTGGGCGTCGTTGAAATAGGCGGGAACGGTGATGACGGCCTGATCGACCTTCTGGCCGAGATGGGCTTCCGCGGTCTCCTTCATCTTCTGCAGGATGAAGGCGGAGACCTGCGAGGGCGAGTAGGTCTGGCCGTCGGCCTCAACCCAGGCGTCGCCGTTGGAAGCCTTCACGATCTTGTACGGGACGAGCTTCTTGTCCTTCTCGACCATCGGGTCGTCGTAGCGGCGGCCGATGAGGCGCTTCACTGCGAAGAAGGTGCGCTCGGGATTGGTGACGGCCTGGCGTTTGGCAGGCTGGCCGACGAGGCGCTCACCGTCGTCCGTGACGGCGACGATCGAAGGCGTCGTGCGCATGCCTTCGGAATTCTCGATGACTTTGGCGTTCTTGCCATCCATTACGGCGACGCACGAATTCGTGGTGCCGAGGTCGATCCCAATGACCTTTCCCATGGTCCTGATATCCTTCTTTTTGCGGCAGGTTGGCTGGGCCCAGAAGGCACCCGAACCGCAACCCCCTAAGATCAAACATTCGCGATATTGCGATGGTTGACGCTCATATAGGAGGGGGGGAGGGGCCCGCAAGGACCGAACGCAAGTTTCGGCCGTGAAAACATTGGGTTTTGGAAGATCATATCCGGGCTCGACCGCACTTGCGGGTGAGGAATTATTAACAGGTCCGGGCGATCCGCCGGCCCGCGCCACCGTGATCCGCCCCACCCTGTTACGGCCAGGCCAAACCCGCTAAAAGGCGAACCGGCCGGACAGCCGCCATCCAGGCTGCTCCGCGCGACAATGCGGCCCGGTCGCCGACCATCGAACGGCCTCAATGTGAACCAATCAGAGTGCCCATGAAGCTGATCCGCCCCCTCGCCGCGCTCGCCCTCCTCGCCGCCACGGCACTTCCGGCCTTCGCCGCCGACGCCGTTTTCCCGCCCGGCTTGCGCCTCGGCATGGTGCCGCTGGTCGGCCTCAACACGGCAAAGACCTTTCCGGGCTTCGAGAGCGAGGACGGCAACGTCAAGGTCCTGATCACCGAGCTGCCGCCCGCCGCCTATGGTGAGGTCGTCAGCGCCTTCAATTCCAATCCGGCCGGCGCCAATGGCGTCAAGCAGGACAAGGTCGAGACCCCCGCGGGCCTTGCCTATTTCACCACCGAAACCGGCAAGGCCGGCGATACCCCGGTGAAGCGCTATTCGATGATCGTGCCGGGAGCCGGCTTCTCCGGCTATGTCGCGGTGCAGATCCCGGAGAATGCGACCAAAATCTACACCGACGAGGCGGTGCGGCAGATGTTTGCGAGCGCCACCACGCGCAAGCAGGTCTCGGCCGAAGAGCAGATCGGGCTGATGCCGTTCAAGATCACCGATCTCGCCGACTTCAAGGACATCCGCACGCTGGCGCCGGGCTCCAGCATCATCCTGGCCGACGGCGACGAGGCCACAGGCTACGAGTCGAAGCCGTTCATGATCCTCGGCCTGATCGGCGCCACCCCGCAGCAGGCCGATGACCGCGCCCGCTTCGCCCAGGAGGCCGCGCTGCAGATCCCCGGCGTGCGCGAGTCGCGCGTCACCATGTCCGAGCCGATCCGCATCAACGGCCAGCAGGGTTTCGAGACCCGGATCGACGGCATCAGTGGCAAGGACAAGACCCCGGTGACCGTGGTGCAGTGGATTCGCTTCTCGAGCGGCGGCGCCTCGCTGCGCATCATCGCCAGCGCCCCGCGCGACCAGTGGGCCGCCGCCTTCACCCGCTTCCGCACCGTGCGCGACGGGATCCAGCCGAAGGGTTAGCTGCATTCGCAGGCGAAATGCGCTCCCTCCTCCGCCTGCGGGCTCGGTTACTCACCAAATCCGGCTGCATTTTCGGGCTTCTGTTCGTATACGAACGGAACTAGGCTTCCCTCCCGTTGGATCATCCTGGAGGGAGGCGAACGATGCTGGATCGGCGACAAATCCTCACGGCACTTGGGACGACGGCCTTGGTAGCCCTCGCACCAACCGCGCTGCTTGCGGCCGCCACGATCAGGCCGGACGATACCTCCGCGCTGCTCGTGATCGACGTGCAGAACTGCTTCCTGCCGGGCGGCAGCCTCGCGGTGAAGGAAGGCGAGCAGGTCGTGCCCGTCATCAACAAGATGGCAAAGGCGTTTGCGAACGTGGTGATGACGCAGGACTGGCACACGCCCGGCCACGTCTCGTTTGCGTCAGTCCACTCCGGCAAAAAGCCGTTCGAGACCATCGATCTTCCCTACGGCAAGCAGGTGCTGTGGCCCGACCATTGCGTGCAGGGTACCGACGGCGCGGCGCTGTCGAAGGACCTTGCGATCCCGCATGCCGAGCTCATCATCCGCAAGGGTTTTCACAAGGACGTCGACAGCTACTCAGCCTTCCTCGAAGCCGACGGCAAGACGTCGACGGGACTTGCCGGCTATCTGAAGGGCCGCAAGATCAAGCGTGTCTTCGTCGCGGGCCTTGCGACAGATTTCTGCGTCGCCTGGACCGCGCTCGACGCGCGCAAGGCGGGTTTCGAGGTCTATGTGGTGGAGGATGCCTGCCGCGGCATCGACACGCAGGGCTCTCTCGCCAAAGCCTGGGCCGATATGGCCAAGGCCGGCGTGAAGCGGATTCAGTCTGCGGATATCGCGGCGAGCGCGTAAGCGGCAAAAGGAGTCATTCCGGGGGCGGCTCGAAGAGCCCAACCCGGAATGACGCCAAAGCCTTGAGGCCCGATTAGTTCGGCGCGCCGTTCGACTCGTTGCTGTTGGCCGCAGGCGCCGCCTTCGCGCCGCCCTTGGCGACACCGACCAGAGCCGGACGCAGCACGCGCTCGCCGATGGTGTAGCCGGCCTGCATGACCTGCACGACGGTGCCCGCGGGCACCGACGCATCCGGCACCTCGTACATCGCCTGATGGAAGTTCGGGTCGAACCTCTGGCCCTGCGGATCGAGCTTCCTCACGCCGTGCTTTTCGAGCGCGCTGTGCAGCGATCGCTCGGTGAGCTCGACGCCCTCGATCAGCGCGGTCAGGCCGGGATCGGCCGCGGCACGCGCGTCGGCCGGAACGGCATCGAGCGCGCGCTGCAGATTGTCGGCGATGTCGAGCACGTCGCGGGCAAAGCCGGTGATACCGTAGAGGCGGGCATCGGCGACTTCCTTGGTGGTGCGCTTGCGCAGATTTTCCATCTCAGCCAGCGTCCGCAGCATGCGGTCGCGCGCCTCGGCGGCCTCCTTCTGCAACAGCTCGACCGAACCGGGCTCGGGATCGTCGGGCATGATGTAGGGCTTCGACACCACGGGCTCGCCGGTCGCAGCAGTCGTGTCTTCGGGTTGCCGGTCTCGATCGGTCATCGGCTCTCTTTTCGAATTCGTCGCAGGGAGTTTTCTCGCCCGGATATCGTGCTTCGGGCGGCGAAAATCAAGCGCCCGTGATCGCGGGAACGCCGGTCAGCCCCCCAGAAGGCGGCTGACGATGCGGGCGGCGTAGTCCACGGTCGGGATCACACGGGCATAATTCAGCCGTGTCGGCCCGATGACGCCCAAAACGCCGACGATGTGGCCGGCGGCATCCCGATAGGGCGAGATGATCGTGGAGGAGCCGGATAGCGAGAACAGCTTGTTCTCCGAGCCGATGAAGATACGCACGCCCTCGGCGGTCTCGGCCCGGCCGAGCAGATCGACCACGCCGCGCTTGGTCTCGAGGTCGTCAAACAGCAGCCGGACCCGCTCGAGGTCCTCCAAAGCGTGCAAATCCTCCAGCAGATTGGCGTGGCCGCGCACGATCAGCTGACGATCCTCATTCTCGCCGCCGGACCAGCTGGCGATGCCGGCTGCGATCACCTTCTGGGTGAGCTGGTCGAGCTCGGCACGGGCTTCGCCGAGTGCGGTTTCGAGCTCGAGCCGCGCCTCGGCCAACGTCCGCCCGCGAATCCGCGCATTGAGGAAATTGCCGGCCTCCGTGAGTGCCGAGGACGGAACACCGGGCGGCAGGGTCAAGACACGGTTTTCCACCTGGCCGTCCTCGCCGACGAGGATCACCAGCGCCTTCTCGGGTTCCAGACGGACGAATTCGATATGCTTCAGCCGCGAATTGGATTTTGGCGTCAGCACCACGGCGGCGGCGCGGGTGAGGCCGGACAGCCGCGTCAGCGCCTCCGACAGCGCCGCCTCGACCGATTGGGCGTGGCCCACCGACGTCAACTGGCTCTGGATCGACTGCCGCTCGGCCTCGTTGAGGTCACCGACCTGCATCAAGGCGTCGACGAAGAAGCGCAGGCCGAGTTCCGTCGGCAGCCGGCCGGCGGAGGTGTGCGGAGCATAGATCAGGCCGAGCTGCTCCAGATCGGCCATGACGTTGCGCACCGAGGCCGGCGACAGCGGCATGGCGATCAGGCGCGAGATATTGCGCGAGCCGACCGGCTCGCCGGTCGCCAGATAGCTTTCGACAATTTGACGAAAGATGTCGCGGGAACGCTCGTTGAGCTGGGCGAGGCCCGCGCGCGGCGCGATCAGATGGATCGGATCGTGATGGGCCACAAACGGTAACTCCTCTCAGACGCTTGTAATTTGTCTATCCGCACCGCCCATGACAAGCGTGGTCTTGCGGTTGTTTGACGGTTGCCTGGGGACCGAAAAGGCCTTGCCGCTCACCCTCACCCCACCTACAAGCACCGCGAACAGCCTATTCCCGTGAGTTTTGGAGGATTTCCCATGCGGCCAAGCCGCCGTGCGCCCGACGAATTGCGCCCCGTGACGCTGGAGCGCGGCGTGGTCAAATATGCGGAAGGCTCCTGCCTGGTGAAATTCGGCGACACCCATGTGCTGGTCACCGCCACGCTGGAGGACCGCCTGCCGCCATGGCTGAAGGGCCAGGGCCGCGGCTGGGTCACCGCCGAATACGGCATGCTGCCCCGCGCGACCTCGGAACGCACCCGCCGCGAGGCTGCCGCGGGCAAGCAGAGCGGCCGTACCGTCGAGATCCAGCGCCTGATCGGCCGCTCGCTGCGTACCATCGTCGATCTCGAAGCGCTCGGCGAGCGCCAGATCACGGTCGATTGCGACGTGCTCCAGGCCGACGGCGGCACCCGCACCGCCTCGATCACCGGCGCCTGGGTCGCGCTGGCCGATTGCATCAGCTGGATGAAGGCGCGCAACATGATCAAGACCAACGTGATGCGCGACAACGTCGCCGCGATCTCCTGCGGCATCTACAACGGCAACCCGGTGCTCGATCTCGATTATGCCGAGGATTCGGCAGCCGAGACCGACGCCAATTTCGTCATGACCGGCGACGGCCGCATCATCGAGGTGCAGGGCACCGCGGAACGCGAGCCGTTCACGCAGGACGAGTTCCTGGCGCTGATGGCGTTGGCGCGCAAGGGCATCGCGCGTCTCGTGGACTTGCAGAAACTGGCCGTGGCGTAGTCAATAGGCCGATGCACCGTCGAATCACCGGAAAGCTCGTCATTGCGACCCACAATCCCGGCAAGCTCGCCGAGATGAAGGAGCTGCTCACGCCTTACGGCATCGACGCGGTGTCGGCCGGCGAGCTAGGCCTCGGTGAGCCTGAAGAGACCGGCAACGATTTCCGCAGCAACGCCGCGATCAAGGCGATCGCCGCGGCGCAGGCAACCAGGCTTCCCGCATTCGCCGATGATTCCGGCATCGTGGTCGACGCGCTCGACGGCGCGCCCGGCATCTACAGCGCGCGCTGGGCCGGCCCAGGCAAGGACTTCGCTGCGGCAATGGCGCAGATCGAACGCCTGCTGCAGGAGCGCGGCGCGACCACATCGGACAAGCGCACCGCGCATTTCGTCTCCGCGCTCTGCGTCGCCTGGCCCGACGATCATCTCGAAGAGGTCGAGGCGCGTGCCGACGGCACGCTGGTCTGGCCGCCGCGCGGCACCGCCGGCTTCGGCTACGATCCGATGTTCCTGCCCAACGGTCATGACCGCACCTTCGGCGAGATGGCCAGCATCGAGAAGCACGGCCTGCCGCCGCTCGGCCTCGGCCTGTCGCACCGCGCCCGCGCCTTCGTGAAACTGGCGGAGATCTGCCTTGAGCCGCGCTAGAGCGTTTTCGAGCGAAGTGGATACCGGTTCGCGCCAGGAAAACGCGTCAAAACAAGAATCCGAAGCCTTCGGCGTTTACGTGCACTGGCCCTTCTGCCTGTCGAAGTGTCCCTATTGCGACTTCAACAGCCATGTCCGCCACGCCGCGATCGACGAAGCCCGCTTCGCTTCGGCTTTTGCGCGTGAAATCGAAACCACCGCGCAGCGCGCCCCCGGCCGCGAGGTCACCTCGATCTTCCTCGGCGGCGGCACGCCGTCGCTGATGCAGCCGGCAACCGTCGGAGCCGTGCTCGATGCCATCGGCAAGCACTGGCGCGTCGCCAGCGATGTCGAGGTGACGCTGGAAGCGAACCCCACCAGCGTCGAGGCCACCCGCTTCGCCGGCTATCGCGCCGCCGGCGTCAACCGCGTCTCGCTCGGCGTGCAGGCGCTCGACGATGCCTCGCTAAAAGCGCTGGGCCGCATGCACAGCGCGCGCGAGGCCCTCGATGCCGTTGCGATCGCACGCCGCTCGTTCGACCGCTATTCGTTCGACCTGATCTACGCCCGTCCCGACCAGACGCCGGCAATGTGGGCCGATGAACTCAAGCTCGCGATCGATGAAGCGGCCGAACACCTGTCGCTGTATCAACTGACGATCGAAGAGGGCACGCCGTTTTTCGGCCTGCACCAGGCCGGCAAGCTGAAGACACCGGACGAAGCGGTCGCGCGTGCGCTCTACGACGTGACGCAGGAGACCTGCGACAGGCTTGGCCTGCCCGCCTACGAGATTTCGAACCACGCGCGGCCGGGCGCCGAATGCCGGCACAATCTGGTGTACTGGCGCGGTGAGGAATATGCCGGCATCGGTCCCGGCGCGCACGGCCGCCTCGACATCGACGGCATCCGCCACGCCACCGCCACCGAGAAGCGTCCCGAGGCCTGGTTGATGCGGGTCGAGACCAACGGCCACGGCAACGTCACCGACGATCTCCTCAACAGCGAAGAGCGTGCCGACGAATTCCTGCTGATGGGATTGCGTCTAGCCGAGGGCATCGATCCCGAGCGTTACAGGGCGCTGTCCGGCCGCCCGCTCGATCCCAAGCGCATCGCGCTGCTGCGCGAGGAAGGTGCGATCATCGTGGATGCGACGGGACGGTTGCGCGTGACCAGCAGCGGGTTTCCGGTGCTGGACGCGGTGGTCGCGGATCTCGCGGCGTAGCGCAATCTCGCAGGGTGGGCAAAGCGAAGCGTGCCCACCATTCTCACGGCGTTTACGGATAGACGGTGGGCACGGCGCAAAGTGCGCCTTTGCCCACCCTACCGCTACGACGCCGTCTTCCCGAACTACGCCCCAAAACTCTTCGGCGAGCCCGCGACCGCAACGCCACCGCCGGTCGTCACCTTCATCACCGCAAGGCCGCGTTCATTGGTGCCATCGGCGCGGAAGCGGAAAAGGCCATCGATGCCGGCGAAGCCGGAAGGGTTGGTCAGCACGTCCGGCGAGAAGCGCGTCGGGCCCTGCGTGCGCGCGAGCGCGGCGACGAGGGCGACCGCGTCATAGGCGAGCGTCGCGGTGCGGATCGGATCGGCGCCGTATTTGGTGCGATAGCGGCCGGAGAAGGCACGGAAGCCGGCCGGATCTGGCGCGGCATAGAGACCGCCTTGCAGGCTCGAATTGGCGTAGACGCGCGGGCTGTCCCACAGGCCGGTGCCGAGCAGCTGGATGTTGCGCAAATTCGCGCCCGCGGCGGTCATCGCGTCGGCCACCGAGACAACGGCATCGCCGTCATCGGCAATGAACAGCGCATCCGCGCCGCCGAGCTGCTGCGCAACGGTGCGCGCCGGCGTGGCGCGATCGGCGCCGTATTTCTCGAACGCGACGATGCGCCCGCCACGGCGCGGCACCGCCGCCTTCACCGCGGCCTCGACGACATTGCCATAGGCATTGTCAGGCACGAGCACGGCGACGGAGCGCTTTCCGATGCTGGCGGAATATTCGACGATGCGGTTGACATCGGACTCCGGCAGGAACGAGAGCAGAAAGACGCCGCGGCCGGCGATGCTGGAGTCGGTCGAGAACGCGATCACGGAAATGCCGCGCGTGCGCGCGACCTGCGCGACCGCTGGGACGGATTGCGCGAACAGCGGCCCCAGGATGATCTCGGCGCCCTCGTCGACCGCCTGCTGTGCGCTTGCTTGCGCGCCTTGCGGGCTGCCGTTGTCGTCCTTGATCAGGAGCTGGATGTTGGGGTTCTGGAACTCGGCCAGCGCCATCTCCGCGGCGTTGCGCATCGATTGCGCGGCAAGCCCGGCATTGCCGGCGGCGGAGAGCGGCAGGATCACCGCGACCTTGACCCCGCCGGTGCCGGCGGTCGTCGCCTGCTGCGGCGGGCCAGCCGGCTGGGCCGGCGGCGACGAGGAACTGCTAAAGGGATTGGAGAACTGGCTGAGACTCTGCTGCACGCCGGCGCAGGCCGACAGCAGCGGCGTGCCGAGCAGCAGGCCGAGCGCACTCCGCCGGGTCGCTCCCGACAATCGGGGGCCCGGAACGGGAGACTTTAGATCACGCGGGCCCGGCATGGCAGCTTCTCTTCTGACCGGCCCTCGCCAGCCGGTCACAACACTCTTTCCACGACACAAGCCGCGGATTCAGGCATATTGTCGGCAAATAGTTAACTGAAACAAAAGGATAATATCCGCTTAACGCGGCCACGCCCTCAAGTTCTGGCTAGCTGTCCACCGTCCGTCACCCAGCATCAAGGCGGCCTTTCCGCCGCGAATATGGCACTGACGGTTCATTCGCTCTCGAATGTGATGTCGGATGGATCACATTCCAGTCCTCCCACCCCTTCCCTCGGCATGATCTTTTTCGCGGGACCGGTTCCCAGCCCCGGAGATCATGCCTAAGTTCGTCTGATTATGCGCGCAAAGCCGGCCCCGATAAATACACCTGAAGCTACGGACGCCGCCCCGCGCGGTTTCTCGATCGATGCCCATCGGCTGACCGCGCCGAAGGCGGCGCCGGGCCTGCATCTGGTCGCGACCCCTATCGGCAATCTCGGCGACATCACGCTGCGGGCGCTCCAGACGCTCGCCGGCGTCGACGTCATCGCCTGCGAGGACACCCGCATCACCCGGCGCCTGACCGAGCGCTACGACATCTCGGCGCAGCTCAAGCAATATCACGAGCACAATGCGGAAGCCGCGCGCCCCAGGATCCTGGAGGCGCTGGCGCGGGGCGGCTCGGTCGCGCTGGTGTCCGACGCCGGCACGCCGCTGATCTCCGATCCCGGCTTCAAGCTGGTGCGCGAGGTCTGCGCGGCCGGCCATGCGGTCTACGCGCTGCCCGGCCCGTCCTCGGTGCTGGCGGCGCTGTCGGTGGCGGCACTGCCGACCGACCGGTTCTTCTTCGAGGGTTTTTTGCCGGCGAAATCGGCCGCGCGCAGGTCCCGTCTTGCCGAGCTTGCCCGCATCGATGCCACGCTGGTCATGTTCGACTCCGGCAACCGGGTGCAGGACACGCTGGCCGAGCTCGCCGAGATCATGGGCACCCGCGAAGCTGCGATCTGCCGCGAGCTGACCAAGCTGCACGAGCAGATTTCCCGCGCGACACTGACCGAGCTTGCGCGCGACGCCGATACGCTGGAGACACGCGGCGAATTCGTGCTGGTGATCGCTCCGCCAGCGGCCGACGCCGACATGCTGACATCGGATGCGCTGGACGATCTGCTGCGCGCGCAGCTTGCCGCACATAGCGTCAAGGACGCCGTGGCGCATGCGGTCGTGCTGTCGGGACGGCCGCGCCGCGAGGTCTATGCCCGTGCGCTCGAACTCGCAAAAGATGTGCGGGGCGATGATGGCCAAGACTGACGAGGCCAAGGCGCCGAAAGTCGCCTCGCCCGAACGCGTCGCCGCGTTCCGCACCGGCATCTCCGCGGAAAGCCGCGCTGCGGCCTATCTGATGGCCAAGGGCTATCGCATCCTCGCAAAGCGCTTCCGCACACCGCATGGCGAGATCGACATCGTGGCGCGCCGCCGCAATCTGATCGCCTTCGTCGAGGTCAAGGCCCGTGCGACGCTGGATGACGCCGCCTTCGCCGTGACACCGCGCCAGCAGCAGCGCATCATCGACGCCGCGCGAGGCTGGCTCGTCGCGCATCCCGAGCATGCCGAATTCGAATTGCGATTCGACGCCATGCTGATTGCGCCGCGGTCACTTCCGCGCCATGTGTTGGCGGCATTCGACGCCTCGACCTGAAAGGCAGACCATGAAACTGAACGTCGCCGTCCAGATGGACCCCATCGCCCGCATCAACATCAAGGGCGATTCCACCTTCGCGCTGCTTCTGGAGGCGCAGAAGCGCGGCCATGGCCTGTCCTATTACACGCCCGACCAGCTCTCGATGGTCGGCGAGGAAATCGTCGCTCCCGTCCAGCTCCTGACGGTGCGCGACGAGCCCGGCAATCACTTCACGCTCGGCGAGCCCAGGCGCGAGGCACTGAACGGCTTTGACGTGGTGCTGCTGCGCCAGGATCCGCCGTTCGACCTCGCCTACATCACCTCGACGCATCTGCTCGAACGCATCCATCCGAAGACGCTGGTCGTCAATAATCCCGCCTCGGTGCGCAACGCGCCGGAAAAGCTGTTCGTGATGAACTTTCCGCAGCTGATGCCGCCGACGCTGATCTCGCGCGACCTCGACGAGATCAACGCGTTTCGCGACAGGCACGGCGCCGTCGTGATGAAGCCGCTGCACGGCCATGGCGGCGCCGCGGTGTTCCGCGTGATGCCGCAGGACATGAATTTCGGCTCGCTGTTCGACATGTTCTCGGTGACGTTCAGGGAGCCCTGGGTGATCCAGCAGTTCATCCCCGAGGTGAAGCACGGCGACAAGCGCATCATCCTGGTCAACGGCGAGTTTGCCGGCGCGGTGAACCGCGTGCCCGCCGCCGACGACCTCCGCTCCAACATGGTCCGCGGCGGCGCCGCGCAGGAGACCGAGCTCACGCCCCGCGAGCGCGAGATCTGCGCCACCGTCGGCCCGGCGCTGCGCGAGCGCGGCCTGCTGTTCGTCGGCATCGACGTCATCAACGGCAACCTCACCGAGATCAACGTAACCTCGCCCACGGGCATCCGCGCCATTGCAAGGCTAGGTGGGCCTGATGTGGCGGCGAAGGTCTGGGACGTCATCGAGCAGAGGCGGAAGAGGTAAGGCGCACGTAACTTCGTAGCCCGGACACTCAATCTATCACCGTCACCCTGAGGCGGCCGCTTCTTCAGCGGCCCTCGAAGGGCGACGGCCCGGCTGCATCGCGGCCGCACATCCTTCGAGGCTCCGCGTGCGATGCGTTGCATCGCAAGCTTCGCACCTCAGGATGACGGATCGCTGCTTGTACGCTGCGGTGGCACTGTAACTACGATTCCCTCACCACTAACCACCCATTCACCATGACGCCCCGCGCCTCATTCGAACGCAGCAGTCGTCACGCGTGAAACTACGGGGCCATTGGCCGACCGGATAACGCCCCGTTCACCATTCGCCCAGAACCCGCGTCGTGACCGACCGTCCCGCGCGGCCTCGCAACACCCCTTATACTTTTACTCCCTACTCATCGATGCAGGGGAACCCGCCACGTGCGGTTCGAGTGCCCCGCGTAAGAGTAGAAGCGTATGAACACCGCACGCATTGTCGTTCTCGTCATCGCGCTGGGCGCCGGCGGCGTCGCTGCGTATCTGGCGAGCGGCTACGACAACAAGCCCGCGCCCGCCCTTCCCGTCGCCGAGAAGTTGCCGACGGTCGAAGTCCTGATCGCGAAGAACGACATCCAACTCGGCCAGGCCGTCAAGCCCGAGGACCTGCAATGGCAGTCCTGGCCGGCGGCAACGGCCAGCAGCGCCTTCATCCGCCGCGACAACAGGCCCGAAGCACAGACACAGATCGCCGGCTCGATCGCGCGCGTCCCCCTGATGCAGGGCGAGCCGATCCGCGAGCAGAAGCTGGTGAAGGCCGAAGGCTCCGGCTTCATGGCCGCGATCCTGCCGACCGGCATGCGGGCCGTCTCCACCGAAATTTCAGCCGAGACCGGCGCCGGCGGATTCATCCTGCCGAACGACCGCGTCGACATCGTCCTGACGCGGCGCCTGAAGAATCCCGAGGGCGCCAACGGCCCGACCGGCGGCAACGATCTGATCCTGTCAGAGGTCATCCTGACCAACATCCGCGTGCTCGCGATCGACCAGGCGCCGAAGGAAAAGGACGGCCAGAACGCCGTCATCGGCAAGACCGTCACGCTCGAGCTCAAGCCCGACCAGGTCGCCACGCTCTCGGTCGCGCGCCAGGCCGGCACACTGACACTCGCGCTGCGCAGCATCGTCGATGCCAACGCAATCGACCTCTCGGCTGAAGACCTGGCGCTCAAGCGTCAGGGCGGCGGCGTGAACGTGATCCGATACGGGGTACAGGCGCGGCAATTGACGTCACAGAAGTGATGATGGGGACACCATGAACTACGGCGACATTCGGACGGGCCTGCGCCTTCGGGGGAAGCGCACGCACTCGTTCTGGGCAGGAGCAATGCTGATGCTGGGGCTGGCCGCAGCTCCCGATTTCGTCTGCGCCGCGGATACGCCGGTCGGTGACCAGGCGCCGCTGCAGGCACCGGATCTTGGCGTATCGCCGGTTTCGACCATCGCGCCGATGCGCTCGCGCTCGCTATCGCTCGGCGTCGGCAAGTCGGTCGTCATCGACCTGCCGCGCGAGGTCAAGGACGTGCTGGTGGCCGATCCCAAGATCGCCAACGCGGTGATCCGCTCGTCGCTGCGCGCTTATATCATCGGCGGCCAGGTCGGCCAGACCAACGTGGTGTTTTTCTCCTCCGACGGCCAGCAGGTCGCGTCCTACGACATCGCCGTGAAGCGTGACCTCAACGGCATGCGCACCGCGCTGCGCCAGTCGCTGCCGGGCGTGCAGATCGAAGGCGTCGGCGACAGCGTGATGCTGACCGGCTCGGTGTCGAGCCCGGTCGAGGCCCAGCAGGCCGGCGACGTCGCCGCCAAGCTCGTCGGCGGCAGCGAGAAGGTCGTCAACAACATCGTCGTGCGCGGCCGCGACCAGGTGATGCTCAAGGTCGTCGTCGGTGAAGTCCGGCGCGACATCGTCAAGCAGCTGGGCGTCGATCTCAGCGCCAGCCTGAATGCCGGCACCGCGGTGGTGAATTTCAACAATTCCAACCCGTTCTCGGTCAGCGGCGGTCCAATCGTCAGCAGCAACGGGCTCGGCGTGGCCGGCCTTGCCAAGGGCGTCGCCACCGTCAGCGCCACGATGCGCGCGATGGAAAGCGCCGGCGTCATGCGCACGCTCGCCGAACCGAGCCTGACGGCGATCTCGGGCGAATCCGCCACCTTCATCGCTGGCGGCGAATTCCCGATTCCCGCGGGCTATTCTTGCGATCCGGTCACCCACGTCTGTACCACCCAGATCACCTACAAGAAGTTCGGCATCTCCCTGAACTTCACTCCGGTCGTACTCAGCGAAGGCCGCATCAGCCTGCGCGTCATGACCGAAGTCTCGGAGCTGTCGAACACCAACTCGATCACGCTGACGCAGGCGGTGTCCTCGACCTCAAGCAACTCGCTCACCATCCCCTCGATCCAGACCCGCCGCGCCGAGACCACGCTGGAAATTCCCTCCGGCGGTTCGATGGCGATGGCCGGCCTGATCCAGCAGAAGACCAAGCAGGCGGTCAACGGCTTGCCCGGCATCGACCAGGTGCCGATCATCGGCGCGCTGTTCCGCAGCCAGGACTTCGTCAACAACGAGACCGAGCTGATGGTCATCGTGACACCCTATGTGGTGCGCGCGGTCGCCCAAAAGGAATTGTCACGGCCCGACGACGGTTTCGCGCCGGCCTCGGATGCGCAGACGGCGCTGCTCGGCCGCATGAACCGCCTCTATGGCGTCGCGCGCCGCGTCGATCCGATCGAGGGCACGCACGGCGATTTCGGCTTCATCATCGACTGAGCGGACGGTTTGGGGACCGGGGCAAGAAACGGGGCAAGAGGGGACCAGGCGATGACGACAACATCAGCCGATCGACGCCGCAATCTGCGGATCGCGCTCGCACTGACGGGGCTCTCCGTCATGCTGGGCGCCTGCAACACCACCGGCGAGATCGTCACCCAGACGGTGCCGACCGATTATCGCCAGCGCCACCCGATCGCGGTGCAGGAAGGCAAGAAGTCGATCGTGATCTTCGTCGGCAAGGCTCGAGGCGGCCTTTCCGCCGCGCAGCGCGCCGACGTCGCGGGCATCGCCCGGGACTGGGTACGCGATGGCACCGGCTCCGTCGTCGTCGACGTGCCGGTCGACACCGCAAATTCACGCGCCGCGGCGGCGACCTATCAGGACATCCGGTCCGTGCTCGCATCCGGCGGCGTGCCGTCGCGCGCCATCGTCCAGCATCCCTACCGCCCTGAAGATCCCGGCCTGCTGCCGACCATCCGCCTGAGCTATTCGAAGATCGCCGCGATCGCCGGTCCCTGCGGGCTGTGGCCGGAAGACATGGGTCCGAACATCCTCGACCCCGGCTACAACGAGAACCGGCCCTACTTCAATCTCGGCTGCGCCACCCAGCGCAACCTCGCCGCCATGATCGACAACCCGGCCGACCTCGAGCAGCCGCGAGCCGAGACGCCCGCCTACACCGCGCGGCGCGACATCGCCTTCGAGCGCTACCGCAAGGGCTCGACCACCACGACCACCTATCCCGAGGCCGACAGGGCCAAACTCAGCGACACCGGAAAATGACAGGCATTCTCGACGACGAAGACGCGGACGATCCGCGCCACCCCGAGGAACACATTGCGCCGGTTCCTCGCATTTCCGTGCAGGCGTTTTGCGAGACCGAGCAGACGCTCGCCGCGGTGACCGCGGCCGGGCAGGATCGCCGTCTCGCCAAGGCGCATCTCACCGCCAAGGGCGGCGGCCTCGCCGCTGCCGTCGAAGTCTATGACACGATGCCGACGCCGAACGTCATCGTGATCGAATCCGACGGCACGCGCGACATTCTCGAAGGCCTCGACGATCTCGCCGGCGTCTGCGATCCCGGCACCCGCGTGGTCGTGATCGGCAATCCCAACGACACCGCGCCCTACCGCGAGTTGGTGCGCCGCGGCGTCAACGACTACGTGGTCGGGCCGGTCGAAACCCTCGATGTCGTCCGTTCGATCTGCAGCCTGTTCTCGGCCTCCGAAGCCATCATCACCGGCCGCGTCATCGCGGTGGTCGGCGCCAAGGGCGGCGTCGGCGCATCCAGCGTCGCGCACAATTTGGCCTGGACCATCGCGCGCGACCTCGCGCTCGATTCCGTCGTGATCGATCTCGACCTCGCCTTCGGCACCGCCGGCCTCGACTACAACCAGGACCCGGCGCAGGGCATCGCCAATGCGGTGCTGTCGCAGGACCGCCCCGATACGGCGCTGATGGAACGCCTGCTCTCCAAATGCACTGAGCGCCTCAGCCTGCTCGCTGCGCCTGCCACTCTGGATCGCGTCTACGATTTCGGCGCCGAAGCCTTCGATGCGATCTTCGACACGCTGCGCATGACCACGCCCTGCATCGTGCTCGACGTTCCCCACCAATGGTCGGGCTGGACGCGCCGCGCGCTGGTCAACGCCGACGATATCGTCATCGTGGCCGAGCCGGATCTCGCCAATCTGCGCAACACCAAGAACATGCTGAACGTGCTGAAGGCGGCGCGGCCGAACGACCGGCCGCCGCTGTATTGCATCAACCAGGTCGGCATGCACAAGCGCGCGGAGATCGACGTCAAGTCGTTCGCCAAGACCATGGAAAGCCAGCCGATGGCGGTGATCCCGTTCGATTCGAAGCTGTTCTCGACCGCAGCCAACAACGGCCAGATGATCGCAGAGGTCTCCAAGAGCCACCGCACCACGCTTCTGTTTCAGAACATGGCGAACCGTCTCGCCGGGCGCGGCGAGGTCAAGAAGCCGAAGAGCTCGCTGTTCGGACCGCTGCTGAAGAAGCTGAAGGGCAGGACGGGCCGCAGCTCGGCCCCGCATCGCAAGGCGTCTTGAGGAAAAGCGTTTTCGAGCGACGTGGATCCCGGTTCGCGCCAGGAAAACGCGTCAAACGAGAAGCAAGCGAGAGGGCGGATTACTTGTCCGCGCGCTGCTGCTTCTTCGCCAGCAATTGCCGCAGCGCCGTGACCTTTGCCGCGGCCTGGTCTGGCGGCAGATCGCCTTTCACGATGGTCTCGGCCTCGGCCTGCTTGCCTTGCAGGCCCACCACCAGCGCGAGATTGGCGCGCACGCGGGAATCGTTCGCGTTGCGTCCATACGCGCGACGCAGCGTTTCCTCGGCCCGCGGCAGATTGTTTTGCAGCATGTAGGACAGGCCGAGATTGGACAGGACCTGCGGCTCGTCCGGCACGATCTTCAACGCGGTCGCATAATATTGCTGCGCTTCTTCGTTGCGGCCGAGCTGGTCGAGCACCGCGCCTTGCGCCGACAGGATGCGCCAGTCGGGATCTTCCGGCGTATGCGCACGGCTGAGCACGTCGAACGCCTGCTGGAAATTGCCGCTGTCGGCGAGCGCGCGGCCGTAGCCGGCAAGCAGCGCCTTGTTGCTCGAATTATTGAGCACGGCCTGCTCCATCACCGCGACGGCCTGGGCGCTCTGGCCCGTTGTGCGCAGAGCCGTGCCGTATTCGAGGGCGACGTTGGGATCACCAGGCTTGGCGCGATAGCGCTCGCGCAGCGCGTCCATGTCCGGCTTGGAGTCGGCCTTGCCAGCCGTTTCCGACTTACCACCGAGCGCGCCGGTGATGTCCTCGATGCCGGTGGTCTGGCAGCCACCGAGGGCCAGCACCAGAAGCGCGGGAAGCAGGAATCTCGCCGGGGGAGAGGCAAGGGGCGAACGCTTGGACATACTCTGATCACTCGGCGACTGATCAGGGATGCTTACCGATTAACGCTAAAGTCCCGTTAAAGACGAGACCCTTGACGTCTCAATCCGTGAACTCGGCACCGAATTCGCAACCGATGCGCCAGCGCAGGCGGCATTGGCGGGAATAATCCGGCGCGAAGATGATCGTGAACTGCGGCGGCACCTCCAGGAATTCCGCCACCACTTTCACGCCCCCGTCCGAGATATCCGTGATCGTGCAGTCCCGCGGCAGCGAGCCCGCGCCAAAATGAATCTTGGCGAGCCGCGTGCACACCCGTCGTTCGCTTCTGCGGCGATTTGCAAGCATCTTGATTGTTCACTCGTTAGATCACGGCCCATCCCGCAGCTCTAGCAGTAGCGACCATTCGTTGGGATGTGCTGTCCGGAGCCGCTCGCATTCGAGCCGTAGTGTCCGCGTCGTGTTTACGACTTGTTAGGGGCGGTCCAGCCAGCGATAATGTTCCTGTATTGTTCTTGCAGAAGAGGCCGGGCTCTGCTACCCCTAATTGTGCAAGAGGGCAGGCTGGTTCGGGCATGGTTCAGCGGGTTTCTACCGTCGCCTTTGAGGGGATCGAGGCCCGCGCGGTCGACGTGCAGGTGCAGGTCGCACCTGGCTTGCCGGCCTTTGCCATCGTCGGCCTGCCGGACAAGGCGGTGTCGGAAGCGCGCGAGCGGGTCCGCTCGGCGCTGATCGCCTCGGGCCTGGCGCTGCCGGCGCGGCGGATCATCGTCAATCTCGCGCCCGCCGACTTGCCCAAGGAAGGCAGCCATTACGACCTGCCGATCGCGCTGGGGCTGATGGCCGCGATCGGCGCGATTCCGCCGGATGCGCTGACCGGCTTCACGGTGCTCGGCGAGCTCGGGCTGGACGGTTCGATCGCGCCCGTCGCCGGCGTTCTGCCCGCCGCGATCGGCGCCAATGTGCGCGAGGAAGGCTTGATCTGTCCGGCCGCGTGCGGCACGGAGGCAGCATGGGCGAGCCCGGACATCCAGATCATCGCGGCACAGTCGCTGATCCAGATCGCCAACCACTTCAAGGGCACGCAGGTGCTGTCGCGGCCGGTGCCGAAGGTGCACGAGGCGGCCGCCTCGACGCTCGACCTGCGCGACATCAAGGGCCAGGAGAGCGCCAAGCGCGCGCTGGAGATCGCGGCCGCCGGCGGACATCACCTGTTGATGATCGGCGCGCCCGGTGCCGGCAAATCGATGCTGGCGGCGCGGCTGCCTTCGATCCTGCCGCCGCTGTCGCCGGGCGAATTGCTGGAGGTCTCGATGATCGCCTCCGTCGCCGGCGAGATCGAGGGCGGCGCGCTGACGGCGCGGCGGCCGTTCCGCTCGCCGCATCATTCCGCCAGCATGGCCGCGCTCACCGGCGGCGGCATGCGCGCAAGACCCGGCGAGATCTCGCTCGCGCATCAGGGCGTGCTGTTCCTCGACGAGCTGCCGGAGTTCGATCCCCGCGTGCTGGATTCGCTGCGCCAGCCGCTGGAGAACGGCGAGGTCTCGGTGTCCCGCGCCAATCATCGCGTGACCTATCCGGCGCGGTTCATGCTGGTCGCGGCGATGAATCCCTGCCGCTGCGGCAACGCGTTCGAGCCCGGCTATGCCTGCAAGCGCGGCCGCATCGACCGCTGCACCAGCGATTATCAGGCCCGCATCTCCGGCCCGCTGATGGATCGCATCGACCTGCGCATCGAAGTTCCCGCCGTGACCGCGGCCGATCTGATCCTGCCGCCGCCGGCGGAAGGCTCGGCCGAAGTCGCCGCGCGCGTGGCGGCGGCGCGCGACATCCAGCTCGCACGCTACGCCGATGCCGGCCTGCCCCATGTCCGCACCAATGCCGAAGCACCGAGCTCCGTGCTGGAGGAGATCGCCAAGCCGGATGCGCAAGGCCAGAAGTTGCTGCGCGATGCCGCCGAGACGATGCGGCTGTCGGCGCGCGGCTATCACCGCGTGCTGCGGGTGGCGCGCACGCTCGCCGACCTCGACGGCACTGAGAAGATCGGCCGGCTGCATCTCGCCGAAGCGCTGTCGTACCGCGCACTCGCTGAGGATGTGCGCCAGATGGCGTGATCATTCCGCGCATCAACCCGGCGGTAACGAGTTTCCTTTACGCTCTGCAAACCATAAGGCCCCAAGTTCCCCCGTGCGAGTTCCACACAGGGCCTGGCGAGTAGAGTATCATGTTGCGTCTCAAGATCCTGGCCTCGGTCATCCCCCTGTTGGCGGCTGCGGCGTTCGCCCGCGGCGAGATCGGATCGGTCTCGCATCCCTGCATCGCAGTTGGCGAAACCTCGGTCGAATTGACCTCGCTGTTCTGGACCGCCGGCGTCCATGTCGCCTTCACCGACGATCTGGCGCGCGCCACCGTGCGGGTCCGGATCACCGACGATGCCGATGACGCGGATTTCGCGGTCGTCGACGACGGTCTCGGCTCCGAGACGGACTCCTGCGAGGCTCATCCGGCGAACCGCCTCATCACCATCGCCGCGCAACCGGTCGACGGCGGCCCGGTCATCTACCTCTCCACTGACGGTCCGGCCGATTACCGCATCTATGTGCGCTCGAAGACGTTCTCGCATCGCGAAGCGGCGGCGCTGATCGTCGGCGCCCATGGCGGCCGTCGCCCGCTCCCTCTGCAAGCCGCCTCGCTCTGATTATTTCGAGCCATTAATATCTCGCTAACCCTGTTCAGAGCTGGAAACAGAGCCTCAAGCTGTTTGCAAGGTCGGCGAGACATCGTCGCAGCCGGCGGCAGTGGGGTTTCGGACAAGAGTCGGGGTCGGTGACGATGGGTCGAACGTTCCGGATCAAGGTGCGCATGCGCCGCTTCAGGCGGCAGCATCCCAGAATCGCCTTCGCGATCCGTTCCTTCATGATCTTCTCGGCGACGTTCGGCGGCGCCTATGGATTCGTCACCGGAAGCCGGTCCGAGGCGTCAGGCTACGATCCCAATGCGTTCGCGATCGGCGCGAGCTTCCTGTTCGCGCTCGCCTGCCTCGGCCTTGCCACGCTCAGCATGCGGCTGCGCTTCGTCAACAAGCGGATGCGCACGCTGGCCGCCCACAACGAGGCGCTGATCGACCGCAACTGGGAACTGAAGGAAGCGGAAGAGCGCGCCCGCAGCCTGTTCGAGCAGCAGGGCGATTTGATCGTGCTGCGCGATCATCAGGGCCGCATCACCTTCGCCAACGACGCCTATTGCGCGCTCGCAGGGCAGGCGCGCCCTGCGCTGGTCGGCACGCGTTTCAATTTCGACGTGCTGGAGCAGGGTGACAGCGCGCGCGAGAGCAATGGCACGCGCATTCACGACCAGAGGATCACCACGCCGCTCGGCGCGCGCTGGATCGCCTGGCGCGAGGGTTATGTTCGGCTCGACGCCGGCCAGCCCGCCGAATTGCAGAGCGTGGGACGCGACGTCACCGATCGCACCGAGACCGAACGCGCGCTGTCCGACGCGCGCGACCAGGCTGACGCCGCCAACCGCGCAAAATCGCGCTTCCTCGCCATGGCCTCGCACGAGATCCGCACGCCGCTCAACGGCATCATCGGCATGGGCGGCCTCTTGCTCGACACCAATCTGACGCCGGAGCAGGCGACCTATGCCAGGGCGGTGAAGACATCAGGCGAAGCCTTGATGGCGCTGATCGAGGAGCTGCTGGACTATTCCAAGATCGAGGCCGGCAAGCTCGATCTCGAGCAGCGCCCCTTCGCGCTCTCCACCCTGATCGAGGAGATCACCGAGCTGCTTGCACCCCGCGCGCAGGCCAGGAAGCTGGAGATCGCCGCCTATGTCGACGAACGCCTGCCGCTGGAAGTGGTCGGCGATGCCCCGCGGCTGCGCCAGGTGCTGCTCAACCTTGCCGGCAATGCCATCAAATTCACCACGAGCGGCGGCGTTGCGCTGATCGTCGAGCCCGGCATCTGGTCGAACGAGATCAGCTTCCTGGTGCGCGATACCGGCATCGGCATCGCAGCCGACGCGCAGCAGCGCATCTTCCGTGAGTTCGAGCAAGCCGACGAGCACGTCGCCCGCACCTATGGCGGCACCGGGCTCGGCCTCGCCATCAGCGAACGCATCGTCAAGCGCATGGGCGGCCGCATCACGCTCACGAGCGAGCCGGGCAAGGGCTCGACCTTCGAGGTCGCGATCCCGTTCGCGCCATCGCAAGCCGGCGCGGGACAGACCGCGTTCCCAAGCCCCGACCTCACCGGAAAGTCCATCCTGCTGATCGCCGACGGCATCGAAGCGTCGCTGATCGCGCGGCGGCTGGAGCGCTGGGGCGGCCAAACCTGCCTGGTCTCGGATCGAGCGGTCGCCGAGGCGCTGCTGCCGGAACGCTCGTGGCACGCTGTGCTGATCGACCGCGCGCTCGGTCCCGACGTTGCCGACCAGCTGGGCGAAGCCGCGCGCACGCACGCGCCGCAGCGGCTGGTGCTGCTGACGTCGAGTTCGCGCCATGAGAAGCTCTCGGCCGCCTTCACCGGCTTTCTGGTGAAGCCGCTGCGCGCGGCCTCGCTGGCCGCACGGCTCGCGCTGACGCCGGAAGTCGCCTCGCCAGATCTCGCGCCGGAGCCGCCGGCCCAATCGACCAGCGCTGCACCAGCCAAAGGTCTTTCGATCCTCGTTGCCGAGGACAACGAGATCAACGCACTGCTGATGCGGTCGCTCCTGACAAAACTCGGCCATCGCGTCGTCATCGCGATCGATGGCGAGGCCGCGCTGGAGTCCTGGCTCGCCGCATCGTCGGCCGGCGCGCCCTATGATCTCGTGCTGATGGACATCCAGATGCCGCGTCTCGACGGCATCGAGACGACCAAGCGCATCCGCGCCCACGAGGCCGCAGCCGGCGGTCACCACACGCCGATCCTGGCGCTGACCGCCAATACCCTGGTGGAGGATCGCTATGCCTGCTTCGAGGCCGGCATGAATGGATTTCTGATCAAGCCTCTGGATCGCGACAAGCTGGACGAGGCGCTGGCAGGGCTCGCGGCGTCACGGCATCTGGCGGTGTAGCAGCAATCGATGGTGTGCAGGGCGGGCAAAGCGTAGCGTGCCCACCATTCGCGTTCGACAATGCCGGATAGATGGTGGGCACGGCGCGAAGGGCGCCTTTGCCCACCCTACGGCACTGCGATCTACAGCCGTCGCAGCGCCACGCTCTCCACCACGTGGTCGGCGCCCTTCTTTATGATCAGGGTCGCGCGGGGGCGGGTCGGTAGAATATTGTCCTCGAGATTGGCGAGGTTGGTGCGTTCCCAGATCGCTATCGCGGTCGCGGTGGCTTCCTCGTCCGACAACAGCGCGTAGCGGTTGAAATAGGACTTTGGATTGGTGAACGCGGTGTCGCGTAGCGCGAGGAAGCGCTTGATGTACCAGCGCCGCAGCGCCGCTTCGTCGGCGTCGATATAGACCGAGAAATCGAAGAAGTCGGAGACCACGGGCACCGCCTTGCCGTCGCGCGGCAGCTTGCCGGTCTGCAGCACGTTGACACCCTCGACGATCAGGATGTCGGGCTGGTCGATCTCGGCCCACTGGTTCGGCACGATGTCGTAGGTCAGATGCGAGTAGACCGGCGCACGGACGTGGCGTCGGCCGGCCTTGATGTCGGACAGGAAGCTGAGCAGCAGCGGCAGGTCGTAGCTCTCGGGAAAGCCCTTCTTCTGCATGATGCCCTGCCGGTCGAGCACCGCATTGGGATAGAGAAATCCGTCAGTGGTGATCAGCTCGACCTTCGGCCGCGGCGACCAGCGCGCCAGCAGTGCCTGCAGCACGCGGGCCGTGGTCGATTTTCCGACCGCGACCGAGCCGGCGACGCCGATGATGTAGGGCATCTTGCGGTCGCGGATGTTGAGGAACTGGCGCTCGGCGTAATACAGCCGCTGCATCGCGTCGACGTAGATCGAGAGCAGCCGCGACAGCGGAAGATAAATGTCCTCGACCTCCTGCAGGTCGAGACGATCGTGCAGCGAACGGAGACGGTCGAACTCGCCCGGCTCCAGCGTCATCGGCGTGTCGTCGCGCAAACGCGCCCACTCTTCGCGCGTATAGACGCGGTACGGATTATACTGCTGCTCGGGTGCGCGGATATCCATGACGCCGCCTTTCCGTTGGGGGCCTACTAGCCCTTACGCGAAGCTTTCTCTTCCAACCCTGACATATTCGTACGCTTGTCCAGCGCCGCTTCCACTTCTTCCAGCTTCACGCCGCGGGCCTTGAGCAACACAAGGAAGTGATAAAGCAGGTCGGCGCCCTCGGCGATCAGATGCGCGCGATCGTTTTCGACTGCCGCGATGACGGTTTCGACTGCTTCCTCGCCGAACTTCTTGGCGCAATGCTCGGCGCCCTTGTCCAGGAGCTTGCGGGTATAGGAGGCCTCGCCTCCGGCCGCCGCGCGGGCGTCGATGGTTGCGGCCAGATCGTGGATCGTGAAACGCGGCATCGGAACTACTCGGAAACACATGGGAACGCGGAGGCTATCCCCGCCGGCCTGTGTAGCATTTTTATGAAGCGGAGTCGTCAGGCATCGAGGCGCATGGGCAGCCCCCGCCGCGACATGTGCTCCTTGGCTTCACGAATGGTGAATTCCCCGAAATGGAAGATCGAGGCGGCCAGGACGGCCGTGGCGTGCCCGTCGCGGATACCATCGACGAGATGGTCGAGATTACCGACGCCGCCCGAGGCGATTACGGGAACGGGAACGCTGTCGGCGATCGCCCGGGTCAGCGGAATGTCGAAACCCTGCCTGGTGCCGTCGCGGTCCATCGAGGTGAGCAAAAGCTCGCCAGCCCCGAGCGAGACCACTTCCTGGGCATATTCGATGGCGTCGATGCCGGTCGAATTGCGACCGCCATGGGTAAAGATCTCCCAACGCTCGCCGCCGCCCGCGCGCTTGACCCGCTTGGCGTCGATCGCGACCACCACGCACTGCTCGCCGAATTTTTCGGCAGCTTCCTTGACGAACTCGCGCCGCGACACCGCCGCGCTGTTGATCGAGACCTTGTCGGCGCCGGCGCGCAGCAGCGTCTTGATGTCGTTGACCTCACGCACGCCGCCACCGACGGTCACGGGCATGAAGCAGGCCTCCGCCGTGCGCCGGACCACGTCCAGCATGATGCCGCGGTTCTCATGGGTGGCGGTGATGTCGAGGAAGGTCAGCTCGTCGGCACCGGCCGCGTCATAGGCGATCGCGGCTTCGACGGGATCGCCGGCGTCACGCAGATCGACGAAATTGACGCCCTTGACGACCCGTCCGTCCTTGACGTCGAGGCAGGGGATCACGCGCACCTTGAACATCTAAATCTCCTAGGCGGCGCGCGCGTTGCGGATCAAGGTGAGGGCGGCGGCGGGATCGAGCCGGCCGTCGTAAAGCGCGCGGCCGGCGATCGCGCCGGCGAGTTTTTTCGCGCGCGGCGTCAGCATCGCCTTGACGTCCTCGATCGAGGCGAGGCCGCCCGAGGCGATCACGGGAATGGAGATGGCGTCGGCCAACGCGATGGTCGCATCCAGGTTCAGGCCCTTGAGCAGGCCGTCGCGTGCGATGTCGGTGAAGATGATGGCGGCAACGCCGGCATCCTCGAAACGCTGCGCGATTTCCAGCACCGTCACCTGCGAGGTCTCGGCCCAGCCTTCGACCGCGACCTTGCCGTCGCGGGCATCCAGCCCGACCGCGACGCGACCGGGGAATTTCCTGGCCGCGGCCTTCACCAGTTCAGGGTCGCGCACCGCCGCGGTGCCGATGATGACGCGGCTGATGCCCTTGTCGAGCCAGGCTTCGACGGTCGCGAGATCGCGAATGCCGCCGCCGAGCTGCACCGGGATCTTGATCGTCTTCAGCATCGCCTCGACCGCCTGCGCATTCACCGGCTTACCGGCAAAGGCGCCGTCGAGGTCGACGACGTGGAGATACTCAAAACCCTGCGCAACGAAGCTCTGCGCCTGCGCTGCGGGATTGAGGTTGAACACGGTGGCGCGCGCCATGTCGCCTTGCTCAAGGCGCACGCACTGACCGTTCTTGAGATCGATCGCGGGAAATAGAATCACGGTTTCCATCGCAAAAAGTTCGAGATCAGGGCCAGGCCGAAACGCTGGCTCTTCTCGGGGTGGAACTGGGTGCCGATGGCGGTGTCCTTGGCGACGATCGCAGTCACCGGGCCACCATAGTCGGCGCACGCGAGCACGTCCGCCTCGTCGACGGCGTTGAGGTGGTAGGAGTGCACGAAATAGGCGTGCTGGCCCTTGGGGCCGAGCGACAGCTTGTTCAGCACCGGGTGCTCGCGCAGAACGTCGAGCGTATTCCAGCCCATGTGCGGGATCTTCAGGCTTTCATCGCGCGGCGTGATTTTCTCAACGTCGCCGCCGATCCAGTTCAGACCGTCGGTCGTGACATGCTCCTTGCCGCGACTCGCCATCAGCTGCATGCCGACGCAAATGCCGAAAAACGGGCGGGCCTTGACGCGCACCGCTTCGTTGATCGCCTCGACCATGCCGTTGACGGCATCCAGCCCGCGCCGGCAATCGGCGAAGGCGCCGACGCCCGGCAGCACCAGACGGTCGGCGCTATAGGCCTGGTCCGGATCGCTGGTGACGAAGACCTTTTGCGGATTCTCCATGCTGCGCGCCGCGCGCTCGAAAGCCTTCGCGGCGGAATGCAGGTTGCCGGAACCGTAATCGATGATGGCGACGCTCATCTTGACCCTCCCGGTTCTGGAAACAAACCAATGATGCCGCCGGCCGGAAGCGGCGGCGGGTTCGAGAACTGCTGACCCGGCGTGTGGCGGGTCGGCGGCGGGCCGCCGCGGTCGACGGCCCATTGATCGTTGACGATGCCGTGCTGCTTCTGGCTCCAGCGCTCGAAGAAGCGGCGCTCGGCGGTATCCTCGTCATCGCCGACGACGACGTCGAGCTGCCGCCATTTGCCGCGCGACAGGGTCCAGCGGCGCAGGCTCGAGGCTTCGAAGCCCATCAAGATCGCGACGATGATATTGGCCAGGAAGATCGAGCTGCGGCCAACGCCGAGGCTATGCAGCCCGGCATCGAATGCAGCCAGGAAGATCACCCAGCCGATCAGCGCCAGCCAGAGCCTGTTCCAGAGCAGCCAGAACGGGCCGAAAACCATCGCCCAGACATGGAAGCCGTCGCGCACGAAGACGAACTTGTCGGTCGCGCGCAGATCGGCTCCGGCAGGGGAGGGAGCATGAACCGTGTAGACAGGCATGGTGATGCCCCGTTCCTAGGAATTCGGTGATGCCGCCGGCAACGTTTCGTTACCGACGAAGATGTCAGCCGCCGAGCGAGCCCTTGGTGGACGGGATTTCGCCCACAGCCTTGGGATCGATCGCGACCGCAGCGCGCAGCGCCCGCGCCAGGCCCTTGAAGCAGGACTCGGCGATATGGTGGCTGTTATCGCCATATATGGTCTCGACGTGGAGAGTCACGCCGGCATTCATGGCGAAGGCCTGGAACCATTCGCGCACCAGCTCGGTGTCGAACTCACCGATCTTGTCGCGGGGGAAGTCGGCCTTGAACACCAGGAACGGGCGACCCGAGATGTCGATGACCACGCGCGACAGCGTCTCGTCCATGGGCATATGGATCCCGGCATAGCGGGTGATGCCCGCCATGTTGCCGAGCGCCTGCTTGACGGCCTGGCCAAGCGCGATGCCGGTGTCTTCGGTGGTATGGTGATGGTCAATGTGCAGGTCGCCGACCGCCTTGACCGTGAGGTCGATGCGGGAATGGCGGGCGAGGAGATCGAGCATATGGTCGAAAAAGCCGATGCCGGTCGCGATATTGGCCACGCCGGTGCCATCGAGGTTCACGGTGACCTCGACGTCGGTTTCCTTGGTCTTGCGCTTGATCGTCGCGGTGCGCATTGAAAGCTGGCTTTCGCTTCTATTTGAGCATGATCTGTCTCGGAAAACCGGTACCCACTTTTCCGGATCATGCACGGTTGGGTGCCGAAAACGCCGGTCTTTTAACAGCCCCATGACGCCTTCGCTACTGCGGGAACGGCTGACGGGGCTCTACTTCTGCCTATGGTGAGCGAAATTGGGCCCGGAGCGGCCCGTTGTGCCCCCTGTTGTCCCCCCTGTTGTCCCCTTGCCCCCGACCGCCTAAATCAGGCCGGACAATGAGGTATTTCATGCAGGATTCCCAGAACAGCTCGCCGGGCTGGCACGGCACCACGATTTTGACGGTCCGCAAGGGCGGCAGGGTGGTGGTCGGCGGCGACGGCCAGGTCTCGATCGGCCAGACCGTCATCAAGTCCAACGCCAAGAAGGTCCGCAAGCTCGGCAAGGGCGACGTCATCGGCGGCTTTGCCGGGGCGACCGCCGACGCCTTTACCCTCTTTGAGCGACTGGAGAGCAAGCTCGAGCAATATCCGGGGCAATTGACCCGGGCCGCGGTCGAGCTCGCCAAGGACTGGCGCACCGACCGCTACCTGCGGCGGCTGGAGGCCATGATGATCGTGGCCGACAAGGACGTCTCGCTGGTGCTGACGGGCACCGGCGACGTGCTCGAGCCCGAGTCCGGCGTGATGGCGATCGGCTCCGGCGGCAATTACGCGCTGGCCGCCGCCCGCGCCCTGCTCGACACCGACAAGGACGCCGAGACCATCGTCCGCCGCTCGCTCGACATCGCCGCCGACATCTGCGTCTACACCAACCGCAACATCACCGTGGAAGCGCTGTTGGCCGGCTAGCAGATGGCATCGGCCCGCATCACCAGCCCGACCCAACCGGCGTTTCCGCCGCTCGCCTGGGTCGGCATCGCATTGTTGCTGCTGGCGTTGCAGGCCTCGATCCTGTTCGCGATGGGGCGCGTCCCGATCTGCACCTGCGGTTACGTCAAGCTCTGGCACGGGGTGGTCAACAGCTCGGAGAATTCGCAGCACATTGCAGACTGGTACAGCTTCTCGCACGTCCTTCACGGCTTCCTTTTCTACGGATTGACCTGGCTGCTGTTCGCGCGCCTGCCGTTGCTGCGTCTTTCCTGGCCCGCGCGCCTGATCATCGCCATGCTGATCGAAGGCGCCTGGGAGATCGTCGAGAACTCGCCGTTCATCATCGAGCGCTACCGCGCCGGCACCATTTCGCTGGATTATTTCGGCGATAGCATCGTCAATTCGGTCTCGGACAATTTGTGCATGGTGCTGGGGTTCCTCGTGGCGCGCGTGCTGCCGATCAAGGCCACTGTCGCGCTCGGGCTCGCCTTGGAGATCATGCTGGCACTCCACATTCGCGACAATCTGACGCTCAACATCCTGATGCTGATTCATCCAATCGACGCCGTGAAACAATGGCAATCGGGTCCGCCGATCATCTGACGGCTGAAAAAAGCGGCTTGTCCCGGCCCGCATCTGACCCTAGCTAAGATCCCATGACAGACTTCTCCCCCCGCGAAATCGTCTCCGAACTCGACCGTTTCATCGTCGGCCAGGCCGATGCCAAGCGCGCCGTCTCGATCGCGCTGCGCAACCGCTGGCGGCGGCAGCAACTCAGCGGCTCCTTGCGCGAAGAGGTGCTGCCGAAGAACATCCTGATGATCGGCCCCACCGGCGTCGGCAAGACCGAGATCGCGCGGCGCCTCGCCAAGCTCGCGAATGCGCCGTTCCTGAAGGTCGAGGCGACGAAGTTCACCGAGGTCGGCTATGTCGGCCGCGACGTCGAGCAGATCATCCGCGATCTCGTCGAGGTCGCGATCGCCCAGGTGCGCGAGCGCAAGCGCAAGGACGTGAACGCCCGCGCCCAGCTTGCCGCCGAGGAACGTGTGCTCGACGCGCTGGTCGGCGCCAACGCCAGCGCCGCGACGCGGGATTCGTTCCGCAAGAAGCTGCGCGCCGGCGAATTGAACGACAAGGAAATCGAGATCGAGACGCAGCCGTCCGGCGGCGGCATGCCGATGTTCGAAATCCCGGGCATGCCGGGCGCGCAGATGGGCGCGGTCTCGATCGGCGACATTTTTGGAAAGCTGGGCGGCCGCAGCAGGACGCGGCGGCTAACGGTGGAGAGCTCGCACGAGATCCTCGTCAACGAGGAATCCGACAAGCTGCTGGACACCGATCAGCTGACCCTCGAGGCGATCAGCGCGGTCGAGAACAACGGCATCGTGTTCCTTGACGAGATCGACAAGATCTGCGCCCGTGACGGCCGCGTCGGCGGCGACGTCTCGCGCGAGGGCGTGCAGCGCGACCTGCTGCCGCTGATCGAGGGCACCACGGTCTCGACCAAGCACGGCGCGGTGAAGACCGATCACATCCTGTTCATTGCTTCCGGCGCCTTCCACGTCGCCAAGCCGTCCGACCTGTTGCCGGAATTGCAGGGCCGCCTGCCGATCCGCGTCGAATTGCAGGCGCTGACCCGCGACGACATGCGCCGCATCCTGACCGAGCCCGAGGCTTCGCTGATCAAGCAATATGTCGCGCTGATGCAGACCGAGGGCGTGACGCTCGACATCACCGACAGCGCCATCGACGCGCTGGCCGACGTCGCGGTCGCCGTCAACTCGACCGTCGAGAACATCGGCGCACGGCGGCTCCAGACCGTGATGGAGCGGGTGCTGGACGAGATCTCCTTCACCGCCCCCGACCGCAGCGGCGAGACCGTCCGGGTCGACGCCGATTTCGTGCAGAAGCACGTCGGTGACCTCGCCAAGAACGCCGATCTGAGCCGGTTCATTTTGTAATTCGGCGCGGCCACGCTATGGATGCGGCGTGACCGCACGCATCCTGCAAAATCCCTGGCGCCTCCTGCTCGCGATCAACGCGGCGGTCATCGTCGGCGTGTTCGTCCACAAGATCCAGCTGCCGCCTTACGTCCCCTACATCCACCTGCTCGTCGACTATCATTTCGGCTTCATCAAGCGCGCGCTGATCGGAGCCATCGTTGCGCTGTTCACCGCAAAGGTGCCGGTCTGGCTGGTGTTCGCGATCGGCGGGGCGACATGGCTGGCGACATCAGCCCTCTACGCAAGGCTGTTCCAGAAGACGTTTGGCTTCACCGCGAGAACGCTGCCGCTGTTCGTGTTCATCGCGGGCTCGCCGTTCTTCCTGAAGAACTTCATGCACACGCTCGGCCATTTCGACATCTATGGCTGCGCGCTGGCGATCATTCTGCTGCTGATGCCAGCGGGCTCATTGCTGTTCGTTGCGACGGCCGCTTTATTCTCGATCGTCCTTGTCCTGATCCACCATATTCACCTGCTGATGTATGTGCCGACCATCATCACCATCGTCGTGATCCGGCATTACCTCGCCTGCGGCTGCAATCGTACCAACGTCTTATTCGGCATCATCGCTCTCGCCATCGTCTCCGCACTGTTCTTCGCGGCCCAGTTCCTGGGAACGATGCCGATCCCCGAAGCGGATTTCGTTGCGTATCTGAAAACCCGGATGGCCGATCCGTCGCGCACCGACCTGCTGCAATTCAGCTACATCTGGTATCAGCCGCTGGCGAAGGAGATTTCCGACACCTGGGGCCGCCTGCCGCACAACAGCCTCGGCGTGCCCGTGTTCGCGCTACTGATCTGGCTCCACACGCCGCTGTGGCGCTATTTTGCGAACCTGATCGGCGCGCTCGCAAGCGACGCGCACCGCCGCCTCGTGCTCGCGGCGCTGATCGGCGTCAGCCTCGCCTATCTCGTGATGTTCGCGATGGTGTTCGACTATTCGCGCTGGATCTCGAACTGGGCGGTCTGCATGTTCCTGATCCTGCATGGCGTGAAGATGCTGCCCGCCGCGCGGGAGATCACGCTAATTCCGTCAGAGGATCGGACGACGAACGTCTTCGGCCTGATCCTCACCCTGATCCCGCGCGTCGGGATCGTGCGGCCGTTCTAGAATCTCGCCCGCCTGATCCGCACATACAGCGCGCCCTCGCCGCCATGGCCGATATGCGCTTCCTCGAAGCCGACGACGAAGGCGCGGAATTCCGGCAGGCTCAGCCATTCCGGCACCTGGCGACGGAGCACGCCGCTTTCGCCGCCGCTCCTCCCCTTGCCGGTGATGACCAGCACGAAGGTCAGGCCGTCGTGATGGGCGCGGTGCAGGAAGCCGGTCAACGCGCGATGCGCCCGCGTCTGGGTCATGCCGTGCAGATCGAGGCGCGCCTCGATCTCGCTGCGGCCGCGCGACAGTTTTGTCCGCTCGCGCTTGCCGAGCGGTGCGAGCGGCGGCATGGCCGGTTTCGCCGCGCGCGGCGCGGGCGCAGCGGCGATCGGACGCGGCGGCGGCGCGGGTCGCGTCACCGCTGGAACAGGTGAGGGCTCAGCGCGCGCCGGCGCCTTTGCCGCGCGATGCTTTCTCAGCGGCTTGACCTGTCTTGCGACCGTGTCCCAGAGCTCGCGCTCTTCCTCGCTCAGCGCGCGGCGGCGCGGCGAGGGACGAGGCTCCAGCACGGGCGGACGGGACGATCGCTTCATTGCTGCCGATGGGAACGATTTTTCACCGGCCGCTTGGGCTCCGAAACAGGGTCGATCGCAGGACGCGGCACCGGCAGCGGGACCGGGCTCGCGACGGCGACGGTCTCA